>JWIH01000001.1 GCA_000814665.1 Pseudoalteromonas flavipulchra NCIMB 2033 = ATCC BAA-314
CGGATAACCTGCCGGTATCTTCGCTGGGACTGGCGCCCCGTCACCTGGCGTATGTTATCTATACCTCGGGCTCTACCGGGCAACCTAAGGGGATCATGGTGCAGCATCAGGCGATGCTTGTGCGCCAGGATGGCTGGAACCGGGTGTTTGACTTGGAAAAGCGTCCGCCTGTGGTATTACAAATGGCGGGACTGTCAGTCGATATCCTGCTTGGCGATATGATGAAAGCCCTCGGCTGCGGCGGACGGCTGGAGATTTGCCCGAAAGAGGTACTACTTTCGCCGGATAAGCTGTATCAGATGATCCAAAGCCGGGAGATCACCTATGGCGACTTTGTTCCGGCGGTGATCCGCGCTTTGACGGATTATTTGCTTGAAAGCGGGCAAAAGCTGGATGCGATGGCGTATATTTCAGTGGGCTGTGAGGCCTGGTACGGACGGGATCTGCGGCGTTTAAAAAGGGTTATCGGGGAAAATACAGAATGTTTTAACCTTTACGGACAGACAGAATCGGTGATAGATGCCAGTTACTGCCGTGCCACGGAGCTGGTGTTAGCGGATGTGGACACGGTGCCAGTGGGGCAGCCGCTGGCCAATACCGGGTTGTATGTGCTTAACGAGCAACAACAATTGCAGCCTTATGGTGTTGCAGGGGAATTGTGCGTTGGCGGTAAAGGACTGGCATTAGGTTATGCCGGACGTGCGGGGTTAACGGCAGAGAAGTTTTTGGCACATCCTTTTACAGAGGAAGTGGGGCAAGGTTTATACCGCACCGGCGATCAGGCGGTGCGGCGGGCGGACGGCAGTCTACATTTTGTCGGCAGGGATGATGAGCAGGTAAAAATCCGTGGCTTCAGGGTTGAGGTAAAAGAAGTCGAAGGCAGATTGTTGGCACTGGAAGCGGTAAAAGCGGCGCTAGTGTTAGCGCGGCAGGACGAGGGGCAGCACAAACGGCTGGTGGGGTATTTATTATTCGAACCAGGGCAAAGCTGCTCGCTGGCGGCGCTTGCCGAGCATATGCGGGCGGGGCTGCCGGATTATATGGTGCCTTCGGCCTTTGTGGTGTTGGAGTCTTTTCCGTTGACGGCCAACGGCACGGTTGACCGTAAGGCGCTGCCGGCGCCGGAAGGGGATGTATTAGGCGGCGAGTATATTGCGCCGCGCACTGAAACAGAAAAAACCTTATGCCGGATCTGGCAGGAGGTGCTGGGGCTTGAGCGGGTTGGTATTTCAGACAACTTCTTTGATCTGGGTGGGCACTCCCTGCTGGTTACTAAACTGGTGGCCCGTATTGGTGAAGCTTTTGAGGTCACACTGGCGCTGCGGAAGGTCTTTGAGCAGCCGAGGTTAATGGATCTGGCGGCTTTATTGTCCGGTGAGCACTCAGGTGGTATGCGTCCGCCGTTAACTGCGGTTTCTCGGGAGCAGGCTTTGCCTTTATCTTTTGCCCAGCAAAGGTTGTGGCTGCTGGATAAAATAGACGGCGGCAGTGTCCATTACAATATGCCTGCGGCGTTAAGATTAACGGGTAGTCTGAACAGTCAGGCGCTGCAGCAGGCCTTTAGTACAATTGTAGGACGTCATGAAAGCCTACGGACTTGCTTTGTTGTCGGCGATGACGGCGAGCCAGTTCAGGTGATTAATACGCCGGAGACGTTTGAAGTGCCGCTTACGGATTTGTCTGTGCTGCCTGAAACCGTGCAACAAACACAGATTGATGAAGCTGTTGCCAAAGAGGCGGCCGCGGCCTTTGAGCTGAGCCGAGATTTAATGCTGCGGGCGCGCTTGCTTAAAGTTGCCGAGCAGGAACATATTTTGCTGGTGACCATGCACCATATTGCCTCGGACGGTTGGTCGATGGGTATACTGGTGAATGAATTTAGCAGCCTGTATACGGCTTATGCCAAAGGGCAGGAAAATCCGCTGGCGCCTCTGGCGATCCAGTACGGCGATTATGCTTACTGGCAGCGCAACTGGTTACAAGGAGCGGTGCTGGATGAACAGCTAGGGTACTGGGAAAAGCAGCTTGCCGGCTTACCAGTGGTGCATGCGTTGCCATTAGATCACGCCAGACCTGCGGTGCAGAGCTTTGCAGGTGCTTTCCATATCACTCATATCAATAAAAGTACTTATAAGGCTTTGACTGGCTTGTGTCAGGCGCAGGGGGCCACATTGTTTATGGGACTGCATGCTGCATTTTCGGTGTTGCTGTCCCGTTACAGTAATGAACAAGATATTGTTATTGGCACGCCGGTGGCGAACAGAGAGCAGGTAGAAGTGGCTGGTTTGATAGGTTTCTTCGTCAATACCTTAGTGCTGCGGAGCGACTTATCCGGTAAGCCGAGTTTCCAGGCGCTGCTAGAGCAAAGTAAAAACATGCTGCTGGACGGTTATGCCCATCAGCAGGTGCCGTTTGAACAAATTGTTGAACGTTTGCAGCCGGAGCGGAGCTTGAGTCACAGCCCGTTATTCCAAGTGATGCTGGCGCTACAAAACAATGACGACGGTCAGTTGTCCTTGCCGGGCATAGAATTGACGACATTAGGGGGCGCTGGCGGTAAAAATGCCAAATTTGACTTAACGCTGAATTTGGTTGAAGAGGAAGACGGCCAGACCTTGAGCTGGGTGTTTAATACCGATTTGTTTGAGCGCGACACAATAGCGCGTATGGCGGAGCATTTTGAGGTCTTGTTATCCGCTCTGGTACAGGCACCTGAGCAGGATGTCTTTAGCCATGAGCTGGCGACGGCGCAGGAGCGGGAACAGTTACTTGGGCGCTGGAATAATACCGAGGCAGAAGTACCATTGGAGTACTGTCTCCATGAACTCTTTGCGGAGCAGGCTGATCGTTTTTCGAAGAAAACCGCTCTAGTTTGTGATGGTATAAGCCTTAGTTACGGTGAGTTAAACCGCCGCGCGAATCAGTTGGCCCATTACCTGAAAGCGCAGGGGGTGAAAGCGCAGACGTTAGTCGGGCTTTGTGTTGAACGCTCGGTGGATATGGTGGTAGGCATTCTGGGGATCCTCAAAGCTGGTGGGGCCTATGTGCCGCTTGACCCGGCTTATCCGCAGGCACGACTGGCCTATATGCTTAGCGACACGAACGTCGCTCTGGTACTGGCCCAGCAAAGTGTGCTGAAGCAATTACCTGTATTTGATGGCCAAGTGATATGCCTAGACGATGAAGCATTACAGGCCGAACTGATGACTATGCCAGTACAGAGTCTAATCGTCTCGGGATTAACGCCCTCTCATCTAGCTTATGTGATTTATACTTCAGGCTCTACTGGGCAGCCCAAAGGGGTAATGGTAGCGCATGAGTCGGTGACTGCTTTTGCTGTGAATAACCGCTATGTGGCGGTGTCCGAGGTTGAGCATGTAGCCAGCCTATCGTCTTATGCCTTTGACGGTTTTGTGTTTGATTTATTCTTTTCGCTGTTAAATGGTAAGACCGTGAGCCTGCTTGGGAAGAATCATATTTTAGATAGCGGGTCATTTAAATCGGCATTAACGGCCAATGGTATAGATACCTTTTTCACCACAACCGCATTATTTAACCAAATGATCCTCAATGACACCTTAGGGGATAGCGGGGTGAAAAACGTCTTGTTTGGTGGTGAAAAGGCGGATCCCGGCTTGGTTGAAAGGGCAGTTCAGCGCTATCCAAGCATTGCCTTTACTCATGTGTACGGGCCGACGGAAACCACGGTTTTTGCTTCAGCCCATCATTTTGGCGATGAAGTGGACCCGGCGATCCCGATAGGAAAGCCTTTGCACAACAAGCAATGTTATGTGCTCGATGCTGCCTTGAACCCTGTGCCGGTGGGCGTAGTCGGAGAGCTATATATAGGGGGACTGGGATTAGCCCGAGGTTACCTGAACCGTCCAGCATTGACGGCAGAGAAGTTTGTTATCAATCCTTTTTATGATGAAAAGAACAACCGCAGCAGTAAACAGCTCTATCGCACAGGGGATTTGGTGCGCTGGCTGGCGAATGGCTCTTTAGTCTTTATAGCGCGAGCGGATCACCAGGTGAAGGTGCGGGGATTTCGGATTGAATTGGGGGAAATTGAGCATGCACTGACAGGGCAGAGTGAGATCAAAGAAGCCGTGGTGCTTGCTCGTGAAATCGGTGATAACAATACACAGCTGGTGGCCTACCTGGTGAGTAGTGAAGCAGGGCAGCAGGATGCGGAATTGATTGAGCAAGTACGTGGGCATTTACGCCAGGTATTACCAAATTATATGGTGCCGGCGGCTTTTGTTGTCTTGGATGCTTTACCGCTAAGTGCCAACGGCAAAGTAAACCGTCATGCGTTGCCGGAGCCGGATATGGAGGCTTTAAGGGCAGAGTATATCGCTCCGCAAACGGAGACGGAAATACGCCTGAGTGAAATTTGGCAGCAGGTGCTGGGTTTAGAAAAAGTAGGTATCACCGATAGCTTCTTTGAGCTTGGCGGCCATTCGCTGTTGGCAACTAAGCTGGTGGCCAGAATTAATGAAACTTTTGCAATTAACTTCCCTATTAAGGTTTTTTTCGAGCACAACACCATAGAAAAGCAGGCAAAACTTATAGGAAACAACTTATTTGATGAAACGCAAATCGTCATACCACAAAGAAATAAGATGATTTCAAATCAGGATGAATTAGAAGAAATAGAACTATGACACTGTTAACCGAATTAAAAGAATTATTAAAAAACGGCATAGAAGTAAAACTGGTTGGCGAGAAACTAAAAGTTGAGGCCATGCCAGGTGCGTTGAAGGCAGAACAAATCGCTCTTCTCAAACAGCAAAAAGAAAATATTCTTCGACTGTTTCATTCCCTGACGATTAAGTCTAATCGGGATTATGAGTTTCTATCTTTTGCCCAGCAAAGGTTATGGTTGTTAGATCAAATCGACGGTGGTAGCCACCAATATAATATGCCGATGGCCTTGAAGCTCAGTGGTGTTTTTGATGAAAGAGCAATGCAACGGGCATTTGCGGACATAATGGAGCGCCATGAAAGCTTGCGTACCTGTTTTGTTGCTGCAGATGATGGTGAGCCTGTACAAATTATCAAGGAGAAAAGCGGTTTTGACGTGCCGCTAACGGACTTGTCGGCACTGCCAAAAGAGGTGCAACAAACACAGATTGATCAAGCCGCTTCCGCCGAAGCCGAAGCCATCTTTGATCTAAGCTGGGATTTTATGGTGAGAGCACGGGTACTTAAATTATCCTCCCAGGAACATATTTTGCTGGTCACCATGCATCATATTGCTTCAGACGGCTGGTCAATGGGGATACTGGTAAACGAGTTCAGTCGTTTGTATAGCGCTTATGTGCAGGGAGAAGAGAGTCCCCTGACGCCACTTGCTATCCAGTATGCCGATTATGCCAACTGGCAGCGGGAATGGCTGCAGTCTAATAAGCTGGACGAGCAACTGGCTTATTGGCAAGATAAACTTTCGGGTTTGCCTGCATTACATAACCTGCCGCTGGATAAGCCTAGGCCTTTAGCTCAAGGTTTTAGTGGTGAAACCTATGTGTCCTGTATTGCTAAAACCGAGTTAGCAAGTTTAAAAAAAATTTGCCAAACCCGAGAGGCAACCTTATTTATGGGGCTACATGCCGCATTTTCTGTGTTGTTGTCTCGTTACAGCAATGAAAAGGATATCGTGGTTGGGACGCCAGTAGCCAACCGTGAACAGATGGAAGTGGCGGATCTGATCGGCTTTTTTGTCAATACCTTAGTACTGCGCTGTGATTTATCCGGTGAGCCCAGATTTTTTGATGTTCTGGCACAAAGCAAACAAATGTTGCTGGATGCCTATGCCCATCAACAGGTCCCTTTTGAGCAGGTGGTCGAACGGCTGCAGCCTGAGCGTAGCCTGAGCCACAGCCCGTTATTCCAGGTGATGCTGGCGCTGCAAAATAATGAACAAGGCAATTTGTCATTACCGGGAATAAGTTTATCTCAGTTAAATTTAAACCAGGGTGACGTGTCACAATTTGATTTAACCTTAAATGTTGCTGAAAAACCGGATGGGTTGACCTTGAGCTGGGTGTTTAATACCGATTTGTTTGAGCGCGACACAATAGCGCGTATGGCGGAGCATTTTGAGGTCTTGTTATCTGCTCTGGTACAGGCACCTGAGCAGGATGTCTTTAGCCATGAGCTGGCGACGGCGCAGGAGCGGGAACAGTTACTTGGGCGCTGGAATAATACCGAGGCAGAAGTACCATTGGAGTACTGTCTCCATGAACTCTTTGCGGAGCAGGCTGATCGTTTTTCGAAGAAAACCGCTCTAGTTTGTGATGGTATAAGCCTTAGTTACGGTGAGTTAAACCGCCGCGCGAATCAGTTGGCCCATTACCTGAAAGCGCAGGGGGTGAAAGCGCAGACGTTAGTCGGGCTTTGTGTTGAACGCTCGGTGGATATGGTGGTAGGCATTCTGGGGATCCTCAAAGCTGGTGGGGCCTATGTGCCGCTTGACCCGGCTTATCCGCAGGCACGACTGGCCTATATGCTTAGCGACACGAACGTCGCTCTGGTACTGGCCCAGCAAAGTGTGCTGAAGCAATTACCTGTATTTGATGGCCAAGTGATATGCCTAGACGATGAAGCATTACAGGCCGAACTGATGACTATGCCAGTACAGAGTCTAATCGTCTCGGGATTAACGCCCTCTCATCTAGCTTATGTGATTTATACTTCAGGTTCTACTGGGCAGCCCAAAGGGGTAATGGTAGCGCATGAGTCGGTGACTGCTTTTGCTGTGAATAACCGCTATGTGGCGGTGTCCGAGGTTGAGCATGTAGCCAGCCTATCGTCTTATGCCTTTGACGGTTTTGTGTTTGATTTATTCTTTTCGCTGTTAAATGGTAAGACCGTGAGCCTGCTTGGGAAGAATCATATTTTAGATAGCGGGTCATTTAAATCGGCATTAACGGCCAATGGTATAGATACCTTTTTCACCACAACCGCATTATTTAACCAAATGATCCTCAATGACACCTTAGGGGATAGCGGGGTGAAAAACGTCTTGTTTGGTGGTGAAAAGGCGGATCCCGGCTTGGTTGAAAGGGCAGTTCAGCGCTATCCAAGCATTGCCTTTACTCATGTGTACGGGCCGACGGAAACCACGGTTTTTGCTTCAGCCCATCATTTTGGCGATGAAGTGGACCCGGCGATCCCGATAGGAAAGCCTTTGCACAACAAGCAATGTTATGTGCTCGATGCTGCCTTGAACCCTGTGCCGGTGGGCGTAGTCGGAGAGCTATATATAGGGGGACTGGGATTAGCCCGAGGTTACCTGAACCATCCGGCATTGACGGCAGAGAAGTTTGTTATCAATCCTTTTTATGATGAAAAGAACAGCCGCAGCAGTAAACAGCTCTATCGCACAGGGGATTTGGTGCGCTGGCTGGCGAATGGCTCTTTGGTCTTTATAGCGCGAGCGGATCACCAGGTGAAGGTGCGGGGATTTCGGATTGAATTGGGGGAAATTGAGCATGCACTGACAGGGCAGAGTGAGATCAAAGAAGCCGTGGTGCTTGCTCGTGAAATCGGTGATAACAATACACAGCTGGTGGCCTACCTGGTGGGTAGTGAAGCAGGGCAGCAGGATGCGGAATTGATTGAGCAAGTACGTGGGCATTTACGCCAGGTATTACCAGATTATATGGTGCCGGCGGCTTTTGTTGTCTTGGATGCTTTACCGCTAAGTGCCAACGGCAAAGTAAACCGTCATGCGTTGCCGGAGCCGGATATGGAGGCTTTAAGGGCAGAGTATATCGCTCCGCAAACGGAGACGGAAATACGCCTGAGTGAAATTTGGCAGCAGCTGCTGGGCATAGCAAGTGTCGGTCTTGGGGATAATTTCTTTGATTTGGGGGGCCACTCCCTGCTGGCCACCAAACTGGCCGCCCGCTGCAGCGAAGCCTTTGAGGTGACTTTGCCGCTGCGGGAGATTTTCAACCAGCCTAAGCTGGCAGCGCTGGCGGCCTTTATCGACAGCTGTGACCGGGGACTGCAAGGTCCGCCACTTCTGCCGGTGTCCCGAGAGCAAGCCTTACCCCTGTCTTATGCACAGCAAAGGCTATGGCTGCTGGATAAAATCGACGGCGGCAGCACCCATTACAATATGCCGGCGGCGTTAAAACTGACTGGCACCCTCAACCAGGACGCCTTGAGGCAGGCCTTTAGCGCTATCGTGGCGCGTCATGAAAGCCTACGTACATGTTTTATTGGCGGCGATGACGGCGAGCCAATCCAGGTGCTCCAAGAAGCGGACACTTTTGATATCCCGTTTACGGATTTATCGACACTAACGATAGGGATCCGCGAGGCTGAAATTGCTGAAGTGATCGCTAAAGAGGCGGTCAGCGCTTTTGACCTGAGCCAGGATTTAATGCTTCGGGCACGACTGCTAAAAGTCTCCGATCTAGAGCATATTTTGCTGGTGACCATGCACCATATCGCTTCAGATGGCTGGTCCATGGGCATATTGGTGAATGAGTTTAGCCAGCTGTATCGCGCTTATGTTCAGGGAGAAGAAGCGTCTCTGGCTCCCTTGGCCATTCAGTATGGCGACTATGCTTACTGGCAGCGCCAATGGCTGCAAGGCGACGTGCTAGAGCAGCAGTTAGACTACTGGCAAAATCAGCTGTCGTACTTGCCTGTGGTGCATAGCCTGCCGTTGGATTATGCCAGACCTATGGTGCAAAGCTTTACCGGTGATGTTCATGCCAGCAGTCTTGATAAGAGCGATATCGCGCGTTTGACGGCCTTGTGTCAATCCCATGGCGCCACCTTGTTTATGGGGCTGCATGCTGCGTTTTCAGTTTTATTATCCCGCTATAGTAACGAGCAGGATATCGTGGTCGGCACGCCGGTGGCGAATCGGGAGCAATCAGAAATTGCCGAGCTAATAGGCTTTTTTGTCAATACGCTGGTGCTGCGCAGCGATTTATCGGGCAGTCCAAGTTTTCATGATTTACTGGGGCAGAGCAAGCGCTGTTTGCTCGATGCCTATGACCATCAGCAGGTGCCGTTTGAACAAATCGTTGACCGTTTGCAGCCCGAGCGCAGCCTGAGTCACAGCCCGCTGTTTCAGGTGATGCTATCGCTGCAAAACAATGATCAGGGCAGCTTATCGTTGCCGGGATTAGAGTTGTCGATGGTGGAAGGCGGCGGACAAACCGCGAAGTTCGACCTGACCCTGAATATGGCAGAGGAGGCTGGTGGCCTCGGGCTCTATTGGGAGTTTAATACGGCTGTCTTTAAAGACGAGACGATAGTGCGTATGGCGGAGCACTTTGAGGTGTTGCTGAGCGCCCTGTTGCAGTCACCTGAGCGAGATGTGTTCAGTCATGAATTGGTGACCAGCCGGGAGCGTGAACAGCTGCTTGAAAGCAGTCAGGATATTGAGTGCTTAACCCCGTCAAGGAGCTGCCTGCATGAATTATTTGAAGAGCAGGCAGCGCGCCACCCGGAGAAAATAGCCCTAGTATATGAAGCAAGCCGTCTTAGTTATGGCGAGTTAAACCGCCGCGCCAACCAATTAGCTCGCTACCTGACAGTACAGGGAGTGAAGCCGGATACTTTAGTGGGACTTTGCGTTGAGCGCTCGCTGGAGACGGTGGTCGGTATGTTGGCTATTCTCAAGGCAGGCGGGGCCTATGTACCGCTTGACCCAGCCAATCCACAGTCCCGCCTGACGTATATGCTTGAAGACAGCGGTGTGCAAACCGTGCTGACTTCACAAGCGGTGCTGGCGCAATTACCGGTGTTGGCGGATAAGGCCCTGTGTCTGGATGACGAAGCCGTACAGGCACAGTTGTCGGACATGTCGGTGCAGAACCTGTCGGTATCTTCGCTGGGCCTTGCGTCCCATCATCTGGCTTATGTTATTTATACCTCAGGCTCTACCGGGCAACCTAAAGGGGTGCTGGTACAGCATAATAATGTGACCCGCCTACTAGGCACCTCACAAGCGCATTTTGACTTTAGTGAAGCTGATGTCTGGACCCTGTTCCATTCCTACGCCTTTGACTTCTCGGTGTGGGAGATTTGGGGAGCGTTGGCCTATGGCGGACGTTTAGTGATAGTGCCTTACTGGGTATCGCGCTCGAGCGGAGATTTCTACCAGTTGTTGGTGCAGGAAAAAGTGACGGTCTTAAACCAGACCCCGAGCGCCTTTAACCTGTTGATTGCCGAAGACAGCCGTCGGGATGAACCGCTGGCGCTGCGCTATGTGGTTTTTGGCGGGGAAGCCCTGAATTTCACTCAGCTTAAACCTTGGGTGGCGCGCCATGGCGATAACACCCCAGAGTTGGTCAATATGTATGGGATCACCGAAACCACAGTGCATGTTACCTATCGACGTATTCGGGAACAAGATCTGACGCAAGGTCGGGGTGCGAGCCTGATAGGTAAGCCACTGGCAGATCTGGATATTCTGTTGTTGAATGAAAAACAAGTGCTGGTACCGGACGGTATTGGTGGTGAAATGTATGTCAGCGGCCACGGGGTTAGCCGGGGTTACTTAAATCGGGAAGAGTTGAGTGCTGAGCGTTTTGTGTGTTTACCGGGACAGGGTGTGAAACGCTTTTACCGCACCGGCGATCTGGCGCGCCGACAGGAGGGAGGTGAGCTTGAATATTTGGGACGAATAGATCACCAGGTGAAGGTACGGGGCTTTCGTATAGAGCTGGGTGAAATAGAGCATGCTCTAGCAACTCATAGTGACATTCAGGAAGCCTTAGTGTTGGCTCGGGACAATGGAGAAAACAACAGCCAGCTGGTCGCTTATCTAGTGGTTGGCGACAGTGAAAGGGAAACAGGGGCCTTGATAGAGGATGTTAAGGGGCATATCCGTCAGGCTTTACCGGAGTACATGGTGCCGTCGGCGTATATGATACTGGAAGCTTTGCCGTTGACAGCGAATGGTAAAGTCAATGTTAAGGCACTGCCGGAGCCAGATATTGGATTATCCAGAGCGGAGTATGTAGCCCCTAAATCGGATACAGAACGGGCGTTATGCAGCATTTGGCAGCAAGTGCTGGAGGTGGAACGAGTCGGAATTATGGATAACTTTTTCCAGTTAGGCGGCCATTCCTTATTAGCGACTAAGTTGGTGGTTCGGATCAACAGTGAGTTAAATGCAAACATACAGGTAAAAGATATCTTTGCCTTAAGCACGGTGCGGGAATTATCCCGATCCCTAGCAATCGGTCAGCCAGGCATTGTTCAGCAGCAGTTGGAGCAGGGATTACAAGAGATAGATAAATTCAGACATAATATTGAAAACCATGCTGTTTTGAAGCAGCAGTTGCCAGACGATTGTGAAACCTTATTTCCGCTAAGTGCTATTCAGCAAAGTATGGTCTATTTCGCCCAGACCCAACCTGAAGTGCCTATCTATCATGATCAATTTCCTTTTGTACTGGAATGGGTGGACTTTGATTTAGCGCTCTTCAATCAGGCGTTCGAATATATATGTCAGGCACACTCTATTTTAAGAACGAGCTTTGCCGTTAATGGTTTTGATGAGCCGGTGCAATTTGTACATAGGAAATCACAGTTAAATATCGGCATCGAGGACATATCCGATGCTGCGCCAGACATTCAAAAGCAACAGATAGAGGACTATTGTCGGAAAGATCTAAATAATAAGTTTACTTTCAAAGTCAACGAGTTGTTATGGAGGGTGAAGCTTTTCTCCCTAAGCTCAGGCCGAGTATGTATTATCCTGACAGTACAGCATGCTATTTTGGACGGGTGGAGTTTAAATCTTATGGTGTCTGAACTCTTGGCTAATTATGCCCGCTTGAAAGATGGTCACCGGGACTTGATCCCGGCGCCTGAGTCCACTTACCGGGATTATGTCGCGATTAACTTGTATCGTAGCTGCTCCGATCAGACACAGGTCTTCTGGAAAGACTACTTACAAAATTATAACCGCATGAAGTTACCTTTTAATTATGCCGGTAAGCCGATTTCAAGCTCTAAAATGATGACGGCGGTCAAAGGTGAGGTCGATGCCTCATTGCTGCGTAAATTGCAGCAGCTGACGCAGAGTAAAGGTTATACGATAAAAGAAATCTGTTTGGCCGCACATGTGTATCTATTGTCCCTGATTACCGGAGACTCGGAAATCCTGACTGGTGTTGTGACCCATAACCGGCCCGAGATCAAGGATACCGACAGAGTTCTTGGCTGTTTTCTTAATACTATTCCACTGCGTTTAAATGCACATACTTCAATTAATAAACATGTATTAATTACCCAAGTTCGGGATTTTCTTCGCCAGGTCAAAGCGCATGAGATTTTCCTGGCAGATATCGCCAGGCTAGCCGGGGAAAATGATGCAAACGGCAATCCCTTGTTTGATGTCATTTTCAATTTCACCGACTTTCCTGAGCTGATGCCGGCTACAGAAAGCAATATGTTAATTAACTCTGAGAAGGAATTGTTTGCCATCAATGGCTCTGAGATGACCAATACCAAGTTCGATCTGGAAGTGCATAAAAATGGTCAGCATGGCATGGCGATACAGATAAAGTATAGTGAAGAATATTTTGATGCCAAAGAAGTAGAGCTTGCCCTAAATCTCTACCTACAGATACTAGAGTTGATGGCGAGCAGTGAAGCACAGTTGTGCTCAACGGATTTAGTGGAATCTGTAGGTACAAAAAACACTCAGTTTAACGAAACCGATAAAGCCTATGCTTATACAAAAACAATGCATGCCTTGTTTGAAGAGCAGGTGGTTAAAGCACCTGATGCAATAGCTTTAAGGCACAATGGTAAGAGTTATAGCTATCAGGAGTTGAACGCTAAAGCGAACCGGATTTCTTGGATGCTGATCGGCAAAGGCATACAATCAGGCGATCATGTGGGTCTGGTGATGTCAAGATCCTTTGACATGATTGCCACCCTGTTAGCTATATTAAAAGCAGGAGCGGTTTATGTGCCTATGGAGCCGGATTATCCCGAGGCAAGAATCCAAGCAATAGAGGAAAGCGCACAGCTGAAACTGGTTATATTTGACAGACCAACGCAAGCCGCCAATGCGCATCACCTCTATCTGCAAGAAGAAAATTACGCGACATTTTCAATAGAAAACCCGGGTCTGACAAAAGATGCCGGCGAGCTGGCATATATTATCTATACTTCCGGTTCCACAGGTAAACCTAAGGGGGTCAGGATTGCGCATCATCAGGCGGTAAATCTCATTAGCTGGGTGAACACAGAATTCACTGTCACCTCGTCTGATGTGATGCTTTTTATTACCTCGGTGACCTTTGACCTTTCCGTTTATGACATCTTTGGCACCCTAGCGGCCGGAGGGTGTATTGTGATTGTGGAACAATCACAATTGCATAATTTTGAAGCTCTTTATGAAATAATAATTACTGAAAAAATCACTTTCTGGGATTCGGTACCCAGTACGTTAAACCATCTGGTCAGCGACCTGGATGAAAGACAAGCCGAGCTCCTTGGGCATCATTTACGCTTGATTTTCTTAAGCGGTGATTGGATCCCGACTATGCTGCCTTCCGCTGCAAAACACTGGTTCCCCAATTCCGAATTTATCAGTTTAGGGGGAGCGACAGAAGGAACCGTCTGGTCTAATTTTTATCGTGTGTCGGGTAAGGTAGAGCATTTAAGCAGTATTCCGTACGGCGTTCCTATTGACAATAACAGGTTCTATATTCTGGATGCACAACAGCAGCCTGTTGTTGAAGGTGTTGTTGGCGAGCTTTATATCGGCGGAGTTGGGGTTGCCTATGGTTACCAGAATGATCCCGTGAAAACCGAACAGGCCTTTTTTGATGATCCCTTTATTGAAACTAATATCAATGGTGAAAGGGCCCGCATGTATAAAACCGGCGACTTAGGACGAATTCTTCCCGACGGCAATATGGAATTGCATGGCCGTACTGATCATCAGATCAAGCTAAGGGGTTATAGAATCGAGCTGAATGAAATAGAGTCGGTGTTAAACCTTCATACTGGTATAAAAGAAGCGCTAGTAAATGTAGTTGAACTAGAAATTAACGGTAAAAAGAATCAATACCTCGTCGGTTATATTGTTTCTAAAAACAATAACAACCTTGAGACAGAGGTGCTCATGTCTTATTTATCTCAATATCTGCCTGAGTATATGGTACCTAAAGTGTTTGTCGATCTGGAGCAACTGCCGTTATCTGTAAACGGGAAAGTCGATCGTAGGGCACTGCCTATTCCTGAAATGGGGATGATTGATGAAGGATATCTCGCTCCCGAAACCGAGACAGAAAAAAGCCTGTGTGACCTGTGGCAGGAAACCCTGCAAGTTGAGCGAGTCGGTATCAAGGATAATTTCTTCTTGCTTGGCGGACACTCTTTATTGGCAACAAAATTAATAGCAAAAATGAATGCCGGATTCGGTGTGACTGTGCCTTTTGCCATACTGTTATCAGAAGCCAATGTCCAAAGTATTGCACAATACATAGATGCCGTAAGTTTAAATGATGCCAACCTCGATACGCTGGCTGAAAATGAAAATGTAGAAGAGGGATTATTCTAATGGTAAGTAATATCATATTAAAGGCAGCCACTAAAGGCATTCACCTCTACCTGAAGGATGGAAACTTAGCCTATAAGGCTCCAGAAGGGGCGCTTACCAAAGAGTTTAAAGAGCTTATCGTTGAGAATAAAACGCAGATCATTGCCTCCTTGAAGTTACAGGAGCTAGAAACCTCCTTTGAGTATGCTCAATTAAAGCCTGTGTCGAGAAACGAGAGTTTACCCCTGTCTTTTGCCCAACAAAGGCTATGGTTGTTAGATCAAATCGACGGTGGCAGTGCCCATTATAATATGCCGGCGGCGTTAAAACTGACCGGTACCCTCAATGAGGACGCTCTGCAACAGGCGATTACCACTATCCTGTTACGTCATGAAAGCCTGCGCACCTATTTTGTTGCCGGCGACGATGGTGAACCGATACAACTGATCCGTGAGTTAGACAGCTTTGAGGTGGCGCTGACGGATCTGTCCGCCCTTTCGCAGCAAGCGCTACAGACCCGAATAGCCGAAGCCGTTTCAACGGAAGCTGGGAAACGGTTTGATCTGACGCGGGATTTGATGTTGCGGGCGCAGCTGCTGAAAATTTCAGCTAAAGAGCATATCTTGCTAGTGACCATGCATCATATCGCTTCCGATGGCTGGTCCCAGGAGATCTTGGTCAATGAATTTAGCCGTTTATATACGGCCTATGCCCAAGGGCAGGACAACCCTCTGCCGCCGCTGGCGATCCAGTACGGCGATTATGCCCACTGGCAGCGCAACTACTTGCAGGGAGCTGTGCTGAATGAACAGCTGGCTTACTGGAAAAAACAGCTTGCTGACTTGCCGGTGCTGCACAGCCTGCCGCTAGATCACCCCAGACCGGCTGTGCAAAGCTTTGCCGGTAATCTCTATGTCTCAAGGATAGAACAAGCGACACACCAGCGCTTGATGGCCATGTGCCAAGAACGAGGCGCCACGTTGTTTATGGGATTGCATGCCGTTTTTTCTGTGTTATTAGCCCGCTACAGCAATGAGCAGGATATCGTTGTCGGCACGCCAGTGGCAAACCGGGAGCAGGTGGAAGTAGCCGGTTTGATAGGTTTCTTCGTCAATACTCTGGTGCTGCGGAGTAACTTATCTGATAACCCGAGTTTTCATGCGCTGTTAGAACAAAGTAAAAACATGCTGCTTGACGCTTATGCCCATCAGCAAGTGCCGTTTGAACAAATCGTCGAACGCTTGCAACCCGAGCGTAGCTTGAGCCACAGCCCGTTATTCCAGGTGATGATTGCCCTGCAAAACAATGAAACGGGTCATTTATCGCTGCCGGGACTTGAGCTTTCTGAAGTTCAAAAACAGGGGCCGGGGATCGCCCAGTTTGATCTGACCCTGAATATCTCAGAAGCAGCAGACGGCCTGATACTAGCCTGGGAATATAATACTGATTTGTTTGAGGCTCAAACCATCGAACGTATGGCGGGACATTTTGAGGTTTTGTTGTCCTCCCTTTTAACGTCCCCTGAATTGGATGTTTATGCCCATGAATTAGTGACGCCACAGGAGCGTGAGCAGTTACTGGATACCTGGAACGATACCGCAGCTAAGTACCGCTCGGAGCTGTGTCTGCATGAATTATTTGAACGTCAGGTCGATACCCATCCAAAGAAAACCGCCCTGATCTGTGAAGAGACAAGCCTCAGTTATGAGACGTTGAACCGCCGCGCCAACCAGCTGGCCCATTACCTGAAAGCACAGGGGGTGAAGCCGGATACCTTAGTGGGGCTTAGCGTCGAGCGTTCAGTGGACATGGTGATTGCCATTTTGGCAATCCTCAAGGCTGGCGGCGCTTATGTGCCTTTAGATCCCAGCTACCCGCAAACGCGGCTGAGGCATATGCTCAGCGACAGTGGCGTCACTTTAGTGCTGACGCAGCACAGTGTTCGGGAGCAACTACCTGACTGTTGCGGACAGGTGTTGTGCCTGGACGATGGTGCACTGCAGGAGGCGCTGACGAAGATGGCGACGGATAACCTGCCGGTATCTTCGCTGGGACTGGCGCCCCGTCACCTGGCGTATGTTATCTATACCTCGGGCTCTACCGGGCAACCTAAGGGGATCATGGTGCAGCATCAGGCGATGCTTGTGCGCCAGGATGGCTGGAACCGGGTGTTTGACTTGGAAAAGCGTCCGCCTGTGGTATTACAAATGGCGGGACTGTCAGTCGATATCCTGCTTGGCGATATGATGAAAGCCCTCGGCTGCGGCGGACGGCTGGAGATTTGCCCGAAAGAGGTACTACTTTCGCCGGATAAGCTGTATCAGATGATCCAAAGCCGGGAGATCACCTATGGCGACTTTGTTCCGGCGGTGATCCGCGCTTTGACGGATCATTTGCTTGAAAGCGGGCAAAAGCTGGATGCGATGGCGTATATTTCAGTGGGCTGTGAGGCCTGGTACGGACGGGATCTGCGGCGTTTAAAAAGGGTTATCGGGGAAAATACAGAATGTTTTAACCTTTACGGGCAGACAGAATCGGTGATAGATGCCAGTTACTGCCGTGCCACGGAGCTGGTGTTAGCGGATGTGGACACGGTGCCAGTGGGGCAGCCGCTGGCCAATACCGGGTTGTATGTGCTTAACGAGCAACAACAATTGCAGCCTTATGGTGTTGCAGGGGAATTGTGCGTTGGTGGTAAAGGACTGGCATTAGGTTATGCCGGACGTGCGGGGTTAACGGCAGAGAAGTTTTTGGCACATCCTTTTACAGAGGAAGTGGGGCAAGGTTTATACCGCACCGGCGATCAGGCGGTGCGGCGGGCGGACGGCAGTCTACATTTTGTCGGCAGGGATGATGAGCAGGTAAAAATCCGTGGCTTCAGGGTTGAGGTAAAAGAAGTCGAAGGCAGATTGTTGGCACTGGAAGCGGTAAAAGCGGCGCTAGTGTTAGCGCGGCAGGACGAGGGGCAGCACAAACGGCTGGTGGGGTATTTATTATTCGAACCAGGGCAAAGCTGCTCGCTGGCGGCGCTTGCCGAGCATATGCGGGCGGGGCTGCCGGATTATATGGTGCCTTCGGCCTTTGTGGTGTTGGAGTCTTTTCCGTTGACGGCCAACGGCACGGTTGACCGTAAGGCGCTGCCGGCGCCGGAAGGGGATGTATTAGGCGGCGAGTATATTGCGCCGCGCACTGAAACAGAAAAAACCTTATGCCGGATCTGGCAGGAGGTGCTGGGGCTTGAGCGGGTTGGTATTTCAGACAACTTCTTTGATCTGGGTGGGCACTCCCTGCTGGTTACTAAACTGGTGGCCCGTATTGGTGAAGCTTTTGAGGTCACACTGGCGCTGCGGAAGGTCTTTGAGCAGCCGAGGTTAATGGATCTGGCGGCTTTATTGTCCGGTGAGCACTCAGGTGGTATGCGTCCGCCGTTAACTGCGGTTTCTCGGGAGCAGGCTTTGCCTTTATCTTTTGCCCAGCAAAGGTTGTGGCTGCTGGATAAAATAGACGGCGGCAGTGTCCATTACAATATGCCTGCGGCGTTAAGATTAACGGGTAGTCTGAACAGTCAGGCGCTGCAGCAGGCCTTTAG
Organism: Pseudoalteromonas flavipulchra NCIMB 2033 = ATCC BAA-314; assembly: GCA_000814665.1. Lineage (GTDB taxonomy): Bacteria > Pseudomonadota > Gammaproteobacteria > Enterobacterales > Alteromonadaceae > Pseudoalteromonas > Pseudoalteromonas maricaloris. Next base: position 18,129 of record JWIH01000001.1, read on the forward strand.
TACAATTGTAGGACGTCATGAAAGCCTACGGACTTGCTTTGTTGTCGGCGATGACGGCGAGCCAGTTCAGGTGATTAATACGCCGGAGACGTTTGAAGTGCCGCTTACGGATTTGTCTGTGCTGCCTGAAACCGTGCAACAAACACAGATTGATGAAGCTGTTGCCAAAGAGGCGGCCGCGGCCTTTGAGCTGAGCCGAGATTTAATGCTGCGGGCGCGCTTGCTTAAAGTTGCCGAGCAGGAACATATTTTGCTGGTGACCATGCACCATATTGCCTCGGACGGTTGGTCGATGGGTATACTGGTGAATGAATTTAGCAGCCTGTATACGGCTTATGCCAAAGGGCAGGAAAATCCGCTGGCGCCTCTGGCGATCCAGTACGGCGATTATGCTTACTGGCAGCGCAACTGGTTACAAGGAGCGGTGCTGGATGAACAGCTAGGGTACTGGGAAAAGCAGCTTGCCGGCTTACCAGTGGTGCATGCGTTGCCATTAGATCACGCCAGACCTGCGGTGCAGAGCTTTGCAGGTGCTTTCCATATCACTCATATCAATAAAAGTACTTATAAGGCTTTGACTGGCTTGTGTCAGGCGCAGGGGGCCACATTGTTTATGGGACTGCATGCTGCATTTTCGGTGTTGCTGTCCCGTTACAGTAATGAACAAGATATTGTTATTGGCACGCCGGTGGCGAACAGAGAGCAGGTAGAAGTGGCTGGTTTGATAGGTTTCTTCGTCAATACCTTAGTGCTGCGGAGCGACTTATCCGGTAAGCCGAGTTTCCAGGCGCTGCTAGAGCAAAGTAAAAACATGCTACTGGACGGTTATGCCCATCAGCAGGTGCCGTTTGAACAAATTGTTGAACGTTTGCAGCCGGAGCGGAGCTTGAGTCACAGCCCGTTATTCCAAGTGATGCTGGCGCTACAAAACAATGACGACGGTCAGTTATCCTTGCCGGATCTCAACCTCTCTATAGTGGAGGCTCGGGAAGGGGAAAGTGCAAAGTATGATTTAACGCTAAATGTGGTTGAAAGTGAGGATGGCCTAGGTCTAGGGTGGGGCTATAATACCGCTTTGTTTGAGCGCGACACAATAGCGCGTATGGCGGAGCATTTTGAGGTCTTGTTATCCGCTCTGGTACAGGCACCTGAGCAGGATGTCTTTAGCCATGAGCTGGCGACGGCGCAGGAGCGGGAGCAGTTACTTGGGCGCTGGAATAATACAGAGGCAGAAGTACCATTGGAGTACTGTCTCCATGAACTCTTTGCGGAGCAGGCTGATCGTTTTCCGAAGAAAACCGCTCTAGTTTGTGATGGTATCAGCCTTAGTTACGGTGAGCTAAATCGCCGCGCTAATCAGTTGGCCCATTACCTGAAAGCGCAGGGGGTGAAAGCGCAGACGTTAGTCGGGCTTTGTGTTGAACGCTCGGTGGATATGGTGGTAGGCATTCTGGGGATCCTCAAAGCTGGTGGGGCCTATGTGCCGCTTGACCCGGCTTATCCGCAGGCACGACTGACCTATATGCTTAGGGACAGCGGCGTCAAATTGGTTCTAAGCCAATCATGGCTGACACTGCCTCAGGAGCAGGCTGTAGAGACCTTTTATCTGGATAAAGAGGATATCTTTGCCGAGCAGGCACAAGACAATCCAGAGATTATTGGTGATGTGGGGCCTAAGAGCGCTGTCTATATGATTTATACCTCAGGTTCAACTGGGCGGCCTAAAGGGGTAGTTATCGAGCAAAGGAATTTGTTGAACTTCCGCCAGGTTTTTGAACATCAGCTTGAACAGCTGGATGCGCAAAAGAGCAACTGGTTGTGGCACGGCAGCTTTGCTTTTGATGCCTCGGTTAAAGGGATTCTAGCCCTGTGCTCAGGCAATACCCTAGTGGTTGCAAGTGAGCGAGAAGCCTTGGAACCGTCGCAACTGCTAGCTCTGACGGCGCAACATGATATTCAAGTATTGAACCTGACCCCGGCACTGGTTCCGGTGATGCTGGATTGCTTGGAGCAGGGAGATAGGGGCCATTTGCACCTGATGATAGGCGGGGAAGCGTTAGGTAAAGCGTTATGGGATAGGGTAGCGGCCTACGGGGCTCGTCATGACCGCCAAGCGCTGAATCTATACGGCCCGACTGAAACGACCATTAATGCCTCTTATGCTGTAATTGACGGGGAAGTGATGCCTCATATCGGCAAGCCTGTGGCCAATACCCAGTTTTATGTGATGGACAGTCGCCAGCAGCTGGTGCCGACTGGGGTGGTGGGTGAGCTTTATATCGGGGGTACGGGTGTTGCCCGCGGCTACCTGAACAGAGATGAGCTGACAGCGGAGAAATTTGTGGCCAACCCTTATTTTGACGCTAAGGACAGCAACAGCTGCCGGCGTTTATACCGCAGTGGCGACTTAGTGCGCTGGCGGGCAGATGGGGAGTTGGAATTTATTGGCCGTATCGACCATCAGGTGAAGGTGCGCGGTTTACGTATCGAGCTGGGTGAAATAGAACAATGCCTGGTGGGAGACGCAGGAGTCAGGGAAGCAGCGGTGCTTGCCCGCGAAGCAGGAAATAATGACAACCGCTTGGTGGCCTACCTGGTCCCGGATGAGAGCCTGAAGGATGAAGCAGCCTTTATCGAGGCGGTGCGTGAACAGCTGCGTAAGGCGCTGCCTGATTATATGGTGCCGGCGGCTTTTGTTGTTCTTGAGGCTTTGCCGTTAACGGTCAACGGTAAACTTGACCGCCATGCTTTGCCTGAGCCCGAGAGTGCAGTATCAAGTGCACAATATGTTGCTCCTAGGACAGACACTGAAGCCATGTTGTGTTCTATTTGGCAGCAGGTATTGGAAGTCGATAGAGTTGGTGTTATGGACAATTTCTTTGCATTAGGTGGGCATTCACTAATGGCTATTAGTTTGGTAACACAAATCAAAGAAGCCTTCGCCATCGAATATTCAGGGTTCTCCATCAGAGAAGTATTTGAATTATCTTCTGTCGCTGAGCTGGCAGCTAGTATAGATATCTTGCTTTCAAAGCAGAAACTACAAGAAAATGAAAACCTTATCGACTCGTATAAGGAAGAAGAATTAGAAGAAGGGGTTTTATAAGTTGTTAGCTGAAAATATTTTTAAGCAAGCGCTGGATAGTGGAGTTTTCCTTTATCTGGACGGGGAAAACCTAAAATATAAAGTTAAAAAGGGTGAATTTCCTGACGAGCTAAAATCTGCAATTATTGTTCAGAAACAAGCGATAATTGATTACCTTAAACAAGTCGCGTCCCAGCCAGAGGTGAACGAGACTAAGTTGCCCAAGATAAGTCCTCGGGCTGAGGGTATTGAAAATCCAATGTCTTTTTCGCAGCAGCGTTTATGGCTTTTGGATCAACTCGAACAAGGCAGTAGCCATTACAATATTTTTGCGGCTTTAAAACTGACAGGCACTATAGATCTGGTGGCTCTGCAACAGTCCTTTAGCTGCATAGTCGAGCGCCATGAAAGCTTACGTACCTGCTTTTGCTCTGGAGATGAAGGCGAACCTCTGCAAGTGATCCAGCAAAAGGTCAGCTTTACTATTCCCATAACCGACTTATCCAAGCTGTCAGTACAGGAGCGCGAGCGAAAAATTACTGAAGAGGCTTCGAAAGAGGCGGGGCTGGCTTTTGATCTGAGCCGAGATCTAATGTTGAGAGTACAATTACTTAAACTGAGTGATAAAGAACATGCTCTACTGCTCACTATGCACCATATCGCTTCTGACGGCTGGTCAACCGGAATACTGGTTAAGGAGTTTAGCCGCCTATACAGCGCTTTTGTGAACGGAGAAGCTGATCCTCTAGCACCGCTTGCCATTCAGTATGCCGATTACGCCCATTGGCAGCGAGACTGGTTGCAAGGGGCTGTGCTGGACGAGCAACTCGATTATTGGCAGCGACAATTGTCGGACTTGCCTGAAGTGCATAGTCTACCATTGGATTATCCGAGACCGGCCATCCAGGGCTTTGACGGTGACGTACACTTCTCAACAATCGATAAAGTAAGTTATGGGCATTTGGCAGCCCTGTGCCAGTCGCTAGGGGCGAGCTTATTTATGGGGCTGCATGCGGTTTTCTCTATATTGTTATCTCGTTACAGCAATGAACGTGATATTGTGGTGGGGACCCCGGTGGCCAACCGGGAGCCTTCAGAAGTATCTGACTTGATAGGTTTTTTTGTCAACACCTTAGTGTTGCGTAGTGACTTATCTGGCGAGCCGAGTTTTCTTGAGGTACTGGCCGGCAGTAAAGCTAAGTTACTTGATGCCTATGCCCGCCAACAAGTTCCTTTTGAGCAGGTCGTCGAACGAGTGCAGCCGATGCGAAGCCTGAGCCATAATCCTTTATTCCAGGTTTTGTTGTCGTTGCAAAACAATGAACAAGGCCATTTGTCTCTGCCTGGATTAACCTTGTCTGCGATAGAAATGCCAGATAAAGGGGTCGCCAAATTTGATCTAACCCTGAATATCGTGGAAAGTGCTAATGGACTAGGGCTTGGCTGGGGCTACAATACCGCTTTATTTAAAAGTGAAACCATAGCACAAATGGCGGGGCATTTTGAAAGCTTATTATCCGCCGTGTTACAGTCACCCCATGAAAATGTTTTTTCACTAGGCATGGTAACCGAGCAGGAAAGCAGGCAGTTACTCGTTGACTGGAATGCAACGGCAGCACAGTGTCCATCAGATATGTGTATGCATGAATTGTTTGAAGCTCGGGCGGCACAAGCTCCCGAAAGAGAGGCCCTGGAATATAACGGAACTTGCCTCAGTTACCGGGAGTTAAACCAGCGCGCCAACCAGCTGGCGCATTATCTGGTAGCACAAGGTGTTAAACCGGACACCCTGGTCGGACTCTGTATTGAACATTCTTTGGATATGGTTGTAGGTATACTGGCGGTGCTGAAAGCGGGGGCTGCCTATGTTCCTATCGACCCTGCTAATCCTGAGGCACGCGTGCGTTATATGCTTAATGACAGCAGTGTGAAAATTGTCCTGAGCCAGCTACAGATATCTAACACCTCTTCGGTAGACACTGTACGGGTTATTTGCCTGGACGATGAAAACATGCAGGCTGCGCTAGCGACAATGCCGGATAATAACTTGCCGTTATCCTCATTGGGCTTGTCGTTGCAACACCTAGCCTATGTGATATATACCTCAGGTTCAACTGGGCAGCCAAAAGGAGTTATGGTCGAGCACAGGAATTTATCTAACCTGCTAGCTGGTTTGATTTCAACTTTTGAAGTCTCAACCGAAGATACTTTTGCTTGTTTCGCGTCCTTTGCATTTGATATTTCACTTTTTGAACTTTTTCTGACCCTGATAAGTGGCGGAAAAACTATTCTTGTTGATAAAGACGTTTTACTTAATCTGGAGCAATTTTCTCGGGTCACCGGACAATGCACTTTGTTACATGCTGTACCTAGTTTGATGAGTGAGGTTGTTGATTTTAAAAATAAAAACAATGAAAGCTTCGCAAATGTCAGAGCATTGTTTGTCGGTGGCGATTATGTGCCTGTAAGTCTACTCAAGCGTCTTAAAGCGTCTTTTTCCCGGGCTAAGGTTATTGAACTCTACGGGCCAACAGAAGCCACCATATTAACGACTTATAAAGAGGTGTCTGCGGAAACATTAAATCATACGGGTGCCGTCATAGGTCGCGGATTGCAAAATACCAGCCTCTATGTGCTAAATGAAGCGCAACAGCTATGTCCCCCACTACTGGCGGGAGAATTGTATATTGGAGGGGCCGGAGTTACCCGGGGGTACTTAAACCGGGACGAACTGACAGCAGAAAAATTTGTCGCTAACCCTTACTTTGATGCACAAAATCTCCGCTCGAGCGAGCGTTTATACCGTACCGGAGATCTGGTTCGATGGTTACCAGACGGTGAGTTAGAGTTTATCGGCCGCATCGATCATCAGGTGAAAATCCGCGGATTCAGGATCGAGCTAGGAGAAGTTGAGCATGCATTGTCGCTCTGTCCAGGGGTTAAAGATTCTGTGGTGATTGCTAGGGATATACGTGAGGGGGATAAGTGCTTAATTGCTTATTTGGTGGCATCTAAAGGGGAAGAAGAGCTTATTGCGGTCGTGCGTCGGCATTTGCTTGAGTGCTTGCCTGAGCATATGGTGCCATCGGCATTTGTGTTACTGGATAACTTACCGCTCAATATTAACGGCAAGATTGACCGCAAAGCCTTGCCAGATCCTGACACTGAGGTATCAAGCGCTGAATATATAGCGCCCGGCACCGAGATGGAAAAAATCCTGTGTGAAATCTGGCAGGATGTTCTCGAAATTGAACGTGTCGGTATTCAGGATAACTTTTTTGAGTTAGGAGGACATTCCTTAATGGCCATGCGTGTATTGTCAAAAACAAAAGCTAAAACCGGTATTGAAGTGCCGCTAAAAGAAATCTTTAAATTGCAAACCGTGGCTCTTATCGCTGATTTCCTCGACAGCCAGCAATATATTGACGACTTGCTTTATTCCCGGGGGGAGTCAGCACATGAAGACGAAATCGAACTTAAACTCTAGAGGCATATTTGATGATACTGTCTTATGGTACAAGGAAATTTAACATGCTAACTGAGATGATATGAAACTAGATCAGTATACTTGTTACTCCGATTTCAGGAAGGCTGCCAGAAGGAAGCTGCCAAAATTTGTTATGGACTTTATTGATGGTGGCGCGGGAGATGAGAAAACCCTTCAAGGGAATACTGCGGGGTTTAAAAATATTCAGCTGATTCCCCGTATGGGAAGTCAAACGAGACCGGGGTTGTTAAATACTGATATTTTGGGGTTATCGTATGCAGCACCATACGGAGTTGCTTCATTGGGGTTGTGTGGCCTGGTTCATCCTAAAGCGGAAATGATGCTGGCGAAGTCGGCGGCTAAATACAATATTCCCTATATTGTTAGCTCGGCTTCGAATAGTTTTCTTGATGTGCTAGTAAAGGAGTCTGGGGTTTCACCTTGGTTTCAGTTGTACCTTTCGAAAATAAAGTCACAGACGGATGTACTGATCAGCCATGCGCAAAAGCATCAATGCCCGGTGTTAGTAGTGACAGTCGACGCGCCAGTTCCGGGTATAAGACGAAGGGACAGGTATAATGGACTGAGGATCCCCTACCAGCTCAAGGCTTCAAATGTTATTGACTCAGTCACGCATCCTGCATGGCTGTTTAGGCATCTGGTCTCGGGGAAACTGACTTTCCCCCTTTACCAAAACCTAATTGAAGACCAACCCAATTTAAGCTTCTCTGAATTAATGTCCATACAAACTGGGGGGGAGTTGAACTGGGCGGTTATTGATGAGATCCGAGATAAGTGGCAGGGAAAGTTAATTTTAAAGGGAGTTATGTCGGTGAGTGATGCCCATACCGCAAAAAAAATGGGAGTGGATGCGATCATTATTTCCAATCATGGTGGTAGGCAATTGGACTCGGTACCGGCTCCTATTACTTTATTAAACCAGGTATTTAGCAAAGAGTTTGACCGAGAGTTTCTTATGTTGGATTCCGGATTAAGAAGTGGTGAAGATATAATAAAAACAATTAGTTGTGGTGCTTGCTTTACTTTTTTGGGGCGACCGTTTTTATATGCCTTGGCTGCTTATGGAGAAAGAGGCTTAGCGCAGCTGCAAGAAATGATTTTTGAACAATTAAGTGTAAATATGCGCTTGTTGGGTGCGAGTGCAATCGATGCCCTGAATGATGAATATGTGTTTTAAATTTTTAATAGATGTAAGAAGGGGAGTTTGAATGAAAGATCTTTTTGGATGTGCGGCTAAAATAGACCACATTGCAATAGCGGTAAAAAATATGGATGAAGCATTATTTTTTTATCAAGGAATATTAAACTTTAAGCTTCTGGAAAGAAGAGAAATTAAAGGTGCTTTCTCGGGAATGAAATCTGCTGAATTGACCGTGGGTAACTTTTCTGTGGTTTTGGTTCAGGGAACAGGGCCGGAATCTCAAGTTTGTAAATATATAGATGAATATGGTCCGGGAGTTCAGCATGTCGCTATAACGGTTGAAGATATAGAAGAAGTTGCCAGGGCATTAACCAAAAAGGGGTTAGAGTTTTCGACCAATATCATTAAAGGAAAAGGCTTGTTGCAAATATTTACCAAGCGAGAGAAAAATTCGGGCATGATGTACGAATTTATCCAGCGGGAGGAGACAGAAACAGGGTTCGAGGAAGGAAATATTCAAGAGCTTTTCAATCAACTTGAAAGTGCGTTTGCTTATTAATATTAAAGTTTTTGCAAATTTTTTTTGATTGATGTTTAATCTTGTTATATTGTTTATCGGGTGTTGATTTGTTGTAAATTCATGGAAGTATCATCTGTGATACTTAGTATTAATTATGGATGAATTGGACTCGTTTTAATGGGATCCCTAAAAGAATTATTAAAAGAATTAAAATCTCAAGAGATTTATTTATCTCTTGATGTTTCCGGGGAGTTAAGCGTTAAAGGAAGGAAGGAACTGCTTTCCACTGAACTCATCACCTTATTAAAAAAACATAAAGCATCGCTTGTTGATTTAATTCAGGCGAAAACTACAAGCGCGAGTGCTGTACCTGAGATAAAGAAAATTAATGGTGAGCAGGTTCTTGAACTTTCTTTTTCACAGCGAAGCTTGTGGTTACAAGATCAGATAGACGGTGGTAGTACCCACTACAATATTCCCAGCGCTATAAAGCTTAGCGGCATCCTTGATAATGACGCCTTGCAACGGGCTTTTGCCACTATCCTGTTACGCCATGAAAGCCTGCGCACCTGTTTTGTTGCCGGCGACGACGGCGAGCCGGTCCAACAGGTCCGGGAAGGTGTTGACTTTCAAGTGTCTTTAACGGATCTATCCGAGCTTTCACAAGATCGGCGGAACGAGCGTATAGCTGAAATCGTTTCAACAGAAGCAATCATGCCTTTTGATCTAGGCCGGGATGTAATGTTGCGAGTGCAGTTACTTAAATTAGCCCCTCAGGAGCATATCTTGTTGGCGACCATGCATCATATCGCCTCCGATGGCTGGTCTATGGGCATACTGGTGAATGAATTCAGCCGTTTATATACGGCTTATGTTCAGGGGCTGGACAACCCTTTGCCGCCGCTGGCGATCCAGTACGGCGATTATGCCCACTGGCAGCGCAACTACTTGCAGGGAGCTGTGCTGAATGAACAGCTGGCTTACTGGGAAAAGCAGCTTGCCGACTTGCCGGTGCTGCACAGCCTGCCGCTAGATAACCCCAGACCGGCAGTGCAAAGCTTTGCCGGTAATCTCCATGTCTCAAGGATAGAACAAGCGACACACCAGCGCTTGATGGCCATATGCCAAGAACGAGGCGCCACGTTGTTTATGGGATTGCATGCCGTTTTTTCTGTGTTATTAGCCCGTTACAGCAATGAGCAGGATATCGTTGTCGGCACGCCAGTGGCAAACCGGGAGCAGGTGGAAGTAGCCGGTTTGATCGGTTTCTTCGTCAATACTCTGGTGCTGCGGAGTAACTTATCTGATAACCCGAGTTTTCATGCGCTGTTAGAACAAAGTAAAAACATGCTGCTTGACGCTTATGCCCATCAGCAGGTGCCGTTTGAACAAATCGTCGAACGTTTGCGACCCGGGCGCAGCCCAGGCCACACTCCATTATTTCAGGTGATGATTGCGCTACAAAACAATGCCCAAAGTCGCTTGTCTTTACCTGGGCTTAGCCTGTCCGGGGTCGAAGAAGAAGGAGAGGGCACTGCTAAATTTGATCTGACTCTAAATATTAAAGAAAGCAGTGAAGGTCTATTTCTGTCTTGGGGATATAGTAGTGCACTTTTTAAGGCACAAACCATCGAACGTATGGCGGGACATTTTGAGGTTTTGTTGTCCTCCCTTTTAACGTCCCCTGAATTGGATGTTTATGCCCATGAATTAGTGACGCCACAGGAGCGTGAGCAGTTACTAAATACCTGGAATGATACCGCAGCTAAGTACCGCTCGGAGCTGTGTCTGCATGAATTATTTGAACGTCAGGTCGATACCCATCCAAAGAAAACCGCCCTGGTCTGTGAAGAGACAAGCCTCAGTTATGAGACGTTGAACCGCCGCGCCAACCAGCTGGCCCATTACCTGAAAGCACAGGGGGTGAAGCCGGATACCTTAGTGGGGCTTAGCGTCGAACGTTCAGTGGACATGGTGATTGCCATTTTGGCAATCCTCAAGGCTGGCGGCGCTTATGTGCCTTTAGATCCCAGCTACCCGCAAACGCGGCTGAGGCATATGCTCAGCGACAGTGGCGTCACTTTAGTGCTGACGCAGCACAGTGTTCGGGAGCAACTACCTGACTGTTGCGGACAGGTGTTGTGCCTGGACGATGGTGCACTGCAGGAGGCGCTGACGAAGATGGCGGCGGATAACCTGCCGGTATCTTCGCTGGGACTGGCGCCCCGTCACCTGGCGTATGTTATCTATACCTCGGGCTCTACCGGGCAACCTAAGGGGATCATGGTGCAGCATCAGGCGATGCTTGTGCGCCAGGATGGCTGGAACCGGGTGTTTGACTTGGAAAAGCGTCCGCCTGTGGTATTACAAATGGCGGGACTGTCAGTCGATATCCTGCTTGGCGATATGATGAAAGCCCTCGGCTGCGGCGGACGGCTGGAGATTTGCCCGAAAGAGGTACTACTTTCGCCGGATAAGCTGTATCAGATGATCCAAAGCCGGGAGATCACCTATGGCGACTTTGTTCCGGCGGTGATCCGCGCTTTGACGGATTATTTGCTTGAAAGCGGGCAAAAGCTGGATGCGATGGCGTATATTTCAGTGGGCTGTGAGGCCTGGTACGGACGGGATCTGCGGCGTTTAAAAAGGGTTATCGGGGAAAATACAGAATGTTTTAACCTTTACGGACAGACAGAATCGGTGATAGATGCCAGTTACTGCCGTGCCACGGAGCTGGTGTTAGCGGATGTGGACACGGTGCCAGTGGGGCAGCCGCTGGCCAATACCGGGTTGTATGTGCTTAACGAGCAACAACAATTGCAGCCTTATGGTGTTGCAGGGGAATTGTGCGTTGGCGGTAAAGGACTGGCATTAGGTTATGCCGGACGTGCGGGGTTAACGGCAGAGAAGTTTTTGGCACATCCTTTTACAGAGGAAGTGGGGCAAGGTTTATACCGCACCGGCGATCAGGCGGTGCGGCGGGCGGACGGCAGTCTACATTTTGTCGGCAGGGATGATGAGCAGGTAAAAATCCGTGGCTTCAGGGTTGAGGTAAAAGAAGTCGAAGGCAGATTGTTGGCACTGGAAGCGGTAAAAGCGGCGCTA
>JWIH01000010.1 GCA_000814665.1 Pseudoalteromonas flavipulchra NCIMB 2033 = ATCC BAA-314
AAACAAAGCGCCACTATGCCGAGTGTACCGCAAATTCAAGCCCTCTCTGAGAATGCTCGACTCTCACTTGCCGCCGATGGCATTGCTACCATGATGAGCAGTACCATTGAGCTGTCTTATACCTATCAAGATGGCAGCCCAATTATGGGTGCGCCTTATACCATTCGATTTGCAAACGGCACAGCGCTGACCGGTAACTTAGACGACAGCGGTAAAGCAAAAATTGAGAATGCACCGCCCGGTCAATACACCGTGCAATATGGTGAGGACAAACGCGATTACCTGCCAGAAGATAATCGCCCTAAAAATCCACTGTATGGACAAATCACCCCAGCGCGAGCGGCTGAAATGGTACGCAGCGGCAATACTGCACCACTGATAGAAGCCAATGGCATTGCAACCCAAGCAGGTGATTGGTTGTGGGGCACACTACAAGGCGACTTTAATCAAAACCCCTCCACGTCACAAATCGTGGTAGGTACCTTGATTTCCATGATACCGATTATCGACCAAGTCATGGATTTACGAGATATCATCGCCAATGTCATGTTACTGACCGACGATGATGAAGCCAACGACACTGACGCTTGGCTTGCCTTTACCCTAACGGGTATTGGTTTAGTGCCAGTTGTGGGCTCCGCAGTCAAAGGCGTAGGCAAGGTTATCTTAAAAAATACTGGAGAATCGCTCTCTGCTGCGCTTGCCGTTTTACGCAAGCTCGGCAAAGGCGACCCAGTTAAATACCTAAGAGACATCAACTGGCAAGACCTAGGAAAACAATCCGCCACGGAAGTTAAAAACATCGTCAAAGGCCTGCGCGATTCACTTGATGATATGTCTACCAGCTGGCACTACGACCTACTACTTCCAGACGCCGCCATCGAAGGCATGCAAGCCACGGTTAAACGCCTAGACGAGGTCACCCCCAAAATCGACCAGCATATGCAACAAGCCGCCCAAGAAATCGGACAGCGAGTTAATAAAGCACTGGATGAATATCAAGGCCAATCACCAATTCGAGGCGTCACCGACAAGCCCTCCAAAGCCAAAGCTGATGAGTTGGAACCGCCAAAAGGGAATGAGTTGCCGGGGGCTGGAAACAAGAGTTCAAATAATACAAAAACTAAGAAAGCTCGTAAGATATCGAACCGCTTGAAATACCTTGGTAAAACACCAAGTAAAACATCTCGCACTGGTAAAGAGGTCATTGCTAGGATGCGTAAAGAAGGTAAGATAAGAGATAAATTCGGTAAAACTCAGTTTAAAGACAGCAAAGGAAATTGGCACCCGCTGTCGCAAGCAGACATGGCACATGACCCGACAGATGCAGTAAGGTGGTGGAATACGAAAGGTAGGCAATATGGCGCAAAGTCGAAAGAAGTTAGGAAGTGGATGCTTGACCCAAATAACTATACATTGGACCATTACAGCCTAAACCGTTCAGCGGGAGCTAAGTTAAAAGAAACCTATTTATCCCCAATTAATAAGTTGAAAAAATGAAAGAATTAGATGAAAGATTAAGTGATGAGATTAATGAAAAATTTAATCGTTCTCTGGAGTTTAGAGACAGAGGAAAAATAGATGAGTCATTTGTTGCAATGCAAGAAGCTATCGAATTAATCCCCTCACCGAAGAGCCAGTGGTCAGAATCATTAATTATTATTACTTCTGCTTGTGAACACTTTATTACGATCGAGAAGCTTGCTGAGGCCGAAGCACTAATTGATGAGTACTTAAATTCAGACTTTTGCATTTCATATGATGATAGCCCAAGCTTCATAAAAGGAATTATATTATTTGAAATGGGTAACTTTAAACAAGCATATGAATGGTTTGCTAAAGCCAATTCTATTTCACGGGGTAGATGCTTTGTAGAACAACCTAAGAAATACAAAACCTTCTTTAATGAGTATAACCAATGAATGTACATGACCAGATAGAAGAGTATTGCGAGCAAGGCAATGACCTTTTTGATGAAGAAGATTTTCAAGGCGCAATGACACTCTGGAAAAAAGCCTTCGATTTACTCGCTGATCCAGATGAAGATTGGGAGCAAGCCGTTTGGCTTAAAGTATCTATTGGGGATAGTTATTATATGCTTGATGAATATCAACAATCCCTAGATTCAATGCTGGATGCATTAAACTACCCTGAAGCACTCGACAACCCATTTATTCACTTTAGAGCTGGCCAGTGTCATTATCAGTTAGGTGATAAAGAGCGCAGTAAAAATGCTTTACTTAAGGCCTATATGTTAGCCGGAAAAGAAATTTTTGAAGATCATGGAGAGGACGGGCTTTTTTATTACGACTTTTTAAAGTCTGAAATCAAGTTATAAACCAGTTCTACGCAAAGGACAGCACATGACAGTTAGCATATACATCGTGCAATATCTTGTTCGATATATTTACCACAAAATTCAAGAGCCTTGGCTTAAGCTCCACACAAAATATCACCCTTAAGGCGGGTCGCAGCCATCGCAGTGTTATCCAAAGTGATATAAAGCTCAAGGCAGACAACAACCTTACCATCACCGCCCCGGCGGGAAGTCAACTCATTCAAAGCCAAGGTAATATCACAGTAAAAGGCAGTGGCTTTGGCAACCTCACCCTTACAAGACGGTTGCACTATATCGGCTTAGGATTTGAGGATTGAGTGTGATGCTGGGGCGACGTTTTCTTGGTTCGTTCTTTTTTGTCGTTTTAAAAAATGAACGAGGAGCGCATGGATGCGCTTTGATATTAAACATGGAGGTTTATTTTGCTAACGGCTGATAGCTCGAAATTTATCGTAAAGTCAGCCCGTCCTCCTGACAGTTTTCGACGCCCATTCATGGGCTGCGACTACCCGAAAAGCATAACTTCTCGGCGGGTAAAGCGCCTCCCACAACGCTATTTACACTGTGAGGCTGGAGCCGCTTTTGAGCTTATAAACTACTCTATTGCTACTGAGAAAGTGGAAATTCCACAAGCAACTTTATTCCCCCTCCATCACACCCGAAAATCCTAAGCCGATATGCAATGTGCCGATAGGATGTCGGCTAAGTCTTGTCTGGCATCATGGACGTGCCTTACAAGACGGTTGCACTATATCGGCTTAGGATTTGAGGATTGAGTGTGATGTTGGGGCGACATTTTCTTGGTTCGTTCTTTTTCGTCGTTTAAAAAGAATGAACGAGGAGCGCATGGATGCGCTTTGATATTAAACATGGAGGTTTATTTTGCTAACGGCTGATTTCTCGAAATTTATCGTGAATTCAGCCCGTCCACCTGACAGGTTTCGACGCCTATCCGTGGGCTACGACTACCCGAAAAGCACACTTCTCGGCGGGTGAACCGCCTCCCTACAAAACTATCTGCAATGCTAATTAGGAGGCTATGCTGATAGTTTTTTGTCATTGTTACAAACAGCTTAATTGCTATACCCTCATAGGAAGAGTTATTGCCATGCGCCACGTTGAATTTGGCGAGGTGTGTTACGCCATCCCTCAAATTGTGATTCGACGTTTTCATTAAAATTACGAAAGAGCTGCTCGATATTTTGTGCAGGTACAATATTGCACGGATTGCTGCTTTCTTGTCGTAAATACTCGAAAAAAGCGTTGCTGTTGTGCTCGACCATAAATCCCGTAAACAGGTAACTATTGGCATATAAGGTGGCACTTTGCATGGTTTGCCACTGATTTTCGCTATTGAATAGGGTGTTAATATCAAGTTTGGCAAAGCGCGATTTCAAAATTCCTTCTTTCGTCAACCAATCTTCGTCAGAGAGGTAAACCGAAAATTGACCTGTTTCGGTGATTCTTAGGTGCTCAAAATACTCGGCTAAGCCTTCCGTTACCCATCGAGGGGTTACGCCGAAATAGTAAAAAACGAGGGCGTGCACGGACTCATGAATGAGCGTTCTTAGCGTTTCTTCTTCTGTGCGACCGCCATTGATAACGCCTTGGTTTTGAAATAAAAAGTACATACCCAAGGTGCCTGCGGGCTCTGCATCGCGAGAGAGAATTAGTTCATTGTAGTCAGCGTCATTGGCGGCAATATGCATGTTCAACTGGATGGGAGATAAGGCTTTTTTGTGTGCTAGCTGGTTAAAAAAGTGCTTAAACATCATATACACCACGTTGAGGGCTTGCTGCGCCTGATACTCAACATAAGGGCTCACGGGCTCACCCGTTAGATTAAGTTTAAAATTTTCAATGTCGTTGAATTGCGTTTGCAAGGAAAATACTTCGCGCTTTAGTGCTCCACAGGTAGGTGTTGAGATATCGCTGAACATATTAACAATATCACTGTGCCCGTTTAGGTTATAAAAGGTTTTTTCTGGTATTTCAGGTAGCTGTTGTCTTGTTGCTTTTGGTGATGCAACCGTTAGGTGAGTAGTGGTGTCTGGCTGACTTAAATGTTTTTCGGTATGGGCGTCTAGCTGTATGCCTAATTCAGTCAATAAAGGCTTGATAGACCTTATCGAGTTTGCTGCTGCACTTGGGTAGATAAAATAAAGCGCAAACAATATCAGCGTGATGATAAGTAGTAGGACAAAGACCCGCCAAACCAAAGTGATATCCTTGTATAATACATGCCCAGAGACTCTGGTTATACTCGATTATCGGTAAACTTGGCAATGGGTAATTTGATTATCGGCTTACTCCCATGGCATTAAATAACATCTACTTTAGTGTGTCATAGCATATCGTTTGCATTATTTGCCATTCTTTTTTCTACAACAATGTACCCATAATCTAATTCGTTGCCTATACTTTTTGAAAAAATAACAGAGCATACAGATGAAAGTAGTTTGGCCGTTGATTTTACTGTGTTGTGTGGGCGGGAGTGCGAGCGCGCTTGATACTCAGGTGAATATTACGACGGGGCAATGGCCGCCGTACTTAGATCAAGCGAAACAAGATCAAGGCTGTGTGGCTGCTGTGATCCGAGATGTCTTTGCGCTCTCTGATATCAAAGTCCGGTTTTTATTTATGCCTTGGGAACGCGCCTATCAAGAGGGAATGAAGGCGGCTTACATTGGTAGTGCTTATTGGTATTACAGTGAGCAAAGGAGCAAAGACTATATTTACACTCAACACCCACTTACGGAAGAAACTGCACGCTTTTATCACCATCGAGATTTAGCGTTTACCTATACGAGTTACGCAGATCTTAAGCCATTTAGATTGTTGCTCAATCAAGGGTTAACTTATCCGCCTTCTCTGTTAGAGGCGATAGAGACGCTTGAAATCAAAACTTCATATGCCACGTATACCAGTAAAAATGTGGCACTGATCCTACGAAACCGTGCGGATATTATGATTATGGACGAAAAATCGGCGAAGTCCTATCAGCAGGAACTGCCAGCTGAAGAAGCGGAGTTATTAGCTGCGCAAGCGATCCCCGCTTTTATCCAAAAAGGCTATTTGCTTATCAATAAGCATCATAGTGAATATGTCGAGTTGTATAACGAAGGGCTAAAAAAACTATGGGCGGATGAAGACTATGTTGCTCAGTATCGTGCTCGCTGCTCTCGTGTGTTTACCGATTGATTGCTTTTTGGCTTTGCTAAAACCAAATAATGTCCTGATTCGTTGCGAAATCATTCATAAGTTAGAATCCAAATTTGTTTTTAATGTTTTGCATGGCCTGTTGCCTATTTTGACGGTATATAAAGCATAAAGAATGTTATTACACGTAAAGCCTAATAGTGTATTCAGTGGGATTTTAGAGCATGCTTTGCAGCCAACAATCGTAAAGACTATCTTGAATCGTCATTGGCCGCTTTAGATTAAGACTTGCCTTATCCAAACCGCCTTTCTGGCAGCTTGATTTTACGTTAAATGGTATATGTGCATCTGGTCTGACCATTTAAATCACCTTTTAAATTTGCCCGATTCTTGGTTAAAGTTTATGCACGCCAACTGTTGTTTTTACACTCAGCTAATTATTGAATTGGGCTGAATTTTGACAGTTGTCATGGATTTTGATAACGTATTGTGCAAATTTGGTATGACCAATTTACCTATGAAGTTAATTCTTACCAAATTGATTAAAATAAGTCAGCGATCTGGCTAGGTCACATCATAAAAAATTGGCGTTATTTCAATGTCTTTAAAGATTAAAGCAGCAAAATTATCCGACGTAATACTAGAACAGCTTGAGAATATGATCCTCGAGGGCTCGTTATTACCCGGTGCAAAGTTGCCGCCTGAGCGTGAACTAGCTAAGCAGTTTGAAGTGTCGCGTCCATCACTTCGTGAGGCTATCCAGAAATTGGAAGCTAAGGGGCTTGTTACCCGTCGGCAAGGTGGTGGCACGTATGTTAAGAATCAGCTAGAAGAAGGGCTGACTGATCCGTTATTCGACTTGATCAGTAAGCATCCAGAATCTCAGTTCGATTTACTTGAGTTTCGTCATGCATTAGAAGGCATCGCCGCCTACTATGCGGCACTCAGGGGCACAGAGAATGACTTTGCAAAGGTACAACAAAGCTTTGACAATATTGCAGAGATAGGTGATGACCTGATGCAAAAGGCAAGGGCAATTAATGCTTTTCACTTTGCCGTTGCAGAAGCATCACATAACGTCGTCCTGCTTCATCTTGTAAAAGGGATGCAGTCATTGCTTGAGCAAAACGTGTTGCAAAACTTAACGGTCTTGGTGCAAAAATCAGACGTGAGTGAGCAGCTCGGTGAGCACAGAAAGTTGTTATTAGATGCGGTGATCAATGGTAACCCTGAACAAGCAAGACTTGCTAGTAACGCCCACTTAGCCTTTATCGAAGAAGCGTTATTAGAAGCCGGTAAAGAGCGTTCGCGAATAGAACGTTCACTGCGTAGAACAAAACAGCAGTAATCGGACTTGATTCAGTAAGAATTGGCACAAATAGAATAAATTCGTATTTTAAACATAAGGAACACTCCATATGTCTGAAGTCAATAAAATTGACGTAGACGCGCTAGAAACCCAAGAATGGTTACAGGCGCTTGAGTCGGTAGTAAAAGAAGAAGGCGTAGAGCGCGCTCAGTTCTTGTTAGAGCAAGTATTAGAGCAAGCGCGTCTTGATGGCGTAGATATGCCAACAGGCACTACGACTAACTATGTCAACACTATCCCAGCAGATCAAGAACCTGCGTATCCAGGGGATGTGAACCTTGAGCGTCGTATTCGCTCTATCATCCGTTGGAATGCTATTATGATCGTACTTCGTGCTTCGAAGAAAGATCTTGAGCTGGGCGGGCATATGGCCTCTTACCAGTCGTCAGCTGCATTCTATGAAATGTGTTTCAACCACTTCTTCCGTGCACCAAACGAGAAAGACGGTGGTGACTTAGTGTATTACCAAGGTCACATCTCTCCGGGCATTTATGCTCGTGCATTTGTTGAGGGCCGCCTAAGCGCTGAGCAGCTAGATAACTTCCGTCAGGAAGTAGACGGTAACGGTATTTCTTCATACCCACACCCTAAGTTAATGCCTGAATTCTGGCAGTTCCCAACGGTTTCTATGGGTCTAGGTCCAATCGCGTCTATCTACCAAGCGCGTTTCCTTAAATACCTAGATGGCCGTGGTCTAAAAGATACGTCTGAGCAACGCGTTTACGCCTTCCTTGGTGATGGTGAAATGGACGAGCCAGAATCACGTGGTGCGATTTCATTCGCTGCCCGTGAAAAACTAGACAACCTATGCTACCTAATCAACTGTAACCTACAGCGTCTTGACGGCCCAGTAATGGGTAACGGTAAGATCATCCAAGAACTAGAAGGCCTATTTAAAGGTGCTGGTTGGAACGTGATCAAAGTCGTTTGGGGTTCTGGTTGGGATAAGCTACTTGCCAAAGATACTACGGGTAAATTGCTGCAACTGATGAATGAAACAGTTGACGGTGATTATCAAACTTACAAAGCAAAAGATGGTGCTTTCGTACGTGAACACTTCTTCGGTCGTTATCCAGAAACAGCAGCGCTTGTTGCTGATATGACTGACGACGAAATCTTCGCGTTGAAGCGCGGTGGTCATGAGCCATCTAAGCTATTTGCTGCATTTAAAGCGGCACAAGACACCAAAGGTCGTCCGACTGTGATCTTAGCTAAAACCGTTAAAGGTTACGGCATGGGCGCTGCGGCTGAAGGTAAAAACATTGCTCACCAAGTTAAGAAAATGGACATGACACACGTAGCGCACCTACGTTCACGTCTAGGTCTAGATGACTTGGTATCTGATGAGCAATTACAAGAGCTACCTTACTTGACGCTAGAAGAAGGGTCAAAAGAGCACGAATATCTACATGCTCGTCGTAACGCGCTTCACGGTTATACACCTAAGCGCCTACCTAACTTCACAGAAACGCTTACGCTACCTGAGCTAGATGCATTTAAACCGCTTCTAGAAGAACAAAAGCGTGATATCTCAACCACAATGGCATATGTTCGTGCACTTAATATCTTGTTAAAAGACAAGAATATCGGCAAGAGCGTTGTTCCAATTATTGCTGATGAAGCGCGTACTTTTGGTATGGAAGGTTTATTCCGTCAAATCGGTATTTACAACCCGCACGGCCAAAACTACAGCCCAGAAGACCGCGATATCGTTTCTTACTATAAAGAAGCAACGTCAGGTCAGGTACTACAAGAAGGTATCAATGAGCTAGGCGCGATGTCTTCATGGGTTGCAGCGGCAACGTCATACAGCACGAACGACCTACCAATGATCCCGTTCTATATCTACTACTCAATGTTTGGTTTCCAACGTGTAGGTGATATGGCGTGGATGGCGGGCGACCAACAAGCGCGTGGCTTCCTATTAGGGGCAACTGCTGGTCGTACAACGCTAAATGGTGAAGGTCTACAGCACGAAGACGGTCACTCGCACATTCAAGCAGGTACAGTGCCTAATTGTATTTCTTACGACCCAACGTTTGCATTTGAAGTAGCGGTTATTCTGCAAGATGGTATTCGTCGTATGTACGGTCCAGAGCAAGAGAACGTGTTCTACTACCTAACGCTAATGAACGAAAACTACCATATGCCAGCAATGCCTGAGGGCGCTGAGGAAGGTATTCGTAAGGGTATTTACAAGCTTGAAAGCTACACTGGCGACAAAGCACAGGTTCAGCTAATGGGCTCGGGTACTATCCTGAACGAAGTACGTAAAGCGGCGCAGATCCTAAGCGACGACTACGGTATCGGCTCAGACGTATTCTCTGTAACGTCATTTAACGAGCTTGCTCGTGACGGTCAAGATGCAGAGCGTTTCAACATGCTTAACCCAGAAGCAGAGCAAAAAGTGGCTTACATCACCAGCGTACTTGGTGACGCGCCAGCAATTGCTGCTACGGATTACATGAAAAACTATGCTGATCAAGTACGTGCATTTATGCCGAGCGCATCTTACAAAGTGCTTGGCACAGACGGTTATGGTCGCTCAGACAGCCGTGAAAACCTACGTCGTCACTTTGAAGTAAATGCCGGTTACGTGGTAGTTGCTGCACTTGGCGAGCTAGTTAAGCAAGGCAAAGTTGAAAAATCAGTAGTGACTGACGCTATCAAGAAATTTGATATCGACACCACCAAAACTAACCCACTTTACGCATAAGAGGACGAGTGATGGCAATCGAAATTCATGTTCCAGATATTGGTGCCGATGAGGTTGAAGTAACCGAGATCCTAGTAAGCGTAGGTGACACGGTTGCAGAAGAGCAATCGCTTATCACTGTTGAAGGCGACAAAGCATCAATGGAAGTACCTGCCTCAGTGGCGGGTACAGTTAAAGAAATCAAAATAGCAGAAGGCGATAAAGTATCGACTGGCTCTTTGATTATGATCTTTGAAGCGGCAGGTGAAGAAGCACCGGCAGAGCAACCAGCAGAAGAAGCTAAGCCAGAAGCAAGCGCCTCTGGCAAGACAGAAGTGAAAGAAGTTCACGTACCAGATATTGGTGGCGATGAAGTTGAAGTCACTGAAATCTTAGTAGCTGCGGGTGATGTTGTTGAAGAAGAGCAATCGCTTATCACGGTTGAAGGCGACAAAGCCTCAATGGAAGTACCAGCACCATTTGCAGGTACTATCAAAGAAGTGAAAATCAACGCGGGTGACAAAGTGTCAACCGGTTCATTGATCTTCATCTTCGAAGTGGCAGGTAGCGGTGATGCACCTGCGACTACCGAAGCTGCAGAAGCGCCAGCTGAAGAGCAAGCACCTGCTGCATCGGCTGAAAAAGAAGTGCATGTACCAGATATCGGTGGCGACGAAGTTGAAGTCACTGAAATCATGGTTGCTGTTGGTGACAGCGTTGAAGAAGAGCAATCTCTTATCACGGTTGAAGGCGACAAAGCCTCAATGGAAGTACCAGCTCCGTTTGCAGGTACGATTAAAGAGATCAAAGTCAATGCTGGCGACAAAGTATCAACGGGTTCTTTAATCTTCGTATTCGAAGTGAAAGGCGCGGCACCTGCACCTCAGGCTGCAGCTAAAACTGAAGCAAAACCAGCTCAATCTGCGGCTCCAGCGGCAAAATCTGAAGCACCAAAAGCCTCTGCACAAAAAGATGATTTTGTGGCCAATGATCAGTATGCCCACGCCTCACCTGTGGTACGTCGTTTAGCGCGTGAGTTTGGGGTTAACCTAGCTCGCGTTAAAGGTACAGGTCGTAAGAACCGTGTACTAAAAGAAGACGTACAAAACTACGTGAAAGAGCTGGTTAAGCAAGTTGAGTCTGGTCAAATCGCAAAAGGTGGCAACACTGGCGGCGGTGAGCTTGGTCTTATTCCTTGGCCAAAAGTAGACTTCAGCAAGTTTGGTGAAATAGAAGAGAAGAAACTTTCTCGCATCAACAAGCTATCGGGTGCAAACCTTCACCGTAACTGGGTACAAATCCCACATGTTACGCAGTTTGACGAAGCAGATATCACAGAGCTTGAAGCGTTCCGTAAAGAACAGAACGTGCTAGCTGAGAAGAAGAAAATGGGTGTGAAGATCACGCCATTAGTATTCGTGATGAAAGCGGCTGCAAAAGCACTTGAAGAGTTCCCAACGTTTAACTCTTCACTATCTGAAGGTGGTGAGAGCTTAATCTTGAAGAAATATGTTCACATCGGTATCGCGGTTGATACACCAAATGGTCTAGTGGTTCCTGTTGTTCGCGACGTGAACAAGAAAGGCATCATTGAGATATCACGCGAGTTGATGGAAATTTCCAAGAAAGCACGTGACGGTAAACTGACGTCTGCTGATATGCAGGGCGGCTGTTTCACTATCTCAAGCCTTGGTGGTATCGGCGGTACGGCGTTTACGCCAATCGTAAATGCTCCTGAAGTTGCGATTTTGGGTGTTTCTAAGTCAGACTTCAAACCGAAATGGAATGGTAAAGAGTTCGAGCCGCGCCTAATGGTGCCGCTAAGCTGTTCATACGACCATCGTGTCATTGACGGCGCGCTAGCAGCTCGCTTTACTGTGACACTTGCAAACTACCTAAGCGATATTCGCCAGCTAGTAATGTAAGAATAGAAACCGCATGACTTAGGTGATGCGGTTTTCTTGTATTTTGTTGTTCCGCTTGATAATTAGGCGGGACAATAGAGAGTGTGAATGATACACTTTCGAGCAATAATAACTCTCTCTGCCCTGTGCCCCGAATCGGGTGTTTGGCAGGCACTTTGGGTCGGCTACTCTCGACGAGTAAACCCGTTCAAATAACAGTTAAGGTAATAACATGAGCAACGAAATCAAAACTCAAGTTGTTGTACTAGGCGGTGGTCCTGGTGGTTACTCTGCAGCATTCCGTGCAGCAGACTTAGGTTTAGACGTTACACTAATCGAATCTCGCGACACGCTAGGTGGTGTGTGCTTGAACGTTGGTTGTATCCCTTCAAAAGCCCTTCTTCACGTTGCAAAGGTAATTGATGATGCAGCAGAAATGGCTTCTCACGGTGTTTCTTTCGGTGCTCCACAAATTGACCTAGACAAAATCCGTTCATGGAAAGAGTCTGTGATCGGTCAACTTACAGGTGGTCTTGGCGGAATGGCTAAGATGCGTAAAGTAACTGTAGTTAACGGCTACGGTAAGTTCACAGGTTCTAACACTATCGCTGTTGAAGGTGCTGACGGTGCGAAAACAGTGACCTTTGATAACGCAATCATTGCAGCGGGTTCTCAGCCTGTAAGCCTTCCTTTCATTCCTGAAGACGAGCGTATCATCGACTCTACAGGTGCACTTGAGCTTAAAGACGTGCCTGAAAAGCTACTTGTACTAGGCGGTGGTATCATCGGTCTTGAGATGGGTACAGTTTACCGTTCACTAGGGTCAGCGATCGACGTAGTTGAGTTTGCTGATCAACTAGTACCAGCGGCTGACAAAGACGTTATCAAGATTTACCAAAAGTACGTTAAAGACAAGTTTAACGTAATGCTTTCTACTAAAGTGGTTGCTGTTGAAGCGAAAGAAGACGGTATCTACGTATCTTTCGAAGGCAAGCAAGCACCAGAAGGCCAAGTTCGTTATGACAAAGTACTCGTTGCTGTTGGTCGTACACCAAATGGTAAGCTAATTGACGCTGACAAAGCGGGCGTAAATGTTGATGAGCGTGGCTTTATCAGCACTGACAAGCAAATGAAGACTAACGTTGATCACATCTTCGCTATCGGTGACATCGTCGGTCAACCTATGCTTGCGCACAAAGCGGTTCATGAAGGTCACGTTGCTGCTGAAGTTATCTCTGGTAAGAAGCATTACTTCGATCCTAAGTGTATTCCTTCAATTGCATACACAGATCCAGAAATCGCTTGGGTTGGTGTGACTGAGAAAGAAGCAAAAGAGCAAGGTCTAAGCATTGAAACTGCGGTATTCCCGTGGGCTGCTTCTGGCCGT
The DNA here is from genome assembly GCA_000814665.1 of Pseudoalteromonas flavipulchra NCIMB 2033 = ATCC BAA-314. Lineage (GTDB taxonomy): Bacteria > Pseudomonadota > Gammaproteobacteria > Enterobacterales > Alteromonadaceae > Pseudoalteromonas > Pseudoalteromonas maricaloris. The sequence goes on from JWIH01000010.1 coordinate 12,853, forward strand.
GCAATCGCTTCTGCACGTACTGAAGGTTCAACTAAGCTTATCTTTGATAAAGAGTCAGGCCGCGTGATCGGTGGTGCTATGGTTGGTATCAATGCAGGTGAAATGCTTGGTGAAATCGGTCTAGCAGTAGAGATGGGTGCTGACGGTGAAGACCTAGCGCTTACTATCCACGCTCACCCAACGCTGAACGAGTCAATCGGTCTAGCTGCTGAAATCTTTGAAGGTTCAATCACTGACCTTCCAAACAAAAAAGCAGTGAAGAAAAAGTAAGTTTTTCTGAGCATTCAAAAACCCAGCTTTGTGCTGGGTTTTTTGTTTTTGGCTAAGTGGGGAGCTTATTTCTAAGTAACCTGAGGTTTGGATAAGAAATGAACTAACTCATTGTTTTTAAATTAATATTAAATTATTTCCTTGTCTAGCCAGAGAGTTTTAGGGGTAATTAGGCGAATTTACGCACCAATAGCTTGCTATTGGAAGTGAATTCAACGCAGTTAGCGCTAAAACTGGCTGCTAGAAAGGCATTAATTATCCGAAGCTCAGGTTAAGGATTCCAAGCTAAGCCATCAGCCGGAGAAAATTAATAATTACAAGTAGTAAGGCGGAAGTGGCAATAAATAGCCAGCGCATCTGATTGAGTAGTCCGAGTAAATGCTGAATATGCTCAGCTGAGGGTTGCGTTTTTGCACCTACCCGCATCACCTCATAACGTTCACCAAAATAAAAGCGCGGCCCTGCGAGTTGTGTATGTAAATTTGCTGCAAAAAAGCTCAGTGCCCATCCAGTATTCGTTTGGCTAAAGTGACGGCCGTAGTATTTAATGTAGTGCCAAGTTTGCTTTGGTCTAAGTAGCAACGAAAAGCAGGTAATTAATAATCGAATAGGCACAAACTCAACGAGCCAAATCATGCGGGAAAGGCTTGCCATAAAACGGCTTGAGGGGAGCATTACTTGCCGCCAAGCATGGTCGCATAGCAGTAATAGTTTATAAAATAGCGCGAGATAGGGGCCTGCCGTTAGATACAGTAAAGCAATGACAAAAAAATGGCGCAGGGTATTTAATGCGGTGCTATCTATGGTGGCCTTACAAATACCAAGCTCTGTTAGCTTCTCTACATCTCTTGCTACCATTCCTTGCAACACGGCTCTTGCGGTTACTTTTTGCTTTGACTTTATCAGCGCGGAAATACGCTTAGCGCGGCTTTCATGGCTAATATCTAAGCATAAAAATAACACCAACCCACCGAGCCAATTAGGATAAAAAGCAAAGCTAATAACCGCATAAGTTAATACAGTGATGGTTAATATTGGTAGGAGGAAGCCGAGTGTACCGGATAAAAGTTGGTAGCTAGAAGCGGCTTTAGAGCGATAAACTTTTTCGGCAATCGCTTTAAATATAAGGCTAAGAATAATATTAGGGTGATAAAGTGTTGATAACCTTACCCCTAGGCTGGCAAAAATCGCCAGCAAGAAAATGATCAGGCCCTCATGGGCCTGAAGCAAGCTGTCGAGCACTAAAGCGCAACCTTATCCAGCTTATTAAGTAGTGCCATCACCATCTTAGAAGAGTTAACAGAAGCGACTTCTAGATACTCTTCGAATGATTGCGGTGATTCTTTGCCGGCGATATCAGATAGCGAGCGGATCACAACAAATGGCGTGTTTAAAGAATGACAAGCCTGCGCAATTGCCGCGCCTTCCATTTCGACTGCTAACATCGTAGGGAAGTCTGCACGCGCCTTGTCGATGCGTACTGGGTCGCACATAAATGAGTCACCCGTACAGATCAAACCAACCATAGTTTGAATGCCTTCAAGCGCATGTACGCTTTGCTCTGCTGCCTCAACTAATTTTGCATGCGAAGTGAACGCAGCAGGCATTTGTGGAACTTGACCAATTTCATAGCCAAATGCAGTAACATCAACATCGTGATGACGTACTTCATTTGAAATCACCACATCGCCGACGTTTAGTGATGGTTCAAAACCACCTGCAGAACCCGTGTTGATCACGCAATCTGGCGCAAAGTTGTCGATAAGCAAAGTTGTCGCAACCGTTGCTGCCACTTTACCAATGCCAGACTGTACAAGCGTTACGTCAAGACCAGCCAGTTTGCCGGTATAAAAAGTAAAGCCACCTTTGGTCAATGTTTGCGGGTTCTCCATGGTGTTACGCAAAATGGTAACTTCTTGCTCCATTGCGCCGATAATGCCTACTTTCATCAAAAGATTCCTAATTTGTGGTGGGGAAAGCCCCAGTGTCAAAATTGCTTTTATTATACGAAAGGGGTTTTGATAGGTAAAACAAAAAACGGGCTGACGCCCGTTTTGCTAGATTTCTGCCAACTGAGTTGACTGTGCTTTTGCCTGTGAAGGAGACAGCACCGCAGGTTTGTAGGTGCGGTTTCTGGTTTTCTTTGGCATCTCCACTTTTTGGCCAAGCTTGAACAAGATTGCCGCACGCACCTCAGCACTTTGGTAGCCACTTTTGATTTTCATGCGAATGTGTGGAATACCCGCAGATTCCAGAGCGCCACTGACAAACCAATCTTTTTGTGCTTTGTGGCCGTTTTTATTGGCGTTATTGACCAAATCAACAGCGGCAACAATTTTCAGTGTCTCTTTGTCTACCAAAACATAATCCAACTGCTTATTTTTAGCTTTAGTTACCGCGGCACGACGCGCTTTTGGAGAGATCCCCGGCTTGCACTCAATCACATCAATGAGCTTAATGCGGCTAACGATTTTATATCTATCGCCAACGGCACGTTCTAATAATTGTAGAAACGATGCTTCAACGGTGGTAAAAACAGATTCTTTACGATTAAACGGATAAGGATTGCCACCCACATCGGTGTACTTAGAAGCGACAATGGAAGCAACGACCACTAGAGCCAAAATAGCAAGTAACGCAAATTCCATACAAAACTCCAAATCAAAAAAATGACATCTGTGGTTTTATAAGCAATAGCTGTGCCAGAAGAGCGCTTAAATTAGTAGGTGATAAACATTAGGGCGGTGAGTAAGTCACAAGGGATAAGCACTTATGATGACTTTCTGCTGATTTATGTGGCATAACACATTGTATTAGCGCAATGTCGCTTAAAAACATCATAAATTACTGCAAAACCAGCCCGACTTTTAAAATCAACATGCCCTATAAAGTAATTTTTATTAAGCTTCTATATATCACTAAGTCATGTGGGATTGTTGCTTTTTTAATTTCAGTTATGTTTTGATAATATCATCTGGCGACAAAGTTACTTTTCAAGCAGTTTGATTCAACACACATACAATTATCAAAAAGTAAACAAAGTGTACTATAACAAAAAAGGATATTTATATGATACAGCGTAAAACAGTCGCTAAAATAGGGTTATTGATTTCAGCAGTTTCTGCGCAATGGTCAGTACAAGCTGATGACAAGTTAGCGGTGATTTTAAACAACCTAGAGCCAAGCTTGTTTGCGCCAAACATAGTATCGACTAATCAATTTGAGTACGGTTCTAGTTTGTCTCCAGATGGTAAAAAGTTTGCGTTTGTTAGAGCTTTAGCCCGATTTTCACACAGTGCTTTAGTCATTTCTCACAAACAAGGGGACACTTGGCAAACCCCAACATTGCTTCCTTTTAGCGGTGAATTTCACGATACAAATCCGTACTTTTCCAAAGACAGTAACACATTTTATTTTACTTCCAGAAGGCCGGTAGAGAACGTGGAAAATGGGATCTTTCAGATGTGGCAAGTCAGCTATGATGGTGATAAATTTGGCAAACCTGAGTTAGTGCCTGGCAAAATTAACGGAGATCATACTGTGATCTACCCAACTATACACACTAATAAAGATATCTACTTCTCATCTATCATAAAAGGAGCTACGGGCGGCGTAGATCTTTTTCTTTCTAAGTACCACCCTGATGGATATCAAGCGCCAATTGAGATTTCAGAGCTCAACTCCACAGCAAGTGATGCTGATCCAGAGGTTTCATCGGACGGAAAACTGCTATTTTTCACGTCAATGAGATCGGGCGGTTTAGGTCACTATGATTTGCATGTATCGGTTAAACAAAAAGATGGCAAGTGGGGGAAACCGATAAATCTAGGCGATAAAATCAATTCGCGTCGTATGGACTCAGATCCGATCCTATCAGCTGACGGTAATACTTTGTTTTTCTCAAGTGATAAAAACCCAGATGTGAAAGCTGTAAACAATTATGATGAATTGCTTCAGCGACAGGAAAGGATCCATAATGGCCTTATGAATATTTATAGCGTTGATATAACCGAGCTAAACCAATATCTTCGCGAGAAGGGCTAAAATGCTAGCGTAATTGCAGGAAAACGCAAAGCTCTACAAGCGCTAGGCAGCCACGTTTTAAAATGGCTTGCCTAGTACTGGATTATGATATTAGCTCGCGTTATTTGTCTTCTTTAAGCACATAGATCTCACCATCGAAACTACCTTGAATGGTCAATCCTTGCCCTGCCAGCTCCTTGAGATATTCAATATGCTCTTGGGTAATATGTTGACCCGGCACCAAAAGCGGAATCCCCGGAGGATACGGGGTGACTAAACCTGCACAAATTCGGTTGTTGCTCTTGCTAATAGGTACAGATTCACGCTCGCCGTAGAAGGCATCACTAGGAATACAAGCAAGGTCAATAGCGGGTAAATTCTCAGGTAAGCGTGAGCGTCGCGTTGACTTCGATAGTTTTACCTTGCCGCCATCAAGTTTCTTTAAGGCATTGTATAAACGAATGATCTTTGAGCGTGTACCACCCAAGGTTAGTAAGACTAAGATGGTACTGTGGGTGTATTTCTCAATCTCCAGCCCAATTTCGTCTAGCAGAAACTTATGAATATCCTTTAATGAGTACGGTAGTTCACTAATATCGATGAGGATTTTAAGCGGATCATGCCCCATATTATCGCCACTAAAATGTGGGAATATGTTCATAAAGTCTTGCTTATCAAGCACTTTAATATGTTTGAGCGAGGCCATCTGCTGTTTGAACTCTGCAACATGGTTCAGCAGCGCATTGAGTAACTTATAGCCTTCCATCTCCAACTGCTTCTGGCACACATCCAAAGACGCAATAAGTTGGTATTTGGGCGAGGTGCTGGCGTAGATACTGTAAATCTCACGGAAAAAATCAGCATCAAAATCGGGGTCATTAATATGGATATAAGACGCCTGCGAAAATGCCGATACGACTTTATGCGCCGAATGGGTGACATAATCGGCACCTGCATGAATGGCGGAGTAATGGCGCAAGCTAGGGTGAAATAGCGAGTAAGCAAACCAAGCTTCATCAATAAAGACTTTGATGCCATGCTGATGGGCAAATTCTACGACTTGTTTCAGGTCGCTCAGCAAACCATCATAGGTACAGCCTGTGAGCACCAGTAGTTTTGCATCGGTATTTTGTTCAATCGCTTGCTTGATGTCAGCCAGTGAAGGCGGTGCGAATATGCCATATTTTGGATTTAAAATACTCGATAAATAGATAGGGAAACTGGCCGATTGCAAAATGCCGTAGTGCACTGACTTATGACAGTTGCGGTCGATGATCACCTTATCGCCTTTGCGAAGTAGGGTTTGCAAAATAATTTTATTCGAGGTGGACGAACCGTTGGTTACGAAGTAGGTGCGTTTAACCTCAAACGTTGCTGCAGCTGACTCCTGAGCGCGGCCAATGGTATTGGTACTATCTGACAGTGAACCTAACGAATCAACCGATACGGACAGGTCTCCGACAAATACATTACGGCCATAGAATTGATAAAAATCTTTGATATAAGGAGAGTTTCTAAAGCTCGAACCGCCGCTGTGACCCGGAGTATGCCAAGAGTCGTTCGCTTCGCCGACATAGCTGCGATACGCCGTCCAGAATGGCGTCTCGGCTCTGTCATCAAAGTCATTGATCATATATCCCAAAATGGCTTCAGGATCTGAGATAACTTCATCTTTAAAGAAGAAAGACTCGATTTCCTCGGATTCGTTGACTATCTCAAGCCCTTTAGTGTCATCGCCAATAACGTAAACCGGTAATTCTAGACGAATACATTTTAATTGCTCGATAAAGCGACTATAGGTTTGCTCGCCACTTTTGTTGTGCACATCCCAACTCAGCACGACAGCTTGAATATCACCATCTTCAGTGACATGCTCCAAGGCTTTTGAAAGTTCGAGGCATTCAATAATATCGAGTTGAACATCCTCTCGCTCAAAATTAGGGATCGTTTTTGACAGATTGCTTGAGAGCGCTTGCAATACAGCTGGCTCTTGTTCTATTAACAAGATACGAAGGACAGGTAGCATAATGATATTCGCATTAAAATTTAAAGACTTTCATTAGCATAAAGAAAGCGTAGTGATTTGTGAAATCAATACTTTGAAAATGTTCCAGAAATTGTAAAACGGATGTAGGCGAGGAAGTTGTTGCGAGTGATGGAAAGTGTGCTATTCAACATAGGAAACAGGAAGGTTTCGAGTATCAGGCGTGTCTGAGTTAAATTTGGGATAGGGTGTTTTTGAAGGCTGTATTACGATTGCTTTTCAATGATAAATACAGTAGTGATAAAAACAACAGTACTAGCTAACAGATCAAAAGGAGTCAAAATGAGATTGGTTAATTATGTTGTGTATGTGTTCTTATTTGGGTGTTTAATCAGCTTCCCTTCATGGGCTGATACAAATAACTTGTCGGGAACATTGGTTGTTGTAAATAAAAAGGGGGACTCGGTTGATTTCATCGATCTTAGCAGCCGAAAAATTAAGCTGACGCTCGCAACCGGCAGAGGACCACATGAATTAGCAATGAGTGCCGACGGGCATACGGCTGTTGTCACTAATTATGCACGTGGCAATAGTCTAAGTGTTTTTGACGTTCGGCAAGCAAAAAAAGTAAAAACCATTGATTTGTCTCGTTATCCAAGGCCACATGGCGTGTTGTTTTTAAAAGACCAAAAACGCGTTGCAGTATCGTCTGAAGGCTCCGACAGTGTGGTAATCGTTGATATAGAGTCGGGGAAAATTGATAAAGTAATAGCAACAGAGCAAAGAGGCTCTCATATGGTGGCGCTGCCGGCGTCTAGCGAGCGTGTTTACACCACAAATATGCGCGCAGATTCAGTGTCTGAATTAGATGTAAAGTCAGGTGCCTTACTTCGCAAAATTTCAATGCCAAAAGTACCAGAGGCTATCACCATAAATAAAAGTGGCTCAGAGCTCTGGGTTGGTAGCAACGATGATGGCTTAGTTACCGTGTTTGATGTAGCAAATGAGCGTATAATTAAGCAATGGAAAGGCTATAGCTTTCCATACCGTGTGTTACTTACCCGCGATGAGCAGTTTGCTGTGATCCCAGACTATAGGAATCACACCCTTGATGTGATCGATGCAATGCACAAAGAAAAGCTGCGTCAAATAAAGTTTGAGCCGGGAACAGGACCAAAAGGCGTGATCCTCCATCCAGACGATCGCACTTTATTTTTATCCGCTTACCAAAAAAATAAGGTCCTTGTTATAGATATTGTATCTGGCAAAACCTTATTTGAACTCCCTGCTGGTAACGGACCAGATGGAATAGGGTATTCAGCAGTGGTATTGCCTTAGGCTAGCCATCACGTCGATACGAATGTGGCGTGAAGTAGGAGCTGCTTTACGCAGCGAGCTGTGTTTTCATATCGCTTGAACAATTTTACGAAACAACAAATTCACGGTAACCACCACAAATAAAAGTTGTGCTTATGCTAAAACAAAGATTAGCTATCAGTCTTCTCTTTAAACTCACACAAATCTTCAATCAAACAGCTGCCACACTTAGGTTTACGCGCGGTGCACACATAGCGGCCATGAAGGATTAACCAGTGGTGGACATCCACTTTAAATTCTTTTGGTACAACCTTTTCTAGCTTTTGCTCGACTGCCACCACATCTTTACCCATGGCAAACTTGGTGCGATTGGAGACGCGGAATATATGGGTGTCTACGGCAATTGTCGGCCAGCCAAAAGCGCAGTTTAGTACCACGTTGGCGGTTTTGCGACCGACCCCCGGCAGTGCTTCTAGTGCTTCACGGTTTTCAGGAACTTCGGAGCCGTGTTTGTCGACGAGGATCTGACACATTTTATAGACGTTATTGGCTTTTGAATTAAATAAACCAATGGTTTTGATATAGTCTCTTAAGCCTTCAAGGCCAAGCTCAAGGATCTTTTCTGGTGTGTTGGCAACAGGGAAGAGTTTGCGCGTTGCTTTGTTCACTCCAACATCAGTGGCTTGTGCTGAGAGGGTAACGGCAACTAAAAGCTCGAATGGTGACGAGTATTCTAGCTCAGTTTCTGGGTGCGGATTTTCGTCCCTAAGTCGCGTGAGTATTTCTATACGTTTTTGTTTATTCATAAGATTTACTTGCTAAATTCGATGACGGTAGCATGCAGTTACTTTCATTAAGCAGCGATAGTGACGGTATCGCTGCAAATTGGCATTATTATTACCGCATTAGTTTAAGTTAGTGACCCGTGCTCTAGGACCTTTTACTTCTTCGGCTGTTGGCGCTGCTTTGGCTTTGAGCTGAGCGTCGATAATGTTTTTAGCGGCAATCAAAAAACCAAGGCCCAAAAAGGCGCCTGGTGGCAGGATTGCAACTAAAAATTGATGATCGAATGAGAAGATCTCAATACGCAATACACTTGCCCAGTTGCCAAGGAGTAGCTCGGCACCATCAAATAGTGTTCCTTGACCAATCAATTCGCGCATTGCACCCAGTACAAATAGCACCAGTGCAAAACCCAGTCCCATCATTAAACCATCCCAAACCGATAACAGCGGACTATTCTTCGAAGCGAATGCCTCGGCACGACCAATAATGGCGCAGTTGGTCACGATCAACGGAATAAATATACCAAGGGATTGATACAGACCAAAGGTATAAGCGTTCATGAGTAGTTGAATAACCGTAACAAAGGCGGCGATGATCATCACAAAAACAGGAATACGAATGTCTTTTGGCACCCAGTTTCTCACCACCGATACGGTAAAGTTAGAACCAACCAGTACCAGTAATGTGGCAATACCAAGCCCTAACGCATTGGTTACCGTTGAAGTCACCGCAAGGAGCGGACATAGGCCCAAAAGCTGTACCAGTGCTGGGTTATTTTGCCATGTACCTTCTTGAAAGAGCGATTTTAACTGACTCATTGCGACACCTCGCAAGTATTAGGCGCGTTAAATAGCGCATCAAAATGAGTTTTGGCAAACCATGCGGCCTGATTTACCGAGGTTACCACAGCGCGTGGGGTAATGGTTGCACCGGTAAATGAATCAAATTGACCGCCGTCTTTTTTCACATTCATTTTAGGGTCTGCTTCCCCTTCAACTTGAACACCGTTGAAAGTCGTTACCCAAGCCGACTTTGCCAGCTCTACCTTATCACCAAGACCCGGAGTTTCTTCATGGCGCGTCACACGCACACCTGAGATCAGACCTTGTCTATCGACAGCGGTTAAGACATCGATATTGCCACTGTAGCCTTTCGGGGTGATATGTCTCACTAAAAGAGCCGAGGGTTCGCCATTGAGTCTGGCTCTGTAAATTGTGTGCGGGCCGCCTGGGCCGAGTTCTAAGGTGTTGCTGGTGGTGCAATCCAAATACAAAGTATTGTCGTACTTATCTGCTGCAATCACCTGAGAAAGTAGTTGCATCAGGTGCTGTTGCTCTTGGTTGGCAATTTTATCTTTGGTGAGGTCATTAATCAGTGCGACCGCTCCTGTTGTTGCTAGTGCAAATGCCGCGAGGATGAGGCCATTTTTCTGCATCGATTGAATTATCATGATTTTGCTCCATGACCATAAGTACGAGGCTGAGTGTAATGATCGATAAGTGGCACTGCCATATTCATGATCACAACTGCAAATGCAACGGCGTCTGGATAGCCACCAAATTGGCGAATCACATAGACAGTAAAGCCGATTGCCGCGCCGTAAATCAGGCGACCTAAGTTAGTGGTAGAGGCCGACACCGGATCGGTGGCAATAAAAAAGGCACCAAGCATAGCGCCGCCACTTAACAAGTGGAATAGGGTGCCGGGCTCTGACTCAGGGGCAATGATATAGCCAATTGCGCTAGCAAGGCCAAGACTGGCAATAAAGGCCACTGGAATATGCCAGTTGATCACTTTGGCTTTTAGCAGATAAAGACCACCTAGCAAAAAGGCGAGGTTAACATATTGCCAACCAAGTCCCGCAAGCGCTCCAAAACCCTGCTTACTCATCGCCTCATTCACGGTTAAGCCTTGTGAGACAGCGGTTTTTACCGAGTCTAATGGCGTTGCACCAGTCGCACCGTCAATCACGCCTGCACGCCATACGTCAAGTGTAACACCTTGGCTGGTGGACTCGGTAAAGATCATTGCGAGTTGGTCGACAAAGCTTAGCGACTCTAGCGTGAGCGCTTGAATAGGTGACCACGAAGTCATTTGTACAGGGAAGGAGATCAGCAATAATACATAGGCCGCCATGGCCGGGTTGAAAAGATTAAAGCCTAGGCCACCGTATAGCTGTTTTACAATAGCGATGGCAAAAAATGCACCAATGACGGTTATCCACCAAGGGGCTAGCGGCGGAATACTGATGGCCAGCAGCACAGCGGTGAGCCAAGCACTGCCGTCGCTGAGGCTGGGCCATATCGCTCGACCTCTTAGCTTTAGCACTAGCGCTTCAGCAAGGCTTGCGGTAATAAGCGCCAAAGCCAACTGGATCAATACACCAAAACCAAAATAGTAGGTTTGGACTAAGATCCCGGGAATACAGGCTGCCATGACGGTCATCATGATTTTGTTGACCGACTTATGGCTATGATTGTGCGGGGATGAGGCCATGGTTAGTTTCATGACGGTTCATTTCCTTCTTGTTCTTTCGCTTGCTTCTTCGCTTTTGCTCTCGCAATTGCGGCTTTAACGGCGGCTTTTTTACGTGCTTCAGGGCTAAGTGCTTGTTGCTGCTCAGATGTGCCCTCAGCACCTTGCTCTGTACGGCTGGAGTCTGTTTCTGATCCCGCCGTTGGCTCATTTGTTTCTTCGCCTTGCTCACTCACGCTTTCGCCAGCTTCTTGTGCCTCTTTAGCGGCTTTTTTGGCCTTAGCTCTGGCAATTGCGGCGGCAACGGCAGCTTTACGTGGATCTTCCTCGGCGCTTGCCGTTGGAGCGGCTTCTGCTTGTTCGCTCACGCTTGCGCCTGCTTCTTCAGCCTCTTTAGCTGCTTTCTTGGCCTTAGCTCTGGCAATTGCGGCGGCAACGGCAGCTTTACGTGGATCTTCGTCAGCACTTTCCGTTGAGGCGGCTTCTGTTTGTTCGCTCACGCTTGCGCCAGCTTCTTCCGCCTCTTTAGCTGCTTTCTTGGCCTTAGCTTTGGCAATTGCGGCGGCAACGGCAGCTTTACGTGGATCTTCGTCAGCACTTTCCGTTGAGGCGGCTTCTGCTTGTTCGCTCACGCTTGCGCCAGCTTCTTCAGCCTCTTTAGCAGCTTTCTTGGCCTTAGCTCTGGCAATTGCGGCAGCAACGGCGGCTTTGCGTGGATCTTCCTCGGCGCTTTCCGTTGGAGCGGCTTCTGCTTGTTCGCTCACGCTTGCGCCTGCTTCTTCCGCCTCTTTAGCTGCTTTCTTGGCCTTAGCTCTGGCAATTGCGGCGGCAACGGCGGCTTTGCGTGGATCTTCCTCAGCGCTTTCCGTTGGAGCGGCTTCTGCTTGCTCGACTGTGCTCTCGCCTGCTTCTTCAGCCTTTTTAGCAGCTTTCTTGGCCTTAGCTCTGGCAATTGCGGCAGCAACGGCAGCCTTTTTATCGCTTGGCGCTGCATTGGCTTCAGGTTCAGCTGTGTCTTCTGCGGCTGCTTTTTTGGCTTTAGCCTGGGCGATTGCAGCAGCTACGGCTGCCTTTTTATCATCTGTTGCTGCTGGCTCAGACTCAGGTGACGCTTGGGCTGCGGCCTTTTTCGCCTTTGCACGGGCAATGGCGGCGGCTACTGCATCTTTTTTATCTGTGCTTTCAGGCTGATCAGTTTTTTCTTCTTTATATTTACGCGCCTGCGCTTTGCGTTTTGCACGCTCTTCAGCAATGGCGCTGTTATCCGGCTCTAATTCGCCATTCTCACCTCGTTTGGCTTTGGCGCGTGCAATCGCAGCTTGGACCGTGGATTTATCTGACTGCTTATCTTTAACGCGTGAGAGTGCTTCTTGTACTTTTTCTTTATCTGCGGCTTTTGGTGCAGCGCCCGCCGAACGGCGTTTATGTTTATTTTGGCGTTCTTCTTGTTCGCGCTCTAAGCGCTCTTTTCTTGCCTCAAAACGTTCTTTAGCACGCTCAGCTTTGACTTGTTCAAGCTTTTGTTCGCGAATGTCGGCTTTGGCTACACGATAGTATTGCACTAAGGGGATTTCGCTTGGACAAACATAAGAGCACGCACCGCATTCGATACAGTCAAAGAGGTTGTATTCCTCTAATTTTTGGTACTCTTTGCCTTTAGCAAACCATTGTAACTGCTGTGGTAATAAGCTTTGAGGGCAGGCATCTGCACAGGCACTACAGCGAATACATGCCTTTTCGTCCCCCGGGATCGCAAGTTCTTGGTTGTCTGGCGCGAGTATACAGTTGGTGGTTTTGACCACAGGGATCCTAACAGATGGCAAGGTAAAGCCCATCATTGGACCGCCCATGACGACGCGCTGCGCCTCTACTGGCGTAAAGCCTTGTGAGTCTAGCAGGTGCTTTATTTCAGTGCCGAGTAAAGCCCACACGTTACTTGGCTGACCAATGGTATTACCGGTCACGGTAACTACACGCTCAATAAGGGGTTTACCCTCAAAAATAGCTTGCCAAATTGCGAACAGTGTTCCAACGTTCTGCACCAGTACGCCGATATCCGCTGGTATTCCAGCACTTGGTACTTCTTTGGAAGTTAATAGCTTGACCAGTTGCTTTTCACCACCAGAAGGGTATTTGGTTGGCACACTACGGACTAAGATATCCTGATTATGCTGAGCCGCTGCGGTGATCGCCGCAATGGCTTCAGGTTTATTATCTTCAATGCCAAATAGCACTTTTTGTGGCTTCAATATACCTTGTAGCACTTCGACGCCTGCGATGATTTCTTTGGCGCGCTCACGCATCAAACGATCATCGGCTGTAATATATGGTTCGCACTCAATGCCATTGACGACTAAAAACTCAATGGGCTTTGGGCTGTCTGCTTTGACATAGGTTGGGAATCCCGCACCGCCCATACCGGCAATACCAGCTTGGTGGATAATATCGATAAGCTGTTTGTTATCAAGCGTGCTAATGTCGCTAATTGGGTTCAGTGGTGTCCACTTATCTTCACCGTCTGGGCGCAAAATAATACTGAGCTCAGGTAGCGCGGATGGATGCGCCGACGGCATCGGCTTTATCGCTTCAATGGTGCCAGATGTGGGAGCGTGGATGGGCAGTGACCAGTTCGTGCCGGGAGCCGTCAATGCTTGACCCTTAAGGACGTGATCGCCAGAGTTAACCAACAGGCTACCATTGGCACCAATGTGCTGCTTTAGGGGCAGAATTAGTTTATCAGGCAAAGGTAAACGAGCAATCGGTTGTTGGTTGGATAATGTCTTTTGCTCTGGTGGATGGATGCCACCTGGGAACTGCCACAGTTTTCCACTTTCTATTTGTTCAAGTAATGTTTCCACTTAAACCTCTTAATCAATCTGTGTCACAGGAATGGCATCTAACTGCCACTTCCACGTTTGCTTGGTCTGTGCAACTGGGATCATATCAATACAATCGACCGGGCAGGGCTCGACACACAGATCGCAGCCTGTGCACTCGTCGATGAGCACGGTGTGCATTTGTCTGGTTGCACCAACGATAGCATCCACGGGGCAAGCTTGAATGCATTTGGTACAGCCAATACATTCGTCTTCACGAATGTAAGCCACCTTCTTGACCGGCTCTGCGTCTTCTCCGCCAGCCAAAGGCTTTGCTTCTACGCCCATTAAGTCCGCCAGTTTTTTCACTGTTGCTTCACCGCCGGGAGGGCATTTATTTACGTCATCGCCATTCGCAATCGCTTCAGCGTAAGGTCGACAGCCGGGATAGCCACACTGGCCGCATTGAGTTTGTGGCAGAATGGCGTCTATCTGTTCAACAATTGGGTTGCTTTCAACTCGGTATTTCACTGCGGCATAGCCAAGCACAATACCAAAAATAAGCGCCAGCGCACCCAGCGCAAGTAATGCGTAAAGTAATGTCATATCTAAAACTTAACCAATCCAGAAAAGCCCATAAACGCAAGCGACATAAGTCCTGCGGTGATCATCGCTATCGATGCGCCTTTAAAGGGTGTCGGCACGTCAGCGACAGCTAAACGCTCACGCAAAGCGGCAAATAGCACCAAAACCATAGAAAAGCCAACCGCAGCGCCAAAACCATAGACTGCAGACTCTAAAAAGGTGTGGTCTTTTTTGATATTAAGTAGTGCGACGCCTAGTACAGCGCAATTGGTGGTGATCAAAGGTAAGAAAATCCCCAGTAACCGATACAAGGTTGGACTGGTTTTACGCACCACCATTTCCGTAAATTGTACAACTACCGCGATAACCAAAATAAAGCTCATTGTTCTTAAAAAAGTGAGATCGAGCGGCAATAAAATATACTGATTGACCAAGTAGCTGGTGACTGAAGCTAGCGTAAGAACAAAGGTGGTCGCTAACGACATTCCCACTGCGGTATCCAATTTTCCAGATACCCCCATAAATGGACATAAGCCCAAAAATTGGACTAAAACGAAGTTATTCACCAGCACTGTGCCAATGAGCAACAAAATGTATTCGGTCATTCCTGCCTCTATAACTTATTCACTTTATGCGGGTTTTCCCGTCAAATCGAGGTGATAGTTAACTGTATTAAAGAACTTACTAGGTGCAAGTTTTGACTGGATTTAATTCTGCTAAAAATACTTTTTAGTAGAATTAAACCGATAGCACCGTTCCGCTTTGAATTTTTTAAGTGAAAACATGTGCCTTGCTATCATTTAAGCGAGCCTCTCAAATAGTGTGAGGCTGTAGCTTGTCATGTAATGCTGACAGTTTTCATTCAGTTATTAGCAAGTAATCCTAATTCAGAGTTTGCTTATCAGGCTAAATATATGAGCTTTTAGCAATAAAATCATGGTGATAGAGTGATGTTTATTGCTAGATCTTGGATTACCGCTAGCGCCGAAATAATCTTCAAGCTTATCTTTGTGAACTTCTTAGATCGCATGGATAAATTTGAATGATAATTCCTGCCAATAGTAACACAGATTGTAACTGGTGTGGCAAATGATAGTGTACGAAAGTCAGCGCAATGGCTGCGGGAAAGGGAAGGGCAAACCAGTTGCCCTTGGCACTTTCGTTGAACTTGGATAAGGGGAGAATTATCCAAGCTCAGGTTTCCTAAATTTCTTTTGGTTTTTCGATGTAATAGCCTTGTACACCGTCCAAACAGAGCGTCTCGACTATATGTTTCTCTTCTTGGCTCTCGATACCTTCGGCAAATACATTGACACCGATGCGGTGCGCAAGGTCTACCATTAAACGCATAAAATATTGATTATTCTTGTCTTCTTCAAGACCACGAGTATAGCTTGCATCCATTTTGATATAGTCAGGCTTTAAGTCTCTAAAGAACTTAAACGACGTCAAACCCACGCCAAAACGCTCAACGGTGATACGAGCGCCGGCACGATGAACCATATCAATAAAGCGCTTACTGGCTTTAATATTTTGCTGTAAGCCAAACTCGCTAACTTCAAATACCAGTTTAGAGGCTAAATTGGTTTCTTTTAACAAACGGCGTTCTAACCAGATCACAAATTGATCATTATGAGCACTCGATGCGGTAACGTTGATCCCAAAATACTTTTCATTAAAGTTACGCGTTTTGATAAGTTCTAGCGAGGTGTCGATGATCAGCTGATCAATCTCGATGGCCATTTCTAGCTTTTCCGCCATGGCAAGGAAGGACGCTGTTGGTAGCATTTGTCCTTCTTCGGTTTTGAAGCGGGATTGGATCTCTGCATAGGCCTTAGAGTTTTTACCAATTGGCATGATATTTTGCATCATCAAGCTAACACGCTTGCTGTTGATCACATCGCGGATCACGCGACGCCAGTTTTGATTGCCAAATCCAGCACTGACATTATTCACTAAGTCAGACTCACGTTGAATATGCCAAGCATTGGCTTGTTTGCTTTGCGCCATGCTCATCGCATTATCGACGACCGAGAGTAGTTCTCCAAGTGGTTTACCGTTCTCATAAGGCACGATCCCAGTGTTTGCAACCGATGATAGTTCTTGGTTTTGCTGGAACTGAGTAAAGCGGGCTTGCAGTGTTTCACCAAACTCTTCCGCTTCCTTACTTGGCACATTGGGTAATATCACTGCAAAATCCGAGCTATTTAAACGGAACACCTGGCTGCCAGCATAAGTGCCGGTGACGTGCTTGATGATATCCGATACTGACTTAATGTATTCATCGCCTTTTTGATAGCCGCGGGTTTGGTTAATGACCTGCAATTCAGAACAGCGGATCATCGCCAGTGAGCCAAATGCCTTTTTGGCAGACGACTCGATATATTGCTCGTAGTACTCAACAAACATATTACGGTTGCCAAGATCGGTGACCACATCTTTATACGCTTCTTGCTTGATAGAGTGGGCGGCATTTTTGATGTCTTCTTGCTTTGACTTTAAAAAGCTGGCTAAGCGTTTAAAAGAGGGGATTAAATCTTGGCCGAGTTCTGCAACTTTGCCATCGTTAAAGTCAAATTCAATATTGTCGGTAACTTGATTTTGAGTGATATATGAATCTACCGCATTGGCCACTGTCATACTAACGTTGCGATTCAGCTTTTTATACACGCCTTGCATAAAGAAAACAGGAATAAAGGCAACTAACGCTGAAATAATGATAAGTAGCAGTAGGGCTTGTTGTAGTAATTGCGCCTGACTTTGTGCATTGATCAAGAATTCGATTTTGATGTCTTTGCTATCGTTAACAGCAAATTGGGGGCGAATAGCATTGATATTTGATTCTATGAGTTCGGCGATAAAGGGGAGGTTGCTCGGTGTGTTGACTTGCAAAACGGTTTGACCGTCAAAGTCTCGTACAATAAAAGTTGAGAAAACATCTCCGCTATTTAAAGCTTGGCGGATATGTTCAGGAGTAACTTCAGTGAGTTTCTTATCCTTTATATACTCTGTCACCATGGTATGGGCACTTTGTTGTGCTTTGTTGATTGCAGAGTCAAAACTTGTTGCGAAAAAAAAGCTACCAATCAAGGAGAATAATAGCCAAGAGGTGACTTGGAGTACGATAAGTTTTTTAAAACCAGCCATAGTACGCTTCTTAAAGAGGGTTATTCCATAGTATCGGGTGCATTGCCAATTTCTTTATCAAATTCATCGGTTTGATTTTTGTCTGGTCGATAAATTACAGAGAAGGTTGTTATTTGAGCAAATGCAGTGAGAATATTGCTTGTAGAGTAGTGTAAATGCAGGAAAAAGTCTAATGCTTTCGTGGAATTGGCTCCCCCTCCCCGACTCGAACGGGGGACCTGCGGATTAACAGTCCGTCGCTCTAACCAACTGAGCTAAGGGGGAACAATTTGGAACTTTAGGAATGCTCTTTTTGAGCAATATCTTATTGATTGGCTCCCCCTCCCCGACTCGAACGGGGGACCTGCGGATTAACAGTCCGTCGCTCTAACCAACTGAGCTAAGGGGGAACTACAATAAGATGTTGACTTTCCGGTAAAGGAGTGGCTCCCCCTCCCCGACTCGAACGGGGGACCTGCGGATTAACAGTCCGTCGCTCTAACCAACTGAGCTAAGGGGGAATAGTCAAGTGTGAGAATTTGGCTCCCCCTCCCCGACTCGAACGGGGGACCTGCGGATTAACAGTCCGTCGCTCTAACCAACTGAGCTAAGGGGGAAGCGTATCTCTCAACGGGGCGAAATATTAATGACGACATTGCAAGGTGTCAACCACTAAAATCACAGAAACGTAAAAAACTCTACTAAGCGATGAATTAATGCGCTATTTGTTGGCTTTTTAGCTAGTTTTGGATTCTTGATATAGGGCCTATTGACCTTTGCTGTACGATTTTGGCTCCCCCTGAGTGGGTTTTGA
Organism: Pseudoalteromonas flavipulchra NCIMB 2033 = ATCC BAA-314; assembly: GCA_000814665.1. Taxonomy (GTDB): domain Bacteria; phylum Pseudomonadota; class Gammaproteobacteria; order Enterobacterales; family Alteromonadaceae; genus Pseudoalteromonas; species Pseudoalteromonas maricaloris. Next base: position 31,049 of record JWIH01000010.1, read on the forward strand.
TCGCAGCGCTCGACTTGCCGCCTAGTAATCTAAGCAAAAGTTGAGCAATACGTAATTTATCCATCGTTCATATAATGACTCTCAGTGAGTTTTGATTTCAATATGCCTACATGATGAAAATCTGCAAAACATGAAAGATAGGGCTGTTGTATAAAATTCCTAAATCACCGTATAGGGGATGTCGAATAAAATTAACATATACAGTGTTTACTGTTTATCTATACAGTGATATATTCTGATTAATGTATTTTTTGAACGTTTTGTTTGAATTATATCCCTAACTGCTCATTTTATGATGTTTTCTTGAGATCTTTAAATCATTGCAATTATCACGTGAATGAGATCAATGAGCATAAATAGTGTGGTATTGATAATCTCTATCTAAACGCGGCGTGACAAACAGTAAGTAGTTACTATCATTAAAATGAGAATCAATGATTTAATAAAAAGTTGAATTAAAACAGTTGGATATGTGTTCCTTGTTATTTTTAGTCGTTAAATGCTTTTTACTTCCAGAAGCAAGGTTAGCCTAGAGATCTAAATTGATCCAGTTGTTGTTTTAAGAATGATCACACTAAACACGCCATTGATCAAAATTACTCCAAGCTGAAAACCTTTATTCTATTGGCTTGGAGCGACTTATCCACGGAATCTGTGGATAACATTGTTTATTATTATTTGAGAAGTATTGCAAGACTATGAAATTAGGGCGCTGCAGCCGTTTCAAGTAAAATTCGATAAATATTTAATTTTAATAATATCAATGGCTTATATTTGGTTGGTTATTTTTGTTTATTTGTTGTTCAGTGTGAAGCTTTTATGAACTTTTTACCATTTTGGCTGTGCAAAAAACATGCTACTTTGCAAGCTGGATTGTAACTTTTTTGTCAAAACATACTGAATCGTTATTTTTAACACTAAACCTCAATCCTGTAGCGTAATACAAGCTTTTTATAGGTAACTGTTGCTAATTTAGACTTTATAACGACTCTTAACGTTTACCGCATAGCGTCAACATCTTGAATAGCATACAATGAGCCGCTTAAAGTATCAGAAATAGGTTGTTATGACTCAAGCTAAGTCAAATTCCAATGGCAACGATATCCTTTTTGGTGATATTGGGGCGACTTTAAAGCGAATGACGATCCCCATGATATTCGGGATGATCACGCTGATGATGTTTAATCTCGTTGATACTTTCTTTATTAGTATGCTTGGCACCGAGCCGCTAGCGGCAATCAGCTTCACCTTTCCTGTTACCTTTACTGTAATTAGCTTAGCCATCGGGTTAGGTATTGGAACATCCGCCGTTATCGCGAAGGCTTTAGGTAGCAATTTGCTCGATGAAGCCAAATTTGATGCCGCAGTAGCTATTATTATCTCTGCGATATTCGTTTCATTACTTTCTATTCTCGGTTTCATTTTTGTCGATGAGATCTTTATTCTCCTCGGTGCTGGTGAAGCGGTTATGCCATTTATCCACGACTATATGTCGGTGTGGTTCATTGGTTCGATTTTATTGATAACGCCGATGATTGGTAATTCAGTGCTGCGCGCCAGTGGTGATACCAAAACGCCAAGCTTAGTTATGGGACTCGGGGGATTAGTAAATGCGGTGCTGGACCCGATATTAATCTTCGGATTTGGGCCTATTGATGCAATGGGTGTAAAAGGGGCGGCTGTGGCCAGTGTGTTGTCTTGGAGTCTTGGGGTAACTATCATTTTATATTTACTGATAGTTAAAAAGCGTCTTATCTCACTGTCTGCAAAATACACCAGCTTCACAAACGCGGCGAAAAAAATTCTCACCATTGGCCTGCCTGCAGCTGGCGCAAATATGCTAACGCCGTTAGCAATGGCGGTAATGACCGCACTTATAGCCAGTTATGGACCTGAAGCTGTGGCCGCATTTGGTGTTGGAAGTCGTATTGAGTCTATCGCAAGTCTGGTGGTTTTAGCGCTTTCTATGACCTTGCCTCCCTTTGTAAGTCAAAACTTTGGTGCAAAGCACTATCAGCGTGTGTCTGATGCCTATACCCAAACACTTAAATTTGTGCTTGGTTTTCAATTTGCTGTCTACTTATTACTGGTATTGAGCGCTTACTACATTAGTCATACTTTTGGTAATGAGCCTGCTGTTGTTGAAACCATACAGCTATTTATTTATATCATGCCGCTTGGATACGGTCTTCAAGGTGTGATTATATTAACTAATTCATCATTTAATGCGTTGCATAAACCGATGAATGCGCTCATTCTAAGTGTGATCCGACTGTTCATATTTTATGTACCTATTGCTTATATAGGCTCACAGTTGGCTGGGTTGCCAGGGCTATTTGCAGGCGCTGCTTTGGGGAATTTATTTACCGCAGCCATTGCTTACAATTGGTTTAAGAAAGTCATTAATGAAATTGCAGCAAGCGAGGTTCAAAAGGAGGCGTAATGGAAGATAAGTTTCAGCTAGTTTCTGAGTTTCAGCCAAACGGTGATCAACCAACAGCGATTGCTCAGCTGTGCGATGGTTTAGAATCAGGCCTTGCACATCAAACCTTGCTGGGGGCTACAGGGACGGGTAAAACCTTTACCATGGCCAACATCATTAATAACCTTAACCGCCCAACGATTATTATGGCGCATAACAAAACGCTGGCGGCGCAATTGTATGGCGAAATGAAAGAGTTCTTTCCTCATAATGCGGTTGAGTATTTCGTCTCTTATTATGACTATTATCAACCCGAAGCCTATGTCGTTGCCAGCGACACTTTTATTGAGAAAGACGCGTCTATCAACGATCATATAGAGCAAATGCGTTTATCCGCGACCAAAGCTTTGCTTGAGCGCAGAGACACCATCATCGTCGCCTCAGTTTCAGCGATTTATGGCCTTGGCGATCCCGACTCTTACATGAAAATGATGCTGTTATTGAAAGTCGGTGAAACCATTGATCAGCGCGACATGTTAAGGCGCTTGGCTGAACTACAATATACGCGTAATGATATGGACTTTAGTCGTGGTACCTACCGAGTTCGCGGTGAAGTTATTGATATTTTTCCTGCAGAATCGGAAACCATCGCGGTACGGGTTGAGATGTTTGACGATGAAATAGAGCGGATCAGTTTATTTGATCCCTTGACTGGTGCCGTTGAAAAACACCTAGTACGCGCGACTATTTATCCAAAAACTCACTATGTAACGCCAAGAGAAAAGATCCTTGATGCCATTGAGCGCATTAAGGTGGAACTCAAAGAGCGTCGTAATCAATTATTGGATAAAAATCGCTTAGTCGAAGAGCAGCGCATCGCTCAACGTACACAGTACGACATTGAAATGATGACCGAGCTTGGCTATTGCTCTGGTATTGAAAATTACAGTCGATATTTATCGGGACGCGCACCAGGCGAGCCACCACCAACTTTGTTAGATTACTTGCCGGATGACGCGCTTATGATCATCGACGAGTCCCACGTTACCGTTTCGCAGGTTGGTGCGATGTACAAAGGCGATCGCAGTCGTAAAGAAAACTTAGTTGAATATGGTTTCAGATTACCGTCTGCGCTAGATAATAGACCACTAAAGTTTGAAGAGTTCGAAGCGATTTCGCCACAGACCATTTATGTTTCGGCGACACCCGGTGATTATGAATTGAATAAATCAGCGGGTGATGTTGCTGAGCAAGTGATCCGCCCAACAGGGCTGTTAGATCCAGAAGTAGAAGTGCGTCCAGTTGCAACTCAAGTTGACGATTTGCTCTCTGAGATCTACAAACGGGTGGAAGTGAATGAGCGTGTGCTGGTTACTACGCTAACAAAACGCATGTCAGAAGATCTGACCGATTATCTTAACGATCATAACGTTAAGGTGCGTTACTTACACTCTGACATCGATACCGTTGAGCGTATGGAGATCATTCGAGACCTACGCAAAGGCGTTTTTGATGTATTAGTCGGCATCAACTTGTTACGAGAGGGCTTGGATATGCCTGAGGTTTCATTGGTTGCCATACTTGATGCAGACAAAGAAGGCTTTTTACGCTCGACGCGTTCTCTTATTCAGACAATTGGCCGCGCGGCACGTCACTTACATGGTAAAGCTATTTTATATGGTGATAGGGTGACCAACTCGATGCGCCAAGCTATAGATGAAACGCAAAGACGTAGAGAAAAGCAAGAGGCGTATAATGAGGCTAATGGCATTACACCAACGGCGCTCAATAAGAAGATCACGGATGTAATGGATCTCGGTGAGGAAGTGGCTGATGACAAAGTGGTTGATATCGATGCCAAATTTAAACCAGGTATGCCTGCAATGGATGCGAAAGAGATCGCCAAAGAAATAGACCGACTTGAAGCACAAATGATGAAGTTTGCCAAAGAGCTTGAGTTTGAAAAAGCAGCTCAGGCGCGCGATCAAGTTCAGATCCTACAAAAGCGTTTGATTAAAGCCTAGGGCTAAAACGTCGGCTTTAAAGAATGAAAAGCATGTGTGGTAGAGCACATGCTTTTTTATTGGTTGGGGAGGTCGCTTTAGAAGCGGTAGCTGACACCTAGAGATAGGCTCGATGTATCCAAATCACCCATATCAAGATACTTGTAGCCAAGGTTAACTGCCATACCGTTATCCCAGTCATATTGCCAACCGGCTTCAGCGACAAAGCCGATACCATCGTCGGTAATTAATTTAGTGCGGCCACGAGTGATTTCGTAATCGTAATAGTTTGCACCTAATTTGCCATAAAAGTAGCTGTTGTCGGAAATTTGATAGTAGCCTTTTGCAGCAACGACAAAGTTATCAAATTCTAAGTTATTAGCACCAAGACCAAACAAAGTTTTGTTATTTTGTGTGCAGGTAAACTTGCGATCATTTTCGTCTTCACACTTCCAATCATCTAAGTCTTCACCGCTGTTATAACCTAATTCAAGTGCCAAAATTGGCGTAAAGTGATAGTTATAATAGAGGTAAGCTTGGCCTACACCATCACCATCTTTACTTGAGCTTTTATAAGAAGCGCCACCGCCAGAGATGTCTAAACCAACGCGATGCGTCTCGTTATTTTGTTCTGCAAAAGACGATAAACTTGTTGTGAGTAATGCAAGAGATAAAAGCGCTTTAATTTTCATAATCAATGTCCGTTGTGGTTAACTTGAGGACAGTATAAATAGCGAGGGTGTCAAGGTCTGTTGGGGGGCTGTCATAAAGTGTAAGAAGGCGTCGAATTTGGTTCTTATTATTTTACAAATATAAATAACCTGAGCTGCGGATAATTAATGCCTTTCTAGCAGCCAGTTTTAGCGCTAACTGCGTTGAATTCACTTCCAATAGCCAGCTATTGGTGCGTAAATTCGCCTTGTTTTCCCTAAAACTCTCTGGCTAGACAAGGAGAAAACTAAGTGGTGCTTTAGCAACAATGAGTTGGAACATTTCTTATCCAAACCTCAGGTTAAATAGTTGCACTTGCTAAGTGCTTTTAGCTGTCTTAGGTTTTGCAATGAACGTTTGGTATTTTAGTATGGTCGTCAATGTCAAAATCGCAGCAATAAGCCCACTCCATATGTGATGCATGATCAAATGACTTGCAATGAACATAGGCACGTCTTGCCAACCATCAATTAACAAAAGTTTACTCACTAGCAGCGAGTAACCGAGCAGGTGCGCGAAGAGAACAAACTTAAAGGATTTAATAAATTTGCTTTTTGCATTGACTGGCAGGGCTGGGAGGTTGAGGCGTAACGCGACGATAAAGGCTACCGAGAGCACAATACTGACTACTCCTAACCCGAGTAATGAGGTTTTTATCAACACCATGGAGTAGATAAAAGCAAGTAACATGAGCCTGCCTAACAATTACGGAAAACGCAGTTTATATACGCTTAGGTTTTGAGTCTATTCGAATTATTCTAAGGATTAGGTAGTGATTTTCTGAGTGATCGCTCTATACTAAAAGCCGATTTTATCAATAGTTTGTAAACCGATGTAACATTGCCCTATATTTTCGCGGCATGTTTCGCTATAAATGCAATGTTATGTCGTAGTAAATTCGAATAAAACAATAATTATTATAGTAATTAAGACCAAGTTGGGAACTAGGGAAATGAAATTCGCTTTTAAGGATTTTTTGTTTGATAGCAAAGAGCTAAAGCTTTATAAAGACGACAGAAAGCTAAATTTAAAACAAAAACCTGCTCAGATATTGGAGCTATTTTTATCCGCTCCTCAAACTATCCACAGTAAAGAAGACATCTTAGAGAAAGTATGGCCAGATCGAAAAGTCACAGATCAGGTCGTATTTCAAAATATTGGCCATTTACGTGCCTTGTTCGGCGATGATGCCATCAAAACCTTTTCACGAAAAGGATATCAATGGCAGATCCCTTGTACGGCTTTTGAAGGGACCGCGGAAGCTCAGGCTTCATCGCAGGCTTCACCTCAAACAGCGACCAATGAGTCGACTAAAGTGGATGTACAACCGGAGGAGGACGAGGCTGTAGTGACTGAATCGCCTTCTGAAGTGCTCGAAAGACCAGAATCTATTGGTCGCAAACTGCCTATGTTTGGGCTTGCGGGTGCACTTGTGTTGCTAGCCTTGGGTATCTACTTTACGTTATTGTGAGTCAAATTTACTTGAGTTGAGGTTGTGTCATGTTGCAAACGTTGTATATCACAGGTGCAGGGGTGAGTGCCGAAAGTGGTATTCCAACTTTTCGGGGAGAGGATGGCTTTTGGACGATAGGTTCGGCTAATTACACTCCTCAAGAAATGGCAACGCGCGCAATGTATAAATCGCAACCGGCAGAATTCTTAAAATGGTATTACCATCGTTTTGTGACTTATCGTAATCACGGCCCCAATCAAGTTCATCAATGGCTTAGTGATAAAAATGTGATCACGCAAAATATTGACGGTTTAGATGGTAAAGCGGGTAATAACCACTTTATTGCGATCCATGGACGTGTTGATCAGGTAACACCCTTTCATACCCAAGGTGAGCCCACGGAGTGCTTTACTGCCCCTTGGGATGAGGTAGATGAAAGTCGATTAGCTGAGTCGTTGTTAGCACTTTTCAAGATTGCTCGACGAGGGCCTGAAAAAGGCGTGTCACTTAAGCCATATGTATTGTTATTCGACGAATACTACACCGATCTGTATCGTATTAGCGAAGCACAGTCACGAATGTATGCCGCGGATCGAATAGTTTTTATGGGCACTTCCTTTAGTGTCAATATCACTCAAATGGCCTTGGAAATAGCAAGGCACAAAGCAATTCCGATAGAAGTGGTTGACCCAAACCCTGCGCACTTACTTTACGAACAAGTCACCTATCACCGCATGACGGCAAGAGAATATATCGCCAGTTTGCCAACCTCTTAATTTAAAGCCTGAGGAAAGTTAGCCTGCATTGCTTTGATAGTAAGTGGCTAGCAGAAATTGTTTATATTCACTGAGCCGGTGTTGTTGTAGGAGGTGTGATTCAATCACTTTGGCGTTGTGGCTTTCCACTGCGCTTGTATGTCGCCTTTCGATTTCCATCAAGCCAAGTAAAGCGCTTAATTCTTGAATACTCAGTGGCGCAGTATGGCTATTAAAAGCTAAGTAGCATTCTAGAGGTGTTAACTTTTTTGCGTTTCTTTGACTCAGTGCATTTTGAAGTAGCTCTTTGCTTTCAAAGTGCAATAAGGTTCTAAGATAATTTAGACCGTTATCTTTCGCGGGCATTTGCGATAAAAGAATATGTAGTATGTTATTTCCTTGCGGGTTAAGGTTATTGATTTGCTCAGCTTGGATCAAAGGTGTGGAGAAAAAGGCAAACTTCTCTAAAGAGTTAATCGCAGCTATCATCGCTTCTGGAAAGCATGCTGCTTGTAAGCAAATACTCGCTATATCTTGATAGTGGCCATAGAGTGCAGTGTTACCCTGCGCACTTTGAAAAAGAAACTTGAGGACTTCAATCTGCTCGTCTTTGGGAGCGTGTGCGTACACGGTTTTTATTTTTTCTATATCCGCGCTTTTTAACGCTAGCAAAAACTGAGTTAGACTATTATTCGACATACATAGAACCACAATTTATTATTTAATGCTCATGCAATATGATAGCCTATTCGCCTGCTGTTTTGCTCAATTTATAACGATAATAACAAAGAGACGATTACGTGTTGCACTTTAAGATAATACTGCTTACTTGTTGCCTACTATTAAGCCCGCTAGTTTATGCCAATGAGCGTTTATACGATGCTTTTATTAAAGAAATTCAGCAACAAGAAACACGCGATAGCGCACTTCAAAAAGTCGACCAAGTATTAGAGTCGGGCTTAACGCCGGAAGAAATTGCAGACGTTCACCATAAGACCACGGTTGCATTAAAAAACGGTTTCCAGCTCGAAGAGGCATATAAATGGGCGGAGCGCTTTAAACAGGTATTGCTCTCGCATCATTTACCCGAATATGAAGCTAAATACTCTTTAACGTATGGTGACCTCATGCTCAAAGAGGGGAGATTTAGCGACGCGATTAGTTATTTAAACCTAGCCGTATCTCAGCTATCTGCGCTTGATATGCATCGATTGTTAAGCCACGCCTATCGCTTTCGGGCTGCTGCTTACAAAAGCAATGGCAGTTATAAAGACTCGATAGAGAGTTATGAACTCTCAATTGAAGTGGCAAAGAAGTATGAACTCCCAGATTTGCAAGTGTCTGCGATCACTCAGTTAGCAGATGTTTACTCGGATCTTTCATTACCGGACAAGGCACTTGAATTACTGCAGCAATCGATAGCTGTACTAAAAAGCCAAAAACAGGAAAATACGGTTTTACTTGGACAAGTTTACTATAACCTAGGTGGTGCACATCAAGTGATTGGCGACCATGAAAAGTCGCTTGAAGCCTATCAAACCGCATATGACTATGACATTAAAGCGGGCAATATCGTTTATTCAGCTTACACGTTGATCCGCATTGGTCGTGAACAAATGAAACTCAGCCAATATGACAATGCACAAGCGTCATTTGAAAAAGCATTTACGATTTTTGAGGAGAATGAGCACACCAGAAATCAGGGCTGGGCGCTGAGCAATTTGGCTGAAGTTAAATTAAAAGCAAATGAAAAAGCTAAGGCTAAAGAGTATGTTGAACAGGCGTTAGAGTTAATTGATCCGGTACAAAGTAAAGTGCTTTATCAAGAGACGATGACTACCTATGCGCAAATTGTTTTACCTGAACGAGCTGATTTTTTTATTCAAAGTATGGAGCAAATTATTGCTCAAGATGAGGTTTATCTTGGCCTCAAGGAAACCGCATTACGAGTGTTAAAGGACGCCTATAGCGCGAAAGGTGACTTTGAGTCTGCGCTTAATTATCACTTGCAATATGCGGAATCTAAGGTTTCTCAGCTTGAAAAAGAAGCCAGTCAAAAAGCCTTGGCTTATCAGATGGATACCGAGTACCAGAAAAATCAATATGAGCTACAAAGTCTAAAAACACAGCGTGATGTAGAACTGGCTGAACAGCGCGTAGAACAAATAGTAACGGCAGCAGTGGTGGGAGTTTTGGTCGTTCTACTGAGCGCGTTCTTATTACTTGCGAGAAACAAACGTCGGGCACTTGAACTCGAGAAGCAGCTTCTCAACAAAACTTTGGATTTAAAGCAGCAACTACTTGCAGATATTTCTCATGAATTAAGAACACCGCTTACCGTACTTAAGCTGCATATTGAATCTCTGGAACATAATTTGGTGGAAAATCCAAAGCAGAGCTACAAAGTGCTTAACCGCCGTCTCGATACTCTTAACACATTAATAAAAGATATCTATGAACTCGCGCAGGCAGATACTGGCAGCCTTAACTTGGCGTTAGAGCGTGTCAATGCCAAACAAGCGTTTATTGGTCTTGTTGAAGATATTGATGACTTTGTAACGGATGAAGGGCTTGAATTTAATGCCAATATAGAATTACCAGATGAACTGGAAATCGATATTGATGTAACTAGATTTGCTCAGGTATTCAATAATTTGGCTCGTAATAGTGTGAATTATACCGACAAGCCAGGAGAAGTCTGCGTGGATATTAGCTACCAAAGCCAGCAAATCCAATGTGTTATTGAAGATTCAAGCCCAGGTGTGGGCGATGAAGCTTTAGGGAGATTGTTTGAACGTTTGTTCCGCTGTGATAAATCACGTAGCCGAGATCTTGGAGGCTCCGGCTTAGGTTTATCTATTTGTCAAAAACTGATTGAATTGCACGGTGGCAGCATTGCCGTCGCGCATAGCGAATTAGGTGGGTTGAAAGTGAGTGTTATTATACCTTGTGAGTAATAGCACAAACCTGTTTTTACATCGCGATAGGGCACAAAAGATCGCCGCGTAGAGCGGCTCCTACCAGAGGTTACTTATTGCATGTAGGAGCGATTTTACATCGCGATATGATATTAGATATCGCCGTGTAAAGCGGCTCCTACCAAAGGTTATTTATTGTATGTAGGTACGATTTCACATCGCGATATGGCACAAAAGCTCGCCGCGTAAAGCGGCTCCCACCAGAGGTTATATATTACGTGTAGGAGCGATTTTACATCGCGAAAGGTACAACACCGCAACTACAAAAAGTTGCGTTCAAATCGCTTAAGCACTATAGGCTTTACCTTTGCAGCGGTGAGTATCAGCAAAATAAAAGCGACAATAAACCAGATGGGGCGATTACCATGCTCTGCATACCAGCTCACTCCACTAATTAGTTTTACATCACTTTTCAGTATATTGGCTTCGAATTGTGGAATGGCATGCTGAACTTTGCTAAGCGGATCGTAAACACCAGTAATACCATTATTCGTTACTCGAATTAATGGGCGCTGTAATTCTAAGGCACGCATGCGAGCGATCTGCATATGCTGGTGCGGGCCGTGGGAATCTCCAAACCAAGCGTCGTTGCTCACAGTAAAAAGAATATCTGACTCAGAGGTAAAGTTACCTCTGACAAGCTCGCTAAACGCGATTTCGTAGCAAATAGCGGGTAACACATGCAAACCGTTCGCAAGTAGGTTTGGTTGTACCGCATCACCTCGAGTAAATGACGACATCGCTAAGTTAAAAAGAGGGGCTATAGGACGCAATAGGTCTTCGAACGGTACAAACTCACCAATAGGTAACAATTGGTGCTTCTGGTAGCGGTTTTTGTGCAGGTAGTGATATTGCCCTTCGCTGTCTTCTTTTTCCTTTTTACCAAGCGTGATCAGCGTGTTGTACGCGGTTCTGGTATCAAACTGATAATCGGGAATGCCCGTTATCAGCGCCGTGCCATTAAACGCGGCGGCTTTGTCCAGCCCTTCTAAAAATGGGTAGGCGATATCTTCAAATTCAGGAATAGCGGCTTCCGGCCACACCACTAAATCAACGCCTTGCCAGTTAGGTCTGGTCATATCTCGATATTTAGACATGGTAGGCCAAAACTGCTCGGGCTCCCAGCGCAGACTCTGCTTGATATTACCTTGTATAAGCAAGGTGGTAATTTCATCACCCGAGTATTTCAGTGGGCCTTGAATGATTGGCACACTGTATAGACCGGCAATGCCGGCAAAGCTGACTATGGTGAGATAAATCGCACGTTGTTTAAGTAGATAGTAAAGGCTTGTTATCGCTAGAATAACTAGCAACGTTAAGCCAAATTCACCGATCCAAGGGGCTAAACTACTCAGAGGCGAGTCAGTTAACGTGTAACCAAAGCTAAGCCAAGGGAAGCCCGTGAGCATATGGCCTCGCAGCCACTCGGTAATGGCAAACCCCGCAACAAGTGCCAGCACCCGTTGCCACGGTGTGCGAGTAAAGTAGCTGGCAAAAGCAAATGCCAATGTCGGGTAGATGGCAAGGTAAGCACATAGTAATGCCATCAGCAGCACCGAGACAGGTAAGGGCAAACCACCAAATTCAGCGATAGAGACATGCACCCAGCTTATGCCAAGGGCAAACCAGCCAAAGCCAAATAAAAAGCCATATTTAGCCGCGAGCTTTGGACTAGGTTTATCGGTAAGCCAAGTCGCTATAATCAAGCTGACAAACGCGATAGGCCAAAAACCAAAAGGGGAATAAGCAAAAGTAAGCGCACAGCCAGAAATGAGTGCCAGCCATGCAAACTTATCTTTTGCGAGGTTACTCAGGTTAGATACTAGAGTCTTCAACATGTTCAGATTTAGGTACACTTACTTGAATTTGTAAGATCCTCCGGTTATCGGAGTTAGTTACCTTAAACTGAAGGGGATCTATGTCTATAGTTTCACCACGGCTTGGCATATGGCCAAATGCATGAAGAATAATACCGCCAATGGTATCTGCTTCTTGGGTGTCGTAGTTGGTTTTGAAAAATTCGTTGAATTCATCCAAGGGCGTGAGTGCTTGTACGGTATAAACATGTTTAGACAACTGACGAATATCTTGTTGCTCTTCGTCGTCATCATGTTCATCTTCGATTTCACCAACAATGGTTTCGAGAATATCTTCGATAGTAACCAGTCCAGATACACCGCCGTATTCATCAATCACGATAGCCATATGGTAACGTTTTTGACGGAATTCGTTGAGCAGGGTATCGACACGCTTACTTTCAGGCACGACCACAGCGGGACGAAGATATTCGCGGATACTTGGCAAATCGCTCTCTTCGCGCAAAATCAAAGGTAAGAGATCTTTGGCAAGTAAGATGCCTTCTACGTGGTCTTTGTCTTCACAAATCACAGGAAAACGCGAGTGTGAAGATTCTACCATCATAGGGAGTTGAGCACTGAGCGGCTCATCTACATCAAGTGTAATCATTTGCGAACGTGGGATCATGATGTCACGTACTTTCAGCTCTGAAACGCTGAGTACACCTTCCATCATATCTTTGGTTTCTGGGTCAATCAGCTGGCGCTCTTGCGCATCAGCGATGACTTCAGCCAGTTCTTCTTTATTTTGGGGTTCCCCTTGCAGCATCTGTGTGATGCGTCCCAGCCAGGTCTTGCTAGAAGAACCCTGACTACTTTGCGAGTTATCGTCGCTCATTAGTTGTGTCTGCTCCGTTAATTTAACAATCGTCTCTGTAAGGATCTGCGATATTCAAAGAAGCGAGAATTTGCTTCTCTATTGTTTCCATTTCTACCGCGTCTTGTTCATTTATATGGTCAAATCCAAGTAAATGCAAGCAACCATGGATAACCATATGGGCGAAGTGGTCATGAAAGGTCTTTTCTTGCTCTACGGATTCTTGGTATACCACTTGGGGACAGATAATTAAATCACCAATAAGTGGCAACTCAATCCCCGGTGGCGCATCAAATGGGAAAGACAACACGTTGGTTGGCTTGTCTTTGCCCCTGTACTGGCTATTGAGCTCTTGGCTTTCGTGCTCGTCAGCGATGCGAATCGTTAATTCCGCTTCTTCGCGAAATTGCGTTAATGCATGTTCTGCCCATAATTGAAATTGTGCTTCGGATGGCAAGTTTTCAAACTCACAAGCCAATTGCAAATCTAGCATTAAGTCCATGGTTTATTCCTCAGAAGGTTGCTGTTTCGCCTGATGCTTTTCAGCTTTAGCGAGACGCTCTTGTTCTTCTTTCTTCTCGTATGCTTCGACGATACGAGCAACCACAGGGTGTCTAACTACATCGTGAGATTTAAAGAAGTTAAATGAAATTTCTTCTACATCATTGAGCACTTCTATCGCATGACGAAGCCCAGAGCGCGCACCACGAGGTAAATCGATCTGCGTGATATCGCCGGTGATCACCGCTTTTGAATTAAAGCCAATCCGCGTTAGAAACATCTTCATTTGTTCAGTCGTGGTATTTTGGCTTTCGTCCAAGATAATAAACGCGTCATTGAGTGTTCGACCGCGCATATACGCCAAAGGTGCAACTTCGATGACATTTTTTTCGATTAAGCGCTCAACTTTTTCAAAACCAAGCATCTCGAATAGGGCGTCATAAAGTGGACGAAGGTAAGGGTCGATTTTTTGTGTTAAATCACCCGGCAAGAAGCCCAGCTTTTCACCAGCTTCAACCGCTGGACGAGTGAGGAGGATGCGACGTATTTCTTGACGTTCTAGCGCATCAACCGCTGCTGCAACAGCGAGATAGGTTTTACCTGTACCCGCAGGACCAACACCAAAGGTAATATCGTGAGTTAAGATATTAGCGACATATTGGCTCTGATTTGGGTTACGAGGCTTAACCACACCGCGACGAGTCTTAATATAGACTTCTTTGTCCCACACGGTTGGGGCGTCTTGTTCAAGTACGTTCGCTTCTGTGATGGCCAGATGAACCTGATCCGGTTCGATTTCTGTCATTTTTCCTTTCACAGGCTGAGTATCAACATATAGAGACTTTAGAATATCCACAGTTGCTTTTGCCGTTACCGCTTGTCCGGTCACTTTAAACCAATTGTCACGGTGTGCGATTTCAACTCCAAGGCGACGTTCTATTTGTTTTAGATTTTCGTCGAACGGACCACAAAGTGAAGAAAGGCGGTGGTTATCTGCGGGTTCTAAGTAAATTTCTATATTCTTTATCTGATTACTCAAAATGTCTTCCTATAAAAATGACGCTAGCCGAAGCTAGCGCACAATTTAAAAATGCTAGGGGGTAAAAGTACCAACACCTAATTCATTAATTTCAGGTTCTTGTGGTGCTTTATTTAAGATATCCGACGGTTTTACGTCACGACGTAAATCCATTTCTGCTTCAGTACGGATAAGTTCACCACGTAACGAGTTCGGTAACGCCTCAGTAATACGTACATCGACGAATTGGCCGATCACTGAGTGTGGACCTTCAAAGTTTACAACGCGGTTATTTTCGGTTCTACCACGCAGTTCCATTGGGTTTTTCTTCGATGGTCCCTCAACCAAAATACGCTGCTCGGTATCGTGCATCTTGCGGCTGATATCCTGCGCCATTTGGTTGATACGGTTCTGTAGAAGATACAGGCGTTCTTTCTTTTCTGATTCTGCAACATCATCAGGTAAGTCGGCTGCTGGTGTGCCAGGTCGCGCCGAGTAGATGAAACTAAAGCTCATATCAAAGCCGATATCATTAATCAGGTTCATCGTTGCTTCAAAGTCTGCGTTCGATTCGCCTGGGAAACCAATGATGAAATCTGAAGACATGCTTAGGTTCGGACGGATCTTACGTAGCTTGCGGATCGTTGATTTGTACTCAAGCGCAGTATGACCGCGTTTCATCAGGTTTAGAATACGGTCTGAACCACTTTGTACCGGTAGGTGTAAATGGTCAACAAGCTCTGGCACATCCGCATAGGCTTCAATGATATCTGGTGTAAATTCAACCGGGTGAGATGTTGTATAACGAATACGGTCAATACCGTCAATTGCTGCAACGTAGCGAATTAAGTCAGAGAAGTAACAAATTTCACCATCGTGCATTTCACCACGGTAAGCATTTACGTTCTGACCGAGTAAGTTCACTTCACGTACCCCTTGCTCCGCAAGCTGAGCAACTTCAAGGATCACATCATCTAAAGGACGGCTTACTTCTTCGCCACGCGTGTATGGTACAACACAGAAAGTACAGTACTTAGAGCAACCTTCCATAATTGAAACAAATGCACTCGGGCCTTCAGCCTTTGGTTCAGGGAGACGGTCAAATTTTTCAATTTCAGGGAATGAAATATCAACGACAGCACCTTCTTTGCTTTGCACCTGCTTGATCATCTCTGGTAGGCGGTGCAATGTTTGTGGGCCAAACACGATATCAACAAATGGAGCGCGCTGACGAATGGTGTCGCCTTCTTGTGATGCTACGCAGCCACCAACACCGATAACAAGATCAGGGTTTGTGTCTTTTAGTAGTTTCCAACGACCAAGTTGGTGGAATACTTTTTCCTGTGCCTTCTCACGAATCGAGCAAGTATTGAGTAGGATCACATCAGCTTGCTCAGCTTCTTCTGTAAGCTGATAGCCATTTGTTGAATCCAAAAGATCCGCCATTTTCTGGGAGTCATACTCGTTCATCTGACAACCCCAGGTTTTAATATGCAGTTTTTTACTCATTTAAATATTGCCTCGTTTACAACTCGGTGTTTAGCACTACGCGTTTCTCGTGCAGGCGATGCTGAATTGATATCATTATGCCTAAAGGACGCGTATTTTATATGACCTATCTTGTCTAGCCAAGTATAGATTTTAACTTTCAAAATGTGGATCAATACAGGGTGTTTTAAGCAAACATCTGTTTTTATATGCGTTACAATGCGCAAAGACTCAATTAAGTGGAATAAGGCATGAAAAACAAGGCTCTGATAGTCGGTGGTGGCATGGTTGGTGCAGCGTGTGCTGTTAAGCTAGCGAAGCAAGGTGTTGACGTAACCATTATTGAACATTCTCCCATCTCAGCTGATGCAATACTCGCAAGTGATAAGGTAGATATTCGCGTTTCTGCTATCAATCGCTTTTCCGAGCAGTTACTAGATGAGCTTGGTGCTATGCCTGTGTTAAGAAGCACCAGAGCCGCGGTTTACAAGCAGCTAGAAGCCTATGAGGATAAGCCAGGACAATTGATATTTGATTGTGAAGCGCTAAACGCCTCGCACTTAGGCCACTTAATTGAGAATAACCTCATCCAAGCTGCATTGTGGCAACAGTTTGAGGAATTTGATATCAAAGTGGTTTCACCAGAGGGGATCCCAAAGCGCATTGTTCATAATGAGGATTCCGTGACGATTGAGTATCAAGCAGCATCCTTTACCGCTGATTTGTTAATTGCTGCTGATGGTGGCCGTTCTATCGTCAGACAAATGAGTGGCATAGGCGTGACTGGTTGGCAATATGAGCAACATTGTATGGGGCTGCTGATTAAACTCGACGCGCCGCAACAAGAAAAAACATGGCAGCAATTTAAGCCGTCAGGTCCCATTGCCTTTTTACCTATGCAGTATCCGTATGCCAATCTGATTTGGTATGACAACGGCAATAAACTCAATTTACTTAAGCAACTAGATAAGCAGGCGCTAAAACAAGAAGTAAAGGCTGCATTTTTTGAGCTACCCGGTGATTTTGAGATTGAAGAAGTGGCAGTTTTTCCTTTAGCAAGGCAACATGCTAACCAATACGTGAGCGAACGAGTGGTATTAGTAGGAGATGCAGCTCATACCATTAATCCATTAGCTGGGCAGGGAGTAAATCTTGGCTTTAAAGACGTAGCGGCACTTGCCGAAGCGATTGAGGCAAAAGAAGATATTGGTGACAGCAGTGCACTACATCATTACGAGTCAAAGCGTAGAAAAGACAACCTTTTGATGATGAGTATGATGGATGCGTGTTATTTTGGCTTTTCGAATCAAGTAACACCGTTAAAGCATTTGAGAAATCTGGCGCTGAATGTGGCGAATAAAGCTGGGCCGCTGAAAAAAGAAGTGCTTAAGCACGCCATGGGAGGAATTGGTTTTTAATCTTTGTTCTCTACACTGAGCGTGTTACACCAATTTACTTAACCTGAGGTTTGGATAAGGAATGTTCCAACTCATTGTTGCTAAAGCACAACTTAGTTTTTTCCTTGTCTAGCCAGCAAGATTTAGGGAAAACAAGGCGAATTTACGCACCAATAGCTGGCTATTGGAAGTGAATTCAACGCAGTTAGCGCTAAAACTGGCTGCTAGAAAGGCATTAATTATCCGCAGCTCAGGTTACTTAATTAAGTGATCTTTTTGAAGGGGCAAGTAAGAAGATAAATTGGTATTACTGCACGCTTCATTATTTAGTGCCGAGATCATCTCATTAGTGTTAGCTTATCGACGACATACATCAAGGTATTAATATCAAATTTACCATCTAGCCTTAATAACCAATCACTATTGGGCTGCAAAATGTAAGCAGTTTGAACTCCTGAAGGTCTGATAGAAGAAAAAATATGTTTTGCTCCGTGAGTAGCGGTAAATACATTTGCTTCGTCTATAACGCCAAGTTCAGCACTGACTTTCTGCATGTCTTCACTCTGTATATCAAACGTACCATTGAAAGCTCGTGTAATAAACTCAAGGGGTGTTAAATCATACTTGTTAGGTAGACCTGCAAGTGCGGTAGCGCCAGTTATCCAGCTTAACGTTAGTTCAGAAGAGTTGTCGCTAATCACTACTGAGTAGGTATCGCTAGTAAAAGTTTGAAATGAAACTTTATTTGCCTGCTCCGAGGGCTGACAGTAGCTAAAATGCTTGAGTGCTATTTCTATGTGTGATGGAGAGCAAATTGAGCTAGCCCTTGCTTCTACAAAGCTAGGTATACTGAAAATGATTAATGAAAATAAAAGAAATAAAGACTTTAGCACTTTCTTTCCTAACATGGAGAAAGTTTAAAAGTAACATTAGAAAAATGAGCTAGGAATGAATAAAGAGGAAATAAATTGTTACTAAATGGTGCGGAAAGAGAGACTTGAACTCTCACATCCGAAGATACTGGAACCTAAATCCAGCGCGTCTACCAATTCCGCCACTTCCGCACAGTAGATATTTTATTTGTAGCTAACATCTCAAAAAGAGATGGCTGGAGTACCAGGATTTGAACCTGGGAATGGCGGGATCAAAACCCGCTGCCTTACCGCTTGGCGATACTCCAGCAATAGAGGTAAGTTCAAATCTTATTTAGCCCAGATTTGAGTTAGGCTACCTTACCGCTTCCACTTCGTGTCGAGACGATACCCAGCAGTAGAGGTAAGTTCAAGAGTTTGAGTTCTACTTGAAAGAACATGGTGCGGAAAGAGAGACTTGAACTCTCACATCCGAAGATACTGGAACCTAAATCCAGCGCGTCTACCAATTCCGCCACTTCCGCATTATATTGTCTGGAGTATTTGGAACCTAAACCCAGCGCCTATTTCAAGACATCTGCTCATTCCTCAACTTCAGAAAGTTGGCTGGAGTACCAGGATTTGAACCTGGGAATGGCGGGATCAAAACCCGCTGCCTTACCGCTTGGCGATACTCCAACGAAAATTTGATTGTTTTAGTTCCAATCGAGAACATGGTGCGGAAAGAGAGACTTGAACTCTCACATCCGAAGATACTGGAACCTAAATCCAGCGCGTCTACCAATTCCGCCACTTCCGCATTTGTAAATGGTGGCTATGCCCTGATTTGAACAGGGGACCCCATCATTATGAGTGATGTGCTCTAACCAGCTGAGCTACATAGCCATTGGCTGGAGTACCAGGATTTGAACCTGGGAATGGCGGGATCAAAACCCGCTGCCTTACCGCTTGGCGATACTCCAACGAAAATTTGATTGTTTTAGTTCCAATCGAGAACATGGTGCGGAAAGAGAGACTTGAACTCTCACATCCGAAGATACTGGAACCTAAATCCAGCGCGTCTACCAATTCCGCCACTTCCGCACAGTGTAGCTAAGATCTCAAAAAGAGATGGCTGGAGTACCAGGATTTGAACCTGGGAATGGCGGGATCAAAACCCGCTGCCTTACCGCTTGGCGATACTCCAACGAAGTAAAATCTTTTTGAGTTCTGATTTAAAAGAACATGGTGCGGAAAGAGAGACTTGAACTCTCACATCCGAAGATACTGGAACCTAAATCCAGCGCGTCTACCAATTCCGCCACTTCCGCACATCTTTTTGCATTAGGTATTGGAACCTAAATCCAGTGTTTATATTAAGACAACTGCCAATTCCATTACTTCCGCATATTTTTTGCAACAACAAATCGATGAGTTTTGGTAGTAGTTAAAGCATGGTGGCTATGCCCTGATTTGAACAGGGGACCCCATCATTATGAGTGATGTGCTCTAACCAGCTGAGCTACATAGCCATCTCTTTAACTTCTCATCATCGCTGATGCGGGGCGTATTATGCGTATATGCCCCCAAGCCGTCAACACCTTTTTTGCAAAAAATCTGCTAACACAGTTTGTTTGCAGATAAATTAAGCGAAACGGCTTGTTTTTATATCAAATCATGCGGGGCAATTGCAAATTTTTAACAAAACCTGTGAATTTTTATTCCTTTGAAGTCTATAACTTACTCTGAAGAGCAAGGTACTTATTTGATTAAAAAGCAGAGTTGATAAAACTAAAAAGGAGCCGAAGCTCCTTTTATTGAAATAGCGTGTAGTAACTATGGTTACACGTTAAATAAGAAGTTCATCACATCGCCATCTTTCACGATGTATTCTTTACCTTCTTGACGCATTTTACCTGCGTCTTTCGCACCAGATTCACCACGGAACTCGATATAATCATCAAAGCCGATAGTCTGTGCACGAATAAAACCACGTTCAAAGTCTGTGTGGATTTTACCAGCAGCTTGAGGTGCTGTCGCGCCAACAGGGATAGTCCATGCACGTACTTCTTTTACGCCAGCTGTAAAGTAAGTTTGCAGTTTCAACAACTCATAACCACCACGGATCACGCGGTTTAGGCCTGGCTCTTCTAAGCCTAAGTCATCCATAAACTCTTTCTTATCTTCTTCTTCAAGTTCAGAAAGTTCAGCCTCAATTGCTGCACATACAGGGATCACAACCGCGTCTTCTGCTGCTGCAATTTCACGTACTTTGTCTAGGAATGGGTTGTTTTCAAAGCCATCTTCGTTAACATTGGCGATGTACATAGTTGGCTTGATCGTTAAAAAGTTTAGGTAGCTTATTGCTGCCGCTTCTTCTTTATTTAGCTCAAGTGAGCGAAGCGTTAAGCCTTCGTCCAAGTGCGCTTTTACTTTTTCAAGTACAACGAGTTCAAATTTCGCGTCTTTATCGCCGCCTTTCGCTTTCTTCGCGTTACGTAACACTGCGCGATCAGCAGTATCCATGTCTGCAAGTACCAGCTCAGTGTTGATAACATCAATGTCTTCAGCAGGATCGATTTGGCCAGCAACGTGAACGATATTTTCATTTTCAAAACAGCGAACTACGTGACCGATAGCATCCGTTTCACGGATGTTTGCCAAAAATTGGTTACCTAAACCTTCACCTTTCGATGCACCTTTTACCAAACCGGCAATATCCACAAACTCCATTGAAGTTGGGATAGTACGCTGAGGGTTTACAATTTCAGCTAGCTGGTCAAGACGAGCATCTGGTACTGGTACTACACCGGTATTCGGTTCGATAGTACAGAAAGGAAAGTTTGCGGCCTCAATGCCCGCTTTAGTCAACGCATTAAATAAAGTAGATTTACCTACGTTAGGTAAACCAACAATGCCACATTTAAAACCCATAGTGTTTATTCCTAAATTTCTACCGTATTATCTCAAGCACGCATCATGGCGAACGAGAAGCTTAGGTATTACTCAATCAATCGCAGCAGTGAACTGTTACGGTTTAAATGAATGTAGTCGATTTTGCGCTTTTAACACACCGTCTTTTGCGAGTATTTCCATACATCGGACTGCTTCATCCACAGCAGCATCAATTTTCTCTTGATCAGCTTGTGGTGCTTTGCCTAAAACCCACCCTGTGACTTTGTCTCTGTGTCCTGGGTGACCAATACCAACACGCAATCGCATAAATTCTTTGTTATTTGCCATTTTAGCGATTATGTCTTTTAAGCCATTATGACCGCCGTGACCACCACCTTTTTTGAGTTTGGCGATACCGGGTTCTAAATCCATTTCATCGTGAGCAACAAGAATACTCTCAACGGGGATCTTATAAAAATTGGCAAGACTCGCGACCGCTTTACCACTTAAGTTCATATAAGTCGTAGGGATCAGCAATTTAAACTCTTGATTATTGATGAGCACTTTGCCAGTGAGGCCGTGATGTTTAGCGTCTGGTTTTAGGAGGCAGTTGTATCTTCTGGCTAGTTCTTCGATAAACCAAGCGCCAGCGTTATGACGGGTGTTTGCGTATTCGGGGCCTGGATTAGCCAGGCCCACAAGCATTTGAATATTATTCAAGGTGTTAACACCTGAACAATTACTCAGCTGCGTCTTCAGCAGACTCTTCAGCAGGAGCTGCTTTAGGAGCGTTTACTGAAACAACCGCTTGGTCGTGATCTGCACCTTTAGCAAGTTCAACTGAAACAACGCCAGCTGGAAGCTTGATATCAGATAGGTGTAGAGTTGCGCCAACAGCTAGAGTCGCTACGTCAACTTCGATGAACTCAGGAAGTCTTGCAGGAAGACAAGTGATTTCAATTTCAGTTAGTTGGTGAACGATAGTGTTGCCACCTTTAGTTGCTTTCTCTTCGTTGATGAAGTGAACAGGAACTTTAGTGTGAAGCTTTTGAGAAGCATCAACGCGTTGGAAGTCTAAGTGAGTGATCTTAGGCTTGTACGGGTGACGTTGCATATCTTTAAGAATTGCTTCAACAGACTCACCGCCAATGTTTAGCGTTAGGATGTGAGTGTAGAAACCTTCGTCTTCTTGCGCTTTCAATACTTTGTTGTGATCAAGAGTTAGTGAAACTGCATCTTTACCAGCACCGTATAGGATTGCAGGAACTTTGTCAGCGCGACGTAGGCGGCGGCTCGCACCAGTACCTAGGTCAGAACGTACTTCAGCGTCTAATTTGTATACAGACATGGATGTCTCCAAAATAATTTAAGTTAATGTGTCAGAGAGCTCGCGACCAAGCTCCCTGCCTAAAAAAGGCGCGCCAATATACCACTAACGCACTTGCAATGAAACCTATAAAACAAAAAAAGCACCAGAGGTGCTTTTTGGCTAATCAGTTTTGGTGCCGATTAGTGTTGAAACATCGCAGAGATTGACTCTTCGTTGCTGATACGGCGGATAGTTTCGGCCATCATATCTGCAAGTGTTAGTACTTTGATGTTATCAAGCGCTTTCAATTCATCAGAAAGTGGAATTGAGTCAGTCACGATAACTTCATCGATAACTGAGTTGCGTAGGTTTTCCGCAGCATTGCCCGAAAGTACTGGGTGGGTTGCGTAAGCGAATACGCGTTTTGCACCGTGCTCTTTAAGTGCTGCTGCTGCTTTACATAAAGTACCGCCTGTATCTATCATGTCATCGACAATGATACAGTCACGACCAGCAACATCACCAATGATGTGCATAACTTGAGAAACGTTAGCCTGTGGACGACGCTTATCAATGATCGCTAGGTCTTTATCATCTAACAGTTTTGCAATCGCACGAGCACGAACCACACCACCGATATCAGGTGAAACTACTACTACATCTTCGAACTTACGCTCTTTCATGTCTTCGATTAGCACTGGGCTACCGAATACATTGTCAACAGGTACGTCGAAGAAGCCTTGGATTTGTTCTGCGTGTAGGTCAACGGTTAGAACACGGTCAACACCTACGCTTGAAAGGAAGTCTGCAACAACTTTAGCAGTAATTGGAACACGAGCAGAGCGCACGCGGCGGTCTTGACGTGCGTAACCGAAATAAGGAATAACGGCTGTGATACGACCAGCAGATGCACGACGTAGCGCATCAACCATGACGATTAACTCCATTAAATTATCATTTGTAGGAGCACATGTTGATTGGATGATGAATACATCTGAACCACGAACGTTTTCGTTGATTTGAACGCTAATTTCACCGTCGCTAAAACGGCCAACAACGGCATCACCTAACTCAATAAACAAACGTTTTGCAACTTTTTGAGCTAGCTCAGGTGTTGCGTTACCAGCGAAGAGCTTCATGTCGGGCACGGTAGGGTTCCTCAGGCACTGAATTTTTTGGACTAACATGCAATGACCATGAAATAAAAAAGTCAAAACAAGCTAACTTAAACAATTTACTTCTAGTTTTGCCAAGCGCGCAATTGTCGATGACAAATTGACTCACTTGTATTTTGGGCGATAAAGCCCTGCCAAGATGAAGGTAGAGTTTCGAGCACACGCAGCGCTGCCTCACGATTTTCAAACTCCGCGAAACAACAAGCTCCAGTACCAGTCATTTTGGTTGGTGCATATTTTAGCAACCACGCGAGGGTCTTTTCAACCTCGGGGTAAAGCTTTTTGACAAGAGTTTGACAGTCGTTGCCCGTATCCGAGAGTTTCCAACCGTTTTTTAGCTTAGGCGTATTGCGTGGTAAATCTGGGTGAGTAAAGACTAACGCGGTGCTGATATGAACGGGTGGGGCAACCACCAAATACCATTTTTGCGCGATGTCAATTGGCTCAAGTTGCTCGCCAACGCCGTGGGCTACAGCTGTTTTACCTTCAACAAAAACAGGCACATCGGCGCCTAGCTGCAGACCGAGTTTTGCAAGTTCTGGGATAGTAAGCTGACATTGCCACAGCGTATTGAGTGCCAATAAAGTCGTGGCAGCATCGGATGAACCACCACCAACACCTCCACCCATGGGAAGCTGTTTATTTAAGTGAATGTCGACACCATCCGCAATTTTTTTATAGGGCTCAAGAATTTTGGCGGCTTTATAAATGAGGTTATCTTCGAGTGGAATACCTGCGGTGTCACCACAAATGACGATTTCTTGCTGGTTACTGGTTAGCGTAAATGCTAATTCATCACCAAAATCTAAGAAAGTAAATAAAGTTTCTAATTCATGGTAGCCGTCTTCTCGACGGCCATTGATATGCAAAAAAAGATTTAATTTTGCCGGTGCGCTTAGCGTCAATGTCTTCATTTAAACTGCCATGAAGTGATTAATACTTTGACCTCAATATTGGTCGATGAGAGTTTCATGCGGCTAGGCAGCCACATTCCGTCTTGCATTTTATATTGTTGATAGGTGATTTGCCACACTCGGCCTGATGGGCTTTGCCACTGTGCATTGCTTATTCTGCCAAGGTCATCAAGTTCGCTGGCTGGTGCTTCAACTAAGCCCGTTAGCCATTGAGGGGCTTGATTGACCGGAAGAGAGAGACCACTTAAACGCTTAACCAGATCGCTACTGTCCATGCCTTTATGGACATTGTCTTCAAAGGTCAGCTCCGAATGTGTGTCTAATTCTTCTAGTTCGAATATGCGGGTGCCAACAAAGCTGGTTAAAATCAGATTTTGTTTATCTTCTTTTAAATACCAATTAAAGTTAGCTGATTGACGATTGTCTGGGGCAATAAATGCAAGTTTACCTCTCGCTTGCCAATTTTTTTGTTGTTTTAGCCTTGATTGCCAGTCTTGTGCTACGTTTTGCTGAGGTAATTGTTGCGCACAACCCGTTAAAATTAATAAAAATATGAGTAAAATCAAATGAAGTTGTCTCAAAGGCCTTTCCTTACTTTCCATATTCGATTGATTTTTGGTAAAATTGTCGGCTTTAAAGCAGGGCTCGAGCAATACTGGCATCTATGACCATCATCGCACTTGGTATCAATCACAAAACCGCGTCTGTAGAATTACGTGAAAAAGTGGCGTTTTCTCCAGAACAGCTTACAGAAGCATTGCACCAACTCCAACATTCTTCGCAGTTTAAAGAATCTGTGATTGTGTCGACCTGCAATCGAACCGAGATCTATTGTAGCCTTGAGTCTGCTGATCCCCAAGCACTACTCGGTTGGTTGTCAGATTTTCATAACATAGAGCAACGAGACTTAACAGAAAATGTCTATGTGCATATGAATCAGGATGCGGTGAACCATTTAATGCGAGTTGCCTGCGGTCTTGATTCATTGGTTTTAGGTGAGCCTCAAATTCTTGGCCAAATTAAACAAGCTTTTAGTACGGCCAAACAACACCATGCAATTCAGCCAACATTTGAGCGTTTATTCCAAAAAACTTTTTCGGTGGCGAAGCAAGTGCGCACCGAAACCGATATTGGTGCAAGTGCTGTCTCAGTGGCGTATGCCGCTGTTAATTTAGCAAAGCATATTTATGGTCAATTGGATAAAACTCAGGTCTTGTTAATTGGTGCCGGTGAAACAATGGAGTTAGTTGCTAAACACTTATCGCAGCATAATCCAAAGTCAATCACTGTCGCGAACCGCACAATTGAGCGCGCACAAAACCTAGCAAAAGAAGTTGGCGGCAGTGTTATTTCACTGGCACAGTTGCCAGATGCGCTACCAAGTGCAGACATTGTTATTAGTTCAACTGCGAGCACCTTACCAATTATCGGTAAGGGAGTGGTCGAGCAAGCGCTTAAAAAACGTCGCCATAAACCCATGTTATTTATCGATATCGCGGTGCCTCGCGATATCGAAAGCCAAGTGTCAGAGTTGGATGCTGCATATCTTTATTCAGTTGATGACTTGCAGGCGATAGTCAATGAAAACTTGGCCAGTCGTGAACAAGCGGCCATTGAAGCGCAGCAGATCATCGATGTACGCACGCAAGAGTTTTCCGAGTGGCAACGTTCGCTGCATTCAGTGGATGTGATTAGGCAGTATCGCCAAAGCGCGCAAGAAATTAAAAATGAGCTCGTGGACAAAGCAATAAATCAGCTACAATCGGGCAAAGAAGCAGATAAAATTATTATTGAATTAGCAAATAAGCTGAGTAATCGACTAACACACGCACCAACACGCGCCATTCAAGAGGCTGCGAAAGAAGGCGATATAGATAAGTTAGCGCAACTCAAGCAAACATTAGGTATTGAGCAGGAATAACGTGTAAATGAAAGAGTCTGTATATCGTAAGTTAGAAACCTTAGTAGAGCGCTATGAAGAAGTTCAAGCGATGCTAAGCTCGCCTGAGGTGATTAGCGATCAGAACCGCTTTCGCGCCTTGTCAAAAGAGTTTTCAGAATTGGAAGACGTAGTTAAAGCGTTTACAGCCTACCAGCAGGCTCAGGAAGACGTCGCAACTGCTGAAGAAATGCTAAAAGACTCAGATCCAGACATGCGTGAAATGGCACAGGAAGAGTATAAAGAAGCAAAAGCTGCCATTGCTGCGCTTGAAGATGACCTTCAAGTATTGATGTTACCCAAAGATCCAAAAGACAATAACAACGTATTCTTGGAAGTGCGTGCGGGAACTGGTGGTGATGAAGCCGCGATTTTCGCTGGTGATTTATTCCGTATGTATAGCCGCTATGCAGAAACGCAAAAGTGGCGTGTTGAAATCGTGAGCGCTAACGAAGGCGAGCACGGTGGCTATAAAGAAGTTATTGCTAATATTAGTGGCGATGGTGTTTATGGCAAACTTAAGTTTGAATCTGGCGCTCACCGTGTACAACGTGTGCCTGAAACCGAATCTCAAGGCCGTGTTCACACCTCTGCATGTACGGTTGCCGTGATGGCAGAGATCCCAGAAGCAGAAGCAATCGAAATTAATCCATCTGACCTAAAAGTGGATACTTTCCGTGCTTCGGGCGCAGGTGGTCAGCACGTAAACAAAACCGATTCTGCTATTCGTATCACTCACTTGCCGACAGGCGTTGTGGTTGAATGTCAGGACGAACGTTCACAACATAAAAACAGAGCGAAAGCACTGTCTGTACTAAGTGCGCGCTTACAGCAAGCAGAAGATGAAAAACGTGCAGCGGCAGAAGCTTCTGAACGTCGTAATCTAGTAGGTAGCGGTGACCGCTCTGAGCGTATTCGTACTTACAACTTCCCGCAGGGCCGTATTACCGATCACCGTATCAACTTGACGCTATATCGCCTAAATGAAGTGATCTCAGGTGAGCTGGGTGCTGTTATCGATCCGCTGGTTATTGAATATCAGGCTGATCTACTAGCAGCAATGAGCGAAAGCGATTAATGCCAACACTTAACATTGCCCAAGCCGTTGCTTGGGCAACCTCTGAACTGTTACCACACTCCGAGTCAGCAAAGCTCGATAGCGAAGTGTTATTACTCCATGTTATCGATAAAAACCGCACTTATCTCTTTACTTGGCCCGAAGCTGAGCTTTCTACACTAGAGCAGCAACGATTCGAAGAATGTATCGCACGCCGTGTTACGGGAGAGCCAGTCGCACACATCACAGGTCAAAGAGAATTCTGGAGCCTGCCTTTAAAAGTCAACAACAGCACACTTATTCCAAGACCTGATACTGAAACACTGGTTGAGCATGTTTTAACACTCAATATGCCAAATGACGCTCAAGTGCTAGACTTAGGCACAGGCACTGGCGCGATTGCACTGGCGTTGGCGAGTGAATATCCAGCTTGGCAAATCACCGCAGTAGATGCTTCAGCAGACGCCGTGGCGCTTGCAAAGTCTAATCAATCTCAGTTGGGCTTTAAGAACGTGTCGATTTTGCAAAGTGATTGGTTTAGTGCAGTTGCAGAGCAACAGTTTGATTTGATTGTGAGTAATCCACCTTATATTGATGAAGCCGATCACCACTTATCACAAGGGGATGTGAGATTTGAACCGCTCAGTGCGCTGGTCGCGGATGACCATGGCTATGCGGATATTTTTCATATCATCAGGACGGCTAAGCTATATCTGAACTCGGGGGGATATTTGCTACTTGAACATGGCTTTGAGCAAGCAGATAAGATCCAACAGTTTTTTGCAGAAATGGCGTATATTAATATACTTACAATAAAAGATATGGCAGGGTGTGATAGAGTGACGTTGGCAATGTTGCCGTAAAGTCATGAACTCACACGAAAGTTAGGCGCTTCAATAGGATCCGCAATATGGATGATTTTTTGTTTTCAGACGAACCCGCTGACGTAGTTGAACCTGAAAAAGTAGGCACTTGGAAGGTTATTATTGTCGATGATGAGCCCGAAGTGCATGCAGTGACAAAGTTAGCACTGAGTGACTTTGAGTTTCAAAAAAAGCGTCTGGAATTTATTAGCGCTTATTCGGGTGAAGAAGCAAAGAAAATCGTCGATGCCAACCCCGATGCTGCGGTGGTGTTACTGGATGTTGTCATGGAAACCGACGATGCTGGTTTGCAGGTCGCAAAATACATTCGTGAAACCGCCAAAAACAATCATATCCGTATCATTTTAAGAACTGGTCAGCCGGGTCAAGCGCCTGAACGCCAAGTTATCGTGAACTACGATATCAACGACTATAAATCAAAAACAGAACTCACCGCGCAAAAGCTCTTTACTGTAGTCATGTCGAGTTTACGTTCATATCGTGACATTCTCGCCATCGATCAATCAAGACAAGGGCTTGAGAAAATCATTAAAGCCTCTCGCGATATTTTTGCTACTCACTCAATTGAGAGTTTTATTGAGGGGGTGTTACAGCAACTCACTTCGCTAATAGGCACGGTCGACCAAGCCATGTATGCAACGTCACTTGCGGCGGGTAAAGAAGCTGGCCAAACGAACGATCAACTGGTTGTATTTGCGGGGCGTGGAGAGTTTGAAAGTAGCGAAGGTAAGCCGATTTCTGAAGTGCTTAGCAGCGACCAAATGGATGCTTGCTTAAAAGCACTACAAGATAAAGACATTGTATATAAAGATAATTATCTATTCGCCTATTGCTCCAGTGACTATAACCACGCCTCCATGCTATTTGTGTCTGGTATTCCTGAGTTCTTAACCGAAACTCAGCGTCATTTAATTGATATTTTTGCTCAGAATATGCAATTGGCGTACGAAAATGTACAGCTACAAGCCGAGATTGAAGATACCCAGCAAGAACTGGTGATCCGTTTAAGTGAAGCGCTTGAGCTTCATTCCACCAATACCGGCAACCATGTTAAGCGCGTTGCATATCTTTGCCATACGCTTGCCAAAGAAATGGGTCTTTCTGATAAAGAAGCTGAGCTGGTGAAAATGGCGTCACCACTGCACGATGTGGGTAAAGTTGGAATTCCTGACGCGATTTTAAATAAGCCTAGCAAGCTGGATGACGAAGAGTGGAAAGTCATGCAAACCCATACAGACAAAGGCTTTGACTTGTTAAAAGATTCTCGCCGTGAGATTGTCAGTGCGGGCGCACTAATCGCTCGAGACCACCATGAAAAATGGGATGGTAGCGGTTATCCGAAAGGTAAAAAAGGTGATGAAATACACCTTTATGGTCGCATCGTAGCACTAGCTGATGTGTATGATGCCTTACGCCATAAACGTTGCTACAAAGAGGCATGGAGCCAAGAAGAAGCGCAAAAAGAGATCACTGCGCAAAAGGGAAAACACTTTGACCCCAAACTCGTAGATGTATTCAACCGTTGTATTAATGAGTTAGAATTGATCCTACAACGTTTCCCTGATTAGAGAATAATATGGATTACATGGCGTTAAAACATACGCACTTACTATTTGTGGTATTGAGCATAGTGCTATTTTACACTCGCGCGTTTTCGCGTTTGGGTTCAGGTAAATTAGCAACAAACAAAGGCGTGTTTATTACCAGCCACAGTGTAGACACTTTACTGTTAGTTACAGCAGTTATTTTGGCGGTAACGGCGGGGCTCAATCCTGCACAACAACCTTGGCTACTACAAAAAATCGTATTGGTGTTTGGTTATATCGCATTGGGCTTTGTAATTGCAAAAGCAAGTGTTAAAAAGACCAAATATTTGGCGCTAGGCGCTGCAACATTGGTACTAATGGCCATCGCGCATCTCGCCGTAAGCAAGCAAGGCTTCTTTGCTTAAGCATTTCAATTGGCGCTTGGTTTATCACCGAGCGCTTCTATATCTCCATAATAAGTAAACATTTTTACTATTTCAGCGAACGATAGATTGGTATTACTAAATTTCCCCCCTTGGGAATATGACAAAAAGTGGTAAACTAGTCGTTCTAAATGAAAGCAATTCAAGAGAAACCGAATTCTATGAAGAATGATATCTGGTTAGATGAGAATGACTTATCTCTCGATGACAATTCAGATGCATTTTCCTATCCGCCGTTGATCCGTTGTATCAAGGCTGAGCAAAGTTGGGATGCACAAGCTGACACCAATGAAACTTTGTGTCAGTTAGCGGAGCTTGAATTTGCCGTGGATGAAATTCGCCATAAGCATGCAAACAATCATAAATGTTTGGATGAAATCTTAGACGCTTTTTATACCTTGTGGCTATTCAGTGGTAGCAGTCAAAAGGTGCCTGAATATAAGCTCAATAGCGTTTGTTATGCACTTTCTATGCGCAGTGGCACCAATACCGCACTGGGTCTTGTCTTAGTGCATCTGCTTGAACGAGCGAAATTAGAGGCAAGCCTTGCTCTAAGCCAAGGGGAGATTGTCGTGCACGTCGCTTTTAGCGAAGAAGAAGGTTATGTCATTGAACCAAGTTCAGGCCACCAGAGCTGGTACATAATTCCAGAAAACGAAAACAATCAAGACAAAGAGCAAGAAAAAGACCAAGAGCCGATGGAGCTTATTTTTAACGAAGAGTCGTTAAAGCTTTATTTGTCTCAGCAAAAATGGGCGTTTATTGCGGCAGAAAAGTTTGGTCACGCGCTAAGTTGCGTCGAGCAGTTGATGGATATCTTAGGCGATGATCCTTATGAACGTCGTGATAGAGGCTATCTACTCAACCAATTAAACTGTCCGAAGATGGCAAAAGATGACTTACAATTTTTTGTTGATGAATGTCCGGACGACCCAACCATTGAAGTGATCCAGCATCAGATCAAAGAGTTGGCCGATCATAATAATATTTTGCATTAAAAATAGTTATATAAAAAATAATAACAGCGAGGATTTATGGAGCAAAGCGCTGCGCTCGTTACCAATAACGCGGTAATTATGGGCCTATTGGCCGTTATTCTGGGATTTGTTTTTTACACATCGAGTCAAAAAAGCGGAGTTTGGGCAAAGTTTTACAAGTACGTGCCAGCGCTGTTGATGTGTTATTTCTTACCATCTCTGTTAAATACCTTTGGTATCGTTGATGGCAACAATAACGATGTTTACACGGTAGCAAAGTATTATCTGTTACCCGCTTGTTTGGTGTTATTGACACTGAGTATTGACCTAAAATCGATAGCGGCTTTGGGTAAAAAGGCGATTATCATGTTCCTAACGGGAACGGTGGGTGTGGTGATTGGTGGCCCGATTGCGCTTTTACTTACTGCTACCTTTATGCCTGAGCTACTAGGTGTAACTGGCCCAGAAGCTGTATGGCGTGGTATGGCCGCGCTTGCAGGAAGCTGGATTGGTGGTGGTGCCAATATGGTGGCGATGAAAGAGATTTACGGCGCAGGCGGAGAAATCTTCACCATCATGGTAACGGTTGATATTGTAGTCGCAAACTTGTGGATGGCGTGCTTGCTCTATATGGCGGCGCGTAATAAAGAAATTGATGCGCGAACCGGGGCGGATACTTCTTCAATCAACCGCCTAATTGACAAAGTACAAGCATTTGAAGCAGAGCACGCAAGAAAACCCGAACTCAAAGATTTGATGATCCTAGTTGGTTTTGCTTTTGGTGCAACGGGGCTTGCGCATTTTGCTGCGGACTTACTGGTGCCATTTTTTAGTAGTAACTACCCAGAGCTGAAGAAGTTCTCTCTTCACAGCAAACTGTTTTGGATCATTGTCCTCGTTACAACCATAGGTCTAGCACTTTCGTTTACCAAAGCACGTCAATATGAAGCGGTTGGCGCGTCAAAAATTGGCTCGAGCTTTTTATATATTTTAGTAGCAACCATTGGTCTACACATGGATATCACCAAAATTGTTGAGGCGCCTAAATACGTTGTTATTGGTGTTATTTGGATGGCCGTGCATGTTGGTTTGTTATTTATCGTTGCTAAATTAATTAAAGCACCTGTGTTTTATGTTGCCGTGGGCAGTAAAGCAAACATTGGTGGTGCGGCATCTGCGCCGGTGGTGGCCTCGGCGTTCCACCCAGCGCTTGCTCCGGTCGGTGTGTTACTGGCGGTGCTTGGTTATGCCCTTGGTACTTATATGGCTTGGTTATGCGGACAATTGCTTCGTGTAATAGGCAGCTAAAGGATAAAAAATGAATACAGATATTATTAACGTTGCGGGACGAGAAGTTGCAAACGATAAGCCGTTTGTACTGTTCGGTGGAATGAATGTGCTTGAGTCTCGTGACTTAGCAATGCAAATCGCAGAGCATTACGTTGAGGTCACAAGTAAACTTGGGATCCCATACGTATTTAAAGCGTCATTTGATAAAGCTAATCGCTCGTCAATTAACTCTTACCGTGGCCCTGGCATGGAAGAAGGCTTAAAGATTTTTGAAGAAATCAAAAAGACCTTTAATGTGCCGGTGATCACCGATGTGCATGAGCCATTCCAAGCAAAACCCGTTGCAGAAGTTGCTGATGTGATCCAATTGCCGGCGTTTCTTGCCCGTCAAACTGACTTGGTTGTCGCTATGGCAGAAACTGGCGCGGTGATCAACGTGAAAAAACCACAGTTTTTAGCGCCACATGAAATGCGTCATATCATTAAGAAAATCAATGAAGCGGGCAATGACAAAGTTATCCTCTGTGAACGCGGCAGTAGCTTTGGTTATAACAACCTGATCGTGGATATGCTGGGCATGGATGACATGAAGCGTATGGCCCCTGTTATTTTTGATGCGACACATGCACTACAGCGTCCGGGTGGTCGTAGCGACTCTGCCGATGGCCGCCGTGCTCAGGCTGCTGAACTTGCTCGTAGCGGTATGGCACTTGGGTTAGCTGGACTCTTTATTGAAGCGCATCCGAATCCAAATGAAGCTAAGTGTGATGGTCCTTGTGCATTGCCATTGGCTAAACTTGAAGGCTACCTACAACAGATGAAAGCGGTAGATGCGCTAGTTAAGAGTTTTGCGCCACTGGACACCAGCGCAGCTGATTTATAATCTATACCCAAGCGACCTCATAATTAGATGTTGTTTGGGGATTTTACTTGCCCGCGGTTAGCGGGTTTTTTATAGGCATGAATGAATGTCACGACGAGTTCCACCATTAAATGCATTAAAAGCCTTTGAGGCGGCGGCACGACACCTGAGCTTTACCAAAGCAGCGGAGGAGTTGTACGTCACTCAAGCTGCGGTTAGTCATCAAATTAAAATCTTAGAAGAACATCTAGGTTTAAAACTGTTTTTGCGAAAAAATCGCTCCTTACTGTTAACTGAGGAAGGGCAGGGCTATTACCTCGATATTAAAGATATTTTTTCACAATTAATCGATGCGACTGAAAAGCTCCTAGCGCGAGGCGCAAAAGGGTCGTTAACGGTGAGTTTGACGCCGAGCTTTGCAATTCAATGGTTGGTACCAAGGCTGAGTAACTTTAATGAGTTGCACCCTGAAATCGATGTACGGATCAAAGCCCAAGATCACGACGATAATTCGTTAACGGATGATGTTGATGTCGCGATTTACTACGGTCGTGGTAACTGGAATGGGGTGCAAACCCATAAGCTACATACTGAGTACTTTGTGCCATTATGTAGTCCATTTTTGTTAACTGGCCCCAAACCGCTAAATCAGCCAAGCGATTTGGCCCAGCATACTTTACTCCATGACACCACGCGTCGCGCTTGGAAAGCATGGATGAAAACCGCTGGGGTCAGAAATGTGGCGGTAAATACCGGGCCTATCTTCAGTCACTCTTCTATGGTGTTACAGGCAGCAATTCACGGCCAAGGCGTGGCGCTGGGCAATAGCGTACTGGCAAGACCGGATATAGATGCAGGGCGACTGGTTATTCCGTTTAGTCACCACCTCGAAAGTAAAAATGCCTATTATTTGGTATTTAGAGAATCGCAGTCAGAGCTGGGTAAAATAGTTTCATTCAAAGAATGGATGCTCGGTATGGTAGAACACGAACAAGAGTTAAATAGTTTATGAGCGCAGTAAATATTGAATGGCACTATGCTGAAAACCCAGTTGCACAGTTTATTTTTGCCCATGGTGCAGGTGCAGGAAGCGATAGCGATTTTATGCAGGAAATGGCTAAATTGCTTGCTTCTATGGGCGTTCAAGTTGGGCTCTTTGACTTTGAATATATGCAGCAAGCCAAACAAGAAGGGAAAAAACGCCCACCAGAGCGTGCCCCTAAGCTACTCGCGTATTTTCAACAAGTACTGGCAGCAGTAGAACCAAGTCTACCGCTCTTTATTGGTGGTAAGTCAATGGGCGGGCGTATGGCATCTATGCTGGCCTGTGAAACCACTGTAAAGGTGGAAGGAGTACTTGCGTTTGGCTACCCATTCCACCCGCCAGGTAAGCCGGAAAAGCTCAGAGTGGACCATTTTCCTGAGCTGAAATGCCCGCTGCTCATTTTACAAGGCGAACGTGATACCTTTGGCAATCGTACTGAGGTTGATGCTATGTGCTTTCCAGAGCAAGTCATGGTGAAATGGCTCAAAGATGGCGACCATTCACTCAAGCCTCGTAAAGTGAGTGGTGTAAGCGAGTCAGAGAGCCGTGCGAATGCTGCCGTGATAGCGGCGAATTTTATCAAGGAGCGCTGTCATGGCTAAGCTCTACTTGATTATTGGCAGCGTGTTTTGTTTATTGTCTGTGGCATTGGGCGCGTTTGCCGCTCACGGTCTCAAAGGACGTTTGAGCGACTATGCCATTGGTATTTTTAATACGGCGGCGCAATACCAAATGACTCACGGCCTTGCCATTATTGCCACCGCGTTTTTAATCAAATGGGGCCTCAAGGTACAAGTTGCTGGTGGTTTCTTTATTGCTGGTGTATTGCTATTTAGTGGTAGTTTGTACTTACTTGCCTTAACAGGTATGAAATGGCTAGGGCCAATCACCCCAATCGGTGGTACCTGTTTTTTAATTGCTTGGATTTTATTGATAGTTCAAGCTGCTAAATCTTCCTTTTAATCTAGAGAATCTAATGTCGAGTATCGTTATCTATTGTCGCGGTGGTTTTGAAAGTGACGCCGCAGCCGAAATTAATCATTATGCTGCAAAGCATGGAATTGCAGGCTACGTAAAAGCTAAGCCGAATACTGCTTTTGTAACATTTGAGTGTTTTTCGCTAAATGATGCTGAGACCTTAGCGAAAAAAATCGACTTTAAGAAACTGGTGTTTGCAAGGCAGTGGTTTGTTGGTACTTTGCATACCCATATGCCGATTGAAGACAGAGTGAGCGTGATAAAAGCGGCAGTGGAAGGCCTTCCTTTGTGTGGTGAGCTGCGCGTTGAAACACCAGATACGAATGAGGGAAAAGAGCTTTCTAAATTCTGTAAAAAGTTTTCAACGCCATTGTCTAAGGCGCTCGAGAAGCAAAACAAGCTGACTCGTGAGCTAAAACCTACCAAGCCTGTGTTACACGTATTGTTCCTTGCCAATAACACCGCTTATGTTGGTTATTCGTTTAGTGATAACAATTCGCCATTTTTTATGGGGATCCCGCGTCTGAGAATGCCGTCGGACGCACCAAGCCGCTCGACGCTAAAATTAGACGAGGCATTCCATGTCTTTGTGCCTAAAGATCAGCAAGAGACACGTGTGCGTGCGGGGATGCGAGCCGTTGATTTAGGTGCTTGTCCTGGCGGTTGGACATACCAGCTGGTACGCCGTGGCATGTTTGTCGCCTCAATCGATAATGGCCCGATGAATGATGACCTGATGGAAACGGGACAAGTGAAGCACTATCGTGAAGATGGATTCAAATATCGCCCAGAAAAACGCAATATTGATTGGTTGGTGTGTGATATGGTCGAAAAGCCAACGCGTGTTGCTGATCTGATGGTGGACTGGGTGGTGAATGCGTTCGCTCGAGAGCTGATCTTTAACTTAAAGCTACCGATGAAAAAACGCTTCGACAGCGTGTATGAATGTCTTACGCTTATCCATGAAGAGCTACAAAAGTACAATGTGGATTATGAGATCCAAGCAAAGCACCTATATCATGACCGTGAGGAAGTCACGGTACATATTAATGTGCTTAAAGTACCGCAAAATTTGTATAGCTGATTTTAAACGATAACAAGATCGCCGCGTAAAGCAGCTCCAACACAGGTGTTAGCTTATTTGTGGGAGCGATTTCATATCGCGAGTTTTTTCATCAAGATCGCCGCATAAAGCGGCTCCCACACGGGTGTTATCTTAGTTGTAGGAGCGATTCCACACAGGTGTTAGCTGATTTGTAGGAGCGATTTTACATCGCGATCTTTTTGTCTTAATCAATCAGTCTTAATAACTTGTTACGCGGTTGATTTCTGTAAGCGATGTCACCCCAGCGGCGGCTTTTTTCAGGCCAGACTTACGTAAGTTATCAAAACCTAACTGCTCTGCTTTTTCGGCAATCTCAAGAGAATTACCCCCTTCCATGATCAGGTGTGAAAGCTCTGGCGTGATTTTTACCACTTCATAAATGCCCACACGGCCTTTGTAACCATCGGTACAGTGTTCACAGCCTTTAGGCGCAAAAAGGGTAATCTCTTTAATTTGCTCGGCAGTAAAGCCTTGCCCTAACAAGGCTTCTTCCGGCAACGTTTCAGGTGTTTTACACTTAGGACAAAGACGTCTTGCGAGACGCTGGGCAATAATCAAACTCACCGAGCTTGCTACGTTGTACGCCGGCACGCCCATGTTTAATAGACGGGTGAGCGTTTCAGGCGCAGAGTTGGTGTGCAGGGTGCTCAATACTAAGTGACCAGTTTGGGCGGCTTTTATTGAGATCTCAGCGGTTTCAAGGTCACGGATCTCACCAACCATCACCACATCCGGATCCTGACGCAAGAATGCTCTCAAGGCATTGGCGAAAGTCATATCCGCTTTGGTATTGATTTGTACTTGGTTAATACCCTCAAGGTTTATTTCGACAGGGTCTTCTGCCGTGCTGATATTGCGCTCTGGCTGATTAAGAATATTCAAGCCAGTGTAAAGTGACACGGTTTTACCGGAACCTGTTGGTCCGGTTACCAAAATCATGCCCTGAGGCTGCTCTAGTGCGTCGAGGTAAAGTTGTTTCTGCTCTGGTTCATAACCTAGCACATCGATGCCGAGCATGGCGCTGGATGAGTCTAGAATACGCATTACGATTTTCTCGCCCCACATGGTAGGCAGTGTACTCACACGAAAATCGATACTTTTGCGCTCGGAGATCTTTAATTTAATGCGGCCATCTTGCGGTTTGCGTTTTTCTGCTATGTCTAAATGCGCCATCACTTTGATACGGGCGGCGAGACGAGTAGCTAATGTGTTTGGTGGGCTTGCCATCTCATGCAGCAGGCCATCGATACGAAAGCGCACGCGATATTTCTTCTCGTAGGGCTCAAAGTGTAGATCCGACGCGCCTTTTTTTATCGCGTCCATTAAGATTTTATTGATATAAACGATGATTGGCGCATCGTCTTTGTCTTCGCTGGTGTTTTGCTGTTTAGGCTCGTCATCAACTTCTAAGTCGGCAAATTCTTTAAATTCTTCTTCAGAGATCGAGAGGCCGCCCGTTGCATCAAACAGCTGATCAATCTTTGCTTCGAGTTTTTTGTAGTCGGCTACCAGTACTTCACACTGTAATCCAGTACTAAACTCAAAGTTTTCAAATGCGCCAAAGTCAGTAGGATCAGAAGCCGCAACGTAGAGTTTTCTACCTTTTTGTACCAGCGGTAAAATATGGTGCTTACGGATCAGTTTTTCTTTGACTAGCGCTGGTGGAATTTCACTAACGTTAAAGTGATCAAGATTAAAAAAGGGCACCTTGAATAAGTCTAGGCATTCTTCAGCTAGCTCTTTGGAGCTCATTCCTGAACTTAGGCAAATTAACTCGGCGGTGGTGTTTGCTTCTGGTTGGCGAGACTTTATTTGCTCAGCAGTGACTCGCCCTAAGGTAATAAATTTACGCAGTAGCGGGGAATGATGTTCCATAGTACCTCTTTGCCTTCACATTGAATGCATATTCAATATTTATCATTAAGTTGGAAAAATGCCAAGTTATCACGTTGAGTGTAGAGTAAATTTTACTAATTATTTAGTCTTACTTTCACTTTTGCTAGATTGATAAACTCATTGTGTAATCTATCTGTCTCTTGCAGGCTTTCAAGTAGCGGTCGGTCGTTGTCTAGGATGTAGTCCGCTTTTGCTTGTTTATCTGCGCGCGGTAACTGCGACTCGATAATACGTTTTACTTGCGCTGCATCTACCAAATCTCGGCTGGTTGTTCTTGCGATTTGCGTATCAACAGCAACATCAACAAGTAAAGTGGCATCGCAGTAGCGCTCTAAACCATTTTCGAACAGCAGAGGCGCAGCTAAAACCACGTAATCGCTTTGCGCTGCGTTTAACTGCGTGAGTATTTCATTACGGATAAGCGGGTGAAGTAGCTCATTAAGCCACTGTTTTTTATCGGCATCAGCAAAAATAATGGCTCTTAACTTAGCTCTATCTAAGTTGCCGTCAGGCTGTAAAATGGCACTGCCAAACTCATCAGCAATCGCTTGTAGCCCTGTGCTGCCTAGCGCGACTACTTCTCGTGCAACGATATCGGCGTCAACAACCACTATCCCTTTTTGCTGCAAGTGGTTAGTGATGGCCGTTTTACCTGCACCAATACCGCCCGTCACCCCTAAAATCCAATTGTTCGTTTTTAGCATTGTGTTACTTTACGTTATTAAGTTTATATACCACAGCTGCAGCTGCTCGCCGTACATTAAGGTGATCCAGCCTGCAATGGCTAAGTAAGGGCCAAACGGAATAGGCGTGGCTTTATCTCGGCCTTGAACACTTAATTGGATACTACCAATGATTGCGCCGACTAGGCTTGAAAGTAGCACTATGGTTAGAATTGCTTGCCAGCCCATCAATGCACCAAAGATGGCTAGCAGTTTAAAGTCGCCATAGCCCATGCCTTCTTTACCTGTGAGTAATTTAAAGAGCCAATACACACTCCATAAACTCAAATAACCTATGGCTGCGCCGATAATGGCATCATTGGGCTCAATGCCAACACCAAAACAACTGGCAACCAGTACTAACCATAAGGTTGGTAGTGTTAATTGATCGGGCAGCAACATTTCGTCGATATCGATAACCGTCAGTGCGACTAATACCCAAGTAATCAAAATGTACAGAGTGGCTTCTAAAGTGGCACCAAAATGCCACGCAACCCATGTGGAGAGTAGCGCGGTTGTTAGCTCTACCAAAGGATAGCGGACAGAGATTGACGCGTCGCAGTGGTTGCATTTGCCTTTTAATAATAGCCAGCTTATCAGTGGAATGTTTTGCCACGCTTTAATCGGCGTTTTGCAGCTCGGGCAATGAGAATTTGGTTTAATTAAATTAAACACGGGTGCTTCAGCGGTTTGTTTGGGTAGCTCATCGGCAAGCAACACGCGACACTCTGATTGCCAGCTCTGCTTCATCATTTTAGGTAAGCGAAGAATAACCACATTGAGGAAGCTGCCGATGCAAAGACTAACGAGTCCGACGGTGAGTAACCAATACCATAACTGGGTTTGCATCAAGTTGATAATATCTTGCATAAGTTGGGCGCTTGCTTATATTTTTTGTTTAAATTACCGAGGCATGCTCGGGCTCGGTATAGATTTTTGCAGTTTACCATACAGCACTATTGAGAGGCACAGCACTGCACCCCTAAATAGTGTAATTTTGTGAACAAAATTAAATAACTGAACCTAGTTGGAATATCGGTAAGTACATGGCAATAATAAGGCCACCGATCAATACGCCGAGTACCACCATAATTAATGGTTCTAATAGGCTCGAAAGGCCATCTACCGCATCATCGACCTCTTGCTCGTAGATGTTAGCGACCTTTGCCAACATGCCATCTAGAGAACCCGATTCTTCACCGATAGACACCATTTGCACCACCATATCAGGGAAGACTTTGGTGTTATGCATTGCCCAATGCATTTGGTTACCCGAGTTAACCTCTGCTTTAATCTCTTTAATTGCATTTTTGTAGATAATATTGCCTGATGCACCTGCGGCAGAATCGAGTGCATCACCAAGGGGAACACCCGCAGCAAAGGTGGTCGAAAGCGTACGAGCATAACGCGCCACCGCCGCTTTTTTAAGGATATCGCCGATAACAGGCAAACGTAAAATCATACGATCGTTAAAATGCTTTACCGCAGGACTGCGAATAAGCATTTCTTTATAGGTATAACCAAAAAGGCCAATACCAAGTACAAATACCCACCAATATTCCTGCATAAATTCGGAAAGTGCTATAACCATTAGCGTAAAAGCGGGAAGCTCAGCGCCAAAACCAGCAAAAATATCTTGGAATTGCGGTACAACAAATATCAATAATATTGCGGTAACAATAAGTGCAACAGTTACAACTGCAATCGGATAGAAAAGCGCTTTTTTGATTTTTGATTTAAGCGCTTCTGTTTTTTCTTTATAAAGCGCGATGCGGTCAAATATGGTATCAAGTGCATCAGACTGTTCTCCCGAATGGACAAGGTCACAATAAAGCTCATCAAAATATCTAGGATAAGCTCTTAGGGATTTAGCAAGAGGTTGGCCCGCCTTTACTTCATCGGCAATATGGCCGATTAATTTTGATAGGCTTTTGTTTTTTATGCCACGAGTCAGCATTTCTAAAGTTTGTACCAAAGAAACACCAGCCATAAGCATAGTCGCTATTTGACGAGTCGTTGTCGCGATGTCCACGGCTTTAATTTTTTGAGTACCAGAAAAGCCAAAAAGAGGCTTAGGCTTGCGTTTAACCTTAGAAGGGGTGATGCCTTGCTTTCTGAGCTGAGCTTTAACCAGGGCTACGCTTTGCCCAGTCATTTCACCTTCAAGCTTTTTACCTCGGTTATTAACACCAAACCACTGGAAGAGCTCAATATTGTCTTTATCAGTCTTTTTCATAGTTTACGAAAACTGATTTGCCAAATACGGCAAACCAGTCCGTTGTCTAGTATTAACCACCCGTTACGCTGTGACAGGTCGATGGAACATATTTATATTTAGCTGCTGCATCAATAGAACACGTCCAATTAATTTCGCCAGCTGGGATTGTACCAGATGCTAATGCAGTTGCCCCTGTTTGAGGAGTCATTGTGATTGCTACAGAACCAGCAATCGCTGTGGATGTAACAGAAATAGCACCAGTTGACCCGTCTATTGCGACTGCACCACAATTGTCTGTAGCTGCATTAGCATTGAAACCGGAGTTGAAAGCGGCACCTTCAGTTGCATTCATAGCTACAGTTGTTTTTGCAGCGCCAGCTAAGTTTAGGCATTCAGATACTCTTGCTTTCACAGTGTAGTCTTGATAAGCAGGCAAAGCTACTGCAGCTAGAATACCGATGATTGCAACTACAATCATTAGTTCGATTAGGGTAAAACCACCCTGTTGTTTTTGAGTCATGATGTGTCTCCTAAATTTTAAGTGACTTAACCATAATAGGTTTAAGTTAAGCGTTTATTAAAACCTTTGCAATAATTACCAATCCATCGAATCAACAAACTGGTGTGCTCAAATTGACTTAACGGCGACCAAGAAGATGCAACAAGCTCATCATTCAAAAATCTTAAAAGCTAAACCCGTTAAGTTTGTGACCGTTCCCTAATCAACTAGAAGTGTAGCACCGATTTAGTTTCAGCGATCACAATTAACATTTACTTTAATAGTAAACGCTGAGCTCAGCAATTGAATTTTAATAATAAATTATTGATTCTCTTGTGGTAGCTCAAGCTTTCCTAATATCGGTTCAAAAAACGAACGGAACCAATCGTTACCGAACATTAAGATCTTGTTACACTCTAGTTCTTTTGTCGTATTTAACGGGTTTTAAGTAGGTTTGTCAACGAAATAGAAAACTTTATCTATTACGTGGGATTACGGGAAAGTGCAGAACACTCCGTTTATGGTAGCGATTTTGTTATTAAATAAGACTA
Source organism: Pseudoalteromonas flavipulchra NCIMB 2033 = ATCC BAA-314 (assembly GCA_000814665.1). Taxonomy (GTDB): domain Bacteria; phylum Pseudomonadota; class Gammaproteobacteria; order Enterobacterales; family Alteromonadaceae; genus Pseudoalteromonas; species Pseudoalteromonas maricaloris. The sequence continues at coordinate 73,584 of JWIH01000010.1, forward strand.
GCTACGCAAAGTTGAGCCATTACTGGCAGTGTCGCATTGATAGCTTGAATGCCACATTAAGTAAGACAGAAAAACAAAAGGGCTCAATCAAGGCCCTTTTTGCATGTATAAAAGAGAGGAAGTTGTTAAAGCTTTACATTATTCAAAGCGCATCGACAGGTCGATGCTTTGTACATGCTTGGTCAGTGCGCCGCTTGAAATAAAATCAACACCAGCTTGTGCGTAAGTCGTCAAAATTTCAATGGTCATATTACCAGAGACTTCTAGCTTAGCTTTACCTTGCGTGATTTCAACCGCTTGTTGAATTTCACTTACGCTGAAGTTGTCCAGCATAATAATATCGCTGCCAGCATCTAAGGCTTGTTGTAGTTCGCCTAGGTTTTCTACTTCAACTTCTACCGGCTTGTCTGGGTGGTTATTACGCGCAGTCGCAACGGCTTTGGCGATACTGCCACAGGCGGCAATGTGATTTTCTTTAATAAGATACGCGTCGAAGAGGCCAATTCTATGATTTTTACCACCGCCACATTTAACGGCGTATTTTTGTAGCGCTCTTAATCCTGGGATGGTTTTACGTGTATCTAGCAGTTTAGTTTGCGTACCGCTCAGCACTTCAACATACTTAGCAGTGGTGGTCGCCGTGCCCGATAGCGTTTGTACAAAGTTAAGCGCCGTGCGCTCTGCGGTTAGAATCGCTCTTGCTGAGCCGCTTGCGGTAAACAAGCGAGTGTTGGCGGCAACAAAATCGCCGTCGTTCACAAGTACGTTGACGCTAACACTTGGGTCGACCTGCTGAAAAACTTCTTCGATTAACGCTTTACCAACGAACACACAATCTTCCCTTGTGATCACATAGGCATTTGCTTGCTGCGTTTCTGGGATAAGGGCTGCGGTAATATCACCTTCGTTTGGTGTTTGATAATTAAGGTCTTCGTCTAGCGCCTGCTTTACCATTTGGCTGATAAGGTTTTGGTCAATCATAGGTTGTCTTTTCATTTTTTCTGCAATGGCCGAATTTTACGCGCGTTTGCCTAGGAGTACAATTGATGGAGAAGAATTCACGAAATTTGACGGGGTGGCTTTTATTTTGCGGGGTAAACCCGCTGCTACGTGTATGCGTTGCTTGCTGTGATTTGATGTCGAACGGGTATGTGTTGCTTACTGTGACTTTATGTCGAAAACCAATATGTATTTTTGTAGCAGCGACTTTATGTCGCGACTGTGTGTTTGAAGTGCAAGGCCTTGCTTGTAGAGAATGAGTTGATGGCTAAAACGGTGGTCGTGGGGTAAACCCGCAGCTACGTGTATGTGTTGCTTGCTGTGATTTGATGTTGAACCCTTGTGTGTTTTGTAGCAGCGACTTTATGTCGCGACTGTGTGTTTGAAGTGCAAGGCCTTGCTTGTAGAGAATGAGTTGATGGCTAAAACGGTGGTCGTGGGGTAAACCCGCTGCTACGTGTATGTGTTGCTTGTTGTGATTTGATGTTGAGCCCTTGTGTATTTTTGTAGCAGCGACTTTATGCCGCGACAGAGTATTTGAAATGCAAAGCCTTGTTTGTAAAGAATGAGTTGATGGCTAAAACGGTGGTCGCGGGGTAAACCCGCTGCTACGTGTACATATTGCTTGCTGTGACTTTACGTCGAAACCAATATGTATTTTTGTAGCAGCGACTTTATGTCGCGACGGAGTATTTGAAATACAATGCCTTGTTTGTAGAGAATGAGTTGATGGCTAAAACGGAGGTCGCGGGGTAAACCCGCTGCTACGTGTATGCGTTGTTTGCTGTGATTTGATGCCGAATCGTTGTTTATTTTCGTAGCAGCGACTTTATGTCGCGACAGAGTATTTGAAATGCAAAGCCTTGTTTGTAAAGAATGAGTTGATGGCTAAAACGGAGGTCGCGGGGTAAACCCGCTGCTACGTGTATGTGTTGCTGCTGTGACTTTATGTTGAAAACCAATATGTATTTTTGTAGCAGCGACTTTATGTCGCGACTGTGTGTTTGAAATGCAAAGCCTTGTTTGTAAAGAATGAGTTGATGGCTAAAACGGAGGTCGCGGGGTAAAACCGCTGCTACGTGTATGTGTTGTTTGCTGTGAATTTACGTCGAAGCCAATATGTATTTTCGTAGCAGCGACTTTATGTCGCGACGGTGTGTTTGAAATGCAAAGGCTTGTTTGTAGAGAATGAGTTGATGGCTAAAACGGAGGTCGCGGGGTAAACCCGCTGCTACGTGTATGCGTTGTTTGCTGTGACTTTACGTCGAAACCAATATGTATTTTCGTAGCAGCGACTTTATGTCGCGACGGTGTGTTTGAAATGCAAAGGCTTGTTTGTAGAGAATGAGTTGATGGCCAAAACGGAGGTCGAGGGGTAAACCCGCTGCTACGTGTATGCGTTGTTTGCTGTGACTTTACGTCGAAACCAATATGTATTTTCGTAGCAGCGACTTTATGTCGCGACAGAGTATTTGAAATGCAAATCCTTGTTTGTAAAGAATGAGTTGATGGCTAAAACGGTGGTCGCGGGGTAAACCCGCTGCTACGTGTATGTATTGCATGCTGTGACTTTATGCCGAAAACCAATATGTATTTTTGTAGCAGCGACTTTATGTCGCGACGGTGTGTTTGAAGTGCGAAGCCTTGTTTGTAAAGAATGAGTTGATGGCTAAAACGGAGGTCGCGGGGTAAACCCGCTGCTACGTGTATGTGTTGTTTGCTGTGAATTTACGTCGAAACCAATATGTATTTTCGTAGCAGCGACTTTATGTCGCGACAGAGTATTTGAAATACAAAGCCGTGTTTGTAAAGAATGAGTTGACGGCTAAAACGGAGGTCGCGGGGTAAACCCGCTGTTACGGTTATTGTTTGCCAGCTGCAATTTGATATCGAACTATTATGTCTTTTATGTCCCGGTACTATCGTTACATTACACATAAATCCATCCCTACCTTTTGTCTTATTTTGTCTTTATAATCGAATGCAAACCAAGGCTTGGAACTAATACTTTGAATTGGCTACCTTTTGCTAAACACAAGCAATCCCCCCATTACGATGAAAGACCGCAAGCGTGTGAGATAGATTTACTGGTGATCCATAATATCTCGTTGCCCGCAGGGTGCTTTGGCACGCCGTACGTGGAAGAGTTATTTATGGGCACGCTGGACTGCGGCGCACATCCAACTTTTTCTGACTTAGAGGGAGTAAGAGTGTCGGCGCACTGCGTTATACGTCGTGACGGTAGCATCACCCAATACGTTCCCTTCATTGAACGGGCTTGGCATGCGGGAGTGTCGCAGTGGCAAGGTCGAACGCGCTGTAATGACTTTGCAATTGGTATTGAAATGGAGGGCACAGACACCACGCCATATACCGAAGCGCAATATGCGAGTTTAGTAAAAACAACGCGTTGGCTGCAGCAGCACTATTCAAAGCTGACGAATGATCGTATTGTAGGGCACAATGATATTGCTCCAGGAAGAAAGACAGATCCAGGGGCAGCATTTGATTGGCAGCATTATTTTACCTTGTTAAATAACCAAGAGAGCTAGGCAAGCATGATCTTAATTTCTATCATCATCGCGCTTATTATTGAACGACTTGGCGCGCGGGCGAACTACTGGCAAGTCGACCATTACCTGCAAAGTTACTACGCGAAAACCAAATCTTGGACTCAGCCAAATGCCATGTTGGGTTCGCATTTCGGTGTGATGCTTTGGTTAGTTATTCCTGCATTGGTTGTTGCTTTTATTTACAGCCTAAGTGACTTTGTGTTTTGGCAGTTTGCAATCAATATCTGTGTGCTCTTAGTCTGTTTTGGCTGTGCAAAATATCGCAAGCTTTATAAAGGCTATTTGAATGCGCTGACCAGAGGTGATAACGAAGCGGCTACGCTTTATGCGTTGCAAATGGGGCAAGACAAATTAGAAGATGAGCCGGGCGGCGAGACGTTTGGTCAGACGCTTTCGTGGATCAACTTTCAACATTACTGCGGAGTTATTTTTTGGTTTGTGGCGTTGGGCGCGCCGGGCGCTGTGCTATATGCGATGGTAAGACAAATTGTGCATTGGCATCATGAGCAAGAAAATCCGCCGCTACAGCATGTGTTTGAGCAGTTTTGCCGGTTATTTTATTGGCTAAATTGGCTTCCTGCTCGAATCGCAAGCTTTGGTTTTTTGATCATCGGTAACTTCAGTAAAGGCACGTCAAGTTGGTTGAAGTATGTGCTAGATTTTAAAACCACAAATCGTCAAATCGTCACAAGCACTGCACTTGCGGCTGAGCAAATTGAGCAACAGTTTTTAGGTTGTACTTTTGAAGCAAGCTGTATGATGCGCCTCGTGAAACGTAATATTTTGTTTTATCTCGTGATTATCGCAGTATTAACCCTATTTGGTTGGGTGGAGTAGCCCTAGCTGCAAATTACACACCTTTATAACAAATGCTCCATATACTGTAAGGGCATATGGAGCAGTTGAAATCAGTGTTTAAAATTGGCCTCTAACCAGCGCTTTTTCTGCTCTTCCATTTTGGTAACAAGCGGCGCATCAAAGCCCATGTTTCGAACCACATATTCCGTAACATCTATCAAATCACACACCCCAGTTACCGACCAAAGCGCTTCTTCTAGGTCTTTTGCTTTGTGGATTGCATAGTGGCTTACATAGCGCAGCTCATTCGCAAGATAATCCATATCTGGGCGGCCGGTTTTTGATACATAAAGCTGATAGATAAAGAGTAGGTCATTGCGTAGTGCTTTTTTAGCATACAAATACAGGCTATCAATGGCCTCTTCATGGGCAATAACTTGCGCACCTACCGCTTCGTGTTGACTGCTTTGGTTTGGATCAAACTTAATAAACACCAAGTATTTGAGCGGTTTATCCTGTCGCGATTTTGTTTTTAGAATTTCGGTGAGCTTTTCTTCGACGAAACGGTCGGGGAAAACGGCTTTGGCGTCCAAGGTGTTATCGTCATTATCGCTAAACGAATGCAGTAAGTGGTGAAGGGATGTCGGGTAAAGCCCCTGTCCAATTGCTCCCACCGCATTATGTGAAGTTTCTTTATGTAAATAAAGTGGAAACTGGCAAACGGATTTAGTCACCATGTTACGCAGTGCAAGTGATAGCCCCGGCACCTTTGGCGCTTCATCACAAGCAACCAGCTTGTCTTTGTTGCTCTCAATAAGGGCTTTAAAGAACCCCATGGCAGAATGGTCGAGTTGACCTATTTTCTGCACTTTCAAGTTAATGATAGTTTTAGTTTTATTGACCATCATTACTTCATAGCGCAAATTCGTTAAATTGTGCTGTTTCGTCAGTCTCTGCAAATCGACTAAGTCTAAGTGTATTGAGTCACCTTTACTCAGCGGCATTTCTTGGCCGCACTCTATTTGTAAACCCATGACAGAAAAATCACGGGTAACGCAGTTGAACGTGCCTTGACCATCAATATGAACGACGACATTGGTTTTATAAAGGTAGCGCCTGTGTGCACGTAAGTTAACGTATTCTAACGCAACCACCTCAAGCGGAGGAGGAGTGGCTGACTTGCCGTGACCGAACTTCTTTAACTGATTAACTAAACTTTGTTCGTAACTCAGGCGTTGGAATCGCTCAGTGATCGACGGGTTTCCAATATCTGTCAGTAACATGAGATATTTCACGTCTTGGATAAAGCCTTGCACCCTTGGGGTGGGGCGTTTATTTAGCTTTTCGACATTTTTGCCTGCACTTGCGGGAAGCGAAAGCGGGATAAACGCATCCTCATGATGGCTTGGCATGAGTTGTACTTTAAACGTGCGCCAGCTGTCTTTTTGGCTGCCAAAGGCAAAGAACAGATCGTTTAGTTGCTGCATTTCTTCCAGCTCAAAGTCAAAGGCTGAGTAAAAGTACATTTTGCCTTGACTAGAGTGAGTAAACACATGGCATACCGCTTCTTTTACCGCGCCAGAAAGCGCAAGCAGTCGCTGCATTCGTTTTTGGTTGAAGACGGAATAAAGGCCTGATTGTTTTCTTTCGTCCTCAAAGTAGTAATTGATATGGGCGTTATTTTCGTTGGTAAGCACCATGCTTGGATAAAGCTGTTTTTGTTTCTCACTGATGAAAACAAACAAAGAGCAGACGCGTGGAAAATAATACTGTTCGTAGCCTTTACAAACGACGGCATCCAAAGTGTTGTCGAGATTTATCTTATAGCGGCGTTTGTTACCGTGTATAAAACTATTTAAAAAGTCATCAAACCCTTGGTTTTTCTCGATAAATGTGCGTTTTAAGCGAACTTGGTTGTATTCAATCGTGCCGGGTTCTACAGCGACGACTTCATACTGAATACCTTCTTTCAAGCCAAGTTCAAAGTCTTGCTCGAGACCCACTAAGCGGATCGAAATAATTTGTCCGGGATCTACCTGTTGATTGGTCGGTAATTTTATTTTAGCGCCGCTGAGGGAAATATCGGAGGTAGTTGCGGAAACCTTAGGGCGGTTTTTTGCCAGTTCCACAGTGATCTTAATGGAGTAATTCATGCGCTCTTCGGAGCGGCTTTCGTACGACGCGAAACGGACTAGTTTAGTGTAATTATGATTGACCGCGTCTTTTTCTACTTCTTCTTCGCGTGCTTTGGCCTGCCTTTGCATGACCTTATAATTATTGTCGGTACTCATTACGGATTCGTAAACTGCAAGGGTATAACCCCCATGTTTAGCGACTTCCCGCTCGAATACTTCGATTGCTAAGTCATCCATAAAGTGCTGTTTGCCTTCATATTCATAAGGCTTAACTTGACCTGCGACTTGTCCTCTGAGGTCAATAAATCGTGCCACGGGCTGAGATAGCCGCGACATTTCCATTTTTAATAGAAATTGGTCCGGCTTGGATAGGTCCGCAGTACGTTGCTTAAATATGCGATCAAAAGCCGGATCGCCAAGATCCAGCTTTAAATCTTCAATTAAGCTTTGATATTTTTGTAATCTATCTTCAGGCATAAACAGTTTTACACGCGCTCATTTTATGTGACCAGTTGGGTCACCGCCAATATTATGTCAACATTGGCGCTTTATTAGTTTATTCTTAACCTATTATTGTGTTTAAGCAAGATATATACCTGTAATTTATGGCAAAAAAGAAAACAGCATTTGTATGTAGCGATTGTGGTGCCGAATTCGCGCGTTGGCAAGGCCAATGCTCGGAGTGTAAGGCATGGAATACCGTAACGGAATTTCGCGTTCCATCAGCAAAATCAGTCCCTCAAGGCGGTTCAACGTCAGGTTATGCCGGTCTTGTTGAAGCTAAAGTACAAACCTTAGATGAAGTTAACCTAGAGCAATTACCTAGATTTTCAACAGGCTTTAAAGAGTTTGACCGTGTACTTGGTGGTGGTGTTGTACCGGGAAGTGCAATATTAATTGGTGGTAGCCCCGGCGCTGGTAAAAGTACGGTGTTGCTGCAAACTATGTGTCGCCTTGCCGAAACCATGAACACTTTGTATGTCACTGGTGAAGAGTCGCTGCAACAAGTTGCCATGCGTGCGACACGGTTGGGGCTGCCTACAAATAAGCTTAAAACACTCGCAGAAACCAATGTTGAGACGATTTGTCAGCTCGCGCTTCGTGAAAAGCCAAGTATTATGGTTATCGACTCAATTCAAGTAATGCATATGAGTGATATCCAATCGGCACCCGGGTCGGTTTCTCAAGTACGTGAAAGCGCTGCTTATTTGACGCGTTTTGCCAAAACCAATCAGGTTGCCATTATCATGGTGGGGCATGTAACTAAAGATGGTACACTGGCCGGTCCTAAGGTGCTGGAGCATTGTATTGACTGCTCTATTTTACTTGAAGGCAGTGCCGACAGCCGCTTTAGAACATTACGTGGCAATAAAAACCGTTTTGGTGCTGTAAACGAGTTGGGTGTGTTTGCTATGACAAGCCAGGGCTTAAAGGAAGTAAACAATCCTTCGGCTATTTTCTTAAATCGTGGTGAAGCGCAAACACCAGGCTCATTAGTTATGGTTATTTGGGAAGGTACGCGACCATTACTCGTGGAAGTCCAAGCACTAGTCGACTATTCACAGCTCGCCAACCCTCGTCGCGTCACTGTTGGTTTGGAACAAAATCGTTTAGCCATGTTACTTGCTGTATTGCATCGTCACGGCGGTTTACAGGTGTCGGATCAAGATGTGTTTGTAAACGTTGTAGGCGGTGTCAAAGTGACCGAAACCAGCGCTGATTTAGCCTTAATAGCCGCACTGGTTTCAAGCTTTAAAAACCAAACGTTAGACAGGCAGCTGGTGGTATTTGGTGAGGTGGGGTTAGGAGGTGAGATCCGACCGGTGCCTAGTGGGCAAGAGCGGTTGCGTGAAGCATCTAAGCATGGATTTACAAGAGCAATTGTACCAAAAGCAAATAAACCAAAAGAAAATATTGAAGGGATGGAAATTGTTGCCGTCTCTAGCCTTAGCGAAGCGCTTGAGGCACTTTTTTAAATAATGGAGTGAAATATGAATAAGTCCACATTAGCAGTTGCCGTTGTGGTGTTAGCAGGCGCAGGGTATGTTGGCGCAAACTATTATGTAAATGAGCAAGTGAAACAAGAGATCACCAAGCAAATCTCAAGTTTTGAACAGCAAAGTGGCCTTACGGTGAGTTTTGCAAATAGCTCTGTTGATTTATTTTCTCGCGGTGTAGAAATTACCGATTTAACGATCTCACAACCTGATGAAAAAATAACATTATTTACCATCGATAAGCTCAATATTGTCGGTTATGAGCAAGACAAAATCAGCCCCTACACTGAACTTGACCTAGTTGGTTTAAAATTAGCAAAAGAAGCAGCAGAGTTTACCCAAGGGATGTCGCCGGAGCTGGTCAATGCAACTTATCATTTAAAAACAAGTCTTGCCTATGACGATGCATCTGGCGCCAGCGAGGTGAAATTCGCAACGTCGGCAGAAGGTATTGTAAAAACCTCTTTTAATGCTGCGTTTGGAAATAGTAAGGCCTTTATGGATGCTTCATTAGCGGCGTCAAAAATTCAAGGCGATACACCAAACCTTGAGCAAGAGCTTCAAGTACAGTCGCAAATGATGACAGCAATGCAATCGCTCGAATTAAAATCGCTGGCTGTGAATATTGACAATGCAGGCACCTTGCCTCAATTCATAGAAGCTGAACTTGCACAGCAAGGAATGACCAAAGATGACTTTGAAGCGGTGACAGCACAGCAGTTAATGTATTCACCGATGCCGCAAGAATTAAAAGATGCAATCACGGGTTTTGTATCTGGAATGGAGTCTTTGTCAATTTCTGTGACCGTACCACAAAGCCAAAATATGATGGCGCTTGGGCAACAGCTATCTTTGGCTATGGCACAAAATCCAGAAACGCTGTCTGAACTTATCAAGATCAACGCAAGCGGTAAGTAAAGCCAATCAAGCTAGTTTAACGGGATTGTGGACTTGCTCTGCAATCCCTCCACCTCTTACACACCCATTCATTCGCCATATCTATTTCACTAAATTGATGAAATCTAAAGCAGCCTTGAGGTTGATCATACAATTCGTTGGAGTTGCAAAGGCTGCGATGGTAGCATTGGAGTATCAATTGCTTGGGAATGTATTTATGAGCGAATTCAAAGACTACCAGCAAGCTCAATTGCTATTAGAAAAACACGAACTATTTATTGCCCCTGCCGAAGTTCACGGCACCATTTCTGGGCTATTGGCCTGTGGTCTGAATATTGAAGATTCAGAGTATTTAGGGTTATTGAGTGACGTATTTAACGACGGTCAAAAATTTTCAGCGCCAATTAGAGAGTTTTGCATCGATTTATATAAGCAAGTTGCCGAGCACTTCAACGACGGCGAGTTCCAGTTTGAACTTTACTTGCCGCCAGAAGATGAGTCATTACATGATCAAGCTAACGCACTGATTGCTTGGGTATCAGGCTTTTTACTGGGCTTTGGTTTAAAGCAAAAAGATTACGGTAAGTTATCTGCAGATGTTAAAGAAGTGATTAACGACTTTAGCGAAATAACTAAGCTTGATACTGGTTTTGAAGACAACAACGACGATAAAGAAGCACTGCTCGAAGTGGTAGAATATGTGCGTGTTTCTACACTGTTATGCTTTGCCGAGATGGGTAAAGAGCCCCAGTCCGTTAGCACATCAAAGACGATACATTAATTATGATAAAAAACAGCGAGTTTGTAGCACGCCGTGCGCGTCTTATTGCGGCACTAGATAACAACGCCGTAGCGATTATTCCTGCGGCCGTAGAGTTAACCCGTAGCCGCGACACTGAATTTCCGTTTCGCCAAGATAGCGACTTTTTTTACCTGACGGGATTTAAAGAGCCGGATGCGGTTTTGGTGCTTACGAAAGACAGAGACGGCAATGCGCAGTCTACGCTGTTTTGTCGTAATAAAGATAAGGTTGCTGAGATTTGGCATGGTCGCCGGATGGGCTATGAGCAAGCTAAATCGCAACTTGAACTCGACCAAACCTTTGCGCTGAGTGACTTAGACGACGAGCTATTAAATCTCGTGAATGGTCGCAAGGTATTATTCTACGGGCAAGGCACATATAACGCCTTTGATGATAAGGTTTGGCAGTTGCTAAGTACATTGCGTGGCGCACCGAAAAAGGGCTATCGTGCCCCTGAGATAATCAAAGATATTCGCCCACTCGTCCATGAAATGCGCTTATTTAAATCGGATGCTGAAATCGCCATCATGCGCGAAGCGGGCAGAATTAGTGCTGAGGCGCACAAACGCGCGATGCAGTTTGCCAAGCCGGGCGCAACGGAATACCAGCTTGAAGCCGAAATTCATCATCATTATGCAATGAACGGTGCGCGTCATCCAGCCTATGGCACCATTGTTGGCAGCGGCATCAATGCGACGATTTTACACTATACCGACAACTGTGATGCGCTACAGGACGGCGACTTAGTACTGATTGATTCGGGTTGTGAACTTGAAGGCTATGCGGCTGATATAACTCGCACTTTCCCTGTAAACGGCCAGTTTACTGATGCGCAGCGTAAGATTTATGAGTTGGTATTGGCGGCGCAAAATGCGGCCTTTGGTGAAGTAAAACCGGGTGGTACATTAGTTAAAGCCAATCAAGTGGCGATGACTGTATTGACTCAAGGACTAGTAGATTTAGGCATTCTTGCGGGCGACGTTAACGAACTCCTAGAAGCGCAGGCATGCAAAGCATTTTACATGCATGGTTTAGGTCATTGGCTAGGTCTTGATGTTCACGATGTCGGTGAATACAAGTTAGATGAAGCGGATCGTCCATTTGAACCTGGCATGGTACTTACCATTGAGCCGGGTCTGTATTTTGACGAAGATGCGCAAGTTCCTGATGAGTATAAAGGAATTGGCATTCGTATCGAAGATGATCTGTTGGTCACCGAGTCAGGTTATGAAAACTTAACCGCACTGGTGCCAAAAACCATCGCAGAAATAGAAGCATTAATGAATAACTAGTGGACACTTTGCGTGCAACAGTTTGATGTCGTCGTGGTTGGTGGTGGTATGGCAGGAGCCAGCGCCGCCATCGCCATAAAAAAAGTCTCTCCGCAGGCAAAGATTGCGGTTATTGAAGCCTTTGCGCCAAAAGGTAAACAGCATCCAAGTTTTGACGACCGTAGTATTGCGCTTGCTGCGCAGTCGGTCGCATTTTTGGGCGAGCTAAATCTATTTAATCCCGAGTGGCAGTACGTTGAGCCAATCACACAAGTGAATGTTTCAGACAGAGGTCACTTTGGTAAAGCGTGGATAAACCCTGAAGACTACAACCAAAAAGCGTTAGGCTATGTAGTTGAAGTCAATCCCTATGGCAGCTTTTTACACGAGCAGTTGAGCAATCTTGATATTGCACTGTTTTGTCCGAACCAAGTGGCGCATATACATCAACAACCAGAGCAGGTTGAACTGACGCTCGATAATGGCGAGCAATTACAAAGTCGATTACTGGTTGTTGCGGATGGCGCGCAATCTCCCACGCGGGCTAAGCTCAATATCGGCTTTGATAGCATAGGCTACGAGCAAGGTGCATTGATTGCCAATGTGCAAATCGACACGGCTCATGGTGGTCAGGCGTTCGAGCGTTTTACCGAACATGGCCCGATGGCACTTCTGCCAATGAGTGATAATCGCTATTCACTGGTGTGGTGTATGCCAAATGAGCACCTCAGCGAGTTTGAAGCGATGACAGCACACGAGTTTTTAGCTGCATTGCAGCAAGCCTTTGGATATCGCGCTGGGCGCTTTGTGCAAGTGGGTATGAGAGCAAGCTACCCTCTAGTGCTTGGGCGAGTAGAGCAACTCACTCATCATCGCGTGGTGGTGATTGGCAATGCGGCGCATGCCATACATCCCATTGCAGGACAGGGCTTTAATTTAGGTCTACGAGATATTCAAGTACTAACCTCACAATGTCAGGCAAATACGCTTGAAGAGTGGGGTAGTTTTCAATTTACGCGTGCTTATCAACTGGCGCGAGCGCAAGATATTAATACGGTGATGACATTAACCGATGCGCTCGTTCGACTATTTTCAAACTCATCAAGAACCTTAGCCTTAGGCCGTAGTTTAGGTCTACTTACCATGGCGTTGTCCAAAACAGCAAGAGCGCCGCTGGCCAAGCAATTGATGGGATATAAAGGATAAAGGAGTTGGCATGCAACAAGTTCAAGTTTGTATTGTTGGTGGTGGATGTGTTGGTTTAACGCTGGCGCTAGGGCTTGCGCAGCAAAATATCTCCGTACTAGTGTTAGACAGTGGTGAAAAGCCAACACCATTGGCACAAGAATACAGCGCACGCGTGAGTGCGATAAGCGCTGCAAGTCAGGCTTTATTCGAGCGCTTGGGCGTGTGGCCTGATATTAAAGCGCAGCGCGCCGCGGCATATACTCGTATGGATGTACGCGATAAAGACAGCTTTGGTAAAATCGCCTTTGATAATGTCTCGTTAGACTTACCTGAGCTTGGTCACATCATTGAAAACGACGCCATTCGCTATGCGTTGTTAACAGCACTCGAAGCACAGCAATCGGCCAAACTGATGTGGAACACAAAATACCAAAGCTTGCATCAAACAGACACCGATGTGTTGCTAACCTTAGCTACTGGTGAACCTGTGATGGCGAAACTAGTGGTGGCGGCTGATGGCGCACGTTCGGCTATTCGCCAGCAGTTTAATATGCCAATCACGTATTGGGATTATGACCACCATGCGCTGGTTGCAACGATAAAAACCGCAGCGCCTCATGATGCAACAGCAAGACAAGTGTTCCTTCCTGATGGACCGCTGGCCTTTTTACCGCTTGATGACCCATATACTCATTCAATTGTATGGTCTACCGCACCGGATAAAGCAAAGCAGCTACAAGCCATGCCGGTCGGGGCGTTTAACAAAGCATTAAGTGCTGCAATTGATATGCAGTGCGGTGTGTGTGAATTGATTAGCGAAAGACATGTTTTTCCTTTGACCATGCGTTATGCAAAACAATGGGTGCAAGGGCGGATCGTTTTAATGGGCGATGCGGCACATACCATTCACCCGCTTGCAGGTCTTGGCATGAATTTAGGGCTAAAAGACGCTGCGTATCTGACCACCTTGTTATCAGCACCGCAAGAGCAATTTGCCAGCACACGGATACTGCGCCAATATGAGCGCAGCAGAAAAGCAGATGCCCAAAAGCATATTGCCATGATGCAAGGGCTTAAAGAGCTGTTTGAAGGCAGCCATCCGCTTAAAAAGCTAGTGCGCGGTGTGGGCCTGAGCTTGGTCGACAACCTCGGCCCAATCAAGCATTTGTTCGCCAAAGAAGCGATAGGCGGTAAATAAAAAGATCGCCGCGTAAAGCGGCTCCCACAGAGATTTTATGTTGCTGGTAGGTGCGGGTTTACATCGCGATCTCTTAACCTAACCTCAATGCGATAAACTCAGCGAGTTTATCAACCGCGTGGGCGGATTCTTGGGTGTTTTTGACAAGGCTGATACCGATTTGTCCGAGTTCGGGTAATATTTGGGTTTGGGTCTGATAGGGGAGCTCTGCTGGCACGGTGCTTTTGGCTAGCACAGTGATCCCGAGTCCCTCTTTTAAAGCGGCGGTAAGGCCGGTTAAGTCGGCGTTGCTATATACGATACGGTATTGTAATCCAGCTTGCTGCAACGCCTCGATAGCGCGGCGGCGATAAATACAACCCTCCGGCGCGGTGACTAAGGTAACAACCGAATGCTGCGCAAGCGATAAATCGCCAACCCAAACTAATTGATCCTGCATAAAGACTGGATACTTAGAGGATGAGAGTTCTTCATTAAGCGCTAGCACCAAATCAAATTGATCTTGCCTTACCACAGAAAGTAAGTGTTTACTCAGTCTTGATTTAACTTCTAATGCAACATCAGGGTATAAAGAAACGAAATCGCCAATAATAGAAGGTAAGATCCGTGCTGCAAACTCACTTGGAATGCCTAAACGTACTCGGCCTGTCACACTCTCTGAGGTAAATTGCTGAATAATTGCATCGTTCTGCTGCAGCATTTGTTTGGCTAGGGGCAAAAGTAGCTCACCATATTGATTCAACACCTGCCTTTGGCCCTGCTTTTTAAACAGCTTGCAACCTAGCATGTCTTCTAACCGTTTGATTTGCAAGCTAACAGCAGGCTGAGATAAGCCAAGCAATTCCCCGGCCTTGGCAAAGCCACCGACATCAACCACAGTGACCAGTGTTCTTAATCCATCAATTGATAAGTTTTTCATATAAGGAAATGCAATTTATAAAACCCAAGTACATTAATATTATTTATCAATTGATAAGTAAATACAATTTGTTGTTGAGTTTGCGCATCCTTATACTTTTGCTCATCGAAATTTCACTAAGGTAGTGCCATGAGCGTCACGCCAATTATCTTTGCAAAGCACCGTCAGGGCAGTGTTCCGGCGCAAAACCATTACATGCCAACTGATGCTGTTGTTGTACTCGATTTCAGCGGCTTTGAGACCACGCCTTTCTTAAGCCAAATTCTTGCACTTAACTTGAATAAGTTAATGGCACCGGGTTTAGGTTTTCAAGGCAAACTAGACAGTGGCGAAAATTTCGCCGTGTACTATTTTAGTGAAACGGCTTACCGTTTTGTTGTAAGTGAAAGCGCAGCCGCTGAGCTGGCAACACTGATTGATAGCCATGCTGACGAGTTCGATATTGAACTGGTACGCCGTCATGATTTAGTTGCTGCCACCATAAGCGGTGAGCTTGCGTTTGAGCGTTTAGTCAGTGACTTTACGTTAACGCCAGGCCTTAGGATCTCAGATAAAAATGCCTGCTATGGCAAGCAAAGCGGTGAAGTATTTATTACGACCTTGCTGGTGGACGAACAGCAACAGTATCAGTTGATTGCGCAAGCTGCTGTGTTAGATAAGTGGCAAACGACGCTCACTGACGCTGGTTTTAAACTCGTTTCATAAATTCCGTGCAGTTATCGTAAGCGCGATAACAATAACCCCCTCAGCGCCAACCGATGGCGGCTGAGTAAAAAAGTGAAGGATAAGTATGACTTCTAAAACAGTACTACACGCGAAGCACCTAGAAGCTGGCGCGAAAATGGTAGACTTCCACGGTTGGGAAATGCCAATCAATTATGGCTCACAAATTGAAGAGCACCACGCGGTGCGTCAAGACGCGGGCATGTTTGACGTTTCACACATGACGATTGTTGATATCGAAGGTGTAGACGCAAAGGCATTTTTACAAAAGCTAGTTGCAAATGATGTAGCTAAGCTTACTGTGGCTGGTAAGGCGCTATACACAGGCATGCTAAACGAGCAAGGCGGCGTGATTGATGACCTTATCATTTACTTCTTCACTGAAACGCAATATCGCCTAGTAGTTAACTCTGCAACACGCGAAAAAGACCTTGCACATATCGGTGCGGTAGCAGCAGATTTTGATGTGGCAGTTACTGAGCGTCCTGAGTACGCGATGATTGCGGTACAAGGTCCAAACGCAAAAGCAAAAACAGCAACTATCCTAGACGAACAACAACAAGCGGCTGTTGAAGGCATGAAGCCATTCTTTGGTGTGCAAGCTGGCGACCTATTTATCGCAACAACTGGCTACACTGGTGAAGAGGGTTATGAGATCGTAGTACACAATGACGGTGCGGCGGACTTATGGCAAAAATTATTAGACGCAGGTGTGCGTCCAGCTGGCCTAGGTGCACGTGATACGCTACGTTTAGAAGCGGGCATGAACCTTTACGGCTCAGACATGGACGAGACGGTGTCTCCACTTGCAGCGAACATGGCATGGACAATTGCATGGGAGCCAGAGGAGCGTGACTTTATCGGTCGTGCAGCTATCACTAAACAGCGTGCGGAGCAAAGCTCTGATAAGCTGGTAGGTTTAGTCCTAGAAAGCAAAGGCGTATTACGTGGTGGTTCTAAAGTTATCGTAGAAGGTGGCGAAGGTGTTATCACTTCTGGTACATTCTCACCAACTTTAGGCTTCAGTGTAGCGCTTGCGCGTGTACCTCGTTCAATTGGCGAGACTGCACAAGTTGAAATGCGTAAGAAGCTAGTTGATGTTAAAGTAGTTAAGCCAAGCTTCGTTCGTAACGGCAAGTCAATTATCTAGTTTTTATAGATAATAAATAGAATAACATTGATGTCGCTCACGGGGTGACATCGCAACCGACCAAAGGAACAAAAAAATGAGCAACATTCCTAGCGAGTTAAAGTACGCTACTTCACACGAGTGGGTTCGCGCTGAAGGTGACGGCATATACACTGTTGGTATCACTGAGCACGCACAAGAACTTCTAGGCGACATGGTATTCGTTGAATTACCAGACGTAGATGATGAAGTTGACGCGGGTGAAGACTGTGCGGTAGCTGAGTCTGTAAAAGCAGCGTCAGACATCTATGCACCAATCGGCGGTACTATCGTTGAAATCAACGAAGACCTAGAAGATGCGCCTGAAACTGTAAACAACGATGCTTACGGTGACGGTTGGTTGTTCAAAATTAAAGCGTCTGATGAGTCTGAGCTAGATAACCTACTAGACGCTGAAGGCTACGCAAATTCAATCGACGAAGACTAATTTGTTGATAGTAATAAAAGCCCCTTTTTAGGGGCTTTTATTGTTGCTTTTTGGGCAAGGGTGCTTGCTCAAGGTATGACGAGATCATGCCAACGTTTTTAGAATACTGCCGTTACCAAGGTATCTCATTTAGATAAAAACAGTATTCACCTTTTTCATTTGGATCATAGGAACCTGGACTAATGTCAAACGCCAAATCTCTTGAACAGTTAGAGCAAAAGCAAGATTTTATCCGCCGCCATATCGGGCCAAGCCCAGCACAGGTGAGCGAGATGCTAAGCGCTCTTGGAGTATCTAGTGTTGAAGAGCTGATCGGTCAAACTGTACCTGCTTCAATTCGTTTAGAAGAGGGCTTACAGATCGGTGAAAGCCGCACAGAAGTGGAAACCCTAAGCTACCTGAAGTCAGTAGCAAGCAAAAACAAGGTTTTCAAATCTTATATCGGTCAAGGCTACCACCCAACGCACGTACCTCACGTTATCCTACGTAACGTACTTGAGAATCCGGGTTGGTACACGGCTTACACCCCTTATCAGCCAGAGATTGCGCAAGGTCGCTTGGAATCACTACTTAACTTCCAAACGCTGACTATGGACATTACCGGCCTAGACTTAGCCAGTGCATCACTACTTGACGAATCCACTGCAGCGGCAGAAGCAATGGCGCTTGCAAAACGTGTATCTAAAGCGAAAAAAGCAAACATCTTCTTTATTGCCGACGACGTACACGTACAAACTATCGACGTAGTATCTACGCGTGCTGAGCAGTTTGGTTTTGAAGTAGTAGTAGGTCCTGCTAGCGACGCTGCTAACCACGAGATTTTTGGTGCGCTATTCCAATATCCAACAACATCAGGTGAAGTGGTTGACGTTACTGACCTAATCGCACAAGTACAAGACAAAAAAGCGATTGCCTGTGTTGCCGCAGACATCATGAGCTTAATGCTACTTAAAGCACCTGGTAAACTAGGCGCAGACGTAGTGCTTGGTTCTGCACAGCGTTTTGGTGTACCTATGGGTTACGGCGGTCCACATGCTGCATTCTTTGCTACGCGTGATGCTTACAAGCGTTCACTACCAGGCCGTATTATTGGTGTGTCTAAAGACCGTTTAGGTAACGACGCACTACGTATGGCGATGCAAACTCGTGAACAGCATATCCGCCGTGAAAAAGCCAACTCAAACATTTGTACTGCACAGGTGTTACTTGCGAACATGGCTGCGTTTTACGCGGTTTACCATGGTCCTCAAGGTCTTAAGATCATCGCTGAGCGTATTAATCGCCTTGCAAGCATTCTTGCAACGGGTCTTAAAGCAAAAGGCGTGACACTTAAGCACGACACTTGGTTTGACACCATTACCGTTAAAGCAGACGACGCTGACAAACAAGCGGTTGTGGCACGTGCAGTAGCAAAAGGCGTGAACTTTGCCCTTAACCACAACGGCGAATACTCAATCGCAGTAAACGAAACCACAACGCGTGCAGACGTAGCAGAGCTATTTAACATCATTTTAGGCGACGACCACGGCCTAAATGTTGATACGCTAGACGCACAAGTATCAGGCGAGAACATCACAGGTATTCCTGCAAGCCTAGTGCGCGACGACGAAATTTTAACGCATGCTAACTTCAACAGCTATCACAGTGAAACTGAGATGCTGCGTTATATCAAGCGTCTTGAAAACAAAGATTTAGCACTAAACCACTCAATGATCTCATTGGGCTCGTGTACCATGAAGCTAAACGCAACCGCTGAAATGATCCCAGTAACTTGGCCTGAGTTTGCAGAGCTACACCCATTCTGCCCAATCGACCAAGCACAAGGTTACAAGATCATGATGACTGAGCTGCACGACTGGCTTGTGAACATCACAGGTTACGACGCAGTATCACTACAGCCAAACTCAGGTGCACAAGGTGAATACGCAGGTCTTATCGCGATCCGTAAGTACCATGAGTCTCGCGGTGAAGGCCACCGTAACATCTGTTTGATCCCAAGTTCAGCGCACGGTACAAACCCAGCGTCTGCACAAATGGCAAGCATGAAAGTGGTTGTGGTTGACTGTGATAAAAACGGTAACATCGATATGGAAGACCTACGCGCGAAAGCCGCAGATGTAGCTGAAAACCTATCGTGCATCATGGTCACTTACCCGTCTACACACGG
The DNA here is from genome assembly GCA_000814665.1 of Pseudoalteromonas flavipulchra NCIMB 2033 = ATCC BAA-314. Taxonomy (GTDB): domain Bacteria; phylum Pseudomonadota; class Gammaproteobacteria; order Enterobacterales; family Alteromonadaceae; genus Pseudoalteromonas; species Pseudoalteromonas maricaloris. The sequence goes on from JWIH01000010.1 coordinate 92,867, forward strand.
TGTATACGAAGAATCTATCCGTGAAGTATGCGACATCGTGCACCAGCACGGCGGCCAAGTATACATGGACGGCGCAAACATGAACGCGCAGGTTGGGGTAACTAGCCCAGGTTCAATCGGCTCTGACGTATCACACTTAAACCTACACAAAACATTCTGTATTCCACACGGTGGCGGTGGCCCAGGTGTTGGTCCTATCGGTGTTAAATCGCACCTAGCGCCATTTATGCCTAACCACAGCGTGATCAACGTAGAAGGCACAAACGTAGGTAACGGCGCGGTTTCTGCGGCACCTTACGGCTCAGCTGCTATTCTACCTATCTCGTGGGCATACATCGCGATGATGGGCAGCGAAGGCCTAAAACAAGCAACAGAAATGGCAATTGTAAACGCTAACTACCTAACGGCTAAATTGAGCGAGCACTTCCCAATTCTATACCGTGGCCGTAACGACCGTGTTGCTCATGAATGTATTGTTGACCTTCGCCCACTGAAAGAAGCCACAGGCATTACCGAAATGGACGTTGCTAAGCGTCTACAAGACTACGGCTTCCACTCACCAACGATGTCGTTTCCAGTTGCGGGCACACTTATGGTTGAGCCAACGGAATCTGAGTCTAAGGTAGAAATCGACCGCTTTATCGAAGCCATGGTTTCTATCAAAGGTGAAATCGACAAGATTGCATCAGGCGAATGGTCTATCGAAGACAACCCATTAGTATTCGCACCACACACGCAAGCAGACGTACTAAGCAACGACTGGAACCGTGCATACGATCGTTTCTACGCTGCATTCCCAGTACCAAGCGTAGCAAAAGACAAATTCTGGCCAACAGTAACCCGTATCGACGACGTATACGGCGACCGTAACCTAATCTGTTCTTGCCCAGCGGTTGATACTTACCGCGATGCGTAAGGGTTTTGTCGTACTCTAATAAAGTCAGTGACTTTATTTCGGTAGTTTGTGAGTCGAATATAGTTTGTGACTCATAGAAAATTGAAAGGTGAGCCTAGTGCTCACCTTTTTTTTAACTATACATTTGAAAATTACAATGTTGATAGTTGAATTTTAGGGGGATAGTCACGATGAATATTAAACTTTGTCTATAGCTTTTTGGCTAAAAGTGTTATGTTATTGAAGTTCATATAAATTTTTTGTCGATGTCTGTATAGCCATGAAAGACAATATTATTCAATATGATGCCATAGAAGTTTGTTGTCTGCGTTGAAATAGCGAAGTTGTTACTTTGTGAAGGGATGGATTTTTAAGGATATTTCAATGATTCCAGAATTAAGACATATATTATCTGAACTAGAACTATATGTTTATGTCATTGAAAAATTTAAAACTATATGTTTTTCACAAATGATTGCAGAAAACTCCAATTATTATGCATGTTTCATTTTATAGGAAGGTGACAACTTGTTTATCTTCAAACGGAAAGATGCTAAAAAACTTCGTTCATTTGCCACCAACTGTTTAACTACTCATCACAAATATGCTACAAGGTTTTTTAGCCCTGCTCGCTCAAAATGGGTCGCTTAATTACCTGCTTGAAGTGCGATATTAATTCCTCCGACGAGCACGGTGAAGCCGCTTCTATCGCGGCAACTAGGTCTACGCGACGGTCTAATTGGTAGAGAGCCTCGAGTTCACTGAGTAAACGTCCTCTTTGTGAAGGCAAAATCGATTGGTCAAAGCCTTGCAAATACATGCTATCCCACTCGTGAATGGTGATATTCCGTTGACTCAAAAAGCTACTTAGGAAGCGTGAACGGTTGCGACCGTATCCTTCCACAACCATACATTTGTAGGGAATCCCTAGCCTTGACATGGCATGCAGAATCGTTAGGCCTCGCTCTACCGATAAATCCATATTGCTATCCAAGTTGTGATCTAAACCTGCGCGGCGTGGTTCGGGCGAAGCGTAGCCGTGGATGCGGATCACGTTAGCATTGCTCATACGCACTTTTTCGTAAAGCGGCTTAAGTTGCTCTCTTAGAGTTGGTAAATCTTCCTGACGAATACGAGCTTGATTCCGTTCAAATACGGCCAGCTCCGATTCGTATAATTCCAGTACATCACCGTAAACGATGCTCGGTTGTTTTTTAGGGGACGCTCTGAGGTTCTCAATCTGCATTGTCAATTTAGTGATCTCCAGCTGTGCGTCTTTTAGATCGAGTTGCAGCGACTCAATAGTTACTGATGGCTCGCAGTTACCACCTTGACAGTTTACAGCTTGTTCTGGCTCAATATCTGTAACCGAATAACTCATGCCAACAACAGCCAGTATCGTGATAATGACCGATAGCAAAGATAGAACAAGGTCCGTTCCCGGTCCCATTTCGTTATCGCTTTCTAGCTCAGTATTTTCAAACAGCACTGCTAATCCTCGCTTTCAGAAACCGTTAAAAAGCTGCTCACCTGTGATATGGCTTGTTGCGCAGGTTCGCCGATAAGGCCCATACCCAGCAAAAGCGCTATGCATGCAAACACACCACCTAGCAAACTAGCAGAAAGATACCCCAACACGTGACGACCCTGTGGTTTTACTTCGGGTGACTGGCTAGGCCAAGCGTCAAGTTTGTCATTCAGGCTATTTAATACACGGGCTAAATCATCGCTGTGTTGATGAGAGTCCGTTGCTGTATTCACGCCTCTGTTTGTTTGTTCTTTCAGTTCAGTTATTAATTGCTGAAGATTGTTTTCTAATGAGTTGTTCGGTGTGTTTTGTTTAAAATGCTCGACCAGTGAATTCAGAGTTCCTAAAACAGACTCAAGTTTCGCATCACTCGCAGGTGTTGGATTACTGAGGCTTTCATTAATTGTCGCAAGGCCTTGTTCTAAACCCTTACTCAGGTTGTTGATGCTGACACTGACTTGATTCATCAGTGCTTCATTGCGCTCCCTGCCTAATTCATCAGCCTGTGCCAGTGCGTGGCTCAACGTTGAATTCCATCTCGATTCATAGGATTTAATATCATCCTTCAGAGTGCGGAGTTCTTTCAGGTGAGCTTGGTGTGCCTGACCTAGAGTATCGATTGCCTGCTGGTTCTTTTCTAAGGTTTGATAAGTATCAGCCACAATTTGTCGCTGCTCCTGCCCCTCTTTAAGTAAGTTTTCGACTTCTCTGATCAGGTTGCTGGTGTGCACATGAACGGTTTCACGGTGCTGGTCGATTTCATCTGATAAACGTTCAACATTAGCGGGTAAGTCGCCTTCCAGTCTCGTAAAGCTCAGTACATGTCCCAGATCCATCCAGGCTGATTCCAGTTGGCGCGAGGTTTTGCCATAGGCATTGTCCACCATAGTTACCAGAATTTGGATCATCAGCGCAGCCCCTAAACCCGCAATACTGGTTCCAAAAGCAACGGTTAACCCTGAAATGAGTTCACCGATGGCGTGGCGTTGATCGCCCATGCCCTGAAACATGTTGGCAACCGGTTCAAGACCTATCAATAGGCCGATGAAGGTGAATAGAATACCGATACGTAGCGCAACCTGTTGCGGGATTTGTACTGCGGTTTTAAACGGAACTAACGAGCGGATAAATACCTGCGAGGTTAAATCAGAATCACGGCGCATTTCTTCGGCATTTTTGACCAATTGTTGAACCATTAGAGAGGCGACGGTTTCATTACCAGAGCCACCCCCTTCACCGCCGAGATAATAATCTGGGTCACGCTGACTTTTAGTAACATCCAGCACCTGTTTGCCATCTTTGGTGATAATGCTGCGCCTTTGCTGATTCGCTTTATCTGCCACGTTTTTAAGCAAACGGTGCTCAAGGCCATAACGTTGTCGGGCTTTTAAACTAGTGAAATATGCCCAGCAAATCGGTAGCACATATACCAGTGTGCTGATAATTAATTGGTTGGCATTGCCGTTGCGAATATTGTCGGGAATATTTCCCCACAACGCAACAACGGGTAGTACACATAGCAAAGGGAATACCCACCATCCCCAAGTTTGAAATCCTACTGAAAAGCCAGTGCTAAATGGTGATTTCATATCTTTTTCTTTCCTTATGCGTCTGGCTGGAGTTAGTCTTCTGAGAAGCCAGAAATATTAGCCTTTGGATTATGACGTGGCTGCGGATCATCAGATGGCCTTGCAGCAGCTTCGGGTCCGTGGTTTCCAAGTTGTCGCTGGGCAAATCTTTGCTCGAATTCTTTTATTTTTTGCTCGATTTCATACTCAACCTGACCATGTTGTTCTATTTGTTGATTTCTACGTTTTATAAGTGCTTGATAGGTTTCGTAACTGGCTTCGATAGCCATGGTTTCTGTATCAAATTGGAGTAATTTGGCATTTCTATTAGCTTGAAGAGATTTCTCTATCTTCATATCCTCAACGATATGACCTTTGTTTCTCCAGTATTCTAGTTTTTCCGATTCACTTAGGCTTGGAATAACTGATTCGATATGAATACCGACTCCCTGACTTCCCAAGTCGGCGCTCAGCTCCTCATATAGCAGTTTTTTAAGCACTTTTTTTCCTTCAAATGTACGTGCTGATAATTCGTCATGAGGCAGGCCGTCCAGAATATTTTTCATTTTAGCGGGGACAGATTCAGCTAACTCGTCCAGTTTAAGTTGTCTGTAGTTCAACTTTACCGCATTACTTCTGCTTGGTTTATCAAAGCGCCATTGAATAGCGACGGGGACCAAATAATCGTCCCCCACAAATTCTTGTGGCATATCTGGCATTACTTTTAGATGTGTTTGCTTAACCACATCATTTTCTAATATCCGTAGATCCTTACGCATATTGGGGTCATTCTGATGGATAAAAATGTGCTTAGCCTCAAAAGCGAAACGATTTTTAAGTTCCTCTTTAATTGCGTGTTCAAGTCTTTCTTTGACGGGTTGCTTATCCTCTGGCGCTTCATGAAAATGTGCAAAGTAATCACTTATCTCGACTTCCCGCATTATGATTGCGGCTTTATCGGTGGCAATTTTTTCGATTTGCTTTTCAACTGTGGAGCCAACTACAGATGTAGCACTAAAAGCTGCGCCTATTGAGGAAATATACCCTTCAAGATTAATTTTAAAATTGGCCTTGCTACCTGGATCGCTGGTTTCATAATCTCTGGGCTCGAAGTCATAAATCTTGGGCTTAAGCAATTCCCACTCTGGGATAGTGGGGTCTGGTACTAGGGTGGTAAGACCTATGCCGTAGCGGGCAGCCGTTTGATTAACAATGCTGTGCACATCTTCACGTACTTCTTTGAAGTTATCGGGGCTCAGGCTATCGGTATCACGTTTAAATAAGACCGCTTCAAAGCTTTTGTCTAACACCTCCTGAGCAAAACTTTTTAAGCCAGGCTTGCCCATTTTATCATATAAGCCGAGATCCTGAATAACGATGGCTAGCTTGACATCAAACTTGAATGTCTGGCCCTTCACGCTCGTCCAGTTGACATGGAATATATCTGATAGGCTTTCTTCTTGAACCATACGCGGAGTTTTCAGGGTAAAGCGTTGTATTGTCCAGCCGTGAAGGCAAAGTTTTTCGTTGATATGATCTTCTAATCGGCGGTCAAAACGGGAATCTAGATAAACATCGTTTAGAGTCTCGTTACGCTCTACATAGTCTTTGGTCCAAGCACGTATTTGCAAATCCCAGTCTACTTTACTTTTTGGGCCTGACTGGCCTTTACTTGGCAGAGGGTCGATACGCATATCTATATTGACTGAGATTTCTCTGTCTGAGTCTTGGGTGCGTACGGGAAATGATGGCGTTTTTATCTCCATGCTAGCAGAAATAAACTTGTCTGTTTCTAGGATGCATATCGCTTCCAAAGAGAGAGTTTTGAGGGTTGCGGTTACAATAGCTGTTAACGCTCTATTATTACCGTGCGCCCAAGAACCCAGTGCCACGTTGCCACGTTTTTCCGCTTCTGCTTGCAACACCTGTTGCATGGCGTGTTCTATCGTATGTTGAATCGATAGATTGGTTTTCACAGACTCGCGGATCAAAGCTGCGCCGTCTTGAACTAGGTGTGCAGCCCAGCGAATGGGAATATCTAGATGTTCGTCTGCAACAAAATCACCAACACGCACTGTGGAAATTCCCGCTTTGACCCGATAGTCATTGCGCACAGCAAAGCGGTGTACGGTTTTGAACCTGCTACTGAAACCTGTGAGTATTTCACCGGTCTTGTCTACGCGTATTAATTTATGATGGTTATCAGGCTCGTCGCCATTGGCAAGCTTGCGGCAAATATCATCAATTGGTTTTGAAACACTCATTTGGCAATATCCTTTACTGTTTCTTGTTGCAGGCCGTCGAGATATTCGGCCATTTTGCGATATCTTTTTACTTTGTTTCGTATTAACTTTTTCAAATTTAAATAACTGATTTCGAAGTGTTGACTAGCGCCGTCGGGTCGCTTAGTTTCTCTTTCCAACAGCTCTAATGTATTGGCTGCATCGCGCCAATGAGCACATAGTTGGTGAACCTGTTCAGACTCGAGACATTTATTCACACAACTTAGGTAAATAGTGATGGTGTCTAGAGATTCTTGTGTGCTGCCTTCAAGGCTCAATCCTGCCGCTGCTGACGCCCATTCAGCTGAGGCAACACAGAAGTATTGGAAGTATATTTTTAAGCGTGAAGAATGCAGTTCGTCGAATGCTTTGGTTTGATCTAGTTGCCAGCGTTGTTTTATGGACAGCAGCGGGTTTTGATGAAGCAGTTGATGATGATTTTCAGTCACCTGACTGAGGTATTTTGCCGAAATAATTTCATACAATTCATCGTGAAGGGCCTTAAACGTTGCATCCATCGGGTCGTCGAGGGCTGACTGTAAACCGAACAACATCATGTTGGCAATGTATTTGACTGGCTGAGCTTCAGAAACACTATGATACACCAACTCAGGATCAACCATATTGTAATAGCTTAGTAAGCGCTCTATGGAGTCTGGCGTTTGTTTGGCGATAATCTCACAAAAGCTTTCTTCGATATTACCGCTGTAATGAGAAAAGTCAGCGCGAATTGCATCAAACCATAATCGCGAGTAGGTCATATGTACAATAATACTCTCTTCATTTTGTACTTTAATCTTGTCGCCAATGACTTCAAGCACCTTGCACCTTTCACCCAACGATGCTCGCATGTGATAGGCAAACACGCGGCGCATGGTAAACCACCACTTACCTGCGGATAAAATATTTTGCTTCTTTCGATGCTCGAGGAATTCAAACATGTAGTCTAAGGTTGAAAATTGTTTCTGATCAGCCAACAAACCAAATGCGTTTATGAGCAGTTCGGTTTGGATGTTGCTGTCTTTTACGGTGTTTAGAGCCTCGCTGATAAATCCTTTGTATTCCTCAACGGACATACTGCTCTTTCTGATTGCTTTGATGTAGAAGGCGATACCAAACGATACGTAGTTCAGCAGCTTTTCTGATCGTGTTCTGCTAATTTTACCATTGTTGTTGGCCCGAATGTGCTGCTCGCGAGCCGCTATCATCTGAGCGCCGTTTTCCAGTAGTTGTGATAGTGTTCTTGCGATAGGGAAATCAACGCTGTTGATGCTGTTTACACAGATCAACAATTGTGAAAAACCGTTTGCCTCAGATATAGAGGTCATATGTCGGTCTGAGGACTGCTCTGACTCTGGGAATAGTTTGTTACGACCAAGGATATAATCGTAGATTTGTTGAATAGTACCAGGGTAACGTCGATAAAACTCTTCAACCAACCACTCTTCACTGGAATTCGCTACGGCAACTATCAAGCCATGTTCTTCGTGTCGCTCTATGGTCAGGCTACAGTTATCGACTAACTCATCGAAGTATTCTATCCACAGTCCGTTGGCATCTGCATCTACATATTGATGGTTAGATGTAATGGTTGTGGATGAATCAGCCATTTTGGCGCTATCGGAAGCATTCTTTTCAAGTTTTTTTTGTTGGATAACCGGATAGCGTATACGTTTCTCACTCAGAATAAAGTAACCCCAGCCCCGTAACTCCATATAACGAACAGGACGACGTTTAGACAAACAACAATAGATGGCCAACAACATTTTATTGAGGGGTTTTTGCCACCCATGTTCGACGATTGCTTTGAGTTTTTCAGATTCCTGCTTTTGACTATCGGACAAAGCTCTTTGAATTAGCGCCTTTAAGCTATTACTTTTTTCTTCATCTGATTTATCCGCGAGACGAGATACATCTTCCTCACATAACTTATTTGCAACTCGGGGGGATTTTCTAAGCCATCTAGGATGGCTTGTCGGAAAAAGATCGGACAAATATTGTCGAGTGTTTTCATCCAAGTTGATGCCATCATGCCACTTATTAATGAGAATGCTTGGCCAGTCAATATGGAAGGACTCAGCCATGGAAGTCAATCGAAGGGCCAAGGTTGTGTCTAATGATTGCTCTTCAATCAAGATACATATCTGCAAATAAGCGTCTTTGTTACTGATTAGCGTGTTTAGCTGAGCTAGGTTTTTTTCAGCTATGAGCCAACGACATAATTTAGGGTGGATACTGAGCTGAAGATTTAAGCGTATATTGTCTCCTTGGGTGAGCTCGCGATCAAATAGCTCAAAAATTTCATCCGCTGGGTTGTATAGCAAGACATCGTCTTGCGGAATGTCTCTAAAATGAAAAGTTCCTGAGTATTCACTTGAAAATTCCCGCTCAATTTTAGCTGCAATACTGGCGCTGACATCAGCTACAAAAGACTCTCCATAAATAACCAGCACGGAACTGTCAATGTTATCCATCAACTTACAAATCGCAGTAAACTGGTCAGAAAACCAAGCTTCGTCTATCTCAGGTGCAGGTACTTCATCGGCATCAACCAGATAAGAAAACTTATCTTCTAATTGTTGTTTAAATTCTCCTGGTAATTGTTCATCACTGTCCTCAAGTTCTGAAGATTCATTTTCTGTGTCCGTTGTTGTGGAAGCGGTTTTGGACTGCTCGTCACCAGTCAAGTTTGCAGAGTCTTCTTCATGCGTGCTCAGTTGTACTTTTTCGGTGTTAGAGATATTTTCCTCAAACGAGTTGTCTTCAGCTTCTAATCCATCTTTGTCGTCACGGTGGTTATTCTGAGGTTCCATTTTTTATTATCCTAAATGTTGGGCAACTCGCTTAACACCAATCGGAAAGTAACCTGGTGATGGTTATGTCGATAGGGCATGCTTAATTGATATAGTTTTCCGTTATGCATAAACGTAGGTGCGTACGCACTGATTCTGTGTAGGGCTTCGGCTGCGCAATACTCGTACATTCCCCTTGGGGTCAGATGTAAATTCAAAGGATGGTTATCCGTGTGTGATTGCCTGTTTTGACTTGTTACCTGAGCCACTGGATACCTGGCTTTCTTTGGTAATGAGTAGGTTTCCTCTGCTGTTAAGGCATTCAGCCATTGCTGGTAAGTTGGCAGGCGAATGTCTAGGTCGTTTTCTTGTTGGAGTTGGTTAATGATTGCCGTAACCTGTAGAAAGTTTGCCCCTGAAAGCGGTATGGTGTGCTTTTGTAGATTCACAGCAGGCATGACGCTTTGCTGGATCCAATATCCACCTTCCACTGACAATTGTTCATTTGCTTGTGATGGCGGAACGAAGATGAAAGTTTCCTGATATGTTTGGCCGTTGAATTTGAGAGCTTTTGTTATGCTTGTTTTTTCTAGCCCAGAGGCTTGACAGCAGGCTAGTTGGCGCTGTGTTAGGCTCATCTCGACATTGCTCTGTGCTGTATCAAGCTCTAGCCATTGCTGCCAGTCAATTAGGTTGCTGGGAGCGAAGTTTAGTTGCGATTGAGCGCTTTGTGCGTCTAGAAATTTCAATATTTCGTGGCTAGTAATAAAGCCACCCACTCCAAATTCTAGACCTCCCAAAGTATTGATACCAAATACGGCAACCGTACCCTTGTGCTCGCTGCACAATGCACCGCCACTAAACCCTTCACTAGCCCCTTTACCTGCTTTTATGAAGCTTATATCACCGTTGATGTCTGATTCAAAATTGGCCAAAAAATCTTCATCGGGTTGGTGGTATATTTTCATGGTCCAACCGCCATCTTTTGCCGGAAAGCCAATAGACACGTTGGGGCGTGGATTATCGCTTATATTAGATGCTTTGCGATTAGAAATAACTGGCGCGACGTTATTAACGGGTTCACGCAGTTCAATGATGGCTAGATCCAGCAAGGGGTGACAATAAACCTTTTTAACACTTCGTCGCGAATGGCGCGATTTAACAAATAGCCTACTTGTTCGATGTGGCTCTTTTGAATTGATATTCACTACAACATGCTTGCATGTAACGATACACAATGGGTTGACAGCAAAGCCGGATCCCAGTGGGAACTCACGTTGCTCTGACCCCTCAATAGTACCGATGGCAAATAACCAATCAGGCTGCTTTATTGGTGTATAATCCATGTCCATCGAATTTGACCATCTTTATTCATGGATTTCATCACGCAATTTTTCACCAGCCCCGATAGAGTCTTGCTCGAAGGCCTCCCAAAGTGCCAGATCGCTTTCTGTCGCAATAGCGTCTTTCACACGGCAGATAACAGCAGGATCAACCAATGCTGCACTTGAGCCTATGAACTTTGCCTCTTGGCTGAGAAAGTCTTCGCTTTGTAAGTCTATGTGTTCCTCTTCGCGTCTTGCTTCAACGCGCTCCGACAACACGTGTAACAAATCAGAGTAAATACGCGCAAACTCGTCCACTACCGGTAAGAATTCTCGCTCTTCGATGTCTTTAGATGGGCCAGCCAAAGCTTGGCGAATTGAAATGAAAGCCAGTGCATTGGCTTCATGCTGACTCAATTTGCGAGCTATTTTGCGTTTGTTACCTATTATCTGCTCTTTGCCAGCAAAGGTGTTTGCAATCATGCCTTGCACTCTGTCAGAAGAAAACAGTTCAGCTTCGACTTTGGATAGAGGTAGTTGACTCTTACCAGAATCATTGATGAGCACACCAAATACCCACATAGGGTTGATGTTTTTCGCCTTGCGTCGACTAAATAGGTAATACTGAAATTTAGATTCAGGCAATCCGGCGGTTAAGTATTTACACCCACTGTCCCACCAGTCAACGGACACGCGCTCCATTTCTTCGAACATAGTTTGGCGGTCGGTAATTTCTGGTAAGCCATTTTTGGAGCCTTTACGAAAATGTGCATTTGCCGCCCAGAATGTTGAATAGGGGGTTTCACTGCAACAGAGTATGGACCCCGGTGGTATTTGGTCGCTATCAGCTTTGACTCTGAATTCCATTCGTTGGAAGCATAACTCTGGGTTGTCGTAGTCAAGACTGCGTACTTTCAAGTCACTCAGTTCAACCCATGTCTGACCATCGTATCGGTAGCCGCCGTCGACACTTTTATCTGCCACAACACGGGTTAATTCTACTTCTCTAGACTGAGGGGCCGCACCAATTTCAACAGCGCCAAATGGATTGGCTTGTTCAGGAAATAAATGGTTGTTGATATTAAATTTAGCCATGTTATAGCTCCTTTTCACTTGTTGGATTTAGGTCATTTGCAATGAATCACTTTTCCTATTTATTTATTTTTTTTGCAAAAAGTTGATCTATTAGTGCCGAATGTTTTTCAATGTCTTCTGCTGTTTGTTGCTCTAACGATTTTGTTTGTTTTAATCGATTTTCAAGCGCGTTTTTCTTTGGGGGAACAGTTTCGTTCTTTTTGCTTGTCTTTTCTGAAAATTGTTTTTCTTCTTTTTGTAGCTGAACGGTAACTAAAGTGAGATCCAACATTAAGGTCTCCAATCTTTGCTGTTCCTGCTTGAGAGCAAAGAGGGTTTGTTCATCAATCAACTTCGCCGCTTGCTCTGATGCTAACAATGTGCGGCTATCATCAAGTATATTTTGCGACGTTTTTAGTTGCTCGCTTATCTTGTCTATTTCTAGATCGATATGTGTTCGCTCGGTGTTAGTCTCTACTAGGCGTTCTTTAAGAATGGCGTTGAGGGCATTTAACTCATCAACTTCACTTTGTTGTTGAACCAAGCGTTTGTCATATTCACCGCCCACCACGCCCTTTAGACCACCTATGAACCCACCTCTATTCGGATCGGTACTGATGGAAGTACAGGCCGCCAGTATCAATATTGTGGCGACCACTAAAAAGGTGCGCATACTCAAGATTGTCCAGCTAGGGCAGACAGTTCGCTATCAATTGAAGCCAGCTCAGCATTTTGTTCGTTATACTTAGTTAACAAAGCTTGCAGCTCCGCTTCGTTTTCTACATCAAATTGCTTCTCAAAGTTTGCTAGGTTATCCATTGCCTGTTTGTATTTTTTGTCGGTAAACTGGATAGCCTTGGCAACAACTTTTCTATCATTTTGAATTTGAGCCATTAAATCATCGTATTGCTGCTGTTGTTGCTTATTCTGGGCTAAGTGTGACTCCAACTCTTTCAGTCTTTGTTTATCCGCAATAAGCAATTTGCGTGCGGTGCTAACCATTGCTGATAAGTTATCGTTTGTGTCAGTAAGATCTTGTTTTAAAGCGTTGAGTGCCGACTCTTTGTCTGCATATTCTTGTTTTTTACCAGCAATATAGTAACCATAGGCGGCTCCCCCAGCGGCACCAACTAATGCGCCTTTTAATGCCGCCTGTTTATTGCCACCTGTTGCTAAGGCGACCAGAGAACCTGTAATTGCCCCTAATAAAGCACCTTCGGTAACTGTCTGGCTAAAGTCGTCCAGCTGGTTATCTAGTTGTTGTGCTTCAGGGGAGACATTGCTACTGCCCATAGCCGGAAAATCAGGTATGCCTTTACAACCAAAGAGGCTGAAAACCAACACTGGGGAAAGAAGTAAGCAACGTAGTTTATAAGTAGGTATCATATTTAATTCCTTTCATTGTTTCCTGTCATCAAACATACGAAGTCGAATTTTGCTCAAATTCAACCTGTACGGGTATGTTAGTTATTTTATTCAACTCAATGGAGGGGAGAAGCACGTTAATGCTATGTTGGCTTATTCCTTTTCCGTTAACAATTACTCTACCTTTCGTTTGGGGTATGTCAAGTCATATTGGTGTGTAAAAACAAAACGATTATATAGTTGGTTGAAAAACAAAAAAATCCCGCCTCAGGCAAAATGCCAGTGGCGGGATTTTTACTTACTTGGGTTGTGTGAGTGAGTGAAAACTATGTTCAATGGTGGCTTTAAAGCCCCAATTTTCTTTGAACACAGCGCCTTCGCTAACTGCGTTGCGTCGTACATAGGGGGCCATTGCCCATTGCTTATCTGAGGCGAGGAAAAACTTACTCTCAGCCGCGTGATGAACGTCATGGCTACACAGTTCGGTGTTACCAACAACAAGGTATTTGCTTGGCATTGCGACAAATAGCATGTATGTCCACCAAGTTAGTGGTGCTTCAGGTGTGTAAGCTTTGCCGAAGAAGCGACCTGCGGTGTACTTTGTTTCTGCTTTTAGATTGGGGTTTTGTCCACGTACCAGTTTTGGTTGATGCTCAGATAAATTCTGGAACAGTGACAAGATGGCAAAGCCAACAATCAGAGGTAGCAAATAGGCTAGTAGGTACAAAGTACCAAAACCAGAGGTTAAGGCAATCGCTGGCAGTGTCAGATGAAAGCCGATAGCTGCCAGTTGTCGCTGACGGATAACGCGTTTGGATGGCAATGTAGTTGTCAATACAGGATCAACAGAATACGGTAGGAAGTTTGCCCGCATTCTGCTGATTAGTATTTTTGCGTAATAAAGCGGGCTCAGCAATAAACAGAATGTTCGCATCCAGTACCATTCGATAAATTTGCCAGGCTTGTAACCCCAGTTGTCAAAGAAACTTGCATCAGGGTCAGCGACAGAATTTAGTCGACCGTGATGACCACCGATGTGGCTGAGTTTATACATCCACATTGGGGTTGTTAGCGCAAATACTGAATAGGCTTCACCCAACAAACCGTTGAACTTCGAATTACGGTGCAGCGTGCTATGCGTTGCGTAGTGTGTGAAACTGACTTGCATTGTGCGCATGCTGGCTGAAATCATCAAAAAGGCAATGAGGTATAAAGGAATACCAAGCCAGCTAAGGCTGATGGCGAGAGACGTCATCATGATACCAATTAGGACAAATATGAGTGTCATCATCTGGCGATGACCTGCGGAAAATTCAATAAGTGCAGGCAGTGACTTCGGTGCCTTACCTGAAATTTCAGTCAGTGCTTGTTGAATGCCCAGATAAAAGATTGATGGCAGCTTCGCGCCAATGTTCACCATGGATTCGCGAATGTCCGTGGGGGGGGACTGTTGTGGTTGGCGACGGTCAGTGTTTTTTGGTCGTTTAAAAAGGTTGATAGTTTGTAGGAATTTTTTCATACATATCTCCAATAAGTTAATGAAGACGATGCCCTATGCCTCATCTCAGAAACTTCCGCGAAGTCCCCCTCTTGGTTTTTTAAAAAATTTAAACTGTTTTGTTTTTTGATTTTTATAAATCAATTTTTTACTTTTCATGGGCTTCAACTAGATATGAGCGTGATCTACTCAGGGATAGAACTGAAACGCGAAAAGTTGCCATAGGGGAGGTTTTTAAAAGCACATATAAGCTGTTTTTATGGAATGTAATGTTGTTGATGGTGAGTGAAGTGGGGGACTGCATATCGATATGGGGAATAGTGAGTTCAAAATCACTGACTAAGGTTGTTGATAGTCCTGCTTAAGGGATTGTGCGTTAGTTTTACACCTCCGTATTTCAGTCTCTTGTAATCAATATTCAACAAGCTAAGGTGGTTTCTAATAAAGACAGCATTTGGATAAGCTGGTAGGCCCAATATAGGGAAGTTTATGAAAAGAAAAATATATCTTACCGTTAGCTATGTGATGTTTTCGCTAGCTTTTTTTGTTGCATACTCTCTATAGAAAGGATAGTTAGTGCATATAATTCGTGGGCCCTGTTATATTTGTCACCACCTTGGCTCCTTCAAATGGGCTTTGTTGTTTTTGTTGGGTTTACTTAGATACACCTCTTAGAAAAAATAGGCGCTTACTCGGTAAAGTTTGATTTAGATAAGTTACAGAAAACATCACAAAAAGGATTTTCCGTGGTGAGAAGCTCAATTATCGCCTCAGTGACCTTCTTAGTTGTATTTTGGTTTTGTCCATCATTCATGAATGAAGCAATTAATCTGTGGTATTTTAGTGCTGTTACTTATCCTTATTTATTCTGGAGAATTACTCGTTCATATCGGTATGTTCCATTTTATTATAAAAAAGTAATGTCATCTATAAAGCAACGAGTAGCAAAAAATCCAGGAAAGAAAGACCTACATGCCAATCATTATATATCGGTAAATAACCTAGAAAAACTATTGATGAAGACCGTTATGACAGAGAAGAAAAAGGTCTATTTGTGAATTTCAGTCGGTTTGATGTAGGAGTACTAGAGCGATTAACAAAAAAATAGAGAAGACTTGCGTGAACTATTGCAACAGCAAAAAGAGCCAGAATGGATGGTGCCTATTACCGCATATTTTTGGGTCGATGGCGCAAAAAGCATAAGCTTTGAATCGTATCTGATAGTCAACAATCGTTAATCTTCTGACCTTTGCAACGTAAGCGTTGCCTAAACCACACCTAGTAGCTACGTGTTTTTGCCAGTTTGTAAAATAAAGTTCTGATCTTAATTTGGAGTTTACAATACTTAAAAATAAAACAGCTGAGTAATGGCTGCAACTTATCGAGCAACAGGAGCTCAGAGGTTTGTCTGTGACTTCTGCTTGCAGCACCATCTTAATACCAAGTTATTTCTATTGCCGTTGCAGTAAGCTTTGCAAGCCAACACCTCCTCAGTCACCTTTTATTACCGTTAAACCAACGTCACCGGAGTTGCCTCTGGAGTCATGTCACAGGTTCAATGAAAAAAGTGAATTGCCTTGGCAAGGCATTGTTCGAGAGTTTTATGAAGAATCCTTGGTAGAAGTAACTGACCTATACAATGGCTAATTCTTAGATCAGTTTTATGCATCCTATTCGAACGTTATTCAGGTCATTTCAGTATTTGTAGTTAAGTGTCCAGCTAATCAAGAAATTGTTTTCAATGACGATAATACTGACTTGAATGATACACTCTAGAAGAAGTATTGAGGCTCTTACCTTTTCCAACGCAATATGTAGTGTTCAAACACGTATGGGAGTATTTTGGAGATAAGCCTATTAACGAGCTTTTTCGTATAAAGCTTGGCTAACGAGCAGTTAAAGCAGAGTAGCAATGCTGTTTGAATCACGTTTAGTGATGCTAGAAGTACAGTAGGGCCTCGGTTATCCGACCCCTGATTTTGTCGCGTGCATTTACCGCCTTAATGGACGGTAATAGGGAGATCGTTTACTACTAACGATTGGCCATTTTGCTGAGCTCTAAGAAAACTGGATACCAAAACATCGTTGGATAGGGTGCTGATGTCGTTAACGGTTTCGACCATGCAAAACGTAATGGACTCCCAACCTAGATCTTTAATAAAGGCCTCAAGTTTATTGATGTTATCTTCATAGTTTTCGTCTGTGGTTAACAGGCCGATGGAGTGTTTGTTACCGGGTTTGTATTTCCCTTGCTGAGTGATGGCGCATTTGGCGTAACCGCTCAGTACATAAACTGTATTTGTGCTGTTGTTCATATTGGTGACATGCTTAAGTTTAATTCTGATTTTGATTTCAGATGCATTTTTTAAACCAAGCTTGTAAATATTGCTCTGCTGTTTGCTTATGTATTGAAAGTATTGAGAAAATTTATTGTGTATTTATCTTGGTTGTTGAACCTATAAAAGGCGTCAATTTTTTGTGAGATTGAGTGATAGGGATTTCGCTTGAATTGTGTTTCTATCTAAAGCTACGCTGAAAACAAAGGGAGCTGAAGCATTACTTGTCGCCATAAATGGCGACCTACGTAGGGCACAATGCAAGAGCAAAGCTATAAAACCCAGCTTTTTCCGTGTGCTTATATCTGCCGCTTTGTCGAGATCAAAAGGAGTTGAAGCATTATTTTTCGCCATAAATGGCGACCTACGTGGGATAGCGTAAGGTTGCACTGCGAAATGCTTTCTTTGTTTTGACAAGTTGTCTTTAAATCATCTCGTTAATCTTGTTGCTGGTACGATGAGTTGTTACTCTCAAGTTCAATAAACAAAATTAAAGGCAATATCATGCAGGAATTTTTAGAAAAATTTGCAATCACCACCAAAGTGAATGTGGTATGGGGCGAAATGGATGCGTTGGGGCATGTGAATAACGTGTCGTACTTTCGCTATTTTGAAACCGCGCGAATCGATTTTTTGACTCAAACGGGCTTACTTTCTGTATTATCAGAGCCTACCCATAGTCCGGTTTTACGTGATACTTACGCGCAGTACAAGCGACCAGTTACGTTTCCAGATACCTTGTATATTGGTTCATATATTACCGATATCAAAGAAGATCGCTTTACCATGCGCTATGAGGCGTTTAGTGAATCACAACAAGCAGTATGCACAACCGGGTATGCGAATGTGGTGATGTTTAATATGAAAACAGGGAAAAAATCGCCAATTCCAGAGAATATGTTGGCTATCTTGAAGCAATACGAGATGGACGATAATCAATAGAAACTCGGAGTTTAGGTGTTTCGTTGCGTTGCTGTTTTAAAGCTGTCGCGGCGTAAAGCCGCTGCTACGGGAATATAAGATGGACGATAATCAATAGAAGTGTAGAGTTTAGGTATTGCTTTGTATCGATGTTTGAAAAACTGTCGCGGCATAAAGCCGCTGCTACGGGAATATAAGATGGATGATAATCAGTAGAAGCTTGGAGTTTAGGTGTTTCGTTGTGTTGCTGTTTTAAAGCTGTCGCGGCATAAAGCCGCTGCTACGACAATATGAGATTACGCTATGATTGTGATATCAAAAGGTGAATTAAGTTATCTATGCCAACATTAACCGCTAGGCAGAATATCAAAGCGATAGTGACTGCTATCCAAGCTGAAGAGCAGTCGCTTCGAACGCGTTATCCTATTTTAAATCAGCAAAACGGTATTGCTATGGTGATTTTGCTGTTGTCGTTAAGTGCGCTATTTGGCGTTGCCTCGCTTTACTATTTTGCCGTTATTCCTGCATGGCTGTGTATTATCTTAGCGGCTTTTATTACCTCTATTTCTCATGAACTTGAGCACGATTTGATCCACAAGCAGTATTTTAGTGACCGCCCATTCGTATATCATTTCATGATGTTGACGGTGTGGCTGATGCGGCCCAATATGGTGAATCCTTGGTATCGCAGACAAATTCATTTACATCACCATAAAGTGTCTGGTACTGAACAAGACATAGAAGAGCGCTTGGTGGGTAATGGTATCCAATCTCCTTGGTTGCGAGCTGTGGTGGTTACAGATGGATTGTTAGGTTTATTATTGAATGCCAAGCGGTTTAGTCGAGAAATCAAGGGTTTTACGTTTTTGCAGGTCTTTAATGCTGGTTTTCCGCTTGCCACGGCTTATTTTACGACTTTATATGGTGTGATTGCTTATTACGTGCTGCAATTTATACAACCATTTGAACTACCCAAATGGGGAGCTGAATTACTAGCGGTTGCTGAGTTTTTATTGGTGGTGCTTGTTGTGCCTAATATGATCCGCTCAGCATCTTTAAACCTTGTCACATCTTCAATGCATTATTATGGTGGTGTGAGTAACATGTTAGAGCAGACCCATGTGATCACCAATCGCTGGTTTTTACCGTTTCAGCTGTTTTGTTTTGATTTTGGCCGTACGCACACTTCCCATCACTTTGTACCTAATCAACCGTTTTATATTCGACAATTGTTAAGTAAAAAAGTACGCCCAGTTATGGCTCAGCACGGAGTACGTTTTGATGACTTACAAAGCCTAAAAAATGCAAATCACTACCCGGACAAAGAGCAGGTTAGTCAAAAATAAAAAGATGCTTACAGCAAAAACTTATCCAACCGTGAGGCGGTTATTGATATCACGGCTGGTGAGTATCTGACTAGCATCAAATCCCGTTGAGCGTTTTGCCATACGGTCGTATAACAACACGTTGACTGTCGCGGCTAAGTTCATGCAGCCTGTGGTTGGTACATACACCACGGCATCAGCGGCATCCACGATTTCTTGTGGCAGGCTGCCATCTTCAGGGCCAAAAATGTATAACGCATTGTCGGGGTGAGCAAACTGTGGCAGTGGGGTTGCGCCCTCTACCAGTTCAACGCAGACAAGTGCACGGCCTGCTACTTTTAAACTGATGAAATCATCAACTTGTTGGATGGGAATGTTGTCGGCAACGTTTTTTGTATCCGTATGATACTTTGCAGCCTTCGCATAACGATTGCCGCTAAAGTAGATGGCTTGCGCATCATAACAACCTGCGGCCCGTAATACGCCACCCACGTTGGTTGGTGATTTAGGGTTTACCAATCCGATTGCTACAAATGACTCGCTCATACTTTTTAATTCTCACTATACCGGCAGTAGTACCACCAAAAACTCGACGAGCGATTGTATCATGCGCGTGATTTTGTGCCAGTTGGTATTGTTGGGGGAGAGCTGGTGTTGTCGAGCTAAAGCTCGACCTACGCTTTTGCCTGGGATTGGGTAATCTGCGTTCTTGGGTAGAGCCGATGTTGTCGAGCTAAAGCTCGACCTACGTTTTTGCCTGGGATTGGGTAATCTGCGTTCTTGGGTAGAGTAGATGTTGTCGAGCTAAAGCTCGACCTACAGAAGTTGGGCTTAGTAGTCTTCTAACTCATCGTCAGATAAATCGTTTGATTTTCTATAGCCTGGCTTTGCTAAAATCTCAACATAAAAGGAAGTGAGGTTTTCAGTTTGCGTTTTATCAATCAACTTGTTTAGTTGTGATAGGTGCACCGGCTCGGCTTCGGCTTCTGTGTTACCAAACTTACAATCAAAATCCCAATAATCAGCGCCCGCTGGCAAAGTTTTGTTGCGCTCGCGCTTTAGGTATTTTTTAAGCTCATGCTTAACCGCGTCAACGCGTCTTTCAAGTTTGATTTTAGGGTGAATTAGTTCAAATGTCTTTTTCATAGTTGCCTTCAAGCAAGAAATACTCAATCGGCAAAACAGTATGCCTGAGTAGATAATGTGTATTGATTTAAGCGTAAAGCTTACGCGCGAATAAATACAGGAATGTAATAGGATATTTTACGTTATATTTTGTGAACTGGCGAGGGACTTTATGAGTGTCCAAGAGAATAAAAGCTGAGTTGGTTGCGCGAGTTCGCAGCCAACCCGTATTGCTAACGTAACCATTGATAATGGTGGATTAATTCGCTTTTGGTTGCGTTTGAGATGGAGTTGTTGCCGCCAATTTACGTTCCAAACGCTCTAGCTTTTCTGCCAGTGCGGTTTGTGTCATCTCTATTTGGGTAAGGCTTGCGCCGATCTCTATCTGTTTAGAGTCTCTGCTTTGTGCTTGAGACTTTAACTGATCAACATCGCCATTAATGGCAGCTATTTGATTTTTTAGCACACTAGCGGCTTGCTGTTGTTCTTCTAATAGCGATAGTTTTAAAGCAAGCTCCGTTTGACTCTGCGATAGCGTTTCTACTTTGGTAGTCGTACTGGTCTGGTTTTTAGCGTTATTACTTGCTTGCTCTTCGAGCTTTTTGATGTCTGATTGGTTTCTTCGCCACGCTGACGCCCATAGTTTATCCATCTGCGACCAAAGCTCGTCTGTGCGCTCGGTTAGTGTGTTCAATTTTGCTTGCATTGCACCCGCGGACAAGTCCATCTCTTCATCTGTGGCGGTGAGGGTATGTTCAAGCTCAGCAATGCGCTTTGTTGATTCGAGTAATTGTGCCTGGGTTGTTAAGTTTTGTTGGTAGAGCGCAAACGCCGCAGCGGCCAACGCAATAATCGAGATTGCACCCAACCAATTCATCATCCCTATACCTTTGGCGGGCTGGCTTGTTTGTTTGGTACTTTCTTTTGGTGCTGAGGTTTTACGGCTCGCTTGAGTGGTGGAGTTTTTATAGGCTTCAACCTGATCTAAATCTGGCGTAATACTGGGAAGCTCAGGTTCAATTCTCTTATCCAACGTACTTTCCTCTTTTTTGAGATTTATAAGGAGCCTTAGCAGCTTACTTGAAAATAACGCAATATGGAATCGGCTGGGTTAAGTGAGTCGATGGAGAAAGGGGAGAGCTTTGCCTATATAACCTGAGCTGCGGATAATTAATGCCTTTCTAGCAGCCTGTTTTAGCGCTAACTGCGTTGAATTCACTTCCAATAGCCAGCTATTGGTGCGTAAATTCGCCTTGTTTTCCCTAAAACTCTCTGGCTAGAAAAGTAAAAAACTAAGTTGTTCTTTAGAAACAATGAGTTGGAACATTCCTTATCCAAACCTCAGGTTATTTAGAAAAGCCAAAGGTGCTTTCTGATCTTGTAGCTAGTTTGAACTTACCGTTACTGTGATGACATCTGAGTAAGTACCTGCGGCATTTAGGCCGTTGGAAAGCGGGGTGATATTCAACGGCGTTGCTTTGGTTTCACCACTACTACCGGTACCTGCAGCTGTTGCATTGGTGTGCTGATATACACCATTTTGCAGATCTATCCCTTCGCTATCACCAATATTTAGGGTGTAAGCCAGTTTGCTGCCTTGACCGTTATCGGAAACTAAAAATCCGCCATTGGCAGAGCTATAAGAAGTGGTTGCGTTTTCGCCGGTATTGCACCAAACCTCTAATACGCCAATCTGCTGGGTTGTTTGGGATGCGTCTAGGTTTAGTCCCGTGGTGTTGTTTTCAGTACTAATTGTTTTGCAAGTGGGGTCTATAGTGCCTTCAAAGGAGAATTTACTTTCAGAAGCCGTTGTATCAATAACTGCAGCATGCACAAACATAGGTGCGCTTACTAAAACTGCAAAGAGTGATTTTTGTATGGTGTTCATGGCTTCTTCCCCCTCAAATAAAGTACAGCAGTTATGTCTCAATTTGCAAGTGAAATGCCACGGGCTGCGGGATATTTTATCTGTAGATTTGGGGGAGAGTAGAACATTATCTTAGCGCTATAAAGTAATCGCCGGGATGTATAATTACTTGCCCGGCCATTTACTTTATTTGGGGGAGGGCAACGAGTGCTTTTGTCAAACGCTCACTGCCTCATTATTTTGTTAGTTAGGGCTAACCGTTACTGTGATGGTATCAGAGTATGTACCCGCATCGTTTAAGCCATTTGACTGTGGTGTGATCTTCAACGTAGTTGCTTGCGTGTCACCTGCGCTGCCTGTGCCTGCAAGCGTAGTTAGATGCTTATAAGTACCGCTTTGTAAGTCAACACCTGAAGTGCTGCCGATATCTAGCGTGTAAGCAATTTTGCTGTTTTTGCCGTTATCAGCAACTAAGAAGCCGCCGTTAGCAGAGCTATATTCAGTTGTTGCATTTTCACCTGTGTTACACCATACGTCTAGCGTACCAATTTCTTGAGTTTCTTGAGTAGAATCTAGATTTAAGTTAGTTACGCTGTTTGAGCCACTATCAGTTTTACACATGGCTTCAATAGTACCTTCAAAGGTGAAACTTGCTTCATTTCCTGTTGTTTCTACTACAGCAGCTGCCGCAGTCATTGACGTGATTGCTGAGGCAACAAATAGTGATTTAAGTAATGTGTTCATGGCGCATCCCCTTGAATAAAGTACTGCTTTATAATTTGTGTTAGGTTGAATACCTAGTTATTTCAAATTAAAAGCAATTGGTGTGCCAATGTTTTTAATGTTTGTTTTCTTTTTATTGTTTGTTTTTTTGTTCTTATAATTCAAGTTGTTATCTTGGGTAGACAGTGAGTGATAAATTGTCGCGATAGTAGCCTGCGGGCATAAGCTCGGTATTACCTAGCTGAAATTCAAAGCCAAACCACGAATCTCTGACGCCGGGATAGAAATTATAGCTTCGCGTTAAACGTTCTGATGACGATATTTTGACGTTATCGAAACTAATTGCGTAATCAATAAGGGCTCGTTTGTTGGTTTCATGACGCAAGCCGTTATATTCAGAGTCTAGGACGATATCGTATGAGCTATTACTCAATATTTTTATACCCCAGTAAAAGCGCATATTCGTTTTTAGTTCGCCTAAGTCTATGAGGTAGTGACCATCATCGCCCGACACTTTACCTTTGCTTGAGTTATCGAGCGAGATGGCGATTTGTGGCTCGGCGTAATAGGTCATCTCCAGATATTGCTCTGCGATGACCTTGTTGCGCCTTACAATAGACACTTTTACCGCACCATAGTAATAACCCGCAGGAAACAAACTGTAGTGCCTTAAGCGCATCCACATTTGTGTAGAGCGGCTAGTTAAGTTTGCTTTGGCGATACCGTTTTTAACGTTAATACGTTTGTATTGAGAGTCCAGCAGTCTAGCGTATTTATCTTCAGTCGGGCCCGAGAAGACAAACGAATAATAATATGTATCTTCAACCCAGATTTCATCGGCACAATTTAGTAGCGAATCCGAAACTTGTATTTTTAGCGGTAAATATACAGTTACTCGATTACCATACTCTTCTTTTATCTCGGCTGAGTTAGAGGTCGCTAAAAAATTGCCATCACATTTATTGCGCTTGGCCAATGCAACAGGCGAGATCAAATAGCTGAGTGCAAGCAGCAAAAATAGTGCGAACTTCATTTGTTTGGATCTCCCTGTAATTGTGCTTGCTCAAGCGTGATGGTGCCAATTTTGATAAATCGTTTTTCGCCATCATTCACGGTAAATCGTCCGACGATGTCATTAATTTCGATTAGGTAGCTACCTGTACTGATACCTTCTACAACAAATCGACCCACTCGGTTGGTAAAAAAGGTGCGATTGATTGGAGCGTTGTCACTGTCGCCGGCACTAGATTGCCTTATTACTTGTCCTCTTCCCAGTGCAATAGGTGTGCCTTGTTCGTCGACTACTGTACCTATCACGGTATAAGACAGGTCCGAACCTACTTGAATATGGTGCCCTGTATTGGCGCCACCTACTAATTTATAAGTACCGGGACCCCAATCATAACCCAGAGGAGCGTTGGGTACATCAATATTAAATTGATAGTTGGTGTAGCCAGTGCCCAAGTCAATTAATGCGCCAATGTGTTGCGTTGGTTGGTTTTGTGCACGGCCAAAGCGGTCGACGTTAACTAATACGTCGTTATTTTTTAATGTTTTATGTTTAGTAACTACAGCAAAAGGAGTGGTAGTGGTGGCGCCCATACCAAAGTGACCATCAGCAAAACCTATACTTGACGATAAGTTAACACTGGCGGAGCTGTCACTCATAAATTGCGAGCGAGTGTAATTACTTGCGGTCATATCAGCTCTAAAAAATGCGTTAGTATGGCTGGCTTTTAGCTGTTCTTGCCTATACCCACTGCCTTTTTCCGCCCGTAATTCATAGCCATAGTCATTGACGTAGTTATTGTTTGTTTTGGCATAGCTTACGCTGGCGACTTTACTACGGTTGTTATATTGAGCTCTCGTGCGGACGTTGTCTTGGCGGTTGTAATGATTCCACGTAAAGTTAAGCACGAATTGATTTTCAGAGACGACACGAGGGTCGTCGCTGACATTATGGTTATATCCAACTCTTACCCTAGCCCCTTCATAGCGAAAATTAAGCTCAGCAGAGAGGTTCTT
Organism: Pseudoalteromonas flavipulchra NCIMB 2033 = ATCC BAA-314; assembly: GCA_000814665.1. Lineage (GTDB taxonomy): Bacteria > Pseudomonadota > Gammaproteobacteria > Enterobacterales > Alteromonadaceae > Pseudoalteromonas > Pseudoalteromonas maricaloris. The sequence goes on from JWIH01000010.1 coordinate 117,516, forward strand.
GGTGACCAAATCTTCATTATTTACTTGCCGCGTTGCGTTGAGCGTAAAGTCTATGTGGTCGTTGATAATATAGCTGTAGTCAGCAAAAGCCCTTTTGTTATTGCTGAGCGTGACTTCTTCAAGCCAAGGCGAGTTGCTAAAGTCTTCCATGATTTCATAACCCAAACGTAAGTTGGGCGAGCCATAATTACCATGACCAAAAATACTATGCTCTGTTTCTATCGAGAAAGCATTGCCGGAAATATCAGACGTTTTACTTTGCGAGTAACGCAGCGATACATTTCCCAAAGGGCTACTGAATGTGGTGATTGAGCCAAATACTTGCCCTTGTGGATGGGCCGCGCCATTAACTCCAAGTGAGAGTTTATCGGTAACGCCATATTCGTAACTACCAGAAAGCAGCGCGTCGTCGTCATAATGATAACGACCATCATCTACTACCGATAAAAAACCAACTGCTAGCGAGTAGTCACTCACACCTTGAGCCAATAGCCGAGAGTTATAGTGACTAGTAAAATGGAAGTGCTGGGTTTCACCGTTGGCATATGTCGCAACAACGTGAATATTATTTATGCCTGAAGTCAGCGGTAAGTCATTGAGGTCATAGCGTCCCGCTTTGAGGCGTACTCTAGAAATCAAAAACTCATTAATAAATATCTCAAGTGTTGCAGGGCGGGGTAACATAAACTGTTGGCTGTTACCTGGGGTGATCTTACGTTGGGGTTGCAGCTTTGAATAGGCGCTTGCGACTTTGAAGCCTGCAAGTGGAGCACCCGATAAATGGCCATTGTTACTGCTTTGGGTATCACCTAAAGTGAATCGTCTCGGTTTTTCGGGCTGATCGTAAAATACCGCTGTATCACCACGGTAGACGTGACTTTGCTCGGTGCTGCCGCTTTCCCAAAAAACCGAACTGTGCATATTTATGCCGTTGCTACCGCCAACATTGGCATTTATAAGCCATTCGAATTGTGAGTGGTAGTTTTGATTATTGTCACTACGCTCATGGTTTAGGTTGAGATTATTCAGTAAAGCCCAACGCGCTTCTTGTGTTGGTTGTTCAAAGTATTTCTTTCTGCCATAAGAAAGCGTGTCTGTAGCCATGGCCGCTTCTGCTAGCGACATGTCTATAGTGAGATCTTGTGCCTTGAGATCAAGCGTAATTCCCTTTGCTTGTAACATATCTAGGGTGACCTCGTGCTCCTCAAGACTTGAGAGCCAATCGAGTACGTCTTTACTTAATACGGATTGTAGATTTTCCTTCAGCTGCATGGCTGAAACCGATTTTAAATCGTATCCATCTACAGAGGCAGAAACTTGCCCCACCTCGGCATTATTCAGCCGAACGGGAAAATCCATTGAATAAACCGCCGCCCATGCGGGGGCTGTCCACATCAGATAAAGTGGAGTAAACCAAAATTGTTTTAAACGAGGCAAGCGCAGGCTTGAGCGCACTGTTAACATCTAGCTATTTTTTACTTAGAAGCCAGTAGATTGATAAGCTCTACTGTTTTACTCGGCTTGTCATTGAGCAATGGCTGTAAATTTATCACCATGGTGTGATTTGGCATTATAAAACGGCCCGCAGTAACTGACTGAAACTTCACCCAATCTATGACAGTCGCGCCATCGTGGAAACGGTATTCAAACTGCGATAAGTCCAGTACTCGGTCACCTTGGTTACTTAGGGTGAGTGTACATTCGGTTAGCTCTTCACATTGCAGCGCGCTGTTTATTTGCGATTGAACACCATCCGGACTAACAAACACTAAAGTGGCAAAGTTAAATACCATTTTAACGCCAGATGCTTCATCTTCTCCGGGAAGTGGCAGCTGTTTGAAGACAATGCGATAAGACTGTGTTTGTTTGAGTTCGGGCGAACCTAGGTATTTTGCTCTGAATACTTGATAACTTTTTGCCGGCACTTCCACTTGCGGAGGCAGCACAATAAAGTCTTCTTCGGCGCTGATCAGCACTTCTTTTTGGTGCTCGTCAAAAGTACGTTTAAGTACCTCTATCTCGATGGGTAAAAGATTGTCACTGGGGTTTTGGAGGCGGTAGGTCACGAGTGACTTTTTACCATGTGACGAGAGGTCGACAATCATAGGTTGTACTTGGTAAGCCAAAGCCGGAGCTGCTAAACAAAACAGCAATAACAACAATATACGCATTCAAACTCCAACACTGAGAAGACCAAAATTTCCGCTATACGATACCCAGACTATTTGGTATTACAAGGGTAACATATACGCTTTTTTTAATAATAACCAAATAGTATGGTTGAAATTAGAAGAGTGACAGTTTTTCACAAACCCGAATAAATCTACATTGCTTCAGTCTTCAGGACCAAGCAAAGTAAAGGTTAAATGTTTACGCATATCTTTTAAAATCACCCCTTTTTTCAGCATGGCGGCGCTTAAACGCTTTTGCCATTTAAGAAGGTCCGGCCTTGCGGCTTCCAATGCTTGTTCATTCTCAAATTGGAAAAAGAGTATTAATGAACCGGGGAACAAGTGATATTCCACATCAAACCAACATTGCACCATGCCGGGAATTTCTGCACGAGCTTGTTCTTCGAGTTTATCTGCAATGGTGAGTACCAAAGCTTGCTGTTTTTCTTGTACTTTTGAGAGCTTTTTCATAATGCTATGGATGTAAGAGGCCAAAAGCCTAATTATACTCAAGCTTGTGGGCAATCAACAACTTTGTTGATGATTGCCCGCTCAAAGTGAATTGCTTTTTCAATTCACTTTGAGCCGCTTTTTTCGAATTATGGTGCTGACAGCGCAAGTTTTGGCAGCGGTAGTTGGATTGATTCTGCACTGACGGGTTTTCCGCTTAAGAATGTTTGCATTCTGGCGAGCACTAAGGGTGAGCTTGTATAAAGGTTGTGGCCCGCATTGTTGACCATAATCTGGGTCAAATTTGTAAGTCCTCTCACAGCTTCAAGTTGTTCTTCTGGATACGTTCTACCGTCTAGACTACCTGTAAACAATAAAGTTGGGATGCTGGATGTGGGAGCTGCTCTAAAATTATCACCTAAATCTAGTTTTTTATCTATCAAGTGAAGTGTTGGCATTGGAAAGTTAAGCTTGTCGCCAAGCAAGGCTGTTGGCGATTGGGTTGTCACTTTTGCAAGGCGTTTAGCGGTGATCCCTGAAGCTACATCCATCGCCAGCGGCATCAGTTTGAATGTAATGGGCTCATCGGTAAACATTCCACGCTGTAAAACATGCTTTAACAGCTCGGTATTGCCGTTATCTAAACCTAAATAAACGTGAATTAGCATGGCAAGATATTGGTTAGGATCGGCAATCATCATGCTAGCTAACGACTGAATATGATGCTTTTGAAATAACATGGGTGTTTTTGAGCCGTCTTTTTGTGTAATTTGAAGTGCAATAGGCTGTTGCTCAAGTTTACTGTGCACTCGGCGCATCAAAGCGGGTAGATCCGAAACTTGTTGTTTAAGCGCTTGCTGATTGATAATTCCTTGAACTCTTTCAAAGTATCGATCGGTTTGATGAGGTAGTTTAACGGTCTGATTGAGCCCTTCAGCACTGGCGATAATTACTTTGTCAAGATGCGCTGGCATCGCTTTTATGGCACTGAGTGCCAGATGGCTGCCGTAAGAGATCCCCCAAAGTGATACTTTGTCAGCTTTTAGGTGTTTTCGTAAGTCGTTTATATCTAGTGCATTCTGCTCGGTATTATAACCATATACATCAATGTCTTGAGACTTCCATTGAGTAAAGCATTGTAATGCGGCTTTGCGGTAGCGGTCTGCAATTTGCGCTTCAGTGGTAACAGAATTAAGCGTAATGTGTTCACTAGACACGCAAGGAGCAGCTTGCTCTGACTGGCCCGTACCTCTTTGGTCTAGCGCAATAACATCACCAAACTCTCTTAGTGCTTGAAATAACGGAAATCTTCGCCACTTGGCAGTCGCGATCCCTGAACCGCCGGGGCCACCAGATAAATACACGATAGGTGAACCTTTATTGCTGCTGGTTGCAGGAAAGCGCACATAGTTGATTCTAATTTTTTTGCTTTTGGGGTTATTCCTGTTTTCAGGCACCCAGAGGTGCCCAGCTATGGCATCCGTTGTTTCCCCACTGTTGGCTTGAAACTCGATTTGTTGCTCATTGCTGTACAGCACTTGCTTATCGCCGCCGTTCTCAGCGTTTACGTATAAGCAAGTGAATAAGCTTAACGCGGCTATTAATGTGTGTGTTGATCGCATAGTATTACTCCTTAATAGTTTGCTTTTATTGAATACCATGGCAACTTAATGGGGTAGCGAATTTCTATGAGAGGCCGATATTTACTGGCTTTTAGGCTCAGCGGTAGTAAAAGGCCGACGAACGGTAAAAGGAAAAGCGGTAGAGTGTGAATATTAATCTTGTACTTTATTTAGTGATGGCAGTGTGTTGCTCGGGCGCGCTAGGTAAGGCTTATGCCAGTCAACCTTTGTTGTCATTTTCTTATGATCAAGCCGTGACGGTTTGCCCATGGTCAGTCTCGGCAAAAGAAATTCCACAATTTACTGAGCCGCAATGTCACCGAGCTAAGTTATCTGAGATTGACCCGCAAAATCAGGCTGTTTGGGTGTTAATCGAATTTGAGCGAGTGAAATTAGCCTCAATACCAAGGCCCGTAGGGTTGTATTTATTCGCTAAATCATCAAGCGAAGTCTTTTTAAATGGTAGTAAGGTGGGGAGCAGCGGCTTTCCTGCCGTAGATAAAACTGAGCAAATAGGCAAAATGGACAGCGTATTTTATTTGCCAGACTCACTTATAAAGAAAAGCAATCAACTGGTGTTTGGTCTGTCTGCGCAGCATAGCCTTATTTCATTAGGGTACCCAATACATTTTGTTGGGATAGGGCAATTTGGTGATCCTAAGCAATATATTCAATCATTTAGTGGCTTGGGCCTGATTTTGGTTGGTGCCTTTTTGTTGGGCGCGTTGTACTTTATAAGTCTGAGCTTTGGTCGTTATGGCAATACAAGCGTTCGGATATTTTCCGCACTGTGCCTGCTTGCAGCAATGCAGCTCAGTGCTGAAATATCGCGAGGATTAGTTGACTATGGCTATGTATGGCATGATATTCGACTGTTGACTGTGACGGCGTTGTCGTTTTTATTTGGCACTTTGTTGCTTGTATATAGCTCCTTAAAAGTCGCAGAAAAGCACGCTCTTCACTGGGTTTATATTGGTACTATTGTCACGCTTATTGTTATTATTTTTGCTCCAGGCTTTGATGCTAAAACCACTGCCGGAGTCTTTGTGCCATTACTCGTTAGCTTAGTTCAACTAGGCTATGGTTGGCGACGCGCCAAAAACAATAATTTGGCGACTTGGTTTGTGGTGCAGTTGTTGGTGGCTGCAACCGTACTCTTTGTTGCATCAAGCTTTCACGAAATTATTCACTTTGTGATCATTGCAGTCTTGCTAGTCTACCTTTTCATTCGTCAAGCTAAAGAGTTTCGTGCTCAGCAAGTGCAGCTGAGCAGTGACCAAGCTCAAATTTCCAAGCTTGAGTTTAAACTCGCGCAGAATAAACAGCTTCAGTCTCCTTCTAAGCTGGAAGTCAGTATTGCAGGTAAAACTGACTATGTTGTGCTCACGGATATTGCGTTTTGCAAAGCTGCAGGGGACTACGTTGAGCTGCATATGAAAGACACCACGCAGAAGCTGTTTACAGGCTCACTAAAACAACTCGAACTTACTTTGCCCTCTATTTTTGTAAAAACACATCGTTCTTATTTAACTAATCTAAATGAAGTGGTGTCATTAGAAAGTGATAATAATCAAAGCAATTTGAAATTAACCAATGGAGCAAGTGTTCCCGTCAGTCGTCGGCTTGTCCCGTCGGTTAGGGCGACGCTTAAAGCGTCTAATAAACCCTAAGCGCAGCTGATCTTTTAAATTGGGTTTTGCAGAGCTGAAATTAAATACATCGCTCCGTTTGGCTCTATATGGCCATCGCAGTTGCCGCTTTCTATTTGAGTGGTGCTCAATGCGGCTTGACCATCGGTTGGTAAATAAAGCGCTTTTGATACGCGTCTGCAGCTCTTTGATTGGATAGTTTGCTGTTCGACGATAAGAATATGTGCACCGCCTATCACGTAAGCGTTGGGAATGTTGGTTTGGGCTAGGTAGGCGACTTTACAGGCTCTATCGTTACTGAAACCGTTTGCTATTATTTCTTTTGAAGCAGGGGTTGAAACGGTAATAACACAATTTTCACCAATGGATACAGAGTATTGTCCCAGTTGCCACTCTGCTGCTACACCGCCTTGTGCAGCCGCTAAATTATTTATGCCGATCGTTGCTATAAGTGCTAAATATTTCATGAAAGCTTCCTCACATATCCTCATTAATTCTTTTGTGGTCACTCAACATCAGTATCTCACCCAGCAGCTGAAAGTTACTAGGTTAAATACACAATTGGTTGGGGCTTACGCTTCAACCAATTGGCGCTGAAAATACCCTTTTAGAAAATCGAGCAGTAATCGAACTTTTTTAGAGTTGGCATTGCCCTCTGGGAAAACGCCATAAACATGTATGTCTGGCAGCGTGTAATCTTTTAATACGGGAACCAAAGTACCGGCCTGTATTTTTGGTAACGCATCGTAAGTCGGAATTCGTCCAAGACCGTGACCTCCCTCAACAAAAGCGGTGCGTGCCGCTGCATTGTTGGTGCTTATATCGCCTTTCATCGTGATGCTATAGGCCCGAGCCCCTTTACTCAATGTGAGTGCGCCCGATGTCAGCTTGTAAATCACCCATTGATGCTGGTAGAGATCGGTGGGGTGTTTGGGGACGCCGTACTTTTGCAAATAGTCGGGCGATGCGCACAGGCAGGTTTTTAGCACTGAAAGTTTACTGGCTTGCAAACCTGAATCGGGAAGTGGTGCGCCTCGAATGGCCAGATCAATCCCTTCTTTGATGATATTGACGACTTCATCTGTGAGCATGATATCGAGCTGAATCTTTGGATACATAGCTCTAAATTCATTGAGTGCAGGCACTATGGTTTGCAAGCCAACATTAACAGGGCAGGTAAGCTTTATTAGACCGATAGGCTCTTTCTTTAAATTCTCAATTTGCTGGTTTGCGGCAAAGGCTTGCTCTGCAATCACACGGCAGCGCTGGTAGTATTCGCGACCTGCCTCTGTAAGTGAAATAGTGCGAGTCGAGCGATTGAGCAATTTTATGCCTAACTGTGACTCCAGTTTTTTGACATGATAACTCACCACTGCACGAGACAAGTTTAAATGCCTGGCGGCGCCGCTTAAGGTGCCTTGCTCAATAACTTGGGCAAAAACGACCATGCTTTTAAGTTGCTCAAACGAAATGTCCACGCATTACTCCACTGGTTGAGATGAATTGATTGTATCAATTGTTTGAACAAAGAGTTAGCTTTTGTCTGCATTGTTTAACTTGTCTTAAGTTCATACTTTTATATTTATCCGCAGGCTAAATAGCCTGAAGTTTCAAGAAAGAATGAGAGGTAACTTTGATGACAGCAAAGAAAATTCTAATGGTGCTAACGTCACATGCAGAACTTGGCAATACAGGTGAGAAAACAGGGTTTTGGATTGAAGAGTTTGCCGCACCTTACTATGCCTTTGTAGATGCAGGGGTAGAAGTAACGCTTGCTTCACCAAAAGGTGGTCAGCCGCCAATTGACCCAAAAAGTGAACAGCCCGATTTCCAAACCGACAGTACTAAACGCTATTTTGATGATCAAAAAACGCAGGAACTGGTGGCAAATACGGTGCCACTGGCTGAGGCGAACGCGGCAGATTTTGACGCTGTGTTTTATCCTGGCGGTCACGGACCATTATGGGATTTAGCAACAGATGTCAATTCAATCCAATTGATAAGCGCCTTTTTAGCAGCAGATAAACCAGTTGGTGCGGTGTGCCACGCTTCGGCGGTGCTAATGGATGTAAAAACCACGTCGGGTGAGTATCTGGTAAAAGGTAAAGTGGTGTCTGGTTTTACGAATAGTGAAGAGGCGGCAGTTGGGCTGACTGATGTTGTACCGTTTTTATTAGAAGATGAGCTAGTTAAACGAGGCGCTGATTTCCAGAAAGTCGATGATTGGAATGTGTTTGCTGTTAGAGATGGCTTACTGTTTACAGGACAAAATCCAGCAAGCTCTGAACTTGTCGCTGAGAAAATGCTGACGTACCTAAACGAGCTGTAACCTGCTTATTAAAAGGAATAAATCATGAGTAACGCAATAAACCAAACTCAAAACGCACAAACGAATCGTCGCATTACCTTAGCGTCACGCCCACATGGTGCACCAACGCAAGAAAATTTCAATTATGAAGAAGCACAGATCCCAACGCCGAAAGAGGGGGAAGTGCTCCTTCGTACCGTCTTTTTGTCGTTAGATCCATATATGCGTGGCCGTATGAGCGATGCAAAATCTTACGCTGAGCCGGTTGCTATCGGTGAAGCGATGGTAGGTGGCACAGTATCCCGAGTTGAAGCGTCAAATAATCCTAAATTCGCCAAAGGTGACTGGGTACTCGCGATGAGCGGCTGGCAAGACTACAGCGTTTCGGATGGCACTGGCTTACTTAAGTTAGACAACAATTTACCCAACCCATCATATAGCTTGGGCGTGTTAGGGATGCCAGGCCTTACCGCCTACATGGGACTGATGGATATCGGTCAGCCAAAAGCTGGAGAAACTGTAGTCGTTGCCGCAGCAACAGGTGCTGTAGGTAGCCTTGTTGGACAAATAGCAAAACTGCAAGGCTGTAGAGTAATAGGCATCGCTGGTGGCGCCGAAAAATGCAGTTACGCTACCGAGACACTTGGTTTTGATGTCTGTCTTGATCACCGCAAGGATGACCTCGCTGAACAATTAGCGCAGGCATGTCCATCAGGAATTGACGTTTATTTTGAAAATGTGGGTGGTAAGGTGTTCGATGCAGTTATGCCATTGCTTAACTCAAGTGCCCGGGTTCCACTATGTGGGTTGATCTCTCAATATAATGCCACTGAATTGCCATCGGGACCTGATCGTATGTCGATGCTGATGGCGACACTGCTGATTAAGCGAGTGAAAATGCAAGGCTTTATTGTATTCGACGATTATGGACATAGATACAACGAGTTCAGCGAAGCGATGCTACCATGGCTAACAGCGGGCAAGATTAAGTACAAAGAGCACTTAGTCGAGGGGATGGATAACGCAGTCGAGGCATTTATTGGCTTATTGGAAGGTAAAAACTTCGGCAAACTTGTCGTGCGCTTAGGTCCAGACGAACTCGTATAATTATATTTATCAGGAAAAATTAGATGTTAACTGTTCACCACTTAAACGAATCACGCTCGACAAGAGTACTTTGGCTTTTACATGAACTCGACATGCCTTATGACCTTGTTGAGCACCAGCGAAACTCTGAAACGCGCCTTGCGCCTGAAAGCCTAAAACAGGTGCATCCGCTTGGGAAAGCGCCTGTGCTGGTCGATGACAACCTAGTTTTATGTGAGTCTGGAGCCATTATGGAGTCTTTGCTCGATAAGGCACAAGACAGTCGTTTGCGACCAGATGCGGGGACTCCTGAATACTATCAATATCAAGAATGGTTGCACTTTGCTGAGGGGTCATTGGCGCTGCCGGTGATCGCATCTTTGATGATGAAGATGGAGCAGCGTACAGGCGATAAACCAATGGATGGTTACATTGCTAAAGAAGTCAATGTCGACTTTTCTTATATAGATGCCACACTCGCCAAGCAAAGCTATTTCGCAGGCAACGACTTTACCGCCGCCGATATTATGATGACGGTGATGCTAGAAATCGCAGACAAAGTCGGTTTGCTCACAGCGCATGGCAATATCAAGGCTTATCTTGAAAAAGTGCAAGCTCGCGCCGCATATCAAGCTGCACGCAGCTACGGTTAGGCTGTTTAAAAGCCAGAACAAAGCTCTGGCTTTTGCAAAAGTTACTTTCGCACACGACTTCTCCTACTTAAGAGCGCTCCGTCAACATGCCTGCTTTTTCATTTTTTGGTTTGGCTTTTCGGCCGTTTAATAAGATACCAATCACCGTATTTCTAACCATATAATGGTAGCTAATAATGCCTATCGTCACCGTCAGAGATAGAGCAATAATAAACTTGATGAAGACAGGTACTTCAAGGTTCGTAAGAGGAAGTTGAATATACACAAGGAGCGGAATATGGATGAGATAAATCCAATAGGAGGCATCAGAAATATAGCGACTTTGTTTGTTAAATCGACTCAACCATTTGAACCCCGCTAAATAAGCGACAGCAGTCCAACTGAGAATGGCGATGGTTTGAACTACAACGCTGATCAGATTGATTTTTTCAGGTGTTGCGTCGCCTGTTTTGACCGCGATAATGACTTTTTCAAGCGACGGTGATGGCGGCAAAAAGTAAAAGTATGCAACCAATGAAGTGCAGGCAATCATTAATAACCAGTTGAATCGCTTTGAGTAGCGAGTTACCGCCTCATGATGATGAAATAGTCCTGCTCCCAACAAAAATAAAGAGCCATAAAACCCGTAAGCCCACCAATGAGGTTGCAGTTTATCAGGAGCTGGAAATGGCACCATCAAATTGGACATAGATGCCGTGATGATAACTGGCAATATAACGCATAAAAAGACTGGTTTAACAACGGTATCAAGGATGTGTTGATAAAACTTTGGAAACTTGTGTAACAGCCAAAATAACACACAGAACTGACTTAAATACCATAAAAACCATAAATGCATGCTTGTCACCTGTGGCTCTTTTATCTGCTGCATAACACCAAATAACGGTGGTGGGGTGCTGGCAACACTGCTGCCCCAATGCATCGCATGTAATAACACCAGTAAGGTGAGCGGTAGGAAAATAATAAAGGGAATGAGTAGTCGTTTTAACCTGTTTTGAATATAAGCTTTACCACCACGTTTTTGCATAAGCAGGGCGGCACAAAAGCCGGCGATGATAAAAAATAGTGGCATCCTGAATAGGTGCGTCCACATGGCGAGGTAGTTAAAAAAGACATTTTTTTCTGGATCGACACTGATCCAAAGGTTATGAAAATAAGGGCCGTGCGCCAAGGCCGCATGAAAAACAACGCCAAGCAATAGTGCTAAGCCTCGCATATTATCAATATAATGAAAGCGCGCGTTACTGTGCATTCCATAGTCCCTTTGTTAGGTTCTTATCAGTTGGCGATACTATATTTTCTTGCCCAATAAAATATTGAAGAAAAGCGAACTCTTTAGGCTGAATCGTTGTTACAAAAACATTTAATAACAAATAATGTGGATGACCGACTTTATTTTTATCCTGACTTGGATTCAAAATAGAGACTTTACTCAGCTGTAAACGGAGCCAGAATGAAAGCAAAATTGATATTTGCAAGCGCAGCATTAGCAGTAGGATTAGTGGGGTGTAATAGCGACAGTAGTGGTCCTGATGATGGTCAATGTGGTGGTGTTGGCAACTCAAGGTTTGATATAACTGGCTTTAACCTCGGTGAATTTAGCGCTGATAAGGTGGATGAATGGGTTGACACTGAGTATGATGGCGTTGAACCTATTTCGTATCAAACACTCGTATTTCAACTTAAAGCTGATACGCAGTCTGTTGCGCAGTTAAGTGCACCGAGCTTTGAGTTTTCTTTAATTAGCACCGCTTATGCCTGTTCACCTGTTCCTCCCTATACCGATGAAAAAATTACGGATATAAATATTACCTCTAGCGCTGCATTTAGTGACGAGTTACCAGCAGGTTCAAGTTTAAACGATGTGTTTGATGTGGTGTTTATTGGCCTTGAATACAGCAATCAGGTTGCTTACCGCCAGTCAGAAAGTGGCGAAAATGACTACTTTTCAATATCCGAATTTTTAGATATAGAAGATAAAAAAGCGAGCGAATTTATCCAGCTTGCACTGAATAGTGAGCCCACTTATAAGCAGAACCATGTATTTTATATTGAAATTTCACTGGATACCGGCGAGCAATTTTCGCTTGAATCTCAAGAGCTCAGTTTTACCGAATAATACTAAAAGTATCACACCACAGCGCTAAGCTGTGGTGCTGTGTTCACCGCTTTGAATGCTTGATTGAGGTAGCTCCAGCTGCGCTTCAATGGCGTGGATTAGCAACATCGCTTTATGCCACTGCTGTGAAAGTTGCCACATTTCCGCTAGTGTATTGATATTGCTTACCATCTTATCTATCGCCAGTGACGCGTGAGTACCTGCTAGAATTAAGTCGTCTTTCACATCGTCATGTAAACGTTGCAATGTCTCTTGCGCCAGCAACAGCTCTGTAGGTGTTACGCTTTGCCCATGTAAACTGGTTTTCATGAAGTGGCTAAGCTGGGCTTGGTATTCATTCAATTGTGCATGCAAGTCATGATGCTCTGCGAGTTGCTTATATGGAGCGTGTTCCGTTAATTGTTCTACACAGTGACTACAAGTAAACAAATACTGCTCAATACGCATGAGCTTAGCGAGTAGTGAGGTGGTCTGTGATGATAATGCTGATTGCTCTACCGATACAATAAAAAGGCTAATTTGCTGACACAGAGATTGAACTGCATGGAGTGCCTGTTCAACCGCGAGCTTATCGGTCGGGAGTAGGCATTTATCAAATTGGGCCAACACCTTATCTGCAACGAGTTTGGACTCAAGCAATAACGCATTGATTGCAAGCTCTGGCGTTTGGGCGATGGTATTATCTAAAAAGCGTGGCCTCGAAGCCGTCTCCTCGGCACTGCAAAAGCGTTTCATTAAAAAGCCAGCAAGCCTGTCATTGAGTGGAAAGATGAGTAGCACGCCCAAAATATTAAACAAAGTATGAAAAAGTGCCAATGACAACGCAGGATCAGCAGTGACGCCGAAAAGCGCGGTAAAATGGTTGATGAGATAAAACAACACAGGTAACACCGCGAAAGCGACCATCGCGGTGAATACATTAAATATGACCTGAGCCGCCGCGACGCGTTTGGCATTAGCTGTTGCGCCAATGGATGCCAGCATAGATGTTGACGTGGTGCCGACGTTTGCGCCGATGACCATCGCGCCTGCGGCATATAATCCAATCATGCCACTAGCAGCGGCGGTAATGGTCAAGGCGATGGAAGCACTGGAGGACTGAGTGAGAGTTGTCATCACCATGCCCACCAGCAAAAAGGTCAACATGCCGCTTATTCCCTCTGCGGTAAATTGGCTTAAATCAAAAGCAGCGACAATATGCTCAAATGCACCTTTGAGAATATCAATACCGATAAAAAATAGCCCAAAACCAACCAAAGCCATGCCTGCCGATGCCAGTCGTGAGCGAGGTAGTAGCAACTTCATCAAGGCACCAATGCCTATCAAGGGAAGTGCGATAGCTTGGATATTAAATTTAAATCCAACCGCTGCCACTAACCAGCCAGTGATGGTGGTGCCAACATTGGCGCCATAGACGATACCAAGCGCCTGATGCATGGTAATAAGACCTGCATTTACAAAGCCCAAAGAGGCCACGGTAACCGCGCTGGACGACTGCACTAAGGCTGTCATGCAAAAGCCAGCAGCAATACCGCGCTGAGGGGTTTTGGTCCACACTCCAAGCACTCGGCGCAGTGAAGAGCCGGCCGCTAGTTTCAGGCCGTCTGTCATCATGCTTATCGCAACTAAAAATATTCCCAAACCGCCGAGCAGCGTTCCTGCAAGTTGAAGTGTTTCCATATCCCTTCCGCGTATTACATTTTTACTCTGTTTGCTTGTTGCACAATATCACTTTTGTTGTGCTTTGCTTTGTTTAACGTCAACTTTTACCGTAGAACTCAAACTCTGCAGAAATTGCATAGGCGTTACGCCATTCCACGACTTAAACGCACGTATAAAGCTACGCTCATCTGAAAACTGTAGCGTATGCGCCACATCATACAAACTGCTGCCTTGAGTCAGTCGCAGTTTGGCCTGCTTGTTCTGTACGTTATTTTTGAGTTGCCTAAAACTGGTTTGATACTCAGCGAGCCTTCGTCTTAATGTTGCCGGACTGATATTGAGCTTGTCAGCCATTTGTTCTTGGCACAGTGTTCCCGCGTTAAGCTCACTATAGACTTTGTCGAGCAAGTTAGCATGGTCGTTGATCGACTGCTGGTGATGGAGTGTGTTTGCTAGTGAATGATAAATGGTATTGAGCGTTAGATGCTCTAGCTTCGCCAAATCTAATGATTGATTCGTTTCTTGGTATTGATAGGTGAGTAAGTAGCGATTGCTTAAGGGTTTAATGGGAATGTGGGTGATAACCGAGTTTAGCAGCGAGTTTGAGTCACTTTTGGTCTGCACTTGTGAGAGTTGAACTTGGGTGGTTTCTGCGCACACATATTTTACGAGGCCATGGATCAATATCAGCATGCTATCTAACATACAGCGAGAAAATTGCGCGTCAGCGGCCGTGGCATAGTCAAAGGCCGCATCATCAATTATATAACTCACTTGAGTGTGTGATACTTCGCAGAAATTGTAGGTCCCCGCGTGGATAAAGTTATAGCCACGGGCAAGCTCTTGTAAGAGCTGAGTAATGGTGCGGCAATGGCGCAGGCTATTGAATACAAATTCGTTGGTGCCAGGCAGAAGCTTTTTGCGGTTGAGGTTTAGACTTTCGTCATTGAGCTCGACAGCACAGTGTTCCATCACGCGCATAAACTCAATGGCATCTAGGGCGTCAATGGCTTTATTGATAGCCAAATACTGCGCGACCGCAGCAAATTCCAGTTTTGCTGCGGTGAGTGTTTGCTGCATCAATTGCACGTAGCAAGGTGCAATAGCGGTGTTTGACATAAATACGTAAGCTCATCCTGTCACTCTCAACAATTCAGTTAATCAACATCAACTCTAGATAGCAATAGTTTTGCGTTGCAACTTTAGTGCAGTATTTTGTCACCACCCGCGGAGGGGGCTGCTAGGGTGCACCTAACCAATTTTTGATTTGGTTGATTGCACTGGGTTCCCAGCCAAGCTCTAGGTGGTTGGTGGCTACAACCGCTGAGCCCGCTAAGTTACTTATTCCGGTACTATCGATGCAGCTACTGATAAATACAACGCCATCGGAAGGACCGGTATGTTCATTGTGAATAAATGCCATATCGGCCTGATCGCCGCAAAGATTATAAACTTGAACGCTGCTGTCGGTGCCAGCGCTACGAACTTGGTCTACCAGTGAGTTGACCGTAAACGTTGCAATACCTCGGCCTTTGCTCACAAACCCTAAGCCACCGTAGTAAGTGGTGTACCAATCTTGCTCTGTGGTGGGCAGTGCATATTTATCATCTAGTGCTTTTAACATCTGCGCGGAGCCGGGAAAGTAAGGCGAGTCGTAAACCCACTCGGAACTCGAATACCATAGGCCAAAACATAATATTTGATCATGCGCAGTAGGCCCATTTATGCTGCCGCCACATTGCGAATAAGCACCATAGGTATGATTAACCCCGTGACGAAATGACCAATCAATGCCATTGTTGGGGGCGCCGAGCATCACCAGTTTGCGTACATCACTGTTAAATTTAGTGCTCCAAGCATTGGTCAAAGAAGAAATATACATGCGGGCATTAAACGCGCTTTTTGACCAAGTGACTAAATCGACTTGCGTTGCCCCCGTCTTATTTTTAACCTGAGCGATGGCATTGACTATCTGCTCCGCCCAGATAAAGCCATCGCCATTTTTATGCGCCAGATTTAAGGCAAAAACCTTGTAATCATCATTGGCAAGCGCTTGCATTAAGCCTTGCGAAGGGCAGTTTTGTCGACCACAACCGTAACTACCGGCCTCGTTTGGATTTGCCCAAGCCAAATCGGCATCTTGATTGGCACCGTGGATCAGCAACACCGGTGTTTGGCGGCTGTTACTATCCCAACCCGGTGCATGATAAAGCAGAAATTGCGCAGAGCTTGGTTGACTAGATGCAAAGAAGGTAGCACGCTGACCTGATTGATCGCCACGGCCGTCGGCAGGAAAGCTTTCATTGCCGATATGCCCTGAGCTATCTCGCCACCTTTCAATCTTTTGCCAGCCATTGTTAATACCTGTGGTATAGGTGGCTTCAAGTGTCGCTGATGCATGCGCTAAACCACTTGCTGCGAGTGAGATAAAAGCGAGCAATCCATAAGTGTGAGTGCGCAAAGTCGTGTTTGTGTTTTTCATATTTTTATCCTAGGTCAAGTCATGCTTTAACTGATTGGCGATATTACTGCGCGCGAGCTTGCAGACGTCGAGCACGGCAAAGGAGAAAAACGCATGTATGGTATTTTCAAAGCAGGTTAGGGTATTAAGTACACCCGCTTGCTTTAGTTTTTTGGCGAGCAGTATTCCTTCGTCGTAAAGTGGGTCGCAGCCGGCAAGCAGCACACTAGTGGCAGGAAGGTGCGTCATGTCTTCAATAAATAATGGCGAGACATTGACGTCCGCCGCGCTTTGCTCGGGTGCGAGATACCAGTTGCAGGTGTCTTTAATTGCCTCGCGGGTTAGCAACAAGTTTCCATCGCCATACTGCATGCGCGACGGGTAGGTTTCATGGGGAGAAAAAGAGTCAACCACAGGGTAAACTAGGTATAAGTTACTTAGGGTGTTTGGCTGTTGTTGATGTAAGTTATGCGCTGCAACAAGCGCTAAATTACCACCTGCACTGTCGCCCATCAGGGAAATCTTAGTGGGGTCTAGCTCCAACTGCTGGTGGTTTTCTTGTAGCCAATCTACTACGGATATTACTTGCTGCAGGGCGCATGGAAACTTATGTTCAGGCGCGAGGCTGTATTCGACGCTGAAAAAAACGACACCGGATTGCTGGCATAAGTCTTTTACCAGTCCGTCATAGCAGTCGACATCTCCTAAAGACCAGCCGCCGCCGTGGACAAACACCACCGCGGGACAGGGGCTTGCCAAAGACTGCGCCGGCCGGTAACAGCGAACGCCCACGTGAATACCATTGTGCTCAATGTGTAGGTCTTGGCTACTGACTTGTGCTTCAATCTCTCCCGCGAGCCCCAAAAACATCGCTCTTGCGCCTTGTCGTGAGGTCTCTATGGAGATTTCGATGTCATGAATGTCGCCAGCTTGAGCCGCGAGGTCGTCTAACAATGCTTGTGTTTGTTTGTCTAATTTCATAATTAAAACTTATATTTAAGGTTGATACCGTACGTTCTAGGCGCGCCGTAATAACCAAGTTGAACCCCAGGTGCTGCGCTAAGATCGAAGCCGTGTTGGCGATAGCGTTTATCGCCTAAGTTTTTGCCGTATAAACTGGCTTCCCAACTGTCGTCCGCGGAGCGGTAGTGTAGTGACATATCAAAGAGGGTGTAGCCAGATTGTGCAAGTACCTCAGAGCTGCTCACGGTGAGATAGGTTTTACTGCGGTAGGCGGCACTAGCACGTAGTGAAAATTCGCCTTGCGTAAAGGCACTAAAGAAGTATTCAAAGCCCGCACGGCCATTCCATTTTGGTGAATTAACCAGCTCTCTTTCATCGCTGACTTCTTTCCCAAAGTCGCCGATGAGCTCATCATAACCGCCCCCTAAATAGCCCAGATTGAAGTTCAGAGTGAGGTTATCGTAAGCCACGGCTTCGAGCTCCACTTCTGCGCCGTAAATAGTGGCTTTACCTGCATTTTCAAACAGTGATAAAAACGCGCCGGTGTCGGGGTCGATAGAAAAGCGGCTGAGCTGAAAGTTTTTGTAGTCATTGAAAAAAGCCGCGGTATTTAAACGAATATTCTGATTATTCAATAAAGACTTAGAGCCAATTTCATAGCTCCACAAGGTTTCTGGTTCAAAAGGTTGTGCAAATGAGGTGATCCGGCCGTTAAAACCGCCGCTTTTAAACCCTTTTCCAGCGCTCAGGTAAACCATGCTGTCGTCAGAAATGGTGTAATCGAACACCACTTTTGGGGTAAACTCTTTCCACTCCTTGGATGCGCTGTAGCCTGTCGGGCTATAGCCAATGCCTGTGCCGAATACCGCCTCCATTTCCTCTGCTGTTGTTACACCAGTGCCAAAAAACTCCTCGCCTTTGGATGTGACTTCTTTTTTCTCAATGGTGTAGCGTGCGCCAAGCGTGACGTCGAGCTTTTCAGTCAAAGACCAAGAGAGGTTAGCGTAGAGGGCTGAGCTGGTATTTTCTTGATCGCGTTCTCCTGCGTTAATCACAGGCCAAGGCAGGAAAACGTCTGGTGCCACCATAACGAAAAAGTCCGGAGCAACGGAGCCGCCAAAACTCAGATCGTCCTCATTAAAGTAATAGAGCCCAGATACCAAAGAGAATTTGTCGTCTTTGTATAACCATTGAAATTCTTGGCTTATCTGCTGTTGATCTTCGAAGTTAAAAATACCAAACGATGCATCAGGGGTGGCATCTAAGTCTAAGTGCGTGCGGTATTCCATTTCGCGTCGAGCTGTGATGGATTTAAATACCGAGTGGCCTGTGAGATATTCAAGCGTTAAGCTCGCTCCCGAGGTATCGAGCTCTTCTAAATCGTTGTAGTTAACGTCGACGACAAGTGGGTCTTCCTCAGGCGCATAGTAGCCTTCTTTTATCACAGAATAGATAGGCGTTTCTCTATGTGGAGTGCGTGAGCTTGAGGGGGATGCGTTCGAGCCGTCGACGACTAAATAGGCCGAAAAATTCTCACTTGGTTGATAAAGTAAACTGCCACGCCACGCTAAGGTGTCTTTGTCGTGGTCGTCACGGTTGTTATAGCGATTCTCACTAAAACCATCTCGACTACTTTTGGCAATTGCAAAACGTCCAGAGAGCGTGTCTTCAATCAATGCGCCGTTGACGCTAGCTTTTATCGTCCGAGCATTATAATTTCCAAGCGCCACGCTGACATACCCTTCGTTGTCTTGCGAAGGTTTTGCACTACTGAAACGCACCGCGCCACCTATGGTATTACGACCGTAAAGAGTACCTTGTGGACCACGTAATACCTCGATTTGCTCCGGGTCGACAACATCTAAAAAGGCACCTTGAACGCGCCCAAGATATACGTCGTCGAGATACACTCCAACGCCGGGATCGTTAAACGAGATAGAGTCAATTTGGCCAATTCCGCGAATATAAATGACGGCGTTGGAAGCATCACCTGAGTGCAGGTTAAGGTTTGGAACGTGAGATGCCAAGTCACCGAGATCTTGTACGTTCATCTTCTCAAGCTCTGAGGCGGAGAGGGCGGTTACCGCAAGCGCGACATCTTGTAGATTTTCGGTTTGCCGCGTTGCAGTAACGCTGATCCGCTCAATTTTTTTGTTTTGCTCAGTGCTAAGCGTGGACTCCGCTTCGGCATAGCTATGGCCTGATAATACTGCCGCTATCAGGAGTGACAAGGTATGCCGTGGTATACCTTTGGTTGAACTGGCTCTGTGCGATTGAGTTGCTGCAATCATGCTGAGTAACCTTTCGTCGTTATTATTATGTTCTCCAGTATAGGAATGAAGAAAATTCAATAGCTAGGACAAAAACAGTCAACTTAATGAGCAAATTAGCTCAGGGCAGAGCGAAGCCGTACTCGACTAGTATTTAGTCAATAAATAGGTTAATTTTATTGCACCTAAAAAAGATACAATCCGAGTTGCATGAAAAATACGATAACATTAACAATTACTTTGCTATTCTCGTTGCTACTAATGCTATCAACGCCGACTTTGGCATCTGAGAGTGAAAATAAGCTGCAGATCCATGTCCATTATCAACAAGCCTCGGATTCATGGTTGATACAGTACAAATTGCCTAAAGCAGTTGAGCGGGTAAGCTTTGCAAGACAAAGTAACTTCGACCGCACGCAGCACTACCAAATAACTCAACCAGACCTGAAGTGGCAGCAAGAAGGTGGAGTACTATCAATCACCGCAGCGAATGGTAAAAAGTTTACGTCTTTCTCGCTTACATTTGATTCGTTTTATGGTTTTATCCTAAAAGACTACAGCCAAAATGTGCAATACAGTGATGGCAGCGTTTTGTTTTACACCAATCATCTTAGCCTTAGTGAAAAGGTAACTGCACAATCGGAGGCCATATTTGATGGGACCCGGTTTTATTTTTATAGCCCAAAGACCGATATTGTTTTCTTGGGCAAGCGATATAAGCATAAGGCAAGCTGGGATTTAGTCGGAGATGGAACTTATATTTACTTTGGCACGATCACTCCCATTGAGAATGACAACATGATAGCGGTAGTAGATCCAGCGCTACCTAAGTGGGTGTGGCAAAACACACAAACGTATTTCCCCAAACTATTTGACTATTACGCCAAAAAACTAGATCAACCACTTAACTTCAAGCCAGTGGTATTTTTTAATTATGCACATTTAGCTGACGATTTTGCCAATTATGAAGGGGGAACGTTAGCTGGACTGGTGCAGTTAAGTGTGAATGGTAAACGTTGGCAAAACAAAGACAGTGAGCGTTTTAACCAGCTCTTCCACTTTCTTGCCCATGAAGCTGCTCATTTTTGGAATGGTCAAATGTATGCGATTGAAGACTATAAACATGCTTGGCTACATGAAGGAGGAGCCGATGCTTTTGCTTACCTTGCAATGCTTGAGTTTGGTTTTATTGACGCTAAACAGTGGTTACAAAGATTTGAAGAGTCAGCCAATCAATGTTTATTGAACAAAGAGCAAACGGCGCTTAACGAGTCAGCGAAGCAACAACGATACAAAAACTATTATTCTTGTGGCGCGGTAATGGCGCTTGCCAGTCATTATCAGGTTCAAGCTACAAACCCCTCGCAGTCACTTTTTGATATCTGGCGACATCTATTCGCACAAAGTAAGGCCTACTCATACAATCAAAGCGATTACTTTAATGTTCTAAATGGCTTAATCGGTAATGATAGGCTTGCTAAGGCGCTGGGGCGTTTTAGCGATCAAAGAGTGGAAGATAACTTCAGAGAAATAGAGACTTGGTTTGAAGGCACTGTGCTAAAGGGGGCTGTGTCAACGGACTACCCTAGTTTTTACCATCAACATTGGGGTAAAGAGATTATCATAGAACTAATGCGTACTCATTGCCGCAGGATTAGCCTCAGCTATTACGATGACTATATCAAGACCTACCCTATAGAGAGCTGCAAAGTATTTGACCATGACATGGAGATACAGTTTGTAGATGGAGTGGATCTGCTTAAAAATGGGGTATCGGCTTATCAAGCTTTCAAAGCAAAATGTCAGCGCGGTGGCGTTGTTAATTTTTCAGATAGAGCAAAGCAACCTGTTGCCCAAATCCGCTGTTTGGATAAAGTCGGCGCACTTACGCCTTACATAAAATTGACGACCGAATAGTCAAACCCAAGGATGTATGGAGGCGATATTTTTATTAAAAAAGTTGGATGAGCAGTCATAGTGAGGTGTGATACGAATTTGAGCTTGTATCACATTTCAACATTATTTATTTAACCGCAGCTCAGGTTATTTATGATTAATATCCATACTCCCCCCTTTACATAGTCGCAGTATCTACTTATTAGCAGTGATGTGTCTAACTTACAGGTTCGACATTAATTCTTTGCCAAAAGATTTCTTTTATGTGTAGATTAGTGTTGACCTGTCTATAACTTCATACTTTATCTTGCACCTCAATCTGAGGAGAACATGATGTATCGGATCTCTGAATTAGCACGCGAAGTCGGCTTGAGTCGCTCAACTTTGCTCTATTACGAAAAGCTCGGACTCATTAAGGGTCAACGTCAACTCAATGGCTACAGAGTTTATACCAATGGTGATCTGCAGCGGCTTAAACTGTTATTGCAACTGCAGGCTGGTGGACTGTCTTTAAAAGAGTGTCTTGCATGCTTGGAGGCTAAAGTTGATCGCCAGCTACTCGAGGAAAGGTTGGCGACGCTAGAGACCGAAATTGCCCAAAAAGTGCAAGCGAAGGTGCTACTGTCTTCATTACTTGGAATGGACTCAATGCGTTCATGGCATCAAGCGATGGACAAGCAAGCCCCTGATGCTCACTTCGATTGGCTGTTGAAGCAAGGGTTTACTGAGAAGCAGGCATTGAAATTAAGGTGGTTGTCTCAGGATATGAATGTACATGACCAGTATATTGGGGAATTCGACGCTGTCTTTAACGGATTAGAAAGGCTAGGACCAGGCTCTGCTGCTGATACGTTGCGGGCGTGGGGAAAATTGCCAGATAGCAATGGAGCAGTGTTAGAGATTGGGTGTGGAAAGGGGATATCAACGCAAGTGCTCGCACACCATACAAGGGGTTCAATTTTGGCTATCGATAACGATGAACTAACTCTTTGTGTAGCAAAGTTAAACTTGGCGGCTCAACAGTTATCAGAGCCAGTTCGTTTTGTATGTGCAAGTATGACTCAATTGCCATTTGATAGTGCTAAATTTGATGTCGTTTGGGCTGAAGGTAGTGCATACATTATGGGGGTTGAAAAGGCGCTTAAATATTGGCGTCGTTTTTTAAAGTCAACAGGCTTTATTGTTTTTAGTGATCTAGTTTGGTTTACAGACGAACCCTCGACAAAAGCCAAAATGTATTGGAGTACACAGTATCCTGATATGCAAACTGTAGAGTACCGCATTGAGCAAATTAAACGATTAGATTTTGAAATAATTGATCATTTTAGTTTGTCTCAAGAGGCGTGGGATAACTATCTTCAACCACTCAAAGCGAAGCTGATGGAGCATGCAACAGGTACAATCGACACTACTGTTCTTTCAGATTTAAAAGATGAAATTGATATCCATGATAATTACTTAGGTGAATATGGCTATCAGTTTTTTATAACCAAATTAAAGAGGTAATGATGAACATTAGACCAGAAAACACACAAGATTATGAAGCCATTCGCTCACTTACGTACTTAGCTTTTGAAAATCATCCACATCATGAACCAGGAGCAAAGCCGACGGAGCACCTGATAGTTGAAAAGTTAAGAAATACAGAGCGTTTAGCGCTATCTTTGGTTGCTGAAGATGGAGAAAGCGTTGTTGGCCATATTGCCTTTTCTCCAATAACAATCAATGGAAAAGCCAGTAAATGGTTAGCACTAGCACCGGTATCTGTTGCTCCAAAAGTGCAGGGAAAAGGCATAGGAAGTCTGCTAATTAATCGAGCGTTAGAGATACTAAAACAGCGAGATGTAGACGGCGTTGTGCTGATTGGTGAGCCTGCGTATTACTCACGCTTTGGGTTTAACCACTCCCCAGAGCTTACGGTTTCAGGGATACCAAAAGAATATTTTATGATTAACAGCTGGTGTGAAAGTATCCCTAGTGGAGAAGTTCGTTTCGATCCTGCGTTTGGATGAAGCTATGTAAAATCTTGGATAAGTGTTGACCTAAATCTGGAAGGCACTATCGAAATTTACACAAATAAAGTAGTGTCGTTTTGGGTACTAATAATTGGTTAGTTTCAATTGTTGATAAAAAAGGTATTAAAATTTCAAGGTGTAACACTTTTTAAAATGATAACTTTTTGTAAGTAATGGTTTTAATTTTCATTTCTGCTGTAGATTACAGTTAATAACTGGTTCGGAGGTTGGGATTGTTCAGTTTGATAATTAACCTATAATTAATTTGGCAGGTAGAAATAAAGCTGATAACCTATCGCCCGTCTTAAAATAATCTCACTTAAACACAAGGATTATAGTGTTATGAATGCTCAAAGATTGGAGCGCATATTAAGTGCGTTTTTACCTTCTTTTATTGCCAAGCAACTGGCTAAATCACCAAAGCTTTTGCTGTTTGTTGTTCTATTTATCACCTTGCTCGTCATTTTTATTATTAAAGTCGCTTCTTTTGCTATTTACTCTTTGGTCGTGGGAGCTGTGTTATTCGGCTGTTGGATGGCGTGGAGTGGCACTAAACGCATCATGTCGAAGCGCAAGAAGCGAGTGTCTTAAAGTTAAGTCAAGATACTCTGGGCTTGATAATTATTACGTAATTAATCTGAAATATATTTTTCGGTTTGTCTGCCGTATTAGATATTACATAAATTGAAAATCTCAATCTATTTAAGGAAAAATAACCATGAGTCTATTAAATAAATTCAAAACTCAAGCGCAATCTATTGGTAGTAGTATTGGCGAATCTACCAGTAAACTAAGCGGTGATATTGTGTCTTCAACAAAAGACAATGCAAAGCTTGCTGGTTTGAAATCAGATATCGCGTCAATCGATGGTCAACTTAATATTGCATACCAAGATATTGGCCGTAAATACATTGAAAACCTAATCAAAAACGATGGTGCAAACCTTGAAGCTGTATTGCAAGACACTATCGAGCGTATCGACCCGTTAATTAAGCGTAAAGATGATTTAGAAGCGGAAGTTATCGCTATTGAGAAACAACTAAAAGATCAGATTGTTATCCAGGAAAAAGCGGTTTTCCAAAAAGAATTTGATGGTGAAAAAGAGAAGCTAGAAAAAGCGCTAAAGCTTGATGTCATCTCACAAGACGAGTTTGATACTAAGCTGGCTAAAGCGCGTTTGAAACTAGACAATTTCGATGAAATTCGTAAAACCAAAAAGCAGCACGAAATGGGTCTAATCAATAAAGAAGAATTGAAAGAAAAGCTAACGGCATTAGGTGCGTAATTTTAACGCTTAATTACTCCCTGATTAGCCAGCGCTATTAATTTAACCGTTATCTGTGCTGGCTATATTGTGGCTTTGCGAAAAGCCGCAATATCTCACATCTCGTTTACATCATTTCTAACCAGTGAATTACTCAATTCGAAGACTTTTTATTGCAAGGCTTGCTTCACCACCTTCCATATCCGTTAAATCTGGTACGAAGTAAAGTGCTGAAACATGCTTGAGTATGATCCCTTTGTCTTTTGACCAAGCTGGTGTCCAATTGGGTCTGGCAAAATCATTCAGAGCTACGTTGATTGTTTGCCAAGTGTTTGATGCTGGTAATTTAGTTTGGTAGTGCGCATAGCTTTTATCACCTGAGCCGCCATACTCCTGTTGCGATAACTTAACGATCAAAGCGTTATCACTTTTATACGTCAGTGCGATATTGAATTGAGAGGGAAGCTGTTTTGCGGGTAAGTCGTAAATAAGCTCTACCCAAGAGTTGTTTTGTTTATCGACTCGCGGCACGCGTTTAAACTGAATAGCAACTTGCTCTTCATTAACAAGCGGGCCGTTCAGTATTGCTTGGCTGCCATGCGGATCGGTCGCAAAACGCCACTGTTTTGGCTTTAAGTTTGGCTGAGTATAGCTACAGCCAGAAACCGCTACAAAAAGTAAAAGTGATAAAAAACGCACAGAAAAATCCTTAGAACAACGTCCCTAAAATATAATTTTTTAGTTTATTTACATGGAGGTAATATGACAACGGGGCGCATGTGCATTTTTGGCCAATGTTAGAAAATTTCAAGTCATCATACTTCTATGTGACTTGCTAAAGTTATGGCGCCGATCATGAGAGATTGATTTATTGGTGTGGTTGATCTCATACTGTTTCTAATGCAGGTGAGCTAGGGCCTAGCAAACAAATAAGGAGTCGTATGGAAACGGAGTTTATCTCTTTTATATTTTATCTTTTTGTATTTATTGGCGCTGTTTTTGCCCTACAAGATAGACAAAGGCTTAAGCAACTCGTTAAAAAAGTACATCAGTTACAAAATACGATAGAGCAGCAAAGTCGCCGGATCTCGACACTTGAAGGTCGTGAATTCTCAGATCAAGCATGCTCAGAGCAAACACATTCAGAGAATGAGCTTTCTGAGTGTGGACAAAAGAATGGCGAAACAGCTGATAGTACATCATTAACAGCACGGACTGCATTGGGCGAATCCACGGCAACAGCCAATCATACACAACCTCAGCAGCCTGAAAGCACGGTCACTATCGCAAGAGCTAAGCCTAGTAAGAGTAAACCTGCTTTTGAATTTGACTTTACTTTAGATGCGTTATTAAAAGGAAATGGACTTTTTTGGATAGGTGCCGTAGTGCTAGCCCTTGGCGGCGTTTTTCTAGCTAAGTACTCTATTGAAGCCGGACTTCTTCCCCCAAGTGTGCGAGTGATACTGGGCGCTCTTTTTGGAATCAGTTTGGTTACTGCCGCTGAAGTTGTAAATCGCTACAAAGAAAAGCTAAAAATTAATACTCCGTACATTTCTGCAGCGCTTGCCAGTGGTGGCGTGATCACTTGCTTTGCCATGATATTGGTTGCTTTTGATTTCTATCATTTTATACCAGCTAATTTGACCTTTGTTTTACTCGCCATTATTTCCTTGGTTGCGACCTCTTTGGCACTGAGATTTGGCCCTGTGCTCGCAGGTATTGGCATCGTTGGTGCGTATGTCGTGCCTGCTTTGGTATCGACAGGTTCTAATAATATCGGTGCGTTACTGCTGTATATCAGCTTTGTTTCACTCTCTGCGATATGGGTTGCGGATTATGTGAAGCAAAAATGGTTGTGGTGGCAAAGCTTTGTTGGGCATTTCTTATGGTTTTGCACCGCGGTTGCGGTTGGTGGAAGCGGTGACTTTTGGGTGCTGCTGATTTTTGCGCTTATCTCTATGTACTTATATGTGTTGGTAGACGTACTGGGCTGGCGCCTGACGAATTCAATGATAAGTCCGTTGCCGGTCAAAGATCTATTAATGCCAAGAAAAGAGCAATTGGGAATTTTACTCCCACTGTTACTTATCGCATGTGCGCTAATAATAAAAACCCATATCGATACGCTTATTTGGGCTAATGTCTTATTTGCTAGCGTGGTTTTGTACGCGGCTTATAGACATAGTGCATTGGATAGTTGGCCATTTTATTTACTATTGTTTGTACTTCTCTCATTCTACTTGATGCCCAAAGTGGGCACTTACGACGACGTCCTTTTTCCTTTTACGGGTAAGTATTTGTTTATCCAAGTGGCAGTGGTCATCACGATGTTATTTAGCATGATGATGATTAAGCGATATCCATCAAGACTCGCTTATTTGATGCTGTTGAACGTGGCACCACTTGCGCTTTACGGTGTAAGCTACGCTATTTCTCCTAGAGTCGCAGAAGCAATTTTATATCCTGTATGGGCGGTTGAGATGTTGGCCATCGGGCTCTTCGCTTTGTATTGTGCGATGAAAACGGATACCAATATTCAGCAGGTCACTTACCTTATTTTGGCGAACGCCATGCTGAGTTTGTGTTTTACGATGTTACTCTCGGCAAGCTCGTTGACTTTAGCGATTGCGGCACAAGTAGCGTCTATGAGTTATTTGAGCTGGAAGTACAAAGTGCGTTTACCTGATTGGTTGTATAAGGCTGCACTTATTGCCGTTGTTACCCGTCTTACTTTTGCGCCTTGGCTCGCAGATTACAAGCACGAAACGATTTTAACCATGCATTGGACACTTGTGGTCTATCCGCTGGTGCTGGGCATTATTTGGTTTGCTACCAAATACAACCCTTCAAAGACCCTGAACACTTGGTTTATGGGTGTCGCAATGCATATTGTGGCGCTTCTGGTCACGACCGAAACAAGCTATCTCTTGATTGGAGATTACCCTGATTTTACTAATCTCGGTTTCCAAGAATCCGTGTTGCTTGCTTTGAATTGGCTGGTGCTTGGCGCTATATATCTGTGGCGAGGGCAGCTCAGCGACAAGGGCAACAGACTTTATCCGCTTGCCGCGAGCTTGCTATTACTTGGAAGCGCGTTGCTCCACACAGATATTTCGTTTGCCAATAATCCGTTTTTTGACAGGCAATATATTGGAGACGGTGTGTTTAATTGGCTACTTTTGCAGTGGTTGGCACCAGCATGCGTATTCGCTGTTATGCTCCAGTTTAAGTTAATATCACCGCAATTTAAGCGGTTGGTATATGGACTGATAGCCTTGCTAGGGCTCTTGTTTATCAACGGTGAAATTCGGGCGTTATTTCATGAGGGTTTCCTTGTGCTGTCGATGCCGATGGAGCAATCTGAGTTATATACTTATTCGATTGTTTGGCTATTGATTTCAACCGTATTGATTTTTGTTGCCAAGCGGATAGAGCATAAGGTGTTGATTAACGCCGGTTTTGCAGGGCTAGCCATTGTTATTTTAAAAGCCTTTGTGGTCGATATGGCAAACCTTGAAGGCTTGCTGCGCGCCTTGTCTTTTATCGGTTTAGGCTTATGTCTGGTGGGAATTGGTTGGCTGTTTCAAAAAATGCAGGATCAGCCCCGAGAGGCAAAACCAACGGCGGACTGATCCTTACATTTTTACAAGCAGTAACCACCGTCAACAGTGATGTGCGCACCGCGCATTGCTGTTGACCCTTCGCCAGTTAAAAAGTCTAAGCTTGCTAGCATTTCTGTTGCTTGTAACATGCGCCCTAATGGAATCGACGACAACCCTGCATTGAGCTCGGCTATTTGTTGCTCGCTCATTCCTGCTTTATTTTGGATTTCAGTATGGGTCACCCCAGGACGTAGGTGGTTAATACGTACTCCACGGTCACTCCATTCTAAATTGAGCGTTGCAGCTAGCGCCTCAAATGCGGCTTTGCTAGCGGCATAACTTGCCGCTCCAGCAAAAGCACGCTGTACCGCAATACTTGATACATAAACAACACTACATGGATTATTCATTACAGGTAACAAGTGTTGTAATAGCATTGCAGGGCCTGTGAAGTTAATAAGCATGGTCGTATTTAAATCGCTTAGCTCATTGTCGGCAAAAGGTTTTGGATAGAATACACCCGCATTTAAAATCACCGCGTCAAGCTTAATATCTTGTGCTTGTAGCGCCTTAGGCAAGCTTTCAAAGTGGGCTGGAACGCTGCTGTCACAGAGCAGCCCTAGCACTTGTGAGGGATGGTTTGCGCATGCTCGCAGTTGGTTTTCGACCATTGCAATTTTGTCTTCGTTTCGTCCCGTAAAAATGACTTTCCAGCCTTGGGTGAGGTAATGCTTGGCAGCTGCAAGTCCTATTCCAGCAGTTGCGCCAGTGATCAATATGGTTGGTAATGACATGGTAAATCCTTATGCGTTATACGATGGTATAAATGACATTGTAGTGATTGCAATTCGTGCTGATAAGATGATAAAAAACGAATTGATAAGTTCTCTTAGAGAAACAATAAAATGGAATTACACAAGCAATTAGAAAATTTGTATTTATTTAGGCTAGTGGCCTCTATAGGTAGTTTTCAGGGCGCTGCCGATAAAGTGCAGTTACCACGCTCGTCAGTCAGTAAGCGCATATCGCAGCTAGAGCAGCAGCTCAATGTGCGTTTATTAGAGCGCAGTACGCGTAAATTGGCACTGACCCAAAGCGGCAGCCAATTACTCAAAAGTACTGAAAAGTTGCAGGAAGTATTAAGTCAGACTGAGCAGTTAAGCGAGCAGCAACGTTCAACGCCAAGCGGTAAGGTAAAGATCAGCTGCTCGACCTTAATGGCTGAGCGCTATTTGCTGGCTAAACTACATGATATTTCTAAACAGTTTCCTGATATACGCTTCGAGCTGAACTTGACGGACGATATTGTTGATTTAATCGATAATCAGATAGATATTGCTATCCGAATAGGGCATTTACCTGATTCTTCATTACTTGCTAAGAAAATCGGTGAAAAATCTTTTGCTTGGTTTGCCAGTCCGGAGTATTTGGCTGTAGCCGGCACGCCTGACTCTCCCGATGCTTTATTGAGTCATCGTTGCTTGGTATTTAAAAATAAAGGCACCACCATGGACAAATGGCCATTTGTCCATCAAAACGGTCAGGTGTTCAACATCAAGCCCCATGCCGTAGCGTATTGTGATGATGCCCGTGCAATGGTGCAACTGGCGGTGTTTGGACAGGGGATTGTGATGGGAGACCCTTACTACGTTCAACAGGAATTAAACCAAGGTCAGTTGGTGCCTATTTTAACCGAATACGCACATCCTGACCGCCAACCAATTCATTTAGTGTGTTTAGGTAAACAAGGCCGCAGTAAAGCCGTACAGTGTGTATGGGAAGCATTAAGCCATAGTTTGAATAGGATGTAATTGTGGCGTCAGGTTCAATCACTTCAATATAACTGGTATTCTACGCGGCATACTGAGTAAGTGAGAGTAAAGAGATGATCAACGATAAAGATATCATTGAAACCTTGGACGAGCTGGAAGCTTTTTTGTTGCTAATTGATAACGGTGGCTTAGGGTTACAAAACGTGGCTGGTGTGGCGCTGGCAACGAACAACAGCGATGGCAGACCATTTATTGCGATTTTGGATGATAAACACCAATTGTTGTTGGGTCGTTGGGTATCTCAAGACGTGTATGAAAACGGCAAAGACATGGTTCGTTACGGACCAAAGAAAGCACATTAATATCTTTTGAGTAGCCGCATGGCAGGATTTGGGATTGGAGTGCAGGATAAACCTGCTTCCAATCCGTTTTGTCGGTGGTTATATGAAACTGCGTCTGTGCTTAAGTCTCGTTTTCAATATACACGGAATCGCTTGCCATAAGCTCTATGGCGACGATTTCAGAGCGGTTCATGGTGAGCTTATATCTTTCTAACTGGATTCCCTGCGAAGATTTAAACCGCATTACCAAGTTGATTTGATAGCGACGTTCAACTGACTTTTTCGAAACCTTTTTCCCTTCAAGGCTATAAAGCTTTCCTGCACCTTTTTTCAGATAGCGTACAAACGAACTCATGTTAAAGGTGATACGTTGTTGCACTTCTTCGTAACCGGGTAAAAACTCATCGATATGCACTTGGTTTTTACAGCAAAAATGCAGTAGATGCGCCGCTTGTTTATTTTGCTGTCGACGCTTCTTTAGTAGCTTATCAACATCTTCTGGTAGGTCTTTTTTACGAATATGTTCCAGCCATATCGTTTGTGTACAAACGATGGCGTCCGTCACTGAGTTTTTAAACTTGTTGCGCCACTTTGGCCGGCCACGTTGAATATGACGCCATGCCCACTGGGTTAAGTCTTCTTTGAATGTTTCTCTAAGGCCATAAATTACCCCAAGCAAAGCGATAAGGGCGACGGTGACTTCTTGAAAGTTAGAGCGGGCGTTGAGCACAATAAACATCACGAAGGCCATGATAATGCCAGTAACCACACCGCGAACTAAACGCTTTAGATTGGTACTTAAGTCGATGGTTTGTTTGTTAAAAACAACGCCATATTCAATGAGCCTTTCAAGCAATTTCATTTTATTGGTAATGCGGTTTGGGTCATCCAACGTGACTTGCGAGTTGTAGCTCTGCTCCTCACGGTATAGGTTCTCTCGTTGACAGAAACTAACAATACAGCTTCGTTCATGACTAAAGTCGCTTGACTTAGGCCCGCTAGCGATGAGTTTCAAAAACGCTTGCTCGGTATGCCAGCTGAGGTAGTTATCTGCGTTTTGATAGTAAGGCTTAAGCTTATTATCTGGTGGCGTGTAACGCCTGAGCTTCTTCAATAGGCGCTCGGTTTCTTCCACCAATAATTGTGCAGCTGGATAGAACTCATCAGCCTCTTTTAGCTTCAATGTCTGCTTTACATCGGCATCTAGCGCAATGCGGATCTGGTAGCAAAATAGATTTAGATTAACGCGGTAATCCGTTTTTTGACCTTTGCTTTGGCTGATAAAGCGGCTACGTACCAAGGGGAGGTGGAGCTGCTCCGAGTAATATGCACTGTGGCTTTTTATATTGGCATTAAAATAGTCTACTTCGTTCAACGTGTTGGTATTAATCCCCATATCGGTTGGGATTGAAAAATACAGGTCGAGTTGATTTGTCTCTTTGGGAAGGAGTTGATAGTTGATTTTAAAAGATAAGCTTTCGTCTTGACTTAGTTTGGCTCTGCTCACTCGGGTATGGTGCCTCCTTGAATTAACACTTTGTAATTATAACATAGATAAGTGTATGAAAGCTGAAACGGGTTTATAGGTTATTGTTCTCGCTGTTTAATGGGTTCTGCTAAACAATTCTCATCTTTAGAAAATCACTAAAAATAAAACTTTTAATGATTGATGTTTTTATTTTGTTAATTATATTGATAGTTGGTGTTGTCAATACTAGTGTTGGTGGTGAAATTTCATACGTTAAAAGGAGGATTAGATGAAAATTTCACACTTATCAGCTGTATTAGTAGCAGTATCAACAACCTGCTCTAGCCACGCACTAGAACATAAATTGACCCCATCAGGAGTAGTGAGTCAATTTGGTGCAGTCAAATCTATGAAAGACCGAAACTTAATAG
The DNA here is from genome assembly GCA_000814665.1 of Pseudoalteromonas flavipulchra NCIMB 2033 = ATCC BAA-314. Lineage (GTDB taxonomy): Bacteria > Pseudomonadota > Gammaproteobacteria > Enterobacterales > Alteromonadaceae > Pseudoalteromonas > Pseudoalteromonas maricaloris. The sequence goes on from JWIH01000010.1 coordinate 149,719, forward strand.
AAAAGCCAAGCAAGGGGGTTTCACGCATATCATTTAATAGTGCTGAATCAGCTCTAGATATTACTCCTGTTTGCCCAACTTTATCTACGGGAAATCTGTATACGATTAATAACTCGCAATCAGGTGATGCGAATTGTTATCACTTTGAAATTACTGAACGTAGCAAAACAACCGCTTTGTTGGTTGATCAAAATGCACTGACCGATGTCAATTTATCTATTTTGCGTCACAATAGTGATGATACTTACACCACAATTGGCAGCTCTGCTAATGCAGGGAATCAAGATGAAGTAGTTGTTGCGCTTACCGAGCCCGGACATTATTACTGGTATATGGAGGTGGTTGAATCCGATGGGTCGCCTTTCAGTTTTGGCGCAGCAGTAGCGACTAATCTAGACGAATATGAGTTCAATGATACGGTTGCATCGGCAACTGTTTTGCCAGATCAGCAAACAAGCTTGGTCGCTAATATGGATGCTGTCAATGACATTGATTATTTTCAGTATTCTGCAGCACGGGGGCAGGATCTTTTTCTGTCACTACAAAGTACCGCAAGTAATGAATATATTTTTGAGGTATACAACAATGGATGGGTTTTGTTAGATAATAACCAGTATATTTCTTTAACTGGACTACAGGTAAATCAAGTCGTTAATTTTAGAGTTAGGGCTAACCCAAATGTCGCAACAAATCCAAGCAATACCTATAATTTGCAGGCTGGATCAGTGGCTTCTATCCGAAAGCGTACCGTTTCAGGAGAAGATAACGTGATTCGTATTCCCGGCTCCGCATACGACAATCCATACCTTACTGTACAAGCCTATAATAAAATTACTTGGTCAGCAGAGTTAGAGGATTCGACAGGAGCGCCTGTAGCCGGGGCAACAGTTCGGCTTAGGTTAGTTAAAAATTGGCGTCAAGGAAGGGGAACTGCTGTTAATTATGACATTACGACGGGCCCTGATGGTAAAGCCTCTCGCGTGATTGATCTTGGTAATTGTGACCCTAATGAGTACCCAGTTCGCCATACTGATTATGATCGCGGCTATAGAAACCTTTGGGAATCTGATTTTGAGCGTGGTGAATGGCAAGTAGTCTCGCCACTCGGGGTAAATTCAAGTAATGAGCAAACTACGAATGCACTTTGGGGCGCGATTGGTCATATTTGTTATCAAAGGCTGATTTCTAGTACGCCATCTTAGTACACATATAGGAAGCCTTAATGGACTTGGGGCTTCCTCTTTAATGCGGTATTGGTGGCGGAGCTATCTCTCAATGTTTCTTTTACGTGAGCCGTGATGAACTCACCAAGTTACTTTTTCACCTTCATTTAAAATATACAGTGGCGTTTGGGCTTTTAGCACTTGTTGCATATGCAGTAAGCGGAAAAGCGCTGAATGCGAAGTTTTATCTCCCATTTTCCAACTAGCATTACCGTAGCCCCACGGCACCATAACCTTACAGCCGAGCTCTTTTGCGGCAGTCAGTGCATCTTCTGGTGTGGTGTGTACTTTACGATACCAATCAGGATGTTCTTCGCTGTAGTATGAGGCAATTGGAAGTAGGCACACATCAATATCACCGTATTTTTCTTGAATGTCTTTGAAGTGCGGTGAATATCCAGTATCTCCAGCAAAAAATAGAGTCTTGCCTTGGTGTTCTAATATCCAGCCACCCCATAGTGCAGCGCCATGATCTTCGTATAAAAATGGCACCCAAATACGGCTGCTGAAGTGATTTGCTGGTACAAAGTGTGCAGTTACTTCACCAAGCTGTTTACTTGAATACCACTCCATTTCAGAAACTTTGTATCCATCTTCAGGAAAGTGCTCTGCAAATCCAAGAGGGGTGAGGTAATTTGGCCCAGTACCAATCGCTTCGATATCGCTCTTGTTAAAATGATCGTAATGAATGTGGGAGTACATTACCGCATTGGTTTGCTGTAACTCTGTTTGACTGAGCTGTGCAGGTTGATTGCGATTAAACCCTTCTGAGAGGCGAAATGCCCAGTTTACAGGCCAGTCAAATTGAGCCGTGACAGGGTCAAACAAAAACTGTTGTCCATCTTTGGTGTTGACTTTAAAACTTGCATGTCCGAGCCATTGGATAGCAAAGCCGGTATTGAGCGAGAGAGTGGGGTTGTTGCCAACGTAAGTGCAATCTTGCATTTCGGACTGACATTGAATTTGTTGGGTGACTGGATAGCAGTTTTCTTCGCAAGTCACGGGATAATCTTTAAACTTATTGTAGATGTTGGAATATCTATCTTCATACCCCTCTACAGAGCTATGTTTTACCACGGAAGACTCAGATTTTATTCGCTCTACAACATTACTATTACTGCAGCCTGTTAATGTGATTATGACTGCCAAAGCAAGCCTTTTCATGCCCATTCCTTTTTATAATTATTAGTTATTTTTTGGAGTTTACCAATAAAAGGGAATGGGGTGTAGCGGTGAATTAAGCCTTAGGTGAGGGTTGGATTAGTGCATAACCCAACGCTCATTGTGGGTTAGAGACTAGGAATTACGTTCCTGCGCCTCAAACTTATATCCCGCTCCGTAAATGGAGTGGATAAAGTCGTATTTAGGCGCGATGCTTTGCAGCTTTTTACGAATATTTTTGATATGGCTATCTATGGTTCTGTCGCTAACAATGTGGCTGTCATCGTAGATGTGATCCATCAATAAGTCGCGGCTATAAATTCGGCATGGGTGTCCGTACATTGCCTTTAAGAGCATAAACTCGACATAAGTGAGTGTCGCTCTCGCGTCGAGGAAGGAGACAAACAAGCTCTCTTCGTCCAATTTAAGTTTGCTCTCGGTTTCTGACACTGTGCCGCGCTCATTTAGCGTCACGCGTCTTAAAATTGCCTTCACCCTTGCGACGACTTCTTTTGGACTATAGGGTTTACACACATAATCATCAGCACCCACTTCAAGACCAAGGAGACGATCGATTTCTTCTACTTTGGCGGTGATCATGACAATTGGCACGTTAGAATAAGCTCTGATCCGCTTGCAAATTTCGATACCGTCAAGATTAGGCAGCATGAGGTCGAGTAAGATAAGGGCGGGTTGCTGTTGTTTAAAAGCCTCTTCAGCCAAAGCGCCATCATGAACACAATGGCTGGTATACTCGGCTTGAGCCAAATACTTACTTAAAATATCGGCAAGTTTTGGTTCATCTTCGACGATTAAAATATGTTTGTTTGGCACGGGGGAAACTCATTATTATTTCAGTTCAATAATAATAGCGAGACCACCCAGTTCGCTCAAGTCCGCAGTGATTTTTCCGTTGTGGGCAGCAACAATACTTTGGCAAATGGCTAAACCAAGGCCAGAGCCACCCGTTTTTCTACTCCGTGCTTCCTCTACTCGATAGAGCCTATCAAATAGTTTGTTTAGCTGTTCCTGTGGTACAGAAGGTGCGCTGTCCTGCCAGTAAATTATCGTTTTATCTTGTCGTTGTATGACTTTTACATCGAGATTTCCGGGTTGTTCAGCTGAGGAGTCTGTGTAACGCAAGGTGTTTTGCAGTAAGTTGTCGAATAGCTGCCCAAGGCGCTGCTCGTCACATTCTAAGGTAATATGCTCATCGCATTGCAAAGAATAAGCAAGATGGTGCTTTTCAATTTGGTGACTACTTTTCGCAAACGTGCGTGAGAGCAGGTCGTAAAGGTTTTCTTTATCCATGTTGTAAGTAAGTGCACCGCGGTCTGACAGCGATAGTTGATGTAAATCGTCCACCAGCCGAGTCAATCGTTGGATCTCTTCGTTAAGCGACATCAGTTGTTCAGGATCGCTTGCGATAATGCCATCAATCATGCCCTCTAGTTCCGCGCGGATCACGGCAATCGGCGTGCGTAGCTCGTGCGAAATATCCGCTATCCATTGCTGCCTAGCTATTTGGTTCTGCGCTAATGTGTCTGCCAAACGATTCATATCTCTGGCAAGTAAACCGAGTTCATCTTTACTCGCGATATCGACGCGAGCATCGTAATTTCCTTGTGTCAGTGTTTTTGCATTGCGGCGCAACAACACGATTGGGTTGACCATATATTTACTAAAAGGCACGGCAATCACTAAAGTAACCAACAGCGCGACAAGCGCAATGATGATGAACTGCTTACGTTGTTGCTCTGCAAACAGTTGGTCGAAGTCATTGCGTACCAAGCCACTTTGCTCGACACCTAAGTAGGCGATAATCTGTTCGCGTTTAGGCTGCGCCAAATGGTCGCTTTGATAGACTGGGAACCACAGCGAAGTCTGCTTACTTTTCGGTGTGCCCATAATAATATTACCTTGTGCGTCTTTGATCAGCAGGCGCTTTTTATTGTCAAAACGCGGTGGGGGACCATCACGTCTTCTTGGTCCTCCTTCGCCTCTTTCACGATGTCTTGGTGGTGGACGAGAATGTAGCCTGTCTCGCGGGCGCTCGTCCTCAGAAAGACCATAAAAGCTACGTACTATGCTGTCCCAATCCTCAGAGCCTCGATACACCCAGTCCAAAGAACCATGGCGTGCGTAAGTCTCGGCAACTTGCGTTACCACATTTTTGAGTTGTGCCCGAGAGGTATTTTCAAGATAGGCAGTAAAGCTTTTTTCAAACGCTAATTTATTGGCGATATAGATAGCCAGCACCAATGTGGTGTTGGCTATCAAAATTATCAGCAATAGTTTGACGCGAATGGTCATTTTCATGGTTGTTGTTATTCCACCGGTTAACGTTGTGCATGCAAGCGTAAATTATCAGGGTCTGGTGTGCGACGGTTTGGCACCCATCTTCTTACGCACTGTTGGTCTTTTGCACACTTGTCTGTCAAGGCATGTAAAAACGCAACGAGATCCTGCTTTTGTTGTGGCGCTAAATTGGCGGCAACAAAGGGTGACTGGCGCAGTAATGCTAACGCCGCTTCACTATTTTCTCTCGCTTGTAGGTTTAGTGTGTCACACTGAGCGGTTAAGGAAAACTGCTTTAATCCACAAGCACCACCACGTTGAAAAAATTGCTCGACGGTTTGCTCAGGATTTGAGTAATGATTGACCACTTGTTCTAACGACTCGTAGGCTCCTGCGTGACCATATGGCGCAGTCAGGGCAACATTGATTAAGCTCGGGACTCTAAACGCAAATTGATTGCGAGGCGAGGGGTCGATTGCAGCGCGTCCGATATCGGCCTGATTATCTTGTGTGCCAATACCATACTGTGGAAAGGCGAGGTTAAAGAAACCATCGTTAGTGAAACGTTCACCACTGTGGCACCCAACACATCCTGCACCGCCTTTAGCTACTGGAGTAAAAAAGAGTTTAGCACCACGTTTTTGTTGAACACTAAGTGCGCCACGGTCACCACTGGCATAGCGATGCCAATCGGTATCCACCATCACAAATGACGCTTGATACTGGCCGAGCGCAAAGGCAATACTATCAAAGGTAATTAAGGTTTGCGCGTCAGCTTGCGAGTTGAATGCTTCTCTAAAGGCCTGAAGCCAATCATTGGTGGCCAAGCCTCCGGCTTCATCACCGTAATCGCCAATGCGCTGGGCTAAATGTGAGCGGACTTGTTCATTGGTTTCGGCACTTTCGAATGCCTCTCCACGCATTTCTTCACGAGAGGTGACAGGAAAGCGAGACAGGGTTGCAACTAGTGAATCTGCCGCGTTTACATCTGGTTGGTTAAAACCTGAATCAGGCGTACTGATAAAACTGCTTTCATTGCCTTGGTCGTCAGTGATCGTCACACGTTGAACACGGCCGTCCCAAAATAAAGCGTTGTTGGCAAATCCGGTATTAAAAATGGTGGGAGAGTTACGTGGAATATTGATGTCATCGTCGACTGCTTGGCGACCTGGGCCTATCACATCACTTTCTACTGCGTTTGTACCTATTGGCAACGAAAGGCCATCGGCACCACCGAGCCTTGGATCGTGACAGCTCGCACAGGCGACTGATTTTTCTCCCCCAAGGGCTTTGCTAAAAAATAACTGCATGCCGAGCTGAGCGATGGGATCTGAGATCCTCGGCAGTTGTTGCGCACCTGCAACTCTGCCAGTAATACCGCGAGCAAGCATAATTTGTGAGAGTTCATCATCCAGCGCCGAGTTTGGTTGTGGCTGGCCTGGAGGCGGAGGTGGTAGAGGCTTATGTTGTGCTGCTATTGGTAAACTTGCCACCGCGGTAACAAGTGCCATTGCACGTAGAAAGTTCGCGTTGTTCATCGTTATTCCAAACCTTATTGTGATTCGAGTTTTAAAATTGGCAGGCAAAAGTGCAGAGAATGTGAAAATGAAAATTTTTGTTTTGAAAGGGAGAGAAAGAAAAAATAATTTGGAACCGTTACAGCATTTTCTAAAATCTCAAATGGGTTGTGAGTTATCGGTAAAGCAGGTTATTGAGCTATTAGGCTTAACCGATATTTAGCTCGTGTAAGTGGGATTTGTATGCGACGTATTGAGCTTGGGAAGGCTGATAGAAACATAGGCTCAACAGCGCTAATATCAAATGCGTATGCTGGCGCATTGTCATATTCGCCGAATAAGGCGGTAACCTGAGAAAAAGACGTAGGTACAAGCTTGTATGGCGCTAGCGATTGCGGTATATCAAGTTGATATTGATATGCTTTCACCAGTTGTAATGCGTGATCAAAGTGGCAAATATTCCAGCTTTGATTTTCATTGTTTAGCTGCAAAGCCCACACCCCATTTTTATCGGTAGCGACAGAGTATGGGTTTTCACAAGGCGCAGGTAGTGACTGTGTGTTACTGCGCTGCCAAGCACCCTGGTGATTCAAACAGAGATTCTCTTTGCTATTAAGCGTCACGACTCGTGTGCTGAGTCTTGCTTTACAAGCATCTTCCACAGGTAACCAATAGGCGGGTTTGGTGGTGGAAAGTACCATAAATCCAGCAGGTCTTTCTGGGTCGTGCGAGGTCCATCCAATAAAATAGTGGTTGTCTACGCGCCACTGATCGTAGCTTAACCGACCTCGTTGGTATTTAGTAGCTAAAGGCAAAGCGCCTTGTCGGTCAGCAAACTGGCAATGGATGGTGTCACTCTTAAGTTTACAGGCTGACTGAACCCTATCGAAATTGAGAGGTATTGCAGCATCTGGATAGTTTGGTGGAATAAAGCGCGTGTGCGGCAACGATGTTGGTCTTAACTCATTATTGTCTGATTGTTCAAAGCGGCACTCTGGCCGCTCAGTAGAGGGTGCTAAGGCTACTTTATCGCTAGACATAGCGAGCTCGCAGCTTAATAAATCAAAGCTTGCCGAAATGCTAAAGATAGCGAGATAAATTAGCCAAGCGATATTCGTCATTATTTTCCTAATTCAAAATGAAAGTCGGTAACCTGTAACGATTTAACTTGAGGCACGAAATAGCTAGTATCGTAGATATTGCTGTAGTCATGCCAAGCTTCACCTTCGCTATCAAGCTCGTTATCATTAGGAGCAAGCCAAGGTTCTAAAGGTTCAGTTAAGAAGCTGACATGTAGGTGATTCTTATGATTTGATTTAACATCTGTAACGCCTTTCAAATTATCGGCAAAGATAATTTTAGTTGCGCCTAATTGTACCAAAGCGTCAACTATAGTCTGTGTGGCTTGGCGATGGTAGTGTGCGTCACCAACGCTAACTGGGCCTGATGATGTTCCTATCGGACGAATATCTACTGTACCACCAAACTTGTGCGTAAAGTGAGGAGGATTTATTCCACCCCAGCGCATGGTTGCTCCCGTTATTGTGAGATAATTTGGCATCCCGACAGGTTTGTTTTGTACGTTTTTCCAAGCTTGTCCTAAATTTTGTAACGCACTTAGCAAGTCTGGGTGTAAGTGGCGGCCAACTAGACCTGCTGTAGTAAGCCCTTCACTTGCGCGGTCTGGAATGTTGACTAAGCCTGTTACTGCGCATTTTACGATTAGCTGAGCCTGCAAGTTACCAGTTGAGGCTGTTAACTTATCAGAGCCAGGCTGTTGTTCATTACCGCAGCTATGGAAGTTATTTACGGTAACTTTCACTTGGCCATTAGCATCGGTCACTAGACTTGAAGCTTCGTAAGGAGCTCGTAATCGGAACAGCCCTTGGTCTATTCTTTGAATTACCGTTGCTCTTGAACCACTCGGAAAACGATTTGCCATGGTATTTTTATCTCGCCAACTTGATGTGGTGAGCGTGTTATAAGTTGAATTTATAGTAATGGCTTTACCAACGGCCGGTCTGCCATCAGAATAGGTTAATGTTAATGTCCAAAGCGCGCTGTTGCCATTTTTTGGGTATAAAGTGACTTCACTGGCATTTTCAAGCCACTGCTGACCAAAATAAGCCTTTCCATTCGGTGTTGTAATGAGGCCGTCATAATCAAGGTTAGTGTTGATCGAAAGGGTTGGTTGAGGTGTCTTGGCGGATAAGTGGGTACAAAATCCCAAGGCAACACAGATTAGTGCATTTCTTCTGTTCATCGTTAATCTCCTTTTATTAATCGATATGAACGTGATTACTGCGTTAAATTTGCTTTGTTTTAAGAAAACACCCAGCGAGACAAAAGTAATGATAGTAAAGCTATCGCTTTTGATGAATAAACTAGCACTACACTCCTTGTGGTGAATTCAAGATAGACTAGTATAAATTTTGTTAAATACAAGTGAGCTTTTTGTGTTTTTGATTTGGGTGTACATCTAAGCTTATTGAAATAGTGATCGACTCAGCTATCTTTAATTAAGGTATGGAATTTAGGTAGTGCTCCCATGTCCAAGAGTAGACGTCAATTTCTTGAAGCTTCACTAGCGGCATGTTTGAGTGCTTCATTTCCGGTTAGCCTAAATTTACTCTCAGAAGATGAACGAGAACAAGAAATGGCTAAGCGCAGTGCTGCCCTCCATATTTTAAGATTAGCTTCCCCATACCCTGCGGATCAAAGTGACTTTATCCCGCACATGCATCAAGTGCTTAAGGAGAATGTTGAGTCTATGACTCGCGGTAAAATCTATGTTGATGTTCACCATAGTGGCACGCTTGGAAGTGGCCGCGAGTTAATGGCGGCAGTGACTCGTGGACATGTGGAGGCCGCACTTATCTCTGTGGCAAATCTGTCTCGGGCGTTACCTGTGCTAGATATCCTTAATATCCCATTTTGGGCGAGCTCAAACCGCGCGTTTCTCAATCTAATTTGCTCACCACAGTGGCAGTCACTTGTTATTAAGCCTATTAGTGAACAAGGAAAACTGAATATCTTAATGCATCATCTCGTTGGAGGTCGCACCCTAACAAGCACAAAACAGTTCAACCGCTTGATTAATTTGCCTGAAAAACTCAAAGGAGTAGTGCTAAGAGTGCCTGCTTCTAAGGTTTTGAGTCATTTTTACAGTATGACGTCGGCAAATGTTATTGATGTGCCTTGGGCACAAGTGGCCAAAATGGCAAGAACAAAACATATAGAGGTTATTGACCCTAGCGTTGTTGGCTTGTTTGCAGGTCCTGATCTGCTAAAAAACGAGATAGGGCAGATAGCTTTACTCGAAAGTGTCCCCGATGCTTGGGTGACCGTCGCAAATCAGCATTGGTTAGATGGTTTGCCGCTGCGCTTAAAAGGGGAAGTCGAGGACGCGGGTAAGCAAACATTTCATACTCATATTGCGCAGATAGAGCAACTGCAAAAGCACTGTGAGCACGAGCTCATGGCCTTGGGCGCAAAGCTGCACCCTTTAAGTGTGGACGAAAAGCGCGAATGGCAATTAAGGTTTGGTCATCACAATGCACAGTGGAATAAGGTAAAGCGAGAGCTCCTAGGCAGTACTCGCGCATTTCAACAGCTGGTAAATGCAACAGAAAAAGAGTTTATTTAATAACCTAGGTTGAGAGCAACAACAGGCCTTTTTGCTATTGTTATCGTGCGTTATGTTTGATTCTTTTTTTATACTTTTTCTTTATTATGAAATGGCAAAATACCATAGTTAACAACAATTACCTTAGTTCAACGACATCAACCGGAGCGCAGCTGTGAAAATATCCGTAGTAGAAAATCCTGAGCAACAATTTGTCGATTTTTTAAGTAATAAAATTAGCGAGTTTAACTGGGCGAATTGGGAGGTCACAGAGCGCCTTCCATTGGCGGTTGAAGTAAAGGATGAGTCTGGAGAGGTTGTTGCTGGTGCAGCCGCGCGTACTTTTGGTAACTGGTTGTTGCTCGATACTTTGTGGGTTTCTGAGACACTTAGAGGTCAAAATATCGGCTCACAGATACTAAAAAGTCTTGAAGCGGCGGCCAAACAAAGAGGGTGCGTGAAATGCTTACTCGATACCTTAAATTTTCAGGCAATGCCGTTTTATGAAAAGCATGGCTACGAGACTCAATGGATCCAAGAGCAATACCCTAAAAATGGCTGTAAGTATTTTATGGTAAAGGTGTTATAACAAGTTTAGTGGGTAAGAGTACTTACCCACAATGGCGGATTAATACGGATTTGGACAAGTTCGAACCTGAAAGTGTGTAAACCAAGGACAGCCTTGATCGAACTTGCTTTCTGGGTATAAAGGTGGATTGCCAGCACCTGCAATATTTGGGGTTTGCGCCATTGGTAAGTCTTGTAAATCTTTTGAAAGGGACTTAATCGCCTTTTTGTTTAATTTAAGTTTCATACTTGTTTCCTTGTGTTAACTTCATTGTTTATCTTATCGAGAAAAGTGGAGAGTGCAAGGGGGATGGGTATTTTATTTATAGGAAGCATATATTGATGAAAAATGTAGAAAACACAGAGCAGTTGGCTGCGGTAAATCAAAAGGTAGTAAGAGAAGGTGAGTGCTTACCATCGGTACAATTAAAAGATGGTAGCAGAGTACAGACTGGCACAGTAGCAACCATGTTGCATAATATCGAGCTTTACAACGCCGGCGAGCGAGGACAGGTAGAGGGGGAGCTCAAGCTTGCAATCCCAACACTGTGTAAAATAGGTCTATTTGAGCTGTTTTCTGTGGAAGAGTGGTTGAGTGGGGATAATCCTGGCCGCCGATACGTGGGTGAATGTGCCAAGGCATTTTTAAGTAATGATGTTAGCTAAACTTCAGAGACCTCATAGCGCTCTTAAATCGATATAGTTTTAAATTCAATTGCGATTATAAGACGCTCAGCTATTGAGCGCACGCGTGGGATTACCTACAATACAGCATGCTTAAATAATTGAAGAAAAACGATGACAGATTCAATCGAAAAACCAGCACTACCAGATAGACTTTCAATCAACCCTCGCAGCCCACATTATGCTAAAGAAGTGCTAGAACACCACATTGGCATCCGTTTTAACGGAAAAGAGCGCACGGATGTTGAAGAGTACTGCATCAGCGAAGGCTGGATTAAGGTAGCATCACCAAAGGCATTAGACCGTCGTGGTCAGCCTTTGCTACTGAAGTCAAAAGGGACTGTTGAAGCTTACTACTGCTAAGCTTAACAAACAAAGATACAAAAATGCCGGACTTTATCCGGCATTTTTTTACATCAATTATATTACCACTCAATTAATGTGCTGAAGTTAACCAGCTCAGAAATTGACGTGCTTCGCCGCCATTGGCGAATTGTGTGATCTTACGGCCCGTGCCGTCAGCAAAGATCACTTTAGATTTGTTCACCGAAATTGAGCGAATTGGTTGCTCAACACGGATCTCTGTTCCGTTATATGTATATGACATAATAAAACTCACTTTTATAATGCACAGCAAATTAGCTGATGCTTTTGATAGTAGATGAGCTTCATTACAGTTTAGCGAACAGAAGACACTGTCCTCGCAACGACCCGATATGGGTATGACAGCTTATACCAATTTTCTTAATTGGCTTGATTTCGCCTGACTATATTAAGCTCTACTTGTATTTTTTATGCGGACTTACTGGATCAAGGCAAGGAGGCATTACTTGAGGTTTGCTTTATTTTGAGAGGAAGTTAAAGCAAGAGAGGAATAATATAGAATTGCATTTTTAAAGCAAGCTTTTTATGTCAGCGGAGCGATAAATATTTTCAACACTTAGCCAAATTAAAGCACCTAAGTTTGCCCCGAGGCGTTAAACCCCGAGACATAGCTGCCCTATTAGCACAGCGTTTGTTCGACTGACTGCTTGCCGTTAAATAGCTCAAATGTTAGATTCTGAGGGGGTTGAGTGGCAAGGTAAACTAGCGCGTCTGCGACATTCTCTCGACTTATTACGGCATCTTCTCTATTTGTAGGGCGTGAAGTGGAGAATCCTCCGGTTGCAGGCTCATTTTGTAACGCACCTGGTCGGACTATGGTGTAGTTTACAATACTTTTTTGTAGGTGTTGGTCAGCCATGTGTTTGGCTACTAAGTACGGCTTAATTTCACTTTCAATGTTATCAGGATCGTCGGCGCCAATAGAGCTGACCATTATAAAATGCTTAACGTTTGCTTTCACTGCATAGTCAATGGCTTTAATGGCGGCCCATAAATCAATCAGTAGGGTTTTATCCGCACCAGTCTCTCCACCAGAGCCTGCGCTAAATATTACCTGCTCGACGTTGTCAAAGGCTGAGCTAAAATCGCCTTCAAGGTCTTGCTCAATGATAGTAAGTTGCTCAGACTGAATATCAGCTAGCTTGCTTTTATTGCGCACTAACGCCACGACGTCATGGCCTTGTTCCAGCATTTTCTTTGTCGTCATTTTTCCAATTTGACCACTGGCACCAATGATTAAGGTCTTCATAGATAAACTCCTTTAAAGTGTTTGCTTAACTAAGACCTTGGGGTCATGGTGTAGATTTAAACCCCTGTGGTGGAAATAGGTTATAAATAGGTTATTAATAGGAGAGTAATTGCTGGGATAATCTAAAGACGTGGTGGTCAGGGAAAAGTTGACCACCTTAGGGCGAGGGAAGAGTGACCTGTTACTTTGCGAGCTCTAAAGTTACGGCCTTTCATTTTTCCTTCTGAGATTGTTTTAAGTGCCACGTTGGCAATACTGCGCTCAACCGCAACGTATGATGACATCGCAGTGACTTTGATTTTGCCGATTTGATCACCTTTTAACGCTTGATTTGAGGTCAGTGCACCTAAGATATCACCCGGTCTTAATTTCGCTTTCTTACCGCCATCGATTTGAATGGTTACCATCGGCGCTCGGTTAATTTTGTTATTTAATACTTGATCGCTTGGCAAGGTATTGGGTTCAATGGTCTTGCCTAAATAGTCTTCGAGGGCATTTACTTTATGCGATTCTTTATAACTCATCAAAGAGCACGCCACGCCTTTATTGCCTGCACGTCCAGTTCTGCCAACGCGGTGAACATGTACTTCTGGGTCATGGGCGATATGGTAGTTGATCACCATATCTACATGATCGACGTCGATACCCCGGGCTGCGACATCCGTTGCCAATAAAATGGTCACGCTCTTATTCGCAAAACGAACTAATGTGCGGTCACGGTCTTTTTGCTCTAAGTCACCGTGAAGTGCTGCTGCATCAAAACCTAGGCTATATAGGCTGTCGCATACGTTCTGGCATTCTGCCTTGGTGTTGCAGAAGATAACCGCTGAGTTTGGTTGAAATTGCATTAACAGCTTTTGTACCGCAGGCAATCTCGCATCGTTATTGTCGACTTCGTAAAAGTACTGTTCAATTGAGCTATCGTCATGTGTTGCTTCAACCGTGACTTTGGCTGCATCTTTCATGATGTGCTGCGCGAGCTGCTCTATTTTTGGTGGGTAAGTTGCACTAAATAACAGATTTTGTCGTGCTGTAGGGCAGTGATCTATGATGCACTGTAGTGACTCTTCAAAACCCATCTCCAACATGCGATCCGCTTCATCCAGTACAAAGGTATTCACTTCATCTAGCGACAAACGGCCTTTGCGCAGGTGCTCTTCAATACGCCCTGGTGTACCCACAATGATGTGCGCACCATGTTCAAGAGAGCCAATTTGTGGACCCATAGGTGCACCACCGCACAGCGCTAACACTTTGATGTTATGGACTGCACGGGCAAGTTTGCGAATTTCAACCGCAACCTGATCGGCAAGCTCTCGAGTTGGGCATACCACAAGCGCCTGCACGCGAAAGCGTTTCACGTTTAAATTATGTAATAGTCCTAAAGAGAAAGCGGCGGTTTTACCTGAGCCTGTTTTACCTTGGCCAATGACATCTTTACCCGCCAAGATAAGCGGTAAGGTTTGTGCTTGAATGTCAGTCATGGTGTGATACCCCAATGACGCGAGGTTATCGAGTAAGGCGCTGGAAAGTGAGGTACTTGAAAAAAGTGGCTGAGTCAAAGTCGCTGTCTCTGTAGTTCTAAAACCGCAATTATAACATGGCTCGAACGGATAGCGCGTGTAAGGCCGAGATAAAATTTTTTACCACGGCCAAGTGCGTTAAAAAATAATCTTAAACATTTCCCATGAACAGGGATAAGTGGCATTACAGCCTATGACGGTAGGATGCACATTGGCTCCCGCGCCACCATTACCTGCGGCTTGGATATAGTGACCATTGATTGACTTAAGCGCCACTTTATCGCCATTTTGGATCAAGGCGCCGGGGTTATTCGGCAACTCAATCGTGAAGGTTTCCCAAATAGAAGCCACCGTTCGGTTGGCATTTAACTCAGCGCCCCCACCTTGCTCTGCAACAAAGTAATAGCCAGTGGCTGTTTGAATGTGGATAGTGTCGCCATCAAACAGGTTACCGCCGTTGACATCGATAAGATTAAACCGTTCCCAAGGGCCAATCGCAATACGATTGGCGTTTACTGTATTACCGCCATTATTTTCTGCAACGAAGTAATATTGTCCGCCCGTTTCAAACGACACATTAGTAAAAATCGTCGGGCCACATGGGGCTGTAGTGAAGGTTAAGTCTTCCCCTTGAATGGTGGTGCGAGGTGGCTTTGGATCTCCTCGAAAACGGAAATGATATTCGCTGCCGCACTCTAGGTTCGCTATTTGTGCGCTAACCGGGCCATTCACACCAGCCGGTGTTGCGAGTACGCTGTAGCCGTAGTTAGTGGTTGGGCCATAATCAAACGTTTCTCCACTTAAACCAATAGTAGAGGCGGAGTAGCCGTTTAATTGAGCGGAGGTTTCTGTGATATTGCTCGCAGCTTGGGTCACATATTGCGTACCAGCGTGCGCTAAAAATGTACTACCAAACAATGTGAACAGTATCAATTTCAAGATATTCATTGTCTAGCTCCTTTGACGAAAAAAGGCTGTTACGATTAACAGCCTTTTTAGCTTAGGAGAAGGTGTTGCAAATGCTATTACACCTGCTTACACCATTAATTATTAATTGCCAGAAGTGGGCTTCTGACGTGGTGTACGTTTTTCTCCAGCGTGTTGGCTCTTTGGCTTGTTTGCAGACGATGATGGGCGACGTCTGCGGTTGCCATTGTTATTACCTGCAGGTTTACCGTTGCTACTCGGTTTATTGTTGCGAGAACCTGAACTTTGCTTAGGTTTGTTTTTCGGCTGAGCAGAAGGTGCTTGCTCAGCGTCTGTCACCTTTGGTTTTTTCGGTTTCTTGGGCTTTTTCGGCTTGATTGGGCGCGTATCTAATTTTGACTCAGGTACGGCAAGTTGCGGTTCAAACCCAGGCTCCACTTTACGTGGCACCAGCTGTTGAATTAATCGTTCAATGCCAAATAAGTCGCTTGCGGTCTCTTGGGTAACAAACGAGATAGCTTCACCTGTCGCACCAGCGCGGCCTGTTCTACCGATACGGTGAACATAATCTTCGTAAACATTTGGCAGGTCAAAGTTCACGACATGAGGCAACTCTTGAATATCCAAGCCCCGTGCCACAATATCAGTGGCAACAAGTACACGTACTTCACCATTTTTAAAGCCAGCAAGGGCTTTCATGCGAGCGCTTTGGCTTTTATTACCATGGATTGCTGCGGCATTGATCTTGTCTTTTTCTAGATCCTTAACCAAGCGGTTGGCACCGTGTTTTGTGCGGGTGAATACCAACACTTGTTGCCAATCATGCGTTTGCACTAAATGCTTGAGTAAGCTCGTACGTTTACTTTTGTCTACCGGGTATACCCATTGAGTCACGCTTTTTGCTGTGCTGTTTGCTGGTGCCACAGAAATCTCTACTGGATCATGAATTAGCCCTTTTGCCAATGCTCTAATCTCTTCAGAGAAAGTGGCAGAGAACATCAAGTTTTGTCTGCGGCTTGGCAATACTTTGATGATGCGCTTGATATCGTGAATAAAGCCCATGTCTAGCATACGGTCGGCTTCATCCAATACCAGTACTTCAAGGTCATCAAATTTGACAGCATTTTGCTGGTAAAGGTCGAGTAATCGCCCAGGTGTTGCCACTAAAACATCAATGCCTTTACGCAGCTTCATCATTTGCGGATTGATCTTCACACCGCCGTAAACAACTTCAGAGCTGATAGGCAGGTGTTTACTGTACAGCGAAACACTTTGCCATACTTGGTCAGCAAGCTCTCTGGTTGGCGTTAGAATTAACGCGCGTACATTGTTCGCACGTGGCTTAGTACCGGCAATCAGCTTTTGCAACAAAGGTAATGTAAAGCCCGCTGTTTTACCCGTTCCCGTTTGCGCCGCAGCCATCACGTCTCTGCCTTCTAAAATAGCAGGAATGGCTTGCTCTTGAATGGGAGTCGGTTTGTCGTAACCTTGTTCGACAACGGCTTGATTTATTTCTGGGGCTAAACCTAGGTGGCTAAAGCTCATGATTTTGTACTCTGTATTGGGCGGCGGGCAAGAGTACAGTATTTACTCCGCTTAAGCAATTTCGCCGTGTTGTTAAATTGCCCCGAGTTAAATAACGATAGGCGGGTAGATAACAAAGCATAGCGTAAACATCAGGGTTACAATCAAAATAAATGAAAGGAAACGTTCGTACTGCAGGTCTATTGATGGCATTAGTTATTCACGACCAGTTTGCGCTGTATATAAGTCACTAATTCGGCAAACTGGCTTAACTTAGGAGCCGTTTTGTGAAATACACATCTGTATCCTTGTTAGAAAAGGGGTTTTATGTTGCGAGCCTTGCAGTTGCGTTGTTACTTTCACCATTAACACAAGCGCAAACTGAGCAAGTCACCGCCCAGCAATTTGTCGATTTGCAACAAGGGCAAGCCCATTTCCCGGGGTTTCGTAGGGCACACGCAAAAGGGATTTGTGTGTCAGGAGAGTTTAAATCGAATGGACGGCTATCTCAGTACTCAAACGCAACCGTTTTTAAAGCCGGCACGCATCCATTTATTGGTCGATTGTCCATTGCTGGAAATAATCCGCACGCTGCGGAGTTGACGGCACCAGTAAGGAGCTTCGCGCTGAGCTTCGTAACAGGTGCTGAGCGTTGGAATATTGCGATGAATACGCCTCCAGTGATGGCGGTAACGAATCCGCATGATTTTTATCAGCAAATTGTTGCTCTGAAGCAGGGCAAAGAGGCAGTAAAAGACTTTTTTGCAGAGCACCCTGAAAGTGCGGACTTTTTGGCATGGAAAGCGAGTTACACGCCAAGCTCGAGTTTTGCCCTTGAGACTTATCATAGTATTAATGCATTTTATTTGGTTGATGAAAAAGCGCAGCGTCAGGCTATTCGCTGGAAAATGCTGCCATTAAATGAAGAAAGTAAAAATCCTTACACAGGCAAAGACGCGCTACAGCAAGAATTTGCAACTCGATTAGAGAAAGGATCGGTACGCTTCAATTGGCAGTTTATATTTGCCAAGCAAGAAGATGATGAAAATAATCCAGCCAAACTTTGGCCCAGTAACCGCGCGAAGGTAGATGCAGGAGAGATCTTCATAACGCATTGGCAACCGCAATTATCGGGTAACTGCCATGCACTCAATTTTGACCCCTTGATACTACCTAGCGGTGTTATAGCAACCGAAGATCCAATTCTAAGAGCGCGTTCTGCTGCCTATGCAGAGTCCTATCGCCGTAGGGCTAAGGAGCAATTGATGGGCGCGCTTGAGGAGACAGCGAATGACTGATCAAATAACACGATTTAATCTTGCGATGAGAGTGCTTCACTGGTCTATGGCATTACTTATTTTTGCTATGGTTTTTGCAGGACTTGCGATGGTACGTGCGCTTGAGCCTTGGCAGCTTACTTTACTGGGGCTACATAAACCTTTTGGTACGCTGGCACTTTTGCTACTTTTATTGCGCTTTCTTATTAGAATAAAGTCATCGACACCTAGCTTGCCATCTGGGATGTCGACAATACAAGTCAAACTGGCCAAATTCAGCCACTGGCTGCTTTACGCATTGATGTTAATCATACCGACTAGCGGCCTGTTGATGCAGTATTATGCAGCGCGACCAATTGTGGTGTTCGACTTTTTCACCATTCCAGCCGCTATGGTGCCTCACATCGAGTATTTTGCTGTATTTCGCGAAGGGCACAGTTTAGCTATATTGCTACTGATTACAGTACTTGCAGTTCATATTGGAGCGGCGCTTTACCATCACTTTATAAGAAAAGATGGCGTGCTAAAAAGCATGTTGTAATCAACAAAGAGTCATTGTAAGTAAAAACAGTTAAATTACCGCGCCCTAACACTCTAGTGTCATATTGGTGTCGAAATAGCCTATGTTGCACTCGGCTTGTTTAATGGCGGGATAGCTTTGCTCCATCGCAGCCCTTAGCAAGTTTTTATAATCGCTTCTTATGATACTGCTAACCAAACGAGTTACGCCAAAGTCTAGAAGCACAAAATAAATAACGAGATGTAAAAACTCTCGAATATCTCGTATGTGCCATTTAAAATTGTGTGTTTTTAATACGTTAGCTAGGTGTGATTTGTTCTTAGCGAGCCAATTGATGGCTTGGATAATTCACTGCTCGCTAGTTGCAGGCGATTTGCATGTTGAAATGACAATGTTTGACTGGTAAGTTATTAAAAATACTAAATAAAATTAGCTTGAATGTTGTTGTTTTTGACTTGTGGATAAGTGAGATATTCAAGAATTCACGCTAATGAGCTGTTAGGTACTCAAAGGAATGCAGAGATGCTCTACAAAATAGAAGAACAAGCCGAAGCTTTTGAAAAGTTAGAGCCTGTAGAGTTCAAAGACTTTTCTAGTTTTGGAAAACTTGAGAAAGATCTAGAAAACTTAATTGCAAATAGCATCTTAGATGTGTTGTTTGAAGATGCTAGATTGATGCCTGTGTTTCAGGAAAGACAATGGCAAGCGGAAGCTGATATATATGCACTTAATGAAAATGGTGAATTAGTTATATTTGAATTAAAGCGTGCATCAGTTGGGAAAGATGCCGTCCATCAAGCACTAAGATATGCGCAAGATGCTGGTCAATGGAGCTACCAAAAGTTAGAACAAAAGTTCAAAGAATATAGCAAAAGCGAAATGTCACTAGTTGAAGCTCACAGAGAGGCTTTTAGTCTTGAGCATGAATTAGATCCAAAAGAAATAAATAATAAACAACACCTATTAGTTATCGGTAGTGCAGCTGATGAATCATTAGTATCTTCCGTCGATTACTGGAAGAAAAATGGTATATCTATTGATTTCCTACCATATCGAGTTTACGAAATCGCTGGAGAAAAGTACTTTGAATTCTTTGCGCTTCCATATGATAAGCACAAGAATCCAAGTGATGTAAAAGGTGTATTATTTGATACAAATCGTAGTTGGGATGAGAATTCTATTTGGTCGATGATGGATAATAGTCGTCTTGAGGCATATGGCGATGCAAAGAGGTTTGTTCACTATGTTCATGTAGGAGATATTGTTTTCTTTTCGCACAAATGGTGCGGCTTAATCGCTGCCGCAAAAGTAAAAGGTGAAGTTAAAGCTCCTGACAGTGAAACTTTGTATCGAGACGTAGAGTTTTTGACTCCTATTCCGAACCGGAAAGATAACAAATTGTTGGCTATGCCTTTTTCAGCAGTTAGCTCAAAAACAGGTAAAAGTTTCTTTTGGGCTAGAACTATAAAGGTCCCTTATCTGACAAAAAATGAAGCACTTGAGTTAGTCGAGGAGCTTAACAATTACTTGCATCGCACATAATAAGTCAAGGCTGATTACGAATAGATTGGGCGAATAGATGACACCCACTTAAGAAACGAATATATGTCAGCTATTTAATTTAGTGCATATAAGTGGTGGGTGTCAGCTATTTAACTTAACAAAGTGCTAAAAGAGCAGGCACAAAACACTTGGCGTGCGTACATTTTTCAATGATTATAGCCAAGCAAATTTTGTCTTTGTAACAAAGGCGAGCCCTAGGAGGAAGTAATATGAAATCGGCACTTTTAGTCGTAGATGTTCAAAATGGAGTTTTTGGTTCCACCAGTCCTCCATATTTATCTGAAAATGTAATAAGCAATATTAAACAATTATTGGGTTACGCTAGCTCATCTGAAATTGAAATTGTATTTATACAACATGAAATCCCGGGGGTGCTAGAGCCAGAAAGTGATGCTTGGCAACTGTTTTCAGATTTAACAATTAATGATTCTGGCTATAAGGTTCGCAAAAGAACTCCAGACTCGTTCCAAGATACAGATTTAAGAGGGTATCTAAATGAAAATGGAGTTGAGCATGTGCTCATATGTGGCTATTCAACAGAGTTTTGTATAGATAGAACCGCGTTTAGTGCAGCCAATAAAGGCTATAAAGTCACTTTGATAGAGGATGCTCATACAACACACGGTAAGCCTCATTTAGATGCACCTTCGATTATTTCACACCATAATTTTACTCTGTCTAAGCATCCCAATATTGCCCTGAGTTCTACTGCAGCGTTGATTTCGGGCTAACAAGAGATTACAGCGTCACTAGCTATTTTTAAGCTGTTGGCGCTTACCATATTACACCATCTTGTAGCATCGAGTTTAATATCACAACCATCTTTCTAATACAGGCAATGATAGCTACTTTTTTCGGTTTTTCAGCAGCCACTAACTGTTGAGATTGATTTTGTAAAAACAGGGTTTGACATCATCGCTACATACAGCGTAGCCCCACTCAGATCAAGACCAACATGTATTTTGCTCACGCTTTGAAGCCGAAGTTACCATGGTTGACGGATGCAATACCGAATAAGGCGATGCTAGTTTAGGTTTAGAGGTCATTCAACAAGGTGTTTAATAAATGTTTTGCATGTTGATTATTTGTTTCTCTGCTGTCAGTATAGCCATTAGTTAGTTTCCGATTTGGAAACTTTAAACAATGATCATTAAGGAAATAAAATGAAACTGAGCCTTAAGAAAAGGAATATGAAAGTACTCAATAAAGACAACAGCCAAATTGTTAAAAATGCCACAGCGCAAATTGCTGGTGGTTATAATCGAGGTTATACAGACTTTTATTTTTGTGGAACAACGCATTGTCCATCTGCGTATCCGGAGTGCGAAACGATGGGGTGTAACGCGTAACCTTTTTCCGTAGCCAGCGATTACTCATCAATTCATAGGTTTTTCTGGATCTCAAACCTGTGAATTGTAATTCATTACATTCCTATTTGATCAAACACCTTCCAAAGTACCTTTGCGTTTATTTGCTACAACACCGTAAAAATCACGACAAGCAGAGATTGACTCTCTAGGTGCTTTAAATACACGCCACTTTTTTATGTTGGGCTTTGTATCGAACACTCTTTTTGTCGTATGGCTTTTAACGTTTTACTCTTTTTTTGTGGTTATGTTATATTGTATCAAGTTAATGCAGGCATGACGAAGGAGAAAGCGTGAACGCAAAAGTACATTCGTTTGGAGACAAAGCAGCAATTGGGTTATCTATGTTGTGCTTAGTCCATTGTTTAATATTACCTTTTTTATTAATTGTACTTCCTCCCTTTGCGGGGTTACTCGCGCTCTCTGATGAAGCTTTTCACGAATGGTTACTCATAGCCGTGCTACCCATTAGCGTATTGGCCCTTGGATTTGGCTATGTGCGGCATAAGTCAGGTCTTGTCGTGGGCTTGGGGTTAATGGGCTGCACACTCTTGGTGCTAGCAACTCTTTTAGGTGAACAACGCGGAGAAACCTTGTTCACAGTGCTTGGCTCTATGCTCATCTCCTACGCTCATCTTCGAAACTATGCGCTGCGTCGCAATTTTCACTAAATAAAACCCTATTTGGAGTTACTATGAATAGCCTTATGCCTATAGAGCCGTTGCTTGACGTGGACTCAGTGCATCATCAGCAGTCAGAACATGCCACCGTGTTAACCAAAATTTATGAGCCCAACACCAATATTGTGATTTGGCAACATGCAGTATCATCTGCTTTGAAAGCAGAGTTTGGCCGCTACTTAGAAACAGCAAAAGAGCTAGAGTTAGCGCTACAAATTGCGACTAGCAATATCACTTGCGAAGTCAGTGAGTCGTTAAAGCGTTTGAATTTTAGTGATGCGATGGTGGCGCATATTATTGAAATAGTAGATATGTTTAGCTGCTTATTTGAACTTCGCGTCGTTGGTTTACGGTTAAAAATGCTCGAGACTGCAATGTGCCCGAAATTTCATGTTGATAAAGTACCAGTACGACTGGTGACTACACTCGCAGGCGCGGGCAGTGAGTGGCTTAGAAACCAGCATGTATCAAGAGATGGCAACAAACTGACTATTTCTCCTGAAGCTGACGCAATACAGCTTGCCTGTGGGGATGTGGCATTATTAAAAGGTGAGCGTTGGGACGGAAATGAAGGCCGTGGCTTAGTGCATCGCTCACCAGCAGTAGTAACAGGGGAAAAGCGATTACTACTGACGTTAGATTTTATCGCCTAGATTGGATTCATTATGACAACAAAATTAACTGCATTTGTATTTAGCACTATTTTTAGCCTCTCGCTATTGGGATGCCAGTCGGAGCCTTCAAATATCGGTTCCTCCGCGGTAAGCGGCCAAGCAAACGTCGCTCCGCTTAAAATCGCGACTTGGAACATGGAGCATTTAGCATATCCATCGAGTGCAGGATGTAGGCCTCGTGACGAGCAGGAGATAAGCGCGCTGCGCGATTATGCAAAAGGGCTTAATGCAGACGTTATTGCGCTGCAGGAAGTCGCATCGGTTAAGGCATTAGAGCAGGTCTTTCCAAGTAGTGAATGGCAATTACTGATTTCAAGTCGAGCTAATAGCGCGACGTACGACTGTAGAGGGAGTGGCAATCTGTCTACACAGCAGAAAACCGCGTTTGCGATTAGAAATAACCTTGTCCCAAGCAAAGTGGATAACGTGAGCGAACTTAGCGTGAATGTTGAAGGACTAAGGCATGGCCTAGTTGTGACCTTAGATACTCAGTTTGGTGAGCTTTCAGTGCTTAATGTCCATCTTAAAAGCGGCTGTTTTGTTGATAACTATTCGACTTCGGATAAAAAGGCTTGTCGACTGCTGGCAGAGCAGCTACCAGTACTTAAGTCTTGGTTGGAGAAACACGCAAATAGCAACACCATTGTGTTGGGTGACTTCAATCATCGTTTAAGCCATGGCGACAATCAATTTTGGCAGCAGTTAACTAAGCACCAAAATAACGCCTCTGCACCTTTGGTAAACGCAACTAAAACACTGACAGGTTGTCACCCACGCTACCCTGTGCCGATTGACCATATATTGCTAAGCAACAAACTTGCAAACACGGTAAAATTCGACCCCAGCGTACACTTTTTTGCGGATATGTCTGAAGAGAAAATGCTCAGCGATCACTGCGCTATTTCGGTGTCAATTAGCATGCGTTAAGGCGGTTGTTCGTTGCACCAAAAGGGAGCGTATATAGCCAAAAAGTCAACTGGTGATGTGCAAATGTTATCAAGGTCTACTCGCCAAAAGCGGCGTTTTTAACGGTAACTTTAGTGTTGAAATTAGACCTTATTTGCTTTAGTCTGCTGCGCAAATTGAGCTGAGTTACATAGACTTAGCGCTGCGCATTCAAAGGATTTGAACAATGACTAAACGCTTTTGGTTTACCACGCTTTATGGTGTATTACTGGCAATCATTTTATTGGTTGTGAGCGCGCCTTCTCTGGCTTATTTGAGATTTAAAGATGCGTCGGTAGCGGATCCTCACTTCTCTCAGCTACAAGTTAATCTCGATATTAATAAAACGGGTGCACTGCAAGTTACTCAGCAAGGCATATTGCAAGGGGGAAACTTCGATTGGCAGGGGCTCGCGCAAACAATTGAGCTGGATGTGAGGTATCCAGATGGTACACACTATCTGAGCGATATCAGCATTGACTCAGTAAAAATCGACGAGCAAGAAGTGCGTTATGCACTGAAGTATAACTACGATAGAAGTGCAGTAACGCTCGTAATAAGCAAAGAGCAGCTTCCAAAGCAAGGGCAGGCTCAGCAATTTGAAGTGCGATATCAATCAAAAAACCGTATGCGGTTTTATCCAGCATTGGACGAATTGACTTATGCACTCTTTCCGAATGTAAATCTGAAAATAAACAAGCTTACCGTCTCGATTCTCTATCCTCAAACTGCAACGCTCAAGGAGCACCAATTGTTTGTCGATCATCTAAACAATGATGCGTTTGTGATACGTGATGGGATGGTTGATGGACGTAATCAGCTCCTATTCGAGAGTCAATCTGAGATAGCAGATAAAGCACAGGGAGAAATCGCCCTCGCGTTTGAAAAAGGTGTATTTAAGGATAACTATCTTTACCGCAAAGTATGGTATCCGTTTAGGGTGTTATTTATTGCTTTGCCGTTTTTAATGCTATTTGCATTGGCTGTGTGGCAAACGCGTAAGCGCCTTCATGCATTGCCAAAACTTGCCGATGCGCTTCCCTATTCAACTCAACCACCAGACTTACCGATTTGCTTGGTAAGAGAACTGGTTGCTGCAAATATCGAACGCATGCTAACAGCAAAAGACGCGTTAGCTGAGGTGTTAAAGCTTGCAGTGGCGAAACAGTTAACGATTAGCGAACGGGGTAAAAACAACGATGAATTTAGTAATGTTGACCTAAAAAAGCTGCATCAAATTCAGTTAAATCCTGAATCGCCGAGTCAGCCAGAGGTGGTAGGGTTAAGCGGTAAACTGCAACGTTACTTTTATCAACAGCAAGACGTGCAAAACTCGAGTGGAAAACGCAAGCGAAAACGAGTGATAAAAAACCGCTTTGTTATTAACAAAGGAAACGAGGGGAGAACGTCTTTCACAGAAATAATATGTCATTATGTGAATAATGCCGAAGTGGGGAAAGCTCAGCATAATGTAAACTTTCTTGCTTTTATAGCGCCTATTTTACTTTGGTTAAGTGCTTCATTTGTTGTGATTGGAGTTGGTGCTGGCAATGGATGGCAAGTGTTTGCGGGTAGTTTAATTGTCGTTTTATTGTGCACTTCTATATTATTAATTGCGGTGCTTATTGTAGAGATGTTCATAGAACATCGCAGCGAAGATAAAAAGAGCCGAGAAATGTGGCTTGTACGAGCGTTAATTTATATTCCTACCTATTTATTCTTATTATGGATGTGTGTTGATGGTGATGATGAGCTGGTGAATGGTACCAGTGTGGTTTTTCACTTCTTTTACCTAGGTTTTATTGCGGCTTTCTTTTCATTTATCGGGCCTTCCAAGCAATTTAAAGCTTGGGTATTGCAGTCTCAGCAATTTTATCAATACATTAAACTTAAGAGTCAGCACTGCTTCGCTGAAGGAGTCGAAAAAGCGGAGTACGAAGCATTGTTACCTTATGCATATGCATTTGGTTTGTTGAATGAATGGATAAAAGGGTATGAGGCTTATCTAGCTGCAAAGCAGGACGACACTACGCCTTTGATCCCTTGGATCCGGTATAAAAAAATTACCGAGCCGAGAGAATTAAAACAACATTTAAGTTGTCTTGAAGCGGTCATGCCTGCAATATCATGTTCGCTGTATGATAGACTGCCATACACTTAGGGCGATTGATTTTTCAACTTTGTTTTTGTTGAGCGTTGGCATTTTTGCAAGCACTATATGCGCGTTACATAAACAGTTATTTGACAACCGCACCTGATGAATAACTTAAACGAAAGGAGTGTGCTATGCCATCCGCAAACTTACTTGCCTTGCTCGATGATGTCGCTGCGTTAACAAAATTAGCCGCAACGAAAACCGCTCCGGTGTTAGGAGACGATCTTGCCGTCAACGCAGAGCAACTATCGGGCGGGATCAAACCAGATCGGGAACTTGCAGTCGTATGGAAAGTGTTTAAAGGCTCCTTGCTGAACAAGTTTATTTTAGTGCCTGTTGCTTTGGCTTGCAGTTACTTTGCGCCGTTTATGATCCCCATTATGCTAATTTTAGGGGCGCTGTACTTGCTGTTTGAGGGCGGTGAAAAAATTCTCCACGCTATTTTTCACCGTCAGGAGCAACAGCAAGAAACCGATGAGTTTGTCAAAGCGCTTGAGGATGAGCGTGTTGACTTAGTCGAGTTTGAAAAAGACAAAATCAAGGGCGCTATTGTTACCGACTTTGTTCTGTCGGCGGAAATTATCATTATTGCGCTGGGGGCGATTGCTGATCAGCCTTTTGAAAAGCAAGCAATAGTCCTTTCGTTAATTGGACTTGCGCTGACAATCGGGGTTTACGGAATTGTGGCCCTGATTGTTAAGCTTGATGATATTGGTTTAGCCATGATTAAGGACGTAGGTAAGACTACACTTGCGGCGATAAAACGTGGGGTGGGTAAGGGGCTGCTTTATTTTGCTAACGGTCTGATGAAGTTTTTGTCAGTCGCTGGTGTGCTGGCAATGCTTTTAGTTGGCGTTGATATTTTGGCTCACCAGTTCCACTTACTCGAAGAAATTGTTCACGCTATTGAAAAGCTGATCCCTGCAATGAGCTGGTTTTTGAGTATTATCGCCAAGCTTGGATTGGGTGCGGTGATTGGTGTCATTATTGCGGCGGTGCTGAGTCAGTTGCTGGCAGTGTTTAAAAAAGCATAAATAATCGCAAGTAGCCCGTAGATTGCAGGGCTACTTGCAGAGCTTTTCGATTACCTTCTAATCGGCACTTGCTGGTTGACTGGCTTTTGCGGTGCTTCATTGAGGTTTTGTGGTAATAAACGTTTGGCTTTACGCTGCTCTCGTAGCGTAAATTGTAGCGCTTTTAAAATCCGCGCATCCAATGGCGTTTCGCAAAACGGGCTTAACAGGTTGTTCTCTTCCGTCGGATCTTCACTCAAGTTATAACACTCGTATTCACTGGGAATGAACTGAGTGGTTGTTATTCCGTCTGGGTTGCTGACGCCAACGACATTACTCACAGACGCTTGCGTGGTAGGCTCATCGTTACCACCAAGATCAACTTGGTTCGGGTCTTGCTCATAGAATCTAGCGTTATCAAAATAACGCACAAACTTCCATTTCGTGTCACCGCTGATATCCGGTAGTTGCGTTATTACGGCTTCAATATGGTTCGGTTGGATAATACTATTGTAAGCTTTACCGGTAAGCATATTCGTCATATCACTGCCAACTTCGATGTTGTCATCGGTCATAAAGTAAATGGCTTCTTCTTTGGGCGACGCTTCACCTAAAATGACGTTGGCTAGGTTTCTGCCAACGAGTGGCTGTGCCTCACTGTGATCTTTAGCAAGCTGAGTACGAGTTTGCTCAATATCTATATCTGCTAGACCAAGCAGGGTAGGCAGTAAGTCGATGTGCGATGTGGTGATATCAAGCTGCTTAGGTTGATTGAAAAGCACAGGATTAGAAATAATAAACGGCACGTTTAATACTTCTTGATACGCAGTGTACCATTTTTGATGTAGACCGCCGTGAGCACCCAGTAGCTCACCATGATCTGAGGTAAAAACGACAATAGTATTTTCATAAAAAGATGATTGCTTTAATGCGTTAACTACCTGTTCTATATGCTTATTCACTTCTGCGATTAGGTAGTAATAAAACTGTCGATAGGTTTCATCTGGTGGTTGTGGTAGATACATATGCGGGTACATAAGCTGATAGTCTTTTTGGCATCTAGGCTTGTCCATTAAGCTTTCAGTTTGACTTGGGGCTGGCGCAACACTTGGAAGGTTACCGGCTTCTTTTTCAGCATAAAAGTTGGAAAACCAATCTTTTTGTCCCATTAATACAATGTCATGAGGGTTTACGAATGAAGAAACCAGTAAAAATGGTGTTTGGTCGCCGTTTTGTGCCTTTTCTTCAAGTTGTTTAAGGGTTTCACAAACTTGATTGGCAAATCCCGGATCTCGAGATGTGCCTGAATTGTTCTCTGCTGCGCCATGAGGTTCAGGACCTATCCATTGACTAAAACCAAACTTATCTAGACGCTCTGCGCGCTCATAGAGAGCTTGTTTTGCTGGGTAAGGCTCTCCGGTTGCAGAGTTACTATACAGCGCTTGCTGACTCCCCGGCACGATAATATCTTCATCGGAGAGGTGCCACTTACCACGATAATAGGTTTGATAACCTGCTTCGCGAAACCAAGAGCCCATGGTTGGCACGGTATTGGGAGCCAGCCAGAACATGTTTTGATCAAATGACGACTTGCCAATTCCAGGTGTTTGGCTCACACCGTGTAGTGATGGATATTGTCCCGTGTAAATGGATGTTCTACTTGGTGCGCATGCCGTCGCTGCTGCATTATGATTCATAAATTCCATACCACAGCGGCGCATTTCTGCCATGTACGCACTGTGTTTGAGTCGATACTCTTTTGCTTGTGAATTTTCGTAAGGCGGAGGGAAGCGCTCTTCATCTGTGGTAATGATTAGAAAGTTCGGTTGTTTGCCATTAATCTTCATTACAATCTCCTTTTAACTTGCACAGGGCAAATGCCCACGAAGAGTGTAGTTGAAGATCCTTAGGTATTTGCGCTTTGTGTAATTTAATTGTTTTTTTTATTTTAAATAATGTGTAAAAACAACATTCTGTATTTTCTCAACGACGAATAGAAAAAAGGCCTTATCGACCTTTATATAGTTTTGTATTTGGTGAGTTACCAGTCGCCTGGGTCGCCGCCATCTGAGTCACTGATCTCCTCGTAAGTACCGCCAGTGTCAATACTCAGCTGTTTAAGAAACTGAAATGTAGGGGTACTAGATACCGACTGAGATGCAGATGAAACATCTAATACATACATCTTATCTTTATTAGCCAGAATATTTTGCACTGTGCCTGTATAGATTGTGGCATTGAATTGCACTGGTGGTAGCTCAAACAGGTATTTAGAGGTTACGCTCGTTTGCCAATTTGAGCCGCCACAGCTAGAGACTGGACTGTCATTTTCGCCGCCATCAGTAGAACCATACACTCTTAGCAGTGCGCCATTAGCGGCTTCCGTTGAGTAATTTGCTCTTAACTCATCAGCGCCATCACACATAGCTTGTGCAAGTGCAGTTAGCCCCGAGCACCCTTCTGGATCTAGTTGATAGAGTGCCATCATTGCCGCATTGAAACCGACAAACCCGTTAGTTAGGGATTGAATTTGACCGCCACTAGCAAACGTTTTCACATTTAGCTGTTGACCATTAATTGTGGCATCTAAAAAGAACTTTGATACTTTTTGCACTGCCTGTTGCTTTGAGAATGAACATCGGCTTTGTCCATCTGGGCGCAACGTGTTCATTGAACTACTGCGATCTAAAAAAAGCACGCCATAAGATTCAGGCGCAGCGAGCGAATTGAAACTCGACATTGTGGTTGCCAATACAATGGCAGATACTAAGATTTTCATCATCGTGAACTCCATGTCAAAAGATACCATTTGCATTATCTAATCGGGAAACCTTACGGCTGCGACAAGATATTGTTCAAATGGTGTAAGAAGTATCTGGCTGTACTGCTGATGCAGATACATGATTTGCGCAAGTAAAAAAAATGAACTTAATTGGTTGCAAATTTGTTGCGCAGCGTAAGGGTAGGGTAGATTCTAATTTTATCCATTACACCACATTACAGTGATAATTTATTTTTTAAAACATAATCTTGCATTTAGGTTTGATGTAAATTTTAGTATTTTCATGATGTTATGTTTAGCTGCCTGATACAATAGCGATTGCGATTTAGTTTCTAAAAAATATACAGTAGGATGAAGTAAACAGTATTCAAAAGTATGAAATAATAAAAACAATGACAGGAAGTTTTATGAAGCGATATCTACTTTCTCTCTTAGGTTTCCGTGCCACTTGCGTTGAGTGAATATCATCACTTTAGAAAAAATCAGTTAATGTAAGTGTTGCAATGCGTTGATTTCAGAGAGCAAATGTTTTTGTTCGCTTTCACTTAGCCCTTCAAACTTAAGCATGGCTTGGTAGGTCTTTAATAGTGATGGCTTATCTCCTTTTTGCTGATAAGCCGTGGCCAATTGCTGCAGTGCATTGAGGGATTCTGAGTTGTGCTGGCTCACAAAGCTAAATAGGTTGATGGCCGCAGTGAAGTTACGTTCGAATAGGGCGGCATTCCCGAGCGAAGTCAGCGCGCTGTAGGGGTAAGCCTTAAGTCCATATAGTGACTTAGCGATGGCGACATGATTTTCCAGCTGAGTGACACCGGCGGCCGCTACCTTCAAGGATGGCTGATAATGGTTAAAGAGGTGCTGCAGACCATGATAATAGCTCGGGTAGACGACACTCATATGGGTTTCGCCACCAAAATGCTGTGCTTTGAAGTCAATTCCATTTGGCTTTCGCCAAGCATCATTAAGACGTTGAAAAGGCTGCGTTATGATTGCGTTTTCGTCTGCCATGCTGATGTAGATACACTTGTTGATTAACGCTTTTGCCAGTAAGTCATTTAATAATCGCTCTTTATCCCACCAAAGGCTTGGACTTGCCAACATCACACCATTAAATAAATCGGGTTTTTCAAGTAGCGCATAGGTTGCAAACAGCCCACCGAATGAGTGTCCTGCTAACGCGCGATAGCCTGATGTTCGATAATGCTTGTCTACGTAAGGGATGAGTTCTTTGTCGATAAATTGCAGTAGCATTTCTGCACCGCCTGGATTTTGCTGCCGTGTTGGACCTGCAAAATGTCCCAGTACCGCAAGGCTGCCTTTGCGATAAGGTGGAGTCAGATCTCGAGTGCGGTGTTCGTTGGTTTCGATGGCAACAATGATAAGTTCAGGTATTTTATGTTGTTGTGCCAAGAAGCGAGCCGCTGAAGCGGTATGTTCAAGATTGCTCTGACCATCAGTCAGATATAACACTGGATAGCTTGTATTGCCTTGTTCATAGCTGGGTGGCAGGACGATATGAACCGTTCTTTTTTGCGAAAAATAAGCGGATGAAAGCTGCTGTGTCGAGTTCGAATTTACTGATTTATTAGCAACAGCGCTACCAATTGACAGTAATGTAAAAATAGCCACGATAACAATGTGAGTAACTAACCTAGTTTGCATAACCGCTCGTTCCTTGCTTAAAAATCATCGCTAATTTAACACGAGTCAAAACGACAAGGAACGAGTTATATAGAAGCGCTTAGGAATTATTTGTTTTGTCTTGAGCCTTCTAAGGTCACTATCACTCCATTCTTATTGGTGTTTGTGCCTTATTAAGTAGTTTAGAAAAGATAGGTTTTAAGCAAAAAAGAGAAAACACTGAAACGATTGCCATCACTAAAATGCCAATTAGAGGAATAACATAACCAAAGGTAAAACTAGCACCGACCACGTGTCCCAATATACATTCAGCGCGGTAGATTGGATAAAATAGTCCAGCTATCAAAAGTCCTAGGGCTGTATACATGGTGAGGTTTTGATAACCGAACTCCCAAAGGGCTGATTGCAACAAGCTAAAGAGTAACATCACAAAGAATGCGACCAAAAACTCAGTAGGAATAACCACGGGTGCTGTTTTTTTAATGCCCTCTGTGCCACTTGCTTCATGGAGCCGCAGTGCAGTAAGCCAAGCTAATACGGGAATTATGATAATGCCCCATGCGTTAGATACTGCCGGAAAATCTGCTCTGTGAAGTAAGTGGTGACTGACTATGCCGCCGTTTAAATGTTGCCACATCAGCGTTAATATCACGAGTAAGATTGCCGATGTAATTAGGCCTTTGTTGATTTTGTTCGCTGTGACTGAAAGCATGTTTCTACTCCTAGCTGATTAAACTGTAATTTAACTAAAAAAGACGGCTGAAATGCGTGGCCACCACATCATGATAGCGGCCGCGCAAACGCCAATCGCGGTGATCACAAAACCTAAGCTCATCATCACCGCGATTATCCACACCGGTGCGCTGGCTTTGGTTTGGCGTTTTGCCCAAAAGTAGAGTTCTGCGAGTGCCATTGGTAGCAGATAGCAGGCAAACGAAATAAATATATCGACAGGGCCATCTAAGGTTGCGGTATTGCCATTGAAGCCTTGGTTGACCATGTACCAACCAAACAAATAAAGACGAAACGTCCACACCCCATTAACCAAGAAAAAACTATGTACGGCATAACGTTGATGTGCGGCGATATTTTTTTGTATGGCAGCGCGCCAAGCAAAAAATATCGCAATGGGAATTAATATACCGTTGAGTGTTATCCCAATGGCACCAACATCGCTTAGCCTAAGACCGGTTACCCAAGTGAGATATAACCCAGTGAGCGCGCCCGAAATACCGAGAATAAAAAATACGCGTCCGTTGTAGCGGTGAAAGCGTGGAAAGCGTGGAAAGCGTTTTCGCACCGCAGGAATAAGCTGTAATAAACCGCTGGTGGCCAAAATCACAGCGGGTAAAACATGGCTAAAAAACACCTTGGCATCTTTTGTGTGTCCACTCGCCGGTGAAACCGCTGCACTTTGCTCTGTGAGTCCCACGATAAGCGGGATGGCATATAGGCCTAAGATATAAACAGCAAACATCCATTGCCCGAGCAGTGCGACACATATCCAGCTCTTTACGGCACCATTCAATACGCTAAAGGGACTAAAGAAAAGCCCAGTTGTTTTGGTTAAATTGAGGGAAGACAAAATACTTATCCTTATAAATCAATGAACTTGATATATAAAATGACAAGGTTTTGCTATCTCGTCGCTTTGATTTTGAAAATCAAAGCAAAGAAAGTAGGCCGAATTTTAAAAATGCTGGTGTTAAGTTTACTTACAAAGTTAATTTGAATGCTTTTGGTGTGGCTGTTAGAGTTTCTGTGTCTACCAATATTCCTTCAATCACCATGACTATTGAAAACTATTACCTACTTTTGCTTAGCCTATGTTGCACTTTGGTTGTTGCTCAGCTTTTTGTAAAAGAGAAAAAAGCAGCACATTTACTCTTTGCTTTAGTGTGCGGCTCGATAGCATTGGCCACGACCAAAAAGCTGACTCAGGACTCCTTAAATGGATATCAGTATTTAATTGGCATGGGCGCTTGTGTGACCTGTAATGGGTTTTGGTTGCTTGCTAGGGCACTATTTAGAGAAAAACATGCCATTTTAAAAAGGCATGTTGTGTTTGCAATCGCCATTGCTGCCTTGGTCATATGGCGACAAGGTTATTTGTTTATCGATAGTCAATTACACATGAACGCTCGCGGATTTGTTGAGTGGCTTAACATTGCGGCGTATGAGCTTACCTTGTTGTTGTCATCTAGTGTACTCATGCTGGCATTTTGGGAAGGGTGCCGAGGGTTCTCACAGTCTCAAGGGCAAGAAAAAGCACAAAGGGTGTTATTCTTGTCTGCTTATTTTATTTGCGTCGCAGGCACTAAACTAATCGAAAATCGCTTTGCCGATAATCGTGAGGTTCAAGAATGGGTAGTGACAAGCGCAGCTATCCTCATTATATTGACGGCGCAAGTGTTACTGTATTGGCGATTTTCATCTCAACATACAATTACATCCGTTAGGTGCGTTGAATCAAATGAGCCAACACAAACCGAGGATGATATTGCGCTCCAGCAACAGGTGGAACACTTTCTTATCGAGCAAAAAGGCTTCCTCAAAGAAGGGTTAAAAGTTGCTGACTTAGCTCAGCAATTTAATGAACCTGAATACAAGATAAGTCGAGTGATACGACAAAACCTGCAAGCGCGAAATTTCAGCCAATTGGTCAATGAGTTGCGGGTTGAGCATGCCAAAGTGCTGTTACAAGACCCCGCTAAACAGCATTGGCCAGTACTTGTCGTTGGCCTGGAAAGTGGTTTTGCGTCGGTTGGACCATTTACTAGAGCATTTAAAATCGCTACGGGAACCACACCAAACCAATTTAGAAAGCAAAATAGCCAAACGCAGGTGCTACGTGAAGCACAAGAGTAAGTGGCGATTAATCTAGCTTAGTCAGTTTGTATTGTAGCTGCTGAATAGGTAGCTCTATCGTCTGTGGGTCAAGCTCTGGCGTAATATCACTGACCGGAAAGACGTTATCAATTTCCACCGCATTCGCGATAGCGTTTGTATCGCCATTGGATAAAAAAGTAAGTTGGGTGTAATCACTGGGCTGTAAGTCATACCGAGCCAGCGTTGCCTTTAAGTCTATGCTGTATTCGTATGCAGCTAACAGGCTACCTGCGTTATCGTTGTATCTGCAGATCCGCCATTGATAGCTACTTTCGATAAACTCCAGCGCCCAAATCCCACCTTTATCTTGGATCATTTGTTGTGGTTGTTGGCAGGGCTGTGGTAGGGGCAGTAAACGGCTATGAGACCAAAGTCCTTCGTGGTTTTGGCACAATAAGTCGCCCTTACCAAGGTCGATAAGATGCGAGCTTAGACCATATTGGCAAAACTGGGAGGCGGGA
The DNA here is from genome assembly GCA_000814665.1 of Pseudoalteromonas flavipulchra NCIMB 2033 = ATCC BAA-314. GTDB lineage: Bacteria > Pseudomonadota > Gammaproteobacteria > Enterobacterales > Alteromonadaceae > Pseudoalteromonas > Pseudoalteromonas maricaloris. The sequence continues at coordinate 184,368 of JWIH01000010.1, forward strand.
ATGAAAAAGGGATCGCTGTGCTTGTTAAGCGCGCCAAACGCAATATAGCCCATTAATACCTCAGTGTTGGTCATCCAGCCAAGGTAAACATATTCATCATCTTGCCAGTTTATTGATGCGATTTTCCCCTGTTTAACGGTGTTAGTCAGCGTGAAGTGGTCGCTTTTACCATTAAATGTACAAGTCAAACTGCCTTGTGTAGCGTCGATGTTGCATGATTGCTGAACTTGCTCCTGTGATAACCGCTTTATTTTAGAATTTGGCGTTTGATGGGTTAGCGCTGAGGTGAACTTAGCCGCAGCAGACAACAGGCCGGTTTGATCTTGTTTAAAACGACATTTAGGCTGTATCTTTGAGGAACTGAGCACGACACTACCATCAAGTACAGCAAGCTCACAGCTATTGGCTATGGTACAAGCCGTGAGCAGCATAACGCCACCAAAGGCAATCCAAGTGTTTTGCAAATCACAATACTCATCAATCATCAGCTACATCTTATAAACATAGCTGATAACACCTTGATTAAGCAATATGTGCAACAATACCCGATTTTCCCATAGCGACTTCGGCTTTTAGTACTTGGCCGTTGATGTAATCGCCACTATTTTGCTTTCGGTAGGGGATTGGCTTTTCACTAAATACGTGTGTTAAGCGCTCTGACCAATTGGCAATTTCATCAGTTATACGTTGATTAGGCTCGCCTTTTGCGTCGAAAATAACATGGTTTTGTAGAACGTCCATACCTGGGAAAAACAAAGTCCCGTGCGTGATCGGAAATAGTAATTCGTCCATTGTGCCGTTTATCCCTAAAGGAGAGTAATCCTCATATCCACCACCTGTGGTTACACAAATTAACGCTCGTTTTCCCTGTAAAACTCCCTCGCCGTAGCGCAATTGATTCCCTTTGTTTTGATAGCCGTAAGCAAAGCCATAGGCATAGACTCTATCGAACCAGCCTTTAAGTATGGCAGGCACGCTGTACCACCAAAGCGGAAAATGAAAAATAACCAAATCGGCAGCCAGCAATTTTTGCTGCTCTTGAATAACATCTTCGGTTAGGGTGTTTGAGTGATATGCCTTGCCAGACGCTGCAATAATCGCAAGTGGTGCTTGTGAGTCATCTTGCGGGAAGTCGGTTGCGTCAACCACAGCCTTCCAGTCCATTTGGTATAGATCTGAAGTTTGAACTTGCAAGCCCATACGCGTTAAGGCTTCGACACTTGTTTTGGCGAGTGTCTGGGTTAAGGAAGTCGGCTCTGGATGTGCCGATACCACTAGTGCGGATTTGGTCATGATAAGTGCTCTGTAACGAAAAGGAGTTGTTACTATCTCTGTAATCTTGTTATAAATGAAATTTAATATTTTTACCCTAGGTATAAATTAAATGGATAGCAAAAAGGTGGACTTAAACCTGCTTCAGACTTTGGTGGTGTTACTGGAAGAGTGCAATGTGACCAAAGCGGCAGATAGGCTGAACCTCAGCCAGCCAGCAGTAAGTACTCAGCTAAGTCGGCTGCGTGGACTATTTGATGATCAGTTATTAGTCCCTATTCATAAAGGCATGCTACCAACTGCTAAAGCGCTTGCTTTGCTGCCGGAACTTCGCGCTGCGATGAAGTTAGTGAGTAATGTGTTAGTAGAGCATCAAGACTTTATCCCTGAAACGGCCAATTTAACCTTTAAAGTGGCATGTACCGACTATTTACAGTTAGTGGTGATGACAGAGGTGATACGGCGTTTAAAAATCGCTGCGCCCAATATCAAGGTGGTGCTTTGCCACTTAAAAATAGCAACGCTTGCAGCCCAGCTACAACACTCAGAACTTGACTTGGCATTAATGTCGCCGGAATGCGGACCTGATTCGTTAAGATTTAAAACCTTATATCAAGAGAAGTATGTCTTGATTGGCAGAAAGCACCATCCACAGCTAATGTCAGAAATGACAATCGCAGATTATGTGAAGCTTGAGCATATTGTGGTGTCTTTTGAAGGAAATAGTACCTCAACATTCATTGATTCAATCTTGCAGCAATATGGTGTATCGAGGCAGGTGATGACGTCAGTTCCTTCATTCTTATTGGTGCCGGAACTGGTGAAAAATACCGAGTTGGTTGCACTTATTCCGGCTCGTCAGGCGTCAAAACTCGGAGCAGATTTCACCCTCGTTAAAAATCCGATACCTGACTGTGCTTTTGACGTCGCTATGGTGTGGCACGAAGTGCAGCATCAATATCCTGCACTCCGTTGGTTACGAGCATTTATTAGCCGGACTATGGCTGAGGTTCGTTAGTCGTTTCGTCCAGCTCCTCGGTTGGCTCACTATTTTGCTCATTGTCGTCGAGTTCATCGTCGTTATCGCGAGGCGCGTCTTCGTCTTCGTCAACGACAAGTAGCTGCTCATGTGCTGTTTTTTCCTCGATACGCGGGTCCATGGTGGCAGCGAGCGGTGAGCTGGTAATATCAGAAGTCGCAGCCACATAGTCGCTAGGCTCTGGCTGCTCGGCTTTTTGTCTAGCGTTGATAAAGTGGAGGAGTAAGAACATAACAACGGTTAGTGCGCTTAATGAAGCGTATAGGGCTTGATGACCAAAATGGGACATGATCTGTGCAATAGCGGCCGAGCCAACACAGGCACCTCCCCCAAACGCCACCAGCAGCGCAGAAGAAACGCCAACACGGTCTTCATCATCAACACGGGAGTTTGCTAGTGCCGAAGAAAGTGGATACATGGTAAATGCAAATAACCCAAAGCCAAAAGTCAGCCAAAGACTGTAGCTTGGGCTCAGTGGCAGTAAAAATATACAAAGAGAAATCAAACCGATAAAAACAGCGTTACTGCGCAGTAAGATACTTCTGCGAACTCGGTCAGAGATAATGCCCATCGGCCACTGTGCAAGCAAACCTGCAAAAATCGTTACCGACATATACATGGCAATTTCTTCGGCATTAAATCCTGACTGGCTTGCAAAAGTCGGGGCAAGGCCATAAAAGCTGCCATTAATTACACCAGCAAAACAAACCGCCGTAAGAGATTGAGGCACTTTTTTGAAGTAGGTAAACAGACTGACTTGAATAGGCTTAAGTGGCTTGGGGTGGATCCGCCTCGTCGTTGAAATGGGGATAATTCCAAAGGATAAGGCAACAACAATTAAAAACAGCGGCGCATAGCCAAGCTCAGGAAAATTAGAAAGCGCAAACTGCCCAGTTACCATACCGAGGTAGGAGGTGAGCATGTAAAAAGAAAATACCCGTCCGCGCTGCTCAGGTGCCGCTTGTTCATTCAGCCAGCTTTCGAGCACCATAAAGTTACACATCATGCCAAGACCCACCACTAGTCGTAGTCCAAGCCAAAGATAGATATTGTCACTCACCCCATGTATCGCTACGCAGGCCGTCACTGCAGCTGTGCTTGCCGCAAACGCGCGAATATGTCCAACTGACTTGATCAGGTGGTAGCCTAATTTAGCACCGAGCAACAAACCCAAGTAATAAAACGAGGTAAGCAAGCCAATCCAAAACGTGCTGACGCCGTGTTGGCCTAAATAAAGCGCTAAGTAAGTGGTCAGCAGGCCTGTCCCACCGACTAAGAATAGATTTGTTAAATAAAGCGATGGAAAAGATTTCATATCGACCTTGGGATTCATTATGAATTTGCGTGTAACGCTCTAATAGTAGGGGAGAAATAGTTTATTTCCAAGCAAAAAGCTGTTGACTGTTTATCAGCCTTGTTTACTTGTGTCGTTGGCTGATTGCTACATAGCCTAAGTTATAGGGGTATTCAGTGTGGTTCTGGCAAAAATACAGTGATAACACGCGAATGATTGAATTGTTGCTTTAATTGGGTTGAGTGTTTTTTATTCAGGTGATACAACTTAAATTCAGGACTAAATTATTACGAGCTAGTTCCTGAATTTATCAATAAAACAAAAAAGGATTACCAATGAAATTAACGGTTAAAAAATTAAAGTCTTTATCTAAAAACAGCCAAACACTTGATTATGCTGCGACGCCTAATGTGGCAGGTGGTTATACAACGAGGCCTGGCACGATTGGTTGTGAAACCACGACTAGAGAGTGTGATCTAATCACCACGGCACTTTGTACAAGCGCTAGATGTGACAACTACACGACTGAAAATTGTTAGCAATCAAGTAAGCAGGAGCTGGGCTGTACCTGCCTTTATTTTTTTGTATTTTATTGATTAATCAACCTGAGCTCAGCATAACGTTTGACGTACATACCAAGCTCAGGCCAATGTAGTTTTAATTTCCTTGATTCATCTGCGTTAATTTATCGCCAATGGGTTGAGAGAAGTTATAGCCATCGTACTTGTCCCAGTTAATCGACCATGTCATCACGCCACCAAAGTTCGGATAAGTCCTGCTAGGTTGGATAGTGCCACATCCTGTACCTTTGGTTAAACAATCTAAGGCATTGATGATATTGCCGATAGGCGCTTGGCCTGAATTTGCCGACTGTGGACCAGAAGGTAGACCGATGGCTACTTGGTCATCCCTAAGTGGCACAAAGCGGGTGCCATCAGCAAGATCAAATCCCTCAATCAACATTTTTGCATGGGCAACCATCATGTTCACTGAGCCCTCTGGAGCACTTCCCGGTTCATATGGGTTAGGTAGGCCGCCATTGTTGTATAGCTGTACGTGAAGTAAATCTAATGTATCGCGTAGCTCATTTATAAGTGGAATATAAGCGCCCCAAATACCTGAATAGGCAATCATGCCACCATGCACATAGGGATGCTCAGGGGCCATGGTAAGTACCATATTGCCACCAATATTTTGTTCAATTTGCTTTAATGCTCTTGGCAGCCGAGCTTGGATCTGAGAGCCATGCATAAGGTTCGAGCCACTCTCTAAGTCGATATCGAGCCCGTCAAATCCCCATTGTTGAATAATATCGGTGAGGCTAGTGACAAATGCCGCTTCATCGGCATCCGTATTAAGGGTAATTGTGCCTTCTGCACCACCAAGACTTAGCACAAAAACTTTACCTTGCGCTTGTAGTGCCTGCATGTCGGATTTGAATTTTACTGGGTCGATAGGCGGGCAGTTAGAGCGAATGTCTTTTTCAAATGGTGTGAAGTGCACTGTACCATTCGAATTTCTATCATTTTCAGCAAAGGCAATATCGATGATATCCCAAGCAGTAGACATCTGATCAAGTGGAATAGGGCAACCAGCTGGATTGACAAAGTTATGCCAATAGCCAATCAGTTTGTGCCTTTTACCGATGGGTTTGTCGATGACTTGAACAGTCACGCCGCTACTGGACACCTGATCATTATTGTCGTTGGTGGCCGTGGCATAAAGTGTTTTTGTGCCGATTGAGGCCGGTGCATAACTATATTCGTAGGGGGGCGTTGTGTCTGTATTGAGTAACACGCCATCAGCATAAAACTGTACTTGAGTGATTTGTCCAACAAAAGAGGATGCTTGTGCAATCAATTGAGTGGAATTACCCAAGGTAATTTGGCTGCCGCTAGTGGGGGCGAGTAAATCAACGGCAATCGGTTTATCTGTCACATTCACTGTAATTGTTTGCTCGCTTTGATTACTTTCGTTATCCACGGCAATGGCTTTTAAACTCACCGTATTGAGGGCTGTCGGTGTCCAGCTGTGACTAAGCGTTCCTTGATTGACTGTGGCAAGGAGTGTGTTGCCGGCATAGAGTGACAGTGTAGCAATACTGCCGTCTGTATCTTGAGCACTGACAGAGATAGTGGTGGGCGCATTGACCAAAACAGTACCATTATTGGACGGGCTTTCGAACGTTACGGTTGGCGCGATTGCACAGATCCCTAAATCGCTCCATGCATCGCTCCAATACTGGCCTGCACCTGGCTCATATGCCCACTGCGCGTTTGAGCTACACCAACCTGCAATATCACAGCGATATTTATGATTATTATGAGCGACGAGTTCACCAGCCTGGTAATTTTGTCCAGCGCTATATGCTCTAAGGCCTAGGCAGCCACCTCCCACTTTTGTTAGCACATCGATGGCAAGGTTTGCCTCACTTACCAAGCCTTGATTGTCCATCGCTTTTACATTTAGTTGGTTTACGCCAACTTGCTCCGCTTGGAATTGGAACTCAAAAGGAGAGGTTGTTAGGTTCGCGACAAGCTGATTGTTCACGCTAATTTCCACTCTCGCAATAGTACCGTCGCTATCTTCAGCTGTGATGCTGATCCCTACCATATCGCCTTGATAGAACTGCTGACCGCTGGCTGGCGCTACAATGGATACGTTCGGTGGTAAATTTTCTCCGCCCGGTTTTACTGTGATCTGTGCTGATTGCGAACTTCCGGTTAGCCCTTGGGCATCGGTGGCAATTGCACTGATGTTGTATTCGCCAAGTACTGCGTTCCAAGTGGTTTGAAATGGTGCGGTAGTGTCCGTTGCGATGACTTGCCCATTTACTAAGAATTCGACATAAGCCAGATCACCATCGACATCATTGGCATTAGCGGAAAAAACAGCGCTGTCATTTTCGCCCAGCACAGCGCCATTATTTGGGCTGGTGAGTACGACACTCGGCGCTTGACCAGACCCCGTTGCACAAGCTCCAAGTGACCGCCAGACATCATAAGGACCGGAGTGGCCAGCTGGATTGTCGTTTTGACTGTACCACTTAGCTTCATATGCTTGGTTTTGGGACTGTGTAATATCCCCTTGTCTGTAGACTTGTTGTTCAGACCACAGGGTTAAATTACTACAGTCGTAGGCGTTTGCTTGGCCCGCGAGGATGAGAGCACCGCTCGTCCAAGCCAATCGTAATATAGAAGTTGGTTTCATACTGATCCCTTACATGTTGTTGTGTGTTTTATGAACAAAACCAAATTAGCATATAGGTAAATAATTCGTTAATCAACACTCGAGTTATGAGTAAATCTCATCGCAATTTTAATTCGCATATTTCAAATAATCGGCTAGGTTTAGAGGGAATTTAACGGACTTTATAGGATCCATATAATGGCGACTTCTTCAATTCCTTCCGGTTATCATTCACTCACGCCTTACCTTATTGTGGCTGGTGCAGCAAAAGCTATTGAGTTTTACCGAGCTGCTTTTGGCGCTAGTGTAAAGCTTCAGTTACCTATGCCAGATGGCGGAATAGCACATGCGGAGCTGCTGATTGGAAATTCTTATGTGATGCTTTCAGATATGTGCCCTGATATGCACTTTAAAGATCCCAATGAGCTTGGTGGCACGCCCGTTAGCTTGATGTTGTATGTTGACGATGTGGACACTGTGTTTACGGGGGCAATTGAATTGGGGGCACAGCAAGTCACGCCCGTTTGTGATCAGTTTTATGGTGATAGGGCTGGAACGCTACGAGACCCATTTGGTCATATCTGGACGATTGGCACGCATAAAGAAGATCTCACAGAAACCGAGTTGCTCGCGCGTATGGCTGATTTTATGGATAAACAACAAGATGCCTAGTTGAGGTAAGTTTATCTTATTAGATTGCAGATTTATTAATTTTTTGTTTGTTTTTAATGGTGTGCTTTTTGGAGTTTTTGGTTAAAAGGCATTATTTAACATATGATTAAGGGTTGTCTTAGTGGTGAGGTGAATTTTAAAGTTAATTTTATTGTTAATAATGTTGAATTTTTTATTTTTTCATGGCAGCTTAAGAATTAGTGATAAATTTTTATCACTAAATGACTATTTCAAGGAAATGATAATGAAATTAAAATTAAAAAAATCAGCGTTGAAGCAACTAGATAAAAACCAAAGCCTACCTTTACAGCAAACGCCTCAAGTAGCAGGCGGTGCTGAGCCAAATACTAGAATTCCTTGCCGCTTAACGGAAACGTTGACTGGTACGGATTACGGTCAGTGCCGTTGTTAGTATAGTCGAGCAGTGTTTTAGGTTAGCCTGATGAGATAGAAAATCTACTTGTTGGACTACCAACCTTAAACAACATGATTTACAAATTAAGATTAATCAAGGATAAGAAGATGAAATTGAAATTTAAAAAAACAGCATTAAAACAATTAGATAAAAAGCAAAGCTTGCCTCAAGAGCAAACACCAAACATCGCTGGTGGCGCAACAGGTATTCGTTGTCGTCCTCCGATGTCAGAAACTGGTAACCAGTATTGGCAGTGTGAGTGTTAAAATTAGTGATAAATTAACATGAACAAGCTCACAGTTAAGTGAGCTTTTTTATTTCGAAAAGCAACCTGCTTTTAATTTATCTTCATGTAATTCAATGCTTTACGTATTTTGTAACGTCTCAATAAATTAAGCGGTTTACGCTTTAATCCAGCAGCAATTACAGCCTCTGTTGCCGCGAGTATGCGCTCGGAGCTTTTACCATCGCGGTAAGGGTGCACTTGCTGAATATATAGCTCAATACGTTCACTTTGTGCCTCGGACAGATTGAGTGCTTGTTCAACCGCTTCAGATAATTGGCCTGCGTCGGTAATATTGATTAAGGCATCTTGAGGTTGGTGATTATTAAAAGTGATAACCGGTTTACCAATTAATAGTGACTCATCAACGGCGCTAGATGTATCAGAAATCACCACATCGGCTTGCTGAATGAGTGGAATAAGGTTGTCATTTCCGGCGATTTCAAAGTCGCTGATGGTTTCAAGTTCCACGTACATCTGTTGCCACTGCTGTTTCGTCTTAGGATGAAACTTAAGTTGGACTTTGTATTTTCCTGACTCTGCGAGCTGTTTGATTTGTGCATGTAATGCTTCAAGCGATGTAAGGTTCGGTGAAAAAGTGGGAGCGTACAGTATGACTGGCTTTTCATTTTCTTGCTTAGTGTAATCAAAGTAGGGGTCGAGTTTTGGCCAGCCAGTTTCAATCACCGAGAAATAACCATGTTTTTGTGCGAGTTGGTTAAATGGCGCGGTGGTAATTGGGCCGTGAGTACAATACAAATCGAAGAAACCACGGATCCCAAAGTGACCTTTCTTTTTATATTCTAATCCGTGAAATACTTGCACTTTGGCGCCTGGAAAAAAGTCAGGAACAACGTTTCCAGGTACAAATACAGCTCTGGGATTAAACGCTTTGACGTCCTCTACGCTCAGTAACTCCGCTTCGTCTGGTGCAAGTGAACTTGAGTTTACATCTTTACCTTTTAAAAACCATTTCACCACATCACCGTTTGCACGGATAGCATTTTGGAGGGGTCTCAGAATGGCAAAGCTATATGGCTGCTCAATGTAGAAAAGATAATGTTTAGGCATTGAAAGTCACTTATAAAATCAGAGTTTATGGCCAGCACTTGAAGGGCGCAACTAGGGCCAGAGCGATATTAAGCAAATAATACCGCTTTTACCGCATCAATACCAAATATCCGTTACTCGGCTGTAATGTTACCGATACGTGAATGCACCTCAGTGGCTTGAGCCATCATGTTATCCATTAAGGTTTGTACTGATTCGATTTCTCGAATTAAGCCTTGAGATTGGCCAATAAACTGCACGCCATGGTCTAAATCTCCGTGGATTGTGGCGGCTTCAAGTTTTTCGGTGGCGGCACCAAAGAGCGACAGCATCTTAATTTTATCGAATTGAGATAACAGTCCTAGTAGTAGCTTCCATAAGGGCATGTCGACCATTTTTGCGGCCTTGAATGATTTTATGGTGGCCATGAAAAAGTTCATCGGGCGGCGCGTTGCCTTTTCAGCCATGGGGGTTTTCATTACTCGAGCATAAAGACCATCGAAGTTTTTGGAGTAAATCGTCTGTTCAACGTCTTTTTCTACTACAGTATCTTTGACATGTTGATGCAAAGGGCTTTCTCTAGATGTTGCAAAACGAGAGCCCATCGCAACGCCCTCTGCGCCAAGTGCTAGCGCGGCGATAAGTCCTCGACCATCGGCAAATCCCCCTGCGGCAATCACAGGTATATCGACAATATCGACTATACTCGGCACTAAACACAGTGAAGTTACTTCACCACCATGGGCTGCGGCCTCATGACCTGTAACTAATAGCGCATCAACGCCAGATTTTTGTGCTGCTAATGCATGCTTTTGCGTCACTACAGTAGCAATGACTTTTCCGCCGTAGGCTTTAGCCGCTTGCACTAGCCAATCGCCTTTTCCTAAAGAAAAATTGATAACAGGCACTTGCTCTTCTAATGCGACTTTGGCATTTTCTTTGGCGCCTGGCATCATTAACGTCACACCAATACCAAAAGGCTTATCGGTGAGTTCACGAATTTTTCGTATTGCTTGACGTGTCTCGTCCTGACTGAGCGGGCCCGTGGCTAAAATACCTAAGCCGCCAGCATTGCTCACTGCCGCAACAAGCTCAGGGACAGAAATCCAGCTCATGCCGGGTAATATAATGGGTTTTTCGATGCTGAATAATTCGGTGATAGCAGTTTTCATCATTGTTATTCTACTGGTCAGATGTGTTTATGAGCATAGCTGGAATTTTGCTTGAAGTGAATACTGGTTGTAAGATACCTGTTTAGAAAGAGGAACTAAGATGAACGTAGTTATATTATTAGTGAGTTTAGTCATCGCGTTGGTCGTCTTGATACCGCTGTTGGAAAAGTATCAGCAGCGTTTAGGACTAGATAAAATGCAAAAGTATGCCAAATATGTACTGCCTTTATTAATGATGACGCTGATCATTAAACTTATCTACGTTTTAGTGGCCGGGTAACAAGCGCCGAGCTATTTTTTGCGGCGCTTACCATTTTGTAACTTCAACCATCCCGGTTTTTGCGAACGATTTAATTCACTTAAAATAAGGGTTGCCTTTTCTATTGTGATCCTAAAGTCGGCGATATCTTTATATACCTGAACTGCGATTTTTTTCCTTTTTACCGCCGCGCCGGCGTCTAAAAATGACTCGACCAATTTATTCAAAAAGCGTGTTAGCGGCGAGCGAGCCCGAGTATTATCTTTACTTTCTAAGCGTTGCGTTTGTTGCTCGAGTTTGCGCTTTATTTGCGTTAATTCGGCTTGGCTAAATTCGCTTTGGGCATTGGGCAACATTTTGAACAAGTCGAGCTTGTCAGCTAAGTATTGGCATTCAATCGCGCTGAGCTCCTCTTGCTGTAAAATTCTACTTAAGCCATTTCTAAACTCAGTTTGTGTCACGCTGCGGCGGCTTAGACGCTCGCAATGCTGATTAAACAACTGCCACTTTTGCCACATGTAAACATAGCCCAGTCCCGCACCTTTGATATTTTGCATGCCGACGATAATTTGGTGCTCATTTGGCAGTGCTTGTTTGGCAATGATTTGGTTTAAGGCGTCAGGCTTGATGTCGCTATCATGCACTAACGTACATTTGAGAGTGGCAAGTTGCTCTGCAAGCGCTGCTGTCTGCGAAAGCCTAGTGTTCAGGTCTTCAACTTCAAAAATCGTATAGGCAATTGTCCACGCTTCAAAACGTTTTAGAATTAGCTGATGTGTTTCATCTTCACTGTTAAGGTGTGATTGTAGTGAGTCGATACTTGAAAATGCAGATTCAGGCAGCTTGTCTGCCGTAGTATTTAATGATGCAATAAGCGCATCTCGCGATAATGTGAGCCTAAGGCGCGTGAGTAAATCGCACAGTGCGTTGTGGTCGTTATTGCTGAAAATACTGTGTAAGAGGTTTTCCAGTGCAACCATAAAGTACTTAAAGAAGCCATCGATATTGGTGCCGATCACCACAATGGCATCAAAATGCAGATCATTGGCCAGAATGTTCGCAAATACTTGCGAGCGCGCTACGCGGTCGTTACGATTATTAATTAGCGCAACAATTTGCCCCTGCTTTCCCTGTTCGACAATGTTTAAGCGTTTCCAATTTTCTATCGTTGCTAGGCGTTCGTTGGCAGACATGCTGTTGATAAAGCTTTGACTGATTGCACCAATCTTTGCGGTCGTAAACTGCTGAAGCACGCCAACATCGGGAATAACCCTAGAAGCCGTTTCTTTGAACACATAGTCTTTATTGATGCCAATATATTGCGCCATTTTGCAAACTAGGGCGATGTTATCCGGATGCTCAACATAGGGGTATTTTGCGAGAATGTCAGGCGTTATTTGATACCCATCACCCCAATGAATTTGAATGAGCGAAGTGTTTTTTTGTTCTGCCGCCAAGTTGAGTACGGAGGCCATATTCTGCTCGGCGGTGAACACTTGGGTGTTGTAGCCCAAAAAGGCAGACATTTCTTTTGCTACATCTAAGCCTGTTGGGCCCAAAATATCTTCATGATCCGGGTAAGCATTTGTAATGGTAGCAAAATTGTCTTTCATCCAGCGCACTAGAATTTTTACATATCTCGGAGTCAGGCCCATACATTCCCATAGGAAAACGTCCGCTTTTACCTGCTTTGCAAAATGTAGCACATCAGCTTGCTCCCAAATACTCGCTTTGTCGAAAGGCCGAAATAGCGGGATCTCATATTGCTCACCGGAAATTTTTGAATAGATAAGCATTGCTTCACAGCCCGTGGTCTTGCTCACGACTCTCAGCGCCAAGCTACTAAATAAAGCTGACTTCAGCCTCTCGGTTCCTGATTTTCCTCGTGTTCCCCAGCCGCCAATGGACACCGGAATGTGTTTGCGATTTTGCTTTATTCTTTTACTGACATAAATATGCCGAGTCCAAAAGTAGCTAATAAATGCAAGCACAAAGAAAACCAGCTGCGAAATACTATTTTGATAAATGGCATCGACGTATTCTTTAAAACTGCTCCAAATTGTGAGTAGCGCTGAGGTGACACCAGAGCGAGTATAAAGTTGCTGAATGTCTTTCGCGACAGGAAATGGCGTTTTTGCGATGTCGCCATAGGCACTAAAGCGTAGCGAAAACCCCAGCGTGTTAAGTGCATCCAAATACTTACCTTGCTCAAGTTCGTTGCCTTTTCGTAAGCGGTCTAGCTCTGCAAACTGCCATGTTATGGTCCAGTACGCCTTAAGGCGTCGCCACAAAGTTGATGGCGGAGTAACGGCTAAAATACCATCCGGCGTATAGGTTTTGGCGTCTTCTTTACTGTGGTCATTGGTCAGTACGCTTAGCAAAAAGTCGAGTAATGGTAGATGTGGTCGACTCGTTTGCTCGGCGATATTAAAGAGCAACTCCCCCGGCACTTTTGTTTCGCTAATTTCCGCGGTAGTGCAGCTAGGGACGTGGATCGATACGCTGGGCTTTTTCGCTTTGGTATGGGAATAGCTTTGACGTTTATCGGTACTTGGTTGTCTTATTTCATGTATTACCCGCCATAACCTTCTTGCTTGACGGTAGCCTTGTTGGATACGCCAGCCAGCTTTTGTTTTTGAGGCATTAAGACTTTGACCGCGCTGTGCAATATAAGAAAGTGAGCGGCCCAGTTCATCACGAGACCAAGTTGCCAGTGCGTCACTTTGTTCGTTGGCTTCAAGAGAAGCGTTGAGCTGCGCGATGATGGCTTGATGATAGAAGCTACCTAGCTGCTCTCTGGCTCTGGTGATATAACGGCAAACGGCAATGTTTGTTTCGTTCGATAAACAGTCATTTAAGGTATTAATAAACCGTTTGAAGCAGAGATCGGCTTGGTTTGATTCAAGTTGCATATTCAGCATAATACGCGCGCTTTGCTCAAGCGCTAAGCGCTTGAGCTGCATACTAAAGTCGCCAGTTAGTGCGCGTTGCCACAGTAAAAATGCAAAATCGTGTTGGCAAAAGCGGTCGGCGGATAACTGTTTTATCAAGGTAAAAAGTACGGCATTCTCATTCTCTTGTTCAAACCGCTTGGCGATTAACTCTTGTGCAAACGATGTGGGATAAAACTCGACAAACTCTAGCGTAACCTGGCGCACCCTAGGTAAGGTGTGCTCGCTGAGTGCACAAAGCATATTGAGATCTTTGTCTGTAAGCTTTGGCTGGCTGACAATAATTTTAGGAAAGATACTCAAAATATAGAGTACTTCGGCATCAACTAGCTGACTAGTTTCAATGTCGTTCGCTTCTTCAAGCAAAGCCCACATGTAGGCACGAATAAAAGTGGGGCGTTGATGTATTAAGATCTCCAAAATATCGACGGTTGCCTGATAGGGCATATTGTCAGACTCAAGCAACTCAATAAGTTTGGCGATAAGATCTGCGTCTAATTCCGAGTCAACCTCATAGTTGTTCAAGGTTGCGACCATATTGACCAGTGCGCGGATCAAGCCATGACGAATATGTTGATTTTGACTATGGGCGAGTAAATTTAAGCAAAATGGCTGTAAATCCAAGCGTTGCCAGGCATTTTCTAGGGTATCGTGGTGAGCACGTAAATATCGATTCGTTAGCGCCCCAAGTTTGGCGATTAAAAATTTAACCTGTTGTTCAATCGCGGCAACTTGATGTTGGTATCGAGCAACTACAGCGCCTTCGTCAAACCATCGTGAAAATGCTTTTTTATCTTGCTCTAACGCGGCTTTAGTGGTGCCAAGTTCTTGAGCATAAGCAATAATATGAAGCTCTTTTTCGCTGGAAAATTCAGACTTAGCGATACGCTGTACAAATCCGGTGTGGGATACCTCAAGCAACAAAATTTGCTCATGTAGAGTCTCAATTTTATGGCGTAAAAAGGCGATAGATTGAAGTACCAGCCAGTCGGTTTCATCCTCGTTTTCAGGGCGATTGTAAATGAGTTCCCATGCGCACAATTCGTCGATCAACGCACTGTATTTATGTTGATACAAGTTCAGCCAAAACTTTTCAGTTTCGGCAAAAAATAGGGCTTCTAATTGACTCTTTAAGGCTTCAACGCTCATGTAAATCTTGCTCTAATAAATGACTTAGCTGTAACGATTCAAAAATAATTTCATCGTGAGCATAGGGGGCAAAAGCAGTTTGCTGTAAATTGCCTAAACGTACTTGTAGCCCAACCTGATGGGTATTGTTAAACCAGTCTTGAGTCCAAGTTACACCTAACCAACCTGCGGTGTTATGACTAAAGTCAAAGCCCGTTTGCCAACCTAATTGAGTTAAGTATTGCCACGTTGGATTGGGGCGGTTCTGATCGGCAAATACATAGCTTGATGTTAATCCGGCATGGAAAATATGGCTTTGATAAAACTGATACCAATCAAATGAAAACAGTGCATTGTCGAGCGTTTGCCAATCTTGATTTGACGTCAGGGTAACGCCGGAGCTGAAGTAACTATCAACCCAGGGCTGATAGCGCAGCCCAGCATGCGCTTGCCAGCCGTGCTTGTGATTATTACGGTAAAAGGTGTACATATCAGGGCCAATTTGCTCGTCTGCAATAAATTCGTCCTTGCTGATACTGGTGTAAGTGTAAAAAGGCTGCCACCACCAAATGCTTCTAAAACCGCTGTTATAACGGTGAATTTGGCCAAATTTTGCCGAAATACTAGAGCTTAAATGGGTTTCACTGATTGCCGTTGCATCCTGCCAGCGATTACGCATTCTTGCTTCTGCAAACCAGTTCGACTGCTGCGAGAGCCAATCATATTGACCATTGATAGAGAAGGTGTCTTGGTGATGATTATCCATCGTGTAGAAAGTATCGATGCGGTACCAGTTATTTTCATCCTTCATTCTCAATGATAAACCTAAATCGAGTGTAGTACGGCTAGGGCTAGGCTCCGTTGTCTGTACAATGTCGTCGCTATCAATATTCAAAAAGCCTTCGACGCCAGTGCGACTTTCATCAGTTTCAATACGAGCTTGCTGAAATACGGGCTCAGCACTTGTTGGTGTTAACTGTTGCTTGGCTTTTAAGAACATTGGCACTTCAGGTACTAGGTTAACGCGATGCAATGTTGGACTTAACGTCCAGATAGACATGCGTGCTAACGTTTGCTGTTGTTGGCCGGTTAGTGATACTTGTCCTGCCGGGTGAAAATAGGTGGCTTCATTTCTAATACCATCGGCAAAGGTTTCAATTTTAATCAGACTATCTCGAGCTAATTTCGCCGTGATTGGGGTTGTTTCATCAGAGCGATAAAAGATCTGCCTCGTATCCAATGGGATATCATGCCATTGACCTTGGTCGAAGTATTGCGGACGTACACTCACACTTTGCCCCGATAGAGAGTTGAGCCAACGCAATTGCAGCAGTCCTTGTCGTGTCTCGATTTGTTTAATGCCGTAATAGAGTGGTTGCGTTGGCTGCAGCGAGATCACATCACCTTGATTTGGCCCCACCAGCTCTACATTAGCAGGCGGTGCCACGATTTGCTTGGCAGAAGAGTAGGCAAACTTTACTCTTACTTGCACTTGTTGATACTCAGAAAAATCAATAGTCAGTATCTCATTTGCTCTGAGCGGCAGGCCTGACGGCTGATTTTCAGTGAGGTGTGCGGTGATCTGGTCACCAACGCTTTGTGCCGCAAGCGTATCAACTTTTACTTTTTGTGTGCCAACATAGCTAGTGTATTGCTCCGCAGCAAGCCATTGACCATAGCGCATCAAGCGGGCATATAAATCGGTTAAAATGGCATCATCCGACAAGCTTGGGTGCAGACGTTGAAGGACCCTGTGGTAGCTTTCATTAGACAATGTTTGCTGACTCAATTGATACAAGGCATTTATCGCGATTTCTCGGGCGTTTAGCTCATCTGCTATGCGCGCATCAGCGCGACTAACCAAGTGTGCAGACTTATCTACAAAAGCCGGAGTATTAGCTGTTTCTGGTTGCACCCGGATCTCTACAAACAACTCATTATTACTGAAAAGGGTGAGACTTTCATTTGCCGCTAATTGAATATATTGCTGCGATGCAATAGATAATCGAGTGGTTTGTGGCTGCAATTGCAAGTTTGCTGCAATATCGCTAAAGATGGGTAAAATCCGGGTTTTGGCGTTGTGTTCATACAGCAGCCATTGAGTATTTTTGTATTCTTGTCCTTGGTACGCAGCACGTGCACTTAGCTTGACCGTCAAAGGCGTTTTAGCAACTAGTTTGATGGGTTTACCTGAACCTAGCGGGTACAGCTCAGTTTGATCATCCATTGACTCTACGACTTGTAAACCATAGTGATTAAGGCTGTATTGAGGCTGGGTCAGTTCGTTTGTTTGAATTGCCGCGACTTGTTCGGCTTGTTTTGGTGTTAATGCCATTTGCTGGCTTGTCCACAGCGCTTCTTGTTGAAGGCCGGAGTCAAGTAGGTACATCAACAGGATATCATCGCATTGATATTGCGTGATATCGCTTTCGTGGGCAGCGCATAATAGGCTAGCTTGGATATATTCATTCAGCGCTAAATATCTCGTGAGTAGTTCATTGGCGGCGTACTCTCTTAAAGATTGAGCTGTGCTTTTAAGCAGCGATTTTAGTAACACCTCGGCGTTTCCACTGCGTTCTAGCTGAGTCAAAATAGCAATATTAAGTTGCCAAGCCATTAACGTAACTTGCTCACTATGCTCACTCAAATACGGCTTCAGTTTCGCAAGTGCCATGAGTGGTTTGGTCTTTGCTACCATTTGCAGTTCCGCAAACACTTTAGTGGCAGTAAACTGGTCATGGCTGTCTGTCTTAACACTTAGTTCCGGCGCTCTCAGCCCACTAAGAGATAAATAGTAAGTGTCCGCTCGATTTTGTTTGCTTCTTGCAAGTAGACCTTGAACGAGTGGCCCTTGGCCTAGTGCTTCTTGCGTCATGGTCAAGAAGTCGGGAAATGGTTGTAAGCGGTTTACTGCTACAGCGATATCAAGCGCTTGCTTAGCCCCTTCAATCATCACAACTTTGGATGCAGGATTTATGTGTAGGGTAAGTCTTTGAAAATGACTGCTAGGCGCAACAAGCAGCGTATGTTGGCCATGCTCGCTGGAGATGGTTAAGCGCTCTTGCGTTCTTGCTCGAACATACAAAGTAATTGCATTATCAACTCTCATTATATTCTCAAGATGATACTTCAGTGGTTGAGACGAGGTAATGTAATTGACTCGCTGAGCGCTTGAAGTGAGCAGCACTTGCCCAGCGGCGCTGCGGCTGCCCAGTGTCACTCCACTTAGCGCAACATGATGAGTGAGCGGTTGAGGGGAGCTTGGCGTTAAAAAATACACCGCAGAGGCAATATCGTTAAGCATTTGCTTGCGTTTGACCGCCAACGCCGTGTCAGAAGCGCTAAAAGTGAGTGGAGAAGTATCTCCATTCATGTAAAGGACGCTAAGCTGCTCGTTTAGCTGTTTATTCCAATACGGATTAAATAACGACTCTTGCTGCTTTATTCCTGCATTGTCATCGTAAATACCACGGTGCATTTGTAGTAAGTTAAGGTAGGCAGGCACCGATGTTGTGATAGTGAGATAACTACCTTGCGGGATGGCGATATAATCTTGGTTAGACAAGCCGACTTTAGGCTCAAGGTACTCATCCGCTTGGATATCTGATATTGCAATGGTGCTGATGACCTCACCGTTGACTTTAATTGTGACAGTACCGTTTTGCGCAATCGCGTGTAGATCTTTTCGAACCTCTAGTTTAAGCTTTTTGGCGTGTTCAAAGAATACGCTTGTCACTTGTGTAGGTTGTAGATAAAACCAGCGCTCTGTATCTTGCGCTAATTGCAGTGTTTGGTCGTCAAGCCCTGGCAGTCTGAGCGCTCTTCGATACGGATCTCTGTGGCTGTGCATGCTGCCTTGCCAAAGCGCGAGAGATTGAGCGTTATCACCGGTGTAAGCAACCTGAATTAAGCGGTTTTGTGCTATTGCACTCAGTTGGCATCTGGATTGAATACATAACCAATCGGACGTTGGAATGGCACGTCGTAGCTTTGGAGTTTCCCCTGCAAAAAACTCGAATGTATCGAGGGCACTAGGTGTTGTGACTAACCATGCGTAACTTGGCAAAAACAGCCACGCTTTTTGCCGAGGTGCAAAGTGCTTGTTAGCATTGGCTTGGATAAATTGCATACGTGACAGATCAACCCATTGGGCAGCCGTTTGTATCCCTACCTCATTGGCTCGGGATATCGTTGCAAACAGCAGTAGTGTCATTATAAAAGTGATTGCACGCATTTAGTAAACTGCTCTAGTTGTTGATTGTTATTAATTAATTGCTTTCTTGTTTGATAGCTTAGCTCAATATGGATAAAGCTATATTCAGGAAGCGCAAGCTGATGCATGATATTTTGCGTCCCGCCAAGTTCTTGCACTTCTTGAGGGTAAATCAGCGCCCGATAACCTTGCTTAACAAGACAAGACTTCAACTTCCATAGTGTGTCGTCATTTGTTTTGCCTTGGCTCAAAATTATTTCGCTTAGTTTACCGCCGTCGGTTTTTCGCTTCTTTTGACTAAACCCATGTATTTGGAACACTTTTGCTGTTGGGTGTAAAGATGTAAAAGCTACGGTAGCTGACGCGTGAATATTGTGAGGTTGCTTGGCGTAATCATAGTTTTTTGTCGTGTCATTGTTATCGTTATCGTTATCGTTATCGTTATCGTATCTGTGTTTGGTGTTGTTCAGTAACACTTGGCAACTGTGCTGGAAAATGTGCTCACCAATGGTCTGCGTATGTTTATCATGAAAGCGATGTGGAACAGACACCACGCAAGGTCGGTGCTTTGGCGCATATGTGACTTCGCCATGCGCTTCACTTTGAGGCTTTGGCGTCAATGTAAACTGCTCTGCTTGGTGCGTAAATTGCCAGCCATCGAGCTCTACAGGTTGCTTAAACCAGTGCGCCATTTTGCTGCTATCGGGAACCGCAGCGTTAACATTCAATGACAAGCATAATGCAATGTAAAGTGCGTAGCGACTAAGGCGTTTCATCTTGCCACCAGTTTAATGTTGCATCAGGCTGTTCATGTTCCTCTAATACACTTATCCAAACATCATGTGAAAAGCGAAGCGTCATGGTTTTAGGCGATGTTAAGTCTTGAAACAGCGGCAAAGTAATACTTGGATACTCGTAAAGCTCTGCGTGATTAGGGTTAAAAAACATCCTCGTTTGTGCTGGGTTTAGGTGCAGTACAAAGTGTTTAGCTAAAATCGTGTATTCATCGCTTGGGGTGATTACCTTAGTGCTATCCAGAGCGGTTGCTACCGTGATTTCAGCTTGAGGATCGGCACTAAACACTTTGACGACCAAAGCGTTAGGTTGCAAGTTATTCTCGCTAACAGCAACGGTAAGTGGCGTTGTTTTTGCCACTTTGTACAGGCGGATCTTCCGCACGGTTCTTGGGGTCCCTTGATTGATGAAAAGTGCTTGGGTGTTTGCTAACTCCTCTATTTGTAAGCTGTTTAACGGAACTTCAAATAATGTAGGTTTACGCTTTTGCTTCACAATCACACTGCTTGGGTAGCTTGTTGCTTTACCGAGCTTAAAGAGTGCAGATTTAGCTACCTGACGATATTCAAACTCCATTTGCGGTACTGAGTTATCAAAGTAAGCTTGCTCAATGGGCACCAACGCGATATCCGATACAGCTAAAAGCTGATCTAAGTCTTTGGAGCGGTATTGAGGCAGCAACTCAGGTACTTCAGGTGGCGCTTCAAATAAGCGCACCGATGCTATCTGTTTTTGTGTATGAAAGAGGTAATGGTTGTCAGCCTTTTGGCTAAACCATGCATCAATCCCCTGATAAATCGGACTTTCAGGGTCGCACACTGGGTCACAGCGATGATTCAGATAATTAAATGTTGGGCTGCGGGCTTGCAGCTTTACCATCGCGTCTTCGGCTTCAATTTTGATTTGATTAACGTTATCTGGTATTGCCAAATAACGCTTCTCTGCGGTTGGTAAGGTTTGTCGCTCCGTGGTTTCAGTTATCAGTCTATCAAACAAAGCTTGCTCTGCCGTTGCGGTAAAAACATAGTCCTTGATCCGCTCATTGTTGCTGTAGAGGCTCACAGAGAGAGTGCTGCCAATGGGCGCACGCCACTCTAAAGCGATATCGCTTTTAGGAGAGACTTGATAGTAAGCCGGCGTTTGCGCGTTGAGCATATAATAGTAACTATGCAACGGGACTATAGGGTCGACGCCATTGCTAAATACCCGAATGC
The DNA here is from genome assembly GCA_000814665.1 of Pseudoalteromonas flavipulchra NCIMB 2033 = ATCC BAA-314. GTDB lineage: Bacteria > Pseudomonadota > Gammaproteobacteria > Enterobacterales > Alteromonadaceae > Pseudoalteromonas > Pseudoalteromonas maricaloris. The sequence goes on from JWIH01000010.1 coordinate 205,314, forward strand.
TGGTGGGGGCGCTTGCGCTAACGGTAACAAGGCCAGCTGGTAAGTTGCTTAATTTAGCTTGCGCAGCGGATAGCACCTCAGGCATTAGTGGCTTTGGCGCGTCGAGTTGGCGTAAATCGTGCCAAACAAAAGTAAGATTTGCATTCTCGGAATGGCTTAATAAATATTCCGTGTGTTCATAGACGCGAAAACTCGCGCTTAGCTGCTCAGAAATAAACAAACTATCTAAGTCTAGCTGGGTCGAAAAATCATGATTAAGCACATTGTAGGGCAGTGACTCGTATAACAAGTCAGCGCGAAAGTCGATGTTAGGCACGCCCTGTGGCGCTAGCTTTTGCCAATCTAACATGACCGAATTGTATTTTTCTTCGTTGGTTAAGGCGTTTTCACCTATGGTGTGGTAATTCGTCATGCGTTCACGCCATTCGGTTGGCCTTTTCAGCCATGCTTTGGCGGGGTCGGTAATACTGTTACTGGTTTGGGCATGGACGCGTACCACCACACCTTTAAGCTGAGCATTTTCTGGTATTAGCTTTAACGTGATAGTCGTAGCTTGTTGTAACTCTTTACGATTTAAATAAAAGGATTGCCCAGACGCCACGGCCAACGCTTCACGGTTTTCAATGATCTGTTTTACCTGTTGCTGAAAGTCGTTCGAGGCAGCTTTAGCTGCATGATGATAAGTACCGCGATAAATAATCGCTCCTTTTGCATCAAGTAACTGATATTCAATAGCATAGTTGACAGGCTGATCATCCAACGGCTGCGATTCGAATATTCCATTAGACAACACCCGGAGAGACATGGTCCGAGACGCAGAAAAGGAAAACTTCAGTGCCCTGTCGGTTTTTAGCCAATGAACATTGGAGCGGATATTAAACAGGGTCGAGGTATTTGAAGGCTCCGCAGATTTTACCCACACAAATAAAGTGACGGCGAACCAAACAAAAAGTAGCAGCAAAGCTGTAAAAATAGCAAATCGTAATATCTGCTTAATCCAGTACATAACGCCCCTCATGAACCGCTTTTGCATAAGTGGCTAAATCAATAACGCGATTTCTTCTTGGTAAGTATAGTGCGAGCAGTGCGTTATCTCGGGTAAACATTAATCCCAGCTCACCATTTCTATGCGTGCTAAAGGCGCTTATTTTACACTGGCTTTCAAATTGACAAAGTGCTTGGAGCACAGGTAAATGTTGGGTGGTGGCGTAGCGCCCCGTGGCTACTTTAAGTGCGTCAATAAATTGCGCACTGGCCTCATGCCAATCATTTGGAGAGAGGGCAAGCAAATCGATTACTTTGAGCCTAGGTGTGTGTGCAACGGCTAAAAGGCGTTGCAATAAAGCATCGTTGGTAATGGCAAAGTGCGATTTAAAATCCGATGCCAACCACAGTGCCGCTAGCTCACTTTTTGGTGCGAACAGCTGATATCCCGACTGTGGTGTGGTACCGAGTTCTAAGCCTCTTGTTGCTTGTTGTCCTGAAACGGTTTGAGTATTAACACCAAGATCAGCTAGCACCCTTTGTAGTGTAGCAATGGTGTCATTATGAATAGGGTTAGGCGTTGTAAATTGGTACGCAAGCGCTGAAGGTCTGATGCTTGCAGGCGCGCTATGACTGCGGATCTGTAAATTAAGTAAGGGGTTGTCGTAAAAGTAGCGCTGTGCACTTTGATACACCACATTAAATAATGACCGCACGTTGTCGGCTGCCATTACATTTGCATCGATGCTGGTATAAGGGTGAGCACCAGCGATTGCCAGTAACTTTGCATGGGTGGCCGTAAACAACTGCCCAGAGAACTCCAAGGTGTTACTTTCAAAGAGCGGTCTAGGCACTGCAATGGTGAGGGATGGTTTAGCCAGCAAGGCAATAAAGTACACCCCTTGACCCAAATCATAGGCAGATTTGGTATCTAAAGGAGAAAGTGCAACGAATTGCCCTTGATTATTTTCAACTAAAGTTAATTGGTACTGTAATAGGTTTGCTACGCGATTTATCTGACTCAGCCTTACCTCAAGCGTTTCCGGCGCTGTCACTATCTCAAGATTTTGGGTGATAGCAAATAACGGCCTTAACACTTCATATTCCCACAGTGCAGCACTGGTATCGCTCAGTGCGCTAAATGCACCGCTGCCTTTGGCGCTAATGTGACTGGAAAATGCTTCAATAAGTGCCTGTATGCTCTCATCACTTGTGCTTATTTTATCTATGTCTTTGTCGATACGTTGCAGGCCATATGCGCTTAGCAACGACGAATAGCTATCCGAGCTTAAATACGCCTCAATCATTTGGCCATGGAACTGGCTGTAAGGTAAAGGTGCATTTGCCGCGAGACCAAAGTGTGCATCGTTGATGTTAAACAAGGTAGCAAGTTCAGATTGTTGTACTGAGCTTGGCACACTGTTAAATATCCACATCTGTGCGTCTTCTTTTAAACTGTGTTGGTGCATCAACTGGCTTACTTGCCGATTAATTTCTCTGAGTTGGACGACCTCTGGAATATCCATCGCCATAAAAAAGTCACTATAGAACTCGCTTTGTTTACCGTTTTTATCGCCACTTTGGTTAGGTCGCGCATTGCCAAACGCCATTGCCTGGCTTTGCCAATAGGAAAACAATATCCCACCAGCCTCACTGGCAAGCCGCTCTGCAGTGGGGTAGGGGACGTTGATGATATGGGCTTTTTGAGCAGTTAAATTAATGATAAACAGACCGCGCTTGTGATCTTGTTGATTGTCTTTTATTACTAAAAATTGTGTTGTACGTTGCAAAGAAAAGTCGGCTTGGCGCAGTAAGGTGGCGGCCTCGACATAGTGTGACTCACTATCCTGCTTAAGCAACCTAATTGCTTGTTTAAAGTGGCTACGTTGCTGCTCCGTCACATATTGGCTGACATTAACGTTAGCCGCATTTTGAGTATACAGCTGGCTCTTGTAATTACTGATCACTTGGCCGAGCGTTAAATCGCTGGCTGTTTCATTTATCGCTAATGTATTACTTTGTACGAATAGGCTTGGAATAACCATAATTGCAAAACCGATACAGATGGCGATAAAGCCACCAACAATTGAAGTTTGAAAAGTTGCACGGATCACAAGGCCTAGCGCATTTTTTTGGTAAATTTTAAGGGCGAGTAAGGTCGATAGCATGTAGCCAAAAGCAAAGGTATCGGTCACTTTTAAGGTTGGGAAGTAACCGACGACGACGTAGTTTAAAATCAGTTTGTAGACAAAGCCGATATTAAAAAACAGCAGCATGAGTCGCGCGCCTTCGATATTGGCGTGTTTTAAACGGGTAAAGTTTAAGACTACATATCCAAAGACCAAAATAATCGCTGTTTCTACGAATGATGTGAGCAGCTTAGTGGGTTGCATCAGTTGCAGAGCTAGCAGCGCTGGCAGCATAATGCCATTGAATTCCCAGCCGTACTTTAAATTAGCCCTTGATGCGATAAAAGCGGTGATCACCAAGATAATATAAGCTTTAGGGGCTGCAATAATGGAGGCCGCAACAGCTTCGTACATGACGGCAAGATTGGCAATGCTAAAGTTGGTAAACGCCATCAATCCAAAACGAATGATGATATAGGTAACAACCAACTGAATAGCGGTGACTTTTATGCCATATTTAAAGCCACCATTCCACATTACATTAGCGGTCAAGGCGATGATAATCAGCCCGAGGCTATACAGCTGTGCGGCGTAATCAAAAGTGATGTCCCATTGTGTTAAGTACGCGGCGACCAGCGGCCAAAACAGCACATCCATGGTAACTCGAACTATAATGCTTAACAAAACGATGGCAAAAAATCGGTCACGGCCAAACATTTCTGCATAGCCCAGTCGCTCAACAAGTGTTTTGGCAAAAAACCGCATTAAGCCATAAACGACAATGGCCTCAACAATGATCACCCAAGCCGATGTTGGGCTCACGATAAATAAGGGGACTAGGTAACCTGGCACCACTAAACCAGTTAACGGGAAACCAAACCTTAGATTGAAAAATGCGACAACCGCGATGCCTATCCAAACACACGTGATAACGGATTGCCCAAGTCCGCCCGCGCTTGGGAATAGCGTCAGCGTCCAGTCCATCTATTCCTCATCCCACTCTTCAGGCAAAAGTTGCTCGTTAACCGCAAGCTGCTCTGACAAGTGTGTTAAAAAGGCTTCTTTATCATCTAGCTGAGATAACTGCTCGCCAAGGTCAATAAATTCAAACAACACCCCACTGGTTTCAAATGGTGTGCTGGCGTTAAGGCTGGTTGATTGTTTGAGTAAGGCGCGAATACTCAGTAAATAAGTTCGATTGTCTAAATACACGGGTAATACGATTTTGCCACGTTTTAGGGTTAAATAGCGCAGCTTTCCTTTAGCTTGTTCACTATCCATCTCGGTACAGCGACAAAGTAAGTCTAAGGCGGACATGTCGAAAATAGACAGCTTATGCTCTCTCGCAAAGCGTTCAAGAGATTCATTTACCTGCACAATTTGGCCAAATAAGTTATATAAAATACTGGCACTGTGAAGCTGGTTGAAGACATGCTCCAGTGAGGTGAGCTTTTGATCCATCTCATTAATTGCATTTTTGATTTTATGACTTAGTGGCTCTTTCAGAGAAAAGGTCAGCGCCCGAGTCAGTGTGCTTTTGAGGTTTTTTTGCTCAGCAGAAAACACTTTATAGTGGAATAATAATTCACCAATTTGATGTGCAAAGAGATTTACATTTTTAATAAACGCTTGCTCATCAAAACTGTCTTGAGGAGTGACGGTTAGCGCCCAAAAACCCCGAACATCTCCTGCGTACATCAAGGGTGCAATATACTGCTGCTCATCTTCCGCTAGATGTTGGAAGAAAGGGCGGGTAATTTTGATAGCACCAAACGCTTTGATTGCATCGGAATAAGGTACTCGCTCGTAATCTCGTCGCATCTCTAAGATATCACTGAGCTGACAGTGTATTGCGCGTATTTCAGTTACTCGGTGGTCACCCTCTAAGCGAGTGAGAAAGATACTTCTTCTCAGATTAAGCTGCTGATTAACCAGTTGGATGATCGCATCCCAAGGTTCATTATGCTCAAGAAAGTGCCGTGGTAGATATCGACCCATCATACGTTGCTGGATCAGGGCTATCAGAGATTTTAAGTTTTCTTCTTCTGACCATTTCAAAGAGATAAACACCCAAAGTAGCGTCAGCCATATCAAAGATAGCAGCTCACCAAGCGGCAATAACACGGAGTACCAATGATGCGCAGCAAGGCCACTTATGATCAGTAATATGCTGGTGGATATCGCAATGATGACATTGGTCTTGGTCGCATTTCTTTGGTACCACACTAAGAAAAATATTGATGCTAGTACCATGAGTGCGACTATCGTCACTTTATTTAAAGGCTGAATAAAGCTGTCGGATGCAAAGCTATTGGCGATAAATGCCTGTAGGTAAACTGGCGGAAGTTCTTGCGCGCCAAAATAAGCATTACTATTTAAGCGTGAAAACTTTGAATGCTGAGCAACTAAGATGACCTTTTCGCTGAGTTGTGCTGTGAATAGATCACCATCAAGTACTCTCTGCGCACTGAATTTTGGTAGTGAATAATAAGGCAGTGAGTAGTCTATGATTTTGTTGAGGTATTCACCATGCTGCGGAAATACCTTATCCCATAATATGTCACACTTGTTTGCTGGTGGTGCGAGGCTGATTGCACTGCCATACCAATTTTCTGTTTCCAACAGACAAACCGATTGTGTATTGAATGGATAGTAAATCGAGCGGTCGTTTTGTTGTGGTGAAAGTTCGGTATTTGCAAAAAACACAACGGCTTTTGGTTGATAGTCAGAGAGTATTTTTGCCAACTGCTGATGTTGTTGCTGTAAGTTTTCTGCTTCAATCACGACTACTTGCGTTGCTTGCGTAGTGTTGAGCTTAGAAAACCATTGTAATCCAATTAGGTTTACCTGTTTATATAAGCCGGACGCCGAGGCGATCAACAAAATAGCGAATAAGCTCATAAATAGCCAAAACTCACGTTGGCGTTTTATAAAGTTTAATTGACTAAAAACCGACATGCCTTTTCACTCTCTTATTGCTGGCTAAAAGTGAGAGTCAGCTCAGTCGTCTTCGCTACTTTTACTTTGATAAATTCCAGGCCATGGATTTGTGCGCTTTGCCACTGACCGTTTTGAAGCAGCACAGGGCGTTGCCACGAGATCATCGCAATATCATCTAAAAATAAGGCACTTTCACCACTACTTGGTGGCGCCATGGAGAGGCCAAACTGGACGCCACGAGCAGGCAATCCTTCATCGCCAAGCACAACGGAATCGTCAGGTAAGGTAATGTCTTGTCTAAACGTTTGCCACTCATAACTACCCGCAGGCTTTAATTGGGGCGTTGACTCAGAAAAGATAAGGCTATCTTCTGATGTTAAGATACGAATATCAGCCTTAAACTCACCAGCGTTCTCTCCTTTGGCATAACCAAAGAGCGAGAGCTCATGGTAAGCCTGTGCCGTGCTCGGCGCTGGCGTAATAGGCATGGTACGAATTGTGTGTTTGAACGGCACACGCGTTGGTGTTTCGTTAAATTGCGTTCGTTGTAGACAAAGTCCTTGTACGCCACGATATTTGCCGACTAAACATGGCGCGATATCGTCGGCCTCAATTAACCAACGAGAGACTTCCCCTTTTTCGTTATCGCTGTCCCAGTCTTCAAAATCCCCAAAGAACAATAAGTCTCGACCAAGCACAATCTCTGCTTGAGCATCACTAGCTGTGAGTTTGCTAAGGAACTCAGCACTGCTTGAATATTGGCGTAAATCGACAATATGCTCACCGGCTTCTAAGGTAATAACTTGTTGCTCGGTTGCTTTTGCTTGAACCGGTTTATCAAAGGTGACTTCTGCAAATCCCGGGCGCAATGAGATACCAACTTCGGGTGAAGAAAATTCAGCGATACGTTTTAGTAGGGCATTGGCAAGATCGCCACTTACAAACTTAGGAACATAGTCTTCTAGATAAACGGGATAGGCTTTTAGTGCACTGATTTTAGGTGTGCCTGCAGTTTCTAACTCTACCACAGCTATCAGTCCCAAAAAGGTTTCAAGACGATTTTGCTCAAACACAAAGTTGCCTAGTCCAAGTATGCTTGGTACGCCATTGTATAAGCCAAACCCTTGCGCAACGTGAGGATGATGCGCAATCATCAAGTTAGCGCCATTTTTGGAAAGTAAATCAAAGCGGTTTGAAATATACGCCGTTGGTGCGTATGAATACTCATCACCGCCGTGAAGCTGAGCCACAACAAAGTGGCCGTTGTTACTGGCTTGCATCACCGTTTCTTTCATGCCATTGGTATCTGTTAGATCGGCAGCTCCCCCTTTAGCATCCGATGCCACATAAGTGACGGTATGTTGATCGCCTGTAATGGAAGTCGCAGACACAAAGTCTATGGTTGCTTCACCAAGGCTTAGGCTATAGGGCTTAAATGCCTCTGCCGCGCTTGTGCCCGCGCCACTGTGTTTAAGTCCCGCTTGCTCGACGTACTTCAAGGTGTCGTTCAGTCCAGATGCTTGATAGTCATAAACGTGGTTATTGCCAAGTGCGACATAGTCAATACCCAAATCATTGAGGGCAATTAATGACTCTGGCAGACTAAAAAATGCAAACTCTTTACTTGGATGGACCGTGGTTGGGTTTTTTAGGATTGGAGACTCCAAGTTAACCGAAGCAAAATCGATATGTTTAAATAAAGGATGCATAAACTGCACCAGCGCTTGGGCATCAGGTCCTGCGCTTTGGGGCTGGATAAGTCCGTCAGGGGTGCTGGGCAATGAATTCCCCATGGTAATGAGGTCAGGGTTGAAATAACGACGCCCAAACATGGTATCACCCGCGAAAAGTAAGGTTTTTAGCGTGCTCGACTTAGCTTTTAGTTCAAGCGTGAGCTGCTGTTCATTGTTATTTTGATTCGCAAAGGTAAAAACCAAGGGTAAATAATCGGGGTGAGATATTTCTGCAACATAAGCGCCGTATGCTAGAGCCGACAGGTCAAATACACCATCGCTACTTGAGGTAAATGACAGATCATTTATCGTGAGGCTGGCATTGGCGATGGGCATCGCTTTTGTGTTTTGCAGCAACACGCTTAAGTTGGGCGTCTCGTTATCCCTATCTTGTTGGCTTTTATCTTCATCCTTATCTATTTGTGAAGGACCTGTTTCATTTGGGTCCTCTACTGAGCAGGCCGTGAGCGCAAATAGTAATACTAAATTTAAGATTTTTTTCATTGTGGCCAGCCTGCTTTCAAAAAAGATACATTATCCAATTCTTTAGTATTATATCTGTAACTCTTTATGCGTTGCAATCCTTTGAAATGGAATGTAAGTTTCCAAATCAAAAACTTAACAAGCGCTGAAAAATGTCTTAAAAAACAACTTTTTTCAGTTCTTCATTAGTATAGGACAAGAATTTGCGAGGATAGCTAAAATTCTGTTCAATATTCTTTACGTTTTTCTAGTCGGCCAGCTATTCTTAGAGTATGATCTCGTCAATTGTGAAAACCCGCTTTGAGGAACAAATGCGTCTAGAGATACATTGCGCTGACCGTATTGGTATTGCCCAAGAAATTCTCAATATCTTGGTGAGTTACCGTGTCGATTTGAAAGGTATAGAAGTCGATTCAGTAAATTGTCGAATGTACGTGAGCTTTCCACCCATCGAATTTGAACAGTTTCAGAAGATTATGCCTGAGATCCGCTTAATCGATGGCGTTGAAGATGTTCGTACTACAGCGTTTTTACCGTCAGAACGTGAACATAATGAGCTGAATACTTTGCTCAGTGCGTTGCCTGATGGTGTAATTTCTATCGACGCTAAAGGCTGGGTACGTCATTGCAATGACGCAGCTTGTCGCGACCTTAACATGGTTGAAAAGGAAGTGATCGGTGCCAACATTAACAACCTTTTGAAAGGGTTTAACTTTACCCGTTGGTTAGAAGGTAAAGAGGTGTTAGGTCAGACAACCCGTGTCGAAGTGGGCGGGGAAGATTTTATTGCTGATATTTTGCCAATTTCGGTGCCCCAAGGGATCGAAGGCGATGTATTAGCCGGTGCGGTGATTAACATTAAATCGCAGTCGCGATTAGGGCAGCAAGTCAGTGCGTTTCGTCGTTATGGTCAAGAAAGTTTTGCGACGATCCATAACCACAGCACTGCTATGCGTAGAGTCGTGCGTGAAGCCAGAAAAATGGCACAGCTAGAAGCGCCAATTCTAATCACAGGTGAAACTGGTACGGGTAAAGAGCTATTGGCTAGAGCATGTCATTATGCGTCTAACCGTTCGTTAAAGCCATTTATTGCGCTTTCTTGCGCTTCGCTGCCAGATGATGTTGCCGAATCTGAGCTGTTTGGTTATGCAGGCTATGAAGAAAATGCAGCGCCAAAACGTGGTGTATTAGAACAGGCTGATGGTGGCACGGTATTCCTTGACGAAGTGGGTGAAATGTCAACCCAGTTACAGACTAAGTTACTGCGTTTTTTACAAGACGGTACATTCCGTAAAGTCGGTGACGAGAATGAAGTTAAGGTTAATGTTCGCATCATAGCTGCAACGCAAAAAGATTTGCCAGCAATGGTGCAAGAGGGCGTATTTAGAGAAGACCTCTACTATCGCATTAACGTGCTAACACTTGAAATTTCTCCGCTGAGAGATAGAAAAGCAGATATCGGGCCTTTGGCTGAGCATTTTGTACAAAAATATGCCCAGCAAAATGGTCATCCAGCGCCAACACTTGCTAGAGAATGTATTGAGTTTTTAGAGAATTACCCTTGGCCTGGTAATGTGAGGCAGCTAGAAAACGCCATTTATCGTGCGGTCTCGTTGCTTGATGATAAAGAACTTCGTACTGAGCATCTAAACTTACCGACCTTTACCCATGACTTAGGTTATTTAGAGTCTGATTTTGAAGGGACGTTAGACCAAGCGGTGAAGCGATTTGAAGCAACCTTGTTGCGCAAGCTTTACCCCGCTTATCCGAGCTCAAGGCAACTGGCTAAACGTTTGGGATTAAGCCACACAGCCGTTGCCAACAAGCTGCGTGAGTATGGGATAAATAGAAAAACAGTCAAAGTATGATCGAAAGGCCACGCAATGTGGCCTTTATGATTTAGTTCCCATGTCTTTTGTCACGCCATCTACCTTAATATTCTTAATGCCATCTTCTTCAAAAGAGAGTGTGATACTCACGTTATCTCGCGCAAAGAAGTAATCTATCCCATTTACCGTCAAGACGTAATTACCCTTTACAGAGTCGCTAAACTCTTTTTTCACAAGAGAGATGTGATGATCTGCAATTTGCCACTTAAATTCAGAAATAAAACCTTGATTGAATTCTTGGATCCACACGCGGGTATCGTCTTTACTCAGTGTAATGGCAACTGAGTAAGACTCTGGTAGTTCAGACATGTCATAATGATTTGCACCGATGCGAAACTGTTCAGTCTGTTTGTTCCAAGCAAAACCAAACTCAAACGCTTTCTCTACACCGGTTGGATAGGTTAGCGCGCCTTCTCCTTTAAAGTCGAAGTCTGCATAGCACATACTGGAAAAGACAAATAAGGTGGAACAGGTAACAAGGGATAATTTTTTCATTGACTTCACTTCAGCTATTTTACTTAATTTGAGGTTCGCGTATGTAGTAACCGAACTCATTGTTTTTAAGCTCATTTTATGGTCATTTCTGGTCATGCTAGAAAGGCGTTCATTTTTTGAAGCTCAGGTTATTAATCTAGTTTACTGACAGCATTACCGCAACCAAGGGTCAAAGTAATGTATCAGTTATAGACGCAAGCGTAGCAAAATAATCACTTTAGAATATGAATTGCTATGCTAGAATCGGAAAATTATTAACTGGTAAGACCATTGTTATGAACTTATATTTTCGTTTACTGCTGCTGTTTTGGAGAATAAGACAGAATAAACAAACGGCAGATTCCATTTTATCTCCGATAGATATCGAGTACCGCGCCCTGCCAAGCGATTGCGATATCAATATGCACTTGACCAATTCACGATACCTGGCATTTATGGATTTGGCGCGTACTTGGATGACAGAGCGAGTTGGGTTATTTGCAGCTGTGATGAAACGCCGCTGGTTCCCAATTGTTAACGCAACAGCGATTACTTATATCCGCGATATCAAGCCGCTGCAAAAATTTACCATTACCACTAAGGTGGTGGGATGGGATCATAAATACTTTTACATTGAACAGCGCTTTCATTCTAAACGTGGACTGCATGCAATTGCTTATGTGCGTGGGGTATTCAAGCGTAAGGGTGGGGTGGTTGCGGTCGAAGAAATGCTCGAAGTAGCTGGGTTTAACGGTGAAGCACCTATTTTATCTCCTGAGATTATGCATTGGAAAGCCATGTTAGAGACAAAGAAAAACAGTAATCTATAAACTATAAAGGCCACATCAGTGGCCTTGGGGATTGAGAAAGTAACAGTAAATCTGTGATTTAAACCATTTAGGTATTAGAACTTATATTTCACACCGAACATGGCCACAACAGGGTCTAGCTCAACGTCAGATGTCAGTGCCTTTACACCGTTAGCGTAAACTGTTGCATCGGTATTGATGTCAATTTTAGAGATCATGCCGTGCAGGCCCCATTTTTCATTTAAGTCGTAATTAAAGCCGATTTGTAATGCAATACCAAAAGAGCTATCTAAATCAACTTCTACGTCGTTAGTCTTTAGTGTTGCTTTTAGTGCAGCACTCGGCTCTTCATCGAAGAATACTGTGTAATTTAGACCCGCGCCGATAAATGGACGGAACTTAGCGCTTGCATCAAAGAAGTGATACTGTGCAAGTAATGTTGGTGGCAAGTGTTTAATGTCTGCGATTTCAGCTCCTGCTAAGCCACCAGCACCGTCAACTGTGTGAGAAAATGGTGTTGCCGCAACCAGTTCAAATACGATGTTATCGCTGTAGTGGTAGTCAAGCGTGATGCCTAGCTGAGTATTTGAGTCAGCAACTAGACCAAGAGAGTTATCTTGATCAATTGCAGAAGCCGAATTGTCAGGGTTTACGTTAATAGCACCAACATTAACACTGAAATTTGCGTGTGCGAAGGGAGCAGCAACTAGCAGAGTAGATAAAAGTGCAGCGCTTAAAGTTTTCATTTTCTTCTCCTAACCCTATGTGAGGACATTTTTAAACTGTGAAACAGTGTGTGTTTTCAATGAAGTCATCTTAAAAGGGTTCAAAAAATGAAAAACTGTTCTAGATCAATTTTTAAATTGTAAGATTTCAGAAATTTTTGAAAGTTTGATTTAGATTAAGTTTTCTCGATGTCATTAATTTGCATTAAAACTGCAATGCTGTGGTCAAAGTTTCATCTTTAAATAATTGCTAGATTTCACCTACAAATCATTCTTAGTTATGTCACTAGCAACACAGTATCAAAACCTCAGTACTTCCTACGCCACAGAGATCTTAACGCGTTTGATCCAAGCGCCTTCGGTTACGCCTTGTGATGCAGGCACTATTGCGTTTATGGCAGAGCAACTCGCTGCGCTGGGCTTTACTATTGAGCAGTTTGAGGTGCAGGGAGTAAAAAACTTGATTGCAAGTTATCGTTTCTCTCAAGGACCAACTTTTGCTTTTTCTGGTCATGTGGATGTCGTGCCTGCAAATAATAAAGGCTGGATTGTGCCACCATTTAGTGCGCAGATTATTGATGGTGTGATGTATGGACGCGGTGCTGCAGATATGAAAGGTGGCGTTGCGGCAATGCTTGCTGCAACCAAAACATTACTACAGCATCCTGAAAAATTACGAGGAAGCTTTTACTGGTTGCTCACTTCTGACGAGGAAGGTGAAGCGGAGTTTGGTTCCAAATTGATTGCAGAGCGATTAGCTGAAAATGGCATTGAGCTAGATGCTTGTTTGGTTGGTGAACCGACTTCACACCAAGTGGTGGGAGATACGGTTAAAAATGGTCGTCGTGGGGCGATTTCTGGGCGTATTCAAGTTAAAGGAAGAGCGGGGCATGTGGCTTATCCAGAACAAACGATTAATGCTGCTCACATCGCAGGCCAGTTGGTTAGCCAGCTCGCGCTTTTACCTTGGTGGAAAGACGAAGCTGGATCGCAAACCACGCTGCAAGTCACCGGGATCGCAGTACCAAATATCGTGGATAATTTAGTGCCAGCAGAGTGTGAAATCACATTTAATATTCGTTACAGCCATGCCTATAAGAGCCAAGAAGTTGTGCACTATATTCAAGAGTCGCTGGCTAAATCCGGTGCTATGTTAGCGATCAGTTGGGAGCGGCCTTGTGAGTCGTTTTATACCGGCGCGAAGCAAGAAAACTGTTTCTTAACGCTGGTAGAACAAGCAATCCAGGAAACAACGGGGCAATATCCGAGTTTAAGTACTGCAGGCGGCACCTCCGATGGTCGCTTCTTTGCGACCGGAAAAACGCAAGTGATCGAATGCGGGGTAAAGAATGATTCAATTCATCAAGTGAATGAACATCTATCCCTCAGCGATCTACATGCCATAGAAAGAATATACTTATCTGTTTTAAATAGGTTTTTTAAAAAAGTTGAAAATTTTTAAAAGAATTTTCTTGAAAATAAATTTGCTGACCATAAATAGCTTTATGAGGACGCCGACAGGGCCTCATAAATTAAATAACCATTTGTTTTAAAAGTGCTTATTGGTTCTTTTTGAAGAGTGAGCACCTATGTATAGCTTTAAGAGGATACAAAATTATGCGTACAGTAGATTTATCACCATTATATCGTTCATTTATCGGCTTTGATCATTTAGCTTCTATGATGGATGCTGCTGCAAGAACAGATAAACAACCTAGCTATCCACCATACAACATCGAAGCGCTAGGTAAAGACAAGTACCAAATTACCATGGCTGTTGCAGGGTTTACCGAGCAAGAGCTAACACTGGAATCAGAGAACAATACGTTGACCGTAAAGGGGCAAAAGCAAGCGACTGAAGAAGCCAACGAGCGTAAATTTATTCATCAAGGGATCGCCGAGCGTGGATTCGAGCGCAAATTCCAACTTGGTGATCACGTCAAAGTATTAGGCGCAGACTTAGCGCACGGCTTACTGGTTATTGACCTCGAGCGCGAGATCCCAGAAGCACTGAAGCCAAGAAAAATAGAAATTGGCTCGGGCAACTTGCTTGAAAGCAAGTAATATCAATCTAATTTATTGATTTCCAACTCGCCGCCGTCAGGCGGCTTTTTTTTGCCTAAATACAAAGCATTTGTTATTAGTAAAGTTATGCCTCACTTGTTATCCCCCAGAAAATGAAACTAGGACTAAGACAATACGTAAAAAGACGAAATGGTGTACCACTGGGTCATAGTCAGTCACTAGGAAACATGCTACGGCGCGCTTTCGGCGCTCAGTCTTTCGATGGCTTCTGGGTTTATTGGAATCCTATCTGGAGTTATTACTTGGCGCGCTTCGTATTTCGTCCATGTGCAGCGAAAGTGGGGGAAAAACTTGGTTATTGGTTTACTTTTATCGTGAGCGGCGCATTGCATGACGTTATTGTTGGATTAGTAGTGGGAGAAGCTATTTTTACATTTACCCCATTCTTTGCTGTACTCGGGGTTGTTGCGCTTGGATTTAAAGTGACGGGATATCGTTATCCGAATCAGCACTTTCTCATTGCATCTTTGTTTAACGGCTCGATCATTGTATTTAGTTTTTATCTAAGTAGTTTTTTTAGCGAGTTACTTGTATGGTAGAAGAAAAATATTGCGTTGAGATGAAGAATGGAACTAAAAGATAAGCTGATATTGTTATTGAAATCAGGAGGGTTATCGTTACTTATCGCAGGTGGGTTTTATACTTTGTTGTTTCACATGTCTGCGCAATTTCATCACCAAGTGCAATTTTCTCCCTTTTCGCAAGATACTGGCGTAAACGCGATGCTAATTTATAGCTTGTTGGTTTTTCTATTCAGTATCATTTTTAGCTATTTCTTTTTGAAAATGCATGCTGTCCGTCATGATTTACATGTCGATGGCTTAGTTCTAAGCATCAAATATACACACTTAGTGCTTTGGGGAGGTGTTGTCAGCATTGCGATTTATATCTTATTACACATGAATCAACATATTTTAGTGTTAAAACAAGCCAAAGACAGCCACACTTCAGCTCAGCGACTCGAAGCGTTGGTTTCTTATCTGCCTGAAAGTGGCGATGTGATAGATCTTGCGGTTGCACAAAACCCCGCGACGGCACCAAACACGCTAACTTATTTGAGTCTAAAACGAGACTTTGCTACGCACTTAGCACTTGCGATGAATCCAAGTACTCCCAAAACAGTGCTAGAAGAAATTATTAGCTATTATCACGGAGGACAACAAGATGTCGTCCTCAATGCGGTGATGAAAAACCCTAATGTGGCTAGCGGCAAGGTTCAGCTGCAGGTACGTTAATGGTTTTGTTCTGTGACTGAGCGCATGGGAGACGCAAGAGGAGCCGCGGCCTAATTTTATTTGCTATCACGTTCGCTCAATTCAGTACGTAGTTTACTTTGCATGTCTTTAAGTGCCGTGATTTTGTCTCTTGCCTCTTGTAACTGTTGTTGTGGTAATCCCTCTTTAACCCCACGTGCTAGCAGTGCTTCTATTTGCGCTACTTTACCATCGACGGCCGCAATATACTGTTGTTTTAGCTTGGCGTCTTTTTGATCCAAATACGCTTGGTAAGCTTCGGTATCCGACAAATCGCCCTGAAAATCATCCATTTGCTTTTCAGCTTGGTTTATTGGCGGCAGATATTCAGGCTCCGTGATTGGCTTAACGGCTTTGGGTGAGGTCTCGGCATTTGGTTTGATAGGAGCATAAGTATTGATTGGCGTGATTAACGTTTCAGTTCTTTTCTGCTGCTCAGGCTTTGTCTGTGAAGGGGGATTATATGTGGGGTTTTGCCAACCTATGTTGGCAAAACGCAGTGTGAATCCAGCTATCACAGCCCCAAGGAATATGACAATCAATGCTTGCCAATACTTCATATTACCGCTCCGCTGTTTGCCGTTTTCCAAGCCATATAATCTTGCTCGAATTTGTGCTGAGCAAACTCTTGGGTCAGTGCCCGCAGTGCTTGATAGCGTACTGTTTCACTTTTCACATCGTAATAATCATATATCGGTGACTGGCTATACAATACCAGCCATTCGCCACTTGGCGTGCGAATACTAGGCGTTATCTTGCCTTGTTGATTACTAAACGCCAGCTGTGTTTCCCATTTCGGCGTGCTTTGGCGGGTCAGCGGAGTGAGTTGAGCCTGCCATATTAATATCGGGGTATATTTAGCGACGGCTTGTTGCCATGAGTGTGCATTTGCATAATCATTAAATTGCTGTGCGGCTTTTTGTTCGGGAAATTTCGCTGCGCTCGCACTGACTTGCTTGATGTATTTAAACCGCTTCTTATGACGCTCATAATACTTCGCGATAGCACTTTCTGGAATTTCACTTCTTAGGGTATCAACATACTGGCTCGTTGCACCATGCATCTCTTCCTTAACACCAAGAAATGCCAACATGCTCGGCCTCAATAGTTCTGCGGTTACCACTTGTCGTAACTGTTCTATTGTCAGGCCTTGCTTAGCAACATAAGGTTTTGCGGCGGTAAATAGCGCCTGTTGATTGAGATGTTGATTGACAATAGCTTGCAGTAACGCGAGTTCTCCCTGGTGAAGTTTAAAGCGGTTTTGCATTGATTGGCTATGTAATACTTGAGCAAGTGTCAGTGGCGCTGATTTTGTTAGTTGCAGCTGTTGCCATTTGAGTAATTGCTCAGCAGGGTATTGCCCATCAGCGGGGTACTGTCCTAGTAAAGACAGCATCTGATCCTTATCAAATACCAAAGGGTAGTGTTTTTTTTCAAGCTGAGAAAGTGCCGGGAACCAATGTAAGAGTGAGCTTGCGAGAAACTTATCGACGTGATATTGGGTGCTGAAACCAACGTTAGATTGGCGCTCCAAAACACTTGGATTAAGTTGCTTCGCTTGGAATAGTAAGAACTGGTTTTCAAGTAACTGCGCTGTAGTTTGCTTTTTAGATAGTGTTCGGCCTTGCTCAAGGTAGAGTTGGTGAACCAAAGGCGTCAGGGCTTTAGGTATACTTGGTGATGCAAAGCTTGGTAAGCAAAAACTGCTTACCAAGAAAAGTAAAACAAATCGCATTATCTCACGTCCATCGCGTGATTAAGTAAATGAACCACCATCGCTATCGCATGTGGGATCACTTGTTTTCCTGTATTTACGCGATCGTAATGATCCTCAGAGTTCAATACGATACCACCTTGTGAGTAGGAGAAAGCGCCACCTTGCGTTAGTAGTGGGCGGATGTCTGTTGAGTTAGTATCAACTGCACTAAAACTATTCATTGCTTGCTTGACCAAAGTAAAGTCATTTAATGATTCTTGATCATAATAGTCTTTCACCCAAGACTCCCAGCCAGCATGATTCAGATCTGATGTTGTCCAAGTATGGTGTGGTTGAAGTAAATCCGTGGTGTGAAATACAAAACCGAGTACTTGTGGGTTCCCGCTTTGCACATAACTTTGGTACCAATACTGACCTAAGTTGTCAATCGGTTGAAAAGGCATTTCCTCAAAGTCATCATACATGCTGTACGTTGAGTGACTATCAATACGATAGTGCTTTTCTGTTATCCCATAACTATCGTATTCAGTGTCATCAGCACTAAACCATCCAGTTTCGCCGCCATGACCATCGTCTAAATAATCGCCTTTTAGCCAAGTCGCCGCCATCGTATCAACAGAGCCCCACACGGTTAACTTTTGATAGTTATAACCACCGAAGTCATTGCCGTGAGTATCAGCTCCTTGAGTATGGTTTTGGAAGTGCCAGTAACTGGTGTATTTCACGATGCTTTCAGCAGCACCCCAAAGAGGTGCCTGTACACAGTCACCCGTAATGGCACCACAAAAAAACGTATCTTCAAAATCATCGACGTCATAAGCCGCTTGGCCTAGTAAGTTGGCAAGCGCAGATACAGACATACCGTTAGCTTGTGCGTAGGCTTGTAGCTTTGCATATTGTGTTGTTGTCGGGTTTTGCGCCATGTAATTCACAGCGTCGATTACGATACGCTTATGTGTTTCTTGACTAAATGCGTGGCTTTGACCTGCTACGGCTACTAGCGCCAAAGGGAGTAAATATTTTTTCATGAATTGCCTCTATTGATTTTAATTTATGTGAACGCGAATTTTTCTGCTTAAAGCAAAGTGCGCTATTTAAAATAATTTATGTGAAATATTTATTAAAATAAAGTTAAATTATGTATGGGTTAAAAATTAGAGAAGATGCTTGTTGGTCACAAATGGGTCAGGTATGATCTCGGGGAGAATTTAGGCACACCTGCGCTAAACGAATGGAACTATGAAAAAACTACTTATAATAATCAGTTTATTGTTACCGTTTTATGGAATTTGCGAAGAACAAAGTGACGAACTTGATGACGAGTTTGCTTGGCAGCTGAGTGTTGGTGCATTTTACGTTGATATGACAATGCCAGCTTTGATTGGCACGGACTCGACATTCAAACATGGTACTTTTCTAGTCGATGCAAAAATAGAATATAAAAGTTTTTACTTGAATACCCACTCAGGAGATTTCTTTGGTGGCTCGGATGTTGGTTACCAAATTATCAACAATGGTGAATGGGGAATTGATGCCATTTATGGCAGTTATATGTTGCCTTTTTCTGAACGTGGTTACTACGATACCGACGATGTGGTACCTGAGCTAAGAGGCATTCGTAAACGCGATCAAGATAATTCTTTAGGCTTTTCCTATTATCGCCATGTCGGTGAATTTCTTGCCGTTGCTGAAATAGTCTACGATGTTTTTGGTGACACAAACGGTTGGGTTTTTCACCTCGAAGCGACACGTAACTTTGAATTGAGGAACTGGGATTTATGGCTTAACTTTGGCGCTAATTATTATTCTAGTAATTTTCATAATTACTTCTATGGTGTTTCAGAGGATGAAGTCAATGACTATTTGACTCCCTATAAACCCGGAGCTTCGGCCTCGGCGTTCGTACAAATGCAACTAAATTATCCAATTGCAGAAGATTGGGTGTTTAGCGCAGGCGCATCATGGTTAGTTGGTTCTCAAGATACGTTAGATAGCCCCTTAGTTCGCTCTCGCCACGCCAGAGTATTCTTTACTGGGGTGAAATATGTATTCTAAATTAATCACATGGACAGTGTTGTTTCTAGGGGTCTTGTGGAGCCACCAGCTCCGCGCCGAAGAAACTAACTCAGTGGGAATACTTCATGCTGTACCGAGCAAGTGTGTTGCCCTGAACCAGGGGAGGACTTGCTATGCTGACGTCAAAGTAACGGTAAATGCACCAACTGAAGGTGACTATTGCATTCGAGAGAGTTTGTCGAAAAAGATCCTCCAGTGTTGGGCCAAAGCGGATACTTTTAAATATGAGTTAGACTTTAGCTCTGATGAGAGTTTGAGCTATGAGCTTATCTCAAAGCAGTCTCGAGATGTGCTAGCAGTGACCACTATTGAGGTGAACTGGGTTCAC
This sequence comes from Pseudoalteromonas flavipulchra NCIMB 2033 = ATCC BAA-314, assembly GCA_000814665.1. Lineage (GTDB taxonomy): Bacteria > Pseudomonadota > Gammaproteobacteria > Enterobacterales > Alteromonadaceae > Pseudoalteromonas > Pseudoalteromonas maricaloris. Next base: position 224,939 of record JWIH01000010.1, read on the forward strand.
AAAGTAAAAACCAAAAAAAGGCGTTGGCGCCTCTTTTAATGTTTAGGCTACGTCCGAGCGTAGCCTAAAGTTGCTCAATGTTATCTAAGCACCATTGTGCCCTTGTGAGCACTTCCTGCCGTGTTTTCTCATCTTGTTTTTGCCAATTTCGATAGATCATGCCAATCCGGTGGTTGTTGGCAAACTTATCCTCATGGCGGTGCATAAAATGCCAATAGAGGCTGTTTAGTGGGCAGGCATCATCACTAGATTTTTGCTTGACGTCGTAGTGACAATGCTGACAATAATCACTCATTTTTTGCATGTAGTTACCGCTTGCAGCGTAGGGTTTGGTTGCTACTATGCCGTGATCAGCAAATTGTGTCATGCCTCTGGTGTTCGGCATTTCTACCCATTCAATGGCGTCGATATATATACCTAAATACCATTCATCTACTTGATCTGGGTGAATTCCGGTCAACAGGCAAAAATTTCCCGTGACCATTAATCGTTGAATATGGTGAGCGTAGGCGTAATCCAGGCTTTGGTTGATGGCTTCACTGAGGCAGCGCATCTTCGTTTTTCCATGCCAAAAATAGCTTGGTAGATTGCGCTGGGCAAGCAAGTAATTTTTATGGCGGTAGTCTGGCATATTGAGCCAGTAAACAGCTCGGATATACTCTCGCCAGCCTAATATTTGCCTTACAAACCCCTCAATCTGTGCAATATCAATTTGTGAGTTGTCTTGGTATGCTGCGATAGCACTGTCGATAACGTGTTTGGGGTGAAGCATTTTTGCGTTGAGGGCAAAAGAGAGTCGTGAGTGATACAGTGTCCATTTATCGTCACTTTTACAGGTCATTGCATCTTGAAATTGACCGAACGAAGGCAATAGGTGTTCACAGAAAAAGGCCAAAAGATCTTGAGCTTGCGCACGGGTAGTCGGCCATAGCAATGATTCTTCGCTGTTGCCAATGGTCTTTACTTTATGCCGCTTAATCCGCTTTAAAATGTCACTAACATCGTTGGCAAAACAAAGCGATTGTGGGATAGCGTCGATGTCTTTTTGCTTGAGCTTGTTACGGTTTTGACTATCGAAATTCCATTGCTTTCCAAGCGGCTCACTGTCATCCATTAATACATTAAAACGGCGTCTGAGCTTGCGATAGAAAAACTCCATTGTAGTGTGTTTTCCTGGCGTTAAGTAGTCATCCAGCTCTTCATAAGGGACTAAAAAATGCTCAGTGTCAAAGCAGCGAACCTGTAACTGGTCGAGTGTTAATTCCATCATTTGCTTCAGTAAGCGATATTCATCCGGTCTTTGATAGTCAAAACTAGACACCTGATATTTATCACATAAATGCGCAATTAAAGCGGGGAGATCCGAATAGTCCTGCGTCTCATCGAGGGTGAGATGTAGCACATGGAATCCAGCTTTATCCAGCGCAACGGCAAAATTCTCCATGGCTTTGAAGAAAGCACACACTTTTTGTATGTGATGTTTGGTGTAGTCGGCCTCTTGTTTGAGTTCTGCTATCAGATAAAGATACTCGGCTTTATCGTCAGCAAACCAACTATGTTTGGCATTGAGTTGGTCGCCAAGAATTAATCTGAGGCCTTTATATTGAGATTTTTGTTGTGCCATTAGTTATCCTCCAAAGGCCAACCAACATGATCTTGGCTGTCGAGTTGTGGAGTGGCTTCTCCTTGCCATAATTTTATATATTCACCATCTGGGTCGAATAGTGCTTGTTGCTTTGTGATATTGAAATGGCGACCGCCACGAGGATCTGCCCCAACACCAGCGATATACTGCCAATTTCCCCAATTTGCCGCGACGTCGTAATCGATAAGATGTTGCTCGAAAAAAGCGGCACCACAACGCCAATCTAGCTGTAACTCATTAACACAGTAGCTCGCAGCTATTTGCCTCGCTCTGTTGGAAATCCAGCCGGTTTTAGTCAATTCATGCATAATGGCATTGACCAGTGCGCTGGGCGTGCGGCCTTGGCACCACTTTAAAAAGCGCTCTGGATAGAAACTGGTTTTTGGTGTTTTGGTTTTGACGCCTGAAAAGCAAAATAGCCTGTGTTGATGTTTGAGGGCATACCAATGAAAGTACTCACGCCACAACAGTTCAAACCAAATCCAATAGGTTGATTCATTTGCGCCTCTTTGCTGCTCAAATTGAGTCAGTGCTTGCTTGATCTGTCTAGGACTGATAGCGCCATAGGCAAGTATTGGACTAAACCGAGTGGAAAAATGCTCACCGAACAAGGCGTTTCGGGTTTCTTTGTATGTGAGAGCCGCGTCCGTTTGGAAGTATTGTTGTAGCTGCTGCTGAGCTTGCGCTTCACCGGCGGCTACTTTGATACTGTATGAAGAGTTTGCTTTAAATTCAGCTAACTCTGGTATCCGATTCGGTTTTGGTGGAAGCTGCGCGGTTGCAATAGGTGAATTAGGTTCAACTTCCTCTACAGCTTTGCGAAATGGTGTAAAGCTCGGTGGTAGTTCACTGGCGCTGATTGGTAGTGAGTTTGGCTCAAAAAGGGTGTTTGAATAAGCACTAATGTATTGAATGTGTGGGAAATTATCTTGTAATTTTAACCAAAGCTTTTGTTCATCGAATCCTGGATGAACAGTGCGACCGATATGAGTTACCTGCTGTGTATGAATAATCTCAGTCAGTGCTTTGAGCTGAGCTGTGTCACGCAACAGATACAGCTTCTGTTGTTGTGAAACTAGTGATTGATGTAAGGCATTGAGCGTCTGATTGCGATAACATTCGACAGCAAAAGAAGGTGAGCACTGCGCTTTTCGAGCCGTCCATAGGTTTACAGTGGGTAGATAAATGCAGATGAGTGTGTCGACTTGAGACGCCAGCGTTGTAAGTGCGGGATTATCACTAAGGCGGCAGTCGTTTTCAAATAAATAGAGTCCTACTTTCACGTTTATTCTTAACAGTCATGAACGAATAAGACTCTATACGTAACAATCAGCTAAACTGCTCAGTTAGTTTGGCAAGATTCTATAAGTGTACGCAAGTGAGCACCAACGTCTTGTGTTTTGGTTTGGCCTCGCTCAAGTAAGTTGCTCGCTTGCTGTTTTAGCTCCGCCAAATCATACTGCTCGAGCAAAGTTCTTAAATATCTAACTGTATCAGCACCTTGCTGAAGCAAATCAGGAAATTGTTCGATGGAAATTTCCTGTTGGCTTAGGCGAGAAATAGAGTTGAGTAGGTCGCTTAAATTTGCACTGTCTTGCAATGCGCCTTCAACCGCAATAAGCGCGCCCATCGGATCGGCATCTAGATTATTTGCAACGCAAGCCGCAACACTGCCAACTTCTGCTGATGCTTGTACTGACTCAATTCCTTTATCACGGATCTGCTCAACCACTTGTTGTAGCTCTTGATGTTCAGATAAATATTGTGCCTCGATTTGGGCTTTAGAGTCTTCCAGCATATCGCATGCGGTAAGTGAAACGACCATAGTAGACGCAAAGGCAATCGCTCTTAGCATTTTATCACTTCCTATATAAAGATTTTGTGAAAGTCTAAATAGCTAAAGGCCAGAAGTCACGCAGAGTTTGGTTTTGTAAGCTCTGCATGACTTTGATCTTAGAGTAATGTTTAGTGGCTGCCGTTGTCTCTTCGTTTAGCTGCTCAAGTTAGTTTGCTTGTTGCTGCGCTCTTTTGAACTCCTGTAGACCAACGATATTCGTTTTCTTGAATAATTCAAAGCGCAGCATATTTTCGATGAGTAACAGTGCTTTGTTCCAAGCGTTTTTTGCTGCTGTGGTAAAATGCCTGCCAAGATGACTTTTTAGCGTTGCTGTAAAGGTAAACAACAAGACACTGATATCTTTTTCTGACGTTCCCATAAATAACAGCGTACCGCGTTGTTTTTGCAGATAATGTAATAAGTTTGACTGCTGTGGGATACGCATCACACAATTTTGCACAAAATCAAATATTTGATGCTCCCAGATTATGAGTTGTCCCACATTTGTTGGAATTTGCATGCGCAAATCGTAATGTTGAATTTGGTTGTACCAAGAAGTGCAAAAGCCATGGAAATTCGGACGAATACTCGCAAGCGTTTGAGTTAAAAGTTGATATTGATAGGGAGTAATGCTCATAGACGCCTCTTCAAACTGATGAAGAGCGGATCCTTTGCTCAAAAACAAATAGCCTAAGTCTGAGTATAGCTGTTTTTTTTAAATGCGAGACTTTTTAATATTTTTTTGTGAGATTTTTCTTACATTGCAATAATTAATTGAATTTCAATATGCTGGACCTAGCTAAAGTAGGCCGATATTGAGCAACGGCCCACGTTCATTTAAAAATATTAGTGCTTAATTGGTGAAAGTAACTGTGGATCTGTCACGAGTTTACGAATGCCATGCGCATGGTCCTCTTCAAAATCATTGTCTTTACACCAACGCGCGAGACTATTTATATCAACTTTGGCACAGCTTGGGCGTACACTCCAGCTTACCTGTAAAGGTGAGCACTGTTGGTTGTTATAGCTAGGTCCTGTGGTTGAACCTAAAAACTCAACTGGTGTGCCGGTATTGTTTGGTAGAGCACCTGCTTGATGGTAGCCGCCAACTTGGCCTTGATAATCGAGCTCAGTGAAGTCTTGCGCATTTTCATCATTAACCACTAAAAACACCTGAGTTTCGACGCGTAGATCAGGGTTGGCGCAGCTGTCATTTAAGCAAGCACCGAGTGTCGGGCCTGGTTTTACATCACAAGAGCTATGAACCCAGTGTACTTCAATTGTATCGCCGGGCTTTACGTTGTTACATACTTTATCTTCTACAGGAGCAAGTTCCGCAGGGGTGAGGCTTGCAGTTGCATCACATTGGAATCCACCATACTTCGGGTCATTGGAAACGACAGAGAAGTCTTTGGCTTTATGTTCCGCATTTTTATGAAAGTGGATGTTACATAGGTTGAGTTTTTCTTTTGGTGGAGCCATAGCAAAAACCCGTTTGTTGTGACCCTGCAAACTATCAATATCTCTCGGTGTTTGTGGTCCTGCCGATTCACATTGCGCTGCAAACGCTTCAAAGCTAAATATAGACAGCGCTGTCAATTTGCTTGATTTTATAACCGTTCTCATTTGGTTTTCCTTTCTTTCGTGATTTTTCTGTCCCCAATTATGGATCAAATATTTCTTTTTTGTTACAAAAAATGGAAGGAGACGAAACTGGACCGATGAGCTTGGTGTCACGGTGTTGTATGTGAAAAGTAAAATACCTGATTACATCTCAGCAACGAGCTGAAACGTCAAAAGATAGTTCTAAATCAAGGTTGCTATCTAGGCATACTGTCTTTATAATACGCAGCATATTTAGTCAATCGGACTGAAACTTTCGTTTTTCAGTATAATTGGCTTTAAGCATGGGCAATACATCGCCCATTCAAATGGCATTTTTGAGATGTCACTTCTTTGAAAAGTAGAAGTAAAACAATTTTATGTTTCGGTGTAGAATGGAGTTGCTCGATAGATGGTCGGGTGCTTGATTTGGTAAAGTGCCGAAGGTCGTCGGTTCAAATCCGATTGCCACTTCTTTGAAAAGTAGAAGTAAAACAATTTTATGTTTCGGTGTAGAATGGAGTTGCTCGATAGATGGTCGGGCGCTTGATTTGGTAAAGTGCCGAAGGTCGTCGGTTCAAATCCGGTTACCACTTCTTTGAAAAGTAGAAGTAAAACAATTTTATGTGTTGGCGCGGGATGGAGCAGCCTGGTAGCTCGTCGGGCTCATAACCCGAAGGTCGTCGGTTCAAATCCGGCTCCCGCAACCAAGTTAAAGATTGAGTTCTTTGATTTCGCGCATTCCTTGTAATGCGCGTTTTGCGTTTAAGCATCGGCTTTTTTGTTTAAGTTGATGATTAATTTGGCTGAGATAGCTCGCAAACCAAGCACGGCCTTTGGCCACACAGTTTGTTATTCGTGTGACGCCCCGCTTGGTTCGGGGCGTTGTTGTATCTGGCGCAAGGTGTATTCTGAGCCCAAGATCAAGCAGCTATGATTTGGGGCTTTAGGCCCTTTTTTTGTTTGTATGGAGGAGTTCTGTGTCAAAACTCGAGCAAGATTTGACTGAAATGTTGGAGCCTGCAGTTGCTGCGTGTGGCTTTGAATTACTCGGTCTTGAGTTTGTGCAAGCTGGTCGTCATTCTACACTTCGTGTATATATCGATCATGAAAACGGCATTAATGTAGATGACTGTGCGGAAGTGAGTCGTCAAGTTAGTGCAATTTTAGATGTCGAAGACCCGATTACGAACGAATATAGTTTGGAAGTATCTTCTCCTGGTGTTGACAGACCATTATTCAAACAAGCTCACTATGAGGCAGCAGTGGGAGAGGAAGTACGTTTGCGTACTAAACTTCCGCAAGAAGGTCGCCGTAATTTTAAAGGCGACTTAGTAGCAGTTAATGGCGATATGATCACGTTAAAAGTTGACGCTCAGGATTTCATCTTGATGTTGAGCAACATTGAGCGTGCCAATATCATCGCAAAATTCTAACTTTGAGTGCGAAGGACAAGGGCAAGCGAGGCATTACCTATGGCAAAAGAAATATTGTTGGTGGCAGAAGCTGTTTCCAATGAAAAAGCGGTCCCAAGAGAAAAGATTTTTGAAGCATTAGAGTTCGCACTAGCGACAGCAACAAAAAAGAAGCACGGCGGTGAAATCGAAGTACGCGTTACTATCGACCGTAAAACGGGCGAGTACGATACTTTTCGTCGTTGGAAAGCGGTTGAACCACAAGAAGACGGTTCACTAGAGAATCCATATGCGGAAATCACGTTTGAAGCGGCACAAGTTGATGAGCCTGACATTCAATTAGGTGATTACGTTGAAGAGCAGATCGAATCAATTAAATTTGACCGTATCACCACACAGATGGCGAAACAGGTAATCGTACAAAAAGTACGTGAAGCTGAGCGCGCATTAGTTGTTGATGCATATAAAGATCAAAAAGGCGAGCTAGTGACAGGTGTTGTTAAAAAAGCAACGCGTGACGCTATCGTTATCGACCTTGGTAACAATGCTGAAGCGGTAATTTACCGTGAAGACATGCTACCACGCGAAAGCTTCCGTCCGGGTGACCGTGTACGTGGCCTACTTTATGAAGTGAAGCCTGAAGCGCGTGGTGCACAGCTATTTGTTACGCGTTCTAAGCCTGAAATGTTGATGGAACTATTCCGCATTGAGGTTCCGGAAATTGGCGAAGAAATGATTGAGCTTAGAGGCGCTGCACGTGACCCTGGTTCTCGTGCTAAAATCGCTGTAAAATCAAACGATAAGCGTATTGACCCTGTAGGTGCATGTGTTGGTATGCGTGGCGCACGTGTACAAGCTGTGTCTTCAGAGCTTGGCGGCGAGCGTGTTGATATCGTACTTTACGATGATAACCCAGCACAGTTCGTAATCAACGCGATGGCACCGGCTGAAGTAGCTTCAATCGTAATGGATGAAGATACGCGCACAATGGAAATTGCAGTTGAAGCTGACAACCTAGCGCAAGCGATTGGTCGTAATGGTCAAAACGTACGTTTAGCTAGCCAACTTACTGGTTGGGAACTAAACGTAATGACAGTGGAAGAGATGGAGCGTAAGAGCTCGGAAGAATCAGATAAATTGGTTAATCTGTTCACTGAAAATCTAGACATCGACGATGATTTTGCAACACTACTGATTAACGAAGGCTTCTCTTCACTTGAAGAAGTGGCTTATGTGCCAGTAGCTGAATTTTTAGAAATCGACGGTCTAGACGAAGAAACCGTTGAAGAGTTACGTAACCGTGCAAAAGATGCACTGACTACGAAAGCACTTCGCGATGAAGAAAGTCTAGAAAATGCAGAACCTGCAGAAGACCTACTAGCACTTGAAGGACTTGAGCGTCATACCGCTTTTGTTTTTGCTAGCAAAGGTATCGTTACACTTGAAGACCTTGCAGAGCAAGGTATTGATGACTTAGTTGAAATTTCTGAGTTATCAGAAGAGCAAGCTGGTGAGTTAATCATGGCTGCACGTAACATTTGCTGGTTCAGCGAAGAGTAATTTATTAACGGAGGTAACATCACGTATGGCAGAAGTGAGCATTAACAAACTAGCCGAGAGTATTGGTACAACTGTTGATAAATTACTACAACAGTTAAAAGATGCAGGGATCACCAAAGCCGAGGGCGACCAAGTTACTGAATCCGAAAAGGCGACGTTGCTTGATCACCTAAGCAAGCAACACGGTGGCACTGGTTCAACCGGCCCTGAGCGTATGACTCTACAGCGTAAGAGTAAAAGCACGTTAAGTGTTAACTCATCTGGTAAAGCGAAGTCTGTATCTGTAGAAGTCCGTAAGAAGCGCACTTACGTTAAAAAGAGCGCAATCGAGCAGCAGAAAGAGCAAGAACGCTTAGCTGCAGAGGAAGCTGCGCGCAAAGAAGCAGAGTTAATGGCTCAGCAACAAGCAGAGCAACAGGCCAAAGTAGAAGCTGAGCGCAACGCGCGCGAAGAAGCGGAACGCAAGGCCGATGAGGAAGCCGAGCGCAAAGCTAAAGAAGAGGCGAAGCGACAAGCTGATGCTGAACGTCAAGCCAAAGATAAGCAGAGTAAAGAAGTGGATAGCGCGCAACAAATTAAAGAACGTCAAGAAGCTGAGCGTCTGCGTCAAGAAGCAGAAGCGGCAGCCCTGAAAAAGGCAGAAGAAGAAGCAAAACGTCAAGCGGAAGAAGCTCGTCGTCTAGCTGAAGAAAATGAAGCACGTTGGAAGGCGGAAGAAGAAGAGCGTCTTCGTCGTGAAGAAAATGCTGATCACCACCTAACAACTTCTACTTACGCTCGTGAAGCGGAAGATGAATCTGATGCACGTGAAGAGAAAAGCGCACGTCGTAAGAAGAAGAGAAAGCCAAGTGCGAAAGAAGAAGCTGCAGAAGCGAATGCGAAGAAGCTGAAAGGCAAAAAAGGTCGCTTAAAAGCGCCAACTTCGTTACAGCATGGTTTCCAAAAGCCAGCGGCAGAAGTGAAACAAGAAGTACGTATCAGTGAAACAATCACTGTTGCAGAACTTGCTTCTCGTATGGCTGTTAAAGGCGCTGAAGTTGTTAAGACAATGATGAAGATGGGTGACATGGTTACGATTAACCAAGTTATCGATCAAGAAACTGCGCAGCTAGTTGCTGAAGAAATGGGTCACAAAGTCATTCTAGTGAAAGAAAACGAGCTAGAAGAAAAAGTACTAAATGACCGCAGCGAAGATGGTTCTCTTGAGCCTCGTGCGCCAGTAGTAACAGTAATGGGTCACGTTGACCACGGTAAAACGTCAACACTTGACTACATTCGTAAAGCGAAAGTTGCAGACGGCGAGGCCGGCGGTATTACTCAGCATATCGGTGCATACCATGTTGAGACTGAAGGTGGCATGATCACTTTCCTAGATACTCCTGGACACGCGGCGTTTACGTCAATGCGTGCTCGTGGTGCGAAAGCAACCGATATCGTTGTACTTGTTGTTGCAGCGGACGATGGTGTAATGCCTCAGACGAAAGAAGCGGTACAACACGCGAAAGCGGCAGAAGTACCACTTATCGTTGCTGTGAACAAAATGGATAAAGAGGGCATTGACCCTGACCGCGTTAAGAATGAGCTTGCTCAACTAGACGTAATCCCAGAGGACTGGGGCGGTGAAACGCAGTTTGTTCATATTTCAGCTAAGACTGGTCTTGGTATTGATGAGCTACTAGAAGCAATCCTAATGCAGTCTGAGCTATTAGAGCTACGAGCTTCTGAAGAAGGTATGGCATCAGGTGTGGTAATCGAATCTCGCCTTGATAAAGGTCGCGGTCCGATTGCTTCTGTACTTGTTCAATCAGGTACCTTAAACCAAGGTGATATCGTACTTTGTGGTCTTGAATATGGCCGTGTTCGTGCGATGAAAGACGAAAACGGTAAAGACATCAAAACCGCAGGTCCTTCAATTCCAGTAGAGATCTTAGGTCTTTCTGGCGTACCAGCAGCTGGTGACGAAGCGACAGTAGTTCGTGATGAGCGTAAAGCACGTGAAGTGGCACTATACCGTCAAGGTAAGTTCCGCGAAGTGAAGCTTGCTCGTCAGCAGAAAGCGAAGCTTGAGAACATGTTCTCTAACATGACTGAAGGCGACGTATCTGAAGTGAACATCGTTCTAAAAGCAGACGTTCAAGGTTCTATCGAAGCAATCGCTGATTCATTGACTAAACTATCTACAGATGAAGTAAAAGTGAAGATAGTAGGTTCAGGTGTTGGTGGTATCACTGAAACGGATGCAACGCTTGCAGCGGCTTCTAACGCTATCATCGTTGGCTTTAACGTACGTGCGGATGCTTCTGCTCGTAAAGTTATTGAAGCTGAGAACCTAGACTTACGCTACTACAGCGTTATCTACGACCTAATCGAAGAAGTGAAACAAGCAATGACAGGTATGCTTGCACCAGAATTTAAGCAAGAGATCATTGGTCTTGCTGAAGTTCGTGACGTGTTCAAGTCGCCTAAGATCGGCGCTGTTGCAGGTTGTATGGTAACTGAAGGTGTGGTTAAACGTAGCGCGCCAATCCGTGTACTTCGTGATAACGTGGTTATCTACGAAGGTGAACTTGAGTCACTTCGTCGCTTTAAAGATGACGTTGCTGAGGTTCGTAACGGTATGGAATGTGGTATCGGCGTTAAGAACTACAACGACGTTAAAGTCGGTGACCAAATCGAAGTATTTGAAACTGTACAGGTAGAGCGTACGCTTTAATTGTAAGTTATTAAAATACTTGAGATGGGGGCACTAGCCCCCATTTGTGATCTCATAGATTTTGAAATTTTAAGTGGTGAAAATGAGAGAATTTTCTCGTACAGATCGCGTAGCACAGCAAATTCAAAAAGAAATTGCAGTGATCCTACAGCGCGAAATTAAAGATCCAAGATTGGGTATGGTAACAGTGTCAGCTGTTGAGGTATCACGCGATCTTTCTTATGCAAAAGTATTCATTACTGTGCTGAATACCAGTGATGAAGACAAAACTAAGCAAAGTGCGGCTATTCTGAATGAAGCAACCGGTTATATTCGCTCGCTTCTTGGCAAGCGTATCCGTGCGCGTATCATGCCTGAGCTTAAATTTGTTATTGATAACTCCCTAATGGAAGGTATGCGTATTTCTAACTTGGTTGACTCTGTGATCAGAGAAGACAACGCAAAGCGTGGTCCTGAGTTTGGAGATAAAGACCAAGAGGAAGAGTAATGGCGCGTCGCACCAAAGGCCGTGCGATCGACGGCATTCTGTTATTAAATAAACCGCAAGGCATTTCTTCTAACAAAGCACTGCAGCAAGCAAAGGGCATTTATTTCGCTCAAAAAGCGGGCCACACAGGTGCTCTGGATCCGCTGGCAACAGGTATGTTGCCAATTTGCTTTGGTGAAGCGACTAAGTTTACCCAGTTTTTGCTTGATACCGATAAAACCTACGTGGTGAGAGCGCAGCTGGGTGAGCGCACGACGACATCAGATTCTGATGGTGAAATTGTTGAAACGCGACCAGTAAATGTAACACTTGAGCAGCTAGAGCAAGAAATTGCCAGCTTCTTGGGGGAATCTGATCAGTACCCTTCGATGTATTCGGCGCTCAAATATCAGGGCCAACCGCTATACAAATATGCCCGTGAAGGCATCGAAGTACCGCGAAAATGCCGCAAAATTAATGTTTATCGTATTACGTTAGACGAGTATGACGAGCAAACTCAACAAATTCAAATGACGGTGCATGTGTCTAAGGGCACTTATATTCGTACGATAGTAGATGATTTGGGGGAAAAGCTTGGCTGTGGTGCGCATGTCATTATGTTACACCGTAGTGAAGTTGGTCATTACCCTAGCGACAAAATGATTACCTTAGTCGAGCTAGAAGCTTTACTTGAGAAAGCAAAAGCGGAAGAAATTGCGCCTTCGACTTATCTCGATGAGTTATTGCTGCCGATGGATACCGCTTTGGTCGACTTGAGCGTTGTTGATATTAGCGCTGAGCAAGGTGTTGCTTTTGGTCATGGGCAAACCGTTACTGTCGAAAATTTACCAGACGGTATTGTTAAAGTGGTTGCTGATGGCAAGTTTGTTGGGATTGGCGAGCGTAATCCTCAAGGGTTATTGAAAGCAAAACGCGCGCTATCTTCCGCTCAGCCGGAATCACAATAAAATCTTCCTATGCAAGGGGAGTTTATGCTGGTATAATCCGCCAGCTTCCGCTTTGGCTGAATTAGTGATCGGCTGAAGCATTACTAAACTTATTTTGGAGTTATTATGTCACTAAGCAATCAAGAAAAAGCAGAAATCGTAGCAAAGTTCGCACGCGCAGAAGGTGATACAGGTTCACCAGAAGTACAAGTTGCACTTCTAACTGCTGACATCAACAAGCTACAAGGTCACTTCGCTAACCACAAGCAAGATTTCCACTCACGTCGTGGTCTTCTACGTAAAGTTAGCCAACGTCGTAACCTTCTTGACTACCTAAAAGGCAAGAGCGTTGACCGTTATGCTGCACTAATCAAAGAGCTTGGCCTACGTCGCTAATATTTTTGATTTCTTGTTGGAAATTTATCCAACAGTAAAAAAGGGGCTAATTAGCCCCTTTTTTTGTGGCTGTTCTATCAGTATACTTACAGCCGTTTAAAAATACTTTTAAACAAGCGTCAATCGGATTTCCAATTGTAGTGCTTAAGTAAATTATGGTGAGTTTATTTAAGACTGTGATTGGTCCCCGTTGACGTTGAAAACCATTTAGTAAGGAAAATATTGTGCAAGCAATTATTAAAGAATTTCAACTAGGTCAACACACGGTGACTCTAGAGACAGGTGCTATCGCACGTCAAGCTGACGGCGCAGTACTTGCAAGCATTGGTGATACTTCGGTACTTGTTACTGTTGTAGGAAGAAGAGAAGCGGCTCCTGGCCAAGACTTTTTCCCACTAACGGTTAACTACCAAGAAAAAATGTACGCTGCGGGTCGTATCCCAGGTGGTTTCTTGAAGCGTGAAGGTCGTCCTTCAGACGGTGAAACACTAACCGCTCGTCTAATCGACCGTCCAATTCGTCCTCTATTCCCAGACGGCTTTGTAAACGAAGTTCAGGTTATCGCGACAGTGGTTTCTGTAAACCCTGAGATCCAACCTGATATCGTTGCTTTGATTGGTACTTCAGCAGCACTAGCTATCTCAGGTATTCCATTCAATGGCCCGCTAGGTGCAGCGCGCGTTGGTTTCATCGACGGTCAATACGTACTTAACCCTACGCTAAAAGAGCTAGAGACAAGTAAGCTTGACCTAGTTGTTGCGGGTACTGAAAACGCAGTACTAATGGTTGAATCAGAAGCTGAAGTGTTAACTGAAGAAGAAATGCTTGGCGCTGTTGTATATGGTCACGAGCAATCACAAGCTATCATCAAAGCAATCGAAGAATTCCGTGCTGAAGCTGGTAAAGCTGTATGGGATTGGACTGCACCTGAAAAAGATTTAACACTAGCTGAAAAAGTCGCTGCAATTGCAGAGCAAAAAGTAGGTGATGCTTACCGTATTACTGACAAAGTTGCACGTAAAGAAGCTCTTTCTGAAGCAAAAGCAGAAGTCATTGAAAAGCTAGGCGCTGAAGTTGCTGAAGGCGAGTCACTAGACGAGCAAGTGGTAGGTAAAACATTCAGCTCACTTGAGAAGAAAATTGTACGTAGCCGTATCATTGCTGGCGAAAAACGTATCGACGGTCGTGAACCAGATATGGTTCGTGCGCTAGATGTGATGACGGGTGTACTGCCACGTACTCACGGTTCTGCAATCTTTACTCGTGGTGAAACCCAGGCACTTGTAACTGCAACCCTTGGTACTGAGCGTGACGCGCAGATGCTAGACGACCTAACTGGTACTCACAAGCATCACTTTATGCTTCACTATAACTTCCCTCCATTCTGTGTAGGTGAAACGGGTTTTGTAGGGTCTCCTAAGCGTCGTGAAATCGGCCACGGTAACCTAGCTAAGCGTGGTATTGCGGCAGTAATGCCAACACTGGCTGAATTCCCATATTCAGTACGTGTAGTATCTGAAATCACTGAATCAAACGGTTCATCTTCAATGGCATCAGTATGTGGTACTTCTCTTGCGCTAATGAACGCTGGTGTTCCAGTTAAAGCGTCAGTTGCTGGTATCGCGATGGGTCTAGTGAAAGAAGGCGAAGATTTCGTTGTACTTTCTGACATTCTTGGTGACGAAGATCACTTAGGTGATATGGACTTCAAAGTAGCGGGTACAGCAAACGGTGTAACTGCACTACAAATGGATATCAAGATTGAAGGTATCACCAAAGAAATCATGCAGATCGCGCTTCGCCAAGCGAAAGCAGCGCGTCTACACATCCTAGGTGTGATGGACCAAGCGATTTCTGCACCTTCTGAAGAGCTATCTGAGTTCGCTCCACGTATCTACACGATGAAGATCCCTGCGAAGAAGATTGCTGAAGTTATCGGTAAAGGTGGTGCAACAATTCGCCAGCTTACTGAAGAAACAGATACAACGATTGAAATTGAAGACGACGGTACTATCAAGATCGCTGCAACGAATGGTAATAGCGCACAAGCTGCTATTTCACGTATCGAAGCGCTTACAGCAGAGCTTGAAGTTGGTACGCTTTACACTGGTAAAGTTATCCGTATCGTAGACTTCGGTGCGTTTGTAAACGTACTTCCTGGTAAAGATGGTCTAGTGCACATCTCACAAATCAGTGAAGAGCGCGTAAATAACGTTTCAGATCACTTAACTGTTGGTCAAGAAGTGAAAGTTAAAGTACTTGAAGTTGACCGCCAAGGCCGTGTTCGCTTAAGTATCAAAGAAGCACAAGAGAAAAAAGCTGAGCAGCCTAAAGAAGAAGGCGCTGAGTAATCTTTGCAATGCTTTGCATAGAATAGAAGTGTAAAGGGGCTGAATAGCCCCTTTTTTTATGCTTTAATGCTGTTTGACTCAAAATGATGAAACAAAACTGAGTTTATCTGGTCAATAGAGAACTAGGCAAAGTTATAGTACATAACCTGAGCTGCGGATAATTAATGCCTTTCTAGCAGAAAGTTTTAGCGCTAACTGCGTTGAATTCACTTCCAATAGCCAGCTATTGGTGCGTAAATTCGCCTTGTTTTCCCTAAAACTCTCTGGCTAGACAAGGAGAAAACTAAGTTGTGCTTTAGCAACAATGAGTTGGAACATTCCTTATCCAAACCTCAGGTTACATAATCAGATTGTTGGTATATCTGTGCAAAGACTCTAAACGGGCAAATGCCATTGAATGAGGAAGGAAATGAAGTTAGCGAAAATAGTTGTGCCATTAGTGCTAATGGGGCTGGTAGGATGTAAAAGCACGCAGCCAGAGGCCACTAAAAACATTGTAAATGTTCCGCTTGCAGTACCACTTCAAGCCAATTTCCGTAATGAGATTGCCATTGCTCGATTTAACGAGTTACTCTTGCAGCCGGATATGGCAAATGAGCAACGCGCGCAGCTGCTATACAATCGCGGTATGCTGTATGATAGCATTGGCTTACAAACGCTTGCTCGTATTGACTTCAATCGTGCCGTACAAATTAAGCCGGATCTCGCCGAAGTATATAATTTCCTTGGTATTCATCAAACGTTAGAACAAAATTATGGCCGTGCATATGAAATGTTTGATGCTGTGCTAGAGCTTGACGAGCAACATGAATATGCCTATTTAAATCGTGGTATCGCATTGTATTACGGCGAGCGAGCTGATTTAGCTGTAAAAGATTTTGAAGCTTTTTTGGCGCGTGCTCCAAAAGATGCGTACCGCGCTATGTGGCTGTATATTGCTCAGCAGCAAATAGACGATGCACTTGCTAAACAGACATTGGCAGCAAATAGCCAAGCATTAGACCCTGAAGAGTGGTCGTCTCAGTTAGTTGCACTGTATTTGGGTACTTTATCTGAAGAAGCATTTCTTGCGCAGATCTCTGAGGGCGTGAGCACCCAAGAAGAGTATGCGCAGCGTCTCTGTGAAGCCTATTTTTATCTGGCTAAGCGATATCAGACCCAAGGGGACTTAGCTTCTGCGATTAGCTATTTTAAGCTCGCACTGGCAACTAATGTATATGAGTTTGTAGAACATAAATACGCGCGTCTTGAGCTTGATTTACTTGCCCAGTTGAATGACGAACAAGACGCGAGTTAAACACCTTTTTATTTTCGTGCTTATTGGGCTGCTGTTTTCAAGCAGCCCTAATTATGCACATCTCTCCATCGCGCAAAAATCAGCACTTGTCGTCGCCAATCCAAATAGCTATTTTGCCATTGCACCGGTGCTTGAGATGTCACCCTCCCAAGCAAGTACACAATTAGTACGAGCTATTGCAGACCTAAAGCAACCAAGTTGGGAGTTTGAACGGTTACAGCGCGATTTGAGTGCTCAAGAGAAAAATAGCACTAAGCTGCTTTTACTCGATACTTGGTCCCGTTTAAATCGTCAGCAGCGTCAGCAAGTGTCCGAGCAGTTAATATCACTTGGCCGATATCACTTGCTTTATGCGCTTTCAAAGCGTTACGCTTTAAACCCAGAACTCACTTCGTTGCTCGCGGTGTGGCAAGGAAAGTCTGTCACGACATTTTTGAATAACCCCTACTTAAGACAGTTTCACACTCTCTCAGAGCGTCAGCATTCAAGTGCGTCTTGTCAGTTTAATCTTGCATTAATCGCCAGTGATTTAGATGGTTTGCAGCGTTTACAAGTACTTAAACATGCTTATGAGCAACAACCAGAGCCAGCCAAAGGCGTATATTGTTTATCTAAACCGATATATGCGGCGAATAAGCTCAGTTGTAAGAGGCGAAGGGGATTTGCAATGTGTGACTTACGACACGAGCAGGGCTTGTCGGAATACGATCATCTGGTGTTAATGGCAACGGAAGGACTTGCTAATGTCAGTGGCAAGCACATGACTTTAACCGCCACCAGCACCTACAATACGCTGATACATGAGCTTATGCACTTTAGCGGCTTTGAAGATGAATACCCAATACCAGCCCAAAAAGCAAAATGGCTTTGTGCGACTTCAGGGCAAAAGGCACCAAATCTTTACGTTGGTGACCAAGCACCGAGCAATTGGGTACCGAGTCGCACTTGCGAGTTAGGTAAACTTTCCTCATATAAACCCTCGAATAGTCACTCTTTGCTGGAATATCAATCAATTAAGTTAGATGAAAATTACCGTAAAAGGTGGTTAGCAGTACTGAATTCAAGACGTTTAGAAGATAAAATAGCAGTTAATTCGGCTGAATAGTTTTGAACTTATTCTGAATAGTTTGTTAAGGTTGGCTAAAATAGCACCAGCTAGAAAGTGAAACTCTAGACAACTCAAACACTAATCAAGTATAACAGGGTTCATGTACGTGTGGTTAATGTGTACCGATCGCTCCAACTTGGAAGGGGGATTGTCACATTAATCTAAACGAGCCATAACGACGCAAATAAAAGGTTTCATCTATGACTTTATTTTGGATACCCTTGCTATCCTTAATTGGCAGTTTTATCTCTGCATTTACGGGAAAGCTTTCTCGTAATCAGTCGACTGCTATAACCTTAGTAGCGCCAGCAGTGGCAATTTTACTTGCTGTTGATCTCGCCCCTGCCGTTTTCGCAGGAGAGACTATTCGGTACACATTTGAATGGGTCCCGCTTCTAGATATTAACATCGCGTTTAGACTGGATGGTCTTGCGTTGCTGTTCGTTTTCATGATCTTGGGCATTGGTATGCTGGTTATCTTCTATGCCAGATACTACCTTAGCAGCAATGATTCCATGCCTAAACTTTATGCTTACTTAATGCTCTTTATGACCGCTATGCTTGGTATTGTTATGTCTAATAACGTATTACAGCTGTGGTTATTCTGGGAGCTTACCAGTATTAGTTCATTTTTACTTATTAGCTATTGGTGGCATAAGTCAGAGGCCCGCAAAGGGGCGAAAATGGCACTTGCTATCACTGGCGGTGGCGGCTTAGCACTGCTCGCTGGCTTGATGTTGATAGGAGATATTGTAGGCAGTTATAACCTTGATGTGATTTTATCGAGTCGTGAGCTTATTCAATCCCATGCATTATATGAAGTGGCGTTAATCCTTGTGCTACTGGGCGCATTTACCAAGTCCGCGCAATTTCCATTCCATTTCTGGTTACCGCACGCGATGGCTGCACCAACGCCTGTAAGTGCGTACTTACACTCTGCGACTATGGTGAAAGCTGGAATATTCTTACTGGCGCGCTTTTATCCTGCGCTGGCGGGTACAGAGCTGTGGTTTATTCTCGTTGGCCTAACTGGCTTAGCGACGCTGCTCGTTGGCGCCTATATCGCGTTATTTAAACATGATCTAAAAGGTCTGCTGGCGTTTTCAACGATCAGTCATCTAGGCCTTATTACTTTATTACTTGGTCTGGATACTGAGCTTGCGACTGTTGCGGCGGTTTTCCATATTATTAACCACGCAACGTTTAAGGCCTCTTTATTCATGGCGACGGGGATCATCGACCATGAAACGGGCACTCGTGATATGCGTAAACTTAACGGTATGTGGCGTTTTATGCCCTATACCGCAACGCTTGCGATGGTTGCCGCTTCTGCGATGGCTGGGGTGCCGCTACTTAATGGTTTCTTGTCTAAAGAAATGTTCTTTGCCGAGACGCTACACCAGCAACTTCTGGGCTCTATGTCGTGGTTGATTCCAATTTTGGCGACAATCGCCGGTGCATTCTCTGTTGCGTATTCGGCGCGATTTATTCATGACGTATTCTTCAACGGAGATCCAATTGATTTACCCAAGGAGCCACATGAAGCGCCACGCTATATGCGTTTTCCAATCGAAATCTTGGTCGCTTTATGTTTGATAGTCGGCATGTTCCCTAACTTTATCGTTGATGGCATGTTAAAAACAGCATCAAGTGCGGTATTAGGAGAGGCTGCGCCAACCTTTGAGGTTGCTATTTGGCATGGCTTTAACTTACCACTGCTTATGAGTGGCCTTGCGGTATGTGGTGGTTTATTAATTTATACTCAGCGCAAATACCTATTCCAATTCCAAGCTTCATTACCGCCAATGAACGCTAAGAAAACGTTTGAACGCACTATGTACAACATAGTGTCTTGGAGTCGCGCGCGCGTAAACGCAATAGAAAATGGCTCGTTACAGCGTTATCTGATGTTGATGTTTATCGTTGTGCTGGTGAGTGCAGGCTGGCCATTGTTTGAAATGTCACAGTTAGTGGGTAATTTAGAGCCGACGCCAATTGACGTACATAACGGTATTGGTGCTGGTTTATTAATGATTGGAGCGATTGGCACGGTTATCTGGCATCGTACTCGTATGGTTGCACTGCTGATGATTTCGGTTGTTGGTCTCATGGTGTCGGTTGCCTTTACGCGCTTCTCAGCACCAGATCTGGCGCTTACTCAGTTAACGGTAGAAGTAGTAACCATTATTCTGTTGATGCTTGCGTTATTCTTCTTACCGCAAAGAACGCCGAAGGAGTCTAGTTCTATTCGCGTACTACGTGATATGGGTATTGCTTCAGCAATTGGTGTGATCATCGGAAGTATCAGTTACGCCTTGATCACAAGGCCATTGGATAGTATTTCTGAGTTCTTTATTGCAAACGCCAAAGTTGGCGGTGGTGGGACGAATGTCGTTAACGTTATCTTAGTGGATTTCCGTGGTTTTGATA
The DNA here is from genome assembly GCA_000814665.1 of Pseudoalteromonas flavipulchra NCIMB 2033 = ATCC BAA-314. Taxonomy (GTDB): domain Bacteria; phylum Pseudomonadota; class Gammaproteobacteria; order Enterobacterales; family Alteromonadaceae; genus Pseudoalteromonas; species Pseudoalteromonas maricaloris. Next base: position 244,706 of record JWIH01000010.1, read on the forward strand.
CGCTAGGTGAAATTACCGTGCTGGGAATTGCGGCGCTGGGGATTTATAAGTTGCTGATCAACTTACCACTATTTATGCCAGGTAGTGACAGTGAAGGCAGACCTTGGGCAAAAGAGAGATATCCGTTACTGCTGGCAAGTATTTCACAAAGCTTATTGCCTTTGGCATTGCTGGTTTCGGTTTATATTTTCTTGCGCGGCCACAATCTACCGGGTGGTGGATTTATCGCGGGCCTAATCACGGCGATAGCCTTTATTTTACAATATATTGCTCATGGTTCGAATTGGATTGCAGAGCGCTTTGATGTCAATTACCGCAAGATTATCGCAACGGGTATCGCTATTTCTCTAGCAACCGGTGTGGGAAGTTGGTTCTTTGGCAAACCATTCTTAACCTCATGGTTTGATTATTTTGATATCCCATTGGTAGGTAAAACTGAGTTGGCAAGTGCCATCGCATTCGACCTTGGTGTTTATATCACCGTGGTAGGTGCAACGCTGATGATTTTGGCGAGCCTAGGTAAAGTAACGGCAAATGCGCCCAAAGAAGAGGTGAATATTTAATGGAATTGCTTTATGCATCGTGCGTGGGCTTGCTAGTAGCCTGTGGCGTATTTTTGATTCTACGAGCAAGAACATTCCCTGTTGTTCTTGGTTTAACTATGTTGTCTTATGCGGTCAACTTGTTTTTGTTCGCATCGGGTAGATTGACCTTAAACAAAGCAGCAGTGCTTGGTTATAGCAGTGAGTATGCAGATCCACTGCCGCAAGCCTTGGTATTGACGGCAATTGTTATCGGGTTCGCGATGACGGCATTTGTCGTGATCTTAGCTATTCGCGGTCGTTCTGATTTGGGTAATGACCATGTAAATGGCATTGTTCCTGACAAAAAGGGTAAAGCATGATCCAACATTTGACTTCTTTACCTATTTTATTACCTATGTTGGCAGGGGTGATCCTGCTGATGCCACCGTGTGGTAAAAACTTAGCGATTAGGCGTAAAGTTTCAGTACTTATGTCGCTAATTACGTTTGCAGTTTGTGCCTCACTTTTACTACATGTTCAGCAGTCTGGCATTCAGGTTTATGCGATTGGTAACTGGCAAGCGCCATTTGGTATTGTGTTAGTTGCTGATCAACTTTCTACTCTGTTAGTCAGCTTAACCGCGTTGTTGTGTTTTGTGTGTTCGCTGTATAGCTGTGCTGGAGATGACGAAAGAGGAAGTTTCTTCCATCCGTTACTGCACTTTTTGGTGATGGGGGTAAACGGCGCCTTCTTAACTGGTGACGCCTTCAACTTATTTGTATTCTTTGAGATTTTGTTGATAGCGTCTTATGCGTTGTTAATGCATGGTGGTGACAAGCATAATACCCGTGCTTCATTGCAATACGTGATCCTAAATCTTGTGGGTTCGTCGGTATTTTTGATTGCATTAGGTATCTTGTACGGTGTACTTGGTACTCTGAACATGGCGGATATGGCATATAAGATCACCTTCTTACAAGGAGATGATGTTTATCTTGCTAAGATTGGCGGCTTGTTATTATTGGTTGTATTTGCGCTAAAAGGCGCCTTGTTACCGCTTCATCTATGGCTGCCAAACACCTATGCAACCGCGTTACCTGTAGTAGCTGCTTTATTCGCAATCATGACTAAAGTGGGTGTGTATTCCATGATGCGTGTGTATACACTGATTTTTGGCGATCAAGCTGGTGAATTAAGTCATATGGCACAAGAGTGGCTATGGTGGCTCGCTCTGGCGACTATCGTCATGGGTGGGATCGGTGTACTTGCTAGTCAAGATTTGCGTAAGCTGTCTGCAAATTTAGTGGTGGTGTCAGTTGGTACCTTAGTGGCATTAGTCGCCGTACAAACGGTAAATAGCAGCGCTGCAGCCATTTACTACTTAGTGCACTCGACGTTAGTGTCTGCTGCTTTGTTCTTACTCGCTGACTTAGTGGGGAAACAAAGGGGTAAAGTTGCTGACAGGATCACCGCGGGTCGCCCAGTAGTTCAACCTATGTTACTTGGCATCATGTTTGCGATTGCGGCAATCACTGTGATTGGTATGCCGCCGTTATCAGGCTTTATTGGCAAAGTATGGATCTTAAAGTCGACCATCGAGTCGAGCCACACATACTGGTTTTGGGCGGTGTATTTATTAGTAAGCTTGGCGGTATTAGTCAGTGTCTCAAAAGCAGGTAGCACTGTGTTTTGGCATCATACGGGTAAAGTCGATACACAATCGGCAGAAAAAGCGCATCCTGCCCAAATTATCGCAATTCTTACTTTGATAACTTGTGCGCCGTTAATGGTGATTTTTGCCGGTCCATTGACTGATTACGCATTGTCGGCAGCCGACTCTTTGCACGACTTTTCTAGCATGACGAATGCTGTGTTAAAAGGAGCGAAATAGATGCGTTTAGAAGCAAGATTTAAATGGCTACCAACTCCATTTCGCAGCTTACTACTATTTACCGTATGGTTATTGCTGAATAATAGTGTGTCAGCTGGGCATATTATTCTCGCGACTATTCTAGCGATTGTGATCCCGCTGATTACCTATCGGTTTAGAACTAAGCAGCCATTGATCATTAAGCCATGGCGTGCGTTTACTCATTTGTTGTTGGTGCTTTACGATATCATTACCGCCAACGTTGAGGTTGCGATAAAGATCTTAGGACCAACGAAGAAATTACGCCCCGGTTTCGTGTTGGTGCCGCTCGATATAGATCAAGCTATGCCAATCACTATTTTAGCCAGCACGGTATCTTTAACTCCTGGCACCGTCAGTGCTGAGGTATACCCTTGGCCTGAGTCTGTAAAAAGTGGCGAAAAACCAGAACGTAAATACTTATTGATCCACGTGTTAGATCTTACGGATGAGCAGGCGTTGATTGATACTATTAAATCTCGTTATGAAGCGCCATTGAAGGAGATTTTTGAATGCTAGAAACTGTAATTCTGATCGTCTTTGCGATGATAGGTGTATCACTTTTGCTAAATCTTTGGCGTTTGGTTGTTGGACCTTCAATTCCAGATAGAATTTTAGCGCTCGATACCATGTATATAAATACCATTGCGCTTATTATTCTTTATGGAATGAGTATGGGGACTGCATTGTACTTTGAAGCCGCATTACTAATAGCAATGCTTGGTTTTGTAAGTACGGTTGCGGTATGTAAGTATTTGCTACGCGGCGACATCATAGAATAGGAGAGCGATATGTCGGAATGGATAATTTCCATTTTATTACTGTTAGGTGGTGCGTTTGTATTGATAGGCTCTATTGGTCTTGTGAAAATGCCTGACTTTTTTATGCGTCTCCACGGTCCTACAAAGGCCACAACGCTTGGAATGGCGTGCTTATTGACCTCGGCAATGGTGTATTTTAGTACCACGACTGATGGTGTGAGTGTAAAGGAAATCTTGATTTCAATATTTTTGCTGCTCACAGCCCCTATTTCTGGATATATGCTGATTAAGTCAGCAATACATCACCGCTTGCCGAGTAATGAAAAGACGACAGGCAAAGACAAGATAAAAAAATAGTGCTTCGGCGCTATTTTTTTTACCCATCACTTTATAATTTATTCCCTAAATAATCCCACTCAAGCATCATAAATTTCAGTACGTTATTAAATTTTTTGCTACAGTTAAAAAAGACTTCATAGTCGCCGATAAAAATAGGGGTCACTCGTTTTATCAAGTTGATGATGAACGTGCAGTGCAATTTGTTTGCATACTAAGTCTAAAAACTGGGAATGTTATGAAACAAGCTTCGATTAAAAACAAACTCTTATTCTTTGTAACAGCATTAGTAACGAGTTTGGTTGTTATATTAGTGACAACAATGTGGTTTCACCTTGCAGCAGAAAATACCAAGCAAAGTGAAGGGGTCCAACAAGCGATTTATGATGAAATATCCCAAGGTCTTATCGCTAAAGGCAATCAATATGGGCAACGTGTGGCTGGCTTTATCAATGAAGCCTATCGTGTTCCTTATACTTTGGCGGGTGTACTATCTCATACCGCCGAGCAGGATCCTCTGAGCCGTGAACAAGTGCAAGAAATTGTCAATGGTGCGCTAAAGCAAAATCGCTTTGTGTCTTCTATGTATGCACAGTTTGAACCGAATGGTTACGATGGCAATGATGCCAGTAATCAAGGTGGTTCGAGTCACTCTGTGCCGGGTGCTGGTACCTTAGAGCTCTACTTTACTCAAGAAGCCAATGGTCCGATGCAACAAAAAGTTGAGTCGGCAGAAGAAAAATATGCCGATGCAATCAATGAGTTTGGCCTACGAGAAGCCGAGTGGTATCTGTGCGCAAAAGATAAAGTAGCGCCGTGTATCATGGAGCCCTATTTATATGAAATTTCTCCGGGCAACAAAATGCTGATGACCTCATTGACCACGCCAGTCGTGGTCAATCGTCAATTTAGAGGCTTAGTGGGCGTAGATGTAAATTTGCCGATTTTTCAAACTATGGTCGACGAGCTCTCAAACTCGCTTTACTCAGGAGCCGCTAAGGTAACCTTGTTAAGTGAGCTGGGTCTTGTTGTGGGTTCTAGTCACTACAAAAATTTAGCCCGCCCACTTGCTGAGTCGACAAAGTCAGATAGGGCTGAGGTGTTAAAATCGCTGCACACAGGTTCAGGGATTAAAGAGCTTGGTGAAGATTTAGTCGTAGCAGTACCTATCAACATTGCGTTGCCAAACACCACTTGGTCTCTGGTAATCGAACTGCCTAAGGCAATTGCACTGAGTTCTGCTACAACGCTGCAAAGCCAGCTGGAGGAGTCGACAAACTCCGTTGGTCGCTGGATGCTCATTATCGGTATCGTTATTGCTGTTATTGGCATTGCCATTGCGGTGGTATTAGTGAACACAATTATTGGTCCGCTTACGCATATTCAGGAGCGGGTAGAGAACTTAGCTTCTAGCGAAGGCGATTTAACGCATGAACTAGAAGTGAGTCATCATGCTGAGTTGATTGCCTTGGCACATGGCTTTAACCGCTTTACTGATAAACTACGAAAGATGATTGATGACCTCAAAGGTCTTGCTGAATCTTCCTACGAGCAGTCGCATCGAACAACAGAAGCCGCGATAAACATCAAAAACAAAGTCGCTAATCAGCACTTAGAAATAGATAGCGTAGTTACTGCAATTAACGAACTCAGTGCAACTGCTTCAGAGGTGGCTCGGGCATCGGAAAAAGCGGCTGCAAGTACGAATCAGGCCGCAGATCAAGTTCAGCAAAGCGAACAAAGCATCATTAAAACGACCGAAACGGTGCAATCAATGGCGGATCAAGTCATTGATGCAAAACAAGCGGTCGTGAAGGTATCTGAGCGCAGTGATGATATTTCTAAAATACTAGAAGTGATCAGAGCTATTGCAGAGCAAACTAATTTACTGGCCTTAAACGCGGCAATTGAAGCGGCAAGGGCAGGGGAGCAAGGGCGTGGTTTTGCGGTTGTTGCAGATGAAGTTCGAGCTTTGGCGTCAAAAACACAAGCATCGACGGACGACATTAGTAAACTAATAGATAACCTACAGAGTGAAGTCGCGAACTCAGGCCGGATCATTGAGAGTTCTGTGCAGCTAGGTGAAGACGCAGTGAGTTATTGCCAAGAATCGGCTAGGTTAATGAGTACGCTAGTTGCTGAGCTGACAAGCATTTCTAACGAAGTAACACAAATTGCGACGGCTGCGGAAGAGCAAAGTATGGTTACCGAAGAAATTAATACAAATACAACGGGCATTTCAGATGCCGCTGCTGAGCTTTCGAAGTTCGCAGATGAAGTTGAACAAGCGGCCAGTTCAATGACGCTGATAGTCGAACAAAAACACAAGCAACTTAATTTATTAAGAACGTAAGTTTGTTGGTTTGCAAAGAGACTGGAGACAGTCTCTTTGCAGCTATGGCGTTTTTCGTCAAAATTCACTATGATAACTGTATCTATATACAGTTAAGCTAATCATGAAACTCTATATCGCAGAAAAACCCTCTTTAGGTCGAGCAATTGCCGATGTCTTACCAAAACCACATAAAAAACAAGATGGTTATATAGAAGTCGCGAATGGTGATGTGGTTTCTTGGTGTATAGGTCACCTGTTGGAACAAGCAGAACCTGAAGACTACGACGCCAAATACAAAAAATGGCAGTTTCATGATCTACCAATCGTGCCTACTCAATGGCAGTTCAAAGCAAAGCCAAAAACAAAAAAGCAGCTTAGCACTTTAAAAAAGTTACTCACAAAAGCCGATGAAATCTACCATGCTGGAGATCCTGATAGAGAAGGGCAATTGCTTGTGGACGAAGTATTTCAATTCGTAAATTTGCCAGACCGGAAAAGAGCAACGATCCGGCGCTTGTTGATCAGTGATTTGAACCCACAAGCTGTGAAAAAGGCATTGGCTTCGACACGTTCTAATCAAGAGTTTGTTCCTTTGAGTGTATCTGCGCTTGCAAGAGCTAGAGCGGATTGGCTATTTGGTATGAATTTAACCAGAGCATTTACGTTGGCCGGGCAAAAAGCGGGAGTGAATACCGTTTTGTCGGTTGGCAGAGTGCAAACTCCGGTACTTGGTTTGGTTGTTAGAAGGGATTTAGAAATAGAGAACTTTGTATCTAAACCATTTTATGAGGTGATTGCACACATCAATAAACCAAATTGGGGTGTTTTTGAAGCTAAGTGGGTACCAAGTGAAGCATGTAAGCCCTATATGGACGAAGATGGGCGTGTTTTGGTTAAAGCCTTAGCCGAAAACGTTGCGGATCGGATCAGTCAAAAGCAAGCAACAATAAATAAGGTTGAAACAAAACCAAAAAAGATAAATCCGCCGCTACCCTATAACCTTTCTTCTTTGCAGATTGACGCAAATAAGCGCTACGGTTTATCGGCTCAGCAAGTGTTGGATATTTGTCAGGCACTCTATGAGAAACATAAACTGATCACTTACCCTAGATCCGATAACCGTTATTTACCACAAGAACATTTTGTTGAAAGAGAGCAAGTCATTGCGGCTGCCGAGCACAATCAGGGAATAGAAAGTAAGTTTATTAAGTTAGCTGATATGAATCTAAAAGGAGCGTGTTGGAATGATAAAAAGGTAGAAGCGCATCACGCCATCATTCCAACCACTAAAAAGCTCCGCAGTGCTCAGCTTGGGCATAGAGAGTTGCAGGTCTATCAACTTATCTCTGTACAATACCTTGCACAATTCTTTCACCCCTACCGCTACAACGAAACTAAAGTGGAGTTGGAGATTAGTGGTGGTCAATTCAAAGCACAAGCGAAGCAAATAACAGATCAAGGGTTCAAGATACTGTTTAAAGGCCATGAGATAGAAAAAGAAAGCCTATTGCCGGAGTTACAGGTAGGAGAGCAGCTTTTATGCGAGAAAGGTGAAGTTAAAGAAAAACAAACTCAGCCGCCAAAGCATTACACTGAAGCCACCTTATTAGGTGCGATGACAGGTATTGCACGGTTTGTTTCCGATCAATCTATCAAAAAGGTATTGAAAGACACTGACGGGCTTGGCACTGAGGCGACGCGGGCTGGAATTATTGAGCTTTTGTTTAGACGGCAGTTTCTTAGACGAGAAGGAAAGACGATATATTCTACGGCGCTGGGAAAAGCATTTATTCAAACCCTACCTGAGTCACTTTCATTACCAGACAGAACTGCGCTCTGGGAGTCATTGCTCGGAAAGATCGCCAATAAGGAAACGTCGTATAATCAATTTATGCAACCGCTTTGTGATGAGTTAGGTGGATTTATTGACAGCGCTCAGTCTATCAATACGAATGCACTGAAAGGTGTTCCTGTACCTGCATTTAAAAAACGTGGGGCAAGAAAGGGGAAATTTACCCGAAAGAGAAAGCCAAGCTCTGCATAATTGTTTTCTTGGCTTGGTTGTAAATTCAGATAGTGTCACTATATCAACCATATTAATTACTCAGACAGAAAATAGAATATGAGCAATAAAATCCAACTAACCCCTGAAAACATTCAGCAAGTAATAACCGATCCAAATCCAGAGAAAGTGTTATTGCTGACCTTTTATAGCAATCAAAATCCTGAATGTGTTCAGCAAGACCAAATATTGGAGAGGATAGCGGCAGCTTATAGTGAACATATAACCATAGGCGTTATTGATTGTGATGTCCAACAAGCTCTTGCATCTCAACTCGCTCAGCAAATTGGTTTACAAGCTTTGCCAACGATTGTGATTTTAAAAGGTGGTGCGCCAGTAGATATGCTGGCAGGGGCAAAAACAGAAGAAGAAATTAAAGAAGCTTTGTCTGAGCATTTGCCATCACCTGAAGTTATTTTACTTGATCAAGCGAAGCAATTCCTCGCAAGCGGCGACCTAAATAATGCCTTTGGCTATGCGAAGAAGGCATACGACATTGACAGTAGTAACACTCGGGTTAAGTTGGTGTTTGCGGATATCTGTATGCAAATTCAAAAATTTGATGAAGCTCAAGCGTTATTAGATTCTATAAATGAAGAACAGCGAGACCCGTATTACCACAATTTAGTCGCTAAATTGGCGCAAGCTGCGGCTGCACAAGATTCACCAGAGGTAAAGCGTCTAGAGCAAGCGGTGGAAGCTGAGCCTGATTCATTAGACTTACGTTGTCAGCTAGCTCAAGCTCAGTTAGATGTGGGTAAAAAAGAAGAAGCATTGGCAAGTCTACTTATGGTGCTTAAGAAAGATATGAACTACGGTGAAGCCAAAAAGGGCTTTTTAGATATTATCGCTTCGCTTCCTGATGGCGATAGTGTTGCTTCAGCATATCGACGAAAGCTATATAGTCTTCTTTACTAAAAGAATAGATAGTTGAATACCAAGATACAGGTGAAAATTTCTTCAACTGTATCTTGCATCCTCCCAAATTTGATCAATACTTATGATCCCTTCGCGAAAACTGGTGACAGTTTTATGAAGAAAATATTGCATTAATGTGGTTTTTAAGCGGTTTTGTGTGTTTTCTGTTCGAACAAACTTTTTTTATAAGTTTTAATGAAAAAAGGGGTTGCACTAAAATCGGATCGCCCTATAATGCGACCCCACTGACGCGGGCCACTGCGCTGAAAAGCAAAGCAGCAACGAGTTAGTGTCAAGTAAAACTTAGCTTTGAAAACTTAAGAGAAAACTTCTTCTCAAGAAATTCAAAATTAAGTGTTGACAAAAAAATGGGAGTGCTTAGAATGCACATCCCTCGAAACAACGAAATGTTTCGAAACGTTCTTTAAAAATATGAAGCAATCATCTGTGTGGGCACTCGTACAGATTGAGTTCTAACAGCAGATTCTAGTTCGCTAGATGACGCAAACAAATTTAGAGTCTCAATTGTAACTGAGTGACTATATAGTCAATTCGTTTTGATTTTACTTTTTTGAAAAGTAGAAACAAACAATCAGAATTCATTGAGCACGAAACTTAGGTTTCGAAAAAACTTTTAATTGAAGAGTTTGATCATGGCTCAGATTGAACGCTGGCGGCAGGCCTAACACATGCAAGTCGAGCGGTAACATTTCTAGCTTGCTAGAAGATGACGAGCGGCGGACGGGTGAGTAATGCTTGGGAACATGCCTTGAGGTGGGGGACAACCATTGGAAACGATGGCTAATACCGCATAATGTCTACGGACCAAAGGGGGCTTCGGCTCTCGCCTTTAGATTGGCCCAAGTGGGATTAGCTAGTTGGTGAGGTAAAGGCTCACCAAGGCGACGATCCCTAGCTGGTTTGAGAGGATGATCAGCCACACTGGAACTGAGACACGGTCCAGACTCCTACGGGAGGCAGCAGTGGGGAATATTGCACAATGGGCGCAAGCCTGATGCAGCCATGCCGCGTGTGTGAAGAAGGCCTTCGGGTTGTAAAGCACTTTCAGTCAGGAGGAAAGGTTAGTAGTTAATACCTGCTAGCTGTGACGTTACTGACAGAAGAAGCACCGGCTAACTCCGTGCCAGCAGCCGCGGTAATACGGAGGGTGCGAGCGTTAATCGGAATTACTGGGCGTAAAGCGTACGCAGGCGGTTTGTTAAGCGAGATGTGAAAGCCCCGGGCTTAACCTGGGAACTGCATTTCGAACTGGCAAACTAGAGTGTGATAGAGGG
>JWIH01000011.1 GCA_000814665.1 Pseudoalteromonas flavipulchra NCIMB 2033 = ATCC BAA-314
CCCTCTATCACACTCTAGTTTGCCAGTTCGAAATGCAGTTCCCAGGTTAAGCCCGGGGCTTTCACATCTCGCTTAACAAACCGCCTGCGTACGCTTTACGCCCAGTAATTCCGATTAACGCTCGCACCCTCCGTATTACCGCGGCTGCTGGCACGGAGTTAGCCGGTGCTTCTTCTGTCAGTAACGTCACAGCTAGCAGGTATTAACTACTAACCTTTCCTCCTGACTGAAAGTGCTTTACAACCCGAAGGCCTTCTTCACACACGCGGCATGGCTGCATCAGGCTTGCGCCCATTGTGCAATATTCCCCACTGCTGCCTCCCGTAGGAGTCTGGACCGTGTCTCAGTTCCAGTGTGGCTGATCATCCTCTCAAACCAGCTAGGGATCGTCGCCTTGGTGAGCCTTTACCTCACCAACTAGCTAATCCCACTTGGGCCAATCTAAAGGCGAGAGCCGAAGCCCCCTTTGGTCCGTAGACATTATGCGGTATTAGCCATCGTTTCCAATGGTTGTCCCCCACCTCAAGGCATGTTCCCAAGCATTACTCACCCGTCCGCCGCTCGTCATCTTCTAGCAAGCTAGAAATGTTACCGCTCGACTTGCATGTGTTAGGCCTGCCGCCAGCGTTCAATCTGAGCCATGATCAAACTCTTCAATTAAAAGTTTTTTTCGAAACCTAAGTTTCGTACTCAATGAATTCTGATTGTTTGTTTCTACTTTTCAAAAAAGTAAAATCAAAACGAATTGACTATATAGTCACTCAGTTACAATTGAGACTCTAAATTTGTTTGCGTCATCTAGCGAACTAGAATCTGCTGTTAGAACTCAATCTGTACGAGTGCCCACACAGATGATTGCTTCATATTTTTAAAGAACATTTCGAAACATTTCGTTGTTTCGAGGGATGTGCATTCTAAGCACTCCCGATTTTTTGTCAACACTTAATTTTGAATTTCTTGAGAAGTTTTCTCTTAAGATTTCAAAGCTAAGTTTTACTCGACTACCAACTCGTTGGCTTATTGCTTTTCAGCGTTGCTCCCCGTGTCGGTGGATGCGCATTATAGGGAGATCCGATTTTAGTGCAACCCCTTTTTTCATTAAAACTTATAAAAAAGATGTGTTCGAACAAAAAACAAACGAAACATGTCAAAACAGTATGTTTTTTGCTCAGGAAAACCGAATTGAGGTCATGCGAGCCTACATAAACTTTAAGCATCACAGTGGAACAACTAAAACAAATGGCGTTATATAGCATCTGTTAGCATATCAACTTGTCTACTTACATATAGAAATCGAAACAAAGCCAGGTCAATTCTGCTTTATGTAGAGAAGGTGTACGTAAATTATGTGGAAGTGAAAATGCAAAGCTACTAAGAAGCAGTAAGTCTATCCAATAAGCAGGACTAGATACCTAAATGATACCTTTTATCGAAAATATGAAGATAGGTGCGTTTATAAAGGTATTGAATACTAACTTTCGATCCTTCTTATTATTGGCTAGTAGCTATAGTAATGATTCTGGGATCTAAAGAAACAATGTCTAAGTAAAAAAGATGTGGATAAATCAGTAACAGTGGCGTTTTTGTATAATAAAAAAGGTAAATAAGAAAGATATTAAGAATAAGGAGAATATGCGATATGGAGGCGGAACCCGGAGTCGAACCGAGGTAGACGGATTTGCAATCCGCTGCATGGCCACTCTGCCATTCCGCCATGAAGAATATTGGAGCGAGTAACGAGGTTCGAACTCGTGACCTCGACCTTGGCAAGGTCGCGCTCTACCAGCTGAGCTATACTCGCATTCCATTTTTCACACTGGTAAATTTGACATGTGAAAAATAAATGGTGCCCGGGGCCGGACTTGAACCGGCACGCTGTTACCAGCGAGGGATTTTAAATCCCTTGTGTCTACCAATTCCACCACCCGGGCATCGGGTGTGAAAGCAAAAATTGGAGCGAGTAACGAGGTTCGAACTCGTGACCTCGACCTTGGCAAGGTCGCGCTCTACCAGCTGAGCTATACTCGCGTTCCGTTTTGTATATAAAAACCATATAGATTTGTTACATACAAATCCCGATATAAATGGTGCCCGGGGCCGGACTTGAACCGGCACGCTGTTACCAGCGAGGGATTTTAAATCCCTTGTGTCTACCAATTCCACCACCCGGGCATCGGGTTTGCTTTCGCATGTGGATATGTTGAGAAATGGAGGCGGAACCCGGAGTCGAACCGAGGTAGACGGATTTGCAATCCGCTGCATGGCCACTCTGCCATTCCGCCGCAAATTTGGAGCGAGTAACGAGGTTCGAACTCGTGACCTCGACCTTGGCAAGGTCGCGCTCTACCAGCTGAGCTATACTCGCGTTCCATTATTTAAATCTACTTATTTACTAAGCTTCTCTAAACTTTAACTTGCTAGGTGATGCTATCTAAATTTCATTTAGATGACATACTGCCCTCTCAACACGGACGCATTCTACAGAAGTTCTGGAACGCGTCAACATAAAAAATGAATGTTTTGAATCGTTTGCTCAAAATTTATCTAAACCGCTGGGTTTATAATCATTTCAAGTCAAGAATTAGTCAATTCTCCTTTTGCAGCATAGAGATACTGGATCATAGAAACTAATGTTAGCAATGTCGCTATAGCTAAAAGTGCGTAACTTAGCATTGTCATCCAATCTGATAATTGCCAAATCAAACCTATAATAGCTAACATCTGTGCAGCTGTTTTGAATTTGCCCAGCCAAGATACTGCAACACTTCCTCTTTTACCTTGTTCAGCCATCCATTCACGCAGCGCAGAAATAACTATTTCTCTACTAATAATGACAACAGCAGAAATAGTAATGAAATAATTATCATAATGTGTAGCAAGTATCACTAAAGCAACACTGACCATCACCTTGTCGGCAACAGGATCTAAAAAAGCACCAAATGGTGTTGACTGTTCCAACTTACGCGCAAGATAGCCATCGAGGATATCGGTAACGGAAGCTAACCAGAAAATAAAAGCGGCGGCAAAAAACGCCCATGAATAAGGAAGATAAAAAACGACTGCAAACACGGGAATGAGTAGCAATCTAAATGTTGTGAGCGTATTTGGAATATTCCACATAACTACTTGGTATTGTCTTTTTTTCTATGTTCGCATGATTGCTTAAGCTTTGTCATGCAAATGATTAAATATCTTTTCAGCCATTTCAGGGCTGATCCCAGGAACTTGCTTTAATTGATGTATATTTGCAGATTTAACTCCCTGCATGCCTCCTAAAAACTTAAGTAGTGCCTGACGTCTTTTCTGACCTACGCCTTCAATCTCTTCAAGCACAGATTGCGTTCTTTGTTTTTGTCTTTTATTACGATGCCCTGCAATTGCAAAGCGATGTGATTCGTCGCGGATATGCTGGATAAGGTGTAATGCAGGTGAATCACTTTCGACATTCACCGTTTTACGACCACCATCTATTAGCAATGTTTCTAATCCAGGCTTTCGGCTTGTGCCTTTTGCAACCCCTATCAGTATCGGCATTTTACTGAGTTGCCAATCAGCGAAGAAAGATTCCGCCCTACCTAACTGCCCCTTACCACCATCAATAAAAATAATATCGGGTACTTTCGCTTCATCCGACATTTTGCCGTAGCGCTTATTTAATGCAAAATCCATCGCTGCGTAATCATCCCCTGGGGTGATCCCTGTGACGTTATATCTGCGATACTCTCTATTGTTTGGCCCTTGACCATCAAATACAACACACGATGCGACCGTGTTTTCTCCCATGGTATGGCTGATATCAAAACACTCCATTCTTTGAATGTCTGAAAGCCCTAGCACTGCTTTTAGTTTGGCGTATCGTTTGGTGATTGAGTCTTGTACACTTTGTTTAACTTCAATACTGTTTTGCGCATTTTTATTTGCTAATGCAAGATATTGGGCTCGTTCCCCACGAACGTTACATTTGAAATTAACTTTGCGCTTCGAAACTTGAGTCAGTGCAGCTTCTAATGCACTTCCTTCTTCTATTTCGAATGGCAATACAATTTCTTTAGCAATTCTAGAGTGGTTACCCGTTGAAATATAATACTGCCCGATGAAAGAAGTTAGCACTTCATCTGCGCCAGAATCTTTTGGTACTTTTGGAAAATGTGTTTTCGTCCCAAGTACCTTATGCTCCCTTATCATCAGTACATGAATGGCCACTAAACCGTTCTTCTGCTCATAACCGATGACATCAAGCTCTGCAAAGTTTCCTGCAATGGACTGCTGTTCTTGCATTTGCCTTAATAAAGCAATTTGATCTCTGTGTTTTGCTGCTTTCTCAAAATCCAAAGACATACTGGCAGTTTCCATTCGCTCCACCAGCGCTGAGATAACGTCCTGTGAACGTCCCGTCAAAAACTGTCGAACCATGGCTACTTGTTCTTGGTATTCTTCGTCGCTTACTTTGCCAACGCATGGTCCTGAACATCTTTTTAACTGATACTGCAAACAAGGTCGGCTGCGTGCGCGGTAATACGCATCTTCGCATTGCCTAACCGGGAAGATCTTCTGCATTAACCTTAGACTTTCCGATACCGCAGCACTGCTAGGAAAAGGACCAAAATATTCGCCTTTTTGTTTTCTACTACCACGATGAAATGCAAGTCTTGGATGTTGATGGGCGCTCAAGAAAATATACGGATAACTTTTATCATCTCTTAAGAGGATGTTATATCGTGGTTGGTATTTCTTAATTAAGTTATTTTCTAAAAGCAGCGCTTCGGTTTCGGTATTCGTTAGCGTTACTTCAATATGGTCAATATTACTGACCAATACTCGCGTTTTACTATCTGTGATATTTGAACGGAAGTAGCTAGAAACTCGTTTTTTGAGGTTTTTTGCTTTACCAACATAGATAACCTGGTCGTCCACATCGTACATGCGGTACACACCAGGTTCTGTTGTTAATGTCTTAAGGAAAGGTTTGTAATCAAATTCAGTCATTTAAAAAGAACTTAATGACTGCTATCTATATCGATCATTTTATGGCGAATCGCCAAGTGGGTTAATTCCACATCACCGCTCACATTGAGCTTTTCAAACATGCGATAGCGATAACTATTTACCGTCTTAGAGCTCAGGTTCAAGCGATCTGCAATATTTTGTGCTTTCTCACCTTTGGTGATCATGAGCATGATCTGCAATTCTCTTTCCGATAGCGATTGGAAAGGGTTTTCGTCATTGCGGCCACTAAATTGCGCAAGGGCAATTTGCTGAGCAATTTCTGGCGCAATATAACGCTGACCAGCATTAACTGCACGTATTGCATTGATCATTTCATCAGGGCCAGCACCTTTTGTTAGGTAACCATGCGCACCAATTTGCATTACCTTGCTTGGGAAAGGATCTTCACAATGCACGGTAAGCACAATAACTTTTACATCTGGACAGTAACGGCAAATCTTTTTGGTCGCTTCCAATCCACCAATACCAGGCATGTTCATGTCCATTAGCACAATGTCAGGCTCACTTTGGCGACAAAAGGTTACGGCTTCCTCACCGGTTTTGGCTTCTCCTACCACTTTAAAGCCACGCACATCATCTAAAATGCGTTTTATGCCAGTCCTGACAAGTTCATGATCATCAACTAAAAGCACATTAATCAATGGCACACCCTCTACATATATATTGGTAAAAGGAGCGAAGCAACCAACAGCCCCGCTTCCAGATGTTTGAGATTACCACATATTTTTTAAAAGCATAACGATAGAAACGAGAGAAAAATACAATTTTGATATGAATTAACCAAATAGTTAATTAATGAAAGAAGCAGTTTGATTATAATTTCACCGCTTTGTGATTTTAAAGACAGTCGCTATAGCATTTAGCCATAGCGACTTATAGTAGATTTATTTTTATATGACTCAGCTTTGCTTTGAAAATTTATCGACCCAAAGTGCAATCACACCGTCACCGGTTACGTTACATGCCGTGCCAAAACTGTCTTGCGCTAAATATAAAGCAATCATCAATGCCACTGCGCCTTCATTAAAACCAAGCATACTCGTCAATAACCCAAGCGCAGACATAACCGCGCCACCCGGCGCACCAGGAGCCGCAATCATTACGACACCAAGCATAAAGATGAATGGCAACATTTCCGACAATGACGGGACAACCATCTCAGGAGAAAGCAGCATCACAGCCATTGCACAAGTCACTATGGTAATAGTCGACCCTGACAAATGGATGGTGGCACAAAGTGGTACGGTAAAATTGGCAACCTCTTCGTTAACATTATTAGATTTACTTGCACGAAGAGACACAGGAATAGTTGCCGCGCTCGACATAGTACCAATAGCGGTAAAATACGCAGGTAGCATATTTTTGATTAATTCCAATGGATTTCTACCAAGTAACAGGCCGCTCACCACAAACAAAGTGCTTAGCCATAGCCAATGCATAATAATCGCGGCAAGCAGTACCACGCCAAACGTACTCAGGGTGTCGAATACCGTACCAGCTACTGCCATTTCAGCAAAAACACCGGCGATGTAAAGCGGTAATACTGGAATAATAACTTTCGCAAGCAGTGCATCTACCACATCTCTCGCTTCGTCAGTGACACCTTTAAGTTTAGTTAAACCGCACTGACTCATCCCAATACCAAAGATAAATGCCGTTGCAAGTGCCGTCATCACTCCCATTAGCGGAGGGATCTCGATATTAATAAAGCTCTTAAGATGAGATTCTTCCACGGCTTGATAAGCAACGCCCCCGTCAAAGAATGGGATGAAAGCATTAACTAATAAAAATGCTAATGTGCCAGCAATAATGGTTGACCCATAAGCAAAGCCGACTGTCTTACCAAGCAAGTGGCCCGATCCCTTTGGTAAGCCTGCTATACCCGAAGCAATAAAAAGCAGGATTATCAGAGGAATAGTAAAGCTGATAAGTTGCCCTATGATCACCTTGAAGGTGTATAAGAGCTCAACTAACACAGTCGGCAAGTACAGACCCGCCAACATACCAGCGACGATACCCGCCACTAGCTTCAATATAAGAGACATAGTTACTTCCTAGCAGATTTTCAAAGGCGTTGTTGTAACATGTTTTTGACCACCTTTGCTATTAATTCGATGGAGATAAATAGATTTGTACATTTTATGTATACATATTCGCCACCTAACGTAAATAATTGCAACTTGACGAAAATAAATTGTTTCAGCTCATTGCATATTATCTAATACTGGAAAAAGTCTCTGTAAAATAATTAAATTCATGCTTAAAGCTGTAACCTACTCTTTTTTCGCGCTTAGTCTATCTAGCCAAACATGGGCACTAGACCCAAATAAAATCCCATTTATCGATAGTTCTGCAAAAATTGATGGTGTACTTGAAGCCGATATTTGGCAACGTGCATTAGAAATAGATATCAACAACATCACTTGGCCATACGAGAACCAATCAAGTCCAGTACAAACTAAGGCCTACGTATATGAAAATGGTCAATCTTTGTTTATCGCTTTTGATGCAAAGGATCCTAATCCTAAGTTGATCCGCGCATTTTATCGTGACCGTGACCGCGCCTGGGAAGATGATCTTGTCGGCATTAAAATTGATTCATTTAACAATGCCCAAAGCGCTTACCAGTTTTTCATCAATCCACTAGGTGTACAACAAGACTCAATTGAAAACGAACTCACTAAAAGTGAGAATGGTTCTTGGAATGGGATCTGGGATAGCGTCGGAAAGATAAACAAAGACGGTTATGTTGTTGAAGTTGAAATCCCACTCCGTGTATTAAATTTTAACGACTCCCTCGAGCGCAAAACCATGGCTTTAGAGTTTCTGCGTTTTTATCCGAGAAATGAAAGGTTGCGCATCTCCAGCATGCAATTGCGACATGCAAACTCTTGCTGGATCTGTCAAATGCCGAAATATCAAGGATTTGCTAAGGCTAAGCAAGGGAGTAACTTTGCCGTTATTCCAACACTAGTCACCAATAGGCGAGAATCTCGCGACATAGATGATGGTATCGCAGAGCCATGGCAAGCCGACAATAATGTCGAGCCGGGTTTAGACGTCAAGTGGGCTATCACACCAGATATGACGCTAAACGCAACATTAAACCCTGATTTCTCACAAGTTGAAGCTGACACGGGACAATTGAGCGTTAACAATAGCTTTAGCCTATTTTTCCCTGAAAAACGGGCGTTCTTTTTAGATAATTCCGATTACTTTTCTTCTCACCTTAACCTTATTCATACTCGGAACATTTCAGCACCCGATTATGGCATCAAGCTTACCGGTAATAAAAACGGTCACACTTTTGCAGGATTTATTGCCAACGATGAAAGACTCAATGTCGTTGTTCCCGGAAATCTGGGCTCGAGCGTTGTCTCATTAGAAAGAAAAAGCCAAAACATGGCACTGAGATATCGTCATGACCTAAACAAAACCTTGTCAGTAGGCGTGACATCGACGACCAGGCAAAGCGACGACTATCGCAACCAAGTTGCGAGTATAGACGCCAAATACAAGCCAACAGATAACGATACCTTACAAGTACAGTTAATTGGCTCAGATACAGACTATGATAGCGCTTTTGCTGAAGCGTTATGTGATAGTATGCTCGCGGAGTGCGACCTAAACGAAAGTGTACTCAGAGTGATTGACGAAGATGACCGTGGTGCTGGCTATTACGTTAATTATGAGCACAATCGCAAGCACTGGAAGGCATTTACCAGCTATCAAGCTCGCGATGCAGCACTTAGAACCGATATGGGCTTTATCACTCAGGTCGACTTTAATAAATTTCTTTTTGGCGGTGAGTACCGTTGGTATGGCGATGACAACAACTGGTGGAACCGTGCACGTTGGTACGCCGACTGGGATATTTCCCACAACGAGCAAGGCGAGTTATTAGAAAAAGAAGTGCAAACCAACTTTGCAGTTGACGGCCCATTGCAAAGCTTTCTTGATTTCGGTGTTGAACATAGAAAACGCACTGGACTGCGACATGATGAAACCCGTTTAGCGATTGACGGCAATACCGATCTATTTACCGAGAATTCACAGTGGACCTATATGGAGTTCAAGCCAATGGCCGGCGTTTTCGCAGGCTTAAACTTAAGTAAAGGAAACCGCGTTGACCTTGCAAACAACCGTCTTGGTGATTTGTATTTCGCCCGTCCGGTTATTAACGTCAATCTTGGCAAACATTTTGAAGTTAGATTGCGCCATACATTCGAAAAAATGAAAGCGAATGGCGCGGAAGTTTATACCGCAAATCTGAGCGATATACGCCTGACTTACCAATTTAACATTAATAGCTATCTGAGATTGGCAATCATCAACACGGATATTTCGAGAAACCAGAGCAATTATAATGACGATGTTGATGCGACTTATAAAAGTATCAGCACCCAACTGCTCTATTCCTACAAACTAAACCCACAAACCGTTTTCTTTGCAGGCTATTCCGATCACGGTTATCAAGACGATGATTTGTCAAAGATAACTAAAGACGAAAAGACGGTATTTATGAAGTTCAGTTATGCCTTGTTGATTTAAATATAAAACTTTAAATAACTATTGGCTATAAGCAAATTTGATATATCTTATAGCCAATCTTTCCTTTCGTTTTGCGAAATGCGCAGTAAAGTGATGGAATACAAGCAAACCTAGATTAGGGAACACAAATGACTAAAGTATATGCAGATAACAGTCTAACTATCGGTAATACACCGCTGGTTAAAATCAATCGCGTTTCTGGCGGCAATGTTTACGCAAAAGTGGAAGCGCGTAACCCAAGCTTCAGCGTTAAATGCCGTATTGGTGCGTCTATGATCTGGGAAGCTGAAAAAGCGGGTCTTCTTAGCGAAGGTAAAGAACTTATTGAACCGACTTCAGGTAACACTGGTATTGCATTGGCTTTCGTTGCTGCTTCTCGCGGTTATAAATTGACACTTACTATGCCAAATACGATGAGTCTTGAGCGTCGTAAACTACTTAAAGCACTTGGCGCAAATTTAGTGCTGACAGAAGGCGCCAAGGGCATGAAAGGCGCGATTGAAAAAGCAAATGAAATCCAAGCAAGTAACCCTGAAAAATACGTGTTACTGCAACAGTTTGAAAACCCAGCAAACCCGAAGATCCACTTTGAAACAACGGGTCCAGAAATTTTTGATGCACTTGAAGGTAATATCGATTACTTCGTTGCGGGCGTTGGTACGGGTGGCACGATCACCGGTGTTTCACGCTATCTGAAAAATGAAAAAGGCCTAAATGTTAAGTCAATCGCTGTTGAGCCAGTTGACTCACCAGTTATCACGCAAACCCTTGCGGGCGACGAAGTAAAACCAGGTCCACACAAAATTCAAGGGATTGGTGCTGGCTTTATTCCGGGCAACCTAGATCTTGAGCTTATTGATGGCGTTGAGTTAGTGTCGAATGAAGATGCAATTGCAATGGCACACCAGCTGATGAAAGACGAAGGTATTTTAGTAGGTATTTCTTCAGGCGCAGCCCTAGTTGCCGCAAAGCGTATTGCCGAGCAACCTGAAAATGCTGATAAAAACATCGTGGTTATTTTGCCAAGCGCTGCAGAGCGTTACCTAACTAGCCCACTCTTTGCAGACACATTCTCTGAACAAGAATTAGTGCAGTAAGAGTAGAGTTTCATATTCTAGATTACCAAGAAGGGGCATCACTGCCCCTTTGTTTTTTATATTATTCCTTTTAATTTCACCTCCTTTCACTACACTTTACCTATTCGCTACGCTTTTTTGACTTCGATGATTGTAAAGACCTTATTACTCATGTTTTTTCTCATGTTTAGTAGTTTCATCTATGGGGAGAATTTAAACGTTGCCTACTTTAAGGGTGGAGAATTTCGCCTTGTTGCTGGAGAAAAGTATCAAGGGGGCTATCTATACAATAAGAAAGGCAAAAATGCCTTCATTCATATTGTGACATTAGATTGGCCACCTTATATCGGTGCAAACCTCTGCAATAAAGGCTGGGCCTTTCAGTTTGCCGTCGCACTGCTTACAGACTTAGATTATCAAGTGTATGTTGAATTTTTGCCTTGGGCTCGTGCCGTAAGGGCCGCGGAAACGGGAAAAGCCGATATATTATTCCCTGAATACTATATTGAGGATTCAGCACCGTCTGACAATCACAAGAATAAGACCCGCAGAGAGCTACTTGCTTTATCTAATGCCTTTCCTGGTGGTGAAATCGGCTTTTTGAAGCGAAGAGGTGAAGAAGACCGCTTTGATGGCAATCTAAACTCAGTTAAGAATGAGCTCATTGGTGTCGTGAGGGGCTATCAGAATACCCCTGAGTTTGATGCTATGATGGATAATGGTGAATTTGTTACTGTAGAGGCCGTAAATGATTTACAGCTGGTGAAGTTACTCGTCGGTAAACGCGTAAATTTAGTAATAGGCGATCCAAAAGTGCTGCGCTTTACGGTCAATTATTCAGACTTACCTAGAGCTGAGAAAATTGAATTACTAAGAAACATAGAAAAAGTGACGCCACCTATAAAGTATAATCACCTCTACTTTGCGCTTAGCAAGCAAAAACCACATTGGCGTGAATTGCTCAAAGACATCAATCGCAATCTCTATCAATTTGAGAACAGTGGTGAAACGCAAAGAATGATTGAAATGGTCAGTAACGAGTGTTATTGACCTCTACATAGAACTTAACGCCTACGCATCGCGGTTTGTTCAGTACCTCTGCTTAAACACACCGCATTTTTAGCTAAAATACGCTTAGGCAAATCGCTTTAGTTAATCCCTAAATACTTGTGCACTTGAACTGATAGGCGCCAATTTTTCGCTTTGCAATTGTCTATTGCAAGCTTAGTGGCCTTGGCTTTTTGGCTGATTGGCTGAAGATACACTAGCTTTGGTTCAACCCCAGTTTGTGCAAATAACGCCTCTAATTCCTCAATATGCTTTTGCATCGCGACGGGGTGCTTTATCTCATCGGCACGAGCCATTGCACTTGGAAGTACTTTGTAACCTCCACGCATATTAATTTTTGGCGACACGGTAACCCAAGTTTCAGCTGGCGCGAGGATCTCAAATGTACCGCTGGTTTCAATCTGTGTGCCGTACCCTTTACTATGCAATAACTCGCATAATGGGCGAAGATCAAACATACAAGGTTCACCACCGGTGATCACCACATGTTTGGCTTGGTAGCCCCGCGCCTCGAAAATCGCCAAGATCTCGTCAGCACTCGCGTTCGCCCACCACTCTGAGTCAGCCTTTTTTTCTACAGTGTTATCCAATGAAACAATAAAAGTGTCGTTGGTTTCCCAGGTTTGTTTGGTATCACACCAAGCACAACCAACTGGACAGCCCTGCAAACGTAAAAAGATTGAAGGCGTACCAGTGAAGCTTGCTTCACCCTGAATTGTTTCAAATATTTCGTTAACCTTGTACAAAATGGCCCCGTGTTTAAGATAAAGTTGTCGAAAAATACCGCGAGAAAATTGTCATTTCTCCAGCGGCCGTGTAGTATATCGCGCCCTGAAGTAAACCTCTATCAAAATCGAGGCAAATCACCTATGAGCGAAAAAGTTGTCGTAATCTATTCCGGCGGAATGGACTCTTACACTGTACTAAACAAGGCTGTCCGCGAGGGCCATGAGGTTTATGCACTGTCTTTTAACTATGGCCAGCGACATGTAAAAGAGCTACAAGTTGCCGCTGACGTATGTGCAAAACTCGGCGTTGCTCATAAGGTCGTTGATATCTCTGCTATCAATCAATTATTGTCAGGCTCTAGCCTAACAGATGACATCGACGTGCCAGAAGGCCACTATGAAGAAGAGAGCATGAAGAGCACGATAGTGCCTAATCGCAATATGATTTTGCTTTCTCTTGCGGTAGGTTACGCTGTCTCTCTTAAAGCAAATAAGGTATTTTACGGTGCTCACTCTGGCGATCATGCAATTTATCCGGATTGCCGCCCTGAGTTCGTTAAAAAGATGGATGATGTTTGTCGCATTGCGAACTACGACGCCGTTGAAATTGTCAGTCCTTACCTTAACAACTCAAAAATTGATATCCTGACCGACGGTCTAAAAATGGGATTAGATTACGCTGACACTTGGACGTGTTACAACGGCCGCGAAAAAGCATGTGGTAAGTGTGGTGCTTGCCAAGAGCGTCTCGAAGCGTTTGAACTAAACCAGGCAACAGATCCACTCCCGTACGAATAACAGTATCGAAAAAGGCCTCTGTTGAGGCCTTTTTCATATACTTTTCAAGTCTTCATTTCACCGGAAGCGTCATACCTTCAAATAGCTTGTCGATATCATCTTGATTTCGTAGCAAACTTGCACGCTCTACCACATCTTTTGTGAGATGGGGTGCAAATCGCTCAATAAAATCGTACATGTAGCCTCTTAGGAAGCTTCCTTTTCTGAAACCGATTTTCGTCGTACTTGCTTCAAATAGGTGACTTGCGTCGATACAAACTAAATCGCTATCAGACTTTTCATCAAGTGCCATTGACGCTAATACGCCAACACCGAGCCCTAATCTTACGTAGGTTTTAATCACATCGGCGTCTGTTGCAGTAAACACGATGTGAGGCTCCAAACCATGAGCATTAAATGCTTTATCCAGTTCTGAGCGGCCAGTAAAGCCAAATACATAGGTGATCAACGGATATTTAGCGACGTCTTGCACCGTCAGTGCACTGCCTTTTTGTGCGAGAGGATGGTCTTTGGCGACCACGATACTGCGATTCCAGTGATAGCAAGGTAGCATGACCAGATCACTGTACAAATGCAGCGCCTCGGTAGCGATAGCAAAGTCAGCATCACCTCGAGCGGCAGCATCAGAGATTTGCTGTGGCGTACCTTGATGCATATGTAAAGAAACCGCAGGGTATTTTTTCATAAACCCTTGGATCACAGGAGGTAACGCGTAACGAGCTTGAGTATGCGTCGTTGCAATGTTCAGTTTACCTTGATCTGGTAAGGTATGTTCATTTGCAACCGCTTTGATCCCTTCCACTTTAGAAAGGATCTCACGAGCAATATTAATAATTTCATTACCTGCGCCCGTAACATGCGTTAAATGCTTACCGCTACGGCCAAAAATTTGTACCCCCAACTCGTCTTCAAGCATGCGCACTTGCTTTGAAATACCAGGTTGAGAGGTATATAAACTTTCCGCCGTCGCTGACACATTAAGGTTGTGATTCAACACTTCGACGATATATCTCAATTGTTGTAATTTCATATTGCTTTTATTCTTATGATCTCTTGATGTTGAGCATCAGCCCATAGCAAAACCGCTTTTTGTTAGCGAGTTCAGTGCAAAGCGATAACAACCGCCTGTTACGACCTTATGTAGGCTAGCACATTTGGTAAAAATGAGGTAGCCAAGAGGTACTAAATATCAGCATTTTCACCGACGCTCAGACAGTCACTTGGCCAAATAGCGAATATTTTGACACGCTTTTGCAAACTCACGAGCTAAATCTGGCGACTATCTTTCACTAAAACTAACCGCTCATTTAGGCATCGACTATACTAAAAAATAATGAATTCTTTATCTTTTTTACAGGTTATTGTCGTAAACCTGTTCAGAATAGTACGAATTCATGTAAGATTAAAAAATTACACTGGTGGTTACATGAAAGAGATTTCAGTATGTTTGTTTCTATTATAATAATGTTGATTGTTGCACTTATCGTCATAGCAGTTTGGGTAAGCGCGATCCAGCAACATAAAGAGAAACAAGAAGCGGAGAGACGCAAAGAACTTGCTAAGCAAAAACGCGTAATAGAAGAAGCGGAAGACGTCATCATGAATGGCAGCAATATTCCGATGTCTGAAGTCATGATCCGTATTATTCAGCGCCGCGTGCACGACGCTTTAGCCGCAATGGTGGAGTTGTCTCCAACTTCGAAAGAATTAAAAAGTCGCTTACACGAGTCGCAAGAGCGCTTAAATACTCAGCCTGAAAAAGCAGCTGACTCAGACTCGATAGCACTTCCTGACAATGACAAGCAAATTATCGCATTAGTTCAAGGCATAAAGAAATTACGCCAACTACTGCGCTCTGAGCATAGTAAAGGTAAAGTTGACACTCAACTGTTCGTTAATGAAGACCGTAGGCTGGAGCGGTTTCAGCTTAAAATCAATGTTGAAAGCCAGATAAAACGAGGGCTGTCAGCAAGGACTGCAAATATGGTCGGTTCGGCAAGACAATACTTTGAAAAAGCTTACGCTACAATTTGCGCCGTCTCATACAATGATGACTATGTAAAAGAGAAAAAAGCACAGCTCGAAGGTTATTTAGAAGAGATCAGCAGCGAACTTAGAGCGTCCAACGCATCAGCGGTGAAAAAGAAAGCAGAGCAAGAACAAGACGACTTGGACGTATTGTTTGCACCGAAGAAGAAGTGGTAACACCATAATTTACGTAAAAGGCTGGTCTCCCAGCCTTTTTTATTACAAATGAAGTAAACCCACTTGCTTAACCAAAAGCAAACTTAACGATAAAGAGTACTGTCAGTACCCAAACGCTGATACTGATTTCATTTGCTTTGTTACACGCCAATTTAACTGCCGTATAAGAAATAAAACCCAAAGCAATACCATGTGCGATTGAAAACGTAAGCGGTGTCATTAATAACACAACACTGACAGGAATAGCATCGCTCATCTCATCCCAATTAATCAACTTTAGGTTTTGTAGCATTAATACCGACACATACAGTATCGCGCCTGCCGTCGCATATGCAGGAACCATTTGTGCCAGTGGCGCAAAGAATATCATGAGTAAGAAGCAGATCCCCACGACCACGGCTGTCAACCCTGTGCGACCACCGACAGATACACCCGACACTGATTCAATGTATGAAGTCGTCGTTGAAGTACCGAGCACTGAGCCTGCAATCGTCGCTGTACTGTCAGCTGACAATGCCCTACCCAACCTTGGCATGCGACCATGTTCGTCAGATAATCCAGCCTTTTGCGTCACCGCAACCAATGTGCCACTGGTATCAAATAAATCGACAAATAAAAATGCAAACACCACGCTAAGCATGGAAAGCTCAAAAATTCCACTCAAATCCAACTGCATATAGGTCGGCGCGATGCTTGGGGGCATATCAACAACCCCGTGATAATCTACAAGCCCAAGTCCCCACGCAATACCCGTTACCATTAAAATGCTGATAAGCACGCCACTTTTGACTTCACGGTACATGAGCGCCGCAATCACAAAAAAGCTCGCAATGGCTAATAGCGGGCCGGGAGAAGTGATATCACCGAGTTGTACTAATGTAGCATCGCTTGCGATAACAATTTTCGCGTTCTTTAGCGCGATTAACGCTAAGAATGCGCCAATACCTGCCGCGATCGCACGCTTTAGCACGATAGGTATAGCTTGGATCACCCACTCGCGAACTTTGAATACGCTCAAAAATAGAAATAAACAGCCCGACATAAATACCGCGCCTAATGCACTTTGCCATGTATAGCCCATGCCAAGCACAACACCATAGGTAAAAAAGGCGTTTAAGCCCATTCCAGGCGCAAGCGCTAACGGATAGTTTGCCCATAGCCCCATAATAAAACAGCCGATTGCGGCTGCGATACAAGTTGCTACAAAAGCAGCGCCGTGATCCATACCAGCTTCTGCTAGCATTGCAGGGTTTACAAAAACGATGTAAACCATAGTAACGAATGTCGTCAAGCCAGCAATCACCTCTGTTCTTACATTGGTGTGCATAGCTTGCAGTGAAAATAACCGCTCGAGCATAACTAAAATTACAAATTTGAGGAACAAGTGGTTGGATTTTAACACGAATCACTTTAAAACTCGGACAAAATAGTTAAAATTCAGCTACACTCTGCTTATCAACATTATTGCGAATAAAGATATGGATCAAAATAGCACCGACAACTCAGCAAACCATGACTTAGAACAGCAGCTGCTGAATGTGCTTGAATTTGTAACGTCGCCATTAAAAGCGGACGCAAAATTCCCAGATCTTCACGACAATACCCAAGCTTTGAAAAAAGGCCTCTATTACCTTAAAGAAAAATCTTTTCCGCTCGCGGCAAAATGGCTAAGACTGGCGGCGATGTCTGGTGATTTAAAGGCACAGTTTTTTTTAGGTTTGTTGTTTATGAAAGGTCAAGGAGTGCCACCCAGCCCCTTTCATGCAGCCGCTTGGTTAAGTTTGGCCAGCAGCCAAGGGCATAAAGGCGCCGAACAGGTACTACTAGATGTACGCCGCTTCCTTACAACTAAGCGCTTTAGAGATGCACAGTGCTATGCTGCAACACTTTACGAGCAAATCCATCAACTACAGCATATTAACCAGTAAATTAAATTTTACTCACAAAAAAATATAGGCTAGGCGTAGCCAAGCCTCTCTTAAGTAAACGTACGCTTTCCCTCTGCGACGATCAAAATGATACAGTAGGAAAACTACTGTATAGCTCCTGAGAAAACTTCCAATTGCTTTACTCATACTGAACTTTCGTCAATTAAGCTCTCATTCAAAAAATCACAACCATTTGTTTTATATTGAAAATTTAAACTTAATAAAAATTAATCTTGAATATTGATTAAAAAGTTAGCAATTTTTCTTGCATTCACACACTGTATAAACTACTGTATACATATACTGTATAGATAACCAGTGAGACAATTATGTTACACAGCAATACACTTCTACAGCCAAACAATTCGACTTATTACACACTTAACGAAATCAATAATGTTATCGTTGAAGATGAGATCGTCGCTAGCTTAGAGTTACTTAAAGTTTTACATAAATGTCAGCATAAACAAGGCTGGACGCTACTCGTTGCGCCCGATAATGTACCAAACAAGTCACTACTAGAAAGTGCTTCAGTTGATGCAAGCAAGTTGCTCGTCATTAGGCAAAAGCACATATACGACCTTGAGTATGTACTTAAAAGTGCTATCAGCAATGGTAATTTCGCTGCTGTGGTGATTTGGACTGATATTGCATCAGTGCAAACTATCAACAAAATGGAACTGCCAGTATCTGACGTTGCGATCCACTGTTTTCAAAGCGCTTAACCAGCTACAATAACGGGATATAAATTTGTTAAAACAGAAGTTTTTATGTCTTGTTATTGCAATTCATCCCTTCCCTATTCGCAATGTTGTGAGCCGTACCTTAAGGGACAAAAATTCGCAGAGCGTCCACAAATACTCATGCGCTCTCGCTATACTGCATACTGCTTAAAAGATGCAAAGTATATTCATGACACCTACGCCCAGGCTAAACAAGCACAAAATAGTGTCGACGATATTGCTGCATTTGCTAATTACGCACGCTTTATAAAATTGGAAGTGCTAGAAGAATTAGCAGAAGCTACTCAGGGGGTTGTTGAGTTTAAGGCGCACTATATCGCAGAAAACACACACTATATACTCCATGAGCGGTCAAATTTTATTATCGAAGCAGGCAGATGGTATTACTTAGATGGTGAATTGTACGATACGCCTACAACCAAAGTAGGTAGAAATGACCTCTGTCCGTGCGGCAGTGATAAAAAGTACAAAAAGTGCCACGGTAGCTAAAATAACCTGAATTAGAGATTAGATACAAAGCAATAAAAAAGCTTGAAGCAAGCTAAGGATGATTAAAGGCCGTTTAGCTTATACCAGTTGTATTAAGTAAATGATCTATCTTGAAGCGGGGAAATAGCTTTAGTAGCAAGGCAAAAATTTTGCTATTTAGTTGTTCTAAATGAGAAATTTTTAACGAAGCTAATATGCTATTTCACCCTTCAAATTGATTAGAGAATTAATTCAATTGGTATTAGACATGAGGCGCGATAAGCATGGCGTTTTATGTCAGTCTAGTAACGAAGCAAACAGCTGTGAAATGACAAGTTTAATACCAGTTTGTCTTAAATTTACTCAATTTGAAGGAGTAGAAGCAGCTGATGTTGTTACGCCGTCGCGCGTAACATACTCTGCATATCACCCGTTGCAATTTGATCATAAAAACCAGCCGCATCCATTGCCTTATCAGCAACTAAGGCCAGTTTACCTTGCGCGCTCGCCAAACGTCTTTTAACCGCTGGTTCCAAATTTTCTACAACGTCGAGTGGAATATGCTTTTTATCATTTCGTGCGGCAAAAGGTTCTGGATTTAAATTTTCTTGCAATCGCAAGGTTGTCATCGCCCCCATAGATACCAGCTGCGCGTTATGCTGACCAATAAGCATATTGTACTCTTTTGGCGCAAGCGGCTTTTGTGGACCTATTTCAAATTGCTTTTTTAGTGTTTCTTCTGAGTTATCTTTTGCGGCAGCTTCAGATTTGGGTAGATGAAATTGGCTAAAATCTAATGCATCGGTTGATAGCATAGATAACAGCATGGCAAAATCGGCAGAGCGCGTCTCATGAACACTAATGTTCAATGCAGACCCTAATTGCGACTCACTGATTAAAACGCCATCAATTTGCATGTATTCCAACCGATTATTTTGCTAATTATGAATTTATCGGCCTTTTTCCGAAAAACTTTAGTAGTTTTCTTTACTTCGAAAAAAACTTTGTTATTATCACCGCCGTTGTTTAGGAGGGGTTCCCGAGCGGCCAAAGGGATCAGACTGTAAATCTGACGGCTCAGCCTTCGCTGGTTCGAATCCAGCTCCCTCCACCATAAACAACAGTTACAATTTCGGAGGGGTTCCCGAGCGGCCAAAGGGATCAGACTGTAAATCTGACGGCTCAGCCTTCGCTGGTTCGAATCCAGCTCCCTCCACCACTTTCAAATTGTAACGCTTTAAAATGTATGGAGGGGTTCCCGAGCGGCCAAAGGGATCAGACTGTAAATCTGACGGCTCAGCCTTCGCTGGTTCGAATCCAGCTCCCTCCACCACTTTTAAAGTAAACGCTCCAAATGATGGAGGGGTTCCCGAGCGGCCAAAGGGATCAGACTGTAAATCTGACGGCTCAGCCTTCGCTGGTTCGAATCCAGCTCCCTCCACCACCTTCTATTTGGTTATCTCACAACAAGCTTACATATATAAACGAGCTTAAAAACAATCCAAAGCCAAAAATCAAATGTGCTGCCATACTTTTTACCCTTGCCTTATTCGGCTCTGGTAATTTAGATGCTGCGATCCCTGCACCAAAGCAGGGTTGCATAATAAAAAATGGAAACACACACGTTATTAAGCCAAAAACTAACGCAGTCAAAAGGCTAGGCTCAGTCAACCAAGGCTTGCCCACGCTCAGTAGTAACACCAAGGCGAATACAATCCCAATGAGATAATGCACGCCCCAGCCAATAACACGTTCACCAAATATTGGTTTACTACGCCCGACACCTTGATGCGTGAGTTGACCTTGACACAAGTGCCCAATCCACCTACCAACCAACGCATAATCTAAGCCCTTTATGGCAAATAAGCGACTGAGCATAAATGCCCACAAATCCATAACGAGCGTTGCACCAACGCCAATCACGACTGCTGGCATTAACATCGAATATAGGTTTTCCACTATTTTTACTCCTCTTTTTTACTGATAGCCGCTATCCTACTAGTTCAAGTTAACTTTAAGTCAAGGGCAAGAATGGATATCAGTGAAGTTGCAAAGAAGTCAGGTTTACCCGCATCCACGCTTAGATATTATGAAGAAAAAGGGCTGATCCGATCGATTGGTCGACAAGGGCTCAAACGTGTTTTCCCCCCTTCGATACTTGAACGTCTAGCGCTTATTACACTAGGCAGAAACGCAGGCTTTTCGTTAGATGAAATAGCGGACATGTTTACCCCCGAGGGTAAAGCGGATATTGATAGGGCGAAGTTACAATCCAAAGGGGATGAATTAAATGAAACCATTAAGCATTTAACAGCAATGCGAGATGGCCTCTATCACGCTGCCAAATGCCCTGCGCCAAGCCACTTTGAATGTCCGACATTTCAGAAGCTGTTAAAACGCGCGGCAAAAGCGAGGCCCGAGAAATAATAGGCATAAATAGGACACTATGCTAATGCTCAATCATCAAGTCACGACCGTGGTCACGTAGATAACGCCGAGCCATTTTATGGTCGTGGCCATAGTGCTTTGTTACCAAGCGCCAAAATGCGCTATTGTGTGCCATGACATGAAAATGGCAAAGTTCGTGCACTACCACATAATCAATTACCCACTTAGGCGCACCAATCAAAAGCGTATTAAACGCAAGCACGCCTTTAGATGAAAAACTGCCCCAGCGGCTTTTATAAACGCGTATTTTTAGTGTATCAAAGCGAGCTTGAATATCAGGTTGATAGCGCGCAATAACCATATCTACATAGTCATTTAGCGTTTCGCTTAACAGCATAACTAATTCACGCCATTCATTTTTGACAGCCTTAAGTAACACCCTTTTGTTATCAAAATCAATTACAGAGGTCGTGCTTTCGCCTCTTTGAATGGTAAAGGTCTCACCGAATACTTGCACAATTCCTGTTTCCAGTGGCCGAGGGCTCTCAGGTATGACTTTTAGAGCAAGCTTTGATTTTATCCAATCGGATTTGCTTTCCACCCAATTATGTAACCAGCGCTCGCAAATTTGCTCTGGTGCATACACAAATACTTGGCCAGCTTTTATTTTTATCGCAACGCTCTTACGCTTTCGGCTTTTCTTCAATTGATATTGCAAGGTAACAAATTCTTAGTCACTAAAGCATGCATTATAATATGAGCAACTTATCGGAGTCACTGCAAACGCCATGTAAGATGATGAATTTGATCAACAATGACAATTAACTCATCAATAGTGTGGTTTCTAACACTCTATAAATTAGAAAGATTTTTTCGTTAAATCACCGTATTTATTATTTTTGCTGCTACGCTTAATGAAAAAGGCATTTTGATTTAGGCAAGCTATGGCTGATAAACCCATTTGCCAATATGTGTCACCTGAGGGAAAAAAATGCAGTGAAATCGATATGGGCTCAGGTTACTGCTTTTGGCATGACAATAAATTCGATAAAGGTGGCTTGGAGCTAAGCCAAAAGCTTGAACGCTACGCCAAGCGCGGCGGTTTGCTGCAAGGCTTAGAGTTGAAGCGGGCCAATTTAGAAGGGCTCAATCTTGTTAACTTTGAAAATCATCATGGCTATGATCTGTCTTATAGCAACTTTTATCGTGCCAATTTGAAAGGGGCGCACCTGTTTAATAATACCATTAAGCATGCGTCGCTAATGAAGGCCGACTTGAGAGAAGCAAGTCTGCACTGCTGTAATTTAGAAAGCACCAATTTGCTCGGCATAAAGCTTGAAAACACCCGTATCGATAATATGGAACTCGGCGAGCAATTACTGCAAGAGCAGCAAGCTTTTGAAGCTCGTAGAAACCGAGCCAAAGAAGACGCGGAAGACTTGTTTCTACAGTCCGAAGAGATCTATCGTTTACTACGTAAAGGCGCAGAAAACCAAGGACTATTTGAAATGGTTGGGCGCTTTACATACAAAGAGCTGCGCATGCGACATGCCCAGTATCCACGCTTTTCAAAACGTCACCTTATTTCCAGCTTTGTCGACTTATTATGTGGGTATGGAGAAAAGCCGGAAAATGTCATTCGCTTCAGTTTAGGTATGATAATTACCTGTGCATTTTGCTATTTTCTATTTGGCGTTTCGTTTCAAGACCAGATAATGCAACTGGACTTAGGCAACAGTGTATCTGAAAACGTCATGG
Source organism: Pseudoalteromonas flavipulchra NCIMB 2033 = ATCC BAA-314 (assembly GCA_000814665.1). Classification (GTDB taxonomy): domain Bacteria; phylum Pseudomonadota; class Gammaproteobacteria; order Enterobacterales; family Alteromonadaceae; genus Pseudoalteromonas; species Pseudoalteromonas maricaloris. The sequence goes on from JWIH01000011.1 coordinate 22,719, forward strand.
CGCTGCTGAACAGCTTTTACTTTAGTGTTGTTACCTTCACAACCTTGGGTTACGGGGATATTACCCCTGTGGGGATCTCCCGGCTGATCGCAGCAGTAGAGGCTTTTACCGGCAGCTTTTCATTAGCGCTATTTGTGGTGGTTTTTGTAAAGCAAATGACGAGATGATACTCATCTCGTCATTTTCAATCCGCGATTTCTGATTTCAGTTGTTCTAAAAAATCCAGCATATATTGGGTGCGGGCTTGTGCCTGCTCACGGGCTGCGGTGGTATGCATGTTATCTTTAATATGCAGCAGCTTAATGAAGAAGTGATCTAAGGTATATTTGGTATCGTCAGCTTTTCTGTGCTCACAAAAAGGGTCTTCTACATTGTAAAGATTACGCGCTATCGCCCCACCTACTTTCATACAGCGGCTAACACCTATCGCCCCTAACGCATCCATTCTGTCTGCATCTTGGACAATTTTGGCTTCTAATGTCGTGGGTGTGACACCGGCGCTAAAGCTGTGTGCAACAATGGCGTGATGAATAGCCTCGAATTTATTCGTGTCGTACTTCAACTCTGTTAGGAAGGCAACCGCCTTATCTGCAGCTAATTTCGACGCCAGCGGCCTATCTGGATGATTTTTTGCTACGGCAACACAATCATGTAACCAAGCAGCAGGGATCACCACAGCAGGATCCGCCCCCTCAGCTTCGCAAAGCGACTTTGCGACTTTAACTACACGCTTGATATGAGACAAATCATGGGCGGTATCTGCACATGGTGTCGACAGCATAAACTCTTCACATGCTTTTTCTAATTCATGCATTTTTAACGTCATTAAGCTCAACTTTTATTAATATCTGACAAATAAACCCACACAAATTCAGCGGGAAAGGCATTACTGATTGTATGTTGCCACACCCTTCACTAAAATGGCAGCTATCAGGAAAGATTAGAGAAAATATATGACTTGCGCGCTATATCTGCAACCAGGCAGAGAAAAATCCCTTAACAGAAAACACCCTTGGGTTTTCTCAAAGGCCATTAAAAAAGTAAAAGGTAAACCCGCCCTTGGCGATACCGTTAAGATATACAACAATGAGGGTAAATACCTCGCGACAGCCGCTTACAGTCCAGACTCTCAGATCCGAGCCAGAATTTGGACATTTGATGAATCACAACATATCGACCAAGCGTTCTTTGAGCAAAAACTCGCACGGGCACTAGCAGCCAGAGAATATGTTATTGCTGAAGGTGGTTTAACTGGCTTTAGATTGTGTGCCGCAGAGTCAGATGGTCTGCCAGGTGTAACAATTGACAAGTTTGATAACTACTTGGTTTGTCAGTTGCTAAGCGCTGGTGCCGAACGCCACAAGGGTGAAATAGTAATGGCATTGCAATCACTATTTCCTGATTGTCATGTTTACGAGCGCTCAGATGTTGATGTGCGCAAAAAAGAAGGCCTTGATAAAATTACCGGACCGCTTGCAGGCGACGCACCAATCGCACCAGTCCTTATAAGCGAAAATGGTTTAAAGATTGAAGTCGATATCATCGGCGGCCATAAAACCGGTTTTTATCTAGATCAACGCGACAGTAGAGCCGCGTTAGAGCGCTTTGTAAAAGACAAAGAAGTGCTTAACTGCTTCTGCTACACCGGTACATTTGGCCTTTATGCACTGCGCGGTGGCTGTAGTAAAGTAATCAACGTTGACGTATCGCAGCCAGCACTCGACACAGCTAAACGCAATGTAGAACATAATGAACTAGACTTATCGAAAGCTGAGTTTGTTAAGCAAGACGTGTTCAAACTACTAAGACAGTATCGTGATGAGGGCCGTCAATTCGATACTATCGTGATGGATCCACCAAAGTTTGCAGAAAGTAAGGCGCAGCTTAACGGCGCTTGTCGTGGCTATAAAGATATCAATATGATTGCCATGCAGATATTAAAGCCAGGTGGCACGTTACTCACCTTCTCATGTTCTGGCCTTATGGAACAAAACCTGTTCCAGAAAGTCGTTGCAGACGCTGCGCTCGATGCCGGTAAAGAATTGTTGATCATGGAAAGGCTAAATCAAGCAGCCGACCACCCTATTGCAGGCAATTATCCAGAAGGCTTTTACCTAAAAGGCCTAATTTGTAAGGTCTATTGATTTAGCAATTTACAGTGGTATCGGAGGAAACTTCAATACCACCTTTAGGGCTTAGGTAATCTAATTAAACTTGGTGATTTCAAGCCCTACAATCCACTGCTCGTCCTGTTCTTGACTACAGCGGATCACGGTCGCGTGAGCACTAAGTGGCTGGATCATATCGCCACTGGAATCAATGAAAATGTCAACGGTTGAATTTGCTTCAATTGGGTCGCTCACTGTCACCGACAACCCTGTGGCGCTTAAATCGTGACAAACTCCTTGGTGCACTTTACCCGACTCAAGCTCGGTTAATTTTGCAACTGCATCCACCGACATACGCATAAAACGGCGTTTATCTTCATTGATCATATAATGCTCCTACACCATTGATTTTATTTTTTCTAATAGCGATTGCATTGAAAATGGCTTTACCACATAGGCATCGCAGCCGGCATCGAATCCCGCTTTTTGTTCTTTTTCGGACTCTAAACCAGATACCATTAATACAGGAATGTCCTTCGTCTCTGGTGTATTTTTCAACATTCGACAGGTGTCGTAACCGTCAAGGCCCGGCATACACACATCAAGCAAAATAGCATCTGGAGGATCAGCAATCGCATTAGACAAGCAACTCGTGCCCGAGTTTGCATAGCTCAGCTCAAACGCCCCTGACAGCGCCACTTCGAGCATTTCATAATTAAAATACTCGTCGTCGACCACTAGCAGATGCGGTGCATTTTTCCTTTTCTCTCGTGTGGACATATTCAATGCCGCTTCCTTCTCACAATCCAAAACTTTACTTCCTCATATAATAAAGTAACTGTCGTACTCTAAAATGCAAGTTTATATTTCGCACTCTTTTATCGAATTCAGAACGCGTTTAGCCGAAATTGGGTAAGCCGTTCCTAATGTTTGAGCAAACAAAGACACGCGAAGTTCCTGTTGCATCCAAAAAATATTTATAAGCGACTCTGGTACAGGTAATCCAGAAGGAATTTTTGCCAACTTGTCTTGATAGGCCGCAGCAACTTTTTCCAATTCTAGTACACACTGCCTATCTCTGTTTGGATCTACCGCAAGTTTTTCAAGCCTTTTTTCAATCGCTTTCATGTAACGCAAAATATCAGAGATTTTGTCAGCACCATGAGCGGTGACAAAGCCTTTAAAGATAAGACCGGATAACTGAGATTTTATGTCGCCGTGCGCGGTGATCATCGTGAGATCCACTCTGCCTTTCATACGCTTGTTAATACTGTGGGCAATACTAAGCACAGCCTCAACTTGCTTCGCAATTTCAACTACAGTGTCACCTAGCTCAGCTCGAATGTGTTCTTTGGCTTTTTCAAACGCGACGTCATCTCTGATCTCACCAAATGCACGCAGCAACTTATCAACCCCAGCTTGCGTACAGTCATCAACTAAATCATGCACTTTACCAAAGGGGTTAAAGTACAATCCTAACTTAGCCTTATTTGGTAAGTGTTGCTGCAGGTATTTAACAGGCGAAGGAACATTGAGTAGCACAAGACGGCGCAATCCTGCTTGATGCGCCGCTTGGGCTTTTACTTCGTTATCAAACAGTTCTATAGCCGCACTTTGCTTTTTATCGACTAATGCAGGGAAAGCCTTAATCTCATAATTGCCTTGCTTTTTAGTATATTGCTCTGGCAGCTCGCCAAAATCCCACTGCTGAATATCCGTCTGCTCAATCCCTTGCTCTGCCACTTGCGAAAGCGTCTCGGTCACTTGCCCTTGCAACTTTGCCTTAAGTGCCAATAAATCAAAGCTATGGGCTATCACCTTGCCTTTGTCATCAACTACCTGAAATTGCATTTTTAAGTGCGGCTCAAGTGAACTAACGTCCCAATCTGACTCGGCGACTTTGACACCTGTCATTCTGAGTAAACGGTTGGCCACCGCTTCTATAAATGAGCCTTGCATTACCTCAACGGCGGCAAGCACAGCATCGGCATAATTTGGTGCCGGCACAAAGTTACGTCTTAAGGTCTTCGGCAGTGACTTAATAAGCCCACAAACCAGCTCATGTCTGAGCGCAGGGATATGCCAATCAAAACCTTCATCTTGAACTTGGTTTAATAATGCCAGAGGAATATTGACCACCACGCCGTCTAGTGCTTGGCCTGGGTCAAAGTGATAACTGAGAGGCAAGATCAAATGCCCTTGCTGCCACGTATCTGGATAATGAATATCCGTGATATGCTCGGCGTCATGCTTCATTAACAGATCGCGCGTCATATGCAAAAAGCGTTTGTCTTTTTGCTTTTGTGAACGCCACCATTTACTAAACGCAGCACGATTATTTACGTCTTGTGGAATTCGATCGTTATAAAACGCAACCACATCTTCTTCGTCGACTAGGATATCGCGACGCCTCGCTTTATCTTCAAGCGCCTGCACTTCTTCAACCAATTTTTGGTTTGCGCTTAAAAAACCTTCGCTCTGGCCAAGTTGACCGTTTGCTAACGCTTCACGAATAAATATCTCTCGGCTAAGCACAGGATCAATATCGCTATACACCGTGCGTTTGCGGCCAACGATGATCAAGCCGTATAAGGTTTGTTGTTCAAATGCGATAACCGCCCCAGCCTTTTTTTCCCAATGCGGCTCGCTATAGCTGCTATTAACTAAATGCTTGGCGAGCGGTGCAATCCAATTTACATCGATCTTGGCATTAACCCGAGCATAAAGTTTACTGGTTTCCACAAGCTCCGCAGACATCAGCCACTTAGGGCTTTTCTTAAACAGTGTTGAACCGGGGAAAATATGAAATTGGCTGTTACGTGCGCCTTTAAAAACTTGCTTTTGCTTTTCGTCCTTCACACCAATATGGCTAAGCATACCGCTTAGCAATGATTGATGGACAGCCTCATCACTTGCAGGACTGCTATTTATTTTAAAGCCGAGCTCCTCACATACCGTGGTCAGCTGATATACAATATCTTGCCACTCACGTACGCGCATATAGGCCAAAAAGTCTTTTTGGCATTGCTTTCTAAACTGGTTGCGCGTTAGTGCTTGCTGCTGCGCTTCGATATAATTCCATAGGTTTAGATATGCAACAAAGTCAGAGTGTTCGCACTCAAAGCGATTGTGTTTTTCGTCAGCTGCTGCACGTTTGTCTTGAGGACGCTCTCTTGGGTCTTGAATAGACAGTGCCGCAGTGATCACTATCGCTTCCCAAAGCGCGTTGTTTTGTGCCCCTGACATCACCATCTTGGCAAGCCTTGGGTCTATGGGTAAGCGACTTAGTTTACGACCTGATTCTGTGAGCTTGGCTTTTTCTCTGCGCTGTGCAGGAACTATCGCCTCCAACTCTTCAAGTAACGACATACCATCTTTGATATTACGGCTATCAGGCGCTTGTACAAATGGGAATTGACTTATATCACCAAGTCCAAGTGCCAGCATTTGCAAAATAACCGAAGCTAAATTGGTTCTTAGAATTTCAGGGTCGGTAAACTCAGGACGCCCTAAAAAGTCGTCTTCAGAATATAAGCGAATACAAATACCGGATGCCACACGCCCACATCGACCTTTACGTTGGTTTGCACTGGCTTGTGATACCGCTTCAATCGGTAAGCGTTGCACTTTGGTTCGATAACTGTAGCGGCTTATTCTCGCAGTACCCGGGTCGATAACATAGCGAATACCTGGTACGGTCAATGATGTTTCTGCAACGTTTGTAGACAATACGATGCGTCGTTGGCTATGGGCCGCAAAAATGCGATTTTGTTCGGCATTAGACAGGCGCGCATACAAAGGTAAAATCTCAACGCCTTTTAAATTGCGTTTTGCCAGCGCATCAGCGGTGTCACGAATTTCACGCTCACCGTTCATAAATACCAAAATATCCCCTGGTCCTTCGGCACAAAGCTCATCAACCGCATCAAAAATGCCCTGTAACTGGTCGTTTTCTGCTTCGCTATTTTGTGAGTCTACATCTTCAACTGGACGATATCTCACTTCTACTGGATAAGTTCGTCCTGACACTTCAATAATAGGTGCGTCACTAAAATGTTTGGAAAAACGTTCTGGGTCAATGGTTGCTGAGGTAATAATCACTTTAAGATCTGGACGCTTCGGCAACAGCTGCTTTAAATAACCCAGAATAAAATCAATATTCAGGCTACGCTCGTGCGCTTCATCAATGATGATTGTGTCGTACTGGTTGAGGAATCTGTCTTGTTGAATTTCCGAGAGCAAAATACCGTCGGTCATCAGTTTTACGTATGTATTGTCAGAGACTTGATCTGAGAAGCGAATTTTAAATCCAACTTCTTGCCCCATCTCGCAGCCAATTTCCTCTGAGATACGGGTGGATACGCTTCTTGCCGCTAGTCTTCTTGGTTGTGTATGACCAATATAGCCATCCACGCCTCGACCTAACTCTAAACAAATTTTAGGCAGCTGCGTGGTCTTCCCTGAGCCTGTTTCGCCGGCAACAATAACCACCTGGTTATTCGCAATGGCTGCTTTGATGTCGTCTTTTTTCTGGCTGACGGGTAGTTGCTCAGGATACTCTACTGCTGGAATATTGGCACTTCTTGTTACCTTTAATTCTTGGCTTTTTGCAATCGCAGCCGCTACTTTTGCGACTACCTGCTTTTGCTTTTCTTGATCGGTAATTTTTTTCGCACCATGGAGGCGCTTTTTGAGGATGAAGTGATCCTTTTTAAGACATGAATTTAGCTCTTTGAACAGCGAGTCAACCTGCACTACACGACACCTTGTGATTACATAAAACGCCGTGTAGTTTATCAAATCAGATTAGACGAACCCAACTAAATTTGGTTAGGAATTGAGATTTTTGCTGTTATTCTCAAGGCAACTCCTCATGGGTTACCTTAACAGCTCGTAAATTTCATCGCTTTATACGTAGCGGTGACCAGAGACATAAGCATCATGTAAATGCTTATCCAACGCTAATAACACATTTGCACGACTGATAACCCCAAGTAAGCGCCCTTCATCGTCAACTACCGGGTACACTTTGGGCTTATTACAAATCATCAAATCTGCCATTTGCACTATGCTGTCTTCGCGTTTTACACACAGAGGCTCTTTTGTCATCACATCGGACACCACGCTATGAGACTCATTTTGATAGGTCGCCTCTAACATTTTTTTGAGACAATCCTGCTCAGATAAAAACCCAATAACCCGCCTTGCTTCGTCTATAACCGGCCCGCCCGACTGGCCGCTTTGTAGCAGCTTTTCTACAGCTGATTCTACGCGCATGTCCTGTTTGAATGTTACGGGGCGATGATTTAAGTAGTCTGCGACTTTTATTGATTGCATTGCTCATCTCCATTAAAAACGCCAGCTATCATGATAATAGTAGCTGGCGTTTGAAGAACTTGCTTAATCTCAACGAAATATTGTTTTACTCGCTATAAATACCAACATAGGTCGGTGTTGTTGACGACTTGCTCGCACGATACATTCCAGCGGTATTAAATGGCATGCTAATATTTCCTTTAGGGTCAACTATGATCACCCCTCCCGTGCCACCAATTGGATAAAGCGTATCAAAAATCACTTCTTGCCCCGCTTTTTCAATCGACTTGTTTTGATAAGCGACACGAGCACAAATATCAGCTGCGACATTATATCGAATAAAATACTCGCCATGTCCCGTTGCTGAAACAGCACAAGAGCGGTTATCCGCAAATGTGCCCGCACCAATCACCGGTGAGTCACCTATCCGTCCGAAGCGTTTAGCCGTCATGCCACCTGTTGACGTTCCAGCCGCTAAATTCCCCTGCTTATCGAGTGCGACAGCCCCCACAGTTCCCATCTTATATTGGCTCTCTAATTGTTGGTGTGCCGCCTGATAGTCTTTGGTTGCCGCTTCTTTCATCTGCAATCGCTTTTTCGCCTTTAGGAGCGATTGATAGCGAGCATCGGTGTCAAAATAGCTGTTTTCCACTAACGTAAAACCGCGTTTCTTAGCAAAGTCTTCCGCACCTTCACCACTTAGCATGACATGTACTGAATGCTGCATCACTTCTTTTGCCAGGTTGATCGGGTTTTTAATGTGCTTCACCCCCGCCACAGCGCCCGCTTGGCGATTACGACCATCCATGATTGACGCATCTAGCTCATGCCCTTCATCATAAGTGTACACGGCCCCCTTACCAGCATTAAAAAAAGGCGAGTCTTCAAGAATATTAATGGCAGCCGTCACTGCATCAAGACTTTCTCCACCTTGTTCTAGTACCTTATACCCCGCTTCAACGGCTTCTTTTAATTTAGCTTTGTATTGTTTTTCTTTTTCTGGTGTGAAGTTACTGCGCTCAATCGTACCAGCTCCTCCATGAATGGCGATCGCAAACGGTGGCGCTTTCTCGTCAGCTACAGCAGCTGTCGCCGACAAGGCTAATAAGGCTGCTAACAAAGAGATTTTTTTCATTTTTATACCTTGGTTCGTTGTTAAACTTCAGCATGAGGTGAATTTTAGAACGATGCAAGCTTTCGCGTTAAAATTGTCAAGCTAACCTATTTACAGTGTGGTTGAAAGAAACTCATGAGCAGCAAGACACAACAGCAAATTTGAATATTTTTCAATCAATTCATGGTTGTTATTTCGACCACAAAATGGAAACATATTTATTACTTTGAAATAACTCAAAGTAATAAAATAACGAAATTCGACAGGAATCGATATGAAAAACATTCTAAAAATTGCAGTTTTTAGCACACTACTGCTTGGTACTGCTCAAGCCGCGTCTACTCAAGAGCAAATTAAAGTTATTGATTACAACACTTTTTATGACACCCAAGTAAACAATGTTGACTGCGGTGGCTACTGGGATGAGCGACGTGTGTGGGTATGTGACTACCGTACAGAGCTCGTTGATGTGAGTTATAAGACTTGCCACTACAAATTAATAGCAGGTGAACCTTACGGTCCCTATACTTTATGGCAAACTAAAACCGTACTCGCGACACAAAGCTGCCCCGGAGGTTGGACTATTCCTCATCCAATCCCAAACTATCAGGTGCCTGGAGGTGCCTATGTTCATCAACATGATACTTTTTCAACTCAACAAGAAGAACGCCGAGTAGCTTACAACTGTCGCTGGGAAACACGCTCGGTCTGGATCCCTCGTGGCGGTTCATACTGCCCTATTCCAAACGCTAAGTAATACCAATTTGTCTTAATACTTGCTCAATTTGAAGGAGCAAATTGGTGTGGCACTTATAAAATAGCATGCACAAAAAAGCGCTTCCTCTGGAAGCGCTTCTATCGAATCATTCAATATCTAAAAGCGATTAGCTCGCTTCGCGCTGTGCCTTCATACGAGCAAGGCGCGCTACTTGATGTGTAGAAGTTAAGAATGCGAAGATCGGTGCTAAATAGCCACGTTTACGTAGCTCTAGGAAATCTTCGTCACCTAATTCATTTAGCTTACGCTCATCCACAAGGTAAATACCGTTGATGTCTTTTTTCTCACCACGGATTTCCACCGTTAGTGTTTGTTGAACTAGAAGCTCTTTGTCAGCGAGATACTGAGTAAACGCTTCAGTTACGCGAGCAAACTCAACATAGCTAACTAACGCTTCTTTACGACGACCTAGATATTCAGTTTCTTTACCGTCTTCGAAAAGCGCATTGCCTTCCTCTTCACCAACTAGCGGGCTTGCTTCATCAATAACAATACCAAACTGATCTTGCTCTGGGTGCTTAACCAAACCAAACGGGTAACGTGCTGCGGCCATTGGCACAAAGCTGCCAGTCCACTTATCACCATCAACAAATAGGTTTTCACCAGGCTGAAGACCAAACATAGCAACCGCTTGAAATTGACCTGTTTCAGTGTTTTTAACAAACGCCATTGGGAATTCTGTCGCTACACGCGCAAACTCATGCGCCACTACAGGCATTAAGTGCTGAGTTTTAAGGAAATCAACGTTCACGCCATTTTTTACTTTAATATTCGCGTGCTTTTCGTTGTGTAAAGGCTGCACTTGTTGTTCCGCCATAATACTGCTCCATTATTTTACGTATTTGTTACTTTATTTATTGCCCCTAAGGCTAGCGGTTTTCGGGGCAAATTGGAAGTTAAATATTTATGAGAAGAGATACCGCTAACTATGGCAACTAAAAACCAAATAATTACCTCGCCTATATTCTTGAATATCTGTCTAAAAATCAATCTAAACGCATCGTGTGAATCACTGACTAAAGAAGTAAAGAAATATATTAAACTCTTAGTTAAGAGTTTGATATATTGATGGTCTTGCCAACTTCCCTAGTGTAAAAAGAGAGCTAAATGAACGAAGCAATTAAACAACATATACAATCTATTGAAAAGGTTAAACCCATTCAATTGTCGCCTTGTGAAAGAGACACACCGATGATTTATATGGACTTTGGCAATATGAGCACAGTGTGGAAACAGCAAGCGCCAAGTTATCGTCCTGATTGGGTAAAACCGATAAACAGTTATCCAGGCTTATGGGCTCGAGTTTCAAATGACTATTTTGAATTTGTTAAGGAATTAGCACTTAAACTGGCTCCTTATTTTGGTGCATCACCATCGCTAGAATCAATTAAACGTATCAGCTGCAATTATGCAATTGCCACAAAATCAAATGAAGAACTTCATGCATATCAAACAATTCCACACTTCGATAACTTAAACTCAAACCAAATAGCATTGGTTCATTACCTTTGTGGTGGTGAATTTGGTGGGACTGGCTTTTACCAACACAAATCGACGGGAGTGAAGGAAGTTATCAGTGCAAATCATGACCGCTATCGAGATCACTTAGATATTGAGCTGTCACAAGGTGGCTACAAAGAAAAACAATATATCTCCAGTCACCATCCACTTTTTGACAGAACTCATTATATCGAAGCTGAGTTTGGCCGCATCGTGGCTTTCCCTAGCACTCGACTTCATTCAGCGTGTCTCGCGGAATCGCAACTTAACTCAGACGTAATATTGGATGGACGTTTAACGATTACGAGCTTCATTATTTTTGACCGACGTGAACTACCGAACGTTTAATATGCTCTAAGGTTTCTCTGTGCCCTCGTAAGTTATTACTGCAATAGCTTACTCCTTTCTGAATATCCTCCAATAGCTTCGATAATGCAGTAGCCTCTCCCGAAGGCGGCTGAATCGAAAGGTGGGTATAATAATTCATGCCGTATAGAACATAGAGGTAATTGCTGACACGAAACAGATCTAAATTGGAACGGAAGTCGAATTGAGAAGGAATTTTAGCACGCCAAAGCTGTAGCTTTTCTTTTAACTCATTCGATAACGAGTTATCATTTCTATTATCAATCCAAAAAGCGCTATCATCTCTTTTTGATAAATAATAATGAAGTTTGATGAAGTCGGTCGTTGACTCCCACATCTGCGTAACATCTTCATTAAAACGCTTTTGCCTAAGTTTAATATTTTCTACATCTCTCGGAAAAGCCTCTGCAAACATCCTTGCTGTAACATCAAACATAAGCAAACCTGTAGCTTCTAATGGCTCTACAAACCCTTGTGACAGCCCCATAGCCACACAATTATTTATCCACGGCGTTTGCTGGTATCCAACCTTCATTGGCAATTTTCGGACTTGGCTGAGCATCTTACTATCTTCTATATAATTCAGTAAGGTAGATCTCGCACTCTCCTCTGTTTGATACTTGCTGGAATAAACATACCCTATTCCTCTGCGCGTTGTTAAGCCTATATCCCAAATCCACCCATATTTTTGGGCGGTTGAAGTCGTGTAAGGTTTGATCGTGGCATTTGGAGTATCATAATCAACTTGAACAGCCAATGCAGTGTCTGCTAAAAGCTCACTCCCTTTATCAATAAACTTCCCTCCAAGTGACCGTTCAATCAGTAGCGATTGAAAACCGGAACAATCAACAAAGAAATCTCCCTTCACTCTTTCACCATTGTCGAGTTCTAAAGACTCGATAAAGTGCTCATCATTTAAGTTAGCCTTTGTGACATTACACTTAAGATTCTTAACGCCAAGCTTGTGTATTGCATGCTGACGCAGAAGCTCTGTAAATTTACCAGCATCAAGATGATAAGCATAATTAAAGAGTCCTGAAAACTCTTTATCTGACAACCGTTTTGGTGGTAATGCTTTTTCACAAATATACGACTGTACCGATACTAAATCTGCATACTTTTTGCTGGCTAACTCTTTATTTAATAACCAATGAGGTGTTACATCAAAAGGGCGAATATTTGGGAAATCAAAAAGGTGGTGATAAAAATCTTCTTCTACTGCTGATGGATTATGACACCAATTCACGAATTTAATACTATGTTTGAAAGTGACATCACATTGACCTATAAAATCACTTTCTTTTATTCCAAAGTATTTTAGCGTGTCTTTGATTACAGGGACGGTTCCTTCTCCAACTCCGATGGTCGGAATATCGGGCGAGTCTAATAAAGTAATTGAAATATTGTCATTTTCATTAGGGTTTAATTTTTTGGCAATATGACATGCAGCAATCCATCCAGCCGTCCCACCACCAACGATTACGACCTTGCTAATTTCTTTCAAATTAATTACCTACGAAACATAGTAAAACATCAAAATCGAATTTCTATAGTACTAAATAGAAAGAAGCCCCATATAGGGGCTTCCTTGATAGTATGCTAAATCTTAAAAGCGGAAATCAACACCAAGAGAGTATCTCGCATCCCCTTTATATGACCAAGCAGCATAGCCGTCACGAATTGATGGCTTAGTACCAGCAGGGAATTCAGCTACCCCATACTGTACGCTATCTTCCTCAGTTAAATTCACAGCTGCAAAACGTAGCGTAATTGCGTCAGTAACATTGTAACTTGCGGTTAAATCGAGTGATCCATAGTCATCGTGCATACGGTTACCGTAGAAGCCTGTCTCACGGATCATATACTTAGAACGCCAGTTGTAAGCAAGTCTTACGCTTACATCATCTTGCTCATAATACGCAACAGCATTGATTGTGTTTTCAGAACTATCTGAGAATAAGCCTACAGCATCAGAGAAGTTCGACTCATCAACAGAACCGTCAGCATAGGTGTAGTTGAATAGCGTGCCAAATCCACCACCTAGTTCGTGCTGAACTTGGAATTCAAAACCAAGAATATCACCACCATCACCATCAACCTGAGTGTTTACCTGCCAGTTATCTTGACCAGTCACAGGGTCAACAATTCCAACCGATTGGTTCAACGTGGTTTCACTAGTCGTAAAGTTACTGACATCTTTGTAGAACAATGTGATTGCAACCATATTTGCATCACCGTAGTAATACTCATATCCTAGGTCAGCTTGAGTAGCTTTAAACGGCTTAAGATTAGGGTTACCCTTTGTAAGCGTCTCATTACCGCGCTGAGTATCGCCATAACCTGCAATCTGCGTCGCTGCAAACATATCGTTGTAGTTAGGACGAGAAATAACTTGTGCTAGAGAAACACGTACAATGCTATCTTCACTTAAGTCGTAGGCTAAGTTAAAGCTAGGTAAGATTTCGCTGTAATCACCTTTATCTTCAACAATGCTTGAGCTCAGACCATTGTTTTGACCAATACCATTTGGATCAACAAAACCTGGCATAGGCGCAAAGTATTTAGACGATGCATCTGTTGATACATATCTCAAACCAAAATTACCTCTGTAATTTTCGCCTGAATAGTTAGCCATTAAGTAAATAGCTAAGTTTTCTTCTTCAACCGTAGAATAACCTGAACGGTCATGATACCAAGTACCAAAAGTTGCTTCTGCATTTGCTCTCATTGCATTAATGTCTGGTGTCGGAATTGCGACATTTGCATCCGTTCCTGACGTATCACTACCAGTCCAAAACTGCGTTGGGTCGATAGTATTGTGTGTATTATGCGTTGGGCGATACGAATCTCTTTCTACTTCGTGATCGGTCCAACGAACACCTGCTTTTATTGACGTAATATAATCATGATCTAGATTGTAGGTAAGATCTGCTTGGAAATATGTTTCTTCATCTTTATTTGGTGCTTTTTGAGAAGCCCAATTTTGCAGACCTCGATCGTCCCAACTTGGATCAAACTCTGAAATATTCCAGCCGCCTTTTGGCAGATTTACCGAAGATACCTTTCCTGAGTTATCTAAAACTAAACCGTTAAGATCTGCCGCAGTTCCTAAGTATGCTGCGTGGTTTATTGTTAAATCCGTTCCACCTTCAGCTGAAGTTGAGCCTAAACGAGTCTCAACCTTAAAGTTGTCGCCATGATAATTATAGGCTAAATCAATAACTTCAGATTCCATCGAAGCAAAACGAGCAAACGTTTGTAAGAATGCACGGTTTGGCGCTGGATTCTCTGCTGTGTTCGAACGAACAGTACAGACATCTGACACTGCGATTTTTTTCTCACAGTTATTCAAGTTTGTGAATAAGAAAATACTGTTGTTAGCGTTATCAGCTTCTAGCTCTAATCCCAAGTAATGTAGGACAAACTCTGAATTTTCTGTTGGTGCGTACTGTGCAGTGATATCGATAGAAGTTCTTTCACGCTGCTGTTCGAAATAGTTTACTGACTCCGCACCATCCCAACCATAAGACGCTTCATTTCCGCGACGTACATATGTAGAATCTTCATACGCAACCGCCCCCATCACACCAAAAGTTTCATCAGCATTTTTCCAGCTGTAAAGCGCTGAGAGGCCAGGGTCTGTCTCTTCTGACTCTGTTGAATATTCACCTTCAACAGAGAAGAACGCTGAGTTTGAGTCCAAATCTAATGGTTTGCGAGTTTTAACGTTAACAGTACCACCCACTCCTCCTTCAACTAAATCGGCCTGTGAAGACTTAAATACTTCGATAGCGCTGATTAATTGAGGTGGTAACAATGTATAGTTGAAGCTTCGGTCGATTGCTTGTTGGTCATACCAACCAGTCGACGCAACTGACTGACCATTTAAAGTGGTCAGTGTCAATTGGTTTGAAGCTCCTCGGATAGATACTTGTTGACCTTGTCCAAATTGACGGTTTACCGCAACACCTGGAATACGACCAAGTGCTTCACCTACATCGCTGTCAGGAAACTTACCGATATCTTCTGCAGATACGGCGTCAACAACACTCGTTGCAAAACGCTTGGTATTGATAGATTCTTTTAAAGAACGGCGAATACCACGAACTTCAATGACTTCTACGTTTTCTTGTACTTGATTTTGGCTTTGACTTTCTTCTGCAACTACAACGCCTGAAAAGCCCGCACCTAGTGCGATACCGACGTTCACTGCTAGTAAGCTTTTTTTGAAATTATTAGCTAACACAGGATTCCCCTTGAATCATTTTGTTGGTTTTTTAAATCACTTCTGCCCAGTGATGATGACAACGCTGTCATCTAATAACAAACCATACACCCTAAATTACATATTCGCTACAATTTTTTTGGCCTGTTATTCAAAAAATATTCATATAGATATATATCTTATTGATAAATATAAACTTAAATATAGCCAAGATATGGTTTGTTACAAAAACGATTGGAGAATAGCACAAAAAATTTTGCTGCTGTAGGGTTTTAAGATGGAATTGTCTCAATAAAGGGACATTTTAGTTATCTGAATACACACAAGGGGATGTGTATTCAATTCTCTCATCAAGCTTGGGCAGAAGCTAAAGATGAGAATCAATATCAATAACAACGCTGTCATTATAGGTTTATCTGTAAGTACTGTCTAGTTCTTTTAAGAGAATTTTTTATGACAAAGGCTTATAAAATCTACAATTAGCGAGTTAGCTATCACTATCTTTTGCACAAATTTGAATACCCCATTACGGGACTTGTTGATTTTCTCGGGGTCATGCTTTGAATAGGAAAAATTTATTGCTTTTATTCGCAAGGAGTAAGGAGTAAGGAGTAAGGAGTAAGGAGTAAGGAGTAAGGAGTAAGAAGTGTTGTCGCTCCGAGCTGAATGTCCAGAGATATTCAATCAGTTGACTCAAGTAATCAAGGTAAGGCCAGCTATCACGCCAGCCTTACATTTTACTATTTCTAGTAGATGCACTCGGGTTACGGGCACCAAAATACGGTCAAATTAATATCAGGGTGATTCAATACAGCGCGCAGTGGTACTTCATACTCTGAGCCGGGTTGTTTTGCCGCTTCATACACCGCCTTTTTTTCATCACCAGAGATCAATAAAACAGCCGCCTTAGAGTTAGCTATTCCCGCCAAAGACAAACTCATGCGCTCGGTGATCTCACCTGTCACTTCGCTTTGATGAGCATTAATTGCGCACACAGTGTTTGTGGTCGTTAACGCGTGCTCTAGGCCCTTTGCATTTGGAAATAAACTGGCGGTATGACCATCAGGTCCCATTCCCAAAATAGTAACATCGAACGGTTTTTTCAACGCTGCATAAGCAGACTCACATAAATCAGCGCCCTCTTCTGCTGACACTGTCGCATTCTTCATCGTCACAAATCGAGCATTTGCCGCTTTGTCTTGCAGTAATGTCGACTTGATAAATGCTTCGTTAGACTTTTCGTGTTCCGGTTCGACCCAGCGTTCATCAACCATAGCAACCGTAATTTTGTCCCAGCCTAGTTCAACACCAGAAAGGTAACGATACGCTGGAGCCGGTGATGAACCACCAGATACTAACAGCACAGCTTCACCGTCCTGCTCAATACCTTGACTGAGCCCAGCTTGAAGTAGCTCTGCAAGCGCTGCTGTCATTTCATCTTTCGAGTTGAAATTTCTTTCTGTTAACTGTGCCATTACGCTTGCTCTCCCGCGTTGAACCAAACATGTTTGTTTTCTTCTAGCAGTTCATCGGCGTCTTCAGGACCCCAAGAGCCAGCACGATAAAGTGACGGAGCCCCTTTACTCTGCCAACGCTCAATGATTGGATCAACCCACTGCCACGCTTGGCGCACTTCGTCACGGTGAATAAATAAAGCAGGGTTATTTGCAGCGGCGTCTAGCATTAAGCGCTTATATGCGTCTGAATGATAGCCATTGTTATACTTTTCACTCAATGAGATATTTAGCGTCACTGGCTCTAGCTGCATTTCAAGGTTATCTAGACGCTTAGACATTAGCGTTAACTGAATACTTTCTTCAGGTTGTAATCTTATTACCAGACGGTTTGGCTGAATTGGACCCGCCGCATCACCATAAACATTGTGAGAAACAGGCTTGTATTCAACCACAATTTCAGCACAACGCTTTTTCATACGCTTCCCTGTTCTTAAATAGAAAGGCACGCCAGACCAACGCCAGTTATCAATGTGAGCACGAATAGCAACAAATGTTTCTGTTTTACTCGACCCTTCGCCCAACTCTTCTAGGTAGCCAGGTACCAGCTTACCTTCAAGGTCGCCTGGCACATATTGACCACGCACAACATTATTATCTACATCTGAGTCAATTAGCGGTCTAAGTGCTTCTAATACTTTAAGCTTTTCAGTGCGAATGCTGTTGGCATTAAGTTTATGTGGTGACTCCATCGCAACCAAGCAAAGTAGTTGCAATAAGTGATTTTGTACCATATCACGAAGTGCACCCGCTTTGTCGTAGAAGCCAGCTCTGCTTTCAAGACCGACTGTTTCAGAGATACTGATCTGAATATTATCTATGGCTTTAGCATCCCATAAATTCTCGAACAGTGCGTTTGAGAATCTAAGTGCCATCAGGTTTTGAACCGTTTCTTTACCTAGATAATGATCGATACGGAATACTTGCTCTTCCGAGAAGAACTCACCGATTTTGGCATTAATTTCTTCTGCAGATTTGCCGCAATAACCAATAGGCTTTTCAACAACTACACGTGATTGCTCAGTGATTAGCCCTTTGATTGACAATAGCTCACAACAACGGCCATAAACCGCTGGAGGAAGTGACAAGTAGAATACACGAGACTTATCTTCCCCATCAGCCAAAATATTCTTTAGCGTATCCCAGTGTTCATCTTCTTCAGTAACGTTGACTACCACAGGCACTAAAAACTGTTCAAATGCAGACCAATCTTTCTTGTTGTATTCGCCTTTGCCAAGGTGAGTTTGTAATGCGATATGTGCCGTTTCGATAAATTCTTGTTGTTTGTTTTGTTCACGAACGGTCGGTAAGATGCGAGTGCCTTCAGGTAAGTTACCTTCTTGATATGCACGATACAAGGCAGGTAGGAGTTTGCGAAGTGCTAAATCGCCTCCCCCACCAAAAATTACGATGTCAAAAGGATTAAGCATAATTCACTCTCATTAGGTTAGGCGTGCACTACAAGCACGCAGTGTTTATTCGATTTGGAGCCACTCCAAAGCCTACCAAACTCATTGTGTAACGGGTGATGATTTCGATTGCAATGCACTAGTAATATCAATTCGACTTAAGACCTGCTCAATTTGAGAGATTAAGTAAGTTGGTATAAATGAGTCTTAGAAACCTGTATTTCCTCTCACAAAAATACAGGTTCTAAGTACTCCAGCGCTACCCGTTCAAAGGTATTCTGTTTACTTCCAGTTCCACTCGAAGTATTAATTTGTTCTCTTTTGCTTGTAATAAGCGATTAGACCCGCCGTTGAGCTATCATGCGGGTTAGTAACGCCTTCTTGCGTTAGCTCGGCTTCAATATTTGAAGCAAGCCCTTTACCAAGCTCAACACCCCACTGGTCAAATGAACACACATCCAAAATAATACCTTGGCAGAAAATCTTGTGTTCATACAAGGCAATTAGTCGGCCCACAGCTTTTGCATCTACCTTATCTAAGATAAATGAAGAGGTTGGACGGTTACCTTGGTGTATTTTATGCGGGATCAACTTGTCGATTTCCGCATCCGACTTACCTTTAGCCGTTAAATCTTCACGAACCTGCTGTGCATCTACACCCGCCATCATCGCTTCCGTTTGCGCGAAGAAGTTAGACAGTAAAATATCGTGATGCTGGCCTACTTTGTTTTGCGGTTCAATCGAAGCGATAAAATCAGCCGGTACAATCACATTACCTTGGTGTAAACACTGATAAAAAGCATGCTGGCCATTTATCCCTGTCATGCCCCAAATAATTGGCACAGTCGTATAGTTTACCTGCTCTCCTGCAAAAGTAACATGCTTACCATTACTTTCCATTTCACCTTGTTGTAAATACGCAGGCAGCATATGAAGCGCCTGATCATAAGGCAAAATCGCTTGTGCTTGATACCCTAAGAAGCTGGTATTCCATACACTAAGTAACGCCATCAACAGTGGAATATTGTCTTCGTTGTTTGCCGTTTTAAAGTGCTCATCAATTTCAAACGCACCTTCAAGTACTTCGACAAACTTATCGAAGCCTACATAAAGTGCGATTGGTAATCCTATCGCGCTCCAAAGCGAGAAACGACCGCCAACCCAGTCCCACATCGTAAACACGTTGTCATCGCTAATACCAAACGCTCTGGTCTTCTCAAGGTTAGTGCTCACCGCAACAAAATGCTTGGCGATTGCCGCTCTATCATTTGCAGCATTCAAAAACCACTCAACGGCAGTCTTTGCATTGGTCATAGTTTCAGAGGTTGTGAAGGTTTTTGATGACACAACAAACAGGGTTGTTTCTGCGTCCAAACCTTTTAGTACTGAAGCAATCTGTACACCGTCAACATTCGAAACATAATGCACATTTAGCGTGTCATCTGCATACGCAGCAAGCGCATCAGTTACCATTTGCGGGCCTAAGTTAGATCCGCCAACGCCAATCGCAACCACATCTTTTACAGCTTTGCCTGTATACCCTTGCCACTCACCTGAACGAACTCGGTTACTAAATGCTTGTAGTTTTTCTAATTCTGCATTGACTTGTTCAGTAACGTTTACACCATCCACATAAATAGGTGTATTAGCTCGGTTACGCAGTGCTGTATGTAAAACCGCTCGGTCTTCGGTGATATTTATTTTTTCACCAGAAAACATCTTTTCTCGCCAAAGCGCGATATCGCTCTCTTTTGCGAGCTGCATCATTTCAGAGAATGTTTGGTCGTCAATGCGTTGCTTGGAAAAGTCGAACAACACACCTGGGATTTGACGAGAGAACTTTTCAAATCTTTGTGCATCGTTTTCAAACATCGTTTTTAAATGCTGTTGCTCTACTCGCTGCGCAGAACCACTGAGCTTTTGCCAACTATCCAAATCTACACGACCACCCATTACATATTCCCCTAAGACGTAAGCGATTGTTAGTTACCTTACTTTTCAGGTAGTAACAACAAAGAAACATTATTAAACAAGCACATTATGCCAAAATGACAACGCTGTCAAATCGCTTCTTTTCAATTTTACATTGCGAATAATAACCTAAAATAAAATTTTTGACACCGGTATCATTCATTTATTTCTGCGAATTGTAGTGCTAAATTCTGTACTTATTAGATAGACTAAGAAAAACAGATGATCCTTTTATTAAGCCGATGGTCGCCTTAGCGACTAAATATCTCAGAAATTAGGCGCTAGCTTCTGCATACATAAAGCGCTACTATTCCTCGGTGCTTAATAATGATCGATACAGACCTGTAAATAGAAGAACAACTACATGAAAGTCACTATTAATGATGTTGCCAAGCTAGCTGGCGTATCTATGAAAACCGTATCGCGGGTAATCAATAAAGAACCTTCGGTTAGAAAAAAAACCTACGATCAAGTAATGCTGGCTGTCAAAGAGCTTAATTATCAGCCTAATATCGCTGCGAGAAACTTAGCTGGTACTTCTTCATTTGCAATTGGCTTGGTCTACGACAATCCCAATGCGTATTATGTCATTGATATGCAAAACGGGGTGTTATCTCGCTGTAGAGATGAAGGATATGAACTCGTCATCCACCCCTGTGAATCAAATTCGGAAAATATGGCCGAAGAATTCGTCACTATGATCAAACGCTCACGTCTTGCAGGTTTAGTCTTGACTCCTCCTCTATCCGAGCAACAATCCATTATTGATATGCTAGATGAGCTGGGCATACATTACGTGCGTCTACTTTCTGGTCGAGCGCAAGAAGCGAAAAATAGCGCAAATAACTGTATCTTTGTTGACGACTACGCTGCAGCCTATGAAATTACTGAGCATTTGATCCAACTTGGACATAAAAAAATTGCTTTTGTACTTGGGGATGAAGAACACAAATCAACGACGGAACGGTTAGCCGGATATCGCGATGCCCTGAAAGCACACGATATAAAACAGGACGATACACTGCTCTATCACGGTACTTACTCATTTGAATCAGGGGTAAAAGGCGCTAAAGCGCTGCTGGCCGATGGCAATCCAAACCAAATCACTGCAATTTTAGGTGGTAACGATGAGGTAGCCGCTGGAGCTTTATTTGCTGCGCGGCTGATGAATATAGAGATCCCGGGTCAATTGTCTATCAGTGGCTTCGAAGACTCTCCATTCTCCCGCCAAACTTGGCCAAAGCTTACGACTGCACATCAGGCTAACAACATTATTTCTGAACATGCTGCGCGTTTATTGTTTTCTAAAACACGGGGACATCGAAAAAATGATAAAGAAGTCTCACATGTGTTCACACCGAGTATGGTGGTTCGTGAAAGCACGGGTAGGATCACACAATAGCTATTTATTTAGTCGGCTCTTGAGCCGACTAACATCAAAAACTCTCACTATTTCGCCAACAGTTCTTCACTCTTACTCGACCATGCATTGATCAGCGCCTTGACCAGAGATGCAAGTGGAATCGCAAAGAATACCCCCCAAAATCCCCATAAACCACCAAAAAATAACACTGCAACAATGATATAAACAGGGTTGAGATCCACAGCTTCTGAAAACAATAACGGCACTAAAACATTACCATCTAATGCTTGAATAATGCCGTACGCGATGAGAATAGTCCAAAATTCTGGCGCTAGACCAAATTGAAACAAAGCAACTGCGGCAACGGGTAAGGTAACGAGTGCAGCACCAATAAATGGGATAAGTACAGAGAGCCCAACCAACGTTCCCAGTAGTGCGGCATAACGTAAATCCAAAATGGAAAAGGTCACAAAGCTCACTACTCCAACGATGACAATCTCAAAAACTTTACCACGAATATAATTCATGATTTGTTGGTCCATCTCATGCCACACTTGTGAAATGAGCTTTCTGTCCTTGGGTATAATTTTTGACACTCCAGATGTAAGCTCTGACTTGTCTTTCAACATGAAAAAAGCAAGCAGCGGCACCAGCACCAAATAAATCATCCATGCGACAACATCTTTTAATGAAGTTAATGAGGCAGACACAATGACTTCACCTAGTTCAAGCAATTTGTTTTCTACCGATGTAACAATTGCTTGTACCTGATTCGTAGAGATCAGCGTTGGATAGTACTCAGGTAAATGTAAAAGGAAGTCCTTACCCTCTTCGACCATGGTTGGACTTTCTTGGAGCAGGTTACTTAGCTGTTGCCACAGAACAGGAACAATACCAAATACCAACCCTAAAGCGATGCCCACAAATACAGCCATTACGACTACTGCTGATAACACCCTACTACCGATCACTCGGGTGAGCTTGTTAACTGGCCATTCCAGTAAATACGCTATCACTATTGCCACTAGTACCGGCATCACATAACTGCCGAAAAAATAGAGCAACGCGACTGTAGCCACTAACATCAACAGTAGAGTGACGGAATGAGGATCTGAAAACTTTTTGATGTACCACGCTTTGACTAATTCAAACATCCATGATCTCCAAACACACTTCTCCACCTTTTAGTTCAATAATTTGATAACTCACTGCGTTACCATCCAAATACTTCTTGATATCTAACAAGCTTTGTTCCTGACTCATCAACAGTTTAAGTTTGCCTAGAGTATAGTCATGGCACTTTAACCGCCACTTAAACTGAACAAATAATGCAGGACAGGTAAATTCTCGTAAATCGTGTATAAATTTTGCTGTCTCGTCTCCACACAAATCACTCAATGCGGTAGCCCTCAAGGCGTTGATGGTTTATTCTTAATAGCATACTCTACTTCTTGGGAATCTTAATGCCAGGTGTTAATAATAAGGCCCGATTGCCAGCCAATCCAACACTAAAAGAAATAAATTGGTACAAAAAGCAAATTAATTGGGGTGAACTTCCGCCGTTTTATCATCTCGTCGCTTCTGCAGTAAGCGAATGCGAAGGTCTGCTCCATCACGGCTTTGATAATGCAGTAAAACGTTTGCTAGATAAGCGAAACTGGAATTTGGAACTGTTAGGTGGTTATGAAGACGACAGTGGCATAATCCACTGTGACAATAAGCCTCAAATAGCATTACACCAAGCATTTACTGACAGAGGCTTTGAGCTGTGGGCATACCCAATTGCCAAAGGCACCAAGATTGATGCCTATGTTAAAGATAATCGTTTTTTAGAATTCCGAGTGTGGGATCCACACACGATGAAAAACTTACTGCGCATCAACCAGCTCCATAAATTCATTGCGTTTTACTTTGAACGTGGTGATATAGCCGACAAAGCTTTAATACTTCATGCGCACAAAGTGCTACATATGACAGTGACGTTTTTGCAAAAAGAATTGAACATCACCAGCGTTGCTGGGGTCTCAATAAAAGATTTTTACCAACTTTGTGAAAAAGATGCTCGAGCATGCAATGATGAAGTCGACTTAGCTAGGATCATGCTCGGAGAAGACCTTAAAAGGGATTAAAATGCGGTTCAAACCCCTATTAAATTCAATCGTTTTAACATTTGCGCTCGCTGCATCAAGCAGCGCTATTGCACAAACAGAGCTAAAGCTACCAGATTTAGGCACTTCGGCTCTCCAAGTACTACCTCTTGAAAAAGAGCAAGCGATCGGCGAAGTCATGATGATGCAGCTGCGCTCACGCTCCCCTGTGGTTGGCGATCCGGTACTTGAAGAATACTTAACTAGCCTTGGCAATCGCCTCGTCGCCAATGCTAATGACGTACGTTTTCCATTTACCTTTTTTTGGATAAATAACAAAGATATTAATGCCTTCGCTTTTTACGGGGGCCATGTTGGTGTACATACGGGACTCATTGCGCAATCCGATAACGAGAGTCAATTAGCGTCCGTAATTGGCCACGAAATTGCACACGTTACTCAACGCCATTTAGCGCGCCGCGTACAAAACGCAAAAGACAACAGTGCCTTGACCATCGCGGGGCTTATTACTGGTATTTTGGCAACCGTTGTTGCCCCAGATGCAGGTATCGCCATTTTATCCGCAAGCCAAACGCAATCATCATTGAACCAATTAACGCATAGCCGAAAAGCGGAGCAAGAAGCCGACCGATTTGGTATGAATACATTACATAAAGCAGGCTTTGACCCCTATGCGGCCAGTGAGTTTTTAACTAAGCTCTCGGATCAAATTCGCTTTAAAAATAAACCCCCTGCGTTTTTGCTTACACACCCGTTACCCGACAGCCGAGTATCGGACGTTAGACTTAGAGCACAACAATTCGAGAAAAAGCACTACCCCTCAAGCCTTTCCTACGCGTTGGCTAAAAGCCGTGTGCTTGCTCGATACTATTATTCCGAAGATGCTGGGGAAGCCTTTTTCAGAAACTCTTTAAAGCGCTCAGCAGAGCTCGACAAGCGCGCTCTACAATACGGATTAGCAATCACGTTACTCGACCAAAAAAAATACGAGGAAGCTGGTAAACTATTGGATGAGTTGTTAGAAAAGGATCCGAATAACCTGTTTTATCTTGATGTGTATACCGATTATTTAATTGCGACAGAGCATTCTGGCAAAGCCGTTGAGATGCTTCAGGCCCAACATCAATTTAGGCCCAATAATCAAGTTATCACGCTGAATTATGCCAATGCTGCTATAAAAGCAAAACAATATGAAGTTGCAGAGCAATTGCTCAAGATCTTTTTGCTTGAGAAACCGGATCATATCCTTGCTCGCGATTTACTCACACAAACCTACGAAGCCCAAGAAAACAAGGCGGCTTACCATGAGTCAAAAGCGAGTGTGTATGCCCAGTACGGTGCATTTACTAAAGCTGCGGATGAAGTCCAGCGTGCACTCAATCATGTCGAAGATAACGAAGATATCAAACGTACCAGATTAAAAGCGCTACTTAGCCAATACCGTAATATGCAAAAAGAAATCGCTAAGCTGTGATGCTTGGCGATTGCTTACAGCGATAGTAGAAACGTATTTAAGCCAATTTTCTTGCACATCGCTTTTCGTCATCTCTACATTAAGCTATGATCCGCTTACATTACGACTTAGAGCAAAATAGAGCGAAATCATGTCAGTAAAAATCTATCACAACCCGCGCTGTTCAAAATCACGTGAAACCCTAGCTTTACTAGAGTCCAATGGCGTTAATCCTACCGTTATTGAATACCTAAAGACGCCAATTGATAGTGACACTTTGGCTAATTTACTTTCTAAACTTGGATTTAGTTCTGCTCACCAGCTCGTCCGCAGCAAAGAAACGCTCTACAAAGAGCTTGGACTATCGAAAGACTCGGACGAAGCGACACTGCGCACAGCCATGCTTGAAAACCCTAAACTGATTGAACGTCCTATCGTTGTCAAAGGTGACAAGGCAGCAATTGGCAGACCTCCAGAGTCAGTGCTTGATATCCTGTAATGAGTAAAATTCTTATTTTATACCACTCAAGTCATGGCTCTGTGGCGAATATGGCGCACGAATTTGCAGACACCATAGTGTCACGAGGTGGTGAAGCTGTAGTACGCGTATTTGAGAAACGTCAAGACCATGATGTGGTCATAACAAAGCAAGACTTAATATCCTGTGACGGTTTGGCGTTTGGCACTCCAACACGCTTTGGTATGATGGCGGCTCAAGCGAAAGCGTTTTGGGAAACCACCAGCGATCTGTGGCTTAAAGGCGCGCTCATCGATAAACCAGCCTGCGTATTTTCTTCTTCAAGCAGTATGCACGGTGGCAACGAGGCTACTCTACTCAACCTCTCCTTACCGTTATTACACCACGGCATGATGTTGTTAGGTATCCCCTATGATGTTCCAGAGCTTTTAGCAACCGAAATGGGCGGGACGCCTTACGGTGCAACACATGTTGCGGGCAGCCAAAACAATGCTTCACTCACTCAAACAGAAATCAAAATTTGTCGTGCAGCAGCGAGTCGACTGCTACGCGTCGCGGAAAAGTTAACATGAATGAAATTGCAAAAAAGCCCATCACTAGACGCTTTCAACGCTTTGCGCTAGTCGGGTATTTTGGTCTTTTGATCCTGATGCCACTGTGGCTCTTCGTGCTTGCACCAAGAGAAGGTTACAGCTTGGGCTTTGTCTTTGTGGTGTACGTTTTACCTTTATTACTCCCGCTTAAAGGTATTTTACAAGATAAGCCATACACTTATGCGTGGGCAAACTTTGTCGTAATGTTTTATTTTATCCACGGCTTTACCCTTTTATGGACATCTCCAGACGAGCTATTGTTAGTCCTGCTTGAGATTGGCTTTGCAACGTCCATGTTTATTGGTTGCACTTACTATGCAAGACACAGAGGCCAAGAGTTAGGATTGAAGATCCGCAAGTTAAAAGAAGACCTTGCCGACGAAAAGGCAGCTCACGAACATAAAGAGTCATAATCTCGCTTGCGTAACTCCATTAAAAAAGCGCAGTCTTCAATGAAGTAGCTGCGCTTTTTTCGTATTCATGCCTTGGTATTATTCGATATGGTAAGCTACTGCAACGAGAGTACGGCTATCAACACCAATACTGAAAACAATACCTGCACACCAATACTGAGCCAAGCTAACGCATTTACCCCGATGAGTGACCAAGGTGTTGAGCTGCTCGGATAGAGGGGATTACTGCGTTTTCGTCTCGCAAAAACAAAAATTGCGATAGAAGCGGCCGTAGTGACAAGTGTTGCAATGGTTTTTTCATCAACCTCATCAGTAAAAAATAAAAATAACTGAAGTGGTAGCAAAATCGCAGCAAAGGCATAAAGAATATGGACGGTTTTTATTTTTTGATACTTTGCTTCGTTAGAAAGCTCGATAATACCGCGCTGTTCAAATGTTTGCTTAGAAGTAAGTGCCTGATTTTTCATAGCAACACGGTAAGGGGTGTCGCCATGAATATCCGCAAGCGTCGGGTCATCACCATGTTCAAAAATCATTTCGATCATAGCAGCAGAGTTCGATGCCGCCGCATAATGCATTAAGTTCCTGCCCGATTCGTCCAACTCATTTACTTTATGGTGCGGCAACATAGTTTCAACCGCACTCACAAAACCATTTTCAACCGCTAACATAATGGCAGAGCGCCCGCTGCTATCTCTTGCCGTTCCTTTCGCGCCCTGCGTTACCAGCGTAATAATCGCTGATTGCTTCACCTGTTGTTGGGTTAGCTGGAACAATAGCGCTTGTTCCAAAAGACCCGTCACTTCATCTTTGTCACACATCGCGCAAAGCAGCTCAAAGGTCTGCTGTCCATCCAGCAAACTATCCGTTGCTAGTTTAGCAGTAGCGGCTCGGTCAAGCAGACAAGTATCAATATGAGTCAATAGTACCGTCTGTGTTGCCTCCGAGCTGTTGCACCACAGAGCAACAATTTCTTTCGCGCTAAACTTAAGTCCTTTCTCCAATAGCCATATCAGCGTCTTTTCATAATTTTTGTCATAGAGCAACTCTACAAACGATAAACTTTGCTCTTGTACCTGAGCTTGAATGTTAGAGTACTGACCAAGACGCTGAATAAGAGTTTTTATTAGCTCATCCTGATCAGTATCATTTTCCTCAATGTGTTGAATTACGCTATTAACGTATTGACGCTGTTTATCGTCATAGTCATCAATATGCTGAAAATAACAGGCTTCGAACGGCTCTAGCGGTCGTAGCCAAGCGAGGTAAAATAAAGGAGGTAGAACAGTGGTCGTTACGCCCTGCTCATCTTTCATTTGTTGGCAATTCGGCCATGCCTCTATGGCATCTAGAATGTAAGCACCGTTTTGTTCGATTAACCCCTTTAACAGCATGGGATACTGGGCAGGCCAAATTAACACTTGTTCCATGAATGCGCTATTATCCTCAGAATGTAAATATATGCAGCATAATTATCGCGAAATGACTAGGTGGTGAATAATATCAACAGTCGCGCTAAAATGCTCACCTATTTCAGGACAAATTTAAAAAATAGGGCTTTTTTGAGGAGCTAGAATGGGCAATCAATTAGAAACATGGCAAGTGATCTTGATCATTGCTGGTGTGTTAGGGGTGATTTGGAGCAATATTGCGTTGTTAAAATATTCCGCCAAATTTGAAATGAAAAAGAAAATAGACGAGCAAACGGCGCCTTTTGACAAAGATAAGGTAACGCCCAAAAACAACACGCCTCAAAATAATCCAAAAAAGGATGAAGATTGAAGCATGTTGCGACGTTAGACGTGCTGACTAATCATTCATCCACATTTGAAATTTAATCGCACATCATAAGGATTACCGAGCGCACCATCGGCTATTCCTCCACCTATGGTCATTGCAGCCCCTGCATCATCGACACTATTTCGACCAAAAATCCACATCGCCATACCGGCAGCCTCAACGGCGTTAGCTACGCCTTTTTGCGTGATATAAGTACTCTCAGGCGTATCACTGTTATAAATGATATCTAGATTCACAACATACGCGACCATATCAGCTTGTTTGCAATAGTGTCTGGCCTGCTTTAATGCCTCTTTACTACCAGCATCACGGCTGTCGGAAAATAACATAATATTATGCACACCATCAGACGATGGACGCACATCATCATGATGAGCACACCCGGATAACCAAACCGCTAAACCAACACTTAATAGAATTCTTTTCATCACACTCTCCTATTCATTAAGTGCAAGCTTAAGGGTTATTTCGGTTTAGTTCCGTTAGTCATTGTTTAAATTTGTAATAAGCGACACAATTGACCAATCACTGCGGTCACTTAACTTCCACGTCTACCCAAACTAAACGGTGATCGGAGCTGGCATGACGACTTTCCACTAAACGGAATAATTCATCTTCTTTGCTTGGCCAGAAAACCCCGCTGCTAATCACTCGAAAACCGAACTTGGATGGCAATACGTAATCTACGCGTGCCCCCCAATGTGCGGTATAACTGCGACTCTCACTTTCCTTGCTATGTTCACTTCCCCCTCTGCTTTTTGGCGTAAAGTTCGAGCATACTTTAGGGTTATCTAATAATTGTTCTATCACGTCTGGTCTATGTTTATCGCCTTTATCAGCAGCGTTTAAATCACCGACGATGATAAATCGTGTATCATTTTTAAGGCCACCTTTAACACCATTGTCATCATAAATGTACTGGCTACGTTTAGGGTCGATATAATCAGCCATTAAGCGGATCTCATCGTGATTTCTGTTGCCGTTTCTATCCTCTTCACCATCAAAGACAGGAGGTGTTGGGTGCATCGCCAACAGGTGAAACAATTTACCATTCACTTCAATTGGCAGATCCCAGTGAGATTTTGAGCTTAGCCTTAAGCTTTGCCACTCTTGCTCACTATACCAAGGCTGTCTCGTCGTCGGATCTATTGTCACCATATGGTTTGGCATATCTTTCCAAAGAAATCCCTGCAGAGTTCGGGCCTGCTCTTTTTTAATCGGGTACTTTGACAGCACAACCATCCCATATTGCCCCTCATATAGCCCAAACCCTTGGGCATCACCGCCATAGTTAGATTGCTTACCGTCATTATCTAAATCAAACGGTGTTGGTAATCCAGTATTGACTGGCGCAATATAAAAGTAAGAGTACGATATCGGCTGCTGATCCGCTTGAGGTTGTGCTAGATAGTTATTTACAAATGCCTGTACACCTTTATTTGGTTCAGCGATGTAATCAAATTCATTGAGCAGAATCACATCTGGACGAACACGCTGAATGATTTCTGCAATATTCTTGATTTGTTGATGTTGACCATTCTGTAGCAACTTACTGAGCTTTTGAGAGTCCAGTGCTTGCCCTTTTTGTTGATAGTTCGTTGCTTCCATACTGACATTAAAGGTAGCAACACGAAGTGTTTGTGCACTTACGACCGTTGTCATTAATAAAAAAAGTAGACCTACGTATTTCATAGACTTGCCTTAAAAAATTGTGATAAATCCCGCGATGACTATTTTATTCATAATCCTTTGAAAAACGGAAATTATCTCGACAGACTCAAACGATTTAATGTTGGCAAGTTAGCAAAGAGCGGTTAAAGTTAAATGATTAACTGCCTTGTACTGCCAATGTGAAATTTGTGAGTATTTTAAAACGATTACACCTCATCACCACAAACCAAGACACCACATTTGAAGAAAAAGTGACGGCGCTGCTGACTCTTGGCCTCGATGTATTTGAGCTTGATATTGCAATCGTCAGTGAAATCCAAGCTGATGTATACACAGTAAGGCATGTGATCACTCCAGATAATTCTTTGTTGGTAGGTACGGATTTTGAACTGGCAAACACCTATTGCTGGCACACTTTACAAGCTGACAGCGCACTGTCTTTTCATCACGCTGGTACCAGCGAAATTGCCACTCACCCTTGCTACGCAAACTTTGGCCTAGAAAGCTACATTGGTGCGCCGATTATTGTTGATGGTAAACGCTATGGTACCGTCAACTTTTCCGCATCAAGCGCCAAAGCCCAAGCGTTCAGTCAAGAACACTTAGATTATGTGAGTTTATTAGGTCAATGGATTGGTGTTGAAATTTCTCGGCAAAAGGCGTTAAAAAAAATACAACACCGATCACAAGCATTAGCAGCGATGAGTCGTCTTGCTGATATTGGCTCATGGGAAGTCGACTTTAAAAAGAACAAAGTGTATTGGAGCCAACAAACGCGACTCATTCATGGCGTTGATGATAATTTTACACCAACACTCGACAATGCCATCAGCTTCTACAAACCCGGCGTTCACCAAGGAAACATTAAACAAGCCATAGACGACGCCATCACCTCCAAAACCAAATGGGACATAGAGTCCATTATTATTGATGCCAACGGCAACGAAAAGTGGGTCGCCTCTCACGGTCAAGGTGAATATGAAAATGGTGAATGCATTCGGGTTTTTGGTGCCATTCAAGATATCGATGAACAAGTCAAAATGCGTATTGCATTAGAGCAAAAGCGCGAAGAAGCGGAGCAACTTCTTAAGACTCGAAGTGAATTTATCGCCAAAATCAGCCATGAATTAAGAACCCCGCTGAATGGCTTAGTCGGCATGCTGCAAGCGTGCCGAAAAGAAACCGACATAAAAGAAATCAAGAGTAACCTGAGTGTCGCAGTCAACAGTGCAGATATGTTGATCACATTGATAAACGACGTATTAGACTTCAGTAAGTTAAATAGTAATAACCTGAAGCTAGACAATACCGCGTTTGATCTTCATCAGCTAGTCGAACAAGTTGTTGGCCTGTACAGTCCAGCCTGTCGGGAAAAAGGGCTTGCAATCAACTTCCATATTCATAAACAAGGCACAAATTGGCTCTATTCAGACCCGACTCGAGTTAAACAAATTATTGCAAACCTCGTGAGTAACGCCATCAAATTTACACCAACGGGTAGTATCGATATTTATGCCGACGTGCTGGGAAGTGAAACTTCACCGGTTCTACAATTAAGTGTCTCAGACACAGGCATAGGGATTGCTAAGACCAATCAAGTACATCTTTTTCAGCCATTTAGCCAAGGCGATGCCAGTGTAAGTCGGCATTTTGGTGGTACTGGTCTCGGCCTTTCAATCGTATTTGAGCTTTGTAATTTGTTACAAGGCGAAGTACAGGTAGAAAGTGAGTTAGGTAAAGGAAGTACCTTTATCGTTACCTTCCCAATAGAGTTTGCAGACGAAGCCAACGACGTACAAGAGCAAAAGACTGAAGAGCAGCATATTTCCTTATCAGAATGTAAAATCCTGCTTGTAGATGATAATCAAATCAACGTACTGGTGATGGAAAAGTTACTGAATCAGTTTGGTGCAACTCACATCGACAAAGTTTATAACGGCGAGCAAGCCGTAAAATCATGCCAAGACAAAACCTTTGATATTGTGTTTATGGATTGCGTCATGCCGATTATGGATGGCTTTGAAGCCACTCGTAGTATTCGTCGGCTTGCAAAAGATAAACGCCAAGGACCACATATTATTGCGTTGACCGCCAATACTTCAGAGTCCGATAAGGCAGCCTGTTATGAAGCTGGCATGAATAACTTTCTGTCTAAGCCAATTCAGCTTGACGCACTAAGAGGCGCGCTTGAGCCCTTCACGCAATAAAAAAGGAGCTTGACCTAGCTCCTTTCGTGTTATGACGCAGCGGTATTATTCCGCTGCTTTTTCTTTACTCGCTTTAGTGCCGTTACTGCTCTTCTTTGATTGACCAGTGCGGTTAAAGATCCCTAGGCGAATTCGAATAAAGTGTAAAATCTCTCTCGCCACATCAATGTCTACAGCCTGTTCTAGCCCTTCAAAACCTGGACTTGAGTTTGCTTCACAAATTTTAAAATGCTCTTCATCGAATAATAAGTCGATGCCAGCAACATCTAGATTCAGGATATTAGCGGTTTGTGTTGCTAGCCATTCGATTTCAGGGGTGATCGGGTGTGGGCTACCTTTTGCACCTAAACTTACGTTGGCCTTAAAGTTCTTACCGCCAGAATTACGCTCCATACAAGCGACAGCACGACCACCAATGGTCAATACACGTAAGTCTCGACCATGACTCGACTTTACAAAACGCTGCAAAATGATATTTGCTTTTGGATTTGTCGCTTCAATGAGTTGCATCAAATCATCAAATTCACCGCGTGATTTAGACAAAAATACGCCGCTGCCCTGCGAGCCTGATAGCGTTTTAATCACCACCGGGAAACCAATTTGCTTCTCTACCAGTTCAATATTTACAGGGAACTTAACCAACATGGTTTTTGGTGTTGGTAAGTTTTGCTCTGCAAGGATCTGCTGCGCATACAGCTTATCTTTTACAGTTTCGATAGACTGTGAAGAGTTAAAACAATGTACGCCTAAACGCTCAAGGTGACGAATAATCGCAAGCGTAAAGTAAGTCGTGCCTGCCCCCATACGCGGCAGAACAAAGTCAGGTAACGCAACCGGCTGGCCATCGATTAGAATACTTTCTTCATCTTCTCTGGTTACCAATAGATCGAATTGATCAGGTGAGTAAACTTGAAGATCAATACCTTCTTCCTTTGCCACCGCCATCAATCTATCTATTTCATAAATTTCAGGTTTTAACAAACTGGCAGAGTCTTTGTAAATGATCCAACCGCGCATACGAATTGCCCCTTGAGTAGCGGAATAAGAGGGTCGCTGTTGACACGAATTGTTAAGTGAAAACACCTAAGCAGGTTCGTGTATCACCGGCCCCCAAACAAAAGCGCGATTATGTGGACTCACCCGAAAACAGTACAGCAAAAAAAATTTATCGACACAATCTAAAAAACTACTCACGATTTTCAAAGTAAGATTGTGTCCCGTGAGCTTCCAAGGCGCTCTCAATCCGTTTTAACGCCAGTTTGTATACGGCATCTCGCATCTCAAGCCCTTCATCACTTCGCAGCTGCCACGCCGCTTCAAATGCATTCGATAAATATTGCGCCAATTTATCTTGCACAGTATGTTCGTCCCAAGCTTCACCTTGGCGATTCTGACACCACTCAAAATAGCTTACGATAACGCCGCCGGCATTAGCTAAAATATCAGGGATCACTATCACGCCCTGTTCATGCAAGATTTCGTCGGCGTCCGCCTCAATCGGTCCATTGGCAATTTCGACAATATACTTTGCCGATACTGCTTTGGCGTTATCTCGGGTGATTGCGCCGGATAGTGCTGCGGGCACCAAAATGTCCACATCCAGCGCAAGCAGCTCTTCATTACTCAGCACTTTATGTTCAACGCTTTCACAGACCGAATCATCACAGTACACGGCTTTAAGCGCCTTATTGCGCTGCTTTTCTTGATAAATGCTTTCTATATCTAAGCCATCTTTACAGTAAATCCCGCCTTTTGAATCGCTTACTGCAACGACTTTATAGCCCGCTTGCTGCAACAGCCTTGCACAGTGATAGCCACCATTACCAAAGCCTTGAATAGCTACTGTTTGTTCCGCTTTATTCCAATTATTTTTTTCACTAAGCCGCTCTATCATTAAAAATGCACCGCGACCCGTGGCGGACTCTCGCCCTTCACTCCCTCCAAAAATAAGCGGTTTACCAGTGATCACGGCTGGACTTTTTTTACGGACGATTTTCTCGTATTCATCCATCATCCAACCCATGACTCTGGCATTGGTGTACACATCCGGTGCGGGAATATCTTGATCGGGTCCAATAAAATCAGCATTAGCTCTAATATATGCTCGAGCAAGGCGCTCAAGCTCCATCGGACTCAGTGATTTAGGGTCAACGGTTACGGCACCTTTACCACCGCCAAATGGCACGCCAACCGCCGCACACTTTAGTGTCATCCAAAGGGCTAAAGCTTGCACCTCACTCATATCAGACTCTTGGTGAAAGCGTATTCCGCCTTTTGTTGGGCCTAGCAAATCATTGTATTGACAACGATACGCCTTAAAATAATCAAGCTTACCGTTGTCACGACGAATTGAAATGTTGCTCGACAGCGTTCTTTGAGGCTGGGCTAACGCTTGATAGGTAGACTCGTTAATTCCTGTTTTTTCGACTATATGGTTTAATCTTTTCAACGCGTCTTTTAGTAGATCCGTACTCATCCTTTCCTCGCTTATTTTTTAATTCAACAAGTAATTGTATGAGTGCATGGCGCAAAAAGATCAAGTCCATCAACATGGGATTAATAATTATGCGATTTCCTCTAAAAAGTAGGAAGGTGCATCGTTTGGCGCTAGTAAAAAGCATTGTTTCTTCGCTCTGGTTAACGCCACGTAGAATAAGCGCCGCTCTTCTGCGTCGGGAAATGCCCCTTGTGCAGGTAAAAGCGCATCGACAAATGCTGGCGTTTTTACCTGTGACGGAAAATTTCGATGCTTGAGACCAAATACTATCGTAAAGTCTGCTTCAGTCCCTTTAGCACCGTGAAAGGTGTTATGTGAAATAATAAGTTCTGGATAGAGCTGTCGCCACTGCGCAATCTTTGATTTATCAGGTAATGCTCTGTGATTTCTTGCCAGTAGGGCAACGGAAGCTTTTCCTTCGTTGCGCTGCTCGATAAGATTAAGCAGTTGTTGCGCCTGCGACAATTCGTCATCCACCATAACTTTTACCACACCCTGCCCCGCTACGCCGGTGGTATGAGAAGTGATATGCTTGGTTATTTGTTCTGGGTTGCGGCAAATAAACTCACTCGCCGTATCTAAAATGGTTTGAGGATAACGGAATGTTTTATCCAAATATGTGGTCGTCGACTTACCAAAATAGCGAGTAAATTCGGTAGTTAGGCGCATATCGCCACCACTAAAGCGATAAATAGCCTGCCAATCATCACCAACGGCGAACAATTGCGAGCCAGCTTTTTTATCTAGCAGCACCTGAATGAGCTTTGCACGTACACGGGAGATGTCTTGAAATTCGTCGACCAAGATGAACTTCCACGGTGAAATAAACTGACCAGACTCTACGTAATAAATAGCCCGCTCCAGCATGTCATCGAAATCGATGCTAGACTCATTGCTTAAATACAGCTGATATTCCGCAAGAACTGGCATGATCACACTCATTTGATTGCTAAATTGCGTCAGCAGTTGCTCAACCTCACCCATTATTTGAGCATGCTTCATCAAAGGTAATACCTGACTTATCAGGTCTATCGCCTGTGACGCTTGCTGTGTGCTCGAACTTTTCAGAAATAGCGCAAAGTCTCGCTCAAAGTGGCTTTCTTGTCGCAACGACTGCACGGTGTCTGCAATAAATTGTTTAAATAGTTTTTTATCCGTTGCTAGAGTTGAAATTGTCGGCTTTGCCCCGGTAACCGCTTCGATGATCTGCATGCCAAGCGAATGAAAGGTAGAGCAATTTAAGGTATTACAGAGAGGCTGACAGCGTTGACGCATCTCCGTCGCGGCATCATTACCATACGCAAGCAATAACAGCTCATTCGCCTGAGCTAATTTACGATGCAAAAGATACCCAACTTTGGCCTTGATAACGCTTGTCTTACCCGTGCCTGCGCCAGCAAGCAGTAACTGCCTGTCATCCTGGATCACACAAGCCTTACGCTGAGCTACTGTAAGGGGATTTGATTCAACGCTGTCAAAATAGTTAGCGTCTTTTGCCAAGTAGTGTTCGACAAAAGCAGACTGAAACTCAGCAATATCACGCTCATTCCAAAGTGCAATTTCTCGTACAGTTGCCACTTGAGACTTTAACGAACTTGGCACGATATTGTCATCTAGGTGCTGCCAGCTGGACCATAAGGCACTGCAAACATGACGTACTAGAGTTTGATTATGATGGCTGAGATATCGACGCGTTAATAACTGCTCAATTTTACGAATTTTGACTTGCAAGTGCTTGCCATGGTGTAAGATCCACAGTCGTTGCAATTGTTGCACTAACTCATCTGCACCTTGATTTTTAACACCTAACACATAGGTCTCGTGACCCTGTTTGATCAGGACTTTTTGAGCAAGCCAACCTCGCTGAGGTGCTGGCGGAACCGTCATAGCGCTAAAGGGGATGAAACTGTCAGCAGATTTCGACTTAAGGTGGAGGCCTTCTTTCGTACATTTGGCACTACGTACCCCATAAAACAGCCGACTAAAGAGATGTAATGCTATCAATTGGTCAATCAGACAAAGTAATTCCGTTGCAGCCATGCTAGCACGAAACCCAAAAACGCGCTTAATGAAATTTTGTCATTGCTATTTATTACCATTGATTTCAATTAACTAGACACCTTTTCATCACCATAAATCACCTTTTTGTCATCACAATTCTCGCCTTTATCACTTCTTTATACAGCGACTGCTGCATCATTTATCTATCCATCGTAATGAGAAAAACAATATGAAAAGTACTTTTAGCCAGAAACCCCACTTGATTGCGCTTTGCGTCTTATCCTGCATTACTTCCTCTTATAGTGAAGCAAATTGGCAACAGTTCACTCAGCCCGAAACACATATACCTAAAACCAATATCAAGCCCATTATTGATGGCAAGTTATCTAAAGATGAATGGCAAGATGCGAGGCTGATTG
Organism: Pseudoalteromonas flavipulchra NCIMB 2033 = ATCC BAA-314; assembly: GCA_000814665.1. Lineage (GTDB taxonomy): Bacteria > Pseudomonadota > Gammaproteobacteria > Enterobacterales > Alteromonadaceae > Pseudoalteromonas > Pseudoalteromonas maricaloris. Next base: position 60,023 of record JWIH01000011.1, read on the forward strand.
AGGATTTTGTGGTATTTAGACCCAATGTTGGAGACCAGCCCACTCATAATATCGAAGCATATGTCAGCTATGACAGTGAATTCTTTTACGTGGCAGCAAAAATTTACCAACCAAAACATACATTGACCGACAGAGTACTCTCCCAAGGTGAATATATGTGGGACGAAGATTACTTTGGTCTAGTGCTCGACACAAATTTCGATAAATCCGATGCATATTTATTTCACGTCACTCCCTCCGGAGTAAAAGAGGATGGCCTTGTTGATGGCACCAGCTATATCGCACAGTGGAAAACGCTTTGGCATGCCAAAACTTCCGTAGAAGCAAACAGTTGGTCAGTTGAGATTGCGATCCCAATGCAATCCATCTCATTTGAGCAAAATGCCGCACTATGGGGGTTGCAGTTAAGGCATAGAACAGCAAGCCCGAACACGCAGATTTACTGGAACGTCAATAACCCCAACAATTATGCTTGGCACACTAATCAACTGGCACCAATCAGCGGTCTTCGCAACTTGAAGCAAGGTATCGGCCTAGAGCTAAAACCAAGCCTAGCACTAAAAAGCACTAATAATGAAAAAAGCGAGCTCACTCCTGCACTTGATGTGTTATACAAGCTCACTCCAAACCTATCAGCCATGCTGACTATCAACACTGATTTTTCTGGCACAGAAGTGGACGAAGTCCCTTTAAATACCACTAGGTTTAGTCAGTACTTTACTGAAAAACGTGATTTTTTCCTGCAAGATAGTCAAATTTTCCGCTTTGGTGGCATGGATGATACCTATTCAAATGGCATGCCTTTCTATTCAAGGCGCATTGGGCAAGGTCGCCAATCCGGTCTGTTAGACATCAACTGGGGTACTAAGCTTACCGGGCAGATTGGTAACACCCGCCTAGGCATATTGAGCGTAAACCAAGAGCAAGATGCCATGCAGTCAGAAGATACTCAATTAAGTGTTGCCCGTATCATTCACCAAGTTGTAGACAAACATCAAATAGGCGCAATAGTGACGCACGGTAGCCCCAATGACCAATCAGATAGCACGCTATTCGGTGCAGACTATCGTTATCAAGGAAATATATTTGAACAGTTTCCTGTTGATGCACATGCCTATTATCAGGAAGCGGAATCGGCGTCACACAATGCTATTTCTAATGAAGATAATAAGTCTTACGGTGCGTCGATGCGCCTGCTCAATGATACATTTTACATGCGCAACCGTTTTCAGTATGTAGGAAAGAACTTTAATCCTACTTTAGGTTTTGTGAACAGGAAAGATCTAAAATACTATGAAACGGTGAGTCACTACAGAATACGACCACAATCAGGTTGGTTAGGTGAGCAGGTTAATTACTACCAATTTACCGGCTTTTATTATTTATGGGAGGACACGCAAGGTAAGCGTGAAGGACAAAGCATTTTTATAAGACCGCTACAAATCGATTTTAAAAGTGATGATTTTTTCTTCTTCACGCACAATCGCTATCAAAGGATGTTAACAAAACCCTTTAGCTTTACGAATAAACTCACTTTTGTGCCTAAGGAATATAATTACAACCAAAACGAAATTTACTTCAGTAGTGCCAATAGCAGACCTATTTATTTCACTTCCCGCATCACTAAGGGAGAATTTTATGATGCTGAGCTAGAGCGAGTCAGTCTTGACCTAAACTACCGCCCGAACAGACATCTATTTTTAAACTTGAGTCGTAATATGTATTACTATGAAAGAGATGGTATTAATGATCAGCTATTCAACACTCAGCTCAAAATTAACGTTGCATTTAACACTGAGTGGTCTTGGAATACGTTATTACAACACAATAACCAAACTAACAATTTCTCGCTATTTAGTCGGTTACGTTACGAGCCATCTCCAAATGCTGTCTATATCGCTAGCATCAATCGCGGTTACGACTTAGGATCTGGCTGGCATGAACGTGTAGAAACCACCGATGAGACGGCGATAAAACTAGCTTACACATATAGATGGTAAGGATCACATATTATTTTCTCTACTGTGCTCGGGTAGTGTATAAATCACTACTAAATGCCCGAGCACTGGCATAAATAATTTGACCATCTCTAACATCAAATCCGTAATAACCATCAAAACGCTTTTGGCTTAATCGCTGTAGCGAGTCATCATGAATCTTATAGGTAGTGAGTGTTGTCTCTTTATCGTTACCGGCATAAAGCACGCCTTTTTCTATAACACCTTGGTGAAAATGCGCTATTTCACCAAGTAAAGCCCCATTTTTCATCTGACCATTGAGAACATCAGCTAAGTTGAACCGATAAAGTTCGCTTTGCTGATTGTACACATACACAGACTTTTTATCTGTTTTATCAACCATTAGCCTTACCCATGATGAAGGGAGCTCTGCAACTAATTGTAGTTGACGGTTGTAGACTCTAACTTTACGCGTCTTATTTTGCTTCACTGTAATAGCAAATAACGTAGAATTAATCCAAGATTGGGCAAAGCCATAACCGTCTAAGTAGGTTTGCTGTGTTACCTTTCTCTCTTCATTGTCAAGCAACCACAATTGGTGATTATCGTGATTAAGTAGCACAAACCTATCATCGGGAGAGACAGAAAGGCCTCTCAATACTGCATGTTCTGCAATAGGAAAAATGGGTGTAGCTCGTTGTTCTGGAGCTTGAAAATAGATGTAACTATGACCAGCACGATTGGAAGCAAAGTAGATCCCGACTTGATCGTTTGCAAATGCAGGTAATCGCTCATTGCCGTTGCTATTATCTAACTCAAAACCTGCTGTTTGCCAATTTAGATCAATGTTTTTGTCGTAAGTTGAGTAAATGTAATCTTTTTCATTGGGATGGCGCGCTAACTCACAACAAATTCGATCCCCCAAACTTACAAGCGTTTGTTCCTTGTTATTTCGCGTATTAAACAGTTGTAATTGGGTCGGTTTGGAGGCCGACACATAGACAACATCATCACCACCTTGCCCCCAAATTCCAAACTCAATTTGTTGCTGGATATCAGCTAGCATGGATAAAGTTTGCGACTCGATATCAAAGTCAAATAAGCGGCTGATGCCTTGGCTATTATGAGCTATTAATAACAAATCATTTGAATCGGGTTTTAAATCCACAGAGACAAAATGCCAATCTTGAGGCAAAGCAATGTTGACTAGCTCAACCCCGCTTTCAAAATTAACTTTATATAATGTATTTCTATGCTCATGATTTCTGGCATGTCCCAACAACCATATCGCCTCTTGCTTGGTAGCATAGGTAAGCCGGTGAGCAACGAGATTGTCACAGCCTAACCGCTGAACATGTGCTCGCTCAATGCTGTTTGTCTGTTCAGTAAAAGGAGCTTTGAACCAACCGCACTGACCTTCGTTATAACCATTAAAAATAAGACTCGTCGACGTTTGCGCAATTAAAGACTCAATGTAGTACTCTCCACTGCTCACTTCAGTACCAACATCATCGTGATTATTACCGAGATGTTTCATCCAAAGTGTATTCCCATGACCTCGAGTATCATTGATAAAACTCACTGAATTCCCTTTTGGGGCGACAACCAAACTACGCTTGGCACCCAAAACCCGAGTCAATACGCTGTTTTCACCATAGCTCAGCTCAGTATCTTCAATACTGTTCCAAACGAAAACAGCAATAACGAGTAAACCGATCAACGCGCCACCAAGTACCTTATTATTATAATTAGAGCTGCTTTTCAAATATCTTTGATAATTAGGACCTTTAACATCACCGACCTTACTTATTGAAGCAATAAAGCGATAGCCCAGTTTAGGCACAGTTTGAATATATTGTGGAGATTTAGGGTCGTCATTTAGGATTTTTCGTAAATTAGCAACCAATTTGTTGATAGCGTTATCGGTTACAATCACACCTTGCCAAATCGCATCTTGTAACTCATCCCGAGTAATTATTCGATTGGGATTGTCGAGGCAAAAAACCAGCAATGCGACCATTCTCGGATCAAGTGCGACAACTTGCCCGTGATATGTTAATTCATAGGCTCCAGTATCAAACTGAAACTCGCCAAATTGAATACGCTCCAAACTACATCTACTCCATGTAAGGCTTATTGTTATTCTTATTTACCAACCGACACTATAAGTTTGTTTGGCGTCAAATAATTAAAAAATATTTGAATCGTTAAAGTGTTTGCTAAAGCTTAGTCTATAACAATTACATTAAGTAAACGAGCCCTTTTGCAACGAGGAAATGGCCTCTTAGCAAGGCTTCCACCCTTTGCAACCACCAATACGGTTACCTCTAAATAGGCCCAGCAAAAACTTTACTATGGTAACTACTCTTCGGATAACTAATGCCTTTCCAGCTGGATAAGAAAATAATTTAATGTGATAAAAAATAATACGTTAATCCATTTTTTTACCTAAACCTTAGGTTATTTCGTTGCGAAGCTTTTGACACATAGAATAGAGTATTTAGCCTTTTAAATTGGTTGGAAAGTGAATTTGATTGGTATTATGAGGACAGCAGACCATTGCAGTCTGCATATTAAATAAAGTGAAAATTGCGTGATTAGTATCAAGCAGCTGTTATTGTAGTTAGCTTTATTTTAGCCGCTAACGTTGCTTTACCAACCAGCACGAGCACCACTGCACCAATAATCACAGGCGTAAATAAAAAGCTCCAGCCCTCTAGTGCCAACATGATCAGTATTGGATTCGCGCCAGCCGGTGGGTGGGTGGTTTTTGTTACTAACATACTAAATACGCCAAGCCCCGTTGCTAATGCCAAAGTGAATTCGTTAACACCGATATACTGCGCAAAAATAATCCCGATTGTAGCGGTAATGATATGTCCAAAGATGACATTTTTAGGCTGCGCAAGTGGACTTTCAGGCACACCAAATACCAGCACTGCCGTTGCGCCCAAAGGTGCCATTAAAAAAATATGCTCAGCACTTATCGTTTGACTAAACGCCAATATTGCAATTGCGATAAACGCCCCTGCTCCAGCAATTAAAGCAAGCTGTATTTCTCTCATTGTATTCTTTCCCTTTCCAAAAAGTAGACCAACTTGTCTACCACGCAAATGGTAGACAAGTTGGTCTACTTCTGTCAACCTATAATCACGCTAATAAACATGACTGACTGATGAGTACAAAAAGACAACAACTGATCGATTGCGCAATGGGACTGTTTTATCAACATGGCATTCATGCCATTGGCATTAACGAAGTATTAAAGTCATCTGGCATTGCTAAAAAAACCCTGTACAACCATTTTGAGAGTAAAGAGGCGCTGGTGCTTGCAACACTTGAGCAGCGGCATCACCTATTTATATCTTGGTTATCTCGTTGCCTTGAAAATGCTCAAACGAATGAACAGCTCACAGAGCAGCTATTTTCAGCACTAGATCAGTGGATTAATAATAAAGTGGCGATGCTGGGCGATTTCCGTGGTTGTTACTTTATCAACACGGCGGCAGAATTTGGTGAGCTTACCAATCCAATAAATCAACTATGCCAGCGGCACAAACTTGCGGTAAAAACGTTACTTAAACAAGCGCTCAACGACGCTGATGATGCCGCTGTCGAGCGCTTGTTTCTATTGAGCGAAGGGATTATTTCAACGGCCTATACCTGTCACGATATGGACGTGGCCAAGCGGGCACTCAAGAATTAAGATATTTCTCTACTTCTGTAAAGCAAGATGCAAACTTGCTTGGCACAAACTCGATAATGTCATACTGAGCCACTTCGGCGACATAAAAGGGATCTTGACGAACAATATCAAGTAGCTCAGCTTCACTACTCGCCTTTGCCAAAATAACCCCACCAGTTCGTGGGATTTTTCTGCCAGAGGCGATAAAAGTACCATTGGCATAGAAGCGATCTAAAAACGCGATGTGAGGGGCGAGCAGCGGCTCTACCTGTTCAATTTCGGTAACATAAGTAAGGTTAACAATAAATATTGAAGCTGACATTAAACTATTTTCCTGTGAGATTATGGTTCTGATTTGGGTGCTTTTTTACGTTGTTCTTGTTTGGCTTTCGCGACATTTTTAAAAACGGGTGGTGGAATAGGGAAAAGCGAAATGAGCGGCATTAAAGCCAAAAATAGATAGGCGCCTTTTGGCATTTTTTTGGCCCATAGCACGACCTTAAAAAGTAAAAAGGACGCGATAAAAATCGCCGTAAATAACAACAATACTTCTGTGATCCCTATATCCATTATTATCTACTCATCTATTCAATAAGCTGGATATGGAGATAAAACGGGTAAAAAGCAAGCGACGTAAAACAAATAAGATAAGAACGAAAAAAGGCCCTGTGGGCCTTTGGATTTTAGTTACTTTGGGATAATCTGCGATCAGTACAGCATCGCAGAAACTGTGCTGTGATTATCAATCGCCATCGCGATACTTAGGACTGTGATATTGACTATTGAGAATGCAAATACTTGCCTCGCCCAACCATGTAAATCTAAGTCTCTTTGGTATCCTTTTAGCGCCATCAATAACCACCAAAAACTGGTTGTACAGGCCACCGCCATAAATGCTATGCCGGTATAACCGCTAAGCGGTAGTAACATCACCACCAGTGCATAAATGGCGATATACAAAACAATGTGATGCTTGGCCTTTTCAACACCTTGCGCGACTGGCAACACCGGAATATTCGCGGCCCGGTAATCTTCAAAACGGAAAATCGCAATGGCGTAAGAGTGCGGCATTTGCCAAAGACAAAACATCAATAATAAAATGGCAGCGCCAGAGTCAAACACCCCGCTTACTGCGCAGTAACCAACCACAGGAGGCACTGCCCCAGACAGGCTACCAACCACGGTGCCATACACTGAGTTTCGTTTCATGTATAAGCTGTAAACACCGACATAAATAAAAAACCCAAATGCGGCAAAACCCAGCGCAATCCAATTGGTGAAATAGGCTAAGAGCCCAAAGCCAGATAATCCGAGTACCAGACTATGTGACAGTGCAGCAACTGAGGAAATTTCCCCAGTTACTGTCACGCGAGTTTTAGTGCGAGCCATTGCCGCATCGATATCCCTGTCAATGACATTGTTAACTACACAACCTGACGCAACGACTAAAGATAGCCCCAGTAGAGTCAAGGCAAATAGCAGCCAATCAACTTCACCTCGAGAGGCCAATAAAAAGCCTCCTGCGACTGAAATCAAGTTTCCCATAATGATCCCAGGTTTTGTCACCTGAAAATAACGACGCAGCATGACTACTCTCCTGTTAATACATCATCATGGCGTTCGATTCGTAGATGATCCAGACCGACAGCCCCACTACCATCACAATAATCAACGCACTAAAGATAAAGGAAAGCGTGCTTGCCTTGCCTTCTTCCGTAACAAAGTTCAGGTGTAAAAAGTACTTCAGGTGCACCCAAATTTGCACTAACGCCGTTGTCACTAACGTCCAAAATGTCGTGCTAGATGACAAGCTGCCACTCATCACGGCAGCAAAAGGAATGGCTGTCAAAATAACGGATAGCACAAAGCCAATTAGATACGACTTCACACTACCGTGGCTGTCGTGTTCATGCTCATGAACATCCATCTGTGCTAACGCTTGAGATCCACTATGGCTCATTACATTGCCCCCATTAAATAAACAACGGTAAATACACAGATCCACACGATATCTAAAAAGTGCCAGAACAAGCTTAAGCAGCTCAAACGCGTTACCGTTTGTGGTTTAAGACCACGGCGTGTCACTTCAATCATCATCACAGTCATCCAAATCAAGCCTGCCGTCACGTGCATGCCGTGCAGACCCACCAATGAGAAGAAAGAAGTCAGAAAAGCACTATGCTGCGGTCCATGACCATGTACTATTAAGTGATGGAATTCATACATTTCCATACCAATAAACACCGCACCAAAGGCAAATGTCACCGCAAGCCAAGATAAGGTTTGCGACTTTTTCTGTTTGTTTGCCGCTATCATGGCAAAACCAAAGGTAATACTACTTAACAGTAGGGCCGCGGTTTCAACCGCAACAAAACCCAGCTCGAATATGTCTTTACCAGACACCCCACCTGCCGTGTTCATGTACAACACAGCATAAGTGGCAAAGAAAGAAGCAAACAACAAACAGTCCGTCATCAGATATAGCCAAAAACCGAATACGGTATTTGAACCTGTGTCATGATCTGCATGCTCGTGAGCATCTTCTAACGCATGCAGCGTAGCGGGAGTAATTGCACTCATGAATTAACCCTCCTGTAATGCGCGAGAAAGGTGGGCAGACTCAATCTGCTCAATCTCGTCAACCTGAACATAATAATCAACGTCGCTGGTGTAACAACGCTTAATAAATACCGCGATAGCACTGACAAAACCCACCGCCGCTAACCACCAAATATGCCAAATCATGGCAAAGCAAAACACGGTCAATGACGCGCTGATAAGCACTCCAGCCGGGGTATTTTTTGGCATGTGAATAGGCTGATAATGTGCAGGCTTTTGATATGCCTGTCCCTGCTCTTTCATTTCTGTCCAAGCGTCAATATCGTCAACTACAGGGGTTTTCGCGAAGTTGTAGTACTGCGGAGGAGAGTCCGTTGACCATTCTAGCGTATGCCCATTCCACGGATCGCCTGTGGTGTCTTGCAATTGCTCGCGGTTTTTGTAGCTCACCACTAGCTGTACCACTTGGAAAACTATCCCAAACATAATGATAAAGGCACCAATACACGCGATGTATAGCCAAATGTTCCACTCTGGCGTGTTGGTATGATTAAGGCGACGTGTCATGCCCAAGAAGCCAAGCACATAAAGCGGCATAAAGGCTACAAAAAAGCCAACTAGCCAGCACCAAAATGAGGCTTTACCCCAACGCTCATCAAGCTTGTAACCCATTACTTTAGGAAACCAGTAAGCAAAACCCGCCAGATAACCAAACACTGCCCCACCGATAATGGTGTTATGAAAGTGTGCAATTAGAAAAAGACTGTTGTGCAGCACATAGTCCGCGCCAGGAATCGCAAGCAGTACGCCAGTCATCCCACCAACGGTAAAGGTCACCATAAACCCTAACGTCCAAAGGACCGGCACCGTGATCCGCAAACGACCGCGATACATGGTAAATAACCAGTTAAAGAGTTTTACTCCCGTCGGGACCGCAATGACCATCGTCATGACCCCAAAGAAAGCATTAACATTGGCGCTTGAACCCATAGTAAAGAAGTGATGTAGCCAAACAATAAAGCCCAAAATAGAAATCGCACCGCTGGCATACACCATCGACTTATAGCCAAACAGGCGTTTACCTGTAAAGGTTGAAATAATTTCTGAGAAAATCCCAAACGCAGGCAAGATCAAAATATAAACTTCAGGGTGACCCCATGCCCAGAACAGATTGATATACATCATGGCATTACCACCGGCTTCATTGGTGAAGAAGTGGAAGTCCATATAACGGTCAAGCGTTAGCATCGCTAGCACCGCAGTAAGAATTGGGAAAGATGCCGCAACTAGAATATTTGCCCAAGTACAAGTCCAAGTAAAAATAGGCATTTTCATTAGCGTCATGCCAGGTGCACGCATCTTAAATACGGTTACCAAGAAATTCACGGCGGTGAGCAATGTCCCAAGTCCGGATATTTGCAGTGCCCAAATATAGTAATCAACCCCAACACCCGGACTAAACGACAACTCCGACAATGGCGGATACGCCACCCAACCGGTTTTTGCAAACTCACCAAATGCCAAGGATAAGTTGATCAGAATTGCCCCGCCCGCCGTCAACCAAAAACTGAGGTTATTCAAAAACGGAAAGGCAACATCTCTAGCACCAATTTGCAGTGGCAAGATGATATTCATCAAACCAATCATAAATGGCATCGCCATAAAGATGATCATGATCACCCCATGTGCCGTAAAGATTTGGTCATAATGTTCTGGAGGTAAGTAACCGGCAGCGCCGCTTGTGGCCATCGCCAGCTGTGTGCGCATCATGATGGCGTCGGCAAAACCACGCATTAACATAATTAATGCCAAGATAATGTACATCACGCCTAAGCGTTTATGATCGATTGAAGTGATCCAATCGTGCCACAGTACGCCCCATTTTTTGTGTTTTGTGACCATTGCCGCCACAATTAGACCAACAACCGCCACCACAGCTAACGTCACCATAATGATGGGTTCGTGATAAGGGATTGCCTCTATGGATAATTTACCAAACAACGACATAATTACTCCTCAGCCTTGCCGTGATGTGGATGCGCAGCATGCTCTGGCTTGGCGTAATAACTCATTTCGCCATGGCCCTGCATGTACTTCATAACTATGGTGTGGAATAAGCCCTGCTCTACCGAGCCAAAATATTCAACGGGGTGATATTCCGAAGGCTCAGCCAGTTTCGTATAACGACCTGCGGTTAAGGCTTCGCCGTTTGCTTTGACATCGGCAACCCAGTTATCAAAACTTGCTTTGTCTTTGGTCGCAATGGCATCGAACTTCATTCCCGTAAAGCCCGCTCCGCTGTAGTTAGCAGAAAAGCCTTTGAACGTCCCCGGCTCGTTAGCAATCAGGTGAAGCTGCGTTTCCATCCCAGCCATCGAGTAGATTTGGCTGCCAAGCTGTGGAATAAAGAAAGAGTTCATGGTGCTTTCGGAAGTGATTTTGTACTCCACTGGTACATTCGCAGGAAACACCAGCTCATTCACTGTAGCAATGCCTTGCTCTGGATAGATAAATAACCACTTCCAGTTGAGCGATACCACCTGAACAGTGAGGTGTTCACCTTTACCTTCCAACGGCTTATACGGATCAAGTGATTGTGTAGAGCGCCAAGTGATCACCCCAAGTACAATAATAATCACAATCGGAATGGTCCAAACCACGGCTTCTATTTTGTTAGAGTGAGCCCATTTAGGTGCATAGATCTCGTGGTCACGACCATCTCGGTACTTCCACGCAAAATATAAGGTAAGAATAATAACTGGTACTACAACGAGTAACATCAGTACAGTGGCAATGATGATCAAGGACTTCTCATCCATGCCAATTTGCCCCTTGGGATCTAAAATGCCACCACTACAGCCGGTGAGCATAAGCCCCAATGAAGCGAACGCATAATTCACAACACTACGTTTATTCAATTGATTACCCTTCAACGATAAGCTGCGGCTTATTTATCAAGCGCGCTGAGTATCTATTTGTGCAAGCTATGCTGCACAAGTTCGAATTGCACTGTATCCATCAGAGAAAATGCATTAGTGAAGGGAAACGCTCCTTTGATACCAGTCACTAACCATTTACCAAATAATCGGTACAGTAAACGGACAATCACATTTGCTAAGCTTACAATTCGCCCTAAAAGGACTGTAAGTAGCCGATTAATGTAATTGAAACTGAATTGCTGACTGCAGATCCAAATCGCGTAAATCAAACGCACTGGACTCAAATATTGCGATTACGCAAACAGACAGCGGTACCCAAAAGGAGGAGCACGACAACCATGTGCGCTAGGCACCGGTTGAGGTTGAATAGCCTCAGTAGAGGCGAATGCCGTTTTACGCAGGATAACGCTAGCGCGTGTAGGCAAAATAGTATGGAAAACTAACCAATAAAGACCTATCAATAATTGTAATGACAAGATAGGCTGAGCCCAAAACTCTCCAAGCATCACCAAAACAGAGTCAGGTAGTGAATTATCTGCAAAAAGTGCTTCTAATTCAGCTACATCACCTAGCATGCCAGTGAATAATAATGCCGTGTTAAACATCATCAATGCGCTTAGCACACTGAAAATACGACCGAATAACTGCGCACGCGTGACCATACAACCTTGATAGGTTGTGTCGTCAGTAGTAGCAGTATGTCGAACATAGCTTAACAGTGGCACAGATTATCCTGATGTTTTTATCTTGATAGAATTGATTAGTTCAGAACTTTCAGTCTAAACTGAAAATTCGCAGCGAGTATAACAAAGTCGCTATTCGATTCAAGCGATATCTGCAATGATCTATATCAAATTTTCTTGATCTATCCCTAACCCCCATCCTTCCCTAAGACAAAACTCTCAAACACACTTATTAACAATAGTTCTCATTCACAATAATTTACAAAACGTAAATATTAACATTTTTATTAACTATCAATTAGATAGCCGTCTGCACGGCTTAACGCCTTATTCATCTCTTGTTCATGCTATTTATTTTTGGTTCGTTCTAAGTATGATCCACGCCAACTGACATCGCTGTCATTTTAACTAATTCTTTGTTACTAGAGGAACTCATGAAGCAGCTGAATAAACTCCTAGGTTTGATGAAAGTGCCCAATAAACTCAGACTCAGTCTGCTTTTGTCTGTCGTGATCATTGCCCTTGTGCAACTCTCATCAGCACTCGTTTTACGAGACAGCTTAACGCAAGAAAGACGTATTAATGCAAAAAACCTAATGGAAACCACAGTTGCACAACTTAATATGGTTGCCACCGAGACCTCACTCTCCCCACAACAAAGACAAGAAAAAATAAAAAAACTCATTGATGCCGCACGCTATGGTGATGCTGGCTACTTCTTCTTATTTGACTTACACGGAAATATGGTAACGCATCCCATTAAGCCACTACTCAATGGCACCTCAATGACTCACCATCATGAACGCTTTATTCGCGAGGCATTCAGCCAGTTCGTCGTCATTGCTAATCAAAATCAACAAGGCTTTGCCCGATATGAATGGCCAAAACCGGGGACAAAGGAGCTTGAGGGCAAGCTTTCTTATATTGTTAACTTAGGGCACTATAACTGGGCAATTGGGACAGGCATTTACCTTCAAGACGTTGAAGAACAGTTTTATGACCGACTCTTGTTGATGACTGCTGAAACGCTCGGCTATGCGATATTACTTATTTTCCTCTCGAGCTTGATCAGTAAAAATATTACCAAGCCACTGGATAAGCTCACCCGCACTATGGGACTCATTTCAGCGCAAAAAGACCTCACCATTGCACTGAAAAGCCACGGTAAAGACGAGCTTGCCCAAATGGCTATCGCATTTAATAAAATGAACTCGCATTTTCGTGATGTACTGCATGATATCAACGAAAACACCCATTCTTTGGCTTCCCAAGCAGAGGAGTTATCCTGTATTACCGAGCAGATCCAAGCTGGTATTGGACAACAAAACAGTGAAACAGAATCAGTGCAAAACCGCATGCAATCGCTTAATCAAGTGGCGCAAGCTGTCAATAATGAGTCAAAGCGTGCGCTTGATAAAGTGACAGAGACAACCACATTGACGACCCAAGGGCTGACGCATGTAGACGAAAATGTGGCAGTCATAGCGCATGCCTCTCGTAGCGTCGACTCAGCGCAACAAGCTGTGCTCGAACTACAACGCTCATCAACCGAGATTGGTGCAGTACTTGACGTCATTAAAAAAGTGGCAGATCAAACTAATTTATTAGCATTGAATGCGGCCATCGAGGCTGCGAGAGCAGGAGAACAAGGTCGCGGTTTTGCCGTGGTGGCCGATGAGGTAAGAACACTAGCTCAGCGGACGCAACAATCTACCGATGATATTCAAGCGATCATTGATAAACTTCACAATGGCGTCGCCACAACCGTTGAAGAAATGGAGAGCTGCCGTGCAGCATCCGAGCAAAGCCTCAAAGTGAGCCAAGAATGTAAGCACGCACTAGAGCAAATCAACCTCTCCATCGCAACCGTGAATGATATTAACGTTAATATCGCCACCTGGAGTGAAAAGCAATCCGAAGATCTTATTGACATGACTGACAACATCAGTGGTATCGCAACAGTGGCAAACCAAACCGCCCTTGGCGCTGAACACACCAAAGCGTCGAGCCAGCAATTAAGCGAAATGTCACAACGACTCTCACAAATGGTAAATGAATTTAAGGTGTGACCTTGCACCTATTCGCATAGGCGGAAGTGCGTACTTCCGCTGAGAAATGTTGGGTAGCAAGGGGTTTAGCGCGCCAGTCACAAAGTGCTCGGCGGGTAAACCACCCAACAAAATCCACAGCGATTAATCAGCATAAGGATAATGGACGTGACGCTGCTCTTGTAATTTCATACCCAAATATTCAAAGGTCCCCACCAGCATCTCAGTAAATGGTGCCGGTGCTTTTTCTTGGCATGAGGTCGACAAGATAGAAAACTGCTTTTCACGTAGTGCTCTAAGCTCAGGCTTTAACGCTTCTATGTCCATAAAGTCGGTTATTCTGTCGATAAATGCCTTCATTCTTGGTGTCACTGCATACCAATAAACGGGGGATGCAAAAATGATGTGCTCAAAACCAAGTACCCATCTAAAAAGGTTAACAAAGTCATCATCACTGTGAGAGTGTTTGTAGCAATACTCACCAATTTTGTAGCGGTCTAAATAGATGAGCTCAGCTCTTTTTTCTGCTGCTAGTGCCTTTGCAGATTGGTAGGTATTTCCATTGGGGTTTGAGCTTGAGTAAATAACGACTGTTTTCATAATCTTCAATTCCAGTTGCACTAATAATAAATTGGGTGCTACCTTAAAACCTCACCTTAAGTTAAGGTAAAGTACTAATTTATGAAAACTGAAAAATTATTAAGAGACGAGCCGAACCTCAGTGTCGGTAAGGTTGCCCAAAGAGCTGACGTAGCGGTGTCTGCACTGCATTTCTATGAGAACAAAGGGCTTATTCGCAGTTGGCGTAATAACGGTAATCAACGCCGTTATAAAAAGGATGTGTTGCGTCGAATTGCCATTATTAAAGCTGGCCAAAAAATGGGGATAACCCTAGGGGAGATAAAAGAAACCCTTGATACACTGCCAGACTCAAGAACACCAACCAAAGCGGACTGGGCCAAACTTTCTACAGCCTGGCAAGCAAAGCTAGACGAAAAAATCGCTTACATGCAACGTTTAAGAGACTATGTCGATGGTTGCATTGGCTGTGGCTGTTTGTCAATGAAATCATGCCCTATCTACAACCCCGATGACATCGTTGCCAAAGAGGCTAACGGTGCGGTGTGGTTGGATGAGCCAGACAAAGCAAATAAAGCAAAATCTTGTTATGATAGCGAAAACCATTAAATAGGACACAATAATGAAAAAGACTGCCTTGTGCATGGCGCTAGCCATGGCAATGGGCCTGACTGGCTGCTCACTTTCTCCTTCGTCTGTCGAGACGACGCCTTCAGCTTCACAGCAAACAGTAGCAACAAATGCA
The DNA here is from genome assembly GCA_000814665.1 of Pseudoalteromonas flavipulchra NCIMB 2033 = ATCC BAA-314. Lineage (GTDB taxonomy): Bacteria > Pseudomonadota > Gammaproteobacteria > Enterobacterales > Alteromonadaceae > Pseudoalteromonas > Pseudoalteromonas maricaloris. The sequence continues at coordinate 75,219 of JWIH01000011.1, forward strand.
CAATTCGCTGACTTTTCTCAGCAATTTATCAATGACTTATGGAAACAGTACCCAGAAGCGTCGCTCTGGGCAGGCTTTGGCAAGTACGACGATATTATCACGGTACCAACCCAAGCGACTCGTGATGCAAGTGTTGCCTTCTCTCAGGCGCAACTGGCTAAGTTACAACAGTTCGACCTTGCTAACTTAAGCAATAGTCAAAAAATCGATTATCACTTAATTGAAAATCGCTTAAAACGCGATATCTGGCATATTGAAACCTTCAAAAGCTGGCAGTGGAATCCGTCAAACTACAATGTTTCTTATGGCTTTGCGACGATACTCAACAGCCGCTTTAAAACGGATGACGAAAAGCTCAAGCTCGTTTTAGCACGTCTTCAATATGTGCCAGCGTATTATGAAGCAGCACAAAACAATATTAACAATCCAACGCTTGAATATACTCAGCTTGCGATTGCACAAAACCAAGGCGCATTTAGTGTATTAAACGACGAGTTGCTTGATAAACTCGCGACTTCATTATTAACAGCCGAGGAAAAAGCCCTATTCAAGCAGCGCTTCGCTGCCGCGAAATCTGCCATCAATGGATATGTATCTTACCTTAGCAACCTTGAAAAAGAGTTAAGCGAAAACGGTAATGCGCGCTCATTTAGAATTGGTGAGAAGCTGTACGAAGAAAAATTTGCCTTTGATATTCAGTCTGGCTACACCGCCAAGCAAATGTATGAAAAGGCAATGGCCGACAAAGCCCGTGTTACTAATGAAATGGTTAAGATTGTTGATCAACTCTGGCCAAAGTATTTTGCTGACAAGCCACGCCCAAAATCTGACATTGATGCGATTGCCACGCTTATCAAGCACCTTTCGGTCAAACACGTAAAGCGTGAAAACTTTGTGAGCGAAATCAAGGCGCAAATTCCAGAGCTTGAAAAGTTTGTGATGGAAAAGGATCTCATCACGCTAGACCCTGAAAAGCCGCTAGTTGTTCGCGAAACGCCTGAATATATGCGCGGCTTTGCTGGCGCTTCAATCAGTGCTCCGGGCCCATACGACAAAAAAGAGAACACCTATTATAACGTCTCTCCGCTGGACTCAATGAGCGACGAGCAAGCTGAATCGTATCTACGTGAATACAACCACTGGATCCTGCAGATCCTAAATATTCACGAAGCCGTGCCAGGTCATTACACTCAGTTGGTTTACTCTAACGAATCCCCGTCTTTGGTGAAGAGTATCTTAAGCAATGGCGCGATGATTGAAGGCTGGGCAGTATACACTGAGCGCATGATGCTAGAAGAAGGCTATGGTAACTTTGAGCCTGAAATGTGGTTAATGTACTACAAGTGGAATCTACGTGTGATCTGTAACACCATCCTAGATTACGGTATCCAAGTAAAAGGAATAAGCAAAGAAGAAGGCTTAGATCTGCTGATGAATGGAGCTTTCCAAGAGCGTGCAGAAGCCGAAGGTAAATGGCGCCGTGCAACCTTGAGCCAAGTACAATTAACCAGCTATTACTCTGGTTATCGAGAAATTTACGACTTCCGTGAAACACAAAAGCAAAAGCTAGGAAAGGAATTTGACTTAAAAGCATTTCATGAAAAATTCTTAAGCTTTGGTAGTGCTCCGGTGAAATATATCCGCCAGTTAATGGCGAAGTAACACAATAATGCCAGCTTTATGGCCGGCATTGTTTTTTCGAAAAATTGATATCTCCCGTAGGTCGGCCTTTAGGCCGACTAACGTTTTAATCTAGAGGGTACCCTATAAACCTAAAGGCTACCCTTTAAACGTAAGGGGGATTGTCGACCTACTTTACTATCTTCATTTCATCTAGCAGGTTTTGCGCATTATCAACCTTATCCATTACCCATAACATGTAACGCGAATCAACATGGATTGAGCGGTTTAGGTTTTTATCGTAATCCCAGTCACCAATAATGCTTTCATATACACCATCAAACAGTAAACCTACTAACTCCGCTTTCCCGTTTAAGGTCGGCGAGCCAGAGTTACCACCTGTGGTATCCACGTTAGAAAGGAAATTCACCGGTACAGTATTCATGCCCCCTGTATATTGACCATATACTTTTTCGCGGATCAATTGCTGTTGCTTTTTCGGCGCGTTAAATGGTTCAACATCGGTATTTTTAGCCAGTAACCCTTCAAGCGAAGTAAATGGCGTTGCCACTAAGCCATCTTGCGGTGAGTAGCCACCTACCGTACCGTAAGTGACACGGAGTGTGCTGTTAGCATCTGCATAAACTGGCTTATTTTGCGACTTGTTGTAAGCAATAATAGCTTCCATTAAGGCAGGACGTGCAGATTGCTGCTTACCAGCCAATTCTTTTTCTTCATCTTCGATTTGCTTCATCACTGCAAAAATCGCTTTTGCATATTGAATAAATGGATCAGAGCTCTGATTTAACTGCTCAAGCTCTAAATCTAACATCCAAAGACGGGCTTTTTCATCAGCAAGCTTAGAGTTAGCATACATCTCATCTAGCAGCGCTTGGTGCTTTGCTTTATTGAAGCCGCTTTCGAGTTGAAGCTGCTTATCGACTTCAGCTAAACGCGCTTCTTTTGGCAAGGCTGCATAAAGCTCCATGAAGTAAAGCATAATCGCTTTATCAACTGTTTCATCATAGCGGCGCGTCATACGCTGAAGCCCCGCTTTGATTTTTGGCATATCGCGTTCTTGATAACCACTCTCACGCTCAGCATCAGGCTTTTGTTTTTCAACCGCCAAGCGATAAAGCTTACGCGCAGTAGACATCATTTGTGAGCGATGGATATAGCCAACCATCATATCACGCTCATAATGGGCTTGAGATTGAGCAACCAACTCGCTCAATTCATTTAGCACAGCGCCATACTTTGCTTTACGGTCTGCATCGGCATTAATCCATGCACTCAGATCGCGCTCAAATTGCTGCTTGCGGTTGTACATACTGCCTTTTTTGAAGCTCTCAATCATAGAGCCAAAGTTTTTGATATAATTGTTGTAACCTGCAATGGTGCTTTCATAAGCGATACGAGCTTGCGACCCTTCTGGCGCATTTTCTTCAATCAGTGCCACATACTTAGAGTTATGTTTACGTACCATGGGGTAAACCGTGTTAAACACATAATCTACTTCAGAAGCAATACGATAACGGTTGGTACGACCCGGATAACCCGTTACCATCACAAAGTCGCCCTCTTGCACGCCTTTTGCACTCACACTCAAAAACGACTCTGGGTTATAAGGTACGTTATCCTTAGAAAACTCAGCTGGCTTACCATCTTTACCCACATATGCACGGTAAAAAGCAAAGTCGCCAGTGTGACGAGGCCACATCCAGTTATCTATATCGCCACCATATTTGCCCACGCCCATCGCAGGTGTATATGCCAAACGAACGTCTTTTATCTCTAGCGATTTAATGAGGTAATATTCCAATCCACCATGAAAGGTGTAAACGTTACAGCGATAGCTTTCATCTTGCTCACACTCAGCAACAAGTTGCTTGCGCTTACTGTCAATGGCATCAAAACGTGCTTTACCAGTCAGTGAGTCCGTCCCAGCATTAACTTTATCCGTTACGTTCGACACTTCTTTAGTCACATAAACGCGTGAGCCCGGTGCCGCCGGCAAGTCTTCACTTGGCTGTTTTGCTAAAAAGCCATTCTCAAGAATATTGTTATCTGTTGTTGAATTGTATTGAATAGAGCCGTATGCACAGTGATGGTTTGTCACCACCAGACCTTTAGGAGAGACAAATGACGCCGTACAACCACCTAAGCTAATCACCGCATTCATCGGGAACTCAGTGAGTTTTGAAATTGACTTAGCATCTATCTCTAGCCCTTTAGACTTTAAAATAGATTCAAGTTCAGGTAGCTGATGTGGTTGCCACATGCCTTCATCGGCAGCAACGTACTGAGAAAAGGCCAACACCATGGCCGCGGAGATAGCTTTAATACGCATATTCCAATCCTAAATGTTATATTATTTTAATTGCGGTCAGTAATGTGACCCAAGATAGCGCCAAATAGCAATTTATTTCGGTGGAATTTAATAAACCAATGTAAATACTCTTCCTCAGACTCTCCACTTTACATCGTCTCAAGTGCTAAAGGTAACCCCTCTCATGGTATCTTGTTGGCCTGCCATAGATCATTTATACTGGCTCGAAACAAAGGCAAAGATCATCCATTCTTCAAAAGAGTTGAAGAATACGTATTCTAAGGAAAAGGAAATCATGGAAGACAAATCAAGTCGGCGTCCACTCAAGGTACGCTCAAGCACAGATGCTCAGCGCGTTGCCAAATGGCTTAGCAATAAAAATATCACTCCTAACACTATTTCATTACTCAGCGTGCTATTTGCAGCCTGCTCAGCAATCTGTCTTGTGTTGTTACCACTGTCTTCTGGACCACTCATTTGGCTTTTGCCTCTGCTTGTTGCCACATGTATTCAATTTCGCTTATTGTGTAATTTGTTCGATGGCATGGTCGCTATGGAAGGTGGGAAAAGTACCGCATCTGGTGAACTTTTTAACGATATGCCAGACAGGTTTGCCGATGCTTTTGTCATTGTTGCTGTGGGCTATGCACTCCCACAGTTTAGTTACGCAGTCGATATTGCTTGGTGTGCGGCAATACTTGCGATTATGACCGCTTACGTCAGAACCTTGGCAACGAGTACAGGAGCTCCTGCCAATTTTTGTGGACCTATGGCAAAACAACATCGAATGGCTTTACTTACATTTGCATGTATTTTTACAGCGATAGAGCCTCTATTCTGGCAACAAGGGGCTGTGTTATACACGTCACTACTTATCATTAGCGTCGGTTCATTCATCACGGTATGTAAACGAGCTATCCTTGCCTACCAATATCTTGAGGACAAACACGATGTTTAATGTCCCTGATCATTCTTTGTATGCCATGGCGTTGGTGGGACTCATTTTAATCACCGCAACGCTTGCTTATATAGTTATTAGCCGAATACAACGAGATACGGATCATCAAGAATTAAAACTCAGGATCCAATCTTGGTGGTGGATAATTGGCGCTTTTTTTGTCGTACTAGCCTCCAACACACATTTCGCACTTGCCTTTATTGGCTTTTTAAGTTTTCTCGCATTAAAAGAGTTTTTGTCCATTGTGCCAAGACGGCAAACCGATAGACGCGCTATTTTTTGGCTATATTTGAGTATCCCACTGCAATATTATTGGGTTGCAACTCAGTGGTATGGCATGTTTATTATCTTTATTCCTGTTTATATCTTTCTATTTATCCCTATTAGAATGGTGCTCATCGGTGATACAAAAGGATTCATAAAGTCAGCTGGGATCCTTAACTGGGCCGTCATGTTGTGTGTTTTCTCTATTAGTCACCTTGGCTACTTGTTAGTTTTGCCGGTCAAAAACAGTGAGGCGGGTGCCATTGGTCTGGTATTGTATTTACTGTTTACGACTCAATTTAACGACGTTTGCCAATACGTTTGGGGAAAGCTACTCGGCAAACATAAAATCATCCCAAAAGTGAGCCCCAACAAAACATGGCAAGGTTTTATTGGTGGCGTATTTACTACTGCCACATTATCTTGTTTTGTAGCACCAGCACTTACCCCACTATCGACTTTGCAAGGCGCAGGCGCTGGGATCCTCATAGCCGTTACTGGCTTTTTTGGTGATTTAGTTATTTCAAGTGTGAAGCGCGATTTACAAATTAAAGATACAGGGGTCATGATCCCCGGTCATGGTGGTATTTTAGATAGGATGGACAGCCTACTTTACACTTCACCACTATTCTTCCATTACCTATACTATTTGCATTATTAGACTATGTTTGCACGTATTGTAAAAATACTTTTCTTTGGATTGATAATAAAACCGGTCGTGTTAATCGCGCTTGGGCTAAACGTTGTTAATCGCAATAAGTTACCAACGCATGGGCCTGCGATCCTCGCGCCAAACCACAACAGCCATTTGGATACCATGGTGTTAATGAGTTTGTTTCCGTTAAGGATGATACATAAAGTTCGACCCGTAGCCGCTGCCGACTATTTTCTCGCCAATAGAATTATCGCTTGGTTTGCACTCCATGTCATTGGCATCATTCCCTTAAATCGAAAACAAGTGACACGCAAAGCACAGCTATTTGAACAATGCCATGAAACGTTAAAAAAGAATGAAATCTTAATTTTTTTTCCTGAAGGTTCTCGTGGCGAACCTGAAAAAATGGCGCAGTTAAAGAAAGGCATTTTTCATCTCATTAGTGATTATAAGTCGGTGCTCGTTTACCCCGTTATGATGCATGGACTTGGCCGCTCCTTACCCAAAGGAGAAGCCCTATTTGTACCATTTAATTGCGATGTCATCGTCGGCGAACCGCTTTCCTGCACAAGCCACGCAAACGAACTAGTACAGGAAATAGAACGACAATTTAACTTGATGCGACCACTTTGCTTAACATACCGGGCGGACGAAGAGTGATAAACTTCCCTCTAACAAGCGAAACGCCCAAAAAACGGTTCGTTACCGTGATCTCCTACCTTACTATCATATGCTTAAACAGCGGGAATTTGCTTCAGCTAATTAAACATCTCATCCGTTAATTCAAAGGGTTCCCAAGTCGCTTGCGCTGAACCAATTTCTTCTAAAATGCGTCCTTCCACGCCATCAAACGGTGCATTAGAAATCCACATTTTTACTTCACCCTTTTCACCAAAACCGAAGATAATATAGGGCTCAACATCGGTTTCTGTTTCGCCTGTGTAATGGGTAATGCTAGGTAAATTACCCGCGATTTTGTACGCCTTGTCACGCTGTACAGTTAACGCTGCACGATAGTGTTTTCCCTGCTTATAATCCCACCACTGCGCTTTTACTTTATATGGGATTTCGGCTCCCCAAAATGTCCCACTTCCTACGGCATTTCCCCAACCACCGCCTACCGCACCGGCAGGGGGAGAAAATTGTTCGTCAAATATCAATTTCACCATCAAATCGCTTTTTTCGTACGAAGAAATACCTATATGTAATTTTTCTAGCTCGGTATGTGAAGAGCAACTGCAAAGTAACATTACTGCCAGTAAAACTGGTATAGAACTTATTGTTCATCCTTTCCTCTAAGTCGAACATCCCTTGTCTTATTTGTTTTTATCTTAACTTTGGATTGTGGGCGCTTATCTAATTAAACATCTCATCGGTTAATTCAAAGGGCTCCCAAGTCGCCTGTGCTGAACCAATTTCTTCTAAAATGCGTCCTTTAACTCCACTAGCAAACTGAGAATTAGAAATCCACATTTTTACTTCTCCCTTTTCACCAAACCCAAAGATGATATAAGGATCAACATCGGTCTCCGTTTTGCCTGTGTAATAAGTCACACTCGGTAAATTACCCGCGATTTTGTATGCCTTGTCTCGCTGTACTATAAACACAGCACGATAATGCCTGCCTTGCTTATAATCCCACCATTCTGCTTGAACTTTATGTGGAATCTCAGCTCCCCAAAACACACCTTTCTTTTGAGCGTTCCCCCAGCAACAGCCTATAGCACCAGCGGGAGGGGAAAATCTATCGTCAAATATCAGCTTTACCATCAGGTCACTGTTTTCATAAGCGGAAATACCTATATGTAATTTTTCTAGCTCGGAATGTGAAGAGCAACTGCAAAGCAGTATTACTGCCAGTAAAACGGTATAGAGCCTATTAATCATCCTTTCCTCCAAATTGATTTATTTCCATTTTTATACGCTTTCCAAATTTGTACCTGCGGTAGCGCTTTTGCATTATTGTAAAACATTTCCCTTTGTCCATTTTCAGTGGCGTATTTTGCCTTTCTTTCAGCACCATGAGCCATTTTATCCACAGCTCCCGAAAACCGAGAACTAATATGAATATAATGCTCGTATAACTTCTGCCAAGCTTGGCTTGCTGGCCCAGCTTTAAGAGCTTTAGGTACCAAAGTTGCGACCTCGTTGCTAAGTTCATAAGGATAGATACTTTGAAGACGCGTCATTTCTTTTAGCGGGACGCCATGTTGAATCGCCTCGTTATACATTTGGTGCAGTCCATAATGGGCAAGGGTATTATCTATTTTACGTCTCCAAACAGGCCGGTATGTGGTGTAAAAATCCTTGTCTCTTCCCGAGCGACTTGCGCCATATCTTAGCCTTTTAAAGCGGTAGACCATATCCACATTAATGCCAGGCCACTGATATTTATGTTCAATTGCCAATTTTGCCTGTTGTACTTTTGCTTCATGCTCTTTATTTCCGGGAATACCACGAATACGCTTTAAAGGATACTCAATATCAATACTGATAGGGGCATACCCGCCCCCAATATCAGAATGAACGCCTGGCAGATAATCTTCCTTATGATTAGCAAACAAACTACCGCCTTTATTTTTTAATGAGCTTAGTGGGAATTTATCACGTCGCTCATCCCAAGCCGTTAAGTGATATACAGCCCCTGCGCTGGCCTGATTGAGATCGAGTCTAGCTGCATCGTCTAACTCATCTCTGGCATACAGCTCACCATGATCATTATCTCCATCCCCTCCAATAGACGCAACGGTATCGAAAATACCAACAAAGCGAAATACCACCTCTTTATTCGCTAATTTAGTATCTTGCTTTTCTCTCATTTCATTAATCAGATTAACAAACGCTCGTGCTGCCGCTGCGCCACGGCTAAAGCCAAAACAATCAACCAATAGAGTGTTACAAAGCTCAATTAATCCATTGTTATTTATGAACTTATCCAAGTCTGACACCGCTTCAACTAGCCTTTCGTCAAAAGAGTATGCAATTGCCAGATCGATGGTCGAATCTTTCTTTCCAGCCGAAGTGCCAACTCCTTCAATATATGAAGAAGTGGTAAACTTACCTTCATTTTCATACAACTCATGGAGCTTAGCGATATTCGTCGGCTCTTTATCATCAAAGGGGTCCAAAATATCGTTGTACTTGTTGTTGCCTGTACCATCAAAGAAAATCCCGATACTCGGAGGCTCGCTAATAAAATATAGGTGTATATTACCCTCACCTGACACTCTGTGTTTAATCAGCTGCACTCCGCCCTCAGCGCCAATCTTAAGTGCTTTTACTTTTTCTATATCAAGTAGGTCTGCATATGGCACATTTTTAAAAAGCACCTGCTCCGGCACACCTAAGATTTTTGCTTTTAGGCTATAGCGACCATCTTCACTCAACTTGCCGAATATCAGAGGCGTTTGTGTTGCCCCTTCAGAGGCTCTGGACAATGTGGGAGTATTAGCACCTTGGATCACAAAACTCACCGCCAACTCCCCTTCCAGCGACACCAATATGCGCTTTTCAGCCACCTCAGGTGATTTATCGACGTTAATCGAGGCCAATACCTGTTCAACCGGTGTTAACGGGTCTAATTGGCTTGCGCCAATGGGCTGATTAGGATCAACCCCACCACTGCTTGTAAAGGCATTGTTTCTAATCTCTGCTTTGAAATAAGACTTGCGTTTAACGATGATTAGCTGCTCTCTAGAACCGGCAGCACTGCCAGACCTTACACTTTGTAAGCCCTTTTTGGTCTTTATAAAAACACGAGTAAATTCGTCACGCTTAACATGGCGCCAATTATGTCTTTGTTGCAATACTATCCAATCACTGGCATGAGGCTTTAGTTGCGTTCTAATTTCTGACGGTAAATGAGCGGTTGTGGTATGGGGTGGTAAGACTTCCAGCTCATCGATTTGTTGGTCAATCAACCAATTATGTTTTTCTTCAACTATTTTCATCCTTGTTCACCAGAGTTAGTTTTTTATATCATCCTTTCGCATTAAAACAGGCTAACATTTAACCACTCAGTTGGTAAATAAAATTTAATAAAATCGTAAATAAAACGTCTTATGGCGATAAGTTTTCAACGCTTAGGTCTTTGCTATATCAGCCGCAAAAGTAATGTGTGAGTTAGCCAAACTTTTTACATCATTTGTCACCCATAAATGATAGGATCGCCGCAATTGTCAGTAATGAGTCAAATTTATGCTTTCGTGTAACAACATCACTATGCAGTTTGGTGCAAAACCACTGTTTGAGAATATTTCCGTTAAGTTTGGTGACGGCAACCGCTACGGTCTAATAGGCGCTAACGGCTGCGGTAAATCCACCTTTATGAAAATCCTAAGCAAAGAGCTAGAGCCAAGTGCAGGTAACGTAAATTACGATCCAAACGAGCGCATCGCTAAGCTAAATCAGGATCAATTTGCCTACGAGCAATATACGGTTGTAGACACAGTGATCATGGGCCATAAAGAGCTGTGGGAAATCAAGCAAGAGCGCGATCGCATTTACTCATTACCGGAAATGAGCGAAGAAGACGGCATGCGTGTTGCCGACCTTGAAACGCAATTTGCTGAAATGGATGGCTATTCTGCAGAAGCAAAAGCGGGGGAATTACTCCTCGGTGTGGGTATTCCAACCGAGCAACATTATGGCTTGATGTCAGAAGTTGCTCCGGGCTGGAAACTGCGTGTACTACTTGCACAGGTATTATTTGCAGAGCCAGATATCATGCTCCTAGACGAACCAACCAACAACTTGGATATCTATACTATCAAGTGGTTAGAAGACGTATTGAATCAGCGTGATTGTACTATGATCATCATCTCGCACGACCGCCACTTCTTAAACTCAGTGTGTACACACATGGCGGATATCGACTATGGCGATCTGCGTATTTACTCAGGTAATTACGATGAATACATGTTTGCGGCAACGCAAGCTCGCGAGCGCCTGTTGTCAGACAACGCCAAGAAAAAGGCGCAAATTGCTGAGCTACAGCAATTCGTTTCGCGCTTCTCTGCAAACGCCTCAAAAGCGAAGCAAGCGACATCTCGTGCTAAGCAAATTGACAAGATCCAACTGGAAGAAGTTAAAGCATCAAGTCGTCAAAATCCATTTATTCGTTTCGAGCAAGAAAAGCCGCTATTCCGTAACGCACTTGAGCTTATCTCGCTATCACAAGGTTATGACGACACCCTATTCTCTGACCTAAATGGCCTTGTTGAAGTTGGCGAGAAAGTTGCCATCATCGGTGAAAACGGTGCGGGTAAAACGACACTACTCAACACCTTAGCGGGTCGTAAAGCGCCGCAAGCAGGTGAGTATAAATGGTCAGAAAACGCCAATATTGGTTACTATGCGCAAGACCATGCTGACGAATTTGAAAAAGATCTGGATCTTTTCCAATGGATGGAACAGTGGCAACAGCCAGGCGATGATGAGCAAGTCGTACGCGGCTTCCTTGGCCGTATGCTGTTCTCTCAAAACGACATCAAAAAGTCAGTTAAGGTGATCTCAGGTGGTGAACAAGGCCGTATGCTATTTGGTAAAATCATGATGCATAAGCCAAATATCCTACTAATGGACGAACCAACGAACCACATGGATATGGAATCAATCGAGTCTCTCAACTTGGCACTTGAACAATACGAAGGTACGTTATTCTTCGTATCGCACGACCGCCAGTTTGTCTCATCACTTGCAACGCGCATTTGGGAAATAAAAGACGGTAAGATCACCGACTTCCATGGTACGTACGACGAATACCTCGCGAAGAAAGCGGCTGAAGCCGTATAAGATTAGACTGTAAAGGGCCAAATTGGCCCTTTGTATTTTCTCAAGCACATCGGATCTTTGCCCCCTCATAAACCAGCACAAAAAATAGACAAACCCGCAATTTTACTGTTAGGATTGTTCTCGCAAAAATTGGAATAATAAAAGGGTCGGCTATGGAACGTTTACAGAATATGTATTCGATAATGTTGCTGTCTAAGCTGAAAGCAAGCTTTCCAGAATCGTGCGATATCAATCATCACACTTTTTCACTCCCGCATGTGGATCAACAACTACTCGAAGATGTTGTAACCACTCACCTCAATGAAGGGCTTATCCAAGCGGATGGCCGTGATCAGTATAGTTTAACGACAAAAGCGATTGCACTGTTTGGCGAAGACGAATAACGAAAACAATTACTTAATAACACAGAAATAAGCGCACCGAAGTGCGCTTCCAAGTTATTAACCTGAGATCAGGTTAACTAGGGACTGTGATGCTATCGTTAGCATCTGCAACCAAACTGATTTGGTTACCTATGAAATCTACGTCTAAATCCGAAAATACCAGCAAGTAACATAAGGCCGGCAAACATTGAACCGCCAGATGAATCAGAGTCAGTTGAAGGCTTATCAGGCACTTGATCAATCAAGGTATTTGCTTTTGGGCTTAAGCCTTGAGCTGATTTGGGGTCATCATCCAGCACAGTAACTGCGTTTATGGTCACAAAGTTAGCTGCCCCCGGCTCACTATTGCTATCTTTACACTGTTCATCAGTGAAGTTAACTAATGGCACATTACCACAACGAGGAATTTTTGCTATCGCTTCTAATATTTCCATGCCATCACCAGTCACTTGACCAAAAACTGTGAAGCCACCGTTGTCAACGTCCAAATTTTTACTGTTGTCTACCAAATTAAAGAACCATTGGCTTGTCGCACTGTCAGGTCTATTTGCTACCTTTGCCATTGCAATAGTGCCTTTTACGTTAGACCACTCAGGTTCATTTTTTACAGCATCGTAAGTAGCGATGGCGTCAAGAGGCACGTCTCCTTCATATTTGAAGCCGCCACCTTGCACAACAAAATCTGGAATAACGCGGTGAATTACGGTATCAGAATAACGCCCGTTATCTACGTATTTCAAAAAGTTTTCCACGGTTTTAGGCGTGCTTTCATCAAATAGATTGACCTGAAAGCTACCATGAGAAGTTTGAAATTCGACAATCGTTGCATTAGCAGCGAAGCTGCCCAACAAAGTTGAAGCGAGCAATAGAGAGTTTAGCTTGAACATACTTTTCCACTTGGTTATTTTAATTCTCTTTGCAAACTAGAATAAAAATTTATTTATAAGTCGGCTAGCAATTCATTGCCAGTGGTAACAATTAAGAACATTTGCAGACTTAGATTTACAAAAACCGGTTAGGAACCCACCACATCTTGAGCAAGCTTTAGTCAAACAAACGAATTTCACCGCATAACTCCTCGGAGTAGACGGTTTATACATGCAACACTTCGTCATTTTTTATATGATGCGCCCGATTATAATTCTAAATCCAGGACAACAAGTATATGAGTAATTCCTCTGAAGCGACGATGGAGATGAATACCGTCAGTGATGGGCGCTGGACCCAACACGACACCCATTGGGTGTTGAGTTTATTTGGCACTGCGGTCGGCGCAGGTATTTTATTCTTGCCAATTAACATTGGTATTGGTGGTTTTTGGCCACTACTAATCATGACCGTGCTTGCCTTCCCTATGACCTTTTTAGCACACCGAGGATTGGCTCGGTTCGTCCTTTCATCAAAGCAAAAAGATGCCGATTTTACGGATGTAGTAGAAGAGCACTTCGGCGCAGGTGCTGGCCGTTTAATTTCCTTACTTTACTTTTTCTCTATTTTTCCTATTTTGCTTATTTATGGTGTTGGCCTAACCAATACCGTCGACAGCTTTATAGTCAATCAACTTGGCTTTGAGTCACCGTCTCGTATTTTACTCTCTGGTGTGCTCGTTGCCGGGATGATTGCCATTATGCTAGGCGGCGAAAAACTGCTACTGCGTGCTTTTGCTATTTTGGTTTACCCGCTGGTTGGGGTATTACTGTTTTTGTCACTCTATTTAGTGCCTAACTGGCAAATGCCAGTGGTAAGCACGCCTGATGTTGCGAGCTTAACCGAGTTACTTTGGCTATCCGTTCCTATCGTAGTATTTTCATTTAGCCATGCAGCCGCCATTTCTAGCTTTGCTAACGTACAGCGTCGTCACTACAAAAGTGAGGCAGTTCAAAAATCAGAAGCGATCCTTCGTACGACCTCCATTATGTTGATAGTGTTTGTTTTGCTATTCGTATTCTCCTGCGTATTCTCTTTAACACCAGAGCAAATGGAAGAAGCAAAATCGGCGAACGTGTCTGTTTTATCCTATTTAGCTAACGTGTATAACAATCCGTTTATTGAAATGCTTGGCCCTCTTGTGGCATTTATCGCGATTACTTCGTCTTTCCTAGGCCATTTCCTTGGTGCACGTGAAAGCTTTAACGGCCTTGCAACCAAGCAAACGAGCATGAGCTATAAGCTTGCTGACAAGCTAGGCGTGGTATTTATGTTTGTTGCTATTTGGGTATGCGCCGTATTAAACCCAAGTATTTTGGACATGATGGGGGCTATCTCAGGTCCAATCATTGCGATGATTTTGTTTATCATGCCAACCATTGCCGTGTTTAAAGTACCGGCACTACAAAAATACAAAAGCCACATTGGCACTTATTTTGTGCTATTTGTCGGCTTGCTGGCGGTTTCTGCATTACTCTATAACATGCTAGGCTAACCAATAGGGAGGCATCGCCTCCCTCACCTCTCTTTTTTTCTTGTTGCTTATCTTCATGGCAGTTCAGACTAAATATAGTACTAGTTTTCAATGTATTGAATGAACCACCATAACCAAAAAATGAATTTTGACTTAGCTTATCCTCATGGCAGTTCAACCTATATTATGGTAGTTTTCAGTGTCTTAAATTGAATACTACAACCAAACGATGAATTTTGACTTTCCACCAGCAATTAACGAAGAAATCACAGCGCTAATCAATCAAGTGCATAACCTACCTGTGCACGAGCAAACGCTGTTGAGTGTGCTGGCGGTAGTCTATAAACCAGTTTCAGCAATCAAACTCAAACGCCTAGTTCAAGCACTCGTGGCAAAAGAGATCATCCCTGAAAATGACTTTGAACAAGGTGTAAGTCATAGCCAAATTATGAAATGGCGCTCAGACGGGTTGGTGACTTTTAACGAAGATGGAGTGCAAATAAATCTAAAACTCGCGACCAGTTTAAGCCAACGAGTCATGGCTGACGGCCAGTTTTTAGCAATCCTTAACGCTGCTGAAGAGTTTATCCCTGTATTGAATGCTTATGAATGGGAGCGCCAATTTGCCGATGAACAGCGACTCATTCGAGACTTTTTATTTATCAATCAACTACCAAAAGCCCGTAATCATTTAGGACTGGCGAAAGACCCACAGGCGGTGTGCCATAAGACCAATCAAGTGCTATTACCACTGTATTTTTATCCTTTTTCAGTTGAAGGATTTTCGGCGCTTGCTGATGACTTGCAATATCAAGCTTTTGCAACTTTGCTCTATACCTTACTACAAGGTGGTCACAGCATTAGCTATGCACTTGAAATACTCACACAGGTTCAAGCCAAGACACAAAGCACGCTACTGACCTGTTTATTAGCAGAATATCAAATCTATACCCTACAATTGGATAAGGCTCAGGCGTTGGTAGCCAATATCCAAACCGCTTATAGTTCACAAATTATGGCGAGCATTGCTTTTTTACAACAACACGACAACCTTATCGTTTGTTTTGAACAAGCACTAAAAGCCAAAGACAAAATCACCAAACGTAAAAAACAGTACCTAGGTAGAACACTGGGTTTGTTTCATAAGTTGGCGTTATTGCAGCAAGCCAATAGCCATGATGCTGCATTATTTGACACACTCTCGCAACAGCTTGAGTTTGAAAGTCAAGACAGCAAAACGCCTTATAATAACTTCTTTGCCAATAACGTGCTGTTATACTGCACAGAGAGCTTGTCGCAAAACAGTAGCTACAGCAGCGCCCATTTAAATTATTCAAGTCTGAAGAAATCTTATGTTTTTGACTATTACTTAGGTCGCTTGCTCGACTGCTTTGCACACTTCTGGTGTAATCAGAGCTTAGATGCCAAAGCGCTTGCCAATCTCGACGACTGCATCGCAACGTTTGAGTGCCTCTCTTTACCTCTGTTTACCGGGCTTGCAAAGCAGTTGATGCTAGCGCAGCACGGTGAGCAATACCCGCTTGCATTTAATCCCGAGCTGAATGTTAGCCATCTCGTTGCTAAAAAGACAGCATGGGATCTAGCATTGGACAAGCTTATTGCGCTCAACCCGAACGCAAATACCAGCCAAGAAGTTGACGAACAATTTCGACTGATTTGGCAAATTAGGCAAGGTCGCTTTGATATTGAGTTTTTAGCACGCGAGCAAAAGCGAGGTAAAACAGGCTGGGGAAAAGGTAAGCCGATTTCCTGCAAACAACTGAAACAGCACCCTGAGCAATTTAGTTATATCAGCCAGTCTGATAAAAAGCTGATCGAAGCCATCGCACCACAGTCAGGTTATGGCTACAATGCTCGTGCGGACTACGCCCTTGCGGGAATTCCCGCGTTAAAAGCCGCAGTCGGCGCCACCAACCTATACCATGAAGAAGACTTAAAACAAGCCATTACCATTGCCGAGAAATCTCCCGAGTTACACATCCGTCAACATGGCGACGATCTGCTACTCTCTATTCCAAATTTACCCAGCTATTTTGGTCAACCGCAAACCTACTCATTTATTCAGCAAGCTGAGCATCACTACGAGTTTATTGTGTTTAACCAATCACATATACAGGTCGCTGAGATTATTGGTGAATCCGGATTAGCTGTGCCTGCCAGTGCAAAACAAAAAGTGCTGTCGAGTATTAAAGCCATCGCACCTTATCTCAATGTACAGTCTGATTTAGCTGATATAGATACAGGGCTGGATAGTATCGAGGCGCAATCGGCGCTTGTTATTAACATTCAACCTTATCATCAAGGCCTCGATTTTCACTGTGTGGTCATGCCCTTTGGCGAAAAAGGGCCGATTTTTCATCCAGGACACGGTATTGCCACTGTCAGCGCTGAGATCGATGGTAAGCGCTTATCCACCACCCGAAACTTGTTACTTGAGCAGCAAAGATTGGATGAGTTAGATACGCACTGCCCGCTATTTTTGGAGATGACGGATAATCGCTTAAGTTTAGCTGAAATGGACGAAGCGCTAGAGGTGCTACAAGAACTTGAGCAGGTGATTAATCAAGAGCCTTGCCCTATGGCGCTCAAGCTCAGATGGCCTAGAGGTAAAAAGGTTAAGCTCAGTAGCAAGCTCGAGACCCAACATTTGCAACTTGCCATGAGCAAGAAAAATGAATGGTTCGATATGACTGGCGAGCTACAAGTAAGTAATGACCAAGTTATCGAACTTAAACAGCTTCTCAAAATGGTTGCCACCAGCAATGGCCGATTTATTGCGCTGGACGGTGAGCAAGTACTCGCCCTTTCAAGTGACTTAAAAGCGCAACTTGACCAGCTCAATAACGCGACCGAAGGCGGAAAATTTCACCCGCTAGCTGCGCCGTTAATTGCTGAAGCCACCACTGGAATGCGGATGAAAACCTTGCCGGCTTGGGAAGAGCAAAACGAAAAAATGCAGCAAGCCGTCGCATTGACTCCAACGCTTCCTTCAACATTACAAGCCGAGCTGCGCGACTACCAGCAGGCGGGATTTGACTGGGCAATGCGACTTGCCCATTGGGGTGCAGGTGCGTGCCTTGCCGATGATATGGGATTGGGTAAAACCATCCAAGCGCTGGCGATGATATTGGCCCGAGCCAATGTCGGCCCAACGCTTGTCATCGCGCCAACATCTGTCTGCTTCAACTGGCAACAGGAAATCCAAAAGTTCGCTCCAACCTTGTCGGTGAAACTCTTTTCTGACTATCCACATTCTGATGCCAGAGCTGAGATGCTGAGCAACTTGCAACCACTGGATTGTGTGATATTAAGCTATGGCCTGCTACAGCGCGAAGTTGATATCTTAAAGCCTATCGCTTTTGAAACCATTGTCGCCGATGAAGCCCAAGCGCTAAAAAATCCTTTAGCAAAACGTACTCAAGCCGCCTGCGCGCTCAAAGGCAAGTTTAAGCTGATCACCACTGGGACCCCAATAGAAAATAACCTCACAGAGCTTTGGTCACTCTTTCGTTTTGTAAACCCGGGATTGCTCGGTAACCTCAAACGCTTTAGCGAAAAGTTTTCCGCCCCCATTGAAAACGCCAATGAAGATAAGCTCGCAGCACACCGTGCCCGTAAAGGCCTCAAACACCTGATCCAGCCTTTTATTCTGCGCCGTATGAAGCATCAGGTATTAACCGAATTGCCACCACGTACTGAGATCAATGTACCAATTCAATTGAGCCAAGAAGAACAAACCTTTTACGAAGCGCTGCGCCAAAACGCCATTGACGAAATTTCACAGTCAACACAGCAAGACAGTGCCAACGAACAGCGCTTTAAAATGCTGGCAGCACTAACCCGCTTGCGCCAAGCCTGTTGTCATCCAAAACTGTTAATGGCAGAAAGTCAGATAACCAGCTCAAAATTAGCGGCATTGGATGAGCTTCTGACCGAGCTGCAAGAGAACAATCACAAGGCACTTATATTCAGTCAGTTTGTAGGCCATTTGCAACTAATCAAAGCTCGCTTGGAAAAACGCGGGATCCAGTTTCAGTATTTAGATGGCAGCACCTCAAGCAAAGCACGTCAGCAGGCCGTGAATGCGTTTCAAAAAGGTGAAGGCGAGGTATTTTTAATTAGCCTCAAAGCTGGAGGCTCTGGTTTGAACCTTACCGCGGCAGATTATGTTATTCACATGGATCCTTGGTGGAATCCTGCGGTTGAAGAGCAAGCGTCAGACCGCGCACATAGAATGGGACAAACACGCCCCGTTACTATTTATCGCTTAATTGCCAAAGGCACGATTGAAGAACAAATTGTCGAGCTCCATCACCATAAAAAAGACCTCGCGGATCAATTGCTCGCGAACACCGATAAAGTGATGAAGCTAGACGTAAACGATGTGCTATCCATGCTCAAGGAGACGCTATAACACAGATCTCTGGCGCGCGATAAGGCAAATCTAACAGCGAAAAATAGTTTTGACCTAAGGCGATCCGGCGAAAAGCATTGTCGTCAAGAGAGGCGAGAATTCGACTATTGATATCGACTTCTTCTAAATAATCGAAAAAGCGTTTATTTTTACTAGCGACGAAATCACTGCCTGGCAAAAAGCGCTCAGCATGGGCATTAATAAATTCAACATACTGCCCCTGAATTTTCGGGTCGCTAAAATAATAGTCGTACAAAATTCGCCATGACAGATCGGCCTTTAAGTTTTTATATTGGGAGAATAACCGCTCCATGGTGTTTATGTGCAGCTCTGGGTCAATTTGGCTTAACTCTTTTGATATTCCCATGTGCATCCAAATAATATCGTTTTCTGGGTAGCGCTTTAATACTTCCTCAAGCAAAGGTAAGTATTTAAGTGGCGTGTTGTTATCGCCCAAGTCAGCGTGCAGTGCAAGCGGAATACGCTTTTCTTCTAGCACAGCCATAAATGGCTGCCACTTGGCGATAGTCTCTTTATCTACCGCTTGATGGCCGTTACCAAAATGCGCCGCTTTGACTAAATTCACTTCTCCCATCCAACGAAATAAGTCACCAAACTCGTCTTCGAGTAGTGCCATTTTTGGCAAAATAGTCTCTGGTTTATGCAAGTCAGCAAAGGTCATAGACAAGGTAATATGCACGTTATCTGCGCCATATTTAAGATAATTGCTCGCATTTTTAAAGTCATTTTGAATGCTGGGTGAAATCAACTGGCTGTAGCACCCACGCTCACCAAAGCAATCAGGCTTTCGCTCGTAGGTTTGACCAATGCCATAAACGTTGATAAACACCACTCCCACACGCTCTGCCCAAGTAACGAGCTTATCAAACGGGACCGCATCTCCCCGAAATGGCTGAAAATGGTGATGGGAATCAACGGCAAAATAACTAGATTGCGCCTTGCGGTCGTAGCACTGGGTATTATCTACACTAAAAGTTGCTAGCGTGCGTGTGCCAGTGGCCGACACACTTTGGCAACCAGCCAGTAAAACGGCACAACTCATAGCAATAACTCTTTGTTTTACATTCATTTTTATTATCTACTGAGTCTCCTTTACCAAGGTACTTTACCACGGATAATATCCTTGTACATGACCCAGTCACCCATCAAGCTATACAGCGGATATTGAAATGTCGCAGGCTTATTTTTCTCAAAAAAGAAATGCCCTACCCAAGCAAAACCATAACCCGCGATTGGCAGCAGCCATAATAAAGACCAATGTGCAAAAACCAACGCAAAGAGCAAAATAAAGAGCACTAAGGTTGAGCCGATAAAATGTAAGCGACGGCAGGTTTTGTTTTTGTGCTCCGCGAGATAATAAGGGTAAAACGATGCAAAAGAATTGAACTCTTTGTTATTATTTTTGGTCATGAGAGTATGCGATTCGTTATTCGACTGTAATACTCAGCATAGTGCAAAGTATTTACGTTGAAAATAAAAAAGGAATGAGCGTGGCAACAGGCTCAAAAACAGTATGTTGAAACCCCTAATGATGATCACCGCTGCGATGCTGCTCCAAGCTTGCAACGACACCGCCCCAACCACCAAATCAGAGGCAACGATGAATGCACAAAGTAACATTCAATGCAGTGTGAGTAAGGGTTCTGACTCAGGTATGACCTACCCCATTAATTTCACTTTTACCAACGCAGGCCATAATGATGAAAAGTTTCTAATTTGGCATACCCCTTTTGAAGGCTGGTGGAGCCAATTTTTAGAGGTAACACAAAATGGTAAGTCGCTTAATTATCAAGGACCCATGGCGAAACGACTCGCGCCCTCAGCTAATGAGTTTATGACCCTAAATGCCGGGCAAAGTAAAAGCGTAGAATTAGATTTAGCACTGGCTTATGAGATAAACACCGCACAGCCCATTACCATCACCTATCACAATCAGCTCAGTCATGCCGATGCATTAAAAGCGTCATGTAGTACGGTATTAGAATAAAACCAACATCAGCACCGTGTCTCGGCTTGTAGGTCGGCTTGTAGGTCGGCTTTTAAGCCGACAACTTAACCCAACAACCCACAACCCAACTAACCGACAACCAACTACAAAAACCCCAACCCCAACATCAAGGTCTTGAAATTTGGATCACGACTCGACGGTTCTTACCGCGACCAATGGCGTTGTCGTTGGTATCAATATGGCGTTTTTCGCCAAAGCCGTCAGTCATAATCTTATTCTCTTCAACCCCTAAGCTCGCCATATAGGATTTAATCGCCTCGGCACGTTTCTTTGACAATCTCAGGTTGGTATCACGGCCGCCGTAACTATCGCTATAGGCCGAAATATAAATTTGCTCAATTTTCGGGTCATTTTTAAGATATTCGCCGATCATATCCAAGCGTTTGCGTGACGACTTTGTCAGCTCGCTGGAATTTTTTTTGTAATTCATCACCGTAAAAGCGATGTCTTCAAAGCTGTATGGCAACAGGTTATCGCGACATTGTAAGAACGCCCAATATGCCTGTTTAAAGTTCACTGATGACAAAGAAACTGAGATTTTATCTACGTCGTTGTGCCAATCTTTATAATAAAAAGTAGGAAAGTAGCCCTTTTCAAGCTCAGTCAACAACTGCCACGCGACGTTATTTTCAAGTTCACCGTCAAATTTTTTCAGTAATTTCATTTGACCGATACTTCTTGCCGGTTTGCCGGCTCGCCAAAGCGGTGGCACCGATTCAAGTCCTGCAAAATCGTAACTTTCAGGGCGTACCATCATATCTAGGTTAAAGGTTAAGTCTTTATTTTTACTGGCATTACTTGAAAATATAGCTTCACCGTAATACGGGACTTCATGATTAAGCGCACAACTCAAACGATTGTTTTGGTCAACATTCCAATGTGATGAATCAGCTTCGGCAGCGTATTGCCGCATTGCAGCCTCGCTATTAAAGGTAATGGCGCATAACGATATACCAACCCAACCTACTGATTTATATAACTTGATCACCCCACACCTCACAACATCAACCATTAATCTACACTCGTTCAGCACGCCAAAAGCTAGAGCTTGTCTCTACCAATTCGCGCTATTTAGAGTTAAGCAATAAATGTACCATACTAAGCGCTCTCAAGCTGCTCGCTTCTTGTCGAGGTATCAGTATAATAGGCCGCTAAATTTCACAAACCAAGAAGATTATGTCTGATACCGAGCAAACGCTATTTTCAAAACGCTTTCGCGGCTTCTTTCCTGTAGTTATCGACGTGGAAACCGCTGGCTTTAATAAAGATACTGACGCCCTACTAGAAATTGCCGTCAGTATGTTAAAAATGGACGATGACGGGGTATTAAGCTTAGATCAGACAGTACACTTTCATGTTGCGCCTTTTGAAGGTGCAAATATTGAGCAAGCTGCGATTGACTTTAATGGCATTGATCCATTTTCACCACTCAGAGGCGCAGTTGCGGAAGATGAAGTGCTGAAAGAAATTTGCAAAGCCGTGCGTAAAGCCCAAAAAGCCGCAGGCTGTCAGCGATCCGTTGTCGTTGCCCATAATGCCGCTTTTGATCACGGCTTTTTAAATGCAGCGATTGAGCGTAACAAGATAAAGCGCACACCTTTTCACCCATTTGTCAGCTTTGATACCACATCACTTGCAGGGCTTGCTCTAGGCCAAACGGTGCTTGCAAAGGCATGTCGTGCAGCAGGTATCGAGTTCGACAATAGTCAAGCGCACAGCGCACTTTACGACACAGAACGCACCGCAGAGCTCTTTTGCTACATAGTCAACAAGTGGCAAGCATTAGGTGGTTGGCCATTACCAGAGCCTGAAGCCGAGTCAGAACCTGAGTCAACAACCGACACCGAATAATAAAAATGCCAGCAAATCCAGCTGGCATTTTTATAAGTGCTCGTTTTTACGCTATTTCTGCGGTTTTGGCAGTCGTAAACTGTTGCATGATCTTACCTTCATGCAATTTAACGAAATTAGGCGGGTAAATTCGCGAAAACAGCTTAGTGTCTTTCGCTATTTTTACTTCGGTTCCGGGGTGCATTAGCTCATTGACCGTGACTCGACTCAAGCGTGCTAATCGATGTATTTTTTGCTGTATTAAACCGATGTTACGTTGATTACGGCCATAATGTTTATTTATCTGCGCTTCGCTGTGCTGCAACTTGGCAAGATATGCATCTCGTTTTTGCGATTGCGGCGACGCCTGTGCTTTATTCATGGCTTGTTTAATATCGATGACTTTGGACGCCAGCACCTTTTCCAGCTCCACTAATTCGCGGTGCTTATCGTGCAAACTATCCCAGTCTTGGGCTAGTGAAATACGTGTTCTTGTGCCTGAAGGTGCCCCAAGTTCACCCGTTTCTATACGCATGGCATCCAATACATTTCCGCCAATCAGTTTGCCTCTAGGGGTTTCACCTTTACCTACTTTTATTAAACGCTTGGAAGCCAAATCACAATGCAAAGCTTGACGTTCAATGAGAATATCTTGTTCGCTTTCAATTCGGCAGTACTGCGCATAGCCTAACGAAACACTGCGCTTTGCTTTAATTGAACATGAAAAAGGTTCACCTTCAGTGCGCTTACGGCCAATTGTGCCAAGCATTATCGTAACAGCGCTACCACTTTCAAGAATAGCCGATTCCACAAAGCCAATCACAGTAATATCGCCCGAAGCCTTAACACGCATTCCATCTTTAATATCACCGCTCACAATCACGCTGCCATCAAACTCAACATGCCCTGTCGTCACATCAATGTTTTCATAGCACAGCACATCATCAACGCGCATACCTCGAGGAATGGCTACTGGCACACCTTTTGAATCGGCAATAAGCAGGTTTTTATCGTTGGGGTCGAGCTTGGTGCCTTCTGACACCTCAAGTGGTGCGTCTTTGCCTGGTTTTGGATCAATCACATCACCAAACACGGTATAACCCGGCTCGCCTTCTGTTGGCGGAACTTTTTTCATTAATGGGCTGCCCGGCTTTACGGTGATGATAGCACCTAAATTACGCATATCGACCTTACCGCCGCTCGATTCTTGTGGACTGAGTACTCTGTCCTGCGCTGTCATACACAGGCGCACAAACCGTGCGTCGTTGCCATCTTTGGCTCGTTGACCATGCGCAACAATCCCATTGTAAGTGTGTCCGGGAGGGAGTTCTAACTGCTGACCGAGAAGATTATCGAGGGCTTTGCCACTGACGCCTTTTTTAATACCCGCTTGTTTTAATGCTTGTTTGGCCTTGTTCATACAAACCAGCTTACCACCACGGGCTGTGGTCACTCTCGCTTCAGCAAGCATGTTGCCTTCTTCAATACGCACCGAAATAGACGCATCGATAGCGCGAGCCACAATCAGCGAGTCCTGCTCGGACGCCTCACTTGCGGTAAATAATTGGCCGATATTGGCATGAATGATTTCAAAATCCGCATATGGCGACCCCTCTATCATCTCAACTAGCTGAGACGAGCTCGCCGGAAATCCGGATTCCACAGGATGAGAGAGTAAGTAGACATAGCCCTCATCCTCATCAAAACGAAATAATGACATTCATCAACCCTGAAAAGTATGCACGATCTTATTGTTATGTTGTTATTTTTAATGCAGCGAACTCATTTGAGCATAACTTCGCCAAATTGTTAAGCTTAACATCACCTGAACTGCTACAAATTATAAATGAATGTAAATCAATCTGTGCATTTAAAAGACAACTTATTATTTTCTTTAGATTTATCGGCTTTACAGTGCAAAACTTTAGACAAACGTTGGGATTTCACGCCAAATGGCAGCAAATTCATAACTAAGTATTACTCTGTTTTACACTTGCCGTTTTATAGGGTAATTTCATCTTTCATGAAGGACATAACTTTTAGGGACAGTCATGACAAAGCACGTACACCTTAGTTTTATCGACACTAACTTTATTAACACGCTTACGCCTGTACTCGACCACAATATCGACTCGGATGAAATACTCTATTTAATAGAATCTCAACAACAACAAAACCTTGAAGATATTAAAAGAGTGTTGGGGCCAAGAGGGGTAAAAGTACATCACGCCTTTATTCCCACCAGCCGAGATAGTGACACCTTAATCGACAGCTTCCACCAGCTCATTGATACCCTAATTAGTGAACAACCAGATACTCAATTTGTGTTTAATGCCAGTTGCGGCGACCGCCAACACTTACTTGCGATGTATGAGGTGATCCGCGCTTATCCAATAGAATGTTTTATCATTGAACCCGAACGCGACGAACTTCACTGGCTTGTACCAACAGAGCGAGCCAACACCATCCTTGCCGATAAATTAAAGATACGCGACTTTTTTAACCTCATCGACGGCGATATCACCGAAATTGCAAATGAGGGTATCGTTGATATTCGCTACCGCCAGCTCGGCGCCAAATGGGCAACCAGTCAAACGGATTATAGCCATGCCCTCGCCCAGCTCAATTACCTCGCTGCCAGCAGCGAAGATAATGCACTTATTAGTGAGCCTTTGAGTCGCAGCCAAATGAATAGCCCAAGTTTGCAAACACTCATTGACGATTTAGAAGATGCTAACATCGCCACCAGGCAAGACGACAAATTAAAGTTTGCTAATGAAGGCGCTCGCTTTTTTGCCAACGGTGGCTGGCTAGAAGAATATGTTTACGCCACCCTCCTCAGCCTAAAAAAAGAACTCACCATTTTACAAGATGTCGCCCAAGGCGTTGTGATTAAACGTCGCGTGGGACAAAGCTATGTCAATAACGAGCTAGATATTGTGGCGCTCGCCAACAATAAGCTTCACCTCATTGAATGCAAAACCAAAAAGTTTAGTAAAGGAGAAGGCAACCAAGTGATTTATAAACTTGACTCACTCAGCGAACTGTTTGGCGGCGTACAGGCAAGAGGCCTACTGGTGAGCTATCAAGGCATTAGAACTTCGGAAAGACTGCGCGCCAAAGCACTAGAAATTGGCCTGATCTGCGAAGACGACCTTGGCCAACTCAAAGATAGACTACGCAACTGGTTACGCGGGGCGTAAACACAAAAAGCAACAAACACAAAAGCGGTAGCGAGTGATCCGCTTTCTGTCGTCCATATCGAGATAATGAAAATGCCCACAATGACTGGGGACCTTAATCTTGTTCAGCCACTTTTGGGCATACACCTTGCTGAAGTTGTTATACATATTTCAGAAGGATTTGCTAAATGAAAGTTCAACACCAAGCAATGCTATATAATCAGGCTCAGGTGCGACGCGCGCAATCAATCGAATGAAGCGAAGGGAAGCGTTTTGCCAGCGTCAGAGGCAACAACTAGCCACATCAAAGCGGCACAATTCGACTTTACCCATATCACCATGAAAGAACTGGCTGTGGCATCTAAAGCACTATATGACGAAGGAATATTGGATTTAGGGCAACATGCTTCACTTTCTTTACATTATTTTGCTGTTGAGCAAGGCCTAAATCAGGGGAGTGGAATCCCCTCTCCTGCCGATATTTCACGAGCCGAGAATGAAAAAATCGACGTTATCGCCATGCAAAAAGCCAACTTAAGAGAGGCACGCCAGAGTGGCCGTTCAGAGACAGAAATTCAATTTTCTGAAAAGCTGCTCAATACTTTAGAGAACTATCAATATGGTGGTAAAGGACGATTCTTTGCAAGTGCCTAGTCGCACAAATCAAAAGCCAACCCGTTATACATATAATCAACGCTTACGGTCTTGTTCAGCAATCGGCGAGTAATTAATCAAACACACCTCTGCTTCCTTAAATCATCAGCAAATGGCATGATAAGCCATTGTAATGACATTAATCCTATGTATAATGCGAGACATAGTTAGTTGTTAGATGTATAAACACTAACAGTACTGAATTTATTCAGGGGCTGATTAGGATTCGACGGGATTCAAGAAGCCTAAGGTGCATGTCGAGGTGCGGCTGGCCTCGTAAAAAAGCCGTATTTAAAGTAATCGCAAACGACGATAACTACGCTCTAGCGGCATAATAGCCCGCTAGCACTCCTCCATGATATTCTTGTGGATCTGGTTCTGGAGTGTCACCCTACACAAGATCGCTACGGAAACCCTGGCCGGGGTTGAAGGGCTAAAACTAAGCGGCCTCGCCTTTACTTATCGTGTTCGTCCGAGATTTAAAGGTTAACCAAAAGACGATACTAAACATGTAGGACCGAAGGTCGACGCTTTCCGGACGGGGGTTCAAATCCCCCCAGCTCCACCAAATAGCGCTATTAAAACCCCATTAGAACACTGTTTTTAATGGGGTTTTTAATTTTAGTGTGTTTTAATGTTGTTCTGATATGGGGCTAATTAGGGGGTGATTTGGCACGATTTTGTCGCGAAAGAAAAATTAGCGGAGAGAGAGGGAGTCGAACCCCACAAAGCAAACTAACCCCCCCTACATACCCCGCCATATCTACCGAACGCTGTGACACAAAAAAAGCCACATTGCGCGGCTTTTTTCTTTACTGGATTTTCTCCTTGATTTCTTTTACTGACTCTTTCAACCAGCGAATATCCGTTTTATTGGTCGTTACAGCGCCATACAGAAATATAGCGTTAGCCAGTATCGTGAGTATTGTGTCTTGACTGATATCCATGCCTTACCTCTTGTTAATTGTTGCAATTGACTGAGGCGAGACCTCACCGCCAATTAATGGCCTGTACAACGGTTTTAAACGCCAATCAGCATCAAAGATTTCATGCAGCAGATCAGCATGCAGGGGATTTAGCCCCTTAATGGCCTCAATCCAGAGCGAGTCTTTGACTTTGAGTGAGTCATCCAGTTTATCAGGGTCTAAAAAGAACCCTGCCCACGAACGCTCAATGTCGTGCGAGCCGTTGAGTTCAAATTGAAACTTGGCGAGCAAGTTGCCCAATGGCTCAGTAAACGATTTTGAGCCACTATCAATGTATTTGTAGATGTAGTAAATGCCGCCAATGGTGAGCAATAGGCTCAGATTTTTTGATAAAAAATTACCCATAAAACCCCCACTCGAAACCCTCTCTAATTTCATCCAGTGAATAGGGTTGTTCACCATTTTCCATGTGTATCATTGCTGCCATTACATGCGGGTATTCATCACGGGTCAGCAGTCGGTTGGCAGGAATGCCCGTGTAATCGACCACAAACGAAATGTAATTAGTTGTGTTGTTTTCACTGGTCGGTGCCCATCGCTCAATGATGCGGCCAATGGTTTTACGTCCGTGTTTATTGGCATAGGTGCGCAGAATGCGCGCCCCTGCCCTTAGTCCATACAAAGGCGTTTGGAACTCTTCAAAGGTGGGGTCTAAGTCTAGTTCGTGCTCGCCCTCCCATTCAATATCATTCCATTGCTCTTCTTTGATGTTTAGCGGGTTGTTGTTACGTAGCCCGCGAACCGTGTCTTTTGTCGTCATGAGATAGCCAATTCCTAATACAATTAATGCGGTGATGATGTGTGTGGTGTCGAGTCGCATTAGTACGACTCCTTTAGCACCCTAACGGATGTGACTGGCTTCGACATATCTTTACTCAGTGCATACAGTCGAGTTACAAATTCTGAGCTATCGTCGGCAGACACAAGTAGATTTTCTCCCACCCTAAACATCCCTCTGTTTAGGCTTACGGCGCTCTCAACAATAGTCGCATTCGCCATATCATAGGAATATGCGATTGAATCGGGTGATGTTAATATGAGTTGGTCCCCTATCAACATGACATCATGAGCTAGCGGTAGGATTGTCGATGCGTTAATTTTTTCGCTGTTACTACGTTTAATCACAAATCTGTCTACATTTGAGCTATATGCGATATAGTGCTCTGAAAATGTTATCTGATTAATTGTCCCGCCATTTGCAGCAGTGATTAGTGATGTGTTTTGAAATGCCGCATCTAAGGAGTGCAAACCTATACTGGTTGTTAATACATACCCCTCTGTGTACGGGTCAAAACTGATACTATAAATGTCTCCAACATCTGGTATTTGAGCTTCAAACTTCACACCCGTAGTATCAATCACTGCGACAAAGTTCGTGCTCCCATCTCGCCCGCAAATAACCGCATCCCCTTGGGCGGAATGTGTACCATACCCAACCTGCTCGTGATTAAATGATGCAATTTCATGAAACGAACTTTGCGTTAACACGCCCAACATTTTGTTTTTATATGCAATAACGCCATGTTTGGACGGAGCTGTTTTATAAAATCCCGAATATCGTTCAATAACACCATTCCTATAAATACAGGTGCGCGCATCTGAATACAGTGTGTTAAACGTAATTACAGATTCAAATACAGACAATGCAGATATATCGGCAGGGCTACTAACCAATCCGCGATTTGAAAACACTGAGGCCTGCGGGTTTATTTGGTACTTTATTTCGTTTGTAATGTAGGCGTATAACGGTGCTGCACTCTGATGAGTATATTGGGTGTTTGGTGCGATATATATGCCGCTTTTCGCATCAACCCCCTCGCCACCAACCCACATGCCGATATTATCCATAACAACCATTGCCCGCGCTTGGCTAGGGTCGAACGGCAGCAGTTTTTGAGACAATCCAAAATGGTCGACAACAAATGATTGTGACCTGTTTGGTTGTACGCCCATAGCGTCATACGACATTTTGACAGCAGACACCCACATACGAACGTCTTGCTCAGTTTCAGATATAAGCTGCACCAAATCAAAACCATGCGGCGGTGTTAATTCAAAGCCTGCATAAACATCTGAATCCAGAATTTTTTGCCCCTGTCTCATCACGATTAGACGGAATTTGCCTTCGCTGCTTAACACTTTGATATAAGCGCCGACTTCGTGAATCTCATTCACCAGTTGTGGTTTGAGCTTGTTTTCTTTCAACATTATTTTGCCCTCGTAATTAACGCGACAGCAATACCCAGCCCCGCGAGGCCAAGCACGGTGATCTGCATGGTTTTGTTGGTACTAATGGCGAGCTGCTGTCCATCACTGCGGCTCATATCATTGGCAAATTGCAGCGCTTGTTTGGTTGCAAGTGCTGAGCGGTCTCCGAGCTGGTTATATGCGTCTTGGGTTGCATCAATAACTTGCGCCCCCAAGTCCCTCGCGAGATTTGATGCGTTGTCCATTGAGTACACGGCAACATCAGACATTCTGGCGTTAGAGTTGTCGGCGGCGTCCACTGAGTACATTGCCAAATCAGATAAACGTGCGTTTGCTTCGGACGTATAACCCATTAACGAGTTTGCTAGTTCACCATTTTCAGCGATTGCATCGCGTGCCAGCGAGCTTTGTGCGTCAATGCTATCGGTTGCCAGCCCTGCCATGCTGTCCATTGCACCGCGACCAAACTCCAAGCTATCCGTAGCCAAGCCGTAAACATTGTCCATTGCATCACGGCCAAAGCTCAGCGAGTCATGATTAACGTTTGATGCAAAGTCGAACGCACCGCTGGTCATATCTAGCGCCATGTTTTGCGCGCCCGTTGCCGCATCACGTGCAAAATCAAAACCCGCAATCTGCGAGTCGGCCATGTTGCCGCCGATAGATTCCAGCGCGCCGACTAATCCATAGTCGGTTTGTTGAATGTTGTATGTGTTGCCGTCACCGTTGGTGATAAATCCATTGTTATCGCCCTGAATGCCGAAATTAGTGCTTGTGTTGTTTGTGGTCTGGTTGCTCGTACTGCGAGACTTTGAGCTAAATAAACCCATTTAAACCTCACTTTTTCATCAGATACAAAGCGCCTAAAACAACTAGACCAATGACAACTAACTGGCCGTTGTTATCATTCCCAAAACTGACACCTGACGCGTTAAAACCGATATGCTGCTTTTGGTCACCCGTAGCGGCGGAACTAGAACCATCAATCGGCCCTAATCCCGGCATACCCCCCATCGCTGGCATTGCGGGGCCAGCGCCCCCCAACATGCCAAACATTACTTACCCTGACCCGCTTTGTATTTGCGGTAAAGGTCACGGCCAACTTCAGCAACGATTGCGCCCACTGCCGCAATTGCCACGCCATACGCGAACGCTTTTAGATTCTTACCATTCATCACTCATTCCTTACTTAATCATTTTTAAAACAACGCCCAACACCAACAAACCACCAAAGCCGTAAAGCAGGTGTTTTTGTGGTACACCAAACACCAGCGTTTCACTGGTTGCGTTTGCCGACGTCTTTGGAGCATCAACCACAACCGCCGCACCGTTATCTAGCTCAACGGTTGCTTTCTTGTCGTGCTGCTGCGCACCTGCTGAGTTGCGCATAGCTTTGATTTGCTCAGTTCTATCCCACAGCGCTAAGGCATCCCCTAGCGCACTACCAATGGCAGTTTGCCAACCGCCGTGATGCTGCATGGTTGGCGGCCGCTCTGCATATCCAGACATAACGCCCCCTTAGAATGAATTTGATGCGTAATCAGCAAAGTAGTGCACGATGACTTCGGCTGGACCCTCGGTTTCACAGTCAACACGCAGACGCATATCAAAGATGTTTGGTGTCAGCTTCAGCGCACTAAACACATCGCCCGACATTGCAAGGTCGATGCTGTGAACATTGGCGAGCGGAGCGCGGCCACGTTGCTCAATGATGTGGTTGTGTAGTGCCTTTGGAATGTGCTCGCGCCATTTAACGTTGTCTACTAGGAACTCAGCACTCGCCACGCCAGCCTTGCGGATTTCAATCAGTGAAATGTAAGCGCCAACGGGTTTAGGGATGTTGTCAACTTCGTTGATTCCCTGACTGAATGAGTAACGGAATGAACGGCGCTTATACAACCAACCAGGTGCAGCACCAATGTCTTTTTCGCAGTACACCGAAACGTCTAACGCTTCCGTTTCATCAGCGGGGTTTTTGGCTGCCGAGTCAATGTCGAACTTGATTTGTACCGTAGCCAACCCAACCGTACCCAACGCAAAAAAGCGCTGTACAGACAGGTCACTATTGATAGGGCTTTTCACTTCTGGACGTGAGAAATGCCACGTCAAAAATCCCGCTTGTTGTGGGCGTTTGAAATAGTTGTTTTCGTCAACTAAATCTTGCATTGATTCATACTCGCACAGCATTCGACCATCTAGCTCTAAGCGAACGTTGCGCAGTTGTGACGGAGTACAACCCGCCAATTTAAAATGCAGCTTTTCGTAGGTTGAGTTGATTGGTAATGACAGTGACGCAGTACCACCTTTCACAACGTTTGTGATTTTGTTTAGTTTAGAAATATCAAACATTGCTCGCCCCTTACTTGATGATAATGCGTTTAATTGAACGCAAGGCGCGAACGTTGCTAAGGATGGCTAAAACGCCAAGAGTGACACCCACGGATGTCAGAGTAGATTTATTTAACATGCGATTACCTTGTTTGGTTTTAAAATCGCTAAGTAATAAATCAGGCGTTTCGCTCTTGAGGGAAACGGTTTTCGCTCCCCCTATAGCGAAAAGAGCGAAATTTTCGCTCTTTTAGGGTGTTTTTTAAGCAGCTCGGAGCTGGTCAAATGTCAGATTTTCGGCTTTGCCTGTTTTCAGGTGGATAACTTTTGGCTCAATATTCCCTATTCCCCCCTTACTTTTTACCAAATAATAAAGCCGCTCATCTTCATAACGAGCATTCAGTTTACTTATCAGATAAATGTCCGTTAATTCCGCATCCAACTCCACAGAGACGCGCTTTGCATCCGCTTG
The DNA here is from genome assembly GCA_000814665.1 of Pseudoalteromonas flavipulchra NCIMB 2033 = ATCC BAA-314. GTDB lineage: Bacteria > Pseudomonadota > Gammaproteobacteria > Enterobacterales > Alteromonadaceae > Pseudoalteromonas > Pseudoalteromonas maricaloris. The sequence goes on from JWIH01000011.1 coordinate 107,746, forward strand.
CGCCTCCTGCGCACCAAGCACTTTACGTGGCGAAATATTCCAGATGGTTTTGGGCACTTCCTGCGAACGCTGAAACACCGTGTGCAAAATCACACCGAATTTTCGCCCACCCGTTGCCAACTCACCGATGATTGAATCGTCTTTGCCTGCGGTGTCGCTTAACCTGGCGAGTTCTTCAATCACAACATGTAGTTCACGATTGCCGTCTGCGGCTTCCCACATCAATTGACCAAACCAATAGAGCTCGGCTTGCTTGGCTTTTTTGAGCTGCTCGCCTTTGAGGGATTTAGGGAACTCAGGGCTGTACGCCACAACAAACTTTTTACCCGAACGCCACGCTTCCACAAACGCCTGAGCAAATTGCTTGCGATTTGCGTAGTGATACACCGCACGGCCACCCAAACCATTAAAATGACCGCGCTTACGGCCATCGTATTTATAATCGCCGTATAAATCGAAAATCGCGCATTGGTCGCCCACCATATTCAGCAACTTAACGGCGGTAGTTTTACCGCCGCCAGTTCCCGCCAAATAACATACATGCTTTGCTTTTAAAGCATTGTTAGAGTTAATGGCCACTAACAACCTCCGTATTTTCGCTATTTAATTCGCCCTTGGTGTTCTCTTTTTCGTACGCCTTAATTTGCTTAAATACCGAAATTGCAGCAGTGCCAAGAACAAGGCCGAGTTCAATTTCTTCTTTCCACTTCACCATCCACGAGGGCATCCCGCCCTTGCAGTATTTACGCACCACAGGCGCAGCCTTTTCTGCAATCACCTCTCGAGTGTCGTTATCAATGGTCACAGGGGCTTCAATGGTTGATTCGATAAAGTCAGCCAGCGAAGAAACGCCATACCCAGCCAGCGCACTAATATCGCTCTCGGTCATTTCTTCCGATTCAGCAACCTCCCCCACTTGCTCATCCTGAACAGCCGTGAATTTATCTAGATGGCTGTATTCGTCCACCTGTGGCGATTGCTGCAACTCCGATTGCGCCGATTGCGAGCCACCCCCAAAAGTTAAATCCTCCATCGCCGTCGCTATCGCTGTTTTCTGTAGTTCCGCTGGTAAGTCGTTCGCCTGATTCTGCATGTTCGTTTGCTCCTAGTTCGCTAATTTGTTCTGTTTGTGGCACCCATTCATCGGGTGCGGGATTGTGTAAAACCACCTGCGTTTGCATTTCGCTATTTTCGCTCTGCAACGCTTGTGGTTGCTGGGGTTGCTGTTTAATGGCTTTTGCCCATTTCGCTTGCAAATTCGCCCCGCTTCGCTGGTCTAATCCGCAGTTTTTGCAGTGCAAATACAACAGCTGTTTGCCATTTTTGCGGCGGCGTATGCTGGCGAACGTGCCGCAGCCGTCACACTCAATTACGCCTAGTTCCTCGTTAGTCGATTTCGCCATATTGCATTGCCTCCAAAGATTCTATTCGGCTTGCCATTTCTGACATTAGCGACACCGTGTCATCAAGCGCGGCCTCTGCCAGTCTAATTTTTTTACCTACCTGAATGGCTGGTAGCTGTTTCGCCTCATTAATTTTTCCAGCGATTTTTACGATTTTTTGCTGCACTTTTAATTCTCCTCAGATTCCCAATGCTCATACTTTTTCACCCACTCCACACGCTCAACTTTGCATGTAATTTTGATGCCCGATTGCTCTAAACCACCATTGATACACTCGTCCAGCATCTCACCAAAAACACTGTCCCTTAACGCTCCATAAACCACGATTAACAGGCATATCACGCCCGTTGCCAGTTTGTGCCCATCACGCATAACTCATTGACTCCTGCATTAGATTCCCGCCGCGAACCCAGTAATGAGTTACGGTTTGGTTGATTTCATCATCTTCTTGGTAAGTTGCCCCCCGCATGACTGCATTGCGATGCTCAGGGGGTATTAAATGAATGGGGTTTGCTTTTTCCCCATGCCCAATCTGCCAATCATTGGCTGGGGTATTACAGTTATTTCCAGTGCTCCAAGGAGAGTCGCTGTCGCTCCTCTTTAAAAGCCATTGCGTAACCCGAGTGACATAGGTAAACCCGCGCGATGCGATACCTATGGTGCGCTGTTTTGGCTCTCCGTATGCGTTAGCGCCGTTTTCTTCCTTGGCTAGCTCTACTGGCCTTGATTGCTCACCCAATGCGCCGCCGAGCAATTCAATAAACTCAGCAAACCGACTGTTATCTGCGGCCTCGAATATCTCTTTTGCGATTTCAGACAATTTTTCGACTGACTCTTTAGGCACACGGCGAAACTCGCGCCAAATACCAACAGGCGCCCCACCGATAAATTGAAATTGCCGAATACGCCAACGGCTAGCCCATGCCGCTACATTCATCACAATGCCGTTTTCAGGCTCAATAGGTAGCCCCGTTTCGTCATCAAACATATCGCCCATGTGCGCGCCGTTTATGTTCTTGGAAATGTATTTGATGATGTACGACACGGCATCGCCTTTGCTTTTATCTTCCGGCGTGGCATCAAAACGGTTTTTCGCAGCCCCATCTTCGTCACCATCGTGTTGCAAGGCATAGCGGCGCAGGGTGTTGGTTACTGTGGCTTCGTCACTTGGCTTCATAAATAGCACCATGTGCCAGTGCGGGGTTGCATCAGCATGAGGTTCAACAATACGCAAACCAAATACCCCAATTTTGGCCTTGGATAACTCAGCGCGAACCTTTGCCCACTGCTTTACCAAATACTCTTGGGTTTCACGTGGCGATGCGTTGTTATATTTATCACTGTTTGCGTGGTACTTAGACGGCGCAGTAACGGTGTAGAACATGCACGCCATGCCTTTTTCCTCTGCCCATTCTTTATAGCCACGAATGCGAACTATCATTTCAATACGCCTGATTTCAGGGTTAGAAATGGAATGGTCAAAAACGTGTTTCAGGTCGATGGTTTCGCCGTCCTTGCTTTCAAGCTGCATGGACTCAACCCATTCACGTTGTGACTTTTTGCTGTGGCGGAACTCTTGAACTGCATCTTTGCTGGCATACGGGGAGACCCCTTTTTTAACCAGACCCATAGTGATATTTAAATGCTCAAGTGTGGTGTCGCGTAAACGGTTTAGTTTGCGCAACCACCATTTATCACATTGCATGCGGCGTATTCCGCGCTCTAATCGGTCTGCTAGCAAATTGGTATCGCAACGCTCCCAACCCTCACTCGTAAGTTTGGATTTGGCGGCGTTAAAAGTGGCTTGATATGGGGGCGTCACCCCTTGCGACATCGTGAAATCATGCATTGCAATATAACTGGCAAAAACCAGTTGCTCAGCATCTTCAAGAGTCGTGCTTTCATCAAACTCAACAATACCCATTTGCTGGCAAATCGTGGTGATCTGCTTAGCTTTATCTTTACGGGCTTTTTTGCTGTTTAATTCGCGGATAGTAAGTGGCGAACGGTCAACAATTTCAGTGACTCGCTCAATGGTTTTTCGCAGGTAAATATTGGCTGAGCGCTCAGGGTTTTTCGCTGTCTCTGAGTTAAAGCGTTTCGCATACCCATGCGCAGCAATGCGGCGTAAGCGGTTAGTGGGTATTAGCGCTAAGCGTGATTTAACTTGCTCTGCGACCTTATCAAAACCGAACTTACCCCAACAATGCGGAGCAGCCCTAGTAATGGTAATGGGCTGCATCTTTTCGCTATTGCCGACCAGCTCCCAGCAAATTGGTAGTGAACGCGAATCAATCATTTACTAACTCATACGTCATTAGCCAAAAAAACCACATTGGCGCGGTTGATTTTTTGAACTCGACAGCTAACACCTTGACCTTGCAAAACAGTTGGCCGCTATGGTGGTCGCACAAATTCACTACGTCACCAACAGCGTACGGGGCGTTACCTGTCATCGTGATAACTGTTCTAACGCACAACCCTGTCTTACCAAACTTATAACTTTTGGGGCAGGTTAGGAGCTTTTTAAAACTGTTCATTAATCACAGCCCAACAACTCGTCAAGCAGTTCCTGCATCGCCTCGCTAACGTGAATAGCTCCACGCTCGTTAAGAGTGGCAATGTCACAGCGAATTAATTCTACAGCCGCCTTGTTCTCACTTACGGAAGCCTTTACCTCTTCCTTTTCTTCTTGGGTTAGTTTTTGGTAACACGAAATAACACCCCAGTAGTGTTCGATTCGTTCGTTTGTTAAAACTAATAGCGATTTCATTTCGACTCGCCACTCATGAGAAATATCACTCATTTCGCTACCCCGTACTTTTCTACGTGCTGATAAATCACATCATCTAATTTGTGCGCGAAGCGATTAGCACCTGCCAGATACAGTTCATCAACAGCATCTAGCGCTGACTCAACACCTGCGCGGGTTAAACGATTGCCTCTCGCTGGTAGCTCTTGATTAATGTAAAGGCATTGCTTAATAGCGCGTTTGATAGCAAACATGCGTTGATTTGATTTCATAGCGCTACCTCATGCTTTTCAACATGAAGACAAACCGCACCGTCTAACAAATGCGCAACAATGTGTAACCCCTCATCATGAAGTTCATCAACCAGCTCAAGGGCTAATTCAACACCCAAGCGAGTCAAGCGATTACCTCTCGCAGGTAACTCATAAGCAATGTAAGCAAACAGCCTAATGCCTCGTCTGAACAAGTTCGTGAGTTCATTCGGTTTCATAACACCACCCTTTTGCTTGCGCTCATGCGGTTGCGTGCTGCCATCGCCAAAGCGGATTTAAGTAATTGATTGCTGCGTTCGCCGTTGCGTTGGGCGCGGGTTTCTTGCTCAATGCGCTTTTGCTCGGCTTCGTGCTGCGCTTTGTGTGATTTGATTTGAGCGCGTAATTGGCGGACTTTCATCAACTGGATGTCCCAATGTGATGGCTCTGTGATTAGCTGGTCGATTTCTACGATTGAATGACTCATGATCTAGTCCTTTATTAGAAAAATATCTGGACGTATCTCAGTACGGCTTACATCCGTGGCCTTTTCAATTTCAACAGCTCTATGGGGCGGAACACCTTTTTTCATCCACCCTGACACCGTTTGTTGGCTAATATTCCCCAATTTCTCAGCTAATTTCTGCTGACCTCCAGCAATTTTAATAGCTCTTTTTAACGCATTTAATGGTTTGTTTTCCATGGTTCACCCCCAATTAATACCGAAACTTTTTGTTTTATACCATTTAATTCGGTATTTTGTAAACCACAAACATTGTTTGCTATAGTAGCTAAAAATTTGTCAGTATAGGGAGAGTTATGTTTAACGGTGTCGTTTGCAGTCTGTTTATGAGTGAAACAATAGGTTCTAGAATAGAAAAAGCACGTAAAAACAAAGAGCTGACTCAAACCGAGTTCGGAAGGGAAATTGGTTTATCTCAGCAAGCGGTAGCATCTTTAGAGAAAAGAGATACGATACCCAAACATATTGTAAAAATTTGTCAGATCCTTGGTGTGTCTTACGAGTTTCTCGTAACTGGCGACAAATCAAACACAGTAAGCACGCAAGTTGATGACGGAAACCTTTACAGTGAAACTGCTATCGTTGAAATGCTACCTATAGCCTTTAATCGAACCATTGTTGCAATGTCCAAGCACATGCAGGCAAACGGTGAAAAGCTAGATATATTCGAACATAAAGAGGAAATTGCTGACTTTTTAACAAAAAGCTTGATTGGTGAGCTAAGTGGTGATTACTCTAAGTTCGTGGAGAGTTATAATTCTCTAAGTTCAAAAGTAAAAGGCAAAGGATAATGAAAAATATTAGTTTCAAGCAATGTTCTAAAGTTTCAGGCGGTACTAATGGCAATGGTGTAGAACCTCCCAAGCCTGAATCATACAAAACTTCAGTAATATCTGATTCAGGCAGCGAAGCCAATCAACAAATAACAAAAAAGAGCTAAGCAGCTCTTTTTTGTTATGGGTTAATCTTTTAATCTCTTTATTCTTTGTATGACCTGATCTCGCTTTTTAGAGTGAGCAATACTTTCAATAATGACGGCCTCACCGTTAGCAATTCTTAAATCTAAACCTACAGACTCTTCTAACAGCTCCTGACAATCCCTCAGTAACCCATTTTTACCAAAGTCAAAGTGAATAACATTTTCACTCACTTCCTGTTTTGGCTCCAAGCAATCATCCGTCAGCTTTAACAATTGCTTAAATTTGTAGAACGCAAATGTAAGTAAACTTAACACTACTAAAATCAGCACTCCCGCCATCAAACCACCTGCTTTCTCGAACTATTAAATGAACTAATTAAAATTATAAGGCTATACACAGCCACACAAATGTTAATAGATGTTATCGCATTTGTGTACAAAAATGCAATCAATAGTAGATCTAAATTAAGCAATACAGATGTTATATATCTGGCAGATTGAATACCAAGTATCGTAAGAAAAGACAAACTGACGATAATTGCAAATCGTGACGGTGTCGTTTTACTATTTCTATGAAAACTAACTAAAAGACACAAAAACAATAGATCCGCAGCAATAAACGATAGATACCAAGTATGCCGGACCAAATCTTTTGTTTCTTCTACTCCGAAAAGACCCGTTAAGTAACCTCCCCAATATTGCATCAAAGCATTTATTAGTGCCAACAGTACTAAAGTCTTAGCTTCACTATTACTTGAGTTTATGAACACTAAATAGAGAATCGCCACAGTGATGTTAGCAGCAATAACCCAATCACCTAGGGTAAACAACAAGTCAACCAAATCCTTACTCCTTTGACGTTGCAACTACGCCTTTAATTTAACACAAATATAACACCAACAAAAATAAATACACTTGACCAAATACCGAATTAAATTGTATTTTAAAAACAGAATAACCGAACAAATCGGTTTTAACTACCAAAAATTGATTTTTCTCATTACAAATACTGAGGATAAATATGCTAAATCAAATGAGTCATATCGGTTCATGGATACCGCAGGAAATGTACTTAAGGGTATACGGAGAGGAAAAAAGCACATTAGACGAAAGGATCAGGCGAAAACACTGGGTAAAAGGGACACACTATAACGTTCCGCGAGGTTCAAAAGGTCGTTGGATTAACATTGAAGAGGTAAACAAGTGGGCAGCGGGACAAATAAGTACATCGGCGTATTTACACGCAAATTAAAATCCGGTGAACGCCTTAACATTACGTTCAATTACCAAGGTGAGCGCTGCCGTGAAGCGCTCCCCGGGCTAAACCCTGAATTAAAGGGTGATTGGGATTTTGCCTTTGGACTTAAAAAGGAAATTGAACGCATGATTCTACTCGGGAAGTTTGATTATGCTAACTACTTCCCGAACTCTCCTAAAGCCAAGAAATTTGCAGCTAAATCAACCGCAACAGTTAATGATTATTTAATGGAATATATTAGCAATAGTAAAAAACGCGGTCTTAGCGTATCAACGATAGAGGGATATGAAAAAGCCAAAAATGCTTTTAAATCTATTCATCACATTAAAGTGGTAGACCTTGCCCCGTCTGATATAAAGCGATACATAAAAGACTCGAATGTGACTTTAAAAACTATGCGTAATCGTCTGAGCGTGCTGAACTCAGCGCTGAACGAGGCTGTGGTAGATGGTGTGTTACCACTAAACCCATGTACATCTGTCAAACCACACCAATACATGAATAAAGTTGAAAAAGTGTCGGCTCGCGGTGAACACGATGATGTGGATCCTTTCCGCCCAAAAGAAATAGCGGCAATTTTAAACGCCTGCCGAAATGAATTAGAACGTAACCTGTTGACCGTCATGTTTTACACTGGCATGAGACCATCAGAAGCAGCTGCTTTACAGTGGATTGACGTTGACCTTGTTAATGAAGAGCTAAAGGTTTGTGAGGCGGTGATTTGGGACTCTACGAATAAAAAATCAGTTACTAAAGGAACAAAAACAAAGTCGGGGAATCGAATTATTGAATTGCAACGACCAGCCTTGGAATCGCTACTCGCTCAGCAACAGTATACAGGTGATAATAAGTTTGTTTTCATTGAGCCTAGACAAAAAAAGCAATTAACGGGTGCAGCCCAAATTCGTAAAAACATTTGGATACCCGTTCTTAATAAAAGTAATGTTCGTTATCGGCATCCGTATCAAGCTCGACATACGTTCGCAACAATGCTGATTAGTGACGGGCGTAACTTATGGTGGATAGCCGATCAGATGGGTCACGATGGCCCTGAAATGCTATTCAGGCATTATGGTAGTTACATTAAAGAGCATGATTTGAAGCTAAAACAAAAAAGCCGCACTTGATGCGGTTTTTTGTTGTATACACAAAACTCTGTCACCAGTTTGTCACGGGCTTGATTAGAATCTAATAAAATCAATAATATTCATTAACTTACACCCCATGTTGACAGTCATTCAAATCCCCCCAGCTCCACCAAATTTTAGCGTTTTAAAACAGCCAGTTAGAGCAGCATGCTTTAACTGGCTTTTTTGTTTTCGGGGCAAACATCCACATTTCATCCTAAAAAATGTCCACATAGTGACCACATTTATATAAAGCCCAAAATCCGCATATTTATTTTAGCTTTTATGGCCACATGGCTTAGCCGATTTCAATCTACAATTTATCCAAATAACAATTCAAAATATGTCTTTATTGAGCCAATTTAGGCATAAATTCGGGATTGTCACTTCACCGTAATCACTATCAATTCTATGCTATCTGGACTAACATATTGATTAGATTTAAAGCGTAAGGAATATAGCGTGTCGTTAGCGAATGCTCACACAGTTCGCCAGAGCCGATTTTTGCCACTTGTTGCTGCACTACTCGTGTTAGTTGGCAGTATGCTTTACGGGCTGGTGTTATATGAGCAAGAAAAGGAGCATCATGCTGACAAGGTAGCGGCGGCACTTGCCTCACGACTTGACCATGTGACTGAGGGTGTGAACGAGCGCGTTACACTGTATTGGTACGGTATTTTGGGGCTTCGCACTGCAATTTATGCGAACCAGCAACACAGCTTTGACTATCAAGCGATGCAGCGTTATATCAGGTCGTTTGACTTCCAAGCGGAATATTCTGGGGCTCGTGGCGTGGGGATCATCAAATATGTCCCCGTCGATAACGTAAGCAGCTTTGTGCAACAAGCACAATCTGAGCGTACTGACAGAACGTTCTCCATAAAAACGCTAAACCCACATAACACCAGCAAATTTGTTATTCAGTATATCGAGCCCGAAGTCAACAATGATAAAGCCGTGGGCTTGGATATAGGCTCCGAAGCTAGTCGCAGAACAGCGGCAATAGAAGCAGCTACTGCCAATGAGCCGAGGCTTACCGCTCCAATTACCTTAGTGCAAGCCGACAATAAAATTAAATATGGCTTTTTGATACTCGCGCCAATTTATACCTCTATTGGTATGGCGGCAAATGAAGAAAATCGCTTAGAAAACTTAGTTGGTTGGACTTATTCCCCGTTACTTATCGATGAGATCCTATCGACCTTGCTGTCTTTTCGACAAGATGTTTCGATTCAAATTTCCGATGTAACCAATAGCGATGAAAACACGCCATTTTATCAGGTGCTAAAAGAAGATGTTAAAGAGTTGGATAACTCAGTGGCTAAACAGGTCAACTTGTTTGGTCGCACGTGGGAAGTAAAAATTTGGCCAACTCCGCAGTTTATCCGTTCACTCAATCTCGTTTCTCCTAATACCATTTTGCAAGTTGCGCTGCTGGTCTCTACGCTATTGGCAATCATCACTTATATTTTGCTTTTAAGCTTTACCCGTCAGCGTCTAGCTGAAAAGGAAAAGTTAGCCGCAGAAGAAGAAAAAGCACAGTCCCTTGCTAAACTGAACTCGTCATTAGAACAGGAAGTAAAAGCACGAACTAAAGAAATCGTAAAATACAGCCAACTTCACACCAGCATTGTTGAAGGTTCGGGTTATGCCATTGTTGCCACCGATCCTGACGGTATCATTACTCAGTTTAACCCTGCAGCCGAGCGTTTACTGGGGTACAAAAAAGATGAACTCATTGGTAAATCATCCCCTGCCATTTTCCATCTCGAGGAAGAGGTCGTAGCAAGAGCAAAAGCGTTAACGGAAGAGCTTGGCAGAGTCATTGAACCTGGATTTGAAGTATTTGTCGCCAAAGCCAAGCAAGGTGTGGTAGATACTAGCCGATGGACTTACGTCACTAAGCAAAACCAATACGTGCAAATTAAGCTGAACGTAACGACATTAACCGACGAACGCGGCAATGTTGATGGCTTTTTAGGTATAGCATTAGATCTCACAGAGCAGCTTAAGCACGAACGAGAACTCTCGCACGCCAAAGAAGCAGCTGAGCAAGCAGCCAAAGCAAAAGCCGTCTTTTTGGCTAATATGAGTCATGAAATACGAACCCCCATGAACGGCTTATATGGCACATTACAACTCTTAAAGTCGGAGCCACTTAACAGCACCGCCACTAATCTGCTTGAGAAGGCCACCTACTCAGTTAAGGCGCTTAACACCATCATCAACGATATTTTGGATTTCTCTAAAATTGAAGCCGGTAGAATTGAGCTTGAAGAACGGCCATTTAATATTGAGGTGCTGGTTGAACATCTGCGCTCAGACTTCTTAGTGTTGGCAAAAAACAAGGGATTAAAGCTTAAGATCCACGTTGAACTTGAGCATAAGTTTTGGCTTGGAGACGAGGTCAGAGTCAGGCAAGTGTTGCTTAACCTCTTGTCAAACTCCATTAAGTTTACTGAAACGGGCAGCATTATTACCCATATAAAACCGCTTCCAAATGATTCAGGTATGCTTATTACCGTTGCCGACACTGGCATAGGGATGACAGAAGCCACAATCAACAAACTCTTTTCACGATTTGAGCAGGCAGATAAGTCCACCACCAGAAAATTTGGTGGTACGGGGCTTGGTCTTTCCATTACCCGCTCTCTAATTGACTTGATGGGCGGCACAATTAAAGTAGAAAGTACCATCGGTGAAGGCAGCCTATTTAGCATCGAACTGCCCATGCAAAAATCTGAGGTTACATCAGACCAACCAAAAGGCGACCAGCTAAAAGCAGCTGACTTGAGCGGCACATCTATATTGCTGGCTGAGGATAACCCAGTAAATCAGCTGGTAGTGCGCTCTATGATCAGTAAAGCCAATGGTGATATTACGATTGCGAATAATGGCAAAGAGTCTATTGAACAATTTGAGCTAAACAAACCCGACTTAATACTTATGGACATCCAAATGCCAGAAATGGATGGCGTTGAGGCTTGCAAACGTCTTAAGAGTAAAGATCCTAATATCCCCATCATCGCATTAACTGCAAATGCTTTTCCGGAAGACAAAGCCTTGTATGAGCGCGTCGGATTTGATGGTTATGTTGCCAAACCCATAGAGCAGCTTGAGCTTATCAATACCATCGCGACCGTACTCGCACATAGCCGAAATATGCAGTAATTTTTACAGATATGAGAACACTCTGCGGTTAGCGGTTACAAACTTAATCGTTTAACAAAGCTCGTGACCTTTTTTGATTTACTGATAAAATAATCACCTCTACTCATCTGCAAGGATCGATCACCATGAAATACGCTAGATCGTTTTTACTTTGTTTACTCATCACATTTTTGGCTTTTGAAACTTTAGCGAAATGTAGCAAAACACTACGAGTAGGTATGAACGAAACGCAGTGGCCTCCCTATATTTCTCGCAGCGGAGGTAATGTCTCTGGTATAGAAATTAACGCGCTAAATACCTTGTTTAACGATTCATCTTATTGCTTGAAATATGTATTTTATCCCACCTCATCAAGAATGCTAACGGAGCTAAAAACAGGCAAAGTAGATTTAGTGGTGGCCGCGACCAAAACCGCAACGAGAGCTAAGTTTGCGTACTTTACTACACCTTACCGCCAAGAAGTCATGGCATTATTCCAACATAAAGACAAACCAAAAATTGGCGGCGAAGTTGAGTCGTTGATCCTTGCAGGAAACACATTTGCACTGAATGCTGGCAGCTATTACGGTATTGCCTTTGAAAAACTGATCCAAGACTTTTATAACGATCAGCTAGTACACCTGCCCAATGCTGCTCGTCGCTTTAAAATGTTGCGTAAACAACGAGTTGACTATGTTGTTGAAGATAAGCTTGCGGGTGAATACTTTATTCAAACCAAAGAGTATACCGATGTTATTTATTCTGGTATCGACGCGAATAAAACACCAGTTAGCTATATGCTTAGCAAAGTCAGTTTAACTACTTTAGATCTTGAAAACATCAATCGGCTAATTGACTTGCACCAAAGCGAACTCAGCAATTTGTTTTCTTTTCATCAAGTTCCCGCTCCCTATTCATAACTAAAGAGGCGACCTCTACATTGTTGCTTATCTTTGTATAATGCTGTTTATCGTAATTGATTTGGAACTATTTGTTACTGCCGACTACAGTTAATAGATGCGCCAAAATGTGGTTGGGGTTTGCTTGGTTCGGTTTTTACTCTTTGTAACTTGTACATTTTATTTTTGCCAACACGCGTTGGCGAAAGACTTTTCATATTTTGAAAGTAAGCTAGACGAGGCCAGCGACTATTTAACGGTTAACCCTGCACAATCACTGATTATTCTCGACGGTTTAGATCAATTGCAAGATGTACCTGTGCCGTTATTTATTCAGTGGCACTTGCTGAGCGCTCGTGCCTCTGTACCAACAAATAAAGTAGATAGGCTCTATACCTCAATAAACGCGACCTTTTTGTATCCAGATGACATGTTTTTTAAAGCAAACCTCCCTACCATTTTAAGTGCACTTGGGATTTGGTTACGTCGACAGGAGTACCTTGATGACGCTGATACTAGCCTCAAGTGTGCCTACAAATATGCAGAAAATGACCGCCAACGGCTTACGCTGACTAACAGTATGGCGCTAGTTGCTCGCAACCAAGATGACTATCAAAAAGCGAGAGCATTGTATACCAAAGCACGCAAATTGGCTGAGGAGTTAAAACAAACCCCAGTACTTGCGATGATCGAAAGCAACTTAGGTAGCCTCGCGCTTGATCAAGGCCGAATATTTGAAGCCGAACAGTATTTTCGTCATGCCCTGTTGGGTTATCAAGCTGTTGATAAACGCTCGGGTCAAATCTCAGCGGGCATTAACTTGATGTTTGTCTTTCTTATTCAAAAACAAATCGTCAACTACGAACGTTTACAAGGGCCCACATCTACCCTAACAACAGCTTTTCCAAACGAATCAAAACAAGCTTGGCTACAATGGCTTGAGGCGCGCTATAAGCAGCTCGAAGGGGACATGCCCAACCAAAACACTAAGCAAGCGTTACAACTGGCATATACCCAGTTAGAAAGCGATAAAGTAAAACTGCTAGTACATAGATATTTAGCAAAAGAGTTAGGCGTCGAAGTCACTGCCCCCCTCCCCATCACAGCTAAATCTTTTTCCAGTCCTTGGTTTGATAAAGTGAAACAGTGTAGTTGGTAAGCGAATACACTTGTTCCTAAACGCAAAAAAGCCGCTCAATGAGCGGCTTTTTCAAATTGGATTTGCTTATTCAGCAGCCTTAGACACCATAACCATCGCAGGGCGTAATAGACGGCCGTTTAAGGTATAACCTTTCTGCATCACAGCAAGCACTGTATTTGGTGATACATCATTGCTCGGCTGAATTGACATTGCCTGGTGTAACTCTGGATTAAATGTTTCACCCTGTGGGTTTACCGCTTCAACACCAAATTTAGCAAGGGCATCGGCAAATGTCTTGATAGTCATATCAATACCTTCAAGCACAGGCTTTAGCGTTTCGTTTTCTTTGTCAGAAAACTCAATCGCACGCTCTAGGTTATCGATTACAGGTAACAATTCGTTTGAGAACTTTTCTAGCGCAAATTTGTGTGCTTTTTCAACGTCCTGCGCTGCACGGCGACGAACATTTTCAAGCTCAGCGGCGGCGCGAACAACGCTATCTTTTTGTGAGTCGATAGTTTGCTTAGCGGTTTCTAGCTCAGCATACAGACCAGCGATTTCTTCTTCTGGGCTTAACTCACCCGCATTTTCTGCCTGCTCTTCCTGAGTTTGTTGCTCTGCTTGTGCTTCTACAACTTCTGCTTCCGCTTGTGTTTGTTCAAGCTCTTGCTCTGGGGCTTTTGTCTGCTCAGACATGTGGTGATTCTCCGATTCTTTACAACTGCGGTAATTATGGGGATTGAAATGAGAGTTTCAACCCTTTATTGCGGCAATTTTTTGAATTCTGACAAGATGGCTTCGATCTTTGAATCCGCAGGGCAAATGACGCAAAAGCGACTTTGATATTCTCCTTTGGAGAAATACGGCACACTGAGCACCACTACGCGATGTAAACCGAGCATGCTTAGCTCTTCGCCAAGTAACACGGATACGCCGTCTTTAAACGCTAAGCGGTCTTCAACTTGGTCTAAAAATCCGACGCCAAGATTAATCTCTCTATCCAACTCTAAGCGGTTATATAAGTAACGCTCGCCGACAACAATCGCATTATCTGAGCCTAATTGCTGACTTAACTGCTTGGTCCACTGGGCCAAAATATGATGACAACTCGGTGGTGCACTGTGCGCCATGGCGCGCATTCGGTGCAACCCTTCAACTAAAGTTTGTTGACTGAATACGGTATTCATCCAAGCCGCAAACTGGTAACGCAACGCGTCGGAATCATCAACGGGTTTATCAATACAAATATTGTGCGACTGCCCCGCTCTGTCTAACAGCAGAACCAGCCAATTTTTACGATCAAAATCGAGCACTTCCACACGGAACATTTGTTTGCTGCTAACTTGTGGTAATCCCACGCAGCAACAGACCTGAAAGTTTTGGCTCAATAAATGTGCAAAAGAGACTATTGCGGATTGATCAGGTTGCCAATGAACAGCAACATCAGCCAGAGGAAAAAACTCCTGTAGCCAGAATTTTACACCTTGGTCGGTGGGCACGCGGCCAGCTGACGTGTGCGGCGAATACAATAAGCCTTGATTTTCAAGTCTTGCCATTGCATTGCGTACGGTTGCAGAACAAATAGCAAGGCCGTCCTGCTTTGCTATTTTGCTGGATGCAACAGGCTGTCCTTCACCATTACAATAATGGCGCATGACCGCACACAGAATTTGTTCATCTCTGGGATTTAGTTTCATAATTATTTTAATATGGGTGTCAATTGCCAGTTTCAAGCACTACGCTTTTAATATAATCTTGCAACAAAGATACCAAGGACAAATGACTGAATGACGACCACGTTTAACACCATCGGCTTAATTGGCAAACCCAACCACGAAGGCGCGGGGACGACCTTACAACGACTCTACACATTTTTGCAAGCATTAGGATATGAAGTACTCGTAGAAGATCGCGTTGCGGAGCAAATAAAGTCGTTAGACGAAGACGCTGTTGTCGAGTTAGTTGAACTAGGTAAACGTTGCGATCTTGCTATTGTTGTTGGTGGTGACGGTAACATGCTTGGCGCAGCAAGAGTACTGGCTCGTTTTGATGTCGCCGTTATCGGAGTTAACCGCGGTAACTTAGGCTTTTTGACAGATTTGAACCCCGAAGGCTTCGAAGCGCAGCTAGAAGCGGTGTTGAGCGGCCAATTTATTGAAGAGTCGAGATTTCTGTTGGAGGTGGCAGTATACCGACATCACCAACTTAAAAGCGCAAATTTAGCAATGAACGAAGCCGTATTACACGCTGATAAAGTTGCGCATATGATTGAATTTGAGGCTTTTATCGATGACGACTTTGTATTTTCTCAGCGCTCAGACGGTTTAATTGTCTCGACGCCAACGGGGTCAACCGCTTACTCGCTTTCGGGTGGTGGGCCTATTTTAACCCCCGAACTCGACGCTATTTCACTGGTGCCTATGTTTCCGCATACTTTATCTAGCAGGCCTCTGGTAGTGGACGCAGAAAAGGAAGTCAAACTCAAGTTAAGTCTAGAAAACACCGACAGCTTACAAGTAAGTTGTGACAGTCATGTTGTACTGGCAGTGCTACCTGGTGACGAAGTTATCATCAAAAAAGCGGAGAAAAGACTAAGATTGATCCATCCCAAATGCTACTCCTACTACAATGTTCTTAGACAGAAATTAAATTGGGGCAGTAGGCTTTACTAAGCACGCAAAGTTACGCAAAATAACCTTGGTTAAATTTTCTAATTTAGGTAAATAACAATAAAATGGCTTACGTTGTATTTTTCACATTGGCGCTGCTTATCACTATACTTTCAGTGTATTTAGTGATTGAAAATAATAGAAGAAAAGCCCGTGAAGCGGAAAAAAAAGCCTTTAACGATCGTTTAAAAGTGATTAGTAGCAACTTTAAACTTAAAGTTGCTGAATTCGTTGAAGCGAAGATTTTAAGGCCAAAATACGCACCGCAGATCAATGCAATTGTTGGCAACTTTTTTGTTGTTCAAGCGCACTCGGAAGAGAACTTGGCGCAACTGGAAAAAGTGTCTGAGTTATTTATCTATTCAGTGACAAACGAGCTCAATAAGTGTCGCTCAAATGGCAATATGGATTTGCTTGCTGAGCAATTACAATATTTTGTTGCTGAATTACCCACTGCGGGCATTGCCTATAATCGTGACTTCTATCGCGAGATGCTTCCAGCTCTCATTGCACGCATTCAAACACCTGATACACCAGCAATACAGCAAGATGAAGATGTGCTGGATTCGCAAGAGCTAGGTGATTCAGAGCCATCCAACCAACAAATGCAAGCAGCCTTAGTAAAAGAGCACGCCATCGGTTAATCTTGCTATTATTTTTAGTAAAATTTTTTGATTTGAGTTGCTAAACAATAAAATACTGTATAAATTAACAGTAATTCTCTGTTAGGGTGTACAGTATGCTTTTAGCTTTAAATGTTCAAAATTTTGCTATTGTTAGTGCGCTAAATATTGACTGGCATTGCGGCATGACCGCAATTACAGGTGAAACAGGCGCGGGTAAGTCCATTGCAATTGATGCGCTTTCTTTATGTCTCGGTGAGCGTGCTGATCCTTCTGCTATTCGTCCAGGCACCGACAAAGCGGATATCTCTGCTCAGTTTGATGTTTCAAACCTCCCTGCTGCCAAACGCTTTCTAACGGAGCATATGCTAGATAACGAAGAGAATGAATGTATCCTTCGTCGTGTTATTAGTAAAAGTGGGCGTAGTAAAAGCTACATCAATGGCTCCCCTGTTACTGCTGGCCAACAAAAGGAGCTTGGGCAACACCTTATTGCTATTCATGGGCAACACGCCCATCAGCTACTGCTAAAACCAGAATATCAACTGCACTTGCTTGATGCTTACGCAAACCACACGACTTTGTTACAAGCAGTTAAGGGCCAATATAATCACTACCATAAGCTGCAAAAAGAATATGCCGAACTACAAAAGTCACAACAGGCACAAGCCGCAAAAAAACAACTTCTTGAGTACCAAGTAGCGGAGCTTGACGAGTTTGCCCTACAAGAAGGCGAATATGAAGATATTGAGAGCGAACATTCGCGCCTAAGCCATAGCCAAACCATTTTAGAACAATGCCACCGTGAGCTCTCTCGCCTTTATGAAAATGACGAGCAGACTGTGTTATCGCAACTACAACAAAGTGCACAAGTGTTCTCTGAACTCACCAGTTTTGACAAAACTCTTGAGAATATTGCGCAAGTGCTTGAAGAAGCTGCAGTACAAGTGGAAGAAGCAAGTAGAGAGATCCGCAGTTATTCCGATTCAGTCGAACAAGATCCAATGAGACTACAAGAGCTAGAAGATAGACTCTCTCAAGCTCTGGATTTAGCTAGAAAGCATCAAGTTCAACCTGAATTGCTATATCAGCACCATCAAGCACTGCAACACGAGCTTGAGTCTATTAGCTCTGATTCTGCACGATTGGATGCACTAGAAGAAGAAATTGCTGAAGCCATCAACGCCTATAATCAAGCGGCGCTTGGATTAAGTCAAAGCCGCCAGCAAGCCAGTGCATCTCTTAACGAGCGTATTTCTGCAAGTATGAAAGAGCTTGCGATGGGTGATGGTCAATTTGAGATCCAGTTAACGCCTAATCTTGGCGCAAAACCGAGCCCTTTTGGGTATGACCACATTGAATTTTACGTCTCGACTAACCCAGGACAACCTTTACAGCCTATGGGTAAAGTTGCCTCGGGTGGTGAGCTATCTCGGATAAGCTTAGCCATTCAAGTGATTATCGCAACACGTGTTACGACACCCACTTTGATTTTCGATGAAGTTGATGTGGGGATCTCAGGTCCAACGGCTGCAACCGTAGGTAAATTGCTACGCCAACTTGGTCAGTCCACGCAAGTTATTTGTGTTACCCACTTACCGCAAGTGGCATGCAGTGGTCACAACCAGTTCTTTGTCGCAAAACGGGTAGAACATGGTGAAACCTTTACCAAAATGACCCCAATGGCACAAAGCCAACGCATTGATGAAATAGCAAGGTTAATTGGTGGGGATAAAATAAGTGACACGACAAGAGCGAGTGCAAAGGAATTATTACAAGTGCAAAGTGCGTAAAACATTGAGTACCTGTCATCAGTCCTGACAGGCTATGTTTGTAGGCAACCCATAAACATAGCCTGTTAGCAAATACGAAAGGCAATTTTATGTGATGTAACATGATTAACGGTAAACGTAGTTATGCCACTCTGTATGTAAAAACTCCGCCGTACATCCAGCCAAGGCGTTTTCAAGACTCAATGGTGACTCGCTTTGGGCTATCGCCTCTAAATAACTTTGCCTTTGAGATATTGCGGTTAAAATCGGTTCCGTACCAGAAATTGGATTACCATGAGAGAGCAGTAAAGTGAGACCGGCATACTTTTTTAATTTTTCTAGGGAATTAAAATGTGCTCGAGCTCCACTAATATGGACCGCAGGCAGAAGCGTCTCTCCCTCGTTTGATGTCATGATATCATCAGCTACATGAATATATTTATCGTTAATGATGGTGTATAAACCACATTCTACATGTCCAGTAATCAACTCAAATTTAAGCTCGAACTCACCGAAATGTAGCACAGAGTTTTCATGCAGCTCATTAAGCCCCTCAAAATAGTGATGCTTCTCTTTAGCAGTATACTTATCTAATGTGTTTTTATAATGATGATTTCCAAACAGTTTTGGTCCTGCAAGCGCTGGCAACCCAGAGATATGATCCGGATGAAAGTGTGAAAATAAAACTTGTATTATGGTGATATCGAGACTGTTTAGATCTTCGCGAACAGCTTGTCCATGCACTTCAAAGCCAGTGTCAAGCAGCATGGCGGTGTTGTTGTGAATAAATGCATAGATATTGTAGCCAACATGATCCCCAGCAAAAGGAGGAAATTGATAGAGATATAAATTCGTCGTTATTTTGATTTTGTGCATTCTTTATTTTTCATTCCTTTTTATTTTTCTTTTATCGAGCTTAATACGAACGTCACAAGGACGCCACATCGAAACCCAGAAGCTTTGCAACCAAACTTTGAGCCAACTTTACCCAAAGCGGTTTCATGAATGCTACATTAAATCAGACCGTTTTGCGTTTTATTTTTCAAGGTTGAATTGAATCGCTGCGCGGATCAATGCACAGAAATGGGCTTCATTGATGGTGTCCTGCTGTTTTATATCAATCGCCCGTCGAGTGTTACCGGCAAATCCTGTATTGAATAACTGATGCTCATCTTCAAATTTTGCACCGTATGCAAAGGTAAGTTTGACCTTATCTTTGTATACTTCGCCAGTGCAGATCATGCCAGCTTTTGACCATACGGGCACTCCTGTTGGGTTGCTTGGCTTACGCCATTTGATATCTTCCTCTACATCTTTATCAACACTTAGGATCAGACTTCTGATCTGCTGCAATACCGCCGCACGCCAATCGTTTACACTCGCTATCTTTGCAGTGACCGCATCAGCGCCTGAGTTTATCGTTTCATTCATGATCTTTCCTTAATATTATTGATAAATACATGTTAAGTGAAATTAAGTTAGCGGCTAACAAGGGTCTGTTGACCTTTGCTGTTTGATTTTTGTTCTTCTGAGTGCGTTTTGGTCGCGACGCTCGACTTGCCGCCTAGTAATCTAGGTAAAAGTTGAGCAACAATGAACAAAGCACACTCAGGTGAACCCAAAGGGCAGCGCTTAATTGGCATTTCTACTGTGTTCTCGCCTGACTCACATAGAACAACTATGCTACGCAGACTCTGCCTTGTATAAACACCAATCAAACTGCTGCAAAAACAAACTTAAAAGATAAACAGTCCCTACGCAAAATTCAAATAAAAAACCCCAGCTACAACGAATGTAGTTGGGGTTTGTGAACGACAAAAGCGTTAAACTTCTAAATAGTCCAAAATGCCTTCAGCGGCGTTGCGGCCTTCAAAAATCGCCGTCACCACTAAATCAGAACCTCGTACGGCGTCACCACCGGCAAAGATCTTTGGATTACTTGTTTGATGTGTAAATGCGCCTTTTTCTGGTGCAACAATACCGCCCCAGTGATTTATTGCGACATCGTATTGTGCTAACCAGTCAAGGTTGTGCGGCTTAAAACCAAATGCCATAATCACCGCGTCAGCTTCTAGTGTATGCTCAGAACCTTCCACGGTTTCAGCACTACGGCGACCATTTTTGTCGGGTTCACCTAATTGTGTTTTCACCATTCTAACGCCCGTGACTTTGCCTGAGCTGTCAATTTCAATACCAACCGGCTGTAAATTGAATCTAAATTCAACCCCTTCTTCTTTGGCATTCTTAACTTCTCGAACGGAGCCTGGCATGTTTTCTTCATCACGACGATAAGCACAGATCACGGATTGCGCATTTTGTCTGACTGACGTTCTAACACAGTCCATCGCTGTGTCCCCACCACCTAGTACCACTACGCGCTTACCAGCCATGTTCACATAGCTATGCTGACTTTCGTCATAGCCCATAACTCGGTTGGTGTTACCAATCAAAAATGGTAGCGCATCATAAACACCATCGGCATCTTCATTTTCAAGATTACCTTTCATGCTTTGGTACGTCCCCACACCTAAGAATACGGCGTCATATTGTGACAATAACTCGTCCATTGAAACATCACGACCAACCTCGGTATTGAGTTTAAACTCAACGCCCATTTCGGTGAAAATCTCGCGACGGTTTTCCATTACCGATTTTTCTAATTTGAATGACGGGATCCCAAAGGTCAGCAAACCGCCAATTTCAGGGTTGCGGTCATACACCACAGGGCGCACGCCGTTTCG
This sequence comes from Pseudoalteromonas flavipulchra NCIMB 2033 = ATCC BAA-314, assembly GCA_000814665.1. GTDB lineage: Bacteria > Pseudomonadota > Gammaproteobacteria > Enterobacterales > Alteromonadaceae > Pseudoalteromonas > Pseudoalteromonas maricaloris. The sequence goes on from JWIH01000011.1 coordinate 128,974, forward strand.
CACTAGAATATCCGCACAGCCAAGTCCTGCCGGACCCGCGCCTATGATTGCGACTTTCTTATCGGTCCAAGTAACGTAAGAAAGATCAGGTTTCCAGCCCTGTGCAAACGCCGTATCGGTAATATATTTTTCAATATTTCCTATAGTCACTGCACCAAACTCTTCGTTCAGCGTACACGACCCCTCACAAAGCCTATCTTGCGGACATACTCGCCCACACACTTCAGGCAAACTATTGGTACGGTGAGACAGTTCCGCTGCCTCAATTATTCTGCCCGTACGAATAAGTTTGAGCCATTGCGGAATATAGTTGTGAACTGGACACTTCCATTCACAATACGGGTTACCACAATCTAAACAACGGTCGGACTGTGAATGAACTTGCTGCTCAGAAAAAGGCTCATAAATTTCAACAAAAGATTGCTTACGCGTAGAAATAGGCTTTTTGCGCGGATCTACACGTTGTACATCGATAAATTGGTAAACGTTCTCGCTCATTGCTCTCTCCTACTGCGCCTGAATTCTTAGCTCAGCGCTACTACGCGCTCGGTGGCCAAGTAAACTGTTTAAATCGCTCGACTTTGGCTTTACCAATTTAAACATTGGCAAATACAACTCAAAGTTAGCTAAGATCTGCTCAGCTCGAGTTGAGCTTGTTAAATCTAGATGCTCTGCAATCAAACCGCGTAGATGCTCTTGGTGCGATGCCAGCGCTTTGAGGTCTACCAGCTCGACCAACTCAGGGTTGATCCGCTTATCAAAATCACTTTCTTCATCAAGTACATAGGCAAAACCACCGGTCATGCCTGCGCCAAAGTTAACGCCAACTTGACCAAGCACACACACTACGCCTCCCGTCATGTATTCGCAGCCATTATCACCAAGCCCTTCAACAACCGCTTGTACACCCGAGTTACGTACGGCAAAACGCTCGCCAGCTCGACCTGCCGCAAACAACTTGCCGCCGGTCGCGCCATATAAACAGGTGTTACCAATGATAGCCGCCTGATGAGAGGCAAAGCTTGAGCCGACAGGAGGACGCACGACTAGCTTTCCACCAGCCATCCCTTTACCAACATAATCGTTAGCATCACCGACTAATGTCATTTCAAGGCCACCAGCGTTCCACACCCCAAAAGATTGCCCTGCTGTACCATGTAACTCAAGTGCGATTGGGTCTGCTGCCATACCTTGGTTACCATGCTTGCTCGCGATATAACCAGACAACATTGCACCGATAGAGCGATCCGTATTGGATATACGGCTCACCAGCGAGATACCGGTCATTTCGTCGATTGCCGTCTTCGCTTTCGCAAGTAAGCTTTCGTTCAACGCACCACTGTAATGTGACGGATTAGTATGGGTGCAATACAGCGCTTCATTTGACGGATTGTTCGGCTTCGCTAGAAGCGGACTTAAGTCGAGCTTTTTCTGCTTCGCAGTATTACCTTCAATGGCTTCAAGTAAATCCGTTCTACCAATCAAATCGGTGAGTTTTGTGACTCCCAAAGCCGCCATCAGTTCACGAGCCTCTTGTGCAATAAACTTAAAGTAGTTCATCGCCATTTCTGGCAATCCGTGATAATGCTTTTGACGCAACGTATCATCTTGCGTAGCAACACCGGTTGCACAGTTATTAAGGTGACAGATCCGCAGGTACTTACAGCCAAGCGCTACCATAGGGCCGGTACCAAAACCAAAGCTCTCAGCACCCAAAATTGCTGCTTTAATAATGTCTAATCCGGTTTTTAAGCCGCCATCTGTTTGCAACCTAATGCGGTGGCGTAGACCATTTTCAACCAGCGCCTGTTGCGTTTCAGCAAGGCCAAGCTCCCATGGGCTACCTGCATACTTTACCGATGTCAGCGGACTCGCCCCAGTACCACCGTCATAACCGGCAATGGTAATGAGATCGGCATACGCTTTAGCAACACCAGTCGCAATCGTGCCGACACCTGGTTCTGAAACCAGTTTGACCGAGATCATCGCTTCAGGGTTGACCTGTTTGAGGTCAAAAATAAGCTGGGCTAAGTCTTCAATCGAATAAATATCGTGATGCGGCGGCGGCGAAATCAAAGTAACACCAGGAACCGAATAGCGTAACTTCGCGATATAAGGGGTGACTTTTTCACCCGGCAGCTGACCACCCTCGCCCGGCTTTGCCCCTTGCGCAACTTTGATTTGAATAACGTCAGCTGAACGTAAATAGTGTGGTGTCACACCGAATCGGCCAGAAGCAACTTGCTTAATACGCGAATTCTTTTCTGTACCAAAACGTAGCTTATCCTCACCACCCTCACCAGAGTTAGAGCAACCGCCGAGGCGATTCATCGCAATCGCTAACGCTTCGTGTGCCTCTGGTGATAAGGCCCCGATACTCATCGCTGCCGAGTCAAAACGTTTGTATAGCTCAGTCGCAGGCTCAACGTCGTTGATGTCGATTGCTTGTTGCGCCGTATTAAGCTTGAGCATGTCTCGCAAATTCGTAATTGGACGGTTATTTACCAGCTCCGCATATTTAACGTAGTCTTGATAGTTACCCGAACGAACTGCGGTCTGCAAAGTTTGCACGACATCAGGGTTATACGCATGATATTCACCACCATGCACATACTTTAATAATCCACCGTGTGATAGTAGTTTACGCTTGCTAAATGCCAATTTATTGAGTTGTTGTTGCTCCAATGCAAAGTCGTCAAAACACGCACCTTTAATACGGTTTGCAACTCCTTTGAAGCACAGTTCAACCACCTCATCGGATAAACCGACGGCTTCAAACAACATCGAACAACGATAGGAAGCAATGGTGCTGATCCCCATCTTCGACATGATCTTGTATAAACCTTTGTTAATCGCGCCGCGATAAGACAGAGTCACCTCGCGGTAAGACTTTTTAATGATCTTCTTATCACACATTGCAACAAGGGTTTCGTAGGCTAGATAAGGATAAATCGCTGTTGCGCCAAAACCTAACAGAACAGCAAACTGGTGCGGATCTCTTACGCTACCTGTTTCAACCAAAATATTGGTATCGCAACGCAGGTTGCCATCCACCAGTCGCCTTTGTACCGCCCCCACGGCCATTGCCGCTGGGATAACTTGCTTGCCTGCAGCAATTTCTCGGTCACTGAGCACTAACATCACGCACCCAGAACTTGCTTTTGCAACGGCTTCATCACAAATGCGCTTGATTGCATCTTGCAATGACTCTTCAATCTCGTAAATCAATGAAATTTTACACGCACAGTAATGGTCATCATCGGCGGTTAATAGCTGCTGCATATCAGAATAAGTCAGTACCGGCGAGGCAAACTGTAAACGTTTAGCATGACCTGTGGTTTCGTTGAAAACGTTTTGCTCACGACCAATACAAGTCGCCAGTGACATTACATGATTTTCCCGTAACGGATCGATTGGCGGGTTCGTGACTTGAGCAAACTTCTGGCGGAAGTAGTCAAATATTGAGCGGTGTCCTTCAGATAGCACTGCAAATGGCGTATCGTCACCCATTGAACCAGTTGCTTCTTGGCCATTTTCACCCATCACGCGAATAACTTGGTCGAGCTCTTCGTTGGTATAACCAAACTGCTTCTGATAGGTCAACAAGGTTTCATCGTCAAGATCGCGCTTGCCAGCCGCTTTTTCATCTAGTGCTTCAAATGGCGTTAAACGCTTAACGTTTTGCTCAAGCCAAGTTTTGTATGGATGTCTGGATTTCAAATCTTGATCGATTTCATCGGACTGCCAAATCTTGCCATGTAAAGTATCAACCACCAGTAATTCACCGGGACCCACGCGACCTTTTTCAATAACTTCATCTGGCGCGTAATCCCAAATGCCCACTTCCGAGGCAAGCGTAATAAAGCCGTCTTGTGTGATCACATAACGGGCAGGACGAAGACCATTGCGGTCCAAATTACAGGCAGCAAAGCGCCCATCAGACATCACGATGCCAGCTGGTCCATCCCACGGTTCCATATGCATGGAGTTAAAGTCATAGAATGCGCGTAAGTCTTCATCCATGGCACGATTTTTCTGCCATGCAGGTGGTACTAACATACGCATAGCGCGGAATAAGTCCATGCCACCAGCTAGAAATAGCTCTAGCATGTTATCTAAACTAGACGAGTCAGAACCCGTTTCATTGACAAACGGAGCCGCATTTTGCAAGTCTGGTAATAACGGTGACGCGAACTTGTAAGCGCGCGCTCTCGCCCACTGACGGTTACCTTCAATAGTATTGATTTCACCATTGTGAGCTAAATAGCGGAACGGCTGCGCCAACGGCCATCGAGGCTGTGTATTGGTTGAAAAGCGTTGATGGAATACACAAATCGCACTGGTCATCCGCATATCAGCAAGATCCGTATAAAAATTCGGTAGATCCGCCGGCATCATTAAGCCTTTGTAGATAGTCACTAAACCGGACAAACTACAAATATAAAACTGCTCATCTTGCTCTAAACGCTTTTCAATGCGTCGTCTTGCTATATATAGACGACGCTCTAAATCTTTAGGACGCCACCCTTCAGGAGCACCGACAAAAACCTGTTTAAACTGCGGTAATTGTGCTTTAGCGATAGGACCCAACATAGATGGATCGGTGGGTACTTCACGCCAACCAATGAGCGTCAATGTTTCTTTTTCTAATTCTTCACTGATCACTTTCTCAGCCGCAGCTGCAAGCTCATGGTCCTGATTTAAAAATAGCATACCTACCGCATAGTTTTTGCCTACATGCCAATCGTTTTCAGCTGCGACGGCACGGAAAAAACTATCCGGCTTTTGTAATAACAGTCCGCAACCATCACCGGTTTTGCCATCTGCAGAAATACCACCTCGGTGCTGCATGCGGTCCAAACCTGTGATTGCTGTACGGATCAGTTTGTGACTCGGCTGACCGCTTACATGCGCAATCAAGCCAAATCCACAGTTATCTTTTTCTAATTTTGAGTCGTATAACATAGACTCCTCCCCTTGCTACAACGGCCAGCCCATGACGGTACGACGAAATGCTGGCAGATATTCAAAATTAGCCTTGATTGAAAGTAGAGTCAACACAAATATGAATACATATTCACAAACTTGAATATTTCTCATTGGTAAGACAAGTTAGCCAAAATCGTAATAAATTTGCCACTTTGAAAATAGTGAATATAAATTTGTAAAATGACACCGGTATCACACCAATAAAAATGCAACGAGACATAACCAATAGCAAACGTTTACGTAAACGTAAATCAAGGTAAAGATGAATAATTATTCACTTTTTGGATTTTATAGAACTCAATATCGAAGCACGTTCGATTACACTGTTTATATAGGTATGCAAAACAGAGAGCGTTTTTAGCTTGACGCTAACGTCAACTTGAGTTGATAAAAATAAGCGAGTAGCTCTAAGTTAGATAAACGCGAATAGCGTTAATGAAAGTGTAGATATCTTAAATTCAATGAACTTGCAGGTTTTCAACCAAACATCAGACAAAAAGACTTGCTAAGAAAAGTAGGTAGGAAGATATTAGAAGATTTTTAAAAAATAAAGCATGGCAGAGTATCGACTCTGCCATAAGCGGTTAGCTTATTCCGCTGCTGCTTCGTCTTTCTTATATTTAGCTGCTGTTTCAGCAATAAGAGGTTGAAGCTCACCTTTTTGGAACATCTCAATGATGATGTCACAACCACCGATTAACTCACCTTCTACCCAAAGCTGTGGGAACGTTGGCCAGTTCGCATAATGCGGTAGTTCAGCACGAATGTCTGGATTTAATAAAATGTCAACATAAGCAAACTGCTCACCACACGCCATCAAAGCCTGAGATGCCTGCGAAGAGAAACCACAGTTAGGGAGTTTTGGCGACCCTTTCATATATAGGATGATTGGATTTTCTTCGATCTGCTGTTTAATCTTGTCAATAGTTTCCATTAGTTACCTCAAAATGACGTTTCGTCCAATGCTTATCAATATTTAGTTTAGCATCGGCGTTTTAGCTTGCTACTCACTTTAACAACACCTGTTGCATTCATAATGCCAAGCTTTAAGCAGCGGTAGAATCTCGGGATACATGGCTAAAATAAGCATGACCGCCTGTCATGATGTTCTACACTTTGACTGCTATTCGGCATATGTTCACAAAGAATGTGTATTATAAGTCATTAAGTCACTGGCACGCATTGCTGTTTGCCAAAACTTGAGTAAAATAGTCAGGAATTATAATATCACTATATAGGCCAATGGTATAGAAAAGTGGGCTGATGTTAGCTACCTTTCGTATGCGTTATTGGCAAATCAACCAAAAAATGGAGATTAATATGGCATTTGAACTACCGTCACTACCTTATGCACTAAATGCTCTTGAGCCGCACGTTTCTCAAGAGACGCTAGAATTCCACCACGGTAAGCACCACAACACATACGTTGTAAAGCTTAACGGTCTTATCGAAGGTACTGACTTTGAAGGTAAATCACTAGAAGAGATCGTATGTAGCTCTGAAGGTGGTGTTTTCAACAATGCTGCTCAAATCTGGAACCACACTTTCTACTGGCACAGCCTTGCGCCAAATGCAGGTGGCGAACCAACAGGTAAAGTTGCTGAACTAATTAATGCAAAATGGGGCTCATTCGCAGCATTCCAAGAAGCTTTCAACGACAAAGCAGTTAACAACTTTGGTTCAAGCTGGACTTGGTTAGTACAACTTGCTGACGGCTCTCTAGATATCGTTAACACTTCAAATGCAGCGACTCCGCTGACTGAAGAAGGTGTTACCCCTATCATCACAGTTGACCTGTGGGAACACGCTTACTACATCGATTACCGTAATGTTCGTCCTGATTACCTTAAAGGTTTCTGGGCACTTGTTAACTGGGATTTCGCTAACAGCAACCTAGCTTAACATCAACTATCAGTATTGATGCAACAATGGGGCGCACAGGCGCCCTTTTTCATGCCTGTAACTCAACATTAATACATAAAAAATCTAGTTTTTTTTGGGTATTCTTCATATCACGACTAAGCTTTAAGTAACCTTTCCAAATCTGTGATCCGCAAACCACACCAAGTAGCTTATTGGAGGTCGTTATGACAATATTTGAACATTATCAGGCCAGATATGAAGCCGCGCAAGAAGAAGAGTACACCATCGCGGAATTTCTTGAAATTTGTAAAAATGACAAATCAGCCTATGCCAGCGCACCTGAGCGACTTCTGATGGCAATAGGCGAACCAGAAATGATCGATACGTCGAAAGATGCCAGACTTAGCAGGCTGTTTTCGAATAGAGTAATAGCTCGATATCCTGCCTTCAATGAGTTTTACGGTATGGAGGATGCCATTGAACAAATCGTATCGTATCTCAAACATGCCGCACAGGGGCTCGAAGAGTGCAAACAAGTACTCTATTTACTCGGCCCGGTAGGTGGTGGTAAATCGTCTATCGCAGAAAAGCTCAAGTATTTGATGCAAAAGGTGCCGGTTTATTCTTTAAAAGGCTCACCCGTTAATGACCACCCGCTTTGCTTGTTTAGCCCTCAAGAAGATGCTGACCTACTTGAAAAAGAGTACGGCATTCCTGGGCGCTATATTAAAACGATAATGTCTCCATGGGCGACCAAACGCTTACATGAGTACAATGGAGATATTACGCAATTTAAGGTCGTAAAACGCTACCCTTCCATTCTTGATCAAATTGCTATCGCGAAAACAGAGCCAGGGGATGAAAACAACCAAGATATCTCAGCGCTGGTAGGCAAAGTCGATATTCGTAAACTTGAGCATTTCGCTCAAAATGACCCTGATGCTTATGCGTATTCTGGCGCGCTATGTCTTGCGAACCAAGGTTTGATGGAATTTGTCGAGATGTTTAAAGCACCGATTAAGGTGCTACACCCGCTGCTAACTGCAACCCAAGAAGGCAACTACAATGGTACCGAGGGTATTTCCGCCCTACCATTTAGCGGGCTAATACTCGCTCACTCTAACGAGTCTGAATGGCAAACCTTTAAGAACAATAAAAACAACGAGGCATTTTTAGACCGTGTTTACATTGTCAAAGTGCCTTATTGTTTGCGCGTGTCTGAAGAAGTCAAAATTTACGAGAAGCTTATTGAAAATAGTGAGCTCAGAGAGGCTCCCTGTGCGCCTGGCACTTTAGAAACTTTAGCGAAGTTTTCAGCACTGTCTCGAATTAAAGAGCCAGAGAACTCCAGTATCTATTCAAAAATGCGGGTTTACGATGGTGAAAGCTTAAAAGACACAGATCCAAAAGCTAAGTCCTATCAAGAATACAGAGATTATGCAGGCGTTGACGAAGGCATGAACGGCCTTTCAACTCGCTTTGCTTTTAAGATCCTCTCTCGTGTGTTTAACTTTGACCACAGTGAAGTCGCAGCAAACCCAGTTCATTTATTTTATGTACTTGAGCAGCAAATTGAGCGCGAACAATTTAACGCTGAAGTACAAGAGCGCTACCTAAGCCATCTAAAAGGGTATCTAATCCCACAATATGTCGAATTTATTGGTAAAGAACTACAAACAGCTTACCTTGAGTCGTACTCTGAGTACGGCCAAAATATTTTCGACCGCTATGTTACCTATGCAGACTTTTGGATCCAAGATCAGGAATATCGTGATCCAGATACTGGTCAACTGTTTGATAGAGCCGCACTTAACGGCGAGCTGGAAAAGATTGAAAAGCCAGCCGGTATTTCCAATCCAAAAGATTTCCGTAACGAGATAGTCAACTTTGTTTTAAGAGCAAGAGCCCATCACAATGGTGACAATCCAGTATGGACCAGCTATGAAAAACTAAGAACGGTTATCGAGAAGAAAATGTTCTCTAATACCGAAGACTTACTCCCTGTAATTTCATTTAATGCAAAAACCTCTGCCGAAGATCAGAAGAAGCACGAGGACTTTGTCAATCGTATGGTTGATAAAGGCTATACCCAAAAACAAGTTCGCCTACTTTCGGAATGGTATTTAAGAGTTAGAAAGTCACAGTAACTTGTTAGTATGAAGAGGGTGTTATATGGCGCATTTTATTGACCGCCGTCTTAACGGCAAAAATAAGAGCACTCTGAACCGCCAACGTTTTATCCGCCGCTACAAAAAGCAGATAAAGAAAGCGGTTTCAGAGGCCATCAACAAACGTAGTGTGACTGATATCTCCAGTGGCGAAAGCATTTCTATCCCACAACGAGATATCAGCGAGCCCACTTTCCATCAGGGAAAAGGGGGAGACAGAGAGCTCATTCACCCAGGTAACGATCAATTTTCAACGGGCGATCGGATCCAGCGCCCTCCTTCTGGGCAAGGTGGTGGGTCAGGTGATGGCGAGGCAAGTAACCAAGGTGAAGGACAAGACGACTTTGTATTCTCTATTTCAAAAGACGAATACTTAGACCTATTGTTTGAAGACTTGGAGTTACCCAACTTACAACAAAGCCAGTTAGATAAATTAATGCAAATGAAAACGCATCGAGCTGGTTTTTGTAATGATGGTATGCCTAGCAACTTAGATATTGTACGCAGTTTAAAAGGCTCAATGGCACGCCGTATTGCGATGACCTCGAGTAAACGCCGAGAGTTAAGGGAATTAGAGGAAGAACTTGCGAATATGCTTGCTGAACCAGTTCCTCCTCAACAGAAAATCAATGATATAGAACTGCGGATCCAAGTGCTAAAAGAGCAAATAGCCGCGGTGCCTTTCATCGACAATTACGATTTACGCTTTCGTAATTACGAAAGGCGTCCACACCCCACCAGCAAAGCGGTTATGTTTTGCTTGATGGATGTGTCTGGCTCAATGGATCAAGCTACAAAAGACATGGCAAAACGTTTTTATATTTTGCTCTATCAGTTCTTAACCCGCACTTATAAAGATATTGAGGTAGTCTATATCCGCCACCATACCCAAGCAAAAGAAGTAGACGAGCAAGAGTTTTTCTACTCGCAAGAGACTGGTGGCACAATTGTCTCAAGTGCGCTGAAATTAATGGATGAAATCATTCAAGAGCGTTATGCCCAAGGCGATTGGAATATTTACGCCGCACAAGCCTCTGACGGTGATAACTGGGCAGATGATTCTCCACAATGCACCCAGATACTCTCTAACAAACTACTTAAAATTGTCCGCTACTATGCGTATATAGAGATAACGACCCGTGCACACCAAAGTCTGTGGCGGGAGTATCAAGGAGTAGCCAACTCATTTGACAACTTTGCTATGCAGCACATTCGAGGTGTAGAAGATATTTATCCTATCTTTAGAGAATTGTTCAAGAAGAACAAAAATAAGCAAAGTGCGGCATAATTTTTGGGAGGTTGCGCGATGACATATCAGCCAATTGACGATGGTCCAGATTGGACCTTTGATTTACTTGATACTTATCATCAGGAAATTGCTCGTGTAGCTGAGCATTACAGACTTGACACTTACCCAAATCAAATTGAGGTGATCACAGCTGAGCAGATGATGGATGCCTACTCAAGTGTGGGCATGCCAATTGGTTATGCACATTGGTCGTACGGTAAAAAATTTATCCAGACTGAGCAAACCTACAAACGAGGTCAAATGGGTCTTGCCTACGAGATTGTGATTAACTCTAATCCTTGTATTGCGTACTTAATGGAAGAAAATACCATGCCTATGCAGGCACTGGTAATGGCGCATGCGTGCTATGGTCATAATTCTTTCTTCAAGGGTAACTATCTATTTAAAACCTGGACAGACGCATCATCCATCATTGATTACTTGGTATTTGCTAAAAATTATGTCGCCAAATGTGAAGAAAAGTACGGTATTGATGAGGTAGAAAACCTGATTGACTCTTGTCATGCGTTAATGAATTACGGGGTTGATCGATATAAAAGGCCGCAACGGATCTCTATGTTTGAAGAGCAAAAACGGCAAAAAGAACGGGAAGATTATTTGCAGTCCCAAGTTAATGAATTATGGCGAACCATTCCTAAAGGTGAAGATGAAGAAACCGACAACCGTGCTCGTTTCCCATCGGAACCTCAGGAAAATATACTGTATTTCATCGAGAAAAATGCCCCATTGTTGGAGTCTTGGCAACGCGAGATTATTCGTATTGTGCGTAAAGTATCACAGTACTTCTACCCGCAAAGACAAACTCAAGTCATGAATGAAGGCTGGGCTACATTTTGGCATTACACTATTTTGAACCACTTATATGACGAGGGAAAACTAAGTGATTCCTTTATGTTGGAGTTTTTACAAAGCCATACCAATGTTGTGTATCAACCGCCATACAATAGTAAATTTTATTCAGGGATAAACCCCTATGCGCTCGGCTTTAATATGATGGTCGATATTCGCCGTATATGCGAAAACCCAACGGAAGAAGACAAACAGTGGTTCCCGGAATTTGCGGGGAGCAACTGGCTAGATACACTGCATTTTGCGATGCAAAATTTTAAAGACGAGAGCTTTATCAGCCAATTTTTATCTCCAAAACTCATGCGCGACTTTAAGCTTTTTACGATTGTCGACAAACAAAAATCTCCGCACTTAGAAGTTGGCCCTATTCACGACGAAATGGGTTATCAACAACTTCGCAGTGCCCTTTCAGCGCAGTACAATTTGAGTAACCATGAGCCTAATATTCAAGTTTATGACGTCGATGTACGGGGAGATCGTTCACTTACGCTAAGGTATGTACCGCAAGGCGGGATCCCACTTGCCGCTTCAAAGCAAGAAGTGATAAAGCACCTCTACCGCTTATGGGGATTTAAAGTGAAACTTGAACAAGTAGATGAAAATGGCAATATTGAGCAGATAGCTCAATGCCCTGAAGAGGAAAGTGAATCGTAACTCTGTTGGTTTGACTTAGGAGCCGGCAAACAGGTTGTATTTGCCGTGACTCCTTGCTAATGCCTAGACTCTTTAGCTGCAACTACTCTACAGTGAGGTGTGTTATTAAATTCTAGACTGCACGTAAACACTTCCAACTGCAGAGCTTCGCTATTCAAAGTGCCGGTTACTTAAAAAAATTGAAGCTAAGTGGATAAATCCATACTTCCCCATTATTGGCTTTCATCGCAGCAATGATGGCAAATATAATATTAAGAATAGCTAACACAACGAACCCTAAAATACCAACCGCGACAAAAACTAAAATACCGCAAATTATGGAATAGATGATTAAGCTAATTAACCAGTTAATAGTGGCTTTTCCGTGTTGGTCGATTGTTTCGCTTTTATCCTTATTGGTTGCCCACATAACCACCGGTAATACAAGCCCTAGTCCCGGAGCAACAAAGCTCGCCAGCTGGCTCAAATGTAATAACATACAGTATGTATTTAGCGGCATCCCCCAGTATTCATCATTATCGTTCATTTTTCATTCCCTTTTATTGTTGTAAGTGATTACGCATTTCAAGCAAGTGTTTCATATTGACTGAAGTCTATGGAATTCATTCCTAATGAGTTAAAATCATTTAAGGAACTACTATTCACCTGCCTCATCTTAAAATAAATGGCTAAAGACCTCTAATTGAGAACTCAACTCCCCACTCCTCCATTAAAGCTAGATAAGCCATGATTTACAAGTCTTTTGATATCGAGAGCATGAGCGTAGACATCACAATTCCGGTTAACCGCTATAGTTTAAAGACAAGGGTTATTCAATTTTCACCAAGTAAATAATGTCTATTCAGACTAAGACTTTACCAATTTTGGGTATAGATTTAAGATGAACCATGGGACTCCAATCCAGACGTAAAACCAATGGATCAATACAAAACCAAATTTGTTGTTGTTTATCTGATTGCCGCAATAATTACTGCTGCATGTCTTTTAATGAATGGACCGATGCGTCCAGGCTTGCCTCTTGATAACACGGTAATAATGCGTATGGAGTTTATTGCCAAAAACTTAGTATTGTGGCAGTGGTCTTGGATAGCTTGGATGTTCTCTGCACTAGGTCTGTTAGTATTTAGTGTTATTTTAGCAGATGAGCTCAAAGCAGACTTTAGAAAGCATGTTGGCCTGCTATTAGTCGCATTGGGTGTGGCCCCAGATTTAATTGCTGAAGTGATTTATGCCTTTGTTTTACCAAAAGTAGTTCATTTAGCCATGGGAGAATCTGTATTTTTACTGTTTGAGCATATTGCAACCCATCTAACCGGTTACTTAGGTAATGGCCTTTATAATTTAGGAGGGCTTACGTTAACCTGTCTAGCCATTAAGCAAGGTATATTTAAAACATGGGTGTCAGTGTGGGGGATCACCGCTTGGATTTTAGGTTTATTGCTGTCTGTATCTATCGCTGCTGGTCAACTTAAAGCTGCTGAGATATTTACTGCATCAAGCATGACTCTTAGTACACTTTGGATGATTATCTTTGCACATCAAGTTTTGAGGCCTAGATGGAATACGCAATCTTAAAATTAGTGCACATAGGCGCCTTGATTTTTTGGCTCGGCCCAGCTCTTGGTGCTTGGTTTGTGTTAAAAGCAATAGAAAATGAAAATATAGGACCGGTGACCGCGAAGGTGGGTCATGTATTCTTTCTCATGGTCACACTGGAACATGTGGCATTTATAGTTCTCTTATTAACAGGCTTTTCTATGGCTTTTTTAGCTGGATGGTTTACATCTCCATGGCTCCAGCAAAAGCTACTGGTGGTCGGTCTCGTGATTATCCCATTAGAAGTTGTCGATATTTTCTTGGGAAACTGGTTAGCAGCAAAGGCATCTAAAAGTGTCCACTTGGGCATTGCAAGCGCTCAGCAACGGCGTTGGTTAGCGCTCTATCACGGCCCTTTTACTAAACTTGCACTCTTAACCATACCGGTTTCAGTTGTTATTGTGATGTATTTAGCGGTAAGTAAGACGCCACTTTCATCACTTTAATTCGCAGAAATAACCGAACAATACGGCTGATTTGTCTAACAGACCGCGGTTCATTCCACACTGATACTAAAAAGTTAGTGGGGTAAAAATTATAAAGTGGCAATATGAATAGAACCGCGCCGCACTAAAGCCACTATATAAAGATAAATTTACTCGCTGGCCATGTCTTCAGAGTATACAGTTACCCGATTTCTTCCGCCCTCTTTAGAAACATACAAAGCGCTGTCTGCCGCTTCAATCCATTGCTCATGTTTTTCAAAAGACTCTTCGTACACGGCAACACCAAGACTAACCGTAATCTTGATTTGTTGCTCATCGTAGTAAATCGATGAGTTTTCTATTAACGAGCGCAGTCTTTCGGCGAAAGTAATTGCACCTTTTACGTCTGTGTCGAGCAAAGTCACCGCAAACTCTTCACCGCCGTAGCGGCCTGCAGTATCAGTTTCTCGCAGTGTTTTGCGTAGTAAGTCTGAGATATGGCGTATAGCCTCATCTCCACCACTATGACCGTATTCATCATTAATTCGCTTAAAGTGGTCAATATCAAACATAAGAAGTGCACTTTGGCCCTGATTACGTTTCAAGCGCTTAAACTCTTGCTTTAGGCTTTCTTCCCAAAAGCCGCGATTATGCAGCTGGGTTAAACTGTCTGTACGGCTGATTTTTTCTAATTGTTTATTCAACGACTCAAGCTCTAATTTATTGATTGCTTCGTCGGTTACATCGTATATGATCACACAAATATGCCCTACATCCCCCGTCACTGTGGTCAACGGGATGAAAGTTGCATTCTGATACATATAATCCGCTTTGCCTGTGATAGGTCGATAATTTTTGAATCGAAAAATATAAGGCTGCTGCTCCCAAATGGTAAACGACCGATTTTTTAGCACGAACACCGGTTCAGCTTTTGATCTAAACCATTGCTCATCAATACTTGGGAACAAATCAAAAATGTCTTTATCTTTGACTGCACTGGGTAATAAGCCTGAATGATTTTCCATAAAACCATTCCATATACACACCTTGTAGTCGCGATCGAGCACCACCAAGCCAACATCTACGGTGTTAAACATATCCATTAACCAATGGATTTCATTCATATCAAAATCGGCTGCAGGCATAGTTAATCATCCAATAAGTAGGCTACTTTGTATTTTAATGTTTTAAGTGAGTCTTCTGTGAATAACAGCATAAGATCACAGTTGATGTTGTGGTGCTCTATGCCATAGCTAATCTCAATGGCGAGCGTTCGTTGCCATCTCGCCTTGTTGGCTTTCACAAGTTCAGCCACATCACAATGTTGACCAAGCACCACTGGATGACCTTGGCTAAACGACATATCGAGTTGCTTAGATAGCCCAGTTAAAATTGCACCAATCAAGATATTGCTAATATCCATTAACAGTTCAAGCTCAACTTTGGTATTAAGATCGCCATGATAATTCATCAATGACGCTATCTCTTTGAAACTGGAATCATTAAGCAGTAGCAGCGCTTCACCGGAAACACCACCACCAATAAAGCCTTGGCAAACGCCCGACGTAGTTGCGCTAGCATCAATGGCTTGCAGTGCCATGTGCAGCTCATTAACTTCGAGTACATTAACGTTTGGAATAGGTAATTCGACGAATACGTTTAGCAATCGCGCCAACAAATCCCCAGCTTGCCCCATAGCAACGTTGGTAAGCTCTTGATAGATATCGCGGATCTCAGGGTCTAGCTGCTCACCAAGTTTATGAACCAAGCTTTCTCTGATTGCTTTGTCTTTTATTCCATGATGCTCAATAATTTCAGCAAGTTTAGCAGCGTCACAGGGCTTACGGATAAAATCAATAGCGCCGAGTTCTATCACTCGTTGGTGCGCATTAGGTTGAATGTCGCCGGAAACAACGACAGTAAGCACGGATAAATCTTGCTCGCTGATGGCTTGCAGTACTTCGTAGCCATCCATCTGCGGCATATTTAGATCAAGGAATAGAATCTCTGGAGAAAGTGCTTTTATTTGTTTAATACAGTCGAGTCCATTCTCTGCAAATTCTACTTTAATATCCCAGTCGTCTGGCAATGAACGCGCCAGCTGCCGACGGGCAAGTTTTGAATCGTCACAAATTAGGACTAGTGTTGACATACAAGCTCTCTTTCTGTTTCCCATGCGTATCGGCACGATGTCGGGAAGTTTTAGTTATAATTATGAGATTAAAGCTTAAAATTGCGACATATGTTAATAAAATGACGCCATCTTGACAATCTAAATGTCACTTAAGCTTGGTTAGTTACTGTCAGTATAATACACTCAAATCAATTAAGTTAACTTCAAAAGGAATACTTTATGCTGAAAGCGTTAGTTTTAGCGAGTGGTCTGTTTAGTGCGATATCATTGGCTTATGATTTACCTGAAAACTCGGTAGATATGGGCAAGGTAAAAGCGCAAGGTAAAGCGGTGGTATTGCTTGGTAATGGTGTAAAGCAAGGTCAGGCTGCACCGGATTTTAAGGTTGCCGATGCTGACTTCAGCCCTGTTACCCTGAAAGACTTTGAAAGTCGTGCAATTTTAATTAGTGTCGTACCGAGCCTAGACACTGGTACTTGTAGCCTACAAACAAAACATTTTAATGAGAAAGTAGCAAGCCAATTTCCAGATGTTGCCATGTTGACGATTAGTGCGGACTTGCCGTTTGCGCAAAAGCGCTTTTGCAAAGCAGAAAATATCGACAAGGTTAAAACATTATCAGATGCCGTATGGCATTCTTTTGGTGAAAATTATGGTTTGTTGATTAAAGATATGGGTCTGCTCAGTCGCGCGATTTTTGTGTTAGATAAGAAACACAAGATTGTTTACAAACAGCTGGTAGAAAATTTAGCAAAAGAGCCTGACTACAAAGAAGTCGTTGGCGCACTGAAGAGTCTATAGCCTCACTATATACTCTCATCAATAAACACAAAAAAGCCGGTCACTTAACAATGACCGGCTTTTTCAATTCGTTATACTAATTTATTACTTAATTAATTTTACTTTTGTAGATCTAGCATTAGCTTGTTAAGACGGCTTACAAAGCCCGCTGGATCTTTCAGGCTACCACGCTCTGCAAGCATTGCTTGGTCTAGTAGTACTTCTGCCCATTGTCCAAACTTGTCTTCGTCTTGTTCGTTATTCAAATGCTTAACCAATTGGTGCTCTGGGTTAAGTTCAAATACCGGCTTAGACTCAGGCACGGCTTGACCCACCTGCTCCATTAGCTTTTGCATTTGCGAGCTCATATCATGATCATCTGCAACCACACACGCTGGAGAATCTGTTAAGCGGTGCGTAAAGCGTACTTCTTTCACTTTATCGCCAAGTGCTGTTTTCACACGCTCAACTAGACCTTCAACTTCCTTCTCACTTTCTTCGTGTGCTTTCTTCGTTTCTTCGTCATCCATATCACCCAAGTCAAGATCGCCACGCGTGATTGACTGAAGTGGCTTCTCGTTGAATTCAGTGAGATGACTCATCATCCACTCATCAACGCGATCTGACAGTAACAGAACTTCAATACCTTTCTTACGGAAGATTTCAAGATGCGGTGAGCTCTTCGCAGCTTCAAAACTATCAGCCACGACATAGTAAATCTTATCTTGGCCTTCTTTCATGCGCTCAATGTACTGCTCAAGCGATACGTTTTGCGTTTTCTCATCAGTATGCGTAGAGCTAAAGCGCAATAGTTTTGCAATAGCATCTTTGTTTGCGAAATCTTCAGCTGGACCTTCTTTGATCACATTACCAAACTCATTCCAGAATGCCTGATAATCTTCTGGTTTGTTTTTGCCCATGCGCTCAAGCATTTTAAGTACACGAGATGTACAGCCTTTACGAATAGCTTGAGTGATCTTGTTGTCTTGTAGGATCTCACGAGATACGTTAAGCGGTAAATCGTTAGAATCTAGTAAGCCTTTAACAAAGCGCAGGTAGCTTGGCATAAACTGCTCAGCGTCATCCATGATGAACACGCGTTGTACATAAAGTTTAAGGCCAGCTTGACGCTCACGATTGTATAAATCGAAAGGTGCCTTTTTAGGGATATAAAGTAGGCTGGTGTATTCAGTTTTACCTTCTACTTTATTGTGTGCCCAAGTGAGTGGCTCTTCCCAATCATGACCAACATGCTTATAGAACTCTTTATATTCTTCGTCGCTGATCTCAGATTTATCGCGAGTCCAAAGTGCTGTGGCTTTGTTGATCGCTTCCCACTCGCCAGGTTGCGCTTCAATTTTCTCGCCATCTGGACCTTCAGATTCAGGAACTGGGTCTTTATAAAGTTCAACAGGAATTGAAATGTGATCTGAGTATTTAGTCACAATACCGCGAAGGCGATAAGTTTCAAGGAACTCACTTTCTTCTTCACGAAGATGCAGTGTGATCTCTGTACCACGCTCTGCTTTTTCGATTTCAGCAATTGTGAAGTCGCCTTCACCTTGCGATTCCCATTCAACCGCTTCTGACTCACCCGCTTTACGCGTACGAACAGTTACTTTATCAGCAACAATGAATGCAGAATAGAAACCAACACCGAACTGACCAATCAGCTGTGAATCTTTTGCTTGGTCACCAGTTAGGTTTTTAAAGAAATCAGCTGTACCAGATTTTGCGATGGTACCTAATGAGCTGATCACTTCATCACGCGTCATACCAATACCATTGTCAGAAATGGTGATGGTTTTTGCATCTTTGTTTACGCTTAAGCGAACACGTAGCTCCGCGTCACCTTCGTAAAGGTCACCATTTTGCAAAGCTAAATAACGTAGTTTGTCAGCCGCGTCTGAAGCGTTAGATACTAATTCGCGTAAAAAGATCTCTTTGTTTGAGTACAAAGAGTGGATCATTAGGTTTAATAATTGTTTGACTTCTGTTTGAAAGCCTAATGTTTCTTTTTGAGCTGCGGACATTGTTCTCTCCAATATAAGCAATTAATGCAGTGTTCTTTATCAATATGCTAGGTATATGGGGGAGGAGAAAAAACTTTCAAGAGACTGAACAAAATTTTTAACAAATCGCCCTATTTTTTAGATTCAATTGCTCCAAAAACAGGGCTTTTAGTAAGAAGCGTTAAGATTAGAGCTTCTTGCGCCCGCTAAACGCATGCATTAACGTCATACCGTCTACCAGGTCAAGCTCACCGCCAACAGGCATACCGTGAGCAATACGCGACGCTTCAACTTGATATTTATGACATAACTCAGAAATATAGTGTGCCGTTGCCTCGCCTTCTACCGTTGGGTTTGTCGCTAAGATAACTTCGTTAATATTACCAGCACTTAGCTTGCGCTCAAGAACATCAAGGCCGATTTCATTAGGGCCAATTCCATCCAGAGGCGATAAATGCCCCATCAGCACAAAATACAAGCCATTAAATTGGCCCGTTTGCTCTATCGCCAAGACATCCGTTGGTGATTCAACCACACAAAGTAGCCCTGTGTCTTGGCGCTTGATACTTTGGCAAATATCACACACTTCAACCTCACTAAATGTTCGGCAGCTTGAACAATGACCAATGGCTTGCATCGCATGCGTCAGGCTTTGTCCCAGCTGGCTGCCGCCCTCTCTGTCTCGCTCTAATAAATGAAAGGCAATACGCTGCGCAGACTTAGGTCCAATGCCAGGTAAACAACGCAGCGCTTCAATAAGTGCCGTTAAACTTGGTGATAATTGCATAAATTCGTTTCTTGTGGCCCATGCAGTGCAAAAAACACTGATAACAATGCCGAAATGATAAGGGATATTGTTGTTGATTTAAAGCTTGATCCTATTTCATACCCTTCTACTTATTTTACAGTTTGAAAATACATTCATCGCGAATTTCCCAACAATTCGACTCAAATGCTTGCAGCAAAAGCGTATTCACTCGACAATGGTCCCATTCCCGATAGTAAGTACAATAATACAACTGTCGGGCCTACTTCTCGAACCAAATAGAGACTACATAATGAAAAAAACGATAATAGCAAGTGCGCTTACAGCTATCATGCTGACGGCTTGCTCTGAGCCACAAGTCACAACAAGTGAAACCAAACAAGCAGAAAATGCGGCAGTAGCTACAGGTAAGGCAGAACTTGGTAGTTTTGGTGTTGACCTCAGTGCACGCGATGAAAGTGTAAAACCTGGCGATGATTTCTTTATGTACGCCAGCGGCACTTGGTACAAAAACTACGAAATGCCAGCAGACAAAACACGTTTTGGTGCATTCTCAGCGCTTGCTGAACGCAGTGAAGAACAAGTAAAAACCATTATCGAAGAAATTGCTAACGGCAAAAACCTAAACGCCGAAGAGCAGCTAATTGCTGATTTTTACAATGCTTATATGGATGTTGAAACCCTAAATAAGCTTGGTATTAAACCTATTCAACCACTACTTGCTGACATTGACGCCATTAACAACACTGACGGCCTCACCAAAGCGTTTGGACAATCTTGGTTAACTGGCGTCAATGCGCCGATCGGCGGCGGGATGTGGTTTAACCGCCTAGACCCAAATAAATACGAAATGTCGATGGGTGCTGGTGGACTTGGACTACCAGATCGCTCTTACTATTTAGAACAAGCTGAGCGTTTTGCTAAAACTCGCGAAGCATACGTTGCACATATTGCCGATATGCTTAAATTTGCGGGTAAAGACAAGCCGACTGAGCGCGCAGAAGCCATTCTTGCACTTGAAACTAAAATTGCTGAAGGCCACTGGCCACGTGAAAAGCGCAGAAATCGCGACCTGACATTAAATCAAGTCAAACGTGACGAGCTAGCAACACAGTACCCAGGCTTTAATTGGGATTTATATTTTGCTGAAACGGGCTATAAAGTGCCTCAGCTAAATATGTCTCAGCCAGAGCCGATCAAAGCGATGATTGCGCTTATCAACTCTGAAGACTTGGCCGTTTGGAAAGACTACTTAACTTATCACGCAATTAGCGGCAATGCGTCGCTGTTGTCTGAAGATATCTTCAATACTAACTTTGAATTTTATGGCAAACATTTAAGTGGTCAGCAAGAGCCTCGTGCTCGTTGGAAACGTGCAATCAGCGAAATGTCTGGCACTACTTCGCTTGGATTTGCAATTGGTAAAGTTTACGTTGCCCGTTATTTCCCTGAGTCTTCTAAAAAACAAATGTCAGAATTGGTTGAAAACCTACGCACCGCGCTTGGTGAAAGGATTGAAAGCTTAGACTGGATGGGTGAAGAAACGAAAGTAAATGCTCAGGCAAAACTTGCCGCATTTACGCCTAAGATTGGCTACCCTGATAAATGGCAATCATTTGATGGGTTAACCTTAACCCGCGATAACTTAATGACGAATGTGAAAAATCTACGTGAGTTTTTCCGCAACGACAGCATCGCCAAAGAGCTTGAAAAAACCGACCGTAACCGCTGGGGTATGACACCACAACGCGTAAACGCCTATTACAACAGCTCGTTTAATGAAATCGTTTTCCCTGCGGCAATTTTACAACCGCCATTCTTCGACCCTAATGCAGATCCTGCAGTAAACTACGGCGGTATTGGCGCAGTGATAGGCCACGAAATGGGCCACGGCTTTGACGACCAAGGCTCTAAATCAGATGCCAACGGGATTCAACGTAACTGGTGGACCGATGCCGACCGCGCTGCTTTCGAAGAAAAGGCAGACAAGCTCGCGGCGCAATACAACAAATATGAGCCTATTGAAGGTAACTTCGTAAACGGTCGCAACAGCCTTGGCGAAAACATCGGTGACGTGGGCGGCCTTGCAATGGCTTACCATGCATATAAACTGAGCCTAAACGGCAAAGAAGCACCGGTGATTGATGGCTTGACTGGCGACCAACGTTTCTTCCTTGCTTGGGCACAAGTGTGGAAAGAAAAGCGTACTGAGCAAAGCATGCTAAACCAGCTACGCGCAGGTACACATGCACCGGGGCAATTTAGAGCGCTTGCGCCTCGCAACCATGATGCATGGTACAAAGCGTTTGACGTAAAACCGGGTGACAAACTTTACCTTGCACCAGAAGAGCGCGTGCGTATTTGGTAATAACTTAAATCCCAAAGCATAACCTGCCGTCACTGGTAGGTTGTGCTTTAACGCCGAGCAATACGCTTTTGCTTGGTTAAGTAAGCGCCGCATAATCCGCTTAAAAAGCCAAAAATATGGCTTGAACTACTCGTCTGCGCCGAAAAATCAAATAATGTCGCTAAAAAGCTAATATTGGCATAGTAAGTCAATACCAGCAGAGCTATAAAACTAACAATGCCAAGCACATCGCGATTGAATAGCGCAGCACCCAGCAGTAAGCCAAAGTAACCCATTACAATGCCTGATGCCCCAATGTGATTAGCATGTCCAGCAAACAGCCACACCATTAGTCCTGTAGCAACCATAATAAAAAAAGTTGCTCGCTTAAACCTCGGTAATCGGGCTGCCAAATAGCCACTAATACTTAAGCCGAGCAAATTACTCAGCAAATGTCCCCAGCTACCATGTATAAAAGGCGCGGTTAATACACCACTCAGATGATGTACATTATGTGGTACAATCCCAAAACGGTAGACGGGTAAGCCAAAAATCCCCCCCAACACCTGTACGAGACACATCACCGCCATCGCGTACAAAACCAACTTAAAATTGGGCGGAAAAACCAGTGCACGTTTACTCATCTTACTTCCGTATACAGACAAAAATAGCGCCTTATTAAGCGCTATTTCGAATAGATTTGCAAACTCAGCCCACGAGAACTTTACATACTTAACCTGAGGTTTGGATAAGGAATGTTCCAACTCATTGTTGCTAAAGCACAACTTAGTTTTTTCCTTGTCTAGCCAGCAAGATTTAGGGAAAACAAGGCGAATTTACGCACCAATAGCTGGCTATTGGAAGTGAATTCAACGCAGTTAGCGCTAAAACTGGCTGCTAGAAAGGCATTAATTATCCGCAGCTCAGGTTACTTAGTGTTGTAGTTACGAACCGCCCGCTTTCATAAGATTAAGACGCGACCTTTGGGAGAAATGAAATATCCACATGGTATTTGCTCGGGTTTCCTTCTTCAATTAACACCGTTATCTCTTCTCGGTCTACGTAATTGGTTGGATCAAACCATATATTATCACTATTAAAAATATGCAATTGCGATGTTGATGGGTTTCTCCATTGTGCACAAATTTGGTAAGGGTTTTTGCCGTTAAACTCTATTCTACGGTTAACTTCAACACTCTGAAACTTAGCCACCACTGGTGTCCCTTTTTCCTTTAGATACTTCACTTTCTTATTTTTTGACGCGCCAAATAAGATAATTGAAAGTCCAATAAGGAAAAATACAGAGCCTATTCCAGCTGGGATCATAACTCCGCCCCAAAGCGAGAAAGTATCGTTAATTTCAGCTTTTTCGATTGAATCTTCTAGATAAACGACGCTTACAACCTCTCCTATTGAATATCTGTTAGGACCGCCCCCAGTAGAGGACACAAACTCCGCTATTTCGCCATTTTTGGTGCGGAATTTAACGAAAGGAGCATAGGTATCCGAGTCTTCAGACTGGGAACGAATAAGGTCTACCACTGTGCCTTCGGTAATGATTGCACGGTCCAGAAAGTCTTGGGTACTGTTGTACATAAAAAGCGATCCGATTAACAGTGCGGACCCAATCAGAGTGAAAATGTATTTAACTATCACGAGCAACTCCTTTTTGCTGGAATGATTTTATAAATTATATATGCGTAGTATGCATAACGCGTTGTTGGATCAGACTAAACTAGTTCGACCTAGAATGTAGATGTTATTTAAGCGGCGAGAGAAAGTTAAGGCGAGCGACTTCACTTGCGTTGATTTACAAGCTATATCGTCACAGCGGCGCTCATTCCCTGACCTAACATCGTATCCTTTATGGCCTATTAGACCGTTTTTCATCATCTATTTCAACTTTCTTGATGCTCAGTTCAATCATACTCGTGAACTTCACTTCGATATCTGTAACTGATCCCGCCATGTTATGCAGCTCGCTAGTAAAATTATGCGGTCTCAAGATAACCCAAAACATTTAGGTTAAAGGGAGCCTGCTTAACACCTGTCACATAGTTTAGGGCTTACTTTTGCGGTCTAAATGTAGCTACTCAACATTGCTGTAATGGCGCGTAACTTAGTGTAATTACCACCCTGAAAAATTAACTATAAAATTACATTTAATTTCTGACTGTATGAGAGTGCTAGCCAGAACTTGTAGCTACTTAATAGCGTTATCTAGATAATTTTCAAAGGAAACTTTATGAAAAAGCGTAATATAATCCCATGTTTCGCAGCTGCCTTATTGATTTCGGCGTGCTCGAGTTCAACAAATAACAGCGATGATAAACCAAAAGACGAAGATGTTAGCGCTAAGGTCAGTCTTTTTTTCGGTGGCAATATTATCACTGTTGCTAGCAAAAAACCCTTCTCTTTAGGAGCAGATGATAATCCCGCGGTGTTGGTCGAAAATGGTGTGATTACATTCGTCGGTTCAGTCGATGACGCAAAGGAGAAGTTAGCAACAATTAGATACCATGATCCAAAAACCAAGATATCTTACTTCAATTTAAATGGCAGAACCTTAATGCCAGGATTCATAGAACCTCATGCCCATTTACAATCAACGGCGCAAATGAGTGGAGTAAAGAATTTAATGCCTTGTCTGCCAGACAAATATCAAGAAAAGCTCTCTAAAGATTACGGCTGGATTTACTATCCGAATAAGAAGGCTTCAAGTGCGAAAGATGGACAGGGGCACTGCTTTATATACCTAGATGAAGCAATAGCAAAAGTAACAACAAGTCCGCCATTTGTAATTGACCATGTTAATAAAGTTGGATGGTACATTGGAAATGGGCTTGATCCGTCACGAATGGTCCAAGAAGAGTATGCCAAGAGGCCTTTCGATCAGCGTATAAACGAAAATCGAGAATTTTTTGCATACCCAATGAAAGCTATTGACGAAATTGACAACCAAAAATTAAAAACGGCACAAAGTAACAAAGCTATATTTATGACTGACCAATCAGGGCATTTAGCGTACGCCAATATGTCTGCATTTGAGCAAGTGGGCTTGTGCAATACAGTGGTCAAAAAAGCACAGATAGACATGATTTCTCAAGCAAAAGTCGATGAGTTTGAAAAAGAGAACCCTGACTTTAAACTCCCCGTCGAGGATTACACATTGACTTGTGAAGGTACAGAACAAGACGTAAAAACCAGTCAGTTTATCGTGAAAACCTTATGCTTCAGCGATGGCGACTTAGATATAGTGAATAATGCTAAGTACAAAGAGATTGACTCGAAAAAGTGGCAGTACTCTGGCCTCATCAAAGAACCAAGTGCGTATATGCTGTTTATTAATACCATTTTAAGAGCAAAAGGCACTAGTAGCAAAGACATTTCAGCACTCGTACACCATGCACCAAATACGCCCCCTGCAACCAGCTGCCCGCTCGATACAGCGCAACCGGAGCTAGCTAAATATGATAAAGATGAAAATGAAGAGGTTTTGATGAAAATGAAGTACTTGCTCAATACTTCATCGCAACAGGGGGTAACCATGTTAGTAGACGGTGGTTCAACAACAGAAATGAAAGACGATTTCATCAATCTAGTTCTCATGGAGCAACTGCAACCAGCCGCAAGAGTTCGCTCTGTGTACGATTGGCGCAACTATCAAGACGACGCAACAGCCGCTCGCACTCAATGTGTGTATGATCCTAAAAACCCCAGTGAATGTGATTATATTCCTTTTGAAAGTAAAGCTTTTAACGGTATGTACTCAGCGCAAGGCATTAAGCTACTCTCAGATGGCTCTACCCAAGGCTGTAGCGCAAATTTAAGTACTAATTACTCTAAAGCAGGACTTTGTAACACGTTTGGCAAGGGTCATGTTGATTATACCAAAAACGAAATTGTCCAAAATCTCTCTAGATTTTTACCCACCTGTGACAACAGCGTACATCAGCCTTGGTACTTTAATCTTCACGCAAATGGTGATCAAGCTATATCAGATTCACTTAATGCGCTAACTCAAATGGCAGGTGATGCAAAACGTCACACTTCAACATGTAAAGAGAAACAGGTCGCTCAGACGTTTACTGATCTAGCTCACACAATTATTCATTCCACAGTGAATGATATAGATCAAAGTACAAAAGAAAATAAAACAATTTATAAATACCTCAAAGCTCGCGAAACGTTTCCGAATTTGACACCCAGTCATTTAATCGCCCATGTGGCCTACTGGGGAGCATCAATGAGAAATGAATTAGGAGATCTACGAGGCAATAGGATCGACCCTATGGAAGAAGAGCTCGCCACACTTGGGAATATCCATTCTTAGCATCCAGAGGAAAGTATTTAGGTACAAATACAGATGGAAAAAGTAACTTATCAATACAAGACGCCATAAAGGCCGTCACTATTGTTCCTGCAATGCAACATAACCTCTCCCATAAGCTAGGTTCAATTGAAGTTGGCAAAATAGCTGACTTGATAGTTTTAGATAAAAACTTAATGGATTTTCAAACCACGCCTGAGAGCATCCACTCCATCAATGTGGAATGTGCATTTATAAATGGTGACGAGGTGACATGGGTCGATCTCGAAGATTTAGGCAAAGCTAAAAACCTTACAGACTACACGCCTAAAACCTTAGCTTCTAAATGTCGCAATAGCAGCACATTGAACTAAAGGGCTTTACGCTGCAATTCAGTAATCAATAGGGTCGGCCTCACTGACCCTATTCAAAGATTGATATCTGTAAATTTCAAACAAAAAAATAGCGCCTTCAGGCGCTATTTTTATGGGATTCTAAATTAGAACGGCATTTTAAAGCCTGGAGGCATTTGCATGCCGCCGGTGACTTCTGACATACGCTTTTGCGTTTCTTCACCTACACGGCGCACTGCGTCGTTTACCGCAGCGGCTAGTAGGTCTTCGATCATGTCTTTGTCATCTTCCATTAGGCTTTCGTCGATTTCTACGCGACGTACGTTGTGGCTACCAAGCATAGTTACTTTAACTAAACCTGCGCCTGCTTCACCTGTTACTTCTAGGCTCTTGATCTCTTCTTGGGCTTTTTCCATGCGCTCTTGCATTTGCTGCGCCTGCTTCATGATGTTGCCCATTCCGCCTTTAAACATACTTTGCTCTCTTATACTTCAATTTGGTTTACTGTGATAAAAGATAAGGGCTAACGCCCTTAATTACAATGCCTGAACGCTATTTTCGTCAAGCATTGCGTCAAATTCTTGAACAAACGCACTGACGAGTGGATCGTCACGCATCGCCGCTTTAGCTTGGACAAGCCTATGCTCATCTAATTGTTGCTGTACCAAAAACGGCGTGTTATTTACCGTGTCGATATAGTTAATCTCAAGCGTTATTGGCTGTTCGAATAAAGCGCTTAGGCTTTCTGTTAGTTTCTCTCTCAGCACTGCGGAGTCTAAGTGCTGTTGACTCGCGTCTACTTGCAATTGTACCTGCGCGCCTTGCTGCGTTATCACGCTGTGTAATGCATACTGGCGAATTCGACCACCTAATTGCATCTTTTCAATCATGTTTGCCCAATCGTCGCTTTGGTGAGCAAACTTAATGTCACTGATTGGACTAACAAAGTTTTCCGGTGCAGGGATCTCCACTTGAATACTTTGTTCGTTATCATCTTGTTTTACCGGCGATAACTGCTCTAGCAATTCTGGCGCTAAATTTTCCGTAATAGGTTTATGGCGCTCTTGAAACGCTTCTTTCTTTTGCTTTTTTGGTGCCAAGCGAGGTGTTGCTGGCTGTGCGCGTTGCGGTTCAGGCTGATACTCAGGTGTGGTTACTGTCGTAGCTGGCGCTTGCTCTATTGGCATTGGCGCACTAGGCGCCTCAGACTTTTTTACCTCACCATTGGCTCCCACCAATCGACCCGCCCCAGAGATATTACGATTTTTTAAAATTCGTGCTATTGCTGACTGGGCTTGATTTTGCTGCTCGGTAACACTTGCTGTAGCAGCAGGTTCTGAAGCGCTTTGATTTTGCACCTCAGGTCGAGACCAATCCTCTTGGTTTTGTGATGCCATTTGCGCGTATGCAGCATCATCAACTGGAGCACTTTCATGATGATGTACAGGAACTTGTTCTTGGAACCCCTGCTCTACCGCCTGTGACATAATGCTGTCGTATTGGTTGGCCATCTCCGCCTCAGATGGCACAGAGGCAACTGGTGCTTGGCTTTGCGCAGCAGGCTTTGGCGACACAGGCTCATACTGTGTTGTTTGTTGCGCGGCTGGTGTCGTTACTTCTGGTGCATATGTAGGTGTTGCTGTCGGCTGTACCTGAGGTGATTCCGCTACTGTAGCGTTATCTTCCGTTGGCTTTTTTAACAGCGCTCGTAAATCCCCTACTTTGCTTTGCTTTTCAGAAGTCTCCTGGCTCACCGGAGCGCTAGGCACTACACTATGACTTTCTTTTTCAAACGCCATTAAGCGCAGCATGACCATCTCAAACCCAAGTTTAGGCTCGGGTGCCCACTTTAGGTCTTTTTTGCCATTCAACAGCAGTTGATACAACAACTGGCCCTGTTGCGGTGCTAATTGCTCGGCAAATAGCTTGATGTCGTTGTTATCAAAATTTGATAATCGCGCAGCACTAGGCACGAGTTGAGTGAGCTGAATAACATGCAATAACGCAATTAAATCGTCCAGCACACTAACAAAATTACCATTTTGTAGTGCTATTTTTTCAATCGCATTGAGTAAGGCTTCACCGTCGTGGCATAAAATTGCAGACAGCAAAATGACCGCATGCGCACTATCCATCAGTCCCAGCATAGATTGCACTGCAGGCACAGTTAAATTGCCATTTGTTTGTGCAATAGCCTGATCAGTCAAACTGAGTGCGTCACGCATACTGCCATCAGCGGCCTTCGCTAACGTTTGTAGCGCTACTGGATCAAAGGCAACTTGCTCTAGCGGCAGGATTTTCTCTAACTGTTCAACTATTTGCCCTTGTGTCATTGCGTTCAGATTGAACTGTAAACAACGGGACAGAATAGTCACAGGCAACTTTTGTGGATCGGTTGTGGCGAGCAAAAATTTTACATGCTCTGGCGGCTCTTCTAAGGTTTTCAGGAGCGCATTAAAACTGTGCTTCGACAGCATATGCACTTCATCGATGAGATAAACCTTGTAGCGACCACGAGTTGGTGCATATTGTACGTTGTCTAAGATTTCTCGCGTGTCTTCAACTTTTGTACGAGAAGCCGCATCAATTTCGATTAAATCGATAAACTTACCAGTTTCAATCTCAGTACAGGCACTACACTGACCACAAGGCGTTGAAGTAACGCCTTGTTCGCAGTTAAGGCTTTTAGCAAAGATCCTAGCAATGGTTGTTTTGCCCACACCACGTGTTCCTGTGAATAAATAGGCATGGTGTAAACGCTTTTCATTGAGTGCGTTGACCAGAGCTTGTTTAACATGCTCTTGCCCCATTAATTCATGGAAGTTTTGCGGACGCCATTTTCGCGCCAGAACCTGATAGCTCATGCTTATTCGCCTTCGAACTCTACAAGTGAAAGGATTTTGATCCCAAGATCATTGATTTTCTTTTCACCACCAAGCTCAGGCAATGAAATAACAAACGCAGCATCAGTAGCTTCACCGCCTAAGCGCTTAACCAGTTTTGCTGTTGCTTCAATAGTACCACCTGTTGCAAGTAAATCATCAACAAGTAGCACTTTATCACCTGCTTCAATCGCATCTGAGTGTAATTCAAGCGTATCTTCACCATATTCAAGCTGGTAAGACTGGCTGATCACCTCACGCGGTAATTTACCCGGCTTTCTTACTGGAATAAAAGGAATACCTAACTCATACGCCAATGGTGCACCGAAGATAAAACCACGCGATTCAGTACCGATGATTTTAGTGAAGCCGCCATCTTTATAAGCTGCAACGAACGCATCAATTGTTGCCTTAAACGCAGCAGGATTTGCTAGAAGTGAAGTCACGTCACGGAACATGATCCCAGGTTTTGGGTAATTAGGAACCGTCGCGATACTATTTTTGATCAATGACATATTCTCTGTCGTCATAATTGCTTTGCTTTAAGTTTATTACAAAAGAGTGAGATTATAACAATTTTCTATCCGGTTGAAACCGACTGAGTGACTTTGTGTGTCAGGATGGAGGAAAAGCGAACAATTTAGCGAGTATTTTATACCAATTAGCTTAATTAAGTGATCTATTTTGAGGCGAGAAAATCTTGTCGATAACAAGGCGAAAGTTTTGCGATTTAGTTGTTCTAAATGAGAAATTTTTAACGCAGTTAGCGTCAGATTTGCTCCTTCAAATTGAGCGAGTATTAAGACTAATTGGTATATATCTGTATTCAATCGAAAAAGGCTGCGAAAAGCAGCCTCTAGGTAAATACGCTCAGCTTGACTTAAGCAAGCGCTGTTGCCCAGCCTAGAATCGCGTTTAAACAGCCAATTCCAGCGAATACAGCAACAAATGCAAGAAAATACTTTGCATTGAACGGATCTTTAAAGTCACCTTTAGACATAGATACTACCTTTAATTTTACAACTCGCGCCAACTGCATAGTTGCAGAAAGCATTGACTAGCGCCCTAGTCCGAGTTTAAGCACGACAAAAACAGGCCGTATAATAGTCGATGTTGCCAATAGCTTAAAGGTTTTTTGTTTTGATAATGCCAAGATCCGCGAATTCAGCTAGTGTATGCTGAGCTCCTTGATGTAGTTGCTCAACAGTAAACTGAGGCACTTGCTGCGCGATAACATTTACAATGTCAGTGAGTTGCATACCATCATTGGCTTCAATCACCGACAACATTAAGGCCGTCATTGGATTTAGTGCGACAAACTGAACGTCGTCGTCTTCG
Source organism: Pseudoalteromonas flavipulchra NCIMB 2033 = ATCC BAA-314 (assembly GCA_000814665.1). Taxonomy (GTDB): domain Bacteria; phylum Pseudomonadota; class Gammaproteobacteria; order Enterobacterales; family Alteromonadaceae; genus Pseudoalteromonas; species Pseudoalteromonas maricaloris. The sequence goes on from JWIH01000011.1 coordinate 159,748, forward strand.
TCTCTATACAGTGCAAAACTAAACGTTTGCCCTGCTGTTTTAGTTGGCCGAAAGGTTTCACTGATCTGATGAACTGGATATTGATAATGTGAAACTCTGGCTGTACTTGCCAAGCTAATTTCAACATCTGCAAGCGCTTGTACCTCAATTGAAAGCTCATGCTCTGCCTCAACGGTCGTTGCCACATCTAGCTCTAGCCATTCATAATGAGCAAGCTCTAACAAGAACTCAGGATCAACTTCAGTGGGCTCGTATTCTGTTTGTAAAAACTGCAAGAACTCTTTGCTAATCTCTAAAAAGTATGGCGAATGACAATCGTGCTTAGCAAAAAATAGCCTAATTAACGTCAACCAATCTTCATTGGTATACAAGCTTTTAAGTACAGGAAACGCACTGCTCACGAAGCCTTCGACATTATTAAAAAACAGCTCTTGATAGATTCTTAAGCGCCGAGCTTCTATGCCTTCGGGTGCTGGGTGGTTGTCTGGATCTCTGATATGCGCCATAAACTGCTGCTGAGTTTCTACAAAAGACATAGCTATACCTGCTCCAAGCGCTTGGCGTATTTGGCCTGTATTGCTGAAATTTGCCCCGCTTCTGCCAGTAATTCTGCCATGGGAGGAATATTAAAATCACGCTCTAGTAACGTCGGAAATACCCCATGTAGCTCATAGGCTTTCTCTAACAAGTCCCATACTGGTGAAGATACCTCAGCGCCGTGCGTATCAACGAGTAAGTCTTCGGCTTCCACATAATGGCCTGCGATATGACCGTATGCAATACGCTCGGATGGCATAGCCGCTAAGAATTGTTCAGCATCGTAGCCATGGTTAATAGCGTTGACATAGATGTTGTTAACATCGAGTAGCAAATCGCAATCGGCTTCGGCTAATACCCCAAGGGTAAATTCCAACTCCGACATTTCTTGTCCAGGAGCGGCATAGTAAGAGACATTTTCTACTGCAATCCGGCGTTCTAGGTGCTCTTGGACGGCTCGGATCCGCTTAGCGGTATGATAGATTGCTTCTTCAGTAAAAGGGATTGGCATCAGATCGTACATATGACCCTCTCCCGAACAATAACTCAGATGCTCACTATACGTAGCGATATTATGCTGGTTAAAAAATGTTTTGAGTTGGGATAAAAATTCGCGATCAAGCGGTGCAGGTGAACCTAGCGATAACGATAAACCATGACAGATAAAGGTATGTTGTTGCGTCAATGCTTGAAATTGCTTTGCAAGCTTACCGCCAAATTTTAGCCAGTTTTCTGGTGCAACCTCATAAAAGTCTACTTGCTTTGGCGGCGCATTGAGCACGTCATCGACCATTTCACGGCGTAAACCAAGTCCTAAGTTGCCTAACTGCACTGCCATATTTCTCTCACTTTAGACATTATTTTGAACTAATCAGAAGCTGGCATCACAGAGGCTTTACTGTATGCATGGCTTCACTTTGGGATTACCCAATAGCGCCGCTTACCTTAACATAACTAGCTGCGCTATTGGGTCGAACAAAATGGTATTCCTATTTAGTGGTTACCACCGCATTTGCCTTCGCCGCATTTACCTTCTTTTTTGCCTTTGGCATCGCCACCACATTTACCTTCGCCGCACTTACCTTCTTTTTTGCCTTTGGCGTCACCACCACATTTGCCTTCGCCGCACTTACCTTCTTTTTTGCCTTTGGCGTCACCACCACATTTACCTTCGCCGCATTTGCCTTCTTTTTTGCCTTTGGCGTCGCCACCACATTTACCTTCGCCGCACTTACCTTCTTTTTTGCCTTTGGCGTCGCCACCACATTTACCTTCGCCGCACTTACCTTCTTTTTTGCCTTTGGCGTCGCCACCACATTTACCTTCGCCGCATTTTCCTTCTTTTTTGCCTTTGGCGTCGCCACCACATTTACCTTCGCCACATTTTCCTTCACCAGCGTCTAGTTGATAACCAGCGGTCATTGTTTCAAAACTAAATGGATTAGCACTTGCGTCTGTTGCGGTTAACCCCGCGGTACCCGCAACAACAGCGCTTAAAGTAAGGGCAATAGAGTTCTTTTTAACGGTATTCATAATGTTTGCTCTCTCAGAAATAGTAGATTCAATTAGTAGACCCAAACGTCTAAATATTTATTTCGCTAAACGTTTAAAAATTTTAGTTGCATTCGCTAAGTTGTGGTTTACATCCAGTTATAGTTCATCTGTTGTCTTTTTGCTATTTGTGGATAACTAGGGGCTGTTGATGACTTGCAGCAAACAATTAGCTAAAATGTCGCGCTTTTCGATGAGCCATTAGTGACTCATTTTATTTTTGTTGTATCTGAAGGTTAACACATGAAGCTTGTTCTGGCGCCGATGGAAGGTGTAGTTGATTTTAAAATGCGCGAATTGCTCACAGATCTCGGCGGCTTTGATCTTTGTGTGACTGAGTTTATTCGCGTTGTTGATCTCACCTTTCCACGCAGAGTATTCACTAGATACTGCCCTGAACTATTAAATGGTGGCTATACCAGAGCCGGAACACCGGTACGAGTACAGCTTCTAGGTCAGGTTCCCCATGCGCTTGCAGCGAATGCACGAAAGGCCATAAAGCTTGGCTCTCATGGTGTCGATTTGAACTTTGGTTGTCCTGCGAAAACCGTGAATAAAAGCCGCGGCGGCGCGGTTTTACTGAAAGAGCCTGAGCAAATCTATCAAATCATCAAAGCGGTTAGAGATGCGGTACCAGAAGAACATCAAGTAAGCGCCAAAATACGCCTTGGCTTTGACGATGATGCCAATAGCACTGAAATTGTCGATGCGGTCCAGCAAGGTGGTGCGTCGAGTTTAGCGATACATGCGCGTACCAAACGAGATGGTTACAAACCGCCAGCGTACTGGGAAAAGATCCCCCCTTTATTATCAAGGTTAACCATTCCTGTCGTTGCTAACGGTGAGATTTGGCAAGTTGAAGATGCACTACTCTGCCAAACACGCAGCCAATGCCAGGATTTGATGCTTGGTCGCGGTGCCCTAGCCACCCCCGATTTGGCAGCAAAAATCAAAGCGCATGTTAACGGAACTCATTACACTCCTCTCACATGGGAAAACGTGGTCTACCATATCCTCCACTCTTCCATGCATCAGGATGAGAATATGAGTGAAAAGTACTTTTCAGCTAGAACAAAACAGTGGTTAAGTTATTTGAAACGTCAGTATAGCGGCGCACATGTTCTTTTTGATGAAATCAAAACGCTCAAAAGCAAAGATGACGTCATGAAGGTGTTGCAGAAATACGCAATGTCTCCAGACCTTGATTCAAATCATAACAGTGAAGTTTGACTGAAATGATAATGGGGCGTCGGATAGGAGAGCGCCCATGAATGAAAACACACATAACTACGAGCAAAGCTTACAAGCTGAACTCGCTACACTTAGAAGCGACTTTTTAGGAGAGCTAAAAGCTTCACCTAATGAGTTTACTCATAACCTTGCCAATACCTTAGAGCTCAACCCACCCAATAAATGGCTTGATATTGTAATGGAAAAAATAAATCCCGAGCAGTTTCCGCTCTATGATAGGTTGATGAAAGTCGAAGCGGCATTATGCCAAATGGAGATCGGTCAGTTTGGTTATTGCTGTGATTGCGAGCAGACAATAGAGCTTGAGTTGCTAGAACAAGATCCAGCAACTCAACGCTGTCGCAGTTGTAAGACTAAGGCTTTAAAAAATGGGGATATGCAGCAAAAATAGTCGCCGGAAAATAGACTATATTAGCAATCAATTGTTGTGCTTGTTGTTCATTCAGCGCTAGTTTTGAGTTGAGCGCAACAAATGCTTGCTTTTGTGACCACCCTTGATAATGAATTCCTAAATCTACTGCCATTAAAGTCACGATTAGCGCTTTATGCTGCTCTATTGCCTTTGTACACTTTGCTACTGTAGAAGGCACATTAATAAATTCATCACGCCAGTTGAGCCCACTAATTCTTTGGCAATTAGCTGGCAATAACTCTAGTATATAAGGCTGTTGAGTATTAGGCATTGTATTGAGCACAATTGACTTACTCTTTTTCTCATCAATTTTTGATAACATTGCCAAAACTTTATTAGGCGACTCTTGAATAGCTCCGTAAAAATTTAGCTTTGATTGGTACCACTCTTTCCCATTAGGTAACTGATGCAGCCCAAGCATCGCCCTTGATTTATAATCATTTAAATAAGCCAGTAGCGTTGAACGTGATGGTGCGTCAATATTTGAATCTTCAAGTTGCTTTATTATGGCGTCCCGCTCAAACCGATTTAGGCGAATATTACTTTCATCGGCCTCTTTTAGTTTTGTCATTACAAATTTGAGCCACAGATCAAGTTCCTCAGCACTCACTCTACCTTCTACGTTTTTGAGTACAGGGATATGACTAGGCCAAGGTAAGTAACGCTCTGGATATCGCTCTTGAATTCTTAAGTAATCAAGCTCCTTATGCGCCATAACATCTGGTTCATTCAAACTACTTGATAATAAGGCGTGTCGTAACTGTAAATAGCCCTCTGTGAACGGTAAAACAGTAATATCATCCGTAGATGAATGACTTAAACTACTGTTAAGAGAAATTAAAGAAGTTCTGAGTTCCTGATAATTTACGACTGGCTTGTGCTCACTACAAGCGGATAGGAATATAAATGCGACCAAAGTAAGGCTGAACAATAAATGCTTTTTCATAATTTCACATTAAAACTTGAAATCAAAAAAGCCCCTTTCGGGGCTTTTTAATTAGAGGCTAACACCCCTACGTTGTGCTTTTTCTTTGATAAAGCTCGACCAGCTAATCGCAAATCTTCTAGTGCTAGGATCTTCCTTCGCCTTCAAAATTGCTGCATAAGCTTGTTTGAACTTATCTTGATAGTAGTAAGCTTCCGCAAGATCAGCATATGTACTGCCTTTCTTTTTGGTACCAAGCTCTAAAGCTTTATTTAGTCTAACTACTGCTGCACTGTACTGCAGATTTTGCAGTAAAAGGCCACCTGCTCTTCCATAAAGTTCTGCGTCATCGTCAAATTTAGCAGCTTCTTCATAGTATTTAGCAGCATCACTGATGTGTTTAGCTTGGTGGTAATAACTTGCAAGCGCTGTCACGTTTTGCTTTGTACGTTCGATTTTGCCATCTTTCATAGCCTTTTCGAACGTTTGAGCTGCACGCCAAGGATCTTCTGTCAAAGAGTATAAGCTTCCAAGAATCTTATAGTCATTCTCTTTTTCAAAGTAACCTTTGCTATACGCCACCTTCATTACAGTCATACCTTTACTGTAATCTTCGGTTTGCAAATAAAAGCCACCTAGTTGTGTCCAAGCTTTCGGGTCTTCAGGGAAAACACGTACTAACTCTTCACCAACCTCTACAGCCTTTTTGAATTGCTTCAATTCAAAGTAAGCTGCGACTTTCATCAGATAATATTGTTTATTTGGCTCTTCTACACCTGCGATAGCTTTATCAGCTGGAGCAATAACATTAGTATATTGCTTTAACTCATAATAAGCCTGCGCGATACGACCGTGCACTTTAGGGTCATTTTCACCCGTAAAGTCCATCCACGCTTCATAGGCTTTGATACCTTCTGAGTACTTTTCAGTACCTAGCAGAAGATCACCAAGCAACTTCATTAGATCGCCTTGATCTTTAAAGTTAAGCGCATCAGGAGCAATAGCTAAACGCGTATACTTAATCGCTTCGCCGTAGTTTTCCTTTTGAGCATAAAGCTGACCTAGGTAACGGTTAACCGTTGCTTTATCGAAATCATCTGAAGGGTCAAGCTCGCGAAGCATTGCAATCGCTTCATCGACTTTTTCTTCGTTATATAATTCGAACGCTTTGGCAACTTTTTTACCTACTCGCTCACCCATAATCTTAGTTTTTGCCGCTTTACGCTTCTCTATTTCTTCATAGTTAGGCGCAGCAGAAACTGACTCTGAGTAAATGCCACCAGTCAATGCAATTAGAAGAGCAAGAGCTGTAAATTTGGGTAAACTTTTCATGCCTGCCTCCTTAATTACCTTGGTTTAGTGTGAAATCAAGCTGGACTGTAATGCCAGGTTGCTTCTGTGGCTTACCATCAACAACTTTAGGACGATATTTCCACTTACGAAGTGCACGCTTCGCTTCACGGTCAAAGATACGCTTTGGTTCAGCATCGATAATTTCAACATCTTCGACTCCACCTAGCTCATTGATTGTGAAAGATAAACGTACCCAACCTTCTTTGCCATCACGAGCGGCTTGAGGTGGATATTTTGGCTCAATTCGAACGATAGGTGTTGCATCACCATCACGGCCAAACTCGCCAGGTCCAGATAAACCACCTGCAGTACCACCTAGGTCAATACTAGGCATGTTAAAACCGATGTTACCCGCAGAAGGATCAGCCGTGTCTGGCTGAGGCGGCTGCGGTTTTGGCGGCTGCTTAGGTGGTGGCGGCGGCGGAGGCGGGACACGCTTCCGCTGCTGCACCTTTGATTCAGGCGGATTCGACATAATCTCGACTACGATTTGTTCCTTTTGTACATCTGCCCTATCTGCTCCTCCGGAGATAAGATATGACATGAAAAAGAACAAGCCGAGAGTTACTGCCCCACCTGCTAGAAGTGAAAACAGAAGTCGAATCATTACTGATCTCCAGCTATTGAAATCTTCAGATTGTCGCCAGTCGCTTTAATTTGGTCCATAACCTGAACAACTACACCGTGCTTCGCGCCTTTGTCAGCTTGAATAATAACCACGTCAGTAGGTTGTTCAGCCATCAGACTTTTAAGGTTTGCACTTACACGTTCAACATCAACTTGACGCTTGTCCATCCAAATCTCACCGTTTTCACGGATTGCGATAAAGATGTTCGCATTCTTAGTCTTTTGTGCCTGTGCCGCTTTTGGCTTGTTAACTTCAATACCAGCTTCTTTTACAAAAGAAGTGGTTACAATGAAGAAGATAAGCATGATGAATACGATGTCTAGCATCGGCGTCATATCTACTGCTGCATCTTCCTCTTCACGAAAACGTTGTTTACGTGCCATAGTTCAATCTCTCTCTAGTGATGAGGCAAGCTATCAACTAGCTTTTCTTTAGCCATTTTTGCACGTGCTTCTAAACGCGTACTAAAGAAAACACCTGATAGTGCCGCAACCATTCCAGCCATTGTTGGTATCGTAGCCATTGAAATGCCTGAAGCCATTAATCGTGCGTTACCCGTACCTTGAGTAGCCATCGTTTCGAATACTGTGATCATACCTGTCACTGTACCTAAAAGACCGATTAATGGACACATTGCAACCAATGTTTTGATAATCAACATGCGCTCATCTAATTTTTCAGACGCTTCAGAAATCCAAGCATCGCGGATTCTGTGTGCGTACCAAGACGTAGTATCTTGGCGGGCGTCCCACTTAGCGACGATTTCCTTTTGCATTTTAGGAAATTCACCGAGTAGGAACCAATAGCGCTCAATCATTAAAACCCACATTAGAAAGAGTGCTATTGCGACCACGTATAATACATCGCCGCCTGTAGCAACAAAATCCCTGATAGATTCCCATATCTCCATCAGGACTAACATTAGGCTTTCTCCTTCTCCGCGTGAGTAGCAACAATACCTGCGCTTTGCTCATCTAGGATGTGTAGAACTGCTTTGCTACGACCATGTACAACAGCGTGAAGTAGAATTAAAGGTAGAGCTGCAATAAGACCAAGTGCTGTTGTTACTAGCGCTAGAGAGATGTTACCTGCCATGATTTTCGGATCACCAGTACCATGTAGTGTGATTGATTCGAATGTCATGATCATACCAACAACGGTACCTAGTAGACCTAGTAGTGGCGCGATAGCCGCAAGAATCTTGATGATATTTACACCCATCTCGATGCGTGGAGTTTCACGTAGAATAGCTTCATCAAGCTTAAGCTCTAGGTTTTCAACGTCTTGGTCTTTGTTATCATGGTAAACTTTCAAGATACGACCAAGTGGGTTATTTGTGTTAGGGTTATTAGCGTTTTTGATTTGTGCTTTCATCTTAGAGCTAACAATCGTTAGATCGATAAATCGAACTAGTGCAATTAACGCACCAACAGCAAGTAAGAGAGTGATGATGTAACCAACTTCTTGACCTTGATGCCAACGCTCTTCCGGAGTTGCGCGTTGAGTGTTAAGTCGTAGTAATGAACCACGAGTTGGGTCAACTGCAAACTTAACGTACTGATTAGCAGATGCACTGACTAGACGCTCAACCCCACCTAGCTCGCCGCTTGGTTGCTTACCAAGTGGAACGATTTGTTTGTTTTCAGCATCGTAAATAACATAGCCATCTTTAGTTACAAGGTTGAAGTTACCAACACGAGTTACTTCTTTAACGTTAATGTCACCATTTAACTCAGCAACTTCAGCTTCAAACTTAGTTACTTTCGCAGACTCAGTCATTTCAGTTTGGAAAGCAATCCAAAGGTCTTCAAGTTCACGAGTAGTCGGAAGCTCTTTCGCTTCAGCTAGTGAACGAAGTACTTCAGCGCGTCCTGGTTTTTCAGCACTTACTAGTGAAGCTTCGATCGAACCAATAGCGTCTGCAGCTGAACGACGTACAACACCGAACATTTCACCAAGTGTACCTTTGGCATTTTCTAGTTCAACTTCTTTCTCAGCAAGCGTCACTTCGTTCTGTTTGAATTGTTCATTTAAACGCTCACCACGTGCTTTTTCTGCAGCAAGTTCACGCTTCGCTTTGTTCAACAATGCTTGTTTGTCAGCACGGTCACTTAAAAACTCTTGCTCGCGCTGCTTGTTGATCTTGCCTTCAGAGATACGGTTTTGTTTAACCTGCTCTAGGATTTTGTCTAAGGCTTCAGTGTTTGCGTGTGCATTTAGCGCGGCACCAGCAGAAACTGTTAACGCTGCAGCAATTGCAAAACCTTTAAATAGTTTCTTCATCATTAATTACTCCGCGCCAAAGATAGGTAGGTTTACAAGTTCAGGAGCCGCTTGCTTACGTGCAATACGGATCATGCTCTTAACTGGCTTAAGATATTCTTCGCCAAGTAGCTCCCATTGCTTAGAGTCGTTGTTCCAAACCCAAGCGTGTTTTTGGTCGAACGACTGGGCTACGTATGCGATACGGCCAAGACGTGCGAAGTCAACATTGATGTTTTTGCCATTTTGCTCAAGAGAACCTTGGCTCGCAACCATTGTTGTGCTGTAGTCAGTTTCAATAGTGTAAGCTTCAAGAACTTGACGGAACTTCTCAGAAGTCGTTACAGACGAGTTAGTCATGATGCCGCGAAGTTTCTCAACGCGCTCTAGACGTGTTTCTTGATTAAACGGAACGTCCGCTTTGATGAATTGCTCAAGCGTATCGATCATGCGATACATCAAAGGCACAACGTCCTGTTTTGTCTTGTCAATAGTACCAATCTGACGCTCAAGAGACTCAATACCTGCATTTTGATCTGCTACAAGACGTGCAACGTGATCGTTATACACTTTAAGCAGTTCTGCTTCTTCAACCAGACCACGGTATTCCGCGATCATTTCTTGAGACTGACCGTAAAGGTTATCAATCTTTTCTTGAGACTTTTTAGCAGCCGTTTGAGTTTGTTGACCTACTTTTTGTATGTCATTCAAAGGATCTGCAATCACATTGCTGCTTGCAAAAGCTGTCGCGCCTAAAAGCGCCGTAGCTACAAGACTCTTTCTGATTTTAACAGACATAGTTCCCAACCAATTAAGTAATGTTACTTTTATAATTTTCGCGCTCTCACCAACGTGAGAGCAACCCTGATATCATTTGACAGATATCAACTGTCCAATAATGCTAAATGCAACACGATGTGTCAACTTCACTGTGAAAACATTTTTTGTCAATAAATAAGTAATAATTATATACAAAACAAAAAATTAACATCAAAAACACAGCAAAAGATACACATCCTTTGTAAAACCAACCTTTTGCATACGCTGTTTACAATATTTTACATCAGATTTATTCCAATAAATTGAATAGATATTCCAAATAGAAATTATGAATAACCTATAAAAACAGCAATATAAGCTAGATTTTTCATTGCAAAGAACGCAAATTATTTCATCTTCTGCGAACTAACGCAAAATTTGTTTATCTATCCCAAATCGCTTGATCTATTTTTTCCTGCAGAACTTGAACGAATTCAGCGACGTGTAGACCATCCATTAAGGCATGGTGGACTTCAATACAAAATGGCATCGTACCATCTGCTTTATTGTATTTTCCGAACACAAATTTTGGGATGCCAAAGTCATCTCTACTGTGTCTCGCATGACCAAAACTGGAAAAAGATAACCATGGAAGTATAGATACATGAACGCAATTTGGCACCTGACTTTCCATTAAAAATTGCTCACTGACAAGCGGCCCATTTAGTTGTTCAGTTTTGCTATGAATATTGGCGCTAATAAAGCGGTTGAAATCACTTTCAGGTGCAAGCCTTACAAATCTGAAGGTTTCATCCCCTCGCAGAAAAACACTGCTAATTTCTACAGCATCATATTCAATCACCTCTCCAGCCTCTATACGATAACGAATGGGGGTATAGCTTTGTAATGCCAGTTGTAGTGCGTATAGGCAACTAAGAGAAAACGGAACGGCACTACGTTTACTCATTTCGTAAACTCTTTCCATTTGTAAGCTGACAGTAACGGTGAAATAAGGTTGGGCAAAATCATTGAAGAACGAAAAGTGTTCTTGGCGAGGCCAAGTATCAAGAGGTATTTTCTTTTTCATACAAAAAAAGGGGCGTGTGCCCCTCTCTGGTAATTAAACGGCGCTGTTATTATAGACCGTTTTCAATAATCTCTTGAGCTAATTTATCAGCAATTATATGTGTTGAAACTTTCTCATCTTCAGAACGCTTAAAGATTTCGGTTAGCGTGTCGTAGATACCTTCTACGTGTTTAGTCGCTGCAGCCTCATCATAACCCTCAGGTTTTGTTTCATAGTAAACATTGATGATCCCACCAGCATTAATCACATAGTCTGGTGCATATAAAATGCCTTTTTCACGAATGATCTCACCATGACGAGACTCTGCAAGCTGGTTGTTTGCACACCCTGCAATGATCGTGGCTTTGATACGTGGAATAGTGTCGTCATTTACCGTAGCACCTAGTGCACACGGCGCATACACATCAACATCTAAATCATAGATTTCGTCGATACCAACAGCAGTCGCATTGAAATCATTAACCACTCGTTGCACTGACTCTTCGTTAATATCTGTAACAAATAGCTCTGCACCCGCTTCATGGAGATGCTTACATAGAGTGTAAGCAACTGCACCCAAGCCCTGCACGGCAACTTTGATACCAGCCAAATCTTGGTGACCATACTTGTGCTGGTAAGCTGCTTTAATTCCAAGGAATGTGCCTAACGCAGTAAATGGAGAAGGGTTGCCGCTTTTACCTTCAAGACCCATTACGTAGTTTGTTTCTTTATGCATTACCATTACATCACCGGTGGTGATGTTTACGTCTTCAGCTGAGTAGTAACTGCCACCTAAACGGTCTAGGTGCTTACCAAACGCTCTGAATAGCGCTTCTGACTTGATAGTCTTAGCATCGCCAATAATGACAGATTTGCCACCACCAAACGGTAAACGTGCAACCGCATTCTTATATGTCATCCCTTTAGACAGACGCAGTACATCATATACTGCGTCTTCGTCAGAGGCATAATTCCATAGGCGACAGCCACCTACCGCAGGACCTAGTTTAGTGTTATGTACCGCGATAATCGCTTTAAGGCCTGATGCTTCGTCTGAACAGAATACGACTTGCTCATGGTTATCAAATTCAACTTGGTTAAATACAGCCACTTTCTTCTTCTCCAAAAATTATCTATCCCATACGGGTAAGCTCTTAGGTGTGACTTTGCGTTCAATACCACACCAAGGGCAAATAGCGCTGAAATTGGCAAGACTCTATCACTAACTCTAGCACCATTCCACAAATTGAGATGATATAAACCCAATTCAAAGCAAATACAAATATTTAATTCAAAACAAAAACAGATACAGGAAAAAAAAACCATAAATGAAAAATTTAAAGGAATTTTAATTTAACTTATTGAATTTTTCTGAAGTTACTGTTTACGTAAACGGAAGGTAAATAGTCATTGTAAACATATCCATACAAGAAAGGAGGCGAATAGCCTCCTAAATAATACTTCGGCTGCTCAATTTAACACTGAAGCAGAATGTTTAAAGTGGAAAGTACCTATTGTACTCTCCATCAATGTATAGCTGATTAACTAAGTTTGCTATCTAACTCTTCAATTCGAGCTTTCCAAATTGCAGGGCCTTGAGTATGCGCATTTTCACCATTGCTATCAACGGCAACCGTCACCGGCATGTCTTCTACTTCAAATTCATAAATAGCTTCCATACCTAAGTCTTCAAACGCCACAACACGCGATTTCTTTATTGCCTTTGCCACTAAGTACGCAGCGCCACCAACAGCCATAAGGTACACGGCTTTATTTTGTTTGATTGACTCAACAGTTGCTGGACCGCGTTCGGCTTTACCGATCATACCGATAAGACCGGTTTTCTCTAACATCAGATCAGTAAACTTATCCATACGTGTAGATGTGGTAGGACCTGCAGGACCCACGACTTCATCGCCAACAGCATCCACTGGACCCACGTAATAGATAAACTTATTAGTGAAATCGACACCTTCTGGCAAGCCTTGACCAGAATTCATCATTTCTTGCAGACGTTTATGCGCCGCATCTCGACCAGTTAATATTTTGCCTGAAAGCAGGACAGTTTCACCCATTTTCCATTCTTGGATATCTGCTTTAGTCAAAGTATCTAGATTGACACGACGCGTATCTTCACCCACTTCCCAAGTCACTTCTGGCCAATCTTCGAGCTTTGGTGCTTTTAGATCTGCAGGACCTGAACCATCTAGTGTGAAATGTACGTGGCGTGTAGCTGCACAGTTAGGGATCATAACCACTGGCTTAGACGCTGCGTGTGTTGGTGCCGTTTTGATTTTTACATCAACAACGGTTGTTAAACCACCAAGGCCTTGTGCCCCAATACCTAGCTTATTTGCACGTTCAAAAATTTCTAGACGCAGTTTTTCTTCTGCGGTTTCGGCACCGCGTTCCATCAGCTCATGGATATCAACTGGATCCATTAAAGACTCTTTTGCCAATACAGCCGCTTTTTCTGCTGTACCACCAATACCTATCCCTAGCATGCCTGGAGGACACCAACCAGCGCCCATTGTCGGTAATGTTTTTTCTACCCATTCTGCAACATCATCTGATGGGTTTAGCATCACCATTTTAGTCTTGTTTTCAGAGCCGCCCCCCTTCGCTGCAATCATCACTTCAACTTCAGCACCTGGTACTAAATCAATGTGTACTACCGAAGGCGTATTGTCTTTGGTATTTTTACGGCTACCAGCAGGATCGGCAACGATTGATGCACGTAGCGGATTATCTGGGTTCATATAGGCACGACGAGTTCCTTCATCTACCATTTGTTGTACCGTCAAGTCAGTTTTATCCCACTTAACGTCCATACCGACTTTAACAAAGCAGGTTACTATCCCAGTGTCTTGACACAGTGGACGCTTACCTTCTGCTGACATACGTGAGTTAATTAAGATTTGTGCAATTGCATCTTTCGCGGCCTTACTTTCTTCTTTTTCGTAGGCTTTTTCTAATGCTTGGACAAAATCAAGTGGGTGGTAAAATGAGATATATTGAAGCGCATCTTCAATGCTATCAATAAAGTCTTGCTGACGGATTGTACTCATGACGGTTCCTCAATTTTCGACGGTATTTTTTGGTATTGAAACTTTCGCTGGCAATTGTTGTTATTCAGCGTCAGAAAGTCAATTTCAATACCTTAAACTATGGAATAGCAGGTAACTATGATAACCTCCCCGCCCGTTTGGGGCTAGCTTTGCAGGTCAAGTAAATGATAAACGAGCGAATAAACTGTACGAAATTAGACATTAGGCATAATGCACTAGAATTATTTGAACACTTTGCAAACGGATCTCAGGCTATCCTGTTAGATTCAAGCGATTCCGATCACATCAATAGCCGCTACGATATCATTGCGATTGCACCAATTAATTTACTTGAAGCTAAAGACGGAAATGTATTTTTAGACGGCGAACTGCAGAGTAATTCTATTTTCACTGTGATGAAAGATAAGCTTGCCCAGTATAGTAATTGCAGTGCTCCCCATGATTTACCTTTTAATGGCGGTTGGCTTGGTTATTTTGGCTATGATCTCGGCCGTTATATTGAACACATTCCACATTGTGCAGAACATGATATTCGGCTCCCCGATGCTTGTGTTGGCTTGTATCCAGACGCGTTAATTTATGACAAAGTACTCAAAGCTTGGTTTTATGTGTCACAACCTAATACACAAAGGCTAGAGATGTATTTGCAGCGGCTCGAGGACACCTCAGATTTTGAACCATTTAGACTGACGTCACAGTGGCAATCAAACATGACTAGAGCACAATACGAGCAAAATTTTGAGCGCATTCAATCTTATTTGCTAAGTGGCGACTGTTATCAAATAAACCTAGCACAACGATTCAGTGCGAGCTTTTCCGGCGCGCCGTGGCTCGCGTATAAAAAACTTAGAAACCACAACCAAGCACCTTTCTCAGCATTTTTTAACTTGGGCGATAGTGCCATTGTTTCCGTGTCACCAGAGCGCTTCATCCAAGTTAAAGACAATATTGTAGAAACTAAGCCGATTAAGGGCACCTTGCCAAGGTTACCAAATACTGACGCCGATAAAGCGCAAGCTGAAAAACTGAGAAACAGCAGCAAAGACCGAGCCGAGAATGTCATGATAGTTGACCTACTACGTAACGACTTGGGTAAAGTGGCCAAGCCGGGTTCTGTTGCGGTTCCATCACTCTTTGCAATCGAAAGTTTTCCTGCGGTTCACCATCTAGTCAGCACGGTAACGTCTAAACTGGCAGAAGAAAAATGTGCTGTTGATCAACTCGAAGCCGCCTTCCCCGGTGGCTCCATAACAGGTGCCCCTAAGATCCGTGCCATGGAAATCATCGAAGAGCTGGAGCCGCACAGACGCAGCGTTTATTGCGGCTCAATCGGCTACCTTAGCGCCTGTGGTAATATGGATACCTCTATCACTATCAGAACCCTAGTTTGTCATCAAAATAAGATACATTGCTGGGCAGGTGGTGGTATAGTCAAAGACTCTCAAGCACAGTTGGAATTTGAAGAGACTTACCACAAAGTGAATAAAATCCTCCCGGTATTAAATGAAGATTGATCAGGTTATATCGCAATTTATGTTGGCGCCCATAATGGCGCAAACACCAACCACACTGCATACTCTAAAGCAAAGTGCGGTGCTTATTCCTATTGTTGATGTAAACGCTCGAGCCCACCTGTTGTTTTGCAAACGCAGCAGCGAATTGCCGAGCCACCCGAGTCAAATTTGCTTTCCGGGCGGCAAAGTCGAACAACAAGATAGCAATATCATCAACACAGCACTGCGCGAAACCGAAGAAGAGATAGGTCTGACAATCTCTGAGTCTCAAGTATTGGGCATATTGCCGTTTATGCAAACGCTCACCGGCTACCAAATCACCCCCGTTGTTGCTTCTGTACAACAAGATGCGACTTGGGTGAATCAAAGCGACGAAGTGCAACATACTTTTACGGTGCCATTAAACCAATTAAGCATGGCCAAGAATTGGCGAACCTTCCATTTTACCAATAAAGGCAAACCCGTTTCACTCGACGGGTTTATGACACCGCACGGTTTACTGTGGGGCGCAACGGCAAAAATCGTCAAACAGTTCACCGCCCTATTTTAGCCCTTAACTGGTAAGACCTTTTTTAAAATCCCCTTCCACCTTGCAGATTAGAGACCTTTCTATCATGCTTACTGCAAAACTGGCATATACTTTTGCCGATTATGGGTTACTTCCCAAAGTAGACACGTTATGATGGCGTCCGTTTTAAAGGCAATGTGAGTAAAATTTATGATCAGTGCATTCGATATGTTTAGTATCGGTATTGGCCCTTCTTCCTCTCATACGGTGGGACCAATGCGTGCTTCTAGGTTATTCGTACAAGACCTTCAGGCACAAGGCATCGTTGATGATATCACTTCGGTGAAAGTGGAACTGTTCGGTTCTTTAGGCCAAACCGGTATTGGCCACGGCTCTGGCAAGGCTGTTATTTTAGGACTTGCGGGTTACGACCCTGAGACCATTGATGCAGATCTAGTACCAGAGATCTTAGAAACCATAGAAAATGAACAGGTTATCTATCTCGACAAGCAACATAAAGTAAAATTTCCTAAGCAAGGTGCGATTGTTTTTCACCGTCGCAAAACGCTGCCTAAGCACTCCAATGCAATGGAAATTAAAGCATATAAAGGCGAAGAGCTTGCTCATAGCCAAATTTACTACTCGATTGGTGGTGGCTTTATCGTTACCGATCAGAATTTTGAAGCTGAAAAGCAAGCAGCGCTAGATATCAGAACAGAAAACCCAGCACCTTACCCATTCAATTCAGCCGCCGAGCTACTGGAAATGTGTAAAGAGTCTGGGCTCAGTGTGTCTTCGTTAATGATGGCCAACGAGAAAACGCTACGTAAAGAATCTGAAATCAAAGAAACGCTATTCCACATTTGGCAGGTAATGAAAGCGTGTATTGAACGTGGTATGAAAACCGAAGGTATTTTACCGGGCGGTTTAAAGGTTCGTCGTCGCGCACCTAGCCTGTATTTAAAACTCAGTGTAGAAACACACCAAGATCCACTGCGCGCAATGGATTGGGTGGATTTGTTTGCCCTTGCAGTCAACGAAGAAAATGCAGCGGGCGGCCGCGTAGTGACCGCACCAACCAATGGTGCAGCCGGTATTCTTCCAGCGGTGTTAATGTACTATCACACTTTTATCAAAGAAGTGGATATAGAGATTGCCACACGTTACCTACTTACCGCAGCGGCGATTGGGATCTTATATAAAAAGAATGCCTCAATTTCTGGCGCCGAAGTTGGATGCCAAGGTGAAGTAGGTGTTGCGTGCTCAATGGCTGCTGGCGCTTTAACTGAAATAATGGGTGGTAACGTTATACACGTTGAAAACGCAGCCGAGATTGGTATGGAGCATAATCTGGGTCTAACCTGCGACCCTGTCGGTGGGCTTGTGCAAGTTCCGTGTATTGAGCGTAATGCAATGGGTTCTATTAAAGCCATTAACGCATCTCGCCTTGCTTTGCGCGGTACGGGCGATCAAAAAGTATCACTAGATAAAGTGATTAAAACGATGCTTGATACCGGTAACGATATGAAAACCAAGTATAAAGAAACCGCGCGCGGTGGATTGGCAGTAAATATTATTGAGTGCTAACTGACAATTGTCAGTTCACTTTATAGATGACTTAATGGCATCATGATGGCAAATCATGGTGCCATTTTTTATGGTGTATACAGATTAAATTACTGATTTTAGTTTACTCTTTATAAGCATGAATATTTAACTTTAGACTAGAGTAAGCGGTAAAATAGCGCATAGTGGTTAAAACCTTTATATAGCTACTGCCGTTTACAACAATAGAGTTTTTACGGTGACAGCACTTAATCACCTTGCTAACGCAAAAGTATCTATTGTCATTTAGTAAAGGCAATATGTAGTAACCATGGAATAATTTCCACAAGACCCATGATAAATAAGCATTATCAGAAATTCAGGCTATTTACATCCATACGGTAATAGATGGATAAAATACGACTAAGGTAAATATCAACATCAATTATCAACAAAAAGGAGTAAATTGATTATGTCCGGCACTACGATGGTTTTTTTAATTGTACTTATTAGCGTTGGTGGAGGCATACTTAGCGAAATGTATAAACGCCGTTTAGAATACAAAAAGTTAGATTCGCAAAGCCAAAAAGAACGAGACCAATTGCACGCAGAGCTTAATGCTTTGAAATCAAGAGTTGCCATTCTTGAGCAGATTGTTACTGACGAAGGTTATCAAGTTAAAAAGGATATTAACAGTTTATAATAGCCACCCACCAAAGATTACAAACAGGTTAAATCACCCTCTAACCTGTTTGTTTTTTCAACAGCCTCCACCCCTGTTTACATTTGTTTTCAAACAACCTAACTACATGAAAATATAAATAAAAAATATTTTTTGCTTACAAAATAGTTACAATAAAATAAATTATAAAATTGCTAACATAAATTTACTTGAGTACATTTGTTGCCGTAAAGATCACGAAGGTAAATAACATGAATAACAATAAATTCAAATATACTGCTTTATCTGCAGCGATAGTATTAGCGCTATCTGCTTGTGGTGGTAGTGATAACAATAAGAACAGCTCAGCTCAAGAAGTAGATCAAGCCCCTCAAGCCGGCGTTACTCAATTAGAGAATGTTAAGCATTGGCAAACAACTTCAGGTCCAATTCAAGCCTCAGATGCAGATGGTGATAACCTATCAATTACAATATTTGATGGTGAAACTGAGATCATCCCAGAAGACAATGTTTATACTCTTTCACATGGTATTTTGACACTAAAAGGTATCAACGCGTTTGACTACCTGTCAGTGACAGGCGAAGCGGCAACAATTAACTTCACAGTAACAGCAAACAGTAAATCAGCTAGTGGTAGCATTGAGATTCCAGCAGCCATTACAGATCCCCTAGCCAGCCAACAATGGCACTTAAACAACACCGGTCAGAAAGCATATGCACTGAGTGACGAAATGAAACAAGGTCTCGTCGACTTATATGTAGGCCGTGGAATAATGACAGAAGAGGAAGCCCAACAATATTGGGATAAAGAATTCGAAGAAGCAGAAACAAACATCTTAGTCGCTGGCGAAGATATGAATGTAAAAAATGCATTCGCTCAAGGTGTTACTGGTCAAGGCGTTACTGCGGTAGTAGTAGACTCAGGACTTGAAATTCGACACGAAGATTTAGCACCTAATGTGCTTCCGAATCGATCATTAAACCTTTTAAACGACGCTTTGGATAAAACAGACCCAACAAGCAAGGCAACCAATGGCGACCATGGTACTAGCGTAGCTGGCCTTATCGCCTCAAAAGGTTGGAATGGCTTAGGCGGCCGAGGTGTTTCACCTGATACAGGCCTCATTGGAATGAACTTATTGGCAAGCGGCGAAAAAACGCCGAAGCAAGAGCTATTAGTTCATGGCTTTCCTGGTTCAGGTATCACTGTAAGCGAGTCTATTTCTGTGTTTAACCGCAGCTATGGTCTTACTTACCCAGTTCAATTTAGCTATTCAGAACTCGACGAAGCCATTGAGTCTTATCCAAACAGAAAGCTTCGCTCAGGTAAAGGAGCGACCAACGTAAAATCAAGCGGTAATAGCTTCGTGAGTGAAGACTTAGAAGGGTCATTTTGTGAAGATAATGGTGCAAATGACCTTGGGTTAACTTGTTACAACAGCAACAGTGAAAGTAGTCAAGGCCATCCATACTACTTTTCTATTGGCGCTGTTAACTCAAATGGTAAACACACAAGCTATTCAAGCGCTGGTTCTAACCTATTAGCTGCAGCCCCAGCTGGTGAATATGGCCGTTGGGCTCCAGCAATGGTTACAACCGACCCGATGACATGTTTGAGCGGTAGCTCAGGCTACACCGGCCGCACGATAGCTGGTTGGACTGCCGCTTATGGTGAAGAGTTTGCCGCAAGCCAGTATCCATTCGATTACCCTGGTCATCCTGAAAACCCTAATTGTAATTATCGTTCTTCTATGAACGGAACTTCTTCGGCGGCTCCAAATGCATCTGGTGTGATATCTTTAATCCTTTCAGCCAACAACGAACTAACTTGGAGGGATGTGAGACACATCATTGCATCGACTAGTACCAAGAATGATGCTGAAAATGCATCTGTAACTGTACCTGTAGGTGATAACGAATTCGTTGCACATGATGGTTGGGTTGAGAATGCGGCTGGTTATAGCCATAATAATCTTTACGGATTTGGACGTGTCGATGCTGGCGAGGCTGTGAAAATGGCTAAGTCTTACTCGAACAATTTAGGTGAAGAAGTAATTACTGATTGGACCGGCGCAGGCTCAGTAGTAGCAGAAGAATCACTTGAAATGCCAATTCCTGATAATAGCTTGGTTGGTGCGACATACAAAGTCACAATTGAAGATGATATCAAAGTTGAAGCAGCTCAGTTCAAACTAGACGTATTCAACGATGAATTCGGTATGGGAATAGAAAGCGGTGAAGATGTCCTTCAGTCTACTGCGGGCTCCGATTTAGCGATTGAAGTTATCTCTCCAAGTGGTACTAGAAGTGTTTTACTGTCATCTCGACAAGCGTTGATACGCCCAGCATATGACCTTAGTGGAGCCGGCTTCCAGAACGGCTATATCCTGAAAAATGGGGTATTTTTATCAAATAGCTTCTATGGCGAATCAGCCAAAGGGGAATGGACAATTCGCGTGCTAGACGTTTCTGACAAATCGTTTGCAACAGCTAGCACAGGCGATATTGTCTATAATGGTTACGTAAACAACTCTACACCATCAAAATTGATGGGTGCAGCTGTACGTATCTTTGGTCACCAGTCTGCTGAGTAATAGGAGTGTATATTATGAACAAGTTAAAAATCGCAGCACTAATTACGGGTTCACTATTCTTGACTCAAGCAGAAGCTAATGACAACTTGACTCCAAAAATGGAGAAGGTCAACAAAGTGGCAAGTTTTGAACAGCCTGACTTTGGCGCTTATAAAATCATGTCTGATCATGCATTAGTTCCTGCAGCAATTGCTGATCCCAATGCTGTTATTAGCAAAAAAGGTAATAAAGCTTTGGTTAAGTCAACTTCTGTCAGCAAGTTGTTCACTAAAGGTTCTTTAGTAAAAAATATTTTTAATGGTGAAATTGCTCCGGTATCTGGCAATATCAACCTTTTATTAAAAGACGGTGCGTCTGCAAGCGATTTAGCAAGTGAATTCGACGTTGCTGTTGAAAATACATATGACGGTGGCAGAATTGCCGTTGTTAGTGTAAATAGCAATCAAGATTTACTTGGTAAACTTGCCGAGCTGAAGCAATCGGGAAAGGTAGTTGAAGCTAAAATTGAAGTGTTAGGTACTTTATACACATCTAGATAACTTCACTGTTAAACACAGACTTTCTAAAGCCTCATGTCGAATGGGGCTTTTTTTTGCACTCCGAAAGCCTAAAACACTGACGACATTACTTACTGCTTGGCCTCAAATTTGGCTAGATAAACGTGACCACCATATTTTGCATATCTCTTGCCTCCTCTTCTAGTTGGCTCATCCTGAAATCAATTTAATTTATTGAATTACATAAAGATCTAAACGACCCTACTATCCTAAAATTGCAGTTTTTGAACCTGATAACCAAAACCATACACGCAAACATCATAAAAGCACCCGTTTCAAAGCGAGCTCATTGATATCGTGTCACTGCGTCATGAACTCGTGAAGCCGTCCAAACTGATTGATTGATAGCGAATATAGGTTGAATTTACACAATACTATGTTGATAAAGGTTCTGACACAAAGCCTATCCACCTGCTCGCGGGTCTCGAATATCTTAAACAAACCCACAAACTGCTGACGAAAACACAGTAGCCATATGGTGCGAAAATCCGTCTGGTAATACCTTTGTGGTGTGTAATTCTTTATCCAATAATGGAAAATATCACTGATAAGCGACCCTACAGCTGTTTTGTAGATAGGGCTCATCGAGGGTGCTTAGCTGCGTATTATGATGTATATATTGCTGGGCAAAAGCATGGAGTGACACCGAATATTAAGAGAAAGTGCAAGCGATGCAATACTATAGAGCTACTCATCGGGCACATGAAACAGGATAGATACTTGGGTCTTAACCGCTTAAAAAGAAAGTAAGATGATGGACTTAACGCAAGTGCTTGCAGGTGTAGACCAAAACTGCCTTCCTAACCCGACTGCGGCTTTTTATACTTGGACTTTATAGCAGTTATTAGCGGCACTAAACGGCTTTGAAAAGTTAGACTATCGATAAAGGATAATGCTCAGTCTAGACTGATTTGGTTCGGCCAGTCTGAGCATCAAACGTCAATATTCAGCATGAAGTTAGCCAACTGACCCACAATATTTAAGCGAGTAAATATTGTGGGTTATTAGTGAACTCTGTTATCGAATGTTCTTTTAACCAACTAACCATTTTGCCATAAAGACGATAACAGGTAAGGTAATAAGCGTTCTTAAAATAAATATTAGGAATAGCTCCCACAAGTTCACTGGGATTTTACTACCAAGCAATAATGCCCCAACTTCAGACATATAAATTAACTGGGTAACACTCATTGCGGCAACGATAAATCTGGTGGTATCACTTTCAATAGAGCCTGCAGCAAGGATTGACGGAATAAACATATCAGCAAAGCCGACAACGATTGTCTGTGCTGCTTTTTCGGCTTCTGCCACATTGAGTAGCTCGAGGTAAGGAACGAAAGGTGTACCTAAATATTGAAATACAGAGGTGTATTCCGCGATGATCAGGGCAAAAGTACCAACTGCCATAACCACGGGAAGTACAGCAAACACCATATCTAACGCATTATGCAGGCCTTCTTCTAATGTACCTTTAAGCCCTGGTGCCGTTTTTGCCTTAGCAAGTGCAATATCCAAAGAATGACCTAATAGGCCTTTTCCTTCTGGTACCGCTTCTGAATCCTGATTGTGATCACTACCATCTACATAGATATCCTTTTTGAACCTTAGCGGTGGTAAGCGCGGCACTATGATCGCTGCAACAAAGCCAGCTGCACATACGGTGAGGTAAAAAGGAGCAAACAGGTGTTCGAGTTTAACTTGACCAATCACAACTAAACAGAAAGTAATGGAAACCGCAGAGAATGTGGTGCCGATAATAGCCGCTTCTCGTTGTGTATAGTGCTTATCCTCATATTGGCGAGCAGTCATCAAGATACCTACGCTGCCGTCGCCAAGCCAAGAAGCAACACAGTTTACCGCGCTACGACCAGGCACACCGAATAGCGGGCGCATCACTTTGGTCAAGAGTGTGCCAACCATCTCAAGCAGACCAAAGTTAAGTAGTAATGGCAGTAACAAGCCGGCAAGAATAAAGACAGAAAAGAGTACAGGTAACAAGTCATTTAGCACTAATGCTCCTGTGTTTTCTGAATGGATCGCTTCTGGACCAACACCATTGAAGGTAAGCACAATAAACACCATGCCAACTAGTCGGGTTATCAACCAAACCCAGCTAACGTCAAATAAGTGCTTTATTATGGTTATTTTTAATAGCGCTTGGGGTCTTAGGAGCTTCATCACCAAACTCATGATCCCGGTAATACATACTATTGCGACAATCATGTCTTTAATAAAAGGAGCGACTTGCGCTTGTAACCATTTCGCCATAACAGCGATTGGGATAGTCATTGCTTCCCCCACCGCCACTGGCGTCATAAATAAAAAGATACCAATCAATGACGGTACGATAAACGCAAACCACGTTTGTAAGGTGGAGCGTGGTGTCATAGTGCTCTCTGTCATTTTTTACTTCCACAAAAACAAAGAAAAGAGCCGAAGCTCTTTTCGTTTTTAAATTATTATATTTATTAGATTGTTAGACCTTTTTGCCTAAGCAAAGTGATCAAGGCTTGATGCAGATTATTCATGGTGTTTGCATCAAGTACGTTACCTTCGCTATCCTTCCAGGTAATTGAAGTACGCGTATCCTGCGCTTGAGCGATCTTTATCGTGTAATCACCATTGTCAATTGGCAACACAACCGCTTCTTCACCCCAAATAGAGTCCCAAACGCTGCTTTCAGGCGCTTCATAACGGACCAAAACTTCCTGCTTTTCTCTATCAACACGAACAACCGTAAAGTTACTTCTTTCTAGGAAGTTTGAGAAGCGATCAAGCACCGCTTCTTGACCTTTTTCTGTCAGTAGCGCCGAATCACCATTCTTGTCAAACCCAAGTTCAAGTGCCAGTACACCTTGGCGCTTACGCATTTCAACTTGCAGTAGACGATATTGATAGTCAAATTCTGAAACGACTTCGTTCAGTGCCCGAACTTCGAGGTGATTTTTCTGAAGCGCAGTTAACTCACCATCGCCTTGATAATCTACTAATTCCGCTCGAATTGACGCCGTACGCTGATGTTCTTTTTGCTCGACAGTAAACTTAAACTTTTGCTTAGATGGTTCTGCCGCTTCTTCCCAAAACCAGCCGTCTTTTGGCTTGATCAGTGAATACCAAGATGTGGTCACCGAGCCTTGCGCCTTGTTATCGCTTTCAAGTCCGGCATTATGCATCGCCACAACGCCATCCACAGCACGCCAAATAAATGCCGGTAAATCTTCTATACCGTCATTCTTATCAAAAAAGATCCTTGCAGCTTCTTCGCCCTGCTCTACCCAACTACCTTGCGCAACTGTTAATACCTGTTGCGGTGCACGGTAACTTACCGGTTCAGCTGTATTTTCATATTGGCCGACTGGCATAGCAAATTCTGGGTCTCGATAAGGCTGAGCTAAGCCCTCAGGGGCTTTCACCGGTGCATTTGCACGATAATTTCTTTCATGATGTGCATCATTTGTAAAAATACTACAGCCGCTTAGACTAACGGCAATTCCAAGAACCAGTGATTTTGGGATCCAATACTGCACTCATTTACTCCTTAGCAAACCCTATTATTATTCGAATCAAAGTTATGATTTAGGATTGCCGAATTGGTTCACACAAAGTTGCCAAAAATTGACAATCTCTGAATTAATAACGCTATGCTATCAAATATTCCACGTACCATATCGGGAACACGTATCTCATAGCCAAAATTTTGCCTTATGTTACTTGTCATACATTAGAAAAACAAGCAACCATGCCGCGCAACCCTAATTCTATTTTTTATTACAACGCGCTAGCGCTAAAACTCAGATATGGTAGTATTTCGCGTTAACTATTAACCTTGAGCGCATTACGTGAAATCAGAGGTTCCAAAATGACCATGCATGCAAACCATCAACTTGTCTTAACCGCAATAGGAGAAGACAGATCTGGTATTGTTGGCGAATTGACACAGCTTGTGAGTGACTGCAACTGTAATATTATCGACAGTCGTATCGCAATATTGGGAAATGAATTTACCTTTATTATGTTGCTAGCCGGTGACATGGCGTCTATTAGTCGTGTAGAACATACCTTACCAGCAAAAGGGATGGAACTCGGTCTCTTAACCATGATGAAACGCACGTCGAGCCATCAGCAAGGCGAATACAGTGCAGGTTATACTTTGGAATATGAAGGACTAGATACTCCCGGTACACTCAGCAAAGTAACGCGCTATTTTGCAGCACAAGGAGTGAATATTTGTTCACTAAAGTCAGATACTTTTGAGCAAGAAGACGAGCTACATATGCGCTGCGAGCTTGAGTTTAATATTCCAGTGGATGTGGATATTGATAACTTTAAAGTTCAGTTCGAAGATCTTTCACACTCCTTAAACGTAGACTATATATTCAGACGCATTCGCTAAGGATTTACTATGAATACTTTGAAAGTTGGTGATAAAGCACCATTATTCTCACTGCAAAACCAAAACGACGAGACTGTTGAGCTTGCTACTTTATTAAAGTCACATCAAGTTTTAGTCTATTTTTATCCTAAAGCATTGACCCCAGGCTGTACCGTTCAGGCTGAAAATCTGCGTGACCACAAAGCTGAACTGGCTGAATTAAACACCGTAGCCGTTGGCATTAGTCCAGATCCTGTGAAAAAGTTAAAGAACTTTGAAAACAAAAAAGAACTCAACTTTGACTTACTCTCGGATGAAGACCACGCGGTAGCCGATGAGTTTGGTGTGTGGGGATTAAAGAAATTTATGGGTAAAGAATATGACGGCATTCATCGCCTATCTTTCTTAGTCGGTCAAGACGGCACCATCAAGAACGTGTTCAATAAGTTTAAAACCAAAGATCACCATGAAGTCGTGATTAACCACTTAAAAGAACAAGCTTAAAGTGACCCCTTAAACCGTATTTACGTATCTTTAAGAAATAAAAAACGGAGCAAATGCTCCGTTTTTTATTCACTTCAACCGGCTTTAATCAAGCGCGTTTTCTACTTTATTAAATAAGGTAGTGATCTCTTTACTTGGCTCCTTGGTCAGAAGGCTGACAGCAAAGATAGCGATAGTCGCAACAATAAACCCTGGAACAATTTCATATAATGTCGCGCTAAGCGGCTCACCATTATAAGTAAACGGACCATAGATCCATACCAACACAGTCACCGCGCCAGATACCATACCAGCAAGCGCGCCAGCAAAGTTCATGCGAGACCAGAATAAGCTTATCAGCACCAGTGGGCCAAATGCTGCACCAAAACCAGCCCAAGCATTACTTACAAGATCTAGAATCGAGCTATCTCTGTCATACGCAAGATAAATGGCAGCAAGCGCTACAACCAGCACACTAGCACGACCAACAAGCACCAGCTCTTTATCCGAAGCATTCTTATTCAAGAATATCTTATAAAAGTCTTCAGTTAACGAACTTGAACTCACTAACAATTGCGAAGAAATAGTACTCATAATTGCGGCAAGAATAGCTGCCAGTAAAAAACCTGCAATCAATGGATGGAACAATAGCTGAGATAAAATCAAGAAAATGGTCTCGGCATCATCCACAACAAGCCCATGTTCATGTGCGTAAGCTGCACCAAACAAACCAGTGCCCACAGCACCGAGAGCTGCAACTATCATCCAGCTCATCCCTATGCGACGCGCTGTCGGCATGTCTTTCACACTTCGAACAGACATAAAGCGCACGATAATATGAGGTTGACCAAAGTAGCCAAGACCCCAAGACATTGCTGAAATAATACCTATTGCACCAGCCGAACCAACCCAAGTTAACATCGTTGGGTTTAACTCATTTAGTGTTTGAGATAGCGGATTATCGAGCAGTGAGAAGGTAACTAAAGGCACTAAAATCAAAGCGATAAACATAATACAACCTTGTACAAAGTCGGTCAGACTTACCGCTAAAAAGCCGCCAAATAAAGTATAAAGCACAACAACTCCGGTGGTGATGTATAAACCACTCTCATAGCTCATGCCAAATGAACTTTCAAACAGCTTACCACCAGCAACCACACCAGAGGAGGTATATAGGGTGAAGAAAACAATGATCACTAACGCTGAGACTATTCTTAGCGCGTTTCCTTTATCTTCAAAACGATTTGCAAAATAGTCAGGAATGGTTATCGCATCATTTGCATACTCTGTGTAAACACGCAGGCGTGGTGCAACCAATAAATAGTTAAGCCAAGCACCAATCACAAGACCTATTGCAATCCATGTACTGCTAAAACCATACAGGAACATGGCACCCGGCAGACCCATTAAGATCCAACCACTCATGTCGGATGCGCCCGCTGAAAGCGCCGCTACACTTGGTGGTAAGCTACGACCGCCCAACATGTAGCCTGACACATCACTGGTCGACTTTTTATATGCGTATAACCCAATTCCCAACATCGCAATAAAATACAATGCGAGAGAGATTATCGTACCTATCTCCAAATTAGCCTCCTAATTGTTAGTTGGGCTCTTCTCCAAATGTGAGCTTTTTCTATCACTTAATTATTCGATTTCTAACTCACTTTGAATAAAAGCCAAAAACATAAAGGACCCACTATAACATGCACAAACCATACACCCAACCACCTGCGACCATTGATCAAAACAGTATTTTATTCGTACCTAATTCAACTGGTTAATTATCATTCAGCCTATGTTCTGTATTTACCCATATTCTGTAAACTCAATTTCCCAGCGTGACCTGATTGCACTTTTACCTTATATTAAAGCCAATAGCATTTGTTTGGACGGTAGTATCTATGTACTTTTACGCGGCTCGTCAGCCAATTTTTGATGTCCAAAGGGAATTGATTGGATACGAACTTTTATTTCGTGATGGCCTAAATAATGTATTTCCCGAAATTGACGGTGATGAAGCAACAAGTCGCTTGGTTGAAGGCAGCCAGTTTACCTTTGGTCTTGATGACCTCACAAATCAACGCCCTGCTTACATTAACTTCACCCTAGAGACGCTGGCAAAAGGCTATGTGCAAATGTTGGCGCCAGAACAAGTCGTCGTCGAAATATTAGAAACGGTACAACCGGGGAAAAGACTCTTAGCGTGTGTAAAAGAGCTTAAAGAGCAAGGCTATACGCTTGCACTTGACGATTACCATCACCAAAATGTATGGCGCCATTTTTTTCCCTATATTGACCAGATAAAAGTCGATTTGTTGGCAACTAACCTAGAGCAAATCCATACCATTAAAACCGCGATACAGGATTTCCCCAATATTGATTTAGTGGCAGAAAAAGTAGAAACCTACGAACAGTTTGAACTCGCCAAGTCGCTTGGATTCAAATATTTTCAAGGCTTCTTTTTTGCCAAACCCGAAATGGTCAAAACCAAAGCGTTGGCTCCTTCGGAATTAGCCATGGCTGAATTGCTTTATGAGACTTCAAGCGTTGAGCCCGACCTTGCTAGGATCACACAGGTCTTTGAACGTGATGTAAACCTAAGCTACAAACTTCTTCGTTATGCAAATAGTGCTGTATTTAAACGCCGAGCAGAAATATCAACGATTAAACAAGCCTTGGTTGTACTCGGTAGTGAAGAGCTTAAGCGTCTGATCTCATTATTATTTGCTTCACAGCTTAATACTGAAAAGCCCAAAGAACTACTTTCACTTTCTTTATTGCGCGCACACTTTATGGAAGCAATAGCAACCAAGGCCAATAAAGTCTCCGATACTGGAAGTACATTTTTGGTTGGCATGATGTCACTGATGGACGCCATTCTCGATGACGATATGGCCAGTTTATTGACGAAATTACCCTTATCTCAAGAAATTAAATCAACCCTACTGAAAAAACCGAGTGCTTTTGGTATTTATCTGGACCTTGCTGAATCTATGGAAAAGGGTGACTGGGAGAGTGTTGAAACCATATCAAAATCTCTTGGCGTAACCAGCCAAAATATCGCCGAGCTATATCAAAAATCGCAAGTTTGGAGTGACACTCAAATAAAAGCGATAGAGTAACCAACCAAAGGATGCGACAATCTGTCGCATCCCACTAAGCACCTGATAGCGATAAAATAAGTGCACTATAACAACTTCAAAGTGAACTTATGAAACGCACCCTACTCTCTCTTGCTATTGTTTCCTTATCCCCCATCACCCATGCTGATGAAATCGAAAAAATCGTTGTTATTGCACCGATGCAAACACCAATTACGCTAACAACGGATACCAAAGCAGTACGCCAACCACTACCAGCACAAGATGGCGCGGATTTACTCTCTTCAATTGCGGGATTCTCACTCATTAAAAAAGGCGGCGCAAGTGCCGACCCTGTGTTTCGTGGCATGGCAGGCTCTAGAATTGCCATTATCGCCAATAATGGTCAAACGCTTGGTGGTTGCGGTAGCCGCATGGACCCGCCTACGGCATATATTACGCCACAATCCTACGACACCTTAAAAGTCATCAAAGGCCCACAAACTGTGTTGTATGGTCCAGGCAACAGTGCTGCGACTGTGGTGTTTGAACGTGAAAATGAACGCCTAGCTAAATCTGAAGTGATTGGCTTTACCAATGCGGTGCTTTCGAGCCAAGGCCGCCACAGTGTTAACAGCGATATCAAGGCTGGTAATGAACGCGGATACGCTCGGATCGCAGCAAATTACAGTGATGCAGATGATTATGAAGATGGTAATGGCACCAAAGTTCACTCAGCGTATGAGCGCTGGAATATAGACACAGAGTTTGCCTATACCCCAAGCGATGACGCTTTTTACTCTATCACTTACGGGGTAAGCGATGGTGAAGTTGCCTATGCCGACCGCATGATGGATGGCAGCCTCTTCGACCGAGAAAATATTGGCCTGAATATCAAATTATCTTCCCTTTCATCTCTGATTGAAGAGTTAACATTCAACGCATACTATAACTACGTTGACCACATCATGGACAATCATAGCTTACGTCCTTTTGTTGCTAACATGATGATGAAAACCCCAACCTCTTCCAACCCTGACCGCAAAACTTACGGCGCAAAGCTTACGTTGACTTCAGAAATCAATACCCAACATACTTTTATTTACGGTGTCGATTATCAAGCAAATGAGCACCGCAATAGAGTCAGCCGAGATCAATTCAACAATCCGGTAGAAACGATGCCACGCCAAATAGATGCTGAATTTAGACAGCTCGGTGTATTTGCCGAGTTCGAATATCAATTGAGTCAAACTAGCCAATGGGTTAGCGGATTGCGCATTGATGATTGGCAAAGTGAAGATCATCGCACCATGATAAGCGCAATGATGTCGATGAAACCAAACCCAACCGCCCTACAAACAAGAGAAGATACGTTATTCAGCGGATTTAGCCGCTATCAAGCACAATCTAAAAACAGTAGCTATTTTGTCGGCTTCGGCATTACAGAGCGCTTTCCCGATTACTGGGAAGTAGTCGGTGGTAGCCGAGGAAGTGAAACGTCTATTTCTGCCTTTAATGTCGATACTGAAAAAACCGTGCAATTAGATGCTGGATTGGTAAAGCAGTTCAAAAACATTAACGTCAACTTCTCAGTGTTCTATAACCAAATTGACGACTATTTATTAATCGACAATATGTTTAAAAAGATGAATATGACGTCAAAAGTGACCAGAAATATTGACGCAGAAACCTTAGGTTTTGAGGGTGAAGTAATGTGGCAAGCGAGCAAAGCGCTACAACTCACCGGTAGTATCAACTACGTAAAGGGTAATAACCTTACCAACAATCTCGCATTAGCTCAGCAACCGCCCCTACAACTGCGTATTGTGAGCAATTACCAACTAAGCGATAAGTGGCAACTAGGCGGATTGGTAAGATTAGTACAACATCAGCACAGAGTGGCGATTGGACAAGGGAATATTGCAGGGCAGGACGTCACTGCGACGGCTGGGTTTGGCACGCTTTCACTCAATACCAATTATCAATATAGCGATGCATTACAGCTCAGTGCTGGCGTAGATAATGTACTCGATAAAACCTATGCCGAGCATTTAAGTCGTTCCGGCGCCGCGGTAAGTGGCTTTGACCAAATTGATCGAGTCAATGAGCTGGGACGGACACTCTGGGCAAATCTTAACTGGCGCTTCTAACCGTATACTAAGATAACCATAAGGTCGGCGATTGCCGACCTTATTTTTACAAGTTCTCTAAAAAGTTCTCGTCAAAATCATCCGGCTCTTCTTCCATTGGCGGGTTGCCATCGAATAGCTCGTACAATTGACGTTGATAATATACATCTTTTAAGAAAGTGTATGGATCAAGCGACTCATTTAGCAGCTTTTCTTGTGACATCAAAGCCGCTCTTGCTTCAACCGCACGCAGCGCGAACACTAATACTGTTTGTGGCGTAGTGAGTGCAATTTCTGGCAAGACAAAGTTATCGACTACATCACCCGTTAAGTTTCTCGCGGTCGTCGGTCCCATACCAGGGATCATAATATACGCACCATCGCCAACGCCCCACACACCAAGGGTTTGGCCAAAATCTTCGTCTTTAAGCTCAAGCCCAAGTGTTTTCGCAACATCAAACAAGCCAAAAATACCGACCGTAGAATTAACTAAAAAGCGAGCAACATTGATTGCCATATGATCAGGCTTACCCTGTAGTGCTGCGTTTACTGCATCGGTCGGTGCGGCGATGTTGGTGGTGAAATTAACCACACTACTGCGTACAGGAGCGGGAGTCACCGCGACATACCCTTTAGCAACAGGACGTAAAATATAGGCATCCAACACATCCATGTTGAAATCATAGAGTGGGCGGTTAAGTGATTGAAATGGATCTCGTGGATCCTTTTTCTCTTCGGGTACTTGCGCACAACCAACAACCGTCAGCGCAAGTAAACCTGTGAGCACAGCTTTAAGCATTTAATTCCCTGTATTTGTTAAGACACGACTAATCTCGACATTGAGCTGATTTTCGCCTTGTTGAAGTTCAATTACGCTTGAAACACCCTCAAGTTCTCCTTCTGAAGGCATAACTGAACCATCATTAGAAACACGAGCAATGACCGTAACTTGAGAAAATTTCGACAAGGTTAATTCAGGCATCATTGCCATACTATCATCTAGGTTTACCGTCATTGGCAAGTTAAAGTTTGTAATTTTGGCCACCGCCAATGGCATGGCGGGACCTTCAGCTGCCTTTGCAAAAACGAACAAGGTACTGTCCTTTGGAATCTTGTTCTGTAACTCTGCCGAAATGGTTACGGTAGCAACAATATTGGCTTTGGCAGCAACTGACTCATCTGTTTGTTGACCTAACTTTTGTTCGATTTCAGCAATCCGCCCTGCGATCATCTCATAACGCGGATCATCTTTGGTTAATTGTGACAACAAGACTTCAAAAGCGGCTTTTGACTCTTTCCAATCTTGACGTTCATAGGCAATTAACGCCAACAAGCTAATCGCATCAATATTCGCTGGATCATTCTTGAGCACTTTTGACAACATTCTGGCCGCGCGATTCATACTTGGCTCTGAGCCCTCTATCAACAACGCTTGGCTATAATTCACTAGGACATTATTGTTATTAGGTTGCATCACGAGTGCTTTATCAAATGCCTGCATCGCCATCTCAAAGTCACTAAGTGACATTGCAACACGACCAAGTAACATCCATGCAACTGCATCGTCGCCAGCGGTTGCTAGTTTAGTTCTTAGCCCCAGCGCAAATGCTTGTAGCTCGTTGGCATTTAGCGGCTCTCCAGATTGCATTACTGCACGCTCACCATACTCAGGTAACTTTTCAACGGCTTCATGCCAGCTCGCTATTTGCCTGTGACTACCCGTGTAGTAATAAAAGACACCTGTCACCAGCACCATAAAAGCAATACCCGTGAGCGCCAACACACGGTTGTCACCACGACTCGTCAATGATTGTTCAGGCGATAGCTCATTCAATAAGCGACGCTTGAGTTCAACCACAGATTCATTATAACTGTCTTTTTCGATACGCTGATTAGCAAGCTCTTCTTTTAACTCTTCCAAACGCTGATGGAAAATATCGATACGCTCGGCATTCGCATCATGATCAACCGTGATGTGTCTTTCTTTTTTAATAAACGGAAAAACCACAAAGAGACCGGCAAATACGCCCAGCAGAAGAAACAAAAACCACATTTGGGTTAAATCTGTCGAGAATTCGCTCACTGCTCACGCTCCTGACGTTGATATTGATTAATGAGCTCTGTCAGCTTTTGTTCGTCCGCTGCATTCCAATCTTGCTTTTTCGCAGCGCGTTTTTGACGAAACACAATAAAGCCGAAGCCTAAAATAATGATTGCCACTGGCAGTACCCAAAGTACGATCGTTGCAGGCGTAACAGGTGGTTGATAATGAACGAAATAACCATAGCGGTCGATCATATAATCAATGACCTCTTGCTTAGACTGACCTTCATTAACCAAAGCGATGACTTTATCACGCAGATCTTTGGCTACGACGGCATCTGAATCTGCAATGTTTTGGTTCTGGCATTTCGGGCAGCGTAGCTCATGAGTCAGCTCTCGGAAAGTTTGCTCACGTTCAGCTGTAGCAAAGTTATATTTGTCTTCCGTTGCTTGTGCCGCTGCGGTAATCATCATTAAAAGCAAAACAATTACATATTTCATTGCGCCAACTCCTGATAAATTGCCGCAAACTTAGTGCGCCACACGCGTTCATTGATGTCGCCAGTATGATGCAACAAAATCTTACCTTGCTTATCTACCAAAAAAGTCTCTGGCGCGCCTGAAACACCTAGATCCAGTGCTAATGTACGCTCCAAATCAAGAATGTTAAATTGGTATGGGTTACCAGCACGACTCAGCATGTTATTGACATCTTGTCTTAGAGCATTGATATCAAACTGGTCGCCAAAATCAGGGTCATAAGCCTGCTCGTAATACAGACCTATTATTTTCACGCCACGCTCTCTAAGCTCAGTTAAATAACCCAGCTCAGCGATACAGGTTGGGCACCAAGTGCCCCATACGTTCATCAAGTAGACTTCACCCTTAAGCGAGTCGGCTGTCCAGATTTTATCACTATCCATTAGATCGGGTAATGAAAACTCAGGCATAGTGTGTCCTAAACGGCCGGTCTGGATCTCTCTAGGATTACCAAATAGTCCTTGGTACAAAAACACACACAGGAAAATAAATATCAAAAAAGGCACTAAACCTAATAACTTGCGGTTCATGTTAAGCCTCCACTTGGGATGATTTTTTCACGCGGCTGCGGTAGCGTTTATCCGCAAGCACAATGAAGCCGGCAAAAGAGATAAGTAGCCCACCTAGCCACATCCAGCGTACGTATGGTTTGTGATAGATCCTAAGCGACCACGCGCCTGCAGAAAGCGGCTCGCCGAGTGCTAGATATAAATCACGGAAGAAACCATCATCAATAGCGGCTTCGGTCATAAACTGCATCCCTACATCATAACGGCGTTTTTCTGCATGCAGCTCGGTGACTTTTTTACCATTTTTGAATACCGTCACTACGCCAGCATGACCACCGTAGTTAGGGCCTCGAATTTCTTTTACGCCATCAAAGCGATATTCGTACTCGTTTAGCATCGCCGTTTCACCGGGTATCATGCTCACGGAGCGCTCAACTGAGTATGCTGAAGTTAACGTCACCGACGCGATAACAAAGGCAATACCAACGTGCCCGAGTACCATTGCCCAATAGCTCAATCCTAGCTTTTTAAAGCCGATCGCAACACTTGGGTGAACAGTCACTTTATTAAATAAGTCAGCAGCGGTAGCCACACTTATCCACACAGCCAACGCTGTCGCAACAAACGTAAGTGGTGCCACCACTTCGTAGCTCGAGTACAACCACGTCGCCGTGAGTACCAAACTCACCGCAATCAATACAGCCCACTTTTTAACTAGTGGCGGCATCTTATTTTGTTTCCAGCGCAGCATAGGTGCTAAACCTAGCAAAATCGCGAATGGCACGATTAATATCGCAAACATTTGGTTAAAGAAAGGCACGCCAATAGAAATAGAGCCTAAGCCCAGCTCTTTGTGGATCATAGGCAATAACGTGCCTAACAATACAATCAAGGTCGCAACCACTAAGAAGATATTGTTGATCCACAGCGCCACTTCACGCGAAATGAATTGATAGCGCCCCTCACTATATACTTGAGCTACGCGCAGTGCGTAAAGCGCTAAGCTACCACCCACAACCACAGCCAAGAATGACAGGATATATAAACCACGGTCAGGATCGGTTGCAAACGCATGCACCGATACGATAATGCCTGAGCGAACGATAAAGGTACCAAGTAAACATAAACTAAACACGGTGATAGCAAGTAGTACGGTCCAAGACTTAAACACACCACGCTTTTCTGTTACTGCGAGTGAATGCAATAAAGCGGTTGCAACAAGCCAAGGCATCAGTGAAGCGTTTTCCACCGGATCCCAGAACCACCAACCGCCCCAGCCAAGCTCTGAGTACGCCCACCAACTACCAATTGTAATGCCAAGAGTAAGAAAGCCCCATGCGGCCATTGTCCAAGGACGTGACCATTTAGCCCAAGTATTATCAAGTTTACCGGTTAAAAGCGCAGCAATTGCAAAAGAGAATGACACAGATAAGCCAACATAACCCATATAAAGGAGTGGCGGGTGAATGATCATTCCAGGGTCTTGCAATAATGGATTTAAATCACGCCCTTCAACAGGGAAGTAAGGAAGCAAACGCTCAAACGGGCTCGACATCCACAGGGTATAGAGCATAAAGCCCACACCTAAAAAGCCAAGGACGCCTAACACACGCGCTCGCAAAACCCACGGTAGCGACTTTGACATCACTGCAACCAGCATGGTCCACATGGATTGCATTACCAACCACAGTAAAATTGCGCCTTCATGTCCACCCCACGTTGAGGTGATTTTATAATACCAAGGCAAAGTACTGCTCGAATGATGTGCCACATACGCAACCGTAAAGTCATCCATTAACGTGATGTAGATCAGTACCATAAATGAGAACACCACAAGAATACACTGACCAACGGCCAGTGAAGGAGCGGCTTTCATCAGCCTCAAATTACCCGTATAAGCCCCCCACAATGGGAAAATACACAGTAATAAGCTCAATGCCATCGCCAGAACTAAGGCGAAGTAACCTATTTCTGGGACCATCTTAGTTCTCGCTGTTTAAATTATATTTTGGCTTTTCGTGCTTAATGCCTTTCACGGCTTCCGCCACTTCTGATGGCATATACTCTTCATCATGCTTGGCAAGTACTTCAAACGCTTCAACTACATTAGACTCAACTAATGTCCCTTGTGCTACGATACCTTGGCCTTCACGGAATAGATCAGGAAGAATGCCTTTATAACGAATAGTAACCATAGGACCGGTGTCGATAAGTTTAAATGACACATCTAAGGACGTTTCATCACGCACCACTGAACCAGGCACAACCATACCGCCAATGCGCAATTTCTGACCAATTTGCGGTATTTCTTTTAACTCACCTTTACCTTCAACAAGCTCGCTCGGCGTGTAAAACAAATTAATATTTTCTTGTAGTGCGTAAAGCGTAAGCCCGACCGCTGCGCCAATACCAAAGATAACGGCAACAACGGTGAATAATCTCTTTTTGCGTCTAGGATTCATGCTTGCGACTCCTCTTTTGCTTTTTTAATGCGTGCTTCTCTTGCCATTTGCGCTTTAACTGCTTGCTTTAGCGCCTTACCATCCAAGATAGAGCCGACTAAAATACCTGCCAGTATTAATGCACATGAGCCGAATGAGAGCCAAACATAAAAGCCATAGCCACCCATGGCTAAAAATTCACTGAAGGATTCAAACTGCATGATTAACCCCTATTCACTAATTCGCGGACCCAAGGACGGTGTTGCTCGCTTCGCAAAATTTCATTTTTCAAACGAATTAGCGTAACCACGCCAAGCACACCAGCAAACGCCACTATGTTGATCAACAAAGGCCACAACATGGAAGGATCGATCGCTGACGTATCAAATTTGGTGATAGTTGACCCCTGATGCAGCGTATTCCACCACTCTACCGAGAAATGAATAATAGGCAGATTAACGACCCCGACAATGGCAAGAATACAGGCAGCTCTACCACCTGATTTTTTATCTTCAAAGGCGTGATATAGAGACAAAACACCAAAATACAAAAACAGTAGGATAAGCTCTGACGTCAATCTTGCATCCCAGACCCACCAAGCGCCCCACATAGGTTTACCCCAAGCAGCACCAGTGATTAACGCAATCGCGGTCATTGCCGCACCAATAGGTGCAATGGCGATAACCGCCAGTTCAGCATTACGAATTTGCCATACTAAGGCAACAATAGCCGCAATAGCCATAGACGAGTATGCGCCCATCGACCAGATAGCCGACGGCACATGAATAAAGATAATACGATAGCTGTCTTTTTGTTGGTAGTCGGCTGGCGCATAGGCTAACCCCCAAACCCATCCAACAATTAAGCCCACTACCGCAATCACGGCAAAGTAAGGAAGCAAGGTGTTACACAGTTGGTAAGCACGCTCCGCTTTGGCATAAGGATGTAACCACTTCCACATTTTAACTTACACTCACTCTTAAAGCTGACGATATGGCAATTGGTGCGGCAACAATTGCGACGGCAAGCATCGCACCAAGGATTGCAAGCTGACCACCATACGCTAAAGACATGCTACTGGTATCTATGGCGGACGTTGCAAAGATCAATACGGGGATATAAAGCGGAAGGACGAGTAAACTCATTAAAATGCCACCCTTTTGCAATGCAACGGTGAGTCCTGCGCCAATAGCCCCAATAAAACTTAATAACGGTGTACCTATCAGTAAGGTCAATACAGTCGCATTGAGAGACTGCGATTCGAGATTCATTAACAGCGCGAATAAGGGCGCAAGCACCACCATTGGCAAACCACTGACTGTCCAATGCGCTGCTACTTTTGCTAATACTGATAGCGATAAAGGATAAGGTGAAGCAATCAATTGCTCTAATGAGCCGTCGTTGTAATCGTCCCTAAATAATTTATCTAGACCTAACATAGTCGATAAAAGCGCCGCTACCCAAATAATACCCGGAGCCATTCTGGTAAGCAGCGCAGGTTCGGGCCCAATCGCTAACGGAAATAAGGTGATCACGATTAAGAAAAACAACAAAGGATTGACTATCTCAGCTCGCTGTCTAAAGGCCAAGGTCACATCTTTGGCATAAACCGATTTAAAAGCTAACCAATAAGAATGTTGAGTCTGCATTACAAACGGTACTCCAACGCCAAGGTTTGTAACTGTGCAAAATGTGCGGTGAGATCTTGGTGGGTCGTCAATAAAATGGCGCCCCCCTTGTCGAGATGAGACTGAAATTGGGTTTGCAACATGGCGACCCCTTTTTTATCCAGCGCAGTAAATGGTTCATCTAGCACCCAAAGCTTGGCTTGATTCAGCCACAAACGTACTAATGCAACACGGCGCTGTTGGCCTGCCGACAATGTCCGCACAGGTACATCTTCAAGCCCTATTAAACCGAGCTTGGCAAGCAGTGTATAGACTTCTTCTTCATCGGCCTGAGCGCCATGAACCATAAGCCAATGTTGGACATTTTCGTAGGCACTAAGTTGTTGATTGACACCTGTCTTATGACCAATAAATAATAAATCGGCAGCGAATGAATCATAATCATCGCGGATATCAGTGCTGTTGTAGCGGATCTGCCCTTCGTCCGCTCTGGCGAACCCAGCAATGATCCTCAACAAAGAGGTTTTTCCGGCACCATTTGGGCCTTCAATTTGCATGATCTGCCCCGCATGGAGAGTGAAACTTAATGAGTCAAACAAGCATCTATCTTGTTTGGTACAAGTGACGGCGTCTATCTCTAGCAAACTTGGGCTTCTCTTTACCTAAAATTGGGCGTTAGTCTAACATAATGGTATGGTAATACGAATAATCCGATGCGACCGATTAGCGAAAA
Source organism: Pseudoalteromonas flavipulchra NCIMB 2033 = ATCC BAA-314 (assembly GCA_000814665.1). GTDB lineage: Bacteria > Pseudomonadota > Gammaproteobacteria > Enterobacterales > Alteromonadaceae > Pseudoalteromonas > Pseudoalteromonas maricaloris. The sequence goes on from JWIH01000011.1 coordinate 198,921, forward strand.
TTTGATTTAAAATAATGAATAAGCTGCCAATTACAACAAATACGACGACAGCATCTGTGATAAGCACAGATAATAGCGAAGTATCGAGATTAGACTTAGCCAAAAACCAACCGTTTGCAGCAAAGAATATCCAAATTAGTAACGATAAACTAAAAATGGATGTGGCAATTGATGGCCGCTGGCAAACTATCCAACTTGCGCTTAAGCCTCCAACCCAGCCCAATCAGCTTCCAGAAGCACAGGTTAGTATTGATGAAACTGGCAAGGTGGTTACCTTTCAAACGCCCAAACTACAAGCACAAGTAACACTAACAAAACAGCTTTTTGATATTTTAACGACGCTAAAGACGCATACGCCAAGCCCAGTAATACAGTCTTCAGCAACCACGTTGCAAAACGCCACATTACACATCAAGGCGCTTGATTTAAAAATACCGCTTCCGCAAGCCGTGGCAGACTTGCTCGCAAGTGAAAGTAAACTTATTGCGCATCTTAGTGCCCAACAAAGTAATGTTTCCTTGCAGGTCGTCAATCAATTTAAAGACTTGCTGTTTAGTACGGCTTTACCTAAGTCAATGATTGCAAAACTTATCTCTAGTCAACTTAGCAGTGTTGAGGTGAAGCCGCAGCCAAGTGGAGTAACACTTAACATTCATGATCGTTCAGTAACCTTATCGCCAATAAGCAGTAACTGGCCTGCAGCAACCACATGGCAAAAGGGCGAAGTAAAAACGGCTTTCAATGGAATTGATATCACAAAATCGACACAACAAGTAAAAGTAGAAACCATAAAGCCGCTTAGCGCTTTGCTGCAACACGTAAGCGCAGTCAATAAGGATGCACCTTCACCGCTTGAGTCACGCTTAGCATCAGTACATACGCTGGCGTATGACAAACCGTTACTTGAAGTCAATCTGCAACAAATTAAGTCAACGGTAGTAAAAGCGTTGCAAGTACTGATCGGAAGACCTTTTGGGAAGCCACTTACAAATCAGGTTGTTCAGCCCGCGAACTCCCCTGTCAATAAAGGTAAAAATGATGTTTTGAGTCACTCGGTCGCAACTCTGCTTGAGCCAAGCGAGAAAGTAAGTGCTCACAATGAAAATAAACCAAGCACGCCACTGCAGCAACTCTCAAACCAAATAAAACTTAATCTTACAGAGCTGATGGCAAAGCAACCATTACCATTGCAAAAAAGTCACACACCTTTGCAAAACGAAAAGTTAGCCAGCTCCATTGCTCGTTACTTACAACACCAGCTCGCAGAGACACCAAAATATCAGTCGCCCCCGGTCGATTTTGAGGTAAAACAAAAAGCCCTGTCCTTATTATTGGACACCCTCACAGGTAAACTGTCGCTTAGCAACAAGCAAGTTGAACAGCTAACACAAGCATTAGCGCGGCCGCTTTATCGTAAAACGAGTTCTGCGCCTGTAGATTCGGCTAAAACGTTCCAGTTGCCATCTACACATTCACAACGCACACAAGTAACCGCTACGCCTTCTCAAGTACCGCAGTCTACCAGCAATCAAATTAAAGGGGTGATTGAAGCCCTGCTTACTCTGCCCATGGCTAAATCCGAACAAAAAGAAAACACACCAAACATGTTACGCCAAGCTTCTGCAACTATCGAAAAACTCGTAAAAGCAGATACATTCAAACAAACGCCTGAATTACAGAAATTAGTCAACCAAGCATTTACGCGCTTGCTTGATGACCGTTCAGTGAGCGCGCTTACCGTTAAGAACCAGTTAGAAAGCCAACTGGGCATGGCAACCTTTGCTAACACGCCAACAAGTTTAGCTCAATCGAGCTTTACACAAATGTTGGACCGTTTAATTGTGTCGTTATTAGGTAGCCAGGTGGCAAACCAAGCTCAGAGCAATGAGCAAGCAACGCAAAAAATACAAGCCTTGCTGGATACGCTACTACCACAGCTGAAGCTGCTCTCCCCCAAGCAAATAGCAGACGCGCTTCAACAACCACAAGCAAAAGAGCTGTTAAACGAATTGGGGCAATTGCACAACCAATTACAACCGCAAAAATCACCAACTACAGCGACCAACTCTGCGAAACAAGACAGCGAAGCACAGTTGATTGTAAACCTGCTCTTCCCCACTAAAGTAGGACAAGAGCAACAGCAAACACAATTACAAATAGGTGAATATAAAAAGTCGCCCAAACCTGGTATGCCAGAGAAGTCTGTGTGGTTTATTCGTCTTTGTTTTGATTTTGCAGAAAAAGGTCAGATCCATGCCCAAGCCGAGCTGATGGATAAAGCCCTAGAATGTGCATTAGTAGCCACCTCCAATCAGGTCAAGCAGCTCGCAGAGCCACATTTAGCAACGCTCAGACATAAGTTAGCATCTCATGGGCTACAAGTCGCAGAGATAGGCCTTAGGGAAGAAGCCAGCTTTCAAGATAAGTTCTTTAATGAACACGCAATTATCAACATTAAGGTGTAAAAAAGATGACACAAAAATCTGCTATTGGACTGTTATATGAAGCTGGAAGCGCACCTCAGGTCACCTTTAAAGGATATGGCGAGCTGGCAGAGGAAATTATTGCGCTGGCAAAAGAGAAAAACATCATGATCCATGAAGATGAATCATTAGCACAAACACTCAGTGCACTTGAGTTACACCAAGAGATCCCACGGGAGCTCTACTATGTGATTGCTGAACTCATCGCTTTTTCTTACATTATGCGTGGTAAGTTTCCACCTGGCTGGGAAGGTTTTCGTGGCAAGCTAGATATTAAGGCATAGCCAAAATTTTCTACTTTCTAGGGCCTGTTGACCTTTGCTGTTTGATTTTTGTTCTCCTGAGTGTGTTTTGATCGCGACGCTCGACTTGCCGCCTAGTAATCTAGGCAAAAGTTGAGCAACAAAGAACAAAGCGCACTCAGGGGAACCCAAAGGGCAGCGCTTGATTGGAATTTCTTCTGTGTTATCGCCTAACTTACATAGAATAACTATGCTACGCAGGCTCTGCCTTGTATAAATACCAATCAAACTGCTGCAAAAACAAACTTGAAAGGTCAACAGGCCCTATAGACAATCATTTTGATTTGTTATGTAAAGACATGAGCAGCTCTGCCTCAGCTCTTGGCAACTCACACTCGCGCATCACCTCTTCAATATCAGCGCCAAGTTCCACCATTTTCACGGCGCGAGAATACATTTTTGCGTCGGGGTCATCATATTTCTGTGCTGCTTGCTGATTCGCAACATCATTTAATTCTTGCTCGGTTGCGACCACCCGCTTACCAATACTCATGATACTGGCGCGTAACTCCGCAACTTCGCTGCGTAATATTGCTATTTGTTGCTCAGAGCCTTGCAGTGAGCTCGAAAGTTGCGCTGTTTGACCCTGCGCATCTTGTAATTTTTTACCCAGCACAAAAACAAACCTCAAGCATACTAACGCAAGTATGCTTGAGGTTATTGATATGACGAGTAAAACGGTTTGTGCGTTTACTACTTCAGACATCTAGATATGACTCAGCTCATCCCATTCGTCATCACTTAATAGCTTATTAAGATCGACTAAGATCAATAGCTCGCCTTCTCGGTTTGATACGCCTTGGATAAACTTAGCGCTCTCTTCAGTGCCGATGTTTGGCGCGCTGTCAATTTCCGAGCTACGTAAGTAAACCACCTCAGCAACGCTATCGACTAATATACCAATAACTTGCTTCTCGGCTTCGATAATCACAATTCTTGAATTATCCGTTACTTCTGCACTTTGCAGGCCAAACCTAGCTCGCGTGTCTATAACCGTTACAACGTTACCACGCAGATTAATGATCCCGAGTACGTAGCTTGGCGCACCTGGGACTGGTGCAATTTCGGTATAACGCAATACTTCTTGCACTTGCATTACATTGATACCGTAAGTTTCCTCTTCAAGCTTGTAAGTAACCCATTGCAATACTTCATCATTACTATCAGCATTTTTGTCTGCAGAAAGTAGTCTATCTTGGCTCATGGTTTCACTCCATCAATATACTAGTTACTGCTCTCGACTATCGAGGCCTTGTTCTAGCAAACGGTTTAAATTCTCTACATCAATCAGCGCGCACATTTTCTCTTTAATCACCCCAGCCAACCAAGGCCGTTTACCATCTGCTGTGCGCCACTTTATGTCTTCAGGCTTGAGTGTTAAGTTGTTGACTAGTTTCTCTGCTAACAGTCCCCAGTTACTATCCCCAAGCGTAATCAAATACTGGTAATCCAGAGCATCTTCTAATTTTGGTGTTAACTTCTCAGGCATTACCCATCGCGCAGTATCAACAACATTAAGCTTTTCTTCACGATTTAGCATCACGCCTTTAAACCATTTAGGTTTACCAAAGAGTTGATTGACTTCACCCAGTTGGTGTATTCCCCCAAGTGATTTAAGCGGAACCGCCAGTGTTAAGCCTGCAACTTCAAAAAACAATGCCTGAAATTCACCTTCTTGATAGGCTTCCCTTGCAGAAACGGATTCTATCGTTGTCTGTTCTTTGATAATAGATGTATTTTCAGTGACTTCAAGATCTTGAGCTAATTTACTCGGTTGTTCTTCAATAACTTCACTCACCGACTCCTGAGGCTCTGTAGCAACGACAACTGGAAGGTCTATATCCTCAAGTTCGGATTCCGGCTCTTTTACTTGTTCAAGTAGCTTTGCAACCGGTGATAATTCGCATTGTTCAATCTCTGGCTCCTCTTGTAATAGAGCGCCAAGATACTGCTTCATCACCTTTTCATTTGCAAATAAATGCTTACTCATTATGCTCTCTAGCTTAACTGCTTCAAATAGTCCAAAAGTGCACGATAAGCGAACACGCCTCGTGATTTAGGACAAAATTGTACTGGGACTTGCTGTGCAAGACTCGCATCCCTAAATTTAGTATCTACAGGAACCACACCTGGCCAAACAGCCTCTTTGTATGTTGCTAGCAACGTTTTATACGCCTCCAACGACGCTTTGGTCCGTTTATCATACATAGTTGGAATGATAGTATATTGATACTGTTTCTGCTGTGAAGACTGCATCAGCTCCATCGTGCGCATCATTCTATCTAGTCCCTTCAATGCCAAAAATTCAGTTTGGACAGGTACTAAAATCCGCTCACTCGCTGCTAATGCGTTGACCATCAGTACGCCAAGCACTGGTGGACAGTCCAAAATAGCATAGTCATATTGATCCGCTATTTTTTCGAGCGATTTCTTTAAGATAAGTCCCATGCCCGTTTTATTACCCATACTACGATCAAGCGTAGCAATGGCCATAGTGGCAGGCAAAATATCAAGATTCTCTATGGTTGATGGGCAAAGAGACTGTAAAATTTCTTCACTCGTCATGCTGCTGCCGCGTGCAAAAATATCATACACACTGACTTCTAACTCTTCAGAATCAATACCAAAGTAATATGTCAGTGAAGCATGTGGATCAGTATCAATAAGCAAAACTCGGTGACCCTGCTCAGCAAGAATGCCTCCTAAGCTCACCGTCGTCGTGGTTTTACCCACGCCACCTTTTTGATTTGCTACTGTCCAAATTTTCACTCTATATTCCTTCGCTTATCACTATTGATTTCATTCAATAGATACTATACCAACTCAATGTTATTCATTCTTTTTAGACGTTTGATATTTACAAGCTTCAAGCAAAGCAACCAAGTGATGACTTAGTCTATTGGTTACCCGCTTCTTTATTAATTCTCGCAGCAAAGTCTTGTAGGGCGATACTATCCGACGAAAGTCCAGCGCCAGCGACAGCTTGAGGCATACCATAAACAACACAAGTCGCTTCATCTTGCGCCCAAATAGTGGCCCCTACCTGTTTTAGCATACGAGCACCATCTCGGCCATCTGCGCCCATTCCCGTTAAGACAATCGCTAACGTGTCGCCACCATAAGCTTTTGCAACACTTGCAAATGTCACATCAACGCTGGGCTTATAGGTGATCCTTGGACTATCATCTTCGAACACTTTTAGTGTCTTACTACCACCGCGATTTTCAACCAGCATTTGCTTACCGCCAGGGGCTAAATAGGCCACCCCAGGCATTAATCTATCACCTTGCTCGGCTTCCTTAACCTTAATCTGGCATAAACTATTCAATCTTGCTGCAAACGCAGGTGTAAATGCGGCCGGCATATGCTGGATAAGTAAAATTGGATGAGGAAAGTTTGCAGGCAACTGAGTTAGTATTGTTTGCAGTGCAACGGGTCCACCTGTTGATGTACCAATTGCAACCAGTCCATATTTCTTACCCGATGCTCTAGCACCCGCAGCACTAGACGTACCACCAGATACAGGCCTCTGAAAACTTCTATCCGGTTGAGGGATCGTTGCTCGTCCTGTATCAGCGCGAGTTGCTCTAGACTCGACGCGCTTTGGCGGAGTCGCAATAGTAGGGCGAGTAAAACGGCTAACGCGACGGCGGCCAATTTCCTTTACCTTATTTTGTAACGACTTAATTGCTTCTTCGCTATTACGAGCGATGTCTTCAAACTTTTTCGGTAAAAAATCTACAGCGCCCGCATCCAGTGCATCTAACGTAGCACTAGCGCCTTCACGAGTTAACGAAGAAAACATTAAGATTGGGGTCGGAGTGGCCTGCATGATCTGCTTCACCGCACTGATCCCATCAAGCACAGGCATTTCCACGTCCATCGTAATTACGTCTGGACGCAATGAAGCGGCCTTTTCAACCGCCTCCTTGCCATTAACTGCGAAATCTATAACTTTGATTTCACTGTCTTTTTCTAAAATTTCACTGACTCGACGACGAAAAAAACTAGAATCGTCTACGACTAACACTTTAACTGCCATTGGCAACGCTCTTTAATTTGCTCTACAGCAGAGCAGCAAATGCCGCTCTAGAATTCGAACTACGCCTAATAAAATTAGGCGTAGTGTTTTAATAAGTTGGGGACATCAAGGATTAGCGCAATACCACCATCAGATGTGATGGTAGCACCAGCCATACCTGGTGTACCTTGTAATAACGCATCTAGTGGTTTGATTACGACTTCCTCTTGACCTATCAGAGAGTCAACCACAAAACCGACTTGTTTAGTGCCAATTTGCGCAATGACAACATGGCCTTCAGCCTTTCTCATGCCCCTGTTCGCACCTTTTACCAACCAATGTTCAAGATAAAATAACGGAATTGCTTTTTCTCTCACTATGATAGTCAACTGACCATCAACCACATTCGTTTTTGTCAAATCTAAATGGAAGATCTCGTTCACGCCGGCAAGTGGTAACGCAAACGTTTGCTCTCCGACTACCACCATCAAGGTAGGCAAAATAGCCAATGTAAGCGGTACCTTAATCTCTAATACGGTACCAACACCCAATTCTGATTGGATATTTACCGAGCCATTCAATTGAGTGATCTTCGTTTTAACAACGTCCATCCCAACACCACGACCAGAAATGTCTGAAATTTGCTCTTTTGTTGAGAACCCTGGTGCGAAGATCAAATTATAGGCTTCGGTATCGGACAGTCGGCTTGCTTGATCGGAGTCAATAACGCCTTTATTTATAGCAATCTTTTTGAGCTTTTCAGGGTCCATACCGGCACCATCATCTCGAATCGTGAGAAGAATGTGATCTCCCTCTTGAGATGCTGACAATGTGACTGTACCCATTCTTGGTTTGCCCGACGCTTCGCGTACGTCAGGCATTTCAATGCCATGATCTACTGAGTTTCTCACTAAGTGGACCAATGGATCTGCAAGCGCTTCAACCAAATTTTTATCTAAATCCGTCTCTTCGCCCTGTAAAACTAGGTTGATTTCTTTTTTCAAGCTGCGAGCAAGGTCTCTCACTACTCGAGGAAAGCGACCAAATACCTTTTTGATTGGCTGCATCCGCGTTTTCATCACGGCGCCCTGCAAATCAGCAGTGACTACATCAAGGTTCGAAATAGCTTTACCCATGCTTTCGCTGTTGGTGTTATTCGCTAAGCTAACCAAACGGTTACGAACCAATACTAATTCGCCAACCATATTCATGATTTCATCAAGACGTTTAGTATCAACTCGGACCGTGGTCTCAGCTTGTGCCGCAGGTTTCTTCGCAGCGGCTGGTGTGGAAGCTTTTGCAGCCTCGGGCTCTTTTTGCGGTGCTGGTGCTGGAGTCGCAGGCTTAGCTTCAACTTTGGGCGCAGGCTTTGGTGCAGGTTTCGGCGCTGGCGCGGCTTTAACAGGCTCTGGTTGCGCAGGTTTAGTCTCTGAAACCTCTACTGGCGATTCATCGACCGCTTTAGGTGCACTGCCTTTACCATGAAGCTCGTCCAACAAAGCTTCAAACTCATCGTCGGTAATTTCTTCGTCGCCAGTAGACCCACTTGGGGCTGCTGGTGAGGTTGATTTAGCCTTAGGTTCACTCGCTTCTGGGGCAACAGCATCTTCTGCATTTGGTGCTCCACCGAATTTACCAACACCATGAAGTTCATCTAAGAGGTTATCGAATTCGTCATCGGTGATATCACCATCATCTGCGGTTGATACAGCTTCAGGTTTAGTTGCCGGAGCAACAGCAGGCGCATTACCCGAACCGTGTAATTCATCTAAAAGATTTTCAAATTCTTCTTCTGTTATCTCATCGATGCTGGAGCCGCTATCATCGCCTGAACCAACATCGGCGTCGAATAAAATATCATCAGCACTTAAATCTGGCACCACAGGTTCTGGCTCAGAAGTAGGTTCGTCAATCACTTCACTGACTTCGTCTTCAGATGCAGGCTGGCTAAGTTTGTGGAGTGTTTCAAGCAACACAGGGTCGGCCGCTTCTGGTTCCTCACGGTTTTGAATACAAGCGAACATTTCGTTGATCGTATCCAAAGATTGCAAAATAACATCCATCAGTTCGGAAGTTACTTTTCGTTGCCCTTGTCGTAGTACATCAAACACGTTCTCCGCACCGTGACAGGCATCGACCAGTTCGGTCATACCTAGGAAGCCAGCCCCACCTTTTACGGTATGGAAGCCACGGAAAATCGCATTGAGAAGTTCTTTATCTTCAGGATTATTTTCTAGTTCAACAAGCTGTTCAGATAACAGTTCTAATATTTCGCCTGCTTCAACAAGAAAGTCCTGCAAGATATCTTCATCGACTTCAAAGCTCATACACACTCTCCAACTAGAAGCCTAAACTAGATAGCAAGTCATCGACTTCGTCTTGACCAGAAACCACGTCATCTCGCGATTCAGCGTCAATAATTGGACCTTCAGGTCCAGACAATTCATCACTGATAGTCTCGGTTGTTTTTATTTCGTTTTCATTCGCTTTCACAGCAGTTGAAGGCGCTTCATCTGAAGTACCAAAAACAGTCAGGAGGTGAATGAGACTATCTTCTACTTCTCTCACAAGCTCAATGACGCGCCGAATAACCTGCCCAGTCAAATCCTGATAGTCCTGAGCCATCAGCACATTCGTCATTAAACCTTGTAATTCGTCTGTACGTGTCTTTGAAGTCTGCATAAAGCTGTCGAGATCATGACACAGAGATTTAAACTCACCGAGTTGAATGTCTCTGCTCATCAATCGATCCCAAGTGGGCTTTATTTGCGCTAACTCATCCGCTAGGTTCTGCGCAAGAGGTAAGCTTTCTTCGACCGCGTCCATCGTTTTGTTAGCAGCGCTTTCTGTCATTTCCATAACATAATTAAGACGCTGCTTGGCGTCAGGAATAGCCTCTGTCGTGAGATCTGCGAGGCGAGTATCCAGCTCAAAGTTCTTCAAGGACTCGTGTAATTGGCGAGTCAGCTTTCCGACTTCTGCAAATAACTCCGATTGCTCTTTGTTAGCAGCTTCTAAAATCAGCTGGTCAGCTTTTTCTTGTTCACCTTGCTCTAGAAGCTCAACAAGTTGCTTAGCTTGTTCAAGTGTAATTTGAGGCGCAGCATTTACAGACATAGGCCATATCCCCTTGCTGTTAGCCTAGTCGCTCAAATACTTTTTCAAGCTTAGTTTTGAGCGTACCTGCAGTAAACGGTTTAACAATATATCCGTTCACCCCAGCTTGCGCTGCTGCAACAATTTGTTCTTTTTTCGCTTCTGCGGTAACCATCAACACTGGAATGTGCTTAAGCTTTTCATCTGCGCGTATTGCACGAAGCAAATCAATACCTTGCATGCCCGGCATATTCCAATCAGTTACTACAAAGTCAAACTCCTGATTTTGTAGCATCGGAAGTGCTGTACTACCATCATCAGCTTCTTGAACATTGGTAAAGCCTAAATCTCTTAATAGGTTTTTGATTATTCTTCTCATAGTAGAGAAATCATCAACCACGAGAATCTTCATGTTCTTATCCAAAACTTCCTCCAGTGAGGTTCGAACCCAACTATTTTATGTACTCTAATTTATCCAGTCATTGATTTTAGCTTTAAGCTTTATCATTGCCTGACCGTGAATTTGGCTTACTCGAGATTCACTGACATCAAGGATGGCACCAATCTCTTTTAAATTCATTTCGTCGTTATAGTAAAGTGATAAAACCAGAGCATCCCTTTCGGGTAACGCTTTGATAGCATTTACTAAAGACTCGTTAAAACGTTCATTTTTAACGTTATTAAACGGTTTGTCTAGCGCAAAATCGCTGTTTGCTGGGGTTATCACGTCTTCATCAACCCCAAGATCCTCAATACCGATGACTTTACTTGCATTTACATCATGTAAAATATGATGGTACTCATCTAGAGATATATCAAGTTTTTCAGCGATTTCAGTGTCTTTTGGTTCTCGACCAAGGAGAGATTCTAACTCGGAGATAGCTTCTGCAACCATTCTGCTATTTTTGTGAACAGAACGAGGCGCCCAATCACCACGACGGATTTCATCCAGCATTGCGCCTCGAATACGGATCCCCGCAAAGGTTTCGAAACTAGCGCCTTTAGTTGCATCGAAATTTTTAGATGCTTCAATCAATCCAATCATACCTGACTGGATCAGATCGTCGAGTTGCACACTTGCCGGAAGTCGAGCAATCAGGTGGCATGCCACTTTTTTGACAAGTGGAGCATGCCGTTCAACCACCTTATGAATGTGGTCTGAAGTTTGATATCCCGCAGCTCTATTGACCGGAGAAGCCATAATCACCCGTTTACAAGTTGTTCAATGAAAAATTCTAGATGACCAGAAGGTTGATGCGGAATTGGCCATTTAACTGCCTTAGCAGCTAGTCCCTTAATCGCAATCGCCGCAGGGGAACTCGGAAATAAATCCACGATAGCTCTTTGTCTGCGAGAAGATTTACGCATGTTTTCGTCAAACGGTACGGTGGCCACTAATTCCAGTGCTACATCAAGAAAACGGTCTGTAACTTTTGAAAGTTTAGCAAATAATTCTTGCCCTTCACGCATACTGCGGACCATGTTGGCAACAATTTTAAAACGATAGACACCATGCTCTCTGCTCAAAACTTTGATCAACGCGTAAGCATCTGTAATGGAAGTCGGTTCATCACACACCACAACCATCACATCTTGTGCAGCTCGAGAGAAGCTCAGAACCATATCTGAGATACCAGCTGCGGTATCAACAATTAAGATATCAAATTGCGTGTTAAGCTCGCTAAATGCACGAATAAGTCCTGCATGCTCTGCGGGAGTCAGCTCTACCATACTTTGAGAGCCTGAGGTCGCCGGTACAATTTTAATTCCAGCGGGACCTTCTACGAGAATCTCATCTAGTTCACATTCACCCGACAACACGTGCGACAGATTTTTTTCTACCCTTAGACCTAACATCACATCACAGTTTGCCAAGCCCAAGTCCGCATCTAAAACGAGAACTCGCTGTCCTTGTTGGCCCATAGCGATGGCAGTATTGAGCGAGACGTTGGTTTTACCCACCCCACCTTTTCCACCGGTCACGGCTATTACTTTTACACCCTGGTTGCTATTTTGACTCATTCTACGCAGGCCACTTGCTTGATCTAAAACTGTGTTAATCATACATTCCTACTGACTCTGACGCTACAGGTACACGTCGAGAGTGCTGTGCTTTTATTCTTTTTAAATACAATTGCTCAGCCTTTTTTACTAGCTTTTGAGCATTTGCTACGCGAATGTCTTCTGGCACTCGCTGACCGTTGGTAAGATACCCTATTGGCAAGCGATTTTGAATCGCTATGCTAATTATCTCACCTAAACTTAGACTTTCATCAAGTTTTGTGAAAATACAGCCACTTAAATTTACTTTTTTGAAGTGTCTTACTGTTTCTTGTAACACATTCATCTGTGCTGTCGCACTTAATACTAAATAGCTGCGAATATCTACTCTCGCGCTACGCATAAGTGTATTTAACTGTTCAGTTAAGCGCAAATCTCTTTGACTCATTCCCGCCGTATCTATTAATACTAGACGCTTATTGCGTAAATGATAAAGCACTTCTGCAAGTTCATTTGCATCTTTAACTTGCTTAACCGGACAACCAATGATTCTACCATAGGTAGCTAACTGCTCGTAAGCGCCTATTCTGTAGGTATCAGTCGTTATTAACGCCACTTTATCTGCACCGTATTTTTGTGCACCTAATGCCGCTAATTTTGCAACCGTTGTGGTTTTACCAACACCAGTTGGACCCACCATCGCAAATACGCCACCTTGACGAAGAATATCATTGTTAGTGGTGTGCATTTGGTTGATCACCATATTTAACAATGCATTCCAGGCTTCTTTACGAGAAACATCATCAGGGATAAAGCATGCCATTTGCTCAGCAACATCTTTGTCTATGCCCATTCCTTCCAAACGATCTACAAGACACGCACGGGTTGGATCGCGACGAGCCATTTCTTGTTTCATTAGACCAGATACTTGATGTTCAAGTAATTGACGAATAGCGTTCATTTCTTCACGCATTGCACTCATTTCGTCAGGCTTGGCATTTAACTCCGGTAAATCATCACCAAAACCGTTGTCTAACTCATCCGACTCGCCCCACTGCTGTGGCTGCTCAAATGCATCATCATCAAAGTCAAAAGATTGGCGACGAGCTTGCTGTGGCTTCGCTTGATGCGTCGGTGCAGCAGTTTGTGTTTTACGTTGGCTGCTTAACATTTGCTCTGTATCAATCCCCGACTGGGAGAACATAGAAGCAAGTTCTGGTGAGCGCGGGCGCGGTGCCTGACGCTCGAGCAATGCCGCTAAGCTATCGGCAACTTGCGCTTGTTTTGCTGGCTGTGCTTGGCGAGGCTCTGGACGGACAAAGCGGGTCGGAGCCTCATTTGAGGCAGTCGCACGGGCAGTGGGAGCTTGCTTAACTGGTGCAGCAGCACGGTCATTATCAACTGCTGCGACGATTTCAACACCATCTGCTAACTTTTTGTTAGACATAATGACAGCATCTGCACCAAGCTCTTCTTTTACTTCATTTAAAGCCGTACGCATATCTTTTGCGAAGAAACGTTTAATTTTCATGTTACAGCCCCTTTATCCTCTATTGTCCAACCGAGCTCACTATCTTAATTTGTCTTTCTTCCGGCACTTCTTGATATGACATCACTCTAAGACCTGGAATTGTATGTTTAACAAATCGAGATAACACACTTCTTAACATACCTGAGGTTAATAAGATGGACGGTTCCCCTAGCATTTCTTGGTTGTGATGTGCTTCTCTTAATGATTCTTGAAGCCTCTCAGCCAAGCCAGGTTCAATACCTGCCCCCTCATCACCTGCGTTCTGAAGTGACTGATGCAACATCTGTTCCAACTCAGGCGCCAATGTTATGACAGGAATTTCTTCTTCGCTTCCAACGGCATCTTGAACAATCAATCTACGTAATGAAATTCTTACCGCAGCCGTTAATACATCAGGGTCTTGGCTACGTGGTCCGTACTCAACTAAAGTTTGTACAATCGAGCGCATATCTCGAATTGCAACGCCCTCATTAAGCAGATTTTGTAGCACTTTTACCACGGTAGTGAGCGGTAAAATATCAGGTACTAAGCCTTCTACTAATCTAGGGTGACTTTTCGCAAGCATATCTAATAGATTTTGTACCTCTTCATGACCAAGTAATAGTGACGCATTATTCGTTAATAATTGACTGATATGTGTTGCCACCACAGTTGCAGCATCTACTACTGTATAGCCAAGTGAATGCGCCTCATCTTTTTGGTCTGGCTTAATCCATACTGCATCTAGGCCAAATGCAGGATCTTTAGTCTCTATGCCTTTAATCGGCCCAAACACCTGCCCTGGGTTAATTGCGAGCTCATCGCCATGCTTCAACTCACCGGTTCCTGAGCCAACTCCCATTAAAGTAATATTGTATGCATTTGGATCTAATTCTAGGTTATCGCGGATATGTACCGGCGGTACTAAAAAGCCCAGTTCCTGAGATAGCTTTTTACGCACCCCTTTAATACGACTGAGAAGCTCCCCGCCTTGGGCTTGGTCAACTAGAGGAATTAGGCGATAACCTACCTCTAAACCAATCACATCAACAGGTTGTACATCATCCCAACCAAGCTCTTTTTGATCTTGTTGATGGCCTCCTTTGGCGGCAGGCCCTTTGGCAGCTTGTTCCGCCTTTTCGATCTCCGCCTTTTTCTTTTGCTGACTTGTGTAATAGGCTATATAGCCAAGTAATACGCCTAATCCTAAGAAGGCAACATGTGGCATGCCTGGAACGAGTCCCATGGTGATCAAAATGCCTGACGCGATAGCCAGCGACTTTTCATTACCCAGTTGGTTTTTAAACTGATCGCCCATGTTGTGCGATTCATTTTGACGCGTTACGACAATTGCAGTGCCAATTGAGAGTAAAAGAGAAGGAATTTGCGCGACCAGACCGTCACCGATTGTCAGCATGGTATATACTTCCATCGCGTGACCAAAGCTTAAATCATGCTGGATCATCCCAACGAAAAGGCCACCTATTATATTAATGGCAAGGATCACGATACCTGCAATAGCATCACCTTTAACGAATTTACTTGCACCGTCCATTGAACCGTAAAAGTCAGCTTCTCGAGTCACTTCTTCACGACGAGCCCGGGCGTCATCTGCAGAGATAAAACCGGCATTTAAGTCTGCATCAATGGCCATTTGCTTACCCGGCATAGCATCAAGGGTGAAACGCGCAGACACCTCAGAAATACGGCCTGCACCTTTGGTAATTACGACAAAGTTAATAATAATAAGGATAAGGAATACAACTAAACCGACGGCGTAGTTGCCACCAATAACAACACTACCAAAGGCTTCGATCACCTTACCTGCCGCATCACCACCATTATGACCTTCAAGTAATACGACGCGAGTACTCGCTACGTTTAGTGCCAATCGCATGATAGTCGCGATCAGTAGTACCGCAGGAAACATACCAAATTCAAGTGGCTTCAAGGTATAAACAGTCACCAATAGCACCACAAGTGCCAATGCAATGTTGAAGGAAAATAGAATATCAAGCAAAAAAGGAGGTAGCGGCAGAATAACCATGCCAAGTGCTGCAAGCACCAACAATGGAGTACCCACACCTTTAGCATATTCTTTTTTATCTCGATTGAGTTGTTGTAAAACTGCTTTAAATTCCATAACTTAACACAAGCAAAAAATTGACACATAGCAACAAATGCAATATACGTTCCAATTAATAGCTTATTTTTATGAGAGCAATTTTAATGCTTCAAATCGTCTGGGATTGGTAAATCTCGAGTAAGTGCAACGGGTCTTTTCCCTTTGCCCTTTTGAAAACGATTTAGCTGAAATACATAAGCAAGTACCTGTGCAACCGCGGTAAACAATTGTTCAGGGATTTGATCACCTACTTCTGTGGTGTGATAAAGTGAACGAGTCAATACGGGTGACTCCACAATCGGCACTGCATTTCCTTTGGCTATTTTTCTAATTTGCATCGCAAGTTCATCAACCCCTTTTGCAATAACTATAGGCGCTCCCGCTCGTTCAGTGTCGTATTTAAGCGCAACCGAATAGTGAGTAGGGTTGGTCACAACAACATCTGCATCTGGTACATCTTGCATCATACGTCGTTGCGACATTTCTCTTTGTGTTCGACGGATCCGCGCTTTTATCTGAGGGTCACCTTCTGAGTTTTTGTATTCATCCTTGACTTCTTGCAGCGTCATTTTTAGCTGCTTATGGTGATTATAACTTTGATAAGGGGCATCAATCGCTGAAATAATGATCATAGTGCAACTAAGTGCTAAGAACATCCACGCAATGATTTCTAACGCATGCTCTATACTCGAAGGGATTTGTTCAATACTCAAGTGTAATATTTCGTTAAAATACATATTAATAAGCAAGATTGCAAAGCCAGCTACTAATACAAACTTAAGAACGGACTTCAATAACTCTATGGCCGCTTGCGGGCCTAACATTCGCTTCAATCCCTTCATTGGAGACATTTTGCTTGCTTTTGGAGCGGCTGCCTGCCAAGAAAAGTTAAAGCCCCCGAGTAACGTATTCCCCACTATTCCTGCAATTGCGATGATAAAAACAAACATGGCCATTGGAAATAGCAGTTCAGCAGCAATATCTCCCCACACAGCAAACATTTTGGTTGTATCGTAGGTTTCATTGCGATTGAGCGACAACATTCGCCCCATAACATTGTAGAGCGCCTTCCCAATTCCAGGCCCATACAAAAGTAGAGCTATTGCAGAAAACAATAACACAAACGTCGTGCCGAGTTCTTTTGAACGGGCTATTTGGCCCTTCTTCCTAGCATCGTCTATTTTCTTGGAGGTGGGTTCTTCGGTGCGTTCTTGACCGGAATCTTCTGCCATTTCAGACTCCTATACCGTGCAACCAATTAGATCGCACATCAGCTCTGTCATTTTGAGCCATTGAAATTCAAATTGTGCTAAAAAATTACCCAATGTCGCCCAAATAATGGTAAGCCCTGCAACTAAGGTAAAAGCAAACCCCACAGAGAAAATGTTCATTTGAGGCGCGGCTCGAGTCATAATCCCAAATGAGATATTGATAATCAACATTGCAGTTAATGGAGCTAATGCAAGTGCAAGAGCCGTAGAGAACATCCATCCCCCCCAATTAACTATTCGCCAAAAATTGTCTACCGCCCACCAGTTCCCTGCAATGGGAAAGCTTTCAAAACTATACATAACCATTTGGATCATCATCAGATGGCCGTTATAAACAAAAAACAGTAATGTCGCTAATATTAAATAAAACTGACCGACAGCAGGTACACTCAACCCATTGGCCGGATCTACTACAGATGCGAAACCAAGACCGGTTTGCATAGCAAGGATTTGACCCGCAATGATAAAAGTATTCAGAAGTAGCAATGAACCAAACCCAATAGCTACCCCAGTGACCATTTCTTGAATAACAACTAAAATCATCGAAAAGGAGAACAAATCGGTAAATTCTGATTTGGGCAAAACGGGGACCACGGCAAAAGTAACGACCACGGCGAGTGCAAACTTAATTCGGGCAGGTACACTCTGTGCCCCAAGCCCCGCCATTACCATCATCATTGAGCTTATCCGCACCAGTGGAAGTAAAAAATCACTTAGCCACTGCATGATTACCGCAAAGGTGAACTCCATGATTAGCCTGCAATTTCAGGGATGCGCATCACCAAAGAGGTAAAATAGTCCATTAGTTCTTGAGTGAGCCAATGGCCGCCAATGATCAGCGCAAGGATAGTAATAATGAGACGAGGTAAAAAGCTTAATGTTTGTTCATTAATCGATGTTGCTGCTTGAAACACAGCAACAACTAAACCAACTAGAAGCCCAGGTACTACAATCGCCGCCACCAGCTTGATGACTAAAAACAATGCATCACTTAAGATATCAACAAAGACTTCTGGTTCCACATTACACCCCCAATCCGAAGCTTCTGGCCAGTGTACCCATGACCAAACTCCAACCATCGACGAGCACAAAAAGCATAATCTTAAACGGCAAGGAAACTATCATTGGAGATAACATCATCATACCCATGGCCATCAAGACACTGGCTACGACTAAGTCGACTATCAAAAATGGAATAAAGAACATAAAGCCGATAATAAAAGCCGTTTGCAGCTCGGATGTAACGAAAGCCGGAATAATAACGATAAACGGCGTGTCTTCAGGGCTATCAAGCTTGTCATAACCCGCTATCTTGGCAAAGGTTTCAAGGTCTTTAATTCGAGTTTGTGACAGCATAAAGGCTTTCATCGGTTCTTTAGCA
Source organism: Pseudoalteromonas flavipulchra NCIMB 2033 = ATCC BAA-314 (assembly GCA_000814665.1). Lineage (GTDB taxonomy): Bacteria > Pseudomonadota > Gammaproteobacteria > Enterobacterales > Alteromonadaceae > Pseudoalteromonas > Pseudoalteromonas maricaloris. The sequence goes on from JWIH01000011.1 coordinate 217,111, forward strand.
CGTTCAAGTGCTTGGATTGACGTGATTTCTTCCTTTATGTACGGCTGCACCGCCTCATCATTTATCTGCGAAAATATGGGTGCCATTATAAACAGCGTCAAAAACAACGATAAACCGAGTAAAATTTGATTCGATGGCGACTGCTGCAGACCAATCGCCTGTCTCAAAATCGCAAGCACAACAATTATTCGAGTAAACGAAGTCATCATGATAACAGCTGCTGGAATAAAACTCAGCGCTGTCATAATGGCGAGTACTTGAAGTGTCACTGAGTACTCTTGAGAGCCATCAGGGTTTGTTGTAACGTTTATTGCTTCTATCCCTTCTGCAGAAGCTACACCAGAAAACAGTAATAAACAGAGTATCAGCAATCTAATCATGACTTTTCTTATTATGGTTATTGGCTACTCGCCCTTTGCCCGCTAAAAACTTTTGTAACTCATTTGCAAATGGTGTTCGGCTAACATCATCTAACGGTGTTTCCAACTGGTATAAGTAGTTGATATTATTTGGTGTTACTCCAAGTAAATGCTGCTTTTCATCCAATTCGATAACCAGCAAACGTTCTTTCGTACCGAGCGATATACTGCGGATCACCTTAAAGTCTTTCTGGTTTACAATATTGGGATTTAAACGTTTTAAAACGAACGCTAAGCCTAAAATAAGTAGGATCACCAACATCAGAGACAATCCCATGGAAAGTAGCTCTGAGCTTAACCCCGCGGTACCAGCCCCTACAGAAGATTTAGGTACTGTCTCTGAGGTTGTTGCAGTGACAGCCCGTGTATAAAAAGCGATGCCAAATACTGCTAAAGACCAACCCCAGCGCATTAACGTAGCTTTTTAATACGCTCAACCTGACTAATGACGTCCGTTAAGCGAATACCAAACTTGTCGTTTACTACAACCACTTCACCGTGCGCTATCAATGTGCCATTAACAAGCACATCTAACGGTTCACCGGCCACGCGATCAAGCTCAACAACAGAACCCTGATTTAGCTGGAGTAAATTACGAATATTAATTTTAGAACGGCCAACTTCCATAGAAATGGTGACTGGAATGTCTAAAATGGTATCGAGTTTACGTTTTTCATCTGACGATAATGCAGGCGCTGAATCTTTGAGTTCATCTAACTCTGCAACTTCTGGCTCACTGCCACCTTCGGCACCTTCGGCCTCAGCGAGTGCTGCTGCCCATTCGTCCATAGTATCTTGATCATCGCTCATTGGATTACTACCTGATTAAGTTAATTTGTTGTCCATAATTAGTCTCACGATTTTGCCTATACAAGTCCGCGACTACCAATCTAAATCTACACCTTCGGAAAGATGTAGATCTTCTTCTAATTCTGCCAGTTCAGCATCAGAATCGAGCTTTTTACCACCTTTGGTAAATACATGAAGCTCAGACTTAACTGATTCTGGACGCTTAATTTTTTCACTGATCTGCAACGCGACATTGTCACGAGAACGGCCCATTTTTGCTCTAAACGTTGGCAATTCCTCAATAAAAACCGTTACATGTTCTGGCATTTCCACAGGAATAACATCACCAGCTTGAAGCTTCATTATTTGCTCAAGCGATAAGTCAACTTCCAGTAGCTGGGAAGAAATCTCAACTTCTACATCCATAATCTCATCACGAAGCGCCTTACTCCAACGCAGATCGGTATCTTCAGTATCTGATTGAACACCAGCATCGAGTAACTCTCGAATAGGTTCCAACATAGAGTAAGGCAGTGAAATATGGAAATCGCCCCCTCCACCGTCTAACTCGATGTGAAAAGAGCTAATCACCACCACTTCTGTCGGTGACACAATATTAGCCATCGCAGGGTTCACTTCTGAGTCGAGGTATTCAAACGACACATCCATCACCGGCGCCCAGGCTTCTTTGTAATCTTCAAAGATGATCTTAAGGAGCATCTGCACGATACGACGTTCTGTTGGTGTAAACTCACGCCCCTCTATCTTGGCATGATAACGACCATCCCCACCAAAAAAATTGTCTACAAGAATAAAGACCAGACGCGCTTCCATGGTTATCAGGCCAGTACCTTTTAGCGGTCTAAAGCGCACCATATTCAAGCTGGTAGGAACGAATAGAGTATGGATATATTCGCCAAATTTCAGCATTTGTACACCATTGATAGACACCTCAGCGGTGCGGCGCATCATGTTAAAAAGGCTTATCCGCATATGGCGGGCAAATCGTTCATTAACGATTTCAAGCGTCGGCATTCGCCCACGCACAATCCTATCTTGAGACGAAAAGTCATACTGTAAGGCACCTGCACCTTCGCCGTCACCACCGTCGCCGATTTCGTCTTCTTCGACTTCATCTACACCATGGAGTAGCGCATCAATTTCGTCTTGGGATAATAAATCGCTCACAAATACTACCTTATTGCATTACAAAGCCAGTAAACAACACACGTTCGATTACTTTGCTACCTTCAACCCCTTCCATCGCAGCTTGGACTTTATCTAGCGCCGTTAAGCGCAAAGTTTCTTTACCTGCACTCGTGCTTAGCTCATCAGCCGTAGTCGTTGAAAACACGCTCAGTAAAGTACCTTCAATCAAGGGAATATGCTTCTTTGCTACTTCTTCATTAACATCACCGCGAACCAACAGCTGAACTTTAATTTGCACGATTCTATCGCGACTGGCACCTGGCACATTAAAAACAAAAGGGCGAGGCATAGCAACGTACAGTGCGCTCCCCATTTGCGCAGCGCTACCTTGCTCCGCTTTAACTTCGCTTGCTGTCGTCTCTTCTGCTAAGGATTCTTCTGGTGCGTCTGAGCCTGAAAATAAGAAAAACCCTGCGACACCGCCGAGTACCAATACCGCCGCGGCAATAATGATAATCAGCTTTTTCTTAGAACCACCCGTTTCTTCTATTTCTAAGTCGGTTTCTTCAGCCATAGCAAGCCCTTATGATCTTTATTAATTACAATAATAGCAGGTGTTAGGCATAGTAATCTATTGCAGAATCAGTATTTCTCTTTTGCGGCGATTGTGAATTATCAGAACCCCCCGATTCATCACCTAAAGTTTGCTGTCCACTCGTATTGCCACCAGCAGTTTGCGACTCTGATTCAGTATTTCCACCTTGCTGATGTGATATTTGGCTGTCACCCAGTTCAATACCCTGCTCAGCTAACATTTCTCTTAGTCTTGGAAGTGATTGCTCTAACAACTCTTTAGCTTGCTGATTTTGCACCACAATATTCACTTGAGCCTGCTCTGCATCGCTTTTTATCCGAATTTGCATCGCCCCTAGCTCTGGCGGGTCTAAGCGAATTTCAGCTTCTTTATTGTTAAGATTAAGCATCAGCCCTACCCGTTGATGAAGCTCTTTAGCGGCATCTTGACGCGCTATGTTAATCGCCTGTTGAAGATTAGCATCTGTTGCTTGTTTTGTCTGTGTTGTACTTTGGTTTGTTGGCTGAGACTGTTGAATTTGCTGAACTTCTTTCAATGTTTGGTTTAGTGAGCTTGTGTCTTGCGATGCACTTACAGGGCTTGCTTCAGGCTTGGCTGGAGTTGGTATCGCTGTTGCGGTATTGGCCGATTGACGCTCATTTTTGACAGCCTCTTTCGCGATGCTTGCTTCCGCTTGCATCAGCTTACTATTTTCTTTATCAACTACCTTTTCACTTATTTGTTTTTCTAAGTTCTGTTTTTCTGAACTCTGCTTCTCTGCAGCCAACTTTTCATCGCTAGTCAATTTATTTACAGCTATATTTTTTTCAGCACGTTCACCCTCTTTAACTACTACAGCCTGCTGCTCACTATTGTTAGACTTTTCTTGCGTGCTATTTACATTAAAAGACGCTTGAGTAGTGTTTTTAACATCTGTAGCAGCTTCTTGCGGCGTGTTTGTTGAAGTTTGTGTTACGACAGAGGATGGCACAAATGCTTTAAACGGCTGTACATTTGCGATATCAACACCTTTACCAATTAACTGAGCTACGGCTTTTTGTACAGCCGGTGACGCATCGTAAATATCCAGCTTACCAGCCATCACGGCTTTTAATTCTTGTTGTTGCTGTGCGGTCAACTTTTCTACCATGGTTTGCACATCTGTAGTGCTTTTTGTACTTACTGAGTTTTTGTCTTTCGCAGTTTGTGTACTAGCCTCAGAGACGATTTGCTTTGTCTCTAATTGCTTAGCTTCAGATGAGGAAACCGATTGAGCAAGCTCTGATTTCTTAGCGCCTAAGAGTTCTTTCAGTTGCGCGGTTTCAGACTCATCTTCAACTTGAGTCCCAACTGACTTATCAGCACCTAGATCCCGCTTTTCTACGCTTGTATTGGTAACCAAGGCTTGAGTGCCAGTATCCTTTTGCAACTTAGGCTGTAATATTTGCTCTTCAGTCTCTGCGCTGTCGTTTCTTAGCGAAGGTTTAGCAACCTCACCGTCTGCGTCTTGACTATCCAAAGAAACGGTTGGTTGTAGCAAAGTATTTGTTTTAGTGCCGGCGTTTTCAGTTTGGCCTTTCCCCCCTCGAATGAGTGGACTGGCTTCGTCTTGTAGCGGCTCCTGAGATGGCGCACTATCGCTAGCTACAACCTCTTCATCAGTCAAAGAAGCATTGCCCAATGCTTCTTTGACTGATTGCGCAATTGCTGTTGGGGATTGGCTCAATGAAGTGCTCTGCTGTTTTGCAGCGTTGATCTGAGCATACAAGTCATTATCTGGGAGATCAGGAAGCGGTTTGTCCACAACTACCTGACCTTTGTCAGTGTAGCTAACAGTAGAAGTTGGTACTTCCCCTTGCTGCTTAGAAGAAGAGGCTTGTGCTTTACTATCTGCCTGCGGAGCATCATCTGATGCGACTTCGCTATCTATTGGCGCATCCAGATCTAAGGTTACAGGATCTGCAGATTCTTTTACCTGTTTACTTGCACTCTCTTGTTCCGCTAGCTCAGCCATTAAAGCACTAAACCCAGAGCCGCCCTCAGAACCCTCAGCATCCATATCTTGGGATTTTTCTTTAATATCAACCTCGTTACTGCCTCGTTGCAGCATGGATGCAAGCATTAGATTCATCTTAAAGCTACCTCATAAAGTGGCAATGTCCTGCCGTTGTAATACACCGTTAAAAACCAACACTATGAATATTAGTGACTTTTACGAGTGAACTACCTAAATAATAAAACGCTAATTATTACGAAGCATATTTCGAGCCAACTTACCAAGCACGCTCTCTTCGTACAAACTGATTCGTTGCAAACTCATCAAGCATCTTTTGCTCTGCTTTGGCAAGACGAGTTTGCTTCGCGAGGGCTTGCTTCTCGATAAGCTTTTCAATTGCCTTCGTTTTAGCCTGTTGCGCTAGCCATAGCTTGCGACGTTGTTCAACCACCTGCTTCGCGGTGTTGACCGTTTTTGCTTGCTGATCAATTGCCTGCTCAATCTTATTAATAAAGTTATGATATTGAATGAATCCGCCACTAGACAGACCAACTTGTGCTTTACTATGAAGCTGCATGCTGTATTCCAGACGAAAATCGTTTAGTCCCGATAACCGTTGTTGGTTTGTTGCTAAGTGCTGCTGGGCTTGAACAAAGTTCGCTCGAAGGCTATCTTCTTTGTCTTTTTCTAGCTTAAGCAATAAAGTCAGTTTGTTATTTGCCATTATGCTTGTCCTAGTAGCTTAGCGAGGCCTTGTAAACACTCGTCATAATTGATCACGTCTTTCATGCCTTGCTGAAGGAAGTTATTCACCGCAGGCATCATATTTATCGCCTGATCTAACATCTGATCACTGCCACGTTGATAAGCACCTAAGGTGATCATGTCTTTATTTTGCTGGTACATTGAATAGACTTGTTTGAGCACTCTGGCTTGCTGCATATGTGCCTCTGATACCACTTGAGGCATGACTCGACTAATGGACTTTTCAATATCTATCGCTGGATAATGACCACTATCGGCAAGCTCTCGTGATAACACAATATGACCATCCAAAATAGCTCGAGCAGCATCGGCAATGGGGTCTTGCATATCATCACCTTCACTCAATACCGTAAAGAATGCGGTAATTGAGCCTTGTCCTTCACCACCATTACCTGCGCGCTCAACCAATGCTGGGAGCTTTGCAAACACGGAAGGCGGATATCCTTTTGTGGCTGGCGGCTCACCAACCGCAAGCGCTATCTCACGCTGTGCCATGGCATAACGCGTCACCGAATCCAGTAATAACAGTACGTTTAATCCTTGATCGCGGAAATACTCCGCAATAGTCACTGCACTCTCACAGCCTTTTAAGCGCATCAGCGGTGAGGCATCGGCGGGAGCGGCAACCACTACGGAGCGGCGTCTACCCTCGACGCCCAAAATCTCATCAATAAATTCTTTTACCTCACGACCACGTTCACCGACCAAGCCAACGACGATAACATCCGCCTCACTGCCTCGTGTCATCATGCCAAGCAGTACCGATTTACCCACACCACTCCCTGCAAATAGACCCATACGTTGGCCTTGACCCACTGTCACGATCGAATTTATCGCGCGTACACCTACATCCATTGGTGAGTCGATTGGACGCCTTGCTAGTGGGTTAATGGGCGCTGCGGCAAATTTCAGATGTTTCTCAGCGTCAATGGCACCAAGGCCATCTAGTGGCCTACCAAGTCCGTCAACCACGCGGCCAAGTAGACCCATTCCGACAGGTAATCCAGCATCCTTAACTTTTGGGATCACTCGCGCTCCAGGAAGGACGCCTGTAATATGATCGTTTGGCATAAGGTAAAGCGTTTCTTGATTGAAACCGATGACTTCTGCATCAATAAAACCGCCCAGTGTCTCGATTTTACATTGGCTGCCGACGGGAGCACTTAGCCCCCTAGCTTCAAGGGTGAGGCCAACCACACGGGTGAGGCTGCCTGCAACCGCAACCCCATATGGTTTAATAAATTTCTGATACTTACTGATGCGCTCGCTCATAGCAGCAGATGTCGACATGTTCGCAATTACCTTAGGAAGGCATCGTTATCCTGATTTGATTGCTTCGCTTATCTAGATAACAGTGCAGTATTATTGGTTTATACCGCTATCTTGCAAAAATGATTCCAACACTTCGCTAATACGGTTCTTAAGCGTCATATCAATGGATGACTGTGGCGTTTTCACCTCGCAGCCACCTCTGTCCAACGTCGGCTCTGGAAGTAACTGCCAATGCTGTGATTGTATATGTTCTTCGCCGTACATGGCTTGCACTAAGGCCAAATCTTCTGGATGCAGATGGATGCGTACTGTTTGATCTTTGACAGGCAACGCGTCCATTGCTTTTTTCAACGCGTTTAAAATGAGGTCAGGCGTGGTCTTAAGCTCTTTAAAAATAACCTGCTCCGCCAATAAATTGACAAGTACAACCAGCTGCTTTTCACACTCATCATCAACCTTTTTCAGTGGCGTTTGCATGCCATCTAGTATAGTGGATAGCGCCTTCATCCTCTCTTCAATAAGCGGTTGTGCTTCCTCAAGTCCCTTTTCTTTACCTATTTCTACGCCTTCTTTATAACCGGCTTCTTTACCTTCAGAAACCCCTTTGTCAAAGCCTTCAATATAGCCCTGCTCATGGCCTTGCTTTATTCCTTCGTCGTAGGCGTCCTGGCGGATCTGCTCTAACTCTTCAATGGTCAAAGTAGGAAATTCAGGCTCTTGTGGCTCAGGTTCGGGGTGCGCCTGCTTTTTCGTATACAACTCTTCAAGCGGTGTACCGAATGCGGTCGAACGACCGCGGAATTTTTCGGGCTTATCCGTAACATCTGGAATAGGCCAGTTTTCTAATAACTCATCCAGCGCTTCGGTGCTGACTGGGCGGCCTTTATACAACTTTTTATCGACCATGGTTTATAGGAACTCCTCACCACCACCGCCACCAAGCATAATTTCGCCTGAGTCAGCCAAACGTCTAGCCGTTGCCAAAATTTCTTTTTGTGCAGCTTCCACTTCACTGATCCGCACTGGAGGCATAGCCTCAAGGTCATCTTGCATCATCTCAGCAGCACGCTTAGACATATTCTTCATAATCTTTTCTTTTAAAGATTCGTCCGCGCCTTTAATTGCTTTCATCAGTACGTCTTGCTGTACTTCACGCAGAATAGCCTGGATACCTCTGTCTTCTACATCCATCAAGTTTTCAAACACAAACATGAGGTCTTGAATTTGTTGCGACATTTCTTCGTCATGTTCTCGGATTGAATCCATCAACTGACCTTCAATATTAGTATCCAAGTAGTTCATGATATCTGCGGCGGCTTTTAAGCCACCCATTTTCGCTGCTTGTGCACCAGCTTGACCAGCGAACTGCTTCTCCATGATCTCGTTGAGTTCTTGTAGTGCCGCAGGTTGTACTTCTTCTAAGTTTGCAATACGCATAGTTAAATCTAAGCGTACTTTCTCAGGAAACTGAGACAAGATTTCGGCGGATTGCTCAGGCTCGAGATAAGACAATACAATCGTTTGGATCTGCGGGTGTTCGTTGCGGATAATATTGGCAACTTGCTTCGAGTCCATCCACTTCAACGAATCCAACCCTTTTGCACCGGAGCCCATAACGATTTGGTCAATAAGACTTGCCGCTTTGTCTTCACCAAGTGCTGCGGTTAGCGCCTTCTTAATGAAATCTTCCGATTGGAAACCAATTGTACTAAAACTTTGAATTTGTTCGATAAACAAATTGTGCACAGCTGCTATTTTAGCCTGAGATAGGTCATCCATGGAGGCCATTGCCATACCGACCTTTTGCACTTGTTTTGGCTCTAAGTGTTTCAAAATCTGAGCCGCATCTTCTTCAGTCAAACTAAGCAGTAAGATGGCAGCCTTGTCGACGCCATCTAGCTTGTCAACGTCAAAGGCTGCGGGCAATTGTTTTTGTTCTTGATCAGTCATCTTCTGTCAACCACGCTTTCACAACTTGTGATGAGAGTTCTGGTTCGTTAGCAACTAAGGCACGTACTGCTTTGAGTAGGTCTTCGTCGCCATGTAAGTCTGGCAATTGTAATCTACCGTCAGAAGAGAAGCCAACCGCAGACTCATCGAATTCGTTATTTAGCATATCGAGTGTACTGTCACCTAAATCAACACCACTGGTCAACGCATCTTCATCAAAATCTTCAAGCGTATCATCTGGGTAAATTAGACGCTTAAGCATAGGTCTTACTACCGCTAAGATTAGCACAATGATCACTAAGGTACCTGCTGCAAGACGAATTGTCTTTTGAAACCAATCTTGCTCCCAAAGTGGTATCTCCTGCATTTCAGTGAGATCTTCACGTACGAATGGCACAGTAACTACCTCTAACGCATCACCTCGCTGCATATCAAAGCCCACACCACCTTGTAGCAAACGACGGATGTTATTTAACTCTTCTTGCGTACGCGGCGCCATTGCCATGTTACCTTCAGCATCAGGTTTTGCGAGGTAGTCAACGGCCACACTCACACTGATCCGGCGAATAACCCCTGTTTGCTGACGTTTATGGCTAATAGTGGTATCTAACTCATAGTTACGGGTTGCTTCTTTTTGATTACTGCTTGGTGTTGCACTTTGACCATTGCCGCCTTGACCCGCAATCTCTGGGATATTTGAGTTTATGGGAGGTTGATTAGTCAGCGCCCCCGGAATACCTACAGCTAAACCACCAATATTATTTTCTTCATACGTCGTTTCGCTACGAACCGCTGGTAGATCAGGGTTATAACGTTTTTGCGTTTCTTCAACTGCGCTGAAGTCCATCGTTAAGTCAACCTGCGCGGTAAAGTTACCAAGACCTACAGTTGGGATCAGGATGCTATCAATTTTTTCTAGATATTCTTGTTCACGCTTACGTTCGATTTCATACTCTTTTCTCGAGCGTGCAGCTAAAGAGTCTTGAGAACCAGAGTTGAGTAGACGACCGTTTTGATCGGTGACGGTCACGCGTGAAGGCTCTAGGCCTTGTACCGCTGATGCCACGATGTCTACGATTGAATCAACTTCTTCGCCGCCAAGCGTTTTGCCACGTTTAAGGGTAATAACTACGGTTGCAGAGGGCTTTTTCTCGCGACGTGCAAAGACGTTTTCTTTTGGAATTGCAAGTAACACTTTTGCACGGTTTACATCTTGTAACTCTTCAATTGTTCTCGCAAGTTGTTGCTCACGGCTATGTTTTAAGCGCTCTCTTTCAAGACGTTGGCTAACACCAAAACCCATATCTTGCATCAGAATATCAGTTCCAGAACTCGGAGACTGAGTAAAACCGTCACGCGCCATACGTAGTTTTATGTCTTGATAGTCCGACTCAGCAACTAAAATGGTATTACCATCTAATTGGTATTCAATTTTCTGTTGGTCTAAAAAGTCTAACGTTTCAACGAGTTCTTCTGTTGGGTATTTACCAAGTGGGCGCATATCTGGTTGGCGCGCCCAAATGATAATAAAGATTGCGATTGCTAAACAAATAGCAAGGGCAATAACCAGAGTAACCTGGCGCAACATATCAACACCGCTTAGCGCACTGAAGTAGCCTGATTTTTGCTCTTGTTGCTCATCCGAACCGCTGTCATTATTCAGCGCTGCATCGGAAAGCGTAAGATCTGTTGATTGATTAGTAGCCACGATTACTCTCCACAGTCACTCAATTAAACTGGCATGCTCATGATTTCTTTATAGGCCTCAACAAGTTTATTACGAACTTGCACTGTTGCCTCAAAAGCGACCGACGATTTTTGTTTCGCTATCATGGCTTCTGCAAGAGAAACGCTTCTGTCACCCATTTCAACAGCGGTGACTTTTTGTTTCGCTTCTTGTTGTAAGCCATGAACCGTATTAAGTGCGTCTGAGAGTAAATCGCCAAACTGAGCCGACGAAGATGCCGCAGTCTTAACCGGCTGCACTGATGGCTGTGTGTTTCTCGTCGCTTCTGCAGCCATTGCCTGCATTTCTTGAAATAGCGCTGATGATTGTACTTTCATGATGCTTTACTCAAAATAACTCTTAGTTACCTGTAATAAAGCAGAAAACGTGCCAACTTAAAACCCTTTATTTTCAACACCTTATGACATTTCAATCATGTCGAAAAATTGGCAGTGCATAGAAGTGAAAACTAGGCGCCTAAAATCTGCTGATCTTTATAGGCGCCTGAGTAAATTTGAATTAACAGATAAAGCTTAACCTGAGGTTTGGAAAAGAAATAAGCTAACTCATTGTTTTTAAGCTCAGGTAACTTAGGTTAAGCAGGTAGCGCAATCCCTAAGTCTCGCATTTTTGCCAGCTTATAGCGAAGCGTGCGAGGACTCATACCTAATACCTCCGCCACCTCTTTGCGTTTACCATTAAACTTTGCCAGCGTATCTAAAATAATTTGGTGTTCTTTATCCTGTAGCTCATCTTTATAGCTAATGATCTCATCCTCACCTTGTGAGCGCTCCATTAAAGCTGATGCTTCATGATTTACAAGTGGTGCAGATTCAATCAAAGCCATCGGCGAGAAATTTTCGATAAAAATATCATCTTCTTGAATTTCATTACCTTGGAACAAAATCAGGGCACGTTGAATAACGTTATCTAGCTCTCTTACGTTTCCAGGCCAACTATGCGAACTGAGCTTGTGCTTTGCACCGCTGCTTAATATAGGTGTTGGCTTGCCTGCTTTTTGCGTATGTCTTACCAACAAATGCTCGGCTAACACTGCGATATCACCCGCTCTGTCCTTCAGTGGCAACCACTCTAGTGGGAAAACATTGAGGCGATAATATAAATCTTCTCTAAATACCCCATCCTCCACCGCTTCTTTTAAATCGCGGTTACTGGTTGCCAACACTCTGACGTCCAGTGAAATGGTTTTTCTACTGCCTAAACGCTCTACTTCCCGCTCTTGTAACACGCGAAGTAATTTTGCTTGTAATCCCAAATCCATCTCTGTGATCTCATCAAGCAAAATCGTTCCCTTTTGTGCTTGTTCAAACTTACCTGGACACGCCTGAATGGCACCTGTAAACGCCCCCTTTTCGTAACCAAATAGAGTCGCTTCGAGCATATTTTCTGGGATTGCAGCGCAGTTAATTGCGATAAAGGGCTCGTCTGCTCTGTCGGATTTATCATGAATATAGCGAGCCAACACTTCTTTACCTGAACCGCTTGGTCCAAGTACCATCACGCTGGCATCCGACTTCGCTACTTTTGCAGCCAGTTCAAGTAGTTTAATACTCTTGGGATCGGCAACAATGGGGCCATCTGTCTCTTTTTCCTTCTCAGGTAGATAACGTCCAACCATATTGAGCAATACTTCAGGCGCAAACGGCTTAGCCATATAATCGATGGCACCCAATCTCATCGCTTCAACCGCATCATCAATGGTCGCGTATGCTGTCATCATCAATACCGGTAATTCGGGATAGTTGAGTTTAATGGTCTTTAACAAGTCAAGCCCACTCATGGCACCCATTTGCACATCACTCACCACCAAAGAAAAGGTTTCCTGCTTTAGCAATAAAACGGCTTGTTCCGCACAACTTGCTTCTACACACTCGATATTTGAAAGCTGCAATGTATCGATGAGTGCTTCTCTTAAACCAGCATCATCTTCAACAACTAAAACTCTGTTACTCATAGTTCCTCCGCCTCAATTAGTGGTAGTACCAAGCTAAAACGCGCACCCTTACCTTCAACATTGTCTGCCTGCGCAAACCCTTTGTGTGCGTTAGCGACTGAATTAACCACCGCAAGTCCTAGCCCAGTCCCCTGTGACTTAGTTGTAAAAAATGGTTCAAACAACTTGTCTACTAAGGTTTCATCAATACCAGGACCATTATCAACAACTGAGATACGTACATACTCACCACACGGCTCGCGCTCTGCATTAAGTTCAATGTGTGCCGCACTGCCAATTATTTGAATACTGTTGTGGATCAGGTTTTGGATCGCACTTGCAAGCGCAGTACGATTACCTAATATTTCGATATCTGGCTCAGGTAAAAATGCTTCCAATGTTGCTTGGTTAAGCTCAACCATAGCGTCAGCACCCGCTTTGACTTCACTCAATAACTGTTGCATTGACACTCGCTCAACCACTTGTTGCTCACCGCTTTTAGCAAATAACAGCATGTCATTAACTTGGCTTTCTAAGTCTTTTAACCGAGACATCAACTTATCGTGAAACTTTTCTCGAGAAGCCGAAGGAAGATTAGCTGCACCTAGGTTTGCACCATATAACATCGCAGCCGATAACGGCGTACGCACTTGATGCGCCAATGAAGCAACCATTTTTCCTAACGCACTTAACCTTTGCATATGCGCAACACGGCTTTGAAGCCGGCGCGTCTCGGTGAGATCTGTCATCAAAATGAGTTGCCCAGGTTCTGGTGTTAGCGCGGTAATATCTAACTTAATTCTTCTGCCATCTTTAAGAGAGACTTCATGACCATCGTCCTGCTGTGGTCGAAATGAACGCTGAATAACGCTAAACCACTTTTCACCTTCGAGTGGTTCACCCAACATATCCATCGCAATTTGATTCGCCTTGGCAATCATACCTTGACCATCAAGTACCACGACACCTGCTGGCATAGTATCAACAAGATGGCTTAACCAACTCGCCTGCTGCCTAAGGTCGCTTAGCTCACCGACGTAGGCTTCTTGCAGCAAACAGGGATTGTAGCGATTCGTCGTTGGTACAAATTGTGGATTAATAACATGTGCTAATGCCATTTTTCCGCTCTCTTAAAAATAAACTCAATGGATAAAAGCAAAAAACGATCCAACTTTATATTCCATTTAAAACATAGAGTTATATAACACTTAACAATATCAATTTATTGACACTGTTTTTATATACAGCATTATGCTAGAGTTTTTGAAAGCCAAATGTGATGCCGCAATGAGTAGTTGGCGTAGTAAATCATTTAGCTTATTCATATTCACAATTAGATAGAAGAGAGCCAACAATGACAATACGATGCGGCTGGGTGGACGAGAGCAAACCCGATTATGTTGAATACCATGATAAGGAATGGGGAAGACCTGTACTGGATGACCAGAGCTTGTTTGAGTTTATCACATTGGAATCTGCACAAGCTGGCTTAAGCTGGTATACCATTTTGAAAAAACGTGAAGGCTATAGAAAAGCATTCCACGATTTTGATGTACACAAAGTGAGCCTGATGACAGAGCAAGATGTCGAGCGGCTATTAGCATTTGACGGAATTATCAGAAACCGCACAAAAATCGCAGCAACGATAAACAACGCTAAGCGATTTATTGAAATTCAGCAAGAGTTTGGCAGCTTTGCAAAATACCAGTGGCAATTTGTTAATTACAAGCCTGTTATCAACCCCATGCGTGACAAACACGATGCCGTTGCCACCAGTGAAATCAGCGACAAATTTGCCAAGGACTTAAAAAAACGTGGATTTAAGTTTTTAGGTTCAACCACCGTGTATGCACATATGCAAGCTTGCGGCATGGTTAACGACCATGCCGATAACTGCTTTTGCAAACAAACCATTATTGCCAGTTATCAAGACTTGGATTTTACTCAACTTTAAACAATAAAGTACAAGGCCGCGTATTAAGTGGCCTTGCTGAGTTGATTCGGTAGTAATTGATGAACTATCAATCACGATTGAGATTATACTTTTTCATCTTCTCAACTAATGTTGTTCGGCGAACGCCCAAGATTTCAGCTGCGCGAGCAACCACATAGTCGTAGCGCTCTAAAGCTTGAGTGATCAAATCAATTTCAAGCTCTGCTAGATATTCTTTTAACTCTATCCCCTCGTCCGGCAGTAAGCCAACATTCGATGCTTGCGGCGCAAAATCTTCCGCGACCATGTCCTCTTCGTCGTCACTAAAGCCATCGCTAAATAGCTCATTGAAGGCATCTTTTTCTAGTAGTTCTTCTGGATATTCAGGCTCAAATGCTTCGACTTCTATATAGCGGTATTTTTGTGGTAAATCCGTCACATCGACAACCTTGTCTGGGAACATAATCACCATTCGTTCCACAAGGTTTGCAAGCTCTCGAATATTCCCAGGCCAAGCGTGCGACTTTAAGCTGTCTACGGCTCTATCCGTAAACTTAACCGAATTGCCCGTTTGTTCATTTACTCTACGTGTTAGTTCTTTTAGCAGTAGCGCAATATCTTCCGCACGCTCGTTTAAAGAGGGGTTTTCAATGGGGAATACATTGAGTCTATAAAATAAGTCTTCGCGAAACTTGCCGTCTTCAATCATGGTTTCAAGATTACGGTGCGTTGCGGCAATCACACGAACATCCGCCTGAATCGGCTTTGTGCCCCCTACTCGTTCATAGGTGCGTTCTTGTAAAACTCGTAACAATTTCACCTGCATTTGCAGTGGCATATCACCGATTTCATCGAGAAAAAGCGTACCTCCTTGCGCCAGTTCAAAACGCCCTTTTCTGGCTGAAATCGCGCCAGTAAACGCGCCTTTTTCATGACCAAAAAGCTCGCTTTCTAACAACTCCCCAGGGATAGCACCACAGTTAACTGGCACAAATGGTCCCTGTGCACGTTTAGACAATAAGTGTACGTTACGTGCAACCACTTCCTTACCGGTTCCCGATTCACCCAAAATAAGGACATTGGCGTCGGTTTTAGCCACTTGAGAAATCAAGAAACGAACGTTTTTAACCGCTTCGGTTTCCCCAACTAAACCATCAAAGCTCTTATTTAGTAGCTTGTTCTCTTTATTTGGAAGCATACGTAAATATTGCTGACAGTCATGTAGCAATTGCATCGTGACTTCTTGCCCAAAGGGTTCGGTGATAAGCCCTATTACATTCGGTAATGCAAGTAGCGGCCTGAGCGTTTCACCTATTAATAAAAACGGGACGGCGGGATGAGATTTTATCAACGCTTCGTGTGTTAAGCTTTGCAAAGCGCCTAGCACAAAAATTGGTTCTTGGTTGTTATCAAGGATCTTGGGCTCATAACGCTCTTCGGCCAGCACTTCATTTGCTTGACCGACAAAACTAAGTGCCGCACCTAATCCGATCGCTCTTTTGTTGTTGTTATCTAAGATCAAGACCATTGCTTGAGAACCAATCTACTTAAAATTTTTTCAATAGTTAGATTGTAAGAGAGATTAAGGGGGATGCAATACCTAAGTGGCAACTTTTTGACATTAACGCCAAAAAATCGCCACTAGAGCTGTTCTATATCAATACTTTGGTATTAATTTATAATAAACCCAGTACCGATGATGCAGACTGATTAGCTTGACCACGCAAAGCAATAGAAGCTTGCGATAAAATATCGTTGGCAACTTGATCGCTCACCGCTTGCGCGTAATCGGTGTCTTGAATTCGACTTTGGCTCGCCGCAATGTTCTCACGTTGGTTACTTGCAGAGCGAATTGTACTAGATACCGCATTTTCAAATGCGCCAAGCTCAGCGCGTTGGCTGTTTAAATCCTCAGAGACTGTATCTGCCGCATCAATGGCAGCTTGTGCGCCCGCCTGCGTCGAAATGTCCACACTCAATATTGCACTGGCAAAACCACCATCAGTCTGCTGTAGCGACTGAGTGGTATTAGCGTCGGGACCTACCTGAAAACTACGAGACTCACCGTCAAAAATTTGTGCGCCACCAAATGTAGTATTTTCAAACGTTTCGCTGATTTGCGTTTGCAACTGCGATACTTCCTCTTGCAATGCTTGACGGTCACTATCTGTCAACGCCCCATTACCGGCTTGAATCGATAATTCTCTAATCCGGGAAACCGCATCATTCACTCCAGACAATGCCGAGTCAGCGGTTTGCGAATACGAGATACCATCATATGCGTTACGAATAGATTGACTGTAGCCGTCCTGTTGAGACGTCAAACGATTAATGATCTGCAAAGCCGCAGCGTCGTCTGCAGCAGAATTAACCTTCTTACCAGAAGCCAGCTGTTGATTGAGTTTATTAGCAGTCTGCTCCGTGCGATTAAAAAAAGCAGTACTTTGTGATTGGATTTTCATATATACCCCCATTCACTATCATTAGGTTAAATCTACGCTATTGTGAGCAAAAAGTCACCATAGCCGTTAAATTTCCTGCAATGACTGGCATAAATACTGCAAAACACATAGAAGTGATATAAAGTATTGAGTAGTAGCTAATTTATTGTATCGGTGAGATATCTAGAGCAGTTTCGATACTCGATACTGTAAAGTTTTGATTGCACCTGTAGGTGGACACCCTATGTTTGATAATAAAACCATTTTAATAACCGGCGGCACAGGCTCTTTTGGCAAAAAATATGTAAAAACTTTGCTCGAGAGATACAAGCCTAAAAAAATCATTATCTTTTCTCGAGATGAGTTAAAACAGTTTGAGATGCAACAAGAGTTTAATCAACGCTGCATGCGATACTTTATCGGAGATGTACGAGATAAAGATAGGTTACGAAGAGCAATGCAAGGCGTCAACTACGTCATTCATGCCGCTGCATTGAAACAAGTTCCTGCTGCTGAATATAATCCTATGGAGTGTATTAAAACCAATATTAATGGGGCTGAAAATGTGATTGAAGCCGCTTTAGATAATGATGTAGAAAAGGTTATCGCACTTTCTACAGATAAAGCAGCAAATCCAATTAATTTATACGGTGCTACGAAGCTCGCATCAGATAAACTTTTCGTCGCTGCGAACAATATTGCAGGTGGACATAAAACTCTTTTTTCCGTTGTCCGTTATGGCAATGTTGTCTGCTCCAGAGGCTCTGTAGTTCCTGTCTTTCAAAAGTTCATTGATGAAGGCAAAGATCACATTCCTATCACACACCCTGAAATGACCCGTTTTTGGATAAGCCTGCAGCAAGGGGTTGACTTTGTACTGAAGAATTTTGAGCGGATGCTAGGTGGTGAAATCTTCGTTCCAAAGATACCTTCCATAAAGATTACGGATTTGGCGACCGCGATGGCCCCCAACTTACCGCAGAAAATTATTGGTATACGTCCAGGCGAAAAACTTCACGAAGTAATGTGTCCTGCAGACTTATGCTTTGATACTTTTGAATATGACGATCATTTCGTTATCGCTCCAGGTATAAAGTTCAGTAGTCGAAGTAACGACTTTACGATCAACGCAATTGGCGAAAAAGGCCACCCTGTTAGTACTAACTTCGAATTTAACTCTCTCGATAACCCTGATTATATGTCTGTTGAAGAAATATTGGCATTTAACATTGAGGCAATTAAATGATCCCATATGGCAGACAAGATATTAATCAAGATGATATAGATGCTGTCATTGAAGTTCTAAAGTCAGACTGGCTAACCCAAGGCCCTAAAGTTCAAGATTTTGAGTTAAAAGTTGCGCAACACTGCGATGTTGAACATGCTATCGCATGTAATAGTGCTACTTCAGCTTTGCACATAGCGTGCTTAGCATTAGAAATCGGTCCAGATGATATCGTTTGGACATCACCAGTCTCATTCGTAGCAAGTAGTAACTGTGCCCTATATTGCGGTGCAAGCATCGACTTTGTTGATATAGACACCCAAACGGGTAATATGTCGATTCAAGCTTTGACAAAAAAACTTGAGCAATCAAAATCTGAAAATAAACTACCCAAAGCTATCATTCCAGTGCACCTTGCAGGTCAGCCTTGCGATATGTATGAAATTGCTGAACTGTCGAAAAAATATGGATTTAAAGTAATAGAGGATGCCTCCCACGCTATCGGTGCGAATTACAAAGGGGAACCTGTAGGAAACTGTAAATACAGTGATATCTGCGTATTTAGCTTTCATCCAGTAAAGATTGTCACAAGTGCTGAAGGAGGCATGCTTACAACTAAGCATGGACAATTAGCACACAGAGCCAAGTCATTTAGAAGCCACGGTATTACCTCTGATCCAAAAGAATTACTCCAGCAAAGTCACGGTCCTTGGTATTATGAACAGCAATCTTTAGGCTTTAATTATCGACTGACAGATATACAAGCAGCTCTCGGTCTAAGTCAAATGTCGCGCCTAGAAGATTTTGTTACTCGGCGAAACCAGTTGGCTGAGATTTACAGTGATAATTTGCCTAAGCAGTTTTGCCATTTAACTCGGCTATCTAATCGTCGCTCCTCCTATCACCTTTATATCGTGCTGCTACCTGAAGGCTTGGACCAAAAATACGTGGTCACACATTTACGCGATAAGGGAGTGTTTGCACACGTCCATTATATCCCGATTCATTTACAGCCGTTTTACCAATCTCTCGGATTTAAAAAAGGTGATTTTCCCAATGCGGAAGCGTACTATAAACGTGCCATTACTTTGCCTCTACACCCTAATTTGACAACACAAGATATTGCTTACATCTCGTCCATATTGTCGGAGCTATTATGAAGTTAGCACTAGGTACCGTTCAATTTGGTTTAGATTATGGAGTGAGTAATTTTGATGGCAGACCGGGCACAGCAGAAGTGGCTCAAATTCTAGAGATTGCTGAAAAAAATAATATCAACTTGATTGATACTGCTATCGGTTACGGCAATAGTCACAACGTCCTAAACGATCATCATGTAGCCAAACGTGATTTCAATCTGATCACGAAACTTCCTCCGCTCAACAAAGCTTACTTCGAAAAGTCGGATGTAGATCATTACCTGCAATATATTGAAAGTGCTTTTGAGGAACTCGGCGCCGACTCTTTATACGGCGTGTTATTTCACCAAAGTGCAGATCTCCTAAAGCCCGGAGTAGAAGCAATCTGGCAAAGACTAACAGCCCTTCAAAGTGAAAAAAAAATTTCAAAGCTAGGTGTATCGATGTATGCCAATGCTGACTGTAAACAGCTCTTATCACTTTATCAGCTTGATCTAGTTCAACTACCATACAATGTATTGGACAGATACTTTGAACAGACAGGATGGTTAGCTCAATTCCGACAACGAGGAGTTGAAGTTCATGCTCGAAGTATATTTCTACAGGGGTTGCTTTTGATGGAATCTGACAAAGTACCGCCTTACTTCAAGCCTTGGATAAGCAACCTTGAACAGATTTCAAAACTCGCAGAGACCTTCAATACCTCCAAGTTAGTTATTAGCCTCGCTTATGTATTACAGCAAAAAGCGATAGATCACTGTGTTGTTGGAGTAAATAAGGCTCGAGAGCTTACTGACATACTATCAGCTTTTGAGAATGCGATTCACATAGCTTCAAGTGACTTGCCAGATTTGAGTGTGGATGATTTAGCGTTAACCAACCCCGCACTGTGGCCATAACGAATAGGAATTAAAATGCAAATGAAGACAAACCAGTCCCCACTAAAGCTTGCGTTCATTGGTGGTGGCAATAATTCAGCTGTCGGTTATGTACACTTTGCAGCCACTCAACTCGACAACAAATTCACCGTTGTTGCTGGTGCTTTTTCACGAGATACGGAACAAAACATTGCAACCTCAAATCGCTGGGGTATATCAGAGCAACGCACTTATCGTTGCTGGAAAGAGCTTATAAAAAAAGAGAAAAGTAACGTAGATGCCTTTGTTGTACTGACACCTACACCCCACCATATCGAAGTTCTCACAACTTTGTTGGAGCAAGATATACCCGTAATTTGCGAAAAATCATTAGTTTGCGGCCCACTTGAAATAGCAACTCTCGAGAAGACTTATAACGCCAGTAAGCACTTCTTAGCAGTTACCTATAACTATTCAGGTTATGCCATGATCAGAGAGCTAAAGCATCTGATTAAGCACGATAAGTTGGGAACCATACAGAAAGTTCATTTAGAGATGCCTCAAGAGGGTTTTCGTAGACCTCCAGATATTGCGGGGAAAGCTTCTAGCCCTCAGGCTTGGCGCTTACACGACAGCGAAGTTCCAACAATTTGTTTGGATTTAGGCGTTCATTTACATCACTTGTCCACTTACTTGCTCGACATTGAACCAAACGAAACCATAGCAGAATTTGCGAATCACTCGCAGTACCCAAATTTAGTAGATGATGTACATATGCTATTAAAATATCCATGTAATATTAAAGGTAGTATGTGGATGTCTAAGACAGCAATAGGACATAGGAATGGCTTAAAAGTGCGCATTTATGGTGAAAAAGGGAGTGCGTTTTGGTATCA
Organism: Pseudoalteromonas flavipulchra NCIMB 2033 = ATCC BAA-314; assembly: GCA_000814665.1. Lineage (GTDB taxonomy): Bacteria > Pseudomonadota > Gammaproteobacteria > Enterobacterales > Alteromonadaceae > Pseudoalteromonas > Pseudoalteromonas maricaloris. The sequence goes on from JWIH01000011.1 coordinate 238,196, forward strand.
ACTCAACCCAGATGAACTTGAACTCAACTATAATGATGGCCGCAGAGAAATTTTGGACCGCGCTGGGCAATGTGAGTACGCAGGTCAATTTCGGTATAACCGTATGAAGCCAGGCCACCCTACCGGGTTTGTCGAAGCATTCGCTAACCTATACGCAGATATACACCACGAGCTATGCTTATATCTGGAAGGTGAAAAGAAAAGCAATGACTACGTATTTGGCCTAGAGCAAGCTAAAGCAGGTCTGTGCCTATTTAAAGCCGCCAAAGAATCTGTACACTCTGGTACTTGGGAAAAAATAGCGAATTAACATCGTTTCAATAGACCTTATTTATTCCCTAATCAATTTTAGGGAATAAATTTTCAGCCAATTGCATCAAACACTTCGCTCTCGAGTTCTGAATGAGTCAAGCTTTGCTAACGACTTTTACCTTCGGTTTAGCTCTTCATACCACTAAAATAAAAATCACTTTCGGGATATCTCCCCCTTGCATAAGGTGTTGTTCAACCTATCTTTTGTAGCTCACCTTGTGCTGAACATAATAGTGCTTTTACATCGTGTAGCCTCAAAGCCAGCCGTAAACGTGCAATCGGCCTTCCAGTTTGTCCACTGTTCTGATTAGATAATAAGCTTGTTAATCAAACGGCTGTCAGGCAAGCCTAGTTGCTTAAATTCTCTATATATCGGAGCATAGTACTGAACCGCTGCGATAAACACCGGTGTCTGGGTTTTTGTCAGCATATCTGGTGCATAAACCGGTTTACCCATAAACGTGGTTCCAATTTTATTGGGGTCTGGATCAACAAAATAAGCTAACTCGACTCTTTTGAAGTAGTTGCTATGCTCCAATAACAGACGTGCTGTTTCTCCTGCCCCCCAAAGAGCAATAGGCACTTTGGAGTCCGCTAACGCGACGATATCATTCAGCCCAGCCAGCTCCAATTTATCCGCTAACAACGCCTCTTCATCAGCGCTTAACTCTCCGATACGCATGAGTATCAAGTCGTCTAAATAAACTACGTGTGCGCCAAGCTGCTTTAATGATTTATATAAACGCACAATAAGCACCAAATCATCGCTGCTAATACGCTCTTCTTTAAAATCAAAACTTATCTGAAAATTACAAGCTTTCAGCTGATATCGATCAATTAGCTCGGCAAACGCACGAATTTCCGCTTGAAACTTATTTCCATCCGTGAATATGTATTTAACCGTAACGGCTTCGGCATTGGCACTGGAGTACTTTACAAGGTTTTCCATCACCTTATGTAAGCTGTTTTTGCCCCGGATCTTGACAAACGTTTCTTCAGTCCCCGCATCTATACTCGTAAATATGCTAACTTTCTTAGCGAGCAGTAGCTCATAGATCGCTTTATTAAACACTACCGCATTAGTTATAACCCGGTTGCTTGATAGCGGTAATCGCTCCGTTGTCTGCAAAAGTAATTTAGAAAAATGCTTATCAGAGGTAGGCTCCCCCCCGCCCCAAATGCAAAGCGCTTTTTCACTCAGTCGTTGCTCATCTAATAATGATTTTTGCAAAGCCAGTACGTCGTAAGCTGGCTTTTCTCCACCGTAGTAAGTATCGCTACAGTAGCTACATTTCAAGTTACATACTGAGTGATGCTCATACGATACCTTTGTAATTTTACTAGATTCAATCGCCCCCCACTGTTTAAACTCTAGGTAAGGGCAACCATCGCAACCTGTCGGCTCACCCATATTGATATCTGCAAATAGCTTTTTCTTTGCATCCATTATCGTTTTTACTAGATTTTCGGATTGCTCTAGCTGCTCACTATTAACAATAGTTACGTCGCCACGCATTTCGTTGTCAACAAAGAAACGCTTACAGCAAGTACGAATTTCTTTTGGTGCAAGAAACGCGGAGTGATGTAAGTCTATACAGCTCCACTTTTTCCCTTCGTTTTCTTCAAGGAATTCATCTATTACTTCACTTCGGCGCTGCGCTGCGGTTTCATGCGTCATCATGGTATTAAGAAAGTGTTTTACTAACAAACTGTAATAGGTTTTGTCCAATGGTAGGCTATCAATAGGCACAGAAAAATCGTTAAGTTGTTTAAACGTATATTCATAGAGAGGCTCTCGAAGCTCCTTACTTGGCGCTTTTAAGAATATTTTCCTGATGCAAGTAGCAACCAACCCAATTACACCGGTTAAGAAAGCAGTATGCAGGCTTTGGTTCTTTGAAACTGATTTGAGGAGTGTGTGGATCACTGCATAAGAACGATAAAACCCTTTGATGTGAGACGTGCTAACCGAATTCACTATTGAACCAGGTCGTGGGGTTTTTAAATAGATAACTTCATCCAGTAATTTTACTTCCCTTGCATGCCAGTACACTAAAAAGGTAAAGTCAATATCTTCATGGAAGCCACCAGCAAAGGACACCTGATGCTCTATCAATAATTGACGCTTGATCATCAAGTAAATTGCCGAATGATCCATTCTAAATTTTACGTATTTTTCTAACAACAACGCTTTTTCATTTGTAAATTCAGGTTTATCAAACCGACCTTCAAAATGAAATGTCTCATTGTTAACGTTATCTTTTTTATATCGCCAGTCAAAAGCCACCACATCACAATTAACGGTTTCGGGATCAACAAATTGTATCAACTGCTTTAACGCTAGATCAGTCAATGCGTCATCACTGTCAACAAATAAAATCCACTCCCCTTTAGCATGCTCTATACCCAAATTACGCGCAACTCCCGGACCACTATTAGTCTCAGTCTGGAGCACATGCACAGCTTGATTGCGCTCTGCAAAAGCTGATAACAACGCAAAAGTACCATCCGTTGAGCAATCATCAATTACGATGATCTCAGCGAAATCTTCTAATTGAGTCACCAAACTTGCAAGACAAGCTTGAATATACTCAGCGCTGTTGTAAGTTGGTACTATTAGTGAAATCTTCATGCTATTACTCTCTAAAGTGCTTATCTACCTGACTAGCTGTATGTCTCTTTGACTTGCTGCCGGAGTACTTTTCCCATCGCATTTCGGGCTAAATTGTCACACTTTTCAATAATCCGAGGCTGTTGATAATCGGTCAATTCAGCGAAGCATAATTTACGTAACGCTCGCTCAAGGCTTTCTTCTTGTTGTACATTCGCCTGCTCGTAGACTACTTTAATGACTTCTCCTAAAGTAGGATCGGCAACGCCAAAAGCAACGCAATCAGTAACCAAGGGGTGACGTTTTATTACCTCTTCAATATCTTGTGGGTAAATATTGATGCCACCACTTGATATTACCTCTTTTTTGCGACCCACATAAAATAGAAAACCGTCCTTACTCAGGTAGCCCAAATCGCCTGTGTAAAAATAACCTGTATCATCATATGCAGCTTTTGTTGCCTCTAACTGTTTCAAATAACCTGAAAATTGAGTTGTAGTTTTACAGGCAATTTCTCCGACAACTCCGATTTCAACAGGCTTTCTGTGGCCGTCACAGATCTTTACATCAACAAATGGGAGAGGTTTACCTACACTGCCCTGATTTCCACCTTCATCATCGATACAAAAGTCCGTTACTACCCCCACTTCAGATGCACCATAGCATTCATGAAACTCGCAGCTAAGTAACTTTAATAACTTCCCTTTCGTCACTGTATTTAAAACAGCTGATGAAGACACAAGTATTCGGACGGAGGAAATGTCTTTGTTTTCGACACCTTGGGCAACTAACCCCTCTAGCTGTGAAGACACCGCAAACAAGAAACTGACTTGATACTGTTCGATAGCACCTAGCCAGCTTTGTAACTGAAACTTAGGTAAAATCACAGTTGTAGCGCCGAGCATTAACGGCATTAATACCCCCCGTTGGGCAAGGGAATGATAAAGCGGTGTTGCGACCAAAATGACATCATCTGACGTTAATTGATAGTAATTTATCGTTGCTGAAAACGCGCGTTCAATCTTACACTTTTGACTTAACACGATTGGTTTTGGTGAACCTGTTGAGCCTGACGTCATAGTCAAAATAAAGTCCAACTCAGGCGCTGCATCCGAGTATTCTTCGTCATGTTCTACATCGGTGAAAATATCTTCCCAACAACGTTCACCGAGAACGCTTTCACCTATAGTTATTACCTCATTTTCTCTCACAACCGCACTTTCCAGTAAAGTACGACTAACAGTGGGCCAACAAATGGCCATACTTACAGGAGTCTTCTTCAGCGCTATTTCTAACGCAGCTCCCTTTAGGGTTATTGGCAACGGTACCACAGCTAAACCCAATTTCGCAGCAGCTAGCAATACAACAGGGTATTCAATGCCATTGGGTGCAAACAATGCAATTCGCTGCCCCGGTGTTAGACCCTGCTCCTTAAAAAAACGACTTAAAATTAGGACGTAATTAAATAACGAGCGGTAGGTAACTTCCGTTCCGGAAAATACTACTGCTACCTTATCTGGCGACTTTTCCACATTTCGATGAAAAAGGTGGTATATATTAACCATGCTCGTTCTCTCTCGTTAACATTACATAATTAAACTTTTTAGGATCAGCTGATGGGAAAATTGATTGTGTAACCTGAAAATGAGGACTATCGACCTCAATAGCTTTGAAACCATTATGCTGATTCAGCAAATTAACAAATTTATTGTCTTTATGGATTACTGCAAGCCAAATACCATCAGGATATTCTTCCTCACAGAGTTTTAGCTGCCAGTTTAATGCCAACTGGACATACGCAAAATTAACCTGCTCAAGGGCTGAAAACCAGCCACCATATAAGTATGTTTGTCCGTTTTGCTCAAGTGATTGGTGCCAAATATAGATAAGAGGATTACCATCTAATTCAACGACAAAGTTTTCACGCTGATTTTGATGCCACCACTTGTAGTGACCAAGTGTCGGGATAGCTTCCGTGATAGTCATTCTGACGTTATTATGTTGACTATTGCGGGCGTGTAAATAGCGATTAATATCAAAAAAGTCTACCATCCTAACGGTTAAATCTGCTGCTATAGGTAGATATTCACGTTTACAAAGTGACTGTATTTCCGCTTCAGACTGTGTCTGTTGTGATAATAAATGACTTGAAACTCTAGCAGCTCCCCGGCCATCGACGCAAACTTTACTGTGGTTTCTGTACTCAGCTAGCTTGTCTGAATTATCAAGTAATATATTAATCAATTCAACGACTTCCAACGGATCACTAGATAAAAACTCAGGCAGATGTAAACAGTGCCCTAAATCATCCAACCAGCTCTGATTATGCTCTTGATTTTTAGCCATACTAAATGTTAGTGCAGGTGTTTTTGTTGCAGCAAGTTCATACAACGAAGTACCCAACGCACCAACAAATAACTGTGCTCTAATAAAGCTTGGGTACAAACTCTCTGGACTTCTGTTTATCTCAACTTGTGGATAAATATGCTGCAATGATATTATCGAGTCATAATTTGTTGCAGATGGTCCTAGGACAATTTCTATCGGCTGACATGGCCTAAGCTGACACACTAATTCAATTATAGGAGTCAATAACTCCCAATCCCCGCCACCACCGAGAGAAAATAGCAGATGAGAACGTTCTATATCTGCGCGCGAACTGTCGTGATATACACTTTCAAGTAAAGCATATTTAGGTCCCAAAAGCGTTTCACAGTCATGAGATACCAAATGATGATAATAAGCTTCGGTTTGATCTCCTCGCCATCTAATATCTATTAATGTATTGGCTAAATGTTCACGACCCAAATCATCTATTACAACAAGTTTAAATTGATCTTGAATTTGGCTTTCCCACTCTCTACCTAATAGATAAGAGTCAACAACGATAGCTTCAGCACCTACTTGGTAAGCGATAGATAAAGTTTGTTGGGCATCATCATATTCACTCGTCCCATGAGTAATTAGGGTGACGCTGTAGTTAATACCACTGATATAGTCACTCAGACAGTCATTTTCATCTAAAATGAAATGACTACCACAACCGCAAACACTAAGCTCCTTAGCCAAATTCAAGCATCGCTTTAAGTGGCCAATTCCTTGAGTGCTGTTAACACGAAAAACAAACATCAAGACCTCAAGATTACATCAATGAGACCACCCACTGTCGCTGAGTCTGGTCTCAACATTTGCTCAGGTGTTAGGCGAACCCCAAAATCGGTTTCGATCTGCATTACCATTGATAACATTTCAAATGAGTCTAATAACCCGGACTCCATAAAATTAAAACTTTGTAGCTGTTCACTCTTAACGGCTACACCACGAGCTAATAGAAAGGTCTGAAAAAATTCAAGTAGCTGAGTTTCGCTAGGCATTAACAAAAATCCTCCCATTTAAGCTGAGTACCTGCAGGTAAAGACTTATTTGCTCGTCGCCCGATAAGCGATGGCAAGTGCTTTGGTTGAATTTCGCCTCCACCTGGGCGCATTTGTCGCAAATGCATATCAGACAGCGTTTCACCCGATTTAACGTCCTTAATAAGGTAAACACAACGGCGCTTTTGACAAGGAGTATCTGGGTAATGTACTTGCCCCATTGCTTTCTCGATCTGTCTTACTCCATGTACAAGGTTTTGTAATTCTTCTGGTGTCATTGAGAAAAAGCTATCTGCAGTTTGATCATTTTTATCCATTACAAAGTGCTTTTCGATAACACATCCACCTACAGCAACCGACGCTAAAGGCACATCGTTCCCTAGTGTATGATCTGACAAACCAACAGGAACCGAAAAAGCTTCCCGCATATGCGGTATTGTTCTTAGATTAATACTATCAGCAGGTGCCGGATAAGTACTGGTACACTTTAATAGGCATAATTCAGTGACACCGGCATCTTTTGCTACTTTTACTGCGTCTGCAATTTCAGGCAGCGTCGCACCGCCAGTAGACATAATCACAGGCTTGCCGGTTGCGGCAACATCACGAATAAGTTGATGATCAATCAGCTCTGGAGACGCAATTTTATATGCCGGCGCATCAAGTTGTTCTAATAAATCAACAGCTGATTTATCGAATGGTGAAGAAAAGCAAGTAATCCCTATTTTTTTAGCTAATTCAAAAAGTTCAGCATGAAACTCCCAAGGCATGTACGCATGTTGATAAAGATCGTATAAATACTGCCCCTTCCACGGCCCATCTTTAATAAAAAAATGTGGTAAGTCACACTTCATTGTAAGCGTGTCGGCACTATATGTTTGTAATTTAATTGCATCGGCACCCGCTTCCTTTGCCGCATAAACCAACTCTTTGGCTCGACTTAAGCTTTGTCCATGGTTTGCTGACATCTCAGCAATAATATAATTTGGGTGTTGATGTCCGACTAGACGCCCATCTATTTTAAGCTCTTGTTTAAACATATTTATCCAACTTTTACTTGCTCAACATGTTTATTTATGTCGAGTACTTCTGGGTGTGCTTTTAATTTTCTCTTCAGTTCAGGAAAACTAAATTCAGTCTTATTATCGAAGAGCTGAAAAACTTTCTGTATTGCTAGATAGTCATCTGGTTCGTCTAAAGTCAAACGCCAACCAGATAAATCCTCATGATAACTATAATCAGCGACCTTCAAGTTTTTCACTATATACTGTGTCAGGTGCTCTCTCTCAAAATCTTGGCTAGCACTGGCATGTGCTTGTGCTAGCGCTGCGAATGTAAATACCTCGGTGTCAAGGCCATTTGGAAATCCACAATGAGGACCCGCGCATACATAATCAAAATTGTTACGGATATTAAAGAAATGAGAAACGACCTTAGCGGTTTCATAGGCATCAATCAAAGGGCAATCACTAGTACAGCGAACAAGTACTGTATCTGGTTTCGCGTTTACTAACTCTGCTGCTAAGTAATACCTGCTGAGCACATCGTGAGTATCCCCCTCAACAAACCTTACCCCCAAAGACTTACACAGTTCGGTAATTGGGGTTTGGGAGCCATCATTGGTTGTTGCTACAATAATTTTGTCTTTGAAAGGGGATAAGCGCTCAATCATAACCTGAAGCACTGGACGTCCACACAAAGGCAACATCACTTTTTTCGGCAAGCGAGTTGATGTCATCCGCGCCTGAATAATTATATGAAAGTCCTTATTTTTTAAGCTTTCATAAATAGAGTCACTTTGATTCATACTAATAACTAAAATACTTCAATGCTTTGTTATCGACCAAACCAATAACTAATTTAATAACAATTCCATTTTAACCCCAGAGAGACTTTCATCATCGAGCTGATCAGGTTCCAAAGTCTTGAAACCCATTTTAATGTACGCTTTCACAGCTGGGACATTAGACTTATCAACGCCCAAAAACACTCTCTTAAGGTTGTATTTGTCTTTTGCTATTGTGATAAAAGCAAAAATTGCCTCTTTCGCAACTCCCTTGCCATGCCAATTTTTATCGCCAATCAAGATCCCCATTTCAGCCGAGGTCCCACCAGAATATTCTGAAAGAATAAACTTCACGTTGCCAATATGCTGCTCAGCTTCCTTTGTAAAAATTCCATACAAATAAGTATCTGGCGTATTATTTTGTGTATTGATATATGTCACTAAATCGTCGGTCGTTTGTTGTCGGTTTAAAATAAACTGACTGACGTCACTATTTAACCATGAAAGATAATCAGCGGTTGCGTCGGACGGAGTTAACCCTCTCATTTTGAAACGCTCAGAAACAATCATCATTTTGTGCTTTCCCGTCTAATATCAAATATCAGTCTTCAAAAAGTTGTTAATATTAATTTAACCTTTTAAAACCAGCAGTTGTCGGAGTAACCTCCTTCAGCACTTCAGGATCATGCAGAGCGACTTTTACTGCTTTAAATGCATTGTCTACTGCAGATAGATATTCATCTACGTGTTCTTCTTTATGTGCATACATTGCATAGAACATATTTGTAGCTAACACTCCTTGGTTTATCATCTGCTCTATAAAATACGCCTTCAACTGCAGTGGGTTATCATGTTCGAAAGAAAAATGACACAGGGCATCAATACCAGAAATATGAATGCTCAAACCATGTTTTTCAGCAAAAGACTGCCAACCGGCTTTAACCAGTGCACCAATTTTTTGAAGATGATCATGCACGTTATTTGCTTCATAATAACGTATAGTTGCTAGTGCTGCGGTTGGACCCACTCGCTCCGTCCACATCGTACTGGAAATGAAACTTGATTGTGCAGCATCCATCCACTTCTCTTTTCCGATTATTGCGGCCATCGCATAACCATTCGCTAATGCTTTAGAAAACACGGCAATATCAGGTTCTATACCAAGCAGTAAATGCGATCCTCCACAGTTAATTCTGAAACCCATCGATATTTCATCAATTATTAATGGGATACCCAGTGATTTGGCTATTTTTCCAACGAAACTCCAATACTCTGAATTAGGTGCAATATTACGCATTGGCTCCATAACAATAGCGCCCAGCTCAGCGCCATGTTGCTCGACAACCTCTTTTAGAGAGTCAATGTCATTATATGAAAATGGTATTGCAGTGCCGGCCAACGCTTTTGGAACCCCCGCTGGAGATAAACCCGCAATTAAATGCTCATCTAGGTTTTCTTTCGAGGACACATTTGCCGCCAAGTACCAGTCATGCCAGCCATGGTAACCACAAAATGCAATTTTATCTTTTCCCGTCGCGGCGCGAGCAATTCTTACAGCAATTGTCATTGCCTCTCCACCGCACCTTGCGAATCGGACTTGCTCTGACCATGGATGCAGCTCTACTAATTTCTCTGCCAACATGACCTCTTCTGGACAGTTTAAACTAGAACTAACCCCATTATTGATTGTTTCAATTACAGCCTGATCGACGGCAGGCTCAGCATACCCTAGAATGTTTGCCCCTATGCCAGATATCGACATATCAAGATATCGTTGCTCATTGAGGTCCCAAACATAACAACCTTTCGCTTTGCTGAAGTAACCTGGCCACACACTTTGATTAAACATGTCGGGTCGCTTTGACAATAATTGTGAAAGACCAGGGATCAGTTGCTTCGCTTTTGCTTGCATTTCAGTATTTTTATTCGTCATGATTTCTCAACTAACATTTTCAACTTCACTGATGAAGCAAAGTTAGTACCAATTAGGTGGTAACTAACCTTTAAATTTGGCTTGAGTCACTTTTAATCTTCAGTAAACAACTCCTTCAGGGAAATCAAGGGGAGTTTTACTGACATTTTTCACTCAAGAATCAGATTTCAGTAAAGTGTAAGGGAATTTTAAATAAACAGCTAATTTTAAAAGAAAATGGGGGGAAACGTAGAGAGTAACAAGCCATGCAAAACGTTTATTATTTCTGGTTTAAGCTGGCTCCGAAGTGTCTACTCATTAACTTCGGAGCCGCGACAAAATCTTGTCACCCTTTTACATATCGACTTTTACTGACAAAGTCTATTTCTTTGGCGGTAGTATTCAGGACATTGCTTAAGAAAATCAACCCAAGCCTTTAACGCTTTTCTAAAATACGGAACCACTTCGTAATCATCACCAAAGTTATGAAGAATTGAAATTAATATTGATGACGTATAAAGAGCTTCACCTTCTAGTAACTGATACAAGCCTAAATGATCTGCAGAATTTCTAAATGAGTACAAATACCTGAGACTTTTCAGTAAAATTTCTTGCGCAGATTCTCGACAATCAAACTCTTCTTCCAAAAGCTCCACCATTGTGCCGCACAGCTGCTCAAACTCTTCTTCGCAAAGTAGCTTTTCCATAGATGCAATGTCAGCTTTAGCTGCAAAAAGGTTAGTTTTGATATGCTCCACAACTTGGTGTTTATCAACTCCCCTTTCAGGCAACAAAATGTCTTTACTCTCCAGTGGTATAGAGTGCTTAATCTTTGCACCATTACTACAGTTGTAACAGTTTACATTTTCTTTAAGAAATGATTCTAGAATCCTTTCCATTTGACAGTTGCCAACATACATAAACTCATCAGAAAGTACCGTTTCACAAAAGTTTCCTGGGATCCTGACTTGCCCCCCTATTTTGGTTGGTTCAATGACAGTCTCACCTTCTTCACTGTAATAAAAGCTTGCCTTACTATGATGATGTTCAGGGTCTATGTAGCCATTATCCACACCAAACAGATAGATGTCTTTAAATCCAAGATGACATGCATAACTCAGCGCAGTGTTGCCCACTAGAGGATTTGAAAATGACAGGCTTCGAAGCACTTTATTCTCATTCCTGTAGTGAGATAGTTGCAACATTTGTGTACCTGACTCACCAGGTTTAAGCGCCATTCCCGCCCATCCAAATAGACCAGCCACATCAGGATGCATCACATTAGTAACAAGCAAATTTAAGTCTTTGCGCATCGATTCGGGTATATGCTGCTTGAGGAAATAATAAGTTGATTTAGTTCGTTCCAGTGCAACGTGAAAATCGGGAATAATCCCATGCTTTATTAATGCTGTAGTCGCTGAGTTACACGCGAATATAATGACTTTATCTTGGATCCGCTTTAGCGGTTCAATATTGGCGTCTAATGAAGGACCGTTTGCAACCACTACGGCTGGTATATCATGCAATAGCGCTTTATCTTGCTGTTCATTGGCAGAAAACATGAAGTTGCAGTTGTTTTTAACATTCCCCAATGAGTTAGCTATCCCGATCATAGCATCATCGAAGAAGCCAAATCCCGCGAAAAACTGGTGGTAATTCTTTTTAAATTCTGCGATCCATTTATTTACTTCAACTGATGGATAATGCTGATAAAACCAAGAGTGGCAGACACTGGCTACACTTATTTCTCTTGAGCGTGAATAAACCTTTTCGTAAATTTCATGTTCTGTGACCCCTACACCTAGATAAAGGTAAGCACCTTGAGCCTCAATTTTTTCAAGTATAGAAACCCAATCGGAAACAAACAAACTAGCAAAAAAGTAGTCTTCATTCGGTTCAAAAATATTTACGTAACCAGCTTTACAAGCATCGATAACGTCTTCAAGGTGATAGCCAAGCCCAATACCGAAAATCATCTTGTTTGGAACTGCACTACCTAACTTCTTAAATGGCGCTAAGTTCGATTTCGTCTCAACAAAGATTTCCCCTAAGTTTCGCATCAATTCAACATGAAGAAACTCGATGTCACCATTTTCAACAAATGCAACACCGGAGTGGTCTAAACGTCCAAGAATTGGATTTTCGATATTTTTCTGTGTCTGCTTTTGTATTTGTGAAACTGGGTCTTCGCTATACATCGGAACACCAGTTTTATAATCAATAATATTGGCGCTGCCGTTAGGATTAACAAATAAGTTAAACAGCGAGTTTGGCTCGTAGGTTAAGTATTTTTCGTAAATTTCTGGAAAATGTGATTTGAAGGCTTTGAGGTTTCTTTCAAATTTTAAATTGGCAGCTTCTATAAACAACTCTTCTCTAAGCGCCTGTTCTTCCACGGCCTTTAATTTTACTTCAAGAGTTTCTAACTGGGACTTAATTGGATCCATGATATTATTTGAACTCGTTATATTTCTTGATTGAGGATTGTTTTCGCTGAATCTTCAGCAACTGCTCTCGGGTACTTCTTTTTTCTTGATTCATACGTTCAATCACTTCATTCAACATTGCGATTGACTCTTCTAAGTAGACCCTTTTTTCTTCAACATCTTCTATCAAGTCTGAACGCTTTTGAATATATAAACAAAATTTCTTTGTTTCTGTTTCAGCGAGTTCCATCTCACCTCTTTGAAGGTGTTCGAAAATCAAACACAACAATTCCCCAAGTTCGTCTCTATGCTGGCTATCCATGACTAGCGTCTTGAGAAGCATTATTCAGTGTTTTAATGCGGACATCTACAGGGATCGCATCCCAAGCTGATTTAATTTCTTTCAACAGGTTAGACACTTCATCTACGATGGCTGAATCATTTTGTACTGATGCATCCAGTAGCCTATCCATCATATAACTGTACAGGGCATATAAGTTTTCTGTTACTTCACCACCAACATCAAAGTCCAAGCATTCACGTAACGCTTCAATAATTGCTGATGCTCTTGAAATATGTTCGGATTTGGCTTCAAGATTTCTTTTATCAATAGCTACCTTTGCCAGTACCATTTTTTCAATAGCGCCTGCCATCAACATCTGGATAATTTCATAACGATCCGCACCTGCCACTCGAGTTTTAAGTGCTTCTCTCTGGTAATTCTTAACTTTTGCATTATACATGTTCAATCCTCTCTATTACTTGGATTTGGTAAAGCCAGGAAGATTAGAAAGTTGAGCCCCCAAATAAGATTGAGTTTGCTGCATTTGCGCGATAAGTACATCAAGCCCTGCATATTTTTGACGTAAGCTAGCTTCAAATGACTTCATACGCTCCTGGTGATTTATGACATCGTCCTCTAAATCGTCAAGTTGAGCATTCAAACTAGTCTCACGTTGTTTCATAAGTCCATCTGAATCGACGTAGTTTCCGAGCAATTCTTCTAATTTTTTGGCTACACCATTTTCCCCTGCAAATGCTGTACCAATATCATCGTAATTATCATCCATTGCTTCGTTTAAGCTGCGAACTAGTGATGACTTTTCTAAATAACCTTCTTTATTAACACCAAGGCCCATGTCAAACACTGACTCAAATGGTCCAGCATCAGTCAACGTAGAACCCAGAGTAGAAACCAACTGATCACTCAATGCTCTCATCGAAGCATCACCATTTAGAGGCTTTCCGACTCGTGTTTGCAGGCCAATCATTCCAACGAGATTATTGTAATTTGTAATCAACTCATCGACGAGCTTAGTGACAGACTCTCTGTCATAATCTACGTCCAATTTAGCTGTTAATTTTGTACCAGATGTGTCCTCAGGGCTAACTTCGAGTGCTCTTATCGTCATATCTTGAACAGCATCTTTAAATGTGTTTGTATCGCTGTTAACTGTAAGGCCATCTACCGTTATAATTGCATCTTGAGCTTTGTCTGCATCCGCAATTACCATGCCACCGGACGGGTTTGTTGTCGCGTCATATGTCTCAATAGCATCAAGCTCAGCAGTATCACTTGTAATCACCAGGTCGTTTCCATCGCCACTGACATTTGACGTAAAAACAAGTTTGGAGCCTACATCGGGATCACCTGTGTTAATAATATTGGCAGTGATACCGAAGTTGGTATCTGATGCATTAATAGCATCTCTTAACTCAGCCAGAGTCATTCCAGCAGTTACTTCTAAATCAAATGATTTATCTGCACCTGCTGAAAAAGACAAAGTACCACCGCTTGCACTTACAACTGCGTCGGCTGAAGCAAAAGCACCGTCCGCAGAAACGGCTCGGCTTCCTTGCGCCAATTGTTCTACAGCAATCTTGAAATTACCCGTAGAAATATCTGACGTTGGTGTTACGCTGATTATTTCAGCACCATCTGGTTGACGAATATTCGCGATTCGCTTGCCAAAGTTATCGATGTCCGCTAGTTTTTCAATTGTGTCTTTAAGTTTTGAAATGGCAGATTTAACCTCACCGACAGAAGACAACTCAACTTTCAGTGATTCTTGCTTTGCAGCAAACCTTTGCATCTTGGGTACGTTTTCCGCATCCACAGAAGCTTTTATAATTGACTCTAAATCAAGCCCTGAGCCAACACCCGCAGATGTAATAAGTGGCATAATCTACCTCCAAATCTATATCAGGCGGTTCTATCAAATAACACGCCACGCTTTGTAAGTTTATCGGCAAACTCTTCCAAAGCCTTAGCTACTTCCCTAAACTCTTTTGAAGGAATTTCCCTAATTACTTCATTGCTAGACTTATCTAAAACAAGAACAACTGGAGGATCACCCTCTTCATCAAGTTGAAACTGTAAGTTCGTAGCCGTAACGGGGATAACATCGTTTAGTCTAGCTAAATTGTCTTTAACTTCTGATATTAACTGTTCATTACTGCTAGCACCTTTGCCATTATGCTCAGGTGAATCTTCAGGCTTTACTCCATCTGGAGTATTACCGCGTTCATTGTTTAATTCTTGTCTTGGTTGCTTAATCAGTTGGCTATCAACCGAATAGTTTAGCCCTTGAGAAATTTGAACATCACTCATCTAGACCTCCTGTAAAGCCTATAAAGAGTATACGCCAAGTTCGCGAACATTCCCAAACTTGACGCTTTTCTCAGAATATTACCCAAGTAACGATAGTGCTACCTGTGGACGCTGATTAGCTTGGCTCAAAATAGAGCTACTCGCTTGTTGTAAAATCTGCATCTTAGTCAGGTTGGCTGTTTCTTGAGCAAAATCGGTATCTCTAACTCGAGATTGAGCTGCTGATAAGTTTTCTTGGATATTTGACTGGTTACGAATAGTTGACTGGAATCGGTTTTGTACCGCACCAAGCTCAGCACGTTTCTTATCAACTACCGCAATCATGGTATCCATTGCAGCCAGTACTTGCTGTGCATTTTCTTGCGAAGATACACTAATTACGGTGGCAGCCATGTTGGTGAAACCAGCGGTAGCCTCTGTAACTCCAGTACCAACATTACTGATACCAGCAGCTAATGTTGACATTGTTTTTCCTGATACTGCTGACGCAATGCCGGCGATACCAGACATTGTGAAGCCACCATTTGCTGTCAAAGAGTTAGAACCGTTTGAAGACGAACCAACGTCTTTCATACTAAAGCTTATAGTCTGAACGGCATCAGAGCCAACTTGGAAATTTGAATCATAGGTGCCATCTAGTAGATTTTGACCACCAAAAGTTGTGTCTTTAGCAACACGGTTAACTTCCGACGCCAACGAGCGAATTTCTTCTTGCAGTGCTAATCGGTCTTCGTCTGTATTCGAACCATTTGATGCTTGTTGCGCTAGCGTACGAATACGCTGAAACATTTGTGTCGTCTCATCCAAAGCACCCTCTGCGGTTTGCGCAAGAGAAATACCATCATTCGCATTTCGAATACCTTGGTTTAATCCGTTAATTTGTCCTGTTAGACGGTTCGAGATCTGCATACCTGCAGCATCATCTTTTGCACTGTTTATTCTAAAGCCTGATGACAATCTTTTAAAAGAAGTATCAAGCGCACTACCTGAGTTCATCAATTGTCTTTGTGCATTCAATGAACTGACATTGGTATTAACGTAAATAGCCATAATAGCCTCCGCTTTATAATACATATTTCAATGCTGCGGGATACCCCTACCCTGCAGTATTGAAGAGGTTAGAGTACTAGATTGATAGTTCTCTAACTCTTCTATCGACTATAAAAGAGGAAGCTTTAGCTTTTTTTTTAAAAAATTTAACTCATTAGCCTTGTAGTAGACTTAAAGCTGCTTGAGGTCGTTGATTTGCTTGACCTAATATAGTTTGGCTAGCTTGTTGTAAAATCTGATTCTTCGTTAACTTTGCAGTTTCTAAAGCAAAGTCCGCGTCTTTTACTCGCGATTTCGCTGAGTTTAGATTTTCAGATACGTTCGACTGATTTCGAATGGTCGACTGAAAGCGGTTTTGAACAGCACCCAGCTCTGCACGTTTTTTATCCACCACTGCTATCATTGCATCCATCGCTGCGAGAACTTGTTGAGCATTTTCTTGCGAAGAAACACTGATCAAAGTTGCAGCCATGTTCGTAAAACCGGCAGTCGTTTCTGTTACTCCGGTGCCAATATTACTAATACCAGCAGCCAACACTGACATCCCTTTACCTGAAACCGCAGACGCAATCCCCGCTATTCCAGACATAGTGAAGCCACCATTGGTGGTCATTGAGTTGCTACCGTTTGCAGAAGAGCCAACTTCCTTCATGCTAAAACCAATTGTTTGAACGGCATCTGCACCTACTTGAAAGTTTGCAGAGTAGGTTCCATCAAGTAGATTTTGACCACCAAATGTTGTATCACTTGCGACTCGATTTACTTCAGCTGATAGCTGACGAATCTCTTCTTGGATCGCTAAACGGTCTTCATCGGTATTAGAGCCGTTTGCAGCCTGTTGTGCAAGCGTCCTAATTCGCTGGAACATAGAGGTGATTTCGTCCATTGCACCTTCAGCTGTTTGAGCAAGAGAAATACCGTCATTCGCATTACGGTTGCCTTGTTCAAGTCCCATGATCTGTGAATTTAATCGGTCGGAGATCTGCAAACCTGCAGCATCATCAGCAGCACTGTTTATCCGCAAACCAGATGATAGACGCTTGAAAGAAGTATCTAGTTCATTACCTGAATTAGTCAATTGTCTTTGTGCATTAATTGCACTGACATTGGTATTTACATATAAAGCCATAACTCACTCTCTTTTTGCCAAATCAATATCTAATTGATAGATAGTTAAATGACAAAGCGGCATGCATGTTTCAGGTTTTCTTTTTACTAAGGCAACCAATTGCCACTTTGACGCCAAAATTAACTCTACTGGGTTTAAAGCAAGTTATAGGCCAAAAAGACACAAGGTTATAGACACAGCTAAAGAATAAATTTAAAACCATGATAAATATGAAATTTATAGATTTCTATTTTGAAATTTGGATATAGAGATTATCTTAGCGTCAATTTACTGTGCTTATTTGAGCGGTACTCATATACCGTATGAGCGATGCTCACCAATAAATCTTAGACAAAATAGCCTAGGCATTGAAGTAGCTGGTTAAATAATCTGTGCATCGAGCATCTAACGCCTTATCCAAGGCCTCATACATTGATTTAGCGGCAAACAAATAGATTTTACGCTCTATATAGTTGGTACTAAAGGAAGTTATATGAAGTAAAAGAGGGGCTGGCTAGCCCCTCTTTAGTAAGTTTGAGAGTGAGTGTCATTTTTTTAACACAAACTTGGCATGGTATGTGCTTTAATTAACGTGTTCATTGTTTTAATGAACGCTATTGGATTTTTTAGCTCCTCCGCTTTATCATCCAATTCGGTGCCTAAGCAAATACCCCATCTGGCTTAGGCACCTTTTACCATCCTAGTTAAATTATCCTAGTAGACTTAGTGCAGCTTGAGGACGTTGGTTAGCCTGGCTTAGAATTGTTTGGCTTGCCTGCTGTAGAATCTGCATTTTAGTCAAGCTAGCTGTTTCTTGAGCAAAGTCAGTATCTTTCACTCGAGATTTTGCAGCTGATAAGTTTTCCTGAATATTCGATTGGTTACGAATAGTTGATTGGAATCGGTTTTGTACCGCACCAAGCTCAGCTCGTTTCTTATCAACTACTGCAATCATTGAATCCATCGCAGCTAACACTTGTTGTGCATTTTCCTGTGACGATACACTAATGATTGTAGCTGCCATGTTGGTGAAACCAGCTGTCGCTTCTGTAACACCTGTACCAACATTACTGATACCAGCAGCAAGGGTCGACATTGTTTTGCCAGTTACCGCGGAAGCGATCCCCGCGATACCAGACATTGTGAAGCCGCCATTTGCTGTCAAAGAGTTGGAACCATTCGCAGACGAACCAACGTTTTTCATGCTGAAGCCAATTGTCTGTACTGCATCAGCACCGACTTGGAAGTTAGCCTCGTATGAGCCATCTAGTAAATTTTGTCCACCAAAAGTTGTATCTTTTGCTACACGGTTAACTTCTGATGCTAAAGAACGGATTTCTTCTTGAATCGCCAATCTGTCTTCATCAGTATTCGAACCGTTTGAAGCTTGTTGAGCTAGGGTACGCATACGTTGGAACATTGAAGTTACTTCGTCCATTGCCCCTTCTGCAGTTTGAGCAAGAGAGATACCGTCGTTCGCGTTACGGTTACCTTGATTAAGACCATTGATTTGTGAAGTCAAACGGTCAGAAATTTGTAGGCCTGCAGCATCATCAGCAGCGCTGTTGATACGAAAGCCTGAAGATAGACGCTTAAATGATGTATCTAGTGCGTTACCAGATTGCATTAATTGTCTTTGTGCGTTCAATGAACTTACGTTAGTATTTACATAAAGTGCCATGATGGTTCTCCCACTTTAAATCGAGTCTTTCACTCTCAAACTTAGAAACTTTCCAACCTTTGAATGTTTTTCACTCTCCGGCTTGGTTATTTAAGTTATCGGTCGGCAAAAATTTTCCTTTAGTGTTTTTTTAAAAAAAAACATAAACAACTGATTGATAGAGACTTTTTGTTTTATATGGAACAAAGGACAGGAAGTTATGGCTATGAGCTTATACTGAAGAAATGTATTGAAAGTACTATTACTTTCAATACATTAAATTAGATAGTAGTGTTTTAGGCTGTTTTGAAGAAGGTAACCTTTAAAGGCCACCTTTTTAACGAATGTAGTCTAATAAAGAAAGGTTAGTTAGGCGGCCAAATGTTGCCTGAGAGGCCTGTAATGCAGTTTCATGCTTGGTGAGCTCTGAAATCGCTGAATAAAAATCGACTTCAATCAAAGCCGCTTTATTTGCTTTATTATCAACGTCCAAGTCTGAATTTGCATCAGATACAAGCTTTGCAGCATTTAACCTGCCACCAAGCCCCGCTTGTCCTTGCGATATTTTAATCTTGGCATTATCTAGGCCAGTAATGCCGTCAGCCAGTACCTGTTTGTAATCATCACCCGTAATGCTGGTGTCTCTCAATGACGTAATCATAGATTCTAATGTATTTAGAATGTTTTCCTTCTGAGGTTTTTCCAAATCAAAGCTTATTTGGCCTGGCGCAGCACCAGCGAAGTCAAACTCCATGCCAGCGACTTTAATAGTTCCGCCTTCTGCAGTACCGGTTGAAATAACCGTTCCCCCCTGCTCAAGCTGGTAAGTATTTGGTGTACCCGCTGTCACCACTAAGTCAAAGGTGTTTGCACCTGCAGGCGCACTTGGATCCGCGTTGTAATTCGCTTTATGAAACTTATCAAACACAGCTTGCTCATCTACATAAACCGATGCAGAGGTGATACCACCAGAAACCACACCTGTATTTGAAGTAATATTCAGTCGCTTCTCTGCACTTTCAAATACATCAAAACCGTTATCACTGGAACGTATCTCGACCCCTTCAGAGACTTTTATTTTATGCTGTCCTTGGTCACCGTTATATACGTACTTTCCAGTGGCTGAATCGAAACTATAAGTTTGCGTATTGTCTTGGTAGCCGGAAAATATAAACTTACCATCTTCACTTTTTGAGTTCATCAAATCCAAAATAGTATCTTGGATTGACTCTAGCTCGTCAGCGATTGCTTGGCGGTCAACATCGGATAACCCACCATTACCTGCTTGTATCGACTTGGTATAAGCACTATCAATGGCCGTTTTAATATTTTCTAGTACTGACTCTTGAGTATCTAATCTCGAAGACAACATTGTCAGGTTCTTAGTAAACTGATCGTTTGCTTGGATCCTGTCATCAAAAAGCATGGCTCTTGCAGTCGCTGAAGCATCATCAGAAGCACTCAATACCCGCTTTTGCGTGTTCAGCTGCTGTGTTGCTTTATTCACGTCTTGCTGATTACGCAAAATAGAATTGAGATTAGAATTAAAAATTTGATTTTGAGATAAACGCATAATTACCTCGCTGCACTTAATAAGGTATCGAACACAGTTCTTGCTGCCGAAATGACTTGCGCCGAAGCCGAGTAAGACTGTTGGAAACGTAACAAGTTGGCCGCCTCTTCATCTAGGTTCACGCCCGAAAGAGACTCAAACCATGCGCTTGACTGATTGGCCAGCGCTTCAAATGCCGCGCCATTGGTTTTTGCTTGATTGGTGATAACCCCTACACCAGTGACAATATCGGCATATGCTTCATTAAAGGTTTTATGGCTTTCTGTACTACCTGTAGACTCTACATTTTGTCTAACTAAATCCGATGATTTCAGACCATCGAGCGCTGCACCATTACGGTTGTCATCAAAGCCACCAGTGTTAAAACTAATCTCAAAACTATCACCGGTATTCGGCGTACCCTCAATATCGAAAGTGAAGCCAAGATTATCAAAAGGTGCAGGCGCAGCTCCCACTCCAGAAAGAATATCTTTGCCATCCGCAGGAGCCGTAAAGGTATGCGTTGTACCTGAATTACTGGTTAACGTATATTCGTTAGCATTGGCTGTTTTAGTCAAAGTATAAGGACCATCATTCAACGTTGGCGGCGTTCCCGCAGTAAACGCACTGGTCGTGGGATCGGTATCAGTGACGACTCCGGCTGAAATGGTCGCCGTACCATTATTGTCTGCTGATTTTTCAGTACGAATTGGCGACGCTAATGCGAGTGCTTCTGGTCTTTGAGTTGCAAGCTCCAAGCCAGTTGCAGCCTGTTGATTTAATTTCACAAGAAATCTATCACCTGTTGCACCACTACCCGTTACGTTCATTTGTAAGCCAAAATAATCGCCCGTTCCCGTGATGACTCCACCTGCAATATTACCAGTCGTCGGAGTACCGATAGGATTGCCTTTGGCATCTACAGCTGTTATTTCAACGGTTGTTGCACTGGTATAAGTAACTTGGAAATCGGTAGCTGGCAACTCATTGCCGCGCCCTGGCTCAAGGGTTGCCGTAAGCGCTGCGGTGCCTGTATTTTCGCTGTAAGCAAAGCCACCCACGGTAGGTATTTTAAATATATCTCCACCTATGTTGCCATCTAAGTCCATTCCCAATCTATTTTGCTGATTAAAAGCATCTGCCAATGCGAGGCCAATTTGACCTAGTTGGTTTTGTGCCGGGATCAACACTTCATCTCTAAACGCCAGTAACCCACCGATTTTGCCTTTCAAGCTGCCGCTATCTAACTCGAGCTGCACAACATTTTTATCTTTAATGTCTAGGATTAGTTCTTTATGATTAGGATCTGGATTGCCTTTCATCGCGAATAAATTGAAGGCTCCACCTTGCATCACAAGTGCATCCCCAGTGCCTAAAAATACGAGCTTCTCGCCATTTTCACCATCGAGTGTTTCTATATCTACAAGTTCAGCGAGCTCCTTGATAGCTTGATCTCGCTCGTTAAGTACACTGTGATCGACATTGTTCAGATTGAGTGCTGATTTACTCGCTACTTGTTTATTTAATTCGCTGATTTTTTGCACAAGATTGTTGGCTTCTTCTGAGAAAATATCCAATTGCTCGTTCACAATACTGTTTTGATCAACAACAATACCTGACAGTCTATCCATTTGATCAACAAGGCCTTGAGCGCCCGTCATAAATAAAGAGCGGTTAGTTGTCGATGAAGGTAAGTTAATCGCGCTTTGTAAATTGTTAAACATAGAGTTGATGCTCTTGCTCAGACTGTTTGAGTCTTGTGCAAACAACGTATCAACGCGGCTTGCCTCAGTGACAAACTGCTCATAGTAAGACTGATTAGAAATATCACGATTTAATTGCTGCTGCGCAAATTGGTTGAGCAAACGCACGGTTTCACCGCGGCCAACCATGCCACCTATCATTGTTCCGTGTTCAGTCCGTTCACGGATATACCCTTTGGTATTTAGGTTAGC
Organism: Pseudoalteromonas flavipulchra NCIMB 2033 = ATCC BAA-314; assembly: GCA_000814665.1. GTDB lineage: Bacteria > Pseudomonadota > Gammaproteobacteria > Enterobacterales > Alteromonadaceae > Pseudoalteromonas > Pseudoalteromonas maricaloris. The sequence continues at coordinate 260,553 of JWIH01000011.1, forward strand.
GATGTTTTTACTGGTGGTTTGTAGTAACTCAGAGTTAGCCCTAACCCCTGCTGCACCAATATTTAATAGATCAAATGACATCTCATCTGACTCCCTTTGTTAGCGCACCGGATAAGAAATCGGATACATCAATACGCTTTAAAACTGACTTAATTTTGTTGGCATAATTCGGATCGGTCGCGTAGCCTGCATTTTGAAGCTCACTTAAATAAGCATGACTATCACCAGCCTTGTTTAAGGCTTGCTCGTATCTCGGATTACCTTTTAGGAAACTGACATAATCATCAAAGCTTTGTTCTAGCGACTTATAAGCACGGAAATCGGCTTGCTTTTGCACCGGTAACCCTTGCTCAAATTCAAGTGTCGATTTTCTGGCACTTTCACCACTCCAGCGGCTATCCGCTTTGATATTGAATAGATTAAAACTGCTACTACCATCTTTTTTGCTGATGATGTGCTTACCCCAACCGGTTTCCAGTGCAGCTTGTGCAACCATTACCGCAGGGTTCAAGCCTAACTTTTTCGCAGCTGTTTGAGCGTATTCCCAAATTTTGTCGACGAATTCCTCAGGAGAACCAAAGCCTGTTTGTTCATCGCTTGAGGTATCTGCCTTAACATTGACAGCCTGCGGTTCAGGTTTACGTACACTCTCACTCGCTGTCGCCTGTCTTTTAAAGGAAATATCGCCGTCAGCTCTCATTACTGAGGCAGGCTTATACTTTTCAGAATTAGGAGACAACTGCTGCACAATCAGATCTGCAAGTCCTAAGCTGCCCTGCTCAGATAAATGCATCGAAAGTTGCTGATCATGCATTTCTTCAAAAAATTTGACACCACTAGAGTTAAATGGACTGTCTTTATCCTCTAGCGCCTCATTCGCTTTACGCATGCTTTGTAACAACATTTGCGTAAAGATAGACTCAAACTGTTGTGCCGCCTTTTTCAATGCCTGATCTGAGGCACCTTGATCGCCAGCACCTTTCAGCGCCTCTTTACGGATCGAATCAAGGTTTCCTAGGTCAAAAAAGCTTTGATTTTTCAATTGGTCGGTGTTCATACACTCAGCACTGTTTGACGTTAATAACTATACAAATAGAAATGCAAAATCCGAGCCAAAAAAAAGCCCCACAATTGTGAGGCTAACTAGTTGATTAATAATAGAACATCAAATGACGACTAATTGACCATTTATTGCGCCCGCTTCTTTTAGCGCTTCAAGGATCGCCATTAAATCACCAGGCGCTGCGCCAACTTGGTTAATTGCCCTAACCAAATCATCAAGGCTCACGCCTGGGTCAAACACAAACGCTCGAGAGTCGTCCTGATTTACGTCGATAATACTTTGCTGCGTCACTGTTGTTTCGCCATTTGCCAGCGCATTAGGTTGAGACACATTTTGTTGCTCAGCAATCGTTACGGTAAGACCGCCATGAGTAATTGCCGCAGGCTGCAACTTGACATTTTTGCCGATAACGATAGTACCTGTGCGCGAGTTAACGATGATCTTCGCAGCGGTATCCGCTGGTTTGAATTCAAGATTCTCAAGCGTAGATAGATACGCAACGCGCTGAGACGGATCTCTTGGTGCAATTACTCGAACTGAAGCTGCATCCATAGGTTTAGCACTGTTTGGTCCAACAAGACCATTGATAGTGTCGGCCAAGCGCTTTGCGGTAGTAAAATCCGGCCTATTCAAGTTAAAGGTAATGTAATCACCCTGAGTAAACGGACTTGGTACTGCTCGCTCCACTGTCGCGCCGTTTGCCACCCGACCTACTGTCGGGGTATTGATCACAACTCGACTCCCGTCGGCGCCATCAGCGCCCAAACCACCGACAATCAAGCTACCTTGCGCAATTGCATATACGTTACCATCAACCCCTTTAAGAAAGGTCTGAAGTAACGTGCCGCCTCGTAAACTACCAGCACTACCAATAGATGACACAGTAACGTCAATGGTTTGACCGGGTTTAACAAAAGGTGGTAAGTCAGCATGAACCGCAACAGCCGCGACATTTTTAATTTTTGGCTTTAAGCTTGCTGGCATCGTGATCCCAAAGCTATTCAACATCGCTTTAAAGCTTTGCTCGGTAAATCTGGTTTGCTCACCGGTACCAGGTAAGCCCACAACTAGGCCGTAACCAACCAGTTGGTTTGAACGAACACCTTCAACCATACTGACATCTTTAACTCGCTCAGCAGATGCCAAAGAAGAAAAACCAACCAACGTAATGGCCGCACCGATAAGCAAAATATTCTTAAGCATATTGTTCATTTTCAGCACCTTAAAACGGCATCAGCGCGCTCATAAAGAAACTCGTTAACCAACCTGCACTTTGCACTTCTTGTTGGTCGCCTTTACCTGAATATTGAATTCTAGCGTTTGCCACTCGATTAGATTCAACGGTATTATCTGCCGTTACATCCTGAGGCCTTACTAATCCTTCTAAGCGAATAAACTCTTCGCCAGTATTGAGCGTTAACCACTTTTCGCCACGGATCACTAAATTGCCGTTTGGAAGTACTCGGGTGACATTGACCGATATATTACCAAATAGGCTATTTGACTGATTGGCTTGAGAATCACCAGAGAATGAAGAGCTTGAACTTGCTCCAAATTGTATCGCTTCCTTACCAATATTGATGGCATTGCCACCAAGGCCAATAATCGGATCAAGACTAGCGTCACTAGATTTATCAAGTTGAGAATTTGCCGCTTTGGTCGCCTGAGTCGTTTCTCTGAGTACAATGGTAATAATATCACCGACTCTTAACGCTTTTTTGTCAGCATAAAGATCATTGGAAAACTGCGTATTAAACAATGACCCTGTTGCCACCATTTGGGCTTGATTATCCTCGGGATAGATAGGTGCATAATACGGATCGTCACGCACCACATTTTTATTTTGTGTTGTACTACATCCAGATAATGCAGCGACCGTTACGATGGCTAAATATAATGCACGCATAATACCCCCTACCCAATTACAACTGTTGATTAATGTAGCTCAGCATCTGATCTACCGTTGAAATCACTTTTGAGTTCATCTCATACACGCGTTGTGTCTCGATTAGATTTACAAGCTCTTCGGTCACATTAACGTTTGACGTCTCAAGTGCGCCTTGAACTACTTTACCTAACCCTTCAACGCTTGGGTTACCTTGTACAGGTGCACCACTTACCGCAGTTTCTGTGTACAGGTTTTGACCAATTGGTTCAAGACCTGATGGATTAATAAAGTCACTGATCGTCAATTGCCCAATGACAACGTTTTCAGCTTGCCCTGCAACGCGCACTGATACTTCGCCATCTTGAGAAATAGTGATTGACTGTGCATCGTCGGGCACATTCATCTCTGGTAACACAGGAAAACCCGCACCAGAAGTAACTATCCGTCCCTCTTCATCCGTCGTGAACTGACCGTTTCTTGAATACGCAGTTGTGCCATCTGGCATCTGAATCTCAAAAAAGCCCGGACCTTGGATCATCCAATCCAAAGAGTTTTCGGTACTTAACATATTACCTTGAGAAAAATTCTTTTGGTTAGCGACCACTTTGGCACCTGCACCAAGCATTAAGCCTGATGGTAGTTCTGTATCCTGAGAGCTGCGGCCACCTGGTTGATTGATGTTTTGATACAGCAAGTCTTCGAATATCGCCCGACTCTTTTTGTAGCCGACGGTACTGGCGTTCGCCAAGTTGTTCGAAATAACTGAAATATCAGTTTGCTGAGCATCTAAGCCTGTTTTACTTATCCACAATGCTGGATTCATAATCTCTACCTCACTCTTAAACTATGCGTAGGAGCGAAGTGTGTCGCTCATCTATTTCTTCAGCTGTTTTCATCAGCTTAATTTGCATTTCAAATTGTCTTTGATGGTTGATCATATCCACCATCTCATGAACGGGATTGACGTTGGACATCTCTAAGAAGCCACTCATTACCTTTGCAGTTGGAGATATTTCACAAAAACCACAGATCCCATCTTCTAACTTATCTTCTCTTGGTCTAAACAGGCCGTCATTGCCTTTTTGTAGCTTACTATTATCTGCTTCAATAATTTTCAGCCTATCAACCACCTCAAGAAAGTTAGCGGGGGCACCTTGTGGACGCACTTGAATAGAGCCATCGTCACTAAACACCACTTTATCAACGGGGATAGGTAAGACAATAGGTCCACCTTCGCCAATAAGTTGACGCCCGTGAGCTGTAACTAACGCACCGTCATTACGAATGTTTAGCGTGCCGACTTTGGTGTAAGCTTCTTCGCCCGAGGCATCAACTACACTGATCCACGACTTATCATCTACAGCAATATCAAGCTCACGGCCAGTTTCAACGATTGCACCACCGGTCATATTAGTACCTGGACGTTCTTGCATAGCAAAAACCCGAGAGGGTAATCCTTCTCCGAATGCCTGCATTGAACGCGCTTGAGCAAAATCTGCTTTGAAGCCAGTCGTGTTGGCATTAGCAAGGTTATTCGCTTTAAGTGCCACACCGCGTAAGCTCTGCTTAGCGCCTGACATTGCGATATACACCATTTTATCCATGACGATGACCTATAAAATTCAAACTTAATCTAGTTAATGCAAACACAGTGCCAAAGTGATGAGATGTTTTTGACGGGCATAAAAAAGGCTGCCTTTGTAGCAGCCTTTGGAGGGCATAATATATTATCGGATCTGTAATATATTTTGTTGTAATGTTGAGTTAACCTCAAGCGCTCGAGAGTTCGCTTGAAAGTTACGCTGGGCACTGATAAGGTCAACTAACTCGTTTGTGAGGTTGACGTTCGATTGCTCTAACGCCGATGAACTAATACCACCAAGCGTACCTGTGTTTGGCTCGCCTGCTAGGGGCTCACCGGAAGATAGACTTTTCTTCCACTCAGTATTACCAATCGCTTGGAGGCCTTGAGAATTCGGGAAGCGTACGAGCGCGACTTGCCCTAGGAAAGTCGAGTCACCGTTAGTGTATGAAGCTACTACTTTGCCATCAGTACCAATATCAATACCAGCTAGTCGACCTACGGTTGCACCGTCTTGTTCCAGAGCTTTCACTTCAAATCGACCTGATGAATATTGTGTCGGTAACTTCTGAGCCGTGTTTGCTTCATCACGCCAGTTAACAACAATATCATTCGGGAAGGTTGCGCCGTTTTCTAACAAGTTTGACATACCAATAGTTGGATCGACCGCATCTTGAGGACCTGCAAGACTAAGCGGGTTAAACGTCGTACCCGTATTGTTACTAAATGTCAGTGGTGAAGCTGATGGATCATCCGCTGTTTGTGAAGGAATACCACTTGCGTCAAAACGAAATACGCTTACTGGAGTGTATGGCACAGGTGGTGTAGCGGTTGGGTCAATTTGCTGCGCATTGTGGTTAAATGGCTTATCGTCCATTGTTGCGTAAGTTGACCATTCATTATCCGCCGTTTTTCTGAAGAATAGCTGCAGTGTATGTGATTCACCCAGTGAGTCATATACCGTAATTGCCGTTCTTGAGTTATACGATGCACTTTGCGTAGGATCGAATGCAATCGTAGGTGGCTGCGCCGTTGCATCTAGATTAAATGATGTATAAATTTGCGATGTTGCTCGAGGAGACCCTGATGCATCTGGAATTTGAATTGGCGATGTTGTGCTTAGACTCAAAGACGTTGTATCACCTGTTGATGGATCAACAGGGAAGCCTTGCAAGTAGTCACCTTTTGCATTCACTATAAAGTTGTCTTTATTTAATTTAAATGCACCAGCTCGAGAATACGTAAAATCCTGTGATTGAAGAGAATTTGACATGGCAAAATAGCCTTCGCCCTCAATCGCCAAGTCTAGCGAGTTCTGCGTGAACTTTAATGACCCTTGGTGAAACTGCTGCGCTACCATAGTAGTTTGTACACCATCACCATTTTTCGTTTTGCCAGAGCTAAAAACCGAAGACGCGTAAACATCAGCAAATTCTGCGCGAGATTCTTTAAAACCCGTCGTGTTCACGTTAGCAATGTTATTTGCTGTTACGTCCAAGTCTTTTTGCGCGGCGGCAATACCTGTCAGTGCTATATTGAAACTCATACTCTCACCTCTAAGTTCTTAAGGTTAATTCTTTAAAACTACTATGCTATTTCAGCAATATCAGTTAAGCGCACCGCGCCTTCTTTGGTATTAATGACGATGCCGTTAGCACCATTAACATTAACACTGTCAATATTTCTAAATGTGGCCGAAGGTAAAGTCTGATATTCACCTTCAATCATGCCTTCGGCTTTTATGGTGTATTCCCCAGGGGGCATCATCTCGCCATCTTTATTCTTACCATCCCACTCAAAACGCACAGCGCCTACACTTTGCTCACCAAACTCAAGCGTCTTAACAATCGCTCCAGATTCGTCATAAATACCCACAGATAAATTCTGCACAGGCTCTTGGACAATCACCGAGCCCTTTGTAAGTGCATCATCACCATGTTCTAACGTCGTTGATTCGAGTAATGCTTTTTTACCAATCAGCGTTGATGCTTGAAGCGCTGAGTTAGAAGTCATTGATGCAGCTAACGAGTCAAAATTCTCATTTAGCTTCGAGATCCCCTCAGCCATGGTAAAACTGGTCATCTGCGCGATCATCTGATCGTTGTCCGCAGGCTTACTTGGATCTTGGAAAGAGAGCTGTTGAGTAAGCAGCGAGAAGAAATCTTCTTGCGATAGCTCATCTCTGGGCTTTTTCTCCTCGGCCTGTTTTTGCCTATCCCAGTAGAGTGAATCTACACCCGTTGAAGAAGTGGCATTTACATTATTACTCATCAGCTGTTACTCCCAATTTAGCGCTGGCCTAGTTGCAATGTTTTACTAAGCATTTGCTTTGCAGCGTCTGCAACTTGAACATTGGTTTGGTAAGAGCGAGAAGCAGAAATCATGTTTGCCATCTCCTCTACCACATTCACATTCGGTTTATAAATGTAGCCATTTGCGTCAGCACTTGGGTGGTTTGGGTTGTACTCAACTTGAAGCGGCTTGTCGCTTTCAACCACACCTAAGACTTTTACTCCAACTGAAGATCCCGCAACATTGTTCTGGGAAGCTGCAGCTTTGGAAAGTTCAGCGGCAAATACAGGGTGTCTAGCGCGATACACAGTATCCTGACTAGAGCTCACTGAGTTTGCGTTTGAGATATTACTTGCGGTGGTATTAAGTCGCACATTCTGTGCGCTCATTCCTGAACCCGCAATATCGAAAACGTTATATAGACTCATTGTTATGCCCCTTGCCCGCCGAGTGCCTTTTTAAGGCTACTGAACTTACCACCAAGAAATTGCAAACTGGCTTGGTACTCTAATGCATTCTGTACATACAAGTTTCGTTCCACTTGTATATCAACTGAGTTACCATCACCTGTATCTGCTTGATTTGGCGAACGATATAGCTCAGATGAATTACTCATTTTGGTACCACCAGTGAGGTGTTTTGCATCTGTTCTAACCATATCATTGCCGCTTCTTTGCATTGTCTTTGCCGCTTTTAAAGCACTAGCAAAGTCAATATCTTTAGCTTTGTATCCTGGAGTGTCTGCGTTTGCGATATTGCTTGCTAGAATTTCAGCGCGCTGTGAGCGCAGCAGCATCGTATGCTGATGTATACCCAACGCTTTATCGAAACTAATTGCCATTATCTGACTCCAAAAAATTGACTCAGGTATGACAAAGCAATCTTTAGGCCAGTTTTAAAACAAGATTTATTCATTAAATTTCAATGTTTTACATTGTGTTTTTGGAATAATTAAACTTGAGCCAATATTGATGAGTGAAATAAATAAGAGGAAGCGTCTGAAGAGTCAGCGGTTGAACTTAGAAAATCCAAGGTTAATGAGTGTAGACACTGGAACTGCGACTGAGTACAAATATTCAATACCTAATTATAGCGAACGTCCCTGCCGCTATATGTGAATATTAAGTCTTTTTCTGATAGATAATACCAGGATTACAACGGATCATATTAAAGTCGTCACTTAAACCCGCCATCGATTCTGACGCACCTAAAAACAAATAACCATTAGGATTTAACGACTGAGCAAATTGCGAAATGATTTTGGCTTTCACTTCCGGTGAAAAGTATATCAGGACGTTACGGCAGAAAATTACATCAAACTTACCCATCAATGCATAAGAATCTAGCAGGTTTAAATGTCTAAAACTGACCATTTTACGGATCGGTTCAACAACCTTAGCCATTCCATTGCCACTATCCATAAAGAACTTCTTTCTACGCTCAGGCGACAACCCTCGCGCCAACGCTAGCGCGTCATATTCAGCATTCTTACACATATCCAGCATGGTGTTAGAAATGTCTGTACCGACGATCTGCACACCCATTTTCAGCGCGCCAGGGCTTTTACTCACATACTCACTCGCAGACATCGCAATTGAATATGGCTCTTGTCCTGATGAACTTGCCGCCGACCAAATCTTAACTGGACGTCTCAAGTCTTTAAACTCTGGTAAGATTTTCGATTTAATTAGCTCGAACGGATAAGTATCCCTAAACCAAAGCGTTTCATTCGTTGTCATCGCGTCCACCACAGCGGCACGCAATTGCCGCTCATGGGGACTGAGTGTTTTAGCTACTAAGGACGAAAGTGTTTCCACACCAAAGCGAGCCATCAGAGGAGCGAGTCGGCTTTTGACCAAGTACAATTTATTGTCACCCAGTACAATACCGCACTGTTGCTCCAAAAAGGTTCTAAATTGATCGTACTCTTTTTGCTCTAAATGCTTATTTTCCAAGTGCTACCACCAGCTTTAATCACAATGAACCCATTTTTTAACCGCTGAAGCTAATTCATCTGGGTTAAACTTAGCAATAAAATCATCAGCGCCAACTTTCTCAATCATGGCCTGATTAAATACACCACTCAGTGAAGTATGGAGTATCACATGCAATGGCGCTAATTTTGGATCAGCTTTTATTTCAGCCGTTAGCGTATAACCATCCATTTCCGGCATTTCAACGTCAGAAATTAATAGCCCTACTCGCTCAGTGACATTATTTTGACAGTCCATTTCCGCAATTTCACGAAGCCTGATAAGTGCTTCTTTGCCGTTCTTCGCAAGTTCAGTCTGAACACCTAATGGCTCCAATGCGCGTTTGACCTGATTACGAGCAACTGCGGAGTCATCAGCGATAAAGACAATACGTTCGCCTAAATCTTTTTGCATTTCACCATCAGATACAATGTCAGCACTGACTTCTGTGTTGATTGGGCAAATTTCATTGAGGATCTTTTCTACGTCTAATATTTCAACTAGCTCGTTTTCAATTTCTGTAACCGCTGTCAAATAGGAATAACGACCAGCCCCAGATGGCGGGGGCATTATTTTTTCCCAGTTCATATTCACAATGCGTTCTACTGCACTGACTAGAAAACCTTGAACTGAACGGTTGTATTCTGCAATCACAATAAAACAGTTACGAATATCTTGAATAGGAGGTCCACCTACCGCAAGTGACATATCAATTACGGATATAGTTTGGCCTCGAATATGAGCAACCCCTCGGATAAGCGGGTTTGACTTGGGCATGCTTGTCAATGCTGGACATTGAAGCACTTCTCGGACTTTGAAAACATTAATGCCGAAGCGCTGTCGACCTTGAAGTCGAAAAAGTAATAGCTCGAGACGGTTTTGTCCAACCAGCTGTGTACGTTGGTTAACCGAGTCTAAAATACCTGCCATTTCAATCTCCTACTGTATAAACCGCTAATCGGAACGATCTTTGCTTCGACTCTGATATGGTTTACCACCCTTGATTAGGTGCAGTTATTAAAGCAGAATCTTTATACCTTGTTTCACCCCATAAGCATAGTCGAAACATCATGAGTTTGTTAAAAAAAACCCATTACATTCAGTTTTTTTGTTTGTTCGCTTATTTTATAGGCGTTGACTATGGTTATTGTCAGCAATATGACAACAAAACTTTAGAACAAAACGCAATAGAATTTGTTGAACCGAATGTAGAGCAAGATCCCGATAGTCAGCTGTCACTGACTGCTATACCACTTGATTCAAGAATTCCAGCACGGGATTGTCAATCGCCATTGCAATATAGTACAGCGATGGCTCCACCTTTTGATACTCAAGTGACAGTTCAAATTAGATGCAACGATACCCTCAGCTGGACTCAATACGTCCACGTACGTATCGATCACCTCTTCCCCATATTAGTTAGTGCAACCATGTTAGAAAAAGGCCATGTTATTCAAGATGAAGATGTAAAAATAGAGTATCAGCCAAAACGTTTTCGCAGAGTTTCTTATATAGAAGATAAGTCAATACTAATAGGCAGTCGCAGCAAACGTAATATAAGAGAAGGCCAAGCCTTTACCCAAGCCCATATTTGCATGGTCTGCAAAGGCGATACTGTGACGATTATTGCTAAATCAGGTGGACTCGTGATCAAAACTCAAGGAGAAGCACAGCAAGATGGCAACCGTGGTGAACTTATTAATATTAAAAACTCTCGCTCTGGCAAAACCTTACGTGCTAGAGTAATAGAAGTGGAAACAGTAGAGGTGAATTTATAAAAAATTTGCTAAAGTAATACTACTAAACGCCGATAACAAGGCTGAGAGTATAATTTTATTGGGTCTACAATCATGGTTAATCAAGTTAACGGTCAGAATCAGTCTACATCCGTTGCTAATAATGTTAAGCAACAGAAAGCTGAATTGCAAAGAAGTGATGCCAATAGCGCATCAGTTAAATCACCAGCTACACCGAAAGCAGCGGCGGATTCAGTCAGTCTGACTCCACAAGCGCAACAGCTGAAAACAGTCAACGAAAAAGCGCAGCAATCATCAGGCTTTGACGACAAGAAAGTCGAAGAACTGAAAAAAGCGATAGCAGAAGGCAAGTATCAAGTTGACGCGGAAAAACTCGCCAAAAACATAGCTGCATTTGAGTTCGAAATATATGGATGATTTGGTTCGGCTTTGCCACCACAAACTTTCAGAACAAATCTCGACGCTAGAAGCGATGACCCAGCTTCTAGCGCGTGAGCTTGACGAGCTTGCGTCCCGACGTGGCGACAATTTAAAAGAAATCGCTCGTGAAAAGCTAACTCTCATTTCAAAACTGCAAAAGCTCGACAATGAATTGTCAAAAACTGAGTCTCACGTCTTTGAACACAGTGAAGTAGCCCCGCTCGTTGCTAAAGTGCGAGCATTACTCAGTGAGTGCCAAACCAAAAATGAAATCAATGCTAAAACGGCTCATCAGGCCAATGTAAGCACACGTGAACTAAAAGGGATCTTAATTGGCGCACCAACTTCGATTACATATGGTCAGGATGGTAGTGTAAAAAGTAGCGACAGTGAGTTAGTTCGTAACCTAAAGGCGTAGCCACGCCAGCCATATTTTAGTTTTGAAGAACAACCGAAGTGAAGCGCATTAAGTAAGCAACATGCGATGGGTGCTTACTTAAAGCTGTAAGATATCTTCTTAATTTTCTGCGGCTTGACCTGAGTAATATACAAATCATAAACGCGTTTCATATCAAGCTCTAATTCCGTCGCGTAAGTATCACCAACAGCGTAACTTTTCAGCACCTTAGCCCCTCGAACGAGTCCATTTACTTGGCTCTTAAGACCATCGTTTTGCGCAATAGCACCTTTTACCGTAATAGTGGATGTCAAATTTTGGCCATACAGTTGCTCAGCCAATTCACGATACGCTTCTAATTTTGAGACTTTAATAGCCATTAGTTGCTTCTCACCCGCAGTTTTACCCGGCTGAGCACTCAAAGGCGCGTACCCCACAGCCCGTAAAACAGGAAAGGTTTCCGGTTGTACCGTTTCATATTCAATGTGCTTGTCAACGAGGCTTGAACAGCCACTGAGTCCCGCTAGCGAGCAAACCATAACAACTGCACTGATAGAATTAGTGATACGCATTTCACTACACTCCGCTACAATAAATACCAATCAAAATTTAACACTTCCCCTGCATCTTGGTCTCGCAAGGGTTGTTGTGGTTTTATCTAGTATTGGCAATAAATAAAATTAACTTTCATAAAATATGATTATGCACGAACCTTGCCAAAATTTGGCACAGGTATTGCTGAGTTAAAGGGTAGTTTTTGATCTGGGCATTTAAACATGAAAAAGCAATTCGCGACCAGTCTATCATTGTTGTGTATCACCTTAACTAATCCTGCTTATGCTGAATGGTTTGAAGTTACCGGCATGGCTGACGTTAAAAATGGCGATCATCAAAAAGCAAAAAGAAAGGCCGTAAATGACGCCATTACACAAGCATTGCTGTTTTCTGGCGCTTCGGTGAGTAGTGTACAAACCGTCACCGATGGTGTGCTCACCCAAGATCAACTTAAGATCCGCTCAAATGCTGAAATCCAGAGCGCCAACGTGATTGCTGAAGCAAAAGTCGGTGACTCATGGCAAGTAACATTGCATATCGATATTACCCCACAGAGTGCTCAGTGCCCAACGAGTGCTTACAATAAACAGGTTGCAGTCACACAAAGCCAGCTAAAAAATAAACATCAAGCAACTTTAGGTCAAATTTTTGACATAAATAAAGCCGTGAGCGAGCGCCTATATCAAACAATGACCGAACAAAAGTCGAGCTTAGAACCCGTTCCCTATTTTGCACAGACCATAGATGTTAGCCGCTTTTTCAGTCAGCGTTTTGATTATAATGAGCAGCTAATCGAGACCATTACAGCAAATACCAACAGCCAATTTGTACTACTGAGTCAAATTACTGATATTGCTAGTGTCGATAAACTTAATAGTGACCTCGCATTTTGGCAAAGCGATAAATACTTAAGAAGCTTCAAGGTAGACTTTGCGCTGTTTGATGCACTTTCTCATGAAAGGGTGTGGCAAAAACAATATGCCACTCAAGGCGTATGGCCGTTTAAGAAAACCAGATTAATCGATGTGTACAGTGAGCGCTTTTGGCAGACAGATTATGCTGATGAGATCCAAACCACGCTGACACAAATCGCAACTGATTTAAACGCAGCGGTCGCCTGCTTACCAACCAATGGCAAAATCCTACATATCGATGATGAACAAGTCGTTATTAATTTAGGCCGTATGCATGGCTTAGAGAATGGCCAGATCCTTAACGTAGCGCATAGTAATCCGCTAACTAATGTCGATGGTAAAGTGTTTATGCATCAAATTAAAACCATCAATAAACTGCAAGTGATCCAAGTGAATGCGCAAAACGCCATTGCAGTAAATATCAGCAATCGCCCACTTCACAATGTGCAAATTAATGATTTGGTTGAAATTCAAATAGAAAATGAAAATGAGTTTGAACTGTAAGTGCTGAGCCTTCCTGTAGCAAAAGGCAAGATTTTCGATGACTTTACACCCTTTGCATCATGCTTCCATCACCCATTTACTTTGGTCATTCCACGCAGAAGTGAATACCAATGGCGTCCCCAGTAGGAATCGAACCTACATCTAAGCCTTAGGAGGGCCTTGTTTTATCCATTAAACTATGGGGACAATCTCTAAAGTCAGATAACAATCGCCTTTTTTGACCTTCACTAGCGGGATCTGCGGTACTTAATACCAATGAAAGTCTGAAGTTGTCGATTCTCTGTTGTACTGCATCTCAGTGACTTCGCTTTAGTATACTGATCTTAATGAACTTTTAAAGATTAATAGTCAATTTATTCGCGGTAATAAATGAGGTCGTTCAGTAGGTGAATACGCAGCAGTTAAGACCCACTACTGCGCTATCAGTTACTTCGCTTGAGGTGTGAACAAGAAGTAGGATAGTTCTTCGTTTAATAAAACCTAAACGGTATTTCTTCTAAAAAACGCTATTTGAAGTACTACCTTGAAGCGGTTGCCTGATCATCAAGGATAAAATACGGGATGGTCACCACCGTGCTTGCGATCACTAAGTTAGTGTTAAACTCTAACAATCTTGCATTTACCTCCACGCCTCGTGGACGATAAACCATAGTGCCTGTGAGCAAATGACTGGGCGATTGCGTGTTTTTCAAGCGGCTTGCGTTACGCGAAAAAGTCAAATCACCACTGGATGTCACTTCAATTTTCCCCAATGCTTTAAAGTCTAATGCTTGATAACCCAGCTTTTGCATTTGATGCATTAAAGACTCAGCCAATTGGTTTCCTAGCTGGTTTGTATCCCTTAATGATTCATTAAAGTTAACAAAACTGGCTACCGCTATCGACTCAGGCTTTTGCCCTAACACAGTATCTGACAGTTCCAACGCAATTTGATTGGCGTAGTTAGCAATTTCTTTGCGATGACGATAGCTAATGAAGCCAATATCTTGCGATACCACAGCTTGTGAATCTTCATTACGCTCTTGCTCTTCCATCATGGCATATAATATTTCCATATCGGATTGCTGCGTTTTTGTAGATTCAGGAGCAGTCTGTTTTGTCATTTCGCAGCCACCGAGTAATGCGAGTGTCGTCGCGAATAGCACTACATTTTTCATCATCGCCTCCGAATTAGTTCGCACGCTCTATACGAATGCCATCGTATGCCGCACCATCTTGTAGGGCGTTAACTACGTTCTGCGGTAAAAAGCCTTGAGCAGAACCCACGACACTTTTACTTCTAAGCCCAACCACTCTGGCATTAACCATAACTCCACCCTGATGATTCACCAAAGTACCACCTAGCACATACAAAAAAGGATGGTCGTCAGATAGCTCTAAAAAGTCACGGCTAAAAATAAAATCGCCTTCAGGTGTGACTCGGATATAGTCTGTTGTTTTAAAGTCCACAACAGGGATCCCAAACGCATGAAGCTCATGGATAAAGCTTTCAGCCAACTGGTTACCCAGCAACGAGGCTTTATCAAATTCTTTATCTAAAAATACAAAGCTTGTCACTGCTACCGGTGTTTTCTCATTCACGTGTTTCAAGTTTGCTACCATGTCTTGCATAATGCTTTGAACATAGTGAGTGACATTCTTACCAGCCATTTGCTGAGAAACAGAGAATTGTTTCATACCGTTTGGGTTACTTTGATACATCGAAGATTTCTCAAAGCCATTACGCACGGGCTCAGCCTGAGCATTATCCACCGCAAAAAAGTGACTCTGAGCACAGCCAACCATCAATGAAAGCGGCAAAACCAAACTTAATACTTTTTTCATTACTTTCATCTCCACTAATATTGGCTTCGTATAATCTGACCGTCACGATTTGTGACACGCTCCGTACCCCACATCACAGCTTTAGGAATGCTGATTGATGCGGCTGAAACGGCTCGATTATGTAACGTATCAACCAGCCGCGCATTGACCAAATAGGTATCTCGACTTTCTACGATTGTCCCAACCACCACGAGGTCAATTTTCTGGCGCTGATTTAGCACATTCAATTCTCGACTTAACATACTATCGGCAGAACTTTGTAAAGATAAAGCGTTTCTGAGTCGATATTCCACGACATCTGCCCCCATTTGACTTAAATGGGTCATGAGGGATTCTTGCAAGGCCACGCTCAAGCCAGAACCTTGCCCAGCAACGGTATCATCCAGCTGATTTGCTTTAAAAAAGCTCGTCACAGCAAGCGTTGAATTCGGCTTGAACGGCCGTACATACTGCCCAAGTTCCGCGGCTAACTGAGCGCCAAACCCATCTAAGTCAGGTAAGATTTCTTGCTGCTGGGTCGCTTCTCTTTTGCCGACCTGTTGGCTGTTTGTACACCCCGCCAACAACATAATCACTATGAGTGCTAGATATTTCATTTCACCAAGCCCACGATAAACTTATTGGATAAAATGCAAAATACGCACCAAGTTTTAAAGTCGATGACTGGTGTAATGGCTAACCAAACAGCTTAAACCTGCACGCTTAAGCTGCTGGCAACCTTTGTATGCAGAGGCCTTATCTGCAAATGCACCTAATTTGAGCCGATAATATTTCGTATTTTGAATATCTATTTGCTCGATATTCACTTCGCTTGTTGCAAAGTCTTGCGGTAACTTATCCTTGAGTTGCTCGTAGGTTTGCCTAAGCTTGGTATATTCCGTTGTAGAGGCCAATTGAATTGCGAATTCAGCTATCTCTACAGGCTGTTCTGGTTTCTCGGTGGGCTTTGTTTTTTGCTCTATCACTTGCTCGGGTTGCTCTGCTAAAAGCTCAGCATCCTTTTGCTTTGCAAGCGAATTTGATAGCTGCATCGCAATAACATCTAAATCTTCCTGCACTTCTTCAAACCTAGCAATCTGCTGTTTTAGCGCTCTGAGCTGCTCTACTTCTTGTTGTAAGGTGCTTACCTGCTGTTCCAATAAAGATATCTGCTTCTTCATTTGTAATGAGTCAAGTTGACTCTTGCTCGCAGTTGCTTGGCAACCACTTAACGCAACGAAACTGAGCATAATGAGGTGCCACTTAATTGATTGCATTGTTTTCTCTTTCATAAATAGTTAAGACCTCCACTGTGCAAGAAACTTTGAAGGGAAGTAGATTTTGGCAAATATTTGCCGCATTTTGTGTGGCGTCATCTCTTAATATAAGTAAATAAGTGGCGTCGCCTTCTTTTTGCGCATACCCAAAACCACCACTTAATAACGCGGGATAACGTTTAGCCAAAATCGCCGCATACACTTTTAATATCGTTAATGTCTTGAAGCGTCCAGCTACAGCAAACTCTTGCGTGGTTGCGCGCTGTCGTTGTAGTTCGTGATTTACATCAAGCAGTAAGTCTCCCTCTGCACTTAACTCCACTTCTATCTGTTGAGTACTGGCTACCGCGAGCCTTTTCGCATCACTTATCGCTGTACGGTAAGTCCCAGGCTTCAAACCAGTAAATACATAGTAGCCGTCATATGCCGTCTGAGTGCGCGCGACTTCGTTACCCGTTTCATCAAGTAAACTCACGGTGGTGAACCCTGCAGGTCGGCGCTCAGTACCCTCATTGATTTCAACAATACCTTCAACTTCCGACGAGTTTACAAATGGTATTTCAACATATTCAATATGACCGGGTCTTGGAGTGAATGAAAAGCCATCGTTAGCGGGAATTAAAAAGGGTTCTGGGATCGTTTCTTTGTCAACAATAATATCTGTTCGTTTGTAATTAACCATTGCGGGTAATAGAGCGACACCATCGTCGTCAGTTTTACCTTGTGCAAAGTTTTGTAATGCTTTTATAGTTACCCCCTTCAGCGGTAACTCCCCGTCGTCAAGATAGCCGTTATTATTTTGGTCGACAAAAGCACGAACCATCAAAGAGCCAAACTGCGACAAGCGTTTGCCAGTTAAAAAAACCTGATCTACGGTTTCGCCTGCTCCAATACTTACTTGTCCAGAAAGGCCTAGTTGCCAGTTATCATCGTTATCGTATTGCAAGTCTGTTAACAACCTAAACTTATCATGGTTCCAGCTCAATCCAAGTTCGGTTTTATAGTAATCCGCAGCAAAGTCTTTGTATAAGGTAATGCCAAGATCAAGCTCCGGACTTAGCTCTTTGCTCAACTCTAGCTCAGCGGCTGTAATTTCATTAGAAGATTTTATGTCATACCAAGTAGTAAAACGACTATATATCCCAAAAATCCTTCGCTGCCAGCGCAAGTAGCCACTCATATCGCTGGCTTGATTTGTCTGCTCTTGCCACACAAATTGGTTACTGAAAGTGCCCCAATAATTACCCGTACTAAACAGTAGCGACGCTTGCTCGGTGGTGTCTATATTAGCTCTATTAAGCTGAAAGTATTCAGCACGATAGTAAATTTTAGCGGCATCAAAAAGAGACCAATCTCCCGCCGCCGTTAATTTTATCTCGGTCGCATTTTCATCCCGTTCTATATCTTCCTTTAGCTCAAATTTAGCACCTACCTGCTGGCCAAATAGACGGGTTCGAGTATTTGCAGAGAGACGTTGGTTCGTTTCACTCTTACTATAGTCAACATCCAGTAATAGTCGTTTATTAATATTGGTGTTAAACCCTGTAGAAAAGTATTGTTCTGAGGCGCTATTTTTTACACCTTGACGATGCTGCAAACCTGCATACACCGCAAAGTTTTTAGTAAGACCGTAGTCAAATCGACCATTTACTTGCCAGCTTGATGCTTCTGATACCGCAGTCTTGTCGCCCAGTATACTTTTGCCCGTCTCAGTAATTGATACGGCAAAAAAGCCTTCACCTTCGTTTACAGTGCTCTGTTCAACATAATAGGTCTGCACTTCTTTTGATACTTGACCTTGGCCTCCATACATCACCAGTTCAAAGGTATTTTCGCCAAATAGTAAATCAATATTTTCAAACTCATAGCGCCCAGATTGGACATTATTTTCTTGCCCTATTAGCAATCCATTTCGATAAAGCTCTACGTCCCACCCTACCTGAACAGGGCCTGAGATGACAATGCGCTGACGGTTCGTACGCCTATCTAGCGGCGCGTTACTGAAGCTCACTCCTCGCCCTTCTTCATTTAGCGCATCGACTCCAACTTGAACACTCTGGACATCACCGAGCGATACCTTGGTAAAATTCCCAAACGGTAAAACATCGGCCTTTTTAGAAGCACGGTTGAGGGATAATCGTGAGCGATTAATCACATCACCCTCTCTACCAGCAATAAAATACTGAGCTTGCCAATAGGCGATGTCTTGCGAACCAATAAGGGAATAAGACGTCTGACTAATGTCTTCAGTCAGCTGCGTATTTATCTGAGCATCCAGCACTGGTTTACCGATGCTTTGATAAGGACTTGGTCGCCACGGTAATGTTGCGCTAGCATTGCGGTCAAAACTGACAACCTCTCTTCCTAATCGCTGTTGCTGTGCTTCTATTGGCAGAATTTGCCTACTTTTAACCGTAAGAGATAAATCCTGTATATCGGTAAACAGGCTCACATCGAATAAGGTCGCAACGACATAATCGGCGAGAAATACCTCTCCATTGATAACTTGAACGTCCTTATCACTCAATTGCGTTCGCTGGCCTTTGCTCTCAACTAAATGCGCTTTGGCATTAAGACTAAAGGTGTTTTCAGGAGTGAAGAACCAGCCATCAAAAGTTCCTGATACATCTTCTGATACCACAAACCCCAAAGCTGAAAACAAGCTCAAGAGTTCCACATTGACGCCTTGTTCCGACGTCACCGCGATCACTTCACCTAAATATAAATTTCCTTTATAGGCGGATAAAAACAGTTCCGTACCAACATCAACCCGAGAGACCACCCGCTCACTTTGCTGTATCGCAAGTTTTGCTTTCACTCGTTCAACCCGTTCTAATAGCTGTTGCAAAGTATCAACCTGCGATGCCATAGCTGGTTGATAACATAGCATGCCTATTAGTAACGCGCGCCAAATAACGTGGGCTCTCATTACGTTCGCTTACCCTAAACTACAAAGATACCGAATCATCTACAAAGGTGCGGTCAGTGTACTCATCATCACCCACATACTTGATTAAGACCTTGCCCGATGGCCCGAGCTTAATTGCAGGGTCTATCGAGAATTCTACACTCCTTTGATTAAGCTCTGGATATACGGCAAACTTATTTAATACTCCGATCCGCACTGGTTTAACGTCATTTTTCCCCTGCCAATAAGCGGATAATTCGCCAAAGCTACTATATTTCCCAGTTCGATTAAGTAGTACCGTAATTGCCTGACGACCATTTTTTGCGTTGCTTACAATGACATCCTCAAGCTGTACTTGCGGGTTCGCATCACCAACTCGTAGCATCACCGGAATGCTATAACTCATCAGCACGTCAATATTGATACCTTCTTGCAGCTTGCCTTTATTATTCGGCAGCTCCCTAAAGAGCAAATGTGAGCGATACTCTCCTTGTTCCATATTCGCCTTTCTGCGCACAGCCAGCTTTATTACCTGACGCTCACCAGGCCCCAGTGTTACTTGCCTAGGTGAAATACGGATGAAATGGCTTGCAGCCATAGGGTTCATTTTTTGCTCGGCAAAGTTGGCATAACCACCTTCTTTAAGTGCTAGCTTCTCTTGAAATTCAAGTCGATAAGATTTGGTCACATCACCATTATTAATGATTGTAACCCTCTCAATTCTCTGACGCTCTTCGAAAGCAACCCGTGTTGGGGTGATCATCAGATTGGCGCTTACTTTACAGCAACAAAACAAAAGCAGCGTTAATATTAATTTATTCATAATTTAGGGCCTGTTTATCTTTCAAGTTTGTTTTTGCAGCAGTTTGATTGCCATTTATACAAGGCAGAGCCTGCGTAGCATAGTTATTCTATGTGAGTCAGGCGATAACACAGTAGAAATGCCAATCAAGCGCTGCCCTTTGGGTTCCCCTGAGTGCGCTTTGTTCATTGTTGCTCAACTTTTGCTTAGATTACTAGGCGGCAAGTCGAGCGCCGCGACCAAAACCCACTCAGGGGAACAAAAATCAAACAGCAAAGGTCAACAGACCCTAGTAAGACAAAGTTATTTCAACGTTCAAGGTTTGCACCCCATCCGATAGCGATTTACCGTTGCCAGCAAAACGCAATTGACCACCGACCTTAAACTCACCAGACCCAATACTATCGGTGTAAATAGCCTTCTCGTGATATAGCTCAGTCAATTGGAAGGCATCGGATGCACCAAGATTCCAATAGCCAAACCAGTCATTGTAAACGGTAGATTGGACGCTAATTTGGCGATTATGAGGAAAATCGGTCAAGAGGATTTCTGCCGCATGACCAAACTCTACGAATAGAATATTGCTTGAGGTTTGTGGCCTAACATTAGGTTCTATCGTCACTGTGCCTGCGCTATTTTGGTCAATAATCGCAATCGTGCCAAAGCTCAATTTCTTAACGACCGATATATTTTGAGCTTTGGCCAAGTGACTGGCAAAAAGCAATGCCAGTACCATGTAACGCCACATGTTTTAGTAAGCGATTTCGATATCAACTTTACTGGTGTATACACCACCGCCATACGTATCTGTTCCAGAAAGTGCTTTCGTACTTAATGTCGCACCAACGGAAAGCGTTGCGGCACCATTTGCATCAACCCTAAACTTGTTGTTTGTCACTTCACTGTTAGGCTGCGCACCGCTTACTACATAAAACTCAAAATCCTTTAAATCAAAAGAGGCATTACCTACGCTATCAACCGTAGTTGCGGCCGGAACCGTAATCGTTAACTCAGTGTTTGGCGCAGCATCGGTGATATTGATAGAGCCAGCTCCACCTGTACTAATAAGGTTTATTACTGCGTCACCAGTATTCTTAATTTCAGGATCGGTCAGTGTTGGATCCGCCTCAATCTTCATCGTGGCGACATCAGCTGCATCACCCTGCACTCGAATGATACCGAAATCAAGCGGATCACCGGCTTCAGCTGAAAATAAGTTTTTAACTTCTACTTTTACTTCAAGCCGAGCAGTATCCTTAGCAATTGCTGAAGAAGTAAGTAAAGCAGCGGAAATAGAGCTTGCAATAAGCGCAGATTTAATCAGTGTTTTCATCTTTAAATTCCTTTAGAGGTCATTTTTATCATCACCGCAATGCCGTTTTTTGGTGACTTATTGTTTATCGTTCCCAAGTGGGAAAACTTTAGTAAAAATTAAAGCATTAATCTTCTACAATCAAAGCTTTGGATAGAAAATAGTCTACAGTAGATTTTTGCTTCTTGAGTTGATCTTAATCCAGAAACTGTTGCCCAATTTCGCATTTCAAACGCTTGAATTTGCAATTCTGCCTCAGAAAATATACTAGGAAACTTTCGCTTTACTGCCGCTAATAGCGCTTGATGCTGCTCAACTTGAGGCATGGAATTGATAGATAGGGGAAACAACTTGAGTTGAATTCCAGTCGTTTGATTCGCCTTTTGCTTACTCGCGGAATAACGCTTAACCTCTACGTCAATATTAGATGTTGCTTGGATATTATCGACGCTAGCTTGAGACTCTAACAAAGTCAGCAAGTTTGTGAGATCCTGCTCTAACGAGCTCAATCGCTCAATACTTTTGAGCTGCTGCTCACTTAACAGCGAAGGCTCTTTAGATGAATGACTACAGCCACCTAAGGTGATTAAAGAGCCGAGGAGTAAGAATTTAAAAAACCGAATATCCACAATAAGTTATAACAAAAATCCATTTTCAGCTATGGTACATAAATCGCGGTAAATAACCAAATGCTTTTACCGCAAATATCGGTACATTTAACTTTATGTAATTACCTTTTAGCAATTAAATCGATAAGAGAAGCAAGCTCAGTTGAATACTCGTCTCTTCTCATCGCATGCTCAACGATGGCTTTTAAATAGCCGATTTTACTTCCACAATCATGGCTTTTTCCACGTAACGAATATGCATCGACTTGCTCTTGCTCCATCAACATGGCAATCGCATCGGTCAATTGAATTTCACCACCAGCACCTAGCGGTGTTTTTGCCAAAAGTGGCCAAATAGATTTATTTAACACGTAACGACCAACAACGGCTAAGTTTGAAGGTGCACTTTGCAGTTCAGGCTTTTCGACAATAGACTGCATCGCGCCTGACTCTCCTTGCGCGAGTGCCGCTCCTCCCAAGTCCACAATACCAAACTGAGAAACGAGCTCAGGCGCTACCGCTTCTACCATCACTTGGCTATTACCTGACGCTTTAAAACGCGCGATCATATCAGCAAGATTATCTTTTGTTAGATCGCATGCAGCGTCATCGACTAATACGTCAGGCAGCATAACCACAAAGGGCTCATCGCCAATCACAGGGGCAGCGCAATTGATGGCATGACCAAGGCCACGAGCCTCACCTTGACGCACATGGATCAGCGTAACGCCTTTGGGGCATATAGATTGTACTTCCTCTAACAATTGACGCTTCACCCGTTTTTCCAGTGCCGCTTCCAGCTCAAAGCTCTTATCGAAGTGGTTTTCAATTGAGTTTTTACTTGAATGGGTTACCAGTACAATTTCTTTGACGCCAGCCGCCGCAGCTTCATCTACTACATACTGGATCAAAGGCTTATCGACAATTGGCAGCATTTCTTTTGGAATGGCCTTCGTCGCGGGTAACATGCGAGTGCCAAGACCCGCCACTGGAATAACGGCTTTCATAACTGCTCCTAAATCGCGACCGGTGCCTTTATATGCGGATGACATTCGTAGTTCACCAACTCAAAGTCTTCAAACTTAAAACCAAATATGTCTTTTACTTGAGGGTTGATCTGCATTTGTGGCTTCGCAAACGGCGCTCGGCTTAGCTGCGTTTCAACTTGTTCCATGTGGTTTAGATATAAATGGGCATCGCCGAAAGTATGTACAAAATCACCCACTTCTAAGTCACAAACTTGTGCAATCATCATCGTTAACAGCGCATAGCTTGCGATATTAAAGGGCACACCTAAGAAAATATCCGCACTGCGCTGATAAAGCTGGCAAGAAAGCTTGCCATCTAGTACATAAAATTGGAATAACGTGTGGCAAGGTGGCAACGCCTGTTTGCCCATCGCTGCATTTTCTTTCGGTGAATAGTTAGTATCAGGTAAAAGCGCAGGGTTCCAAGCACTCACAATCAGGCGACGAGAGTCTGGGTTGGTTTTGATTTGCTCTACAACATCTTTGATTTGATCTATCACTTCACCATTTGGCCCCGTCCAAGAGCGCCACTGGCTGCCATAAACTGGCCCTAAGTCCCCTTCATCCGTTGCCCAGCCATCCCAAATGCTAACGCCATTTTCCTTTAGGTATTTGATGTTAGTATCGCCTTGCAAGAACCAAAGTAGCTCGTGGATAATCGAGCGTAGATGACACTTTTTCGTCGTTACAAGTGGGAAGCCTTCTTGCAAGTTGAAGCGCATCTGGTATCCAAAAACACTCACTGTGCCAGTGCCCGTACGGTCTTCTTTTTTTGTGCCATTATCACGCACGTGGCGCATCAGTTCTAAATATTGCTTCATTGTTCGCTACTCTTTAACTTTTAACTTGCCCGGTAGATGGGTTGCTACCTTCTCGCTTATATGCCCACACCATAAGGATAGCGCCTGCAATCACCATAGGGAGAGATAAGATCTGACCTTGAGAAATAAAGCCACCATATAAGCCAATATGTGCATCTGGTTCACGGAAATACTCGATTGAGAAGCGGAAGACACCGTAACCGGCTAAAAATAGACCTGCTACACTGCCCGCTGGGCGTGGTTTCTTCCTAAACCATACCAGCATCACAAACAATACCAGCCCTTCAAAAAACGCTTCATAAAGTTGTGATGGATGGCGCGGCTGTGGTCCGCCCGTTGGGAAAATAAATGCCCAAGGAATATCCGTTACGCGACCCCATAATTCGCCATTAATGAAGTTACCGATACGACCAGCAAAAAGCCCAACAGGCACCATAGGAACGACAAAGTCGCCTACTGATAAAATCGAACGTTTGTTTTTAAGCGCATACACGATAATCGCCGTGATAACGCCCAACGCGCCGCCATGGAAAGACATACCGCCTTGGTCCACCCTAAACAAATAAAGCGGGTTTTCAATAAAATGAGAGAATTGATAAAACAACACGTAACCAATTCGCCCGCCCAAGATCACGCCGAGCATACAGTAAAAAACTAGGTCGCCAACTTGGTCTTTATTCCAACCAGAGTTTGGCTTTTTTGCTTCTTTCCCTGCCCACCACATGGCGAACATAAAGCCGATTAAATACATTAATCCATACCAACGAACACTTAACGGTCCGATGGAAAAAATCACAGGGTCTATCTGTGGAAACTGCAAAGCCATAGCCTTTCCTTAATTCATTAACATATTGCCAGCGATAACAATGAGTAACGCCGCAAACACTTTCTTAATCGTTGTGACTGGTAAGTGGTGCGTAGCTTTAGCACCAATAGGCGCCATAAACCATGAAGTTGCCACTATACCAAACAAAGCCGGTAAATAGACAAAACCTAAAAATCCATGTTCAATATCCACATGTTGGCTGCCAGAGGCGATATAGCCAAAGGAGCCAAAGATAGCGATAACAATACCACTGGCAGACGCACATCCTATCGCTTTTTTCATATCAACAGAGAAAAATGTCAGTAGTGGGACGATTAATGCTCCCCCGCCGATACCAATCATTGCAGACAGCGCCCCCGTTACCGAGGTTAGCATCGCAAGTATCGGTCCTTGCGGTATAACTCTGGTTGATTGTGGCGGTCTTCTGGAACTCCACGCCATTTTCAATGCAATGCCCACAACACTAACCACAAAAATAATTCTGACCAGTTTTTCAGGCAACATCACTGCGGCAAAACCACTACCCAACGCGCCGACTGCCACACCTAACATCACCCATGGAGCAATGTGCCATGGAACATTGTCATTTTTATGATGCGCTTTGGCTGAAGATGTCGAAGTGAAAATAATGGAGGCGAGAGACGTCGCGATTGCAACTAACACCACTTGATCTGTGGGTATAACATTAAATTTGGTCAAGATGACAGATAAAATAGGGACTATCAGCAGCCCGCCGCCGATACCAAGCAGACCTGCCAAAAAGCCAACTGCACAGCCGAGCAAAGCGCAAAGTACAACGATGAGTATAATATTTTCCATCAACAAGCTCTTATTCTTATAGCGCCGTAATGGTAGCGTAAATAGCCTTAAGAAGCACCCTTTGCTTGGTGGCTGGTATAGAGTAATTCTGCAAAATGATGCTCTATCATGAATTCTTTAATAATTCGGCGCACTTGCTTAGATGAC
Source organism: Pseudoalteromonas flavipulchra NCIMB 2033 = ATCC BAA-314 (assembly GCA_000814665.1). Taxonomy (GTDB): domain Bacteria; phylum Pseudomonadota; class Gammaproteobacteria; order Enterobacterales; family Alteromonadaceae; genus Pseudoalteromonas; species Pseudoalteromonas maricaloris. The sequence goes on from JWIH01000011.1 coordinate 286,249, forward strand.
GGCTGTGCTAAACAATTTTCAAGTAAAGCTTCCATATTCGTTACTCTCAGTCTACGTAACACCCATTTTACTTTGTTCAGTGATGAGATATTCATGCTCAAACGGCGATACCCCATTGCAATAAGCAAGATTGCTCCCTCAGGCTCACCGCCTAGCTCTCCACACAGGCTAAAAGGCAGCTCGTGTAATTCACACTGCTGTGCAATCTGGTTTAACACTCGTAATACACTGGGATGATAAGGGTCAAAAAGATCCGCCACTTGTGCGTTGGTTCTATCAACTGCTAATAAATACTGCGTCAAATCGTTACTACCCACAGAGCAAAAATCGATTTTTTTCGACCACTCAGGTAACAAGTACACGCTAGACGGTACTTCAAGCATTACGCCGATTTCTGGCCGGTCGATGGTATAAAAAGGATCAGCCCATTCGTCTTGCAGCTCAAAACAAGCCTGCTCAATGAGTGCCATCGCTTCATCAATTTCCTCACTATGACCCACCATAGGCAACATAATCTGTAAGTTGCCAAGACCCGCGTTTGCTTTGATCATCGCTTTGATTTGATCCAAGAAAAGCTCGGGATGATCCAACGATACACGAATGCCCCGCCACCCTAAAAATGGGTTTTCTTCTTTGATATCAAAGTAATCTAGAATTTTGTCACCACCGATATCTAAAGTCCGCATCACTACGGGCTCAGGGTGATAACGTGATAGCACCTCGCGATACCAGACTTCTTGCTCCGATTGTGTTGGGAATTGGCCTTTTTGCATAAACCAAGACTCAGTACGATAAAGACCAACGCCATCGCAATAACTGGCGCTTAATGTCTCGGTCGAAAGATCGAGCCCAGCATTTAAGAGTAAATTTATACGCTCACCATCGAGTGTAATAGGCGGCAAATCATGTTCCGCTTCAAACTTATCATGCAGAATGTTGTCTTTACGTTTGATTTCAACGTACTCATTGACCAACATTTGCGAAGGCGAAATATAAAGCCGCCCAGAATACGCATCCATGATCATGGACTTACCATCAAACTGTAATAATGGAATGTCTTCTATGCCCCAAATAGCGGGGACGCCCATCGCGCGAGTCAGAATGGAAGCATGAGAGTTGGCCGAGCCATGCACACTGACTACCCCTTTGAGCTTTTCTTTTGGTACTTGCGCTAACATAGTCGGGGTCAAGGTATGGGCGATTAGAATCGTATTATCTGGATAGTGTTTAACAGCTTGCTCAGTCGAGACTAAATGTTGGAGCACGCGCAGGCCAATATCATTAACATCAATCGCACGCTCTTTGATATAAGGGTCACTCATCATATCAAACTGAGCCACAAGCTTTTCGATAACAAGCTTTAGCGCGGTTTTTGCGTTCCAGCCTTGTTGTATCTCAGTCTCAACTTGTTTACCTAAACTCTTGGCATCCAAAAGCTGTTGGTAAACCTCAAACACAGCTACCGCTTCTTTTGGAATATCATCACTCAGAGTTTTGGCTAAAATATGAAACTCTTGCCGAGTCGCGGCCACCGCTTGATGAAACAGCTGAATTTGCTGCTGAATATTGTCACTATGCTGCGGTTCAATACTCGCAAAATCAATATGGGGTAACACCACATAACCATCACCTAAGGCAATACCTGGTGCACTCGATACCCCTTTTAACACTGAAGTTCTGTGACTGCTTGCATCTTGTTGAAGTAAAGTTTGAATTTCGGTGTTGGCAAGCTGTGAAGCCAATTGCGCTGAAAGCGTAATAAGAAAGGACTCTTCATCATGGCTAAATACACGAGCAATCTTTTGCTGCACCACAATAACCCCAAGTACTTTACGCTGATGTACAACGGGCACTGATAAGAAAGCATTGTAGCCTTCTTCATTGACCTCAGGTGACAATTTGAATCTTGGGTGTGATTGGGCATGGGCAACGTTAATTGGCTCTTCACGCTGGGCAACAAGACCGACTAGGCCTTCGGTAAATCCCATTCGGAATTTTCCGATTGCTTCAGGGTTTAAGCCATCCGTTGCCATCAGGATAAAGTTATCTTGACTGTAATCGGCAAAATAAACTGAGCAGCATTCAGTGTGCATGGCATCTTTGACCATAGTAACAAAGCAATTTAACGCGCTTTGTAGGTCACTTTGCTGTGCCACTGACTCAGCAATCGATCTTAACGTTGCTAACACCTGCTGCTCCTATTTTTATCGTTTTGTGCGCCAGAAATCCTTCTGCCCTTGCTGTTCACGTTTACCAAATGGCATCGCAAACGGAGCGAATTCCTTCATCACTCGACGATAGACATCACGCTTAAACGATACAACTTGACGTACTGGATACCAATAGCTAACCCAGCGCCAATCATCGAACTCAGGGTGATGCGTACGTAATAAGTCTACGTCTTCATCTTTACACCTAAGTTTCAATAAAAACCATTTCTGCTTTTGCCCGATACAAACTGGGCTTGAATCTCGTCTAATTAACCTTTTTGGTAGTTTGTAACGTAACCAATGTTTAGAACTTGCTACTATTTCAACATCTTCTGGCCTAAGTCCAACTTCTTCATGAAGTTCACGATACATCGTTTGCTCAGGTGTTTCCCCTTGATCTATTCCGCCTTGAGGAAATTGCCAAGAGTGTTGTCCGTAACGACGGGCCCAAAAAACCTGCCCCTGATTATTACAAATCACTATTCCGACATTGGCACGAAACCCTTCGGCATCAATCACCTTAGTGCCTCATTTATAAGTCGATTTTTAATGATTGTTCCACAACTCCCGCGTCACGGCAAATTTAATTCCATTCTATACCTAAATTATCTCAGCATACTCTCAACTTACCCACAACTTGTGCATAACTAAGTATTTTTCAGTTCAAATTACGAACAAATCCACAATTACACACTTCAAACCCTAGGTTTTCCACATATTCTGTGGATAATTATGTTTATAGTCTTGTATTTATCCAAAGCCATAAGATTTTCAAGCCACTCTGACTGTAGCAAAATAAAAATAACTTCATATTTTTCATATAGATAATAAAGTTATTACTTTAACCATATGTTGAAATAACAAGCCGCACTTAAGTTGAGCGCAAAATAACCAACTTACTTCACCACATGATTTCTTTTATAATCGTGTTTTTAAGGGATAGACTCAGGAGTATCGCTTGCCACCAGTTACACCACCACATTCTGTGGGCGAACTTATGCAACGTGTTGAAAACATAGCCGGTTTAACATTGGGTGAACTCGCTCAGCAGCTCTCGTTTAAAACACCACAAGACTTGCTCAAAGAAAAAGGCTGGGTAGGACAACTCATAGAAGCAGCCTTAGGTGCCACCGCGGGCTCAAAGCCTGTGCCTGATTTTGAGCATATTGGCGTTGAACTCAAGACTTTACCAATAAGCTATCAAGGCAAACCGCTAGAAACCACCTATGTTTCTGTCGTGCCGCTGACTCAGTTAACAGGATTAACGTGGGAAGCGTCGAGTGTTAAAAAGAAATTAGCTCACGTTCTTTGGCTACCCATATTAGCCGAACGAGAAATTCCTTTAATAGATAGGGTTATTGGACACGGCTTCTTATGGCGGCCAGACGCGCATCAAGAACAGTTGTTACGAAGAGACTGGGAAGAGCAAATCGAGTTAATCGCTACGGGTCACGTAGAGCAAATCTCAGGGCATCTCGGAGAAGTCATGCAGATAAGGCCAAAGGCGGCAAATGCCAAAGCGCTCACCGACGCCATAGGGCCGAACGGTAAAATAGTGCAAACTTTGCCAAGAGGTTTTTATTTGAAAATCAATTTCACTCAATCGATATTAGCGCAAGAGTTTGGTGCTTAAAAACACCTGTTGACTTTTTGTACAAAAAGTACAAATGTAAAACAACCAACATCTTGTATAGATTTGGTTAACATTTATATTTTTTATAGAAGGAGACGACAATGAAATTAAAGTTCAACAAAAAATCGATTAAAGAACTTAGTGTGAACAAAACACTTGCTACTAAGATGACGCCGGCTGTTGCTGGAGGTAATGGCCCTGTAACGATGGATGATGCTTGTAATTCACTTCGAGTCTGTTGGACATTTAGAAATGGCCAAGCAAATTGTGAGATTTGGGGTGATGACCGCTAGCAATAAAAAACGCCAGTAGCTAAACTGGCGTTTTTACAATACATCAAGTAATGCTAATTACTGACCTTTGATTTCACTACGGCCTTTGTATACTGCTTTTTCACTTAGCGCTTCTTCAATACGTAGCAATTGGTTGTACTTAGCTACACGATCCGAACGGCAAAGTGAACCTGTCTTAATTTGACCTGCAGCGGTCGCCACTGCTAAATCAGCAATGGTAGCGTCTTCGGTCTCACCAGAGCGGTGTGAAATAACGGCAGTAAAGCCAGCATCTTGCGCCATTTTGATGGCATCAAGCGTTTCAGACAGTGAACCAATCTGGTTAAATTTAATCAAGATTGAGTTACCAATGCTTTCTTCAATACCACGCTTTAAGATCTTAGTGTTAGTAACAAAAAGATCATCACCCACTAGCTGAACTTTATCGCCAATTTTATCTGTTAGGACTTTCCAGCCAGCCCAGTCGCTTTCGTCTAGGCCATCTTCGATTGATACAATTGGATAACGTGCTGCAAGATCGGCCAAGAAGTCTGCAAAACCTTCCGAGTCGAATGTTTTACCTTCACCCTTTAGGTCATACTTGCCATCGACATAAAACTCAGACGCTGCACAGTCAAGTGCTAGTGTTACGTCTTTGTTCATTTCGTAGCCAGCTGCTGCAACCGCTTCAACAATCACTTCTAGCGCTTCTTCATTTGATTTAAGGTCTGGAGCAAAACCACCTTCATCACCAACAGCAGTGTTCAGGCCACGAGACTTAAGTACGTTTTTCAAGCTATGGAAGATCTCAGCACCCATACGTAGTGCTTCACGGAAGCTCTTTGCGCCAACAGGCTGAACCATAAACTCTTGAATATCAACGTTGTTATCCGCGTGCTCACCACCATTGATAATGTTCATCATCGGAACTGGCATTGAGTACTGACCTGCTGTACCGTTGATGTCTGCGATATGCTCGTATAGCGCCACGCCTTTGTCTTGTGCAGCTGCTTTTGCTGTTGCTAGAGATACCGCAAGGATGGCATTCGCACCTAGTTTTTCTTTGTTTTCAGTGCCGTCTAAGTCCAACATAATTTGGTCGATTGCACGTTGTTCTAGCGCGTTTTGACCTTCAAGTGCTGCCGCGATTTCGTTATTTACGTAGTTTACCGCTGTTAATACACCTTTACCTAAGTAACGAGACTTATCACCGTCACGTAGCTCTAGTGCTTCACGGGTACCCGTAGATGCACCTGATGGCGCACATGCACGGCCCCATGCACCTGACTCCAGGTGTACGTCCGCTTCTACTGTTGGGTTACCGCGTGAGTCCATAACTTCACGGCCAATCACTCTAACGATTTTTGACATCTTGATTCCTCTTATTCCCAAAGTGGTGTGTGTTGCACTGCTTCTGTCGCAGGCGAATTCAGGGTCAATAAACCCGCTTTAAAGTTTGCCTTATCTCTGTTGCTTCGCAAAGTGAAGAATTTACACGTATCACATTGACGCGCCGGCAGATAAGAAAAAGTTTGGCGATAAACACTACTCTTAGCGCCTATTGCAAAACCTTCTGCAACAAAAAAGCCGTGCAAGAGCACGGCTTTTTCTTATTACGAAGATGCTTTTTGGTGGCTGTATGCCGCCGCAACAAAGCCTTCAAATAACGGGTGACCATCACGAGGCGTTGACGTGAACTCAGGGTGGAACTGAGCCGCGATAAACCAAGGGTGATCTTTATTCTCGATAATCTCAACTAGTTTCTTGTCTTCTGACAGACCAGTAAATTGCAGACCCGCTTTTTCAAGCTCAGCAACATAGTTGTTGTTTACTTCGTAGCGGTGACGGTGACGCTCAACGATTTCGGCATTACCGTATACTTCACGCACCTTAGAGCCCTCTTTTAAGTGGCAAAGCTGCGCGCCAAGACGCATAGTGCCACCAAGATCAGAGTCGTGGTCACGTACTTCAATCTTACCGTCTGCATCTAACCACTCAGTGATCAGACCAACTACTGGGTGTGGGCTTTCAAGATCAAATTCAGTTGAGTTAGCACCAGTCAGACCTGCAACGTTACGCGCATACTCGATTAACGCAACTTGCATCCCTAAACAAATGCCTAGGTATGGTACTTTGTTTTCACGTGCATATTTTGCAGCTAAAATCTTACCTTCAACGCCACGGTTACCAAAGCCACCTGGTACTAAGATAGCATCAAGGTGTTCAAGTAACTCAGTGCCTTTGCTCTCGATATCTTGAGAGTCAACATATTCAATATTCACCGTTAAACGGTTTTTCAAGCCAGCATGCTTCAATGCTTCGTTAACTGATTTATATGCGTCCGGTAATTCGATGTATTTACCAACCATACCAATTGTCACTTCACCAGTAGGATTTGACTCTTGATAAAGTACCTGTTCCCACTCAGATAAGTCCGCTTCTGGACGTTCAAGGTAGAAACGACGACAAATGATGTTATCAAGCTCTTGCGACTTCAATAGCGCAGGGATCTTATAAATACTGTCTACGTCTTGTAGCGAGATAACTGCTTTTTCTTCAACGTTAGTGAATAGTGCAATCTTCGCGCGCTCGTTCGCTGGTAGTTTACGATCTGAACGACATATCAAAATATCAGGTTGAATACCGATTGAACGAAGCTCTTTCACAGAGTGCTGAGTTGGCTTAGTTTTCACTTCACCCGCAGGGCCTAAGAAAGGCACTAGCGTCAAATGCATAAATAAAGCGCTCTCACGACCAAGCTCTGTGCCTAGCTGACGAATTGCTTCTAGGAAAGGTTGTGACTCGATATCACCAACCGTACCACCGATCTCTACGATAGCAACATCATGGCCTTCCGCGCCTTCAAGCACGCGACGCTTGATGTCGTTTGTGATGTGAGGAATAACCTGAATAGTGGCACCTAAGTACTCACCTCTACGCTCTTTGCGCAACACGTCTTCAAATACACGGCCCTGTGTAAAGTTGTTACGCTTGGTCATTTTAGTGCGAATAAAACGCTCGTAGTGACCAAGATCAAGGTCGGTTTCCGCGCCGTCTTCGGTTACGAATACTTCACCGTGTTGGATAGGGCTCATAGTCCCAGGGTCAACATTGATGTAAGGATCCAGCTTTAGAATCGTTACTTTCAAGCCACGTGCTTCTAAAATAGCGGCTAAAGAAGCAGCTGCAATACCTTTACCCAAGGAGGATACTACTCCGCCCGTTACGAAGATAAATTTTGTACTCATGCGAACCCTAGAAATTTCAGGAAAATTGGAATTTAAATAAGAATCAAGACGGGGCGATAGTATAGCAAAAGCACCTAAGTCATTCCAGCTAAAAATGACTTAGCGCGGTAATATATTTTATCAGGAGGTCGTTTTAAGTAACGAACAAACCGTAAAATCAATCTCAGTTTTTACTGCGCTGACGACGTTTCACTGTCTCCCAAGCATCATCCATCTCCTCCAAGCTCGCATCTTTAAGTGATAGTGAGGACTCATTCAAAACGGCTTCGACTTGCACAAAGCGATTTCTAAATTTCTCGTTGGCTTGACGTAGCAGCTGCTCCGGATCTCGTTTTATATGTCGGCTCACATTCACAGTTGCAAACAACAAGTCGCCCACCTCTTCCGCCGTATGTTCAGAGCGTGGATCAACTTGCAGCGCCTCGCTCACCTCTGCGACTTCCTCTTGTACTTTATCCCACGCGCCGTGGTAACTTGGCCAGTCAAATCCGAGTTTGGCTGCTTGCTTTTGAATTTTGTAGGCTTTTGATAATGCAGGCAAGCTGCTTGGAATATCTGCCGCGAACGCCCCTTGTTTTTGTGCCTGTTTTTCTTGCTGTTTAATGGCGTGCCATTGCTGCTCAAGCTCTGCTTCGCTTAAGCTTTCCTGCTTTTCAAATACATGAGGGTGACGTCTCACCAATTTATCATTGAGGGTTTGCACTATGTCAGCAAAATCAAACAACCCCTGCTCTTTTCCAAGCTGAGCATAAAAAATCACTTGGAACAGCAAGTCCCCCAACTCTTCTTTTAAGTGAGCAAAGTCGCCTTGCTCGATAGCATCGGCAACTTCGTGTGCTTCTTCTAACGTATGAGGGACAATGGTTTTAAAGGTTTGCTTCTTATCCCAGTCGCATCCAGTGCTTGGGTCGCGCAGCTGCGACATAATCTCTAGCAGCTGCTCTATCCCCGTTGCTGTAGAAGGCTTAGAGTCGTTTGGCATCAAAAACACCTTCGATTTGCATCAATTTAGTCAGCAAGCGATGCATAGCAGAAAGGTCATCCACCTCTACCTTCATCATAAATACTGCTACGTTTTTATCATCTTGTGTTTGTACGTTCATATTGAGCACATTGACTTTTTCATTGGCAAGCACAGAGCTAATGTCTCGGATCAGCCCTTGGCGGTCGTGCGCTTCAATTTTTAATGTAATGGCATACGACGCTTTAACATCATCTGACCAACTGACCGCAATCTCACGCTCTGGATGTACATCCGTAATATGAGCAAACGACTCACAATCAGAGCGATGCACAGCAATACCTCGCCCTTGCGTGATGTAACCCACAATTTCATCGCCCGGTACCGGCTCACAGCATTTCGCCATATGACTCATCAAGCTGCCAACCCCATCAACGACCACTGCGTTTTTGTCGCCTTTCGTGTGTTTTGGCGAGGAGATTTTTAACTTAGGTGTATCTTCAGGTTTATCTTGAACGTAGTTCAGGAATTGGTTGATACGAATATCACCGGCACCAATCGCCACCATTAAATCGTCGAGCTCTTTAAAGTTAAAGCGGTCAATCGCGGGTTCTAAATCTTTATAGGTAATATCTAGTTTTTGCAGATGACTATCTAAAATTTCCTTACCCGCTTGAAGATTTTTGTCTCTATCTTGCTGCTTAAACCAGTGATGGATCTTACTACGCGCTCTTGAAGAATGAATATATCCCAGCGACGGGTTTAACCAATCTCGACTTGGTGAAGCATTTTTCTGGGTAAGAATTTCTACCTGATCGCCTGTGCGCAATGTGTAAGTGAAAGGCACTATTTTACCAAACACTTTTGCACCAATGCAGCGATGTCCAACATTAGAATGAATGTAGTAAGCGAAGTCCAGTGGCGTCGAGCCTAGCGGCAAATCAAAGATATCGCCCTTGGGCGTGAATACATAAACACGGTCTTCGACAACCTGATTCTTCAGCTCATCTGCTATTTCACTGCCATCTACCACTTCTTCTTGCCACTGCAACAGTTTTCGTAGCCAGCTAATTTTTTGCTCGTATCCTGAGTTTCTGCCCGGCAATGCACCTTCTTTGTACATCCAATGTGCCGCCACCCCAAGTTCTGCATCTCGATGCATGGCCTCAGTACGGATTTGGATTTCTACCGTTTTGCCCTCAGGACCAAATACCACGGTGTGGATAGACTGATAGCCGTTTTGCTTAGGCGTAGCAATATAGTCGTCAAACTCTTTGTTTAAATGCCGCCAGCTGGTGTGCACAATACCCAAAGCGGCGTAGCAATCTTGAATTTCATCTACCACCACACGCATCGCGCGAATGTCGAACAACTGTTCGAATTCATAGCTTTTCTGCGCCATTTTTTTATAAATGCTGTAAATATGCTTAGGGCGACCGTAGACCTGCGCTTTAATGCCTGCATCCGCAAGTTTTTGTGCCACCGAATTAACCATATTTTCCATATAAGCTTCGCGGTCTAGGCGTTTATCAGAAAGCTTCTTGGCAATAGACTTATACGTATCCGGATGCAAATAACGGAAAGAGAGATCTTCAAGTTCCCATTTTAATTGGCCAATCCCCAAACGGTTCGCAAGTGGCGCAAAAATATTGGCTGCGGCTTTTGCAGCAACAACTCTTTCTTCTTCCGATGCTTTCTTAACCGCACGTAAATGGCAGATTTGCTCAGCAAGCTTAATCACTACGGCACGCACATCTTCCACCATAGCGAGTAACATACGGCGGATATTATCGACTTGTACCTTACCCGAGCTTTGGTGTGCCAAAGTGCTGATGGTGTCCATATTCTCCACCCCTCTTAAAAGCAGAGAGATATTTTTGCCAAGCGCTTCCTCTACTTGCTCAAGGGACAACTTTCCAGCAACAAAATAAGGAGTTAAAAACGCAGTTGCTAAAGATTCGCTATCAAAATTTAAGTCTGCAAGGATCTCTACCATTTCGATGGCATTATTGAGATGTTCCGTTGACTCATCCGCGGGACAAAGTTCATAGGCCTTTTGCAGCCAGTCCCTTTGATCCTCTGACAAGTTTAAGATAGTGAGTCGCGCATCAAACTCTAGTGGCAAAGTGGTTTGATGCGACTGCCGAGTAGCAACCATGTTTTGATACCTCCTTAAAATTACTTACCCGCCTCATTTTCGGGTAAATTATCTAGCCTAATGCTCGGGCAACAACGGCCTCAAAGCTCAGGTTATTTACACTGTTTTTTAAACAGCGCCATGGTTTCGATATGTCCCGTGTGGACAAACATATTCATTAAGCCAAGCTTCTCTAATTCGAAGCCTGCCTGTGCTATTACCAAAGCATCGCGCGCCAGTGTCACAGGATCACATGACACGTATAAAATACGGGTAAACTGCGTCAACGGTAATTGCTGTAGAACCTCAAGTGCACCAGGCCTTGACGGGTCAAGTACCAACACATCCAGATTTGCGTCGAACCAAGCAGCTTCTGTAATCGACTGAGTTAGATCAAAACAGTGAAACTGAACATTACTGATTTGATTAGTTTGCGCATTTTGCTGAGCCATTGCAACCGATTGCGCTTCACCTTCTACACCAATCACATTTTTTGCTTGTTTTGCGAGCACCAAAGAGAAATTACCCACCCCACAGAAAAGGTCGAGCACACTTTCATCGTTACTCAGCTGTAGCCAGTCTGTCGCTTGGCGCAGCATTGCTTCGTTTACAGATTGATTTACTTGAATAAAGTTGTTCAATTTAAACTCAAGTGTTAAGCCAAATTCATCAAGGTGATAGTATGGTAACTGAGAGTACACAACTGGCGTCTCGCCATCGTCAAACAGGACCTGACAATTTTCCAGCGCGTTCTGTAATGTTTCGCGAGTCGAATTAGACAGTGGCTTCGTATGACGACACAACACATAGTTATGGTTGTCGGCCTGACAAAGCTGAATATGACTGATCAGCCTAAACTCACTTAGCGACTGTGCAAGCGCACTTAACGTGTTAACAATACGATCAAAAGGCGACACCAATACATCACACTGCGCTATTTCGATAATTTGCTTCGACTGACTTGCTCTAAAGCCTAACTTCATGCTTTTGCTTTGTTTATCATAAATACATGCCAAACGAGCTGCACGACGATAATGAAGCGGCATAGAGGTGATCGGTGCTTGCCAAGGTAAGTGTTTAATGTTGGCAAAACGCGCAAAAAGTTTTTCAACTGCATGTTGCTTTTCATTGAGCTGACCATCAACACTTTGATGCTGCAAGCTACAGCCACCACACTGCTGGTAATGCGGGCAAAACGGCTTAACACGCTCTTTAGAGGCATTAAGTACTTTGGTCATCTTCGCTTCCAACAGTTTAGACTTGGCCTGTACAACCTGTGCTCTCACTCGCTCACCAGTCAAGGCACCAGCCACAAAACAGACCTTACCTTCATGGCGAGCAACACCTCGCCCCTGATGATCCATTGACTCTATGTTTAATTCTATTTGCTTTGACGGCTTAGCAGCTTTCTTAGCACGAAAAATCTGTGCCATTGGGTTCCTCATTTGTTTGCTTATCACGTCGGTAAAAGATAATCTTAGTTACAGATTTCTCTGCACTTTTTTGACCCTATGACAAAATTAAACCTGCGTGACAGTATTTTACTACTCACTCTTTTGCCAACCCTTTTGGTTGGCTTGCTACTTGGTGGTTATTTTACTATAAATCGCTACGTAGAGCTTGAGGAAATTCTGATAAGTCAGGGAAATCGCATTGCAGATTCTCTGGCCATGTCAGTAGAATACCCAATAGAAAAACAAGATAAAGCGCATTTACACCGCATTTTAAGCCAAGCACACAATAAACACGCACCACTGGTAAAAAGTATCGCGCTGTTTGATAACCAAAATCAGCTTATTCTTACCAGTAATTATCATAGTGAATTCGACAAATTACATTATTTTGGTGAAGTGCAAAAGCTACAAACCACCGAAGTTACTACACTAAAAAATACCTTTGTGTTTTATTCACCAGTTAAAAACCATTTAGCCAAAAAAACCGATTGGCATAGTGCTGAACCAGCTACGCTCGCGGTTTTAGTTGTAGAGATCAGTAAAGACCAAGCGTTGATATCGCAGCAGCGCGCGCTAATCTTGAGTGCTATTGTTATTATTTTCTCCTTTTTACTTAGTGTTATGTTGGCCATGCGATTATCACGTATGCTGACCAAGCCGATTGCCAGTTTGATTTTAGCCACAGACAAACTCAACGAAGGTAAACAAGACATCGCTATCAATGAGCCGATGCGGGGTGAGTTTGAGCTGTTGCGCCAAGGCTTGATAGTGATTGGCAGAAAGATGGCCAATCAAAAAGACGAAATGCAAAAGCACATTGATCAGGCAACTAGTGATTATCGCGAAACCCTAGAGCAGTATGAAACGCAGAATATTCAGCTCAATATTGCCAAAAAAGAAGCACAAGACGCTAACCGCGTAAAATCGGATTTCTTGGCTAAGATGAGTCACGAACTCAGAACGCCGCTCAACGGGGTCATTGGCTTTACTCGTCAACTTTATAAAACACCATTAAATAAACACCAAAAAGATTATTTAGATACCATAGAGCTATCCGCAAATAGCCTGCTTACCATCATTAGTGACATCTTAGATTTCTCAAAACTAGAAGCCGGTGCTATGGAGCTGGAGAATATCCAGTTTGAATTACGCGACGCCGTTAATGAGGTCATGACCTTATTAGCGCCAAGTGCCCACGACAAACAGCTAGAGTTTTCGATTTCTGTTAATCGCCAGGTGCCGGATAACTTAATTGGCGACCCAACGCGATTTAAACAGGTATTGACCAATCTAATTAGTAATGCCATCAAGTTCACGGAGAAAGGCTCAGTCAAAGTGGATATTAACCATCGCTTGATGGATGAATCTCAATCCTCGTTGTTAGTGTCTGTCAGCGATACTGGGGTCGGTATTGCGCAGGATAAGCAAGACGCGCTATTTACACCGTTTGCTCAAGCCGATACCAGTATCACCCGTAAATTTGGCGGCACCGGCCTAGGTCTTATCATCACTAAGCACATTGTTGAGGCGATGAATGGCCGTATCACTCTGAACTCGGCACCTGGAAATGGTACCTGTTTCTCATTTAATGCCGTCTTTGCCCTGCCAAATCGTCTCTACAACGACGATTTGCCAAGCAAGCCGCTGGAAAATAAGCGCGTGCTTTACTTTGAACCGCAAGAGCACACTCATTACGCTGTAATGGCCCAGCTACAGGCATGGGATATGCAAGTGACTCGTTGCCTCACCGAAGAAGAGTTTGATTCAGCCTTGGCGCAGGATTTTAATTACGATATCTGTCTAATCGGCTCTATGGCAAGCGTCGATCAAATGCAGACGGTTAAGAGTTACATCAAGCAAGCTCGCGGTTCCGCAGACTACTTATACTTGATGGTTAATACCGTGTCTCATAATATGCGTGAGGCGCTTATTGGCAGTGGTGCTGACGCTTGTTTAAGCAAACCGCTTAATCACAGAAAGTTATGCGAAATGCTTGCAGCCCCTTATCGTTTAGACCACCCAGACATGAGTGCCAACGAAATAGAAGCCACAAGTTTACCACTAAAAGTGCTTGTTGCGGACGATAACGACGCTAACTTAAAGTTGATCTGTACTTTGTTAGATGAACAGGTTGAGGCAATAGATACCGCACACAATGGTGCTCAGGCAGTCAGTTTATGTAAATCTAGAAAATACGACCTGATATTTATGGATATTCAAATGCCCATAATGGATGGCATAAGCGCCTGTAAAAGTATTAGAGACTCGTCCTTAAATGAGGATACTCCTATCATCGCCGTCACTGCACACGCGCTTGCTGGCGAAAAAGAGCAATTGCTTAAAGATGGCTTTAGTAACTATATGACTAAACCCATAGATGAAGATATGCTCAAGCAAATTATTTGCGACCATAGCGCATCTTCACCAGTCGCGAGACAAAAAAATATCGAAAGTCATCAGCACAGTGTGCCGCCATTTAATAGCCAAATGTTAGATTGGGGGTTAGCGTTACAGCGAGCGGGTAATAAACCTGATTTAGCATTGGAGATGCTTAACATGCTGCTTTCTAGCGTGCCCGAAACGTTGCAGCAGTTGGAGTCTGCGCAAGACGCAGAGGATCTCCCAACGCTGCTCAAAGTAGTGCATAAGTTTCACGGGGCTTGTTGTTACACTGGCGTACCAACCCTGAAGAAATTGGCTGAAACCATTGAAACCGGGTTAAAACAAGAAAAACCTCTCAGTGATATCGAACCTGAACTATTTGAGCTGGTTGATGGACTCACTTTATTGCTTTCTGATTCCGAGCCCACACAATCCAGCTGACCTTTATGTTCACACTCTTCTATTCGCTACTTTCTATGCAAACAAGCATAGAAATAGCGAATAGATAGGAAGTGTGGCACATAGCTCCTAACACACCAGGCAACGCTTCCCGACAATTTATTACACTTTCTAACAGCACTTTCCCAAGTCTTGTAACAAACTTCTTACATTCTAAATTCTCGCAATCTTTAACTTACGAAAGGAATTCTGTATGTATCTCATCAAGTCAGCTCTTACGTCTGCTGCCATCTTCACTCTCGCTTTTGCTTCTTGTAGCCACGCCATTGAAACGCCATCTGACGAATGGCAAGTTCGTCTAGGAGGAGGAGCAGCCGCTGCAGATTTGCCATGGAAAGGCATTGACAGTGAGCTGATCTCAATTCCCATTATCGATATCCAAAAAGGAAACTGGTTTATCAACAAAGACAGCTTAATTGGCTATCGCTTTCCTATTACCGAAGATTTATCTGTCTACTCCGGATTGGGCTATCGTCAAGACGGCTATGACGGTGTGTTCCGAGATGCTAAATCCGAGGACGAGGTTTTTGAAGGGTATGACGCACCGGATGGCGATGTTACCGTTAACTATGGCGTCACCTATCTGTGGTTTACGCTCGCTGGTCACAGTGATATTTCCGATAATTCAGATTCAACCACGGCTACTTTTTCGGTATCAATCCCACTGTACAATGATGGTCGAGGATTTAAAATCTCAGCAGTAGGTAACGTAGAATGGCAGCAATCTGATTACGTCAATTATATTTACGGGGTGAGCGGGAAAAACATCGATATAAGCCGTGGTCGAGTGGGCTATTTAACTGCTGATGACGCCGTGAACTATTCGGCAGGGTTTACCGCACATTATCAGTTAAAAACACAACTCAGTTTAGTTGGTGGAATAACACGAACTAAGCTCGATGATGTTATTGCCAATAGTCCTTTGCTAGACAGAGACACCAGTGACCTCGCTTATGTTGGCCTAGTCTATCAATTTTAGGCTGTTGCCCGGGTTAAAATTAAATAAAAAACCCAAGTTAAACTTGGGTTTTTTATCTTAATGCTTATGTACATCATCAAATAGTTTAATCGCTTTCGGCGCTTTCCGCTTCTTGATTATGTAGCTCAAGGCTTGCAGACATCGCAGCTTCACGATTAGACTTTGCCGAATCATTGCGCAGTTCATCAATGTGATTGAGGTAGTTTTGATCAACATCACCTGTGATGTATTGACCATCAAATACCGAAGTCTCAAAGCGAGCGATATCTGGGTTTTCTTGACCAACGGCTGCAATCAAGTCGCTTAGGGATTGGTAGATCAAACCGTCCGAGCCAATACTCGCATTGATATCTTCCACTTCACGACCATGAGCGATTAGCTCTGATGCAGAAGGCATATCGATGCCATATACGTTCGGGAATCTTACCTCTGGTGCTGCTGATGCAAAGTACACGTTCTTCGCACCCGCTTCACGCGCCATCTCAACGATTTGCGCTGATGTAGTGCCTCGCACAATCGAATCATCGACAAGTAGCACGTTCTTACCAGCAAACTCTCTGTCAATTGCATTAAGTTTACGACGTACAGACTTCTTACGCAGCTCTTGGCCCGGCATAATAAAAGTACGGCCAATGTAGCGGTTCTTAACAAACCCTTGGCGATAAGGAAGTCCTAGCACGGAAGCAATTTCAAGTGCGATATCACATGATGTTTCAGGGATTGGGATAACCACGTCGATATCTTTATCGCCCCACTCAGTTGCGATTTTCTCACCGAGCTTGGTACCCATATTCACGCGAGTCGCATAAACAGACATTTTATCAATGTTTGAATCTGGACGAGCAAAATATACAAACTCGAAGATACAAGGTGCAAGCGTCGTTTTAGCAGCGCAGATCTGAGAGAAAAACTCACCTTTTTCGGTTACGTAAATAGCTTCACCTGGTGCAACATCTCGCACAAACTCAAAGCCATCCGTTGCCAATGCAACACTCTCTGAAGCGAACATGTATTCCATGCCACGCTCAGTTTCTTTCTTACCGAAAACAAGCGGACGAATACCGTGAGGGTCTCTAAATGCCAAAATACCATGGCCGATGATCATCGCGATACTCGCGTAACCACCAGAAACAATAGACACAACCTCAGTTACTGCCGTAAACATATCTTCCGCGTCTAATTTCATCTTGTCTGTTTTGCCAAGCTCGTGAGCTAAGATATTCAGCAGGATCTCTGAATCAGACGTAGTATTAACATGGCGACGCGCTTGAGTAAACAAACGCTCCTTTAATTTTTCTGCATTGGTTAAGTTGCCATTGTGCGCAAGGGCAATACCAAATGGAGAGTTTACGTAGAAAGGTTGAGCTTCTGCTGAACTTGAAGAACCAGCAGTAGGATAACGTACATGACCAAGACCAATGTTGCCCTGTAGGCGTTTCATGTGTCTTGTATGAAATACGTCTTTCACTAGACCGTTTGCTTTTCGTAAGCTAAACGTATTGTTGTCAATGGTAATAATGCCAGCCGCATCTTGGCCGCGGTGTTGCAAAACAGTTAAGCCGTCATAAATCGCCTGATTAACAGGAGACGTTCCGACTATCCCAACGATACCACACATTAAAAATTTCCTCGCCGATTAACGGTTTACTGAATCTAAAAAGCTCGAGTTATGTTCAAGATAGGAGAAAAACCACTCTATCACAAAGCCAAATTCAGGAATTAAGTTTGATGTTTTCCACCACTGCGTGTCTGGTGCACTGGTAAACGCATCAAGGAAAAAGAGTAAGGCGCTAACGACCAACACACCTCGAAGTCCACCGAATACAATCCCAAAGATCCTATCGGTGCCTGAGAGCCCAGTTCTTTGAACCAGTTCACTCAAGACATAATTAACAAGCCCGCCTAACATCAAGGTCGCAAAAAAGAGTATGGCTATTGCGGCTGCATTTCTTAAAAGGGGTTCTGAAATGAATGTTAGGAAGGTTGCGAGATATTGGTAAAAAATACTAGAGATGAAAAAAGCGCCGATCCATACGACAAGTGACATCGCTTCTTTGACAAAGCCTCGAAGCAAGCCAAAGATAGTCGATAAACCAACAATACCAAGAATGGCGTAATCAACCCAGATCATAGTAACCAATAAGTCGTTAATGTGGGGCGCATTCTAAAAGGTTTGGCATCTAAATGCCAGATCATTTTGTCACTTCAAATTGTGTCAAACGACCATTTAACTTAGTTAATTTCTTTAATTCTGGTAACTTAGCTTCAAGTTCAGCTTTATTTAAAGCTGGTCCGACAAACACTTTTGTCAGTGTACCATTGGGCGTTTTAACGGGTTTAGTAAAGGTTTTAAAGCCATTATCTGCAAGCTTCTTCGTCAATGCATCGACATTCGACTTATGTGAAAAGCTACCAAGCTGAATGACATAGGCCATTTTTGAAAAGTTAGCAGTCTCAGGACGCGTTAATTTCGCCACCTCAACTTTGTCGGTCGTTGCGACGGGTTTCGCCTCAACGTGTGTAGGTGACGTATCTGATTGCTGCGTATTGGCTAGCGTTGTCTCTTCTGTGCCTTCTAGCTTAGCATCATCGGCGTCAATATCTTCCAGCGGCTCAGAGGGCAACTCAGGCGCAAGCTTGGCTTGCGCATCCACTTTTTCTTGCAGATCAATTGTTTTGAACTCAGGTCTTTCAGGGATCGCTTGAAATCCTTCCTTGTAGTGGACCTTTTCACCATCAAGGATATTTGGAATAAAGATCACCGCAGCTACGACGACGATACTTGTTCCAACAAGGCGATTTATAAATACTGAGTTCACAACTTTACTCTCTACTTTACATTAAATCATCTATAACTATTTTCGCCAGTACTCCATTGCCTCAGCAACGGTAAAGAACGAACCAAATATCACTAGTACCTGCTCGCTCGCAAGTGTATCGAGCTGAGTATCAAGTGCTGCTGTAACGCTATCGAATAAGGTGACATTGCAACTTGAGTCAAGCAATGGCTTAAGGTTTTCCGCACGCTCTCCACGAGGTCCAGAAAGCGAAGCGAAGCTCCAGCTATCTACATATTGGGTGACTTCTTTCAGCACACTGGCTTTGTCTTTATCCGCAAGCATAGCGACTAAGGCATGAATTTTAAACCCTTTTTGCTTGAGTTCTTGTAACTTAGTTGCCAAATATCTTGCAGACTCTGGATTATGAGCAACATCTGTATACACTAACGGCGTGGCATTGAGTTGCTGAAAGCGACCCTCTACTTGCAAATTTGCCAAACAAGTCTTCACGGCATCATAGCTAGGTAGCAACTCAAGTTTAGCTAATACCGTTAACGCTGTCGCAGCATTTTGTGCTGGAATGGCTGGTTTGTCGAAGTGCCAATCAAAATCAAGATATTGCCATCTAAACTGAGAATCTAGCGGGGTAAAATAAAAATCGCGCTTTGATAACACCATATCTGCGGCAATTTCGTCGCCATAGTCCGTAACCGTATGTGGAATATTTAAATCACCAACGATTGCAGGCTTACCACTGCGGAAAATGCCAGCTTTGTCATAGCCTACCAGTTCTCTAGTATCACCCAGATACTCTTTATGATCTAAGTCGACAGTCGTGATAACAGAGGCAAATGGCGAGACTATATTTGTCGCATCAAACCGCCCGCCTAAACCAACTTCAAGCAAAATATAATCAACCTTACAGCGCTTGAAAATACTTAACGCGCCAAGCGTACCAAACTCAAAATAAGTTAGCTGAGTGTCTTTGCGGGTGTCGTCGAGGAATTTAAATGCATCGATATGATACTGATCTTCAAGCTCTACCCCATTCACTCGGACGCGTTCGTTGTAGCGTACTAAATGTGGTGAAGCGTAGGTGCCAACCGACAACCCTTGTGCGAGCAACAACGACTCCAAGCACCTAGCCGTTGTGCCTTTACCATTGGTACCGCCAATTAGAATTATTTTACTGTAAGGCTCAAGTAATCCGGCTTGCTCGGCAACTTGTGCTACACGCTCAAGTCCCATTTCAATGGTGGCTGGATGAATTGCTTCTAAATAACAAAGCCAATCATCAAGGCTTGATGATTGGCTAGGCTGTTTAACCGTCATAAGTTGAGTAGCTCAATTTGAAAAATTTACGCTACTCTATGCTCTTGTTCAGTGGAAGGCAAGTCCATAAACTTCGCCAAAATACGTGCTAACGTATCGCGCATTTCACGACGGTCGACGATCATGTCAATCGCACCGTGTTCTAATAAGAACTCACTGCGCTGGAAACCATCAGGTAGAGTTTCACGTACAGTTTGTTCGATAACACGTGGACCCGCAAAACCGATAAGTGCTTTTGGCTCTGCCACATTGATATCACCAAGCATCGCCAATGATGCAGAAACACCACCCATTGTTGGATCGGTCAATACAGAGATAAATGGCAAGCCTTTGTCACTCATTTTTGCCAATGCAGCACTTGTTTTCGCCATTTGCATCAATGACATAAGTGCCTCTTGCATACGTGCACCACCAGATGCAGAGAAACAAATTAACGGCATGTTATGTTCTAAACAAACGTTAACTGCATCAACAAATCTCGCACCAACAACTGACGCCATTGAACCACCCATAAAGGAGAATTCAAAAGCAACAGCAGCAACAGGAATACCCTTTACGCGACCTTTCATTGCAACTAAAGCGTCTTTCTCACCGCTTACTTTTTGCGCTTGAACGATACGATCCGAGTACTTTTTAGAGTCTTTAAACTTTAATACGTCTTGTGGCTCATGCTCTGTGCCAAGCTCTTGACGATCCGCATCATCTAAGAAACTTTCAAGACGTTTACGTGCCGTAATACGCATGTGATGATCACACTTAGGACATACGTTTAAGGACTTTTCTAATTCCGCTTTGTATAGGATTGAATCACAATCTGTACACTTTGCCCAAACCCCTTCTGGGATCTCTTTTTTACCAGAAGATTTAGTGGTTTTAGGTAAGATCTTTTCTAACCAACTCATTTGCAACTCTCTATCGTGCTTTATTCTGTTCCGTCAGCAAAGACAGACATCTTTTCCCAATTAAATCATGATTTAGCTATAGGTGATATAAAAAACTGGTCTTAAGAGTATAAGGTACTACATAAATATGACCGTTACACTAATTCCTCAGGCAAGAATAAAGGCCCAAGCGGCATCTTTTCTATTTGCCATTGTTCAGGGTAGTCCACATCAACTAAATACAATCCGTTAGGTTTTGCCGTAGCACTTGCTAAGGTGCGATCTTTGGCAACAAGCAGCTCCGCCATCCACTCAGGCTCTTGCTTGCCGACACCAATATCAAGTAAACAACCTGTAATATTGCGCACCATATGATGTAAAAACGCGTTCGCTTTAATATCAATGACGATATATTTGCCAATGCGTTTCACCTCTAAGTGATGGATATTACGAAACGGCGTATTAGACTGGCAATGTACCGCCCTAAAAGAAGTGAAATCTTGCTCCCCTATCATCACAGGGCATGCAGCTTTCATTCTTTCAACATCAAGCTCGTGGTGAAAATGCGTTACGCCACTGCGTAAAATGCCCGGCCTGTAGGTGTGATTATAAATAACGTAGCGGTATCGACGAGCTGTCGCAGAAAAACGAGCATGAAACTCTGGGTCGACTTCTTTAGCAAATCGTACCGCAATGTCGTCGGGAAGCTGAGAGTTCATTCCCAGTGTAAAAGCGCTCATATCGCGAGCAGAATCCGTGTCAAAATGCACGAGTTGACCCGTTGCATGAACCCCTGCATCAGTGCGCCCCGCGCAAGTTATCTCAACGGGATGATTACAGATATTCGATAGCGCTTTTTCTATTTCTTCTTGGACACTGCTGACATGATTTTGCCTCTGCCAACCACTATAATTTGCACCATTATATTCAATGCCTAACGCTACTCGCATACTTTTTCTATCGCAACCCATAACAAAAACGACATTTTATGCGATTGGCGATGTGAATTAAAGCGCTTAAGCTAAGAAGTAGATGATGATACCGGCCAAACAAGGCAATTACTTTGTTTGGTCGGTATCGTTGATGTGAGTATTAAGACTCTGTAAGACTGGATTTAAGCGACTTAGCCTCAGCTTGCACCGAATCCGGGCCATTCTCAATAACATCGTTGAGCGTTGATATAGCCGAGTCATAATCTTGAATTTCGATGTAAGCTTTTGCTAGATCTAATTTAGCGGCAAATCCTTCATCCTCTAAATCAACATCCGTGGTATTTTCACCCGCTAATAGCTCTTCAAAATCGCCAAGCCCAACGTCCATATTTGCGCCAACGTAAGGTTCAACATCGCTATCAAGATCGTCGCTTTGTTCAAGTAGGTCTTCAATTTCTAAGTAGTCTTCTGAACCTTCGACGTCCGTTGATAGCGCTTGGGCTTCCCCTACGACCAATTCGTCTTGTAGCAAGCTATCGAAATCTACTTCAAAATCTTCTGCATTTCCGGCGTCAAAGTCACTGGGATCGTCCAGTTCGCTGAGTAGAGCATCGAAGTCTGCTTGGGTAAAGTCAGCCATAAATTCTTTTTCAATCTCGGCTTCATTGACCTCTGGTAATTCAGATTCAGTTTGTGGCTCAGAAAGTAGAGTTTCCAAGTCATCTTCATCGTTTAATTCTGGCAGAGCCTCTTCAATTTCAAGCTCAGGCTCGTCTTCAAGCAAAGTCTCTTCATCGAAATCTGCGTTTAATTCTGGCAGCTCGTCTTCAACTTCCAGTTCAGGTTCAGACTCAAGTACGTCACTTTCTGCTGCTTCAACTGGCGCTTCAGGTTCATCTTCAAGCAAAGTCTCTTCATCGAAATCTGCGTTTAACTCTGGCAGTTCGTCTTCAACTTCCAGTTCAGGTTCAGACTCAAGCACGTCACTTTCGGCTGTTTCGACTGGTGATTCTGGTTCATCTTCAAGCAAAGTTTCTTCTTCGAAATCTGCATTTAACTCTGGCAGCTCGTCTTCGATTTCAAGCTCAGGTTCAGACTCAAGCGTATCACTTTCAGCTTCGTCGAGCGGTGCTTCAGGTTCGTCTTCAAGCAAAGTTTCTTCATCGAAATCTGCGTTTAGCTCTGGCAGCTCGTCTTCGATTTCCAGTTCAGGTTCAGACTCAAGTACGTCACTTTCTGCTGCTTCAACTGGCGCTTCAGGTTCATCTTCAAGCAAAGTCTCTTCATAGAAATCTGCGTTTAACTCTGGCAGTTCGTCTTCAATTTCAAGCTCAGGTTCAGACTCAAGCGCATCACTTTCAGCTTCGTCGAGCGGTGCTTCTGGTTCGTCTTCAAGCAAAGTCTCTTCATCGAAATCTGCAGTTAACTCTGGCAG
>JWIH01000012.1 GCA_000814665.1 Pseudoalteromonas flavipulchra NCIMB 2033 = ATCC BAA-314
AATTGTGCCTGACGTTCTGCTTCCTCACGCTCGGCTTGTTCTTGAGCTATTTTTGCTTGGCGTTCCGCTTCTTCACGCTCAGCTTGCTCTTTGGCTAACTGTTCTTGGCGTTCTGCTTCTTCACGCTCGGCTTGCTCTTTAGCCAATTGCGCCTGACGTTCCGCTTCCTCACGTTCAGCTTGTTCTTTCGCTAATTGTGCCTGACGCTCTGCCTCCTCACGCTCAGCTTGTTCTTTCGCTAATTGCGCCTGACGTTCTGCTTCTTCACGCTCAGCTTGCTCTTTGGCTAACTGTTCTTGGCGTTCTGCTTCTTCACGCTCGGCTTGTTCTTTTGCAAGTTGTGCCTGACGTTCTGCTTCCTCACGCTCGGCTTGCTCTTTGGCTAACTGTTCTTGGCGTGCTGCTTCCTCACGCTCAGCTTGTGCTTTCGCAAGTTGTGCCTGACGTTCTGCTTCCTCACGCTCAGCCTGTTCTTTCGCTAATTGCGCCTGCCGTTCTGCTTCCTCACGCTCGACTTGTTCTTTCGCTAATTGTGCCTGACGCTCTGCCTCTTCACGCTCAGCTTGTTCTTTCGCTCGTTGCGCCTGACGTTCAGCTTCTTCACGCTCAGCTTGTTCTTTTGCAAGTTGCGCCTGACGTTCTGCTTCCTCACGCTCGGCTTGCTCTTTCGCTAATTGTACCTGACGTTCTGCCTCTTCACGCTCGGCTTGTTCTTTCGCTAATTGCGCCTGACGCTCTGCTTCTTCACGCTCAGCTTGCTCTTTAGCTAGTTGCGCCTGACGTTCCGCTTCTTCACGCTCAGCTTGTTCTTGAGCTAATTTTTCTTGGCGTTCTGCTTCCTCACGCTCAGCTCGTTCTTTTGCTTGTTGCGCCTGACGCTCAGCCTCTTCACGCTCTGCTTGCTCTTGAGCTAATTTTGCTTGGCGTTCTGCTTCCTCACGCTCAGCTTGTTCTTTTGCTAACTGTTCTTGGCGTTCAGCTTCTTGTTGCTCTTTATCGGATTTACCAAAGCCCAACCAAGATAAAAATTTGTTTTTCTTTCCCATATTCACTTATGACCGTGTTAGATAAATTGCATAAACCCAAAGCAAAATGTTGATGATCTTGCTACCATACTCGAAAACGCCAATCCGCATTAGCTTATTGCTTTTACTGGGATTGATATCACACTTAATTTTGGGCTCGAAAGGCAAGCCGAGGATGGCAACCTTAGTGCTTAGACAAAATTGTGTGCAAGTGTACCATGTTCCGTAAGGATGAAAAATCCTGACACCAAGAACCTTTAATAAAGAAGCAAATTACGTCGCTATGAGAAAATCTAAGCCCAAGTCAAATACCAAACAGTCTGGTTTCATCCGCCTGATCAGCGGTAAGCATAAAGGTCGCAAGTTACCAGTTCATGATGTTGTGGGATTAAGACCAACAACAGATAGAATGAAAGAAACCGTTTTTAATTGGCTCATGCAGGACGTAAGAGACGCAAAAGTACTCGATTGCTTTGCTGGTGCTGGCAGTCTAGGATTTGAGGCTATTTCGCGCTTCGCTGCAAGCGGGACCTTTATCGAACTGGATAAAACCGCGGCGACGCAGCTTAGCAATAATGCAACTTTACTCAAACTGGATAACGTTGAAATCATTAATACCGACGCGTTAACCATGCTGGCAAATAACCTTAAGCAACAGCAATATAACTTGGTTTTTATTGACCCCCCCTTTCGCAAAGGGCTTGTGACTCCTTGTTGTAATTTACTTGAGACACAATCTTGGCTCAGCGAAGACGCACTCATCTATGTTGAATTTGAACAAGAGGCACAACCTGAAACACCAGAAAATTGGCAAGTAATTAAAGAAAAGCATGCAGGACAAGTGATCTGCCGCCTTTATCAGCGCTGAAATTCCCTCATAAAGAATGAAAAAACAGCCGCTAGCGTATGACATGACAGGGCTGGTATTTTTAGCTATAATTTAGGCTTTACATGCGGTCTTGCTTCAGATTACAATACCGCACCATTTTTGAACCAATTGGCTAGTTTTTAGCCAGATAGAGCTAAGCTCATTAATTAGGTAGGTGAATTTTTAATGCCAGTAATTAAAGTAAGAGAAAACGAGCCGTTTGACGTTGCACTACGTCGTTTCAAACGTTCATGTGAAAAAGCAGGTATCCTTTCTGAAGTTCGTCGTCGCGAGCACTACGAGAAGCCAACTGCTGAGCGTAAGCGCAAAAAAGCTGCAGCGGTTAAGCGTCACATGAAGAAGCTTTCTCGCGAAAACGCACGTCGCGTTAAATTATACTAATCAGTATTGGTCTTGTATCAATGAGCTTATTAGTTACGCTAAAAAACGCGCAAAAAGAAGCGATGAAAGCCAAAGAGAAACTTCGTCTTGGCGCGATTCGTGCGGTACTTGCTGAAATTAAACAGCGAGAAATCGACAACCAAACTACACTAGACGACGCAGGCATTACTGCGGTTTTAGTTAAGTTGGTTAAGCAGCGTCGCGATTCTTATACCCAGTATAAAGATGCAGGGCGTGAAGACTTAGCTGATATCGAAGCTAACGAAATTAGCGTACTTGAGACATTCCTTCCTAAGCCACTTAGCGAAGATGAAATTGTCGAGCTAATTGATGCCGTGATTGCACAAACTGGTGCGTCAGGCATGCAAGACATGGGCAAAGTAATGGGTGCGATTAAAGCAGAAGCTGAAGGTCGTGCTGATATGGGTAAAGTCTCTGGTTTAATTAAGCAAAGACTTACCGCTTAAGCCCACATACAATTGTATGATTGATAAGTGAACCGAGCCTAGTGCTCGGTTTCTTCGTTTTAGGCGTCATGCGTATCAATGCAGCGCTAATAAGATACCTTAATTGAATTAAGTTGATTTTTTCTCGTTGCTACTTGATATAATGCGCTCACTCACTAGTACAACTTCGGAACTTAAATGAAAGGCAAAATCCCTAGACAGTTTATTGATGACTTGCTCGCAAGAGCGGACATTGTCGAGCTCATAGACGGTCGTGTGGGATTAAAAAAAGCAGGAAAAGACTATCAAGCCTGCTGTCCATTTCACAATGAAAAAACGCCTTCATTTACCGTGTCACGTGATAAACAGTTTTATCATTGCTTCGGATGTGGTGCTAATGGCAACGCTATTTCCTTTTTAATGGAATACGACAAGCTTGAGTTTGTTGATGCCATTGAGGAACTAGCCGCCCTATTAAACTTAGAAGTACCACGCGAAAACGCCCCACAAGGGCCGCAGCGTTCAATGGAAGAAAAAAAGTCTGACTATGACTTAATGCTCCAAGCCGCTAAGTTTTACCAGCATCAGTTAAAACACCATAGCAATGCCACTCAAGTAATTGACTACGTAAAAGGCCGCGGCCTGAGTGGCGAAACTGTACAAAAGTTTATGATTGGTTATGCACCACCTGAGTGGGAGTCATTGTGTAATCAAATAGCCCGCAAGCCTGAGCACAAACAACAGCTGCTTGATTTAAAGTTAGCATCAGAAAAGTCAGCTGGCCGCCAATTTGACTTCTTCCGCGATCGCTTGATGTTCCCTATTCGTGATAAACGTGGTCGTGTCATCGCATTTGGCGGAAGGATAATGGGTGCAGATCAAGGCCCTAAATATCTAAACTCGCCCGAAACACGCATTTTCCATAAAAGTTTCGAACTTTATGGTTTTTATGAAGCTAAACAAGCCCATAAGCAATTAGATAAAGTGTTGATTGTGGAAGGCTATATGGACGTCGTTGCCCTAGCAGAAAAAGGCATTGATTACGCCGTTGCCGCATTAGGCACTGCAACCACCGCTGAACACATGCAAACTTTGTTTCGTAATACCGACAGAGTGATCTGCTGCTACGACGGTGACAGAGCTGGCCGCGATGCTGCTTGGCGTGCGCTTGACCACGCTTTACCTAACTTAAAAGACGGTAAGTCTCTACAGTTTGTCTTTTTACCTGATGGTGAAGATCCAGACTCATTGGTACAGCAAGAAGGCAAAGATGCCTTTGAAGCAC
Source organism: Pseudoalteromonas flavipulchra NCIMB 2033 = ATCC BAA-314 (assembly GCA_000814665.1). Lineage (GTDB taxonomy): Bacteria > Pseudomonadota > Gammaproteobacteria > Enterobacterales > Alteromonadaceae > Pseudoalteromonas > Pseudoalteromonas maricaloris. Next base: position 4,027 of record JWIH01000012.1, read on the forward strand.
GGCTAGAAACAGCAAGCGATTATACGCAAGTATTGTTTACCAAATTACGTGAGCAATGCGACCTTACAAATGATGCAGGCAAATCCAAGCTGCTTACCGATGCCATTCCACTGATCAGCAAAATACCCAGTGACTACTACCAAGAGAGTTTATTAACAACCTTAGCCAGGTTAATTGGTCGTACTCGTGAGCAACTTAGTGCTAAATTGGCAAGTAACAAACAGCAGAATAAAATTGAGCGCCAATTTAAAGTCACGCCGATGCGTCGAGCGATTGGCTTACTGCTCCAACATCCACAGCTTGCGCAAACGGTTGAGTATATGCCTGAACTCGGTGAAATGGCGATCCCAGGTATTCAACTGCTGCTGAGCTTACAAATGTTATGTCACGATAATCCGCAAATAAACACAGCACAGTTACTTGAACATTATCGCGATCAGGCTGAATTCGACGCCTTGAAAAAGCTTGCGGTGTGGCAACATGGCGTTGCTGAAGATAGGCTAGAAGACGAATTTAAAAATACTTTTCAATTTATTGAAGATCAGTGTTTAAATTATCGCCTAGAGACCCTATTAATAAAGGAGAAAACCGAAGGCCTAACAAATGATGAGCGGCTAGAATGCGCACTCCTTACCCAAGCGCTTAAACAGTAGAAGTTCTAGTCAATAGCAATTTTCGGTGCTATAATGTTCTATTCACTGCGTCATCAAAATTTAGCTGTTAAATAGCTGGCGCCTGTTGTATCAACTTTTCAGAGTGGAAGCAAATTTCTCTATGGATCAATCTCCTCAGTCACAACTCAAACTTCTGATTCAGAAAGGTAAAGAGCAAGGTTATTTAACTTTTGCAGAAGTTAACGATCATCTTCCACAAGACATCATAGACTCAGATCAGGTAGAAGATATCATCAGCATGATCAACGATATGGGTATTCAGGTCTCTGAAAATGCGCCTGATGCTGATGAGTTGATGATGCAAGAAACAACAACAGATGAGGATGCTGCAGAAGCAGCGGCTGCGGCTTTAGCAACAGTAGAAAAAGAAATTGGCCGCACAACTGACCCTGTTCGTATGTACATGCGTGAAATGGGTACGGTTGAACTTCTAACTCGTGAAGGCGAAATCCAAATCGCTAAGCGTATTGAAGAAGGGATCAACCAAGTACAGATTTCTGTTGCAGAATACCCTGAAGCTATTACTTACCTGCTAGAGCAATGGGACAAGTACGAAGCAGAAGAAATGCGCCTAAGCGACATTGTTTCTGGTTTCTTTGATCCTAATGCTATCGAGGAAGACGAAGCACCAATTTCAGCAACACACATCGGTTCTGAGCTAAGTGATGAAGACTTAGATGACGAAGATGATGATGAAGATGATGACGATGATGACTCAGAAGAAGGCGATTCAGGTCCAGATCCTGAAGAAGCTCGTGAGCATTTTGAACAACTTCGTACGCTGTACAATAAAGCGCGAGAAATTTTTGAAAGTAAAGGTCGCTCGCACCCAGATGCGAAAGCTGCAATTCAGGAAATCGGCGATCACTTCCGTACTTTCAAGTTAGTTCCTAAGCAATTCGATCGCATGGTAAACAACATGCGCGACATGATGGATAAAGTGCGTGTTCAAGAACGCATCATCATGAAGCAAGCAGTTCAGATTGCTAAGGTTCCAAAAAAGGTTTTCGTTAAGCACTTTGCTAACAATGAAACCGATACCGCATGGATCGATGCTGAAATTGCATCAGGTGAAAAACACTCAGCAAAACTTGCTGAAGTAAAACCTGAAATCGAGCGTTGTGTTAACAAGCTTAAAGCGTTTGAAGATAGCACAGGTCTTAGCATTGAGCGTATTAAAGACATCAACCGTCGCATGAGTATTGGTGAAGCAAAAGCTCGCCGTGCGAAGAAAGAAATGGTTGAAGCGAACTTACGTCTTGTAATTTCAATCGCTAAAAAGTATACCAACCGTGGTCTGCAGTTCTTGGATCTGATCCAAGAAGGTAACATCGGTCTGATGAAAGCGGTTGATAAATTTGAATACCGTCGTGGTTATAAGTTTTCAACATACGCAACGTGGTGGATCCGTCAGGCGATCACGCGCTCAATTGCGGATCAGGCAAGAACTATCCGTATTCCAGTGCATATGATTGAAACAATCAACAAGCTAAATCGTATCTCTCGTCAAATGCTACAGGAAATGGGCCGTGAGCCAAGTCCTGAAGAATTGGCAGAACGTATGATGATGCCTGAAGACAAGATCCGCAAAGTGTTAAAAATCGCCAAAGAGCCGATCTCAATGGAGACGCCAATTGGTGATGATGAAGATTCACATCTTGGTGACTTTATCGAAGACACTACTATCGAGTCACCGATTGATTCAGCAACGATGGAAAGTCTTCGTGGCGCGACCAACGAGGTACTTGCAGGTCTTACCGCTCGTGAAGCTAAAGTACTACGTATGCGTTTCGGTATCGATATGAATACAGACCACACGTTAGAAGAAGTGGGTAAACAGTTTGATGTAACACGTGAGCGTATTCGTCAGATTGAAGCTAAAGCGCTACGTAAGCTGCGCCACCCTTCTCGCTCAGATCTGTTAAAGAGCTTTTTAGACGTTAAGGGCTAAAAAGTAGCAAATAAGATTAAGGCCGCTATTCAGCGGCCTTTTTTATAGTAATTGGATTAAATAGGTATACACATGGCTTGGATCCAAATCCGAATTTATTCAGATAAAGCCGATGCCGATGCTTTAAGCGATATGCTTATGGATGTCGGTTGTCCGTCTGTCACATTCATGGATAGTAAAAACAATCCCGTTTACGAACCAAAACCTGGCGAAGTCATCTTATGGCCTGAGACAACGGTGATCGGTTTATTTGAAGCGAACCATGATATGCAAGCAGTCGTTGACTTTGTCCAGTCACAATATGACAAGCCGTTAAACTACAAGCTTGAACAGCTAGAAGACAAAGACTGGGAACGCGAGTGGATGGATAATTTCCACCCAATTAAGTTTGGCGAGAGATTATGGATTTGCCCAAGCTGGCGTGATGTGCCAGATCCCAATGCCGTCAATGTGCTACTGGATCCTGGTCTTGCATTTGGTACTGGTACCCATGCCACAACCGCACTTTGCCTGCAATGGTTAGAACAACAAGACCTCAGCGGCAAAACGGTCGTTGATTTTGGTTGTGGCTCTGGGATTTTAGGGATCGCAGCAATCAAATTAGGCGCTGAGCGTGTGATTGGTATTGATATCGATCCACAAGCGCTTATCGCAAGCCGTGATAATGCCGAGCGTAATGGCGTTGCAGATAAGCTAGAAGTGTATTTACCTGAAAATCAGCCGCAATTCAGTGCTGATATCGTTGTTGCTAATATTCTTGCACAGCCGCTGAGAGAGCTACACGAAATCATTCTCGGCTTCTTGGGCGACAAAGGTGCCATCGCCATGTCTGGTATTTTAGAAGAGCAAGCACAATCTGTTGCGGATGTTTATGCGCCATTTTTAAAGCTAGACAACATTGCTCAACAGGGTGAATGGACGCGCGTCAGCGGTGTGAAAAAATAAGGCTGCTAACGTCACGCTGACAAAAGTATCAGCGAGTCAATGAAAGTTAGTAAGTTTTAACTGGTAAAGCCTGTAATTAACAGGCTTTACGCATTTTTCACAGCTTAAATTTTCGGCTCAAATTGTACCTTTAAAATTGTTTTTGCATAAATTTCGTGCAAATTATCTGGGCTCTCAGGTTGTTATCAAATGTCAACCCATAAAGTTCAAAAAAAAAGCAATTATGTTCAATTTATAACCTTTGATTTTTGCGAAAAAAACCGTAAACTTAGCGCCCCTTGAGGTAAGGCGGATTAAACTGTAGTGCGTATTGGTCCATACCAACTTGAAAACAATCTTATCGTAGCACCAATGGCTGGGATCACCGACAGACCGTTTCGACAACTATGTCGACGTCTAGGTGCTGGGCTTGCGGTATCAGAAATGTTGTCTTCAAATCCAAAAGTGTGGAAAACCGATAAGTCGCAAAATCGCATGGATCACAGCGGTGAATCGGGCATTCGCTCGGTACAAATCGCAGGAGCAGATCCTGAGTTGATGGCGCAAGCAGCACAATTTAATGTCGCAAACGGTGCGCAGATCATAGATATCAATATGGGCTGCCCCGCTAAGAAAGTGAACAAGAAGCTTGCAGGCTCAGCATTGTTGCAATATCCAGAGTTGGTTGACGAAATCGTAACCGCTGTGGTTGCTGCCGTTGACGTACCTGTGTCGTTAAAAATCCGTACAGGATGGGACACAGACAATCGTAACGGTGTTGAGATTGCTCGCATAGCTGAACGTCGAGGCATTGCTTCGCTAGCCGTGCATGGCCGTACAAGAGCATGTATGTATAAGGGCGAAGCTGAATACGCCACGATCAGAGAAATTAAACGTTCAGTATCTATTCCTGTGGTAGCAAACGGTGACATTACGTCTCCTGAAAAAGCGAAACAGGTGCTGGAATACACGGGCGCAGATGCCATTATGATTGGTCGAGCCGCCCAAGGTCGTCCTTGGATTTTCCGAGAAATAGACCACTATTTGCAAACCGGTGAACATTTGCCAGAACCTGAAATAGCAGAGGTTCGAGCAATATTGATGGAGCACTTAGTAAATCTTCATCAATTCTATGGTGAGCCAATAGGAGCGCGCATCGCACGCAAGCATGTATCTTGGTATTTGCAGGCCCATGACCAAGAAGGTCAATTTAGGCGAGTATTCAATGCCTTGGAGACGCCAGAAGCGCAAATCGAGGCATTAGAAGACTATTTTGAAACATTAGGGTGAATGAATTTATTCATCCTTCAGGCTAACTAAGAAAGAGACATAACGATGTTCGAACAAAATGTGACTTCTCCATTTATTACTAACGCTCATGTTCAGTCACAAGAGAAACCGCAACCTTTGCGCGATGCAGTTAAAAAAGCTGTACATCACTACCTAAAGCAGCTTAATGGTCAAGACGTACAAGACGTTTATGAGTTAGTTCTTTCTGAGCTTGAAGCACCTCTACTTGAAGAGGTTATGACTTATACTCGTGGTAACCAAACTCGTGCAGCGATCCTTTTAGGCATTAACCGTGGCACACTTCGCAAGAAGCTAAAAAAATACGGCATGAACTAAGCACTGCTAGTAAAATTTAGTTGATAAAAAAGCACCTTCAGGTGCTTTTTTATTGTTTAAAATTCAGCATCTAGCGGACATTTATCCTTTTCATATCGCACTTTTCTCATGCTTATCTCGCCTTTTAACATCGTCATCTTAACAATAATGCGCTAAAATACCGGCTTTCTAAGCTAGCCCTTAACTAATCATTGAGGAAACCTGAACCATCATGGATATACATCGTCCAATTCGTCGCGCCCTACTAAGCGTGTCAGATAAAACCGGTATCGTTGAATTCGCCACAGCACTTGCAGCTCAAGGCGTAGAAATTTTATCAACTGGCGGTACTTGCAAACTACTTGCAGACAACGGCATTAAAGTAACAGAAGTATCTGATTACACTGGCCACCCAGAAATCATGGATGGTCGCGTTAAAACGCTTCACCCAAAAGTGCACGGCGGTATCTTAGGACGTCGCGGTCAAGACGAAGACGTCATGACTGAAAACAATATTTCAGCAATCGATATGGTAGTAGTCAACTTATACCCCTTCGCACAAACTGTTGCGAAAGCTGACTGTAGCCTAGAAGATGCAATCGAAAATATCGATATTGGTGGTCCAACTATGGTTCGTGCTGCGGCTAAGAACCACAAAGACGTGACCATTGTTGTAAATGCGAATGACTACAGCCGCGTCATTGAAGAAATGAAGGCGAACTCTGGCTCTACAACATACAAGACACGTTTCGACCTTGCTATTGCGGCCTATGAGCATACCGCACAGTATGACGGCATGATTGCCAACTACTTCGGTAAAATGGTTCCGGATTATACGGAAGAAGCAGCAGAGGAAACCAAATTCCCTCGCACTATCAATATGCAATTCACTAAGAAGCAAGATATGCGCTACGGTGAAAACTCGCATCAAGACGCTGCTTTCTATGTTGAAAACAACATTGAAGAAGCATCCGTCGCGACGGCTAAACAACTTCAAGGTAAGGCGCTGTCTTATAACAATATCGCTGATACCGATGCCGCACTTGAGTGTGTTAAAGAGTTTGATAAGCCGGCTTGTGTTATCGTAAAACACGCAAACCCTTGTGGTGTTGCGGTAGATGAAAACATTCTTGCCGCCTATGACCGCGCATTTAAGACCGACCCAACTTCTGCCTTCGGTGGTATCATCGCCTTTAACCGAGAGCTAGACGGCGACACGGCGGAAGCCATCGTAGCGCGTCAGTTTGTTGAAGTTATCATCGCACCTAGCGTATCAGAAGAAGCCGCACAAATCGTTGCTGCGAAGCAAAATGTACGTTTACTAGAATGTGGTCAGTGGTCAAACAAAACCACAGGTACTGATATTAAACGTGTTAATGGCGGTATCTTAGTACAAGATCGTGACCAAGGTATGGTTGGTTTGGACGACCTTAAGGTGGTTTCAAAACGTCAACCTACAGAGCAAGAACTAAAAGATCTACTGTTCTGCTGGAAAGTCGCTAAATTTGTTAAGTCCAACGCGATTGTTTACGCCCGTGATGGTATGACTATTGGTGTGGGCGCAGGCCAAATGAGCCGCGTATACTCTGCAAAAATCGCAGGGATCAAAGCCGCAGACGAGAACCTAGAAGTTCCAGGTTCTGTGATGGCTTCTGATGCGTTCTTCCCATTCCGTGATGGTATTGACGCCGCTGCAGCTGCGGGTATCACTGCGGTTATCCAGCCGGGTGGTTCAATGCGTGATGAAGAGGTGATTGCCGCCGCTGATGAAGCGGGAATGGCAATGGTGTTTACCGGCATGCGCCACTTCCGCCATTAATCAATAAAGCGCGAAACTTATGAGTTTCGCGCTTTTTGTTTCAGCTAATTTCCAGTATTCTGGCTACAGCATAATCATAACAGAATGAAGGAAGCTAACGATGAATCTAGGTATGAAATCTCTTATCGCTGCTGCAGTATTTACTACTTTAGTAGGCTGTAACGCGACAGAATCCAACTCCAGCCAAGCAGTACCAAGCGCGATTGCAAAAGCCGTTGCTAGCGACAATCGAGCTGAGAAAAATAGAGCCCGAGACCAGTATCGCCACCCAAGTGAAACGCTTGCTTTTTTTGGCATTGAGCCATCAATGACCGTGGTAGAAATTGCACCTGGTGGTGGTTGGTATAGCGAGATTTTAGCGCCGCTGGTTAAAGGTCAAGGCACCTATTATGCAGCGCACTTCCCTGCTGATTCAGATGTTGGCTACTATCAACGCTCATTAAAAGGCTACAAAGAAAAAGTAGCAACCAACCCAGACTATAGTGAAGTAAAGATCACGGAATTTGCACCAGTGACGCACAGTAATATTGCGCCACAAGGCAGTGCTGACGTGGTACTTACCTTCCGTAACGTACATAACTGGTACATGGGTAAAGGGGATGAAGGTGTACTTAGCGCGTTCAACGCGTTTAATAAGGCACTGAAACCTGGTGGCATTTTAGGTGTGGTTGAACACCGTCTGCCTGAGCACCGCCAACTTGAGGATCAAAAGTCGTCAGGTTATATGAAGCAAAGTTATGTTGTTGATATCGCCAAGCAAGCTGGGTTTGAATTAGTTGCAAGCAGCGACATTAACGCCAACCCGCTAGACAGCGCCAATCACCCGAAAGGCGTCTGGACTCTGCCACCTCGCTTAGCGCTAGGTGATGAAAAAGCAGCGCAATATAAAGCGATTGGGGAAAGCGACCGCATGACCTTAAAATTCAAAAAGCTTTAATAGGAAAATTTCGCCATGAATGTACTAGTCATTGGCAGCGGTGGACGTGAGCATGCGCTTGCGTTCAAAGCCGCACAAAACCCATCTGTAAAAACAGTTTTTGTAGCACCAGGTAACGCAGGTACTGCGCTTGAGCCTAAACTCGAAAACGTAGCTATCGGCGTTGAAGATATCGATGCCTTGGTCGTCTTTGCTAAAGAAAACAATGTGCAATTAACCATTGTTGGCCCTGAAGCGCCACTGGTTATCGGTGTAGTTGACCGTTTCCGTGAAGAAGGCTTAGCTATTTTTGGACCTACTCAAGCGGCAGCACAGTTGGAAGGTTCAAAGTCGTTTACTAAAGACTTTTTAGCACGTCACGATATTCCAACAGCGGCTTATCAAACGTTTGAAGAGATTGAGCCTGCGCTTGCCTACTTGAAAGCACAAGGAGCACCTATCGTCGTTAAGGCTGATGGTCTTGCTGCTGGTAAAGGGGTTATCGTGGCAATGACCGAAGCGGAAGCGGAAGAAGCTATCCGCGATATGCTTGCGGGGAATGCTTTTGGCGAAGCGGGCAGCCGCGTGGTTATCGAAGAATTTTTAGAAGGTGAAGAAGCTTCTTTTATCGTCATGGTTGACGGCAAAAATGTACTTCCTTTTGCCACCAGCCAAGATCACAAACGTGCATACGATGGTGATAAAGGCCCAAATACAGGTGGTATGGGTGCATACTCTCCAGCTCCTGTAGTCACGCCAGATATTCATGACCGCATCATGGCCGAAGTGATCAATCCAACGGTTGAAGGTATGGCGAAAGAAGGTCACCCTTATACAGGTTTCCTATACGCTGGTTTGATGATCACAGCAGACGGCACACCAAAAGTTATCGAGTATAACTGCCGCTTTGGTGACCCAGAAACACAACCTATCATGTTACGCCTTCAGTCTGATTTAGTTGAGCTAATTGAAGCGGCAAACCGAGAAGAGCTTGATCAAACATCGATTGAATTCGATCCGCGAGCTGCTGTTGGTGTTGTGCTTACAGCTAGTGGCTACCCAGGCAACTACCCTAAGGGTGATGCTATTTCAGGTCTTCAAGTGAACTACCCTGAAGGTGAAAAAGTGTTCCATGCTGGTACTAAGCAAGATGGCGAGCATGTAGTCACCGCTGGTGGTCGAGTATTATGTGCAACGGCCCTTGGTCACACGGTAACCGAAGCGCAAAAACGCGCCTACTCTCTAGTGAAAGACATTCACTGGGATGGTGTAGAGTACCGCACAGATATCGCATATCGTGCAATCGCACGCGAAAGCTAATTCACATTAAGCTTTGCAAGGCCAGCCCGGCGCTGGCCTTTTTCATTTTTACACACTGCGTTTCTAAGTTTGTAATGGTATCCTACCCTTTTATGAGCATTTTTAGGGGCAAAGATGCAAGTACAAGGTACACTCAGCAAGTTAAAGTCAGCGCTTGTTGAACCTATCCAATATCAATTACCCGTGGGTGATAACTTGGTACCACTCAACGAATACTTTGGTAAACCAGTTACCCTTACCTTCACCGGCAATATATTTTGCAGTAGCTGTGGTAAAAAAACCAAAAAGAGCTATTCGCAAGGCCACTGTTTCGTGTGCATGAGAAAACTCGCGAGCTGCGACATGTGCATTATGAAGCCAGAGACCTGCCACTATGATCAAGGCACCTGTCGTGAACCCCAATGGGGCGAAGAGAACTGTATGATCCCGCACTATGTGTATTTGGCCAATACCTCAGGTCTTAAAGTTGGGATCACTCGTCATACGCAGATCCCAACACGTTGGATAGATCAAGGCGCAACGCAAGCACTGCCGATTTTTAAGGTGCAGACCCGTCACCAGTCAGGATTAGTGGAAGTGGCACTGGCTCAGTTTATTGCCGATAAGACTAACTGGCGCAATATGCTCAAAGGCATCAATCCTGAAATAGACCTCAAAGCAGAAGCTGCTAAGCTTATTCCCGAGATCCAAGCAAAGCTCGACGAACTTGCTGAACTCTTTGGTGCAACCGCCATTGAAGTGCTGGACGAAGAAGTGGTTGATCTCACTTTCCCTGTAGAGCAGCACCCGAGTAAAATCAGCTCGTTTAACTTTGATAAAGACCCTGTAGTATCAGGCGTGCTTGAAGGGATCAAAGGCCAATACCTTATTTTTGATAATGGCGTGATCAATATTCGTAAGTTTACTTCTTACGAAATTACCTTCTCTGACGAATAAAATGCATGCCAATCGTCTTCTGTAAGTGGCTTACAGAAGACGTAACCTTGGATTGTATGACAACCAAGCTTGCGCAGGTAACGTTTCTGTACAGGCTTTTCTACGCCCTCAGCTACAACTTGCAAGTTGAGCGCCTTAGCCATCGCCACAATTGCCGAAACAATTTCGCTGTTGCCATATTCATCGGGCACTTTAGCAATAAAACTAGCATCTATTTTTAGGATATCGATGGGCAGTTTAGCCAAGTAGCTAAGCGCAGAATACCCTGTACCAAAGTCATCAATCGCCAGTTTTACACCCAGCTCCTTGAGTTTTTTCAAGGTGTACTTAGCCTCAAGCAGATTACCGATAAAGCTATTTTCAGTAAGCTCAAGCTCAAGATACTTGCCGTCGACGTTGTGCTTCTTTAATGCCTGCGCAACACATTGATACAGGTCACCTTGAGTGACATGTGACGCCGAGATATTAATCGCCAAGCGCCTAATCTCAACACCTGCGCGTTGCCATTTAGCCAGGTGCTGACAGGCTTTATCTATTACCCACTGATCTAAGCGAATAATAAGCCCAAGCTCCTCAGCAAGTGGAATAAATTGAGCCGGTGAGATCATCCCAAGATTTGGGTCACGCCAGCGCAGTAAACACTCAACACTGGAAATACGACTGCTGGTTAAGCACTGCAAGGGTTGAAAATGCAGTTCAAACTCATCATTTTCTAAGGCATTCTGAAAACGGCTTAGCATGGATAAACGCTCAAATGAACGTGCATTCATCGAAGCTTCGAATAACTGAAAGGAGTTGCGCCCTACTTCTTTGGAGCGATACATAGCAACATCGGCGTGTTTAAGTAATGTTTCCGTATCATGACCATCTTCGGGATAAATAGCTGCCCCCATCGAGGCCGTCGCAGCCACCTGCATATCACCAAGTTGAAAGGGGCTCGATAGTGCCATCAACATTTGGTCAGCAAACTCAATGACCTCCGACATGCCATTCACTTCGCTCAGTAGTACAACAAATTCATCGCCACCAAGTCGCGCTAAGGTGTCACCTTCGTTTAGAATAGACTTTATCCGCTCGCTAACCTGTACCAATAACTCATCTCCGGCGCTGTGACCAAGAGAGTCATTCACTTCCTTAAAGCGGTCTAAATCTATAAACATCACACTGAGTTTTTGCTTGTAGCGGTGCGCTGATGCCAATGCCATAGAGAGTCTGTCGTAAAATAAGCGGCGATTAGGCAGCCCAGTCAATTCATCAAAATAGGCTAAGCGAGCAATTTTTTCTTCAGCATTTTTACGCTCCGTAATGTCGCTAAAAATGGCTGCGTAAAGCATGTCGTCACTGTACGGCTCTCTGATCTCAATAATCGTAAGCCATTCAACATAAATCTCACCGCTCTTTTTACGATTGCAGATCTCGCCCTGCCACACACCTGTTTCTCTGAGCGTTTGCCACATGCTCTGATAATAGCATTCATCATGTAGCCCAGAGCTCAATATGCTTGGGTTTTTCCCTAGTACTTCGTAATCTTTGTAGCCGGTAAGCGCACTAAACGCTGGGTTGATCTGGATTATTTCACCTGAACTTTTGGTGATCATAATGCCATCGAGAGAAGCATCAATGATGCGGTTAGCTAGATAAAGATTCTTCTCCGATTTTTGCAGTGCAATATCACGTTGTACTAGGACTTTTTCCAGCTCGCTACAATACGCAGTTTCAATTTCAGTCAGGACATTTTTGAGCGCTAATAGCCCTATCACTTGTTGCGAGTCAGGGGAAGTCACCACCAAATGGCGAATGGAGTTTACCGTCATTAGCCGGTAAGCATCGAATAGGCTGTCTTTTGGCGTCATGGAGAGCATCGGATAGCTAGCTAATTGCCAGCAAGGCTGACGCCAATCAGGGTTGAGAATAATATACGCAATATCGCGCTGAGTAATAATGCCATACTCATTTAATTCACGGTTATACACCAGCACGGCGGTCAGCTTAAGCTCACGCATATTATTGATAACATCAGAGACGCAGTCTTCACTGTCTAAAATCACAATGCTCGAGTCAAAGTGCTGCTCAATTGGTCTAAAATGCAAATAGTGGTCGAGCCCTTGGCTGCGCACAATATCGGATAAAGAGACCACACCACAAGGTAGATTATCCGAGTCCACCACGAGTAAGTGACGGATCCCTAATTGATGGAACTTGACCGTCGCCTCACTCAAGGTTTTATCTATTTGAATTTTTTGCACCGGTGTAGTCATCACTTCTCGGATCGGCACCTGAGCAAAGTCAGGGTCGTTAAAGTTGAGCTTAACGCAATCCGACTCAGTCCAGATACCAATAATGTCATCGGCACGGGTAATAAAGATCGAGCTCACTCTGCTCGCTCGCATTTGCGCAACCGCATCATATAGGCTGGTTTGCTCATCGCAACATAACAAGCTATTGGTAAATACTTCTTTGATCTGTAACTGACGTGAATCACCAACCATAAGCACACTCTCGCAATATTATTCCAATTTGAAGTATACTGGGCGACACTTTTGATAACTTGACCAAGAACAAATTATGGCGATAAAAACCTATCCTTTATTGCTGGTATTAGACCAAAGTATAGAGTTTATCGAAGATGAAAAAGCACTAAGAGATACAACGCATCTGCTCGATGATGCGTCACTCAAACGGTTAATTCTAGTATACCCAAACGATTGCTGCAGCAACGCACACGGTGCGCCCGTGCAGTGTATTGATTTGAAATATTTAACCGAATTAGTGCAACAATATCTCGTTAACGAAGGCCAGTGTTGCGTCAGCAAAATCCAACTGAGCACTACTCAGCAGGCTTTTGATTTATTAAGTCTAAGCTAACCGGCTTCAACCAGCGCTTTGATATGTGTCACGGCGCTGCGGCCTAAAGAAGAAAGATCATAGCCCCCTTCTAAGTAGGAAATAATCCCCAAACAGTCCGATAAGTTTGCAAACTCAACCACTTGCTCAGTAAACCACTGGTAATCTTGTTCAACAAACTTGAGCCCGCCCATATCATCTTCTAAATGACCATCAAACCCTGCGCTGATAAAAATGAGCTGAGGTTTAAATGATTGCAGCTTAGGTAACCATTGCTGCTCCACCAAGGCTTTTAAGTCTGTACCGTCCGCTCCCGCACTCAAAGGGGAATTGATAAGTGTTTGATGATTCTCAATCGCGGTATTTGGATAAAAAGGATGTTGAAACAAAGAGCAAAGTAATACGCTATGATCGTCTTTGAAAATATCTTGCGTGCCATTACCATGATGTACATCGATATCCAATATAGCCACCCGCTCTACGCCCTTTGTCTTGGCATAAGCGGCGGCAATGGCAACATTATTAAAGACACAAAACCCCGATGAAGTACTTTGATTGGCATGGTGCCCAGGAGGTCTAACAGAACAAAATGCAGCATCAAGTTTACCAGCAACGACTTCGTCCACCGCGAGTATTCCTGCGCCGACAGCACGTTCAATCGCTTTCATAGAATCAGGACAAAGCCAAGTGTCGCCGTCTAACTCGGTTAACCCTTCATTAGGGATTTTATCCATTACTTCTTTGATCATGGCTTGATCATGAACCAATGCATAGTGTGAGGTATCAGCTTTCAGCGCCGTTTTGTGCTCAATGGCGATATCAAGCCCAGACGCTAGCAACCTGTCTGATATCGCATCTAACCTCGCAGGACACTCAGGATGTTCCTCGGTCATTTTATGCTTGCGGCAATATGGATGAGTAATAATTGCAGTACGCATAACGAATATACATCCTATGTTAGTTTGCGACGTGGTTGATTTAAGTAGCTATCCTTTCACTATATCAAAGCCACATAATTGTGGCTTTGATACTTTGGTATATCTTAATGTTGGATTTCTTTCGCCTTTAAATCCAAGTTATGGAAATCGAAACTAAAGTCGGTTATTTCTGGGTTAACAAATTCCATCGCAGCAGACTCAACCCGTTGTGATTTATCCATCACAAAATTGATGTAAGCATCTGCTTCAAGTAATGGCTCATCCCAACGTACCACAAAGGTGTTACCGGTTAGGTGCTCAAGTTTCCCTTTTAAGCGCTTGGTGTGCGTAAAATCAATGCGCAGTTCCTTACCGAGCTTTTCCACTACCACATCGCCATACCAAGCGCTAGTTAGTGTCCCTGTGTAGTTGTTTAATGGTAAAGCAGGTTGTGGTTTTGCAACTTCGATTATCCCAGCTTTAGCATATTTTTCTTGTTGCGCCTTAAAGTAATCATCGGCGATGATCTGCACCCAGTCTTTATCTTCTAGACCAAGCGCATCTTCAAACACTTCATTGATAATCGCGGAAAGTGCAGGGTATTTTTGCTGGTTTGATAAGACCACCACACCCAATTTTTTCTCTGGGATCATCGCCACTTGCGACACCATACCTAAAATCCCACCGCCGTGACCTACCTTTTTATAACCAAAGTAGTCTTCTACCGCCCAGCCAAGGCCGTACCCTCTAAACTGCTGGTGGTATACTTCTGCGGCTTTTGCTGCGGGAATACGCGTAATGTGTGGGTGCCACATTTGCACTTGTTGCTCTTGGCTAAATAGCTGCTCGCCAGAAGGTAAGCGACCACCTTCAAGCTGAGTTTGTAACCACTTGGTCATGTCATCCACGTTAGACGCAATGGCGCCAGCACCACGGAAATCTTCTAGGTAGTTAACAAAGAACGGTGTAAGTTTGCCATCCATCGGAATATGGCCAGTCGCCCAATTACTATTGTTAGCCGGGATCCGAGAGAATCCAGCCTTTGAGTCATCCATATCTAGCTTGGTAAACATTTCCTGCTCAACAAAATCGCGCCAATCTTTACCACTAACTCGGCTTACGACTTCTCCTGCAACAACAAACATCAAATTGTTATAAGCGTAATGGCTGCGGAAACTTGAATCAGGTTTGAGATGTGAAATACCTGCCAGCAATTCAGTCATGGTTTTATCAGTATCAGGCCAGATCATAAGGTCACCTGCCCCAAGACCCAATCCGCTTCGATGACTTAATAAATCGCGGATAGTCATCTCTTGAGTAACATAACTATCGTAAAGCTTAAATTCTGGAATGTGTTTGGTGACTTTGTCATCCCAACTCAGCTTGCCTTGATCTATCAACATCGCCAGTGCTGCTGCCGTAAATGCTTTGGTGTTAGATGCAATACCAAACAAGGTATCCGCATTGACCTTGGCTGGCTTATTTAAATGCGTCACTCCGAAGCCCTTGGTCATCACAACCTGACCATCTTCTACGATACCAATTGCCAAACCTGGAATATTAAACTTTGCCATTGCACTTTTTACCGCAGCTTCAACATCCTGTTGGTTTACTGCCGCGCTTGCCTGTGCACTAAGAAAACTTGCAGCAACTAGGCCTGAGGTTAATAGCCATTGTTTTATTTTCATTATTTTTCCTTGGTTTTTTGCCACAACTAATCATGATGTTACCAGTCAAGCTTTGAGATTTAACTTCGTAATATCACATTGATAGATGGCTAATTCTTGTTGTTGTCTGTCACTATTATTATCTGTAACGTGTGATTGCGCCGAAATTGCCTGTAAATAGCTAGTCGGAAACTGATGCTCCTTTGCCCCGGCCAACACATGATGTACGTACCAATCGAAAGGTAATTGATGTTCCACAAAGGTGTTAGCAATATAGCACCAAGCGTCCACCATACCGCCATCTTGCCTTTCAACAGGCAAACAATGACAGCTGTAGCGCTCCCCTTCAATGTCGTCCAAACGAGCCTTTTCTTGCTCATCCAACGCATACAAAACGCCATAAACATGGCTATTTGCTTTAGTGCTCGGCGTAATACTGCACTTGGCTGAACCATCGGTGCTCAACATATCAAAAGTCAGCCGATAGCCATGCAATTTTCCCACTCCAAGTAGCTTCGCTTGTGGTAAGCGAGCGAGCAGGCGTGCGGTCGACATATTTGAACCAAAACTAAAGTTAATAATGTTTTTGTCACACATTAGATCACCAATCTTACTGCAAGCAGTAACATGATCACACCGATCCCGCGATCAAACCAATGTCCTGCACGACGAAAAAATTGCCTTACCCTTGTTTTTGATAAAACTAAAGATAAAAACGAAAACCAAGCCCAGGTAGCCAACGCCATATAAACACCGTAAAACAACTGCACACTGCTTGGTGTGGTTGGCTCAATCACTAAGGTAAAAAGCGATAAGAAAAACAACGTTGCTTTAGGATTTAAGGCGTTGACTAAAAAACCTCGTTTTAACGCAGTCCAATTAGACTCAGTAACAGCGTGTTCAGTGATATTTTCTTGCTCTGAATTGGGTTTTGCATACCGCAACGCTTGGACACCAAGGTAAGCGAGGTAAAGCGCGGCTAAGTATTTTACTGCTGTGAACAAGGTTTCTGATTGAGATAGCAGTAACGCAACCCCCAATAAGCAATAACTGACATGTACTAAAATACCAAGGCCAACCCCAAAACTTGTCCAAAGGGCGTTTGCTCTACCCTGCTGTACACTTTGTTTAAGCACTATCGCAAAATCAGGACCGGGACTTGCAACAGCAAAAAAATGTGCCAGCGCAATTAAGATAAACTCATCAAGATAAACGAGCATGTGCATGCTCCTGTAAGGCCAGTAAATCACCTCGCTCTGAGTTATCCATTAAGGTATTAATTTGCTTTTTCGCCTTTTTATACTGACTCACAAGGTGTGACTTAAGATGCTTATGACCATCTTTCACCCCTTTAAAATGGCATACTAGGGCATGCACAAAAACACTCTGCTGCTCCGTCAGTGCAGCTTTTCGGTTGGCATATTGGTTGTAGCAAGAACCACATCCTCCCCTAAAGTGATATACGGTATTAGACACCATGACCCCAAAGCCAAAAAAGCTCGCCAGCACATCACAAGCCGCGTCTAATTGCGCTTCCCCACCTGGAGGTAACACGCCACGCTGTAAAATTAAAACTTTTGCCATGACACCTGCATAACTGGCGATCAGATCTTGAGGCTGATTTATTTGATTGGGATTATAAGAAATCAAAATAGGCGCAGCCGGTTCAGCGATGACCGCTTGCTCACCGCGCCAACGCCCTGCAATGTTTAACTTAGTCATGCTGTTCGACGCGAGCATGCGTTCAGGCGCAACCAAAGTGATTGGCCACTGTTGTAATCCCGCATAGGACTTTACTCGGGAGAAAACCACTGCCGCCATCTCTTCAATACTGGATACCGGCTCAGGAAAACAACTGGGAGTCGGAGTAATGATCTGCGTTTCATTTAAAAAGTACTCGCCATCAAAATGCTCAAATGCCCAGACAAAGGTATCAATTAACCATTGGGTTTCTTCATCGCTAAGCAAAGGTGAGACTTTAAATAAGGACAGCATGCTAATAATTCACTCTTTTCTGGAATAACCCCTGATAAATAGCATAAACTCTGAGCCTAATGCAAAAACATGGAGTTTCACATGCCACACTTTATTCTCGAACACTCAGCTAATTTGCCAATTGAAACCGAGGCATTAGTATCACAGGTGCAGCAATTTGCCTGTGCAAGTGGCTTGTTTGATCCAACTTCCGTCAAAACCCGTGCTGTTGCTTTTGAGCATTTTCAGTTAGGTGATGGCAAACAAGGATTTATTCACCTACAGATCCATATGATGGCTGGTAGAACATTAGAGCAAAAACAAATGCTCACGGAAGGTGCTCTAAAGCTTTTGCTCGCAAAGGTCGGGGAGCATTTTGCTCTCAGTGTCCATTGCTATGATTTATTATCCGATATTTACCGCAAAAACTAATTTATTATTCGAGTTATTTAGCTATGAAATTTCCATGTAGATTGGAGAAATTTTTGAGCCACGTTGCAGAGATGCCGCGCAGCAAGGTCAAAATTAATATTAAAAAAGGTCTAGTTACCGTCAATGGCAATGTCGTCAAAAAAGGTGATATCCAAGTCACTCCAGCAGACCACATTACTTTCGATGGCAATCGCCTAGAGTATTTGGGTTTACGCTACTATATGCTAAACAAACCGCAAGGTTATGTATGTGCAAATAGTGATGAATTGCACCCTACAGTATTCGATTTAATCGAAGAACCTAACTTAAAAGATTTTCATGTTGCAGGTAGACTGGACATCGATACGACGGGTTTGGTTCTGCTCACTAACGATGGTGATTGGTCTCATCAAATCACCTCGCCAAAGAAACAAAAGTTTAAAACTTATGTACTAGAAAGTCGCGATGAACTCACTGAAGAAGCGCTAACACAGCTTGAGCAAGGCGTTGAGTTACATGGTGAAAGGCAAGCAACCCTGCCAGCAAAAGCGGAGCTTATTGATAAATTCGCACTACGCTTATCTATTTGCGAAGGAAAATATCACCAAGTAAAGCGCATGCTTGCCGCAGTTGGCAACCAAGTAGTTGAACTCCATAGAGAAAACATTGCAGGGATCGAACTTGATCCAACCCTTGCTGAGGGAGAATATCGCCCGTTAACTGATGAAGAAATAAGCATAATTAATGCAAATTAGTCTTCGCCCTTAGGTAGTATGAGTAAATATCATCTCAAAATAACCCGCATAGGGCATTAACCTACTTACAAACTCCCCCTAAACATGCTAAATCATGTAATGAGAGTATTTTTAGGGGGCGATCCTGTGTTTTCTAGTTTCACATTAAAAGCAAAAATAATTACCTTTGCCGCCGCAATATTTGTTTCATTACTTGCCGTTGCCTTTGTAGGTCTTCAAGCTCTACGCCATGCCAGTGAAAGCGATAATATTGCGCGTATCAACCAATTAATGAAAAGCACCGTTAATATTGTTAAACAGTTTGAGCACTTTGCAGAGCAAGGAAAACTGACTGAGCAACAAGCAAAAGAGATGGCAATTCAAGTTTTAAGAGAAAATAAATATCATGACTCTGAGTATGTGTATGTTGTTAATGATAAAATGGACTTCGTAGCAACACCTCATGACCCCCAACTACATAACACCAGCTTTAATGACTTTGAAGATGCTGACGGCAAAAGCATAGGCAGCATGGTAAAGCGTTTAGTCGGTAACCAATTTGATCGGATCATTACCTACAATTGGACCTCATTACGAAATGGAGAAGTTGTCGACCTGACCTCAGTGGTTCAAAAAACCCCAGGGTTTGGCTGGTATGTCGGCACTGGTATTAGTTATAAAGAAGTGAACGAGCGCTATTGGGACACCGCAATCTGGTTAGTTGCACTTTCTTTAGTGGTTGCCGTTGCATTAACCACCGCACTTGCGCGGTTTGGACTGTCACTCAACAATAAACTTGGGGCGGAAATCAATGATGTGCTCGAAATCGTAAAACATGTTTCAAGAGGAAACCTGACTACGCCAATCAATACTGCTGACTGTCAAGATTATAGCATTCTCGCAGCTATGGCCTATATGCAAGGCGGATTAAAAGGGGTAGTTGAGGGACTAAAAGAAGCAACCAAGGCGCTACAAAACCAAACATCAGACAGCGAGGTACGATCAGTAGAACTCGAGAATCTAACTCGTAGTTTAAATGCAGAAACTCAAATGGTGGCTTCAGCAATTACTGAGCTCACGGCATCAGCACAAACCGTTGTCGAACATGCAGAGCAAGCTGCAGATTCAGTTCAAGAGGCTGAAAAGCAAGGTAATGCAGCCGACAAACTGACTGCTCAGGCAGCGACTGAAATTGCATTATTAGAGCAACAAATTGATAGCGCTGGTAATAACATTCAAGTGCTAGATGAAGAAGTATCTAATATCGCCAATGTACTTACCGTAATCCAATCTATCGCCGAGCAAACCAATTTACTGGCTCTCAATGCTGCGATAGAGGCAGCACGAGCTGGAGAGCAAGGACGAGGCTTTGCTGTCGTAGCGGACGAGGTCAGACAGCTTGCTCAGCGCACTCAAACCAGCACAGAAGAGATCCGTACCATGATCACTAAACTGCAAAGTGCGACTCAAGATGCGAAGGCTTCGGTAAGCTTGAGTATTGCAACAAGTGAAAAGACAGTAAGTATGTCGTCTAAAGCATCCCAAGCGCTTGTGCAAGTCGCCGATTCTTTAAAATCTATATCGCAAATGAGTCATCAAATAGCTCAAGCAGCCAAAGAACAGTTGGATGCAGGTGAAGATACAGCCAAACGCGTCGTTATTATTTCTGATACCGCTTCGCAAACGGCTAGCGTCTCAGAAAAAGCACATAAAGCAACCGATACGATTAAATCATTATCCGGAAATCTAGAGCTTGAGATGGCTAAATTTAAGGTGTGAAAAATTAATTTTATCTTTACTTTTCAGACCATTAGAATAGTGTAAATATATCTAAACTATTATTTTAAAATTTTCTTTAATTTTTCATTCACCTTGTGTTTATTTGGTGTTAAGTTTGTACCTGTCGGGAGTGTCGGTTGAGTAGTCTGGCACGGCTCTCCTGAAGTTGTGAGAATCACAATAAAAGATAAATCCAATACAATTTGATCACTTGGTATTCAAGTGTGTTCAATAAGGACTATGATAATGCAAAAGCTAAATTTGAAAGAATGCAAAAAAGTTTCTGGTGGCGGTATTTTTGAACCTGAATTTCCACAACAAAAAAGCCAAGAGTCTCAAAAGAAAGACTAAGTTTTAGATTGTCAAAATGAAAAAGAACTTTTCAATAAGAGATCTACTTCTTCCTTACGCTGTTATCGGAGTAGGTCTTTTTGTACTATATGATATTAGGTATCACTTCTTTTTAATTTACATTATGACGATCTCTGCAATTTTGGTGGTGGGGATTCGGCTGAAAGACATTAACATTTCCACTTTAGCTATTCTGGTTGCAATTCCTTTTTCTCTCGAAGTCATTGTTTTTTCATCCGGATTAATTAGCTTATCTTCAACCGAAAGCAGTCGCTTACTCCAAAATAGCATTATTTTTGGCGTACATTTTTTAATAAATTTATCAGTTGTCTTCCCTTTAACGCATCGAGTTGAATTAACTAAAAAGCTTTTTCCTAAGGCAAAAGTGAGATTTACCTTCGCAGATTCCATCTTACCTTGGTTGGCAATTTTAGGGGTATTTATGAGTTTTGCAGGACTTGTTGAAAACTATTTAAGACATGCTAAAGGTGTAAACAGTACTATCTTCTTCTACAGTTTTGACGTTAGTGGCTACATTATTTACGCTTCCAATTGTGGCGTCCTACTTGTTTTAACTGCCTTAACGTATAAAGAGGAATACGACTATGCGCTGCCAAGCTTACGCAAAAAGCGTTAATCTTCTGTAAAATACGGATTCACCAAGTTTATAGTTGCGCTTGTAAACTGTTTATCTAAACCATACTTTTGTTTTAAAGTTTGTAACTCTCCAGACTCTTGAAGTTTGGCAAGCCCTTCTTCCAAAGCCTTTGCCAACGCTTGCTTGTCTTTATTTACAAAGAAGTAAAAGGCGGTTGAATACGATAGATGAAAATCAGGTACGATCATGAGGTTCTCGTTATTTTGTGCGATTAACTCTGAATTTGCCTCAATCACCGAGCGTGGAAAATAATCCGCTTTCTTATCCGCAATCAAATTAAACATAGTTTGATAATCAGAAATCGGTCTGACCTTAAGGCCGTTATAGCTTAGAATTTTGGTATCAGGCCAATCGTGCCCCTGAACTGCGGTAAAACGCTTTAATTCGTTAAGTGACCGAACTGCTTTTATGGCTGGATAAATATCTTTATGAACAATCAGCACACGTTTACCAATAAGTCCATCATACAAGGGGACCTTAATAGGAATAGCAATTTGCTCACGAGCAGGACTGGTCATCGACCAATGTAAATCAACCTTACCTCGGCTTAGTGCCATTAGCGTGCGCTGTTGATGAGGGTGGATTTTGATGTGTTCAATTTGAGCTGAGTACTTAGCAGCCGCCAGCGCCTTTTCTAGTAATTCGTAAAGATAAAGATCGCGATCGTACAAGGTTCGCGCTTCTTTCGCGACATAGATTAACTCGGGGGTTTGCGCCGCTATGCAAGCACTTTGAAACACCAGAGCAGAGATAATTACACTCAACTTTAACTTCATCGCACAACCCTCTTTTAGGGGAAACAATACTACAATCAAGAGTATTTTTACGGATTGCTATTACTATTGCGTAATTAAAAATATAGTCAACCTGCATTTTCCAATCGTACAGTCGATACCGTAGGCTTGCGACGGTTACATACAAATAAATAGCTATTACGATAGCGCTTTGCTTCTTTCTTAGCATCCGTTGCTAAAGCTGCAACTTGGTGCGAATTTATACAGTGTTGTAAATCTGGTCTCACTAAACCAATCGATAAAGTGAGTAAAGGTACAAATTGCTTTTGCCCTTCACGATTTGTTGCCCAGTAACCGCCAGCACTAACATGCTCGGGAGTAAAAAAGGCTTTTGATTTAAGCTCAAACTGAGTGATGATCTCATGACACAACACTTCTGCATCATTATTATCGAACACCACCATAAAGTCGTCGCCCCCGATATGCCCAACAAAACTTGAGCTCTGTGCACATACATCAACTGTCACCTCGGCAAGTAGCTTAATCACGCTATCGCCACTGGCATATCCATATAAATCATTAAACTGTTTAAAATGATTAAGGTCGATATATGCAAGAGAAAAGTCATGATGTGAACGTAACCTTTGCTCTATTGCCTCATTTATCGCGACATTGCCCGGCAACATGGTTAATGGATTGGCATGTTGAGCATGACGAATTTTTTCTTCTGTAATGTGCTTGAGTATGTCTCTCAAGGGCGCTAAGCCAAGATAACGACCATCTCTAGTAATAATGATATGACGTCGAATATCAAATTCATGGTCGGTTATTTGCTTACTCACCGTATCAAGCTCTTGCTGCTCATCCACCACTAACGGCTGTTTATCCATCAACTTAATCACTGATTTCTTATCGAAGAGTGCATGACCATATGGTGCCGCAAACACCTCAGTCAGTTGATCTCTGTGTAGCAGCCCTACAGGCTCTCTAGCATCATTCACCACAGCAAGGCTGGTCAGCTTACGATCTTGTTCAAACAACCTATGAGCATCGATACATTGCGTACATTCATGGATAGCATTGGCCTCTTTGGCAAGCCAACCGATTGCCATCGACTGCTCAAATTGATTGACACTGGAACGAACTTCCGAATGAAGGGATTTTAACAACGCCAGCTCTGTCGGTGGCTTTCGAGTTGGCTTCGCGAGCAGAAAGCCTTGAGCGTTTACAATACCGAGCTGCTCTATCAGCTTTAGCTCCTCCATCCGCTCAATTCCCTCGGCAATTACTTGAGTGCTAGTGGCTTTAGCAAGCTCGATAATAGACTTTAAAAACTCACGTTTCACCACACTTTGGTCACAATGGTCGATAAAATATCTGTCGACTTTGACGTAGTCAGGGCATAACTCCGACCACTTTCTGAGACCAGAATAACCCGCTCCCAAATCATCAATCGCAATTTGAAACCCAAGTTCTCGATAATGGGTAATTGTAGTTAGTAGCAGATTCGCGTCATCTACTTTGTCTTGCTCAGTCACTTCAATGACGACACGCTTGGGATCGAGCCCATACACTTCTGTAAGATGTCTGGTTTCGCCCTTTGGGTGGCTCGGATCAAGTAACGCTTTTGGACTAACGTTTAAAAATAACTTACCAGGAAGGTTGAGTGAGACGAACTGCTTAATAGCAGCTTCACGACAGATAATCTCGAGTTCTGACAAACGCTCCTGCTTACTCGCGATCGCAAAAAGCTTGTCTGGAGATTCCAACAATGAGCCGGACATGCCACGACTTAATGCTTCAAACCCTAAGATTTGCCGTTTCGCAAGATCGTAGATAGGCTGAAACAGAGTAAATACAGCTTTTTCTTTTATTATTGTATTAAGTACTAACGTGCGCGAAGGATCCACAGCATTAAACTCACTGTAAAAGTATAATCGCGCACGGTAGCAACAGAGTATGACAGATATATGTCAATCGGGTGAAATGTACCCAATTTGCAATTGAATGATTTTCAACCGCTTACTTCAGCGCTCGTTCTACCTGATCGAAGTGTGCAATCACTTCCACAATTTCCATCTCTGCGCTCTTATAGTCTTCAGCGCCACTAAACCCTTTCATCGCAATCGCTTGCACCGTTGCTGGATGCACTAATAAATCTTTTGCATGGTAGCAAACAGGGTCATCAAACTTGGGTAATTTGCCATCTGCATGATAGCCAGTTTCGATCTCTTCAAGTGGTAAAGTAGGAATGATATCAGCGGCCTTATCCAAGGCATCTAGATAAGTCTGACACTGAGGATACTTGGCCACAAACTCATTAAGCAAAGTTCTAGAAAGCGTCACAAGATCGGCGGATTGTGCTTCAAGTGCAGCAGCATCTTTCTCGATACGAATATCCGCAAGTAAAGTCTCGGCTTGTGCTTTATATTGCGCCAAAGATGAGGTTGCTTCCGTGGGAGCGGACTCTGTGCGTTGTTCTAATTCAGGTTGCTTAGAACATGCGGTCATTAATGTTAATGCGCCAACCGCCATCACAAGTTTGTACATAGGTATCTCCTTTATTGATAACGATTATCATTATATACTACTGTCATTTTTTAGAAACAATAAAATGACGTTTTACAAACAACAAAAAAGCGGCCAAAAAGCCGCTTTCGATTATCACAACAACTTCTGTGATTAAGGCATAGCGTCTAGGTCTGCACCTTCTTTTTCAACTTCTACTGGGATCAAATCTTCTTTGCTAACACCCATTGCTACTGCAACTGAACTCGCTACATAAACAGAAGAATAGGTACCGATAAATACACCGAACAGCAGAGCCGTCGCAAAACCGTGAATGGTTTGACCGCCCCATACGAATAGCGCTATCAATACAAGGATAGTCGTAATTGAGGTCACTAATGTACGATTAAGCGTTTGTGTCAGTGAAATGTTGATGATCTCTAAGGTGTCGTCAATGCGTACTTTACGGAAGTTTTCACGAATACGGTCAGACACAACGATAGTATCGTTAAGTGAGTAACCAATTACCGCCAATATTGCCGCCAAAATCGTTAAGTCAAATTCCAGACCTAAGATAGAAAACAGACCCATTGTCAGTACAACATCGTGGAAGAGTGCAAATACAGCACCTACCGCAAAGCGCCATTCAAAACGAAAAGCAACATAAATCAAGATACAGATAAGCGCGGTTAGCATCGCCAAGCCACCCTGCTCTTTGAGATCTTCACCAACACTTGGACCTACGAATTCAATGCGGCGCATCACCACACTTTCGTCTGCTTGCTTAAGTGCTGCAATAAGCTGGTTACCTAATACCTCAGCTTTCACGTCGTCCCCACGAGGGGCGAGTCGCACTAATACCTCTTGGCTTGAACCAAAAAGTTGCACAGAGGCATCGGCAAAACCATTTTCGGCTAATACACTACGTACCTTCGCTAAGTCTGCTGGCTGTGAAAATCCAACTTCAACTGCCGTACCACCGGTAAAGTCCAAACCAAAGTTTAGTCCTTTCACCATAAACGAGCCGATTGAAGCCAAGATCAACAAAACAGAGAAAGCCATGGAAAGCTTTCTTGCCGACATAAAACGGATAGTGCCTTTTAAGTTTAATAATTGCATGTCCGTCTCCTAGATTGATAGCTTAGTGATACGTCTGCCACCGATGATGGCATTAATAACTGCACGCGTACCAACGATCGCTGTAAACATCGAGGTAATGATACCGATAGCTAAGGTTACCGCGAAGCCTGCAATTGGACCTGTACCAACAGAGAATAGAATCACCGCAGCAATTAAAGTGGTGATGTTGGCATCAAAAATCGTACTAAATGCACTATCGTAACCATGATGAACGGCTTGCTGTGGACTGCGACCTTCCGCAATTTCTTCACGAATACGCTCAAAGATAAGTACGTTAGCGTCAACGGCCATACCGACGGTTAATACGATACCGGCAATACCTGGCAACGTCAGCGTCGCACCTGGGATCATCGACATCACACCCACAATCATGATGAGGTTAGCCGCAAGCGCCAAGTTTGCTACCAGACCAAAGCCTTTGTAGTACAGCAGCATAAAGGCAAGAACAAAAGCAAAACCAAGGACAACCGCAGTCATACCCGCTTCGATATTCTCCTGACCAAGGCTTGGACCTACAGTACGCTCTTCAACGATTTGAATTGGCGCAACCAGTGCACCTGCACGTAGTAGCAAGCTTAAGTTATGTGCTTCTGCTGGGCTATCAATACCGGTAATACGGAAAGAGCTATTTAAACGCGCTTGAATCGTGGCAACGTTAATCACTTCTTCCACTTTGATTGGTGGTAACGCTTTGCCATTTTCATCTTTCTTGCCAGATGGTTTGTATTCGATAAAAACCGTCGCCATACGTTTGCCGATAGCACGTTTAGTAAAGGCATTCATTTTTGCCCCACCTTTACTATCAAGCTTGATATTCACCTGAGGGCGCTGATATTCATCCATACCAGATTGCGCACCTGTGATATGCGTACCTTCAAGAATAACGCGCTTTTTAAGCACAACAGGATAGCCATCTTTATGTGGGATCACTTCTGTGCCAGGAGGAATGCGACCTTGTGCTGCTGCACGCACGTCGGCATTTTCGTCTACTTCACGGAACTCAAGTGTCGCCGTAGCACCGAGGATCTCTTTCGCACGAGCCGTGTCCTGAACACCTGGAAGTTGAACAATTATGCGCTCACCACCTTGACGTTGAACATTTGGTTCAGCAACACCCAGTTGGTTAATACGATTGCGAATAATAGTTTCGTTTTGCTTGATAGCGTATTCACGCAGCTCTTTATATTTAAGGTCGCTAAGGCTTGAGAAGAAAGCAAGGCTATCGCTGCTATCATTGATAAAGTCATTACCCGGGTAACGTTTTCTCAAGAAGCTCATTGCCGCGTCTTTATCTTCTTCCGAACGCATCGTTACTTGTACACGTTCACTATTAGAAACACGACGCACCGAGCGATAACGCAATTTCTCTTCACGTAAATCACTCTTGAAATCTTGCTCCATTTGCTCAAGTGCATTGTCCATCGCCGTGACCATATCGACTTCCATTGTGAAGTGAACACCACCACTTAAATCTAGACCGAGCTTCATTGGGTTTGCACCTAAGTCTTTTAACCACTCAGGTTGTGCCGGAGACATATTGATTGCTGAAATGTAATCATCACTTAAGCTATTACGCAAAATATCTTGTGCTTTAAGCTGATCTTCAACATTTTTGAAGCGAACAAGGATTTGACCGTCTTCTAACACAGAAGATTTTACGGCAAGGTTGTTCTTTTGTAGGGTTTCGTTAACTTGATCTAATACACTGAGCGTCGCATCAGCACCTTTTGTGCCAGACACTTGTATGGCCGGATCGCGACCATACAAGTTTGGTGTGGCATAAAGAATACCGATAGCTAACACAGCGAGAACAAGTAAGTACTTCCACATTGGATACTTGTTTAACACTGGACTATCCCTTTATTGTTATTCTTATAGAGATTTCATTGTACCTTTAGGTAACACAGCTGAAACCGCTGACTTTTGCACTGTCACTTCAGTTTGATCGTTTAGTGCGATTACAACAAAGTCTTTGTCATCAGCAACTTTTGTGATTTTACCCACTAGTCCACCTTGAGTTAGTACTTCATCACCCTTGCCTAATGCACCCATTAGGTCTTTGTGTTCTTTAACACGCTTGGCTTGTGGACGGTAAATTAAAAAATAAAATACCAAACCAAAAATACCTAACATGATTAGCATTTCCATGCCACCACCAGCAGGTGCTGCCGCAGCAGTGCTAGCATGCGCGTTTGAGATAAAAAAGCTCATTTCACTTCCTCGTTTATAAATTAATTATTTTCTGTCAAACCAACGTCAGCCAACTCTGGCACCGCAATGCCACGGCGCGCATAAAAGTCTTCGACAAATTCATCAAATGTACCTTCAGATAAGGCATTTCTCATTCCTTCCATCAAACGTTGATAATAACGTAAGTTATGGATGGTATTGAGTCGAGCGCCTAGAATTTCATTACACTTATCTAGGTGATGTAAGTACGCTCGAGAGTAATTCTTACAAGTGTGGCAATCACACTCCGCATCTAGTGGACTGGTATCTGTTTTGTGTGCTGCATTACGGATTTTTACCACGCCACCGGTTACAAATAAGTGACCATTACGAGCGTTACGCGTTGGCATTACACAGTCAAACATGTCGATACCACGACGCACAGCTTCAACCAAATCTTCTGGTTTACCAACACCCATTAAATAGCGTGGTTTGTTTTCTGGCATTTTATAGGCACATTGGTCAAGAATATTGATCATGTCTTCTTTAGGCTCACCAACCGATAAACCACCAAGTGCATAACCGTCAAAGCCGATTTCTTCTAAACCCTTTTGCGACTCGGCACGAAGCTCTGGGTACATACCACCCTGAATAATACCGAATAGTGCAGAAGGATTGTCAGCATGTGCATCTTTAGAGCGCTTAGCCCAACGTAAGCTTAGCTCCATCGAGTCTTTTGCTTCTTTTTCTGTCGCTGGATACGGCGTACATTCGTCAAAAATCATCACGATATCTGACCCTAAGTCGCGCTGTACTTCCATCGCTTTTTCTGGAGACAACATGATTTTCTCACCATTAACTGGTGACTTGAACAACACACCTTCTTCCGAAATTTTACGCATTGCACCAAGACTAAATACTTGGAAGCCGCCTGAATCGGTCAGAATCGGTTTATCCCAGTTCATAAAATCATGCAGATCGCCGTGCTGTTTGATGATCTCTGTGCCAGGTCTTAGCATCAAGTGAAAGGTATTTCCTAAACAGATATGTGCGCCCGTTTCTTTGAGCTCATCAGGGGTCATGCCTTTTACTGTGCCGTAAGTACCAACAGGCATAAATGCAGGCGTTTCTACCACACCACGGTCAAAAATCAAGCGACCTCGGCGAGCCTTACCCTGTTTGCTATCTAATTCAAATTTCATTGTTACCTCGTTGTCGGAAAAACAGTCCAACTTTGACTAAAAAACGTGCTAAGCCAATGCTTAGGGCAGTGATCTTTCGATTCTACCAAGATTACTAGCGCAATTCTAATACCAATTATCTTAATTAAGTGTTCTATTTTGAGGCGAGAAAATCTTGTCGATAACACCGCTGCCGCGTCCTGCTCACGCCGAGGTACCTACGTCCTGTAGGCAAGGCAAAAATTTTGATATTTAGTTGCTCTAAATAAGAAATTTTTAACGCAGTTAGCGTCAGATTTACTCCTTCAAATTGAGCAAGCGTTAAGACTAATTGGTATAATATTGGGATAAAAAACACAAAGTCCATATCGAGCTTGCAACTTTACAGCCATAAAACGCAAAATGCCCAGCAACACTGGGCATTTAAATAGTTGTATGGCGTGAGTTACTTATCTTGCTTTTGCAAGAACATCGCATCACCGTAACTAAAGAAGCGGTATTTTTGCTCAATTGCGGTTTGGTAGGCCTTCATAATATGCTGTTGCCCTGCAAACGCACTCACTAACATGATGAGCGTTGATTCTGGTAGGTGAAAGTTAGTCACCATTGCATCTACCACGTTAAAACGGTAGCCCGGATAAATAAAAATATCGGTATCGCCGTAAAGTGGAGCTATTTCACCGCCGTTTGCTTTAGCCGCAGACTCAAGTGAGCGCACCGACGTAGTACCTACCGCGATGACGCGTCCTCCTCTGGCTTTTGCCGCTTTGATTGCCTCCACGACTTCTGCTGAGACCTCGATATATTCTGAGTGCATAACATGCTCTTCCACAGAGTCGACTCGCACCGGTTGGAACGTACCCGCGCCCACATGCAAAGTAACAAAGGCCATCTCAACACCTTTGTCTTTTAGCTTGGCCATCAATTCATCATCAAAGTGCAGTCCAGCGGTAGGTGCGGCGACTGCGCCAGGTTTCTCACCATACACCGTCTGATAACGCTCTTTATCTTCTTCGTCATCCGGTCTGTCGATATAAGGAGGCAAAGGCATATGGCCAATTTTATCTAAAATAGCCAATACGTTTTCTTCGCCCTCAAATCTCAACTCAAATAATTCACCATGGCGCTGAACCATCTCTGCGGTTGCTTGGCCTTCAAGCTCAATCTTAGTACCAGGTTTTGGCGACTTGCTCGCTCTTACGTGAGCAAGCACAGTTCGCTCATCTACAACACGCTCAACCAGTACTTCGAGTTTTCCACCACTGGCTTTTTGACCAAACATACGAGCAGGAATAACTTTAGTGTTATTAAAGATGATTAAGTCTTCTGGATTAATAAGTGCCAAAATATCTCTAAATACTTTGTGTTCTATTTCACCACTATTGCCATTTAAGGTAAGAAGACGACTGCTAGAGCGTTCCTTCATTGGGTGTCTGGCAATCAACTCATCGGGAAGATCAAAACTAAAGTCTGCTACGCGCATGGAAAGGCCTCATTTCTAAAAGTGCGCCAAGTCTAGTGCGGTGCTTTGGCGAAATCAAGTGCTTGTAACCTTGCGTAAATACCTTTAACCTAGCGAGTCTAAAACGGTAATCACCATGTAAAATTTTGTACGGTGTGCACCTTTGTTTAGTGCGTTCTTTATTCTTTACGTTTAAACAATAACTTATCGCTATCGGCTATGATTTCCGAGCAAAGTTCGCGTCACTGTTTGATTATTATCAAGCGGCGGTTAAGTACGATTTGCTAACTTTAAGATAAGCCCAATGATTGTGTCGCAGTATCTGGTGAGGTTTTTTTATTGTGTCTAGACAACTAACGTTGCTCATTGTTAACGCCAGTGCTCACGAGCGTCAAACCTTGACTAAAACTCTTAGTGCATTAGATGTCTTTACTATCATTGCCAAGTCCGACTCTCAAGATGCCCTAAGCTTATTGAAGACGCAAGCTGTCGATTTAGTGATCACCGGCTTGGATGTTGGCAAAATTGACGGCTGGCGATTCTCTCGCATGATCCGCTCAGGTCTGCTGGCAACGCCCAAAAACACCCCCATTGTACTTATTCCGCCAACTTATTGTGAACGAATAGCCGAAACCACCGCCCGTAGCTACAGTATTGATGCCGTGCTGCCATTTGAGCGTCAAGACATGTTGCCGCAAATTCTGGCCAATGTGTTGTCAACGCATTTAGATAAAAGCAGCCGCCTCAACTTACTGTTGTTAGAGCCCAACCAACAACGTGCACAAAAAATATGTGAGCACTTATCGCACAATTTCGTTTGCACACATGTAAGCTCAGCGGCCAGCGCTTTATCACTATTTCTACAAGATCACTATGCCATTGTTTTAATGGACACTACGTCTAACTTGTCAGGTTCCGCAGAAAGCTTAGTCGAAAGTATTCTCAAACATCGTCCAAGCCAAGCCATTGTAACCATTATTGACAAACGCGATGCCGACCATGCTGAACAACTATTATTGTTGGGTGTTACCGACTTTGTTCGAGCGCCATACGACATGCCCTTTTTAAGCAAGGTATGCGACCATGCGGCGCGGCGAGAAGACTTTATGGTGAGCTATGCTGAGTTTGCTAATAAAGTTGAGCAACTCAGTCGCAGTGAAAGTCGCTATAAAGATTTATTTTCTGCGCACCAAAGGATCTTACTGCACCTCAGAACGGTAGTCGTCGAATTGGATTTGGAAGGCGCTATACGCTTTATAAATCCAGCATGGGAATATCTCTCGGGCTTTGGTATTAAGTCGAGCCTCAATACCCAACTCAGCAACTATATTGCCAAGGATGAACTTGCAACTTTCAACAAAGTCATTCGAGAAATTCAAAGTGGGGTAAGGCAACATGCGCAAGTCGAGTTGCAGCTCTGCCATAAAGCTGGACATCTAGTGTGGGTCGAATGCCGCCTGCAACTTATCAAGAATACCTCAAGTTCGGTCGCAATAACTGCAACACTCGATAACATTCACGAGCGCAAACAAGCTGAACTACAACTCAGACACTTAGCACTGCATGATACGCTTACCGGCTTACACAACCGCTATTATTTTGACCAGCAATTAAATCAGCTGTGCAATGAAGTAAAGTCTGCAGAAGAGATAGAACACGCGCTAATTTACATCGACTTAGATCACTTTAAGATCATCAATGACAGTAAAGGCCATCAGCAAGGAGATATCGTACTCAAAGAAGTATCTGAGTTGTTTGGCGACAAAATAGGTGAAGAGCATCTCACTTTCCGTATTGGGGGAGACGAATTTGCTGTACTGCTTAAACACACCAATTTACTCGACGCTCATATGTGCGCTGAAAGCATTTGCATGGCTATCGAAGAACATAAATTTCACTTTGAAGACAATGCATACTCTCTCAGTTGTTCTATCGGATTAACGCAAATTACCAATGAAAATGCGGATCCCAGTGAGTGTTTGAAACAAGCTGACATAGCCCTTTATATTGCCAAGAATCTCGGTCGCAACTTGGTTCATTGTTATAACAAAGAAGATGAACAAAATCAGACACTGCAAACCGGTTTAGAATGGGGCCATAGTGTTAGGCAAGCGCTTCAGAACGACAGCATAGAACTCCACTATCAACCGATCTGGGATTTCAAAAAACAACAAATAGCCTATTACGAAG
Source organism: Pseudoalteromonas flavipulchra NCIMB 2033 = ATCC BAA-314 (assembly GCA_000814665.1). Taxonomy (GTDB): domain Bacteria; phylum Pseudomonadota; class Gammaproteobacteria; order Enterobacterales; family Alteromonadaceae; genus Pseudoalteromonas; species Pseudoalteromonas maricaloris. Next base: position 36,891 of record JWIH01000012.1, read on the forward strand.
CACTGCTTAGATTAAAGATCAACGGTGAGACAATTTACCCAAATCAGTTTATTCCTGCATTAGAGCTACTTAATGATACATTTTTGATGGATCAATGCGTGATCAGAACAGCCATTAAAGCACTGGCTGAACATGAGATCCTGAGCCAAGTGGCCATTAACCTATCCGCTCATTCATTTTTAGATGAACGACTGCAGCCACACATTCAAGCCTGCTTAAAAGAGCATCAAGTTTCAGCTAATCGCGTTATTTTTGAGATCACTGAATCTGCCAGTATTAACAATCTGAACGCAACTCAGACGATGATCAAAAACCTGAACGATCTTGGCTGCCATTTCGCTATTGATGATTTCGGGACAGGCTTCAGCACTTTTAGCTACCTAAAACAGCTACCCGCGCAGCATGTTAAGATAGATGGCTCCTTTGTTCGAGACATGCTCAACGACCCAATTGACCTGGCGCTGGTCAAAGCTGTAAACGATATTAGTCACTCATTAGATAAGTGTTCAGTTGCTGAATATGTCGAAAACAAAGAAATATTTCAACAACTTAAGGAAATAGGCGTGGACTATGGACAGGGTTACTTTATCTCAAGGCCACTCCCTATTGAACAACTAGCGAGCAGTGCAAAAACTATTTTATCTCTAAAAACAGCGTAGTAACATTTTTATACTAAAGGTTACTTTTACTTCTTGCAAAGTTCACTATAATTAAAGATACCAGTTTAAAATGTCACCAAATTTTAAGGTAACACCTTAATTTTATAGACATTCAAAGGATTGAGTTACATCTTGCTATGGACTTCAAGGGGTAAATTATGCTGTCATTATCACTATTTTTACTACTCGCAAACTTGCTCATTGCGTATCAATGTTACCGCTATGCCAACACTAAAGGGTATCCGGTAAAATTGTTCACAGGGCTCGGTTTGCTACCCTACTTTAATCTAGTGGTTTGGGTTTACTTACTCTTTTTACCAAATTTAACTACTGCAAAAAATATAGAGCAGGCTTAATACAAGCAAGTGTAGTTCCTTTACAAGTGTAAGTTCCTTTATAAATAAAACAGCATGTAATCATGCTGTTTTTTGTGTCATCACTTTGCGCCCCTAACCTCAAAGAAACACTTTCACCCCAAGCTTAGATTAACTAAAAGCGATAGCTAGTTACTGTCTCGGCTAGCTCTTTAGCCGTTTTCTCACCTTTAACACATTGCTGCACCAAGGATTTCGGATAAACAAATACCTGTTTATTGTTTGGATTGCTAAGCCCACTGTAAATAAAGCTTATATGCTCATTTCTAGGTAAACTTCTTAAACCCGCACCATAGTCGCATAAACTTCGGGCTAAGCTGGTTACTAGCATTTTTTCAAGCGCCTGTTGCTTTTCTGCTTTCTCTTTCGCGCGTTTGACTCGAGAAGCCTCAAGGCTCGCTTTCAGCTTATCTTTCAGGTCTTTTAATTCCGAATCCTTAAGTGAAAGCTTCTCTATGCGCTTTTCAACTTCTCTCAATGACTCCGTAAATTCTTTTACTTGATCATCACTTTCGTGCCTTTTCGCAAACTCCAGCTCCGCTTTTTGGCGTTCAAGCTCCCTCAATTGAATTCTATTCTCTCTTTCTTGTTCTACGGCTTCGCGGACCTTCTCAGCTCCTGCTCTCACCTTCTCAGCAGCATCCGAATAAGCTTGAGAAAAAGCTTCAGCTATTGGCTGTGAAATCTCGACCTCCGCAATGTCCATATCAAATTCCGGCAGTTCAAACTCCCCTATTGCAGCCACATCATCGAGATTGTCGATATGAGAGATCCACTCTAAACGGTGCCGACGTTTTAATGCCAGTTCAAACACAACTCCCTGATCTTTTAAATAATAGCCAGAAACACTACGAACTTGGTCTTGTGTGTCATGCTGTAATGCACTCATTAGTACCCGCTCAAAAATAGCAACCTCACGCTTTAGTGCTTCATCAACAACTTGGGCCTGAGCAAAGCTTGTAGCGATGGCTGCAACAGCGCCAAAACAAAGTGGAATTAACTTCATGGTTTACCTCGATACTGTGCTAAATTTTGTGTCGGTGTTTGCTCTACTTGCTCTGCCAATTCATTCAATTGCAGCCTAAGTAGGGCTTGATCTTGCGCTCTTTGTGCTTGGATCAGATCAACGAGATTATTCATTGCCAAACTGCGCTCTTTACGATTTTGTTCAACCACTTGCGTTGCTAACTTGGCAAGCGTAGCTTGATCTATTGGCTTAGTCTCATCAAGTTTTGCAAGCATGGCCTGCATAGCGCTTTGCTGCTGTGCCAGTTGTGTTTGTTGAACACTTAACTGCTTATTTAAGCCTAAGTTCTGTAACCAAAGTCCTGATACACCGAGCCCAACAACCAGCCAAGCAGCAACGGCAGCCACTGGCCAAGCGCGAGTTTGGTGCTGCAAAGTGAGCTGTGAGGGTGGCGCTTGCTCTTCGAATCTAGCGGCACGCTGTTGCCAAGTAGTGGCTGCACTCATCATTTCTCGATATTCACTATCTGCCTGAAGTTCGGCCAACTCTGCCTCAGACAGCACTTTGCCATCTAACCACTGCTCAAATAAGTGTGCTAATTTAGCCATGATTTTGCACCTCTAGTTGCCCTTTCATCTTACCTAACGCACTGTATAGCCTAGCCTTCACTGTATTACTTGATAACTCAAGCTGCAGCGCAATTTCATCAAAGGTGTAATGCTGGAAAAACTTTAGCTCCACGACAATGCGCTGCTCAAATGGTAGTTGTTTCAGCGCGATATATATCTCTTCATTACTTTGTTGTTGCGCTATTTTGCTGTCAGGTCCGTGTTGCGGCGTCTCAGGTTCTTTACCTTCAATCGATTCAAACTTATGTTTTCGCATGTGATCCACTATCCTTGCATGGGTGATTTTAAATACCCAAGTCGAGAACTTAGCATCACCATTAAAGGTATGCAGATTTCGATACATACTTAAAAATACATCTTGAGCAATATCTAGCGCGTCTTGCGGATTACCAACCAGCCTCAAACATTGGTTATACACACGACTATGATGCTGGGCGCAAAGCTTTGACCATGCTCCTTGATTACCTTGCAGTGCTCTTTTTATTAATTGTTTTTCGCTATTAAAAAACACGCAGTTCACTCATCCAATCTACTCACTAACTATTAATCGTAGCGGGCGCAAAAAAAGTTGTTCAGACGGGAAAATTTTTTGAAAAAAAAGCACCGTTAAGGTGCTGCTTTCGTCATCATTACTGCGACTGACATTGGCCACTGATGTAGCCACCAACAAAGTCGCTAAACAGTCTAAAATCTCTGATCCGCCCGGTAGTACGACGCCAGATCAAGCCAATCTCACGATATGCATGATCTTGTGGTGGCATAGCCACTAAAGGTTTACCTTCCAAAATCCCAGCATTGATCGCCATTTGAGGTAAAAACGTTACGCCATTTTTATATTCCACCATACTTAATAAAGTATGTAGGTTTGCCGCCTCGAATGGATTAATGCACGCGCTACGGTTCAGGTGACAAGCGCTAAGAGCATGCCCCGTCATACAGTGCTCTTTTTCGAGTAAAAATACACTTTGCTCAGGTAACAGGTTAAAGTCCTCTATCGGCTCTGGTACGCTGTACTCTGTATGGCGAACCAAACTAAAATGATCTTTTGCAAGTACCTGTGTATGAAACTTATCGGTTCTATATGGCAGCGCCAACATGGCCATATCAATATGCCCATGCTCTAACTTATCCAGTAAGTTATCACTGGTATCTTCAACCAGTACCAAATTAAGCGCTGCAAATTCTTTTTTGCACGCCTGATAAAGTGGCGCGGCAATAAAACTCGCAATAGTGGGAATGATCCCTAACGTCAACTTGCCAGATAATGGATTTTTATAGCTTTTAGTCAGCTCTTTAACGCTCATGGTGTCGTCGATAATTTTCCGCGCTCGTTCAACCACTTCCTCACCAATATCGGTAAACATTAGGCTGCGATTTTCGCGTTCAATTAGCTGACATCCTAATGTCTCTTCAAGGTTTTGTATCGCGCTACTTAGCGTCGATTGACCAATAAAGCATGCTTCCGCTGCACGACCAAAATGTTGGTGCTGATGCACCGCAAGCAGGTATTGTAGTTGTTTGATACTAGGTAAATTCGTCACAAGCTTTACTCTTAATTTTCAACAGCACAAATAAAAAGACCCCAACACCAAAGGTGTTGAGATCTTTTCAAGCTAAAAGTCTGTCTTTTTGAAAAGTGCGGTTTATTTTTATACGCCGAACACTAATCTCAAAATATAGAATATAACAATAGCAAGGGCAGCACCAACTGGCAATGTAATTACCCAAGAAACTACGATGTTACGAATAACACCCATGTTTAATGCCGCAATACCACGTGCCATACCCACACCCAATACCGCACCAACTAAGGTTTGAGTTGTAGAGATTGGTAGGCCTGTGCCTGATGCGATTACTACTGTTGAAGCAGCAGCAAGTTCAGCTGCGAAACCACGGCTAGGAGTAAGATGCGTAATGCCTTCACCGATAGTCTTGATAACTTTCTTACCAAGGATCGCAAGACCCGCAACAATACCTAAACCACCTAGTGGTAAGATCCACCAAGCTAGAGCCGCTTTCTTAGCAATTTCACCGTCGTTTTCAACAATGTTTACCACAGCAGCTAATGGACCAATTGCGTTAGCAACGTCATTCGAACCATGCGCGAATGCCATACAACATGCTGTTAGTACCATAAGGATAGCGAATACTTTTTCAACATTATTGAACTGCATTTGCTTGTCTGCATTGGGATCCATTTTCAGCTTAGAAATCGCAATCTTACCGATAATAGCAATGATAATAGCGATTCCGATAGCAAGCGCAAAACCTTCGAATGTGCCGAGCTTGATACCAATATGCTTAAGACCTTTTTTGATCGTAACCAAAGACATAACAAAGCCCGCTAGACCCATGTAAATAGGCACAAAGCGTTTGGCATTTTCTAATGGCTTATTGGTATCAAAAATGAGCTTTTGGGCACTCATAAAAATGAGATAAGCAATAAAGCCAGAGATGGCCGGGGTAACAATCCAGCTCCCAACTATGCCTGCAACTTTACCCCATTGGATTGCTTCGCTGCCTACAGCAACTAGCGCAAAACCAATGATTGCACCAATGATTGAGTGCGTCGTAGATACAGGCCAACCTAACATTGAGGCCATCAATAACCAGCTACCCGCAGCAAAAAGTGCAGAGATCATTCCCAGTATCATCAGTTCAGGAATATCGATGAAAGGAGTAGAATCTATAATCCCTTTTCGGATCGTTGATGTTACCTCACCACCAGCAAGATAAGCACCAGCGAATTCGAAGATCATAGCAATGATAATTGCTTGTTTGATGGTAAGTGCTTTTGAACCTACCGAAGTACCCATAGCATTCGCAACATCGTTTGCGCCAATACCATAAGCCATAAAGAAACCAACTGCTGCGGCAATTAAAACCAATACAGTGCCGTAGGATGCAATGATATCCATAAGAAACCTTACTTTATTTTAAAAGATCGATTTTTATTAACGAGCTAACATCAGCTCAAGACGTGAACCAACGCGCTCTGCGATATCTGCAAGCCCACCGACCCATTCGATGATCTTGTATAAGAACATCGCATCAATTGGGTTAAGCTCGCTTTCAACAGCGCGTAACTCTCGACGAATTTTAATTTGCATATCGTCGGTATCTTGCTCGATGGCATCAAGCTCAACTAGCATTTTTTCAACTAAAGTGACTTCACGGCCTCTAAAGCCTGTCTCAAGCAGTTCATCAAACTCATTAATCGCTTCTGATGCTTGTTTAGTTGCGTCCACACAACGAGTGACGTAAGCAAGAAAATCTTTTTGAATGGATTCAGGGATGACCATTTCACGACCGATAACGCGACCTGCGATATCTTTCGCTTTGTTGGCTATCTTATCTTGGTGGGTGATAAGTTCCAGTAAGTCAGTCCGTTCTACTGGCATGAATAAACCACGAGGCAAATGTAAGCGTACTTCACGCTTTAGTTCATCTGCTTCACGCTCTAGGTTGCGGATTTCAATGCGAATTGCATCCGCTTCTGTCCACTCCCCTTTGAAGACATGGTTAAAAAATGGGATCAAAGCCGCACTGGCTTGATGGACTATTTTTATATGCTCTTCAATTGGCTTAATAGGAGATTTAGCAAATACTCCTAAAAACGCGTTACTAGGCATAACTGACCCTTAAATCATATTTGTATGCATGTGCAAAGTGTAATTTTACAGCATTGAGCGCTGTTGTGAACGGTTTTATTGCAAGTTTAGATGAACTTACTATGAAATTGCGCGCCGAAAGCGCGCAACTAATTGATAAGCATCACAAGGTTTTTGCGATATCTTCTTGAGATGTATGACGAATATCTTTGCCATTTACGAAATAAATGACATATTCCGCAATATTTTGACAACGATCGCCGATACGCTCTAATGAGCGCACAGACCAAATTAAATCCATTATTTTTGGAATAGAGCGTGGGTCTTCCATCATATAGGTCATAATTTGACGTGTTACTGCTTCGTATTCACGGTCCACTTTGGCATCAGCTTTATGCACTTCAAATGCCTTTTGCGCGTCCATCCGAGCAAACGCATCGAGCACGTCATGTAGCATTTGTGACACTTGGCGACCCATATTGTCAATATTCACCAATAGATCTTGCTGATCTTTGGTAAACGAATCCAAGGCAACTTTAGCAATACGCTCCGCTTCGTCTCCGATACGTTCAAGATCTGCAATCGTTTTAGCGATGGCAACGACCAAACGTAAGTCACTGGCTGCAGGCTGTCTTTTGGCGATGATACGTGTACATTCTTCGTCAATATTCACTTCCATCGCATTGACTTTGTAATCGTTCTGACTGACCTTTTTCGCTTTTTCAGCATCATTGTGGTTAACCGCATCAAGCGCAGTGTTTAGTTGCTGCTCGACCAGTCCACCCATACTGAGTACGTGATTCCTCACGTTTTCTAGCTCTTCATTAAAGCGGCCAGAAATGTGCTTATTAATATTGTGTTCCATTATATTCTCCTCGCAAGCTCGCCTTAACCGTAACGACCTGTAATATAGTCTTCTGTTTTCTTCTTAGACGGCGTGGTGAATAAGGTATTGGTATCTGCATACTCAATTAACTCACCCATATACATAAACGCAGTTTGATCAGATACACGCGCAGCTTGTTGCATGTTATGTGTAACGATAACTACAGTATACTTGTTTTTCAGGTCGTTAATGAGTTCTTCGATAACCAATGTTGAAATCGGATCGAGTGCTGATGTTGGTTCATCAAGTAACAACACTTCTGGTTCAATCGCGATAGAGCGAGCAATCACCAAACGCTGCTGCTGACCACCAGATAAACCAAATGCACTGTCGTGAAGTCGGTCTTTTACTTCATCCCAAAGTGCGGCGCCGCGGAGTGACTTTTCAACCACTTCATCTAACTTGCGCTTATCCTTGATACCTTGCAGACGCAGACCATAAACCACATTCTCATAAATAGATTTAGGGAAAGGGTTTGGTCTTTGGAATACCATACCCACGTTACGGCGCAGTGCCGCAACATCTACGCTCTTGTCATAAATGTTCTGTCCTTGAAGGTTGATTTCTCCTTCAATACGACAGCTATCAACAAGGTCGTTCATGCGGTTAATACAACGTAGTAACGTTGACTTACCACAACCTGATGGACCGATAAACGCGGTTACCTGCCCTTTTGGGATCAACATATTGACGTTACTAAGGGCTTGTTTATCACCATAGTAAAGATCTAGGTTTTTGATCTCTAGTGCGGTGAGTTCTGGACTTAAGTTTGCTAAATCAAGCTTGTTATTGCCGTTTGCTTGATTGACTTCTGGCGCTACTGTAATCATGTTTTTACCTATTAAAAATCTTTACTATTAATGCTCTAACGATCTGAATTTTTCGCGTAAGTGGTTACGAATACCAATCGCTGTGATATTCAGTGCAATAATCACCGTAACCAGTAGGAACGCGGTTGCATAAACCAAAGGTCTAGCAGCTTCAACATTCGGGCTTTGGAAGCCAACATCATAAATATGGAATCCTAAGTGCATAAACTTACGATCCAAGTGAATATAGGGGAAGTTTCCGTCTAGCGGTAGGGTTGGTGCCATTTTTACTACACCAACCAGCATTAGAGGAGCTACCTCACCCGCGGCACGCGCAACAGCAAGAATAAGACCTGTCATAATTGCAGGGCTTGCCATTGGTACAATGATCCGCCATAGGGTTTCTGCTTGAGTTGCACCAAGCGCAAGTGAACCATGACGCACTGAGCTTGGGATCCGAGACAGACCTTCTTCCGTGGATACAATAACCACTGGCAAAGTAAGGATAGCAAGTGTAAGTGCAGACCAAATCACCCCTGGTGTACCAAATACAGGACTTGGCGCAGCCTCAGGGTAGAAAAGTTCGTCAATTGACCCACCTAGCATATAAACGAAGAATCCTAAACCAAACACCCCATATACAATGGATGGAACACCTGCAAGGTTGATCACCGCGATACGGATCATCTTAGTCACAGCGTTCTTTGCTGCATATTCATGGAGATAAATCGCGGCAATAACACCGAATGGTGTCACGATCACCGCCATCAGCATAACCATAAATACCGTACCAAAGATTGCAGGGAATACCCCACCTTCGGTGTTTGCTTCACGCGGGTCATCACTCACAAACTTGCTGATTTGCACTAAGTAGTGACCTACTTTGGCAAAAAAGCCCATGTCATTTGGAAACCAAACGTCCAACACTTGGTACAGAGGCAAAGTCACTTCTTCACCACGCATATCACGCACCACAACTTGGTCACGCTTAGCCTGTTTTCTTAGCTCAAATAAACGCTTTTCGAAGACTTTGTAATCTTCGCGTAGCTCAGCACGGCGTGCATTTAACTCTGCTAACTTTTCCTCTGTCAGGTCATTATCAAGTTGATACGACTTTTCTTTTAAACGTAGACGTTCAAGCTCATAGTTAATGTGCCCGATTTCGCTATTTTGTAGATCAAGCGCTTCGTCATTAAGGTCAACGGCGCGTTCAACAAGCTCATGTAGCCTTTCAATCGGCTGATCAGTTACTACTTTACCGTCTTCTAAAACGCGAGCAACATAGCCATAGAAATTACCATTTTTACTACGCTCAAATACCGCTAATTCCGCTGGTGTAGACTGGCTTTTAATATCTGTTGATAATACCCAACGGAAATCAAGTTCTACATATTCACGGTTACCCGTTTTAACGAGCAACCGCTCGATTTGCTCACTGTTGTAACCGGAAAGGTCGAATCCAGCCGCTTCAAGGCGAGATTTTGGTACCATCTCGCGGTCGTATATTTCACCAATAACGGTCTGCTTGGCAACTGAACCGTCGAGATGCATCTCAACAACTTGAGACGGCCAAAAGAAGCTCAGTCCTTTCCACGCTATCATCGCAAGTAGTCCAATTACTGAAATCAAACTAATACTGACCGCGCCACCTGTCATCCAGATCCACGGAGAACCTGACTTAAACCACTGTTTTACCATGTCATGTCACTCCAATTACATTGAGCTGTACTTTTCACGCAGCTGCTGGCGAACAAACTCAGCAACGGTGTTAAATACGAAAGTAAAAATAAACAATACAAAGGCAGCTAGGAACAGGATGCGATAGTGAGAGCTGCCAACTTCAGACTCCGGCATTTCCACCGCAATGTTAGCAGCAAGCGTACGCATACCTTGGAAGATACTCCAGTCCATGATTGGCGTGTTACCAGTTGCCATTAATACAATCATGGTTTCCCCTACGGCGCGGCCAAGACCCATCATTATCGCAGAGAAGATACCTGGACTTGCTGTTAGTAATACTACACGAACCAAAGTCTGCCACTGCGTGGCACCGAGTGCTAATGAGCCATTAGAAAGGTGCTTAGGTACGCTAAATACCGCATCTTCCGCAATAGAGAAGATAGTAGGAATAACCGCAAAGCCCATCGCGATACCCACAACTAGCGAGTTACGCTGGTCGAATGTTAGACCTAACTCATTGGTTAGATACTGACGCACATTACCGCCAAACAGCCAAGACTCAATTCCAGCGCTCATGGCAAATGAAATCCAGCCTACGATAAGCACAACTGGGATCAGTAAGATTGAATGCCAGCCTTCAGGCACAACGTGTCTTACTTTTGCAGGTAGCTTAGTCCAGCCAAATGCCGTTGCTATCATCGCAATTGGTAATAGCACCAATAAAGCAACCACGGCGGGTAGATGCGTTTCAATTAGCGGAGCTAGCCAAAGACCCGCCAAGAAGCCCAAGATAACCGTTGGTAGTGCTTCCATTATCTCGACCGTTGGTTTCACCACGCGGCGTAATTCACTCGACATGAAATAGGCAGTGTAGATTGCTGACGCTAATGCAATAGGAACAGCAAACAACATGGCGTAAAGCGCCGCTTTAATGGTACCGAAGGAAATAGGCACTAATGAGAATTTCGACTCAAAGTCATCACTCGCAGAGGTTGACTGCCAAGTATAAGCAGGCTCTGGATACCCTTCGTACCACACCTCTTGCCACAAAGCAGACCAAGTTACTTCAGGGTGCTCATTATGTAGCTCTACTACCGTTAACGTATCATCGGCAAGTAACAAGGCGGCATTAGCACGCGGCGCTACCGCAAACTTCTGAACTGCTTTATCTGTAATTTTACCTTGCCATAAGTGCGCTTCACTGGTGGTGTAATATAAACCTAATTGACCATTTTCGTTGGTCGTGAAGAAAGTACGACGATAATATTCACTAAATAGTTTGACCTGTTTGCTCTTTGGCGTCTCAAAAGAGCGGATTTTAGCAAACTGGCGTCCATCATCGGTATTGACTTCAAACCACTGTGAAACCTCACCGTTGTCGTTAGCAAGCATTAATGAGTTGGCGCCCGCTAGCAGATTCATGTCGACCAAGTTGGCATTTTCTTCGTTTGCAGCAAGCAATTGGAATAACTCAACTTCAGAAGCATAACGAGAATCAAAGACGTAAACTTGATTTGCTGAGCGAACAAATGTGCGCGATGTGTCTGGAGAAATAAGTAACTCATCAACGCGACCATCAATATCTAGCTCGGTACGCTCAACCGCCCATTCAACCTCTCCAGTAAACATGTTTTCTTCTGCAACAAAAGAGGCAAAAATCACACGTTTATCCGCAGTCTGTGCAACAACAGCGGTTTTGTCTTCGAAGTGACTAAAGGCGAATTTACGAATTGCTTGCCCTTGTTCATCAACAATCAGTTGCTTCGCATTAAGTGGATAACTTAAGCGAGGGGTTAAAACACGTTGATTTCCCGGAAAGCTTACCGTAAACATCGGCTTCACGAGTTGTACCTGACCATTATCCAGACCAAATGCATATTGCCCTAAGAAAGGCGCACTTTCTGCAAATGCTGTGACATTACCGTCAAGTTCAACATCCAATGTATCTAGTAATTTACCGGCGCTTTCACCTTTGATCTGGTAATAATCTACCGAACCTCTGCTGCCAAGTAGGTACGCAATTTCCGTTTGTTCTTCTACCCCTACACCTAAATATTTTTTGTCTTGTGTAAGCTGAATATCCATACGCTTTTCAACCTTTGCTGATTCAAAGATTGGTTGAACGACATATAGTAAGTAGAAGAAGATAAGTAAAAGTGCGACTAATACCATTACTCCACCAGAAGTAATGCCAAATTGTGCAAACCTGTCTTTAAAGAGACGGCTTCTATCCGTTTTAAAGGATGGCTTTTGCGGATTTGAAGTCATCAATATACCCTTTGGTTTAAAAATTGGGGGCATTATATTTCATCAAGATGACAGTTATGTTACACCTGAGACACAATTGAACTTTCTTCAATTGGCATTTACCCTCAAATTCATTATAAAAATAATGGAACTAATCGGCTCAAAAAATGCTCTGATTGTTAGCCTAGAGTAAACACATAAATTTCGTTGCATTTCTTTACATTAAGTGCTTAAGGGCACTGGACAAAGTAAGTTTTTAGACTAGTCTAAATCATGCGCCGAATTCGTTTTTTCGCCTACGGGCGCCACAAAAAAAGAGACATGATATGAAGCAGTTAATATTAACACTTATAGGTAAGGACCGACCGGGTCTCGTTGAAGAAATCTCTTCCACTATTCTTTCTAACCATGGCAATTGGTTAACCAGTAATTTAAGCCACCTTGCTGGACAATTCGCAGGCATAGTGCAGGTTGAGGTTGCTGAAGAACATTTGCAAGAAATACAAGATGCATTGCATAAATTGCCAGGTTTAGACGTGAGAGTTGAATCAGGCGAAAACTTGCAAGCGCAAGAAGAGCCGGACACATTAAATTTAATCATTACAGGCAACGATAGACCGGGAATTGTGCAAGAACTTGCTACGGTTATTCGCCACAAAGGCGCAAACATCACGCACCTAACTTCAAAACAACGTAGTGCTCCAAACTGGGGACTACCCATTTTCAGCGCTTTCGCAACCGTGACTCTACCTGCTGGCACGGTCAAAGAAAACGTGATTGATGCACTCGAGTCAATCACCAGTGATTTGATCGTGGACATAGAAGAAAGCTAAAACCTACACTATACTCATGATGGTTGAATGACAAACACGACAGGCGCGTTGTGTTTGTCATAATTATGTCACACACCCTGCTTAAGCTGTAAAAATAAGCTGTACCTATGGAAAGCATCATGCAGGCCGTATCTCCAGAGCATAAAACTATCACGTACTTTGCCAAAGAATTAAGCTGGCTCTCTTTTAACGAACGCGTTTTACAAGAAGCCAAAGACCCAACCAACCCGATCATCGAGCGGATCCGCTTTCTTGGTATATTTTCCAATAATTTAGACGAGTTTTTCCAAGTTCGTGTTGCGGATGTAAAGCGCCGTATCTTATTAAATAATTTGCCTGATACCAATTTCGATGAAGATGAAGTGCTACTCGCCGACATTCAAAAGAAAGTATTGGAACTAGGTAAAAAATTTAGTGTTATTTATGACCAGATCCTCATCGATTTAAATGAGCATCATATCCATATTAAGCAACCTGATGCGCTGTCGGACTTCCACAAGAATTGGTTGGCTAACTACTTTAAAGACCAAGTGCTGCCTCACCTATTACCAATGATGATTAACGAAAGTAAGGACTATTCGGACAACATCAACGACACTATGACTCACCTATTTGTGGAGTTAAATGGCGAAAAACAGCATCATGCCTTTTTGGAAGTCCCGACTGATCGTCTAAACCGCTTTGTCCAGCTGCCACCAGAAAAAACTCGAAGGCATAAAACGATTGTGTTGCTTGATGACGTTATTCGATTTTTTATTGCCGATGTGTTCAAAAGTTTCTTCAAATTTGAGCGCATTGAAGCCTATTCGATGAAGCTCACTCGAGACGCTGAGTACAACTTAGATGATGAACTAGAAGAAGGCGTGTTAGATACCATGTCTAAAGGCCTCAAACAGCGTTTATATGCCGAGCCTGTACGTTTAGTCTACGAAGAATCTATGCCTGAAGAAATGCTCAAGTTGATGAAAAAGCGTTTAGGGGTGACAGGTCAAGATGCCATGATCCCAGGCGGGAGATATCGCAATTTCAGAGATTTTATTTCTTTTCCAAATGTTGGACGCGGCTATCTAGAAAACAAGCCATTGCCGCCGCTAAAAAGTGCAGCCTTTTCAAAATATAGCAGCGTCTTTCGCGCGATTTCAGTTCAAGATATCTTACTATATTACCCCTACCACACCTTTAATCACATGCTGGAATATATCCGCCAAGCGGCATTTGACCCCAGAGTGACACAAATAAAGGTCAACATTTATCGCGTGGCAAAGCAATCTCGATTGATCGCTTCCTTGATCAACGCTGCAAAGAATGGCAAAAAAGTCACCGTGATGGTTGAATTGAAAGCCCGCTTCGATGAGCAAAACAACATTGAATGGGCAAAACTCATGAGTGAATACGGTATTAAGGTCATGATTGGCATACCGGCGCTTAAGGTCCATAGTAAGCTTTGTGTGGTTCACCGTAGAGAAAAAGGCAAAATCGTCAAATATGCACACATAGGTACGGGTAACTTCCACGAAAAAACTGCTCGGATTTATACTGATTTCAGTCTGTTTACCAAACACCCCGATATTACGGAAGAATGCGATAGCGTGTTTCGCTTTATCGAGAGTAGTTACCTGCCGTTTAAATTCGAACACCTGATGATTTCCCCCATCAATGCACGTAGTCGAATTGTAGAGTTGATCGATGAAGAGATAACTCATGCAGAGCAAGGGAGAACAGGAAAAGTAACAATTAAGATCAACAATTTAGTTGATAAGCAGCTCGTTGACAAGCTTTACGAAGCATCGCGAAAAGGCGTCAAGATCCGCCTCATTGTGCGAGGTATGTGTGCCCTTGTCCCGGGCCTTGCACAGTTTAGCGATAATATAAAAATCATTAGTATCGTCGATCGTTTCTTAGAACACCCGCGAGTGATGATTTTCGACAACAACGGCGACCCCAAGGTTTATATTTCTTCAGCTGACTGGATGACCCGTAACCTTGACCACCGTGTTGAAGTCGGCACACCTATTTATGCAGAGCATTTGAAGAAACTAATTATCGATATCATTGAACTGCAGTTTAAAGATCGCACCAAAGCCAGAGTTATTGACGCCGAACAGAAGAATCTGTACGTTCGCCGAGGTAACCGTAAAAAAATTCGCTCTCAGATCGCGATTTATGACCATTTAAAGAAATGGGAGTTACACCAATTAAATGAAGCGAAAGAATAACCGTTGAGGAAGAATATATGCGCGACTACCCTTCTATTGCCGCAGTGGACTTAGGTTCAAACAGTTTTCACCTTGTTGTAGCAAGAGAAGTAGATGGTCGCCTTCAACTCCTCCATAAAGAAAAGCAACGTGTTTACTTGGCCGCGGGCCTTGATGATGATTTTAATTTAAGTGACGACGCGATCGCCCGAGCATTAGATACTCTCTCGCAATTTGCGACGACACTACATGATTTTCCGAAAGAGTCGGTGCAAGTAGTGGCAACCTATACACTGCGAAATTGCAAAAACCTTAATTATTTTCTCGCTAAGGCAAAACAAGTTTTTCCATATCCAATCAATGTGATTTCAGGCCAAGAAGAAGCTCGTCTTATTTACCAAGGGGTCGCCAACCATGAACATGATAGTCATAACCGTTTGGTTATCGACATCGGTGGAGGCAGCACAGAGTTGGTTATTGGTCAGCACCTTACACACAAGCTGTTAAGTAGTCGCAATGTGGGCTGCGTGACCATGCAAAAAGCCTACTTTGCTGATGGTAAGCTATCTGCAAAGCGATTCAAAAAAGCCGAAATAAAAGCAGAACAACAAATTGAGAGTATTACCGCGAGCTACTTAAGGCTCGGCTGGAATACCGTTATCGGTACTTCTGGTACTATTAAGGCGATTGCGGCTATGGCTCACGAACTCACTCAAGCCGATGAAATTACCCTGCCTATTTTGGAGCAAATTAAGCAGTTATTTATTGATGCTGGACACATAGACAACGTCTCCTTAAAAGCACTACCTGAGGAGCGAAAAACCAGTATTGCTGGCGGCCTTGCTGTATTGATAGCACTGTTTAGACAATTAGGACTTGAGCGCATGCGTCTTAGTGAATATGCATTGCGAGAAGGCTTATTGTTTGAAATGCATCAAACCGATGAGTTTGATATTCGTACCCGCACAATTAACACGTTCAGCGATCACTATAATATTGATAAGCAACACGCCGACAATATTTGTGAAACCATCAAGCTTTTTACCACTCAACTAAAAGAGCAATGGCAACTATCCTCTTATGATGTCGAAATGTTATATTGGGCAGCAAAACTCCACGAAGTTGGGCTCGCCATTAACTCTTCCGGCATGCATAAACACGGTGCTTATATTGTCAGGCACAGTCAACTTCCAGGCTTTACTCAAGCCCAGCAATTAAGGCTAAGTGCACTTGTACGCTTCTATCGAAAAAAGATAAAAATGCCAGAGTTAACAGAGTTAATTGACGAAGAGCTAACCCACTTTAACCGTGTTTTGGCTGTGTTTCGTCTCAGCGTTTTAGTGAACCAAAAACGCCAACAAGACCAACTTCCCGAATTAAGTATTACAGCAGTTGATAACGCCTTGATACTTCACATTGCAACTGAGTGGCTCGAATCACACTCGCTATTTCAAGCAGATTTAGAGCAAGAACAAAACTATTTAAAAACCATAGGTATTCAATTTAATCTGAGCTTTGGGTAAGTAATACCAATAGTTGGCTATTGGACGGGAATTCAACGTCGTTAGCGCTTAAATGAGCTGTAAGAAACGCGCTAACTATCCGCAACTCCGATTACTTACCGTTTCATGTTGTCAGATGAGAACTACTGTTCATCACCTGCAACAATAGAGAGGATTTCATCGGCGTAGGCTCGACTAGAAAGCGCCATATCATAAAGATAATTGGTCGGTGTTGCCGGTCGAATGGCTTGTAAAATGAGCTCTGCTTCGCGCCAATCATTGCGCTCAATTTCAAATGCTAAACGTAGCGCTCCACCAAGCAATCCTTGATAACTTAGTAGCGCACTAGAAAGCGAATCATCGAGAGAAAATTCTGCTGCAATTACAGCAAGATCGACATCAAGGATCACGTCAAGGATAGACATGAGACCAAGCAAATAGCCAGTTTCTGCCATTTCTTCGCCTCCAGGCATCAAAAATGTTTCCACAAACTTGGCACGGGTTAACCCCATTCTCGTCAGCTCACTGGGTTTATCTGAACCCAATTCGCTCAATGCGAGTACTTTAACAAACTGCCTAATTGCGTCTTCACCTAAATACACAACGGCCTGAGAGATAGACTTAATTTCTAACCTGTCTTCACCAGCTTTCGCGTTCGCCAGTTTTAGCAATCGTGCGGTTAAACTCAGATCTTTGCTTACTCTAGTTTGTATTTCTTTGAAGCATAAAGACTTTCTGGCAGTGGCTTGTAGCAGCTGAAAGACCACCATTTTCGATGGTTCCACGTTGCCATGATTGAGCATTTCAGGTTTGGCGAAAAAGAAACCTTGGAAAAAATCAGCTCCAGAGGATTTGATGATCTCGAACTCTTCTTTTGTTTCAATACGCTCAACAATAACCTTAATATCTGGATACTGACGCTTGAGCTTTTTTACCGTCATATTGGTTTTTATAATTGGCTGCTCAACCTCAATTTTGACGAATTCCATGAGTGGTAACAACGGATCCCACTTTGACGTGCCGTCGTAGTCATCTAGCGCAAATCGATAGCCTCTCTCTGTTAACTTAGTCACTGTATTCACCAGTGAAGGAATATTTTTAGAGCGCTCAACGATTTCCACCACAATTTTCTGTGGCGCTAATAAGCTAGGTAATTCCTGCAGCAAGGATTCGTCGGATAGGTTGATAAAGGCAAGCTGCCCCGCAGCCAAACGGTCTACACCGATAAACATTAAGGAGTTAAAAAACATTCGCCCAGTCGCTTGCCCATCGCTCACCCCAACTGGGAAAGCATTGTTGTCTGAGTCTCTGTAAAGTAACTCATAGGCAAAGACATCTTGATCTGGCCGTAAAATGGCCTGTCGTGCAATATACTGCACTGCTGATTTACGTACTTCAGTCACCGGACCACTCATTAACATTCGTATCCTTTATTAGGTAAAAGGAAACCACGTATCTCGGAGCGTATAATATGGTAACGCCCCGAGCAATAAAAAAGTTTCGCTATTTTACAACACTTATAACTAAAAGTTACCAACTTATTAAACTAAGTCCTTATAAAGAGTAGGCTTTTAATTCACAGAACGCCAGTGGCTTGCCTGTCTAAGAAAAGTTAAGCTAAGATGAGTGCATGAAGCAAGTTTTGATCGTCTGGTTATTCGCCTTTGCCGGTTTGACTAAGGCAGAACAAGTCCCCTACTTAAAGTACAGTTTAAGTGGCTCGGGAAGCTTTTACCCTTATTTTACTCACAGCGAAGATGCGCCCGGGATCCTGCCCGAAATGGTAGAAGCCATTTTGGTTAAGGCAAAGATCAGAGGCGAAAATCTGCTTCTCCCAGCGAAACGCACAAACTTTTATCTAGAAAAGCAGCACATTGATTTTGATATCATCAGTCCAGATTGGTTGAACGAACAGCAAAAGCAAGATGATAGATTTATCTACTCAGATCCCATCCTTCCAATCAAAGAGTACGTTGTTACTCGTCAGTCTCAGCCACCGGTATTAACCCTAACGGGTATCGAAGTCGGTACAGTGAGAGGCTACTACTACCATGATGACCAACTATTCGAGCGGGTTGATTTCGCATCCGAAAAAGAGCTATTGCAAGCCCTAAACTTACGTCGGATTGAGCATATTATCATTGGTGATTTACCCGCATTATATTGGTCAGAACAACTTGGTATTGCATTTAGCTTCAACCAACTACATTCAGAAGGGATGTTGCAGCTACGCCTGTTAGCAAAGCATCAAGGATTACTTAAGCGGATAAATCAAGCTATCGCACAACTTAAACTCTCTGGTGAAATCGAAAAAATAGAACAGCAGTATATTTCCCAACTACCTATACACGCAAAAGGTGGCAGATAACCTCTGCTCTGGACATAGATCAAGTTATACGCATAAATTCTTCCCATAAATTGAGCATCAATTGACGCATTTGGTATAATGGCGCTTTTACAGCTTGGGAAATCATTATGACTATCGCTGCCGCGCTTGCTGAGCGCAGTAACAATCAATGTGAGCTATGTACCTCAACGGATGGTCTCGAAGTATACGAAGTACCACCAGTCGCCGAGGCGCATTCTGACAAATGTGTTTATCTTTGTAGCCAGTGCAAACCACAGGTTGAAGGTCAACAGGATTTAGAAGCCAACCATTGGCACTGTTTAAACGATAGTATGTGGAGCCAAGTTCCTGCCGTTCAGGTTGTTGCCTACCGTATGCTTAAACGCCTCGCGCCAGATAATGGTTGGGCTCAAGATGCATTAGACATGCTGTATCTAGAAGATGAGACTCGAGCATGGGCAGATCAAGCACTTGCAGAGGATGACGACCTTGTTCACCTAGACAGTAACGGGGTGAAACTGAGCGCTGGTGACACAGTGACTTTGATTAAAGACTTGGATGTTAAAGGTAGTAGCCTAGTTGCAAAACGCGGCACTGCGGTACGTAACATTCGCCTCTCGCCTTCAAACCCAGAGCATATTGAAGGTCGCGTAGAAGGTCAAAACATCGTTATTTTAACGAAGTTTGTTAAGAAATAACTAGGTCCCAAGATAAACTGCTAAGTCTCTTCAATACATTATCGACTAGGGCCTGTTGATCTTTGCTGTTTGATTTTTGTTCTCCTGCGTGTGTTTTGGTCGCGACGCTCGACTTGCCGCCTAGTAATCTAGGCAAAAGTTGAGCAACAATGAACAAAGCGCACTCAGGTGAACCCAAAGGGCAGCGCTTGATTAGCATTTCTACTGTGTTCTCGCCTGACTCACATAGAATAACTATGCTACGCAGGCTCTGCCTTGTACAAATACCAATCAAACTGCTGCAAAAACAAACTTGAAAGGTAAACAGGCCCTAGATAGCTTAGCAGTTTATTTTTACTATTCTTCTACTAATTGAATACTGCGATAAAACGCACCGTCATCCTCAGCCAATAATGAAACCAGCTCGGGCAACACTTGATCCATGGTTTTCTTTAAGGTCCAAGGTGGATTGATCACCATCATACCAGAAGCCGTCATGCCTCGTTCTTGGGTATCTGCCCGGGTGGCAAGTTCAAACACTTGGATATTACGCACTCCAGATTCAATCAGGCTCGACTCCATTGCATCAATGCGTTCACGGTCAACAACGGGGTACCAGATCATATACACGCCGGAATCAAACTTCTTGTGCGCTTTTATAATGCTTTTAACCGCAACATCATAATCGGATTTGATTTCATATGGAGGATCCATCAGCACGCAGGCTCTGCGTGAAGCTGGAGGCACCAATCCTAACAGCCCTTTAAAACCATCACTCCCAGTGACGCGCAGTGATTTTTTATGTGCCGTATTTTGCTTTAACAGCTCAAGATCTTTTGGATGTAGCTCAAAAAACCAGCCGTTATCCTGACGACGTAAGAAGTGCTCCGCTACCTTAGGAGAGCCAGGATAATGGCTTAATTTATCGCCTTCGTTAAAAGACTTGATTAGTGCCACATAGTCGCTAATTGCCGACACGGATCCTGAATAGTTCCACAGCTTAGCTATGCCTTGCAGATACTCCTGAGTTTTTTGCGCATCACTGCTCGCCAGCTCAAAAAAACCAGCGCCAGAGTGCGTATCCACGTAATCGTATGGCTTATCTTTTTTAGCCATGTATGACAGAGCTTCTGCCAATACTAAATGTTTGATCACATCGGCAGGGTTTCCTGCATGAAAAGAATGTCGGTAACTGAGCATAACCCCGCCTTGATAAAAATAATAACAACACTGGTGAAATAAACCTGAGCTAAATTTAAGCAATGATTCATCAATTTTTAACTTTAGACTGAATCACTTCTGAACAAAATATTCCAATATCGGCATTATCTCTTAAAAGTTGAGAAAAATCAGCAGAAAGTCGCGTAAACACTAGCATCCTTAGCCGCTTTGTTTTACATTTGCATGACAAATCACAGTCATATGAGCGCATTTATGAATAACCAAGATCTCCAAAAACTCGACCAGTTGATTGACCAACTTTTGAGCCAAAATAACCAGTTAAAATCGGAAGTTTCGGCACTAAAAGAACAAAATCAAAAACTCATCGATGAAAATGAAACCCTACAGCTTGAAATGCTAGAAAGCGAAGAAAAGCAAAAAGAATTTAGTTCATCTTTATCTGGCCTACTTGATAAGTTGCAAACTCAACAGGCGAGCTAATGTCTGAGCAGAATAACCAAGTAACAGTGACGTTACTTGGCAAGTCACATCAATTTGCATGTGCGCCAGATCAAGAAGAAGCGCTGCATAACGCCGTAGCGCTTTTAGACCGACGTGTAGAAGAAATGCGTAAACGTTCAACTGTTCGCAATGATCACAATGCTTTACTACTCGCAGCCCTACACCTTTGTCATGATTTACAAGCATTGGAAGCAAAGCAACAGCAAGACGCTGAGTTCGTTTCCACGCTCATCGACAAGTTAGTGCTGCCAGCAGGCGAATAATGCCGACATACTGGAGCAAACCTATCTTACGTAGCATCTCTCTTATTTGGGCTATCATTCTATTGGCGGCAAGTTTTAAAAGTACCGCCGCCAATGCTAATCAGTTCCATAAAGTCAATGACGCGGTTTATTTTATCCAAGGAAAAGATAGCGCTTTACAGCCCAATCAAGCTGTAGTTATTGGCAAACAGTGTGCACTGTTGGCATCCATACATGGCGATCTTGTCACCACAGAAGCCTTGATCCACGAATTAGAAAAGCGCCTCACCGTTCCGCTTTGTTACGCAATCTCTTTGCATGCCGATATCAAACAAGACACCAGCATAGTGCTACTCAAGCATGCTTATCCAAATTTACAATGGCTAAGTCCAACGGCAATATCAGCCAACGCATTGACGAGGGCCTTTCACTCACAGCTTGAGCTTTTTAACCAAAGCATCATGCTTAGTGAAAATCGTATCGCGTCTCTTGAACCTAGTGAACGGCCGAAATGGCAAGCCAAACTTACACTGGCAAAAAGTAGAATTGCAACGTGGTCCAAGTTCGCCACACAAGCGCCATCGAGTAAAGCCATTGGTAACGCGCCTAAAACCGTGGAGCTAGGAGGTGTAGTGGTTGAGCTTGCTCAAGTCACGGGCTTTAGCGGTCATGACATCAGTGTTTATCTGCCAAAATATCAAGGCTTGATAGCAGGTTATAGCGTGGATCAGATCCCACTTGCGCATTTACCGCATACTACACAGTGGCAACAAGCGATTACCCACTTTAATCGCTATGCACTCGATTGGATATTACCAGCAACAGGAAAACCCTACCGTCCTGAAATGCTGGCCACTCCAGCACAATTTTTGGCTTTATTAGCGTTACAAGATACTCAGCAAGTGGTTGATAAAATAAGTATTTTATATCCAGATAAACACATGCAGCAACGCGCGTTATTGCAGTGGCAGCACTTTCAGCAGCAAAGAAATTTTGAATAAAACTTAACCTCTCGGTATAGTAAAAGGATGAACAGAGTATTAATACAGCTGAGCGGGTTAATAATATTAACCATGCTTTCTGGGTGTAAAAGCAGTAGCAGTCCACAGGTGAGCAGGCAAGCCATTTTGTCGGCTCTCACTCAAGTGCCCGTAGAAAAGCCAGTCACGTCTCCTGCTATCGTTGAGGTAGAACCTCCCAAAATCACTACCGTTAAAGCCCCCCTCAGAGACGATGATTTATGGCAACACATACGCCAAAAGCTCAGTTTTAATACTGCATCTCACCCAAGGCTTGATAAGCGCATAAAATGGTATTTATCACAGCCTAATTATCTCAATGTGGTAAATAAGCGCGCCGCCCCCTACTTTTATCACGTAGTAAAAAAGGTAGAGCGCAAAGGTCTTCCTATTGAAATCGCATTACTCCCTTTTGTCGAAAGTGACTTTAGACCAAAGGCCAAATCGCAACAAAATGCTGTTGGAGTTTGGCAACTAGTGGATGCCACTGCCTACCATTTCGGCATCAAGAAAGACGAATGGTATGACGGTCGACAGGATGTGTTAGCATCGACTGACGCCGCGCTTGATTATTTGCTGTATTTGCATGAACGCTTTGATGGCGACTGGCTACACGCGCTTGCAGCCTACAATAGTGGTGAAGGGCGCGTCAAAAAGGCCATCGCAAAAAATAGAAAAGCAGGAAAGTCGACCCACTTTTGGCACTTAACATTACCAAAAGAAACCGCAGACTACGTGCCCAAACTCTTAGCGCTCAGCCACTTACTAAAAACCTCACCCAAGGGTTTTAAGGTACCAAGTTTGCCCAACAAGGCCACTACGTCGATACTTGATATTGGACAGCAATTTGACGTCAATCAACTGGCTAAACTCAGCGGTATCAAAAAGCGTCAACTATACGCACTCAATCAAGGGATCTTAAAACATAGAAGCTCTCCAAACGGTCCTCACAAAGTGTTATTACCATTATCCGAGCAAGCATTGTTGAAAAGTGCATTTTTCAGGGAAAACTTCAGCCAAGGCTACACAGTCAAAGCTAACGACACACTCTACCGCATCGCGTTAAATGCGGGAATGAGTGTTAGTGCACTAAAAGCGCTAAACAATAAGCGCTCTGATTTGATCCGAGTTGGCGAAAAGCTATTAGTTTCCGAGAGTAATGAGCAGTTAGACTTACTTATCGACTATGACGTAAGCCCTTATATTAAAGAAATAAAAGCCAAGCCCATACCTCAAGTGGAACATCACCACACCATAAAACAAGGCGAGTCGTTGTGGACTATCAGCCGTCACTACAAGGTCGCGGTAAAAGATTTATTAAATTGGAATTCACTCACGGCACAGAGTCTATTAAAACCTGGCAAAGTGTTAATGGTGTTTTTACCAGCTCCTGCTGCACTAAAAAGCAATAAGACTCAACCAGCTAGCTCCTCAATCTCTAGCATTGAAGCACTCCAATCAATACTGCGCCATGGCAAGCCAAAGCAAAGTGAGAGCCCAAATTAAAGGGATAGACTTGCGTCCAAGAAGCGCACTCACGTAAACTACAGCTTTACAGGTGGATGCTAAATGGCGTCACCGAACACTATTTATTTAAGGTTTACTTATGCAAATTGCAAAGAACACAGTGGTAGAGTTTCACTACACACTTCACGAAGGTGACAGCCAAATCGAATCAAGCAAAGAAGGCGAGCCACTAAACTACCTGCACGGTACTGAAGGCATGCTACCTGGTCTTGAAAGTGAACTTGAAGGTAAAACCGGTGGCGATAGCTTTACGGTAACCTTAACGCCAGAGCAAGCTTATGGCGAATATCAAGAAGGTCTAGTGCAGCGCATTCCTATTAAGCACCTTCAAGGTCTTGGTGACAGCAAAGTTTGGAAGCCAGGCATGACTGCTATTGTCGATTCAAACCAAGGTCGTCATCAGGTTAAGGTAGTAAAAGTAGGACGCTTTAATGCGGATTGCGACTTAAACCACCCATTTGCAGGAAAAACATTAACGTTTGATGTTGAGATCCTTTCTGTACGCGAAGCAACTGCAGAAGAAATTTCACATGGTCACGTACACGCTGCTGGCGGCTGCGGACACTAATGATGAACCAAGTTGCCATCGTTACCGGTGGCAGCTTTGGCATTGGCGCCGCCATTGTCAACAAGCTGCTATCGCAACAATACACCGTTTATAACCTCGATATTCAGCCCAGTGAACAAGGGATTTTTCGCCATTGTGACGTCAGTAAAGTCGCCGATGTAAAGGCAACAATTGCAGATATAGTCGCAGAAACAGGGAAAATAGATGCGCTCGTTTCAAACGCGGGGAAACATCTGAGTGCAACCATCGAAGATACCGACGAAGCCACACTTGACGCCCTTTTTGCATTGAATGTGAAAGGCGCTTACGCTGCCATTCAAGCCGTATTACCAAGCATGAAATCACAAGGTAGCGGTAGCATCGTATTGATGTCTTCGGATCAGGCTGTTATTGGTAAACCTAACTCCTTCGCTTACAACCTGTCTAAATGCGCGCTTGCTTCGATGGCGAAAACCACAGCATTGGATTACGCCAAATTTAACATTCGCGCGAATGCAGTGTGCCCTGGCACAATTGAAACCCCGTTATTCCATCATGCCATTGATAGTTACTGCGCACGTAGCGGCGCTGATAAAGCTGAAATCGTTGCAGAAGAAGCCCTGTTGCAGCCATTGGGTAGATTAGGGCAACCGCAAGAGGTTGCAGCGCTGGTTGCTTTCTTGTTAAGTGAGGATGCGAGTTTTATCACAGGTAGCCTACAAAGCATTGATGGCGGTTATACCGCACAGTAAAAAAGGAATGCGTGATGAGTCTGAGAATTATTGATAGCCACTTACACTTTTTCGATTTAGCGTTAGGACAATATTCTTGGCTCAAGCACAACCCACCCGCTTGGCCTAATCTGGAAAAAATAAGGCAGAACCATACCCTTACAAGTCTCCCCCACCATGCACAGTTTACACTCGAAGCCTTAGTGCATGTGGAAGCCGGTTTTGATAATCACAATCCCATCAACGAATTACATTGGTTAAATCAGGAACTAGGCAGCTTTCCTTTTAAAGCCGTCGGTTACGCACCTATTAACGCGACTCCTGAGCAATTTAGCGCAGCTATAGCACAGTTAGCACATCCTCATCTCGTGGCGATAAGAGACATCACCGAAGGCTGTGACAGCCAACGTTTGTCTGCGCCTTTCGTGCTCGAAAATCTCACCTGTCTTGCCGAGCATGGACTACATTTTGAGGCGCAATTAGAATTTAAACAAAGCGAAAAAGTAGACCTTATATTACAACTTGCAGAACAAAAAGCTGACCTTAAAATCGTATTTAACCATGCTGGTTTTATTGACGCTAACAGTCCTTGTACAGATATATTAAGGCGCATTGGAGCGCTTAATAATGTCATGATCAAGTGCTCTGGCCACGAAATGTTAGCAAACCCACTAACACTCTCTGAGTGGCTTACTCACTTAATCACACATGCAGGAGAAGAAAGCCTAATGCTAGGTTCGAATTATCCGGTTTCTCTTATGCAAAAAAGCTATTGGCAAATATGGCAGGATTATTTAGACGTGATAGGCATATCGTCAACTTGGCATAAACTCAGCCGAGACAATGCCAAAAGTTGCTATGGATTATGAGCGGATCTGGACAAGATCGTAAGCAACCAGCTCAGGTACTATACGCTGTAGTTTTTCTTCCGTTTGATCTAAGGTGTTTAAGCACTCGCAATATTCTGCCGCTTTTTCTTCTAATTGATGGGCCTTTTTCTGCAGCGATTTATCTATCTCTTTCGAAATAATCTCCATGCGTTGTCCCATATCGTTAATGCGATCTTCGATATTCCCTTCGCGAGATTTAAACGCATCCCCCAAAGAGACTAAAATAGAGCCCAACGAACCATGAACAGCAGAGTGAATTTTTTGGCTGATCTCTTTAGTAAAGAAATCATCAATTTTAGAAAGTGACTGTGGTGCGATAAAAAAGAAATCATCTCCACGCTTAAACTTATCCATCAGCGCACGTTCAACGTATTGCAACTGCGTTTTGAGCACTTCAGGTTCTTTGTCGGACATCCCCTCAACCACCTGCTCAATCGCACTCAATCCGAGGTTGACGCCATCGGTCGCCAGATTAACCAGCTCAGGAACGGTATCCCGTATTCCTAGAGAGTACTCGCGCACAACTCTCTCCCCTTCCTGATCTAACTCAATCCAGCGACCTAGAATAAAAAGCTGACTATCATTGTTGATTTGGATTCGAGTCTGACCATCATCAACGATACGAATTTCGTTGTCAGTGATGATAAGACCATGCCCAAGTTCAACATCGCACTTATTGTTAGCATGGGCAGAAGACGTCAATACGGCACAAGACAAGGCTATCGCGCTGAGTAATCGATTCATATGGCCTCCTGTGTGCAGAATGTAAGACGGGAAAGGGGTGCTTCAGGAGAGTACCAAAAGATCAAACAATCCCAAAGCCATTTTAGACGGATGAAAGTAACAAGCTATGTCTGACTGGCAATATTAGAGATCCATACCCGTTAGCATCAAGGGTAGTAGCAATACCACTAATAAGGGCTATTGGTAGTATCTTACTAACCTGACAAAGGCATCCGCAGTTTTAATGGTTGGATTATTTTTACCATCAGCAAACTGATACACCCAAGCAAACTGAGGTTGGTTCGTTTGGGTCGTTGCCGACCAATAATTATTACTTTTGGTCGTTGGAAATACCGTTATGTTTATTGCTGGAGTCACACACTCGTGATACACAATACTGGCCAGTTCTTTAACGTTAGGCACTTGCCAGTCTGTAAACCCTGCAAATTGGTCTTCGTTGGCAACCACCAATGCTTGCTGCCAAGTAAGTTGCTGAGCATTGCCTTCACAACTTTGAGCAGTCGCGTTGTAACTTTGCCCAAAGTTGCAGCGCTGCCACATTAATCCCGTTTGGCTATCGAGCACAGTACCGTTGCTGTTTATCGTATAGCGACTGGTATTGGAGCCGGTACCAACGCAAGTTTGCGCTTGGCAAACAGCCGTTAATGACAAAGTAAATAGTATAGTTGCAATAATTTTCATACCACGCTCCCTAAGGATTCCTTACCAACCTAACAAATGCGCTGCTAGACTTTTCTACTGCAAAATCATTGCCCGTATCCATGTCGACAACATAAGCTCTTCTCAGCGTGCCACCGGTACCATCTAAACTCGACTGCAAGGTCCAGTAATAGCGATGACCAAGCGTGGTTGTACTAGGTAAATTAGGGAAAAGCGCTTCATCTATCACCGCTGTACTTGCACTGCCGTAATCTAGTAGTCCAAGTAGTTCCATATAAGTTGGTAAGCGCCAATTGTTACCACCACAGTAACTTTGCTCTCCAACGGCAGGATTATTCACTTCATCAATCAAAGCTTGAATACCACAATGACTATCCTGCGGGCAGGTTGTATTTGCTGCAGCCTGAACACTTCCCTCGGCAATTGCTCCGTCTACCTCAACATACCAGGTATAACTATTTTGTGCGTTGCGAGAAGAAGTGTTTGGTAATGTACCCGAACTTGCTTCTTTCACTTCCCAAATAAGTCCAGTGACGTTATCACGAACGCAAGCAAAGTCCGTAGCGTCATCAGGCAATTCATCCGCAAAGCGATTTAATTTGGTAAAATCAAAACCTGCTCGACCACTGCCTTCTTTCGCCACCTGAGAGGCAAAATTATCACGCCCACGCTGCGCATCTTGAGCCGTAAACTGCGTCATACTACAAGTGATCGCATCCGTATTGTTATAACACGCGGTTTGGCCACTATCGTTTAGTTTACCTAATGGCTTTTTCTCGATATCAATGCGCACGGTGTCGGTAGCAGAGCGGTTTTGCGAGTCAGTAACGGTCAGCTCAAATTCCACTTGCGACAAAATATTTTGATCTGGTGCGTTAAAAGTTGTTGAACACCCGGTAACAGAACTTAATGCTATCTGAGTGCCAGACGTCACTTGCCGCCATACACACTGTTTCTGACCAGATACAGTATCACTGTTTGAGCCATCAAGCGTGACCTCATCAAACTCTTGCACTTGCTGGTCGCTCCCAGCATCTGCCACTACCACATCCGAATTCGCAAGTAGCCCGAGGGTAAACTGGGTACTGGCTTGTCCGCCTTCATCATCGGTAACCGTCAACTGCCAGATTGACGCCTGAGAGCTCGCCAATAATGGATGGACAAAAGATAAAGTAGCTGTATTCAAGCCCGTTGGCTGTATTGTTGTGGGACCACTTACTTGCTGCCACTGATAAGCAACCACTTGGCCATTTTCATCTGGATCGGAGGAGCCTGCGCCACTGAGGACAATAGTATCTTTATATTTGGCTGGTAATGTTTCCGGTGCTGTTTGGCTGATACTTGGTATAGGTAATTGATTGTTAGATTTGATAGCAACCGTCACTTGGTCGCTTGCAAGACTGCCATCAGGCGCAACATAATCAACCTGAATAAGTAAATTGACATCGGCTTTGATATCCGGTGCAACAAAAGCGGCTTGTTGCTCCGTGATTGGAAATTCACTGACGTTTGCACCAGAGATTACTTGCCAGTTAAAAGTACCACCTGCAGGTGATGCTTGTGCATTCAAGGTGACTTCTGTTTTTTCAGTTACTTGGACATCAGCACCCGCGTTAACCGATGCGCTGACTTGACTCGGTTCATCACTCCCAGAGCCTCCGCCACAACCCGTTAATATTAGCGCAAGTACAACCCAACTTCCCTTGAATGCATTCATATTATTCCTTATGAATTATAGATAACTCTCTTGATGTATTCGCACGAACAACTTAGTGCCAACTTTACTGTAATCTATTTTGTATTCTCGGCCGTCTAAAGCCTGAATAAACAACAACCGCTTTACTTCACCAAATACATCAATACTCGAAACGTGGACGACCTCTAAATAACGCTCTTTAGCTTCTCTTCGGTTTCTAGGTAAGTCTTCCTTAAAAGGCACCAAACCATTTGCAGTCACCTTGATTTTTGGGTGTGCTTCACCATTCACAATCACAAGATCTAACTTCTTCTCTTTGTGAATAATGGTATTACGCCCACTTTTAATATAGGCCGTTTCTAAGCTCATATTGGTGTATCCTGTTACATCTTCAGTAGGTGGTTTGTTCTTCTAACAATGCTTTTACCACCTCTTTAGGGTTAAGTTTCCAGCGGTTTAACATGACTGAAAATTGCCAAATATCCCTGTCTAAGGCAGTCGCGGGGATCAATAAATCATATCCCGTCACTGTCTTTAAATTATCCATCCGGTTTGCAAACATTGCCATTAAACCAGTATATTCTTTTCCCGCCTTGGAGCGAAAAACGGTTTCTTCTATCAACCATTCAGATGGGCAGTTGCCATTTTCGCAATGCATTTTAACAGCTTGTAAAAAAATATGCCGCTGCTCGATCAATAATTTACCCGCAAGTCGAGGTGTTAAATTTAATAAAAACGCATCAATATCATTAAGTTTAATACCAACTGCATTTAACTCAAGTGTTTCAACACCTTGTTGAACTTTGGGAATGCCGCTGGAGTGGAAGTTTACAATGGATAGCGGCCAAGCTCCATATTTATGCACATACCTAAACTCTTGTTCTGTAAAGTATAAACTAAAATATGGTTGCTGACTTTTAAGAAATCCAACAAAAATAGCCACTAACATGGCGCTGGCAAGAAATATTTCTACAATAGTAATAGCTGTACCACGCAAGTTGACAAAAAGCATGATAACAACCAATCCAATTGCACCAACCAGCATAAATTCAACGCCATTGCGGTCAGCAGTTGCACGTAGTTTTGCTTCAAGCATGGGTATACCAGACATAAAAGATATACATGATGATCGCCCATGCGACTAATTTACGTATTGTGATGCATCGTTTACATGAATGACTGTGTTTCATAATATTTAATTTAGGTACAAACACTTAAATTGAATTACATTTTCGTTTAATGCACAAATTTACAGGATATGCCGTAGACTTTGTTAGCCTTTAATTTTGTAAACTAGAGACAAATTATAATCTGGGTCACTTTTATGCGTCATCAATCAGGAAAAGCACTGTTTCCTTTTATCATTGTAGTGCTAGTCGTTATCAGCGGCTATTTATATTTACCAGCCTCGGAAGGCAAAATGAGTGGCAACTCGGCACCCGTAACCTCCGTTCAAGCTCATACTGTAGCCAAAGAAGAACGTATTATTGCTGTTCACTCTATTGGTTCCGCTAGAGCAAATCAAGCAATCAACGTGAGTAGCGCCCAAAGCGACTACGTGGCAGCCCTATATTTCGATGACGGAGACGTAGTAAAACAAGGCGATAAGCTAGTCCAGTTGCGTGATGCCGAAGAGAAACTCGATATCGAAGCGCTGAAAGTGACGCTAAAAGAAGAAATTAGACAACTAAACCGCCTTAAAGACCTCGCAAAAACTCAATCGGCGGCTCGCTCTCAACTAGAAGCACAATCAGCAAAGGTAGACACCTTAACGGCGCAATTGGAAGCCACCAAAACAAAACTCGCCGAGATGACCATTTATGCGCCATTCGATGGGTTATTGGGTACTCGAAATATCTCTATCGGTAGCTTCGTAAACAACAATACAGTGATCACCACACTCGATGACATTAGCATCATCAAAGTGGATTTTCAGGTACCTGAAAAATACCTAGCGCAACTGCAGCTTGGTATGCAAGTGAATGCACAAAGTGAAGCTTACCCAGAGCAACTATTTACCGGTAAGGTTTCCCATATTGACCCGCGCATTAATGAACAAACGCGCTCGGTACGAGTGACAGCGAGCTTCACCAACCTAGACCATAAACTTCGCCCAGGTATGCTGCTACATATGGGGCTTGAACTGGCTCGATTACAAGCCCTTGTAGTGCCAGAAAAAAGCATCATTCCAAGACAAGATAAGCATTTTGTATTTGTCATTGACGACCAAGGTAAAGCGCAACAACGCGAAGTACACCTGCAAACTCGCTTTAGCGGCTGGGTGGCTATCGACGAAGGGCTTAAAGAGGGGCAACAAGTGATCACGGAAGGCACCTTGAAGATCCGCTCAGGCTCAAAAGTTGAAGTAAAGGGGTAAGGCGACGTGAGAATCACTGATACGGCGGTAAAGCGCCCGATCTTCGCGATCGTCATTAACTTACTGCTGCTGACCTTTGGCTTAGTGGCATTTACTATGCTACCACTGCGCGAATACCCTGATATTGAAACCCCAATTGTCAGTGTAAGCACTAACTACACAGGCGCATCAGCGGAAGTAGTAGAAACCAAGATCACCCAAGTACTAGAAAACCGGATTTCGGGGATCGAAGGGATCAAAAGCATAAATTCCAGTAGCCGCAACGGTAGCTCAAATATCACTATCGAATTTAATATCGATCGTGATATCGACGCTGCTGCAAATGATGTACGTGAGCGCGTTTCTCGTGCGCTAGATAGACTACCTGAGCAAGTTAGGCCACCTGAAGTATCGAAATCAAACAGCGATGAAAGCCCTATCGCTTGGTTTGTACTCAATAGCGAAACCATGGATACCTTGCAGCTTTCAGACTACGCCCAACGCTTTATCGTTGACCGTCTGGCGGTTGTTGATGGCGTATCAAATGTACGTATTGGCGGTGAGCGTCAATACGCCATGAAGATTTGGCTAGACCGAAAGGCGATGGCTGCTCGTGGAGTCACAAGTAGTGATATTGAACAAGTGCTACGCAGAGAAAACGTAGAATTACCCGCTGGCGAAATAGAGTCCGTTGACCGTGATTTTTCTGTTCGTATTGCCAGAAGCTATAAGACTCAAGAAGACTTTGACAACCTAGTGATTAAGCGCGGTGAACAAGGCTATTTGGTGCGACTTGGTGAAGTCGCGCAGGTGGTACTTGAAGCCGCTGACGACGAAAGTACCTTCCGTGGTAATGGTAAAAATATGATTGGCCTTGGTGTTGTTAAGCAAGCCAAAGCCAATACGCTAGAAGTGGTCGACAACGCTCGTAAAGAGCTTGAAAAAATAAAACGCAACCTGCCTCAAGGCACCACCATAGAAGACAGCTACGATTCTTCTATTTTTATCCGTGAGTCCATTGCTGAAGTATACAGCACACTTGCGATTGCCATGGCGTTGGTGGTACTCGTTATCTACATCTTCCTTGGCAATATCCGCGCTACGCTGATCCCTGCTGTTACCGTGCCGGTAGCCTTAGTTGCAACCTTTATGTTCTTACTGGCCATGGGGTATTCTATCAACTTGCTGACGCTGCTTGCACTTGTGCTTGCCATCGGCCTGGTGGTCGATGACGCCATTGTAATGCTAGAAAATATCTACCGCCGCATCGAGCTTGGCGAACCCAAGTTACTGGCGGCATACCGTGGCGCGCGAGAAGTAGGCTTTGCCATCATTGCAACAACGCTGGTTTTGGTTGCCGTGTTTATTCCCTTAGTCTTTATGGATGGTCGTATTGGTGCCCTATTTACCGAGTTTGCCTTTGCAGTAAGTGCTGCAGTGCTGTTCTCCAGTATTACCGCGTTGACCTTGTCTCCTGCCCTTTGCTCCAAAGTATTAAAGCCTAGCAATAAAGAAAACCGCTTTAGTCAGTGGATGGACCGTCAATTTGGACGACTAGAACAAGGGTATCGCCGAGTTTTACAAGACAACTTATCGCGCAAATACAGCCTGATTGTGATGTTGGCACTGGCGGGTTTTACCAGCTATAGCCTGTTTAAACAGATCCCATCTGAACTGACACCAAAAGAAGACCGTGGTACTTTCTTCGTTATGATGAATGGCCCAGAAGGGGCAAGCTACGAAAACAACTCGCAAAATATGGCAAAAATTGAAGAGCGCCTACTTCCTTATGTAGACTCAGAGGAACTTAGCCGCGTGCTTATTCGGGTGCCTGGTTGGGGTGGTCAAGGCGGTGTTGCTATTATCGGCATGCCAGACTGGGATGAGCGAAAACGCTCTACTTGGGAAGTCATGGATGAGATCAGCGGTAAAATGCAAGACGTTACAGATATTCGCGCCTTTGCTATTATGCGCCGTGGTATTGGCGGCGGCGGTAACTCACGTCCCATTGAGTTTGTACTGCAAGGTAACGACTACGATGAGTTAGCTGCATGGCGCGATCGCATTCTAGAACGCGCACGAGAAAATAAAGGACTGGTTCGTCTCGATCACGATTACAAAGAAACCTTCCCACAGTTTTTGATAAGCATTGATAAAACCAAAGCTGCAGACTTAGGCGTGTCGGTAAGTGCTATAGGCCAAACGCTAGAAACCATGCTGGGACAACGTCGTGTTACCACCTTTATTGACCGCGGTGAAGAATACGATGTGATCTTAAAAGGCACCAAAGCCGACTTCTCTGCCCCAGATAATATTTCTGATATTTATGTGAAATCTCGTAGCGATGAGCTCGTGCCATTAGACAGTTTGATCACCATAAAAGAAGAAGCCACAGCTTCTCGATTAAACCGCTACAACCGTATGCGCGCAATCACTATCACGGCAAACCTCGCTGGCGACTATACACTGGAGCAAGCCCTCGACTTTTTAAATAAAGTTGCCGCCGAAGAGAATGATATCGACGGCGCCATCGACTACAAAGGCGAATCACAGCTGTTTTATGAAGGTGCATCAGCAATGACCTATGTGTTTATTCTGGCGCTCACCGTTACGTTCTTGGTATTAGCCGCACAGTTTGAAAGCTTTGTCCATCCACTGGTTATCATGCTCACCGTACCACTGGGCTTAGTCGGTGCGATGTATGGATTATTTATCACCGACAGCACGCTCAATATTTATAGCCAGATTGGTATTGTCATGTTGATTGGCCTTAGCGCCAAAAACGGTATCTTAATCGTGGAATTTGCTAACCAATTGCGTGACAAAGGCATTGCCTTCGAACAAGCCATTGTCGATGCTGCAGCGCAGCGATTAAGACCTATTATCATGACCTCGCTAACAACCGTGATGAGCTCCATCCCGCTTGTGTTTGCAACAGGCCCAGGATTCGAAAGCCGCATGGTGATCGGTGTCGTGATTTTTGCAGGTGTCAGTGTTGCCACCATTTTAACCTTGTTTGTTATCCCAACCGCCTATACTTTACTAGCTAAGAAGACGCAATCTCCAGAAGAGACGACAAAACGTCTTGAGGAGCAGTCGCAACAACACCCTGAGCAGGAGGTATAATGGCAAATTTACAAACCGCAACTTTTGGTGGTGGTTGTTTTTGGTGTATTGATGCGGCATTTCGCCGCGTCAATGGCGTTGAGTCAGTGCAGTCAGGTTACGCAGGTGGCCACACAGATAATCCCACCTATCAAATGATATGTCGGGGAGACAGTGGCCACGCTGAGGTAGTCCAACTGCAATTTGATGCCGATATTGTCAGCTTTGATACTTTGCTTACTATGTTTTTTACCCTGCATGACCCAACACAGTTGAATCGCCAAGGTAACGACATTGGTACTCAGTACCGCAGTGTGGTGTTTTATCATGACCAGCAGCAACAGCAACAAACTCAAGATTGTATTGCGCAGCATCAGAGCCAGTTAAGTGAAAAAATAGTGACTGAGGTTAGCCCTGCGCCTGAATTTTATCCTGCTGAGCACTATCACCAAGATTATTACACTGAAAACCCAAACCAAGGCTATTGCAGTGTGATGATTGCCCCTAAAATTGCAAAGTTTGAAAGCCATTTTGCGGCAAATTTAAAGCACTAAACTTGTGTGCCGAACGCAATAGATTGCGTTCGGCTTACGCCTTACGGCAACATAGGTATAGCAAATACATAAAAGCTAGTGCGGCCATCTTTAATCCGCAAATGCCCACGCGTTACTTCCATTTCTAAATTCGCAGTATCACCAGGTCTTAAGGTATCTAAGCCTTTAAGCGGAACGACACCTGAATTGATTAACTGGGCGTTGTGTTTAATGACCTGCGGAATATCTTCGCTCATATCCACACCCAAGAATTCAAACACATCAATCACAATACGGCTAAATTCTGTATAAAGCTTGTCAAAAATCCCCGGAGTCAAGGTATCTATCAAATCGAGGATCCACGGCAACTCTACTTTTGTCGTCACCACAGGCTTAAAGCTAGAAATTAAAGGATCTAACTCAAGCTGCTGGGTACGTACATCATACTTACCTTTGATGGTGACATTTTCGTTGTTAATATAGACATGGATATAAATATTCATCCCAAGCTG
Organism: Pseudoalteromonas flavipulchra NCIMB 2033 = ATCC BAA-314; assembly: GCA_000814665.1. Classification (GTDB taxonomy): domain Bacteria; phylum Pseudomonadota; class Gammaproteobacteria; order Enterobacterales; family Alteromonadaceae; genus Pseudoalteromonas; species Pseudoalteromonas maricaloris. Next base: position 72,552 of record JWIH01000012.1, read on the forward strand.
CTTCTTACGAAACTTAGCGTAAGACTTCAAATCGAAGCCATCGATCAACACCGGTACTTTATTTTGCGCATCGACTCTACCAGCGATTTTCATATGCATCGTGCCGTAGAGACTAGTAGTGTGGCTTACTTTATTTGAGCTAGATTGTGCGGCAATATTGTTGACGATATCGGTCGTCAACTCTTTGTAGTTATGTTCCACATTCGAAAATTGCTGATGAATGATATCTGAAACCTGCGTATACATTTCCTTTGGACCTTGGCTAGATGTTGTCCTGCCAGTAGACCAACACTCTCCACCGGTATAGATCACAGGCACAGATATAGGCGTTAGGTGATCGTTGCCGGGGTGGCGATAGTACATCATGCTGCGGATCCGACTACAGGTTTGCGATGGCGCGTTAAACCAAGCGAAATCGCCCGTCATTGATTGTGTTGAAAATTGAGGTTCAAGCTGGCTTTCAGGCTGTGAGGCTTGTGCTGATGTGACAATCCCAAGCGTGAGTAACCCAAATAATAGTGACTTCATGTTCTTTTCCTTAAGGTAGTAATAATACAAATCAAATCTATTATCAACCACATGTAAGGCAGAACACCAGTTACAAATGTAATGCAACTAGGGCCTGTTGATCTTTCAAGTTTGTTTTTGCAGCAGTTTGACTGGTATTTATACAAGGCAGAGCCTGCGTAGCATAGTTATTCTATGTAAGTCAGGTGATAACACAGTAGAAATGCCAGTCAAGCGCTGCCCTTTGGGTTCACCTGAGTGCGCTTTGTTCATTGTTGCTCAACTTTTGCCTAGATTACTAGGCGGCAAGTCGAGCGTCGCGATCAAAACACACTCAGAAGAACAAAAATCAAACAGCAAAGGTCAACAGGCCCTAAATGATAAATAAGAAAAGTGATCCATTACTCATGATGGATCACTCTGGGTATTGAAAAGCAGTTAACGCATTAGAAGCTGTAGCTCACACCAACGTAGGCTTGTCTACCTAGTGGCTTATAGCCCAGTAAAGAGCCATCTTTTGCTTCGCCCGCTGTGGCATTGAAATAACGCTTATCGGTTAAGTTTTCAATTCGGCCATTTAACTTGAATCCGTCGAAAAACGTATAGTTAGCAGCTAAGTTAAACAGCGTATATGACGGTAAAGTCACTGTATATGCACCTTCAGCTCCCCATACTTTATCGTCGCGATTACCTCTATGGACTAAGGTCAGTGTTGCGTCAACATTTTCCCACTCTTTACTGACTGAATAAGTTAAGGTACGTCTCGCTCTGCGCTGTAATTGCTTATCGGTATCAGCGTCTTTAGCACTCACATAGCTCGCATTTACCGTATGCTCGATACCAAAGTTGTCTTCAATTTCGATAGAAAGATCAGCACCTTCAAAGTCAGCGCGCTGAACATTGTAAGGGACGTATTTCCATTTATCATTTTGCTGATAAACGATTTTATCGGTAATACGGTTATCGTATACCGCAGCTTCCACACGGAAGTTCTCGCCGCTCCATGTGACAATAATTTCATTATTAGTGGCTTCTTCCGGCTTAATATTTGGGTTAGGCAGATAGTAAGGACTATCAATCACAAACGCCTGTGATAAAGAAGGTGCTCTAAAGGCAGTACCATGATTCAACTTAACACTCAGGCCATCCATGAGTTGCTTACCTACAGCAACCGTGTAGGTGTTTGCACGACCATGAAAATCATAATCATCCGTTCTCAGTACAACCTCTGCCAGCCAATTTTCATCGTTGTAAAACCCACCTAGTGCTAAAGATAAGTTATCACGCTCAGGCTCTGAAAAAGAGGCGGTAGAATCACCAACATCTTCATTTAGAAAGGTAAAGTTACCCGTGAAGATCAAAGCTTCAGTTAAACTATATTGCGACTGATATTCAAATTGGCTGCGTTTGGTGACATAAGCGTTATCGTCAGCACTATTACCGATTTGAACGTTTTGTTCCTTACCTAAGCTGTATGACGCACTTTGGCTAAACTTGTCAGTACGTCTTTTCCACGCCAACTTATTGGTGTAGTTATGGAAACGGTAAGCATCACTACCAAAAGAGTCATACTCCCCCTCACCTTCACTGTACTGTGAACGTAAGCTAAAAATGCCACTTTCTTCATCACCATACTGCACATTTAAACCGGCATTACCGTTATAATATCCATCACGGTCATGGTTTTTTGTGATTGCAGCTTCTGGGTCTTTCTCAATCACATCATAGCCATCGGTATGAGTGTAACCCGCATTAGCTGCAATGCTAAACTTGTCTTTTTTGTAATTTACCGTTGCTTCGGTCTTAGAGTAATTGTTACTCCCAGTCGTAAGCGCGATAGTATTATTATTCCCTTCGCGACTAATAATATTAATCACGCCAGCAATGGCATCTGAGCCATAAATCGCAGCTTTGGCACCACGAATGATCTCAATCCTTTCGATGCTATTAAGTGGTAAATTAGTGAGCGAATTGTCACCGGAGTTTGCATCCGTCACTCGAACCCCATCAATTAACACTAGCGTATGCTTAGCGTCATTACCGCGTAGGAATAAACTCACACTTTGGCCGAAGCCACCGTTTCTAACCGCTTGAATACCAGCGACATTATCGAGTAGCGATACGACATCTTGAACATTGCTTTTTTCAATTTCAGCACGACCTATAACCGTAATGGCAGACAGTGCGCTTTCTAGAGATTGTTCAAATTTATTGGCAGTAACAGTGATATGTTCAACATTTTGATCAGCAAATGCTGAAAAAGAGAGCGCCGTCGCTATCGCCGCGCTTAGAGCAGTTTTATTTAACATGGTTTCCCCTAACTTGTACCCACCGTACAAGAACACAAAGTGACTGTTTCAAGGCCGGTCTCCGGGCTCAGTAAACCTGCAAATTAGCAGTTCACTCTACCGTTGCGGGGGCAGCGCTGGCATAGAACCGATCCAAGCTAATCACGTGCAATAAACTGTCTTATTCAATTTATTGTTGATTAACGCAATTAGATGTTCCCTTGTGTTCGCACCAGTTTCCCGATTATCTATACACTTAGCAACCACACTAGGTTGTGTACAGCACCTTGAAAATGCGAGGCTATTGTCTTGGGTTTCGGAATGATTGTCAATGGACGTCTAGAAATCCAAAAGTGCAATCTATGCACTTTTGGAATGAAGTAAAGCGTAATTAGTCGCGGAAGTTTTTGAATTGAAATGGTTGGCCAAGCTCACCGGTACGAACCAGTTGCATCGTTTCTTGCAAATCGTCACGCTTTTTACCCGTTACACGCACCGTATCGCCTTGAATTGATGCTTGAACTTTAACTTTTGAGTCTTTAATAAGCTTAACCAGTTTTTTCGCCATCTCTTTGTCGATGCCTTGCTTTAACGCCACCTTACGTGAAACGTATTTGCCAGAGCGCTCAATGTCTTTTAACTCGAAGCTTGCCACATCAAGGCCACGCTTTGCCGCTTTACCCACTAACATATCGAACAATTGCATAACTTGCTGTTCTGCTTCCGCTTTGAGGTTAATCATTTCACCGCTTAGCTCGATTGACGCATCTACGCCACGAAAATCAAAACGTGTATCAAGCTCACGAACCGCATTGTCTACGGTATTTTTTGCTTCTGTCATATCAATTTCAGATACAATATCAAATGAAGGCATGCTTCTCTCCTAAAGTCATTTTGGCTCGATTATAGCAGTTTATGCCTAATTTGAGTTACTTTAAGTTTTTAAACAGCGTATTAGGATGTTCACCCAATGGACAGTTTTCGATGGTATACTGCTCGCTTAGTCATACAGAAGTAGGATGTATTGTGACACGGCGCGTTTATAAAGCTCTTTTGATTATCTCTTTAATTATATGTACGGTGCTATTCGCAAAGGAAATTAGCTTGTCTCCAAAGCTGTTCCCAAATATCGATAAAGTGGCACATTTTGGTGTATTTTTTGTGCTTGCGTTTATCTCTCACCATGCTTTTAAAGTAAAGGTATGGACACACATAGTGCTACTGTCCTTGTACGGTGCAGGAATTGAGTGGATGCAGCATTCATTACCGTATCGCCAAGCATCTACCGCTGACTTTTTGGCTGATTTAGCCGGTGCGGTCAGTTATTTTGTTCTATTTTATATTTGGGCAAGTTGGCGCAACAGAAAACATGGCTAACATACATATTTTAGGTGAAGGGGCGATAGGATTACTGCTCGCCCAGCACCTTAGTCAATCTCATCAAATTACGCTGATCACTCGAAATAAACGCGCGGCGACTTATCGCTATCAAACAGCAAGTATTCAACAAACCATCCCATGCAGCACCAAAACACTTGCAGAACTCCCTGCCAGCAGTATAGATACGCTAATCATTCCCGTTAAAGCATATCAAGTAATCGAAGTACTCCGAGCGCTTCGCCCTGCTCTTTCAAAAAATGGCGCACTAATCCTTAGTCATAATGGCATGGTAGATTGGTCTGGTGAGTTAGCAGCGCTTGAAAAAACACAATCCGCCTACTTCTTAAGCACATCCATTGCGGGCTATAAAGTCGCAGACACTGTGCACCATACAGGACAAGGTGCAACTTGGTTTGGGCCGTTAAATTCACCAGCAGAATGCCACTACCAGCGCGTATTCTCGCAACTGTTTAGCACATTTGAAAATGCCCAAACCACGTTTGATATCATGCCAACGCTTTGGAAAAAGCTGGCGGTTAATATTGCCATTAACCCGTTAAGTGCATTGGAACAAGTCGCAAATGGTCAGTTAAGACAGCCCAAATACGCAGCCCAAATCCTTAATTTAATGAATGAAGTACAGCTTGTGGCCGCAAGTACAGGCGTAACCTTAGCGCTTAGCGAGCTAGTCACGCTTGCTTACACTGTAATGGCGCAAACCGCAAACAATCGCTCTTCAATGAATCAAGATCTCGCGAATAACAGACGCACAGAAATTGACGCCATGTGCGGCTATATTTGCGAGCTAGCAGCAAAACAAAATATTGATGTACCGTTTAATCAACAGTTACTTGAGGAAGTGAATAAGCGCTGGCAGCTAGCGCGACAATAGGCTTAACTTCTCGGCGGGTAAACCGCCTCCCACAAAACTATTTACACTGTGAATTATGAGGCACACTACGCAGATTGTTTTTGCAATACTTGCAAGCAGTTTAACTGCTAAAACCGTAGAAGATTTCATAAGCAGCTAATACCCCTTTCATCACACCTGAGAAGCATAAGCCGATATGCAATGCGCCGGCGGGATGTCGGTTGCTTTCCTATCAGTTTTTTGGGTTTAGGATTCAGTATGATGTCGGGGCGACGTTTTCTTGATTCGCTCGATTGCGTCGTTTCAAAAGAATGAACGAGGAGCGCATGGATGCGCTTTGATACTAACTGTGGAAGGCAGCTACAAAATACCTAGTAAATAAACGGGGATAAACAAGCAACCCCCACAAAAAACGCACGTTGGGTAAATCCTTAAGCCTCACCCAACGCTTGTTAACATGCTTTATTCTAAGGGCGGTACACCTTGACGTTAGCATAGCCATTTTCATGCAGAATAAGCGCTTGTAACTGGCTCATTACGCCTTTCGAACAGTACAAGTAGTATTCTTTGTCCTGTGGTAAATCGCCAAACTTAGTGGCTAATCTAAAGAAAGGTAAGTGGATCACTTGTGCACCATCTAGCTCTAGAGGGTTGGCATCTTCCTCTTCTGGAGAACGAATATCTAGTACCACCGCGTTGTCAGGTAATTCACTTACCGATTCCGCTTCTTTCACTTCTTCTTTTGCTTCAGCTTCAATATCACGAATATCTTTTACCGTCGCGTTCGCTACAACTGTATTCAATACATCAAAGTCAAACTTTTCTTCTTCAGCTAATATCTTGTGAAGCTGTGCTTTTACCGTTGGTTTTTGAGAGATCACACCACAATATTCAGGCATTGCTTCTGCCATTTCATTGGTGCCAATCGCTCTGGCAATACGAATGATCTCTTCTTTATCGTGTTGAATAAGCGGTCGTAAGATCAGCATCTCTGTAACACGGTCAATCACGTTAAGGTTAGCCAAGGTTTGGCTTGATACTTGACCAATACTCTCACCAGTTACCAGTGCAGGGATCCCCAAACGCTCTGCGACCACAGCACCTGCACGCATCATCATGCGTTTTAGTACCACGCCCATTTGTCCGCTTTCGATATTCTCAAGAATTTCAGCGACAACTGGCTCAAAGTCAATCGTAATAAATTTAACTTTGTGGGTAGAGCTAAATTGTTTCCACAAGTAGTGGCTTACTTGCTTAACGCCAATTTCGTGGGCTGCGCCACCTAAGTTAAAGAACAAAAAGTGCGTACGCGCGCCTTTTCGCATCATTTGATAAGTCGCAACACCCGAGTCGAATCCGCCAGAAACCAAAGACAGCACGTCTTCTTGCGTTGGTAGTGGGAAGCCACCTAGACCAAAGTGCTGGTGACGAACGATGTAAGCTTTATTGTCTTTGACTTCGATTTTAACCGTCACATCAGGTTTTTTCAGCCTTACGCTGGCACCCTCTACATTTTGGTTTAAACCGCCACCAACATAACGCTCCACGTCGCTTGAAGTAAACTCATGCTTACCTTGGCGCTTTACGCGTACACAAAACGTTTTGCCCTTGATCAATGGCTCAACCAAAGCAATCGTTTGTTGGTAGATATCATCAAGCGTATCGAACTGTGTTTCTTGCACCTCAATAAACTGCACAATACCTGGCGTGCGTTTAAGGTGGTCGATTAGACCAAGGCGGGTTTTCTCGTCACTTAGCTCGCTCGTCACTGAGATATTGTCCCAGTTATTTTTAACTTTTACGTTTTCGTCAACGCGAACCAACAGCATTTTGATGTTCTTCTCTAATACTTTGGTAAAACGCTTACGGACGGATTTGCTCTTAATAGCAATTTCGGGATGTAATTTGACGATAAATTTAAGCATAAAAGTCACTCTACTACAGATCGATTATCGGTTGCGATGACGCACTGATTTGACCTAAGCGGACTTTATCGTGGCGCACACTGACCGAGGACAGTTCGGGCGCGCGAGTATATCAAACTCAGAGCCGATTAGGAAATAAACAAACCTTTTCCCTTTGTGCTCTACAAAGCCTTTTGCCCGTGCTCACCCTGGCAGAAGGCCCGCTTAATTATTTAAGGCTAAGCAATACTCGGTAAGCTCGCCTCTGCTAGTGCTTGATAATGCTGCTGAAGTTGTGCCACTTTCGGTACGCTCATGGGCGTCGCGTAAGGTTTAAAAATCATCAGTACTTTAACAATGCCATTGTATATATCTTGTTGCTCAAGGACGCCTGTCATTCTTCTGGCTTTAACATAAGGAGTCCAGAAGCTAACGGTCATTTTCAACATATGCGCGAGCTCTTTAGCATCGTCATCATCTATGGTGATCACGCCCGTATCTCTTAGGCCAATTACTACCGCTTTTACTTGCTCAAGTAAGCGTGACTGAAAAGCAATGTAGTTTTTTTTCAATTCATCATCACGAGCCAAAATGTCTGTCAGATTGTCGTAGAAAAAGTGATAACGCCACATCAGGTCGAACAAGGAGTCTAAATATTGAGTTAGCTGCTCAAGTGGTTCGTTGTGCTGCTCCAGTGGCTTAAAATGCGTATTTAAATGCTCGCTATAAAGGGCGAATATCTGCCGAATGATGTCTTCTTTATTTTTAAAATGATAGTACAAATTGCCAGGACTAATCCCCAAACTGGACGCTATATGGTTTGTCGTAATCGCGCGCTCTCCATGCAAATTAAATAACGCGATGCTGGTACGTATTATTTTTTCCTTGGTATTCATTACGATTCTCTATCTTTGTTGATAACGTGGTCGCGCTATTGCTAGGGTTACTAGGCTATTGCGCGCTCCATGTGAAAAAATAGCACTAATTTTACCTCTAGATAAGCTTAGATCCGACAAAGCTGACCAGTGTTTTTTCAAAAAAACCTTGTTACCATACAAAAAAATTCAACATAGTTACGCTTATGAAAGTCATCGCCCTCTACCCTGGCACATTTGATCCCCTCACTAATGGACATGAAGACTTAATCAAACGTGCAGCAAAAATGTTTGATACCGTGATCTTGGCAATTGCCCATAACCCAAATAAACAGCCTTGTTTCTCACTAGAGCAACGTGTTGCTTTGGCTGAAGAAATTTTAAAGTCACATAAAAATGTAAAGGTGATTGGGTTTTCAGGATTACTCGTTGATTTAGCAAAAGAGCAAAAAGCCAACGTGCTGATCCGCGGTATTCGCGCGGTGTCTGACTTTGACTATGAGTTCCAACTGGCCAATATGAATCGCCGTTTACATCCCGATTTGGAAAGCGTATTTTTAACGCCATCTGAAAAGAATTCATTTATCTCGTCAACTTTAGTAAAAGAAGTTGCGCTTCATAAAGGCAATGTCAGTGAATTTGTTCACCCGCTGGTTGCCAAAGCTTTAGAGGAAAAACTACACGGATGAAAAAGTGCCTATTATCCCTAGCCGTATTGGTTGGTACTTATGCGCACGCTTCACCTTGGATAGAGGTGTCGCAAAGTGAGCTTAAACACAGCATAGATTTACTGGTTGCAGAAGGCGTGATAAATCGTCCGGTTAATCAATATCCTCTGCTATGGAGCGGCATTGTTAATGACCTCGCCGCTATTGATGACAGAAATCTCTCTGAAACCGCAAGCTTTGCATTGGCACATTTACGCCATGCGCTAAAACAAGCAAAAAGAGAAAGATATAGTAGTGTAAAAGCACATTTTAACGGTGCTGAAGAGCGCTCAACAGGCTTTGGTGAACGTCAAAATGAACGTTCAGGTTTGCGTACTTATGGCGTTATTACAGGTGGTGCTGTTAGCGCTAAAGTTGCGGTTAACTACGCAGATGAAGGCCAAGATGGAAAATACGTGAATCACCACGGCAGCCACCTCGCAGTGCTGTTTGGAAATTGGTCTCTCAGCGCTGAGCGGCTAAGCTACTGGTGGGGACCGAGCAACGAAAATGCACTGATGCTTTCAAACAACGCAGCCCCCATGAAGGCGGTTCGTTTGAGTCGTGCCAATAACAACTACATTGGACCGAGCTTTCTCTCTTTCGTTGGTCCTTGGCAAGTGACGGCCATTATGGCAAAACAACGCCCAAGTATAGCCAGTAAAAAGGGTGGTGATTTTTGGGGGTTTAGAGCGGCAGCTTTTCCAATTCAAGGGTTAGAGCTTGGCTTTAGTACAACATCCAGCGACTTTGTTTATCAACAACAAAACCTTGAAAGCGAAAAGCAAACACAACGCCTCACCAGCGTTGACTTCAAATATTCCACTCGGATAGCTAATCAACCGCTCGCTTTATACGGTGAGTTTGCAGGCAATAACGACAGTGGTGCGTTACCAAGCAACCCAATGTACACCCTAGGTATTGAAAGTTATTGGGGTAGGAAAGACTATCGTCTCAAAAGCTTTATTGAATACTCAGATACAAGCATTGATTGTAAAGACGAGCTAAAGCTCGCGCTTTGCCCAAGAGGCAATACAGTAGATTCAGCGAACTATCGTGAACGCGACCTTTGGCTTGGAGCAAGCTCGGGATTGGACGCTAAAAACCTCACTCTCGCGTTAGATTACTTCAGCACAGATGGCATTGGTGCTTATGCCAAACTAAAACGAGTTGAATTTGACACACTAGACGTTGAGCGAAACCAGCTCGAGCTCGGTTACCAACAAGGTGTGTTTGGCGCGCTTGCTAAAATTGGCCTTAAGGCATGGCAAGATAAGTCTCAGGAAGAAGACGAAAGCCACGCAGCACTCACGTTGAGCGTGGAATATCAGTTTTAAAGAGCGGCCATCGCCGCTCTTTTATTATGGCGTATAATCCAAGAAAGTCCTTAGGAATAAGCAAAACGACAATTAAAAGCCAATCGGTTATATACATTCCGATAGTGTATAACCAGTAAACCCAATCACGATACTCTTTATCCACTCGGTGATTAGTAATAATATCCTCACTTATAATTAAAACAAAAAGAAATGAGTTTACTGTTAAAAAACCTATCACATAGGACTTCACTACTCTTGTCAGTCTAAATTCTGGAAACTTAAATAGCTTAACTAGCAAAAGTATTGTAGAGATATCTAAGAATAAAAATATAAAGTAAATTGAAAGATCATAGAACCCCGCTGTACCAGTTAACCAGCCTTTTGACTCGCAAAAATAAAATGTAGGTATTGTGAGAAAATATGAACCTGCGAGGAGAAACGAAATGCCACTGAGCTGCTTAAATTTAGGGTTTTTAGTTGCTCGAACAAAGTTAAAGAGTGCAACAAACAGTAGAATCCATGAGTGTAAACTACTAAGAAACAAGTAAAACAAATACCACAACTTCAAGCTACCCTAGCTCTCACCTTACTTATAGCCCATTTAATACCTAACCAATCTTTATTGACTAATAGAGAAGTAACCATAATAAAGTCCACAGAAATCACTAAATATGAGTACAAATACCATAACAGCCAGCGCGTTACATTTTCATAAATATATGTATCAATATACATAAAGAAGAACATAACAGTATTAATAGCCAAACCTATCATAGTATATAAAACGCCCACCTCAAGCTTTTCATCTTTAAAAAAAGTATAAGTGGCAAGAAAAAGAGCTAATAAAGTAAAGAGATCAAATAAAGCAAATATGCCGTGAATAGCTGTGTTATAGCTATCAGAAACAATGATAAAATCGCTTACAAAGTAGGAGATAAATAACAGAGTAGAAGCAAGGAGTAGCTGTAAATTTTTCTGGACTTTTAGTATATAAAAAAATAGATGTAGCAGTGTGGCCATCAAGAAGCCCCATATAACAAGGGCTCCTATACTCATACCAAAAAAGTCATAAATTAACATTAATCATTAGTACGGTTCTTTAGACCCAGGCGGAGTAATTACACTTCCACGTGCGCCAGATACCATCTCAAGTTTACTTCCAGATTGAATTACCTTATCAGAAAGCGACTTTGTTTGACCAGCTGTTTTAGCTTGATTTTTTCTCGCTAGAATCATCTTTAGCATTGAATTTCCCTCAATATTTACAAATTAGTCTTAACTCTAAAAGTGAGTCACCTAAAAATTATCGAGATTTACATAGCACGAGACATGCCAACATTTATTAAATTAATTTCAATCGGTTGATTTACATACAGAAAGAGCGCTTACTAGCGCTCTTTTTGATTCTATAAAAGTTGGATGTTAAGCCACAAATTTACATGGAATACTTAAGCTAGATGTTTGTTTTATAATGAAATCCATTGCAATTTCATCACAGTTATCTTTACGCAAGCACAACTCACAGTCTTTCATCACTTTTTCAGGCAAGCTATCTTTGGTACAGTTGTTAAAGCCTTGTTTCATAAAGAAGCCAGGCACTCTAGTTAGCACAATAATACGATTGAGTGCCAATTTTTTGGCTTTCACTAGCAAATGCTCGACTAAAAGTTGCCCTTGTCCCTTAATTTCGCTCTCGGGATTTACACCCAAAGAGCGAATTTCAGCAAGCCCAGTGTCGTAAATATATAAAGATGCACATCCTGTCACTTTGCCATCGACCTCTGTCACCGCAAACTCATTGATACTATGGATCATATCACTTTTCGCTCGCGGTAGGTTCTCACCTACTTTAGCCCAGTATTGGATCAGTCCAGCAATGGCTTCAACATCATCTAAATTGGCATCACGTACTAGGATTTTTTGCTTTTTTTTTGCCGTTTTAATGGCACTGGTTACTTGTGGCAATGAGGTGCCGCCTAATGCTTTACGAGCGGCAATACAAGCGTCAATTTCGAGTACCGGGTAGACATCCTCTGCAATTACTGCGCTGACTTGCTGGAATTCCTCTAAGCTCAGATCCTCGAGGTTTTGCCCCTTACTAATTGCTAACTGCACTAATTCACCGACGATGTGATGGCCTTCCCTAAACGGTATTCCCTTAGCAACGAGATAATCAGCAAGCTCTGTTGCATTGGCGTGACCACCTTTTGCAGCCGCTAACGTTTTATCATCATTAACCTTAATGCCTTTAACGCATGCTTCAGCCATATGAATACACGCAAGCCAAGTTGGCATGGCATCAAATAGGCCTTCTTTGTCTTCCTGCATGTCTTTGTTGTAGGCCAAAGGCAAAGCTTTAAGCGTCATCATCATGCCGCTAAAGGCCCCAAAAACTCGACCTGTTTTGCCACGGATCAACTCTAAGGCGTCAGGGTTCTTTTTCTGTGGCATCAAGGATGAGCCGGACGTCACGCTGTCGGCCAAATCAATAAAACCAGACTCACCAGAATTGTAAAAGATCAAATCTTCAGCAAAACGAGATAAATGCATCATAGAAATAGACGCACAACTGAGTAGCTCAACCACAAAGTCACGATCAGAGACCGCATCTAAACTATTGCGAGAGGCTTCTCTAAAGCCAAGGTTAACGGCCAACACTTCACGGTCGATAGGATAGGCAGTCCCCGCTAGTGCACCTGAGCCAAGTGGACATACATTTAACCTTTCAAGCGCATCATTTAAGCGCGACTCGTCACGCTCAATCATCTCAACGTAAGCCATACACCAATGACTAAAGAGTACTGGCTGAGCACGCTGTAAATGGGTGTAGCCTGGCAAAATAGTACCAAGCTCCTTCTCTGCGAGTGTTACTAGAGCTTGCTTTAGTGAACTCAGTGCCACAAGCAGTTGCTGCGCCGTTTTACGACTCCACAGTCTAAAATCAGTGGCTACTTGGTCGTTACGGCTTCGACCTGTGTGCAGCTTTTTACCTAAATCACCCACTTTGTCGATAAGTTTAGCTTCAACATAAGAATGAATATCCTCATGTCCCGCGGTTGCTACACTACGCGGATCAGCAATCACTTCATCCAAAAGCTGTTTCAGCGCTGAAATGATCTGCTGATGTTCGCTTTCAGTTAATACTTCTACTTGCTTTAGCGCACCCGCCCAAGCGATAGAGCCAACAATATCTTGCTCTGCCAATTGATAATCAAATGGCAGAGAATCATTAAATTGCTTAAATGCCTCATCAGGACCTGATGAAAAACGGCCGCCCCATAATGCCATCTCGCTCTCCTACCTTAAGACTGCTTTTGCTTGTTTAACGCCGCTATCCGGCTAGATAATGAGAATAGACGAATGAATCCCTCCGCATGAGATTGGTCATATACGTCATCTTCACCAAATGTGGCAAAATCTTCGCTATATAAACTATTGATTGATTGCTTTTGCACTGCATGTACATGGCCTTTATAAAGCTTAAGCACCACCTCGCCAGTTGCCTGCTGTGCGAAAGACTCTGCGGCAGCTAGAATTGAATCTTTCAGTGGGGTAAACCAGCGACCGTCATAAACTAAGTGTGCAAACTCTTCGCTAAGCGCGGTTTTCCATTTACGACAAGATTTGTCCAAGATCAGCTCATCAATCGCTTGTAACGCAGCCATCATCACAGTGCCTCCCGGCGTTTCATAACAGCCACGAGATTTCATGCCGACTAGGCGGTTTTCAACGATATCCACACGACCAACACCATGCGGTGATGCAATCTCGTTTAACTTAACTAGACACTGATAAGGACTATAACGCTCACCGTTAACACCGGTGATTTCACCCTTTTCGATTAATACAGACACATATTCAGGCTGATCCGGAGCTGCTTCTGGAGAGTTAGTCATGGTCCAAACCTGATCGCTTGGCTCATTCCATGGATCTTCCAATTCACCACCTTCGTGAGAAATATGCCAAGCATTGGCATCACGACTGTAAATTTTGGTAGCAGAGGCTGCACAAGGGATATTACGCTCAGCCAAATAGTCAAGCAGCGATTCACGACTTGATAACGACCATTCACGCCATGGTGCAATCACTTTAAGATCAGGCGCAAGCGCTGAGAAGCAAGATTCAAAACGCACCTGATCGTTCCCCTTGCCAGTACAACCATGAGAAAGTGCATCCGCGCCAACTTTACGCGCGATTTCAACTTGTGCTTTGGCGATAATAGGACGCGCCATTGAAGTACCCAGTAAATATGTCCCTTCATAGGTAGCGCCAGTTTTAAGAGTTGGATAAATATAGTCGCTAACCATTTCTTCTTTTAAGTCGACGATATAGCACTCAGAGGCACCCGATGCGATTGCCTTTTCTTCAACCCCAACCAATTCTTCTTCACCCTGACCTACATCGGCAACAAAGGCGACAACTTCACAACCGTAGTTCTCTTTTAACCATGGCACAATCGCTGATGTGTCTAATCCACCAGAGTAAGCCAGTACCACTTTTTTAATCTTGCTCATGTTCTTTAACCTCAAACGTAATCTTTGTTTAACAGCGATACCAGCAATGCGTTTTGGGCATGCATGCGGTTTTCAGCTTGTTGAATAATTTTTGACTTTGGCCCGTCCATCACTTCTGAAGTAATTTCAAACTCACGATGTGCTGGCTGGCAATGCAAAATGGTTTGTGCGCCACACGCTTCAACTAATTGTTGGTTGATTTGATATGGCATAAAGGTGTCTTTCACCTGTTCAATTGGCGTTTTATTCCCCATAGAAACCCAAGTATCAGCGTAGAGCACATTAGCGCCAGCCGCCGCTTCTACCCGATCACTGACCAGAACTGAGGCACCATTTACCGCTGCAATTTGTTCAGCCTGCTTTACAATTTGTGCATCTGGAGAATGGCCTTTAGGACAAACCGCCACAAAATCAGTGCCTAATGTTGCCGCAAGCAACATTAATGAATGTGTTACGTTATTGCCTTCACCGAGGTAAGCGATTTTGATCTGGCTGACATCGTCGTAAGTTTCAAATAAGGTGAGAAAATCAGCCAACGCTTGGCAAGGGTGATATAAATCACATAGGCTATTCACAACAGGCACCGACGAAAACTCAGCGAGCGTTTCAAGCGTGCTATGGTGATTTACGCGAGCCACAAGGCCATCGGCCCAAGTCGAAATATTAAGCGCAAAATCTTTTACGGATTCACGCGCACCCATTGCACCGTTTTGCTGATCTAAATACACAGCATGGCCGCCTAATTTATGAATACCGATATCGAACGACAACCGTGTTCTTAAGCTCGGCTTTTCAAATAGCGTGACTATCGACTTGCCAGCTAAGGCTTGGTTGTATTCTTGCGGTTGATTTTTAATATTTTTTGCAAGCTTTAATAAGTTCAAAACGTTAGTTTGGTCTAATTCCAAACCAGTTAAAAAATGCTTAGTCATGATGTTTTCCTACGGCAGAATTTGTGTACCTACGTGCTCACCATTGAGCAACGCAATTAAATTTTCTGGCTTTTGCCAGCTAGAGATGTACACCCCTCGTCGTAAGTGTTGGGCAGCGTGAAGACTGGTCTTAACTTTGACCTCCATCCCGCCCACAATGACCTTTTGCGTGATTAACGTTGAAATCTGTTCCGCGTTAAGTTGATTTAATGGCTGTTTATCGCCATCAAGTACCGCTTCAACGTCAGTCATAAAAATAAGTTCTGCACCAAGTTTACTGGCGATAGCAGCTGCTGCTTCATCCGCATTCACATTGTATAAATGGCCGTCAGCACCAATACCAACTGAACTAACAACAGGCAACCTATCAAACTCCAACACTGCTTCAAGCATGCCACCTTCACTCGCTTCACAGCTACCTACACGGCCAAGCGCTTTAAGCTTTTGAGTTGTGGAAAACCCAGCATCATATAAGCACAATCCAACGGGCTTGAGCGTGGCGGTAATGGCGTCTGCCATCAGTTGCTTGTTAGCACAGCCTGCAAGTGCACCAACAATATAGGGCATTTGCTCCTGTGGACTGATCCGCAGTCCTTGATGTTTTGCAGTAGCAAAACCGGCATCGGTCAGCCACTTATCAACCAGCGCCCCGCCACCATGAACAATCACAAACTGCTTGTGTGGTGCATCCTGTTGAATTTGCTTGATAGCTGAAAACAATGCTTGCGCTGCCCCCTCTTGATTCAACACCGCACCACCTAGTTTTATCACCCAAGTTTGTTTGCTCATGCTGATACCCCTAAACCTTGATAATGCTCAAGTCCCGCCGCCAAGTTCATACACTGTAATGCTTGGCCTGCAGCCCCTTTAAGCAAGTTATCAATCGCGACCACTACAATCAGTTGATTGCCCTTTTGCTGCCAACCAATATCAACAAAAGGCTGATTTTCAACGGCTTTGATTGATGGGAGTTGACTCCCCTTTAATCTGATCAGCGGCTCATCGGCAAGCACCTGGTAAGCGGCATCAACTTGATTTGGTGTGACATTTTCTTTCAGAGTGACGTAGATCGTTTCCAAGATACCACGCTTAAAATTCCCTAAATGCGGCGTAAACAACACTGGGTGTTCAAGGTATTTTTCTATTTCTGGGCTATGTCTGTGCGTAAACAAACCGTATGGTGCAAGAGATACTTCGCAAAAGTGTGTGGCGACATTCGCTTTTCTACCTGCGCCGGTAACACCAGAAACAGCATTAATGATAACAGGCTGCTCTGTTATCAGATCAGCTTGTTGTAATGGCTTAAGTGCATTGAGTGCCGCAGTCGGATAGCAGCCCGCGACCGCCACTAACTTTGCCGTTTTAATAGCATCGCCATACCATTCAGCTAACCCGTATTGCGCTTGCGTTAACCAGTCTTGATGTGGGTGAGAAAAACCGTAGTAAGTTTCGTAGTCTTCATTGCTAGATAAACGGTAACCTCCAGATAGGTCAAAAACCCGTTTGCCCATCTGTAAAAATACCGGTGCAAGTTCTACGCTAACCTTGTGATCCGTGCATAAACACACATAGTCCGATGATTGCTCTATCAACGAAAAAGCTTGCTCATTTAAGGGTTGCAGCTCAATATCTAGCAAGCCCGAATATTCTGGATATAAATCGCTGATGAATTTGTGTTTGTCTAAGCTTTGCTCAGATACAAAGCAATGCGCAAGTGTGAAGGCAGGATGCTTGGCAACCAGCTTAGCAAGCTCAGCGCCACTGTAGCCGCTCGCTCCGATTATAGATACTTTCAACATAGTGTTCTCAAGATTAAAAAAGTTTGATTAGGATTGGTTCTGCTAGTTGTTGAAGTCAAATCGTCGCATTGCTGTTCCAAAATATATTTATGCTAAAAAAGTGAATTGATATTCACTCTAAACATCTTTATATTTTTATGCAAGAACTTTGAATAAGTATTTTAGGAATTTTTATGAAATTGCCCGCTTTTATGGAAATGTATCAGCAACTGATCGCCGCGCCATCTATCAGTGCATTAGAAGAAAGTCTCAACATGAGTAATCAGAGTGTGATCCAGCTACTCGCACAGTGGTGCGAAACGTTAGGATTTACTGTCGAAGTAACAGAGCTTGAACATGCAAAAGGAAAATATAATCTAATTGCAAGACGAGGTAATGGCGATGGTGGATTAATGTTGGCCGGCCACACGGATACCGTGCCGTTCGACGATAGCCGCTGGCAATTTGATCCTTTTAAATTAAGCGCGCAAGATAATAAATTATATGGCCTTGGAAGTATTGATATGAAAGGTTTTTTTGCTTTCGTATTGAATGCAATCTCAGAGCTTGATGAATTACAGCAAAGTGCTCCTATCATGATTTTAGCCACCGCCGATGAAGAAACCACTATGGCTGGTGCTCAGGAAATCGCAAAACATCCAAGCTTGAAGCCGGCGCGCTGCATTATTGGTGAACCCACTGATATGGTGCCGGTATTTACCCACAAAGGCCATATGACGACCGCCATCCGCATCGTTGGTCGTTCAGGCCATAGCTCAGATCCAGAGCGCGGCTTAAATGCCATTGAAATCATGCATCAGGTGATTGCAAATTTATTAAAGTTAAGAGAAGAATTAAAGAATAAATATTCAACTCCACATTTTGCTATTCCTTACCCAACTTTAAACCTTGGGCACATTCATGGTGGCGACAATGCCAACCGTATTTGTGGCTGTTGTGAACTACATATTGATATGCGCCCTTTGCCAGGTCTTAGCATCAAAGAACTGCAAGCCATGCTCACGGCAGCTATGGCACCCATCAATACACATTATCCGAATAGTGTCTCGGTTATAGATATGCACGAACCCATTCCGGCTTTTACCGGCTCGACAGATTCTGCTTTGGTGAAAATGGCTGAGCGCCTGTCAGGACAACAAGCAATTGCTGTAAACTATTGTACCGAAGCACCCTTTCTACAACAGCTAGGCTGCGAAACTATCGTTATGGGGCCGGGTTCAATTAATCAAGCACACCAACCCAACGAGTTTTTAGCAATGGAAAAAATCCAGCCAAGTCAGGATATTATTAAGCAGCTAATAAGAGAAAGTTGCTTTGCTTATACCAGCTGTATTAAGTAAATGATCTATCTTGAAGCGGGGAAATAGCTTTAGTAGCAAGGCAAAAATTTTGCTATTTAGTTGTTCTAAATGAGAAATTTTTAACGAAGCTAATATGCTATTTCACCCTTCAAATTGATTAGAGAATTAATTCAATTGGTATTAATTATAACTAAAAAGGGCGCTCACTCGAGCGCCCTTTTTCAGGCTAGATTGGTGAGCCTGGCGGCATTTCAAGCGCTTTAAAGCTTTCAGGCCACTCTCCTGAATCTAGATAGTGATTGATTTGCTGCGCGAGCATATGTTTAAACGCTTGCTCAAAAGCAACATCGCTAAATACCGACGACTGATTAAAGTCTTTCGCAACTTTTGCTAAATAAAATTTTAATTGCGCTTGCACTTCAGGTTCGACTTTATCGTTGTGACTCAGTTTTACAAGCTGAGTTGCACTTAGGTATTGCACTCGTTGCTGTAGCTTTTGAGCCATACCTTTGCTGCCTGACTGGGCAAATACCTGCTGATATAAAGCCTCTAAAAGTGCCTGTGTACCAAAATATTGAGTATCACGTGCGTGCTGCTGTGCAAGACGGTTTAATCGCTGTGGATTAAGCAGCAAGTCAAGGCTATGCTGTGCGGCGACTTCTGGTAATGCCATCGCATCTAGGGTTAGCCCAGTTCGCCCTTTAATACTTTCGCGAGTTTTGTACTCACCGTAAGCCTTAGGAGGTATTAACGCCAAAATAGAGTCAGGAATAGTCAACGCCGCAGGCGACAGCGTACTCAAAAGCGCATTGGTCGCATTTTGCTGCGTCTCTTTAGCCACGACTTTCGCCCCTTTTATCACCTCGTCACCGCGAACTTCATAGTCGTAGTCCACGCCACCAATCAATTTTACTGCGGCTTCAACCTGATAACGATGGAAAAGATACAGTGGGACCAGTTTCTCCTCTAGCTGCGACAGAGCAACTCCTTTTTGAATGCTGTGAATACCAAAGCTATTCAACGCCTGCTTGCGAACATCCAGCACACGCAGTAATTCGGCAGCAGGATCCGCCCCATTATCCCAAAGGTGCGCCGTTGGGTGTGCACCGCCCTGCGCTCTGGCGTCAGAGTCAGAGATAAATTCAAGCCCTTGCGCCTTATTCTCAGCAAGAATAGCTGCAAGCTCAGTGGCTTCATCAGCGCCAGCGAAATCACTATAACCATATTTAATCACTTGTGTATCCCACACGCCCATGCCTTTTGCGTAGCCCTTGGTAATATCAAGTTGGCCATTTTCAAATCCCACCAGCGGATGAGGATAGTCCATGACTGACGCGCGCTCCTTTACCGACGCTGAGAAGTTGTGTGCAATGCCCAACGTGTGGCCAATTTCATGTGCACTCAACTGACGAATACGGTCTAGCGCCATAGCATGAAGTCGCTCAGTCACCTCATTACCCTCAACAAATGGTGCAGAAAGTGCTTCGGCGATAAGAATATCTTGACGGACACGCAACGAACCTAGCGTCACGTGACCTTTTAAAATTTCACCGCTACGTGGGTCAATCACCGACGCGCCGTATGACCACCCACGAGTAGCGCGATGCACCCATTGGATCACGTTGTAGCGAATATCCATAGGATCGGCATTTTCAGGAAGTACTTTGACTTGAAACGCATTTTTGTAGCCGGCAGCTTCAAATGCTTGATCCCACCATTTAGCACCATCAAGTAATGCAGTTTTGACCGGCTCAGGTACGCCAGGATCAAGATAGTAAACAATTGGCTCTACGGCCTCCGAAACTTGTGCTGTTGGGTCTTTTTTCTGTAAACGGTGGCGTGGGATATAACGCACAAACATTGACTGTCCAAGCGGCGCTGAGTAGTCCTTATGCTCGATACTCCAATAACCCGATTGCGGATGAAATGCACGTGGCTGGTAGTTATCGTCAGGCAGCTCAATTAAAGAATGGTGCTGATGTACCGTAAGCGTATAAGGATCTGCACTCACCTGGCGTACATATTCACCAGGCTTTGTCCCTTTGAAAGTCAACACAGCTTCAAGTTCTGTGTTTTTAACAAATGCCTTTGAACGCGACATAAACACAGCGCTGCGGCTTGAGTCTAAGCTAAAACTACCTTGATTACGATTTGCCAACGTGCGAGAAACACCATGCACATCGCTGAGTAGATAAGGCGTGTAGTCAATCAAAACACTGTCTTTATCTTCTGCGACCACGTTGAACCCGTGTAGCATGCTTGAAGCAAAAGCCTCTCTAACACTTTGCTTTTCGGCCATATTATTCGCACTTGCGCGATAATACGTGTTGATAGCACGCAGCATTACCTTATCACCAAAACGTTCAAACTGAACTAAGTGCGTACCGCCTAGCTGACCGCGGTCTAAACCGATATCATTCGAACCTACACCATAAGGTAAGCTATGCTGTAACAAGAAAGGAGCGTCTAGTTTGTCGATGTCTAAGTACAGTTTGCCGCTCGAATCATCGCTATAGAAGGCGTAAAAACCGGGATGATGATTAAAACTGGCAGTAAATTCATCAATAGACTTAATTGCTGCGTGTGCTTGGGTTATCATACACAGTAGCAAAGCGGATACAGTTTGAGTGAAGCACGTTATTTTTCTCATGGCTGCTCTTTGTTATTTATGGTTTTGAGGCTTAACCCCAGTTGTATATGAAATCGTATACAATTTACAGTCTTTCAAGACGAATTACAGCGCTGTTTATGGCACCTCTCACACTGTTTATTGCCATAAACACAAGGTGATCAGGATTTAAAAAATGCGTAGACTCCCTCCGGTGTTAATTGAAGATGGTTGTTCTCGTGAGTTGGTTTCTCTAATCCGAACCATTCTCGCGGCATGTAAAGAAATATCGTTCCGTGTTGGCCAAGGTGCACTTTCAGGTGTATTAGGTTCAACCTTAGATGAAAACATTCAAGGTGAAACGCAAAAGAAGCTCGATGTACTTTCAAACCAGCTATTGAAAGATATTTTGCTTGAATCTGGCTATGTCAAAGCCATCGCTTCTGAAGAAGAAGATTACACCGTCGCCGGCAATCCAAAAGCGAACTATATTGTCGCTTTCGATCCGTTGGATGGTTCATCCAATACTGACATTAACTCACTAGTTGGTACTATTTTCTCTATTATGGAAGCCCCTGAAGGTTCAGATCCTAGCGATCCTGCGATCTTTATGCAGCCTGGTCATAAACAAGTTGCAGCGGGATATGTGTTATATGGCCCATCAACCATGTTAGCGCTATCAACCGGCAAGGGAACTCGCTTGTTTACCCTGGACAAAACACACGGTAGCTTCCTACTCACGCAAGACTTTGCTGCCATTCCTGAAGACACCAAAGAGTTTGCCATCAACGCTTCAAACCAACGCCACTGGACCCCAGCAATGCAAAACTACATTGCCGATCTACTTGAAGGTGAAACCGGACCGCGTGGTAAAAACTTCAATATGCGCTGGATTGCGGCAATGGTTGGCGATGTTCACCGCGTATTATGCCGTGGCGGACTATTCACTTATCCAGAAGATCGCAAAGATCCAAACAAGCCATTTAAACTTCGCCTACTTTACGAAGCCAATCCAATGGCGATGCTTATCGAACAAGCAGGCGGTATTGCCCACACTGGGCGTGAACGCATTTTGGATATTCAACCTGAAGAAATACATCAACGCGTTGGTGTTATCTTAGGTTCAAAGCACGAAGTTGAAGCGTGCCTTGCTTATCATAAGTGATCTATTTTGAAGCGAGAAAATAGCTCGCTTCGCACATGAAAAAGGTGCCATTGGCACCTTTTTCACATTAAATAGTGGATTAATTTGTCTCAACGGGCACATCGGGATCAGCGCCCCATTCACTCCACGAGCCGTCATATACCGTCAAATGTTCATAACCTAGCTCGTCAGCCACCAGCGCTAAAATACAAGCTGTAACACCTGAGCCACAAGAGAATATCAGAGGCTTAGTTTTGTCCTTTGATAAGTCGCTATACAGCACTTCAAGCTCGGTGAGTGGTTTAAAGCAGCCATCAGCATTTAGCAAACTCGTATATGGTAGGTTTTTACTTTTAGGTACATGACCGCTGCGCATATCTGCACGAGGCTCTTGCTCTTCACCAGTAAAGCGCTTTGCACCTCTAGCATCAAATAGATCACTCAGTTCAGCATCAATATTACTAAGCACAGCCGCTTTATCGACAAATGCTGTTTCGTCATATGCAGCGACAAAGTTTCCTGCTTGTTGGACTTGCGCGTATGCTTGACTCAAAGGGTATTGTTTTTCACACCAAGCAGGTAATCCGCCATCCAGTACATACACTTGTTTATGACCCATCATTTTGAGCATATACCAAGCTCTGGCAGCGCTAAACATGCCCTTATCATCGTAAGCGACTAACACATCATGTTGGTTGATACCAAGCTGTCGCATTTCTGCTTGAAATTGAGCTGGACTGCAGCACATATTGGGTGATGTAGCATAGGGATTAGCTAGCGCACCACTAATATCAAAACGCAGCGCGCCTTGAATGATTGCAGAGGCGTTATAAGGGCCTGACTGACCCGGTTTCACAATACCAGCATCCAATACTTTCACTTTGCCAAGGTTTGCAAAGAGCCATTCCCTATCGACCACATGCTTCATGCTATTACTTTCCTTCGGGTCTGCGTACGACCTCTATTATTTCCGTTGTTGAAATTGATGGAGTGCGCTCTAAATAAACCACATCACAGATATCTTTATATATATCGAACTTGTCTTTCCAATCATCACCCATCACCAGAACATCCGCATCAAAGTCTTTGATATATTGCGCTTTTAGCTCCAGAGATTCTTCCACAAACACCTCATCCACAAATCGCAATGAGCTAATGATTTTTAGGCGATCTGCTATTGAGTATATTGGATTTCTACCTTTTTTCGAAAAGTTAAGTTCATCTGATGAGATACCCACAATAAGATAATCACCCAGTGCTTTCGCTCGCTCTAAAATATTGACATGACCAACGTGGAATACATCAAAGGTTCCAAATGTGATAACTTTTTTCAACTTGGCTCTCTTCATTCGTTAATAAGTTTATGTGCAAACACTATATGAAGTATCAACAGCGCCTTCTAATCTTATGAACTATAAGTACCGAAGGTAGAATGTGATTGTAGCATTCATTGATTTTCTTACAACAATATGACGATTTTGGACGTTTACTTGATTAGCTTTTAAAGAAGTGTGAAAACGTTATAACCAAGTCACTTCTGCGAAACAACTTGGTTATACGGTGTTGTTAGTACTGTCTGACTTCTAGGTTTACTTCAAAACCATCAAAGTCATAAGCGTCATTATCTGTCGCTAAATCAGTCCAGCCGCCACCATTGGAAGCCCATGGAGTGAACGTCGAGTTCCCAACTTCTCGCCCACCCCTATCAGATACTCGCAAGCCGATACGAAAATCGCTTAAAGAGCGGCTACTGTTCCAAGCTCTGGTTTCAATGCGAATGCGAAAAGCATCAGGGTCGAATCGGTCTGTATCAAATGCCATACCAGACCAACCACCACCTTCACTCGCCCAAGGAGTGTATTGCCAGTATCCAAAATCACCTCGGCCGCCTCGGTCTGCAGCTTGGATAGCTAATCGGAAATCACGGTTTGTCGGGATCTGGTTAAGTACAGATAAGTGTAAACGTAATGCATCGGGGTCATATGCATCTCGATCAACAGCCCAATCAGACTGAACATTAGAACCTGCAGAAAGATACTTAGTATACTCTACAGCACCAGGGTCTCTGCCACGATCATCTAGAGCTTGTAGTCCTATACGGAAATCGTAATTCGAACCTGTACCAGCTAAATTAACAGTTGAATCAATTTGCTCTGCCGCAAAAGTAGATATGCTAACGCCCAGTGAGCACATAAGCATGATAGATTTAAACTTCATGTAAAACTCCTTTTATATATAAATGTGTAGTACCAATTTGATACCTAGGAATTTTACGACTCAAAATATGATAATTTAATGTAAATAAAGTTAAAAATTGTAGCTATTGATTATAATTTGATTATCTCACTTCGCATCGGTGCTAAGCGCGCCAGAACTTGATTTTGTACAGAGTGAGCAATCCCAACCTCATTCATTGCGTTGATCAAGAGATCAACCACTCGATTAAAGTCAGACTCACTAATAGCCATGCCGGTGTGGATCTGCACCATGCTATCACCTTCATAATCACAAGGGCCATCTAAGGTATCGCACAGATGAGTGATAAACCCTTCACGAAAGTGCCTAACATTGGACTCTCTAAAATACGGTAAAATAACATCATCATTGCCAATCTGTTTAATAAACGCGTCTACTAGCTTTTCTGCGCCGGCGTTGCCCCCTATTTGCTCATATAGGGAGGTCTGTGGAGTTGAAGCACTACACGCCACGAGGAAAAGCAAGATTGCCGTTAGTGATAGCCATTTCATTTAAAAATACCCCGTAACAGATAGATACCAACCCGTTTGAGAAGGCTGCCCTGCGATTTTGCCAAGGTCTAGCCATGCCGCCGTCACACTCACTGACTTATTCGGGATCCAAGCGACAAAAACATCTTTCCAATCTGATTCACCAAGTCCAAGGTTGTTGGATTTTTGGCGATATTCTGCACCGACAGCCCAATGCCTAGATAAAAACACTGCGCTGCTGGCTTCTAGTTGCCAAGGCGCACTGTCGTTAGTTCCACCATAACCTAGTATGCCAAGTTGATTAGCTCTAGAGTGTCTCATCGTAATATTCCAGAACCAGTTATAACCGCCTACAGCACCCAAATGCAGTTTGCTTGCAGCTAAGTAATAATCCGTTCCTGAGTCATCTTCAGCGCCGAGCAAATTGGCAACCGTAGCATCATCCAAGGACTTATGCTGAATACCAAAGCTCAATTGTGGATATTTACTATAGACGATATCGCCATATAGCCGCACCTTGGCACCGACAATATCTTGCTCAATATCGAGATTAAGCGCATCCACATCGAAGTTCTGCCGAGCGAAACTTAACTCTACGCGATTGAATAAGTTGGCTTGAACGCCACACACATCAAGCTGGTAGTCTTTCAGGCTTGCTCGGCTACAAAACCCGCTCGCCGACCATTCATCTTCCGAAGCATATCCTGCAAGCTGCGCCCACGGCACAATGCCACCACCGGCACTTCCCTCGACCTGTGACACCCCGGGAGTGGCTAGTAACTTTCCTGTTGCGGCGTAAGTTGGCCCACATACTATTAAGCACACGGCAAAAACATTAGCCCACTTCATTATACCTCCCCAGCCATAGGTCAAAGTCTGCGGCTTTGAGCGGCTTACTTAGATAGTAACCTTGTGCATAATCACACTGCATTGACTCAAGTAGCTCAAGCGATGCTTTGTCTTCAACGCCTTCCGCAACCACGCTAAAACCAAGTTGGTGACCAAGCGTGATGGTGGAGCGAACAATAAACTGGTCTTTTTCCGATTGTGCGAGCTTTAAAATAAATACCTTGTCGAGCTTCAGCTCATCAATAGGCAACATTTTTAATCGACCAAGGGAGGTTTGACCCACACCATAATCATCAAGCGAGACCTGCACGCCAAGCTGTTTGAGCGCTTGGAGAACCGCAATGCCTTTTTCCTCATTCTCAATCATGTCTCGCTCAGTAAGCTCTATGGTGATCAACTCAGGTTTGACGTTATATGTGTCTAGTAGCGTCTTAAGATGAGACAAGAAGTTTTTATCTGCAATGTCTTGTGCCGATACATTAATAGCCGCCTTGATGCGTTCACCTTGACGTACCCAATTAGCAACTTGAGACACCACAGTTTTTACTACCCACTGAGTTAACTCAACAATCAAACCTGATTGCTCGGCAAGATCGATAAATAGTTCGGGCGACACCCATTCGCCATTTTTACGTTGCCAACGAATAAGAGACTCAACCTTATCAATACGATTGGTTTTCATATTTAGCTTTGGTTGGTAGGTCATAAAAAGCTGACCATCGTCGTTGGCAATAGCGTGTTTTAGTTCATCAATAATTTGCAGGCGCTCTAGGTGGGCTTCATCTTCACCAGATTGGTAGTAGTAAACATCATGACCATCGTGCGCTGCAGTATCAACTGCTATCAAAGCCCGGCGAACAACATCCTCGGGAGTATGCGCTTGTTTGGGGTAATGCACTACGCCGATACTAAAGTGAAGCGAAATATCTAACCCCTGCACAGTGTAGGGCTTGCTCAGACCTTGATTTAGCATCTCAGCGCATTCAACAATACCGAGCACAGCACTTTGCGGATCGGCACACGCACTCGCTGGATGTGCAACTAAAAACTCATCGCCGCCAAGCCTAACATTCAATCCGCCTTCTGCTGTATTGATCTCCGCTATCCGTTTCGCCACGGCTTTAATGCAATCATCTCCTACCCGAGGGCCGAGCTTGTCATTGATATGGCGTAATCCCTTTATGTCTATGGCAATAAAGTAATACTCTGCACCACTGCTGAGCATACTATGTAGTTTATCCAAAGCCGCATTACGATTAAAAAATCCAGTTAAATGGTCATGACTAGCTTGAAAGCGGATCTGCTCTTCACGCTGTTGAATGTCTTCGCCCATATCATTAAAAGCATCAACGAGTTGGCAAATTTCTTGGGTCGGTCGAGCCTCTTCCAGCTTGGCTGAGTAATCCCCTTTAGCAAAGCGTTTTGCCAACTCAGTAAGCTTACTAAGCGGTGTCGTAAGATTCTTGGCAACAATACCACTGGTGATAAAACCAATAAGGATAGTACCGAGGGAGAGTAAAATAATGGTCAACACCATTTTATCGAATTCTTGATACTGAGTAGTTAAATCCGCACTGAGTACCAAACTCACCGGGTTACTTGCAAGAGAAGGTAAGCTCACCTCTGCACTTTCATATACCGGATACTGGCTAAGCCACCGTGTCGTTTTTTGCGCCGCTAAGAAAGTAAATAAATCACCACCAAGTGCAAGAGCAGTCAGCGAGCTTGCTTTTAGGTTATCAGCGGCACCAACAAAGCTTGTTTCCATTCCTGTCAGCTCTTTGAGCTCTAGCGCCACAGCAGATCCAACCTCAAAGCCAATAATTGAGTATGCAATCGTTCTAGGTGCTCGCACAGGCAAAATAATCACTTGATACAACTGCTCACTAAGCACCACAAAAGCTGAGTGGTCGGTGTGGCTTTGCAACGCTTGCATCCAAGTTCTGGTATCGCTCGGGAAGTCGAGTCCTTCTCTGTTAGCGGAGATCAGGTCGCCTTTCACATCCAGCAGCAGCATTAAGTCGGCATCAATACGGCGAGAGTGATTAAGCAACACACTACTGATGGTTTGTGCGTCTCTTGTCGCGACCGCCTGTTTAAAGCCAAAGTCAGCGGTCAGTACAGTCGCCGCGGTAACCAATAGCTGCTCTCGCGCTTTTAAATATTGTTGATAAACATTTTGTGCCACTTGAATTTTTCTTTGCACTTGCGCTTCATTGAATTTACTTGTGGACCACCAAAAACTTGCCAAGCTCATCCCCGCCGTGACTAGGATCAGCAAAATACAGAGACTAATTATTTTATGTTTAAAGCTGTTATTCATTCATGTTGTCCAAAGCGCTCGCCAAAGGTATTACGCGGCGCTGGATAAGTTGTTTTTATTGTTACGGACATTGGCGCCGTTGTGTTCACTATTTGCACGGTTTGCCGACTATCTATGTCATTATCTTGATAAGGATGCCATACCGTTACTTGTTTCGTAGAATTCGGCAAAGTTACTAATCCATTCGCATCAGATACCAATACTTGCTTGTCATCTGCAATGTAAATATAGCCCACCATAGAGTCGTGAATGTTACAACCTAACACCACTACACCAGCGTTTTCAAACTTAAGCGGTTGATTTGGCGTGCCAGCGTATAGCTTTAGCTCAAAAGGTTTTACCGCAGAAAACGAATAAACGTGATGACGGATATCATCGCTATTGGGAAAATTAACCAATTGTCCTTTTTGGATGGTAAGGATGAAAGGAACAAACTGTTTATTGATTTGATCCATAACCGCCACTGCTTTTGCTGCTGACTCAACAGGCTCGTCCGTCAATTCAACAACGGCGTGCTGCAAGGGCTTGCCGCTGCCATCTAGCACTGTTAATTGCCCAGCATTTGCGCAGCTTGAATCTAAAAGGAATAAAAAACAAAAACTTAGTAGGAGTAGAACAGACGTTCGCATATCTGACTCTATTTTTTGCAACAATTAGGTTAAGTAAAAGAGACCTTGCAATGAAAAGCAAGTGAATTGAGGAAATTGCCCTAATAAACTTGTCTATAAGGGCAATTGAAAAAGAATTAATCTATTAAACCGTACTGCTTATCAAGAATATCAATAACTTCTTGGCGAGGATCAGCAGGGATCGTTAGTTCACGGCCAACGATTTTACTTGCGATCCCAACGTAAGTTTCGCTTACTGACATCATCACAGCTTCTGGCAAAAGATAATCGCGAGCAAGCGCTTCTCGCTCAGGCATGCGGTCTTTATTCAGCAGCACATCGCTATCTGGTACGTTGTTTATCAATAGCTGGCGGAAACCTTCTTTTGAGTTTTCAACAATCTTACCATCACGATAAGCAGGGCCATCCCAAATACGTGACGAGTCAGGCGTACCGACTTCATCAATGTAAATTAGGCGCTCTTGGCCGTCTTTATCTTCAACGTAACCAAACTCAAATTTAGTATCAACAAAGATCTGATCAAGCTTCTCAAGCTCTTTACTAATTAGGGCAAAACCCTCTGTTAGCAACTGCTCGTACTTATCCACATCTGCCGCAGATTTAAAGTTGAACGCCGCAAGATTATCTTCGATGTTTTTACGAGAGATGTTTACGTCATCCACTTCTGGTACGTCTGCTAAACCTTTGATGATCCCTTTGGTTGATGGTGTGATTAAGACATTATCTAGTTTTTGATTGGCCTCTAAACCTTCTGGTAATTGCAAGCCACAAAACTCCCTTACGCCCTTTGCGTAATCGCGCCACATGCTGCCGGTAATATATTGACGCGCAATCGCTTCAACTCTTACCGTACTGGCTTTGCGCACAATCCAAACATAAGGATGTGGAATATCAACAATGTGATTACCTGCAAGGCCAGCTTTATCAAAAAGTGAAAACCAATGTGAAGCAACGCTGTTAAGCGCAATGCCCTTACCCGGTACACCGTTAAGACCATTTTCACCTTGCCAAATACAATCAAACGCTGAAATACGGTCTGAAATGACCATAATTGCCAGCTCTGTACCAACCGGGACTTGATAGCCTTTTTCTTCAATTAAACGTGCACTGTCGGCGTCGGTTAACCAATAAACTGAACGTACTTTACCACTGTGAACCGCACCTTTAGTGCGAATTGGAAGATCGTCATTAACGTCTAAAACTTTGTAGCTACTCATTGTTACTCCAATGACAGGATGCGCCTTGCTAAAGGGCACAAAATAATGAGGGGGTTAGGGTCGCTATAATAGTCGAGCTGAACAAAAATCACAATTTAACTTACACGCTTGTTGTTGAGCTTAACTTGGTTTTGCTTTAGTCATTCTTGTTATACCATCACAACATTATTTGCCAGCGTTGAGGCGTTATGCTTACGATATCTAAATTACAGTTTACATGGCCTAAGTCGAGCCCCCCGGTGCTAACCATACCTAAGCTACATATCGCCCGGGGTGAACACGTGTTTTTACATGGTCCAAGCGGCAGCGGTAAATCGACTTTGCTAGGACTTATTGCCGGCACCTTGGATTGCCAGCAGGGAGAAATTGAAATTGCAGGTACAAACGCGAGCGCACTGAGCCGTGGCCAACGAGATAAGTTTAGAGCCGACCATATAGGTACTATTTTTCAGAACTTTAATTTATTGCCCTATTTGTCGCCAGTTGAAAACGTTACCCTTGGCTGCGAATTTTCCAAAAAGCGCAGGCAAAACATTTCCTCACAGAATAAATCGCTTGAGCAGGAAGCCAAACTTCTGCTCTCTGATCTTGGCATAGACGAGCACACTCAGCAGCGCAGTGTCGCGGAGTTAAGTATTGGCCAACAGCAGCGCGTAGCCGCCGCTCGCGCATTTATTGGCAGGCCCGAAATCATTATTGCCGATGAGCCAACCTCAGCCCTCGATGCCGACAGCCGTGATGGCTTTATTAAATTACTCTTTAGCCAAGCCGCGGTTTACAGTGCATCTATTCTCTTTGTCAGTCACGATAAAAGCTTAGCGCCATTATTTGATAGGCAAATAAGCTTACCTGATTTACAACAAGGAGCACCGCTATGCTAATCAAACTTGCGTGGAAAAGTACGCTAAACCGAAGAGCTAGCGTCGCCCTAACTCTAGTGACCATTGCAATTAGTGTTATGTTACTGCTGTCGGTTGAGCGTGTACGTCAAGACGCAAAATCCAGCTTCGCGAACACTATTTCTGGCACAGACCTGATTGTCGGCGCACGTACTGGTGATATTCAGCTATTGCTTTCAAGCGTATTTAGAATTGGTCATGCCAATAATGCCGTACAATGGCAAAGTTACGAGTATATCAAGGCACAACGCGGTGTTGCGTGGAGCATTCCCATTAGTTTAGGCGATAGCCACAAAGGCTTTGCTGTGCTGGGCACAGATGCAAGTTACTTCAGTCATTATCAATACGCTAAAAAACAACACCTCACCTTTGCTGCTGGTCGACCATTTCACAATGGCCAAGAAGTGGTGCTTGGAGCTATGGTCGCAAAAAAGCTGGGTTATCAGCTGGGACAAAAAATCGTCATTTCTCATGGCATGGGCAATACCAGTTTCCATCATCATGATGACAATCCCTTGGTTATTTCTGGCATTTTGGCAGCCACGGGAACGCCGGTAGATAAAACGCTACATGTGCCATTAAGTGCCATCGAGAGTATGCATAGCACAGGGCACAGCAAGCCATCACGAATAGTTGCACGAAAACAAGATGCAACGCACCATGAGCATGAGCATGAGCATGAGCATGAGCATGAGCATGAGCATGAGCATGAGCATGACAGCAAAAACAATAATGCTCTAGTTCACAACCTCGACTCCAAACCCGGTGATTTAATCGGTTCAACAAAGCAAATCACTGCATTTTTACTCGGTTTTGAGTCACCGCTCTATACCCTCCAAGTGCGCAGAAATATTAATCAGTATAAAGGTGAGCCTTTGCTGGCAATTATGCCGGGGGTGACATTAAGAGAATTATGGGAAATGCTAGATATTGTTGAAAAAATCTTGCTTCTCATTACCCTTGCTGTGGTGTTGATAAGCTTGCTTGGCATGTTAACTTCGTTGCTCGCCACCTTGAACCAAAGGCGTCGAGAACTTGCTATCCTACGCTCCGTTGGTGCGCGGCCTTGGCATATTTTTACACTTCTCATTAGCGAAGCGATTTTTATCACCGTGTTAGGGTGTGCTTTCGGTGTAGCGCTTTTTTATGCCTTGCTCATTGCTGCCCAATCCGGCTTACAAAGTCAATTTGGCGTAGTCCTAAGTATCTCAGCGCTCTCAACCTATGAACTCACGCTACTAAGCGTTATTATAGGCGCAGGTACTTTGATCGGCGCCATTCCTGCCGCCCGTGCTTATTTTTACTCGCTTGCCGATGGCATGCAAATTAAAACCTAAGAGGATCAAGATGCAGTTAACCGCACGAACTCACGTTTTTTACTTCATTGCATTCATCACTGCGATGGTATTCAGTGGTATTGCAAATGCGGCACCACCTAAAGAGATATTCTGGGAAGATTTAATTCCAAAAGGGCATGTCCAGATCAGCAATCAAGACGCAGCAAGCCATGATGGCGCCGAGCAAAATTGGGTGCAACCTGACTTAGACGCCCCAGTCGTCAAAGAGTTAGATGGTCAACTAGTCAGCTTACCCGGCTTTGTTGTACCACTTGAAGGTGACAGTGAAGTGATCACCGAATTTTTGTTGGTTCCCTACTTTGGCGCTTGTATTCACGTGCCGCCTCCGCCGCCAAATCAAATCGTTCATGTCAAAATCAAAGGCGGTGTTCCGATTGAAAGCCTATATGATGCAATCACAGTCAGTGGCACGATTAAGGTTTCTACTTGGAAGGGCGACATCGCGCAAACAGGTTATATGATGGAAGCCAAAGGCGTCGCGCCATTTGAGCTCTAAAAGTCATATAAATCACTAAAAAAGAGTGCCAATACTTAATTGAGCTAGATTGGCACTCTTACCACTGCAAAACATACAATTTTATTTCTTTTATTTACCCTACTCAGTGGCAGGAACACTGGCATACACCAGTTCAATGAGATTATTCATGGTTCGCGACTTTTGCATATACGCCTTTTCCATATACGCCAGCTCCTGAAGCTCAAATAAAGTACTCTCTACAAGAGAAAACCACTTAGTGGTCGTCTCAGCTATCTCAACCTCTCCGCGACTCGATTTTTTTAAGTGCTTCATAGAGAATATTTAAGTCGTTATATTGACGTAGATAATCCATATCACCCTCAGTCAGTTGTTACCCTTGTTTCATTTCACACTACAGTAACAAAAGCCTCGCTAAAAAATCTTGTCGAACCAACTTTTCTATTAAAATGATGAAAATAAAGTAAAAAGTATACGTAGGTTCTTGAGCGATATATCCATAATTGACTGATTAAATTTCCTCTTGCAGAAACATTTTTATTGATTACAATTACAAGTTAACAAAGATTACACATAAAAATAACTTCGATAGAGTGAACATACTCTCCCATACAAGAAAGGATTAAATTGGTGGGCAATCCCAATTTTAAATATAACGGTGATGACCTCAGAAGAATGCGCCTTGCTGCCCAAAAAACCACGCAGCAAATGGCCGATCTTGTTGGTATTAGCCGCCAAACCTACGAAAACTATGAAAATGGTGTAAGCCGTATACCTTGGGATCACTTTCAGGTTTGGTGTAGGTACTGTGATATTGACCTTTCTCCCATTATTAAACAGTTTCAAGCGCTACGGAGCTTAATTAGTGATACACAATTAAGACGCAAAAGCCCAACCCCTCCTGATGCAAAGAAAGTGGAAGAGTAAGTAGTCATGTTTTCAGTTGATTTGAGCTGCAAAAGGATAAAAATAATGAAATTTTTAATGCAAAAAAGACTTCAGAAGGTAATAAAAATCAAAAAGTTACCAATATACAGTGTAAAGTCCATTAAAGGTGGCAGCCTAGGAGTGGTTAAACATGACCCTCGAACTTTCTCTATAGCTTCCCATGGTGGAACTGTAATAGAGCCGAAACTAGGCACATAAATTACTTTAACTTTACAAAATATTCTCAATAGGTGAGTTTCAGAGTACAGTATAAATGACTTTAACCACTGCAAAAACCTATAAGGAATAGAATATGATATATGTAAATCAGAAAGGTATGACAAAGACAATGAAAGTAAGAGCACTATCAAAGGCTGAAAATGAACGAGTTCGTGGCGGCAGTCTAGGTGTGATCAAGGATGATCCTAGAGGTTCATCAGTGTCTTCCTCTGATATTAATTTTCTACCTTCAGGATCAAGGAAAGTTAAATGATTAAAACTTGGCACTTTGCCTTGTTAGCAGTAGTAACATGGTTCCTTATTTCACATATTCAAATTAGCTTTGAAGAATATGCATATGTTTATATCATTGTTACTACATTAGTATTTTCATTCTTTTTCAAAGCACAAGAGAATATCAAGCATATCTCCATGGGCTTGGTGTTAGTTATTTCTTTTGAGTTCTTCTCATATTCGTTGATCACCGAAAGGTTTTTCCCAGAAAGGCCTGCTTATTTTGTAAACTCTTTGATATTTTTACTACACTTTTTCACTGACCTAATGCTATTTTCCTACTTTAAAAATAGAACTAGACTATCCATGCTCTTTATAAACAGATTCTTGCCTGAGAAGCGAGAGTTCATTTATATGACTCATGCAGATATTCTGTTGGTCGGTATTTATTTCCTTTTCATGATCGTAGATATTAGCGCATTCATTGAAAACTTAATTCGCAATATGGACTATATATTTGGTATTGCAGAGGAAACTGCTAAGCCATTTTGGAGTTGGAATTGGGTATATCAAAGTTATCCGTACGCTAAAGCAATTTTGCTTGCAGCAGTTGTTACAGTACTCCTAGCAACAGTTTACGTTGAACGTTTTCGTCCTGCGCCAATTAAAGAAAGTGAAGAAGACTCAACGCTTAAAAAATCCGAGCCACAGCATAGGTCATAGTGACCTATGCTGCTTTTACCCTAAATCAATTGAAGGAATAAACGATGGATTTAAAACTGAACAAAAAGCAATTGAAGTCATTAGCAGGTAGTAAGCTAATTTTGGATAACAACAAGACCCGTGAGATTGGTGGTGGTTGTTCCTACTATTGTAGTCGCGACTTAAACTGTGACACCGATGGCCCAACGATGGCCTGCCCATCTAAGGAGTTAGCGTGTGTTCCTGAGCCAAATACATTACATTGTGATTGCCCAACCAATATGTGCTAGTCACTAACCTGTCGCGATATAATGTCGCGACAACAACCCTGTTATTCTCCGTTCAACTTATACCAATTGTATTAAGCATAGACCTCTGCTTGATACTGCTGAAAACGCATAAAGGCCTGACGAGCGCCGGTGATCAATGCATCTTCTTGCGTACTAGTTAACTCAACCGTATCGATAAATTGAATTAAATGACGCCACGCACTGCCGCGCCCGGAACCTGGGCCTGCTAAGTAACGCGCACCATGCTCACCTGTGACAGGCAAACGCGCCTGCACTTGACGCCCAAGCATTGCGGCCCCGACCTTAGAGCCTTCAACGACATAAAGCGCCCCCAAAGCAGTCGCAAACTCGGTTGAAGTTGTGATAAACGGCGACAAAGACGGCACAGGTAATGTGTGCTGTAAGTCAGCAAAGTCCTGCTCCAACAACCCAAGCCGTCGGCGCGATTTGAGATCGTCAATATGCATAGAGAGTTCACGGTGATCATATAATGCAGCGACATCGTTAAGAAACAGGTACTGAAGAGTCAAAAACTGGAGATAACGCTCAATGCTGGAAAACGGGTCTTTTGCCATAATGCTGCTATCTATACGGTCATGAAGATCAGCAGTACTTGTTTTTAATTTCAATGCACGGCTAGTAAGTGCGCTTGCTGCGGTCATGGGACTTCCTGTAATGTAATGCGAGGGGAAAATGAATGGACTGTGTTGGCTTTATGAAAAGCCGCTCCAGCGATTGACACTGGAGCGAAGAGATATATCTAACTATTAGTTAACCTGAGGTTAGTTAGTTGAAGGTAACTCCATAATGCCATCAATCTCAACTTGTGCGCCTTTTGGTAGTTCTTTTACACCAATTGCAGCACGAGCTGGATATGGCTTTCTAAAATACTGAGCCATGATCTCGTTGACCGTTGCAAAGTTACTCAGAGCAGTTAGGAAGATATTAACCTTAACCATATCCTGTAACTCGCCACCAGCCTCTTCACATACTGCGATAAGGTTTTTGAACACTTGGTGCGTTTGCTCTGCAAAATCTTCAGAAATAAATTCCATCGTCTCTGGCACCAATGGAATTTGACCAGATAAATAGACCGCAGTACCAACTTTTACCGCTTGGTTGTAAGTGCCAATTGCTGCTGGCGCTTTATCTGTTGAAATAATAGCTTTGTTCATTAATGTTCCTTTATTTTTTACGATACACGCGTTGTACATCTGGCATCACTCGAATTCGGCGCATAATATCAGCGACATGAATTCGGTTTTTCACGGTAATACCTAAATCAATCACGTATAAATTACTTTCTTTTTCGTCCGTTGCGATTTCGACAATGTTAGCTTGAGTCGTCGCAACCACATTGGTTAATTTAGCCAACGCACCTTGGTGGTTAATAATTTCCACACGCAGCGCTGCTATATATTCTTTCTCTGGGTTGTCTTCCCACTTCACGACGAAGTACTTCGAACGCTCGTTGCGCCAACCCTTAATATTTTTACATTCTTGGCGGTGAACCATTAGGCCTTTGCCTTGGCTCATATATGCTGTGATAGCGTCACCCGGCACAGGACGACAACATTTAGCATAGGTTACCAACATGCCTTCTGTTCCGATTATCGCGGCTTTAGCACGTTTAGCAATATCTTCTACCGCATTATCATCTTGCAGTAAACGCTTCGCTATCAACACGCTCATGATATTGCCACAGCCAATCTCAACCAGCAGCTCCAACAAGGTATTGAGGTTATGCTCTTCAAGTACGTTGTCGATTTGCTCTTGAGCAATATCATCTAGCTTATACTCACCCAGTGCCGAGTCGAGCAAACGACGGCCTAGTTGGATCGCCTCTTCTTCTTGTTGGCTCTTGAGGTAATTGCGGATCCCAAGGCGTGCTTTACCCGTTACCACAAAGTTCAGCCAAGTAGCGTTAGGGTGTGCACCTGAGCTAGTAATAACCTCGACCGTTTGGCCGGTATCCAGCGCTTTACTCAAAGGATAAGGCTTACGGTTTACACGAGCACCTACACAGGTATTACCCACATCGGTATGCACGGCATAGGCAAAATCTACCGCCGTTGCGCCCATAGGTAACTCAACAATGCGGCCATCTGGCGTAAAGACGTAAATTTCTTCTGGGAATAATTCGGTTTTAACGTTTTCCACAAATTCAAAAGACGAGCCTGCACTTTGCTGCAGTTCAAGCAAGCTTTGCATCCACTGACGCGCACGCTGCTGCGCGGTATGGCCGGCATTATCGCCTGACTTTTTATACATCCAGTGCGCCGCTACCCCTTTATCCGCCATATGATCCATATCGTGAGTACGAATTTGGATTTCTACCGGAATACCGTGCGGGCCTACCAGCGACGTATGAAGCGACTGGTAACCGTTGGTTTTCGGTACTGCAATATAGTCTTTAAAACGAGTTTCAATTGGCTTATATAAATTATGCGCAACGCCTAGCACACGGTAGCAAGTATCTAGGTTGTCGACATTGATCCTAAAGGCGTAAATGTCCATTACCTCGTTAAACATTAACTCTTTATTCAGCATCTTGCGGTAAATACTGTATAAGTGCTTTTCACGGCCTTTTACTGAGCCTTGAATACCCGCTTCTTCCAATCTAGATTCTATCTCAGACTGAATATTGCTGATCACTTCTTTACGATTACCACGTGCTTTGGCGACTTCGGAACGTAACGCACGATAGCGCATTGGATATAACGCCTGAAACCCGAGATCTTCTAACTCATTTTTAATATCATGAATACCAAGGCGGTTTGCAATTGGTGCATAAATCTCTAGTGTTTCGCGGGCAATTCGACGACGCTTGTCAGGACGCAAAGCACCTAGCGTTCGCATATTGTGCGTTCTGTCTGCAAGTTTAATAAGGATGACACGAATATCCTGCGTCATCGCCATGATCATCTTACGATAGTTTTCGGCTTGGAACTCTTTTTTATCTTTGAAGCTCAGTTTATCGAGCTTTGACACCCCTTCCACCAACTCAGCGACCGTATCGCCAAAGATCTCTGCTAAGTCGTCTTGGCTAAAGTCAGTATCTTCAATAACATCGTGCATCAGCGCAGCCATGAGTGTTTCATGATCAAGCCTCATGCTCGCAAGGATCTGGGTTACTTCTACTGGGTGAGTGATATAGGGCTCACCGCTAGAGCGCGTCTGTCCCTCGTGTGCCTCACGGGCCACGACATAGGCTTTTTGCACCAAATCGACGTCTTCTGGTGACAAATATTCTGAGATTTTCTTTTTGAGGCCTTCAAACAGATACATTCACACTCCAATGTTTCAGAGAAGCTATACTCGGCGAGTATAAAACGGGTTACAAGCTAGTTACTTAAGAATATACGATGAAACACCAGCAATGCCAATGAACAATTTATGCTACTTGTTAGGAAATTAAAGGCGTTACGCGTTGTGTAATGTGCTGGCGATTTATACCAATTTGCTTAATTTCAATTGCTATAAAACAATAATGCCAGCAAAAAAGCTGGCATTATTGAATCTAGACAGTGGTTGGATTAGCGATTGCCACCAACGATTGCAGCTACTGCAGCAAGCTCTGCAGCTTCTTGGTGTTGCTGCTCTTCACGGTCGATAATATCAAGCGAGTCAGTGGTGACAAAACCTTGCTCAATTTCACGTAGCGCGATTACGGTTGGCTTGTCGTTTTCAGCATCAACCATAGGATCTTTACCGCCTACAGAAATTTGGCGAGCGCGACGCGCTGCTACTAAAATCAAGTCAAAGCGGTTACCAATTTTATCTACTGCATCTTCTACAGTTACGCGAGCCATCGAAGCACTCCAAATTCAGTTCATTATGCAAAAGGCTAGTTTACTGTATGTCTAGCCTTTCGCCAAGTATTGATGGTTAAAAAACCTCAGGTTAAAAAGTAATTATTTTAGCAAGTCGGCGATAAGCGCTTGATGACGGATAGACTGTGCTTGTTGCTCAAGTCTTGCGGCAATAACAATATGTTCAAGTTCACCGCGTGTTTGCTCAAAGTCATCATTGACAAGAATATAGTCAAACTCGTTATAGTGTGAGCTTTCTGATTTCGCTTCAGCCATGCGACCTGCAATTACTTCTTGAGAGTCTTGACCACGACCATTTAAGCGCTTTTCTAGCTCCGCAGTTGAAGGAGGTAAAATAAAGATAGTCTTTACTTCAGGCATCAACTCACGCACCTGACGCGCACCCTGCCAGTCGATATCTAAAAACACATCAATACCAGCGGCAAGCTGATCTTCTATCGCTTGTTTTGAAGTGCCGTAGTAATTTTCGAATACTTGTGCCCACTCAAAGAAATCGCCTTTATCGATCAGCTGCTTAAATTCATCAACCGAGACAAAGTGGTAATGTACGCCGTTTTCTTCGCCTGGACGAGGAGTACGCGTAGTGTGAGACACCGACACTTTAATATCGTCGTGCTTTTCCAATAACGCTTTGATTAAACTTGATTTACCCGCACCAGAAGGCGCAGAAAGGATAAACAGATTACCGCGTGTAGGTGATGTCATAGTCATTCTCAACAATTAGTACCGGCCGAGTGGTATTGGTTTACTCAAGTCTGCCGCAGAGCTAAAAGCGGGCATTATACCGAGTAACGTATAAGAATACACTAGGGATGAGAATAAGGAAAAGTCGAGGAATAAATTCAGCGTTGTGAGTAACCCAGAAACCTATCACTGTGCTAAATTTATTCCTCTAAAACAGAATGTTATTTTGTCGCTTACAGCGGCGCCTACCAAGGTGCCCACCCAGTAGGAGCGAGTTCACCTCGCGATCTCTTAACCGCCCGCTGCGTGAAGCATCTCCTACCAAGATATTCACCCAGTAGGAGCGAGTTCATCTCGCGATCTTTTAACCGCTCGCCGCGTAAAACATCTCCTACCAAAGTATTCACCACGTAGGAGCGAGTTCATCTCGCGATCTTTTCACTGCTCGCTGCGTAAAGCATCTCCTACCAAGGTATTCACCCCGTAGGAGCGAGTTCACCTCGCGATCTCTTAACCGCTCGCCGCGTAAAGCATCTCCTACCAAAGTATTCACCCCGTAGGAGCGAGTTCACCTCGCGATTTTTTAACTGCTCGCCGCGTGAAGCGGCTCCTACCAGGGTATTCACCCTGTGGGAGCGAGTTCATCTCGCGATCTCTTCACAGCTCGCGCATAAAACATCTCCTACCAAAGTATTTACCCCGTAGGGACGAGTTCATCTCGCGATCTGTTTAAAGCAAATCAGCTATGCTGCTACGTACTTCTTCAGGCCATACCCCAACTTGTACCTGACCAATGTGCTGCTTTTGCAACAGCAACATCACTAAACGCGATTGGCCAATACCACCTCCTATGGTTTGTGGTAATTCACCCGCAACTAACTGTTGGTGCCAATCTAAACTCAAGCGTGCTTCGTCATCGGTTAATTTAAGCTGTCTTGCAAGCGAATCAGGACAAACACGAATACCCATTGACGAGATTTCAAATGCGTCTTCTAGCACCGGGTTCCACACCAAAATATCACCGTTAAGCCCTTGGTATTTGTCGCATGTTGGCGTTGACCAATCGTCATAATCCGGCGCGCGAACGTCGTGAATCTTACCGTCACCAAGCTCACCACCAATGCCAATTAAAAATACCGCGCCATATTCTTGGGCAATCGCTTTTTCACGTTGCTTGGCTGTGAAATCTGGATACATAGTGCGTAATTCTTCACTGTGTACAAAGGTAATTTTCTCAGGGAGGAATGCCGCAATGCCAAACTCATCCTCAACCACTTTTTCCGTTGCTTTAATTGAGCGATAAAGGGTTTCTACCGTTTCTTTTAGTTTTGCCAGCGAGCGCTCACTGTTTTCGCAAATCACCTTTTCCCAGTCCCACTGATCCACATAGACAGAATGGATTGGCGATAGCTTATCTTCGTCTGGGCGTAGCGCTTTCATGTGCGTATAGAGGCCTTCGCCTTTAGCAAAACCATAATCGCCTAGTGTTTTACGTTTCCACTTAGCAAGTGAATGCACTACCTCGAACTGCGCATCCGGTAGCGTTTTCACTTTTACCTGTACCGCCTGCTCGTGGCCACTTAAGTTGTCTTGAATACCATCGCCCAAACGCGCCAAAATAGGCGCTTGTACTTCAACTAAACCCAATTGCTCGGTTAGCTGTGCTGAAAATACTTGTTTTACTCGTGCTATCTGTTTTTGTGTCTCTTGATACTTGCTCAACATGGTTAGGTCCTCATTCCCGAATTTGTCGTTTTGTTGAGTCTATATTTAAAGAAACCGACACAAACATCAATAACCATCAACAAAAACACCTTTACATAATTATTTTCATCAAAAATATGCTATAAATTTTATATAAACGACAATTGTTAATGGATATTTACATGGAAAATTATGAGATCGACAATCTGGATAGATCCATCCTTCATGCTTTAAAAGAAAATGCACGAACGCCCTACGCGGAATTAGCAAAAAGATTTGCTGTTAGCGCCGGTACCATCCATGTTCGGGTCGAAAAAATGAAGCAAGCGGGGATCATTGAAGGGACTCAAGTAAGCATTAATGCCAAACGACTTGGTTATGATGTCTGCTGTTTTATCGGAATAAACTTAAAACACGCCGGCGACTACCCGGGAGCCATCGCACGTTTAAAAGAATTTGAAGAAGTTGTTGAGGCTTACTACACCACGGGCAATTACAGCATATTTATCAAAGTGATGGCGCGCTCCATCGACCACCTTCAGGATGTGCTTATTAATAAAGTGCAGACCATTGAGTCTATCCAGTCAACCGAAACACTAATCTCACTGCAAAACCCGATTCAGCGCACCGTTATGCCCTAGCTTCTTTTTTGTTATAATCGCGGGAATTTTTTGATTAGAGTAGTAAGTAGATGGCTGAGAATAGATTCCATCGTGTAAAAAGCGTATTAGATAGACGCCAAACCGACCTCACAGTGTGCCTAGATGAAGTACATAAGCACCATAATCTGTCAGCAATTGTGCGTACCGCAGACGCGGTTGGCTGTCACCACGTACACGCGGTATGGCCACAAGATCAAAGACGGTTAACAAACAATACCTCAGGCGGCAGCAAAAATTGGGTTGAAACCCATATGCATGAGGATATAGACCAAGCTGTTGCGACAATTCGTGAACAAAACCCAGGTGTACAATTATTAGCAACCAACCTTAG
Source organism: Pseudoalteromonas flavipulchra NCIMB 2033 = ATCC BAA-314 (assembly GCA_000814665.1). GTDB lineage: Bacteria > Pseudomonadota > Gammaproteobacteria > Enterobacterales > Alteromonadaceae > Pseudoalteromonas > Pseudoalteromonas maricaloris. The sequence goes on from JWIH01000012.1 coordinate 114,763, forward strand.
CGATAGCGCCGTTGATTTTCGTGAAATTGATTACACCAAACCTACCGCAATTATTGTCGGTCAAGAGCGTTTAGGGATCTCAGAGCGCGCACTTGAGCATGCGGATCAGCACATCGTGATCCCAATGCAAGGTATGGTGCAATCACTCAATGTGTCTGTTGCTGCAGCGCTTATTTTATACGAAGCGCAGCGCCAAAGAGATGCAGCAGGACTGTACAAACGTACAGATATGATGGATCCTGTGGTAAAACATAAGTTACTATTTGAAGGATGTCATCCAATCATTGCAACCCGCTGTCGCGAAAAAGGGCTACCTTACCCGGCACTTGATGAGCACGGTGAAATCGTTGCAGACGACGCTTTTTGGGACATTCTTAAGTTTACGCAGAAGAAATAAATAACGCGGATCGCGCTAGAGGATTAGCATGTCGACACCAAATTTGGCCACTTATCCAATCACCGAATTAAAAGGCGTAGGCCCAAAAGCGGCCGAGCGTTTGGCCAAACTTGGCATTCAATCGGTGCAAGACATGTTATTTCACCTTCCGCTGCGCTATGAAGATCGTGCCCGCACCTATCCTATCTGCGAGCTGCAAGCGCATAGCCATGTCAGTATTGAAGCCGAGATTGAACGCAGCGAAATCACGCAAGGCAAACGCCGCATGTTGGTGTGTTATGTTAATGATGGGACGGGGCGGATCGCGCTGCGCTTTTTCAACTTTAATGCGGCACAAAAAAATGCCATGCAAGCGGGCAAAATAATCCGCTGTTTTGGTGAGGTTCGTCGTGGTAATTATGGCTTTGAAATGGCACACCCAGAATACAGCATCAAAGAGACACGCTCAGCACCGAGCGATCCGAGCCTTGCGACGCTTACCCCAGTTTATCCTACCACCGAAGGGTTAAAGCAACTGAGCATTCGGGCAATTGCCGATCAAGCCGTTGAGTTACTGCGCAAATATGATGTACCAGACTATTTACCAGCTCAATATCGGCCATCACAGCAAAGTGTAAAAGAAGCGCTGTTATTACTGCACCGTCCACCACAGGAAGTCGATTTAGCGCAATTAGAGCTCGGGCAACACCCCGCGCAAGCACGATTGGCGTTTGAAGAGTTGTTGGCGCAAAACCTCAGCTTGCTTAAGCTAAGACAAAAAGGCCAAGCGGTAAAAGCGGTTGCACTACCGCCCAGCAATCCACTTGAAGTTCAGTTTTTGTCGGCCTTGCCATTTGCCCCCACCAATGCCCAAAGTCGAGTAGTGGCGGAGATTAAAGGCGACCTACAACATCCCTACCCCATGATGCGATTGGTGCAAGGGGATGTTGGTTCAGGAAAAACGCTTGTGGCAGCGCTTAGCGCGTTAACGGCTATCGCACAGGGTTACCAAGTAGCACTGATGGCACCCACTGAGATCCTATCCGAACAACACGGCATCAACTTCCTTAATTGGTTTGAACCTATGGGCATAGAAACCGTATGGCTGGGTGGTAAAACCAAAGGTAAGGAACGCACTCATGCGCTTGAGCGTATTGCTTCAGGGCAAGCACAGATGGTGGTCGGCACCCATGCGTTATTCCAAGAGCAAGTGCAGTTTTCTAACCTTGCGCTTATCATCATCGACGAACAACATCGTTTTGGTGTGCATCAGCGCCTAGCGCTAAGAGAAAAGGGAAAGTTTGGCGATTGCTATCCGCATCAGTTAGTGATGACCGCAACCCCAATCCCGAGAACCTTGGCAATGACGGCCTATGCAGATCTTGAAACCTCAATTATCGACGAGCTACCACCGGGCAGAACACCAATCACGACCGTCGCCGTGCCAGACACCAGACGCAATGAAGTGATAAAAAAAGTACAAAAGGCCTGTGTTGAAGATAAACGTCAAGTTTACTGGGTATGTACGCTGATAGATGAGTCGGAGGCGTTACAATGCCAAGCCGCAGAAGACACCGCCAAAGCACTTGCCGAAGCCTTGCCTGAACTTAATATTGCGCTGGTACATGGCCGTATGAAAGCCCAAGAAAAACAGGCCATCATGGACGAGTTTAAACAAGGTCATACCCATGTGCTGGTTGCCACAACCGTGATTGAAGTTGGCGTGGATGTACCCAATGCTAGCCTTATCATCATTGAAAACCCTGAGCGTTTGGGTCTGGCGCAGCTTCACCAATTACGCGGCCGTGTTGGTCGTGGACAAATCGCATCACATTGTTTACTGCTTTACCATGCGCCACTGTCGGTCACTGCACAAAAGCGTTTGGGAGTGCTTAGAGAAAGTAACGACGGCTTTGTCATCGCTGAGCGTGACCTTGAGATCCGCGGCCCGGGTGAAGTGCTTGGTACAAAACAAACTGGATTGGCAGAGCTAAAAATTGCCGATCTTAGCCGTGATAAACATTTATTACCGCAAGTGAGAAGCCTCGCTTTTACCGTGCTAAAAAACCACAGCGATATTGTTGACCCGATTATCTGGCGCTGGATGGGTGATAAGAGCGAGCTGGCAATGGCGTAAGCCTGAAGCGCCAAATGATATAGAGATCGCGAGGTGAACTCGCTCCCACTAGCGCGTTTTGTAGGTCGAGATTTATCTCGACAGCATAAGCTGAAATGTCGGAGCCGCTTTATGCGGCGAGCAATTAAAAGATTGCGAGGTGAACTCGCTCCCACTAGCGCGTTTTATAGGTCGAGATTTATCTCAACAGCATAAGCTGAAACGTCGGAGCCGCTTTACGCGGCGAGCAATTAAAAGATCGCGAGATAAACTCGCTCCCACAAGCCCACAATTCACTCATACAAAATAACCCATCGCGCTACGCTTGCTTCTTTTATCAAAGCTTGGCTACCATCTCTCTACATCAACTAAAAAGACTCAAAAATGAATCCTTTACTACGCGCTGTATGCGCCTCCTTTGCCGCTTGCGTGGCGTCAATCGCCTCAGCAAAAGCAGTTTACCCAGATGTACCAGAGCAGATTAATCCATCTGCCAAATATGTTTTTTACTCTCATGGCTATATCGTTGAAGGTGATAATGAAACCCCTGTTCATAAGCGCTGGGGTAAATATGACTTTCCAGCCATCAAACAAGCATTAAGCGACGATACTTATACGCTAATTGCTGAGCATCGCCCTAAAGGCGTCGCACCAGAAGCGTATACAAAAACCTTGGTTAGCAAGGTTCACAAATTACTGGACGCGGGCGTCAGTGCTAGCAACATTACACTCGTGGGGTTTTCTCGCGGTGGCGCGTTAACGATAATGGCAAGTGATGCATTAAAAAATGATGCCATTCACTACGTGGTACTAGCAGGCTGTGCTGGACTTATCAAAAGTAAAACCGAGATTCAACTCTATGGCAAGGTGTTGTCCGTTTACGAAACCTCAGATCAAGTGGGTTCTTGCGATTTTGTGAAAGCACGCTCTGCAAACCTCAAAAGCTTTACAGAGCTTTCGATTTCAACCGGTAAGGAACACGGCGCTTTTTATCTCCCGAGAGATGAGTGGTTAAAGCCCGTTAAAAGCTGGATTTTAAACCACTAAACCATTAGCACGTCGCTATAACAATGACGCGCCGTGCTGAGCCTTTCTTCAGAACCTATCTACACACAAAATTCCTATTTTGAAAACAAAACTCTGTTTACTTATTGCACTTTTAAAATTGCTCTCTATAATTGAACCTTATTCGAATATCATTCGAATAAGGTTCAACCTCTAAGGAGAAACGATGGCACCGGCACCTAAATATGATAAAGAAACCCAGCAACGCATGATTTTAAACGCTGCGGAACAATGCATTAATGAGTCTTCAGTCACTGACTTTACAATGGCAAAGGTCTCTTTGCTTGCAGGATTGTCTATGGGCTCAATCTATAAATTTGTGCAGACTAAAGAAGATCTAGTAATGGCGCTGGCCTACGAGTCTTTTACCCATACATCCAGTGTTTTTAAGCAAGTGTTGTCCTTACCACTTAGCACGCCAGAACGCATGCTCGCAGTGTGTCTTATCTCGCCACAAAAGCTTAAACGCTTCTCTTTTGATTATGAATTACAGTCCTACTCCACCAATGAGGCGGTGATCAAAAGGGCTTCTGAGTTTTGGACCAATAAAATTATCGAATCCTGTGGTGGTTGTGAAAACGTGTTTAAACAAGCGCTAATTGATGGCATTGAAGCAGGTGAGTTGCAAGCTACACCAGATCTACACGACATGATAGAAGAAATCATCATCACCGGATGGGCGCTTACCGTAGGATATGAGCAAGTACTGCGCTTGCAACAAACTAAGCAAATTGTTGAGGGCACGGCTTCATTGCTCGCACCACTTGAGCTTAATGACCCTGTTATTCGCAGTACCGTGCGATTACTTAACAGTTATCCATGGCAACAGCCTATCACTCAAGATTCGCTGGTACGCATAGAGAAAGAATTGCAAGCGCTCGAGCTTCGTTAACTTAAGGAAATCACAATGAACATCAAACGTTGGCTTATGGCCGTTGTCATCATTCTCATCGTTATTATCAGCCTTGGTTTTGTGAAGTTTACACAAATCCAAGCGGCAATCGCCTTTGGGGAGTCTTTTCCGGAGCCTTCGGCTTCGGTAAAAAGCACATATGTATCAACCACTGAGCATATTAAATCGGTTAAGGTTGTAGGTCAGCTCCATGCCAAGCGCACCGTCACTATTAGTAACGAGTATCCTGGTCTTATCACTTACGTCGGTTTTCAGCCCGGTGAGCAAGTAGCAGCGAACCAAGTATTACTGCGCCTAGATAGCAGCATTGATGAGGCGAATCTATTAGCGGCTAAAGCTCGAGTAAAGCTTGCTAAATCAACCTATCAACGGGTTGCCAAATTACTAGAACAAAAACGGATCAGCCCAGATGAGGTGGACAAAGCCGAAGCCGAGGTGGCAATTAATCAGGCAGACGTAAAACGACTAACCACATTAATCGAGAAAAAAACCATTCGTGCACCTTACCCGGGTCAAACGGGGTTAGAGCAATATCAGGTTGGTCAATTACTTGATGCCAATAGCGAAATCACTTTCTTGGTTGGGTTAGACGACAGCATTTGGGTGGATTTCAAAATTCCACAAACCTTACCACAACCTACCATAGGCGAAGACGTTAGCGTGGCAATTTCTAATGCCAGCAGCCAAAAGCCTGCTCGCGTATCAGCCAAAATGCCAATGGTCGATGTCGCATCGCGTCAACAAAGTTATCGCGCTGAGCTACAAAACAGCGATGGCACACTCAGCCACAATCAAATGGTGTTAGTCAATGTACCAACCGAGATTGTGAGCGCCGCAGTAGTGCCAACCAATGCGATTACGCGCAATCACTTTGGCGAATTTGTTTATGTACTTGAAAAGGACAACAGCCAAAATTGGCGGGCAAAACCGGTAAAAATCACATTAGGCGATAAGGTCAACGATCAGCAACTTGTACTATCTGGCCTGCGTGGTGGTGAATTTATTGCTGCTGAAGGCGCATTTAAGCTACAAGAAAACTTACTGGTTTATACCGATCAGGTTGCCGCTGTTGATGGCAATAACGGAGGCCAGTAATGAGCGCATTACACGAAAATAAGCCGTCTATCATGGATATTTTTGTTAACCGGCCGGTACTAGCGATCGTGGTGTCATTGCTTATTGTACTAGCGGGTTTTAATGCCGCCCGAGATATATCGGTGCAGCAATATCCAAAAATAGAAAGTGCCTCACTGGTGATCAACACTGTCTATACGGGCGCTGCCGCAGACGTCGTAAAAGGCTATGTTACTGAGCCTATCGAGCGAGTGGCCTCTACCGTTCCGGGTGTCGACTATGTAGACTCGATAACTACCTCGGGACTTAGCAAAGTTACCGCTTGGCTTGAACTTAATCACAGTACCACCGACGCCTTGGCTGAGCTGACTACCCGATTAAACCAGATTAAATTTGAGTTACCCAGCGGAGCGGAAGATCCAGCCATTCAAATCGTACGTGCCGACAGCCCATATGCGGTATTCTATCTCGATGTGGAATCTCAAGGTCTGCCACGTAATAACGTGAGCGATTATTTGATCCGTAATGTTGTCCCTTCTATGTCTGATATTCCCGGTGTACAAAAAGTGACACTGGAAGGTGGCCGCGATCCAGCAATGCGAATTTGGCTTGATACCGAAAAACTCGCTATCTATGGCGTAAGTGCTAGCGATGTATTTGCCGCGCTACAAGCAAACAACACCATTGCCACCTTAGGTTACAGTGAAAATAACAGACAACGCATTGACCTGATGGCCAATACTTCTCTAAAAACGGTAGCAGATTTTAACAACCTAGTGGTAAAAGAAATCGATGGCACGCAACTCCAGCTTGGTAACATCGCCACGGTAGAACTCGGTGAAGCCGAAGGCATGGTAACTGCACGCCTTGATGACCACGATACGGTATTCTTAGCGGTGTGGGCATTACCAGGTGCCAATGAAATCGATATTGGTGATGCCCTGTATAAAAAGATTGATGAGATAAATACCATCTTACCCGACGGCATGCATTTAAGAATTGGCTACGATGGCACGCTTTATATGCGTGATTCCATAAAAGAAATTTTCACCACGCTTGGGGAAACCGTCCTACTCGTAGGAATTGTTGTACTCGCCATGATGGGCTCGTTTAGAACCGCCATGGTGCCGCTGGTTACCATTCCTATCTCGATTTTAGGCGCAATCGCGGTGATCTCAGCAATGGGCTTTTCACTCAACCTACTGACTATTTTGGCTATCGTGCTTTCTGTTGGTTTAGTGGTGGATGATGCCATCGTGGTGGTTGAAAACGTTGCGCGCCATATGCGCGAAGGCAAACCCAGATTACAAGCGGCACTTATCAGTTCACGTCAATTACTCGTCCCAATAATTGCCATGACGCTGACCCTTGCTGCAGTCTACGCGCCAATCGGATTTTTAACAGGTTTAACGGGGTTCTTATTCAGAGAGTTCGCGTTCACCTTAGCCATTGCGGTATTAATTTCTGGACTAGTTGCTATTACCTTATCGCCCATCATGAGTGCTTACGTTAATCCCGAAGGCGGTAAAGAAGGTAAATTAACGCAAAAGGTCAATGGCTATTTTGATCGATTACAAGCGTTCTACTTTCGAGCGCTAGATACCTTGTTTAAGTGGCGCCCACAGGTCTTTTTTGTCGCTATCGTGTTCTCTTTATTGTCGGTGCCGTTTTACCTGTTATCACAAAAAGAGCTAGCCCCTATCGAAGATCAAAGCAGTATCCAAGTCGTAGTGGAAGCACCACCTGAGTCTTCTCAAGCTTATACGTCAGCGAAAATGAATGACACTGCCGAGGTCATGAACGCCACTGAAGGCGCTGAGTTTACTTGGCAGATTATTACGGCGGCAGCAGGTTTTGGTGGTGTAGAGCTTGCACCATTTGATGAGCGAGAAAATTCAGTACACGACTTACTATACGATCTATACGGCCGGTTAGGCAGCGTGACTGGGCTAAGTTTATTTCCTATTTTACCAGCATCGCTTCCTACCGCAGGGCAGTTTGACGTTGAAGTAGTATTCCGTGCCAGTGACGACCCAACCGCGATGAAGCAGTACGCCGATGAGATTATTCAACGCGCCACCGCCAGTGGCAGCTTTATGTTCGTCAATACCGACCTAAAAATCGACCTGCCGCAAGCCGAGCTTGAAATCGACCGAGAGCTGGTTGCAGACTTAGGTCTCAGTTTGTCGTCGGTAAACGAGCAACTTAGTATTTATATGTCGAATAATTTTGCCAACTACTTCAACAAAGAAGGTAAAGCCTACCGCGTCATTCCCATTGTGGGCGATGGCGAAAGGTACAATCCTGAGAACATTCTTAATATGCAAGTAAGAACCGATGCTGGCGATCTTATTCCGATTTCAGCGTTTGCTACCTTGCGCACCTTTACAAGCCCCAGAGTGCTTGGCTCATTCAACCAGCAAAACTCGTTTAGAATATTGGCAGGCACACTACCACACATTACCAAAGAGCAAGCGCTCACACAGGTAGAGGAAATTGCAGCAGACGTTTTACCTAGCCACTACTCAATTGACTACGCTGGCGAATCAAGACAACTAAGAAAAGAAGGCAATACCATGGTTGGCGTACTTTTGTTTGCCATGATAGTGGTGTTTTTCTTACTGACTATCCAGTTCAACAGCTTTAGAGATCCGCTCGTGGTACTACTCGGCTGCGCACCGCTGGCACTCGCAGGTGCATTGATGCTACCGTTTTTATCACTCACGACAGTCAACATTTACAGCCAAATCGGCCTAATCACGCTCATCGGCTTAATAGCCAAAAATGGCATCTTGATTGTTGAATTTGCGAACCATTTACAGCTTGAAGGTAAATCGAAATTTGAGGCGGTAAAAGGGGCTGCGGCCACACGACTTAGACCCATCCTAATGACTACAGGTGCAACCGTGCTTGGTCACTTCCCGTTGGTCTTGGTAACCGGCGCAGGCGCAGAAGCGCGCAACAGCATAGGTATTATCTTAGTCGCAGGTATGCTCATCGGTACTTTCTTCACTTTGATTGTCTTACCGCTGCTTTATGAAAAGCTAGCCAGCGATCACCGTGGCGAAGCCGAAACTATTGAAACCTATCCTGAAGCACCGTTAGTAGGCAAAGTCAGTATGACGTGATAACTGGCTAACAATAAAAAGGACACTAAGTGCCATACTTAGTGTCCTTTTTAATTGGTAAAACCTTTCTTTTGATAAGCTACAATTAATAGCCGCTTTTGAGCGTGATTTGGGCTTAGTTTTTTAGATTCTAGATGAAGACAATAATTAGCTGCAAGCTGCATAAAACTCCTCGCAATTTTAGCTTTTTTTCGATTCTAAATAGAGACGTTTAGGCGCGCCTATTTAGGCCGCTGATAATATGAGATTAGAACCTATTATATGGTTTGGAAATTCTGATTAGGGAGTGGGAATTTAAAAAGGGACAGGAAAGCCATAATAAACAGGTTCTCTAAGCAATTTTGACTACAACTAATGTTTAAAAACAAATTAATTAACGCCTAGTAATCTCTTTGGACTAAATTAATTCACTTTTAATTAAAGTTTCATCCAAAGCACGCAAAGGTAATGAGGGCATACAATGATTAACATTGAAGAACTTTTCCGTGTTTGTTGCATAACTTGTTACAACGTATCCGTGTTCATTATATAACTCCCTATAATATAAGGACCTACCTGATTTTTGCAATGTATCAAATAGAACATCTAATTGTTCATTAGCCTTCAATTCCATTAGTTTTTTAGTCTTTATATCTGAACATTCAAATGAAATATTTTGAAGTGGTAATGTATCAACATCTAGAAAAAACACTGCCGCTAATGCAGGGTACTCTTCAATAACATATTGGATTTTTTCTTCTGCAATATCGGGTCTTGTAGAATCTACCATTTGCAAACACTCTGTTAGGCTTCTATAAAGAGCTACGTGCGGATTAAGGGAACACCCAGCCCCCCATTTAGGTAGGAACTCCCTAGAACTGGGGTTATGACACATTGTTAAAAACCAACTAATATTGTCGGAATTAGTTAGAGTTATAGTAGTAACATCCAAGTCAACACTCCTCTCCTTTATTGTTGAGTATATTTTTTTAGACTCCAAAGGAAATGATGCTGGATTTACAATTGAAAAGTGGGCGTCAGAATCTATACCTAGAAGATTTAAGTAAAGCAACGACGTGTAATGTCTCTCCAAAAGCTCTAGTGTACCATGAAGAATTGCATCTATTTTAGTTGCACCAAAAGCTGTTCCTGATGTAGTTGAGTATTTAGTAAAAAACTCCTCCGCTTCAGACAACTCAGCCTTGTTATTGTAATAATTATGATTCACAAGGCAGTGAGGTATATAAACTTCTTTATCAAATTCGCTATATGCATCAAATTTTACAAATTCTAATTCGTCAAATCCATTTAACTTTGATGCATGATCTAACAATGTATCAAAGTTGTAGTTTTTACATTGACCAAAGTAAATTTGTTTTTTTTCACAACAGTCCAAAACTAAAAGTAAGTGCTCGATACACTCACCGTAAGCACCAATTTTAGAATTACATCCTTTTCCAAGCCCGTAAGTTAATTCTTTACCAGCAGCCGTTTCTGCATAACAATAATCCACATAGTTTTCTCTATATGTTTTTAGTTCTATACCATAAGTTGACTGGATCGAATTACATACAAGTTGAATTAATTCTTTTGTTCTTTTAGGCAATATGGATCTTTCATATTGAGCGATACTTTCGTTGTTACAAGACATAAACATATCCCTATAGAGTCGGACCACCACTATCTGATATTAACTTCCAGCCATCTTTTGTTTTACTCCATGTTTCGCTTATTTGACCACATTCAACAACTCGATTGTTATCGCTACCAAAGAAATCCCAAGTGTACTCATATACAATTATTGAAGTATTATTAGATTTATTAACCGCAAGCGGGTTAATACGAACATAATTTGTAGCGCGCCTTTCCGCACCTATTTGTGTAAACAAAACCGCCGCCTCTTTCGTTACAACTGAACCGTCAGGGCCAAAGGTTCCAATGAAATCATTTGAAATGACCTCATCAGAATCGTCTTTTTGTCCAATCACAGACTCCCACAGTTTAGTGAAAGCAGAAACTAAATCAGGATCTAACGACTTTAAGCTTTCTTGATGAACAATTACTTTAGTAGTCAACCGATCAAAAAAACTTTTTTCAACAAAAGTCATCCCACCCATTTCTGAAGAGGGTGAGTTTTCTACATCATTTGAAACGAATAGTGCTCTGGCTTTATGGTCATGTTTTCCATGTCTTCTTCCCATCTGAATTTTCCTATTTGCTTTGTTGAGTATATTTTTGATTGATTTATGAACAACCAGTATGGTTTTCACATTAAAAAAATTCAAATTTTTTTTAAGACAATTACTTAAAGTTAGAAATGAGCACTCCGTTAAAGCCAGCCTAAACTAAAAAAAGACTGTCAGGTTTGATTGAGTCCTATTAATCGAAACAAATAGATCAAGTTAAAAATTATTCAACATACCTTGTTCGGCAAGAAGCAAAGCTGATCGAGGTAACTCAGAAAGTTTACTCCTTAGGTAACCATGATCATTGACCAACCTTCCTATTTCTGTAATTGACATTGAAGACAAATCGCCTAAGTTTCTAATGCTTTCTGCAATCCGCAGATCTTCTTTTTCCCAATCCTTAGAAGGAGCCACTGCTTTTATTTGCTTAGGCAATACTTTATCTATAAGTGTTGTGGTTCAATAAACCCGGACACTATTTTAGGTGGTATCATTACCACTCAACTAGAGGTGTCCAATGGCAAGAAAACGTCGAACATTTAGTAAAGAATTCAAACTTGAAGCAGCTTGTTTAGTTTTAGATAAAGGCTACTCCCTCCAAGATGCATGTCACTCTTTGGATATTGGTGAAACCGCCTTAAGGCGCTGGGTACAGCAGCTTGAGCGAGAACGAAACGGTGAAACGCCTACGTCTAAAGCGTTGACCCCTGAACAGCAAAAGATTCAAGAGCTTGAAGCCAGGATCAATCGCTTAGAGCGAGAAAAATCGATACTAAAAAAGGCTACAGCTCTCTTAATGTCAGAAGAAATGAACAATATTCGTTAATAGACCAATTAAGTGAGCACGAACCGGTAGAAATGGTCTGTAACGTCTTTGATATTGCTCGTTCAAGTTTTTATGACTATAAAAGACGTCGCAACATCATTGACGTCAATGAGATTAAGCTGAGAGCGCAACTAAACGCTTGCTTTAATCTCAGTCGAGGCGCTGCGGGTAGTCGTAAGTCGTACACTCTTAGCAATGCTTGCAGATTTAGAGATTGAGGCTGGTTTATTCAAGGTCAGGCGGATAATGCGTGATATGCACCTTGTGTCGAAACAACCAGGACCACACGTTTATAAAGTAGCGGTGAATGAACGCCCTGATATACCAAACTCGTTAAATCGAGAGTTCGATGTGCAAAATCCAAATCAAGTGTGGTGTGGAGATATTACGTATATTTGGACTGGTCAGAAGTGGTCATACTTAGCAGTAGTTATTGATTTATACGCGCGGCGAGTTGTCGGGTGGGCGATGTCAGAAAAGCCGAATACTGCATTAACTATCAAAGCATTAGATAGAGCATATGAACAAAGAGGCAAACCTAGGGGAGTTATGTTCCATTCTGACCAAGGCAGTCAGTACAGCTCAATCAAATTTAGGCAGAGACTATGGCGATATCAAATAACACAAAGTATGGGCCGCAGAGGAAATTGTTGGGACAATGCCCCGATGGAGCGTTTATTTAGAAGTCTCAAAACGGAATGGCTTCCAAGTACAGGCTACAGTTCATTTAAAGAAGCTGAACAAGACGTTAGCTTTTACTTGATGAACTATTACAACTGGAGAAGGCCTCATAGTCATAACGATATGCAAGCTCCAGCAGTAGCAGAAGAAAAACTTAATTCACTGTCCGGAATTAGTTGACCACTACACATTAAATTAGAGGAATATCAAAATAGGTATTTCTTCCAAAAGCCCCCTTTAGCTTTAGCTGGACTATAGAATTTAAGTAGGTATCTAAATCAGTTTCAATTGATGTTTTGACTTTATCGAGTGAAGTATATGCCTTGATAGCGGCACGGGTGTCATGAAGCATGAAAGGACTGCTTTTTTCTACCCCTGCTGTTTGTCCTCTCATCCAGTAGACTTTAGCTCCTTGCAAAATATTCCTAAAAAGATTCCACTCATAGAAGTGAATCCCATTATATTCATAGAAGTTTAAGAATGGGAGGTTATGTAAAAATATAAAGTGCGAGTTATCATCGGTTGCCTTTTCTAGCCCTTCAAACTTTCTTTGATTCAATTTCTTCCTAATACTTGGATGATTGAGGTTATCTTTGAAAACTCTTAATTGACGTTCATAATCTTTTAAAATTCCAGTTGTTAGTTCCCAGCAGCGTTCAGAGTAGAATTTAGGAAGCCATTTAGTTCGATACTTAACTTGGACAAAATAAAATTGTTCGAAAAGTTGATCTTCAATAACTAAGTCAATGTCGTAGCCTTTTATTTCAGCGTTATTATTCGGGTTAATACTTGGATATATTTTAAAACGCTTTACATCAAGATTGCTCAAGTAGTGATAGATGTAATCTCTTTCGAAAACATCACCAAATTTAATAAGCTCTTTTTTCAAGCTTTCTTCCTGACTATATAATTTGGAAGCCATGTAAGTTATATGACGTGTCGCTAGCTCAAAACCTAGGTTGCCAGCTTTAAACGAAGAGCCATCAAACCGGAGTGCATCAAAATGAGCACCTTCAAGCTTGTTTAACTTCGGTAAATTGCTAATCAAAAAGTTGAGTGATTCAGATCTACAAAGGTTGTTTTCTATGAAAAAGCTCACTGGTATATCAAATCCCTTAAGCTTGAAACACTCAGTAAATGTCATGACAGCAATACATTCTCTAATGAAAAGGAAGTGTTTGGAGGATTTAGCGGATTTAGACAAGAACATTGGCTTTATTGAGAGAACTTTATCGAAAACTTGATCAATAATCTCGCTTGCAACTTCTAGTTGCACATATCTCCTGTTCATTGAAGACGTTGCTTTGCCTAAATACCCTTGGTCTGCATGGTTGGATTTATCTTCTAGTAATTCGGATAACCCATGAGCAACATGGAATTTTTCGGCAGGCTCCGCCAATTCTAGTTTAAACCCTTCTTTCAACTTTCTAACATTAATATACCCAGACTTAATGAATACATAGATTTCACTTAAGAGCATTGACGATATTAATATCGAACTATCAATACCTAACAATATCTCTCTCTTTATTTTGTACCGCTCTGATATTCGATCAACGTGATAACTAAATGTGATTGCAATTTGACGGTCTATATAATTATATATTGAGCTTTTATATGACTCATCTGACGCATTGTCTTTATCCACTGCCACTATCAGCCTGAAATACTTTCGAATTTTTTCTAATATTTTTGAGCTATCGGCCTCATAACATTCTTTCGTAGGGGCGTTTTTAATCTGATATATTTGTTTTTCAGCAAGACACAAACTCCTGAAAAGAAAATTTTCAAATATACGAATATCACTTCGAAATGGGATTAATGTGTTTAAGACACTTCGTACACGATCACCTAAAGTATCAGAACTCATGCCTAGGATATCCCTATTTTTAATAGGATCTAACGCAAACTTCACTAAATCATTGTCTATTCCATGATATATCAAATGTATAACCCACCTTGAAAATTGATTGACACTCAATAGATAAATCATGATATGTTATCATCAAAATGATTACAACATGAGTTCATTATGAATATGTTTCTTGATAAGGGAGTCAGCTACGTACAAAAGCAGAGGCTTGCTTATATAGACTTCTTACTGATGTTTAGAGGCTACTTTAGCAGAAGTGATTTAACAGCGAAGTTCGAAATGGGAATGGCAAATGCAACTCGTGACATTGCCCTTTATAAAGAGCTATCGCCAAATAATATCGAGCTTGAAAACTCTACAAAACAATATTTACAGTCAAAGAACTTTAAACCTCTTTTTAATCATGATGCGAAAAAAACGCTAGTAAAGCTCGCTAACGATATTACAGATGGCTTTGATGCTATCGGTGATATTAGCTTCCCAATTGATGCGCCAAGTCAGCTTAATATTCCTGACATATTTATTGTTGCCAAGCTTGTACAAGCGATTCTTAATAAGAAGCCTGTAAATGTAATTTACACATCCCTTAGCAGCGGCTCTGCCTCTAGAGAGTTGATACCTCACTCTATAGTTGATAACGGACTACGCTGGCACGTGAGAGCCTTTGATAGAAAAACAAAGTCATTCAGAGATTTTGTGCTTACTCGCGTAAGCAAAGTTACTATTAAAGACCAGATTATCGAGCCATATGAGGACAAGTTAGAGGATCATCAATGGATGAGAATGATGCCGTTACAGCTAGTACCCCACCCTAAAAATGTGCAGCACCCTACTGCAATCGCAATGGACTATGGGATGGATAACGGTGTTCTTGAGTTAAATGTAAGAGCTGCACTGGCAGGATATTTACTTAGACGATGGAATGTGGATTGTACCTTAAATGCGGAGCTGTCTGGTGGTGAATATCAGTTATGGCTTAAAAATAGGCAAACTCTATATGGAGCAGAGAATCTTGCCATTGCTCCCGGTTATCAGCAGTCAGAGGACGACTAATGTACGACAAAAGAATTGGTAAGTATCTTCAAAATATTGAGCAATCCAAAGCAATTGATTACTCGAAATTTCTCGCTTTATTACCTGAAAAAATATCTGAGGAAGTTAAAGATAAAGCGACTATAAATTTTCTTGGTAAAGGTTCCGTAATCGTTAGAATTTCTTGTGAGCAGCTATTAGAAAAATTACGCTCATTGACGATAGAGCCTTCAAGTCGCATTGATGCTACATTGCAGGGTGATTCTCATAAAGTAAATACATCGACTAGCTACTTGTTGGCGTACCATCAGTCTACTCTTGATGTTCATCCCGATACGATTATCAGTTGTAATGGTGAAACACATCTGAGATTCCAACCGAAAAAACGTCTAGTTATTATTGAAAATGCTGAGCTTTTTTTCGCAAGAGAAACTCTATTTTCGCAAATGAACAAAGCGTTCTCTCTTTCCTTGTCATTTGAAAACACAGATTTGATATTTGGTGCCGGAAATCAAATATCCAATAAGCAAAACTATACATTTATCAATCAGTATGAATCGATTTTATGCTTCTTTGACTACGATTTTGGCGGTTTGAAAATATATAAGGCAATGCGAAATATGGTAGGAAACAAGGCTAAATTCTTAGAGCCTAACTCAGATAATTTAAATGAATTCTTCATAAAAAAACCGAAGAATCACGAACAATACGCAAAGTCGTTAGAAGCTGCCAACAATCTCGGCTTAAGCAAACTATATAGCTTGTTTGAAGCAAAAAAATCATTCATGGAACAAGAAGCTTTGTTGGCGTTATAAGAAGGAATTAAAACATTGTCTCATCAATTTAATTTTGTATTAAAGAAGCTGGTATTGGTAGATTCGGCTGGTTTTTGTTACTCGGAGATAGAGCTAGATAAACACACAATATTACTCGGCGAAGGTAACGTTGGTAAATCAAGCCTTCTTAATTGTATTCGTTTGTTTCTGTTGCCAGAAGTCAACTTCAATCGAGCAAAAGATAAGTTCAATTTCAAAAGTTCAAATGGCTATGAATATGATAAAAACGAGTCATTTGGGCATTACTTCCCTAGCAAGTACTCGCATTTAATTATCGAAGTTGAGAAAGTTATCGCAGGCAAACTATACACTCACTGTCAAATCCTAAATAGAGGCAAGAACCTTTCATTTGAGCGTATTTTCACTGCTTTGCCATACCAAGAAATTCAGCATTTATTTTGGCAAGTAGAGGAAGAGGACGAACATAACATCGGCTCTAGAGTAGAAAAGCTATCTACTCAAGATGTGTTCACCAAAATTAAAGCCAAAGATAAGCACTGTATTTCTGTCAGAGACCCTCAAAAGTTGAAGGATTTGATGTATGCGCGAGACATACTATCTGAAACTGAAATGCGCTATAGCCTTTTTCCACTCAATGATGCATCTGACGAAAACGTAGAGTCGTTGAGAGCGTTAATTTTAATGCTTTTCGATATGGAAACATCAAATGAGGGGGTTGCTAAAGCGGTTGCTAACATTGTTGAGTCAGAGAAAAAAGAGACAAGCGATGCGCTGAACTTTGATATTCAATCCTTTTTAGCAGCGCATGACTCTCTTAAGCTTGAAGAGCAAAAATTAACTGATATTGAAAATAAGACAAAAGAGTTTGAGGCCCTTGAAACTAACTTTGCCAAATATAGGGAATTATCTGAAATAGAAAGTCGATTTGTTGATTTTTATCTACACCTCAGTAGTAAATTATACGAAGCCAATAGAGATGTGAATGGTTCGGCTAACAAAATCAAAGATTTTCAACAGCAATTAACACCTATTACCAATGAAATTAAGGAGATTAACCAGAACTTATTTACAGCTAATAAAATCATCAAGAGTTCAGAGCAAAATATTGCCAAAACTGAACACGCGATTGAAAAAGGAAATTTTGAGCTAGATCGCTATGTAGACATGACGCAAGCAGAAGTTATAGAGCTACTTGATGAGGAGTTAATTGATACGCAAGAGAAGATTCAAGCTTACCAAAATACAAATGCTAGACGTATAAGAATTAATAAGCTTGAAACCGAAATTGCTCAGTATAGGTTGTCGAAACAAAATATTGAGCGGGAAATTGCCAATTCTGAATTTGCGATTCAAAAACAGTTGCCCAACGATACGCTAGATCTACTCAATTCAATTAACAAGCGCTTAGTATTGGCAAATCCGGGCAAAGCACTGGAAAAGCATGAAGTAGATGCAATTGAGAGCTTTAAAGGTCTATTCACCGACAAAGGCTATTTATATAACTTTTGGGGTCAAGAATTTAGAAAAGCTGATTCTAGAGCAACGCGCAACTTACAAAGAGAGTTAGAAGATATTGAAGCAGAACTCAATGCGGCAATAACGGAAAAGTCTGATCTTGAAAAGCAGGATACTGAAAACCCCTTAGTTATTGAGAAAAAGCTCCAAGAGTTGGGAAAAGAGTTGAAAGAAATAGAGCGCGTAAAAAAGGTTATATTTGAATTAAATGACAATATCAGCGCTTTAAAAATATACAATGGTCAGCTAGCCGAAAACCGTGCAGCTATTAATGAATTTTCACCTCGGATTGCAAACCTATCAAAACAACAAGATGAGCTATCAGAGTTAATTGAAACTGAAAGACAAAAGTTAACAGCTCTAAAAGACGAGCAATCGCAATTATTGGGGCTAGAACATAACGCGAATGGCACGAAACAAGCGTATCCAAAAGTCCAAAAACAATTAGAGATACAAAGTACGGCTAATCATAACGCAACTCTTACACCTGATTACTTATCTGCACTTCAAAGAGACCTGCAACAAGTGGATCAGTTGAGAGTGCAGATACTCGAAGGGCTACGAGATTTTGCTAGGGACAAGTTTATCGACTTAGATGATGATCTTTTTAATTCAAGTCCAGTGCCTAGCACAATTCATCAAGCATACAACAACGTAAAACAGATTTATGATGAACTTGCAGGTCAATGGCAGTTACTTAAGTCTAAAACACGCTCTCATAATGAAAGTGTCAGTAACTATGTTGATATTTTAGAAAAGAACTTCGAGCATATTAGCCGCTTTGAGAATCAACTAAACCGCTCATTTGAAGGTATTTCAGTTAATGATTTAACTGAAATTGAAGTGTCTATTCATGTAGATCCGCGCTTTAAGAACCTCATTTCTGAAATTCACAAGAGTTATAACGAATTTAGCGACCATTCACTATCAGAGCAGTTTTATCTGAGGCTTCAAGCATTTAGCAATGCGTTTTTCAAAGATGGCGAGCGTAATAAGCTAGTGATGTCTGACGTAATCAAGAAAGTCAGTTATAGAGTTAAAAAAGATGGTCATGACAGTTGGCAAACGAAGCAACAATCAACTTCTACAACTGCATTGATCAACCTTAAACTTGTACGAATATTACTCGCTAAATTACGAGCTGATAGCTGTATGGTGAAGCTGCCAGTGATAATGGATGAAGCGGCAAATATCAATGTTAATCAATACGAATGGCTTTTAAGAGATATCAAGGACAGTGGTTTTTATCTGTTTACCGCAGGAACTCATAGCTCTGGTGCTGAGTTGGTTCACATGATCGGAAATCACTATGATGTTGATGCTTTAAAATCGGCAAAACCATACACAGCCGAGAGAGCACGAGTAGTTTGGGATGGCCCACAGTCATTTTATGACGAAGATGGCTTTGAATCATTTACAGAAGATGATCAGATTGAGCTTTTGGAAGGTGTAGATGAAACAATTTAGCGCCATTCAAACGCTTAAAATAATGTTAGAGCGACCTAACATTATGTTTAATATCATAAAAAAAATGGACGCTCAAAATGAGCGTTTCATTAGTGAGGGAGCCGTTGCTTTTGAGGTATTAGAAAGTATAAAGCACCTTGATAAGCTAGAGCAGCAGCGATTCAAAATAGCTTATGCAACGGAAAACTTGGCAAAATCACATATAGTGGCTGATCAAGATCAGGTTGATAATGTTAGCCGCTTGATGTTTCAAGAATCCGTTGTCTCTATTTTTAGGCTTTGCGAAACATCCCTATATCAAGAGCTAACAGATGCAAAATTAAAAGCTGAACTCGCTTCTTTTTGGCATATTCAAAATAAACTTCTATCTGATGACTGTAGTTTCAACTCAATGGACTATGACTATACAGAATTAGTAGAGGAACTATTTCATAAGCTGGGCAGCTTGCTTGATTTGCTAAAACGCAACTTAGTTAGAATGCAGAGCATTAATAGTGACTTGGAAAAGCTATCTTTTGAGGTGAGCAAAGACGGCATCGACTTTGTTGAGTACAGGCAAAAAGTGCTAGATGATGTAACGCACTTATATGAGAGGCATATTCTTCCAACGCAGCGGTTTGTTAATCCTGATGTAAAATTGGTTGATGGAGACAACCTGCTAGCGACAATCAACTCTATAAAGTCACTATTTGATGCTCATGGAAAGCACGAACTTTCTGATCAGGTCTTTCGTTATGGACTGAGTTTTACCAATATTATTAATCCGCTAAAAGATGTTTCGAATCAGATAAATGGTTTTATTCGCAAGACGCAGAAAAGTTTAACCCAGTTTAATGCGATGGAGTGGCACTTTGAGCGCTTTAAGAAAAAGTATGAAGAAACTCTGGATGGACGAGTTAACCGCACAAAAATAGATAACTCTTTCGCAGATGATGTTCCCTTCATGAGAAATGTGAAGCGAATACTGAGACCCAAAGGGTTAAAAATTGAAAATAATAGCTTTTACTTTTACAACATATTCAAAGACCTTGAGTATCGAATTCAAGACCAATTACTACTATCAAACGAAGACATTGAAGCAGAAGGTCAAGCTTTGGTCTCTTTCACCTCGAAAGATCGCTTAAAAAGAGCAAAGGCAATATACGACTTGATAGAAAAACTCTCATTGAGAGAGTCAAAGGACGTAATTGCTACCTTACATTACCGCCTTCAAAGTTTGTTGCCTGAGTATCACTTTGTAGATCTTATAAATGCGGTCGTTCATTTCATGAAAAAGACACTTGATGGAAAACGCCTGATTAAGACAAATAACAAGGCGTTCATTCAACAAGAAAATAAATATTACGTATATAGGATTGTCATCTTGCAGGAGCCTAACTAATGGAAAGTGAAGTTATTTACAGCTTTGAAGAAATCCCTTACACCAAAAGTACTGAGATTTACCGATTATTCTCTCAAGGTCGTGTACTCAACAAGCAGCGTTATGACGATGTTCATGGTTGTTTAGTAGATGATGATTTATTCACACTAGTATTCAATAAAATTAAGCACTTTTCCCTTTTCTTTAAACATATGGGGTATGACCTAAAGTTTGATGAAGAAGGTGACTTTTACTTCACTCAAGACCTTCGTGACGCTAACAACGATGAATCAGATGACAACGCCATGAAGATTCAATCTATCTTGCTTTTTATTGGGAGGTACTATGCAACTGTGGGCGATTTAGCACAGTTGCAAGATCCTATGTTTGGGCTAAAGGAATCAGATATTAATGCATTAAAGCAAGATGATTTGTTAGCAAGCTCGCTAAAGGCTTTAAGAATAGACAATTGGGATAAAGCACTGGAATACTTAACAAGTAGAAGCCTTGTTTTTAAAGTCTCACAGGATAAATATGTATTGAGCAAAGCTGCTATGACATTTTTGAGCAGATTGATAGAGGCTCATTCTAAATTTATTAATGATAAATAGATCAGGTAATGAGCATAGTCCTAGGCACTTACTTATTAGGTTATTAACTTCATATGCAAATCGTTAATGTTAACAAAAATTTTCTTAAAACTAGGTACGGGCCTGATGGAATTCATGTATTTGATCGTCAAACAGGACTAAATCTTTTGTTGGATGAAAGTGTCCCTAACCGAAAAATCTGGACGCTTGCACCTAGACAAGTTTCTATTGCGTTAACTAATAATTGTAACCTGCAATGCAAACACTGTTACGCACCTAAATCAAAGAGTTTCCTAGACAAAAGTTTAGTAAAGAAATGGATGAAAGAACTAGATCTAGCTGGCAGCTTTGGAATTGGTTTTGGAGGTGGGGAACCTACCCTTCATCCTGATTTTAATGAAATTTGCCACTATGGAAAAAATGAGACATCACTAGCAATTACGTTTACAACTCACGGCCTTACGCTCAGAGAGTCTTTAATTAAAAACATTGAAGATAACGTGAACTTCACGCGGGTAAGCATGGACGGTGTTGGAGAAACCTACGAGTCCATAAGAGGGTGTTCATTTGATAGTTTCTTAAAAAAATTATCTCTTTTAACAGGTCGCATCAATTTTGGTATTAATTATGTGGTTAACCGTGACACCGTAAAAGATATTGAACAAGCGATAAACATTGCCGAACTTTATGGAGCAAGTGAAGTGTTGTTCCTACCCGAAGAAGCAGTAGGACTGGGTTGTCAGGTTGATACTCAAACTTTAGACAAGTTATCTTCATGGGCGGGTCAATATAAAGGAAAGTTGAGGCTTTCAATTAGCTCCTTAAGGAAAAGCTCGGTAAATTACTTGAATGCTCTTGAAAATGAGCTAGAGCATTTGGCTTATTCTCACATTGATGCAGATGGTTTATTAAAGAAAACATCATTTGAGAAAATGGGATATAAGATATCTGAGGAAGGGGTTATGAAATCTTTTGAAAAGTTGTGCAATGCAGAGGAAAGAATAATATGAAAATATGGACAAGCTATGGAGCTGAACACTCATTAAATTTGGTTATTATTGGGTATTTCAAAGACGCAATAGAAGCAGAAGAGTTTGAATCGTTAGTTTCATCGCTAACAAATTTTCTAATGAATGATTCTGATTTTGATGTTGATTCGGATCGATTTAGTTCTGGGATGCTCGACTACCTCGGCAAGAAAAATCTTTTTTGCTTGTCTCCTCAGCAACTTGGTCAATTATTGTATGACATGCGTTTAGAGAGGGAAGAAAATAAAATAGTTATTTCTTCTGATGATGATCTTAATGCTCTCACAAGTTTGCTTATTCATTCAGGAGCGAAGGTCGAAATGTTTTCAGCCCACGATCATCCACATGAAGAACACGGAAGGTAACCTATGCTTGATTGGCAGAGATTTAGTCAACTAGCAGGTGATGAAACTACTAACTTTGAAAAATTATGCAGAGGAATTATACGAAGGCAATTCGGTTATTTGGGGGCTTTAAAAGAACTCAAAAATCAGCCGGGTGTAGAATACCATTTAAATCTAACTGAAACGAATAGCAAACTTGGAAAAGCTGGACAATCGGTAGGCTGGCAATGTAAATGGTTTCAATATAAAGCTAATGGAGAGTTTACTGCATCAGCAAAAACACAAGTTGAACATTCGCTAAAAAAGACAAAAGAGCATTTACCAAGTATTGATGTTTGGATTTTATGGACACATAAAACTTTAGCTAAATCTGATCAGACATGGTTCTATGGTCTTGAGAGTAAATATGGCTTTAAGCTGCATTTATGGAATGCAGAAGATTTAGATTCGTTACTGTCTGGAAACGCTTTAGATTTAAGGCACTCGTATTTTGGTGAATTGGCCTTAACTCCAGAAATGTTAGGTAAACAGCATGCAATATCTGTAGCCCCAATCCGCAAACGTTGGCTTCATGACGTACATCAAAAAACAGATATTGAAGAAATTACAAGAAAAATACTGGGGGAACCTAGTGCTTGGAAAGGGTTTGTAAATATTGCTGAAGAGCTTACTTGGGCAATCGAAAAAATAGAAAAAGCACTAAGCGATGATATTTATAAAGCTTGGAAGCAGGATTTAAATTCATTTGTTCATATATGTCAGAATTTAGTATGTTCTTTTGAGCTTTTTAAAAATACCATATCTGGAGAACATATCTCTTATGTTGAAACCTTACTCACAGATATAAGCGACAAATCCAGCACTAATATCTCACAAGTTTTAAGAGTTATACGTAGAAAAAACCTTCCATTATCTCTTGTCATAACAAATGCCATAGCAGCTATTAAAGATGCAAAAAAGAATCTCAAAAAAGCAGTAGAACTATTTACTCATCAACTAGTTGCAGTGGTTGCGGATGCTGGAGGAGGCAAAACTCAATTCTCAGCAGAATTGTCTTCGGATGCCAATGATAGACCTGCTGGTATATTACTATTGGGAAGAGATTTAAAATCAAACTTCACATTAGATGACATAGCTAAGCGAATATCCTTTTATTCTGGCCCCATTGAAAATTTTGAACAGCTTATTATTGCTTTAGATGCAGCGGGTGCAAGGAGTGGCTGTAGGCTTCCAATTATTATTGATGGGCTTAACGAAGCTGAAGACCCTAGAGAATGGAAACCTTTATTAGCATCTGCCGAAGTTCAGCTCAAGAATTACCCCAATGTTGTCTTAATTTGTACTTTAAGAACAGGGGAAAGAAAAAGGAACTACCCAGTCCGGTTAGCCAAAAAGAGTAATAGCCGAGAGGACTTTGCGCACAAAGGCTTGCCAGACGATTGTTTTATTATTGAATCAACTGGATTTAGTGAAAAAGTTACAATGCGTGCTATCAATGCGTATTTTCGTCATTATAAGATCAAGGCTAACCCCTTAATCGCGCCAAGAAGCTTTTTTAGGCACCCACTCAATCTAAAGATTTTCTGTGAAGTTACTAATCGTGAAGCCAGAGAATTTGTTACAGTAACCCATTTTCCTGCTTCAATTTATAGCTTGTTCGAAGCACAGGTTGACCATGTTGCTCAAACTATATCGTCAATGACCAATTTATCCATCAATTACAATGCTGATGATATCGAAGATGCGATATATTTTTTGGGAGAGACCATTTGGAACGAGGGCTGTAGAACCGTTCCTGAAAAAGAGTTTCGTCAACGATTTCAGATAGAGGCACAAGACTGGTATAGCGATATAGTTAACCTTTTATCTCAGGAAGGACTCTTATTTAGAGATCAAGCAGGAAGAAGGGACTTTAACTTAACCCCAGCTTACGATCGAATGGGAGGGTATTTCGTTGCATACTATCTTTTGCAAAAGAATGAAAAAAGCGAAAATTTAGAATGGCTAAATGATGACTACTGTAAACAAAAGTTATTTGGTGAGGGGGAAGAACAGCATGAGCTTTCACAAGACATTCTATACGCACTAGTGGCACTTTTTCCTAAGTATAACTCAGATAACTTGTGGCAATGTGTACCTCAAGAATTTCAAAATAATATTCTAGAACTGTCACATTTGATCGACGCAAATGATATTGATGGTACAACGAAGGAAGCTTACTCCAAAAATATCCTTGATAAAGGCTTAGATAGAAATACGATTGAAAAACTTGAAGACTTAAAAATGGTCGCTGATCACCCTTTCAATGTTTACTTTTTTGATGAAATATTAACTCAGCTTTCGATGTCTGATAGAGACCTATCATGGTCTGAGCATATACGACTTCATAATGACGATATAATCGAAGCCTTAAATTACCGGATTGACAACTGGCGCTCAAAAAAATCAGAAAACAGTGAAATTGACAAATATAGAGCTTTATCTATTTCTTGGTTATTAACATCTACATCTATCGAATTGAGAGATAAAGCCAGTGAAGCACTGTTTTATTTTGGTATCCGTTTTCCTGCAACATTTTTAGAACTCACATCTAATAAGTTAAGTGTAAATGACCCTTATGTTATCGAAAGAATGTTGGGCGTAGCTTACGGGGTTGTTGGAACTTTAATAACACATGAAAGGGAGAGTCAGGCAGTAGCAGATTTTTCCAATATGCTCTATAAAAGAATTTTTAGTGACGAGGCTGATGTTCAATTAGTGCATTTATTTTCCAGAGAGTATGCGAGCCAAACGATACAAATAACTCACAAGCACCTCAGCTCTGCTATTACTACCACACAGGCATTAAAATCGTCGTACCCATTTTCTTCAATGTTATCTATAGCTTGGGGAAAAATGAATGTGAAAGACTTAGCTTCAGGAGAATCGCCTTTCAGAATGGATTTTGAAAATTATACGATTGGGCGACTGATTCAAGATCGAGGAAATTATGATTTTGATCATCCAGATTACCAAGATGCTAGAGCCAAGATTCTGTGGAGGGTTCATGACTTGGGCTGGAGAGGAAGTAAGTTCAAAGATATTGAGTCAAGAGTAGGCTCTGGCAGATATCACTCAAGAGGTGAGAGAGCCAAAGTAGAGCGATATGGGAAAAAGTACTCTTGGATCGCTTACTACGAACTAGCAAGTGAATTAGACTGTTTGGGAAAGCTTAAAAAGTGGCATAAAAGGTTTGATGCCGATATTGACCCATTCTTCCCAGAACCAATTAAAGAGTCAATAAAGGCTTCCCCAAGGTTCTTAGGGAATACAGCAAAATCCTCATCCGAATGGATTTCTACAAGTGAAATTCCATGTATAGAAAAACTCACGACCAAAGACAACGACTCTGGACAAGCTATATCGTGGGTTTTACTAAAAGGTACAACGACTGAAGAGTCAAAGAGACTCGATAGAAACTTTTATTGCTCCATGAGAATGTTTTTTACAAATAAGCAAAATGAAAAGAAGCTTAAAGATTATCTGAACGAAGATAAACAAATGAATTGGCCCGAACAGCAACAGACTACATATGTGTATTCAGGTGAAATATACGAAAACACTCTAAACGAATTAGATACGGAGCAAGTCATTCAAATAACAGTGGGAAGTGAATCAAAAGAAATTGAAACTCCTGAAATAAAATTTGAGGAAGGTGGTTTCAGTATCGGACAGCCTATAAAACGAATAGTTGAGCAGCCTGTATATGACGAAGTGTCAATTAAATATCCTTTAATTGGATATTATTGGGAAAGACAAGGCGGAGAGTCAATTAACACAAACAGCAATTTATTGGCTCCTTGGTTAGTAAAAACACTTTCCTTAAAATTTAACCCTGTAACTCGTATTTATTTAGATAAAGAAGGAAAAGAGGCTGTAAAACAGATCAAAGAAATAGGTGAGGAATCGAATAATAGCGAAGAATTATTCTATTTAAGAGAAGACCTGTTTGAAGAGTTACTGAAACAAGAAAACCTTATCGCTGGATATAATATATATGGTGAGAGACGGATAGCTCGTGTTGATGACCTGCATTCAGAGAAAGAACATGTCGCGTTTAAAGAGTTTCAAAGTTCAATTTTTGTCAAGTAGCTCCATCTTTTATGGATTCTAACAGACTATGTCAAACACCATAGTCTGTTAGAACGACCATTTGTCTACACCAATTCAACAGCCTCTGTTTTCAACCTTCAAAGCTAATATTAATTTATAAAAGTCAGAATTAGATCCACGCTTTCAATATGTTTTTAACCACAAATTTCCTAATATTAAACTTTACTGAAAATAGAGTAGAGGTGACTTATGGATACTATAGTTTGTGATTGGCAAATCGTGACAGTTAAAGATAACGGTCAAGTTTTGTGGGGCATCTGTGTTGAAGATAAATCTTTTAGATTTGGCAACGGTGACTATATCTGCACCTCAAAATTGGTTGAAATAAAGCCAAAGAAGAATCTTATCAAAACAGCAAGCGGCAGTATTTACAAAGTTGTCGGTGACGGTAAAAAAGCTATCGTTGAACTCTGTGATTTTGAATTACTTCGCAATGGTTTTAACCCTCAGCAGATAAAAGCATTAAAAACTACCTCACATCGACACTAATGCTTCTAATAATATCAGTTCCGATACTGTAACAACTCTAGCCAATATTTGTCTTTATTCGATTGTGAATTGTCTCTGTTTGAATCTAATTGTCTTCATCTAGAATCTAATAAACTAGGTGTGAAAGGACAATAAAGTTTGCCCGCAAGGAATGATATGGACAATAAAGTTTGCCCGCAAGATGCATTAATAACTTAAAATTATGCTCCTACACGTTAGATCTGTGCTTCGCTCTGCTCTCATATACCAACACTGTATGAGTATTTTCTAGCGTATTTTTCAAACCAATAGCTTTTCTGTTGCAACATAATTGTCCTTTCAAGTTACCGTAGAGTAAATTTGGAAGCTATAACACAAACTCCATTAGCTCCCCACTCTCCAAATCTTCCTCCGACAGAAAAGAGTTAATTCGAAAAGGCATCCACATGTAATCGCCAGTCAAGGAGATCTGTCCTTGGTCAATAGCATACCTCTTAAATGAGCTTGAGTGATGAAACAAAAACTGCAGGTCAATTTCCTCTTTGATCTCGTTATACTCAAACTTCAAAAAGGAGCAACTTTTATTCTTAGCACATGACTGGCAATCGCGCAGCTTAGGAAGCATCATAACTTCAGATAGCTGACCTCTTGGCGAAACAAACACTTTAACATATTCAACATGTTCGCTTATATATTCGTTTAAACTGGAGTTTCGTCTAAAAGACACAATCAATGCATTTAGCTTCCTAAGAGCTTGTGAGTAATCATTTGAATCTATTGGTAGATTCAATAAATTCCACGGGAGAAAGGCCCATTCAACTTTCGTTAAAAACTCAGCAACCTCACTCAGTTTGCTGAAATTTAACGTTAGCCAATTCGCCAATAAGCGCCCTAAGCAATATGGTGCATGAACTGCAAATAAGAGCTCAAGTTCCTTTGAATTATTGACCGATAATGATTCGACAGCACCCGAAGGTCTAGTTTGTGTACACACTTCGTTAATCGGTATGCCGCCAGCTAAAATTTCTTTTACATCTTCAATAGCATGTTTATATGAAGCTCTTGTTAAGTGCCGTAAGGGCAATTCATGCAAATAGCACCAAGTGTTTCGAACCCATTGATGTTTAAAATAACCGTGTCCATACTCGAAAATGGCCTCATTAACACATGTCTGACAAAATCGAATTTTCGTTTTATTTATCATCCGACTATCCTGCTTACCGTTGTTAAAAAATATACTCCATAGAGACATACAATAGTCATCGGAAGAGGTAAAAATGCCATCTTGGCAAGCTCGTATAGGCTCACCTACCTCTGCCGCTTCAAGCAAAATGCTATCATCAAGTCGATGAAAAATATGTTGTACTTCTTGATGGGCATAAGGAGATAAGTACCACATTCCATTTCTTGTTATCACTTTCTTAGGGTCTAGTTTCCCCGCAAATAACATCTGCTGCCGAAATAGAAAGCTTTGCAGTGATTCATCCAAAGGTATATTCATTTATTTCTTAACTTATAGTTTTCAATAATCGTCATAGCTGTTGGTAGTTTATGTCTATATCTCGTCAACCACCCATGAGCACCTAATAACTGTTCTAACTTAGTTAAAGTTACGGATTCTGTATTCTTAGACAAAAGATCACCGAGTTGTTTTGAAAGCTTTCTATCTCTTTCTTTCCAATCAACCCTTTGGTTCCTACAGCCCTTAATCGCCGTTGGCAAAATGGTGCTCAACCAATCATGTTCGTGATTATATAACCAATAAAAAGCTGCATAATTACTTCTCTTACAATCTTGCCTAGATGCAAGCGGGTGTGTCTTAATAAAATTCATTATTGTATATTTATATCTACGACGCTTTGAGTCAGATTTACACTTCCTTCGCCAAATCACTAGGTCAGGACAACTAGAAATAAGTTGCTCAACACTTCCACTTGATATGCCATAGCGATTAGCAATCTCGCGTCGGTGAAATCCTTTCTTAGCTAAATTTATAATATATAATTTAACTTTTTTGGTTATGATTTTCGGCTTTGATTCAAATTCAACATTTTCTTTTAGTGCTAACGTTTTAATGTAACACCTGCTTCTACCAGTCCTCCGACTAATCTCAGCCATAGAATGACCTTCCTTTAAAAGCTTCAAGCATTGCGCTTCAATAATAGTAGGGTCTGGCTTTAGGCTTCTATTCAACACAGGCTTAACTGCCAAAAATTGAGCTACATTTAAATCCGACAGGCAGTAAGCTAATAAAAGGTGTTTGAAGGGATGCTGATTAACATTAGGTTTCAAAAGATTAGAGAAATATTTATAATCACGCTCAGACTCAGGCATTAGCTCGGTATAAGGGAAACCCAACTCTTCAACTAATCTCGCAAGTTCAGTCGCTAGTAACCGCCTTCGAATACACCCACCTTTTGTCACATACCCTTTATCTGCCAAAATAGGTAAGTAATCATTTTTAAGCTGCTTACCTGCTTGTATTGATTGTAATATTTTTGATGTGTACTTAGCAAAACTAAAGGCTTTATCATTACAGTTGAAAGTATTGCTACTTTCACAAGGTAACAACCCTTCGTGGACTTGACTAGCTTTATGCAAAGGTTTGTGGAGAAGCCATACTGGATGACTACAGCAACATTCAATTCCAGGTATCTGATGCTCAATATGCCAATAGGCCACCCCAAAGTGCTTAATATCGCTCATTGCACATAAAGGGCAATATTTTAATGTTAAACATTCGTGTTCCCTAAAGTTCGCCAGCTGGCAGCTTCTGAAACCATAAGGTGTAGATAACGCTGAGTAGTAAATTTCATTACTATGCGAAGGTAAATAATGGGCAAAAAGCGGGAATAGTGTCTGAGAAAAGTATAAGCTATTTGCTGACTCCTCCGCTTTACTCGCTATTTTGATAAGATTTGACGTAAGATATGGATGGAAACTAGCTCTTGAGCTTCCAAGTAGCCAGAAATAATAATGAGGGCGACTGCTCCCCGAGATTGTCAGGCCCCGGATTAAGCGGCTAAATAATGTTTCACTAGGAAGGACTGAAGGTAATCGCAAAACAAAGTCTAAACTCACTCTTGATTAATATTATTATAGACTCAAGTTTCAAGATAAAGACAGAATCTATTGTTGAGTAAAATGTTAATTAACAACAGTATTCGATTTCCATTGTTTGAACTTACAGACATCACATGCATATTTAATAGCATTCGCGTCAGCATCACTCGCTGTTCCTTTTGGTCTATGACTTGTACTGCGAATGTTACTTATGTTCTTGTTATTAGAAACAGGTTGAAAATCCCCCGTTCGACAACTTCTTATACTTGCATTTTTCTAGGTCCATTTGCTTTGTAGTTTAATCCGCAAGCTGGTGACCAATTTCCAACTACGTCACATTCTGAATGCACCTGAATCTATTGCTCGACATCATCGTTATAGGGCCAATAACAGATGGAGATGCTACTTTTCTGCGGACGGCTAAAGGCTTGTTCTGACTGAGCCCAAACATGAAGCATTCGGCTCAACACGTATTTTGCAAGGTAGTGTTGATAGCAGTTGGTGCATTCTCAGTTATTTCATTGAAGTGAGAAAACTCTTTTATTTTTCTGCTAACAATGTTTATTCCCATTCTATACTACTAACAGGTCGAATTGTTTAACATACTTAACGCCGCATACTAGGAAGGACATGGTAAGTAAAAATCAACTTGAATTAGAAAAAGAAATCCACAGTCTTAAATCTCAACTAGCTGAGACTTCTTTTGAAAGAGACAAGTATAAAAAGCTGTTCGAGGCTTCAGGAGATGCATTATCTATTCTAGACCTCAATACAGGTAAGTTCATAGAATGTAATCAAGCTGCTGTGGATTTACACGGTATCAAAAGTAAAAGTGAGTTTTTGTCATTATCACCAGCGGATATTTCCCCAAAGTATCAACCTTGCGGCCGTACTTCCGAAGAACTTGCGATGGAGTACATAAGAAACTCTCTGACCGAAGGGCCTCAGCTTTTTCAGTGGAGCCACTCTAATTTAAATGGCTCAACATTCCCCTGCTTGATATCACTTACAGCTGTCCAGATCCAAGGCGAACAGTTAGTTCTTGCAATCGGAAGGGATATATCTGAATTAATTGATGCTAAAGAACAGCTAAAAAAAGCAAACACCAATATCAAACGTTATAAAACAGCTTACCAAAAGGAAAAGATGAAGTTTGAACGCTTTGTCAACTTAGCACCGATTGGTATTGCTGTTAATACACTAAAAGACGGTACATTTCACTATGTAAACAATGAGTTTAGTCGAATGACTGGATACTCTGTAGATGAGTTGAATAATACTGACTATTGGCAAATTACCCCTCCGAAATACCAAGAGGAAGAGCAAAAGCAACTAATTAACTTGAAAGAACAAGGGAGATACGGACCATATAAAAAGGAGTATATTCATAAAAGTGGTCGCACTTTTCCCGTTCTATTATCTGGTATAAGAGTGACTGATGAGAATGGCGAGAACTCTATTTGGTCAGTCATTCAAGATATATCTCCGCAAAAAAAAGCTGAAGAACAGCTTAGAATTGCAAGAAATAAAGCTGATTCTATGGCACTTAGAATGCAATTAGCCAACAATTCAGCTCAAATAGGTGTATGGGAGTGGGACTTAGTCACAAATGAACTGATCTGGGATGAGCTAATGTTCAAGCTCTATGGAATATCAGAAGTGCAGTTTACAAAAGTCTATGATGCTTGGGCTAATGCTGTACATCCTGATGATATAGATTTTGCAAGCGCACAGTTACAAGCAGCAATAGCTGGTACCGGAGTTTATGAGCCAGAATTCAGAGTTATACACCCAAATGGTGAGGTCAGAACAATCAAAGCAAGTGCGGAAGTTATTAGAGAGAATGGAAAGGCAATAAAAGTTGTTGGCGTAAATTATGACGTTACTGAAAAAATAGAAGCAATGGAAACTTCTGAAACGGCTAGACAAGCAGCTGAACACTCATCTAAGGCAAAAAGTGATTTTCTGGCTAATATGAGCCATGAAATCCGAACGCCAATGAACGCCATCCTAGGCGGTCTACAGCTACTCGAAAATGCTAATTTAGAACCCGACTTAGAGAAAGTATTAGCTAATGCTGTATATTCTGCCAAAAGCTTACTTACCATCATTAACGATATTTTGGATTATTCAAAAATTGAATCAAATAAAATTGAGCTGGAAAGTACTGAAATCTCAATTTTAGAAATTTTGGAATCGGTTAAGTATGACTTAGATGCCTTGGTCAGTAACAAAGGTATAGATTTCGCCGTAATAGTAGATAATAGCTTCGAAGATGGGTGGCTTGGTGACCTAGTTCGAGTAAAGCAGATTGTACTTAATTTGGCATCTAACGCTGTTAAGTTTACCAACAGTGGAGAGGTCAAAATAGTTGTTAGCTGTCGCACTTATAATGACAAAAAAGCAATTTATTTAAGTGTCCAAGACTCTGGTATTGGAATGAATGAAGATGCGCAAAAACGTATTTTTGAGCGTTTTTCCCAAGCTGATACCTCAACAACTAGGAAGTATGGTGGTACTGGTTTAGGTATGTCAATAACCGTAAGTCTCATTAAGCTAATGAATGGCAATATAAATTTAATTAGTGAGGCAGGTAAAGGCACAAATGTTGATATCATTTTACCGTTAGAGAGAGCGAAAAATTTATCAAAACCTGCCCACAAAAAATCGTTCACACCGCCCAATCTAGAGAACACTCATATCTTGATTGCGGAGGATAATAAAATTAACCAAATTTTAATCAAAACCATGCTTAAAGAGACAAACGCTACATATGTGATCGTTGAGAATGGTATATTGGCATTAGAAGCACTCAAAGAAAAAGCATTTGATTTAATACTTATGGATATACATATGCCTTTCATGGATGGAGTCGGCGCAATAAAAGCAATACGAAAGGAGGGTAACCTGATTCCTGCTATTGCTCTAACTGCAAACGTTATGGTTGAAGATGTTAAACACTATATGGAAATAGGCTTTAATGCTCATATTGCAAAACCAATTGAACTCCCTGTTCTATACGGTATTTTAGCCGATTATGCTAAATCAGGAGGCTTAAGCTGAATAAACCTTAACTTTACCTTACAAGCTCTTTATTCAATGACTTAATTGTCCTTAAAATGTTCTTTTCGGATATAGGGCTTGAAAAGTAGTAACCTTGAATTTTATCAACTTTTACTTCTTTACAGACATAATATTGCTGGTAATTCTCTACCCCCTCTACAA
The DNA here is from genome assembly GCA_000814665.1 of Pseudoalteromonas flavipulchra NCIMB 2033 = ATCC BAA-314. Lineage (GTDB taxonomy): Bacteria > Pseudomonadota > Gammaproteobacteria > Enterobacterales > Alteromonadaceae > Pseudoalteromonas > Pseudoalteromonas maricaloris. The sequence goes on from JWIH01000012.1 coordinate 148,021, forward strand.
TAATGCTTAATTGCAAACTCTTAAGCATGTTCACTAAACCCAAAAAAACTCGCTTTCCGCGCTCCTCAACTCCAATTCTATCTGTCAAAGATTTATCTACTTTAACAATATCAATAGGATAATTAAGTAAGTGCGAAATTGAAGAGTAGCCTGTACCAAAGTCATCTAATGCAATCTTACATCCAAGCTCTTTAATACGTTGAAGGCTCGAGCTTACTCGCTTACTTTCAGTTAATAGCGCCGTTTCAGTTAGCTCAAAAGTAAACAAACTGCCGTCGATGTCTATACGCTTAAGGCAATCATTTATATATGCAGGTAGGGAAATATCTTCAAGTTGCAGTGGAGAGAGGTTTATTGCTAAGCGAACGGGATACCCAAGCTTAGTATTTACTTCCTTTAGCGTAGTAATTGCACGTTCGATAATCCATTTGCCTAACGGCTCTATCAGCTTGGATTCTTCTGCTATCGTAATAAACTCTTGAGGATTGCTAGTGAATTTGGCAGTAGGCCACCTAATTAAAGCTTCGAGTGAAACAACTTTGGGTAACTGAATATCTACAATAGGTTGAAATGCAAGTTCCAATTCCTGCCTTTCAATTGCTCCTCTTAAATCTTGTTCTACATTGTATTTCATTTGAAACTCTGTCTGCATGTTATCTTCAAATATACAAGCAGAAGAGCTTTGCGCTGATTTTGCTCTAAATAGCGCGATATCAGCAAACCGTATTAAGTCATTGGAATCACTACCATTTAGAGGATACAGTGAAATTCCCATCCTAATTTGGCAGTAAACGTCCTGAGACTGGATTGAATAAACTCGACTTAGTACCCTAATGAGTTTTTCAGCTTCAATTTTTATCTGTAAAGGGTTATCACATGAGACCATCAAACAGGCAAATTCATCTCCACCGAAGCGACTTACTATATCCTCTTGTCTAGTATGTCTCTTGAAGCTTGCTCCAAGCTCAATAAGAAGCTGATCTGCCACTTCATGACCAAAACGGTCATTAATCTTTTTAAAGTTAACAATATCGGCTACAAGAACACCTGCACATTTATAGCGCTTTTTATCTGCCTGCATCAACCTTTGACAAGTTTCCTCAAAATAATAGCGGTTATACAAACCTGTTAACGAGTCAAGTTCAGCTAATTGTTTTACTTGAAGGTAACTTGTATGTAGTTGCTTTTCTAACTCAAAACGCTTTTTTGCTTGCAGAATAGAGCGCGTTAAAAGTGACGCTGTAACCTCTTCTTTGAGGAGAAAGTCTTGCACGCCTAGATCTAGGCATTTTAGTATCAACTCTTCTGAATGTGAATTACTAATCATCACTATTGTAAGCTCTTTTATATGATTGATACGCTTTAGTTCAATTAGCAAATCCAGGCCATTTTTTGAGGGCATATTGTAGTCAAGAAGTAGCAAGTCAAAGCAAAGCTCTTCTAGTGCAAATATTCCCTCTTCTACTGTGCTAACCTCTGTCAATTGGTGTTCAATTCCTCCTTTTATTAGAGAGCGACGGATCATCTTGCGATCAACAATATCATCGTCAACAAGCAGTATATTCATACATCACCTCGCTACTTCGTTGGGAATTGTACAATACGCCAATATCCATCTAACATATCAACAAGGCTCATCATAGAGTCGCTTGCTTCTTCTTTTAGGAAATATCCAGCCACATTTTTTTCGTAGCTATAGTGAATATCATCTTCATCTTTTGAGGTGGTTAACACAAACACAACCGTGTCTTTTAACTCGCTGTCGGCTCTCAGCTTTTCTAGGAATTCAAGCCCCCCCATTCGAGGCATTTTCAGGTCTAGTAAAATAATATAGGGATATCCAATTTTTTTACCTTTCAGAAGCTCTAGTGCCTCCACACCATCAATAGCTCTAACCATTGGGTTCATGATTTTTCGTTTAGAAAAGCTTCGCTTTACTGTCATATAATCAATGTCATCATCTTCAACAACTAATACCGTAATATCATTATCTTGCATTGAAATTATACCTAATTGGGGTTAACTATGGTGTCTACTTTTGGCCACCTAACGACAAACTCTGTTCCAATATTACTATCTACAATATTTATTGAACCGCCATAATGGTTGAGTACTTTCTTTATTATCGCCAAGCCCATCCCACTACCTTCTTGCTGATCTCGTGGCTTCAGCGTTTGGAACATTTCAAATACTTTTTGTCGATATTCAGTAGGGATCCCTGGACCATCATCAATAAAGTGCATTTCATATTCATTAGAGCTTTCTTTTACTTGAATAATTAGTGATCCACTTTTCCGGTCATGATGCTTGAGTGCATTGCTAATTAAATTGCGGGTGATCACTTCTAGTGCTGTCTTCGGAAGGGTTACTTTTATTGGTGTACACTCCAGTTTCAACACCAACTCAATATCAATAGAGTCATATATCTCTTTGGTAAACTCACCGAACTCAAATGTTTCTATTTCGCTGTGCTTTCGATTTACTCGGGAATAGATTAGCAAGTCGTGTAGTAACTTGCTCATACGAGCAACTCGCTGTTGAATTAAGTCAAAGTTTTCCTTAGCACCTTCAGGAAGCTCATCGCCGAAATCCTCATCAATCCAAGTAACCAACTTCGAAATCGCATTTAACGGCGCTTTTAAATCATGTGATGCAATATAAGCAAACTCGTCTAGTGCATCATTGGACCTTTTTAATTGTGCCACCAAATGCTCTCTTTCAGTCACATCACTTGAGAGCCCGAGAATAAATACAGCCCCTTTTGAGTTAAAGAATCTCTTTTTTCGAGTGTATAAAGTTCTTACACCTCCATCAGGAAACGTAATTGTTTCCAAGCATTCAGCATATCCCAATTCCAATGCTTTCTTATCATCTTTGATAAATTCTTGAACTTCTTCAGGATTGTAGGACTCAAGTGTAGTGAATCCTATTATCTTTTCCCTTGCTTCTGAGGGGTACATAGAGCGAAATGCGCTATTCGCTTTTACGATCCTAAGTTTATCGTCCTTAATGAATGCATAGTCTGGAATATTGTCAAAAATGAGGTCTGACAATGAGTCGTCACCAACAAATTGCTCTGCTTTTTCATCCATGCCAATCTCCTTTATTTTCTTATTACTTATAAAAGGGCATTTTATCTTTATAGACTCTGGTGTAGACAATGCAAGGAAACTACTTGAATTTAAGCTAAGTTAATTTGGCTCGAAGAAGCCTTTGAATCAGGCTGTTTTAAAGCTTTATATACAACCTGTACAAATTCATGGTGATCTATTGGTTTGGATATAAAAGCGCTCATTCCAACTTCAAGACACCGCTTTTTATCCTGCTCAAGAACGTTAGCTGTTAATGCAATAATCGGTATATCACGGTAGTCTCTATATTTACGGATATGTTGTGCTGCCGTAGGGCCATCCATTTCAGGCATTTGCATATCCATTAAGATCAATCCAAACTTCTCAGCTTTACAAAACTCTACGGCTTCTAGGCCATTTTCAGCAATAATAATATTTTCTAGTCCCATATCCTTTAGCATTGACTTCGTGACTATTTGATTGATTTTGTTGTCTTCTACAAGCAGAATTTCAATGTCACGATTAATAGTGAGTTTAATTTCTTGGAATTGTGAGTCTATGTCTTCATTGACTAGTTCGGAAATAGGAAACGTGACAGTAAAGCTGAAAGTCGAGCCTTCCCCTAAGCGACTCTCAACTTCGAGTCGAGAGTTCATCAGGTCTAATAATTTGTTTGAGATAGTTAAGCCCAGACCTGTACCGCCAAACCGGCGAGTTATAGAGGTATCGGCTTGGGAAAAAGCCTCAAAAAGCATTTCTATCCTGTCTTGTGGAATACCAATTCCCGTGTCAATGACACTAAACTTCAGCTGTGCTTTATCTACATTTTCCTCTTGTACTTCCACTAGTAATTTTACTGTGCCTTGCTCTGTGAATTTTATTGCGTTGCTAAGTAAATTCAGTAAAACCTGCTTGAGTCGAACAACATCTCCTGCAAGAACGTTTAACTTTATAGGTATATTATTCTCGATGATTAACTTTGCTGAAGATGATTTATTAAGCGTTTTTCCTGTATGTTCGAGTTCATACAATAGCTTATTAAGTGCAAATGGTTGCGATTCTAGCTCGATTTTTCCAGCTTCAATTTTACTCAAATCGAGAATATCATTTAAAATAACTAGCAAACTTTTTCCAGATGAATCAACAAGCTCAAGCATATTTATTTGCTCTTTGTTTAAGTCAGTTTGCCTCAACTGCCTTACCATTCCTAAAATCCCATTCATAGGTGTTCGGATTTCATGACTCATGTTGGCTAAAAAGTCAGATTTTATTTTTGATGTATGCTCAGCGACCTGTTTTGCCTCAATAAGTGCCTCGCTTAGCAATTTAAATTGATTTGCGGCGTTGGCTAGCGTGCCTATTTCATCTTTTCGTTCAAGGCCTTTTATCTCGTCAGATAAATTTCCTTCAATACAGTGCTGAAAATTCTCGGTAAGCCGCTTAATTGAACGGATTATATGGAAGTGAAAAAATAAAACGAAAAACACTAAAAAGAGTAAACCGACAGCCATTGATATTTTGATTATTCTCTCAAAATCGAGAACTTTTTCCTCAGCAGTATTTCGTATATAGTCTAGCCTTGATAATGAGTCTGTTCTCAGCTTATCCACTAAGTTTGAGAACTCCACAGCATCACCGGCCATTACCACATTGACTAAAGTTAAATAATTTCGATTTGCTTGAATACTTTTATTAAATGCGTCTCGAAACTTATGAACTTGGGCTTGCAAATTAGAAGTAATGTCACCACTCACCTTATTGCTAAAAAGCAACTTACTTTCTATTTTTTCTAGCCCGTCTAAAACCGCTTTTTTCTTCTTGTAGTCTTTTTGTGTTAGATACAGGTTTGCATCTCGATAAAGCGTCAACCATAAATCTAGCAGTTGATATATAGTGATTTTATCCTGACTAGAATCGCTGTCATTGAGAAATAATCGTAAGTAAACTTCCGCTTCTTTAAACACCTCTGGTAGCTGGATTTGAAGCAAATATTTTCTTTCTTGATATCGCTGCATGAGCACACTTAAGTTACTACCGTACCTGCTAACAATTTCCAACAATGAATCTATAAGCTGCTTTTCTACTTCGCTTTGTGCCTTTGACTTTATTTCTAAAAGTCTTGTGTTGATTAGCTTCTGGTTGGCCTGCACTTTTTCATAGATAGCAGGACTGCCAGAGCTGCTAAACACTGAGATATCACGCTGCAACTCCACGATTTCTTTGTTAATCTTAAGTACCGATACAGAGCTTTTTGAGACATTCAAAGTATTAATTAGAGTATTATCAATAACTTCTACACGCGAGCTTAACACTATGTACACAGCGGTTAGACTTGCAGTGAATGCGAGTAAGACCATCAGTATCTTGCTAGAAAGCGATCTAATTGAAAGTTCTGGCATATTAGCGCCTTATGCGTTTAATAATTCATACCAACGATCTAGACTGTAATCGTAGTTTTCCATGACTGTATTCCATACTGCAATGTTCGAAAATCGTTTAGTGTAACTTCCACCATCACGCAATTCACCTGTCTTGACGATGACTTTTCCATCCGTTCCTTTTAGAGGTGTTGTTGCAGGTTTGCCGTCATACCAATAACTCCATTCAGGTTCAGACATCATGGGCCTGCTACGCTCTGGATTTGAGATGTAATACCCTTGTCTCGCGATAAATGCTCCAGGGTACCCTGAGAGCCACCAGTTCATGTAGTCATACGCTGCGTCTTTGACCTGACCGTGTACATGAGATGAGAGACACATAACACCATGCCATGCCCTATATCCTTCTTTTGGTGACGCATAAGTGATCGGTAACCCTTGGCCCCTACAAGCGCTAACTCCAGGCGAGAACATACTCTGAATATGCACTCTTTTATCTAACATGAACTGCACCGACTGCGGAACTGAAGTCCAAAAACCAGAAAAATGCCCTTTTCGCTTTCTTATCAGCAGAATCTCAAAAAGCTTATCTATTTCGTCAATAGTCATGTTTCCTATATTTTTGAAAGTAGCCAAGCCTTTAGCTTGTGCTGCTAACGCTAAATCAAAAATACCGATAGTTGGCGCATTAACCACAGCTGTTTTTCCTGCATTTGATTCATCTAATAACCAACCCCATGACTCAGTTTCATAAGCGCTACCTTGTGGAATAAAGTCAGTGTTGTAACCAAAGGAGTCAACATTGTGCACATAGGGAAGAAAGCTTATTTTTTTCGTGGGATTGTTAGCTAGAGTTCCATCCTCTTGAACATACAGTAATTTATTTGGAGCGTCACCTGCACCAACTTTAGCTGATGGTATAAGCCTACCAGTCTTGGTTAGTGCATTTATTTCAGGCCAGTAAATAAGCCTTTCAATATCAATAGGCTGTATGGCACCTGCTTGCCAAAGTATATTGATGGAATCTGACCATTGCTCATAAAGGTCAAATGTAGCAGGATTTGCCGCCGCCCTTTGAAGAACCGCCGCGCTACCCATGGGGTAGAATTGGATATCTATTCCTAGCTCTTTCATGGCGCGCTTGCGTAAAGGTTCCTGTAACGTAACGTGTGTTCCCATTACACGAAGAGTTGTTCTATTCTTTGCGAATACATAGGGGGCTTTTATTGCAGCCGCCGATAAAGCTACCCCAAGACCAACTTTGCTTAAAAATTCCCTTCTTCCAATCTCTTTCATATAGAATTACTGTGTTTACATAGCGTGTTATTAAATATAGTTTATGATTACAGTAACCGCGGATAATATCCCAACTTTATTGGGTTACACGGCATACACGATTGCGTTATACCTAACAACACGGAATTGAAATACCTATGTTTGAGGAAGTAGCAGAGCTTAGTGACTGTACGATCGTCGTCGTCGAAGACTCTCCATTAACACAAAAAGTTCTATGTGCCTGCTTGGAAGATATTTGCAAAATAGTGGCATTTGAAAGTGCCGAAAAAGCACTAGACTATATTAGATTAGCCCTACCAGACCTAATCCTAATGGATTGGATGCTAGATGGTATAACCGGTATCGATGCATGTAAAGAGCTACAAAAAGATCCTATCACTGCACAAATTCCCGTAATGTTCGTCACCTCAAATATAAAAGAAAACCAACAGGAAATGTGCTGGGATGCAGGCGCTGTCGACTTTATTAGTAAACCCATAGTAGCGCGGACGTTATTTAATAGAGCGATAACTCACTTAAAATACAAGAAGCAGGCAGATCAACTTCGTGAATACTCTTATGTAGATGGTTTAACCGGCGCTTTTAATCGGAGGTTATTTGACTCGGACTTAGAGAAACATTTTCGAGGTGCAAAGCGAGCTAGTAGCCACCTTAGTTTAGTGATGATAGACGTAGATTACTTTAAACGATACAACGACGAATATGGCCATTTACAAGGCGATGACGTGTTAAAGACCTTTGCTTTAGTGACGCAAAGGCATATAAGGAGGCCAATGGATGCATTGTATCGCTATGGTGGAGAAGAGTTCGCTATTCTTTTACCAAATACACCTAACGGTGCTGCAATGGAGATTGCTCGGCGTATCACTCAGTGCTTTTTGGATGAAAAAATAGAGCATAAGCACTCACCGTTTGAATATGTTACAGTAAGTGCTGGAGTAGCCACCTACGAAAGTAACACTAAAATACACGAGTTAAAAGATTTAATCGATACCGCCGATTCAGCTCTCTATGACGCCAAAACAGCTGGACGTAACAGGGTATGCGGTAGGGGCTGAGTGGTGTTCCACAGGCGTTAATGATGCCTTGTTGTTTGGAAGAACAATATTCTTTGGTTGAAGAGCAAAGCCTTAGGCTCACCCACTTATATTCTACCTACTATTAATCCCTGTACTAAAGGCGGTGAAATTAATAATCACATTTCTCCAAATTTCATACATAAAAAGTTGGTGTCGGGCGAGGATTGTCTCTATTGCATTACATGGCTTAAGATTCTTCTTAATGCTAGGTTCCATTCCGCTCTTTTGCCACATCATAGCGCACAGCAAAGTGCCTTCGTTAACCTTGATCTACAAAACAGCGATAGAGTCCCTTGTCAGTGATATTTTCAATTATTCTCAATGTTTCCCATAAGGTGACATAAACGCCGCCAATCAATGAGTTCAATTTGAGACTAGTCATTTTGTGATGTTTGCGTGGTTAGCTTTGGCACCATTGCTACGCTCAAAGTGCAATTTTTTGGTTATCAAGTTCAAAATAGTTGTAAGATCAGAGTAATAAGATAGATTATATTTATTCCAATTGCCTTTCTCTACAAAAGAGCAATGTCTGAAGCTCATTGATAAGCCTATTTATCACTTTAGCTCACCTAAAGGGTCATCAAGTACCGTATTTGTGCCTTTTAATAGAGAAAACCCTTCATCTTGCTCTGCAATGTCTTGGAACAAACAAGGGTTGGCTATCCGATCTGGGAGGTCTACAGCCCCCAAAAGTTCAACTATACTTGATTCAAACTCTGGATGTTGGGGTCGAGTAACGTCAGCAATTGGCGTTCTGGTTGGTGTAGATAACTCCAGCTCTTTGGGGGAGTTCTGGTTGCGATTCCCAGTTGGCAATGATACAGACTCTCTAAGAGTCTGAATTTCAGGTGTATTGCGAGATAACTTACAAGCTCTTGCATAGGCAATATCTAACACGGCTGGCGTTATTCTCTCATCCGCTAAGGGATCTAAAATAACCATTCTTTGGGCTTCTCGATATATGCGATGAGCAATATCCAAATTGCCCAAAGAAAGCTTATACATCTTGTCACTCAACTCAGGAGTAAGTTCGTTGTATACCTTGGTCCACTGTATTTCCCACAGCTCTCCAATAAAAACGTCCCATTCACCGCTTTCTCTTGTTAACGGCTCAAACTCAAAGTATCCAGCACTTTCAGCTCGACGCGCCGCTTTGAGTTGTTTCGATAAAGTTTTATCAAAAGGCGGATTAGCACAAAAAACGAGTGGAACACCCAGTTTATTTACCAACTTATGAAGGAAATTCAACAAGTTATTTTCACCACCAGTTTTCTTAAGCTCCAGCCGTTGCATTTCATCTATAACAAGTACCCCGAGAAAACTTGATTTAATCCTTTGTTCAATTTGCCACAAAAGACCAGATATCGTTGCTGCTAGAGGCTCTTTTGGTTGGTTCATTGCTAGATCAAGGCTAAAAATTATATCTTCACATAGCTCTCTAACACTTGAGTTTCGAGAGCATTCTACCTTCACCCATACGACTTGTTTTGTATACTCTAGCTTTTGTCCATGATAAACATCATGTTTAATCACATGTGGAAGATAATTTAAAATTTGCTCAAGCATACAGGTTTTACCTACCCCACTTTCTCCAATGATAGTTATAGTCTCAGCCTTTGGCACAAAAAAGCCTGAAGATGGGGCAACTTCAGGAGGCTTATCAACGGGGTAATGTAAAAACTGTGAAGTGGTAGGGCTGAATGGATTTTTCCTTGAGTAGCCATCTTTTATTGCAGTTTCGATTGCTCTGAAGCATTCATAATATATAAAAAATGGTTGTCTTAATTGCTTTAATCGGATCGTATATTCTTCACGTATCAGTGGATCAGGGTTGTCTCTAATATGTTCATCAAGATCAACATAGTTGGAGAACTTTTCCAACAAATCTTCAGCCCCAAGCTTTGGAGGTAGCGCTTCAATAAAAGGGTTGCCTCGGTACTCTGGTAAAATAGCTTCATGATATTCAGCATCAACTTTTCTCACGTATTGCCCCCCTATTTCCTATTCCGCCTTGGCAACATAACAACATTCTGCTGCATACTCTTTGTATCTACATCGTCGCTGGTATTGCTAATCTCTGCATCTATTTCACTGTGAGTCGTTTTACGCAATTCTTCACGGCGATTTTCACGGATATTACGAATTCTTTCTGAGCGCGTTAACGTGCTTTGTTTAGCCCTTTTCTTAGCTTGAGTTTCTAACGCCTCATGCCTGGTTTTCATATCAATCGATTCGACGGTTACGGGAGAAAGCTCTTCAAACTTTGTTATCCAATCTTGCACAAAATCTACTTCAGCCATTGGCATATCTTTGAATATGGAGTTGCGCTTCAATAAAGTACATTTAGTAAAACCCTCATTATTATTCATTCTCACATAAATATAATTTAGAGTGTTGTCATCTATTCGTGCATCGAGCGACCAACGGCCGCCTTCTCGGGCTATAGCAGCTAGGTTTTCATCTTCTATTTTTTTGCACGTATAGTACATTTCTTTGAACTGAATCCCGCTTCGAGTCATACTGGCAGTTTCCGGAGGTAACAACTTAGCTATTGCCTCACTAAATGAGACTTGGTGAAGGCTATGTCGATGATTGGCTAAATATACTTTCCATGTATTGATTGGTGTGGGTTTTATATTTTTTTCGACAAGGATTGGGTTGTCAAAAACAAGTTTACTCAAAATATCACGGTTATGTTCTAGCACAGCTTCTATCAACATGCTCGTCACTTCATATAAGGTATATATTGACTCTTTACGAGGGTCGACATCACCGCGTACGACCTTTCCTCCGCGTGTTGTACCAATTAATTGATGAAGTAGCTTATCATTGATGGTTTTAAACCGTCGCTCCACAAAGCTCTTGTAATCGGGCCTATATGCAGGAGCGAAACTTAACTCAGCGAACGGCGTGATCTTTTCCCCTGGCTCTAGCCCAATCATTTCGCCATTGTCACATGTAAAGTAAGCAGGTACATGCGAGCATGGCCACTCGGATTCATAAATGTTGACACCGTATTGAGCACAAAACTCAGCTTTAGGAGTAAAACAATTAACAAAAGCTTGTCGCGCAGCACGCCAAGAAGCATGATAAAGAGAAACGTGCATTCCCGTTATCATTCGAGTTGCGCAATCAATAATATAATACACTGTAGGCCGCCCTAAGACGTACCTTGGACTGAATTCAGATATAATATTTATATCAGCCACCGTAGCATCTACTTCAAAGCAGCTACCCGGCACGAGACCATCCTGTAACGGGCTCTCTAACAATGCTCTTTTTTTAAGATTATAATTGTGATCGGTATTGCGTAGCCGAACTTCCATATTTTTCTCGACCAACTTACCTTTCCAATATTTAAATTGCTTATAAGAAGGTATATGAGGAGCTCTATCACATGCATCTGCGATTTTAACTTCATCTGCATGAAATTGCCGTAGATAATCCCTGTAGCATTCAGTAAGATACTTTCCATTTGGCTTTAAATAGTATTTCTTTAAAGTCTTTAGAATGTTCTTTTTATCTGCTTCTCGAATAATGTATTTTGGTGCTCGTTCAAACATCAATGTTCTAGAAGTGCGTGGTGCACCAAGTGGGGTTTCTTTAGCTATTCTTGGCTTGCCATAGCCACCACTGTTTGCATACGCAGGCAACAGCGCATTTTTACTTTGCCCGAAATGCCAGTAACGACTTAACAAACGGGACAAGCTTTTTCTGTCATAGCCAATTTGCTTTGCATGTTGTGCCAGTTTCGATGTTCTTTTTGAACATGCATAGTCTAATATGAACTGCTTGTCAGACACTAAGCTTCTTATCTTTTCATAGTTCGAATTTCGCCTTTCAAGGTTTTTAGGTTCGATTTCTTCGTCTGAAACGAGCAAAAATGCAGGTGGAGTAATGTCAATTTGAATTGCTCTACCTTCTTTGTTCCATGTAATAAAGGTAGGCAGGTGAACCGTTATAGGTCTACACGTACCAACAGTTTCGTTTAACTCAAAAAGAATGAGACAGTCTAAATCAGCTCTCACCTCTATGATGCGAAATACTCCATTTAAGTCACTCTCAGAGGTTTCTATTTTCCATGTACTATTTATTTCAAGCACCATATAAAGACCCACTTTGACTCTGAGCCAATGATAATATTTCTATAGTGTTAGATGTAACAATAGAGTAATCCAAATCAACATGAATATACTTTTCAGCAATGAGGTATCGCAATACATATAATCCATCAACACCTCTTCCTTTCAAGCTCAAGTTCAATTCGCTGCATAATTGAGAAAGCAAGTACTTTCCTTTGGATAAAGCTCCTAGTGCTATTTCAATATCTGCTTGTGTAATATCTACCGCGCCAGAGCGAAAAGGACTTGTTGCCCACTTGATATTAGCAGCCTGAGCTTTAGTAATCTCATTACCAGTGAAGAAAGAAAATTTTATCCCCAAAAGCTCCCATATGACTCTCTCAATATCCAATTTTTCTGATATTCTTTGGGTTAGTTTTTCGTCTGGTTTAACTGATATAGCGTGAAAAGATGTATCGCCAGCACATTGACGGGTCAACAAAAAGTCTGTCGTCATTATGTTAGGCACATCCGTTCCCGTTACTATTGGGTGAGGAACGCCAATTGCAGACGCAACTTTCTGTGATAACGTAAGCGGAAGTAGGGGGAACTGCTCTCGGATATCAATGACTGAATCACTAAATTCAGCAATATAAAAAAATTCAGATTCTCTTCCTGATAAAAAATGATGATATCGCTTTATTTTTCTTCCAAAAGCTGTTGATTTTTTTCCTTTAGAATTAACGTCTTGTATTCGTAGCCATGGCTTATAGGCTTCTTGCGTGCCAATACCATACTTTTTCTTGAGCGAGCGATTAAAATCTTCAATACTCGCTAGCCGTCTGCCTCTCGCCATTAACTCTGCCTACTACTCTAGTTTTCATTATCAAATATAGCTCTAGCTCTCACTACGGGCAAACTTTATTGCTAACGGGCAAACTTTATTGCTAACGGGCAAACTTTATTGTCTTTTCACAACTAGGCTAACAAGCCTGTCCGCATGCCCAGCCGGAGCTCCATGCATATTGGAAGTTATAGCCCCCGAGCCATCCAGTGACATCGGTTACTTCGCCGATAAAGTACAGGCCTTTTTGTTTTTTAGCTTCGAAGGTTTTTGAGCTTAATTCGTCGGTATCTACACCACCTAACGTAACCTCTGCGGTGCGATAACCCTCTGTACCATTTGGTTTTATTTTCCAGCTGGTGAGAGTTTCTGTGAGCTTTTCAATCTCAGTGTGGCTGAGTTGGTTGGCGTTTTTATCTGGAATGCTGCCGTCGCTGATTAGGGCTTCAATAAAACGCTTTGGTAAGATGGTCGAAAGCAAGTTCTTCAGGCTCTTTTGCCCTTGCTCACTGCGCCAATCATGGAGTTGTGCTTGCACATCTAAGTCAGGTAGTAAATTGATGCTAACAAACTCGCCTGCTTTCCAAAATGAACTGATCTGCAAAATTGCAGGGCCAGATAAGCCTCTGTGAGTAAAGAGAATATTTTCTCTAAATTGGATACCGCTTTCACTGGTCACTAGGCTATCTACGCTAATACCAGACAAACCATCAAAGCGTGCTTTGTCGTGATCATGGAGTGTAAATGGTACAAGCGCTGCCGTGGTTGGTAATACCGTTAAGCCAAATTGCTCCGCTATTTTGTAGCCGATTGGCGTTGCGCCAAGTTTTGGCATGGTTAGGCCACCAGCGGCGATCACCACTGACTCGCAGTTAAAGGTTTGAGTTGTGGTTTTGACTAAGTAGCGACCATCCGCTTGGTGTTCAACCGCAAGGACTTCTTGACGTAAGTGAAGTGACACGCCCGCCCAGTCACATTCTGTAAGAAGAATATCTACAATGTCTTGCGCGCTATTGTCACAAAACAACTGCCCAAGTGTTTTGTGGTGGTATGCAAGACCGTGGCGGTCTACCAGTTCAATAAAATCATGTTGGGTATAGCGGCTCAAGCACGACTTTACAAAGTGTGGGTTTTTACATAGATAGTTAGCAGGTGAAGCATTTTCGTTGGTAAAATTACAGCGGCCACCGCCACTGATCAAAATTTTACGACCAGGCTTTTTTCCCATATCAACCACTGCAACTTGTCGCCCTCGGTATCCAGCCTGTGCAGCACACATCAACCCTGCAGCACCTGCGCCGATAACGACTACCTCTATTTGTTGCATAAACTCACTCAACTTTTTATCTAAGATTTCTACACTTACCGTTTTGCCAACAGTTTAGCTTTAAGCGGCAAAATCGCGACCAAGCGAAAATTATACCTAGATTCTTTATCTAATCACAGCTGCGAATATCAATAGCCACTCGCATACCTTTTAAACACTTGTAAACATTATGTCAGCGCTATCATTTCTCACACCTTCAAAAACAAGAAAATACAACTAGCACACCCCAGCAAACCCACCCTTTAATACTAAAAAAGTATCCACTCTATTGGCTACAAAAGCTTCACAAAGTTAAAAACACTATTTTGTTTACAGTCATTTACAATGTAACTGAAATTTATTCGCCCTCTCACAAAAGTGAAAAATATCGATTAAAAACAATACAGTAAGAATTTTTTATAGCCATTTATCCATCCACATATAACTAAAAAATTAGTGCAAATAACAAAACAGCGCTTTCTTTTTTTTAACTAGGAGTTTACTTTCACTGACCATCAGCTTTTTATTAACAGCTGAACAACAAGTTAGAAACTAGGGAAACATTATGACAATCAATAAAAACTTTAAGCGCGCTGCACTAAGCGTCGCAGTGAGCGCATTATTCACTGCAACAGCAGTTACAGCCGCACCAGCACAATCAATCGGCCAAGATGCAGCGCTTGCAGCAACGGCACAAAAACTATCATCACAAAGCACGCTTGGTACACAGTTCATCATCAAGTACAAAGATGCTGGTTCGCAAATGATGGGCCTTTCAGCTGCGGATCTTGCTCCTGCTAAAATGCAACAACGTGCAGAAAGCTTTGTACAAGGCTTTAAGAGCAGTAAAGCGAGTGCTCGCGCTCAATACGTACGCCCAATGGCACTTAGCAATCACCACGTTATGCGTGCTGACAAAAAACTTTCAGCAAAAGAAGCACAAGCATTCATGAACGAAGTGATGGCTTCTGGTAATGTTGAATACATTGAAATCGACCAGATGTTAAAACCATTCGCAACGCCTAACGATCCTCGTTATAACGATCAATGGCATTACTACGAAGCTGCTGCTGGTATTAATGCCCCAGCTGCGTGGGATAAAGCAACAGGTCAAGGTGTGGTAGTTGCGGTACTAGATACAGGTTATCGCCCACATTTAGACTTAGATGCCAACATTCTGCCTGGCTATGACATGATCTCTAATACCTTTGTTGCTAACGATGGTGGCGCACGTGACAACGATGCTCGTGACCCTGGTGATGCAGTCACTCGCGGTGAATGTGGAACTGACTCTTCAGGTCAACCTGTACCACGCGCGGATCAAGACTCAAGCTGGCATGGTACACACGTAGCGGGAACAGTTGCTGCGGTAACAAATAATGGTGAAGGTGTAGCTGGTGTTGCTTACGACGCTAAGGTAGTGCCTGTACGTGTTCTTGGTAAATGTGGTGGTTTAACGTCTGACATCGCTGACGGCATCATTTGGGCATCTGGCGGCTCTGTATCTGGTGTGCCTGCAAATGCTAACCCTGCTGATGTTATCAACATGAGTTTAGGTGGCGGCGGTGCATGTAGCGCAACCACACAAAATGCAATCAACCAAGCACGTAACAACGGTACAGTCATTGTTATTGCGGCAGGTAACGATAACGATAACTCAGCAAACTACAACCCAGGTAACTGTAATGGCGTAGTAAACGTAGCATCTGTAGGTCGTGATGGTAGCCGTGCTTACTACTCAAACTATGGTGCAAACATCGACGTTGCCGCTCCGGGTGGCGCGCAAAGTTTTGCTGATGATCCAGAAGGTATCTTGTCTACGCATAACTCAGGCTCTGGTGCACCTTCAAATGATAGCTACCATTACTCACAAGGTACGTCTATGGCGGCACCTCACGTTGCGGGTGTTGCTGCGTTAATCAAGCAAGCTAAACCATCTGCTACGCCTGACGAAGTAGAAACTATCTTGAAAAACACTACACGTAGCTTCGCTGGTAGCTGTTCAAACTGTGGTACGGGTGTTGTTGATGCAGCCGCTGCGGTAAATGAAGCTTTAGGCGATGTTGTCACGCCACCTACAGGTAATACGCTTGAAGATGGTGTAGCGAAAACAGGCTTAAGTGGTGCAGCTGGTAGTGATCAGTTCTTCACTTTCGACGTACCTGCAGGTAAAACCAATGTTACCTTCACCATGAGCGGTGGTACTGGTGATGCTGACCTTTATGTAAAACTTGGCAGTCAACCAACTTCAAGCAGCTATGATTGTCGTCCTTATGAAGGCGGTAATGCTGAGGTTTGTAGCTTTGACGCACCTCAAGCTGGTACATACCATGTAATGATTAACGGTTATAAAGCTTATTCAGGCGTAAGCTTAGTTGCGACAACTTCGGGCTCTAGCACAGGTGGTCCACAAGCAGGTGGCGGTACAATTGAAGATATTTCAGCTTCAAGCGGTCAGTGGGTTCACTACACAATCGAAGTACCAGAGGGTATGAGCGACTTCACCGTGAAAACGTTTGGCGGCTCAGGTGACGCTGACTTATTCGTTAAGTTTGGCTCACAACCTACAACAAACAGCTATGACTGTCGTCCATATGAAAATGGTAATACCGAGACTTGTGTAATCACTAATCCGCAAGCGGGTACATGGCACCTAAGCGTTAATGCTTACCGTACGTTCTCTGGCCTAACGTTAGACGCGCAGTACAAGCCATAAGCAAAATTTAGTAGGCTCTGATTGAGTCTTCTTTCCCCAACGAGAGGCTGCATTTGCGGCCTTTTTTAATAATTTTGTAGAGCGGTTCAGCTTACAGTAGTCGAGATAAATCTCGACCTACAACACTCACTGGTGGGAACGAGTTTACCTCGCGAGATTTTAACTGCTCGCCACGTGAAGCGGCTCCGACGTTTCAGCTTACAGTAGTCGAGATAAATCTCAACCTACAAAACACGCTGGTGGGTACGAGTTTACCTCGCGAGCTTTTAACTGCTCGCCGCGTGAAGCGGCTCCGACGTTTTAGCTTGCAGTAGTCGAGATAAATCTCGACCTACAATACTCGCAGGTAGAACAAGTTTACCTCGCGAGATTTTAACTGCTCGCCGCGTGAAGCGGCTCCGACGTTTCAGCTTATACTGTCGAGATAAATCTCGACCTACGGCACAATCCTGATTACTGCAAACCTAAAGTGCCCCTGATCTCTCGCATTTTCTCTTTAAGGCTTTGTTGAATTTGCTGAACTTGCTCATGTGAGCTATTAACCTGACCTTTCATGCTGTCCATGGCGTGGCCAAAGGTATCTAGTAGATCTGATTGCTGATTGGCAAGATCCATTGCATGGGCGGCAACTTGGTTGGCGCTTTGTGCGCTCTCTGCCACACCTTCTGAATTGCGTTTCAACTCTTGTGCATGGCCTGTTTGCTGCTGTGCCTCATCTGCCAAAGCCGAGATTTGTGTCGATACTTTGTTTGAATTATCACTCAAAACATTTAATTGCTGGTGGATATCTGTCAGTGAGGCTTGTGTTTGCTGTGCAAGCTTTCGTACTTCGTCCGCAACGACCGCAAACCCGCGACCATGTTCACCTGCGCGAGCCGACTCAATCGCCGCGTTGAGCGCGAGTAGGTTCGTTTGTTCTGCGATGGAGCTGATCATATCAATCACTTTACTCACATCTGAAACACCATTAAGTAATTCATTTAAGCTCTCTAATCCCTGCTCTACCCGCTTTTGCGTGGTAGATGAAGCACTCAACATAGCATCCGCATAGGACACACTTTGTGTCATTGCTTCAAAGGTGTTATTTGCATTGTCGGCAACTTGCGCGTTGATTTGATTGGCATCCGCCCCAAGCGCTCTAAGCGAGTCAAGCTGTGCTTGGTTTTGCTCCACCTGCTCAAACGTGTCTCCAGCTTGTGCAGAGATCTGCGCCAAGTTAGTGTTCATCTCTTCCATAAAGGTATTTATCACACTCAGCATTTCTGAGCGTTCGTCCGCTTCTGCTCGCTGCCTATCAATTAACTGATTAAAGTAACTCGCAATTTCGCCAATTTCAGTGTCTTGGTTTTTACTTTCAATATTACGTAATTCATTGCTTTCGATAAGCTGAGCGAAGCCATCGCGAAGTTGTCTTAGCGGAGTTAATACTTGATTGAACTGTACAAAATAGACACCACCTGCAAGCAGCACGAGTAACCCAATTGCCACACCAAACAGCATAAATACATTGGTTTTTACGTCAGCCTGCTCAGTTTTTAAGTTGGTTTCTGCTTGCAGGATATTCTCTGAGATTGCTTTAATGTCACCTCGCAGTGCCAGCATGCCAGCTTGACGTTGTTTGGACTGCTGTAAGGTATTTTCCAAGTCGCGGGCATAACGTTTAGGCCAGCTCACAAGCTCCGCTTTTATTTCTAGCGCGAGGTCTTCGGCTTCGGCACCTAAAAATAGCTCGTCTTCGTCTACCTCACTCATTACCCCTAAGTTTTCGAGCCGGTCTATTCGCGCAGCAATATCCTGCAAACGGCTTAAGCTCGACATCAAACTCTGCTCGGTCTGCTGTTCGTAAGCCATAACTAATTGATAGGTATATAAGCTCAAGTTTGATACTTCGCTAAAATAGTCTGAAGCGAGATTAAAGTAGGATTCTTTGGCAGCACTATCTTGTGCTTTAATTGCGTACTTAACGAGACTCGATGCTGAACCTGACATTTGCCTAAGCGCATTATCCAACAGCGCAAGTTCATTACCTGAGAGCTTGCCGAGTGCTCGATATTTACCTGCAATATCCTGTTGTAGTTGTGTGAGTTTAGTTTTAAGTTGCTCAGCAAGCGCTGGTGGCAGCTGTTCCACACTTTGCTGTAATGCTTTGATTTGTTCATCAGCCTTACTTAAATACTGGCTATCGCCCGCACTCAAGTAATCTTCTACTGTACCCTCAAGCTCGATGATCACCGCATTTTTAACTTGATTGTAAGCGGCGTCTTGCACATCAAGCTCAGTTAATACTTGGCTCGCCCAAAACAGACTCGCCCCAAGTAGAATACTCGCAGTGGTCAATAATATTGCCAATAACCGAGTAAATGTAGACACGCGCATAGAATCACAACCCCTTTATCAAAATGCTCCGCAAGAGTATTAAGGATTTATGACAACTTGATTAAATCTGGTTACCTTTTCTGTACAATAGTACAAAACCATACTTTTTGCGTATATCCATCTAGATATCTACTGCACAAAATTAAATCAGGTAGTGGTGTGCTATTTCATTGCGGCATTAACATAAACGTCAAAGCGGTTTTTCTTGGTTTTTATTTGCATACTTGGCGTTTTATCATTTAAGAAACCAGCGTAGTCTGGACGTTTTACCACCACCCTTTTAGCGGCTAACTGCAAAGCAAAAGGTAATAGTGCGTCCGCATCCAAATCATTGCCAACTAAGTCTTGGAATACACGCATTTCTTTTTTTACTTGCGCCGATTTATCACGATGTGGAAACATAGGATCAAGATACACTACGTCTGGACGCCAACCCGCTTGCTCTAGCAAGTCATGGCTGGAACCAAACTCCAGTCGCATAGTTGACTGCACCCATTCGCCAATTTCAGCATCTTGATAGGCGCGTTGCAAGCCGTCATATAGCAGCGCTGCGACTACCGGGTTACGCTCGTGTAGCACAACTTTGCAACCCATAGACGCAAGCACAAAGGCATCGCGTCCAAGTCCTGCAGTTGCATCCAATACTGTAGGCACAGCACCTTTATTTAGGCCAACCGCTTTTGCAATTGCTTGCCCTTTACCACCACCAAATTTGCGTCGATGAGCAACTGCGCCAGTCACAAAGTCAACTCGGATAGCACCAAGTTTTGGCTCATCTTTTTTGAATAATTGTAAGCCTAGCTCATCATAAACCAATTGAAACTCCGCCTCGTTAATATTAAGCGCGGATAAATTAAACAGCTTAGTTAGCGTATCTAGGTAGGATCTGTTTTCTTCAAAAGGGGTGTGAATGTACAAGCTAAGCTCCCAAGGGTTACCAACCGTGGCAGTATACCCCTTTCCCTTTCTAGTGTCTTTGATTATCCAGTGGCTTAAAACAGTTCAATATCTGCTTGCGACGCCACTTCATCCTCACCCCAAGGTTTCGCTATTTTGTTTAAACTCTCTATAAGCTGCTGGCGTACCTCAGTCACTTCTCCTAACTTATATTTAATTATGGTTAGCTCATCACTTAAATAAGTGAAATGCTCATAGAGCTCTTGCAACCTCTCTCTTTCGCTTGGTTCTAAGACTGCAAGCTTGTCGCTTTCCAGCACAGTCTGAAACTCAGCAACTTTGCCACTGTAATGATCGCCAACGCCGCTTAAATGATCGCTCAGCTCAGCAAATACCTGCCCGATATGTTCCACTTTATTGAGCGCATCTTCACTGACTTCCATGTCTCTGATTTTGGCATCAGTGGCTTCCAGTATGTGCGGAAACAAATCTTTATAGCGACCATAAACCGCAACATCGTCCACTGGCATGTTTTTAATCAGTAAAGAGACTTTAGGATAGTTAATGATAGTTCTGCGACCAAAATCAACAAAGCGACTGCCATCTTTGTGTTTCTCAAATAACTCTTGCTCTATCGGTTGAATAGCTCCCTCGCTGGAGTAAAACATCGCGTCTTGGTGATACCAAAAAGCCACCGCAACATCGAGCTCCATCGGCATAAAAAACTCTAAAAAATGAGCGCTCAAAGTATTGAGATCATGCGCGTGATACGATTGCCCAACGTAGCGCATTATACGACCCATATCACCAGAGTCAGTCATGGCTATTTCGGCTGTGGTTTGGGCGCGCTGTACGTCTTGTTTGAGCTGCGACGAGGTTTTTCTATAGTCATCAAGAACATTAATACGCGCTAACAACTCTTCGGCGTTAAAGGGTTTGACTATGTAGTCCGCAGCGCCGGCATTATAGCCCCGCATCCGCTCTGAAATATCGGCACGAGAAGACAAAAACATAACTGGGATCTCAGTGGTGTCCTCTAGTTTTTTGAGTTGCTCACATACCTCAAAGCCCGACAGTCCAGGCATCTCGACATCAAGCAAAATAATATCCGGACGATATTTTTTAGCTAACCGTAAGCCTTCCTCACCATTTTTCGCATGTAATATTTTGCAAGTGCGCGATAGCGCCTCGTCAACAATGTGATGGACGAGTTTGTCATCATCAATGGCAAGAACCAGTTTCGTCATGTGGCTTTCCCTATTAATTCATATCTTTATAGAATAGTCAGAGATATTGAATTTGCTAACAAAAAGTCACACTTTCTAAGACAAAAAAACGCCTTCAGAAGAAGGCGCTTGGAGTGGAAATATAACTAGGCGGCAATCCCGCTGTGGCGTAATAGCGCATCTACTTTTGGTTCTCGACCACGGAAGCGAGTAAACAGTACCATCGGCGCTTCTGAACCACCCTTTTCAAGAATGTGATGCATAAATTCACGCCCGGTTTGCGGGTTAAATATCCCTTCTTCTTCAAACTTAGAAAACGCATCCGCAGACAACACTTCTGCCCACTTATAAGAGTAGTAGCCCGCGCTATAGCCACCAGCAAAAATGTGGCTAAAACTATGCTGGAAGCGATTAAATTCGGGAGCTTTAACAACTGCTGTGCGCTCACGCACCGCATTGAGCGTCGCTTGAATTTGGCAATCCGTATTCGGCTCAAAGTCAGCGTGAATATGAAAATCAAATAACGAAAACTCCAACTGACGCAGCATTTGCATGGCTGATTGGAAGTTCTTTGCCGCCAGTAACTTGTCTAACATTTCTTTTGGTAACGGTTCACCCGTTTCATAGTGCCCTGAAATGAAGTTCAGCGCTTCTTCTTCATAGCACCAGTTCTCTAAAAACTGACTTGGCAGCTCAACCGCATCCCATGCCACACCATTAATACCAGCAACCGGCGCTGCATCCACTTGCGTAAGCATGTGATGAATACCGTGACCAAACTCATGGAATAAAGTGGTTACTTCATTATGGGTAAATAGCGCAGGTTTATTGCCAACAGCTTTATTAAAGTTACACACTAAATAAGCGACAGGAGTCTGCAACTCACCATTTGCGCGTACTTTTCGGCCCATGCAGTCATCCATCCAGGCACCACCACGCTTATGTTCACGAGCATATAGGTCGAGATAGAAATGACCACGCAACTCACCTTTATCATCATGAATAGCAAAAAAGCGTACATCAGGATGATAAGTATCAACGTCTTTGACTTCGCTCACGTGGATCCCAAACAAGCGATTTACGGTTTCAAATAAACCGGCAAGTACCTTATGCTCAGGGAAGTAAGGGCGCAGTGCTTCATCAGAAATAGCATACTTGGCTTGTTTTAACTTTTCGCCATAATATGCGTAGTCCCAAGGTTTTAACTCAGTTACACCGTGTTCTTTATTCGCAAAGTCTCGTAGTTCAGCCACTTCTTGCTCGGCTTGTGGTTTTGACTTAGCAGCAAGGTCGTTTAAAAACTTAAATACTTGCTCTGGCGTCTCAGCCATTTTGGTTGCCAGTGATTTTTCTGCAAAACTAGAAAAGCCAAGTAACTGAGCCAGTTCGTGTCTAAGCGTAAGCGCTTCATGCATAATCGCTGAGTTATCAAACTCGCCAGCATTAGGCCCTTGATCCGAGGCGCGGGTTACAAACGCACGATAAGCCTCTTCACGGAGCGCTTGGCTATCTGCGTAAGTCATCACAGGAAGGTAAGAAGGAATATCTAGCGTAAATACCCAGCCTTCTAATCCTTTGGATTCGGCAGTATGAGCGGCAAGTGCCAAGGCAGACTCAGGTAGCCCAGATAAATCAGACTCATCAGTAATATGTTTTTGCCATGCCTGAGTGGCATCCATTACGTTGTTGCCAAACTTTGATGCCAGCTCCGACAGTCGTGCCACAATTTCGCCATAGCGCTTTTGCTTCGCAGCTTCAAGCGCAATGCCAGAAAGTTGAAAATCACGCAGTGCATTATCCACCGACGTTTGCTGAGCAATCGTTAAGTTACCAAACTCAGCTGACTCTTTTACTGCTTTATAGGCTTCATATAGCCCTTGATGTTGGCCACAATAAGTCGAATATTCGGAGATTAATGGCAAACACTCATCATACGCTTTGCGCAGCGCCTCTGAATTGACCACTGAGTGCATATGCGATACCGGCGACCACATGCGGCTAAGTTTATCGTCCGCTTCTTCTAGCGGTAGTACAAAGTTGTCCCAGGTATAATTCGATTGCGCTAAAACAGTGTCGATAGTTTCACGACAGTGCGCGATGGCAGATTTTAATGCTTCAACAATATGTTCAGGCTTAATTTTCGAAAAAGGAGGCAATCCTTCTAGCCCGATTAATGGGTTACTCATGGGCACGCTCTTTATTTTCTAATCTAATATTGAGGTTGAAATAAGGGTGAATGACCGCATTTACAAGTATCTGAACAGATTTTTGCTTAATATCGGTCTTCGGTTGTGCACTTTTGCTATTTACTTAATATAAAGTAGTAGGGTTTAAGCAAAACAAATAATTGGCGAGGAATTTTTATGGCTCAACATTTTGACTATATCGCAATCGGTGGCGGTAGCGGCGGGATCGCATCTGCAAACCGAGCGGCGATGCGAGGTGCCAAGGTGGCATTAATAGAAGCAAAGCACTTAGGCGGTACTTGTGTAAACGTGGGCTGCGTTCCAAAAAAAGCGATGTGGCACGGCGCTCAAGTTGCTGAAGCCATTAAGCTATACGCACCAGATTATGGTTTTGATGTTGAACTAAAGAACTTCGATTGGGGTAAGCTGGTAGAAAGCCGCGAAGCCTACATTGGCCGTATTCACCAAGGTTACAACGGCTACCTAGCAAAAAATGGCGTCACCGTGATCAATGGCTTTGCTAAGTTTGTTGATAACAACACCATTGAAGTCAACGGTGAGCACTACACTGCCGATCATATCAATATTACCGTAGGTGGCCGCCCAACGATCCCTAATATTCCAGGCGCTGAGCATGGTATCGATTCAAACGGTTTCTTTGAGCTTAAA
Source organism: Pseudoalteromonas flavipulchra NCIMB 2033 = ATCC BAA-314 (assembly GCA_000814665.1). Classification (GTDB taxonomy): domain Bacteria; phylum Pseudomonadota; class Gammaproteobacteria; order Enterobacterales; family Alteromonadaceae; genus Pseudoalteromonas; species Pseudoalteromonas maricaloris. The sequence continues at coordinate 172,126 of JWIH01000012.1, forward strand.
GAGCAACCTCGCCGCGTAGCGGTTGTGGGCGCGGGTTATATCGCGGTAGAACTTGCGGGCGTATTGCACAGCTTGGGCACAGAAACCCATCTATTTGTTCGTAAGCATGCTCCACTTCGTAATTTTGATCCTATCTTGGTTGAAACCTTAACTGAGGTAATGGAAAAAGAAGGTCCAACGCTGCACACTCACGCAGTACCACAGTCAGTGACCAAAGAAGAGGATGGCTCAGTCACCTTACATCTTGAAAATGGTGAGTCTTACACCGTAGACAAACTGATCTGGGCAATTGGCCGTGAACCTATGACAGATCTTATCAACCTCGCTGCGACAGATGTAGAAACCACGCCTAGCGGCCATATTAAAGTAGACGAGTGGCAAAACACCACAGCCAAAGGTATCTACGCGCTCGGTGATATTATGGATGGTGGCATAGAGCTGACTCCTGTTGCCGTGAAAGCAGGTCGAATGCTAGCCGAGCGCTTATTTAATCCAGAATTACCAAACGCAAAAATGGATTACGACTTAGTCCCTACCGTCGTATTTAGCCACCCACCGATTGGCACCATTGGCCTAACAGAGCCAGAAGCGCAAGAAAAGTACGGTAAAGACAACATCAAGGTCTATACCTCTACCTTTGCTGCAATGTACACCGCGGTCACTCAGCACCGCCAACCATGTCGCATGAAGCTTGTATGCGCAGGCCCAGAAGAAACTGTAGTAGGCCTGCACGGCATCGGCTTTGCCGTAGATGAGATGATCCAAGGGTTCGCCGTCGCAATGAAGATGGGCGCAACCAAAGCAGACTTTGACTCGGTAGTCGCGATACACCCAACCGGTTCCGAGGAATTTGTTACTATGAGATAACAGACTGATTTAAATATCAAATAATCTTTTAAAAATAAAACGCGAGCGCGGACAAGCTCGCGTTTTTTATTTATACCCAACACTAGGGTTTTGTGATACCGACGATGGGAATACAAGCTGTGACAGGCACAGCTTTAAGTAATGCTGGATACGTTAACGATTACAAATGTATTCTTCGCCACCGTTTTGATAGTCGCGCTGCCAGTAACAACTTTTGACTATTTTTTCTTTACAGATATGTGCAAATGTATGGTTAAACTGATGAACGATGGCACCACTAGAATTGGTTAAGAAATAATAATAATCAGCAAGTTCGTAGCTGATATCCCACCAAAGCTCTGGGTTTGTTGGTGTGCCACGATACGTGCGGTTTCTTCTCACAACTGAGTCGGTGCCAGTACAATCAGGTAATGCAACCATTGTTGAAAAACCACCTTGCGCGTCCGTCAAGAGATCCTCACTGCCAATTGTTTGGCCTGTATGAGTAGCTACGCGAAGTGAAACTTGCGCGTAAGGGATTGCATTGCCTGCATCATCAATAACCTTACCTGACATGCCGATCTCTTGGTGTGCTTCTAGCAATGATGGTTCGAGGAGATTAGTTAAATTCTCATTATTCCACGCATTCATACTGGTTAGCTTAGTTGCAGCGTCTACATTAGAGACTGTCAGTGCGTACTGTGCAGCAGTTGGTGGTAAGTTGTTTTGATCACCTCGCGCGCGGAGCGTAACAGAGGAGTTTGGATTAACATTCACATTAAGTAATTGGTTGTTAGTTGCTTTAACCCATGCAGTACCAGTCCAGAGCTCCAAAATAAATTGCTCACTTGCACTAAAGTTAAGTTTTACTTGGCTTTGCGCTGCACCGGTTTGATACGTAAAAAAGTCCAAGTCATTTTGATTATCAATATTGCCCTGCAAGGTCATGGATGAGGACATTGTCGTTGCTAAAGCTGGTTTATCATTTGCCTCTTGAGCATCAAACTCAGGGTGACTAAACCAGCCCATGATCGCCTGCTCGGTTGCAACGCCTTGAGTAGATTCCGCGGCAAGAACATAAATGCCAGGCTCAACTTTATGTACTACTTGTTCAGTGGTTGCTGTAGCTAGGTTTGAATAATCTAGCGCTGTGAAACTATTGTCGTCCTCCAGCTTAAATAGATACAGGTTATAATCAACCCCAGCAGGTATGTTCACAAGCAGACCTTCGACCTTTGTAGCCTCGGTTATTTCAACACTGTAGCACTGAATTTGTCCTTCCGCGCTAAAGTTGGTGTAAACCGCACTATCTAGTGCCAGCTCTGGACAACCGCTGCGCTCAGCAGGGGTTGTCCCAGTATTATTGAGCTGCATGTTCACCATATTTTGCGTCAACTGCTGCGATTTACGGACTTGGAACGGAAAGTTGGTATGCAGCGGCGCACTTGAGTCTTGTAATATTTGGCCGTCTAATTGTGCGCCGGGTAGCGCTTCAATCTGTAACTGCGGTGCAAAGTCAGTTGGGATTTTGTTGTGGTTTGCTGACGCGGCTGAAGACAATACTGCCATCAGAGCAATTGCAACACCGCTTAATGATTTTGTCATTTTTGTCATTTATGAATTCCTTTCAGTAGATACTGTAGTACCAATCCACCTTTGCGCACTAACCACTCCAGATAAGCGAGTTTGGCAAAACTTTACTTAACCATTTGCTTTACAAATAAAAGGTAAGTGTAGTTACCAAGAAACGAATTACTTCAATGTAGCTAGGCATTTGAGTAGAAAGGCAAAATGTTTTTGCTTGCAAACACAAGCGCAAAACACTTTATTTAATAATTACCACCAACTCAATAACAGATTATTAATATTTTATTATTTTTTGACTTACGTCACTTGTGAGTGTAATTCTTTTGGGTTATTTTTAGAGTCTATATACATCGGTTCTGATACTTTTACCTAAGTAGAAGTGCTCAGCTATGTCGATGATCACCACTTTTTGTAAATATACACAAGGATTGAACATATGGTGGAAATTAATCGTGCAAACCAAGTCGTTACACAGCCACAATCCAATCGAGCTGAGCAGCAAACACTAGCCAAAGATATGCAAACACAACGCACAGAAGGGACCAATCCCACAAGTAAAGAGAAGGTTTCGCTAAGTGTTGATCAGGGGATCTCGACTGAACTATCAAAACGTCTTGATGAAGAAGCCTCCCAGCGCACTTTGCAATACATGGAAGATATGAAAAAAACGCAATCCGCATTGAAGACAAGTGTGGATGAATTTGCAGCCTTTAAAGAGGCACAAATGGCTAAAAACCCAGAATTAGATCTGAGCCAGCTAGACTTATATCAGCAAAAAGATGGCTCTTTAAAGCTCACCGGATCAAACCTATCTGCTGCACAACTGTCCGAGTTGGAGCAAGAAATAGCAGGTAATGGGAAGCTAGTGGAAGCATTCTCGCAGCTCCATACTGGTATCGCACAGGGTCTCAAACACAGAGATTCAGTTGGCTATGGCGAGCTTCAAGCTGACGACCTTCGTGGCGCCCTAATGCTTAACGAATTGACCGAACGTTATAGTGACCAATTTCGCTCTGATGGTTTTGGTCAAGACTACAAAACCATGGACGAGCAGTTAAATACCAACACGGGGTTATTTGGTCACTTTTTATTAGAGTCAGTAAATCCAAGAGTCAGCACGCGAGCGTAAGCTCGCAGACCTGAATACCACCTCTAAGTTAATATAGTTCGCTGCCACTTGATATTTAAAGGCCCGCAACAATTGCAATGCTTATTGCTTAAACTCCAAAATATCACCAGGTTGGCAATCGAGATACTGGCAAATATGGGCGAGTGTTTCGAACCGCACTCCCTTCACTTTCCCTCTTTTTAACAGTGATAAATTGGCTTCTGTGATCCCTATTTCTTTAGCGAGTTCCTTGGATGAGACTTTTCGCATTGCCATGACCACATCTAAGTTCACTACTATTTCCATCGCTAAATAAACTCCTTGTTTTCATCACTGATCTCTTGGGCAGCACGTAGCAGATAGGCAACAGTTGCTAAGATACCGAGTGTAACTAGCTCCCCAAACTCTATACCTACAACTAACTCTGTTGTTTCAAAGTAAGAAGCGTGCCAATAAGCGGTGGCAATCCCCAAGCAACCACTGTACAAGATAGAGGCGATTTTAGTGCCGATAAAGTAAATAAAGCAGCTGAAACAGTCCTGCGTAAAAAAGTTCCCGCGTTCAAAATGCACAAGCAGTTTACAGATAAAATAAACTCCTCCGATCGCTAGCAATAGAATCGGCAGAGTCGTTAAAAACAGGCTGATTTTACTTACTTTTCCCGACTGCCATAGTGCATCAAATAATGGCTCGTTATGGTAGCTCAGGCGACCTTGAGTTAGAAATTCATAACCAATAAACGCAAGCACACATCCGGCAAATAATAGGATCACCCAACGGATAGCTTTACTTCTTTTTTGAATCTTATCCAATGTCGTCGACATGCTTTCTCCAATTCAACTTGTAATGCCAGCAATATAACACAACTTTTCCACACATCAAAAAACAGCAATAAATTATCGTTTTACAATAATTAAAAGTTGTGCAATGATATTTTCAACATCAAAAAGGAGTAACCATAATGACAATAAATCTGATGACATTTAAAAAGCCGATGCTTTGCATATTCATACTGGCAAGCCTAACTCTTAGTGGCTGCCAGCTAAACAAGACAACAAAACAAAGCTCTCTTTCAAGCGCCAAAGTGAAAACACAGCAGATCGACCTGACAAGTTTATACGGCGAAAGCGCAACTTCTAGTGTTACGCTATCAGCAGACGGTCAGTGGATTGCATTTTTAAAAACTTCGAATGGAGCACAAAATATCCACTTGGTTCAATCAGGGAAACAAGCATCACAAGCAATTCCTTTAACCCATTTATCTGACTCAGTGGATTCCTTTGTATGGTCACACAATAAGCATGAAATTTTATTCAGCAAAGATACGGAAGGAAACGAAAACGCCCAAGTGTATAGATTACGCTTTGACCCATCTAAACTAGAGCAAAGTGTTAACGTTGAAAGATTGACGCACAATGATGAGGTCAGCTATCGACTTTTGTCACAATTAAAAGACACACCACACAAAGCAGTCCTCTTTGCAAACCATTTAGATAGTAAAAGGTTAGATTTCTTCGCTTTGGACATGAATACGCAAACGCTTTCACTGCTGCAAAAAAATGACATCGGCTTTTATTCTGCGTTGTTAGATAAAGCAGGCAACCCTACCCTAGCAACCGTATTAAATGGTGATAATTCCACAACCTTATACAAACGAGAAAACCATAGCTGGAAAGCCATCTTGCATACACAACCAAGCGAAGTCATTATGCTACAAAGCTACAATCAAGCGCAGAATACCGCATACATTTCTGGCAGTATTCAAGGTCGTGATAAGCAAGAGCTCATCTTAGTTGACTTAACCTCTGACGAAATGCGCACAATACATAAAGATCCGCTTGGCAATTCAGACCTACACCAAGCGGTCTTCAATGAAAACGGGGAAGCATTACTTGCGTCCTATTATGGAGCAAGATTACGCAATTATCCGCTAACAGCAGCCACAAAAGCGACTTTGGACGCGATTAAGTCCCAATTAGTTGGTGATTTCGACATACATGTAGAAAAAATCAATCAAAGCAAAGATCAGTGGTTTGTAAAAGCAACCTATGCCAACCAGCCTGATAAACGGTTTGTATATAACCCAACAACGCATAAGCTGGTCGACTTGTTGAACCAAGATCCTTCGTTTAACCCCGAAAACTTGGGAGTTCGCAAATCGATTACCTACACAGCTAAAGATGGAGTTGAAATCCAAGCTTATTTGACTTTACCTCAACACAATCAGAAGAACTTGCCAGCCATCATTCTGCCACATGGAGGTCCTTGGGTTAGAGACAATTGGGAGTTCAGTAGTGGTACGTTTGTTCCCGTTGCACACTACTTCGCGAGTCGAGGGTATGCAGTTTTACAACCTAACTTTAGGGGTTCCCTTGGGTTTGGTAAACATTTCACAGAATTGGGAAATAACAACTGGGGAACAGGAACGATGCAACAGGATCTAACAGATGGTGTCCAGTATTTGATTGATAACGGTATTGCCGATAAAGCGCGCATAGGTATCATGGGTGGCTCTTATGGGGGTTATGCTGCGCTGTCAGGTGCAACCTTCACACCAGATCTATACCGCGCAGCTGTCTCTTATGTCGGACCGTCAAGCCTTATTGCGATGATTGAATCATTTCCTGACTATTACAGACCTTATCTTGGTTCATTTTTTGCCGCGGTTGGGGACCCTCAAATTGAATCAAATAGAAAAGACATGGAATCGCGCTCTCCAATTAATTTTGTAGAAAACATTAAAGCACCTATCTTACTTATCCAAGGTGCTAACGACCCCAGAGTGCCACAGCCACAATCAGAGATGATAGCCAAGAAGCTTTTCGATACGGGCCGAGAAGTAGAATATGTACTAGCTAAAGATGAAGGCCATGGATTTCTTCAGCATAACAATAAACTAGCAGCCATTATTGCGATGGAAAACTTTTTCGCAAAACACTTGGGAGGTGCTAAATCCAGCGCTGTTGATAGCAAACTAACAGAGCACTTAGCTACATTAACAGTAGATGTCAGTAAGCTTTAAACAATATAGCTTCCAACCTACAAAAAAGCTCAGATAAGGATATCTGAGCTTTTGGGGTTGTAGTGACTGTCCAAGTCAACTAGTAGGGACCGGCTTTGTTATCGACTTGAAAGCTCGATTAAAGCTTGCTTAATGAGCTCAGGATGGGTAAATGGGATCAAGTGCTCCGTTGAGGCAATAGGTAAGTATTGCCCACCGCTGGTTTCAGCAACTTCTTGAGACCATTTTCTCCCCTCTGCTTCCCATTTGATTAGATTGGCTTTCGCTTCTTCAGAGTCTGCATTGGCGATATCTAGTTTTTCAAACTCACTGTCTATCACTGAAATCGGAATACTGCTGTCTGGCTGCCAGTTTCTTACTAACTCCAAGTCGTCATGGTAGTTCATCATCTCGTGTACTCGAGTAAGTTGAGCTGCAACACTGTGGCGGGTTTGCATGATGTGATTGAAATATTGCCAATCCATGTAGTCTGCAAACTCGCTTCCTTCAAGCAGTGTTTCAATATGCGCCTGTTCTTCAGCTATTTTTCCATCCATTTTTTCTTGCCAATTACCTGCAGCAACATGATCAATCAAATCTTGTCCGTATTGACGATAAACATCAACTGGGTAACCTTGATACTGAGCAATAGAATGTGGCAGTAAAATATCAGGGTCTAACCACAACATGCTTGCTATCTTTTGTTGAAACTCCTGTGATTTTTGCATCGCAATTAGCGGCACCGAGTTACTATTTGCGTAACTCAACAAATGCACATCACTGAGATTGAGCTTTTCAAATAGTACAGGGAGGTCGTGTGCAAATTTATTCATGGAAGGCGCGTCATCAACACTACTTAATCCCTGCCCTAGCCTATCAATGACGTAAACATTAAAACTCTCTGCCAAGTAAGGCTGTAGTAACGCGAACCAAGCACTGTCACTATGAAAATGCATATTCGCGCCCGAGAGCATGACCACAGTTGGTTTATCAGCGTGCTGTTTTAATTGTCGAACATGGTAATAATCGTTGTTTACTGCGATAAGATCAGAACCTTGGGGCAGTGCATAACGACTTGTAGATTCAAAAAATGTCATTATCGATTCGGTGGTTTGGACAGGTGGTAAATTCCAGCTATGATGAGCCCCGCCTACACTAATTAGCTGCGTTTGAATATTGCGATTAGGATAGTGAGTTAACGTCACGCCTTCCGCTATTTCTTCATCAACAGATAAAGCAGCCTCATAGTTTAGATTAGCAATAATTTTAATCGCTTGAGGTGACGAGAGTAGCCCAAAATTTGCGTGACTTTTGCCATTATAAGGCAATACTGAGTCTGCTTTACCGTGCATAATTCGGTAGTTTGTAGGTGTCGAAAAATTACAGCTATCACCTAATTGGTAGGACATAGGTGCGGCAACCGTTACTATCGCATTAAACGTCTCCGAACGGTTACATAATAGGTTTTGTACAAATAACCCGCCTTGAGAAAAGCCGGTCGCGTAAATTTCACCGTCAATGACATCATATTTGGCTTTTATTTCTGCAATCATCTGATCAACAAAGCCTAAGTCATCTACACCTAAACGATGTGCCTTGTTACAACCACAGCCTTCATTCCACTCTTCATTTTTTGATTTGGGATAAACGACGATATAATCATCGTTTTGCTCATGTAGCTTGGTTAAACTTGCCATACCGTAAGCAGTCCCTCCAGAACCATGAAAAGCCAACATCAGCTTGTACGCTTTATGTGGCTTTTCAATCGGCTTCATATAATAGTAACGCTCATTGAGTTGATGAACCTCAAAACCGTTTACGGGTTTTAACACTCCATCGTCATTGCTTAACGCCTTTTTGCTGTCGCTACTGCTGCCACAACCCGCGACTAAAGCTGCGAGTGTTAAACCTAACGCCTGTTTTAAAAACATTCGACTTGTCATGTTGGCCATTCCTATTTTATTGTTTTCATGTACTCTAAATACTTTGAAAAAGGGCGCGACGAATTTACATGAAATCGTTGTGAGGAATTCCTTACCAATAAATATAAACAATATAATCAAAGGGATAATAAATGCGCTATGAGATTGCAGCCATTCGGTTTGATACGGTTAATCGAACGCTGACGAGTAGCACAGACTCCATCAGACTTGAGCCTAAGCCTTACTTATTGCTACAAACCTTAATTGCAGCAAATGGTAATGTTGTTTCGCGCGATAAGCTCATTGCAGAAGTGTGGCAAGGTCGCGTAGTCACAGAAAGCGCAATCAATAAAGCCGTGTCGACGTTGCGCCAGTATATGAATAAATTAGATGGTAAAACTGAGTATATAGAGACTATCCCTACCCTTGGATACCGACTGATTCCCGCAGTCACAAGTCATACTCCGGCAACAATAAATAAGACCAGCTCCCGGATCGTGCCACTTTTAGGTGCTTCACTACTTATTACCAGCGTATGTGCATTTGTTGCCTATCAGCTCATGCAGCCAGCGCAAAATAACGAGCTACTCGCGCCCCAAAAATTAACGAGCCAGAGCGGTATTGAACTGCAGTTAAGTAGCGCGCCTCAATATAAAAGCTTTAGTTACCTGCATCCTACGAACACTCAGCAGGCGGAGTTGTGGCTCAATCACAGCAAGCAACATAGAAAGCTGTTTTCAGGCAACATCAGCGCACAAGCCTTAAGCTCAGACACCAAACACATTGCCTATATCGACGATGATAATGGCTGTACCGTAAAACAGTTTGATATCACGCAGGCACAGCACACTACGCTATTCTCTTGCCAGCCTATCGAAAACATTAAACTAATATGGGGCGCAAATCCGCACGACATCATTTATCGAAAACGCACAAATATACATAGTGGATACGGCCTTTACCGTTTCGACTTGAATACAAAACAACATATCCAGCTAACGCTTCCTCCAATCTCAGGAAACCTCAGAGGCGACCACCTATTTAGTTTATCCACAACTAGAGACCAGCTCGCCGCCGCACGCTACCTTGGAGAAGATAAACACGAACTGACGGTATACGATTACCCAAGCATGTCAGTAAAGAGCACCGTTAAGTTACCTTATAATCTCACGGCACTAACTTGGTCTGCTAGCGGGCAATCGATTTACTTTAGCGCAGGCAGCAGCATTTATCGCGCCGATATAAAATCGAGCAAAGTAGAACTGCTTCACAAGCTCACAGCTCCAATAGAAAGCCTAGTATTACAAGATAGCAACGAGACCCTGCTCTTTAACCAATATAAGTTAACTAGCCTAATTCACCTTTTCGACGTATCGGAGCAAACCTTTTCACCACTCGTTGATAATCAGGCGTTGAATCGCTTACCTCGCGCAAATCAAATGCCGCGAGTTTGGTATATTTCAGATCATGGCGCGCATTCCGCTTTATGGTCTATGGACACTGAAACACAACAACACACTCAAGTTGACTTGGCTCACATTTTTAACTTTCAACGTTATCAACTCAACAATGACGCTTCTAAAATACTTTTTGAATATCAAGACGCCATTTACCAGTTTGCTATCAACAGCCAAAAAACAACACAACTTATAGGTTCTGAGCTTAAGCCTTACGTTGCCAATTACAGCCAAGATAACAATGAAATCATTTACAGCAGTGAACGCTCTGGTAGTTGGCAGTTATGGTCTCTAAATCTAATAACAAACCAACATCAGCAACTTACAACACAAGGTGGCTACAGCGGCTACAAGCTTAATAATGTGTTGTATTTTACCAAGTTTACACAGCCCGGAATTTGGCAACTGGAAGACGGGCAAGAGTCTGCAGTTGTGACGGATGTACCGGTGAGAAACTGGCTGAATTGGCGACTCAGAGATAATGCGCTTTACTATGAAAAAGACAAAAGTATCTGGCGATTTGACCTGAAGACTAAACAAGAAAAGCTGTATTTCACCCCGCCACAACGATTTATTGGACAGTTTGATATATTGCAAAATGGCGATGTGGTTTTCAGTGAGCTGAAGCAATCAAGTGGTGAGCTTTGGCAATTAACCGTGAAAAATTAAAGTACAAAAACAAAAAACCCAGCCGAAGCTGGGTTTTTATTGATTCTTGAAACGAATTACTTGATTTTCGCTTCTTTGAAGATCACGTGTTTACGAACCTTAGGGTCGAACTTTTTGATCTCCATTTTTTCAGGCATGTTACGCTTGTTCTTGTCGGTAGTGTAGAAATAACCAGTACCAGCAGTTGAAACTAAACGGATCTTATCACGCATGATTCAGCTCCTTAAACTTTTTCGCCGCGAGCACGGATATCTACTAATACCGCGTCGATGCCTTTTTTATCGATAATACGCATACCTTTAGTAGTAGTGCGTAGAGAAACGAAACGCTTTTCGCTTTCAACCCAAAAACGGTGTGTTTGTAGGTTAGGTAGGAAGCGACGCTTAGTAGCGTTGCGCGCGTGCGAACGGTGGTTACCAACCACTGGGCGCTTACCTGTAACTTGACAGACTTTAGACATGTCTATGTATCTCCAATAACTTCGCTCGAGCTTAATTTTCCCTTAAAGGCCTTTTAACTGCGTGCCCTAGGTAAAATCAAAGGGCGCTCTTTATACAGTATCTACAGGCAGAGATCAAGGATCTGATCCTACTGAAATCAGCTCATGGGTAAATTTGATAGCGGCCAATTATAATGATCCGAAGCCCACTAGGAAAGTAAAAACTGCATTTAAATTGAACTAATTTATAAAATTTATACAAATATGCTGATTTAACGAGCAAATTTCTTTTTTGGCCCTTTGTCGATGGTGATTTTGACTGTTTAATTTTCGTGCTTATGCGTATATTTAGGCAGCAACACTCCACCAGCTACCTCACACTTCGAGTAAAAGCTGAATGATCAAGTTCCATTCCACTTTGCTCAGTTCAAAAGGACAGCTTGAGAAAGCGAAACCCACCTGATAAAACAGCAACTCAGCTTAAATCAGTCCTCGTTCGGCAAACGAAATACAATGACTTCCGGCGACGATTAAATGGTCAAGCACATTAATATCAACCAGTGCCAAGCCTTGCTGCAATTTTTTCGTGATGAGTTTATCCGCTTCGCTGGGCTCTGCTACGCCCGATGGATGGTTGTGGGCAAAAATCACGGCTGCACTGTGACATTTGAGTGCCGCCTTTACTACTTCTCTTGGATAAACCGAAGCCGCGTTAATTGTGCCGTGAAACAACACTTCATCTTTTATCAGGCGATTTTGGTTGTCTAGATACAGCACCATAAACACTTCATGCCCAAGCCCCCGTAGTTGAGCACTCAAATAGTCACGTACCGCTGTCGGGTTTTGAAATACCGTTTCTCTTAAGCACTCTTCTTTTAGATAACGCCGACTTAGCTCCAAAACGGCCTGTAACTGAGTGTATTTAGCAACGCCTAAGCCTTTTAACGCTGAAAACTCTTCTAACGAGGCATTGAATAAACGCTGTAACGTTTGTTGTTCTTGTAACAAGGATTCGGCAAGCTCTATGGCATTTAATCCTTTGATCCCAGTGCGTAAAAAGATAGCCAATAACTCGGCATTGGATAACGCCTCAGGGCCTTGCTCTATTAACTTTTCTCTTGGTCGTGCAGATTTGGGTAAGGCTGATATTTGCATCCTACTATTCCTTATCTTTGTATGTCTCCTTGACTAAATTAAGCTTAGCGGGTGATCACGATTATTCAAAAGCAAACACAGACTGTGATATCTTTAGTTTATTGATACTGTGATCGTATAAAACAAACATGCAAAGAAATAAACGCCTCTTACTTGGGATCAGCGGTGGTATCGCTGCTTACAAATGCGCAGAACTCGTTCGCCGCCTAAAAGAACAGCAAATAGATGTCAAAGTGGTGATGACTGAGTCTGCTAAGCACTTTATCACGCCACTGACAATGCAGGCGGTCTCTGGTGAAATCGTTTCTGACTCTTTGCTTGACCCACAAGCAGAAGCATCAATGGGCCATATCGAATTTGCAAAATGGGCAGACCTAGTGCTGGTTGCTCCAGCGACCTCGAATATCCTCGCCAAAATGGCGGCGGGTATTGCAGATGATTTACTGACCACATTACTGCTCGCAACGCCCGCGCCTGTTGCCGTAGCGCCGGCAATGAATCAACAGATGTATGCGCACCTATCGACTCAAGCAAACCTCAATACCTTAGCTTCACGCTATGTCCAAATCTGGGGACCCGGTAAAGGCGAGCAAGCCTGCGGAGATGTAGGCGCAGGACGCATGCTTGAACCTCACGAGTTGGTGCAATTGTGTTTAGCTGCACTTCGCCCTACTGAGCAAGTATTAGCAGGAAAAACGGTAACTATTACTGCAGGACCGACGCGTGAAGCATTAGATCCGGTACGTTTTATTACTAACCACAGTTCAGGAAAAATGGGCTTTAGCCTTGCTGAGGCGGCAAAGGCTTTAGGTGCAAGCGTAAATCTGATCGCAGGCCCAGTTTCACTGAATACCCCCACTGGAATTACTCGAATTGATGTAGAAAGTGCTGAGCAGATGCAACAAGCTGCACTCGAGTATGCCGTACAATCGGATATTTTTATCGGCTGCGCTGCGGTCGCTGATTACCGTGCAGCCACCGTTGCCGAGCAAAAGATCAAAAAGCAAGGTGATGAAATCACACTTACACTGGTCAAAAACCCCGATATTATCGCTACTGTCGCAGCACTAAAACAGTCTCGCCCTTATACCGTTGGTTTTGCCGCTGAGACGCAGAATGTCGCCGAATATGCGCAAGGAAAATTGGTCAATAAAGGGTTGGATATGATCTGTGCGAATGATGTGTCGGATAGCACAGGTGGTTTTAATTCTGATAACAACACATTGACCCTATATTGGAAAAAAGACCGACTTGAACTCCCTCACTCTAGCAAAAAAGAGTTAGCACTTACTGTCATGCAAGCTATTGCCGAAAAGATAAAATAACCTTCATGTAAAAGACTGGAAAGAAACTGAATAAAACATTAACATGATACCCCGATAACGTGTAAACGAGTCGGGGTTTGCACTTCTGCGCATCACTCTCTGTGCTTAATAAACCCGGCAAAAACAATATAACAATTAGAAAAATAAGGGAAATTTCATGCCAGCGACAAAACGTAGTAATCGCAAAGAGCAAATTCTTCAATCACTCGCACAAATGCTGGAAACCAGCCCAGGACAGCGTATCACCACAGCTAAACTCGCTGCTGAAGTCGGGGTTTCAGAAGCTGCGCTTTATCGCCACTTTCCAAGTAAAGCGAGAATGTTTGAGGGGCTTATTGAGTTCATCGAAGATACGTTACTGTCACGCATTAATTTAATCCTAGAAAACGAAAAAGAAACCCGTAACCGGATCTACAACATTCTTACTTTACTCCTAGCCTTTGCAGAGAAAAATCCAGGGATCACACGTATTTTAACGGGTGATGCACTACAAGGTGAGCAAGAACGCTTACGTGAACGAGTACAAAGCTTATTTGAAAAGCTTGAGACACAATTCAAACAAGTATTAAGAGAACGTAAACTACGAGAAGGTAAGGCATTCACGAGCGAAGAAAGTGTACTGGCTAACCTATTCTTAGCTTTTGTTGAAGGTAAGATGAATCAGTTTGTCAGAAGTGACTTTAAAGCAAAACCAACCGCGCAATTCGATAAACAGTGGGTTGAGCTTGAGAAAATCTGGCTTTAAGCACCTGCGGCTAGCCGCTTAAATACATCCGCACACCGCAGAGCATTTTAGTTTCACCGTTAAAAGTGATAAAAACATCATAAATACATACTAAAATGCTCTAAATATGACTCTAAAACTCTCTCTCTTAAGCGCAGCACTTTTTAGTGTAAGCAGCTTAGCAGCTAAACCCAGTCTTGAATTTAAAGATGTTTTTGATTTTCGTTACCCTCAGGGTACGGTGATCTCCGAACAAGGCACATTCCTCGGCCTAAGTGCAAAGCCTTACCGTGGTGACAGCGAAGGGCAAGTGTATTCTCTCAATAATAAAGCACTGATTGCATCGGTTCCCCGTGGCACGAATCCAGTTATCAATAAAGGCGGTCAATGGGTTAGCTTTACCCAGCGCCCTACCCTACTTGAAAAAGAAACGGCAGATAAAAAGAAGAAAAAAACACTAAAAAACAACTTAGTGTTGGTGAACACCACAACTAAGGCCCAGCAAACCTTTAGCTCGGTTAAAGATTATCAACTTTCAGATGATGGCCTATGGCTGGTGTATCGTGAGGATGCAAAAAAAGGCGACAACAAATCAGACGCAAAAGCGAATACAGACGAGCAAACTAATGAGCTCAAAATCAGTGCAGATAAAGGCGACGAAACCTTAACGCTTGTAGTGCTGAATCTTTCTAACAATGAGAGCACTCGCTATGACGACATCGCAGCATACAAAGTAGCACCAAATAGTAACGCGATACTGGTCAATCAGCGCAGTGAAGACGGCAGTAAAAACCGTGTGGCCGTTATTGACTTAGCAAGCAATCAAATCACAAGTCTTATTGATGAGCCCGGTGTGACTTTAGGAGACATTGCTTGGCAACCCAATTCTCAACATGTCGCTTTTTATTTAGGTAATTATGTCAACGATGACAAGCGCCGCCGCGACTACCAACTCAAATTATGGTCTCCAACAAGCAATAAAATAACCGACATCCACAACCCAAGCGGTTGGTTTTCAGGTAAGACAGCATCAATCAAATGGTCTGAAGATGGCTCACGACTGTTTTTTGAAAATCGTCCACAGCTTGAAGAAAAAGCCAAAGTGCTTAAATACAAAGATGAAAGCTCACTTTTTGATTACGATACCATTCGCCAGCAAAAAGGCTTAAAGGTTTGGCACAATGCCGATCCTGAAATCAAAACTCGAGAAATAAAAACATGGAATGAAAGCCGTCGAGATCAACATTATCAAGCGGTTTATCATATTAATGGCGAGCGTGTAGTACAGCTTGAAAACCTTCAGATGCCTGCTATTTCACTGCACACAAACGCAAATTTTGTGCTGGGCAGCGACGATACTCCCTACCTAAAGCAAATTATGTACAAGGGCTTTTATCGCGACTACTACAGCGTTGATATCAGCAGTGGTGATAAACAACTCATTGTTAAAGAAAGTTCAAATCGCCCTACCGTCGCACCTGACGGTAAACATGCGGCCTATTTCGACGGTGAACAAGTCTGGTTGAAATCGCTATCCACACAACAGCTTACCCCGGTCAGCAAAGCGGTTAAAAACGCACTGTTTGCTGATGATAAACATGATAAACCAGAACCAAACGAAGGGTTTGGATTTGCTGGTTGGCAGCTCGATGGTTCGACGCTCTACGCCTACAGTAAATATGATATTTGGGCATTTGATACCAAAACGGCAAAAGCAACTCGACTAACTGACGGCTATAAGACCCAAACACAATACCGCATTGAGTATAAAGATAAGGACAAACTAGGCTTTAACCCAGACGATACCTTACTGTTAAGTGCGCACAACCTCGAAAATAAACAAACGCATATTGCAACGCTTTCTCTACAAGATAACAAGTTGCAAACTGTTTTGTCTGGCGAAGCTAAATATGGTGTAGTGAGAAAAGCCAAAGAGGCGGACACTTATATTTTCACAAGACAGTCTTATCAAGAATTTCCTGATTATTGGGTCTCAGATAGCAGCTTTAATAACCCGACAAAACTCACAGATTTAAATCCACAGCAGCAGACATTTGCTTGGGGCCAAAAACCTGAACTTGTGAAGTACAAAGGCTACGATGGCGAAGATCTTCAAGGCGTGTTAATCAAACCTGCTAATTATAAAGCCGGTGATAAAGTGCCAGTGGTGATTTACTTCTACCGCTATATGAGTCAGCGCATGTATGACTTCCCGAAAATGGAGTTAAATCACAGACCAAACCTGCCAATGTATACCTCAAAC
The DNA here is from genome assembly GCA_000814665.1 of Pseudoalteromonas flavipulchra NCIMB 2033 = ATCC BAA-314. Classification (GTDB taxonomy): domain Bacteria; phylum Pseudomonadota; class Gammaproteobacteria; order Enterobacterales; family Alteromonadaceae; genus Pseudoalteromonas; species Pseudoalteromonas maricaloris. The sequence goes on from JWIH01000012.1 coordinate 188,622, forward strand.
GGTTATGCGATATTCTTGCCTGATATTCGTTTTGAAATCGGCCACCCAGGGCGCTCTTCAACACAAACCATGATCAATGCAGCACAAGCGCTGATTGATACAGGTGTTGCGGATCCGGATAAAATTGGCTTACAAGGCCACTCTTGGGCTGGTTACCAAAGTGCATTTATGATCACACAGACAGATATGTTTAAAGCGGTTGTGTCTGGCGCGCCAGTATCTAATATGACCTCTGCGTTCAGTGGGATCCGTTTAGAATCGGGTCTTGCAAGACAGTTCCAGTACGAAACAGGCCAAAGCCGTATCGGTAAACCGCTAACAGAAGCGCCTGAATTATATATAGAAAACTCTCCAGTGTTTTACGCTGATAAAGTAAACACGCCGATTTTGATCATGTTTGGTGATAACGACGGAGCAGTGCCTTGGCAAGAAGGTATTCAATACTATTTAGCCTTAAGAAGACATGATAAAGACGCTATTTTCTTGCAATACGAAGGTGAACCGCACCATCTGAAAAAGCTGCCAAATCAGCTAGATTATTCAATTCGTATGAAAGAATACTTTGATTATCACCTGAAAGGATTGCCACCAGCAGAGTGGATTCAATCCGGTGAAGCATTTATCACGGAAGAGTAAGCAACTCCACAGGTATTCATCGTCAAGGACACCATCACGGTGTCCTTTTTTTGGCAACAATTTACTCATTCCTTTGTTTTACTTTTATCTAGAAATGTTTTGTTTCAACTTTCATCCGTATAATTTCGTTATAAAAAAGCTCATATCTCCATTACATTTGACGGTTTTACAAACGAACCATTGAACTTTCAGTAGATGCGTTGTAAGTTCTATGTTGCAGGAACATTTTCCTACTCTGCTAATAAATAAATAAATAAGGAAATAAGATGAAACTTTCTAACCTATCAGCAACGATCAAGCTATCTCTACTGGCTTGTTCAACGCTGACTGCAGGCGTATCAGGTATCGCCCACGCTGAAGAAACAGATGCCAACGCTACTAATAGCGTAGAACGAATTGAGGTTACTGGTACTCGTATCAAGCGAGCTGCCATGACCGGTGCGAGCCCTGTAACAAGTGTTACGGCCGAAGACATTAAAGTTGCAGGTATTACTAGGGTAGAAGATCTACTCAACGATATGCCTGCAATCTTTGCTGACCAAACTTCAGGCCAAGCAAATGGAGCTACAGGTACCGCAACAGTAAACCTTCGTAACTTAGGCACAGAACGTACATTGGTACTCGTTAATGGACGTCGCTTGCCTTCTGGTTCTCCTGTTGCTGGTGGTATCGGTGCTGACCTTAACCAAATCCCAGCAGCTTTAGTTGATCGTGTCGATGTGTTAACTGGTGGTTCGTCAGCAACATACGGCTCAGACGCTGTTGCTGGTGTTGTAAACTTTATCATGAAAGACGACTTTGAAGGCTTCCAAGTTGAGTATCAAGGTAGTGTTTATCAACATGATAACGACCACAAAGACATGCAACGAGCACTAAAAGATAGAGGCTTCCCGGTACCTGACGGAAGTCAATGGGATGGCGACACCCATGATATCTCTCTGACTTTTGGTGCAAACTCTGCAGATGGCCGTGCTAACATCACAGGTTACGCGACTTGGCGTGATATCGAAGAGGTGACACAGGATAACCGTGACTACAGTGCTTGTGCTATGAATATAAACGCGACAGGTACACGTGTCTGTGGTGGTTCAGGAACAATTCCAGATGGCCGTATTACCGATTTCGATACCTATGACTACAAAGTATCTGGTACCGATCTAGTTCCTACAGCTGGCACAGTATACAACTACGGCCCACTAAACTATTTCCAACGTCCAGACAAACGTAAAACATTTGGTTTACTAGGTCACTATGATTTTAACGACAGCCATACGTTTTATGCTGAGTTTAACTACATGGACAACCGCACAGTGGCTCAGATCGCACCTTCTGGTTCATTCCTGAATCAAGTTGATATTAGCTGTGATAACCCACTACTTTCAGCTTCACAAAGAAATACGCTTTGCGGACCTGACGGTGTTGCAACAGATGGTGTTGTTAAGGGTGCTTTCATCGGTAAACGTAATGTTGAAGGTGGCCCTCGTCAAGACGATATTCGCCATACCTCAACTCGTTTTGTACTAGGTGTTCGCGGTGAAATCGATGACAACTGGAGTTATGATGCGTATATGAACTTTGGTAACGTATCATATGCTCAGACTTACCAAAACGACATGTCTACAACCAGAATCATTCGTTCATTACAAGCAACAACAGATGATGAAGGTAACGTGGTATGTAAGTCAGTTGTAGATGGTAGCGATCCAACCTGTATTCCTTGGAATATTTTCGATCCAGCGAACATCACTCAAGAGCAAATCGACTATCTAACTATGCCTCTATTTGCTCGTGGTGACACGAGAACAAAACAAATTAGTGGTTATGTTACTGGTGACCTTACTGAGTACGGTGTTGTAGTACCTGGGACTTCCACTGGTGTGGGCGTGGTATTTGGTCTTGAGCACAGAAAAGAGTCGCTAGACTTCAATCCGGATCAAGGCTTCCAGTCGGGTGACGGTGCAGGTCAAGGTGGTCCAGTTCTTGGCGTAAGTGGTGAATTTGACGTCAATGAATTCTTTACTGAATTTAACGTACCTTTAGTTGAAGACTCTGAATTTGCTGATTATATTACTTTAGAGTTAGCTTACCGCTACTCTGATTATTCAACGGATAAAACAACTAACACCTATAAAGGTGCGTTTGATATCCGCGTTAATGACCAACTTGGTTTGAGAACAAGCTTCCAACGCGCAGTGCGTGCTGGTAACGTACGTGACCTATTCAGATCTGCTGGTTTAGGTTTGTTTAACTGGGAAGATCCATGTGGTGGCGCGAATCCAACTTTAACTGTTGAGCAGTGTGCCAGAACAGGTCTTGATCCATCTAAATATGGTTCTAACGCACTAATCAACCCAGCAGGTCAATACAATAGTATCACTGGTGGTAACCCAGACCTAGAGCCTGAGAAATCAGATACTATCTCGTTTGGTATTCTATTATCTCCTGAAGCCATTGAAGGTTTAGACATTGCGATTGACTACTTCGACATTACTGTTGAAGACGCAATTCAAGAAATCCCTGAAGCAACAATCTTCAATCAGTGTGCGATTAATGGTAACGACGAGTTCTGTGGACTGATTAACCGTGGTCCAACAGGCTCATTGTGGCTAGGCCAGGATGCGATCACTGCGATTGATACCAACATTGGTAGCGTAGAAACAAGCGGTATCGATTTTGATGCATCTTACCGTTATAACCTACCTGATGATATGGGTCTTTTACGCTTCAAGCTAATCGGTACATGGCTAGATAAGTTTGCAACGCAAAACTTACCAGGTGGTGATATTGACGATTGTGCTGGTCGTTGGGATAGAGCGGTATGTGAATACCCAGTTCCTGACTTTAAGTCAAACTTCTCAACAACTTGGGTAACACCTTGGGATGCAAACGTTACAGCAACCTACCGTTATGTAAGTGAAGTGAAGGAATTCGCACGAAATGACGACGGTCAAGTAATCGATGGACCAGTTCCAATGACTGCGCGTGACTACGTTGATATTGCAGTAACATGGAATGCTTCTGATAACCTGCAATTCCGCGGTGGTGTAAATAATATCTTTGATAATACTGCTCCACTAGTACCAAATGGTCCTGCAGGCCCAGCAAATGGTAACACTTACCCTGGTTTCTATGATTCTTTGGGTCGCTATATCTTCGCAGGTTTCACATTTAGACTGTAGTCTAAAGCCCGCAAGATTTAGTCGTAACTATGAGCCCCCGCAAGTTTAAAGCTGCGGGGGCTTTTTTAGTTTAACGTCACTCTCACACCACTGCTTAATCATGATGCCTAGAGGGCAAATATCTATTAACTACTCATCTGACATCAAAGCTTTTTAATAAGGTGAGCTATTTTTGAGGTTAGAAAGTCTTGTCGCTTGCTCCGCATCCAGCTAGCAGCAAGGCACCTAGTTGTTCTAAAAAAGAAGTTTTTAACGCAGTTAGCGTCAGATTTTTCTCTCACATCGAGTGGGTATTAAGACTATTTGGTATTAAAACATGAGATACCATGCACACAATAATATCTATCACCGCTAACGTTCATACATCGTAATCACAATTAAATAACCTGAGCTTCGGATAATTAATGCCTTTCTAGCAGCCAGTTTTAGCGCTAACTGCGTTGAATTCACTTCCAATAGCCAGCTATTGGTGCATAAATTCGCCTTGTTATCCCTAAAACTGTCTGGCTAGATAAGGGGGATAATTTAATGTGTTATTAAAAACAATGAGTTAGCTCATTCCTTATCCAAACCTCAGGTTAAATAAGTGGAGATAGTCAGGAAAGATAAAGCGTAATTTAAACTTGAGAGAAAGAAAGGTAATTGCTCTAAAAGAGGAGTTTTCAGCGCAATTCGCAACCGTTTCCTCAATTAGAGCAAATAATTAGACTGCTCGTGCTAGTCTAACAAAGCGAAATTTACTGACCGCCCTGAACGCCAACAGTACTCTGCTGTCGGTTAAGCATGTCTTTCGCCGCACGTCGATCATGCTCGATCTGGTCTTTAGTACGACATCTTCGTTTTGTAAACTTACTACCAGTGATGATATCTTGCTTACAGTATAAATCATCTTGATTCTTAGCTATCGTGCTCTCATTATTGTTTTTTGCCGACTCGGTCGTTGAATTACAACCCGTCAGAAGCACCAATAGGACAACACAAACTCCTGCGATTTTCATAGCAAATCCTTTATTATTGATAATACAAAGTACCTAAGTACATTTAAGAACGGAGTGTTCAAACTTTAGTCTAATCAACATTACAAAGAAAAGCAATTGCACCGATTTTCACAACACAATAGACTAATTTGATTCTAAAAATTCAAGTAAGTCTTGTTCAGGCATTGGTTTTGCTAATAAAAATCCCTGTACTTCATCGCAGCCAAGCTTTTGTAACACCGTCATTTGCTCTTCTGTCTCAACGCCTTCTGCAATGGTTTTTAGACCAAGATGCTGGCCTAAAGAGATGACAAGATCGGCAATTGCACCGCTGTCATCATGAGGGATATCTTTGACAAAAGCACGGTCAATTTTAAGCCGTGCTAAAGGTAGTTTTTGCAAATAGCTCAAAGAAGAAAATCCAGTACCAAAGTCATCAATGGCCACCTCAACACCAAATTCTTGTAACTCTTGGAGTGTATTGATCACAGAGTTTACCTCATCCATGACTACACTTTCTGTCACTTCGAGCTCAATATGCTTAGGCTCCACATTAAACGACAAGATAGTGTCCTTAACCTGCTGTGCATAGTTTGGCACCTTAAACTGCGGCACAGAGACGTTAACAGCAATGCTAAGCTCACCAAATCCCTGTTGCTGCAAAGTTGCCTGCAACTGACAAGCTTGCTCTAATACCCATTGGCCAATTTCGACAATAAGCCCTGCATTTTCCGCAAGCGGAACAAAAATCGCAGGGGAAATATAATTCCCGTTTCCAGAAGGCCAACGCAACAAAGCTTCACAGCCAATCACCTTGCGATCAGCAATAGAAAACTGAGGCTGATACCAGACCTCGAGTTTTTTCATCTCAAAATCTTGCCTGAGCTGTCTTATTAACCCCAGCTTCCAAGCCATTTTTTCTTCTAAATCCGGGGTATACCAATCCAATGGAATACTCGACTGTTTTGCTTGGTTAAGCGCAATATACGCAAGTTTTAAAGTTTCTATTCCTTGCGGTTGAAAGTCTTCTTGACGGCACACTCCAATATGAAAGTGCATAGTCAACAAATGCTCTCCGACATGGTAGGGCACGCACAAGTTATCAATAAAAGACTCTTCATCAAACTGCGACTCTGGCATTAAAAAGCCAAACACATCCGCGCCAATACGTGAAATTAACTGGGCCTCAGGAAACTCAATACTAATTCGCTCAGCAACTCCTAATAACAACAAGTTCCCAACTTCTTGGCCTAACCCGTTATTGATGTCAGAAAATTGAGCAATATCAACAAGAATAAAAACGAGCGACTGTTGCTGGTTAAAGTAAGACTCTATTTTCTCGATAAAATTAGCGCGATTAGGCAGTTTGGTGAGATTATCTTTGTAAGCAACCTCACGTAATTCATTGAATAACTTAATATTATCAAGACCAACACCAACGTTAGTTAGGAATATCTCAGCAAACTTCAATTGCGCTTCCGATGGCTCAGCCTCTAGTTCTAAATAAATGGCTGCTTTTTTGTTTTTGCTTTCAAGTAAGAAGGTAATGTCATGCGCGGTAGATTGGTGGGATTCAGTATCAATACAGTTTTGCACTTGCATGATGACACGACCATTATCAAGCTGCTCTATACCATGACCAAAGAATTCACGGTACTGCTCACTACCGCCAAACACCCTTAAATGCATATCATCATCTAGGTAACCACTCACTAAGCCTTCGCCTGACGCGTCTAAAATATTTGCCAATTGGGCAACGACCGCTGCTGCAAAGGAGCCCATATCGGTATGACCGAGTATGGCGCGAGAAGCTGAAAGGATCTGCTCTAGTGCGTGGCTTTGCGCTTCGAGCTCACAAATTTGTTGATAAGAACGGATAGCGGTAAGTAAAGAAGTAACCAGTTTGCTGCGGGTGAGTTCTGTCTTCATTTTATAATCGTTAATGTCGAACTCACGAATGATCTTTTCTTCCGGTGCATAACCCGGTTGACCTGTACGCATAATAATACGTACTGCCATATTTTTGATCTCTTCGCGCACTCGACGCACGACATTAAGACCAGCATCATCGGTTTCCATCACCACATCGAGTAAAAGGATACTGATATTATTTTGTTCTTTTAAAATCTCAATGGCTTCTTTGCCAGAATAGGCATGAAAAAACCTGAGCTTTTTGCCCCAAAACTCTAAATTAGACAGCGCAAGTTTAGTAACAGAATGGATCTCTGGATCATCATCAACGACTAAGACATCCCAAAAAGCACTTGTCGTTTCTTCTTCTTGAGTAACTTCTTCGTGCTCTGCAAACAAATAATCTTCTTGCTCAGGTGCCATGTTTTACCCTTTAAATCCGCACTACTCTTTAATTATAGGCACTGATTCACTCCAGTGTTTACCATCTTACAAAATATGGTACATTTTTACTATTACAGTTCTGTTTGATTAACATACATGAAATATTATAGTCGAGCATAGAACAAAATAGATGATTTAGCATACTTTTTACCAAAGAGGATTCTGTATCAAACGTTTATCTACTCCTATTAGAATGCTGATGATTTTGGCACTTGTCATTGTGATTGCTGGTTTAGCGATGCCACACCATTATAAAGTGGTAAAAAGCACCGATATTTCTGCAAATAACACAACACTCTCTCCATTGGTATTATCCCATTGGCCAGCATTATTTAATTGGCAAGCAACCGAAGACATCCACTTTCGTATTTTGCCAAAAAAGCAACGAGTGGGTGGTTCAGCAGTGTTAGTGCATCCTTGGGGAGAAGCAGAAATGACCATCACCAAAATCAACGAACAGAGTTTAGAGCTGTCATTACATGTAGACGATGAACATTTAGCCAAAATTAGCCTTAATTTGTTGACTGCTCAGGCCGATAAACAACTGACCATCACGATTGAAGGAAGAGCTAATACGCCGTTTATTGGCAGTTTTATCGCACTTTTTATGCAGCAGTATTTACAGCAACTAACTAACTCTGCAGTGAACCATATGCACACACTGTATAAACTACGAGCTTGATATGGCAGTCAAAAATGCACAAGTAAAGTCGGCTTTAGCGCTTTCGATTGAAGAAAAGCTCGGCTACCCCATGGTGAAACGGATCACACCGCTTGTCACTCAAAATGACCGTTATCAGTCTGATAAAAATAAAGACAACCAGTACACGGTGCGAACTCAACATGGCACACTAAAACGTGCTCTAAAGCGCCAACAATTAATCAAAATCCAGCGCCAGCAAAACCTTGAGGCCATTATGGGCATGGCACTTACTTTATGCCCCGAGGTTACCGCCCGAGGTCGCCCCGATCCCGATTGGTTGGAGCACTTCATCACCCTTGCAGAAGACATTGCCAATCACTCTATGCAAAAGTTGTGGGCAAAGATATTAGTGGGTGAAAGTATTACACCCGGCACTTTTTCAATTAAAAGTCTGCAAACCCTAAAGATGATGACCCAACGTGAAGCAACTGCGTTACAAAGATGCGCTCCGCTGTGCGGCTACTTAGAAAAAGAAGACAGCTACCTTATTCTTCATGGCTACTATAAAAAGCCGTCTATTTTTGATTTGCTACGTAAAGGCAGCACTGAATCCATCAATTTAAGCCAAGCAGGGCTGAACTTCCCGAATATACTTACGCTGATGGACATTAATATCCTTTACCGGCAAGAAATTGAGTCCGCTTCACTACAAAAAGGACAGTCAATGCAGCTGGTGTATTTACGTAAAAAAATGACCTTAACGGCCAAATCCAATGACTTGGTGCTAAGCTATTACAAGCTGACGCAAACCGGAGACGAGCTAAAAAAATTACTTCAAAGCCCGATAAATAAACAATACAAACAACTTGTAGAAAAGGCCTTTGAAAGCGAGTTTTCTCTCGAGTGGGAAGAGAGATAAAGAAACTATTCTATTTACCAAACAAAAACAGCTTGGTCGATCACTCGTACCAAGCCGCTAAAGGAGTAAACTACACTATCTTAGAAGTGTAGTTGGATCCCTGCAAATGGACCAGAGACATCCAGATCTGTGTAGATATCGTCAATATCATCTAGCTCAAGTACCATAGAGCGGTAACCCACTTTTACCGCAACATCAACAGCCATATTGTCGATAAACTCATAAGCGATACCAATTTGATAATCTTGGATTTTGCTGTCATCAATTGCAAGCATGCTGCCTTCGGCAAAAACACTTAGCCCTGTAAGTGGTAAACCCACTTCACCGCGCAAATAACCTAGAGGAACAAAGCCTGAGAATTCAACTTCTTCTGTGCGAGTTTGGCCATTTGCAGTACCAGTTACCATGATAGAACCGTCAAACTGCTTAAAGTTCACACCAAAGTCTAACGTCAACAAGTCATTGTCTAGCACTTCATAATACAATGTGTAGTCAATGTGGTTTAGATCTGCGTTTGTTGTCGCATCAGTACCTACCGTATAAACTTGGCCACCAAAGTCAAAAGACTCTGTTAACGTCGTTTGACCATTTAGCTCAAGCTCGGTATAGCGTAACTTGATATTTGGTACTAGCGGCACGGGATGCTCAAGTGCAGCATAGAAACTCGTAAAAGTTTCATCGTCAAAGTTAAAGGTTTGCATATTGCCTTTTTCAGCAAAGCTACCTTCGGTTTCGGTATCCCACCCTTCTGCACCGACATAAAGCCCGAGTACCGTATCTGCGTGTGCAGCAGGTGCTAAGCAAGCGAGAGATAATGCCGCTGCTAAAAAGTGTTTTTTCATGATGTTATCCTTGCGCTAAAAGTTCACTAAGTTCGATGAGAGCCGCATTGGCTCGCGAAATATAATTTGCCATGACCAGAGAATGGTTCGCTACCAAGCCAAAGCCACTGCCATTTAATACCATAGGGCTCCACACCGTCTCTTGAGTCGCCTCTAACTCTCTGATGATCTGCTGTAGGCTGACAAGTGCATTTTTCTTTTCAAGCACAGGTCTAAAGTCATGCTCTACCGCTTTCATATAGTGTAGTAACGCCCACGTGGCGCCTCTGGCTTCATAAAATACATCATCAATCAGCCACCAAGAGGTTTTCACCATATTATGGCTTGGCGTCATGGTTGCTTGATCGGCTGCCGAATCTCCAGCTAAATCGGTGTTTAATCTATCTTGCCCTACGCTTGCGCTTAATCTTTGACTTAAGCTACCCATGCGCTTTTCAGCCTCTTTTAGCCAAGCTCTCAAGTTATCAGCACGCGCATAAAACTGGCTGTCGCGGTTACTATTATCAGAGATTTGAGTCAAATACTGACGTAGTAAATCATTGCCTTTTTGATATTCACCTTCAGCACTTGGCCACATCCACGCTGTTGAACTGATATTAAACTGTGGTTGTGCTAGCTTTAAACTTGGGTGTTCAGTCGATTGAGATTGTGAACGACTAAAATCTTTACGCATCGAAAGTGTAAGATCTCGTGTCATCTCAAGCACACCGTACTCCCAAGCAGGCATGTTATCCATCATTACGCTTGGTGGCATCATGTCGTTCGACAAGTAACCACCTGGCTTATTTAAAAGCGTATCCGTCACTTTAATCAAGGTATGTGTCGTCACGTACCCAGTGACTAATGTATTGCCATTTTTCTGCGCATCCGCTTTTGCTGCCGCGACGACGTCAAATTGCTCTGGTTCCACACTCCAATACACAGCTATAACATAACCCAGAAGTATGACAGCGATAATGCCAGAGATGATTTTTCCCGTATGATTTCCCATTTAATACCTCACTGTTTTTAGTGATGAGAGTGATGTCCGGCGTTTGATTTTTCTTTGCCACCAAACATGTCTGCAAGTGCGATGACTTCCGCCATGGTGAAGATCCTATCGCCATCAGCAAAATATAGCGTAAGCTTACGCTTCTCACCGACTTTTAATGTTTCTACTGGTTCAAACACCATTAAGTGATAACCACCAGGCTGGAATGTCACTGATTTACCCGCAGGAATAGCTAGCTCGTCAACACGTTGCATTTTCATCATGTCTTCTTTATGAACATGCTCGTGAATTTCAACACGCTTAACGCCTTCAAGCGAAGCCTTAATCAACACTTTATTTTGCTGCGTTGGATTTTCAATAACGAGATAACCTGCAGTTGAAGGTGCTGCCGGTAAAAAAGTACGCACGGTTGCGTTGTGAACAGAAAGTTGCTCCGAACCATGATGATGTTCACCATGTTCATGCCCTTGATGAGCTGAAGCGTTAAAGCCGATAAAAGTTGATAAAGCAAAAATTAAGGTTTTGATTACACTTGATTTCATGTTGGCTTTCCTTGGATTTATAACTGCAAATAACTATATCACAGATCCCAATTTAGCGTGTTTTTTATCTCCTATCGCCAACAAAAACCCACTGCTCAAACTTTTGCTTGAGCAGATTTGTCTACCACTAACCACACAATTGCAATAATACAGATGAGTGGAAATAGCACTATCAGCGAATTAAATAGCAATGTCATTACTAGCCCAATGAACACAATAAGGAGCAACCCTAAAATACCTGCGCTCAAGAGTGCTCCTAGCACCGCCAGCGCTACAATTGCAAATAACAACGTGAGTATTTCAAAGCCAAACCAACCTAGGTCAAATCCCATATCGAGTTGCAGATCGCTGATGTCTAACCATATTAGTGGCAGCGACACCCAAGATAGCGCCAATAAAAATACCAGCGCTAATAATATACCGGCCACGACTTTCATAGTGCCTACCTCGTCGCCGTTACTTAGTTTTCGTATTGCGCTTTTGGCATTGCAAACCAAGCGACGCCATACGCCAATAACACTAACATTGGAAACTTAAAAAACAGCAATACCGTTAGTAAACGCGTTAACCAAATTGGCATATCAAAACGTTGTGCTAGTTGCGCACATACGCCACCAATTTTCTTTGAACTATTCATTTGAGACAGTGTTGATTGATATCTATTTTTCATCTTTATCCCCTTTCGCTTTGATTGCTCAGTTCGTTGCAGTGGGCGAGCCTAGCTCGCCATTTTTTGCTTCAGTTGGGCTAATTCATCGTCAATTTGTTGTTGCTTTTGTTCATCTTCAAAGCGCTGCCATACATCAGGCTGCCCTAAGTCATAGGATTCGACTTCAGCTTCAAGGCGCGCCACCTTACGCTCTAACTCGTCGAACTTGCGCGTTGCAGAGCGCATCTCGTCACTATTCAGCGTTTGTTTGATGGTTAACCTTGCCTTACCAGCTTCCAAGCGGCGCAACATGGCCTTTTCTTTTGCCTTTAATTGCTGAATTTTGCTTTGCAACTTGTCCGCATCTGCGCTGAGTTTTTCAAGTGCAGGCGTTAGATCATCAATTTTTTGCTGTGCTTCTTGTGCTTTTTCGGTTTCTCGCTGCTTTTGCTCAAGGGCTGAGCGGGCAAGATCTTCACGACCTTTTTCAAGAGCATGTTCGGCTTTGCTTTGCCATGTTGCCGCTGCTTTATTTGCTTGCTCAACTTGACGCTGCGCTACTTTTTGTTGGCAAATAAGCTCAGCTGCCGTTGCACGACAATCAGATAGCGCTTCTTCTAAATCACGCACTAACTGAGTTGCCATTTTTTGTGGGTCTTCGGCTTTGTCTAGTAATGCGTTAAGTTCTGCTTTGATAAGATCTTCAATTCTGTTGATGATGGTCATTGTTCGGCTCCTTTTATAATATAGTTAGACTATTCCAAGAGCCGTGCCAAAAATAAAAACAAAATTAAATCATTGAGTTAAGGTTTTTTGAAAAGAAAAATAGATTTATTGAGATACATTAAATAGTGAAAAAGACGATAAAATCGTCTTTTTCACACACAGTATTGGAGCAATATATTTTACGCTTCAGGTACAAAAGACAGCGCCTTTTCCATCACCTCTATGCCAGCCTCTTTTTTGTGGCCATTTTCTGATAAATGACGACGGAAACCTCTCGCACCAGGCTGATTTTGAAAAATACCCAACATGTGACGCGCAATATGCCAAAAATTTGCACCATTCGACATTTCACTTTCAAAGTAGTCATACATGCTTCTTACGACTTGATGGCGAGTTTGCGTAAACGCAGCTTCGCCATACAACAGCTCATCAACCTGCGACAACATAAACGGGTTGCTGTAGGCTTCACGGCCAACCATTACGCCGTCAAGGTGAGCCAAATGATTCTGGCATTCCTCAAGAGTTTTAACACCACCATTAATACTGATATGCAGATCTGGATAGTCTTTCTTTAATTGATAAACACGAGGATAATCGAGCGGTGGAACCTCACGGTTTTCTTTCGGGCTTAAGCCTTGCAACCATGCTTTACGGGCATGAATGATAAAGTCATCACAGCCCACCGCCAGCGAGGCTTCAATCAACGCTGTAAGAAACTCATAGGAATCTTGTTCATCAATACCAATACGCGTTTTTACCGTTACCGGAATATTCACTTCTGCCTTCATCGCCGCCACACAATCAGCAACGAGCTGAGGCTCAGCCATTAAACACGCCCCAAAGCGACCATTTTGCACGCGATCTGACGGGCAACCCACATTTAGGTTTACCTCACCGTAGCCATATTGCTCAGCACGCTTAGCGCACTCTGCCAACGCCTTAGGATCAGAGCCCCCCAACTGCAACGCCACTGGTAACTCATGCGCACCAAATGCCAAATAATCCCCTTTACCAAAAATAATCGCACCTGTAGTGATCATCTCAGTATAAAGCACCGCATGTTTAGTCAGCTTACGGTGAAAGGTTCTGCAATGTCGATCCGTCCAATCCAGCATGGGTGCAACGCTAAAGCGGCGAAAGGCATCAACGCAGTGGTTCGGTGTTTGTGGCTCTAAGGGTGGAGTAGGTTGTTGGCTCATGGTATGACTTTCTCAATCAGGTTTACTATCAATGACCTGTACTAGTTATGTCTATAGCAGTACATAGCTCAAATAGGTGATTGTGTAGTATACCGCAGCTTCTAATACTTCGTTAAGTATAGACAGCGATTTATTGCCAATAGTAATTAACCAGAGCTTCGGATAATTTATGCCTTTCTAGCAGCCTGTTTTTGCACTAGACAAGGAAATAATTAAATGTAATTTAAAAACAACAACTTAGCTCATTTCTTATCCAAACCTCAGGTTAAATACCAAAAAGCCGCAAGTAATTGAACTTGCGGCTTTCGATTTGTTTAGGTTGCCTTCACAGTCTTATGGTGAGTTAAAGATACTCCTTCACTACCGCTACTTTATTTTTTGCGAACTGACTGTTTGGGTTTATCGCAAGTAACTGCTGATAGTGCGCCAGTGCTTTCGCATATTGCTTATTTAACTCATACGCTTGCGCGATGCTGTTATGGTAATAGGGCTGCTCGTTATTTTGTGTCAGCGCAAATTTAAAGATTTCGATACCATTATTAACTTGGCCATCTTCAACAAGCTTATTGCCCCACTCCACCAAGATCTCTAAATCATACATTACACCGGTATCTTGCTGCGCTTTTGCAAACGTAGTCGCGAAGTCGGCAAAGCCATGTTTATCTGTAAGCTGCTTTAAGTATGCCATTGGCTGATAAGCCTTTTGCTTACTAGCGTCGTTAAAGTTGGGAATATAGTAAGCGGCAATATCATCAACAAACTCAATGGGTAATCCACCCAGCAGGTTAGTAAGCACAATCACCGAAACCTTGTCTTCAGGGTAGGTGATCACTGTAGTCGCATTTCCACCGCTTGCGCTGATTGCAGGGTGATATTTACGCTGAATCACTTGCCAGCCCATTGCATAGCCGTTTTCTTTGGTGTTAAAGGCTTCTGTACGCCCGTTGTTCAGCTTAACTGGCGTCCATAGCATATCTAACTCTTTAACCAGCTCGCCTTGTTGTAGTGATACAACATAGTTAGCCAGCTCCGTTGCGGTTGAACTCATTCCCGCTGCGGTTCTCAACATATAAGGGAATTCGCCGTAAAAGTTTTTGTAATTCCCCTCACCTAAATGAATATATTGGCGAGCCTGATTTGGCACCATGAGCTCAAGATAATCAAAACCTGCCTGCGCGGTTTGCGGCATATTGGCACGTGCTAACTGCATCTTGGTAATAAAAGCAGGAAACCCTTCAGGTGCATATTTATCAATGATTTTACCCAAAATCACATAGCCGGTTTGGTTATAACTAAAACGCGAGTTGGGTGTAAATTGAAGAGGCTGCTTTTGCACAGCTTGCCATGAGGCTTCCGCATCATTCGGTACAATGGTTTCTAGGGCATAATTTGATGCCAGGATCGGCGGCAAACCTGTGGTGTGACCCATTAATTGATTAATTTTAAGTTGCTGCCAAGCCTTTGGTAAATCGGGTAAGTGCTTACCAATTTCATCGTCAATGTTTAGATAACCTTGTTCAGCGAGCTGTACAATCGCAACACCGGTAAACGCCTTTGTCATCGAATTAATCGGAAATAACGTCTGCTCTGTCACAGGCACTTGATGCTGTAAGTCTGCAAAACCATAACTTCCTTGCTTAATGATTTTATCGTCTTTAACCACGGCTAACTGTAATCCGGGAATATGCCTTTCTTTCATGAGGGTTTTGATCAGCTTGTCTACCGACTCAGCCTTCACTAAGGATGAAAATAATGCCGACCATAAAAGCGTGCCAAACCATAACACGGTTGATAGTAAAACTTTGTTGTTCTTGTACATGATTGTTCCATCGTTCATTTACATTAAGAGATGGTTAGTTATTTTCAAGTCTTATGCCAAAACAAAATTCATTTTATTTTCAATAGTTTAATTAAAAATTATTGCTTCCAGTTAAGCCTACATAAAAACAAAATAGTGAAAAAGATAAAGAAATAGTGAATTTGACGAACACATCAGGGGATTTCGGTGAACAGTTGAATAATGAGGCATACAGCACGATCATTCTCTTTCAACGGCAAGGTATTGTTGCTGTATTTGTTTAAACGCTGCTGTTTGTTTAAAAGAGAGCATCGCGGCATCAAACTCATTTGCTCGTTCGGCCAAACGCCCAAACTTGGGTAACGTGATATAGGGCTTTTAACTCCATAATTGCAGTTAAATCATTTTCAAATACAGCATCAACCCGCCCTAATAGCAACATTTGCAAACTACTTTGGGACGTATTGGTTAATTGGATATGCTTCGCTAAGTGTTGACGCGTACGCTGATACTCGTCATCAATGGCTTTGTTTCCGTCAAATGTGATGGTGCTATCTTTTCTGACTATGATCACGTTTTTTGATTTAGGATGGGCTGATTTTGAAAAACCATATAACTTGCGTAACCTCGCCGCATAAGTACCGTCAAGACAATATTACACAGCCCTTTTGCGCCATGTATGACACTCTGGGCCACGGAAAATATTCAATTTTTATCGGCCAATCAAGTCGCTGAACTAATGTTTGCAACACCTTTACCGCATAACCATCCGGCTCACCGTCAGTATTAAGCATTGTTTTAGGGGCCAGTGTTAGACTCCAGATAAGGTGCTAATGGCTTATCTGACGCGCGCGCGCTTTTGCACTACCAAGAGTACAAGCTAAAACACTGAATAAATATAAGATAAAGCAAAGTCTCAAACTCAAAATCTCATTAGTTGGCACTGCAATGACACATACTACTATTTGCTATCACTTATTATTGTGTCGTTAGTTATATAACTATTTTTAGCAGATAGCCGCTAAAACTCTATTGTTTCCCCCAATACGGGAATTTCAGCCTGAATGTTATGTTGCAGCTTAAGCGCTTCTGCTAGTCCTTCCAATGCGTCGGGTTCACCGTGAACAAGTATCACTTTAGGACAACTTTTAAAATGGCTAACCCATTCAATCAATGCCGCTTGCCCGGCATGTGCTGAAAAGCCGTTTAGTGTTTCGATATTTGCTTTCACTATAATATCATCGCCAAATAATTTGATGTGTTGGGCGCCGTCAACCAATATCCTTCCTAAGGTGCCTTTGGCCTGATATCCGACAAAGATGATGGTATTGCGACTATCCCAAATGCGATGTTTAAAATGATGCGTGATCCGCCCACCTGTGCACATTCCACTACCCGCGATGATTAATGCCCCGCCGCTTATTTTGTTGATTGCCATTGAGTCTTCGGCATCTACCATCAAATGCAATGTAGATAAGAAATTCTTGAGTAAGCTTTGCTCTCCGGTATGAAGTTTTTTAACGCCTTCACAATCCAAAGTCGGGAGCCACTGATCGTATACTTCAGTGGCCTCAATAGCCATTGGACTATCGAGAAAAACTTGCCAATTATCAAGCTCACCGGCGTGCTGTAACTTACCTAGATAAAGCAATAGTTCCTGCGCTCTGCCCACTGCAAACGCGGGGATCATCACATTACCACCGCGTGCAAACGCATCGTCCAAAATGCCTTTTAGTTGAGTTTGTGTATCACCTAAAGACTTATGTTCACGGTCCCCATAGGTACCTTCCATTAATACAATATCAGCTTGTTCTAGCAACGTAGGATCATTCATCAACAGTGTATCTTTATTACCAAGATCACCCGAAAAAACCACCTTTTTCTGTTTCCCTTGCTCATCAAAGGTTAGCTCTGTGATTGCCGAGCCAAGAATGTGCCCAGCATCGTGAAAGCGCACACTCGCGACTTTTGCAATTTTTACTTCTTGCTGATAAGCAATAGGCTTGAGACAGTCCAATACATCCAGTACATCTTCTTTGGTGTACTGTGCGGGAATATCATCGAGCCCCTTACGTGCACGCTTTCTGTTTTCTCTACGCAAATCATTTTCGTATAAACTTAACGCATCAAATAGCATAATGGGCAACAATTGCGACGTCGCCTCTGTGCAATAGATTGGGCCTGTAAAGCCATCATGTAATAAGCAAGGCAGCCTACCCGAATGGTCCAAGTGCGCATGGGAGAGAATAACCATATCAATACTATTTGGATTAAATTCAAATTGCTCACGCGAGATAAGGTGCTTTGCTCTCATCCCTTGATGCATACCGCAATCAAGTAGTACATCACCTAATGAAGGCGAGCTAATAAGGTGGCAAGACCCTGTAACTTCTTGCGCAGCCCCATGGAAGGTAATTGTTGCCATCGCTTTTACTCATTTCTTCGCTCGGGGGAGTTCCCCTTGGGTTTATGTAAGTTTAGTTACAAAAATCCGAGTTGCTTATGTGCTGCATCAAAAGAGTTACAGATGTGAGTTTTATAGTTTTAGCTGGTATAACCAATTAAAGTAGATACTCAATGTCATTGTCATTAGCTATCACGGTTAGCTTTGGCATTTTCCCTTCTAAAGCCTGTAGACGAGATATGTTTTGCTGAGGGTGGCCATAACTATTGTCGCCAACAGATATAGGGCACTCAATATTTGGAAAAGCAGTTTGCCACCTAGAGACACTTAAATAACCCGCTTCACCACCATGGTGAGGGGTCACTAGGATCACTCCCCTATCACTAAATGAGGAGGTGCTTACCGCGTCCAATATCTTCGGATAATGATGATCCCCTGTAAGTAGAGCCACTTTATTTTTACCTTTAATCGCTAACATGATACCAGTTTGATTTCTTGAGCTGCCGGCGCTAGCTCTGTAGACATCTATCGTTGCTGAAGAGTAAATCGAGCTGAGCGTGATTTCTCTTCCTTTTCGCGAAATTGTTGAACGTAAACATACAATAGCAACATTATTACTCTCTAAGTGCTCTATGGTATCTCTGTAAACTAAAGTATCGGGAATATTATCTGGACCAAATACAGCGTCACAATCAGCGAGCTGTGTGGGGCTGCAAAACTTTAACGCTTGAAAATGATCCATATCCCAGTGACTAATGATAACGGTATAGCGACGACCATTCATTGCACGCATTCTTCTAGAAATGAGATCTTTCACTTGCCTGTCACTATATCGTTGAGATGCTCCAAAATCATAAACTAAGACATGCTCGGAGCTGTGCACTTCATTCCAATTACCTTGGCCACAATTAACAACGGTCAAACTATTCCACTGATGCTCTAACTTAATAAACGGGAGAGTAGGAGTAGAGGGAGAAATAAATTGCGTATCGGTGAGATACTGACTGAATGAAAAATGAGAGCGTGTGCGTAGTGAGTATGCGACAAAAGCACTTCCCTCACCGTCTTCTAATTCAAACTCCTCATTTTCTAATTCAAACTCCTCAAAAAAGGTATACGGCATGCTATAGAAAGAACCAGCAGCTAGACGGCTATGTCTCATATGTGGAGTAATCAGCCGGTAAAACCTTGCCACTTCAGGTATCAACTCTTGCCCAAACAACCGAGCTACCGCCTGAGCATCTTGATAGCAACAAAAGTCGATAATATACTCTACTTTGTCACCTTCACCCGGCCTGCTATAGCTCTCTATATAAATCACAATATTTCGGGCTGATTGTTTAGTTTGGTTGCTGCTCACAACTTCTCTCTCTTATTCCATTTTATTGAGCAAGCCTACTTTATAAAATTGAGCTAACTTACTCGACTCAATAGCCTATGCAAAATCTAACGCTGCTATTACTATGATTACATACTAGCAAAATAGTGCATTGGCGCAAAAATCAAAAAGTTAGATGAAAGTGATTAAGTTTAAAGATACAAAGTCAGTTAGGAAGTTAATACTAAAAGTTGGTAGTTTGAGAGAACCACTCGATTTACTTCAGCAAATCAAGCGGTTCTCTTGAATAGGGTGAGTCAGCCTATAAGCCGGGTTCTGTTCACTCCCGAAGGAGATCGATAATCATTCGTCTAGGCCTAGGATCGCTCCTAGGCTCGAGCAACCTACCCGGTTCCGATGCGGGCCACACCATAAGGAACCCTATTTGGTCTTGCTCCGGGTGGAGTTTACCTTGCAACCAACTGTTACCAGTGGTCCGGTGCGCTCTTACCGCACCCTTTCACCCTTACCGGTCCCGAAGGACTTAGGCGGTCTTCTCTCTGCTGCACTTGTCGTAGGCTCACGCCCCCCAGCCGTTAGCTGGCACCCTGCCCATTGGAGCCCGGACTTTCCTCCCCCTGATCATTTTCGTC
The DNA here is from genome assembly GCA_000814665.1 of Pseudoalteromonas flavipulchra NCIMB 2033 = ATCC BAA-314. Lineage (GTDB taxonomy): Bacteria > Pseudomonadota > Gammaproteobacteria > Enterobacterales > Alteromonadaceae > Pseudoalteromonas > Pseudoalteromonas maricaloris. Next base: position 208,453 of record JWIH01000012.1, read on the forward strand.
ACAGGCAGCGATTATCCGGCTGACTCAGGCGGGCGATTATACGCACTTTAATGCAATAACGCACGCGATAAATTGCGTGTATTACGCTTCTCGTTCAGCAATGATAGCCTTATACAAAGCATTCTTTTTTAGCCCTAAATATTCAGCTGCTACGCCGCAGGCCTTTTTCAATGGCATTTCTGGCTCTAGTAACTCAATCAGCTTTTTCGCTTCTGGCGTTAATGCTTGCTCATCTCTTTGTTCACCGGGTAGCATCAGCACCAGTTCACCTTTTTGCTTTTCAGGCGTTGCGGTTAAAAACTCAATAAGCTCAGTAACCGTGCCACTGAAAAAGGTTTCATAGGTTTTGGTCAGTTCTTTAGCAAAAACGACTTGTTGTGTTTCGCCCAGCGCGATTTTCATATCTTCTAGACTTGCCATAATGCGGTGGGTGCTTTCGTACAAGATGCTGGTGATGCCAGAGGCGACTGCATCTTTAAAAAATTGCTGACGCGCTTGGCTTTTTGCAGGTGAAAATCCCACGAATTGGAATTTATCTGTCGGTAAGCCTGAACAACTCACGGCAGCAATGGCGGCACACGCGCCAGGAACGGGAGTCACAGTAGCACCTGCGTCACGGCACAGGTTTACCACGGCATAGCCTGGATCGCTGATAAGCGGCGTACCCGCATCAGACACTAGCGCGATGTCTTTACCTTCGTTTAACCAATCTAAAATTTGCTGCGCTTTTTGCTTCTCGTTGTGATCATGCAGTGCAAAAGTTTTTGCTTTAATGCTAAAGTGGCTCAATAATTTACCAGTGTGGCGCGTATCTTCGGCAGCGATTAAATCGACCTGACTTAACACTTTCAGTGCACGTTCACTGATGTCATCTAAATTACCTATTGGTGTCGCTACAATATGTAGGGTGCCGATTTTGTTTTCGTTGTGAAGATTAGCCATTGAGCTCTCCAATATCAGTCAGTAAGATATCCACTCAGTCGTGAAAAAGAAGGTTTGCCTGTGCAGTTTAAAAAGATAGCGCTTTTAGTTGCCATATTGTCGGGGTTATCCGCTTGTAGTACAAGCACAAATGTCACCAAATCCGCCCAAGAAACTAAAACAACTAAAGCCGTTAGCCAATCGGATGACAATGCCGCGTCGTTATTTGCAAAGGCGCAGACTAAAGAAGGCGTTGCCAAAATCCAATTGCTATATGCAGCCAGAGACGCTGCTATCTTAGAAAAAGACTGGCAAATGTTAGAGCAAATTGGTTTAGCGATGGAAGCAAAAGCCAGTGTTGATCATATTCAAAACAAATTATACATCGCACTTGCTCGCAAAGAATTGTCGCAGTATGCCAATGCGTTAGCCATACTAAACACACTAGAGGGTAGGCTCAACACCCCTGAACACCAAGCTTGGTATGAGTATTTACTAGGTAGTATTTATGCCTCTCAGCAACTACCAAAAAAAGCGTTGGTTGAATACTTTAAAGCGGCTGATATTGCCAATGAACATAACTTAGCGGTGGCTGGGTTAAACGAAGAGATTTGGCTCGCGCTACAGCAGCTATCAAGTTACGCCCTAGAGCGTTTTGATTCTGGCTCTGTTTTACAGCGTGGTTGGGTGACGCTAGCTAAATATCAACAAATTTATTTGGGTTCGAGCGTCCAGCTCGACCAAGCCATGAATAATTGGCGTCGTCGTTTTACTAATCACCCTGCGGTTGCTTTGCTGCCTAAAGATTTACAAGGCGCGGTTGCGCTTGAACCTTACCAAGTTAAAAGACTTGCGGTGTTGTTACCACAATCAGGTGCGAGCGAGCGACTCGGCACAGCCTTGAAAAATGGTTTCTTGGCTGCCACTGACGAAGGCGCGATTGAAGAGGTCTTCTTCATTGATGAAATGGCATCCGAATCTGAAATCGTAACGCAACTTGCTGAGGCAAATGTCGATTTTGTCATCGGTCCATTATTAAAATCCAACGTTGAAAAACTACTCGCAGATAAAGGTTTTGCGGCTTACCCAACTTTGTTTTTAAATGCACGCGAAACCCTTACGCCTAGCAGCAGTGAACAGTACTTTTTTGCGCTTAACCCTGAGCATGAAGTCGAGCAAGCAATGAAGCACTTTCTTGCTAAAGGCTATAAAAAACCCATGTTACTGGCTCCAGCGAACGCCTCTGGTAAGCGTTTAATTGAGTATTTTGATCAAGGTTGGAAACGCTACAGTGAGACCGCACCAGAAGTGGGTTATTATACCAATAGTACCAACATGGCGGATGTCATCACGGATATTTTAGAGGTCGATGCATCCAAAGCACGCACTAGCGTCATCAAAAGTCTATTTCGCAAAGAGGTCAAAAGTGAAACACGCTCTAGACGCGACATTGATGCCATCTATATTTTAGGTGATGCAATGGAAACTAGACTGCTCAAACCTTATTTAGACGTCAATGTCAGTACATTTGCCGATAGGATCCCTTTATATGCAAGCTCTCGCAGTTATAGTAAACAAATTGATGTTACTGATAAGGGCGATTTAGAAGGACTTTATTTTACCGAGCAGCCTTGGATGCTACCGGGTGCTGTTGAAAAAGCACCGCTTCGAGATGCCTATCAATCTTTATGGCCTGAGCAGGCCGATTTAGAACAGCGCCTGTTTGCAATGGCATATGACGCCACGAATTTAGTCCCCGAGTTGCGCCAACTGGCTTGGCTCTCGGGTAAAAGTTTTGATGGCTTAACCGGTCAGCTCAGCATCCGCGGTGGCAGTGATGTTGTGCGAAAGCTCAGTTGGGCGCAGTATCATAATAAACAAATTCGTTTGGTGAGCTTAGATGAACAGCCTCCGCTACCATTATTTATGCAACAAGAGAAACCTGCGGGAGACTCTTTGATCAGATAGGATATCTGGATGTTTAAAGGATTATTTAGCAACACACGGAGTAAGGGCGAGCATTTTGAGCTGATTGCGGAGCAATTCTTGGTAAAACAAGGATTAACCCCCGTCACCAGAAACTATCTCTGTAAATACGGAGAGATAGATCTCATTATGCGAGAGTCGCAAACCTTAGTGTTTATTGAAGTAAAGTATCGCGATAGCAGCCACTTTGGTGGCGCAATTAACGCACTATCAAAAACTAAGCTTCAAAGATTAAAGCGTAGTATTTATAATTATTTAGCACAGCAAAATTTGCATAACACGCAACTTAGAGTCGACTTTGTTGCCATTCAAGGGGCCGATCCCCCTGAAATAAACTGGATTAGAAATATTTTTTAGCATGCAAGAATCTATAAAATCTATATTTACAGAGTCAATTCAAGCGCAGATAGCCGCGGGCGAAGTATTGCCTAAAGCGCTAGAAACCGCAGCGATGACCATGGCTCAGAGCCTGATCAATGGCAATAAAATCATCTGCTGCGGCGCGCCAAGTAATCATATGTTGGCGCACCACTTCGCAACCATCTTAAGCAACTTTTACGAAACCGAACGCCCGTGTCTGCCGGCGATTGCACTAACGAATGAGCAATATAATTTGGCGTCACCAGAAAATGGCAAAGCCAGAGAGCGCTTTGCCAAGCAAATACGCGCATTTGCGCAGCAAGGAGATTTGCTGGTGGCGTATGCCATAAACGGGCAAGAAAAGGCGGTTATTGGCGCAGTGGAAGCTGCCCTTACTAGAGATATGAAAGTCATCGCATTAGTTGGTGATGATGGTGGTGAAATTACCGGCCTGTTGGGCCCACAGGATGTAGAAATCCGGATCCCAAGTAAACGCCCAAGCCGGATAATCGAGTCACAACTATTCAATACTCACTGTTTAAGTGAGCTAATCGACGCAATTTTATTCCCTCAGGACGAAGTATGATGATGAGAATAACCTCTTTACTTGCCGCCATCTTGTTACTACAAGGGTGTGCTGCTGCGGTAGTTGCTGGTACAGCCGGTGCGGTGTCTGCAGCAAATGATAGACGCACTATCGGTGCACAAATTGACGATAACAATATCGAGATCAAAGGTACACTTGCTATCAAAGAAATTAAGCGCCTTGCAGATCATGCCAATATCACGCTTGTAAGTGTTAATGGCGTAGTATTAATGATTGGTCAGGTCACTAATCAAGAAATGAAAACGGAAGCTGAGCGTGCGCTACAGAACGTCGCAGGGATTAAGCAAGTACATAATCAGTTGAGAATAAGCTCAAACATCGGCATCACGACGCAAACACATGATACTTGGCTGACCTCCAAAGTTAAAACCAAACTGCTGGCGGCCGACGAAGTCAATGGCGCAAATATTAAGGTAGTTACCGAGAATGCCGAAGTGTTCTTGATGGGCTTAGTCTCTAAGCAAGAAGCAAACTCAGCGGTAGAAATCGCCAGAAATATTAATGGTGTAAAACGTGTGATTAAAGCCTTTGAGTACATATAAACAATAACGTATAGCCATAAAAAAACCTGCATTCGCAGGTTTTTTTATTTTATCACTCGAAGGTGAGAACCTTTTTTCTTTTCAGGTTCTGGCTTAGTCTTTGGAGATTGTGAGATTTCCGTCTCTTCTACCAAATCAAACTCTTCATCTTCAAAGATTTCTTCTTCAGGTGTAAATACCGTGCCTTCACCATTTTCTCTTGCATAGATAGCCAATACCGCACCATTAGGCACATATACCTGCATCGGCTGGCCACCAAACCGGGCATTAAAGCTCAGTGCTTGATTGTCCATTGAGAAATTCGTCACAGCAGACGGGCTTACGTTCAACACAATTTGCCCTTCTTGCACAAATTGTGTTGGAACCTGTACCGAGGGAAAGTCTGCGTTCACCACTAAATGCGGTGTACATTCGTTATCGACAATCCACTCGTAAAATGCGCGTAGTAAGTAAGGACGATTAGACGTCATTACGATCTGATCTCACGCTCTGCATCCGTTAGCGATGCTTGGAATGAGTCACGCTCAAATAAACGCAGCATATATTCTTTTAGCTCTTTGCTACCAGCGCCATTCAGCTCAATACCAAGCTGTGGTAAACGCCAAAGTAGTGGAGCTAAATAACAATCAACTAGGCTGAACTCTTCACTCATGAAGTAAGGTGCTTCATTGAAGATAGGTGCTACAGCTAGCAGCGCTTCAGTTAACTCTTTACGAGCTTGAGCCGCTTCATCACCACCCGCAGTGATCTTTTCAGCAAGTGAGTACCAGTCAGTTTCAATGCGATGCATCATTAAACGACTACGACCACGCATTACTGGATATACAGGCATCAGAGGAGGATGCGGGAAGCGCTCGTCTAGATACTCCATAATGATATTCGCTTGGTACAAGCCAAGCTCACGATCGATTAGCGTAGGAACAGTGCCATACGGGTTAATCTCGTGTAGAGCTTCTGGTAAGTTGTCCTTTTCAGCCTGATGAATATCAACACTTACACCTTTCTCAGCAAGTACAATACGTACCTGGTGACTGTACATACAGTTTGACCCAGAAAAAAGTGTCATTACAGGGCGCTTATTGGCAGCAACGGCCATGCCTACCTCCATTAAAAAACTAAAAGTAATTAAATCACTTTAAACAGCAAAAGGGGCGAACGCCCCTATTGCAAAAATTACCTTTGAATATTCAAATTAATGAACATCTCTCCAGTATTCTTTCTTCAAGAAGAATGCCAGGATGAAGAAGATAACTAAGAAACCAATAACCTTAATACCAATAGCTTCTGACTCTAGGCGAGAAGGCTCACCTACATAAGCTAAGAAGTTTGTCAGGTCACGTGCTGCTTGGTCATATTCATCAACACTCATCTCACCGGTACCATCTGTTTCAGTGCCGACAACTTTAGTCACTGTGTGACCGTGTTCTTCCACTTCTTCAGTGATCGGTGTTGGCAAGCCTTGTAACTCTTGTAGTACGTGAGGCATACCCACCAATGGGAAAACAACGTTGTTCACACCAAATGGGCGAGACTCATCTTTATAGAATGACTTCAAGTAAGTATAGATGTAGTCCGGAGACTTAACACGAGAGATAAGTGTTAAGTCCGGTGGCGCAGCACCAAACCATTTTGCTGCATCATCTTTAGCCATAGAGTTTTTAATATGGCTACCTACTTTTGAACCATCGAAAATAAGCGTTTCTTGACCAATTTCAGTTGGAATACCGATGTCACGGAAAGTACGCTCATAACGCTGATATTGCATTTGGTGACAGCCAAGGCAGTAGTTCATAAATAACTTAGCGCCACGCTGTAGAGATGCTTTATCAGTTAAGTCATTGTTTGCTTCCATCAAAGGCACTGATGGGCCCGCTGCCATCGATAACGTTGGCAACAATGCGAATAAACCGATTACTAGCTTTTTCATCATTTCGTCAACCTCGTTGGTAGTGGCTTCGTCTTCTCGTTTTTACTGTAGAAGAATAGCAACACGAAGAACATAAAATAAGTTACTGTCGTGATTTGCGACAATAGCGTTTTAAAGTCAGTTTGCGGTGTTGCACCAATCCAGCCAAGGATAACGAATGTGACAACAAACTGAGCAATGTTCAACTTATGGAAACCACAACGGTAGCGAATTGAACGAACCGAACCACGGTCAATCCAAGGCAGTAGTGCCAATGCTACGATTGAAGCGCCCATTGCAATTACACCAATCAACTTATCAGGGATAGCACGAAGGATCGCATAGAATGGCGTAAAGTACCAAACTGGGAAAATGTGCTCTGGTGTTTTAAGCGGGTTTGCCGCTTCAAAGTTTGGTGCTTCAAGGAAGAAACCATTCATTTCCGGTGCAAAGAACACAATGGCACAGAAGAAAATTAAGAAGCCAGCAACACCTAAGACATCTTTTACTGTGTAGTAAGGGTGGAATGGAATTGCATCCACAATATCTTTTTTATCAGTGTAGTATTCATGGAATTTAAACTTAGGTTTGTCTTCCTCAGCTACAGAGCCTTTCTTGCGCTTGATCTCAACACCGTCAGGGTTGTTTGATCCTACTTCGTGCAGTGCAACGATATGAAGGAATACTAAGATAACCAGTACTAGTGGTAGGGCAATAACGTGTAGTGCAAAGAAGCGGTTAAGCGTTGCACCAGAAATAACGTAGTCACCACGGATCCAAAGTGTTAAGTCATCACCAATTACAGGGATTGCACCGAATAATGAAATGATTACCTGAGCACCCCAGAAAGACATCTGACCCCATGGTAATAAGTAACCCATGAAAGCTTCAGCCATTAGCGCTAAGAAGATAAACATACCGAATAACCACAGTAATTCACGTGGCTTTTGATAAGAACCGTAGATCATACCGCGGAACATGTGAAGATAGACCACGATAAAGAATGCGGATGCGCCGGTAGAGTGTAGGTATCGCAATAACCAACCATATTCAACATCACGCATGATGTATTCTACTGATGCAAATGCACCTTCAGCAGAAGGCACAAAGTTCATGGTTAGCCAGATACCCGTTACAATCTGGTTTACCAGTACTAGAATGGCGAGTGAACCAAACAAGTACCAGAAGTTAAAGTTTTTTGGCGCTGGGTATTGAGCAATGTGCATATTCCAAACGCGAGTCATCGGAATACGAGCATCAATCCAATCAACAACTTTACCCACAACGCCCGTATTTGCTGCTTTATCTACATTAACAGACATTATGCAACCCCTTCTTCTTCACCTACCAAAATGGTAGTGTCGTCAATAAAGGTATACGGAGGGATCTCTAAGTTTAGAGGTGCAGGTACGTTTTGGAATACGCGCCCCGCCATATCAAACTTCGAACCGTGACAAGGACAGAAGAAACCACTATCAGTGCCTTCTACTTTTTCACCAAAGCTTCCGTTAAGGAAAGATGGTGAACACCCTAAGTGAGTACAAATCCCAACCGCGACGAAAAGCTCAGGTCGCTTAGAACGGTAACCGTTCTGCGCTGATGCCAACTGCTGTGGCTCTTCAGAGTTAGGATCACGAAGTTTGTCTTCGTGTTGCTTCATTTGTTCTAGCATTTTTGGTGTACGATTAACAATCCAAACTGGTTTTCCTCGCCACTCAACACGAATAAGTTGTCCAGACTCAAGCTTGCTGATATCTACTTCTACAGGCGCACCTGCAGATTTAGCTCGCTCACTTGGATTCCAGGACGCAATAAAAGGAACAGCAGCTCCAACCGCACCAACGCCACCTACAACAGAGGTAGCGATAGTTAAAAAGCGACGTCGGCTGTTGTCTACAGGCGCATTGCTCATCCACTTATCTCCACTTGATTCCCAACACTTGCTATATTGAGAACATCAGTTACAGCAGGTTAATTTAAGAAATTACAAAATAGACGCGATCATAAATAAATACCTTGATTAAAACAAGGTTATTCCAGATCCATGCCCGAATAAACCCGCAGAAAATCATCTATGATTACTTCGAGCATGAAACCGAGTATTTATGATATCGCATCTGACACAACAATATACTGACTAAGATCAACCCCCCGACTAAGGATACGCACCAAATCGCGTGACTGGATCTCAGGTCTTTCTACTTGCTTCGCCAATTGTAGCAAAAAAAACCGCCAAGTTACCGCTCGAATTGCACTAATTATTATATTTATTGAACTTTTTTAACTCGACGCGATATTTTTGAGCAAATAAGCAGGATAAAACGAACGAGATGCCTCGTAAACTCGAGAGATGGATGCGCATAGGAGATGCTAAAAACAAAAAACCCAGCATAAGCTGGGTTTTTGAATTCTTGAAACGTAATAAATTAACGCTTAGAGAACTGTGTCTTCTTACGTGCTTTCTTAAGACCAACTTTCTTACGCTCAACTTTACGAGCATCGCGAGTAACAAAGCCAGCTTTACGTAGAGCTGGACGTAGAGACTCGTCAAACTCCATTAGTGCACGTGTGATACCGTGACGGATAGCACCCGCTTGACCAGTTGTACCACCACCTGCAACAGTGATGTATAGGTCAAACTTTTCTGTCATTTCAACTAGCTCTAGAGGCTGACGAACAACCATGCGAGAAGTTTCACGACCGAAGAACTCTTCTAAAGAGCGCTTATTGATTACGATGTTGCCAGTGCCTGGGCGTAGGAATACGCGAGCACTTGAACTTTTACGACGACCTGTACCGTAGTATTGATTTGCCATGATAGTGCTCCTTAAATGTCTAGAACCTGAGGCTGCTGTGCAGCGTGGTTGTGCTCGTTACCAGCGTAAACTTTAAGTTTACGGAACATTTCACGACCTAGAGGACCGCGAGGTAACATGCCTTTAACCGCTTTCTCGATGATCATTTCAGGCTTTTTAGCTTGAAGTTTCTCAAAGTTGATAGACTTAAGGCCACCTGGGTAACCAGAGTGAGCATAGTACATTTTGTCCTGAGTTTTGTTACCAGTTACAGTAACTTTCTCAGCGTTGATTACGATGATGTAATCACCAGTGTCAACGTGTGGAGTATACTCAGCTTTGTGCTTACCGCGAAGGCGACGAGCGATTTCAGTAGCGATGCGACCTAAAGTTTTACCTTCAGCGTCAACTACGTACCAGTCACGTTTTACAGTTTCTGGTTTAGCAACAAACGTTTTCATTATAAAAATCCAAAGTTTTCAATTTTAAAACCACAGGCAGTCCTTGGACTACCGCTCTACTTGTATTTGCTTTAACCCCTTCGAGTTTAAGACTTTTATGCCGCTCAAGTCAGTGGCTAAGCCGACGAGGGCAATAGAACGCAACGTGGCAGGCCGCGGATTATAGCAAGCCTTCTGGGTGAAAACCAGCGCTTGGTGCTTTTTTCTACAAGAAAATCGGAAGAATTTCGAAAAAAATAGAAAAGGCAAAAAATCCAACGAAATGACGACGTGTGCGTGACAAGGACTCGTTCAAATAGGATATTTACAAACACCCACACCGAACAAGTCCTCTTAACAAAAAAGTAATTGCCGTTAGGCTAAATGCTCTCTTGCTAAATATTCATGGGATTGCATTTCTTGCAAGCGGCTAATGCAGCGTTTGAACTCAAAATTCAATGTACCTTCGGTATAAAGTTCAGTAATAGGCGCTGCAGCCGAGATGATAAGCGTCACATTACGCTCATAAAACTCATCGACGAGCGCAATAAAACGCCTTGCCGCATCATCGTTTTGCTGACCCATTTGCTTCACATTAGATAGAATCACGGTGTTATATAAGCGACTGATCTCCATGTAATCCACTTGCGAACGAGCGGTTTCACATAGCGCAGGGAAATCAAACATAACAATACAATCAGACACCATCCGAGTTTGGATCATCCGACCTTCAATCTCAATCGCCTGTCCGGCTTTACCTGGCTCCGGAGAGAGTTTGTTAAAGTAGTCGAATAAGTTTTCATCCGCTTGTTTATCAAGTGGGCTGTGAAAAATTTCCGCTTGCTCCAACGTCCGCAAGCGATAGTCAATACCCGAGTCCACATTGACTACCTCAGTATTGGCTTTTACCAACTCAATGGCTGGTAAGAATCGCGCACGCTGCAAGCCATTTTTATACAAATCATCAGGCACAATATTCGATGTGGCCACTAACACGATACCGCGCGCAAACAGCGCCTGCATTAATCCACCCAGTAACATGGCATCGGTGATGTCTTGCACGAAAAATTCATCGAAGCAGATAATGTCAGTTTCAGATTTGAAGGTATCAGCGATGCTTTCCAGAGGGTTTTTCACTTCATTAAGCTTTTTCAGCTCTGCGTGAACACGATGCATAAAGCGGTGAAAATGCACTCGCATTTTACGCTCCGTCGGCAAGGCATCGTAAAAGGTATCAACCAGATAAGTTTTACCACGCCCTACTCCACCCCAAAAGTACAACCCTTTCACTTTTGGCGGCTCAGCTTTACCAAACAAGCGCGAGAAGAAGTTTTGTTTGACCGGGGGCTGATTGATAAGGTCGTCATACAGTCGCTGTAAATGCTTTACGGCATTTTCTTGCGCGCTGTCATATTGAAAATCATCACGTTGTAGATCTTGCTGATATTTTTCCCAAGGCGTCATCGACTTAAATATTTTTTTACGATTTGTTTGTAGGTTATATTAACACGACTGTATTCACAGCGTATATTTAACTCTAACAGAGTTTTAATTTTATTTGCCGTTGAGGCACACAGGGAGAAACCTATGACTACCGTTACTTGGCTTGGATTACTGATCATTGTTGCCATTGCTGCATTCTTTTTAGGTGGCTTTGTAACGAAAAAGCAGTTCAAACACGACGAGCTGGAAGTGCAAGCACAACAAGCTAAACACGACCTTGAGCAATATCGTCAAGACGTATCAGATCACCTAGCTAGCACCAAAAAGCTAGTAAATAAAATGCAGGATAGTTATCAACAACTGCTTACCCATGTGGAAGAAACCAACCAACTACTGACACAGGATCGCCCATCTCATCCTGCGGATCCTTTTTTCTCGAAAGAAACCACAGAACAACTACAAGCTTCTCTTCAAGCACGCCCAGAGAGAAGACGTAAGCAAGATCCAAGTTTTGAGGCACCACCGAGTGACTATGCCGAAGGTGAAACTGGGTTATTTTCTGGTCAAAAAAAAGAAAGTGAGCAAATTAAAGCCTCTTGATGAAACTTTTTGTTGACCCCATAGTCTTTAAAAGAAGTTATTGATTACTAATAAGAGGCTAGTTATCAGCCTCTTATAACCTATATTAACGCTAATAGCGGAGTACTTCACGACTATGAAATTTAAACTATCTTTGTTATCGGCCGCTTTACTTTCTTCTAGCTTATTGCTGTTACCGCAGCAAAGCATGGCCAAACTTCCTGTTGCCGTAGACGGCCAACAACTACCAACGCTAGCACCTATGCTCGAAAAGGTCGCCCCGGGCGTTGTTAGTATCCAAGTAAAAGGTGCTAAAGAAGTGCGTCGCCGTGTCGACCCTTTCGACTTTTTCTTTGGACAACCGCAGCCTCGTAGCCAAAAGCGCCCTTTTAGTGGCCTCGGCTCAGGTGTCATCATCGATGCAGATAAAGGCTATGTCGTTACAAACAATCACGTTATTGATGATGCAGACGAAATGCTTGTCACTTTAAAGGATGGCAGAGAATTTGAGGCCAAATTAATCGGTAGCGACGCCGAATCTGATATCGCATTGCTACAAATCGACGGCGAAGACCTAACAGAAATCAAACTCGCTAATTCAGACAAGTTGAGAGTGGGTGATTTTTCCGTTGCTATTGGTAACCCATTTGGATTAAGTCATACCGTCACCTCAGGAATAATCAGTGCACTAGGCCGTAGCGGCTTAAATATCGAAGGCTATGAAGACTTCATCCAAACAGATGCGGCAATCAACCAAGGTAATTCAGGTGGTGCACTAGTTAACTTAAACGGCGAACTCATTGGTATCAACACTGCTATTTTAGGCGCGTCTGGCGGTAATGTCGGGATCGGCTTTGCTATTCCATCAAACATGATGAAAAACCTAGTGGATCAAATTGTTGAGTACGGAGAAGTTCGTCGCGGTTCATTGGGTATATTGGGTCGTACCTTAGATGCTGGTCTTGCTAAAGCACAAGGCTTTGATGTTAAGCGTGGTGCTTATGTCATGCGCGTAGTGGAAGATTCTGCAGCGGACAAAGCGGGTCTGAAAGCCAATGATGTCATTGTCAGCCTCAACGGCGACGACATTGAAAGCTTTAATGAACTCCACGGTAAAGTGGCTACGATGGGTGAAGGTCGTGAGGTACGACTTGGTGTTTACCGTGATGGCAAAACCAAATTTATCGACGTAGAGCTTGGTGGTAAGCAAGAAGAACAGGCGAATGCAGAGGATGTACATCCAAACCTACGAGGCGCGGTACTAGAGAGTGGCGAGCGCAATGGCAATGAAGGTGTCGTCATTACCTCAGTAGAACCTCGCTCACCAGCTGCACGCGTTGGCCTTGAAGAAGGCGATGTGATCATGCAAGTGAATCGCCAACGTGTCACGAGTGTTAAAGATATGTCTAAACTAATTAATGGTATTAAAGGTAATATCGTACTTGGGATTAAACGCGATCGCGAGACGGTTTTCTACCTCATTCAGTAACGAAATAGACAAATATTAAAAATGAAACACAGCGAAACTTGTCGCTGTGTTTTTTTTTGTGTCATTATTAGCAGTATTAGATAACGATAAATATAAGCTCTTGTGTTCAAATTAATTAAATTCATTTTTCCACCGCTGCTTGCCGGACTTGGGATCGCTTTTATCATCATTTGGTTTAATCCTGAGCTAAGGGATAACTTGCCAAAACTTGAGGCCCCACATATTCAGGCCCATCATATGAGTTTTGCTGATGCTGTAGAAAAAACAGCTCCAGCGGTCGTGACGATTTTTTCCGAGGGCTTTAGCAATCAGCCAAGATATCAGCGCCAAAGCACGGTTAGAGAACTTGGCTCTGGCGTAATCATGAGCCGAGATGGCTACATACTGACAAACTATCATGTGGTGAACAATGCCGACCAAATCATTGTGCTTCTTCCTGATGGCCGCCAGTATAGCGATACGCAACTGATAGGCTTTGACACGATTACGGACTTAGCTTTATTAAAAATTCCAGCTGAGAATTTGCCTGTCATTCCTATCGATCATGACTACTCACCACGTGTTGGGGATGTGGTGCTCGCAATTGGTAACCCATTGAACATTGGACAAACCATTACGCAAGGCATTATCAGTGCAACAGGCAAACAGACTCTCACAGAAAGCCAGTTCAACAATTTGCTGCAAATGGATGCCGCGATTAATGTTGGTAATTCAGGTGGTGCCGTTGTCAATTCTAATGGCGCGCTAGTTGGCATTACCTCTGCGCAATTTCGCACGCGTTTGAATATTGATATCCAAGGTATCTCTTTTGCGATCCCTTATGATCTTGCAATGGACGTGATGCATAAACTCATTATGGATGGCAGAGTGATCCGAGGCTACCTCGGCTTTAGAGGCACGCCAGTTGACAATACAGGTAAAAGCGTAACGGATCTCTACACACCAATTGTCGGCCTTGCTGTGAGCGAATTAGACCCGCTAGGTCCCGCATGGCAAGCTGGCATGAAAGAGCATGATATTGTGGTTAAAGTAGGTGGAGAGCCTGTGACTAATCCGCAAAGGACACTGAAGACGATTGGCAATACCGCGCCTGGTACTAAACTCGAGTTTGAAGTACTCAGAGGTGGTCAGCGCCTCACTATTACGGTGGAAGTCGCTGAACTCGAAACAGGACTGTATTAAGCAAAGCAAAAAGCGTCCAGAGGGACGCTTTTTTGTTTTTTACCAATTCGCTTAATTAAGCTCAGGTTTTACGGCGTTTTATATTTGCACCTAACCGACTTAGCTTATCTTCTATCTTCTGATAGCCCCTATCAACGTGATAGATGCGATCGACTATGGTTTCGCCTGTTGCCACAATACCCGTTAGGATAAGACTCGCTGAAGCGCGTAAATCGGTTGCCATTACCTGCGCACCAGATAACGACTCAGTCTCACCACAGATTGCAGTGTTGCCTTCTAAACGAATATTCGCGCCCATACGCTGTAGCTCTGGTACGTGCATAAAACGGTTTTCAAAGATAGTCTCTGTGATTGTCGCGCTCCCTTCAGCCACCACATTTAATGCGGTAAACTGAGCTTGCATGTCTGTTGGAAAACCAGGATGTGGCATAGTTTTGATATTAACGGCTTTCAAAGCGCGTTGACGCATATCCACGTAAATACTGTCTTCACTTACCTCCACAATCGCATTGGCGGCGCGTAGCTTTTCAAGCACAGGTTCAAGGCTATGATAATCCGTGTTTTTACACAGCACTTCGCCTTTTGCCATTGCCGCAGCAACCAAAAAGGTCCCTGTTTCGATGCGATCAGGAAGGATTTTATGCTCACAACCATTAAGACGCTCAACGCCTTCTATCTCAATTCGGCTCGAACCTGCACCGCTGATCTTGGCACCCATGGCAACTAAGCATTCCGCTAAGTTAATAATCTCTGGCTCTCGCGCAGCATTATCTATCACAGTTTTACCATCGGCGAGGGTTGCAGCCATCAGTAAGTTTTCAGTAGCACCAACGCTGACGGTTTCCATAAAGATCTCGGCGCCACGAAGACGACCTTCGGTTACCGCATGGATATAACCATTCTCAACTTTGATCTTAGCGCCCATTTTCTCAAGGCCTGCAATATGCAGATCGACTGGACGAGCACCAATCGCACAGCCTCCCGGTAGGGATACTTGCGCTTGACCAAATCTTGCAACTAATGGGCCTAACGCCAGTACCGACGCACGCATTTGCTTAACGAGCTCATAAGGTGCAAGCACGCTATTTACCGTTGCACCATTGATTTCTAAGATATCGCCATCCCACTCAACTTCAGCGCCCAGTGTTTTTAATAAGGCTTCAGTGGTACCTATATCGCGTAAGTGCGGTACATTAGAAAAACGACTTTTACCATCGCCAAGCAGAGCAGCGAATAAAATAGGTAGGGCTGCGTTTTTAGCCCCTGAAATAGTGACTTCACCGGCTAAAGTGGTGCCACCTTGGATAACAAACTGATCCATTGCGGCACTCCGTTATTGTGGAAGAATAAATTTGCGCTCTTTTTGCCATTCATCAGGTGTGAATGCACGAATACTAACAGCATGGATGGTGCCGTCTTTAATAGTATCCATCAGTGGGCCGTAGATCAGCTGTTCTCTTTTCAGCCTTCTTAATCCGTCAAAACACGTTCCAACAGCAATGACTTCGTAGTGACTTCCATTAGCTTTAACGATGATCTCGTCAAGCGATAGTGCATCTCTCAATAAAGTTTCGACTTGATTTGTTTCCATTAGACTCACTCAAATAGGGTTGTCACCTGCCCCAACTCCATTAAATTTTGCAGTTGTTCAGGCGTATTTTTCAGCTCGAGACGAATGTCGCGCTGTTTCAATTGACCTAAAGAGTGAATTAACCAAGCTAAGCCCGCGGTGTCAACCCTTGTCACCTCAGAAAGGTTAAAATAGACGGTTGATTGTGCATTTTTCAACACTTGAACGATGGTCGACTGTTTCAGTGCGCTTGGTAAACTCGCTCTCGTAAGTTCACCAGTTAACACGATTTCACCTTTACTTTCGGTGAATGAAATACTAGGCGTCACCATCATCTCCTCTAAATTGCACCGGAAGCTTGCTCTTCTTATCTAACAGTTGGATCACATGCTCAATACCCTGCTGGCGTAAAATACCATGTAGCTCCGATTGTTTGGCATCGAGTAAACTAATGCCTTCCGCCATCATGTCAAAAGCACGCCAGTCACCGTCTTGACCGCGTCTAACTTTGAAATCAATTTTGATATCAGGCTTACCAGGCTCTACAATTTTGGTCTTAACAACCACCACACCTTCATTCTCAAATGGGCGATGCTCACCAAACTCTACCTTTTGGTCTTTATATTGAGTAAATACACCAGCATAAGTCGCTACCAAGTAATTTTTGAATACCTCAATAAACTCTCTAATATGCTCGACAGCAGCAGCTTTCTCCTCTTTACTTTCAATGTTGCGAACCTTTTGAATATAAGAACCTAATACACGATACGCAGCATATTTGTAATCAATGTAAGGCAAGAGCTCTTCTTCTACGATAACGCGTAAGTGTTCTTTGTCTTTTTCAATGATGTTTTGCTCTTTCGTAACACGCTGAAAAGTTTGCGCCGCAACTTGCTCCACCATTTTATAAGGATCGCTTGAGTCCACTTCTTTCGCCTGAACCAATGCGGTAACCATCAATGCTACAAGCAAAGTCAGACATTTTGCATAGATGTTTTTTAACATATTTACTCGCTCCCTTGATTAAATAGGAACTGACCAATTAGCTCTTCTAATACCAGTGCCGATTTTGTATCTGTGATCATGTCACCGTCTTTTAGCGCTTTTGTTTCCACACCAAAAAGAGACTCAAGATCAACGCTATCTTCACTCGTTACCTCCTGACCAAGACATTTTTGCTTCGCAGATTCAGCAGCAATAACGGGAGAAATACCTAAGTATTGCTCTCCCAAAATGCCCGAAGTCAAAATCGAAACCGACGACGTATCGGAAAACTGACACTCGTAGTTTTTATCTAAACTCATTGAAACTACCGGCACGAACTCTTGTGGATGGATGTGAATTCCATCAACACGACCAATCACAACCCCACCCACCTTAATTGGGGCGCGGGTTTTCAACGAGCCTATATTTTCGAACTTAGCATGCAAAGTGTAAGTTTCACCATTGCCGCTTAAACCTGAATTAGCTACCTTTAGCGCCAACATAACAAATGCAGCAATGCCCAATGCCACGAACAACCCAACTAAAATTTCTATTTTCCGTGTATTCATTTTTAAAACCTTTTAACTTGAGAACATAACCGCTGTTAATACAAAGTCAAAGCCAAGTACAGCCAGTGAAGAATGTACTACCGTCTCTGTCGTCGCTTTACTTATTCCTTCAGAAGTGGGAATACAGTCATAGCCTTTGTATAGCGCGATCCAAGTTACTAATAGTGCAAATACGAAACTCTTAATAAGACCATTTAAGATGTCTTGTTGAAACGACACTTGCGATTGCATAATTGACCAGAAGCTACCTGAATCTACGCCTAACCAATCAACCCCCACCAAGTGTGCGCCTAAAATAGCGATCGCAGAGAATATCAATGCGAGTAACGGCATACTAATAAAACCGGCCCAGAAACGAGGAGCAACCACGCGTTTAAGCGGGTCTATCGCCATCATTTCTAAACTAGATAATTGTTCCGTCGCCTTCATCAAACCGATTTCGGCAGTTAACGCACTGCCTGCACGTCCTGCAAATAAGAGTGCGGTTACCACAGGGCCCAGCTCTCTAAGTAAACTCAAAGCAACCAAAGGTCCAAGGCTATCTTCAGCGCCATACCCAACTAACACGGTATAGCCTTGTAAAGCCAATACCATGCCGATAAATAAACCAGACACCATGATAATCAACAATGATTGATGACCAACCATGTAAAGTTGCTTTATCAACAGTGGCGTGCCTTTTCGGAAATTAGGTAAGCTACATAGCGCACCAAAAAGCATTGTTGTGGCACGGCCAAGTGCAGCAAAACGACTGAGGGTTTTGTGGCCTAGTTTTTGTAAAAAGTCGACCATACTCACTCTCCTTGCAACAGCGCTTGCTGATAATCTGGCGCTTTAAAGTGGAATGGCACAGGACCATCCGCAAGGCCTTGTAAGAACTGCTGCACTAATGGCGATTCGTGTTCAAGCATCTGTTCAGGGGTTCCTGTACCAATCACACCTTGTTCAGCAATAATAACGACGTGGTCGGCAATACTCAGTACTTCAGTAACGTCATGAGTGACTATCAGCGACGATAATCCCAATACTTCATTAAGGGACTTAATCAAGCGAACTAGAACCCCCATGGAGATCGGATCCTGACCTGCAAACGGTTCATCGTACATAATTAATTCAGGATCAAGCGCGATAGAACGTGCTAAAGCTGCGCGTCTTGCCATACCGCCAGAGAGCTCTGCCGGCATTAAATCTTTTGCACCACGAAGACCAACCGCTTGAAGCTTCATTAGCACCACTAAACGGATTAGTTCTTCAGATAACTCGGTATGCTCGCGTAGAGGAAATGCCACATTGTCGAACACGCTCATATCGGTAAACAAAGCACCGCTTTGAAATAACATACTCATGCGCGTTCGAGCTTGATACAAAGCTGCTCGTGACATGTTAGGGATACTGTTTCCAGCAAAAAGAATATCACCGCTATCAGGCTTAAGCTGACCACCGATTAAACGCAGCATGGTGGTTTTACCAATGCCACTCGGTCCCATTATTGCGGTAATTTTGCCCTTTGGTACAGAAAAGCTCATGTTTTTGTAGATGATCCTTTCACCCCGAGAGAAGGTTACATCCTTGATTTCTACAATTGACTGCGACAAGTCGCTCTCCAGATCCAGACTATATTCATCCAAGTATGATACTTTTTTTTCAAACAAGATGGAAAATCGTTTTGGTAAAATTTTGTAAGTAGTGAAATGTAACGGTTTGCTTATACTTTCCAGAGCGCTTTTGGTAGTATCTATCGAAATTTTAATCCTATTGGCTAGAGGTTCATGGTTTTATCGTTTGTTATTCTCATTCTTGGCTTTATTGCACTGGTTTGGAGTGCTGACCGCTTTGTTTTTGGTGCGGCCGCTCTTGCACGAAACTTCGGTGTACCAACATTAATTGTTGGTTTAACTATCGTGGCCATGGGTTCTTCAGCACCAGAAATGATGGTTGCTGCGCAAGCCGCTCTTGCAGATAAAACAGACACCGCCGTGGGCAATGCCATAGGTTCTAACATCGCCAATATCTTACTCGTTTTGGGTCTCACTGCGTTATTAAGGCCACTCTCCGTAGGCTCTGGTATTTTGCGTCGCGAAATGCCGCTGTTAGTCATCGTTTCATTGGCTGCTTGGTATATCGTTAGTGATAACCACTTTAGTTTCGTAGAAGGTGTTTTGTTATTAGTCGGTTTCGCCGCTTTTCTTCTTGCACTTATCATTATCACCAAGCGTGGTGGTGGAGATAATGATGACCCATTTGTCAGTGAAGCCTGTGAAGAAGTGCCAAATAATATTCCAACTCAAAAAGCCGTTTTCTGGTTAATCGTGGGTATGATTTTACTGCCTATTAGCGCGGACTATCTCGTTGGCGCTGCGGTTGACATCGCCAAATATTTTGGCATGAGTGACCTGCTAATAGGATTAACCATTATCGCCGTTGGTACTAGTTTACCCGAGCTTGCAGCATGTGTTGCTGGCGTACTTAAAAAAGAAGACGATCTAGCGCTTGGAAATATTATTGGCTCGAACATCTTTAATATATTGGCAGTGCTATCTATTGCTGGGATTATCAACCCATCTGTCCTCGACGCCAATATTGCGTCCCGTGATATCTTTATTATGCTTGGCGCGACACTGCTGCTTATCCTAATGAGCCTCAGCTTGACCGGTAAGCGCCGTATTAACCGCATAGAAGGCGGCATATTGGTCGCAAGCTTCGTCGGTTATATTTACTACATCATTTAAGGAAGCCTTGTGACAACGAACCCATTTATTGACTCTGCAAATCAAGTTTTTGCAACCGAACTTGCAGCAATAGAAGAAGTGCAACAGTTTGTTGATCAACAATTTGTAAAAGCCTGTGAAATTATGTTTGGCTGCCAAGGCCGGATCATCGTGATTGGCATGGGTAAATCAGGCCACATCGGTAATAAAATTGCAGCGACACTCGCAAGTACTGGCAGCCCCGCATTTTTTGTTCATCCAGGTGAAGCAAGTCACGGCGACTTGGGTATGATCACCAAAGATGATGTGGTACTGATGATCTCCAACTCAGGGGAAACCCAAGAGGTGATCTCAATCCTGCCTGTAATAAAGCGTTTAGGAGCCCCCGTTATTTCCATGACAGGCAACCCGAGCTCTACAATGGCTCGTAATGCAACGGTTCACCTTTGTGTTAAAGTATCGAAAGAAGCCTGCCCATTAGGACTTGCACCCACGGCTAGCACCACAGCTACACTAGTGATGGGTGATGCGCTCGCGGTTGCGCTACTTGAAGCCAGAGGCTTTACGGCTGATGATTTTGCGCTTTCTCATCCTGGCGGTAGTTTAGGAAGGCGTCTACTACTAACCGTTGCTGATGTCATGCATCAAGGGGATGCAATCCCTATGGTCAATAGTCATTGCACAGTTAAAGAAGCTTTATTTGAAATGTCAGCTAAAAGTTTAGGTATGACGGCAATCGTAGATGAAAGCTCTCAATTACAGGGTATTTTTACTGATGGTGACTTGCGCCGTATTATCGAACAAAAGGTCGATATTCACACCACCCCAATCACGCAAGTAATGACGGCTAAAAGTACGACTGCACGCGCCGATATGCTCGCAGCTGAGGTACTCAATATCATGGAAACCAAACGAATTAATGGCTTGATTGTGGTAAACGAAAACAACATCCCAGTTGGCGCCTTGAATACGCAAGATTTACTTAGAGCGGGGGTGCTGTAATGCAATTTGAAGATTTATATCAGACGATTTCAACTGAAGCTTGGGAAAAAGCAAAACAAATCAAATTATTGATCTGCGATATTGATGGCGTATTCTCAGATGGCCGTATATACCTTGGTAATAATGGTGAAGAACTGAAAGCATTTAATACCAAAGATGGGTTTGGTATTAAGGCCTTAATTGATAGTGGTATCGAAGTCGGCGTTATCACAGGTAGGCATTCACAAATAGTTCAGCAACGCATGACTAGTTTAAATGTAACTTATATTTACCAAGGCCAAGAAAACAAGTTAGTGGCATATGATGAACTGAAGACTAAGCTCAACCTTAGTGATGACGAAATTGCGTATATTGGTGATGATGGCCCAGATCTACCCGTAATGGAGCGAGTCGGTTTTGCCGTTGCCGTCAATGATGCACATCCTCTTGTTAAACATATCGCCCATTACACGACCTTGATGCCTGGTGGTTTTGGTGCCGTGAGAGAGTTGACTGATCTTCTAATGCTCAGCCAAAATCACTTATTGACTTCCAAAGGATCAAGTACATGACCGTATTACGTGTCATCTTACTCATTGTTTTCTCTTCTTTAATGGTATGGATGTGGTCGCCCATGTTTAATCCATCAGAGGCGGACTCAGCAAAAGAAGATGAACCGTTAGCTAAGCCCGATTATGTTGCAACCACGCTTCAGCAAACGACCTATAGTGAAAATGGCTTATTAAACTATCAGGTAACTGCTGATAAGATGGAGTTGTATCAAGATCTTGGCTTTAGTCACTTTGAAAAGCCTATTTTCACCTTATATAACGGTGAGCAGAATTGGCAAATAAGTGCATTAGAAGCAACACTGTACGAAAACAATACCTTGATATTAGAAGGCAATGTACTGGCAAAGAATTTAACGCCTAACGCCATGATCACCAATATCAATGCCGATAATGTAAGAGTTGAAATTAAGCAAAAATTGATGAAATCGGAACACCCTGTCGTTATCACCGGTCCTAGTCTTAGGATCACGGGTAAAGGGCTGCATGCGGATCTACAAAAGCAAGTGATCGAACTCATCAACCACACAAAGACAATTTATTATGACCAGTAAAATCATTAACAAACTAGTTTTCATCGGCTTGCTTGCAAGTTCTACTTTAGCAAATGCTGCAGAACAAAATGAAGTCATTATTGATGCTGGCCGTCAGCAAGCTCAACTGCAAAGCAACATCGGTATTTTTGAACAGAATGTTGTTATTATTCATGGCAACAGAAAAATAAATGCCGATCGCCTAGAAGTCCACCGCCGCGCGGAGCTTGGTACTAACAAGCAACTGCTTGTTGCAACTGGCAGCCCAGCTATTTTCAGCGAACGTCAACCTGATGGTAATTTGCTAGAAGCCAAAGCAAACGAAATTCGTTACGACGTTGCGAAAGGCACCTTAGTCATTTCTGGCGATGCAGAAATCAATCAAACTGGGCAAAAAATCAATGCGCAAGTCATCACCTATGACATTGAAAAGCAATTGATCAGTGCTGAGCGCTCAGACCAAGAAGATTCTCGGGTAAGAACCATCCTTGTTCCTGTAGATGACAAAAAAGACGCAAAAGATAAAAAAGCGCAGGAAGAAGGTAACAATTAATGAGCGAGCTCAAAGCAACTGGTCTAGCAAAGAGTTATAAAGGTCGTGAAGTCGTCAAAAATGTTGGCTTAAGTGTTAAGGCTGGCAGCATTGTAGGCTTATTAGGACCAAATGGTGCAGGTAAAACCACTACGTTCTACATGATTGTAGGGTTAGTACCAAGCGACAAAGGTTTTATTCAGATTGATGATGAAGATATCACTTTGCTACCGATGCACAGCCGCGCGCGACTTGGTATTGGCTATCTACCACAAGAGTCTTCAATCTTTAGAAAACTCACGGTCTATCAAAATTTGATGGCGATTTTAGAAACTCGAAAAGACTTATCTAAAGTTGAGAGAGAAGCTGAACTAAACGAGTTACTGGACGAATTTAATATTCAACACATTCGTGACTCACAGGGCATGGCATTGTCGGGAGGCGAAAGAAGACGCGTAGAGATTGCTCGCGCTTTAGCCGCTAATCCTAAGTTTATCCTGTTAGATGAACCTTTTGCTGGTGTTGATCCTATTTCGGTGTTAGATATAAAGACAATCATAGAGCACCTAAAAAACCGCGGTATCGGTGTGCTAATCACCGATCATAACGTTAGAGAAACACTGGACGTATGTGAAAAAGCCTACATCGTTTCACATGGTGAGTTAATCGCTGCAGGCACGCCAGAACATGTTTTGGCAGATCAAACCGTAAGAGATGTCTACCTAGGCGAACAATTCAAGCTATAGTTAAGACGTAGTATTAATAACTGTTAAAAAGGATTGTTAGAGATACATGAGGCAATCATTACAGCTGCGCATGGGGCAGCAACTTACAATGACTCCACAACTGCAACAAGCCATTCGCTTGCTGCAGCTTAGTACATTGGATCTGCAACAAGAAATACAAGAAGCATTAGACAGCAATCCATTGTTGGAAGTGGAAGAAGGTGATAATACTGACGGCGAAAACGCTGACCAACACAGCCAAGAAAAGAGCAGTGCTGACGACAATCAAGATTCAAGCGATGAAGCGCAGGTTAGTGACTATGAAATAGACTCAGATACCGCCATGAGCAAAGACACTGTCAGTGATGACCTTGCCATGGATGTCACTTGGGACGAATATATGAGTGCAGCACCCGCTGCAAGCTCAGGCCCACTTCCCGATGACGATAATGTTTATCAAGGGGAAACCTCTGAATCTCTCCACGACTATCTCATGTGGCAACTTGAGCTGACACCATTTAGTCCAACAGATAGAGCGATTGCGATTGCGATTATTGAAGCGGTCGACCTGTCAGGCATTTTAACACTGTCTTGCGAAGACATTTTAGAAAGCATTAATGATGAGAGTAGCGAAGAGCCTATTGAGCTGGATGAAGTCGAAGCCGTGCTCAAACGTATTCAGCTTTTCGATCCTGTCGGTATCGCAGCGCGCAGTTTACAAGAATG
Source organism: Pseudoalteromonas flavipulchra NCIMB 2033 = ATCC BAA-314 (assembly GCA_000814665.1). GTDB lineage: Bacteria > Pseudomonadota > Gammaproteobacteria > Enterobacterales > Alteromonadaceae > Pseudoalteromonas > Pseudoalteromonas maricaloris. The sequence goes on from JWIH01000012.1 coordinate 232,600, forward strand.
CTTGTGTATTCAGCTAAATCAATTCGCCCCAGATACACCATGGATTGCCGAAACGAAAATGATCCTGACAGAGCATATCGACTTGCTTGCCAGCCGTGACTATCGAACTTTGGCAAAGAAAACGCGCCTTAAAGAAGCCGATCTCAAAGAGGTCATGACGTTAATTCATAGCCTTAACCCAAAACCAGCGGCAAGCATTATTCATGAAGAGCCTGAATATGTAATCCCTGACGTATCAGTGAAAAAAGTAAAAGGTCGCTGGGTCGTAGAGCTAAATCCTGATGCTATGCCTAAAATAAGAGTAAACGACCATTACGCTGCGATGTCTAGAACGGCAAAATCCAGTACGGATAGTCAGTTTATTCGCTCACATTTACAAGAAGCAAAGTGGTTTATTAAAAGCTTAGAAAGCCGAAATGATACTTTATTAAAAGTTACCAATTGCATTGTGCAACAACAACAGGCATTCTTTGAACATGGCCCCGAAGCAATGCGCCCTATGGTGCTAAATGATGTTGCTGAAATGGTTGAGATGCATGAGTCCACAATTTCCCGTGTGACAACACAAAAATACATGCATACACCTCGGGGAATATTTGAGCTGAAGTATTTCTTCTCTAGCCATGTAAGTACAGAAAATGGAGGTGAGTGCTCCTCTACAGCAATTAGAGCACTTATCAAAAAGCTGATAGCTGCAGAAAATACCGCGAAGCCATTGAGTGACAGCAAAATTGCAGATATCTTAGCTGAGCAAGGAATTAAGGTAGCGAGACGCACGATTGCAAAATATCGTGAATCCCTAGCCATTCCACCGTCAAATCAGCGTAAAAGCTTGATATAAGACGTAAAACCCAAGAAGGAAAAATGCTTATGCAACTAAATCTAACTGGTCGCCATGTAGAAATTACTGACTCATTAAGAGACTATGTCACCAACAAGTTTGCGAAGCTAGAAAGGCACTTTGATCATATCAATAACGTGCATGTGATCCTTGATGTCGAGAAGCTAGTACAAAAAGCAGAAGCAACATTACACGTAAACGGCGGCGAGCTATTTGCATCAACAGAGCATCAAGATATGTATGCCGCAATTGATGGCCTTATCGACAAGCTAGATCGTCAAGTTATTAAACACAAAGAGAAGCTCACTCGACACTAAGATGAAATTAAGTGAATTAGTGAACAAGGACTGCAGTAAAGCTGCGGTCCTTTTTAATAGCAAAAAACGTATTTTAGAATACATTAGCGAACTGGCTCATAGCCAAATTCCAAATACCAGTCAGCATGCTATCTTGGACGCTTTAATGGCGCGAGAGAAATTAGGCAGCACAGGGATCGGTAAAGGCATTGCCATTCCTCATGGTCGACTTGAAGGTTTGGATAAAATCCTTGCAATGGTGCTTGTCAGCGAGCAAGGGATCCAGTTTGAAGCCATAGATAAGCAGCCTGTCGATATTTTTGTCGCGTTCATCGTACCCGAAGGTGATAATCAACAGCACCTGAAGACCTTAGCGGCGATTGCTGATACACTCAAAGACAAGTCTTTTTGCAAAATGCTTAGGCAAGCAAAAAGTGACGATGAGTTATATGCAGTGATCCAAGGTGAACTTGATGAGTGATGAAGAAAAAGGACTCGAGCTTATCATTATCAGTGGCCGCTCCGGCTCTGGTAAATCTGTAGCGCTTCGAGTATTGGAGGACTTAGGCTACTATTGTGTAGATAACATTCCAGTCAATTTGCTGCCGTCTTTAGTCCGCAGTGTTTCCGACAATTATAATAAAATTGCAGTCAGTATTGATGTTAGAAACTTGCCTAAAGAGCAGGACGAATTTAATGACATTCTTGAATACTTACCTGGCTTTGCCAAACCTACCCTGTTTTATTTAGACAGTGACGATCAAACCCTGATAAAACGCTTCTCAGAAACACGCCGTTTGCACCCTCTTTCACTGCATAATCTTCCATTAGATGTTGCGATAAAGAAAGAACGGGAATTGTTAGACGTCTTGATCACTCGCGCCGATTTTCTCATTGATACTACAGGCCTGAGCGTTCATCAACTTGCAGAAGATATCCGCGAAAAAATCTTAGGTAAAAAAGACAAGCAACTCATTATTACCTTTGAATCTTTCGGCTTTAAACACGGCATCCCAAAACAAGCGGATTACGTTTTTGATGCGCGCTTTTTGCCCAATCCACATTGGGAGCCTGAGCTTAAGCCGCTAACTGGCTTAGATCAGCCAGTCAAAGACTATTTGTCGAGTCACAGCATAGTGCAAAAATTTACTTGGCAGATCCAAACCTTTGTACAAACTTGGTTACCACACCTAGAGCGTAACAATCGCAGCTATCTAACGATCGCAATAGGATGTACTGGTGGGCAGCATCGCTCGGTATACTTAGCGCAAACCATTGGTGAGCGTTTTGCTAAAACCCATCCCAACGTCAAAATTCGCCACCGTGAGCAAGAGGGTTAAATGTTAGAAGATACGTTTTTAATCCAGAACAAGCTCGGTCTGCACGCTCGAGCAGCGACGGTTCTTGCGCAATTAGCAACCCAATTTGATGCCGAAGTGACCTTATATCAAGGAGACAAAAGTGCTGCTGCTGACAGCGTACTAGCGCTGTTGTTACTTGAAAGCAGCCAAGGAAAAGAAGTCCGAGTGGTTTGTGAAGGTCCTGATGCTCAGTATGCACTAGACGCCATTGGTGGACTAATAGAAAATAAATTTAATGAATCCGAGTAACTTGGGCTACTAGCACCAAAATAGCACTAAGGTCTGATTCATTTATTCCCTGCTAATCTCCCCCTCCGTAACCAGACAGGTCTAATACCAATTAGTCTTAATACTTACTCAGTTTGAAGGAGCAAATCTGACGCTAACTGTGTTAAAAATCTCCCATTTTGAACAACTAAATAGCAAAATTTTCGCCGTGTTATCGACAAGATTTTCTCGCTTCAAAATAGATCACTAATTAAGCGAATTGGTATAATAAGTCTCTCATAATTAAGCGTAAACCTTGGTAGTTCTCAATAAACTGAGTTACACTGTAATACCAATTTAGGTTTCTTTCGTGCAATAAAGCGAGTTGCCGAGAAAATCCTACTTTATCGTTGCGTACACCTTTAACGTGTATTAACGGTAGCAACCCACCAGCAGAAACAACACGAATAAAATTCAAATTAAGAAATTGGTTTCTGCGATAAAGTAAATGAATTAGGTTAACTAAATCACGTTAGCCAACATTATTATCAAAAAGGATGCCTATGCCTGAAGTATTTGAACAAGACTACACACTGGAACAACTCCAAAAGGTAACTAAAGCCTTAAACAGTGGTCAGTTTGTTCAAGTTAGGCGTATGCTCGCAGAAACAGCTCCTTGTGATACAGCACTGCTTTTAGAATCATCCCCTCATAAAGTTCGCTCTATGCTGTGGCAGCTCGTTGACCCAGATATCCAAGGGGATGTCTTAGAGGAACTGTCAGAGGACGTAAGACTTGGGATCATCGCCCAGATGGAGCCGGAGCTAATTGCTGCCGCTACAGAAGACATGGACGACGATGACCTTGGTGATGTTCTGAGAAGCCTGCCTGATACCGTCTACCAAGACGTTATCGGTGCGATGGATAGCCAAGATAGAGAACGTGCGACACAAGCATTGTCCTACAAGGAACACTCGGCCGGTGCACTAATGAGCACTGACACGGTCACTATTCGACCCGATGTTACCTTAGAAGTTGTATTTAGATATCTACGTCTTAAAGGCGAATTGCCAGATGGTACGGACGAGTTGTATGTAGTTGATAAAGATAACTGCTTTTTAGGTACTCTGCCTGTCAATACCTTATTAACTAAGTCTCCTGACAGTATGGTTCGAGACTTGATGGATGAAGATAAGGAAACGATCCCTATCTCCATGGATGAGTCTGAAGTGGCGCAGCTTTTTGAGCGTCATAACTGGATCTCAGCTCCTGTAGTTGACGATAACGCCCATTTGCTTGGTCGTGTCACCATTGATGACGTTGTTGACGTCATCCGTGAAGATGCTGAGCACAGCTTGTTAAGTATGGCAGGTCTTGAAGATGAAGAAGACACCTTTGCGCCAGTTCTAAAAAGTAGCCAGCGCCGCTCTATTTGGCTTGGGATTAACCTGTTAACCGCATTGATGGCAGCGTTTGTTGCAAGCTTCTTCGAAGGTACTCTGGATATTTTACCTATTCTCGCAGTGTTAAATGGCATAGTACCAAGTATGGGTGGCGTTGCCGGTAGCCAAACGCTAACCCTAGTGATTCGTGGTATTGCCCTTGGTCATATTAACCAGACTAACCAAAAGTTTTTAATGGGTAAAGAGCTGGCGATCGGCGCCTTAAACGGCGTGCTGTGGTCAGTATTGATCGCTGGGGTTATTGCTGTATGGCAATGGGATTTTACACTCGGTGCAGTTATTGCCTTCGCAATGTTTATGAACTTAGTAGCAGCAGGTATCGCGGGTGCCAGTATTCCAATTATGCTAAAGAGAATGAATATCGACCCAGCACTAGCTGGTAGTGTGGTACTAACAACGGTTACCGATATTGTCGGGATCTTTGCATTCCTTGGCACCGCAACTTGGTTATTAGTGTAACAGTGTCGAAATGGCGGGAAATGCTGGTCAAAACCAGCATTTCTTGAGCTGATGAAGGGAGTTATTCGCCCGCTATTTGCATATTATTGAGTAGTATAGAGCCGGTTTGTACTGCGCCTCGGCATTCAATATCACCGCCAACGCCTTCAATCCCCATAAACATATCTTTTAAATTACCAGCGATAGTAATTTCACTTACAGGATATTGAAGCTCACCATTTTCAACCCAAAAGCCAGCTGCTCCCCTTGAGTAATCACCAGTTACCGTATTAACACCTTGTCCCATTAGTTCAGTGACTAACAAGCCAGTGCCCATCGACGCAAGTAGGCTGGTTAAATCGTCGTGTGTTGGTTTTACTAACCAGTTATGGATCCCACCTGCGTGACCTGTCGCTTGCATATTCATTCTGCGTGCGGCATAGCTTGCCAATAAGTAAGTATTAAGCACGCCATCTGTGATAATTTCACGGTCGATGGTTTTTACACCTTCGCTATCGAAAGGACTCGAAGCAAGCCCTCTTAGTAAATGTGGCTTCTCTTCAATATTTACGCAGCGATTAAAAATTTGTGTGTCTAAAGAATCCAACAAGAAGCTAGACTTACGATATAGCGCGCCGCCGCCAATACCTGACACTAAGTGCCCAAATAAGCTGTTCGCGATATCCGCTCGAAAAATAACTGGTACTTTACGCGTCGATAATTTGCGACTGCCTAATTTTGCTAGCGTAGATTGCGCAGCTTCTAAACCAACTTCTTCAGGGGATTTTAGCTCTGTGTGTACGCGAGATAAGGCATATGCAGAGTCCCGCTGCATTTGCTCACCTTCTTTACCGATCACCATGGTGCTCAGGCTGTGTCTGGTACGTGGGAACCCTGCTACTAAGCCATGGCTATTGCCATATACACGGATCCCTTGGTGACTCGATAAGCTCGCGCCATCAGAATTGACGATTCGAGGGTCGAATTCTAACGCGGCTTTTTCCGCAGCAATACATTGCTCAATGGCTTCATCGGGAGAAACTTGCCAAGGATGGAAAAGATCTAAATCTGCTGGTGACATCTCTAGCAAGGCTTTATCCGCCACACCATTACAGGGGTCATCCGAGGTAAATCGAGCAATATCTACGGCTTTTTCAACCACTGAGCGCAAGGCTTCAGGACTCAGATCCGCTGTTGATGCTGAGCCTTTATGATTACCCACATACACGCTGATACCAAGACCACCATCTTGATTAAACTCAATGGTTTCAACCTCTCCCATTCGTGTACTTACAGACAGACCAGAGGTGCTAGACATCGCTGCTTCTGCCGAGGTTGCACCTAGTTTTTTAGCATGCGCTAACACATCGGCAACTGCATTTTTCACATCATCAATTTGATTATATATAGGGTGTTGTTGAGGTTGAGTCATAGATACCTTATCCGCTCGCTCGTCTAACTAAAACATATTAGTTAATATGCTATCACAGCTACTAACTATTGTAGTGATCAATTGTGGTATACTCTAATGTTAGAGACCTTAATATTTACTAGTATAGACAAGAACAATGGCTAAACACGAGCAAACGACCGAAGAAGAGATTATTTACGTTTCAAAAAGCGAGCTAAAGCGCGAGGCGCTAGAGTTGCATGAACTAGGCTGTGAAATTGCAGGGCTTGCCAAGAAGCAGCGTGAGAAGTTACCTCTAACGGACGAGCTTAAAGAGGCCATGACTGTTGCGGATAGGATCCGTGCTAAAACAGATGCTTACCGTCGTCATATGAACTACATTGCCAAGACATTGCGTAGTACTCCAAATGTCGAAGATATTCAGGCTGCGATGGATTTGATGCTAAATAAGAACAATAAAGCAGACGTATTGCTGAATAAGATTGAGCTTATTCGCGATGAAGTGATTGCCAAAGGAGATAGCAAGATTAATGAGCTATTGGATAAGTATCCTGAACTTGAGCGTCAAAAAATGCGCCAGATGGCGCGCCAAGCAAGTAAAGAAGTAAAAGCTGAGAAGCCAGGCAAAGCCTACAAAGAGCTGTTCCAATATTTAAAAGAAGCAATTATGCCGTAACGCTATATTGTGCTTTGATACAATACAAAAAGGCGCTGATGCGCCTTTTTGCTTATTAACCTAAGCTTCGGATAATTAATGCCTTTCTAGCAGCCAGTTTTTGCGCTAACTGCGTTGAATTCACTTCCAATAGCCAGCTATTGGTGCGTAAATTCGTCTAGTTATCCCTAAAACTCTCTGGCTAGATAAGGAAATAATTTAATGTATGTTTAAAAACAATTAGTTAGCTCATTCCTTATCCAAACCTCAGGTTTATTAATAATTATCGTAGGTAGTATTACGCCGTACCACCGACAGTAATTTCGTCAATCTTCAAACTCGGTTGGCCGACTCCCACAGGGACGCTTTGACCATCTTTACCACATACTCCAACGCCTTTATCAAGCGCAAGGTCATTACCTACCATAGAGACCTTTTTCATCACCTCTGGGCCATTGCCAATAAGCGTTGCGCCTTTAATGGGTTGGGTTATCTTGCCATTCTCAATTAAGTAGGCTTCAGATGCTGAGAATACAAATTTGCCGGAGGTAATATCCACTTGACCACCGCCAAAGTTACTCGCAAAAATACCTTTATCTACGCTACGAATGATCTCTTCTTGACTGTGCTCACCCGCAAGCATGTAGGTATTTGTCATTCTCGGCATCGGTAAATGGGCATAAGACTCACGACGCGCATTACCTGTAGGCGCCACGCCCATTAAGCTCGCGTTTTGCTTGTCTTGCATATAGCCTTTCAAAATACCGTTTTCAATCAGTACATTGTATGCCGCTGGCGTACCTTCATCGTCCACATTCAAAGAGCCGCGACGGTCGGCTATCGTGCCATCATCCACCACAGTACAAAGACTCGAAGCGACTTGTTCACCTATTTTGCCACTGAATGCAGAGGCTCCTTTACGATTAAAATCACCTTCTAGGCCATGTCCAACAGCTTCGTGTAACAAAACGCCCGGCCAACCAGAACCAAGCACCACAGGCATCGCACCTGCTGGTGCATCAATGGCTTCAAGATTCACACGTGCTTGGCGCACAGCTTCTTTGGCAAACTGCATCCATCTCGGTGCACCGTCTACTAATTCTTTAAAGTAACCATAGTCTAAACGCGCACCACCACCGGCACTGCCACGCTCTCTGCGACCATTTTTCTCAAGCAGTACCGAGCAATTTAAACGTATTAACGGGCGAATGTCGGTTGCAAATGTGCCGTCGCTTGCGGCAATTAACACTTCTTCATATACCGCAGACAGCGAACTGACCACTTGCTGCGCCTCAGGTGCTAAATCGCGAATGCACTGTTCAATCTCTCTTAGTAAAGCCACTTTATCCGCATCACTCATGCTGGTAATTGGCTGTGCTGGTTGAAATTGAATGGGTGCTTTTACATCGCTAAATACTTGGACTTTACTGCTTTCGCCAGCTTGCGCAATGCTACGTGCAGCTTCTGCAGCTTTGGTTAAGGCTTCAATATTGATGGCATCAGAATAACTAAAGCCAGTCTTCTCACCACTCACTGCACGCACACCAACACCACGTTCGATGTTGTAGCTGCCGTCTTTGACTATGCCGTCTTCCAGCACCCAAGTTTCGTGGTAGCTTGATTGAAAGTACAGATCGGCATAATTTACTTTGTGCTGATGAATATACTCGAGAGTTTGTGATAATTGCTCACGTGTCAGCTGGCTATTGGTCAGTAAATTCTGCTCTACATTACTCATAAAAACTCACTTTTAAATCGGTTATGATCCACAATCGGCATTTTTTGCCGGATCGAATCAAGAAACGCGCTATCTAGCTGCTGTGAAATGGGTTCTAAACTCTCATCAGAGTCAATTAAGACTTCACCCCAAGGCGATACAATTAAACTGTGTCCATAGGTTTCTCGGCCATTTTCATGACAACCTACTTGCGCGGCTGCAACTACATAGCATTGGTTTTCTATCGCCCTCGCCTGTAATAATGGCTGCCAGTGTGCCTTGCCCGTTGCACAGGTAAAAGCACTCGGGACTAAAAATAGCTCAGCTCCCTTCGCTCTCATCATTTGGAACAAACCGGGAAAACGCAGATCATAACACACGCTTAATCCAATTCTGCCAAATGGACTATCCACTACCACGACATCCTGTCCACGCTCTGTTCGCTCAGACTCTCGGTATTGTTTAGTTTTATCACTCACATCGGCGTCAAACAGATGGATCTTATTATAGTGTGCTACGATTTCGCCACTCGCATTAAATAAGTAACTCGCAGCCAGATATTTATCGTTCTGACTTGGTATCGCGATGGTACCTGCCGCCAACCAAATGTTATGTTGTTGACACAACGCTGAGAGCTCTCCAAGCAGCGCTTCATTATACTGCGCGTATTCCCAAGTCTGTTGCGCATTGTCGCAAAATGCCAGCCAAGTTTCAGGCAAACAGACTAAGGTTGGCTCTTCAATCACTAACTTAGCCAGCTGGTTTTTAAGGTACTCTATATTTGCTTGGGGTGCTTTAGCCGAGCACATTGGCAATGCAATCACCTTAGTCATTACCACTTTCCTTATTTTGCGACACAAGAGGTTGTTCACTTTGCTTAAGTGTAGCACTTGGATGTGATTCTGAATTTAATGCTGGCTCTTCTTTACTTGTATTCTTATCAGCTCCATCTGGCGTCGCTTCTTCACTAGGAGGCACAACCGGTTTGGGTAACTCAATTTCTTTACTCTTACGATCAACCTCGGTAACCACTGGCTCTTGCATCGTTCCGGTGATTTTAAAATTAATCTCAGAGATCACTCGCGCGGAGTGGATAACCTTATCTAATGCTAGCGCAGCTAACCCCGTCACAGGGTTCACCGCCCATGCCATAATCACAGGTAAACTCGACGTGACTTGTGGTGCGACGGCCAAATCATAATTAATTTCGTGAGTATTGAGGTCAGCATAGCCACGTATCGTTAGATCTGCAGGCACGCCATCGAGCTTTGAATCTTCAGTGATCGCAATACCATTCGTTAGTTGTACCGAACCACTCATACTGTTATAGAAAAAGCCTTTAGAAAACACATCTCTAAAGTCCAAGCGTAGCTTTCTGATCAAAGAGTCCAAACTCAGTAGAGAAAAGACGCGTGCCCCTTTATCACTTATTTCTGCCAAATGACCTTCACCTAAGCGCCAAGTCAACTCGCCTCCTAGGCTAGGTAAATCCATTTCGTATGGCGCACCTTGCCAATTGAGGGAAAAATCAATGTTGGCGCGGGAATCTTTGATAGTCGAAGTAATATCAAACTCATCCGTTAGTTCACCAAAATCATCGCTGTTTAACGCGCCACTTAGCGTCGTTTTACCTTGCTCAAAGCGGCCACTGGCATTGAGTTTATGATCTTTTTTGTCAATCACTAACTCAGAGATATTGAGTCTATTACCATCTCCAAACAACGACATATTGACCTGATCTAACTGATATTCACCGACTTTACAGTCACTGCATACAAATTCGGTTGCAGGTAAGCTCAACAACCAATCTAATGAGTGAACGTCTTTTTCCACTGTCTCTTGCGCTTGCGGCTCTGTCTTAGGTAAATTTAGACGTAAATAATCACTATTAATGTGAATAGGCCGGCTTGAGTTTGACGCTGGAATAGCCACTTGTGAGCGCATTTCTTTACTATTGATTTTAAGCTGCATCGCGCCGTCAATCGCGGCCATAGTAAAGTCAACATCATGGAAAGGGATCTCTGAGAACGTTACTTTTGAGAAAGAGCCATTTACCTGATTCAGTGCTGGTAGAAATGCAGAATCGGAACCTGAACTTGGCGCTTTAATAATACGGTTGATCAGTGGTAACCAAGGCAACAGCTCGACTTCTTGTTGCTTGATTGTGATATCAAAACCGGATGCATTTAAGCCTTCATCTTTACTGCCAATTATCAGGTGTGCATTACGCATCGAACCGGACCCATTTTCAATGATGCCATTAAAATACAATTGATTATCTAGGCTTGCCGTAACAAGATTCGAAATATCATCACCTAATACTGTGCCGCTTAGCAGTTTAGCTTGATCAGCAGGTTTGCCGAATTGGTCGGGTAAGTGACTCGCGATCCCCCGTAAATCACTCGCAAATTTGGCTTTATAGTTAAATCCTGTATCGGCAAAATTAAGGATAAGCGCAGTGCTCAGCACGCTATTGCCTTCAAAGTAGCCGTCAATAATTCCATTTGCGTGCGGTTGCAGTTGCTCAATCCCTGCTTCAAGACTGACCTTGGTCGTTACTTGATAATTTTGCTTATCTCCGCTTCCTGATAAGTCTAACGAAAGGGGCATGTCCAGCCACTTAGCAGACAAATTATTCACCGTGATAGTGTCATCATCGAAGCTAACCACACCTTTAACTTGCTGTAATTGCATCCCAGGCTTTGCCAAAAAAACAGGATTGTTGTCTAGGTAGATGTCACCTTTAGCATGTACGGCACCTGAGTGCAGGTCGACGGCCAATTGCACATCCCCTTTTGCATCACCTTTACCTTGAACAATATCTAATATATTCGCGAGCGGATCTGCGAGCGGTGTTGCCGCAAAGAAAGGCTGTAACGTGCTCGCTTCTGTGGTGTGCTTAATATCAACAATCAGCACATCAGCGTGATTTAAATCCGCAATACTCACAATGACACCCTCATCAATACTTTGATTAACAAGTTCCCCACGGTGTGCGTAGATATCCATTCTTTCGTTTTCGAAGTGTAATGTGACATCACCTGAAGTAACGCTAGGCCAATCCGGCGCAAAACCAAAAGTAACCTCATTCAAACGTGATTTAACTTCAAACTGACCTTGCTTATCAGCGAATGGAAATTGTGAAAGCGCCCCACTCAGTAAGACTTGAGTCTGCAAGTGCTTACCACCTTGGATCCCTGCTTCTAAATAATCGACTAAGCTTTTACGCATAATACTGACAGGAAAGTACTGTGAAGCGATTTCACCACGCCCACCGAGTAGCTCCGCATATAAATCAAGCCGAGGGTCATCTGATAACTGCAAGGAAAATTCTGTGGCTAACGCTACGTCTTGATTACTAAGCCAAAAGTTGGGACTGGAAACTTGCCAGCCTTGCGTTTGTTGATTGCGAATATAGACATCACCACTGAGCTGCTGGAGCTTAATATTATCTTTGAAAGTCTCTTTTGATAGTAATTCAGTTTGTTCAGCACTTAAATTGAGCCTAACTTGCTCATCAGTCGCACTCACCTCTAATCGGGTACCATAAATTCCAGGGATCCCATGAAATGGCTCAAAAGCTATCTCCTCAATGACCCCCCATGCCGCAAAAGCATTATTAGTACCTAGACTGAATTTCGCTGCGCTCAGTTGACCATTGGGATTCATACCATACAACAAATCTCGTCCAGGGAATTTAGCAAGTTGTGCTAACTCAGCTAAAAAGTTGGCGTTAATATCCTTTAGCCAAAAGGTCTTGTTATCTTTATGCCATTTCGCTTCAAATAAAATAGGAGCAAGCGCTTCTTGATTGCGACTAAACTGGATACCGCTACTTTGCACCCACCAACCTTGCTGATCTGGCTTTAACAGAAATTGCGCATCGTCTAATGCTAACGTGCGCTGATTTTCATCTTCTTGCCAAGTCAACGTACTGGGTTTGATATCCACTGTGATATCTTGCAATATACCTTGCTCAAAGCCTAACCATAGCTGAGCATTGATGTCTGCTTTTAGGTCTGGATGCGCTAAGGTGATAAGCTCTTCTAGCCAATCAACCGGATTAACCTTATCCGCAGATACATAGATATTCCCCGCCAATTCACGTAGCTTTCGCCCTGATAAAGAAAGACGAGCGTTAAACTGACCTTGAGAAAACCCGGGTAATGCGATTTCTCCCGCCCCCTCATGTAATGCGCTAGAATTTTGCCACACTAAATCTTTCAATAGTAAACTGTGGGTCTTACCACTAGAAAAGGTGATATTTAGACGACTGTTTTGCACCGCAAAATGCCCAACATCGCCTAAGAAAAGGCTTTCAATTAATGCTTGCTGCTCAAAAGCCCCTTGATCTTGAGCCGCGTTTAATTTGCTCAGATCTATATCGGCTTCAAACCCTTCCAGTACAAAATAGTTAGATGCGATCTGCATTTGCCGTACAGACTCAAATACATTGAGCTGCAACGAGGTTTTGGCAATATTAATGGAAATTGGCGAGTCTTTATTATCTTTAAAAGAGAGCGATTCCAACACTATGGCAGGCCCATTGCCCTCCCAACTCGCACTGATCTGGCCAATACTAATATCAACATTCAGTTGCTTTTGGATCAGCGCTTCGATGTTACTTCTATAATCATTTGCATAGGGTAAGGCATACTTTAGCGCAGACACCAGCACCGCGAGTGTCACTAAAGTGATCGCAAAAACTTGCCACGCTTTACGCAGACAGAAAAAACAGACGGCCTTAGCCTGCATGTACAGCTACCCTTTACATCATTACTACGTCAAACTGCTCTTGGCTATATAAGCTCTCAGTTTGAATGCTAACCTGCTTACCAATAAATAATTCAAGCTCAGCTAAATTATGATACTCATCGTTGATCAAGGCTTCGCTCACCGCTGGCGAGGCATAAACCATAAACTTGTCGGCATCATAAGCACGATTCACACGCACGATCTCCCGTAGGATCTCATAGCAAACGGTTTCGACCGTTTTTAGTGAGCCACGACCGGAGCAAGATGGACACACATCACAAAGAATATGTTCTAGGCTCTCGCGCGTGCGCTTACGGGTCATTTCTACAAGCCCAAGTGCAGAGAGTCCATTGATATTGGCTTTCGCTCGGTCTTTAGACAACGCGGTTTCTAAAGAGTGCAATACTCGGCGTTTATGCTCGTCAGATACCATGTCAATAAAGTCGATAATAATGATACCACCAAGGTTTCGTAACCTTAGTTGCCTCGCAATTGCAGACGTCGCCTCAACATTGGTATTAAAAATCGTCTCTTCGAGATTACGATGGCCAACAAACGCGCCGGTATTAACATCAACCGTTGTCATTGCTTCCGTTTGGTCAATGATAAGGTAGCCACCAGACTTTAACTCAACCTTTCGATGTAGTGCTTTTTGGATCTCAGTCTCAACATCAAACAAGTCAAAAATAGGGCGTTCACCGGGGTAATACTCAAGTGCACTTGCGAGTTGGGGAACAAACTCTTCAGTGAAAAGCTTTAGCTCTTGGTAAGTTAACTTTGAGTCAACACGGATACGTTCCATGTCCTCACCAACATAATCACGCAAGGTGCGAAATGCTAAGGTAAGATCCTCGTGCAAAATTTTTGCTTTGCTCGTTTTACGGCGGCGAGTCACAATTTTTTGCCAAAGCTTTTTCAAAAACTCCGCATCATGCTGTAACTCTGCTTCCGAAGCGCCTTCAGCAGCGGTACGAACGATAAAACCACCGTTTTCGTCATTATATTGTGCGACAATTTCTTTTAATCGGTCGCGCTCTTGTTCGGTTTCAATACGCTGACTCACACCCACATGCGTCGCGTCAGGCATAAACACCAAATAACGTGAAGGAATAGTGATGTCCGTTGTCAGTCTAGCGCCTTTTGTGCCAAGCGGATCTTTGACCACTTGTACCATAATGAACTGGCCTTGTTTAACCAGCTCACGAATATCCTGCACTTTCTTAACTGGGGACTCGGCCACCCCCTCTTCGATGGAAGCACTGTTCACGATATCTGACGCATGTAGAAACGCCGCTTTTTCCAAGCCGATATCCACAAAAGCAGCCTGCATACCAGGAAGAACTCGGCTTACTTTGCCAAGATAAATATTACCGACGATGCCGAGGTTACCGATCCGTTCAACTTGAACTTCTTGCAGCACCCCATTTTCGATTAAGGCTACGCGACTTTCACTTGGGGTGACATTGATTAGTAGTTCGCTACTCATATTTTATTTTAAAAACCGTTGAATTAATTCGTCTGTCTCATATAAAGGTAAGCCGACAACTGCAAAATAGCTACCTTGGATCTCAGTTACAAAGCGTCCACCTACCCCTTGGATCCCGTAACCACCCGCTTTATCTTGCGGCTCGTTGGTGTCCCAGTAGGCATCAATTTCGGTTTCGCTCAGCGTTTTAAAAGTCACATTGGTCACAATCACATCGCTCAATACTTTGCTTGTATCTGCAAGTGCAATCGCTGTCATCACCTGATGCGTATGACCAGAAAGGCGCTGCATCATCGCTTTGAAATCCGCTTTATCACGAGGCTTACCAAGCGCTTCTCCGTCAATGACAACCACAGTGTCACTGCCAAGAACCGGCTTATCGGTATACCCTAGCGCCACACCTGATTGCGCTTTTAAACACGCTAAACGCTCCACAAGCTGTAATGCGCTTTCATCGTCTAGCGGACTTTCATCAGCATCAACACTAAATTGCTCGAACGAATAGCCAAGCTGAGAAAGCAGCGCTTTGCGACGCGGAGAAGCCGAAGCTAAATATAAAGAAATAGACATTATCTGATCCTAAACTGTCTACGATATTTTCTCAGCAGTGGGAATATCCACAGCCAGCACACCATACCCGTAACTGCAGGCCAGAGATAATGCGGGTTAAAGTAGATATCAAGCAAGAAATGATTAAGCCAAAATTGTAACAAATGATAGAGCGCGAGAAATAGCCCGATCAGCACTGCTTGCTGCCAGATGGAGAAATTACGAATTTTCTGAAAGTTACTGGCGGTAATATAAATACAAATGGAATAGGTCAACGAGTTCACCCCGAGAGGCGCGCCCATCGCTAAATCAATTATTAGGCCAGTCATCCAAGCCCAACCAATATTCACACGGTGAGGAACGGCCAAAGACCAGTACATCAACACCAACAATACCCAGTCAGGACGAAATGGTTCAAGTGAAAAAGGCAATGGCATAAGTGCCATGATTAACGCAACAAAGACACTTAATGCAATCAATAAGTTGCTATGTTTACTCATGATTAATTGCCTCTTGGCTACGTTTACCTAACACCACGAGTAAGCGAATGCGATCTAGTTGTGCAATCGGCTCTGCCTGTACTTGTGCAAACGGTAGGCCTTCGTCTCTATCTATCTCAGTAACTACAGCCACCGGATAGCCTTCAGGGAAAGTACCACCAAGCCCGGAAGTGACCAACACATCACCAATGCGAATATCCATGCTATGCGGTACATGAGCAAGGCGAACATTATTGATTTTACCCGTCCCCTCTACCACAGTGCGAACGTCATTACGCAATATTCTGACCGGTGTCGCATGGGTGGTATCAGTCATAAGCAGCACTCTTGAGGTCGTTGTACCGACTTGAGTGAGCTGCCCAACAATGCCCATTTCGTCAATAACAGCCTGCCCTTCGCTGATCCCATCAATAGTACCGCGATTAATCACCACCTGATGGCTATAAGGGTTAGAATGAACAGACAACACTTGAGATATTAAACGTTGATTGGTTTCCCTAGCTGAAGCACCTAATAAAGCGCGCAACTCTTGATTTTCTTTTTGCAAAAACTGAAGTTGCTGTAATTGCTCACTCTGTATTAATTGTTTTTCTCTGAGTGCTTGGTTTTCTTGTTGCAGCTTTTCTCTGGTATTAAGGCTTTTCAGGCCCAAGTTGAACGCTTCATAGGGAATATTAGCGACGTACAGTAGCGGACTGACCAAAGTGTTTAAACTGGTTCGCACCATAGTCCCACCAACCGTGTAGCGGTCACCAATGATCAGAATAATACTAAGCACAACTGCGACAGTAAGTCGCAGTTGTAAAGGAACGGTTCGGCCAAATAATAAATTCATCAGTCGTAACTAAATACGTCACCACCGTGCATGTCTATCATCTCTAACGCTTTACCACCACCTCTTGCCACACAAGTTAATGGGTCATCGGCAACCACCACTGGAATACCAGTTTCTTCCATCAACAAACGGTCTAAATCTTTGAGTAATGCGCCACCACCTGTTAATACCATGCCATGGGCAGAAATATCAGAGGCAAGCTCTGGTGGCGACTGCTCTAGCGCAACCATTACTGCACTTACAATCCCCATCAAAGGTTCTTGTAACGCTTCTAGGATTTCATGCGAGTTGAGTGTGAAAGAGCGCGGCACCCCTTCAGCTAAGTTACGGCCGCGAACCTCAATCTCAATCGGTGTTTCACTCTTAAACGCTGAGCCAATTTCATGTTTGATATGCTCAGCCGTCGCTTCACCAATTAGACTTCCGAAGTTACGACGTACGTAGTTAATAATCGCTTCATCAAACTTATCACCACCGATACGTACTGAAGACGAATAAACAACACCATTTAGTGAGATAATCGCCACTTCCGTCGTACCACCACCGATATCAACAACCATCGAACCCGTTGCTTCAGATACTGGTAGACCAGCGCCAATTGCAGCTGCCATTGGCTCCTCAATTAAGTACACTTCACGCGCACCGGCACCCATTGCGGATTCACGGATAGCACGCTTTTCAACTTGCGTTGCACCACAAGGTACGCAAATAAGTACACGAGGGCTTGGACGCATAAAGTTATTATTGTGCACCTGTTTAATAAAGTGCTGTAACATTTTTTCTGTTACATAGAAGTCTGCAATCACCCCATCTTTCATCGGGCGAATAGCTTTGATGTTACCCGGCGTTCGACCTAGCATTTGCTTAGCCGCAGTACCCACTGATGCAACGCTTTTTGGGCCACCTGCTCGCTCCTGACGAATCGCCACCACCGATGGCTCATTCAGTACGATGCCTTCTTCTTTTACATAAATAAGTGTGTTTGCCGTCCCTAAATCGATAGAGAGATCGTTAGAAAATAATCCGCGTAATTTTTTAAACATGAGGCTGGGTGACCTTTCAGAATTCTGTCAAACAAAGCAGCATCACCTGCTGCTCTTAATTTACTACTTATCGCTCTCGAACAAGTCGAAAACCTATATAATTCGCTCTAAAATCTGGCGCTAACGCTAAGCGAGTTGACACTCGAGCCAAACTCGGCGCGAAGTTCCATGCACCGCCACGCACTGTAACATCGCTCTGAGAAGCACGCTTTTGCGTCCACTCCCAGACGTTTCCTACAGTATCATATAAGCCATAGCTATTCGGTGAAAATTGGGCAACTGGTGAAGGACTTTTATTAGACCACTCACTGCCACACCAACCACAATTAGCTAGGTTTCTTCCGATTTCATTACCCCATGGGTACTCAGATGCAGTGCCTGCACGCGCCGCATATTCCCATTCAACTTCATTGGGTAATCTAAATTGTTGTCCTTTTTCGCCAGATAACCAGTTGGCATACGCTTTGGCATCATCATAAGCAACACAAACAACGGGAAAATTATCTGATTGCTCGTAACCGGGGTTTTCCCAATTATATTCAAGCTCCCAAACCGGTTCGCCATTTTTATAGTATGCGCAGCCTTTACCTTGTTCGGCTAAGGTTTTATATCCAGTGCTTTGTGCAAAACGGCGAAAAGCCGCCACTGTAACCTCAGTGCTCTGCATGGCATATGAATGACTCAACACTTTTTCAACAATGGGACGCTCATTTGGTAAACCATTACCCGTCAGGTCGCCCATTTTAAAAGTGCCTGCGGGGATAATAGCTAGCTCATTTTCGGTGGTTGCTACGGCGACCACTTGTGCTTGTTGCGCTTCAGGCTCAGGCTTTTTCGTTACAACAGACGTTACCGATTGGCGTTTCTTCACCAATTTCGCATTAATGGTTTGTGCCGCTCGTAGGTTAATGCGCGCTTTATAAGGTTCATAACCTAATTTACGGATCTCAACATCATAAAATCCGGCAGGAATTGCTACTGTCGTTTTTGTCGCGCCGTAGCTGACTCCATTAATAAATACTTCGTCGTCGTAAACATTTGATCTTAAAGTTAACTCGACTGTTTTATCAGCCGTTTGTGACTTTTTTACAAGAGGGGTCTCCACGACTGGCTGCTTTGTAATAGTCGCAACTTCAACCGGATCACTTTGCTCGTCCGAAAAAGTCAGTTGATTATCACTGTAGACTGTCGAGTAGTTCGACTGGTAATTTACGGCAAGCGGAGTGCCATACTCAGCACAATAACGATTGTCTAAGCTCAGCAGGTTACATAAGCGGCTGCTATTTACATCACCACGCATCGTTACGCTGAGATTAACGTTGTAGTTGCCTTGTCCACTAAATCCACTATTTACAACATGACTGCTCACCACTTGAACCTGCGCGCCAGCCATATTGCGTTTTGGCTCGACAACACGGCTCTCGGTTAGGTTTGCAAAAATCTGATCAATAAAGCGCTTAGTTGCTTTTTGAAGCCCCATTTGCTGACCACGCTGTTCACAAGCCGCCAAGGTTTCTGTGCGCTTACAGTTAATCGTGTGGTCTACCTCTAGCGTACCTTCACGAGTAAACTCATTACGTAGTCGCTCTACTCGCGCTGTGCCAAGCTGATCTTTTAAGTTTTCAAGCGTATTTACTAAGGTGTGCTTAGTTACACGGACTTGCTCAATATCTTTACGCTGTGATGCAATCGCCGCAATCTGCATCGCAATGTCTTCTTTATTCTGCTTGTGATCTGCCACTGCTTGCTGATAACGCGTTTGCGCAGAAGAAATATCAATGGAAGGATCATCAATTAGCCGACGATACAACTCATTCATTGCATCTAAGGCCTGATTTTTTTCTTTGTCTAACTCACCTGAACGTTTTCTCAATAACTCAAGTTGAGACTGCAGACGCGTTTCCTCTGCTAGGTGCTTTTCTAAAACGACCGAGTATCTGTCTAATTCGCTTTGCTTATTAGACAATTCAGACTCGATGGCAGTGACCGTCGCAGTATCTTGCGCCATAGCGCTTTGAGCAACAGTACCCATGGCCAGGATCGAGGCCGAGACAATAAAAGTTAAAGGAGCAATTCGCATATGTTCCATTCCCAACAGCGGCAATTGTTTGGTCTTGTTATTTCTTATAGTTAGGGCTCTATGCTATGTACTTACAAAGTAAAACACAAGCTTTGCACAATTAATATCTGAGTTTACAACTATTAACCAGCGTCTTGCCAGTTTTTAGCTGAGATTTTGTCTATTTTTCTCTAACATCGCGATGTGTTACTAATTCGAGTCCAAAATAGCAGATAGGTAATCAAGGATGTATGATAACCTCTGGAGTGAAACGCTCGGTTTATTTATTATAATGCGCAAAATATCAGGCTGATTTCATCATGCAAACCATCACCAATATCGCCGAGTCACCAATCCAAACTATTCACCACCCGACATTGGATAAATACGGTTTAACGTTGCAGGTTAAGCGTGATGATTTGCTCCACCCTGTGATCCAAGGAAACAAATGGCGTAAGCTAAAATACAACATACTCCACCTAAAGCAAGCAGGCCTTGAAGAGTTAGTCACTTTTGGCGGGGCGTTTTCCAATCACTTATATGCTACCAGCATGGCGTGCAAGCTTTTCGCAATCAAAGGTCACTTAATTGTTAGAGGCCCAGAGATTGACCGGCACAACCCAACGCTAAAAATGGCAAGCGCTTGTGGACTAGCACTTCATCCCGTGAGTCGAGTCGAATATCGGCAAAGAAATCAACCTGAATACATTCAAACTCTGCAAGCCAAGTTTAATAATGCTTATCTCATACCAGAAGGCGGCACTAATGCACTTGCACTGCAAGGCGTTGAAGAGTTAGCGCATTCCTTGCCTCAAAGTGATTATGTCATGACAGCTGTGGGCAGTGGTGGCACAGTGGCAGGACTAATCTCGGGGTTACCTAACCACACGCAGGTTTTAGGTGTTACGGTACTAAAAGGTGCTGAATACCTAGCACAGGAAATACATGAACTAATAACAGCTCAGCGCTGCGCGCCATGGCAGCTACTCCATGGTTTTCATCACGGAGGTTACGCCAAGACTACACCTGAATTGCTGAGGTTTTGTCATGAAATGAAGGTAAAATATCGTTTGCCTCTTGAGCCTATTTACACTGGTAAACTGTTTTACGCCATTTTCACTTTGGCTAAACAAGGATACTTCAAAAGAGGCAGTGTGATCACCGCAATCCATACCGGCGGTTTACAAGGATTAGATGGTTTGAGATATCTGGTAAATAAAAAGTCGACCTAATCAGCTTATGCGGTTAGCGTTTTAGTGAATATCAGCGAGCTGTTGTAACGGTGCGGAGAAATAATGCCCTTGGGCTCCTTTCACTCCAAGCCCTTTGATGCAACTCAGTTCAGCAACGGTTTCAATCCCCACTGCATATACTGGAATACCCAAGCTTCTTGCTTGAGCGACTATTTGCTTTACTGTGCGTTTACGATACGCAGACTTTTCAATGCCGTGTACCAGCTCATAGCTAAGCTTGACAGCTTTTACCAACTCGGCAAGCGGTGAGCGCCCTAGCGTCAGAGCCTGCGTAACGTTATCCAAATAAATATCGCATCCAAGTCGGTTCAACCTATCAAAAGCTGCTAGCAAACGCTCTCCATGTTGATAGACCTCTTCTATGCTAAGTTCAAAGCCTATTGCCGCACCACTATGAGACGCAATGAGCTGCCCCTCTAGCCAATCAATAAACTGACTATCCACCCAGCTCGAGATATGTAAGTTAATACTTACCTTACCAAAACTCCTTTCCTGCTCATACACAGACAACACCTGCTTCACTATCGCTCTATCCAGAAACTGAAATTGCTCTGGCGTGTAAAGGTGTTGCATCACCTGCTTGGCCGAAATTCGACCCATTTCTTTGTGAGTCACTCTTAGTAGCGCTTCGCTTACAATTACGTCTTCGGCTAAAAAGTCGAACAACGGCTGGAAGAATAAGGAAAACTGTCCGGCTTTCAGATAACTCAGCAAAGCCTCACCATCTTCGTTAAGGCGTTTTGCCAATAACTCTGTGAGATGAACTAGATGAGTATGTTGCCACACTTGATTTTGCGCGATCGAAAGCGCTGATTTTGCGCTCTGATAAACCTGAGTCTGTTGTTTATTTTCCTGATAAAAACAAGCGCCAAGTTTCACTTTGCTGCGAGATAAATCCCCCCGAAACTCTAACAGCACCCGATAAACGATTTCGTGCATTTGCTTTACCAAATCCATACCTTTAGTCGCCCCTATCTGCTTTACTGTCACGGCTAATGCCCCAGAAGCTAGATATTTAACTGCCACCGTCCCAAACTCTCCAACGCCTTTAACCAGCGCAAGCTGAAAATGTAACTGCAGATCAACTTCTTTAGGCGTACTGCACTGCCAATGGATTAACGCAAATAATGCGTACTGCCCTTCAGGAGCGGGAGCTGGTAAAGCCACAGGCTTTTGCGCATGTGAGGTAGACTCAGCCTTACCGTATAAAAACCACCACCGGTGTACGAATAACACCAGCCCAATTGACAATAAATTGAAAAATATCAATATATATCCATGACTTATCCATATAGATTCATGGTACAAGGTAACGGTTTGGTCATTGGCATCAAATTGGTGCTCTTCTGCATTCGCAACAGGTAACAATGAAAAACCATACTTCGTAGCTATTTCACTTACTCCCGCAGCAAAAGCTTCAGCTGATAGCTGCGAAATTTCAGCCGCGGCTTCTTCGCCTTGCGTGTGAACCTGAAGGTGCAGTAAATGATTAAGAAGGAAATTTAGACACAACAACACCGCCAAACTTACCGCGACTAGCTTTTTTTGATACTGACGACTAAATCCATCTAACAGCTGAATTGGCATAATGTTTTTATTGGGTGGAAAGATAACTGAAGTGTTGTTCAAAATAGTGCAAAACTCAAGCGAGATGCGGCTTTTAATTGTACAGAAAGGATAAGCAACTGAGCCAAAACTAGAAATGGGTTAAGTTTATTAATCGTACAAGGTGATAAGCTCTATCTAAGCTTACTTGTCACCATTTTCTTAGAGATATTTATACCAGTAAAAAACAAAAACCCCAGCATGATGCTAGGGTTTTCGTAGATGCTATACCACCACTTAGAACGGAATATCATCATCAAAGTCAATTGGTGGCTCCATAGGGTTTGAGCTACCACCTGATTGACCATTGTTTTGGTTCTGTTGTGGTGCAAAGCCACCTTGAGACTGACCACCAAATCCAGAAGACTGCTGAGAATTCTGTTGCGATTGCTGTGGTGCGAATCCACCTTGCTGTTGGTTTGACTGGCTTTGCTGTGGCTGCGAATATTGCTGCTGAGGCGCTTGATTATAGCTTTGCTGGCCATAATTATTTTGCTGCTGTTGACCACCTTGGTACTGGCCGCCACCTTGACCCTGCTGCTCGCCACGGCCTCCTAGCATTTGCATTTGGCCACCCATGTCCACCACGATTTCCGTTGTGTACTTTTCTTGGCCGCTTTGATCTGTCCACTTACGAGTCTGTAGACGACCTTCAATGTACACCTGCGAGCCTTTTCTTAAATACTCACCCGCAACTTCCGCAAGTTTGCCAAACAACACCACACGGTGCCATTCTGTACGCTCTTGCAATTGACCGGTGTTTTTATCTTTCCAGCTATCCGTAGTTGCAATGCTGATGTTAGCCACGCCGTTACCGTTTGGCATATAGCGAACTTCAGGATCTTGGCCCAGATTACCTACCAAAATTACTTTATTAACACCACGTGCCATGGCATTGTCTCCTCACACTATGACAAGCCCAGCACTTGCTTGGCTTGCTTCAAATCAAAAATTTTATCATCTACTTTTAGGTAGCTACGATTCTCATCTCTCACTACCGTGGCCTCAAGTACCCCAGGTAATGAAACCAATTGGTCTGCCAATTCCGTCGCTTGTTGCTCATTTTCTACAGCAGAAACTAAGCTGATCGCTTTGCTCTTAGGTGGCACTTGCATGCCCCATGCGATAACAAACCATATTACCCCAATAATGGCCGTTGCGGCAAATATCGTATCGACCGCAAAATTTTGTGCCAAGATACCACCCAAAGCACCACCTATAAATGCGCCAAGAAACTGGCCAGATGAAAAGACTCCCATCGCCGATCCCTTTTGGTTTGCTGGAGCTATGCGAGAAACCAACGCAGGCATAGTTGCTTCGAGAAAATTAAAGGCAATAAAATAGACCAGCATTGCACCTGCGATCACCCAAAGTGAATCTACAAAGCAATACAAAGTAACCGAGCTTACCACTAGCATTGCAATAGACAGCAAGAATGTCTGCTTTTCTTTTTGTTTGCGGATCGCCACTATCATCATCGGTGCCATCAAAATGAAGGCGAGTAAAAATACCGGAATATAGAGTTGCCAATGCCTATCTGCTGCAAGGCCATCACGGATCAACTGACCAGGCAAGGCTACAAAAATTGTAGTCAGCGTCAAATGCAATAGCAACACCCCAAGATCAAGCCTCAGTAACTGTGGGTTTTGCACCAAGCGACGAATATCTGCAAAGCTTGCAATTGTGTCGCCTTTTGGGGCTTTATTTACCGCATTTGGCACCATAAAGGTAATGATAGCGATCCCTACAATTGCCAATACCGCCGTCAGCCAGAAGATCCCTGCGATACCAAAAGACGCTGCAATCATTGGTCCTAATAACATGGCTACAGCAAAGCTCATACCAATGCACATGCCAATGACCGCCATTACCTTCGGACGCTGCTCGTCACGGCTCAAATCCGCAGCAAGCGCAAGTAACGCACTTGCAATCGCGCCCATGCCCTGTAGCGCTCTACCAAATGTCACCCAATAGATTGAATCCGCTAATGCCGCGATAACGGACCCTAATGCAAATACCAACAACCCACCAATGATGATTGGCTTACGGCCGAACTTATCAGACAACCAACCCATAGGTATCTGGAGTACAGCTTGAGTCAAACCATAAGCACCAATAGCCAAACCAATCCACAGTGGCGAGACATCCTGTAAAGACTGGCCGTAAACAGCTAACACAGGCATCAGCATGAACAAACCAAGCATGCGGAAAGCGAAAACGCCAGCAAGAGAAATCGCGGCGCGCTTTTCAGTTGGGTTTAAAGAGTCATTAGACATAAGGCGGTATTCATCACTATCGAAAATCACGCGCAAGTTTAACAAACTCTTTTCTTAACTTACACTAGCGCGAACGGATCTTTGCAATGCGATTGTTACCATCATGAATTTGAGCAGCTTACTTCGAGAGAAAAAAGCGCTAGTTGACGCCGTACTTGGCCGTGATCTGAGCTAATTTTCCGCTACGTTTAACCCGTTCAAATGCTTGACTCAAACGCTGCAAACGCTCGCTCGAGGTGCGTGCCTTGCTAAAGGCAAAATATACTGGGTTTTCGTTAATAACCAACGAGCTAATCGCAAACTTTTCAAAATCAGGGTTATTTTTACTTTGATACAGGATGTTGAATTTTTCTTCTAAAAACCCTGCTATCCGTCCTTTTTTGAGCAAATTCAATTTTACCTGATTGTCGGGTACATAAATAAATTGTGTTTCACTGTCGGTACGACGCGCAAGGCGAGCTGTAAACGCCTCACCGTAATAAGCATTACGCTGAATAGCGATGGGCTTTGACAGATGGAATAACGACTCAAGTGAGTCAAGCTGATGAGGCTCGCCTGAGTTCATTGCAAAAACAATGGTTTCCATGCGTTGGGGACCAATAAAATACGCAAACTGTTCACGTACTGGTGTTTTTGTGACGCTCAAAATAAGATCGATGTCGCCCTCCTCTAAAAGCTTCAGCGCCCGACCCCAAGGAATACTTACGAAACGATAGCTACACCCCGCTTCATCTAATAAGGCTTTAGCGAAATCAACATCCATACCGTGCCAAACAAGGTCGTCATTTAACTTAGACTGCGCCGCATAATTCTCAAACCGCACCACCAGCTCACAGGCGAACACATTTTGGCAAAGCAGCGCCAAAAGCAATAAAAGTCGATACAAAATCAATATCCCAAGTTGATCGGTTTAATAAGTTTAGTTCGTTTAGCAGAGATAACTTAATTTTGTATTCGGGATGCGGTAATCTGTTCACTTCACATCATGCTTTGACTGATCCAGGTTTCAATATAGTGGATTAGTATCGCGTACTCAGTACAGCGCACGAAAAAACACAAGGGTCGTATGGATAAAATAGAAGTTAGGGGTGCCCGCACCCACAATTTAAAAGACATTTCACTCACTATTCCAAGAGACAAGTTGATAGTGATCACGGGTCTTTCTGGCTCAGGGAAGTCGTCTTTAGCATTTGACACCTTATACGCAGAAGGCCAGCGTCGTTATGTCGAGTCTTTGTCTGCGTACGCGAGGCAGTTTTTATCGCTGATGGAAAAACCAGATGTGGATCACATTGAGGGCTTGTCTCCCGCGATTTCCATTGAGCAGAAGTCGACTTCTCACAACCCACGCTCAACCGTGGGAACCATTACCGAAATATACGACTATTTAAGATTACTCTTTGCTCGAGTGGGTGAACCGAGATGCCCTACGCATGATTTACCGTTAGCCGCACAAACCATCAGTCAAATGGTTGATACTGTGTTGGCGCTACCCGAGGGTAGCAAACTCATGCTGCTTGCACCGGTGGTGAAAAACCGTAAAGGTGAGCACGTAAAACTGCTAGAAGAGCTTGCGAGCCAAGGTTTTATTCGTGCACGTATTGATGGCGAGGTGTGCGATCTCTCAGATCCACCAACGCTAGAGTTACAGAAAAAACATACCATAGAAGTCGTGGTGGATCGTTTTAAAGTCAAAGCAGGGCTTGAGCAACGGTTAGCCGAATCTTTTGAAACCGCGCTTGATTTGGCTGATGGCATTGCGCAAATCGCCTATATGGATGATAGCGACGCAGACGAACTGATCTTCTCGGCCAACTTTGCCTGTCCAACTTGTGGCTATGCCATGAGCGAACTTGAACCTCGATTGTTTTCTTTCAATAACCCCGCAGGTGCGTGCCAAAGCTGTGATGGTTTGGGGGTAAAGCAGTATTTTGATCCCAAACGTGTAGTGCAAAACCCAGAACTAAGCTTGTCTGGTGGTGCAATCAAAGGGTGGGATAAACGCAGTTTTTACTATTTTCAAATGCTAAGCTCAGTTGCCGAGCAATATGGATTTGACTTAGAAACGCCATTTCAGGATCTGCCGAGTAAATTTCAAAAAGTGGTATTAGAAGGCTCAGGCAAAACTAAAATCGCGTTTAAGTATCGTAATGACAGAGGCGATCTTATCACTCGCAATCACGAGTTCGAAGGCGTGTTAAACAATATGAATCGCCGTTATCGGGAAACGGAGTCAAGTTCAGTAAGAGAAGAGCTCGCCAAATATCAAACCAGCCAAGCGTGTCCAAGTTGCCATGGCTCACGCCTGCGCGAGGAAGCTCGCCATGTGTTTATCGGCTCGACCAACCTGCCAACCGTAACAACGATGAGTATCGGCGAAGCCAGTCAATTTTTTATCGACTTAGCACTCACAGGCCAAAAAGCACAAATTGCGGACAAAATACTCAAAGAGATCCGCGACCGTTTATCTTTCTTGATCAATGTTGGCCTAAACTACCTTTCTTTGGAGCGTAGTGCTGATACTTTATCTGGCGGTGAAGCTCAGCGGATCCGTCTTGCAAGCCAAATTGGCGCCGGTCTCGTGGGAGTAATGTACGTACTGGATGAGCCTTCAATTGGTCTACATCAGCGCGATAACGACCGGTTACTTAAAACACTCACGCACTTAAGAGATCTTGGCAACACCGTGATTGTGGTAGAACACGATGAAGATGCCATTCGTGCAGCCGATCACATCATCGATATCGGTCCTGGCGCCGGTGTACACGGCGGCTATGTCGTCGCTGAGGGAACTCGCGATGAGATAATGCAAAGTAAAGACTCATTAACGGGTCAATATCTCAGTGGCGAGAAATGTATTGAAGTTCCAGCGCAACGCCATCAATGTGATGACAAATGGCTTGAGCTTAAAGGCGCAACGGGCAACAACCTAAAAAGTGTCGACTTAAAAGTGCCTGTTGGGCTCATGACCTGCGTAACTGGGGTATCTGGTTCGGGTAAATCTACCCTCATTAATGACACCCTATTCAAGCTTGCCCATCAGGAATTAAACGGTGCAACAACGCAAGAAGCTGCACCATATGAATCAGTTCATGGGCTAGATCACTTCGATAAAGTTATAGATATTGATCAAAGTCCTATCGGTCGCACACCACGTTCAAACCCTGCAACTTATACCGGGATCTTTACTGCTATCCGCGAATTATTTGCAGGAACACAAGAGTCGCGTTCACGCGGTTATAAGGTTGGCCGCTTTAGTTTTAACGTTAAAGGCGGTCGCTGTGAGGCCTGTCAAGGCGATGGAGTTATCAAGGTAGAGATGCACTTCCTGCCTGATGTCTATGTGCCTTGCGATGTCTGTACTGGTAAGCGCTATAACCGTGAAACACTGGAAGTGCTGTATAAAGGTAAAAATATCCACGAAGTGTTGGAAATGACCGTTGAGGACGCTCGAGAATTTTTTGATAAAATTCCCGCGATCAATCGCAAACTACAAACTTTAATGGACGTTGGCCTCTCCTACATTCGCTTGGGGCAAGCCGCCACGACCTTGTCCGGTGGTGAAGCACAGCGGGTTAAGCTCGCTCGTGAACTATCAAAACGAGATACTGGTAAAACACTCTACATTCTCGATGAGCCAACCACAGGTCTGCACTTCCATGATATTCAGCAGCTACTCGCGGTATTACATCGTCTACGCGATCATGGTAATACGGTGTTGGTTATCGAGCATAATTTAGATGTCATCAAAACCGCGGACTGGATTGTGGACCTAGGTCCAGAGGGAGGAGCTGGAGGTGGTCAAATCCTCGTCTCAGGTACACCTGAAACGGTGGCTGACTTTGCGGCTTCGCATACAGGTAAGTACCTTAAGCCCTTATTGTCTTAATTTCTAAAAGTCTCTATTATTGGTGCATAATAATTACAAATTCACTTATTATGCATCAACTTCTCGCGCCAAAAAACTTAACCGCATACCTAGCAAGACTGCGCTTTTCCATCGGCCAATTTTGGCAAAGCCTAACGCTGGCTCAACGCTATTATTTGGTCAGTTTTATCATTTTTATGTTCAGCTTGAGTGAAACTGAAGATAATAACTTCACCGCTTTTTTGATCTTAATAACCACAGTAACGGCGCTATGTTATGAATTCTGGCCAAGGATCATGACCTTTTGGGAAAGTGTGCCTGGCAAAGCACTAATACTGTTATTTTATGCCTTTATCGCCAACTTTGTGTTAGTGCAAGCTGATGGTCGTATCAATGATTTAACTGGAGTCAGCACAGATAATTTCCCTTACACACATAATTTGAGTGTGTTGCTGTCGTTACCTACTTGGTTTTTTATTACCAGTACCTTCTTGTTAATTCTCGCGCAACTCTTTATGACCTGCTATGTCGTTGTGCTTTTCCTACTTAAACCATTACGAATAAAGCCTTTTTGGCATCAGAATCACTATCGTTATCCGGCAACAACAGCAATCATCAGGTTGATCATGTGTTTTGTTTTATTGGCTTTTTTGGTGCTTGGCATTGCTAAATCAGGTGCTTCAACCGCATTTACTGAGTTTTCTTCTGATTTCAAAGTAGATAAGGACGGAATTTCTTTCCAAGCCAACGCGAAAGAATCGCGCTCTGCAGACTCCACAGAAGAAAACGAAGGAACATCGGAAACTCAACCACAATTGGCTGACATGAGTGGCGATACCCCACAGCAAGATGAAGCACAGCCCACGGCAGATGAGCCGGAGTCGTTAACGGTATCTATTAATAACGATCCCAACCCCGATTTGCACGAGCAAGGCAAAAACTATAACGATGTGCTTAATCAAATACTGGCTTACTTTATCTTTCGCTTTGAGTCTGACGGAAACTCACGTTGTGAACATAGCGAAGGCAGTAATATTGTTGAATTAAACGATTATGAGATCTTAGAGATCATGCCGGATAACGCCGCAGAATACGGCTACACCTATACAGTAAAGCCTTGTATTTCAGCGGCAATTGGTCATCAGTTTAAGCCGCAGCAACCATAAAGGTGCCTAGCGCATCGCGCTCTTGCTGACTCAGCGGTTGAGATTGCTTAACCGCAAAGTCATATCGCACCATAATGGTTTTACCTTCAGCACAGCATTCTCCATGCTGCCAAGCCTGCTGCAAAATGACAAATGAGCTGTTGCCGATATGTTCAACAGCCGTTTTTATTTCGACCTCTTGACCATAAAATAGCTCCCCTTTAAAAGTGACTTCGACTTTAGCAACAATCAATTTCCACTCTTTTGGATTTAAATCTGGTGTAAATATTTTGAAAATAGGTGTGCGCGCGGCTTCAAACCACACAGGGAGTACGGTATTGTTGATATGTCCAAGCACATCTGTGTCGCAAAAACGCGGCATAAGCTTTTCAGACAGCATAATAACTCCAATAAAAACTAGGGAAAAACATGAGTGATTTTATTCGCGTTTACGATAACGCACTCAGTTCAGACTTTTGCGATGAATTCGTAAAGACCTTCGATCAAAGCCCACATTTAAAACAGGGGACTACATCTGGTGGTGTCGACTTGAGTAAAAAAGTCAGTCACGACCTTTATCTAAATTCCTATCCTGACTATGCCAAACAGTTACAACACATTCAACAGGTTACGGCAAAGCACTTATTTGAATATCTTGAAGAACATTTCTTTATGATCATCGGTGCATTTGGACTTAAAGTGTATCACCCCAAAACTGGTGAGCCTGTCGATCTCACTGCGGATAACTTTGAAGAAGTCGGCAAGCCACAACTCCCGGTCCTTGCTCAACAGCTGTTTCGTTTGGGCGCTATCCAAGCTCAGCGCTATCAAATAAATAAAGGCGGCTACCCCTACTGGCACAGCGAAGTCTACCCTCAACATGACCATAATGAAGCCTTACACCGAGTGCTGTTATTTATGTTCTACCTTAATGATGTCGAGGAAGGTGGCGAGACCGAGTTTTATTATCAGCAGCGTAAAATTGCCCCAGTAAAAGGCTCTATGGTGATAGCGCCAGGGTATTTTACACATACACATAGAGGCAATATTCCGGTTTCTAATGATAAGTATATACTCACTTCGTGGGTGTTATTTAATAGAGCAGAGCAACTCTATGGTACACCCAAATAAGCTATCTCTATACTTCAGGGGCTGTTGAACTCAAGCATGCAAGATCAACAAGCCCCACAGAACTTATTTAACCTGAGGTTTGGATAAGGAATGAGCTAACTCACTGTTTTTTAATCACCTTAAACTATCTTCTTATCTAGCCAGAGAGTTTTGGGGATAACTCCGCTTCTGCGTCCTGCTCTCGCTAAGGTACCTACATCCTGTAGGCAAGGCGAATTTACGCAGCTCAGGTTATTTAGCTGTGGTAAATTCAGCCCACTCTATCAGCATGGGTAAAAAATCTTCATAGCCACACACCGCCATCATACCCGACTCATCTAAAGCCAGTGCGTCTTCTTGATATTGTGCTATGTCATCACTTTCATGAAACAAAGCGTGGCTTTCAAATAATGCTTCTTGCGGCGTGAACGTGGCGCGGATCTCTTTTCCAGCCAACACAAGCTCTTCTTTTTGATTTGGCAGGTTTTCAAGCTGTGTCAGCAGGCTGACAATACGCTCATGTGCAAGCTCTTCGCTCAGCCACCGACCTATCAACGCATGCTCGTCATTTAAGCGAGCTCGAAACCCAGAAAGTGGGTCACGAATAAACTGGTATTCCATCTTTACTTCTTAACTAAATCACCTTCTTTTATTATACCTAAGTGGCGTCCGCTAAGCATTCATTGATAGAATTACCTTTTAACCACTCGATTGTTGGTCAACGCATGTCGCCTGTTGAGATCTTATTTCCTCTCATCTTTATCGTTATTTCTGGTTTTTTGAGTGCAAAGATTGGCTTTATCGCCATCAATCAGCTTGATGGCTTGCGTACTTTTATCTTTAATTTATGTATTCCTGTACTGTTATTTAGCAGTATGGTGCAAGCAGATCTGAAAAGCCTCGCAACAGGCTCCTTGTTATTATCCTTTTATCTCCCAGTCGCTCTGACTTATGCAGGCCTATACCTATTTCTTTTCAAGGCACAACATCGCTCAAAAGCAGACAGTGCAGCATTAGCATTAAGTGGCACCTACTCTAATACCGTGTTAGTCGGATTACCGATTATCCTAATGGCGCTCGGTGAGCAAGCCGCTGCCATGGTATTTATGATTATTACATTCCACAGTGCGATGCTGTTTTTTATGACTTTTTTACTGGCAGCAAGACACAAGAATAAGTTGGATATTGCGAAACCCCTGCTGTTAAATCCAATAGTGATAAGTATTACGAGTGGTTTGATATTAAACGTTGCTGGATTAAAGCTACCAAGCTTAATACTTGAAAGCTTTAGTTGGTTGGCAAAACCTGCCATTCCAGGGGCGCTATTTATTCTGGGTGCGAGCTTGGTACAGTACGGCGTGCGAGGAAAGTTACACGGTGCGATATGGCTAAGTGCAGTAAAACTGACGCTACTACCGGGATTGGTTTATCTCTTTGCCACTTATTTAGGATTGGCAACTCAGCAAGTTCAGGTGGTGACTTTAATGAGTGCCTCTCCTTTAGGAGTCAATGCCTATCTTGTTGCTAGACAGCTCGACAGCCAACAAGCAACACTTGCGGCTACCGTTGTGCTGTCCACTGTGCTGAGCATGGTCAGCCTGACTGGGTGGTTATACTTTTTGGTATAACCGTTAATACCTAGGCGGCGTATACTTAGCAGCATCAATAATAGCCCACAAATGGAAAACAGCTGCGATCACAGGTGGAACCAATAAAAACCACAGTGCATACCCACCTACAACAACTATTGCGAAGATTAAAGCCGCCAATATACGACCTTGAACCAACTGACCAAGGCCAGGGAAAAAGACGTTACAAATCGCTGCAATTACATTACCACCAGAACCTTGTCCAGACATAGTTACCTCTCTTAGTTACTTAAAGTCTTTCTTTTTAATATATCAGATTTCATGCCAACACTAACACTTTGATTTTAAAAGAAACCAATGAAACTCATTGTTTTCTGTTCACTATAAGTTAGCCTAAACCACTAACTTTTAGCTTAAAGTTTAGCTATATTATGATGCGTAATTCAATCACTTTGATTTGCATAAAATAATAATGAAAACAGGATGTCTTATGCTTGGCAAGTTTATCACCCCGCTAACAAAATTAGTCGACAAGTATCTACCCGATCCATTTGTGATTGTGCTTTTACTCACTTTTTTGGTGATGGTACTCGCTACATTGTTTACTCCAGCAACGCCTGTCATGGTGCTTGAGGCATGGGGTAATGGCTTTTGGAAGCTGCTTACTTTTGCGATGCAAATGTTGTTAGTTTTATTATGTGGTCACATGCTTGCTGTTACCCCTCCAATAGCGAAAGCGCTAGACCGTATCGCAGGCCTAGCTAAAACTCCTTCTCAAGCAATTATACTCACCACCTTTGTTGCGATGAGCGCCAGCTGGATAAATTGGGGGTTTGGCTTAGTAGTCGGGGCTTTGTTCGCA
Source organism: Pseudoalteromonas flavipulchra NCIMB 2033 = ATCC BAA-314 (assembly GCA_000814665.1). Lineage (GTDB taxonomy): Bacteria > Pseudomonadota > Gammaproteobacteria > Enterobacterales > Alteromonadaceae > Pseudoalteromonas > Pseudoalteromonas maricaloris. The sequence goes on from JWIH01000012.1 coordinate 265,924, forward strand.
AAGGCCATCGCTCGAAAAGTGAAAGTTGATTATCGCCTGTTAGTGGCTAGTGCTTACTCTGGTTTTGTTGTTTGGCACGCAGGCCTATCAGGCTCAGTCCCCCTGACTATCGCAACTCCGGGGCACTTTAGTGAAAAGAGCATAGGTATTGTTACCACTTCAGAGACAATCTTTGCACCATTTAACCTACTCATCGTACTCAGTATTTTTATCGTTTTACCACTTATAAATAAACTAATGCTTCCCAAAGATGATGACGCAGTTATTGTTGATAAAGAAAAGCTCATTGAACAAAGTAATAATATCAGTACCCACAATACTCCGGCTGCAAAATTAGAAAATGCCTCATGGCTTGGTATGTTAGGAGGAGCAATCGGTCTTAGCTACTTGGGCTTTTACTTTATATTTAATGCAGGCACATTGACATTGAATATCGTCATAGCCCTGTTTTTGTTCTTAGCCATGCTGCTACACAAAACCCCTGCAAATATTCTCAATAGCCTACAACAAGCAATTCAAGGTGGTGCCGGTATCGTGATCCAGTTTCCTTTTTATGCTGGGATCATGGCTATGATGGTTGAAACAGGACTAGCACAACAAATATCTCAAGGATTTGTTTCTATTAGCAGTCAATGGACATTACCGCTGTGGAGCTTTTTAAGTGCAGGCCTTGTAAATATATTTGTGCCTTCAGGCGGCGGTCAGTGGGCGGTACAAGCACCAATTATCATTCCCGCAGCAGAAGCGCTTAATGCGGACATAGCCAGAGTCGCGATGGCCGTTGCATGGGGTGATGCTTGGACTAACCTGATCCAGCCATTTTGGGCACTGCCGGTACTTGCAATTGCAGACCTTAAAGCCAAAGATATTATGGGATTTTGCCTAGTACAATTGCTGGTAACGGGTGTAATTATCGCAACTTTATTGTTGCTGCCTCTGTAAGAAGGTGCGTAACGCACCTTCTTACACAGATTAACTTGATAAAATTTTCATTGGTAAACTTAGGATTGGATTCTCTGAATCAGCAAAATGCATCATTACCGCAACATGACCTGTAATAACAACTATATACATAATGGCGCTGACCACTTGCCCATATCGGTCAAGGGGTAATAAGTGACTGTAATTACGGCCACGCCACTCAATCAGGATTTCAAAACTACCAATCAATATGAATATCACCAGTAGGATTAAGCCAAAGGTGTAACTTATCCAAAGGCCGAATAATACTCCTGCCATACACGCCAATAACCCCACCCAAGAGCGCATTGAAAAGCTTATACTTTTTAGAACATGCCCACCATCTAACGGCAAAATAGGTAGTAAATTGAATAAGTTCAACAGCGCACTTAATACTGCAACACCAGCAAAGATTTCCATCTCTGTCGCGTAATACAACACCACTCCAAGGATTGAGGTTATCAAACCAAATGCCGGTCCCATCAACGAAATAACTACATCTTGCCAGCGGGTCGTGATCTTATCGTCACTTACAGCCAGGCCACCAACGAAAGGGATCAAATAGATGCCTTTTGTTTTAATCCCAAAATAGCGCATCGCGCGGACGTGGCCATATTCATGAACGACTAAGCAAGCCACAAGCATAAGCGCAAACTGCCAAGAAAATAGCCATGCGTACCCTGCCACGGATGCGCCAGCCAAGGCAGCTTTGACCACCTTGGCACTTTTAAATAACTTTAAGCCCAATGCTGCCAAACCAAATAGGCTGCGTTTTTCTTTAGGTGTTTCAGTGCTCACTTCAAGCCACTGAAGCTCAGCTCCATTTACTGCAATTCCAAGTAATCCCTGAGGTAACTGCTCTGTACTTACCGCCAGTGCTTGTCCATCAATGGTCGCGAAAATGCCATTATGTTGCTCTTCAAAGGTAATCGCTTGCTGCTCAACAAAAAGCTGTACTACTTGTTGTTGGTTAAAAAAGATAGATACCGCTTTGTCCGCTAGCGAAAGCTCGACTCTATTCATATTCAGATCCAAAGGTCATTTGGGGCATTATCGCTAAAAGCGCCCGCTTCATAAAGTGCTGCCAAAATCTGAATTAGAAAAATGCAGGCAAAGTGTCATTATGGCGCTTCAAATTGAGTAAAAATCACCTTTTAAAGCATTTTGAGATTTGAGCACTTTAAATTATTTGTACTAGACTTTAAGGAGGTAAGGTATACGAAGGAATTGTTAATGTCATTAGCAAAACATCGGATAATGGTAGTAGATGATTCACCCGCGATCCTCGTCGTAATGCAAGCTATTATGACTGAGCTTGGTATTGAGCATGTCACAACCTGCTCAAGTGCGGTGAATGCTGTAGAAAAAATACGGCATACTCCTCATCAATTTGACGCCATTTTTACAGATCTCAATATGCCCGAAATGGATGGCATGGAGTTTATTCGCCAACTAGGAGAGCTAAGGTTCTCTGGCGGCATTATTATTATTTCCGAAATGGACGAAAAGATTATTGATCTAGCAACCAACCTTGCCAGACAGTCCAATGCACATCTTATCGGCAATATTTCCAAGCCCGTACAATTGGTTGATGTCGAGCGCATGCTCAAAAAAATGGAGACGTATACCACTGTTAAACGTAGCCGTATTGAAAAGGTGACCGAAAGCGATCTTTTGCACGCCATTAGTCACAATGAAATTACGCCTTACTATCAGCCAAAGGTTCACCGTGGTGACAAAAAGATAAAAAGTGTCGAAGTGCTTGCCCGTATTGTGTCTAAAAATACCGAGCAGGTCATTTTACCAGACCATTTCATTGGCGTGGCCGAAGATACCGATCTAATCAATATCATTACTTTCCAGCTTTTTGAAAAGGCAACGGATGAATTCAAAGCAATCAAATCTGAACTCAATTACCCGATTAAACTGGCCTTCAACTTATCGCCCGTGCAATTAAATGATTTGAGCTGTCCAGATAAATTGGCACTTATTCTAGAAATAAACCGTTTAAAGCCTAGTGATATCATTTTAGAAATTACTGAAAACCAACCGATGAATCAGTCTATTCAACTGGAAACAATGAACCGGTTACGGATCCGAGGGTTTGATATTTCGTTAGATGACTTTGGTACTGGATTTACCAATATTCAGCAATTAAAGTCTTTGCCGTTTACCGAGATCAAAATCGACCGCTCTTTGATAACCCATGTGGAATCCGATCGCTTTTCACAGGTACTTATCGACAGCTTAATCGACATCGCACAAAATCAACAGTTAGACATAGTAGCTGAAGGTATAGAGCGGATTGAAGAGCTACAATACCTTGACCGCTACAAGCATAGCTTATTAATGCAGGGTTTTTTAATCAGCAAACCTAAACCACTAACAGACCTAGTTGGGTGGATACACTCTTGGCAGCGCATGATTAATTCGAATCCTTAACCTCTGGAGAGGGCGTTTCCTCTCCATCGCTTTGCGTTTCAGACGCCTCTTCAGCTTCGTCGCTGTCTTCAATCAAATTATCATGATTATCTACTCGCTCTCGCCACTTTTGCTTAGCAGCAGCTTGCATATTGGTGGTTTGCTCTCGCTCATCAACAATATCCATTCCCATTAATGATTCAAGCAAATCTTCTAATGTCACTATGCCTTGTACATCGCCATATTCATCAATGACAAGCGCAATGTGTAGACGCTTTGCCAGTAACGCTTTGAATAGCTCTGGCGCAGCTAGCGTCTCTGGTACGGTATAAAGAGGGCGAGATAGCTTGCCAATTTTATATTCTTCTCCAAGCCTATGATAAGCCAGCATAATGTCATTCTTGTGTACAAAGCCGATGATGTCATCTGTGTTTTTATCGAATACCAACACCCGAGAAAAGGCAACTGAACCATGTTCAGACAAATACTCGTGTACTGTCATATCTTTATGCACTTTAAATAGCACCGTTCTTGGTGTCATGATGCTTTCGAGTTTGGCGTGGCGAAAGCGCAACAAGCTGCGAATAGTTTCAGTTTCATCTTGGTGCAACGCGCCTGCTTCAGAGCCTATCTCCGCCATTGCTTCGATTTCTTGACGAATGTAGTGGGCTTCGTCTTCTTTACGACCTATCACTTTTGTAAGTTGGTCAGACATCCACACGAATGGCTTCAATATTCGAACTAGCCATACCAACACACTTGAAACGATAGGTGTTAACCCGCGCCAATAAGTCGCCCCTAAAGTCTTCGGAATGATTTCTGACAGTACCAAAACCAGTAGCGTCATCACTGCCGAGGCTATACCGACAGCTGCATCTGAAAATACCACAGCAGCTTGTGCGCCAACCCCTGCAGCACCGGCGGTATGCGCAACGGTGTTTAACGTTAGAATGGCAGATAAAGGCTGATCAATATTGTCTTTAAGGCGTTGAACTCGCGATGCTAATGCATCATTGTCTTGCTTTAAGATCCCTATATGGCTTGGCGTAATACTAAGTAGCACTGCTTCCATCACCGAACAGATAAAAGAGATAGCTATTGCCAAAAACATGTAGGTTAATAATAAAACCAAGTAAATTCTCCTCTTTATTCAACGCTAAGTGTTTGCTTAACCGCATACGTTATGTTGCTCATCAACACAGACTATTAAATTTAGGACGTCTATCGCAGCAATACAACCAGTTCAAAATACTATGATATAGTTTTATCATATAATTACCTACAATAGGCGCAAATAAATGAAATTACGTACAGCCGTCACTCTACTATTTACGGCAGTCTCAGCACAACTTTCAGCAAGCCCATTAGACGAATCAAAAATACAATTTTTGGGTCCCATCGCAGGCGAATCAACAATAAAGCCAGCGGATACAGCTCATCGTGATGCAATTATTGAAAACCTGCTACCATCATTACAACAAGACGTCAAACAGGTAACGCTATTCAATAATGAGAGCAAATGGCAAGCACTGAATAAAGTATCTCAATTAACGATACCTGGACTACAAGCTCTGAAGTTTAATTTCACTACTGAACGTTTTGTCTCAGGTAAACTCAAGCTTGAGGGCATTGAGAAAGCCAAAATATTTCTAAATGGAGAGCCAGTCTCCGGTGTTAAAGAGGTTCAGCTTGATGTCGTCAAGGGCGATCATCAAATCCTCGTTATCGCTGAGCAGGTAAATGACTGGAAGAAGGTTGATCTTAGCTTTGAAGGCGAAGCAGCACATGACGCTATCACGCTAACAGAAAAACAAACCAAAGCGCTGTCTGCAAAGCAGTTGTTTGATGCTCCAACAGTGAGTGCTATCTCACTTGCACCTAACGGCGAATATTACATTTCTACCATACGCCACTACGATGATGAAAAGGGCAACTCAGCAATCACCGAAACTGCTTTATACAATGAAGATGGTGACATGCTTTACAGTTTCGATGGCATGAGCGCAAATAGCTTTGCGTGGCGTGATGACAGCAGCAAACTCACTTATTTAAAAGATAATAAAGCTTACGTCCTTGATGTAAAAACCTTTAAACGTACTCAAGTTGCTACTAAGCTCAATGGCGCTAATAGTATCGAGTTTTTTGATAATGACACGCTTATTTTTGCTTGGACCAACAGCGGCAAAGAAGAAGGCAAACTGACTAAACATTATCAAGGTTTAGAAGATAGATGGTCATATGCTCGCACTCAATCGCAAATCTTCTTACTCGATATAAAAAGTGGGTTACTTAATCCAGTGACCGTTGGCACACAAAGCCACAGCTTGGCCGACTTTGACGCACAAGCAAACACGGTTTTAGCAACGCGTAATAAGCAAGACTACGCGCAACCTCCTCACATGTTGACAGAGTTAATAGAAATCGATCTATCAAACAAACAGCAAAGTGTCATAGGCCAGTATCGTACATTTAGTGGCGCTCAATACACTAAAAATGGTATTTATGTAACTGCAGGTCCTGATTTTGCCGAAGGTGCGGGGCGCAACTTACCTGAAGGTATGCTCGCGAATAACTATGATGGCCAACTCTATTGGTTAGATCGCAAAGGCAACAATGTAAAAGCACTGAGTAAAAACTTTGACCCAGCCATAGGCAGCTTTACCGTACTCAGTAATGGCGATGTGGTACTAAAAGCGACTGACCAAGATCGTCAACAGCTTTTCCTCTTTGACGAAAGTAAGTCTACTTTCAAACGCTTAAACACTGGGCTGGATGTTGTCGCCAACTATTCTGTGTCGAGTGAACGTAATCCAGAGATCTTATTCACGGGAACTACAGCATCAACTCCACAACAGTTAAAAACCATGTCAACCTCAGATAAGCGAGCTGACACGCTCTGGGACTCAACAAATATCGCATACCAGAATGCGGAAATTGCCAACCTAGAAGAGTTTAATTTTACTAATACTGAAGGCGTGGAGATTAAAGGCCGCGTGTATCTACCACACGATTTAGACAAAGCTAAAAAATACCCAGCACTCGTTTATTACTACGGTGGCACTTCTCCAGTGACTCGTGGCTTTACAGGGCGTTACCCATTTAACTTATGGGCAGCAAAAGGCTATGTGGTTTATGTCTTGCAACCAACTGGTGCGACAGGTTTCGGTCAGAAATTCTCAGCAGAACACGTTAATGCTTGGGGTGAACACACCGCTAACGATATCATCATGGGTACCAAAGAGTTTGTGAAAGCTTACCCTTTCGTTGATGACAAGCGTTTAGGTAATTTAGGTGCTTCTTACGGCGGCTTCATGACTATGCTGCTAACAACAAAAACTGATTTGTTCTCAGCTTCTATCTCACATGCTGGTATTTCTAATATTACCTCATACTGGGGCCAAGGCTGGTGGGGTTATCTGTATTCTGGCGAGGCCTCAAAAGGAAGTTTCCCCTGGAACAATCCAACGCTTTACTCACAACATAGCCCGGTATTTAATGCAGACAAAGTAACAACACCATTATTGTTAATTCACGGCGACGCGGATACCAATGTGCCGCCAGGTGAAAGTCACAATATGTATACCGCATTGAAAATCCTTGGCCAAGATGTTGAATTGGTCGAATACAAAGGCGCAGATCATCAAATTTTTGCTCGTGACAAGCGCTTCCATTGGTGGAACACCATGCTTGCTTATTTCGATAAACATTTAAAACAAGAGCCACAGTGGTGGGAACATCTATACGGTAAGTAATCAACACTAGGCGGCACTCTGTGTCGCCTTTTTGTTTAGCGAAGCAGCAATCAAACACATCATTGTATATAATTTAATAATAAAGCTCGGTTTCCCCTTGATCGAACTAGGTTGTCAGGTTAACGTGCCAGATACAGAGTTGTAAGAATTCGTTTCATGTACTTCCAAGCAGCGATCTCTCAGTGTTATATTAACGACAATTAAACAACAATTAACAGTGAAAACATGAGCATAAAGGTTTTATTAGTTGAAGATGATGAACTCTTAGCAAAGCGACTGTGTAGCCACTTTGAAAATACCGAGTTCAGTATCACTGTAGACAATACAGGGGCTACTGCGCTTGAGCTTATTCAATCTCAAACCCAAAACCCATTTGCACTTGCTATTGTTGATGTTGTTTTACCCGCCACCGATGGCCTGCAACTTGCGAAAGAGATTAATACCTTATCAGACCTTGGTGTCATCATGCTCTCCAGTCGAGACTCTCAAGCCGACAGAATCGCAGGTCTTGCGCAAGGTGCTGATGACTACGTTTGTAAGCCTGTTGATACGCTTGAGCTTGAACTGCGTATGCGTGCCTTATACAAACGTTTAGTTGGTAATAAAGACGATGAATCGGAAGAGTTTATCGAATATGCTGACTTTAAACTACACCCTGATAACCGTACCTTAATCAATCAACATGGTATTGAGTCTCGACTTACCGAAGCAGAGCATAAAGTATTAATTTGTCTTATTTCCAATGCAGGAAGGGCAACATCCAGAGAGCGTATTTCAGAAGATATTGGGCAACCTGATTGGAGCCCAAGTGACAGAACGGTTGATGTCTTAGTTGGCCGACTACGCAAAAAACTCGGCGATGAAAAAGAGCAAAAACGCATTGTGACGGTTCGTGGTAAAGGCTATATGTTGTCAGCTTAACCTTTCCCAATAATAAACTCGCTATCTATTGAAGTGCCGTTAGCTAATACTGTGTTAACTGAGCTAACAGCCTCTCCAGCGCGCGATAACTAAGCGCTTCCTTTAAATGTGATAAGCCAATATTAGGTGTCGAGCTCAGATCCGCTATGGTACGTGCAACCTTGATTATTCGATGATATGAACGTGGTGATAGCTTTAGTTTTTCTGCTGCCTTTGCTAGAAATAAACGTTCAGCATCAGCAAGATAGCAGATATGATTTAGCTCTTTTACACTCAGTTGGTCGTTACATTTTCCCTGACGTGCTAAAGCTGTTTTATAGGCCAGCTCCACCCTAGCCCTTATTGTCGCGCTAGACTCACCATCATGCTGTGACTGTAGTTCTTCCGTTTTTAGACGAGGTAATTCTACTTGTAGATCTATTCGGTCTAAAAATGGACCTGAAATCTTAGCCAAATAGCGCAATACTTGATCTGGAGACGCTCTTTTGTCAGTGTAACAACCTGTAGGACTTGGATTTAATGCTGCGATCAGTTGAAAGTTTGCAGGGTAATCAACTTGCCGAGCTGCGCGCGAAATCGTTACCATGCCCGTTTCCATCGGCTCACGTAATGAGTCTAGTACCTTCCTATCAAATTCTGGTAACTCGTCCAAAAATAGAACACCATTATTTGACAATGATATCTCCCCAGGCTTAGGGTTCGACGAGCCTCCAACCAAGGCTACCGCAGAGCAAGTATGATGTGGAGCTCTAAAAGGCCTTGTTTTCCAGTTTGATTGGCTGATTGTTTTTCCCAGTATGGAATAGATAGAAGCCGTTTCTAACGCCTGATTATCCGTCATTAGTGGCATTATCGTGGGTAGACGCTGAGCAAGCATCGATTTTCCAGTGCCGGGTGGACCAAGAAATAAAACGTTATGCCCACCTGCCGCGGCTATTTCTAGCACTCGCTTCGCTCCCTCTTGTCCTTTCACCTCAGCCATATCCAGCAAGCTCCCACCTGAAGCTTCAATATTTAAATTATCTGGGTAGAGTTGATTAAACCTAAGTGATTGCTGGCCGCTTAAGCCTAACCATGCTGTACGCAAGCAGCTTATAGCAACACGATTGGCATCAGCGGCGAGGCTCGCAACTGCATCGTTACCAATTGGTAAGTAAGCAGTTCTCCCCTCCTTCGCTGCTGCAATAACAGATGGCAAAATCGCAGTGACCGTCCTCAGCTCACCATTTAACGCAAGCTCACCATAAAACTCTTTATCAGCAATAGCATGGCTATCTAACTGTCCTGATGCGACGAGAACACCGAGTGCGATTGCAAAGTCAAAGCGGCCACCGTCTTTGGGTAAATCTGCTGGTGCTAAGTTTACTGTGATACGCTGTTCTGGAAATAAAAAGCCAGCATTAACAAGGGCACTACGAACGCGCTCTTTGGCTTCTTTAACTGAGGTTTCGGGTAACCCAACAATACTAAAGGCAGGTAAACCATTACTAAGGTGTACCTCAACAATTACCTCGGGTGCGGTAATACCAACTTGTGCTCGAGTGAAGACTCTTGCTAAAGACATCCATGTCTCCTGCTTACTTAATATTTATAGTTAAATACGTGTAACACCAAGTGGTATCGCATAGCCGCTAATCTCAATAACAAGGTTGCCGCCATGGACAATACCATTACGTATTCTGTTGCCATGCCCAATTTAATTGCTTGAGTATAGACTACCCCGCCAAAAATGCAGGTGATCGCGTATAACTCTCCTTTTAGAAGAAGGGGGATTTCTCGAGCCAATACGTCTCTGATGACTCCACCAAAACACCCGGTCAATACGCCCATGATCACAGCTGTAGTATCAGGCATCCCAATACTTAAAGCCTTTTGTACTCCCATTACAGCAAAAAAAGCAAGCCCAATAGCATCAGCAACCTGCAGTACAGTTCTTGGAATATTTTGATGCCGATTTAGCCACCATATACTCACAGCGACAGCAAATAAAATAGCGTAAATATAGCTAGTATCATGAAGCCAAAAAACGGGTTGATCTAAAATCAAGTCTCGTAATGTTCCCCCTCCGATACCAGTTACAGTCGCAAGGACAATCACACCAAAGCCATCCATGTGTTTACTATGCGCAATTAACGTTCCCGAGATCGCAAAAACCATAACGCCCAAGAGATCAAACCAATGATAGAGTTCTGACATTTCGTAATTAGTTGTGAAACAAAAGCAAAATCATAACGAAGATCTCACACAAAAGGTAGTAGCATCGCCGATATTTACAGCTATCAATGTGGTGAGAAAATTGACTTTATGAAATGTTTAGGATGAATGCTTGCGGATAAACCATCTACCATGTTGCACTATGATTATACTGTGGTGGGAGTGAGTTCACCTCGCGATGTGTTGATTGGCTTGCGAGGGTTTTATATCTTATACCAATTGCACTAAGTCTCCAATCAATTTGAAGGGTGAAATACCATATTAGTGTCGTTAAAAATTTCTCATTTAGAACAACTAAATAGCAAAATTTTTGCCTAGCTACTAAAGCTATTTCTCCGCTTCAAATAGCTCATTTACCTAATACAATTGGTATTAAATCTCTATACCCCAAACAGCAAAAAACCCGTCGCATTACTGCAACGGGTTTCTCTTATTTGGCCCTGGCTCGCTACGAAGTAGGATGTTCTACTTTCACATGGGAAGCCCACACTATCATTGACCGGGGCCGACCCTTCGGCTGTTTTGTTTCACTTCTGAGTTTGGGTGACGAGAAACCGAAGCACCGCTTAGCAGTTCGAGGAAGTGAGCGCAAAGACCCGCGAAGGGGAGATGCTACATGGAAGTGCTTTACCCCAAATAGCAAAAAACCCGCTGCATTACTGCAATAGGTTTCTCTATTTTGCCCTGGCTCACTACGAAGTAGGATGTTCTACTTTCACATGGGTAATCCACACTATCATTGACCGGGGCCGACCCTTCGGCTGTTTTGTTTCACTTCTAAGTTTGGGTGACGAGAAACCGAAGCACCGCTTCGCAGTTCGAGGAAGTGAGCGCAAGGACGCGCGAAGGGGAGATGCTACATGGAAGTGCTTTACCCCAAATAGCAAAAAAACCCCGTCGCATTACTGCAATGGGTTTTGATGTACACGGATGTTCGAATGTCGATGAAGTTCATGGATGAACGCTTTTCATCAACCTCTTATTTTGCCCTGGCTCGCTACGAAGTAGGATGTTCTACTTTCACATGGGTAATCCACACTATCATTGACCGGGGCCGACCCTTCGGCTGTTTTGTTTCACTTCTGAGTTTGGGTGACGAGAAACCGAAGCACCGCTTCGCAGTTCGAGGAAGTGAGCGCAAGGACGCGCGAAGGGGAGATGCTACATGGAAGTACTTTACCCCAAATAGCAAAAAACCCGTCGCATTTCTGCAACGGGTTTTTCTTATTTGGCCCTGGCGATGTTCTACTTTCACATGGGTAATCCACACTATCATCGACGCTGTTTTGTTTCACTTCTGAGTTCGGCATGGGGTCAGGTGGGTCCAAAACGCTATAGTCACCAGGAAATTCTGTTCATCAATGAAGTCTCCCTCATCAATGTAAATCCGGAAAAAGCTATTAAATTCTTTGTCTACTTTAGTCTATTAACTTCTGTCGCTTATAAACCACTTTGGTGTTGTATGGTTAAGCCTCACGGGTAATTAGTACGAGTTAGCTTAATGCCTCACAGCACTTCCACATCTCGCCTATCAACGTTGTAGTCTTCAACGGCCCTTCAGTTGACTCTAAGTCAAAGTGAGAACTCATCTCGAGGCCTGCTTCCCGCTTAGATGCTTTCAGCGGTTATCAGTTCCGAACGTAGCTACCGGGCAATGCAATTGGCATCACAACCCGAACACCAGCGGTTCGTCCACTCCGGTCCTCTCGTACTAGGAGCAGCCCCTCTCAATTCTCAAACGCCCACGGCAGATAGGGACCGAACTGTCTCACGACGTTCTAAACCCAGCTCGCGTACCACTTTAAATGGCGAACAGCCATACCCTTGGGACCGACTTCAGCCCCAGGATGTGATGAGCCGACATCGAGGTGCCAAACACCGCCGTCGATATGAACTCTTGGGCGGTATCAGCCTGTTATCCCCGGAGTACCTTTTATCCGTTGAGCGATGGCCCTTCCATTCAGAACCACCGGATCACTATGACCTACTTTCGTACCTGCTCGACGTGTCTGTCTCGCAGTTAAGCTTGCTTCTACCATTACACTAACCGTACGATGTCCGACCGTACTTAGCAAACCTTCGTGCTCCTCCGTTACTCTTTGGGAGGAGACCGCCCCAGTCAAACTACCCACCAGGCACTGTCCTCAACCCCGATTCAGGGGCCTAAGTTAGAACATCAACACTACAAGGGTGGTATTTCAAGGTCGGCTCCACAGAAACTAGCGTCTCTGCTTCAAAGCCTCCC
>JWIH01000013.1 GCA_000814665.1 Pseudoalteromonas flavipulchra NCIMB 2033 = ATCC BAA-314
CGAGCGTGAGGAAGCAGAACGGCAGGCGCAATTAGCGAAAGAACAGGCTGAGCGTGAGGAAGCAGAACGTCAGGCACAACTTGCGAAAGCACAAGCTGAGCGTGAGGAAGCAGCACGCCAAGAACAGTTAGCCAAAGAGCAAGCCGAGCGTGAGGAAGCAGAACGTCAGGCACAACTTGCAAAAGAACAAGCCGAGCGTGAAGAAGCAGAACGCCAAGAACAGTTAGCCAAAGAGCAAGCTGAGCGTGAAGAAGCAGAACGTCAGGCGCAATTAGCGAAAGAACAAGCTGAGCGTGAGGAGGCAGAGCGTCAGGCACAATTAGCGAAAGAACAAGCTGAACGTGAGGAAGCGGAACGTCAGGCGCAATTGGCTAAAGAGCAAGCCGAGCGTGAAGAAGCAGAACGCCAAGAACAGTTAGCCAAAGAGCAAGCTGAGCGTGAAGAAGCGGAACGCCAAGCAAAAATAGCTCAAGAACAAGCCGAGCGTGAGGAAGCAGAACGTCAGGCACAATTGGCTAAAGAGCAAGCCGAGCGTGAGGAAGCAGAACGTCAGGCACAACTAGCGAAAGAACAAGCTGAGCGTGAGGAAGCAGAGCGTCAGGCACAATTAGCTCAAGAACAAGAAAAGCCGAAAAAAGAAGGTTTCTTCTCCCGTCTTAAAAAAGGCTTGTTGAAAACCAAGGCCAATATCGGCTCAGGCTTTGCTTCGGTATTCAAAGGCAAGAAAATCGATGATGAGTTGTTCGAAGATCTAGAAACGCAATTGCTAACGGCTGATATTGGTGTTGAAACCACGATGAAGCTGATAGATAACCTGACTGATGCTGCTGATAGAAAGCAGTTAAAAGACGGTGAAGCTTTATATGATCTAATGAAAAAAGAAATGTCAGAGATCTTAAATACCGCAGAGCAACCGCTTGAGATCCCTGTCGATAAGAAACCTTTTGTTATCTTAATGGTTGGCGTAAATGGCGTTGGTAAAACGACAACAATCGGTAAGCTTGCCAAACAGTTTCAAAGCGAAGGTAAATCCGTCATGTTGGCGGCTGGCGATACTTTCCGCGCGGCTGCGGTAGAGCAGTTGCAGGTATGGGGTGAAAGAAACAGTATCCCCGTTGTTGCCCAACACACAGGTGCTGATTCTGCGTCGGTGGTATTTGATGCCTTCCAAGCCGCTAAAGCGAGAAATATCGATGTATTAATAGCGGATACAGCGGGTCGATTACAAAATAAAGATAACCTAATGCAAGAGCTTGAGAAGATAGCTCGAGTAATGAAAAAGTTAGACCCTGATGCGCCACATGAAGTGATGTTGACGATTGATGCCGGAACTGGTCAGAATGCGATTAGTCAGGTAAAACTGTTTAATCAAGCGGTTGGCTTAACTGGTATCACGTTAACTAAGCTTGATGGTACAGCCAAAGGTGGGGTTATCTTTGCTGTGGCGGATCAGTTTAAGGTACCAATTCGATATATAGGTGTAGGTGAAGGCATTGATGACTTACGCACCTTTAAGAGTGATGACTTTATCGAGGCATTGTTCAGTCAAGAATAAATAGAGACATCAGTTGCAATAAAGCGGGCAAATTTGCCCGCTTTATTCGATTGCCGAATTGCTACAATGCCACGGACTGAGTGTCATGGTTAAAATAAGTATAAGAGGCCAACATGATTAAATTTGAGCAAGTGAGCAAAACTTATCCTGGTGGGCACAAAGCGCTGGAAAAAGTGAGCTTTGAACTTGCAAATGGAGAACTCGCATTTTTAACCGGCCACAGTGGCGCTGGTAAAAGTACATTATTAAAGTTGGTTAGCGTGATGGAAAGGCCATCAGCAGGCCGTGTCTACATTAATGGTGTCGATCTCAATACGGTATCTAACCGGCAGGTTCCTTTCGTTCGCCGAGATATTGGGATTATTTTTCAAAACCACCGCCTACTCGAACGTTACAGCGTATTTGATAACGTCGCACTACCTTTAGTTATTGAAGGTACTCACCATAAACAGATCACCAAAAGAGTACATGCCGCTCTGGACAAGGTGGGTTTGCTTGATAAAGCAAAGTGCCATCCGAGTGTGTTATCTGGAGGTGAACAGCAACGTGTTGGCATAGCAAGAGCGATTGTTAACTCGCCGCCTTTGCTGCTTGCAGACGAACCTACGGGGAACTTAGACCCAGAACTATCGATGGAAATTCTGAACCTATTTGAAGAATTTAATCGCCGTGGTACATCCGTTCTTATCGCTACTCATGATTTGGGGTTAATAGCACGTATGAAATACCGTAGCTTCACGCTTAATCAAGGACGCATGCTACAAGATCCGCTAGCGGAGGACACGCTATGAGTTTGCTGTTTAAAGGACGAGGAAATCAGGCTGAACAGAGTAAAAAGTCGGTATTTCATCATTTTTACTTTTTTTGTTTGATGATTATTCGTCAAGGTGTACAGAGCCTTGGGGAAATGTGGCGTACGCCAATGGCCTCTTTAATGACTATTCTAGTTTTGGGACTCAGCCTGACATTGCCAGCGACGCTTTATGTGGTAGTGAAAAATGTACAGCAGGTAAGTAGCGGGTTTAAAGAGGCATCTGAAATATCATTGTTTGTTAAAGACGAAATGACAGAGGCACAGACACAAACCTTGGTGAAGCGGCTTGCACTCTATCCAGAAATAGAAAAAGTAGTACTGATAAGTAAAAGCCAAGCTTTGGATGAATTTAAGTCTATGTCTGGCTTTGGTCAGGCGCTTAACTATTTAGAAGAAAACCCGCTGCCTAATGTTGTGCTAGTAACGCCTGTTAGTCGTTTTAGAAAACCACAAGCCGCAACAGAGCTTCTCACTAAACTTGAAAAAGAACGAGAGGTTGAGTTTGGTAAGCTGGATATTGAATGGCTAGAGCGCCTAAATGCACTACTGGGATTACTAAAAGAAAGTGTGATCACCGTGGGGTTTCTATTGCTTAGCGCCGTTATCTTGATTATTGGAAATACCATACGCTTATCCATCATGGACAAGAAAGAAGAAATCCAAGTGCTAAAACTGGTGGGAGCGACCAATACCTTTATTCAGGCTCCGTTTCTTTGGACTGGTGTATGGTATGGCATAGTCGGTGGTTTGGTTGCCTTTATCTGTGTTGGCCTTATGTTGTGGTGGCTGGAGTCAGCTGTATCTACAGTTGTTGGGGTATATCAAAGCAACTTTGTGCTTCAGGGAATGGCAGGGAATGAACTTTTAGTGCTACTTGGCACTGCGATTACTTTAGGGTTTGTAGGCTCTTTTCTTTCTGTACACCGTTATATCAAAGAGATTGAACCTGAAAAGGTATGATTTAACGCTACAAACACCAACCGACTGCTAAAGTGTAGCAGTCGGTTGCCAATTACTATCAGGTTTTAGCACTCAAACAATCAGAACTATTTAAATTTAGCACTGTCATAAAAAAATAATATCGTAAAAAGAAGCCTAGTTAATTCAATATTTTTAATATTATTCAGTAGGTTATATTTTATTTTCGAAGTTCTTCTAAAAAGGTTGATTTTAAAAATCAGATAAAGTAGATTGCATTTAGCACTCTAGATGTTAGAGTGCTAAATATACACGAAACGGTTTATCACTGAGGTGAAACATGACTAAAGATTTATACGCATTAGCACTAACTGGGCAGCAGAGCGCAAGTGTTGAAGGTTACCTTCAATCTGTAAGCACAATACCTATGCTTGGCGCTGAGGAAGAGAGAAAACTTGCGACACGTCTTCAGGAAGAAGGGGATCTTAACGCGGCTAAGCAGCTCATTATGTCTCATTTGAGATTTGTTGCTCACATCGCAAAAAGTTATTCAGGCTATGGCCTACCTCAGGCTGACTTGATCCAAGAAGGTAATATTGGATTGATGAAGGCAGTAAAGCGTTTTGATCCAAGCGTGGGTGTGCGCCTTGTTTCTTTTGCGGTACATTGGATTAAAGCAGAAATCCATGAATATGTATTAAAGAACTGGCGTATTGTTAAAGTTGCGACGACAAAAGCGCAGCGTAAATTATTCTTCAATCTGCGCAAAAATAAAAAGCGTTTAGGTTGGTTTAACCAAGACGAAGTGACAACGGTTGCAAACGAGCTTGGTGTAAGTGAGAAAGAAGTTCGCGAGATGGAATCGCGTATGGCAGGCCAAGATATGGGCTTTGACCTATCTGCTGATGATGACGAAAGCCAAGCGGGTAACTTCTCTCCAGTACAGTATTTAACAGACACAAGTAGTGACCTTGCCGAAGAAGTTGAGCAAGAGCAGTGGCAAGAGCAGTCACATAATCGCCTATTTGCAGCACTGAAAACGCTTGATGAGCGTTCTCAAGATATCGTAAGTGCACGCTGGCTTGCTGACGAAAAGGCAACGCTACAAGATTTAGCTGAGAAATATAGCGTGTCGGCAGAGCGTGTACGCCAGCTAGAAAAGTCAGCAATGAAAAAGCTGCAAAACGCAATGAGCTAAATTTTGCAAAAATGATAAATCGTGTGTCAAATGCCGCTACTCAGCGGCATTTTTATTTTCTATAAACAGATCAGCATCTTAACTCTCATACCTAGAGACTCCTCTGGCAATCTCAAAACTATCATCATTTTGAGCTTACAAGTGTTCGCTTATTTTACTATAATGCGCGAGATTTTAATTCTGGAGTGGTTAAATTGATTGCCATTATACGAATTCTCTTATTAGCAGTGTTTATCATTGTTAGTGGTATTTGCGGATTGTTATTGTGCATTGTGCGTCCTTTTCATGCCAACAATGTGCACACGATAGCCAAATGGTATGGCTATATGTCAAAGTTGATAGGCGTTGAATTGGTTATTACGCAGCATGCAAATGCCAAGCATGTTGTTCCTGCGATGTATGTTGCAAATCACCAAAATAATTATGATCTCTTTACGCTGCCGGCCGTGGTGCCAAAAAACACCGTCAGCATGGGGAAAAAAAGCTTAAAGTGGATCCCGTTTTTTGGACAAATGTATTGGCTATCTGGCAACATTTTGATTGATAGAGCTAATCGTTCTAAAGCCTTGGGAACACTGACCAAATCAGCAAAAAAAATCACCGAGTCAAAACTATCGGTTTGGATGTTCCCTGAAGGAACCAGAAGCTATGGTCGCGGTTTGTTGCCATTTAAAACCGGGGCATTTCATACTGCAATGAGCGCCAATGTGCCTATTATCCCAGTATGTATGAGTTCAACACATGAGCAGATAAAGCTCAATCGTTGGAATAATGGTAAGGTCTATATCGATATACTAGAGCCAGAATATTTAGACTCAGAAGTGCCAGCAAGGGATCACGCTGCTCAGATCCATGCTAAAATGGCTCAAAGAATAGCTGAACTAGATGCAAAAGCGAGATTAAAATAATGGAAAACTGGCGTGAGATAAGTGAAGACATCGTTTCTTCATTGCTAGAAGACGGTTCAAACCCTGAAACACTTTATGAAGTAGAACATCACTTTGTAAGCGAGGATTTTGACAAGCTGGAAGCAGCAGCATTAGCGGCATTTAAATTGGGCTATGATGTTGAAGAACCAGCAGAGCTTGAGCTCGAAGACGGCGGTAAAATTTGGGGCTTTGATGTTGTAGTAGAAGCCGAACTGGATACCGACGTTATCATGGAAGACGTAGACAAGTTAGAAAAGGTTGCACTAGACGCTGGCGTTGAATACGACGGCTGGGGAACTTATTTCCAAGAATAGCAACTGTATAAAACCCAGCATGTATACGGTGTTGGGTTTCCCCTCCTACAACACCTCACAAACACCTAAAAATAGATCACTTAATTAAGCAAATTGGTATAACAAGCGTTTCTGAGTGGTTGTAATTTCACCATACCTTTGTGTGAATTTAATCTGAATAGATGGTGTTTCACCTCATTCAATGGTATTAATATTCATTGGCTAACTACGTAGTGTAAGCGATTCATGCAGATTGTCCTCCCCATTGAAGATCTTAGACCAGGAATGTTTGTGGATAATGTTCACAAGCATAAGTCTGACGCGGGCATTAAGATCAAATCTCGGGGAATGGTCAGAGATGAAGCCATCATTCAAAAACTGATTGATAAAGGGGTACTGGAGCTCACCATCGACTTTACGCAGAGCGATATTCCTGTACCACAGAAATATCAGCAGCCAGCTGAACCGGTCACTGAAGCACCACAAACCCCTGAAGAACCAGCCGCCAAAAATGGCATGGATGGCAGTCTTTCCACCGCTCGCAGCAAGCCAAAATCCAAAGCCAAAACGGTGAGTAAAGAACAAACTTTGCAGCAAGAATTTGCGGTTGCGATGCAAAAGTTTGAAAAGAATAACCGTCAGATCCAAAGCCTCTATGGAGATGTAACGTCGGGTTTGAAGGTCGATATGAGCCTCATCAATGAGGTAAGTAAAGACATCGTCGATTCGGTACTGCGCAATTCAAATGCGATGGCGATTTTAACTCGGATCAAAGACAAAGATGCCTACAATTGGCGTCATATGACCAACTGCGCCATTCTGATCACCGTATTTGCCAAACACCTTGGCTTGCAACATCACATTATTGAACAGTTAGCCATGGGGGCGATGTTGCATGACATTGGTCACGCTAAGTTACCGCAGGGGCTGATCAATAAGCCGGGCAATTTTACCGATCTTGAGTATCGTGCGGTCAAAAAACATGTGGCGCAGTCGTTGGGGTTGAGCAAAGGAGAGTCTGGGATCACGCCAATCATGCTGGACATGATCATCAACCATCATGAACGCTTAGATGGTACAGGCTATCCCAGAGGGATTAAAGACGACGCACTCAGCACCGCGGCAAGAATGATGGCG
The DNA here is from genome assembly GCA_000814665.1 of Pseudoalteromonas flavipulchra NCIMB 2033 = ATCC BAA-314. GTDB lineage: Bacteria > Pseudomonadota > Gammaproteobacteria > Enterobacterales > Alteromonadaceae > Pseudoalteromonas > Pseudoalteromonas maricaloris. Next base: position 6,845 of record JWIH01000013.1, read on the forward strand.
ATTGTGGATGTATACGACGCCATAACCTCAGATCAGCACCACAAAGAGGCTGATGAGCCTATTAATGCGTTACGCTTTTTGCTGTCGAGTAAAAAGCAATTTGACCCTATTTTAGTGCAACGTTTTATTAAGTGTATGGGGGTTCACCCCGTAGGAACTATTGTTAAACTGACCAACGAGCGATTAGGATTGGTACTCGAAGGCAATAAACATGCACCCACGGCGCCTCTTGTACGAGTGTTTTACAATACCAAACATCTCCACCATGTTACGGCAAAAGATTTGGATTTAAGCGAGTCAGACATCAAAGTGATTGCAAGTGTCAGGCCGCTTGATTATCAAATTAACCTCTCACGATTGCTAAGAGATCAATTATTGATTTAAGGCTTGGATTGCGCGACTGGGAAGAAAGCGTTTTTACAGCGTCTTTTGAGATTTTGCCATCTAGCAGAGAGCATTGCGCCAGTCATACAGCTTGCCATCATTAATATCCACAGTAATGTTCCCTTTTCCGAATGTAACGCCGCACAGCTTAGCAGCAGTGATAGCAGCGCTGCGACAATTGCACCTAGCCAGTATTGACTGACCGGATTATCACACTCTCCTGCGTGGCGACAGGCACAGTAGTTTGCTTTGCACAGGCAATATACGCTGAGACCGCAAAATACCAATGCGCAAACGATTAATGCTATCGACATGTTGTTCTCCTTGGCACGATTAGCACACAGAATGACTCATACTCAGATTGAAGAGTGTATATAAGGGATGAAGGTACGTCAATGATATTGGTAATTATTATCATTTGATAATTTATCTCATCCGATGAGTTTATAAAGTGCGTAATTTGTTCGTTATATGTTCACTTAATCAACGAAAAGTCGCAAAAAAGGAGATTTCTACTCCACTTTTAGGTAGGGTGTCATGAATTTATTATTCTGCCAATTTGGTGGGTGTGTGGCATAGCTGGATATTGGCTAGGTGAGCAAGGTCAAAGTGAGGCTACGCAGTGTTACTCGAATTGGTTTTTTTAACCATTACTCAGGAAATGGTTAGTTCACAGGGGATTAGAGTATGAACAAAGTATTATTAGGTCTTATCGCATCAGGTGCGATTTTATCGTCATCACAAGCACTAGCTGCCGCCTTCCAACTTGCGGAACAAAACGTATCTGGCCTTGGTCGTGCTTATGCGGGTGAAGCATCTGCAGCCGACGATGCGTCAGTGGTTGCACGTAACCCAGCATTGATGGGTAAGCTATCAGGCACGCAATTATCAGTAGCAGCTATGTATGTTCAACCGGACGTAAGCCTGACGGGAACAGGTACTAGCAATGGTATCCCTGCATCTGCGTTAAATGACAACAGCATCGCACCAAGTGCTATTATTCCTGCTATTTATGCAACACACAAATATAATGACCAATGGTCGATTGGTGCAGGTATCTATTCACAGTTTGGTCTATCTACAGAATTCGATAAGGATTATGTTGCCGGCCAAATCGCGGGTGAAACTGAAATTAAGACCGTTAACTTAGGTATTTCTGCTGCTTACCAAATTGATGAGCAATGGAGCGTAGCGTTTGGTATTAATGAAGTTTATGCCGATGCTAAAATTGTCCGTAACCTTGGTGCGACAACGACAGGTTTGCCAGCAAGTACTCAAGCGGTACATTTAGAAGGTGACGATTATGGTTTTGGTTGGAACCTAGGTGTTGCTTATCAAATTGATGAAAACAACCTAATCGGCTTCCATTACCGTAGTGAAACAGATATCACATTTGATGGCCACTTTAGCAACGACTTACCAGCAGCGATTGGCGGCTTGAATGGCGCGTCATTACCAGGTTCAGTGGATGTAACGTTACCTGCGATCGCTGAGATCTCAGGTTCTCATAAACTAAACCAAGAAACCTCACTACACTATAGCGTACTTTGGACTGGCTGGAATAGTTTTGATGAACTGGAAGCTGTAGTTGGTAACGCAGGTTCAGTATTCACTAAAGAAGAGAATTTCTCTAATTCATTACGTTTTGCAGTTGGTGCTGACTATCAGCTTAGTAATGCGGTGAAACTACGTGCAGGTATGGCGTATGATGAATCACCAGCGGATGAAAACCATCTGTCTATCTCAATTCCTGATACAGACCGTACTTGGTATTCATTTGGTGCGGAGTATACACTTGCTAACCAAGCAACTGTAGATTTCGGGATCAGTGTTTTAAGAGGTAAAACACAGACTTTCACTGAAGCTGACAGATTCAGTGAGTGGGGCTATCGCTCTAAAGGCCATGCGATGATCTTTGGTCTTCAGTATAACCACAAGTTCTAATTGTAAGAGAACATTAAAAAAGCGGCTTTTAGCCGCTTTTTACTTTCTATAGCATAGATTTAAGTTGATATAGCAAAGCATGAGCTTGCTTTGGTGTCATATCATCGGGATCCATATCAGCAAGTAGCGCTTCAACCTCAGAAGGCTCATTGGCAAGCATTAAGCTCTGCTGTACAGGCGCGGCAACATGCACAGGCTTATCGCCAACGACGCTCTGATGTTGCTCTAACAAAGTGAGTTTCTGTTTTGCCAACTTAATCACCGCTTTTGGCACGCCGGCAAGACTTGCTACCTGTAAACCAAAACTCTTACTTGCAGCCCCTTCCATCACGGTGTGTTTGAAGGCAATGGTATCGTTATGTTCAACGGCATCCAAATGCACATTAACAAGGCCGGCTTGCTGCTCAGCCAATTCGGTTAACTCAAAATAATGAGTTGCAAACAGTGTTTTTGCTGCAATTTTGCTGGCGAGATAATCCGCTGTCGCATAAGCGAGTGATAAACCGTCATAGGTGCTTGTCCCGCGACCAATTTCGTCCATCAGCACTAACGACTGGGCGGTTGCATTGTTTAAAATGGTTGCAGTTTCGGTCATTTCAACCATAAAGGTTGAGCGCCCAGAGGCAAGATCATCACTGGCACCAATGCGAGTAAAAATACGATCGACAATACCGATGGTAGCCGCGCTTGCCGGTACATAGCTGCCAATATGCGCCATCAACACAATTAACGCGGTTTGACGCATATAGGTTGATTTACCACCCATATTTGGCCCAGTAATAATGAGCATTTTACGTTCATCGTTGAGTTTTACAGGGTTGGCAATGAACGGCTCTTTACTTACCTGTTCTACGACTGGGTGGCGACCATCCACTAAATCAATTTCAGTGCCCTCGGTAAGCGTGGGCTTGCAATAGTCTAGTGTCTGAGCACGTTCAGCTAAGGTGTTTAATACGTCCAAATCGGCAAGTGCTGCTGCCATGACTTGCAATTGTTCAATATAAGGAGCGATGAGTTCAAATAGCTCTTCATATAGGCGCTTTTCAAGTGCTAGTGCTTTCGATTGGCTTCCAAGCACTTTGTCTTCATGCTCTTTTAGCTCAGGAATAATATAGCGTTCGTTATTTTTCAGTGTTTGTCTGCGAATGTATTCTGCAGGCACTAAGTGCGAATTGGCGCGGCTGATCTCAATATAAAATCCGTGAACGCGGTTATAGCCAATTTTTAATGTCGAGATCCCTGTGCGTTCGCGCTCTCTTTCTTCAAGTTTTTCTAAAACATCCGTGGCACCTGCGCTTAATGCGCGTAGCTCGTCAAGCTCTGCATTGTAACCCTGTGCTATCACTCCACCATCACGAATGAGAACAGGGGGATTGTCGATAACCGCTCGTTCTAACAAATCTTGTAACTTAGGTAATGCCGGTGAGTGGCTAATGATAGACTGAAGTCTCGCATCCGTCGCATCTTGTAAAATATCATGCAATGGCGGTAACGCTTGTAATGCACTTCTTAAACGCGTTAGATCACGCGGACGAGCGGTAAACAACGCTAACCGTGCTACAACTCGTTCAATATCGCCAATGTGTTTTAGTGCATCGTAAACTTCCATGCATAGTTGTTGTTCGATAAGGCTCGCAATCGCATTGAGTCGAGCATTGAGCTCTTTGCGTTCGCGCACGGGCGTATGAATACGGCGTTTTAGTAAGCGCGAACCCATAGCCGTTGAAGACTTATCTAAAATCTGCGCTAAGGTGTTTTCAACACCGCCAGAGAGATTCAGTGTTAGCTCTAAGTTTTTGCGTGTTGCGGCATCTAAGATCACTGCGTGCTCATTCTTTTCGAGCGTGATCGCACGAATATGAGGTAATGCCGTGCGCTGCGTGTCTTTCACGTATTGCATGACACAACCCGCAGCGATTAAACCCATATTGGCATTGTCGACACCAAAACCGACTAAATCGCGGGTTTCAAACTGCTGACAAAGTAAATGCTTTGCTGTGTCTAAATCGAACTCCCAATCCGGGCGACGACGACTGCCTTTAATACTTTCTAGCACTAAAAGGTTCTGAAATGATTCTGGATATAACAATTCTGCGGGCTGCAAGCGCTGTAGCGTAGAGTTAAGTGCTTCGTCAGTCTGTAGCTCTACGATATTAAATCGGCCCGAGTTAATATCAAGATAGGCAATGCCATAACCTAAGTTTTTTGGATGTTGGTAGACCGCCGCAAGTAAATTATCTTGGCGTTCTTGCAATAGTGCTTCGTCGGTGACGGTACCTGGAGTAACAATACGCACAACTTTACGTTCTACAGGACCTTTACTGGTCGCGGGGTCGCCAACTTGCTCACAAATAGCAACAGATTCACCCAGTTGTACCAAGCGAGCTAAGTAGTTTTCAACTGCATGATAGGGAACACCCGCCATTGGAATTGGATTGCCACCGGCTTTGCCCCGATAGGTTTGAGAAATATCAAGAAGCTGCGCCGCTCTGATGGCATCGTCAAAGAAGAGTTCATAAAAGTCGCCCATGCGATAGAACAGCAAGATTTCTTGATGCTGAGCTTTAATTCGCAGGTATTGCTGCATCATTGGGGTTTGTTGGTTTATAGTGTGTTCTGAATATAGATCTGACGACATTGTTGATACCTAAAAGGTTTTCCTATGGAGCACTACAAAGAGATAGCCGAATATGCGGCACAATTGGGCGCTATTCTAACGAATAACGGCGTAACAATCACTACCGCAGAGTCATGTACGGGTGGTGGGGTGAGTTATGCGTTAACAGATACGCCGGGGAGCTCTGCATATATAGAACGTTGTTTTGTGACATACAGTAATCAAGCTAAGCATGAATTATTGGGAGTATCACAACAAACGCTAACGCAATTTGGTGCAGTGAGCGAGCAAACGGTTTTGGAAATGGTCAAAGGCGCTCAGCAGGCAGCCCATGCTGAAGTTGCCATTGCTGTGTCCGGTATCGCAGGACCAACTGGGGGCAGTGCTGATAAGCCAGTAGGTACTGTATGGTTTGCTATTGCAAATAGTGACAAAGTTCAGGTATTTCACCAAGTATTTACTGGAAGTAGGGCCGAAATAAGAGTTCAAGCTATTGAATTTGCATTAAAAAATACTATAGCAATGGTAAAATCATAAAATTCCACTTGATACTGTAATTTCATACAGTATACTAGGTGTCATTACGCTGAATTGGAGAAGCAAATGAACGATAACAAGCAAAAGGCATTAGACGCAGCACTATCACAAATTGAGCGTCAGTTTGGTAAAGGCTCAATCATGAAACTGGGTGAGAACAAGGCGCTAGATATTGAAGCCATCTCAACTGGTTCACTAGGTCTGGATATTGCACTTGGTATCGGCGGCTTACCAACTGGTCGTATTGTTGAAATCTATGGTCCAGAATCATCAGGTAAAACAACGCTAACATTACAAGCGATTGCAGAAGCGCAGAAGCTTGGTAAAACATGTGCGTTCGTTGATGCTGAACACGCACTCGATCCAATCTATGCTGAAAAGCTAGGCGTTAATGTTGATGAGCTATTAGTATCACAGCCTGACACCGGTGAACAAGCGCTTGAAATTTGTGACATGTTAGTTCGTTCTGGTGCGGTTGATTTGGTTGTTATTGACTCGGTAGCAGCACTTACCCCTAAAGCTGAAATCGAAGGCGATATGGGTGACTCACACGTTGGCTTGCAGGCTCGACTCATGTCACAAGCATTGCGTAAGCTTACAGCTAATATCAAACGCTCGAATACATTATGTATTTTCATCAACCAAATTCGTATGAAGATTGGTGTAATGTTTGGCAACCCTGAAACCACAACTGGTGGTAACGCACTTAAATTCTATGCATCTGTACGTCTTGATATTCGTCGTATCGGTTCAGTGAAAGAAGGTGATGAGGTTGTTGGTAACGAAACTCGCGTTAAGGTTGTGAAAAACAAAGTAGCACCACCATTTAAGCAAGCTGAGTTCATCATCATGTACGGTGAAGGTACGTCGAAACAAGGTGAGTTGATAGATTTAGGTGTGAAACACAAACTGGTTGATAAAGCGGGTGCTTGGTTTAGCTACAACGGCAATAAGATTGGCCAGGGTAAAGCAAACTCGATTAAGTTCTTAAAAGAAAATGTTGAGATTGCCAACGAAATTGAAGGCAAGTTGAGAGAAATGCTCCTAGCGCAAGCGGTTATTATGCCTGAAGAGGGAGAAGATAAAGGCCTTGCTGAAGTTGAAGACGATTTAGAGCTATAGGCTAGTCACCCAAGCTTAACTGCTCGCCAGCAAGCTTGAGCTATATTTTAAAAAGCCCAAAGGTTAACCTTTGGGCTTTTTACGTTTTATAAAAGTTTACTTTTGATAACAAAGAGATAGTTATCGATTAATCCGAACAATACAGCTATTTTGATATAAAAATAAAATACGTTGTTTGATTTTCAGCTATTAATCCACCTTTTCAACAAGTTATGTAACTTGCCTTGATGCTTTACATCATCAATCTTATTGAAAGCAGAAAAATTAGGCAAATTGGGGTGATTTCGACTATGGTTTTCTGGTAAAATCTGCGCCTAATTTTTTCTAAGTGAATTTGCAATGGGTAAAAACGTCGTTGTATTAGGCACCCAATGGGGTGACGAAGGTAAAGGTAAAGTAGTTGACCTACTTACAGATAAGGCTTCTTTAGTTGTTCGCTACCAAGGCGGACACAATGCTGGCCATACACTAGTAATTAACGGTGAGAAAACGGTACTACACTTGATCCCATCAGGTGTACTACGCGAAGACGTTAAATGTGTAATTGGTAATGGTGTAGTACTTGCACCAGATGCACTAATGAAAGAAATCCACATGCTTGAAGCGCGTGGCGTTCCTGTACGTGAGCGTCTATTGATCAGCGAAGCATGTCCTTTGATCTTGCCTTACCACGTTGCACTAGACCAAGCGCGTGAACTAGCGCGTGGTGAAAAAGCCATTGGTACAACTGGCCGTGGTATCGGTCCTGCATACGAAGATAAGGTTGCACGTCGTGGTTTACGTGTTGGCGATCTTTTCAACCCAGAGCAATTTGCTGCGAAGCTTAAAGAAGTATTAGAGTTCCACAACTTCGCCTTGGTTAACTACTACAAAGTAGACCCAGTAGACTTCCAGAAGACATACGATGATGCAATGGAAGTAGCAAAAGTACTTAAGTCAATGATTGTTGACGTTACTGAACTACTTGATCAAGCGCGTAATGCTGGCGACCATATTCTATTTGAAGGTGCGCAAGGTACATTACTTGATATTGACCACGGTACTTACCCGTACGTAACCTCATCAAACACTACAGCCGGTGGTGTTGCGACTGGTGCAGGTTTTGGTCCGCTACACTTAGATTACGTTTTAGGTATTGTTAAAGCTTACACAACTCGTGTTGGTTCAGGTCCTTTCCCTACAGAGCTTTACGATGGTCAAGATAAGCAAGACCCAGTTGGCAGACACTTAGGCGAGAAAGGTAACGAGTTTGGCGCAACAACTGGTCGTTTACGTCGTACCGGTTGGTTTGATGCAGTGGCAATGCGCCGTGCAGTTCAAATCAACAGCATCAGTGGTTTCTGCTTAACTAAACTAGACGTACTTGATGGTTTAGAAAAAGTGAAAATCTGTACTGGTTACCAATTAGAAGACGGCACTGTGACTAATGTGACTCCTCTTGCTGCTGAAGGCTATGAGAAAGTGACTCCAGTATACGAAGAAATGCCTGGTTGGAGCGAAAACACCTTTGGTGCAACTTCTGTTGAGCAGCTTCCAGAAGCCGCTATCAACTATATCAAGCGCCTAGAAGAAATCACTGGCGTGCCAATTGATATCATTTCAACAGGCCCAGACCGCGTTGAGACAATGATTGTTCGCAACCCTTTTGCTGAATAATCCTGCTGTCGATTGATAAAGAAAAAAGCTGCTACGGCAGCTTTTTTTGTGTCTATTACCCTACAAGTTTTTGTCTTCCTGCCGATAAGTAAGTGAATTTTTGCTCAGATGATGAAATTAGACTTCGCTTTGGCGTAAATAATGCTTAATCAAATTTGAGTGTCGATGTTGCTGCAGAGCAAGTAATTTGCCTCTGTAGCCTGCTATAGTTAAACAATCAGCTTTACTTTGATGGGTCTTCGATGAATTACTTACTTCGTTATTTTGCAGCTTCAGCATTGAGTGTTTCCTTAAGTCTCAGTATACAGAGCAAAGTATCTGCCGAAGAGGCTATCGAAGCTGTGCCTTTGTATACGCAGCAAGAGCTACTAGCGCTCATTGAAAAAAATCAACACCTTGCTCGGGTTAAAGCGGATGAGTGCCAGCTGGTTAAAGATATTGAAGCGCGTGCTGAGATCATGGCGCTGCCTTCGTATCAGTTTCTTTATGGTGACATGTTAGCTTATGCCGTGTGTGTAGACAGAGATGTTGAGCTCGGCCTTTATTATATGAAAAGGGCAGCAGAGCAGGGCCTTGCCGCGGCGCTTGAACAATTAGGTCGTTACTATGATGTTGGCCAGTTGGTGCAAGAAGATAAAGCGATGGCGGTAACCTATCTGAGAGAAGCCGCTGCGCTTGGCAACTTAAACGCTCAATTAAGACTCGTAGATGTGTTTAATCAAGGTCATGGTAGCCCTAGAGATTATGAAGACGCCTACCGATGGTTGTTCCATTCCGCAGTTGCAGATAAAAAGCTACATAAGCGGATTCAGGTAGCACTAGGGCAATTGGCAAATAAAATGCCTGATAGCGTGGTCAAGCGCGCGAGATTGCCTATATAACCTGAATTCGGGATAACAACTTGTTCTCTAGCAGCTGCTATTCCTTACTACTGCGTTAAATTTGCTTGCAATAGGCCAGCTATTGACGCACAAATTTGCCTTGTATTAAGAAATAACTTCTGGCTAGAGTGATACTACGCTTTTGAGCTTAGTGATTTTAGTGGATTAACTTACTTCTTATCCCGAGTTTAGGTTATATAACCTGAGGCTCAGGTTAACTCCGTTGGATCAATAGGTTTTACTTTCAGCAGATTATGAATGGAAAGTAAAAGCGGCGTAAGTGACGCCGCTTTGCTTGTTTCTAAATAAAGCCGGTAAAGCTAGCTTATTTCTTATCCAAATCTCAGGTTAAGTAATTTGTTGGCTGCTAAGCTTTGCACCAATTTGGCCTTCTTTATTTGCATTTGGATCTTTAAGCACCGTTAACTTAGGCGGCTGCAATGCCAACACGCGGTCGCCTTCTTCTGGAAGCTTTTTCATGTCAGAGGTAAACGGGCGGATCAAGATGGGTTCCTCATCTTTGTTCTGCTCTGTGAGTACAAACAGTGGGATTGCTTCACTGTTAACCTCTTTATACTGTTCCCATTTAAACTCTTCTGAGATCCGCGTTACGCTCACTTTACCGCCCTTAGCCATCATGCTACTTAGCTTGGCGTAATTACCTTCGTCGCCAAATAAGATTTGGCGAGAAAGGAAAGTGGCGCTATCTTTGTTCGCCTTAGCGTGGTTAGTGGATGATTTGAGCGAATAAACACATTGATCGCCAAGTAAGTGAGAAAAGTACTGTACACCCAAAGCGTTGTGGTGACGGTTAGGTGAAAGCGCTAGCACTGACTTTAAGCTGGTCAACGGGAGGTAACGCTCTGCATGCTCCGACTGTGGGTTACCATAGTAACAAGGCAGTCCGTCCATTCTCGCCATCTTGCAGTTTTCCCATGCGGGATCGGAGAGATAAACATCAATATTTTGGTCTTTTAAGCCTTTAGCCACCGCTCTAGCTACATGGTTTGCACCAATGATAAGTAAGGTATTGGGCTTTGGTTGACGTACTCCTAAAAGACGTGCGAAAGGCGTTGCCGTTAGGCTTTGTAGTACCACGGTGACAATGATGACGGTGAAAATAAGCGGCACCATTTTATCCGCATCTGCTATCTGTGATTTGGTCATACTTAACGCAAAAACTGAGCCTACCGCTGCAGCAACAATGCCTCGAGGAGCTATCCAGCTTAACAGAATACGAGACTTTATCGGTAAGTCAGTATTGAACGTCGATAAGAATATCGACAGTGGTCGAGCAATAAATAATACTACAGCTAGAAAAATAAAGACGTCGGTGTCTAACAGCATTAAATCTTCTAACTTGAGTCGTGCCGCGAGTAAGATAAATAAGCTCGAAATCAGGATCATTGAGAGATCTTCTTTAAACTCTAACACTGAGTCTATTTCCAAGTCATCTTGGTTAGCGAGCCAAATACCAAAGATAGTCACGGCCAGTAAACCCGACTCATGGCTCAGATGATTAGATAGCGTAAAGCTAAACAACACCAGCGCTAAAATGGCGAATTTGTGAAGCTCGAAAGGAAGCCACTCTTTTCTTATTAGGTAAGTGGTTAGGTAACCTGATGCGACACCAATACTTATCCCAACACCAAGCGTTGATACGAGCGCCCACAAGGTGTGACTAAAGATACCTTCGCCACCAACTAAAGAGACGGCTTCAAATACGAGTACCGCAAAGAGTGCACCGATTGGGTCTATGACTATACCTTCCCAACGTAAAATACGATCTATGTCTTTGTCTGGGCGCATGGCGTTCAGCATCGGGGCAATAACCGTTGGACCGGTCACGACAAGTACTGCGCCCAAAACGGCGGCAACTTGCCAGTTAAGCTCCAGCACGAAAATTGCGGTCGTTGCTATCACCGCAAAGGTTGCTAACATCCCGATAGAACAAAGGTTTCGTACGACCTTACCAATTCCTTTGAGTTCTTTAAAATGCAGGGTTAGTGAACCTTCAAAAAGGATAACGGCAACGGAAAGTGAGACGACGGGAAAGAGTAAATCCCCGAGTAAGGCATCTGGATCCAGCGTGCCACTAAATGGCCCCAAAGCAAGACCAATAAGAAGTAAAAACAAAATTGCAGGAACCTTAAAGGCCCAAGCAAGCCATTGTGCTATTACAGAACATACTGCAATACCTGCAATGTAGATTGCTGACATAGATTCTCCCCGGTTGGATTATCCCAACATTTTTATCAGTATAGCTAGCATCCTGTTATAACACAGCGCGAATGAGGGTAAAGTGAATAAATTACTGAAAATAAGGTATTATAAAATTGATTTATGGTGGTCATAAATAATTAACATGGGATAGGGTTGCAATCTTACCCGAGCTTACGTTAAGGTAATAAGCGTTCAAGGCGTGGAGTAAATCGCGCCGTCATTCACAATCTACTCATTACGCAATTATTCATTGCGGTACAGCCTTTCCGGCCGCACCAAACCATGGTGGCCCTGTTGGAAACGGCTCGACGTCAAGAGTTAAGTACTTGATGTCACAATCAATCTTCTATTAGTGAAATGTCAGCCAGTTAACGATTGTTGCTGTGTCTGGGTTTAGCATGTGTGGCGACATGATGGGACTAAGGTCTTCGCCGTCGCACGTCTGTCTGTTTTATCTATTTGCCGACTTTTTGGTCGATGCATTGCGCTTTCTGTTGTCTTCTAATAGGAGATATTTGGAGTACCAACTCGTGAGTGGGTGGTTAATTTAATGCAGGAATTTATGTCGATGAAACAGTCAAAACGTATAGTAATCAAGATCGGAAGTGCGTTGATCGCGCCAGAGCAAGATGGGTGTCGATCCCGCTATTTACTCAGCATCGCGCAATTCATCGTGCGTTGTCGAGCCCGAGGTATCGAAGTGATCCTCGTCTCTTCAGGTTCAGTCGCAGCAGGGTCGCACTTATTTCCAAACTCAGAGCAGCCTAGCATTGCGGTGAAAAAGGCGATGGCGGCAGCTGGCCAAACCGAGATGATGGCTACGTGGGACCGCTTCTTCGACTTCCCGTCGGCGCAGATATTGCTGACTCACGGTGACCTACGTGATAGAGAGCGCTACACCAGTATTCGTGAAACAATATTCACTTTACTCGATCATGGAATACTGCCTATTATCAATGAAAATGACACCGTGACCACAGACGATTTGAAGGTGGGTGATAACGATAATTTATCTGCCATGGTTGCGGGGGCTGCAGATGCCGATGGGCTAATTATTTGCTCCGATGTCAGTGGTTTATATAACAAAAACCCTAATTTACACGCAGATGCAGAGCTGATCTCAGAGGTGACAGAGATCACTGAAGAAATCTACGATATGGCAGGTTGTCCAACGAGCAAGGTTGGCACAGGTGGTATGAAGACCAAAATTGAAGCTGCTGAAAAGGCGACGTCTCACGGTATAGATACCTATATTGTTAACGGCTTCGAAGAAACAACCTTTGAATTATTGTTGGCGGGAAAAAATCCAGGCACGGTATTTACAGCCTATGATAAACCGATGCAAGAAGCGGTGCATTGGATGACTCACACAGCATCAGAGCAAGGTGAGCTAGTCGTAGATAGCGATTATGGCTCAGGCGAAAATCAAGTGGTGGGTCAGTTAAGTGGCGATGAAATCACTGAAGTAAAAGGTGAGTTTTCTGTTGGAGATACCGTACTCGTGAGAAGCAAAGATGGTAAGCGTTTAGCCAAAGCAACCACCAATTACAGCAGCTGCCTATTAAACTTTTTAACTGAACATGAAGAGGATCCGATCAGCGAAAGAATTCAAGATAGCATCGGACCCGTTATTTCAGAACAAGATATTGCATTATTGGAGAAGTCATAAGACATGAGTTTAATCACAGATATTTCATCACAGGCTGCAAAAGCAGCGAAACAGTTAGCACTATTATCTACAGAGCAAAAAAATGCGGTGTTAGCAGATATGGCAAAAGGGATCCGTGATAACAGCGATGCTATTATTAAAGCCAATGAAGCTGACTTAGCTGCTGCTCGTGATAACCAACTTAGCGACGCTATGATAGATAGATTAACGCTTAACCAAGCGCGGATTGAAAGCATGGCTGAGGGCATTGAGACCATCATTCAACTGGACGATCCAGTGGGTGCACGTAGAGACATGGGCGTAAGACCAAATGGCATTAAAATCAGCAAAATGCGAGTGCCACTTGGTGTTGTTTGCATGATTTATGAGGCGCGCCCCAATGTCACCGCTGACGCCGGTGCGCTGTGTTTTAAGTCAGGTAATGGTGTTATTTTGCGTGGTGGTAAAGAAGCGTTAGCGAGTTCGTTAGAGATCGCAAAAGCGATGCATAAGGCGCTCGAAAAACATAATCTACCTGCCGCGTTGGTTTCTGTTATTCCGGATCCAGACCGCGCGTTGTTAATGGAGCTGATGCAGCAAAAAGAATATATCGACCTTATCATCCCACGTGGCGGTGAGGGTCTAATCAATTTCGTTACTGAGAATAGCACGGTGCCAGTGATCCAGCATTTTAAAGGCGTGTGTCACTTGTATATAGACAAAGCGGCTGATCTCGATAAAGCAATGGCGCTTCTGTTAAACGGTAAAACGCAGCGTACTGGTGTATGTAATGCGCTTGAAGGGTTAATCGTTCATCAAGATATCGCTCCGACTTTTTTACCGAAAGTTGCTGCAGCACTAGCAGAAAGGGGTGTGAAAATTAATGCGTGTAAGCAAACCGTAGCTTATTTTGATAATGCAGTTGAGTTAAGCGATGACGAATTTGGCGAAGAATACTTGAGCCTTGAAATAGCGGTTCGTCAGGTTGCTGATTTTAATGCAGCGCTTGCACATATTGATCGCTTTGGTAGTCACCATACCGAAGTTATCTGTACGGAAGACAAAGCAGCTGCTGATTTGTTCCAACGCGGTGTAGATGCGTCGGTTGTGATGGTTAACGCCTCTTCACGCTTTAGTGATGGTTCAGCGTTAGGTTTAGGTGCCGAGATTGGTATTGCTACCACCAAATTGCACGCATACGGACCTATGGGCTTAGAGTCGCTAACAACCGAAAAGTTTTTAGTAAATGGTGAAGGCCAAATCAGAGAATAATGAACAGATGCTGCTTGAGTAGATGGAAGAATCATACTCAGTGGTATACACAGAATGACATAAGTAACTGCAAAGCTCGGGTCGAAAGACTTGGGCTTTTTTCTTTTCGATTTAAGGTGTTAATTTTGTAAGAAGTAAGAAGTAAGAAGTAAGAAGTAAGAAGTAAGAAGTAAGAAGTAAGAAGTAAGAAGTAAGAAGTAAGAAGTAAGAAGTAAGAAGTAAGAAGTAAGAAGTGCGGAAAGTGGTGGAGCTAAGCAGGATCGAACTGCTGACCTCCTGCGTGCAAGGCAGGCGCTCTCCCAGCTGAGCTATAGCCCCACATTCCGTCAGTGGACGAAGCGAAATTTAATCATTTTTTATATTCCCGTCAACCCCAGACAAAAAATTTCGCTATTTTTTTATAGTCTTTGTTACACTGAACTGAAAATAAAACGAATTAAGCGAATTATGGTTCTGCGTCATATCTTTTCTATTCTCATTATTGGGCTGCTAGCGAGTTGTGCATCAAAGCCTGATGAGCCTGAACTTATTATCGAAAAGCAATCTCTTCATAAGCGTCTTTCGCCAACTGGTGATAAAGAATTTGCTTTCATTGTAACGGTACAAGCAACACCTCGAATGGAGCTGGATGCAAGTAAACCAATATCAAGGAGAGAACTAAAACGCTTTGCCGAGTTTGAGCGTATTGAAGATTCCCCCTCTCTAAAACTCAAGCTAGAAGAGCAAGCCGTCGCCTTGTTAAAACCGGCTTTGATTGAGGCAGACTACTGTAATTCAGGTCATAAAATTACCGATGTATACTGGCGACAGCGTAGCGTTCAGTTACGAGGTAAGTGTTTGTGATCAGAAACAATCCAAGTGCACTTGCAGAGCGGCTCGCTCAGCTAGATATCAACTATCTCAATTATGAGCACCCACCGTTACATACTTGTCTAGATGCTGACAACTTGAAGTTAGAGAGAAAAGGGACGCGACTGAAAAATCTCTTCCTCCGAGATAACTATGGAAAGCGACACTTTCTTTTTATTATTCCTGCAGATAAGCAAGTCGACCTAAAAGCGCTGTCTAAATCTCAAGGGATGTCGCGTTTAGGTTTTGCATCGACGGACAGGCTAGCAAAGTATTTAGGAGTGGAACAAGGCTGTGTATCAGCACTCACATTGCATAACGACAGTGAGCAACAAGTCGAATTATGGCTTGATAGTGAACTGCAATCTGCGCAGTTATGGCAGTGTCACCCTCTAGTGAATACTAAAACTTGGGTGTTAACGCTCGAAGATTTAAAGCGCTTTTGGCAAGTCACTGGGCACTCACCTCACTGGGTTGACTGTGTTTCTCAAACTCAGAACTAAGCCGACTGTACAAACGATAAAAAGTGATGCACAAAACCAAGCGATACCAGCTTGCTCATAAATCAAACCTGGAAGATAAGAACCCAGCACGCCTCCGGAATAATAAAATGAAACATAAGCGCCATTGGTGACGGTTGCAGGTGCCAGACTAATACTATTGGCTAAAGGCGCCGCGGTTGAATGGATCACAAACATACAGGCGCAGAATAGCGTAAATAAGACCACAAAAAAGAACACAGACGCCACGGGTAATAGCGCAATGGTTGTAGCATAGATGAAGAACATCACAGCTAAAAATCGCCAGGTAGAATGAAATTTACTTTGTAGCCAAGGTGTAACGATAGACCCTAAAGCACCAACTAAATAGCCTGTATAGACCCAGCCCACTTTGCTGGGATCGGTTAAATTAAAGTCGTACTTGAGTATAAAAGGTAAAAAGTTGAGTAGCCCCGCGAAGCAGAAAAACATACAAAATACAGAGCTGTATAATCTCACTAGGCGCGATTGCTTGAGTGGTGCCAGGTAATCCCTGAACCTTGTCGCGTGAATTATTGGTGGTTTGTTCTTGCTGGCCCGAATGCTAAATGCCAGCACAATCAATAACAATGCGTTTAGGTAATAGAAACTTTGCCATTCAAACCAGACAGTAAAGTTGGCTGCAAGCGTACGGCCAAAATAACCTCCGGCTATGGTACTTCCGATGTACAAGCTCATGTTTCTTTTCAACTGCGAGCCACTAAATTGTTGGCCGATATAACCTGTCATTGCAGTGAGTGCAGCAGGTAATAATAGCCCTTGAATTAACCGAGTAAACAAGAGCCCTGAAAACGAAGTCATTGAAGCAAATGCTAAACTGCTGAGTGCTAAGAGCAGCATGGTCCATTTTAAAATGCGCAGCGGATTGGACTTTGCCAGCAATAATCCGTAGCAGATTGGCGCGATAGCCAAAGGTAGCATAGTTGCTGACATCAGCATACCTGCATCTGACGCAGAGACATTGAACTGCTCTGCAAATTCAGCCAGCAGCGGCTGCGGCGCGTAAAGCACAAAAAAAATGGTCACAGAGCAAAGCAATAGATGAATGACGGGCATTAAGCAATAAGGCTTTTAATTTCGATGAGTTAGCTTAAATTAAAGCAAACTAGATGACAATTTTTTGCGCTAAATCACGATGCGCAACAATAATTTTGGTAGTTTTACATTAGATTGACCGATTCCTCTCTGGTCAATCGAAATTGCTGAGTTAAAATAGTGAAAAGTCTATTTTACGGAGTTGCATGATGGGTTCACTGCAAGATCAGTTGCTAAAAGCAGGTCTAACAACTGAGCACAAAGCGAAAGTTGCAAAAACACAAAAGCGTAAACAGCAGAAGAAAAAGAAAAAAGGCGCAACGAGCGACCAAACAGACCTTCAAAAACATATTGAGCAGACAAAGCTTGAGCAGCAAAAGCGTGCCGAAGAGTTAAATAAAGCGAAGCAAGAAACGCTAAAAGATAAAGAGCAAATTGCTCGCGTGAAGCAGATCTTAGAGCATCATAACCAAGATGAGATCCGCGGTAATGTGACCTTTAACTTCACATACCAAAATAAGGTGAAGGAGTTAGAAGTTAATTCCGAAACACAAAAAGCGCTATCAAAGGGGCGTTTAGCGATTTGTGTGTTAGAAGAGCAGTTCTACGTACTACAAGATGAACCAGCTAGAAAGATCGCAGAGGTAGACGAGAAATATATCGTTTTCCATGTTGAGGACAATCAGCAAGGTGATGAGGATGACCCTTACGCTGACTTTGAAGTCCCAGATGATTTGATGTGGTAGTGATTAGGCTTTAGGTCGAACTTTAGTCTACACTGACTTACAACGTTAACCGTCAATAAAAAGAGTAATGATATGAGCAAGATGAAAAAACTACTAGTAGGGACTACGGTGGCAATTTGCGCACTAGGTTCAGCAAGTTCAATGGCTGCAGATGGTAAAGCATTATATACAGCAAAGATGTGTCAAACCTGTCATGGTGCAGATGGTAAAGCACCAATCATGCCTCTGTATCCTAAGCTAAATGGTCAAAGCAAAGAGTATTTAGCGGCGCAAATGAAAGATATCAAATCAGGTAAACGTAATAACGGTATGACAGCAGCAATGAAGGCGATGGTTGCTAATGTCACTGACGCTGAAATCGATGCGATTGCAGAGTATCTATCTAAAGTTGAATAACATCAAAGTTAGATATCAAAGATGATAAAAAACCACCGTTCGCGGTGGTTTTTAGTTGAAGATATAATTAAGCTAATTTAGACTTCTATACATCCAAATGTGGAGTCAATAAGGGATCCCCATGTTCGAATTACCTCAGTTAAATTTAAAAGACAAAGTAAGCGCAGAAGAATGGCAGCTGCGTGTTGACCTGGCCGCTTGTTATCGACTGGTTGAGCACTTTCGTTGGGGAGATCTAATTTATACGCATATGTCGGCGCGTTTGCCGGGTACGGATCATTATTTAGTAAACGCCTTTGGCCTGACCTTTGATGAAGTCACCGCTTCTAATTTGGTGAAGGTCGATCTTGAAGGGAATATTCTTGATGATACGCCATTTAAGATTAATCCCGCGGGTTTTACCATTCACAGTGCAATCCATGAGGTGCGAGAAGATGCGCATTGCGTTATCCACCTCCATACCAAAGAGACGATCGCGGTCGCCAGTGTAGAGGGGGGGTTATTGCCTTTGAGTCAGCACAGTATGTTCTCATTACCATCACTATCGTATCATGGCTATGAAGGCTTGGCGGTGAATATGGATGAGAAAAAGCGCTTGCAAGATGACTTAGGTACAACCAATCATATGCTGCTCGTAAACCATGGTGGTTTAACTGTTGGACCAACGGTAGGCGATGCCTTTATGCGTTTTTATGACTTACAGCGTGCATGCGAGATTCAAGTTGCGATTCAAGCAACGGGACAGCAAGCGGTACCTGTACCACAACCCATTATTGATAACATTTATAACCAAGCGAATGTCGTGCATAGCGGTAGCACCGGTGGTCAATTAGCATGGCCTGCAATGCTTCGTAAAGCTTACCGCCTAGATCCAGGCTTTGCTCAATAGGAGTCAACATGAAAGTTAATCGCGTCGAAGTCTTCGATATTCATTGTCCAGATAGACCTGCTTGGACACCCGTTTTTGTTCGTATTCACACCGATGAAGGCATTTCAGGGGTTGGTGAAGCTGGGCTTGCATACGACCTCGGCCACAGCGCTGCGGCTAGTATGATCAAAGAAATGGCTGAAGCTTTTTTAATTGGTCATGACCCTTTTCAAACCGAGCTGCTTTGGTCGCGTATGCTGAGAGAAAGCTTTTGGGGTTTAGGTGGCGGACCTGTAGTGTATGCGGCGATGTCAGCAATAGATACCGCGCTTTGGGATATTAAAGGTAAAGCCCTAAACCTACCTGTTTATCAATTGCTTGGTGGTAAAGTGAACCCTGAGCTTCGCACCTATGCCTCGCAATTACAGTTTGATTGGGATAGCGAGTTTAAAGCACTAGTTCAACCACACGAATATGCTGAAGCGGCTCACAAAGCCATTGCTGAAGGGTACGATGCGGTTAAAGTTGACCCAATTCAGTACGACAAAGATGGCAACACCTATTACGATAGAACTAAGCTTATCTCGCGCGCGGAAATGAAATTATACCGTGCAAGAATGAAAGCAATACGTGAAGCGGTAGGTGATGAAGTGGATATTATTTTTGAGTGCCACAGCTTACCAGGCGCGACATCAGCCATTCAAATTGCAGACATCGCTGAAGAATTTGATTGTATGTATTATGAAGAGCCTGTGAATTATCTTAACCACTCTTTACATGCAAAGGTAGCCAACAAAACTTCTGTGCCAATCGCTGGTGGTGAGCGTTTGTATAATCGCTGGGGTGTTCGCCCTTATTTTGAAGATCAAAGTATTGATGTACTGCAGCCAGATATTGGCCTATGTGGTGGCTTTACGGAAACCAAGAAGGTATGTGATTACGCTGATATCTTTGATATCCGTATTCAGGCGCACGTCTGTGGCGGCCCGGTAGCAACCGCAGCTTCATTACACTTGGAAACCGCGATCCCAAACTTCCTGATCCATGAGCACCATACTTACGCAATCAAAAAGTGGAACAGAGAGCTATGCTTGCAAGATCCACAGCCTAAGAATGGTATCTTTAGAGTATCAGAAGAACCGGGGCTTGGTATTGAGCTAAACGATGAAATCGTGATGCGCTCAGCCCGTGTGGAAATTAAGTAGACATCCGACGCTCAGCTTAAATACCTGATTTTGGAGTAACAGTTAGCTCTTGCTATTGTTATTCTTAGACTCAATCAGATACAAAAAAACCCAAGCAGTGCTTGGGTTTTTCATCTAAACCAGAGTTATTATTTTAACAATGACTCAGTTAATACAGGGCGAATTTCTTTTACAATCGCTTGGCAAAGCTTAGGTGCGCCACAGATGATGTTGCCGCTACGGTTAAAGTTAGCACCGCCAGCAAAATCAGTGACCATACCGCCTGCTTCTTTTACCAACAGCTCACCGGCTGCTGTATCCCAAGGCTTAAGGCCAATTTCAAAGAAGCCATCCATACGACCTGCCGCAACATATGCCATGTCTAAAGCTGCAGAGCCCGCACGGCGGATATCAGCTGTATGAATGAATAATGCTTTGAATGCTTCTAGGTAGGCATCCATGTGGTGCTTTTGCTTGAAAGGGAAACCAGTTGCAAGCACAGTGCCTTGTAATTCAATAGACTTAGATACACGAATACGTTTGTTGTTTAGCTGTGCGCCTTGGCCACGAGAAGCGGTAAATAATTCGTCGCGGATTGGATCGTATACAACAGCTTGCTCTACGCGACCTTTAACTCTTAGCGCGATAGAAACAGCATAATGAGGGATACCTTTAACGAAGTTAGTTGTACCGTCTAGAGGATCGATAACCCAAAGGTAGTCTGCATCTTTGCCTTCGTGATGACCAAATTCTTCACCAACAATAGAGTGATCAGGGTAAGATTTTAAAATTGTGTCACGAACGATTGATTCCGCATCTTTATCGATGTTTGTTACTAAATCATTTGTGCCTTTTTGAGCAGCTTCAACGCGCGATAAATCTTCACTTGCACGTAGGATAATCTTACCTGCGTTACGCGCAGCGCGTACCGCAATGTTCAACATTGGATGCATAGCATTACCTTTAGGTTGTAAAAGAACAGGATCATTTTGAGCCGGCGTATTCTAGCGGTTTTTTCTCTAAAGTAAATAACCAATTGTGAATTTTTCTGGTTGTTTTTTGTACTCCGTTGCTGCGTAAAGATTTTTAATTTCTGGTTGTGGAGCTTGGAAAAACGCAAATCAGATGTGCTACACTGCGCCATTATTTTTGTTTGAGACTCGTGTAAATGGCTTTAGAAGATATTCGAATTGTATTAGTGAACACCTCACACTCTGGCAATATTGGCTCTGTTGCGAGAGCGATGAAGACGATGGGGTTATCTAAGCTTTATTTAGTTGACCCTGCATGTGAAGTGGACAGCCATGCAAGTGCATTGGCTGCTGGCGCAACCGACGTGTTGGGTGCAGCGACTAAAGTCGATACACTTCAAGAGGCGATTGCTGATTGCGCTTTAACTATTGGCACGAGTGCGCGCTCACGCACTTTGTCGTGGCCAATGGTAGACCCGCGTGAGTGTGCACAAAAATTGGTTGCTGAGTCGGTGAATGGTCCTGTCGCCCTTGTATTCGGTCGTGAGAATAGCGGGCTCACAAATGAAGAGTTGCAATTATGCAACTATCATGTGTGTATTCCAGCTAATCCTGAGTATAGCTCGCTTAATCTTGCGATGGCAGTGCAAACTTTGGCCTACGAAACGCGTATGACATATCTAGACACGCAAGAAAAGCAGCCAGAAGAAGTAGATGAAACGATTTACCCATCATCAAAGCAGATGGAGTTATTCTACGAGCATCTTGAAAATACCCTGAATGACACCGGCTTTATCATCAAACAGCATCCGGGCATGGTAATGACTAAGCTAAAGCGTTTGTTCAACCGTGCTAGACCGGAAGATCAAGAACTTAATATTCTACGTGGGATCCTAAGTTCGATAGATAAATCTACTAACAAGTAAACCAAACACGATAACAGTATTGGCCAACTCAGCGCGCCAATACTGTTATATTTCTATTGTCTAAATATCAACCATTCCTTTTGTGAAATCTTGCATAAATCTTCATCACTAATACTTGACTAAAATACTCAGGTAATTACAATATCCATAATACCTGATTAAATTACTCAGGTATTTCGGGTAGGCATACGAGGGTTGCAGATTTAAAGCCGTTATTATGCTTGGTTAATACTTGACTATCTTAGTCAAGTAATTAAAATTTGCGGCTTGGTAAATTAGCGGGGGTTATGCATGAAACTGACATCAAAAGGCAGATACGCCGTGACAGCAATGTTAGATGTTGCGTTACACGCAAGTATTGGCCCTGTTCCACTAGCCGATATCTCTGAACGACAAGAGATTTCGCTATCTTACCTTGAACAATTATTTGCCCGTCTACGTAAACATGGCTTAGTTAGCTCTGTACGTGGTCCTGGCGGCGGCTACTTATTAGGCCGTGATGCACACACAATTTCCGTTGGTGATGTGATTAATGCAGTTGACGAGTCCGTTGACGCAACACGTTGTCACGGCGAAGGCGGCGGTTGCCAAAGCGGTATGCGCTGTCTGACTCATTCATTGTGGTCTGATTTAAGTGTGCGAATTGAAGAATTTTTAAACAGTATTTCCCTAGCCGAGTTAGTCGCCGACGCGGATGTTCAATCCGTAGCAACGCGGCAAGATAAGCACGTTAAACGTGTTATCGAGCAATTAGACAATATTCAAGTGAGCTGTCAACTCTAGGTTGACGTCAAGCGGAGAGATAAATGAAATTACCGATATATCTAGATTATGCAGCAACCGCTCCGGTTGATCAGCGTGTTGCAGACGAGATGATGCAGTGCCTGACAATGGATGGTAACTTTGGTAATCCAGCTTCTCGTTCACACCGTTTCGGTTGGCAAGCAGAAGAACTGGTTGATCAGGCGCGTAATGATATCGCTGATTTAATCAACGCTGATCCGCGTGAAATCGTTTTCACATCTGGTGCAACTGAGTCAAACAACCTTGCAATCAAAGGTGCTGCGCAGTTCTATAAAAAGAAAGGTAAGCACATCATCACCGTTCGTACAGAGCACAAAGCAGTACTAGACACCTGCCGTGAGCTTGAGCGTCAAGGCTTTGAAGTGACGTATATGGATGTTGAAGACAACGGCTTACTTGACTTGAAAAAGCTTGAAGCAACGATGCGCGAAGACACTGTTTTAGTGAGCGTAATGCACGTTAATAACGAGCTAGGTGTTATTCAAGATATCGCGACTATCGGCGAGATGTGTCGTGAGCGCAAGATTATGTTCCATGTTGATGCGGCGCAAAGTGCTGGCAAGGTACTAATAGATCTACAAACATTGAAAGTAGACTTTATGTCATTTTCTGGCCACAAAGTTTATGGCCCTAAAGGTATCGGTGCGCTGTACGTGCGCCGTAAGCCACGTGCACGTTTAGAAGCACAAATGCACGGTGGTGGTCATGAGCGCGGTATGCGTTCTGGTACTCTTGCTACTCACCAAATCGTGGGTATGGGCACAGCATTTAGAATTGCTAAGCAAGACTTTGAAAAAGACCATGCACACATCAGTGCGCTTCGTCAGCGTCTATTGGACGGCCTAATGGGTATGGACGAAGTTTATTTTAATGGTGCTATCGACCAATCAGTACCTGGCATTGTAAACATTAGCTTCAACTTTGTTGAAGGTGAAAGTCTACTAATGGCAGTTAAAGACATTGCGGTTTCTTCAGGTTCTGCATGTACATCGGCGAGCTTAGAGCCATCTTATGTACTGCGTGCTCTAGGTCGTAATGACGAATTAGCACACAGCTCTATCCGTTTCAGTATTGGTCGTTTTACGACAGAAGAAGAGATCGATTACACCGTCAATCTTCTTAAGAATTCTATTGGTCGCTTACGTGAGATGTCACCGCTTTGGGAAATGCACCAAGATGGCATCGATTTAGATAGCGTTGAATGGGCACACCATTAAGCAAGTTTTAGCCGCTGGCTGGATACTATCCAGCCGCAAGCAGGTAGTGAGGAAATAGTTATGGCTTACAGTGATAAAGTTATCGACCACGTTGAGAATCCACGTAACGTAGGTTCTTTAGACAAGAACGATCCAAGCGTAGCAACGGGCATGGTGGGGGCACCTGCATGTGGCGACGTAATGAAGCTACAAATTAAAGTGTCAAAAGAAGGCATCATCGAAGATGCGAAATTCAAGACATATGGTTGTGGTAGCGCGATTGCATCATCATCCCTTGTGACTGAGTGGGTGAAAGGTAAATCGTTAGAAGAAGCTGCGACTATCAAAAACACTGATATCAGTGCAGAGCTTGAGTTGCCACCAGTGAAAATCCACTGCTCAATTTTGGCAGAAGATGCGATTCAAGCTGCGATTGCAGATTATAAGAGTAAACAAGCGAAGTAAGAGACTATTATGGCAGTGACGTTAACAGATGCAGCCGCTAATCGCGTATTAGCCTTTTTGAGTAACCGTGGAAAAGGCATAGGGCTGCGCGTTGGTATTAAAACCACGGGCTGTTCAGGTCTTGCTTATGTTCTCGAATTTGTCGACGATTTAGATGAAGGCGATGAAGTATTTGAAGACAAAGATGTCAAAATCATCGTTGATGCAAAAAGCTTAGTTTATATCGACGGCACAGAGCTTGATTACACAAAAGAAGGTCTGAATGAAGGGTTTAAATTCAATAACCCAAATCAGAAAGACGAATGTGGCTGTGGCGAAAGCTTCACCGTATAGTTTGCAACAGTGAATAGCTTAAAGCCCTGCCTTGGTGGGGCTTTGCTGTATTAGGTGCGTATGCGTTATTTTGAATTATTTGATTTACCTGTTGATTATCACGTTGATTTAAACAAACTAAATCAAGGTTATTTAGAGCTACAGCGTGCAGTTCACCCAGATAGATTTGCTGGTAAAAGTGAGCGAGAGAAGTTGCTCGCGGTACAGAAAACCGCAGAGATCAATGACGCGCTAGCGGTACTTAAACACCCAGTTAAACGCGCCGAGTATATGTTAAGCGAAAAGGGTGTAGACATACGTGCAGAGCAACAAACGTTGCAAGATCCGATGTTTTTAATGCAGCAGATGGAGCTGCGCGAAGCATTAGAAGAATTGCCTGATGCGGCGGATCCTGACGGCGCGATTGCAGAGTTCGAAACACAGATTAAAGCGTTAGATACAGAGTTTAGCGCCTCCCTTGCCGAGCAGCTTCAAAGCGATGACATGAGCACATTAGAAGCCGCAGCAGACAATATTCGTAAGCTAAAGTTTGTCTACAAGTTACGCGACGAATTAGCACGTATCGAAGATGAATTATTCGATTGATGATGTATAGCATCAACAAACGTTAAAGTGAAAAGAGCATTATGGCATTATTGCAAATTGCTGAGCCGGGGCAGAGCGCGGCACCTCATGAGCATAAATTAGCGATTGGTATTGACTTAGGTACCACGAACTCTCTTGTGGCAACAGTACAAAGTGGCGAAACGAAGACCCTTAGCGATTTAATGGGTAAACCTATGCTGCCGTCGGTAGTAAGGTACACCGACTCAGAGGTTATCGTTGGTGAACAAGCCCAAGCCGCTTCTGCTGAAGACCCGACTAATACGCTTATTTCTGTAAAACGTTTTTTAGGTAAAACGCAGTCTGAAATAGAACAAAGCTATGGTCAGTTGCCTTATAACTTTGTCGATAATAACGGTTCGCTTGCTATTGAAACCGTAGCAGGCGCTGTAAGCCCAGTGCAAGCCTCCGCTGAAATTTTAAAAACATTACACCAACGTGCTATAGATAGCTTTGCTGGTGAAGATGTAATGGGCGCAGTGATCACCGTACCTGCGTATTTTGATGATGCACAAAGGCAAAGTACAAAAGACGCAGCTGAGCTTGCTGGTCTAAAAGTATTAAGACTTCTCAATGAGCCGACTGCAGCTGCAGTAGCTTACGGCCTAGACTCTGGTCAAGAAGGTGTGATTGCGGTTTATGATCTTGGTGGTGGTACGTTTGATATTTCTATCTTACGCTTAAACCAAGGAGTGTTTGAGGTATTATCAACTGGTGGTGATTCTAGCCTCGGTGGTGATGACTTTGATTCACTGTTGGTCGATTTCTTCAAACAGCAAACGCAGCTATTTGATTTAAATCCAAAAGAGCTACGCTTGTTTATCAATAAGGCAAGAGCCTGTAAAGAAGCGCTTTCAAGCTATGAAACGGTAAACGTAGAGCTACCAGTTCGCGAGCAAAAATTGGTTGTTACGATCACGCGTCAAGCATTTGCTGAAATGGCAATGCCATTGGTTAAAAAGACTTTGCGCTCTTGTCGCCGCGCGTTAAAAGACGCCGATGTCACAGCTGAAGAAGTCTTGCAGGTTGTAATGGTGGGTGGGTCGACTCGTATGCCGGTGGTGCGTGAAGAAGTCGGGAGTTTCTTTGTCAAAGAGCCGCTAACATCAATCGATCCAGACCGTGTGGTGGCATTAGGTGCTGCTATTCAAGCTGATATTTTAGTGGGTAACAAGCCTGACTCTGACATGTTACTGCTTGATGTATTGCCATTGTCTTTAGGCCTAGAAACTATGGGTGGATTGGTTGAAAAAATCATTCCGCGTAATACCACTATTCCTGTTGCACGCGCACAAGAGTTTACCACTTTTAAAGATGGTCAAACCGCTATGTCATTGCATGTATTGCAAGGTGAGCGTGAGCTCGTTGATGATTGTCGTAGCTTGGCTAAATTTAGTCTAAAAGGCATTCCACCAATGGCGGCAGGCGCTGCGCATATTCGAGTCACTTTTAGAGTTGACGCGGATGGTCTATTGAGTGTTTCCGCTGAAGAAAAGTCGACAGGCGTGCAGGCTGAGATCCAGGTAAAACCGTCGTTTGGTTTGAGCGATGACCAAGTAGCACAAATGCTAAAAGATTCGATGAGCAATGCCAAAGAAGACATGAGCGCTCGTATGCTTAAAGAGCAGCAGGTTGAAGCACTGCGTGTGTTGGAAGCGTTAGAGGCATCGCTTGCAACGGATGGTCATCTGTTGGCAGAAGATGAGCTCAATACACTGCGCGGTGCAATGACTGAACTTGCACAAATTCGCGAAAGTGCAGACAATCCAGAGCAGATTAAAAAGGCGATCGAAGAAGTCGATCAGGCGAGTAGTGATTTTGCTTCACGCCGTATGGATGAATCAATTAAAAAGGCACTGCAAGGGCAGTCGGTAGACGAGGTGTAATATGCCACAAATTATCTTTTTACCCCATGAAGAGTTATGTCCGGAAGGTGCTGCAATCGAAGCGAAAACGGGTGAAACTGTACTCGATGTGGCGTTGAAAAACGGAATTAGTATTCCACATGCCTGTGAAAAGTCATGTGCATGTACTACGTGCCATATCGTTGTTCGTGAAGGTTTTGACTCGCTGGAAGAAAGCGATGAGTTAGAAGATGACATGCTAGATAAAGCATGGGGTCTCGAAGCTGAGTCTCGTTTAGGTTGCCAAGCGATAATTAGTGATGAAGACTTAGTGGTTGAAATTCCAAAGTACAATCTCAATATCGTTAATGAAGACCATTAAGTGCTGCTAACAACCTAGGTTGTTACTGACAAATTTAATAAAAGCCGTAGTCTTATACTACGGCTTTTTGCTTTTCTAGGAGGAACGCTATGTCACTCATCAGTAATCCCGAATTTTCACTTATCAATGGCCAAGCACATCATAGTAAAACGCATGTCGATGTGGTTAATCCTGCAACTGGAGAGCGCCTTGCTCAGGTTTCTGAGGCGGATAATCAGGCAGCTGATAAAGCGCTGCAAGCAGCGGCTGAAACCTTCGAAAAACTCGCTAGCACGACAGCACATGCCCGTAGTCAAGTACTTAGAAAATGGTACGAATTGGTAATAGAGCATCGTCAGGTGTTGGCTGAAATCGTCACTAAGGAACAAGGCAAACCGCTTAAGGAGGCACTTGCCGAGGCGGATTATGCTGCAGGATTTATTGAGTGGTATAGCGAAGAAGCCAAGCGCGCCTATGGTCAGGTTATTCCCAGTCATTCTCAATCACATGAGCTAACTACAATCAGGCTAGGGGTTGGTGTTGTACTTGGGATCACACCGTGGAATTTTCCACTGGCGATGATCACCAGAAAAGTTGCACCAGCTTATGCCGCAGGCTGTAGTTTTATTTTAAAGCCTTCAGAGAAAACCCCTCTTGCGGCCATCGCCCTTGCAAAGCTGGCTATTCAGGCAGGAATGGAAGTTGGCGCTTTTCAGGTGTTAGTGACTAACGATTCTAAAGGGTTAGTAGCACATCTTACTGAGTCACCACAAGTGCGAAAACTCACGTTTACGGGGTCAACACAAGTGGGGAGTGCGTTGTTGAAGCAATGTGCCGATACGGTGAAAAGAACGTCAATGGAGCTTGGTGGTAATGCACCATTTATTGTTTTCGACAGCGCTGATGTTGAGCAAGCGGTAAGTGGTTTGATGGCAGCGAAGTTTAGAAATGCAGGACAAACTTGTGTGGCCGCAAATCGTGTGTTTGTTGCGAAAGGTATCGCGGCAGAGCTACTCAATACGCTCACTCAGCAGGTTAGCACACTCACCTTGGGAAATGGTCTAGAGCAAGGTGTTGATATTGGTCCACTCATTTCACTTGAAGCCAAACAAAAAGCACAGCAGTTGTTGGAAGATGCGTTAGCTAAAGGTGCGAGCATCGCTTATCAAGGTGATAAACAAAGCGGCCAATTTATGGCACCAGTAGTTATCACGGATGTAAATAGCACCATGCGGATCTTCCATGAAGAAATTTTTGCACCGATTGTCAGCATTATTGATTTTGAGAGTGAAGATGAAGTGGTAAGAATGGCAAATGCTGTGCCAGAAGGACTTGCTGCTTATTTTTATTCAAATGATGGCAATCAAATAAGACGAGTAAGTCAAGCGCTTGAGTATGGCATGGTTGGGATTAATGAAGGGATCATATCTAATCCTGTAGCGCCTTTTGGTGGTGTGAAGTTTTCAGGTCTTGGCCGAGAAGGAGCACAGGAAGGACTGCTTGAATACCAAGAAATAAAGTACTTATGCCAAAAGTTTAGCTAGTTCACACTAATTGCGAGGACGCCTTTCCTCGCAATTGCTTTTATTCTGCGCAAAAGCTCAGTACACTTACCCGCTTATTTGAGTTTTGATATTTTTTCAATGATAGGAATCGAACACCCCCCTAAGCTGATCATTTTGGCTGGTGGATTAGGAAGCCGCTTTGGTGGTAATAAGCAGGTTGCTGAGCTGCCAAGTATCGATAAAAGCATTATGGAATTGAGCATAATTGATGCGCATCATGCTGGTGTGCGCGATGTTATTTTGATCATCAATGATAAAGTGCGAAGTCTAATCGAAAATGTGATATTGCCACGATTGCCAAAGGCGCTGAACATTACTTTAGTGCAGCAGCGGCTTAGCGATATTCCGAATGAATTTATCGACTGTTTGGCAGGGCGAGAAAAACCATGGGGCACGGGACATGCGCTGTTGTGTGCAAAACCATACGTTGATAAGACTGCGATAGTTATTACGGCGGATGATTATTACGGGCCTGATGCATTTGAGCAGCTTGTTGAACATTTTCAGCATCATAGCAATATGGCGATGGTCGCATACCCAATTATAAATACCTTATCAGATCAAGGTGGAGTAAACCGTGGCGTTTGTCAGGTACAAGCGCAACAACTACACTCGGTTGAAGAGGCATTAGATATTCGCTTTGAAAACGGCGAGTTGTCAGGTGATATTGCAGGTAAGCGGTGTAAGATAGCAAGCTCTGCGCTGGCTTCGATGACCTGCTGGGGTGTGACACCGTCACTTTTTGATTCATTAGAAGTCGGGTTTAACGCGTTTTTAAGGAATTATGACAACGGTGTCAAAAAAGAGTATTATCTGCCGGATTGTATCCAACATAGTATCAATAAGGGCCTACAAACCGTGTCGGTCTACCAAGCTAAATCACATTGGTACGGTATAACTTATAAGAGCGAACTAGACATTGTCGCGAGAAAGATTTATGAAGCACGTCAGGGAAGATAATCATCTCCACACAATTACATCCGACTTAACTCCTTTTGAGGTGAATATGGAGTATCAAGCCGTTGCGCAACAACTTGCTGGTGAGTACGGTCTCATTAGTGAAGAAGCTAAAATGAAGCCGATCGGTAGTGGTCATATCAACACGACTATGCTGTTGCAGGACAATCACAAAACCATGGTAGTACAAAAGCTAAATACCGCGGTGTTTCCAAACCCTTTGCATCTTGTTGAAAATGCGCGAGCGATTGAACAGCACTTAACAGCAAAAGCCTTAAATGGAGAATATAGTCTCGCTATCATAAAGCATCTAGCGACGAGTTCAGGCCAATATTTAGTCGATATTAATGACGAAGTTTGGCGTGCGCTTGCATTTATTGGCCGCAGTTATAGCGAAGACGTAGTGGCAAACGAACAACAAGCATTAACGGCTGCAAACGCCTTTGGGCAGTTTGCACATGCGCTAAATGATTTTGATGCGGCGCAGTTACATCATGTCATTCCAAACTTTCATAACTTGGCGATGCGTATTGATGCATTTAACCAAGTGCTAGCGAAAGACGAGCATGGTCGCGCGGAAAAGTGCAGTGATGTTATCGCTGCTTTTCAGCAGCAATTTGCACTTGCAGAAGAATTGCAGCAGGCACAAAAACAAGTACCACTTAGAGCTTGCCACAACGATACCAAAATCAACAACATGCTGTTTTCAACACAGAGTGATGCAGCACGAGCCGTTATCGACTTAGATACTTGTATGCCGGGTAACTGGTTGTTTGATTTTGGCGATATGGTGCGCACCTTCTGTTCACCAGAAGCTGAAGACTCTACGAACTTGAGTAATGTGCAGGTAAGAGAAAATATCTTTGCTGCGTTGGCACAAGGGTATATTGAACCGTTACAAGACAGTGTGACTGAAGCAGAAAAAGACAGTTTTATTCTTGGCGCCAAAGTGATGCCATTCATGATAGGTCTGAGATTTTTAACAGATCACTTAGATGGAGATAATTATTTTGCAACCCACAGAGCCAATCATAATCTTGACCGTGCGAAGAACCAGTTTGCGTTGTATTCCAGTGTGCTAGAAAAAGAGGATTGTCTGAATAATATTATCAGAGCAATTTAACGATTTAGTATATTTTAAGAAAAAGCGCTTCAAGCGCTTTTTTTGCGGCTTTATCGCAATGTTTTGAACCTAAGATTGGGATAGGTTAGCTTGATAGCGAGCAGTATTAGTGCTGTTAAGAAGTATCGTTTAGGAGTAAGAATGAAAAATATAAACCGCCGCGACTTTTTAAAAGCCGCAGGAGCGGCAGCGGCTGCGAGTGTAGTAGCTGGGTGCGCAAGCTCGAATCAAAATAATAGCATTGTACCTAAGCAACAAGGCCGCTCTGTCATTGGGCTCGTAGCACCAAAAATGGACGTGGTTCGGGTAGGTTTTATTGGGGTTGGCCAACGTGGCTATGGTCATGTAAAGCGCATGAGTCACATCGATGGTGCACGTATTGTCGCGATTTGTGATACCCATGATGAAGTGCTTGAAAAATCGGCTGACTATCTTGTGCGCGAGCGAGGTTTGCCGAAACCTGCGCTGTATCGTGGTGGTGACTTAGCTTATCAAGAAATGCTAAATCGGGACGATATTGACATCGTTATCATTTCAACGCCTTGGAAATGGCACGCGCCGATGGCAATTGATACCATGAATAGTGGTAAGCACGCTTTTGTTGAAGTGCCTTTAGCGTTGACCGTTGAAGAAATGTGGCAGATAGTCGACACCGCAGAGCGCACGCAAAAGAACTGTATGATGATGGAAAATGTCAATTACGGTCGCGATGAGTTGATGGTACTGAATATGGTTCGCCAAGGTGTATTCGGTGAGTTATTGCATGGTGAAGCTGCATATATTCATGAGCTACGTTGGCAAATGAAGGAAATTGAGCACAAGACCGGCTCATGGCGTACACACTGGCATACTAAGCGAGATGGTAACCTATATCCAACTCATGGTTTAGGTCCAGTGTCTCAGTACATGAATATTAACCGAGGTGATCGTTTTGATTACTTAACTTCTATGAGTTCTCCCGCCCTAGGTCGTGCAGCCTATGCAAAACGCGAATTTCCGGCAGATCATGAGCGCAATCAACTACATTATATTGCGGGTGATATGAATACCACGATGATTAAGACCATCAAAGGACGCAGTATCATGGTACAACATGATACGACCACGCCTAGGCCTTATTCTCGTCACAATCTTATTCAAGGAACTAATGGGGTCTTTGCTGGTTTCCCTAATCGTATCGCGTTAGAGCAAGGCGGTGCTAAGAGTTTCCATGAATGGGATTACGAAATGGATCCATGGTACAAACAATACGACCATCCGCTTTGGACGAAAATGGGTGAAGAAGCACAGCGCAATGGTGGTCATGGTGGTATGGACTTTTTAATGTTCTGGCGCATGATCTATTGCCTGCGCAATGGTGAAGCGCTAGATCAAGACGTATACGACGGTGCAGCTTGGTCGGTAATTTCTCCGTTATCGGCTCAGTCAGTGGCTAATCGCAGTGAATCATTGAGTATTCCAGACTTTACCCGTGGAGCGTGGAAAACCGCTAAACCATTGGGTATAGTGACAGTATAAAAATACACATTTTATCATCGTCGAATTAAGCGCTACAGGCGCTTTTTTTATACTCGATTAATACGGCTTTTGGAGTGGCTATGATGCGCTATAGGTTCTTGTTATTCTTTATATTAATACTGAGTGGTTGTAATAACTCGGTTAATATCAGTAAGAAAGATACATTCATCAGCCATGCCGATGCTTACTTTAATACCTATGCTCAGAGGCAGAACTTTACTCAGTTTATCGAGTTCTATGCCGAAGATGCCGTGCTGGAAGATATGGTTTTTGGCCATAAGGCACAAGGTAAAGATCAGATTACGGCTTTTTTAAATTGGTCTGCTGGGAATTTTGCTGTGCTGGATGAACAACCCGTCTTAGTGGTAGAAGATAAGATAGTCGATAGCACGACTAGAACTGTGGTTGCTAGAGGCGTTTTTAATCGCTTTAATTATGCGTCACGCGAGTTAGGGCCTTGGCGATTTCTGATAGTGCTAAAGTTTGACGAAAAAGGTAAAATTATCTATCAGCAAGATTGGATTAACTATACCCCAAAATCGGATTTTACCGGTGGGGAAAATCTAAACCAGCAATATTAATAATCGGCTGCCATTTGTAAGGAGCGCCCATGCAAGTTTCTGTTGAAATAAGCAAATACCCACTGCACCAAGACTATATCCCTTTTATTAAAGGTTTTATTGATAGGCTGAATGAGCATGAAGGGATCAAGGTGATCACAAATACGATGTCAACTCAGGTCTTTGGTGAATTTGATTTAGTGACCTCAGTATTGAATCAAGAAATGAAACACTCATTTGAAGCTTACGGAAAATGTATTTTTGTTTGTAAGTTTATCTCAGGCGATTTATCTCCAGCTGATAGTGCCTACGATTAATGGACTGGTTTACTGAAACCTTTGCAGGGTTCACAGCGATGTCGAGTTGGGAGTATATCGCTGTGGTGCTGGCTGTAGCTTATTTACTGCTGGCAATTCGAGAGAATATTTGGTGTTGGCCAGTGGCCTTTATTAACACCTTCATCTATACCGTGCTGTACTGGAACGGAGCACTAGTGATGGAATCACTACTGCACTTTTACTATATGGTCATGGCCGTTGTTGGCTGGTGGATGTGGCGTCAGGGTGACAAAAACAAGCCCAGTGATATTGTTTCTTGGTCGTTATCAAAACATCTTTCAATCATTGTTATCACTTCAGTGGTTTCCGTTGTGCTCGGGTATTTCACCAAGCATTATATGGCAGCAGATCTCGCCTATTTAGATAGCTTTACCACGTGCTTTGCGGTGGTGACGACCTATTTAGTGGCTAAGAAAATTCTTGAAAACTGGTTATATTGGGTCGTGATTGATGCAGCCTCCATCTACCTTTATTACCTTAAAGGTTTCTATCCTACGCTGGTACTATTTATTTTCTACACCTTGATGGCGTGTTGGGGCTACAAGCGTTGGTACGAAGAATATGAAGCTAAGCAAGGAAAGACGCTTGCAGCACTCTGAGCTTGAAAAATTAAAAGTAAAGGTGGATACCGTATTCAAGGTTTCAGCTGAGCGATTAGAAAAGCTAACTAAAGGTGTGAGTAACAATAATTACCTGATGGTGAGTAAGGGCGAAAGCTACCTATTAAAATGCTATAGCCATGGTATTCCTACTGAGGCACTAAAAGCACAGAATGAGTTAGCACAGCAAGGCATTACTTCTAAAGTACTGCAGTACGACCTACGCACTCGTATGGCACTATTCACCTTTATGCCAGAAGTGTGTGCTGAGCCAAAGTTAAATATTGCGTTGTTAGCACAAGTTATTCAGGTGCATAGCTTAGAGCTTGAAGTATACGAGGTGCTGGACCTAGTCGGTTATGTTCAGGCTATTGATGAGAAATTGCGTCACTTAGTTGATATCGAATGGCTTATCGAAAGCTTAGCTTCTTTACCCGTGGATCAGGCGTTTTGCCATAATGACTTAGTCATGAGCAATATTATTCAAAGCCCAGAGGGGATTCGGTTAATCGACTTTGAGTATGCTTGTCATAGTGACATCTTTTTTGATTTAGCAGCGCTGGTGTGTAGTTTTAGCTGTGGTGTTGAAGCAGCACTTACGGTAGTTGAGTCTTACTTTTCTCTAAAGCGGCAAGCCATGCCTTCATACGCTCAAGCTAAACTGACGGTATTTTGCCAAATTTATTTGATTGTTAGCATCCAATGGTACGAGCAGCGCGGCGTAATGATAGAAGCCGAAAAGCTTAGGCAGTTACTGAAGCAGTGGATACTGTAGCTACAAGCTGAGCCAGTAGTATGTGATATTCCTTGATCACATTACTGGCCATCACTATTGGGTAGTTTAAATCCCACCCAGTCGCTGTGCTAGCTCTTTGTATTTTTCAACATCGGCTTTGTCAAAGATAGGTTCGCCATTGGCATCAGTGTCTTTGGCGACTAGCAAGTTTTCTCGTGCGAGGCGTCTTACGCGCTCAACCTTTACGTCAAGAAACTCTGCAACTTGCTCTGTTGTCATCGGTGTCATATTTGGGATCCTCAATGATGTATCGCGATATTTCTGAACGGGCAGCAATATCAGTCTATTTTATTATTTTCAAAGCATAGTTGAATAACTGGTTTTTTGCCCAAAGTACAGCTTTTTTTAAAAAATAGGTTACTAATTAGTCATATAGCAAACATTGTCTGGCAATTGCCTGCACTTAGCATTATTATATTGCCGACGCTCTCGTGGTGAAATGGATATCACGTAGCCCTCCGGAGGCTGAGTTCTAGGTTCGATCCCTAGCGAGAGCGCCAATGCTTAATCCTACTTACAACCAGCCTTTGCGTTTAAAGTACACCCCAATACCACCAGTTAGTACCACCAACATAATAACAAAAAAGGCAAATGCGCCACCCCATTCAGTGCCAGGAATACCGCCAATATTCACCCCTAACAAGCCTGTTAAAAATCCAAGTGGTAAGAATAACGCTGCAACGACGGACATCACGTACATTCTTTGGTTTAACTGTTCATTTTGATGGTTGGTGATCGCATTTTGGATCACTTGTGCACGCTCAATCGCTGCCTCTAATTCTTCGATATATCGACTTAAGGCATTGCTCGCCTCTTCAATCATGTGTCGATGATCTTCATCTAGCCAAGCAATCTTTGCCAATAGCAGTTCGCTAATAGCAAGCTTTTGTGGCTTAAGATAGCGTTTTAAACCAATGGTTTGCCTTCTTAATGTTGAAAGTTGCTGATAGTTTGGCAGCTGCTCACTGCTTTCCATCGCATCTTCAAATTCATCAAGCTGTTCTTCTATTTGCCAGATGATGTCTTGCATTCGCACAGAAAGTCGCATCACCAATGTAGACAGTAACTCACCGATACTTTTTGCGCCTTGACCCTTTTTAAGCGATGCCAGCATATCTTGGGCAGACATAATATGGCGCTTACGACAGGTGATAAGTAGTTTATCGTTTGCAAAACAGCGAATAGAAACCATGTCTTCAGGGCTTTGCTTGGGGTTAAGGTTCACGCCACGCAAGAACACTAGCAAACCTTCATCGCCATTAGCCGTTCTCGGACGGGTTTCATCTGCGGTTAGCGCTTCTCTTTCCCAGTCATCCAAAAACGTTTGCTGCTTCAGCCATTCGGTCGTTTCGTCGAAGCTGTAGTCAAAATGGAGCCAAAGTGGCTCCTTGTGAATTACGGATTTTACTTCACTCAGATCGCAAAGTAGCCTACCGCCACCTTGACCGTCGAGCACAAACGCATGGAGTAATCCAGTCATAGCTAATTCCTATTAAAAAGTTTGTCCCAAGACTGACATAGATAATTTAATTTTCAAATTCATTTAAAAATCTTGGCGATGAAATAAATTGTTTGAATACTCTATTTTACTTTAGCTCAGTATAGGGCTTTACCTTGAAAAATGTGTAAGTGGTGTTACTGTAAGTTAAGGTGCTTGGCTTAACAGAGCGTTTTTATCTTTAGGATAAATTTATTTTGTTTTTCAAGTGACTTGAATCAGCGTATAAGTCCGAACTCATTTTGTACGAGAGCATAATATGATCACAGTTGGTTGGAGAGAGTGGCTTTCCTTACCCGATTTAGGTATCGAAAAAATCAAAGCGAAAGTAGATACTGGAGCAAGAACATCATGTCTGCATGCCTTTAAGGTTGAGTCTTTCAAAACAGAACAAGATGAACTTTGGGTAAGGTTTTGGATCCATCCCAAACAAGACAATACCGACTATGAAGTCTGTAGTGAAGCAAAAGTAGTAGATGAGCGCGTTGTTACCGATTCAGGCGGTCATAAAGAACTACGTTATGTAATAGAAACAAATTTAACTATCGGCAATCAGGCTTGGCCAATTGAAATCACGCTAAGCAATAGAGAAACCATGAAATTTAGAATGTTACTGGGCCGCACGGCGATGCGAGGCCGCATCCTTGTTGATCCAGAACAGTCATACTTAAGTAATAAAACGGATAAATCATGAAAATTGGCATTCTTTCAAGGAATCAATCTTTGTATTCAACACGTCGTTTAATTGAAGCGGCAGAGCAGCGTGGGCATGAAGTTGAGGTTATTGACGCGCTACGTTGTTATATGAATATCAATAGTAGCGAGCCTGAAATTCACTTTAAGGGACAGCAGTTGAGCGGCTTTGATGCGATTGTTCCGCGAATTGGTGCCTCTGTGACGTTTTATGGTTGTGCGGTACTCAGACAGTTTGAAATGATGGGGGTTTACCCATTGAATGAGTCTGTTGCAATCACTCGCTCAAGAGATAAGTTGCGTTCATTACAGTTACTGTCAAGAAAAGGCGTAGGCATGCCAATCACAGGCTTTGCCAGTAAGCCTGATGACGTTAAAGACTTACTGGAAATGGTTGGCGGCACACCGGTTGTGATCAAGCTACTAGAAGGCACACAAGGTATTGGTGTGGTGTTAGCTGAGACACGAAAAGCGGCGGAAAGCGTTATCGAAGCATTTATGGGCTTAAAAGCCAACATCATGGTGCAAGAGTATATTAAAGAAGCTGGTGGTGCGGACATTCGCTGTTTCGTTATCGGCGACCGTGTCATTGCCGCGATGAAGCGTCAAGCGCAAGAGGGCGAATTCCGTTCAAATCTGCATCGTGGTGGTTCTGCGACATTGGTAAAAATCACTCCGGAAGAGCGCCGCACTGCAATTGCTGCAGCAAAAGCCATGGGCCTAAATGTTGCCGGTGTAGATTTGTTGCGTTCAGAGCGTGGTCCTTTGGTGATGGAAGTGAACTCATCTCCGGGCCTTGAGGGCATTGAAAAGGCAACAGGTAAAGACATAGCTAGCTTGATAATCTCCTTTATCGAGAAAAATGCAGCGGCGAAAAGGACTGCTACACGTGGCAAAGGTTAAAATCAACCAACCCTTTACGTTATTAGATACACGAGTGGGTGTTGCTGAAAGGCAGACTGTCCAGTTGGAAGTGGCCAAGCTCTACACTCACACACCAATGACCATTCCGATTGAAGTCGTTAATGGCGCAGAGGCTGGGCCGGTACTTTTGGTCTGTGCCGCAATTCATGGTGATGAATTGAATGGCGTAGAGGTTGTGCGTCAGCTATTAAGTAAAGTCGATGCGGCGACGCTACGTGGCACCTTGATAGCGGTGCCTATCGTAAATATCTTTGGTTTTATTCATAAGTCTCGCTATTTACCTGATAGACGAGACCTAAACCGCTGTTTTCCAGGTTCTGAGCAAGGCTCGCTAGGGGCTCGAATGGCATCTATGTTTTTCGATTTGGTGGTAAAGAAATGCACCCATATTATCGATTTACATACCGGTGCGATTCATCGCTCTAATTTACCGCAGATCCGTGGTGACTTGTCCTGCGAAATGACCAAAGAAATGGCGATGGCGTTTGGTACGCCGGTTGCGATAGATGCGCGACTGCGTAACGGCTCGTTGCGAAGTGAAGCGGCGGGATTGGACATTCCTGTTATCACCTATGA
Organism: Pseudoalteromonas flavipulchra NCIMB 2033 = ATCC BAA-314; assembly: GCA_000814665.1. Lineage (GTDB taxonomy): Bacteria > Pseudomonadota > Gammaproteobacteria > Enterobacterales > Alteromonadaceae > Pseudoalteromonas > Pseudoalteromonas maricaloris. Next base: position 45,396 of record JWIH01000013.1, read on the forward strand.
GGCGGGAGAAGCGTTGCGGTTTGACTCATTGGCCATTGCAGCTGGATTGCAAGGGGTTGAAAATGTCATGCGTAAACTCAGAATGCTGCGTGGACGTCGTAGGAAGCAACGTCATGACGCAGTTATCGCGGCAGCGACAAGTTGGGTGCGTGCGGACGTTGATGGCATTGTTCGAGCTCAAGTTAACTTGGGGGAACGCGTATCAAAAGGTCAAATTTTGGCTTATATAGACAGTCCATTAGGTCAAAGCGAAGAAGCGATTATCGCACCTCGTAGTGGGATAGTAATTGGCCAACAAATGCTACCTTTGGTGAATGAAGGAGATGCAGTTTTTCACTTAGCTTACTTTGCACATGCAAATAGCATTGTTGAACAACAGCTAGAAACCTTTATTGACGATATAGGCCCTATTTCTTAGGGCCTAATGTTCTTCTTGGTGTTGGAACCTGTTTAGGTTTAGCCGGTTCCTGACTAAGCACCATAACGGGTCGAGTAACAAACAAGTTGTTAGGATATACGACCTTATGGCCGTCAACATGGCGCAGTACTACACTCATCAATCCCATCTCTACAATGCAGCCTTCAACAAAGTTTGCACCGTCGACAATTCTTACCCAATTCCCAACGCGATAATCGTTTTGAATAAACATAAGTAAAAACGAAGTCAGATTGGAAAGTAATGACCAAGCGGCAAACATGGCAACACCAAGCATCGCAAATAACGATGAACCAAGCACCAGTAAACCACGAAGTTCTATGCCCCAGAATACGAGCATAAAACAGACGAATACAAAGGCAACGAGTACACGAACGAGTAAGTCGGCACGTTGTTTACGATGAGAGTCTATTTTTCCGCGTGTTACTTTTTCTAAGAGTTTGCAACACGCTTTCATCAATAGTGGGAAGGATAATAGTGCCACTAAAGTTACAATTAGCTTGTATTGACTGAGTGCGAAATCTAACAAATGCAAAATCGTATCCTAAGAAATTTTTTCTGCTTTATATCATGTTTATTGGTGCGCGACACCGTTAAAAGCGATTTTTTACGGTTAATAGCCACTGTACGCTATCGACGTTATCCGGGCCATTAATTGGCGCGGCTAAATCAATATGAACCATGATATCTGAATTGGCTCGGCTAGGTGCTAAACGTAAACCAATGCCGACATTTTTTAGGACTGATTCATCTGCTTCAATCGGCAGATGAGAGTGGTATGCGCGACCTACGTCAAAAAAGGCCGCACCGCCAATTTTGAATAGGCGCAGTAAGTCATATTCCCAGTAATATCGCTTTTCGATATTGAGTAGCATACTGCGGCTACCTTGTTGATATTTTATTGGGTATCCGCGAAGCCCGGTTTCCCCCCCTAACGTAATTTGATTATCAAAGGTTAGGTTATTTCCATAGGTATAGCTTGCATTGATAAACCAAGACTCATACAAGCTGGTATTTAAATAGTATTGAAAGGTCGTTTTCGCTATTAGGTTTTCGGTTTTATCTGTGTCTTTGTTCCAGTTGCCACTAACATCAAAATAAAAACGCCATAAGCTGTGATCTGAGGTGTAGTGCGCTGTATTGGCAGAAAATGAATAGACAAGACGCTCAGTATCGTCACTCCAAGATTCGGCTGAATAGCCAAATAGAGCATTAATATTCCAACCTAAATTAAGATCCTCTGTACGATAAATCGAGTCGAAATTGCGTACCTTTACATAGGAATCTTCAAACCACTGAGCTTGAACATAAGGGTAGGTGAGCGTTCTATCTTGTGCAATGGGTAAAGTGGTATTAGCTATCTCACGAAAGGTATGTTGCTCATGTCTAACGCCTGCGATGAGACGGCGAGTCCAACTGCCCGATAGCGCTTTTGAGTGTCCGAAGTAGACTTGCGTGACATCCGTGGATTGACTGAACTCTGAGATTGTTTCACCTTCAGAATATATGGGTTCTTCGCGTTTGTCTGAATAACTTGTAAAACCATAACTATATGGAGTATCGGTTGCAAAAAATGGATAGCTCACATCAATATAGTGGCGTTCACCATCGTCATTATCTGAATATTCTACGCGACCACGATATCTTGAGTTTAAAATATTAGGGTCATCATAGACAAACTGATAACCAGAGCGGTCGACCTCTTGTATGTGGGTAAAAGAAAGGCGCTTTCCCCAGCCAAATAAATTACTTTCTCTAAACCCAATTCGAGAAGTATTTTCCCCGCCACTACGACTAAAACTTAAATCGGGCAATAGTGTCCAAAGATCCCGCGTTACAACCGTAACTAAAATATCACCATCACAGTTTTCCACTGCATAGATACGAGCATCATATAGGTATGATTGATTGCGAAGGAGTCGCTCGGATTCACTGAGTTTTCTTGGGTTGTAAGCATCCCCTTCCTGAAATAGGAGCACGCTTTTTAATACTTCGGGCTTGGTTTGAATATGATAACGGTTGGCAAATCGGAATAGGGCATTGTCTTCTTCAGGTTTATCGGTATCGAAAACATTAAGTTGTTTTAGAGTGATAGCGACGACCTTTTTACCTTCTGCAGGCTCAGGATAGGCTTGTTTGCTGTCTAGCTGGCGTGAAAGATTTTGGTCGCTTTGTGCTTCAACTCGGTTATTACCACAGCTATTAGCAAAATCAACAGCAGGCACTTTTTCAGCTTGCGCAGCTGCATTTAGGCTACACATTAGCACAATACTATTACACGAAATCCTCTTTACATTCATCACAGAGCCTTTAAGTCTAATATTCCTTTAGTATGGATTATATTGTTGCAGCTTGCTTTAGTTCTGCAACAAAAGTAATAATATTTATAGACTTAAAGAGCTTTATGTGGACTTAACGAGAAAGTTGTTGGCGTAGGAAAGGTAGGAGCTCTAAGGCATCAACGCCATCAGGAGCTATCCACACACTCTCACTGTAATGTTCAAAATTTAAATTAAAATTACAGCTTTTATATGAAAAACGCCACTGATGTCTATCCGCTCCAGCAGAGAATTCAATTAATTGAATCTCATCTTGATGTAAGAATATTTGCCCCCAAAGTTCAAATTCATCGTCTTGAGGTGTAATTTCACAGCTGACGATAATCACCTCGTGTGAATTATCCAAAGTGAGTGTAGTCATTATTCTCTTTCCAAATAATTGCGAATGAGCTGCATGAAAGGGGCACCGTACTTGCTGAGCTTAGTAAAACCGACACCAGACACTTGCAAAAACTCACTATCAGTTGTTGGCGTTCTTTGTGCCATTTCAGCCAATGTTCGGTCGTTAAATACAACATACGGCGGTACATCATCTTCATCTGCGAGCTGCTTTCTGAGTGCACGAAGCTTAGCAAATAGCTTCTTATCGTAATTAAACTGAGCCAGTTTATCTTGATAGACATGCTTAGCTACAAGTCTTGGTTCTGCGAGTTGCAGCACATATTCGCCGCGAAGTACGGCGCGGGCGGCTTCTGTTAATCTAAGCGTTGCGCCTTGAGTAATATCTTGACTCAATAAACCATGATGGATCAATTGACGTAAGATACTCAGCCAAAATTCATTGCTGTGCTCTTTCCCGATCCCATAGGTTGAGAGGGTATGGTGGTTTTGTTCTCTGATCCTTGCGGTATTTGCCCCACGCAAAATATCCACAATGTAACCAATGCCAAAGCGTTGCTCTGCGCGGTATACGCACGATAACGCTTGTTGGGCAACTAATGTGCCATCAAATTGTTTCGGTGGATTAAGGCAAATATCACAGTTACCGCATGCTTCACGTTGATATTCGCTGAAGTAATTGAGCAAAATTTGACGACGACAGGTTTGCGCTTCAGCAAAACTCGACATCGCCTGAAAGCGCTGTTCTTCGACCTTACGACGTTGCTCGTCTGGAATATCTTCAAAAAAGCGTCTAACGCGGGGAATATCTGCAGGATCAAAGTACATAACGGCTTCAGCAGCTAAGCTATCTCGCCCTGCACGGCCGGTTTCTTGATAATACGCTTCTACACTTTTAGGAATATCATAGTGAACCACAAATCGCACGTTGGGTTTATTGATCCCCATCCCAAAAGCAACGGTTGCAACTACGATTTGAATGTCATCTCGGGCGAAGCGGTTTTGTACAAACTGGCGCTGATCATTATCTAGACCTGCGTGATAACCAGCTGCATTAAACCCGGCATCAATCAGCTTTTCGGCAATATCATCAACACGTTTACGGCTACCACAATAGATTATGCCACTTTGCCCCTTTTGCTCTTTTAAATAGCGGATCAATTGAGGCAGGGGTTTGAACTTTTCTTCGATGGTGTAACGAATATTGGGTCTGTCAAAGCTACCGGTATAGATAAATGGTGCTTGCATACCTAATTGCTGGACAATATCTTTTCGTGTTGCTAAATCAGCCGTTGCGGTTAATGCCATCATCGGAACAGACGGAAAATGTTGACGTAATTCTTTTAAACGAAAATAGTGCGGTCTAAAGTCATGTCCCCAATGGGATACACAATGGGCTTCATCAATAGCAAACAAACTGATGTTACAGTTGGATATGCGTTCAATAAAGTCTCGTTGTAAGGCCTTTTCTGGTGCAACGTAAAGCAGCTTTAAACGACCTTGGAAAAGCGCGTCATAGGTATCTCTTTGCTGCTCCCAAGCGACGCTGTTGTTGATATATTCTGCGGCTATGCCTTGTGCTTTTAACTGCGCGACCTGATCTTGCATTAATGAGATAAGTGGCGATATAACAATTGTCACGCCTGACAATAATACTGCTGGGACTTGGTAACAGAGTGATTTACCGCCGCCGGTAGGCAGTAGTACAAGCGTATCCTGACCAGCTAAGCTAGACTGAATAATATCAAGCTGACCATCTCTAAACGTACTGTAGCCAAACACATCTTTCAGTACTGAATGAGGGTCGTTAATTGGGGTGCTTACGAGGGTATCCATCGGCGTCATTTTAGAGCTTTTTTTGAACCTTGTCTTTGCTTTTTATCTAATCTTAAGAGACTTGAATAAGTTTTGAGCACTTGTAGGCTTTAAACTTTGTGATTGTGAATTCATCGAACTTTCATCGCCGTGATTAGTAAAAATGAGTATAATGATTGACCTCTTAGTTGATCCCTCCAAAGGTTAAACGCCCGTGATTGAAGAACAAAAGAAAGGCCATTTACTCGCTGTACTCGCCTTTTTTATGTGGGGACTTGCACCCATCTATTTTAAGCAACTCGTCCATGTCGACGCGATTGAGATACTCATTCATCGCGTTGTATGGTCTGTATTTTTTATTGCACTAATTGTGCTGGCAAAGCAGCAATGGCCCAAAATTAAGGCCATACTGGCTAATCCAAAGTTGCTGGCGATGTTGACACTCACTGCGTTGCTGTTGGGTTTTAACTGGGGTTTATTTATTTGGTCAGTGAATAACGGCTTTATGTTAGACGCGAGTTTGGGTTATTACATCAACCCATTACTTAACGTGCTATTGGGAATGCTGTTCTTATCGGAAAGGTTGAGAACGGCGCAAAAGTTTGCTGTGCTATTAGCGATAGTGGGTGTGGTATTACAGTTAATTAGTTTTGGCTCATTCCCTGTCATTGCGTTTTCTCTGGCGGGATCGTTTGCGATATATGGATTGTTACGTAAGACTTTAGCGGTTGAATCGCTTCCGGGATTGCTGGTGGAAGCCCTTATTCTCACCCCAATTGCACTGGCTTATTGGTGGTGGGTTGAGCCGAGTGCCACAAGCAACCTTTGGAATAATGATTGGTATACCAACACGCTATTGATAAGTGCGGGTGTGGTGACAACTTTGCCTTTGTTATGCTTTACCGCAGCAGCAAAACGGATACCCTACACGACACTTGGCTTTTTTCAATATATCGGGCCGAGCTTAATGTTCATATTGGCGGTACTCTTTTATGGGGAAGCCTTTGATGCAGAACGAGCAATAACGTTTGCCTTTATTTGGGGCGCGCTGGTGATGTTTAGCTTTGATTCTTATCGAGATAAAAGAAAGCGCTTAGTGAACTAAGCGGTTTCTTCCCGAAGCTTTCGCCTGATATAAACGCTCATCGGCTTGTTTTATCAGGCTTTCTATGTCCGTAGTCACCTGAGCGGCAAGTCCCATTGAAACAGTAAACGAGATCCGCTGTTCAGTCAGTTCGTTACTACTTTGCTCTAAATATTCTCTGAAGCACTCCAGTCTTTCTTTGCAATGATCAGCCACCGTATCTTTAAAATATATCGCAAACTCTTCGCCGCCTAATCGAGCGACTAAATCATTGGGAAAGAATTGAGCAAACGCTTGGCCAATTGACTCAAGCACCGCATCGCCGCCTTCATGGCCATATTTGTCATTTACTTGCTTAAAATGATCTATATCTATCATAGCGATCAGCCCGTAGAGCTCCTTTTTATGTCTTGCTTTTAGGCTTTTCTTTACGGTATCGAAAAAGTAGCGTCGATTTGGCAAGCTGGTTAGATAGTCTGTATTTGCTTGTCGGCGTATCGTTTGAATATGTTCTAGCATATCGACGTTCTGGCTAAGACGGCAGTAAAACTCTTCAGCGTTAAAGGGTTTTCTGAGATAGTCATTAGCACCATTTTTCAAAAATCGTGTAGATAAATTTTCGGTTTCAACTCCAGATATACCAATTATCGCTTTATCATCATCAGTGTAGAGTCGCCTAATTTCGATACATAACTCTTCGCCTCGCATATTTGGCATTTCATTGTCGGTAATGATCACTGAAATATCCGGATTGTCTTTTAATACCGCGAGTGCCTCTATGCCATCACAGGCTTCTAGTACCTGATATTTATGGCGAGTTAGGAGTGCTGAGACATAGTGTCTCGACGAAATAGAGTCGTCCACAACCAGTACTCTGACATTTTCATTTCTTGGCAGGCGTTCTAATTGGCGACGTAAATAATGATAGGCTTGTTTATTTTCCTTGGTGATATAGTCGATGATGGGGTATTGCTCAACGATTGAGCGAGTCTGACTTTCAAGGTTACCAGTCATCACTATGGTAGGTATATCAGCTTTAACCGTGCAAGGAATAGCTTCTCCAAGCGGCGCATCAGGTAACACAAAATCTACCACGGCACAAAAATAGTCGTGCTGTGATAATAATGCTTTGGCTTCAGCCAAAGACTCTGCAATATCTACATGATATCCCACAGTGGTTGCAATATGCTTTTGCACCTTCGCAATGGTGGGGGTGTCTTCAATGATTAAGATTTTCCGTAACACAACCTTCGCCAATCATTTCCTGTTTTACTAATTCTTAACCTAACTGCGCTTAATTGCAATGCTTGTGCTAATAAACAGATAACGACTAAGAACAAAATACGAGAAAGATAGGGGGGGGATGAGGTAATCGAGATTGAAATGGGATTGATAATAGAAGTGCTTAGACACCAACGACAGAAATAAGGTTACTCTGTTGGCGTCTAAGCTTGATAGGATTTAGACGATTTCGCTTATAGCTCGTCGTCAATATCTACCGGGATCACCACGCTACCATCGTTTTGAACTTTAGAGCGTCCAAATAGCGTGTGAAACTTTGTCTTACACGTAGTATGCTTCAAATATTTGGTCCAGGCTTTTTCTACAGCGTTAGTTGGAGGAATTAACCCTTCCATTACCTGAACAAACTGGGATTGGAAACTGTTTTGAGGTTCTTCTGCTTTGCTGTATAAGCTTCTTAATGTGGCACCACAGCGTTCAAGAATTTCGGCTTCTTGTAGCGTGAAGTGACCACTGCGTCCGAATCCTCTAGGGAAGTTGGCGTCATCATAAAAGGCTCTGGGGCTTGCAAATGCATTTTTCAAAGTCGCTAAATTATGATCCATAACTGAGTCCTCTAAGATTATCTGGCTGGAGTATGGACCAAGTTTTATAATTTTTTAAACGAGTAATTTTTATCGTCAGGAAGAAAAATGGACATAGATCTATTAAAAACTTTTGTCGAAGTTGTCAAAACCCGTCACTTCGGTCGAGCGGCAGAAAATTTATACATCACTCAGTCAGCTGTAAGTTTTAGGATCCGCCAGCTTGAGCAAAGTTTAGGGGTGAATCTTTTTATTCGCCAGCGTAACAATATTCAGTTAACTGCGCCAGGTGAAAGGTTGTTACCACACGCCAAAATGATCTTAACTGGGATGCAGCGCGCCAAAGTTGATGTTGCACTCGCAAACAATATGCACAAGCAATTGTCACTGAGTGGCACGGCTAATATTTGGGACGCATTTTTACAATTCGGGATTAACCATATTGTATCCGCTATGCCCGGAGTATCGCTTGTTGCTGAAGTGAAAGCACAGCAAGAAAGCACGCGACTATTATTAGAGCGAACACTGGATCTCGCTGTTCTGTTCGATCCGCCAAAAGTGGATGAACTGGTTGTTAAGCCGATCAGCGATCTTGCTATTATTCCTGTAAGCACTTTTGATAACGCAACAAAGGAAGATTTTTTTGACAACCAGTATGTTTATGTTGATTGGGGAACTGCTTTTTCTCTATGGCATGCAAAACAGTTCACTGGCGCAACCCCTCCTTATTTTAGAACCAGCACCGGCAGAATAGCACTCGATCTTATTCTTCAGTGTGGTGGCTCTGCATTTGTGCCAGAAGCGTTAGCGTTAGAGTCCATTGAGGCTGGAAGGTTGACTCAAGTTGATGAAGTAGAAAGTAACTCAAGAGAGATATTTGTGGCATATCACAAAGACAACGACCAACTAGAGCAAATAGAAACCATCGTAAATTTACTGGGGGCGGTGAAGTAATTCTTATAATGAATCTTTTGTGACGCATTTCTTAAAGTTGGGTGTCATTTTATTTTCAGAAATATTTTATGTGTAATATTTTTGTCATTTACCAGTGTCAAACTGCGCGTGTTTTGAAAATACGTGTTGCGATATTGAGGAAATACACATGAAACTAACTAAGACTGCTTTAGCGCTATCATTACTAAGTGCATTCACTTTTCAAGCAAACGCTGAAGTAGATGTTTATGGTAAAGCGAATGTATCGGTACAATCTTCTGACGATGGTGCAGGTTCAGTTACTGAAATTAAAAGTAACGCCTCTCGCTTTGGTTTCAAAGGTTCTGAGAAATTAGACTCTGGTTTAGAAGTTATTTATAAGCTTGAGTTCCAAGTAGATGTCTCTGACGCTGATTCAAAAGGTGATAAAGACAATATTACTGCACGTAATCAGTACGTGGGTTTAAAAGGTAACTTCGGTGAAGTGGTTATCGGCCGTAATGACACAGCATTAAAACAGTCTCAAGGTAAGTTAGACCAGTTCAACGACCTTGAGGGTGACATTAAGGTACTCTTTAAAGGCGAAAACCGCTTAGGTGATTCAATTTCCTACAAGTCGCCAAGCTTTAATGGCTTTAGAGTACTAGGAAGCTTTATTGCTGAAGACAGCGAAGAAGGTGAAAACGGTTTCTCTACTGCGCTAACATATGGCGATGCTGGATTGAAAGAGTCTGCTATCTATGCAGCGATTGCGGCAGATAGCGAAGTAAATGGCTATGACACGGTTCGTTTCACTGTTCAAGGTAAAGTAGCTGACTTCAAACTTGGTGCAATGTACCAGACACAAGAAAAGGTGGATGGAAGTGCAGAGGCCGATGGGTACTTACTAAATGCAGCGTACAAATTGGGCAATGCGACCTTGAAAGCACAGTATCAAGTTATTGATTTCGATGCCGGTGACAAAGTAGATGGTGTTTCTGTCGGTGTTGATTACAAGCTTGCTAAAAACGCGAAGGTTTATGGTTTCTACTCAACATTTGATGCAGACAACCAAGTAGAAAAGGATTATCTAGGTCTAGGTATCGAGTATAAGTTTTAATTTATAGACTTTATCCAAGCCTAAAATAGCGAAACACCCGCCTAATGCGGGTGTTTTTGTTTGTTTAATATTCGGGTTGTTTTCTTTTTGCTCGAACAAACGTTTTTTCGCAATTTTCTTTAAAAAAAGGGTTGCACTAAAATCGGATCGCCCTATAATGCGACTCCACTGACACGGGGCGCTACGCTGAAAAGTAAAGTCTCACGGGTTAGCGTCAAGTAAAACTTAGCTTTGAAAACTTAAGAAAAAACTTCTTCTCAAGAAATTCAAAATTAAGTGTTGACAAAAAATCGGGAATGCTTAGAATGCACATCCCTTGAAACAACGAAATGTTTCGAAATGTTCTTTAAAAATATGAAGCAATCATCTGTGTGGGCACTCGTACAGATTGAGTTCTAACAGCAGATTCTAGTTCGCTAGATGACGCAAACAAATTTAGAGTCTCAATTGTAACTGAGTGACTATATAGTCAATTCGTTTTGATTTTACTTTTTTGAAAAGTAGAAACAAACAATCAGAATTCATTGAGCACGAAACTTAGGTTTCGAAAAAACTTTTAATTGAAGAGTTTGATCATGGCTCAGATTGAACGCTGGCGGCAGGCCTAACACATGCAAGTCGAGCGGTAACATTTCTAGCTTGCTAGAAGATGACGAGCGGCGGACGGGTGAGTAATGCTTGGGAACATGCCTTGAGGTGGGGGACAACCATTGGAAACGATGGCTAATACCGCATAATGTCTACGGACCAAAGGGGGCTTCGGCTCTCGCCTTTAGATTGGCCCAAGTGGGATTAGCTAGTTGGTGAGGTAAAGGCTCACCAAGGCGACGATCCCTAGCTGGTTTGAGAGGATGATCAGCCACACTGGAACTGAGACACGGTCCAGACTCCTACGGGAGGCAGCAGTGGGGAATATTGCACAATGGGCGCAAGCCTGATGCAGCCATGCCGCGTGTGTGAAGAAGGCCTTCGGGTTGTAAAGCACTTTCAGTCAGGAGGAAAGGTTAGTAGTTAATACCTGCTAGCTGTGACGTTACTGACAGAAGAAGCACCGGCTAACTCCGTGCCAGCAGCCGCGGTAATACGGAGGGTGCGAGCGTTAATCGGAATTACTGGGCGTAAAGCGTACGCAGGCGGTTTGTTAAGCGAGATGTGAAAGCCCCGGGCTTAACCTGGGAACTGCATTTCGAACTGGCAAACTAGAGTGTGATAGAGGG
>JWIH01000014.1 GCA_000814665.1 Pseudoalteromonas flavipulchra NCIMB 2033 = ATCC BAA-314
CCAACGCACAATTCCCCTGCAACACCATAAGGCTGCAATTGTTGTTGCTCGTTAAGCACATACAACCCGGTATTGGCCAGCGGCTGCCCCACTGGCACCGTGTCCACATCCGCTAACACCAGCTCCGTGGCACGGCAGTAACTGGCATCTATCACCGATTCTGTCTGTCCGTAAAGGTTAAAACATTCTGTATTTTCCCCGATAACCCTTTTTAAACGCCGCAGATCCCGTCCGTACCAGGCCTCACAGCCCACTGAAATATACGCCATCGCATCCAGCTTTTGCCCGCTTTCAAGCAAATAATCCGTCAAAGCGCGGATCACCGCCGGAACAAAGTCGCCATAGGTGATCTCCCGGCTTTGGATCATCTGATACAGCTTATCCGGCGAAAGTAGTACCTCTTTCGGGCAAATCTCCAGCCGTCCGCCGCAGCCGAGGGCTTTCATCATATCGCCAAGCAGGATATCGACTGACAGTCCCGCCATTTGTAATACCACAGGCGGACGCTTTTCCAAGTCAAACACCCGGTTCCAGCCATCCTGGCGCACAAGCATCGCCTGATGCTGCACCATGATCCCCTTAGGTTGCCCGGTAGAGCCCGAGGTATAGATAACATACGCCAGGTGACGGGGCGCCAGTCCCAGCGAAGATACCGGCAGGTTATCCGTCGCCATCTTCGTCAGCACCTCCTGCAGTGCACCATCGTCCAGGCACAACACCTGTCCGCAACTGTCAGGTAGTTGCTCCCGAACACTGTGCTGCGTCAGCACTAAAGTGACGCCACTGTCGCTGAGCATATGCCTCAGCCGCGTTTGCGGGTAGCTGGGATCTAAAGGCACATAAGCGCCGCCAGCCTTGAGGATTGCCAAAATGGCAATCACCATGTCCACTGAACGTTCGACGCTAAGCCCCACTAAGGTATCCGGCTTCACCCCCTGTGCTTTCAGGTAATGGGCCAGCTGGTTGGCGCGGCGGTTCAACGTCTCATAACTGAGGCTTGTCTCTTCACAGATCAGGGCGGTTTTCTTTGGATGGGTATCGACCTGACGTTCAAATAATTCATGCAGACACAACTCCGAGCGGTACTTAGCTGCGGTATCATTCCAGGTATCCAGTAACTGCTCACGCTCCTGTGGCGTCACTAATTCATGGGCATAAACATCCAATTCAGGGGACGTTAAAAGGGAGGACAACAAAACCTCAAAATGTCCCGCCATACGTTCGATGGTTTGAGCCTCAAACAAATCAGTATTATATTCCCAGGCTAGTATCAGGCCGTCTGCTGCTTCTGAGATATTCAGGGTCAGATCAAATTGGGCGATCCCCGGCCCCCGTTTTTGAACTTCAGAAAGCTCAAGTCCCGGCAGCGATAAATGACCCGTTTCATTGTTTTGCAGGGCAATCATCACCTGGAATAACGGGCTGTGGCTCAAGCTACGCTCGGGTTGCAAGCGTTCGACGATTTGTTCAAACGGCACTTGCTGATGGGCATAAGCGTCAAGCAGCATGTTTTTACTTTGTTCTAACAGCGCATGAAAACTCGGGTTATCAGATAAGTTACTCCGCAGCACCAGAGTATTGACGAAGAAACCGATCAAACCGGCTACTTCCACCTGCTCCCGGTTTGCCACTGGCGTGCCGACAACGATATCCTGCTCATTGCTGTAGCGGGCTAATAACACAGAAAAAACGGCATGCAATCCCATAAACAACGTGGCGCCTCGTTCTTGGCACATGGCCATCAAGCGCTGGTGTGTCGCTTGTTCTATCCTTGAGACATTGAGATTACCGGCAAAGCTTTGCACCGCCGGTCTGGGGTGATCTAGCGGCAGGCTGTGCAGCACCGGCAAGTCAGCAAGCTGTTTTTTCCAGTAAGCCAGCTGTTCATTCAGCACAGCTCCCTGCAAGTAGTTGCGCTGCCAGTGGGCATAATCGCCGTACTGGATCGCCAGCGGCGGCAGAGGGTTGTCCTGCCCTTGGGCATAGGCCGTATATAAACGGCTAAATTCATTGACCAAGATCTCCCGGGACCAGCCATCGGAAGCGATATGATGCATGGTCACTAGCAAGATATGCTCTTTAGCTGAAATTTTCAGCAGCTGCGCCCGCAACATCAAATCCCGTGTCAGATCAAACTGTTTCCCAGCTTCCGTTGAAACGGCTTCGGCTATTCGGGTCTGTAGCGCTTGCTGCGAAAGGGCGGACAGATCCGTCAGCGCCACCTCAAAGCTGTCTAACTCACGGATCAGTTGTATCGGTTCACCATCGTCGCCGGCAACAAAATAGGTGCGCAGGCTTTCATGACGTAACAGGATAGTGGTAATCGCCTGTTGCAGAGCGTCCTCATTGAGGGTACCGGTCAGTTTTAACGCCGCCGGCATATTATAATGGGCGCTGCCACCGTCGATTTGATCTAACAACCATAGCCTTTGTTGGGCAAAAGACAGGGGCAACGCCTGAGTCCGGGAAACCTGTATCAAAGGCGGATGATTCTTCCCCTGCTTTTGAGCTGATATAAATTCTGCCAGACTCGCCAGAACAGGCTGTTTAAAAATATCCCGCAATTTAATTTTCACATCGAATGACTCGCTAACCCGAGCCACCAACTTAGTGGCCAGCAGTGAGTGCCCTCCCAATTCAAAAAAGTTGTCCGTGAGGGCAATCCGTTCAAGCCCCAGCAGCTCTTGCCAGATAACGCTTAAGGCTTTTTCTCCTTCGGTTTGCGGGGCGCTGAAGCCGTCGTCTGACATTTCATTGCTCGGCTCAGGTAAAGCATTGCGATCAAACTTGCCGTTGGCGGTTAAGGGGAAAGACTCCAGTACCACAAAATCCGAAGGCACCATATATTCAGGTAAAAGTTTACCTACATGCTGGCGCACTGCTTCAATCAGGCCACTCTTATCGCTTTCGGCATCTTCGGCAAGCAGGTAGCCCACCAGGTGCTTCCCCTTTTCCCCTGCGTCACGGGCAAGTACGACGGCTTCCTTGACACGGCTAAAATCTGCCAAGACATGTTCTATTTCAGCCGGCTCGATGCGAAAGCCCCGGATTTTCACCTGATGATCGGTACGGCCGATAAATTCAAGACGGCCATCTGCCAAGCGACGCACCAAATCTCCGGTGCGGTACAGACGCTGGCAACTATTGTTGTCTTGTTCATTAAAATAAGGGTTGGTGATAAATTTTTCAGCCGTCAGCTTATCCTGGTTCAGATAACCCCGAGCCAACCCGATACCACCAATACATAGTTCACCCGGCACGCCACCTGGCGCTAAGGTATTTTCATTCAGGATCAATGCCCGAACATTACCCAGCGGATATCCAATATGGGGCAAGTCGCCGGATATCGGCGTCCAATGGGTGTTAACGCTACATTCTGTTGGACCGTATACATTCACCGCCTTGCGTTGATACTGCTGTTGCCAGTCACATAGTCTGGCCCATAACTGGGGAGAAATAGCTTCGCCGCCAATGATTAAGTTAGGTAAAGTACTCTCTAGACCCAAATCAAACCAGGCTTCCACCATTAACGGAGTACAGTCGAGAACACCGCACTGTCCAAAGGTTCTCCCTATAGTTTGTGACTCCTGATCGGCATATCTGGGTAAAATACGCAACGGCACACCCGACATCAACTGGGATAGACCCTTAACCGAAGAATCAAAGGCATAAGAAGCGTTTAACCCCCAACAAGCACCTTCCGGCACTATATCCATCCTCTGTATTTCTGCGGCAAGATTGACAATTCCCTGATGCTCGATCAAGACCCCTTTAGCTTGTCCGGTCGAGCCTGAAGTATAAATGACATAGGCTAGATGAGAAGCCGTTAGTCCCAGCGAAGATACAGGCAGGTTATCTTCCGACATATTTACAAGCTCGGTTTGCACTGACTCTTTATCCAGACATAGGGCGTGCGCAGCCAATGAAGGCAAGTCAGCCAAGACCCGCTCTTGGGTCAATACGGTATCCACACCGCTATCCTTAAGCATATAAAGTAGGCGTGATTCAGGATAGCTCGGATCAAACGGCACATAAGCACCCCCAGCTTTGAGGATCGCCAATATACCGATAACCATATCCATAGAGCGATCGACACAAAGACCAACTAAGGTATCCGGTTTCACCCCTTGCAGCTTAAGGTGATGGGCGAGTTGGTTGGCACGGCGGTTAAGCTCGCCATAATTCAGACTACCCTCTTGCGTTATCAGGGCGATTTTATTTGGCTGCGACGCAGCTTGTGCTTCAAATAATTCATGAATGCACAGCTGTGGAACAACACTCGATACCATGTCTTTGCCAGCATTGAGGAGCAGACGGCGCTCTTGTCCGGTGACCAGTTCATGGGCGAAAACGTCCTTCTCCGGCGACTGCACCATGGCGAGCAATAAAGTTTCAAAATGACCGGCCATCTGCTTTATGGTCTCTATATCAAAGAGATCGATATTAAAGCCCCATTTAAGTTGCAGCCCCTGCTCACTTTCAATCACATTTAAAGTTAAATCAAACTTGGCGGTACCTACCCCTTGATCTTCCATAGCCGATAAGGTTAATCCGGGTAGGGACAGACTGCCTCCATCATTGTTTTGTAAGGCCAGCATTACCTGGAATAAAGGCATATGACTCAGATTACGCTCCGGCTGTAGTCTCTCTACTAAAAGCTCAAAAGGCACTTGTTGGTGAGCATAAGCATCTAGCAACATCTGTTTACTTTGCGCCAGCAGCTCCCGAAAGCCCGGATTGCCAGAGGTGTCACTGCGCAGTACCAGGGTATTAACAAAGAAGCCGATCAAATCTGCTACTTCCAACTGCTCCCGATTGGCTACTGGCGTGCCTACCACTATGTCATTTTCATTGCTGTACCGTGACAAAAGCACGGAAAATGAGGCATGCAGCCCCATAAATAAGGTTGCGCCCTGGGCCTGGCATAATTGCATTAATTTTCTCAGGCAGGCTTTATCCACACTAGAGTAATGCACATTGCCGGCAAAACTCTGCCTCGCAGCTCTGGGGCGATCAAGCGGCAGATTATGGACCACAGGCAAGCCCGCTAACCGGTCTTGCCAAAAAGCCAACTGTTCATCCAGTCTAGGTCCCTGCAGATAGTTACGTTGCCAGTGGGCGTAATCGCCATACTGGATGGCAAGTGGTATTAGGGGATTATCTTCTCCCTGTACATAAGCACGATATAAACGGCTAAACTCATTCACTAATATACCCATAGACCAGCCGTCTGAGGCAATATGATGCATAGTTACCAGCACAATATGCTCCCGAGAAGAAAGCTTAAGCAACTGCGCCCGCAGCATAAGTTCCTGGCTTAGATCAAAAGTTCGTGAAGCTTCAGCAGAAACCGCAACAGCAAGTTGTACTTGCTGCTCCCCTGCCGTAAAAGTGGATAAATCGGTTACTGGTACATGGAAAGTAAAATTCTCCTGAATCTCTTGCCGCGGATCGCCATCTCCCATTGAAATAAAACGAGTGCGCAAGCTTTCATGGCGCTGGACCACAGTGAAAAAAGCCCGTTCCAGCGCCTGAACATTTAATTTACCCTCCAGCCTCAGAGCACCCGACATATTATAATGGGCACTTCCGCCGTCGATCCGGTCCAGTAACCATAACCTTTGCTGTGCATAAGACAGGGGTAAAGCAAGCTCTCGGCAAACAGGTGTTAGTTGCAGCCGATTTGGATCGCGCTCATAACCGGATAAAACAGCTGCAAGCTCAGCCAATATGGGTCGGCTGATAACCTCACGCAACGGCAATGAGATATCAAAAGTTTCATTAATTCTGGCCACCAGTTTAGTCGCTAATAAGGAATGGCCGCCTAACTGGAAAAAGTTATCCATAATTCCGACTCGTTCCACCTCCAGCACTTGCTGCCAAATGCTGCATAACGCCCGTTCCGTATCCGATTTAGGGGCTACATACTCCGCTCTGGATAATCCAATATCTGGCTCCGGCAGTGCCTTAACATTGACTTTACCATTCGCTGTCAACGGCAAAGCTTCCAGTATCATATACGCCGACGGCACCATGTACTCCGGTAAAGCCTGACGAATATGCCCCTTAACATCCTCTATCAAGGCCCCTGTTTCCCTTTCACTGTCGCCAACCACTAGATAAGCGACCAGCTGGCTGTTGTTTTCTCCATTGTCCCGAGCCAACACTAGGGCTTCCTGAATGTCACTATGAGTTGCTAGAGCATGCTCTATTTCACCCAGCTCTATACGAAAGCCCCGTACCTTCACCTGGTGATCTATTCGTCCCAAATATTCAAGCTCACCTCCCTCCTGTCGGCGCGCCAGATCGCCGGTGCGGTAAAAGCGTTTCACACCCTGTCCCGGTAAACACACAAAACGCTCAGCACTCAACTCTTCCCGATTTAAGTAGCCCCGGCTAACCCCATGGCCGCTGACATACATTTCACCACCAATACCGTCCGGTACCAGCACTTGTTTTTCATTCAACAACAGAATATCCAGATCTGCCAGTGGCTTACCTATCAGGCTCGCACCCCGACCTTGCGTCAGATCTTGTTCCCGAATACGTCGATAGGTAACATGCACTGTGGTTTCGGTGATCCCATACATATTGACCAACTCTGGGGTGTTATCGCCATGGCGCGCCACCCAAGGTTTAAGCTGAGTGAAATTCAGGGCTTCCCCGCCAAAAACCACATAGCGCAGCGCCAGCGGTTCATCCCGACGGCTGTCTTCGGCAATCAACAGGTTAAAGGCGCTCGGGGTCTGGTTTAAGACCGTCACTTTTTCCTGCACCAACAACTGGTAGAAATCTCCGCTCGAGCGCGATACCCAGTAAGGCACTATCACTAAACGTCCGCCATAGGCCAACGCTCCCCAAATCTCCCACACCGAGAAGTCAAAGGCGTAGGAATGGAACAGGGTCCAGACATCAGCTTCACTAAAGTCAAAATGCGCTTGTGAGGTGCCTAGTAGGCGGGTCACATTATTATGCTGTACCAGCACCCCTTTAGGTTGCCCGGTAGAGCCTGAGGTATAAATAACATAAGCCAGATGATGGGACGCAAGGCCCAGCGAAGATACCGACAGGTTCTGCACCGACATGTCCGACAACTGTGCCTGTACGGCTTCGTCATCCAGACACAGGGCCTTATCCGCCAACACCGGTAATTGCGCCAGCACCGCTTGTGAAGTCAGCACGGTTTGCACACCGCTGTCTTCAAGCATATACGTCAGGCGGGACTGTGGATTGGCTGGGTCAAGCGGTACATAGGCCCCGCCTGCCTTGAGAATAGCCAACATACCGACCACCGTCTCCAGCGAGCGCTCAACGCAAAGTCCCACTAAAGTATCCGGCTTCACTCCCTGT
>JWIH01000015.1 GCA_000814665.1 Pseudoalteromonas flavipulchra NCIMB 2033 = ATCC BAA-314
CAGTTAGGTGACAAGTATCGTAATATCGACTTTTCTTCTAATTACTGTTTTGACTTGTCGGTGACCACCACCTTATGCCCGCTCCTTGCTGGACAAACGGTGTGTGTTTATGAAGGCGATATTCTTGATGCCGCCGCCTTTAGAGCTCATCTAAATACCGCGAACGTTGGCTTTGTGAAAACCACACCGAGTCTTGCCATGGCGCTATTGCCTGGCAGCGATGCACAAGTTGATGCCCTAATGCTCGGTGGTGAGGCACTGACTGAGCAGGCCATTGCCGCATTAAGCGACCATGTAAACGCTATTTTCGATGAATATGGCCCAACGGAAGCCACAGTCGGTGCGATGCTAGCACAGGCCTATCCACGCCTTCATCAAGGCATAGGTAAAGCCTACCCTAACGTTAATCTTCATGTATTATCTGAGTCGCTGCAGCCCATGCCCATTGGTGCGCCGGGTGAGTTATATATTTCAGGCCTTGGGGTTGCCCGTGGTTACTTAAACCGCCCTGAACTCAATGCTGAGCGCTTTATTGATAATCCATTTAGTCACGACCCCGCCCATAGCAAGCTTTACAAAACCGGTGACCTTGCCCGTTTCCTAGACAACGGCGACTTGGTATATCTCGGTCGTAACGATGAGCAGGTGAAAATTCGTGGTTATCGTGTCGAATTAGGAGAGATTGCTGCAGCTATTGTCGACCAGCAAGGCGTACAAAACGCAGTAGTGATTGATGTACCTGCACCGCAAGGCAAAGCGCTGGCCGCTTACCTTGTTGCAGAGCCTGACCTTGAAATTACCGAGTTAAAGCTCGCCCTAAGTGCTGCTTTACCTGAATACATGGTGCCCAGCCACTTTACCTTAATCGAGCATATTCCACTTACGGGTAACGGTAAGCTTGACCGCAAGGCACTCCCCACACCGGAGCTTCAAGCCGACAACCTTTATGTGGCACCACGCAATGCCTTAGAGACCCAGCTTTGTGAGATTTGGCAACAGGTACTTGGCCTTGAACAAGTGGGCATTGAAGATAATTTCTTCAGTATCGGGGGGGACTCTATCTCGGCTATCCGGTTGATGAATGCATGTAATAAAGCACTGGATTTAAACATCCCAATTTCAGCCTTGTTTGAACATACCCATATTGCCGCAATCGTCGACAACTTAGAGACGCTGAGCGTGGATATCGAAATTAAAGCAGACTCCGGATCACAACAAGAACAAACTAATAGCATGAGGATTTAACCATGTTGTCATTGCTCGCTGAACTGAAAGATCACAATCTCTCAATCTGGTTGCAAGACGGCGGACTAGAGCTGTCATTTGGCGCGCAAGCGCCAGATGCTGCGCTTGTTGCAAAGTTAAAGTCAAACAAAACGCAGCTAATGGATTACCTTGAAGCAAAAGCAATTTTTTCAAAGGATGCATTTAATACACTGCCAGAATTAAACCGCCATCCGCTTTCATTTGCGCAAGAGCGTTTATTATTTATCGAACGGTTAGAAAATGGCACCAACGCTTATCACATTCCGTTTTTGGTTAAACTCTCTGAGCACACAGAGCTTGCGCGATTAACGCAAGCACTAAATATCGTGTTAGATAGGCATGAAGTACTTCGCAGTGTCTATCGTCAAGACGAGCAAGGCCACGACTATCAAGAAGTGTTGAGCGCTTGTATTGAAATTACGCCTAGCCCTGTGGCTGACTTAGCTGCGCTTAATACGGCTGTTAAACAAGCGATCAGTACACCATTTGACTTAGCCAATGAGCCTATGTTCAAGGTTTGCTGTTGGACAGTAGGCGCTGAACGTTACGTGCTATTTATGTGGCACCACATAGCGTTTGACGGCTGGTCCACCGAAATCTTTATGCGTGAGCTACACCAAGCCTATTTTATGCTAGCTTCAGGCAAAACGCCTGAGCTACCAGCGCTTGAGTTACAGTACCAAGATTACGCAAAATGGCAGCGCGAGTACCTTAGCGGCGATACCTTAACTAAGCTTTTAGACCACTGGACTGATGCACTTGCAGGCGCTGAGCAGCTTGAATTACATTCGCCACTACCAAGGCCAAATGAATATCAATATCACGGTGCAGACCACCGTATTCATTTGGGTCAGGAACGAAGCGAAGCCCTAAAGGCCATAGCCAAAACGCAACAAACCAGTCTTTATGTGGTACTGCTCAGCAGCTGGGCATTGACATTACAAGCAACCAGCGGTCAGTCAGATTTAATCATAGGTACACCATCTGACAACCGTCATCTAAGCCAGACACAAAATCTTATTGGCTTTTTGGTCAATAGCTTAGCCCTGCCAGTTCATATTGATAACGCACTCGACTTTAATGCCTTAATCCAACAAGTGCACCAAACCCTAAAAGCGGCAAAGGCGCACCAAGATCTGCCATTTGATAAATTGGTCGACGCCCTAAAATTACAACGGGATCCGTCTCGCCATCCGCTGTTTCAAATGATGTTTGCGCTTGAACAATTTAAAAATAACAGCGACGACAGCAGCCAACAGCTGTTTACGCCAGTGGATGAGTCACAGGTAAAAGCGCTCCATAAAGTGGCAAAGTTCGACATTAGTTTACTGCTACAAAATGGTGACGAAGAAGTATTTGGTGATATTAACTACGCCACTGCGCTATTTCCTAGTGACTGGATCGCAACTCTTGCTGAGCGCTTTATTAGTATTATCGATCAGGTTATCGCCAGAACTGCACAGCCACTTGCAAAAGTAGCCCTACAAAATAGAACTGAGACTGACACACTCCGTGCTTGGCACAACAACGCCGAGTCATTTGCCACCGACAAAGATCTGGCCAGCTTAGTAGAGCAGCATGCCACTAACACCCCAGAGCAAGCGGCCATGTTAACCAGCAGTGGTGAAGCACTGTCTTATGCCGAAGTGAACGGTAAAGCCAATGCCCTTGCACAGCAAATCCTTGCTCAGCACCCCAAAGCCCAAGCTGGCCTATTGCCTGCCGATACCCCTATCGCCCTCTACTTTTCTCGCAGTAGCGAGATGCTTATTGCTATTTTGGCCGTGCTCAAAGCCGGTGGTGCCTATGTGCCTGTTTCACCGGATTACCCAGAAGCTCGGGTTGAGTTTATTTTAACCGACACCAACACCGACTTAGTGCTAACGCAGGAAAGCTACTTGCCATCTCTTGAGCCTGTACTTGGAAAAGCCACAGCGCTCGGCGTGAAGGCGCTCGGCGTAAACACCCATGCGCTGGCGGTGGAGCACGAGAACTTAGTGCGTCCAACCGCGTTGGCTAACTTGGCTTATATCATCTACACCTCAGGGACAACCGGACAACCAAAAGGCGTAATGCTCACGCAGCACAATGTGCTTTACTATCTTCACGCCTTAACCCGCCAGTTAGGTGACAAGTATCGTAATATCGACTTTTCTTCTAATTACTGTTTTGACTTGTCGGTGACCACCACCTTATGCCCGCTCCTTGCTGGACAAACGGTGTGTGTTTATGAAGGCGATATTCTTGATGCCGCCGCCTTTAGAGCTCATCTAAATACCGCGAACGTTGGCTTTGTGAAAACCACACCGAGTCTTGCCATGGCGCTATTGCCTGGCAGCGATGCACAAGTTGATGCCCTAATGCTCGGTGGTGAGGCACTGACTGAGCAGGCCATTGCCGCATTAAGCGACCATGTAAACGCTATTTTCGATGAATATGGCCCAACGGAAGCCACAGTCGGTGCGATGCTAGCACAGGCCTATCCACGCCTTCATCAAGGCATAGGTAAAGCCTACCCTAACGTTAATCTTCATGTATTATCTGAGTCGCTGCAGCCCATGCCCATTGGTGCGCCGGGTGAGTTATATATTTCAGGCCTTGGGGTTGCCCGTGGTTACTTAAACCGCCCTGAACTCAATGCTGAGCGCTTTATTGATAATCCATTTAGTCACGACCCCGCCCATAGCAAGCTTTACAAAACCGGTGACCTTGCCCGTTTCCTAGACAACGGCGACTTGGTATATCTCGGTCGTAACGATGAGCAGGTGAAAATTCGTGGTTATCGTGTCGAATTAGGAGAGATTGCTGCAGCTATTGTCGACCAGCAAGGCGTACAAAACGCAGTAGTGATTGATGTACCTGCACCGCAAGGCAAAGCGCTGGCCGCTTACCTTGTTGCAGAGCCTGACCTTGAAATTACCGAGTTAAAGCTCGCCCTAAGTGCTGCTTTACCTGAATACATGGTGCCC
>JWIH01000016.1 GCA_000814665.1 Pseudoalteromonas flavipulchra NCIMB 2033 = ATCC BAA-314
CCCTCTATCACACTCTAGTTTGCCAGTTCGAAATGCAGTTCCCAGGTTAAGCCCGGGGCTTTCACATCTCGCTTAACAAACCGCCTGCGTACGCTTTACGCCCAGTAATTCCGATTAACGCTCGCACCCTCCGTATTACCGCGGCTGCTGGCACGGAGTTAGCCGGTGCTTCTTCTGTCAGTAACGTCACAGCTAGCAGGTATTAACTACTAACCTTTCCTCCTGACTGAAAGTGCTTTACAACCCGAAGGCCTTCTTCACACACGCGGCATGGCTGCATCAGGCTTGCGCCCATTGTGCAATATTCCCCACTGCTGCCTCCCGTAGGAGTCTGGACCGTGTCTCAGTTCCAGTGTGGCTGATCATCCTCTCAAACCAGCTAGGGATCGTCGCCTTGGTGAGCCTTTACCTCACCAACTAGCTAATCCCACTTGGGCCAATCTAAAGGCGAGAGCCGAAGCCCCCTTTGGTCCGTAGACATTATGCGGTATTAGCCATCGTTTCCAATGGTTGTCCCCCACCTCAAGGCATGTTCCCAAGCATTACTCACCCGTCCGCCGCTCGTCATCTTCTAGCAAGCTAGAAATGTTACCGCTCGACTTGCATGTGTTAGGCCTGCCGCCAGCGTTCAATCTGAGCCATGATCAAACTCTTCAATTAAAAGTTTTTTCGAAACCTAAGTTTCGTGCTCAATGAATTCTGATTGTTTGTTTCTACTTTTCAAAAAAGTAAAATCAAAACGAATTGACTATATAGTCACTCAGTTACAATTGAGACTCTAAATTTGTTTGCGTCATCTAGCGAACTAGAATCTGCTGTTAGAACTCAATCTGTACGAGTGCCCACACAGATGATTGCTTCATATTTTTAAAGAACGTTTCGAAACATTTCGTTGTTTCGAGGGATGTGCACTCTAAACATTCCCGATTTTTTGTCAACACTTAATTTTGAATTCCTTGAGAAGAAGTTTCGAACTTAAGTTTTACTTGACGCTAACTCGTTGCTGCCTTGCTTTTCAGCGCAGTGCCCCGTGTCAGTGGGGTCGCATTATAGGGCGATCCGATTTTAGTGCAACCCTTTTTTTAAAGAAAATTGCGAAAAAACGTTTGTTCGAGCAAAAATGAAGCGAAACGCTTGTTTTTGACACTTTTTCTTATCTTTTTGCAGTTTTTTCGTACTAGAGTTTTACAATTCAACACTCTACACTAGTGACACAAGACACGAGAGATGAGTAATCTAGACATGCTTAGAAGTTATAAAGGTAAATCCCCGCGCTTGGCACAAGGCGTTTATATTGATGAATCATCCGTTTTGGTCGGTGATATTGAAATTGGCGAAGACAGCAGCGTTTGGCCATTGGTTGCAGCCAGAGGCGATGTGAACTACATCAAGATAGGGAAACGAACCAATGTTCAAGACGGCAGCGTACTGCATTTAACAAGAAAGAGCGCTTCAGTACCTGACGGTTACCCGCTTATTATTGGTGATGATGTGACTGTTGGTCATAAAGTCATGTTGCATGGTTGCAAACTTGGTAATCGTATTCTCGTGGGTATGGGTGCAATTATTATGGACAACGTCACCGTAGGTGATGACGTTATTATTGGTGGTGGTGCACTTGTCCCGCCTAATAAAAATCTTGAGTCCGGTTTTTTATATGTCGGTAGTCCGGTAAAACAAGCCAGACCCCTCACCGAACAAGAGCTACAATTTTTAAAAGTGTCCGCCCAAAATTACGTGGAACTGAAAGATGAATATTTAGAGGAAAGCTAAGCTTATCTCTCCCGCCTCATTAAACGCTTCATCTTCTATTAATTGCTCAGCCTGCATTTCATAATCGAATTGGTGCTGAGCAAAGTGTGCTATTGCAGCTTCCTGCTCAAGCTTAGTTGCAATTTTACAGCGGATCAGCTGACCACTAGCCATCGCCGTAAACGTTAATTCTCCCTGTTGATAACTGATGTCATCATTAAACAGTATTGCTTGGTTCATATTTACCCTCTAATAAGTCTAAATGTTTCGGACGTATCAGGTCTCACCCCTCGCCATTGGTAAAACGCTTCAGCGGCCTGCTCAACTAACATACCTATGCCATCAATCAATTGCGTTTGTTGATTATGTTGCGCCACCCAGTCTAAGAAACTTGTTTGCTGGTCGCTGTAGAACATATCGTAGGCAACTAAGCAGGATGTAATAACAGTAGGGCTAACATCTGGCACTTGCCCTGTGATGCTCGATGAGGTGGAGTTAATCACAATATCGAAACCAATGTCGGGGGTATTGTTTAAGCCACACCCTGCAACCTCTCCATACGAGGCAAATTGCTCTGCTAGTTGCAATGCCTTTGACTCAGTACGGTTGGTCACGACGATCCGTTTTGCTCCGGCCAGGAGGAGCGGATAGATACAGCCTTTGGCGGCGCCACCTGCACCAATCAATAGTACAGTAGCTCCCTCAAGTTTAGTTTGGTGTTTCATGAGATCTCGTACCAGACCTGCACCATCAGTATTATCGCCTGTAATACTGCCATCTTGCTGTTTGATTAGGGTATTGACGGCACCAGCGAGCTTAGCTCGTTCGGTGAGGGTATCCGCAAAGGCAAATGCCAGCTCTTTAAAAGGTAAAGTCACATTCGCACCACAACCACCTTGGGCAAAAAATGTCGATGCAGTTTGAATAAAGGCATCTTCTGGTGCCAAAATAGCCTCGTATTCTAATTGCTGCTGGCATTGCTGTGCGAATTGCGCATGGATTGCTGGCGATTTAGAATGTTTTATCGGATTACCGAATACCGCGTATTTGTCCATCGTTATAAGAGCGCCTTGAAAGAGTCATTATGAAGCAGTTAATTAAACGTATCTTTAATAAAGATGCAACCGTAGAACAAACAAATAGTGCCCCCACGCCAGAAAAAACACCTTATGAAATCATTGGTGGAGAACAAGGCGCCCGCGATCTTGCCAACCGCTTTTACGATATTATGGCAACCGACCCCTATGCAAAGCCGCTTTACGATATGCATCCACAACCATTAGATAGGATCAGACAGGTATTTTTTGAATTTCTTTCTGGTTGGTTAGGCGGGCCCGATTTATTTGCAGAGAAATATGGTCACCCACGCCTAAGAATGCGCCATATGCCCTTCCCTATCGACCAAGATTTACGGGATCAGTGGATGCACTGCATGAATAAAGCATTAGACTTAGAAGTAGGAAACCCATTATTAAGAGAAGGATTAAGGCAGTCCCTCGCTCAGCTTGCGACACATATGATTAATCAAGAATAAAACTAAAGTATTAGTTAATTAAAATTACACGACTATTTTGCGCTAGGTCAAGTCCCGTTCTTGAGTAGAGATGCATAATCACTGTTCTAATTGTGTACAGGTGCGATGCGTGTGAAATCTATTCAACATAAAATTTATGCGTTACTGGCAGTGACGGGCGTGCTCGTCTTGATTGCCAGTATCCTTAGTAGCAGCAGTCAACAAAAGACGCTCGCTGAAGAAACCGTCGAAAGTAATATTAAGCTACTGGCAGATAATTACTTTGACTCTATCAATACTATGATGCTGACCGGCACCATGGCAAACCGTGAAATTCTGAGTGATAAAATTCGCAATCATCCAAATATCGAAGATGCGCATATTATTCGCTCCGAGCAAGTTAATAAGCTTTACGGTTCAGGTAATGCAAATCAAGCACCTAACTCTGAGGCTGAATTTGATGCGTTGAACGGGAAAGAAACCTTAGTTATTGAACAACGCGACGGTAGTCGCATCATGACTTATTTAAAGCCGATGGTGGCCAAAGAAAGCTATAAAGGAACAAATTGCTTGGGTTGTCATCAGGCAAAGGAAGGCGATGTGCTCGGTGTTGTGCGGATCAGTTACTCTTTGGATGATATTGATAATACGGTACACACTAATACATGGTTTAGCACTGCGCTTCTCTCTGCTATCTTTATTACCACCTTTGTGATTTTAGGCGTACTTTTTAGGAAGCTCTTTATAGTACGACTAAAAACGCTAGGCCGGACCATGCGCCTCGCAACGACGAACAAAGACTTATCATTACGAATAGACGACCAAGTCGATGACGAGCTTGGACGTTTGGCGATTAACTTCAATAAAATGATGGATAGCTTTAAAGACAATATTGCGCAGTTATCCAACTCTTCAAAAATACTTATTCACTCAGCAGAATCTATATATGCTTCAGCGGAAACTACCGAGCAGGCCATTCAAGAGCAAAAACAAGGGACGGACTCTGTTGCAGCCGCAATTAACGAGCTTGAAAGCTCTTCAAGTGAAGTAAAAAATACCACCCACTTTGCATCAGAAAAGTCTGATAGCAGCAATCACCTCGCAGAGGAAAGCATGGCTGTTGCTAATCATACTGAGCAAAGTATCAACCAATTAGCACAAGATGTAAGGCAAGCTGCAGAACAAGTTTCTCAGCTTCAAGCACAAACACTAGAAGTGGGTAAAGTACTCGAAGTGATCAGTAGTATCGCGGAGCAAACCAACCTCTTAGCGCTCAATGCAGCAATAGAGGCCGCGCGCGCCGGGGAAGCAGGAAGAGGGTTTGCGGTTGTTGCGGACGAAGTCAGAACACTTGCGACACGAACACATGACTCAACCGATGAAATCAAACGTACTATCGATAAGCTACAGTCCGAGGCACAGCAAACCGTAGCAGCAATGAGTGCTTCTTGCGAAGAAGCAGATGACCGCGCACATCAGGTCAAGAAAGTGGCACAAGCGCTCAAAGACATCTCGACACAGATGCACGAAATTAATGCCTTAAACCTGCAAATTGCCGATGCCACTGAACAGCAAAACTTGGCCGCTGAAGAAATCAATCGTAGCGTAGTGGCGATTAGCGATAATGCTGAGCGCTCGCTAGTTGATGCCCATGGCTCAAAACAGATCAGTGAAGAGTTGCTCACCCTTGCGCGCGATTTAGATGAGCAAGTGCGCGGATTTAAATTAAACTAAGTGAACCGCTAAAAGTAAAAAAGGAGCCGAGGCTCCTTTTACTCTATTACATCGCCAACCAATTCTTTGGCGTAAGATAATTATACAGCTCAGCTTCTTTCGATCCTGGCTCTGGCTGGAAGTCATACTCCCAACGTGCCAATGGTGGCATCGACATTAAAATAGACTCGGTACGTCCACCTGTTTGTAGACCAAACAATGTGCCTCGATCCCATACCAGATTAAATTCAACGTAACGGCCTCGGCGATATAGCTGGAATTGACGCTCTTGTTCGCTATACGGTGTATCTTTGCGTTTTTCAATAATAGGCAGATAAGCATCAAGGAAGCCATTACCAACAGCTTGCATAAATGCAAAGCTCTTTTCAAAGCCCCATTGGTTTAAGTCATCAAAGAATAGACCACCCACACCTCGAGTCTCATCTCGATGTTTTAAGTAGAAATATTCATCACACCACTTTTTGTAGTCACCGTATACCGCGTCACCAAATGGTGCGCACAAATCCTTTGCAACTTGGTGCCAGTGCTTCACATCATCAAGAACTGGATAAAATGGCGTTAAATCAAAACCACCACCAAACCACCAAATCGGCTCTTCACCTTCTTTCTCAGCAATAAAAAAACGCACATTGGCGTGGCTAGTTGGAATATTGGGATTCTTCGGGTGGATCACTAAAGATACCCCGCAGGCATGGAAGCTTCTGCCTGCTAACTCTGGACGGTGCGCCGTCGCTGAGGCTGGCATGGAAGCGCCAAAAACATGTGAATAGTTTACCCCGCCTTGCTCAATAACATCGCCATTGCGGATCACGCGAGTGCGACCGCCGCCACCTTCAGCACGCTCCCAGGCATCTTCAACAAACTGAGCGTTACCATCGGCAGCCTCTAAGCCTTGGCAAATATTATCTTGTAGTTGTAATAAAAAGGCTTTTACGGTCTCTAGATTTATTTTACTCATGGTACTTTTTATCCTCGGATCACTTGGCCAGTCATTGCATTTTTAATGACGCTTGGGGTCGTATTACCACCTAACTCACCTTCAACATAATAGCCAACTTGTGAGCCAAACTGGCTACGAGCTTCTGACAACGAAACAACTGGAGTTTGACCCGTTATATTGGCACTGGTAGATACAATCGGCTTACCAAAGCGTTGACACAATTGCTTTACAATGGGATGGCTAGTAACACGAATAGCGATAGTGTCGTGTCCCCCTGTTAACCAATGCGGCGTACAGGCTTTCGCTGGCAATAACCAAGTAATGGCGCCTGGCCATGACGAAAAAATATCAGCGCGCTTATCCATCGGGATTTTATTGTCATCCACGTAGGACAAACATTGACCATAATTGTCGGCGATTAAGATTAACCCTTTTTCTATGGGTCGAGATTTGATTGTTAGTAACTTAGTGACCGCATCTTGGTTATCAGGATCACAACCTAAACCATAAATGGCTTCCGTTGGATAACAGATCACTTCGCCAGCTTGAAGTGCTGACTCAGGCGTTGTTATTGTCGCAGCATCCGCTTTATTGTCATTACTCACGGTATTTCCACTATCTTTTGACATGATTTCTGTGGGCATTGTAGCACAGCTTTACCCGCTCGGGTTTTCTCCACCAGCACGGGCCAATGACACTCAGGGCAAGCCTGCTCTACAGGCTTGGCGTTCAAGGTATACTTACAACTTGGATAAGTGTCACAACTATAAAAGTGTTTACCAAACTTATTTTTACGCTGAATTAGGTTGCCTTTTTGGCATTTTGGACACGCTGGTAACGCCGCTGTGGGTGGCGCATCTTCATGACCAATATAGTGGCAATCAGGATACCCAGTACAGCCAATAAACATGCCATAGCGGCCATTTTTTATCACTAAATCTTTGCCGCACTCAGGACAAGCCACATCTTCTAGTACTTTAATTACATGGCTATCATGATGTGCGAGTGGGCGAATATAATCACAAGTTGGATAGCTAGCGCAGCCAATAAATGGACCATTTTTACTGTTTTTGATTACCAGCTCAGAGCCACATTCTGGGCATACTTCATACTCTTTTTCTAATGCATGTTTGTCTGCATTAAATAATGCATGGTCTATTTTACTCATCGCTTTACCACCGCCCCCTTGTGCCAGTATGCGCCTAATATAATAGCCTCGTTTTTAGGGTCAAGGAAATGATGGAAATTCCCCTTGCAAGTATTTGATATCAATGTTTTCAACTAAGCAGGAACATTATTTGAAAGGCGGTAAGCTGAGCTCAAGACCTCAACTTACCGAAGGAAACTTGTCATGCTAGAGCAGAGTTAATGAACTACAGATGCAGGCTCGGTAAAAATCAGATCTTCCATCTGCGCATAAGCATGTTCTTTACCCGGCACATTAAATAGCACCATTAGTATCACCCATTTTAAATCATCTAGGCTGATATAGGTTTTATCCAACGCGAATAAACGATCCATCACCATTTCTCTGGTGGTACTGTCAATCACTCCGACCTGTTCCACAAACATTAAAAAACCACGGCTTTCAACGTCTAGCATATTGCATTCGCTATCGGTGTAGATCCGTGTCGCATGGTCCGGTTTAGCATTTAAATAGGGGTTTTCGTCACTGTGTTGTAAATCTGCAAGTTGCTCAAGCCAATCAAGCGCTTTGTATATTTCGCCTTGATTAAAGCCGGCGCGAAGGAGTTCATCGGTGAGTTCGTTTTGTTCGACAAAGATTTCTGCCTCACTGTGAATATAGTTCTCAAATAAATACATTAAAATATCAAACATCTTCTTAACCCCTCGCGAGTTTTATGTAGCCGTCGAGTACACGCTCTACTTTATCTTCGAGTTCTAGGTCCAATAGTCTGGCAATCACCTGCTCTACTGGCCACTGGGTCCTTTGCGTTAAAGTGTCGACTGACGTCACCTCAAAGCCAAGGTTTTCTAATACGGGACATTGATCCTCTTTTTGCTCCCCTATTTCTATACTATATAGACTGTTTTCACAAAAAAAGCTCACTTCTTCCAAAATATCCTCAATATTTTCGGTGAGTTTTGCCCCTTGCTTAATCAAGTAATGACAACCGCTACTTAATCGATTTTTAATTGAGCCTGGGATCGCAAACACTTCTTTGTTTTGCTCCAGTGCATAGCGTGCAGTAATCAGCGAGCCACTTTTTACTTCGGCTTCAACCAACAAAACACCCAAAGATAAACCTGAGATTATGCGATTACGCCGCGGAAAGTGATTACTATTTGCTTGAGTGTTTGGTAAGAACTCACTCACCACCAAACCATGCTGTACGATGTCTTCATAAAGTCGTTGATGGCGTTTGGGGTAAACAACATCAACACCAGTCCCTAGCACAGCAATGGTTCCTCCTTGAACATCAAGTGCACCTTGGTGCGCTGCGCCATCAATCCCTCTTGCCATACCCGACGTCACCACCAATCCAGAGCGACTTAAGCCCTGTGCAAATTCATGTGCAAGCCCAAGCCCTGTTCTTGATGAACTGCGACTACCGACAACCGCAATTTGTGGTTGTTTTAATAACGCAATATTCCCTCTGCAAAATAGCACT
Organism: Pseudoalteromonas flavipulchra NCIMB 2033 = ATCC BAA-314; assembly: GCA_000814665.1. Lineage (GTDB taxonomy): Bacteria > Pseudomonadota > Gammaproteobacteria > Enterobacterales > Alteromonadaceae > Pseudoalteromonas > Pseudoalteromonas maricaloris. The sequence goes on from JWIH01000016.1 coordinate 8,573, forward strand.
AAGGGAGGATTACAGATCTCTTTTAGTTGCTCGGGATATTCAGGAGAAAACAAAGATACAACATCAATTTGCTGACGTTGACAGTAAGCCAGTATGTGCTCTATACGAGACCAATCTGTGCTCGCTAAGTTGGCAGCGATAGTTTCTGGTAGCCCAAGCTTACAAAGCTCAACCTGGCTTAATGTGAATAATTGCGTAAGGGGGACTTGATTAAGTAATGCGGTGATGGTTTTGATACCCAGTCCTTGGCACAGGGTTAATGCCAAAGCTTGAGCTAGTTTAGCTTGTTTCATACTCTCTCCTTGAGTTTACTGACTCACTCAAGGAGAAATTCTACCACTTAATTACTGGCAGTTTCCTTGAATGCTTGTACATGATCACCAACGCGGATCGGCTCCGAAGTTTCAACAACCATAGCGTAGCTTAAGTCTTCATACACTTTAAAGACCATCAACTCACCGACTTTTTCCTTTGGCATATGCCATACTACGCTGTCGTCATCGTTTTCCTCACCAAACCAAGACCCCATTTCGGTGATCAGTTTGTCGAGTCGTGATGCATCTTCAATATAGCGCGGACCGTGTTGGCTTTCTATAACTGTAGGCGATTGCCTTACGATATCAAGGACATGTCCCTCTTTTAGCTGCGCTTTACTCCCCACATCCAACACCACTACACTCATGGTGCTAAACTCTCTGAGCTTATTATCGCTCGCAATAATACGGCCCAAAGTTTGTTGCTCAGGGCGAGACATAGAAAACTGTGCCGGAAAACTTTGTCCTGTAGATATGGGTAGTACAATATCCCCGGCCCTAACCTCTTGTTTGGCAACTTCTAACTGTAGCTTTGCTGGACGCCCCGCCACGATATCTCCCTGCTCAACCACATGGCCAGAACCAACTAACACGGCTTCCAAGCCAAGTAGTTGTTGGCTGTCTAAGGTACGGTAGCTTTCACCACGACGATAGATGGCATAGTGCCCGCCTTTTACTAAATCAGCTTTAACGTACAAAAGATGACCCGGAGTCGCATTTTTAATATTACGGTTAGCCCCGAGAACAATTGGGCTATTAGAAAATTCCGACTCAGAAAGCGCTTGCTCAAAACGCAAAAAAGGTTCCATGATAGGGAGTGGTAACGTAGGAATGGCAGCCGCTTTTTGGTTAACAATACGCGTATGCGGCGACAGTTTCTTCACACCCTTGTCTAACATCAGCATAGGATTACCATTTTCATCGTAGAGTAGCTTAAGACTATCTCCTGGATAAATTAGATCTGGGTTTTGAATACTAGGGTTCCACTGCCACAATTGCTTCCACTTCCATGGAGAACGTAAGTACATTTTTGAAATATCCCACAAGGTATCGCCTTTTTTCACCACATAACGCTGCGGCGCATCTGCTTTTACAGACAAAGTGTCCGCTTTCACAGAGAAAACTGAGCAGCCAGCGAGTATTAATGCAGCAATCGGATATTTCATGATGGCTTCCTTGTGGTTATTTTTGGTTATTATCCACCAAAACCTGTTAAAGGGGAACTTGAATGGCTAAAATAAGACCATACACTAGCTTACAACAGCTTACACGATAAATTGATTTAGGGTAATCATGGCCATATTAGAAGTTTTAAAGTTCCCAGATGAGCGTTTACGCACTGTTGCACAGCCTGTAGCAGAGGTTAATGACGAAGTACGTCAAATAGTTAAAGACATGCTGGAAACGATGTACGATGAAAATGGTATCGGCCTTGCGGCTACGCAAGTGGATATTCATCAGCGAATCGTCGTTATTGACGTTTCTGAAGCGCGCGACGAACCGCGTGTGTTAATCAACCCAGAAATAACCAAACGCGATGGTTCTACTGTGAGTGAAGAAGGCTGCTTGTCAGTGCCATATTCATACGCAAAAGTAGATCGCGCTGAAACCGTCACGGTAAAGGCAACAAACGAACATGGTGAAACGTATGAATTAGACGCAGATGGTTTGCTTGCCGTTTGCATTCAACACGAATTAGACCACTTAGTTGGTAAGCTATTTATCGATTACCTATCGCCACTAAAGCGTGATCGTATTCGTAAGAAGCTTGAAAAAGAAGCTAAGCTCGCTGCAAAGCAAGCTTAACCAATCTCCAACTAACTGACTTTAGGGTATTTCGTGAGTAATCCTTTGCGTATCGTTTTCGCAGGCACGCCTGACTTTGCAGCGCGCCACCTTGACGCACTTATTCAATCACAACATGACGTCGTGGCAGTGTACTGCCCACCCGACCGCCCTGCAGGACGCGGGAAAAAGCTCAAAGCATGTGAAGTAAAAGTGCTAGCACAAGAACACAACCTGCCAGTGCTACAACCGCAATCATTAAAAACACCGGAAGCACAGGCAGAACTAGCTGCGCTTGATGCCGATGTCATGATTGTTGTCGCCTACGGAGTATTATTACCAAAAGCCATTTTAGATACTCCTCGACTTGGCTGCCTGAATGTTCATGGCTCAATTTTACCGCGATGGCGAGGCGCTGCGCCTATTCAGCGTGCTATTTGGGCTGGCGACAATGAAACTGGCGTGACCATCATGCAAATGGACGAGGGCCTAGATACAGGTGATATGTTGCACATCGCCCGCTGCCCTATTACAGCAACTGATACCAGTGCAGATCTCTACAACAAGCTTGCTGAACTTGGGCCTGATGCGCTTATTGATACGCTAGCACGCTTATCTGCAGGCGAGATCACGCCAGAAAAGCAAGACGATACGCTAGCGAATTATGCTAAGAAACTAAGCAAAGAAGAAGCCGAGATTGACTGGCAGATGGAAGCTGCGCAAATTGAACGTAACATCCGCGCATTTAATCCATGGCCGGTTTGCTTTACCAATATGGCAGGTAACAGCGTCAAGATTTGGCAGGCGAAGGTAGTTGACGAACAAGGTGATGCAGGACATGTGCTACGTGCAGACAAGCACGGTATCGTAATTGCCTGTGGCACACAGGCATTGGAAATTCACACCTTGCAACCACAAGGTAAAAAGCCCATGTCTGCACAAGACTTTTTGAATGGTCGAGCCGACTGGGTAGCAATTGGTGCTAAGGTTGGTGACGCGTGAGTAATGTACGCGCACTCGCTGCCCAAACCCTATTTCAAGTCGTCGATAAAGGCGCGTCGTTAAGTGCTCAATTACCACTTGCTACCAGCCAGTTAGACGGTAAAGACAAAGCCTTGCTACAGCAAATTTGCTACGGCGTATTAAGATATTTGCCTTCGCTTGAACACTATTGCCAGCAATTACTTGAGCAACCGCTTAAAGGTAAGCGCCGTGTTTTCCAGTTTTTGCTGTATGTGGGTATTTACCAACTACAACATATGCGCGTACCAGCTCATGCTGCAGTAGCCGAAACGGTAAACGCACTTACGCCACTAAGAGCGCCCGGCATGAAAGGCTTAGTTAATGCAATTTTACGCAGCTTCCAACGTCATCAGGTCGAACTAGAAACCAGTGCTGCCGAAATCCCTGCTTGTTTATACAACCACCCGGGCTGGTTTATCAATCAACTAAAAGCGGCTTACCCAACTCAATGGCAAGCTATTTTAGAAGCGAATCAACAACAAGCACCAATGTGGCTGCGTGTTAACCAATCGCAATTCTCTACTGCCGATTATGCAGCTCTGCTAGACCAAGAAGGGGTAGCCTATCAGCTTCATAGTGAATACCCTGACGGGATCTTGCTTGATAGCCCGATTGACGTTTATGCGCTACCACAATTTGCCGCTGGCGCTTGCTCAGTACAGGACGCCGCCGCCCAAAAAGCCGCGAGATTATTAGCACCACAAGCCGGTGAAAATATCCTTGATGCTTGTGCCGCTCCAGGCGGTAAGACTTGCCATATCTTGGAGTTAGCTGACGCCAAAGTGACTGCAATTGACGCTGATGGTGATCGCTTGCAACGTGTAGAGCAAAACCTTGAACGGATCAGATTATCGGCCACATGCCTTGAGGGCGATGCAAGTGACCCTGAAACATGGTGGGATGGCGAGCAATATGATCGCATCTTATTGGATGTACCTTGCTCTGCAACTGGCGTTATTAGAAGACACCCGGACATCAAATGGCTAAGACGCGCTTCTGATATTGATAACTTGGTGACGTTACAGGCACAAATTATTGATAAAATCTGGCCATTGCTTAAGCCCGGTGGCACACTAGTTTATGCTACCTGCTCGGTACTACCACAAGAGAACCAGCAACAGATCGCACGCTTTCTTTCTGTGACCCCTGATGCGACGCTTGTACCTTTGCATGATGCAGACACACAAACACAACCAGGCTTGCAGCTATTACCCGGATTGAGTGATGGGTTTTACTACGCAAAGTTGACAAAACAATAATAGAAAATCGACCGTAACCAATATGAAAATCATCATCTTAGGCGCCGGCCAAGTCGGCGGGACACTGGCAGAAAACCTCGTCGGTGAAGAAAATGAAATTACCGTTGTCGACATCGATGGCGAGCGCTTAAGAGAGCTGCAAGACAAATACGATCTACAGGGGGTCACTGGCCACAGTGCTCACCCTGAGATCTTACGTCAAGCAGGTGCTGAAGACGCCGACATGATAATCGCCGTAACCAGCTCAGATGAAGTCAATATGATTGCGTGTCAGGTTGCATATAGTATTTTCAATACGCCGACCAAAATTGCGCGGATCCGCTCTGAGCAATACTTAAAGTACAAAGAAAAGCTGTTTCACAATGACGACTTACCGGTCGATCATTACATCGCACCGGAGCAGCTAGTAACGCAATATATCCGCAGGCTAATAGATTACCCAGGCGCTTTGCAGGTGCTGCAATTTGCTGAGGGCATGCTGTCACTCGTGGCGGTTAAGGCTTATTACGGCGGTTTACTCGTTGGCTATGCACTTTCTGCATTAAAAGAGCATATTCCAAACGTCGATACCCGTGTTGCCGCTATTTATCGTCAAGGCAAAGCCATCAAGCCACTCGGCACCACCGTAATTGAAGCCGATGATGAAGTCTTCTTTATCGCCGCAACCAAGCATATTCGAGCGGTCATGAACGAGCTACAAAAGCTCGAACGCTCTTACAAGAAAATTATGATTGCCGGTGGCGGTAACATAGGTGCGGGATTGGCCAGCTCATTAGACAAAAACCACAGCGTCAAACTTATTGAGCGCAATCAAGCTCGTGCCACGCAGTTGTCTGAAACGCTCGATAATACGGTGGTTTTTTGTGGCGATGCCTCAGACCAAGAGCTGTTATCAGAAGAACATATAGAGCAAGTAGACGTGTTCATCGCAGTGACGAACGACGACGAAGCCAACATTATGGCTGCGATGCTTGCAAAGCGTATGGGCGTACAAAAGACCATGGCGCTTATTCAACGTGGTGCCTACGTTGACCTCGTGCAAGGTGGCGACATTGATATTGCTATCTCACCACAGCAAGCGACTATCTCAGCGCTACTCACCCATGTTCGCCGTGGTGATATCGTTAACGTGTATTCATTGCGTAAAGGTGCTGCAGAGGCCATTGAAGCTGTTGCACATGGTGATGAAAACACCTCTAAGGTTGTCGGTCGTGCAATTCGAGATATTAAATTGCCACCGGGCGCGACTATCGGTGCCATTGTCCGTGATGAAGATGTACTAATCGCACATGACGATACCATTATTCTCTCAGGCGACCATGTGATTATGTTCCTGATCGATAAAAAGCAAATCGGTGTTGTGGAAAAACTCTTCCAAGTAAGCGCTTTATTCGTTTAAAGCGCCCTAGGTATCTTGTTGATCTTGAAAAATAGACAAATCGATTAGGTAATCTTTTAATACACTACGGATTATGTCCGGAGCTGAGGTTAAGTGAATACCTAAAGAGACGATTTTATCATGACTCTTTATGCGCCGAATATCGCCCTCTAGCGTGATCTGATTCCCTTCTTTTCCTTCAATGAACACCTCACATTTCAGCCCCTCTTCCATATGCTCGGCATCAATCGACGTTAAGTCTAGCTGTAAACCAGCAAGTGAAATGTCTTTTATCACCCCAACATCTTTACTGCCATGGCAGTGAAATTTTGCGGGAATTAAGGTTGGCACACGGTTTTGCGAGCGGAGTTTGTAGGTTTGTACTTTTTCGGGTAAATAAAGAAAAATAAGCCGCGCGGGATGGACTGAAACCGCTTTTATTTGCGATTTGAATGCAATGACTTGGCCATCGCCATTCTCGAGCAAAGCTCGGACGATAACCGAAGTCCCTTCCATCACAAAGTCCAGCGCCGCGCCTAATCGCTTAGGGTTGGGATGGTTAAGAATTAAAAATGCCCCTTGGAGCATACCGACGTATTCTGTTTTTACTCTTTTGCTATTTGCCGGTAAACAAATTTCTAAGTCAACAATACTTCCAGCGCTGATAGCGGTGAGCAAAGTATCCTGCCCAACCTCCTGAGTTTTTAACATGGATCCAACCCTTCCTGAGTTTACTCTACTACTTTTTTATTGTAGCAGTTTTAGCGGAAGGCTATTTAAAACTGAATTCAGATTAATTACAACTCTTCGACTACCAACAATACCTAAAAAGGGGTCAATCACTTTACTAAAAAATGGCTTTTTAGCATTAATGCGCCATCTCTTAGGGTCATCATTCTGCTTTGTACTTCAAGTGAGCTTTGTGGCAATGCAAGCTCTTCTGCTTCAATAAATAACATCATAGGTTCGCTATTGCGCTTAGCAACAAATAATATACCCGAGACATCACGCTTGAATAAACAGCCCACTCCCTCAGTCTCAAAATCATCGATAATTGCTGGTATCTGGCGCTTTTGCCAGAGCTCATTTTCTGAGATCACTTGAACAACGAAACGTGCACCGCTCTCACAGCCAACTTGATGAAATAAGTCATAGCTCTGGGCACGACCTAATGTAAGCTGATTAAGCTGCAAGTAACCGACTTCATCGATTAAGCTATTCAACTGTATTACGCTTCGTTCTATAAGCTGCATACCTAAACCCTGCTCATGGCTAGCAGCAAATCCCTTTATCACTTTAAATCCTTTATCTGAAAAGCGTGTGGCAAGCAATATCGTCGCCTCCAAGTTAAATCGTTGTAAAAATATTGACACTTGAAAACCCCGAAAATCCGAGTTTTTGAAATTTTTTATTAACTTTTTCTTTGCGAAGTTCAAAAATAAAATGACAATTTGTCACTAGAGTGGCAGAAATGAGGTAATGACACAGTCAGTTGTAGGCTCTCAGCAAAGGAGCCCACAACTTAAGCACAGTTACCCACGCCAGAAGGTAGGAGTAAATAAGACTAACAGCGTGAAGATCTCTAAGCGACCAAAGACCATTGCAAGCGTAAGGATCCACTTTGCGGTATCACTAATATCACCATAATGCGCCGCAACGTCTCCCAACCCAGGTCCCAAGTTGTTTAGACAAGCCGCAGTTGCTGAAAACGCAGTAATGTTATCGAGCCCCGTCCCGAGCAATGCAATCATAATTATCACAAACACCAGTGCATAAGCCGAGAAGAACCCCCACACAGCTTCGACCACTTTATCTGGTAGTGCCTTTCGACCCAATTTTATCGAGTATATAGCACGCGGATGCACTAAACGATTAAGCTCACGGATCCCCTGTAAATAAAGCAAAAAGACACGTACAACCTTCATACCACCACCCGTAGAGCCAGCACAGCCTCCAATGAAGCTGGAGAAAATCAAGAGAATAGGTAAAAACAGCGGCCAGGTTGAGAAACTATCGGTCGCAAAGCCCGCGGTAGTACTAATTGACACAGCCTGAAACATCGCTTGATCTAAGGTCTCATCACCCGTTTCATAGACATTGTTTGACGACAATACCGCAAAGCAAATCACCACCAACGCTAACTGGATAAACAGAAAGACTTTAAACTCAGGATCTCGCAAATAGGCTTTAATATTGCGACTCGATACCGCAGCATAATGTAGCGAGAAATTAATGGCAGCAATCAACAAGAAGACGACACAAATAACATTAATAAATGGATTATCGAAGTAACCCATAGAAGCATCATAGGTTGAGAAGCCGCCGATGGCTATCGTGGCAAACGCATGACAGATAGCATCAAACCAATTCATTCCTGCTATCCAATAAGCCAGCGTACAAGCCGCCGTTAGAGACACATAGATATACCAAAGGTGCTTGGCGGTATCGGCAATACGCGGTGTCATTTTTGAGTCTTTAACTGGACCTGGTGTTTCAGCACGATATAACTGCATGCCACCAACTCCAAGCATAGGAAGAACGGCTACGGCCAATACAATGATCCCCATACCACCAAGCCACTGCAACTGCTGGCGATAGAATAATACCGCTTTAGGTAAATGTTCTATGCCCGTCAAGACCGTAGCCCCTGTAGTTGTCAGCCCAGAAAAAGCTTCAAACACGGCATCTGCTAGAGATAGATTCGGTTTATCTAAGAAAATAAGCGGCAATGATGCAAACGACCCCAGTACCAGCCAGAATAAGACAACGATTAAGAAGCCCTCTCTGGCTTTAAGATCGCCGTTTTCCTTGCGGTTTGGGTAGTACGCAAACAAACCCATTAGCACACTAAAAATGAAAGCTAAAACAAAAGGTACACCACCACCATCTTTATATATCAAAGATACAATGGCTGGTGGCACCATAGTGATACTAAATAGAGCGACTAACTGCCCGAGTATTTTTATTATGGTACGAAATTGCATTTTGTACGCTGCGCTTTTTGTTATTTAACCAGAGGTTAATTAGTGAATGTAAAGAAGTAGAGCCTACTCCTTGAGTTGCTTAAATAATACAACACCATTGGTTAATTCATAAATAGCATCAATGATTTGTTGTGTTTCACGACTATCTACTGCTATTTGCCAGGTAATATTAGCAGCGTATTCTTTATCTAAATTTAGCACTGTAAACTGACTTTGTAATAGCTGCTCTATCACACCTTGAAGATGGTAATCACTGTGGCCAACAATAATAGAAGCCGGTACCTTTTTAGTCGTGCTTAGCTGTGCTAGCGCGTTATTAAGCGTACCACCATAGGCTCTGACCAATCCCCCAGTGCCGAGCTTAATACCACCGAAATAACGCGTCGTCACCGCAGTGATCTCACCAATCCCTGATCCCATCAGCACATTTAGCATTGGCTTACCAGCCGTCCCGTTAGGCTCGCCATCATCAGAAAACCCTAGTACATGGCTGCCACCAGGGGGCCCAGCTATGTGTGCCCAACAATTGTGTCTTGCATCGGGATACGCGTCATTAATCTGCTTTATAAACGCTTTAGCATCTTCGATGGTTGGCGTGTGGGCCAAATGCACGATAAATGTGCTTTTCTTAATTTCCTCATGATGACTCAGTGACTCACTCGGAATGAAATATTCAGACATAATGTTCCAAACTAAAAGGGAGCCAATCGGCCCCCAAATATACTTACTTTTAGCGCTAGAAGTCAGCTTACTTGAGGCCGAAATCTCGCGTCATATTTTCTAGTCTATCTTCATGCACAATGATGTTATCTTCAATACGGATACCACCGTAAGGCTTCAGTGCATCAACCTTATCCCAATTGATATACTGTTTGTTTTCTGTTTGCGCCAAGTCTTCCAACAATGAATCGATGAAGTATAACCCAGGCTCAATAGTGAACACCTGATTAGCCTCTATCTTACGAGTACAACGCAAGAACGGGTGACCTTCAGGTGGTGCTTGGTGCGTACCGGCTTCATCAGCCATGAATCCGCCCATATCGTGTACCTGTAAACCAATATGGTGACCGAGACCATGAGGGAAGAAAGTGGAAGAAATCCCCTTCTCGACGATGGCCTGAGCATCAAGCTTAACAATACCAAAGTCACTCAGCACTTGCGCCACGCGATTATGACAATCGATATGCAGCTCACCGTATAGTTTGCCCGGTTGCAATGCTTTGCCCAACTCAATTTGATGATCGTTCATGACTTTCACCAACTCGGCAAACTCGCCTTGTTTAGCAAAATCATAAGTACGGGTAATATCTGACGCATAACCATTAAAGTTTGCACCAGCATCAATCAAAAATGATAAGTGCTTACTCGGCGCTTTACGCTCAAAATGGGTATAGTGCAAAATCGCACAATTTTCATTCAAGGCGACAATATTGCCATATGGCGTATCGTTTTCCATATGCTGAGTTGCATTAAGATAAGCTTGTTGAATTTCAAATTCGGAGCCACCAGCAAAGAAGGCATCGCGCGCCGCCATGTGGCCAAGCACACCAAGACGGCTTGCTTCACGTAAACATGCAATTTCATACTGAGTTTTATATGCACGATGATAATGCAAGAAGTTCATCACCGGCTCTGGATTCACTTGAGTAAAGCCAAGCGCTTGTGCAACCTCTAAATATTCACCGATATAGGCATAGTTTGCTTTGTCGTATGGCAGTAACTGTTCAACCTGATCTGGCTTAACCAGCAGTTGAATATCAAAATACTCTGCCCAAAAATCTCTCGGCTCGTCAGGCACTTTATGCCAAAAATCAACCGGACGATAAAAAATGAGTTTCGGCTTGTCACTGCCATTGACCACAATCCAGCAATGCGGATTATCGATAACAGGCAACCAAGCTTTAAATTGCGGGTTAACTTTAAACGGATAGTACATATCATCAAGGAATTGACGCTTTGCTTGCCCCGAATGGATCACAAGTCCATCCAGTCCTTCTCTTTCTACTATCGTTCTTGTACGCTGTTGCAACGTGGCAATATGCTCTGCGTATAAATTTGCTAACTTATCCATGGTGTACCCATTTTCAAAAATTCACATACTATCGAGTCTATCATAGCTGCTACCTAAAAACGACGAACTGAGTCTAAGCACCAGCCATGTGCGGTTATTTCACAATTTTCATATCCAAGATACTTGCCAATATGTTGCCATCACGACCAAGACGGGTGTGGTAAACCTGTCGATATGCCATCACATTTTTCACGTAGTCACGTGTTTCTCGGTACGGGATCAGCTCAATCCAAAGTTCAGCAGGCATGGCCTCTGACGGCAGCCAGCGCTTAATTCTATGATAGCCTGCGTTGTACGATGCCGTCGCCAAAATCTCATTTCCAGCATTTTTACGCTTCAAATACTCTAAATAACTGGTCCCCAAACGAATGTTTGTGGCCGGATGATAGAGGCGATTTTTTGCCACGCGCTTGCGGTTATTAACGTACTTGGCGGTGCTTGGCAGCAGCTGCATTAAACCGTGAGCATCCGCACTCGAGCGTGCATCCGGTGCGAAAGAGCTTTCCCGGCGAGCAATCGCAATGCTCCATGCGATATCGACTCGATTACGCTCACTATATTTAGTGAACAGATCTTTAAACGCCATCGGGAAACGTAAATCAACGTAATCCCAAGCTTTGATCTGTGCAAGAGTAAAAATAGTGCTGTCGTACCAATCAAACTCAGCAGCCAATATGGATGCTGCAAGCTTTTCCTCTTTGCTTGAGGTGTTAGTAAGGTAGTTCCACTCTCGGCGTGCTTGAGTATACCTTTCCAGCTCGTATAAAGCCTTTGCTCGCTTAAAACCAGGCGCATGAGATACCCTTTCTACAATGCTGGGGTTAACATTTAACGGCTCTTCATTTAGTGAGACTGGTAATCCTAACCGGGCAGCAGCCAAAAAGCCGTAGTAATCACGCTCTTGTGCTAATTGCTGCCAAATCTCGTTAGCCTTAGCCAATTCGCTACGCTTCGCGAGGCTATATGCAAGCCAGTATTGTTGACCATTGCTAAGCTGCTCGTGACCCACGAATAAAGCCGAGATCCCTTCCCAATCTTGCTCTTTCAGCATGTTACTCATCAGCCACTGGAGTAGCTTTTTGTCCTGCAGCGATTTGGGCACTTTATTTAGCCAAAACCGTGCGTCTTCATGGCCTTTAGACGCAAGTGCCAGAGCAAAACGATAAGCAACGCTATCCTTTTGCTGCTGGGTAAAGGTAAACATATCCTGCATCTTCTGCCAGGCACGCAGCGCTAAATCGGGATCGCGCCAAACTAGGCGCCTTACACCATATACCGCAATTTCGGCTTCTTTTTCAGTGCGTTTACTAAACCGATAAAGCCCGGCAGCCGCACTCGGATCTTGGCGAACCTTTTTATAAAGCTCGGCAAGATATGCCTCATTTTTTGGTAACAGCTTCTCAAGATAATCTAGCAGTGACGTTTGACCGGATTGCGCAGCACTGGAAATACGCTGCCAGACACGCTCAGGCGTTCTATACCCCGCCTTTTGCCATTGGCTAAAAAGGCCATCACAGGCTTTAGGCTGAGACTTTCCCACCGTCCAAATATCGGTTACCTGATCAAGAATGGCTTTTTTTGGTGCGCCTAAGTCCAACTGATACGCCAAATACGTACACTTGAGTTCAACATCGCTGGTCTCACGATAAAATTCGATGAATCGTGCTTTCTTTTTATGCCGCTTTAAATAATCGAGCCAAGCAGAGCGCACTGGCCATTCTAATGGGGTGTGTTCGTATACCGTTAAAAAATGCTGAATTTCTTGCTGGTACTCAAGTTTAGGATGGCGTTCATAAAACGCCTTTTCAACGTATGGCTTTAGCGGGTGATCGAGCTGCGCTGCTACCGCTTTAAAATTACTATAATTACCAGACCAAGCGATACGCTCAGCCTCTTTAAATTCGTCGTGAGTGCTATCGGCTGCACAGAGCCAGCTCACCATACATAAGCTGCCTGCAGCTAAGCGGGGTAACCAATATGTCATGCAAACCCTTTTTTATCTGCCAAAAGAATACACACCTAAATTGAAATACAGCCAAATTATGCTTATCTAAAGATGGCGCTGAAGACCAAAACTCGGCTTGTCACTTGCGAGCATGCTCATAAATGACACTAAATGCGAGGTGCGTTAAGCCACCTTAGCAAACCGACTCAGGTATTTCAGTAAATGTGCGGTAAATTTTTCATTGCAATTTGCCGCCAAAGGATCCACACTGATTGAAATTACAACTCATCGTACCAGTGTAAAGCACGGGAGAACATGTATGTTAATCAAACGCGAGTCCTTTGTAGTTGATTTTTGCAAAGGCAATATCGCTGAGTTTAAGTTTTGCCTACCAGGCTCAGTAAACAAACTATCTCAGCAAGTACTAAAGGAAAGCCACGAAGCGCTTATCGAATTGAGCCAACGCGACGACATCGACGGCTTAATTTTTACCAGCGACAAAGACCACTTTATTGTTGGCGCTGATATTTTTGAATTCCTTCCGACTTTCCAACGCCCAGAAGAAGAACTTGTTGGTTGGATTAAAACCGCAACCGATGTCTTCGACGCAATAGAAGATTTACCTTTCCCTACACTATCGGCAGTAAATGGCCTTGCGCTTGGCGGTGGTTGCGAGTGGTTACTCGCCACGGATTACCGTATTGCAACTGACAACGCAAAAATTGGCCTACCAGAAGTTAAACTTGGCATTATGCCGGGCTTTGGTGGTACCGTAAGACTTCCTCGCTTAATCGGCGCTGACAACGCAATGACGTGGATCACCACAGGTCAAGAAAACCGAGCGAATGACGCACTAAAAGTGGGTGCGGTTGACGGTGTAGTACCTGCTGACAAACTTATGGCTGCCGCTATTCGTACCTTGGAGCAAGCCATTGCAGGTAAATTGGATTGGCGCGCGAAACGCCAAATCAAGCTTGACCCATTGAAGATGAATCGTGTTGAACAAGGCATGAGCTTTGGTATGGCCGAAGGCTTAGTCATGGCAAAAACCAAAGGTCATTACCCTGCACCAATGATGGCGGTACAAACGCTTAAAGCAGCGGCTAACCTTAGCCGCAGCGAAGCGATGGCACTCGAAAACCAAAACTTTGCTAAGCTTGCCAAAACGGCAGAAGCCGCAGCGCAAACCGGTATTTTCTTAGCGGACCAATACATCAAAACGGTTGCCAAGAAACAAGCCAAGCAAAGTAAAACCGAGATCAAACAAGCAGCGGTACTTGGTGCTGGTATTATGGGTGGCGGTATCGCTTACCAATCAGCCTACAAAGGTACGCCAATTGTCATGAAAGACATCCAGCAAGGTGCCTTAGACCTTGGTATGGGTGAGGCTGCAAAACTACTTGGTAAAAAAGTACAGCGCGGCCACATGTCAATGGACAAGATGATTGCCACTTTAGGTAAAATCAAAGCAACGCTCAACGATCACGATTTACAAGGCTCAGACATCATCGTAGAAGCCGTTGTTGAAAACCCTAAAATCAAAAAAACGGTATTAGCGAGTTTAGAGTCGCAATTACCAGAAGGTACCATCCTAACTTCAAACACATCGACTATTCGTATTGATGAGTTAGCCACCGCACTTGAGAAGCCAGAAAACTTCTGTGGCATGCACTTCTTTAACCCAGTGCCAAAAATGCCATTGGTAGAAATCATTCGTGGCGAACAAACATCGGATGAAACCGTTGCCGCAGTGGTAGATTATGCCTTAAAGCTTGGCAAGTCTCCTATCGTTGTTAACGATTGCCCAGGTTTCTTCGTGAACCGTGTTCTATTCCCTTACTTTGCAGGCTTCAGCCAACTTGTTGTAGAAGGTGCTGACTTCGCAAAAGTAGATAAGGTGATGGAAAATGTCTTCGGCTGGCCAATGGGTCCCGCGTATCTACTAGACGTAGTGGGTATCGATACGGCAAACCATTGTACTGGTGTAATGGCTGATGGCTTCCCTACTCGCATGGCACGTAAAGACAAAGATCCTGTCGCAGTACTTGCGGGTGCCGAACGCTTTGGTCAGAAAAACCAAAAAGGCTTCTACCAATACGCACCAGATCGCAAAGGTCGTCTGAAGAAGAGTAAAGACGACAGCGCGCTTGAGCTGCTGAGCGGTATTTGTGACGCCCCAACTGAATTTGATAAACAGACGATTATTGAGCGTTGTATGGTGCCAATGATCAATGAAGTGTTACTGTGTCTGCAAGAAAACATAGTTGCTTCACCGCAAGAAGCAGACATGGCACTGATCTACGGTATCGGCTTCCCTCCATTCAGAGGTGGTGCATTCCGCTATCTAGACCAAATCGGCCTCGCAAACTTTGTAGCTATGGCTGATAAGTACGCTCACCTTGGTGAAATTTATCAAGTTTCTGAGCAAACTAGACAGTGGGCAGATGAAGGTAAAGTGTTCTATCAAGTGGAGGGCCAGTAACATGGAAAACGCGGTAATCGTAGATTGTATTCGTACCCCAATGGGCCGTTCAAAAGGCGGTGTATTTAAGCATAAACGTGCCGAAGACCTCAGCGCACACTTGATGAAAGGCCTACTTGAGCGTAACCCTCAAGTAGCACCAGACTCAATTGATGACATCTACTGGGGCTGTGTACAGCAAACGTTAGAGCAAGGCTTTAACGTTGGTCGTAACGCTGCCCTCTTAGCTGGCATTCCTCACACCGTACCGGCGGTAACCGTAAACCGCCTATGCGGTTCGTCAATGCAGGCATTGCATGACGCAGCTCGCGCTATCATGACCGGTGCTGGTGACACTTACCTTATCGGTGGTGTTGAGCACATGGGTCACGTACCAATGACACATGGTAATGACTTTCACCCAGGCCTTGCGACATCAGTTGCACAAGCTGCTGGCGTGATGGGGTTAACAGCTGAGTACTTAGCGCTAATGCACGGTATCAGTCGTGAGCAGCAAGATGAATTTGCCGTACGTTCACACCAGCGTGCACATGCCGCAACCCTTGAAGGGCGTTTTGCAAAAGAAATCCTACCAATGGAAGGTCATGATGCCGATGGTACACCAGTACTTGTCGAGCATGACGAAGTTATCCGTCCAGAGACAAGCCTAGAAGGTCTAGGACAGCTACGTCCTGTATTTAACCCAGCATCGGGTACGGTAACTGCAGGTACCTCTTCAGCGCTGTCTGACGGTGCTTCAGCTATGTTGGTCATGAGCGAGTCTAAAGCAAGAGAACTCGGTCTTCCAATTCGTGCTCGTGTTAAGTCAATGGCAGTCGCAGGTTGCGATCCTTCCATCATGGGTTACGGTCCAGTTCCGGCATCACAAAAAGCCTTAAAGCAGGCGGGCATTACTATCGATGATATTGATGTTGCAGAACTAAACGAAGCCTTTGCAGCGCAATCACTACCAGTGCTAAAAGACCTTGGTCTACTAGACAAGGTAGATGAGAAAGTGAACCTCAACGGTGGTGCAATTGCACTCGGTCACCCACTTGGTTGCTCAGGCTCACGTATTAGCACAACACTTATCAATCTAATGGAAGAGAAAGACGCGAAGTATGGTCTTGCAACTATGTGTATTGGTTTAGGCCAAGGCATTGCTACCGTATTCGAGCGCGTAGATAACTAATTCCAACCAGCTGGTACTGGGCTCTTTAAGACAATACCAGCGCACAACTTCAACTTGGTGACCAAGGCAAAACGGCACAGCTGTTTTGCCTTTTTTATTACCTGCATTTGCCTCACCTCAGGTTGGCTAATACCAATTATCTTAATTAAGTGGTCTATTTTGAGGCGAGAAAATTTTGTCGATAACACTGCTACCGCGTCCTGCTATCGCTGAGGTACCTACATCCATGTAGGCAAGGCAAATATTTTGCTATTTAGTTGTTCTAAATGAGAAATTTTTAACGCAGTTAGCGTCAGATTTGCTCCTTCAAATTGAGCAAGTATTAAGACTAATTGGTATCAGACTTGAGTTATCCAAACTTGAGCTTACTTACAACATGCGGTTAAAATAGCAGTTTTCCTAACTAACAACGTAACTAACAAGGCCACCCACAATGAGTTTTGATAATACCGACCATACCTTAGATGCAGTAGGCTTACGTTGTCCTGAGCCAGTAATGATGATTAGAGGCATGGTGAGACGGATGAACTTAGGTGAGACGTTGTTAGTTATCGCAGATGATCCATCAACGACAAGAGACATTCCGAGCTTCTGTGAATTTATGGATCACACTTTGGTAGCCAAAGCAGTGACTGAATCTCCCTACAAATATGTGATTAAGAAAGGTCAGTGATCTCCTCTTTAACACTATTTGAACTCATGAGTCATAGACAATAAAAAAGCGGCATCTGCCGCTTTTTTAAGATTTTACAATCACCACCTTTGGTGAGCGAGGATTACGATAATCTAAGCGGATTTCGTACCAACCTTTTTTACTTGGCTTGAAACTAAAGTAGTTATACACCGTGTTACAATCCGCGACCAGCGGTTGTCCTAGCGTTAACTGCCCTTCACTCTTATAGCCACAGTTGTAGCCTTCACTCCACTGCTCATCAGCAATTTTAAATTCATACACTTTACCTGGGCTCATAAATCTTGCTTTTGTTGCGTAGATCCCCGGTTGTGTTTCTTCAAGGCGATACTGAGGTTCGGCATCCCACAGAGTGAAGTCACCGCGTAAATACATTGTCTTATCCAACTCACCAGCAACAACCGGTGAAGTTGACGTTGTTGGCAATTGAAAGTTACTACTACAAGCGGTAAGTGCTAATAGCGCAATCGCCATTGCCCCTTGTTTTTTAATCATAGCTAGACAGCCTTTTACTTGCTTTTACCAATCAGCAAAAAGCCAGCAGTTGCTGGCTTTTGTATCAGCAATTAATTTTGTAACACTGAAATATCTGCAGTATTAAGGAATAACTTACTTAACTGACCAAGTAGTGCTAAACGATTGGCTTTAACCGCTTCATCGTCCGCCATTACCATAACATTATCAAAGAAGTTATCTACTGCTTCACGTAAACTCGCTAAACGCGTCAGTGCAGTTTGATAATCACCTTCAGCGTAAACAGGTGCAAGCTCAGCAGTTAACGCAGCAACTTGTGCAGCCAATGTTTGCTCAGCTTCTTCTTGCAGGAGTGCGCTCTCCACCGCAGCTTCTGACGCGACGTTATTCTTCGCTAAAATGTTGTTTACACGCTTATTGGCAGCAGCTAACGCTTCGGCTTCCGCCAACGTTCTAAAGTGACTAACCGCTTTTACTCGGCGATCAAAATCAACTGGGCTCGTTGGACGTCTTGCAAGTACTGCTTGGATCACATCCACGCTGATACCTTCATCTTGGTACCAGGCACGAAAACGACCTAACATAAACTCAACCACTTCATCGGCAACATTTGCATTGCTTAGCTTATCACCGAATAACGTCATTGCTTCGGCAACGATATCCTGAATGTCTAATGGTAGTTCTTTTTCTACCATAATACGCAATGCGCCGATGGCAGCACGGCGAAGTGCAAACGGGTCTTTATCGCCTTTTGGTGTCTGGCCGATACCAAAAATGCCAACCAGAGTATCAAACTTATCCGCAAGCGCCACAGCAAAACTGATTGGGTTAGACGGTAGATTATCACCAGCAAAACGCGGCATATATTGCTCATTTTGTGCTAGTGCGACTTCTTCCGCTTCACCATCAATGCGCGCGTAATGCATACCCATCACGCCCTGAACGTCAGTAAATTCCATGACCATTTCAGTCATTAAATCCGTTTTACTTAGTAAACCTGCACGCTCTGCCAATGCCTTATCAGCACCAAGCTGCTCCGCAATAAAACCAGCGAGCGCAGAGATACGCGCTGACTTGTCTTTTAGTGTGCCAAGCTGCTTCTGAAATAACACTGAACCAAGTGACTCAAGACGACTTTCCAGTGTTTTCTTCTTATCCGTTTCAAAGAAGAACTGAGCATCTGCCAGACGTGGGCGAACCACTTTCTCGTTACCCGAGATCACCACGCTCGGATCTTTACTTTCAATGTTAGAAACAAACAAGAACTTGTTGATCAAGTTGCCTTGCTTATCTAACAGTGGAAAGTATTTTTGGTCGTCTTTCATGGTGTAGATAAGTGCTTCATCAGGCACTTGCAAGAAGGCTTCTTCAAAAGATGCAACCAAAGTTACTGGCCACTCGACTAGTGATGTAACTTCTTCAAGAAGATCTTCATCCATCGCCACTTGCGCGCCGAGCTTTTCAGCTTCAGCTTCAATTTGGCCACGAATTAACGCTTTACGTGCTTCATAATCCGCAATAACGTATGCGCCTTTTAGCACTGCATGGCTATCATCAGCATGTTCAACACGAACACGCTCAGGGTGATGGAATCGATGTCCTTGCAGCTCATTGCTGATAGCTTTACCTAGCACTTCACCTTCAACTTGTTGACTACCAAGTAGTGCAGCCACAGTATGCACAGGACGGATAAATTGCGTCTTGTTCGCACCCCAGCGCATCGGCTTTGGAATAGGTAACTTAGCCAATGCTTTGTTGATCACATCGCTTAGTAACGCTAAGGTCTGTTGCCCCTCTACTTTCGCTTTGTGTAGCAGCCAAGTGCCTTTATCAGTTTCTAAACGCTCAGCATCATTAATATCAATACCACAACCACGAGCCCAACCTAGCGCCGCTTTAGTCGCGTTACCATCGGCGTCAAATGCCGCCTGAATAGCGGGACCACGCTTTTCAACCACTTTGTCGGCTTGTTGCGTTTGCAATGCTTTAACTTGAATACCTAAGCGACGAGGTGATGCATACCAGCTCACGCCTTCATGGCTAAGCTCTAATGCTTCAAGTTCTTGCCTAGTATTTTCTGCGAATGACTCAGCAAGGTTGCGTAGCGCCTTTGGTGGTAGCTCTTCGGTACCAATTTCTACGAGTAAGTTTTCAATCGACATTATTTATCCTTACAAAGCGGGAAGCCAAGTGCTTCACGTGCGTCATAGTAAGCCTGTGCACAGGCTTTTGATAAAGCACGAACTCTTAATATATAGCGCTGACGCTCAGTTACTGAGATAGCATGACGTGCGTCTAACAGGTTAAATGCATGAGATGCCTTCATTACCTGCTCGTAAGCTGGTAAAGGAAGCCCTGCTTCGATTAGCTTTTCGCTTTCTTTTTCACACTGATCAAACTGCTTGAATAATGCCTCTACATCCGCATATTCAAAGTTATATGTCGACTGTTCGATCTCGTTTTGCATGAACACGTCACCATAAGTTACGCGCCCCATTGGACCATCTGTCCAAACGAGATCATAAATGCTATCTACACCTTGTATATACATCGCAAGGCGCTCTAAACCATACGTAATTTCACCCGTTACCGGTGAGCATTCAATACCGCCAACTTGCTGGAAGTAAGTAAACTGAGTCACTTCCATGCCATTCAACCATACTTCCCAACCTAATCCCCAAGCACCTAGCGTTGGTGACTCCCAGTTGTCTTCAACAAAGCGCACTTCGTGCGTTAATGTATCAATGCCCAATGCTTCTAAAGAGCCTAGGTAGAGCTCCTGAATATTCTCAGGCGATGGCTTCAATACAACTTGGAATTGGTAGTAATGCTGAAGACGGTTAGGGTTTTCACCATAGCGACCATCCGTCGGGCGGCGACAAGGTTGTACGTATGCGCTCGACATTGGCTCAGGACCAATGGACTTAAGGAAGGTCATCGGGTGGAATGTACCCGCACCAACTTCCATATCTAAAGGTTGAGCTACAACACAGCCTTGCTGCGCCCAGTAATCCTGTAAAGCCAGGATCAAACCTTGGAAGGTTTTGATATCGTATTTTTGCATAGTTGGCTTATTTTTATCTGGTACTTATCGTATGTAAACGCCTGCAGTAATTTGGCGCTTACGCTAGATTCAATGATTGAAAATTATGCTCAGTATACCGCGAGCGCAGGAGGGTTTTAAGCTTTAAAGCATAAAAAAAGGAGGGAAAATCCCTCCTTTTTACTAGATGTTTGAGTTTACACGTCTAAGTTAACAACTCTCAGTGCATTTGTTTCGATAAACTCTCGACGAGGTTCAACTTGGTCACCCATCAAGGTTGCAAACAATTGGTCTGCAGCAATGGCATCTTCAATGGTCACACGTAGCATACGGCGAGCACCTGGATCCATCGTTGTTTCCCAAAGTTGGTCAGGGTTCATCTCACCCAATCCTTTATAGCGTTGTGTATACAAGCCACGCTTAGACTCTGAGATAAGCCATTCAAGACCAGCCTCAAAATATTCGATTGCTTGAGTCTTCTCACCACGCTGTACATAACCGCCTTCGCTGATCAAACTACCAATCTGACGACCCGTGTTCGCAATGCGAACATAATCTTTAGATGTAATAAAGTCGAAGTTCAAAGTATGCGCTTTATCAACACCGTGCTGACGAATATTGATCACCGGATAATACATGTGGCGCTCTTCATCAAATGCGACTTCTGCGTTGAAGATAGTAGCGTCTTCGTCTTTCTTCACAAGATCAGTAACCAAGTTTTCAGTCCACGCCGTTACTTTTGCTTCATCAGATAAGTCTGACTCGGTTAGCTCTGGGTGATAAAGCAAACGGTTCATGATTGAAGACGGATACTTACGCTTTAAACGCTCAATGATATCTATCGTATTCTGATAATCATGTACTAGGTTTTCTAGTCTGTTACCAGTAATTGGCTCTGCACCTTCCGACGGATATAGTGATGCTTCGTTTAGCGCTAATGTTGTTAGGTATGAAGTTAGCGCATTATCATCTTTAATATAACGCTCTTGCTTACCCTTCTTCACTTTATATAGTGGTGGTTGAGCAATATAGACATAACCGCGCTCGATGATCTCTGGCATTTGACGATAGAAGAAAGTCAGTAGCAGCGTACGGATGTGTGAACCATCCACGTCCGCATCGGTCATGATGATGATGCGGTGATATCTTAGCTTTTCAGGGTTATATTCATCACGGCCAATACCACAGCCTAATGCAGTAATTAGTGTTGCCACTTCCTGAGAAGAAAGCATCTTATCAAAGCGTGCTTTTTCTACGTTCAGGATTTTACCTTTGAGCGGCAGGATTGCTTGGTTCTTACGATTACGACCTTGCTTAGCAGAACCACCCGCCGAGTCACCCTCCACTATATATAGTTCAGAAAGTGCAGGATCTCGTTCTTGGCAGTCAGCGAGTTTACCCGGTAGACCAGCTAAATCCATAACGCCCTTACGACGAGTCATTTCACGAGCCTTACGTGCAGCTTCACGTGCGCGCGCAGCATCAACGATTTTGTTTACAACGGTTTTTGCATCGCCTGGGTTTTCTAGCAAGAATTCAGTTAGCTTTTCAGCCATCATTTGCTCAACAGCCCCTTTCACTTCACTAGAAACGAGCTTATCTTTTGTCTGTGAAGAGAACTTAGGATCAGGAACTTTAACACTAACAACAGCAGTCAAACCTTCACGGGCATCGTCACCCGTAGCACTGGTTTTATACTTTTTATTAAAGCCTTCTTTTTCCATGTAGGTGTTAAGCGTACGCGTAAGTGCTGCACGGAAACCCGCTAAGTGAGTACCACCATCGCGTTGAGGAATGTTATTGGTAAAACAGTAGATGTTTTCTTGGAAACCATCATTCCATTGCATAGAGACTTCTACGCTAATGCCATCATCACGCTCAGTCGAAAAGTGGAAAACACTTTGATGAACTGGTGTCTTCTTACGATTTAGATACGCAACGAATGCTTGAATACCGCCTTCGTACTTGAAGTGATCTTGTTTATTCTCTTCGCGCTCATCATTCAAAATGATGCTTACACCAGAGTTAAGGAAAGATAATTCACGTAGGCGCTTAGCTAGAATATCGTAATGGAAATTTGTATCTGAGAACGTTTCAGCACTTGGCCAGAATCTCAATTCTGTACCAGTAGATTCCGCTTCACCGATAACACCTAACGGCGCATCTGGAACACCCATAGTGTATTTTTGCTGATGCACTTTGCCATCACGGCGGATTGTTAATTGTAGTTTTTCAGAAAGTGCATTTACAACAGAAACACCTACACCGTGCAAACCGCCAGATACTTTATATGAGTTATCATCAAATTTACCACCGGCATGTAGTACTGTCATGATAACTTCTGCTGCAGAAACCCCTTCTTCTTCGTGAATTGAAGTTGGGATACCACGACCATTATCTCGAACAGATACAGAGCCATCGGTATGAATTGTTACGAAAATATCGTCACAATATCCTGCTAGTGCTTCGTCGATTGAGTTATCAACGACCTCAAACACCATGTGATGTAAACCAGTACCATCGTCTGTGTCACCGATATACATTCCCGGACGCTTTCTTACAGCATCCAATCCTTTAAGTACTTTAATACTCGACGAATCGTAATTTTCCGACATGGTTTCTTCCAATTATTTTGTTATTAAGCTGCCATGTTCCACGTGGAACATTTTAATTTCACGTTCCATTGGTTCAATAACGGCGGCAATACTTTCTGGAGTAATAGCAGTAATAAACAGCTGTGACTGACATTGCGCCAATAGACGCGATACCGCCACTTTAGTATCTTCACTAAGCTCCGAAGGTAAATCATCAATAAGCAGAATTGACTGCTTATTACTCTCTTGGTCAATCAAACTGTTTTGCATTACTTTAAGTGCATACAGTAATAGCTTGAGTTGACCACGAGAAAAAATATGTTCTACGCTGTTTCCTTGAGTATAAAAGTTAAAGTCAGCCTTATGCGGCCCTTTACTTGTATAGCCAAGTTTTACATCTCGCTCTAACTGATTTACTAATACCTCAGCTAGTTCTCCCTTCCAGCCCGCTTGAAAGCGAATTTCAAGGCCTTTAAAGATAGGGCTTATATCCCCTATCTTATCAAAAAAATGCGTCTGAAACCTACCTATATAAGCCTCTCTAAACATATTTATTTGCTCAGCAAGGCGCACAAACTCCTTATCCCAATAACTTAGCTGGGATTGGAGATCTCTCGGTTTAGATTTCAATAAAGCGTTACGTTGCTTGAGCACCTGATTAAACATTTTCCATGTGGAATAGAACTGATGTTCCACGTGGAACACACCTAAATCAAGAAACTTACGACGCTCTTTTGGACCACCAAAAAACAGTTCATAACTTTCTGGTGTAATAACTTGAACAGGTAAAACCTGTGCTAATTCTGCCACTTTCCGGCTTGCCTGCCCCTGAATTCGAAGCTTAGTTTCACCACTGGTATATTTACTAATACCAAGCGGTATAGACAAGTTATGTAGTTGTTTTTTAGCATGAACAACGCAATGAGAAGCCTCATGCTTGATCATTAATTTTTGCAGATTGGTACGGAAAGATTTACCACTGGAGAGAAAGTAAATGGCTTCGAGCAGACTGGTTTTACCGCTACCATTTTCACCGAGAATGACATTAACGGCATTGCTAGGTGAAAGCGCCATCGCCTCAATGTTTCGAAACGCATTGAGGCTAAGGTGAGTTAAACTCATAACTCTATAAACGCATCGGCATAACTACGTACATTGCATGTTCGTCACCAGCGGCTTCAATAAGCGCACTGCTGTTCGCATCAGAAAGCGTAAATTGTACATCTTCAGACTTTATTGTATTTAACACGTCTAATAAGTAAGAAACGTTAAAACCAACTTCAAGATCATCGCCTTGGTAACCTACCTCAACAATTTCTTCAGCTTGCTCCTGCTCTGGGTTATTGGCACTAATTTTTAATTGTCCATTACTCAGATTCAATCGCACGCCACGAAACTTCTCGTTAGAAAGAATAGACACACGCTGAAATGCACTACGTAGCCAATCGCGATTTGCGGTAACCAACTTGTCCCCGCCACGAGGTAATACGCGACGATAATCAGGGAATCGCCCATCCACCAGCTTACTCGTAAAAGTAAATTCGCTGTCAATGATACGCACATGATTAGCGCCAAATTGAATGGTGATAGTTTCATCATCCGCAGGCAGTAAGCGCATGATCTCTTGCACGCCCTTACGAGGAATGATCAATTGACGTTGTGTTTGCAATGACTCAGGTAATTTTTGCTGCGCAATTGCCAAACGGTGACCATCAGTGGCTACCGTTTTAATTTCATTATTATCTACTTCGAACGACATACCATTTAAATAGTAACGTACGTCTTGGTTAGCCATAGAGAAATGCGTTGCTTCTAGCAATTTTCTCAGCTCTAAACGCGTTATGGCAAACTCAACCTCACCGTCCCACTCTTCAAGATTAGGGAAGTCTTCAGCAGCTAAGGTTGTCAAAGAAAAGCGACTTTGGCCGCTAGTCAGTAGCAGTTGATGCTCTTGGCTACTTAGCACTAAATCAGAGTTATCAGGCAAGCTCTTACAAATATCTAGGAGTTTTTTTGCAGGCAAAGTGATCTTGGCGTCTGGCACATTGGTTTCAAGGGCAACAGATGCAACAAGCTCTATCTCTAAATCTGTACCTGTCATATGTAACGCGCCATTTTTCACTTCTAGCAATACATTAGACAAAATAGGCAGTGTATGTTTGCGCTCAATGGCACCCGACACCTGTACCAGTGGCTTTAAAAATAGTTCTCTTGGAATCGTTATTTGCATCATTTAACCCTTAAGAAGACAGCGTTCTAATTAAGTTTTGATAATCTTCTTTTACCTCATGACTTTCATCACGAAGTGCTTTTACTTTTCTACACGCGTGTAACACGGTGGTATGGTCGCGGCCACCAAATGCATCACCTATTTCTGGTAAGCTGTGGTTTGTCAGTTCTTTAGACAATGCCATGGCAACTTGTCTTGGTCTTGCAACTGAACGGCTACGACGTTTTGACAATAAGTCAGAAACACGTATTCGATAATATTCCGCCACGGTGCGCTGGATATTATCGATGGTAACGAGTTTGTCTTGTAGCGCTAATAAGTCACGTAGCGCTTCTTTAACAAAATCGATAGAAATTGGGCGACCAGTGAAGTTGGCATTAGCTATCACGCGGTTTAACGCACCTTCTAACTCTCGCACATTAGAGCGTAATTTCTTAGCAATAAAAAAGGCAACTTCGTGTGGCAAGTTAATATTACTTTGCTGCGCTTTCTTCATTAAGATAGCAACGCGAGTCTCTAATTCTGGTGGCTCAATAGCAATAGTTAACCCCCAACCAAAACGCGACTTCAGTCGGTCCTCAACCCCTTCTATTTCTTTAGGGTAACGGTCAGAAGTTAGAATGATTTGTTGGTTGCCTTCAAGCAGCGCATTAAAAGTATGGAAGAACTCTTCTTGCGAACGCTCTTTGTTTGCAAAGAATTGAATATCATCAATCATCAATGCATCAACGCTGCGGTAGTAACGCTTGAATTCTTCAATGGCATTATTCTGTAGTGCTTTAACCATGTCCTGAACAAAACGCTCTGAATGCATATAAACAATTTTTGCATCCGGTTTTTGTTCAATGATGCCATTACCTACAGCGTGTAACAGGTGCGTCTTACCCAGACCTGTACCACCATAAATAAATACCGGGTTGAATGCAGAACCTGGATTATCTGCAACTTGCGTTGCAGCGGCTTTTGCCAGCTGGTTAGATTTACCTTCCACAAAGTTATCAAAGGTGTAATTCTCTTTAATATTAGACTTATGCGAAGATTTAGGAGCAGGCTCAACTTTTTCTGCCATTTTTGGCTGAGTGCCTTGCAGCATTGACATGTTATCAGCTGCATGACCTACACTTGCGGCTTTTTCGTTAGATAAACTTGGTTGTGCAGCTAACACAGGTTTGCTACCCACATCAAAGCGCAGCTCTGGTGCTTCATCACCACAGATCTCAATCAGCAGTTCATTGATGCGGTGGAGATACTTTTCTCGTACCCAATCCAATACAAAACGATTCGGCGCATAGATAGTTAGCGTATCATCAGTACTTTCTGCCTGTAGTGGTCTTACCCACATGCTAAATTGCTGAGATGGCAATTCATCTTGCAAAACATATAAACAACTTTGCCAAACCGACAGATACACTCTGAACTCCAATAGGTTTTGATTCCCGGGAATAAAAAATAGAGCATTCAGATCTAAAAAATCAGATCTAAATGAAAGGATCGCCGGAAATACTTAGTTTTTATTACAAAATCACTGGTGGAAGCGGGGTATTATGAAGTGATCTTATCCACAAGTTCAATATTGACATTTAGAAAAAGCAAGATCTCACCCTAGCAAAAAAATAAACACATGAAATTTAAAGGTTTTTATTTTTTACCCACAAGTAAGATCATAGCAAAAAACTCTCCCGATCTCACCCCAAAATTAAGATCAAATTTAGTTTTCCAGAGCTTTTCCTATTCTTACTAAATGCTATAATGCCGCCCATCGGATCAGATCTATGCAGATCGATTTCGTATTGATCCTACTTTATGTAGATCGTCTATGTTTGCTCGATAGCTTTGCCAAGTTTTGTCTATATAAAGGATAGAGAAACCTCTCACTGTGGATTATTTAGCCACAGAGAGCAGATTTTGATTGACTTTAGACGCGCTCAGCTTTAATATCTCGCGCTCGCAATGGCACCTGTGCCAGGATCGCGACCTGCATAGGATGTTTTAACTTTTAACCGATCGGATGGAATTGTTATGAAAAGAACTTTTCAACCTAGCGTACTTAAGCGCAAGCGCACTCACGGTTTCCGTGCTCGCATGGCGACTAAGAACGGTCGTAAAGTATTAGCACGTCGTCGTGCTAAAGGCCGTAAAGTACTTTCTGCTTAATATTTAGTGGAAGACTTTAGCTTTAGCAGGGAGTTACGTCTGTTAACTCCCTCGCATTACTCCCGCATATTTCAAGAGCCAGCTCGCGCTGCTACGCCTTACTTTACTCTACTTGCAAAACCAAATGATGTTGGTCATCCAAGACTCGGTTTAACTGTAGCAAAAAAACGCTGCAAAAAAGCATGTCAACGAAACCGTATCAAACGACTTGCCAGAGAAAGCTTTCGATTAAATCGTCATAAACTTGATAATATCGATATTGTGTTGATGGTCAAAACCGGTGTTGACGAGCAATCTAATGAAGAGCTAACTAAACAGCTCACTAAGATGTGGCGCAAAATAAATGAACGTTGTAAGCCAGGTGCACCTAAACCACCTTTTAAGCCAAAGCCTCAACACAAGCGTTCAAAAAATCCTCAAGCTAACGCGAAAAAGCAATAATCTGCTTCAGCCTTTCCTTTTTACGGCGCATTTACCCTTGCTAGCATAGTAATTTTACGCCAATTAAGGTAAGGTTAGCTCACCTTTTAATCAGCTATATCAATGGAAAAATTGTCTGTTTTTGCTCACTTGGGTTGAAGCAGTAAATTGAGGAAATTGATATCTACAAAGCCATGAATTCAACTTCAGGGCGTAGCAAGATCAGAAATCAGTTCAAAGCAGTTTGTTCGCTTCCCAAGCACCTGCTTATATTGCTGATCCGCGGTTATCAACAATGGATTAGCCCCCTACTCGGGCCTCATTGTCGTTTTAACCCGACCTGTTCTAGTTATGCAATTCAAGCAATTAATTTACATGGAATTGCAAAAGGGAGTTGGTTAGCGGTTAAACGCATATTAAAATGTCACCCTTTGAGCGCAGGTGGAGATGATCCTGTACCTGTGAAGTCGACTAAAGTTAAACAACACGAGAAATAAGAGCTGTTATGGAATCGCAACGCACGTTTTTATTTATCGGTTTGTTGCTGGTTTCGTTCCTACTGTTCCAAGAGTGGACACAAGAACAAAACCCGCCACAAGCTGATACCAGTGCCGTCACACAACAAGTGGCGAACTCAACCCCAACAGAAGAGCAAGCTGATGTTCCAGCATCAAGCCAATCCGATGTCCCAGTTGTAGCAACTCAGGCAACACGTTCTGTCATTAGTATCACTACCGATGTACTTTCGGTAAAAATTGATACTAAAGGCGGTGACATCGTTGAAGCCAACTTACTACAACACGCAGAAACCCATGGCAGCGACACGCCTTTCATGTTACTTGGTGAATTTGAAGGCAAACAGTATGTTTCACAGAGTGGTTTAATTGGTTTAAACGGCCCTGATGCAAACAAAGCTGGTCGCCCAGTCTATGAGTCTGCACAACAGCAATATGAGCTTAATGGCGATACATTACGTGTACCACTGACTTTTACTGATGAGAAAGGCGTACAGTACACAAAAACTTATGTATTTAAAGCAGGTAAATATGATGTTGACTTAGAATACCAAGTTAACAACACCACCTCATCACCTGTTCAAGTACAACTATACACACAAATCAAACGTACACGCCAAGATAAAGGCAGCATGGTTGATCAGACCTACTTAGGCGCAGCCTATGGTACCGCTGAAGAGCCTTATGAGAAATACAGCTTCTCTGATATGGCGGATGCGAACCTGAATAAAAATACCCAAGGCGGCTACGTTGCTTTCCTACAGCACTACTTCGTCAGTGCATGGGTGCCAGATCAGCAAACCAATAATACAATTTATACCGCGCTTAGAAATGGCAATGGTATTGTTGGTATGAAGAGCGAGCCAACCAATGTTCAAGCAAACAGCACGGCAACTATCCATGCGGTGTACTACATGGGTCCTAAAGACACAGAAGCGCTTGAAGCAATTCAAGAAGACCTAGATCTCACAGTAGACTACGGCTGGTTATGGTTTATTTCACAACCGTTACTGACGCTGCTTAAGTTCCTTTACGGTATTTTAGGTAACTGGGGTTTGGCGATTATTGCTATCACTTTGATTGTGAAAACGGCGTTATATCCTCTAACTAAAGCGCAATACACCTCAATGGCTAAAATGCGCATGCTACAGCCTAAGATGCAGGCACTAAAAGAGCGTTATGGCGATGACCGCCAGAAGTTCGGCCAAGCGATGATGGAAATGTACCGTAAGGAAAAAGTGAACCCAATGGGTGGCTGTTTCCCACTATTACTACAAATGCCAATCTTCCTAGCCTTGTTCTACGTATTCCTTGAATCAACAGAACTACGTCATGCTGAGTTTATGTTGTGGCTAACGGATCTATCATCAATGGACCCGTACTACGTACTACCTGTGCTATTTGGCGCAAGTATGTTCCTAACACAAAAACTACAGCCGATGACAGTTACAGACCCAATGCAACAAAAGATGATGACTTACATGCCAGTCGTGTTCTCAATCTTCTTTATTTGGTTCCCATCAGGTCTGGTACTTTACTGGTTGGTTTCAAACCTTATCTCTATCGCTCAGATGCTTATCATCTACCGTGGCATGGAGAAAAAAGGCATGAAAGTACGCGGTTAATTCTGACGTAATACACTAAAAAGCGGCTCTCCTTTGAGCCGTTTTTTTATGCATTTTAAACAAGCACTTGATAAAATTTGATAGCGATTTTATGACGATTTGATAGGTCAAACCTGGGCTATCCGTCATGCTCTTTTGCAGTTAAAAAATGCAAAGAGAAGACGATGCTTGAATCTACGTTACTACAGGCACTCTCCAGTGCCGAAACTGATTGGTGGTTAGTGCCTATTGCACTCTTAGTCGGTGTACTCACCAGCTTTACGCCCTGCGTATATCCCATACTTCCCATAACTGTTGCGACTCTTAGCCAACAACGCCATATTCGCCTTGCCCCAATCTGGTATGCACTAGGCTTTGCAGCTGTGTACGCCGCGCTTGGATTTATTGCAGCATTAACCGGTAGCTTCTTTGGCCAGGTAGCAACAAACCCTTGGGTGCTGCTTATTTTTGCCAATCTATTACTCTACTTTGCTGCGGTATCAAAAGGCTTAATCTCGCTGCCACGCTTGCCAAATGCGATTGCAACAGGCTCGCCAGCACCTCTTCTAATGGGCATGGCCAGCGCTCTTGTTGCGGCTCCCTGTACGTCTCCAATTCTAGGTGGCTTATTGCTCTTCGTTGCTAATGCCCAGCAACCTCTATTAGGAGGCGCACTGCTGTTTAGTTTTGCGCTCGGTATGAGCACCTTATTACTGCTAGCAGGGCTAAGCACACGCTTTTTGCATACATTACCAAGATCTGGAGCTTGGTTAAATCACATCACTACAGCAACCGCACTTATCTTAGCCGCAATGGCGCAATATTTTCTTATTCAAGCTGGCAAAAGTTGGCTATAAAACGCAAAGGAACCACCATGAAAAAAATCGTATTTTATTCACTCTTTATGTTACTCAGCACAATGTCTGCAGCAAAGGACTATCCCGTACTTACCGCCAATACGCTTGCAAACAATACCGTAACCAGTCAAGGCAAAGTCACTTACTTGAAGTTTTGGGCAACGTGGTGCTCCTACTGTGTGGAAGAAATGCCACTGCTTGAGCAAAGCTTTCAGCAAGCCAATAACCACTATCAGGTTATCGCAGTCAATATCGGCTTCAATCAGTCAAAAAAAGGCGTGCAAGCTTTCCTTGATAAACATGATTACCAATTTCCAACGGTATTTGATGGTAGTGGCAAGATAACTCAGCAGTTTCAAGTGTTAGGCACGCCACAACATATCCTCATTGATGAAAACGGCAAAGAAATCTATCGCAGCGCATTGTTTACAGATGAGCTGCAACAACATCTGAGCACACTCCAAGGAGCAAACTAATGTCATCAATTAAAGCCCTACTTATGTTCGCCGCTTTGTGCCTCAGCGTGTTTGCGCACGCTAACACGCAAGAGTATGTGTTTATTAATATTTGGGATGAGTATGTACAGCCCACGACTCTACCAACGCCACTAGCACCAAGGAGATTGCTACAGCCCGATATTAATATTGATGAGGCAAGCTTAGCGCAGTTTAAAACGGCCTACCCAAGCTATGCTGAGTTAGCCATTGATAAGCAAAACCAGTTGCTGCAACGCTTTGCAATAAGGCAAACACCTGTTCGTGTTATCGTTAAAGACGACAAAGTTATCAAACGAGAGTTGTTGACGACTAACAGTGCACCAAGCACAGAGAAAGAAACACGGATCCCATTGCAAACACTCACAGGTATGCCATTTTCGATAGCGACTATAAACAGTCAATACAGAGTGTTATTTTTCAGTGATAGTTTGTGTCCGTTTCAACATATTCCTGCCTGTGAAATGAGGATAAAGCAAAACAATCAACTCGCTGACTCGAGTGCGTATCCAGTCGTTACTGTGATTAAGCCCTTTTATGTGGAAGAACAAAGTGCTCGAGACTACCAACAACGCTTTGAGGTCAAACACGATATTGTGTTCGATCACCACAACGAAGTATTTAGCCAGTTTGAGATTAGAGAGCTACCTTACTGGGTGGTACAAGACAAACAAGGTGAAGTCGTTTATCGCGGCAACCAGCCACCCAACATAGACTAGAGCCTAATTTATCGTCCATTTACTCTGACAATAGACGCTGTAAGGGGCATCGATGAGCTCAGTAATAAAGTGCTTATCAATGCTGCTTTGCTGGCGTATTTGCAGCAGCTGTTGCTGTAATAATTGGCTGTTTTCGAGTCCGGCCAATTTATCTGAAAAGCGCTTTTGCAGCGCTTCTTCTTTTAACATATCAGCCGCAACAACACCGTAAAGCAACAAAAGATGTGAATTGGTATGTTGATGTTCAGTAATGATCTCAAGCGCTTGTTGAGGCTCATTTCTCAAAAGGTGGATATACATTTTCGTATAGAGCGCATAGGTCTCAACTTCTTGTAGCTGTAACGTTTGATAGTCTTGCATTGCTTCAATCGTCAACGGCTCTGCTAATTCGAGCTTGCCCGCTTTGATCCAGGTCCAACCCAGTAACAATTTAACGTTGGCACGCGTAACTGAAGAAATATAATCGCTTTCTAACAGCATTTGATATTGCGTAATTGCACTTTGCATTGCATCCGTATCACCCGTTTGCAATGCGATATCCATATGCGCCATGCCAATCAGTAATTGCTGTTGCTCATAGCTTGGAATAAAACGCGGCTCGCCGTTAATCTCTTTTAAATAACGTAGCGCTTTCTCCCCCTTATGTAGCTGAATATAGTAGAACCCTAGGTAAGTGAGTATTTGCTTTTCTAAATAGTGATAACCATTTTTCTGAGCTAAAGCGAGGGCTTTTAATAAACTAGGCTCACTTTCAACCACTGGCACTAAGTAATTTTGACCATAAGCAAACAAAGCTTTTATTAGATTCATGGTCTGCTCTGTTTGCTCATAATAGGCAATGGCTTGCGCGAGTACAGGTTTAC
Source organism: Pseudoalteromonas flavipulchra NCIMB 2033 = ATCC BAA-314 (assembly GCA_000814665.1). Taxonomy (GTDB): domain Bacteria; phylum Pseudomonadota; class Gammaproteobacteria; order Enterobacterales; family Alteromonadaceae; genus Pseudoalteromonas; species Pseudoalteromonas maricaloris. The sequence goes on from JWIH01000016.1 coordinate 41,643, forward strand.
TCTTCTCTAAGTTCAGTAACGTTTTTTCAGCGGGACCAGCCGCTGGTGGATTGGCAAGATAGAAACTCCGCTGTGCTTCGCTATAGGCAAACGATCGACTACCTATCAAAACATGCGCTGAACTCATCGCTTGCTGGTATTCATCCCAACGTTGTAACACCCAAAAAGCATCCGCTTTGAGTTGATATGCCATCGCTATCAATTCAACTTGCTGGCTTTGCTCAGCAGCATCGAGAGCAAGCTGAGCTTGCTGCAACGCTTGCTGATGTAAGCCTTGTGCCTTGAAAAACTCTCCGTAATAGAGGTGGTAGCGAGCACGAGTCGCGATTGAAGCTGAACTTAGTGAAACCTGTTCGAATCGACGTGTGGCAGAATCAATATCACCGAGCTGCCAACAAATTTGCGCAAGCTCCAACTGGCTTTCTAGATGTTCCGGCATTTGTGCCACAGCCGCCTCAAAATATGCCTTTGCCAGTTGAGGTCCCTGTTCATTTAATGCTTGTACACCGCGGTAATAGTCATTCATTGCTAGATTTAAGGATGATTTTTTGGCGGATTTAGTGTCAACACCTAGCGCTAACTGCGCAATAACCTCTGTTGCAATCGCTTCAAAGCTCTCATCTAACTGTTCAACAATTATCTCGCTTTGCTTATCTCCATAAGTAACACTGAGTAAAAAACGCTGTTGTATCGGCTTGAGTGAAAGCGTGAGCTGATTAATCGCACTATTCTCTGCAAGCTCAGGATATTGGCTTCGCGGTACTAATTGATAATGAGACTGTAAATGTTGTCTCAATGCAGCTTCAAGCGCATAACCCCACCACGCATTGGCTTGCACACCCGTCTCATTCACCATAGGCACAATGATTAACGAGTCTTGCTCAGCTTGTATACGAGTGACAACGGGTACTGAGCTAGAAACGAGATAAACACTCGCCGCGACTCCACTTAACGCAACAGCGCCAACGACAAGCATCGCCTTCATTGTTGTAGTGAATTTGAATGTGTTAAATGTGCGGCTCTCAACAGGACAAATCCACTGATAACCTTGCTGTGGTATGGTTTTAATAAAGGTGGGTTGCTGGGCGTTATCTTTGAGGGCTTGTCTTAGCTCAGTGATACTTTGTGTTAGTGCAGCTTCTCTAAACTCACCGTGTTGCCACAACGTGCTGAGCAATGTTTCACGTGTAACAATTTGATTTGGATGGGCTAAAAAATAAGCCAACAGCTGCGCAACTCTCGGCCTCAGTGGCACTTGCTCAGCATCACGATATAAACACGAGACATTTGGATCGAAGCGGTATTGAAGAAAGTGCAGCACAGCGTTAGTTTCCCTTATACAACCTTTGCTAATAAGAACAGTAAAAACTGTGACCATAATTATACCTGACAAAAGCGCATAACCGTATCATTAAGGTCATCAACCACCCAAAATGCAATGAGCAGACTTAGATATTACCCACCAGCTATACCTGAGATATATCAATTGCTGTACAATTATGGCTATTAACCAGACAGTCTAAAGAGTCATCATGATCGCACAAGACACCATAGCAGCACAGGCTACCGCACCGGGTCGCGGTGGCGTTGGTATTATTCGAGTTTCAGGGTGTAAAGCCCGAGCAGTTGCCGAGCAAATCTTAGGTAAATGCCCAAAAACTCGCTATGCCGAATACCTGCCATTCAATACCCTAGCAGGTGAACAACTAGACCAAGGTATTGCATTGTTCTTCCAAGGGCCGAACTCATTCACCGGTGAAGATGTCCTTGAGTTACAAGGCCACGGTGGCCCCGTGGTACTTGATATGCTGTTAAAGGAAATCAGCAAAATTGAGCAAGTGCGCTTGGCAAAGCCTGGTGAGTTCTCAGAACGTGCTTTTATGAACGACAAGCTAGACTTAACGCAAGCAGAAGCTATCGCAGACTTGATCAACGCCACCAGCGAGCAAGCTGCAAAAAGCGCGCTACATTCACTACAAGGTGACTTTTCTAAACATATCAATACGTTGGTTGAGAAAGTAATTCATCTGCGCATGTACGTAGAAGCCGCAATTGACTTCCCCGACGAAGAAATCGACTTTCTTTCCGATGGTAAAGTCTCGGGTGACTTAGAAGCCATTATTCAGCAACTCGCAGAAGTACGTAAACAAGCCAAGCAAGGCAGCATCATGCGTGAAGGCATGCGCGTGGTGATTGCAGGCCGCCCTAATGCTGGTAAATCTTCACTACTCAATGCCTTAGCAGGCCGTGAAGCTGCGATTGTTACTGACATCGCAGGTACCACACGAGACGTACTACGTGAACATATTCATATTGATGGCATGCCGCTTCATATTATCGACACCGCAGGACTTCGTGATAGTCCAGACAAAGTAGAACAAATAGGTATTGAGCGTGCTTGGGAAGAGATCCGCGGCGCCGATCACGTACTATTTATGGTGGATGGCACCGAAACCCACGAAACCGATCCTGCGAAGATCTGGCCTGATTTTATCGAGCAATTACCACAAGGCATGGAAATTACCGTGATCCGCAATAAAGTCGATTTAAGCGGTGAAGCCGTTGGCGCAACAACGAGTGATGGCCATACCCTTATCCGTTTAAGTGCTAAAGACATTCAAGGCATTGATTTATTGAGGGAACACCTAAAAGCCTGTATTGGATTTACTGGTGCAACTGAAGGTGGCTTTATGGCTCGCCGTCGTCACTTAGACGCCCTAGAACGCGCTGCTGAGCACCTAGAAATAGGTCAAACTCAGCTAGAAATGCATATTGCCGGTGAAATTTTGGCAGAAGAGCTACGCCTTACCCAGCAATACCTCAATGAGATCACCGGTGAATTCACCTCCGACGACTTGCTTGGCAAAATCTTTAGCTCGTTTTGTATCGGTAAATAACCTAAATATCTGAGTCGTCATACGCCCTTTTTTGGGCGTATGACTACACACTAACCAGCGTATTGGTTTACCGCTTCTTTTACCTTGCGAGATTTGTCTTTTCTTAATGGATCTAGCAATGCTTCAGCGTCTGCTGCTTGGCTGAATATTTCAGGAAGTTCAGCGCGGCGATCAGCATATAAATAGCTCAAACTCTGTTTAAAACTGCCATATTGGCCACGAGCATGTGCCACGATAAATTCACGACATACATCAAAGTGACTGCGCTTAATACAAAACAGCACCAAATGTTCGGGTTTAACGCCGATATCAAATAACCAGGTGAGCAAAAATGCCATGCCGGTTTCGGACGCTTCGCCTTCATATTCACCGCTTTTCGATAGGTAAGTTTCAAAATCTATCTCATTGTGTGCCAGTTGATGTAATAGCCAAGGTTGTTCCATTTGCGCTTCAATTAATTTAAAGCCCCGATAATCATGATTAAGAAGCAGACGTACCAGTTTGTTGCGACGCTTAGCATCTAACATCCACACAAACTGACGAAGACTATACATTTGATATTCATCGGCATCGATACACATAAACTCGGTGGAGATTTGCCCTTTAAACAGCGCAGCCATGACATCAAACTCGGCCTCGTTATGTAGATAAGCCATCGTTTGCTCAACAATGGCTTTAATGCGATTGGACTGCACTTGCAGCTCAGCCACGCGTTTTATAATAGCCGCACGCTCAAGCTGCTCTGAAAATATCAGTAACGGCCCAGATGGCAACCTTTCTTCATACCAAGCAAGCGGCACCTCATGATCGGCCATCACAATAACGTAATTGTCTCCTTGCTGTTGTAACACAGTGCACGCTTCCCAACTTCGACCATCAACATGGCAAGGTTTATCGTGTATTGAGAGGCTATCCGCTACAATGGCTTTATGCAGCTTCTTTGGTAACTTTTCACCTTCACCGAAATATAGACAATCCCGACCTAATTCCTGTGCTAACGCATGCTCCCAAGAGTGCAGGTTTAATTGCACAAAAATATCAATCGCGCGCTGTAAATCATGGCTGAAATCAAGCTCAACTTCCGGGTGTTTAAGCGACACATGATGTAAAAACTCAACTTTCGTGCGCTCATTGATATATGCGAGTCCCTGCTCCATAGCTTTGGCTTTGTTACGTCCCATGCTGCCAAACATACTGTTATCATCACTGGCTATTTCGCTGTAAATCTCTATCCAATTCAAGTAACGTTCGGAGTTATAACGTTGGTTGCTCATTTCATAGGCATTCAGTATACCGCCATCTATTCCAGCTTTACTTAACTGTTCGTAGACCTCAATTTCATCGAGTATAGTGTCAAACTCTATGCTCCAATGATCATCCGAATAAGCACGAAGCACATTGCGTGCAACCCGAACTGGCGCTAGTGCAATAATAAATTGCCATAAACGACCTGCTTTGTATTGCAGGGGTAAAGGTAGCTGTCGCAACCAAAATGCCGTTAGGGTAAAGCGTTGGAAATCATCATCAAAATCTTTAAAGAGCTGATAGCTTGACTGCTTTTCACTAAACTTGTTTAGGTAAAGATCGCCGCGACAACACTCATCTCGATACAACTGCGGCTGCACTAATGCCAATAAACTGCTTAAATCATCTTGCGGCGTGTCTGCAGTAAAGTAATCACAGATCCGCACTATTTGTGCCTCAGACAATCCTAAGTTATCAGGGTTATAATGATCGGACTTTTTATGACATTTCTGAATTATGTGCTGTGCAGCGAGTTGCCAAATATGATTGTCGTTAAGATAATTTGCTAGTGCCTCAGTAATATCATCGCTAATATGCTGATTATAATCACTGTGCAGGTGATAGCTGGCCAGTGTAATTAATCCCATATCCAATTGCGACCATTGCTTTGGGTGGCACAGCGCACGCGATGAGCGGAAATGCTCATCGACCAACTTAAGATGCTTGCGACACAGTAATTCATCTTGGTTGGTGAAGTGACGAAATATCGACTGGATATTTTTAGCTTTAGCATTTTCAGCCGCGCTCTTGATATCAGACACGGAGAGTTGAGTATAACGCTGATAATAGGCTTCTCTGGAGAGTAGTGCTTCATCACCTTCGGTAAGTGATGCCATCATATATTTGCAAAACTCACGCTTGCCTAGGGCATGGTAAAATACATCAATCACGCGAAGATACTGCTCAGCACGAGCTTGTAGTAAGTTATTTTCTACATCGTTGCGTACCGCAAGCGTCAACACCATGCCATTGGGTTGTGTATATTCAGCTTCTTCACTGAAGTGATCTGTAAGTAGATCGCCTCGCACAAGGCTGAGCACCGACTTCAGCTCCTCGACTATACCTTGATTATTGCGCTCAAAACTACTCAATTGATCAATAAGATGCTCAGCCATGTCACTGGCATGCACTTTCGCTAATTCAAGCACATCTACTTCACAGATTGTTTCTAATACTGTTTGTCGTTCCCCAGTTTCAATGTAGCGCCACAATACTTCGCCTTGGGGCATAGCCAGCACTAAAGGTTTCAGCAAATTAGTACCATAGTTAAGCTCATATTTACGCTCACCTCTGGCAAGATAGGCACGATAATTTGCGCGAGCAGCAATGGCACTCTGTGCAATTTTAACTAATGGGCCTGCAACCTGTGATTGGACTTTTTGCTGTAAATCATACGCTTCATTTTCGAGGGTACTGCCAAAAAATGGCATTGCCATAAAGCTGTCTTTAGCCTCTTCATCGTCATAAAAACAGCTATGGGGGAATAGCGATTGATACAAAGAGATCACAGGCTGATGACCACTCAGGTCTTCTTCTTCATCCTCATCACACATGGTATCGACATCGGCAAGTAATACGGGCTCAGCTTGAAAACGTGCAATGACTAATGCTTTAAATTGCTCATAACTCTCAGGATTTTCGCGTAAATATTCCCCAAGCGGCTGGTAGTCACATTCTTCACTGTATTGATCATTTTTGAACATGCCAGATCTAAAGTTATCGTTGTCACACCAAATAAATGCTTTGATCATTTCACGATGCCAACCGTGCTCGTGTAGCAATACACTTAAATAGCTTTCATAACCGCATGCATGTTCATCATCCCAATAAGGCACAAAGTATTGTGCTAGCAAATAGGCGTACTGTATATCCGTCTTTGCAAGCATATACAAAGCTTCAACGCCAAATACCCGCATATCATCAAGCCACATTTCATCAGTGTCATTTTGGCGGCGACTATAGGTCACTATTGCCTTGGCGGCTTCTACAACAGCTTGTTTGATCTCAGGGTATTGCAGCGCTGCTGCAAATAAAATGACCTCAGAAATATAGTTTTCGGTATCATCAAGTATGGTGTGGTCATAGTGGTGAGCACCGCCTTCTTGGCCTAAATCTAATGCAGATTGAAGCAACTTTAGGTTGTTGCCACTATCTTGCGGTTGCAAACGGCGCATCCCCGCTTCATCAAGTTGCTTAAACTCAACATCAAACTGACTATTAAAACAGGCCTTATCGCTGTCCAACAAAGCCTTATACTGAGCTAATGCTAATTTGATTTGTTGCGGGTTTTGGATATCCAGCGTGATTATCTGGTTTTTATCGAATTGGTTCATGTCGTTATTTCTAATTGAATTTGACGTATAGCCGTACTAATCGGACTATAGAGAAGAAAAAGAGAATGAAGCGCAGCTTTGTGAACTGCGGCAATTTCAAGTAAATGCTAAACACAGCGAGTGGCAGCTACGCGTTAGCATCCTCAGCTTGCAGCTCCTTTAACCTGTCGATATCTATTTGACAGTCCTGCTTTGCTTTTTTCTGTTGATCGGGTGTCATATCATCCCAATGAATATAACCACCGTGTGCGTATGGCGCATTGTATAAATAGTTGGCGAATTTTTTGTTGGCTGTACCAGAGACTAACCCTCTGACAGAGCCCTGTTTATCAGCAGCCCACAGTGCAACGCGTTTAAATTCCAACTCTCCAGATACATTAATACGAAATGAGTACCAATTTTCAGCAGCACTAATGTGCAGATCCTTATCCATGTTTTACCTTTTGTAGTTCCTTAATATCAACACTATTATTTCGAATCCATATAACTAGGTCAACATCAAATTTATCGTTAAGTTTTTGATAAATATTAATAAAAAGTAAAGAGCAGCACACTTATAATAAGGTTCTGAGCGATAACCGCAAATCTACCCAATCACGTTAAGTGCTCAATCTGGCCAGTCCAATACCCGTACACTAGGTATCCTAAGCGCTGCAACTTAGGAGAAATAAAATGGCTCTATCTACAACTTTCAATGCACTACACCAACAATCAGCCCCGCTTTTTCTAGCTAACTGCTGGGATCCATCATCAGCGCTTATCATCGAACAGGCTGGTGGTCAGGCCGTTGCGACAACAAGCTGGGGTATGTCTAATCATCAGGGCTAGAAACCTGAGCTTCGGATAATTAATGCCTTTCTAGCAGCCAGTTTTAGCGCTACCTGCGTTGAATTCACTTCCAATAGCCAGCTATTGGTGCATAAATTCGCCTAGCTATCCCCAAAACTCTCTGGCTAGACAAGGAAATAATTTAATATGATTTTAAAAATAATGAGTTAGCTCATTTCTTATCCAAACCTCAGGTTAAAAAGATGGAGAACAACTCACATTTGACCGTGTACTACAAACAGTAAGTGCCATTCTTAAGGTGATCACTATTCCATTAAGTGTTGATATTGAGGCAGGCTACAGCGCGGATCAAAATCAGATCATCAAACATATTATCCAATTGGCCGACCTTGGCGTTGCCGGTATCAATATTGAAGACAAACCCAGTCACCAGAACAGCTTACGCGATATAAAGGCACACCAAGCGTTATTGCAGGCAATCAAACAAGCTTTACGTCATGGCGGTTTCGATCATTTTTTTATTAATGCCCGTTGCGATCTTTGCTTACAACCACAGTGGACTGAAGCGACGCTGCATGAGCGTGCACTCGCCTATCAAGCAGCGGGTTGCGATGGCTTTTTTATTCCCGGTTTAACCAACACCACAATGATAAAACGCCTAACAACCCTGCTTTCAATTCCAGTCAATGTGATGCTGTTGCCCGGATTTAGTGATAAACAGGCGTTAGCAGAGTTAGGAGTCAAACGTATCTCATCGGGTAATGCTCTCAGCGATCATGTGATAGCACTACAAGAATCAGCCACCAGAAGGCTGCTCGAAGAACATACTGTAGACTTCTTATTTGAGCAATCAGTCCGCACAACTTGGCTGTCAAACTAAATAAATCACAAGATCTGACCGCTTTTTTAGATTCTTTTCTTATATGGATCTAACTATATAGATCTAAAAGACTGGATCGACTTCCAGCTTTTAGATCGTTATCCACAACACCTCATCCACAACCTCAAAATTTGTTCAAAAACAGCGAAGTTCTTACCGTTTCAAGCATGTGCCTTGGCTTAAAAAAGTATTTTTAGGCTCAGCTATCCCATAGATTATCCACAAATAAATCACCGAGTTAAGCTTGGGAATATTTTATTTTCTGCTTTTATTTCATAAGGATAAGTAAAAACACTAAAAATTACACACTATTTGTGCAAATATTTTTATCCAATAACTTCAAAGCCCTCTTTACATATTCACGTTAAACGCTAAGATGGCGCGCAATACGACTTAGGTAAGGGTAACAATGCAAACTTTAGATCTTATTGTAGGCAGCCAAATGGGATCAGCAGAATACGTTGCTGAACAGCTAATGGAATCGCTTGAATCTCAAGGTTATACCGTGAATTTGCATGAAAAACCTGAGCTTGAAGCTTGTCAGCAAGCACTTTGGCTGGTGGTGACATCAACCTATGGGGCCGGTGACTATCCAGAAAACTTATTACCTTTTATATCAGCATTAAAAGCGAGCTCGGATCTAAGCCAGTTACGCTTTGCGGTAGTAGGAATTGGTGATTCAAGTTATGACACCTTTAATCATGCAGCTATTAATCTTGCTGATCTACTTAAAGAAAAAGGTGCAACACAGCTGTTAGACATAGAAAAGATCGACGTTTTACACCCAGATCTACCAGAAGATACCGCTATTGCTTGGTTACCTAAGTTTGTTGAATGTGTCGCTTAACGCTGCAACATTGAAATACACAGAAGTTATTCACAAATTCAGTCTATTTTAGATCGTATTGTGTATAACCTATGATCTAACTGCTGATCTACGCTTACTTATCCATTGGATAAAATAATTCAGATCTAGCCCTGTGAATAAAGTGCCAAGTTGATCAAAGGTTTTAAGCCCATTGATCCGATCTAATTCACACCAATTGATCTTAGTTAAGCAGTTGGATCTAAACAGGAATACAAAACTATTCACAGATCAAAGGATCAGTAGTAGTAAGATCAATAAAGATCTTTAAAAAGATCCTTATATATTTTAAGTGATCTCTTTTTTGCGTTGTGCAAAGTTTAACCATTTCACTTCTGGTTAATTCTAGGTAGAATACGCATCCTTTCTAAATTTGCTCGGTTGTTTTAAGTAGGATCCCGTAAATGATTTATCATGAACATTTTGATGTCATCGTTGTTGGTGGTGGACACGCAGGCACTGAAGCTGCACTTGCAGCTGCACGTATGGGTATGAATACCTTATTGTTAACACACAATATGGATACCTTAGGCCAAATGTCGTGTAACCCAGCTATTGGTGGGATTGGTAAAGGTCATTTGGTTAAAGAGATCGATGCGCTTGGTGGTGCAATGGCCAAAGCAATCGACAAAGGTGGGATCCAATTTCGAACGCTTAATTCATCGAAAGGCCCTGCGGTACGAGCGACTCGTGCTCAGGCAGATCGCGCATTGTATAAAGCGGCGATCCAAGACATTTTGCAACATCAAGAAAACTTAAAGATCTTCCAACAATCTTGTGATGATCTGATTGTTGAAGGCGATCAGGTCAAAGGTGTCGTAACTCAAATGGGTTTACGCTTTAGTGCTTCTTCAGTGGTGCTAACGGTTGGTACTTTCTTGGGTGGCCAGATCCATATTGGTTTAGAAAACTTCAAAGGCGGCCGTGCTGGCGATCCTCCTTCTATCGCTTTGGCTGAGCGTTTACGTGAAATGCCTTTTAGAGTTGATCGTCTAAAAACAGGTACCCCACCACGTATCGATGCAAGAACAGTTGATTTTTCAGTGATGCAAGAGCAACCAGGCGATACCCCTACTCCGGTTTTCTCGTTTATGGGCAAAGTGTCTGATCATCCAAAACAGATCCCTTGTTATATCACCTATACCAATGAAAAAACCCATGATGTGATCCGCAATAACTTACATCGTTCGCCGATGTATGCTGGCGTGATTGAGGGGATTGGTCCGCGTTACTGCCCTTCAATCGAAGATAAGATTGTGCGTTTTGCTGATAAAGAAAAACATCAGATCTTCGTAGAGCCTGAAGGCTTAACGTCATACGAGCTGTATCCAAATGGTATCTCCACCAGCTTACCATTTGATATCCAACTGGAGATCGTGCGTTCTATTAAAGGCTTTGAGAATGCGCATATTTGTCGTCCTGGTTATGCAATTGAGTACGACTTCTTCGATCCTCGTGACCTAAAGCAATCATTAGAAACTAAGTTTATCAATGGCTTATTCTTTGCAGGTCAAATAAACGGTACAACCGGTTATGAAGAAGCTGGCGCACAAGGGTTGATTGCGGGTATGAACGCAGCCCTTCAAGTTCAAGGCCGTGAAGCATGGACACCGCGCCGTGATGAAGCTTATGCCGGTGTGTTAATTGACGACTTAGCAACGCTTGGTACAAAAGAACCTTATCGTATGTTTACCTCGCGTGCTGAATACCGTTTGTTACTGCGTGAAGACAATGCGGATTTACGTCTAACGGAAAAAGGTCGCGAATTAGGTTTAGTTGACGATGAACGCTGGGCTGCATACAACGACAAGCTTGAAGTTATGGAACAAGAAGCACAGCGTCTACGCAATACTTGGATCCATAAAGATCACCCTGCACTTGAAGCGGTAAATGGATTATTGAAAAAACCACTGGTACGCGAAGCCAGTCTTGAAGATCTGATCCGCCGTCCTGAGGTTAATTATCACGACCTGATGGCAATCGAAGGATTAGGATCTGAGTTTGATAATATTCCAGCCCTTGAACAGGTTGAGATCCAAACTAAGTACGCCGGTTACATTGCGCGCCAACAAGATGAGATTAATAAACAGCTTCGTCATGAAGAGACATTACTGCCTGCTGAGTTTGATTATGCTCAGGTAAGCGGCCTGTCAAATGAGGTTGTGGCAAAGCTAAGTGATGCTCGTCCACAAACGATTGGCCAAGCTTCACGTATTTCTGGTATCACCCCTGCTGCTATTTCGCTATTATTAGTGTATCTGAAAAAGCAAGGGCTATTACGTAAGTCGGCGTAATAGCAGTGGAACACTGTGTTACTAGAACAATTGAATGAATTACTCGCTGATACCTCTATCGAGCTCAGCGAACAACAAAAGCAGCAGTTGGTCGAATATGTCCAGCTGCTGGATAAATGGAACAAAGCCTACAACCTCACTTCCGTTCGTGACCCAAAAGAAATGATGGTGAAACACATCATGGATTCTTTGGTTGTTGCGCCACACTTAACAGGCAGTAACTATATTGATGTTGGCACCGGACCGGGTTTACCGGGTATGGTTTTAGCGATAGCTAGACCGGACATCAATTTTGTTCTTCTTGATAGCCTTGGTAAAAGAGTTCGATTTTTAATGCAGGTAAAACATGGGCTTGGCATTGAGAATGTTACCCCAGTGCAGTCTCGAGTTGAAGAATATCAGCCAAGTGTTAAATTAGACGGTGTACTCAGCCGTGCTTTTGCATCACTACAAGATATGATCCAGTGGTGTTCACATTTAATCGATAACCAAGGTGTATTCTTAGCACTAAAGGGTCAATACCCTGCGGATGAGCTAGAACAATTACCAAACGGCGTGAGTTTATCGCAAGATATTAGTTTAGTGGTGCCCAAGCTTGAAGGTGAGCGCCATTTAATCATTCTTTCTAAAGATTAATTGTCGAGGACAATGTGGCAAGAGTCATTGCAATAGCAAACCAAAAAGGTGGTGTTGGTAAAACAACCACTGCGGTGAATTTAGCCGCGTCCATGGCGGCGACTAAACGTAAAGTACTGTTGATCGATCTCGATCCCCAAGGTAATGCAACCATGGGCAGTGGCGTCGATAAATACGCCGATGTCGCAACGGTTTATGATCTGTTGATCGAAGAAGCGCCTATGGATCAAGTGATCACCACAGAAACCAGTGGTGAGTATCATTTGATCGCTGCGAATGGGGATGTAACTGCGGCAGAAGTCAAACTGATGGAGTTGTTTGCACGCGAAGTGAGACTACGCAACGCCCTTGAGACGATAAAAGATAAATATGAGTATATATTCATCGACTGTCCACCTTCATTAAATATGCTAACGGTAAATGCCATGGCTGCCGCCGATGCGGTTTTAGTTCCGATGCAGTGTGAATATTATGCACTGGAGGGATTAACAGCTTTAATGGACACCATTACCCAACTCGGTAAGTTGGTGAATCCAGGATTGCAAATTGAAGGCATTTTGCGCACTATGTACGACCCGCGTAATCGTCTAGCTAACGACGTATCTGAGCAGTTAAAACAACACTTTGGCGATAAAGTGTACCGGACTGTGATCCCTCGTAATGTGCGATTAGCGGAGGCGCCAAGTTTTGGAGCGCCTGCGATGTATTATGATAGAGCATCAAGCGGTGCGAAAGCTTATCTAGCGCTAGCGGGTGAAATGCTAAGACGCAAAGAAAAGCAAGCGGCTGCGGTTGCCTAAGAGGATAAAAAGAACATGTCGGTTAAAAAACGTGGTTTAGGCCGAGGGTTGGATGCCCTACTCAGCTCAGCTAAACCTAATCCAAGTGCTGCGGCACCTGTGCCTAATCAACAAGAAGCGGTCGCGACAGTCAGTGAAGCACCTGCCGAATCGGCGGTTGAACAAGAGTTACAACGATTACCTATTGAGTGGCTAAAGCCGGGTAAATATCAGCCGCGTAAAGATATGTCTGAACAGGCACTTGAGGAACTGGCGAGTTCGATCCGTTCACAAGGGATTTTACAGCCTATTGTGGTGCGTAAAGTTACCACGCAAAGCTTTGAAATTATTGCCGGTGAGAGACGCTGGCGTGCGGCACAACTGGCAAAGCAAGATACCGTTCCTTGTTTAATCAAAGATGTGCCGGATGAAGCGGCTGTTGCAATTGCGCTTATTGAAAACATTCAGCGTGAAGACCTCAATGCAATGGAAGAAGCAATTGCTCTAGATAGATTGCTAAATGAATTTGAACTCACGCATCAGCAAGTTGCCGATGCGGTGGGTAAATCGCGTACAACGGTCACCAATTTACTTCGTCTCAACAATCTCAACGATGATGTAAAAATCTTGTTGGAACATGGCGACATAGAAATGGGCCATGCTCGTTGTTTACTTGCCCTAACTGGTGAGGCGCAATCTGAAGCGGCAAGAACTGCTGTGGCCAAGGGATTAACCGTAAGAGAAACCGAAAAACTGGTTCGCACCATTTTAGAGCCTGTTGAGAAAAAAGAAGCGAAGCAAAAAGATCCTGATGTGAAGCTGCTTGAACAGCAATTACAGGAAAACTTAGGCGCAAAAGTTGAGATCAACTACAACCAAAAAGGCAAAGGTAAACTGGTTATTTCCTATGCTAGTTTGGATGAGCTTGATGGTATTTTGGGGCGTATTAACCCTGAAATGAATGAAGCTGACTAACGGTAAACTTAACCAATTGACTAATCCGTGAATGCGGTGCTTTATTTTGCGCCGCTATTTCTTCACCGATATGCTGCGAAATAGCGAGAATACGAAGAACTTTGATGGAAAAATAGCCACTCTTGTACAGGCTTTAATTTAAGCCTTCCTCCCTAACAAATTTTGACCTATTTGGCGTCCAAAAAACGTCACATTTCGCCTCGTCAAGTTGCAAATTAAGCAGAAACAAGTATAATTTCGCCAGTTTTCATACCCTGATAAAATTTAACGTCATTAAGGTTAATATAAAGTGACTCATTCGTTAGCCCGCCCATACAGGCGAGCCGCATTACAAGGTGTTTTGATTCAGGGTATCGTAGCATTAGTCGCTGCAGTAATCGTTTTTATAGGTTGGGGAGTACAAGCCGGAGTTTCAGCATTAGCTGGCGGCGCTGTGTTGGTACTCCCTAATTTTGTATTTGCTGCTTACGCCTTTCGATTTATGGGTGCAAGCAAAGCAAATCAAGTATATTCCTCGATAAAACGAGGAAATGGATTAAAATTTTTGCTAACTGTTGTGCTCTTTGCACTGATTTTTAAGCATTTTTCAGTAATGATGCTGCCTTTCTTTGGCGCGTATATGCTCGTGATGCTGACACAATGGTTGGTCCTGATTTTTTTTAATCATTAACTTTTGGGATAAAACATGGCTGCAGAAGAAGTTACTCTATCAAGCCATATTCAGCACCACTTGACCAATGCCAAGATGTGCTCGACCGATGCCGGTCTTGCCTTCAACAAAGCATGTGCGGATAGTGGTTTCTGGACATGGCATGTAGATACCCTCGCATGGTCAATCGGTTTAGGTCTAATATTTTTATGGATCTTCCGAAGTGCCGCTAAAAAATCCACTATAGGTGTTCCTGGTAAATTCCAGTGCTTTATCGAGATGGTTGTTGAGTTCGTTGGTGCCAACGTACGTGACACTTATCATGGTAACAGCAAGTTAGTTGCACCTTTAGCCCTAACGATCTTCGTTTGGGTATTCCTAATGAACTTGATGGACTTAGTTCCAGTTGACTTCCTACCTGCATTCGCTGGCTTTGTTGGTGAACAAGCATTTGGTATGGATTCACACGATGTGTACATGAAGATTGTACCTACAACAGACTTAAACATGACAGCTGCACTGGCGCTAGGTGTGTTTATTCTGATGATCGGTTATTCAATTAAAATCAAAGGCATCGGTGGCTTTATTGCAGAATTAACATTGCACCCATTTAGCTCTAAAAACAAACTAATGATGGCAGTGTTGATCCCGTTTAACTTACTACTTGAAACAATCGCATTGGTTGCTAAGCCGTTCTCGCTAGCACTACGTTTGTTCGGTAACTTATACGCAGGTGAGATGATCTTCATCCTTATCGGTGCAATTGGTTTGATGCAGTTACCACTGCACTTCGTGTGGGCAGTATTCCACATTATGGTAATCGTTCTTCAAGCATTCGTATTTATGATGCTGACTATCGTTTACCTCAGCATGGCTAGTACAGAAAGTCACTAATCAGCTGAATAATAAAGATTTTTACAACTTAAATTTAAACTTAAACTTTAATTTACTATTAAAACTTTGGAGATAAAAATGGAAATCGCAGTTGCTATTAAACTTATCGCTGTTGCACTACTAATCGGTTTTGGTGCTATCGGTACTGCACTAGGCTTCGGTAACATGGGTGGTAAGTTCCTAGAAGCATGTGCTCGTCAACCTGAGCTTGCGCCTTCACTACAAGTTAAAATGTTCATCCTAGCTGGTCTTATCGATGCCGTTGCAATGATCGGTGTAGGTATCGCTATGTACATGTTGTTCGCTCTTTAATATTGCAAAATACCTGAAACGAACAACTGTCAAGTAAGGAGGAGCGGTCGTGAACTTAAACGCCACTCTAATAGGTGAATTAATCGCATTTGTGGTCTTCGTATGGTTCTGTATGAAGTTCGTATGGCCACCACTAAATGGTGCGATTGAAGCTCGCCAGAAGAAAATCGAAGATGGTTTAGCGGCATCTGATGAAGCTGAGAAAGAACTTGAGCGCGTACGTGCACAAGGTGCTGAACAGTTGAAAGAAGCGAAAGCACAAGCGGCTGAAATCATCGAACAAGCTAAGAAGCGTGCTGCGCTGATTGTTGACGAAGAGACTACTCGTGGTCAGCAAGAGCGTGAAAAAATCATTGCTCAGGGACACTCTGAAATTGAGTCTGAGCGCAACCGTGTGAAAGAAGAGCTGCGTTCACAAGTCGCTGCACTTTCTATCGCAGGCGCTGAGAAGATTTTAGAGCGTGAAATCAATCAAGCCACACACAGTGACATCGTTGAAAAACTTGTCGCTGAGCTTTAAGTAGGAGGGTATGAGCATGTCTGAATTGACTACTATCGCTCGCCCATACGCTAAAGCGGCTTTTGAACTTGCCGTTGAAAAAGGCACAGTTGAAGCTTGGAATGAAATGCTGTTCTTCGCTGGTCAAGTTACCAGCGACGAGCAGGTTCAGGCGCTACTTGGTAGCATCGCTACTGAATCACAGCAGTCTGAAATCATTATCAAGTTATGTGCTGAGCAACTCAACGAACAAGGTCAAAATCTTATCAAGCTGATGGCCGAAAATGAGCGTTTAGCCGCCATTCCAGCTGTTGCAGAATTGTTTGCTGAATTAAAAGCAGACTATGACAAAGAAATCGAAGTAGATGTGGTTTCAGCAACAGTGCTTGCAGATGATACGCAAGCAAAATTGGTCGCGGCACTTGAGAAACGTTTCGCACGCAAAGTTAAGCTGAATTGTAGCATCGACGAAGCCATTGTAAGTGGCCTAGTGATTAAAGCCGGTGACACCGTAATCGACGGTTCTGTTCGCGGCAAGTTAGATCGTCTTGCGACGTCGCTACAATCGTAATTGGGAAAAAGAGCATGCAACTTAATTCCACAGAAATTTCTGCACTGATCAAGCAACGCATTGAGCAGTTTGAAGTTGTAAGTGAAGCGCGTAACGAAGGTACTATCGTATCTGTTACCGACGGTATCATCCGTATCCACGGTCTTGCTGACTGTATGCAGGGTGAGATGATCGAGCTTCCTGGCAACCGTTATGCTATCGCACTAAACCTTGAGCGTGACTCAGTAGGTGCTGTAGTAATGGGTCCATACGCTGACCTTAAAGAAGGCGTAAAAGTTAAATCAACTGGTCGTATCCTTGAAGTACCAGTAGGCCGTGGCCTACTAGGTCGTGTTGTTAACACGCTAGGTGAGCCAATCGACGGTAAAGGCGCTGTTGATAACGATGGTTTTGAACCAGTTGAAAAAATCGCACCGGGCGTAATCGAGCGTCAATCAGTAGATGAGCCAGTACAAACTGGTTATAAGTCTATCGATGCGATGATCCCAGTTGGTCGTGGTCAGCGTGAGCTTGTGATCGGTGACCGTCAGACTGGTAAAACAGCACTAGCAATCGATGCTATCATCAACCAAAAAGACACAGGCGTTAAGTGTGTGTACGTAGCGGTTGGTCAAAAAGCGTCAACAATTGCTAACGTAGTACGTAAACTAGAAGAGCACGGTGCACTTGCAAACACTATCGTAGTAGTTGCTTCTGCATCAGAATCTGCAGCGCTACAATTCCTAGCGCCGTTCTCTGGTTGTACTATGGGTGAATACTTCCGTGACCGCGGTGAAGATGCACTAATCGTATATGATGATTTGTCTAAGCAAGCTGTTGCTTACCGTCAAATCTCACTACTACTTAAGCGTCCACCAGGCCGTGAAGCATACCCAGGTGACGTTTTCTATCTTCACTCACGTCTTCTAGAGCGTGCGTCTCGTGTAAACGCTGACTACGTTGAGAAGTTCACTAATGGTGAAGTGAAAGGTAAAACAGGTTCATTGACGGCATTGCCAATCATTGAAACTCAAGGTGGTGACGTTTCTGCATTCGTACCTACCAACGTTATCTCAATCACTGACGGTCAGATCTTCTTAGAAACTGACTTGTTCAACGCAGGTATCCGTCCAGCTGTTAACGCTGGTATCTCGGTATCTCGTGTAGGTGGTGCAGCTCAAACTAAGATTGTTAAGAAACTAGGTGGTGGTATCCGTCTAGCGCTAGCTCAGTACCGTGAACTAGCGGCGTTCTCTCAGTTCGCTTCTGACCTTGATGATGCAACACGTGCACAGCTTGAACACGGTGAGCGTGTAACAGAGCTAATGAAGCAGAAACAGTACGCACCGATGTCTGTTGCTGATATGTCATTATCGCTATTTGCAGTAGAGAAAGGCTTTCTAAAAGATATCGAAATCGACAAGATCCTTGATTTCGAAGCAAGCCTAATCGCATTTGCTAAGAGCGAGTACGCAGAGCTAATGGCTCAAATCAATGAAACTGGTAACTACAACGCCGAGATCGAAGCGCAGCTTAAAGAGCTTCTTGAGAAGTTCAAGTCTACGCAAACTTGGTAATGTGTTATTAAGGTGAGTAGGTAACTACTCACCGAGATTCGGAGAGAGAGTCATGGCCAGCGGAAAAGAGATAAAAAGCAAGATCGGGAGTATCAAGAATACTCAAAAGATCACCAGCGCAATGGAGATGGTTGCCGCTTCTAAAATGAAGAAGGCACAAGAACGCGTAGCGTCTAGTCGTCCATACGCTGAAAACTTACGCAAAGTGATCGGTCGTGTTGCTCAGGCTAATCTTGATTTCCATCACCCGTTCCTTGAAGAACGTGATGTGAAACGAGTTGGTTATATCGTTATCTCTACAGACCGTGGTCTTTGTGGTGGCTTAAACTCAAACGAGTTTAAGCGTGTAGCGAAAGACGTGAAAGCGTGGAAAGAAAAAGGTGTTGAGGCGTCGTTCGCAACACTAGGTAGCAAAGCTGCTGGTTTCTTTAGACGTTTTGGTGGTTCGCTTGAAGCCAAAAAGGCAGGGCTGGGAGATGCACCTTCAATTCAGGACGTAATTGGTCCTGTAAAAGTAATGCTAGATGCATACGAAGAAGGCAAAATTGACCGCTTATTCGTTGTGTACAACAAGTTTGTCAACACAATGAAACAAGAGCCTGTTATCGATCAGTTATTACCTTTGCCAAAAGCTGAAGAAGAAGTATCAGCTCACGCTTGGGATTACTTATATGAGCCAAGCCCAGAGGCGATTTTAGAGACACTAATTGTGCGCTTTATTGAGTCTCAGGTTTACCAAGGCGTAGTTGAGAATGCTGCCTCTGAGCAAGCTGCCCGTATGGTTGCGATGAAAGCCGCAACTGATAACGCAGGTGGCCTGATTGATGAGCTACAGCTGGTATACAACAAGGCACGTCAAGCCGCAATCACACAAGAAATCAGTGAGATTGTGAGCGGTTCGGCTGCCGTGTAACGCTTCGGCAAAGTTTAATAAGAGGAATAGACATGAGTTTAGGTAAGGTCGTCCAAATTATCGGCGCCGTTGTGGACATCGAGTTTCCACAAGACAACGTGCCAGCCGTATATGACGCACTAAAAGTTACAGAAGGCGACTTAGCTGGTTTGACACTAGAAGTGCAACAGCAGCTAGGTGGCGGTGTGGTACGTGGTATCGCACTAGGTAGTACTGACGGTCTACGTCGTGGTACTCCAGTACAAGGTACAGCTGAGCCAATCAAGGTTCCAGTTGGTACAGCAACACTAGGTCGTATCATGAACGTACTTGGTGACGCGATTGACGAAGCGGGTCCTATCGGTGAAGAAGAGCGTTGGTCTATTCACCGTGCAGCACCATCATACGAAGATCAAAGCAACTCTGTTGAGCTTCTAGAGACTGGTATCAAGGTTATCGACCTTGTATGTCCATTCGCTAAAGGTGGTAAAGTTGGTCTATTCGGTGGTGCGGGTGTAGGTAAAACCGTAAACATGATGGAACTTATCCGTAACATCGCTATCGAGCACAGCGGTTACTCAGTATTCGCAGGTGTTGGTGAGCGTACTCGTGAGGGTAATGACTTCTACCATGAGATGAACGACTCAAACGTACTAGACAAAGTATCTCTAGTATATGGTCAGATGAACGAGCCACCGGGTAACCGTTTACGTGTTGCACTAACTGGTCTAACAATGGCTGAGAAGTTCCGTGACGAAGGTCGTGACGTACTATTCTTCGTAGATAACATCTACCGTTATACACTAGCAGGTACTGAAGTATCAGCACTTCTAGGTCGTATGCCTTCAGCAGTAGGTTACCAGCCTACACTAGCTGAAGAAATGGGTGTTCTACAGGAGCGTATCGCATCAACTAAGACAGGTTCAATCACTTCAATCCAAGCGGTATACGTACCTGCGGATGACTTGACTGACCCATCTCCAGCAACAACGTTTGCTCACTTAGATGCGACAGTAGTACTTTCTCGTGATATCGCGTCTCTAGGTATCTACCCTGCGGTAGACCCTCTAGATTCAACTTCACGTCAGCTTGACCCACAAGTTATCGGTCAAGAGCACTACGACACAGCACGTGGCGTTCAGACAGTTCTTCAGCGTTATAAAGAGCTGAAAGACATCATCGCAATTCTAGGTATGGACGAGCTATCTGACGAAGATAAGCAAGTTGTATCTCGTGCACGTAAGATCCAGCGTTTCCTATCTCAGCCGTTCTTCGTTGCTGAGGTATTTACAGGCGCACCTGGTAAATACGTATCTCTTAAAGACACAATCTCTGGCTTTAAGGGCATCCTAAACGGTGATTACGATGATATGCCTGAGCAGGCATTCTACATGGTTGGCTCAATCGACGAAGCGATCGATAAAGCTAAAAACATGTAATTAGGAGGTTGTTATGGCAATGACAGTACACCTTGATGTAGTAAGTGCAGAGCAGAGCTTGTTCTCTGGCGCTGTGACTACTATCCAAGTGACAGGTAGTGAAGGTGAGCTTGGTATTCATCCAGGTCACGCGCCACTACTGACTGGCCTAAAACCTGGTATGGTACGTTTGGTTAAAGCAGATAGCTCAGAAGAAGTTATCTACGTTGCAGGCGGTACGCTTGAAGTTCAACCACAAACAGTAACTGTTCTAGCGGACGTTGCTATTCGTGCGGAAGAGCTTGACGAGCAAGCTGCTGAAGAAGCTAAACGTGAAGCGCAAGCGCAAATGGCTTCTGGTACTACCGGTGAGTTGGATTATCAACAAGCTGCGGTACAACTAGAAGAAGCCCTTGCTCAACTACGCGTTATTCGCCAGCTGCGCAAATAAGCAACCACCTATCTGGTTATTAAAAACCCACGCATCGCGTGGGTTTTTTTATGAACGATGTATACCACCCAATCAATTTGAAAGTATCAAGCCGACCGACCCAAACGAAGTTCAAGATTTCTCACCGAGGTTGCCTCCTTGGGTTTATTCCAATTCACTTAATTAAGCGAATTGGTATTACTTAGTACATTTAACCTTTCCTACTCTTAGGAGAGCTACAAAATGGCCACCAACCTATTGTGACAGTGTTAATTCTTTATGTTGAAGTTCTTTTTTAGGAATGCTGACGTATCAAATATGCAGGCTTAAGCTGTTTGTCACGATTCATTACTTTTTGTATTTATTGTTATAACTATATGTTTATTAAGCTAATAATTGCTTGGTCACACGTTGTGGCGTGAGGTAACAACACTTCACTTCTCGTATCCGCTTTCTACTCTCTAAACTCAACCAAACAAACACAGAGAAAAGTGAAATCAACGGGGATCAAGTTATGAAAATTTTTACGCATCAAGTCGGTGTGTTGTTGCTACTCCTTGTGTCTCAGCACAGCTTGGCGCAGCGTATCGTGACTACCGCTCCGGTTGTCGAAAACAGCCGAGGGATCACGAGTAAGTTGGTTGCAGAGGTTGTTGATTCAGATGCTATCGTACTATCTAGTTACAGCAGCGCGCACGTTCTTAGGATTAAAAAGATTGGAGAGCGAGTAAATGCTGGCGATGTGATTGCACAATTGGATACTCAATTTCTATCGTTGTCGGAGCAAAAAAAGCGCTTTGAGATTCACCAAGCCGAGGCTCAGGTGCAGCATCTTAATGTTGAGTTAAAGCGACTCGAAACCTTATCAAAAACTAAAAGTGTTAATCAATCGGAGTTAGATCAGCTTACTTATGAGCTTGCGAGCGCCAAAAATAAAGTATCTGAGCTTGAAGTCAGTCTGACAGAAATCCAAAGACATATTTCGCTTAGCACAATTCGTGCTTCTGAAAGTGGCTTTGTTGCAGAAACCTTCGTACGTAAAGGCGAATTTGTCCAAGAAGGGGATGCGATTGCAAGAGTCAATAATTTTGCTGCGATTGAGCTATCTAGTCAGCTTCCCATTGAACTACTTGATTATATTGATGAGCATGCTGAACTAATCATCGAAAGTGAGCTACAGGTACCGAAGCGCATAGGCACAGCCAAGGTCGCGAGAGTTGTACCTGAAGTAAGTGTAGGGACTGGCGCTGTAAAGCTATTTGTTGAACCGGAACCTGAATTGAAAGATAAACTAGTATTAGGCTCTAACCTGTCCATACAACTCACAATCACGATACCAAATAGTTTGCTTATCCCCGGTGATGCGCTGATCCCAAGAGGAAAGGATAGTTTTGTTTACAAGTTAAAAGCTGATAGTTCAGTAGAAAAAGCCAATGTAAAGGTGCTTGCTGGCATTAATGGTGATTATGTCGTGAGCGGTGCACTATCTGCCGGGGAGATTGTTGTCACTCGAGGTGGGCTTGGTTTGAAATCCGGTGATGTGGTAAAAGTGGATGAAAGGGTAGCTCAATTATGAATAGTAGAATACTGAAAAATCCTCACTACGTGGTGAGTTTTTTTCTCATCATAATCATCTTGGGTATTGCCGCTATACCCAAACTCCCTGTTCAATTACTTCCAGATATTGGTGAAGACCGAATTGTTGTAGGAAATTTCTGGCCGGGTGCATCGCCCATGGAAATGGAACGTCAGATTGTTGAACCAGTAGAGGAGCTGCTAAGTAAAGTACCCGGAGTGTTGCGCTATGAAACCGATACTGGGACGGGATTTGCTTGGGTAAATATGACCTTTCAGCCAGGCACTGATATGCAGGAGGCTTATATTGAAGTTATCGATAAGATGAATCAATTTAATACACGGCCAAAAACAGCACTAGAACCAATCATTCAAAACAAGTCAAAAGATAATAAAGGAAGCATTGCCGGCCTAGTACTTTTCCCAAATAGTGCAGGGGTTCCGGCTGATCGAGCAAGATATACAGAGGTATTTGAGAAATATGTCAGACCTAGAATCCTAGCGATTCCGGGCATTAGCAGCCTCTCGCCTTTAGCGTCTACTGAACAGCGCATAGATATTATTTTTGACCCTGAAAAGTTGACTAAATACACGTTGACGATAGATCAAATGCTAAATATTTTGCGCAATTCTCTAGATCAAAGTGTCGGTATCGTTGAACAAGGTACACGCAACTTTGCGGTACGTTTTGAGGGGCGTCGTGATATCTCAGATCTCAATGGGCTAGTTATCGCTAAGAATGAACAAAAGGTGGTTACACTCGGTGATGTTGCCTACATCGAAAATGCTTTTGTTACTGATTCATCGCCAGTTTACTGGAAGCGACAGCAAGCTTTTTATGTCAGCGTTAATGCCGCAACGGGCTCAAATGCTTTGGCATCTTTGGCACAATTAAGAAAAGTGATGACTGAACTCAATACTACAGTACTGCCTGAGCTAGGTGTACAAATGGAATTGACCAAGGATGACTCTAAAACCATCAATAGTGCAGTAAGTATGGTGCAAAATAACCTGATCCTTGGGGTTGTATTATCTACTTTAATTCTATTTTTGTTTGTTAGAAAGCTCCCGGTTATCGCGATGATATTCATCAGTTTGCCAATTTCCATTTTGGCCACATTTTTGGCTATGCAAGTTTTGGGTAGAACATTTAATGTGATATCGCTTGCTGGTATTGCTCTGTCGACAGGCATGATATTGGATGCTGCAATCGTCGTGGTTGAAACTGCAGTGCGATATCGAGAGCAGGGGGAGCATGTTGTAGATGCGATAAATAAAACGATGGCTGAGGTATCGGGAGCGCTGGTAAATTCAGTGGTATCTAGCATCATCGTATTTGCTCCAATACTTTTGATGCAAAGTGCAGAGGGCAAGTTATTCCACGATTTGGCCATCACTATTTCATCGGCTCTAGGCGCTTCTTTGTTTGTTGCTTTACTGCTGTTACCACTGCTTTTACGCTATATTTTGCCTAGCATCAAAGCTCTGGATACGACAGGAGACTTTGTCGATAGAATTTCTGCACGCCTTGCACGTATGGTAGTAAGTTCACGAAACCGAAGTGCGATGCTCCTGTTATTAGTGGTAGTACCAATCGCCGGACTGATATTACTCGCGCCTAAGTTGAACATTCTACCGCAAGTGGAAGGAACGCGCGTTAACGTGTCTGTTAATGTCAACCAAAGTATGAATCATGAAGCGTTAACCGGTGAGTTGTTGATGCCCATAAATCAACTGATTGAAGCTGAGCAGGAACAGCAACAAGGCCCGCTTATTGATAAATTTTTGTCATTTGTTTCGGGAAGTTCGTCGGTCCAGTTGGTGCTATATCCCAAAGAACCTGAGCAGGCTGAGCAATTAAAGTCTTGGGCAAAAAACACACTAGAAGCGGCTTTTCCACATGCGAATGTGTATGCCAACTTTAACTCTTTACTTGGTTTTGGTTTGTCTACCAATCGTCGGGTTACTATCGATTTTACCGGTACGTCGCTGGATGATTTGCAATTAATTGGGCGAGAAGTGTATGAGCATCTAAACACCAATATGGGTTATGCCAACCCGTGGAGCAACACACCGCTTTATAATGATGACCCACAAATTATCTTTACTCCAAAAGACAATCAGCTGCTTGAGTTGGGAGAATCCCAGTATAATTTGTCACAGAAGTTACGTGCTCTGACCGACGGTGTCTATATTGGGGAATATTCTAATGGCACAAAAAACTTACCAATCTATATCAAAGGGGAAGATTGGGATGCCATCAATAATGTAATGGATACACCGTTGTATTTTCCACTTGAAAACAAAGTTACCCTGTTAAGGACCTTAGTTGATTATGAGTTGGATGTCGGGCCAAGTTCTTTATATCGTCTAAATGGCTTTCGTACATTATCAATTAATGTAACGCCACCGCCTAGCGTTCCCTTATCTACTTTTATAGACGATCTCAAAGTTCAAGTGACCCCAATTATTGGGCAACATATGCCACAGTCCGTTTCGGTGTCCTATCGTGGTAGCGCGAGTAAATTAAATGAGCTTATTTCGGATATGCTGCAACAGTTTAGCTTTGCAATGCTAATTCTATTTTTACTTGTATCCGGGTGGTTTAAGTCTTTCCGCAATGGTTTGGCTATTATGCTATCGTTACCTATTGCACTGATTGGCGGGATGTTAGCACTCAATACCGTTAATCTTTTTACCTATCAACCTTTAGATGTTATCTCAATGATGGGGTTCATCATTCTAATAGGACTCGTTATTAATAATGCAATTCTGTTTGTAGGTCATTTTAATGAACTTGATAGTTTGCGCTATACCATAGGCGACAAAATTCAGTTAGCGATTAAATCACGAGCGCGGCCTATATATATGAGTACACTGACGAGTATTTTTGGAATGTTGCCTCTGGCCATTATTCCTGGCGTGGGTTCGGAGATTTATCGTGGCTTGGCCATTGTGATCGTTGGTGGTATGACATTCAGTGCTATATTTTCTCTTTCTGTTATGGCTGCCTTGTTAAGTTTACCCGTTTTCGCCAAATACAAAGAGCGAGAAGCCCACTTCCCACACGCTGAAACGGTTTCATAATATTTATTTACCTAGTTGAACCCCATCAAGGCCACACTTAGTTGTGGCCTTTTTATGTATTGCACATTGTATCTTTTATGAGTTGAAGAGATCTGGTTTTGCTATGAAACGTGTAAAGTTGGAAACCTCATCAAGGCTACACGATGTGTCATATTATGCCCTAATGTATAAGAGCATTTGAGTCTGAGCTGAGCGCTATGACATGAAGTATTAATCGAATATTACACCCAACAATACTCCGCTTATTTAACATTACGATCTGATTTCCGTAAGCTTGGGAGTCATTATTGTGAGTTAACTGGCATTGAAGTATTGTGACATATTTATTTCATGACAGCAGCTTACACACTAAAACTTAGTTAGCAATGTTAACTTATCCTCATATTACAACTATTCAGGTCCCATTTCATCTTCACACTCCTGTGACTATCCGCTATGAATGGCCTAATAAAACAAAAGAGTACTTAGTAATAGATAAAAGATAGCAATATTGATTTTTTACAGACTATTGTTTTTGTTGGTTTTATTTATATTTTTGGTATGTAATCAATTGAAATAATGCGTAGTCATGAATGGTGGGGTGGTAAATAGGCTTTTTACGCTTAAAGTAGATTCATCAAATCGAAGCACGATAATAAAGTAAATGAATGCTCGATATAAATTAAACTCAAAAATTGGAAATAAATATGTTCTCTACATTAAAAAAACTAGCGCTAACAACTCTACTTACTTTAACTACAGTATCTGTAAATGCTTATGAGCAAGATACTAACAGTCAAGATAGTGCAACAGTAACGGATGATTTTGTAGTAACACCTGCATGCCCTAGTTTTCCTAAATGCTGGCCGGCTCTACCTCCAACATCAACGTCACAACACAGCACAAATAAAGAATAAAACGATAGCATCGAAGAGATTGCTTACATCCTATTTCCAATGCTGAAAAAGTGGTAATAGGTGATGCACTCAGTAGTGATAATGTTACTGAATAAGCACTACTAAACAAAAAATATAATTAAAATCAATTAAAAACAAAAATTACACAAGGATATAATATGTTTTCTAAAATAAACTCAACAACAATGAAATCACTTTTTATCGGCACCGTGTTTTTTATTCTGTGGGCGCCAGCAAAGGCTTCTGAGCAACCTTATTACTCGAATGGTGCCAACACCACGGGTACCCCAAATGGTGAGATTATTACCCCAAGTTGCCCAAACTTCCCTAAGTGTTGGCCGGAAGATAACTCAACGGAAGAGTAATAATGACACTCTACCGCCAAGTGGATACTTACATGCGGTAGTTGGATTATTTAAAGTCTCATAGTAAAAGGTTAAGAAAGGCGTTTTAACACCTATGATCGTTCTAGCCCGTTGTCCTCTGCAAAATGATATGTGATGCAGAGGACACTTTATCGTATCGAGTTAAAAATAGACGTTGTAAAGGTCTGTACTCGGTGCTGCTCGTTGCAGTAGCAATAGCTTTTGTTCGCTCGGATGGAGTTGAAATTTTGCGTAGAATGCGTATTTCAGTAGAGAAGCTCGCTCAGACTTGCCTGAATTCAAATCTGTACGAACCAAATCATACTTATAACCATTTGAAACAGAATAATAGACGTATTGAGATGTAAGGTGCCAAGAAATATTAGACGCTAACTCTAGCTTTGCTATCGGTTTACTTTCTTTCATCGTGTCTAATGGTGCTCGATACAATTGGCCATCAGTACGCTGATAATATAGATACTGGCCTTTGGGATCCTCTTTTGCACTGACTACATTAGAAAGCAGTGGTTCTGATTTACCGCTGTTGACATCTTGGCGTATAAGCCAAAACTGATTGCCTTCCTTTCGTGAGAAGTAGATTGAACGTCCATCATTGCTCCAGCTCGGATTTTGAATATTTTCTAACTGAGTGGTTAGATAGTGTATTTGTTTGCTATTGATATCTAAGGTAAATAGTTGGCGGTCTAAAATACCGAGTATGGAGTGATGCTTTGGGTGATACTCCAGGTCGCTTATATTGTGATGCTGAGTAAACTCGGTTAATAACTCCATTTTTCCTGATGTTGAATAAGTCACGATTTGTGGAATATTGTCATATTCATAGCGGAACACTATGCTATTTGAGTCTGCCAGATAATCGGGATGTCCCTCTTTACCTGCAAGTGAAAACTCAAATAAGTTATTGATACTGTTGTTAAAAAATGGATTCTTAACTTCAATAATATCACGCACATTTTCTTCTTCCTTACCTACTAACAAGCAATGTTGTCCGCAGGTACTGTAAATTGAAGATAGCCCAAAATCGGTTTGCACTTGAGGGGTGAGCTCATTTTTCTGAGCGTTAAAAAAGAAGATTTCATTATTATTTGAAAGATAAAGGCCTGAACCGCTTTCATCCCAAACGATATTTTGCGGTATAAAGCCAAGTACGGTATTGCTCTGCACTTTTCCAGAGGCCAATTCTAAAATGATCAAGTGTGTCCGTTGATAATTTGAGTATCTTAAAACGCCAAGGCGTGATCCATCCCCTGAAATTGCTGAAAAGTAATCTCCATAAGGATTAAAGTCTGGGTAAGTTACCTGAGTTAGGCGTTTACTGTTAATATCGATCTTAAAGATGGTATTTGGATAATCCGATTGCTTTTTCAGGGAAAAGTACAGCGCACTATCGTCTGGAGCCCAGGATAAATTTGGCTGAGATGTATCATACTTGTAGATCACCTCTTCCTTAGAAACATCCATTGCATCATTTAGCGATAAGATGACTAGTTCTGCATGATTGCCTTTTTGTTTTTGTGCAGCGATTTTCTTTCCATTTTTAGAGAATTTAGCGGAATAATAGTTAGCCTCGCCTGAACTTAACCTTTTAGTAACGTTGGTTGACAAAGATTTAATGTATAAGTTAAAAGAACCCGACACGTCTTTGCGATGAGAATAGACGACCATATCCGACTCTTTGTGGTAATCCGCCCAATCCTCTTCACCTGACATACTGGTGACTGCTTTTATTTGTTGTATTTCCTTTTTAGTAGGTTTCAAAATATAAGCGTAAGCCACATAGCAAGAAATCAATGTTACTATAAGTAATATAAACAAATACTTAGATTGATTCTGGAGAGTTCTTTTAATGTTCTTATTATCAGGGGATTGGATATTTCCAGCGATGTGATCAGCGTCGTTACCTTGTGTGACCGTCTCGATATTTACTTCGGCAATAAGCAGGTAGCCTTTGCTAGGCACGGTTTTTATATAAGTAGGAGACTTTACATCGTCACCTAGCGCATCTCTGAGCTTTTTAACGACTCGGCGAATAGCATTGTCTGAAACGATGCGCCCATCCCAAACATGATCAAGCAGCTCTTTTTGGCTTACATAGTCACCTTGGCGCTTAACTAGGTAGCATAAAAGCTCCATGGTTAAGGGTTCTAGCTTAATTACTCGTTCGGCTTCATCCACGGCATTGTTGTCATACAAGCGTGTTTTTTTGAAATCGATCTGAAATTGACCAACTGTAATTTGTTTATCTTCTAACCAAATTGCCCTGTTAACACTATTACCATTCATGATTATATTGTGTTTATTTAATGTGTTTTTTTGTTACCAACCAATGTAACACATTATAATGGGAAGTGTTTTGTCTTTCTGTGCTGATTATTCAATTATCTTGGCTAGTTTAGTTTTGTTCACCGTGTGTCGTGCACAAGGAACAGGTATTGGAAAGCGAAGATGAGCATAGAAAGAAAACATAGCACTATAAAAAAGGCACTTTTATTTAGTGGCCTATCAACTATGGTAGTAACCAGTTGCGCTAGTTATTGGTTATGGGATCGACTGAATTCTGCTCTGCCTTTATTAAATGGTGAAGTTAATCTTCCTCATATTGAAAATGAAGTTGTTATAGACAGAGACAGAAGCGGTGTGCCATCCATTATTGCACAGACAAGAATGGATGTATCTCGAGCTATGGGCTTCTTACATGCTCAAGAGCGCTTTTTTCAAATGGATTACCTGCGTCGAAAGGCAGCTGGTGAACTTAGTGCACTTTTTGGTGAGTCTTTTGTTAGTGCTGACAAGGAAGCTCGGCTACATCAATTCAGAAAGTCTGCGCGACAAGCTTATGAAAGTTTAGATGTTAGACACAAGGCACTACTTGATGCCTATGTTGAAGGCGTAAATTCCGGGCTTGAAAAGCTAGACAATACCCCATTTGAATATACTTTGTTACAGGCATCACCAAATCTTTGGCAAGCGGAGGATTCATTCTTAGTTTCTTTTGCCATGTTTATGGAAATGCAAGGCCATGATTACCGTAATACACTTTATCTAAATAAGTTACGACAAAACTTACCACAGGCACTGGTTGACTTTCTGGTGCCGCTGGGTACTTCTTGGGATCAGCCATTAGATACACAACATCTTGCCGCAATATCTATCCCTAGTGCTGAAGTTTACTCACTAAAAAGTGCTACTGACACTAATCAAGACATTCTGGCGTTGCATGAGCAAGCTGATTCTTTATATACAATGGCGTTACAAGATAGCCCTTCAGTTGCTGGCAGTAATAACTGGGCTGTGTCGGGTGCAAATACAAAATCCGGCAAGGCTTTAGTTGCCAATGATATGCACTTAAACCTCAATGTTCCCAATATTTGGTATCGAGTTGGCTTTTCTTGGCACGAAGCGAATGAAGACCGCAAATTAACCGGTGTTTCGTTACCCGGTCTACCGCTGATGATTGCGGGCAGTAATACACATATAGCCTGGGGTTTCACTAACTCTATGGGGGATTGGTCTGATTTGCTGCGGATCCCTGCAGATAAAGGTCAAGAACTAGTCACACATGTTACACAGCGCATTGATGTCAAGGACGCTGAGCCTGTGGAATATGTCGTTGATGTCACTCCTTACGGACCTGTCGTTGAACGTGAACAGAATGGCGATTTATTGGTTTTACGTTGGGTCGCCCATTCATCCTCTGCTGTCAACTTAGGGTTATTGGAGGTGGAACGTGCATCTAGCGTTGATACCGCGCTGCCTTTATTCAATAACACGCATATGACGCATCTCAATGTAGTGGTGGGTGATGAACAAGGGAATATTGGCTGGACGATGTTGGGGGCATTACCAAAGAGAGCCCATTCAGTATGGGCTCCCATCGACTATGACAATAAAGAATATGACTGGTCAGGGTACTTAACGACAGATAAATATCCGAAACGTGTTAATCCTAAATCGGGTTTTATTTTTACTGCTAATGCACGAGTCGTTTCAGGTGATGAACTAGATATTATTGGTCGCGAAAACTACGCCCTTGGCGCGAGAGCGCAGCAAATTCATAACGGTCTCAGAGTGATGCATGAGCCTAGTGAAGCCCAGATGTTGCGTACACAGCTCGATAGTCGCGCAATATTTCTCCAGCGTTGGCAGTATCTGCTGCTGTCTATTATGAATGAAGAGTTCATGGCCAAATATCCTGAATTGGCCGAATACCGAAAAATTGTCAATAACTGGAATGGTAAAGCACTTAAAGACTCCACCGGCTATTTGTTGGTGAGAGCATTCAGAACTCAGGTCGCACGCAGAGTTTTTAGCGGCATTCTGAGTGGAGTTAATGAAAGTAATCCTGACCTAAATGTTTTTGACTACTTCAGCTTAACCAGCCAGTGGGAAGGGCCGCTATGGAAGTTAGTCAATGAGCACCCTGACCATCTCTTAAATACACATTTTGAGTCTTGGCAAGCTTTGTATGCCGATGCTCTGACTTTTTTGAATGACCACTTTAATAACACTCATGGTTCGATTGCGAATGCCAAATGGGGTGACTACAACAAAGTTGCTATTTCTCATCCTGTCGCTGGTGCTCTGCCACTCATTGGGAGGTTCTTTAATATCCCAGAATACGGTGCTGACGGAGATATCAACATGCCCCTAGTGCAGGAGCAAAGCTTCGGTGCCTCGATGAGAATGGGGGTGACACCAGGTGAAGAGCAAAGTGGATTCTTTCATATGCCTGTAGGTCAAGCGTCCAATCCAATGTCGCCATACTGGATGGCGGGGCATGACGACTGGCAAAAAGGGGTGTTCTCGCCATTTTTGCCGCAGGAAACCGTTTACTCGCTCAAGCTACTCCCCGCTGAGTCTAAGGAATAAACCATGAAAAACAATAATAAACTCACAGAGGATAAGGGTATGATGCTGACATCTGCACAACTCGATATTTATCTGGATCAAAAACGATATCCAAGCTCACCAAACTATAACATTGGTGGAGTGATAACAATTAAAGAGCCTATTTGTGTGGCCTCCTTTCAACAGGCTATGGCGCAACTTGTGGCTGAAAACGATGTTTTTCACCTCTATTTCCAAGAACAGATGGGTCAACCAGTTCAGTGTCGCGCTGAAGTTGCGTGTAAGTTCGAATATCTTGACTTTAGTGCCGCTTCTGATGCGAAAGAGCAAGCGAAGCAGTTTGTAAAAACACAGCTAATGCAGCCTTTTGATTTATCTGAACCAGGTTTATATCAAACCTTCTTGCTCAAATTAACGAGCGATGAGTATTGGTATGTACCGATTGCGCATCACTTGATTACCGATGGATTTGGTTACAGCAACTGGTTTGATACGTTATTTAGATATTATTTGGCACAGAAAGATGGAAACAGCGTTGTTGAGCCTATCCAGCTGACGCAGTTTGAGCACGTTGTCGATTATATGAATCACAATGTGGATATTAGTGCTGCAACAGCAGACTTCTGGCAGCAAAAGTTCAGCAGCCAATTGCCAGATAGAATGTTTGTTCCCAAGCAGCTAAATACCCCCCTGATGCATGAGAGCTTTTTGAGCCAGTATGCGATTGCTCAGGCTGATTATACTAGCCTATCTGAACTGGCAAAAAACATGGGAGTTCGTATACATCATCTGTTTATGGCAGCTATCTCATGTTATTTAAACCTTCAATATCATACATCTGACATTATTTTGGCTTTGCCGTTTCACAATCGTGATAAAGCCACCGTGCGAGCAATTGGCGGCATAGTCTCTGTTTTACCAATGCGTTTTGGCATTGATCAACAGTGGACCATGGCTGACCTTGCGAGTGAGATCCGCACGCAAATGCGAGATGTCTCAAAGTTTAAGAAATATCCGGTAAGTAAAATTGTTGAGCACGCTCGTCAGTTGAAGCCAGACCTTGAGCGCTTATTCGATGTCCAGTTCAATTATCAAAAGCTAGATTATAAATATGCAGACGGACAGATAGACGCCGAATCAGAGTTTATTCCTCCTGGGGTGGAAACCACACCTTTGTTATTCAATCTTTGTGAATATGGCGACCATCAAGATGTGATTTTACAGATTGAAGCAAATCGCGCATTTTTTGATGAGTCTGATGTGGCAGTCATATTCGAACGTCTGTTTGCTATTTTGGAAGCTATACGTCACAACCCAGAGCAGCAGATCTCAGGCCTTAACTTTTTCAATGAGCAGGACTTTCAGGCTTATCAAACGCTAAACGGCAGCTCGGAAGCGTGTGACAGTAGTAGCCTAGTGCAACGTT
Source organism: Pseudoalteromonas flavipulchra NCIMB 2033 = ATCC BAA-314 (assembly GCA_000814665.1). GTDB lineage: Bacteria > Pseudomonadota > Gammaproteobacteria > Enterobacterales > Alteromonadaceae > Pseudoalteromonas > Pseudoalteromonas maricaloris. The sequence continues at coordinate 74,835 of JWIH01000016.1, forward strand.
TTAATCAGCAAGTAACAGACCGCCCAAATAGTATTGCGCTAGTTGTTGGTGAATCTACTTGGACTTATCGCGAATTAAGCGAAAAAGCGGTGCAAATAGCTGAAATTTTAACGTCACAAGGGCTCCAATCTGGCGATTGTGTAGGGTTATGCCTCGATCGCAATGAGAATATGGTTGCAACGTTATTAGCTTGCTTATCTATAGGCGTAACCTATGTTCCGCTAGATCCTTCTTATCCGCTTGATCGTCTGACCTTTATGTTTACTGATAGTCAGGCTGCGCTGTTGGTGACTGATACGCAGGTATCGAAAACGACTCCGATTGATGCGAAACGTACGTTACTTATTGACCAATTAACCGTCGATATTGAGGCGCCAGGGCAGCATAGCCTTAGCTTTTTGACAGAACGTGAAGCTGTGGGTGCTTATATTTTATACACTTCAGGGTCTACGGGTCGTCCTAAAGGCGCATTGATTGCTCAACGTAGTTTAGACAACCTCATTGGTGGCATGGTCGCGCGCCTTGAACTTACAGAAGCATGTCATTGTTTAGCAACAACAACGATAGGGTTTGATATTTCGACTTTGGAAATATTTGCCCCTTTGGTTGTTGGTGGCAAAGTCACGTTGGTTGGACATCAGATAGGTAAGGATGCACTTAAACTCGCAGCGTTTGCAAATACATCTGAGTACAACTTATTCCAGTGTACTCCAACGATGTGGCAAGCCTTAGTTGAGGCTGGTTGGCAAGGAAATGCTCAAGCGACATTGGTCACTGGTGGTGAGCCGCTTTATCCAGCACTTGCAGAGCAAATGCTGTTGCGATCGAAACGAGTTATTAACGGTTATGGGCCAACGGAAGCAACTGTGTACTCCTTGGTTGAAGAGGTGCATAGAGACAAAGATGGTATACCAAGTTGCCGGTTATCAAGATCACTTCCTAATTACCGTCATTTTGTTGTTGATACTCGAGGGCAGCTAGCTCCGGTTGGTGTGAGTGGTGAGCTATGTATTGCGGGCGATGGTCTTGCGCTTGAATACATAGGTCGACCTGATATTACCGCTACTCAGTTTGTGCACTTACCTGCAGTTGCCAAAGAGCGACTTTATCGAACAGGGGACTTAGTCACTTTACACCGCTCCGGTGAGATTGAGTATTTAGGTCGTATCGATCATCAGGTAAAAATCCGTGGTTATCGTATTGAATTGGGGGAAATCGAAGAAAAGCTATCGCAACTGACAGGCATTAAGCAGGCGGTGGTGACCACGCATGGTGAGCGAGGTAGTGATGTAAAGCTGGCTGCGTATGTCATCATGGAGTCTAGTGCTGCACTTGATGTTGAGGCCATACGTACTGCGCTTGCAGCTGAGTTACCTAACTTTATGGTGCCTCACTTTTACACCGAAATGAATGCATTTCCATTGACTTCTAGCGGCAAGGTAGACCGCAAAGCGCTGCCTGAACCCGCACATCGAGAAGTTGAGTTTCTCGCAGCAACAACTGACACCGAGCATTTGTTAAGCACGATTTGGCAGTCGCTATTTGAGCGAGATGCAATTAGCGTGACACATAACTTCTTTGAGCTGGGTGGTCACTCTTTATTAGCCATGAAGATGTTTGGTCAGATAAGGCAAAGATTACAAGTGGATCTGCCACTTGCTTGCATCTTTGAACAGCCAACGATTAGGCAGTTAGCGAGCAAAGTCGATGCGATGTTGGAAGATCAATCATATAGTCCGGCGACTCGCAATCTGACTAAGTCGGACATCGAACGTGGACATCCTTTATCGCGCTCTCAACTGTCAATGTGGGTGATTGATAAGCTCAGTTATGGCACGGCGCAATACAATATGCCCGGAGTATTTTCCATCACTGGGGCATTGCAGGTTAGTGCATTACGGAATGCGTTAGCGCAGCTAGTTAGCCGCCATGAAGTGTTACGCACAGTGTTAATCGATGACGATTATACGGCTAAGCAATACGTACTCGAAGACTATAGCTTTGATGTGCCAATGATAGACCTCTCGGGTAAACAAGATGTGATGTCCAGTGTTGAACATTTTGTTGAAGCCGAAGCGAATATGCCTTTTCAACTAGATGTGGGTTTAAAAATTCGCGCCAAAATTATTAAAACTGCGCCGGAACATCACTTTTTGCTACTGACTTTGCACCATATTGCCGCTGATGGATGGTCTATCAACATCTTAACCGAAGAGCTGAAGATGCTTTATCGCAGTGTGTTGAGAAATGAAGCTGCTGAACTGCCGACCCTGGATATTCAATACAAAGATTATGCGCATTGGCAACATCAAAACATTCAGGACGGTTTACTGGATGCGCAATTAGAGCATTGGCTTGACTTTTTGGCTGATCATCCACAAGTGCATGGTTTGCCGTTGGATTATCCTCGACCAGCACAACCTTCATTTGAAGGGCGTAGCTACAAGTTGACTATTGATAGCCAAATGCGCTCGCAGTTACAGGCTTTTTGTCAGCGTAAAGACATGACGCCGTTTATGGTACTACAGCTCGTGTATGCCCTTTTAATCGCAGAGCAAAGTGGCGAAAGCGATATCCTAGTTGGCACACCTGTAGCTGGTAGAAATCATCCTGATATCGAAGGATTAATAGGGTGTTTCACTAATTCAATAGTACTTCGCAATAGGATCGATTTTGGTCGACCCCTTGAAGACTTATTGGCCGAGTCCAAACAGTCTGTGATGTCTGCTTTTGATAATCAGGATGTTCCCTTTGAACTATTGGTAGAGCGATTAAATCCCGAACGCAACCAAAGTTACAACCCGATCTTTCAGCTTTGGTTTGTTTACCACAGCCAACAATTCAACCCGATGACGTTGGATAATTTAAAAGTTGAGCTGGTGGAGCCTCATACTCCAAGCGTTAACTTCGATCTTTCATTGTCGGTATACGAACAGGAAAGCACATTAACACTGGATTGGGAGTATCGCCCTGAGTTGTTTAACGTCGATACGGTGGCGCAATACGCCGCGCGCTTTAAGGCTATTTTGCAATGGTTCCTTGAAGGGTCTGACACGTTAATTCCTTTGACACAAATGTCCTCACAAAATATTGAAGTGCCAATCGTTGAGCAAGGAGTGTTTGCTGCACGAGTGGTCGCAAATGCTACCGCCAGTCCTCAATCAACGGCAGTGGTAAACGAAGGACAAACAGTTGCTCAGCAAGCCCTGTTTGCCAAAGTTAGACGCATGCGCGCTTATTTAGATGCTCAGGGCGTAAAACCAGGTTATTCGGTAGGGGTTTGTTTAGAACATGGTTTGGCTTTATTAGTCACTCAAATGGCCTGCTTATTCAGTGGTATCACCTTTATCGTATTAGACCCAGATAGTGATACGCAGACGATAGATGAAGCAATCAAGCGTTTTAACCTAGAATTCGCGGTTACGCAGCGTCATTTAGGATCATTCTTAGCTGATACACCGGTAAAAGTGTTGGATACAACAGAAGCGCTGGCTTTTAAGGTACCGACAGGGTTTCTTGAGCCAGAAGCAAAGTTATCGATTCAGCCTATTTGTATTCTGTATCCGGGATCCGATAACGAAATAGCACTAACACAACACGATCTCGTCATGCTATCGGGCAAGCTCTCCAATGAGCTTCAACCACAGCAGAGTCACAGTAATAAGTTTATTTGGAATGCATCCGTGTCCTTCGATTGCTCTGTCATGGCGCTATGTCTAATGAGTATTGGCTTCGAATTACATATCGTTGACACCAAGACACGATACTCAATTACTGAATTGAATGATTACTTAGCATCTCAACAAGTAAACCTGATTGAGCTGACGCCTGGGTACTTAAATTTAATGCACAGCCAAACTGGGCTTACGTTTAGTCACACAACGGATCTGCTTATCAATGGTACAGAGGTGGATACACACCTGACTGAAATCCTAGCGCAATATCAAGCAACATCAGATGCCAAAGTGATAGCAGTCAACGCACTTTTTGAAGAGTTCCGTTTAATCAAACTTAACCAGCTATCAGCGTCAACTCAGCATGTTGGCAGTCTTGCACAGACTCAAAGCAAAGCCATACAACTGCGCGAACGCATTATAGATATTTTGCATGATATTTATGCATCGTTACTAAAAAAAGACCAAGTCAAAGTCGATGCAGGGTTCTACGAATTAGGAGGTAATCCATTACAAGTACAGGGTTTATGTTCATCTTGTGAACAGCATTTTAACTTGGGACTAAATGTGTCGACATTTGCCAGTGGTCCCTCTGTTAGCCAATTGGCAGAACTAATCTCATCCATTTTTAACAATCAAAGTATGGCCAGTCCAACGATGACAGCTACTACTTCGCCGCAAACTTTAAGGAAATAACCATGAACACACAAACAATAATAAATCAATGTCTTGAGCAAGGAGTTCGACTCTCTGTAGAGAACGGCAACTTGCAAATCGATGCGCCAAAAGGCGGATTGAGCAATGAAATGATCACTATTTTACGAGAAAATAAAGCGCAGCTTATTGAGTTCATTAATAAATTTTCAGCACAGAAAAGTGCTGTTGAAAAACAAAAACTCAAGCGTGCGGTGATTGATGGGCCTATTCCGCTATCTTTTGCTCAACAGCGTCTTTGGATTATTGACCGTATTGAGCAAGGCTCTGCACAGTACAATATGTCAGCGGCATTTAAGCTAGATGGCAGCCTTAACCAAGCGGCTTTCATTGCTACGATCGATGCCGTGATTGAGCGCCATGAGATTTTACGTACTGTATACAAAGAAACGAACGACAAATGTGAACAGGTGATCCGAGATCAGGTTGATAGTGCGGTGACCATTATTGATTTCACTCACTTGCAAGGAGATGACCTGTACGACGAGATCCGTTCGTTGGCAGAGCAAGATGCGCTAAAGCCATTCGATCTGCAAAACGACACTATGCTGCGAGTTCAGTTAATTAAAGCGTCAGGGTCTGAGCACTATGTGTTGTTTAACATGCATCACATTGCTTCAGATGGTTGGTCTCTTGGTGTGTTAGTCAAAGAGTTCTTAGAAGTATATACCGCGTACAGTCAAGGCAAACCGAATCCGTTAGTTGAGTTGGAAGTACAATATAAGGACTATGCACACTGGCAACGTCAATGGCTACAAGGTGAAGTATTTGAAAATGAAGTGGGTTACTGGCGCGAACAGTTAAAAGGCCTACCAGCAACACACAGCCTACCATTAGACCGTAGTCGCCCAGCACAGCAGGGCTTTTTAGGTAATTCATTGCGCTGTGAATTGAGTGTCGCGCTAACGAAAAAACTAGATGCATACTGCCAACAACAGGGCGTAACACAGTTTATGGCGCTGCAAACGATTTATGCCTTATTGGTTGGTCAATGGAGCGCCGAAGAAGATGTTGTTATGGGTACGCCAGTCGCAGGCCGTATTCACCAAAACGTGGAACCACTCATTGGCTTCTTCCTAAACAATTTAGTACTACGTACCGACTTGTCAGGTAATCCAAGTTTCAATGAACTTATCGCCAGCAATAGAACTACGCTATTAGAGGCATTTGAACATCAGCACCTGCCGTTTGACGCGCTTGTTGAAGACCTGAACCCTGAGCGTAGTAGCAGTCATCAACCTATGTTCCAGCTGTGGTTTGTACTACAAAACCATGATAGCGGTACGTTCCAGCTCCCTGGTTTAGAAATGTCGGATCCGGAAGAAATCCTCTCAGGTGTTGACGTGGTCAACTTTGATATCTCGCTAAGTGCCGCGGTGGAAGAAGGAAAGCTAGTACTGGTTTGGCAATATAAATCGGATCTGTTCGACGCACATACCATGGAGAACTTTGCTCAATCATTTGAAGCGTTGCTAGCAAATGCTATCGCTAATGGAGACGAGAAAATCTCGACAATTTCTGGTGTGACAGAAGGTACTCTACAGCCTTGGCAAAATGCGAATGAACATACCTTTGAAAACAAAACCAATCTGATTAAGTCGATTTTTGAATTCGCACAACAAAATCCAGATGCAATCGCGTTACGAGTTGAAGATGAAGCTATTAGTTATGGTGCGCTTGCAGCGAAAGTCAGTGAGTTTTCTCAGCAGTTAACAGCGCTAGGCGTGGTAACTGAGTCTCCTGTCGGTATTTGTGTTGACCGTAGTATCGAACAGCTAATTGCCCAACTAGCGGTGATGCACGCGGGTGGCGCATATGTTCCACTAGATGCTGGAGCACCTAATGATCGCATCGAATACATCATCGCTGACACTGGACTACATATCGTTGTTGCTCAGTCTCATTACAACGATAAATTCAAAGACATTAATTGTCAGACTCTGACTATCGATCACACACAGTTGGTGGCAACAGGTGAGATCAATGTCGACGATATCAACTTGTCAGCTGAGCAATTGGCTTACGTGTTATATACATCAGGCTCAACTGGTAAGCCGAAGGGCGTGGCAGTTCAACACGGTAACTTGGTGAATCTTGCAAACAGTATGAAGATGCTGTTGTCTGAGCGTGGGGTTTCAGGTCAGTATCGCTGGGCATGGAACGCGCCGATGATTTTCGATGCTTCTGTTCAGGCTCTGACTCAGTTGGCTTTTGGTGTGGAGCTTAATCTACTAAAAGATGAATTGCGAAAGGATCCAAGCAAGTTACTTAGTTACCTTACCGAAAATAAAATCGACGTACTCGATACCACCCCTGCATTAGTTGATTTAGTGCTTCGTGAAGCCAATGAGCAGGGAATTGCATTGCCGAATTTATTAATCGGTGGTGAGGCTATCAGCTCTGAATTATGGCAAAAAGTGGCATCACATGCTTCTGAACATCAACGTTTTGCGCTCAACGTCTATGGGCCTACAGAATGTACTGTTAACGCGACTTTCTCTGATATTACCGCTGAGTCTGTACCAAATATTGGGCGTCCATTGCCGAATTGCCAGACTTATATTTTGAATGATGCACTGGCACCGTTAGCGGCTGGCGCAAAAGGTGAAATATACATTGGTGGTGAAGGGGTTGCTCGTGGCTACTTTAACAATGATGTGTTAACTGAAGAGCGTTTCATCGAGTCTGCTACTTTTGGTCGTATCTACAAAACCGGTGACTTAGGGCGTTGGCTGGCAGATGGCACTATTGAATACCTAGGACGTAGTGACTTCCAAGTTAAGTTACGTGGTTATCGTATCGAACTAAACGAAATTGAGTCTGTTATTTTGGAAGATGCGGGTGTAACTGATGCCGCAGTACTCGTCAAGGATGAACAGCTAGTCGCTTACGTGGCAGGTGCAGATGTAAACCAAAATAGACTCAGTGATTGGATGAAAGCAAAACTTCCTGCTTACATGGTTGCTGCCGTCATCATTGAAGTTGAAGAAATCCCGTTAACGAAAAATGGTAAGCAGGATCGTAAAGCGCTACTTAGCATTGAGCTTGAAGAAGTGATTGATGACTACATTGCGCCAAGATCAGAGATGGAAGCGCGTTTACAAACCATTTGGCAGGATTTATTGGGCAAAGAGTCTATCAGCATGGACGACAACTTCTTCGCTATCGGCGGTCACTCTCTATTGGGGATCCGAGTTGCGAGTGCCTGCCGTGAGCAACTTAGCATTGAAATACCATTAAAAGTGCTAATGGAAAACCCAACTATTCAAGCACTTGCTGAACAGTGTGAGCTCTATGAGAAACAAAAGTTGGTAATGTCTAGCAGCGTCGCGCGTGATGATGACGAAAGGATGGTGATATGAGTGTAGAGCACATCATTGAACAGTGCTCTACTTTGGGCCTCAGGCTGTCTACGGACGGCCAGAGCCTGAATATCACTGGCGATAAGAGTAACCTGATCCCTGAACTCATAGCGATGCTTAAGGAAAATAAAACAGCTCTGATTACATATATTCAGCGGTTTGCTGCGCTAGAAGGTGAACGGCAGCGTTATCGTATTACGCCAGTAGACAGAAATGGGCTTCTGCCCGTTTCTTCTGCACAACGCCGAATTTGGTTATCACAGCAGATGTCAGATGCTACGGCGACTTACAATATGCCAAATGGTGTGCACGTGGTTGGAGAGTTTGACGAGCTTATGGCTCGTCAGACAATGCAAATGATAGTTGCTCGTCATGAAGCATTGCGTACTGTTGTACATTACCAAGGTGAACAGCTGGTGCAAACGGTACGTGAAGCGGGCGATGTTGACTTTATTATTGAAGATTATAGTCATTTATCAGCTGCAGAAAGCGAGGCGCTTGCACTTGAGTTTGTACGTAAGGATGCTGATAGGCCTTTTGATCTTGAACATGACCTCATGCTTCGAGGTGGTTTTTTAAGGCAATCTCCAGAGCGGGGTATTTTGTTCTTCAATGTCCATCACATTGCTGCTGATGGCTGGTCAATGGCATTGTTACTTGACGAATTCAAGCATATTTATAACGCTTTATTTCATGGTATTGCGCCACAGCTTCCCGACGTTGCAGTGCAATATGCCGATTATGCAAATTGGCAATCAGAGATGCTACGTAGTGATAATGTGGAGGGATCAAAGACCTACTGGCTAACTCAATTACAGGATTTGCCAAGCGTTCATAGTATCCCATTGGACTTTTCGCGACCGGCATCTACCGGTGGTAGAAGTGACTTTAGAGTTGCACAGTTATCAGCTTCTTTAAGTCGCAAACTAAAAGCGTTGGCAACAACACAGCAAACATCATTATTTGTGTTGTTTCATGCCGCTATTTCGGTGGTACTGGGGCGCTACGCAGGTAGTGACGACGTTGTCGTGGGCACGCCAGTGGCGGGTAGAAAGCAAAAAGAACTAGAAAAAACGTTTGGCTGCTTTATTAACAACTTAGTGTTGCGCTTACGCCTAGACTCAAAACAGTCATTTGCCCAGCTGTTGTCGGCAGCCAAACAAGTGAATGAATCTGCGCTTGAGCATCAGGATATTCCATTTGAATATTTAGTTGAGGCGTTAAAACCAGAGCGTAGCAATGGTTATCATCCGCTGTTTCAAATTGCGCTCGTACAGAACAATCTAGATATTAGCACAGAGGCAGAGATCCCATTGGCGGGAGAGGTCGTGTTGCAATCGTTTGACTCAGCAGAGCTAAGCGCAAAATACGATATCCAAATAAACATCGTTGACACAGTTGATGGCATTCAAGTGAGCTTTTCATTTGACACTAACCTGTTTAAGGCCGAAACCATCGCGAGAATGACCCGCCAGTTACAGGCCATTTGCAAGCAAATTGCTGACAATATTGATACTCCTATAGAGCAACTTGTGCTGATTGATGATGCCGAACTTACTCAGATACAAGAATGGGAGCAAGCCGCTGCATATCAGGGAAATAATTTACCTATTCATAGCTATGTAGAGCATTGGGCAGCTAGCAACCCAGACAAACCAGCTATTTGTGTCGCCGGTAACACTCTGAGTTATGGAGAAGTAAATACCCGAGCGAATCAATTAGCAAGATACCTACAAAGCCAAGGCGTAAGTAAAGGTGCATTCATTGGCGTGACATTCGAACGTTCTACGGAGCTCGTGATTGCCATGCTCGCGATTGTCAAAGCTGGCGCGGTTTACGTCCCTCTAGATCCCGATTATCCAGCGGCTAGGCTGCAATATATGATCGAAGATACGGCGCTAGAGCAAGTATTGACTACGACAGCGTTAGCACCCATTTTTGAGCAGTACGAGATTGCTGTCGTGGCAGTTGATGCGCTAGAGGTTGAAGCTGAAATTGCCACTCACAGTGGTACTAATCTTGATTTAACTACCAGTGGCGATGATCTTGCCTACATTATTTACACCTCTGGATCGACAGGTAAGCCAAAGGGGGTGATGGTTGAACACTTAGGTATTGAGCGATTAGTACACAACCCTAATTATGTCTCATTGAGTTCGGCTGAAAATATCTTATTCATTTCCAATACCGCGTTTGACGCTGCCACATTTGAGATTTGGGGAGCATTGGCAAACGGTGCAACATTATATGGGATGGATAAGGCTTGTTTACTTGATGCCAACCGCTTTGCTGATGAAGTTCGTCGCATGAACATTTCCACAGTGTTCATCACTGTGGCGCTATTTAATCAAATCATTGCTATTCGTCCAGATGCATTTGCCTCACTAAATAATGTCATGGTTGGTGGAGAGAAACTCGATAAATATACTATTGATCGCGCGTTAGCTAATGGTAAGCCCATGCGTTTATTGAATATTTATGGACCGACTGAAAATACGACATTTAGTACTTACTATGAAATTGAAGAAGTAGGGAGAGTCCAATATCCAATCGGTAAGGCAATCTCAGGTACGGGTTGTTATATTTTGGATGCTGAGCAGCAACGCAGTGCCGTTGGCGTTGTTGGTGAGCTGTACTTAAGCGGAATAGGACTTGCCAGAGGGTACTTAAACAAACCTGATATGACAGCAGAGCGTTTTGTCCATGTTGATTCAATTACGAGTGAGCGACTTTATCGCACCGGCGACATGGTTAAGTGGGATGAAAATGGCAATGTTTGTTATATCGGCAGAACCGATAATCAGGTAAAGATCCGCGGATTTCGTATCGAGATCGGTGAAATAGAGCAAGCGCTAACAAATCTAACCGATGTCAAAGAGGCCGCAGTACAAGTCGAAACTGAGGGTGGGCAAAAAAGCTTAATTGCTTATGTAACTTGCCATCAGGTACAGAGTGTTGAGGCGATTAAACAGGCACTTACTCCGTGTTTGCCTTTACATATGCTCCCGGCTCAGATTGTACTTTTAGAAGCGATGCCACTGACCGCAAATGGCAAAATAGATCGTGCCCGCCTGGTGCGTGAGCAAAGTAATACGGCTACGAAACTGACACCACCCTCTAGCGCTTTAGTGAGTGTAGTTGCCAATATTTGGGCTGTTGCTCTGCAGCTTGCGCCAGAGCACATTGGCATGGAAAGTAATTTCTTTGAACTCGGCGGCCATTCGCTACTGGCGATGAATGTCGTGCACAAAATTCATCATGCTGCACAATCTGAAGTGCCTGTGCAATGTTTATTTGAAGCGCCTACACTGGCTCAATTTACCGAATTAGTCGCGCAATATCAGCATACCACTAGCTTACTTAGCGTCACCAAAGCGCCAAGTTCGGAGCAGGGGTATCCCTTGTCGGCAGCACAGCGCAGAATGTGGTTTATCGACCAACTTGGTCATGGTAGTACGCAATATAATCTAAATTATCAGTTTGAAGTTCGCGGTGATTTTAACATTGATTCAGCCGAACGCGCGTTTTTAAGCCTGCTTCAGCGTCACGAAGTATTAAGAACGTCTTACCATGAAACCGATGAAGGTGAGATACAGCAGGTTCAGCCAATTTCAGCATTTACTATTGCTCACTACCATACCAGTGCAGAGCACTATGCTGATGAGTTAATGAGAGTGCAAAGTGAGTTGAATGAATCATTTGATCTCACCTGCTCTCCGCTGATACGCGTGGCTTACATTGATGGTGCTGCGCAAAATTCGGGTACCTTACTATTGTGCTTGCATCATATTGCTACCGATGGTTGGTCGATGAACATCTTGTTTAACGAGTTCGCCGAACTCTACCGTGGTGAGCAAGAAGGTAAGAAGCCAAACTTGCCGCATAATGCGCTTAATTACACGGATTATGCTGTGTGGCAGCAAACATACTTGACCAGTGAGAGCTGCTTAGCATCGCTTGAACACTGGCAGGAGTGCCTTAAGGATGCACCAGCAGAGCATGGTATTACCTTGGATTTTCCTCGGCCGAAAATGAAACAGCAAGCTGGAGCCGTTGTAACCCAGGTTCTTGCAAAGGCTGAAGCGTTGGCGTTAAAGGATTTTATCGGCACGCATAATCTAACCCCATTTATGTTGGCACATGCAGCGTTGTCGCTTGTTGTTGCACAACATGGCCGTGAATCTCAGTGTGTAACTGGCGCGCCAGTGGCAGGTAGACATGATCAAAAGCTAGCTGATTTAATTGGACTATTTGTAAATACCATTGCACTAACGGCGCACACCGACTTTGCGACTCTGGGAGAGTATTTAGCTCACATACGTGACGTCAATATTGCCGCACAATCACATAATTTGGTGCCTTTCGATTTAGTAGTTGATGCGCTTAATGTGAATCGCTCCGCAGCGATAAGCCCAGTATTTCAGATAATGTTGACTACGGATGGGGAAGATAGCTTCCGGTTTGATAAAGCAGACTCGATAGAGGCTTTATCAGGTGTTGAGTTTACCTCGCTAACGGATGGAAAGATCACAACCAAGTTTGATTTAGATGTTCATTTTGAGCTGTCTGACCACCAGTTAACCGTTAATTGGGTATACGACACTAGCCTATTTAAAGCATCGAGCATTGAGCGGTTATCCGAGCAGATGATGCAGTTGTTACGCGCGTTGGTAAAAGGCAATTTGCAACGCGATATCATGACTTTACCAATGAGCGCGTTGACACTTTGTAACGAAGTTCAAACTACAGCACTACTCGCTAAGTTGAATCCGCTAGACTCGACGCAGCCTGTTGTTGCCGAGAGTTTGGTCACATGTTGGTCAGATACTGTAGCAAAGCACGCAACTAACATCGCGCTTCACTGGCAGGATCAAAGTTGGACCTTTCAAGTATTGGCATCGCGTGTAGCAAAGTGTGCGCAAGTGCTCCAGACAGTTCATGGTATTGAGCGTGGACAGGTTATCGCTGTGCAGATGGACAAAAGTGATGAGATGGTCGTTGCTTTGTTAGCCATTCTGACTACTGGCGCAGCTTACTTGCCGCTAGACCCAAGCGCACCGCGAGAACGAGTTGATTTTGTGCTAGCTGATGCTAAAGCCAGTCTATTGATTTCACAGCCAGCTTATCAGACGCGCTTTGATAACGCTCAGTGCCCAAGCACTACCGTCAATATGTTAGAAGTCGCACAAGTCGCTGGGGAAGTTACCCCTGTTATCGTCTCGGCAGAGGATCTTGCCTATGTGATATACACCTCAGGTACTACAGGGCAGCCGAAAGGTGTCATGGTATCGCACCGCAATGCAGTTTCATTGATGGAAGAGATGCAACGTTGGCCAATATGCCAAGGTGAACAAAACTGGGGATGGAATGCTAACTATGTTTTTGATGCGTCGTTGCAGGGGTTATTGCAGCTGATAGCTGGAATGGCGTTAACACCGATACCAGAAACCCTTAAGTTACAACCACAACAACTGGGCGAATACCTTAGCGACAATAACGTGACGGTATTGGATTGTACGCCAAGCTTAGTCGAAATGTGGCTGGACGAAGACCTAGATGCGCAATTACCAAACCTTATCATAGGCGGTGAAGCCATCTCTGAGTCACTTTGGCAGCGTTTGGTTAAGTGGCAGCACCAGTATGATCGGAAGGCTTTGAACGTTTATGGTCCAACAGAATGTACCGTCAATGCAACGGTTGCTGAAATCTCAGGCTCCTGTCCACATTTAGGTGTGCCGTTATCTAATACTCGTTTGTATGTGTTTGATGATCATCAAAGATTAGTCGCAGAAGGAATGAGTGGGGAGTTATATATCAGTGGTGAAGGCGTTGCAGAAGGGTATTTAGGTAAACCTGAGCTAACTGCCAGCTGCTTTATTGATAACCCGTTTGGTTACCACCAATCATGCCATGCTCGGTTATACAAAACAGGCGATATCGTGCGTTTTTCAGATGGTATTTTGCACTACGTAGGTCGTGCTGACTCTCAAGTGAAACTAAACGGATATCGTATTGAATTGGCTGAAATAGAGCAGCATCTTTTCGCTTTGCCTGAAGTTGTAAGGGCACATGTGATGATTAGTTATTTAGCAAGTGGTACTCCTATGCTTGTGGCATATGTACAAGGTGTATCTGAAGTGCTTGATAGTACTGGGTTGAGCGCTACATTAAGTGCGAAATTACCAAGCTACATGATACCTCAACAATATATTGCCATGACACACTGGCCAGTTACTCGCAACGGCAAACTGGATATTTCTGCATTACCACAAGTCGAGGTTGAGCCATCCGGGGACAGTTTAAGCACTGAGACGGAGTGCAAGTTAGCAGAGGTATGGCAAGCAGTATTAAGGCTACCGACGGATACGCTGCTGTTTAAGGGGTCGTCGTTTTTTGAGCTAGGTGGCAACTCATTACAAGCGGTCGCGCTAGTCCGAGCAATTAAAAAGACGTTCAATGTGCAGCTCAATGCACTAGATGTTTTCCAGCAGCAAACGTTGAGTTCACTGGCAGCAAAAGTGGATGCAATGGATAGTTATGGTGACCTTAAACAACTTGTGTGTTTGCGTGAAGGCGATGACCAACAACCCCCGATTGTGTTTATTCACCCTGTGGGTGGTCAGTTGACTTGCTATGCACAATTGGTTTCTGAGTTGGAAACGAATGCACCTATTTACGGGCTGCAATCCACTACCTTGCAATTTAGATCGATCACTGCGCTGGCCACACATTATCTGTCTTTGCTTGAGGTTGGTATCGAGCACCCGAATTATCATCTGATCGGTTGGTCGATGGGTGGAGTAATTGGTCACACCATGCAAAGGTTGGCGCAAGAAAAAGTACTTAGTCTGACCATGATTGATTCATATGTTCCTGAGCTACATAGAAATATTGAACTAAGTGAATTACAGCGGTTAGGCGCTTTTGCCGAAGAACTTGGGGTGTCGCTGGATGGCATTGCCGTTGAAGATGTACAGCATTTGGATCACGAGCAACGTCTGGCGATGCTTCATCAGTTGTGTGTGACACAGCACCTAGTCTCTAAAGCGTTTACCTTAATGGATTTACAGATGCAGTGGCAGATATTGAGCCATAACCATGCATTATTTTCAGCCCATACCTGCATTCCTTCTGCTTCCAGTGCTCGACTAATTTACGCCAGCGATTTTACGGCTGTAGAGGGATGGTCAACACGTTTATCACATTGTGAAGCATTTGGCATTGAGGACACAGATCATCATGCCATTATGAAAGAAAATGAACTTAAAACACTGATTAATAAACATTTAAACTAAAATATAAAAGGAAATATCCATGTTAAAAGATACTGTAATTTTCAAAGAGCAATACAATGGTCAAATGCCAGCTGCACTTCAGGAGCGTTTTTTACCTGAAGGTCCAGATTTCCCGCTTGTAATTGAAGATACTAGCGGAACACACAGTGCTGCGCAGTGGGTTGCTGACAATGCAGCAAAAATAGATCAGCAGCTGAAACAATACGGTGCAATTCTATTACGTGGTTTTAATCTACAGAATGAAGACGACTTCCGTGACGTCGCAAATGAGTTTATTCCGACGCTCGCAAAATATATGGAAGGCGCGACACCTCGCACCAATCTCGGCAAAGGTGCTTACACCTCAACTGAGTTTCCTAATGAATTGAGCATCGCACAGCACAACGAGTTGTCATACGTTAAACAATGGCCAATGAAGATTGCATTTAGCTGCATGATCCCAGCAGAGGAGCGCGGTGCGACACCTATCGCAGACGTTAGAAAAGTGCATGACTATATTGACGCTGATATTAAAGCCAAGTTTGAACAGCATGGTTGGATGTTAGTACGCAACTATGGCAATGGCTTAGGCCCAACTTGGCAAAAAGCATTCAACACTGATGATATTGAAGAAGTTAAAGCATACTGTCAGAAAGCGGATGTTGAGTTGGAAATTATCAGTGCCGATCAAATCCGTACTCGCCAAGTGCGTCCTGCTATTCGCGATCACATTCATACCGGTGAAAAGGTGTGGTTTAACCATGCTGCATTCTGGCATCCGTCAAGCTTGTGTCCAGTGATTAGAAAAGAGTTGGTGTCTCAATTTGGCGAAGAAGCGTTAACTTATAACACAATGTATGGCGACGGCTCTGTGATCCCTGACGACGTGATTGAGCATATCAACGAAGCCTATAAAAAGGCGACCGTGACTTTCTTGTGGGAAAAAGGCGATGTGTTACTGATGGACAACATGTTGGTATCACACGGCCGCGATCCATTCAAAGGCGAGCGTCGGATTGTTGTTTCAATGGGCGAGCCAGTGGAACTATAAGTTAGTCATGTGGCTCGTGACTGCGAGCCCCAAAATAGCAGGTTTATTATGTTGCTTTACTATATTAAAAAATTCAAAAAGATCATGTTCTTATCGGGGCTCGCTAGTTTGTTTACTGCGGCTACATCGATAGCTTTGTTTCATATGATAGGGGAAAGTGGGGAAACCGGTTTTCAGCCTCTAGAGGTTGTTGTGTTTGCGGTATTAGTCACGTTTCTATTAGCGGCTTCAATGACGACGAGTTATTTTCTCTCTCAATACAGTGCAGGCACAGTAAATAGTGTGCGCCAAAACCTAGTTAGTCGAATTTTGGGAACCGATTACGACAAACTAGAAAAAGCTGGTAGAGCGCGACTATATAACGTTCTGACCAATGATGTGAATGCTATCTCGGGGGCGCTCGCTGAGATGCCAGCTTTCGTTTATAACAGTTTTCTGTTGTTGGCTTGTTTCGGTTATCTGTTTGTACTGTCTGAAGTCATGTTTGGCATTCTTGTATTAGCTGCGTTAGTGTCATTTTTAATCACAAAAATAGTAATGACAAAAATAACCAAGGCCGCGAACCAAATGCGTGAACATCAAGACCATGTATTTGAGGGCTATAAGGGCATTTTAGATGGCGCGAAACAATTAACAGTCAACAAAGCGAGACGCCAGTACTTTTTTGAGAAGCGCCTACAGCCAGTGATGACTGAGTTACGCAGCAGCGAGCGTGAATATGGCTTTGCCTGGGACATTAACCGCAATATAAGTCAGGTGGTGATTTTCATCACGTTGGGCACCATAGTTGCGGTCAGCCATTATCTACAGCGCACTGAATTAGTAATGAGTTATATCCTTATCGTAACTTACATTGCGGCACCATTTGGGTATGTGATGAATCTATGGCAAAACATCGCTCGGGCACGCGTCTCGATGCAAAAAATCGAATCTTTACAGCTTGGCAGTGAGCAAGGTGGATTAACTACGGATCAGCACACGCCGCTTTCAGACAACTGGAATAAGTTAGTTTTTAAAGATGTCTCTTTCGCTTATGAAGCGAAAGGAGAAGATACCGCTTTTTCTTTGCCGAAACTGAATCTGACGTTTAATAAAGGAGAAATTATTTTTATTACCGGTGGTAACGGCAGTGGTAAGTCAACATTCTTACACTTGCTATTGGGTCTTTACACACCCTCAAAGGGCGTAATAAAAGTAGATGAACAGGAAGTGCATGCAGCTCAACTTGATAGCTATAGAGATAAAATTACGATGGTGCTGCCCGATTTCTACCTTTATCGCGAGCTGTTAGACGCCAAAGGCGACCCAGTAGATAGAAAAACGGCGAATACATTGCTGGCTCAGTTTCAATTGGATCACAAGCTAAGCGTGGATGAGGAAGGGTTTTCCGCCACACAGTTTTCTCAAGGTCAGAGAAAGCGTTTGGCATTGATCGCCTCAATTCTCGAAGATAAAGATATCTACGTGCTAGATGAATGGGCTGCGGATCAAGACCCACATTTTAGAGCGCTATTTTATCAAGAATTGCTGCCATGGTTGAAGTCGCAAGGTAAAACAGTAATTGCGGTAACTCATGATGACAAATACTTTCACCTCGCTGATCGCCATATCAAGTTCGATCAGGGGCAGGCAGAAGAGTTGAACCAGAAAAAACAACAAGCTGCATAATTAAAGGAGCACATATGTTTGATTTTATCAAAGGTCGCAAGACCCCAGAAACACCAAAAAATACGGATATCGAAGCTGTTGGAGCTGAAAGTGAAGTGACAGTGAAAGAATCTCAGTACACCGTTGGTGGTAAAGTGGTGAAAGAGCGCCATGTAACCGTTACCAAAGGCGATGGCGGACCAGCCCCAGCCACGCCGACTCCGCCCCAAGCTCCAGCCAAATAGGTGCTGAACATTGAGTGGTGCGAGGCGAAAGCTTCGTGCCACTTTAGCTCACTTTTAGTGTGTTAAAACGATTCAGTTGACTGTGTTGTAGGTACTATTGCATTCTTTTAACGTATTTTTTGACTAAACCGCTGTGTGGAAGAAAAGTACACTCTTACCTTTCTCACCAATCCTCGCTACAATATTGCGCAATTTGTACTTAGTAAGTGCTTGTTGTCTGCTAAAGCCATTTCAGTATTACGGTGCACAATGAAGTGACCGGATTAAAGACAAGAGTATTGAACCGTACGTTTGTTTTTTGACACAAGAAAAAGGATCCTGTGTTCATGCCGTTAAATACAATTATTCTTGCTGCGGGTAAAGGCACTCGCATGCGCTCTAAGTTGCCAAAAGTACTTCACCCTATCGCTGGAAAGCCGATGGTTCAGCATGTTATCGACAATGCGGTCTCATTGGGCGCGCAGTCTACCAATTTAGTTTTCGGTCATGGTGCGCAGCAGCTACAAGCCGCGTTATCACATAATGAAGTGAACTGGGTGCATCAAGCTGAGCAGTTGGGTACTGGTCATGCTGTCGCGGTAGCAAAGGAACATATCAGTGATGACGATAAAGTACTGATCCTCTATGGTGATGTACCTCTCACAAAGCTGAGCACGCTACAGCGTTTGCTGGATGTGACGCCAGCTAAAGGCCTTGCGGTACTCACTGTTGATTTAGCAAACCCGACAGGTTACGGCCGTATGCTGCGAGAAAATGGCAAATTGGTTGGTATTGTCGAACAAAAAGATGCGTCTGCGGAGCAACTTGCTATTACCGAGATCAATACAGGCATAATGGCGGCTAACGGTGGATTATTGAAAAAGTGGCTTGGACAGCTATCGAATAATAATGCACAAGGTGAATATTATCTCACTGACATCGTGGCGATGGCGCACAGCGAAGGGGTAGAAATTACTTCTGCACAGCCTGATGATAAGATGGAAGTAGAAGGTGCGAATAACCGTGTGCAACTTGCTGCTTTAGAGCGCGCTTATCAAACTTGGCAAGCTGAAACCTTGATGATTAATGGTGCTAGTTTAGCGGATCCTGCTCGCATTGATGTGCGTGGACAGGTAACAACTGGCGAAGATGTTCAGATTGATGTTAACGTGATATTTGAAGGCCATGTTGAAATTGGCGATGATGTTGTTATTGGTCCTAACTGCGTACTTAAAAACTGTAAAATCGGTAATGGCGTAGTTATTAAAGCTAATACGCTTATCGAAGATGCGTTGGTCGCTGATAAGTGTACTTTAGGTCCATTTGCTCGCTTGCGTCCTGGCGCGATAATGGAAGAAGATTCTCATATTGGTAACTTTGTCGAGATGAAGAAATCTCGTTTGGGTAAAGGTTCAAAAGCTAATCACTTGACCTACCTTGGAGATGCTGAAATTGGGGAAAAAGTGAATATTGGTGCCGGGACCATCACTTGTAACTATGACGGTGTGAATAAGTCAAAAACCATTATCGGTGATAATGCCTTTATTGGCTCTAATTCATCACTAGTTGCACCGGTTGAAATTGGTAGTACGGCAACGATTGGTGCAGGCTCAGTGATTACCTCAAGTGTTAAAGATGAGCAATTGGCAGTCGCGCGAGGAAAACAGCGTAACTTGGATGGCTGGCAGCGTCCAATTAAAAGGTAAAATTCTAACTTTTTCTTTCACAAAGGGCGCAGTAACAGCGCCCAGACATTATTTAACCTCAAATTAAAAAGGTTGCTTTACTTCCGAACGGCATTTAATTTGTGGGGTATGGATACACACACCTGTTGGGTCTGGACTACCTCCAGCAATTAAAGGCGTGGTATTCTGTGCCAATGTCTTACCCTCAAAAGAGAGGCTTTTGAGTTTCTTTTTTTGTAACGTTAGTTTCTTCATATTAATTTCCTTTTTATTATAAATCAGTCAGATTAAAAAATAATCCCTCTACTTTGTCAACAGGATTTTTACCTAAAATGTAAACAATTAACTCTTTGTTTGTAAGTGCGCTTATTCGGTTCCTTTCCTCTACCACCCATGGTACATTGTATTTTCAATAAAAAAATATTAACAATAATATTACCCGATAAGTGCTATGGAAAATTTATTTCGCCGTGAGGTGTTAGAGCATAAACAGCACCGCTTAGAGGGCACAATTAGCTTAATCCAACCGCCTGTATTTAAGACTCTGGGACTACTCATTTTAACGGTTGTGATTTTAAGCATCGTGTTTCTATCAAGTGGTAGCTATACCAGAAAGGAAAGAGTATCTGGTGTTATTGAGCCCAGTGGTGGACTGCTGCGTGTTGCTGCAATGCAACAAGGTGTGGTGTCTGAAGTATTGGTCAAAGAGGGTGAGCAAGTCGCAGCTGGGCAACCTTTGCTGCGAATTGCATCTGCAAAACATAGCACTGAAGCCACAGAGTTGAATCAAGCATTACTGAATCAATATCGCTTTCAACAAAAGAACTTACTACAGCAGATAGAGCAACTACGTGGACAGTACCAGCTTGATATTGAAGAGCTACAACAACAAGAAACGACCGTAAAAGAAAAGTTAAAAGAACTTGAGAGCCAAGCAAGCACGTTCCAAGAGCGACTACTACTTAATCAAGATTTAGTATCGCAAATTGCGACCTTAAAAGGCACTGGTTATATTTCTGAACTAGAATTACAGCGTCAAAAAGACACCTTGCTTTCATTAAAGCAACAAGCTTCTTCAATCCGTTCAGAGCGCATAGCGCTTGAGTCACAGCTTAAAAACATCAAAAATCAATTGGCGAAATTGCCGATTGAACATCAAAACCGAACTTCTCAGCTGCAATCGCAGCAAGCTGACCTGCTTATCCAAATCTCATCCATCGAGCAGGAGCGACTTGGTGAAGTCCGCGCGGCCCAATCTGGGGTGGTGACGGGATTGCTCGCTAAACTTGGCAAAAATGTCTCCATAGGTCAGCATTTACTGACCCTTATCCCTGAAGATAGTGATATGCAAGCAATTGTTTATATCCCAACTTCGGCTTTTGGTTTTATCAAAGAGGGGCAGGAAACAAAATTGCGCTACCACGCGTTTCCTTACGAAAAGTTTGGTATATACAAAGGAAAGATCGTAGAGCTTAGTAACAGCGTTATCTTGCCTGAGGAAACCAACATGCCAGGCATCATTCAAGAGCCTGCGTATCGTGTAGTGGTTACGTTGGATGAACAAGCAGTAAAAGCATATGGTAAAGATACAGTCTTGCGTGCAGGTATGACGCTTGATGCGGATATTGTGGTAGAAGAACGCTCTTTATTGCGTTGGTTGTTTGACCCAGTATTTAGCATCAAAGGCCAGTTATAAGAAGTAAAAGGGTTGATATGGAAATGGAACATGAAGGCGCAGCCAATAAGTTAGAGTTTTGGTCGCGGAAATCTTTACCAGTGATCATCCAATCAGAAGCGGCTGAGTGTGGTCTTGCGAGCCTTGCTATGGTTGCTGGATATCATGGTTATCGCACTGATTTAACTCGCTTAAGGCAGCGTTTCAGCATTTCAATCGAAGGTTGTACGCTGCTCGATATTATGCACTTTGCTGAAAAGCTCCATTTAACTTCAAGGCCTCTGCGAATTGAACTTGAAGATCTAGATGCGCTGCAAACTCCTGCTATATTACATTGGAACATGAATCATTTTGTGGTGCTTAAAAAAGCCAACGAAAAGCGCATCGTGATCCATGATCCAGCTGGTGGCGAAAAAACCTTTACGATGGAAGAAGCCTCCAAGCATTTTACTGGCGTGGCATTGGAGTTAACGCCAACCAAAGATTTTGAAAAGAAAGAGCAAAAAGCGAGCCTTAGATTCTCAGATTTTTGGAGCCGTATTACGGGCTTAAAACGCTCACTGCTGCTTATCTTTATGTTATCCATCTTGCTACAGGTATTTACGCTGGCAGCGCCCTATTATATTCAGCTGGTTATAGATGATGTCATACTCACTGGTGACACCTCTCTCTTGACGGTGCTGGCGATAGGGTTCTTTTTAGTACTGCTTTTTGAAATCGCTACCAATGCGCTACGTGGCTTTACCTTGCTGCACTTTGGTAATCAGATGAATATTCAACTGGGGGCGAACCTATTTCACCACTTAGTGCGCTTACCCATCGCCTATTTTGAGAAGCGCCATATGGGGGATGTTGTTTCTCGCTTCGGCTCTCTTCAGCAAGTAAAGCAGCTTCTTACAACGGGAGTCATTGAAGCGATTATTGATGGCTTAATGGCGATTATTACCTTAGCGATGATCTTCTTCTATAGCCCTATGTTATCAGCGGTTGTGTTGGTTGCTGTGATCACTTACGCGATTATCAGAATGCTCATGTATAAGCCATTTCGCAATATCAGTGAGCAAGAAATCATGGCGCGCGCGGAAGAAAATTCCAACTTTATGGAAACGGTACGCGGGATCCAAACAATTAAATTATTTGGCTCAGAGGTCAAGCGAGAAGGACAGTGGCAAAATCGCTATGCTAGCGCGATTAACCACAATATCCGCTTGGGTAATTTTAAAATTGGCTATGACGCGATTAACCGTGCGCTATTTGGTATCGAAAATATCATTGTGGTTTATTTGGCTGCACATTTAGTGATTGCAGGTGGGTTTAGTACCGGTATGCTGTTTGCCTTTATGTCTTACAAGCGTCAGTTTATGGATAAGACCGCAAACCTTATAGAGAAACTGATAGAGTTTAAAATGCTAGGTCTCCACTTTGACCGTATCGCCGATATTGCTTTGACGGACAAAGAAGAGTTACAACCAGATCAATATCGAAAATTGAATATCGAAGGCAAAATTGAAGTAAAAAACTTGTCGTTTGCTTATTCAGACGCAACCCCCAATGTCATAGACAAGCTGAGCTTAACAATCAATGCGGGCGAGTCAGTAGCAATCACAGGGCCTTCTGGCTGCGGTAAGTCGACGTTACTTAAGTTAATGCTGGGGCTAAATAAACCATCCAGCGGTGAAATCTTGGTGGATGGCATATCTCTTAGCCAAATTGGCGCTAGACAATACCGCCAGCAGATTGCTGCGGTAATGCAGGATGATGAGCTTCTATCAGGTACTGTGGCTGATAATATCGCTTTTTTCGACTCCCCGATTAATATGGAAAAGGTGGTGCACTGTGCCCAGCTTGCTGCCATTCATGATGATATCAGCGATATGCCAATGGGGTATGACAGCTTGATTGGTGATATGGGGTCAAGCTTATCTGGTGGTCAGAAGCAACGGATCATCCTGGCGCGTGCTCTGTATAAAGATCCGAAAATACTGTTTATGGATGAAGCGACTAGTCATCTTGATACTGGGTTGGAAGAGGATATCAATGATGCGGTGTCTCGGTTGAAGATAACGCGTATTATCATCGCGCATCGAAAAGAAACCATTGCCTCGGCTGACAGAGAAATTAAGCTCAAAAAGCCAGTGCACCATGAAGGGGAAGAGCAAACCTCGACATCGGGGTCTGAATAAATAAAGCGAGCATACAGCTCGCTTTATTTTAAGGCTTACTGCTGTAGCACATTATGGGATCTGACAAGTGTGCTCACGGCAAGAGTGGTTACGACCTGTCCAACAATCGCCATAGCGATCTGTGAATAGAGAGCCCGCTGGAGAATTAGCTTGAACATCACCGCCAGCAATTTGAGGTGTCATATTCGCTGGAATAGATTTGCTGTCATTTGAGAGCGCTTTTATGCACTTTTTGTTTAGTGTCAATTTCATTCGTTTTTCCTTACTTATGTTGGTTAATGGCAGTCCTTTATTTCAATCCTTTTACTACACGCATTGAACGCGTGTGTACAAAAATTAAGCTAGTGTTAGTTTGAATAAATGTCAACACTTTGTTTTTTTAATGGCAATCTATATGTCAAAGTTTGAGTTTGACTAAACAAAAGGTTAACTTACCTATGGTGAGTACAAAAATTACAATTAAGAATTTAAACAAGGATAAGTATGCTAAAGGCGTTAGATTTAAAAAAGAAAGAACAAATTCTATCTATAGTAGAAAAGCTAGCCAAGCAGGTTGAGTCAAATCTTGAAGCTGTTAACAGTAATGGTTTGCTTAGCGGTTTAGCTGGGCACTTATTGTTTTTATTTCGAGCGGCAAACTTTAATGATGCTTGGGTCAATGAGGAAAAATTTCATCTGGCGCTAGATAAGCTCCAAAATGAATTGGCAGAGCAAACCCCTGAACTGAGTTCAGGGTTAGCTGGACAGGCGTGGGTGCTTGAGTATTTTAACCAATATGACGACGAAGAGTATGACCCTGAGCTGCTGGAGGAGATAGATAACTTCTTTGACACTGCACTCGACTTTTCTCCTTGGACTGGAGAAATTGAAATGGTGTTAGGCCTTGCCGGATATTCTCCCTATATCTCACGTCGTGCAAAAAAGACTCAACAAAGTACTTTATTTGATCGTCTTGTTACGGGGTATGAGTCAGTTGCGGTAGAGCTAAATGATAATCAGGTTGCTTGGCCTCAGCCGAAGCAGTCGGTGTATCGGTTCGATCAAGAAGATACGGAAAGCCACGAATTTAATTTAGGGCTGGCACATGGTATTCCTGGCATTATCGCGGCACTTATTTCTGCGCTTCAGGACGAAAAAGTAAAGCTGCGGGCGCAAAAACTGGTCGTTGCGGGCTGTGACTGGCTACTTGAACAGCAGAGTCATGCAGTTGATAGGCTCGCTTGTTTTGGCTCATGTGCAGGAGACGAACATCGTTCTCGTTTAGGTTGGTGTTATGGTGATTTAACGATTGCGTTAACACTTGCAAGAGCTGGGCATGCGCTTGATAAGCCAAGATATGTTGAGCAGGCATTGGAAATCGCGTTGTTTAACGTCGATAGAGACGCAAAACAAGGCCATATTAACGATGCTGGACTTTGTCATGGATTTTTTGGGTTAGTCACTATTTATCAACTGCTCAACCAAATCATGCCTCATCCTAAGTTACAGCAGGCCGCCTTAACCTGGCTAGATTATGGCTTAAATCAGTACCAAGAACATGGACTAGAAGCCCTGTATTCATATAACGGTCTGGAAAAGGCATATCAGGAAGATTTTGGCTTTTTAATGGGTTTTTCAGGTATTGGTTTAGCGCTTATCGGTGTGCTGGATGATGACCTAGATTGGACCGATTGTCTGTTAATGAGTTAAGGAGTAACTATGCCAGCTAAAATAACAACAGACTCCTTTTTTGTTCTGCGAACACCAAAACTGCCGGTTGAAACCTTGTTCAATCAGCAAGATAGTAATGCGATGTTAAGTGCCTGGCTTGCCACACCTGGAGTGATGGAAGCTTTGTACGTCGCAAGTCCATCTCTATTAGAGCGATTGGAACAGTGGCGTGAAAAGCCAGACTCTAAGCAAGGTAAAAAAGTGGCATTGGCGCTATTGCGATACCTCATTCGAATGTCTTCACGACCTACACCTTTTGGTCTTTTTTCTGGTGTCCATACGGGTAAAATCGGCTCAGAAACTCGTCTTGTGAGTGATAGCGCAGAGCATGATTCCCGCAAAACTCGCTTAGACATGTTTCTGCTGTCTGCAATTCGCTCTCATTTAGCAGAAACTGAAGCAAAATCAGATAACTTATCTTATTTACCTAATCCATCTCATTACTTTATAGCAGATCAGTGCCGATATATTGAAACTTACCTCTCTGATGAAGCGATGCAATATCGCCTGAGTGCAGTTGACAGTGATGAATACTTCATCACTATGCTGGAACTGGCGAAGCAAAAGCTCAGCTTTTCTCAGCTCATTGAGCAGTTTTGTCAGCGCTATAACGAAGCTGAATATGATGAAGTTAGTGCATACCTTGAAGAACTCATCAGTGAAGGGGTATTAATTCCCGATATTCCGCTACCTCTTACCGGTGAAAGCCCCGACATTGCGTTGATAAAAGCGTTGAAAAACGTTGCGCCTATAGAAGTTTACGCCAAGTTGGAGCAGGCGACCCATGACCTTGCAGTGATGGATGAAGCGGGACAAGCGAAGCCTGAGCAATATCAAGCCATTTTTAAATACCTTTCTGAGCTACCGGTTAAAGTTCAAGAAAACAAACTTTTCCAATCAGATACTTACCGCGCCTTTTTACATTGTGAATTGTCACAGCAAGAAGTTGCAAGAGTGAATAAACAACTGCAATTGATTGCGAGCTTAAATCGCGGCGCTAAGCATAACCCACTTGAAAACTTTATTAATAAGTTCAACACGCGGTTTGAAGGTCAATTTGTACCTTTGGATATGGTGTTGGATGATGAGTCGGGTATTAGTGTTTCCACTGAAACCGGTTATGACGCCCCGCTAGTAGGTGGTTTACAGTTGGGGCGAGCGAGTAGTGGACAAGCTAGCGCCCCTGACTATACCGAGCTAGATCTGATTATTGAGCAGGCTGTGACATTGCCAAGTAATTTAGGCAAAAGCTGTGTGGTCTTGAGCAGTAGCGAATTGAAGCAAAGAGTTAAGGATAAAGTAGAACTTAACTTGCCACGTTCAATGGCTGTGATGTTGAGCTTATTTGAGGACGAAAAGTCGAATCCTGTGTTCAAGTTCAGTGGCTGTTATGGACCGTCGGCAGCTAATCTTTTGGGTCGTTTTTGCCACCTTGATGAAACATTAAAAGAATCGGTTATTCATCATTTAGAGCAAGAACATAGTCACAGTGAAGAGGTAATCTTCGCAGAAATTGTACATATGCCCGAGGGAAGGCCTGGTAACGTGATTGCGAGGCCACATTTACGGCAGTACGAAATCGTTTTTATGGCAGACAGTTCACTAGACCTTGAATACCAGATCCCGCTAAGTGATCTGTATGTTTGGGTCGAAAGCCAGCAGGTTAAACTCTGGAGTAAGCGACTCAATAAACGCATTATTCCGCGTTTGTCGAGTGCACATAACTTTTCTGCTCGAAGCTTGAGCGCTTACAAATTCCTTTGTATGTTGCAGCATCAAGAAAGTGAAACGCCCAAATTTTCACTGCCTTCAAGCCTAATAAACACTACTTATGTGCCGCGCATCATGTTAGATAACCTGATTTTACATGAGAAAACATGGCGTATTGAACGCAAAGAGCTAGAAGCGTTATTAGTTAATCAACACATCGACGCAAATAAGCTGCAACAGCTCAAAGAGAAGTATTTGTTAGATGATTGGGTTAGTTTTGCCGCAGGAGATAATGTTTTAACTTTGAACTTAAGCCAAAGTGCGATGGTAGAAGTGTTGCTAATGGAAACCAAAGGCCGTAATACGGTTGAGCTCAGCGAAGTATTGGCATCTCAACTGACGCCGCGTGTAACGGATGCGCAAGGTCGTCATTACGCTAATGAAATCATTGTTCCTTTACTTAATGAGAATGCGGCTCCTCATACGCACTTTGCAGAAAAGCCACTAGAAAATATTACCGCCACACCAATCTCTCGGCGCTTCAGTGCGGGTTCCGAGTGGCTTAGCTTAAAAATATATTCAGGTAATACCATTGTTGAGCAGCTACTTTATGAGCAGTTATTGCCGCTTATTGAGGAAAATAGTGCATTGTTCGATAAGTGGTTCTTTATTCGCTATGGCGATCCGGATTGGCATCTACGCTTACGCTTCCAAGGCAAGCCAGCAGTGCTTTGTGGAGAGTTATTGCCAAAACTCAATCAGCTATTGTCACCTATGATAGAGAGCTCTCAGCTGCATAAAGTTGAATTAATGACTTATGAGCGAGAAGTCGAGCGCTACGGCGGTCCGCAATCGATGACTTTGATCGAAAGCTTGTTTATGTTTGACAGTGAGCTTATTGCGAAAAGTTGTCAGCTAGTTGAAGAGTTCGGAGAAGATGTCCGTTGGCGTATCGCATTGGCTTGTACTAACCGTTTGCTGACGCTATTTGATTATGATGCGGAACAAAAGCTATCACTGATCTCTTCATTGCGCGCAGGGTTTGGTAAAGAATTCAATGAGAGTAGCGCGCTGAGAAAGCAGCTCGGTAATCGTTATCGCGATCACCAAACTCAGCTCGATGATGACTTTACCAAGCTTAATATTGCGAGCTTAGCGCAATGTGATGAGACGCAACAAGCGATGTTGGCGCTGTTAGAGGCGTGGCAGAAGCAGGCAGAGCCAGTGGTGAAGGAAATTTTGACATTAGAAAAGTCAGGTTCACTTAATTTGAGTATACAATCATTACTCGGCTCTCTTTTGCATATGCATAACAACCGTATGTTTAAAGCTTATGGTCGAGAACAGGAATTTGTTATTCATGATATGTTGAGACGAAAGTACTTCTCTGAGTCTAAAGTTTCTTAGAGAATGAAAAAGGTTGGCTTGGTTGCCAACCTTTTTCATTTATGAGTTATGCTGACACTTTATTTTGCATTTTCTCACCAACAAGTTTTGGTAATACTCGCTCAATGAACTGTTGAAGTGGCTTAACGTGCGCTTCTACGTCAGTCCAGTCCGCTTCTAGGTCCTCAATAATATGATGAGTCTCTATTACTTCACCCTGATAGCAAAGTTCAATGATGGGGTGTAAGAATTTACTTAACTCCGCATCAGTCGCGTTGTCTTTATGCACTCGAACCTGATTGAACGGGTCACCTTCAATTGGTGCACCAAAGTCTAATGCTATCTGCAAATGATAGTGATCACCTAGATGAGCATGGAGGTACGGACTCGGCAAGTGTTTATAATATTGTGCCATACCGCTCTTTGATACCGTAACTGCATCCACCATGAAGCCATGCTGTTGCCATAGCGCGCTTGTCTCATTGATACGGTTCAGGATTGCACTGCCGATTGCTTCTGGCGTACCTAAGTGTTGGTCGCATGCAAGCGTAGTATTGTGATGCTTTTGTTTTAGCATCTCGACTAAGGCGCGGCTATTGTATCTAAAGCCGTGAATAAAGCCTGAGGTCGACTTACGATATTTGGTGGATTGTGTCAGCGTGCCGGCAAAATACAGGCCTTTTACATTGATGGATTCAAAGCTGCAATCTAGAGATGGGAAGCGGCCTTCAATCATGAGATCAGGTTTTGCACTATCGGCAAAAATACTACTGTCCATGGCAAATCCAGTACAACAAATGATCTCATCATACTCTATGGTTTCTTGCTCACCATTAGCATGAGCATAACTAAAGTGCACGATAAAACGGTTGTCTTGTTTCTCAATACGCTTAATGTCGGCGTCTAAGATAGCGTTTTGCGACTTCAGTTGATATGTATCTAGAATATTGTTGTTTACTGCACGTAGGTCGCCAACATAGTGGGTCTTCCATGCCATATCTAAAGGATTTGGACTACAAACGTGGATTAGGCTGGTGGCAGGGATAAGGTGATCAGCCGTTTCGAAAGCTGAGTTTCCTTTACCGATAACAAGTACGCGTTTGTTTTCATATGGTGCCAAATCAATATTTAAGTCTGAGTATTGTGTAACTAGCTCTATTCCTTCGATCTTCGGAATATAAGGCTTAGGGACACCAGTGCTGACGATGACGCGGGCTGCTGTATATTGTGCATTATGAGTTGTGGTCACAACGAAGTGATCGGCAATCTTTTCGACGGACTTAACACGCTGGTTATAAGCAATATTTAGCTGATTTTGGTCAACATAATGGTTGAGGTATTTGACTAAGTTATCAGCACTTGGGAAAAAGTCGCGGTCAAAACTGGAAAAGTTAAGGCTGTAGTCATCAGTTAAAATGGAGTTCCAATCGTGTCTTAAGTTGAATTCAGGGTTTGTTGAACCGGTAAATACTTTATTAATTGAAATCAGTTTCCGGTGAATTGGGAATGTTTCAAAAAAACACCCTGCGCGCTGACCTGACTCCAACATGAGGTAGGACAAGCCACTTTGTTTTAGGTGGTAAGCGGTTTGGACCCCAGCTGGGCCTGCGCCAATAATAAGATAATCAAGCATGTTCGTTGTTCCTTGTTGGTGTTGGTTCTGCAACAACTACTCTAGACAGGGTAACGTTCCCCGCTTTCCCTATTGCAGTTATGATATTAATTTGTTGTATAATTGTTGTTTTAAATTGTGTATTAATTGTGTATTTGCAATGTTTTTTTACCAACTGGGCGGTAACACGAATTCCAGTATGTATTTTTAGGGAGGGAGTCGTAGATAGTGCAACTAAGGCAAGCAATGACTAAAAGCTAATAGTCGGTAATAGGTATTAGCTATGTACTATCTAGAGATATTCTTCAGTTTAGTGACTTAAGAATGCTCTCTTTGACTAAGCTGACTTACCTGCGGACGAGAGCAAATACCAAATAATAAGAGAACTTTGATAAGTACATTGATATACCTTGAATTTGTTTAGTAGCAATATGTAAGTAGGGCTTGAAGTAGCATCCGGACTTACAGGAGCTAAGTAAAGCTAAAAGGTTATTTAGAGCGTATAATTAGAGGAATTACAAATCTGTTACCTAATGACCTGATGGTCTTTAGGTAACAGGTTTCGTTCTTTACCTTGTGTGTCTACTAGCTTGAAAAGCACTACTATCCCGCCAATAAAACTAAAAATTAGCATATTTTGCGAAAACTTTTTTATAAATATTATCGTCAATAGCCATCTAAGAAATCATATTAAACATTATCTTCATCCATAATAAAGCTATAAATATCATTTTCTTATTTGTTTCTAAGGATTGATAATTACTGCTTTTTACACTTTGTTTGTACTCTGGAGTGGGACGGTTGAGCTGAAAGGTTGACTGAGACTATAACTACGAAGAAAAAACATAAAAGGTGTAGACATCATGCTTAAATTGAAATTTATAAAAAGAAATCTAAAAGAATTAAATGATAAAGGTCACTTTAATAAGTCTTTAACCAAAAAAGTTGTAGGCGGTAATACGGATGGTATTGTGACTACCACACATAGTGTCGCCGATCCAGAACCTAAACTTTAGAATTGTTAGTAATGAATGTAGGAAAGGCATTATTAGGGTGCTTCACTACATATTCTTTAATGATCTCTGCTTCTACTTCACCATCTTTTACTATTGAAGTAGAGCCTCCAAGAGTTGAACTCGTGTATGCATATGAAAATGCGATTGCTTTTGAGTTTCTAGCTTCGGAAAATGTAGAAGTTTTTGAAGGAGATATTTTAATTAAGTATCTCAATGAAAAAAATGAAGAAAAAAAAATATTAGCCACATCATCCAGCTTAGTTAATTGGATAAGAAAGCATAGCTTTGATCAACAAGGGTTCAGCTCTGGTGATTTACTTATGAAATTGAAGAGTAGGACGATTTATGGTGTTATCAGGATGCCTGGTGATACTGATGAAGGTTTCAAGGTTGGACAATTAGTAACACTATGTAATAGAGGGGTATCTGCGAAAATTATTATCCAGAGCAAAGAAAAAGGAAGCTATACGTTTGTAGCTAATGATGTGTCATTTGAGTGGCAATCAAAAATCGACATCAATATTATAGATAATAACCATGGTTGCATGTAGTTTTTTTGTTGCATAAGTTGGTATTGTGTTTTATTTTTGTAGTTGTTTTTTTTGAGTTTTATTTATTTTCGCTATGTAATTGTTGAGTTATTGTACTTATTGAGTAGAATGATTAAGTGGGTATTTATAGCTAAAAGTAAATAATGAACGAAGTTAGTTTTTCAAGGAAAGTTAGAGAAGTTCGATTTGGTGAATGGGTTTTGGATCCCAAGTCACAAAGAATATTTGATGGCGAAGTCTCCAGAGAATTGGAGCCTCTTATCTTTAAACTACTTTGTTATTTTATTGTTAATCATGAGTCGGTCGTAACAAGGCAAGACCTTGTTGAGAGTGTTTGGTGTCAGCGCTATGTAGATGATAATGCTATTAATCGCGCTATGTCTGAACTAAGAAAGATCTTACGTTCAAACAAGCAGCAAGGTATTGTGGTTAAAACGCACTACAGTAAAGGTTATAGCTTTTTCCTTGAGCCTGAAATCGTTTATTTCGAAAACACATCCGAGTCTTATCCTCACGATAGTACACCAAAAATCTTTCCCCCTCGTACGGCGTTTATTTTCTATTTTGTACTTGCCATGCTAATCACAAGTCTGATATTCGTTTTTATATCGTTTAAAACACGTGATGTAGATGTGAGAGAAGTTAGTGTTGATGAGAAAACAATTTCTTGGCTTGAAGGTAGTTACAACTCGATCATCATACACCCATCTGAACGATTTATTGCTTTTGAATTTACTCCTGAAGGGGAAGGGTTTTCTAGTGTTATCGTTAGAGACTTAGTGACAAACCAAGAAAATAAGCTTTCACATCAAGGTATTAATCTTTCTCCTTCAGGTTGGTCTTTAAAGTCTAGCGAGCTTTTCGTTAAAAAGATTAGAAACAGCCAATGTGAAATTTGGAAAGTTGATTTAGAGGATAAGGAAAAGTCTCAAAAGTTTATTATGAATTGCGATGAACGGCAGCGTGTAATGGCCGGAATAAGCGATGAAACAATAATATATTCTAAGTTTGGCTATAGAAATAATAATAACTTATCTACAGTTATGATTAGAAATATAAAATCAGGTGATGAATACCAGATCACTTCTCCAAGTCTTAGCTCATTTGGAGATAACTTTCTTTACTTTGATGAACTGGGTAAAAAGGTATACTTTGAGCGAGTGCAGTTTGGTTTTACGGAATTAATGGTGACAGACATTGAAGGTACAGAGGTAACAAGCTTATATAAAACAGAAGGAAGAATATGGAGAGTGAGTTACGATAAAGAGAATGACTCAATATCGTGGTTTGATAATATCAATCAGGCTATAGTCTACTTTTCATTGAATAAGTTTTCTTTATCAAAAGTCGAAAAGTTAGATAAGAAAAGCGCTTACTCGCTCGCATACAATTTGAGTAATAACAAGATCATAGCTGTGAGTGTTCCATACTCTTTTGATATTTATGATTTCGATTTGCAAGAAAGGAAATTCAGTCCTCTCTACGTGAGTAGCGAAGATGAATTTAAGGCGATCTACAAAGGTGAATTCAACGCTTACCTTAAGAAACACAGTAATGGGTCTAAAGAATTAATACTTACAGGTTCTGGAGTTGACGGTGAGGAACCTTGGATGGTAGGAAATATTTTAGACTTTGATCTTGCTGAGAAATCAAAAACGGCGCTCTTCCTATATAAGGATTCATTTAAGGTCTATGACCTAATAACTCGAGAATTGCGAGCTGAGGTTACACTAAAAAACTACCCAATAAGTATTGGATTTAAATCTGAAAATGTTGTTTTTGGCTTAATAAAGAATGACAAATTGAGACAGAACCAAGCATTTCTCTATGACCTAAATGCTATGAAAATGATTCTTTTACCGTTAGACAAGGTGAGCTGGTTTGCCCCCTATAAAAATGGAAGTTATATATATGTCGATGTTGAAGGAAGTGTCTGGGTTAAAGAGAGTGATGGGAGTACTAAAAATGTAGCCAACATAACAAAAAGCTATTTTATAGATTCCTTTGCATTAAGAGAGGGTGAGCTATTTCACTCGGACGGAAAGAACATATTCAAATATAGATTTGAATTGGGTGATTTTAAACCTGAGCTCATAACATCCGAATTACCTAATAATATGTTTATTAATGATATATATATACTTCAGGGAAGTTCAAAGCTAGTTTTAGATACCGTCAGTGTATCTTCAAATTCACTAATTTATGCAGATACTAATCGATGAGTATGTAACTCCACCCAATTTAGTACAGCTATTTCGTAGAATTCTATACAGCCTCAAGATAGCCAATTGGTGTCATATTGACCACGATTCATTATGTTGTGTCGGTGCACTTAATGGTTCAGGTGTTCTTGTTGGAACACGGCGCTTCCCCTTACGTCTCAAGTTTAGTTTTAGCATGTTGTAAACGCGTTCAACACGCTTTTTATTCCACGGCTTACCTTTATTGCGAAGCCTTTTGAATAGCTTAGGCAGCCCCCACCTAGGATGGCGCTCTACCAGCGCAAGTAATGCATCGATAACTTCATCATCTAACGGCCGTTTATGTTTGTAATAAAAAACTGAGCGGCTTAGCCCTGCCACTTCACAAGCAAATGCGACGCTGACGTTAAATTGAGCTCTTAAATGCTCTACCCAAGCTCTGCGCCTACTTGTTTTTACAGCTTTTTTGCGATGATATCCTCAAGTATCGAGTGCTTTAGGCTAAGCGTTGCAAACATATCTTTTAGCTTACGATTTTCTTCTTCAAGCTCTTTGAGGCGTTTAATATCAGACGCTTCCATACCATCATGCTATGTATCATTACATTCTTTAAACAGCGAATCTCATTCGTGAGACATTAATTAGAGCTTATCATCACAGTGTGTTCTGGAAATATTAGGCTATATGCAAATAAACAAACACAAAAGAAGGCGCAATATTATTGAAATTGATTGGTAATTAAGCTGTGCATAAAGCCAGCAAGCTCAGACTGATTCGTTTATTATAATTTTGCGGTCAGTCAGGCTTGTCGGAATTATATGAGTGAGTACTTTTACCTAGTTTAAATTGACACACTCAGAGCGCTTTAAGCTAGGTCAGTTATAAAGTTTTGTGTATCAAATTCTTTATGCAAATCGGTATCAAGTAACCCTTGTATTGCACTGGAACTAATAAAAACACCATCTAAGCCGTTTGCTTGTCCCTTAGAGTAGCCATGACTATATGCCCACTTGATTAGCTGATACTCTCTGCTTGAAAGTGTATGATTAGATGTTTTTTCTATTGTATTTTGTTTCATGAGTAACCTACTTTGCTGTTGAGCTTTAACATGAAGTACGGCTCGATGTTGAAGTTGTGTACTTATATATTATCTTTAAGGTTACAGAGGAAAAGTTTTATTTGGTACTTATGAATTCTTATCTACCCTAGCAAATGTTTAAGTTTAAAATTTTGATTTTTAAGCTTTTATTTTTATTCTTTGGTGGGGCGTGGGAAATTGGTGTAGGGCGTTAGTGTCAATTTGTATCGTAGTAATTATTTTACTAAAAGATACTAAACCCTTTTAAGTTGCAATATAATGACACACTTTACTCTTATCCTTAGATAGCATCTGAGCTATTAAATTTTATAGGGAGCGTGCCTTACAGGCGTGCAACCTGTTTGTTGTACCTAAATATTAATACGGAGTCATCTGGAATTATGGCTGAAAACCTTGAACAGCTTCTACTTGCGACACTGAATAACAAAGAGTTTCTGCATAGTGAATCATTTGAGTATAAATCACTTTTTCTCAGCTCGGTTACTCCGGACATTTCCAACGCTAGGTTTATGCCATGTATTTTTATTGAAGATGAACATGCAAAACAGTTTATATCGAGAGCGATATCTAAGCGTAAACTATGTGATCTATACAACGGGGAGAACTATGTTCTTGTTGGTAAATCTTGCATCATAAATTGTCTTAAATATGGCTCAAGTGAATGGAAAAAGGCGAATACAACAATTGAGTCAATCGTTGAGCTTGGAGAAAATATAGCTGTTTCTGAAATGATCCAAGTGCCTACGGTATACCCTATCGATGATGGAAAGTATCAGATACTAACTGGGCACAGACGCTTTTTTGCACTGGTTTTCGCTTATGGGTTTGGCCATGTTGCTCAGTTTAAAGTCTATGCGCGCAAGCCTATACTCTCAAAAGTTAAACAGTTTCAAGAAAATGCTAGTAGAGAGGATCTTCCTCAATACGGTAAGCTTCAAGCATTTTTAGCTGCGATGATGGAAGTGGACTATTTGGATCAAGCTCGCCTTAAAATTGGTGAAAAGCGAATTACAGTTAGGGAAAAGGCAAAATATCTTGGTATTTCTTTTGGGGCTTTTGATAACTACAATGTTTTAACAAGGTACCCAGAGGTCATTCGAGCATACGAAAATGGATTAAGCTTTTCTTTTGTAAAAGTAAAAAAGATCGTTTTGAAAATTGAAAATGATTACAAGGTCCAACACGATAAAAAAGTATTGAATATTGGTGACCGAAAAGCGATTGGTGCAAAAATCTCAGATGCACTAGAGGGGAAAGCTGCCACTAGTATTAAAAAACAGAACTACATTATTAAGAATATCTCTTCGAGTTCATTGCTTAAAAAGCTTTTATTTACTGATATTTCTGAATTAGACCTTGGTGTTGATTGGGAAAATATAAACTGGGAAGATCGGGCTCAAGTGACTACTCTAATCGCTGAAGTAATTGAATTTTTAGATAATAATTAATGTTATAGGTAAAGCATACTTGGTGTAATGCTATCTCGCACTTTTTTGTTGCGTTATAAAGTCACATTTGATGTTTGAATGGATTCACGTAATTTTCCTTAGTTTTTTGTAGCTCAAGCAATTTAGCTATTACCGCCTATATTAGACACTGCCCCACAGAGGGGGATTGACTAGCTACGCAAATCTTAGTATTGAGTTTTATACTGAGTGAGACACAATCAACGGAAATAAAAATGATGAAAAAATTCGGGCTCGCCATATTGGTGGTATTCAGTACGCTATCTTGGGCTAATGAAAAATTAAATGAAGAACTCTCGGTGTTTACACCTTATCTTGGTACTTGGCAATCGGACTTTGATGTGCCTTCAGATAAACCAAAGATGCAGGATGTCAGTCACTGGGAGCGGGCTTTAAATGGCACAGCCATTCGTACCTTACATTCAATCAACGATGGCATGTACGGCGGAGAGTCATTAATTTTCTGGGATAAAAGTAAAAACAGTCTAGTGTTTTACTATTTTACGACGGCAGGGTTCTACACCCAAGGAACAATGGAAGTCCTGAACCAGAGCGAGTTTGTGGCATACGAAGAGGTTATCAATAACAAAGATGGTATTACAAAGGTGAAATCAACCAGTAAGTTTGAGAGTGGTCAATTTACGGTGTCGACGCAATACTTGAAAAACGGCGAGTGGACTGAACCTGAGTCGCGCATTTATACAAAAAGCGACAAAAAAGTTAAATTTAAGTAAGCCTTAAAGTGCCTCCTTAGAGGCACTGAACTGTGTTATTTACTCTCGATTAGTAAATATCAGGGCAAGTATGGCGACCACACGTATTGGCAACACAATGCGTTAGCCTGTCTTGGCTGAAACGAAGCGCGCCGCCTGCAACCTGTGGAGTCATTACTGCTGGAACAGTTTGCTTGTCAGCTGATAGAGCTTTGATTTTCTTCTTGTTTAACGATAATTTCATTTCAGTATTCCTTCTAAATTATAGGCTCTGATTGAGCTCATTATATTGTAGTTATGTCATCTGATTTATTCTTCAGTGAACAAAAAAGTAACACAATAACCAAGCTAAAACATATTTATTACTTTTTCAACATTTTGCTATTAATTACATTTTCTCAATGTTTCTTTTGCGGCTGATAATGGTGATAGAGATGCTAAGAACTAAGTAGGGCTTAGCATCACATGTTGATCTTATTCGTTATTTTTTCTCTAAACTCAAAGCTCGTCCTTTGCGATCAGAGTTTGGGTGCACCGCTCTAAGCGCCTGTACTTGATTAAGTGAGGCATTGAAGGGCACCCAGTTGCCGTTTTCAAGCTGTGCTTCGATAACAAAACCCGGAATGGCGGTAAAAGCGTCGAGCTTTGCTCCAGATAGCTGTTTTGCGGCGACGACGGGAATGCGAAATTCAATTCCGGCTTGTGCTAACTTAGGTAGTTCTTGATTGCCCAAAATAGCCACGAATCGTTGCCAATCAGCCTCACGTTGCGCCTGTAACTTAGCCGTAAAATATCCGCTAGACTGGCTGTATATACGACCGGCTTGGTAGGGTAATTCCCACTCGGCATGGTGCCATGCACGCTCTGCAAGGGCCAATAGCCGTGGATAAAGCATGTATTCGGCTTGTGCATCACTGCGCAGCATTTCACTCCATAAGTGCCCTTGGAGCCCGGCAAACTTAACCCCTTTGTTTAGTGATGAGTCGCTGTCGTTGGCTATGTAGGCGTGGTTATTGGTATTTTTCCAGATCTCTGCATGTGCAGGAAGGTTGTCTGGCATAAATTCAAACATCTTCTTGCTTTCGATAGCACGGCTTGCCCAGTGATTACCACGCTCTTCTGGGTGAGATTGATATGGAAAGTCAAAGTAGGTTACATCAGGGCTAGACAAGACAACCTGCCAGCCCTGATTGGCGAAGCGATGCGCGACCGCGTGCCCGTTTTCGCTTAATGTCGCCCAAGCATTGCTCTGTACGTTTGCTGGCATATTTGCAGCACGTACATCACCTAAACCGTCGCTCCACCCTGCAACCTGTATTCCTTTTTTATCAAGTAACTTTGCGATCCGTTCAATGAAGTAACCGTTAAAGTTGGTAAAATCTTTCACGCTTGCCTGCAATTTTTTACAAGCCGGCGACTCTAGCCAAGCACCTGCGGTTTCATCTGCACCTATATGGTAAGTGTTGAGTGGTACACCTGCACGGTCATGCAGCACTTTTACTTCGCTTAATACTTTGTCGATAAAAGTATAAGTGTTTGCAATACAGACATTTAGCGTGTTGTCGTTGTAATGCTGAATGGAGCTGTAACGCGTTTTGTCAGCAGCTTCTACTAATCGATATTGCTGTGCATCCTCTGGTTTGCCTTGTGCCATCAGCTTTTTATATCGCGCCTCCATGGCGATGATTGCAGCACGTGAGTGACCTGGCATATCTAATGAGGGTAACACCTCGATATGATGCGCCTTGGCATAGCGCAGGATCTCAATATAATCCTCTGCAGAGTAAAAGCCATTTACTTGCGCGTTTTTATCATTCCCAGCGCCTAATTGCGGCAATAGGCAGCGAGTTTCGGTCAAATCAAAGCAGCGATAAGCGCCGACAGAGGTGAGTTCGTCAAGACCGTCGATGGCCAAGCGCCAGCCTTCAT
The DNA here is from genome assembly GCA_000814665.1 of Pseudoalteromonas flavipulchra NCIMB 2033 = ATCC BAA-314. Taxonomy (GTDB): domain Bacteria; phylum Pseudomonadota; class Gammaproteobacteria; order Enterobacterales; family Alteromonadaceae; genus Pseudoalteromonas; species Pseudoalteromonas maricaloris. The sequence goes on from JWIH01000016.1 coordinate 113,717, forward strand.
CATCCGCTAAATGAAGGTGCAGTTTATTTAGCTTATATGCCGCCATCTGTTCAATGGTTTGTAAAATAAAGGCTTTGGAGCGGAAGTTGCGGGCAACATCGACGTGTAAACCACGGAAGTCATACCTTGGTGTATCAATAATATCCACCATGGGAATACTCAAATCATTAATATCCAACAGTCCTGCAAGGCTTTGTAGCGCATAAAATGCAGCGGCGCTGTTATTGGCTTGGATTGAGATATTATTTTCGGCGACCGTCAGTTGATAATGTGGACTTGATTGCTTATTTGGCTTTACAGCGACATTAACTACAAGCCCGTCCTTGGTGCTTTTTACCCCAAGGGTATTGAGTCGCTGTTGTGCCATGGCGATAGCATCAGCTGAAATACCTGAAAGTTGCAGATTAATACCGGCTGCTAGATTGAGTCGTTTATCGGACAGCACAGTCAGTTGTTTAGGTTTAGGTATCAGCCCAATTGCAGCATCAAGTGTTGGCTTCACTTGATGTTGATATAAGTATTCGCTGCCCATCCACGGGGTGTCATCTTTACTGCTGGTTTGCAGCTGGTTGAGCGTATCAAATGGCGTCAGATAAGGTTGTAGCTCAAGTCCTGTGTCGTTATCGCGCTGGGTTTGCGTGCTTTTGATCACTTGTGGGGTGAGCTTAAGCTGCGCGTCCGTTACAACATAATTTGGCATAAACTCCGAGCGTGTAACCTGAGAGTCCTTGGTATAAAAGCGCACGGTAGTGGGAGTACTTGAAAACCCACTAAACCCTGCTTCAGGCGTGATTTTGTGAATATCACCATTGATATGGGTGATGGCAAAGTTATCGCCCTCAACATGGTAAATCGGCATCAGTTGGCTAAAAAAGATAGCAAAGTCATTATTTGCCTTGGTATTTTCTGTGACTACGCTAAAACTCAGCTCTGAGTAATAACACTTTTGCTGTGCCTTGGGGCAGGTGCTTGGCTTGCTATCAAGCAAGGTGTACTTTACATCAAGATTTTGGCCCAACCAGTTTACAGCGGTTTGGTCGAGCGCATAAAGGGGTGACGACACCCCAAAAAGTAGGGCCATAAGCCGATTAAACTTCATTGGCTAGTTCCTTGTTATCATGGTTAATTTTATTGTGTTGAAACAATCCGTATGCCCCTAAAAGTGGCGCGTGATTTAAGGTGCTTGGAATGACACGTACGGATTGATATAAAGCATTGCCAAGCAACTGCTGCATCTTGGCTTCAAGTGCAGCGTTAAAATAGTCATATGAATGCGTCACGGAGCCGCCAAGTACAATGACATCTGGATTCAGCACCATGACTACTTGCGCGAGTGCATGACCAACGTGACTGCCAAAAGTCTCAAATTGTTGTAGTGCAAATGGGTCGCCACTGCGTGCTTGCTCGGCCAACCACCTCCCTTCAATTCCTTGTCTCCCAAAGAACTGTCCTGACGCATAATCTTCAATAATTCCATCAAGATAGCTTAAGTTGCCTAGCTCTCCTGCAGCACTATGGTTACCCGTATATAAATTACCGTTAAAGACAAAACCGGCACCAATACCTGTGCCAAGGCATACGCCAATTAGGTTGTTGGCATGGTGGCCACCATATAAGTATTCACCAAATGCAAAGCAGTTTGCGTCATTATGGACAACAACGGGCAAAGAAAAGTGCTGTTCTAACAATTGCTTCAGAGGCACATTTTGCCAATGAGGAATATTTTGTGTTGTCAGCACGGTGCCGCTGCACACATCCAGTGTGCTTGGTACGCCAATCGCAATACCGGTTGTTTCGGCTGTTAGGTTTTCTTCGATTAAACGTATAACAAAGGCATTAACTTGGTCTAAGTTGGCCTGACTAGGCACCGCATACTGGCGTACCTGCTCGACCTGAGTGTGGGCAACCGAAGCCACAAGGGCTTTGGTGCCACCCAAGTCAATACATAACAAAGAGTGATTCATCGTAATTTAACTATTTTCATTTAGAGGTTGAGACAGCGTCTTTTGACTATTGCCAAAAGTTTTATTTTTAATCAAAGGATTAGCCCATACACCAACACTCAGAATATAGCTAAGTGGCAGTAGTAACAGCAGGGCAGCAAGTTGTAAGTTGTTACTCAATTCAGCCGCAAAACCTATGATGGGAGACATAAAAGCACCGCCAATGATCCCGGTACATAAAATCCCTGTGATTGCGCCATGGCCGGTTTTGAATGAATTTAATGCCAGAGCAAAGATGACCGACCACATAATGGAGAGGAAGAACCCCACAACTGGAAAAGCGATAAGCACCACGGTAGTGCTACCGAATAACGCACTTAGAAGTGAGATAGCGGCGCCAGAGCTGAATAAAATCAAAAGCTTTTGTGCATCAATAAGTTTAAGTAGTGCCAGTCCAAGTAAACAGCCTAAGGTTAGGCATAACCAGAATTCGCTCACCACTTTTGCGCCTTCGGTGGCTGGGTCTAGGCCATGATATTGCTGCAAAAACACGGAAATAAGGTTTGCGACGCCTTGTTCTAGCGCAACATAAGCGGCGATGGCGGCAAAAAATTTCAATACGGTTCTATCTTTAAAAAAACCGATACTTTGTGACCAGCTCAGCTGCTGCTTTTTCTGCTCCGGTACCGCGTTAAATGGCGTAAATTGCGAGAGTAATAGCATCACGACGCTTAGGATAGCGAATACCGCATAGATACTTAGCCAGGTTTTATCTGCTGGGATAACACCAGACAGCGCTCCGCCAAACCCCTCTGCGGTGGTGACTTGAGACTGCAGTTTGCTATACACCAGAGGCGCGAGTGTTGCGGCAGCACCAAACATCAACTGCGCAAACACCGAAAGCACGGCAAAATGTTCTGAACCACCGCTAGCGCGTAATAGTGGATTGATAGCCACTTGCAGTAATGCCATGGCACAGCCGAGCATAAACAGTGCAACCATGGCAATGGCAAACGTTGGCATGAGCACAAAGATCGTTGCGCCAATTGCAGCAAGGGTAAATGCGAGCTGCATAACGGTTTTTTCTCCAAAACGCTGAACTAGCAGTCCCGCTGGAATAGACATCACCCCATAAGCGATAAAAAAGGCGAACGGGAAAAACCCCGCAAGCGTTAGACCTATGCTGTAACTTTCTATTAATGCTGGAAAAATCGCGCCTAAAATATTGGTGATAAAGGACACCGTAAAAAAGGTTGCCAATACTAAGGCAATCACTAGGTAGCTTTTTTTCATGTTGTATTTCCACCTTCATTAGAGAGCGGGTGATGGCGTGGCGATCTCGCTTGTGGGCAGACAAACAAAAAGATCAAGGGGAATCTCACCACCACCCGCAATTGGGTTATGCACGAAACGCTTGTGCTCGCTGTAATTGTTCCAGTGCAGTTGTATGGGCAGTAAAATGCTCATCACTAAGCTTCGTAAGATAGGCCTTGGCCGCCTGTTCGATATGCTGTGGCGCTTGATCAAAGGGCATTTGGCAGGTGCTATCGCGATGATCCATGCCGCCAAGTAAGCAATACCAACTGGGACGAATATAGGGTGAGTGCACCCTGTGTTGGTTGAGCCAAGCATCAAAATCACCACCGCTACGCCAGTGTGTGAGCAGCTCATCGAGCTCGTTTAAGCTCAGTGCTGCGATTTTCGCATCTTGCCAATACGGTGAATCTGCGCGCTTGCTGGTGGCGTAATGTGCCAGTACATACTCTTTAATACCGAGCACCAGCTCTGACAGTTGTTGATTGATGGTTTGTGCCTCGAGCTGTTGCGAAAGCAGCCTATTCAATAACTCAATGCTATAACCTGTGACCATCAGCGCAGTGGCTTCGAGTGGTTCAATAAAGCTCTGCGCGAGGCCAATAGCAAACACATTGCCTTCAATACTGCGCGCCATCATGCCCACTTTCATGGTGAGATGTTTGGCTTGTCCTTTATCGAGTTGCGCGGCTTGACGCAGTTGAGCCTCAGCCTCTTCGGGAGTGGTATGTGCGCTGCTGTACACGTAACCATGTCCGGTTCTGCCTTGTAGCGGGATCTGCCAGCGCCAGCCGCACGGCATCGCGATAGCAGAAGTGCTTGAAGGTAGCGGGTTTATTTTAGCGCCGGCAATCGCGACAGCTGAATCATTGAGTAACTGATCTGCAAAGGAAATAAAGGGCACTTCGAGCGTTTTCTCTATCAGCAGGGCGTTAAACCCTGAGGCATCGACGTAAAAATCGCTTTTCACCTGCTCACCCGACTCAAGTGTCACTGCAATAATTTCTTTGGCATGATGCTGTACGCTACTCACCGTACTTTGAATATGCTTTACGCCTCGCAATAGGCTAAATGCCCTTAGCCAATCCGCAAGTTTTTGCGCATCAAAGTGATAGCCGTATTCAAGCACCCTTGGTAATGGACGCTGTGGCAGAGGTGCTTGTTGCTTGTCGGCCAGTACTGCGGCTAAGAAGTAATGTTCGGGTTTATCTATATATTCGCTACCACGACGTCTGGCATTGGCGTTGACAAAGTAGACTTCCGCTGTTTTTGCATCCATTTCAGAGAAGAAGGGATGGAAATAGCTGCCATTGTCGCCATTCCAGTTATCAAAATAGATCCCGGTTTTATAGCTTGCTTGGCATGCGGGCATCCAATCGCGTTCTTTCACACCAAGACTTTGCATAAAAAGCTGCAAATGTGGCGTTGAGCCTTCGCCAACGCCAATTCTGCCAATACTCGATGACTCAATCACCGTGACCGATAAATTGGGTTGATGCTTAGCAAGGTAGGCTGCGCACATCCAACCTGCGGTACCGCCACCAAGGATGGTGAGTGACTGTATTGTTTTCATAGGCAAATGAGTTTTCATAGGCAAATGACCCCAGCCGCAAGCGACTGGGGCTCCGAGGTTAGAACTTATAGCTGACGCCAAGGTAATAACGCGTACCAAATTCAATGGTGTTCTGCGTTAAGTTGTAGTTGGTGTCGTAAGATTGAATAACCTCATTGGTCAGGTTTACACCCTCTAAGCTGACATCCAGATTTTCCATTGCATGCCACACCAAAGATGCATCCCATTGTTGGTAGCTATCGTTGCGCACCGCTTGTGCTGCACCGACGCCAATCCATTCACTACGCCAGTTATAAGCGATACGTGCACTGAACTGCTCATTTTCGAAAAATAGAGAGCCATTGAATGAGTTTTCAGATACTCCCGGCACCATTTCTTTTGCATTATCTGGTGTGGTGGTTTCACTATCCACGTAGGTGTAGTTAGTAATAAAGCCGAAGCCATTATCAAAGCTATGTTGAAGCTGCAGTTCTATCCCTGTTACGTCACCGTCTCCGTTACTACGTGGGCGTGTGACTCGGCATTGATCATACTTAGAAGGATCGGTACCGCATCCGTCTACATATTCAATCGCTTCGGTAGAAAAGACAACGTTGTCAATTTTCTTCACAAAAACGGCTGCTGAGAACAAGGAAGCTTCGGTAAAGTAATATTCGACGCCAATATCTGCTTGATCTGCTTCATAAGGTTTAAGGTTCGGGTTACCACCGGTGGCAGAACCAAAGTTGGCATCAATCGCTAGACCTGGTTTTAAGTCGTTATAATTAACTCGAGACATAACGCTGGAGGCGGCCGCACGGATGATAATATCGTCGCTGTAGTCATAAGCGAAGTTGATGCTCGGTAGCCAGTTGTCGTAGTCAACCGTTTCATCGAACACCGTGTTATCAACATAACCGCTGGACTGCTGTTCTGTATCCACATAGCGTAAGCCGATATTACCGCGGAAGTTTTCACCGCTGAATTCACTTTGCACATAGATAGCGAGCATATCTTCTTCGACATTGTAGGTTTTACCAAAATCTTGCTGCTCAATTAATTCACCCGCCTCATATTTGCCAGTGATAAAATCCCACCACTTATCTTCATCGAGCTTGGCGTATGAATTAAGAATATGTCCGCCTGTTTGCGAATGAAGATTGGTAAAAATACCATCACTCCAATTAGCTAAGCTATTACCATCAGGGACAAAACCAACAACATCCGCTGGATTTCTTTGTATTGCGATACGTGCAAATTCGTTTTTATTGATTTTCACACCCGCTTTGATGTTCTTGAAGTAATCATGCTCTAGCATCCACTTGATATCGGCTTGCGCATAACTCACTTCATGCTCTTGAACCGTAGTTTGGAAGTTTGATTCCTGAGCAAATTTGAGCTGTGAGGCATCGGTTGGGTCTAGCGAATCAAACCAAATTTGATAAGGGCCGGATGCATCGTAAGTAAAGCCGCCATCAGTACTATTTTGACCGTTAGGGAAGGCTGGATCGCCAATTTTTCCACCCTCATCCGTTGCCGGGATCCACCAACTTGAGGAACCAAACTGTGTACCACCATCAGATGTTGAGCGACCAATAACACCGCTAATCTCGAAAGTTTCACCGACGTATTTACCACTGAAGTTTAAGGCATCGACTTCCATGTTTACGGCGTTACGAACAGTAGGGTTGTATATAATGTTCGCGTAAGCTGGCAAAATACGTGCACGCTGTGTACCGCCTGCAGCGTTGTTTTGTACATCAACAGCACCTGCACCACGGGCACTTACGGTAAGGAAGTTATGGTTTACATGTGGGTTGTCAAACTCAAAGCGAAAGTAGTCTACCGCAAATTCGGTGTTATCGCTTGGTGCAAATTGCGCGGTAAGTTGCGCGCTGGTGCGCTCGCGCTCAGCTCTAAATGCTTGTGAGCCGATTGCCCAAGCGCCCACTGTAGATGCTTGTCCCGTATCTTGATCCGCCGCAAAATATTCATAGTAGCCACCAATGGACTCAATAACGTGACGGCCTGAAGTCAGGTTCTCAACAGAGTATGCTGCGAGCACACCAAATTTTTCATCGTCACTTTTCCAGCTACCTAAAAATGAGCCACTTATATCATTTTCATCATACAAGGTAGAGCGGCCCATTTCTGCTGACACCATGTAAGTGTGTGCATCTAAGTCCAGTGGTTTACGCGTGACAAGATTCACTGTACCACCCAGCGCACCTTCTTCAAGGTTTGCTTCAGGCGTTTTGTAGACGTTAACTGCCGATACTTGTTCTGCTGATAACAGCTCCATGTTAAAAGTACGCGTCGATGGACCCAAATCATACCAATCGGTACTGGCGACCGATTGGCCATTTAATAGAATGCGAGATTGCTCGGGCGCGGTACCACGGATAGTAACACCACTTACTTCACCATATTGGCGGTCGACCGTGACCCCAGAAATACGCTGTAGCGCATCACCAATGTTTTTGTCGGGAAACTTACCAATATCTTCCGAAGTGATAGCATCAACAATACCATCTGCAAAGCGCTTGGTGTTCATTGAAGCTTCAAGCGAGCGGCGAATGCCTCTTACTTCAATCACTTCGACTTTTTCCGTTGCACTTTGTTCTTCGGCTAATGCTGATGGTACCGCGGTGAGTAAAAGGGGTGATAAGGTACTTGCTGTCACGATGGCGGCAAGTTTATTCAATTTAAATTGCTTCAACTTAGTTGTTTTCATTGTTCTGCCCATTGTTCCTATTTGTTGTTGGCAGAAGCTAGGGTATCGCCTTGGGTGTTTTTTCAGCGGTATATTTCTATCTACTAATGATACTTTTCACGCTTAAATGAGCGTAATTTGACAAAAATACTTCACTGCACTTCAGGCTGTCGCTATATTTCGATAGATTAATATTGTTGAGTGATTGAATTTGCATGGTGTGCAACTAGGTGTAACGAGTAGTTGTTTTAAAATTTATAACATGCAGATTTTAAATAAGTTTATTAATGTAAAAGGAAATTGCTATGCGAGCGATGTACGAGAAAGTACTGCCATCTCCCGGGTGCTCATGGCGTTATTGCCTGTATCAATTGCCCGAAATTCCCTTTAATTGGCATTATCATCCGGAATATGAGATCTGTTTGACGCTCAACAGTGTCGGTGTATGTCATGTGGGTGATCATATCGCCCCTTACGAAGACTTAGATTTGGTGATCCTAGGTCCTGACTTACCACATACTTGGCAGTCAAAACCGAATCCGGATCACTCCGCTCACGTTGTCCATGTTGCACAAATACCCGCACACTGGTTGGAGTCTTTAGTGGCTCAGCATCCTGAATTACATGGCTTATCTGAATTGTTAAATGCAGCGCGCCGTGGCGTCAAATTTCCTGTGGAAATCGCAAGGCAAGCGAAAAAATGGTTTGAGCAAATCGCGGATGCCGAGCCGTTAATGCGCTTTGTGCTTTTGCTCGAAATGTTAACGCGGATGACGACATCGAACTATCAACATTTAGCCAGTAGCGGCTTTCGCTTTGACGCCCGCCATGATCCCGCGAAAGACAAGTTCGACCGGGTTATTGCCTATATATATGACAATTACACCGACAAATTAAGCGCCGATGAGCTTGCACAGCAAGTGCACATGAGCACTAATCACTTTCATCGTTTCTTTAAAAAGCGCACGGAGCGTACTGTGACGGAATTTATCAATCAGCTGCGTATTGCCAAGGCCTGTAAACTATTAATTAGCTCCGCCTCTCCCATTAGTGTGATATCGGATCAATGTGGTTTTAATAATATTTCTAATTTTAATCGTCGTTTTCAAGCGTTGAAGGCGTGTACGCCCAGTGAGTTTCGTGCACGGCTGCACCAAAAAGCATTGTATTGAGTTGGACGTGAGCCTGTTTATTGTGCTTTTTAATCAAAACTTCAATTCAAACCGTGAATATTTCGTAATGCTATGATATTCATGCTTATTCCTAAATATTCAACTTGGTATTTATCAAGGAATTGCCAAGAATGTGCCGGGTCGCAACAACAATAAACGAGGATGACGGTGATGACACTAGGACACTTTATTAAACAGATCCGTACACAGAAAGGCTTAAGCCAACCCCAGTTAGCTGAGCAAATGTGTGTTGAGCAAAGCTATTTATCTAAACTAGAAAACGACAAATCCGTGCCTTCTAACGAGGTATTTAGAAAGTTACTAACGGCGCTGAATTTATCCTTAGATGAGTGTATGCAAACCCTTTCAACACAAGGGAAGCGTGAAGAATTAAGCCAAATTCCAGATATAGAGTACTGGTATAAGCAAGATCAACAATCAAAACAAAAGCAATATAAGCAACTTGCGATATTAGCTATTTTGCTAGTGTCTCTCGGTGTCGGGTTATTTTGGAGCGGTTATAAGCAGATATTTTTTAGTGAAAAACTGTTTGAATATGAATCTCAAGGTGTATTGCAAGCCGGTGAGCCTGTTGAGTTATATAGAAAATGGCGCGTATACCTAGTTCCTCATAATAAGAATGGTGACCGTGGATTTGTGGAGCAAGTTGAGCTTGCCATGGCGAAACGTTTAGATAAAAAAACGGTATTTTTCCCAGATTACAGGGGAAGCGCTTATACCGAATCGGTATCCGAGGGTAGAAGGCATTATCGTTTTCAAGGCCCTAAATTTAGTGAGCGAGCGGAAAATGCCTGGCTGCAATTTGTTGGCTTATTGTGTCTCTCCGCTGGGGTTATGCTAACTTTAGTAGGTAAGCGGTTAGTTAAACCTTAGATTATCAATATAGGTGTAAGATGCAAAAACGATTATTTTTTGGTATTGGCATGGACGACGACACTCGAGCGCATATTGGCCAATGGCTGGTGGATAGCGTGAGTGCCAGTAAAGCCAATACACAACCAAGTAATTGGCATCTTACACTGGCGTTTCTTGCTATGGTGGAGGAGTCACAAGTAGCCGAGCTTTGTGATTTTGCGAGTGCTCTATCGGTGCCTAAATTTACACTCACCTTTGGTGACTATGGCTACTGGCAGCACAATGGCATTTTTTACTTAAAGCCCGAACAAAAACCACAAGCTTTGCTTGATTTAGCCAATCCACTGCGTGCTTTTGGGGAAAAATGCGACCTCTATCACAACCTGCATCCGTTCTCACCACATATCACACTATTTAGAAATTGTAAGCCAGAGCCGAGTGTTACGAAGCCCATTACGTCTTTCTCACTCACGGTAAAGAAATTTCATCTATATCACTCTCACCGCAATGAGCGTGGCTTGATCTACGACCCTATCGAGTCCTTTTTTCTGAGCTGAACTTTAGGACAGCCAGCGCTTTAGCTTTTTAACCAAAGTTTCGAACCAAGTCAGTTGATAGCGTTTGTATTTCTCGCACTTGAGGAATAGCTTTTTGGTGGCTTCGTTTCGTGCTGGGCTAATATGTAAGCGGCTACACTCTTTACTTGCGCTGTGCCAATCTTGTGCGCTGACGGCTTTAATCAAATTAGGAAAGGCCAAAAATAACTTACTAGTACCAAGGTTGTAAGCCATATCCAACAGCGCAATCTTAGCGGGCGTCGGTAATAGCTGATAAGGAATGCTGCCAGTTTCTTGCTTGGCAAGAAAATGAATGAGGTACTGTTCAAATTCTTTGATTTGCTCTATGAGACATTTTTTAGACGCTTTTGGTGGCAAGGTAAGCTCGGTATATTGTGCATACCAAGAAGCCTTGTAGCCGCTGGGTTTGCCCTTAATATTACGGTATTCATCGCGCTTTTGTTGCAAGGTGGCAGACCGTTTAGAGCGCCTATCCCGCATTGGTAACTGGCAAAATTGCTCAACACTTTGCATATGAAAACCAACACCAATCGTCGGATTGGCATTCACATCTAGGTACAAATGCAGTACCTCGCCCTCAAATTGCAATAGATGCTGTATTACTCGTTGATAGAATTTGTCGGTGTCGTTGAACAACTAGGTACCTCAGTGATCACTGCTTTTTCGTTCGTGGTATAGCACTGTTTTAGTATAGAACAGTAGCAGGCCTCTGCCTTAAAAACCGATTTATGGGCGTCGATTTTATCCCATAATCCACGATTAAAATTGCTTTTTGGCATGGTAAAAATGTTGAAAGTGTCGCCATCTGCCAGCAAAATCTTTTGTGGCGCACTGGAAACATACCAGCCAAACTTTTTTAGATAATTGATATTCGATTCTTCATTTTGAGCATCACTAAGCGCTGCTTGATAGGCGTTAAGGTTGCAACATGCATCCATAAGTTCGGTAACATCAAAATACGCTTCGCCATCCAATTCATACTTGATGTAATGAATGATTGCAGGGCCGGTCCCCGAATTGCGAATATCGACTCTAATCGTTGCTTGAGTCGACTCTAAATCAAAGTTGCTATAGCTGAATTGTAGCCATGGCCAAGTTTCAGTTTTTAGCTGCTTTTCGGCTGCGGAAACTTGCTCTTGAGCAGCCTTGGCTTGCAGGTAAGTGGCGTAAAACGATGCCGCTGAAATAAACATCGCACATAGGGCTAAAATGGTGTTCATTTTAGAGCGAGAGAGTTTAAATGTCCCTCTCGCTTGCCTTGAATTATGTGGAGATAGGTTTAACCGCTCCGTGCGTCTCTCTTCGGTCAAATCTTCAGAGTGTGAGTTATTATTATGTTCTGACATATTTATCCAACTGATATTACGCCCTAGGGCGACAGAAATACGAGTAACGTATCGCCAATTTTAAGCCTATCTGTCGAAAGCTGATTCCATTGTTTTAGCTTAGCGACACTGACATTAAATTGTTTCGCAATGCGCCATAAACTATCGCCGTGTTTGATCTGATAGTCCAGTTGTTTGTCAGCCAAAATAGGCAAAATTAGCTTTTTTCCTGCACGTATACGGTCGCTCTTTAATTGATTAAAGGCTTTTAATTCGGCGACGGTTAGCGAATAGCGTCTTGCTATGGTGCTAAGAGAGTCTCCACGTCGGATAGTATAATGTTGCCATGTATCCGCGGGCATTTTGGGTAAATGAGTGAGCATAGTTTGCCACTCTGACACGCGCGCTGTGGGGACTACAATATGCTCAGGGCCGCCAAGTAATGCTGGAAAACGTGCATAGCCCGGATTTAACACCTCAACCTCTTTCCAACCCTTGAGATCAGACAAAATAGCTTGTTGCTCGAGTTTAATAACGCTGATTAGCGAGCGATTAGGGATCTTAGGAAACTTCATCAAGTCATGCTTTAACAACTGGGATGCCGCAAGTAGCTTTGGCACGTAGTGTCTGGTTTGGCGTGGTAGCTTCAAATGGAAAAAGTCAGTTGGTTTACCAGCTTTTTTGTTACGTTCAATGGCCGCGAGCACTCTACCTTCACCTGTGTTATAGGCGGCAATGGCATGATACCAATCACCATCAAAACGTTTGTGGAGGTATTGCAAAAAGTCCAATGCGACGCGGGTCGAGTCTACGATATCTTGGCGGCCGTCATACCAAGCGTTGATTTTGGCACCATAATGTTTAGCGATTAGTGGTGTGAGCTGCCATAAACCCGAAGCATGCTTGTGAGAGTAGGCTTGGGTATTAAAGTCGCTTTCAATTAGCGGCATCAATGCCAGTTCTATTGGCATATCGCGCTTTTCGACTTCTTCAACTAAGTAATAAAGTAGCGGCGCTGCCCGTTCACTGATGGTATCCATATAGTTTGGATGCCTGAGATACCAATCAATCCGTTGTGTTACACGCTTATCGTCGGAATCGGCAAAGCTGAGCTGATCTTTAATACGGAGCCATAAATCATCTGTTGCGAGCGGGTCGTATGGCGTTTTAACCACCGTCTTAGCTTCGCTTTTAACCGTCTCTCTTGGCTTGTTAACAGCAGCTTGCACGGAGTTATCTGGCGTTGGTTCATCCTGTTGAGGTTGCTGTATTTGGCTACAGCCATTTAGCAGCAGGATTGCTGCAAGTAATGGAGTGATGAGGTTTTTCATAGAGCCTTTTTTATTATCCTTTTATTATGCAGTCCAATGAGGCATCTGAACCGCATAAGATTGTATATAAATTCGGTGCAAATGCAAAAATAGGCACCTTACCTGTTGCGGCTGTGTAGTGTAGAGCGATGAAATGGATACAAAATGAACTTTAGCGTTACAGCATTTAGCATTGATTAATGGAATTAACGCAATAGCACTCGGTTACTTAGTAATTGCGTATTGCTCACTTACTCAAGGCGTAGTTGGTGCTTAAATTGTGTTTTATAGGTTCGCGAGAGTGTTAATACTTTCCCACTTTGCAATGCGATTTCACTGTCACCACTGGCGAGCGGCGTAATACTCACCACTTTAGACACATTAATAGCAAAAGAGCGATGAATACGCACGAAGCCAACGGGGTCTAAGCGCTGACATAACGTAGCAAGCGTGGAACGTAGCGGATAAATGCGGCCATTTACGTGTAGATTGACGTAATTTCCAGACGACTGTAACCACTCAACCTCTTCAACTTTAACGATAAATTCTTTACCAAGCTTACGTACCAATAAGTGATGAATAGGTTTGTGGAGTGTTTCATCTTCATCGCTTTCTTGTTTTATCGGAGATGCTTCACCAAGCATATGGGAGACGCTAAATTGATAAGCTTTTATGAGTGCAATAAAGAATACTAAGCTCCATGCATCTTTTTGATATTCATAGATAAGTTCAAACCAAGAAAGGTGAAAGTTGTAATCTAGTTGCAAACTAAAATAAATCGTTTCACGTAATAACACCATGATGCCAACATGGCCAAAACAAAATAACAGTGAGGCAATAAAAAAGCTAAAAGCGACGTTAACAGGTTTATGCCACAGCCAAGGAAATGCGTTTAAATACCAAGATATGGTAGGAATTAAGGCTAAGCTGGCAGCTGCACTGGTATATTCCCACACGAAAGGCTCCCACAGCGCAAAATCGAGCTGCGCATCTCGGTTGGCATCCATGATCAGAGTAATGGCATTCAAGGTGTTGTTAATCGTCAGAAAGAGGGCGAGTAATGCCATTGCCATCAAAGGGTGGTATTGCTGAATAAAGGTACGTGAAAACATCATGGTTTGAGTTTTTCTTTTACTCTAGCAACTGGATGCAAAGCGGTCACTTATTTTATCCCACTATTCCACGGTTTATCCCTAGCTATTGTTATTTAAGCAAATTTCGTTTGATTGTACGCTGTATTGGCGCACTGTAGGGGTAAGTTTATTTTCAAAAAGAAATACCATGGATCATTTAAATCGGCGAGTAGAGCTAGACTGGCTGCGTGTTATTGCATTTACGATACTCATCTTTTATCACACCGCCATGTTATATGTACCTAACTGGGGTTTTCACTACAAAAGTGCTTATACTTCGGTTTGGCTAGAATATCTAATGTTACTGATCTCACCATGGCGCATGTTGCTTATCTGGTTTATCTCGGGAGTTGCGCTTAGATATATTTTTGATAAACAAGGTGCATGCACAGCCATGCTCTTTCGTACTCCTTTGCTATTGCTCCCGCTATTATTTGGCATATGGCTAGTTGTGCCCGTACAACTGTACGCAGAAATGCAGCAAAATGCTGGATTAACGCTTGGGTATGTTGATTTTTACAAACAGTTTATTGATTTTAATAGCCCTTTATTTAGTCAGTATCAAAGCGGTATTTGGCCCCATGTCGATGTCAATCACTTGTGGTATTTGCGAGAATTATGGCGTTTTACTTTGCTCCTTGCTGTGTTGCATATCGTCTTTAATTCTAAGCCTCAAGTAATGCTCCGGCATTTTATCACTTTGCGCTGGCCAACTTATCTACTAAGCGTGCTGGCATTTGCAAGCTTACTTTGGGCTCAGCTAGCATTGGAAGGTGATAGCAAAAGAGAATTTCAGGGGTTTGTTTTTCTGCTCGCAGGTTATCTGCTTGCTAAGCATAATCGGTTTTGGGCTTGGCTTGCTCGGCAAGGTAAAGTGCTACTGTGGGTTTGTGCAGTCAACGCTATGATTATTTTGCTTTTATATCATTTTTACTGGTTGCAGCAAGATACGCGCACAACCTTCATTACTTTGGGTGGGAGTCTTGTGTTGGTGTTGCAGCGCGTGTGTGCGGTGTTGTTGATATTGGCATTAGCAACGCGTTATCTTAACCGCCCTCATCCGCTGCTTACGAGGCTCAATAAAGTGGTGTTTCCCATCTATCTCTGGCATCAAAGCGTGATTATTGCCTTGGCGCTCTGGCTGAGCCGTTATCAACTCGGTGGTGTGCCTGAGAGCCTGTTGGTGATCACAGGAACACTGCTATTTTCTGGATTGTTGTTTTGGCTGGTGCCAAAGCTGGGTTCCCTTGGGTTGATGGTGGGGTATCGCGCATCCTTGCTGACAAACAATAAAATGCTTTGGGGGGTAGGGTGTTTGTTATTGTTGCCGCTGATCCTCCGGATTATTTAACCTGTGTACTGCGCCATTGTGCAATAAATACTCTACTCTTATTGCTAGGGTCAGTATGCCTCCGATGGAGGATATTTCACGGATAGCATCGCCACGAGCAAGGTGGTGAGCGAAAATAAGAAGAGGGAATCAAGCAAATGAAACCAATTTCTTCACCTCTGGCGGCAATTCAGCCACATTACGATGTACTTGTTATTGGTAGTGGTTATGGCGGTTCTATCGCTGCGTCACGCTTGGCGAGAGCCGGAAAATCAGTCTGCCTACTTGAGCGAGGGCGCGAGTTTTTAACGGGAGAATTTCCGGATACCGAGTTGGAGGCCGCTGGCGAGTTGCAGTTTAATAGCCAAACAGGGCACAAAGGCTCTCATTTGGGATTATTTGATATTCATATGCACCGTGAACAGAATGTCGTCGTCGGTTGTGGTTTAGGTGGTACCTCTCTTATCAATGCCAATGTTGCTTTGCCTCCAGTAGATGCAGTACTGAGAGATCCAGTATGGCCAAAGGCTATTAGAGATGATGAGGATGGTTTGTTGGAAAAAGGATTCACCCTGGCTCGAGAGATGCTGAAGCCTGCCTTATACCCTGAATATTACCCAACTTTGAATAAACTGAAGGCTCACCAGCAGTCGGCAAATGCATTAGAAGCTCCCTTTAATAAAGTACCAATCAATGTATGTTTTGCGACGCCTGAAGGTGGCATTAACCATGTGGGTATTGAGCAGCAAGCATGCAACAACTGCGGAGACTGTGTGTCTGGCTGTAATTTTAATGCCAAAAACACCACTCGAATGAACTACTTACCGGATGCTTGGAATCATGGCGCAGAAATTTATTGTCAGGCCAGTGTGCGCTACTTGGAGAAAACCGACTCCGGTTGGCGGGTGTTTTACCAAGACATGGGAACCGGCGCAGAGTGCTTTTCTGCTGAACCGTTATTTGTCGAGGCGGATCTTGTGATCTTGGCTGCAGGCACGCTGGGCAGTAATGAAATTTTATTGCGTAGCCAAAGTCGCGGTTTGGCTATCTCTTCGCAACTTGGTCAGCATTTTACTGGTAATGGCGATATGTTGGGTTTTGGCTATAACTGCGACAGCGAAATTGATGGTGTTGGGGTTGGTAATCTAGAGCCTGAAGACAAAGCGCCTACAGGGCCTTGTATCACTAGTGCAATCGATCTTCGTGAAGCGAGCGAACGCGCGCAACAAATGATTATTGAAGAGGGAAGTTTACCCGGCGCCATGGCGGGAGTGTTACCAACTGCGCTTGCAAGTGCTGCGGGTGTAGTTGGGCTCGACACGGATCATGGTTTTTATGACGCTTTGGAGGAGCAAGCGAGAGTATGGCAAAGCCAATGGCGAGGCGCTTATCATGGTGCGGTAAAACATACTCAGACCTACTTAGTAATGAGCCATGACGATAGCCAAGGTGTCATAACTTTAGAGCAAGACAAGTTGAACATCCGTTGGCCAGAGTTAGGATCTCAGCCTAATTTTCATCATGCGAGTGAAAAGCTGCTTCAAGCGACAGCGGCGCTCGGTGGCACCTATGTTAAAAACCCAATTTGGTCACCGTGGTTGAATAATCGCTTGGTTACAGTTCATCCTTTAGGTGGCTGTCGGCTTGCTGAGACGGGTTCCGAAGGGGTGGTGAATCATAAAGGGCAAGTTTTTACAGGAGAGAGTGATGCCTGCTACGACTCGCTCTATGTGTCAGATGGTGCCATCATTCCAACGTCGCTTGCGGTCAATCCGCTGCTTACGATAAGTGCATTGACGGAGCGCTGCTGTGCACTTATCGCCAAGGACCGTGATTGGCAAATTGACTATCAATTGCCATCAAGCCGCTCCCGTAGCGCTGAGCCGACTACAACAGGGTTGGCGTTTACAGAGCGCATGCAGGGCTATTTTAGCCGCGTGGTAGAGCCAAGCACTACCTCTTTACAAACCTACTTGGCTGCCTATCAGCAGGGTCAAGAAACAAACCAAACGCTGTCGTTTGTATTGACGGTCACCTCGACGGATCTAGAGGTGATGTTGACCGACCCACAACATAAAGCGCATATTTCGGGTCGCGTTGAGTGCAATCTGCTTTCTGATAAACCACTGACCGTTCGCAATGGTGAGTTTCGTTTGTTTGAGCGTCAGGCCTTTCCTCCAAATACTCGGAAGATGATCTATAAAATGAATTTAACGGCGGAGGATGGCAAGCAGTACTTCTTTAATGCCTTCAAGTTAATCAAAGACGACCCTCACTCTCTCGATCTTTGGGATGATACTACAACCTTATTTGTTGATATTCATGAAGGAGAAGATACTCAAGGGGCCGTATGTGGTCACGGTATTATGAAAATAGCGCCGATTGATTTTGTGACGCAGCTTGCCACTATTCGTGTAAGTCATGCCGAGAGTAAAGCGGCTCGCTTAAAAGCCATCGCGCGCTTTGGGCAATTTTTTGCGGGCACTCTATATCAAAGTTACGGCAGTATTTTTTACCAAGAAAAAACGCACAGTGGTGAATTGGTGCGCAAAAAGCGGCCGCTAAGGGCTCCAA
Source organism: Pseudoalteromonas flavipulchra NCIMB 2033 = ATCC BAA-314 (assembly GCA_000814665.1). Classification (GTDB taxonomy): domain Bacteria; phylum Pseudomonadota; class Gammaproteobacteria; order Enterobacterales; family Alteromonadaceae; genus Pseudoalteromonas; species Pseudoalteromonas maricaloris. Next base: position 131,537 of record JWIH01000016.1, read on the forward strand.
CACCTGAAATATACTTGTTTGATACAGCTGATCATGTGCAGCTATCGCTGACTCGTTATCGAGGCGGTGACAAGGGCCCGGTTATGTTAGTGCATGGGCTGGGAGTTGCTTCGAGTATCTTTTCCACCGACATGATTGATACCAACTTAGTCGAGTACCTAGTCGCTAACCAATATGACGTGTGGCTATTGGATTATCGAGTCAGTATTTTGTTGCCTGCTGCCGCAAAGCAATCAAATGGCGATCAGGTAGCGAAATACGATTACCCAGCCGCGGTGAACAAGATCCGAACCATCACGGGAGCAGATAGTATTCAGGCGGTGGTGCATTGTTATGGTGCTACGACTTTCTTTATGTCTATGCTTAGCGGCCTTTCAGGAGTTCGCAGTGTTGTTGCATCACAAATTGCGGCGGACGTGGTGGTGCCGATGGCAACGAAAATGAAGACAGGTTTACATCTCCCCTCATTTTTAGAGAGGCTGGGCGTAGACTCGCTAACGGCGCGAGTACCACAGCAGAGCAATGGGCTTGCCTCTTTGTATGATAAGGCGCTAGGCTTGTACGCGCTCGCTGAAGCACAGGGGCGATGCAACAATGACAGCTGTCATCGCGTGACCTTTATGTACGCCTCCTTATACCGTCATGATCAGTTAACCGATTTGCTGCATGAGCATATTGATGAACTATTTGCCGAAGCCAATATTCAAACCCTTGAGCACCTTGCTGCAATTTGTCGCGCAGGAAAACTGGTTGATGCAGATGGCAAGGACGTTTACATGCCACACATCAACCGATTAAACGTGCCGACGCTATTTATTAGCGGGGCAGATAACGAATGCTATCTACCTGAGAGCACGAAAAAAACCTATGAACGTCTTTGTCATGCTTTTGGTGATGCTCAGTTTACGCGTAAGGTGATCCCCAATTACGCGCACATAGATTGTATCTTTGGGCGTCAGGCTGATGTAGATGTTTTTCCACATATTCTCAATCATTTAGAGCGATATTAGGGCCTGTTGACCTTTGCTGTTTGACTTTTGTTCTCCTGAGTGTGTTTTAGTCGCGACGCTCGACTTGCCGCCTAGTAATCTAGGCAAAAGTTGAGCAACAATGAACAAAGCGCACTCAGGTGAACCCAAAGGGCAGCGCTTGATTGGCATTTCTACTGTGTTATCGCCTGACTCACATAGAATAACTATGCTACGCTGGCTCTTCCTTGTATAAATACCAATCAAACTGCTGCAAAAACAAACTTGAAAGATAAACAGGCCCTAGTCAGGACACTAAAGTCGGTAGGCACGATTAGTATCGGCCTACCAACTACCACTGAGCGTGAACGCAAACTCCGGTGGTACACGTTCACGAATCGTTTCCACGGCACTTACGCTGCCCGTCCGCGAGGTGTTGTAATACAAGCGTCGATATTCGTATCTAGACGTTAGTGGCGAAGCTTCTAGATTAAGCTTAACTCGCTGGCTTACTTGAAGCTGCGCTTGTAAAGTCAATTGCAATGAGCCTGATTCAATAAACTGCTCATCGGGGTAATATTCGCGATAACTATCCCCGCTGGAAATCTCTGCGCTCCAAGAAAAGCGATTAAAGCTTTGCCGAAACTGCACGCTAGCCCAATGTGGAACAGTCCCGTTAATCGTACGTTTTCCTGTGAGCGCGTCACGGTATGATGCGTCTCGATAACTATAATCAAGATTGAGCTGACTGTTGTTGATCCAGCTTGATAAGTCTAGATTAACCGCACCATCTAGCCCCCAAAGTGCGGCATCCCCAGCATTTGCAACTATGCTTTCACCTCGATTATCTTGCTGATATTCATGCACATCTTTTTGCCACTGATAAAAAGGTTTAACGTTAAAACGCCATCTTTCACCTTCTTCAATATCAATTTGCAGCGCAAGTTCAGTGTACTGCATTGGCTTTATTTCCAGGTTGCCAAACTGTAAGCGGCCAAATCCTGCGTTGAGCTCTGGTAAAAAAAGTGAAAAATCGAGCTGTTCCACTTCATGTTTTAAGGTGGTCGTAAGCTGAATGTGTTTTGTTGCGTCATAATTTAATCGCACCAACGGCTTGACGATGAAATGTTGAATATCTTCACTTTTACTACTGTTGGTCGAAAGCGTAGCCTGCTCGGCTGCCAGTTTGCTGTATAACTGCCATTTTGGTGAAAGCGACCAAGTAAAAGCAGTAAAGGGCTCAATACTTAGCTCTTTTATCGTGCTGTGTAACTGCTCCTCTGGCAATATTGTGTTGGCATTTACGCGATTGATACTGGCCTCAAGACCGAACTCCGAGACAGCGTCGTTTACCATCAGGCGAATTACTCGCTCGTCAGTACGCTTATACTGTGTAAAGCTCGGTGTTGAAAGTTGCGCAGAGAGACCATCAAGCATATGTAACTCATTCTTTTGTTTTGAGTAGTAGCCTGTAAGCTGTGTGCTCCAGCGCTGACCTTGCCACTGCCTATCGATAGACATTTCGCTAGTGTCTGTTTTATCGCGCTCTTGCGAAAACGCAGATTCAACATCGCTGGGTGAAGTTGGCGTGCGGTACAGCCATTCGTATTGCGACTGCAAGTTGTCTTTTACAGCCTGAACATTGAGCGTTAGGGCACCATCCTGAATGGTTTTGTGGCTGGTAAGTGAGAGCGTTATTCGCTCACTTTGCTCTTTAAATGTTTCTTCGCTCTTTTCCTCGGGTGTGTTATCAGACGCGAACAGCTGACCTTGGCTGGTGCTTTTAAACGGCTCATCTTGAACTTGAATATGAGCGTTGTGTGTCCATAGCCCTTTAGGTAATACAAATCCCGCCATTGCTGTTTTGCCAGTGGAGGCACTGGCATTTATTGCACTACCTAGTTGCCAATTATAGGCATTGTTTTTTTCATCACGAATGATGTTAACAACTTGATTATATTGCTTAAGTGAAGGAAATGGGTGATGACTTAGATACACTTCTAGCGCAACGATTTGGTCAACGGGAAGTTGTTTTAAATACTTCGAGACCGATCCAGACTTTACGCGGATCTCCATGCCATTTAATAAAATATTGGCAGAACTGCCTCCGAGGCCGCGCTCACCACTTTGTTCAATGAGCGTGAATGACGGTAAGCGCTCGATGGCTGCAAGTGCATCTTGTGCTGCAAATTGTTGCAGTGAACTTCCAGTATAAACACTCGGTTTAGCGTTATCCATATTGGCGTAAACGCTGCTACTTATGACGCTCATTAAAGCGTAATAGGCCGCCGTGGAGGGATGAAATCGTGTCATTGTTCCTCTTTGAATAAAAAGCTCTCCATTGCGCTATTAAAAATAAAAAAGCAGATAAAACAAATTATTAGGTACGTAAGGTGGTTCTATGGGACGGATCGACGGGAAACCGTAAGCGGGTTCACGTTGCTCGCTGGTGTTATGCGGCCTGAGAAAGTGTATCGAAGCGTGACTTTAGTGCTTTCTTGTAACCTTTACTCAAGCTAATTTGCGCGCCCGTTGATAACTTGATGATGGCATTGCCTGACGCTTTGGTGATGATACGTTCAACATATGTCATGTTAACCAAATAAGAGCGGTGGGTGCGCACAAACATATCGGTTGGCAGCATGGCTTCAAACTGAGATAAGGTTGCTCGCTTGAGGTATTGGCGCGACTCGGTATGAATTTCAACATAGTTTTTAGCAGCCACTATGTGCACTATATCTTTGATCTGTACAAATGACTTATCGCCGCCTAAATCCACAAGCAAACGTTGATTTATCACGGTGCTATTGTTTTCTTCGTTGCTTTCAATACGGATAAACTTGTGCCAAATCATAAAGCATACGTAGATCACCAGCGGGTGTAATGGCGCAAAATAATACAAGGTATAGGGAATATCATCGCGATAAACGAGATAGTCGAATCCAGCTTGTATAGACATGCTCAGCACGAATAAAACCGAGCAGCAAACGAGGTAATTGCGCCAACATACCTCATTCTGTTGGCTGAGTTTATTTAGCCATAAGAAGAGTATAGGTGTGTAAATATACCAAAGCCCCCATTCCTGCAAGGCCCACCAGATAGGGTTATTCAGCCGCTCACTTTCTATCTCAACCCAATCGTGCAGCAAGTCGATTGCGGTTAAAAATATGATGACGGCAGTCCAGCCAACTCCAGTAATAGTAAGAATAGGTTTGTATACGGTGTGCACGAACTTTTCCCTAAATTAGATACTTCTAGTTTACCGACTTTTTATAAGTTCACAAATCCTCAAAGCTAGACCTAGCCTGTAGTCTTATTTGCCTTTAACTAAAGATAAGCCCTTAAGCAAAGCTCAAGTGAGTTAACCAAATACGCATCTGAAGCATGCGCCTTGCTCGCGCTTAAGATAAATTAAGTCGCCGCCATGATTAATCATAATTTGTCTCGAGAGGCTTAAGCCGATCCCCGAGCCTTGTTGTTTAGTGGTAAAAAACGGCACGAAAATCATGTCGACTACATGTTCGGCAATGCCAGGGCCATTATCGCTTATTTCTATATAGTGCTGGCCTGCGTTATTGGCTCCAGTTTTCAACACCACTTGGCGGGTGTTTCGCTGATCTTCGTCATTGCGCTGCTGCACCGCTTCAATGGCATTTTTGGTTAAGTTAATAAGCACTTGCTCAATCTGAGCCGTGTCTAACATCACCAGTTGGGAGTGGCTAACATCAAGCTGTAAGTCTATGTTCGCTTGATGACAGCTTTGTTGATGTAACTGATAGATGCCTTCTACCAGCGGCGCAAGCTGGGCAGGTTGCAGCGCTGGGCTGGGTAAATTACTCACCGTTCTAAAACGAGCGATAAAAGCGCCCAGATACTCAGTGCGTTTAGCCAGTGTTTGCAGTGCTAAGGCGAGGTCTTGTTTATCTTCTTCATCGTCAAAACTCAATGTGTCGGGCAAGAGTCCCTCACAGGTTTGTGCAATGGATGACAGAGGTGTAATAGAGTTAGCCACCTCATGCGTAAGCACTTTGGTGAGGCGTTTATAGGCTTGCTGCTCTTTGTTTTGTAAAGCATCACGAATGGATTGTAAGGTGACAATTTTACGAATTTGCCCTTGGATCTGCGCTGAGGTTATTTGTATAGACAAGTTATCTTGTTGCTCGCCATATTGCCAATTTGCTATCGTTTTCAAGCTGTTATCGCATTCATTAACCAGTGGTGCGATATCTTCTAAATCTTCGCTGTGATTAATGGGTTTACCGAGTAGGCGGGTTACCGCTGGGTTTGATTCAATCACCTTCCCCTCGCTGTCGAACACCAAAACCGCTAAGTCGATATGCACTAGCAAGGTTTGTAAAAAGTGAGCTTGCTGCTCGGCGCTCAATCGCGCGCTTTGGATCCGCGTTTTGATCTCTTCTAAGTGTTGCCGCATTGGGTGATGTTGGCTTAATCCTAAGGAGCTATCGCCATTGGCTAAAGACTTAAGTACAAAGCCCATGTGCTTGTTTTGCTTGTTAAATTGAAAGTATAAGGCCGAGATAAACGCGATGGTAATAAGGGTGATCAACAGCCAAGTTGCCGAAAAGCCACCTTGTATATACAAATATAGCGAGAGTCCACTGGAAATTACTAGGCCAATGATAGTAAAGAAAAAAACAATGGTGGGGTGGTGAGCAAGGCGGGTCATTTCTTTTCTTCCTACAAATCGTACTTTTCTAAGCGACGATACATCGCCCCTCGGGTTAACCCGAGCGCTTTGGCTGCGTTTGAGACATTGCCTTGATAATGCTTGAGCGCTGCACGCACCGTACGTTGTTCAATCTCTTCAAGGTTGAAAGTGCCTTCAAAAGTGAGTGCATTGGTGTCCGAGGTATCTTCCATACTTGCTTGCGCCGTCGTTGGGGTAGTGCCAGTCACAGTGCTGATATCTAAAAACTCGCTTTCACTTAAGATCACCGCGCGCTCGATAGCATGTGCGAGCTCCCTGACATTACCGGGCCACGGGTAGATTTGTAGACATTGCATGTCGCTGCTATTTACTTCAAGCTGCCTTTTATACTTGTGGCAAAAGTGTTCAAGGTAGTAGTTTACGAGCAGTGGAATATCATCGACACGCTCGCGAAGCGGTGGCAGACGGATCTCTATGGTATTGATCCGATATAATAAATCTTGCCTAAAACGGCCTTCATCAACCGCTTGTTGCAGGTTGTCGTTGGTGGCACAGATAAGGCGTATGTCCACTGAAATGGGCTTATTACCGCCTACAGGAGTGACTTGTCGATTTTGTAAAGCCGCAAGTAGCGTTGCTTGTTGGCTCATTGGCAGGTTGCCCAATTCGTCCAAAAACAAGCTCCCCTCGTGTGCGAGCTCAAAGCGACCGACCTTATCGCTTTTCGCATCGGTAAACGCCCCTTTTTTATGACCAAACAATTCGCTTTCAAACAAACTTTCGGAGATAGCACCCATGTCTAGGCTGATAAAGGTATTGTCGCGGCGCATACTCGCCTGATGAATGGCGTGGGCGGCGAGCTCTTTGCCCGTGCCACTTTCGCCGGTGATCAGAATATTGGCATCGGTGAGCGCTGCGCGTTCTATGGTACTAAATACCTTTTGCATGGCCGGGCTTTGACCCAAAAAAGCAAATTGATGGCTACCACTAGATTGATTTAGTGCCTGATTTAACCCTTGGGTCTGACGAGTGAGCTTACCAACCTGCTGTTTGTCTTTGGCATGAGCAAATGCGGCAGCAACCGCACCCAGTAGTTGGTCATTTTGCCAAGGCTTAGCGATAAAGTCGGCTGCTCCTGCTTTTATCGCGTCAACGGCAAGCTGAATGTCACCATAGGCAGTCATTAACAACACCACGATGCTTGGGTCTTGTTCGACAATTTTCTTTAACCAATAAAAGCCCTCTTTGCCACTAATAGCATCTTGGCTAAAGTTCATATCAAGCAAGATCACATCTATTTGCTGCGATGCAATCTGCGCTTCTATATCAAAGGGGTTATCTGTGGTGATGATGGTTTGGTAATGCTTTTTTAGCAAAAGCTTTGCTGCAATTAATATATCGCTGTTGTCGTCGACAATTAATATGGTGCCTTCCTGCTTCATATCCTGATCGCTTTATTTTTCTTTTAGCGTACCGCAATCGTTTAGATCTCGTCTACGAAAAGTGTTCATTTATGGACACTTTGTTATTTTTGATGTGTTCTATTTCCGGACACTTATTATTCTTAGAATATAAGGGTGAACGCCTAACATTTTGTAATTTATAATAAAATTAAGCTTGGCATGGTGCTTGATATTAGTCATACATATTCGATAAAACGATTTAACCGACTAACAACAAGAGGCGTGATTATGGATAAGAAAATAGAGCGTTCAGGATTGCAAAAACATCTTAAAAAAGCGGTAGCAGGTGGTGTACTTCTGAGTATTGCAGCAGCGGCACTGGCATTCAATAACACTGCCTCTTCAGGTCGGAGTCAAAATCTCGCGCTGAGTAGTCTCACGGTGAGCACCATAAGCAAGGGGGCGTTTGTGGACGCATTAAGCTTACGTGGTCAAGTCGTACCAAAAACCACGATTTACTTAGATACCATCGCAGGTGGTCAAGTGGAAGAGCGCTTGGTGGAGCAGGGGGAGTTTGTTGAAGCGGGTCAGCCATTAGTGAGACTGAGCAATACCAGTTTACAGCTAGACGTGATGAGTCGCGAAGCACAAGTAACAGAGCAGCTTAACTTCCTAAGAAACACCCAAATGACGATGGAAACTAGTCGTCTTAATTTACGCCGTGACTTGTTGGAAATTGACTTACAAATTAGCCATTTGGAACGTCGTTATAAGCAATCCAAGCCACTTGTTGAAAAAGGCGTGCTGGCAACCGACAGATTGTCTGAAATCGAAGACGATTTACAGTATTACAAGGCCCGAAAGGAGCTGACGTTAGAGCGCCAAACGCAGGAAAATTCAATTCGTAAAGTACAAGTCGAACAGCTAGAAGACAGTGCTGAGATGTTACAGAAGAACTTGCAATTTGCCCGTAAAAATCTCGAAAACCTACTGATCAAAGCCCCTGTATCGGGTTACTTGAGTGAGCTGGATGTTGAAATCGGTGAGTCAAAGAGTAAAGGGGCACGGTTAGGCCAAATTGACATTCCGAATGAATACAAGTTGGTTGTCCGTCTTGATGAGTTTTATTTAAATCAAGTACAACCGGATATGGCAGTGAATGTGATGTTAGACAGTGGCTTAGTCAGTGCCAAGGTGAGCAAAATTGATAGCCGTGTAACGCAATCACAATTTCAGGTAGAAGTGGCATTACCAAGCGGCCAAAGCGACATTAAACGCGGCCAAAGCATAGATGTAGAACTGATGCTTGGCGGTAACAAAGAAAATGCCTTATTGCTAAAACGCGGTGCCTTTTTTACAAGCTCTGGCGGTAATTGGGTATACGTGTTGGCAAGTGATGGCAAAACCGCCGAGCGTCGTGATATTCGCTTAGGTAAAAAGAATCAAGATTATTACGAAGTGTTAGATGGCTTATCACAAGGTGAGCAAGTGATCACCTCAAGCTATAGCAACTTCGACAAAGCGCAACAACTCAATTTCTAAGGATATAACAATGATAAAACTAACTAACCTAAACCGTGTATTTTGTACTCAAGACGTTGAAACGACTGCGCTAAACGATATTAACCTCACCGTTAATGAAGGTGAGTTTGTCGCCATCATGGGCCCGTCTGGGTGTGGTAAGTCCACTTTATTGTCCATCCTAGGGATGTTGGATTCACCTTCATCTGGGCAGTTTGAGTTTGCGGGTACTGACATTGCGGGCTATAGCGAAAAGCAGCTCTCACAGCTACGTAAAGCGTCTATTGGTTTTGTATTTCAAAGCTTTAACCTGATTGATGAGCTGACTGTGTTTGAAAATGTCGAGCTACCGCTGCAATACCAAAATATCTCAAAAAGTGAACGTAAGCAGCGTGTAGAGCAGATTTTAAAACGCGTTGCCATCGACCACCGCGCCGATCACCTACCACAGCAACTTTCTGGTGGTCAGCAGCAGCGTGTGGCGGTTGCAAGAGCGCTGGTTATTAACCCTAAACTTATCTTAGCGGATGAGCCAACGGGTAACTTGGACTCCAAAAATGGCGAAGAAGTCATGGCGATGTTACGCGAGCTAAACCGCGAAGGCACAACCGTGATCATGGTAACGCACTCAGAAAAAGAGGGGTCATACGCGGATAGACTTGTACGCCTTCTCGATGGTCAAGTGATGTTAGACAAAGCCAACACAGTGGTGCAACCACAAAAAGTAGAGGTGGCATAACGATGATAGGGAATTATCTAATAACGGCATTGCGTGCTTTTAAGCAGCAAAAACAGCATTTTATTTTAAATGTACTTGGGCTTAGTGTGGGCTTAGCCGCGGCAATTTTGGTTGCACTGTTCGCAAAAAATGAATTGTCTTACGACAGCCAACAACCTCAAGCTGAGCGTGTGTATCGAATTGCACAAGACTATTCGCAATTAGGGCTTGGGGTCGTTCCTATTTTTAATTACATCAATGGCACTCGAGCACTTGAATATAGCCAAGTTGAAGAGGTTTTTGCGCTGACGATGGTGGAGTTTACTCGCGAAGCTGAAGTAGATGTGACAGTAAAAAATCAAGGGTTTAAACTGAATGATCTTTATGGCGCAACTGCAAATATCGAGAATTTTATCGATATTGAAACGGTGGCAGGTAGCCTAAGTCGCGCCATGAGTGTACCGAATAGCATTGCATTGAGTAGTTCAGAAGCTCAGCGTATTTTTGGCCGCACGAACGTGGTTGGCGAGATTCTGCAGCATAAAAACGGCCAATATACGGTAGGTGCAGTATTTACTGATTTACCTGAAAACACGCATTTTGGCTTTAAAAACCTAGTGTCTGTAGAGCATGATCCAGCCAATACGGATATAACTTCTAGCTATGTTTATTTACGATTGGCACCGCAAACAGACGTTACTGCCTTGGAAAAAACACTGACGGAGAAATACTATTTCGGTGACTTTAAAGGCCGCTTATCACTGCAATTGCACCCCTTAACGGATCTTCACTTTACTGCAAAGTCACCGTTTGAAATGAAAGTGGGTGGTGCGAAACAAGTGGTGATGATCTGTGTTGGTTTAAGTGTGCTGCTGATCCTTATCGCTGGCTTTAACTTCATTAATATGACGGTTGCACAGTCGACCAAACGTGCAAAAGAAGTGGGTGTACGCAAGGCTCTTGGTGCCAGCAAGTCGCAATTAGTTGCACAGTTTTTATCTGAGTCTGTACTCGTGTCATTGCTTGCAATGACAATAGCCTGTGTTTTGGTCGAGTTACTTTTGCCAAGTTTCAACAATTTAGTTGGCCGCGAACTGAGTATTGATTATGCATCTATGTTTAGTGTCGTCGTGGTCGCGGTTGCCGTCACTGTGGGGGTATTGGCAGGTCTTTATCCTGCATTTTTTATCTCATCTTTTAGTGCTAAACGCGTATTAAGCGGAGATTTACAGCGTGGGAGTACCGCGATTTGGGTGCGCAAAAGTCTTTTAACTGTACAAGCTGCACTTGCGGTTGGGTTAATTATTGCTTCGATAACGCTACAGTACCAGTTGGCACATTTGCAAAACTTACCGCTTGGTTACGAAACCACACAACGTTTGGTGGTCTCAGAGGTGCCCGTTAAAGCGGCTTTTACAAAAGCGCCAACGTCATTAGTTAAACAGTTCGCGGCGATTGAGGGCGTTGAACATATCAGTGTGATAGATACGCAGCTGACTCGCTCGATTAATAACACCCTAGTACCAACGTGGCCAAATGGTGAACAGTCGCAATCCTTAACGCCAGTTATCGGCACAAGTTACGAGGTAGTCAAAGGGTTGGGGTTAACGCTACTTGCAGGTCGAGACTTTAGCCGAGAGTTTGCCGGTGATTGGTCAAATCGAGTTAACGGCGTAACCACAATAGGCACCATTATTACTGAGTCGGTCGCTAAGCAAGCTGGCTACAGTAATGTTGCTGACATTATTGGCAAAACTATCAAAGATACTGGCCGCAACGTAGAGATGCGAGTGGTTGGTGTCGTCGCTGACGTCAAAGTGGGGAATGCACAAGAAGCGAGTTCTAATATTATGTTTTTATTAGGGTTTACTTATTTTAATCCAACATCTGAAGTGATCTTGACGATTAACCCGCAGTATTTAGCACAGATTAGACAAGATGTGATTAGTGTGTTGGCAAAAACCGCAAACGTGTATGAACCAGAGATCAACCTCCTTTCAGACAGTTATAGGGCGGTACTTAGTGGTGATGAGCGTATCTCTAAGGTAGTACTTATCTTCACCGCGCTAGCTGTATTCTTAACCTGTTTGGGCACTTTTGGATTGGCATCTTTTGCAACGGTTCGTCGCCAAAAAGAAGTGGCTGTACGCAAAGTTTTGGGGGCATCACGGCTAAGTATTGTGAATATCTTAGCAAAAGAGTTTCTGACTTTGGTGGGAGTCAGTATCGCCATAGCTTATCCGGTAACCTATTGGCTTGTTGGTGATTGGCTTGCAAACTTTAATGATCGTATTGAGCAAATGATGTGGGTTTATGGTGCAGCAGCCTTGGTGGTTGCCGGTATCACTTGGTTGACTGTGGCGACCCTTGCCTTTAAAGCCGCGAGTACACGTCCGTCGCTGATCTTGCGATATGAGTAAATTAAATTGGTAATCACTCAAGCAATTGCGGCCTAACTTAGGCCGCTTTCATCATTTATTTCTTGGTGTGTTCATCACTAATATCGGCACGACCATTTCTGCTTTTGAATGGTGTGAATATGCTGCTACAAGCAGTCATTTCAAAAGTGAGTCACAATCGCGAGTGGAAAAATCAAGTGACTTTGTACTGGATATCTTTATAAAAAATAACTAAAAAGGATCTTCTATGCTCACTTCATATTTGAGTACGGCAATTCGGGTAAGTAAAAAGCAAAAGCTACACACACTGCTCAATGTCATCGGTTTCAGCATTGGAATTGCTGCTGCAATTATCGTGGCTTTATTTGCCCAAAGTCAGTTGATTGTTGATAAACATCAGCCTGATGCAAATCATGTTTACCGAGTGCATTTAGATTTGCGTTCTGTGGGTGTGGGCGTGCGCGGTGCGATTGACCCTAGAATGCCGCAGCTGATGCAAAAGCACAGTCAAATAAAGGACCTGTTGATTATTAGTCGGATTGAATCGTTACAATATAGTGGCGAACCAATGGCGGATATCGTGAAGGTTAAAGATCAGCGCTTTAAGTTCAAAAAGGCGTATGTTGCGACGCCAAATTTGGCTGAGTTTGTGAATATCTCTGTATTACATGGAGACTTAACTCAGGCTCTTTCTCAGCCCAATCTTATCGCCCTTAGCCAGACAGAATCAAAGCGCTTGTTTGGCGATACAGATGTTATCGGCAGGCAACTTGAATACGATGGGGGAAGCTATGAAGTGGCTGCTGTTTTTGCGGATTTGGAAGCAAATACACACTTTGATTTTGATGTGCTGATGTACTTACCCAAATTACAGCGCGGTCCTTTTAGTAGTCATGTGTATTTGAAGTTGCAGCCAGAAGCAGATCCCAACGCGTTAGCCCAAGAGATGACGCGCGAGATGCAAAAAAGAGCTAAAAACCCGAACTTCAAAGACATCCAGTTTCAGTTTATTCCGTTGACCCAGTTGCATTTTCACACCAATGGCACCGTAGAGATGAAGCAAGGAGGGTCTTATTTGGCACTGCAAGTGAGCGTTGTGCTGAGTACTTTACTTGTGATCATAGCCAGCGCTAATTTTATTAACTTCAATATTGCCAGTGCTGCAAAGCGTGCTAAAGAAGTCGGCATACGTAAAGCGCTAGGTGCTAGTAAGTCGCAACTCGTCACACAATTCCTGTCAGAATCGTTACTGACTGTACTGTTTTCAGGGTTTTTAGGGGTTGTAATCGTTGAGTTGGCATTGCCGCACTTTAATCAGTTAATCGCGCAGCCCCTGACATTGGTATACAACTCTCTATTTATGCTCGGTCTTGTAATTACATTGACAGTGGTTGGTTTATTTTCTGGGCTATATCCAGCTTTATTTATCTCGTCATTTGGCGCGAAAAAAGTATTAAGTGGCGATTTTAGTCGAGGGCGTTCATCAGCAAGGATCCGTAAAATAACCTTATGCTTACAAGGTGCGATTGGCGTAGGGCTGATAGCAGCTATCAGCATGCTCTATCAACAAATGATGCTGGTAAAACAGTTGGATGTAGGTTACGAAAAAGCACAGCGAATTATCATTCGAGAATTGCCCTCAGAGCTGATCTATCAGCAACAAGGAAACGCATTGCTTGATGAGTTAGGCCAGATCTCAGGTGTGGCTGGTTGGACATTGAGCGATACCAATTATGCAACCGCTATTAATGGTGGGATGCATTACACTTGGCCAAATGGCGAAACCTATGACGGCATGTTAGCAGTAATCAATACGGGTTATGACGTAATTGATGTACTCGGGTTAAAGCTGATTACTGGACGAGGCTTTAGTCGCGATTACACTGGAGATTGGTATCGTGAGCAGCAAAATGGAGAGACGCATGTCGCTATCCTGATAACCAAAAAAATGGCTCATTTAGCGGGATATGAGAAGCTTGATGAGGTGATCGGCGTCACTGTTACCGTACCAAGGCGAAAGTTGACAGCCAAGGTCGTGGGCGTAGTGGAGGATATCAGAATTGGTTCCGTGAATAATGCAGTACAACCTACTTCATTGATGCTTGGTCATGTTGATGGTGAAACTGCAAATGTGGTATTAAAGATCGTTGAAGGCATTGATCCAGATAACGTGATCACTGAAATTGAACAAGTCCTTGCTGCACATCTCAATCGTCGTGATATAGAAGTTCAGTCTCTCTATGATGAGTTCTTGGCGGCCCACAAGAATGAACTTTATACGCTTACCATGCTATCTATCTTTAGTCCTTTAGCTATATTTCTGACCTTACTCGGAACATTTGGATTAGCGTCATTTACTACCTTGCGCAAAGAAAAGGAATTAGCTATCCGCAAAGTGTTAGGCGCTTCACGTATTGGGTTAATTAGCTTGGTTGCTAAAGAGTATTTGTGGTTATCTGCATTGAGTATGGTACTTGCAGTCCCGCTGACGTATTGGCTAGTTGGTGAGTGGCTTAATCGCTTTAATGAGCGGATAAATCAATCTATATGGATTTATGGAGTCGCAGGCCTACTTGTGATCTTGCTTACTTGGCTTACCGTTGTACTCGTTACCTACAAGGTTGCAAGCCGGCGCCCCTCATCAGCGCTGCGCTACGAGTAGCTGATAGTAATTTTTAAAATAGACCACTTAATAAAGCAAATTGGTATAACTCGCTGTCAATTTAGTGTCAAAAACCATAGTTACACTGGGGTTAATTCAGGCTTGAATAACAAGGTGTAGCTATGGCTAAGGTTAAGACAACCTCTCGTCTTCGTGGAAGATCAGCTAATTCACTTTGGATTGGTGTTTATAACAGTATCCTGTTGTTGTGTTTACCTTTGATTGCGCTGATCTTATTAAAAAAATGGCTACGTAAACCGGGTTATAAAAAGCACTTTTTACAGCGCTTAGGTGTCTATAATTGTAAGCGTTTACCCGCCTGTATTCATTTACATGGCGTTTCTGTCGGCGAATGCGCCGCTATTGCTAAAGTTATTCCTGAGCTGCGTAAACAGCATCCTCATTTACCCATTGTTTTTACTTGTACCACGGTTGCAGGCTCCAACTATATTGAGCGCAACTGGGGGGAGCAAGTCATTCACACTTATCTGCCACTGGACTTTCAATTGACGGTCGGTGCGTTCTTGGCGCATTTTAATCCGGTATTGACCATGTCGGTTGAGATGGAGTGGTGGCCGAATCTTATCCGTCAGTCGCGCAACCAAGGCAGTAGAGTGATGCTGGTAAATGCCCGCATGACCGACAGATCAAAAAATCGCTATGCCAACATGTTAGGTCTTTTTACCTTTATGGTGTCCAAGGTGCATAAAATCCTGCCGCAAAGCGAGCTAAGTTATCAAGCTTTTCGCGAGCTGGGTGTACCACCAGAAAAACTGATGATGTGCGGTAATATCAAGTACGATTGGCCAGAAGTTAAACACGCCGACCCAACGCAAAAGTCCTCTCAGCTGACATGGATTGCGGGGAGCACGCATGACACCGAAGAAATAGCGGTGATCGCAGCGCACAAACAGTTGTTACAGCAAAATCCAGCAGCTCAGCTAATTATCGCACCGCGTCATCCTGAAAGATTTGATGAGGTATGGCGGCTGCTGCAAGCAAGCGGGCTGAGCTGTCAGCGTTACTCGCACGCGCCATCACTAACGGCAAATACGCAAGTGTACCTGCTTGATACGATGGGCAAACTATTTGCGTTTTATCGTGATGCCCACGTTGCCTTTATCGGTGGCTCGTTAGTTAAGCTCGGTGGTCATAATCCTGCCGAAGCCATTGTCCAAGGGGCTGCTGTCGTAATGGGAAGTAGTCGACGAAATTGTGAAGATATATGTGCGCCGCTGAGTCAAGTTGGTGCCTTTGTTGAGGGTAACGAACCACAGCAAATAGCCAGAGAAGTCATCGGCTTTTGGCAAAATAGTGCGACAACAGCACAACAAGTACAGGCTGGGCAAGCCGCAATCGCAAAGCATAATGGCGCACTACACAAAACCACATTGCAAGTTTTATATCAGTTAAAGCAAGCGCAACGGCCAGTTCATAGTACCCGATTACATCCAATGGTGATCAGATAACAATGCAATACAACAATATCCTTATTGTCCGACTCAGTGCCATTGGTGACATCGTGATGGCGTCAGGTCTTATTTCTGCACTAAAGGCGCGTTATCCAGAAGCAAAACTGAGCTGGTTAGCAGAGCCTGCTGGCGCGACCTTGCTGCAACAAAATCCATTGCTAGATGAGGTGATCCTGTGGCCTCGTAATGAATGGCAAAAAGTGCGAAAAGCAAAAGGGATCATAGCGCTACTGAAGCGAGTTAGTAGCTTTAAAAAGCAGTTGGCTAGTCGACAATTTGACTTAGTGCTCGACGCCCAAGGACTCCTTAAAAGTGGCGTGCTAGCTTGGCTTAGTGGTGCTCAATATAAGGTTGGGATCAATAGTCGCGAGGGCAGTCAGTGGCTTATGAATAAGGTAGTGACCTCGCCTTGGTCTGCTGATATCAGCTCGGAATACAGAGCTGCTGCGAAATTTTTTGGTGCGCCAGATGCGGCGTTTCAATACTCGCTCATTGCCTCGAAAGAGACACAACAACACACAGAAGCACTGCTATTGGAGCATACTCAAGGTCAACCTTATGTGGTGTTTTGCCCGTTTACAACGAGAGCACAGAAACACTGGGTAGATGGGCATTGGCGTGAGTTGTATAAACAAGTAAATCAGTCTATTTGTGCGCATATTATTATATTGGGTGGACCAAGTGATATCGCTCATAGCGAGCGTTTAGCAAAACAGATGCCGGGGATCATTAATCTAACTGGGAAAACGACATTGCTGGAGTGCAGCGAAATCATTCGGGGGGCAAAAGGTGTGATTGGCGTTGATACTGGGCTGACTCATATGGCGATGGCGCATCATACCCCGGTTATTGCATTGTTTGGTTCAACCTTACCGTATGAAAACACCTTCAATCCAAATGGTCGCGTGTTGAGCGATAAACTTGCTTGCTCACCATGCAAACGCCGGCCAACCTGTGAGGCTCGTTTTGATTGTATGGTGGGGCTCACGCCACAAAGAGTCTCGAGCGCACTAGGAGAAGTGCTATGAAAGTTCTGCATATTGAAGCGGGTCGTCACTTATATGGCGGCGCACAACAAGTGGTATATTTAACCCAAGCGTTGCAGCAAAAGGGCATTGAAAACGTACTGGTTTGCCCGCCTAATAGTGAAATGATTGCAGCCGTTGATAAGCAAGTAGTTGTGGAGCCTGTGAAAATGGCAGGCGATCTCGATGTCATGCAATGTTTGCGGTTACGAAGGGCTATTGCCCATCATCGGCCTGATTGTGTTCATATTCACAGCCGTCGAGGGGTTGATACTTGGGGATTACTTGCCGCGAAGTCGCTTAATGTCCCTGTTATTTTATCGAGACGAGTCGACAATACCGAGCCACGCTGGTGGTCAAAATTAAAATACCCAGCCTACGATAAAGTTATCGCTATCTCAGAGGGGATCCGCCAAGTATTACTCTCGCAAGGTGTCGCCTCTGAGCAAGTAAAGTTAGTCCACAGTGCAGTCGATACCCAGCGCTTCGCACCAAGTAGTGCGGAGCGGCAATGGCTGCTTGATGAGTTTGAACTGCCACAAAATGCCTTGGTTGTGGCTAATTTTGCGCAGCTGATAGAGCGCAAAGGGCAAGATGTGATCATGCGTGCAGCCAAACAACTCATTGTTGAGCATCCTAATTTGCGCGTATTACTGTTTGGTCGAGGGCCAAAGCAGCAACAGTATCAGGCGCGTATAGATGAACTGGGGCTGCAAAAAATTGTCCAGCTGGTGGGATTTCGACAAGACGTAGCGCGTATTTTACCGGCGGTTGATATTGTTGCACATCCAGCATCGATGGAAGGGCTAGGTGTCGCGTTATTACAAAGCAGCGCATCTGGTGTGCCTGTTGTGGGCTTTGCTGCCGGTGGCATTCCCGAAGCGGTTGCGCACAATGAAACCGGGTTACTCGCTCCGGTTGGTAATCAAGTTCAGTTTATCCAAGATCTTAATCGTTTATTGCAGGACCCGATTTTACGAGAACAAATGGGCCGTAAAGGCCGCGCTAAAATGTGCAGTGAATTTGCCATTGAGGTGATGGCGGAAGGCAACTTGTCGGTGTATAGAAGTGTGTTAACTGAGTTGGGAAGAGCGCCTTTAACCAGCCAATCACAGAAAGTGTGAGTTCCAATAAGGATAATCACCAATGCGGTTTACTAGCTTGGTTATTAGTGGGTTTGCAGCAATATACCGGGCAATGGTATGCCTATCTTCTGTGGACCTGAGCATATGATCGTAATACGCGCTTTGCCAAACTTTGTATTTTGAATCCAATTGTTTATTTAACCTGAGGTTTGGATAAGGAATGTTCCAACTCATTGTTGCTAAAGCACAACTTAGTTTTCTCCTTGTCTAGCCAGAGAGTTTTAGGGAAAACAAGGCGAATTTACGCACCAATAGCTGGCTATTGGAAGTGAATTCAACGCAGTTAGCGCTAAAACTGGCTGCTAGAAAGGCATTAATTATCCGCAGCTCAGGTTATTTAGCAGGTAAGCTGTTCTGCCTTTTAATTCTCCAACAACCTTACCAAGTGCGTATTTCCAAGTGTCAGTAAGCCATGAAAGTGATCTGGCATTAACACCCATGTTTGCCAGCAGCACTCAAACTTTTGTTCATTATGTGAGATAGATTGGCAAAACAATCGTGCCAGCCGATAATCCGTAAAATAGGGCGTGCGTTTATGGCAGTTAAACGTAATGAAGTATTCCGCGTCCGGGATTGATATCCTGCCTTTTCTCAGGTCATTCCAGCTCATGTGCACTCCTTGCAATTGAGAGATGAATTTTAAAGATAATCCCCTCGATTAAATCTGTCGAGGTAAACCTCGACCAACGTTTGGATGGTAGGTCGTGATTTATCACGACAACAGGTTTGCGACAAAACATTCACGACAACCAAGGTGAACCAAACACGCACAAGGGTCGTTTAATTATTAATCGGTTAAACGAGGAGAGCATTATGCTTGCTGCCACACTCAAAGAAAAAATCGCTAATAAAGAACTTCATGCCATCGTGCTTAGCTACGCGGATTCAAATCACTACTTAGCTGGTGGTCAGGATGTTGATGGGAACTTGCATATCTTAATGCATGCTGAGGGTAAACTAACGCCGTTTAACTCGCTGCGAGAGGCCGAGACAAAGCTGGCAGAGCTCGGTGCAACTCAAGCCTACCTCAGAGTTGAGTCTGCCTATGATGAAATTGGTCCTGAGGACTCTTCGGGAACGCATATCAGCAATATGGAAATCCGTCACTTAACTCCATCCGACATAACAGTTTAAACAAAAAGGCTTAGGCGCCCACCAGTGAGCGCTTAAGCCTTAAAAGTTATCGAGTAGAGAGACCTTATTCTACTGAAAGTGTTATCGTTTTAGTTGCAACGGAAGCGGACTTTTCATCAACAACACTTAAACTTACCTGATAGTCGCCGGATGCTACAGGAGTGAATTGTAGGTTCGAGTCATGAGCTGCGGTACTGTCAACCACTTCGCCTGACGGAGCAACCACCTTCCAAAAATAGGTCAAATTGCCTGCATTGCTATCGCTATCCATAACCGTTGGAGTTATCCAAAGCGCCGCACCTGTTTTAGGTATATTTTGATAGTCCAGCGCCGTAATTACTGGAGCGCTATTTTGAACAGCACTTACTTTGATGAATGCCGCGACTACCAGTTCAACCTTGCCATCAGACACGATGCATTTCAGCACATAGTTACCAGCTTCATCGAAGGTAATAGACGCGCGATTATCAGCATTGTTGACCACTGCAGTGCTATTCTCAGGCTTAGTTTCAAGCGACCAGCGATAAGTGAGCGGATCGCCGTCTTTATCTTCTGCGGATACCACAAAGACTTTGGTTTCCCCTTCCGTAGCTGTAGATATTTGTGGGCTCATAGACGCTGTAGGTCCATAATTTTCAGGGTGAACCTTTATCATGCCACTGGCGGTTTGGCTTAGCTCACCGTTACTTACCTCCACAAAATAACGGTAACTCCCCTCTCCGTGAGGCGTAAAAATCACCGTATCGGTATCTTCATTCGTAACGGAATAGGTCAAACCGGCTTCAAATGGTTCAAACGTCCAACTAAAGGAGAGTGTTCTTCCGCTTGTATCTCTACTTCGCTTGGCACTAAGCTCGATGGCTTCATTGATTTTGGTTGACTCTGGCGCATCGACGAATACAAGTGGTTTGTTTGCTTCGCCTAATTTGGCCGTTAAGGTATGGGTTGCTTCACTTAAACGGCCCTGTTTGTCTTTAAGGCTAAAGCGGATTTTATATTGTCCAGCCTTATCTAATTGAAGCGAGGTGAGAAATCCATTTGGTGTTGCCATTGCGGCTTGGCTGCCGCTCGGTTTGCTGTCAAAACTCCAAAGCGGTGTTACAGCGCCTTGATACTGACTACCATCGCTTTTCAGCTCAACAAAAGTCATTGAGCTTAATGTAACCTCTGAAGGTGCTGAAATAACCGCTTTAAGAGCTGGCTGGTTATCTATAACGATGACTTTTTCTGATTTGCTATGTGACGATTTACCATCATAAACGGTTAAAGTAATAGTGTATTCACCCGCAAATTTAGAGGCGAAAGAGGCAAGGTTATTGTTAGGGCTTACCAATGTGTATTCATCAACATGAGCAGGTGCAGTAACTTGCCATTTATAACTGAGATTATCGCCGTCTGAGTCTGAGCTGTTGCTCGCATCTAACTGTAGATGCTCGTTGATGGCAATTTCCTGTTTTGTGAGTGTGAAATTAGCGACAGGAGGCGTGTTCACACTTGGTGTGGTTTTTTCTTTTACACGGATCTCAAACTGTGTTGTCGATTCATTACTACCTGACTTAATTATTAGCCCTACAATGTAGCTACCTGCAACATCAGCGGTAAATTGCGCTTGCTTAGTGTTGGGGTTAGATAACTGAGCGTTACTGCCTTGGGGTTTGGCTTGCCACTGCCATGTTATTTCGGCATTTTCAGGGATCGTACTTCCCGCAGTGCTAAGCTGAATGACGTTGCCTGTCTCCCCAAAGGCACTTGCCTGAATTTTAGCGACTGGCTTAGTCGTGGTATCCGTTCCTGAATCTGTATTATCGTTATTTGAATCCGTGTTGCCATTATTTCCATTTTTGCCGCTATCCTGATTGACTGGTGTGGTGTCACCGCCTGAACCGCCGCATCCTGCTAGTAATAGTGAACAACAAAGTATTGATGTTATTAAGTTTTTGTTCATTTAATTATCCTTTTAAGTACCTCAACTGGGAAATGTATCCTGATGACCAAAATATTTCCAGTTAAAATTTGTTCAGTGCAAAATTTAACTTGTTTAGGTTTTGAAGTTTCGACTATAATCGCCTTAAATTTCGAAACGAAACTTATTTGATGACTAAACGAAACACTCAACAGCGCAGACATACCATTCTTTCATGGGTGAATGAATACGGTGAAGTAAGCGTAGAATCACTCGCCGCTGAGTTTGAAACGTCAGAAGTTACGATTCGTAAGGATTTAACGGCACTAGAAAAAAGCGGCCTGTTACTACGCCGCTATGGCGGTGCGATAGCCCTTCCTAAAGAGATCACCGCATCAGGTAAAGACGAGCAAGACTCTGTACGTAAAACGGCCATTGCGAAAGCGGCCGCTGAGCTGATTAAAGATCACAATCGCATCATTATTGATAGCGGCAGAACCACTGAAACCCTAATTCCGGAGCTTGCGCAAAAGCGTGGTTTAGTCGTGATGACCAATGCGATGAATATCGCTAATCGATTGTTATCGCTTGAAAATGAGCCAACTTTATTGATGACCGGCGGGACGTGGGATCCGCACTCAGAATCCTTTCAAGGGCAAGTAGCAGAACAAGTACTGCAATCCTATGACTTTGACCAGCTTTTTATTGGTGCCGATGGCATTGATGTAGAGCGCGGCACAACCACATTCAACGAATTAATTGGGCTGAGCCGTGTGATGGCAAAGTCAGCCCGTGAAGTGATTGTGATGGTCGAATCCGACAAGATTGGCCGTAAAATTCCGAATTTAGAAATACCTTGGGCACAGATCACCACTTTGATCACCGACAACAACTTGGCCGATGACCTCCGCCAAGCGATCGAAGCGCGTGGTATACAACTTATCTGTGCTGAACTACACACAACGTGCAAATAATGGAGAGATTATGTGTGGAATAGTAGGCGCTGTTGCTGAGCGTCCAGTAAACAAAATTCTTATCGAAGGCCTAAAACGCCTTGAATATCGTGGTTATGACTCTGCGGGTGTCGCACTTTGCGAAGGCGGCGCACTCAACAGCGTGAAAGCCGTAGGTAAAGTGGTAAACCTAGAATCTGCGCTTGAAAATGCAGAAGTAAAAGGTACTACCGGTATCGCGCACACGCGCTGGGCAACACACGGCGGCGTAACAGAAGCTAACGCGCACCCGCATATTTCTAACAGCGAAATTGCGCTGGTACACAATGGCATTATTGAAAACCACGAAGGTTTGCGCGCGGCATTAAAAGAAGACGGTTACGAGTTTTTATCTGACACCGACACCGAAGTGATGGTGCACTTGATCCATCAACTCAGACAGCAACACACTACATTACTCGCTGCCGTGCAAGCAGCGGTAAAACAGCTCGAAGGTGCATACGGCACGGTATTGTTTGATAAAGCAAACCAAGATGAAATCATCGTGGCACGTTCAGGCAGCCCACTGGTGATCGGCCTTGGCCTTGGTGAAAACTTTATTGCCTCTGATCAACTCGCGCTATTACCAGTAACCCGCAGCTTTATCTTCCTAGAAGAAGGTGATGTAGCACGCATTACTCGCGAAACGGTAGAAATCTTCGACATTAACGGCAATCCTGTAGAGCGCGAAGTGGTTGAGTCTAACATCACGCAAGATGTGTCGGGCAAAGGCGAATACCGCCACTACATGCTAAAAGAAATCTACGAGCAGCCAATGGCCGTACGTAATACGCTTGAAGGCCGTTTAGACAACGATCGCGTTAGTATCGACGCATTTGGCGACAAAGCCAACGAAATTTTTAAAGATGTAAAACACGTACAGATCATCGCGTGTGGTACGTCTTACCACTCAGGCATGGTGGCGCGCTACTGGCTGGAGCAATTTGCAGGCGTAAGCTGTAACGTTGAAATCGCCTCAGAGTTTCGCTACCGCGACTCATTCGTTCACGAAAACAGCCTACTGGTAACCATTTCACAATCGGGCGAAACCGCAGATACGCTCGCGGCACTGCGTCTTGCCAAAGAACAAGGCTATATGGCGTCGATGACCATCTGTAACGTACCTGGCTCATCGCTAGTACGTGAGTCAGATCTTGCCTTTATGACCAAAGCAGGCGCTGAAATTGGGGTGGCATCAACCAAAGCATTTACGACTCAATTAGTTGGCTTATTGATGCTAACTGCGTCAATCGCGCAGGAAAAAGGCCGTGATCAAAGCGCAATCGTCAACGCTATCAAAACCCTGCCAACCAAGCTTGAAGAAACCTTAACGATGGCCGATGGTATTGAACTTCTTGCAGAAGAATTTGCCGACAAACATCACTCATTGTTCCTAGGCCGTGGTTCACAATACCCAATCGCAATGGAAGGCGCACTTAAGCTTAAAGAGATTTCCTACATCCACGCAGAAGCTTATGCGGCAGGCGAGCTAAAACACGGCCCGCTCGCACTTATCGACGCAGATATGCCTATCATCGTCGTTGCACCAAACAACGAGCTGCTTGAAAAGCTTAAATCAAACGTTGAAGAAGTACGCGCACGCGGCGGTATCATCTACGTATTCGCGGACAAAGACTCAAACTTTGCCTCGGACGACACCATGCGAGTAATGAACGTCAACCACGTAGAAAACATCATCGCCCCAGTGGTTTACACCATCCCACTACAGCTACTTTCATACTACGTAGCCGTGATCAAAGGCACCGATGTTGACCAACCGAGAAATCTCGCAAAGAGTGTAACGGTAGAATAAGAAAAGGCGCGCAAGCGCCTCAGATGTGACTTAGGAATATAGTTTCATCCCAAGTATTAAAGATATACATACTTAATATTTATAATCAAACCTAATTTTTAGAGCTTATTCTTTCATTGAGTAAGCTCTTTTACTTTTAAAAGTTCAAATAATGTACTAAGTAAAAGTATCATCAAATAATCAAACGGCCAGTCAAATGGATCTCGTTCGTTTGAATTCCAAAGTTTACCGAAGTAATGCAGGTGTTTATGAAGAAATACCAGTATTGCTTACTCAAGAAGGGGTAGTTGAATCTCACCTGTCCTATTTGCTTGATCACGTTCATGTAAGAAGTCAAAGCTGGCTTGATAAGCAAGTAACGGCTTTAAAATTATTTATTCAATTCCTCGATGCAAATAGTCAATTAGCACTGACTCCAAAAGAGTTTTTTAAAGTATTTGTTCAGCAGCTCTATAGCGGAACCATAGGCACAGATGGGTTAGATCCAAGTATGTTATTTTGGATGCCTCGTCGTGTGACCACCGCAAATGCCATCGTAAATTCACTGGCTAATTATTCCGATTGGCTGGGTGAGAATAGAGAGCTTGAGGGATTTTTGAGTATTTCAGACACTTCAAGCTACGATGAACGGATCAATTGGGCTGCTTGGCACCACAAAAGGAATCGTGCTTTTCTAGCACATACTTGGCAGCTTCCTGATAAAAGTGAGTTCAGATATAGACCTGATTATGCCAAACAATCTACAACAGCTCGTATTGAAGCCCCAAAAATCTTTCCGGAAAAGTATTTTGCTCAACTGCTTTTTGAGGGGTTTTCAAACTACGGTCATCGGTATGACAGCAATCTCGGTACCAGACTAAACCTGAGAGATATTTTGATTACCTTGCTGTTAAACGGTGCCGGTTTACGCATGAGTGAGCCTTTTCACCTATACATTCAAGATGTCACTTTAGACCCCGTAATAGCAAGAGAAACAGGCAAACAAGTTGCGTTGGTACGCGTCTATCACCCAGTAGAGGGTACAGCCCCGCATGACTGGCAGGTTAAGCCGAATGGTCAAGCTAAAACCAGAGAAGGTTATTTAAAAACCAAATATGGCTTATTGCCAAGAAATCGATCAGCAGACAGAACTTACCGCGCTGGTTGGAAAGTAAAAAAGCTAGATAATCAGCAGGAAAAATACATTCATGTGCAGTGGTTTCCCCTCATTTTTGGAGAGCTGTTTTATGCGTTTTGGAAGCTCTACCTTCGACAACTTAGGCATATACCAGTCAATCACCCGTTTGCATTTATTTCTTTGTCAGGTCCACAGGCAGGTCAACCACTTTCAATCACTGCATATTATCAAAATCATCAAAGAGCAGTAAAAAACATCAGTTTAACGCCGTCAAAATTGTCTGGTACAAGTCCACATGGCCATCGACATGCGTATGGCCAGCGACTCAAAAACGCGGGTATAGACCCTTTAGTGAGGCGAAACGCACTCCACCATTCAAGTCTCGAGTCGCAACTTGTGTACTGTGAGCCGCAGTTCGATGAAGTATCGAGCATGTTAATGGAAGCCGATAAGCGATTAGCTTCAGCGGAAAAAACGCAACCAGTAGTACGTAACTATTTAGCTCAAGGGTTCGATGATGTTGATCCACAAGAACTACTTTCAGGGCAAGGCTATCTTGTGGAGGGAGGTGATGATGAGTAAGCCTTATTCACCCAATAACGGGATCACCGAAGACATTACATTTCAGTGGTTAACTGACATGTATGGTGACGAGTATCGTACTTGGGCAAAGTTATCTAACCGCTGGTTAGCAAGGCAGCACAAAGGTTTGTCATCAAAGAAAAACGCCTTGAATCGGTTCTATAAGTCTTTCATGGTGCCACTAAATTTAGCCAGTAACCCTCTAACATTTATTGATAGAAGCACACCCGTACCAGACTTTTTTGAAGAGGCAATAAAACCAAGCAAATCGTACATAGATCCAGTGGGAAAACGCCAAGCTATAACTTATAACAACTACCTTCAGCAATTTCTTACTTATGTCTTGGAAGACTTGGTTGGGGTGGAAGATGACTTTGGCAACCTCACTATTCCGCATAAGTATCGCAATCCATTCTCGATAAAACGCAGAACAGGGTTGGAAGTGGCTGAAACAGTCAGAACACCACTCCCTTACAAGTATATTCAAGAACTGCGAGAGATCATCTGCCCAGAAAAAGCTGAATCGTTTAAAGACTGGGTATGGGCACAAAAAGCAGGAGATGCGATTAGCCAAGGGAAATATGGGGGTGATTGGTTTGAAGTGACGCCAACAGATATTGACTATGCTGATCCAAACTGTGTGTGGCGTGAGCGTATCATTCCCAAAGGAAAAAGTTATGGTGGCATAACTCTATACAAAGATAAAAAAGTGTATGAATTGTGGTGTCCTGCTTCAGCGGTTGCTTTATATCTAAAACTAGAACTGCCATTGAGAACAGCACAAGTTCGCTGGTTAGACTCAGGTGAAGCTGATTTATGGCGGTATCAAAATGGCTATTGGGTTAAAAATACAGGAAAGTTAGCCCCAGCCACTAAATTGGACTTATCTCGTTATTCAATAGGTAGAGGTGTGTTTAGGCGCATTCAAAGTGCTGAAGGTGATTCAAGTGCGCTTTTTATCAATACGAATAAGACCTCAGATATCCTGAAAGATGGATTATCAAAAGGCTACACCATTCCATGGCAACACGAGCGAGTTTTGAAATGGCTTGAGCTGCTTAGGAACTGGCAAGAAAAGTACAATCCAATTGAGAGGCCAATGCAATGGTCGGAACTAAAACGCAAGCATCTAGGGGACATAAAAAGCAAAGCACAATTGGAAGAGATGATACCAACTTGTTTTTTATTTAGACACCGCTCTTCAATTTCAGAATTCGATTTTCAGTGCCCAATAAGTGATAAAGAGCCTGCGAGGCTTAGGTTTAAGCTTTTGTCTGAGCTAGAGCAGCGCTGCGAACAGCGCAGGGAAATGCTTACAGATAATAGTCCGATAAAGTTTGTGAAACCGAGTCATGGAACTTTTCGAAACTACATCAGCACATACTTTCCATTGCACACTTTAAGAGTGTCACTGATCACCAGTTTTGCTTTGGAAGGTGGTGTGCCAATCCCCGTCCTGTCAAAGTTAGTTGCTGGGCACAGCCGCATCATCATGACTTTGTACTACACCAAAATTGGTCAGGCATATATGAAAAAGGTGATGTCGGAAGCTGAAGATAAGTTACGCTTAGCGTCAGAGCAACAGTTCCAAGAGTTTTTGATTAACACTGAATATAATGATTTGAAGTTAGGTGCTGCATTTAATGATGATTCAGCGCTGCGAGCTGTGAATGCGGGCTCACAAGTAAGCTGGCAAGTGATGGACAAAGGGATATGCCCTGTTGGTTGCCAAGGATGTGACAATGGCGGCGAACAAACAGCCAAGCTTGGTAATGCGCCGTGCAGCTATGGTCCTACTCCAAGAGATTTTCAAGGCAACGTAAAAAACTGCGTAAGATGTCGCTGGTTTATTACTGGACCCGCATTCATGCCTGGTCTTATTGCTCATTTTAATAACCTTAGCTTTGAAGCCAGTGAGGCGGGTGAACGTCATAACACTTTTGAAGCTAACCTAGATGCATTGAAACAAATGAAATTTGCAGCAATGGATGCCAATGAGCCATTTACAAGGGAAGCTGATTTAAAAGCCGCTGAATTTGAATATGAGAGAGAAGCAACTAAGGTAGATGCATTGATGAATGATATGCATGCAACATATCGGTTAATAGCTCAATCTACTCAGATAATGAATAGCACGGATGAAACTAAACTACAGTTGCTCAGTGAAAGTGGTTTCTCGGATGTCACTGCTCAGCTTGAAGACAACTCCCAATTAACTCAGTTAGAAATCGTATGCCGCAACGCAGCACTTTACCCATATTACGATGCATCAAAAGCGGTGCTTAAGCGTGGTCAAGCAATAGACTTAATGTTGAGAGCAAATGGCCAAGACCCACTTATGTTGTATTTACCTGATGAGGATAAGCTTAAAGTAGGCAATCAAATCATACTCCTCATTGAAAATAGAGTGGGTTCGTTCGACAAAGCCATACAGTTTGTTGAATCTCAAAGCTCATTAGCAGAGATAGGTTTTCCAAATGCTATCGGAGAATACGTGAAAACTGAACAGAGTAAATCAGCGAACTTAATTGGCTACCTAAACCCACATACGACACAAGGAGAGTGAAAATGACACCTGATAGTCTATTTGCATCGTTATCAAGTCAGTTGGGTACCAGAAAACAAAGGTCGCTTCAGCTTATCCATCAAATATGCGCAGAGCAACAAGAGCGCAATAGTCATGACTTTTCCATCGCTACGATAGGCAAGCTGTCCAAAGCGCGAGGAGGCCCTTCTGAACAGGCAATACGCAATAAAAATGGTGATGAATATAGGCAATTGATAGCTTCTTGGCAGTGTACTAATAATCATAAAAAGCTTGGTCGCACACCTGTAGAGCAGCCTCAAGATGTTCTAAAGCTGATAAATGAACCTTCAGTTCGCGCTGAAGTTGGCTTAATGCTCGCGGAACTCAAACAGTTAAGGGGCGAAGTTAGGTTACTTAAGTCACTCAACAAAGACACAATCATCATTGATAAATCTATTCATCTTCGAGGTAGTTCCAATTCAAAGGTAGAGTTGCTGCCAGCAATACCACTCTCAAGCGCCGAGCTACATGCTCTCGAGAACGCAATATCGCCAGCAACATTTGAAAATAATGGCTGGCAAGAAGATCCTAAAGACCACTCAGTCAGAAATCAGCATGGGAGAAAGGTATTTGAAGTAGGGTTTGTATCAGCCATCAAAACGGTACTCGATCATACAAAAAAGTAGTGTAAAGAAAACGGTCATTTTATTTATCCTATAAGGTTTAGTTTCCGAATGCGAGATACATTGCTATATGTGTAAAGTTACTCGTAAATAAATCAACGTAAATAAAACCTACGTTTGATTTGAGGGGGGCACTATGAAAATCGGGTATGCTCGAGTTAGTACTGCAGACCAAAAAGAACTAGCGCAAACTGATGCGTTATCAAGTGTGGGCTGTGAGCGTATATATATCGATCGGGTGAGCGGAAAATCACGAGAGAGGCCAGAGTTAACGAAGATGCTTGAAGCGCTTAGGCAAGATGATGTCGTGATTGTTCAACGGCTTGATAGGTTAGGCCGAAGTTTAAAAGATTTGATAAGTCTGCTAGATCAGCTAAAGGACCAAGGCGTTAAGTTTGTAAGCTTAGTAGAGAATATTGATACGACAACAGCGGTTGGTGAACTTGCGTTTCACATTATTGGTGCCATCGCACAATTTGAAAGACGCTTGATTTCAGAAAGAACTAAATCAGGTTTAGCTGCTGCTCGAGCTCGGGGTAGAAAAGGAGGGCGAAAATCAAAAATGACCCCTTCAGATATTCGTAAAGCAAACGCTATGTTATTAGATCCTAATATCACTAAAGCCGAAGTAGCTAAGCATTTTGGGGTTAGTCGGCCCACGCTGGATAAGGCGTTAATCAAAGGCTAAACAACAAAGTAGGTGGTTTTTTGATCTTTTAACTTGAAATTGCTGTACGAATATCCATATATTAGAGTGGTATCTTGAGTAATGTATGGGCTAAATAATATGGCGATACCTTTTGTAGTATTAAAAGGGGAGCTAGATAAAGCGACGAGGATACGCCTTGCGATTATTGGCGGCTCCTCTACAGAGAAAGCGGCTCGAGAAATAACAATGGATGATATTGAGTCGTGTTGGCCGATGTTGATTGATTCTGGCTATTGCGCAATAGATATTCTGAATTTCGCTAATAACAAAGTTGAGCTGGCTGACGAAGCGTTTACCTCCATCATGAAAGCGCTTAATAGTTATTTGTGAGCTGAACAATTTCTGATGGATCACCTACTAGTTGCTTCAAAGCCTATTGGACAGGTTTACGCTCCCTGTTAAGTAGGAATAATTCAAAAGTAAAGTGTACTCTAGAAAGCTGTAACAGAAAGAACGCTTATATTCTTATTTAAGGAAAGCACATAAACAATGGATAAAGATGAAATTAAAACAAGAGTCGAATGTATTATTGGAAAGGAACTCAATTTCTATCCATCGGACAATACACCTACCAGTAAAGCTTTTTGTTTCGAACTGGCTGAAAAATATGATGCGTTTCCAATATCCATCAAAGGTGGATGGAGTGTTTGGGCCGATACATCGCGGGTGAATAACACGCCCCAAGAAGCAATTTTATATGCCATTATTGAAAAGCAGTTTCACCCAAGAAATACGCTTAGAGATGTCGCGGGAGAGCTATACAACACACTTATTCAAATGAAAAGCTGGGCAGATAATGACGATTTGATTTCAACAATAGGGACTAAAATTAAATTTGCAGAGTTCTATCGTGGAGTTAGTGATCAACACGTTAACAAGCCTTTTCTAGCACGTTTTTTGGCTTACGATGAAGCATATTTCAATATGTTAATTGATGTAATGAAAAAAGTTTTGGATAAACCTAGAAAAATACTTGATGTTAGTTGCGGGGAAGCAAGTGCAAACGAGCAAGAGGTGGCTTATTTCAGATGGCTCTCAGAAAGTTAATTTTGGAAGCAATACACGCAAATAACCCCGCTAAATAACTAGATGTATGTATAGATGAGCATCGCACTATATTTCCGTTTTCGATCGATTAAAAGCCTTTAAAAGGTGACGAAAAGAGGTAAATTTATGCGTTGAGTCAGTTATTTTTATGGTTAGTACAAGAATCAAAAGTCAGAGATAAACGGAATTTTAGCTCGAGTTGCAGTCCGTTAGGTATATATTTGAGCGCAACCTTCCGTGCAACAACACGATTATACTTTAGGGTTTTACAATCGGGAGTTTTATGCAAATAAAAACTAATGAGATAGCAGTTGAATTAGATAATCCATTTCAATTTGATTTACTAGATAGACAATCAGAAATAGAAACCATTTCATCGATCACTACGAGTGTGTGCGCTCCTTTAGTCATGTCAATTGACTCCCCATGGGGCACTGGAAAGACGACATTTATTAAAATGTGGCAAGCATATTTAGAGGCTCAAAACGTTACAGCTATATATTTCAATGCTTGGGAAAGTGACTACGCAGAAGATCCGTTAGTAGCTTTGGTTGCTCAGTTAGATCGCTGGGTAAAGGGGTTCAACAATGATGATCCAAAGTGTATGGCTTGGAAAAAAGCGAAGTCTCTTCTACCTAGCATAGCTAAATCTACTGTTGTTAATGCTGCAAAAATTGCGACATTCGGGAGCCTTGACCTTGAAAAGGAAGTAGAAAAAGTTGCAGCAGATTTTGTTGGTGAATCAGTCACTGACCTAGTGGATACTTTTAATGAGCAGGCTTCAGCTATTAATCAGTTTAAGGAGTTAGTTGGAAAAACTATTTCGGCTCTGGGTGACGAGCAAAAGAATTTATTGATATTCGTTGATGAACTAGACCGCTGTCGTCCGACATATTCAATTGAACTGCTAGAGAGAATTAAGCACCTGTTCAATATTGAAAGGATTGTTTTTGTTTTATCAACTGATATTGAACAATTATCCCACAGTATATGTGCAGTATATGGTAACCAATTCAATGCTAGGAATTATCTACAGCGTTTTATTGATATAAATTACTCACTGAAAACTCCAGATAACAGGCGCTATATCGACAGCCTATTTCGTTCATTATCGATCGAAGATTATTTTGATAATCGGGATGGTGGTCAACTTGAAAAAGAGCGCCTAGCAGATTGTTGTGAAATATTCGCAACTCGGTTCTCACTGTCCTTGAGGGCAATAAACTTACTGTTTACTAGGGTTAAATTGATTCTTCATTCGGTCCCAACAAATTACTATCTCTATGGACCACTTCTCATAAGCCTTGTGGTCCTTAGGGAACATAATATTGATCTTTATACTAGGTATGTGAAAGATCCTTCGGTCGCAGATGAGGTCATATCATATCTCTCAGAAGGGTTGTCGAATGAGATGTTAACATCTTTTCCACTTGCACTTGTCTCAGCATATTTGATCGTTCCTAACTGGGATTCGTCACGCGACAGCCGATTTAAACAGTTGATCGAGCCATACGAAAAAAGGCTTGAAAACAAAACTTATGAATATGATGAGTTATACCAATCAGCTGATCATACTTTGAGGTGTATATCCTCGCTTAAAAATTCGGAAAGTCATGTTAATCTGAAAACGACAATGGAAAGGGTCGAATTGTTCTATCGAGTTAACATTAGCTGAAGTTAAAATGCTAATGTTAATGCTACACTAGCATTAGCCTGTAGTTGAGTCGTAACCTATAGGCTAAGTGCGCACTAATGATTTCAATAATAAACTCCTTGTAGTTAAAGGATTAACTATATTTTTCTGGCAATGCTAGTTACATGTTCTTCGAAGTTTTTAGCGCTCGAACTTAGAGCTTCTAATGCATCTTGAAACATTGGAAGCCAATTTCTGCCAGAGGGGTTCCCTTGTTTATATTGCAATTTAAAAGCATTTTGAATTTCCCTGATTTTTGTATTGCTCTTTTCAACCATAGTAAAGCTTTCACGCAATTCGGGAAAGTACATATCCATGATCAGAAACACTCTTTCGGGATTATGGGAATAGTTTCCCTCTAGTGTTAAATCAAGCGCTTGGTTATAAGTTAACTCTCCTTCCATCACTTGCCGATAGGGCAAGTAATAGGACACCATCGAGTTCATATACTTTCTTGACTCAACATAAAGCTCTTCTAGGCGACTTCTTATAAGGTCGTCTCTTTTTATTTTGTACTCATGATCTAGCTGTATTTTTAACCGTTCGTTGTTAGCCTTATTCGTGTACCTAATCCCGACTAGTGTAAGGGAAGATGTTAGTATGGCTGTAAAAATTGCCACCCATGCTGTAGATGGAACCTTCTCTAACAAAATGATTAACTCTTTCATTTCAAATCTCTAGGTAAAAACTAATGAAGTAATAGCGTCTGAGCTGGGATAGCTAATCTGTGACATTTGAACAGTATTTATCTATAGCTTTTGCCCCTAAAACTGCAAGACCCGCAATTAAAACCATACCACCTAAGATTTTTACTGCTGATGGGTTCTCAGAGAGAGCGGCAACACCAACACCACCTATTATTGCTCCTCCAACTCCAGCGTTCACCTGTGACGAGGAAAACCTTAACCCAGAGCTCCATTTAGCAAAGTGTTCGCAGTTTCTGGAGGTAACGGAGTATTTCCATTTGTCGATTTGAGAGCGAGCTTGAAATAAAATTTCAGATATTGACTTGTTGGTTTCCACCTTAGTCACGTAGGTACGTTTACCGTTTGTAACTATATCCCAAGGCTCTTCTTTGACCGTTCCAGTTCGCTTGGTAGCTGAAATCAGCATATATTTACCTTGATGACAAAGCTTGTCAGAAACAACTGACCAATGTTGATATGAACCGAATTCGCTAACCACAACATCGCCGGGATTTACAATAACTGTATTCACTGTGATTTTCCTTGTAATTTAAAGCTCTTTAGTTGGGGTTATTATGACGTTTTTCAATAAATATGAGGTGTAAATAACTATATAGCCGAAAATCATAAGGGATAGCGTATGGGGAGTGAGCCTTCTATTGCTCATTGTTTGAAGGCTGATGAAATAAAAATGGAGCAGAAGAAAATCGACAAATAACAAATTTGAATGAAAAATATCCATATTTATCAGTTAGGTATATCAACTGAACATTTGTTTTAAAAATGAAAACGACATACAATTCTGGTCGCTGTATGGGGTGGCACCCCCATACAGCTATCAAATTAACTAAACATACTAGGTTAAAATGACAATGAATATTGTAGATCTAATTAATAATAAATTTAAAGCCCCTGAACCAATCACCATAGCAAAAGTAAAAATTTCAACAGAATTAGCATCGCAACTGCTTGAAATTAATATAGATAACATCCCACCAGTGGCATCAAAAGTAGCTTTGTACGCTGATGCTATGTCTAACGGGCGGTGGCAGTATAATGGAGATAGCATTCGAGTCAGTTCCGATGGACGTTTATTAGATGGTCAAAATAGACTACTTGCGTGCATTGAGTCAGGTGTAACAATTGAGTCGAACTTGGTTGTTGGGCTAGAAGACAACGTTTTTAACACGATAGATCAAGGACGAGTTAGGCAAAAGTCTCATCTTCTGGCTAGAAACTTCAATGACTCGATCAGGCCATCAGAAGCTAATATGCTGAATACAGCAATTACACGGATACTTAAGCACGATCGAGGGTTTTCCCAAACCACCAATATTGCACGCAATGCTACAAAGTCTATGATTGTTACTACGGATGATGTGTCATACTACCTTTTAGAGCATCCTGAATTAATTGAGCAAGCTCGTTATGTAAAAAATCGATTCGGTTCTCGTAGTATCTTACCAATTCCAACAGTACTTTATATGTATCATATTGGAAGTCGGTTTGATCAAAAGTATACGGCTAAATTTTTAGACAAAATGGTTCTAGGAGTTGGTTTGGCCGAGTCAGAAACGCTTATGTACATGAATTCATTTTTGATTAGATTGAAAGTCAAAACATTAAAGTGGTCGACATCTGAAAAAGAAAACACACTGGTTAAAGTTTGGAATTCAGTGGGGAGGGCTGGTTTATATAGTATTGTCCATTCTGGAAACTTAAAATATAGACCGTCTGATCCTGTTCCATTTTTTCAAGCTCCAAAACAGGAGTCAATTGAACAAATGCTAGCAAGTTAGAGCTTAACCGTCTTATTTTTAGATTAGTGAAACTACCTGTTTCGCTAATCTTTAGGAGGTAGGATTCATCTCAATTTACAGTATAAATTCAACAAGGAGAACTGGTAGAAAAAATAATAAACTGCACCTAAGTTTGAGAACTGACAGTTTTGTATCTGTACCCTTTTTATCTCCTAACTCCTTCAGAAATGTATATCTGCAACAAAAATAAGCTATGATACAGACGAGTAAGTATATTGAGAGTATCGCAAACTTTAGATAATAGACAGGGAAGCCCGCGGCTTTCTCAAAAGAAGAATTACTGGCTTGAGAAACTAAAGGTACAAGTAACAAGAAAGTAAAAACTGATTTTTTCATAAATTAACTCATATCATTGAACTAATTTGATAATTTACTGGGTTTAACCTGCCCGTTTTTTTGGGCAGGTTTGTGTTTGGAACCCACTAGTAATATTTATAGAAGTTTTGAGGTAAACTTAATTGAAGTGTCGAGTTTTTCAATCATCTTTCTCAAGGGGTCACAATCTACATAAGCTTCTAGCAACATATCTTTTAATTCCTGTAGTAGGCCTACAACGCCTTCTGATGAATTGGCCTGTAGTAAAAAAGGGTCAGATTTGTCTATGCTACCATAATAGAAAAGCTCGAATTTATCAGTAATGCTCCGATCATATTCAGAAAAAAACCAATCCTCCAACTTGCTTTTAACTAAAGATAGCCGTTTACTAACACCGCTAGCCCTTGCTGGTGAGTGTTGAATAGCTATTATTAGCCTCGCTGCTCGTTGATGTGACTCAATCGACATAATAGCATTTGGGCGACGTTCATTGTAAGCCGACCCCCAGCTTCTTATTGGTTGTGTCTTATTACTTGGCTCTCTAAATATAGTGCTTTTCGACACCGCCCTTTTTTTATCTTGGTGTGTAACTGATAATGGGCTGTAAAAAGTATCATGTCCTTTAGAAGATATACCAGCCCAACTATCTATGGTTATCGGGGGAGGAATGTTGTCAATTTTTGTCATCAAACTAATAAAGTCGTATTCCGTGGAAGCGTCCGTAGCGACGAACATGCTTGCATATCCCGGGTAATACATTCCCGCCCACTTTGAAGCTTGCAAATACCAATTGTGCTCTTTAGCCCAAGCAGCTCTTTTACCTTCTACTGTAGGGCTACAGTAAGGCTCATCAATTAAGATAAACTGTCCTGTATCAGGATCATACCAGCAGCTTGAGTGATCGGCGTTAGGCAATATGTTGTTATAATCCCCATCGGGATAAGCGCTTTCTTGATCATCGCTAGGTTTTAATCCCGTAGCTTCCATAAATCTTAAGACCCTTACTGCTTTGCAGATTTTGTTTATGGCTTCCTCTTGTGAATGGCTAAGGTGATCGTCAACGAAGAGATCTGGCGAAGCGAGTCTAAACTGCCCTAGGGCGTATGAGTGGCTAAGTTCTCGTTTGGTAGCGATTTCTAATAAAGGCCTTGAAAGCTCAATTTCAAGCACTTCACGTCCAGAGTTAAGGCGTTTTCCATCATACCAATAGACAGTGAAAAACAAGCTGTGAGATGAATTTTTGGTATTTGTATTTTTTAGTAGTTTGCGTGCATGTGAGAAGTTTTCAAAAGAGGCTTCTCGAGCGGCAAGATTCAAAGCTTCATAATGAGGTACTTTAAGCGACTTTTTGAGTTGCTTAGCTTGACGTTTGATACCACCAATTGTCGATGGATGAGTATTTTTGTCCAACATATTTAATCTCCTGGCTTGCCTTAAAGCGTCGCTCGTCAACCACTCAACAAGCCCGAATAAAAATATTGGGCGAGTAAAATAACAGAAAGTAGTACTTCAAAAGCTTTGCAACGACGAGCGGCAGGCTCCTACCAAGAGCTTTATCTTTATAAGGCAAAAACAAAAAGAATGCAACTTATGTGAATGCTCTATAAAAAAGCCGATACGTACAGGTACCTGTAAGAGGCTCAGGAAAGAAACATCATCAATTGACGTTGTTAGATTCTGTCTATAATTAATTTTACTTATTGAAAGTTAAGTAAAAATTTATTTTTATTATATTTTCAATATGCACTTCTTTATTGCTGGGCGACATCAGATGTGGGTGAACAATAAAGGGGCTACTCCATCAGCCCAAGGATAGAAGCTATATTCCTAAGTCACACACTAATTGCAACGGCTTTTTTGCCTAATAGTGTCTAATTTGGATAGCCGTCTAACCTAATGCGTCGCGAACTTTGGGCATGATCCTGCGACTAACAGGGACTTCGTCACCTGTCGATAAATGTAAAATGCCAGTTCCTGATGCGCTTCTGGATAAGGAGGTTATGAACTGAGTATTCACTATATACGAGCGATGAACCCGTAAAAAAGTGGCAGGAAGTGTACTTTCGAGTTCAGACAAGCTGTTGTGGTGCAATACACTTCCCCTATTATTTATAACCAGCTCAACATAATCTCTTGCCCCCTTACAAAAACAGATTTCTTCGCAAGATATAAAGTCTGTTTTTCCAGCATGGCTGATTTTTATTTTAGATGGTTGCTCCCGTTCTTTCTGTTCGTCCAATATGCGCTGTAGTCGATCTGCCCGATCTTGCTCAAACCGCTTTTTTTCCTGTTCTTTCTTATAATCGATAGCATGTTGAGCAAAAAAGAAGACGAAAAGCAAAGCAATGCAATAGTAGTAGTAAATATCTAAAAACTGGTTTGGGCTACTAGCAGTCAATAAAACAAATGCAAACAGTGCAATGCTATGTGGCAGCGCGTTGCGGGCTTTCTTTATCGCAGCATATCCGGTAATTAGTGTCCCTATCCCCATAGGGAGCAGTACTGATGCAAGCGTTTTTGATTCCATATGATCCAATAACAAGACAAATATGAGGGTCGCTAAACAACCAACGGTTAAGGCTGTTTTTCCCCTTTTTGTTAAAAAGCGTTTACATACATAACTCAATAAAAAGAATGAAACTATTAAGCTTGAGCAAAGAATAGTTAGCATCCTGATCCCATTGTATGGGTAACTGTAATCAAACAATCCGCGTGATACTTCAGCAATTAATTGGATAACTGCGAAAAGCGATGCAATAGGGATGAATAGATTTTGCTTGGTGTTATTACTTTGCAAGGCTAATACTGTTGAGTAGATAAAACCGATAATTAAAATACCAAGCGGGATAAACACGGGTAGGTAGTGGTTTGTAAGATAGTCCTTGGGTGTTTGATAATCGGTGATAAGCAACCTTTGTATAGGCGGATCAATCTGCAATAGCCTGTTATGTGAAGATAGTTCGATGACTAAAGTATTATGTTGTTTTATCAGGAGGCTGTCGGGTAAATAGAAGCTTTTATCTATGCGGCCGGCAACTTCATTTTTTGCTTCCTCAGCTGGCGAGCCATTGCGGCCGATCTTTACTCCATTAAGATAAACCGTCGTAGATGCTTCGGCTGACAAAACCAGTCCAAGAGGGCGCTCCCTAGGTTGCCCTGCGTTTGCCACATCGAAATGAACTTGTATCCAAACTAATGATTGCTTTGGGTTGACCTGATTGATTGACGCTGGTCTACAGTTTTCGACTTTTGTCAGTGTTCCCTGTGTATTTTTAGATACATCCTGACAGATAGATACTGATGAGATATGAACGGGAGAGGTTGAGGTGGCGTTTACCATTATTGAATAAAAGAGACTTATCACCATACAAAAACGTAAAACGTGGCTAGCACAAATTGAAGCATGTCTGGAAAAAAGACAGGTGACACCCTGAAAAAACCCTACCGTTAGCATAAAAAAACCGACCGTTAGCATAAAAAAGCGAGCAAAAAGGAATATCGTAGATATATTCAAACGCACATTCTATATAACTTTCAGACACATGACAGCACAACCACTGCGGTCTGCACATTTATTAAGAGGAAAAGCAGTTTTATGAAGCTTTTAAGGTGTTTATATTTATTGTTTGCTTTGTTTTCAGTTGCGGCATTAGCAAAGCAACCTGTTAATTTTGCGAACGTGGACTTCGAAGCATTACTCAAGCAGCACAATCTGCCCGGGCTAAGTGTTGCGGTAGTGGAGAATTACGAAGTGGCATTTATTGGCTCGTATGGGAAAAAGGAATATGGTGCTGAAGCATACATAAATCAGCATACCGCTTTTGGCGCAGCTTCTATTTCTAAAGTGATAACTGCCATTATTGCAACTCAATTATCGGAACAAAACAGACTGAATTTAGATGTGCCTGTAAACAATTACCTGCGGAGGTGGAAACTCCCTGAAAACAAATATACAACCGAACAACCCGTTACGTTACGCCACTTGCTCAGTCATAGCGGTGGGGTGAATCAAAGCGGATATTCTGCTTATTTTACGGGAGATGATATACCTACTCTGGTTGAAAGTTTAAACGGTAAAAAATTAAAGAAACCTGCGGACCCTATTACTGTTCAATCCTCACCTGGAAGCCGCTTTAGTTATAGCGGAGGTGGTTTTGTTATTGCGCAGATGGTTATTGAGGATGTGGTAGGGCAACCCATAGCTCAGATAGCTCAGAATATGCTTTTTAAGCCAATTGGAATGACCAATAGCACCTTGCAGCAATACGGTAGTCCAAATTTCCCAAAGAATGTAGCTAAAGCGCACAATTTTGACGGTACACTTGCCGGTGGGACAGGGCTTCCTATCTATCCGCAAGTGGCTGCCGCGGGGATGTGGACGACTCCGACAGATATGGCAAAACTGATAATTGATTTTCAACGTGCTTTACGGCACCAGTCTGGAACAGTAATTTCATCAAAAGTTGCAAGAGAAACAACTAAAATTCAGACACTAAAAAAGGCAGGTGGATGGGGATTAGGTTGGATGAGGTATATGGCTGACGGAAACCTAGAGTGGTTTTCTCATTCAGGCTACGGAACGGGGTTTGGCGGACAAGTGATGGCGACGATGGAGGGAGGGAAAGCAATTATCATTTTTGGCAACGGAGCACACAAAAGCCGCGTCCCTGTTATTGAATCCGTAATTAGCTCCATAATTAGTGAACGCAACTGGGGACGAGAAATCAATGGCACTAAAATTGTGTCAAATAAATCTCAGCATTCGGATATGGTGGGGCATTATTACAATATCAATAGAGGCTTTTTTTCGCCGTTTAATGAAACAGTTACCGTCTTTGTAAAAAATGGAAGGTTACTTTTAGATAACTCATTTGGCACCAGAATGCCATACGAACTCTTACCAACAGAGAATGGCCGTTATCGAATAGATCAGTTTGTTAGTGCCGAGATTGGCTTGTACAAAGGTAATATTGCATTTTTTCACAAAGGTGCTGACCAACCTGCAACTGCGCTCACACGCATTACCAAGGACATCCAACCTCCTTTTGTGCATGCTAGGAACAGTGGATATAAAATAGGCTTAAATGCGTATAAAAGCTGGGTCGCAGCATACCCAAATACGCTATTAACGCGAATAACGACATTTGAAAGACTTGCTACTCATGCTCGAAACGAAGGGCGAAAACAAGAAGCGATAACGTTTTATCAGTTAGGCTTACACTTCCACCCTGATAACGAGACTTTCCAAGCAGGGTTGAGCGAACTGAAAGTGAAAAAACAGCAAACAATGAAATGACACTGAAGTGAAACAACACCGAAAGTGAAACAACACCGAAAGTGAAACAACACCGAAAGTGAAACAACACCGAAAGTGAAACAACACCGAAAGTGAAACAACACCGAAAGTGAAACAACACCGAAAGTGAAACAACACCGACACCCACTAGTATTTGCTTACCATGGTTATGACAGTTTCGACTTAGCATTGTACTAAATTGTTCATTATTCGTATCAAAAGCGCTTCTAAAATAAGGTAGCTGTTGGTGTTTACGTATTTCTCGACACTAAAACTAGTGTATCGCGCACGGCAACGGGGAATACTGCGCCCTAGGCTATTAATGCGGTAATGCTGTCTGCTTATGCTTGTTCAAATTGAATCTTAAACTAACTACGCAGCGTGTTAAAAAATATTTAAACTTGTTTTGTTTTATTTAAATTTGTTATGTGTTAGGTTTGCAATGCCTTAAATTTCAAGGGCTTTTCTAATAAATGAACTTAATAAATGTATAAAGGAATAATATACAATGAAAGTATTGAACAAAGTTTTTGGTGCAACCGTTTTAGCGCTAGGTGTATCTGCAGGGTCGGCTTCTGCTGCTGAAGTAAAAATCACAGAAGTAGATTATGGTAGCGTGGTCATCCAAACTGCTGATGTTGTGTTAAACCACAGCCAAGCAGGCACTTTCTCTATGAATGTGAGCGAAAACCATTTAACTGTAAATGCTCAAGACTCTAATGGACGTAAGTTCCGCTGCGTAATGAATGGCACTTCAAGCTACAGCGATCCTGCTATTCTTGAAAGAGTAACGAACATCGCAGCGACTATCTCAGAAGGTGATAGAGTACAAATTGAGGTGCAAAAAAATGTATTACCTCAAGTTTGTCATGTTAAAAAAATGCTAAGCTTCTAAGCTTTGCTATTTCGCAATGGAAAGTGTGTACACCTTCCATTGCTTTAAGCACTTCTATTTAGCTAGCTTGACTACGCAGTGATAAAAGCTTGGGCAAGATCATGGTGACCACCTCTTTCTAAGCAATCGATAACTTGTTGTTCTACTTGAGTAACTAAGTTGCTGCGCTTTAGTTCGATAAAGGCATCGGTAAAACTGTCGTTATATTCTTCCCAACCGCCACAATATGCATTGGCTTCACCGAAAATGGACTTAAATTGATAGGTGATAAGAAAATACTCCCCCGATTCTTGCCATTCTGTTGTGGATTCGATTACTTGACGACCATTCGCTTTCTTCACAAACAAGCGAAACAGTTCAGGTTTGAGAAAGTAGCCGTAGTGGCAGGTATCTAAACACGCAGTGTAGTCGTTTTCGGTTAGCTGACTTAAATCGAGCTCTGGGTCTTTAAGTAACTTTTCTAAACAATTCGCGCCATATTCACACTTATCAAGGCGACAAACAATTTCGCACATCAGCGCAAAGTAGTCTGTGACAGACATTTTGCCTGCTTTGCGTAGTTCCATAAAAGAGGGGGCTACGGTGCGCTCAAAAAACTCAATGTCGAACTCTGAGCGATTCGCCGTCATTTCCATCAAAAAGTAGTCGGCGAATGGAAAATCAATGCCAAGTTCTAGGCAATGACGACAGGCCGTTTCGATATCGTCTGGGTGGTGATGATCAACTAATTCTCCCATACAAATATCGAGCTCTATCGTACTCAACTCATCACCCATCAAGTCGGCATACTGGATAATTTGTGCTTTCGTGAGTGCTGCGGTGACATCCAAATAACTTTCAAACAGGGTTTCCGATAAGGTTTCTACCTTTGCCTTATCTTGTTGAGATAAAGCTTGTTTTAAGGCGTCGAGGCGAGTTGGAGTATCCTCGTTGTACCAACCTCCAAAATAGAATTGCGTCATATTTGTTTTCCTTAATCGATAATAGTCGCAGGAGTGAGTGATTAAGCGCTTGTTGCTGAATATCTAGCTGCTATCCTTGCCTTGTTTAGGTTAATATCACAAGTTGCAATTCTATCATTCAGCGCACAGGCAATCCAAGGTTGCATTACGTTCCCAAACTGTTTACACTTGCCGCGATTCTAACCATTCATTCACTGTAGAGGAGAAAAAACATGACACAAACAACTTTATCCTTTGCAGGTCTTTCTCTGTAATTCGCGAGCGCGAATAAATATTTCCTAGCTTGCGAAAGCTGTATTTAGCGATTTTATGTTGCCTATGTAACCTAACATTTGATTGCTATAACTAAGCCATTCTAGACCTGCCAATACACAATTATTTTTAAACCTCATTGAAAGGTATTGGTAACTATGGGCAGATCCGTCCAACAAATTTCTGATCGCGTGTGTCTATTTGCATCTCAAGACACTTGGATTGAAGGCGCTGCGATCCAACAACTTACAAAAACCGCTGAACTAGCCAGTATGCATCGTGTTGCAGGTATGCCTGACTTGCACCCGGGACGTGGTTATCCGATCGGCGCGGCATTTTTTAGCCTAGATAGGCTGTATCCCGCGTTAGTCGGAAACGATATTGGCTGTGGTATGGCGCTGTGGCAGACCACTACAAAGGTTGCCAAAGTTAATGTCGATAAGTTTGCTAAACGGCTAGAAGATATCGAGCAACCGCTCGATGCCAGTTGGCAAGAGACGATTCAAGCTGAAATGACACACCGGGATATTTCAGCTGGATTATTTGAAAGTGCACTGGGTACGATTGGCGGCGGTAATCATTTCGCCGAGTTTCAAGCGGTGGAACGTGTTTACAATGAAGCCGCGTTTACTGCGCTTGGCCTTGATAAAAAGTATTTACAGCTGCTGGTTCACTCAGGCTCGCGTGGGCTTGGGCAAGCCATTTTAGTCGACCATGTTGCGCGTTTTAATCATGATGGTTTGGTGGCTGAAGCGGCTCAAGGTAGTGAAAGTTCACGCTATTTGGCACGCCATGATGAAGCGGTGCGCTGGGCTGAGTTAAACCGCTTTTTGATTGCAAAAAGATTTTTCGCAGCCATTCGTAGCGATGGTGAATGTACTCTAGATGTTAATCACAACCTCGTGTGCCCAAAAGTTATTGATGGCCGCGCTGGTTGGCTGCACCGTAAAGGTGCGACCCCAAGTGACAAAGGTGCTGTCGTGATCCCCGGCTCACGAGGTGACTATAGCTATGTGGTTCAGCCTTTAAACAATGCGCCTGCGTTAACGGCCAGTTTATATTCTTTGGCTCATGGTGCTGGTCGAAAGTGGAAGCGAGGTGACTGCCAAAGCCGCTTGAGTCACAAATATAAACGCGAAGATCTTTATCGCACAGCATTGGGGAGTCGT
Organism: Pseudoalteromonas flavipulchra NCIMB 2033 = ATCC BAA-314; assembly: GCA_000814665.1. Taxonomy (GTDB): domain Bacteria; phylum Pseudomonadota; class Gammaproteobacteria; order Enterobacterales; family Alteromonadaceae; genus Pseudoalteromonas; species Pseudoalteromonas maricaloris. The sequence continues at coordinate 175,114 of JWIH01000016.1, forward strand.
GTGATCTGTGGCAATAAGGAGTTGCTTTACGATGAAGCGCCGCAGGCTTATAAAAAGTGTGAAACCATTGTCAGTGATTTGGTTGACGCTGGATTGATAGAAGTGATCGCCATATTGCGTCCGGTACTGACATTTAAAACCAACGGGAACTGTTCATCATGATCTTGTTGCAACTTTCAGCCGGTCAAGGCCCAGCAGAGTGCGGGAAAGCTGTTGCATTGGCGCTCAACTTAGTCGATAAACAAGCCAAGGCAATAGGCGCAGAATGTACCGTATTAGCGCAAGAAATGCATGCACACAAAGGCTGCATGAAATCCGTATTGCTACAGCTTTCGAGGGACGCAAAAGCGCTTGCCGAGTATTGGCATGGCCCGCAGTTGTGGGTGTGCCAGAGCCCATTTCGTGCCAAACATAAACGGAAAAATTGGTTCTTTAGCGGCAGCATGGCCGAGATAGATGAAATCGCAATGGCATCCGATATTCGCTATCAAACTTGTCGCGCGTCAGGAGCTGGTGGGCAGCATGTTAATACCACAGACTCAGCGGTACGAGCGACGCATATAGCATCAGGATTGAGTGTGCGAGTGGAGAGTGAACGTAGTCAGCACGCCAACAAGCGCGTTGCAAAGGCGTTATTGCTACAGAAATTGGCCGCGCAGGGAGATGCTGAGGAAATGGCTCGTGATAAAGCAAGGTGGCAGCAGCATCAGGCGCTACAACGCGGTAATCCTAAAAATACTTTTAAAGGAAACCAGTTCAGCCCAACGGTGCCATTTAATAAAGGCACTTCGCATGACAACTAATGTGTTATTCATCTGTAGTCGCAACCAGTGGCGCAGTCCAACCGCTGAGCGTATCTGGAAAAATCATCCGGGTATTAGCGTGAGATCGGCAGGCACAAGCCCAAGAGCACGTCGCAGCGTAAATGCGAGTGATATTGAGTGGGCCGATACTATTTTAGTCATGGAAGAAAAACATAAATCGCGGCTGCGTGCACTATACGCCAATCTATTGCGCTATAAAAATGTTCAAGTGTTGGATATTCCTGACGAATATCAATTTATGGATGACGAGCTAGTGACGCTACTACAAGACAGCGTCGCGAGTATTTTAGTGATTTAGCTCTGCCCATTTCGGGTGTTAATAAGATTGTAAGGAAGAGGATAGAGCAATGTAATTCCATCGGGAACAAGCAATTGAGAACACAATAAGTCGTTTTGTCGCGATTAAAAGGCTGGCAGCGTGGGTAAAGCTTGAACCCCATGCCTGACAGCCTGAGCAGCTATGAGCTAATGGTGCTTTTAAATAGTGCATTAAGCTCGCGGTAATTGGCTTTCATCTGTTTTTCTTTGGCTCGGTAATCCGCAAGGCGGTTGAGTTCAGACTCGATAAATTGGTTTATTACAGGCACAGTTGGAATGACTTGTTTCTCTAAGCTTACTTTTTTCTGTTCAAGTAGGTCAGCAATTGCATCATTTAGCGCCGTATTATCTGCAATTAGTTGGCGTAATGTCTCAAATTCTATAGGTGCTGGTGTGGCATATTTTTCTAGCCACATAATGGCTAACAAAGGCCTAAGAACATAAAAGTACTTTTTTAGCGGTACGGTTTCTCTCTTTAAGTATTCGCGATAGTTACCTTGCGCCATATGTAAATAGTGATAAATACCGCTATTTGGAGACATAATTTGAGGCATTAACTGTTTTGCTTTTGCCGAGAATACGCCATCATCAACATAAACGATAGGTGATTGTAACCACTCAATAAAAGCAGGGTTTGACTTTCTAAAAAGCTTTAATGCCTTTCTTACATCCCAGCCATTAATATCAATCTCATCAACAATAGGGTATTCAATGACATCACGTTTTTCTTCGACATCAAGGGTGAGATACCACTCTTTTGTATGCGCATAAATAAACCGCACGTCGTAATCACTATTTGGGCTGGCAAAACCCCAGGCGCGGCTGCCTGATTCAACGGCATACAATACCTTTACACCATGCTCTTGTTCTGCGGCACGGATCCGTTTAAGTATTTCTGCTTTGATATCGGCTGCTATTGGTTCTAGCTCACTGTTATTTGTCATCATTAATTTCCTACCACGCTAATATTCCATTGTGTTTCTGTGCGCTGAGTTACTGCAAATTTAACGTCCATAAACAACTGAATTACATCAATATTGGTTAGCGTGTGCAAGCTTGGTTTGGTGGTGGTGAACTGGCCGCTGTACGCTAAAGCCATAGGTAGCAATAACTGATCTGCTAAGTGTTCTTCCACCGCGGCTTCTGATTTTAAAAACTGCTTCACTTCGGCTGCGCAACGTTTGGCAACGCGTTCGGCTGACACGCCATATTCGCCTTGCTGCTCAAACAAACTCGTGTGCGAGCCTTGGTCGATCATCAGCTGTAGCGAGTTGCCCGGTCCCGGTGTGACTGCGCTTACGACGGTTGTTTTTGCGCCAAACCAATTGAGCTCCTTTTTTGCTTTAGTCACTTCTCGCTCGCCAATATGTTCAGGTAACTTACTGACTAAAGCGGTGATTGCACATTGTTCAGCGGTAATCTGGCTGCTACTCGCCGAGAGCTCTGGAAGCGCGTTGAGTGCCTTGGTTGGGTGTATCGTCAATGTCCATTTTCCTCCACCTGCTGGATAAAACCCAAGCTTTTCAGTCTCAATTTGGCAATCAATACCCATCTTTTTTAAGATTGGTAAATAAGAGCGCGTTAAAAAGCATAAAGAAGGAGACATGCCGTTGTGCGTCCCACCTTCAAAGATGACATGAGACTGCTCAGAAGCCATTGCCAATACGGGTAAAATGGTCTGGCAAACCAATACGGTGCTACCAGCCGTACCTATGGCAAAGCGATAGTTCCCTGCTTTTATTTTACCAGGGGTGAAGCGAATGCGCGCAGAGCCAAGCGCTGCACCTTCTATTTTTGCATTACAGATCTGCTGTGCGGCCAGTACACAAGTAAGGTGTTGGCGTAGTAAGCCGGGTTTATTGCGATTGGCTCTAATGTTTATCAGCTCAATTGGCTGATCGGTTAAAATCGATAGGGTTAAGGCGGTGCGTAATACTTGTCCGCCTCCTTCTCCTTGTGCGCCATCTATAACTAAATATGACATGTTCAAAACTTATCCTTTTACGCACACAATTTGTTTCAGTGTGTGTACTACTTCTACTAAATCTTGTTGTGCCGCCATGACCTTTTCAATGTCTTTATACGCATGAGGGATTTCGTCAATAACGGCTTCATCTTTGCGGCATTCTACCCCAGCAGTTGCAGCGATTTGATCTTTCACGTTAAATACTTTTTTGGCTTTAGTGCGCGACATGATGCGCCCTGCGCCATGGCTACAACTATTAAAGCTGTCGGGGTTGCCAAGTCCTCTTACAATAAATGAACGTGCGCCCATGCTGCCTGGAATGATCCCCATTTCGCCTTTTTGTGCACGTACTGCGCCTTTGCGCGTGACGTAGCAGTCTTTACCAAAATGGTGCTCGCGAGAGATATAATTATGGTGGCAGTTCACGGCCATTTCTGCGGTTGTAAATGGCGTTGAGATCTGCGACCTTAAAGCTTTTATCGCGTTAAACATCATGATTTCACGATTTTTAGCGGCAAAGTCCTGCGCCCATTCAACCGCTTCAACGTAATCATCAAAGTAGTCACTTCCTTCTTTTAGATAGGCTAAGTCCATATCTGGAAGGTGAATTTGATGACGTTGCATTTCCTTCTTAGCCAGCTCTATAAAGTAGGTGCCAATTCGATTACCAACGCCTCGGCTGCCTGAGTGCAGCATAATCCACACTGCGTTGTGCTCATCCAAGCAAAGCTCAAGAAAGTGGTTGCCTGTTCCCATTGTACCAAGATGGTTCACATGATTACTTTTTTTGATAGCGGGGTGCTTGGCGCAAATTTTCTCAAATCTTAATACTAGCTTTTGCCATTCAGAGGTAACAATGTCAGGGATGTTATGCCAGGCTCCTCGGTCACGCTTTCCGCGTTTTCCTCCGGTACGACCATGTGGCACAGCCGCTTCAAACGCATGGCGAATACCAGCCAAATTATCTGGAAGCTGGTTGGCTGTAAGTGATGTCTTGGTGGCAACCATGCCGCAGCCAATATCCACACCTACCGCTGCGGGGATCACTGCATCTACCGATGGGATCACGCTACCAATCGTTGCGCCTTTGCCCATATGCACATCAGGCATTACCGCAATATGCGAATGGATCAACGGCAAGCTGGCAATATTATTAAGCTGTTGCTGCGCCTCTATTTCAAAAGGTACGCCTTGTGTCCATGCCTTAATGGGCGCGTTTCCATCATTGTGGATGGTGTTGTAGTTACTACACATATTTGTTCCTTATGCTATCGTTATTTTTCTTTTTATCGTTAGACAATTTTGACTGTGTTATTCATCAAACCTTCTAAGCCCCCGTAGACGGTTAGGTTTTCGATTTTGTCTGCAACCTTTTCTAATGCCTCAAGCTCCTTCAAGCGCAGTAATGTTGGGTTGTTTTCCATCACTTTTGCGGTGTTATGCAGGCTCCGTGTCGCTGCGGTTTCTTCTCGCCTTTTAATGACATTAGCTTCAGCTGCTTTCTGCGCTTCAACCACTTGATTTAAAATGGCTTTAATTTCTCCAGGCAGAATAATGTCTTTCACGCCGACGCTTTGTAAAGATACGCCAATGCCTGCCAGTGACGCAGTCACAAGTTCTCTCACGGTTTCATTGATATATAACTTATCCAATAAGATATCATCCAATGATTTGGTTCCTACGGCTTCACGCAAGGCCAATTGCAGCGTTTTATATATGTACTCGTCGACTTTCTCCACGCTTTGGGCGAGCAACTCGGCATCTTCAATTTTGATCCCAGCGGTTAAATTTATTCGCAAACTCACGCGGTCTTTGCTCAAAATTTCTTGGCCAGATATTTCCAGTAGTTGTGCTCGGGTATCAAACGATTTTAACGTGATGCTGTGGTTAAATTGCCAAAATGCGTGTTGTCCAGGTGCTAAGCGTCTAACAAAGCGGCCATCAACATAGAGTAATCCTACATGTTCTGCGGCCACGCTGACATCGGCAATGGGTTTTATCGCAACGGTACGATCACTTCTAATTAACCTTGAGGCTGTGTTTGCACCCGCTCGGTTGATTAAAAATAGTATGCGTTCATTGAGCTCTATTTGACTATCAATAGCGATCCGCTCAAGCCGTATTTCACCAGCATCTTGCCACAAATACAGGTACTCACTCGGTGCCACAATGCCGCGTAGCAAATCATCAATGTATAACAGGCCAACTTCATTACTATTTAATTTCCAGTGGCTTATGTGTTCCTGAAGTATTGGGTTATTACGGTATAAACGTTCCGCATTTGGCTCAGAAAAATACAAGCCGTTAATATCAAAAGTGCGAAACGAAAGAGTATTTTGCACATCCCAAAAAGCATGTTTGCCTGGTATTAACACCTGTGTTAGTTGCTGCTCTTTGAATACAAAAGCTCTTTCGTTCTCTTTGACCGTAATTGTTTTTCTTAACATATTAGTTTTCCTTTATGTTGTGTTAGTAAGGGTCGCTGGCTTGAGTGGTAACGGCGCCATGTTTAGTGATTGGAAGTGGCGTCCTGCCTATGCCAATCCGGCGACATGTTGCGGTTACCAGTCAGCGGCCATGACGGCTTACTAACAATATGTATTTACGTATATTTATGAGTTTTTGGGTGGGATTCGAACCCACAACAAGCGAAGTAATGTTCACGGCTCTACCATTGAGCTACCAAGGTTTAAGATGGGATTTGAACCCATGACCGACGAAATCGTGTTTCGCTGCTCTACCAGACTGAGCTACTTAAATTATTGTGTGGTTAGGCATACGCAGTCACAGTGTTCAGCGCACCGGAGTGAGGATTGAGTCACTTCCACATAACCAGACAGCCTATAGATATCAAGCTATGTGCCAATAACGAGGATTAATTAAAAATAAATTCATAACATTTTGATTTTATTTGTTTATTTTGTGTTTTTGATGATGGTTTATGAAATTGGTGGAGATTTGAAAAGCATCTAAATATAATTGTTAGGATATATAATATATCTATATGGATATGGTTTTGAAAAAGACAGTAGCAGTAAGTTTGATTGGTACTCAGCTCGATTTTGTTGGCAAGCGAGTGGATAGGTGGGCGCGTTGGCGGCCCAATGTAAGCCTATGTAGCCAAGCTGATCTGGTCATTGATGAATTGCATTTATTACACGACAATCACAGTACACGGTTGGCCAACAATGTGGCGGTTGATATTGAAAGTGTGTCGCCAGAGTCGACAGTCACATTGCACAACCTCAACTTCAGTAACCCGTGGGACTTTGAGGAGGTGTATGCCAAACTTTTTGATTGGTGCCAAGCTCAAGCATTCGATACCGACAACTGTGAGTACCTGTTTCATATCACCACAGGTACTCATGTGGTACAGATCTGCAGCTTTTTATTGACTGAGAGCCGTCATTTTCCTGGCCGCTTGGTGCAAACCTCTCCCGACAACAGCAATAAAAACAAATCGGTTGGGCAAGTTCAAATAATCGATTTAGACCTATCCAAATACGACCAGCTAGCTACTCGATTCGACAGTGAGCACCTAGAGGGTAAAGCATTTTTAAAAGGTGGGATCCAAACTAAAAATGAGGCATTTAACCAGCTGATCACCCAAGTTGAAAAGGTGGCGATACGCGCTAAAGATCCCATGTTGCTAACAGGACCTACTGGTGCAGGGAAAAGCCAGTTGGCAACACGTATTTTTCAATTAAAGAAAAAGCGGGCGATGCTGGCCGGAGGACTTGTTTCGGTAAATTGCGCTACGCTCAAGGGCGAAAATGCCATGGCAGCATTGTTTGGTCATACCAAAGGTGCGTTCACAGGGGCACAACAAGCGCGAGACGGGTATTTACGCACTGCTAACCAAGGCGTGTTGTTTTTAGATGAAATCGGTGAGTTAGGTCTTGAAGAGCAGGCCATGCTATTGCATGCAATAGAAAATAAGTCGTTTCACCCAGTCGGTAGCGATCAACCCGTAACCAGTGACTTTCAGTTAATCGCAGGAACCAATCGCGACTTGTTTAAAGAGGTCTGCAAAGGTCGATTTCGAGAAGACTTGCTCGCACGGATCAACCTATGGACGTATCGATTACCAGCGTTAAGAGACCGCAAGGAAGATATTCCGGCTAATATAGATTACGAGATAGATCTGTACGCGCAAAAAATGGGTGAAAGGGTGCGCTTTAATAAAGAAGCAAAAACGTTATTTGAACGTTTTGCCTTGTCGGAGCGAGCCTTGTGGTCAGGCAACTTTCGTGATTTAAGTTCGGCTATCACGCGTTTATGCACTTTGGCGGATTCCTCTCGGATAGCGGTTAGCGACGTACAGGAAGAAATTCAACGACTTGAGCAAAATTGGTATGCAGGAGAGCAAGTTTCGGGAGATAAAATCCTAGATAGGTATTTATCCAAAGCACAACTTGCCGATTTGGATACGTTTGATATAAACCAGTTAAATTATGTGCTTACTATCTGTGCTCGCCACTCCAATATGGCGGCTGCAGGCAGAGAGTTGTTTAATGTGAGCCGCACCAAAAAGTCACAGGTGAATGACTCCACAAGACTGCAAAAATATCTCGCTAAATTTGGTTTAAGTTGGCGTCAAATACATAGTTAACGCTGAGCGCTTCTATCACCGTTTGTGAAGAAGCGCTTAACTTCTTAAAAGCGCAAATTAAAGCGGTTTGATGGCGATTATATCCACCGCTTTTGCCAACCATCCTTGATACAGTGTAAATACCTGTTTGGTGTAAGCTTGCTGATGATGAAAATCGAACGCGGCTTGATCGATGAAGCGCTCAACTAAGGTAAGCTGGGTGCGGTTTTCACTTTCATAAAGTTCAAAGCGTAAACATCCGACTTCTGCTCGAGTGGCTGGCAAGATCTCTTGGATTGCGGAAGTACAATCTTGATAGTGCTCGGTTTTAGGTGTGATATGGGCGATAAAGTTGACGTTATTGTGGCTGTTGGCCATGGTATTTCTCCATAATGCGTTTAGTAACGGCGGTAACTGGGGCTGATAAAACATAGGCGGCGATGAACGAGGCCGGCCAAGCATTGGCAAAGGCATGCGCCCATCGCGTAGTAAAGTCCGCCACTAATCCCAAATTGATGTACGTAACCCATCCAGACACCATAAACGACAGGCACAATGACAGCAGTAATGTAAAAATGAGTTTTTGCATGTTTCCTCCTCTGGCTGTTGGTATGATTGTAGGGAATTGCCAGCCGATCAGAATGGCAAAAATGGAAAGCTAAGATTGCGGAGATAACTATGCTAGATGACTTACGACTCTTTGTTGAGGTAAGCCGCCGAGGAAGTTTTGCCAAGGCGGCAGAAGACCTTGGCATAGGTGCGCCGACCTTATCTAAGCGGATGTTAGCGCTGGAAGAGAAACTCGGTTATCCGCTCTTACTGCGTAGCGCCAGAGGACTTACATTAACGAATCATGGTCAGGCGGTGGTGGATAAAATGGCGGAGTCTTTGCTCGCCTTGCAAGCGCAAAGTGAGGCGCTATCAACACTAGAAGCGTCCACTTTCCATCTGTTATGTCCGCAAAACTTAATGATTGGTCCTTTGTATAATGCGCTGCAATCGTTTCAGGCCCAGCATCCTGAGATCCAATTGCACGTGGAGCCTGCCAATAGTGTGGCCTTACTCAGCCAAAAGCGGTTTGATTTAACCGTCCGAGTCGGGGAGCTGGATGATTCAAGCGTCTATCAAAAACGGCTGGGGAAAATCGCGGTAAGAGCGGTGGTCGCCACGGAAATTGCGACTACACAAACCCTGTTTTTGCCCTTTAAAGCATCGCAACTGCCTGCAACCGATGCGTGGCGAGCACTACTGGCGCAGTTTAGTCACGTCTCTTATGTGGGTGATATTACCTTAGTGCGTAAATTGGTAGGCTCGGCTAACGGTGCTGGCGTATTGCCGATGACAGAAATTGCAGCGTTGGCAGCGCAACCTCAAACCGCATTTAGCTATATCGGTGACTGCCAATTTACTCGCAGCATCTACGCGCTTTGGCCAAACCAACGAACCCCACCGACTTATACCAGAGATTTTATTGAATTGCTGCAAATGCGGTGTCAGGAGCTTGATTATCTGCAAGGGGCAGCGATAGCTCTGTAATGAACACCGCACAACCGCATTTTATCCTAAGCTCAGATTGCGCTCAAAATGCACGATATCGACATCAGGCTTTAGCTTATAGAGCTGCGCTAAACGTCCGCCTGACTTGACCTTTTCATCCAGTGCTTCAAACATGTTTGAGGCTTCAATGCGTCTTACCAAGCTCTTGCGCTGAATGGGTTTGGCGATAATAGCCTCGATGGCGGTTTTGAGTTGTCCAATGGTAAATTGATCTGGCAAACAATAAACCGGGATCATGGAATATAACGCCTTTTGCTGCAGCCTTGCCTTGGCCTTTTCAATAATATGCTTATGATCAAAAGCCACGGCAAGATCTGGGATCTCGCTAAGATCCACCCATCTCACATCATCTACCGAGTCTATTTGCGTTGCCACTTGCTGAGGTGAAATCAAGGCGTAATAAACCAAGGTGACACTAAAGCCTCGCGGATCACGGTTGATCCCAGAAAAGGCCTGAAGTTGCTCTAGATATTGTGGGGCAACACTGGTTTTCTCTTTGATCTTACGCAGTGCGCTCATATCCGTGTTGTCATCCAGCTCAACATCAACAAACCCTCCAGGTAATCCCCAGCGGCCTTTAAAGGGAGCGTTAGCGCGTTTCACCAGCAGCACTTTTAAGCTGTCCTGCAAAATTGTAAATAACACGCTGTCTACCGTGAACAGTGGGTTTTGGTATTGGGTTAAATCGTAATCAGGGCTCATGATATTTTTGGTTTGTGTCTTTTAGACACAATAAACAATTGTAGTCAGTATGGCAAATATACTGAATATCCTTATGTTAAAAATAAACATTAAATGTCTTTTGGACATAAAGGTGTTGATTGATCAAAAAATGTTTGATACCTTATTTGTGTCTTAGGGACATTATTAAGGAAAGGTTATGAAAGTCACGAGTTATGAATTCTCTGGAAACAAAAAAGATGTTCAATATGAAGCATTTACCTTCTCTGGTGGGGAGGAGCATATTCGTTTCAAGGCATTTGATTTCCGTGATTGCGAAAAAGTTCAAATCACAGCCAGAGTGACCAATTCTTCTCATATCATGCGTTTACTGATGGCGGTGGATGCATTGAAGCGACTTTGTTTGGCGCGGACGCCAATAGAATTAGTGTTACCCTATTTCCCCTACGCGCGCCAAGATAGAGTATGTGTAACGGGTGAGGCGCTAGGTGCAAAAGTGATGGCGTCACTTATCAATCAACTGGCGCTAGACAAAGTCACCGTGTGGGATGCACATAGCGACGTTGTACCTGCACTCCTTGAGCGAGTGGAGAATGTTGAGCAAACGACATTGATATCGCAGTGTCCGGCTTTAAAGCAACAGTTGCAGTGCGGTGCACTCAGTTTAGTTTCACCAGACGCTGGAGCGAGTAAAAAAACACTGAAAATTGCGCAGCATTTTGGTGGTGAGGTTGAGGTTATCCAAGCACAAAAAGTACGAAATCTTAAAACGGGTGAAATTGTACAAACGCAGGTACTTGGTGAGGTAAAAGGTAAAGATTTACTGATCGTTGATGATATTTGCGATGGTGGCAGAACCTTCACTGAACTTGCTAAGGTACTAAAAGCACAAGGCGCTAACTCAATTGCGCTTTACGTAACACACGGTATTTTCTCTCAAGGATTAGGCGTTTTTAGTGGACTGATCGATACCGTTTACACGACTAATTCGTGCCGTGATAAAGGCGACTTGGTCGAACACCACGATGTGCAACTCAACATGATTGAATTATAAGGAATATAGCCATGACAATTACCGCAGCAAGTATGCAAAAAGACGTGTATAAAGAATTTCACAGCCGCGCTTATCACCCTGAAGTGACAGAGGTTTATGCAAACTTTACCTCACGCAGCGGCAAATTAAGCAATGTTGCAAATAACGATAAAGTGGCTTTTGTGGGGCTGCAGTATTTTATCAAAAGTTACTTACAAGAAGAGTGGCAAGACTTTTTCGCAGCAGACAAGCACACCGCTGTGGCAAATCATAGACGGATCATGACAGCAATGTTGGGCTATCCGGTGGACGTGGGTTATCTCGAGGCGCTACACGACTTAGGTTATTTACCGCTGAGGATTAAAGCGCTGCCAGAAGGGACTTTAGTGCCGTATCAGGTGCCGCCCATCACTGTGGTCAATACCAAGCCTGGATTTGAATGGCTAACCAATATGATTGAGACGGTATTAAGCTGCGAAAACTGGCCAATTCAAACGAGCACTACCACCTCAGTTGCATATTTAAAAGTGTTCCGAGAGTTTGCTCAAAAAACCGGCTTACCTCAGGAGTTCGTGCCGTTTCAGGGTCATGATTTTAGCTTTCGCGGTATGTTTGGTAAGCACGCTGCGGCTATGAGTGGTTTTGGTCACCTCGCGTCAGGTCTTGTAGGGACGGATACTATCCCTGCGGTACTATTTGCTGAAAAGTACTATGGCGCAGATGTCGACAAAGAGCTGGTTGGCTGCTCAGTAGATGCAACCGAGCACTCAGTAACCTGTTCTTGGATCCAAGAAGGTGAAATCGAGTTTTTCCAATATTTGATGCGTGAGCAGTCACCGACCGGGATCCTCAGTGTGGTCTCTGATACTTGGGATTTTTGGAAGCTAGTCACCGAGTATTTACCGGAATTAAAAGCAGAGATCATGGCGCGTGATGGCACTGTGGTGATCCGTCCAGACTCCGGAGATCCGGTGAAAATCCTGACTGGGTATTGTGTCTCACCAGTATCAGAATATAGCGAGTTGGTTGACTCTCAGCAGCAAGCGCAAGAAATGGCAATGACAGATGGCTTTGAAGCGTATCGTTGGCAGGGAAATTACTATTCAGTTGAACCACACCCAACGCAGCTGCAGGAGTGTGAAGTAAAAGGACTGATTGAATGTCTCTGGGATACCTTTGGTGGCACTGTGACTGATAAAGGCTTTAAATTGCTAGATGAGCATATTGGCGCAATATATGGCGATGCAATTACCCTTGAGCGTCAGCGTCAAATTCTACAGCGACTGATGGACAAAGGATTTGCGTCCAAAGTGGTGCTCGGCATTGGCTCATACAGTTACCAATATGTCACCCGCGATACCCATGGCTCTGCGGTAAAAGCAACTAGTGTGGTTAAAAACAACCAGCGTGTGGCAATTTTTAAAGAGCCAAAAACCGACAGCAAAAAGCGCTCAGCAAAGGGACTGCTGAAAGTAGAACGCGTAAACGGTGAGTTGATCTGCAAGGACAATGTGACCGAGGAAGAAGAAAAGCAAGGCTTGTTAGAAGTGGTGTTTGAAGATGGAGAGTTACTAAAAGAAACCACTTTGGGTGAGATCAGAGCTTTGATCAGCGCGCAAATTAGTTAGATTCCATTGTTGTTCTCATTGTCTTTTGGTCGCGATAGGTTCCAGCCATCGCGACTTTTGTGCTTCACAATTGTACATCTAATAATTACAATCAGGACAAAAAGCGCCTCCCTATGTCTGACCAATATACAGTTTTATATGTAGAAGATGACCCAAGCAGTGCTGAGATCTTACGTTTATATCTGGCACAAGCGGATATGCAGGTTGTCCATTTCGATAACGCCCCAGATGCCCACCGAGCCCTACAAAACCTAACATTTCAACTCGCTATTTTAGATGTCATGCTACCCGGTGGTGATGGCCGTGAGCTACTAAAAGAAGCCGTTGCGCGCAACATTCCTACCATTATGGTGACCGCCAAAGTGTCTGAAACTGATCGTCTTGAGGGGTTTGAGCTTGGTGCGGACGATTATGTATGTAAGCCTTACAGCCCACGAGAAGTGATCTCACGAGCAAAGGCACTATGTAAACGTAGCTATCGTGGTCAGCAGAGTGCCGCTTTGTTGTTTGATGGCTTAAGTATCAATCTTGAGAGCAAATCCGTAACGGTAACACAGCAAACACCAGCGTTAACGGCTGTGGAGTTCGAGTTATTACTGACCATGGCCAAGCAGCCGAAACAAGTATTTAGCCGCGCGCAATTAATCGAACAAGTATGGGGAAGTGATGCGCCTATTACGGATCGGGCAGTCGATACTCACTTGGCTAACTTGCGTAAAAAACTTGGCGACAGTAAGGCTGAGCCCAAGTTTATCGCCACTCGTTACGGGCAAGGCTATCAATTTATCGCGCGTAAGGTGTCTTCATGAAGCTAAAAACCAAATTTACCTTACTCGTGGCGCTTTGTACTTTTGCGCTACTCGGAAGCTTTTATCAACTATCTAAAAACTCAGCCGAGCGCACTTTTTTAGCATTTAATAAGCAAAGTGCGGTAACGTTTGGTCATTCATTGCTTGATGATGACTTAGTGGAAGAAGCATTGACTGGTAAAACCTTTGCGAGCCCAGAAGCGACCTTAACGTTTTTAGCATCAACCTTTCCTGAGCAGCTATTTATTTGGCGAGATGCTAACTCAACAGCGGATGTAAAGATCCTCAACCCCGATCTCACCATAGACTATGAGCAGGTCAAATCCGGTCATCAATTTTCTATCCATCACCCCGGTGTTGCGGCGTTTGTGGTGCAATTTAATGAGGCGCAATATGTGTTATCACCACAGGGGGAGTTGTTTTGGTTGCCTGAGGTATTGCTAGATAGGTCGTTTGAAAAGGAAGCGCTGCAGCAAGCTATGTTGGATGATTTTATGCTTACTTTGGTCATCTTATCGATTATTGCTGCATTACTTGCTTGGTTGGGGTCGTGGTACTTTTTGTCGCCACTTAAACAGCTCAAACGTAGCTTTAAGGCGATAGAGTCGGGCGAGTTAGACACCCGCTTAGCGCTAAAACGCCATGATGAAGTGGGTGAAATCATCAATAGTTTCAATAATCTTGCGGCTTGGCTACAAGGTTTGCATCAGCAATATAAACAAATGAACTCCGACTTATCTCACGAGCTTAGAACACCACTTAACGGCATTCGTTCGCGCTTGGAGGCGATGGAAGACGGTATAGTGCCGATGGATAAGGCTCAGTTAGCGGTGATAACCCAAGACCTTCACAACGTTAATCGTATTATCGACGACTTGTGTTTGTTGTCATTAACCGAGTCAAAGCAGCTGACGTTGTCATCAACACGAGTAAATCTCTCTGAGCTGTTAACATCGACCTTAGTGCGTTACCAAGCACAGGCCGAAGCGCGAGGCGTGAAATTGGACGCAGATATTCAAGAAGGTGTGAGCGTGACGCTTGATGCCGGAAGAGTCAGACAGATAGTGGTGAACTTATTAGATAATGCTTTTAAATATGGCGCTGATGGTGGCGTTGTGACCTTAAAGCTCAGTTATCAAGATAATGAACTGGTGATTACGGTTGCTGACTGCGGCCAAGGTATGTCGCCTAATCAACTCGAGCAGGTGTTTGAGCGCTTTTATCGTGCGCAGGGGTCGCGCCACGATACATCCAGTTTGGGGCTCGGTTTACCAATTTGCCGTCAACTTGCCGAGTTGATGGGGGCGACATTGACCGCGACCAGTACTGAAAATCAAGGCGCAAGCTTTTCACTTCGGTTTTCTCGACTAACTTGATAATTGCTTGACAATTGCTCGGCATAGTTAGCTCAACAACGACATCAACAGTTTGAGAGCAAGATTATGAGAGCAATTATTTTATCAGCATTGGCATGTACCACCGTAGGTTGTGGGATCACCGCGTCTACCGCGCCACAATCGCTCACTTTACCGATGAAGTACACCGAGAAAGGTCATGCCTATGTGATGGCAACGCTTAACCATACGATTACCCATCCTATGATTTTAGATAGTGCTGCGAATGTTGGTATTTTACCGGTTAATCTGAAAGCAGCACTTGCCTTGCCTGAAGACAAGCTAAGCAAAATGGACGTACAAGGCGCAAGTGGCAGCTCAGAGCTAGTATTGGCAACGATAGACCACACCAGCGTCGGCCACTTAGCAGCAGAGTCGCTTCCATATGTATTTAAAGATATGACCCGCTTAGATGTGGAAGGCGTCTTGCCTGGAATTTTGGGGCATGGATACATGTCGCAATATTGTAATGTGTTTGATTTTAAAAATAATGAACTGAGTTTGTATCAAGGGGCTTGCCCAAGTAGCGTGACACAGGGCTTGGAGAGTGAAAGTTTTAAAATAGATAACAATTTTATCAAGCTGACAGCAAGTTTTAATGGCGTAGAAGTAGACGCCGTGCTTGATACCGGCGCTCCAACCAATTACATCAACTCACACTTGGCCAATAAACTAACATTAACGCTGGGCGAAGAAGACATCAGCCGCGGGTTAAACGACCAAGCAACTAAAAAGGTGGCCATAGGATCACTGCGCTTTAGCTTAGGAGGCAAGGAAATCATCAATACCGAAAGTCACTTATCGGATATGCCAGTGTTTGAGGTGCTTGGATATAAAGACGAGCCGTTTATCCTACTTGGTTTAAGTAACTTTAATGATGATAAGCTAATTATCGACTACGCTGAGAACAAAATTTACTTTTGATCCCAACGCCGCTGGCTTAACGCTCGACCAGTCAGTAGCTGAATAAATTTCATATTAATTTAGACAGTTATTGTGTTTACTATAGCGAATAGTTATTTGAACGATCATTCAAGTAAGGTTAGTCTAGCACCCAGTGAGTAGTTAACCTGAGATTATACCAATCCAAAATGCACCAAGAGGAGCAACTGATGACTGACTTTACAATCCATACCGTAGAATCTGCACCGCAAAAAGGTAAACCATTACTTGAGAAGTCCCAGCAAGCGTTTGGACGTATTCCGAACCTTCATGGTGTAATGGCGGAATCACCAGAGCATCTGCATGGCTATCAAGTGTTACATGAGGCTTTTTTAAATAGCTCGTTTAATAACGATGAAAAAACTGTGGTGTGGCAAGCGATTAATGTAGAACATGAATGTCACTACTGTGTGCCGGCTCATTCTGCCATCGCAAAATCAATGAAAGTAAGTGATGAATTGGTCAAAGCGCTGCGTGAGCAAGCACCACTTGGCGATGAGAAACTAGAAGTGCTGCGTGCCACAACACTTGAAATGCTGCGCGCGCGTGGCAAGTTGAGCGATGCACAAACGAAAGCGTTTTTTGCCGCAGGTTATACTAAACAAAATCTGCTGGAAATTATCTTAGCGCTAAGTCAAAAAGTGATGAGTAACTACGTAAACCATATCGCGCATACTCCGCTGGATGATGCTTTTAAAGCGTTTAGCTAATTAGTAGAGAGGCATTTATTTCGCTATAAGTGAGGCTGTTTTACATCCATAGGAATGACTGATGGACGTGTAAAAATATAGCTGAGTACGGCAGCCTCAGTTATCGCGACAGACCACACGACCCAAACAGGTGCGCCACTAAAGCTCAGTGCCAGTAAGCCAACACTCATGCCAACCGCCGCGCCAATCTTGCCTTTTATGGGGATCACCTGATGTTGTCGCCATGCAAGCAGACTCGGGCCAAATTTGGGGTGGGTAAGCAGCCAGTTTTCTAACTTAGGAGAAGAGCGGGTAAAGCAAGCAAGGGCAAGAATAAAAAAGATGGTGGTAGGCATAACAGGCAGTGCCATGCCGATAAAGCCGAGACCAACAAATACGATGCCAGCAACATGCAGCCAAAAACAACGATTGAATAGGGGGATTTTCTTACGCATAGGCATCCTCATATTTCGGGAGTGCTGAACTGGCAGCGCATCACGGTGACCTGAGCCAACATTGTTAACCAGAAGCCAATTATTAAAAGCATATCACAGCGGCTGAAATTCGCGAATTTTCAACTAAGCTAAAGCAAAGAGATTATCAGTCGGACGTCAGTGTTTGAAATAGCGAATCTGATCTCAGGTTAAGTACAGGGAAGTGGTGCGACTGAAACGTTGAGGAGCAAAGTATGCAAGTAAATTTAGAACGTCTAAAGTCTACCTTATTTGCGCTCGCGGAGTTCGGCTATAACCATGAGGATAAGGGAATTTATCGCCAAGGTTTTAGCAATGAGGATTTTGCAGCGCGTAAATGGCTGATGGAATGTGCACAAAGCGAAGGATTTGTGAGTCGTATGGATGGCGCTGGCAATGTGATTATTGAAATGACCAGCCCGGATATTGCAGCAAAACCCGCGGTGATCATTGGCTCTCATCTCGATAGTGTACCAGCAGGTGGCATGTTTGATGGCACCCTAGGCGTCATTGCGGGGTTTGAGTGTATTCGTATTTTAAAAGAGCACAATGTGCAATTGGATAGGCCGATTTGGGTCATCGGTACCAGTGAAGAAGAAGGGCGTTTTGGTGGCATGATCGGGGCGCAAGCGCTCACTGGAAAATTAACACCTCACCAATTGCTCACAAGTCATGATGCGGATGGCTGTATGCTTAGCGATGCCATGCGTGCGCAAGGGTTAGATCCCATGGATGCACTGAATGCGAGGCTAGAACCTGAGCAAATAAACAGTTTTTTTGAATTACATATAGAGCAAGGACCTGTGCTTGATCAAAAAGGCATTCAAATTGGTGTGGTGGAAGGGATTTCAGGGGTATTTAAATGGATGGTTAAATTAATTGGGAAGGCCGACCACGCAGGCACAGCCCCCATGGAGATGCGTAGCGACGCCTTTATGGGACTGGCTGATTTTGCCTACCAGTTAGATCGCATTATTGCAGAGGACGGCACAGATACCACGAGGATCACCGTCGGTAAGGCAGAATTAAAGCCGGGTTTTGCACATACGATTGCTGGAGAGGTGGATTTCACCATCGTCGCGCGTGATATGGACGAAACGGTGATGGAGAACCTTGAAATTGCCTGTCGTAAAGCGCTTTCAGCTATCGCTCGAAAACACCATTTAATGTTTGAATACGAGCAGGTGAGTTGGCTGTCTCCAATGAAGTGCACACCTGAGATGGTGGAATTTATTAGTCAACAGGCAGAGGCCTTGTCACTGAATTATCAAATCATGCCAAGTGGTGCTGGTCACGATAGCCAGTTTTTTTCAGAAGTGTGCCCCACGGGGCTGATATTTATTCCATCACTCAACGGCGTTAGCCATGCGCCAGACGAATGGAGTCATTGGCATGATGTTGAAGCTGGGAGTAATTTACTGCTGCAATGTGTTCAAAAAAGAGCAATAAAAACAAAAGAATAAATGTAAAGTGAAGATAAAGTTGGGTCGCGGCTTACTAGACAAATTTGATCCTTGGGCTAGTCTTTGTTACTACTAGAATAATGTGGATAGCAAAACTTGCGGCGAATTCAGGCTTGGATAACCGCAGTTAGGGATTATGAGGATGTGGATCGCCCGAGTAGTAACCTTGGTCTTACTTGCTGCGAGCTTTAATGGGCTTGCCGCCTCGCTGAGGGTGAGCGATGAGGTCGTGACTGCTGGGTTTATTACGCTACATATTGAGCGTACAGGTCCGCCTCTACAGCAATCAACACAGCTATCCATTCAACATCTTTCAGAACCTTACTCCCTCTCTCTTTCGCTTCAGCCGACTCAACAAGCGGTAACCATTAGTGGCTTGGCTGATGGTGATTATCTCGCAACCTTAGGTAGTCCCTCTGCTAACTCGGCACAAACGTCAGTCTCATTTTCAGTCAAACATCATCAGTTAACGCTGGCGCTTGCACTGTTTGTATTGGGCTTTTGCTTATTTGTGCTGCTTGTAGGGATGATTGTGGTGGGTAATAAGCAAACGCACGATAAGGAAAGCGTATGATAAATGCTTCATTGGCGCTCGGTCTTGCCCTAGCGTTTGCTTTGTTATGGGTATTTTTTGGCTGGTGGATTGGCAGGCGCGTGCAGTCACATAATGAGTTTGCGCTGGCCGGTAGAAATGTCGGATTGGCCTTTGCTTGTGCCACTGCGATGGCAACTTGGGTCACCAGTAACACCACTTTAGTTGCGCCACAGCTCACTTATCAGTTTGGCATTTGGGGCATGATAGGCTATGCCTGTGCCGCATTCGGATTGTTGCTATTTGCGCCGCTAAGCCAACGCATCAAAACTTTACTGCCCCACGGCTACACCAGTGGCGACTTTATGCGGTTGCGGTTTGGGCGTTTCTCTTGGTGGGTCTTTTTGCTGATCTCTTTCGTGTATGCCATGAGCTGGCTCGTTAGCCTAGGCATGGCGGGTGGCATTTTGCTACACACCCTAAGTGGCTTAGATTATCACCTTGGTATGTCGATTATTCTGCTGATGTGTGTGGTCTACACGCTCTTTGGCGGTCTAAAAGCGGTGATCGCCACGGACTTTCTACAGGCCATTATTATCTTGGCAGGTGTCGTCGGAATTGCCATCGTCGTGGCGATGAATGTTGGGCTTGAACCAATTCACCAAAAGCTCAGTAACGACCATCCCAAGCTACTCGACCTGCTTTTTCCTGCCGCTGTGATGTTTTTGTTCAATAACATCTTTTTTGGTTTAGGAGAAATTTTTCACAGCAACGTATGGTGGTCAAGGGCGTTTGCATTTAAGGGTGGAGTGGGCAAAAAGGCGTATTTTATCGCAGGTCTGCTGTGGCTACCGATCCCCATCGTGACTGGATTTATTGCGCTGGCAGCGCCGAGTTTAGGCTTGTATCCCGCTAGCGCCGACATGGTGGGACCCTTGGTTGCAAGCCAAGTGCTCGGCTATACCGGCTCGATCATTCTGTTCATTGTGGTGTTCTCCGCGCTGGCATCGAGTTTGGACTCCTTGCTTGCCGCAACGTCAGATCTCATCAATCAAGATATTTACCTGCAATACATCAAACCAAAGGCGAGCGATAGCGAACGCTTAAAAAGTGCTAAGTGGATTATTGTCATCTTAGGTGTGGTGACTTGGCTCTTGTGTTTACCAAAAATCGCCACACTGGGCGCCTTGTTGAACTTCGCTGGCGCCTTTGTCGCCAGCACTATTTGGCCTATCGTATTTGGTTTGTACTTTGCGCGAATGACGGGAAATAGCGCTGGCTGGGCTATGTTGCTTGGCTCGCTATCAGGTTTGATTGGGTATTTTTATATTGGTTTTTATGTCGCCGCATTAGTTTCTTCTGCGGTGTCGTTATTAATTTGTGTGATTGCTTGGCGTTTTAGTCAGCAATCATTCCATTGGCAAGCGTTGGGCACGCAAAGCAAAGTGGAGGATGTATGATCTCATTGGGCGCATTTTCTAGTTTAATTTGGCTGGCCATAGTGCTCAGTTGTTTATGTCCTGTTGTCCTTGTCGTTATGTTCCTTATTGATTTTAAAAAGAGGCAGTTATGGTAAGTGCGCAGCAAGTAGAGTTTAATCGAGCGCAGCCGGATGTTTACGGGGATGCACATCCCAAAGCATTACTCAGAGCAATACAAGAAGACGGTGACAGGCTGCATTGTTTGGAGAATAAGCACATTATCAGTGTCGACCATCTTGACCGAGACGTGCTGATCCAGTTGTTTCGCCTCGCCGCGAAATATGAAAGTAACCCTGCAAGGTTCAGCTCGCCGCTTAGTGGCAAAATTTTGATCAGTGCGTTTTATGAACCCAGCACCCGCACCCGTCTGTCGTTTGAAAGTGCATGGCACCGCTTAGGGGGCGACATTATGTCGATCACCGATCGCTCCTCAACGGGCATAGCGAAAGGGGAGTCGCTGCAGGATGTCGCCGAGATGTTCAATAATTATGGCGATTGTGTTGTCTTACGTGACACCTCAGTGGAGTCTATTGAAGAGATGATCCACAGTCTACGCATTCCAATTATCAACGCTGGTAATGGCATTGATGAGCACCCAACACAAGCAATGTCTGATCTATACACTATCTTCAAATGGCGGCCGTCGTTATTACTCCCTGACAGTGAAGCCTTTAGTCCTATAAAAATTGGCGTGATTGGCGTGCCGAGCCAAATGCGTACGGTGCGTAGCCTGTTGAAAATGTTTACGCATTTTCCGCGCATTGTGGACGAAATATTCCTGCTCTACGACGAGAGTGTCGAGGACGCAGTGTCAAGCGAGCAATTAGCCCAGCTAGAGGAGGCGGGGGTTAAGGTGTCTATCGGCCATGACTTGAACGCCGTTTTACCTGAGCTTGATGTGGTGTATATCAACTCCATTGCATGGGTTGGTGAAAGCTTCGAAACCTATGGAAAGTCGTTTAAATTGAGCGCGGATTCCCCCTTTAAGCCCGATGCGATAGTGCTTCATCCTCTGGCTCGAGGTGAAGAGCTGTGCACCAGTTTAGATGCCACGCCACACAATTGGTATTTTAGTCAGGCACGTGGTGCCGTCTTTTTACGCCAAGCCTTATTGACCTGTATGGTGCAGCGCGCCAGTACTGTGATGGATGTGATTTAGGGAGATATTATGTGCGGAATTGCTGGTATTTTTTCAACGCAAGCGCAAACACAAATAGATAATCAATTATTGGTAAACATGGCAGCCATTCAACATCATCGTGGTCCTGATGGTTTTGGCTATAAACAAATGGCTGGCGTGGGATTTAGTCACGCCAGACTGTCGATAATCGACCTCGACGAGCAACGAGGGCGACAGCCCTTTATTAGTTCTGATAAGCGCCTAATGTTGGCGCACAATGGCGAGTTTTACGATTACGCGCGGATCCGAGCTGAGCTAGTAGCAAAAGGGGCAAGGTTTCAAAGTAAGAGCGACTCAGAAATTGCCATGCACTTATATCAGCAGCTTGGCCTTGATGAGATGCTGACGCATTTGCGCGGTGAGTTTGCGTTTGCGTTGTATGATCAACAAACCGATACGTTGCACTTGGTGAGAGACCGCTTTGGTATTAAACCTTTGTACTACACCCAAATAGAAGACGAAATTGTGTTTGGCTCAGAGCTGAAAGTGCTGTTTGCCAACCCTAAAGTTAAGCGCCGATTCTCAAGTGAAGGTCTATTTCATCAACTGATCCAAGTCATGGTACCCGGCAGCACGGCATTTGCGAATGTGCATCAAATCAAACCTGGACATGTTGTTAGCATCACCAGAAGTGAACAAGGTTTTAGCATTGAAGATAGACCTTATTGGGATGTTAACTTTCCGACGGCGCAAGCGTATTTAAATAGCAAAGATGAAGCATACTACATTGATGGCGTGCGCAAACAGCTGCTAGAAGCGGTGCAGTTGAGACTCACCGCTGACGTCCCGGTAGGTTGTTACTTAAGTGGTGGCATAGACTCATGCGCCATTTTGGGCTTGTCTTCGGCCGCAGCACAAGCACCAATTAAGGCCTTTACCATAGGCTTTGATAGTGCAGAGTACGATGAAACGCCGATTGCACAACAGATGGCACAAGCCACCAAGGCCGATCATCATATTATGTCGTTAAGCGGTGACGAGCTATATGGCCATTTTGAGCGAACCTTATGGCATACCGAGCGAACTATTTATAACACGCTTGGTGTTGCTAAGTATTTGATGAGTCAGCAAGTTAACGAGTCTAATTATAAAGTTGTGATGACCGGAGAGGGCTCCGATGAGCTTTTTGCTGGTTATCCCGCATTTAGAAAAGACCTGTTTTTATATGGCTTAGATGAACTTGATGACACCGAAAAAGCCCAGTGGCAAACCATGCTGGAAGACAGCAATAAGTTGTTTAAGGGGGCCATGCTCTCCCGTGAGCAATACGACAGTGCAGCATTAGACGAAGTCGTTGGCTTTACGCCGAGCTGTTTACAGCCTTGGCTGTCGTGCAGTCACTTTGCCCATCAACTCGTTGCCGCCGAACACAGAGAGCTACTCACGGGTTATGACGCAGGCAAAGCAATCGCTGAGACTTTAGATGATGCCATGTTAGAGTCCCGCCATCCACTCGATAAAGCCCAGTATGTATGGATTAAAACCATGCTTGAGGGACAAATATTAACTTGGGGCGGTGATAGGGTCGACATGGCCAATTCGATGGAGGCAAGGCCTGCCTTTTTAGATCATCACCTTGCTGAGTTTGCCTTTACCATTCCCCCGCAATATCGCATTAAAGATCGTAAAGAAAAGTATGTGTTACGTGAAGCGATGAAAGGGCTGCTGCCAGAAGTGCTGTATGAACGAGAAAAGTTTGCTTTTATGGCACCGCCGGCGCACTCGGATAAGAAAAAATGGGCGGCAATGCGCGTGCTGGCTGATAAATACTTGTCTAGACAAGCGGTAGAAGCCGCAGGTTTATTAGACTTTGAAGCGGTAAATGCGCTATTTGAGTTACATGAATCGCCAGACGCCGATGATTCACTCAAAGTGCAACTAGATGCCGTGATCAATCATTTACTTGGTGTGCAAATACTCCACAAACAATTTATTGCCGCAGACTTACCTCAATATGCTGCCGCTGAAGCGGATCGCCTTGGTTGGAGGGCAGCCACAAACTAACGTAGGCCTTATTGGTATTACAGAAAACAAGGAAATAAAAAGGCGATGCGCCAACTTGTGCATCGCCTTTTTCACTTAATACCTAAGATTAATCCCTTAGATTAAAAGTAATAACCGAAGTTAATGTTGAAGCGACGCTCGCTTTCGTCACTATCGCCGGCGATTGAACCACCAATAAACGGCTGGTTTTTCGCGTGAACTAAATCAACATAGGTGAAGAATGCACCCGCAGCGAGTGACACACCTGTGACATTCATCCAAGTGTCTTCGGTGTTATCGGATTTGTCGTAAATAATACCGAAGTCGTTATAAAATTGCAGATCGGTAATTGGACCGAACTCAACTGGTAGGTTGTACGCTAAATTAAAGTTCGACATGGTGGCTTCTGCTGCGATGGAATCATAAAATGCATAAGCACCTACCGCCATGCGGTTTACGTCATCAATATCGTACTGGTACTCACCGTGTTGTAGCTGTAAGTTCCAAGGGCCAATGTTACTATTTAAATGCAGTGCCCACGCGTTGTAATCACCTGCTCGGTCATTACCATCATGAAGGCCACCGGCAAGACCAGAGACGCCAATTTCAGTTGTGCCACCGTTGTGTTCAATATGATACGCGTAACGACCAACAAAGGTGTTGTATTCGCCGATTGGTTGCGTAGGGTCGTCATAAACACCATCGCCCGCTTTACGGAAACCTACCACGTCATAAGAGTAGCGATCGCTGCGGTCATCCACGTAACCATCGACACCACCTAGCTCATCATTTTTGAAAAAGCCAAGATCAAGCTGCCAGTTGTCCGCCACTTTACGTTTAAATACCACCCCCATGTCGTGGTCGTCTTCAAGTCCAATGTAATAGGTGGTGTTAAAAAACCAGTTATGCGAATTGTAAGGAGAGTTGCCAAAAGGCACTTTAGTCATACCTACCTGAGCTTGCCAATGGTCGGCAAAGTCATAGTCGAGATAAGCGTATTTTACCGCAGTCATATAGTCGAAAAAGCGGATTTCGGCATTTAAGCCAAAGCCTCCGACATTGCCAGAGAAGTTCAATCTGAAAATATCGAAGTCAAAATCGCCGCCACGGTTCTTGTTGTCATCGTCATAAGACGTATGGCTGTAGTTTGTTCTGATCGCGCCGCCGACTTTGATGGCCGGTTTTGTTTCAGCTGCTGCAACTTGAGTTTTAGTTTCAGCTTTTGCTTCGGCTTTTTCAGCCTTAGCGATTTTTTCCTGTTGTGCTCGCGCCTGCTCTTTTTGTTCTAGCTGCGTGAGTTTCTTCTGAAGTTCAGCCAATTGGCGCTTTAACGCATCAATTTCTGAGTTTTCGGCAAGCACTGAATTAGAGCAAAGTGCTAGACCTAATCCGAGTGAGATGGTTGAAAGTTTTAACATAGTTGTCCCGTTGTTAAATGGTTGAGCGCAAAAACCTCTTACAAATTGTAGACCACCAAAGCTATCATTGCAGAAAGCAGATAAATTTTATGGCCCTTGATTGAATTATCCATAGTAACACTGTGGCCTATTTGACCTCAAAGTTACCCAACATTTAACCATACCTAAGATGAATATAAGGCGAACAAGTGATCACATTTGTATGTCATTCTTGCCCAATAGCCTATCCCTCACTATATTTTTACTATCTGTGAAATGGTGTTTATTCATGAATATATCGCAAAAATTAAAGCTGTCTTTCGCAACGGCAATCGCGCTTCCTTTGTTAATCATCGCGGGGCTTATTATCAGTCAAACTAGGCAGCAGGGGATAGAGACCTTCTCAGAGCTCAGTGATCGAGAGGCGCTACAGGTTGAGAATGGTATCCAGATGTTTTTTGATGAAATTGCAAAAAACGTAGACTATTTAGCAACCCATGCTCAGGTCTTGAGTGCGCAGCAAGACGTGAAAACTTATATGGATTCAACCAGCACCACTCGACTTAATTCGAAAGCTGGAAGTAAAACAGAGCAAGCAGCATATTCGTTATTTGAGCACTTTGGTAACACGCACCCCGGCATTGCCTATATCTACATGGGAAATCAGCAAGGTGGTTATATTCAATGGCCTCTAGGTGAAGTGAATGCAAACTACGACCCTAGGCAGCGTCCTTGGTATCAAACGGGACAATCAGGAAATGGCGAGACGATCCGCACCAGCGCCTATTATTGGGCGCCGGATGATATGGTGATTGTGTCGACGGTAAAAGCGATAACTGCCAATGGTCAAACCGTGGGTGTCCAAGGTATGGATGTGTCACTACAAGGGTTGACCAAAATCATCCGCAATATCAAATTGGGCGAGACCGGCTATTTAATGCTAGTGGAAGACACCGGAAATGTGCTGGTCGATGCCAAGTTCTCCGAACATAGATTTAAAAAGTTGGCAGACATTGCGAACGGCCGCTATCGCGAATTGGCTCAAAATAAAGATGGGCTATTTGAGCTCGAAATTAACGGGCAAGACTATTTTGCCAACATCTATACAGCACCCAAATTAGGCTGGAAGTTTATTGGTTTAGTTGAAAAAGGTGAGGTAATGGCAGCAGCCAATGCGATGACGCTGACGATATTGATTTTAAGTGCCGTCCTGATCACCGTGTTCCTGTTACTGGCAAGTTATATTTCTAAATTGATTTCAGCACCCATTGTAGAAGTGAGTGATGGCTTAACTGAAATTTCACAAGGCGGTGGTGATTTAACGCAGCGTTTAGACATTAAAGCTCAGGATGAAACAGGCAAACTGGCGACGAGCTTTAATTTGTTTTTAAATCTCATTGCTGAGTTGGTGACGCAAATCAACGAGTGTGCGCAGCAAGTTAATGAAACCTCACGACAAACCGCTTCGCAGTCTGATCAGCTCACCGGCGCTACCAGTCAACAACAGCAAGCGCTTGAAATGGCTGCCACCGCAATTAATGAGATGGCGGCAACCGCAAACGAAGTGGCGGCAAGCTGCGCCAATGCCGCTGAGCTAGCCGGACAAACTCAGCAAGCATCTGAGCTGGGCCAAAGGGTGATCACAGAGTCTGTCGAGAGCGTCACAACATTATCTGAAGTGATCAACAAGGCAACCGCAGATATCATGCAGCTTGACACCGAAAGCGAAAATATCATGTCGATACTCAGCGTGATCCGAGGCATAGCGGAGCAAACTAACCTTTTAGCGTTAAATGCGGCAATTGAGGCGGCACGGGCAGGTGAACATGGCCGTGGTTTTGCTGTTGTGGCCGATGAAGTACGCGCGTTGTCGCAGCGTACTTCTGAATCGACGGAAGAAATTGCCTCTCAGCTTGATAAGCTTAGAAAAATGACAGAAATGGTGTCGGGAGAAATGAAGCGCAGCCTAACGCGTACGGAGCAAACGGTTGAACTGACAAACTCAGCGCAACAACAATTTAGTGAAATTACCCAAGCGATTGTCAATATTAGCGACCTTAACACGCAAATCGCCACCGCAGCTGAAGAGCAGCAACATGTTGCTGAAGACATTAATCGCAACGTGGTGGAAATTAAAAATGCTGCGGATAGCGTGAGTGATATTGCTG
Source organism: Pseudoalteromonas flavipulchra NCIMB 2033 = ATCC BAA-314 (assembly GCA_000814665.1). Lineage (GTDB taxonomy): Bacteria > Pseudomonadota > Gammaproteobacteria > Enterobacterales > Alteromonadaceae > Pseudoalteromonas > Pseudoalteromonas maricaloris. The sequence continues at coordinate 202,223 of JWIH01000016.1, forward strand.
TGAATACCAATCAAAATGGCGTGAGATTACATTCATTGTCGAGCACGCTCACAGAGCTGGTGGGCAAATTTAAAGTATAGCTTTAGCTCAATCCTCAAGTTCCATAAACCGTGAGAGCAAGACTCTCACGGTGCTACCGCATTGGTATAATTGAATAACTTTCAAATTGGATGGATAACAGTTTACTCGTAGTATTTAAGTGGTAAGGTAGGCATATCATTGAGTTGACGTAGGAATCACCATGGAATTATCACCTTCAGTTTCAATCGAGCGCACCGAGTCCGGACTTGAGTATATTTGGGTCGACAGTGCATTTTGCCAAGCGAAGATCTTTTTACAGGGCGCGCAACTTACCGAGTTTACACCAGCAGGAAAAGGTAATTTAATTTGGGTTTCTGAGGCGGAAGATTACCTTGAAGGCAAACCGGTACGCGGTGGTATTCCAATCTGTTGGCCTTGGTTTGGCGTACATAGCAAAGCGGATTGGCCAATTCATGGGGTTGCTCGCAAGCTACTTTGGCGCGCGCACAGCGTTGAAGAAAAAAGCGATGAAATTACCGTTAAACTCACACTACCAATGACCTTAGTTGAAGCGCAATACTGGCCACACACATCACAATTAGAGGTCGAGTTTGTGTTATCAGACAAGCTTGAGGTGCGACTGACCAATATCAATACTGGTGATGCGCCATTTACGTTAACGCAAGCCTTACATACGTATTTCCCAACGCCAGAAGTCAGTAATACCACGGTAGACGGGCTACAAGGCGCGAAATATATCGAGTTTGATGAAGGTCCATTTGAGCAAACCGAAGTGGTTGGCTTTGCCCGCGAAACCGATATGGTATACACCCAAGCAAGCCCAGTACAAACCATCAATACACCTGCGGGCATTATTGAAGTAAAACGTGAAAACTCAACTTCTTGTGTGCTTTGGAACCCATGGATTGAAAAGTCACAGCGTTTAAGCAACTTTAATGATGATGAATACCACAAGATGTTGTGCTTAGAAGCTTGTAACGTAATGGACGATGCCGTGCAACTTGCACCAGGTGAAAGCCATACCCTAAGTACAATCATCCATTGGTTATAATTTTATATTCGCGGAGCACACTATGCTCCGCTGAAACCCGATAACAATAAAAATTCTCCCTATGGAAAAGCCCACAATACTGGTTATTGATGATAACGCCGAAGTACGCCTCAGCGCCGTATTCTTTTTAGAAGATCAAGGTTTCAATGTAATTGAGGCGGCAACCTTAGAGCTTGCAAAGTCTCTGCTCACCGCTAAGCAAGTGTCATTAGCCTTGCTCGATATGAACTTCTCCCGAGATACCACTTCCGGCAATGAAGGGCTGGACTTTTTGCGCTGGCTACGTGACTCCAATCTTAATGTGCCTGTGATCTGTATTACCGGTTGGGGAAATGTCGCGTTAGCGGTGTCTGCAATGCAGCTTGGTGCGAGCGACTTTATCGAAAAGCCATGGGACAATCAGCAGCTGCTACAAGCCGTGCAGCAACAACTCAAAATATCATTAAAGCAAGCGAATAGCGTAGCAAAACACAGCGAGCGCGGCGCGTTTCAATGGCGCTCTCAGGCGATGCAATCTTTATATAAGCAGCTTGCTAAAGTAGCAAAAACCGACGCTCGGGTGCTGCTTACTGGGCCAAGTGGCGCGGGGAAAAGTCATTTAGCTCAGTGGTTACACCAACAATCTAATCGTTCAGCAGGACCTTGGGTTGAAGTGAATATGGGCGCGGTGCCAGAGTCCTTGTTCGAAAGTGAGATGTTTGGTCACAGCAAAGGGGCGTTTACAGATGCAAAGCAGCATCGTGTTGGTCGTTTTGCAATGGCAAGGCAGGGCACATTATTTTTGGATGAAGTTGCGACTATTCCACTTCCTCTACAAGCAAAACTACTGCGGGTGCTGGAAAATGGCAGTTATGAAGTTGTGGGTAGCAGTCAGACGCAACAAGCGGATTGCCGACTTATTTGCGCAACCAACACCAATCTTGACGCTTTAGTGAAAGCCGGTGAGTTCCGAGAAGACTTGTTATATCGCATCAATACGATTGTGATTGAAGTGCCAAGGCTTGCCGAGCGGTTTGGCGATATCGTACCTTTGGCTGAGTATTTTGTCGCTAAATTCTGTGCGCAGTATGGTGAGCCAATTCGTGAACTTAGCTCAGCGGTTAAAGCTGCGTTGATTGAACACGCTTGGCCCGGCAATGTGCGTGAGTTAAGTCACGTCATGGAGCGTGCCGTGTTAATGGCGGAGGACTTGCAGATTGAGCTTAGTGATTGCCAACTACGCTTTACCGCCGCACCGAAAGTGACCAGTGATATGCCAAGCAAGACTTTGCAACAAGTGGAGCAAGAAATGGTGGAGCAGGCGATGCAACGGGCCCAAGGTAATGTCGCAGAAGCCGCTAAAATACTTGGACTCACGGCCTCTTCTCTTTATCGGCGTTTGGAAAAATATGGTCTTAAAACATCTGGCTAGTGCCGAGTGGCGGCTTGGGGCCTACTGTACGCTGTTAACCATTAGCTGTACGGTTTTACTGACTTTACTGCTTCTGCAATTACAGCTTGAGGTAACGTGGGTAGCTGCCGTATCGGTGAGTGTATTGGGGTTATTGGGTGGGTTACAAAAAATACTGTTGTCTCACCTTAAACGTATTGCCATGCGTGCTAATTGGCAGCTAGAAGCGATTGCACAAAGTGACTTTACGCAAACCATTAAGCCACATTATACGGCGGGCGTGGTGGCTGAATTTGAACAGCGCTTGCTGGCCTTAAGTGCACAGCTGCACAGTCAAAAGCGCCGCTATCATAGTCAGCAGTTTATCATTTATCAGCTAATAGACAGCCTTAATACGCCAATTATGATGTTTGACGAAAAACTCAAACTTGCCTATGCCAATGGTGCATTTGAGTCGCTTTATCATCGCCCTTGGTTAGAGTGTAAGGGAATAAGCGCGGCTCAGTTTGGGCTGGTGCAACAAGATAATCACTGGCATTTTGCAGATACAGCGCAGCAATCTCGGTGGCAACTACAAAGTAGTGAATTCTTTCAAGAGGGTAAGCAGTTTTCTTTACTTGTCGCACTCGATATTACTAAGGCATTACGTAAAAAGGAGCTGGCTGCTTGGCAACACCTAATCCGAGTAATAAGTCATGAGATCCACAACAGTTTGACGCCCGTAAGCTCCCTAGCGCAAACCTTATTAGCAAGAGCTAAGGACGAAAAAGAGCAGCATGCGCTAAGCGTAATAGGTCAGCGTTGCCAGCATTTACAACAATTTGTGAGCCAATACGCCAAAGTTACGCAAACCCCAAGGCTAGATCGGGAGTCAGTCTCCATCATGCTGTTACTGTCTTCTGTTGCTGCGTTATTTGAGGATACCGACATCCAAGTAAATTGCACTGTGAATACGCTCAATCTCGATAAAGCCTTAATTGAGCAAGTGTTGATTAACTTAGTTAAAAATGCCATTGAGGCCAGTGGTGAAAATGCCAAGTTGACGCTACATGCTTATTATCAGCAGCAACAAGCGGTGATTGATGTGCAAGACAATGGCCCAGGCTTTGCCAACCTAGATAACATGCTTATTCCTTTCTATTCCACCAAAGAAGGTGGGCAGGGAATAGGTTTAACCTTTAGCCGCACCATTGTAGAGTTACACGATGGACAACTGAGTTGTCACAACACAGACTCGGGAGGATTGATAAAAATCACTTTACCTTGTTGATAATAATTATCATTAGCATATAATTGAAGTTCCTTCAAAACCTTGGCAAGGAGCTACCATGTTAGTCACTTATCTGTTGGCCAGCGGCTTTATCTTTATGGCGTATAGCTACTCCAAATCATTCAAACCACATGCACATACCAAGGCAAAACTGGCGGTGTTATTGAGCGCGGGTTTAATCGCCGCGGCGAAGTGGCAGGCGGGGTTGAGTTCAACCGTGGTATTTTTTGTGTTTGCAGTATCTCTTGCGGTACTTAGCTTGTTTATCACCCTTGCACAGCCACAAAAGCACTGAAAAATTACGCGCATTTAGAGCGGCTAACATGTTGCTTGCCTCAAAATAGACGTTTTAAGGTGTAACGTGCGCAAGAAATTGTTACTAAAAAGCACACTTTTTCTTTACATCTCTTGTTAAGCTAGCGCCACCGGATTTATTTAGGAAAGGTAATGCGAGCGCTACTGATAATTTTTGTTGCTTTTACGAGCTTTGGTTTACAGGCTAAGTGGCAAACCATTAAAACTGAAAACTTCAATGTGCATTATCCTCAGGCGCTTCAGCAATGGGCGTATTCTGCAGCAAATGAGCTGGAGGTGGTGCGAGATAAGGTGCTGGCACAACAAGGTAGAGCCTTGAGTGAACGTGCTGATGTGATTATTTACGACCCAGAAAATACGGCCAATGGCTTTGCATTACCCAGCACAGATAAACCAATGATGGCACTGCAAGCGACGCCGCCTCAAGCTGATTCCGTCATCGCAAATAACACCAGTTGGCAGCAGTTGCTCATTTTGCACGAATATATTCATCTCGTTCATCTATCACAGCCTAGCCGTAATCAATGGCGACAACATCTCAGAGATTGGCACGATATTACCGACTTGCTCGATGCGGTATTACCGCGTTGGGTCAGCGAAGGCTATGCGACCTTGCTGGAGTCTAGATTAACGGGACGAGGACGTTTATACGATAATTACAGTGAGAGCATTGTGCGCTATTACGCGCAGCAAGGCGCATTACCGACCTATAGCGCTTTAGATAATGGCGACAAGTCTTACCTTTCCAACTCCATGGCATACTTAGTAGGCGTACGTTTTCTAGCATGGCTTGAGGATAATTATGGCGCACAGACGTTAGATGCCGTGTGGACAAGAGTGCAGGCGGTGGAATCACGCAGTTTTGAAACCGCATTTAGTGGTGCTTTTGGAGCGCCAGCCAGCCAGTTATATCGTCGCTTTATTGTTGAATATAGCTATCAGGCTATGCAGCAAGAGCTGGCCTTGGTTCCGACACAGAGTGAGCTTTGGCAGCGGTTCGCATATGCTGCTCGAGATATTGCATTCTCTCCAGATGGCAGTCAGTTTTTGGTGGTAGAGCAAAATCGTAAACGCCAAGTCACACTCAATATCTACGAAAACAAAGAAAATGTAGAAGCCATTGAGCAATTTAATAAGCGCAACGAAGCGATATTAAATGCCGATCCTAAAGATATTGTGGATATCGCACCCGAAGTCTTTCCAAAAAAGCGACTTGCGCAGCTTGATGCTCACAATTTTGCTGGTATCTATTACCCCCAGTGGCTGAATGACAGCCATATTTATTTCGTTGCAAAAACGCCAGCTGCAGACGATACCTTTATCAATGATTTGTTTGTCTGGAAAGTTGGTACTGGAAAGCCTAAGCAACTAACCGAAGGAGCGGGTATTCGTCGCTTTAGTATTGTTGATGCGAATACCATTATTGCGGAGGTGTCTCGTTTGGGTTACTCACAGTTAGTGACCATAGAGCTGGACTCAGGCAAGCAAACGCCGATCACCACAAGTAAGCTTGGGGATGTCCATGACTTTCCTGTGCTCTCTAATAAAAAGACGATATTGGCCTATGTGCATGTTACTCCTAACAAGCGCTGGCAACTTGTTGTTAAAGATCTTAGCCACGATACAACCGAAATTGTTTATTTACCCAAGTCACATCAATACCTTTCGGGGTTAACTTGGTCTCATGATGATGACAAGTTGTACTTTATTTCCGGAGTCGCAGGCCACTTAGCGGTGATGCGTTATGATGCGGCGAGTAAAATACTTGAAACCTTACCTGTGAGTGCTAAACCGCTTGAGCAAATTATTACCCATTCACAGCAGTTACTGGTGAGCTATGCGACCCCTGAGGGGGTCAAGGTTAACAAAATAGTGTCTCCGGCTTGGCGCACCGTAAGCGTGTTGGAGCAAGTGGATGAGGCTGAGCTAAAAGAGCTGCATCCTCATCAATTACCTGCGGCTAAGATAGATCAAACCGCGCTGCCCAGTTCTGATTATTCTGTGTTCGAACAGTCTCATTCTGTCGCCTTATCAGGCGCATTAAATAGCGCCTCTTTTGATAGTTTGGGCGTGGCATTAAAAGGGCAGGATGTGCTGCGCCAACTTGCTTGGCAGCTTGGAGTCGAGAAAAGTATCAATAATGGCGCGTTGATGGGTGCATTCGCCCAATTCGAATATCGTCATGAAAACTGGAAAACGACGTTTGATGCTGGATATCAAGAGCTAGAAGCGGATAAGCAGTCTCGCTCGCTACAAGCAAATACCTCGAATGAAAGCAGCTTTAAGCAATTTGCCTTGTCATCTAGCTATCGCTTTGGTGAAGCATTGAATTACCTCGCTCCCGAATTGGGGGTTATTCGTGTGCAACATGGTGAAAAAGCATGGAGCGGCGGGCGTTACGGCTTTAACGGTCGTGCAATGTGGGATACACAGCAGCATGGTGTAGCACTGCAAGTCTCTGCAGCTCAGTGGCTAGGTGAATTAGATGGTTTTGATTATCAGCTGAGTTTGTTCGCTAAAGCATGGCAAATTCCATTCTATGCATCGGTCGATAGCCGCTACAGCAGCGAATTGCCTTTATCTTTGGGTGGTGGACCACTTACCAGCACTAGTATTAGTAACAGTTTACACGCTGTCAGCGAACCTATGTTGCCGCATCTATTTGCAACGGGAAGCCGCTATTTAGGCTATGAATTTGCAACGTCATGGCAGCAGGGCAAACCTAAGTTATTTTATAAGCAGCATCAGTTAGATGGAGAAGTTATTGGGCAAAATTACGGTATTAAGATGCGCTTACCTTTGTCTCGAGTGATATTAGACAAGGCCGCTGATTTTGCTCCTGCAGGATTAACCGATTTACAGTTTAATGCTGGAGTGGGTCGCATTGAGGGGCGTAACATGGCTAATGAAAACCGTGTCTGGTTTAGTGTTTGGTATGAGTTGTAGATAATCGCTGAAGATTGCTGTCAAATAAGCGGGGGCGAGCCCCCGCAAATCATTTAGTTTGTTTATTCGAAGTTTAGGCTAGTTGTGATCTGCTACGATTTGCAAACCTGAGTATGCATTATATCCGCGGATCATCACCCAATAACGCCCTGCGCCTTCATTGAGAGTACAAGACTCCGTATTACCAGAGCGATAAGGACGACAAGTCCAATTACTGGTTGTGGGTTCTGCACCTTTTAGTACATACATATCAGCATCACCAGTGCCACCGCTAGTGTTAAATGTCACTGTATTTGCGCCAGCTGGCGCATCGTAATAGAAGAAAGTTTCACTGCCGCTAGCACCAGCAAGCCCCGTTTTTGCAACTCCCTTGATAAGCTTTTGCTCTTCACCTGGCAGCGTTACGGCAACTTGTTGTGTTGTTGACGCGGTGTCGCCATTACTATCTGTCACGGTGAGTTCTACGGTATAGCTGCCAGAGTTTGTGAAGCTATGTGAAGTTTGCGCGCCTGAAGCGGATGCGCCGTCACCAAACTGCCAACTATGCTGTGTAATAGAACCGTTTGGTGAGCTAGAGCCTGAGCCATCGAAGCTGCAGCTTAGGTCATTACAGCTGTAAGTAAATAACGCAACAGGCAATGGATCGGTAGTGCCGTTATCACCAACAGGAATTTGGCCACCAAAGTGAGTAGAAACCTGAGGCCAAATTAAGCTAATTTTAGCACCTTTATTGGTACAGCCACCTAAGTGGTGTAGCGCAACAACATTATTGGTTGAGGCTGCAAGTACTGGTGAACCTGATGAGCCACCAATAGTGTCGCAGTAATAGCCTATATCTGTACCAGTACCTCGGCCATTCGCCGTTGCTTGGTTAACAGAGCATAGTCCATTGGTGTCTTGATCAGACTCAATCGACAGCTCTTTAGGGTTACCTGAACCATGTTGAGGTATGTAAATACGCTCGCCCTGCGATGGATTTCGCACATCTAAGCCAAAGTAACCAAACGGCTGAGCCTTAGCGAAATCATTGACGGTAAACAACGTATAATCTAGCGTATAATCTGTTTTAAGGAAGTCTTTACCTGTGATCTTAACCACAGTCTCGCGCTGACTGCCGTTACAGCTCGTACTTTGATAATTAAACCATACCTCAGTATTTGCCAGCTCTGATGCGGATCCCACACAGTGATTATTGGTAAACATGCGGTTATCTGCACCAACACGCCAACCCGTACATAAACGACTGCCGTTCATAAGCAGTCTGGCGACTGGACGTGAACGCTCGAACTCTACCGGATGCGATTGAGCCCAGCACTGTACGTCTTTACGTTCCATTGCACCACAAGTTGACATGGGCGTCACATCGGTCAGGCCCTCAACAGTTGCTTGCCCTTCAGTACCATGATAGTAAAAATCGACTTCGGGTGTTTTGCCTGCATTATCTTGGCCTGGAGTATATTCAATGATGACTTTATCAGCAGAGACTGACATAGCAGAAAACTGTTTAACGCCGTCATCGCCGAGGTTTGGATCAATTGTTGCTGCGCTGAGGCTTCCTTGGGTGTATTCATAGCGCTCGCCACTATCCTCCGAGCGAACAACGAGTTTACCGCCGTTTGCAAGGGTGAGGTTTTTAAAGTGTAGTTTGATGTAGCTTGCATCTGGGTGTGAAACTGTTTGCACAATAGTTTGTGTAGACGTTGAAGTGCTTGTAGCACTGTTTTGAGTAATAAGTGGAAGGTTTAGATCGTACTTTTTACCAATCATTGCTTTGTTAGCTTTGCTGGTATATTCCATCATCTGAGTTTCCGTTAGTGGCGCTTGTGCCATCGCGATACCTGATGCTAAACCTAATGCTGTGACAAGAATGTGTCGTTTCATTGTTATTCCTTTTGAGTGTGTGGTTATCCAACTTGAGATAAAAAGTTGGGCGTCGTTCAATACCGAACCAAGCCTTGGGTGCACTGTAGAGCACGACCAGTTGGTGGTATGTTTTTTGAACATCCACACACCAAAATAGAAACAATAATGTTGTTTGTAAAGTTTTATATATATCTTTTTAACATAAATTTCACTTAATTCATGCCATTCCTTGTTTTATGACTTATTTTATATCCTCATTAAGAACCAATAAATGGTTCAACATGTTTTGCTTGGCGATGTATAGGTCCTTTTTATACTGCTCTCTGGACTTATTGACAGCTTGCTCAAAATATTCAGATGCGATTTGGTATCTTTGCTCTAAATAAGCAATTTTTCCAAGCTCGACATAAACTTCCGGCAAGTAATGATAATTCAGCAATAAAGGCTCAATAAGTTTTTTGGCTTTTTTATAGCGTTGTTGTTCAATGTAGCTGGAAGCTAACGAGAGGGTATCGAAAGGGGATGCAGGGCTTCGATCAAGCTCCGCCTGAATCATATTCTTGAGTACGGTTTGATCTTTGGGAACATAGTTAAGGTAATTCAATAACAAGTTGGTGCTGGTGAGATGATTGTTGAAGGCATAATCATAGATTTGCTTCGCACTATTTATATCACCAACATGCTTATGTACAGCGCGGCAGTATTGATAGCTTCAGCGTCTCTTGGGGCGTATTTGAGCGCAGCAGACAATAAAGAGTAACTTAGGTCATAATCAGCTTCCAGCAGAGTAGAAACGGCTAAGTTAGTATAAAACTTTGCGACTAAATCTTCATACTGCGCGTTTCCAGAAAACACACTATCTTGATCTGGGAAGTAGTCAACGACAGTACCTTTAATCAAAGTTTGTTGTCCATTCTCATCACCTTCTGTCGCCCTATTTGCGAATAACTTGGTTTTAAAATGGCTTGAGGTGATGATAAACTCTTGGTGCTTCCGAAACATTGGATAGCTGTCAACTTTAGCATAACTTGTTTTGATCCCTAATACATTGGCGTACGCTTGTGTTAATACGGCAAGAGAAATGCAATTGCCAGCTCTTTTGAGCGTTGCTTCAGTCGCGGTAAGCGTTTCTCCATCGTAAGAAAAGTTATCCAATTTTGCGTCTAGGAATCTTCCTAATACTTGGTCATCTCTCATGTTGGCATCTGCATATTTGCCAAAAAAGGAGATTGCAGCTTGCTATTCGGATTCAGGTAAAGCGAAAATTTCAGCTTCAGTTTGCACTGGTTTCGGCGTAAAAAGAGAGTGATTGAATAGAGAAGTTACGTCTACCTTCTGTTTCATGTCAGCTGTAGTGGTGTGAGTGGAATTGCATCCGCTCAAGCCAATGCTAGTAAGTATCATGAGTAGCCACTTCATAGTAATTCCTTGTATTTATTTATATACACCTGTATTCCAGCCTTGCCACCTATTCAAAGTTGGATGTTAGGCGTCCAGTTGTATTTTAAAACTTAGCTCTTAAAATGCGCGCCTTCAAAAATAAAACCTTAAAAATCATAAATTTACAATGTGTTTTTAAAGGTTTTACAGCACTTTAACTTTGCAACAATTTAGACATTTGGAGTTGGCATTGAGCGAATATTTACCGATCGTTTCTTCCTTCGTTTTGGTTTTAAGCTTTGTTCCTTTGATTAGGAAGATCCGTAAAAATCGCAGTGTGTCAGGTGTATCACTGTTAATGATGAGTTTTGGTGTTGCACAAAGCTCTTACTTTATTACCTACAACGTTTTCTTTGAACGTTTTTTTATGGTGCTGCCTTTTGTTGTTACAGGCTCTTTGAGCGCACTTATTTTATATTATTTTATTCGGTACAACGCAAGCTCGAAACAGCGTAATCAATTAGCACTCTTGCTTGCTTTGTCGACGTTGCCATTTGGACTTTTATTGGCAAAGGACATCGAAGCAGCGGCGTTGTTAAACGCGTTAACTTACTTAGGGCTAGTGATGAGCTCAATTCGAGTTATGCCACAAACCTATAAAACGATAAAAAGCGGTGATGTCTCTAACTTAAGCGCTAGGTATTTCTCACTGCAGTTTTTAGCTGGAGGAATTGGATTGGCTGCTGAACTGAGCTTAGGTCATGTTAGTGTTGCTCACGTGTTGATGTTTGTGATGATTTTACTGACTAATGCCGCACAATTAGGTTGTATTCAGTACTATCGCTCTAAACCTGCTTTAGCTTAGTGATATAACCAGACAAAACAAGGGCTAGCAAATTGCTAGCCCTTAACGTTTTCGCTCATTTCACTCGCGTAATACAAAAGCTTTTGAGTTACGCTTCTAGCGCTTTTGTGATCATACGGTCGATATACGCTATATGTGCCTGATCGGCACCCCAAGCTGTACTCTTATCCAAAATACTCTGCAGCTGGAATAGTGCAGCGGCTTTTGCCAAATTGTCGTATTTGCTCGTTTTACTCAAGCGAGAAACGTACTCTATTTGCTTGCAGGCTTTGGCTCAGTGTCGTTGCATTCTTATCAGCAACGAAAATAGCGGCGGTCAGGTTGTTCATCACTTCGTTTAGGCTGTATTCATTACCATAGTACGCAGAGTCGTTGATACGTTGTAATACATTCGCGTGTAGTATTTGGTCTATTACAGACTTTTGAATGCCAAGTACCATCATATGGACCCGGTTTGGAAGATATCACCTTGGTCAACGCCTAGAGGGGCGATGTGAGCTGCTGCGAGGTCCATTACAGAGCCTGCTATGATACCTTGTGTTTTTGACTTGTCGCGTACTTATTTAGGGCCCCACAAAAGATAAATTGCATCTACTGCCGTTACTCTCCGATCCCGGAGTGAATGCTCCGATTTCGGAATATCATCTGACTTTCGCAGTTACAATTTTTTTAACTTATTGAAATTTAAAGTTATTGAGTTTTGGCATAAATCTCGCTCTTAGCGCTTAGTCAGTTAGGAGGGGAAATGGATCTAGTCAAACCAGTGAAGCCAAAAAAAACCACACACTATATCGTTGTTGCCTGTTTAATGGCGGCGATATTTGTTTATTTGCTGTGGCAACAATGGGCGCCTCATTCTAGTGTGATGCGCGCTGAAATACTGGTAGCGGAGGTGAAACAAGGTCCGTTTACCTTATCAGTAGATAGCTTTGGGGAATTACGTAGTGCTGAGCAGTTTTTATTAAACGCGCAAAGCGCGGCTATCGTTAAAACTATCCACCATAAAGCGGGCGCAATTGTGCACAAAGGTGAAGTGATCGCCGAGCTTGTGAGCCCAGACTTGGCGTTACAGGTTCAACAAGCCAAACAAGCTTTGCGTCAGTCGTGGGCAATAAAAGAGCAGCTGTTACTGACTCAACAAAGGGAGCTGTTAAACGAACAAACACAGCTGATGCAAAAACAAGGCGCGCTAAAAACCTTAGTATTGCGTCACCGCGCGGAGCAAGACCTTGCACAACAAGGTATTATTTCCGCGCTGAACTTTGCCCAAACTGAAACCAGTTTGAGTGCCTTACAACATGAAATTACCATGCTAGAACAGCAAGCTAAACAGCTTCAAGCACTGCATGGTTCGGCGCTTACACTTGCCAACGAAGAAATTAACATTCGCGAGCAAGAACTCAATAACTTGCTGGAAAAACAACAACAACTGGAGATTAAAGCCAGCACTTCAGGGATCATTGAGCGCATGCCTCTGGCGCTTGGGCAACGAGTCAATGTTGGTGACGAGTTAGCATTAATTGGCTCTAACCAGTCGTTGGTGGCGGTATTGTCTGTGCCACAATCTCAAGTGCGCTGGGTTGAAACTGGACAAGACGTGATGGTGAACATGCAGGCCAATAAAGTAAAAGGCGAAGTGATCCGAGTTGACCCGGTGGTGACAAACAATAGCGTGGAAGTAGAGGTGAGTTTACCTAATGCCTTACCGAAGCAGGCGCGAGCGCAGCTGAGTATCTCTGCCAGCATCGCCATTAAGCATCTTGCCAATGCCACCTATGTGCAGCGCCCCGCCAATGCCAAAGAAAATCAAACGCAGACCTTATTTGCCCTGACTAGTGATGATAGCGCAAAGCCAGTAGAAATCACCTTTGGTGCTTCAACTGGGAAATATATTGTTATAGATTCTGGCGTTGAAGCTGGGAGACGATTAATCATTTCTGATCTAGCCTATCTTGCCAGTCTAGATGAGACAATCTTATTAAAGTAGGAATATCAAAATGATAGTGCTTAAAAATATCAATAAAGTGTTCGAAACCGAAGAGCTGCAAACACACGCACTGAGAAATATTTCACTGGAAATAGCAAAAGGCGATTTTATTTCGATCTCTGGCCCCTCTGGTTGTGGTAAATCTACTTTGTTATCCATCATTGGTTTAATTGACCAAGCAACAAGTGGCAGTTATACGATTGGTGCTCATGATGTAACAACCCTGACGCTTGATCAGGCCGCTGAGCTTCGCAATGAGCATATTGGGTTTGTCTTTCAGGCCTTTAATCTCATTGATGAAATTTCGGTATTCGATAACGTCGCTTTACCCCTAAAGTATCGTCCTGAGAAGTTGAGTAAGGCTGAAGTAAAGCTACGAGTCGAGTATTGTTTACAAAAGGTTGGATTGTCTCATCGTGTTCAACACAAGCCAAATCAGTTATCAGGCGGGCAGCAGCAGCGTGTCGCGATTGCTCGTGCTTTGGTGACTGAGCCAAGCATTCTACTGGTGGACGAACCGACGGGTAACTTAGATTCGAAAAGTGGCGATCAGGTGATGCAATTAATCGCTGAATTGCATCAACAAGGAACCACAGTTTGTATGGTGACACACGATCCACGTTATGCCGATATGGCTCCAAGGCAGGTGAAATTGTTTGATGGTGAGCTGTTAGGCACCGTCGCTTCTGCTCAATCTGTTAGTCAACGAGCATAGAGAGGGCACCATGCAAGTGTTCAACTTAGGCCGTGCAAATATTTACCATGTTAGTGTGGTGACTACGCTGAGCTGCGTATTCGTTGTGATGCTGGTCGCAATGGGGATGTTACATAGCCTGTATTTCTCACCTCTACCATACCCGGATTCAGAACGTATTGTTAAACTTGAATACCCGATGTTTGATGAAAATGGCAACGAGAGCAGCGAAGCCTTTAACTATCCATCATTGATGTATTTATACGAGCATAAACCTGCCGCAATGGAGCAACTGGCGATGGTGCATTATGCGGAGCAATTGCTTACTTCGGATGCTGATGCGCCTCAAGTTGAATCGGCTTATGTCTCGCCCGAGTGGTTTAGTATTTTTGATATGTCGCTTGCGATGGGGCGGGTTATTACTGAACCTGTCGATGAGAGCAGCCCTGTCGCTGTGCTGAGCTATCAAGCTTGGCAAAGTCACTTCAATGGTGACCCTGATATTTTAAATAAAACGCTGCGTCTGGATGAGCGGGAGTTTACGATTGTCGGTGTCGCAGCAGAGCAATTTTATGAGCCCAACTTAAAAAAGCTCACGCACAACACTGCGGTATGGCTACCTTGGCAATACAACCTAACCTCAGAGGAAGCTAAACCTTACTGGTGGAACCGTTATGCGCTTAACTTGATGGTGGGTAAACTAGCTACAGGGGTGGAGCATGAACAAGTCAGCCTCTCGCTTTCCAACGAAATGAACACACTTTGGCGCAGCAAAGTGAGCGACAGTGAGTATTTTGCGAAGTGGCATATTGGCATTCGTGCGATGCCTTTGAAATCAATTATGCTCGGTAAGTCTCCCTTATTGTTATTTGGAATGTTTGTGGTATCGCTTGGCTTACTCGGTATAGCACTCTTAAATATCAGTAACTTATACCTTGCTAGACTCAGCCAGATCCAGCGCAGGCTGGCAATTCAAGCGGTGGTGGGAGCAAAAATAAGCGATATTGCGCTGATGCAGTGGTTACCGTTGCTAGCACTTTGCTCAGTATCACTCGTGGTTGCAATTGGCGCGTCTTATGTTATTTGCCTGTGGCTACAGACAGAACTCGTGGGACTGTTGCCGCAAGCGCAGCTGATTTCGTTAACCTGGCAAAGTGTGCTCGCATTAGCACTGGTCGCTTTATTGACGAGCTGGCTATTGTTGTTAGCTGGAATGTCAGCAATTCGCTTTCGTCACTTAACGCACATGCTAAAACAAAGTGGCAAGGGCACTGCTGTTGTTGTGAGTGCGCGAGTGCAACGGATCATGGCGGTGAGTCAGTTAAGTATTTCTATTATCTTGACCTTCTTCTGCTTCAATGTCGGTGTTGCTGCCATATCTCATCTCAACAATGCTTATGCGGTAGATCTCACGAATAAATACGAAGTCACGTTTTATGCCCCTGATACTATGCCGAGAGACGAATATCAAGAAGTCATGCGTCAAGCCAGTGAAGCCCTAGGGAATACCGCAGAAGTAATCGCGGTGAGTCGAAGCCGTTCACCCATCGGGCAAGGTGTTGGCACTTGGTCATTGCAAGAAGTCGAGACGCTTGAACGCGTGCATCCGGTTGGCCGAGTTGTGGATAGTGGTTATCTTGAGTTTTTTTCTTTGCCGTTACTACAAGGTCAGTTTTTCGATAGTGAAGCGGTGCGCCGCGGTGAGCAGCAGTTAATTATCAATAAAACCTTTGCTGAGCAGCTAGGTGGAGAGGAAAAGGCGCTAGGCAAGCGCCTTAGCTTTAACATTGCCGACGAAGACGCGGCATTTGAAATTATTGGTGTCGTTGCTGATTTAGCCGTGCCAGGCGAACCCGCACTGCCCCATGTGTATCGAGCAGTACAAGGAAGTAATACGGCGTTAATTAAGACTAAGCAGCCGGTTACTAAATCCCATTTTGCAGCGCTGCTTACGCAAGTTCATCCAGCATTGAAAATCTTTAGTTTTAAATCACTTACTGCGCAGCGTGAGCAATACTTGTTGACCGATACCTTGGTTACCTATGGAGCACTATTTATCTTTGCGTTGGCGTTGTTGCTCGTGATTATTGGCCTGTTTGGTGTCTTTCGTTATAGCCAATCACTCAAAGCTTCTTATTACGGCACGAAAATGGTGCTGGGTGCCAAACACAGCGATCTCACTCGAGAGGATCTTACTACCCACTTTAAGCACATAGGTATTGCGTTAATGATCTCCCTGACAGGGGGTTTATTATTGTCGCCATACTTTCAGCAAACATTTAATGTGGCAGAGTTTTCGATTGCGGCTGTGGGGATAGTGTTGGTGTCGAGTTCGTGTTTGTACTTTTCACTACAGCAAATACTGCGCAGGCCACTCAACGCATTAATCAACCCATCTGAATTAGTGAAGGGATAAGCATGACATTATGGCATAAGCTATTGAGGCGAATGAGGTATAGGCTAAATCTAATGTTAGTTGTGTTATTGAGCGGCGCTTTCGCCGCTATGATAATGAGTATTGGCTTATCATGGCAAGCTTATCAGCCGCTACCTTACCCGCAAAGTGATAAACTCGTTTGGCTGCAAGGGGATATGTTAGATGAACATGACAAGGCGATCATGGAAAATGCTATCTCCACGCCTGTTGCGTGGCAGCTTGCTCAAGACAAGCAATTGTTTGATAAAGCCTCCGCAGTCTTGTATAGCCACAGCTTACTACGTGGTTCAGTGGTTGAGCCGAGGATTGAGACAACTTACGTCAGTGATGATTTCTTTTCGCTCTTTAATATTGCTTTAAAAGAAGGGAGGTGGTTTTCCCAAAGTAATGAGCTTGGTACAGCACCTAACGAAGTCGTTGTGACAGAGTGCTTTGTGCAGCAATATTTTCCTGATGAAAATATTATAGAACAGAGCATTCAACTTGATGATCGTCGTTATATCGTGGTGGGAGTGGTCGCGTGCGATGAGTCTGAACCGCAGTTATATCAATCTAACCGGATGAGTGAGGTATTCTTACCATTTGCGCAGATGATGGGTGAACGTATTACGGGTATGGATCACTTGGCGGTAAGAAGCGACTTATTTCTTGCGGGTCGCATAAAACAAGAAAATGCGCAGCTGCAATTAATGCTTTTGCAAGCGCAGTTTCAAGCTGCATTTGAGCAAGCTCAATTAGAACAAGGGATATCTGGTCGTGCGACGCTCAGATTTTCGTTGTCACCACTTGCTGATAAATTAAAAGGGCAGCTAAGAACAACGACGCAATGGTTAGCATTTGCAGGCGTTGGGCTGCTTGTCATCACCTTAGTGAATGCATTTTCACTCTACTTGCTAGACTTTAAAGCCAAACAAAACCAGCTGGCATTGGCGATTGTACTCGGTGCTAAGCGCGGCAATCTGCAACTCGAACAGTGGCGTTATATTGCCTTGATTTTTTTGTTTGCGTCATTGCTTGCTATAGGGATAGCGAATGCTGGCATTTGGCTAATGCTGTTTTGGTCGAAGGAAACCCTAGCCCATGCTGTTTGGCTAACGCTGCCTTGGTGGAGCTGCTTGTTGGTGGTTGTCTTTGCTCAACTCTGCGCATTGGTGTTTGTAAAACTGGCAATGTCTCAGGTGTCATTTAAGGATATTCGTAGTCAACTAAGTGGCTCAGGAAAGGGACAGGTCAAACAATTACCTAAGGCAATGAGCCAAGCCTTACTCGGATTGCAAATTGGTGTGGGTATAGTCACAATGAGCTTTGCATTTTGGCTATTGAGTTACTTTGGCGGGCAGCTAAATACCTCAAGTGGTTTTAACTCAAATAACCTTTATTTTGTTGAGTTACAGCAAAGTAACTACGACCGCAGCTCAGATGCTATTCAAGCAAGATATAATCAAGCGATCATAAACCTGTCGGCGCTTAGACAGCTCCCAAGTGTCGAGAGTGCTGCTCTGGCTGGCGTATTACCCCACGAGTTTGTATTTCTGGAGCCGCTAAGCTTAGTTGATGATGGCAGCGACTCAGTCGTTGCTTATTTACAGCTCAGCGGGCCAAATTACTTTAGCACCTCAGGCCTAAGATTTATTGCTGGTGGCGGATTCTCTGAGGATGACCTAGCTATCAATAGCTCGGGGAAAAAAGTGGTGCTCAATCAGCTTTTAGCACAGCGCCTTGGCGTAACAGCAGCAGATATCGGCATGACTATCTACGACAGAAATCAGCGCCCTATTACCCTTGTGGGTATTGTCGAAAATACCTTTAGTCATACCTCCCAAGCACAAGCCTTGGCTTATCTACCTTTTAATTTTATTAGTGGAAATATTCTGGTGCGAGCCAAAGCGGGAGAGGAATTAGACTTGCATACGGTTACTGCCTTGTACAAACAACAAAACCCAAGCCAATCTATTTTAAAGCTCGTCGATATTAAATTACGTATGCAGCAACTCAACAAAACAGCCAAGCTGAGCTTTTTAGCTGGGCTGATGATCGCACTGATGATGTTGATACAGGTAATTGCTGGTATGTATGGTTTGCTCGGCTACCTCGCTATATTAAATGCGCCAGTCTTTAATATTAAGCGTTTAGTCGGTGCTAAGGTACGCGATGTTCTTATTGAGCAGTGTTGGAGTCGGGCTTCTCTCGTGTTAGTCGCGGTGGTTATTGCTGTTTTCTTGTCTTTAGTTGTAGCGAGTATGTTTGGCATCTTGAGTCCGCTGCTTGGGATCTATCTGTTGTTCTCTATCGTATTGGTAGGCTGTATCGTTCTAGTGCTTGAGCTTCATCATGTCACTAAGCAGATTTAGGGTGATAAATGTGACAAAAAGCCGAAAAAATTGTTATATAACTCACAAAAATCGCACTTAGAAAGATCTTTATAAATCAAAGGTTTTGATGCTTAATTGTTTGAAATTACTTTATAATTTCCGCTGTTTTTAGATAGTTATAAAAAGTTGTTCTAAAGGTGTAACAGATTCTTACAAATGTCACATCCGAGAACGCGCTAAACTTGGTACTATACGGTCAGGAAATTATCAATAGGTACTGTCATGCAAGCTAAAACTTTAAAATGGATTCTACCCTTTACCGTGCTTATAGTCGGTGTTGTCGGATTTATGTTCGTCAATGCCGTTGCTAAGAGTGAACCTGAGAAGCAAGAAGTCGATTCTCGTCCTGTTGTTGAAGTTGAAACTCTCGCTGCGCAAGATCACCAAGTTGTGATCCAAAGCTATGGCGAAGTAAAACCGCTAGAAAGTACACAACTTTCTATTCAAGTATCGGGCGAAGTTGAATACTGGCACCCTAACTTTGTTGAAGGCGGTGTGGTACAAAAAGGCGAAGTGTTACTGCGTATTGAGCAAGATAACTACGAAGCCGCGTTACTACATGCAGAAGCAGAACTTGCCAGAGCCGAGGCGCAGCTTATCGAAGAGCAAGCACAAGCTGATGTAGCTGCTGATGAAGCAAGAAGATTTCCAAATAAAAAGCATACCGACCTATTTTTACGTAAACCGCAGGTCATGAGCGCCAAAGCCTCAGTAAAATCGGCAAAAGCTGCACTGCAGCGTGCAAAGCGAGACCTAGAAAACTGCGAAGTTATCGCGCCTTATAACGCACTAGTGGTGAAGAAAGACGTTGGTCTTGGTCAGTTCGTTTCTATGGGTAGCTCAGTTGGTACGGTCAATAACATCGAAACTGCGGAAGTGATTATTCCTATCGCGGGTTTTGATTCTGTGTTTTTACCTGAGCGAGTGTCAGGCCTTGCTGCTACGGTTTATCAACGTGGTGTGAGTGCTTTCACTCGTGAAGCGGTAATTGATAGAGATTTAGGTACTGTTGACCAACAAACGCGTATGAACAACTTGGTGGTGCGTATTAACGACCCGTACGGTCTTACAACGCGCCAGCCAGCGATAAAATACGGTACGTATGTACAAGTTAGCTTTGCGGGTAAAACGTTAAAACAAATCTACCGTCTACCTCAGGATATCGTGAATAATCAGTCGGTTTGGTTGCTTAATCAAGATAACCAGCTTGAGCCACGTAAAGTGCAAGTTATCCGCGAAGAGGGTGAGTTCTTCCTAATTGGTGATGGCATCACAAGTCGCGATAAAGTGGTCATGACACCACCTGAATATCCACAAAAAGGCATGGAAGTTAAAGTTGCTGGCACGGACTCCTCATCAAAGCCAAGTAGTCAGCCGGAAAAGCTGTAACAGCAAGGAGCGACCATGAGTGATATAGAAAAAGCATCGCAGCGCGGTATTATCGCTTATTTTGCGAATAATACGGTAGCGGCAAACTTGTTGATGGTCTTCATACTGATAATGGGTTTTATCAGTTATATGACTATCCAAAGGCAAATGTTTCCAAACTTTGAGATCAATTATGTGACGGTGTCAGCCGTGTATCCTGGCGCGTCTCCTCAAGAAATTGAAGAGGGGATCTTGATCAAAATTGAAGAAGCATTAAAAGACGTTACAGAAATCAAAAAAGGGGTTTACCGTGCCGCTAGAGGCAGCGGTAGTGCGCAACTTGAAATCTATAAAGATGAAGACCTAACGGAAGTAGAAGATAAAATTCGCTCGCGCGTGAATAGTATCGCGACCTTCCCAGCGTCCATGGAGCCTGTGCAGGTCCAGCTTATAGAATTTCGTCAAGACGTGGTGAACATCGCGCTGGCTGGTAATCTACCGTTGAATGCACTTAAGCCAATTGCCAAAGAAATCGAGGATGAATTACTAGAAATTTCAACGATTTCACTGGTTGACCGTTCAACCCCTGATTACGAGATTGGCATTGAAGTTGATCCAGATGCTCTGCGCCGTTACAACCTAACGATTAGTGATGTAAGTAGCGCAATTAGACGTTACTCAACCAATATTTCAGCAGGTCAAATCAGAACAGAGTCTGGCATTATTGCAGTGCGTGTTGAAAATCAAATGTACCGTGGTAATGAGTTTAGAAACATTCCTGTTAAGGTCGGTGATAACGGCGCTAAAATTTATCTTCAAGATATCGCAGAAATTAAAGATGGCCTGACTGAAGGTGAATATTACTTCCGTTTGAATGGTGAAAATGCGGTATTCCTGTCGGTTAAAGCGACCAAAGACCAAAATATGATCCCAATCGCGAAAGCGGTACATAAATATATCGAAGAGAAAAACGCTAAATTACCTGCAGGCTTAAGATTAGAACCAATCGTTGATATGACGTACTACCTGAACGCTCGACTCGAGATGATGAAGAGCAATATGTTACAGGGGGCGTTACTTGTCGCAATCATGCTGACTATTTTCCTACGCTTCAAATTAGCGCTATGGGTAATGATTGGTTTGCCGGTGTGTTTCCTCGGTGCGTTCCTATTTATGCCAGCACTTGGGATCAGTATTAATATTGTATCGCTGTTCGCCTTTATCATGGTACTTGGGATCGTGGTGGATGACGCCATCGTCATAGGGGAGTCCGCCTACTCCGAAATTGAACGCAAAGGTCACAGCGTTAAGAATGTGGTAATTGGCGCTAAGCGTGTTGCAACGCCAGCAACCTTCGGTGTATTGACAACTATTGCTGTGTTTGCACCTATGTTGTTCTCATCTGGTCCTGAAAGTGCATTCTTTAAGTCAATCTCGGGCGTTATTATTCTGTGCTTGGTGTTCAGCTTGATTGAATCCAAATGGATTTTACCAGCGCACATTGCTCACACTAAGATTAAACCACTACGTCCAAACAGTCGTCGTGCTGCATTTAACAAGAAGTTCTTCGCATTTGTAAACGGACCATACAGACGCTTTATTCAGCGCTGTGTTGACTGGCGCTGGACTGTATTATTAACTTTTGTGGCGATGCTGGTATTTAGCTTTAGCTTAGTGACTTCGAATTTAGTGCGCTTTATTCCGTTCCCTAAGGTGCCTGAAGATTATCCAAAGATCGAAATTACCATGAACGACAACGTATCAGACGAGCAGACCATTACAGCGATGCAGTCTATTGAGTTAATGGTACGCAATGTCGATAAAGAGATTGCTCAAGAGTTCGGTCAAGGCATGATTAAGGATGTATATTCTTGGAACCAAAGCCGCACTAAGGGCTCGGTGTTATCGACATTAGTTGATGAAGAGCAAAGACCATTTACGGCTTTTGAACTTGCACGTCGTTGGCGCGAGGCAATGCCAGAGATCACCGCAGTGAAATCAATCATTGTGTATGACAGTGTTGGCGATCAAAGTGGTGGTGAGGGTGAATTTGGTTATCGCTTGCTAGGTTCTGATATCGAGACCCTCAATGCGGCGGGCAGACAGCTTATTTCTATGTTGCAGCAGCAACCCGGGTTATTTGATATCAGCTCGAGTATTGACCCTGCAAGTAAAGAAATGCAGATCGCGCTTAAGCCAGTGGCTTATGAGCTTGGCTTGCAACTTGCTGATGTTGCGATTCAGGTTGGTAATAGTTTTTACGGTGGCGAAGCACAGCGTGTTATTCGTGATGGCGAAGAGATCAAAGTGATGGTGCGTTATCCTGAACTAGATCGTAAAGCTTTGGCTTCACTTAAGCGTACTATCATCACAACGCCAAAAGGCAAAGAAGTGATGCTAGGCGATGTCGTAGAGTTTACCGAGAAGCCGGGTATCAATTATATTCGTCGTGAAGATGGCTTTAGAACGGTATATGTATACGGTAGCATCGATGAAGAGCTGATTGAGCCAGATGCCGTGGTTAAGAATATCGAAGAAAATATCTTACCAGAGCTACTAAAACAGTTCCCAGGCGTAAAAACTAAGCTAGGTGGCAGTGTGGAAGAGCGCCAAGCACAAACCAGTGAGCAGATCTTATTCTTTGCCGCAGGTATGTTGATGGTTTATATCCTATTGGCTGTGCCGCTGAAGAGCTATGCGCAACCGCTTATCGTGATGTCGGTTATTCCGTTTAGCTTAGTTGGCGCGCTATGGGGTCACTTAGTGTTTGGCTTAGATATGAGTACTATGTCTATGTTTGGACTAGTAGCCGCCGCTGGGGTTGTGATCAACGATTCCTTGGTAATGACGGACTATATCAACCAAGCACGTGCCGAGGGTGTTAAGCTTAAAGAGGCGGTTATTGAAGCGGGTTGTGCACGCTTCAGGGCAATCACGCTAACCTCTATCACGACGTTTGCCGGTGTCATGCCAATCATCTTTGAAACGAGTCTACAAGCAAGGTTTGTTATTCCGATGGCGGTATCACTTGGCTTTGCAGTGCTATTCGCAACGCTTATCACGCTGGTGTTAGTGCCGGCCTTATACATCATCTTAACGGATGTGCAGGGTGCGGGTTCACGCTTAAAAGCGAAGATCAGACGCAAGCCTAAATCTGACGATAACCAACTAGAGAAAGCAGAAGCTTAGAAACTCTCGTTTACACTCAATAATATAAAGGCCGCGCAGTGATGCTCGGCCTTTTTCTTTGCGCGCTGGTATGGCTCTTGAATCATGATACACTGGCGAAAAATAACGAATTTAGGATGACCACTTGGTGATGGAAAAAACTCAACCGCTAGCCAAAAAGCAGCCGAAATCCTTACTGCACCATAATCATGAGCGTATCGACAACTACTACTGGATGCGTGATGACGAGCGTAAAAATGCTGATGTGTTGGCACACCTCAAAGCAGAGAATGATTACTGTGAAGCGCAAATGGCGCCTCATCAAGCGCTGCAAACCCAGCTGTTTGAAGAAATGAAAGGTCGTATCGTAAAAGACGATAGCTCAGTGCCCGCCAAAGATGGCAACTATTGGTATGTGAGTGAAGTGAGTGGTGATGAGGAGTATGCTAAGTATTATCGCGCATCACAAGAAGATTTGTCGGATAAAAAACTGCTGTTAGACATTAATCATTTAGCCGCTGGCAACGAGTTTTATGACATCGGTGATATTACTGTAAGCCCAGACGAGCAACTGCTTGCCTATAGTGAAGATACCGACGGGCGTCGAATTTATACCATCAAGTTTCTTGATTTAAACACCAATACATTACTGCAAGATGTGCTGCATAACACGGAAGGTCAGGTAATTTGGGCAAACGACAATAAAACCGTATTTTATGTCAAAAAAGACGAGCAAACGTTGCTCGGCTTCCAAGTGTATCGTCATGTGTTGGGAACGCCACAAAGTGATGATATTTTGGTGTTTGAAGAGCAAGATCGCCAATTTTATATGGGATTGGGTAAAAGTCGTGACGAAAGCGCTATTTATATCTATCTTGCTGCGACGGAAACGAGCGATCAGTTAATACTGGATGCAAACGATCCTTGCGGTGAGTTTAGCACCCTTATTCCAAGAGAAATTGGCCATGAATATGGTCTTGAAAAAATGGGAGAGTTCTTTTACATCCTGAGTAATAAGAATGCTAAAAACTTCCGTTTAATGCGTGCAACAGCAGCAACCGTTGGTGATGTCGAGCAATGGGAAGAGTTGGTTGCCCATCGCGACCATATACTATTAGAAGGCTTGGAGCTGTTCAATAGTCACTTTGTGCTGACTGAGCGTGAACAAGGGCAGATCCGTTTTGTTGTCCACGATTATCAAGGGCAGAGCTATCACCTTGGATTTGATGATGCTTGTTATTTTGCCACGGTTGGAAATAACCCTGAGCCAAGTTCAAGTAATATTCGTATCCACTATTCGAGCATGACAACTCCAAGCTCAGTATACGATTGTGACTTAACCACAGGTAAGAAAACGCTTAAAAAGCAGCAGCAAGTGTTAGGTGATTTTAAACCAGAATATTATCACTCTGAACGTTTGCACATAACCGCCAGAGATGGCGTTAAAGTCCCTGTATCTTTGGTCTATCGCAAAGATAAGTTTAATCAAGACGGTAGCAATCCACTATTGCAGTATGGCTATGGCTCTTATGGTATTACTATCGACCCTAACTTCTCTAGTCAAATTCTAAGCTTGTTAGATAGAGGATTTGTATACGCGATTGCGCATATTCGAGGTTCTGAGATGCTTGGTCGTGAATGGTATGAGCAAGGCAAAAAAGCGCATAAGCAAAATACCTTCAACGACTTTATTGATGTTACCAAGGCCTTGGTTGAGCAGGGCTACGGCCATAAAGACAAAGTGTTTGCATCAGGCGGAAGTGCAGGCGGCCTGTTAATGGGTGCAATTGCAAACCAAGCTCCAGAGCTGTATTTAGGGTTAGGCTTCCATGTGCCTTTCTTGGATGTGTTAACTACCATGTTGGATGAGTCAATCCCATTGACCACCAATGAGTATGATGAATGGGGTAATCCGAATAATGAAGCGGACTACCAGAATATTTTAGCGTATTCACCGTATGACAATATTGAAGCCAAAGCCTACCCAAATATTCTAGTCACCACAGGTCTGCACGACTCGCAAGTGCAGTATTGGGAGCCAATGAAGTGGGTTGCTAAGCTTAGAGAATATAAAACGGATGATAACGTACTGGTCTTTAAAACCGACTTGGAAGCGGGTCACGGTGGTGCCTCAGGCCGATTTAAAAGCTTACATGAAAGAGCGCTAGAAATGGCATTCTTTATCAGCTTATTGAATGGTAGGTCGTAGCTTTAGCTCGACTCGTATACCCTAGCCTTAGCCCGACAACAGCGAGATAAAAGGATCGCGAGGTGAACTCGTTCCTACAAGAGAAAAGCCTAGGTAGGAGCTGGCTCGCTTGTAGGTCGTAGCTTTAGCTCGACTTGTACATCTTGGCGTTAGCTCGACAAAAAAGAGATAAAAGCTCGCGAGGTGAACTCGCTCCTGCCAGAGAAGAACCAAGGTAGGAGCTGCCTCTGCTTGTAGGACGTAGCTTTAGCTCGACAACAACAGAATAAAAGCTCGCTAGGTGAACTCGCTCCTACCAGAGGAAAACCTTGGTAGGAGCTGGCTCGCTTGTAGGTCGTAGCTTTAGCTCGACTCGTACACCCTAGCCTTAGTCCGACAACAGCGAGATAAAAGCTCGAGAGGTGAACTCGCTCCTACCAGAGGAAAATCTAAGTAGGAGCTGGCTCGCTTGTAGGTCGCAGCTTTAGCTCGACTTGTATACTCTAGCCTTAATCTTAGTTTAAATACGCTTTAAGCATCCACACCAGCTTTTCTTGCTCTTTGATGTAGTCGCTCATTAGCGCTGCTGTCCCTTCATCTTCGGCTTCGCCCGCTTGCGCTAAAATTTCACGCTGCATAGAAATAAGCGTTGTATAGCCATCAAGCAAGGTTTCTAGTGCTTGTGTGCCATTGCTGATCCCTTTTGCTTCTTGAATTTTACTGGTTTCTAAATAATCAGAAAACGCATGCAATGGATTGCCTTCAATCGTCAAAATACGCTCTGCGATTTCGTCTACCTTCTCAAGTAATAGCGTATAAATTTCTTCAAATTTTAGGTGTAGTTCAAAAAACTCACGACCTTTGATGTTCCAGTGAAAACCACGGGCATTCATATATTGAATTTGGTAGCTACTTAGTAGCGTATTAAGTGACGTTACTAGTGCTTGGCTCTTAGCTTTGTCTAAACCGATAGAATTAATGTTTGTCATGCGATGCTCCTTGTTGATTCACAGTCAGTATGGCGCAACCTTAGGTGATTGCCCAATGATTAAAATCAAAGTGTTTAATCGGAAAAATCAATTAATAAAATAAAAACATATCAAATATTAATACAATATGACGTTGGGATGAGCGTGGTAAAAAACAAGATGAAACCCCAAAAAGCGCTCAAAAATAACAAAGTGACATGAATACTTGGCGGGAATAAAGCTTGCCAACTTTTCCCAAAATCTTACCAGAGCGCGTGGTTTTTGATCTAAGACAAGTGTTTAATCTCGTTCGTATTTTGGCGGTTTTAAACTTGATTTAGGTCAAAATATCGCCGCATCATAAGCGCATAATCATTTCATCAAGACACAAAAAACGCGGTGTCTACTACTTGAGGAAATGAGTATGAAAGGCAAAACAAAATCAGAACATAAAATGGAACTCGTCGTCGTTGTTATCGCTTTAGTGGCTTTTGTTGTTGGGCTCGTAGGTCACTTAGCTGGCGCAAGCATCGCAAACTCAGATACCTTTGGCTATATTGCAGCGCCAGTACCGTTATTAGTTGGCTTGATCGCAGTGATTGCTTACAAAGTAGCTGCAAGCGCAGAGCACTAAGGCCTCTCTAACAGCTCGCAGATATAGTCCATTACCGCACGGGAATATATTAAGCTGGTATGGCTGAGATGAAATACTTTGTGCTCGGCCATGCCACTGAGCTTGGTTTCTTCTAACAGCACAGTGCCATCCGACTGGCTACCTTTTTGTAGCAGTGGCATTAGTCCAATGGGTAAGTCACCGGCAATACTGTAAAGCTTGGCGTCGAAAGGCCAATCTTGATTGTTAGATAATAAAAACTCCACACTGTTTTTTAACAGTAGCTCCAGTCCTTTGTCGTGCATATGCTTGGCAATGGCACTGCCTTTATGTGGTGTCCCCAAGGTCACCACTTTTTTTACTTGCTTGCTCGCGGCAGAACCTCGTTCTAAATATGCTCTTGCAACTAAGCCTCCCATGGAGTGGCAAACGAGGGCGGCGGGGCGATCGCCAACGAAAGTATCAATAGCGGCGCAGATCTCATCAATATCTGGCGTTAACGTGTTATAGCTTAAATTGAGAATACGGTAGCCCGATTTACCTAAGCGAGCGCTAAGCGGCCGCATCACAAAGCCAGACATATACAAGCCATGCAGCACCACAATACTCTCGATGTTGGCGCTCGCGGTAATATTGAGTGGAATAGGAGAGTGGTTCATGCCGCCCCTTTAAACTTGAATACTTCTAAGCCTTGCGCGAGTGTACCACCCCCACTTGAATACTTGATGTATAAATCAATTCAAATTGAAAAATTATTATCCTAGATCCTGTGATCTTGGCTAATCAAATTGCCACTCTTGCTTGTAATCGTACCTAAAGCCAATGGAGATGGAGTCCATATCGACTTGGTTGTCGAAGGACTTGTTCAAATACTCCAAGTGCACTCTGAGCGGCGGTGTTGGTAGCCACTCAAGTGTAACATTGTAGCCATCGAAGCTTTGATTAAGCGGATCATGACTGCCGTAACCGTCATCAAAATCAAAATATCCGGTTTTGAGTTTATAGTGTTTTGCGAGTTGATAGGCCAACGAAAGATCAAAGGTGTGGCCTTGTCGAGAATCAAGAGCGCCCACGCGTTGATAGTCTTTGTCCTGATACGCCATGGCAGCGTAAAAGCGGGAGGTAAATTGATAAGCCAGCGCACCAGACCAAAGTTGGTTTTCGCCAATATGCTGCTCGTTATCGTATACATCGTTTTGTTGATAAGTAATCGCTGCGTGTAAACCTGCGTTATCGTAACTTAACCCAGTGTTGAATAAATCCGTTTGGTTATCGCCCTTGTCACCATTAAATTGGCCTGCGGCGATAAACGTCATTGGCCCCAATTCATAGCGATAAGTAACTAAATTATCAACGAAAAAAATGCTCTCTGGATCGTAAGCAAATGGGCTGCTGGCGTGATTAAAAATATCAACGTATTCGGCAATAAACAGATACTGTGCAGGCCTTTGTTTTCCAATGCCAAACCGACCGTACGGTGTACCTAGCGCAGTATAAGCACGGCGTGACTTGCCAAAATTTCCTTCATTGGCGAGGTCGATGCCCCATTCACCATGAAGTTCGGCCTGCCAGCCCGGCATAAATTCATGAGTCACTTTAATCCCTGCGTGGGATAAGGCGTCACGAACATCCCAGTTACTTGCGTCATCTTGATTGATTACGCCAAATGTCGGGCGTATTGTGGCATAGGTTTGGAGCGTGGTTGAGGGCTCGGTAGGTGGTTTGACGGGGTCATTTTGTGGTGTTGATTTTGCCACAGGAGCTGCGGCCTTTGGTTCGCTATTTTGCGTCATAAACCGAGCTTTAAGCTCAGCTAATTGCCGCTCAAGATTTTCAATGTCGGCCATGGTAACAGGTCGATCGGCTGCTAAAGCTACTGAAGAAGTCAGTAAACAGGCTAGGCCAATCAGTGCGGTTGAGTTGCTCAAAGTAAAATTCATGGTTTTTACATCGCTCAGTTGCCAATAATCGAATTATAGACAACACTTTTGATATTCGAGCACTTTTTATTCAGGCTGTTGAATATGAAGATCCGCACTAAGTTCTCTGTGACTTCTGCCATAGTGATCTTATTGATCATCACCACGACGACGCTTTCTACTTACTGGTTTGTTAGCGATTCGGTAAAAACCAAAACCCATGCCTATGTAACGGATAGCACGCAATTGCTTGCCGTGAGCATAGAGAATTGGCTGGCCGGTAAAGCAACGCAAATTAATATGATAAAAAGTCAGTTAGAGCAAAACTTTAGCGATGATAACTTTCAACAAGCACTGAATACACCAGTGTTTAAAAAGGAGTTTCTGCTGGCTTTTGGTACTTTGGCTAATGAAGAAGGGCTCAGGTCGAACAACCCCGCTCGCAAAAATCCTCCAGGCGTAGATTTTAGAGAGCGAGCTTGGTATAAGCTTGGTAAAAATCAAAATAAAACCGTTTATACTAGTCCATATACTGATGCGGCGACAGGTGAGTTATTGCTGTCGGTGGTATCTCCCATTGTAGTGAACGGTAATTTTAAAGGGGTAATTGGGGGAGATTTAAGCCTAAAAACCATCGCCAATAGTGTCAATCAGGTTAACTTTGATAACACGGGCTATGCCTTTTTGGTCGACAAGTCTGGTAATGTCATTTCTCATCAACAGGCCGAATTTAACGGCAAAAAACTGCAACAGGTATATCCAGCTTTACGCTTAGATAGCGTAGATAAGTTGCAAGAAGTGGATACCAAAGAAGGCAAAAGGTTGTTTTACTTACATTCGCTTGATAACACC
The DNA here is from genome assembly GCA_000814665.1 of Pseudoalteromonas flavipulchra NCIMB 2033 = ATCC BAA-314. Taxonomy (GTDB): domain Bacteria; phylum Pseudomonadota; class Gammaproteobacteria; order Enterobacterales; family Alteromonadaceae; genus Pseudoalteromonas; species Pseudoalteromonas maricaloris. The sequence goes on from JWIH01000016.1 coordinate 231,911, forward strand.
TTTGGTACGGACTGGTATTTGGCGGTATTAATCGATAAATCAAAAGCCTACAAAACACTGACTGAAATTACAATAAACTCCCTGATCATTGCTATTTTAGCCGTGGCTATTGGAGTATTCTGCGTACGGACGTTAGCAATTCACTTACTCCAACCATTACGGGATTTGGAATCTGCAATCACCGGCATGGCAAGTGGAGGCGGTGACTTAACTCAGCGCTTAAAAATAGTGAACGAAGATGAGTGCGGTACGGTAGCGCGACAATTTAATTTGTTCTTGGGCTTTTTGCATGGGTTAGTAAGTAACGTAAAAGAACGTGCAGACGATGTGGTGATAAGCAGTGATGCGGCCAAAGAGCTGTCGACGCATTCTTCACAGAAACTTGACCAGCAAGTTAGCCTAATTGAAAACCTCGCTACCGCGATGAATGAAATGAGTACTACCTCGACCGAAATCGCGGGTAACGCGCAGCAAGCCGCAAGCTCTATCACCTCAGTAAATGAAAAGACTTCTGAAGGGCAAGAGATATTCTTTAAAGCGCGAAGCCAAATTAATGCATTGGCTGATGATATTACTGCATCGTACGAGTTAAGTACGCAACTTGCAGAATATAGCCAAAATATTGAGAATATTCTTTCGGTCATTAATGGTATTGCAGAACAAACCAATCTACTAGCACTTAATGCTGCAATTGAAGCCGCACGTGCCGGAGAGCAGGGCCGAGGTTTTGCGGTTGTGGCCGATGAAGTGCGCTCTTTAGCATCAAAAACACAGGAATCCACCACTGAAATTAAATCCATGATCGACCAGATCCAAGCCTCATCCATTCAAGTTCAGCAATCCATGGGAAGCAGCCGAGATAAAACCCAGCAATGTGTGTCACAAACCGAGCAAGCGACACATATGCTAGAAGAAATTTCAGAAGCAGTAAAAGAGCTTATGGATCGCAATATTCAAATCGCAACCGCCATAGAAGAGCAAAGTGTGGTGATTGAAGAAATCAATAAAAATACAATACATATCAACGATATTAGCGTGGAGGTCGGCAGCTTTTCAGACAAACAATATAATGCCAGCGAAGAACTCGCGAAAAATGCCCATGAACAAGAGGCACTGCTGTCTAAGTTTACGTTGTGAGCTTGAAAATATAACGGGTCACAACACGTGACTGTTGTTATAGCGACAGCGCCATTCTGTTGGCGAGCAGCCAGCATAACGCTTGAATGCAATGCGAAAGTTCACAACGGTACCAAAGCCACTCAGTTCAGATATCACATTGATGTTAAAAGTGGTTGTTTCGAGTAAGATTTGCGCCCGCTGCACTCGCAATTCTCGAAGCCACATCATGGGAGATTGGCCAACGTATTTATTGAAGTTTCTAGTCAGAGCTCGGCTTGTCATACATGCGTGCTCAGCTATTTCAGCGAGCGTAATCGGTTTATGATAGTTGTGTGAGAGCCATAATTGCACTCGCTGAATGTCATTTAAGACATTATATACAGGTCGATATTGTTGAGGGTGCGAAAAACCGCGCTCAAGAGGCATTACAAAGCGCTCCGCAACTTTGTTCGCAAGAGTAGCACCAAAATCACCTTTAATGATGTGTAGACACAGGCCTTGTCCGGCAGAAAGACCGGCCGATGTGATAACTTGTCCTTCGTCAACGTACAATACGTCACGCAATAAATCTACCGCTGTATGGTGTTGCTCAAACTCTGAAAAAGCATCCCAATGTGAGGTGGCCCGTTTTCCATCTAATACACCTGATTTTGCTAAAAGTAGTGAGCCATTACAGATAGAAGCGATGCGAGAACCTTGTTGATATGCGGCGCGAATTGCACGGAGAACATTTTCATCATCATAGGTGGTCGGCGTATATAAGCCTGGAACAATTAATGTGTCTTTCGCGCCGATAGTTGATAAAGGCTGTACATTCCCAATGATAAAGCTATCGCTTTGAACTTGTCCTTGGCTACCTACAAATTGGATATTATAGCTTGGTTGTTCACATTCTTTTGTTGCAACAAAAAACATTTGGTAAGCCACGGCTAAATCATATGGTACAAAGCCATCGACAACTAAAATATGAAGATTAATCAAAGTGGATTCACAACCCATAACGACCACTTAACTTATGATGATATATTAATAGTTAGCACAATATTAATGGTAAAGGGAACTCTAGAACATTGATATTGACTTTATTCGATGTTAATTAGTCCTTATTCGTTCCTACTTCATTCATTGTTTATTCTAAACTTTTAAATAAAAGGACTTATTGTTTTTATCAAAGTGAAGAACAATAGAGTGTAGACCTTTGGCCTACTATTTTGGTTGCAGCTTCAATTTCAATACTGCTGTGGTGATTAATCAATGAAGCTAGAGGTAGGTGTCGTTATGTTTCATTTGGTGCATACGGTTGGGCTGACGCTATATTCTTTTTTATTGGTATTGTTACTTGCTACCAGAACCGTGCCCAGAACACCTTCCGGAGCTGGATTTTGGTCAAGCGCTATCTTGTTTGCAATTGCCTCACGAGTTTGTATTCTGCTAGGGGGGCTTGTTATTTCAACAGAGCTAAGTGGTAACCTATATCTCGTACTTAACCTGTTTGAAAAGCCAATCCTATTAGTTGGAGTATGCCAATTCTTTAAATTGGATTGTGTAAAAAGAAGAGTTATTCAATTATTTAGTTGTGTGCTTGGTACGCTGTTTATAATTTCAATCTTAAACTTATCTCCTTGGTACTTTAAGATCCTTTGTGCAATGGCTAATTTTTCTTTTTTATTTTATATATTTATACTTTTTTTTGGAAAGGAAAAACCATATTTTACCTGTGCGTATCGATTTATCTCCCTTGCAGCCCTCATCCTCTCGATACATTGGCTGGTTTCTTACCCAATAATCTATTATTTCCCAAACTGGGGAGTCTACGGTTTTATTCTAGGCACTATGGTGAACTTGGTGCTCTATTTAGCTTTATTGGCATCAGTACTTATTACTTTTCAACGCCGCTTGCTGAAGGCAGAAAAACATGCACTGAAACTTGCTTATCACGATGCACTAACTGGGCTTAAGAATAAGCGTTACCTGACTAACTTTTTTAATCAAGCGAACACTTTTGCCAATCGCCCACATCAATTAACCGCGGTATTTTACATTGATTTGGATAACTTTAAGCCCATTAATGATAGTAGTGGTCATAAGGTTGGTGATGAAGTGCTCAGATGCATAGCAACAAGGCTAATTGCCAGTACACGAAGTACCGACATATGCGCTCGAATTGGAGGTGATGAATTTATTGTAATCGCAACGCAACTAGACTCAAAAGAACAAGCGGAGATTATCGCTAGAAAGTTACTCATCAGTATCACGCAAGAAATTGAAGTTGAACATCAGGTGTATAAAGTTGGGGGGAGTATCGGTATTAGCTTTTTCCCCACTCAGGGGAATTGCATCGAATCATTAATTGAAAAGGCTGATAAAGCAATGTATGCCGTTAAGTCTTCTGGCAAATGTGGCTATAAGTTATCTAACCCCTAGCAATTTTTGTATTGCCGCCAGTTGGTATTCGAACTCTTTTATTGTTTCCTGTAGCATAGAGAACCAATGTTTTGCTCAAAGTAAAAGAAATTTCCTCGTTGAATTAAATAGGCTAAGTTGAAAGGTGATGAGATCTAACGGAAAAAACTTTAAGAAGTATATTATTGTTCTGCTATCGATAAGTGCTATTTTCATCGTCCTGATTACGTTCATGCAGCCTGTGTTAATCAAAGCTATATGGGCTAAATATAAGTCTACGGATCATTTTTTAACTCTTCAGATTGATAGACGTATCAGATACGAAGCTTCAGCAGAAAACAATGCATTTCGTGTAAGTAGAGTTTTGAGTGAGAGTCAGTATGCAGTAGAGCATGTGCTCAAGGCTAAATTTAAAAAGCCAATCTCGGTTTATGTGTGTGCTAGTCAAGACTCTTTCAATGAATATGTATTTTTATCCAAAAATGTTGTTGGTGCAGTATATTGGGGTAAATTATTTTTATCGCCAAATGCATTTCATAGCAGTTCGATTGGGAGGTTACTTAATCATGAGTTAACACACTACCTTTTTTACACCCACCTTGGGGATAAGGCCCATATTGAAAAAGTACCTTTATGGTTTAGAGAAGGGATCGCTGAGTTTGTTGCAAATGGAGGGCAAGATTATACTAAAGGCAAAGAGATTTTCGAGCTAATGAATGAAAATGAGGTAAATACCTATTTGTCGGGAGAGTTGAATTATTGGTTTTTATCACAGGATGCAAGTGATGCAGTAACAAAAAATGGGGTGGTTAACCGGGTGTCGTACAGGGTTGGTGGGTTATTTTTGCATTTCATCTATGACCTAAGCCCTAAACAATTTAACGAATTAATACAGTTATTATTAACAGGAATTGAGTTTAGTGATGCGCTTCAAAGTACTTATGAAAAAAGTACTCATTCTCTACTTAAAGAATTTTCTCATTACCTAACTCAGGAAAGCATGCATTATTAAATGTGAAAAGAGGTTTACCTGATTAAATCAACCAGTACACAAACGCTATCTCTCAAGGATTCTCTTAGTATTTCTAGAACATTAGTGACTAAAGCCAACTCAAAGCACCAATAACCAATATAATAATCCGTGTATCCGAATTTGCATTCACAGTTGTGATTATCATGCCAGTCCGCCAAGCCTTCTAACTTGCTGTACCAGTTTGTTGCAAATTATCACTTTATTTTTCAGTTGGTTGCGGTACCGTAAAATCGCTTAGGTGTAGCGATTGATCCCCTCACGACGATCACCGCATGGCTAGTGGGCTATGGCTCGTATAATCGCGAGTTGGAATTGGGTCTCTAAGTTAGCTTCGAATAAAAACTTCCTAAGACAGATAAAACATTGTAGAGAACAAAAAATTGGAAACTATGTTTGGAGAGGGTGTGAAACAATAAGTGAAAATTGCTCTAATGGGTTCACCAAGCCATTAACCCAACCCTGTCAATTTATAGTAGAATAGCCAACTTAGTGATGAGGTACTGCTGCTGTATTAAAAGCGTTTAGTACCCTATGTTGTATCCTTAACCTATCTCTTGCTTCGTACGAACGACGTTATGGCGTGTGTGAGTTTGGCAAGGTATTCAACATATGAGCTTTTAAAGTTAATTAATACAGGTGGTTATAATGGCAATACAGTGGTTCCCAGGGCATATGAATAAAGCGCGCAATGAGATCAAAGAGATCATGCCGCAGATGGATGTCATTATTGAAGTGCTGGATGCTCGTATTCCATACAGTAGTGAAAACCCGATGGTAGGGCAGTTACGTGGTGACAAGCCGGTTATCAAAATCATGAACAAAGCGGACCTTGCCGATCCTGAACTGACCAAGCAGTGGATGGAGTATTTTGAACGTGAGAGCGGTGTAAAAGCGCTGGCGTTTGGTCATGATAAGGCGAATGAAGTACAGCGTATTAATGCGCTTTGTAAAAAGCTTGCACCTCATAAAGTGGGTCAAGATAAGCAGCTAAAAGCCATGATCATGGGTATTCCAAATGTGGGTAAATCGACACTTATCAATACACTTGCTGGCAGAATTGTTGCAAAAACAGGTAACGAACCAGCGGTAACTAAAGCGCAACAGCGTATTAAGCTTGAAGACGGCATTATGCTTTACGATACGCCGGGTATGTTGTGGCCAAAGGTTGAGAACGAAAACTCGGGCTATCGTTTGGCGGCAACGGGCGCTATTCGCGATACGGCTATCAATTATGAAGAAGTGGCGAGTTACACCGCTGAATATCTGCTGGGTGCATATCCAGAGCTTTTAAAAGCACGTTACAAGCTCGACGAATTACCGGACTGTGATTGGACATTTATCGAGATGGCTGGCCGCAAGCGCGGTTGTGTAAAGGGCGGCAATCAAGTCGATACGCATAAGATGTCGGAGATTTTAATCAACGAACTGCGCGATGCTGTTATCGGGCAGATCACGATGGAAACGCCGGAAATGCGAGAGTCGGAAGAAGAAATGGTTGCTGAGCTAAGAGCACAAGCTGAGGCCAAAAAGGCTGCGCGTGAAGACGAAAAACGTCAACGCCGCGCAAGAGCGCGTAAGAATCGCCGCTAAGCGGCAAATTTGGTTTGATTCCGGCCTTGTTTGGCACGATAGAGCGCGGCATCGGCGCGCTTTATAAAACCATCTTCTGATTCATCAATATGGTATTGTGCAACGCCAATACTGACTGTCACTTTGACCTCACATTCCGCTTGCTCTAGAGCAACATGGATCTTCTCAGCAATCGCAATTCCCTGCTCTAACGTCGCTTTGGGTAGCAATACCATAAACTCTTCGCCTCCCCAGCGGCACAGCAAACCGTTGTTTTCTATCTCGCGTTTACATACGTTCGAGAAGCATTGCAGCACTCTGTCGCCTACCACATGGCCATGCTGATCGTTCACTTGTTTAAAGTGGTCAATGTCCATCATCAACATCACTACTGGGGTTGATTGGGTACGCGCTTTCGCTAAATGGTGCTGAAGCTGTGGCTCAAAGGCTTGGCGATTAAAGGTATCGGTGAGTTTGTCGTACTTCGCCATTTTTTCTAAGCGTTTCTGATAGTGATTAAACGTCAATTGCGCCACGGCCAATATTAATAGGGTGACGAGGCTCCCTACCCATAAATTGGTTGTGAGTATGTCGTTTATTCCACTGGATTTATCTATTGTTTGCTCAACAATTAAATACCAGCCTATAGAGTCCAAATAGCGCGAATGGACAAACTCGGCATTGTCGTCGGTTTCCAACCGAAATTGATATTCGGATTGATTGAGCAGCGCCGTTGCTTGGGTTGGAAAACGATCATGAATATTGGTGCCAGATAGGGTCTGATCGTTAAAAAATAAGAGCCTGCCTTTGTGGTCAATAAAGTACAGTTTGCGTGCGTAGCTGGCTTCGTATTGTTCGATTAAATTGTGTAAATCAGCCAATAAGATACCAACCCCAACAACGCCAATTACATCGTTGTTTTGTTTTATTTTATGATTGACGTAAACAATGGCTTCATTGTTATCTCTTGGGTCTATATCAACATTGAGCGCATAGTCAGCATCGCTATGCAGGCTTTCTCGGTACCAATCGTTTTGTTTGGCGCGAATGTCTAACTGCTGGGTGTTACCATCAAAGTGGTAATAAGTGAGGCTCTTGTCGTCCACTAAAAAGCTCGTTTTTGCGTGATGTAATGCTCGAGTATCTTCTAAGTAGGTGAAAATAAGCGTAGGGTCTTGCTGTGAAGACGTTAGCCAACGTTTAATAAAGACGTTATTTGCCATTTGCTGAGAAACAATAATTGGAGCTTGAAGCCGTTTTTGTATGTCTAAATCAATCAGATGGCTGGTGAGTGGCAGAGCATCATCGCTCACTCCTTTATACAACGACTGTTTAGCATGCTCGATACTTATCCAGCTGGTGAAAATAAATCCTACCAGCAGCAGCAGGCTTAACAACATGTTATAACGGTAGCGTCGAGCGTTCATATTATTGTTATTTTTGGAAAAATAGAATGATACGGATTCTAGTAAAAGAAAACGATTACACGACATTACAGCTGAACAAACGCTGATAGAAAATGTAGGCATAAAAAAAGCCCTGAGCAGGGCTTTTTGATTCATATCTACCGTCACCGATATGAGCAATGTAGCAAGTAAAAAGTGGTTGCCAGTGATACACATCAAGGGGCGTTGTAGCACATCACCGACAACACGATTCAGGGTCGAATCAGCAAGAGCATGTCCTCTTGTTGATATTGATTATCAATTAGATTAGCCGTTAGGTCAATACCTTTTTGAAAATAATTCTCATTAATATTTGTACAGCTGTTTTTCGGTAAGTGCTGAAAATAGATATAATACCAGTTGTATTAAGTAAATGATCTATCTTGAAGCAGGGAAATAGCTTTAGTAGCAAGGCAAAAATTTTGCTATTTAGTTGTTCTAAATGAGAAATTTTTAACGAAGCTAATATGCTATTTCACCCTTCAAATTGATTAGAGAATTAATTCAATTGGTATAAATTTTGGGCATAAAAAAAGCCCTGAGCAGGGCTTTTTACGTTCATATCTACCGTCACCGATATGAGCAATGTAGCAAGTAAATTGTGAGAATAAACTTAGTCAGGTTTAGGGGCGACTGAATTAAGCTCATTCAAGCCATTAACGTTGGCCAGCCGTGTTTCAGGGTCGAGAAACAAACTAGAGTACTAATGCCAATCTCAAGGTAGCGAGTACATCAGGTAGATAGGGCTTTACAACTATCAACCTTACTAACTGAGTTGGCGAAACAACACGTTGCCGTCTTGTTGATAGTGATTATCAGTTAGATCTAACAATGAGTCAATACTTTTTTGAAAATAATTCTCATTAATATTCTTGTGGCTGTTTTTCTAGGAAGTACCGAAGTAAAAATAAATTTTGGGCATAAAAAAAGCCCTGAGCAGGGCTTTTTGATTTCATATCTACCGTCACCGATATGAGCAATGTAGCAAGTAAAAAGTGGAGTTAGCGTCTAAATACGAGGAGCAATGCAAGTGCTTGCTAACGTCCTTGGTAGTTATGGATACCAGCCTTGTTTCGGGTCAAGAAACTATTGTGATAACAAGTTGAGCCGTCACTCTCGTCTTGTTGATAGTGATTATCAATTAGATTTGCATGGCTGTCAACGCTCTTTTTGAAAATAATTCTTATTTAGATCTAAGTGGTTGGAATTACACCAAATTTAAATTTATTGAGTGTATTGTTTTATTAATGTGATGGTTTTTGGTGTGTTGTATGTCTTATTTCTGCTTATTCTAGGGGGCAAAGTATTATTCTATATTGAGCTTTGCAGGCTCACCGTTTCCAGAGCTTCAGAGAAAAGCTAGGTTAATTTATCATCCACATCTTAGATATTTTGATTAACGCAGCAGTCATACTTTCGCTTAACTCGTTATTTATTTCCACACTACTTTGGGTTTTGTGCATATTGCTCATGATTTTTATGCACAAAACGCGCTTTACTCAACTTAATCAACTTATTTCCGCAATCTATGGTTAATTGAGGGTTAACAATAAGCTCGTACTTGATAGCAGGTTGTAGTCGCTAGTCACAATACGTTTAAGACAAATGAGTACAGAGCAATGAGAACAACAATAATGAAGCCAGTTGCAGCAATGTCATTAATTGCAGTAACTGCTTGCCCCGTTTTGGCACAACAAGATGAAGCACTAGCCAGCAAGGTTGCAAAGCTAGAAGCGAAATTAAAGGAATTACAGTCCAATAAATCACTAAACCTTGAGTTTGGTGGGCGTGTACAACTCGATTTTAACCATTTTAGTGGTGCATACAGCGCCGATAATGAGGGTAATGCCGCCAGCGACTTTTTTCCGCGTCGGATCCGCACCTATGTAGAGAGCGAGCAAGGCGATTGGGAGCATAAGTTGCTACTCGATTTTGCTGAAGGCGATGCCGAGATAGTCACAGTAAGAGTGCGTTATACCGGCTGGAACAACGGCCCGCGCTTTCAGTTTGGTAAATTAAGAGAAGATATCACCCTAAATGCGCTCACCAGCAGCAAACACATCAATACCATAGAGCGCAGCTCTATCGCTGATACGTTTTCTCCTTACTTTCGATGGGGCGTATCAGCTTATCAATATTTTAAAGATTCTGGTTTTCGCTATGCGTTAGGGGTATATAAAAACGACGCTTTTGGTGCATCTGGGCGTGACCAAGATGACCGTCTGGCACTTGCCTATTCGGGGCGTTTGACTTGGTCGCAACACACTCCCGGTAAAACCCTGCATTTAGGTGGTTGGGGTTCGTACCGTGATATGGGCGGTGCAACGCTGGGTAATCGCCTTGCTCGCGGTGAAGTACGCGAAGCCAAAGTGCGCCTCGTGGATTATGCTGCAGGCGGTGATGTAGTTGCCCTTGATAGCATGTCACAAGCCGGGTTAGAGCTCGCTTATCAACACAACGCCTTTATGCTTGAGGCCGAATATGCCACACGCAACTTAGATACCCTCGACCCTACTTCTGCTTTAGATGGGGGAGATATTTCGGGTTATCACTTGTCTTTGAGCTATTTCTTGACCGGTGAACACAAACAATATTCCGCTGGCTCTGCGGTATTTAAGCAGCCTAAAGGGGTAAAAAATGCGTGGGAGTTGGTTGCGCGTATTTCCAGTATGGATGCTGAAAACGCCAACCAAGGCACGCAAGTCGACGCCTACACACTGGGCGGTACCTATTACCATTCCAGCAGCTTAAAGTTCATGGCTAACCTTGTCTATGCGGATGTTTCAGGAGCTGGAAGTACCGCGTTGGTTGGTGACGAAGATTCAGGATTTGGCTTTGCTGCACGCTTGCAGTATCTATTTTAACGGGAGCAGGTTATGAAGTTTGCATTAAAGCATCTCAAGTTAGCAATGGCTGGCGTGGCGATGATGTCTACTCAGGTATTAGCGGATACCCACTTTTTAATTCCCGGTGGTCCAGGTGGTGGCTGGGATACCACGGCTCGAGCTGTGGGCGAAGCGTTAGTGAAATCAGGGCTTGAGTCCAATGCGTCGTTTCAGAATATGTCAGGCGGTGGTGGCGGCCGTGCTATTGCTTATTTGATTGAATCGGGCAGTAAAAAAGGCGATATGTTGATGGTTAATTCAACGCCAATCGTGCTGCGCGCATTGTCGGGTAAGATCCCCTATAGTTATCGTGATTTAACGCCCGTTGCCAGCGTAATTGCCGATTATGGTGCATTCGTGGTGCGTGATGATTCGCCTTTTAAGAGCTGGAAGGAGGTGATTGCTCGTCTAGAAGTAAACCCGGGCTCTGTGACAGTTGCGGGTGGTTCTGCTCGCGGCAGTATGGATCATCTCGTTGCAGCACAAGCAGTAAAAGCGGCAGGCGTTGACGGTCGTAAGTTGCGTTACATTCCTTACGATGCCGGTGGCAAAGCCAAGGCAGGTTTATTGTCTGGCGAGGTGAAGATGCTCTCGACCGGATTAAGTGAAGCGCTCGACATGGCAAAAAGTGGTCAGGCGCGCATTCTTGCTGTTACCGCGCCAGAGCCTATCGCGGACTATCCAGAGATCCCAACCCTGAAGTCTCTAGGCTATGACATGGAATTTGTTAACTGGCGTGGTTTTTTTGCGGCTCCGGATCTCCCCCAAGCAAAACTCGACGAATATACCGTGAGATTACAAAAGCTGGTGCAAAGCAAAGAGTGGGAAGCGGTGCGCGCACGCAATGGTTGGTTGAATCTATTCAAGCCACAGCACGAGTTTATTGAGGCGCTAGAGGCACAAGAAGCGCAGCTGAAAGTGGTGATGGAAGAATTGGGTTTCGTTAGACGCTGGTTAAATTAAATAGGTGGCTGCAGTGAGGTTACTGCACCACCTAAAAGTGGGTAATTCACTATGTTAAACCGAGAATTGTTAGGCCCAGTGCTGTTTTTAATTCTGTTTTCACTCTATGCGGTATCTGCTTGGCAAATCCCGATTATGCCTTTTGAAGAATACGAGGCGGTAAACTCAGCAACTTTGCCTAAAGTATACGCGCTGATTGGCATTGTTGTTTGTCTTTTGTCGATTGCCGCAACACTGTTTAAAGGCGTCCCTGCGCTTGATAAACGTGAAGGAGCGGAGACTATCTCCAAGGCAACCATCGCCCAATGTGCAGCACTGATTGTATTGATGCTTATCTACAGCAGTGCGCTTGAGGAACTCGGGTTTATTGTCTCGACCATTTTGTTTTTAGGCTGTGGCTTTTTAATTATGGGTGAGCGACGTAAGCAAATTTTGTTATTGGCGTCGGTACCTGTGGTTATCGTATTTTGGGCCATTATGACGCAGCTACTTGGGATCTATCTGGTTCCAGGTGAGTTTTGGAGTTAAGCCATGTTAGACGGTATTTTAGTTGGCCTGTCCACGGCCTTTATGTGGCAAAACTTACTGTACGTAATTGTTGGCTGCTTTGTCGGTACTTTTATCGGCATGTTGCCCGGCTTAGGGCCAATCACGGCGATTGCGTTGATGATCCCTATCACTTACAACATCGGTGCCGACTCCGGTATGATCTTAATGGCGGGCGTATATTACGGCGCAATTTTTGGTGGCTCGACTTCCTCTATTTTGATTAACGCTCCCGGTGTAGCTGGTACTGTGGCATCGTCATTTGACGGCTATCCAATGGCAAAACAAGGACATGCAGGCAAGGCTTTGGCTATTGCCGCTTATGCTTCATTTACTGGCGGAACGATTGGTGCGTTGATGCTTATGATAGCCGCACCACTACTTGCAAAAGTGAGCTTAAGCTTTCAGTCTCCAGACTATGTGATGTTGATGTTTTTGGGCTTGACTGCGATTGCTGCTTTTTCTGCAAAAGGGCAATTTTTAAAAGCCATGATGATGACTGTATTTGGCTTGATGTTGTCGACGGTGGGAATAGACCCTTCATCTGGAACTGAGCGTTTTACCTTTGGTCAGGCGGACTTGCTAGACGGCGTAAGCTTTTTGTTGGTCGCAATGGCAACCTTTGCATTGTCTGAGGCGTTGATCAACGTGATCCGTCCAGAAAAAGCTAATCAAGGTTCGAATGATGATGACACTCCCGTTATCGGCTCAACAAAATTATCTGGCGCTGAAGTGAAAGAAATGGCGCCAGTTGTGGGGCGCTCTTCAATTTTAGGATTTATCATTGGTGTATTGCCGGGGGCTGGCGCAACGATAGCGAGTTTTATGGCTTATGCGACAGAGCGAAATTTGGCACCCAAAGCCATTCGTGAGCGTTTTGGGCGTGGTGAAATTCGCGGCTTAGCGGCACCTGAGTCGGCAAACAATGCCGCTTGTACTGGGTCGTTTGTGCCCTTGTTAACGCTTGGGATCCCGGGGTCTGGTACCACAGCGATTATGTTAGGGGCGCTGATTGCTTATGGTATTCAGCCGGGTCCTACGTTAATGCAGGATAATCCTACGGTGTTTTGGTCGGTAATTGTAAGCATGTATTTTGGCAACATTGTGCTGCTGATTTTAAATTTGCCACTGATCCCTTATTTTGCAAAGGCTTTGACTCTGCCACGCTCAGTTCTCACGGTGATGATTTTATTCTTTAGCTTGATTGGCGTGTATCTGGTGTCATTTAATACCTTCGATTTGTTTATGATGGTGGGTTTTGCCTTGGTGGCGGTGGTGCTGAGATTATTGAGTTTCCCGATGGCACCTTTGCTCCTTGGGTTTATTCTTGGCGATATGATCGAACGCAATTACCGCCGCGCCATGATGATTTCGGATGGCTCTATTAGCTTTATTTGGGAGCGGCCACTAACTTTAGGCATATTTGCACTTGCCATGTTAGTGTTGTTGATCCCGTTAAAAGAGTACTTCCAGCAACGAAAAGTTGCGCAGTAACCCAGCAGTGAGGAAATACGTGTGTCGCAATCACAAAAATTAGCACGCAGACCAAAACGCTTAGAAACGCGACTGATCACTTGGGTTGTGGGCTTGTGTGTGATCCAAGCATGCTTATTTACCGCGTTGGTGTATCAGGTTATTACGCAAAGCTTACACCAGGAAGTGGGAGAAAAAGCCTTGGCTTTGGCTAAGGCGGTGGCGGTTCGTGAAGATGTTATGACGGCACTCATAACAGATAGGGATAGCTCACAGATCCAACGCCTCAATACTAATGTTGAGCTGCTGCGCCAGGCAACTGGCGCAGATTTTATCGTCATTGGTGACACCGAAACGCGACGTATTGCCCACCCCGATGAGCAAAAAATTGGTCGCACTATGGTCGGAGGGGATAGCCAAGCCGCATTGTCTGGAGAGAGTTATATCTCAACGGCACAGGGCAGTTTAGGTGAGTCTATTCGCGGCAAAGTGCCGGTGTACTCTCCCGCTGGTGAGGTGATAGGTTTAGTCTCGGTAGGCTTTTTAGTGCAATCCGTTGAGTCGTTGGTGTTGCAGCGCAGCATTGCCGTTTTTGTTGGAGCTGCAGCGGTGTTACTGCTCAGTGTCATTGCCGCGATTTGGATTGGTCGACGTGTCCGCCAAGCCATTTTTGGCCTGCAACCAGATGAAATCGGGCGCTTATTTGCAGAGCAAGAGGCGATACTGAATACCGTACGCACGGGGATTATCGCGCTCGACCCCGATGGCCGTGTGCGCCGTTTGAATCAACGAGCGTGCGAAATTCTCGAAAAGCCTCGCGGCTTGAGTAAGCAAGGTTTGCACCTGAGCGATCTGTTACCAGAACATAGCGATTTCTTGTTGCATAACCCCAATCGCCCTTTGGTTGGTTTTGAGCTATTTGTTGCTGACAAGCGTTTGGTGTTGTCGCGGTTTGCGCTGCAAGTGCAAGGTCAACACGAAGGAATTTTACTGAGTATGCGGCCCTCCGATGAACTAGAGTACGTGTCTAAGCAGCTCACTAAAGTACAGGCTTTTGCAGAGCTATTGAGAGTGCAAACGCACGACTATTCAAACAAGTTAAATACCATTGGCGCGCTTATCCAAATGGCGCAATATGACAAAGCGATTGAGCTGATAGGCCAAGAAAGCCAAGGCTCACAAGCGCAAATTGAAAACCTCCTTACCTATATACAAGAGCCAGTGATCGCGGGCTTATTACTCGGTAAATACCATAAAGCACGAGAGCATAATGTGGCACTCGAGGTGAGTTCCGACAGCGCGCTGTGTGCTATCCACCAAAAAGAGATGTTGGAACGAATAGTTTCAATATTAGGTAATCTCATCGATAATGCCATCGAAGCGGCGAGAACGACGGCACAGTTGCGGCCTGCCAAAGTGGTCGTAACAGTGGATGAAACGGTTCAGGATATTATCTTTGATGTTGAAGATAGCGGCACTGGACTGATTGGTAACGTCGAAGAGGCGTTTACGCCGCAGTTTAGTACTAAGTCCGGCGACCAACATGGTGTTGGCTTATATCTCGTAAAAACAAATCTTGATTCCTGCCACGGAACCTTAGAGGTTGGGGAGTCTGAATTACTTGGTGCAAGGATCACGGTCTTTATTCCCAAGCAAGTAAAAGAGCAATAACAATGACTTATTCTGTGGTGATCATCGAAGATGAAGTAGATGTGGCACAATTATTAGCGCAATACCTAGTGACACCGGCAACACCAAGTAGCGCAAGGCAAGGGCAATATCGAGTGGTGGCCAGTAGCGACAATGTTTCTACTGCGACGGTACTGTTGAGTGCGATACAAGCCGACTTAATTTTATTGGATATTTATCTACCCGATGGTAACGGTCTTGAGTTTTTAAAGATGCTACGCGAGCAAGGCTGTAAAAGCGAAGTGATGCTGATCACCGCAGCAAAAGAAGTGGCGACGCTAGAAAAAGCGATCCGTCTGGGAGTCTGCGACTTTCTAGTTAAACCGCTGATCTTGGAACGGCTCGACCTCGCACTCGCCCGCTTTGAAGCACGTCAGCAGTGTTTAGATGGTGCCAATGAAGTGACGCAATCTATGGTCGACACCTTATTTGGTAGTGAACAGGCGAACGTACAAAGTACGGCTAGACTACCTAAAGGCGTTGACCCACTTACTTTGGAAAAAATTCGTACGGCATTTCAAAGCCAGCCCAAGCAGGTGTTTACAGCAACTCAAATGGGAGAATTGGTGGGGGTGAGTCGCTCAACCGCTCGGCGCTATTTAGAGTTTTTGGTTAGTATAGAAGAAGTAAAAGCCGACCAAAGCTACGGTAGCATTGGCCGACCAGAGAGAAGCTATTATTTAAATTAAGGGTGTGCCTGTAGTGACTGCCATGGGATCACCGGCGCATCATTGCTGCTAGGGCGAGTGAATTCGCTGAGATAAGGCGTGGGTCCCGTGAAGAAACCGGTGTTACGTAAGTAAAAACGGTTTTGCTCCTCACCACCTTGATAATCCAAACGCGACCCTTTTCTGGCGGTGGCGTCATACGTGAATTTAGCTTGATTTAACTCAACCCAGTTACCTTGGGTGTCACGCAAAAACTGGCGGTTATAAAATGCCTTACGCTCAAACTGCCCAGCTTCGGGTAAAAAGTTTTCCAAAAAGCTATGCGGTCTTGCAACATAGGTGTTGGTTTCAGGGCGGCTAAAGGCTGCGATCAGCTTCCATTGACCGGTTTCCGGCGCATAAAAATAGCCACGATATTCAGTATGGCCTTCATAAGTTGTACTGGGCTCGATATTGACCAAAAAGCGATATGTCGTATCCGGTTGCCAGTTATAACGTAAATAGCTTTGCCCACCAGAACCTTCATTGCCAAATTCACCGACGTAAACGCCTTCGCCTTTAGCGAGTAATTTGATTTTAAGGTTGTCGGGAATTGTGCTCGGATCATCCGTTTGATATGGGCTCCAAACCGAAAATAGCACGCGGCGCTCGGTGGGGGAGTTTACCTGAATACCAAAGTACCCTTCGCCAAAACCATTCGCCATAAAATACGAACCTTGTGGATCATAGCCAGATGGCACCGTTACTTCGTTGTAAAACCAGTTATAGTCCTTTTTGTCAGGTACGGTATAGGAAAGGTGTACTGAAGGGCCGCGACGACCCCAGTAAAAGTCTTCTTTGATATAGTTAGGCGCGGGGGTCATGGCCTCGCCATCGAGACTGAGCCCGGTAATGGCGGGGAAGGTACTGTTTCGCCCTTTGGCTAATGTGTCACCGGCTATTTGGACAGTTTGATAGCCAACTTGCGTCACGGCAAAGTCACCGACTTTAATCTTAGTGGGGCTTTGTCTATCGAAATTAAGCGTCACTTGTTTGTTGTTATGTGTTACCAGTAATGTGCTTGGTGCACTTGGTTTCTCAAGGTGTAAATAGAGGGTATAGGTGCCAACGTTATTGGCATAAAAATAGTGATTAAATCTAAGCTGCTTATCTTGCCATGGGGCAATTCCTGCTTGAGTTATATATTGCCTGCTGGCGTCAATATCGTTGTTGACCCAAGCGTTGCCGTAACTGCTGATATAAGCCTCTTGTGCTGAGACAAATAGCGAGGCGCACAGCAGTATCGGTGTCATTATTGTATTCTTCATCTTAAGTTCCTTGAATGGGGCGCGTTGCCCCATGTTGATTAGAAAGAAGTGTTAATGCCTAAACTGATACTGCGGCCGTAACGGCTCAAGTGGCTCACTTGCTCTTGGGTTTTAATGTATGACCATTGACGCTCATTGGTGAGGTTGGTCACGTTTAGGTCAATCCGTGTCTTTGCCGTAAGATTATAGCTGGCACTGAAATCAAACTGACCATAATCCGCAGCCCATTCTGGGCCGCCCCACGCATCTGGATACTTCAGGTAATCATCTCGCCAGTTGTAAGCGATACGCGCTTGGTAGTCATCCTTTTCATAATAGATAACCGCATTGTAAGAATGCTCAGACATTCCAGCGAATGGTAGCTCGTCTTTTTCGGGGTCGTCGTATTTACTATCCGTAAATGTATAGTTGATTTGCATACCTAGGCCATCAAATGGTGCAGGTAGCAATTCCTCAAACGACTGTTGGTAAGCAATTTCGAAACCTTTTATCTCTGCTCCCGCTTCAGAACGTGGCGATACTTGAGTAAATTCCGGACCGTCAACTTCAACGCCGTCTTTTATGAATTTACCCACTTTTATCGTACCGACACGCCCCTGAGCGATAACCGATTTAATGTCTTTGTAATAGGTTGCAAAGGTGAGTGCACCATAATCAGAGAAGTACCACTCTAGTCCCAAATCAAGTTGGTCTGCTCTAAGTGGCTTGATCCCAGGATTGGCAAGATTAAGCTCAAACTTACTGAAATTAATTGAGCTATATGGGGTTAGAAAATCGATGCTAGGTCTGGTGATAACTTTAGCCGCGCTGGTTCTAAATAACAGTGAGTCTGTTATTTCTAACTTAAAGTTCATGCTAGGCAGTACATCAGTGTAATCATCTTCTACGTAAGAATCGGAGTAATAATCGGCAATATCCCCTTCTATGCGATAGATAATGTCGCCATCTTCGTCTTCTTCTACGTTGTATACCAGACTTGGGTAATCAAAAACGTAGCCATCAGAGGTGATCTCGGTTTTGATTGCTCTTACGCCTAGGTTTAAGTTATAAGGCATTTCCGACAGCTCGCCGACTAGATTGGTCTCTAAATAAAGTGCAAACGTTGACTCAGAAAGCTCGTAGGAATCTTTAGGGCTCTTGGAAGCTCTAATTTTTTCATCTGCGGCTTGGGCATTAATGGATTGATAAAAAGCATAGAGTTTGTCGTAGTCAAAGCTTGCCCACGGCGCAGGGTGCATGCCCGGCTCACCCTCTAGGAAGTTATCAAAGTTGGCGGGTACAAGTACATCTGCGGGTAGTCTAAATAAGTTAAGGCCACCGAGCTTTTCTACGCTTGAGTTATCAAAGCTGTCGTAATCTGAGTTTTTAAAATAAGCCCCACCATTGCTGAACATCGATGGGTTATTTGATTTGCTCACGTCTCTGGCTTTAGTTTGCTTACCGTAATGAAAGCCAAACTTGATGTCTTTGACAAATTCCCATTCCGGAATAAATGTCCCTTCGAGCCTTAACTCTTCAACATCACTGATCACTTCCGTGCCATAGTTGTAGCTGTAGTGAGCACCAAAGGGTTGATCGGCATTAAGTGCTGGTGACATGGTCACATCTGGCAGGAGATTGTCGCCTGTTTGATCTATGGTGATAGTATCAACAAAGCCTCGCGCCACGATGTAGCGGTTGTCGCCATCATTGATCCGCTCAGCACGGGACTTAGACACGTCAAATTCAAGTGTTAGGTCGCTGGTAGCATACCACTTGAAGTTAAGACCGGCCTGCCAAGTGTCGGTATTACGAGGCTCAGAGACGTTCAGTAGCTCAGCCATTGCACCATCGACTAACTCAATGTAGTTGACGTTGCCATCTTCATTGAATTTTAACTCACCTACTGCAGGGATCCCCGGCGTCCAAGGTTCATCATAGGTGACGAAAGAGATTTGATATTTTTCACCGTCGGTTTTGTAGCTTGAGTATAAGCTATCAAAGGTGACATCAATATCATTCGTTGGACGCCATTGTAAGGCGAGGCTTGCTCCAATGCGCTCACGTTCGTCTTGCCAGTTCGAGTAGCGTACATATCCTGGGATCATTGAGGGGTGTACTTTCTCGCCCTCATCTAGCTCGCCATTTCGGTTACTGTCAACAGGGACTCGCACGTCGGTATTTTCTTCAGGATCGTAAAACCCTTGTCCCTCGTAGGAGTCTTCGCGTTGTGTTCGCTCGGAATAAACGGCGGTGAATAGTGCGCCAAAGGTATTGTCAAAAAAGGTATCACTAATGAGGAAGGAGGCTTGAGGGTTGGTATCGCCGGTACGTTCTTCGTAAATGGCTTTGGCACTTCCGGCGAGGGTAAAGCCATCCATATCTAACGGTCGGCGGGTTTTTATATTGATGACTGAACCAATCCCCCCCTCTTGCGTTTGTGCTTGCGGTGACTTGTACACTTCTAATGCTTGAACCATCTCAGGCGCAATTAAATCGAAGTTAAAGTCACGGCTAGTGTGTTCAGATGCCATTCTACGACCATTGATGGTGGTAACGTTAAAGTCCCCGCCAAGACCCCGCACCGTGACGTTTTGTCCTTCACCGGCGTTACGGGTAATGGCGATACCCGTCATTCGTTGTAGCGCTTCAGCAAGGTTTTGATCTGGGAACTTACCAATGTCTTCGGCAACGATGGCATCCATTACGCCGACGGCGTTTTTCTTGAGAAAGAGTGACTCTTTGATACTCGAACGTACGCCACGTACTTCAATTTTCTCGACTTGTTGCTTGGCTTTATCTTGCTCGTCGGATCCGCTGTTCTGTTCTGTTTCCTGTGCGTGCGCGTATTGGGACAGGGCACAGCTCACGGCCAATCCCACAGCACACAGTTTTAGAGTGTGTTTCATCTTGTTGTCCTGTTGAGTGTTGTTATTATTGCGCCCGCTATACGAGCGCTTATTCAGGCATTGTTAGCATTTGCTATAGATAGCGTATTTAACCTCTGGTTAGTTATGTGACAATGCCTAGTGGTGCTGCAGTGCGCCATGTGCCCCTGGTGAAATCCGGGAAGTCCTTGCTATTACTTCTGTCTGCAACTGAGTCCATTGAAAGAGGGAAGACCGCTGACCAAGCAGCTGCGTCGTAAACATCCTGATCTAGCGGCTCGCCATTACGAAGGCAGTAAATAATGCGCCAGAACATTAAGAAATCCATGCCACCATGGCCGCCGTTGCGCTCTGCTTCAGCCCCCATTTTTTGCCAAAGTGGATGGTCGTATTTACCGTACCAATCATTCATGTCGTAATCCCACTCGTGAAAGCTCTTACTCCCGCCGTTTTCAAGCGCGATGCGGTTGGGGAATCCTGCAAATACGCCGTTAGTACCTTGAATTAAATTATGGCGGGAGTAAGGGCGTGGGGTAGTGGTATCGTGCTGTACCATAATCGAACGACCTTTGATGGTTTTAATGATGCTGGTGTTCATATCTCCAGCAATATAGTTCAGTTGGTTTCGTTCATGATTTGCTGGAAATTCACGTTTGGCATAGGCTGCACGACCAAGTGCTGGTGAGCTCATGGACGAGATATAGTCGAAGCGATCGCCACGGTTGATATTCATATATTGAGAAACTGGGCCTAAACCATGAGTAGGATAGAGGTTACCGTTGCGTTTGGTATGCCAATGTGTGCGCCATGAGCCAGTTTTATGCTCAATTTCTTTCATTTGCCAACGAAGTTCATGGATATAAGCTGCTTCACCGTGCAGTAACTCACCGAATAGCCCTTGGCGAACCATGTTTAATACCATCAGCTCGTCACGGCCATAGCAAACGTTTTCCAACATCATGCAGTTCTTTTGCGTGCGCTCTGCGGTATTTACCAATTGCCACGCTTCCTCTATGGTTACTGCTGCTGGCACTTCGACCAAAGCGTGTTTGCCACTTTCCATTGTGTCTACCGCCATAGGCGAATGCCATTTCCAAGGCGTAGAGATGATGACAATATCAATGTCATCGCGCGCCAACATGCGGCGATAGTCCATATCGCTCTTGCCGTAAGTCGCTGGCTTGGGTAAGCCCTTGTCGACAACAATTTTAACGGCTCTATCTACGACTTCTTGGTGCGTATCGCAGATGGCCTTGATCTCGACACCGTCAAGATGGCAAAAGTGTTTTACCGCGCCAACACCACGTTGACCCACACCAATAAAGCCCACTCGCACGACATCCAGTTTCGGTACGACTAAACCTTGAACTGAATTTCCTTGTGGCTTTGGTGTAAGCGGCGTCTTATTATTGTTACTTGCGCAGCCAACCACTGCGCTTGTTGCTGCGATAGCAGCCATTGATTGAAGAAATCGCCGGCGGTTTAGATCACCCATAATAACCTCTTAGTTGTTCACTCTTGTTGTTAAAAACGAAATGTTATTTTTTGGTTATTATTACGGCAGTTTCATTTTGAACGCAAGAGAAATGTCTTTCATGTTCTTTCGTTTGTATTTTAATTTGTTTGCGATTTAACTTTAAATCATTATAAAACATATGGTTGCAATTGTTTTTGTTTAAAGTTAAAAAAATAAATTGAAAGCAAATGAAAGCTGTGTAGACTAAATTTAACCAAAACGAAAGGAGGTGTCATGCTGAACACCATCGAAAGACGCCACGAAATCGTTCAACTCGTTGGTCAAACGGAACGAGTAGAAGTATCAGAACTGGCAGAACAATTTGGTGTATCAACCGTGACGATCAGAAATGATCTCAATGCCTTACATGATAAAGGGTTGTTGGTTCGCTCTCATGGTGGTGCCGTTGCGAGTTCTAGGTTAACCAAAGAGCTCACCATAACGGAAAAGCACGATCATCATCACCAAGTGAAAGTCGAGCTTGCAAAGTTGGTGGCGAGCCTTATAGGCAATAATGAGTCTATTATTCTGGACTCTGGAACCACCACTGAAGAGGTTGCGAAGCAGCTTACTGAACATCAACAGCTAGTGGTGATGACCAATGGTCTTAACGTGGCGCAAGCGCTCGTTGCAGCCGATGGCGTTGAAGTGTTGATGACCGGAGGCTCACTGCGTAAAAAGTCGCTGTCGTTTTATGGCAGCCACGCAGAAGATCAGCTCAAGCAATATCACTTTGACCGCTTGGTGCTTGGTGTCGACGGGTTTTCTGTTGATGTTGGTGTAACAACACACTTTGAACCAGAAGCCGCGCTTAACCGCGAGATGTGTAAAGCTGCAAAGCAAGTCATAGTGGTGACGGACTCCAGCAAGTTCGATCGTAAAGGTGTACATCGTATTATCGCCTGCGAAGAAATTGACGTTTTGGTAACGGACAGTGGTATTCCAGCTGATATTCATCAGCAATTGGTTGCCGCCGGAATTGAGGTACATTTAATAACGTCTTAAGAGGTGATCATATGCGGCGTTTTCAAGCCCTAATCGAAGCCAATAAATCAGGGAAAAACTCAGGCATTTATGCCATTTGCTCAGCTCACCCTTGGGTGCTGGAAGCGTCGATAAGATATGCCAAGCAGGAAAATACGCTGCTATTAATTGAGGCCACGGCCAATCAGGTTAACCAATTTGGTGGTTACACCGGGATGCGTCCCGCGGACTTTATTGCCAAAGTTGAAGAGATGGCCGACGAGCTTGGTTTTGATAAGCAGTTACTGATTTTTGGTGGTGATCACTTGGGACCTGTCTGTTGGACGAGTGAAAATAGCCAAGCCGCGATGGCCAAAGCGTGCGACTTAGTCGCTGAATACGTGAAGGCCGGTTTTAAGAAAGTTCACTTAGATGCCAGCATGCCCTGTGCTGACGATCCTGACGCGTTAAGCGATGATATTGTCGCTGAGCGCGCCGCCTTGTTGTGTCAAACAGCGGAAGCCGCCGCGATTGCGACGTTTGGCAGTAGTGATATTGTTTATGTGATTGGTACTGAAGTTCCCCCTCCAGGTGGCGCTGATGAACAGATTGACAGCCTGCAACCGACTAGCCAAGTTGCTGCGCAAGAAACCTTAGCTTGCCATCGTGAACTCTTTGCAAATAAAGGGTTAGCGGATGCTTGGCAACGCGTGGTTGCAATGGTGGTGCAGCCGGGTGTTGAGTTTGATAACACCCAAGTGTTTGACTACAAACCGAACGAAGCAAGTGCACTAAAAGACTTTATTCGTACCGTTGACCGTATCGCTTTCGAAGCGCATTCGACAGATTATCAAACCGCAGGTGCTTATCAGTCGTTGGTTGCTGACCATTTTGCCATTTTGAAAGTCGGGCCTGAATTGACCTTTGCGCTACGCGAAGGGTTATTCGCGCTTCACCATATTGAAAAGCAATTACTACCCTATGTTCATAGCCAGTTTATAGAGGTGGTGGATGAGGTCATGCTGGCAGAGCCTACGAGTTGGCAGCGTTTTTATCACGGCGAGTCACAGCAACTCCGGTTCTTGCGCCAATTTAGCTTTAGCGACCGTATTCGCTATTACTGGCATCAAGACGCGGTGCAAAAGGCGTTAGCAACTATGCTCGACAACCTAGCGCAGCAGACTTTATCACTGCCGCTTATCAGCCAATATTTTCCAGAGCTATATCAACAAGTACGCCGTGGTGAAATAGAAAGGGACGCCAAAGCGTTGGTGATTGCCAAAATTCAACGTGTTGTGGCTCGCTATTCAAATGCGTGTTTTGCCATGGAGAAAGCGTCATGAACACTTTGCTAGGACACGAAATTGCGCAATTAAAAACACGAAATGCCTATTGGACAGCAAAAGAGATCACCCAGCAGCCACAGATGTGGCAAGAGACCGCCCAATTAGTCGCGAGCATAAAGTCTAGGCTTTTGGTGGAGTTAGCTCCTTTTCTAGATGACCCTGATACTCAGGTTATTTTGACGGGGGCGGGTACATCCGCTTATATCGGTGACGCTATCGCCACTCATCTTAATACACACATGCGCCAAAGTGTGCGGGCAGTGAGCACAACTGACCTAGTTGCTGCACCAAGGCAATACCTAGCGACGGATAAACCGTGTTTATTGGTATCCTTTGCTCGCTCTGGTAATAGTCCAGAAAGTGTGGCGGCCGTAGAGTTGGTAACACAGTTGGTTAGCAACAGTCAGCACCTTTTTATCACCTGCAACCGTGATGGAAAATTGCACCAAGCAGCGCAGCAGGCAAGCAATGCAACAAGTATATTGCTACCGGAGCCTACGCTTGACCAAAGTTTTGCAATGACGAGTAGCTATTCGTCAATGATGGTTGCAGCACTTCAATTTTTTGCAGCGGATGACGGCTCCGTGGATAAGTTGATCAATGCAGCGCAAAGCATGTTAGCTGCAACAGAGCAGCAAAATATCCGTGCATTTGCACAACAACCATTTGAGCGTTTGGTGTATCTAGGCTCAGGTTGCTTACTGGGATTTGCAAAGGAAGCTGCGCTAAAAATGCTTGAGTTATCGGCAGGCCAAGTAATGAGCGTGAGCGAGTCACCGCTTGGCTTCCGTCATGGTCCAAAATCACTTATCAATAGCAAAACTGTCGTGGTATGTTTTATCTCAAGTGATGGTTATACCAGCTTGTACGATCAGGATTTAGTTGCTGAATTGCAGCGTGACGGTACAGCCATGACGGTGCATTCACTTTGCCCTAAAGTGCCACCACTAGAAGATGTGTGGCAAGGGTTACTGTATATGTTGTTTGCACAGCAGTTAAGTTTCTATAAAGCGCTGAACCTCGGTATTTCACCAGACAACCCTTGCCCGTCGGGGGAAGTGAATAGAGTCGTGCAAGGTGTAGTCATTCATCCATTTGGGAGTGAAGTATGATTTATGGAGTGGATGTTGGCGGGAGCAAAATTGAAATTGCGGTGTTCGATGAAAAACTGCAACGTATAGAGTCTTGGCGTGTGGCGACACCAAAGCACAGTTATGAGGCGTTTTTGGCGCAAATCGTCACTTTGGTGCAGCAAGCAGATGACAAATATGGTTGTAAAGGACAGGTTGGTATTGGTATGCCGGGGATAGTAAATGCGCAGCAGCGTGTGCTATCAGCAAATGTTCCTTGCGCCAATGGCAAAGAAGTTAAGGCTGATCTTGTTGCACAACTTGAACGGCCCATCGCGGTGGAAAATGACTGCCGTTGTTTTGCGTTATCAGAGGCCAGTCTTGGAGCCGGTAAGCAATATCAAAAGGTCTTTGGGGCAATAATAGGCACCGGTGCTGGAGGCGGATTTTGTATTGATGGCGCGTTGTATAAAAGTGCCCAAGGGATCGCCGGAGAATATGGCCACCATCCGCTTTCTGCGGTGTTACAACAAAAATATCACCTACCTATTTTAGCGTGTGGCTGTGGACTGCAAGGGTGTTTAGAGCGCTATGTTGCAGGGCCAGGGCTTGCCGGTTTGTATCAACATTTCACTACGCGAACACTTACCTCAGAACAAGTTATCACAGCGATGCGGGCTGGAGAAAGTGAAGCTCGCCATGCTTTTAATTGTTATATGGATCTGTTGGGCTCGGCGTTCGCAAATTTAATCAAAGCATATGACCCAGAAGTTATCGTGCTTGGCGGTGGTATGTCGCTGATTGATGAACTTGTAGAGGCGCTCCCAAAAGCCATCGAGCCCCATGTATTTTCTGCGGTATCAGTGCCAGATATTGTTAGAGCCAAGCATGGTGATGCGAGTGGCGCATTGGGTGCGGCATTACTTGGGAGCAAAGTGCATGCTTGAGCAGCTTCGTTATATTCAGCCCCGTCGTATCTATACCCCTACCAGCGTCCTTGAAGCGCACGTTGCGGTAATAAAAGGGGAGCGTTTTCACGCGATTATTCCTGCGACGGAAGCGCCTGCTAATACCGAATGTTATGCTAATTTAGATATGTGGCCTGGGTTAATTGATTTGCATATTCATGGCCGCGAGGGCTGTGATGTTATTGATGGCAAACTCTCCAGTTTAGAGACCATTAGCACGTCGTTGCTCAAACATGGCGTCACTGGTTTTTTGGCAACCACGGTGACGACTACATGGCCACAAACTATTGCCGCGATGAAGGTTATTGGAGCCGCCTATAAGCAAAAGATGCCGGGCGCTCAGGTGCTGGGCGGATACAGTGAGGGCTTATTTTTTAGTGAAAAACACAAAGGTGCCCATAACGAAGCTTTCTTTAAGCCGTTAGACGAAGCCTTAATTGATGAAATGATTAGCGCGGCTGATGGTGCGCTTAAAGCGGTAGCACTCGCGCCCGAAAAGGCTAATGGCGTTAAGATGACACAGTACCTAAGTAAACATGGGGTGCGAGTGATGTTAGGTCATTGTGATGCGGATTTTGCGCAAACCAATGCTGCCCTAGCACATGGTGCCTGCGGCGGGGTGCACGTGTTTAACGGCATGCGCGGTATTCATCACCGTGAGCCGGGCTGTGCTGGTGCGTTGTTACTTGATAGCCAAGCCTTGGTGGAAGTGATTGCCGATGGCATTCATTTGCACCCTGCGATTTTACAGTTGATCTACCGCCTAAAAGGTCAGCATAAGGTGGCCTTGATCAGTGATTGTATTAATGCTGGTGGCCTTAAAGATGGTGAATATCAATTGGGTGAAATGCCAATTGTGGTTAAGGGTGGCGTGGCGAAAACTCATAGCGGCAGTTTGGCCGGCAGTACACTAACACTTGAAAAAGCAGTGAAGAATTTAGCAGAATTGGCCAACATTCCGCTTCTAGAGGCCATTAATATGGCAAGTTTAGTACCCGCAACTTATTTAAATATGGACAATGAACTTGGTAGCATTGAAGTGGGTAAAATAGCGCATTTTTCTTTGCTAGATGATGTCTTCCAAGTCCAGCATGCCAACTTGTTTGGAAAGCAGATATTTTAAACAAAAACCCAAGCTCACCGCCCTGAAATTGACAAAATACAACGGAATTTTCTTAAATACAGCGGCCTAGCAGTAAGCGATACGGTAAAAATGGGTCACAAAGTTTCGCATTAGAAACTTTTTCGCGAATTGATTGCATTTTAGACGACTTCAAGGATGATGTTCGCTACAAGAGGTGATATACTCCCGCCGAATAATTTTTCTACTTTAAATAGAGTAAAACAATGGCAGATTTATCGAAATACAGAAACATTGGTATTTTCGCGCACGTTGATGCGGGTAAAACTACCACCACTGAGCGTATTCTAAAGCTTACTGGTAAAATCCACAAAACTGGTGAAGTACACGACGGTGAGTCTACTACTGACTTCATGGAGCAGGAAGCTGAGCGTGGTATTACAATCCAATCAGCGGCGGTAACTTGTGAGTGGAAAGGCCACCGTTTAAACGTTATCGATACTCCTGGACACGTTGACTTCACAGTAGAAGTATACCGTTCACTTAAAGTACTTGACGGTGGTATCGGTGTATTCTGTGGTTCTGGTGGTGTTGAGCCACAATCAGAAACTAACTGGCGTTATGCGAACGAATCAGAAGTTGCACGTGTAATCTTCGTAAACAAACTAGACCGTATGGGTGCAGACTTCTACCGCGTAGTTGGTCAGGTTGAGAAAGTACTTGGTGCTAACCCACTAGTGATGACGCTTCCAATCGGTATCGAAGACCAGTTCTGTGGTGTTGTAGACGTACTTGAGAAGAAAGCATACGTTTGGGATGACACAGGTCTTCCTGAAAACTACGAAATTACTGACGTTCCAGCTGACATGGTAGACAAAGTTGAAGAATACCATGAGATGCTAGTTGAGTCTGCTGTTGAGCAAGACGACGACCTAATGGAAGCGTACATGGAAGGTGAAGTTCCTTCACTAGAGCAAATCAAAGCGTGTATCCGTAAAGGTACTCGTGACCTTGCGTTCTTCCCAACTTTCTGTGGTTCTGCATTCAAGAACAAAGGTATGCAGCTAGTACTAGACGCAGTTGTTGACTACCTACCGTCTCCTACAGAAGTTGATCCTCAGCCGCTAACAGATCCAGAAACAGGTGAGCCTACTGGTGAAGTAGCAACTGTTGACGCTGATGCACCACTTAAAGCGCTTGCGTTCAAAATCATGGACGACCGTTTCGGTGCACTTACGTTCATCCGTATCTACGCAGGTCGCATGAAGAAAGGTGACACTATCCTTAACTCTGCAACTGGTAAAACAGAGCGTATCGGCCGTATGGTTGAGATGCAAGCGGACGAGCGTACTGAACTTACTGAAGCACAAGCGGGTGACATCATCGCTGTTGTTGGTATGAAGAACGTTCAAACAGGTCACACGCTATGTGATCCTAAGCACGAGTGTACACTTGAAGCGATGATCTTCCCTGATCCAGTAATCTCAATCGCTGTTGCACCTAAAGATAAAGGTGGTAACGAGAAGATGGGTATCGCGATCGGTAAGATGGTTGCAGAAGATCCTTCATTCCAAGTTGAGACTGATGAAGATTCAGGTGAAACTATCCTTAAAGGTATGGGTGAGCTTCACCTAGACATTAAGGTAGACATCCTTAAGCGTACATACGGTGTAGACCTAATCGTTGGTCAGCCTCAGGTTGCTTACCGTGAAACTATCACTAAAGAAGTTGAAGATAGCTACACGCACAAGAAACAGTCTGGTGGTTCTGGTCAGTTCGGTAAGATTGACTACCGTATCAAGCCTGGCGAAGTTGGTTCTGGCTTTACGTTCAAGTCTTCAGTTGTTGGTGGTAACGTTCCTAAGGAATTCTGGCCAGCAGTTGAGAAAGGCTTCAAGTCAATGATGGACGAAGGTGTACTAGCGGGCTTCCCAGTACTAGACGTTGAAGTTGAGCTATTCGACGGTGGTTTCCACGCAGTTGACTCATCAGCAATCGCGTTCGAAATCGCTGCTAAAGGCGCATTCCGTCAGTCTATCCCTAAAGCGGGTGCACAACTTCTTGAGCCAATCATGAAAGTTGACGTGTTCACGCCAGAAGACAACGTAGGTGACGTAATTGGTGACCTTAACCGTCGTCGCGGTATGATCAAAGACCAAGAAGCTGGCGCAATGGGCGTTCGTATCAAGGGTGAAGTACCACTATCTGAAATGTTCGGATACATCGGTCACCTACGTACTATCACGTCTGGTCGTGGTCAGTTCTCAATGGAATTCTCACACTATGCACCATGTCCAGCAAACGTTGCTGACGCGGTAATCGCAGCTGAGAAAGAGAAAAAAGCAGCTAAGTAATTAATTACTTATTTTGCATGAGAAGGTCGCCTTTGGCGGCCTTTTTTATTTTTAAATTCAATTGGTTATAAGTTCAATACCCTGTCTAAAAGTCGTCACGATTATTTCATGTTTTATTAATTTTAAAGTTCTTGCTTTAGGAACATTAGCACTTTATCATTAGCTTTTCTTCAATAAATAGAGTCACATTATTGCGTCGTGGGCTCAAATTTGATTGTGGTTGGGTAAATAAAGGAGATACTCAATGAGAACTTTAGAACTGGAAATAAACTGGCTTTTCTATGTACTGGCACTGTCCCTTATCTGGCTGGGTAATGAACTGTTTTTCATTTTAGATACTCCCTCATCATTATTGCAAATAGTTACACTTACCTTACTATTTTTTACCCTAACAATATTGATACTGTCACTAACCGGAAAGCGTTTTCTGCATATAGATAAGGCGGGAGTTAGCTATAACTTTTTAGGTAAAACCCACTATATCCATACGGAACATATTCAGGCGATTAGGTTACGCTCTTTGGGTATTGTAAGTCTTCCCGAGGTATATCTTGATGATGGTCGTATTATTCGCTTCTTTAGCTGGAAAATGAATCGCGATGAGCTTTTAAAAGCAGAAAGTTTGGTCAGATAAGGTGTAAAGGAAGTGCAGGTGAGGGTTTCACCTGCTCAAATTTAAAGGTTTCACACCAATTGCATTAATGCAATTGGTATTACTTTTCATTCAGCCAAATTGCGGCTTGTTTTGCAAAGTAAGTCAAAATGCCATCCGCACCAGCACGCTTAAATGCTAGTAGAGACTCCAGTACAACAGGCTTCTCAGCCAACCAGCCGTTATCAATCGCCGCCTTATGCATCGCATATTCACCACTTACTTGGTAAGCGAATGTTGGTACCCCAAACTCATCTTTAACGCGTCTGACAACATCTAGGTATGGCATGCCTGGCTTTACCATCACCATATCAGCACCTTCTTGTAAGTCTAAAGCCACTTCACGTAATGCTTCGTCAGAATTAGCAGGATCCATTTGATAGGTTTTCTTGTCTGCACCTTTTAGGTTGCCTGCAGAGCCAATCGCGTCGCGGAAAGGGCCATAATAACTCGATGCATACTTGGCAGAGTACGCCATGATACGAGTATGGATAAAACCGCACTCTTCAAGTGCTTCACGAACAGCGCCAATTCGGCCATCCATCATATCGGAAGGGGCGACGATATCGGCACCTGCCTCTGCATGCGAAAGCGCTTGTTTGACTAATACTTCCACGGTTTCTTCATTCATGACATAACCATCTTCATCTAAGATACCGTCTTGACCGTGGACTGTGAATGGGTCTAATGCAACATCGGTGATCACACCAAGCTCAGGACATGCTGCTTTAATAGCACGTACCGCTCTTTGTGCAATCCCTTCAGGGTTGTATGCTTCCTCAGCTAGTAACGATTTTTGTTCCGCCGGTGTTACTGGGAATAAGGCGATGGCAGGAACCCCTAGCTCTACTAGTTGCTTGGCTTCCTCAACTAATAGATCAATAGATAAACGCTCAATACCTGGCATTGATGGGATAGCTTCACGCTTAGATTCACCATCCAATACAAATACTGGATAGATTAAGTCATTAACCGTTAGCGTGCTTTCGCTCATTAGACGTCTTGAAAAGTCATCGCGACGCATTCTGCGCATGCGAGTTAGGGGGAAAAGATCGAGTCCTGATTGAGCCACGTTAGTTCTCCTGATTGGGTTTGAAAGTAACAACACGATTACGACCTTGCTGTTTTGCTTGATACAAGGCTTTGTCCGCATTGTCAGTGTAAAGCTGTGGGTTATGTGGATCGCTAACCACTGCACTATAAACGCCTGCACTGGTGGTCAATTTAAGCGTATCTTCACCAAATTTGATATTGAGATCTGCTGTAGCCACTCTCAGGCGTTCAGCTACTCCGACAGCACCTTCTTCTGGGGTGTTTGGTAGTAGCAAAATAAACTCTTCACCACCATAGCGGAACACTTCATCATGTGGTCGCCGCAAGTGTGATTTTATTAAGTTGGCAAATTCGCAAATTGCTTGATCACCAGCCAAGTGACCATATTTGTCGTTAATTTTTTTGAAGTGATCGATATCAAAAATAACAAGGCTCAATACTGTCTGCTCTCGTCTTGAACGACGTACTTCCATCTGTAAACGCTTGTCGAAATAGCGCCGGTTCTTCACTTTTGTGAGTGGATCTTCCATGTTCATGCGCTCGAGCTCTCGGTTTTTATCCTCAAGTTCCCTTAATGTGACTTGAAGCTCAAAAGTGCGTTCCTCAATGTTGGACTCTAAGTCGTACTGGGCCTGTTCTTGTAGTTTAAGCTTTTCTTTTAATAGGGCATCTTCAGCTTGAGTATGAGCTAGCCGTTGCTGTTGCTTGGCCAGCTTTTCATCTCTTTGAAATATATATAGACGTATGAGCAGGTAACTCAGCAACGTGGCTTCAACGACAAAAATACCAAAGTAACCCAAATGGTTCAAAAAGCTGCCGGACTGAATCCCCAGCTCAACCGTAAACGGGTAGCTAATTACGATAAAGTGGCAGAGTGCGATTGCAATTAAGATATTTCGACTCTTGTGGTTAACACGAGCGAGCGTATAGATAATCAATACAGAGACAATAAAGCTGATGCTAAGCGCTAGCAGGAGAGACTGAGAAACAGGTAAAAAAGCAATGAGCAGAAACAAGCACAATGTCGCTAGAATGGCCTTTCTTTTCGTCAGCTTTGGGTGCGCAAGCAGTGACTTTCCAGAGCAATAACTCAAAGCGGGCAACAGCAGTGCGCTGAGCAATAACATCATCATGCCTTGACCATACTGTTGAAACCACTGCCATGAAGAGTAAAAATAGCGATAACCAAAGCCATAGATATGTGCATTGAAAAGCCATACTGTAGCGATAAACAAAGTGGCACATAAAAAGTAACCTTTTTTTGTAACACAATAGAGCGTGGCATTGGTTAGGGCGAGTGCTAGTACAAAGCCTGCTAAAATTCCAAAAATAAGATTAAATTTACTCTTAAATTGGAGGTATTCATTCGGCTCCCAAATTGCAAGAGGAGCCGTGATAACCCCTTCATCACTGATCTGTAAGTATAAATGGCTTTGCGTTTGTGGCTGCAGCTCAAGCGGAACAACTAGAGATTCATACTTTAGTGGTCGCTTAATCAGTGGCAAGGCATCGCCCATATCTAAGCTGAATATTGGATGGTTCGGCCTGACATGATAGGCAGTTACCGCATCGATGAGATTATTGTTTATACTTACCAATACTGGCGTGAGCGAGTTATTAGTATTGTGCAGCGCTATTTTTAGCCATAAGTACTTTGCTACAGGTCGAAGGCCTGTGGGGATTTGGGTGCTGCTATGCCATTCGACAGGAGCCGCAAGCAGTTCGTTTAACGATGCATATTTACTCAGTGTGTAACTTAGCTTTACTTGGTGTTCTACCTTGAATGACTCTGAAATAGTGACGGCAGAAAATACAGCAGAGCTGTATATCAATATAAGTAAAGACAACACAATGCGCATTACTGGCTTTACCTCACAAACAGCTGTTTAAAATTAGCCGAAGTCGTGCTCATCACTTCCGTGACAGGACATTGTTTTAGGTGTGCAATTTGTTCAGCCACATAAGATAAATACATTGGTTCATTGCGGCGAGACTTGGGCTTTGGGCTAATTGTTCTAGGTAGTAGGTAGGGCGCATCAGTTTCCAACAGCAAACGGTCTAGGGGGATATACTGGATTAGATCTTGTAGTGCTTGGCCTCTACGTTCATCGCAAACCCAGCCTGTGATGCCTATCATTAACCCATAGTCCAAGTAACGTCGTAGTGCGTTATGGTCACCAGTAAAACAGTGAAGTACTCCATGAACGTTAACTTCTTGCAGTAA
The DNA here is from genome assembly GCA_000814665.1 of Pseudoalteromonas flavipulchra NCIMB 2033 = ATCC BAA-314. Lineage (GTDB taxonomy): Bacteria > Pseudomonadota > Gammaproteobacteria > Enterobacterales > Alteromonadaceae > Pseudoalteromonas > Pseudoalteromonas maricaloris. Next base: position 265,105 of record JWIH01000016.1, read on the forward strand.
CGAAAATAGCGCATCGTGCGCGTCTCTTTCATGCAGATACACTGGATAATCAATAGCTTCTGCTAACTGCAGTTGCGTCAAGCATACGCTTTGTTGTATCGGCCTTGGTGAAAAGTCGCGATTAAAGTCCAAGCCACATTCACCAACAGCAATAGCCCTGTTGCTACTTTTTAAAAGAGTGAGGAGATCATCGTAGAGCGTGTCAGGTGCATCTTTTGCGTCGTGAGGGTGGACACCTGCTGTACAATAAAGCTGGTATTGCTCAGCGAGTGAAATACTTTGTTCGCTGCTTGTTAAATCGCAGCCAATGGCGAGCATAGATTCTATGCCAGCGTTTTTGGCTCTAGCAATTACCTCGGCCAAATCGGATGAAAATTGCGAGCTGGTGAGATTTACACCAGCATCGAACATCGTGTTCATCAGTTAACTCGTTTAACTCGCGTTGTACGGTTTGAGCCCGCTTTCTTCATTAAAAAAGAGCCAAAAGACGCGCGTTCAATAATTAATGTGTCTCCTTCATTGGCGAAAAAAGTTTCTGAAGAAACTTGCCTCCATACTTGACCATTGTCTAAGGTGAATACCATTTTATCGCGGCCTTGAGTGGTTGTTTTTACGAGTTTAGCGGTAATTTCTTCGATTTCTTCGCTTGCCGCTTTAACTTTATGCTCTAAACCAAAGCCATCTTCTTTCAATTCTGCTTTTTTTTCATTGCGCACTGTGTTTATTTTATCTTTGTTTACGGGCGCTTTGCTTGAATGTGTTTCCGTGATTGGTTTATTAGCAATCACATTGTCATAGCACATGAGTCGTTTAAAATCATTTTCAATCAGAGTACAAGCTTGTAGTGCCTGCGTATTTATCGGCTCTGCGGCGCATAAAGAGGAAAATCCTAGTGCGAACAGTATCATGGTTTTTTTCATTGTTCTGACTCCTGTTGTTTTGGTTTGGCGCTGTAAAATTTGGCTAGAATGAGTCCTAGTTCAAACAAGAGTAGCATAGGGAGTGCCAATAGAGTTTGAGATAGAACATCTGGTGGAGTTAAAAACATTGCGATGACAAAAGCACCAACGACAACATAAGGTCGTTTCTCTTTTAAGCTCGCAGGGGTTGTCATGCCACTCCAACATATAAGCATGATAGCGACGGGAATTTCAAAGGCGATGCCAAAAGCAAAAAATAGTTTCAGGATAAAGCCAAGATAGCTGCTGATATCTGGCGATAGCGTCATCATTTCTGGCCCCACACTGGTAAAAAATCCCAAAATGATCGGCATTACAACAAAATAGCAAAATGCTATGCCGCCATAAAATAACAATACACTTGAGAGTAATATAGGGATAAGCATACGTTTTTCGTGTTTATATAAACCGGGTGCGATAAAGCCCCACACCTGATGCAAAATAAAAGGCACAGCGGCAAATAGTGACACAAAAAGCGTTAATTTAAACGGAGCAAAAAACGGCGCTGTAACATCTGTAGCTATCATGGTTGTGTTGCTAGGCAAGCTATTTACAAGCGGTGCTGCAACGAAGGCATAGATATCATTGGCGAAGTACACCAAAGCAACAAAGATAACGAAAACGCTCAATAACGCTCTCATTAAGCGGTTTCTTAACTCAACAAGGTGAGCTATAAATCCACTTTGGGCTGATTCTGTCATGTAACTTGACTCGTACGAATATAATTCCAGTTAGATATAACAAAAAGGAGCTGTTTGGGCGTCTAAATTACCCAAAACTAGCCTTTGACTGAACTATCTAACTGCTAGATTGATTAGTCTTTGTTTTTATTATTTTCGGTTGATTTATAAGAATGTCTGACTGATTCAGCCGCATCTTGTAACTCTTGAACGGATTGCTTGAGTTCGGGGGCCAAATCTTGCATTCCCTGTTGTTCCGCTTTCTTCAAGTTATTATGTAGCTCGTGAACACGTAATTCTTCACTCACTTCAGCCTTGACTGAATTGGCGACAGATTTTACCGTTTTTATCCATCTTGCTACGGTGCGGATTGCAACGGGAAGACGTTCGGGGCCAAGTACAATTAGGCCAACGATAAGAACGACCACTAACTCCCACATACCCATGTTGAATTACACCTTATCTTTTTCTTTCTCTGATACCGGCTGTGCTTGCTCAGTTGTTGTATTTTTTAACTTTTCAGGCTCAGCGTCGGTCGCAGTTTGCTCATCCGATACCGCCTTTTTAAAGCCTTTAACTGCACCACCCAAATCACTACCAATACCGCGTAGTTTTTTAGTTCCAAATAACAAAACAATGATGGCTAAAATAATAAGTAATTGCCAAATACTGATCCCACCGAATCCCATAATAACTCCATTGATACTTACTGCTTATGAATAACGATTATACGCCTAGCGAGCAAAAAATCACCCTGTTTTACGCCATGCGCCAATAAATACTAGCATGGCAATAATCGCAAGTAGGCTACTTGCGACAGGCTTGTCAAAAATAAAGCTCAATCCCGATATAATTGCAAAACTGCTCGCTGCTAAGCCCAATAATAGAGGCTTAGTCGCAGTATCTGCTTTTTGTGTGACAGTTGGAGGAGGGCGGCGCTTGAGATTTTGGTAAATCAAGTCTGGCAGTTCAGGCATTTTTTCAGCCCAAAATGGTAAGTTCGCATATAGCTTTTTCGCCACCGCGAGAGGGCCAACTTGTTCTTGCACCCAATGCTCTAAAAAAGGTTTGGCCGTTTTCCACAGGTCTAACTGCGGATAAAGTTGGCGCCCTAGGCCTTCTACATACAGCAGGGTTTTTTGCAATAATACTAGCTGTGGTTGCACTTCCATGTTGAACCGTCTTGCCGTATTAAACAAATTTACTAGCACATGACCAAAAGAGATTTCTGCAAGCGGTTTGTTAAAAATGGGTTCGCATACAGTGCGAATGGCAAACTCAAACTCTTCTACGCAGGTATCTGCAGGAACCCAACCAGAATCCACATGAAGTTGCGCTACTTGGCGGTAATCACGATTAAAAAAGGCGATAAAGTTTTCGGCCAAATAGCGTTTATCTTCGCGGTTCAAGGTGCCGACTATGCCGCAATCTATGCCAATATACTTAGGGTTATGAGGACTTTCACGAGAGACAAAAATATTGCCAGGATGCATATCTGCGTGGAAAAAACTGTCACGGAATACCTGTGTGAAAAAGACTTCCACGCCGCGCTCGGCCAGCAATTTCATATTGGTGCCTTGTGCTAACAAGGCTTCGGTGTCTGAAACCGGAATACCGTAGATGCGTTCCATCACCAGCACGTTTTTACGTGAATAATCACTATATACCTCAGGGATATACAGTGAATCTGAGTCTTCAAAGTTGCGTCTGAGTTGAATTGCGTTCGCGCCTTCTCGCATCAAGTCTAGCTCGTCGAGTAAGGTTTTTTTGTATTCCCTAACAACTTCCACTGGGCGCAGGCGTTTTCCTTCGCTGAGTAAGTTGACAACGATTTTAGCGAAACGCTCCATTAAAGAGAGGTCTGCATGGATTTGTTTCTCGATATCGGGACGAATAACTTTGATCACGACATCTTTTAACTCATCTTTGTGTTGTAGCTTGGCTGCATGTACTTGCGCTATCGAGGCTGAAGCCAGTGGCTTTGATTCAAATTCAGCAAAGTATTCATGAATATTGTCGATTTCTAGTGCTTGCTCAATGAGCTTTTGTGCCATCGCGGGGTCAAATGGTTGAACTTGATCCTGCAAAAATGCAAGTTCTTCAGCAATATCTGGTGGTAGTAAATCTCGACGGGTTGAAAGCATCTGGCCGAACTTGATCCACACCGGCCCTAAAGTTTGTAATGCCAGACGTAGGCGTGTGCCTACTGGTTTATCTTTATGTTTGTTGCGCAGCCAAAACAAACTCGCTCGAGCGAGTTTACCGTACCAAGGCTGCTTATGCGCAGGGACGATTTCGTCTAAACCATAGGTTAAAAATGTTTTGGTGATCTGATGCAAGCGAAGTAAAGACAACCTAATTTCCTTTGTTTTGCTGAAGTAATGCGCTGAGGCGTTGATTTAAGCTTTCGACTTGATTGTTTAATGTTCTCACTTGCTGCTTAAACTGTTGAAACTCGAGCGGGTGAGGCGCAACCTTCAACTCATCTTGAAATAACCCAGTTAGGGTTGCCTTGGCTACCTGTCCATCTTGCTTTGCGCGATGCGCCAACTTATGAAAAGCATCTACGGCAACTTGTGCGGGCCCATCACCGACATATTTGGCGAGGTGTTCCGCCCAATCAATATCAAGTGTTGCTAATGCATTACTATATAGTTGTGCGAGCGCCAAATCCCCTTCAAGGTCGAGCTTATCTTGACGGATAAGCGCAGTGAGTTGGCTTGGATCTTTGAGCTCAAGCAAGGTTGGTAAATCGGCACTAATTGAACAATCGGCTTCGCCATCAAAAGGACATAAAACGTGAATGTTAATGCCTGTGTAAGTCACAGCTAAACAAGTATTTTGATCTCGAATATCAACACTGAGCACTTTGTGTTGGCCTTTACTTAGCACATGCTTTAGCTCAGGCGAGAGTTTAAGGCCTTTGTTTAAAGCCGTCTCAAGTACGGCGCCAAGTAATGAAGCTAACACAGCAACTCCTAGAATTTAAAGCCGCGATGAAGGGCGACGATGCCTCCGGTCATATTTTGGTAGTCAGTTTGTTCAAAACCGGCTTCATCCATCATGGATTTTAGCGTTTCTTGATCTGGGTGCATGCGAATAGATTCTGCAAGGTAGCGATAAGACTCACTGTCATTTGCAACTAATTTGCCCATTGCAGGTAATAGTGTAAATGAATACATATCATACAGCTTTGCCAGCGCTTCATTATCTGTCTTTGAAAATTCAAGTACCAGTAAGCGTCCACCTGGCTTTAGTACTCTGTACATTGAGCGCAATGCTTTATCTTTATCAGTTACGTTACGTAAACCAAAGGCAATAGTGATAACATCAAAAGTATTATCGTCAAATGGCAGCATTTCTGCGTTCATTTGAACGTATTCAATATTGCCAACAAGTCCCGAATCGCGTAATTTTTCGCGGCCTACTTTAAGCATTGAGTCGTTAATATCACCTAAAACAACTTGTCCTTTATCACCAACTAATTCGCTAAATCTTGCGGTTAAATCACCCGTACCGCCAGCAAGATCAAGTACTTTGTGACCAGCGCGTACACCTGAGCAGGCAATAGTTTGACGCTTCCACAAACGATGGATACCGAATGACATCAGATCATTCATGATGTCGTATTTTGCAGCTACAGAATGAAATACGTCTGCAACCATAGAGGCTTTTTTGTCGGTCTCGACTGTTTTGTATCCAAAGTGGGTAGTATTGTCTTGTGACTCTTTCATGTGGGTTCCATCATTACTCTGCAACTATGGTTGCTAGTGTACTTGATTGGTAGCCGTAGGTGCAATTTCTTATCCGTGTTGTATTGTTGAAAATGCAAACAAAAGAGGATATTGCGGATCAGTGACTAATATAACAGTGTTGGCCGAGAGAATGTGCTTTCTGTGCAGCGTAACCTGCGCGTTTTGCCAACATATTAAAGTCTTGCTCTGGTGCAAGTTGGGCTATCCCAAGGGCCAGAGACACATTAGGTAATGGAATTTTCCCTTTCGCGCTGACAAACTTTAATCGCTCAACACCTTTACGCACTTTTTCCGCGATAACACTCGCGGTATCTAAATCTACATCGGCAAGGATAACCGTGAATTCTTTTTTTCCTGTGCGACCAGGTAAGCCGCTTTCAACGACATAACGTTTGATATTATTGGCGATACGATTAAGCACAACTTCACCCACAACATCACCAAACCGCGTTGAAAACTCGTCAAGGTTATCAACTTGGATAGAAAGCGCACAGACGGATTTTTGCTGCGATTGCCATAGGGACACTTTTTGATGAAGATAGTGACGCTTATAAAGACCCGTTTGTGGGTCTAATAAGTGTTGTTTACGCAAGTCGAGTAGTAACTTTTGATTACGTTCATAATCTAAACGCGATTTTATTAACGCTTGTTTAAATTGTTTGTGCTGTTTTAGCAATAGCTCAGTTTGTTTGGTGAGTGTTGATAGTGCGCGCTTACTCTTTTGAATGTTGTGTTCATCTAAATTATGCACACATTGACTGACTTGTTGGGCAAAGCGAATAACCTGCTTTTGTGAGGTTTCTGCATTTTCGTGTAATTCAGTCACCAAAGAATCAACGCCTTCAAGTAGTTCTGATTGTGTTCTTTGTCCTTGATCTAGAAACTGATAGTAGAGTTGCTCAATGAATACGCAGTCTATTTTTGTGTGCGCTTTGATGGCTTTGTTGATGGCACAGTCGAGATCTTTGTTCGTGGCGCTAATATGGGTATAAGCAACCTGATAATTTAAAGGCGTGGGCGGCAAATGATGTTGCTCTAAAAACAGGCACACCTGTGTCATTTTTTCTTGGGCAACAGCCATGGGATCATGGAACATCATTTCATTTACCACAACAATTAATTATCAAACGTTAATGAACTACCACCAGCTCCTTCGGTGTAACTCTTGTCCTAATTGCACTAGACCTACATTAATCTGTATCGTCCGAATTTAAAAGTAAAAAATTTGTCTTTGAAATAGAAAATTTACATTTTTTTGTTGAATTGCTGATTTTCTCATCAATTTTTACTAGGTTGAGTAAATTGTATTCGATCTGAGATATTCGTGATTCTGTCGAATTAAGTTGCATCTGTTACGGGACTCTCCTACTTTGACTAGCAGAAAGTTCATTTCACCATAACAAAGCTCAGAGCGATGGATAATCATTATTTTTTGGCTATTTTACCGCGAACTGAGTAACAACAAAGTATTGAGGAAGTCAGCGTGTTATCACCAAAATTAAAGCTGTGGACTAAACGTTCAAGCGTCGCCGTTTATTTAACTGTCGCCTTATCTGGTTGTGCTATTACCGGAACTGACAATAACGCTGAGTTTACTCAAATAGCTGGCAGCGTTATGAAATTTAGAAGTGATAACAATGCCTATGGTCGCAGTGATACAAAAGCAGAGTTTCTGCTACCAAACCTCAGTGCAGAAAAGTTGGCGACCACAAATCAGCAGCGTCTACAGTTTTTGGCTCAGCTCGATAATATCGACACTTCAGCGCTAAGTGAGGAAAACCAAATCAATCTCACGATATTGCGTGCACAAGTGCAGAATAACGTCGATGAATATCGGTTTCATAGCCATTATATGCCGCTCACCTCGGAATACGGTTTTCATTCCGGTCTGTCTTTTATGATCTCGAGTCATGACTTTAAGAAACGTGCTGGTTACGAGCTATATTTAGCACGTTTGCAGCAGGTTCCACGCTATTTTGAGCAAAATATCGACTGGATGAAAGAAGGTATAGCGGTTGGCTTGACTCAGCCGAAAGCGGTGCTTGAAGGTTATGAAAGTTCTATCGAAGCTTATATCGTTGATGATGTGACAAAATCCGAGTTTTATGGCCCGTTTACACAAAACCAAGCGGGTTTGCCTGATACCGAATTTAAAGCACTGCAACAGCGTGCCAAAAAGATTATTAAAGGCGATGTGATCGCAGCGTATCAAGATTACCTTAATTTCTTTGTCAATGAGTATCGTCCTGCGGCGAGAACTGAAATTGGAATTTCTTCGACACCAAATGGTGAGGCGTTTTATGCGAATCGAGCGAAATACTATACCACCACGAATATGACGCCTAAGGAGATCCACGAACTTGGTCTCAAAGAGGTGGCTCGGATCCGTGCGGAGATGGAAAAAATTATTAAAAAAGTAGGCTTTAAGGGATCTTTTGCCGACTTTGTGCAGTTCTTAAGAACCGATCCACAATTTTATGCCAAAACCCCCGAAGCGTTACTTAAAGAAGCTGCATATATAGCAAAGAAGATGGATGCTCAGCTACCTAAGCTATTCCATACATTACCAAGAAAGCCATACGGCGTCGCCCCAGTACCTGCGAGCATTGCGCCTAAATATACGACTGGGCGTTATTCGGGCGCACGCAGTGATACTGATGCAGGCTACTATTGGGTAAATACCTACGCACTGGATAAGCGCCCGTTATACGTATTAGAAGCATTGACTCTACATGAGGCCGTGCCTGGTCACCATTTGCAGATCTCCTTGAATGCCGAGCTTGATTACCTACCGGAATATCGTCGTAACGAATATATTTCAGCTTTTGGTGAAGGGTGGGGGTTATATTCTGAATTTTTGGGTATCGAAGCGGGGTTCTATCAAGACCCTTACAGTGATTTTGGTCGTTTAACCTACGAGATGTGGCGAGCGGCTCGTTTGGTTGTAGACACCGGCATGCATATGTTTGGCTGGAGCCGCGAACGAGCGATGAACTTTATGAAAGACAACACTGCCTTGTCCTTACATAATGTTAAAACGGAGACTGATCGTTATATCTCGTGGCCAGCTCAAGCACTGTCATACAAAATTGGTGAACTAACCATTAAGCGGCTACGTCGCAAAGCGGAAAAAGCACTGGGTGATCAATTTGATATCCGTGAATTTCACCACCAAATCTTACGTCATGGCTCTGTGCCATTATTTGTGCTTGAAGAGCAAATCGACAAATATATTGAAACCACGATGAATCAAGCGCGTAAGTAATCTAGATTATCTCTCTAATAAAAAAGCCCAAAGTAGTAACCTTGGGCTTTTATCATTTTATTAGCCTAAGCTAGTTTAGTTTACAAAACTAATTATTAGCTGGTACACATCATCGGTCGTTCGGCATTTATTGGCATTAATGATGAGCTGTTCACCTAAGTGTAGTGCTCGCTGTTGTACCGCTAAGCGCGCGTCTTCATCTTCAATCGCATCAATGTCTGCAACATGTGCGAGACCAATGGTGCGGCGGATCAATTCACACCCACAATAACCAACCGCGTCTTGCAGTACCTTGGTGAGGAAGTATTCCGCATAGCCTTCTGCTTGCAATGAGAGATCGCGTGTTTGTGTTTTCGCCAGTTCAAGCCAAGTGGCATAGAAGTTAGATAGGGTGGTGGCGATATTATCGAGTAAATACACCTGCATATTTCGACGTTTTGGCAGAGCGTTAATACGAGCATGTTGGGCACAGTAGTTAAGCAGTAAATTGCCGATAAATGAGCCTAAATCAAAGCCTATGGGGCCAAAAAAGCCAAACTCTGGATCGATTAGCTTAGTGTGCTCGGCGTCGACGAAAATACTGCCAGTATGGACATCACCGTGAAGTAAAGTTTCTGGTGCATTGAGAAATTGGGCTTTGAGTTTTGCCACTTCAACTAATAACGTCTTATTTTTTCTCAGCATTTCCACAGACGATTGCAACGCCTCTGGAAAGTTGTTTCTTTCAGCATCGCGGTATGGGTCGTCAAAGAATAAATCTTCTGTGATAGCGCACAGTTCGGGATTAGTAAACTCGGTGACTAGGGCTTTCTTTTCACTCGGTGTTAAGTAAAAGCTTGAGTGGTAAAAGCTGGTTTTTGCTAGATAATTTGCGACGTCTTTGCTGAGCCTTGTAAAGGTGTTCGCTTGGTTTAATTCACCGCGTAAAATGCGTAGATGGCCAAGATCTTCCAGCACGGTTAGTGCTAACTCCGTATTATGGTGCAACACTTTTGCTGTGGTATCTGGGCAGATCTCACCATGGCGTTGTAACACACTGGCTTCAATTCTGGCTCTGTCTAATGTAAGAGGCCAGTTCTCACCCACACATCGAGCGTAAGGCAAAGCTTGCTTGACGATGATGCTATTTTCTTGCGTATCTTGTACGCGGAAAACCAAATTCAGATTGCCATCACCAAACTCATAACAAGATAAGCTTGCATCTTTATCAAAGAAGCTTCCTAAATTAGTAATGTAATCAATAACTTTTTTTGCATCAAATTCAATGTAGCTCGACATGTTTCTGCACCTTGTGGATTTTTGCTATTAGCATTCTATATTTTTAAATGTTTAGATGTCTATACTTCTTTAGATCTTGATGTAAAATATCATTAGTACACTTTGAAAGAGCGGGATGTCATGAAAACCTTAATTGCACGTAGTCTTAAATTCGAATCGGGCGTGGTACAGGTATTGGATCAATACTTACTGCCACATCAGCAGGTGTGGCATGAATGCCGCGACGTTGCGACGATGAGCGAGCTCATTCTGACACTTAAGGTTCGCGGCGCTCCGCTTATCGGTTTAGCGGCAAGTTTGTTAATTGGTTATCTCGTCGAACAAGGAGAAGATAAAGACGCAATTGCCCGTTCGATAGATGAACTTGAGGCCACGCGCCCTACTGCGGTGAATTTAATGCACTGCATGGCGAAATTGCGTGAAGCGTTGCAAGCGATTGATTGGCAACAACAAGTGATCACAACCGCTGAACAGTTATTTGAAGAAGACACTGCGTTATGCGACCGTATGGCAAACATTGGTGCGGAGCTTGTGAATGCGGGAGACAATATTCTTACTCACTGTAATACTGGCGCGCTGGCAACGGCCGGTGTAGGCACCGCTCTTGGCGTAATCCATCATGCTGCAAAACAACATGGTGACATTCATGTTTGGGTTGATGAGACTAGGCCACTGTTACAAGGTGGTCGGCTTACTGCGTTCGAGCTAGATGCATGGCAAATCCCATACACGCTAATTTGTGACAATATGGCTGCGAGTTTAATGGCGGCGGGTAAAGTCGATAAAGTCTTTGTGGGGGCAGATAGGATTGCGGCAAACGGTGATTTTGCGAATAAAGTCGGCACTTATAATCTCGCGGTGTTAGCCCATTTCCATAATATTCCTTTTTATGTGGTTGCCCCGATCACAACATTAGATCGCAGTTGTCCAAATGGCGCAGCCATTCCAATCGAACAACGCGCCAAAAGCGAAGTAACAGGTGTCAGTGGTAGTTTTGGTGATTGTCAATGGGCACCCAACAATGCTGAGGTATACAACCCAGCATTCGATGTTACACCAGCGAGTTTGATCACCGGATGGGTGTTAGATACGGGGTTGTTTACGGGTGATGAGGTTGCCCTAGGTGTATTTTCACAAAGTTAAACATTTGTAATTACTTTAACTACTCGTAAATCCAAAATCTTGTTAAAATGTACCCATTTTGTGCTTCGATATAAATGGAGAAAGTAAAACAGGATGAAGAAGTTTATTGCTTTGATGTTGTTGCCCTTAGCTGCTAAGGCATTCGCTAAACAGGAAATACCACTAGAGTCGTTTAGTAAAGGTAGTGAGTTTTCCGATGTAAAGATATCACCTAACGGAGAATATCTTAGCTTTATCACAAAAAGGGAAGGTAAAAACACATTAGGTTTTTTACAACTTGATAAATTCAAACTCATTCACGCCGTGCGATTCAATGACAATGCTCAAATTGGCCGCTATGAATGGGTGAATGATGACCGTGTGGTATTAGAAAAGGAATATATTAGAGGCTGGAAAGATCACCCTGAGTTTCATGGTGAGTTATTCGGCGTAAATGTAGATGGAAGCCGTGGTAAATATTTGGTGGGTTACCAAGGTGAGGGACAAACGGGGTCTCGTTTGCGCAAAGCTACCCCGCTGTATGGCACATCTTATATTCTTGACCCTTTGGTCAATGACGAAAACAAGATGTTGATTGTGACCTATCCTTGGACTGGCTCGAAAGAGCCTACTACACGAGTTTACGAGGTTAACGTTCATACTGGTGTCAGGCGCAAAGTGACAAATTCTCCAAAAAAAATGGGGCGCTTTTTGACCGATCACCAAGGAGAGGTTCGCGCCGTTGTGTCTGAGGATGATGATGGCAATTCATTAGTGTTCATCCGTGAAGAAGCAGGCTCAAAGTGGGCTGAGCTCACATTAGAAAACAACTTAGATGATTTCTGGATGCATGGATTCGATAAATCTGGAACGTCAGTTTATCTTTCAGCATCTACGGCTGGTGAGCCCATGGCCTTCTATAAATTAGGCTTAGAAAGCAAAAAACTTACTCATGTTTTTCAAGATAAAGTGGTTGATCCAACAAAAGTATGGATAGATCCGATTGATAAATCCCCTTTCGCTATTGAACTAGACCCCGGATATCCTACCTATGCATTTATTGATGAAAGTGCTGATTGGAGTCAACGCTTAAAGTCTCTGATAGCTTCGATCCCTGGAAATCAAATACGTATTGTAAGTAGCACGAGAGATGGTGGACAAGTGGTTGTATTCGCAAGCAGCGATACCAATCCTGGGGATTATTACCTTTATGATAGTAAAGCCAACAAGATGAAATATCTGGCGTCTGCAAGAGGCTGGATTAAACCAAATCAAATGTCTACAGTCGAGCCTGTTAAATTCACAAGCCGTGATGGACTTACTATTCATGGATATCTCACAACACCAATAAACGCAGAAAAGAAAAACCTTCCTCTGATTGTTATGCCTCATGGTGGACCTCATGGGCCAAGAGATTATTGGCAGTTTGACCCTGAGGTACAAATGCTAGCGAGCAGAGGAATGGCTGTATTACAAGTTAACTTTCGAGGTTCTGGTGGTTATGGAGATGCATTTGAAGTACTTGGCTACCAAAAGTGGGGCAAGGAAATTCAATATGACATCATTGATGGAACCCGTGACTTAATCTCCAAAGGTATCGTCGATAAAAAGCGGATTTGTATTATGGGGGCAAGTTTTGGCGGTTATTCTGCATTGCAAAGCGCAATATTAGAACCCGACTTATTCCAATGCGCAGTCGGTGTTGTTGGTGTATACGATTTACCACTGATGTTTGAAGAAGGTGATGTTGCTCAGCGTAGCTCAGGGGTCGCATATTTAGAACGTGTACTTGGTACCGATGAGAAACAGTTAAAGGCATTTTCTCCAAGCTATAATGTCGATAAGCTTAAGGTTCCTGTCCTTATCGTACATGGTGGTGAGGACCAAAGAGCGCCAATTGAACAAGCGGAATCTTTAATTGATGCACTGAAAAAGGCTGATAAGTCTTATCAGTATTACTTACTTGAAGATGAAGGGCATGGTTTCTATAAACCGGAACATCGTCTGAAATACTTTAAGAAAGTGCTCGCATTCCTAGAAAAACCTCTGCAGTTATAGTTTTTATGGAAGTGAAGGAAGAGCTACTTAGAACTTTGTAATTTAAAGCTATATTAGCTACAGTTTTGTTTCTGAACATCGCAGCATGCTGTTGATTACTCTGTAGTATTTAAGTATGTCGCCTCTATGGTACTGACTTGGTGCTGATCACGTTGAATTTGCGTGCTAATAGCCTGCTATTGGCACGCAAATGCGTTTTGCTTACCGCTTTTTTCGTGAAGTAGTCACAAAATCTTCATTTTATTTTTGGAGACAAGCTGTTCTACTATGGGGATTTTGAAGTAAGGAAAGTCACTAATGAAGGGATGGTTCATTATTGGTGTGGTTGTACTGGCCTTATGCAGTTGCCACTCTATTCACCCGCAAAAAACCTACATCCATATAGTTGCAAGTTGTCCCCCTCAGGTGTTTGAACAATTGTTTATCGATACGACAGATAGCTTAGTTATATTGCCCTCTGAGGCCGAAATTCCAACCGGCATGCACACAAATAGTTTGCTTTTTTCACCACTGACAATGTCGTGGGATGTGGTGGATAAGCTTTTGGTTGAGTTGGATGACGCTGGGTTTAAGTTTCAAGCAGATTTTTTCGGTAAATATAATCACGCTTATCGTGATAACCATATCGGTGTGTATTTTGTTGAAGGTTGTGAGCCTAGCATGAGTAAGCAAGCACTCACAGAGCTTCGTTAACACTGTGAGTATTCAGACTTGGATTAATCAAGTAATGGAAACTGTTTTGCAATTTCAGAGTCCGTGCTTTTTGCAACCCAACCCTCTTGATTATTGAATAGGCGAATGGCGGTAAATTCTGGATCGCTACCCATATCGAACCAATGAGGCGTATTTTCTGGTACTGAGATTAGGTCACCTTGCTGACATAAAACTTGGTAAACCCTATCGTTTAAGTGTAAACAGAATAGCCCTTGTCCTTTAACAAAAAAACGTACTTCATCTTCGCTATGAGTATGTTCAAAAAGAAATTTTTGTCGCAACTCCGAGGCACTAGGGTTGCCCTTTGCGAGTGAAATCACGTCGACAGTTTGATAACCGCCTTGCGCTTTTAATCTTTCAATATCGCTCTGGTAGGCATTAATAATGTCGTCTTGTGACATTTCAGCTGTGATATCGGTGTTAGCCTGCCATTGTTCAAAGCGTACGCCTTGCTCTGCGAGCAAAGATGCGATGATGTTTGCGTCTTGCTCTTGTTGCAAAGCTTGGCTTGGATTCTGTACTTGGTAGATAGTCAGTTGACTCATGAAAATGCCCCTTCATCAAAATGGTCAAAGCTTGATATAACTGGATGTTCAGGTGATGTTGTTTGTGCATCTCTAAACAGTTGTAATGTGTGCATACCAGCGGCCTTTGCTGCGTCTAGCTCGGCAACAATATCGCTTAAAAAGAGGATTTGCTCTGCTTCATACGGTAGGGCTGCAATAATGTTCTGATACGACGAGACTTCCTGCTTGGCACCCACTTTAGTATCAAAGTAGTCGCTAAATAGCGGGCGAATATCACCATAGTCTGAGTGCGCAAACAGTAGCTGCTGCGCTTTCACTGAGCCCGACGAATACACGTAGAGGTCGCGGCCGTTCGCTTTTTGTTGTGTTAAAAACTGGTAGGCATCTTCATACAAATGTCCGGTAAAATCGCCATTTGTGTAGCCAAACTGCCAAACGAGACCCTGCAGCTGTTTTAATGGCGTGATTTTTTTATCCGCGGCGATCCACTCAAGTAGTGCGGCAATCACGGTATCAATATCAGCGTTAGCATTATTCAATTCTGCTCTGACGGCACTAATTTGCTCGGCAACGGCGGTGTCATGCTGATGGTCGCGAATAAATTGCGGTAAATGCGCAGCAGCATACGGGAATAGTATCTCTTTAACAAATGAGATACGGGTAATTGTCCCTTCAATATCTGTTAAAATGGCTTTGATCATTGGCGCCCCTCCAATTTAATGCGTTCTAATTCGCAGGCAAATAAAAACTCTAAGCCCTCAATATGACGACGAGTTTCTTGCACTGTACGGCCCACTGCGTATAACCCGTGACCTCGGATCAATACACCATGTATAACCGGTGTAGTTTGATGAGATTGCGCCACCCGTTGTGCTAGTCGCTCTATATCCTGATCGTTATCAAAAATGGCAATGGATAAGGTTTCTTCATGCGATTGAATGCCAGACAGTGACTTTTGCATTTCATAACCACAGATCCGAAATTGCTCGCCTTGAATAAATCGCGATAACACAGTCGCAGCAACGGAATGAGTGTGTAATATACACTGTGCACCCGCGCATAATTCATATAATTTTAGGTGCAATGCGGTTTCAGCTGAAGGCTTGCCACTACCGGCAATGATGGTGCCTGTGGCGTCTAATTCCAGAAATTGTTCTGGTGTTAATTTACCTTTATCAAAGCTGCTGGCCGTGACAACAAAGCCAGAGTCTGTTTTGATAGAGAAATTACCACCAGTCGCGGGAACCCAGCCTTGCTGAGCAACCCAAGCTCCTGCGTTGATAAGTGCGAGTTTTGCGGCTTGTGTGTGCATAGTTAACACCTATAAATTAAATGCGTTTGGACGGCTATACATCTATTTTGAGCAATGATAGCATCCACTCACGATTAGCACCATAAGAAAGAGAGTGTTGCAGTGAAAAGTAAGTTACCTCAGGTTGGAATTAGTATATTTAGCCAAATGACGGCATTAGCGAACGAGCATGGTGCGATCAACTTATCGCAAGGCTTTCCGGAGTTTGATGCGCCTGATTACCTAAAATCTCAACTGAGCCACTATGTTGGCGAAGGTCAAAACCAGTATTCGCCTTCTGTCGGCGTACCGAGCTTGCAAGCACAAGTTGCGGCATTAATTGAACGTCGCTATCAGGTGAGGGTTTCAGGACAAGAACAGATCACGGTGACCTCGGGTGCAACGGAAGCACTCTTCGTGGCAATTCAGGCAATAGTATCTGAAGGGGACGAAGTTATTGTATTCGATCCGGCTTACGACTCTTATGAGCCTGCAATTGAACTTGCTGGCGGGAAAGCTGTGCATATTGCATTGACTGCGCCGCATTACCAAATTGATTGGCAACAAGTCGCAGCGAGTATCAACCCAAATACCCGTGCTATTATCATCAATACACCGCATAACCCGTCGGCTAAAACGCTGAAGCCGTCAGATTTAGAGCAACTAAAACAGCTGCTAAATCAACATGACTTGTTATTGATCAGTGATGAAGTATACGAGCATATTACCTTTGATGGTTTGCCTCATCTGAGCGCATTAACTGATCCTGCATTGTTTGAGCGTGCGTTTGTGATCTCTAGCTTTGGTAAAACCTTTCATAGTACAGGGTGGAAAATGGGTTACTGTGTGGCGCCAAAGCAAATGACTGTTGAGTTTAGAAAGATCCATCAGTATGTAACGTTCTCAAGCTTCACTCCGGCACAACTTGCATTGGCTGATATGCTTGCTGAACACCCTGAGCACGTTGATGAGCTGAGTGTATTTTATCAACAAAAACGCGATGTTCTGGTTAAGGCGTTAGCGTCAAGTCGATTTACGCTATTACCAAGTGAAGGGACTTATTTTTTGCTTTTGGATTACAGTGAAATTTCTGATCTTGATGATGTTGCCTTTTGTCGCTATCTGGTGGAAGAGGTTGGGGTTGCGGCAGTGCCACTCAGCGTTTTTTACCAACAAGCACCTGAAGACAAGGTCATACGATTGTGCTTTGCTAAGGAAAACCAGACATTAGAAGAGGCTGCAAAACGCTTATGTCAACTTTAACCGTTACCCTTGTTCAAACAGATATTCAGTGGCTTTCACCTGAGGCCAACTTTACCCATATTGAACGTTTGCTAGAAAATGTCGAGCCAAGCGATTTAATTTTGCTACCAGAAACATTTGCTACCGGCTTCGCCGTAAAAGAGCCGGATGTTGAACGCTATGCTGATGCAGCCATCGAGTTTTTACAGCAATGTGCTCAGCGCTTTCAGGCTGTTGTAGCAGGCAGCGTACTGGTTCCGCAAGGAGATAAAAAGGCCAACCGTATGGTGTGGTGCCTGCCGGATGGAAAGATACTTCATTATGACAAAAGACACTTATTCTGTTTGGGTAATGAGGGTGATTTTGTGGTTGCTGGTGAGCACCGTGAAGTGTTCGAATTAAAAGGCATTAAATTCTTACCGCAGATCTGCTATGACTTACGTTTTCCAGTATTCCAGCGTAATCAGAACGATTATGAGGTTATGATTAATATTGCAAACTGGCCAGCGGCACGCCGAAATCATTGGGATACTTTACTGGCTGCTCGTGCAATTGAGAATCAGTGCTTTGTGCTTGCGGTAAATCGCGTAGGTGAAGATGGGTATGGCACTGCGCATAATGGTGGTACTAAAGCGATTGACTTCAATGGTAATAGCATTGTTTCGGCAGCAGATGACCAAGCAGAAGTTATTACCGTAAAGTTAGAGCTGAGCGACTTGCAGCAATATAAAGCTAAATTTCCAGCCCATCTCGATGCGGATAAATTTACGCTGGCATAATACACATTGGTACATGCATAACATGCCCAACTAAAAAGCTTAGTTGGGCATGCTCTAACTCGAAACTCAACAGGCCCTAAGATGCATTATATTGATGCACAAGCAATTCACCTTCTCTGCCAGTGGCGCTGTAATCATTCTTTGATAAACGGAAATAGCTCAACTGGGTGCGCATTTCATGGGCTTGCTCAGCCATTTGCCTCGCCGCTGCCATCGTTTCTTCGGTAATTGCAGAGTTTTCTTGAATAAGATCAGTTAGCCTTTGCACCACCAAATCCACTTCTTTAATGGCTTGTTGCTGCATTGAAGTCGACTCATTGATTTTAATAATGTTGTTATTTACATCGCTCACGGCTCCAACGATTTGTTGCAGCTTTTCACCGGAACTATTAGCAAGTTCAGTCCCTTGCTCTACCTTTTGATTACTGTTTGAGATAATTTCTTTGATTTGCTTTGCAGAAGCGGCGCTACGCCCTGCCAGCTCTCGTACTTCGTTTGCAACGACAGCAAAGCCACGGCCATTTTCTCCCGCTCGTGCCGCTTCAACGGCAGCATTTAGTGCCAGCAGGTTGGTTTGAAACGCAAGTCCATCAATCACCGATACAATCTCATTAATGTCTTTACTGGCTTTGTTCACTTCAATTATTGCGGCTACGGTTTGGGCAGATAAACTGCCTCCTTCTTTGGCTATGTTTTCTGCGTTTGTTGCTAGTCCTACGGCATCACCAGATTGGTTTGAAACTTTAGTGAGTTCATCTAACATATTGCCGGTGCTGGCACTGGCTTCTTCTAAGTTTGCTGCTTGCTCTTCTGTGCGTTGGCTGATTTCAGTGTTACTCGCCGCTATTTCACCGGCACTTTGAGCAACATAATTTGCTGCGGCTTGGATCCCTTCGATTACACTGGTGAGTTTTTTAATTGTGGTATTGGTGTCATTCTGAAGAGACTTAAACACGCCAAAATATTCACCCTTTACTTGATTACTTAAGTCACCTTGAGCAACGTTAGCCAATACGCTGCTGACTTCGGAGATAGCTCCAGAGACCTGTAAAGTCGAGTCATTTACATTCTCTTTAAGTTGTTGCAGTTGACCTTGTAGTGGCAACTCTATTTTTTGACTAAAGTCTCCTTCGGACATTGCGCCCATTACGCTGCCGAGTTCTTCAATGACTTGATTGAGGTTCTCGACCGAACGGTTGATATCACCTTTGAGATTATCGAGCTGGCCAGACATCGCAGATTGAATGGTGCGGTCAAATCGACCATGGCTAATAGCCATCATCACCGTAGAGATTTCCGAGATAGCAACATCAACGGCGGTCACAGAAGCATTGATATTATCTTTAAGTTGCGCGAGCTGACCCGTTGCTACTACGTCCACTTGTTGTTTAAAGTCGCCGTTGCTGACGCCAGCCATCACAGTGCCTATTTCTTTCATTACTCTGTCTAGGTTTGCCATGCTGGAGTTGATATCTTGTTTTAAGGTATCTAATTGGCCTGCGAGTGGAGCATCGAGTTGCGCAGAAAAGTCGCCTTGGCGTAGTGCAGACATAATCGTGCTGATACCGTCAATCGCACTGCTAAGGCTGCGTACGGAATTATTTACCGAATCTTTGAGCTGCGCTAGTTTTCCTTTAGCGGGTACGGTGACTTGCTCCTTAAAGTTACCCTGTTCAATATTAGTCATGACATGAACAATACCGTTCATAGTCGAATTAATCGATGCCAAAGAATCGTTAATATTATTTTTGAGCTTTTCTAAATCGCCTGACATGGGGGCATTGAGTTTGGTATCAAACTGACCATTTGCCATATCGATGGAAATTTCATTCAGTTCAGAAATAGCTCGGCTTAACGTATTGGCACAGTGGTTAGTGGCTTCTTTTAGGGTTTCTAGCTCGCCCCGACACGGTACTTTTATGCGGTCGTCAAACTTGCCCGAGGCCATTTGATTCATGACACGATTAGCCTCAGTGATAGAAAGCTGTAAGGCATCCAGTAGTGAATTAAATGCCTGTGCACTGTTGCCTATTTCATCGTGGCTACGAATGGGCGCTCGCAATGAAAAGTTGCCTTCCTGCTCAACTGATTTCATGGTTTCTACCAACTCGTGAACAGGTTTGGTAAGCGTTTTTGAGAACCAGTAGGCGACTATCAGTACTAACACTATAGTGACCGCTAAAATAATCATCAGGTATTGAGAGAGCGAGGTGATAGAAGCAAATGCTTCCGCTTCGTCAATTTCGGCAAGCAGTGCCCAACGGGTATTAAAGACTTCCACCGGTGTATAGGCAGACAACACGGCTTCGCCGTTGTAGTCTTCAATAACCTGTTGTCCAGATTGATTATTTAATGCTTGAGAGACTGCAAGCGTGGCTACCTTGCCGCGTTCAGGGTATCGAAATGAATTCACCACGGAATGATGTTGTGGATCTAAGAATGAGTCTGAACGCATCAGGCCCTCAGGGCCGACTAGGTAGGTTTCACCACTTTCTCCTAAGCCTTCTCGCTCGGTCATAATGGCATTGATGGCATCAATAGATAGCTGTGCAGCTACAATTGCAACGGTTTGGCCATTCACCACGATAGGTTTGGCAATAAAACTAGCGGGTGCATTATAGGAGGGGAGGTATTGTTTGTAGTCTGCGAAAGCGCTGATTGTCGGATCCGTTGAGTCCTTCAGTTCTCGATAAAGAGAAGCTAGATTACTATTGGCATAAGGACCCGATTCTAGTGACGTAGCAAAATCAACCTCTTTAAATACAGAATAGACAATATTTCCATTACTTGGGTCAATGATAAAGATATCGTAAAACTCATAAATGTCGGCGATATTAAGCATATATGGATGGTAACTGCGGTGAGCAAGGTCATAACTATCTAAGTGACCGGTTTCAATAAATTTGTACTTTTCACCAACTGGGTAGGGGTTGCTTGCTAAGTAACGTGCTTGCAGCGCAAGCCCAGACTCTGAAATGTTACCAATGAGCCTTGCTGTGCTCGTATCTTCGGGGTTTTCTTGATTGAATTTAGGTACGAACACTTCATCATAAAATCGAGATAATTTGGCATAGTTAATATCGGCCTGAGCGCTAGGAAAGCTAGTAATAAACTCTTGTGCAATCACAGGAAGCAATGGGTTTGCTGTAAAGGCATCGAGTTTATCCTCAACGGTCTTAAAGTAGCGATTAACCGCGCTTTTTTTGATCTCACTAACGGCACCAAGTTGTGAATATACTTGCGCTGTCATGGCATTCGATGCGGTATTAAGTGCGATGGAAATAATTACTATTAACGGCACGAGCGCGACGATTAGAAATGCAAAAATCAGCTTTTTAGTTAAATTAAGAGAGTTAAAAAATTGCGAAAACCCAGACATAACCTAATTCCCTGTTGCTATGGAAGTACCTATAACAGCATAGAACAGTATTGATTAAGATCTAGACAAAAAATAAAAAACCCGGCTATCTAGATAGCCGGGCTTGTAAACTTAACGTTTCACGCTTCAATCGTGCTACGTATTAGTGTTTCCAATGATAGGTATGGGCCTTTTCTTCCATATACTCAGCAGTTGCTGGATGCATTTGGGTTTGCGCGCCATTTTCGAAGAAGAAAGGCTGACGTTTATTGTCATAGTTGCCGATTTCATTCATGGTTGCCGCATCGTAGACACGGCCATTGATCACGGTGTAGGCAACTTTCTCTGAATCACGGATGTTAGACAGCACATCACCATCTATGATGGCAAGATCGGCGAGTTTTCCTTGTTCAATCGTACCAAGGTCACGGTCCATACCTAGATATCTTGCGCCGTCGATTGTACCGCTGCGAAGCGCCTGCCAAGGAGTAAATCCGCCTTGTGCCATAGACCATAATTCCCAATGTGCAGCTAGACCTTCACGCTGGCCGTGAGCACCAATGTGTACAGTCACACCCTTATCGCGCAGCTGTTTTGCGGTTTTGGCGACATTGATATGGTTATAGTGACGTTCAGGTGCTTTGCTTGGACGAATTGATCTTGGCTTTACCACATACTCAGGAACGAAGCTCATTAAGCGCTCGTTTTCCCACACATTAGTGTGTTGATACCAGTATTCTTCGCCCGAGATACCGCCATAGGCAACAACAAAAGTTGGCGTAAAGCCAACGTTTGTTTGTCCCCACATTTGTTCGATATCAGAGTAAATATTCGGGATTGGTAGGGCATGTTCAACACCGGTATGACCATCGACTATCATGTTCATGTTGTGTTGGAATTTTGAACCACCTTCAGGCACAACCATGATTTCCATGTTCTTCGCCGCTTCCAATACTTGCTGACGTGTCTCACGGCGAGGGTGGTTGTAACTCTTCACTGAAATAGCGCCAGCGTCTTTTAGGCGTTTAACGTGGAACTCTGCGTCTTCAAGGTTACTGATTGGTGTTTTATAACCCGGCGCGTGGCCAGCATATAAAATACGTCCAACAGAATAGGTGCGTGGCGCGACCGTTAAACCCGTTCTTTGTAGTTCTGCCATAGAAAATACCTCGGCAGAGTTATTTGATGGATCATGGATAGTCGTCACACCAAAGCTAAGGTTAGAATACTGATTCCAGTTTTGCTGTGGCTGTAGGTTATAGCTACCGTAACTACCATGCGCGTGGGCATCGATAAGGCCTGGGATCACGGTTTTACCGCTAATATCCATTACTTTAGCTGTGCTAGGAACGTCTAGCTCACCTTGCTTACCGACTGCAACGATGCGATTCTCTTTGATTAGGATCACACCATTGTCGATGATTTCTTGTTCGTTCTCAGCGTTACGCATGGTCACTACTTTACCGCCAACTAGCGCAATCATACCTTCAGGTTTATCTGCTTTTTGCTCAAAACTCAAGTCGATGCCTTCAGCGGTTAGCTCGTCGGTGTTGTCAGATGCACCATCGACGAAAGCGAAAGTGTCAGTCAGTTTGCGCTGATAAAGTGTGGGACCAAATGCCCAAGTTAGCGCGCTGCTGTCTGCTTTCCAATTTAGGAAATCACCAGAGTACTTTGACACTTGCTTAACTGGGAAAGCTTTCTCACCCTTGTTAATGGATAAGGTTTTACCTGTACTGGTAAAAGGTGCAACAAACGTATTGAAATGCTCGATAAATGCAACGTATTGACCATTTGGAGAGACTTTAAAGTCAAAGACATAATCACCTTTGAAGTGGCTACGTTCTTCTTGACCATTGAGGTTAACACTTTTTAGTTCGCGATGTGTTTCATCACTCATGGTGGAGAAGTAAATGCGCTCAGAGTCTGCTCCAAAGTGAGGGTTGTCACCGCTTTTAATAATGCGTTTTGCTTCACCGCCGTTAGCATTAACTAGATAAATACCAGGATGCATTGACCAGTCACCGCTTAGCAAGTAGCCGCCGGTTACCTTTTTAAATAGCACGTTTTTGCCATTTGGTGAAAAGCTTGGTGAGATATAGTGACCGGGTTCTTGGGTGAGCACTTTACCTTTACCACCGTTTGCAGATACAACACGTATTGCGCCTAAGTCTTTATCACTCCAAGTTGTGTAAACAATAGACTTGCCATCGCGAGAATAGCTTGGGTAGAACTCAAAGTGGTCAGTTTGCTTAGTGAGGCGTTTTACTTTGCCTGACGCAATGTCTTTTACGTAAAGGTAGCCAAGCGCTTGGAATAGTGCAGTTTCACCATCAGGAGAAATTTGAGACCAGCGTGCAAGTTTGACTTTAAAGGTGTCAGGTGCGACATCTACCGCAAAGCGTAGTGCCGGTGTGATTTGTTTTTCAGCGACAACGCGAGTAGGGATGACGTTGACCTCGTGCGATGCAATATTGACGCGGTTGAATACCCCTTTCGCCCAAAAAACGAGGGATTTACCATCCGGCGTGTAAGCAAAAGAAGGCGTGTTGCCATGTGCGCCATTGGCTTCTTGTAAATCGCGATCAAGGCCAGCATAAACACGAGTTTCGACGCCAGAGTGTAGATCTTTAATATACAAAGCACCGACCATTTCGTTGCCGTTATCTTCGCGTTTAACAAACGCAATAGATTTGCCATCAGGACTGACGGTTGGACGAATAGCACCGCCAGCACCACGGATCACGGTCTCTTCTTCACCGGTTGCTAAATCCCAACTACGAATTTCGAAAACAGCGTCGAGCGAGTTTTTGTTATATTCCCAGCGCACGCCAGAGGTCGCATCAACTGAGTAATAGATTTTCTTGCCATCGTGAGAAAAAGCGGGTTCTGCAACGTTCTTTTGCGATTTTGCACCATGTAGACGCTCACGAACCAACACGCCTTTACCACCGCTGATGTGATACATACGAATAGAGCCACCTGGGATGGTACGCCCCGTTACTTGACCTTGCTTAACTGCAATGTATTGACCATCAGGCGACCATGCCGGGTTGTGAACAATATTATTCACTTCTTTTGACACCTGACGCAGGTTTTGGCCATCTACGTCCATCACCCACAGGTTATCGCCACCTGCGCGATCGGAGATAAATGCGATGTGTTTACCATCAGGCGAAAACTTAGGTTGAATGTTCCAGCCCATGTCGGATGTTAAGGCTGTTGCTTTACCACCGCCAATTGGCATGATGTAAAGGTCGCCAAGCATATCAAAGACGATGCTTTTACCATCAGGGCTAACATCTAAGTTACTCCATGTGGTTTCGTTGGTATCGATGGTGATGGTTTGCTTTTCACCTGGAGGGTTGAGCACATCCCAGCCTTTGGTTGACTTCTCTTCTGTTTGCGTGGCTGTAACGGCATCATCAGCGCTGGCTGGCTGAGCCAAACCGATCACAGCAGCACCAATAGCAATGGCTAATGGTGATTTAAAAAATGACATAGATGTTCCCTTAATTTTATAGTTATTGCCCAAGGCGAGCGGTTTGCCTCGGTTAAATTAGCGTTAATGTAAATGCTCACTAAGCATGAACAAGTTTTATTATGATGTCGAACAACATGCGTTTAATGACGCTTAACCCATTGCCTCTTTACGAACGAAGTGGAGATATGCCGCGAGACTGTCTTGCCATAGCGTCATGGCTTCTGTGAGCTCATCATGGCAAGATTTACCATCCAATAAACGGCGCTCTGCTTTTTTCAAGTTTGAGCCATAGCGATTAAATCCGAGTTGTAAGGCGGTGCTGGCTTGACGATGAAGCTGTCTGATACATTGATCTTCATCTTGCTCTAATAGCTGCTGAATATGGATGAGTTTATTACGAGCCGACAACACAAACTCGTTGTAAATCGAAGAGACTTCATCTTCACTAAATCCAGATTTTAGGGCGTTTACCGCCGTTTCATCGTATAGGATATCGGGCAATTCTACGCTGACATTGGCCTTTTTCGGAGACTGCGACTCACTAAGCGCTTGGCGTAATTTCTCTTGCTTTATCGGTTTGCCAACAATATCTCGAATGCCGAGTGCCAAGTATTCTTTTACCTCATCTGGACTGAGGCTAGCAGTAAAGGCTAGGAAAGGGGTTCGTTTGTTTTTATGCTCACAATTTTGTAGCTGCTTTAATACTTCTTGCCCGGAAAGATCGGGTAAGTTCATGTCTAACAACACCACATCGAAATGGTGCTGTATTAGCATCTCGATGGCGCTTTTACCATTGGTTGCCAATTTAACCTTATGCTCATCTTCTGCCATAAACTCAATAGCGATTTTTTGGTTGAGATCCAGGTCTTCTACCAACAGTACTTTCAGACCAGTGATACAATTATCGTGCTGCGGGCGCTGCTCCACTAAGCTCAGTTCACCAATGTTTAGCAGTAAATCAAAACTGAATGTACTGCCTTTGTTAAGCTCACTTTGAATATCTAGCTGTGAATTCAGACGGTTGAGTAGGCGACTGGTGATGGCAAGCCCCAAGCCTGTGCCACCCTTAACTTTACCTGCACTACTTTGTACGTATGGTTCGGTCAGCTTATTAATATCTTCACTATCAATACCTGGCCCTGAGTCTGTAATGCTAAAACGCACTTTATGCTCAATTTGTTGGTCTTTTAAAATCTCAACTTTGAGCTTTACTTCCCCTTTGTCGGTGAACTTAATGGCATTACCAACGAGGTTGATAAGAATTTGTCTCAGCTTTTGTTGGTCAAAGTAATAGCACACCTGATCGGGCAGCTCGTACACCAATTCAAAGTGCAGCTTCTTTTGCTCCGCAAGCGGGCTTAACAATAAGCAAAGGTTTTGTAGCCAACTTCTAAGCTCAACGTCCTCTTCGTACAAGGCTTCATCACTTTGCTCCAAACTGGCGTAGTCTAGTACTTTATCAATCAGTAAGTTTAGCGATTCAGCAGAGTTTACGATGGCCTCACAGTAGGCCTTGTTGCGACTATCTCTGGTGCGTCCCAGCACAAGTTGGGCGCTGCCCAAGATACCGTTAAGCGGAGTCCGTATCTCATGACTGATCGTTGATAAAAACATACCGCGCAGCTCAAGATCTTGTTGAGCCTTCAATGCTAATTTATTAAGGTTTTGTTCTCTTTGCTCGTTACATAACAGCGCCATACCTGTTGCATAAAAAATAGGTGCAAGAACGCCATTGAAGAAAATAGTGATGGTAAACCAGTTCTCTTTGAAAAGCGTGAAATGCGTTACTTCTCCCATTAAGAGGGTTCTGCCGGTAAATATCACCAATATAATAAGTAAAATGGTGATATAGACTATGCTGCCGTTAGGGTATTTATTTCGTGCAAAGCGGCTAAAGAAATAGAGCAGGAGTGTCGCTTCAGCTAAGTGTTGTAAGTCCGAGATCAGGATCCTATCTCTCAAGTTTGGAGAGAAAATACTGCTGTACATCAACAAAATGAAGAGCCCAGCAGTAACGCCGAGAAACACTTTAAAGGATGGGCCTTTAACCCCTAAAAATTGCCTTATCGCCATGCAGTGGATAATGGAAGCCGCAAACAGCAAGGTATTAGCAATGGGAATAGTTTCCCAGTTGTCAAAATAGCCGTGTAGTGCAAAGGAAGAAATCGCACAGAGCAAAACCAGAGGGTAAAAAATATAGAGCAGCGTTCCGGGTGTGCTTTTATTTGCTCGCCACGTTAAAAAGGTAAGGAGCGCCATCATTGCTGTCATGACGAGACTAGTTAGGTAGAGGGTTTTTGGGTCGAGCATGTACCTAAGGCTGCTTTCAGTTGCGAAAAAACTTAGCATAGAGGTATTCGCCAAGGCAGTAAAGCCTGTATGACGCTGAAGCCTCGATATCGCGATGTCAGCGCTGTCTTTCCCCCACTGACTTGCGTCAGCAGGTTAAAGACAGATGAAGCTTAGCGGATCTCGTCAGGAATATTCTGCTGAGCCCACGAAAGGAGTTCGATACGGTTACGACATTTGGTTTTACGAAATGCACTGTACAAATGCGTTTTCACCGTATGTGGACTGATATTTAGCTCTTCAGCGATCTCTTTGTTTTTCGCACCTTTACTCATCAGCGCGATAATTGCTTTTTCTCGCTTAGTGAGTTTCACAGGTTCGATATCACCTTCGGTTAGTTTGTGTAATGCATCTTTATTAAATTGCAGCATGCGATTTAACACATTACACATCACGTCACGGCGATACCACAGTTGATCTTCAAGCAACAAACGGATCCCTTTCATTAGCACGTCGGCATTATCTGTCGTGTAGAAGACACCACGAATCCCGCTTAGCAGCGCTCGATTGGCAAGCTCCGGATTTTCATCTAAGTTGAATAGTACGATATCGCATTTGACTTTGAGGTTGACTAGTTGTTCTTTTAATTTACCCCAAGAATCGTTCACTGCGGTTTCGATGAAAAGTAATCGAGTGCCTTCAGGCACATCTGAGATATCAGTTCCAGTCGTAACATCCAACCCTTGGGTTTTTAACAAAGGCTGTAACACATTGATACCAATGGTGTTAACCGGTTCTTTATCTAATAACAAAAAAGCACTACTGCTCATTTTAGGACACACTCTAATTTTTCCGATTTCTCAATGCTAACATGGGATTCAGACCTTTTGTATTAGAATTTTTAGTACAAGATAGAGAAATCCGCTATATAACAAAGTGAAATAATAAATCGAAATTATGTACAGAATATGTATTGAAATGTAATTTGTTGAAATAAGTAAGCTTTTAGCATTTTCTGTTAATAACTTACTTATTTACATTGCTTAACAGAGAATAATCTAAACTGGTACTTTTTTCGTATTTTGATAAGGCGGCCAGCCCATTTCTTTTCCAGCTAATACATGTAGATGAAGGTGATATACGGTTTGACCACCGTGATCATTACAGTTCATCACTACACGATAACCATCTTCTGCAAAGCCGTGCTTTTTCGCTAATTTGGCTGCAACAACATACAAATGACCAACAAGATGAGCATTTTCTTCCGTCACGTCATTGATGGTCGCAATTGCTGTTTTAGGAATAACTAAGACGTGAAATGGTGCTTGTGGATTAATGTCTCTAAACGCGAGTGCTTGTTCATCTTCGTAAACGATGTCTGCTGGGATCTCTCGATTAATAATTTTGGTAAAAATAGTTTCTGAACTCATGGTCCTTCCTTATCTGCATATTGAATTGCTCTAGCATAGCTAACTCTCAAGGAGACTCAATAGGTTTGATGCGTTATCCCGCTGCGCATCAATTAAAAGGGTAGAGATATAAGCAGGTATGCAGTAATCTCATCAAGGTATAATGATTTGGTACTCACGAAGGAGTGAATAGATGCGCTTAAAATATACGCTTGCGACCGCTGTTTTACTGTTGTCACCGCTTTCACAGGCTGCGTTGCTAAGTTTTCCTGAAGAAATTATTCCCTTGCAAGTTGATGATAAAACCATTGAACACTCATTCTTCTCCAAAGTGCGAGAGCTAGACTTAGCAAAAGGTGAGTATGCGGTCAAAATGCGTTACACCGACTTGTATGAAGTGGGCTATGACGACCACGAAACCATAGAGTCGAAGCCATTTTGGGCAAAAGTAAGTATCGATCAGGACGGCGAGTATCAGGTTGAATTTAACCGACCTGACAATGTGGTTGCGGCAAAGGCATTTGCAGATCAGCCATTGATTATGTTGCAGGCACCCAATGAATCGTTAGCGACAACATTGGTAGTGACACAAGAAAGACCAAGAGTAGCGATAGCGATAGCAAGTGAGCCATCAACAGCCACTGCACCACGTTATTCAACGCCAAGCACTGCCACACGAGCCGTTACGCCAGCGGCGCCTAAATCAGCACACCCAGATGTGGTTGGCATGTTGGACTATTGGTGGCAACAGGCAACCCCAGAACAAAAACGGTTGTTTTTGGAAAAAATAAAGGGTAATTAAGCCCTTTATCTGAATACGTCTTAATTTGATCTATTAGTCTTTATTAACGAGATTCAATCAAATAGGGCCGTTGTGTATGAGCCAGAAACGAACCCGCAGGCGTAACTCGTTTTCGGCCCAAAAAAAGCTAGAAAATTTTGCTCAAAGGGCTAACAACTCCGTTTGCGCCTTGCTGTAAAACATGAGTATATATTTGCGTTGTCTCACATCGGAATGACCAAGTTGAGCTTGCACGGTTCTGATATCAGCAACACTTTGTAGTAAATGAGTAGCAAATGAATGTTTAAAAGAGTGGGGCGTTATAGGTTTTGTTATTTGTGCTTTTTTGGCTGCCTCTTTAACCGCTTTACGTACTCCTGTTTAATTATTTGCTTATACAGAAAAGATAATGCATTTAACGCTGTCGCTTGTGTTTTAGGCGACACATTACATTTAAGTACAAGGTAGTTGAGATATTCGACAACCTCGTTATCGCCCATTGAAGCTGGGTTACGCTTATCATGAAAATGAATATAGGAAGAAATCCACTTAAGATATGTATCAACGGTTCTGAGCGAATATTGCTTAGTCAGCATCAACTCGGCGATGTGATTTAGAAATGGTGAACGAGTTCCCATTGAGCTAGCTCCAACTAATTACTGTATTTATATACAGTATTTTTGTGTTTCTTCTATAGTCAAGAAAACGACTCACTGGGTCGTTTTTATCCTTTTTATAGTTTCTATAATGATTAAAAATATATCTGTAGCAACAAGTTAGTTATTGTGATAAAGCTGGTACAATGAGAATAATGACCCATGACTCGGTAGAAAAACGACCCATTGGGTCGATATTAAATTGTTATAGCGCACAAGGAGTTCAGAAGTTTGAAATCTACCCTAATTGGTTGCCCGCAATGTTCAGGATTCCAATTTATTGAATTCGATTACTTTAATGACGGCATCGCAAATATTGAGTGTGATAATAAGCACAAATTCACTTGTTTTGTACAAGGAACGAACGTTGAGAAATTGTTAGAGTCTGGGGTTCATGCCTTGGCCAATAAAAACACGCTCGAAGCATGTGCAAGTATATATGCGGCGTATGAGCGTTCTATAGAGTTCGCCATCGATGTATTTAGTCACCATGATGGTATTGATCTGGAGGCATTAGAAGCCACCAAAAAATCGATGTCTAACCAATCCGAGCGTCAGTTAGGTGCATTTCTGATGTTATATTTTAGAAAAATTGGTTCACCTTACAAATTGAGCCGAAAAGTTACTGAGGAACGTAATAAGTTTATACATAAAGGCTTTATTCCAGGCATTGAAAGAGCTCATCAATTTTGCAAAAAAGTATATGAATTGATAGCAGAATTGATTGTACTACTCAAAAGTAGGTTTCCCAATAGTGTCGATGTAGTTCGCAATCAGTTGCTACAAGATTTTGCGAAAGGTCTCCCCGGAAATCATCGAGTAGTAAATATGTCAACCCAGTTTTTTCACATACCAGCTAGCAACATAGAAACAAATTTTGAGAGAGCTTTTAAATTGCATATGGATGCCACTCGCTCTTTTCATGAAACGGCCTTAAAAATTAGGAGTGGTACGCTATAACCAAAAAATCCACTGGGACCATCAGGCCTGGGCCGTGATTTCGGCGTTAGATGCAACAGAGAGTAATATGAGGACAGTTAGTGGAAGAAAATGTAGAAAATGAAATTAAATTACTTTTAGGCGGCGTTATTCCTGAGAGGTCTCAGGAGATGACTGAATATTTGGATAAATATACACCGTACTTTGCACGGTGTGATGATCGTGATGGTTTTCTTACTGAAGCTGGCGCATATGGCATACTAAAATTCACTCAAAGAACAATGAACATAATGTGGATAATAGGTTTCGCTGCGAATCAAGCATTGAATTCATACTCTTCAATACTAGCTTTATTGCGCCTCAATGGAAAAGCAATCGATTTAAAGGAAATCAGAAATATACCAGGTCAAAAAGCTGAAATAGATAAATATAAAGAGCTTATTCAATCAGCGTATACTTTGTCTAAAGTCGAGAAGGTAGAGTTATTTAAATGGCCTAAAGGTGTACCTTTTCCAGAAAAAGGTAAGCCCAACGATATTGAAGGGGCGACAACTTTTGACTTAATTTGTATGTCTGGTGCTTATGTGTTTTTACATGAAATGAAACATATAGCTTTTTATGAAGATGGGAATGCTCCTAGTGAACCTCATGAGGAGGAAATTCAATGCGACTTATTCGCTCAATCAATGATGCTAGACAATCTTGAAAAGTATGCTGAACAAAGTGGGTATGAGTTGCGACGATTAGTATCAAAACGTGCTATGGCAATTTCTTTAGCATTGTTTTATATGCTTGTAATTACTCCTTTAGAATCTTGGGCAGGATCTGAAACGCATCCAAGTATATCAACTCGAATTAGAACAATGATTAATAACCTGTCGATTAATGATGATGATATTTTCTGGTTGTATATATCACCTGTTTTTTTAGCGCATTTAGAGTTTTTAGGTGAGGAGGATGTTGTTATTGAATTCAATAACTTAAAAGATCTTGCAATGGCTCTTGTTGAGTTAATTGAGCGCAAATGCATCTAAGACAAATCATTGATGACACCCAACGTTATTTGTGTCTAAGCTGACAAAGTGAGATTAAAACGTGCGGAAACACTTAAAGAATATGGACAAAAAGCGTTCTTAGATAGGGTGACCTTTGGCGGATAAGCGTATCGCTACACTAAAATTGGATTATCGCGCACGACAACGCGCTGCAAATACAGCAGTAAGAAATTCTAGAGTTGAGAATGTGCGTTTTGCTAAGCCAACAAACACTCGCAGTTTGTTAGGTTTGTCCGTCGTCGTTTTTGAAGTGTTTCGCAGTAAGCGGTTATTGTTCGCTCTCGACCAACAGCACCATGAAATACCCGAGAAAATTGCGTAGTGAGTTTTATCCAGTTCTCCGGTTCGATATTTAATCGAGTAAGAATGGGTTGAGACTCACAGATATAGCCTCGCTTGTCGGCTCGAATGCACTGGCCTGTGAGTTCAACTAACTCAATATAAGATTTGAGTTCAAAAGGCAGGCCTTTAGGCATATGTTTTCGTGGGCTGCCAGCAAAGCGTAGTAGGCTTTTTGGCTGTTTACCTAATTTTGCATGGTCAATACGCTTTTTGATGCTGGTGTAGTCTGAGGTTTCAGGCGTTGCTGCGATTTTGGCTCTAATGGGGTTTAGGTCTACGTAGGCGAGACAAGCGGCCAATGCGGCCTCGTCTAGTAATGCTTGGGATTTAAACCGTCCTTCCCAAAATCTGCCTGTACAGTTATCTTCTATATTTGCTCGGCGGGCGATATCTTCGTTGAGTACTCGCATAAACCAGCTAATATCTGCGAGCCTTTCTCTGTATTTGGCGACATGCTCATTGAGTATCAACTGCTCCGACTCATTGAGTGGCTCACCTTCAGTAAACTTTTGGCTTATCCAATTGCCCTTAAACAACTTGTGCCATCGTATTACAATCGCTTTATCCGACAGGCGCTTAGCTTTTTTATCATCAACATATAAAACAATGTGAGTGTGATTACTCATCACCGCATAAGCACAGACATCAATACAAAACACAGACCCCAACATCAATAGCTTTTCTTCAACCCAATCACGACGGTGTTCGTATGATTTTCCGGTAAATTTATCTTCACCACACAGAAACGCGCGCCTTACGCAACGGGAGATACAGTGGTAGTATTTGGTGTCGGTTAAACTGATTTGCTTTTTACGGGCTGTAGCCATAGTTTGTTTTCCTCAGTCCTTTGAGTGCAGAATTAAAGCGTAGGCGGTATATTAGGAAGGTGCAAATTAGTGGTGGGTGTCAGCGATTTAATCGTAGCAACAAGTTAGTTATTGTGATAACGCTGGTACAATGATAATAATGACCCATGACTCGGTAGAAAAACGATCCATTGGGTCGATATTAAATTGTTAAGTGCCAGTGCCCCAAGGATGTATCGAGTATGCTAAGAAAAAAAGTACCGTTATCAAATGATCAAGTTGATAAGCATGGCGATAGAATGACTATCGACGCATTAGAAATGGCCAAAGTTCAAACTAACAGCAGAATTGTTGGCTCTCATATTGAACACGACTTTAGTTACCCTCCTATTGGCAGGATGGAAGAAGCTGATATCTTAAATCATGAAGGAGTGAATTGGTTAATTGGAGAGTTTGCATTATTCGAACCTTCAGACATTGATAAAGCTAACCCTCTAAACGAGCGTGAAATAGCCTTAAATAACCAAGAAGTTGATACTGTAAGTATTAAGTATGATCGAAGCTATAAGCAAGCTGGACTTGTTGATGAAGTAAAAAAACTACAACAAATTTTTGATGAAAACTCTTCAACTGAGTTTGAAATCAAAAAGTCAGTTGAACCAGTTTCAACTTTAACACTCATGTTTGGTGTTGGTGTTGGTGTTGGTGTTGGTGCTACTTTTGCTGTTGCCAGTTTTTTTAAAGGTTTTTTTGGTGAAGCAGGCAAAGAATCGTGGCAAGCTTTTAAAAAATTAATTTTAAAGAATAAGTCAATAAATCCTGAGGCAGATAAGCACTATCAGTTTATTTTTGTGTGTCAAAATGAGTATTATAAAGTTGAAGTAATACTTTTATTTAAAAACCCAGAACCTGAAGATATAGAAGAAATTATCAAATCTAATCAAGACTTAATTGATAATAAAATCAACCAATATTATGAAGATAATATTCGGGCTGGAAGAATTGTTTATGTTATTGAAAATAAAATGTTTAAGCATGCTTATTCTGTAAGGAGGTGCGGTACTCCTTTTGATATTGATGACATGGAAGGTTATAAGTCACTATTAAATAGCTTAAAAGAAAATTTTCACAAAGGCACTTAACAAACGCCTCAACATGGGACGTAAAAAGCTTGGCTTGCGTCACTTCGTTCCTTATTTTAGCCAAGCCTTTTGCGCCCGTTAGGCGGGCGTTGGTATGACTCCCACTGTCAAGTTAAACACACTGATCCTTGCCTAACTTTAAGCCATAATTTCTTAACTCGAATTAGAGAGAGTTAATGCATAGGATGAAGCAAGTAATTTCGTCGGTTTTCTTGCTGGTATTCGTTGGTTACTTATTGCTCATTAACCGGTAAATCCAGTAACCGCAGGGGCCAGCCTCATAGACAAAGTGAAGAGTTGCATATTCAAAGTGACGAACTAGTTTTTTAACGGCTATTTTAGATGATGGTACTCTACCAAAGTGCACAGGTTGTGCGCCTCGATGGTCTTCAATATAGGCGACTTCATTGAATTCTTTATGTGTATCAAGTCCGATAAAAAGTATGTTATGTTTGTTCATGCTAGCCTCTGCTGTTTAGTTATTTGACAAACTAATTATGGCTCTGGCTTTGTATTAAGCTAACCCACGAAAAAGCGGAGGCTAGCACCGTGTGGGAGTCATTATGTCTATGCCTCAGATTATCTGCAATGGTTCAATAGGGTTGGGTATGGAACAAAATTGGGAAAGTTATAAGAAGTGGATTGCTGAAGCGACACGTAATAACAGAAGAAATTATTATCGTGGTCAGAGTGACAGTAAGTGGAATTTAAAAACAACATTTCACCGTAATGCCGAATTTAAAGGAATATCTCTTGCCCATTACTTTGGCACGATAATGAATGACGTCAATTATCAGGTCGCAGCGTTTGAAGCCCCCATTAACTTTCAAAATAATGCAGAGTACTCAACTTTTCTTGGGAAGCTACAACATCATGGATTTCCCACTCCATTGTTAGATTGGACGCTATCTGGTTATGTGGCTGCTTATTTCGCATTCAAAAGTGCTCCAATACAGCCTAAATCAACAGATAAAGTTTCAGTGTTTATTTTTGACATTGAAGGTTGGAGTCAGGTTTTCGGTTCAACGACTAATTTTTTGGGAGCAGATCAGTTTGTTAGCGATTTTGTTCCTTATGCTACAGGAAACCAGAGAATGATTCGTCAAATGGGTGTTACCACCTCGACGAACGTATCGGATATCGAAAGTTTTATACTTCAGAAAGGCAGAGATGTGGGGCGTGACTTTTTGTGGCGTTATGACATGCCAGCCTCTGAACGAACTGTTGTAATGCGCGAATTAAATTCTATGGGTATCAATGATATGACATTATTCCCAGACTTTGACGGTTTGTGTCAACACCTAAAGGAAAGGCATTTTACAAGTCAGCAGCACATCATGCCACCACCACCACCACCAGTGGTACCTAAGGCATAACAAAGCGTTTAAGGCAGATTCGCAACGCTCGGCATTCTCAGCTCTAGTCGAGTTTTAGTGTTTACGGTGCAATGATTTAGGTTAGGTGGTAGCGTTGCTCACTACTTAACGCGGCGTTAGCCCATAGAAATTTTTATCCGAAAGTCATCTAATACAGCCGACGACCTAAAACTTTTTTGTCCAAAAACGAACTAGAGCGAACATCTGCTGTTCGCTCATAACTGCAGGTCAGGTGAAACATTAACCTAATCATCAAGGCTGTAGGATCAGATATGAGCCACTACACTTTAACAATTAAGTTTATATTTTGATTCGGCCTACTTTTCGAAAGCACGCTTCATAAAGTTAGGTGTTGCTAATGCACCCTTATGAATACCTGTGTTGTAGTACTCAGTGTCAAATGTTGCGTTATCAACGTCTTGTTCGCGGAATCCGGCAAACTTTTGATCTTTACGCGCCATTGTTGCTGACCACAGACCGCTTGGGTAGATTGGCTGTGGGAAAGGTAGGGTTTGCAGATCAACAAAGCCTACTTCCAACATTGCATCGCGCATTTCTAGTAGCAATGGCATGTGCATCAGAGGTGATTCACTTTGCTGGATCATGATACCACCAGTGCGAAGCGCTGCTAAACAACTCTTGTAGAATGCGTGATTGAATAAACCTTCACCTGGGCCAACAGGATCGGTGCCATCAACGATGATAACGTCGATAGATTCTGCTTCGGCTTCACGCATATATTTGATGCCATCATCAAACATCACAGTTGCGCGAGGATCGTTATTAGACTCACAAAGCTCAGGGAAGTATTTCAAAGACATTTGCGTCACAACTTCGTCGATATCAATCTGAGTAACTTTTTCAACGCCAGGGTGCTTTAGTACTTCACGCAAGGTGCCACAGTCGCCGCCGCCAATGATCACAACATTTTTAGGTGCAGGGTGCGAGAATAGCGCCGGGTGACTCATCATTTCGTGATAGAAAAAGTTTTCACGCGTGCTCACCATAGTGCAACCGTCAATGATCATCAGGTTACCAAAATCCGTCGTTTCAAACATTTCTACTTTTTGAAATGGTGATTGGATTTCGTCTAATTTTTTGTTGACTCTAAGTGAAAAAGCGCTGCCATCGCGGTCGCTAATTTCTGTAAACCAACGGTTTGCTTCTAAGTTTGCCATGATTGTGTTCACACTTGATAAAAATTAAGGCAATTTTGCCAGTGCTTGCGCCTTTGCTCAATCAATTTTAGTCAACATTTTGTACTTTGCCTCATATTAGTCTTAATCAAGCATGGGCTATTTATCAGGTTTGTAAGCTAATGAAAACGCAACTTTAGGTCGCATTGACTAGCCTCGCGTATTAGAATGAAGCTTTATAAAGAATTAATTGAGAGCAGCAATGACTTGGGGTCTGCAAACAGCACGTTCTATCTATAACGTTACGCACTGGAGTGACGGCTATTTTGATATCAATGAACAGGGCCAGTTAGTGGCGTTTCCTGATGGTGATCGCACTAAGCCACCAATTCTTCTTCCAGAGTTAACTGAGCAATTTAAAGCGCAGGGGCTAACTTTGCCGGTTTTGGTGCGTTTTACCGACATTTTAAAACATCGTGTCGATACCTTGACTCAAGCATTTACTGCTGCACGAACTCAACGTGATTACCAAGGCCAGTACACTTGTGTTTACCCAATAAAAGTGAATCAGCAGCGCTCGGTTGTCAGCAAGTTATTGGCTCATCCAAGCGGTCTTGTTGGCCTTGAAGCCGGTTCTAAGCCTGAGTTGATGGCAATTTTGGGTGTGGCACACCAACCTATTACCATTGTCTGTAACGGTTACAAAGACAGTGAGTTCTTGCGCTTAGCTTGTATTGGTCAAGCGATGGGTCATCAAGTAAACATAGTCGTTGAAAAGCTCTCTGAACTGGATACCTTATTACAGGAAATCGACGATTTAGGCATTGAACCGTCGATTGGTATTCGTATTCGTCTTAATTCAGTTGGTAAGGGCAAGTGGCAAAATACCGGTGGTGAAAAAGGCAAGTTTGGTCTTACTGCTAGCCAAGTGCTGCAAGCGGTTGAGCTACTTAAGTCGCATAATCGGTTGCACTTAATGCAGTTGGTACACTTCCATATCGGCTCGCAAGTTGCCAATATTCGTGATATTCAACGTGCGCTTAAAGAGTGTGCGCGTCACTATGCTGAGCTATACCAACTAGGTGTTCCGCTGCGTATCGTTGATGTTGGCGGTGGCCTAGGAGTGGACTACGAAGGCTCAGGTTCTCGTAGTTCATGCTCTATGAATTATACGGTGGCGGAATACGCGAAAAATGTGGTGCATGCTTTTCATGATATAGCGGAGCTCAATAACATTCCGCATCCGGATATTATTACTGAATCTGGCCGAGCATTAACTGCTCATCACGCGATGCTTATCACGGATGTGATTGACGTAGAAAAAGCGCCAAATCAAGTCGAACCGGTGCAACCACAAGATACCAGCCCATTGGTGTTGCAAGAGTTATGGCATTCGTTGTCACAATTAACTCCTCGCATGGCTTTAGAAACTTATCATGACGCTATGCACTTGTTCAGCGATGCACACGACCAATACGTGCATGGTTTGATCAGCATGCAAGAGTGGGCGCAGCTTGAACAGCTTTACTTCACGACACTTCATAAAGTGCGTGAGTGCTTAAATGAGAATGCGAGAGCACACAGAGAAGTACTAGACGACCTCAATGAAAAGCTGGCTGATAAGCTGTTTGTGAACTTCTCGTTGTTCCAATCACTGCCGGATGTCTGGGGTATTGACCAGCTATTTCCGGTGATGCCTATCGACAAGCTCAATCAGCCGTTGACGCAAAGAGCGATTATTCAGGACATTACCTGTGATTCTGATGGTCAAATCAACAGTTATGTTGAGGGCGCGGGTATCGAATCAAGTTTACCTATTCCTGAGTATGTGCCGGGAGAGCAATATCACGTTGCGATGTTCTTGGTGGGAGCCTATCAAGAAATATTGGGTGATTTACATAACTTATTTGGTGACACAGACTCAGTACACGTTGAGCTTTGTGATGAGGGTTATAAACTCACCAATGCAATCAAGGGCGACAGTGTTGAAGATGTACTGCGCTTTGTTCATTATGACAAAGCGGTGCTATCTGAGAACTACGCACAGCAAGTCGCAGCCTTGTCGTTGCCAGAGTCAATTAAAGCTCAGTATCTACAAGAGTTAAACGCTGGACTTGAAGGTTATACTTACTTCGAAGATTGATTTTCAAATAGTGAAATGGAATAAATTATAGCCGACCAACTGGTCGGCTTAATTGTGTGTGATTTTCAAGGTATGATACAGCTCTGCCGTAAAACACGATGAGGGAATGAATGTCGTTTATTCGTAAAGTGATCAGCATCTTGCTGTATGCCGTTAACACTATATTTTGGTTTATACCGATCTTTATTTGTGGCTTGATTAAGCTCCTGCCCATCCCACCATTGCAAAAAGCCATGAGCTATATTGCTAAAGCGTGCGCGAGTAATTGGGTCGCGTGTAATTCAGTGAGCCAAAACCTCATTGCGCCGTATACGCTCAATGTTAGCGGGTTGGATGAGCTAAAACGCAAAGACTGGTACTTGGTTATCGCCAATCATCAAAGTTGGGTGGATATCTTAGTGTTGCAGCGAGTGCTTCATGGCAAAATCCCGTTTTTGAATTTCTTTTTGAAAAAAGAGCTGCTTTACGTACCTGTTCTTGGTCTTGCTTGGTGGGCGCTCGATTTTCCTTTTATGACGCGAACCAGCAAGTCGCAATTAAAGAAAAACCCTAAATTGCGTGGTAAAGACATAGAAACGACGCGAAAAGCATGCGAAAAGTTTAAAACAATGCCAGTGAGTATTGTAAACTTCGTTGAGGGTACGCGTTACACCGAATCCAAGCATAGTAAGCAGAAAAGCCCATTCACACACCTGCTTAAACCAAAAGCGGGAGGCATCGCATTTGTGATGCAGGCCATGGGTGAGCAAATCAGCAAAGTGGTGAATGTCACCATCCATTATCCCGGTGGTGTACCAACTTTTGCAGACTTTATCGCTGGTAAAGTGAAGTCAGTAGATGTTCAGGTGGAAGTAATGCCGGTCAGTGCAAACTTGGTCGGCGACTACACGAATGATCCCGAATTTAGAGTGCGTTTCCAATCCGAATTAAACGCCTTGTGGCAAGCCAAAGACGCACAACTTGTGGAGCTTGCCGATAAAAAGTAGTAGAAGGATGTTGTGATGTTAAAACAAATACTACCTAAGTGGTTTCTCGGGCTATCGGCCAGTGTGTGGCTGCTGGTGAATACCTTTGTGTGTGGTTTATTGGTGTTATTGTTTGGCATCATAAAACTGCTTGTGCCAGTTAAGTTTATCTCTACAGCACTGCACTTTTTTTACGGTATGTGGTGTAAAGGAAACTATCTAGGTTTGCGCATCGCGTGCGACAAAATACAAGTGAGCTTGCCAAAAGAATTACACGCTCAAGGGTGGTATTTGTTAATTTCCAATCATCTTAGCTGGCTTGATATCGTTGTGCTTAGTGCCATGGAGGTACTACCTGCACCTAAATTTTTCCTAAAAGATGAATTAAAATACGTGCCTTTCATTGGTACTGGTGCGTGGGCGATGGGCATGCCATTTATGAAACGTGCGAGTAAAGCGCAGATCGCCAAAAACCCTAAGCTTAAAGGGATGGACGTAGAGCGTACCAAAGCCAGTTGTCGCAATTTTCGTGATCATCCCACAACGGTAATTAATTTTGTGGAAGGTACTCGTCATACTAAAGCCAAACATGCGCATCAAAATAGTCCGTTTAAGCATCTGCTCAAACCAAAGGCGGGTGGTGTAGCGTTTGCCCTTGAAGTGTTATCTGAGCAACTTGACGGCATGCTCAACGCGACTTTGGCTTATGAGTTAGAGGGTGAGCATATTTGCCGTGCATTTACGCTTGGACGCTTGGACGCAATTGATGTAAAAATAGACTACATCGCGATGGAGAAAGTGCCGCTTGGTAACTATCAAGCCGATAAAGCCTATCGTGTACAGTTTCAATCTTTTATGAATGAAGTTTGGCAACGCAAAGATTGCCAACTCGAAGCGCATTGGCTGCATTCGACTGAGCCAAATGACACGCTCAATGAGGAGCTAAAACAGCTATGAAGTTTGATCACCTTCATGATGTCGTTCAACCGTGGTTAAAAGAGTTACCGCAAGGCACTGTGATCAGTGCGTTATTCACCAATGGTGTCGCGGTTGTTGGGTTATTGTTTTTATATTGGGTGATCCGCCGTTTAGTGCTACCCAATGTAGAAAACCTCGCGCGCCATATTTCACCGCGTAAAATTGGTCACCTTGCCCCTCAGTTAAGTAAATTTAGCGGCCGCTTTGCCTTTGTATTGTGTTTACTGGTCTTTTCCGCCTA
Organism: Pseudoalteromonas flavipulchra NCIMB 2033 = ATCC BAA-314; assembly: GCA_000814665.1. Taxonomy (GTDB): domain Bacteria; phylum Pseudomonadota; class Gammaproteobacteria; order Enterobacterales; family Alteromonadaceae; genus Pseudoalteromonas; species Pseudoalteromonas maricaloris. Next base: position 305,875 of record JWIH01000016.1, read on the forward strand.
CCACGAGCGTCTATTTGTCGCGCCAGCTTGGGTGTTTATCGTGATGGAAACACTGGTGTACGTTATGTTGGTCGTGGCATCTGGGTTTTTATTTAGCAGTTTAGTCAATTTAGGTAATGGCGTTTATAACCTCTTTCCATTCGCCAAAGAAGTGCCGATCCAAGGGATTATTCAAGTAATTAAGCTACTGATATTTATAGTTTGTTCTATATTGGTGGTCAGTATCTTGGTGGATAAATCACCGACTTATATTCTTTCCGGTTTTGGTGCTATCGCGGCAGTCATTATTTTGGTATTTAAAGATACGATTTTGGGATTGGTTGCGAGTATTCAAATAGCAGCTAATCGACTGGTAACCACTGGCGACTGGATCCAAGTTGACGCATTTGGTGCAGACGGCGAGGTGATAGATCTGGGTTTAAATACCGTTAGGGTACGTAACTGGGATAACACCGTCACCACCATACCAACCTATATGCTGATCTCTGATTCATTTAAAAACTGGCGTGCCATGCAAGAGTCAGCAGGACGTCGCATCAAACGCGCCATTCATATTGATTTTACTAGCATTGAGCCGTTGCCTGAGCAAAAGCGAGCGTCGCTAACCGAGCAATATCCACTACTGGAAAAACTTGAAGATGTACCAAGCGATATCACCAATTTAGGCTTATTTAGACGCTATGCAGAGGCCTACTTGAAGCAGCATGATGCTATTAATCAAGATTGTTTATGTATGGTCAGGGAGCTTGCCCCCACGCAGCATGGTTTGCCTCTGGAGTTTTACTGTTTTAGTCGCGATAAACGCTGGGTGTTTTATGAGCATCTACAAGCCGATATTTTGGACTACATGCTAAGCGTAATGCCAGCATTTGGGTTACGTCCATACCAAAGTGTGAGTGACTACTTTGGCGCACACCGCGTGAAAGTGCGCGCCGGTAGTAAACCTGACGCAACTGTAGAATAATCACCAAGGCCACAGAAAGGTGGCCTACACACTTCCAGCGATAACCCCAAACACCATAAAGGCAATAAGCAATTGCCATATCGCGGGCTTTAGCCATTTAAGTGCTGCAAAACCTAATATCACCGCGATGATATCGAGCAAACTATGCACCGCAGAAAGCCAAATTGGTTGATAAAACGCAGCGGCTAAAATTCCCACAACACCGGCATTTAAGGCCGCGCTGATGCTTGCAAACCTTGACAATGCAATAAGTGATTGCCACTGTTGGTTAAACGCCCACATTAACAGTAGGCCCGGCAAGAAAATAGCGAGCGTTGCAATCGCTGCGCCCAAAATGGGATGGGTATTGTCGACAACGGCGCCTAAAAAGCTCGCGATGGTAAACATCGGCCCTGGAATGGCTTGCGCGGCAGCATAAGCTGTTAAGAAGGTTTCTTGCGCGACTCCCTCAACACTGGTTTGTAGTAGCGGCAGCACGACGTGACCGCCACCAAAAACCAAAGCACCTGCTTGATAAAACTCGGCAAATAGTTGATTTGGTAGCGCGGCAAAGGTTAACGCAAATAGGCCAATAAAGAGCGCAAATACAGACCAGTTGATTTGGTTTTTTGATTGACTCGGTTTACTTGGCGCATTGCTAAATGAGTAAAAGTAACCAGCAACGACAAGCACCATAAGCACACCCAATTGTGCGCTTAAGTTCGGCAGCATCAACAACGTGAATGTGGCGAAAAATGCGACGAATTTGAGTGCTGTGGTTTTACAAAAGCTTTTCGCCATACTCAGTACCGCATCGGCAACGATGACAACAGCAAACAATTTCAACCCATCGATGACATTCAACGCAGTGCCCGAAAGCTGCTCAGCGGTTAATGCCAGCATGATCATGAGCAAAAAAGACGGTAGCGTAAACCCTAAGAAGGCGGCGATCCCTCCTAGTATTCCAGCTTTTTCTAAACCAATCGCGAATCCAACTTGACTAGACCCCGGTCCTGGCAGTATTTGTGACAGACTGATCATACTGGCATAGCGCTCGTTACTCAGCCATTTTAAGTTATCGACAAAGTGTTTTTTAAAGAACCCAAGGTGGGCTGCAGGTCCTCCAAAGCTCGTACATCCTAATAACAAAAACTGGTAAAATATTTTCAGAAACATAGTGTACCTTGTGATATTGTTAACCTTATATCTTGACAATTTTATATGACATATTTATGACTTTTGGCGCGAGTGCGCCTCAGTTGGATAAGTATTATGCGAATGACTTTTTTATCGCCGTGTTTACTTTTTTTGTTGGCGAACTTCTCTTGTTTTGCTCAGCAAATTAATGTCGCTGTTGATCACGCGCCACCGTATAGCATTATTGAAGACAATGGTGAAGTGCAAGGTTTAATCTTAGATATATTGGCAACGGTGCAGGCTCAGGCTGGTGTTGATTATCAAATAAATGCCGTTCCCTGTCCTTTCTCTCGCTGTATGCGGATGATAGCGCAAGGTGAGGTAGACGTCATGGGTGGCTTGATCCGTACGCCTCAACGAGAAAAGTTAATCAACTTTGTCGAACCCGCCTACATGGCGCTGACATCTTCGTTTGTGTTCTATGCTAAGCAAGACAGCGATATTCGGGTGGAACAATATACAGATCTTTATACCAAGCGGATTGCGGTGATGCGTGGCGGCGTTTTTTACCCTCGCTTTGATGAAGACCGCCAACTCAATAAAGTCCCTGTGTTTAGTGAGCAAGTGGCGTTTGATTTATTGCTTAAAGGACGTGTTGACCTTGTGATCGCAGTTGAAGACACCGCTGAGGTGGCGATGGAAGTGCTTGGTCAGCCCATTGAAAAGTTGAAAAAAGTCTCCTATCACCACGCTCAGCCGATTTATGGCCATATGGCAATGAGCAAACGCTTCAGCGGCACCGAGCTTGCGCAAACCATTCGTTTAACGATGAAGCAATTGGCTGAGAGAAAGCAGCTTGATGCTGTGGTTGCAAAATATAAACTGCCACCAGTTTCTGAGCATATAAGCGACTTAGTCCCTGCTCATCCTTAAAAAAACCAACAAGGCTTCAGCCAGAGTTAATTGTTTATTGCAACAATATAGACAATCAAGTTGAAACGAACTCAGGTGGGAAGATGATTGCAAGAAATATGTTAATTGGTGCAGCCGTTGTGGTTGCTTTGTCCGGATGTGAAATGAATAACACAGGTAAAGGTGCGGCGATTGGTGCTGCAACCGGTGCGGTGTTAGGTAAAGCTACAGGTAACCACAAAGATAAGCGTCTTGCCATTGGTGCTGCGGTTGGGGCAATTGCAGGTGCCGCGATTGGTAACTATATGGACAAGCAGGAAGCCGCTTTTAATCAAGAGCTCGCAGGCACGGGTGTTGAGGTTGTTCGTGAGGGCGATCAAATGCGCTTAGTGTTACCATCAAACATAACCTTTGCGACTGGTAAGTCAGCAATCAGCCCTGGTTTTTACAATACACTTCAAGGCATTGCACGCGTGATGCAGCAGTACGATAAGACATTCTTAACGATTGTCGGACATACAGATTCTACTGGTTCAGCGAGCTTTAATCAGACTTTGTCTGAACAGCGCGCGAATAGCGTAAAGCAGTATTTATTATCACAGCAGGTACTTCCTGCGCGATTATACGCAGAAGGCATGGGTGAGTCTCAGCCAATCGCGAGCAACGATACAGAGCAAGGTAAGGCACAAAACCGCCGAGTAGAAATAAAAATTATTCCAAACCGCGCATAAGAAAAGTGCAAGGAGTGCTGCACAGCACTCCTTTTTTATAAAGTGTCACACACCACTTCAGCTTTGCAGGTAATTACGCTGACATTGGTGTAACCGATACGTGTTAGTTGCTCTGCGGCAAAAATAGCACGGCCACCAGCAGCACAGTGTAAATAAATTGGCCTGTCTGCGTCTTTTTCCAGCTCTGGAAGCTTAAACTCTAGCAATCCTCTTGGGATATTTACCGCGCCGTTGGCTGCCTTTTGACTATGTTCAGCCGGCTCTCTCACGTCGATAACCAGACCATTGTTTTGTGCAATCTCTGATTTTGCTTGTACCGCGTCAATGCAGCGTTGATTAGGCTTTACTGTCTTTAATACATCTTGGGCAGATATCAGCATATATAGCTCCTTATTGGGTTATCGGTTTCATTATGACTCACCTTTCCTGAATGCCAAGTTTCTTCAATATAACGATCATAGGGCACCAGTTAGTAAAAGCAGACTGCACTAAATTGACACAAATAAACACACTAAACCAAACCCAATGTGGGTTGACAAAATGTGTGAGCAGTAAAGAAATGGCAAACATAACACCAGCGATTAATCTAAGTAGAGGATGTAAGGTCATAATGAGTGTCACCTTTAATATTAGATGTTGCTAATATTAGACATTGCTAATGTTTGTGTCTATACTTTAAGCGCATTTATTTTTTGGGAGTCAACATGGAACTGCAGCAAATGGCGCAAAATGCCGAACAGGCAGAAGCCTTGTTAAAGCTTATGGCGAATAAAAATCGCTTGATGATTTTGTGTGCATTGCAAAAGCAAGAGCTCAGTGTTAGCCAGCTTAATGAAATGGTGCCGTTAGCGCAGTCTGCCTTATCACAACATTTAGCCAGCATGAGAAAGGCACAAATCGTGGCGACTAGGCGTGAGGGGGCGACGATTTATTATCATGTTAAAGATAGCCGAGTCGCTGTACTACTCGAGAGTTTATATCAGCTGTTCTGCGCCTCAAGTGCAGAGTAACTAGGAACGACTGAGATGCAAAAGTTAGATGGTGTCATTCGGTATGCTCTACAAGGCAGTTTGCCAACGATTATCTTCTTGTGCGCTGTGGTACTTGGATTATTTGCATTGCAAATGACACCACGAGAGGAAGAACCACAAATAGTGGTGCCTATGTTGGATATTCATGTGTCGGTACCAAATACTGCCTCACCAGAAGTGGCACGATTGGTCACCACTCCACTTGAAAAGTTACTGCTGCAAATTCCAGGCGTTGAACACGTCTATTCTACGACTCAAACCGGCGGTACGGTTGTTACTTTAAGATTTCATGTGGGTGAAGACAGAGAGAAAGCCATTCTCAACACCTACACTAAACTGTATGCCAACCAGCATACTATGCCGGGAATTGTCACTCAGTGGCAGATCCGTCCAATAGAAGTCGATGACGTTCCGATTCTTATGCTTGGACTGACAAGTTCCAAGCCGCAACTATATGATGACTACGCGCTAACGCGCTTTGCACAAGAGCTAGCTATCCAGTTACAGAGCATCGCAGACACCAGCGAGGTTTCAGTTATTACCGGGCGCACAAGAGCACTTAGGGTTGAGTTGAACTTAGCTGCGCTTGCTGCACATCAAACAACACCTATGGATGTTTTAGGTGCTATCCAAAGTAGTAATCTAGTGACACGAGTCGGGCAAGTGACGGCAGGTAGTAACACAATTGCCTTTGAATCTGGTGATGTCCTTCGTAATAAGTCGGCACTTGAAGGTCTCACGGTGAATGTAATCAATGGCCGTGCCATTGTTTTAAAAGAAGTTGCTCAGGTTATTGATGGTCCTAGTGAACCCGATAGCTATCAGTGGTTAGCAAGCAGCGACAGTCAGGCTGATGCACCATTAGTGACGATTGGCGTGGCGAAGCAAAAGGGAAGTAATGCGGTAACGGTTGCAGAGCAAAGTTTAGCGCTTGTAACCCAGCTACAACAGGAGATCCTTCCCGCTGAGGTATCGGTAAAAGTACTAAGAAACTATGGTGAGACGGCCAATGAAAAAGTCAATAATCTTACCTCTAGCTTGGCCTTTGCGGTATTTACCGTTGTGATATTTGTCGGTGTATTTTTAGGTTGGCGGCCTGCCATCGTTGTTGGTCTTGCAGTGCCAATTTGCTATGGCATTACACTTGGGTTGGACTTTGCGTTTGGTTACACCATTAATCGGGTCACCTTGTTTGCGCTTATTTTGTCGCTGGGATTGTTGGTCGATGACCCAATCACTGGGATTGATAATATTAGCCGCTTTATTCATCGCGGCGTGGCAGCTGACACAGATCATAACATTGTCGCTGCTATGGTCGAGATCAAATCTGCGCTTTTGATGTCAACGTTAACTATCATCATGGCGTTTATTCCATTGGCGTTTATTACTGGCATGATGGGCCCATATATGGCACCCATGGCATTTAACGTCCCCATTAGTGTCATTGCCTCGACGTTAGTGGCTTTTTTAGTGACGCCTTGGCTGTCTAAAAAGTTACTCAAAGCGGATGCAAAAACAATTGAAGTCGCGCCTCAAGACTCGTACTACAGCAAAATCATGCTGCCAATTTTACAAAATCCACGCAAAGCCAAGTGGTTATTATGGGGTGTGTTAGGGTTATTTGTTGCAAGTGTGAGCCTCCCTATTTTTAGGGCCGTACCAATGAAATTGCTGCCGTTTGATAATAAAAGTGAAATCCAAGTATTGATAGATATGCCCGAGGGAACCAGCCTTGAGCAAACGGCCGCAATGACGAGGCAAGTACAGCAAATCGTTTGGTCAGAAGCTGAAGTGACCGACATCGCCGCTTTTGTCGGTAAGCCTTCCAGTATGGATTTTAATGGTATGGTGCGAGGCTACTATCGTCGTAGTGGTACGCATCTTGCCGAACTTAGAGTTTTACTGGTGGATAAGCGTGAACGCGAACATCAATCTCACGCCATCGTCATGCGACTGCGTGAAAAGCTTCAGCCTTTTAACCAAACTTTGACGCAAGTAAAAGTGGTGGAAGTGCCGCCGGGACCTCCGGTATTAAGTACACTCGTTGCTGAGGTTTATGCAGATCCGTTTGTTGCTCGTGAAACGCAAGAGCAAGCAGCCCAAAGGTTAGCGCATCGTTTAAGGCAGGAGCCACATGTGGTTGAGGTTGACACCTCAATGGCTTCACCAACATGGTTAAAGCGGTTTGTGGTTGATAAACAAAAGGCCGCGTTATCAGGTGTGGCCACAGAGGATATTAATCAATCTTTAGTGGTTGCAAGCAGCGGCATGTCAGCAGGCTTTTTATATACTCAAGGTGAGGTCGCAACGGTGCCCATCGAGTTGGGTGTGAGTTACGCGCAGCGTAATCAATGGCAAAACGTATTGGCGATGCAAGTTCGTGGTCGTCAGGAGTTGGCTAAAACCACTCAAGAATATGGCTTAGAGCAGGCCGCGAGGCCCCTTGTAGCGATTGGTGAACTTGGCGAATTAACAGCTATCCCTACGGCTCCCGTGATCCTTCGAAAAGACCTACAAGAAGTGATTTATGTGTTTGCGGAGCTAAATGGCCGTACCCCAGCTGAGGTGATTGCCGATGTGGTTGCGGATGAAAACCAACAGATAACACCAAGCAATTGGGCATCTCGCACCTTTTTACACAGTGGCGGAGGAGTCACTTGGTCAATGTTAGAAGGAACCCACTATACCTTTAAAGGCGAAGGTGAGTGGCGCATTACCATAGATGTGTTTAGAGATATGGGGATCGCATTTGCATTTGCACTGGTGGCGATATTTATCATCCTGCGGATACAAACGGCATCTAGTAGCTTATCACTTATCATTATGTCGGCAATTCCACTCACTATGATAGGGATTATGCCGGGCTTTTGGTTACTCAATCAATTTGGTGAGCGTGTGGTTGCAGGTGCGCCAGAGCCTGTGTTATTTACAGCGACCGCGATGATAGGGATGATAGCGCTGGCCGGAATCGTGGTGAGAAATTCCCTGATTTTGGTGGAGTTTATTAATCAGTCTCGTGCGGCTGGTATGGCACTTATCGACGCATTGATCGCGGCGGGAAGTGTAAGAATGCGACCGGTATTACTTACAGCAGGCACGACGTTATTAGGCAACTTGGTGATTATCTTAGATCCCGTTTTTAGTGGCCTCGCCCTCGCTATTATCTTCGGGATCATTGCTTCAACGTTATTTTCACTGTTGGTCGTGCCTATCGTTTACTACTTAGTATTCAAAGACTCATCGACACCTAATCAATCTCTTAATACCTCATCAGTTCAGGAGTCTTCTCATGTCTCGTAATAAAATCGCTATTCCTGTTCTTGCTATTTTTTGCCTATTATTGATGGTCGTATGGCTTGCAGGTGGATTCCAAAATAAGCTAGCTCCGGGCAGTAAGTCCGAACTTCCCGCCTATCAAGGCGCACGTTATACCGTGCAAAAGTCGCTGATTGCGATGATTGAACAAGTGCCCGCGAGTGTGGTCGCAAAAGAAAATACGTTAGTGTCCAGTCGGTTATTGGCGGAGCTTAAAACGCTTAACGTCAGAGCCGGTGATAAAGTCACTGCGGGACAGCTGATAGCAACACTCGATGATGCCGAGCTTAAAGCAGAGCTGCAAAGAGTGGCGGCGCAGCAAGCAGCGAATTCAGCCAAGCTAGCGCAAGCGACTAAGCAGCTAGTACGCAATAAATCTCTTAATGAAAAAGGGCTTATCGCGATTAACCAAGTGGATGAGTGGCAAGCCACAGTGAACGAGTTACAAGCGCAAGATAAGGCATTGCAAGAGGCGTATCGCAGTGCAGAAGTCGCGCTGGGTTACACGCAAATCACAGCCCCTATTTCGGGTAAAGTGGTAGCGCGCTTACAAGAGCCGGGCAGCATGGTTAGCCCCGGTGGCGCCATTATTTCGCTATTCAATCCGTTACAATTGCAGATTGAAGCGCCAATTCGCGAGAGCCAAGTTAAGCATATTCAGTTAGGAAGCGAGATTAAGGTGCGCATACCTGCGCTAGACATAAGCCAAACCTCGCGTGTGTCGGAAATGGTGCCAATTGCCGACAGCCAAGCGCGCAGCTTTATTATTAAATTGGATATGCCTTTGCTGCAAAATGTGGTGCCTGGCATGTACGCGCTGGTTGAGCTTGTGCTTGGCGAGCAGGCGATTATCCAAATTCCAACGAATATGATCAGCAAGTATGGTCAATTGGCGATGGTTGAAGTAATAGAAAGTGGCCAGCTTCACAAGCGCTACCTCAGGTTGGGCGAAGAGACAGGTAATAAAACGATTGTTATTAGTGGCCTAAACGAAGGCGATCAGCTAGCTGTGCAGCGATAGTTAGCTGATCCAAACTTTTAAATAAACGAAGCGATTTCGGCGAGTGATTTTTTCACTGTTGCGTGCTCTGGAATAGTTGCATCATCACTTGGATAACCCGCAATCAATAACATATAAGGACGTTCGTTATCTTTATCTCTACCGCACAACTCGCTTAAAAAGCTCATAGGTTTAGGTGTATGGGTCAGTGTGGCTAGTCCTGCATTATGCAGGGCTTGGATAAGAAACCCAGTAGCTATCCCAACCGATTCATGGACATAGTAGTTGGTATTTTTGTCTTCTGCATGGATCCCACCTTTTTTCTGACTAAAAATAGCGATAAGCCAAGGTGCATGTTCTAAGTAGGGTTTTTGTGCATCTGTGCCCAAAGGTTTTAACGCGTCCAACCACTCATCTCCGGCACGGCCTTGGTAAAACGAGCGCTCGAGATCCTCGGCTGCAGCTCGGATCTGTTTTTTCTTTTCTGCGCTGCCAATCGCCACGAAATGCCATGGTTGATGATTTGCACCACTGGGGGCTGTGCCCGCTGCTTTGATACAGGTTTCTATGATTTCTTGCGGTACTGGGCGGTCGCTAAAAGCACGGATGCTATGACGTCTCTTACTGTTTTCCAAGAATGCTTCCGCGCGACTTAGCATTTCTTCGTGAGGGTATTCAATAAAATCCGTCAGTGGGTGGTTGGCGTGATCTTGCATGTTAGTTTTCCTTGGGTTTTGTAAACTAAGAACGTTTCTTAGTGTTTCAGTGTTTACTTTTATTTGCAATTGATATGTTTATGTTAATTGTCACTAACCTAGGTAAATGTTATAAAAAGGACAATAATAAAAATCCGAAAAGGAAATAAAAATGCTCGAAATATCAGGACTTTCAAAAACCTATGATAATGGTGTTCATGCTTTGAGAGGTGTAAACCTGACTATTCCAAAGGGAATGTTTGGGTTACTTGGACCCAATGGCGCTGGAAAATCATCGTTGATGCGCACGATTGCTACATTACAGTCGGCGGATGCTGGCACCATACAGTTCGACGGTGTGAATGTCTTAAAAGAGCCCAAGGCACTCCGCGCACGTCTAGGCTATCTGCCGCAAGATTTTGGTGTTTACCAACGCGTTAGTGCGTATGATTTATTGGATCATATGGCAATCCTAAAAGGGTTAAATAATAAAAAAGAGCGTAAAGAAGCCGTTGACGGATTGCTCGCACAAACTAACTTATATGATCACCGTAAAAATGCGGTAAGTGGATTTTCCGGAGGTATGCGTCAACGCTTTGGTATTGCACAGGCACTACTTGGCGACCCTGATTTACTCATTGTGGATGAACCGACAGCGGGATTAGACCCAGAAGAACGTAATCGTTTCCACAACCTACTCGTTGGCTTAGGTGAGAGTAAAGTAGTTATCTTATCGACGCATATCGTGGAGGATGTATCTGAGCTATGCCCGAATATGGCCGTACTGGCGAGCGGACAAATTTTACTTGAAGGTAATCCAATTGCGCTCACTGAGCAGCTACAGGGGAAAATCTGGCGTAAGTCGGTCACACTTGCGGAAGCGAAAGAAGTAGAGCAAAACTTACCGGTTATTTCTAAACGCTTATTCGCGGGACAGACCTTACTTAACGTATTTGCAGATCAAGCACCTGAAGGTTTTGAAGCGGTACCTGCCGATTTAGAGGACGTCTATTTTTCTACTCTGCATACTCATCGAAATAATCAAGCAGCGTAAGGAGTGGGCAGATGCTATTTAAAATGATGCGTTTTGAGCTGCGGTATTTTGTCCGTCAGCCTTCCTTTTATGTGACTTCTCTGATTCTATTTTTGCTCACCTTTTTTGCCTCAGTTTCGGACTCGGTACAGATTGGTGGTGGCAGTAACGTCAATGTAAACTCGCCCTTTGCCATCTTACAAACCGTTGCCATCATGACCATTTTTTCCATCTTTTTGGTGGTTAACTTTGTTGGTAGTGCGGTGATAAGAGACGACCAAAGTAAGTTTAGTGAGCTTATTTTGAGTAAGCCTTTGCACTTAGCGCAATATCGATTGGGTCGATTTTTCGGAGCATATCTTGTCACCTTGTTAGTATTTTCAATGTGTTTAGTGGGGATCTGGGTAGGTTCTGGTATCGGCGGGTTAGTCGGTTGGCTGGATACCGAACTGATCGGGCCTAATAAACTCAGCTATTACCTAACGCCACTATTTTTCATTGCTGCCCCGTCACTGTTTTTTATGGCGAGCTTATTTGCACTAGTGGCGCAAAAATTCAGAACCATGATAGCAATGTACTTGGTTGCTGTAGGTTTGTTTGTGACTTATCTTGTGGCAAATAGTATTTTTTCAGATATTGAATACCGTACTATTGCTGCGTATGTAGACATGTTTGGCCTATCAGCTATTTCGGCGCAATCAGAATATTGGACCATTGCAGATCGCAATACGTCAGTCATAAGCCTGGTTGATGAACTGCTCTATAACCGCTTAATTTGGATGTCAGTTGCATTGCTTAGTTTAGGTGCTTTAGCCTTAAATACTTCTCATTATTTACCGCAAAAACAAAAAACCAAGAGTAAAGCCAAAGAAGATGGTAGCCAGGCGTCGGCATTGCTGAATCGTTTTGATTTTAAAGCGAGCGTAGGTAGTAGTTGGGTGCACTTTTGCACCAGAACCACTTTTGAAGTAAAGCAAGTGCTTAAAAGCTATCCATTCTTAGTGTTATTAATTTTGGCGGTGGCAACCTTAATACCTGCATTGGTTGGCTCATTTAATTGGTATGGCACAGAAGTATGGCCAGTGACCTTTAGAATGGTGGAGCTTATCCACGGCAGCTTCTGGCAATTGTTGGTCATTGTGTTGGTGTATTACAGCGCTGAACTGGTATGGCATGACCGTGATTCGCGAATGGGAGATATTGTTGACTCTTATCCTGTTGCAAACTGGGTATTTTGGGGCTCTAAATATATCGCTCTAGTTGCGGTGATGACGCTGCTATGTGTATTTGGTAGCTTAATAACCATTAGCTATCAATTATTGTCAGGTGTGACACAGATAGATCTCGCCCAGTATATTGTGCGCTTGGGATATTTATATGTGTTAGGTTTTGCCTTCCAAACCACCTTAGCATTTTTGATACAGGTGATGAGTCCAAGCAAATATATGGGTATGGGAATATATGTCGTTTACTTCATTATTTCGATAGTCCTGAGCAACTTTGGCTTTGAGCACAATATGTACCACTTAGGCGAAACTTCCTCAGTGCCGTACTCAGATATTAATGGTTATGGTCATTTCCTTAGTGCGGCACATTGGTACAATTTGTACTGGTTTGGTTTTAGCATGATGTTAGCGACACTAAGCTATGCACTTTGGCCTCGTGGTGCGGGGCAAACGCTGAAAGCACGCATTGCACTGATGGGCTATCAGTTAGGTAATGCAGGTAAAGCATTATTGGCTTGTGGTGCTTTAATATTCGTGGGTAGTGGCAGCTACATTTACTACAACACGCAAGTGGTCAATGAGTTTATTACGCAAGATGAAGCTGAAGATATCGCAGAGCAATATGAGCAACAATTTGCCCAGTATCGAGATGACCCTGTACCAGTCACGTTAGATGTACAGCTCAATGCTGAGATATTTCCAAAGACACGTCGTATTGAAGCGCAGGTAAAGCTGTTGGTTGAAAACCGCTCAGATAAAGAGATTACTCGCTTCTTGGTCAATAAACCTGATCATACAGTAGAGTGGCAAGTTGAAATGGCTGGCGCTACGCTTGGTGAAGAGGATAAAACCTTTAAGCATGCTTGGCTTGAGCTTTCACAATCAATGACACCGGGTGAGCAGCGTGAAATTACGATGTCAGTTGTACGGCAAACGCTTGGCTTTGTAGATAGAGGCAATGATGAAACTTTGGTGAACAATGGTACCTTCATCGATAACACGACGTTGTTCCCGACATTTGGTTATAGCATCTATAAACAAATTCAAGACAAAAGTGAGCGTCGTCAGCGCGGCCTTGAACCACTAAAGCGTGGTAATAAGATTGAAGAAACACACTATCATCATGAGCCATTGTTTGCGGAAAATTTTGTCACATTCGCCGCAACGGTGACGACGGATGAATCGCAAGTTGCGATGGTGCCGGGTTATTTGCAATCAAAACACAGCAAAGATGGCCGCACGACCTATGTCTATGAAATGGATGCGCCAATGCTGCACTTCTATAACATCTTGTCGATGGATCTTGAGGTGAAACGAGAAGAGTACAAAGGCATTGCGCTCGAGGTTTACTACCATAAAGACCATGCTTGGAACGTAGACACTATGTTGCAGTCGACTAAAGACTCTATTGATTATTTCACTCGAGAGTTTGGGCCTTACCAACATAAGCAAATGCGTATTATTGAGTTTCCTCGTTACCGAGACTTTGCGCAAAGTTTTGCCAATACAGTGCCGTACTCGGAAAATATTGGCTTTTTGACGGACACCCGTAACGCTGACAATATCAATGTACCTTACTATGTGACGTCACATGAGCTGGCACACCAGTGGTGGGCGCATCAGGTGATTGGTGCTAATGTGGAGGGGTCAAATATCCTGTCGGAAATGTTGTCGCAATATTCTGCCATTATGGTGATGAAAGAAAAGTACGGCGAGCATAATCTCCGTAAATTCTTGAAGTATGAACTCGACACCTATTTAAGTGGACGAGGTTCTGATCCGTATGAAGAGCGGGCGTTATCCAGAACAATCGGTCAGCAATATATTCACTACAATAAAGGCTCTGTCGTGATGTTAGCGCTGCACGATTTACTTGGAGAAACGCGACTCAATAGCGCATTAAGAAGCTTCTTAAATGACTATCGTTTTAGAACAGATATCTACCCAACGACACTCGACTTTTTGACTTACTTAAAAGCGGGGGCTTCAGAGCAAGAACAAGTATTTATCGAAGATCAGTTCAATGCGATTACGTTGTATGAGCTTAAGCTTGCGGGTGTTGAAGTGCAAGAAGCGACGCAAGCGGGAGAGCTACATACGGTGACCTTAACGGTTGAGGCGGCGAAAAAGCATGCAGATGGTGAAGGTAACGAAGAAGAAATCCCGCTTAATCAAGAGATTGATATAGCTTTATTCTCTGCTGATCCTAACAACATTCAAAGTGACGAAACGCTGTTATATCTACAAAAGCACGCGATCACATCGGGTGAAAATAAGATTGAGTTGAAAGTAACAGAGTTACCGAAATTTGCGGGAGTTGATCCGTTTGTAAAACTGATTGATAAGAAAACCGCCGATAACATCAAGTCACTCTAATCTATACATGGTAGGAGAGGGCTTTTTCGAAAGCCCTCATTTGTTTTTAAAGGAAAGTTATGCCAGATTTATTGCAAGTAACAGGGGTGTCGAAGCAATATGTTTCGGTAAAAGCAGTAGACAATCTAAGTTTTAGCGTTAAACAAGGTGAGATCTTTGCATTACTGGGCCCCAATGGTGCGGGTAAATCATCCCTTGTGAGAATGTTGGTTGGATTTACCTATCCAGATAGCGGCACAATCGCTGTGAATATTGATGGGCAAGCATATCAATCAATTCCCCATCAAAGTTTAGGTTATCTCCCTGAAGATCGAGGGCTGTACGCTGAAAAAACCGTGCAGCAGAATTTGCTCTATTTTGCCAAGCTACGCGGTGTTGAGAAAAACGCAGCGCTAGCACAGATTGAGTCTTGGCTAACGCAGTTTGACTTAAGTGATAGAGCGAATGAGCGGTTGAAATCGTTGTCAAAAGGCAATCAGCAAAAAGTACAGTTAATATCGGCAGTATTGCACAAACCCAAGGTTGTATTACTTGATGAGCCTTTCTCTGGTCTTGATCCCATCAACCAAGAAAAGGTGGTGGTGTTTTTAGAAGCGTTAAAAGCACAAGGCATGACCGTTATTTTAAGCGCACATCAAATGGCGATGGTAGAAAAGCTGGCCGATAGAATGCTGTTAATGAATCACGGGCAAGCTGTGCTTTATGGCACATTAGCCGAAATAAAACAGGACGTTGGTGTTGGCATCGATATCACAGTGAGCTTCAGTGAGGCAACGAACTACGCAGCGCTCAATTTAGGTAACTACAAGGTTGCGTGTACTCAATTAAGTCAGAGTAAAATTAAGTTTGAGTTGAGTGACTCCTCAGAGCTTAATTTGCTGCTCGCCGATTTGTCTAAATCAACGACTTTGCAAGGAATAGAAACCAAAACGATGGACTTGCATCAACTCTATCTTAAAGCAATCGAGTCTCATCAAGGCAAAGTGCAATCTCAGGAGAATGCCCATGTCTCATAAGCTGCAACAGATACTGCAAGTGACCAAATGGGAGTTTATGTACTTTTTTAAACTCAAGCAGGAGTTGATCGGTAAAGCAATTATGCTGGCGATAGGTTTGCTTATCTATTTTTGGCAAAGCACTTCGTTTTTTGAACCTGAGCAATATGTTATCGCAACACCATCCGCCATGAACTTAACTCAGCTACCAGAGCCTTTGCTTCTAAAGCGAGTTGATGCTTCAAAAGCTGAACTTCTGACTCAGTTAGAACAAGAGGAAATTGACGGTATTTTGATACTTCAAGCCCAAGCGGGTGAGGCGTTACAGTTTGAACTGATTACCACAGGTAAAATGTCTTGGCAGAATGAAGTTGAGGTAGCGCTTACGCAGTTTTACAGCAACGAACTCGCACAGAGCTTTAATTTATCTGCGGCTCAGCTTGCCTTGTTACAGCAACCTGTGAGCGTTTCCAATCAATACACAAAGGATGCGGTTAAGGAGACGCACAACCAGTCTTCGATGACCGCATTTGGCGTGATGCTATTGATGCTCATCGGTATTTTTACGTCATTTGGACAGATCTTCGTGTCTATCACCGGAGAAAAGCAGCAGCGTGTTACCGAGCAATTATATTCTTGTATGAGTGCGCAAACTTGGATTGACGGCAAAATATTTGGTCAAATGCTCCATTGTCTAAAGGCTATGTTAAGTACGTTATTTTCATTTTTGTTGGCGATGGCTTTTATACAAGTCGTTGTAAAAAACGAAGCCTTGGACTTTACGATGATAGACTTTGCAATGTTGCCTTGGTTTACCCTGTTTGCGATAGTAGGTCTTTATATGGCAACAGCCTTTATGGCAGCAATAGCCGCAGCTATTGACGATCCTAACCATAGTGGCAAGACAGGATTTATGATGATCCCTATATTGCCAATTGTTATCGCGTTTATGATTGTTGATAGTCCAAGCAGCCTTGCAGTGGATATTTTGAGTCTTTTCCCGCTTACCGCATTTGTGGTGATGCCAGTAAAAATGGCGTTAATTGAAGTACCCATTTGGCAAGTGTTATGTGCGTTGGTCAGCGCATTACTTGGCTGCTACCTTATCCGTGTTGCTGCGGGACGATTGTTTAAAGCGGGTATGGTGATGTATGGCAAGGAACCCTCAATTAAGGATATGGTGCGCTGGGTCTGTAAACCGGAATAATACCGTTTATATGATAACTTGCTAGCACAACGCTTTGGTTATGGTACGCTCCATAACCGAAGCTTATGGCAGTACAGAGAGGGTGAAATGTATCAACATATTGATAATGAAAACAATAAAATAAGTCTACCAGCGGGAAAAATCGTTTGTGTTGGTAGAAACTACGTAGCGCATGCCAAAGAGCTAGATAATCCCATTCCAAGCAGTCCGTTGTTGTTTATCAAACCAGCAACGAGCTTAGTACCATTTAATAATGAAATGATGTTGGACGCCGCACTTGGCGAACATCATTATGAGGCCGAGCTTGCACTATTAGTAGGCACCAAAATTGATGCAAAAACCCCTGCGCCTCTCAAGCATATCGCTGGAATTGGGCTGGCACTCGATTTGACATTACGAGACTTGCAAAGTGAGCTAAAAGCACAAGGGCACCCATGGGAGCGGGCCAAGGCCTATGATAATAGTTGCCCAATGACGCCTTTTGTACCATGTGATGAAAACACCTTTGCTGAGTGTATTGAATATCGTTTTTGGCAAAATGGAGAGCTTAAACAGCATGGCGATTCTAGCTTAATGATTTTTCCAATCACTGAGTTGCTAAAGGACATTGCTCGCTACTTTACGCTTCAGCCAGGAGATATTGTCTTAACAGGAACACCAAAAGGGGTGGGGAGCCTAGCGCATGGCGATGAACTTACACTACAGCTGAAAAGCCATACTCCTTGGCATGGCAAACTTGCGATAGATTAGATTCTCGCTTTTATGTACATCGCTGCGTAGTCTGTTACGACTGCGCAGCAACGAGCTCAGCTTCCGGTTGATTGATTGTGCTCGAGCAGCACAGCATGATAGCAACGAGTGAAATTGCGCCTAATATTATCCAGCTGATAGTCAGGCTGACGTAGCCCAACAGTAAAGCGGTTAACGCAGAGCCGAGCAAGCCACCAAAGCGAGTGGTCAGTGACATAATTGACTCCACACTGGCTCGCACGTTATCGCTACTCAGTTGATGTTGTAGTTGCAGTTGTGCCGGTTGCGCTAGTCCCATACAAAGATAAAAGCACAGCAGGGCTACAATCAGTAATGGTAGTGACGTAACCCAAGCAAGTAACAGCACAAAGGCTAATTTGGCGAAATGAGCGAACGCCATGACATATCCTAAGCGTTGACCAAATAGAGAACAGATCGGAGCGCTGATCGCAGCAGCGACGCCATTTAATACAAATCCAGCTGCCATCATTGCTGGGAATATCCACGCAATAGAGTCAACTGGTGCACTACTATAGCGCTCTGCTAGAGCAGGCCAAAACTTCTCTATGCTACTGGCAACAGGAATTGCAAAAACAATCACCAACAGCAGCCTTTGCATACCACTTTGCTTACAAGTTGCCAGCATGGTCTTAGCTTGGCTAATCAGGCCTTTCTCAACCACCTCTTGCTGAGGTCTCGTTGACTCTTTCACCACGACAAAAGTACATGCAAATACCACACACAATACCACTATCGAAACCAAGATTAAGGCTTGATACAAGTGGTTGAGCTGTTGTGTTGGGCTAGTAGCAAACGCCAAAAAGAGAGCGGCAAATAAAGCGGCACTGGCGCCGATAAGATAGCCAATACCATACACTTTACCGAACCCTTTATTCAGTGGCTCATCTCCTTCAAGCTTTTGATAAGTTTCAACAAACCATGCGTTGAGCGTGCCAGTTAACGACGCCTGACTTAATCCCCAACATGCCATGGCTAAGCAGACGTGCCAAAAGTCTTCACTCAACAATAAAAGTAAGTTGCATACAGCGGCAAATACCAAAGAAGCTAAAAATACTTTGCGGCGACCAATGGCATCTGCCGCAATACCGCTTGGTACTTCAAACACCACGATAGTGATAGCCATGACCACCATAGCCAAGGCCACATCTTGCAATGCTAGGCCTAAGTTCAGCATGTAGGGCGTAAAAATAGGGAGCACCAGCATACTGGCAAACATAGTTAATCCAAGGTGGATGCCGTATCGTGTAGCAAATTGTGAACGAGTCATGCGCGTTGCTCCACAGTGGTTGCGGCGCTATTCGTTTGCTGCATTAACGCATTAATGTGTGACGCGATGATAGATAAGTCTTTCGCGTCGGTCATGATTTCATCGTGTGCACTTTCAAGCGTAATATAGTCTGCATTGGCAAGTAAGTTTTCAAAACCATTTCTATCACTTGCAAACGTCCGCTTATACAGCGCAGGTATGTCTTCCACTTGATGGATCAACCTCAGTGCCGGAAGTGGAATGGCCTCATCACTGACATGATCGGCGATAAAGAAGCTCACAGGGAAGGTAAACGCCGTCGCGCTTTGAAAGTATTGAGTAAAGTCTAAAAATGCTCGGGCGATGGGTTTAGCGTCATCGTCTTGCGAGCGGATATACTCTTCTTCGGCGGCCTGACGCGCTGCTGAAGTAAGTCTTGGTAAGACGGGGTCAATCAAAAAGCAGTGGACAATTTCTCTACCCATTTCGGCCAAGTAACGTGCCACTTCCAGTGACAATGCCGCACCTTCACAAAAGCCACCCAAGTAAAGTGGGCCAGTTGGCGATACCTCTGTAATACGCTGAGCATAATAGCGCACCATAGTATGCAAGCTGATGTGTTTGCCTGTGAACAGTTTGATATTTTCTAATGCGTGAATGCGCAGGTCGGGCGCGAGTTTTTCACACAGAGGTGCAAAGCTATCAGCGGTTGCTGCTGCTGGCATAAGGTGAAGCAGAAACTCACTCTGTGGTGCATTGAAAAAACGTGAAGGAGCGAAATGCTCATGGGCAAGCGCAGCGTCAATTGCTTGAGTTTCACTCATGGTGGCAAAATCAAGTCGGGTCTGATTATCAATAAATCTTGCCAGTTGCTGCACTGATAGGTGTTCTAGGATAAGTTGTGGAGTTAGCTGCCAATTACGCTTGCTTGCGGCACCACAAAAGCTTAATAAACTAATGGAGTCGGCACCTTGCTCAGTCACTGCCGTCGCACAACAAAGTGGACTCTGGCCTAAAACATCCTGCCAAATGGCCTGCACTTCCTTCTCTGTGTTGGTTTGTGGCACAACGAGTTGGTGCTGCTTTAGCTCAGGTTCTGGCAACTTAGTTTTGTCGAGTTTGCCGTTGAGCGTTAACGGTAACGCCGAAAGGACAGTGAAGCTATGTGGCATCATATAACTGGGAAGTAACTTGGTAAGCTGAGTTTTACAGTGGCTGAGTGCCGCAGCTTGATCGGCTGCGGGTTTGATGACCAAATAAGCATGCAGCAAGGTCTGAGCCTGCTGCTTTTTAGCAATAACCGCACAACTATCTATATCCGCCAGCTGATTAAGATGATGCTCAATCTCTGCCAATTCAATTCTAAAGCCTCGCACTTTGACTTGTTGATCGCCACGGTTGATATAACACAGTTGCTGTTGTGCATTCCAATACACTAAGTCGCCCGTGCGATAGTACTTTTGCATTGAGCCAAACAGATTTAGGGATACAAACTTTTCGCTGTTGAGTGTTGGGTTATTGAGGTAACGTGCAGCCACGCCATGTCCACAGACCACTAACTCGCCAGGGCAACCAAGTGGCAGTAATTCGTTATTGCGACCGACTACAGCCACTGCTCGCCCTGGGATTGGCTTGCCGATTGCTATCTCAGACTGCTGTTTAGACATCGTTTGCACTGTGGTAAACGTGGTGCACTCAGTCGGACCATAACCATTGATAAAGTGTTTTGGACAAGATGTGGACGCCAGCAATTTATTTACCATCGACTCTGTTAATGCTTCACCACCAACGAGTAAATGAGTCAGAGAAGCGAAAATATGCTCGTCTTGCAGCAATAAAGTGTCGAACAGTGAACGGGTTAGAAACATCGAAGTGATATTCAGCGTCTGCAATGTTGCACTGAGCTGCGCTGCAGAATTAAGGCTGTCCTGATAGCCTAAGTTCACCTCGGCACCGTTGAGTAATGCGCTCCATATCTCAAATAGAGTGGCATCAAAAGCTGGGTTTGCGAGTTGAATAAAGCTATCTTGGGGCTGATGCTGGTAGCTATGATTATCGAGTGCCAAAGAGCTAATTGCGGCGTGAGAGAGCAATGTGCCTTTAGGGTTTCCTGTCGTACCTGAGGTATAAATAATCGTCGCGACTTCGCTAGGTGCGATGCACATAGGCTCAAAATCCACCGTGATATCAGTATCTGCCAGACTGGTATCACAGAAAACTTCAGCGATATTGTTGTGGTTGAGTGTTGCCAATGTTTGGCTATGTTCACGCAAGGTAACAATTACATCGGCATTACTATCACTCAGTTGATATTGATGACGCGCCACTGGGTCTTTGAGCGATAGTGTTGTGTATGCCGCGCCGGTTTTTAGTACCGCCAACATGGCAATCACAAACTCAATGTCGTTTCGCATGTAGAGTGCGACGACTTTGGGTTCAGGGCAGACTGCCAAGATTGCATTGGCAAGTTGCTTGGCTTGGTTATCAAGCTCTTGGTAGCTCAAGGTTTTATGGCGATTACTGATAGCGGCTTTATCTGGATAACGCGCTACTATTTCAGCAAACTGGTCGGTGATACTTGCCACGCTCGGATAGGCGTGTTGCATTCCACTTAATTGATATTGTTTTTGCTGCGCCGTGTTACTCAATAAAGGTAGGCTATAGAGAGGCTGTTGGGCGTTTTCAGCTGTTAGATATGCCTGTAAAACCGTTTGATATAACTCGAGGATCTGCTGCGCGTATGAGCTGGAAAAAAGTGCCGAGGCATAAGTTAACCCTAACTCAGTGGTCTTCCCTGCACTCAAGTGTAATGTTAAATCAAACTTCGCTTGGCACTGCTGGCTAAGATCAAGGTCAACGCTTTGCCATAAGGTATGATGTTGCTCAGGGGCAAATTGACTACTGCTAAACAACGTTTGAAATATCGGGTGCATGCTAGTGTCGAGCGGCACGTCTAAGCTATTCTTAATGGCCTCAAACGGTAAGGCCTGATGTTGCTTGGCTTGATTAACGACTTGATTAACTTGAGTGAACCAGCGCTCAAGTAACATCGTCATGTCGATATCCGCTTTAATCGGCAATGAGTTAACAAAATATCCAAGTATGTTTTGCTGCAGTGCTGTTGGACGGTTCTCGCTCGGAATACCAACAACAAATTGACGTTGATGACTGAGTAGCGCAAGGGTGTGATACCAAGCCGCAAGCCCAAGTGTATTAATACTAATGCGGTGCGTTTTCGCTGTTTGTTGTAACTTTAGCGTCGTACTTTCATCTAGCACAATGCTCTGTATCGCGCCGCGATGATCAAAGGTGGCTGGGCGCGACTGAGTTTGCGCAAGTTTTAATGGTTCGTAATCAGCCAATTGAGTTTGCCAATAACGTTGACTTGTTGCTTGTCGTTCACGTTGGCCGGGTGTTGCCATGTAATAAGCATAATCACTAAATTGTAGACTCAGAGGTCGATTCTCTCCCTCATAGAGTGATGTCAATTCTTGTAAAAACAGTCCCAAAGACCATCCGTCAAAGGCGATATGATGCCAGACAAAAAACACATGTTGCTGCTCCTTTGAGGTGATGACATAGGCACGAAATGGTCGAGAATGCTGTAAGCTAAACGGCTCGTTAAAGAAATGCTCGCACTGCTCATGCAAGTTTAGATTACCAAGCTCATGATGCGTCACGACAAACGCCTCATTGGCAGGCTGCTGTATCGTCTTTCCTTGGTGATCATAGGCCACAACCATATCTAGCGCACTGTGGCGGATCACCAGTTGTTCTATTGCTGCTGTGAGTTTTTCAATATCGCAGTGCTTGGCGATTTTGAGTAGGCATGGAATATGATAAGTACTTGCCGCGTTACTCACTTCTTGCGTAAACAGTAGTTGTTGCTGCCCAAGCGTAAGCGGAGCGCATCGCGTTTCCAATGGCAAGATAGACAGTTCATCAAAACGAGCTTTGCTATCTATGCCTTGCCTTGTGAGGTAGCGTAACAACTGTGGCTTATTCTGTTTTAACTGCTCAACAATTGCTTGGCCTTGTAAATTCACGTTGCTAGCAATTTTTAATTTATCCTCTTGCTGCCAAACGCTTATCCCACTTTGTTTTAGTTCATAAATAAATGATTCGATCATGCGTTATAACTCCATTTCAAATTCGCAGTCTTCGCTACTGGCGAGCGCGTTTAGCTGTTGTTCTACTTGCGTGGCAAATGCGTCAAGTTGTGGGTAAGTCAGTAAGGTCGCAACGGCAATTTCGTTGCCGAGCGCTTGACTACACAGGGCGGTAACTTGTGCTGCCTGTATGGATGAGCCACCCAAAGCAAAAAAGTCGTGTTGTAGGCCAATCTCTGAGACTTTAAGTACTTGCTGCCAAGCATTGGCAAGTTGTTGTTGTAGTTCCGTCTCTGGCGCGATATAGGTAATACTATCTTGCAGCATTGGGATGATGAGCTGTGTGGTATCAAGTTTGCCATTTACTGTCATTGGAAGTGCGTCAATCTGTGATATCGCAGCAAGCTGCATATAGCCTGGGAGTTGTTGATTCAACCATTGGAGAAGGTCGTTTACATCACACTTAGTGTTGGCGTTAAGTACGACATAACCCAACAGCACTTTGCCTGTTTCATTTAAATGTAAGTGTGCAACGGCATGCTCAACATCTGGATGCGCTTTGAGTTTATACTCGATTTCGCCTGGCTCGACGCGGTGACCATGTAAATCCCATTGTTTGTCAGCTCTGGCAACAAATTCGAATTCACCTTGCTGATTTTTACGCACTAAGTCTCCGCTGCGGTAGAGCTTTTCGTCAGAAAAGTGGTTGTTGTCACCGCGAAGGCGATAGTCAATATAGTGTTTTGCCGTTTGCTTTGGTGCCTGCCAATAGCCCAAACCGACGCAATCACCGGCGATGTATAGCTCACCCAAAGCGCCGTCCGGTAAAATCCGCATAAAAGAGTCCAACACATAGCAGCGAGTGTTACGAATAGGCTTACCAATAGTGATAGGTGTATTGGGATACACTTCACTAAGTGTTGCGGTAACACTTGTTTCACTTAATCCATATTCATTGAAATGATGCTCTGCCAACTTGTGGCTGACTGGGTCTAAACGAGAACCACCAGAATACAATACGGTTAAGTTAATATCCGCTATCCACTTTGGAAACTGATTGATAAATACCGTAGGAATAAACGCGACGTTGACCTGTTTAGCTTTGAGATAGCGGCACAGCTGTTGTGGATCTTTGCGTATTGGCTCTGGAATGATTTCCAGTTTGGCGCCGGCTGCTAGGGCTGGGAATATCTCGCAAATACAGGCATCAAAAACATATTCAGCATATTGACTAGTGACTACCTGCGTATTTCCCTCTAATTTATGGGTGTTGCGCTTCTCGCTGCAGAGGTTAGCAAGGCCTTGGTAAGACAGCATCGCCCCTTTTGGTTCTCCCGTCGTCCCCGAAGTAAAAATGAGGTAAGCCAGCTTGTCTGTTGCATGATTGTTGGCTGAGAATGGCCGTAGTTGAGTACTTTGCTGTAGTGTCTGTACATCAAAGGTCAGTGTTGGTAATGCATTCCAGCTGAGTGGTGTGCGGCTAAGGAGCAGTTTTGCCTGCGCTTTTGCCATAATTTCCTGGCGACGAGCAACGGGATGATTGGCTGAGAGTGAAACAAAGGGCATACCCGCTTTTAGCGCCGCTAGCATTGCAATGGGGGCTTCTATACCTTTATCAAAATATAGTGCAACTGGTGAGCCTTCGTCATTGGATGCAATCAACTGTGCTGCTAAGTGATCAGAAAACAAGTCTAGCTCGCGGTAACTCACGGTTTGCTCGGCGAAGCTTAATGCTGTGCGTTCTGGATACGCTGCTACTGTCTTCGCAAATTGCACTAAAAAAGCGTCATTTGGTTGTGATAATCGAGTTTCTGAGATGACTTGCTGTAGATACTCAGTACTAACTAAAGGACATTGCAGTAAAGGCTTCTCGTTGTACTGACAGAGATTTTCAAGATAACGGCAGAAAAAATGCACAAATTGTTGGCAGCGGGAAGACTGATAACGACTGCGAGCAACAATAAGCTGACCAATCAGTTGGTCTGGCATATCTTTAATCACCAAATTCCAGTCAAACTTGGCCGGGTGATATTGGTTTTGCTGGGCGGTGTCGCTGGCGACTTCAAAATGTTGATATTGCGCTGTTGGTAGTGAGAACTGATCAAAGGTAAAAAACACTTGGAACAGTGGCGATACACCCACCCCTCGGATCAACCCAAGTTGCGCGGCAATTGACTCTAGTGGCAATTGTTGGTGAGACTTTGCCGCAAGTAACAGCGTTTGGCTTTGTCTTAGATAGTCAGAAAAACTCTTATTTAAGTCGACATGCAGCGGCATCGGTAAGGTATTAACAAAGTAACCTAGCGTATCTTTAAATGCCGAATCGCGATTATCGGTGGGGGAGCCAACGACGATACTTTCACGACTATCCCATGCACACAATGCGAGCTGAAAAGCACACAGTAGTAAGTTGTACATAGATACCTGATGTGATTTTGCCAGCGCCCTTAACTCTGCTGTTAGTGTTGCTGAGAGGGTAAAGGGGAATGCTTCACCTTGATGATCAAACAAAGCCTGTCTTGGCTCATCGGTTGGCCATGGGGTGACATCAATATCAATCAAGTGTTGCTGCCAAAATGCTGCGGCTTCGTCGTATTGTTGTGTTGATTGCCAATATGCATAGTCGCGAAATTGCAGTGAGGTTGGGGCAAGTGAGTGTCCCGATAGCAGCGTGTTCAGCTCATCCAACAATACTTGTGTAGACCAGCCGTCGAAGGCTATGTGATGAAATACCAGTAACACCCCAAATTCATCATCTTGGTGATACAGTCCGAGCCGCAGCGGCGCATCATTTTCAAGGTCAAATGTCTGAGCGATAAATTCACTATGCGGCGTGTTTATTAGAGTTTCGCATGTTGGCATGCCTTGCTCATCTTTATATGCCCAGCGACCTTGTTGCTGTTGAGTATAGCGGGTGCGCAAAATAGCATGACGCTCAACCAGCTGATAGATTGCGTGTTGTAACGCTTGCTGTTGTAGCCCATTTTGGCATTTTAGCTGTAGGGGGATATGAAAAGCGCCAGATTGTGTAGCTAATTGCTCGCTGGTAAGCATCGCTTGCTGCTGCGCGGGCACGATGATTTCATCAAGTGATTGTGATGTTGATGCGACCGGTAAAGGCTCATTGGTGTTGCTAGCTTGTTGTGATACCAGTTGCGCTATCGTTTTGCTTTGCAAAAATTGACTCAAACTGATGTCAACGTTACAGCTAGAGTGCATTTTAGCCACCAATGTCATTGCACTTAAAGAGTGGCCGCCCAAGGCAAAAAAGTCATCATCAATGCCTACTAGCTCAACTTCAAGTTGCGTCTGCCATAGATCACAAAGCTGTTGCTCTAATGGCGTGCGTGGTGCTCGATATGGTGTCTGTGATACTAGTGCGACGCTTGGTAAGCTGCGGCTGTCCACTTTACCAGAGGCGAGCACAGGCAGTTGTTCGAGCCAACACGTGGCACTTGGCAGCATATAATCTGGCAATTGTGGTTGTAGCCACTTCACAATCTCGGTGTGAGAGAGGGTTTGGTCGCCAGTAAAATAAGCAATGAGATGGTTGTTTTGCTGTACTTTGACGCAAGCTTGGTTGATTTGCGGGTGCAGGTTAAGTAAGTGTTCTATTTCTTGTAGCTCGATGCGATAGCCACGAATTTTTACCTGCTCATCGGCACGTCCTAAAAATTGGATCTCGCCGTTTGCCAGATACCGCGCCTGATCGCCCGTGCGATACATACGTGTTCCGTGCCAGTTAATAAAGCGCGACGCCGTCTGCTCTGCAAGGTTAACATAGCCTCGTGCGACACTTGTGCCACCAATCAGGATCTCTCCTTGACAAAAGGGTGGCAGCGCCTTGAGGTTGGCATCAACGATTTGAATATCAACATGAGCCAGCGGTGCGCCAATATTATTGAAATAGCGTGAGTGTAGCGGCTGATGGTTTGCTGTTGCCGTTACTGTGGTTTCGGTTGGACCATATTCAATATGAAGAAGAGGCGTCCATGCCTCCATGAGATTGCGGTCACAAGGCTCACCACCCGTGATAACACGACGTAGGGCATGGTGGTCGGGCGGCGTACCGATGGCACTTAAAAATGCCGGAACTGAGACTAAGTGACTGATCTTTTGGCTAACGAGCGCGTCACGTATCACGGCTGGCGACTTTGCACTTGCCTCATTCATGATCACCCAGCAAGCACCATTGAGCAGTGTTAAAAAGAGTGGCTCTACGGACGCGTCGAAAAAGTACGGAGCCAGACTCAGTGTTTTTTCACTTGAGTTAAAATTGTAAGCCGCAGTTGCGCTTTGAACCAAAGCCTGAACTTGCCGCTGCTCTACCATAACGCCTTTTGGTTTGCCGGTACTTCCAGAAGTATAAATAATATATGCAAGTGATGAATGACACGGTGAGTGTGCTTGATCTGAATTGAAAACAGGAGCTGGTTGTTGTGCTAACTCGTCAATGTTTTGCACCTTTGTGATTGCGCTAAAACACATGGCCGTATTCAAGGTTGCTTGATGACAAAGTAGCAGGTTAGCACCACTGTCTTGCAACATAAACTCACTACGTGCTTGGCCTTGCTCTGGGTTGAGCGGTAGATATCCAGCACCCGCTCCAAGCGTTGCTAATATGGCGACTATCATCTCTGGACTGCGCTCAAACATCAGCGCGACAACAGGATTTTGCTCGTGGATCAACTGTGCTTGGAGTTGCAAAACCAGGTGCTGAACACGCGCAGCGAGTGTTTGGTAAGTAATGACCCCATCGTTGATTTGTAATGCTGGTGCATCTGGAGTTGCTGAGGCGCAGGCCAAAAATTGTTGATATAGTGATAGGGTTGAAGTTTGCTTA
Source organism: Pseudoalteromonas flavipulchra NCIMB 2033 = ATCC BAA-314 (assembly GCA_000814665.1). GTDB lineage: Bacteria > Pseudomonadota > Gammaproteobacteria > Enterobacterales > Alteromonadaceae > Pseudoalteromonas > Pseudoalteromonas maricaloris. Next base: position 333,445 of record JWIH01000016.1, read on the forward strand.
ACGGTGGTCGCTGGTGGCTTTGTACTTGGGTGAGACGTTGATAATTGCTCAAGGGCGACGTCGCTGTGTTCTACCTGCTGTACCAATAATTGCTGATAGGTGTGGGCAAATTGCTGTGCAAACGCATCATCAAACTTATTGGGATCAAGACTTATCTGTCCTTGCAAATTTGTATTGCTATCATCAAATGCCAGACGGAAATCACATTTAATCGGGTTATATAAAGACTCGTTAGTAAAAGCATCAACCGCTGAAAATGGTAACGCAAACTCGTCCATAAGCTCGCTGGCAAATCTCTGTACACTAAACATCAGGCTTGGCTGAGGTGAGTGTTTTCCCTCACTCAAACAGGCAACTTGTTGATCATAAGGATAACTTTGGTATTGTTTTGCGGCGCGCACGGTCTCATGAACTTGCTGCACGAGGCTGGCAAAACTTTGGCGATAATCTAGCTTCACTCTAAGCACTAAGGTGTTGACAAAAAAGCCAATCATTTCTTGCGTTTGCGGGTGATCTCGATTATCCGATGGCGCACCAATCACGATGTCTGTTTCACCGCTATGAAGTGCCAAAATATAACAGTAATGGGCAAGCAACACGCTGTACACTGTGGTATTTAATGATTTTGCTAGGGCACGCAATGCCTGACTTTGCTGTGGTGAAAGCGCAAAATAGTGCGTGAGCGATTCGGTTTCGTGTGTTTGTGTAGCGAACAGTGGTGCAATTTGTGTGGCATGAGCGCCTGCAAGTTGCGTTTGCCAATAACTGTGTGCAGCGCTTTGTTCTTGCCTTTGTTGCCACTTGGCAAAGTCAAAATAGCTTAATGGCTTAATGCTTTCTCCTCGTAGCAAGCTAACCAGATCGCGCAACATGACTCGCATTGACCAAGCATCAAAGACGATATGATGCCAAAGGAAAAGCATAAAACGCCTTTGCTCAAGCTCAATAATACAGACTCTAAAGGGAGCTTGGGTATGGAGATCAAACGGCGTGTGAATGTGCTCTCTTACCAGTGTTTGTACATGAGCCAAAGTGGTTGCTCGGTGAGACTCGACCGCAAGAGGTTGTAAGGTTGCTCGGCAGTTAAAATGCTCAGCATCGGTTTCAATCACACTCGTTAGGATAGGGTGATGGACAAGCAGCTGTGCTAGTGCCGAGATTATGTCTTGTTGCTGCGCTGGATCATTCAGCTCAACCAGCATTGGAATATGATAAGCACAGGACTTTGGTGCACGTTTGTCTACATACAGCAACCTTGCCTGGGCATTGGAAAGCGGCACTGGTTTTAATAATGGCCAACTTAAAAAGGCTGCTTCGGAGCAGATCTGGTGGGCGCTTAGTAGCGCCAATAGTTCAGCTTTATGCGCTTTGAGTGCCGTTAGCAAAGTTGGCGCTACGTTACCCTCATATCCCAGTGCCAAGGTATTTTGCTCAGACACCCACACGCGCAACTGCTGCGCGTGAAGGTCGTTCAGTAAAGATGTTAACTCCATGACTATAGCTCCATCACCTGCGAAGAGGTGGTGGCAGGTGCGTCTTGAGATTGGGTGATATCACCCAGCTCTATGGTGTCTAGGTATTGCGCCAGAGCCGCAACCGATGGGTTGGCAATGATCGCTGATAACGGGATCGCAATCTGGTGCCATTTATGGGCATTGCGCACGAGCTGCACTGCTAAGATGGAGTTACCACCTAGACGATAGAAATTATCATGGATACCGACTTGTTCCAGTTCTAATGTGGTTTGCCAAATTTGGCACAGCGTCTGTTCAAGCGCAGTGCGCGGCGCGGCGTATTGGTTTGATGATGACATTTGCGGTAGCGGTAGTGCTTTGCTATCTAGCTTTCCGTTTACGGTGAGTGGCATCGCCGTGAGTTGGGTGATGCTATCCGGTACCATATATGCTGGCAGCTGCGTTCGTAGATGGTTAAGTAACAGCTCGGCGTCAAAATAAGCATGGTTTTCCATCACAGCATAGCCACTTAGCGCCGTTTGATTTTGGCGTGTATAGGTGATCACTGCTGCTTCTTTAACACCGCTACAGCTGAGCAATTGGGATTCGACTTCACCAAGCTCGATACGATGGCCCCTGATCTTCACTTGGTTATCCAAACGACCTAGGTATTCTAAATGACCGCTTGGTAATAATCTGGCGTTATCACCGGTTTTGTAAACGCGAGTGAGTTTGCCATTGAGCGTTAGCTCGAAAAAGCGAGTGGCGCTCAGCTCTGGTTGGTTCAAATACCCAATCGCCAAACCTGCACCAGAGATAAACAGCTCTCCAGGACAACCCACAGGTACGGGACGTAACTGACTATCCAGCACCCAAGCCTGCATATCATTGAGCGGCACGCCAATGTCAGCAATCTGGGTATTCATGTTAGGGTGTAAAGGTTGATAGGTGACATGTACTGTGGTTTCAGTAATACCGTACATATTGACCAATTGAATACGCTGACCAAAGCGTTGCCACCAAGGACTCAGTTTATCGTAGTTGAGCTGCTCACCACCAAAGATCACAGTGCTAAGGCTATCGAGCGACGCCGCCGCAGAAATGGCAACATCACTAAAATTATAGAATGCACTGGGAGTTTGGTTAAGCACGGTGACAGCAAATTGCTCACACTGCTTTACAAAACCAAAACTGTCTCTTGCTTCTTCGTAACTTGGAATAAACAACCGACCGCCATGACACAGTGCTCCCCATATTTCCCAAACACTAAAGTCAAAAATCGTATCGTGATAAAGCACCCAAGTATCTTCGCTATTAAAGTGGTAAAGCGGTTGACTGGCAGATAGCAAGCGCGCAACATTTTTATGGCTTTGAATAACGCCCTTAGGTTGGCCCGTCGTACCTGAGGTGTAAATTATGTAGGCTGCAGAATCAGGCGACGGTTGGCAAAGTGCAATATCGCAAGGCGCGAATGTATTATCCAAGTTTAACAATGGCCAATTTGATTGCTCATTTTCGCTCAAGCTTTGCTGACTTATGGTGTTAGTTAATACTAACTTGAGCTGAGCATCGTCAATAATAAAAGCATTGCGGGCAGCTGGCGCTCTTGGCGATAGCGGCACATAAGCGGCGCCAGCTTTCATGATGGCGAGCATTGCAACCACAGTGTCAATGCCGGGCTGCAGATATAGGCCGATATACTCAAGCGTGCCATACTGCTTAAGAATATGTGCAGCAAGGCTGTCTGACCGAGTACTTAACTCCTGATAGCTTAACTCCGTTTGACTGGTGATAAGTGCAGTTTGCTGGTTGCGAGACTGCGCGTGATGCGTAAATAGTGACAGCAAATCTTGGCTTTGGTGCTGCGCTATTTGAACATCGCGCTCAATATGGTTTTGTAAACTCAACTGCTCAAGTGGTAATTGCCCATCAACGCTGATAAGTTGCGCGAGAATATGACTAAAGTTGTCACTTAAGGCATCGATAAACCAAGGATCGTAGCGGTTTAAGTCAAACTCCCATAACATAGTGACCGAATCATCCTGATCTTGCCCCATACGGGTAAGCACCACGATATTTATCTCAAACTTAGCCGCTTGACTGCTGATCGCCTCGAAATACTCAATATCATCTAATCCCGGAAGCGTGAGCTCTGGGAGTGGTGAATCATGGAAGCTAAAACAGATCTGGAATAACGGATTGACGCCTTTGATGCGCTCAGGGTTTACGTCCGCGACGACTTCAGTAAATGGTAGGGTTTGATTGGCCAGCATATCGTTACTGACTTCAAAACAATGCTGTACCAGTTGTTCAACAGACATTTCTGGTGTTTGCTGTACTCGCGCCACTACGGTGCTGACGAGCATACCAATGGTATCATCCACATTGGTGTAGCCTCGGTTTGCAACGCCAGAACCAATACAAATATCCTGATCGCCACTAAAGCGCGAAAGGACAATATTTAATGCCGCAAGGGCAACGGCGAATGGCGTGATCTGATGCGCTTGGCTGTAGGCTTTTAAATTGTTCCATAGCGAACGAGGCAGTTTAACTCGGTGTGCGCGACCACGTTCGGTTGCGGTTTCGCCGAGACGAGAAACAGGTAAGTTAATACGGCTCGGTGCGTCTTGAAGTTGTGCCTTCCAAAATTGACGTTGCAACTCGGCTTGCTCTGTTCCCAACCATTGATGCTGATAGGCTGCGTAATCGGCGTATTGTGTGATCTCAGGCAAAGTACCTTGGCTTGCGCCATTCAAGCGCTGTTTATAACAACTAAATAGGTGATCAAGGAAGATGTTAGAAGACCAACCATCATGTACTAAGTGGTGTTCAATATGAATAAGTACATGTTTAGATTCGCTAATTTTTACAATTGCCCAGCGTGCCAGCGGTAATTGGTCAATCGCAAAAATATCATTCATATGACCATTAACGAGTTTATCGACCTCAGCTAATGCTTGTGCTTCTTGATACTCACTAAAGTCAAAGTAAGGCACGTCTTGCTGGTAGTGCTTTGCAATATACTGCAGCGGCTCATGTAAGTCGTAGCTAGTACGGAAAATCGCATGGTTATCAACGATATCTTGTAATGCACCTTGTAGTGCAGGTACATTTAAATCGCCACTGAATGTGATCGTACACTTTGCATGATAGGCTTTATCGCTTGGATCGGCTTTGGCTAAAAACCAAATCGCGCGTTGTTGCAGTGATAGCGGGGCGACTTCCTCAAAATCAGCACCGCGCTTTGGAATCGCAATGGTTTCAAAGTGTTGAGTTTGCATTGCTTGCCATACTTGTCCAGCACTACGATAGCGATAGATTAGATGTGTTGGCACGCTTAAGCCGAGCTGCTGAAATAACTGGTTGCTAAGGTTGATTGCGGAGATGGAGTCTCCACCTTGTTGGAAAAAATCTTGTTGCCAGCCAAGACCTGGCAAACAGAAACCTTGAAACTGCGCTAAAAAAGCTTGTTGTTCTTGGCTAAGTTGATCTTGCGGTTGGTCTTGTTGGCTACTTAATTCGTAATTAGCGAGTGCGCGGCTATCTACCTTCCCGTTTTCGGTCATGGGTAATGCGTCTAAACATTGATAGTGATCAGGCAGCATATAGTCTGGCAGTAGCTTTTCTGCTAACTGGCTGATGTGTTGTCCAAGGTCTGCTGTAGGTTCACTATGAGGAACGATAAATGCTACCAAGAACTTAGCATTACCTCGTTGTACTACTTGGCAGCTTGCAAGTTTTACTGCCTCATGTTGGGCAACAACTTTTTCTATTTCACCTAACTCAATACGAAATCCGCGTAGCTTAATTTGGTTGTCATTACGACCAACAAAATGATAATTATCACCGTCAAAACTTACTAAGTCGCCAGTTTTATAAAGTCTAGCGAAGTGCACAGGGTCGACTTCTGCTTGATAATAGGGGTTGGCGATAAATCGAGATTTTGTGAGTTCAGGACGGTTCAAGTATCCTTTAGCCAAACCTGCACCACTAATATAGAGCTCGCCGATAGCGCCATTGGCTACTTGTTGCAATTGCTCATCTAGCACATAAAGTCTGGTATTCACAAAAGGTTGACCAATATTAAATTCGGAGTCGGCATTGGTATATTCATTGGCGCAGGTGCACACGGTATATTCGGTAGGACCATAACCGTTAAACACTCGCGTGACTTCTGAAAGTCGAGAAAGCATTTCTAGATTTGGGGTTTCTCCAGCGACGATTAATTTGCGCATAGAGCGCAAATCTCGGGGGTCCATCAAAGCCAGCAATGCAGGAGGGATAGCGCCAAATTGAATCGCATTTTTTGAGATCAATTGGCTGAGCGCTTTGGCATCACGTCGCTCGGTTTCTGTCGTTACAAATACAGTTTGGCCCAACATGATATGCACGAGCAGCTCAAATACACTGGCATCGAAAATATAAGAGGCAAACATCATAACGCGGTCAAGTTGGTCTAGTTCAAAGCGGCCAATTTGTGACTCGGCTAAATAAAGTAAATTTTGGTAAGGTACTTCTACGCCTTTTGGCGTGCCAGTGGTGCCCGAGGTGTAGATCACATAGGCAATATCACTCATTTTATAATCAGGAGTAACAAAGGCTTGCGTTGCAGGAGATTCGATCAACACTTGAGGTGTGTGGCCAAATTGTGGCAGCGCTTGATAATGCCCATGGGTGACGATAAGCGCCGGTTGGCTATCTTCAAGAATAAACTCGCAGCGAGCTTTGGGTGCCTCAGTGGAAATAGGGATATAACCCAATCCTGATTTGATTGCCGCTAAGATCCCCACGACCATATCAATGCCGCGCTCGAGATATAGTGCCACATAAGGCGATTGAGATTGGCTCAGATTCGCTTGTTGCTGAATATTCGCGGCGACTCGTGTTACCTGCTCTTCAAGTGCTTTATAGGTGACTTGCGTACCGTTAAATACCAGTGCAACTTTATTGGCGTATTGGCTGAATGCCTGCGTTAATAAGATCTGCGGCTGAGTGCTGTAATCAATAGGAGACTGGGCGGTCATTGAAGTAATCCTTTAAATATAAAAATGCTCTTTGTGTACAATATGTAAAGAATGTGTTTGAAATGTGTATTTTGTGATTTTGAGTTGGATTGCCGTCTTCTCAGCTTTTGCATATGACAAAAAGTCGCTACCATGGGGCATCAAACCAACCAAGGAATCATCATGAAAATCAAACCTCTGGGCACGCCCTTTTCGGCAACTGCTTGCAAAATATTACTCTGCGGTGGTGGCGAGTTAGGAAAAGAAGTCGTTATCGAATTTAAGCGCTTAGGTGCAGAAGTGATTGTCTTAGATCGCTACGACAATGCGCCAGCGATGCAAGTGGCAGATCGCAGCTATACCTTGTCTATGTTGGATGGTGAAAAACTCAAAGCGATTATTGAACAAGAGCAACCTGATTATATCGTGCCGGAAATCGAAGCCATTGCGACGGATAAGCTGGTGGAATTAGAGGCTGAAGGTTACACGGTGGTGCCAACCGCCAAAGCGGCTCAACTGACCATGAACCGTGAAGGGATCCGCCGTCTTGCCGCTGAAACGCTTGGGCTTGCTACTTCACCCTATCAATTTGTTGATACCTTGGCAGACTTTAATGCTGCTGTCGCGCGTATCGGTATGCCATGTGTGGTTAAGCCTATCATGAGCTCGTCAGGTAAAGGGCAAAGTGTGATTAAAAGTGCCGCGGATATCGAAGCCGCTTGGCACTATGCTCAAGAAGGTGGGCGTGCAGGTCAGGGCAGAGTGATTGTGGAAGGTTTTGTTGATTTTGACTATGAAATTACGCTGCTAACCGTACGCCATATCGATGGCACGAGTTTTTGTGAGCCAATTGGACATGTGCAACAAGACGGTGATTATCAGCAAAGCTGGCAGCCGCAGCAGATGTCAGCACTCGCGCTAGAGCGCAGTAAAGCGATGGCTGAAAAAGTCACGGCAGCACTGGGCGGTCGTGGTCTGTTTGGCGTTGAACTCTTTATTAAGGGTGATGAAGTTTACTTTAGCGAAGTCTCACCAAGGCCACATGATACCGGCATGGTTACGCTTATCTCGCAAGATTTAAGTGAGTTTGCGCTGCATGCTCGGGCAATTTTAGGTTTGCCTATTCCTACCATTCACTTCAATGGGCCATCAGCATCTAGCGTGATCCTTGTCGAAGGGGAGTCAACACAATTACAGTTTAACAATCTTGCACAGGCGCTTGCAGAGCCACTAACGGATATTCGTTTGTTTGGTAAACTAGAGGTGAGTGGCAAGCGCAGAATGGGTGTGGCGTTAGCGCGCGCAGGCTCGGCTGAAAGTGCTGTCGAGAAAGCCAAGCAAGTGGTTGCAAAAGTAGGAATTACGTTATGAACGCAAATACCCGCGTACTTGACCCATTCGTATTGGGGTTTTGGCGGCTATTAGATTGGCAAATTACACCGCAAGAAAATTTACGCTTTTTAAAGCAAGCGATTGAGCTTGGAATACGCGATACAGATCATGCTGATATTTACGGTGAGTATCAGTGTGAGGCGGAGTTTGGCAAAGCCTTAGCGCTTGAGCCTAGTATTCGAGAGCACATTCGGATCATCACTAAATGTGGCATTAAGCCCGCATTTCCAAGCTTGGGATTAGCGGGAAAGGCGAACCACTATGATTCGAGTAAGGCGCATATTATTGCCCAAGCGCAGCAGTCACTAAAGCATTTCGGCACGGATAGGCTGGATGTGCTATTGATCCATCGCCCGGATTATCTGATGGATGCTGATGAAGTTGCCGATGCGTTTCATACCCTCAAACAAAACGGCGATGTGCTGCATTTTGGGGTCTCGAACTTTACACCCAGCCAGCTTGCCTTATTGCAATCAAGACTCGATTTCAGTTTAGTGACCAACCAAATTGAGTTTTCACCTTATGAGATGAAAGCGCTAGACGATGGCACGCTTGATCAGTGCCAACAACTGGGTATGAACCCTATGCTGTGGTCGCCGCTGGCGGGGGGCAGAATATTCTCTAGCGAAGATGAAAAAGCCAAACGCCTGCGTGCGGTGCTACAGCAAGTGGGTGAAGAGATTGGTTGCACTGAAATTGATCAAGTGATCTACGCATGGCTTGCGATGCATCCATCGAAACCTGCTACTGTGCTTGGAACGGGAAATATCACTCGAGTTGCCAGCGCGTTTGCTTCACAGTCACTTAGCATAAACCGCGAGCAGTGGTATCGCATTTGGACGGCGTCTACTGGGCATAGCGTACCATAAAATGTTACATGCGTGGATTGAAGCCAATTTACGCACAGTCTTACAGATTTAGCCACAAAAAAAGGGCCTTTCGGCCCTACGTGTTGCAGCAAGTAAAAAATAAGGTGTGCGGCTGTCACAGGGCCGTTCACCTTTGGTCATCACAGATTAAAATCTAATCCATAACTTACGTATGCTTTTATATCATCGCTACTGTCTAGGTCGGTTTTTACTAATCCAAAGGTAAAGCCTTGCGTAGATAAACTCACCCCGTAATCCATATAAGCGTCGTCTTCTCCTGTCCACTCAAGCACTGTGTCTCCGCTGGAGCGACCAATATGTAGAGTTAATTCACTGTCTTTAAAAATGGGGAAGCTGGCCGACACTTCGGCATATAGCATGTCTTCTTCTGTGCTTGAATCGCTTTGCGCTGTGGCTAGGTGGCTGAGTTTAAACGTAAAGTATTGCCAGCCAAGCGCGGCGTAAATCTCGCCAAAATCAATATCTCCACTGGCATCGGGATAGGCGTAGTGGATATAACCGAAATCAAAACTCATGCCCTTGATTTCGCCAGCGTAACCCGCGTACAGATCCATTTCGTAACTGGCTGAGTCGCCAAAGTCGATGTTAGAGACCCAAGTGCCCGCATAAAACCCAGACTCATTGCTATAATCCAAGCCGCCAGACACCGCTTCGCCGTCATCAGTCTGGGTGATACCACGCCAGTAATAATTTGAGCTTGCCGCAATATTCGCGGTCACTTCCGCCTGAGCAGAGACACAAAAGCACGCAGTCAGGCCGCCGAGTAGCATAAGTAAAGGTTTGTTTTTCATTCTGTTTTCCCCATTGAACGCAGAGTTATTATTCGGTTGTTGTCATTGCATTTTCTGCAAAGAGTGAGTGCAAGGGGGAGGCCAACGTCAGGAAATGGCGGAGAATTTATTCTATGTTATTAAAAATATTAGAATTTAATTTCTGAGTTTCGAAAGTAGGACAGAGTGATTTGCATAAATGTTGCACATGGCTGGTGCAAAGTACCATAGCTTGCACAGTATTAATGCAAGCTATGGATTGCGCTAGCCGTTATTGAAGTTTAGGTTAGTTATCCAAAGATGGTGCGCATTAGGCTGATGGTTTCATCAACACTGCGGCCTTTTTCCACTTCAGCGACTATTGAGTCACGTTTGGTGCGAATATGCTCTGGAATAGACTCATCCGCGAGTGCGCGGTCGACTAACACTTCTGCTGACTCTTTACCGCGGCGTACTGTTTTTTTGCCACCACTGGTGCCGCTGCGCTGAGGTTTATGCAGTAGTTTAAAGTAATTGGAGTTAGTGGCGGTGTCTTTATCCGCGTAATAAAACAGGCATGGTAGTAGCGCTTTAATTTCAGCAAGTTGCGTTTCAAACTCATCCACAGGAGCGGCCATCGTATACCATGGCATTGCTTTAATGGTACTGACGACATCGGTCCAGTAACGCTCAAAATCGCGATTGTTAAGTTTAGCAACACCAAGCGCTTGGCACAAAGCGTCAAGCTTGCTCGAGGTTATTGGAGTGAACACATCAGGGCGACGCATTGCTAATAGGCGAGTAGCTGGTGCAAGCGTTGGCTTTTCCTCGCTGCCAGCAAAGGCACTTAAATACCCGACCATAAATGATTGGTAATGTTCGAGCGTCACGTCACCTTCTGCCGGGATTACGGCTAGCGCTTCATCAAAAGCACCCGGAAGGTCGTCTAATAACTGGTGAAAGCCTTTTGCACTTTTGGTGGAGGCAAACCACTCTACGTCAAACTGATACACGCTGGTATCTAAATTTGCAGCATGCTTACCGCTAAAGGCGAGGCGATCTTCTTTGATCATGTCTTTAAGTGGAGTGCTGCGCATTGGTTTAAGATATTCAATTAGTTTTAATTGCTCATCTAGTGCAATCACTTCTTTGTGACTGGCAATAAATGCAGCCACCATAGGCCAAGGCGCAATGCGTAACGTTTTGAGTTGTAAAAAGCTAATCGCTGCGATGAGCAGATCTTGTAGCTTTTTCACTGTAGGTAATTGATGGTCATCCAGTAAATCAAAATTGATACGATTTTTCGCCACATCAAGCAGTTCATAACACCAACCAAGAAAATCTTCAGGGTGATTTTCCACCTTAACCGCCATCAGATTAAGGCTGATCTCCGTGGCCTGTTTGAGGATATTTTGATAAATCTGACTTTCTTGTTCGCCCAAGGCCATGTTTGACGGTGATATGAGCAGTTTCTTCATGCGGGTTAGATACTCCAAGTTTGATTAATAAACCAACCAGTAAAATATAGCTAATGACGCTAAAAACTGGCAAGGGCGAGGATCATACCGATTAGTCAAAAGGTTGCAATCGCTCAGTACAAATTATTTGCCTTTATTCATGGTATATTCGACTACAGCCGTTATCATAAAGAGAACCAAGCCTTACGAAGGAAAAGCAATGAACCGGCTAGTTAAAATCGTAGGCGCCATTGTCGCGCTTATTATTATTCTTGTTATCGCAGCTCCGTTTTTAATCCCCAAACAGGCAATTATTGACCAAGTCACGTCACAGGTTGAGTCAGTGACAGGTAGAAAACTGTCGATCGATGGCGACTCTGACATCGGTATTTTCCCAACGCTGCACATTGAGCTAAACCAAGTGCGATTTGCCAACATGGCAACGGGCAGTCGCCCAGATATGTTTGCCATGGAGCAACTTGCCGTGCATATTCCGTGGTTAAGTGCGCTGTCTGGTGAAGCTAAGCTTGAGCGCTTTGTGATCAATAATCCTAAAATTATTCTAGAAACCGACAAACAAGGTAATGCTAATTGGCAGTTGCTACCCACCAGTGCAGAAAGCGCGCCAACGGCGCAAACCAGTTCACAAGGTAATATGCAGTTACCGGAAGGCTTAGATGTTAGCCTTGGCGAAGTGGCGATTTATGGTGGCTCGGTGACTTATCTTGATGGTGTGACAGGCGCTGAATATCAGGTAACTGATTTAGACATTAGCGTGATGCTATCGTCACTGTACCAACCATTAGAAGTCGACGGCAAGCTGACTTTTCAAGGTCAAACTTTTAACCTAGTTACTACACTCGATAATCCAGCAAAGGCGATCGAAGGTGAAACCTTTAATGTTGAACAACAAGTAAAATCAGCGCTGTTCAACCTTGACTATAAAGGTGAAATTGCAGAGCAAGGTAAAACCATTCGCGGTCAATTAGCCTTGACTGGCGACTCGGTAAAAGCGCTAGCTAAGTGGCAGGGCGTTGACCTAAAAGCCAAAGAAAATGCGTTCAACGACTTTGGCCTAAACGCCAAAATGACGATGCAAGGGCAAGTCTTTACTCTCAATGCCTTAGAGGCAACCTTGGATGAATTGGTAATAAAAGGTCAAAGTAAAGTCACCCTCTCAGGTAAGCCTGATATTACCGCGAGTGTTGACCTTGGCATGTTAGATCTTAACCCTTATTTGCCAGAACCTGTGGAAAAACCACAAACGCAACCTGAATCAGAAGGCGCACCAGCACAGCCTATCGTGTGGGATGACACTGCAATTGATTTGTCAGCACTTAATAGCCTCAATGCGAATGTGAAGATCACCTCTACAGGGCTACGTGCGAGAGAAATTAAGCTTGGCGAAAACCAAATCAGTCTAGTACTTAACTCAGGTAAGGCGACACTGAGCCTAGATAAATTCCAAGCCTATGAAGGTCAGGGTAAAGGTAAGGTTGTTGTAAATGCAGCAGCAAAACCTTATGCCATCAGTACTGACTTTGCGTTAACGGCAATTAATGCTGAGCCTCTACTGACCGATGCCATTGGCTTTGACAAAGTATTGGGTAAAGGTAGTCTTAATTGGGCGTTAAACACACAAGGTGTCAGTCAAAAGCAATTTGTGCATGCTCTAGGTGGTAAATTAGGTTTTGAGTTCAAAGATGGTGGCGTAAAAGGCGCAAACCTTGCTGAGATGATCCGTAAGGGCAAAGAGATGCTCAAAGGCGATTTCTCTTCGGTATCACAAGGACTCAATGCCAATTTCGACCCAGATCAAAAAACCGACTTCTCAGCCATGACTGGCACCTTTGTCTTTACCAAAGGCGTAGGTCAAAACGATGACTTCTCGTTGGCAAGCCCGTTACTACGAGTGACAGGCAAGGGCACCGTTGATTTACCACAAACTTTAGTTGATTACCGTGTGGTGACTGGAATTGTTGATACCATTGAAGGGCAAGCCAGTAGCGATGACAGTACCGGTTTTAAAATTCCGGTGCGGATCAAAGGTCCATTCCACAAAGTTGAAACTAGCCTAGACCTAAAAGAAGCGGCCAAAGACAAAGCCAAAGACAAGGTTAAGGATAAGGTAAAAGACAAACTTAAAGGTTTGTTTGGTGGATAGATCTTTATGACGCTTCAATAAACAGCTCATCTGTTTGTTTTAAATCAATTTCAGCTTAACAAGGGCTTGTCGATGGTAGCCCTTGTTCTATATTTATCGCGAGTTAATTATCTATATGCAGTTATAGTGAGCTTATAATGACTTATGCCTATAAGTTGTAACCAACTGTAATAGAATTACTGCTATTCATGTGCTTAGATAGATGCGAATAGCTCTATAAACAAACGAAGGATAAAAGAATGAGTACACCTACTTTACTCGAATACACGGTGACGCCAAAAGCTGAGGGTAACTGGATATTTTCAAATGACGATAAACCAGTTGAACTTAAATTAGCTCAGGGTGAAAGCGCTGTTCTAACTTATAAGCTCGTTACTGATGAAGCTGGCTGGAGCTTTGCTGAAAACGGTACTTTTTTTACCGAAGCGCAAGACAATTTCAATTATAACCTTATAAGCACATTAAAAGATGAGTTTACGGTTGAGGTGAAGATTGAAGCATTGAATGTTGCGAATACGCTAAGTGAAGATGATATCAAAGCGCTTTCAGCTAATCCTGATGCGAGGGTTGTTACACTCGTAGAGAATAACAACTCGAATATTGAGTTCAGACTTGTTGCTCAATGCAATTCCGCAAATGGTGTCGTGCGTTATTTTTCTCAAGATCCAAGGGTGATAATTGACAACCCAGATGTTCCAGGTTAATTCGTAATTTGCACTTGGCACAGATAGGTAAAATGTTCTGTGCCAATTCTTAATTCAAGTGATGGCGAGTGACATAGTGTCTTGAACCATGACAGGCGATAAAAAGACGGGCTCCAGCCTAAATCAATGCTTTTTTTCAGTGAAGCCATCGCGGAATACTTTTCTTCTATCAGCGTTTGAATTAACGATTTTACGTAAAAAGCTTCAGCTGAATCGGGATACTCAGCCAAATATTCATCAATTGCTATTAATGCCTCTTGGTGCTTACCTAGATGTGCTAAAGCTTGGATGCGCACGACTTCAACTTGGCTTGCTGGATCACTGGCTAAAATTTGCAGATACACTTCACTGGCTTTCGCCTTCTCATCCATTAGTGAATAAATGTCTGCGTAGTTAAGTAAGATTTCTACATTGCTGGGCGCCAACTGAGAGGCTCGTTCAGCAAACTCTAGTGCCCCTTCTAAATCACCTAATAGCATCAATACAATGGCATAATTATTAAAGGTAGCCGTACTTGTATATGAGCGCTCAACTAGAGCTTGATAAGATTTTTCTGCGTCATGGAGCTTACCAAGTAGAAGAGAGATATCGGCAATGGCCTTCAGTGTTTTCAGATTATCTGGGCCGTAGTGGCTGGCTGCTCGTAAGTATGGCAAGGCTTCTTCATATTGGCCAAGCTTCATATTGAACAAGGCTGCATTGCGGATGACTTTTAAGGTTGGCCTAAGTTCATAGGCAAGCTCAGTGTGATGAAGTGCCGAAGTGTAATCGTTTATTAAATGATAGTAGATGCTGATCAGAGCATGCTTTTGATACTCGTCCTTGGCTGAATTCTGAATTGCTAAAAAGGTTCCTTTGGCACGGATTTTGTCTTTTGCAAACGCATAAAACTCGAGATAGGAAGCTTGAATAATTGTACTTGCTTTTAATCTCTTGGGGGCTTGCTGTAATACTTGTTCCCAGTTTAGAAGTATTTGATCATTTGAGCTATCTTCATACAACTGAGTCGCGAGTTCAGAGTAAAGTGAATACAGCGGCAGGAAGTCCGGCGCAGTATCAATCAGCGTTGTTAACTCTTTTAATATCGCAGCGCGGTCCGCCCCTTGTACTAAGCTAGCATCATGCAGTGTGGCGTAGTTATTCAGTAATGTTTTATTGCCAGTGGCTAAATCAGTTGAGCCTCCGGTTAATGAAGTGAGGGCCGAGTCCGTAATAGCAAAAACATGGCTGTAGTTTTCACTCGAGGTCATTATTCGCGCACTATTAATCAAGGCTCCATTAGACGCATCAACTAAGTCGATAACGATGTCACAGCTTTGAATATTACAGTCTAGTTTTATCGTAATGAGTTCATTACTATTTAGCGCTCGCCCCAATGCCTTTAATGGTGCTTCAACTCCAATAAATTTCTGTGTTTGCTCTACTTCACTGTCTGAAATGAAGACGTAATCATCATTACTTAAAAAATGTTGTTTAAGTGCGTCGTTAATTGCTAACTCGATGTTTTGTTGATGTGCTTCAAGTAGTTGAAAAGAGTTTGTGAATTTTATCGGTAGCGCTGCAATATAGATCTTTGGCTTGGTTTCCTGCCAGTACCAGTATCCACCAACGGCTAAGCAAACTAAAAAGGTGAAAAGCGCTGTAATACCTAGTTGCTTTTTACGTGATTTGGCTTTCTCTCTGGCTCGATCTCGTAGCTCTATTTGTTCAAGTGACAGTGTCGCTTCGCTGTTATCGTAGCTAAAGGTGTGTAAAATTTGCTTTAGCTGCTGACTGACTTCATTCGCGCTGCTTGGACGAGCGCTTTTGTCATATTGCAATAGGCGATCAATGAGCTGTGCCAGTGCAGGGGGAATATCTAAAATACGTTTAGCACTTGCTTTTAACGGTTGGAACTTGATCTGTTCAGCAATAGACTTGTCACTGCCATCGTCAGCTTGTTCGAAATAAGGATGATGTCCAGCTAACAGTTGATAGGCTATTAGTCCAAATGAGAATAAGTCACTGCGACTGTCTAGCGTTTCATCACGAAGTTGCTCTGGTGACATTGCTGTGAGACTACCGTAACTGGTATGTGGGCGAGAGGCTTGGTTGTCTTCTAATTGTGAAATACCAAAATCGGCAATTTTGGCTATGCTCTGTTCATTAACCAATATATTGCCAGGTTTTAAGTCTAAATGAAGAATGTTCTGGCCATGAGCTGAGGCCAGACCATCGGCTATATGACTTAGCAGCTCGACTTTTTGCTCGGTAGTTAATACGTGTGTTTTTGTGTAGTGCTGTAAAGTTGCACCTTGCACATATTCCATTTCCAAAGCCATTTGCCCAGCGCTTTCAAATACATCATAAATTTGTACTATGTTTGGATGGTTAAAACGCGCTAACAGGCGGGCTTCGTTGAGTGCATCTGATTGCGTGTGCTGAGTTAGTGGTATCACCTTTACCGCTACTCGGCGGCCTAATTTTTTGTCGGTAGCAAGGTACACTTTGCTCATACCGCCTTCGGCGAGCAAGATCACGTCCTGATAGTATTCTTCTAACTTCAACACAGCGCTGTCTTTCTCTTTTATTATTGGGGTTAGTGTATCGCTAAAAATACTAAATTAGTACCATTTGCGTTGGGCTTAGTCGCAAATAACAAGTTGAAAATTTAACACTTTGTCATACTCACAGCCTCATATAGGTTATAAGGATAAATAACAATAAGGACAAACAAATGGCAAAGTTATCTTCTAATTTAGTTTCTCACTTCAGTTTGGCTGCCATGATGGCAAGCGCTCTGCTCGTGAATACGTCTAGTATAGCGGCTGATAGCAACCAAACCTTTAATTACCCCAATAATGCTCGTAACGCAATAAGCCTTACGTTTGATGATGCAAGGCCAAGCCAAGTTGATGTGGGAGTGCCGCTACTCAATCGCCACAAGGTGAAAGGTACATTTTATGTTATGCCACCGCAGGTAAAGGATAGACTCGTATTGTGGCAAGCCGCGGTGAAGCAGGGGCATGAAATAGGTAATCACACCAGTGAACACTTATGTACGGGTAACTTTGCCTGGCTGAGGGAAAAGGACAAAGGGCTGGAACAAGTTGATTTGGCCTACATAGAACGCGATGTAGTAAGCACCACAAAATATATTGAAAAGCATTTGGGCGTAACACCTAGAAGCTTTGCATACCCTTGTGGTAATACCTTTGTTGGTCGCGGCGCTGAAGTAAAAAGTTATGTGCCGGTGATTGCGAAGCATTTTGACAGTGGCCGCACGTGGTTAGATGAAACCGCTAACCACCCAACTTATACTGACTTTGCGCAGCTCACCGGTGTGAGAATGGACGGTGTTAGTTTTGGGGAGCTAAAAGGGTTACTGGAGCACCTTAGGGCAAATAACAGTTGGATAATTCTTGCTGGACATGAGGTGGGTGAAAAAGGCATGTACACCGTCGACACCAAAATGTTAGACCAGCTTATTCCTTACTTACAGGACCCAAAAAATGGTTATTGGTTAGACACAGTAAGCAATGTGGGTGATTACATCAAAAGTAAAAGAGAGCCGTAGGTCGAGATTTATCTCGACTTCTCACAGGACCCTAAAAACGGTTATTGGTTAGACACCGTAAACAGTGTGGGTGATTACATCAAAAGTAAAAGAAAGTCGTAGGTCGAGATTTATCTCGACTTGACGGTTTCTAAAATTCTCTCGTCGCTCTATATGGTTGCTTGCTCAAAGCTTGAGCTTGTTTGTGAGAAAAGGATAAGAAATACTTGTTTGCAGCCTACTAAGCGATATGCCTAAACAATAATCGAAATAAAATTTCCGCTGTAAACTTTGTTCAATATTTGCGCAAGTGGTTGAATTCTCGATTGCTTGCCGCCATATCCTCAAACTGTAATCGGTACGTCATGTTAACGCGTTAAATTAATTAAAAATTGAACTATCTTTGATGCGACATTGCTGATACAATTGCCCGCCCTTGAAAGACATAATCACAGTTTTTTGAGTGGAATTTAACCTAAATGCCTTGATTTTGAACGAAATCTAGGCGAGTTGTAACTACACCGGAGGTCATTAAGATGATCCAAATGCAAACTCAGCTGGACGTTGCTGATAACAGCGGCGCTCGCAAAGTGCAGTGTATAAAAGTCCTTGGTGGTTCGCACCGTCGCTACGCAGCGGTTGGCGACATCATTAAAGTTTCTGTTAAAGAAGCGATTCCTCGCGGCAAAGTGAAGAAAGGTGATGTTAAAAACGCAGTAGTAGTGCGTACTAAAAAAGGCGTACGTCGTCCAGACGGCTCTTTAATCCGTTTCGATAGCAATGCGGCTGTTATCTTAAATGATAACTTACAGCCTATTGGTACTCGTATCTTCGGCCCTGTGACTCGTGAACTTCGTACTGAAAAGTTCATGAAGATCGTTTCACTAGCACCAGAAGTACTATAAGGAGTCGATCATGGCAGCAAAAATCCGTCGTGATGACGAAGTAATCGTACTAGCCGGTAAAGACAAAGGTAAGCGCGGTAAAGTGCTTTCAGTTGTTACTGAAACTGGCCGAGTATTTGTTGAAGGCGTTAACATCATCAAGAAACACCAGAAGCCTGTACCACAACTACAGCAAGCTGGCGGTGTTGTTGAGAAAGAAGCGTCAGTCGACGTATCAAACGTAGCGATTTTCAATGCCGAAACTGGCAAAGCGGATCGTGTAGGTTTTAGATTTGAAGACGGTAAAAAAGTCCGTTTCTTCAAGTCTACCGGTAAAACTATTTAATAGTTGGAGTAGACGATGGCGAAACTGCATGAAGTGTACAAAGACAAAGTGGTAAAAGAGCTTCAAGAGAAGTTCGGTTACAGCTCTGTCATGCAAGTCCCTCAGATCGAAAAGATCACACTTAACATGGGTGTGGGCGAAGCCCTAGCTGACAAGAAAATTCTAGAAAACGCAGTAGCAGACCTAGAATCAATCTCTGGTCAGAAGCCTCTAGTGACTAAAGCACGCAAATCAGTTGCTGGCTTTAAGATCCGTGAAGGTTACCCAATTGGCTGTAAAGTAACCCTACGCGGCGAGCGTATGTGGGATTTCCTAGAGCGTTTAGTCTCTATCGCGATGCCACGTATTCGTGACTTCCGCGGTGTTAGCGCAAAGTCTTTTGACGGTCGCGGTAACTACTCTATGGGCGTACGTGAACAAATCATCTTCCCAGAAATCGATTATGATAAAGTAGACCGCGTTCGCGGTATGGATATCACAATCACTACTTCTGCGAAAACAGATGACGAAGGCCGTGCGTTGTTAGAAGCGTTCAACTTCCCATTCAAAAAGTAAGGGTAGGGTTATGGCAAAGAATTCAATGAAAGCACGTGACGTAAAACGTGCTAAATTAGTTACTCAGTATGCTGAAAAGCGTGCTGCGTTAAAAGCTATCATCAGCGATGTTAATGCATCTGATGATGAGCGTTGGGATGCAGTGTTAAAGCTACAGTCTTTACCACGCGATTCTAGCCCTTCACGTCAACGTAATCGTTGTAACATCACGGGCCGCCCTCATGGTTACCTTCGCAAGTTCGGCTTAAGCCGTATTAAAGTTCGCGAAGCAGCGATGCGCGGTGAAATTCCTGGCCTTAAAAAGGCTAGCTGGTAATAGAATCACGGGAGTAAGACATGAGCTTGCAAGATCCAATTGCGGATTTGTTCACACGTATCCGTAACGGTCAGTCTGCGAAGAAGGTATCTGTTTCAATGCCAACTTCAAAGCTGAAAGTAGCTGTAGCTAAGGTACTTAAAGACGAAGGTTATATCACTGACTTCGCAGTATCTGGTGACGTAAAAGCAGAATTGACTATCGAACTTAAGTACTTCGAAGGCAAAGCTGTAATCGAAAACATCCAGCGTGTTAGCCGCCCTGGTCTACGTATCTATAAGAGACGTGATGAATTACCTAAGGTAATGGGTGGTCTAGGTATCGCTATCGTATCAACTTCTAAAGGCCTGATGACAGACCGCGCTGCGCGTACCGCTGGCGTTGGTGGTGAAATCATTGGCTTTGTAGCTTAATCGGAGGGGAACTATGTCTCGTATAGCGAAGGCTCCAATCAATGTTCCTGCCGGTGTTGAAGTTACAATTAACGGCCAGGACATCAAAGTTAAAGGCAAGAACGGTGAATTAACTCGCACAATCAACGATGCGGTTGAAGTTTCACTAAACGACAACGTTATCACTACAGCTCCTCGTGAAGTTGCTAATGCTTGGGCTCAAGCTGGTACTGCACGTGCGCTAATCAACAACATGATTGTTGGTGTTAACGATGGTTATGAGAAGAAACTACAGCTAGTAGGTGTTGGTTACCGTGCGGCAGTTAAGGGCAATTCATTAGATTTAACCCTTGGCTTTTCTCACCCAGTGAACTTCGAGATCCCAACAGGTATCACTATCGAAGCTCCAAGCCAGACTGAAATTGTTGTTAAAGGCGCAGACAAGCAGTTAGTTGGTCAAACAGCTGCTAACATCCGCTCATACCGTGAACCAGAGCCTTATAAAGGTAAAGGTGTACGTTACGCTGATGAGCACGTGCGTCGTAAAGAGGCTAAGAAGAAGTAAGGTAAGACGATGGATAAGAAAACAGCTCGTCTACGTCGTGCTAAGCGCACTCGTAGAAATATTATCGAACAAGGCACAACACGTCTTGTTATCCACCGCACGCCACGTCACATTTACGCTCAAGTAATCAATGCTGAGGGTAATGTACTGGCTGCTGCTTCTACTGTTGAAAAAGCAATTGTTGAAACAGTTAAAGGCACAGGCAACATCGAAGCGGCTCAAGCAGTTGGTAAAGCAATCGCTGAGCGCGTAGCTGACAAAGGCGTTGAAAAAATCGCTTTTGATCGCAGTGGCTTTAAATATCACGGCCGTGTGAAGGCGCTAGCTGATGCTGCGCGCGAAGCCGGTCTGCAATTCTAGGAGTAGACAATGGCTAACGTAGAAGCAAAAGCACAACAGCCTGAATTGGCTGAAAAGCTAATCGCGGTAAACCGTGTGTCTAAAGTGGTTAAAGGTGGTCGTATCTTTAGCTTCACTGCACTAACAGTAGTTGGTGATGGCGCTGGTAAAGTAGGTTTTGGTTATGGTAAAGCACGTGAAGTTCCTGCTGCTATTCAAAAAGCAATGGAAAAAGCACGTCGTAACATGATCACAGTTGAACTTAAAGGTAACACGCTACAGCACCCAATCAAGGGTCGCCACGCGGGTTCTAAAGTTTACATGCAGCCTGCATCTGAAGGTACAGGTATCATTGCAGGTGGTGCGATGCGTGCAGTACTAGAAGTAACTGGCGTACAGAACGTACTATCTAAAGCATACGGTTCAACTAACCCGATCAACATCGTTCGCGCAACTATCGCAGCGCTAGAGAATATGAATTCTCCAGAAGGTATTGCTGCGAAGCGTGGTCTTAGCGTTGACGAAATCTTGGGGTAAGACACCATGGCAAACACAGTAAAAGTAACTCAAGTACGTAGCTCAATCGGTCGTTTACCGAAGCATAAAGCTACATTACGTGGCCTTGGTTTACGTCGTATCAACCACACTGTTGAGCTAGAAGATACGCCAGCAGTTCGCGGTATGATCAACCAAGTTTCTTACATGGTTAAGGTTGAGGGGTAATTCGATGAACTTGAATACACTTTCACCTGCTGCAGGTTCAAAAACAGCTGGTAAGCGTCTTGGCCGTGGTATCGGTTCTGGTCTTGGTAAGACTGGTGGCCGTGGTCACAAAGGTCAAAAGTCACGCTCTGGCGGTAAAGTACGCGTTGGTTTCGAAGGCGGTCAAATGCCTATGCAACGTCGTCTACCTAAGTTTGGTTTCACTTCACGCAAGTCTCTTGTGTCTAAAGAAGTGAATCTATTCGAAATCGCTAAAGTTGAAGGCGATGTGGTAGATCTAAACGCGTTACAGGCAGCTGGTATCGTTAAAAAGAACATCCAGTTCGTAAAAGTTGTAAAATCTGGCGAAGTTTCACGCGCTGTTACTGTTAAAGGCATGAAAGTGTCTAAAGGTGCACGCGAAGCTATCGAAGCTGCCGGAGGCAAGGTAGAAGACTAAGGAAGTACGCTATGGCTAAACCAGGTCAAGATATGCAAAGTGCACAAAGTGGGCTTGCGGAACTGAAGCGCCGATTACTATTCGTATTGGGTGCTATCATTATTTACCGTCTGGGCTCTTTTGTGCCAATCCCTGGGATTGACGCCGCTGTACTTGCCGAATTCTTCGAGCAACAAAAGGGCACCATTGTTGAGATGTTCAACATGTTCAGCGGTGGTGCGCTTGAGCGTGCATCGGTATTGGCGCTAGGTATTATGCCGTACATCTCGGCTTCGATTATTATGCAGCTATTAACGCACATACATCCTGCGATGATAGAGCTTAAGAAAGAAGGTGAGCAAGGGCGTAAGAAAATCAGCCAGTATACGCGTTATGGTACGCTTGTGCTTGCTACATTCCAATCGATAGGTATCGCTACTGGTCTACCTAACATGATGGAAGGCCTAGTTGTGAATCCAGGCTTCGGCTTTTATTTCACAGCTGTAGTGAGCTTAGTCACAGGAACTATGTTCCTTATGTGGTTGGGCGAACAAATCACTGAGCGTGGTATCGGTAACGGTATCTCAGTTCTAATATTTGTTGGTATTGTAGCTAACCTGCCGTCTGCAATTGGTTCGACAGCAGAAATGGCGCGCCAAGGTGATCTGCATATTTTAGCATTGTTATTGATTGCGGTAATCGTATTCGCCGTAACTTACCTAGTTGTGTTCTTCGAACGTGGTCAACGTCGTATCGTTGTAAACTATGCGAAGCGTCAACAAGGTCGTCAGGTATTTGCTGCTCAAAGCACGCACTTACCACTAAAAGTTAACATGGCGGGTGTTATTCCACCAATCTTTGCTAGCAGTATCATTTTGTTCCCTGGTACAATAGCAAGCTGGTTTGGCCAAGGTGAAGGTCCGGTCGCTGATGTGCTACAAGCTATCTCAGCAGTATTGACTCCAGGTCAACCACTGTATGCGATGGTATTAGCTGCGGCTATTATCTTCTTCTGCTTCTTCTACACTGCGTTGGTGTTTAACCCGCGTGAGACAGCAGATAACCTGAAAAAATCTGGCGCTTTTATTCCAGGCATTCGTCCAGGTGAGCAGACATCTAAATACATTGATAAAGTGATGACACGCCTGACATTGGCAGGTGCTTTGTATATAACCTTTATCTGTCTGGTGCCCGAGTTTATGACTATGGCATGGCAAACGCCATTCTACTTCGGCGGTACATCGATTCTGATTATCGTTGTTGTCATCATGGACTTTATGGCACAAGTACAGACTCATATGATGTCACATCAATATGATTCTGTGCTGAAAAAAGCGAACCTTAAAGGCTACGGCCGTTAAGGTCAGTTTACGGAGTTGAGTAATGAAAGTACGTGCTTCCGTTAAGAAAATTTGCCGTAACTGCAAAGTAATCAAGCGTGCAGGTGTTGTACGTGTGATCTGCAGTGAGCCAAAGCACAAGCAAAGGCAAGGCTAAGCAAATTAAGTCGTGCAGGCTGAGTAACTTTACTTAGCCTGTTTCTTTGGTAAAACTTGAATGTCGGTTGGGTATCCTATACGGGCTTTCCAGCAAGATGATAATCAAGTTTATTTATAGGAGATATGTTAGTGGCCCGTATCGCAGGCATTAACGTTCCTGATCATAAGCATGCTGTTATCGGTTTAACAAGCATCTATGGTGTAGGTAAAACTCGCGCTAAGGCGATCTTAGCTGCGACAGGTATCGCTGAAACTACTAAAATCGGCGAGTTAAATGACGAAACACTTGACATCCTTCGTGAAGAAGTTGGCAAGTACACTGTTGAAGGTGATCTTCGTCGTGAAGTTACACTAAACATCAAGCGTCTTATGGACCTAGGTTGTTTCCGTGGCTTACGTCACCGTCGTTCGCTACCACTACGTGGTCAGCGTACTAAGACTAACGCGCGTACTCGTAAGGGTCCTCGCAAGCCTATCAAGAAATAAGGTGGGGTAAGTTATGGCAAAAGCACCAATTCGTCGTAAAAAGGTCAAAAAGCAGGTTGTTGACGGCATGGCTCACGTTCATGCATCTTTCAACAACACGATTGTGACCATCACTGACCGTCAAGGTAATGCTCTTTCTTGGGCGACTGCGGGTGGTTCAGGTTTCCGTGGTTCTCGTAAGTCTACTCCATTCGCTGCACAGGTTGCTGCGGAGCGTGCAGGTGTTGCTGCACAAGAGTACGGTCTTAAGAACCTAGAAGTATTCATCAAAGGTCCAGGTCCAGGCCGTGAGTCTGCTGTTCGTGCATTGAATGCTGCTGGTTACCGTATCACTAACATCACTGACGTGACGCCAATTCCACACAATGGTTGTCGTCCACCGAAGAAACGTCGCGTATAACAATAGGTTAGGAGAAAGAACATGGCAAGATATTTGGGCCCTAAGCTCAAGCTGAGTCGTCGTGAAGGTACTGACCTGTTCCTTAAAAGCGGCGTAAGAGCAATTGACTCTAAGTGTAAACTAGAAACAGCACCTGGTCAGCACGGCGCACGTAAAGGTCGTCTATCTGATTACGGTTTACAGCTACGTGAAAAGCAAAAAGTTCGTCGTATCTACGGTGTACTAGAAAAGCAATTCCGTAACTACTACAAAGAAGCTGCTCGCCTTAAAGGTAACACAGGTGAAAACTTGTTACAGCTTCTAGAGCAACGTCTAGACAATGTTGTATATCGCATGGGTTTTGCAAGCACACGTGCTGAAGCGCGTCAGCTAGTAAGCCACAAAGCGGTTATGGTTAATGGTCGTGTTGTTAATATCCCTTCTTTCGTAGTTACTCCTGAAGATGTAGTAGTAATTCGCGAGAAGTCTAAAAAGCAAGCGCGTATCATCGCTGCTCTAGAGTTGGCTGAGCAACGTGAAAAGCCAACTTGGATTGAAGTTGACGGTAAGAAAATGGAAGGCACTTTCAAGCGTCTACCAGAGCGTTCTGATCTGTCTGCGGACATTAACGAACAACTAATCGTCGAACTTTACTCGAAGTAAAGTTAAGAGTTAAGAGAGGATAAAATGCAGGGTTCTGTAACCGAATTCCTAAAACCAAGATTAGTCGATATCGACGCTGTAAGCTCAACGCGTTCTAAAGTAGTTTTAGAGCCTCTAGAGCGTGGTTTTGGCCACACACTAGGTAATGCTCTACGTCGTATACTTCTTTCATCTATGCCTGGTTGTGCTGTGACAGAAGTTGAAATTGACGGCGTATTGCACGAGTACAGCGCGAAAGAAGGCGTACAAGAAGACATCATTGAAATTCTGTTAAACCTTAAAGGTCTAGCGGTATCTCTAGAAGGTAAAGATGAAGTTTTCCTTACCCTGACTAAGTCTGGTGTAGGCCCTGTGACTGCGGCTGATATCCAGCACGACGGAGATGTGACTATCGCCAACCCTGAGCATGTCATTTGTCACTTAACGGCTGACAATAGCGAAATCAGCATGCGCATTCGTGTTGAGCGTGGTCGCGGTTATGTACCGGCGTCTAGTCGTTTATCCTCTGATGACGATGAGCGCCCAATCGGCCGTTTGTTGCTAGATGCATCATTCAGCCCGGTTGAGCGTATTGCGTACTCGGTTGAGTCAGCTCGTGTTGAGCAGCGTACAGACTTAGATAAACTAATCATCGATATGGAAACGAACGGCACTTTAGATCCTGAAGAAGCGATCCGCCGTGCGTCAACTATCCTTGCTGAGCAATTAGATGCATTCGTAGACCTACGTGATGTTTCTGAGCCAGAAGAGAAAGAAGAGAAGCCGGAGTTCGATCCGATTCTACTTCGTCCAGTTGATGACTTAGAACTAACTGTACGTTCTGCAAACTGTCTGAAAGCCGAGCAAATTCAATATATCGGTGACTTAGTACAGCGTACTGAAGTTGAGCTTCTGAAAACACCAAACCTTGGTAAGAAGTCTCTAACTGAAATTAAAGACGTGCTAGCTTCACGTGGTCTATCTCTAGGTATGCGCCTAGAAAATTGGCCACCTGCAAGTCTAGCTGAGTAATCTAAGTTACTATATTAGTTTAGTTAGAAGGATAGGGTCATGCGCCATCGTAAGAGTGGTCGTCAATTAAACCGTAACAGCAGCCATCGCAAAGCGATGTTTAGCAACATGGCTGGTTCTTTGGTGAAGCACGAAATCATCAAAACTACTTTGCCTAAAGCAAAAGAGCTGCGCCGTGTAATTGAACCTTTAATCACACTGGCTAAGACTGACAGCGTAGCAAACCGTCGTTTAGCGTTTGCTCGCACGCGTGATAAAGAAGTAGTTGGTAAATTGTTCACTGAGATCGGTCCTCGTTTCGCGGATCGTCCAGGTGGTTACACTCGTATTCTTAAGTGTGGCTTCCGTACAGGTGACAATGCGCCAATGGCTTACATTGAACTACTAGATCGCCCAGCGACTGAAGAAGTTCAAGAAGACGCGCAGTCTGCAGAGTAATTAGTCTTATTAAAGACACAAAAAAAGCCGAGCATAGCTCGGCTTTTTCTTTTTCATAACCCGCACAGTACAATCTCTAGTCTTAGATTTAAACCACAGCTTATTTTCGTAAAGATGCAGATGAACATAAGCAAATAGACCCACACCATAATACTCAGACTCTACAAAATTAACCTCCCATCAAGAACTATCTAAGTTCAAGCTTTTGATTAGGTATATTTAAATGTGCAGATTAACTAAAACTTGGTGAATAAACTCCTCTGGTTACAAGGGTCGCTTAGTTAACGATGATGGTGAGTGTAGATGAGCCAATCACGTAAACATCTAAGGAGAAACGGGGCTACGATATGGTAACTATATAGAGGTGCTAGCGTCAGATAATGGGTTAACTGTATAAAGCAGCCATAAAATGACATTATGAAGGTCCATTTTATCATCATTTAGTGCGGTTTATGGACGTTTCGCTTTATTTTTGCTCGAACAAACGTTTTTTCGCAATTTTCTTTAAAAAAAGGGTTGCACTAAAATCGGATCGCCCTATAATGCGACCCCACTGACACGGGGCACTACGCTGAAAAGCAAAGTATCACGAGTTAGCGTCAAGTAAAACTTAGCTTTGAAAACTTAAGAGAAAACTTCTTCAAAAGAAATTCAAAATTAAGTGTTGACAAAAAATCGGGGATGCTTAAAATGCACACCCCTCGAAACAACGAAATGTTTCGAAACGTTCTTTAAAAATATGAAGCAATCATCTGTGTGGGCACTCGTGCAGGTTGAGTTCTAACAGCAGATTCTAGTTCGCTAGATGACGCAAACAAATTTAGAGTCTCAATTGTAACTGAGTGACTATATAGTCAATTCGTTTTGATTTTACTTTTTTGAAAAGTAGAAACAAACAATCAGAATTCATTGAGCACGAAACTTAGGTTTCGAAAAAACTTTTAATTGAAGAGTTTGATCATGGCTCAGATTGAACGCTGGCGGCAGGCCTAACACATGCAAGTCGAGCGGTAACATTTCTAGCTTGCTAGAAGATGACGAGCGGCGGACGGGTGAGTAATGCTTGGGAACATGCCTTGAGGTGGGGGACAACCATTGGAAACGATGGCTAATACCGCATAATGTCTACGGACCAAAGGGGGCTTCGGCTCTCGCCTTTAGATTGGCCCAAGTGGGATTAGCTAGTTGGTGAGGTAAAGGCTCACCAAGGCGACGATCCCTAGCTGGTTTGAGAGGATGATCAGCCACACTGGAACTGAGACACGGTCCAGACTCCTACGGGAGGCAGCAGTGGGGAATATTGCACAATGGGCGCAAGCCTGATGCAGCCATGCCGCGTGTGTGAAGAAGGCCTTCGGGTTGTAAAGCACTTTCAGTCAGGAGGAAAGGTTAGTAGTTAATACCTGCTAGCTGTGACGTT
The DNA here is from genome assembly GCA_000814665.1 of Pseudoalteromonas flavipulchra NCIMB 2033 = ATCC BAA-314. GTDB lineage: Bacteria > Pseudomonadota > Gammaproteobacteria > Enterobacterales > Alteromonadaceae > Pseudoalteromonas > Pseudoalteromonas maricaloris. Next base: position 361,227 of record JWIH01000016.1, read on the forward strand.
ACTGACAGAAGAAGCACCGGCTAACTCCGTGCCAGCAGCCGCGGTAATACGGAGGGTGCGAGCGTTAATCGGAATTACTGGGCGTAAAGCGTACGCAGGCGGTTTGTTAAGCGAGATGTGAAAGCCCCGGGCTTAACCTGGGAACTGCATTTCGAACTGGCAAACTAGAGTGTGATAGAGGG
>JWIH01000017.1 GCA_000814665.1 Pseudoalteromonas flavipulchra NCIMB 2033 = ATCC BAA-314
AAACAAAGCGCCACTATGCCGAGTGTACCGCAAATTCAAGCCCTCTCTGAGAATGCTCGACTCTCACTTGCCGCCGATGGCATTGCTACCATGATGAGCAGTACCATTGAGCTGTCTTATACCTATCAAGATGGCAGCCCAATTATGGGTGCGCCTTATACCATTCGATTTGCAAACGGCACAGCGCTGACCGGTAACTTAGACGACAGCGGTAAAGCAAAAATTGAGAATGCACCGCCCGGTCAATACACCGTGCAATATGGTGAGGACAAACGCGATTACCTGCCAGAAGATAATCGCCCTAAAAATCCACTGTATGGACAAATCACCCCAGCGCGAGCGGCTGAAATGGTACGCAGCGGCAATACTGCACCACTGATAGAAGCCAATGGCATTGCAACCCAAGCAGGTGATTGGTTGTGGGGCACACTACAAGGCGACTTTAATCAAAACCCCTCCACGTCACAAATCGTGGTAGGTACCTTGATTTCCATGATACCGATTATCGACCAAGTCATGGATTTACGAGATATCATCGCCAATGTCATGTTACTGACCGACGATGATGAAGCCAACGACACTGACGCTTGGCTTGCCTTTACCCTAACGGGTATTGGTTTAGTGCCAGTTGTGGGCTCCGCAGTCAAAGGCGTAGGCAAGGTTATCTTAAAAAATACTGGAGAATCGCTCTCTGCTGCGCTTGCCGTTTTACGCAAGCTCGGCAAAGGCGACCCAGTTAAATACCTAAGAGACATCAACTGGCAAGACCTAGGAAAACAATCCGCCACGGAAGTTAAAAACATCGTCAAAGGCCTGCGCGATTCACTTGATGACATGTCCACCAGTTGGCACTACGACCTACTACTTCCAGACGCCGCCATCGAAGGCATGCAAGCCACGGTAAAACGCCTAGACGACGTCACCCCCAAAATCGACCAGCATATGCAACAAGCCGCCCAAGAAATCGGACAGCGAGTTAATAAAGCACTGGATGAGTATCAAGGGGAGTTACCACAGGTTGGCGTTACCAATGTGCCGAAGAAATCTAAAGCACCGGAGCTTTCAGCTCCAGAAGGAAACGATCTCAAAGGTGCCCCAGTTAACAAAGTTAATCCGCCATCACGCAAAACGCCTAGTGACTTTACGCAGTATAAATCACTAAACCACAGAAAAGGCGCTACTGGTGAGTACAATGCACACCAATTAATGTTGGAAAATGGTTTTACACCGCTAGGTAAAACCGACGGTAATTATAAACCAGGACAATCCGGTATTGACGGAATATATCTGCACCCAAATCCACCACCGGACTATGTGATTACAGAAGCCAAATATAACACCTCTCCATTAGGTATGACTAAAGATGGTAGACAAATGGGTGATGACTGGATCACAGCCGAACGGCTAGAAAAAGCAGGTATAAGTAGAAGAGATAGAAAAAAAATACTTGATGCTTTAGCTGATGATGATGGCTCGGTACTAAAGCTATTAATTAGAAATGAAATAGATGGAAACTTAGCTGTTGAAGTACTTGGTAAAGATGCTAAAACGATTGATAATCAATTTAAATTTTAAGAGATATTAAGATGTTAAGAGATACTTTAAGAGATAAAGCTTACTTTGACGAAGCAGTTGAGTTTTATAGCGATGCAATAACTGAAGATGTTGAGAAAATCACTTCTAGTAATCGTCCTAATTTGGTGAGGATGAAACGCACCTTTAACTTAATAAACGAAGTTTTAAGTTACCTCCAAGTAAAATACTCTCGAGGGGATGACCTTATTGAGTTTAGAGCTTTTATTCAGGACCTGCTTACTTATCGCAAATGGCAAAAGGACTTTGCAGATGATCTATCAGACGTAGAACAAGTTGAGCGTATTCCTATAGAAGAGTTGCACCAAAGCGATTTACGGAACTATTTAAAGTTATTTAGCTTCGCCTACTGCTTAAACATGGGAAAAGATTACTACTTACAATTATTAGAGCTTATTGGAAATCAAGGACAAGATGCACTATTTGATAAAATTGCGATTGCGCTAGGTGACACTGATCGTGAAATAGCAGCGGATACTCTGTTCAAAAAACGTTTCGATAAGCTGTACAAAGTAGTTGAAGGAAGTCCAGAGCAACGTCCAGCACTTGCGAAATCTTATATGGAGGCTTGGTACGTTTTGGAGGAAAGTCCTGATATTCATTTACTGGACAATGATGCTTACGATGGCTATTGGTGCTGGGAAATTGCGCTCGTTGTTAAATTATTCAATATTGATGATAGCAGCTTTATTGACCACCCATACTACCCTAAAGACCTCGTACATTGGCAAGAGAATTAGTAGGAGACAATAGTGCGCGATACACGGAGAAGTAACGATTACTTCGAAGAATTCTTAGTCGACATTGAAGTTGGCATTAAAGAAACACAGGAAGCCCTCGACGCAGGTAATTTTACCGCACCTAGCGAGCGAGTTAATGTTGCCCAGCGTATATATCAGCTCGCGATTATGCGAGCGGTAGCGCACTACTCATACGGTGCTCACCTTGGGGATGTTAAGCGCTATACAGAAGCAATTTTGCCGTATCGAAAACAACTGACACACTACTGTGATAAGTTACCTGTAAATCATCAAATATACCGCCATGCTTTTGAAAAGCTGGGCGGGCAAATCGATGCTGTCGGCTCCTCTAATATCAATCGTTATATCTACACTTTGTGGTGGCTGGCACTTTTACAAGCCTGCGATGTTGCTCCAGCTCATATTCAAGAAGTACTCGATGTTATTGGCGAGCGCGGCAAAGACACCTTACTTGATAATGTAGCCATTGTACTTGGTGATAACGATAGACCTATTTCGCCCACACTCTACTACCCTGAAATTTATCAAAACCTTTCACTCGCTTTTACAGTACCTAATGAGCAAAAGCCTGATTTACTCAACCAATTTGCACAAAATTGGTACAGCAAGTTAGAGGGCTTGGCGGACTGGCATGATAATCATAACTGTGAATGCGAATTCGAGTACACGGATTATTATATTGGTTATTGGTGCTTTGAATTAGCTTTAGTTGCTAATGTTCTAGAAATACCAAGAGAACCCTTAGAAGATAGTGTTTATGTTCCGGTTGATTTAATCAGATAAACTTCTGCGCATGATTTTTAAGAAAGGATAGGCTGAAACACTTGGGTGTTGCAGGGCTAAGCCGCTAACCTTCACTGACAGTAGTCAGCCCCTCGATTTCCATGATACCGATTATCGACCAAGTCATGGATTTACGAGATATCACCGCCAATGTCATGTTACTGACTGACGATGATGAAGCCAACGACACTGACGCTTGGCTTGCTTTTACCTTGACCGGCATTGGTTTAGTGCCAGTAGTGGGCTCAGCAGTCAAAGGCCTGCACGATTCACTTGATGGCGAGAATCTAAACGCATACACCCAGCATTATTCGTAGCTAATGGATGTGTAGAAGTTAGTGGCGATTGCCTGACCCAAATAATATCAGGATAGTTACATTCAAAATAACGAACTCGTTTTTAGATGGCAATTTTAAAGCATAGTGCTCTAGCAAAAGATACAAATTATGCTCAGCTATAGCCTTCAATACATGCTACTGCGTTGTATGTTTTAGTGTATTAATTCAGATATAAAGTATGTTATGTTCGTTCATGCTAGCCTCAGCTGTTTAGCTATTCAACAAATTAATTATGGCTCTGCTTTATATAAAGCGAACCCACGAAAAAGAGAAAGCTAGCACGGTGTGGGAGTCATTATATCTATATTTCGGAAGATCGGCAGTGAATGATATTGAAAGAAATAAGTTAATCAAAACTAGCTGGGATTTGCATAGTTTGGTAGAAAGTAGCTACCTTGGCAATCCCGCTACCAAAGGCGATGAAGAATGGCTAGAAAAACAGCGTATTCTATTAGCTGATATGGCTATTCATCTATTACAAACGGCTATTAAGCCAGGTAACATAGAGCTTGATAAATTAAAAAATAATCTGCACTCAATTCTAACAATCACAGATCAATTTTTACCCCACTCAGGACTTAAAGAAGCAACAGAGAAACTTTACGAGTAAACATATAACACATGTCCAAGTTAGTATTGCCATAGTTTGGTTTCCTGTAGTAGTCATATTTTGCAGTTGACTATAACGATAACAGCCGGTGTTATTTATTGCACAAAGAGAAAGGTTAACACCCACTATGACTACCCTCTCACTCGATTAAGCGATTGGTTATAGTGTTTTTTGTATTGCTTCGCTAAAGCCTGACTGTCTTGATAGCCAACCTGATTGGCTATCTGCTCCACGCTCAAGTTTGTGCCATGCATTAGCTGTTTGGTGCGAACGAGTCGCGCAAGTCGCACATACTCAAACGGTGTCATATTCGTGTGCTGTTTAAAGCGTCGAATTAACGTACGCTCTGACATACAAGCTTGTTTCGCAAGGCTCTGTAAGCTATGTGAAACATCGAGATTATCGCTAATATGATGCTGTGCCTTAAGCAATTGCGCATCTCTATGTTGTAAAAAGCCACTGAGCTGCACAAACTCATTTTGACTCGCTTGCTCGTTTGGTATCGCCAGCCATGCGGCGATTGTTTTTGCCACTTCAGAGCCCAGCACGTCGGTAATAAACCGCAGCATCAAGTGCAAGTAACTATGAGCTGCGCCCGCGGTATACACCATATCGCTTTGCTCTGTTATCTTTTGGCTGTTGGGCTTTAAAACTGGAAAGTATCGTGTAAAAAAAGGCGTGAGCCACCAGCTACACGTAAATTGTTTTTTATCCAACAATCCTGCTGTGGCTAAAAATGCGGTACCGCAACATCCGGCAAGTTGATAAGTCGCGGGATGAAATTCAATACCATGCTTGTTTAATTGTGCTTTGATTTGTTGGCATTGTTGCCACAACAAAGGCTCTGATGAAAAGTGACTGCAGAGCCAGATAACGACATCAGCATCAGCCAATGCGCTAAATTCAGCATGACAAACAAATTCTAAACCCTGACTACTCATCACCGACTTTTGCCCTGAAAGCGCAACCGTCTGCCAGCAAAACACCGCCTTACCAGCGACTTTGTTTGCCACGTTCAAAATATCAATCACACCTGTTAATGCGCTCGCAAACACATGTTCAGGACATAGCAAAACCACCTTCATGGCAATATCAAACCAAAACTAGTCATTATTGACACAATAAGTTAGCAATCAATCTAGTTAAAGTAAAACCTCTTTCAAACTCAGGAGCTTTACTATGTGGATCCATATTCCGATTTTATTTTTGCTTAGCCTAACGCTGCTATTATTTCTTCTGACCGCAACGAGTAGAATTCGCGCAGTCAAAAATGGTGATATTGCACTTCAAGATATTCGCTATGTTGAAAAACACGCCTTCCCCGAGCGCATAAGATTATTAGGTAATAGCTATGACAGCCAGTTTCAGCAACCAGTTTTATTTATTGCACTACTGATACTTTTGCATACTGAGCAAATGACGGGACAATTTTGGTTTGTGCTCAGCACCGTGTTTGTCGCAGCAAGATATTGGCACAGCTACGAGCACATACTGGGCAGTAACTTACGGTTACGAACCCTAGCATTTGGATTAAGTAGCTTTTGCTTGTTTTTTGCCTGGTTTAGCTTCTTGTTCGTTAGGATGTAAAAAGTCTCTGGTTAAAGGGATTTTACACTGGCTAAGTTACGTACAAGTTTGTTACATTAACTACAACAATAACCTTAGGTTTTGGTTGTGCTGCAGTCTAGGTTGAATGGCGTCAAAATACACAGCAACTTTAGTGGGAAGCTTACGCTCCTACTCGCTTTTATTTACGGCGCCGTATTTTTGTTTAGCCCCTCAATTTTTGCGCTTGATGACAATTGCTCGCTCACGACCACTCACGGCGACTCAATTTTGCTTACTATAAATACGACGTCTTATAGCAAAATTGAACGCGGCAACAATACCGTCTCGATAGCCTGTAATTTAAATGAAGACAGCGTTTTTTCATTTGTAGATGTTGGCCTTAATCACTATCAGTGGCGAGTCAACGCCCCTTTGCCCGTTAAGTTCTCACAGCCCGCATTTATCATTCCAAAAGGTAGGTACACAGCAACCTTAAGCTTAGATTCTATGCAAATTCATACGCCAAGATTTAGGCTGATGAGCATGGGGAAATTTATTTGGGAAAGTCAAAAAAGCAGCCTAGTCATGGGCGCATTTTATGGACTTTGCTTTACCTTAATTTGCTATGTATTGATCATGGGTAGTCGCCTCAATGATCCTATATTTAGACTCTACGGCGCTTATATCTTCTGCCTTTGTGGATTTGTATTATTCCAAGAAGGGCAATTAAATCTTTTTGTTTCATCTCAGTATAAACCATTACTCAAACACGCATATCTACTTAGTATTGGTCTCACTGTGGTTTCAGCAACTTGGTTTATGTTGAGTATCCTACTTGTTGACAAACAGTGGCCAAAACTCGTGTTGCTACTGAAAAGTGCCGCGGGTATCGTGATGCTCCTGAGCATACTTAAAATTCCCACTCAACAAGCACAATTGTCCTACTTATTAAGCCAAATTATGGCCTATATAACCCTCGCTATTGTCGCTACTATCTTTGTGCTATCAGCTCTTCAAACCAAGCGCAAAATTGGCGAAGCAAGTTTGGTTTTTGCGGCACTGAGCCTAGTATTAGTCGGTATGGTATTTCGCGTGCTGTTAGTGGGATATAGCCCATTTATGCAGCGCTATGCACTTATTTTTGCGTTTGCCATTGAGTCTTTACTGCTTGCCGTTGCGGTATCTAAACGCATTGGACGACTCAGACAGCAAAAACAACAAGCTGAAAATGAAGCAAATTATGATCAATTGTGCGGCATTTTTAACCGTCGAGGCTGGTACAAACAAGCCAACGTGCTAGTCGAGCAATTTAATAAACGTGGTGGTGTTTTGGCATTATTTTACATTGACTTAGATAAGTTTAAGTTGATTAATGACCAATTTGGTCACGATGCTGGAGATAAGGCGCTTGCCCATGTTGCGACGTTTTTGTCATCAAGTATCAGAAAACAAGATATTGTAGGACGCCTAGGTGGCGATGAGTTTGCAGCGCTCTGCTTATTTGACGACACACAGTCTGCAGAAGAAAAAGCACAACAGCTGCAACAACAACTTAATACCTTGCAATTTAGTCATGGGAAACTAGAGGTAGCAATTCAAGGTAGTGTCGGGCGAGCATTTTCCCAACACCCGATAACAGATATCAGCGATTTAATCGCACAAGCTGACAAGCAAATGTATCAGCAAAAAGCCTTATCTTAAAGCTTAGGCTGCCTTAAGGTAAGGCTCTTGGCCTTTGTGCTTTACGCTACGTTGATAACTACCTTTGCCTTTTTTGCTCTTTTCAACTTTCGCCTTAAACAACGGGCTGGTTACCAACGCTTTTAGTGCGTTGTCTTTAATTTCACCACGCTGATGAGCATGCTGAAGTTTGCTTTTTTTAGTCATGACTTACTCCAAATAAGAATCGTATAAATTGATAGTGTTGATGCATAATTTCCGACCATCAACAAGCGCGAATATTAACCTAAATGCTTTAAAGCGCAATGGCTTTTAGCAATAAATTTTCGTCTTTTTTGACTGCTATTTTAAAGTTAAGTTCATACCTACGCTCTATACTTAAATGCAGCCCTTTCAAGTCAAGCTAAACATTCGCGACAATGACCGATATCAAGATTGCAACCGGGATCAGCATACATTATCAGGACGAGGGTGCGCCTCACGCCCCCGTTATTATTTTGATAATGGGTCTTGGGGCACAAATGACGATTTGGCCAGATGAATTGTACTTTGGGCTAGTCAATAAAGGTTTTCGGGTGATCCGTTTTGATAATCGCGACACGGGATTATCGAGCCACTTGGACCATTTAGGTTCTCCGAGTGTGATAAAAACCATGCTGAGTAAAAAGCTTCCCATCCGCGCTTCTGTTCCCTATACCCTAGAAGATATGGCCGAAGATGTTGTCGCTTTGATGGCTGGACTTAAGATTAAACGCGCCCACCTTGTTGGTGCTTCTATGGGCGGGATGATTGCACAAATCGTTGCCGCTAAGCATAAAAAGAAAGTGGTAAGTTTGACCTCAATTATGTCAACCTCAGCGTATCCCAAGTTTACCGCAGCAAATGTAAAAGTCATGCTGCAACTGGCAAAAGCACGGCCAAAGTCAGACGGCCTCCAATCTGCCATTCAATACAATATAAAACTCAACCAGCTGATCGGCAGCCCAGCCTATCCTCAAGACGAATGGACGCTACATCAACAAGCCAAACACAGTATTGAACGCGCACATAACCCGCAAGGATTTAAGCGTCAGCTTGCGGCGATTGTCGCAAGCCAATGTCGCAAGCACACGCTGGCAAAGATCAAAACGCCTACACTTGTTATCCATGGTACCGACGACCCTATTTTCCCGGCGGCCGCTGGCCAGCAAACCGCCGCTACTATTCGCAAATCCAAACTAAAACTGGTCAATGGGATGGGTCATGACTTCCCTCCAATGCTCATGCAAAAGATTGCTAAATGGGTGGCAAAACACGTAACTAAAGCAGAGCGAAAGCGATTAAAAAAGAAACAACACAAACAAATTGCAACTCAAGAGACTGCGAATAAAAAAGTCCCGAAAAATCAATCAAACACACCCCAACAAAACACAGTCCAAAATAAATAACATTCCCTGACATTACGCCCTGTAACGCCTGACAGTGCTAGCCTTCGCATCGTAATTCAAGCTAAATCAGGAACACCAATTCTATCCTTATCGTTAAATTAAAGTAAATTTCTATTTGACAAACGTACATAAAAGCAACAACAATTAAACCGTTCCAAACTAATTTGGACGCCCAAATAAAAATAGCCATGGATACAACATCAACAGGTATCTGCCCACAAAAAATGGAACGATACAAAAGAGGTCAACATGAACATCATTATAGCTAAAACGCGATTCCAACGTTCTTTTATAGCAGCCGCTTTAGTGAGCCTGGGCTTAAGCTCGGCGCACGCAAACAGCGATCTGACAACTGCCAATGCCGCTGCTATCAGCGTTTCAGGAGAAAACCAACCCTATGAGGGCAAAGTCAACGCATTTGATAATAACCACTACAGCAAGTGGCTTACTTTTTCAGCTTCCGGTTGGATAAGTTATGCGTTTAGCGAAGCGGTGAATTTAACAGCTTACACCCTCACTTCCGCGAACGATGCGCCACAAAGAGATCCCAAAAATTGGACGCTTCAAGGCTCTCAAGACGGTCAAGTGTGGTTCACTATAGATTCGCAAAACAATCAAAGTTTTGCTTCGAGACATCAAACTAAGCAGTTCAATGTCAGTACCAATCATGCGTACCGCTTTGTGCGCTTAAATGTCACCGCAACGCAAGGTGCCAATTTATTACAGCTTGCAGAAATCGAATTTATCGGTGCTCCGGCAAACGGTGGTACAACCTTGCCATTTAACCGAAGTGGTAGCGTTACCCCTGGTCAATGGGCGCATTTTGGGCCATTTACAAGCTCAGCTCCTATCACAGCAACCTTGACTGGCAGTGGTGATGCGGATCTATACCTAAAAGCAAATAGCCAACCGACCACCGCAAGTTATGACTGCCAAAGTATCAATGATGCCAGCTCCAACGAGCGCTGTGATATAAGCTCAAATGCACCGGTTTATGTTTCTGTATACGGTTTCCAAAGCGCCAATTATGAGTTAACCGTCAGTAGCGATAACACACCACCAAACGACACATGGCAACGTCCGGAAGTAAACTTTGTTGATGTTAACCCAGAAACACAAGGCTCGGCATTATTTAAACGGATCATTCCAAACCCAGCTGCACACATGGCCGAACGCTGCGTGGATGTAGCAAAAGTGCTATACCGCAACGCCAGTGAATCCCAGCGTTTTAGAAAATTGCAGTTTGAGCTGAGAGCCAAAGATCATTGGGGTAAGGATTTCGTTGCCTATAAAATGGGACAAGACGGTTCGGGTGAGATGACTATTGTCGTTAGCACCGCGCACTTAGAGCGTATTTATCGCGATAATAATAACAACGATGCCGTGATCCGTGATGAAATCGATGGCATTTTATTCCACGAAGTTACCCATGGTTACAATAACTCGCCGCTGACTCATGACAGCTATGGTGATGGCAAGGCAAATTGGGCATACACCGAAGGCCTAGCTGATGCCGTGCGGATCGGTGCGGGTTTTCATAAGTCACGCTCACCAGATATCATCAACGCTAAACGCTGGCTTAGTGGCTACACCACAACTGGGTTTTTCTTGCATTACGTCAAACAACAGCACGACTCAGAGTTTATCTACAAGTTTAATAAAGCGGCGAAAGATATGGGCAATTATACTTGGTCATTTGATGCTGCATTTCAACACATCTTGGGCCGAAGTGTTGAAGATGTTTGGAACGAATATGTCGCCTTTATCCAAAATGGTGGACAACTAGAGTATTAATTTTTAAATAGTAACTCTGCCACGTAAAAGAGTCTAAGAGGTTTTCTAAGAGATCCCTCTATGAGACTCATTTACGTGGTATTCGTTATTTTTGTAACGCCTGCTCGTGGGACATTGTTTTTAGTTTAATCGCGAGGCCACAGGAGAAGTAGATCTTCACCACTCCGACAATGATCAAATGAAAGTTCGGATGGGAAAGCAAATCTAAGTCATAGATATAGGCTGCTTTTATTGGCGCGTCGCCGTTTTCTATCATGGCGATTAGCCAATGATAAATTGCAATCCCCTCTTTGATCACGCCGAGCACTATCAAGGCTACGCCCGTTAAAAACAACAAGCGACAATACCACAGCGCAGTTTCTAAACCCGGACAGCGTAAATTACGAAATGGAATAAATTTCATGTCAGTCCTTTATTTAGCTTTTGATTGCTCGATTTTGATTAGCTCAACGGTATGGTGCAACAAAGATAAATCCCCTTCTTTACCATGCCCTGGGATAACCATGTTTGCATCTGGATATCGGCTCAATACCTTGTGTATAGACGCTTGCCACTCATCAACCGAAGCATCCTCCAAGTTACCTAAATTTTTACTCGCCACACTTTTCACAAAGCATCCTGCGAATAAAGTTTTAGATTGTGGCAGCCACACGACAATATTGTCCTTCGAGTGCCCTGCACCTGGGTAATAGGTTTCAACGACACCTGACTTTATCGCTGCTGAGGCTTGCGGCAAATTATGTAACGCGATTGCGCTGTGTTTTTGGGCTAATAAATAATTAGTTTGGGCTGATGCATAGGTTGGGATCTGGTGTTTATTTAATACCGCTAGGCCACCGCTTGCATCTTGATGATAATGCGTGACCACCGCCCCTTTAACATTGAGTTTGCGGTCTTCAGTCCATAAAAGCAGCGCTTCTGTGTCTTGCTCGGTCCAAGGTGTATCAACAATGTACGCATCTTGACCGTCGACCACAACCAGCCCAGAGCCTGCCACTAACCCCCAAGGTTCAACGTGTAGCGAAGATTCATGTTTATAAACATGCTCGGCAATCGGCGTTACCACTAAAGTCGATGCTTCTGTTGCAACTGTCACGCAGGGTAACAAGAATAAGAAAGGAGCTAAAAACTTCATCTGAAGTTGTTCGTGTTAATTAAAAGTGACGAAAGACTATCAAGTTTAAGAATATAAAGTCCAGCGAAATGAAACGTCAAACGGCTAAATAACAGAAATCGATTTTTTGGTGTTAACCACGTGTGGGAGAGTGAATTGTTATATTTTCTATGGTTTAGTCATTAGTTGTATATACGCCTAACATAGTTTCACATCAGGCGTAATAGAATTGTAATCTGAATGAGTTCAGATGAGCCGTAGCTCTTAAACCATATCTTTTGGAGGGATGCAGTAATGCTTACCTGTTGGAGCTGGATTACATGCCATTAGTCCTGTTAAAGTATCAGTCCCTCTTGCACCTGCAACATATTTAGTTTGAGCCGCTGCGATCTCTTTACCTAATAAGCTTTTTAAATTTGTTTTTTTAATAGTTAGTTTCATGTTACTTCCTTATTTTCATTGTTATATTCAAGTAACACAATACACAAGAAAAACAAAAGAACAACCCCCTAACAGAAACAAAAAAGACTTTTTTTAAACAGTTTGATACCAAAAAGCATCAAAGTGACAACAAAACTTACTACCGTCTTATTTCCCCAATTGAGCTTGTATTATAGGTCTAAAAAATGCGCGGCAATCTAAAATCGCCACGCAAATGGTTGGAGAAATGTAAACTAACCTACAAGGGCAAGTAAAATACCAGCAGCAACCGCACTGCCTAATACACCCGCTACATTGGGGCCCATCGCATGCATCAGCAAGAAATTATGTGGGTTACTTTCAAGGCCAACCTTATTGACCACACGCGCAGCCATCGGGACTGCAGATACCCCAGCAGCGCCAACTAGCGGATTAATGGGACTATCGCTAAATCTATTCATCGCCTTAGCCATTAATACACCTGCTGCAGTACCAATTCCGAAAGCCACAGCGCCTAGCGCTAAAATCCCCAACGTCTCAACCGTTAAGAATTGATCAGCGGCCAGCTTTGAACCCACCGCCAGTCCGAGGAAAATAGTGGTGATATTAATCAACTCGTTTTGCGCCGTTTTACTCAAGCGGTCTACTACACCGCACTCTTTCATCAAGTTACCCAAGCAAAACATACCAACCAAAGGTGTTGCTGCAGGTAAAAACAGTATCGTTAGGCCCAGTACCGCCAGAGGAAAGAGGATTTTCTCGGTTTTTGATACATGACGCAGCTGCGGCATCGCAATCTGACGCTCTTCTTGCGTCGTGAGTGCTTTCATGATTGGTGGTTGAATAATTGGCACTAACGCCATATACGAATAGGCAGCCACCGCAATTGCCCCTAGTAACTCTGGTGCAAGCTTAGACGCGAGAAATATCGCAGTTGGTCCATCTGCACCGCCAATAATGGCGATTGCTGAAGCGTCTTGCAGGGTAAATTCAAAGCCCGGAATATAGTTCAGCAAAATAGCCCCAAACAAAGTGGCAAAAATCCCAAACTGCGCCGCGGCACCAAGCAACAGCATCTTGGGGTTGGCTATCAGTGCACTAAAGTCCGTCATCGCACCCACCCCCATAAAGATCAACAAGGGGAATACTCCGCTGTCGATACCAATGTAATACACGTAGTATAAGAGCCCACCAGGATCGGCAAGCCCAGCGACAGGAATGTTTGTGAGTATGGCACCAAAGCCAATAGGCACTAATAGCAACGGCTCAAAGCCTTTAGCGATCGCAAGATACAAAAGTCCGCAGCCCACTGCCATCATGCAAAGTGCAGGCACGGTGAAGTTGGCAAGCCCTGTTGCTTGCCATAAATTAAGTAACCCTTCCATCACGACATCCTTATGCTAAAGACATGATGGCATCGCCAGCACTGACGGAATCGCCTTCAGAGACGAGTAGTTCTGCGACTTGGCCACTGTGTGTTGCACGCACCTCAGTTTCCATTTTCATGGCTTCCATGATGAGTACTACATCGCCTTCTTGCACCTCATCTCCTGCGCGCACCATAAGCTTAAAGATGTTGCCGGCAAGTGGCGCATTCAAAGTTTCACTGGAGCTTACCGAGGTTGATTGCGGTATAAGCTCACTGTCTTTGACTTGTACTTCTTGTAACTCACCACCCGGCGCAACTACCACATCGTATACTTTGCCATCCACTTTTACGCTGTAACGCTCAGTAGCTGATGACTTAGCTTTAGCAGGCGCCGCTGCAGCTTTTTGTTGTTTGCTTTCAACAAGCGTCGGTTTTGGCTCAAACGCATCTGGGTTATTGCGATTTTTCAGAAATTTAAGGCCAATCTGCGGGAATAATGCATAGGTAAGCACATCATCAATAACCTCGTCGGCTAAGGTAATTTGTTCCTCTTTTGCCGTCGCGACTAGTTCGCTTTGTAAACTATCTAGCTCAGGTTCAATTAAGTCTGCAGGACGGCAGGTAATAGGCTCTGCGCCTTCAAGCACTCGTTGTTGCAAAGCTTGGTCGACTTGCGCTGGTGTCGCTCCATATTCGCCTTTCAGCACGCCAGCCGTTTCTTTGGTTATAGACTTGTAACGCTCACCGGTAAGTACGTTTAATACCGCTTGCGTCCCGACTATCTGTGAAGTTGGTGTTACGAGCGGTAAGTAGCCAAGTTCTTTACGCACACTTGGAATTTCTTTTAGTACCGCGTCAAGCTTGTCACCTGCACCTTGCTCTCGCAGTTGATTTTCCATATTGGTTAACATGCCACCAGGCACTTGTGCAGATAGAATACGACCATCTACTCCTTTCAAGCTGCCCTCAAAAGCTGCATATTTCTTTCTCACTTCACGGAAATAGGCTGCGATCTCTTCTAGCTCTAGTAAATCAAGCCCTGTATCACGTTCTGTACCTTCCACAATCGCCGCGATAGTTTCTGTTGCACTATGGCCATAGGTCATACTCATCGAAGATATCGCCGTATCGAGCATATCGATACCCGCATCTATGGCTTTTTGATAAGTTGCAGTACTGAGCCCTGTGGTTGCATGGCACTGCATTGCGATAGGAATAGAGACGGACGCTTTGAGCCTAGAGATTAACTTTTCGGCATCATAGGGTTTCAGTAATCCAGCCATGTCCTTGATACAAATGGAATGACAACCTAAGTCTTCGAGCTGCTTAGCTTGCGTGAGCCACATTTCCAGCGTATGAACAGGGCTTACGGTGTACGAAATCGTGCCCTGCGCATGCGCGCCCACTTTGATGGCCGCTTTAATAGCCGTTTCTAAGTTGCGCACGTCGTTCATTGCATCGAATATTCTAAATACATCTACCCCGTTATGGTGGGCACGTTCAACAAACTTTTCGACAACATCATCAGCATAATGACGATAGCCCAATAGATTCTGACCACGCAGTAGCATTTGCTGTTTGGTTTTTGGCATTGCAGCTTTCAGTGCACGGATCCGCTCCCATGGATCTTCGCCTAAATAGCGAATACACGAGTCGAAGGTTGCTCCCCCCCATGATTCAACAGACCAATAGCCCATATTGTCGAGCTTCTCAGCGATAGGAAGCATATCTTCCAAGCGCATTCTGGTGGCGAGTAAT
Organism: Pseudoalteromonas flavipulchra NCIMB 2033 = ATCC BAA-314; assembly: GCA_000814665.1. Lineage (GTDB taxonomy): Bacteria > Pseudomonadota > Gammaproteobacteria > Enterobacterales > Alteromonadaceae > Pseudoalteromonas > Pseudoalteromonas maricaloris. The sequence goes on from JWIH01000017.1 coordinate 15,196, forward strand.
GACTGATGCGCATCGCGCAGCACTAATTCGGTTAGCTTTAACTGTGACATGCAAAACCCCTATTAATTGTTTTTTCTGTAGGCTGCAACGGCAGCGCTAATGGCTGCAATATGTGCCTGTGGCACACCCTGTGACGATGTTGCTCTGGTTGTTTTTGATCTTGTGGTACTTGGCGCTACTTCTTTAAATTGAGCAGCAAAGTTGGCCAACAGTCGCATCGCAAAAATCAAAATGGACAGAAAAACAAAAACACCAACCATACCGGTCAGCATGAGATTTCCTGCTTGCAGTAGCTGCGATCCAATATCCATTTTTACCCCTTACTTGCTGTTTGGTTTTCCTGTTCGATGTTAACGAACCGGTATAAACCTTCACTTTTTGTAGATATTTATTCACCTTATAACAAAAAATGTTCCACTGTAAAGTGCATTGTAAATTGGTATTACCAAAACACTTAACTTATAAACAATCAGTAAGTTAGCTTTGAAATCACTAATAAATATGGAAAACCAACGTAATAAATATGAAAAATATTCAAAATAGCGCCGACTAATACAGTGATTTTAATGAATATAGAATGGATTTTTGATTACGCAAGATAAATTGTAAATTGGACTGACCAAAAGTTAACGTTTACGTAAGCGTCATGCTGTATAACACGTATTTCGCTGGATATAGTAAAAGGGAACTGCAAACAATTTATTCGCATTACAGCTTTTTCAATATAGATGGGTATAATAAGGGGAAATTTTTGCCACAACGAACGTCTATGCCCTCCCTTGAACAAAATGAAAATTTATCTTTTCAAAGCCAATTTAAGTTAGATAAAGCCTATTATCGAGAGTGTTTTGAAGAATCTGAAGCCAATGGGCTTGCTGTTAAACCGAAATATGGCTTGCTTGTGCTGCTAATTACACTGGGGCTGTTTGCTATTTACGGATTGCAGGAGCACTACGTCGGGAACTTTCTTATTCTATTGGCTGTGGTTGAATGCGTCGCTTTCTACTATCGTAAAGCTTGGTGGGTGATAAGACAGTCATATTCTCGCGCTGCCGGTAATATCGTCGAGGTTTCAATCTCTAAAATAGGTATTAACACCAAAGCGACACATGCCGAATTTTCTTACCCATTTGACGACTTAGATAAACTCGTTGAAACGAACAGAGGTTTTTTGGTATTTCACCAAAACAAACCGAGCTATATCAGTAAATCTGGACTTAACGAAGGAGCGATTGCTTTTTTGTCTGAGCAAAGCCAGAAATAAGAAACCCCGCAGTGGCGGGGTTTTTTCATGCCAGTCAAACCATGTTAACTAACATCGTAATTCAGTATTTGGTCAATTACATATTGCCCGGGCTAGATTTCTCAGCCTGAATTCGCATGTAAATTTCTTCACGGTGAACTGAAACATCTTTAGGCGCATTTACACCAATACGTACTTGGTTACCTTTAACACCTAGTACTGTTACAGTCACTTCATCACCAATCATCAGGGTTTCACCTACTCGACGAGTTAGTATTAGCATTCTCTTGCTCCTGTTATTCCAAAATTTAAAAGATTCCGCGTCAAATCCATTTTAAATAAAAGTTCCTAGAAAAGTAAGCAAAAACTTCTTTTACTCAGTACTTTCCAATTCGAATTTGGCATGTAAAGCCCGTACAGCTAGCTCTAAATATTTTTCTTCTACTAGTGCCGAGATTTTTATCTCTGATGTAGATACTAATAGAGTGTGAATATTTTCTTCGGCCAATGCCATAAAAAAGAGACCAGCAACACCTGAATGAGATTTCATTCCGATGCCAACCGCTGAGATTTTTGCCACGTTAGCATTAACCTCTACCGTTGCGCCACCTAAATTTTGTGCATGTTGCGCTAAAACTTCTTCCGCCAGAATACAATCATTTGTGTGCACAGTAAAAGCATAGTCTATTTTTTTCTCACTGTGGTTCAAATGGTTAATCATATCGACTTCGATATTATGCTCACCAAGAAGAGAAAGTATATTGGCAAGATTACTAGGTTTTGCATCTACATTGTTAACTAAGATAAGCGCTTCGTCTTTGACACTCGCTACCCCAGAGACCACTTTAGTGTTTTTCATCTTACCTTCCTCATAGCTAATTAAGGTGCCGTTATCAGGAGAAAACGAAGAAAGTACGCGCAGTGGTACATTATATCGACCGGCAGCTTCAACCGAACGGATCTGCAAAACTTTAGCACCCACACTAGCCAGCTCCAACATCTCAGGAAAAGTAATATGTGATAAACGCCTTGCATTTGGCTCTATGCGTGGATCGGTAGTGTACACACCGTCGACATCAGTATATATCTGACATTCGTCTGCTTGCAAAGCCCCTGCGATTTCAACTGCTGAGGTATCTGTACCACCACGCCCCAACGTGGTGATATTGCCTTCTTCATCGCGTCCTTGAAATCCGGCAATAATGGTTATTCGGTTATGCTCAAGCTCTTGCTTTAAGCGGGTCGTGTCTATTTCTGTGATCCGCGCTTTAGAGAACATGTTATCGGTTTTAATACCAACCTGATCGGCAAGTAAGCTCACGGCAGAATGCCCACGCTTAATGATGGCCATCGCCAATAACGCGATAGAAACTTGTTCGCCGGTGGTGATCAACACATCTAGCTCACGAGAACTCGGTCGTGCATCGATTTGTTGGGCAAGGGAAATGAGACGGTTTGTCTCGCCTGACATTGCAGACAACACGACCACCACTTGGTGGCCTTGTTGTTGTGTTTTGATAACGTGTTCGGCAACCGCCTCAATACGCTCTACCGAACCTACCGAGGTGCCACCAAACTTTTGTACAATCAGCGCCACTTGCTGATTACTGCGTTACTTCATTTAACCAAGTTGGAACACTGTTTAGTGCTGCGTCTAGGTTTTCTGGTTGTGAACCACCAGCTTGCGCCATATCAGGACGACCGCCACCTTTACCACCGACTTGAGAAGCCATGTGATTAACTAGCTCACCTGCTTTTACCTGACCAACTAAGTCTTTCGTTACGCCAGCGATTAGGCTTACTTTATCGCCATTTGCTACACCTAGCGCAATGATACCTGAGCCAATCTTGTTCTTCAGATCATCGACCATGCCACGCAGTGCTTTAGACTCAGTTCCTGCAACGTTCGCTACGAGTAATTTAATCCCATTCACTTCCGTTACAGAGTCAAGTAGCGTTGCACCCGCGGCACTTGCTAGTTTGTCATTTAGTTGAGCAACTTGCTTTTCAAGGCCTTTTGACTTTTCAAGTAGCGCAGATACTTTTTCTAGCACTGATGAGGTATCACCCTTAACCAAAGCTGCAATTTCAGAAAGCACTTGCTCTTGCTCATTAACATAAGCGATAGCATCAGCACCTGTTACTGCTTCGATACGACGAACACCCGCTGCGATACCGCCTTCTGATACAATCTTGAAGAGACCAATATCACCAGCGCGCTTCACGTGTGTACCACCACAAAGCTCGATTGAGTATCCACCAATTGAAACGACTCGAACTTCATCATCGTACTTTTCGCCAAAGAGCGCCATCGCACCTTTGTCTTTGGCAGCATCGATATCCATTAACTCAGTTTGCAGAGCAAAGTTACGGCGGATCTCTGCGTTCACTGCATCTTCTACTTGCTGCAACTGTGCTTTAGTGACGCCTTCAAAATGCGAGAAGTCGAAACGCAAACGATCTGGCAGTACCAATGAACCTTTTTGAGTAACATGATCACCCAACAAATCACGCAGTGCTTTATGTACTAAGTGCGTTGCAGTATGGTTTTTCTTCACTCGCTCGCGGCGCTCAGCATCAATACGTGCATCGGCTTTATCGTTAACACCAATGCGACCAACCACATGACCATGGTGTGCAAATGCATTACCTAACTTTTGTGTGTCAGTAACCACAAACTCGCCGTTAGCCACTTTTAGTACACCCGTATCACCAACTTGGCCGCCTGACTCAGCATAGAAAGGCGTGCGGTCAAGAATAACCACACCTTGTTCACCATCTTCTAACGTATTGGTATGTTGACCTTCTTTAAAGATTTCAACCACAGTGCCGGTATAGTGCTCAGCATCATAGCCTTTAAAGTCAGTGTTTTTATCAGACTTCAAGCGCTCGTTGTAATCTGCACCGAACTTGCCAGCCGCTTGCGCTTTTTTACGCTGCTCTTCCATACATGCTTGGAAGCCGCGCTCGTCGATCGTCATAAAGCGCTCACGCGCCACATCCGCAGTTAAGTCTGCAGGGAAGCCGTAAGTGTCATACAGTTTGAACACTAAATCGCCTGGAATAACGTCACCTTCAATACCAGCTAGGCTTTCTTCTAGAATAGTTAAACCACGGTCTAAGGTTTTACCAAACTGATCTTCTTCGATACGCAATACTTTTTCGATAATTGCTTGTTGCTTCACTAATTCAGGGTAAGCTTCACCCATCTGCTCAGCGAGTGCAGCAACTAACTTATAGAAGAATGCCCCTTTTGCACCGAGTTTATTACCGTGGCGAACTGCACGACGAATGATACGGCGTAGCACGTAACCACGACCTTCATTCGATGGCATAACGCCGTCAGCAATAAGGAACGCACACGAACGAATGTGGTCAGCTACTACACGTAGTGATTTATCTTCTAAATCTTGAGCATCTGTTACTTTTGCAGCTGCTTTAATCAGCGCTTGGAACAGATCAATCTCATAGTTTGAGTGCACACCTTGCATAATTGCAGAGATACGCTCAAGGCCCATGCCAGTATCAACCGACTGCATTGGCAGCGGTTCCATTGTGCCGTCCGCATGACGGTTGTACTGCATAAATACTAAGTTCCAGATCTCAATGAAGCGATCACCGTCTTCTTCTGGTGAGCCCGGAGGTCCACCCCAAATGTGTTCGCCGTGGTCATAAAAGATTTCAGAGCAAGGACCACAAGGACCCGTGTCGCCCATTGACCAAAAGTTATCCGCCGTCGCAATACGGATGATCCTATCTTCAGGAACACCAACTTGCTTTGACCAGATCTCAAATGCTTCGTCGTCTTCATGGTAAACCGTGACTAGTAGCTTTTCTTTTGGCAGCTTGATCACATCCGTAAGGAAACCCCAAGCAAACTTAATTGCGTCGGTTTTAAAATAGTCACCGAAGCTAAAGTTACCTAGCATTTCGAAGAAAGTATGGTGCCTTGCGGTATAACCTACGTTTTCAAGGTCATTATGTTTACCACCAGCACGAACACAACGCTGTGAACTGGTTGCTCGCGTATAAGGGCGTTTTTCTGCACCCAAGAATGCATCTTTAAACTGCACCATACCAGCGTTGGTGAACAGTAAGGTGGCATCATTACCCGGAATTAACGAGCTTGAAGGCACCACTTGGTGCTGTTGTTTAGCAAAGAAATCTAAGAAGCTTTGCCTGATTTGTGCGGTAGTCATATGCTGCATGTGATCATTCACCCTTTATTTCTTCTTGCTCTGCTGCAGTCATTGCAGCTTCAATTGCAAAATCTATTTCATCAAAACTAAAGCCACGATAACTCATGTAACGTACGCGCTTAGTTTTTTCTTTATATTCTATCGGTTGTGCGCAAAGACCGTACTTTTTTTCATAGGTTTTTGCGGCTTGCATGTACCAATCAATTTCACGCTCAGCGATTAGCGTATGCAAAGTCTCTCGGCTCACACCCTTTTGCCCTGCATCCATTAATACACGCTTTTCTCCAAGTCCTTTTGCAATCTGGCGGTTTAAAAAGCTCTCTGCATAGCGGTTGTCATTAACGTAATCGAGCGACTTTAGCCAAGATACCAATTGCTCCGCGACTGCCGCTGTAGCCCCTTTTTGCAGTAGCTTTTGCGTCAATCCTAACTCAGAGTACTCTTGTCTCGACAATAACCAAACCGCATAGTTTTTTAGCTTTTTAACTTCTTGTTCATCCATCAGGCGTCAAAGCGTCCTGAGTCAGACTGAGAGATGTTAGCATTTTCATCATTTTCCTTCTTTTCAACGATAATTGGCATAAACATCGCCTGAAAAGAAACAAAAAAGCCTATCATGGCGACCGGCATGATAATAATCGCTGGGATCATCGATAGCGGTATAGACGCGACGATAAGCGCTGCGACGACTAAGCCGTAAATACTCAGCGCAGCCATATTATGATAAAAAGCGGCAAGCGAGCACTTCATCGCGTGAAAAATACGTTTCTCACCTTGGAAAAAGACCTGTGGCACAACAAAAGCAAAGGCCATCATAATGACCGATTGTGCAATCACAAATACTGCAACTTCAGCAAAACTAATATTACTCGCGATAAGCCCGATAAGTTCATTCGGATCGGTGTTTGGGCCAACACTCTCGAGCGCAGTCGCCACATCACTAAATAGCACACCGGCAACCATAGTCAGCAACAGTGCACCTGCCATTTGATAAATACCAACTCGGAACAAGTGTAATCGGCGGCCTTTTGCTGCAAAAGGCTCAAAAATGTCAGCCAACTTTATTGGTTTATTGATCTGTTTATTGATAACGGCAAGATAGAAGCCAGCGCTTAAAAAAGGACCTGACAAGGCTGCGATAATATGAAAAATAGGTGCGAACAGGGGTAATAGGCTTACTACCGCCATGAAAATGTACATCAGCATGAAAGTCATAGGCTGGGTTTTGAAAATTGCCCACCCGGCTTTTAGCCACTGCACGCCCATGCTTGCTTTGAATGTTCTAATTGGTGTCGACATAGTCCACTTAATTTAAGCTATAACGTCTTTGATTATACTGATTACCGCGTCGAGTGAAAAGGCATGAAAGGCGGATTTGTCAGCGCTTTTTAGCATATTTTAAACAAATACTGATGGTAGACGTAACCTACTTGGACATCTTAAGTTTTAAGGGATTGGAAAGAGAATAGAATGTTTGATATGACAAGCCAACCGAAGCACTTACCTAGTCGGCTTGTTGTGATAAGCATATACGCTTAGGCTAATCCGCTTTTGATATCTTTTTGATATCCAGCATGTGGGCACCGTGTTGGATCTTGGTTTTTAGATACTGTTCATTACCAGAAACCCCAGCCTTAACATGCGCCTGAGTGCCGACTACTTCATCGACGGTAATACCCGCATTTCTCAACGCCTTTAGCTTTCTTGGGTTGTTCGTCATTAACTTAACATGGTTTAACCCTAGCGCCTGAAGCATCAACACGGCATCAGAGAAGTCTCTTAAGTCATCTTCAAAGCCAAGGTGGTTGTTTGCCTCGTAAGTGTTCATCCCTTGCGATTGCAATACATAAGCATCGATTTTATTGTACAGGCCAATGCCACGACCTTCTTGGCGCAAATATAACAAAATGCCGCCTTGCTTATGCATCGCCTCGATACATTCATTTAACTGTTCGCCACAATCACAACGAGAAGAATGAAAGACATCGCCGGTTAAACACTCTGAGTGCATACGAATTAGGGGAATTTGCTGCTGACTGTCTGCGCTATTAAATACCAGCGCAACATGTTCTTGGCCGTCTTTTAGCCCTGAAAAAGAAACTATTTCTGCAGGGATATTACTATGCTGCCCTACATTCAGCCCGACTCTCGCTCTTACTTCTGCCACGTCTTAATCTTGCCTAATGTGATAATATAACAATATGCTACCATAAATGGGATATGGTGTCTCTAAGTTCATTATACAAGGGCAAGACGGACATCGCATTGGTAAATGTCAAAATTCGAACTAGGCTATATAAAAAAGGAAAGCGAGAACGTTTATAACTCATGCGCTCTGTTTTTATCTGCCTACTATTTTTAACCACATTCAGCTACGGCTCTGACATCGATTTCAGTGGCTTTGCTACGCTCAAGGCGGTTAAAACAGACTCCCATACTGCCAAAATCAGAGAGTCCATTTCACAACCACACGGTGTAGAAAGAGATGAACTCGACTTTTCATTTTCATCTTTGGGCCTACAAGCCGAATGGCATGCTAGTGATAATTTGGAGCTTGTTGGACAGCTGCTGTTAAAAGAACAACATGATGACCGAGTGAAAAACGCTATTAAACTGGCATTTTTACGTTACCACTTAAACTCAAACTGGCAATTCCGGGCAGGACGTACCGGGTTAGATCTATTCTTAATGACTGAATATCGAGATATCGGCTACTCGATGGATATGGAACACCCTCCCGTTGAATTTTACTCTATTATCCCACATCAGAACTTGGATGGCGTTGACATGCAGTACCGCACGCCGCTTGATCAGGGCATCGCCAGTATCAAGGCATATTGGGGGCGCTCCGAGTCACCTATCTACAGCGATTATGAGTTTTTTTGGAATGTAGAACTTAAATCTATCTTGGGTGTAGCGGTACAGTACGAAACGTTAAATTGGCTGTTTAGAGCCAACTATACAACAACACAAGCAGCTAATGAACACGAGCAGCAAAAGCAATTACGCGATGCACTCACGCAAGTTCCCCTACAAGTTTGGCCAACCAAAAATGAGCTTATCGATTCTCTTTATATCATCGACAAGCGCTTCACCTACAGCGCAGTCAGTATGAGATACGATGACTCAAATTGGCTACTACAGAGTGAAATATCGCTGACGGATTCCAACTCCAGCGTGCTCAACCATTTAAAAGCAGGCTACATCACTCTGGGCAAGCGCTTTGATTTAAATACCTTGTCTATCACCTACTCAGTTGCCAAGTCCGATAATGAGCCAAGTGTAGAGCCCGGTCCGCTCGTCCCATTACCTGAATTAATGCAAATTTACGAGGCGGCTTCCATGCACTCTGGTTTTTATCAACTGGATCAGCATAGCACTTCACTAACGTGGCGACGTGAATTGAGCCCGACATTAGCGCTAAAGTTCAATTGGAAACATACCTCTGCTGACCATTTGCCCAGCGCTTTCTACCTACACAATACAGAGCAATTTAGTGATCCCGACCTTTCTTTTAACACCTTCACACTTAGCTTTAATTGGGTGTTCTGATGAAAAGGTTACTTACTGCTGTTTTCTTCCTGATTTCTTACCCAATTTCAGCAACAGCTGATATTGCCGTCATCGTTAACAAAGACAACCCCATCGAGTCGATATCGCAGCGCCAACTAATAGACATGTACATGGGAAAATACGTTGCTTTTCCCAACGGCGATATGGCCGTGACCTATGACTACGAAAAATCGCACCCTTTAAGAGGCCCTTTTTTTCTGGCACTGACAGGACGTAATGAAAGCCAAATCAACGCCTATTGGTCAAGAATAAAATTCAGCGGCAAAGTTTCTCCCCCTCAGTCATTTTCCTCATCGTCGACTATACTTGAAAATATCAGAAATACGCCAAATGCAATCGGCTATGTTCCAGCAGACTTTGTGACCGGTGATGTGAAGGTAATTTACCAAATCGATGACTAAATATGGGCTGATCGTGCGACTAGCACTCGTGCTTGTTGTCTCGACTTTAATTTTTTCAATGCTTTACGCTAAGTTATATCACGACCATATTGTTGAGCGTGAACTTCGGCGCTCTAATACTATTATCGGGCAAATTGGCCAAACCGTGTCGTCTTCTTCCTCTATTGCGACTTATCTCAATGACAAAGACCTTGCTGTAGAAGTTATTAATGGTCTAGTCAGTAACGACGTTATCTCTTCTGCCGCAATCAAAAGTGAAGAAAAGTGGCTCGCTCAAAGCGTAGGATTTAAGCCGCAAAATGCGACCATTATTAAGCTTAATCATCCGTTTTTGTTGAGTGAAATCGTAGGTGAGATCTATATTCAACCAAATTCCGTTTTTATCGAGCAAAGTGCTAGAGATATCGCTCGTTCAAGCGTTCAAACTTTGTTGGTCGTCATCATTCCGATCTTAATCATCTTTACCGTCGTGACGCACTTCATAGTAACGAAACCCCTGAGTAATTTAAGTAGTCAAATTGCTAGGGTTATTCCTGGAGCCCCCTTGAATTTAGTCGTGCCTAAAGGACATGAATCAAGTGAAATCGGTGATATTGCAAGTAATACCAATCAACTTATTGCAAAAACCGCTTCTATGTTCGAGCAAGAACGGCAACTACGAGCTGACATCGAAATCCTTGAGAAGCGCTTTAGACTGATGTTTGAACGGTCATCCTCTCCCACCCTATTGGTAAAAGACAAAGGCGAAGTGATCTTAGCTAATGATGCCGCCTGTGATTTGCTGGCTGGTATGGCAATTGACCTTGATGAATATTTTCCCGAAAGCTTTGGTCGCTACTGCAAAACTCCGGATATTCTCTACACCTTTACGGAGCATACCTTGGAGCTTAACCAGCCAACTCAATCAGAGTTTGAGTTTATCAACCCCATGACCGAACAACCTGTTTGGCTGAGTGTCATCATGCTGAGAGTGGAAAGTAGCGGACAATTCTATTTACAGGTGTTTTTATCAGATATCACGCTTAGAAAAACTGTGTTTCAAGAACTCAATAAAAAGGCTAACCGCGATAAGCTAACAGGTCTCTATAATCGCCATGGTACTGAAATCAAGATCAACGAGTGGTTAGATAACGAAACTCCGTTTAGCTTATTTATTATTGATTTAGATGAGTTTAAACCAATCAATGATATTTATGGCCATAACGCCGGCGACGCTATGTTAAAACACATCGCCACTCAAATTAGTGCTCAGGTGAGAGAACAAGATGTGGTTTGTCGTTGGGGAGGTGATGAGTTTTTGATTGCTTTGCACTGCGCTAAAAATGAAAAGCTGCAACGGATAGCTGAAAACCTGCTAGAGGCGATAAACACCGAGATGATTTGGCAAACGCCAGAAGGTAAATCACTGCCACTGCGAGTTGGCGCGAGCATAGGTATTGCAAGCTACCCAAGAGACGCGGTTGAGCTAAGCCAATTAATTGAGTGTGCTGATGTCGCTATGTATACGGTAAAAAAAGACAAGAAAAACGCCTTTCAATTTTACTCTTTAAGCGCTTAGTTATACCGCTCAAGTTAGTGTGTACCGATGTACGACAGTCCACCAGCACACCTAACTTGCCTTTATCTACTGAAAGTGACTTATCTGCTGCATTGCCTCTTGAATATATTCAAAGTTTGGCTCTTGCTCTGATGGCCTGTTAGTTTCATCGAGCGTCTCGTAAGTTCCCATGGGCGAGACTTCGACAATTTGCTGCTTACTCACAACCGCATATTTGTTGTAGCTACTAAGTAGTAACCAATTTCTCTCTTTAACTGGCCCGGTTAAGTTATAACCCGTACTATACTCTTCAGGAGTGTTTTTAATCCCTAAGTACTCATTCATCAACGTCGGAGCCAGGTCTAAGTGACTGGTTATCACATTTGAGGCTTGCCAATGCTGCCACTTTTCGCTTTTTGGTCCAACAACAATAAATGGCACCTTTATCTGCGGCTCAGTAAAATTACTATTATGTCCCCAGTAATTAAGCTTGTTGTCATTCAGCTCTTCACCATGATCTGACGTGATAATCACCAGTGTATTCTCTATATCAAGCTGCGCTAATACCGATGCAGCAAGACTATCTACAAAGTGTGTACTGGTAAGATAACGATTTAAAATTGGTTCTCTATCATAATCGTTGTCCAATAACATATGGTTAATGGGACCGTGCATTGGCTCAAACCCGGCATGGTAACCCTCAGGAACTGCGTAGCCATGGATTGCATCATAAAAGAGAAAACTGAAAGACGGCTGGTTTGGATCTTTATTAGCATACCATTTAGCCCAATTTTTGGTGATCTGCTCATCCCTAGCTAAAACGTCATCACCTTCAGTATGTGTTTTCAAGCCTATAATGTTGGCAAAGACTGTTTCATTGAACTCAGGGCGAACAAGCTGAGCAGAAGAGAATATTCCAAGTTGGTAGTTCAACTCCCGCATTCTGTCCATCAATAACGGTGTAACACGATTGTTGTAAATGTCCTGCCAAGCGGTGCCAGGCAAGCCATAAAATAACCCGGTTATCCCTGTGCGTGTAGAATTTCCAGTAGAGAAGTGTTGATTGAAGACCACTCCCTGTTGTGAGAATCGCCAAATATTGGGAGTCACTTGCGCTGTAAAAGCATCATACCGCCATGAATCCAGCACCACAAAAACAATATCAAGAGGCTTCTTAACTGGCTCTACTTCAATAGGTTGTAAAGGATAGTTAAATTGTCCTTGTGTTAACGACATAGATTTCTGCTGCGCCAATGCAGCTTCATCTAGCAAATCATATCTACGCAAAAAGGAGTTTGCTGTTGCGGGTTTGTAGAGAGGTAAGTACTTACTGAACCCTGTGATCGGTTGATATACCGTCGCACTTGCCCAAGCATGAATAGTATTGCTCGCCAACAGCGCAAAAATGGTTACGCTGGTAAACTTTCGACCAAAACGCAGCTGCATTACGGCTCGGGGCTTACTTAACCATGTTGACAGGTAAAACTGGACAACAAATATCATAACAAAAATGGCTACCGCTTGAGCCCATGCAATTGGCGAGAACTCAATAACTTGGCCAGCAAGCAGCATATCGACAATAACACCGTTAATATGAAACTTGTAAAGCTCAAAGCACAAGCTATTTGCAATAAGTGCTACGAAAAACAATGCATAAAATAAAGCAAAGCATACGGATCTCACTTTATTTGACTGTAACCATACTAAAGGCATAGCGACAATACTCACTAATGCTGTGAGTAAAGCCATATGGCTCCACGTTGATACGGAAACGTAAAATAATGTCAGTCCTTGATAATCGGCAGGGTTGGTATTTACAACGTTTATGGTAATTAAGATTGAGCAAAGAGAGTTGATAAGAACCAACCAGCCGAACTGGTGAAACCGATGACGCAATAGCACAGTTCAAATTGTTCCTTTAATAGAAAATTTGACTGTTATATTACCGTTCTGACATATTAGTGTCACATTAAAAATTGTGAAAAAGTTTAACGCCGAAACAAGCCGCTTTGTTAGTACTGTTTCAATATCGTTTCTCTATAGTTTTCTGCTTTTATTTCAACTTGATACTTGCTAGCCAGTGAATCCAGCTCTGCTTGCCACATCGCCAAATCATCCATCGTTATGGTATTGTCATCCAATTGCCATAGCTGACGAGATCCCGCATAGCTATACTGAATCGCCGTCATCGCATCTACATCCCCCTGCTGCGCTGCCTGTTTTAACTTCGCCATTTTACGGGTGATTTTGTTCAGTGATTGCTTTAAGTCCCACACATAACTTACTTCGGTCATAAAGGGATGCGCTTTATGCTTTTTGAGCACGAACCCAATGACCATACAGGTCACGACTACACCAGTTAAATTCCAATGAAAATGGCTACCATCAACATCAGGAAATAATTGGATCAATAACTGAGCAATCCCTAAACTACCGATTGTTAGCGCTGCAACGCAAGCAATGATAACTTGATTTAGATGTTTGCGATAACGCGCCTTGTTGATCTCAACTAACTTCATAACAACCTATGATCACGAAAAATTAAATAATGTACTCTGCTCCTCGTGCATTGTAATCCAAGGCCTGTAACCAAACCAAGATACATATCAAAAAAATCTAAAAACTTTCACCCCGTTTCCGTTACCCAAACGTTCTATTTACGAAAACAACATAACGGGGATAAAATCATGACGACATTAGCCACTCTTCAACAGCCTAATTCAGCAATTCCAAAACTCGCACTATCGCTTGTTGGCGCAGTTATTATTACTTTTGCCACCTTTGGCTTTATGCAAAACTTGGTCTCTCAAGAGCTCACTCGCCCCATTATCGACATAGAAGTATTTGATCTTACTATTGCAGCGGATCGAGAGGACTCTCCAGTCGAAGAAAAAAGGGTAATGCCAGAACCACCAAAACCAATAACGGCCCCGATTAGACCTACTGAAAATATCGTTGATACAGGAGATAATCTACAAATTAGTAGCGAGACACCTAGCGTAGATTTAGGTAAGTTTACTAACACAATGACGCTGCAATTCTCCACCGATGGGCAAGCGACTCCACTTGTTAGAAGCAACCCTAACTATCCTCCCGCGGCTGCTAGAGATGGAGTGGAAGGCTGGGTAGAAATGGAGTTTGCCATTTCTCCACAAGGCGAAGTGATTGATGTTAAAGTGACAAATGCGGAGCCTAAAAGAGTATTTGATCAGGCTGCTGTCAGAGCACTAAGGAAATGGAAATATAGACCACTTATTGTTGATGGAAAACCGCAGCCGCAATACGCTCAGCGCGTTGTATTAGAATTTACACTGGAACAATAACAGCCATTGATACGTAATCAATTTGAGTCGCTGAGTCACGAAGTAAACTTCTTAATTTAGCTTATTGATATTAGGGTCTGTTGACCCTTAAAACTTGGGATTGCCTATGCTGAGTAGCTTGAAAATGTGGCGTGCTCGCGCCACCAGCAACGTAGAAGATCCGCTTTATGAATATGCGACGACGGGTAAAGTAAAATACCTAGAGCAAGTCATTGAGCGCTATCAAAGTGATTTATTTCACTTTCTAAAAACACAAACACAGGCGGCGTCGGCAGAAGATATATGTCAAAAAACATGGCTAAAAGTCATCGAAAAGAAAAGCGCTTATCGACAGCAGGGTCACCCCAAGGCTTACTTGTTTCACATTGCACGTAACTTACTAATCGATTCAATCAGGGCCTCAGGTAAACTCTCTGAGTTGACAGATAGTAAAGTAGGTATGACCAACTCCAATGAGTTTACAAAAACATCGGAGGAACAGTGGCTATTCCAGCAAATTGCTGCACTTCCTTTATTACAAAAAGAAGCGCTAAGCTTACAGCTAGAGGGCTTCAGCTTAGCTGAAATAGCGCAAATTGTAGGGGCCACACAAGAGACTGTAAAAACTCGAATTAGATACGCAAAAGAGACACTAAAGTCTCAAGTGGGTGAAAATCATGAGTAATTTAGACAAATTTGACGCCAAGTTAAAAGCGGCTTACCAAGCTAGCAAGCAGGACAAACCGTTAACTTTGACTACTCGCATCAAGGTGCGACTAGTTAGCTTTGCCCATCATTTTTTGGGTCGTATAGAAACTTGGCAGTGGAGCGCGGTTACTTGTTCAGTCGCTTTACTTTTCTCCTTATGGTATCAAAATCAACATGTTGATATTGATAAAGAATATAACTCAAGTGCTCATTTAGTCAGTTATGGAGATTTTCAACACATCGAAACGCATGAGCTACAGCAAGGCCAGTATCTTGCCCGTATAGACGAACAGAAAAAAGTGCTGGATGCTAGATTTGAGGCTGCGCAACAACAAGTTCAAGAACAGCGTTACGGTCGACTCGTTGCGATTAACGATGATGCTTGGTTAATTGAAGAGTGTAATACTCATACTCTCATCGAGTTAAAACAAAGCCTACTTAGCGTGATGCCACAGCCAAAAACTAGTGTTATCAATTTTAATACGCCAGTTATGCTAGCACTGTCGACCGCCAACAACGGGCAAATTATTGCTATTGAAAGTACGGGGCAAAACCAAGTTTTGGCTTGCCCCTAACAGGCGCTCTTAAATCATAATAAGGCTGGCAATAAAGAAGCAGATAATTGCTAATACCCCACCCACCAATGCATAAGGTAACTGGGTTTTAACATGAGTCAGTAAGTCACATCCAGATGCCAGTGCCGATACCGCGCTGGTATCTGAGATAGGCGAGCAGTGATCGCCAAATATCCCACCACTTAAGATGGCACCAAGCACAAGCGATGGTGGCAAGCCTAGCGCTTGAATCAGTGGCACACCAATCGGTATTAATATGGCGAAGGTGCCCCATGATGTACCTGTTGTAAATGACATGATTGCACCAGTAATAAAGAGTACAGGTACTATCAAGTAAATAGGCAGATAGTCACCAACTAAAGACGCAATAAAAGTGCCTGTTCCCAACTCTTTTAAACTTGCACCTAGAGTCAAAGAGAGTAACACAATGCTTACCAATGGCAGCAGCTCCCCCATCCCCTTAAAGCCAACATCCATTAGCTCATGATGACTAAATCTCTTACCAGTTAAAAGCAGCAGGTACGCAACGGTTGAAGCTAAAATTGTGGCATAAAGTACTGACTTAGAACCACTACCATTTGCCAATACACCATCGCCTGTCCAAAACATAAATCCAATCATACTTACAATCAGCGTTAATAAAGGGATCAGCATATAACGCGACTTGGTGGCACTTGGCCCACTACTTATTTCAGCTGTATGGTGCTTTAACTCTTGCTCTGCGGCCCTCATCGGTCCATGAACTTTATCAAAGACAATAGTATAGAGAACAATTAACAGTGCAATAATCGCATAAAAATTAAACGCGACACTACCCCATAAAATACTCACTGCCGACTGCTCAAGTTCGTAGTTACTCAGCAATCCAAGCACATAAGCACCCCAACCATTAAGCAAAATCAAAATACATACAGGAGCGCTAGTACTATCGATGATATAAGCCAAACGAGCCCGACTCATCTTGAACTTATCAAATAGTCCCCTCGCAACAATACCAGAGGTTAGTACACTCATATTTGATTCGATGAACACTGCAGTGCCAGTAAACATGGTTAGTAAGCCAACCTGACGTTTACTTTTAGCGACGCCTCGATTAAGCAGCATATTCACCGTTGCAGCAACTCCACCAGACTCTCTAATGTAGGCGAGCAATACACCTATCACGATGCTAAAAATCAAGATCCGGCTGTTACCTGCCGATGTCGCAACCTCAATAACACGTTCAATACTGCCTACGAATGTGCCGGCAATTAGCGACTGCTGACCATGTAGAGCCAATAAAAATTCGGAAGAAACTAGCGCTAAAATCAATGCGATAATCACTTCTTTACGCCAAAACACGACTGCAATTGCAATCAAAGGTGGCAAAATCGAGTACCAAGCCATATAGTTTAATCTATAAATTCAAAACACTTAGCTTAAGTTAAGCGGTTTAAAACACCAAGTCTTTGCGACTAAATTAAATTTAAGTCAACATTTAACCCCAATACTGGTACAATGAGTGTGTTTTGTGCAATGATATTCCTTTTTGGTCTATCGTAACGTTCCAATTGAACCTATAATATGGACAGATTAATTTAGTTCGGATTGAGTATCGCATGTCTACATTTGTCAAAATAAAAGCACTTCGTCCATCACTATCAAATAGTGAAGCAAAGCTTGCTGACTTTACCTTGAACTCGGGCGATAAAATCCGTGCGCTTTCCTCCGTTGAGCTGGCACGCGAAGCCGGTGTCAGCCAATCTAGCGTCGTAAAATTTGCCCAAAAGCTGGGTTATAAAGGATTTCCAGCATTTAAACTTGCCGTTGTTGATGCGCTCAACGAGCAAACGGATACCAGCGCACCAATTGATGAGTTAATTTCCAGTAATGACTCCATAGAATTAATCGCAGATAAATTACAACTAAAACAGCAAAATGTTATTTCCGAAACTCGAAAACTTAACTCAGCAAAACAGTTTGAGAACGCAATTCAGTTGGTGAAGAACGCACGAAAAGTCATTGTGTGTGCACTTGGTAGTACTTTTACTATGGCACAAGATTTAACTTGGAAACTCCAAAAGCTTGGTATTCCGGCAATTGCTCAGGTTGATGAAATCAGCGCCTCTAGCTTTATTGCAACGATGGGGAAAGACGATCTTTTTATTGTGATCAGCAATACAGGAACCAGTAAGAGCTTGCTAACCTTGACTAATCAAGCATTGGATAATGGTTGTAAATGTCTTGCCATTTCTCGTTATGGTAGCCACTCACTTGCGGAAATGGCAGATGCGATACTGTATTGCATCAATGAAGGAGAGCCACTTAAACATTCAGGCATGCTGTCTCGTACTTCTCAAGCCTACCTTATTGATGTTTTATTCACGGCACTTGCACAATCAAACCTGCATTGGCAAAAACGCGTGGATAAGGCCAATGAAAACATGCAAGTATTGCGTAGCGAGTAAGACTTAAGCCACACACGGCAGACTCGTGCTGCCGTTTACCTCTAGCAAAAACCCGTTACAGTCTCGGGTATAATAAATACTTTTTCCGCTGCTTTAAAAAATCTTGTACATCCTGCTGCCACAGTGTTCTCAACTCTGATGCCGATTGGCCAGACTCAATGGCTTTGCGGATTTTGTCCGTGCCTGCAAGCTTATCGAGAAAATCGGGGGACTGAAAAAACGCTTTATTCTCGTGCTTGAACTGTGCGTATGCAGCAACAAACCAAGTTAGATCAAAACCTCGTACATCGCTGTTTCTTAAGTCCAGGCCAAACGCAGTCACACCATTTAATTTAGGATTGGAAGCCGCACCTAGTACTGGTCGGGGAGTGAACTGAAACTCACCCAATTTAGGATCTGGGTAGCCAAAAACTTGAAATGGAAAATCCGTTCCACGACCAACAGAAATAGGTGTCGCTTCAAAAAAGCACAAAGATGGATACAAGTAGATTGCTTGTTGGTTTGGTAGGTTAGGACTTGGTGGTATCGGCAATCTATATTCAGTGCTGCCACTATAGTTTCGCATTAGAAATACTCGTAACTGTGGCGCTTTAAGCGAGGTTAACCACCCCTCTCCTTTAATCATAGTTGCCAGTTCGCCAACGGTCATGCCATGCAATACAGGAATGGGATGCATACCAACAAAAGATTGAAATGGTTTTTCTAATAATGGGCCATCAACATATGCAATGTTTGGATTTGGCCTATCAAAAACCCAAAATTCAATATTTGCATCGGCTGCAGCTTCCATCGCGAGGTGCATAGTGCTGATGTATGTATAAAAGCGCAACCCCACATCTTGAATATCAAAAATAAGCACATCGATATCTTTGAGCTGCTCAGGCCTTGGCTTTTTATTACTGCCATAAAGCGAAATGATTGGTAGCCCAGTTTTCACATCTTTTACATCATCTACTTTAGCGCCCGCATCATAATTACCACGAAAACCATGTTCCGGTGCAAAGACCTTTTTAACATCCACTTCTTTATTAAGTAAGTAATCAACTAGATGTTGGTCCTCAACGCGGGATGTTTGGTTTACGATTAATCCGACGCGCTTACCTTTTAACACAGGTAAATACTCTTCTGCGCGCTCAGCACCTAATGTAAGCGCTTCAACAGTTAAAGGAACACAACAAAAAACAAGTAGTAAACAAATTCTGAGTGATTGAAACATATAACGCTTTCTCTAAATAAATACGCGATTAGGGTATCAGTCAGAAAAAAAATGAAAAGTGTTTCGGGAGTTTAATCATGCAGTAGTGAATCTCTGAGCGTCGTCGTATTCAACTTGCGTAATAGATCGCAGGATGAACCTGCTCCTACATGGATATTAGACACAAAAAACCGACTGTCGTCGGCTTGTTTATCTCTTTATTTTACCACTTGAGGAAAAGTGGCGGACGCAGGACGTGTGTTGTGGAGAGTGGACCTCCGACCGCCGTCGTACTCAACTTTCGTAACAGCTCGCAGGGTAACCCTGCTCCCACATGGATATTAGACACAAAAAAACTGACTTTTGTCGGCTTGTTTATCTCTTTATTTTACCACCTGAGAAAGAGTGGCGGATACAGGACGTGTGTTGTGGAGAGTGAACCTCCGAGCGCCTTCGGGTACGACTTCCGCAGAAGATCGCAGGGTAAACCTGCACCTACATGGATATTAGACACAAAAAAACCGACTTTCGTCGGCTTGTTTCTCTCTTTGTTTTTACCACTTGAGGAAAAGTGGCGGACGCAGGACCTGTGTTATGGAGAGTGAACCTCCGACCGTCGTCATATTCAACTTTTGTAAAAGATCGTAGGGTAAACCTGCTCCTACACGATACATTTAAGCACAAAAAAACCGACTTTCGTCGGCTTGTTTATCTCTTTATTTCACCACTTGAGATAAGTAGTGGATGCAGGACATGTGTTGTGGAGAGTGAACTTCCTAGCGCCATCATATTCAACTTTCGTAAAAGATCGCAGGGTAAACCTGCTCCTACACGAGACATTTAAGCACAAAAAAACCGACTTTCGTCGGCTTGTTTATCTCTTTATTTCACCACTTGAGATAAGTAGTGGATGCAGGACGTATGTTGTGGAGAGTGAACCTCCGACCGCCTGTTTTTACCTTCACTCTTTAACCACTTGAGGAAAAGTGGCGGATGCAGGACATATATTGTGGAGAGTGAACCTCCGAGCGTCGTCGTCTTCAACTTCCGCAAAAGATCGCGGGGTAAACCTGCTCCTACATGGATATTAGACACAAAAAAAACCGACTGTCGTCGGCTTGTTTCTCTCTTTATTTAACCACTCAAGGAGAAGTGGCGGACGCAGGAGGATTCGAACCTCCGACCGCCTGGTTCGTAGCCAGGTACTCTATCCAGCTGAGCTATGCGTCCGTTATGAATGTATAGTTTTCCAACTTCTTTATATTTAACCACTTAAGGAAAAGTGGCGGACGCAGGAGGATTCGAACCTCCGACCGCCTGGTTCGTAGCCAGGTACTCTATCCAGCTGAGCTATGCGTCCGTTATGAATGTATAGTTTTCCAACTTCTTTATATTTAGCCACTTAAAGAAAAGTGCGGGACGCAGGACGTATTTTGTGAAGGTGAACCTCCAACTTCCTGTTTCCTACCTTTATTATTTAACCACTCAAGGAGAAGTGGCGGACGCAGGAGGATTCGAACCTCCGACCGCCTGGTTCGTAGCCAGGTACTCTATCCAGCTGAGCTATGCGTCCGTTATGAATGTATAGTTTTCCAACTTCTTTTATATTTAGCCACTTAAAGAAAAGTGCCGGACGCAGGACGTGTTTTTTGAAGGTGAACCTCCAACGCCTGTTTCCTACCTTCATTATTTAACCACTTAAGGAAAAGTGGCGGACGCAGGAGGATTCGAACCTCCGACCGCCTGGTTCGTAGCCAGGTACTCTATCCAGCTGAGCTATGCGTCCGTACAAGACAACCATTAAAAATGGCGGAGAGGGAGGGATTCGAACCCTCGATAGGGCTACAAACCCTATACTCCCTTAGCAGGGGAGCGCCTTCGGCCACTCGGCCACCTCTCCGTCTTGTGGGGCGTATAATATAGGTTAGAAAAAATATGTCAAATACTTTTCTTGTAAAAAAGCACTGAATGGTGATAGATTGTGCAGTCTGCTTAGTTACTCGGCACTAACGCCAATTTTTACTCATTTTGTAGAGGGTTAGGATCGCTGCAGGTATTTCTTAATGCACGTTGTTGACGCAAAACTTCGTCCAAAAATGCTTCTTGATAACCAAGCTGCTGAAACTCAGCGATACAAGCCCGATAATATAAAATTCTCGCTTGCTCGTGCTCATCGACATTTTCAAACTCATAATTGCTCATCTTATTGGATTCCCTATTTGTTATTTTTAACGCAGCATTAGAACTTGAAAAAGACTAGTTAGGAAATTGGGATAATCTAGTTTCAAAAGAGAAACAACTTTTATGATGAGTAGGAGTTGGCAATAACTACATAATAAAACTAAGTATTTAAAAATACTGTGAGATTTATCTTACGCAAATAACAGAAAAGCGCCATAAGGCGCTTTTCTAGATATACTTTCAGATTACGTGAAAATACTTACTGTTCAGCTTGCACTTCAGGACGCATGTGTGGGAACAAGATAACGTCTTTAATAGTCGGTGAGTCTGTGAATAACATCACAAGGCGATCGATACCAATCCCCTCACCTGCTGTTGGTGGTAAACCATGCTCTAGCGCACGAATATAATCCGCATCGTAGTGCATTGCTTCATCGTCACCTGCATCTTTTTCTTCCACTTGGCGAGCAAAGCGCGCAGCTTGGTCTTCAGCGTCATTAAGCTCAGAGAAACCATTTGCAAGCTCACGGCCACCCACGAAGAACTCGAAACGGTCTGTGATAAATGGATTTTCATCGTTACGACGCGCCAGCGGAGACACTTCCCAAGGATATTCAGTGATGAACGTCGGTTGGATAAGTCTGTGCTCAGCGACTTCTTCGAAGATTTCACATAGGAACTTACCTGGGCCCCATACACAGTTTTCAGGGATCTTAACGTGAACTTTCTTAGCGTATGCTTTTAGTGCTTCAAAGTGGTTTTCTGGATCTTTAAAGATTTCAGCTTGTGCTTCAGCATCTGGGCCGTATCGTAAAATAGCATCAGCCATAGACAAACGCTGGAACGCACTACCAAAGTCATACTCAATCGTCTCTGTCACTTCGCCTTCAGCATTTTTCACAGTATTAACAACTGTAGTAGTGCCTAACACGTCTTGTGCCACGGTACGTAACATGTCTTCAGTCAAGTTCATCAAATCATTGTAATCCGCGTATGCTTGATAGAACTCAATCATAGTGAACTCTGGATTATGACGCGTAGATAAACCTTCGTTACGGAAGTTACGGTTGATTTCGAACACACGATCAAAACCACCAACCACTAAACGCTTAAGATATAGCTCAGGCGCGATACGTAGATACATATCAATATCTAGTGCATTGTGATGCGTTACAAAAGGACGTGCAGACGCACCGCCCGGAATAACCTGTAGCATCGGCGTTTCCACTTCCATAAAGTCACGTTCAGCTAAGAAGCGGCGAATACCTTCAATCACTTTTGAACGAATACGGAATGTTTCACGCGTGTCCATGTTAGTGATCAAATCAACATAACGCTGACGGTATTTTGCTTCTTGGTCAGTCAGACCGTGGAACTTTTCTGGTAGTGGACGTAGCGACTTAGTCAGTAGTTCATACTCAACCATGTCGACGTATAAATCGCCTTTACCGGATTTATGAAGCGGACCTTTAACACCAACGATATCGCCGATATCTAATTGACCATACTTCTCTTTTAGGTCTTTTTGTACGTCTTTTGAAGCATAAGCCTGAATACGACCTTTCATGTCTTGCAACACTAAGAAAGGACCACGTTTCGCAAGCAAACGACCCGCAACAGAAACATGATGATCAAGTTCTACTAGCTCTTCCTTCGATTTATCACCAAACTTAGCTTGTAGATCTTGTGTGTAGTCTTCGCGGCGGAATGAGTTCGGGTGGCCATTCGCAGGGCAATTTTCCCGGATCGCATCTAGCTTGCCACGACGCTCAGCAATAAGTTTATTTTCGTCTTGATTGTGATCTGTCATTGTTTAGCTCTTAGTTTAGCTTGTGGATTAAAGGCCTGATTTCAGGCTTGCTTCGATAAATTTGTCTAAATCGCCGTCTAGTACGGCTTGGGTATTGCGATTTTCAATACCTGTACGCAAATCTTTAATACGTGAATCATCTAGCACGTATGAACGGATTTGGCTGCCCCAGCCGATGTCAGATTTTGCATCTTCTTGGGCTTGCTTTTCAGCGTTTTGCTTTTGCAGTTCAAGTTCAAACAATTTCGCCTTTAACTGCTTCATCGCTTGATCTTTGTTCTTGTGCTGCGAACGGTCATTCTGACACTGCACTACCGTATTGGTTGGTAAGTGCGTAATACGTACCGCTGATTCTGTACGGTTAACGTGCTGACCACCTGCGCCCGATGCACGATATACATCGATACGAAGATCTGCAGGATTAATATCGATTTCGATATTGTCGTCAATTTCTGGGTAAACGAATACAGAAGCAAACGAAGTATGACGACGGCCGCCTGAATCAAAAGGACTCTTACGTACTAAGCGGTGTACGCCCGTTTCTGTACGAAGCCAACCATAAGCATATTCGCCCGTGACTTTAACTGTTGCGCCCTTAATACCAGCAACATCGCCATCGGTCGCTTCAACGATTTCGGCTTTAAAACCTTTCGCCTCAGCCCAGCGCAAATACATACGCAGCAACATATTACACCAGTCTTGGGCTTCAGTACCGCCAGAACCTGACTGTAAGTCGATGTACGCATCGTTGGCATCTTGCTCGCCTGAGAACATACGACGAAACTCTAGCTTTTCCAGCTGCTCAACAAGGCCGTTGACCTCTTGCTCTGCTTCAGTGAAAGTTTCTTCATCTTCGGCTTCTACGGCAAGCTCAACCAGACCTTCTGCATCATCGGCACCAGACACGAGATTATCGATGGTTTCAACAATCACTTCTAAATTCGATTTTTCTTTGCCCAGTGCTTGGGCTCTTTCCGGCTCATTCCATACAGCGGGATCTTCTAATTCGGCATTAACTTCTTCTAAACGCTCTTGCTTTAGAGCGTAGTCAAAGATACCCCCTAAGAAGCTCTGTACGTTCGCGAATTTCCTTGATTTGGTTAATCACAGGATTCACTTCAAACATTTACCATTACTCCAGAACTAAATTTGTCGGTTTGTGAATTCACACAAACAGGTCTGACAACGGGTCAGACCATAGATTTAAGCGACCAATAGTATCAAATAATAACCGCGCTTAGCATCCCTTAAAGTAAGAATTTTGGGAGTTTTTTAACAAACTCAGTACGCACATCTCTATAAATTCGGTTGCGCCTGAAGTTCACGCACAATGAGCTGCAAATTATATTTACCACGAAACTCATTAATATCTAATTGATAGGCAAACAAAGCATGGGTTGCCTGGAGATTTGGCCAAGCCCGAACGTCAACGTTAAATGCTATCGCATCAACCAATCGACCTGAACGATGCTTAAGCACAAGTTTTAGATGTTTGTCGCCAACAATACGTTGCTGCACTAACTCAAATACATCCTGAAATACCGGCTCACTAAATTGCTGCCCCCACGGACCTGCCTGCTGTAGTTCAAAAGCAAAATCCATGGTGAAGCAATCGCCCGGCAGTTCACCGTCCGTCAAGAGAATGCTTTGCTTTGCTTCTTCGCTCAGCGTCGCACTGACGTTTTGTTCGAATACCTGTTTAAACCGCGCAAATTCAGACTCTAAAATGGTCAGTCCTGCTGCCATCGCATGGCCACCGAATTTTACAATTAACTCTGGATGCTGGGTATTGATTGACTCCAGCAGGTCGCGCATGTGTAGACCTTCAATAGAACGACATGAGCCCTTTATCTCGCCGTTGTCGCCTTGTGCAAAGATAATGCACGGACGGTGATATTTTTCTTTTAAGCGTCCCGCCAGAATACCTATCACACCTTGATGCCAATCATCTTGATACAAACACAAGGCATCTGGTACTTCTTGGCTTTTAAGTACCAAACGCTCCAATACCGCTTGCGCCTCTTGCTGCATACTTTGCTCAATCTCGCGTCGTTCTATATTTAGACTATCGAGCTCAGACGCAATACGGCGAGCTTGGTTAATGTCTTTCGATAACAAGCAAGCAATACCTAAACTCATATCGTCAAGACGCCCGGCGGCATTGAGTCTTGGCGCTAACGCAAAGCCAAAATCACTGGCACTTAATCTTGCGTTATTACGGTTAGAAACCTCGATAAGCGCTTGGATCCCTGGTCGCGTTTGACCACTGCGGATCCGGGCGAGCCCTTGGTGTACCAAAGTGCGGTTATTCGCGTCCAGAGCCACAACGTCAGCCACGGTTCCTAGGGCAACAATATCTAATAATGTCGCCAAATTTGGCATCGCGACATTTTGTTCCACAAAATAGTTTTGCGTCCGTAAGTAATGCCGCAGCGCTATCAGCAGATAAAAGGCAACCCCAACGCCCGCGATAGACTTAGATGGGAAATCGCAGTCAAGACGATTTGGATTAACAATGGCATCGGCAATCGGCAACTCATCACCTTGTAAATGGTGATCGGTAACAATCACTTTAATA
Organism: Pseudoalteromonas flavipulchra NCIMB 2033 = ATCC BAA-314; assembly: GCA_000814665.1. Classification (GTDB taxonomy): domain Bacteria; phylum Pseudomonadota; class Gammaproteobacteria; order Enterobacterales; family Alteromonadaceae; genus Pseudoalteromonas; species Pseudoalteromonas maricaloris. Next base: position 40,945 of record JWIH01000017.1, read on the forward strand.
CCCGCCTGCTTCACGATTTCGACACCGCGAATACAGGAAATACCGTTATCTACGGTGATCACCAAATCAGGTTTTATGGCAACGATTTGCTCGGCCAATGCTGGACTTAGGCCGTACCCCAAGCTAAATCTATCCGGCACGAGGTAATCCACACGCTGAAAACCAAACTGAGGCAACCCCTCCATTAACACGGCGGTGCTCGTTGCACCATCGGCGTCAAAGTCACCAACAATCAACACTTGTTGTTGCAAAGAAAGTGCTTCAGCCAGAATTTGGCTTGCAAGCTCGATGTCTTTAAATAATTTAAAATCGTGTAAGGTTGCGGCGCTATTATCGAGTTCAACGACCGATTTAACCCCTCTGGCAGCATAAAGCTGTTTGATCACGGGATGTAGTGAAGCCGGTAAATGGCTGTCATCAACCTGCTCTCTTGGTTTAATTTCTGTATGCATACTTTTTCACAAAACAAAAAAGGCCAAAATGGCCTTTTATATTCTTTATCTTGCTATCTTATCGAGTTCTCAACGCGAACTCCATCGCTAAGCGTGAGTCATTATGACTTAGGGCTATTTGCATCTAGCATTTGTGCGATAGCTGCTGCAGGTTGATAACCTGGGATCATTGAACCATCTTCAAGTATGATCGCTGGTGTTCCTGAAATACCAAAGCTTTGCCCTAGTTGATAGTGCTCGGCTACTGGCGCTTGGCAGTTTTCAACTGGTTTCACTTCACCACCAGCTTTCGCCTCAGTAAGTGCAGCAGCGGCATCTTTTGCACACCATACATTTTTCAAATCTTCATAGCCTGAACCACGCAAACCACCACGTGGGAAAGCTAGGTATTTCACGGTAATACCAGCTGCCAAGTAATCTTCTAGTTCACGGTGAAGTTTGCGGCAGTAGCCACAAGTAATGTCTGTGAATACCGTGATTTGATGCTTTTCATTTTCCGCTTTGTAGACGATCATTGAGTCTTCGTATTCAGCAATACCTTTTTGGCGCACATCACTCAACGCGTCTTCGGTGATATTACGGCGGTTATCAAGATCAATCATAGTGCCCTGAATTAGGTATTTACCATCGGCACTTGAATACAGTACCCCTTTATCTGTGATCACTGTTTTTAAGCCCGCAAGCGGACTATCTTTGATTTGCTTAACCGTTATACCTAATCCGCTAAATTGCGTTGTAATTGGGTCTACTTGTGCTGTTGGTGCGACAGGACCCTCAACTTGCTCAGCGAAAGCGCCAAAGCTCAATGCCAGTGAAGCGGCAACTATTAGTTTTTTCATTATGTTCTCTCTAAACCTGTTATTTGAGGGGTTCACGCGCCCCTTTGTGCTACTCACTAAGACCGGAGTAACCATAAATAATTCCCAAGCAACAAAAATTAAGCTCTTGGGTGATGCTGCTGGTGCAATGTTTTTAAACGTTCACTGGCAACATGTGTATAAATTTGAGTCGTCGACAAGTCGCTATGGCCAAGCATCATTTGCACAACTCGCAAGTCAGCGCCATGATTCAATAAATGTGTTGCAAAAGCATGACGTAGCGTATGTGGCGATAACGGCGACTTAACGTCTGCCAAAATAGCATAGTGTTTTATGCGATGCCAAAAAGTTTGTCGCGTCATACCTATGCCTCGCTTGGATGGAAAGACAAAATCAGTAGCATGCTTGATCATTAAGCCCCGCCCTTTTTTGAGAAATTGTTCGATCCAATGCAATGCTTCTTCACCCATAGGCACTAAGCGCTCCTTGCCTCCCTTACCACGAACAAGCACAACAGCTTGTCTCATGTTGACTTGCTCCATTCTTAGCCCGACTAACTCAGTCACGCGCAACCCCGTGGCATACAAGAGCTCGAGCATTGCTTTATCTCTCAGCCCCATCGGGTCGTCACAATCAGGAGCATTTAACAAGGCCTCAACTTCTTGCTCTGACAAGGTTTTTGGCAGCGATGGTGTTGTTTTAGGTTGCGCAATAGTATCCAGTGGAGACTGCGCGATTTGTTTTTCTCGCAACCAATATAAATAAAATCTCTTTAATGCACTGATGGCTCGCGCGTTACTCTTTGCTTTTAAGCCCTTGTCTATTCTGTGTGCCAAATAAGCCTCGACGTCTTGGCTTGTGATTGCCAGTAAAGAAGACACCGAGGTTTCTGCTTTTATAAATAAGAGAAACTTTTCAAGGTCACTGCGATAGGCTGCAATGGTATTTTCACTGAGCCCTTGCTCCAAAAATAGCGCATCTAAAAAGGCTTCTATATATTGCGGATCGGACAGTGTATGGGTAGTTGCTTGGTGTTCGCTCACAGAGTACCTGTATTAATTATTAACGTCATGATGTAGACTTGCGACCTATAATACCAGTCAAATTGAAAGTGATAAATACAATGCAAATTGGGTTATTTTACGGCTCGACAACATGTTACACAGAAATGGCCGCAGAAAAGATTCAAGAAATCATCGGCAAAGACACAATTACCTTATTTAATATTAAGGACGAGCCGCTAAAACAAGCTGAGCAGTTTGACTTCCTCATTTTTGGTATCTCAACATGGGACTTCGGCGAACTTCAGGAAGACTGGGAGTCTCACTGGGACGATATCGACAGCGTTGATCTGAGCAACAAAGTGATAGCGCTATTCGGCATGGGTGACCAACAAGGTTATGGTGAATGGTTTCAAGATGCACTCGGCATGCTACATGAAAAAATTGCCCCTCAAGGCGTCACCTTTTTAGGTTACTGGCCAAATTCAGACGACTATGAATTTGAAGCGTCAAAAGCACTTACCGAAGATAAAAGTCAGTTCGTTGGCCTGGCACTAGATGAAGACAGTCAATACGACAAAAGCGACGAGCGTATCGCGACTTGGATAGAGCAAATCATGACGGAATACGCCGAATTAGATATTTAGCGCAGTAAGTGTTAGCACTTATTAATGTAACTCAAGGCCGTGTTATTACTTATAAAACTGGCTCAATGCGGCCTCAATTTGAGATAGCTTGTACGGCTTATGGATCACATTATCAAAAACTTCATTTTGAGCTTGAGTTAAGAAAATATCAGCGGTTATCGCCAAGATCGGTAACCTTGAATTTTCTTGTTTGATTAAATGTGCGGCCTCTGTACCACTCATACCCGGAAGATTCACATCCATAAAAATGATGTCAAAGTGTTTTTCTTTTGCCACTTCAAAATAGGCTTCAGCAGATTCGAAAATATCATAGCTACAACTAAGTTTGTCGAGTATCGCAGTGATCAGTAGCTGATTAAGCGGATTGTCTTCTATCACACCAATTTGATGATAGAAAATGGCGATGTGCTCTGTTTTTGGTGGCAAAGCAACTTTGACTCCACTTTCGCTTTTGCACGGAATAATAAACACCACCTCAGTCCCCTCGCCCTCTTGGCTGGAAACGCTGATCCGCCCCCCCATAATATCAATAAGTGCTTTAGTCACACATAGACTTAACCCAATCCCTAAGTTTCCTCTACCCTCAAACATGCTAAAGCGGTCAAAAAGATTACTTTGCTCAAGCGCCGAAAGGCCTTTACCACTGTCTTTTACAATAAACTGTATTTCATTACCAATGACATATGCTCTGAGCACCACTTCTTGCCCAGCCTCGCTGCTCTGAATTGCAGTGTCGAGTAAAGTCTCTATAACGCGCGACACTTTATCCTTATCGAGCATCAAAGCCTCACCTTTATAGACACCAGCAATAGAGTGCGTAATAGTAATATCGTGTTGTTTTGCCTCAGTAGCAAAGCGAGCAACTGACTGCTTGAGAAGATCGGATAATGAACAAAGAATGGGTTCAAACTGAACTTTTTCACCTTCAATAAGCTCAAGCTCTAATACGGAATCAATGACAGTAAGCAGTTTACTTCCCCCCGTTTCTATATTTTGCAGGTAGCTTGTCGTAGATTCAGAAAACCCTTCAGCTTCAGCTGAGTTGAGTACCACATCATTAAAACCAATGATGGCATTAAGTTGGGTGTGCAGTTCATGGCTGATATCAGATAAGAAATTGTCTTTGGAATCATTGAGCAGTTTAAGTACGTTTACTTCTCTGCGCAGTTCAAGTTGCCGAATTACCTGACGACCCAAGGTGGCGAGTGTTTTCCTTTGCAAATCGGTGAGTTTTTTGGGCTTATCACTGATAGCACAAATAGTGCCTACCTTATAACCGCCTGAGCTAATCAGCGGTGCACCGGAGTAATGGCGGATTTTCGGGCCGCCAGTAACCAGTGGATTGTCAAAAAAGCGCTCATCTTCTAGGGCGTCTTGCACCTCAAATACATCTTCTTGCAAAATAGCATGAGAACAAAAGGAGATATCTCGATGGGTTTCATCCACATCCAGCCCCACTTTGGACTTAAACCATTGGCGATTTGTGTCTATCAAGCTAATAAGCGCAATAGGCGTTTCACAGATCTCTGACACCAGCTGCGTAATTTCATCAAGATTTGCTTCTGCAGCTGTATCCAATACCTTATATTCGCGCAGCGCTTTGAGACGATTTTCTTCGTTATTTGGGATCTCGGCTTTTTTCATGAACACCTACACAAGCGAATTAAACCAGCTAAGTACACGTAAATCAGACTGCACTTTTGACACGATGATTCTGACCATTTCTCAGCTAAAGTGTAGAAGATAAATCACGATACGAGCAAAAAATATCCATCACATTTTTAGGTAAAACTCATGACATAAAGAAACAAAATCATTCGTATATTGGTTATCTACATCGTATATCACCAACGATTGCTCATGACTTGGTTGTGCTATGCTTTGTTTGCCTATCAGTAGCAATCTGCGAGAGTAAGATTTACTCGGGGTGGTTTTAATCGCACAGCTTGAAACAAGAAACCAATTTCGCGCTTTGGCAAGCTGACAAAAGAGCAAACTCTCTTGATAGGGTAAAATTACTGCAAGTTGCCCAGCATCCGTCGTAAACTTTTCGAAGGCATCAAGCAACGCATCAAAACTTAGGCTGTCCGTGTGTCTCGCTCTATTTCTCGCTTGATTTTCTCCTTTCAAACTCGCGTTGAAGTAAGGTGGGTTTGATACCATGAGGTCAAAGCGCAGCTCGCTATCAAACTCTTGTATTGCACAGCGATGTAGCTCAATATCAGGCCACGGGCTGTGCTTGATATTAAACTCTGCATCCTTTAACGCATCGTCATCAAGCTCAACCGCATGGACTGTGCTCATTGGACTTCGCTGTTTACACATCAATGCGATAAGCCCAGTTCCCGTTCCGACATCAACAACCCGGTTGACTTTAGCGAGAGGAACCCACGCGCCAAGCAAAATACCATCCGTCGAAACCTTCATTGCCGCATGATGCTGGGTCACCGAAAACTGTTTAAATGCAAACTGAGACATCCTATACCTTTGAGAAAATGCAATAGCAACGTATAATTCCGCTATTGTCCTTTATTTGTGATGCAATATGCAATTTACTGAATTTGATTTAGACAGCAAGCTGATTAGTGCGATTAAAAAAATGGGTTTCGATACTCCCACCAGCATTCAACAGATGGCTATTCCTGAAGCGCTAATTGGCCGAGATATTCTCGCCAGCGCACCAACCGGTACGGGTAAAACCGCTGCATTCTTGATCCCTGCGATTCAGTATTTGCTTGATTTCCCTCGTAAAGAGCCAGGCTTTGCCCGCGTACTTATCATGACGCCAACGCGTGAACTTGCCTATCAAATACACGAGCAATGTGAACTCCTTGCCGCAGGTGTTAACCTTAAAATAGGCGTGGTAACTGGCGGTATTAATTACGGTAGCCACAAAGAAATCTTCGAAAAGAACAATGATATCCTCATCGCAACCCCAGGTCGTTTGATGGAATATCTTGAAACCGAGAACTTCCACGCAGAAAACGTTGAGCTACTGATCTTAGATGAAGCGGATCGCATGCTAGACATGGGCTTTCGAAAAGAAATGCTACGTATTTGCTCTGAAGCGGTTAACCGTCGTCAGTGCTTTTTGTTCTCCGCGACCCTTGAGGGCGAAAGCGTTGAGAAGTTTGCTGAACGTATATTACAAGACCCAGCACTACTTGAAGCCACGCCATCACGTAAAGAAAAAGGTAAAATCCATCAGTGGGTTCATCTTGCTGATAACTACGAGCACAAAGTCAATTTGCTCGCACAACTACTAGATGACGAAGAAGTAACCAAAGCGGTTATCTTCGTAAAAACGCGTGAACGCCTAGAAACACTCGTTGGCGAGCTATTTGCTAAAGGCATTAAAACCACTTGGCTGCGTGGTGAAATGCCACAAGACAAACGCATGGCTGCAATGGCAAGTTTTCACAGTGGTAAGACGAATATCTTAGTGGCAACAGATGTTGCAGCCCGTGGTATCGACGTTGCAGATATCAGCCACGTATTTAACTTTGATATGCCGCGCACCGCAGATATTTATGTACACCGCATCGGTCGTACAGGCCGCGCTGGTAAAAAAGGCACCGCGGTTTCCTTGGTTGAAGCCCACGATGTTGAAATTTTAGGCAAGGTTGAACGTTACACCGACCAAAAACTTAAGCGCCGTGTAATTAAAGGTTTAGAACCTAAACATAAAGAAGCAAAAGCACCGAAGAAGAAAAAAGATCCGGTGAAAATCAAGGCGAAAAAGAAAGCCGCCAAGGTTAAAAAGAAAAAGTAACCCAAAAAACCAGCGTCATTACGCTGGTTTTTTTATGTTAATTTGGGAAAGTGCTAATCTGGATAAGCCTTAACTTGCTATGTTAGATTTGATTGGTAGAACTTAGTTAAATCTAACGGTCGTATATGCGCCAATAGCGAGCAATGGAAACATCGCATTAAGTGTTTACTTCACTTCCTCAGCTTGGATGTTAATAGTGATGGGTGTGACTTATTTTCCCTTATTTTTTGTCTCAGAACATCAAAACGCCAATATTTAGAATCGACTACTTACGCTCGGTTGCTTAGACATAATATCGACAGTTTCAATAATCTTACTTATAACCACGTCAGGCGCATCGCCTGGAATGTTATGAGTAGCGCCTTTAACAACAATATGTTCTGAATTGCGAGAAAGCTGAGCGATACTTTTTTGCATTTCAGCCCACTTATCTCCGACGCTGTAGAAGCGAGGTGCCGTTTTGTAGGCTTCTCTGTCATGACTCATTATCACCATTTTTAGATTACCAAAGTCATAATTGAAATCTTCTAAGGGTGTGAAGAAGCCGCCTTCGTTTCGGTAAGCTGACATCACTTGCGCGTATCGAAAACTGGAATAGTACTGGTCTAGTCGTTGCGCCAACGAAGAGTCATATTTCTTAAAGAGATTCTTGATATCTGATATCCCCAGAATCGGACCAGCGTAATGCCAAATTTGCACATGTGTCGCGATGGGAGAGAAGGTTCCGCGTAATATTTCATGTTGATTCTCGTGCGCTGAATCTAACAATATTAGCGCAGCCAAATTACTGTTGGTTATTGCGGCAGTGTGTCTTGCGATAATTCCGCCGTATGACCGCGCAACTATAATGACCGAGTTGTCACCGGCAACATGTTGAATAAGAGACGCTTGAAGTTGAGCCTTTTGTTTCGTCGTAAAATCAGTTGGAATGTCGTCACTGCCACCATGACCTAATCGGTCGTAATAACATGACGTGAATGTCTGTGGTAGTTGCTCAGAAATTGATGACCAAACCTGTTCCGAGTCATCGCCATAACCAGACTCAAAAAAACATAGGGATTTCCGCTGCCTTTACAGACATACCTCACTTGTTTGCCTTCAAATGAGAAATAGTCGCCTGAAAGAGGAATTGGCTGATGAACAAAAAACGCAATAGTACGCAATAATATATAAATACTAAATATTATTAACATCGCTAAAGTTAGCTTGCTCAAGAAAAAACGTTGATAAATCGAAGACATATTTATCCCCTAATGTATTTACGCACAGTGTCTGAAAGTATTTATAACGCGCGAGTTAGCGAGCGTCCTGATTGATGCGTTTGTTAGCTTGTGCTGCACGAATAAAATCAAGATCACTAGTGATAACTCCAATACCCGATGCGACTACATCAGAGTAGGATTGGGTAATCGATTCATGTCGAGACCAAAGATAAACATCCGAACCATAACTCTGTAATCTTGATGCGAGGCGTTCAGGATAGCCCCAAAAAAACTTTGTCATCGAGGGTGGTATAAAAAGAATGGTGTTCCTACAGGACTCAGGAACCAGTCCAGCCCATCCAACTAAAAGATAATTTATTCCGCAACTCTTTACGCTACCAACGCTTGCTAACCGTAAAGACGAATCCTTGTTTCGAAACCAATCCATACCTTTTGAAGAGGTAATTACAATATGGTTAGATTTTTTTCCAGCTAGATACTCATATAGAGTTTCGAATGAACGTATGTCGTTATTCTTTAGGTTTAGCCAAAACTCATGCTTTGGATACCGTTCGTAAAACGCCTCTAACTTGGAAATCCTAAAACCTTTTCCTCTAAATGGGAAAGTCGCACCATCATCAAACGTATATCCATATCCTGCATCAAGATTTTTCAACTGCTCAAACGATGTTTTATGTACTGGCCCAGACCCGTTTGTAGCACAATCTAACGTCCAGTCATGAAAAACAACCAGTTGGTCATCACGCGTTCTGTGAACATTTAAATGAATTACGTTAGCCCCCGCTGCAACGGAAGAAGCCACAGCTTCTAGTGTGTTCTCAACTGAATTGGTGTTTGATGCTTCTATTGAAAGGGAGGTACAGTCAGTTTTTTTTAATTTTTCATAGTTAACTGCACTTCCGCCTCCTCGATAGGCCACGATCTCGCCATGTCGCTGAAGGTCAGGAGCGAACATATAAGCGTTAACAACTCCTAGTGTGATTATGCAAGACAGTGCGATCAAAAACGTCTTAACTATTTTTATAAACATTTATTGCCTGATTCCTTGGTCGATGGTCGATGAAAGCTAACACTTTAGTATTTATGCGGCACGCAGTTTGTGTTGCATAACCGCTTGTTGGACTGAGCCGCTACCCGCTCGATGTGGCAGAATCGGTGTTGTTTATGCTATGGCTTACTTAGAAAAAATAGGCTTTTTGGAGGCTCTCACTTTCCTAGCTAGTGTAATCAGTTTAGCTAGTGTTATGTAAGCTTTCCCCGCATTGCTCAGCGCTTATTATGTATTCATTACACCTAAATTTGGCTTAATAAGCAATTATATTTTTTACGCATGCAGAGGCCGCTAGCCAGAGCAATTAAGCAGGTTAATCAATTGATTTTAAGCAGCTATCGAGCTGCTAACTCGTTCGCTTATAGTAGCTATATAAATGTCGACCAAACATCGGATCTAACAGCCCCCCCTAATCAAGCATCCCCCTCCTTGGCTGCTATCAAAGCGCATCCATGCGCTTCTCGTTCATTCTTTTTAAACGACGAAAAAGAACGAACCAAGAAAACGTCGCCCCAGCATCACACCCAATCCTCAAACCCTCAGCCGATATAGTGCAACCGCCTTGTAAGGCACATCCCTTTGCCAGACAAGACTTGGCCGACATCCTGTCGGCACATAGCATATCAGCTTATGCTTTTCGGGTGTGATGGAGGGGGAATGGTTTTGACTGCGAGTTCTAGTTTTTCTCTCAAAGCAGCAAATTTGCCTGCAAGCACCAAACAAAACTATCAGAACAGTTTTCCTCCCTCATCACACCCGAAAGTAAATTGCCAATGAGTCATTTCAACGCATGGATGCGTGAAAAGCTGTGACAGGGCCAAGGATGGCCCTTACACAGCGGTGACGTTCATATTGGCAATTTGCTTAAGGAGTCAGTGTGATGTTGGGAGTGCCCTTTCTTTTGCATACTTTTCTTTGGGCATCAAAGAAAAGTAAGTCGTAGCCCATGGATGGGCGTCGAAACCTGTCAGGAGGACAAGCTGACTTTACGATAAATTTCGAGCTATCAGCTGTTAGCAAAATAAACCTCCATGTTTAATATCAAAGCGCATCCATGCGCTCCTCGTTCATTCTTTTTAAACGACGAAAAAGAACGAACCAAGAGAACGTCGCCCCAGCATCACACTTAATCCTCAAACCCTAAGCCGATATATAATACCAATTGCACTAAGTCTCCAATCAATTTGAAGGGTGAAATACCATATTAGCGTCGTTAAAAATTTCTCATTTAGAACAACTAAATAGCAAAATTTTTGCCTTGCCTATATGGATATAGGTACCTTGGCGGTAGCAGGACGCGAGAGCGGAGCTACTAAAGCTATTTCTCCGCTTCAAATTGCTCATTTACCTAATACAATTGGTATCGCAACCGCCTTGTAAGGCACATCCCTTTGCCAGACAAGACTTGGCCGACATCCTGTCGGCACATTGCATATCAGCTTATGCTTTTCGGGTGTGATGGAGGGGGAATAAGTTGCTTGTGAGATCTTCTACAATTTTTATGATTAAGCTGCTTGCAAGCATTGCAAAAACTATCAGCGCAGCCTCCTACCTTACAGTCTAAATAGTTTTGTGGGAGGTGGTTCACCCGCCGAGCTGTTATGTTTTTCGGGTGTGCTAAAGGGGGGATTAGTATTCACTGCGAGTTCTAGTTTTTCTCTCAAAGCAGCAAATTTGCCTGCAAGCACCAAAAAAACTACCAGCACGGTTTTCCTCCCTCATCACACCACTACAACAAATCAAATACCGGCTCTTTCGCATCTAGACTGAAGTTATCCAAATCCAAACGATGCTGTATTCCTAACGGCAAAATCCACTGCGGATCGGTATGGCCAAAGTCAAGCCGAGTTATTACGGGTAAACTGTCACAGCCAAACTCATCACGTACAACCGATAAAATCACCTCATCAAGCGCAGCCATCTCGCGCTCGCTGTAATCCCGCGCACGGCCAATCATTAAGCCGGATAGTTTCTCAAACACCCCCATCACCCCATAGTTACGTAACCAAAAGCGAATATAGTCTTGACTGGGTTTATCCTCAGAGGTTTCTAAAAATAGCAATTTGTCTTGCCAAAATGACGGCGATGGCCAGTATTCAGTGCCTTTTAGCATCTCCATCACTTCAAAACATCCGCCAAATAGCCGCCCTTCCACTTGCCCTGTACCTTGCAGTACTTTTGGACCATTTGTTGCTATTGGGGGATGCAGCTTACCGACGTTTTCTGGTATTGCCCACTCCGGATAGCCATGAGAATAAGCGTCGAATATTGGGTATTGGACTTCACCTAGTAGCGCCTGCGCTAAATAGGCTTGATACTCAGCACTAGCATTGTGGTACTGGGAGAAACCGGCCATGATCGATGGGCCGTTAAAGGTGACTAATCCCCATTGGTTCAACAGTGTGGTGAGCGTGGAAAAGTCAGAATAGCCCATCATAAACTTAGGGTTATTCAAGATAACGGATTTATCTAAATAAGGCAGGATCCGCGCGGAATCTGAACCACCAATAGAAGAAATTATCCCGGCTATGTTCGGGTCGGCAAAGGCATCATTAATATCTTTTGCACGTAATTGTGGCTGTGAAAAGAGCACATCCGCGGCCGTTCGAACCGACGGCATTTCAACAATATTAAAACCAAGCGAACGCAGGTTTGCTAACCCTTGCTCAAAGATGTGAGGAAATGTACCTGGGCCACCCCAGCTAGGTGATACAATCGCAAGGGTATCACCTCGGTTTAGTTTTTTAGGCTTGCGTAATTGCACCGTCTATCTTGCCTTAATGGAATATTCATCAGCAACTAGATATATCCCATTAAGACAACAGAATCAAATACTTATTCGAACCTTTCAACGCAAAACGGAGCCAAATCAACAGAGGTAGGTTTGCCTGTCATGAGTTCAGTAATAAGCGTGCCGGTAATGGCCGACATTAAAATCCCCGTCCTAAAGTGCCCACACGCATTAATGTAACCTTCCACTCCATCAACGGGGCCCAAAATTGGCAGCTCATCCGGTGTACCGGGTCTAAGCCCTGCCCAACAACGTTTAATACTCGACTCTTTAAGAATGGGTAGACACTTCATAGCACCTTGTGACAACTCAGTGATTTTATCTAGACTATTGGTGGTATCGAAGCCTTTTTCCTCCGTTGATGAGCCAATTAAAATCTCGCCGTTGTCCTTTTGTGCAATGTAGCAATCACTGGTACTGATACAACCATTTAATACTTTAGGCATGCGCTCAGACAGCACTATTTGACCCTTAACCGGGTAAACTGGCATGTGTTTACCTGTCGCCTGATGGTAAATGTCATCCGCCCAGGCACCAGCGGCATTAATTAAGGTCTCACAATGTAGGCTTTGCTCTTGCGTCCTCACACCTATCACCTTATTCCCTTCACGCAGTACCTCTAGCACTTCGGTATTCAGAAATAACTCAACACCATTTTGGCGTGCCCCTTCGGTATACGCATCAACTAATCGGTATGGGTTTACCTGATGGTCACAAATAAAATCTATTGCACCAATCGCATCTGGAGTGATGTAAGGTTCCTCTGCACGTAATTGCTGTTGGTCTAACCATCGGATCTGCGAAGACAAATTAGGGATCCCAGACACTATGCTATCTGCATATATTTCATCATCGCGATTGTACATAATGAATTTAAGACCGGTACGTTCAAACTTAAAGTCGACATCATGTCTGGCCAGCATTTCTTCATGCAGTGCTGGATATAACTCGTTTGACTTGAGCGCAAGTTCAAAAAAGCATTCTGGTAATTGATGCGGCCGCAATGTTTCCGCAGCTTCGGTATCTCCTTCACTTTGGAGCTTAGACAAGGTTTTGAAGAAGATCACACCACAGCCAAGACCAACCGACTCACCAATCGCCCATAATCCACCCGCAGATGCACGAGACGCGTTACCCGGCTTTTTTAAATCCACTAACGCGATTTTTAGGTTGGTATCGCGGCTTAAAAAATAGGCGCAGGCAGCACCAATTACACCGCCACCTGCGATAATGACATCATACTGCTTCATGGTTTTTCTCCAGTAAAGTAAATGGAATTGGGTCAAGTGGGAATCTTGGCCTTATCACACCCAGTGTATCTAAGTGCCCTGCCGCGTGCAGTCGGTCTAGCGCATAGCTAGAACACATTTTCCCTTGGCAGTCTCCCATGCCAATACGGGTTCTCATTTTCACGCTAGATAAATCTTTTGCACCTTGTTGTAATGCTAAATCGAGTTGCTGGCGCTTTACTTGTTCGCAGCGACACACCACAGTATCTGGTTGGGTTAACGCTAGTAGCCCCTCTCTGCGCGCCGAGAAGCGGTCAAATCCGGCTCTAAACTTCTGTGCTTGCTTACGCTTAGTTTTGAGCTTGCGCATCCGCGTGTGGAAGGCCGTTTCGCTTAAACAGGCTTGTTCATAGGCAAGCATGGTTGCGGCCATTTTCCCTTCAATGATAGCCGCTTCGGCACCTAGCAAACCATTGGTGTCACCACAGACAAAAATTGAATTTAAGCTACTGCGTAAATTGTCATCTAATAAAGGCACATAACCATTCGTGGTGGTGTACTGATGAGAAACCCCAAGTAGCATGGCAAGCTGGGTGCGGGCAACAAAACCATAGCCGACCCCTAGACTATCCACGGCTAAATGCTGCGCTTTTGACAAGTCCGCATGCCAATGCTCATCGTAAGGCGCTACGGTAACACTGGAGAGTTTTTCTTGGCCTTCTGCTTTCACAATGCCATAGCCATACTTGAATGGAATATTATGCTTTTTGAGATACGCCAACATACTCAATCCCGAAAGCGTAAGCTTAGGTTTATTAAGCAGCGCCACAGTCTCTTTCGCCAGTTCACTAAAGCGACTCGCTTCATATACGCCAACCACTTGTGCACCAGATTTATGTAACTGGCAAGCAACCAGTGGCAATAATGGTCCAGTTCCGACTAAAGCCACTTTTTTCCCTGGTCGAACTAACCCACTTTTAAGCTGAAGTTGCATCCCGCCCATTAACATCACACCAGGTAACTGCCATCCTTCAAATGGCACACTGCGCTCGTGACAACCAGTTGCCAGAACCAACTTGGTGTAATCTATTTGCGTTAACTGATTTTGTGTTTGCAACAGCAAACCGCTCTCGCCTTCAGGCCCAAGCACTTTGGTTTGTAGTTGTAGTGTTATATCTTGTTTATGATGTTCGTAGCGTACCTTTAGTGCAGCCATCGCTCGTTTAAGATTTTCATCTAAATGAGGAAGCTTACTTGCTTGTCGAAGTGGCCCGCGATAGATCACCCCACCAATTTTTGGTGCTTCGTCAACTAAGGTGCTACTAATGCCATATTTAGCCAGCTCAGCTGCACAGCTAACGCCAGCAGGCCCTGCACCGACAATAACGATTTTTTCTTTTTGACAACTAGACATCACACTATACCCCGACCTGCTTGAAACGATTTTGTTTGGTTTCAACCTGCATATTGGGTTGTACTAAGGTTTGGCAAGCCTTTTGTTTATGTTGTTTGTTTATTGTTACCTGACAACAGTGACAAACCCCCATACCACAATAAGCACCAGATACGGCCTCTCGATCGCTTTCCATAATTTGCTTGTAGTTTGCCGCAAGCAAAACAGACAACACGGTTTCACCATCGCATGCGTTAACCGCAATGTCGTCGATTTGAATTTGGAACTGTAACCCCTCAGGGTCTGTAATATCTTGGGTTCTGGATAATTCAGACATGAAAAAATGCTCCTTCAATAAAGTCGCACAAAGCCTACTATCCAAATATTAAAAATAAACATTTTATTTACTTCATTCACTTTAATTTGATCCAAATTAACTTTTAAGCACTCTCGCGCTAATTCTGTTCAATTCGGTGCAAATGCTGCACTCACCTCACTAAAGCAGTGCAATGTGAACGTACTTACAGACCAACAAAAATCACATCCTATTGATATTAAATAACTTTAATTTCTGGCACAGTTTTTCCTTATCAACTAACACGACAAAGAAAGGAGCGTAATTATGTACACTTTATATCAAACGATGTACTTACTTTGGCATTTGGATGTGAGTATCTGGCCTGTGCACGATACAGCAACAAACCCAGTAGGTGTTAAGGAGAAAGCACAATGACACTTGGCAAACTAGATACTGCGGTACACGCAGTAATGAACGATATGCTCACCCCATCACAAGCTGCAAAAGCCTATCATGTGTCGCAGCGAGCACTTTACGAAGCACTGCGACGCTCCCAAGAAAAACAGCAAACTCGATGGCAAAAATTAATGCATGAAAAGGCAAGGCTTGAGCAAAGTCTGGCTCGGATAAATAAGGAACTGCATGAACAATTTGTCTAATAGCGCTATGCAGCTTCGCATTATTCAGGCGCCTAGCTTGAAATACAATCGCTTAGATTGTCAGCTTTGGGTAAAACAACTCAGCGCACTGACGCAAGCCTGTATTAATCTTGGCGCCTCTATCGGCTTTTTGCCCTCATCCTCCAGCAGAGCAATACAAAACTACTGGTGGCAGGTATTCGATGCTGTGATCAAGTCGCAAAAGACGCTTATTATCGCTGAACTTAATGGCGTAATGGCAGGTTGTGTGCAACTCTCACCAGCAACAAAAGATAATGCTCAGCACCGGGCAGAAGTGGAAAAACTATTAGTGCATCCAAACAGCCGACGAAAAGGCGTGGCAACAAAGCTGATGCAAGCCATAGAGCAAGAATCTACACGGCAGCAGATATCGTTACTCGTCCTTGATACACAATCGGATTCGGACGCAGAAATCCTATATCAGAGTTTGGGCTTTAAAGTTGCTGGGCAAATCCCTCATTTTGTCAGTGATGAGCGCGGTGACTTCCATGCCACCACATACTATTACAAACTGCTTGCACCGACCTTGCGCAATCGTATTGAGAACGTAGCTCTAGTGCATTATGCCAATGAATATTAGCAAACCAGTCTAATCAAGCGACTCGCTACGACTTTCATTCAGGCGATAAAAAAACAGCTTACCGATGTGCTGCGGTGTAGTTACAGCCTCTAAGATTGGGGCAGCGCCTTGCGGTATGCTCATCACATTGGGATTATTGATAGTAAGACCATCGCGCAGCTTAGTATCTATTGCCCCAGGACACAGTACCGTTATTTTGTAGCCATCTTTGTGAAGACCTTTAGATAGAGTCACTACGCCGGCTTTCGCTGCGCAATAAGACGTCCAATCTTTGTAACTGTTAAATGCCGCCGTCGACGCCACATTGATCAAATGCACCGCTTTGTTTGCTTTAATTGCAGCACGAGAAATTAAATAAGTGCCGATTAGGTTTACTTCGATGTCACGGATCCAGAGATTTGGGTCTGAGTCTGCCACTAAACTTGAGTAAAGCGTTCCTGCCGCATTGATTACACAGTCATAAGATTTGTCGTCAAAAAAACGCTCAACTTCAGCTGGTTTAGAGACATCAAGCTGCGCGCGTGATGGTGCTTCTACTTCGTGTCCTAAGCGCTTCAATTCATCGCTTAAATAAGCGGCAAGACCACCCTGTCCGCCCGTTATTAACACTTTCATTTCTGTGGCTCTGGGATTGGATGATTGTCGCTTTGCTCTATTAGCTTTTTATACTGATCGTAGATTTTTTGCTTTAAGTTACTAGAGCTAACGCCAGCACCATAAGGAAAGTAAAATACCTGAACTCCAAGCTCTTTCAGATAATCATATTTTCCCTTCCAATCATCGCCAATCACGAACACATCAATATTTAGATTTTTCACCGTTTCACGATGATCTAAAGTACGTTGTGGAATAGCAAGATCTGGATCTCTTAACCCTTCGATAATCGCTAAACGCTCTTCAAATGGCACTGCCGGTGGCTTTTTATAAGAACAAACAAGTTCATCGGTACTTACACCAACGATCAACGTGTCCCCTAAACCTCGGCCATAACTAATCATTTTTAAATGATTACTGTGAAATAGATCAAATGTTCCTGAGACATAAACAATTTTATTTTTCATAAATTGCTATTTCCCTCCAGCTAAATCAATAAAAGTTCCTGTAACAAAGCTTGCTTCGTTACTTAAAAGCCAAGCGATGGCATTGGCAACCTCAATCGCGGTTCCAACTCGCTTCAGCGGTAAAAAATCGGCTAGGCGATCAACTCGGTTTGGTTCGCCACCGTCGCCGTGGATATCGGTATAAATGCAGCCCGGTCTCACGCAGTTCACGCGGATCTGCTCAGCGGCTAATTCCAGAGATAAGCCTCTAGTGAAGCTGTCTATTGCACCTTTCGCAGCTGCATAGTCAACATACTCATTAGCCCCACCTAAATAAGAAGCTGCCGACGATACGTTTACCATGGCGCACTGTGCTGGATTGGCACTTAAACGCATGTGTTTAATTGCTTCGCGAGCACAAATGAAATACGGCGTAACATTATTAGTAAGCATATTGTTGATACGCGCTGCGGTCATGTGTTCAACTCGAGTCTGCGTGTTCAGCACCCCCGCGTTATTAACCAGATGCGTAACTATGCCAATATCGGTCTTTATCTTGTCAAACATTGCCTCTACAGATTTTTCATCTGTGACATCTGCTTGTAACAAATGCGCTTTACCATTATTACTTAGGATGGTATCAGCAACCGTTTCTGCGGCTTGCACATTCTGCTTGTAATTTATAACAACGGTAAACCCTTGTTGTCCCAGCAGTTGAGCCGTTGCCGCACCAATCCCACGGCTCGCACCGGTGATAAGTACCACTTTTTGCATCTATTATTCCTTAAATTGGGCCAACAGTTACTGATAGTTCAGTACTTCTACACCCATGTCTTCTTTGACGTGTTCTATCACCATATAGGTATGGTTTGTACCAACTCCAGGTATTTCAACGATTTGACCTAATACCTCACGATATTGACGCATATCCTGGACTCGGATCTTAACTAAATAATCAAAGCCGCCAGCTACCATATCACAAGAAACGACGTTGGGGATTTTTACAATATGCTGTTTAAACACCTCAAATACCGCTTCGGTCGAGCTTTTTAAGGTGATTTCCACATGCGCAACCAAATGCTGGCCAAGTTTTGCGGCATTTAATCTTGCCGTATATCCTTCGATATACCCCTCCGACTCGAGTTTTTTTACTCGATCGAGACAAGGACTCGGACTCAAGTTTACCTCTTTCGCCAAGTTTACATTAGAGATCCGACCATTGCGCTGGAGCGCGTCTAAGATTGCTAAATCGATGCGATCTAATACCCGAGTTTTAATGGAAGTCGTCATATCAGCATAAAATTTTGTGAGGGTTTGAGATTACCCGCAAATTTACCGTATTCCTTAAAAATAAAACAGCATATTCTGCTGTCTTTTCGATAGAATGCCCGCGAAATTAACGATAAAGGGCAAAGCGGCTTATTTCAGTCTTTAACGCGGCTTTGTTCGAACATTTAGATTATGCATTCTGGCTAAAATTTGAACCCCCCAATGGGTGTGTTATGGTTAGCAATGTGACTGCATCATTTTGTCGTAATTGAGGCTTCCTATACAAATTAAACTACACTTTCAACCTTTGGTTGCTTAGTTTGGCATCAGTTCAGATGTAGTTTTGTAATCTGCACATTAAGGTGTGTGATTCCATAGGCAGGCGCGAATTACATGTATTTTTGACTCCAATTTTTGAGGGTTGCTTATGCTTTATAACGGCGATTTGACAACTAACTGTCCTATCCGACAAAAGATCCGTGATTTTTACCGCATCGATGAGAACGCAGTAATTGATCATATTTTACCTTTAGCTGAGGTAGGCGTTACAGCTCGAAGCCGAGCATGGGAACGTGCACGTCAAATGGTATTAAACATTCGTAGAGATCAAGATGGTCAAAACGGTGTAGACGCGCTTTTAAATGAATTCTCTCTTTCTACCGAAGAAGGCGTGGTACTGATGTGTTTGGCCGAAGCTTTACTTCGTGTACCAGACAAAGCAACACAAGAAAGCCTGATCCGCGATAAGCTCGCAAAAGGCGACTGGAGTTCACACTTAGGCAGCAGCGACTCATTATTTGTTAACGCTTCAAGCTGGGGTCTACTCGTTACCGGTAAAATGGTTAACTATTCAGACAAGAATAAAGAAGAACAATTTGGCGTGCTAAAACGTACAATTGGTCGTCTTGGTGAGCCAGTTATCCGTAAATCCGTTAACTATGCAATGAAGATCATGGGTAAGCAGTTTGTAATGGGTGAAACCATTCAAGATGCTATCGATCGCGCCGCTGATAAAGAACAAAAAGGTTATGTATATTCGTACGACATGCTAGGTGAAGGCGCACGTACGATGAAAGATGCAGATCGTTACTTCCAAAGCTATATGACCGCTATCCACGCGATCGGTAAAGCAGCGAAAGGCCGTGGCCCAATTAAGAGCCCAGGTATTTCAGTGAAGCTTTCTGCTATCCACCCGCGCTACGAATTCACACATCGTGACCGCGTGATGGACGAGCTTGTACCTAAGCTAAAAGAACTTGCGATTGCTGCGAAAGAATACGATATCGGTTTCACGGTTGATGCGGAAGAAGCGGATCGTTTAGATATCTCACTAGATGTCATCGAAGCGGTATTCTCAGACGACGCACTTGGCGACTGGAATGGTTTTGGTCTTGCAGTACAAGCATATCAAAAACGTGCCATTTTCGTTGTGGAATGGGTAGCTGAACTTGCTCGCCGCGTAGGCCGTAAACTGATGGTGCGTCTAGTTAAAGGTGCTTACTGGGATACAGAAATCAAAACCACTCAACAAGATGGTCTTGAGCACTTCCCTGTGTTCACTCGTAAAGCAACGACTGACGTTTCTTATAAAGCGTGTGCTATTAAGCTACTTGAAGCACGCGATGTACTTTTCCCGCAATTTGCGACGCATAATGCTTACACCGCAGCAACCATTCTAGAAGTGGCCAAAGGCGATAACAAAGGGTTCGAGTTCCAACGCCTACACGGTATGGGTGAATCACTTTACGACCAAATCGTTGAAAACGAAGGAATTCAGTGTCGTGTGTATGCACCAGTTGGTCAGCACGAAGACCTACTTGCTTATCTGGTACGCCGTCTACTTGAAAATGGTGCAAACTCATCATTCGTAAACGCAATTGTTGATACCACTAAGCCTGTTGAGTCACTACTTCCAGATCCTGTAGAAACACTGCAAGGCCTACGTAACCGTTACAATACGCAGATTAAGCTACCTATCGAGCTTTATGGCGATGAGCGTCCAAACTCAAAAGGTAAAGACCTTACGGACATCAACGATTTAACACCGTTTAAAGAAAACCTAGACAACTGGTTTAACGAACACCTAATCGATGAAAGCCAAGTACCAGAAGGTCACCTTGCTGTTCGTAACCCTGCGAACCACAAACAAGTGATTGGATCTGTGCCTTTACACGATGAAGCACACATGCAAAGCGTGCTTGCCAATGCTGATGCGGCTTTTGAAAGTTGGTCTCAAACCTCAGTTGAAGAGCGTGTAAACTTACTACGCCGCACTGCTGACATCCTTGAGCGTCACCATGATGAACTTGTTGCTATCTGTATTAAAGAAGCAGGTAAAGTAACCCAAGACAGCATAGATGAAGTACGTGAAGCCGTTGACTTCTGTCGCTACTATGCAGCGCGTGCAGAAGAGCTTTCTAAAGATGAGCGTTTTGAAGCTCGTGGCGTGATTTTATGTATCAGCCCGTGGAACTTCCCGCTTGCGATCTTCTTAGGTCAGGTAGCTGCTGCTATCGTGACGGGTAATACCGTTATTGCAAAGCCAGCTGAACAAACCAGTATGATTGCACTGCGTTGTATTGAATTAATGCATACCGTTGGTTTACCAGAGCACGTAGTACAACCGGTTATCGCACGCGGTAGCGAAGTGGGTAAACACATAGTGCCTGACGAGCGTATCCAAGCGGTTATGTTCACAGGTTCAACAGAGACAGGCACGCTTATCTCACAAATTCTTGCTGAGCGTAACGATATTCAAGTTCCTCTGATCGCAGAAACTGGTGGTCAAAACTGTATGATCGTTGACTCAACAGCATTACCAGAGCAAGTGGTTGACGATGTTATTTCATCAGGTTTCCAAAGTGCCGGTCAACGCTGTTCAGCACTTCGTGTGTTGTTCTTACAAGAAGATGTTGCTGACGGTATCATCGAAATGATCCAAGGTGCACTTAAAGAGCTACATATCGGCGACCCATCGCTACTATCTACAGATGTAGGTCCAGTAATCGACGAAAAAGCGCTGACCACTTTGACTAAGCATGTTGATTACATGAAGTCGAACGGTAAGCTACTATTTGAAGCTAAGATCCCTGATAACAGTGAGAACGGCGCTTACTTCTTCGCTCCGCGCCTATATGAGATTTCTGATCTATCCGTGCTTAAGCGTGAAGTATTCGGTCCGGTAGTTCACGTCGTACGCTTCAAAGCAGATCAACTTGATAATGTGATCGACCAAATCAATGGTACAGGCTACGGTCTAACAATGGGCGTTCATTCACGTATTGAAGAGCGCTGCGAATACCTAGCTAAGATGTCGCGTGCGGGTAACGTATACGTGAACCGTAACATGATTGGTGCGATCGTTGGTGTTCAACCATTTGGTGGTCGTGGCCTATCTGGTACAGGTCCAAAAGCAGGTGGTCCAAACTACCTACTTCGCCTTGTGAAAGAAAAAGCGTCACCAGACAACGTACAAATGACAGATCTGACGCCTGATGAGCTAGAGATCCACCACTTCCCAGGTGCCGTTGAGCAAGTTGAAAAACTGATGCAAAACTCTAAGCGTGATGAGAAGATCTGGCGTCGTACTGCGCTTAATGACCGTGTTTCGGCAGTGCGTCAGCTACTTGCTAAAGTGGCAACAGTAGACATCATTGACGAGCTGGCGGATGATTTGTCATTAACGCTTTCTGATGCGCGTGCTCAGCTAAACCGCTTAGAAAAGCGTATGCGTACTTACACAACGCTACCAGGACCTACTGGTGAATCGAACACGCTGCACTTAGAAGCGCGTGGTTGTGTAGTGGTATATGCCGATAAGAGTACGTCGTTCAACTTCTGGGCGATTTCAATTATCACAGCACTTGCTGCCGGTAACACAGTGATCACAGTAGCCTCTGACTTGTTTTATGAAGAAGCATTGGCATTTAGAGATAAGTTCATCTCAACTGGCGTTGCTGAAGGCGTATTCCAAGTAGCGAAGCAAAACCAGCTACAAGCGATTTTGGCACACCCTCACCTTGCAGGTGCTGTTGTGGCTGCGCGCTCTTCACGCCTTGGTTACTTCTCACAGCAACTTGCAGAGCGCAAAGGTGCTATCCTGCCGGTGATCAGTGCAGAGTACTACGATACGCTTATCAATCGTCTAGTGACTGAGAAAACCATCAGTATCGATACCACAGCTTCTGGTGGTAACACTTCACTGATGACGCTTGTTGAAGACGAAGAGTAAAAGAATATAAGTCGCTATGTTAGCCATAACGATTTTATCGACCAAAGCCAGCGCAAGCTGGCTTTAATTTTTTACGCAGCGCTTGATGTCCTTAATCCCACAATAACATTAACAATGTCCATTAAATAAACATCTTCAACCAAAGCAATCACATCATTCCATTTAGGGTTGTATTCGTTATTCTCCCAGCGCCTTAATGTTCGCTCCTCTATACCATAGCTTGCGGCTGATTCAGCTTGAGTAAAACCGCGACTTTTACGTGCAAATCTAAGTATGGCAGCACCAAGCGGCGCGCGTTCAGAAATTAAAGGTTGGCTCATTAACATCACACTCATTCCTTAAAAAATTGCGCAAATATATGACATTTAGAAAAATCACTTATTTACGCACTCACTGACTAAATGCATTCACTGCGTAATTTAATGAAGATAATAGACCCATTTTTTACGCATTTCAACGAAAAAATGGATCTATTTTGCGTCAAAAATGATTTTACTTCGCAAAAAATAGCCCATATAATGACGCACACGTATCATTATTTAAGAGGCAACGCATGGAACAAAGTCTCATGAGCCTAGCGGAGCGCGTAGAATATGCGATCAAGCCAGACAGTATTAGAGCTTTTGCGTTAAAAATTGATGTATCTGAAGGGACGCTGCGCAGAATATTAAAAGGGGAAGACCCAAAACTCAGTGTCATTGAACGCATTGCTAAACAAGCCAACGTAGATTTGATGTGGCTCGTTACCGGGATCCCACTTGATTGCAAAGCCGAATCACCAATCATCCAGCAAAGTATTACCTTGGAAGACTTCAATGAGGACTTTGTTGTTGTGCCTGGCTACCATGTCTCTGTCAGTACGGGTTATGGTGCATTTAACCAAAGTGCCGAGGTTGCACGTTATCTTGCATTTAGAAAAAAGTGGATTGAATTTAAAAATCTAGATAAGTCACAGCTGGTCGTGGTGTTTGCCAAAGGCGACTCTATGGAACCCACTATTCACAATAACAATACAATTTTAGTGGATTTATCGGATAAAAAATTAAGCGAAGGCCTGATCTACGTTGTCCGCCTTGGTGAAGAGCTTTATGCCAAGCGCTTACAACAAAACTTTGATGGCTCAGTACGCTTGATTAGTGATAATAAAGAATACCGGGAACAAGTTGTGATGCCGAATGAATTGGAGCAGCTGGAAATTCTCGGTAAAGTGGTATGGATTGGTAAAGATCTAATTTAATAACGATGCTAAATCTTGAATACTTATTCTCATTTTTAATCGCCAGCACGTTAATTGCCGTGGCACCGGGCCCATCCAATGCGTTTTTAATGGCGCAGACCTTTACTAATGGCCGCGTAGCTGGCATGCAAAGCGCATTAGGCTTTGCGCTAGGAGGAGTGATCCACACACTCTTTGCCGTTGTTGGCTTATCGGCACTCCTAAAAGCCTCAGAGACCGCCTATACCACAGTGCAATACCTCGGCGCAGCTTACTTAGCTTATCTAGGTGTAATGACTATCAAAGAGACGCTTGGGAAGGGGCAGATAGCTTGCGAGGAAAAGCCACACGTGAGCACTAAAAAGCCTAAAAACGTGATGTTCCAAGCAATGATGACGGAAGTCTTAAATCCCAAAGTCGCCCTGTTTTTTATTGCATTTATTCCTCAGTTTGTCGATAGTAGCTTGCCGACTTCGACAACGATGCAACTGGCCATGTTTGGCTTACTGTACCCTATTTTAGCTTTTCCCATCGACTGCATGTATATCTACGGTGGTGATAAAATCGCTGGCTATTTTAGGCAGCATCCCGCAGCGCCGGTGTGGATTGATCGTATTTCAGGCTTAATTTTTATCGCATTGGCAGTCAACTTATTACTCTAAACAGTTACGCAAAATAGGAGCAGTACACATGCAAAAACGCTCACAGCCACTGCCAGCTAAAAAGCATATTGCTTTGGTTGCACACGATGGCATGAAACCAGCCCTACTTGAGTGGTGTCAGACCCACTTAGATAGCCTAAAACAGCACAAGCTTTACGCCACGGGCACAACGGGTAACCTAATAGAAAAGCATACTGGTTTAGAAGTAACAAAGCTATTTAGTGGCCCAATGGGTGGCGACCAACAAATTGGTGCCAAAATCGCGGAGCAAGATGTTCATGTCTTGATTTTCTTTTGGGATCCGCTTGCGTCGCAGCCTCACGATCCGGATGTAAAAGCACTGTTGAGACTCGCTGCTGTCTGGAATATTCCCGTTGCCTGTAATGAAGCAACGGCAGATTTACTGATGGCGTGCGATAAAATGAGCCAGCCAATCGCAAGACATTTACCTGATTATGAGCAGTATCTTGCTAGTCGCTTAGATTGATAAAATAGATGAGTAAGGAAGCGGTTTGTGACCGCTTCTTTGATTTTGACTTCGATTACTTAAATATTTTATCCGCCCACTTAGTCAAGCCTGCAGTAACACTACCAAAGTTATCCCCGTTCACCATTTCAATATCACCAATTTGCTGTGCAAGCGTTGCCTTGAGTAACGGTGATTGCGCGCTACCGCCAGTCAGATAAATTACATCGGGCTTTGACCCCGCTTGATGAATGGCTTCTTTCGCAAGCATGCCCATCTGCTCTAAGTTCGACATGACCGACTCGGCAAAATCTTGCTGCGTAAATTCAGAGGTTAACTGTGGCTCAATAAAACCAAGATTGGCATTAAACTTTGCTTGTTCAGAGAGTGCTATCTTACCAAGCTCACCTTCACGAACCACTTGATGGGTAAGTTTGTTCTGTTGAATGTGAAGTAAACGCGCCAGCTTTTGCGGCTCGGCGACATCTCGCAACATGCTCTGCAATTCTCGCGCTAATTTATCGCTGTAGAAGTCTAGTTGAGACTGAATATCATTGATTTTACATGCCTGCCAATACAGTTGACTAGGCATCGGCAAACCTGAACTCATGTTAGAGCCTAGACCACACAACGGCATTAATTGGTGATAAGCAAGTGCAATATCTAAATCGTTACCACCGATACGTTTACCCGTATGCGCTAAAAAGTCTTGCTGGCGCTGTGTATTATTGCGATAGCTTGGCCCCATTCGGACAAACGAACAATCGCTAGTACCACCGCCGATATCAACGACCAGCACAAGTTTATCTTGCTGAAGACGACTTTCATACTCAATCCCCGCTGCGAGCGGTTCGAAGAGAAAATCCACTTCCTTAAATCCTGCTCTTTTTGCAGCGGTAGTAAGAATATTAACCGCCTGTTGATTACTTTCTTCTCCGCCGACGGACTGAAAATTAACAGGTCGACCAATCACAGTGTCGGTAATGGACTGTTGCAGCTGCGACTCGGCACGGCGCTTAATCTCAACCATCATCGCCGCAGCAATATCTTCAAAGAAGGCGATTTGTTGAGATTTAAGCCCAACCGCCCCAAAGAAGGACTTAGGTGATTTAACAAAAAAACCTTCTTCGGGAAATTCAATATACTCAGAAATTGCCGCTTGACCAAAAAAAACGCCCGCTTCATGTGCTTCTAAATCGAGATCGCGCTTAGCTTGCTGCGCTACCGTTAGCAGCCCTTGGCGAGACTGCGTATAGACTGGATCTGGTTTACTCAGATGACGGTTAACAAATGCAGGAATTAACGCATTGTGCATCGCATACATAGTCGAAGGCAGGTAATATTTATCTTGCTCGAGACGCAGTAAGTCCACTTCACCATTTTGCATAACGCCTATCGCACAATTAGAACTTCCGTAATCAAACCCGACTTTCATTCTCTACCTCAAACTGCTGAAAAGTCGCGAAGTGTATCATGGTTGTCGTTATTGTCAGATGAATTTATCTAGGTTCCAGCGCCATTAATTGGCTTGTTGTGAAAAGTATAGTGGAATAAGCCTGTTGGCTCTCCGTCTCCACCATTTTGCATAACACACTAGGCATTGCACAATGAGAGCTTCCGTAATCAAACCCGACTTTCATTCTCTACCTCAAACTGCTGAAAAGTCGCGAAGTGTATTATGGTTGTCGTTATTGCCAGATGAATTTATCTAGGTTCCAGCGCCATTAATTGGCTTGTTGTGAAAAGTATAGTGGAATAAGCCTGTTGGCTCTCCGTCTCCACCATTTTGCATAACACACTAGACATAGCACAATGAGAGCTTCCGTAATCAAACCCGACTTTCATTCTCTACCTCAAACTGCTGAAAAGTGGCGAAGTGTATTATGGTTGTCGTTATTGCCAGATGAATTTATCTAGGTTCCAACATCCTTAATTGGTTTGTTGTGGAAAGCATAGCGCACACTGTCAGATTGCTTGGCTTGATACATAGCGGAATCTGCCTGTTGGATCCCAGTCTCGATGTCGAGGTTATTAAATAGACTGACGCCGATACTAATCCGACAACTTAGCTTATTGCCTTCAAAGAGATAGGGTTTATCTACCTTGTTGATTATTTGCTGGCAGATCCCAACCACATGAGATTCGGCTTGAGGCTGTTGCGGAGATAAGTGAGTGATTAAAATCACAAACTCATCGCCTCCCCAACGGATCACCACATCATCTTGGCGTACGCTAGCACACAAACGCTGGGCAACCGCCTTGAGTAACTGATCCCCCACATGGTGGCCATGCAAGTCATTTACTTTTTTAAAATCGTCAAGGTCCAAAAACAAGATTGCGCTGTAACTACCAAGCTGTTGACCTACATGGAGTTGCTCCATCAATCCATGCTGAAGAACATGGCGATTCGGTAATTCGGTTAACTGGTCATGATACGCCAACTTCTCAGCTTCGAGATACTCCAACTTACGGTCATTGATATCCCGAGATAACACGATAAAACGTGTTTCAGCATGATTATCGCTTGCAGTGACAACCTTACGGGCGATAGAGACCTCAAACCAACGCTCACCAACCGGTGTAGACAAGTGAATATGGCTACCATGTGAATAGCCGTTAACTTTTGCTTCCCGTAATGCCTGCATCACTATTTTAGCGGCTTGCTCTGGCATCACTTCAGTCACCGTATGGCCAATCAATTGTTCTGCAGGCGCGACTAACAACTCAGGGCGAAGTATTCTGGCGTCCCAGTGCCGCCCCTCTTCATCCAGTTCAAACATCAAATCCGGCATCGCACTTAATGTCGACGCCAATTCCTCATAGCTTGGTTGCGCCAAAGCTTGAGTGCGGGCCATACGTCGGTCCTTAACCATGAGGCGTTGCAACATCCTGTTCCATAATTCTATAAACTTGAACTTTGCAATTTGCAATTTGAAACATGCCAATGAACACTGCTCATCTACGGCTATCGTTATAAAAATAATATACCAATTTTATGAATAATGACTAATTAACCTGAGCTGCGGATAATTAATGCCTTTCTAGCAGCCAGTTTTAGCGCTAACTGCGTTGAATTCACTTCCAATAGCCAGCTATTGGTGCGTAAATTCGCCTTGTTTTCCCTAAAACTCTCTGGCTAGACAAGGAAAAAACTAAGTTGTTCTTTAGAAACAATGAGTTTGAACATTCCTTATCCAAACCTCAGGTTAATTACCGACTGCATCATAAAAAATATTTTCAAGTCATTGGCTTTGAAGGAGAAAAGCAATTGACGAATTGATAATAATTCCTATAATCGACACGGCAGCGCTTTCCATGATGGAAGGTCACAAGATATATAAGGATGACTATGTCTTTTTTCAAAAAAGCCCTTGGCGCAGTCGGTATCGGTGCAGCAAAAGTAGATACCATCTTAGAAACCCATCACGCCTCCCCTGGCGAAGAAATTTCTGGAACGGTTAAAATCATCGGTGGCAAAGTTGCTCAGGAGATCAACAAAATAGATCTTAACGTAATGTGCAACTACACAGTTGAAAGAGAAGACAGTGAAGGTGAAACAACGACCATCACTAAAAACCACACCCTTGCTAAATTTCAAATCAACGAGCGATTTACTATCGAACCCGGTGATGAAAAGCACATTCCATTCGCGCTTGACCTCGCTGAAGAAACCCCGCTTACTGTTGGACAATCCAAAACTTGGATCGCTACCAACCTTGATATTAATATGGCGCTCGACAAGTCAGATAGGGACTATTTACATATCGTACCTACCGAGCTACAACAAGCGGCTATCGATGCGATGGAAGCGCTTGGCTTTAAACTCTATGAATCAGACTGTGAAGGTATTGATGAAGTATCATTCTCACGCCTGCCATTCGTACAAGAACTAGAGTTTAAAACGATCACAGGTGACTTCCATGGTCGCTTTGATGAAGTAGAAATGGTTTTCTTTAATCGTGGTGAGCAACTCGAAATCATCTTTGAGATTGATCGCAAAGCGCGAGGCTTTAAAGGCTTCTTTGCGGAGGCGCTAGACCTTGATGAATCAAAAGCCAGATTGTTGATAGATGAAGCAGATTTAGAAGACCTAGAAGATGCTATCTATGACATTCTAGAGGCGAATTGCTAAGGTATATTAACCTTATAGTATTGATAGATTTATATTGATGCTTTGGTGATCGTTGCATTCATACGAATGCAACTTCTATATGAACAAACTCTATTATTATCCCAGTCCACCTAACGCTATGGTTTATGTTAATACAAATGTTAGGGTGTATAGGTAATAACTTTCTAGACTGATTTATTGTTACAATTTAAGCCCCTTTAACATGCCGATCACGGCACGTTTGAGTTGACTTAAACTCAATAAAACAGCACATTAAAACGAATGGTCAAGGTAGATTAGGTGACAATGAATGTCCAACTTTAGAATTTGGAAACTGGTTAGCCTACTGTGTGTTTTGAGCCTAATGCTGGGCTGCGAATCGAAAGAAGAACGTATCCAGCAAACCATTACACATACACTTCAAGAAGCTTCAACAGCGATAAATACGCTGGGAACCGCCCTTGATAAAAAGCAGGTGAGAAATGCCAACCTTTTGACTGAGTATGGCAAAGTACTTAGTCAGCAAAAACCTCAGCTCAGTGAAATTGCGCAAATTATTTCCCAAGACGCAACAAGCAGTGGAACCTTATATCAGAGTTTATTGACTCGTTATCAGTCCCTCAAGTCCCCCGCTCCAAGTATGAACAGCGATGACATTATCAACCAAGCGCTCTTGTTAAAAGAAGCAGCTTCCATCAGTTTGTTCAATGATGCGCTGACAGATCCAATCAATGTTTTAGCCGATATGTCAGATGGAAAGCTAGTGCGAGTTGGCGCAATCAGTCAGCAAGCGGAACAAACGGCAAACGGTCAGACCGGTGTCGGCAATCAGCTTGTTGGTAATGCCAACTATGGCGAATGGCAGACCAACTCAAACGGCACTAGCTTTTGGATGTGGTACGGCATGTATCGCATGCTTGGCGATATTGTTGGTGATGTTGAATATGGTCGCTGGAGTAAACACCGTAAATACAGTTACTACAGTGATTATGGTCGTCATAGATACACCAGTTATAAAAGCTACAAACGCCAAACTGAACTCGCCAAGCGTACTCAACAATCGTACCAACGCCAAGGCAAACAGTTTACCAGTCCCTATGCCAAGAAAAAGTCTGGCGCGTCAGGGTTAAGTCGAAGTAGTAACACCCCATCAGCAGTAACTCGAAGCAGCTACTCTCGAACCTCAAGCTACGGCTCAGTTCGCAATAGCTCAAGTAGAACCTCCCGTGGCGTAAGCCGGGGCAAATAGCGCATATATAGCGGAGTTAACACATGTACCAATTTAACGGATTAACAGCTTGGACTTTTCAAGCATTGCTAATAGATATGGCGGTGATCGTCGCGTTGTTTGTTAGCTTAAAATACATCAAAGGTTGGGTATCTAACCTTCATGCAAACGATGAAATCACAGAAAAAGACAACTTTGCATTTGGTCTCAGTTTTGCTGGTGGTTTAGCAGGTTTGGCCATCGTAATTTCAGGTATTTCAAGTGGTGCTTTTGCCAGTTCTTTGGCTCAAGAAGCGCTACAAATGGCGGGCTATGGTATCGTTGGTATCATCCTTATCAAACTCGGCCACTTTTTCCAAGACAAAGTCGCGCTACGCAAGGTGAACCTTCATGACGAAATCGTTAAAGGTAATGTCACCTCAGCACTGATTGATTTTGGCCATGTGGTGAGCGTTGCCATTGTGATCCGCTCAGCTTTGCTTTGGGTACTCACAGAAGGCTGGTACGGTTTACCGATTGTGGTTGCTGCCTTCATTATTGGTAATATTTGTATGTTGCTTGTGAGCCAATACCGAGTACAACTATTTAAGCGCACCAACAAAAGTGGCGACTGTTTACAGCAAGCAATCAAAGACAACAATATCGCGGTCGGGATCCGCTACGCGGGCTTTTTAATCGGCTCAGCACTAGCACTGACTGCAGCGTCCGGTTTAGCGCCGTATGTAGCGGACAACATTAACTCAAGCCTACTGTACTGGAGTATTGCGGCACTGGGTAGCATTGTGCTTTTCATCGTCTTACATCTCGTCATGATAAAAATTATTCTTGCGGGTAAAGATATTTCCGATGAAGTGAACAGACAAAAGAATGTTGGTGTTGCTGCAATCTCAGCCGCGCTTTCTTTTGCGATTGGTACGACTATGGCTAGTTTGTTAGGTGCATAACCCTTGAGCGCATCTGCACCACAAACTTCAGCAAGAGTGACCGGCAACTGGTCGTTGTTCGGTCACGACACCTTACTTATTGGCGTCATGGCTATTTTGGCCGGTTGCGGCCTAATCTACGAATATTTACTCTCCCATTATGCTGGTCGCGTTTTAGGCTCTGTAGAAAGCGCGATTTATGCCATGATTGGCACTATGATCGTGGCCATGGGCATTGGCGCATTTTTAGCACGCTGGTTCAAAGATCCTTTTACCGCGTTTGCATGGCTTGAAAGCCTAATCGCGCTACTCGGCATGAGCAGTATTTTGGTGATCGCCAGTGTTATTGCACTTACCTATACCCTGCCCCATACACTTTCTAGCCTTTACAGCCTGCCTCCCGATAGTGTCTTAGATGGCATGCCATTTGCGCAATTACAAGCATTTGCC
This sequence comes from Pseudoalteromonas flavipulchra NCIMB 2033 = ATCC BAA-314, assembly GCA_000814665.1. Classification (GTDB taxonomy): domain Bacteria; phylum Pseudomonadota; class Gammaproteobacteria; order Enterobacterales; family Alteromonadaceae; genus Pseudoalteromonas; species Pseudoalteromonas maricaloris. Next base: position 72,476 of record JWIH01000017.1, read on the forward strand.
CGATTTTTACCTTATGTTTTCGGCCTCATCCTAGGCATTTTAATTGGCATGGAAATTCCACTGATTGCTAGGATCCGTCAACAAGTGTATGGCCGCTTCCTTGAAAATAACGCAGGTACCATTTACGGTGCAGATTATATCGGTGCTGGTGTTGGTGCTGCTATTTGGGTCACGATTATGCTTGCGCTGCCAATAATGCAAGCAGCCGCGTGGACTGCGCTATTTAATATTGTTGCAGGACTTATCTTCCTATGGCGTTACCATGCTCATGTCCGCTTCGCTAAGCTGCTGTTTGCTTGCCACTTTGTTCTACTTGGTATCTTTTTTGTCATCCTGAGCCATGGCTCTCTTTGGATGAAAGACCTCAGCAACGTGCTTTACAAAGACAAAGTGATCTATTCAGAGTCAACGAAGTATCAACATGTTGTCATCACTGAGCGATTGAGCCGCGCACAACCGATGCCAATTAACGATTTATTCTTAAATGGTCGATTACAGTTTTCATCTGTGGATGAACAGATCTATCACACTATGCTCGTTTATCCTGCTATGCTGGCATCCAACCGTCGCGAAAAGGTGTTAATCATTGGCGGCGGAGATGGTCTAGCACTTCGAGATGTACTGGAGTGGCCTGTTGAAAATGCAACCTTAATTGATTTGGATGGGCAACTGCTCTCACTATTTGGACTACAAGGGCAACCCTACCCTGCTAGACCACATATCACCAGTCAATTAACTCATTTAAATGGCGACGCCTTAAATGACCCAAAAGCAACGGTTATCGTTGCAGATGCATTTTTAGAAGTAGAAAAAATGCTTGACCAAGGTAGGCAATTTGACACTATCATTATCGACTTACCCGACCCTAATCACCCTGATTTGAATAAGCTATATAGCGACTACTTTTATAATCATGTGCGTCAATTGCTGGCACCCGATGGTGCACTCGCTATTCAGTCAACGTCTCCCTATCACGCCAAAAAAGCGTTTATTAGTATAGCCAAAACGGTAAAACATGCCGGGTTTACGCATGTTGAGCAATACCAACAGAATATTCCCTCATTTGGCCAGTGGGGATGGACAATCGCAACGAGAACAGGGCAATCTGCAAGTGCTAGGATCCGGGCAGTCGAGTCTTTGCCTGTCCCAAGTAACTGGATAAACAAAGAGTATTTACTCGCGACTTTCGCCTTCCCAAATCGCTTTTTTGATGGAACAAAAGATATTGAAGTCAACCAGTTAGGAACAGGGAGACTATACGATTATTATCGCCAAGCATGGCAAACAGAAGATGAGTTGTATAAAAATTAGCGCACGGCCATTGACATATTATGTCTTACGTGCAACTCTTAACTCAGACATAATATGTCAAAACAAAAAAGGTAAATGAAGATGGAATTAAATGAACTATCAATCAAATTAGCATCATTTGAAACAGAAGGTGCTAACTTCGAATCTTTCTTAATCGCCAATGAAGGCGAGCAAGATGTATTGCAAGTGATTGTTGACGGAAATGACGAATTACCAATTTTTGTGACTCAGACTGAAGAACAACTTGTATGCATTAGTTACCTATTTAAAGAGAATGAGGTAAAGCCTGAGTTGCTAAACGAGTTAAATGAAGCACTATTAAAACTGAATGTGCCGATCCCGCTGAGTGCGTTTGCTAAAATTGATGAGCAGTATGCGATATTTGGTGCTCTAGCCGTTTCCTCCTCAATTGATGAGATCACGCACGAACTGGTCACCCTAGCGGACAATGCAATCGAAGCATTAGATGCAGTGACTGTGTATTTGAATGAATAATATTGGAGTTGTGAAATGAGTATTTTAAAGAAATTATTTACTGCTGTTCGTGGTGGCGCTAGAGAAGTTGGTGAGTCAATTGTTGATGCAAATGGCATTCGTATTTTTGAGCAAGAAATTGCTGACGCACAAAACGCATTAGCTAAAGCCAAAAAAAGCTTAACAGAAGTAATGGCGAAAGAGATGCAGACAAAACGCAAATTAGCTGCACTTGACGAAAGCATTATCGAGCATGAAAACTATGCAGGACAAGCGCTCGAAAAAGGTAACGAAGCTTTAGCGGTAGAAATCGCAGAGAAAATCGGTGAATTTGAAGTTGAGCGCGCAGAGCATCAGCAAGTGCTAGACGGCTTTAGTAAACATGTGATCCTGTTAAAACAGCAGATCAAAGAAGCTGAAAAAACGATTAAAGAAAACCAACGCCAGCTGACAATGGTAAAAACCACAGACAGCGTTCAAAAAGCAACCATGGCAGTAAACAGCACGCTAAATACCAATGCATCATCTATGGTAAATGCACGTCAGTCGCTTGAGCGTATCAAGCAACGCCAGCAAGATAGGCAAGATCAACTGGCTGCGGCAAAAGAGCTTGAAGCCGCTGCAACGGGTGCAGATCTAAAAGCTAAAATGGCAGAAGCTGGAATTGGCTCTACGCAAAAGAGTAATGATATTCTTGAACGTATTAGAGCTAAACAAAGCAACTAATATTTACTGATTAGAAAAAGGAGGCCTCGCCTCCTTTTTACCCTTTTTGATTATGTAGGTGCATTATGTTTGGCTTTTTTAAATCAAAAAAAACTCCTGAGCGACAACTTACTCATGCAAAAGACCTGCAAGTTGGGGACATGCTCACCATCATCGATTCGTTCGCTTACCCAAGCTGGCTCAAGGGACAAACCCTAAAAGTGGCTGGCGTACAAACTTACCAATTTGAACGCAGCGCTGCATATGAATTTGTTCTCGAAAGTGATTCAGGTAACATTACTTTTTTGCAAATTGAACAAAGTGACGGTGAGGAATACGCGAATTTCTCTATCAAAATCCAAAGAGAAGACGTCGACGCTATTTTTACGCTTGATGAATTTGCGCGTATTTTCGATGAAGAAGCACTGACCCACATCGACACCCACGCTACTCCAGAGATTTTCGAGCGATTTTTAGGTAAAAGCTATCAACAAAGTGAAGCGCCCTACGTTTGCTATTTTTACGATAGCGATTATCGCGGCCGCGCTTTGCCACGCTATCAAGATGAAAGTGGCGAAGTATGTGAAGTTATCGAGTTACTTAGTCCTGACGAAAAGTTCGCTATCAATATCGAGATCTGGGATGGAGGGGAAACTGACGTGTCACTAACCATGTGTCGCCCACTGAGCGATATTGTCGACCTATTTCCTGGAGCGAACTCGTGACCACAAGAGAAGATAAGTGGAAACGTCAAGAAGTGGCATTGAGGGCCACACAAATGGCCTTCGATTTAACCACGGAAGTACAAAAAAGCATTAAAAAACAGGCGATAGACGAAGAGCTAACGCCATCCGATATGATCAGAAAGATCCTTGATTTAGAAGTTAAATCGAAGAAAACTCGGCAACGCTTATCCTTCAATCTAACCGATGAAGAAATCGCACTACTGGCGGAACGTTTTGGCGTTGACCCCAACGACAAACGGGCCGTAAAGCAACAAGTCGCCAATATGCTGCTTAGTCGCTACTCAGATAAAAGAAACAAGTGAGCAGTAATACCAATCTATTAATTCTCCAACTATTTTAAATAGTTAAAGCTACAACCTAAGAGGGAACGATGACAGAGGAAGAGATTAAGAAAAGTATTGATAAACATAGTGTGAAACCACTTATTTTCGTAGTCATCATGATGTTACTAATAGCATTATTGAATAACTACTTATTGGAAGATGATCCACTATCTCCAAACCTACTCATTTTCGGAGCATTAGCTGCTGGCATACACATCTTCAAAAATGTTCTTTGTGACGTCCTTGTCACAAAATCAGCACAGAATGGTTCTAAATAACCTGAGCTGCGGATAATTAATGCCTTTCTAGCAGCTAGTTTTAGCGCTAACTGCGTTGAATTCACTTCCAATAGCCAGCTATTGGTGCGTAAATTCGCCTTGTTTTCCCTAAAACTCTCTGGCTAGACAAGGAAAAAACCAAGTTGTGCTTTAGCAACAATGAGTTGGAACATTCCTTATCCAAACCTCAGGTTAAATAACCTGAGCTTAAATAACATCATTCCTCTCTAGCAGCCCACTTTAACAATTGTAGCGTCGGTTAATCACGCTTGGGCAAATAAAGATAGCTGCTAGAGCTTCATCGCTTTGAGAACATCACTCTACCGCGAGCAGCTCAACTTCAAACACTAATAACGAACCCGGTTCGATTTTACCTGCTGCGCGGTCACCATAGCCTAAGTCCGGACCAATCCAAAAGCGGTATTTGTCCCCTTCGCTCATCAACTGCACACCTTCTGTCCAACCAGGGATCACTTGATTAAGTCCAAAGCTGATGGGTTGGTCACGCAGTACCGAACTGTCGAATACGGAGCCATCAAGTAAAGTACCATGATAATGCACTTTAACTTTGCTCGTTGCATTTGGCTGTTTGCCACCGTCAGTTTGAGTGATTATTTCGTACTGAAGACCTGAGTCAGTTTTATGAACCTCTGTGCGCTTTTCGTTTTCTTTCAAAAAGTCTGCCGCTTGAATTCGATTAAACTGCGCAAGCTGCTTCTGTTTCTGACCACCTCGAAAAAACACCACCGCAATCACCAGTGCAACAATAACGAGGATAACATTAGTTGTCGTCATGGCTTTCTTCTCCTTTGTCATCATCGCCGTTTACTACTTTTGCAATACGCTCAAGTTTCGCCATTGCAACTGCATTGATACTGTTTTCGGGATAGCCTTCGTCACCGAGCTCGCCTGCTGGTCTATCCATTAACAAGCTAAGCGCTTCATCTACTGTGGCAACGGCATAGACATGGAATAAGCCTTTTTCAACAGCTGCAATCACTTCATCATCTAACACTAAGTTGACCTTGTTAGATTCAGGGACGATCACCCCTTGCTTACCTGTGAGGCCTCGCATTTTGCAGAGTTTAAAGAAACCTTCGATTTTTTCGTTTACACCACCAATAGCTTGTACTTCACCGTGTTGGTTAATTGAGCCGGTGAGCGCTAATGATTGATCCACGGGGAGTTGCGTCACCGCCGATAGCAGCGCACAAAGTTCTGCAAGTGATGCGCTATCACCGTCAATAAAACCATAATTTTGTTCAATGGCGATATTTGCGCTAAGCGTCAGGCTAAAGTCTTGCGCATACTTGTTACCTAGGTAACCCGTAAGCAGCATCACGCCTTTTGAGTGAATTGACTTACCTAAATCTACCTCACGTTCAACGTCAATCACCCCGTCAGCACCCGCGTATACCGTAGAGGTAATACGCGCAGGCGTACCAAACGCGGTGTCACCAATATGCAGTACCGTCAGGCCGTTTACCTTACCAATTGCGGTGCCTTCGGTTGCAATCAAGGTATGCCCTTCTTGAATATCGCTGAGCATGTTTTCACTTAACTGTCCTGTTCGATATTCTTTTCCAGCTATCGCTTCATCGATGTGATTAGCGGCAATTTGGTTTACGCCATCTTGCTTGGCATAAAAACTGGCTTCTGCCACCAGCTCCAAAACATCAGCAAAGCGCGCCGAAAGCTTACTGTGGTGCTCCGCTTGGCGATAGCTAAATTTAAGCATACGCGCCAGCGCCGCTGAGCTAAGCTCAATCTTCAAGGTATCATTACAGTATTCCATCACCTTCGTGATGAATTGGTACTGCATTTTGTCCGAGCTTGGTAAATAGTAATCAAAATCGGCCAGCACTCTAAATAGCTCTGCAAACTCTTCATCGTATTCACCAATGGTGTAATACAGGTCTCGCGAACCCAAAAGAATAATTTTGACATCCAACGGAATTAACTGCGGCTTTAAGGTAAAGCTGCTGCCCACCGAATTGTCTTGATACGGTAGGTCATTTTTAATTTGGTGGGTTTTTAACGACAGTTTAAGGCCATCCCACACCTGCGCGTTAGCCATGACCTTTTCAGCATCCATGATCAGATAGCCGCCATTGGCGCGGTGCAATGCACCTGCTTGAATAGAGCGATAGCTGGTGATCAAATTACCTTGAGAGGTTGCATACTCCACCTTACCAAAAATATTACCAAAGGTCGGATTTGGCTCATACACCACAGGCGCAGGGTCGTCCTCTTTAAACTCAACCAGAATATTGGGCGCAAAAAAGTCCGTGAGCATTCCCTTTGAGTCAAAGTCATCTTTGTTTTCGTCGCTGTTGCTACTATCGTCGTCTAGCCAATCTAATACCGCATCGACAATTTCAACCTTCAGATCTTTAAGATAACGCAGCACGCCAATGTGTGCGGCATACTTATGCTCAAGCGCTTTTAATAGCGGTTTGGTCGCCACTTCGATAGTGGTTTTTTTAAGATTACGCAAGCGCTCAGAAGATTCACGCTTCCACCTGGGCAGCTCAATAAGCGACTCGATTAGGGCATCTTCTAATGTTTCAATTGCCGCTAAAAAGTGTGCCTGAACATGCTCATCCAGCGCTGAAAACTCCGTATCACTGAGCTGCTTACCATCGACCACAGGAGCAAAGCCAACTGTCCCCGTATCTTCTATCAGTGCAACGCTCATATTCATAGCTTGCTGCTCAACGGCGGTGATCGCAGCATCGTATTTTTGTTCGAATTCTTTATCTAGCGACTTTTTCTTGCGTTGATAACCCGGATTGTCAAAAGCTGCAGGAAAAGTATCTAAGATCTCATCAATAAAGGCGTCAATATCGGCCTCAAGCTGCTTACTTTCGCCCGCCTGCATAAATAGCGCGATAGGCTCGCGGTGGTCGTCGTAGTTGTTGACGTACAGCCATTCTTTAGGCGTTGGCTTAGTTTTACTATGGGCCTCAAGCTTGTCTTTTACCATGGTAAAACGACCCAGCGCCGCTTCTCCCATGACATACACATTATAACCGGGAAGCTCCATTCCCAAGGCAAAGTCTAGCGCGGTCTGAGCGCGCTGCTGGCCAATAAATGGCAGCGCTTCTGGGTAAGGGTTTTGGATACAATTTTCTATGTGAGTCAACGAAACTGATGGCGCAAGCTGACTGGCCTGCAATGATTTTTCAGACGACAATTTAGATTTGGTCATTCTAACTTCTTTGTATTATTCGCATACGTTAGTCTACTCAGCTTAGTGCTTCCAAGCTGAGCGCCCACACTTTAGGGCGCTAATGCTTTTCTAGTATATTCCCCATGCCCGCACTCGCTGCAAGCTGGGATCTTGATGGCATAATAAACATCTAATTTATAGCCACAATTCTTACACACTAATTGTCCCAAAGCTATCCATTCACCTTCTTTATAAATGCCTTGGTGTTCAAAATCTTTTAAAAGTGCGGACCACTCAAGTTGAGTTCTATCTTCTAATTGGGATATTTCAAATAAGATGTTGGCTTTGAGCTCACTCCAAGCCGCTTCATCATAGAAGGATTTGTTTTCGAGAAGATGTTCCAAGTCACGTTTTAGATAGTAACTATAATCATCATAGGTTTGTTTGGTGTAGTCTTTCAGTGCGCTCTGCGCTTCCCAGAATCGCTTAGATAAATCGTCAATTTCATGTTCTTTGACGTCTTTGAGCCAATCGGAAAATTGATCCAGCCATTTTTGATAATCCGCCATTGCTACACTCCTGTTTCGCCAATAGATTAAGTGTAGACCAGATATACCATTCATTGTATTAGGGTTTGCTGAACTGGGTGCTCAGCAAACCCATTTGGCTTCAGATTATGAAGCCAAAAGTTAGCTTAGAAACGATACTTCACACCAACGGTTGCTGTTGTACCAAGGCCTTTAATGTTGTAGCCACCGTACGTATAGGCTTGTGCGCGAGCTGGGAAGTAGTCTGAGTTAAATAGGTTCTCAATACCAACAAAAGCTTGCCAACTTTGGTCGAATTGATATTGACCACTAAAGTTAACCACGTTATAGCTGTCAATTGGACCTTGATCTCCAACATAGTTACCTTTATCGTCTCGCTCGAAACGTTTACGGTCGCCCACATGTAACCAGCTTAACGTCATAGATAACGCATCAACTGGCTGCCAGTTTAGGTTTGCCGTAAGCTTTGGTGGGCTAATTTGTCTAGAGCCAAGGTAAGTATCGGCTTCGGTATCTTTTCCCTCTACATAGCTATATGTCGCAATAAGTTTTAGCGTGTCGTTGATCTTGTAATCGACAAGTGCCTCATAACCCCATATTTTTTGTGGTGCTCGAACAGGCTCATAAACTCCGGTTACTTCATTGAATTTATTCGTTGTGCCAAACTCAGATGTACTTCTATATGCCGCAAATTCAAATCGTAACGCCTCAAATTGAGAGTTAAAACCGATTTCGTAGTTATCAACAATTGATGCTTCTGTTTGAATTTGACCAATGTCTTCTACCGTTGCACTGCGCAGCAGACGGCCAATATCCGAGATATCAGAGCCCTGCGAGTAACTGGCGAATGGGCTGAACTTTTCATTTGCGTTATATTTAATACCCACGTTGTAAGTTGTGGCGTCATAGTCAATGGTGTCGCCTTTCACGTTAAGTGGCACAGAGCACTGATCCGCTGAACGGCAAAGTTTTAGTGTTTGATAATCAGCTACCGCAAGATCAATACTTTCTTGTCTCACTCCCGCTTTTAACACTAGGTCATCGGCAACAATCCACTTAGTCTGTAGGTAACCTGCGATGCTTTCCATGTCCATTTCTGGCACCCAAATACGACCATCGACAAGTGGCTGTGAGGTCACATCATTCAACGCATCGATACCATAAATGAAGGTAGCTTGGACATTGTCAAAATCAACCAAGGTATTAAATGTTGCACGCGCGCCCTTTTTTTCAGAGCGGATAATAGATTGACCGCCAGTGTATCCTTCATCAGGGTTTGCTAAGCTTGGAGAGAAGAAGAACACGTTCTCAATGTCTTGCATATACGCATCAAGCGTCATTTGTGTATTAGCAAAAACTTCTATATCGGTGTATTTCAACGTAATGTTTTCATTACCTTCTGGCCCTTGTGGCTTACCTTGTTTCTGCTGAGCTGGTGGCACGTGAATAGCGTAAGATTTTTCACCTAAATTGATGTTGCCAAACACATCACCTAGGTCCGTTTTTTGCTGTGAACTGTAGAAGTTATAGCTAAATTGCAGTTGCTTGTCTTCATCAAAGTCATAGCCAAGCTTAGTAAAGTAGTTTTCTGTCACGGTATCCGACAGACCATACTGTAAACCTAGAATATCGCCTTCAGCATCACGCTGAACACCGTTTTCTTCATAGCTTGCCGTGACTAAATAACTAAACTGGTCAACGCGGCCATTAATCGCGCCCGCAATTCGAGCACCTGCGCTCTCTGCAAGCTTTACTGCGCTAAAGCGGCTAGATAGGCTAATTTCACCTTCTGGTTTGCCATCGCTTTTGGCCTGCTTGGTGATGTAGTTAATGATCCCGCCTGAAGCACCATTACCATAAATTGAGGTTGCCCCTTTGATCACTTCTATACGGGCGATGGCACTTGGATCGAGTGTTTTTACACCTAAAGAACCATTTCGCAGTGGTGTAGACTGAGGTACACCATCAATCATCACCAGTGGTGCACGTCCACGCAACGATTGCCCAGTATTACTTGAACTACCCGTATCCGGAGCAAGACCAGGAACAATTTGAGATAACAAACTTTGTAGTTCTGGATTTACTTTTAAATGATCTTCGATTTGTTTTTGATTAATAATCGTAATAGAGGCAGGCACTTCATCGATGCTTTCAAACACACGACTGCCCGAGACCACGATATGCTCCATATCTGCAGCTTGAAGATCTTTAACATTGGTATCGTCTGCAATGGCTGCTGCGCTAACAGCCAACGCTACCATACTGAGAGTAGTTTTAAACATGGTTATCCTTGCTGGATTTAGAATAATAATGATGTAAAAAGCGGCAATATAATATTGCCAAACCTCAGTAAAAACAAGGCAAATGTGAATAATTTGCATTACCCTTTACTGAAAAATTATCCTACTCTGCACCACTTTTTGCAATTATATCTACATAACAGTAACTTAGAGTGAAGTTAATTACCTCTTCCTGCGATGGCGTTGTAACCAAAAATACAGGCCGGATACCGTGAAAAAGGTCGGAGCTAAGGCAAGTATTAACCAGACAAATTGCACGATGGGTCCTGCAAAATCACCAATATGAAACTTGTACTTAAAGTTCCAAACTTGCGTAGCGACTCCCGCTTTTGACGCATCATATTGCGCTACTACCTCACTATTATAAGGGTTTACCCAAACCCAGCTATAGGCATGACTTTCGCCTGGATTTTGAACTCTGAAAGCGATGCTGTCGGACGCTTTGTCAGGCATATAGATACGGAACAGCTGACTGTCTGGGAAGATAGATTGCGCGCGTGTTGTAGCGCTATTTAAATCATAGGGTAAGCCGTGAAAATTAACCGCAATAGTGGGCGGCTTTGGTCTTGCTTCGACCTCGTCAAAGCTCAACCACTCAACCACAGCCTTAGTTTGCGGCTGCCAGTTAAACGCCATACCACTGAAGGCAATGAGCAGTATAGGTAAAAGCAAATATACCCCCAATACGGTGTGTAACTGATAAAGCAGGATCCTTAGCTTAGCTTTTGGCTTTATCACTAGCCGTTTCAAGCGATTTTTAGGCTTTACCCAAAGATAAAAACCCAACACTAACTCAATAATGAGTACAAGTGCACAAATAGATACCCAATCTCTAAGCGGCTTTTTGTTGTCAGCACCTTCAAACAACAACCAACGGTGTAGCGCCATCGTAAAGCCATATATCGTAGAATAATACTCGTAGCGATGAAGGATCTCGCTACTGTAGGGGTTAACGCTAACATAATCACCGCTAGACAACTTCAGTTGCCATGCCAAATCCGGTTGCTGCTCAGGCATAAACAGTGAAACTTTTTCAGCGGTTGTAGATTCAACTGAGGTGACTATTTGCTCTACCCCAAGAGGCTCAGATTGCGGCTCAACTCGCCACAACTGAGGCTGAGTAAGATATTGAATATCTTTGGCATATATAAGCAGTGCCCCAGTTAAGCTTAAGCAAATAATAAACGCACCAGATACTAGCGCCATTACTAGGTGAGCACGGCGTAACCACAATTTTATCAAGGGAATTCTCAAACTTCTTTCGATATTTAGCAATAGTAAGTGATAATAACTCTTACTTGCAACAGCACAAAACTTCCCCTTTTACCGCTGCTGGTCTTCGCGTCGTTTATCTTCACTTCGACACCACCTTTAGTCCGCGGCAATCGACTAAAATAATTCCACTTTAGGTGCTGTGATTGCTGGCCAATTTCGGGTATGCTATCGAGCAATTTTCTATTAATTTTGCCAGATGTTTGGAAACCTAGATGCAAGAGCAATATAACCCGCAAGATATCGAAGCCAAAGTACAGTCGTACTGGGAAGAAAACAATACCTTCAAAGTTGTCGAAGACGAAAGTAAAGAGAAGTACTACTGCCTCTCAATGTTCCCATATCCAAGTGGTCGCCTCCACATGGGTCACGTACGTAACTACACCATTGGTGATGTGGTTTCTCGTTTCCAACGCCTACAAGGCAAAAACGTTATGCAACCTATGGGTTGGGATGCGTTTGGTCTTCCAGCTGAAAACGCGGCAATCAAAAATAATACCGCACCGGCGAAATGGACCTACGAAAATATCGACTACATGCGCAACCAGCTTAAGTTACTTGGTTTTGGTTACGACTGGGATCGTGAAATCGCGACTTGTCACCCAGAATACTATAAGTGGGAACAGTGGTTCTTCACTAAGCTTTACGAAAAAGGCTTAGTATACAAAAAGATGTCAACGGTAAACTGGGATCCAGTTGACCAAACGGTACTGGCAAATGAGCAGGTAATTGACGGCCGCGGTTGGCGCTCTGGTGCCATTGTCGAGCAAAAAGAAATTCCACAATGGTTTATTAAGATCACCGATTATGCACAAGAGTTACTGGATGACTTAGACAAGCTTGACCACTGGCCTGAGCAAGTTAAAACCATGCAGCGTAACTGGATTGGTCGCTCAGAAGGCGTTGAAATCGACTTTAAACGTGCCGACAACGACGAAAGCTTCACCGTATACACCACCCGCCCTGATACCTTTATGGGCGTGACTTATGTGGCAGTTGCGGCAGGTCACCCAATCGCTCAAGAAGCGGCGAAAAACAGCGATGCGATCTCTCGTTTTGTTGAAGAGTGCAAGAACACCAAAGTTGCCGAAGCGGATATGGCAACAATGGAGAAAAAGGGCATCGCAACTGGCTTTACGGCTATCCACCCACTCACAGGGCAAGAAGTGCCAATTTGGGTAGCTAACTTTGTACTGATGGATTACGGCTCAGGTGCCGTGATGGCAGTACCAGGTCACGACCAACGTGATTATGAGTTTGCAACCGCTTATGGTCTTGAGATCAAACAAGTTATTCAGCCTCTAGCCGGCGCAGAAGTAGAAGCCAATCTGGCTGAAGCGGCATTTACCGAAAAAGGTACGCTTATCAACTCTGGCGAGTTCGATGGCCTAGAATTTGAAGGCGCATTTAACGCCATCGCGACTAAACTAGAATCACTTGGCGTAGGTAAACGCAAAGTAAACTTCCGTCTTCGCGATTGGGGTGTGAGCCGCCAGCGTTACTGGGGTTCGCCAATCCCAATGTTAAACAAAGAAGATGGTTCTGAGCTTGCGGCACCTGAAGACATGCTCCCTGTTCGTCTACCTGAAGACGTAGTCATGAATGGAGTAACTTCACCGATTAAAGCAGATCCAGAATGGGCAAAAGCAACAATAAATGGTGAAGCGGTATTCCACGAAACCGATACATTCGACACCTTTATGGAATCATCTTGGTACTATGCACGTTACTGTAGTCCACGCTACGATGAAGGTATGCTTGAACCAGGTGCTGCAAACTACTGGCTACCAGTAAACCAATATATTGGTGGTATTGAGCACGCTATCTTGCACTTGTTGTACTCGCGCTTCTTCCACAAGTTGCTGCGTGATTTCGGTTTAGTGAACTCTGATGAGCCATTTGAGCGCTTGCTTTGTCAAGGCATGGTACTTGCGGACACTTACTACCGCAAAGACGAGAAAGGCGGCGACATTTGGATCGCACCAACTGACGTATTAACTGAGACTGACGACAAAGGCCGCATCACTAAAGCGTGGCATAAAGAAGACGGCGAGCCGGTATTCTCTGCAGGCATGAGCAAAATGTCTAAGTCGAAGAACAATGGTATTGACCCGCAAACGGTTATCAAGCAATACGGCGCTGACACAGTTCGCTTATTCATGATGTTTACGGCTCCACCAGAACAAACGCTTGAATGGTCTGACTCAGGCGTTGAAGGTGCGCACCGTTTCCTTCGTCGTATTTGGAAATACGCAGTTGACGTAAAGCAAGCAGGTACTGCCGAGCTTGATTTAAGCAAACTAAATGCAGCGCAAAAGACGCTACGTCGCGACATCCACAAAGCCATTGCAAAGGTGACAGACGATATCGAACGTCGCCAAACGTTCAACACGGCAATTGCGGCGGTGATGGAGCTTTCAAATAAGCTTATCAAAGCGCCACTTAGCGATGAGCAAGACATTGCACTAGCAAACGAAGCGCTAGAAGCCATGGTGATCATGCTTGCGCCTATCACACCGCACATGTGTCACGAGCTATGGGCTGAGCTTGGCAAGGCTGGTGATATTCTTGATGCGGCATGGCCTGTTATCGACCAAAGCGCGCTAGTTGAAGATGAAAAGCTTATTGTTGTACAAGTCAACGGTAAACTGCGCTCTAAAATCACCGTGGCGGCAGATGCAACGCAAGAACAAGTTGAAGCGATTGCATTTAGCGAAGAAAACGTCACTAAGTTTACTGACGGCAAGACCATCCGTAAGGTGATCTATGTTCCTGGTAAGCTACTTAATGTGGTTGCAAACTAAGATGCGTAGCCTATTTTGGCATACCAGCAAGCTAGCAGTTTTGCTAGCTTGCTTCTTCGTGGCGAGCTGCGGTTTTCACCTCAAGCAAGCCTCTTACCTTCCTGACGATCTGAAAGAAATCACCTTAAGCGGAGACGACAAGCGTTCAGCCTTGTTTGAACAGTTACAGTCTGATCTTCAGCGTGCACAGGTATCTCTTACACCAAAAAATACCAAACAAGCTGCTGAGTTGTACTTGTACAATGACTCACTTGAACGTCAAACACTCAGTTTGTTCAAAAATGGTCAGGTTGCTCAGTATGAACTGGCGTATCGCGTGTCGTACCGATTGAGTCGTCCGGGCCAAGAACCCGTTAAACAAATGTTCGAGCTGTATCGTAACTATCAGGACGACCCAGACAATGCGCTAGCAAAGGCAAAAGAGCTTGAGCTGATCCTAACCGAGATGCGTCGTCTTGCAAGCCAACGTATTATTCGAGAGTTGTCGCAACTGTAATGCGCTGTTATGCCAATCAACTCTCCAATTACCTAAGTAAAGGGCTTGCACCTTTTTATCTGGTCTTTGGTGAAGAACCCTTTCAGCAAGGCGAATGTGCACTTGCCATACGAACCGCAGCCAAGCAGCAAGGCTTTGACGAAGTCATTAAATTTGCTCTACTTCCGGGATTTGACTGGCAAGAGCTCAGTGCGCAGTACAACAGTATGTCTTTGTTCAGTGCGCGTACGCTCATTGAGTTCGACTTTAACGAGCAAAAAGTTCCTACCCAAGGTGTCGCGGTTTTAAAGTCTTTGGCCGAACAGGTCAATCCAGATGTCGTTGTTATTTTTAAAGGGCTGGGCGCGGGTCAAGACATTCAACGCACTGCTTGGTTCAAAGCATTAGAGCCTAAAGGCCTGTTTGTCCCTTGCTATGCGTTAACGGGGCGTCATCTTGAACGCTGGTTTGATGATGAATGTAAGCGGCTGAAATTGTCTGTGTCACCACAAGGCAAGCGTGCCCTGCTCGTCGCCACAGAAGGCAACTTGCTTGCAACGCATCAGGAGCTCGAAAAGCTTTCCTTACTATTTGGTAAAAACCCGGTTGATGAACAGCAATTGCTGAGCGGCTTATTAAATCAATCTAAGTTCGATATTTTTGATTTAAATACCGGATTGCTAAGTGGTAACCCTAAACAAATCATCAAAGTATTGAACAAGCTCGCCAGCGATAATGTAGAGCCCGCGAGTATTCTCTGGACCTTGCAAAACCAAGCACGCACCCTGCTGGGTGTTAAAACCTTGTGGCAAACCGGCACTACGCTTGCAGATGCCTATAAAAAGCATAATGTCTGGAAAAATCAGCAAACCATCACGCAGCAAGCGTTAGACAGATTAACGCTAGAGCAGATGAAACAGTTGCTCTGTATGATGGCAGACTTTGATACCGCATATAAAGAAGCAAGGCTCACTGCGCCATATCAAGCTCTAGCACACATCGCGCTGGCCTTTGCCACCCCCATCGCAATGCCGTTACCAATTAGCCAGAGTGAGCATGTATGATTGCTTTGTTTGGTGGTACTTTCGATCCTCCGCATTTAGGCCATTTAAATATGGCGATGCGCTGCGTCGACGAGCTAAGTCTGGCTGAGTTAAAATTTTTACCTTGTGCCATACCGGTTCATAAACAAAAGCCCAGTATCAGTGACGAGCATCGCCTAGCGATGCTTGCAAATTTGCTATCAGGGCAACAAAAACTGGTTATTGATAGACGTGAGCTTGACCGACAAGAACCCTCTTACAGCCTGCTAACACTGCAAGAGCTGCGTAACGAATATCAGGACCAGCCGATTTTGTTTTTAATGGGTATGGACTCGTTTAATAGCCTGCACACTTGGTATCAATGGCAAGAAATCACAAAGCTGTGTCATCTGGTGGTGTATCAACGCCCAAATGAACATTGCTCACCAGATGCTAAAGTCTCGGCTTATTTAGCCAAAGCACGCACAAATAGCTCAAATAAACTCCAAACCAGCAAGGCTGGACACTGCTATTTCCTTCACGGTGAGCAAAAAGACATTGCATCGAGTACAATAAGAGCTGCAATTGCACAGCATGACAAAGAATATTTGGAACATTGGCTGCCTGCTTCTGTCATAGATTATATAAATAGCCATGGCTTGTATGCTGATTAACCCCATAAAGCATGTTAAAATCGCCGATTATTTGAAATACAGAGACAAAAACTTGGATTCACAACAGTTATTAGATTTCGCGCTAGACAAAGTAGATGATATGAAAGCGCGTGATATTGTTAAGCTCGACGTTCGCGAAACTTCTTCAATCACCGATTACTTAGTGATCTGTACTGGCACTTCAAAACGCCATGTACAATCGATTGCCGATCATGTCGCAAAAGAAGCACGTCATGCTGGAGAAACACCAATTGGCCAAGAAGGTCAAGACGTTGGTGAGTGGGTATTGGTTGATTTGGGTGACGTTGTTGTTCACGTAATGCAAGACCAAACCCGTGATTTTTATGACCTAGAAAAGCTGTGGGGCTAATGTGAAGATCCAACTCATTGCAGTAGGTACCAAAATGCCGAAGTGGGTTGAAACTGGCTTCACCGAATATCAAAGACGCTTTCCCAAAGATATGCCACTGGAGTTAATTGAAATTAGCGCTGGCAAACGGGGGAAAAACGCAGATATTAAACGCATTTTGCAACAAGAAGGTGAAAAAACCTTAGCCGCTATTCCAAAAGGCAATCGGATCGTAACCTTAGAAGTGACTGGCAAGCCATGGGATACACACCAACTTGCGAGCAATATGGAAAAGTGGCAGTTGGACGGTCGCGATGTTAGCTTACTGATTGGCGGCCCTGAAGGGCTTGCACCAGAATGTATTACTGCGGCTGAACAAAAATGGTCATTATCAAACTTAACCCTACCCCACCCTTTGGTGCGTATAGTGGTTGCCGAGAGCTTGTATCGCGGCTGGAGTTTAAATAACAATCACCCTTACCACAGAGAATAATAATGATAAAAAAACGGCCGACGATTAGGGATCATTCTGCCGAGGCTAACCTCTTTGCGAGACGGGCCTTTGTCGGCTTTGTTTTTGTCGTTATTATTGTTGGGATCTTGTTTCACAATGTCTACAAACTTCAGGTGACTGAGCACGAGACCTATCGTACCCGCTCCAACGATAACCGTATAAAAGTCATACCGGTCGCCCCTAATCGTGGTCTGATTTACGACCGCAATGGTGTCTTGCTCGCCGAAAACCGCCCTGTTTACAACCTTGAAGTGATCCCTGAAGATGTCGAAGATCTCGAAGCATCATTAGCTTCTGTACGTCAACTCATCGAAATTTCTGAGCAAGAAGTAGAAGATTTCAAAAAGGAAATCAAGCATAACCGCCGCTTCAAAAGCCAAGTACTAAAGGGTCGTCTGAATGAAGAAGAAGTTGCGATCCTCTCGGTTAACCAACACCGCTTACCCGGCTTTAGCGTTGAAGCTCGATTGTCCCGTTATTATCCTTATGGCGATACCCTCACTCATGCCCTTGGCTATGTCGCAAAGCTCAATAAAGAGGAACTCTTTGACTTAGAACTAGCAGGCAAAGACACGAACTATCGTGCCACCCATGATATCGGTAAGCTCGGCGTCGAGAAGTTTTATGAAGAACAGCTACACGGTATTGTGGGCTCTCGTCGCGTCGAGGTGAATAATCGCGGTCGTATCATTCGCACATTAAGTATGGAAACGCCGCAACCAGGTAAAGACTTGGTACTAACGCTTGATATCGGCTTGCAACAAATCGTCCAACATGTACTAAAAGACACCCGAGGCGCGATCATCGTTATGGATCCACGAGATGGCGGAATTTTAGCGCTCTATTCTAACCCAAGTTACGACCCAAATCTGTTCGTTCACGGGATCAGCGGCAAAGACTACCGAGCCTTGCTCAACCCAGACAGACCACTTATCAACCGTGCAACTCAAGGCCGTTATGCACCTGCTTCCACAGTGAAGCCCCATCTCGCGGTGCTTGCACTGGAAGAAGGTGTTGTCACCGAAACAACCAAAATTTGGGATCCCGGCTTTTTTCAAATTCCCAATGTAAAACATAAATGGCGTGACTGGCGTCCTTGGGGCCATGAGCATGTTGATGTATATAAGGCTATTGAGCAGTCTTGCGACACCTATTTTTATGAAGCTGCATATAAACTCGGCATAACTAAAATTAGCGACTTTATGAACCAGTTTGGCTTTGGTGAGCTTTCGGGTATCGATATTCATGAAGAAACCTCCGCCATTTTGCCATCCGTTGAATGGAAAAGAGAACGTTTTAAAGAGTCGTGGTACCCGGGAGATACGATTTCTGTTGGGATAGGGCAAGGTTACTGGACTGCCACTCCAATGCAAATAGCGAACTCGCTGAGCATTTTGGTCAATAAAGGCATACACCGCCAGCCTCACTTAGTACAAATTTCTAAGCAAGACACTGAAGTAGAACAATTATTTACGGAAGAAAAACCGCCTGTTGTGTTGAAAAACCCTTATCACTGGGATATCGCATTAAAAGCCATGCACAACACAGTAAAAATAGGTACCGCGAAAAGTGCATTTAAGGGCGTGACCTATGATCACGCTGGTAAAACAGGTACCGCGCAAGTTATCAGTATTGCTCAAGGCGAAAGGTACAATGCCGAGAAGCTGAAAGAAAAACACAGAGACAATGGTATCTACGTGGGTTTTGCACCTTTTGATGACCCTCAAATTGTTATCACTGTGGTTGTAGAAAACCAAGGTGGTGGTAGTGCTATCGCAGCGCCAATGGCACGCCAAGTGATGGATTATTACTTTTCAGCCTACCCGCTTGAGAAGGAGCAACAGCAATGAGCCCGCTGAATAAGCCACGTTCGCTATTCGAAAAAGTCCACATCGACCTACCATTATTTGCAGCCTTGATCACTATGATGATTGGTAGCCTTGCGATTGTTTATAGTGCTAGTGGACAAGATATGGGCATGATGATGCGCCACGGCACACGCATGTTTGGTGCGTTAGTTGCCATGCTATTTATGGCGCAGTTTTCCCCCAATACACTTAAGCGTGTGGCTATTCCGGTTTACCTCTTAGGTCTTGGCATGCTCGTCGCAGTGCTGTTTTTTGGAGTCAGTAGTAAAGGGGCTCAGCGCTGGCTTGATTTAGGCATTACCCGCTTTCAACCTTCTGAAATAATGAAGCTAGCAGTGCCCATGACGGTCGCTTGGTTTATTGGCCGCTCTCACTTACCTCCTAGTATTTTGAATTTAACAATCGGCTTTGCGATTGTATTAGTGCCAACCATTCTGATCAAAGAGCAGCCCGACTTGGGTACTTCTATCTTAATCGCCAGCTCTGGTATTTTTGCGCTCTTTTTAGCTGGGTTAAGTTGGCGTTTAATCGGCTCTGGTTTGTTACTCGCGGTACCCGGAGGCTATGCGTTTTGGCATTACGGAATGCATGCCTATCAAAAGCAACGTGTTCTGACCTTTTTAGATCCAGAAAGCGACCCGCTGGGTTCTGGTTACCATATTATCCAATCGAAAATTGCGATTGGCTCCGGTGGCGTTGAGGGCAAAGGCTGGCTGCACGGAACACAATCTCAATTAGAATTTTTACCCGAGCGCCATACCGACTTTATCTTCTCGGTGTTGAGCGAAGAATTTGGCTTGTTGGGTGTCACTATTTTACTCAGCTTGTATCTTTTTATAATTGGTCGCGGATTGTATATCGCAGTGCAAGCACAAGACGCTTTCAGTAAGCTGCTTGCAGGAGCACTGACATTAACCTTCTTCGTCTATGTCTTTGTAAATATCGGAATGGTTTCTGGTCTCTTGCCAGTAGTCGGTGTACCTCTGCCCCTAATTAGCTATGGTGGCACATCGATGGTGACCTTAATGGCCGGTTTTGGCATTATTATGGCAATCGCAACAGATAAGAGGATGTTGTTAAAATAATGACAGTTCGTATTACCCTAATTTCAAAACTGGTTTTAGTATTTGCCCTGTTAAGCGTGCTCAGCGCTTGTGGAAGTCGCTATCATATTCGCCATGATAAAGCGCCACTACGCGAGCCTACCGAACTGGAAATGCAGGATGCCATTGTCACCAACGAGAAAAAGAGCGTGAGTGCCAATCGCCCCTACACTGTTCTTGGAAAACGTTACACACCAATCTCAGACGAACATGGGTATCAACAACAAGGTACTGCTTCGTGGTACGGCCGTAAATTCCATGGCTACCACACCTCCAATGGTGAAATTTTTAATATGTTCGATATGACAGCGGCACATAAAACGCTGCCACTTCCTAGCTTTGCCAAAGTAACAAACTTAGACAACGGACGCTCTGCTATCGTTAGAATTAACGACCGAGGTCCATTCCACGACGATAGATTAATCGACCTGTCTTACGCTGCAGCCTATAAGCTAGGCTATCACCTTCAGGGTACAGCGCGCGTTAAGGTCGAAGCTATTACTCTATCGCGCGAGTCTCCAAGGCTAACCTATGTACAAGTTGCTGCTGGCAGTAAACTTGAGAACATACAGTTATTAGCAGGTCAGTTAAAACAAGAACTGGGGTTAGGTACACCCATCACGTTTGAAAACAACCTGTACAAGCTTAGAGTCGGCCCAATTACCGACGACAATCAAGCACAATCTTTACTAAAAACCTTACAACAAGGTCAATTTAGTCGTGCTTTCTTGCTTTACAGTGAGCAGGAACTTTAGAATAACCGCAATGAATGCCGATAAACAAAAAAGCGAGCATAATGACTTCTATCAAACCAAAAATCGTTAAAAAAGTCCTTGGACTGGTATGCACTTTCTCTATTATGAGTGCCAGTGCACAAATTATTCCTTCGCCGCCGCAGATTAATGCGAAAGGCTATTTCCTTGTTGATTTCACAACTGGAAAGGTGATTGCAGAAGGTGAAGCCGATACTAAGCTAGCGCCAGCAAGTTTAACCAAAATGATGACCAGTTATGTTATTGGTACTGAAATCGCGGCAGGTAACATTAGTCCATCTGATCAGGTCACCATTAGCGAAAAAGCGTGGGCTAAGAACTTTCCAGGTTCATCGGTGATGTTTATCGAAGTGGGTAAGCAGGTCAGTGTTGATGACTTAAACCATGGGATCATTATTCAATCAGGTAATGATGCTTGTGTTGCAATGGCCGAGCACATTGCTGGTAGTGAAAGTGCGTTTGCCGATCTGATGAATGCACATGCTGAAAAGCTAGGCATGACGAATAGTCACTTTATCAATAGCCATGGCCTAGACACCGATGAGCATTACACCACTCCAAGAGACATGGCAACTCTAGGTGCCGCGCTTATTCGTGATGTACCTGATGAATACGCTTTATATAAGAAAAAGTCTTTTTCATACAACGGCATAAAGCAGTATAACCGTAACTCACTACTTTGGGATGCAAGCCTTGAAGTGGACGGCATTAAAACCGGCCACACCTCGGATGCCGGCTACAGCCTTGTTACTTCAGCGATTAAAGATGATATGCGTCTTGTTGCGGTAGTCATGGGCACAGAAAGTGAGCGTGCACGTAAAGTTGAAAGCAAAAAATTGCTTAACTACGGCTTTCGTTTCTTTGAAACCATCACTCCTTACCAAGCTGGTGACGCTTTTGCCGATCAGCGCGTATGGATGGGTAACAAAGAAACCGTATCGCTTGGCATTATGGAAGACACGCCAATCACTATTCCACGTGGTCAAAGTAAGAACTTAAAGGCTAACTTTGAGCTAGATAAGACGCTCGAAGCACCGCTAGCAAAAGGCACTAAAGTTGGTACTTTGTTCCTACAACTTGAGGGTGAAGATGTAGCACAATACCCACTGGTTACGCTTGAAGAGATCCAAGAAGGTGGATTCTTTAGCAAGATCTACGACTACCTACGTTTACAGATCTCGCAATAACCCCATTTTATGTAAGTGAACGCCTCATCATGAGGCGTTTTTTTTTGCGTCAAAAATGATAGAATGCGGCCAATAAATGACGACCATGGCAACTCAAGGCTTGAAAGAGCCGCTAAGTAACCAAATAAAGGCGTCAGCAAGTAGTTCGTTGTGAGGATACCGTCGTGGTAAAACCAGTTAAAAATACTAAGTTTGATGAATACTTAGAATTTCCTTGCCCATTTACATTCAAGATTATGGGCCTAGCAAATGTCAATTTGACGGATCAGATCCTAGCTAAACTGCAGGTTATTGCACCGGGTGATTATGCACCAAAGGTTAAACCAAGCAGCAAAGGCACCTATGAAGCCGTATCTCTTGTCGTTACTGTAACCAGCAAAGAGCATATCGAGCAGATTTATACCGAGATCGGTGGCATCGAAGACGTCCGTTACATCCTGTAGTTGTTAAGGACCCCTAGTTATGGAATCTCGTAAGTTAATTGTGCGCCAACTCGGCCTTTGTAGTTACGAGCCAATTTGGCACAAAATGCAATCTTTTACCGATGAGCGTGATGACACCACTGCGGATGAAATCTGGCTGGTGGAACATGAGCCTGTTTTTACACAAGGTCAAGCCGGTAAAGAAGAGCATGTCTTGGCGCCAGGCGACATTCCCGTCGTAAAAGTGGATCGCGGTGGTCAAGTTACCTACCACGGTCCTGGGCAACAAATGCTTTATGTACTGCTCAACTTACGACGATTGAAAATAGGGGTACGTGAACTTGTCACTTGGCTAGAGGAAAGCATTATCGACTCCCTAAAAGAATATGGGATAGAGGCTTATGCTAAAGCCGATGCACCAGGTGTATACGTCAACGATAGCAAGATAGCATCTCTTGGACTTAGAGTCCGCCGTGGCTGCTCGTTTCATGGTCTCGCACTCAACGTTAATATGGACCTTGGTCCATTTTTACGAATAAACCCTTGTGGTTATGCGGGCATGAATATGGTGCAAAGTAGCGAAATTAATGGACCTCAAACCGTCGCTGATGCGGGGGCTGGTCTGGTAAAACACATGCTAAAACGCATTAATGCTGAGCATGTCGAATACACTGAAGGGTTTGAAAACGTATGAGTAAACCAGTCAAAATGGAGCCAGGGGTAAAGCTCCGCGATGCTGAAAAAATGGCATTGATCCCAGTTAAAGTCATGCCAACAGAACGCGAAGAAATGCTGAGAAAGCCTGAGTGGTTAAAGATCCGTTTGCCAAAATCAAGTGAACGTATCGATGGCATTAAACAAGCAATGCGAAAGCACGGCTTGCACTCTGTTTGTGAAGAAGCGTCTTGCCCTAACCTTTCTGAGTGCTTTAATCACGGTACAGCAACCTTTATGATTTTAGGTGCAATTTGTACTCGCCGCTGTCCATTCTGCGATGTGGCCCACGGTCGTCCATTAAAACCTGACGCCCAAGAGCCGGAAAAGCTTGCACTTACCATCAAAGACATGAAGTTGAGCTACGTTGTTATTACCTCTGTTGACCGTGATGATTTGCGCGACGGTGGTGCGCAGCACTTTGCTGACTGTATTCGTGAGATCCGTAAGCACAACCCAGGTATTACAATCGAAATTCTTGTGCCTGATTTCCGTGGTCGTATGGATAGAGCTTTAGAGATCTTAAGTGAAACACCACCAGATGTATTCAACCACAACCTTGAAACTGCACCAAGACTTTACAAGCTAGCGCGTCCAGGCGCCGATTATAAGTGGTCGCTCGAATTACTACGCCGCTTTAAAGAAGCGCATCCAGAAGTAAGAACTAAATCAGGCCTGATGGTTGGACTAGGCGAAGAAATCTCTGAAATTGAAGAAGTCTTAAGAGACTTGCGCGAGCATAACGTAGATATGCTTACCGTAGGCCAATATCTGCAACCTTCAAAGCACCACTTGCCAGTCAAGCGCTACGTGCCACCGGTTGAGTTTGATGGGCTAAAAGAGTATGCCGACGAAATAGGCTTTAGCCACGCAGCTTGCGGACCATTTGTACGCTCTAGCTACCATGCAGATCAGCAAGCCGCCGGTAAAGAAGTAAAATAACTTCTGCTACGAACTTAAGTTCAAGTAACACGGATATTGCTCCTAGTCGTCAGCAGGAGCAATACCCATACAATTTCCAACTTCCCCTCTACGCATTCATGTAAATTCAATGTAAAATAGCCAAAATTCCCTTAATTTACACCCTTGTATAGCCAGAGCGTTTTAGTGGTAACAAGGCTTTAATTATCCCCAGCTCAGGTTACTTAGAATAATAATATGGAATACGGACCAATCAGCTTTTACGCTATTTTTATTGCCGTTGTGGTACTTGGAGGCAGCTTAGGCGGGCTCTTACAAGCGATGCGTTCAACGTCGTCATATAAGTTTCGCAAACCTAAGTTTAAGAGTGCGAATAGCGCCGCCCCAGAGTATTGGGACTTAGGTGGATTCGGTGTCATTCTAGCCGGTGTGATCTCAGCATTTATGGCAATCGGTGTGCTCACCATGGCGGGCGCTGCTGACTTCAGCCCAGTCAGTAAGTATGCATTTAAATCATATCAAAATGGGGAGCACGACTCCCACCATCAAAACAATGACGAGATACTCATTCCCGTGGCGATGTTCTCATCTGCACATAACGATAACGCCGTTGAGATCAACCGTATCATCAAAGTGGTCGTTGAGCACAATTTGAAGCGGGAAAACGATTCAATTACCGGTTCTGATAAAGCATTTTGGACTTGGATTAAAATCTTTTCATTCTCTATTTTAAGCGGTTTTGGTGGTGTAGGACTCGTTTCTAGCGCCTACAAGCGCTACGTTGGCGAAGATGAATTCAATGACATCCAACAAAAGGTTAAAGAAGAGTATGAAATAGCACGTAAGAATACCGTAGAAATCGCACTCCAACGCGCTAGGGAATTGATTGCAAACACACAATACGATGAAGCAATTAAGGTTTGTGATGACATTCTTACCAACATTCATCCAAACCATGCAAGAGCAATTGGCATAAAAGCCAGAGCACTCAGCCGAGATGGTAAGCTCGCAGAAGCCATCAAGCTGCTAGAAAGCGCACTTTCCATCTCAGATATGAGTGAGTCCGTCAGAGCTCGTATGCATTGGAATATAGCCTGTTACCAGACTCGTATAGATTTTAGCGAAGGCTTACCTGAGGAGCTAGATTGTATGGTCCGGACGCTGGGTGAAATCCGCAGCCATTTGGAGCGTGCAATTGCGCTTGATGAGCATTTAAGATTGAAGCTACCTGACGGTGAGAGTGACCTTATTGTACTAAAGTCGCTCAGTTCGAGAGGTCAAGATTGGTTTGACAATTTAGTACGAGCGCAATAGACTCTTAGGTAAGTTAGCTTGATACGGTGCATTTTCATGAGAGATGAAGACTTTATATAAAAGTTAAAGGTACAAGCACAAACTCACTGGATGAAAATACCAGTGAGTAGAATAAGCCGCATATTGATATGCGGCTTATTTGTTTTTAACGCATAAATTTTATGCGCGAATTGGTATTAGCAGCAAAACGGTTTCATTTCCTCGCTATTCGTTATATCTTGCCTCACCAGATAATAATAATCAGGGGCAAAACGTGCTTAAGAATAAAACTTTGGGCAGCATGCTGATTGTAGCAGGTACTACAATTGGCGCGGGTATGCTCGCCCTCCCTATTGCATCAGCAGGACTCGGCTTTTCTACCGCTATCGCATTATTAGCAATCACATGGTTGTTAATGACCTATACCGCTTTGCTTATGTTGGAAGTACATCAATACGCAGATCAAGACGCAACGCTAAATACACTGGCGAAAAACTTGCTCGGTAAAACGGGCCAATATGTCGCTAACTTTTCTATGGTATTTTTATTCTATGCACTGTGCGCAGCTTACATCGCGGGAGGTGGTGCACAACTTCAAAGCAAACTGGTTAGTGTACTAGGTGACGGGATCACTCCCCAACTCGGTTCAGTATTGCTTGCTGTTATCATAGCAACCATAGTGACATTAGGCACAAGTACTGTCGACAAGCTTAACCAGTTACTATTTACCATTAAAGTTATCGTGCTCGCGAGTTTGTTTTTTATCCTGACTCCCTATGTTCATGGCCAACATCTTATCGATATGCCAGTGGAGCAAGGACTTGTTATTGCGGCAATTCCTGTAATTTTCACTTCATTTGGGTTTCATGGCTCAATCCCATCAATCGTTAAGTACGTGGGCGTAGATATCCGCCAATTACGTAAAGTAATGATGTTTGGTGCTTCCCTCCCGCTTATCATCTATGTATTTTGGCAACTACTAAGCCAAGGTGTTATGGGGCAAGAGAGCTTAATGGCAAGTGAGGGGCTGCCGGGTTTTGTCACTAGTATTTCGTCTATCGCACACAACGACAACGTACAATTATTTGTGACGGTTTTTGCAGATCTTGCTCTCGCGACTTCATTCTTAGGTGTTAGTCTCGGCTTATTTGACTTTTTTGCAGATGCCTTTAAAAAGCAAGATACCAAGAAAGACCGTGTAAAAACGGCGTTCATTACCTTTTTACCACCGCTTGGCTTTGCCCTCTTTTATCCAAAGGGCTTTATCATGGCACTGGGATATGCGGCAATTGCGCTCGTGGTGTTAGCGGTATTTCTACCAGTTGCTATGGTATGGAAACAGAGAAAAGTTAGAGGTAATGATGGATATCAGGTTAAAGGTGGTACGCTTGGACTAGGACTTGCCGCCATTTTTGGTGTGATGATCATCACCTCTCAGCTAATGCAAATGGCTGGCCTTATTCCAAGTTTAGGGTGAGCATTATCAAGCCGACGTAGGCCTATTAACGGCCTACTTCGATACTCTCCAGCGCACCGTCTTGCATTCGTTTATGTTTCAATTGAAAATAAGCAACTACAGGTACAAATGCTAAGCATAGAGTAGCAAAGTTAACTATTGGGATAATTGTAACGTAGAGATAAGACGAATAGCTAAGTTCCATTAAATGCCTATCAACTAAGCGGAACATCTGTAAGATTGGTGCAGGTATAATAATGAGCTGAGCAATTACACTCTGCCACATATAAACTTTGTCCTTAATAGCCCAAACAGCAATTATAGCCATAAACACAATATCGTTAAATGCCCAAAATATATAGCGATAAACCAACTCATCGTCTATCGCTCTAATAAAATCACCAGTAAAAGAGCCAATAATATAAAATAAAGCAATCAAAATCGCATAACGAGCGGCTTTTATATCTCTTAAAACTAAACAGACCAACACTGCAATCAGCGATAGTGGAATGCTGTATTGGATATAAAAAAGCCTAACCGACTCCCAAGCCTCTAACATATTTACTCTTCTAATTATTAGTTAAGATGATTTTTTAATGGGTCAAGTAATTATTACAATCGGTTAAGACGGCTTTTTTTCCGCCTCTTCATCACCGCCTTCACCATTACCGCCTGGCAGCCTAAAATTTTGAGGTTTTTTTATTGAAATCATTCTATTTCTCCTTTAAGTAGAACCAAACGAAACAATAGCGAATTCCCTGTAATTTGGCAATAAACTGTAATTAATTTTGCCTCACTTCAATAGGGTCTGACTCTTTAGGTTTACCCTGTAAAATCGAGATTTCAACGCGCCTGTTGCGACGTCTATCAGCATCACTGTCATTGGGAACAAGCGGTCTGGTGTCTGCGTGACCAACCACAACCATTCTGTTCTTATCAAAACCACGAACGCGCTCCATCACAGTCGCAACAGCGACCGCTCTCGTCGCCGATAAATCCCAATTATTGGAGTAAAGTTCGTTAGTGACTCTAAAATCGTCTGTGTGACCCGAGACAGTAATTTCACCGGGTACATCTTTAAGTAGTTCTGCAATTTCGGCAATCACAGGTTCAAACTTAGGCTGTAAAAACGCACTGCCTGCGGGGAAAGAGCCATTCTCTTGGATACGAATAATGATTTGCTGCCCTAAAGACTCAAGCTCAATCGCACCATCCATTATTTGCTTCTCTAGCTGCTGCGCAATCTTTTTAACAAGCTCATTAACTTGTTCTTGATCTGCGGATGCGATTGCTTGCGTTGACGCCATTTCTTGAGCAGTACTGGCTGATTCACCACCACGCTTATTACCCCGCTGCTCTTGTCGACCACCCGCAGACGATTCATCACCGGCCTGAAACTCAAGCATCTGTTGCGTCATTTCTACAGTTTGCTGTTGGATAGTTTCAATTGGTGTTGGCTCTGGCTTACCAGGAGTAAATTCCATCGCGATAACACTGGTACCTTTTGGGATATCCTTTACTTCAATTTTGTTTTGCACACCAAAAGCAAACTTCATCGACCCAGCAATTTGCTTAAACTTCAGCACGTCCATTTCAGAAAATGCCAGTAGCAGTACAAAGAAGCACATCAGTAATGACATCAGATCAGCAAATGTCCCCATCCAGGCGGGAAGACCTGGAGGAGGACATTTACATTCTTTCTCATCTGACATGGTTATTCCTCAGCCTCAGCGCCACGTTTAGATTCAGGCAAATAATTTTTCAAAATGCCTTCAATGACTTTCGGGTTTTGGCCATCCTGAATGCCTAAGACAGCATCTAAGATGAGCCGCTGATTTCGCTCTTCTTCATCTTTACGAAGCTCAAGCTTAACCTGAATAGGGATCGCAACCACGTTAGCTAAAAACGCACCATACAAAGTTGTTAAAAGTGCAACAGCCATGGCTGGCCCGATTGCTTTTGGGTCGTCCATGTTAGACAACATAGCTACCAAGCCGATGAGTGTTCCGATCATCCCCATCGCAGGCGCAATATCCGCGAGGGATTTAAATAAACCCGCGCCTAGTTCATGTCTTGAAGACGTTAGGGAAATGTCTTTTTGCAGTGTGGCACGTACAACATCAGCGTCATGGCCATCGACTAACATATCAACGCCTTTACGCATAAATTGGTTGGGAATTTCAGCTTCTTCTAACGCTAAGAAACCACCTTTACGCGCAGAATCAGCAAGCTCAACTGCTTTTTCAATCAGCTCTTCAGGGGTTTCAATCTTAAACATGAAGGCCTTCCCGGCCACTTTACCAATGCCGAAAAATTGTCCAAGCGTAAAGTTAGACAATACGATAAAAATTGAACCACCAAATACGATAACGACGGAAGGCGTGTTATAGAACATAGCGATCTGGCCATCACTACTTAGTACCATCGACATTACAATCAAACCTATGGCACCCAGGATCCCTATTACCGTTGCTAAATCCACATGTCCTCCGGGGGAAGTTATTTGTGATAAATCACGCAGTTATTATTGTTTGAGTTATCGGCAAGTTTCTCTACAACTTAACACTATTATATTAAAAAGTGTTTAAAATGCGAGTTTATAGCAGATCTTGTAATGCCGATACTCCGTCAGATCAAAAAGTCTCTGGTTTTTTTGACCTTGGCGCGCAATCCCCCTAAAATTGCCACACTTTTACTTTACGGGTCAGTGTGACATATGGCAGTAAAAAAACCTGATAATTTGAGCTTTGAAGAGGCCATGCAAGAGTTGGAACAAATCGTTGCAGACATGGAAAACGGTAGCTTACCTCTGGATCAAGCACTTAAACAATTTGAGCGTGGGATAAAGCTCGCAAAAGCTTCAAACCAAAAACTTCAGCAAGCTGAGCAGCAGGTCGCTATTTTAATGGGCGAAGATGAGCAAGCGCAATTACAGCCATTTGAAAACGAAGCCTAATGTCAGCAAAATTACAAGAAAAACTCCTGTCTGCAAAGACTCGTGTAGAAACCACCGTTTTACACTATTTTGATAATGTGATTGATACTGAAGAAAATATCAAAGCCGCAACGCGCTACAGTATAGAAAATGGTGGTAAACGCTTGCGACCGTTTTTGGTGTACTGCACTGGTGAATTGTTTGGTGCGGCTCCAGAAGACTTAGACAAGGCCGCTGCAGCAATAGAGTGCGTGCATAGCTATTCGTTGGTGCACGATGATTTACCCGCGATGGATGATGATGAACTTAGGCGCGGCCGTCCAACCTGCCATATTCAATTCGATGAAGCGGCAGCTATCTTAGCTGGCGATGCCTTACAAACTCTGGCGTTTGAGCTGTTAAGTGAGCATCAATTCGCAGTAAGCCACCATGCGCAAATAAAAATGATTTCCGCGCTAGCTAAGGCATCGGGTCTACAAGGCATGGTTGGTGGCCAAGCACTTGATATAGCTGCTACTAATCGTTCAATTTCCATAGACGAACTTGAACGTATTCATAAGCTAAAAACAGGTGCACTGCTAAGCTGTGCTGTGGAGCTTGGGATCTTATGCGGCAACCCAGAGCTAGTTACCGAGCAAGCATGTAATGCAATACGCACTTATGGTCGTGCAATAGGCCTTGCATTCCAAGTCAGAGATGACATTCTTGATGTAGAAGGTGACACGGCAGTGCTTGGTAAGCCACAAGGCTCTGACATAGAACATAATAAGTCTACCTACCCTGCACTGTTAGGCTTAGAGCAAGCAAAAGAAAAAGCCGAACAGTTGATAGATGAAGCATTGGATGCGCTTACGAAAATAGATGGTGACACAGAAATACTTGCAGATTTAGCGAAATACATCATAGATCGAGAATATTAAGCTGACGTATAAAATAACTACGCCAAGCTAAGAAAATATTCACAAGTACTTTGTAAATACTGGCTAACATAATATTATGACCAGTTGGTGACGAATTTTAATAATTATGAAGTGAGCTGCGCGGGTAAGTACTCAGCAAAGACTCACTAGGACTCTGATAAATACCATGAAACTTGATAGTAGCAAGTATCCTTTACTCGCGTTAATTGACGACCCAAGTCAACTTCGTCAATTACCCCAGCATAAGTTATCTGTGTTAAGTGATGAATTACGAGAGTATTTGCTAAACTCAGTCTCTCAAAGCAGCGGTCACTTAGCTTCAGGTCTTGGCACGGTCGAACTGACCGTTGCATTGCATTACGTCTACAACACACCACAGGATAGATTGGTGTGGGACGTAGGCCATCAGGCTTACCCCCATAAGATCCTAACGGGCCGCCGTGACCAGATGCATACAATTCGCCAGAAAGATGGGCTACACCCTTTCCCATATCGAGAGGAAAGCCAATACGATACCTTTAGTGTTGGTCACTCAAGCACCTCAATTTCTGCAGCGCTCGCAATGGCTATTGCCGCTGAAAGAGAAGCAATTGGCCGTAAAACTGTTGCTATTATTGGTGATGGCGCAATGACTGCTGGTATGGCGTTTGAAGCCATGAACCACGCGGGAGATGTTAATCCGGACATGCTCGTGATCTTGAACGACAATGAAATGTCTATCTCAGAAAACGTTGGCGCACTTACAAACCATTTCGCTAAGATCCTCTCTGGTAGCTTCTATACCAATATTCGTGAAGGCAGTAAAAAGCTGTTAGCTGGTGTACCGCCAGTTAAAGAACTTGCTGGCCGAATGGAAGAACACTTAAAAGGGATGATAATCCCAGGTACTTTCTTTGAAGAGCTTGGCTTTAACTATATTGGCCCAATCGATGGACATGATGTTGGCACCCTAGTTGATACGCTGCGTAATATGCGTAACCTTAAGGGGCCACAGTTATTGCATGTTAAAACGCAAAAAGGGAAAGGCTATAAGCCTGCAGAGGCGGATCCTATTGGCTATCATGGCGTACCAAAGTTTGATCCAACCGTGCACAGCTTACCCAAATCAAAACCCAGTGCACCGACCTTTTCAAAAGTATTTGGTGACTGGCTCTGTGATATGGCCGCACAAGATAACAAGCTGATGGCTATAACACCTGCAATGCGTGAAGGCTCTGGCATGGTGCGCTTCTCTAAAGAGTACCCAGCTCAGTATTTTGACGTTGCGATTGCTGAGCAACATGCTGTTACGCTTGGTGCAGGCTTTGCCTGTGAGGGCTTGCATCCTATTGTTGCTATTTATTCAAGCTTTTTACAACGTGCTTATGACCAATTAATTCATGATGTTGCACTACAAAATCTGCCGGTACTTTTTGCGATTGACCGCGCAGGTGTCGTTGGTGCCGATGGTGAAACACACCAAGGGGCTTATGATCTAAGCTTTTTGCGCTGCATTCCTAATATGGTGATAATGGCACCAAGCGACCTCAATGAGTGTCGCCAAATGCTCTATACCGGTCACCGCCTAGATAGGCCAGCTGCGGTAAGATACCCTAGGGGCAGTGCGGGAAGCGCAGAGATTAGTGCAGAAATGAGCGAACTGGAAATTGGTAAGGGCAAGGTAGTAAGAGAAGGTGAAAAGCTGGCTATTTTAAGCTTTGGTACATTGCTTGAAAACGCTCAAGCCGTTGCCGCAGAGCTAAATGCTACACTAGTTGATATGCGCTTTGTAAAACCTTTAGATACCGCACTTATCGAAGAGCTAGTGGTAACTCACGAGCGCTTTGTAACACTTGAAGACAACGCAATTGCTGGTGGTGCAGGTTCAGCTGTGAGCGAATATTTATTAGCCCAAGGCCATCTAAAGCCAATCAAACTACTCGGCCTACCTGATGAGTTTATTAAGCATGGTTCACAAACCGAGATCCACGCCGAACTGGGTTTAAGCAGCGAAGGAATAAGTCAGCAAATTAAGACTTGGCTAAATCCACAGTCTTGAATTTGAGCTGTTCTAAAAAAGGCTTCCATCTGGAAGCCTTTTTTATGCTCTTGTCCTGAAATACGTTGACAGTTTAAGAGTGTGGATGAGCTTTACCTCATCCACACTCTTACTTCCGCAAGTCCATTGCTTTGCAAAAGTTGTAGCTGAGACTCTATGTTCGCGCTTTGCTCAAATTCGAATGCATCCAATTGATCGTCAAAGATGATTGTCGCAGCACCATCACCGCCACGTTGTTTGACCTGATGTAATGCGATATCAGCGAGATTCACAGATGATTCCCAACCAATGACCTTACCGCCTAGTAGTGGCAATGGATAATATGACCACCCCATCGACACCGTCAGTTTAGTCGTTTTACCGTTCGGTAAGCGGTAATCCGTTTCAGCAATCGCCTTACATAAGTCACTGACATACTCTTCGATATAGTCTCTGCTAAAGTCACGTAGTAGTAATAGGAATTCATCACCACTCCAACGGACAACATAATCAGAACCTTGTGTCCGTGTATTGAGTAACGTCGCTAATTGCTGCAAACAACTATCACCGCCAATTGGACCATAAGAATCATTAATTTTGCTAAAATCATCAATGTTCATGATCATCAATACCAAACTCTTATTTTGAGCCTGTAATGACTGTGCATTACGCTGATAATGCTCAACATCTTTTGGTAACTGATCAAAGAGGAAGCGACGACTACGTAGCCCCGTCAATTCATCTGAGTGACTTACAAGTTTAAGCTGAGTATTGACCTGATTAAGCTTTTCGTTGGCTTTTCTGAGCTCTGTCGTACGCTCTGCTATCAACGCTTCTAGCGCGGCTTGTTTCCTTCTTTCTTGTGCTCTAAATACCCAGAAAATGAGATAGAACATAAAGATAAACGCACAAGTGATAAACAGCCTAAAGTAAATCGTCTCATCGAAACGGCGCGGTAACGTAATAGATAAGTTAAGCACCTTCGCCTGCTCCCAATCTTGCCCTTGACGCTTAACTTCTAAAACAAAGGTGAAGTTGCCTGGTGGTAAATTGGTATAAATTGCTTCGCGGCGTGACTGAGCATCACGCCATTGCGTATCGTGCCCTTCTAGCTTGTATCTAAATTCAATGCTATGCGGCGCATAAAAATCGATTGCAGTATAATTAATGGTTAAATCACGCTCAGATGTATCAAGCTGGATCACTTGATTTAATGATTCTGTACTAAACACTCTATCGTGGGTAGACAATGACTCTAGCTTTGGCAATAAGTCCCCACCACCAAAAAGCTGGACATTTTTAGGGATTTCAACAACGCCTTGTAAGCTGGGGTAAAAAATAGCTGACTCGGTTTCAACCACGGCATCATGCCCAAGTCCTGAACAACATTGGCTTGGTCTGCCATCAAGCTGCCTATCGAATGGGCTTATTACTTGTTCAACTTGCAAACTCTCTATAACGTGACCGAATTGCGCAACGGGCATGCGATATACCCCTTTCATTGTGCTCACCCAGATGAGCTGATTGCTCTTGTCATAATGCAGCGAAAATATCGATCCGTAAGGCAATCCATTTGAAGCATCAAGCTGGTACCAATCACCGTCTGAGGTACGATAGAATAACCCATCGTTGAGAGAACCAACTAAAGTCGTCACGGTATCCAAATGCAAAATACTGGTGATATAAGCGGTATCCAATGACGTTTGAGAACCAATTTTTTCGATCCCCTTATCATTGTAACGATAAGCCCCTTTATTTGTACCAATGAAGCCGTATCTAGGGAAGTCTTCAACAAATGTGACGAATTGGCTACCGAGAAAGGCATTATAGGCGAACGGCGTTATCCCCTTGTAATCAAGACGATACAAGCCCCTGCCAGTACCAAACCACATCCCCCCACGATTTGAAGGGCTGAGAGAAAATACCGGATTTTGCCTGAGCTCACGCTCACTTAACTTTTGCAGTGTGCCATCTTCATAGATAAGCGCGCCACGGTCAGTACCAAGGATGAGCTTTTCACCGATAAACTCTAAGTCGTGTATTACAGAGCGATTTAACTGAGCACTTGTGAGCACGGGTTGATAACTATCATTTAACCCGATAATACCAAGACCTTCTCTGCTAGCTACCCACAATTGGCCATTGGGGCCTTGAGTGATTGCTGAGATAGCTTGATTTGTCCGCTGGCCGATATGATGACGCTCAACCTTACCTGAGTGAGCTAGCCAAAGTCCCTCATTTAAACTAGCGAGCCAGATATTATTATCGTTATCCATAAAAATATCGGCAAACCAGATGCTCTGATCTAATTGAATGGGCTCAACAGCTTGCCAAATACCATTATTTTGTCGGTATAACAATCGCCCATAAGTGGAAACCCACAGGCCACCTTCTTTATCGTTAAGAAACTTATATACCGCATTGTTACCCACTTCTTGGTAACGACGTAGTACTTCATCTATATCCAGAAAATAGGCGCCCAGCTCTGATGCTAAGAACAACTTACCATCGACCCAAGCTAAGTCATGTATGATGGTTTGCGCTAACTGTTCCGGTAATGACACTTTGCTTGCCAATTCAAGCCGAACCCCATCGCCAGTGCGATTGTTTGATTCGCTGATTTTAAGTAAGTGACGTTCATTTACCAACCAAATGCCATCTGGCACCAGCGCCATTTTAGTCACGGAACCTACAATTTGATTGATTTGGGTAACATCTAACGTACTTTGTTCGATGTTATTAGCGGCTAACGTCAGCTTTTTCGCAGAAACATAATACAGACCATTCGCAGCAATCCAGATCCCGCCACCTTCATCTTGCAAGATATCCCGTACAGGCCCCTGCAGATCGAAACGTCGAGCTTCTAAGGTTTTGGGGTTGAGTCTTAACAATCCTCGACGCGTGCCAACCCAGAGCATGCCAAATCGATCCACCACCAATTTATTAATGGCATTGCTATTTAAAAATTCGGTATTTTGGGTATTGAAGTTTTGGAATTGATGACCATCAAACCGACTTAGGCCAAACTGAGTTCCGAGCCAAATGTAGCCCTGATTGTCTTGAACGACACTCTTAACGCTTTGTGACGGTAATCCACTTTGGATATTCCACTGTTTAACTACGTAATCATCTATCGCCGCAAAACTCGTAATTGGTAGCAGCAAAGTGAAAATGAAAAACAATAGCCTTGTCATCTCGATTCCATCACATCAGCACAGTTAGACTAAAATGCCAGTTTTAAACAAAGCTTGCACGCAAATCAATGAAAAAATGCCAGCTAATACATCATCTAGCATAATCCCAGAGCCACCGTGCAAACGTTTATCGAGCCATCTTATCGGACCCGGTTTCAAAATATCGAAAAAGCGAAACAAAATAAAGCCAACGATTAATGACTGCCAGCTAAGTGCCGCCCCTATCATGGTAATATAAAAGCCTGCCACTTCATCCCAGACAATGGCTGGATGGTCATGAACATTAACATCGTCCGCTGTTTTACCACACACCCAAATCCCAAATAATGTCATGACAATCGCAACCAGACATTGCAGCCAAATTGGTGCACCTTGGGTTGCAAAAATAAACGGTAATGCGGCGAAGGTACCAAAAGTACCTGGTGCTTTTTTCGCTAAACCAAGACCAAACCCGAGTGCAAAGAATTGATGCGGCTTCTTTAAATTAAATACATACTGCTTAGCCAAACCAACTCCTAGCTAAAATGCTCAAAACCAAGCCCTGCGAGCTGGTAAGGTTGATCTTTTTTGAGCAATTGAATTTCGCCATTATTAGCCGTAATTTGGCCAATGCAAACTGGCTCAACACCATATTGCTTCAATCTGGTTTCCACGGCATTTTTGTTATTATCATTGACCGTGAAGAGTAATTCGTAGTCATCACCAAAACCGAGCGCGAGCCTCATGCGTGCATCTTCATCAAGACTTGAGCGCAGCGCATCAGACTGTGGGACTTTATCGGCATTTATCTTAGCGCCAACTAACGAGCTACGTAAAATATGCTTAAGATCCGCAAGTAGACCGTCTGAGATATCGATTGCTGAGGTAGCAAGCCCTCTAAGCACTTGACCAGCTGCAACCCGTGGCGCTGGGTAGTGAAACTTTTCAAGCGCCGCTTTGTAATGTTTTGGCTCAAGCGTCCAGCCCTGCTTTCGCGCTTCAATAGCAAGCCCTGCGTCACCAAGTGGACCTGTTACATAAATCCAATCACCCACTCGCGCTCCTGAGCGCTTGAGTGCTTTACCAGTTGGTACAATACCTTTTGCACATACAGTGATAGTCAATGGACCTTGCGTTGTATCGCCACCTATTACTTGTACGTTATAGTACTCGGCGATTTCATGCATGCCTTCGGTGAAGGCCTCTAACCACTCTAAGTCAGCGTTGGGTATGGTTAAACCAAGTGACACCCAAGTAGGTTCCGCGCCCATAGCAGCTAAGTCGCTAAGGTTTACCGCAATCACACGATGGCCAAGCGCCCGTGGTGGAATATCTTCAAAAAAGTGCACACCCGAAACTAGCGTATCCGTTGTTACCGCAAGCTGATTGCCAGCAGGAACTGAAACCAAGGCGCAGTCATCACCGATCCCAAGCTCTACATCTCGGCGAATAATGCCACGGCCTTTAAAGTAGTGATTGATTAGCTCAAATTCTTTCATACACAAAAAAGCCGGCCAAGGCCGGCTATTCCTATAGTAAAGCTTATTTGCGAATAAACTTAACCGCTTTGTCTAGTACACCGTTAACGAATTTGTGACTCTCTTCAGCGCCAAACATTTTCGCTAACTCAATACCTTCGTTGATAGCCACTTTGTATGGCACATCTTCACGGAATTTAAGCTCATAAGCACTAACACGTAACACGGCAAGCTCAACCATATCCAATTCTTCAAGTGGACGAGCTAAATGCGGACGAATTGCTTCGTCTAGCTGCTTTTGGTTAACAACAACACCACGCGCTAAGTCTTTGAAGTATTCTACATCGACTTTAGTTACGTCGTTTTCGATCAGCATTTGCTGTTCGATATCGGCAATTGGGTTACCACTTAGCTGCCAAGAATAAATAGCTTGTAAAGCAAGTACACGTGCTTTGCGTCTAGCTGCTGGTTTCACTGAGATTCCTCTTAAATTTGCTCTAGCACGTTCACCATTTCTAGAGCTCCAAGGGCGGCTTCTCCCCCTTTGTTGCCCATTTTAGTGCCCGCGCGCTCGATAGCTTGCTCAATGCTTTCGGTAGTAAGTACACCAAAAGCAACAGGGATGTCATAATCTAATGAAACGCTAGCTAAGCCTTTGTTAGACTCGTTAGCAACTAAATCGAAGTGTGGCGTACCACCACGAATAATCACACCTAGCGCAATAATCGCGTCGTGCTCTTTTTTCATCGCAACGCGTTTTGCTGCTAGTGGTAGTTCAACCGCTCCCGGTACATATACAACTGTGATATCTTCATCGCTAACACCACCGGTACGCTTTAATTCATCTACAGCGCCTTCAAGTAAGCTGCTACCGATAAAATCGTTAAAACGTGAAATGACAATGGCAAATTTTTTGCCAGGAGCGTATTTATTACCTTCGATTACTTTCATTAGATGTTCCTAATCTGTATGAGCAATTGCCAAATTGAGGCGCATGATAGCACAGTAATGTGGCAATCGCCTACTATCTGAATATAGGCGATTGCGATCAATTTGGCATTTTGGAATTATTTTGGTTCGACGTATTCAACCACT
The DNA here is from genome assembly GCA_000814665.1 of Pseudoalteromonas flavipulchra NCIMB 2033 = ATCC BAA-314. Classification (GTDB taxonomy): domain Bacteria; phylum Pseudomonadota; class Gammaproteobacteria; order Enterobacterales; family Alteromonadaceae; genus Pseudoalteromonas; species Pseudoalteromonas maricaloris. The sequence goes on from JWIH01000017.1 coordinate 110,798, forward strand.
TCTAAGTGGAAACCAGACAGCGCATGATATTTTTTAGGTAGACTCATTAGGCGCATTTTCTGAATGCCTAAATCAGCCAAAATTTGCGACCCCACACCTACGGTGCGCGAAGTACCTTGGAATTTACGGTAGTTCACCTGTTCACCCGCATCTTCCGCAGCAAATGCCTTAACCAACGCTTCCATCTCTTCGCTGCGTTCTTGCTTACCAAGAATGACTAATACGCCTTCGTTGTCAGCAATGTGCTTCATGGCACTTTGCAGTGTCCAGCTTCTATCCGCGCTGCGATCTGAATGAAGAATGTCGTTAAACGTGCTTTGCAAATGCACACGTACTAAATTGGCTTCTTCCGATTTGATCTCGCCTTTTACCATCGCATAGTGAAGTTGATTATCAATGGTGTCTTTGTACGTCACTAGGTTAAACTCACCAAACTCAGTAGGCAGTTTACACTCTGCTACTTTTTCGATAGTGGTTTCGTTTAAGTTACGATACTCAATTAAATCAGCAATGGTGCCGATTTTAATATCGTGTTCTTTTGCAAATACTTCTAGTTGTGGGCGACGTGCCATAGTGCCGTCTGGATTTAGAATTTCAACAATCACAGATGCAGGTTCCAATCCCGCCAAACGTGCTAAATCACATCCAGCTTCAGTATGACCTGCACGCGTTAAAACGCCGCCTGGTTGCGCCATAATTGGGAAGATATGACCAGGTTGCACAATATCTTCAGGCACTGCACCTTTGGCAACTGCAGCTTGCACTGTACGAGCACGATCTGCCGCTGAAATCCCCGTCGTTACGCCTTTCGCAGCTTCAATAGACAAAGTAAAGTTGGTAGAGAACTGAGCGCCATTGGTTTTCACCATTAGTGGCAAGTTCAGCTGCTCACAGCGCTCCTGTGTCATGGTCAAACAGATTAACCCGCGACCATATGTTGCCATGAAATTAATTGCATCTGGTGTAATGTGCTCTGCTGCAATGATCAGATCACCTTCATTTTCTCGGTCTTCATCGTCCATCAAAATAACCATTTTACCGGCTTTAATGTCCGCGATGATTTCCTCAGCACTATTTAAACTCATAGTTTTCCCATTTTTACTTTGTCTGTGGCTACTTTATAAAGCCAGCTTTCGCCAATAGACTGGTTGTGAGAGTGGACTCGCTGGCAGCGCTTGGCTCACCCTGAATTAGTCTTTCGAGGTAGCGGGCGATTTGGTCAACCTCTAGGTTTAATTTTGACCCGACTTGAAAACCTGCAATCGTCGTTTCTTGCGCCGTGTGTGGCACTATGGTCAATTTAAAGCGGTTTTGTTCCACGGCATTGACCGTCAAACTGATACCATCAATAGCAACCGAACCTTTATACGGAATATACTTCATTAGCGATGACGGCGCGGCTAACCAATAGTCAGTCGCTCTGGCATTAGCGGTTATCTCAACCACTTCAGCAATACCATCCACATGGCCTGACACCAAATGACCGCCTAGACGTGAAATCGGCTGCAGTGCCTTTTCAAGGTTGACCTTCTGGCCTTGTTGGTACTCGGCAAAACGCGTCAAACTTAAGGTTTCGTTAGAAACATCGGCTTTGAAGCCATCATGAAACTTCTCAGTTACGGTCAGGCAAACCCCGTTCGTGGCAATACTATCACCCAAGTTTACATCGCCCATATCAAGAGATGTCGTGGTCACACGAACAATTAAATCGCCGCCCTTGAGCTGCAATTGAGTTAATGTTCCTGTTGCTTCGATAATACCTGTAAACATTTTACTTCTCTTTAGTCGCGATAAGTTTGAGATCAGGCCCCACTTGGCAAACGTCGCCAAACACTAACTCTGGTATTTGCGACATGGCACTCAGTGGTGTGGTGTTAAACAGCCCTTTTCCAGCGCCAATTATTTTCGGTGCCAAATAGACGATATATTCATCAATTAGCCCTTGTTCATGCATCACCCCCGCAAGGGTGGCACCGGCTTCTAGCCAAACATAATTACAGTGCTTTTCAGCCAGCTTGTTGAGCACGGCTTTTAGGTCGAGCTTACCGTTGATTTCAGGCACGACAATTTGCTCTACGAAATGAGGCCATTGCGCTGAATTATCAATAGTACGGCGAAAAATAATCACCGGAGATGTAATTTTAAATAGCGCAAGATCTGGTGTCAGACGATTTTGTGAGTCAATAATCGCACGTATCGGCTGGCGTAGCTCAGATTGAGGATAATCGATGTCTTGCAAAGACTCCTCACGAACATTGAGTCTGGCGTTGTCTACCATAACCGTATCCGCTCCGGTCAAGACCACACAGCTCTGCGCGCGGTGGCGCTGTACGTCTAAGCGCGCTTCCGCTGAGGTAATCCACTTGCTCTGGCCATTGTTTAGTGCGGTTTTACCATCAAGAGAAGCGGCAAGCTTACAAGTCACGAACGGCAACCCATACTCCATTCGCTTCAAGAATCCGGTATTCAGTGCCCTTGCTTGTGGCTCTAGCAAACCAAAAGCCGTTGCAATTCCTGCGGCTTCTAACATTGCCAATCCACGCCCTGCAACTTGTGGGTTGGGATCAACCATGGCAGCAACCACTCTGCTGACGCCTGCATCAATCAGACCTTTTGCGCACGGCGGCGTTCTGCCATAGTGACTACACGGCTCAAGCGTTACATAGGCAGTTGCACCAGCGGCTTTAGCTCCAGCTTGCTTAAGCGCATGCACTTCAGCATGGCCTTCACCTGCTTTTAAGTGCGCGCCTTCGCCGACGATTTCACCGTCTTTTACGATCACACAGCCGACGTTTGGATTGGGTGTTGTGGTGTATTTACCGCGCTTTGCAAGCGTGATGGCGCGGCTCATGTAATCAAGGTCTTGCGCTGTGAACTGGCTCAATCCCCCAACCTCGCAATTTCTTCACCAAACTCACGAATATCTTCGAAAGAGCGATATACCGAAGCAAATCGCACATAAGCCACTTTATCGAGCTTTTTGAGGGCTTCCATAATACATTCGCCAATCATGTCGCTTGGTACTTCGCGTTCACCAGTACCACGAATTTGAGATTTAATCTGGTGTACTACTTCTTCAATTTGTTCAGTGCTGACGGGACGTTTTTCCAGCGCTCGGTGCATGCCATTGAGTAACTTATCCTCATTGAAAGGCTCCCTGGTACCATCTTGCTTTATCACGCGCGGCATTAAGAGCTCTGCGCCCTCGAAGGTAGTAAAGCGTTCGTGGCATAAAATACACTCACGACGGCGACGGACTTGGTGGCCGGAAGCAACCAAACGTGAATCTATCACTTTGGTATCTTTGGCTGTACAGAATGGACAATGCATAGACGCTCTCGTTGACTCAAAAACAAAAAAGGCCGCTTGAATGCGGCCTTAATCATAACAAAAAACTGCTTTTTTGTGAGCGAAATTATGCGTAAACAGGTAATTTAGCGCAAATTGCTTTTACTTTTTCTTTCACTTGTGCCTGTACAGACTCATCATTGATGTTGTCTAGTACGTCACAGATCCAGCCAGCAAGCTCTTTCGACTCAGCTTCTTTGAAGCCACGACGAGTGATCGCAGGAGAACCGATACGCAGACCAGAAGTAACGAACGGTGAACGTGGATCGTTTGGTACAGAGTTTTTGTTTACTGTGATGTTTGCACGGCCAAGCGCAGCATCTGCATCTTTACCTGTGATGTCTTTATCAATCAGGTCAAGTAGGAACAGGTGGTTTTCAGTTTTGCCAGAAACCACTTTGTAACCACGCTCCTGAAGTACCGCAACCATAGCTTGTGCATTTTTAACCACTTGCTCTTGGTATGACTTGAACTCTGGCTGTAGTGCTTCTTTGAACGCAACCGCTTTTGCAGCGATAACGTGACATAGAGGACCACCTTGACCGCCAGGGAATACCGCAGAGTTTAGCTTTTTGTAGATTTCTTCATCATCACAAGCAGAGATGATAAGACCACCACGAGGACCCGCTAGCGTTTTGTGCGTTGTTGTTGTTACAACGTGTGCATGAGGCACTGGGCTTGGGTAGATACCAGCGGCAACTAGACCTGCAACGTGCGCCATATCAACAAGTAGGTAAGCGCCTACTTTATCAGCGATTTCGCGGAACTTCGCCCAGTCAACGATCCCTGAATATGCAGAGAAACCACCGATGATCATTTTTGGCTTGTGCTCAAGTGCTAACGCTTCAACTTGCGCGTAATCGATTTCACCAGTTTCTTCGTTTAGACCGTACTGAATAGCATTGTACGTTTTACCAGAGAAGTTTACGTGTGAACCGTGCGTTAAGTGACCACCGTGAGCAAGGCTCATACCTAGCACAGTATCATGTGGCTGAAGTAGCGCTTGGAATACCGCCGCGTTTGCTTGTGAGCCTGCGTGAGGCTGAACGTTTGCGTAAGTCGAACCAAATAGCGCATTGGCGCGGTCAATCGCAAGTTGCTCAACCACGTCTACGTGCTCACAACCGCCGTAGTAACGCTTACCTGGGTAACCTTCAGCATACTTGTTTGTTAGCTGAGAACCCTGCGCTTCAAGTACACGTGGGCTACAGTAGTTCTCAGAAGCGATAAGCTCGATGTGCTCTTCTTGACGTGAAGTTTCTGCTTCAATCGCTGCAAATAGTTCTGGGTCAAAATCTGCAATATTCATGTTACGTTCTAACATGGTTTCTCCTAGGTAAACGTAAGGGTATTTTTAAAGACAATCTAGCATCACAAGATAACCAGTTTGCCTATGAAATCAGCATGGGCATATTTAAGCAGGGATTGAATTTATTTCACACCCCTATCGCGATGATATTTTTTTATTTAAACATTAATATTTTAAATAAGACAACCTAAGTTGCATTTGAAAAGCTAATATAGTCTTGAAATTGACCTTATCTGAGTGGGCGTTCTACCCACTCAGACAGGCTCTCTGATTTAGTTGAGTTTTGCTAACATTGCCGCCTTCAAAGCATCATAATCTGCACTAAGCGGCTCTGCCAAACATGGTTTTTGCAATGCATCGTTCAACGGTTTAGGCATATCAAGCTGCTGATTTAAAACACCTTCTACAGATTCTTTAAATTTCGCAGGATGCGCAGTGGCAAGGAAAATTCCGGTTTCATCCGCTTGAGAGTCCAGCGCTAATCCCTCGTAGGCTATCGCAGTGTGCGGCTCAGCCAAGTAACCTTTGTCATGTAATTCTTGCATTACCGCCTGAGTCCGCGCTTCTGACACCGAACGTGAATAAAAGTCATGTTTGTTAAAATCCCCTCTTTCTAACATGATTTCAACACGAGGCCAGTTATTAGGTTTACTCACGTCCATCGCATTAGAGAGTGACTCTAAAGTGTCGTTTGGTTGCCACTCACCCGAGGCAATGTAACGGGGCACAGTATCATTTTGGTTTGTCGTGGCACTTAACTTAGCAATAGGTAATCCAATCGCCGCCGCAATCATTGCTGCACAGACGTTGCCGAAGTTACCACTTGGCACTGAAACATGTACTTTATCACGCTGCGATTTAGGTAATTGCGCTAGCGCTTCAAAGTAATAACACACTTGTGCCACTAAACGACTGATGTTGATGGAGTTTGCCGAATTAAGACCAAGCTTTTGCTTTACTTCGTCATCAAGGAATGCAGACTTTACCATCGCTTGGCAGTCATCAAAGCTGCCATCTACAGCATAACAATGAATGTTTTTCCCAAGTGTTGTAAACAACTTTTGTTGGGCAAGCGAAATTTTGCCATGAGGATAAAGGATCACCACATCGACATTTTCTTTTTCGTAAAATGCATGGGCAACGGCGGCGCCCGTGTCACCACTTGTTGCGGTGAGGATAGTCACGCGCTCACCTTGATTAAACATGCTAATGCATTCCGCCATAAAGCGGCCGCCAAAGTCCTTAAACGCCAGTGTTGGTCCATGAAAAAGCTCTAAACAATGCTGATTTTTAGCAACTTCGACTAACTTAGCTGGGAAATTAAAGGCGCGTTTTACCATCGCATCGAGCGTATCTCGTGGTAGTTCATCGCCAATAAGGTGATGTAGTACCTTGGCACTACGCTCAGCAAAAGGTAATTCAAGTAGTGCATCAACATCCGCAATACGCTCAAATGTAGGAGGAAAAAAAACCCCTTGGTTACGACCTAAACCAATTTTTACCGCTTCAACAAATGAAACAACCTGATGTTCGTCTTTTAAATTCACTAATTTCATTACTTTTGATCCTTTAATTCTCTTGTGCCTTGCGCATCTAATCGGCAAATATGGCTAAAACCCGCTTCATTAATGTAATTTTGTTGCAACCATTGCTGCACTGCATTTGCCTGTTGCTCAGACTTACAAATAGCAAATAGTGTGGGCCCTGCCCCTGAAATACTCACCAGCTCGGCACCTAAAGCTGGTAGCGCGTCTTTTGCCTCACTAAAGCCAGCAATGAGTGGCGCTCTCGCTTCCTCGGCAATACTGTCTTTCATCATCGACAGTGCTTTATCAAATTGACCTGACTGCATCAATAAACAAAAGCCCGACAGTCGCTGGGCAAATTCCACCGTATGATGCAAAGAAAATTGCTGCGGTAGTGCTTGTCTTGCTTTCGCTGTATTCAATGCAAAGCCAGGATATGCAATAACATAAAACCAGCTTTCATCATGCGCAACGCTGATTGCTTTACTTGGAATGCAGTCCGCAGTCAGTTGTAGTCCACCAAGGTAGCATGGCGTGATGTTGTCGTAGTGACGACCACCACTGACCTTTGCTTCAAAGTCGGCCATCAATTCAATGAGCGCCTCTTGGCTTAATTGCGTATTGGCAAAATCATTGAGTGCAGCAAAAGCGGCAACCACAGAGCATGCACTTGAGCCTAAACCTGAACCAACAGGAAGGCCTTTATACAAAGTCATGGCAACCGCCGGCATGTTGGGTGCCACATGCTGTTTGAAGTGCTGTAAACACTGAAACGCCAAGTTGTCTTTAGGATCGGCGGAGAGCTTTTCAGCATATGGACCAATACAGTTGAACGTATCACGCTCTGCGGCTTCAACGCTGACCTGATCACCCAGTAAACTGCCATCAATAGGCTGGAGCGCGGCGCCAAGGGCATCAAAGCCAACACAAAAATTACCCATTGACGCTGGTGCATAAAACGTTTTCATAACTCCTACCTCGACAGCGTTTTTAGGATATCAGCAAATACGCCTGCAGAGGTTACCTCTGCGCCCGCGCCATAACCTCTGATCACAAAAGGCTTTGGTTGATAATATTGGCTCAAAATAGCCAGTGCGTTTTCACCATCGCGAATATCGTACAGAGCATGTTCTTTTTCTACCGCTTCAATGCCAACGCGGCATTTACCGTCAACAATTGAACCGACATAGCGTAGCACTTGGCCTTGTGCTTTGGCCGCCGCAATACGCGCTGCGAAAGCATCATCTAATTGCGGTAATTGCGCCATAAATTCATCAACACTGGCGCCCTCAGCAAACCCTTCAGGTAATACAGATTCAACTTCAATATCACTGAGCTCCAACGGCAGTCCCGATTCACGGGCAATGATAAGCAGCTTACGAGCGACATCCGTACCAGATAAGTCATCGCGCGGATCTGGCTCTGTAAAACCACTCTGTTTAGCTTTCTCTGTCGCTTCCGATAGCGATAAACCATCCGACAATACGCCAAAGATATACGAAAGCGAGCCAGACAAAATACCACTAAATGACAGCAATTCATCTCCTGCGCCAAACAGCAGTTTAAGGTTGTCTAATACAGGGAGTCCGGCGCCAACGTTAGTTTCGTATAGAAAGTGACGACGCTTAGCTAGTGCAGCCTGTTGTAGTGACTGATAATACTCATAGCTGCCGGTATTGGCTTTTTTATTAGCCGCAACGACATGAAAGCCCGCATTAAGAAAGTCTAAATAGCCATCGGCAACGAATTGAGCCGCACTACAATCGACAATCACAGGGTTAATCAAATGATTTTGTCTAACAAACTGGCTCACCTGTTGTAAATCAAAGCCCGACTCCGCTTTCTCAAGCGCCAGCTCCCAGTTATCAAACGGTACGCCTTCTGGGTCTAAGTAACACTTACTTGAGTTTGCAATGCCATAGAGATTCAAACGGATATTGCGTTTTTCAAGCCATACTTGCTGCTTATGAAACTGCTTCATTAATTCTTGACCCACTAGACCGCAGCCAATCAAGAAAACATCGATGGATGGCACGTGCGTGAAGAAGTTTTCGTGACACACTTTTACTGCATCTTGGCAAAGTTCACCGTCAACCACCGCCGAAATAGAACTCTCCGTTGAGTCCTGCGCGATGGCAACAATATTCACCTGAGCCTGCGCAAGTGACGCAAAGAATTTGGCCGCAAGACCTTTGTGCGCTTTCATGTTGTCGCCAACCAAAGTAACGATAGCAAGATTACGTTGCACTTCAATTGGGTCGATTAAACCTGCTTGCGTTTCAAGCTCAAATGCCTGCTCAAGCGCAGCCAGCGCAAGTGTTAAGTCTTGCTCATGGACACAGAAACTGATGCTGAATTCACAAGAAGATTGCGTAATAAGTACGATGGATACGTTATCTGCTGCCAGTGCAGAAAAGACCCGAGCAGCCATGCCAACCTTGCCTTTCATTCCAGGTCCTGCCACGGTCAGCATAGCCAGTTTATCAAGACTCGAAAGCGCTTTTACTGGAGCCTCGCCACCGCCTTGAGCACAAATCAGTGAACCTGGCACTTCTGGGTCATGAGTATTTTTAATTTCACAAGGCACATCTGCTTTGGCGCAAGGTAAGATTGTTTTTGGGTGCAGCACTTTAGCGCCAAAATAAGATAGCTCCATGGCTTCTTTATAAGATAGCACGTCGACCTTAGTCGCTTTCTTTATCAGGCGAGGATCTGCACTGTAGACGCCATCAACGTCAGTCCAGATTTGGCAGATTTCGGCTTCAAGACACGCAGCAGCGACAGCCGCAGAGTAGTCAGAACCATTGCGACCAAGTGTTGTCAGCTCGCCCGCTTCATTGCTTCCTGTGAAGCCCGCCATGATATAAAAACGCGACGCTTGGGCACGCACCAACTCTGCAAAACATAATTTACTTAGCTTAAGGTCAACCTCGGCATCAAGATACCCGCCCTGCGTTTTTACACACGCGTCAGCACTAAGCGCTACTGAATCTGATTGCAGCATAGTGTCCATCAGCGCAACGCTAATGCGTTCACCAAAACTAATAACATAGGCTCTTGCTTGATCTGGGCAATGTCCCAGTAACTTGGCTCCATCTAATTTATTCTTAAGTAATTCAAAGTCAGGCCAGCCTACAACACCACCGTACACCGCTTGTACTTCATCGTATAAGCCTTGGCTGCGGGAAGTAAATGACTGCCACTGGGAGTCAAACGCTTCTCCTCGTCCAGCCAAATCAGCAAGCTCAACGAGCTGATCTGTCATGCCACCGGGAGCCGACAGCACGATAAGCGCTTGTTGTTGGCCATGGTCTTTAACTAGCTCGCTGACTCTTTGTAAACAGGCAAAATCTTTGAGGGAAGACCCTCCAAACTTTAGTACTCGCATCATTTTTCCTCATTCCAAAAACAAAAAAGGCCTGTGTTCTTAGTGAACACAGGCCTTTTTCAAACTCGCACTGACCTATGCCACTATCCCGTTAGGATGGTGGTTGTAATAATGGTCGTAGTGATAATATTCGTTTTCATAATTTTAGAGTGCCTGAAGTTTAGCCGCGCTGTCAATACGAAAGAGCAAAATAGATTATGCAAATTTCTAATAGTGACATTTGTAATTTGCATAGATAAGTTATCGGATCCCAAACTGGTGCAGTAATCCTAATAACTGCTCTGCTTTAACCGGTTTTTCTAAAAACCCTAACGCCCCCAAATTTGCTACTCTTTCTTTCATCTTGGCCTGAACATCTGCCGAAATAACCACTACGAAACATTCAATTCGGTGTGCTTTTATTGCCTCTAACACAGCAATCCCATCAAGTATTGGCATGGTTAAATCCAGGCACAATAAATCTATTTGCTGGGTTTTCAGTAAATCAATCGCCTGCTGGCCATTCTGTGCTTGGTGCAAGGTCAGGTCTAATTTGCTCTGTAAGTTTTTAATGACTTGTTTACGGGCGACAGCCGAATCATCGCAAACTAAGACGGAATAACTCATAAAGTGGTCAGTCTTGTACTATCGTTAATAAAACGGTCACTGGATATCGCTATCTTATAACACATTAAACTTTCCTAGGTAAGGCGCTAAAAAGCATAATTAATGAAGATAATTATTTATTTTTAACCATTTATTGGCTAACTTTAAAAACAGATTATACAAAGGCGATGAACTTACCGTAGGAGCTCAGCTTAATTCATGCTGCAAAAAAGCCTCTCAAAAAAATTGCTCACCAATGTGCTGTCGGTTTACTTCCTTCTAACCTTTGTCGTCACATGTGGTCAAATCGTTGCTGAATACGTCAATACCAAAGACTATATTCGCAATGAACTTACCATGCTGCAAAAAACCTTTAGCCGCAGTTTGACCCGTGCCATTTGGGAACTCAATACGAAGCAGACCGTTACTACCGCTGAGGGGCTACTTGCGATCCCCATGATCGAAGGAATTATTGTACGTGATGACAGCGGTGAGATTATTTCACAGCTTGGCCGCTCACTAGATATCCACGAGCTGTATAGCCAACAGCTTGTTCAAGAAGAAGCAATAATCGAAGATACGCCCTCTGGTTTATTTGGTTATACATTTCCGTTGATTTTTGAATTTTCGGGACGTGCAACACAAGTCGGTGATGTAACATTGTTTTCTAGCCGAGAAGTCGTCTTTAGTCGCATTATGATTTCTATCTACTTTTTGATAGGTAATGCGATGATCAAGACGACTTTCTTGATTATTCTATTTTTAATTGCCTTCAGAAAGCTACTTACCGAGCCATTAAGCGACCTCACCGAGCAAATTGAAGACTTTGAGGTCGACAACGTTGATGGCCATAAAATAGATATCGGCGCAAAAGAGCGCAATGAACTAAAGATCATGGAAGAGGCATTCAATAAGCTAATTGATAAGGTCTCTGAATATCGTAAAAAACTCGACCAAACTCAAAAAGAGCTGCTGATCAGCAATGAAAAGCTCGACCAACATAATATTCAGTTGGAACAAGAAGTCGCACGTAAAACTTCAAACCTGAGCCAAGCGATGATGGATCTTCAGCAACAAAAATATGAATTAGAAAAACAGAAGTTAACGCTCACAGAAGAGATTGATTTAAGAAAACAAACAGAAGAAGAATTACTAACGAAACAAAAAGAACTTGAGAAATACGTAGATGAGCTGAATATGGCTCAAGAGCGCCTAGTGGGCTCTGAAAAAATGGCGGCACTTGGTGGTCTCGTTGCCGGTATTACGCACGATATTAATACCCCCGTTGGTATCGGCGTGACAGCAACGTCGTTCTTGCAGGAACGTTTAGATCAGCTTGAGGCGGCGTACAACGGAAAAACCTTATCACCAAAAGCGTTAGAAGAATTCATTAGCGAAGCAAAGCAAAGTGCTAGCCTACTTACCACCAATTTAGACCGTGCATCGGAGCTTGTCGCAAGCTTTAAACAAATTGCAGTCGATCAGGCCAGTGAAGCGGTTCGTACTATTAACCTGAAGCAATACCTTGGTGAAGTGATCCGCTCATTACATCCAAAATTGAAGAAAACTCATCATCAAGTGAATGTTGAATGCCCTGAAGACATGACGCTAAATTTACCAGCTGGGGCAATTAGCCAAATATTCACTAACCTTATCATGAACTCTTTGATCCATGGTTTTGAAAATCAAGACCAAGGACAAATAGATATTAAGATTAAAGAAGACAATGGTATGGTAAATATCGTCTACAAAGACAACGGCAAGGGCGTAAGTAAAGCCCAACTAGACCGGTTGTTTGATCCCTTCTTTACGACCAAACGCGATCAAGGTGGCAGTGGGCTTGGTACCCATATTACCCTAAACCTCGTAAAACAAACTTTGAATGGGGATATCGAAGTAAATAGTGAAGAAGGCAAAGGCCTCACCTACTACATCAGCTTCCCAAAAGACTTACAAAAACCAATGGCGATGTTTAGCTAACCAAGTTTAGAACACGACAACCGTCCAATACGCCATACTGCAAAGTGGCGTATTGACGCAAGATATCTCCCCCATCATCAAACATCATCTAGTGGAATACAAGCTGTGACCTTTTTGCTATGATGACCGCAATTTTATTCCAGACGGGCATATTTCTATGTGGTTCAGTAACTTAATCTGCTACAAATTCAAACAAGATGTAACTTACGCACAAGAAGATTTCGAAAAAGCACTCGAGCAGGATATTTTTCGTCCTTGTGGTAGCCAAGACATAACCACTTTTGGCTGGACAAAAGCTTTTGGCAAACATGGCCAAATGCTTTCTCATTTTTCTCAAGACAGTATCTTGGTTTGTGCTAAGCGTGAAGAAAAAGTGCTTCCTGCAGCCGTAGTCAATGAAATGGTCGCCGAAAAAATTGAGCAAATAGAGCAACAAGAAAATCGTCCAGTAAAGAAAAAAGAAAAAGACGATATTAAAGAAAATATCCTAGCCACTTTATTGCCTCAAGCGTTCAAAAAATCGAGCCTGCAATTTGCTTTTATCGACCAAAAATCAGGTTGGGTGATTGTAAATAGTGCCAGCTTCAATAAAGCGGAAGAACTACTTGCACTACTGCGTAAGTCTCTGGGCACGCTTCCTGTTGTACCTGCGTTTGCAAACTATGATTTAGACTTACAGCTAACACACTGGCTCACCGAGTTTAGTGCACCTGAAGGCTTTGCAATAGGCACCGACGCTGAGTTGCAAGAGCCAGACGACAACGGTGCTCAAGTCAAGTTAAAACAACATGACCTTTCATCAGACGAAATCAAAACGCACCTAGAAAACGGTAAACGTGTGACTAAACTCGCGTTAGATTGGCGTGAGCGCGTGAAGTTCGTTTTACAAAACGATGGCACATTAAAACGTTTAAGCTATGCAGAAGCACTTAAAGACCAAAATGCGGATATCCCTAAAGAAGATCTAGCCGTTAAACTTGATGCTGACTTCATTTTGGTATCGGAAGAAATCAAAGAGTTGTTAGAAGATCTAACCAAAGGTCTTGGTGACGACGAAGGCCTAGCGTCTTAATTTTAGAGTCAATTACCTAGGGCCTGTTGACCTTTGGGTACGAAAAATTGATAGCGGATATGGCTATCAATTTTTCTTTATCCAGCTCAATACGCTATCTTCACAAGGTCGCTTTGCGCCAATAACGAGCGGACTGCACGCACTCAAGTGCGAGCGTATAGTTACTGGCTCGCCACTTTATTTGCACTAACCAACGCATTTGTCGCGCTTTATTTACTCTTCAATGGCATGATAGCAATTCGGCTTTGGCAGTAACGCTTTGCTAACCTGAATTTCAGGTATCGAAGACAATTTACGCCAGTAGCCCGATACCCGAAAACGGTAACTCGTACAATTAAACGGAGTTTGACGCGCGTGAATGTAAAAAGCATTTCATTGGCTTTAATAGTAGTGATAATTTGGGGGCTTAACTTTTCGGTCATTAAATTTGGCCTAGCAGAGTTGCCTCCTATTTTATTCTCAGGCTTGCGTTTTTTGGTAGTCGCGATCCCTGCAGTATTCTTCATTCCTTTTCCTAAAACGTCGGTATGGAACGTACTCGGTGTTGGGCTGTTTTTAGGTGTGCTTAAGTTTAGCTTGCTGTTTATTGCGATGGAGTCAAACGCATCAGCCGGCATTGCTTCTTTGCTGCTACAAGCCCAAGTCATTTTCACGGTTTTGCTAAGTGTTTTGTTGTTAAAGGAAACCATGGATCGCTTTCAAGTGGTGGGGATTAGCATCGCAACGTTTGGCTTTAGTTTGTTTTTTATCAACTCCTCTGGGTCAACGACAATATTGGGCGCGGTGCTCATTCTATTAGCGGCATTATTTTGGTCGTTTTCAAATCTTATTATGAAGCGCCTGCAAGACGTTAATTTACTCCACTTTATTGTCTGGGTAAGCCTAGTGCCGCCATTGCCACTTTTTACACTATCTTATTTTATTGAAACTGATGCCCCATTGACCTTACTACTAAACACCACAACACAGTCTTGGCTATCCATTGCCTATGTGGGTTATATCTCGACGCTGATTGCATTCGCAGTATGGGGTTGGCTACTTAAAAATTACAAGGCCGCGGCAGTGACGCCTTTTGCTTTATTAATCCCTATTGTTGGCATTGTAGGTTCAGCGTTATTACTCAATGAGCAATTGATGCTAATGGAAGCCGTTGGGGGTGGTTTTATTTTATGTGGCTTAACGATTTCAGTTACAGGTGCTCGGATAAGCAGAATAGTTCGAAAGCCTCAAACTGAGGCTATACCCTAAACGATAAAGACCTCACCAGAGGTCTTTATATTCACGGCAAACAAAAGCGCTGAAACCGCGTATTGAGTACTGGGATTAAGCAAACATTGTTTTAACGTCTTCGAGTACATTCAAATAAGTGTCATCAGCAAACATATTCACCTCTCTTATTACCCCTTTTTCTTCATACTGTTTTAGCGCTGCAGACTTATCCGACACCTGCAAAATACCTTCTACAATTGCACCAACACGAATAAAGTCGACATAACAAACATGTTCAGGCCGATAATTTGGATTTGCCCAGCTTTCTGCGACTTCAACAAACTCATCGGTGAATTCCCACTCTCGCATTATTGCCCCCCCAATTTTGCCGCCTAATTTCTGGATGGCATGAGCCAAAAAGCTTGGGTTGGCAAACACTTCAGGGTGACGTTCAGCCTCTGTCAAAATCGGTAAAACACCGATATTAAACACCAAAGAAGCCAAGGTGATTGTATCTTTGTTAAGCGATGTATGCTTGTTGACGCGAAGATAAAAATCCATCGTTGTTATCGCTTGGCAAGCAACTTTTAGCGTTTTCTGCCAAGCTTTGTCCATGTAAGTCTTGATAAGCTTGTTATTAGAAACGAATAGCTGCTCCATCGCCATTGCAGTCGCTATATTCTTGATTTGTCTGAGACCGATACGAGTTACCGCTTGGTTTAAGGTATTTACCTTCACCGTACGGCCCATAAAAGCACTATTGGCAACTTTGATCATACGTGCTGCGAGGGCTGGATCGTGAGAAATAACGTCTGCCATCTGCATCAAGTTAATTTCAGGGTCATCTGCCGCTTGCCTAACCCGCACTGCGATTTCAGGTAATGTCGGCAATACCAAGGTATCGTTATTGATTCTGTCAGTTAGAATCGTGAGCAAAGCATTTTCTGTAGACATGAAACCAAATCCCTTTAATAACTGAATAAAAGACCCGACTACAAGCGTAAGCTTATGGCAAAAGTAAGCACTTGCTTGCTGGAGGTCACACTGCTGATTTTTAGTATCTATGACGTAAGTATTGTCTAACTTTCGGATAAAGTTAAGAAAATCTAAAAAAATAATATTTTATTTATATACCCTCAATAATTAGCAAGTTAGAATTCATAGCATACGGTGTATTGTGGCAAACTTTGCCGCAAAAATACTGAAAATGACCCACAGCTGGACACAAATGATGACCTTTCACGTTAACAGCGGCTTACGTACCACATGCTAAACTAAGTTAACTAAGTATTGTGATACAAAATCGTGTAAGGTGATCGCCACATAATTAAGACAATAAGGGAGCATTATGAAAAACTCTATGATTTCGGTTGCAATCGCACTTGCAACAGGTCTCACCCTAACTGGCTGCTCTGAGCCATCAACCTCTTCTGAGAAACCTAGTGCTCAAACTGAGCAAGCACAAGTTGATACTAAACAATCAGGCTATAAGCTAGTTAATGCATCTCAAGACCGGCTAGATATTTATACCCCAGTAACGCTAGAAACAGATTTAAGTCACTTAAACGATAACCAGAAAAAGATGTTAGCTTTACTCATCGACGCTTCGGTTATTATGGATGATTTATTTTGGCAACAAGCGTTCGGCGAAGACAAAGCAACATTCCTAAGCAAAATTTCAGACGAAAAAGTACGTCAATTCGCAGATATTAACTATGGGCCTTGGGATCGTTTAAATGGCGACCAAGTTTTTCTTTCTGGCTTTGAAGAAAAAGCACTGGGTGCAGAATTTTACCCAAACGACATCACCAAAGACGAGCTAAATAACGCCGATGTAAAAGATAAAACAGGACTGTACTCAGTCATCCGCCGCGATGAAAGCGGCAAGCTTTACAGCACTTCTTATTCATCTGCATATAAAGCAGAGTTGGATAAAGCCGCAGAGCTTTTACGCCAAGCAAGTAAACTGGCACAAGATAAAGAGTTTGCAAACTACTTAAACTTGCGCGCAGATGCATTAGTCAATAATAGCTACCAAGCGTCTGATTTCGCTTGGATGGACATGAAGAATAACCCGATTGATGTGGTGATTGGCCCAATTGAAACCTATGAAGACCAGCTTTTTGGCTATCGCGCCGCTTTTGAGTCTTACGTTCTAGTGAAAGACTTGGCGTGGAGTGAGCGTCTCGCTAAATTTGCCGCTTTTTTACCTGAGCTACAAACCGGCTTGCCAGTTGACGATAAATACAAGCAAGAAGTGCCTGGATCTGATGCTGACTTAAACGCATATGACGTCATTTATTATGCAGGCCATTCAAACGCGGGTAGTAAAACCATTGCGATTAACCTACCAAATGACGAAGAAGTACAACTCCAAAAAGGTACACGTCGCCTACAGCTTAAAAACGCCATGCGCGCAAAATTCGATAAGATCTTAGTACCAATTGCTGATCAACTTATCGTCCCTGAGCAACGTAAGCACATCACCTTTGATGCTTTCTTTGCTAATACCATGTTCCATGAGGTGGCCCATGGTCTAGGCATTAAAAATACCATTACAGGTAAAGGTACTGTGCGCCAATCACTGCAAGAACACGCCAGTGCGCTTGAAGAAGGCAAAGCAGATATCCTAGGCCTATACATGGTTGAGCAACTACTTAAAAAAGGCGAGATCACCGAAGGTACGCTTGAGGATTACTACATCACCTTTATGGCTGGTATCTTCCGCTCAGTACGTTTTGGCGCATCCAGTGCGCACGGTAAAGCAAACATGATCCGCTTTAACTTCTTTAAAGAAGAAGGCGCGTTTTCTAAGAACACGGATGGTTTATATCAAGTGAATATGGAAAAGATGGGCGCAGCGATGGAGAAACTGTCTAACCTTATCCTAACGCTACAAGGTGACGGCGACTATCAAAAAGTAGACCAACTGATCGCAACACACGGCGATATCAAAGCGGAACTACAAAAAGATCTAGATAAGCTTTCCAAAGCGAACATTCCTGTTGATGTTACCTTTAAGCAAGGTAAGCAGGTGCTAGGACTGTAATTACCGAGCACACCATGGTAGTGCTTACTACCATGGTGTAATTAATCCTAGATACAATAATCTTTGATTTCTCTTTGGTGTTTTTTGATGGCTTTTGTAGCTTTGTCAGATTTAGCAATCGCTAAATTTACTTTCGCATCATCGCATTTGTCTTGTAGCTCTTTGCGCATCAGATAACTTTGATCTTGCTGTTGCTGCGCCAACCCTTCCACACCACTATATTCAGTTCTGGATTCTGGTTCACGATCTTTTTGATAAGGCTCTGGCACAGTCGCCTTACAGGCGGATAATAATGATACTGCCAAAATAACAACTAAACTTTTATTCATATCGCGTACTCCTTGATTTAAAACGGCAAAAGTCAATTTCAGTTATAACAGTTCCAGATATAAACACAAAACACGTAGAGCTTAAAAGTTTGTAAAGCGCTTGATGTGTTTTCAGTCTCATGGCCTTTTTGAGGCTTTAAGCAAAACTCGCTTTTAGCTGCTCAACTTCCTCATCACTATAGGGTTTTGCTGGATAGAGTCCCCAAACCGGTTTTGGCCATGCAATATCGGTTTTAAATCGTGCAATGTGGTGCACATGTAGTTGCGGCACCATATTACCAAGCGCAGCCACATTTAATTTATCTGGGGTAAAGGTGTCTTGTAACAAACGACTCAGCTTGGCCGATTCTTGCCAGAATTGAACTTGCTGCGACTCAGGTAAATCAATAATTTCTTTCGCGCCCACAACCCTAGGTACTAAGATAAACCAAGGGTATTGTGAGTCATTCATTAACAATACGCTACACAGCGGCCACTCGGTAATTAAGATACAGTCTCGTTGTAATTCTTTAGCTAATTCAAATGACATAGTGAAACTCTTTAAATCCTATTTACTCGGCACTCTATCCGAATTTGTTGCTATTGCAAAGCGGCTTCATTACCATCCGATCAGACTTTAAAAATATAACAAGGTGGCTACCGTGCACTCTCGCATTAAACACTACACCATCGCCCTTCCGTTAGCGCTTGCCTCTGTCACCGTTAGCGCAGAGCAACTAACGCTAGAGCGACTTTTTGACGACCCGTCTCTTTCAGGTAAAGCGCCTGTAAAACTGCAATTTTCTCCTGACGGTTCTCGTGTTACTTATCTTCAAGGTAAAAAAGAAGACTATAACCGTTACGACCTTTGGGAATACAATCTAAAAGACAATACCAACCGCTTGTTGGTAGATTCTGCGGCGCTATTTTCTGGCCCAGAGAACCTCTCAGATGAAGAAAAAGCACGTCGTGAGCGTCAACGTATTTTTGGCCGTGGTATTTTAGAATACAAATGGTCAAAAGATGGCAAAGCGCTACTTTTCCCACTCAATGGCGACTTGTACTACTATGAAATCGCTTCTGGTAAGAGCAAGAAACTAACGGAAACGGAAGCATTCGAAACCGACGCTCGCTTCTCACCAAAAGGTAACTTTGTTTCTTTTATTCGTGAGCAAAACCTCTATGCCATTGACCTTAAATCGGGTAAAGAAACGCAATTAACTAAAGACGGCGGTGGCGTAATTAAAAACGGCATGGCTGAGTTCGTTGCTCAAGAAGAGATGAGCCGTATGACGGGCTATTGGTGGTCGGGTGATGAGCAACAAATCGCCTTCACACGCATTGATGAAAGCCCTGTTCAAGAAGCCATTCGTAACGAAATCTATGCCGAAGAGGTCAAGTTATTCAATCAACGCTATCCATATACGGGTACTGCTAACGTTGAAATTGAACTGGGTGTTGTAAAGATCAATGACCAAAAGGTGGATTGGATTGATTTAGGCGACGATAAAGATATCTATATTGCCCGTGCAAATTGGTTAAAAGACAACAAAACATTGTCATACCAGTGGCAAAATCGCTCACAGCAAAAACTGGAACTGCGCTTTTACGATACTAAAAGCAAAAAGCAGCAAGTCGCCCTGACCGAAACCAGTGATACTTGGATTAACCTACACTTTGACCTTGAATTCCTAAAGGACAAAAAGCATTTCGTTTGGGCATCTGAGCGCGATGGCTTTAAACACCTTTACCTGTACAGAACCAATGGCCAACTTGTACGCCAAATCACTAAAGGCGATTGGATTGTTGAAAGCCTTCAGGGCATTGATGAGAAAAAAGGTATCGTATACTTCTCCGGCCGTAAAGACACACCGCTTGAAAGCCACCTATACAGCGTACCACTTTTTAAAGATGGCGATGCAAAACGTATTACCGAAAAAGGCAGCTATCACAGTGTTGTACTGGCGAAAGATAACCGTACCTTTATCGATAAAAGCTCTTCTGTAAACCGTCCACCAGCCGTTGCGTTACGAAAAGTGAATGGTGACTTTGTGACTTGGCTTGAAGAAAATGCGCTGAATAACGAACATCCGTTAACGCCTTATTTGAGCAATCTAGCTACGCCAGAATATGGCACGCTTAAAGCGGAAGATGGTCAAACCATGTATTACCGCTTATTTAAGCCAGCAAAGCTTGAAAACGGTAAGAAATATCCGGTTATTGTGAACGTGTATGGCGGACCTCATGCACAACGCGTGACCAACAGCTGGCGTAGCAAAAACTTGTATTTCCAATATCTTGCACAACAAGGCTATGTGATTTTCCAATTAGATAACCGAGGTTCATACAACCGTGGTAAAAAGTTTGAAGATCCAATCTACAAGCACTTAGGTGTAGTGGAAGTGGCTGACCAAATTAAAGGCGTTGAGTTCTTACGTACACTAGAGTACGTCGACCCTGAGCGTATTGGTATTTATGGTCACAGCTATGGTGGTTACATGGCGCTGATGACAATGTTTAAAGCAGGCGACTACTTTAAAGCTGGTGTCTCTGGTGCGCCAGTAACAGATTGGGCTCTATATGACACGCATTACACTGAGCGTTACTTGGGTCACCCAGATACAAATGCTAAGGGCTATGAGCAAAGCGCGGTGTTCCCTTATGCTGATGGACTAAAAGGCCCGCTGATGATTTATCACGGTATGGCGGACGATAACGTACTATTTACCCATGCAACGAAACTATTTAAGCAGTTGCAGGACGAGGTTAAGCCATTTGAAATGATGACTTATCCAGGCTCGAAGCACAGCTTACGTGGCAAAAAAGTACAAACCCACCTGCATCAAACCATTACTGACTTCTTTAATCGTCATTTTGAGGTTGAAGCTAAGTAAACACTTAATAGCGCCTAGCTTCCTATGAGCTGGCGCTTCTTATTTTCTCTACATTTAGTTCTAGTCCATTGGTCTAATTGTTTATTCTTCTAGACTAAGAAAAACTGAATTTATTGTTCTATCTCAAGTTATTATATCAATCGCGTTAAGTAAATGAGCTATTTGAAGCGGAGAAATAGCTTTAGTAGCTAGGCAAAAATTTTGCTATTTAGTTGTTCTAAATGAGAAATTTTTAACGAAGCTAATATGGTATTTCACCCTTCAAATTGGTTGGAGAATTAACGCAATTGGTATTACTACTAAGATTAATTAGTATGAATTGATGAGGCGTTTGCGCTTCTACTTTCAATAATAAAAACGACATAAGGATTGCGTTATGTCCAAACAGTTTTTTCGAAATCTCACCATTTTCCAACGCCTCGCGTTACTTATCATTGTCGTTATTATCGGCGTTATCCTTCAAAGCGCAGTAAGCTTATCGCAACAGTATGATGCTCTCGAAAAGCAGCAATATCATAAAACTCAAAACCTTGTTGAAAATGCCTATAGTTTAGTGGCTTACTTTCATCAACAATATGTATCTGGGAAACTCCCAGAGGCGCAAGCGAAATCCGCAGCCCTTGATGCCGTTGCCGCTTTACGATACGAAGGTAATAATTACTTTTGGATCAACGACTATCACCCAAAAATGGTGATGCACCCATTTAAAAGCGAGCTCAACGGCAAAGATCTCAGCCAATCAAAAGATCCCACCGGCAAGCGCTTATTCGTTGAAATGGTACAAGTGGCAGAAAAAAGTGGTGCGGGATTTGTTCCCTACCTGTGGCCAAAGCCCGGTAAAGAAGCTCCTGTCGAAAAAATATCTTACGTCAAAGCGTTTACACCTTGGGGTTGGATCATCGGCTCCGGTGTGTACCTCGACACTATCGAAGCTGAGTTTGCGCACATTCGAAATTTGCTATTAATTGAGATGGCGGTGCTTATTATTTTGCTATTCCCATTTAGTGCAATCATAGGTAAGAGCATCATCACCCCCATTCAACAAGCCAAAGATATGATGAAAGATATCGCTCAAGGCGAAGGCGATTTGACTCGACAACTCGACGAAAGCGGTAAAGATGAGATAACCGCGCTTGCCAAATACTTTAACTTGTATACTGAGAAGATGCGTCATTCCATCGCGACAGTGGCCCATAACGCCAAAGAAGTTGAAACGCTGGCTAATCAGGTAAAAGCGGCTGGCGAAGAAAACTTGGCATTTATTGAGTCGCAAAATGACAATAGCCGCCAAGTCGCCACGGCTGCCGAACAAATGACCATGCAAGTTCGTGAGATCAGTAGCAATGCAGACACTGCAGAGCATTCCGCCGCAGACGCACGCAATTACAGTGAAAAAGGCAAACAAACTATTTCTCAAACCATCGCCGCCATTAAAAAACTGTCGGAGCAAATTCAATCTGTGAGCGTGACAACAACGAGCCTTGCGCAAGAGAGTCAACATATAGGATCGGTGCTCGATGTTATTCGAGGTATTGCGGAGCAAACTAATTTACTTGCATTAAACGCGGCAATAGAAGCCGCTCGAGCAGGTGAACAAGGACGAGGCTTTGCTGTTGTTGCAGATGAAGTACGCACCCTTGCAAGTCGTACAGGTCAAAGCACAGATGAAATCCACAACATGATCGAGCGACTGCAAAAAGAAGCGCAGCAGGCCGTAGCAGCAGTTAAAATTAGCCAACAAATCTCGGAGCAAACGGTTGAACAAGTACAGCTTGCCGATAACGCATTAACCGAAATTGAGCGCCTTATTGACGCTATCTCGGATATGAGTACCCACATCGCCAAAGCCACCGACGAGCAGAGTCTTGCAGCACAAGAAGTTAATGAGCGAATAGCTCAGCTTTCTGACTCCACCCATCACTCTTTGGATACCACACATTCACTCAACAACACCAGTGAGCAACTAACACGAGCAAGTCACGAATTGAGTGACATAGTTAACCGCTTTAGAGTATGATATCCACCTTGCAGAGCACCTGTCAGTGCTCTGCTTCTTGCCCAGTAGATGATTGATATTCCTTATCTTGTCGATAAAAATAATCCGTGAGCGTCTAAGCTATTTTACCGCTATATTGCCAATTTATTTGCTGAGCAAAAATAGCCCGTGAAAATCTGTTTTATTATGTACCCTTGGGAGCGTGTAGAAGCTGAAAACGACAGCACGCTAAGACTTATCCACGAAGCCGTATCGCGCGGTCACGTCGTTGCCATCACCACCGTAAACAACCTCACTATTCGCGAAAGTGTTGCTAGTGCCTTCTGTGATGTATTTGTTGCAGGCCAAAAAGTATCTGATAACTTCGTGAGCTTTTACAACAAAGCTGAGTTTAAAAAAGTACAGCTTCCTTTGGCAGGTTTTGACGCAATATTTATGCGCGCTAATCCGCCGCTTGATACCTTAGCGATGAACTTTTTAGACTCTGTTCGTGATGATACTTTCATCATCAACGACATTGATGGCCTGCGCATTGCTAATAACAAGCTATACACGGCATCTTTCCAAGGCATCGCGAGAGAGTTTATTCCAAATACGCATGTATCTAAAAACAAAGAGTATTTAGAGCGTATATTCTCTGAGTCAGAGCAAGAGAAAATGATCTTAAAGCCGCTTGATGGCTTTGGCGGTCGCGGTGTTATCGTCGTTGAAAAACGCGCGAAGCAAAGCTTTAGCTCACTCCTTGAGTTTTATATTGGTGGCGACGAGGCTGGTAAAGGCAGCAACTACGTCATTTTACAAGATTATGTTGAAGGTGCCGACGAGGGTGATGTTCGCATCCTAATGCTTAACGGCGAACCGATTGGTGCCATGAAACGTGTGCCTGCAGCAAATGAAGTGCGTGCCAACGTACATGCCGGTGGCAAAGTGGTGAAACACAAACTCACTAACCAAGAAAAAGCGCTATGTAAGCACATCGGTCCTAAGCTTGTGCGTGATGGTTTGTATTTTGTTGGCATTGACGTGATAGGCGGCAAGCTTATCGAAGTTAACGTACTCTCGCCTGGGGGGATAACCCGTATTAACCGTTTAAACCGCTGTAAGCTGCAAGTGCAAGTTATCGATTTTGTAGAGAGTGTGGTGCACGCCAAAGAGCTAGTAACGCATCGCAAAAACCAATTCCGTCAAGTAATAGAAGATGCTCATGCTATCTGAACAAGCCATCATTGCCGCGCTTGAAGCCGGCAAACCCATCAGTGGACAATTTGCTGAAGGTGCTTTTCACCTCGAAGTGAGGGAATACGTGCCTTATGTCGCCACTGCTGTACACGCAGGCCACCGCACCCGTGCTAGCCTAAAAGGCTTGTTCGCCATTAGCGATACTGAGCGTTTACAAGAGGAAGATCCGTTTACCGACGGCATGATTGAATCATTACCCATCACGCTTATCGCGCGTGACTCACGTTACGAATACGATCTTAACCGTGCGCCAGAACTTGCGATATACAAAGAAGCATGGGGTAAACAAGTGTGGAGCCAAGCGCTACCAAATGCAGACATAGATGTTAGCTTGTCAAAGCATGCAGCCTATTACCGTGTGCTCAGTGCGCTGTTAACCACGCTTGAGCGTAAGTTTGGTGCCTGCTTGCTATTTGATGTGCACAGCTATAATTATCAAATTCGTAGCTACCCTTATGCACCAACCTTTAATATTGGCACTGCACAACTTGATACCTTGCGTTTTCGCGCCGTATTAGATGAGCTGAAAAAGCAGCTAGGACTGAAAAAACTGGCAGGCCAGCTGGTGGATTGTGCTGAAAATACCGTCTTTCAGGGCCATGGTTATCAAGCGCAATATATTACCAGCCACTTTGATAACACCTTAGTGGTGCCATTGGAAGTGAAAAAAGTCTTTATGGACGAAAACAGTGGCGAATTATTCCCTGTGGTGTTTGAAAAACTACAGCGCAACATGCATGTTGCTTTGAGTAAAACGGCAAAAACATTTGCTAAAAATCACTGCTATAAGCCACTTCGCAAAGCAAAATCAACGTCGCAGCTTGACCCTGCGCTGATTAACGTGGACTCAGCGCTATACCGCATAGCCAGAAACCTTGAAACGCTGCATTACGTTAACCCAAGTAATATCGCACAAGAGAAACGTCGCTTTTTCTCGAAACGTCATTATCAGCCTGCGTTTAAATATCGCCCGCTGAAAATTGACCCGTATGAGTTTAAAGAGCAACTCTATCGCTTGCCCGTTGGAAAAATCCAAGATCCGATCGTAAAAGATTTATATCGTAAAGTGATTGACAGCTACGCCACAAAAATCGAACTGATCACCCAAATTGGTCGCGAAGCCTTTTTGTATAACTCGCTACGCTATTATGGTGAGCCGGATTACAACGATATAAATAATGCGACCTTCTTGCTGCACGCGCGCGAAACCGAAACCTTGCCAAAAAAAGACATTACCGCCGAGCAAGCCTTAGTACGTTTTAATCAAGCGATTGAGACCATGGGCTTACCTTGTAAGGTCGCTATATCAAGCAAGCTCGTTGCCAAAGCAATGGTCGATAATAGTAAGCGTCTTCTGCTTGTGAATAGCAGTGCGATGCTATCTGAGCTTGATATCAATGCCTTGATAGAGCATGAAATAGGCGTGCACTTGCTCACGACCTTAAATGCTGACGCCCAGCAACTTAAAGTGCTGCACTTAGGTTTACCTGGCAATACCTACACCCAAGAAGGCCTTGCCATCTATCGTGAGTATCAATCTGGGCAAATAAATTTGACACGATTGAAAGTATTGGCGCTCAGGGTGATTGCGGTCAACATGCTGCTTAAAGGCGACAAATTCTATCAAGTGTATGAATTTTTGGCTGACTCAGGTGTATTAAACGTCAATGAAGCCTTTGCGCTGACCACGCGTATTTTCCGTGGTGGTGGCTTTACTAAAGATCATCTCTACTTAAAAGGCTTTAAAGACATAGTGCAACTTGCCAATACTCGCAGCTTAGATAATTTATATCTCGGTAAAACGGGCATTGCGCACTTAGATGCGCTGGACGCGTTAGTAGAGCAAGGTATATTCACAAGGCCTAAATATCTGCCGGATACGAGCCGAGATCCTAAGCCTGATGCAATCCTAAGTTATTTAATTTCTTCAATTAAATAGGCCAAATTCGCCACTGTGGTTATACTAGTGCCATCTAGTATCTACCCAGTGGCTTTGTTTTGACACAACAGGAAATAGATTTACTCGCTTTTGAGCTGGCAAACCTTCGTCTCAAAGCCGATCTTACGCTTGCACCAAAGTACAATTATTTTTCAGATAAACCCTACCCGCTTGGTCGCTGCCTAGAAATTCGCGATGAAATGTTTAAACTCGTCACCACGGAGCTCAAGCAAAATTCAGAACGTTTATCTGTGCTCAGAAATTACATGCTTACAGAGAATGCCGAGCTCAAAAAAGTATGGGGTTCGCTACGCGATGAGTACTTTCAAAATGCGATGTTGGTGGGAGATTGGTATATAGATACCGCAAACGATACGGTGAATGCAAACAAACCCAGAGTTGAAATCAAACCCATCGCACAATCAGGCTTTTCAGCCATCACTAATTTCGAGCAGTTTGTGAAGATTGCTCGCGCTTACTGGCAAGTGGAGGTGTTTAAAAACACAGCCTTTCCAGCCATCGCGCCTTATTTACCGTTAATTTGTGTCAACGCAAAAGGCGCTACTTGGTTAGCTGCGGCCAATGACGATATGATCAAAGTCGCTACCAACAGTGAGTTTAGGTTATCTGAGCAAATCCTCTGTCAGCTGCCAGAGCCTGACACTAACCTAGTATCTCGCTGGCAGCAGACCCTAACTGGCATCGATGCTTTAGATGACATTTTATTGCAGACAGGAAAGCCCGAGGGGTTTTGCCAACTTTACAGAGCTGCCGAAAAAGCAGCGGATTTAGCATTTAGAGACAGAGTTGTACGCGCCTATATGAGCTTACCCAAAGGCGCGTAGCGTAGTGAATTAGAAGGAAGCGGGATAAGTCGGTTTTTCGTCCGTAATTTCCCATTTATCTTCTGTTGGTCTATCCACTCGACATTGATTTTGCTGTTGAAAACACCTGTCCTCACAGTTTTGTACTTGCATCGGATCTGAGTAATCTCTGCGACAGCTCATAGAACACGAACGTGAATCACCTTCGCAATCGACCGGCACATTGCTGACTCGAGTGGTAAAATGTCCACTACAGCCGCTAACAAACACAGCGGCGAACACTGCTGCTACCCATAATTTTGTTGTCATTGTTCTGCTCTCAAAAACACCGGTTCTTGGGCCTTTTGCGTTGCTTCTTCACTAAAGCGGTATCCAGCAATATCAAACGCTTTCAGGCTTTCCAAATCCGATACTTGGTTCTCAATGATATACCTTGCCATCATACCGCGCGCTTTTTTCGCGTAAAAACTGATGACTTTGTATTGACCATTTTTACAATCTTTAAAGATAGGAGTGATAATGTCGCCTTTCAGCGCTTTCTTATCTACCGCTTTAAAGTACTCATTTGAAGCTAAGTTTACCAAGTATTGTGTTTGTGCCCCTTCCATGACCTTATTCAGTTTTTCAGCGATAATCGTGCCCCAAAACTCATACAGGTTTTTGCCACGCGGGTTACTTAACTTTGTACCCATTTCTAAACGATAGGCCTGCATTAAGTCAAGTGGTTTTAGGATGCCATACAGCCCAGATAAGATACGTAAATGATTTTGCGCATAATTTAAATTAGCCTCAGTTAGGCTTTGTGCTTCTAAACCGACATACACATCGCCATTAAAAGCAAAAATAGCTTGTTTAGCATTGTCTTGTGTAAAAGGCTCTGACCACTCGGCAAACCTTGCCGCATTTAAGCCCGCGAGCTTGTCGCTTATCTTCATTAAGCTACCGATCTGCTGTGGTGATAAATCGCGACAAACTTGAATAAGTGACTCGCTATGCTCCAGCAGCTCTGGCTGTGTGTGCATCTTGGTTGGCGCAGGTGTTTCATAGTCTAGGTTTTTCGCTGGAGAGATAACTGTGATCATGGTTTGCCTATTGACTTAGCTAGTAATTAATGTCAATTTCAACACTATCCCCAAGTAACTTCAAGTGTTTGTCCGCTTTCACTTGGGCTTAAGCAATTCGCTGTTAAAATACAGCTTCGCTTTACAACTCGACCTTATATAACAATAACCTCAAATAGCGAGTGTGATATGTCGCCCGATACGGACATATGACCTATTCAGCTATTTCATGGTGTTGCAACATAAGGCGTCTAATATCACTTCGCTGTTATCAATATTGGAATGAGGAACACATGACTTCAGCATTAGATAGGCTAAAACAACATTCATCAATCGTCGCTGACACCGGTGACATTGAAGCCATCCGCAAGCTACAGCCTGAGGATGCAACAACTAACCCTTCTCTTTTACTTAAAGCGGCAGAGACGCCTGCTTATCAGCCTTATCTAACAGAAGCTTGGGATTATGCCAAAGCCAATGAAAGTGACGCTGAAAAGCAATTAGCGCTTGCTTGTGACTATTTTGCCGTTGTGATTGGTAAAGAAATCGCAAACTCTGTGCCGGGATATATCTCAACAGAAGTAGACGCACGTTTATCTTTTGATACCGAAGCGACTATCGCAAAAGCAAAAACGCTATTAAATTTATATGAAGCGCAAGGCGTAAGCAAAGACAAAATCTTGATTAAGATTGCATCGACTTGGGAAGGTATTAAAGCCGCTGAAGCACTGGAAAAAGAAGGTGTTAAGTGTAACCTAACGCTGCTATTTAGCGAAGCGCAAGCACGAGCATGTGCCGATGCAAACGTATTTTTAATCTCACCATTTGTTGGGCGTATTCTAGATTGGCACGTTGCCAACGGCCTAGAAAAACCAACTGACCCACAACAAGATCCGGGTGTGCAATCTGTTCGTAGTATTTTTGAATTCTATAAACAGCACGGTTATAAAACCGTTGTAATGGGCGCCAGCTTCAGAAATACAGGTGAAATTCTAGCCCTAACGGGTTGCGATAAGCTCACGATTAGCCCTTCTCTACTAGAAGAGCTCGCTGAAATGCCTGCAAACGAAAATTACCTACTTCAGGCTGACTTTGCGCCTAAAGCAAAACCTGCTGCGCTTAGCGAAAGTGAGTTCCGTTGGTTACATAACCAAGACGCCATGGCCACAGAAAAGCTTGCTGAAGGTATTCGCTCATTTGCCGATGCACAAGAAACACTAGTCGCACGCTTTAAAGCACTGTAAGCGCCTTAAACATTCGATTTCGAAACGCCGCATATTGCGGCGTTTTTGTTATCGCTCTCAATACAAACCTTTCTGACACCTCCTAGATATCACCCGAATTGACCTTCATCAAACTGTCACTTGGTTTTAACCCAAAAGACACAATTGTGTTTTATTTTTATCCCGTCTGTGGTATATCAATATCACTTGAAGTGAAAATTGATGCCGCTACTTTCTGGTTTTGGTACAAAAAGCAAGCAACGCGGGGTTGTTTGTAGCGTACTTTAGCTATCAGACTTTTATCGGTTCCTCATATTGAGGTTTGCCAAATAGTATGAAGAGATCAACGGTGTCATTGCAGTTGTAGTGCTAACAACAGCCAAAGCAAATGCCACTTTAGGTTGTTTTTATCAATAGGAGATTTTCATGGATACCCTAGACGAGTTATTAGAATTATTAGAAAGTCCGGATACTAGGAAAAAAACTTCATCTAAGGGCAAAAAAAGAAAATGGCGTGAAATTGAAGCGCTAAAAGATAAACAGCGACTACGCAAAGAACTACAGGAATTGGATATTTTCGCAGACAGTGTTGATTTAGACGAATTTGATTTTAACTAAAAAGAGCGCCCTTCACGGCGCTCTTTTTTGTTGTTATACCAATTCGCTTAATTAAGTGGTCTATTTTGAGGCGAGAAAATCTTGTCGATAACAAGGCAAAAATTTTGCTATTTAGTTGTTCTAAATAATAAATTTTTAACGCAGTTAGCGTCAGATTTACTCCTTCAAATTGCGCAAGTATTAAGACTAATTGGTATTATAGCTCAGCCAATCGCCAGTCGATTGGCTGCTTACCCATTTGGGTAAGCAGCTGATTAGTTTTGCTGAAATGGCCACTACCAAAAAAGCCGCGATGTGCTGAGAGCGGCGAAGGGTGTGGTGCGTGTAAAACATGGTGACGGTTTGTGTCTATGCTCTTACCCTTTTTCTGGGCGTGTGAGCCCCAGAGTAAGAAAATCACACCTTCGCTGTGGGCATTCAGCCTTTCAATCACTACATCTGTAAAGCGCTCCCAGCCCAAATGCTTATGTGAATGGGCTTGGCCTTGTTCTACCGTCAACACCGTATTTAACAGTAGTACGCCCTGTTTAGCCCAGTCAATTAGGTAGCCGTGATTAGGTATGCGAAAGCCGTCAATATCCTGCACCAACTCTTTATACATATTATTTAACGACGGCGGCGGCTTAATCCCTGGCAACACAGAGAAACATAGACCATGTGCTTGATTGGGTCCGTGGTAGGGATCTTGCCCTAAAATCACCACTTTAACCTGATCGAAAGGCGTGACTTTGAACGCGTCAAATACCTGTTCATGGGGCGGAAACACATTTATACCTTGAGCACGACGCTCTGCCACGTAATCCATGGTTTGTTTAAAGTAATCTTGTTGTTTTTCCTGACCTAACACGTCACTCCACGTTGTCATTCTTCACCTTTTTTCATCATATTATAATGGCTTCGAGAAACGTCGAGTTTACCACATAAATCCGATATTCCCTCGAGCATACGATAGCTATAACGATGGAGCAGATCGGCATCTACCGAAATAGTTTGTTGGTACTTTACCGCAGGGATCGACGGCCATTGCTGCCATGCAATTGACTTAACTTCTTGTTTGGTCTTTTCTTCAGGGATCACAATCACTTGTGGTGATTTCAACAGAACATTCTCAATGCTAATTTGCGGATAGTCCGTGGTGGCGTCGGCAAAAACATTTTTCACATTACACACAGTAAATACTTGCTGTAACCAACTTTCGCCTCCCACTGTCATCAGCGGTGATGGCCACAATTGATAAAATACAGCTAAGCTAGCGCTTTGTTTATACTGGGCCTTTAGCTCATTTAAACGTTTAGTAAATAAATCAGCCTGTTGCTGAGCTTGGGCTCCAAGGCCAGTAATTTTACCTAGGCGTAGCAACTCTTCCGGTAGTTTATCTAGATATTTCGCTTCACTATAAATCACCTCAACACCAAAGCTTTCGAGCTTTTCAAGCATAGGAACGTGACTTGCATTTTTCCACGCAATGATAAGATCAGGCTTAAGTGCCAAAATTTTCTCAACCGAAATGCCTTGATAGTCACCAACTTGAGGCAGTTGCTTGGCTGATTCTGGATAATCTGCATAGGCTACCGTGCCTACAACCCGCTCCCCAGCTCCTATTGCATAAAGATTTTCGACAATATGAGGCGCAAGCGCGATGATCCGCTCTGCGGGCTTAGCACTAACGCTAAAGGCAAAACCTAGAACAATAAATAAGGCGAATTTTAGCATCAGTAGTCAAACCCTTTTCGCGCCTTAATGCCGGCCTCAAAGGCATGCTTCACATTACGCACTTCGCTCACGGTATCTGCAAGCTCGGTCAGGCGTCGATGTGCACCGCGCCCAGTTACAATCACTGATTGCATGGTAGGACGGTTTTCTAGCGCCGTTATGACTTCGTCTAAATCTAGATATTCATAGCTCAACATATACGTAATTTCGTCAAGCAATACCAAGTCGATGCTTTCATCTTGTAGCCATACTTTTGCTTGCTGCCACGTCGCCTGCGCAGCGGCAGTGTCGGTTTCACGGTTTTGCGTTTCCCATGTGAAGCCCGTTTTCATGACCGCAAATGGCACGCCGACTTTTTCGAGCAAATTGCGTTCACCGCAATCCCAGGTTCCTTTAATAAACTGTACAACCGCAGCGTTCATACCATGACCGACACAACGCGCAACGGTGCCGAAACCAGATGTTGACTTGCCTTTACCGTTACCTGTGATCACTTGCAAAATGCCCTGCTCTTGCTGCGCCGCGGCAATTTTTTCATCGACTTGTTGTTTTACTTTTTGCTGTCGTTGCTGATGTTTATCTTGTTGTTCGCTCATGTTATTCCTCAATTATTTTCATCAATTTTTGCCAATCTAAATGTGCTTCACAGCTATCGGCAAGACGCGTAATTTGCTGCTCTCTGTGCTTCGCTAAATCAATCGCGGCAGTGCCCGCTTGATTACTACCAGCCCAAGACAAGATAGCCTGTGTGGCGGCGACCGTATCAAATAAACCATGTAAATAGGTGGCTGCAATTTGATTATCTCGAGAGATAAAACCATCTTTCACACTGTTATTTGGATGTGTGTTAAATCGCAAGAATGGCACCTCTAGTGCCGCTCCAGAAGAAACCCCTGCATGGATCTCGTAACCATAAATTTCAGCACTTTGCTCATTCAATTGGCAAATGCCAGATACTTGCGTCAGTACTTTTTGCTCTGAAAGTGTAGTCTCAAAGTCAGCCAGACCAAGCCCAGCGACTTCACCGAGAGTTGATTCCACCGCATTTGGATCTCTGATGAACTTACCTAACATTTGCAAACCGCCACACACACCTAGTACCTTACCACCGTACCTCAGGTGCCGTTTGATTTCTTCTGCCCAACCCTGTTTGCGTAAGAAGGTTAAATCGCTCAACACATTTTTGCTACCAGGCAGAATGATTAAGTCACAAGGACCGATAGATTCTTGATAGCGCACATAAAGCAAATCCACTTCAGGGTTTAAGCGCAAGGTGTCAAAGTCGGTGTGATTGCTAATATGAGGAAATAGTAAAACCCTGACGCTTAACGATCCCCGTTCACAGATATTGTCCACCGTCACCGCATCTTCTGCATCAAGCGCTAAGCCATGCAAATAGGGCAATACCCCAAATACAGGCTTACCCGTTTTTTGCTCGAGCCAGTCAAGTCCTGATTGCAATAACGCAATATCACCACGGAAGCGATTGATCACAAATCCTTTAACCAAGCTTTGTTCATAGTCACTTAATAGCGCAAGTGTGCCAACCAAGTGTGCGAACACCCCGCCTTTGTCGATATCAGCGATAATGATCACGGGGCATGCAACTTCACAGGCAAACCCCATATTGGCTATGTCATTTTCACGCAGATTGATCTCAGCAGGGCTCCCCGCCCCTTCCACTATACACAGCTCAAATTGTTCGCTGAGGCGTTGATGTGAGGAAAGTACAGCCTCCAGCGCTACCTTTTTGTAATCATGATAAGCGGCTGCTTCCATATTGCTAATGGCTTTGCCGTGAATGATCACTTGTGCGCCAGTGTCAGAGTTTGGCTTAAGCAAAATAGGATTAAAGTCTGTGGATAGTGGGACTTTTGCGGCCTCGGCTTGGAGTGCTTGCGCCCGACCAATTTCACCGCCGCACGGTGTGACGGCACTATTTAGTGCCATATTTTGCGGCTTAAAAGGCGCAACCGATAAGCCTTTTCGTTGCAGCACCCGGCAAAGTCCCGCAACCAGTGTACTTTTACCGGCATCCGACGTGGTGCCCTGCACCATTAAGGTTTTCATACGTCTTGACCTTTTAAACATTGTGGCAAGCCTGCAATAACAAAATCGACTCTGTCGGCCACTTTAGCAATGTCTTGATGGAGCCAACCAGACTCATCAACAAACTCACGGCTTAGCTCGCCAAGCGGAATTATCCCATGTCCCACTTCGTTACTCACCAAAATAACAGTTGCAGCACAGCTTTCTAGTGCCGCCAGCACATGTTCTTTTTTGTCTATGGTCGCGGCCTTACCCATTTCGCATAAGCCAAAACTCAGCCATAAGGTCAAACAATCGATAAGTAACAGCGCATCTTCGCGTGCAGTAGCAATAAGCTTATCAATATGCCACGACTCTTCTACTAGCTGCCAGCGGCTATCGCGCTGCATCTGGTGAGCAAACACTCGACTTTTCATTTCTTCATCTTGAGCTTTTGCAGTTGCAACATAGTAAAGTTCGTTCACCGCACCTTGCTCTAACAATAGAATAGCGCGCTGCTCTGCCAAGCGACTCTTTCCTGAGCGAGCACCGCCCAGTATTAACTGTATTTGTGCCATTAGAGATGACCCACAATAAAAAGCAAAATAACAAGCTCAGCAAGTTGCTGCGCAGCCCCTAAACAGTCTCCGGTGTAACCACCAAGCTGCGCGTTAAACCATTTAATGCACACAAGTCTTAACACAAATAAGCAAGTACACAGCATCAGCAAGTCGAACAGTGAAAGCGCAAGCCATGGCCAACAGAAAATTAAAACTGCGATGGTAGTAAGCGTAAGGCGAGTTGACGCAGCACTTGATAGATATTTCGCTACAGGCTTAACTTTGCTCAGCTCATCAGCTTGTACATAGTTAAGTGCACCGATTAAAGACACCGCAAAGGCACGGCTTAGGCTATGGGCTAAAATAAATGCAGCGAGTGTCACTGCAAAGTCATTAAAGAGCATGGTCAAAAGCGAAAACTTGGCCATTAACAGTAATATCAGCGCACAACTACCGTATGTACCAAGGCGGCTATCTTTCATGATCTCAAGCTTTTGTTCACGACTCCAGCCACCGCCAAAACCATCAAAAACATCGGCAAGACCGTCTTCATGGAAAGCGCCGGTAAGTAAAATACTCGCAGCCAGTGCAACGACGGCGCCGAACATTGGCGACACACCTCCACTGGCAACATAGCCAAGCATGGCCGAGAAGCTACCAACAAATAAACCAACCAAAGCAAAGTAACCACTCACTTCGTTAAGTTCATCAGATGAAGGGGCAGGTTCCAAACGAATTGGCACCCGCGTTAAAAACACCACGGCAAGCTTAAACAGTCGCCACTCTTGTTGCCACTGCATTATGCGTCTACCACTTGCGTAACATGGGCATCGGCAAAGCTTGCCATTTCGCAAAAAAAGCCTAGCGCAGCTTGTAATAATGGAAGCGCTAGAGCGGCGCCCGTTCCCTCACCCAAGCGCATATCTAAATGTAGTAATGGCTCAGCGTTTAACTGCTCTAACATTAACTTATGACCTTGCTCCATAGAGCCGTGAGCAAACACCATATATTGCTTACTATGCGGTGCTATTCTACTTGCCAACATAGCCGCTGCGGTGGAGATGAAGCCATCCACTATAATCACTTTTTGTGCACGTGCAACCGCCAGCATAGCACCAACCATTTGCACAATTTCAAAGCCACCCAAGCGCTGCAAAATTTGTTCTGGCGTCGCAAGCTTATCTTGATGATATTCTAGAGCCTGTTTGATAAGTGCCCGTTTTTTGCAAAGCGTTTCATCGTCAATGCCTGTACCGCGCCCCACACACAATTCCACACTCGCCCCGCTGAGCGCCGCTAAAATTACAGCTGCAGAACTGGTATTGCCAATCCCCATTTCACCAAAAGCAATCACGTTGCTACCCGCTTCAATAGCGGACATCACCACTTGCTCTCCATATTCAAGTCCTTGCTTGAGCTGCATTTCGCTCATCGCGGGTTGTTTATGGAAGGCATGAGTAATATCGCCAAGTCGCTGCGAGCGCAAATTCGGCGCAGGCTCGCATGGCACTAACGTGCCACAGTCTACTACGGTTAACTGCCAACCAAGTTGTCGACAAAAGACGTTGATCGCGGCCCCCCCCTGCACAAAGTTTGCAACCATTTGCCCAGTCACTTCGCTTGGCGCAATAGAAACCCCTTGGCTTGCAATACCATGGTCGCCCGCAAAAACAAACATTGCAGGGCGTGTTATTGCTAACTGCTCTATGTCTAATTGCGTCTGCCCTTGTGAGAAGATCTGTACTAACTGCGCAGCCAAGACTTCAAGCTTACCAAGCGCACCTAGCGGTTTGGTTTTTAAATCAATACGCTGTTGAATAAGCGTGTTTAAGCGAGTATCTAACGGTTTAACCATGGGTAACTCCGACGCCTCCAGAGCGGCGATTTTTGAAAATAAGCAATGCCAAGAAGAACACGCTGCCAATGGCGGCAGTGATCACACCCACAGGAAGTTCCTGATTATCGATAAGCGTGCGCGACAATACATCCACCCATAGCATCAAAAGCGAACCGCAAAGCGCGGTGGCCACAAGCCCAATGACCTTTGCTTGCGAGATAAAAAAGCGCACGATATGCGGGATCATCAAGCCTACAAATCCGACTCCGCCGCACGCAGCCACAAGTACTGCGGTGAGTAAGGAGCTCAATAACAACATACCTATTCGCACTCGCCCTACATTCACGCCAAGCGTGGTGGCACTCTCATCTCCGAGCAACAAGGCGTTGAGTGGCCGACGCATCACTAAAAGCGTGATAAAACTTAGCAACACGACCAAACATGGAAGCCATAGCCATTGCCAGCTCGCTCTTGCAAATGAGCCTAGATTCCAAAACAAGATTGCACTGATGGCTTGAGGGTCACTCCAATAAAGCAACAAGCTGGTAAAGGCACTGAACAGAAAAGAAAGTGCAACGCCCGCCAAGAGCATAGTTTCCACCTGCTGCAGCGCATTGCGATTTGCCACAAATAAAAGTAGCAAGATAGACAGCAAACTTCCGACAAATGCAGCCCCAGACATCATCAGGCTAGACTGTGCACCAAATAGCGCGATAAGCACCACCACACCGAATGAAGCACCTGAAGAAATACCAAATAAATAAGGATCAGCTAGAGGGTTACGCGTAACGGTTTGTAAAATAAGACCCGCTATCGCCAGTCCTGCTCCCGCGCTCATCGCCAGTAACATCCGTGGCAGACGAAGTTCAACTACCACCCGCTGTTGAAGTACGTTGGGATCAAAATTAATAATCGCTTGTATAACCGTATGCCAAGATAAATCAATCGCACCGATCTTAAGTGCCATCAGCATGCTAAAACAGCACAAGCTCAATAGCAGTATCGATATCAACGCGATCCGCTTTGCGGCAATCATAATTGATACCCGTAATGAAAGCGTATATGTGGGATCTCACTGTTATTTGGCGGATGACGGACAGTAGAAACCTCTGCGCATACCCCAAAAACTTGGCTTAATAGGCTTTCGGTAATGACTTCAAGTGGCGACCCATCTGCAACCAGCTCACCGTTATTTAATACTAATAAGCGGTCGCACAAGGCGCTAGCCAAATTTAAGTCGTGAAAAGACGCAATAATAGTAACACCAAGCTGTTTGGCCAGCTCCATAATTTGGATTTGATATTTAATGTCCAAATGGCTGGTGGGCTCATCCATTATCAATACTTGAGGCGCTTGCACCATGGCACGTGCGATCATTGCTCTTTGCTTCTCCCCACCAGACAAGGAGCTAAAACATTGCTCCAATTTATGGCTCAATCCAACTTGCTCAATGGCATGTAAGATTGCCTGTTTTTCAGCGGCCGTCGTTGTCGCGAGCAGTGATTTGTTCGGTGTTAGCCCCATCAATACCATATCAAATAATGGCAGAGTAAACTCAGCGGGGATCTCTTGTAGCACTACAGCAACATGTCTCGCGTAGGCTTTACGTCCATAACTAACTAGCGGCTTACCATTGAAAAGTAGCGCCCCAGAACTTGGTGCTGTGTATTGATATAAAGTGCGCAGCAAAGTCGACTTTCCAGCACCATTCGGTCCGAGCAAACCAATAAATTCACCCGAATTAATAGCAAAGCTGAGTGCCTTTAAGATGGCTTTACCACCAAGCTGTACGCTAAGTTTATCGACTTGAAACTGTGGAGTGACTGCCATAGCACCTCTGATTGGGCACGGCAAAGTAGTAGCTTATAGACAAGCAACAACTTTGACTTAAGTCTGCCCGCTTAAGTATATGGATAGGCCTTGGTATCTGACTTATGCAAGAGACATGGCTCAAGCACTTACAGTTGCGGGGACAGTTGAGGACTCACACCTCATTCCCAATATCTACCTATCACGAAATTTGCAATATTATGAAGTCTAGACGTCTAAAATACAACTTTTGGCCAAGCAGTTTGGCTGCTGTCGTAAAACACCTCAACTTTTACTATACCCGCATAAGGAATATCTATTTTCGATTGGTATGCAGTAAACTCAGGTGATAGGTCAAGAATAAGTGCTACAAGCGCTTTTATTACTCCAGCATGCGCTACGACGGCAGTACACTCTTCACCTGGCGACGCCAAAATGCTGTGCCACCATGTGGCAACCCGATGATGGAAATCATACATAGACTCGCCCTCAGGAGGCGTGTGCAGCCAAGGGTTTTGCCAGAAGTCACCAATACTTGGAGATTGGGTTTCTCGCCAAAGCGTATCATAAGCTTGTCCATCCCATAATCCAAAATCAAATTCGGCGAGATTTGGTTCCACCTCAACGGGGAGTTGATACTGCTTTGCAAAGGCTGTAGCAGTATTCAGACAGCGCTTCCTTGGAGAGCTAATAATACGCCGCAGGCCACTTAGACTCGTTAACGATTGCAGCAATTGCTGAGCGCCTATGGTACTGAGTTCGGGATCTGTCACTCCAAGTAAATGGCCTGATAGGGTCGTTTCACCATGACGAACAAAATATAGCTGCCGCTGCATTTTTACTTAACCTAAGGTTTGTTACCCAAAAAGCAAAAACGCAAGCTAAGCTTGCGTTTTCAATTAATATCATTCTACGGTTACAGGATCTGGTTTTCTTTCCACATCTCTTCTTTCGCTAACCGCTTTTTGCGTTTGTCGCATGGATCGTCGCAATCACAAATTTTGTCAATGCCCATTGAGCCCAAACCACCACAACTACTGGCCATGGATTTCTTTTGTACGATAACGCCTACAGCCATCGCCACAGCGATAAGCATAAGTAAACCGAAAGTAAGGAGGAATAAAGACATTATCTAGCCCCTTTTATTGCTACATTGAATTGAGTGACGACGCGCAAATTATACGCTTTCATGGCGTCACTCACAATTAAATTATGGGGTGTTGTACAGCTTAATTCAAGTACGGCTGAAATGCTTCACTCGCGTAACTCTTGATCCCTTCAGGACTTTTATACATCAAATACACAGGGAGTTGATGCTCGGTGGCATACGCCTTTGCACGCTCCGTGCCCATCACAGTCAATGCTGTTGCTAGGCCATCAGCTGTCATCGCAGATGGATGTAGTACCGTTACCGATACCAGCTCATGTTTAACTGGGCGACCAGTTGTTGGGTCAATGAGGTGTGTAAAGGTTTCACCGTCCATTTCATAAAAAATACGGTAGTCTCCTGAAGTTGCAATACCGTTTTTACCAGGCTCTATCACGCGGTGAATTTGGCGTTGACCAACAGGCGCATCGGGTTTCTCGATAGCAATACGCCACCCACCATCCGGTTTCTTGCCAGAAACGCGAAGCTCGCCACCGATTTCTACCATATAGTCATGAATATCATGACTCTCAATCACCTCAGCGACCTTATCTATGCCATAGCCTTTAGCGGTTGCAGAAAATGATAATTCAAGCCCCGTAACTGTTTTCGCAAGACCACGGTCATTTAAAATAAGCTTATCAACACCGATACGAGTGCGCATATCGTCTAACTCGACCTGTGACGGACGCATTGTTGGTCTTTTGTCAGGACCAAATCCCCACAAATCGATAAGCGGTCCCATCGTAACATCAAGCGTTTTGGTCGACTTTCCAAGGCGGATAGATTCAGCAACTACCAAGCGAAAGTCTTCACTGATAGGCATAACGGTATTTGCGGCTAAACGGTTGAACTGGTTAATCTCAGAATCTGGGATATAGGTGGACATAGATTGATTAACAGCCTTTAATGCTTGCTCGACCTCATCGTGCAACTGCGCTTGTTCGAGCGGCTTTTCACCGGGGAATACCTTGATGTTGTAAGTCGTGCCCATGGTTTTACCAGACAGCACGATTTCCTTGGCTTCAGGTTTGGCGTCTTGGCACCCTGTTAAAAAAACGAATAAAAACGAAATAATAAAAAATCTAGATAAAAAAGCGTAACTTGCTTGCATCAGAATTCCCTGAGTTTAGTACCAACGGGTATAAAAAAGCCCTCGAGCAAAGCATTTTGCTGGAGGGCTTATATTCTAACTTAAGTTCATTGTTAGACCGAAACCTAATTAACCACCGAAGTCATCAAGTAGGATGTTTTCGTCTTCAACACCTAAGTCTTTAAGCATGTTAATAACTGCCGCGTTCATCATTGGAGGACCACACATGTAGAACTCACAATCTTCTGGCGCTTCATGGTCTTTAAGATAGTTTTCAAAAAGTACGTTATGAATGAAGCCCGTGTAACCTTCCCAGTTATCCTCTGGTTGAGGATCAGAAAGTGCAACATGCCATTCGAAGTTATCATTTTCTTCTGCTAGACCGTCAAAGTCTTCCACGTAGAACATTTCACGCTTAGAACGAGCACCGTACCAGAAAGACATCTTACGCTTAGAGTTTAGACGCTTAAGCTGATCGAAAATGTGTGAACGCATTGGCGCCATACCAGCACCACCACCAACGAATACCATTTCTGCATCAGTGTCTTTCGCGAAGAATTCACCGAATGGTCCAGAAATAGTCACCTTATCACCTTCTTTAAGTGACCAGATGTATGATGACATCTTACCACAAGGTAATGTTAGGTTATTTGGCGGCGGAGTTGCGATACGTACGTTTAGCATGATGATGCCAAACTCTTCTGGGTAGTTAGCCATTGAGTACGCACGGATCGTTTCGTCGTCAACCTTAGACTCTAGCTTAAAGAAACCAAAACGTTCCCAGTCAGCACGATATTCTTCAGGAATATCATAGTCTGCATATTTAACATGGTGAGCTGGTGCTTCAATCTGAATGTAACCACCGGCACGGAAAGGTACAACTTCACCTTCAGGGATGCCTAGTTTTAGCTCCTTGATGAAAGTTGCTTTGTTATCGTTAGAGATAACAGTACATTCCCACTTTTTAACACCGAAGATTGATTCTTCAACTTCGATTTCCATGTCGTTTTTAACATTAACCTGACACGCTAGACGACAGCCTTCACGTGCTTCACCTTTAGAGATGTGGTCAAGTTCGGTTGGTAGAATATCACCACCACCCTCTTTAATATGTACGCGACACTGACCACATGAGCCACCGCCACCACATGCAGACGATACGAAAATACCCGCGTTTGCAAGTGCACCTAGTAGCTTACCGCCAGCAGGAGTCTTGATCGCTTTTTCAGGATCGCCGTTAATATCAATTGTAACGTCACCGCTTGCTACAAGCTTCGATTTCGCTGCAATGATGATAAGCACTAGCATCACAACGATAGCGATGAACATGCTTACGCCTAATACAATAGTTTCCATCGTATAGTTTCCTCGCTACCTTACAGTGAAATACCAGAGAATGACATGAAGCCAAAGCCCATTAGACCTACAGTAACAAAGGTAATACCTAAGCCACGTAAACCATCAGGAACGTCTGCATACTTCATCTTCTCACGAATACCTGCTAGCAATACGATAGCAAGTGCCCAGCCCACACCTGAACCTAGACCATAAACTACAGATTCACCGAAGTTTAAGTTACGCTCAACCATGAATGATACCGCACCGAAAATCGCACAGTTAACTGTGATTAGCGGTAGGAAGATACCTAGTGCGTTATATAGCGCAGGGAAGAACTTATCCAACGTCATTTCTAGAATTTGAACAAGCGCTGCGATTACACCGATAAACGTCAAGAAGCGTAGGAAGCTAAGATCCACTTCAGGGAAGCCTAACCATTCCAATGCGCCCGGCGCTAGCACTGCGTGATACACCAAGTTGTTTACTGGTACAGAGATACCAAGAACCACAACTACCGCAATACCTAGACCTAGCGACGTTGTTACTTTCTTAGATACCGCCAAGAAAGTACACATACCTAAGAAGAAAGACAAAGCTAAGTTTTCAATGAAAACTGCTTTTATAAATAAATTGATATATTGTTCCATCTCTCTCCCCTTATGCCTTCGCTTCTACTTGCTCTTTCTTCCAAGTACGTAGTGCCCAAATAAATGCACCTACGATGAAGAACGAACTGAATGGCATAACTAGTAGACCCATAGGCTGATACCAACCACCTTCAGAGATAAGTGGTAAGATTTCAACGCCAAACAATGTGCCCGCACCGAATAGCTCACGGATAAAGCCAACTGTTAGAAGTACAACAGAGTAACCTAAGCCGTTACCAATACCGTCAAGGAACGACATTGTTGGTGGTGACTTCATTGCGTATGCTTCTGCACGACCCATTACGATACAGTTAGTAATGATAAGGCCAATGAACGTTGATAGTTCTTTTGCTGTTGAGTAAACAACGGCTTGAAGCACTTGGTCTACAACGATTACTAAAGATGCAATAATCGTCATTTGTACAATGATACGCACACTTGAAGGAATGTGATTACGGATCATTGAGATAAATAAACTTGAAAACGCAGTAACCAATGTCAACGCAATTGACATGATAAGTGCATTTTTAAGGCTTGAAGTTACCGCTAGTGCAGAACAGATACCCAACACTTGTAGTGCAATCGGGTTGTTCGCAAAAACAGGACCAAACAAGACTTCCTTCATTTCTTTTGCATTAGCCATTAGTTCAATGCTCCTTTACGTACTTTCGCAAGGAATGGACCAAACGCTTTGTCGCTTGTCCAGAAATCTACTGTATGATCAACACCATTAGAAGTAAGTGTCGCACCAGATAGACCATCTACCTTGTGTTCGTTACCGCCAGCACTACCTTTAACAACGTCGACAGGAAGCTCTTTACCATCCCAAAGTGCAGTCCACTTAGGATTTTGGATTTCACCACCAAGACCTGGAGTTTCGCTGTGCTTATAAAAGTTGATTGACTTAATCGTCTCACCATCAGCTTCTAGCGCAAGAAAGCCATACATCACACCCCAAAGGCCGTAACCTTGAATTGGTAGAATGATAGTAGACACTTTACCTTGGTCATCTTTTGCGAAATAAACTGGAGAGTTATTCGTGATACGTTGAATACCCGCTTTGTCTTCTGCTTTTGAAAGTTTGTAACTACGTTTGGCATCAAACTTAGTCGCTTCAAAGTCAAAAGATTCCGCTTTAACGTCTTCAACAAACTCACCCGTTTTAAGACTAACAACACGTGATTCGATATTTTGGTTAAAAACTTCAGATACGTTTTTAACTTTATCGTAGCCAGCAACGGCTAAAATGTTACGTTGAATATCTTCGTTTTTGTTTGCTTGCTGCATAGGGCGAAGCTGAACCGAAGCAAAAGATACTACGATTGCACACACTAAACATAAGCCAACAACTACGCCAAGCGTTTTGCCCATTGATTCATTCTTAGTTGACACGTGCCAATCTCCTCTTCACATTTGACTGCACTACGAAGTGGTCGAATAGTGGAGCAAAAAGGTTAGCGAATAGGATTGCTAACATCATGCCCTCTGGGTATGCCGGGTTAACAACACGGATAAGCACAACCATTACACCGATTAGCGCACCGTATAACCACTTACCTTTGTCTGTGAAAGACGCAGATACAGGGTCTGTTGCCATAAAGAACATACCAAATGCAAAACCACCAAGTACTAAGTGCCAGTGCCAAGGCATAGCAAACGCAGCATTTGTTTCAGAGCCAATTGCATTTAGAACGAATGACATTACAACCATACCAATGAATGTACCTAGCACGATGCGCCATGAAGCGATACGAACATAAACTAGGAACAAACCACCAAGTAAGATTGCCAGTGTTGATGTTTCACCTACAGAGCCTTGGATAAAGCCGTAGAACGCGTTAAACCACAGGTCCATATTGCTGTAGTCTAGTGAACCTGCAGTCGCTTGACCTAGGTAAGTTGCACCAGAGAACGAATCAACAGCTGTCCATACTGTGTCACCAGAAATGTCAGCAGGGTATGCGAAGAATAAGAACGCACGGCCTGCAAGTGCTGGGTTTAGGAAGTTACGACCCGTACCGCCGAAGATTTCCTTCGCGATTACAACACCGAACGTAATACCTAAAGCAGCTTGCCATAACGGAATTGTCGCAGGCAGGATAAGCGCAAATAATACCGAAGTTACGAAGAAGCCTTCGTTTACTTCGTGCTTACGAACTGATGCGAATAACACTTCCCAGAAGCCACCAACCGCAAACACGGTTGCGTAAATAGGCAAGAAGAAACACGCACCATAGAACATCTTGGCGCCCCAACCTGCATCAGCAGTTAATTCACCACCAAGCGCTTGGAAAATAGCTACCTGCCACGTATTAGCAAGCTCAAAACCGTTACCTAGTGCAAGCGCAGCTTGGTGACCGATGTTGAACATACCAAAGAACATTGCAGGGAACGTCGCCATCCACACTAAAATCATAATACGTTTTAGGTCGATGTTATCGCGTACGTGCGTTGCACCTTTGTTTACATAACCAGGAGTATAGAAGATAGTTGCTACGGCTTCGTAAAGCGCGTACCACTTCTCGTGTTTACCACCAGGTTCAAAGTGAGGTTCAATGTCTTCTAAAAATTTCTTTAAGGCCATTTTTAACCTTCCTTCTCGATAGTAGTCAGGCAATCGCGTAGGATTGAACCGTACTCATATTTGCCCGGACATACGTAAGTACATAGTGCTAAATCTTCTTCATCTAGCTCTAGTGCACCCAACGAAATCGCAGAATCTAGATCACGTGAAATCAGATCACGTAATAATAGCGTTGGCAAAATATCGAGTGGCATAACACGCTCATAGTTACCGATTGGTACCATCGCACGCTTAGAACCACCAGTAGACGTTGTCATCTTGAACAAACGGCTAGGTGTTAAGTGTGAAATGAATGTACGTGTTACTGAGAATTTGTCACTACCCGGAGCGATCCAGCCAAACAGCTCTTTTTCGCGACCTTCAAGTAATACTGATACTTGAGTATGGTAACGACCAAGGTAAGCATGAGGGCCAGTTGCTGTTTTACCAGCTAACACAGAGCCAGAAATGACTCGGTTATCACCGTCTTCAAGCTCGCCTGCAACTAAATCTGTTAGCGACG
Source organism: Pseudoalteromonas flavipulchra NCIMB 2033 = ATCC BAA-314 (assembly GCA_000814665.1). Classification (GTDB taxonomy): domain Bacteria; phylum Pseudomonadota; class Gammaproteobacteria; order Enterobacterales; family Alteromonadaceae; genus Pseudoalteromonas; species Pseudoalteromonas maricaloris. Next base: position 155,624 of record JWIH01000017.1, read on the forward strand.
CACCGACATGAGTTTTCACTAAGCGAGGGTTCTTAACTCGAGGGCCTGCTAAAGCAACAACTCTGTCTGAGTAGATTTCACCTGTCAGGAACAACTTACCAAACGCGATGACATCTTGGTAACCAATGTGCCAAACTTGCTTGTTTGTACCTACAGAATCTAGGAAGTGAATGTGAGTACCCACGTTACCTGCTGGGTGCACACCTGCAAACTCATGAACTTCTACTTGTGAGATAGAAGAACTAGGTACGTTAGCACCCGCTTTCTTACACACAAATACTTTGCCTTCAGTCAAACGAGATACAACCGCTAGACCCGCTTCAAACGCTTCCACGTTTTCTGCGATGATAACAGCAGGATCTGCTGCTAACGGATTAGTATCTGTTGCTGTCACAAAGATTGAGCTAGGTGTTGCACTCGGCACAGCGACACGGCTGAATGGACGTGCACGAAGCGCTGGCCATTGACCAGACTCGATTAGCACTTCCTTCACTTTCTCAGAGTCTAAGTTGCTTAAATCAGCAGCTGAAAACTTCTCGAAAGTGATTTGCTCGTCGCCTTGAACTTCGATCACAACGGATTGAAGTACACGCTTAGCACCACGGTTAATTTCTTTAACTACACCAGAAGCTGGCGCAGTAAACTTGACGCCTGGGTTCTTTTTATCTTCAAAAAGAACTTGGCCTTTTTTGACTTGGTCATCCACACGAATATGCATGGTAGGACGCATACCGATGAATTCTTCACCTAGCACAGCTACTCGTTTGACAGCAGAACCATCATGAATAACTTGCTGAGGTGCGCCCTCTATTGGTAAGTCCAGACCTTTTTTTATGTTGATCATACGCACTTGCATTACATTAACGGAAAGAAACTGAAAATATCTTTAGTCACCACAGCGCCACCTCGTTTGTACTAAGTATTAGGTATAAAGAGCAGAAAGTTATGAGTCCGGATAGGGTTCCCAAACAAGCCCCTTTAAAATACCCCTCAACGCGCACAAAAAAGCAGCGTCGTGATAAAAGTCCTCACATATTTCTCTGATTTTAACATTAATCGTACTGAGTATGCGAGTGGAATTATGAAATTAATACGACTTTAACGTGGATTTAGATTAGTTGAAAAATCCATCACTGGAAGGAGTATAGACCAAAGTTGCATAGATAAAATTTTTCTTACCCTAATCTACAAAATAAGTAAAAATTCACGGTCAAACAAAAACGGGCAAAGTACCAAGTAGCACTTTGCCCGCAAAATCAAAAACAGTGAGATCAAAAACCGTGAAATTAAACGAGGTGACTAATTTCTACCGTTGCATCCACATCAGCTTCGTAATCTACGCCGTCAACTCCGAAGCCGAATAGCTTCAAGAATTCGTTGTGATAACCAACATAATCCGTCAATTCATCAATTGTATCAGTATCAACAGTATCCCAAATAGTTTGCACACGAGCTTGAACGCCGTCTTCTAGTTCCTTATAGTTTTGGAACAAGTGACCGCCATCATCAAAGCGTGGCGATTGACCATATAGATTTTCAGTAAACAATCCATGAATTTGCTCGATTGTCCCTTCATATGTGCCATCACCTTTCATCACTTTAAATAGTGCAGAGATATAAAGAGGCATAATTGGAATAGCAGAGCTTGCCTGCGTCACTACTGCATTCAGTGAAGACACATAAGCTTCGCCATTAATATCAGCAGTGGTTTCGCGAATTGCCAGCGTCGCACGGTCCAAGTCTTCTTTTGCTTTACCAATCGTTGCGTGACCGTATATTGGCCAAGTCAACTCTTTACCGATATAAGTGTATGCCGTTGTTTTGAAACCATCAGCCAGTACATCTGCTTGCTTAAGCGCATCAATCCAAAGTTCCCAGTCTTCACCACCCATCACTTTAACCGTATTGGCGATTTCGTCTTCGTTAGCAGCTTCAACTGTCATTTCATCAATAACGCGTTTAGAAGTATTTAGGTTTTTAGTTGTGATAGCTGAGCCAATTGGCTTAAGTGTTGAAGAATAAACTTCATCAGATTTAGGGTCTTTACGACGAGGAGACGCAAGGCTATATACCACTAAATCTACTTTACCCAGTTCAGCTTTGATAGTGTCGATGGTTTTTTGCTTCAACTCATCAGAAAACGCATCGCCATTGATATTTTTAGACCACAAACCCGCTTCTTCTGCAGCTTGCTGGAAAGCAGCCGTATTATACCAACCCGCTGATGCTGTTTTCTTCTCTGAGCCTTCTTTTTCAAAGAAGATACCTAGCGTTTTCGCACCGGCACCAAATGCAGCCGTGATACGCGATGCCAAGCCATAACCTGTCGATGCACCAATTACTAATACATTCTTGGGACCATTTTCGATTTGGCCTTGTTGTTTTACGTATTCAATCTGTTCTTGAACGTGTGCAGCACAGCCTACCGGATGCGCATTCGTACAAATAAATCCGCGAATTTTTGGTTTGATGACCATAAGAGATCCTATCCATTGATTTAATACAAAATAAAAGTGAGATTGGTCTCACTTTATTAAAATTACTGCGTAGTGTACTGGCAGATATGTAAAACACACATCTGATCAGCTATCGAACTTAGAACCACCCAAGCATTTTGGTGACTCTGGCGTTTGACCTTCTTTGTCTGAAAACTCTTCTGGTGTATAGGCATGAATGGCCAAAGCGTGAATATGGTTTTGTAATTCATCTTTTAGCACTTCATTGATCTTTCGGTGACGTTGCAGCAGCCTCTGGCCGACAAATTGTTCGCTTACAACAATGACTTTAAAGTGAGACTCTTCGCCACGGCTGTGCATATGGCTTTCATTGATAACGTTCAGATGCTTGCACGCAACGGCTTCAGCTATTTTGTCATAAATCTGTGATTGCATTGACATTATACTTTGTCTCCTAGAGCAATTCGTGACGCTACTATACGCCGTTCAGCGCGTATTTCCAACACTTCGAAAGGTGAGATTAATACGCCCCTGAGTCACCTTGGCCTGCTTTGGCAAAGCATGTTGATAGTCGCGCTGACTATCACCTTGCATTACCAATAAGCTACCCGTTTCCAATAAAATGTCGGTTACAGAGAGGCTTACTTTGTGGCGTATTTTAAATTTGCGGGTCGCGCCAAGCGACAGTGAAGCAATTATGGGCGTCAAACCGAGTTCGGGTTCATCATCACTATGCCAGCCCATACTGTCTTGACCATTACGATAATAATTGGCCAATACCGCATTAAAAGGAATATTAAATCTGCGTTCTAGCGTTTGTCTGATCCCAAGCAATACCGAAGGCCAAGGAGCATTTTCGAGTCGCTTTCCCGAATAACTATAATGCACGTCTGGGTCGGCAATAAAGCGTTCAAGTCGAGGCGTTTGATGGGTCTTACCAAATAAGGTGATGGTATTTTGCTGCCACGCAAGGCTATTCAGTAGTACATTATATAGCGCTAGACTTTTGTCGAAGCTAATAGCCTGTGCTTGATAGCTAAAACCGCTCGGCAAGTTCCGTGCTTTGTCTACTGCTCTCATGTTAAACTACCCGCTGCTTTTATTTATAGAACATTCACATGACGACTGATGCAATTCTAGCCGGAAACCCTTTTACGCTACATAGGTTTCCACTCGATCAAAAAAATCGCAGCTTACAAGCTTGGGATTCAGCCGACGAATACCTGTTAGATTATGTCTTTGAACATCACCGCGATGCAAACCGTATTCTCATTCTCAACGATAGTTTTGGCGCATTATGCTGTGCACTTGCTGACAAGCACTGCACAGTAGTCACCGACTCTTATGTAAGTACCCTCGCCTATGAGTATAATTTAGAGGCCAACGAACTTGCGGACGCTCAGGTTGATGTACTCACTAGCATGGATGAGCTACCAAAAGATATCGATCTGATATTAATAAAAATTCCCAAAAATTCAGGGCTATTACAAGCGCAGCTTGCACGGTTAAGTAAACTGACTACGGACATTCCCGTAATTGCGGCTGGCAAAGCAAAAGAAATTCACACCTCAACATTAAAAAGCTTTAGCCACTTTTTGACTGAGCCAACGACTAGCTTAGCGGTAAAAAAATCGCGTTTAGTGTTCAGCAAGACGTCAGCCAAAGCCATTGATAGTAAATTCCCTGTGTCTTGGCCGCTGGAAAAAACCGATTTTATCTTGTCGAATGAAGCAAATGTCTTCTCACGAGACTCTCTTGATATTGGCGCACGTTTTTTTATCAATTACCTTCCTATGGGTAAAAAACCATTGAAGGTCATTGATCTTGGCTGTGGTAATGGTGTCATCGGATTGATGACGCTCGCAAAAATGCCAAATGCCACCGTCACCTTTATCGACGAGTCGGCGATGGCGGTGCATAGCGCGGAGCAAAATATCGTGAATAACCTACCCGAGCGTGTTGCTGATTGTCAGTTCGTTCAAAACGACTGCCTTACGGGTTTTGAAAATTACGGTGCGGATCTGATACTGTGTAACCCACCATTCCATCAGGCCAACGCAATCACCGATCACATTGCTTGGCAGATGTTTTTACAAGCTAAGGCTGCGCTTCGCCAAGGGGGAGAGTTAAGAATTATCGGTAACCGCCACTTGGAATACGACGACAAACTCAAGCGTTTGTTCGGTAACAGCAAGACACTAGGCAACAACAAAAAATTCACTGTTTTAAGTGCAATAAAGAGGAGCTAACTTCATGCGTTTTTCATTGCTGATTATTTTGCTAACCTTGATACTCGTGGGCTGTGAAAGCTCACCACGCAGTGTCATTCTTCATCCGGAGTATCAAGGACCTTCGTCAAACGCGCTTGCCGCCAATGTGGCGGTCAAAGTAAACGACCTGCGGACCACAAAATACACCATTCGCGTGAAAAACCAAGAACCCGCACTATACGTACCTGATGCTAATTTACCGGTTAACTTCAATCAGGTATTGACGCAAGCACTCACTGCACATGGCGCGCAAATAACACCGGTTGCAGCAACGCAAGTCACTGTGGATATCAATCGCTTTAAAGCCATTATTGAAGAGTCTTTCTCGACTCACCAAAGTGATGCTGAAGCTGACGTCACCGTACTAATAAAGCAAGGCACTCGCAGTTTCAAAAAGCAATATAAAGGTAGCGCTAATTTAAATGGTCCACTAAAACACGACCAAGCCAAAATCGAAGAGCAGCTCAACAATCTAGCTCAACAGGTTGTGACTCGAATCGTTCAAGATCCTGAATTTATTCAATTTGTGAGAGGAAGTTAATGAAAAAAATAATTCTAAGCTTAACCATCCTATTATTAAGTATGAATGTATTTGCCGAAATGAACGGTAAATTCGTACAAAAGAATAATCTATTCCCTCGAGTTCAAATCAATACCAGTAAAGGGCCGATTATTGTCGAACTAGACAGATCGAGAGCGCCTATTACAGTAAATAACTTTTTAACTTACGTTATCAACAAAGACTATAACGGCTCTGTCTTTCATCGAGTTGAGCGTGATGAAGCCAATGAAAAAGACTTTGTTATCCAAGGTGGAGGCTACGACAAAGAGTACGATGGCATGTTTGAGCGCGAAGCTATCTTCAATGAAAGCGGTAATGGTCTGAAAAATGATATGTATACCATTGCCATGGCATACCAAGACAACAAACCACACTCAGGTACCAGACAGTTTTTCTTTAATATGGATGACAACGATCACTTGAACCCAGGTAGAGGCTGGGGTTTTGCCGTGTTCGGGAATGTCTCTGAAGGCTATGAAACACTGGACGCGATTATGAAGGTGGAAACCGGCTACAATGAAAAGCTTGGCTATACCTTTATACCTAAAGAGCCCGTCATTATTCTTTCCGTCGAAGTATTAAAACAGCCAGAGTAATACCCTTTTATGTTGATATCATCTAGCTTTTCGCAATATCTTAGTTATTACAAAGACAAACGTCTTTTAACTGTCTTTGCTTTTGGAATAAGTAGCGGTTTTCCTTGGGTATTGATTGGCTCGGTGATGTCAGCTTGGCTTAAAGATGAGGGGTTAAGCCGTAGCACCATTGGCCTATTTGGCCTAGTATATGGCGCCTATACTATCAACTTTTTGTGGTCCCCACTCGTTGACCGAGTAAAAATCCCCCTGCTGTATAATCGCTTAGGGCAAAGACGAAGCTGGATAGCCAGTTGCCAGTTTATTATTATTGTTGCCACCTTTGCATTAGCCACTATTTCAATTAAAGACCATCTTTCGCATGCTGCATTATTGTGCTTTATTATTGCGTTATTTTCAGCTACCCAAGATATTGCAATAGATGCTTATCGCATCGACATTTTACCAGAAGATGAAAGTGAAAAGGCAACGGCGGCAGCAGCAATGGCGACTTCAGGTTGGTGGTCTGGCTATGCCTTACTTGGTGCAATTCCGTTCTTTATGGCCGATTTACCCGGCTTTAGTTGGCCCATTATCTATCAGATGCTAAGCGTCATCGTAGTGTGTTTGTTAGCTGTCACTTTGTTGGCAAAAGAGCCAAAATCTCATCGCGAGCAAGTACAGGCACAGCTACAGAAGAGTTACGAGCAAAAACTTAACCACAGCGCTTCATCAAGTGCTTCTAAAAAGGTCTATGCCTGGCTTGCTGTGACTCTGGTTGAGCCCTTTAAGCGATTTTTTGAAAAGAATGGGGTTAAAACGGCATGTGCCCTACTCGCCTTTATTTTCCTATTTAAGATAGGAGAGGCCTTTTTAGCCCGTATGTCCATCGTATTTTATAAAGAAGTGGGTTTTACAAACACCCAAATTGGGCAATATTCAAAGCTTGGTACCGGTGTGATCACTATCATATTTGCTTTTCTTGGCAGTATCTTTAACCATAAATACGGTATCGTGAAGGGCTTATTTATTAGTGGTGTTGCTATGGCAGCATCAAATTTAATGTTTTCTTGGATTGCCATAGCTGGCCCTCAAGAACATCTGTACGCGCTAGCAATTGTGGTAGACGGCTTTACCCAAGCTTGGTCATTGGTCGCCATGGTGGCATTTATTTCTATGCTCTGTGATAGAGCATTTAGTGCAACCCACTATGCCTTGCTGGCATCACTTGGCAGTTTAGGCCGTACCGTGCTATCAGGCTATAGTGGTTTTGTGATAGATGATTTGCTTGGAGGTAATTGGGCACTCTTCTTCGCGCTAACTGCGCTTATGGTGCTTCCGTCATTATTGTTTTTATATTTAATTCGGCACAAGCTTTATGCTATTGAAAAGGCGTATCATGCTAACAAAAGCTAGAGGTGCAGGTCCTTGCACCTTTTACGTTCTTGCTAACTAAACGCTTATTGATCTTCTTTGATTAGCTGTAAGCCTTCATAAGGATCAACTTCTAACGCTTCGCAGTAACGTAAAAACTCAATGACATCCAATCGACGCTCTTGGTTTTCAATTTTACCGATGAATGAATGAGGCGTACCTAACACTTGCGCAAGACTACGCATTGTGTGACCTTTCTCGTGGCGCTTTGATTTTAGCCACTTCGTTAGCTTGCCGTTTTCTTCAGAAGAAACCGTTTTACCCATCATAATTAAACATCTCCTACTAGATGAAAGACTAAATTATCTAAATGAAATATGCCCGTCTCATTTAGTTATTATCTAAATATTACAGTTGTAGCTTATCGAGGAACTCTACAATGCAAAATGTTAAGCCTGTATGAACTCAGCATTTTTGCCTTTAGAACTCGCTCAAGCTTACAGTTTACCCCGAATGCGGTACAACTTACCAGCTAGCTGCGATAAGTTATGCCAAACCAGTAACACGTAGACAAAATGTTAACTTGTCCCTATGTACCCAATTAGGTATAGACTAAAACACGAGTAACACCTAATTAATTTTTTACTTTTTCTTAATTCATTAAGGGTTGTAATATCCAGTAACACTTTAACAAATTTTTTAAAAAATGTACCAGTATTTGAAATAAATTATTTTTCTTTAAAAAATAAAAACTTACAGCTAACATTTACTGAGTGGTTAAAAAAGAGGCTATTACTAGATGATTCGATTACTGTTTTTACTGCCAATTCTATTGTGCTTAGGCTGGATTTACTTCCTTCGTTCTAACGGCGTGCCGCTTAAGCAAGGGAAAAAAGGCTTTATCTACATCTTAGTATTTTCATCTTTTGTTTTAGGCTTTTTTGTCTTAATGATGTATTTAACAGGGAGTTTGTGACGAATAAAGCAAATTGAGTTGTGATGGGCAGAAACAAAAAGAGCCATGACAAAAGCATGACTCTTTAGTGGAACGTAGTGCGAATAATGTCTAGACGCTGAAACTTGCACCACAGCCACAAGTGGTTGTTGCATTGGGGTTGTTCACAAAGAAACGTGCACCCTCAAGTCCTTCAGTATAATCTACGATTCCGTCTATTAGATACTGAATACTCATTGGATCGACAACCATAGTGACACCGTTTTTTACGATTTCCAAATCACCCGGATTTACTTTTTCATCGAAAGTGAAACCATATTGAAAGCCTGAGCAACCGCCACCCGTTACATACACGCGTAGCTTAAGATTGGCATTCTCTTCTTCTTCAATAAGTTCCTTTACGCGGCTTGCGGCAGCGTCAGAAAACTGAATTGGTAATTGTTCAGACATAGATTTAGACCCCTAATCCTGTAATCTGCAAATTATCTAATACCTGAGTATTTTAATCAAGTATAGCGTTTGTACCAATTATCTTTGATAAATGATCCATTTTTGGAACAAAGAACTCGTTGTTCACCTGTCAAAACGGTTCTATTTATTTTTTGTCATTGAGAGATTTTTAACTCTGCACCTAACCTGCTATTGAATGTATATTGGTATCTATAATGCTTAACCAAAGAAAGTAAGACTATTGCCTCAGTTAAGTTGCGTTAGCACAAGGACTTAGTGTAAAAAATTTGATATTCTTAAACGGTTTACTATTGTGGAATGACGTTCATGTCGTTGGATACATTAAGACGAAGCCTTGCAAAACCTAAAACTTCAGCGCAACTGTGCCTACTTGGTGCTGGTGCTGGCCTGCTTGCGGCGATACTTATCATTGCTTTTCGTCTTACTATTGAATTAATCCAAGGCACATTTCTCGATAAACCTGATGACTTTACCGAGCTTTCTGAGCTACATCGGCTATTTTTGCCTGTGCTTGCTGCGCTACTCATCGCGGTCTTTGCCGCCTTAACCGGGTTTAAGCATTACCGTTTGGGCATTCCATATGTGATCAACCGGATCAAACACCACTACGGTCATATGCCAATTTGGAATTCTGCTAACCAGTTTTTTGGTGGTGCCGTTGCTTTGATCAGTGGCTTTTCTGTTGGTCGAGAAGGACCATCTGTGCACATGGGGGCAACAGCAGCGAGCATTCTATCAGAGCGTTTACATCTACCACTCAATGCTGCGCGAACTTTGGCTGGTTGCGGTGTAGCTGCAGGTATTGCTGCCTCATTTAACACTCCGCTCGCGGCGGTGATATTCGTTATGGAAGTCGTGCTCAGGGAGTATAAAATCCACATTTTCGTGCCCGTGATGTTGGCTTCAGTGATCGGTGCAATGAGCACGCAATATGTGTTTGGTAATAGTTCCGAGCTGGCGCTCATTCATATCACTCCGTTGAGTTTTTGGCATTACCCTTATTTAATTATTTGTGGTGCAGCATTAGGAGCGGTTGCTTTTGCCTTCAATCAAAATCTAATGCTGATCATCAAAACTTTTAAGCCCATCAGCATGTTTCCTCGCCTTTTATTAGCGGGTTTAATTGCGGGATTAATTGGCTACGCCGTACCGGGAGCCATGGGTTCAGGTATGAGCGCTATCACCCAAGCCGTTGAATCTCCACATAACTTACAGCTACTCACCACAATATTGATTGCCAAGCTGATGGCGACTTTATTTGCGATTGGACTTGGTATTCCCGGTGGTATTATTGGTCCAGTGATTGGGCTTGGGGTCATCATGGGCACCTTGATGTCTTTCTTTGCCCAGTTTATTGAACCCAGCGTCGATGTTGCGGGAACTTATGGTGTACTCGGTATGGCAGGCTTACTTGCGGCAACTTTGCACGCCCCGCTTGCTGCACTCACAGCGGTAATGGAGCTGACTTCCAATCCAAAAATAATCGTTCCAGCTATGCTGGTGATCACCACAGCTTACGTTACGGCTTTACAGGCGTTTGGCAACCGCTCTATTTTTATTCAACAACTAGATTTCCAAGGGCTGCCTTACCAAGTATCCCCGGCAAAAGAGGCATTACAGAAAGTAGGGATAGTGGCTGAGATGGATGAGAATTTTAAACTGCTCTATTCCGATGACAAAGAGCAGATAAAGGAAACCCTATCCGCGGTTGATAGCCAAACACCGCTCATTGTTTATGATGAACAAAGCGGCTACCGCTTAGCCGAATACGATTTAAACTTAATCTCCGAGGGCAGCGTATCGGTCTCTTATATCGAGCTACAAGGACTAAGCACACAAGCGACCTTAGCAGACGCCTTTGATGTGCTAAAAGATAAACGTTCAGGCGCGGTATATATATACAATCAAAAGGATGATAAACAAATACTTGGGTTATTGCGATGGGACCAAATTCGTCACATACTCACCACCAGAAACAGTTTACTCTAATCTAAAAAGTGGAATTTATAATGAGCTTATTGCTAACGTATAAAGCCTTACATATCTTTTTTATGATTGCCTGGTTTGCAGGGATTTTTTATCTGCCACGTCTCTTTGTGTACCACGCGATGACTGAAGAAAAATCTTGTAGCTCAATGCTCAAAATCATGGAACGCCGCCTCCTCTATTTTGTAACCCCATTTGCTATTCTCACCGCGGTGTTTGGGGTCTTAACGATTACAGAATATGGACGTGAGTGGTTTAAACACAGTATGTGGCTGCACTACAAACTGACCTTAGTGATTTTACTCTATATGTATCATGGCTATTGCTTTAAATTGCTTGCCGATTTTAAACTTGATCGTAATCGTAAAAGCGACAAGTTCTATCGTTTTTTCAACGAATTTCCCGTACTAATCCTATTAGCCATTGTCTTTCTTGCCGTTTTAAAACCTGCACTGTAACCGTGCATTATTGGGGGTACTTGGGTATAATATGCGCCCAAGTAACCGCCCACAATCTGCGTGTTATCTGGTTGGGTGAGCGACCTTGCAACCCGGTAGTCAATTTGTCTTTAGGAATCGCCAAATGTTCAGTTTCCAAGGTGAAAACATTCTTTCTGTCAATCAATTAGACAGAGATTCAATTGAACACATCTTCTCCATTGCCAAAAAAATGGAACCCTATGCTAAAAAGCAAAAACGTACCCAAGTACTTAATGGGGCGATTTTGGCAAATCTATTTTTTGAACCAAGCACGAGAACACGCGTAAGTTTCGGCACCGCATTTAACTTGCTGGGCGGCCTAGTCCGTGAAACCACAGGTATGCAAAGCTCAGCACTGGCAAAAGGCGAATCTTTGTACGATACCGCCCGTGTGATTTCAGCTTATGCTGACGCCGTGGCAATGCGCCACCCAGACGCAGGCTCAGTAGCCGAGTTTGCAACCGGTTCCGATGTTCCTGTCATCAACGGTGGCGATGGTCCTAATGAACACCCAACTCAAGCACTGTTGGACTTACTGACGATTGACCGAGAGCTTAGCCGCTTTGGTACTGGAATTGACGGCATGCACATCGCCCTAGTCGGTGATTTAAAATACGGCCGCACCGTGCATTCTTTATCAAAGTTACTTAGCCACTACAAAGATATCCGCTTTACAATGGTTGCACCGGATGGCTTACAAATGCCTCAGTCTATTTTAGATGTCGTAGACAATGCCGGTCATCGTATTGAAGTCGTGTCTAAGATGGAAGGCAATTTAGCTGCCGATATCGTTTACCAGACTCGTATTCAAGAAGAGCGTTTCCCTTCTCAAGAAGAAGCAAACAAATACCGTGGTGGCTTTAGGATCAGCCAAGCGATTTATGACGCTCACTGTAAACCTAGCTCAGTATTAATGCACCCATTACCTCGCGACAGCCGTAGCGATGCAAACGAGCTAGACAACGACCTAAATAACAACGACAACCTAGCTATCTTCCGCCAAGTTCAAAATGGTGTATTGATCCGTATGGCACTTTTTGCCCTAACGCTAGGTGTTGAAAACCAAGTGGAAAAACACGAGGTAGAAGTACCTTGGTTTAGCCGCAAACGTGAAAGCTAAAAAGGATCGACAATGACAATCAGTCAAGACTTATTCAAACGCGCCCAAGACTCAATCCCTGGAGGCGTTAACTCTCCTGTTCGCGCTTTTAATGGTGTAGGTGGTACGCCACTATTTATCACCAAAGCCGAAGGCGTTCACACCTTTGATGCCGACGGTAAACAGTACATTGATTATGTGGGTTCTTGGGGCCCGATGATCTTAGGTCATAACCATCCTGAGATTAAACAAGCAGTGCTTGAAGCGGTTGAAAATGGCCTATCGTACGGCGCGCCGACGGAAACTGAAATCCTAATGGCGGAAAAAGTAAAAGCGCTAGTACCATCTATTGAAAAAGTACGCATGGTAAGCTCTGGTACAGAAGCGACCATGAGCGCTATTCGCCTTGCTCGTGGTTACACCGGCCGCGATAAGATCTTAAAGTTTGAAGGCTGTTACCACGGTCACGCTGACTCCTTGCTTGTTAAAGCAGGTTCTGGTGCACTTACCATGGGCGTGCCTAACTCCCCTGGTATTCCTGCCGATTTTGCTAAGCATACGCTAACAGTTTCATTTAATAACCTTGATGAAGTAAAAGCGATTTTTGAGCAGTACAAAGATCAAATTGCCTGTGTGATCATCGAGCCTGTTGCTGGAAACATGAACTGCATTCCACCGGTAGAAGGCTTTTTAGAAGGCCTGCGCGAAGTATGTACTGACAATCAAAGTGTGCTTATCTTTGATGAAGTCATGACGGGTTTCCGTGTTGCACTTGGTGGTGCTCAACAGTACTACAACATCACCCCAGACTTAACCTGTTTAGGTAAAGTGATTGGTGGCGGTATGCCAGTGGGTGCGTTTGGCGGTAAAAAAGAAATCATGGATTACATCGCCCCAGTTGGTCCTGTTTATCAAGCGGGCACGCTATCTGGTAACCCAATTGCCATGGCCGCCGGTTTAAAAGCACTAGAGCTACTTTCAAAAGAAGGGCTGCACGCAGAGCTTGAAGCTAAGAGTAAAGCCCTGTGTGAAGGCTTCCAAGCGGCTGCTGATGAAACAGGTATCGCGCTTACGACTAACTACGCAGGTGGTATGTTTGGCTTCTTCTTTACTGACGCTAAAAAAGTAACCAGCTATCAGCAAGCAACTGAATGCGATCTAGAGCGCTTCAAAAAGTTCTTCCATCTGATGCTAGATGAAGGCGTTTATTTAGCCCCATCTGCATTCGAAGCGGGTTTCGTGAGCACAATGCATTCTGACGAAGAAATCGCTAACACTATCAATGCTGCAAAGCGTGCATTTGCCAAGTTGTAATCACAGATTACAACCCATATTAGTTTGTATTTAAAAAGCCCGCTCAGGGCTTTTTTTGTTTTTTCAGCTACGCTTTGAATAAGCTTTTCAAAAGCTTCGGTCTATTTAACCTAGGCTCAAGTTATTTAGGCGCACTTAGGTAATAACGCTGTGCTAAGTTAAAACTATCATACAGAGGAAGTGATGGCTGGATTTAATACACTAATTAATCCTGCAACCCGTTTGATGGCGCGGTTGCGATACAAAACCAAAATGGCCGTTGTATTTGGTATTTTATTACTACCGCTAAGCCTCAGCTTGTTTTTTCTAAACAGTGTACTTAACCATTCTATTTCTGTCAGTGAGATGCAGAGGCAAGGGCTCACGCTTTACCCTAGTATGTTGGAAAACATTTTAGCGGGTAAAGCTTCCGATAATTCAATTTTATTGCAACGCGCTAAGTTACCTAAAGTGAGCGCCGCAGGCGCAAGCGCCCTTGAGCAGCTCTCTATTGCCTCTCAACTTGCCGTCGATGATGATCTTGGACGCAGTTACCTGAATCGCACGCTTGTTGAGTCTGCGCCAAGACTCATATCGCAAATCAATCAAATTGAGGCGCAGGCACGCGATATCATCAGTAGAGGCAGTTTTACTCCAGATAGTTTTATTGCACTGTCCAATTTAAACAAAGGATTACCTGGCGTCACGACACAATTTTCAGGCAAACTTAACATTGCTATCAATGATAACCAGCAACTCAAAAAGCAGCTTAGTCAGCCCTTAGCTGAGCTTGAGTCTAGCCTCTCTGATTACCAGCAAGCGGTGAAAACAGGCTTGTTAGACCCTGATGAACTAGCACTGTCACAAGCGCAATTTAACCGTTACTACCAAAGTGCAAGTGATGCTATCAAGCAGTTTGTTAATATTGCAACACCCACGCTTGCCGCGCTTGTCGCTGAAAAACAAAACCAGCAACGGTGGATCAGAAACACCGTTGCCTTGGCTTCACTACTCGCACTGATCATCGCTATTTATCTTATGGTTGGCTTTTACTCCTCGGTCATGGGCACCATCACGACTTTCTCACATGCCGCACAGAGCGCTTCCCGAGGGGATTTAAGCATCAAAGCGCAGACAACTGGTTCCGACGAGCTTAGCCAAATTATTGAACAATTTAATGCGGTACTACATGCCTTTATCTCTTTGCTTGGTAACGTTCGATTAAGTAGTGACGAGCTACAGCAAGCAACAAGAACACTCAATAAAATAAGCCAAGATACTGAGAAGGACGTTGCCCAGCAGGAGAATAAAATCCAGTCTATCCACCATTCTCTCGAGAATATGGCACAGTCCGCTCGCTCGGTTGAGGATGCCGCATTTAGCGCAACAGAGCTGGCCTCCGTAGCAGCCAAACAAGTAAAGCAAAGTAGCGTCAATACCACAGCCCTTGCAGAGCAAATGACCGAACTACAAGCTGAGTTTCAACAAAGTCGTGCAGCCTTAGATAAGCTCGCGGAAGACACGCAAAACATTAGTCAGGTGAGCTCCGCGATTAGAGAGATTGCCGAGCAAACCAATTTACTCGCGCTCAATGCCGCAATTGAGGCTGCTCGTGCAGGTGAACAAGGCCGAGGATTTGCGGTGGTAGCGGATGAGGTTAGAACGCTTGCGCAAAGAACGCAGCAACAAACGGAAGAAATACACAATATTATTCAATCTTTACAAGCTGCATCCAGAGACACGCAAGACAAAATGCGCAGCAGTGAAGACAATATGGCGCAAAGTGTTATCGCCGCGAATGATACTAATGAAGTCCTACAGCACGCAGAGCAAAGCATGCGAGACATAGACGAGCAAGGGAAACTGATCAGTCAGCTGGTACAGCAACAAACCCAAGCGACCGAACACGCATTGAACGAATCATCTGAGATCAGTAACTTAGCACAACATACTCTGGGTTCCGCAAGAGCGACCCAGAGCGATGCACAAAAACTTGGCAAGCTCTCACAAACTTTAAATAAAGAAATCGATAAATTTAAAGCTTAGAGACTGTGCTAGGGTCAACAACCCCTAGTAACCAAGACTTGGTTCAACATCCAGGTCTTGGTTCGAACATGCTCTCTCTAATAGGTAGCTGCAATACAGGACCACAACTCGGAGGCGACTGCTTACCCGTTTTCGGATTGATAAACGCCCAGCGAATGGACTTTGGACGCTCATCAACAATCGCTTGTGGGTTTAATGGTTTAAGATAACGAATATAGAGCTCAAGCGCACCTTGGCTGCCCGTTAATCCCGTTGGCTTGTTATCATCACGACCAATCCAAGCAACGGTGACCGTATTTTGGTCAAAACCTGCAAACCAGCTGTCTCTTAAATCATTACTCGTCCCCGTTTTCCCTGCAAGTTGAATTGAGGGGAAGTGAAGATTGAGACGCTTTGCTGTGCCTTTTTTAGTTACGCGCTTCATGCCGTATTTCGTCATGTATACCGCATCGCTGTCTAGCGTTTGGCTTTTTTGTACTGGATGTTCGTATACTAGCTTACCCAGTGAATCGGTGATAGCCATGACGCTGGTCAACTCGCTCTGCTTACCATCTGCAGCAAGTGTGGTGTACGCCTCTGCAATATCAAAACTGGATAGCTCTAACGCACCCAATAATAAAGAAGGATAAAGTGGAATCGACTTAGAGACACCAAGCTCATTCAAAGTTTGTGCGACTCGATTAACACCCACATCCAAACCAAGGTTTACTGCTGGAATATTGATGCTATTGCTGAACGCTTCAAACATTGGCACTTGGCCTCTGAATTTATGATCAAAGTTCTCTGGAGACCAAACCTTACCTGAACCGTCTGTCACTTCAAGGGGACTGTCATCAAGCAGCATGCCCAAATGGTAGTTTGGATTCGACAAAGCACTCAAGTAAATAGCGGGCTTGACCAGTGAACCTATATTACGCTCGGTGTCTAATACCCGATTAAAACCTGAAAACTTCAACTGACGACCAGCAACTAACGCCGATACGCCCGCTTTTTCAACATTAACTGACAGCATGGCAGTTTCTAAATCTTCCGTTTTAAAGCGGCGCTCTAAGTAAGGTAAGCCCTTTTTAACGGCATCTTCCATCGCCGTTTGCTTTTGTAAATCGAGATAGGTAAAAATCCGAATTCCAGAGTCGACAATGTCATCATCAGGCACCAGTTTCTTTAACTCGCGATTCACCAACTCCAAATATCCAGGATAAGACTGCATACGGCTCGCTTTTAAAGGCTGTACATCAATCGGCCTTGCCAGCGCTGCGCGATACTCGGGCGTTGTGATAAGGTCATTTTCCACCATTAGCCTCAAGACTAAATCACGCCTTTCCATTACCCGCTCAGGATAGCGTCTTGGGTTATAAAAAGATGGCCCTTTAACCATCGCAACTAGCATAGCAACTTGGTCAAACTCAAGCTCGTCCACTGGCTTACCAAAATAAAAATCGGCCGCAAGCCCCATACCATGAACGCCTTGATTATAGGCTTGTCCCAAAAACACTTCGTTTAAATAGGCTTCGAGGATTTCATCTTTGCTGTAACGGAAATCTAAAATCAATGCGATGAACGCTTCATTCACCTTGCGGATTAAGGTGCGATCTCTGGTGAGATAAAAGTTCTTTGCGAGCTGTTGCGTAAGCGTACTGCCACCTTGCACAGTTCGCCCAGCTTTGATGTTGGCATACAGCGCACGTAAAATAGACAGCGCAGAAACACCATGATGTTGGTAAAAGTCTCTATCTTCTACCACCAGCAGTGTTTCTTTTAAAATATTAGGGAATTTATCGAACGGAACAAACTCTCTGTCTTGACGCGATTCATTGCCGATCCGAGCAATCTGCACCGGTTCTAGGCGAGCCCCAGCTAAGCGCCGACCTTGATTATCGACAATATTGGCAAGCTTTTTACCAGCAAAATTAAGCGTAAAAATACGCGCTGTTTCTGGGCCATCGTAGAATTCGAACGCGCGACGATGAATGGTGATTGTACGACCTTGAACGGTATACTGACCGGTACGGCTGATACGATTTACACGAGAATAGTTAAGCCGCTTCAGCTCCCACAGCACTTCATCCTCATTAAGGAACTGATCAGGAAAAAACTGCATCGATCTGGCATAAACTTGAACGGGAAGTTCCCACTTATTACCCTCAAACTGCCGGCTTATTTTAGCGTCTAAGTAGATGATATAGATTGCAACAAGGAATATCGCCGCAATAGTCCCCTTCCAAAAGAAAGACCACAACGTGCTCAGTACACGGCTTTTAATTCTTTGCATCTTAGAACCGTTTTGCTGGGTATTGTTTTTACGCGAAGTGTTCGCTTTGACGTTTGATTTGTTGGCAGGTGTTCTTTTCTTTTTATCCGTCATGACCCAAGTAAAACTAAAAAATGAATCGCAAGATGGTAGGGTAACCTAAATTAACAACTGCTGAAAGTAGAATAATATTTATAAAGAAAAGTGAGCCCTACTGGACTCACTTTGTTTAGACAACGAGAACTTTACAATATTGACCGAAAGCCAAATTGGTATTACTGTCCGCGAACTGTCACGAACTCGGGATAGGCATCTACGCCACAATCATGTTGATCCATACCGCTTAGCTCTTCTTCTTCGCCAACGCGGATCCCCATGCTCGCTTTCAATACACTCCAGACAATATAAGAAGTAATGAAAACAAAACCTAAAATAGTGATAAGTCCCACAGCCTGGCCTTGGAAAGTAGCGTCTGAGTTTGAAAATGGCACCATCATCACACCCAGCGCACCGCATATACCGTGAACAGAGATAGCACCAACAGGGTCATCAATTTTTGCTTTATCTAGCGCAACGATACTAAACACCACCAATGCACCGCCTATGGCACCGAGGATAAGCGCTAATACAGGTGTTGGAGAGGCTGGCTCTGCGGTAATGGTCACCAGACCTGCTAGTGCACCATTAAGCACCATAGTTAAATCCGCCTTGCCCCACATTAATTTACACACCAACAGCGCAGCAACCGCACCTGCAGCCGCCGCAGCGTTGGTATTTAGCATGATTTGGCTGACCGCGATGGCATTTTCTTTGTCGGCAAGGAACAGTTGAGATCCGCCGTTAAAGCCAAACCACCCCATCCACAAAATAAAGGTGCCTAGTGTAGCCAGTGGCATGTTGGAGCCAGGAATTGGGTAAATCTCACCATTTTTGCCATATTTTCCTTTGCGCGCACCTAGTAACAGAACACCCGCTAGTGCCGCAGCAGCACCGGCACCATGCACAATGGCAGAGCCGGCAAAGTCAACAAAGCCAAGCTCAGATAAGAAACCACCGCCCCACGTCCAATAGCCTTCTAATGGGTAGATAAAACCAGTTAACACCACACAAAATGCTAAAAACGCCCACAATTTCATACGCTCAGCAACAGCGCCCGAGACAATTGACATGGCCGTTGCAACAAATACCACTTGGAAGAAAAAGTCGGATTGCAGTGCATGGTCGGCATCCTTAGCAGCACTGCCAATGAGCGCACCAAGACTTGGTAAAACCCCACCTTCGGGATTATCGACATACATGATGTTGTAACCAATAAGCAAATACATAGTACAAGCAATAGCGTACAGTGCGACGTTCTTGGTAAGGATTTCAGTGGTATTTTTTGAGCGTACTAATCCCGCTTCAAGCATAGCGAATCCGGCTGCCATCCACATAACTAAGACGCCAGAGATCAAAAAGTAAAAGGTATTTAATGAAAATTTTAGTTCTATTATTGTATTTTCCATTGCTTGGCTCCCCTTAAATGGCTTCTTCATCAAGTTCGCCGGTACGGATCCGAACAACTTGGTCTAAGTCGTAAACAAAGATTTTTCCATCACCAATTTTTCCAGTGAACGCAGCCTTTGTAACCGTTTCCACAACACGCTCGGCGTTTTCGCTTAACGTCGCAATTTCTATTTTTATTTTTGGAATGAAATCGACTTGATATTCTGCACCGCGATACAGTTCGGTATGACCGCGCTGACGCCCAAACCCTTTAACGTCAACAACCGTCATGCCTTCAATCCCCAGATCGGCTAACGCTTCACGTACCTCATCCAGTTTAAATGGTTTTATTATTGCACTTATCATTTTCATGCTGAGTCCCCTTAGGACAGTTGATCCTGTTGTATGCAGTAATCCAACCTTTGTGCCAAATTTTTTATTCCTTAATTAACAATGAATTAAAGTAGGAGATAGAATTTCACGCATAAAAAATGCACCATCTAGGTGCATTGATATAAAGACTGAACTGAGTTGGTGCATAAACACCCAAATAACGAAAAGCTAATGCGCGATAACGCAATTTCGTTGTTTGTCCTTCGCTTTATAGAGCGCTTTATCAGCTTTGCGCATTACTTCGCTTAGACTCTTTGATTGGCAAGCCGCGAGGCCAATACTGATGGTGCAATAATGCTTACCCTCAGGAATTTTGAATGCTTGCTGCGCAAGGCGCTCTCTAAAGTCTTCTAGCATGTGCTTTGCCATCTTCATATCTGAGCTTGGAATAAGCAAAGCAAACTCTTCCCCACCAATACGTGCGACAATGTAGTGACCAAATGCACTACGCAGTAAATCAGCAACTTGTTTAAGTACATCATCACCGCTTTCATGACCATATTGATCATTAATAGATTTAAAATGATCGAGGTCTAACAATGCCAATATATGCTGACTCGGTTTGTTCTTGATTAAACGCTCTGCTTGCTGACAGAAATAACGGCGATTATAAAGTCCTGTTAAATAGTCACGATGCGCATATTCTTTGATTTCTGCAATCAAATTGAGCTGCTCCATCGTCTGCATGATGCGGCAATGAAACTCTTCACTCATAAAAGGTTTTGCCAAAAAGTCATTGGCGCCGTATTTGATAAACTTTGCTGACAAACCATGACTTCCAGCGCCAGACAGACCAATAATCGCCAACTCATCTCGTCCGCGACTATTACGAACGGATTTCACCAACTCAAAGCCATCCATCGTCGGCATCGCAAAGTCTGTCAGCAGCAGTTTAATTTCATGGTCAGATAGCAACATCTCCAATGCCTGTTCGCCATCTTGTGCCTCAAGCACTGTAAATAATTGCTTTTCAAGCATTTGCTTCATTACCGCTCGACTGATCACAGAATCATCGGCGATCAGCGCCTTGCAACCTTGGTTTCTCAACAGTCTAGATGCTAACTTGACCGCGTATAGGTATGAATCACGGTTGTCTTTAATCACATAATCCACCACGCCCATTTCAAGCATTTGCTGGCGACTATATTCATCTATTTTTGAGGTCAACACCACAGTGGGAATTTTGTGGCTGAGCGTGAGCTGCACGACCTCTGCGTCCATCGCATCGGGCAGCGTTAAATCTACCAGCGCCAATGTATATTGGTGCTGTGCTAAGAAGTCCTTACTTTCCTTGAGGGACCAAGCAAAATCGATTTCGACATCTAGATGCTGAGCAGCAAGGTGTCGCAATACCTGTTGTACGACTTTACTGTCTTCAACAATTAAAATTCTTTGCATGGATTGAGATCTCTTAAGTACAACGAGAAGCGCAGTGAAACAAGAATTTAACGGGGCTAAATACTTTATTACTACATAATAAAGTACTAAATATACGCGAATCTTGCACTAAAAAAAACCAAATCGGCTCAAATTCGTTACTTTTCGATAAACGAGGTTACAACAGCCTATTTTTCAAACCTGCCGTTTTTTTTGTTGAGTTTGTCTCAATGGCTTTGAATTTCAGATGAAATACTTCTTTAATGCAGACATACCTACTGCAATACCGAGGAAGCAATGAAAAAACTACTACCACTATTGCTCGTGAGTTGTGCCCTACTCTCAGCGCCAAGCATAGCTGAAGAGCACAACCGCGCAATTGAGATAGATCATAAAATAACAACTGAGCATAGAGCCGAAATAAAAGGTGAACGTATTAACTACACCGCAACAACAGGCACACAGCCGGTGTGGAATGAAAACGGCGACGCAGTTGCAACGTTGCATTACACCTACTATAAGCGCACAAAAATCAAAGATATGAGCAAACGCCCGCTGTTGATCTCATTTAACGGTGGTCCGGGCTCTGCTTCCGTGTGGATGCATATTGCCTATACTGGCCCAAGAGTATTAAAAATTGATGACGAAGGGTATCCACTGCAACCTTACGGCTTGAAAGATAACCCATATTCAGTGCTAGATGTTGCCGATATTGTTTATGTAAACCCAGTCAACACAGGTTATTCCCGCGTACTCAAAAATGCTGAAGGTAAATATCCGAGTAAAGCCGAACAAACAAAGATGTTTTTTGGCGTCAACGCGGACGTGAAGTACTTAGCCGAATGGCTCAATACATTTATTCATCGCAATGAGCGTATGCTTTCCCCTAAGTACCTGATTGGTGAGAGCTACGGCACGACTCGAGTGTCAGGTCTTGCGCACGCGATGCAAAACAACCAGTGGCTTTACCTCAATGGCGTGGTGTTGGTATCTCCTACAGAAATCGGCATTAAACGAGAAGGTCCGGTTGAAGTGGCAAACCGTTTACCATATTACGCTGCTGCCGCTTGGTACCACAAGGCGCTGTCTTCTGAATTGCAAAATAAAGATTTACTCGAAGTACTTGCAGAGGTTGAACAATATACGGTTGATCAGTATCTTCCCGCACTCGCCAAAGGCGCATTTATCAGTGCCCAAGAAAAGCAAAGTGTGACACAGGCCGTTGCTAAATATAGTGGCTTAAGCGAGCGCTTTGTAGCTCAAAACAACCTAGATATTCCTACTGCGGCATTTTGGAAAGAACTGTTGCGTGAGCGTGGCTATACCCTAGGTCGATTGGACTCACGCTACCTTGGTATTGATAAAAGAGACGCCGGTTCTCGCCCTGATTATTGGCCTGAGCTGACCTCTTGGTTGCACTCATTTACGCCAGCGATCAATCATTACTTCGCAGCGGAGCTCAACTATAAAACCGATGTAAAATATAATATGTTTGGTTCAGTTTACCCTTGGGATAACAGCGATAATAATGTCGGTGAGCAATTACGATTAGCAATGGCACAAAACCCTTACCTAAACGTGATGATCCAATCTGGCTATTACGATGGCGCAACAAATTACTTTGATGCCAAGTACAATATGTGGCAACTCGATCCGAGCGGGAAAATGCGTGATCGCTTAAGCTTTAAAGGTTACCGCTCCGGGCACATGATGTATCTGCGTCATGAAGATTTACAAAAGTCGAACGAAGATCTCCGCGAGTTTATCTTAAAAACAACCCCCAAAGCGGATCAGTCAGCGCTTTACTAAATTCCCAACCCATTGTGGCCGCGCAAGCGGTCACTTATATTAATGCTCACCAGATTGTAAAAATTTCCTTTTATCCTTCTACAGTTACCTATAATCTAGATATACTCAATACTATCTCTCTACAACTTAGGCACGCACCATGAACGAGCAGTTTAAAGTCGTCTTCGTTGGCATGGCCGACGGTAAGGATCAACAAAGCGCCGCTATCACAATGGCAGACAGGTTGAAAACCTCACCTTCAAAGATCCAGCAATTTTACGCTGGCAAAAACTTGTTTGCTCCTGCAGATAAAGCCAAAGCACTAAAACAGGTAAAATTACTTGCAAGCGCGGGGATCAATGCCAAACTACAAAGCCAAACAGCCGCGACCCCTACCAACGCAGATCAAGAGCGCGTATTTGAAGCCTTGGATTACATCACAAGCAGTCTAATACGCATCGAAGAGCGATTAGAGGAGCTCGAGCAACGCGTAGCACCAACTCCCCATACTAAAATAGAAGATACAACAGACGAAGAATGGGAGACGAAGGAGCTATTTGATGAACTGGACTTTGAGCCTAGCCCTCCGGCTAAATCTAAGACTTGGCTATATTATCTGCTCGCTGTATTAATTATTTTATTTATTCTGCTTGGTGTAAGTTTGTTTTTCCCTGAGTGGCTCGCGTTAGAATGAATAAAACTAATAACAACATAAATAAATCTCAAGTTACTCGTGCTAATTTGAGAAAAACGATTAGAAATGCAAGAAACTCGCTATCAGCAGAGCAACAGAAGACAGCCGCGGCACATCTCAACATTAATTTTTTTCAACAAATAAACCTCCCAGAAAATGCCAATGTAGGGGTCTATATTCAAAACGATGGCGAACTAGATACATCCCTTTTAATTCAATCGCTTTGGGACAAAAAACACCAGGTTTTCTTACCCGTAATCCACCCCTTCAATCCTGCAAATTTACTCTTCCAGAAGTATGAAAAAAACTCACCCATGAAGGCAAATCGCTATGCTATCTTGGAACCTAAGTTAGATTGTTCAGCTGTGGCACCGCTTGCATCATTGGATTTACTGTTGATGCCTCTGGTTGCTTTTGATGAGCAAGGTAATCGCCTCGGTATGGGCGGTGGGTACTACGATAGAACATTAGCGTTACACTACGCTGAGCAGCGAGCTAAACCAGCACTTGTTGGCCTTGCTCATGATTGCCAGCAAGTTCCAAGCTTACCAACAGCAGCTTGGGATGTACCGCTCCCATCTATCCTCACTCCAACCCAACTATACACTTGGCCAAAAAATAATTGAGCAGGCAAACAGTTAAGCGCATTTTGAGGCGCTTTTGACCATGACGCTGACACTTTGATTGAGTTATACTCCATACAACTTCAATGACAACTAAGTGTAGCGTTATGACTCAAGATGAAATGAAAAAAGCCGCAGCATGGGCAGCTTTGAACTATGTAGAAGAAAACACCATTGTTGGGGTTGGCACAGGCTCGACGGTAAACCACTTTATTGATGCGCTTGGCAGTATCAAGGATCAAATCAAAGGGGCAGTATCAAGCTCTGAAGCTTCAACAGAGAAGCTAAAGGCACTTGGTATTGAAGTTTTCGAGTTAAACGATGTGTCAGAGCTTGCGGTATATGTTGATGGTGCAGATGAAATCAACAGCACCAACGAAATGATAAAAGGTGGTGGCGCAGCACTGACGCGCGAGAAAATCGTTGCAGCCGTTGCCAAGAAGTTTGTTTGTATCGTTGATAATACAAAGCATGTTGAGACACTAGGCGCATTTCCACTACCAGTTGAAGTGATCCCAATGGCGCGTAGTTACGTGGCAAGAGAGTTACTAAAATTAGGTGGCGATCCAGTTTACCGCCAAGGCGTTATCACTGATAACGGCAATGTCATTCTTGATGTGCATGGCCTAGAAATTAGCGCAGCAAAAGCGCTTGAAGAAAAAATTAACCAGATTGTTGGCGTCGTGACTAATGGCTTATTTGCCACGCGTGGCGCTGACGTTGTAATAACAGGCACTCCAGAAGGGCCTAAAATCAACTAGTGAGATTACAGATGAGCAAGGTTTCGTTATCAAAGGATAAAATTCGAATTTTGTTGTTAGAAGGCGTGCATCAAAGCGCCGTTGAGACGCTAAAGCGCAACGGTTATAGCAACATAGACTACGTTAAAACATCCTTACCGGAGCCTGAGCTTATCGAGCGGATCAAAGACGCTCACTTTGTCGGGATCCGCTCACGTACCCACCTTACAGAAGCAGTATTAGAACAAGCTGAAAAGCTGGTCGCTGTTGGCTGTTTCTGCATCGGCACCAACCAAGTGGATTTGGATGCCGCTAAAAAACGTGGTATCGCCGTATTCAACGCGCCATTTTCTAACACCCGCTCTGTGGCTGAACTCGTACTAGGTGAAATTCTCTTGTTATTGCGCCGTGTTCCTGAGCGTAACGCAAAGGCGCATCGCGGTGAGTGGGATAAATCTGCCGACGGTTCATACGAAGCTCGTGGTAAAACGCTAGGTATTATTGGTTATGGTCACATTGGCACCCAGCTTGGCATTATGGCTGAGAATATCGGGATGAACGTCGAGTTTTATGACATCGAAGATAAGCTCACGCTCGGCAACGCAACGCAGTTACACACGCTGACGCAATTGTTACAAAGAGCGGACGTGGTCAGTTTGCATGTACCGGAGACATCACAGACCAAAAACCTTATCGGCATGGCTGAAATTGAAGTGATGAAGCAAGGCGCAATCCTAATTAACGCATCACGTGGAACGGTTGTTGATATCGACGCCTTAGCTGAAGCATTAGCGGCCAAGAAGCTTTCCGGCGCTGCTATTGATGTATTCCCCGTTGAGCCAAAATCTAATCATGAAGAATTCGTCTCACCACTACGCGAGTTTGACAATGTGCTGCTAACACCACACGTCGGTGGTTCTACCCAAGAAGCACAAGAAAATATCGGTGTGGAAGTCGCGGGTAAGTTGGCGAAATATTCAGATAACGGTTCAACAGTCACGGCTGTGAACTTCCCTGAGGTTTCTCTACCTGAATTATCAAACCGAAGTCGTTTATTACACGTACACGTAAACCGCCCAGGCGTACTAACGCAAATCAACCAAGCGTTCGCTCAGCACGGTATCAATATTGCGGCGCAATACCTACAAACGGATGAATCTATTGGTTACGTGGTTATCGACGTCGATAGCGACCACTCTGAAGTGGCGTTGAAAGAGTTAAGTGCAGTTGAAGGAACTATTAGAGCACGAATTCTTCACTAAAAATAATCACACATAAAAAAACCAGTCACTGTGAAGCGACTGGTTTTTTTGTATCAATCTGGCTTACGCCATGAAATCAACACCTTCTTTGATGTCTTTTTCAAGTGTCGCTAGCATGTCGTCTTTTGCTTTTTGCTCAAACGCGCTCAGCTCACCGTAAGGAAGTAACTTCTCTACACCGTTTTTACCAAGGATAACTGGCTGTGCAAAGAATGTTGCATCGCCTGTGTTACCTTCAACGTATGCGTACTCAAGTACTTCTTCACCTTGTAGACCTTTCACTAGTGAGAAGCAGAAACGTGCTGCTGCTGCACCCATTGAAAGTGTAGCTGAACCGCCACCCGCTTTAGCTTCAACCACTTCAGTACCCGCGTTTTGGATACGAGTCGTTAGTGCAGCAACTTCTTCGTCAGTGAACTCAACACCTTCAACTTGAGAAAGTAGAGGTAGAATTGTAGTACCTGAGTGACCACCAATTACTGGGATCTTAACTTCAGCAACGTCTAGGCCCTTAAGCTCTGCGATGAAGGTCTCAGCGCGGATAACGTCAAGCGTTGTTACACCGAATACGCGAGCTGGATCATAAGTACCTGCTTTTTTGAACACTTCAGCAACGATTGGTACCGTGCCATTTACTGGGTTTGTGATGATACCAACAAGTGCTTTAGGGCAGCTTCTAACGATACCTTCAGCAAGTGTCTTGATGATACCTGCGTTAACGTTGAATAGGTCAGCACGGTCCATACCAGGCTTACGAGGCATACCAGCAGGGATAAGCACTACGTCAGCACCAGCAAGAGCTGGGTCTAGGTCGTCTTTACCATAACCCGCTACTTTTACCGCAGTTGGGATGTGAGATAAGTCAACTGCAACACCAGGTACAACAGGTGCAACGTCATAAAGCGCTAACTCAGAGCCAGCTGGAAGACCATTTTTAAGCAATAAAGATAGAGCTTGACCGATACCGCCAGCGGCACCTAATACAGCAACTTTCATTTGAATTCTCCATAATTTGAAGGTGGAATTGAGTGTGCAGTAAAGATAATGAAAAGCGCTGTTAAACACAAATTAATCATGGTTATTTTCGAGATTTTTTGACTAATGTCTTAAATAAAAGTGTAAAGATCGCGACACTTTGTACACTTATGCTTTACGACTGCCATTTTGGTCGCGCAAATTTGGGAATCTCGGCGGTTTTGTGTAGAATTTAAAGATTAGCCGTAAAAGAAGACAGACTATGCAGCCGCAAGAAAAACAAGAAGCACTGATCAAAGCATTTAAAGCCATTTTAAAAGAAGAAAACTTTGGCTCTCAAGGTGAAATTGTTGATGCTCTAAAACAACAAGGGTTTGACAACGTCAGTCAGAGCAAAGTGTCGCGCATGCTGAGCAAGTTTGGTGCTGTGCGTACACGTAATGCCAAACAAGAAATGGTTTACTGCTTACCCGCTGAAATGAGCGTACCAACAGCAAAAAGCCCTTTACGTCAGTTAGTCGTTGATATTATGCACAACGAAATGATGATTATTATTCGAACCAGTCCCGGTGCTGCACAGTTAATTGCGAGACTACTTGACTCATTAGGCACCGCAGACGGCGTATTAGGTACCATCGCTGGCGATGACACGATTTTTATTGCCCCTGCCAAAGTATCTGAAATCGACGTTACTTTGGATAAAGTAAAAACCCTGTTCGATAACGTTTAGTCTATTATTTTTATCGGTGCTAACTCACAGGTTAGCACATACTCTGATACTCTAGCTTCTACGAACACGCTTCCCCACTATCACGATAAACAGAATAAATTGCTTATCTTTACAGCAAAAAACGTTTGACATAATATGTCTAATTGTGGCAACTTTAGAAACGCATGTGAGGTTTTCTCACCACGCATGGATGGTTTTTAAGCTGATTGATTAGCTTCTCGGATTTGTTTCCTACAGTGTCTCCGTCTTACCGGACACGAACGCTATTCGCTTCACTCAATCATCTCACATTCTATGATGCGGAACTCACCGCTTGATAAACACAAAGACACCTTGCGGCGCTGAGTGGACAATTCACTGACTTAACCGCTTAAAAGGAAATACAAGGAACTAGGATCAGCAATGGAATTTTTAAATACTGCATTTACGTTTCCCACTGTTATTTTTTCAACACTATTACTCATAGTGCTGTTGTTCTGGTTAATTGCTTTACTCGGTTTTGCTGATATCGATATCTTAGAAGGCGATGTTGATATTGAAGCCGAAGGCGCAAGCTCTGGTTCTTTTTGGGAAGTCGCTTTTGGCGGCGTCCCTGTGAGTATTTCATTGAGTTTAATCATCGCGCTGGGCTGGATTATCAGTATTTATGTGCAACAGTTTTTTGCTTACCTACTAGGCAATGGCATTTTTTACTACCTGATGGGCACGGTATTTATGCTTGCCAGCCTCATTGCAGCATTACCACTAACCGCCGTCATTGTAAGGCCACTACGACGCTTTTTCGAAAGCCAAGAAACCACATCAAAGCAAGCGCTGGTTGGGCTCGAATGCGTTATTGCAACATCAAGGGTTAGCAACACGTTCGGTCAAGCCAGAGTATTTATTCAAGGAACGGAGCAACTTATCGAAGTGCGCTCGGATGAAGATAACACTTTCACACTAGGAGACAGTGCTTTACTTATCGAACATGACACCCTTACACATAGCTACACGATTGTGGCTAAACCTTGGTAATAGTACGAAAAATAACGGAATTTAGGAACGAGTTGGCATAGCTAATACCAACTCAAACAACATAGCGCAACGCAGGAAAAAACATGGAATTTCTAAACAACCTCGGACCGGTGCTCGCAATCGTGGGCATATCCATCGTCATTATTTTTGCCATTCTACTTCTGATTGGAAAGTTCTACCGCAAGGTTGAACAAGGTCAGGCATTGATCATTAACAAGATGAAAAACGAGCCAGATGTCACGACAACGGGCGGCATTGTGCTGCCTGTGATCCATAAAATGGAAGTCATGGATATTTCAACTAACCGCATGGTATTGGAGCGTCGTGAAAATAGCGGCCTGATCTGTAAAGACAATATCCGTGCTGACATCGCCATCACTTTTTACATTCGCGTAAACGAAAACAAAGAAGACATCCTACGCGTTGCAAAACAAGTTGGCTGCGCCCGCGCATCGGCACCAGAAACCTTGCAAGCATTATTTGAGGCAAAATTCTCCGAAGCCTTAAAAACCGTTGGTAAGCGCATGAATTTTGAGGAACTATTTACACATCGTAATGAGTTCCGAGATTCTATTAAAGAAGTGATTGGACAAGATTTATCTGGCTATACGTTAGAGGATGTGGCAATTGATTATCTTGAACAAACCTCTATCGACAAGTTAGATCCAAATAACATTCTTGACGCTGAAGGTATTCGCCGTATTACCGAAAAAACCTCACGCCAAAACGTGGAAACTAACCAGCTTAAATGTGATGAAAAAGCGCAAATCGACAACCAAAACCAAGCTGCCTTTGAAAAAGCCGCAGAAGTCGAGCGCCAACGAGAAGATGCCAGCGCGAGACAACGCCGTGAAATCGAGTCGGTGCGCGCCCGCGAAGCTGCAGAAGCTGAACGTGTTAAGCATGAAGAGCGCTTAAAAGCCGAAGAAGCACGTCTCAAAGCGGACGAAGCGATCGCAATTGCAGAGCACAATAAACAGCGTGAAATCGATGTTGCAGAACAAAATCGCCTTCGCTTACTCGGCATCGAAGAAGAAAAAGTCACACGCTCTCGCCAGATTGAAATTATCGAACGTGAGCGTGAAACCGAAATTTTACGTATCCAAAAAGCCAAAGCGCTGGAAGTCGAGCAAAAAGAAATCGCCGATGTCCAACGCGAACGGGTTGCCGTTGAGAAAACCGTTGCCGAGGAACAAGAGCGCATCAAAGACGTGCAATGTATTGCTGAAGCCGAGCGTGAAAAACAAGCAAAAATTATTCTTGCTCAAGCTGAGGCCGAAGAAGCGTTGGTTAAAGATATTGAAGCGGCTAAAGCTAAAGAGCAAGCTGCCGAATTTAAAGCCCGTGAAATGGAAAAAATGGCTGCAGCAGAACTACGTATTGCGAACCAAACCGCAGAGTCGAAGAAAATTCTTGCCGAGGCTGCCCAAGTTGAAGCGGCAGCGCCTGGTCTTGCAGAAGCCGATATCATCAAGGCAAAAGCCGCTGCTAGTGCGATACAAGGCGAAACAAACGCTAAAGTGCTACAGCAAAAACTAGAGGCCGAAGCACAAGGTAAACGTGATATTGGCCGCGCCGAAGCCGAAGTACAAGCAGCAATGGCTGAGGCGACCAAGAAGCAAAGTGAAGCAGAAGCGCAAGGCAAACGTGAAATTGGTTTGGCAGAAGCTGAGGTTCAATCAGCAATGGCTGAGGCAATTGAAAAACAAGGTGAAGCAGAAGCTATCAACCTTGAACGTAAGATGTCAGCAGAAGCCAAAGGTCTTACAGAGAAGCTAGAAGCACTGAATAAGATGGATAAAGACGCCCGTGAATACGAAGGCTTCACGCTACAGTTAAACCAACAGAAAGAGCTGACACTTGCGAGTATCGAAGCGAACAAGCAGGTTTCTGCGAGTCAGGCTGAAGTATTAGGTAAAGCACTGAGCGGTGCTGATATCAACTTTATGGGCGGCGACGGCCAGTTCTTCAACCAGTTTATGAATGCCATCACAGTGGGCAAGTCAATTGACGGCTTAGTCGGCGAAAGTAAGACGGTACAAACCGTATTTAAAGATCACCTAAACGGTGAGCGTAATTTGATGGACGACCTAAAAGGGGTACTTGCTGGTGCCAATGCGTCGTCGGAAACGCTAAAAAACATCAACATGAGTAAGTTCTTCCAACAGCTAAGCAATAGCTCAGATGCGGACAAACAGCAGCTACTCAAGTTACTTGGCGGCTCGTTAAATGGCAGTAAACAAAGCGAACCACTAGAGTAATTAACCCTGAGGAGTCAATCTTCTTGGCTCCTCTCCCCCATTTGCGACAGCGCACATAGGAAAGCATAGAATGACGGAAGCAACGCAACAAGCGCCAGAGCGAACGCTCGAACAAGACTCTTATCAACTGATTAAACGCCGGCTTAGTAACTTTGGCAGTGAACTGAAAAGTCAGATAGATAAACTCAACCAACAGCGTGTTGACACTTTTGGCAGCACCGAGCTCAAAGTGAAAGGTCGAGCAAGAGTTCGTACTGAGCATAACTGCGTACCGCGCGACATTGTGCTGATCGGCGACAAGCTTATCTTTGCTTATAATGTCTTTATGGGGCTTAAACAAAATACCCAAGTCAGTGATGTATTCACCGTACAAAAGCTACACTTGCAAGAAGACCATTACGAAATAGAGCCTTACCCGCAAGAAACCAAATTCCTCACTGACCAACGTTTCTTACGGGACTTTGACGAACTATACACGTATTACAAAGACACCCGTCTACAACACCTGTTTGTTAAATCAAACAAGCTTTTTGCACTATTTCAGATTGGCGAAAAGCTCTCTGATGTCCGCGTGTTTCGCTGGCAAATCGCCAAAGACGAAACCTTAGATTATATTGATAACCGAGGAGAGCGTGATCTAGGCGAAGTGGAAAACTTTGACTTTGAATGGCAAAAAACCGATCGCGCCGATCACGTCGAAGGCCGTCACCCACACATTAATGTAAACGACAAAGTGTTTATTGAAGTATCGGGTGGCAAACTCACCGTAAAAATAGAAAACAATACCCAAAGCGGTGAAGGTATTTATCAAGAAGCCGTTGATGACACCAGTCAATCACTCGCAGATTGCGATTTACGTTTTGCCGAAGTTGGCGAAATGGTGTTGGTAAAGTTACTTCCCTACCGAGAAAAACAGTGGCGTTATTTTATTTATAATTGCCGTACCCAGCAGGTATTGCGCCAAGATGCTTTGGGTGGTGCCTGTGTTCAATTACCTGAGAACCAAGGAATTATTTTTCCTGGTGGCTATTATTTACAATCTGGGCAAACACGCTATTTTGACGACCAATTGGACGATTTAATATTCCATCGCCAGATAAAATCACCCAATGGTGAAGATGTACTGTATATCTTCTACGAACCAAACGAGGGTCGTTACGCACTTTTCTCTTACAATATTATTGAGAAAAACCTGCAAAATCCCATTTATTGTCATGGCTATGGTATTTATGACGATGGCTTAACGCTAACCTTTAAAGCAGAGCCTGAGCCTGAGCGCGTGCACCCTATTCAGCTCTGGCAGAGCCCATTTTGTGTCAGCGAGTTTGCCGCACAAGCCCCTCGCGCAACCGGCTTATTTGGCCGGATCGGCAACCCGGATTTAGTACGCGCAATCTCTGATTTATACAGTGTTTTCAAGGCCATTAACGAACAAAGCCCCACGGTCTTTCATTATGAAGATTTAATTGCCCTCACCCGCAGTATTTTAGACCGCTATCATTGGCTTGCTGAAGCGGACTTTGCAGATGTTACAGCAAAACTGCATGAAATTTTTGAAACCTCGGAGCAGGTGCTAGACGAATTTGAAAAGGTAAGCCAAATTGAGGCCGACGCTCGGCGCGCAGAAGCCGAAATAGAGCAAGCCATGCAAGATGTGCTTCGCGAGGTGAGACCAGATAGCTTTAAAACAGCGGAGCAGTTTGTCCAGAGCTTAGAATCTCTCAAACGCTTAAAAGGCAAAGTGATAAGCCTTGAAGAAGTGAAGTATATCAATCTTGACGCGCTATCTGCCATGCAGCAGCAGATTGATGAGCAAACCCTGAGCTTAAGCCATAAAACCGCGGAGTTTTTGCAGCAAGATAGTGCTTTGGCGCCCTACTACGAGCAGCTAGACTCCTTAGAGCAAGCCAGAGCACAAACAGAGAGTGTCACCGAGCTTAACGGCTTTTTAGCGACCTTGGAAACCTTGAGCGCTGAACTTGATCTGCTCAACCATACCATGCTGGATCTCGACATTGACGATAGCCGCATTCGCACTAAAATTTTGGAAGATGTCAGCGCCATTTATGGTCAAGTAAACCGCGCCAAAGCAGCGTTAGAAATCCAGAAAAAGAGCGTGGGCAGTGTTGAAGCAAAAGCCGAATTCGCGGCTCGTTTTAAGCTTTTCAGCCAAAGTATTACCAGCGGTCTGAGCGCGGCCAAAACCCCTGAGCAATGTGACGACCAACTCTCTCGCTTACTCATTCAATTAGAAGAGCTCGAGTCTCAATTTAGTCAGTATGATGAGTTTTTAACGGAGATCTTGGCTAAACGTGATGACGTTTATGAAAGCTTTGAAGCGCACAAACAGCAGCTCATTGACGAAAGACAGCGCCGCGCACTGAGCCTAGCAAACGCAGCCGAGCGGATTTTACAGGGGGTGACGCGACGCTCGCAAAGTTTTAAAACCTTAGACGACATCAATAGCTATTTTGCCTCCGACCCTATGATTGGCAAGCTTCGCGATTTAACACAAGAGCTAAAAAGCCTAAGCGATGAAGTGAAGGCGGATGATATTCAAGCCAAACTCAAGGCCTGCAAAGATCAAGCGATCCGTGCTTTGCGAGACAAGCAAGATATTTACATTGATGGTGGCAATACCGTTAAAGTCGGCAAACATGCGTTTAGTTTCAATAAACAAATCCTTGATTTGACTTTGCTGCCTCGTGGTGAACAGCTGATGTTACACCTCACTGGCACAGAGTATTTTGATACTATTCCTGACGCTAAGGTCAATCAACAGCTCAATGACGCAAGCACATACTGGCAGCAAAACCTGATCTCAGAAAATCGTCACTTGTATCGAGGCGAGTACCTTGCAGCTCAAGTATTAGCAGCTGCGGAGCAAGATGGCAACGACTTTAGCCAAGCGGATTTGGAACTTGCCGTTGATGAGGGAAGTTTACTGCCTATCGTACAAAAATTTGCAGAACCCAGATATCAAGAAGGCTATGAAAAAGGCATTCATGATCAAGATGCCAGCCTGATCTTAGCAAATTTACTAAAACAAAAACGACAGCTTGAGTTACTCGTCTACCCTGCCAGCTGTCGAATTGCGGCACAGCTATTTTATACTCAACAAAGCAAGGCTGAGCTAGCTGAATTGGCGTTTCAGGCCACACAAGCAGAGCTGATGGCAACGAAGTTAGATGACCATAGTTTTAGCCAACAGCTAAGCAAAGAATTAAGTGAAAAAATCGCAGCATTTTGCCAACAAAATTTATCGAGCTATTTAACCGAGCTACACCGCTTTTCAGGCGAGTTAAGCGCAACTTACTTAATTAAAGCCCTTGCCAAGCAAGTTAAGCCGAGACAATTTGACTTGGCTTCACCTGCAAAACACACCAGCGAGCAGTTTATCTCCATGGCAAAGGCCAAAGGCGTTTGGCAACAACTTGAGGACTCATTAACGCATTTGACCAAACTTGAGGACAAATGCCGCCTGTTAAGCAGCTGGCTGCGCGCCTATGGCAGTAAGCAAAATGAAAGTGCTGAGACCTTGCTTGAGGCCGCTAACTGCATTTTGCTTTCCACCCAGTTAGATATCACCTACCAAGTCAAAGAAGCCGAAATAAAAACCGAAATTTCAGGTTTGATGGGCCAACACCCACGTATCGAGAACCAAGTGCTACACCTAGATTACGCAGATTTTTTTGCCCGTAGTAACGAGTATCTCACGGTTCATGTTCCGGCCTACAAACAGTACCAACAGTTAAAAGCACAAGTGCTTGAGGCACAAAAGCAGCGCTTGCAATTGGATGAGTTTAAACCCAGACCGCTAAGCTCATTTGTACGTAACCAGCTGATTGACAAAGTCTACTTCCCTATTATTGGCGATAACTTAGCAAAACAAATAGGGGCTGCAGGAAACAATAAACGCACCGACTTAATGGGCATGTTGCTGCTTATCTCCCCACCGGGCTATGGTAAAACCACGTTAATAGAGTATGTGGCCAACCGCTTAGGACTCACCTTTGTTAAGGTCAACTGTCCATCCATTGGTCACGACCAAGTCTCTTTAGATCCTGCTCAAGCCGTCAACGCGACCGCCGCAAAAGAAATTGAGAAGATCAACCAAAGCTTTGAGATGGGCAATAATGTGATGCTCTACCTTGACGATATTCAGCATACCAACCCCGAGTTTTTACAAAAGTTCATCTCTTTATGTGACGGTTCAAGACGCATAGACGGGGTGTGGAATGGCCGCAGTAAGACCTATGATCTGAGAGGCAAAAAGTTTGCCGTTGTGATGGCAGGAAACCCATATACCGAATCCGGTGAATCTTTTAAGATCCCAGATATGCTTGCCAACCGTGCGGATATTTACAACCTCGGTGACACCCTCAGTGGCTGCGAACAAGAATTTGCCATGAGCTTTATTGAAAATACGCTCACTTCCAATGCGGTGCTCGCGCCACTTGCCAATCGTGGTATGGAAGACTTATACAAGCTAGTACGCATTGCCGACGGAGAAGACATCTCCATCAATGAATTGGAATTTAATTACTCTCAAGCGCAGGTGAATGAAATTGTCAGCGTACTGAAAAAGCTGCTCACCATTCGCAACACCGTGCTCAAAGTAAATGCCCAATATATAGCATCCGCAGCGCAAGATGATAACTATCGAACCGAGCCGCCGTTTAAGCTACAAGGCAGTTACCGTAACATGAATAAGATGGCTGAAAAGGTGGTTGCTGCCATGAATGACAGTGAACTTGAAAATCTAATTCAAGATCACTATCGCGGTGAAGCACAAACGCTTAGCAAAGGCAGCGAAGAAAACTTACTGAAACTGGCTGAATTACGCGGTACCTTAACGGCTGAAGAAGCAACGCGCTGGCATGACATCAAGGCCGAATATGCCCGCCTGCACCGCAATAGCGATGAGGGAAGCCCAGCGCAGCTGGCAGTTGAACAACTAAGCTTTGTCAATAAATCCCTTTCGCAAATCGCCGCTAAACTCGATAAAGAGCAGCTTAGCTTTGATTACAGTGCACTGTTGCAACAATTGGCTCAAGTGCTTAACGAGCAAGAGTTTGCCACGCAGTTAACTGAGCTACGTGAGGCCTTAACGCAGCAACCTTACGCTACACCGCTAAAGCAATTGATAGCTTCACAGCAACAAGTCGCAGAGGAAATTGCGGGGCTGCAAAACGCTATCAAACACGCGGCGAACAATGAGCAGCTACTCACTAACCTTGGCAAACTCAATGACTTGCTCAGCACCCAAGCGCAAATACAACAAGCATTAAGTCAACAAGGTCAGCAGCAAAATACGCTATTTGAAAACCTGTCTGAGCGCTTAGAAGCGGTGGCACAACCGCATATTCAAGTCGACAATCACATTGATGATAGCAGTGCAAAAGCGCTTGAAGCCGTCACCACTTTGCTGAAAAATACCCTAGCAAACTCAAGCGCTGAACAAGTCCAGCAGCAACAACTAAAAGACATTTTACAAAAGCTAGAGGATATTCAATCAAGACCTGTAGTTAGTAACGGATCACCTGCGAAAAATCCGTATATGTTGTAACGGCAAAAAACGCTTGCGAAACAAGTCAAAGCCCATGCATAGATGGGCTTTGGAGATGTAAAGTGGCAGATAACTTACTCTGGCATTTTTGCCATCACCGCCAAAAACTCTAGTGAGGGTGCAAAAAACGCGGAACCCATATCGGCACTGGAATAATCCAATATGGGGTCGTATTCATCCCCTTCACCCAATCGGCTTCTAAGTACCTGCTCAAAAGCATCGCCCTTGGCACTGCAACTTAGCGACAAGCTTCCTTGTTCAAATACATCACCAAATGGCATGCTTTGGTTAAGCAGTAGCGCATTACCATTTAGGTCTTTCAATTCGGTTAATGCCGCATGATTACAGGGGTCGCAATCTTCAATTAGGTCATTGTCTAGACGTGTACGCCCCATCAATTGCTCTTGCTCAGCGAGCGGCAACGCCTGCCAGCGCAGTAAATCAAACTTCACCCGCTGTACGTGAATATAACTACCAAGGTGGTCGGCTGCATTCGGGTTGTGCACAAGTGCAACTTCCCGTTTGTTGCGCCCTCTAGGGGTGTCTGCGCCATAAATAAAGCCATTAAAATCACGACCATCTAAGAAACGAAATGCGCGTACATGTGCCACCATTTCGACTAGGCCATTTAGCATATGTAGCACACTTTGAGCAAAGATATGATTAACGTCTTCTCGGTCGGAGCGGATCACGTAAAGCAAGTCAAAAGGCTGAGTATGCACGGTGTGCTCAGCCTCAACAATATGTGGAAAGCTTTTCAGCTCTTTAGGAATAAACTCAGGATAAATGTGCGGCCAGTATTGCGCACCTACCGCGACAAAGCTCGACAGCATAGATTCAGAGAATCTATCTTCTAACTCCTCTTGCAAGCGTCCACAATTGGCGAGCGTCGCTCTTAGCGCCTCGTCTTGCCCTTCAAGTACATTGAAGAACAAGTGTAAGCCGTGCAAATTGGCTTCAGCACACACACCTGATTGGGCAAGCGCCATGCTCTACTCCCTGCGTTTATTCATTTGCTATTAAGAAAAGAAATTTACAGCATGTGCCTTAATTTTTAAAGAGATTGGTTGATTTAAGTCGAGCGGTTCATGCGCAGGATGCGGTATGTCGAGCTCTTGTCCCTCTAATGCAACACGATAAATGTACTCTGTTCCCATAAAGCGCTGATTGAGTACTTTAACGCTGCCAAGCTCAGCGTTTTCCAACGTAATGTGCTGTGGCCTCACATACATTTCACCCTTCGCGTCGATATTACCGAGCTCAACGAGAGACTTTACGGCACCAAATTGGGTTTCTACCGACGCGCCATTCACTCGCTGTGCAGGAATATAAATACCCTGACCCAAAAACTCGGCAACCATTTTGCTCTTTGGTCGTTGGAATAACGTTCTCGGCTCGCCCACTTGTGCGATCTTCCCTTTATCCATAATTGCCAACCGATCGGCAAAAGCAAAAGCTTCTTCTTTCGAGTGACTAACAAAAATCGCGGAAACTTGCTGATCTTTGATTATACGGCGAATATCGTTAATTAACTGAAACCGCACTTGAGCATCTATATTTGAAAACGGCTCATCAAGCAGCAACAAATTTGGCTTGTACGCCAGTGCTCGCGCAATTGCGACACGTTGTTGCTGGCCACCTGAAAGCTCGTGTGGAAAGCGGTCGCTATAGTCTTGCAGCTGCACCAAATGGAGCATTTCAGCTACTCGGTCTTGACGTTCACGCTTGCTTTTTGAGGTTAATCCAAACGCGACATTTTGCGCCACAGTGAGGTGTGGGAATAGCGCATAGTCTTGAAACATCATGCCTATATTGCGTTTTTGTGGAGGTACAAAAGTGCCATGACCATTCATGGCCTTGCCTAAAATACTCACCGAGCCTTGAAATGGTTCAATCAAGCCCGCTATCGCCTTCAGCGTGGTAGTTTTACCGCAGCCACTGGCACCAAGCAAACAAACAATCTCGTTTTGTTCTACAGTCAGATTTAGGCTATCCACAACGGCTTCACCGTCATAGCGATAAGAGAGATTTTCAAGCACTAAACTATGCATTAACTTCGCTGCTCCATAGAACGGTTTACAACATAAAGCGGAATTAAACCAACCAACACGATAAATAACGCAGAGACAGAAGCCAACTCCAGCTGCTCATCACTCACATATTGGAAAACGTGTGTTGCCAGTGTTTCATAATTAAAGGGTCGTAATAACAATGCCGCTGGAAGTTCTTTCATACACTCAATAAAAACCAGCAGTGCTGCGGTTAAAATGCCCCGACGCAGCAATGGCAAATGTATTGATAACATCGTTTTGAAACGATTGCGACCCAACGAAAAGCTTGCCATATCTAGACTTGGACTGATCCGCTGATAACTCGATTCGACCGCGCCTTGCGCAATCGCATAAAATCGTACAACGTAAGCGAAAACCAGCGCAAAAATCGTCCCGCTGAACAGCAAGCCTGGCTCAAATGAGGAGCCTTCAAGCCAAGTATTTAGCTTGTCGTCTAATAAAGTGAGTGGAATAAGTACCGCAATTGCCAGCACCGTGCCCGGTAGCGCATATCCGGTACTTGCAAGCTTGCCCGGTAGCGTAACACGTTTACCACTGCTAACTCGCTGGTTAAACACCACCAGCATGCTCATGATAATTAATACCACGCTCACCCAAAGCGCTATTTTTAAACTTTGCCACGCATACAAGAAAAAGTCGTCATTCCAAGCTTGTTCAAAATAGTCGATGGCGTAATCTGCAAGCACCCATGTAGGCACGATAAAAGCCGCAATAAGAATAAGCCAACAAAAAGCGCTAGCGAGCCAAGCCTGCGCGCCTTTAAGATGATAAAGCGTGGTACTGTTAACACTTGATTGGCGCTCATGCACTACCTGAGTTGGGCGGCTTACTCGCTCCAGTGTTAGGGCTAAAAATAAAAACAGTAGCATAATGCCTGAAATTTTAGCCGCAGCAGTCAGTGAATAATAACCCAACCAAGTATCGTAAACGGCGGTGGTTAGTGTACTCACTGCAAAGTAATGTACGGTTGCAAAATCTGCCATGCTTTCCATGGCGATCAGTGCCAGCCCCGCCACAATCGCACCTCGCGACAAAGGTAAACTTACCTTAAAGAAGCTCTGTGAAGGCGACTTGCCCATTAATTGGCTGGCTTGCACCAGCTTAAACGACTGCTCTCTTAGCGCCGTTCTAAAAATCAAAAACAAATAAGGATAAAGCACCAGTGCAATCATCACGATAGCACCTGACAAAGTGCGAATATCAAAAAACCAATAATCATCTGGAGATTGCCAACCAAACCACTCTCGCAGCGCTATTTGTACAGGCCCTGCATAATCTAGCAAATCGGTATACACGTATGCAATCAAATAGGTTGGCATCGCAAGCGGTAGCATCAACGACCATTCGAAAAAGCGCCGTCCAGGAAATTCACAATACGCGGTTAGCCAGCCAAGTGGTAGCGCGATTAAAGCGCAAAGGGTGCATACCCCCACAATCAGCAACATCGTATTGCGGACATAATCCCACAGAACGGTATCCCAAAGGTGAGCAAAGACTTCGGAGTCAGGTTGTAGCGACTCAAAGATTAAAAACATCAGCGGGACTGATAGGCTAAGCCCTATCAGCCACGCAAAACTCTGCCATTTAGACAGTGAAAATGATAATTGCATTAAAGGTCAAATTTTACCTCATCGATTAGCTTAAGCGCTAACGGACGGTATTTACTGATCTCTGACAATGGTAGGCTGTCTTCCTTAAACTCACCCCAAGATGCCACAAGTTTCGATAACTCGACGCCAGGTTTAACCGGGTATTCCATATTCATCGACGCATACATATTTTGCGCCTTATTGTCGGTCATAAACTCAATGAGTTTCAAGGCATTTTCTGTATTTTTAGCGTGCTTGGTCAAGACAACACCAGAAACGTTAATATGTGAACCACGATCTTGTTGATTTGGGAAGTTGATATACACCGCTTCGGCCCAGGCTTTTTGTTTCTCATCTTCCATCATCTTACCGAAGTAATAGCTGTTTCCAATGGCCAAATCACACAGTCCTTCTTTTACTGCTTTGACTTGTGCGCGGTCGTTACCTTGAGGCTTACGAGCTAAATTTTTCTTCACGCCTTCAAGCCATTCTTTGGTTTTTGCTTCGCCATGATGGGCAATCATAGACGCCACTAAACCGAGGTTATAGGGGTGTTTACCTGAGCGCGTACATATTTTACCGCGGTATTGTTCATCCGCTAGCGCTTCATAAGTAAGCGCATCTAACTTGCCTACACGGTCTTTTGCAGAATATACATTGCGCACACGCTTAGTAAGCGCAACCCACTGACCTTCAGGATCTCTGAAGTTCGCTGGGATATTCTTAGTGACGGTTTCGCTGTTAATTGCTTGTGTTAGGTTTTCGTCTTCAAGTTGAATTAGCGCACTGAAGTTTGAAGTGAGTACAAGATCGGCACGGCTATGCTTGCCTTCACGCTTAACACGCTCGATTAAGCCTTTTTTTGCAAAAACCACATTGGTCTTGATACCGGTTTGCTTGGTGAAGTCATCCAAAATAGGTTGGATCAGAAAAGGTTGTCTAAACGAGTAGATATTAACTTCCTCTGCAGCCATTGCTGGTAGGCAAGTAAGCGTTGCCAGTATAGTAACAAGTGCTTTTTTCATAAAGACTCCATTAGGTAAACAATAATTATTATCAACTAATTCTACCTGTAATTGTGCCGTTTTACACCCTGAATATTTGAAACTACGCTCAAGATAAAATTAGCGTTGTAGAAAACGGGAGAATTACCTGTGAGATATATCTCACTTAGCTACCAGAAATTGAGTAAAGACGTGTTGAAATAACACTCGGAATTAAAGTAACCAATTAAAAAATATAAAGTTATTTATTATTACTAGAAAAAGACGAAAAAAAGATTGAATTTCACTGCTCCCGATTTTTTTTAGTCTGCTTATACTTAACAACATCTCAGGAAGAGAGATAAAGGATACACAGGATACGCTCAGGGCAGGACTTGCTAATGGATAAGCACCCACTTAAAGGAATATAGGGAAAAGCGAGCGAGATTGTATGTCACATGGTGTGATTACATTAAAGGACAGGGATTTAAGATTCATGATGAATCTAAGGATTGCTTCAGGGGAGAGGCTAAACGTTGAGGGATAACGTTACTGCATTGGATATGCAGGTGGTTAAGGATGAGGAAGGAAGGTACATCGGATGTACTGGTAAAATGTGGCTTAGGAGATGCCAATTGTTGCAATTAACAGCGCAACACCTAGCTTGAAGCAACACGTTCAGGCTACCAAGTGCCAAGGTAAAACAAGGTGATGATTGGCACTGCTATTTTGGAAAGTAGCAAATAGGGACAATTAGAACAAGGGCTTGTTCTTGGCAAGTGGATGGCAATGGATAAGACAGCGGACGTGTAAAAGGAAAATGGACACAGGGCTAGATGCCTTTATTCGCAAAACGAGAACACCAAGCGATGCCATGGAAGAGGAAAGATTCAGGACGTTGAACTACTCAACTTTGCAGGATGCATTTAGAAGATTCCGTAAGCGCGACTCAGCAATGGGTCGCGCGCTTCTTATTTTGTTCCTATCTATCGCGTGAGATTGCGTTTGTGTTGTCGAGATGTTTGTATTGTCGAGATAAATCTCGACAATACAAACATCTTGCTTGCTGTGCTGCGTAAACAATGGTTTTTTATCGAGATAAATCTCGACCTACCGGCATCTTGCTTGCCGTATTTCGTAAACAACTCAGTTTTTTGTCGAAATAAATTTCAACCTACCATCATCTTGTTGGCCGTACAGCGTAAACAATTCAGCTTTTTGTCGAGGTAAATCTCGACCTACCAACATCTTGCTCGCTGTACTGCGTAAATAATTCAGCTTTTTGTCGAGGTAAACCTCGACCTACAGTTAAGGCTCGGCCTACAGTTTGCTGCGCTTACCCTTTAGGTAAGCGTCTCTGAAGTCGATAAAATGCGCGGTTAATTTATCTGCCGCATCCTGCTCGCCGCATTCGGCAAACAATACACACGCAACTTCTGCCGTACCAAGCTGATGTTCATGCGGCGCGACTCGTAGCTTGTAATCCGAGAGCTTTTCAGGGGCGATGGATAATACAGGTAAATTATCTAGGTAGGGGCTCTTTCTGAACATTTTCTTAGCTTCACGCCATGTGCCATCCAAAAAGATAAATAGTGGTGTTTTATTTTCAGTGCGGGTCACCTTAGTAATTACCCGTTCAGGCTCCACGCCCTGCTCTGGGAAAACAACTATTGGTGCATACTGCTCATCCGAAAGAAGCGCTAATAACGCAGCGTCAGGCTCAGTTCTGTCCCAACGAAAGGCATGATTATCTGGGATCACATCGGCAATCAAGCGTCCGGTGTTAGAGGGCTTAAAGCTTTCATTATGATACATAAGCAAACACACAGCACAGTCTGCTTTGGCCACTTCGACTTTATCACAAATACATAGAGTCGTGGCTAATAAGCAGCATTCACAACGCGCAAGCTTTGATCCCCTTGCCTTATATTCGCGTTGAGCCGCAGCGATTTGACGCTGTCTAAGCGCTAGTACTGAATTATTCACTCTGTTCCCCCTCTAAAAATGCCGGCGTATTTTAGTAAAGCGCTCGGCTGGCGTCTACGCAAACTTATGCAACATCTTTACTCATGACATAAGCTTTTGTACTCTAAAGTTTTATTGGGCTTCATTAGGAGTAGAAAATGCAAGTAAAGGATTCTGCAAGACTGAGTTATCGCCTACTCACCCCACAAGATGCACAGCTGCTCGCCGATCTTGATAGCGACCCTGAAGTAATGAAATACATCACAGGCGGTCAGACTAACTCACTTGAAGAAGTAAAAGCCGTATATATTCCACGTTTAACCGAGTATACGGACGAGATCAAAGGTTGGGGGCTTTGGGGCTGTTTCGAGCTGCAAAACAAGGCATTTATTGGTTGGATTTTGGTTCGCCCTGCTAACTTTTTTTCAGAGCAAAGAAACGATCAGGATTTAGAACTCGGTTGGCGTTTTAAACAAGCTTCTTGGGGCAAAGGGTTTGCAACAGAGGCCGCACAACATCTTATTCCAGACCTAATAGCAGCAAATCCTACCTTGACGCACTTGAGCGCTATCGCTGAAGAAGAGAACCTTGGCTCCATCAATATTATGAAAAAACTTGGGATGAGCTATGTGAAAAAAGGGCTTCACAAAGATATTTTAGGAGATATGGAAGTCGTTTATTATCATAAAGTTCTTAATTAACCGAACAAAAGCGCAACCACTTAACACCACGGTTGCGCATGCTCACTACTATTAAATGCCTTTGCGACGCAGTGGTTCGGCATACATGCTCAACACCAATTGCTTCAGCTCTTCCGGTACAGACTCTAGTTTAGAGATAAAGTCCTCTTTATCTTCTGGACTCACTTGCGCATCATCGCCTGCTGCTAGGTGATTGGTTGAATGCAGATAGTATAAATCTAAAATCTGTTTATCAATGACATTCGCCAGCTCATCTGGGTTTTCAACATCCGCAGTGATAGGGTCGCCAAATGCGATATGTACATGGCCTTTATCTGAACTAAAGCCCTCGACAATGCTGGCAATGTCTTCACCTTGTGCTTTCACATATTGGCCAAACTGCTTTTTATGGTATAGCTCTTTAGCCTTAGCAACCGCGCATGGCTCATATTGATAGGAGATGGCAACGGGCACTATTCTGAGCTGCTTTACATAATCTGAAAAATCTAGCTTCTGTTTGCGACCATTGAGCTGTAGCATTTTTAACAGTGCCGGATCGGTTTGATCCACCCCATCCTTTGCACGCCCCTCTTTTTGCGCAATCCAAATGGAGTTACCTTCACTTAATGAATCAGAAATATAGGCTGAAAGCTGGGTTAATGCTTTTAGCATTTCTTTCGGCGCCTTTGCCGAACGTTTTACAATAAAACTCTTATTAAGACGCATAAGCTCAGTGATATAAGGTACTTGCAGTAAGTTATCACCAATAGCGATACGTACCGTACGCATATCTTGCTGATGCAAACCCCAGTTAACAAGTGCAGGGTCTAATACGATGTCACGGTGGTTTGAAATAAATAAATACGAGGTATTCGAGTCTAATGTTTCAAGGCCAGAATAAGTCACTTTAGACGTCGTTTTATTGATTA
The DNA here is from genome assembly GCA_000814665.1 of Pseudoalteromonas flavipulchra NCIMB 2033 = ATCC BAA-314. GTDB lineage: Bacteria > Pseudomonadota > Gammaproteobacteria > Enterobacterales > Alteromonadaceae > Pseudoalteromonas > Pseudoalteromonas maricaloris. Next base: position 200,570 of record JWIH01000017.1, read on the forward strand.
AAATTTGCAGATAGTACGCCACTTCATCTTGTACTTGTTCAATCGTACAAAAATCTCCCCACTTCTTTTTTAGTTTCATTCTTACGAGTGGGCGCGCAATAGCAGGCCAAGCATTCAACCAAGCTGGCAGGTTATATTTGGCGATCACATCAATGAATTGATCATCACCTAGTAGACGTGCCAGTGCTGGCACTACTTCATCATCATTATACGGTCTAATGTCAGCGTATTTATCCACTCTACTTCTCAAATTGTCGGATTAACGAATACTGGAACGCATTCTATCGTGTCAAATAAACAGACGCTAAGCATTTCATGTCTGACCACCAAGGCAATATACCAAGTTGGAACATTAAATGCTTAAGCGTCGTGCAATTGTAATACGGTAAAAAGTACCACAATAATTTATCTTCTAACAACTTTACCTAATTTGAGTATAGCTAATCTCAGTAAGAGTGCTGCTAATAATGCGCCCATCGATACTGTTAACCAATGTGGTAACACTTCGTGTTCTTCACCTATCATTGGCGTTACCACAAAACCGTAAGTATTAACTAAGTAATCAGTTAAATAGCCAAAGATAAGCGCAACCCCGATAACACCGCCCAAGTAGGCAAACACGGCACGACGCCCTAATTCTTTACCAACCACCCCAATTGTGGCGATGTTAGTTGCAGGGCCTGCGAGCATAAATACCAATACAGCACCGGGTGAAACACCAGCCATTAATAAACCCGCAGCGATTGGAGTTGAAGCGGTGGCGCAAATATACATTGGGATACTGATAAGAATAACCACTAGCATGGCAATAATACCGTCGCCCCACTGAGATAAGAAAGACTCAGGCACAAAGGTTTGCACTAGCGCTGCAAAGAATAAACCGATAAGTAGCCAAACTGCGGTGTCGGACAGTAATTGATTACAGCTGAACTTAACAGCTTCTACAATTTTACCAAAAACCCCTTGGTTTTCAGGTACAGGAGCAGGCTCACAACAACTTGTCGTGGCTGATGCAGAATCGCAACAACTGGTTACGGTAGGCTCCGTAGTATCACAACAAGACATATTCGCCCCTGCCATTGCTAATTGCGGGCCTGCAGGCGCACAGCAGCTTGAGCTTACTTTTACGGTTTCCACTTTAGTACTGACGCAACAGCTATCATGGCTGTGATGCTTTTCAGCAGGCTTTGGCTCTGAGTGATGATTAGCGTCACAACAACCGCTAGTCGCGCTTGGTGCTTCTGAGGTATTTAGGTGCTTTAGCGCCACAGGCTTATCATCTTTCTCACTACCAACGAGCAACCCAGCCGCAATTGCGCTAACCACAGCCGCAATTGGCCTAATCACCGCCATAAAAGGACCAAGTAGCACATAAGAAACCGAGATAGAATCCACTCCAGTTTCAGGCGTTGAGACTAAAAATGCGGTTGTCGCACTTTTTGAGCCCCCCGCTCTTCTCAGTCCCACCGCAGCAGGAATAACGCCGCAAGAGCAAAGCGGCATAGGCGCCCCAATCAGCGCTGCCTTTATCGTCGTCCAAAACCCTTCTTTCCCTAAATGCTTTTGCAACAAATCTTTTGGAATAAATACATTAAGTAACCCGGCCAATATTAGGCCAAGCAGTAACCACGGGGCAGATACTAAAAATAGCTGCCAAAAATTTACTATCAGTTCATTCATCGATAGCCTCCAAGGCCGTTAAAATCGAGCAGCTCACTGCCGCTTCCTTACCGCCGCAGCACTGCTCTGCTAGCGTCGATAACGATTGTTCAAATTTTTGTAACTCAGCGATCCGCGCTCTCACTAAATCCCGTTTAGTGATAGTCAGCGTTTTCACTTCTTCACAACTGTGCTGATGCTTTTCAAACTTTATCTTCAGCAAGTCTTGCACTTCTTTGAGGCTGAACCCCACTTCCTTCGCGCGAAGAATAAAGCGCATTTGCTTTTCACTTTGCTCATCAAACAACCGATACCCGCCCTCGCTCCTTGTGCAAGGGTGTAGGAGATCGTTTGCTTCATAATACCTTAACGTGTCAGTTGATACGTTAAGCCGCTTTGCCAGCTCACCAATCTTTACCACTTTACACTCCCAAGTCCTGAAGATTATCCTAGTCGACATCACAAGTATAAACCTTAGAGTTAACTCCAAAGTCAAGAAAAGGATAAAAATAATGCAAATCGTGGTATTAGACGCTAAAACCCTTGCAGGAATCGATCTTTCCCCCATAGCCAAACTAGGCACATTAACGTCTTACGACACCACATTCAGTGAGGACATCATCACACGCTGTAAAGATGCAGCAGTCATCATCACCAATAAAGTACAGTTAACTGAACAAGCAATCGCGGCGTTACCACAATTACGCCTGATTTGTGTTGCGGCCACAGGCGTCAACAACATCGATTTGGCAGCCGCAAAAGCCCATCAAATTGCGGTAGCCAATGTGGCTGGTTACTCCACCCCTTCTGTAGTGCAGCACACCTTTACTATGCTTGGTAACTTAATGACAAATATTCATCGTTACCAGCAAGACTGCCGTGCAGGGCTTTGGCAGCAAAGTGACATGTTTTGTCGCTTGGATTACAGCATCAACGAAATTGCGGGCAAAAACTTTGTGATCGTAGGCCATGGAACGTTAGGAGAAGCCGTTGCAAAAGTCGCACAAGCATTTGGAGCTCAGGTAATTGTTGCCGAACGTAGGGGCGTAACTGAGGTTAGAGCAGGACGAATGGCTTTTGAAGAAGCACTGCAGATTGCGGATATTGTATCGATTCATTGCCCGCTTACCGCTGAAACAGAAAACCTGATTTCGAGTGCTGAATTCGCTCTACTTCCAAATCATGCCTATATTATCAACACCGCAAGAGGCGGAATAGTCAATGAGCAAGCGCTGGTCGATGCACTAACTAACAAACAAATAGCTGGTGCTGCTGTGGATGTCCTCACTCAAGAGCCGGCGCAAGCAAGCAATCCTCTCGTTCAATACCAAGGGGAAAACTTGCTTTTAACACCGCATACGGCATGGGCAAGTAAAGAGGCCATCGAACGTTTAGTCGGCGAAATTGCCATTAATATTGAAAGTTTTGTGGCTGGGACAACGAGAAACCGAGTGGTCTAGATTATTGTTTTAGTGAGTAATATCGCTAAATGTTAGTGAAAACCATCAACTACAAACTGATTAAAAACCAACAACAAACTGATATTTATAAACTTTATTAGTTGGCAAAGAGTTTGCAACTCTTGTGATAATTCAAGCAAAAACAAATGGCTGTTTGCATTATTTGCTCAGCAACAAAATTAAAAAGGAAAACAACAATGAAAAAATTAATGTTAGTGGCTGCGCTTAGCTCTACTCTATTATCAGGCTGTATCGTTGCTGTATCCGACGGTGAAGTAGAGCACGGTTGGGCTTCTGAATACAACTCGTCTAACTGGGAACATAAACAGCGTAAAAATCGTGAAAAGATTGCCAACCTTGAAATGGGCGCGTCTTACTCATCAGTAAAAGACATGTTTGCAACCCCTGATTTTAGCGAGTTGGTGTCAAAAGACGGCGATAACTATCAAGTGCTGTACTATGCAACCAACAGTAAACACTCAGACGGCAAAGTAACAAAAGATGAGTGCACGCCATTGGTATTCAAAAATAACCAACTGGTTGGCTTTGGCGACAACGCATTAAAGCAAATTCAGTAAGACTTTATCGCACCAAGGATGGTGAATAATCTGAGTAAACTGACGCACAGTTGTGTGTGGCCAACTCCTTATTTTCTTGTCATCTTAATAAGTTAAAAACAAAACAGAGCCAAACTTTAATAACCCAGCCTATTAAGCTGAACTGTCCTCTGATACCAGCTCATACCTATACTTCCATTCGAAATAGGCAAGCATGATGACAAACATAGCTTCACAAACAATAAAAGCAATACCAATTAGACTTGCAACGTTAAAATACTGAACAACCACTCCAGCGCAGACTAGCGCCCAAAAAAGATTGCCGAACACTAAAAGCTGCAAATGTTTTATGTTCTTCGCTTTTTGAATGGCAAGGCTAAAAGAGTACACGCCATACAACAGATTTGATAATGCGATAAAGATAATGGTTTGTTCAGGTATATGATAGATCGCACCAATCATTGAGTGGAAAAGCAATACGATTAATCCCACGGATATAGCCGCAATACAGTCAACCCAAATTATTTTACGCCGTATATCCATAGAATAAGCCTAACACCACACCAAAAGGCACAACATACTCAGTTAAAGATCTATAAAGCATGAGCATAGCCAAGCTTTATGCGGTGCACTTATGGTCTGAATGCGAATATGCTTTCGCTCCTGCATATGGCTTTAGATATTTATAGTGCTTTAATAAATACCGTACTTTGCTGCTTTTGGGCAACTGCAAGGGCACTATCTGCCATTTTTATCAGCTCACTAAGCTCACTACTGCAGTGATTTTCAATATGAACTGCACCAATGCTAACGCTCACATGCGCACATATCGGAGAGGCAATATGGGGGATTTTTAACGCATTAACCGAGTCGTGCAACGCTTCTGCTATCTCATTAATTACATCGATATTATGCTGAGTTAGCACCAACGCAAAACGAGTACCATCAAAACGGCCAATAAATAGAGAACGTCGGGTTGCGCCTTCTTCTAGCGCTTTGGCGACCTTAAATAAACAATCATCACCGTGCATGTAGCCATAATGCTCATTAAACGTTTTAAAATAGTCCACCTCAACCAGCATAACGGTAAACGCACTGCCATCAGCTTTTGCGCTTTCTAATGCTGATTTCATCGCTTCATCTAGATATCTACGATTGGGCAACTCCGTTAAACCATCGATAGAGGCTAGCTTTTCTAGCAGGTCATTTTTCTTTTTTATTGCTAAATGGTTTTTGATTCTGGCTTTTACAATCAAAGGGTTAAAGGGTTTAGTAATATAATCCACAGCCCCTAACTCCAAACCTCGTGCTTCATCTTTAAAGCTCACACTACCAGAGATCACGACAACGGGAATACCGTAAGTGCTCGCATCCTTTTTTAGGCACTCTAAAACAGAAAATCCAGCGCCGTCAGCCATTAACACATCCAAAATAATAAGGTCTGGTTTACTTGCTTTTAGTTCATCAATACATAACTTAGTGTCTGTGCTATGGGATAACCGATGGCCGTCACCTAATGTATTGCTTAGGACCATCTTATTTATTGGGTCATCATCAATAATAAAAATGTGCTCAGCTTGCTGCATCTTATGACGCTACCTTTTTAGCTCGATAAAGCACACCACCTGTGAAAGTGCATTTGTTAACACATCCAAGTCAGTGCGATTTGTTATTGTTGTGATCGTTTTGCTTTGCGTTTCAAGGTCTTTTGCAACTTTCGCTAGTCGCTTAAAGCCCAGACCTGCAGCAGCGCCCTTAATTCCGTGTGCTAACTCGAATAATGCTGAACCTTGCTCTATTTCAGCAACCTGTTCTAGGTAATCATGGCAAAGTTTAGCAAATTTATCTAACATTGTTTGCAAAAACGTTTCATTTTGCATCATTTGTGATAAAGCAAACTCATAATCAAAAAAGGCTTCTTCTGTTTTATCCGACTGGAAAATATTACTTGCCAATGCCTTGCACGCCTGTGTGCTATTAATTGGTTTTACCAAATAATCATTCATGCCAACGGCTGTGGCTTTCGCCCGCTCTTCTTTGCTTGCATTGGCGGTCAAGGCGATAACGGGAAGCTCAGTTTCAGACCACACGGCTCTGATCTGCTTGGTCGCTTGATAGCCATCAATGTTTGGCATATGGATATCCATCAGGATGATGTCGGGTTGCAGTGAGCGGCAAACTTCCTCAATATGTTCGGCGCTTTGTAGCCCTACGGTAGAAATACCATTCTGCTTCAACATATTTTCAGTAATATCTAAATTTAAGTTGTTATCGTCGACCACCAAGCAAAGCGCACCGGCAACCTGCATACACACGTTGTCGACGGTTTGCGTCATATGGGCAAATTCAGCAAGCCAAGTATAGGCTGATTGGTAAAACACACTTTGATTAAGCGCAATATGGTTACTTTGTTCAGGAAACTCCCCTTCACAATGCAGTAGTAATGCGGTATTTCCAGGTAGCGCATAAGCGGGGTCAAGCGCTGCTTCTGGTGGAATAACAACAATGGACTTGTCGAGCTGAGCATGCATCGCGTGCAATCGCTCAACAGATAAAGGTTCCGCAAGACCTGAAAAATAGCTTGGTAAGCTATGTGCTTCGGTGGTGAGACAGTAAACTTCTTTGTGACTATCCACAACTGGACAAGCGCCTTTATCTAGCACCAATTCAAAGAAAAAGCAGCTTCCTTCGTTCGGGGTTGAGTTAACCGCAATATCGCCACCTAAGAGTGCAACTTCTTGCTTCACAATCGCAAGCCCCAAACCAATGCCTTCGTGACGACGTGTGAAGCTTTCATCACCTTGGGTAAATGCATCAAAAAGGTGTTCAATTTCTTGCGATTTGATCCCAACTCCAGTGTCCCAAACAGCAAACTTGATGGTTTGTTTTGCAGCTCTATCATTAGCTAACGTTACCTTCAAACCAACCTTACCATGATTGGTATACTTTACAGCGTTACCAAGTAGGTTTACTAAGATTTGCTTTACCTTATCTTCATCACTGTAAAGGTAAGGCCAAACTTGAGGGTCGACCTGTAACTCAAATTCCAAACCTTTTTGTATACATAAAGGCTTAATCAGTGATTCTATCGTGGTAAATACATGGCAGGTTTGAAATGTCTCGTATTGAATTGTGCCTTGATGACTTTCTACTTTGGCAAACTCTAAAATACTGTTGAGCATGGTAAGCAGCTCGTTTGCAGCCCCAGAAAGCTGCTGCAATTTTTTACTCTGAACTCGAGTCAGCGCCTCACTTTTGATCATATCCGCCAGACCTAATATGGCATTAATTGGCGTTCTAATTTCATGGCTGATATTCGCGATAAAGCGGCTTTTGGCAAGCGTTGCGCGCTCAGCATCTTGCTTCGCTAACAACAAACCAGTGATATTTTGAATATGGATCACGTAATACTTAGGACGCTTATTTTTATCCCAAACTAAAGAAATACTCAATTGTAACCAGCGGTGCTTACCCGACTGTGAAATCATGTGCTCAACGACTTTCTTTTGCTCTTTTAATAGCCCAGCCAAGACAGGCTTCAGCTCTTGCCAGTTTTGTTCATCAAACAAGCGTTCCAGCTGCTTTTCTCCCGTATTCTTATCAAGTGATAAGTAACGTTTGGCAGCCTTGTTCATCTCCAAAATTTTACCGCTGATCGCAGCTAGAATAACGCCATTAGGTGCAAACTCAGTCGCTGCCCTAAAGTTTTCTTCAGAGTCTCTTAGGGCATTATATGCCTCTTGTGCGGCAGTAATATCTCTCGCAACCCCCAAACAACCGATGAGCTTTCCAGTTTCCGATTTTAATGGCGTGATAGTCAAAAAGTAGGTATTCGCCCCAAGGACAAAGTTAGTTGCCACTTGTTCTTGCGAGCGCTCCATCGCCGCTTCTTGCTCAAGTAATATGGTTAACCCAGATGTCACTTCAGGTTGTGTTTTCGCAACTAAATCCGACTTATCAACCCCCATAAACTCTTCAAACGCGCGATTACAGCCTATGAATGAACCGTCTATATTTTTGAAATAGATAATATCGGGCACAGAGTCAAGCACTGCATTTAGCAAAGCAGCTTGACGCTCTTTTGCCTCAAAGCTTTGCTTTAATGCCTGTTGTTTACGCTTAATTTCGTCGTCTAGTTCTTGATTATGTTGCTTAAGGGCATGCATTAAGCGCGATTTTTGCTCCACCACCTGTTTGATTTGTATAAACCAAGGTTGCCATTCTGAGGGAATAGGATAGTTTAAAGTGGCTTGTGGTGTATGCTCTTGCAAAGATAGATAATTCACAAAATGCTTTAGAGGTCGGACAAATATTTGTCCGCTTAACCATACAATAGTCACAAAGGTAAAAAGAATAAAAAACAGTAATAGTGCAAGTTCGAGCAAGATCTCCCGCTGTAGCGGAGCGGCAAACTGCTCATAGCTTTCATGATAGTTTAAACTAATAGGCTCTTTGGCGGGTTTTGCAATAAAGTGCAGTCCGTACTGCCAAGGTGCTGATGAGTTTACAAGCCCATCGTGGTCGTGATCATAGCGTTCCCCCGCGATAATCTCATCACTTTGGTTTTTAAATTCCATCGTACCGTCTAAGGAGCCGATGTTTAACAACCACCTATCAATAATATCGCTATCATAGATCATCAATACATGAGCGTTATCCACCGTTGATAGTTTCTTACCGAGCGCAAACATTTGTCTATCGAAAAACTTCACGGGTGGGCCAACGACTATATTGCCCAAGCTAAAGTCGGGTTCGAACTTACCTTGAACTAGCCGCGTGATAAAATGGCTGCTTGAGGCTTCTCGACGCTTAACATACGCAAAGCCGTCATCTTCTATGTATGCGACCGCATACAATCCACCCTGCAACGCGAGCGCGGCATCAAAAGCGGTATTAAGCGACAGTACGGTTTGCCATCGTTTAGTGGCAAAAAGCGCTTCACTGACTTGCCCACGACCAACAATCTCTCCACCATTGTTTGGTAACGCATGATAATAATGTTCAGGGTGTTGCTCTATATCTTCTAACCACTCTGGTGGCTTTTGAAAAGAAATGGGCTGCGCTAGGTTAACGGCGATGCTATCAAGAACGACATGTGCAGCATAAAACTCTTGTTTCAGCTGCTGAGAAACATATTCATACTGGCCAAAACGCACTTTGTACTGGCGTTCGAGTTTAATTTGATAGAGATGGTAAGCTAAGACGAGGACAAGTAGGATGGGTATGATTACCGCCACTAAAATTCCCTTTCGGTAACTTTTTAGTGGTAAAAATTCTTTTGTCGCATCCATTTACTGGCTCGTTCCCGTTTGCACACAGTGTTAGCAAAAGAGTAACGAGCCAGTCGGCTCAAGGCAAGTTATAAATTTTCTTCAGCAAAACTTGCCAAGCGGCTTCGTACTACACCGTTTAAGTTAATGGTAGCGCTACCTTCAAAGTCTTTAAAGCGCTCGACAATATAGGTTAACCCTGATGTCACAGGGGTGAGATAATTACTATCAATTTGGGCGAGGTTTCCCGTACAAATCAATTTAGTCCCTTCACCGCAGCGAGTGATGATGGTTTTTAACTGTGATGCCGTTAAGTTTTGGCTCTCATCTAAAATAACGACCGCATTTTGAATGCTTCGGCCACGCATAAAATTCACCGATTTGAACTGAATGTTCGCCTTTTCCATAATGTAGTTACGGCTAGTCACGGGGCTTTCATCGTGTTTGTGGAGCACTTCTAAGGTATCTGTGATGGCCGCAAGCCAAGGGGCCATTTTCTCTTCTTCCGTACCCGGTAAAAAGCCGATGCTCTCTGCAATTTCAGGCGTATTTCGCGTCACAATTACCTTATCGTAAATCCCTTTTTCGATGATCATTTCAAGCGCACTGGCAAGCGCCAATAAGGTTTTTCCGCACCCTGCTGGCCCGGTTAGTATCACCAGTTCAATGTCAGTATCAAGTAATGCATCCAGCGCCATACCTTGATTGATATTCTTCGGTTTCACTCCCCATGCTTGACGGTGCATCAAACGTTCAACGCCTAAGTCTTTTAATCGAATGTGTTCAGAATCGTAACCCACAACCCGAGCTGCGAAGTGATTAGTATCGTCTATCAGATACTCATTACAGAACACATCTGGTACGAGTGACTTTGGCACATCATGAACCGTGTATCGCCCTTCCTGCTGCGTTTGACACTCACCAACATTTTGCCAAAAATCGCCTTCAACCTTTTTAAAGCCACTGGTTAACAGCGCAATGTCGTCAATCAGTTGATCGGTACGATAGTCTTCAACATACTTGAGTCCAGCACCTTTCGCTTTTAGTCGCATGTTGATGTCTTTGGTAACCAGCACCACTTTTTTGTCGCTGTACTGAGTTTGCAAATGTACCGCACAATTAATAATGCGGTGGTCATTTTCGTTGCCGGGTAACCCGGAGATGGAATCAGGAAACAGGTGATCGTTTACAATAATCAATTTACCTGAACTGGGCATTCGGTGACTTTTAATCCTCAATGTTGGTAGCGCTACCCCCTCTAGCATTTGCTCTGGTGTTGCATCGTGAAGCACATCATCTAACCCACGAATGGCAACTCTTGCGTCTCGGCTCACGTCACTCTTTCGATCTTTAATGTGATCGAGTTCTTCAAGGACAGTCATAGGAATAACAACATCGTGTTCTTGGAAGGAAAGGTAAGCGAGCGGTTCATGGAGAAGTACGTTGGTGTCGAGCACGTACACTTTATGGTCTTTGTCTTGTTTTACCATAGCGCATTCCTGTTGTTTACAGATTATTATGCTATACCCAATACACAACGCAGTGACCGATTATGTTTTGGGTATAGTTCAAGTTTAGTCTATTTGTCACAAAAGTCGCTTTTATGACAGTAGAAAATCCAACTTGCATATTGATAAAAAACAACTAGTTGGCGATTGCCATGCCAACTAGATAGAAAAAGCGCCAGCACTTGATAAATAAAGGCCTGAGTCACTGTTGTGTATTGAACAAACCGACATGAATAGGTAACATAGCCGCCTTTTTTCTGCATAGACGAGATAACCATGAATTTTTCCTTAGGTCAGCGCTGGATCAGTGATACGGAATCAGATTTGGGATTGGGTACAATAGTGGCACTTGAGGGGCGTCAAGTGACTATTTTATTTCCCGCTAGCGGAGAAAACCGTGTTTACTCAGTACAGGAAGCACCTGTAACTCGAGTTGTATTCAACCCAGGCGATGTGATCCGCCATGTTGAAGAGTGGGAACTACGTGTTGACAGCGTGGAAGAGCAAAATGGACTATTTTGCTATCATGGTACTCGAGTTGATAATGAAGAAGAGACTTCATTCAAAGAGACCTTTCTTGATCACTTCCTCAAGTTCAATAAACCTCAAGATCGTCTATTTGCAGGCCAAATCGACCGTTTTGATCGCTACACGCTGCGCTATCAAACTTGGCAACACCAGTTTGATAAAGAACAATCTCACCTTAAAGGGTTGATAGGTCAGCGCGCTAGCCTTATTCCGCACCAGCTTTATATTGCCGATGAAGTCGGTAAGCGCTTTGCACCTCGCGTACTTCTGTCTGATGAAGTAGGCCTAGGTAAAACCATTGAAGCGGGCATGATTTTACACCAGCAAATTCTCTCAGGTCGTGCCAACCGTGTGTTGATCGTGGTTCCTGAGAACTTACAACACCAATGGCTGGTAGAAATGCTACGCCGCTTTAACCTGCACTTTTCGATTTTTGACGAAGAGCGTTGTAGCGAAGCTTATGCAGATGCACCGAATGTATTCGAAACAGAGCAACTGGTACTGGTTAGCCTAGAGTTTATTACCAAAAAGCGCCGCTGGTTTGAGCAAGCCACACTCGCTGATTGGGATCTACTGATTGTCGATGAAGCGCACCACCTGACGGTCACAAAGGAAAAGCCAAGCACCGAATATCAACGTATTGCTGAGCTTTCTCAAGATATTCCTGGACTTATCTTATTGACTGCAACACCTGACCAACTGGGTCACCGCAGTCACTTTGCGCGTTTACAGCTACTCGATCCAGACCGCTTCTACGACTACGACGTGTTCGTTGAAGAAGAAAGTCATTATAAAGAAGTCGCAGAAGCCGCGAACAACTTACTGCAAGACAAAAAGTTAGACGCAAAAGAAGAGCAAACACTTTGTACACTGCTAAAAGAAACCGATATTTCTGAGCTACTTGCAAAGGCACAAAGTGGCGATAGCGACGCCAAAGCTGAAATCTTGTCTATGTTACTAGACCGTCATGGTACTGGCCGTATTCTATTTAGAAATAGCCGCAGTGGCATTGATGGCTACCCAAGTCGTTTGTTACATCAATACCCTGTACCTTTACCAAAGCAATACAAAACAGCAATGTCGGTAATGGGCAACATTGGTGGTATTCAAAGTCCTGAATTTAACGCGATGCGTGCTTTGTTCCCTGAAAAAATCTTCCAAGAGTTCGAAGGTGAAGGAAGCAGCTGGGCGCAGTTTGACCCGCGCGTTGAGTGGTTGATTGCTAAATTAAAAGAGTTAAAGCACGAAAAAGTACTACTTATTTGTGCCAAAGCGGAAACCGCAATTAGCCTTGAACAAGTATTACGTGAGCGCGAAGCGATTAAAGCGGCGGTGTTCCACGAAGGCATGTCTATCATTGAGCGTGACCGCGCGGCAGCGTTTTTTGCTGATGAATATGATAGCGCGCAAGTATTACTCTGCTCTGAAATTGGCTCTGAAGGTCGTAACTTCCAGTTCTCACACCACTTGGTGCTATTTGACTTACCGCTTAACCCTGACTTACTTGAGCAACGTATTGGTCGTCTTGACCGCATTGGTCAAAAGCACGACATCAATATTCACGTGCCGTACTTTGAAAGTACCGCACAAGAAGTATTACTACGTTGGTATCACGAGGGCTTAGATGCATTCGAAACCACCAGCACTACGGGGCAAATGCTGTATAAGTCTTTTTCTGATGATTTGTTAGCGCTGATCGCTGAACACAACTGTGACGAAGACGAATTAGATCCTCTATTGGAGCAAGCCGCAAAAGAAAACGCACAGCTGCGCACAAAAATGGAGCAAGGTCGAGACCGCCTACTTGAGCTTCACTCAAGTGGTCAAGGTAAAACAGATAATATCGTTGCTGAACTTGAAGCACTTGATAACGACGTCATTTTGCCTGCGTTTATGATTAATGTGTTTGATACTTTTGGTGTTAACCAAGAAGACAAAGGCGAGAATACGATTATTCTCAAACCTACCGAGCACATGCTTAACCCTTCTTTCCCTTGTTTGAAAGATGATGGCATCACAGTGACTTTTGACCGTAACACCTCACTGTCACAAGAAGACGCGCATTTCATCAGCTGGGATCATCCCATGGTCAGCGGCGTGATGGATATGATCTGTAACGATGACTTTGGTTGTGCATCAGTGGCACTGCTTAAAAACAACAAGTTACCTGTCGGTACTTTCTTTGTTGAAATGATCTTCGTTGCAGAAGCTTCTGCACCTAAGTCTCTTCAAGTGGGCCGCTTTTTACCGCCAACGCCAATTCGCGTCCTAATGGATAAAGGTGGCAATGACTTAGCCCAAAACGTGGCGTTTGATGCATTCAATCAACAGCTTTCTGCCGTTGGCAGACAAACCGGCAGTAAGCTGGTTAATGCGCTACAAAGTGCTATTCACCCGCTTATTACTCAAGCTGGCGATATTGCACAAACTCAACTTGAAAGCATTCAAGCCAGCGCGATGGATAAAATGCAAAAGCAATTAGGTGATGAGCAAGGTCGTTTGCAAGCACTTAAGGCTATCAATCCGAACATCCGTGACGAAGAAGTTCAAGTATTTGATAAACAAAGAGCTGAGCTGAGCACACACATTGAAAAAGCGCAGCTTAAGTTGGATGCGATTCGTTTAATTGTGGTTGCCAACCAGTAAACCTCCCATACCGAAAGAGAGCCTCAGCTCTCTTTCTCGCTACCGCTCACTTAGCAACTCATATATAATACTCGGCTTCGTTCTGTTCATGCTGAGGCAGCTGGTGTTACTAAATTACGCTCCCCCCCTTTCTCCCTATCTTGATATTTTGTACCAAGATGAAGATATGTTGGTGATCAACAAACCAAGCGGGTTACTCACCGTACCAGGTAAAGATCCAAAGCATTGGGACAGCGCTATCGCCAGAGTGAATTTTGTCTACCCTACGGCAAGAATTGTGCATCGCCTTGATATGGCAACATCCGGCGTACTGTGCCTTGCGATGAATAAAGCAGCGCATCGCCATCTCAGTATTCAATTTCAAGACAGGTTAACCCACAAACACTACATCGCCAGGGTTCATGGCAAATTACAACAGCAAACGGGTTCTGTTGATTTACCGCTGGTGTGTGATTGGCCTAACCGCCCTAAGCAAATGGTTTGTCATGAGACCGGAAAACCTTCATTAACGCATTTTGAAGTTATGGAATATGAAGCACAAGCAACACGCGTAAAGCTAACCCCCATCACAGGACGCTCTCATCAACTCAGAGTACATATGCTTTCGCTTGGACACGTTATCCTAGGTGATAGGCTATACGCTACGGGAGAGGCGTTAGCGGCGGCTTCACGTCTACAGTTGCATGCAGAGATGCTGCAAATTTCACATCCAACAACCACAGAGATGATGGCCTTTACTGCACCCGTTCCTTTCTAAGTAACCTGTTTACTCTGTTAGTTAGGAACGGTTTAGACACTGTGGCCTTCGAAAAATTAAGGAAATTTAGCGTTGCCAGCTAACGCTCAGATTAACGTTTGCTTAGTCACTAAACAAAGCGGGTAAAAAGCACGCGGTTAACACATAAATTGCATTACTATGGTTTCGTGATCGGCAGATGTTTTATATACTGTAATTGTTCCCTAGCTCGTAGGACAGCTGATTAAGTCCCTGAGCCGATAAATTTCGTTTAGGATAGCAGTTTGTTTACTATTGAGCATGCTCGGCATGTACCGAGAAGCCTACGGTAGGCTGTTGCTCTCCGCCTTGAACCTCAGGGTTCAAGGGCCGACATCGGCATCCGCGAAGCCGGGGAACAACCTTTCCCACTTGACGCATGTCATCGCCTCAAAGCTAACTCGCTTTTACGTATACTTAATAAATCACATGTTCAACTCCATACTAAAAACAGCTACACGGTTAACGTCGCAACGCAAAAGAAATTGCGAGATAAATGCTCGAAAAGAGTCGCGAGATAAACTCTAAAAAAGAATCGCGAGATAAACTCGCTGCTACGAAAGATTATTAGCTACGCTCATATCTCGGTGTTTTTAATTACTATGAGTTAGTACCAACTCACCACAAGACATCTTTATATGAAAGGAAAAACCATTAAAAACTTTCATTTTTATTGATAACCTTTTGTTCTATTCCATAGTCAAAGAATATTTTAGCCCAATCAACAAAACCTCTATAGTAGCGCGTTATTTTCATATATTTCGAAAGGTATTCTGATGTCTTTTGCTGTTATCGCCGCACTGGCGGTTTTTATTGCCATACTTTTCGGTCTTTACCGCTTTCAACAGCGCTCCGAAACCCTGTCACGAACGGTATTATTAGGCTTAGTTGCGGGCAGCCTATTTGGACTCGCGCTGCAGTTTGTTTTCTCAGGTGACTTAACCACCAAACAGACTGTACTAGATTGGGTTGCGATTGTTGGTAGCGGCTATGTTAATCTTCTCAAAATGGTGATTATGCCATTGGTCTTGGTTTCTATGATCGCCGCGGTCGTAAAATTAGATAATCAAGGCTCTCTTGGAAAGATCTCGTTTGTCACTATCGCTATATTAGTGTTTACCACTGCCATTGCGGCACTCATTGGTATATTTATCACTCAAGCATTTGGACTAAGTGCAGCTGGCTTAGTAGAAGGCGCACGTGAGACTGCGAGAATAGCAGTACTAGAAGAACGTGCAACAACCGTTGCCGATTTAACCATTCCGCAAATGCTGCTTAGCTTTGTACCAACCAATCCATTTGCTGACTTAACTGGCGAGCGCTCGACCTCAATTATCGCCGTGGTGATTTTTGGTGTATTAACTGGTATTGCTGCTCGTAGAGCCATCATGGAAGAGTCAGATTTAAGTAACCCGATAAAAAATGCAGTTGAAGGCGCACAGGCTGTTGTGTTGAGATTAGTACGTATGATCATTGCCCTCACGCCTTATGGTGTAGCAGGTTTGATGACCAAAGTGATCGCCACATCAAGCATGGCTGACATTATTAGCTTACTCGGTTTTATTATTGCCTCTTACGTTGCCATTTTACTGATGTTTTTGGTGCATGGTTTGTTAGTTACTTTGGTTGGTGAAAACCCAAAGCATTTCTTCCAAAAAATTTGGCCTGTTTTAACTTTTGCTTTCACCTCAAGAAGCTCTGCGGCAACCATCCCATTGAATGTTGAAGCGCAGATCCACAAGCTTAATGTTCCCCCTGCGATTGCAAATCTTTCTGCATCATTTGGTGCGACAATCGGACAAAATGGCTGCGCTGGCATTTATCCTGCTATGCTTGCTGTAATGGTTGCGCCAACGGTAGGAATTGACCCGTTCGCACTCGACTTTATTGTCTCTTTAGTCGCTATGGTTGCAATTAGCTCGTTTGGTATTGCGGGTGTTGGAGGTGGTGCCACTTTCGCAGCGTTGGTAGTACTGCCTGCGATGGGACTACCAGTGACAATTGCAGCGCTGCTTATTTCTATTGAGCCATTAATTGATATGGCAAGAACGGCACTCAATGTATCGGGCTCAATGACCGCAGGTACAGTGACAAGTCGCTTGTTAAAGCAAAAGCATACTAACGAAGCAATATAGTGCTATGACAGCTTAAGGGCCAGCTAGTTATTCTGGCCCTTCACTTTTAATCAATCACGAGCTTTGCAGTGCCAAGCCAAAAAGTCAGCAAGGACTTCATTGAATCCACCAGCTCATGATATTGAGAAGGTTTGGTCATATAAGAATTTGCCCCAAGCAAGTAACACTGTTTTATATCTAACTCTGAGTCCGATGTGCTGAACATAATAACCGGAATATGCTTAAGGTTTGCAGCCCCACGCATCTCAGCCAATACATCTTTACCGCTTTTTCGTGGCATATTTAAGTCAAGAATAATAAGGCTAGGTAATAGCTCGGTGCTATTAAGTTTTTCAATCAACTCAACGCCGTCACTGACAAATTGTAGCTTAGCCTCCATCACGCCGTTGTCTTCAAATGCATCACGGATTAATTCTTGGTCGTCGAAATCATCATCTGCAACCAAGATATAGTTTACAGAGTGAAGCTGTTTAATTAAATCATGATGATGGACCATACACACTCTCTCCTTAAACTCGCAATAAACCTCGAGTTTGTATGCTGATATCAGAACCGCATCAATGGTTCTACAGCTAAGTTAAATCGCTTGCGCTGAAATCGGCAAGCTAAAATAGAAAGTAGAACCTTGCCCTACTTCCGTTTCGACCCATATGCGACCATGATGTCTTTCGACGATTTTTTTACAAATAGCAAGTCCAAGTCCAGTACCGGCATATGCGCTACGACCATGTAATCTTTCAAAAAGATTGAAGATCTGCTCACTAAATTCGGGATCAAAACCAATCCCGTTATCCTTAACGGCAACAATTAGTTCATTTGCTTTACGTTCGCTGCTAATCGAGACTCGTGGTGCTCTTTCAGGCGCACTAAATTTAATCCCATTATTGATTAAGTTTAGCAGCACGCGTTGCAACTGCCTGCGATCTCCAAATACATCACCAAGCCCTGTGGTATCCACTTGTGCATTTGACTCTTTAATCACTAACTCAAGATCCAGTAGAGTTTCAGCTAACGCATTATCGCCATCAAATGATTTAAATGACTCACCTTTACGATCAATTCGTGAAAAGCTTAGTAATCCTTTGATCAACTTTTGCATTCGCTCAGCAGAATCCATCATGCGCTTAAAATAAGAGGCATGTCTATCATTTAGTCCTTCAGCTGAACACTGGATCCGATCGCCGAACATTTGGATTTTTCTGAGCGGCTCTTGCAGATCATGGGACGCTAAAAAGGCAAAACGCTCCAGCTCTTGATTCGACTCATGTGCTTTCTCAAGTGCTAT
Organism: Pseudoalteromonas flavipulchra NCIMB 2033 = ATCC BAA-314; assembly: GCA_000814665.1. Taxonomy (GTDB): domain Bacteria; phylum Pseudomonadota; class Gammaproteobacteria; order Enterobacterales; family Alteromonadaceae; genus Pseudoalteromonas; species Pseudoalteromonas maricaloris. The sequence goes on from JWIH01000017.1 coordinate 218,393, forward strand.
CGTCAGTAATTGCTCTGCAGTACGACGCGAAGTGATCTCATTTTCCAACGCTTCGGTACGCTTGGTAACTTTTTGCTCTAGAATTGCGTTAAGCTTTTTATATCGCTCAGATTTAGCTAGTACATAATTAACCAAGGTATTACGAAACTTCAATGCACAACTTACTTCGGCTTCCGTCCAAGGGTGAGATTTGCACTTCACATTCTCGACCCACAACTTAAACGAACTGCGCGGCATTAAACGGTGGCTACCATCATCCAAAAACTCAATGGATTTTTCAGGCTTCCCTCCCCAATTTTTGGTTTGAATAACTTCCTTTCTAAACCACATGATGAAGTGATTAGCATCCGCTGAAAGTGGCATCAATAGCACCCCACTCGCGGTTTTCGCAAAGGCTTTAAATGCTTCGTTAAGCTCACCTAAATTATGGCAATAAAAAATGGAGTCATCCCCAAGTTGATGCTCTGCAAGCCAACGGTAAATACTCTCAATATCCGCCTTTGCGGGAGTTTGCCCGTAGCACTCCAAATCATTCTCAACGCGCCACGCGACACCTGTAGCTTTCATCATCTCTTGTAATGCCGCGGACTCGTAACGTAGGCCATCAACAAAAAAGATTTCTTTTGCCATGCGCTCTGTGACGGAAGAGCTCAATGTCAGTGCATTGGCTTCTGCCATTGCTTCTAAGGATGAGGTTTTGAGAGAGATAAGATAAGACAACATCAACCCCATATACTGGGCGACTTCACGAATGTTAAATGGGACTATGTGCTTTTCGTAGTGGTGGCAGGCAATCAATCCCCATAATTTACCAGCAACAATAATACTGATAGACATGGTTGCCTGAACACCCATATTGCGCAAATACTGGCAATGAATAGGTGATACACTACGTAAAATACAGGCGCTTAAATCAATCGCCCTGTCTTGCGGATAAAGCGGTGAATTTTCACCATCAACATCGGCAAGCAAGCGGATCGGATTTCTTAGATAAAGTGCTCTTGCTTGTTTTGGAATATCAGACTCGGGAAAATGCTGATGTAAAAAGGAGTTAAGTCCACTGCGCTTAGCTTCTGCAACCACCTCACCATTATATTCATGGTCAAATTTATACAGCATCACTCTGTCAAACCGTGTTAATTCTCTAATTTCTTCCACGGCCATCTCGTACGAAGCCTGTAATGACTGAGAATCCACCATACTAGACAACGAATGCTTCATAAGGTGTTGCATTGAATGATTGATTTCAACGCCATGCGCCGTGTTTTGCTCAAGCTCTAATATGAGCCCAGCTTCGTTTTGACTAGCGACTACAGAGAATTCAACGCATGTTGAGTCCTTGGTTTTTATGCTGGCTGTCATCGGATTCAAACGATGGATATCAGAGGAGTTACAGTTGCTGGCAAGCAACTCAGAAAATGGAGACGCAAAAATCGTTTCAGCATGAGTATTGACCAAAGCACTAGGCTCAAGTCCTACAAGCGCAGCAAAGTTTTCGCTAAAATAGCGTAGTGTTAATGTGTTGGTGTCGAATAGCAATAAATAGCCATGTGGCTGAATTGAACCTGGAATATGAATTGGCTCTTTATGACAGTTGTCTAACGTTGCTTCGAACTTCTCCACCTTTTGTACACCTTTTTCCTTAGTTTACCTCGCAATCTCATCCTATCATGGATCCCTACCTTGTATGCAAGCTGCTCGAAGTCGATAAGCACTCGGTTCACAAAGCAATTAAATACGATTAGACTTATGCAATTAGGAAGTAAAAAGTAAGTGTATGATGACAACCACAGTAAAGTGTCCAACCTGCCAACAGGCTGTTGAATGGTCTGATAAAAGCCCATTTCGCCCGTTTTGCTCAAAACGCTGTCAATTAATTGATTTAGGTGATTGGTCTGACGAATCCAATACGATTTCAACGCCGATGAAAAGCGGTGAGCTCACGCCTCAAGATGCGGAAAGTTTGATTGAAGATATAGAAGCAATGCTGGCAAAAAACGACGACAGCTTTTTTAAAGAATAAACCTGTGGGCCGATTTCTTCGGCCTTTCCCTCTCATTAGCAACTTGTTTGGCAAGACAAACAATTCAAACTCGGCAGCTTGTGCTAGCACTCTGTTTCCGTTTGATCTTGTTCCTTCTTTTGCTCTGTGTTGCTCACCTCATTTTGATAGGTTTTAGCTATATGCCCCGCCCCTTCCAAAATATCACTTAATTGGATCCGGCAAATTTCCGACAATTTAATCAAGGTACCTAAGCGAAATGAGCTTGTTCCGTTAAGATAGTCGTCTAGTGTGGTGAGACCTATTCCGAGCTTTTGGCTAATGGTTTTTTTAGTATAGCCTTTACGCTTTTTGAGTTCTTTTAGCAGTTCTCGGATCCTAAGTGTCACCTCGTATTCTTCAGGTGTCTGCATGTCTCCCTCAGTGATACCTAGTAACAAACAGCCAACAACAAAGAATACCCTTAGTTACTCTGAAGAAAACAAAAGTTATTGGAAAGTTTGTGCGCGTAAATTAAGAATTTTTCAATTCAACACTATTTCAAAGAGTTGTCCGCAGACTTGCAAGATGTACTCTTAATCGAAAAATATCACAACGCAAACATGTTATCAACATGTAACTTAAACCAGTACAAGCAGTCGTAATATTTTGTACATTAATCGCAATTGGCCAGTACTCTTTGTCAATTTGGAGTACCAGCTCTCATTATTCAAAAGTGATTGGCAAGAAATGATAAAGCCCTTACCAGAAAGGTCAGGGCTAAGTTGGAGAAAAACATTGAGACTTAATCTGCTTTTTTATGACCTTTGTGACTACGACGTGATTTAAGTGCTTGGAGCTTATCGCGCTGCTCTTCATTCAATACATGGAATACTTTGTGGCGAGTTTCCATTGAAAGTAGCGCCCACGCTTGCTTTTTATCTTGGCCTTTTTCCAGTAAAAGTTGCGCTTGAACCTTATCAAAGGTTGGCGCTGCCATAAGTGCTTTCATTTCTTCACGATAAGCTGAATGTGCTTCTTTCCCGCTTTCTTTTAGCGTTTTTTTGGCAGTTTTGTAATCCGCATAAATTGTCTTTAGTTGGCCTTGCTGCGCTTCTGTCAACTCTAATAACTTCTGGCCTTTATCTGATAGTAGCAACCTTGCTGAGTGCTCAAGCTGCCCGCCCATCGGGCCCGCGTTTGCAGTGAAGCTGAAAGTCGATACGCCAAGTGCTGTAACTAATGCTAAAGTAGATAGTAATTTCATGGTATTGGCTCCTTGTTCGCCATTGCTTTGTCACTTCCAAATTTAGCAAGCACAAAGAAAAGGAACGTCAGACAGAGGTAAAGTTTTGTCAGTGCTTTGCAAAAAAAAGCAAAGGCAATTTACATAAGGCGTTGAAGTAAGGTGTAATATGCTAGAGCCGAACTATTCAGGCCAACGCCAATCAACAATGCTGGACTAAGTATGACAATGAAACATTCCATTTTACTTATTGATGACGACCAAGAACTTTGCAGCCTGTTAAAAGAATACTTTACTGCAGAAGGTTTTGAAGTGGCGATGGCCCACACAGGAACAGAAGGTCTACAGCTGGCATTAAAGCAAAATTTCGACCTGATATTATTAGACGTAATGCTTCCCGAAATGGATGGCTTTGAAGTATTAAAAGCGTTACGTGTCCAGAAGATGACACCCGTTATTATGCTAACGGCAAAAGGTGATGACTTTGACCGCATCTTTGGTTTGGAGCTAGGTGCTGACGATTATATTCCAAAACCGTTTAACCACCGCGAGCTACTCGCGCGCGTTAAAGCCATTACGCGTCGCGTCGATCATTATAAACAACACAGCTCGAACGATACCTTTACTATCCACCAGTTGCGTTTAGATGTAGCTTCAAGAAGTGCTACTGTTAATGGCGAGGTGCTGTCACTGACGGGCACCGAATACGAGGTGCTACTCTTGCTGGTCAGAACCGCAGGAGAAGTGGTCGACAAGCAGACTATTTCACGACAAGTACTAGGCCGGCCACTTGTGCCTTATGATCGCTCTATCGATATGCATGTCTCTAACGTTCGCAAGAAAATTGCCGCATTAAGTGAACACACTTATATCAAAACGATCCGCGGCGCCGGCTATATTTTTCTAAAGGCGTAATGAATGAAGCGGTACTTACTTGTTAAAGTTTTTGCGTGGTTTTGGCTTACTATCATTGCCACTATGTTGTTGTTGCTTGGGATCAGTATGCTACAACCTGATGTTGTAGAGACTCACCGCATCTCAAAACCCATGCTGCAAAATCTAAAACAATTAGAACAAGCGTTAATACGCGCAAGCGAGCGCCCCAACTTTGAACTGAATAAGGTCGCCAAACTGCGTAAAAGAAAGGCGCGAAATATCTACTTGAGCCATCGCGATGCCGAAAAAAGTGTTGCCGCCGATCCTAATATAAAAACGCTGAATTTAGAGTTACTCAGCTTTACCGAAGATGCTAAACCAGCCGCTATTTTTACTCCTGAGTACAAGGCTTTTGGCCCCCTAGAGCTCACACTTCAAGGTGAAAGTTATCGTCTTTATTTAATTTTTGAAAACCATACCCCAAGTGCGCTCATCAAATTAAGAACTCTGCCGCTTTGGGTAAAAATCGCGGTCGTGCTAGGCGCAAGCTTATTACTGTGTTTTTGGTTTACTCGAGATCTATTGTCGCCAATTAAAGAGCTACAAAAAGCCGCTGCAAAACTTTCTCGTGGAGAATTGTCGAGCAGAGCCGATATAAACACCAAACGCCAAGACGAGCTCGGCCAACTGGGTCATGATTTTAACTTGATGGCTGATAAGTTAGAGTCTCTGGTCAACAATCAAAAACGCTTACTTGCTGATATATCCCACGAACTACGCTCACCGCTCACCCGCTTGCAAATGGCCACGGGCCTCGCTGCCGGTCATGCCACAGCGCAAAGCCAAAGTTATATCGAGCGCATTGAGCGTGAAGCTCAGTTAGTTGAAAATATGCTCAGCGATATTTTGCATTTATCTAAGCTCGAAGCGGATCAAGTACCAATCGATAAGCAGATAATTAAGCTCAATGAACTGCTCGACCCGATATTGGAAGATGCACTGTTTGAGGCACAGCAATTAGGGAAGAGCCTAGTCGTCACAGCATTACCCGAGGCAACACTTTATGGCGATCCAATGCTACTTAACCGCGCATTCGAAAACATTATACGTAACGCGATCAAGTATGCGACTAGCCGTATTAATGTCGATATTGAGAGTGATGGTGATCTGTTGCTATGCACTATCAGTGATGATGGTAAAGGCGTTAGTGAAGACATGCTCGACAAGCTTTGTATTCCATTTTTCAGAGTGTCGAGCGCACGCACGCCAAGCAAAAATCAAATGGGCGGGTTTGGACTGGGTCTTGCCATTGCGCAGCATGCGTTAAAAGTACATGACGCCCATATCGAATTTAGTAATAATGTTGGTTTGCAAGTCAGTATTCGAATTCCATTACACAGGTAGCCATGTTTTATAGCCAAAGTCAGCAACTTGAATCACATCTTCCTGAAATTGATAAGCACTGGCAAGGCTGCCAAAAAGGCTTTTTTGATACCCCACATGGTAGGCTATTTTATGCCTACCACATTCCAAAAAAGGCAACGTTCAGTCTTATATTGGTTAATGGCCGTATTGAATCTGCTCATAAATACAGAGAGTTGCTGTGGGAGTTTGCGCAAAACAACATAGCGGTATTTACCTATGACCATCCAGGACAAGGCTACTCGCCGCGATTACTTAAAGATAAGCAAATCGGCTATGTTAGGCGCTTTGAAGATTATGCCGCAACGCTGCACTGCTTTATGGAACAAATCGTTGCCAAGCAAAATACCTTGCCACTTTTTGTATTGGCGCATTCAATGGGTGGCGCCATTACCTGCGACTATTTATCGCTTTTTCGGCCTCACAACATAGAGGGAGTCTATTTATCAGCCCCGATGCTTGGGATCAATACGACTCCCTACCCGGCTTGGTTTGCCGAGGGACTGGCGGGCACAGCTTGTTTATTTGGGCTAGGTAAGCATTATGCATTGGGACAGGTGCACTATCATAATAAGCCTTTTCAAGATAATGACCTAACTGATTGTCCAATTAGATATGCGCTATTTAGAGGTTTGTACGATCAATTTCCCGAGCTACAACTCGGTGGTGTCAGCTTTGCTTGGTTATACACAGCGCTACATAAATGCCGATCGTTTCAAGATATTAAGCTAGATCTGCCAATCCGTATCGCGACAGCCAGTGAAGACAGCATTGTTGATAATCAGGCCCAAAGTCAGTTTGCCGCACACAGAGACAATGTGACAGTTACAGAGTTTATCGGGAAACATGAACTACTTTGCGAGCAAGATAATACCCGCAAAGCTGTGCTAGATGATTTTTATGCGTTTACAGCCGGGCTACTTAGCGCTAAAGAAACAGGGTCTTGATGGATAAGCACGTCCATCTCACAATCAAACTCTTCTTTAATGCTAGCAACCACCTCATCCGCAACTTGATGCGCTCGCATTAGCGGCATATCGTCATCAAGCTCTAGATGCAGTTGAATAAATTTGATTTTGCCACCTTGTCTGGTACGCAAATCATGTACTCCGTAAACATCCTCATGACTCGACGCGATAAGTATGATCTGTGCTTTTTCTTCGTCTGGCAGCTCTTTATCCATCAAGTGCGCAGCACTTTCCTTGGCAATATCCCAACTGTTATAAAGTAAATACATCGCCACCAAAATACCAAAAATCGGGTCGGCGTAACCTACACCATAAAAGTTAAGCAATACCGCTAGGAGCACCGCGAGGTTTAATAAAATATCGCCCTTATAATGTAACGAGTCGGCCTTAATGGCGATGGACTGCGTGCGTTTAACGACTTGATACTGCACCGCAACCACCAACAAAGTACACACTATCGCAAATAAACTCACCCACACACCAAACAATGAATGTGGAATGTGGGTTGGATTGATAATGCGCTCTACACCATGAAAAGCCAATAAACTCGCAGAGCCCGCGATAAAGGCTGCTTGTCCAAGCCCAGCTAATGCTTCAGCCTTTCCATGACCAAATCGATGATCATCGTCCGCAGGACGCAGTGCGTAGCTCAGTACAAAGAAATTCATTAAAGAGGCGCTAATATCAAGCAGTGAATCAGTTAAAGAGCCGAGCATAGCGGCACTACCTGAAGACAGCCAAGCCCAACACTTAGCTGCGATCATCAATCCCACCATTATGATGGTAAAGACACTCGAAAACCTAACCCAAAATTCATAGCTGCGATCCACTGGCACCTCATTTTTTCATGTTATTTAATCTGACGTTTGGCTAACTGAAATGATTAGTCGTCAAACCACTCGCAAAATGCCATGGCATCGCGATGCTGTTATATTACAGGGTAATGCTTTGAAATGAAAAACAGATTACGGTTGTATAGTTTTTCACAACAGTCGTACTTTAAAAACTGGGTAATACCTTTCACTCTATCAAGCGCAGCACATATAAATATCGACAAGTATCAGCTATACTGCCGGGCAAAATTTAATTGAGGCCTATCATGTTAGATATCGTTTTATACCAACCCGAGATCCCGCCTAATACAGGCAATATTATTCGTTTGTGTGCCAATACAGGATATTCACTACACCTGATAGAGCCGCTAGGATTTGAATGGGATGATAAACGAGTAAGACGTGCTGGCCTTGATTATCATGAATTTAGCGAAGTAGAGCGCCACCCAAACTTTGAAGCATACTTAGCAAAACGAAACCCAAAGCGAGTATTTGCTTGCACGACAAAAGGTACCAAGTACCATCATGAAGTTGCCTATGAAGCTGGTGACTGTCTACTGTTTGGCCCTGAAACTCGTGGTTTGCCAGAAGACATTATTTTTTCACTGCCTGAGCCGCAACGAGTTCGTATTCCAATGCGCCCAGATAGCCGCAGTATGAACCTCTCTAATGCTGTTTCCGTTTTTGTTTATGAGTCTTGGAGACAACTTGGGTTTGCTGGCGCAAAATAATAATACCAATTAGCCTCAATACTTGCTCAATTTGAAGGAGCAAATCTGACGCTAACTACGTTAAAAATTTCTCATTTAGAACACTAATTGGTATATCTAAAAATAGCTCCTATCCTCTTCTACTGCATAGGAGCGAACTTGAGACACAAAAAAGGCGCCTTACGACGCCTTGCTAACTTTAATTTACATTAACTATAGGGATTCTTTTAAATTTCTGCGTGGTGCAATATCGTACCAACAATGTCACTGAATTTATTTGCCGGTTTCATTGAATTTACTGCACGTCCACAGGCCTTCATCATATCGATCAGGTCAAAATAACCAACTGGATGCTGAGTCACTTCATCAATAACAAGTAAAAACTCAAAGCCACCTTCTTCCATTGTTTTTAGCACATTGCCAACCACTGTTTGGCTAGTTTGTTTTAAGGTGATTTGACGAAGATCTGATAGTGGGATCATGACATCATTGACGTTTAAATCACGTCTTGTACAACCACGTCTTTCTGCAATGCTCAATACGTAGCGACTGCCAATTCTTGCATTAGATATCATACCAACAAGTTTTTCTTTGCTATCAACGACAAAGCTTGCTCTGCGGTGTGTTTTGTCCAGCACTAACGTAGCTTCATCTATGCTACTGTTTTCATCAATATGTTGCATTGGTGCCAAATGTAAATTGTGCATTAGGCAATGTGCTGGTGCTTGCTCTAGGTTGTCAGTGTTACAAGCTGGGAAGTTATTTTCAGCAAGTTCATAATTTGCAACAGGTTGAGTTTTCAATACTGTGTAAGTGTTCATAGATCACCTCTATCTTTAAAATTAATTAAGCACGGAAAAGGACTAAATTAATTTGCGACAGGTGGTGCTCTAATAGACTCGCATACTGAGTTTGAATAAGAATAGGTGGGTTGTGATTGCGCTATGACAAAGCTACTAGCAACCACGAAACGATGAGTTATTGATACAACGCAATCATCTAAGTCAGGGCTGGAGTTAGAATTGTCTAGGTCGACAACGATAGGCGCGATTGAAAGCGTGGTATCACATTTAGCAGCATCGGCCGTTGACACTGTCAACAGACTCAACATACAAAATGTAATCATCCAACGAACTAACCGCATAGTATTCTCACTTCTACTGCCTTACTTTGAGTGTATGGGCAGTTTCTTGCGTTTACAAGTATTATTTCTAATCTATTTACTAAGCATCTAAATATACTAAGGTTAATTTTCATACGCACACTCAGGCACTGTGTGAGCTGAGATGAATTGTTACTAATCTCCTATTTGTAGCGCGTCGTTTAGCGTTATACTAACGCCAACATTTTGGTATGAGCCTTAAATCAAAAGAATTAAAGCATACCAATTTGCTTAATTAAGTGCTCTATTTTGAGGCGAGAAAATCTTGTCGATAACCAGGCGAAGATTTTGCTATTTATTCGTTCTAAATGAGAAATTTTTAACGCAGTTAGCGTCAGATGTGCTCCTTCAAATTGAGCAAGTATTAAGACAAGTTGGTATCACAACACGAGGTGTACAGTGCAACTATCACGCGGTATCGAGTACTTTATTGCTGGTTTTTCTTTAATCACCCAAAAAGGATTAAAACGTTTTGTATTTATTCCTTTAACAATCAATGTACTGTTATTTGGTGCATCACTCTTTTTTCTTTATGACTGGCTGACTCAAGGATTTACTTATCTCAACGGATTATTACCAGATTGGCTCAGTTGGCTGGAATGGCTAATGTGGCCAATTGCTATCTTAGTGATACTTTTCAGTTATAGTATGATTTTCACGGTGATAACCAACTTTATTGCTGCGCCTTTCAATGGCTTACTCTCCGAAAAAGTGGAACTTTACCTAACCAACCAACACATCAATGATGATAAGCTAATTGATACCATAAAAGATGTGCCGCGAATGTTGGGTAGAGAATGGACCAAACTCTGCTATTACCTCCCACGTGCATTTGGCTTTTTCATCTTACTTTGGATACTGCCTATCGTTGGGCAAATTTTATGGATTATGTTTACGTGTTGGATGTACAGCGTACAATATAATGATTATCCGTTTGATAACCATAAAATTCATTTCAAGCAAATGAAAGATGATTTGAAGAGTAAACAAGGGCTGTCTTATGGCTTTGGCTTTGCGGTGTTTGTACTGACCTCAATCCCATTTGTTAACCTCATCGTGATGCCCGTTGCCGTTTGTGGCGCCACTAAATTATGGGTAGAGAACTATCGTCAGCAATATCGCTAAGACGCTCGTATGACTGACATCTAGCTGTCAAAAACTCATGCTTTACTTACTTTTTTGCAAGTATTCAGCGGAGTCGCTATGCGCCTAACATTAGGCCTTATCTGGTTAACGGTATTTTTAACGGGGTGCCAGGCAACAAAACAGTTTGATGTCGGTACACGGCCTCAATTTTTAGTCTCGCAACTTCCAGATGGTGAGCTTAAAGAAAAGCTTGCAAGCTGTTTAGATAAACCAATCAAGCGCACACATTTTTCCATAGGACATCGCGGTGCGCCACTTTTATACCCTGAGCACACCAAAGAATCATATATAGCCGCCGCAAAAATGGGAGCAGGCACGCTCGAATGTGATGTTACTTTTACGAAAGACAAGACTCTCGTTTGCCGCCATGCGCAATGTGACCTTCATGCAACAACCGATATCTTGTTACAGCCTAAGCTTGCTAGGAAGTGTAGACAACCCTTCAGCCCAGCGGATCCAGACTCCGGTAAACTTGCGTCTGCTCAATGCTGCACCTCAGACATTACCTTAGCAGAATTCAAGCAACTAAAAGGAAAAATGGATGGTGTGAATACTCAAGCAACCACAGTAGCGGAGTTTGTCAAAGGCACTCCCAATTGGCGTACAGATCTTTATGCCAGTTCTGGAACCTTAATGACCCACAGCGAAAGCATTACTTTATTTAAGCAGCTGGGTGTAAATATGACACCTGAGTTAAAAGCGCCAGAAGTGCCAATGCCCTTTAATGGGTTAAGCCAAAGTCAGCTCGCGCAAAAAATGTTGGACGAATATACTGAGCACAATGTCCCCCCATCTCAAGTTTTTCCACAATCCTTTTCGTACCAAGATATTCAGTACTGGATAAAACATGCGCCAGAGTTTGCAAACCATGCCGTATTTCTTGATGGTAGAGAAGCTGGCGAACATTTTGATATTAACAAACCAAGTACTTGGCAACCGTCAATGGAAGACTTAGCCAAAAATAAGGTAAAAATTATCGCCCCACCAATTTGGATGCTCATTAGCGAAGATAAAAACGGCGATATCATTTCGTCGCAATACGCCCTCGCCGCTAAACGTGCGGGATTAAAGATAGTTGCTTGGTCTTTAGAGCGCTCAGGCCCTTTAGCGAACGGCGGCGGTTGGTATTATCAATCTGTAAAAAACGCAGTTAAGCATGATGGCGATATACTTAGGGTGTTGGACATATTGGCAAAACAGGTTGGCGTAGTTGCTGTATTTAGTGACTGGCCTGCGACTACCAGCTTTTACGCCAGCTGCATGGGAATTGAGTGATAGGCCAGTAAGAGTTTTAGCTTAGTATGGGTAGAATCCCGTAGTGTAAGTAGAACCCCGCACTAAGTTACGATTTGTAAATGCCATAAAGCAAAAAGCCTCGCGATAGCGAGGCTTTTTAAAGTATGGTGCCCAGAGGCGGAATCGAACCACCGACACGAGGATTTTCAATCCTCTGCTCTACCGACTGAGCTATCTGGGCAAATTTTTTCTAGTATCTAAATCCTTAAAAGGATTTTCAATAAAACTCCAAACGGCTCTACCGACTGAGCTATTTGGGCAAATTTTTCAGTATCTAAATAACTAAGCTATCTAGAAAACACAGGCTAACGCCTAAATAAAGTGGTGCCGACTATCCGAGTCGAACGGATGACCTACTGATTACAAGTCAGTTGCTCTACCAACTGAGCTAAGTCGGCACACTAAATTATTGGTGCCCAGAGGCGGAATCGAACCACCGACACGAGGATTTTCAATCCTCTGCTCTACCGACTGAGCTATCTGGGCAAATCTTTTTTAATGTCTAGGAAACTCTTCTTACTAAGCTAACTAGAAATTATTGGCTGACGCCTAAATTAAATGGTGCCGACTATCCGAGTCGAACGGATGACCTACTGATTACAAGTCAGTTGCTCTACCAACTGAGCTAAGTCGGCACACTAATTCGTGTACCATGCAGTTTCTGCATGCACCACATTGCTAATGCAATGATTTTAATCTGGTGCCCAGAGGCGGAATCGAACCACCGACACGAGGATTTTCAATCCTCTGCTCTACCGACTGAGCTATCTGGGCGTGCGGCGTATTAAACGGGTTTTGCGGTTCTAAGTCAACCCTTTTTTTAAATACATTTATCGTTTGCACAGTTTTCAGACAAAGCGGTTAAAATACCGCTTTTCCGATGAAAAAACACCCGACTAGCCATGTTTTACTGTATTTATCGACTTATATCTATGAATACCGCAAACCGCTCTAGGCCAACAACAAAGAAAAAGGTGTCACTTAAGAGAAATATGTGCTTAAAGGAATAAAATAGAATGGAGATACATATTCTATCTCATTCCTAAAGCGAAGCTCGGCAACAAGGTTTATCAATCCTGTTTAGAGATTGTCTTTATGTTGCGCTTCAAATCTTTGTTGCATGACCAGTATCGCTTTTTCTACCGCTTGCTTGGCATTACTTGTATCGCCGTTTGTTACCGCTAATATCGCTATGTTCTTTTCTGGCAACACTAAGTTGTCTAAATAGAAGGTCCCAGTAAAGCCATTGTGATGAAAGCTATTGTTGTTTGGAGTAAGGATCCAGCCTAAGCCATATTCTGGGCTAACCGGTGTGAGCAGTCGCGTATATGAATTAGCACCAATCAAATTATCACCACCTCTGGCACCCGCGAGATAAGCACGTAAATAGTATGACAGATCGGTCAAGGTCGTACTGACTAACCCAGCAGGTCCAACAACGTTTGGTAGATCGACCCTATCGGCCGGTGTTATTGGATGCCACTGCCCTTCTCGCATCTGATGCCCACTCGGCTGTCCTTCTGGATCTCCATAGCTAGCAGGCCCAAATCCAATATTTTCCATTCCAAGAGGAATGAATACTTCTTGCTTCACTAACGCTTCCCATGATTGCCCCGTCACACGCTCCAACATATGGCCTGCAACAACATAACCTGCATTGCTATATAGATAGGTTCCGTGAGTCACTTCTGGTTGCGTCGATAACACCTCTTGAGTCCAGGCATATCTTTGCTCGACCATGCCACGTTGATCTAAATGCCACTTACCAGAATACATGGAGTCAAGATCACGCTTTAAGCCCGAAGTCATCGAAAGCAGTGCAGTTAGGGCCTGTTGACCTTTGCTGTTTGATTTTTGTTCTTCTGAGTGTGTTTTGGTCGCGACGCTCGACTTGCCGCCTAGTAATCTAGGCAAAAGTTGAGCAACAATGAACAAAGCGCACTCAGGTGAACCCAAAGGGCAGCGCTTGATTGGCATTTCTACTGTGTTATCGCCTGACTCACATAGAATAACTATGCTACGCCGGCTCTGCCTTGTATAAATACCAATCAAACTGCTGCAAAAACAAACTTGAAAGATCAACAGGCCCTAGTGTAACAGACTCAAATTCAGGGTTAATTTTTCCGATTAACTCAGGAAAAACATCACTCACCCGACTGTCAAATCGAATTAACCCCTGCTCAACCAAGCGAGCAGCGACGGTTGCTGTCATGGACTTACTGAACGAACCAATCGACCACTTATCAAGTTTGGTGACCAGAGCTTGCCCTGTGCTCACTCGCACACCAGCTACATCAAGCTCAATCAACTCATCCCCATAAACGATAAACCCGCCAAGTGCGGGCATAGCAAACTCAGCTCGGATCGCTTCCAGTTGTTCGTTGAGTAGCCCGTCTCCCACCTTGCCATAGCGCGGCGGAGTGACGGCTATGTCTTCGCTAGCACTCTTTTCAATAACAATAGAATTGTCACTGTTATTACAGCCAGTTAGTAAGGCGCAGCCCAGCAGTGTAATAAGCCAACCAAACGCCAGCCGACTTTGACGTAGAAACATGAGATATCCTTATAAGTATTAGGTTGAACGAATACTACTTTATAAAAACGTTACGTAAAATTTAATTTTTATTAAAGTTTAATGCTTTACACATCGCAGGCGTAGTTAAAATTATCGAGATAACAACCTGATTATTTTAAGATTTAAAACAATCAGGTGATCTCAGTGCATTGCCACTATTGATTGAAAAACGAGAGGTAAAAACTTGCCGAAGGTGGTAGGATTGCTACAACTAATAAGTATAAATAATTCTTTCGGGATTAAGCATGCCAAATAGCGCGAATACCAATGCAAATGGACGGATACTTTTTTTATTTATCGCAATACTGACTGTTGGACTATGTAGCGCCGCAGGTGCTTACCTACTGCCAAAGCAAGCTGACGTCCCTGCCGCACCAACCGTGAACCTACAACAACAAGCAACAACAGTTGCAACTCCCCTTGCTAAGGTGGTCACACAACACGGTTTTGACAGTGCCAAACAGATTGTATCCGCATTATTAGCATCTAACGAACACTTGGGCGCCTATTTGTACGTCAATACGGGGATGGGGCAACCAAACCTAGTATTCCAACAAAGTGCAGGTGAGCAAATCATTGCTCTGAATCGCGAAGAGTCTTATAACAAAGACACAATGCAGGTTTACCACATGCCACTGCGACTAGATGAGCAAAACGTTGGTGAACTCATTTTGACTTATACACCACCCGTTGTAACTACATCATCAGGCGATCCATTCATTGCCTATATACTGCTCGCTGCCGCTATTATTAGCGCCTTGATGATTGTTGTGATTGCGGCTCGTCGGCTTTCTGGCGCATCAAGTAACGATACTGAAGAGCTTATCTCAGAAATCAATCATCTAACGACGGATAAAAACTACAAGTCGACGGTGGGTACTTATTATAGTGGCGGTCTGGCTGAGGTTGCTGAAGCGATAAATGCGCTGTTAAAGCAAGTGCAATCATCCATAGAATCCGATCAAGCAACGCAAAATGAGTTAAAACAGCTTCAAGAAAGTCTCGAAACTGAAGTTCAAGCCCGCACGCTGGCGCTAGAAAAAGCGATTTTAAATGCGGAGCGTGCTAGTGATGCTAAAACCACTTTCTTAGCCACCATGAGCCATGAGATCCGCACGCCAATGAACGGCGTCATTGGTACTATTGATTTACTGCGTCAAACCGATCTTGACGGTGCTCAACATCGCCTCACCACGATTATTCGCGACTCGGCTTTCTCTTTACTTGGTATTCTCGATGATATTCTCGACTTTTCTAAAATTGAGGCTGGTAAATTACGCATAGACAATAGTGCTTTCTCGGTGGCTGAAACTACAGAGGAAGTCGCACGTGTGCTTTCATCAGTAGCGAAAAAACGTAAGTTAGACTTACAACTGTTTATTGCTCCTGACATTCCAACGAATTTAGTTGGTGACACCGTGCGCGTTAGGCAAGTACTTTATAACCTGTGCAGTAATGCTATTAAATTTACGACTACAGATGACTCAACCCAAGGTTATGTAAAAATCTCCGTTGAAGTTGCACAAAACACCTCGGAGCATTACACCTTACGCTTTACCGTCACTGACAATGGTAAAGGCATGACAAAAGCTCAGTTGAGAGAAATTTTTAATCCGTTTATTCAAGCTGAGGGCTCTATCACCCGCGAATTTGGCGGTACAGGACTTGGCCTTTCTATTTGTAAAAGTTTAATCGAACTCATGCTAGGTAGTATCCATGTTAACTCGGATATTGGCATGGGAAGCGAGTTTGTCGTGGAATTGCCATTTAGTGTGGATGGCAAAGTTAATTACGCAAATAAGCAATTGTTAAACGGCCGCACTGTTGCCCTACTCACCCCAAATAATGAAAGACGCACTATTTTAAATCGCTACCTTTCATTCATGGGCGCGAGTGTGATTGCTATCGATGAAAGCGAAATAACCGAACACCAGCACGAAGATAAACTTATTTGGGTGCTAGATGGTTTAGACGGCATGGACAAGGTCAATGAAGAGCTAAGAACCGTCGTTTATTCGCTTGAGAAAAACGAACAGCAAGTTGTTGTCCTAAGTAAAATGGACGAAGCCGCCCTTAATCACAAAAATATTTTCTATCTCAATGCATCACCGTTATGTAAGTCTAGCTTTATGACGGCTATCTTGGTTGCTGCCGGTTTGCATAAACCAAAGGAAATTAAACCATCACGCACTATCAACGACTTTTTAAGCGTTGATGAAGCAAGAGCAACCAACAAACTGGTGTTGTTAGTTGAAGATAACGTATTAAATCAGCAAGTGCTGACCGACCAATTACACCTGTTAGGCTATGGTGTCGAGGTTGCGGAAAATGGTGAAGAAGGCCTAGAGCTTTGGAAAAAAGAGCACTTTCCAATCGTACTGACTGATTTACATATGCCGAAGATGTCGGGCTACGACATGGTCAAACATATTAGAGACTATGTAGAAACCGCAACAGATACCATTGAACAACCATACATCATTGCCGTGACAGCCAATGCGCTCAAAGGTGAAAGAGAACGTTGTGAGGCTGGTGGTATGAATGACTATATCACCAAACCAGTAGAGTTAAATGTATTAGAGGCAACACTTAATAAGTGTATAGAAAGCCTACCAAAAGCACAGCAACCGAAACCAAGTGCTGAGCCATCAGCTGCTGTACCAGCAGCCGCTAGCCAAGTACAGCCGGGATCAGAGCAAGAAACAGAGCTAGAGCCTGAAGTTGATGAAGTTGTGGTTGCAGAGCCTGAAGTTATTGAAGCTGAGGCCAGCGAACCAGCTCCCGCTATCAACATGGACATGCTCAACAAGTATGTAAATCATGATGAGGCGAAACGAAATCGCTTTTTCCGAATGTACTTAGAGCAAAGTAGCCAGTTAACACGTGATGTAAATGGTGCGGTGATCACGATGAGCCAAGAAGAAATCATTGAAGCTTGTCATCAACTTAAGTCCATTTCTAAAACTATCGGTGCCGAAAAAGTAGCTGAAACAGCCATAGAGTTTGAGACTTTATGTAAGGAAGGCACGCTTACCACCGATCAGCTGATCCAGATGCGTGATAAATTGGAGCAGGACTTTTTAGCCGCAACCGAGTTTATCCAACAATATTTGAGTCAAGAAGCCTAATGATGTGGGGGTCGCAGCCCCCACAAATCCTGTCACCACTAGGGGGCAGGCACTGTCTCAGTAAGGTAAAGATAAATGGATCGCAGGGCCGACTTGCTCCTACACCTGCAATGAGTGGTAAATATCAACGATATTAATGCTCACACCATTCATTTAGATATAACCGCCATCTAAAAGCATGATCCTTCCCTGAATCACTGACCGCATTTTATGCGCTTTCTGACTCCAAACACTTCCCCTATTAATTCTCACTGAGTATACTGACGCACTTTTTTAAATTAGTTAGTCGTTACATACAACAAACGCTAGTTGAAATAGGTACTGGTCACCCGTTCAAAAAAAGTACAGGCATGCCTGAGTTCATACAAGCAAATATCTGATTAAGATTTTTACTCGGTGACTCGATGAGCCATGCCAATCTGCATTGAAAAGTGTTCTATTTACCGCACGTCGCTTCAAACGTTGCACGCTAAGTACATGGCTCATTATTCAGTGTTGATTGAAAAACATTAGATGCAATAACGCATCCTTTATAAAAATGACCAGATACAACACATTGATTAGATTAGGAAGTACATATGAATTCAGTTCCGAAGGCCGGAGAATTTCTGGGTCACCCTAAAGGCCTCTTCTTATTATTTGGTACCGAAATGTGGGAGCGCTTTGGCTACTACGGTATGCGTGCCATCTTAGTTCTTTATCTTGTAGCACAAGTTCAAAATGGTGGCTTCGGTTGGAGTAATGCCGACGCACTAAGTCTTTACGGCACGTTTACGATGGCCGTTTATCTCACCCCTCTCTTTGGCGGTTGGCTTGCAGATAACGTATTAGGTCAGCGCAAAGCCATCATTATTGGTGGTATTTTAATGGCTGCTGGCCATTTTATTATGGGTATTCCTCACAGCGTTGTGGCAGGACAAGAAGTAAACGTCTTCTACCTTGGCTTGGCATTGCTTTGTTTAGGTAATGGTTTATTCAAGCCAAATATCTCAACGATGGTTGGCGATTTATACCAAGAAGGTGACAAGCGCCGTGACGGTGCATTCACTATCTTCTATATGGGTATCAACTTAGGTGGTGCATTAGGTCCACTTGTTGCGGGTTATGTAGCAGCGGTCGTGAACTGGCAGGCAGGCTTTATCGCAGCAGGTATTGGTATGATCATTTCTGTGGTTATGCAGCTTATCTTAAGCCAGAAATACCTTGGCGATATCGGTAAAGTACCTTCTGCTAAACTTTCTCAGCAGATGTCTGACTCACAGACAAAAGAGCCGCTTACGAAGAAAGAAAAAGATCGTATCCGTGTTATTTTCACCATGAGTGTTTTCTCAATTATCTTCTGGATGGGTTTCGAGCAGGCTGGTGGTCTGATGAACCTATTCGCAAACGACTATACCAACCGTATGTTTATGGGCTTTGAGATCCCGGCTTCTTGGTTCCAGTCGCTTAACTCTATCTTCATCATTGTATTTGCGCCATTAGTAGCGATGATCTGGTTAAAGCTAGATAACAAAGAACCGAACTCTCCAGTAAAGTTTGCAATTGGTCTAGTGTTCTTAGCACTTGGTTTCTTAACCATGATGCTTGCGCTTGCAACAGAAGGTGGTGAAGCCGGTGGCACACTTCAGATCAGCATGATTTGGTTAGTATTGTTCTACATGTTCCACACCCTTGGTGAGCTATGTTTATCACCGATCGGTCTTTCTATGGTAAGTAAACTGGCGCCGCTGCGCTTAGCATCACTGCTAATGGGTATTTGGTTCCTATGTACAGCGGTTGCAAACAAGCTTGCTGGCCTTGTTGGCTCTTTCATCGGTGAAGGCCAAGAAGCAATGGAAAACGCGATGAGCATCTTCATTGGTTTAGGCGGCGTTGCCTTGCTATCTGCTGTGTTAATGTATCTATTAAGCAACAAGCTTGTAGATTGGATGCACGGCGCTGAGGGCAAGCACGAACCTCAGACGCAAGAACATTACCTTGCGGAAGAGCTAGAAGTATCCGCTGAGAAGCAATAATATTTGCTGTAAACCACGCTAATTTAGCGTGGTTTACCTCTTCCACAATAGCCATACGTAAAGATTTAAATACACTTAGCGCCATTTCCCCTCTCAATGTAGTCGTGTGATAAAAATCCCCTCTCTCATATAGTCCATCAACTAAAAACTTAAAAACCAAATAAAATCATAGCAATATAAAAATAAAGTTACAAAATACCCCGCAAAGCACCTTGCTGTTTTTAGTCAAAATTTAAGCAAAAATAATTATCGTCACGCCTGTGTCAATTTTGTGTCTCTTACATGGCAATTGTGCAACTAAATTTACAAAGTCTCCTACTGCTATTTACTGCCTCTAACTTCCCCTTTGCAGTAATTTGATTAATCATCCAGTCATAAATACTAACAAGTCACCCAGTGCTTAATACGGGAGTAAAACAATGAGTGAAGTAAATAATCCACTAGGCCTAGTCGGCATCGAGTTTACAGAATATGCAACACCAGACGCTGATTACATGGATAAAGTATTCACTGACTTTGGATTCTCAAAACTAAAGAAATTTAAAGACAAAGATATCGTTTACTACAACCAGCACGATATTCACTTCCTGTTGAATAACGAGCGTGAAGGCTTC
Organism: Pseudoalteromonas flavipulchra NCIMB 2033 = ATCC BAA-314; assembly: GCA_000814665.1. Classification (GTDB taxonomy): domain Bacteria; phylum Pseudomonadota; class Gammaproteobacteria; order Enterobacterales; family Alteromonadaceae; genus Pseudoalteromonas; species Pseudoalteromonas maricaloris. Next base: position 238,365 of record JWIH01000017.1, read on the forward strand.
TCAGCACAGTTTGCTAAAAGCCACGGCCCGGCTATTTGCTCTATGGGCTGGCGTGTAGAAAATGCGCAAAAGGCGTTTGATACTGCGGTTGAGCGTGGTGCAAAACCTGCGACTGACTCAACACACAAAGACTTACCATACCCAGCGATTTACGGTATCGGCGATAGCCTTATCTATTTCATCGAAAACTTTGGCGATAAAGGGTCAATCTTCGAGCAAGACTTCGTTGACCTAGAAGAGCAAAAGATTGTTGAAGACAAAGGCTTTAAGCGCATCGACCACCTAACGAACAATGTTTACAAAGGGACGATGGAAACTTGGGCTAACTTCTATAAAGACGTATTTGGCTTTACTGAAGTTCGTTACTTTGACATCAAAGGTCAAAAAACGGCGCTGCTTTCTTATGCACTTAAGTCACCATGTGGCACTTTCTCTATTCCAATCAACGAAGGCAAAGACGACAACAACAACCAGATCGATGAGTACTTAGATGAGTACAATGGTCCAGGTGTACAGCATTTAGCCTTTTTGACTGACGACTTGGTTAGTTCACTAGATAAACTAGACAAGAGCACCATTGCCACCTTAGATATCGTAGATCACTACTACGACACTATCTTTGACCGTGTGCCTTGGGTTAAAGAAGATAAAGAAAAGATCAAACAACACCAAATCCTAGTAGATAGCCAAAGCGAAGACTGCTACCTACTACAGATCTTCACTAAAAACCTGTTTGGCCCAATCTTCATCGAAATGATCCAACGTGTTGACGATGGCGGCTTTGGTGAAGGTAACTTCCAAGCGTTATTCGAGTCGATTGAGCGCGACCAAGAGCGCCGTGGTGTAATCTAAACACACATATCAAATTAATAAAAAAGCAGCTAGCGATAGCTGCTTTTTGTGGTTTATCAAATTGCTATTACGACTTGAGTTTTTCACTTTTGACCATAACTCAAGTTGAAAGCCAAAATTAAAGGAAAGGCAATGTCTCAAATTAATGAAACACACGACATCCAATTAACAAGTTGGGTAGCTAGTGCGAATGCGACTGGAACTGATTTCCCTATTCAAAACTTACCTTTTGCAGTATTTCGTCGTAAGAACAGTAATGAAGAGTTTCGCGGCGGTGTTGCGATTGGCGATCAAGTACTAGACCTTGGCGCTGTTGTTGACGCTAACCTATTTACAGGCGATGCAGCTGAGGCCGCCGAAGCTGCAAATGCCCCTGCATTAAATGAATTTATGGGTATGGGCCAGCAGTACTGGTCAGCACTTCGACTTGCCCTGTCTCGTGCATTACGTGAAGGTTCTGAGCTGCAATCAAGCCTTGAAGGCGCATTGGTTGCACAAGATGACGTGGAATATGCTTTACCTTGTCACATTGGCGATTACACCGACTTTTATACCTCAATCTACCATGCAACAGCGGTAGGTAGCCTGTTCCGTCCTGATAACCCACTGCTGCCAAACTACAAGTGGGTACCAATCGGTTATCATGGTCGTGCATCGTCAATTGGTGTTTCAGGTCAAACGTTCCCTCGCCCTAAAGGCCAGACCAAAGCACCAGATGCAGATACGCCGTCATTCGGTCCTTGTAAGCGTCTAGACTACGAATTAGAGCTAGGTATTTACCTAGGTAAAGGTAATGAACTTGGCGACTCTATCGCAATTAAAGACGCTGAAGATCACGTTTTTGGTTTTTGTTTATTCAATGACTGGTCAGCACGTGACTTGCAAGCTTGGGAATATCAACCATTAGGTCCATTCCTTGCGAAAAACTTTGCTTCAACGGTTTCTCCTTGGGTTGTAACCACAGAAGCACTTGCACCATACCGTACTCAATGGCACCGTGATGAAAATGATCCACAACCGCTGGAATACTTAGAATCAACACAAAACCGCGAGTCTGGTGCTATTGATATTCGCATGGATGTCTTACTAGAGACTGAAAAAATGCGTAGCGAAGGCGCTAAACCAAGCAAACTGTCTGAATCCAGCTTCAAGCACAGCTATTGGACAGTGGCGCAAATGGTTACACACCACACTGTGAATGGCTGTAACTTCTTACCGGGTGATATGCTAGGTTCAGGCACGCAATCAGGCCCTGAGCATGTAGAAGCGGGTTCATTACTCGAACTATCACGCGGCGGTAAAGAAACTATCACGCTTGCAAACGGCGAAGAGCGTAAGTTCCTAGAAGATGGCGATAAAGTAATTATGCGCGGCTGGTGTGAAGCTAATGGCTATAACCGTATCGGCTTTGGCTGTGTTGAAGGCACTATACTTCCAGCGAAATAATCGCAATTAATTGTGAGTTAATCGCAATTTTATTTACTTTTAAATCAAAGGCATGATGATTTCATGCCTTTTTTTAGTTCTAAAAACTGGAAATTTGACTAAAAATTGTTAGAGTGTAGCGCTGATTTAAATCCGAGGTTGAACGTTGCAAGTACTCAAGCGCCTATATCTAAAGCTGTTTAAGCCGACTCAATTAATTGTTCGTCAAGACGCAACTGTCAAGATGCTGAAACTGCCATCTTGGGTTCAAGCTTGCTCGATTTTGATTTTGCTTGCTGTCGCCATTTGGATAGCCAATGCCTCACTCAAATTACAAGAAAACGGTGACCAGCTCACTAAAGAGCAACAAAACTTAGCGCAGCTGCAAGCCAAGTGGCAAAAAGAAAAATCACAGCTTCAAGCACAATTAGCACAGCAAAAAGGCATGCTTGACCAACTGTCACAGCAGCACAGTGTGCTTGAATCATTGGTTGATTCGACTCAAACAACTGACGACAACGTAGTGGAAGGCGAGCTAGAAGAAACATCGACAGACCTTAACAGCTCACAACCAAGTACCACAACCGAATTTGCTCCCCAAGCCAGTCACCTACTCATCCAACAACGACAGCTCAGCGAACAACTTGGGCAATCGTTCAGCGCTGAAATTGCAGCGATGCAAGAATCCATCGACAGTGCAGGATTACAACTATCATCTGACTTCTCAGAAGCACAAGGTGGTCCCTACTTCCAAGCCGACTTAGAATTGGTAGAAGCCAGCTTTATTAATGCCATTGACCAATACGCTGTTTATGCGCAGTTAGCGACGATGATTGGCCAACTGCCAGATACACTGCCTGTCGCTCAGGAGAAATATTATGTCTCTAGTGCTTTTGGTTTTCGTAAAGACCCGATCACTGGCCGCCGTGCCTATCATAAAGGTATCGATCTCGCAGGTTGGCACAAGACACAGATAGTAGCCCCAGCTTCTGGCACCGTTAAACGAGCGGGGAAAAATGGCGGCTATGGCAACTTTATCGAAATTGAGCACGCCAATGATATCACCACACGTTATGGTCATCTTCACACCATCAAAGTGAAAGCGGGTCAACAAATCAATAAAGGTGATGTAATTGCATTAATGGGTAGCACAGGAAGAAGTACGGCGACACACTTGCACTATGAAGTGATTCAAGGTAAAAAACACCTAAACCCAATTAAAATCGCTCGCGCATTCAATAAGTAACATATAATTGCAATTGCGCTGCGGTAGCGAGGCACTCGTGTTTAACTCTTTTAAAAACCAACGAAACGACGTCCCGGCCATTATTGCTCAAAGCACTAAAGTCACGGGCGATATTGTCTGCGAAGGTGAACTGCAATTAGATGGTACCGTCCATGGTAACCTCGACATCGAAAAACTAATCATCGGCAATAAAGGTTTAGTACAAGGTAATATCCAAGCCAATGAACTGACGATATTAGGTAAGGTCGAAGGTGATATTCAGGCCAAACAAGTCACGCTGCTTCCTAGCGCTCAAGTATTTGGCAATATCGAACACGAGACCTTAACGATTGAAGCTGGTGCGCATGTCGATGGTAAACTGACGCATCGTAACGAGCGAGCCAATAACGTCACGGCAATTGACTCTGCTGACGATCAAACCATAAACAATTAAGATCTTTTCGCGCTGATATACATGTTAATGTCGGCGTGAAACACTTTCTCTCCCGCAGTATTAAAAACTTCCACCGGAACAACGAGCTCTTCTTTATCTTGCCATGTTCGCGGATATTCTATTTGCGCCACGGCATGTAGATCGGTCTCGGCTTTAGCTAGGTATTGCACTGACATCCCCTTTGGGATCCAGCGATGGGTTTTATGGTCGATGGTCGCGTCTGTCATGACTCCAGCACACAACTCCGCAAGATTACACTGAGCAATAGCGTGAACCGTACCTATGTGGTTATGAATGGCTTTACGGTTACGAATTGTGGCCCTACAAACGCCGGGCTTCAATTGTGTGATTTTAGGCTTAATGGTGCCAAAGTAAGGTGCCTTACGACATACAGCCTTACTGAACATCCATTTACCAAATGGCAACCAACTCATCCTTTTATAAATTTTTAAAAGTGGTGCAGACATAAGATTTTTCTAAAATGATTTTGCTTAAAATTAACACATCTGACCAGTTAATCAACCGTCTACAATTATCAGCGAATAAAATATCTTAAAAATTTGCTAAATCGGCGCTTTGTCCTGTCTTTTCTCATTCTCCACAATACAATAACGGCCAAAAGGAGACGCCATGACCCAATCAAATTCAAAAGCACTGATTTTTATTCTCGCTTTACTTGTTATCTTTTGCCCTTTAGGTATCGATCTCTATCTACCTGCGTTTGTGGACATGCAGTCCAGCCTTCAAGTATCAGAAAGCCAAATTCAGCAAACTGTGAGTATTTATATGTTAGCTGTGGGTCTTGGACAATTGATAGCAGGTCCGCTTGCGGATAAATATGGCCGTAAGCCAGTTGCACTGGTTGGAATCGTGTTGTTTGCGCTTGGCGCCGTGATGGCAAGCACAGTCTCCACTTGGCCACTTATGATGGTAGCTCGAGTGTTACAAGGCCTGGGCGCTTGCGCCACATTCGTCAGCGCTTTTGCTATTGTTCGTGATAGCTTTGGACACAAAGGCAGTGGCCAAATGATCACTTACCTCAACGGTATTGTATGTTTTATCCCAGCATTAGCGCCTATTTTAGGTGCATGGCTCACCGTCGAATTTGGCTGGCAAAGTAATTTTAGCTTTTTGTTTGGCTTTGCCGTTGTTGGCCTCATCTTAGTTTCTCTTATCTATAAAGAGACTCGCCCCGAAGATACACATTACAGCGGTCATATCCTAGATTTGAGACGTTTTAAGCCGATGCTCAGTAGTACGACTTTCATTTACAATGCCGCCTTAGCGATGCTTGGTATGGCTGCAATGCTGGTATTTGTGATTTCGGCTCCGGGGTGGATCATGGCAAAAATGGGCGGCAGTGTTTCCGACTTCACGTTTTGGTTTACTGGCAATGCGGCGCTGAGTATTGTCGCAAGTTTTATTGCTCCCCACTTCATCAAGCGCAATAGCCAGAAGTCACTCACCTTTGGCCTCGCCGTTTTTAGCTTTAGCGGCCTGTTGTTACTGGCTTTGCCACAAACTGAAATCGCGCATTTTGTATTGCCTATGTATATGGCGTCAGTCGGCTTTGCATTTACGATTGGAGCCGCGGCTGGTAAAGCGTTATCTGGGTTTGCTAAACAAGCTGGGACGGCTTCAGCGTTGATTGGCGTACTACAGATGAGTGGCGCAGGGGTGCTTGCAACCATGACGCAACCACTGGCATTGGATGCCCCGATGCAACTCGCGTTGCACTTACTACTCGCACTACCTTTCCTGCTATTGCTGGCTACAAAGCACCGTCATCAGCTTCACAGTGCTGCTTAATTAGAATTGATATAATAGCAATTATCAGTACAGTTCCTTTATTAATAACTACGATGTATGGTTAGACGCCCTGTCATAACCATACATTATATTAAAGTAATTAAATATTCTTATTAATTCCACAAATCTGCATAATTTACTCTTTACGAGTTCTTGTTATTGGTTATATGCTAACCACCGTTAAGAAGTTGTTAGTTTTTATTAACAACAACATTCACGCAATGTAACTGAGAAAATAACAATGAAATTAAACAAGTTAACTGGGGCACTAATCATCGCTGGCGCTTGCGCTATGTCACAAGCACAGGCATCTGACGATCGATACATCATTCAGGTCGATAATTCGAAAAAAGGCGTCGTAAAAGCACTTGCTAAAAAGCTTGGCGCTGAGCTGCACGTTGATGGCGATGGCTTCTTCGCTGCAACTTTTACTGGCAAAGATCTTAGTCAAGTAAAAGGCTTATTAAACAACCCACACATCAAACTCGTTGAAGCAGACCAAAAGCGTTACCCACTGGGGATTTATAACGACGACGCAGGTAACCCAATGCAGCAACAGGTTACGCCTTATGCTGTGTACCAATCACAAGCTGATCAACTTACTTTCGATGCGAATGCAGGCATGAAAGTATGTGTGATTGACTCAGGTCTTGACCAATCAAACACTGATTTCATTTGGGGTAATATCACCGGTGATAATGACAGCGGCACAGGTAATTGGTATGAAAATGGTGGTCCACACGGCACACACGTAGCCGGTACTATCGGTGCTGCTGACAATAATATTGGTGTTATCGGCATGGCACCTGGCGTGCCAATGCACATTATTAAAGTATTTAACGCAGAAGGCTGGGGCTACTCTTCTGATCTTGCTCACGCAGCAAACCTATGCTCACAAGCAGGTGCAAACATCATCAATATGAGTTTGGGTGGCGGTGGCTCAAACAATACAGAGTCAAACGCATTTGAAAACTTCCGTAATGCTGGTGGCTTAGTGGTTGCGGCAGCTGGTAACGATGGTAACAATGTTCGTTCATATCCTGCAGGCTATCCTTCAGTAATGATGATCGGTGCAAACGATGCAGATAATCAAATTGCAGACTTTTCTCAGTATCCAAGCTGTACTTCTGGCCGTGGAAAACGCGCGACTAACGACGAGCATATTTGTGTAGAGGTAACTGCAGGCGGTGTTGATACACTTTCAACTTACCCAGCAGACATGGCGACTTCTTCAAGCATGACCGCTGACGGTGCGGCGTTTGCAAGTTCAGCAATGGAAAACAGTGGTAACGCGTCAGGCTCGCTTTACTTTATGGGCACCGCTGAAGCAACTGATGGCGCTGCAAACGGTAAGGTGTGCCTAATTGACCGTGGTAATATTTCATTCCACGATAAAGTAGCAAACTGTGAAGCATCTGGTGGTATCGGTGCGATTATCGTAAATAATGAAGCTGGCATGCTATACGGCACTTTAGGTGATACTAACAGCACATCAATCCCAGCGGTTGGCGCTGCATTTGAAGATCGCACTGCGTTGATGGCCGCTACAAACGCGAACATCAGCATTGGTACGAGTGATTACGGCTTAATGAGCGGCACGTCAATGGCAACTCCTGCTGTTGCAGGTCTTGCAGCACTGGTATGGTCTAACCACCCAGAGTGTACTGGTGAAGAAATCCGTAGTGCATTAAAAGCAACCGCAGCAGATGCTGGCGCTGCAGGTAAAGACGTGTACTTTGGTTACGGTATCGTTAAAGCAGCAGATGCGAGCGCTTACTTAACCGCTAATGGTTGTGCTGGCGGTGGTACAGGTTCAGGTGACGGTGATAACACAACAAGCGTTGAGCTTTCAGCTTCGGGTTATAAGCAAAAAGGTAACAGTTATGTTGACTTAAGCTGGAACGGTGCAAGCACGTCACAAGTCGATATTTATCGTAACGGTAGTAAAATTGTCACAACTAGCAATGATAATAGTCATACAGACAGCATCAGTGTTAAAGGCGGCGGTACATACGGCTACCAAGTGTGCGAACAAGGTAGCACTGCGGCCTGTTCAGCAACACAAACTGTTGTGTTTTAACTCCCAACCAACCAATTCAAGAATGCCGGTCTTTTGCTCGGCATTTTTTTATTCTACTACTCCCCCCATCTTTTGTTGATAGCTTATTCATATCCCTCTCTTAAGATCTGGACACAACGAGTCAGCCTGTATCCACAAAGATTTGTTCATTTCCATTTCACTTCTACACTCTATAATGGATTTGGACAGTCACAGAAGGAGTTCATGAAATGAGTACATCGGGTTATACCCCACCTAAAGTTTGGCAGTGGCCATGGCAAAGTGGCGATGGTAGTAAATTCGCAAATATCAACCGCCCTACTGCAGGCGCACGATTCGAAAAGTCCCTACCGCAAGGCAAACACCCGTTACAACTCTACTCCCTCGCGACCCCAAACGGCGTGAAAGTGACTATCTTGCTAGAAGAGCTTTTGGCAGCCGGGGTAAAAGAAGCAGAATACGATGCCTTTTTAATTAATATCATGGAAGGTGAGCAATTTAGCTCAGGGTTTGTTGCACTTAATCCAAACTCTAAGATCCCCGCGTTATTAGATACCAGCACCAAGGAACCTACCAAAATCTTTGAATCTGGCTCCATTTTGCTTTATTTAGCTGAAAAATTCCAAAAGTTCATTCCTCAAGATCCCACAAAACGCACCGAGTGCCTCAACTGGTTATTTTGGCAAATGGGGGCTGCACCACTACTTGGTGGTGGATTTGGTCACTTCTATGCCTACGCACCCGAGCACTACGAATATCCAATCAACCGCTACACGATGGAAGTAAAGCGCCAACTGGACTTACTAAATCAACACCTAGCCACAAGAGAGTATATTTGTGGCGATGAATACACTATCGCTGATATGGCAATCTGGCCGTGGTATGGCGTGCTAGCCCAAGGACACCTATATGATGCGGCAGAGTTTTTAGACGTCAATGGCTATGAACACGTGATCCGCTGGGCTGGACTCATCGCCTCAAGAGAAGCGGTCAAACGCGGAAAAATGGTAAATAAAACATGGGGAGAGCCTCATGAGCAGCTTCATGAAAGACACGACGCCAGCGACTTTGATACCAGCACCCAAGACAAACTAGAACCATAACCTTATCTTGGTTTAATTCTTGGTTTAACAGGGGTTAGCTCTATCTATCAGGTTTGATTAATCAGATTTAATCAAACCCGATTGTCTGTGTATCAGAAAAGAATAGTGTTAGCACCTTGCTAGAAGCGTAAAACGCTTTGGTGGTATTCTTCAACGGATTTGTAGCACTTTAGCCAGCACTTTCTTATTAGAGCGTCGAACACATCTGCATTAGTGTTTACCCAAAGATATGAAATCCACTTTGTAATCTTCCGACGATCGCGACTAAACCGCTTCCCATTATCACACCTATCAGAAGCGTTCCGAAAATAAGACATACATAGAGTAATGTCCAAGCACTGGAAGATTTTGACCTCGCCTGCTCCTCTGAAGTATTGTAGGAACATCGGTAGATTCTACGCAGGCTTCTTTCCACCCCAAAAACAGTGCCACCGATCAAGCCAAAAAGCAGTGCGACCGCGAAAGTAATAACCCGATACTCTGCATTATCAAAACCATCCCATAAAAGAATAGCCCCGTTGATCCAAGCTAAACCAGTACAACCCCACGAGGCAAATAGATAGATTATCAGCATGCGTTTCATTGATTACCTACTTTCGGCAAAACGACTATTGAAAATAGTCTATCAGCGCTAATGATTGATGTTCAGTTTTATATGCTTCAATATCGTAAAACTTAACCACGTTTTCGTCGGAAAAATAGCTAACAAAGCAAGACTGTTATCTCTTGATAGCTTATTAAGAATTAACCGAGATATTTCTAATTCTGGAAATTGCACTTAAATTCTCTTTGAATTAACGCCCGCAGAAGACGCGCCGTATTTTGGCGTCGCTCTTGCTGCGATTGTTATATGGTTTATTATTCAGGTCTAAGTGTCTCAAAAAACTGCGCATCCACCCAATATACATCGGAATCTTCTGAGCTAATCTTTCTATTAAAGAAAAAATATTTTCCGTCTGGCGATACGACTCCTCCAGTGTCCGGACCTTCTGTGTTTATCTTATCCCCTAAGTTAATGGCGGCCCCCCATGAACCATCTCGCTGTCGAAAACTTATATACAAATCCGAATCGCCGTACCCGCCTTCTCGTTCGCTGTCCCAAATTAAATAACTTTCATCTGGGGCAATGAAGGGGTGAGCTGTCCATTTTCCTGCGTTGATTTCTTTGCCAAATGCTTTTGGTGCTTCCCTATTTCCATCTATCAACCTGGAATACCGAATGGTGCCAATCTCTGTTCGTTCATCAAAAACGTAGGTGCCATTAGCGGAAGCTGTAAGGACCATGATAGGGATGCCCTCAAACGGGGGACCAAGACTTTTTAACTCTGACCAACCTTTATCGGTGCGCTCCCTATACTTATTTCCAGAGTGCATCGTTTTACCATCAGGCGAGATAGATCCACCCATCCGGGGGCCCAATACTGTCTCGTGCCATTGATTATTCTCGAATTTAAAAACAAGCGTCGTACTTTTTCTACTTTTTTTATTGTTCCTAGTAAAATAATACTCTTTCATGTCGGGTGAGAAGCGCCCGGTCCAATCACGATGCTCTTTCGATACAATACCAGGGGCGAAAACTTCAGGCATTAAGCCAGGAGGATGTTGCCCAAGATAAGGGCCCTCTAACACTGAAAAGTCATCCTGAGCATGACTTCCACTACTCATTATCAACACAGGAAGTAGCAGAAATACGAAACGGTAATTAGATTTCATGATTTTTGTCCTTATTTTATAATCAGCAAATTATTTCACATCGATTAAATTTGATAAAATTAGCTGTCAAATTAACCAAACTGACTTTTAAATACTTGACGTCCTAATGACTTTTAAATGATTTTGTTCTGACGGCGATAATCAACTTATTGAGTTACATATAACGCCCCGCTTAACGGCGAGCGTTAGCGAGTCCGGTGGAGGCCACGTTTTTTTGTAGCCGCAACGAATTTGAGCGGCTTGTTAGGCATTTTTATAGCGACTTAAATATACTTACTAATGAACTTAATGGGGTTGAATTATCAAATTCATGCATGGTATTCCCTTGGGTGCTACCCTCACGCATTTCAATTTTTTCAGAATCATGATTGTATGAAAACGCGTACTTTGTACCACTGATAGTTACCCAGAGAACGTTTTTTGTGGCGTTTCCGTGAGCCATTACTTTTATATTGGCATCATCTTTTCGCCATAGTATGGCACCTGCCAAAGCTAACGATATTTCTTCAACATTCCCCGCATGATGATCTGCACGAGACATCACCCCTGAAATATACTCAGAAAGTAGATTTACATCTTTAACGGTCAATGCCATGTCTAAACTTCCTTATGCCTAACGCCTTAATAACCGGCGCAGCTTTGCTGCGTCCGGCACCGAAGGTGCGAAGTTAATTAATTTGTTATAACTTACCATTCAGCCTAAAAAGTTCTGTCAAATCACTCCATCCAGCCATTTCTATTACACTTCCAGCTTGAACAAGAATGATTTCAAATATAATGTAAATTGATAAAGCATAAATACAAGTAGTTAAGAGTGCCGCGACTAGGTTTCGACCAGCCCAGAACAGGTATTCCGCTCTCGCTCCCCTTTCAATAATGGTCATGTTCTTTTGTTTTTCTAAATCGCTGCCACCAAGTTTTTCACTGTTTATCTCGTAGGCTTGTTTTACTAAGTCTAATATTTCAAAGGAATTATGTGCTATAAGTAATAGATTGCACATAAATCATACAGACAATTAGACATGGCACTTAGTTCAAATTCATTAATTCACTTTACAAATACGAAGAAAGCACTTCTTGGAATATTAACATCAGGATTTAGAGTAAGTTATTGTAAAGAAACTGTTTTCTTGAATAATAAAGAATATGTAATGTACGTGCCAATGGTAAGCTTTTGCGACATTCCATTATCGCAAATTAAAGATCATGTCAAAAAGTATGGCAAATACGGTATAGGATTAACAAAAACTTGGGCTGAACAAGCAAAACTCAATCCAGTATTGTACATAGAAAAGCAATCTAATATTGGTCAGTGTTTAGACCTAGCTTACGACAAGTTTGTACATGAAATTGAAGGTGATATCGACCATTTACCAAAAGCAAATCGCTGTTTCTACGATGTTTTCAGATACATCAAGAACTATGAGGCCGATTTAATTCGAAAGAGCACTGTTTATGAAAACTATAGATTTTATGATGAGAGAGAGTGGAGGTTTGTGCCTGATACTTGTGCAGATTGTCTAATGGTTATGGGAGAAGAAATTTTTAATAGTTCAGAAAATGATCCTTTGCGATCAATCGCAATGCAAAAAATTAAAAACCAAGTATTAAAATTTGATATCAGCCATATCAAGTACCTGATTGTTAAAGACGAATCAGACATTAAAACTCTTGTTCACCATCTCAAACAAACAAACGGAAACATTCCTTATGACGATATGGATAAACTACTAACGCGAGTTCTTACAGCTGAGCAGATACACACGGACTTGTAACTTGAGGTTGCACATAACGCCTCGCTTAACCGGCGCAAAATAGCAGGCTAAAATTAGCGACGAAGGAGCGCAAGCCTGCTGTTTTGCGTCCTTTTTGGTTAAAGCGTTTGTTAGGAGTTGATAATTCTCCTCCCAATGAACTGTATTGAAAAGAGAGTAAAACCTAATATTCCAACAATACCTGTATGCGTTTTCACCTGCACCCAAACTAGTGCTTTTATTGAGTTTTCTAGAGACCAAACTAAAAATTGGTAAGGTAGGAAACCTACAAAAAGAGGCAAAATTAATGCAGCGACCAATGAAAGGAACCAATAAATCGGCGCAGCGTTTAGTAACCAATTCATGAAATTAAAATCAAATTTATAAAATACTAAAAATATTAATGCAATGCCTATTAGATAAAACCCTAAAAAGAATAAGTGAACAGCATTCCTTTCAATGAATGTAAGTTTTTCGCTCTCGCCATCTCCAACCCATTTTATTTTAGGGTTAACATGAGATAACAATGGTCTTATAACCCTTTCAACAAATGCATTTAAATTGTTGAGTTTTATTGCTTCTACTGCCAGTAGGAATACAGCCAAGAATTCCACGATATCAAAGAACAAAGACAATTCTAAATAAACTCCTAACGCCTCAGTTAAAAGGCAAAATTTGGTTGGCTATAATGTGAAGCAGAGCGAAAACAGCCAACCGAATTTTGTCCGCTTTTAAACTGTTTGTTATACGTATCTTACACCTATTTCTCGCGGCTTAATTGTTCAAGGTAACTTTTTAATCTTACAAAATCTTCAAGCCCACGTTTATGTGTTTGATATTCTGGCTCCCAATATGCTACGGCAGTGTATTGATACAAAGAGCTTTCTAGCATCCAAGTATCTCCATCCATTCCTAGAGTTTTATCTTTCGGAAACACCAGTGCTTTCTCTAACTTACTAACTAACTTTGAGTACTGTTCTTCTGTTAATTCAATACGTTTCTTTGATTTAATACCTTTCCAGTCATAACCACCAGCGCCCTCATAAGTTGTAGTTATTAACTGATAGGGTTTGTGCCTAGTAACCTCATAGATAACAGGGTTCGAAAAAGTAGGTACTACTTTCATTTTTAAGACTGGTTGAAGATAAAAACCAGGGTCAGTGTATTCGATGGTATTTCGAGTAGATTTACAGCCAACAATTGAAAGTAGAATCAAAAAAATTGAAAAGTATTTCATATTACTACACCGATCCTTCGATACGTATAACATTTTAGTATTTATGCGACACGTAGTTTGTGTTGCATAATCGCTTGTTGGACTGAGCTGCTACCTGCTCGGTGTGACAGAGTTGGTGTTGTTTATGCTGTAGGAATTTGCTTTTTAGAGGCTCTCACTTTCCTAGCTAGTGTAATCAGTTTAGCTAGTGTAATCAGTTTAGCTAGTGTAATCAGTTTAGCTAGTGTAATCAGTTTAGCTAGTGTAATCAGTTTAGCTAGTGTAATCAGTTTAGCTAGTGTAATCAGTTTAGCTAGTGTAATCAGTTTAGCTAGTGTTATGTAAGCTTTCCCTGCATTGCTCAGCGCTTATTATGTATTCATTACACCTAAATTTGCCTTAATAAGCAATTATATTTTTTATGCACACATAGGCCGCTAGCCTGAGCAATTAAGCAGGTTAACTAATTGATTTTACGCAGCTATCTAGCAGCTAACTCGTTCGGTCTACTTTGGTCGGTGTTGCATCTAACTTGAATACGCCAATTAGCCGCAAGATACCTACCTTACAATGCTGACAAGGCCAATTCGGTATCAATGTCACGTTTTCTCCTGTCTTTGGCCTCTTTGCTCTGCATGTGCATGACGCCTGCGACCTTATCAGCGCTAACTTTCGCTTGCGACATGCATTGGCTAAAAAACCGTAATGCCGAATACGCATAAATCCTTTCGGTAGTACATGCTGCAAATAACGCCGTAAGAATTCGTCATTACTCAGTGTCATCACTTTATCAAGATTATCATCTGCGTAATCTCGGTATTTGAAGCTCACCGACTGTGCATTTGCTGATACTAAACGTGATTCAGACATCACCCCTTTTCGGGTATACCGTGCTAGGTAACTTACTAGCTTTTCACTGTAAGCTAAACAGGCTTTGCTATACACGCACCATTTTGCCGGCGTGTTTATCTTCACGAATGAAGTATTAAACTCATTAAGCGCCGCTAGCATTTTTCCTCTAAAGACCGTTGATAACGCTTTAACGGGATATAAATACCCTTTTTCTATCTCATTCCATTGGAGCTTATTGAGCGTACCTGCTGGGATTAAACAGTGTAAGTGAATATGCTGACTTAAATTTTGCCCCCAAGTATGCAAGACGCTAGTCATTCCTAATTGGCCATGCCCTTTTCGGTTAGCAAATTTACTCAGGGTTTGCCATGCGGCCTTGAATAAACACTGATATAAGGTACTTGGATTATAGTGAGCAATGACATTAAGTTCATGAGGAAGCGTAAAAACAAGGTGAAAATAGCGACATGGCAATAAGTTTTCTTGCTGCTTTTGTATCCACCTTGTCGTTGCCATTCCTTGACATCGTGGACAATGCCGATCTCGGCAACTACACCCAATCTGCTGTGACTCACCGCAGTTATCACATTGCCATGTTTGATAACCGAGCTGACCTGTTCTGCATGATTGAAGGTGCTGACAAACACGCAATTGTTGGTAGCTCACTGTATGATTTTGGCGGTAATTACTAAGACTTGAATTTAAAATATCCGCGAGATGTAAAGTGCTCATGGTTTAACCCAACTTGCGAGTAAATCAACACCGCCATGCCCCAATTCGGGTAACCAATGTAAGTAGCTTTGCGTGGTTTTAATATCACTGTGTCCAAGCTGATGTTGAAGTTGGTGCAATGGCATGCCTGATTCAAGTTGATGTGTTGCATAAGCATGGCGTAATGCATGTGGATTACAGTGAGTTAAACCGCAATGTTGTGCATGCTCACGTAATGGTCTCCTAAAGCTTGATGCTGACATGGGTTTATCCATTAACCATCGTGAGTAAAACATCCACTTTGTTGGGTGATACATTTTCCAGTAACTGCGTAATTGGTTGAGTACGCTATCGGAGGCCACTACATAGCGTGACTTATCTCCTTTACCTTGCTCAATCAAAATGGTTTTTCGCTTTCCATCAATGTCTTGCACTTTAATATGTAAAAGCTCACCAATGCGTAAGCCACAACCATAGCAAACCATAATTAACGTTTTTAATCGCATATCCGTACAGTTTTCTATCAGCCGCCGAATATCATCTCGAGATAAATAGGTTGGTGCGCGAGTCTTTGCTTTTGGTAATGCGATATCTAGGTTCAGCGGTCGATGTAAAATATGTTTAAACAAAAACCAAATACTATTTATTTGTACTTTTTGGCTTGCTCTAGAGAGCTTACGAATTGCCGGATCGTTAAAAAAGATATTCAGTTCGTCATCAGTAATGGAATCGAGTGGTTTATTGAAATAGTGACTCAGTTTAAGTAGATGCTCACAGTAACTTTTGCATGTACGTTGCGAATACCCTCGGTAGGCTATTTCTGTTTTGACTTGTTCTATGAGTGGATTCATGACTTACCTCCAAGTTATGGGATAACCTCAAGGTAAGTGTGGCTCAGTTGGTGAGAGTAGGATCTCCGCGTAGCGGCTTAGTTCAACAATTTAATAGTGCGCAAATCGCGCATATTTCTGATTTGCAATCGCGCACTTTTATGATTGATTTAGTTTTAACAAAATTGATAACTCATTGCCAACATTATTAAAAGTTCAAGTTACGATTTTTTGAGAAAGATAAAAATGCGCAACTTGCGCATTTTCTTGAATATGGGGGAAATAGCTCTGCTTGTTAATTCTGGTTTTATCTCCTGAAGCAGCAAATTTGCCTGCAAGCACCAAACAAAACTGTCAGCACCGTTCTCCTCCCTCATCACACCCGAAAGTAAAGTGCCAATGAGTCATTTCAACGCATGGATGCGTGAAAAGCTGTGACAGGGCCAAGGATGTCCCTTACACAGCGGTGACGTTCATATTGGCAATTTACTTGAGGAGACAGTGTGATGTTGGGAGTGCCCTTTCTTTTGCTTACTTGTTCTTTGGGCATCAAAGAAAAGTAAGTCGTAGCCCATGGATGGGCGTCGAAACCAGTCAGGAGGACGGGCTGATTTTACTCATCGTATCGAGTCTTTTGGAAAAATCACCTTCCATGGTACGTATCAAAGCGCATCCATGCGCTCCTCGTTCATTCTTTTGAAACGACGCAAAAGAACGAACCAAGAAAACGTCGCCCCAGCATCACACTCAATCCTCAAACCCTAAGCCGATAGAATGCAACCGCCTTGTAAGGCACCTCCCTGTGCCTGACAAGACTTGGCCGACATCCTGTCGGCACATTGCATATCGGCTTATGCTTTTCGGGTGTGATGGAGGGGAAATAAGTCGCCTGTGGAATTTCCACTTTCTTATTAGCGATAGAGTAGTTTACAAGCTCAAAAAATTGCGGCTCCGATCTCACAGTACAAATAGTTTTGTGGGAGATGGTTCACCCGCCGAGAAGTTATGCTTTTCTGGTGTAATATTGACCGTGCGTTCTAGTTTTTCTCCAAAAGCAACAAATTTGCCAGTAAGCACCAAAAAATCTCTCAGCACCGTTTTCCTCCCTCATCACACCCGAAAGTAAAGTGCCAATGAGTCATTTCAACGCATGGATGCGTGAAAAGCTGTGACAGGGACAGGGATGTCCCTTACACCGCAGTGACGTTCATATTGGCTATTTACTTGAGGAGTCAGTGTGATGTTGGGAGTGTCCTTTCTTTTGCTACCTTTTCTTTGGGCAAGCAAAGAAAAGATAGTCGTAGCCCATGGATGGGCGTCGAAACTAGTCAGGAGGACATATTAGCCTTACCCTCCTTGGCTTATATCAAAGCGCATCCATGCGCTCCTCGTTCATTCTTTTTAAACGACGCGATCGAGCGAACCAAGAAAACGTCGCCCCAGCATCACACTCAATCCTCAAACCCTAAGCCGACATAGTGCAACCGTCTTGTAAGGCACGTCCTTGTGCCTTACAAGACTTGGCCGACATCCTGTCGGCACATTGCATATCGGCTTATGCTTTTCGGGTGTGATGGAGGGGAAATCGCGCTGTCTGTTAGTTCTGGTTTTATCTCCTGAAGCAGCTAAGTCGCTTACAAGCACCACAAGAATTTATCAGCGCCTTGTGTCTCCCTCATCACACCCGAAAGTAAAGTGCCAATGAGTCATTTCAACGCATGGATGCGTGAAAAGCTGTGACAGGGACAGGGATGTCCCTTACACAGCGGTGACGTTCATATTGGCTATTTACTTGAGGAGTCAGTGTGATGTTGGGAGTGCCCTTTCTTTTGCATACTTGTTCTTTGGGCATCAAAGAAAAGTATGTCGTAGCCCATGGATGGGCGTCGAAACCAGTCAGGAGGACAATAAAACAACACAGCGGTGACGTTCATATTGGCAATTTACTTGAAGAGTCAGTGTGATGTCGGAAGTGCCCTTTCTTTTGCGCAACGATTCTTTGGGCATCAAAGAAAAGGTTGTCGTAGCCCATGGGTGGTCGTCGAAACCAGTCAGGAGGACAACAAACCAACACAGCAAGATTCAATACCTCCCAAAACAAAATCTTAACAATTCAGTGATGTAGATTTCGCCAGAACCCTGTATTATAAGCCTGTTAAAAGCTTAGGAACGGGTGCACCTGTACGCTAAGCGAATGGATACTAAAATCAATAACTGTGCTTATGGAACTTTTTGCGCGAATGGAATGATATTATGATCAAGAAAACCGCCATCATCATTGCAATATTGGCTGCTATTAGCGGCTGTAAATCGCTAGTTTATAAAGGTAATAAACTTTACGAAGCGGGAATGTACCGCCAAGCTGCTGAATATTATTCACAAGCACTCGCGGAGGACCCAGAAGATCTTGAAGCGAAACAAGGCTTAACACTGGCGCGAGATAAGCTTATAGATAAAGGTCTTATCGATGTACGTATGCTGCGCTTAGCAAATAACTACACCGCTGCTGCAACTAGGCTAGAAGAAATCGTAGAGAACCAAGCACAATGGCAAATGAAGCCGACCGGCGCGATGGCAAATACCCAAAGAGAAGAACTAGATTATGCGAGGCAATGGCTACTCGACGAAGCCCGTTCACTCTCAAATACGCCCTACCCCGATAAGTTTAAGCTGTTTGAACATAACTATCGCCATCTGATCAGCAATGCACAGTTAGCAAGCGCCATGAGCACCCACTATGACACGTTAAGAACGCAAGCGCAGAAAAAGTGTGATGAACTTGCAGGACAGGTTAGCGGGCAGCGCTTCTATTTAAAAAGTTTCACGGAAAAATACTGTTTAGCGTGGCAAACTCCAAAACGTTTACGTGTAGATAACCAAGATAAAAGTCGTTATTTTGCGATGAACATACGAGATCGTGTCGATATTGGTTTGCGCTTTGGCAACTCAATCAGAGGACAATATGGCGCATTTATCTCAAGCCTAAATACGGCATTTAATAATAGCCTGTGGTTTGATAGTGATGGCAGTCAACAGCTTTCATTAGAGTTATATGCAGATGCAGATTATTACCGCACTAGCAATCAATATATCCAGCGTAAGCATTATCAACAGGAAGTTGAACGACCAGATCCAAATAATTCAGATAAGACGCACACCGTAGAAGTCACAAGAGAGTTCACTTACCCGGTGACCATCTACGATGAGAAATTTGATATCAACGTTAATTATGAGGCGAGTTTAGCCCATCGTTATATCAAAGGCAGTGCAAGCGATAGTAAGCATAATAAAACCCGTGCGCATCAGGCTGATTTTGAGCAACTTGATATCACCCCGCTGTCTCCAGACTTTCTTAATCTTTCTCAGATAACAGAAAAGACCTTTGACGAATTACTAAAAAAATTCTCTCAAGATCTTACGCTAACTTGGAAGCAAAATTACTGTGGGCAGGCACTTGGCACCAATAAAGGTGAAAATATTCTACGCTGTGCCAAGCTTGAGCCCGAGCATGACTATATCAACCGTTGGTTTGACCAGCACTTTGGGATCAAGTACTCAGAAATGACGACTTTATACGGTATTTGAGGCTCAGAGTGAGTTTTGAAACTCGCCAAAAAGCCGAAAAATGATTATATTGTGCCAACTTTATTTGTATTAGGAATTAAGCTATGCCAAAGGCAAGTGAAATAAAAAAACATGCCGCGATCGAGTATAACGGCCGCGTAATGATTGTTCGTGACATTGAGCGCTCGGTACCACAAGGTCGCGCTGGTGGTAGCCTATACCGTATGCGTATGTACGATGTAGTAGATAACTCTAAAGTAGATGAAACTTTTAAAGCGGAAGAAATGCTGACACTTGCAGATCTTAACCGCCGCCCTGCAATGCTTTCATATGTAGATGGTGATGAATATGTGTTTATGGATGATGAAGACTACACGCCATACCACCTGAATAAAGAGTCTATTGCTGAGCAATTGTTATTTATCGATGAATCAACGAAAGGTTTATCTATCGTCGTGGTTCAGGGCATGCCTGTTTCTATCGACTTGCCTTCAAGCGTAGAGCTTGTGATTGAAGATACTTCTCCTTCAATCAAGGGCGCATCTGCTAGCGCTAGAACAAAGCCTGCGACATTAACGACAGGCCTTGTTGTTCAAGTTCCTGAGCATATTTCAAGCGGTGACAAAATTAAGATCAACACTGCTGAATCTAAGTTCATGGGCCGTGCAGAATAAGTCCATTGCACTTTTGATAGCGAGCCGTAGTGCTCGCTAGCGTATAAAAATCCCCAAGTTTTCTTTGCAGCAGTAGTGCCATTCTATAATTTTGGCCTTACTCTTAAAAATCGCGCGAAACGCGGTTTACCAAACTTAGTATATCCTTGATATCGATAGGTAATTTGACTACCAATCGGTGGTGGTGATGCGCGCTCTTCGTCGCTAAACCCCGACCCAACTTTAAACTCCATACCTTGTTCATCTCTCACCAGTAGCGACCCCATCATCCCTTGGTACTTTCCCTTGCCGGGTAAATGTTTAATCACGATGGCTTCGTCATCAAGGTACGGCTTGTATTTTAATACATTGGTTGTTCTTCCATCTTCGTGTTTGGCATTTTTAGCATGCAACATAACCCCTTCACCGCCTCGTTTTAAGACATCATGATAATAGTCGTTTAGCTCATCAACGGAGCCAAATGATAGCTGCTTGACGGGTTTGATGTGTGATAACTCAATATGGCTTAGTAGGCTTAAGTAACGCTCATGACGCTCAGAGAATATTTCTGTAGAATTTGGCGCATCAAATACATAATAAGTCACTTGACGCCAGTGCTCATTATTAGGCGAGTGGCGTCTTGCAATCGCGCTCACAAAAGCAAAGTTATTGTACCCAGCCCACAACTCGCCGTCTAACCATGTATCAGGTAGCCCGTGCGTAAACCAGTCTGGTGCCTTAATTAAATGACCACCACGCGTACGCAGTTGCGAGCCATCCCAAATGGCCCTAACACCATCGAATTTTTCACTAACAAGATAATTAGAAATATCTTCGTCGCCTTGATATACCGAAGCAAGTTGGATTTTTGTGTGGGTTTCACTTCCATAAAGAAGATTGGAAAAGCCTAAAAAAAGACAGAACAAGAATGGTACGTATCGCATAGCATAATCCTTTGCAGTGGATAGTTAATACCAGCAACTTGGTGCATTGTTTGCGTTCGCCGATATTAAAAATTAACAAATTTCACACTTAAAGATTACACAAGAATCGACGTTTGTAAAATCGAACAGCTTTGACTAACAGTCCCTGTTTATACCAATTGCAATTACCTTTCAGGGCAAAGCCAGTCAAAAACCGCTTCTAGATCGGTAAATGAATGATCGGCAAGACTTAAATCTTGTTTATTAGAGTGCATATTTGGCACGACAACCGCAGTTAACCCGGCTTCCTTGGCTGAAGTTAGCCCTGTGCAGGTGTCTTCTATTGCCACGGCTTCGTGTGGCGCAATGTTTAGCGCAGCGAGCGCCTTGCGATAAGGTTCTGGATGAGGCTTCGGCTGTTCGACGTCGTCTTTGCACACAATGACAGAGAATAACTCTAATAACCGATAATGTTGTAAAACAGGGAGCGCTTCTGCTTTGCTACTTCCTGTCACGAGTGCGATTGGACAACGCGTTGAGGTTAATTCAACCACTTGCTTTGCAAAATGCATTAACTTAGGGAGTATTTCCGCAGCGGTTGCGACAAAGACGACATTTTTCTCATCACATAAATTGCGGGCAGAAGGCGCAAGCTGGTGTCTTTCTTTGAGTATATGCGCGGCTTTAAGCGTTGGTACACCCGAAAACTCATCACAAAAGTCATGCTCCGTATAAGTAACCTGATACGGGGCTAACACCTTCATCCAACTTTGGTAATGGAGTGCTTCTGAATCAACTAATGTGCCGTCAAAATCAAATAAAACTGCCTGAAAACGCATTTACACTCCTTAATTTGGTTGTATTAATTAACCGTTGATCCCTGCTGGTGGCTCAGCAGTAGCTTCTTCACCGCTATCAACTTCAACTAATGTATAGCCTCGTGGCTGTCTAATCACTTTTAAAATTGGCTTATCGAAAGCTGACTTCAGTCTATCTGCATCCGCTTGCAACTCTTCCATCGAACGGCCAAAAGGTGCAGCACCCGTTTCAGACCAATTCGTTACTTTACCATTTAAGTTATATTCCACTTCATGGATTTGATATAAAGCCGCTTCGTCTTTTGTTGCTTCACAATATATCACTCGATAATTCCAAAAACCTGACATATCCGCTCCTAACATAAAAATTTCATTAAAAAGCCCGCTTAATGCGGGCTTTAGTTACTCTATTATAATCACTGTAGCGTGAATTAGAAGAATTTCACCTTGAATTCAGCACCAATGAAGCGCGCTTCATTTAGCATACCGGTGTTGTTATTGAAATCTACACCACCGATAACCACTTGCTCGTCAAATAGGTTACGAACAAAGGCTGACACTTCATATTCGTTATCACCTTCAGACCACATATAACCAGCACGAAGACCTGTTTCAAACAACGCTTCGCCTTCAAATTCTACTGATTTGTATAAGAAGAAGTCTACTTCACTACGGTAAGACATATCACCATAGACGAAGAACTCGCCATCTTCTAACTCTTTCGTGTAGCGAAGTGTTGCGTTTGCGATCCACTCAGGAGCGTGAGGCAAGCTGTTACCGTCCAAAATTGCTCGAGCTTCTGGACCGTTCGCACCCTCAACCATATAGGTCGGATCCGTCACGGTACACTGCGCGCAAACCGCTACTGCTAAGTTTTTATCTTCCAACTCAGTTTTGTTATAGCTTAGGTTAAAGGTTGCATTTAGCTCATCCGTTAACACCCATTCGGTATCAAGTTCGAAACCATAACCGGTTGTTTTATCAGCATTCACTAAGCGGTTGAAGTTTGAGCCGCCACCTACAGCCGTTAGCTGTTGGTCATCCATCTGATAGTAGAATACTGTCGCGTTTACACGACCTTGACCATCAAGTACGTCTGACTTAATACCTGCCTCAATTGAGTTGGTAGTTTCTGACTTAGCAACAGTCACTTCATCACCGAACAAAATACGGCCTTGAACACTTGGAGCACGGAAACCGTTAGCTACGCGACCAAACAAGTTTACGTCATCAGTTAGCTTATAAGTAGCACTTAAGTCCCAGCTTACGTGGCTATCGCTTGGGTTAGCGGTACCATCAAGTACGTCTGGAGAGCCGTTCCAAGGTGTTGGGTTTTTAGTACGCTTGGCGTAAAACTCTTTCTCATCGTCAGAATAACGCAAACCTGCTGTTACTTTTAAATCATCAGATACGGTGTAATCAAAAGAGCCAAATACCGCCCATGCTGATGTATCTTGATCTTGGTAAGCATAACCATTTTGTGCACCGTACTGACCAAGGCCAGCATCAAATGCAAATGTATCAAAGCTGTAGCTTTCAATCATGAGATCTTCTTCAAATAAGAAGATACCTACCTGATAGTTGTAATCGCCAGAGAAGTTGCTAGATAAACGAAGCTCTTGCGTGTACTGATTATGCTCAGGAATAACGTCAGCTGTTTCAGAAGCAAATGGAATGATACCTGGGCCTTGGAAACCAAGGAAGTCAGCACCGTAACCACCGTCAACGTCTGCACGAGAATAGATTTCAGCACTTTCCCAAGCAGTAATTGACGTTACAGTATGCTCAGGTAAGTCCCATTCAAGCTTTAGACTCAAACCTTGAGTTTCAACCTGTTGCGTCGAACGAGAGGCCGCATCGTGGTATACCACATCGTTGTCATACAATGGGTTAATGTTATTTGTGCCAGCTTCAATTAAATTTGCGCGAAATGCAATTGGGCGACCATCTAAATCACGGTAGTGGTAGTTAAGTAGGCCGTTAAAATCATCGCCTTCATATAGGAATTGAACACGAACGGCTTGCTCGCTGTAACCACCTAGAGAATCTTCTTTCTCGAAGCCAGGCGCTTTTACATCGATATAGTCTTCTTGTTCCTGCCACAATGTAGAAATACGCGTTGATACACGCTCAGTTACTGAGCCGCCTACTGCGCCTTCAAAGTCTACCGCGCCGCGGCTACCATAAGAAACAGCAGCATAGCCATCAAACTCTTGGCTTGGTCTAACGGTGTCAAATTTAACAAGACCTGCTGGCGTGTTACGACCGAATAGCGTGCCCTGAGGACCACGTAATACTTCAATACGTGCAATATCGAATACAGGGAAGCCTTTTAGAATAGGGTTTTCTTGAACCACTTCATCAACAACCAAAGATACAGGTTGAGAAGCATTTAGATCGAAGTCTGTGTTACCTAATCCACGTACGTAAAAACGTGGGAAAGTACGACCAAACGAAGATTCTACCGATAAACTTGGGATCTTCGCATTCATAAAGCGAATGTCCATACCCGCTGAGCTGTAAGCATTCAAGTTATCACCTTGAAGCGCTGAAACAGACACAGGTACTTCCTGCGCGTTTTCAACACGTTTACGTGCGGTGATTTGAATAACTTCTAGTTGATTTTTTTTGGCTTGCTCTTCTTCAGCAAGTGCAGAAAATGAAGTACCTGCCACAGCAGAGAACAACGTAGCATTAATAAGGGTAGCTAACGTAGATCTTTTCATTGCTTTCATGTTGGTTTTCGACCTTTTAGTGCACTCTTTGTTCAACGGTTTAAAATTTGGGCGCCGTTTCACTTGGCGTGAACGTTCAATTTTTCGCGATTTGAATATAATAACGCGGACCTTACAGTCGAGAGTGCGATACAACTTTGTAAGGCTGAACGAGACGGCGGTAATTATAGCAGGTAATTTCTACTTTGCTTTATAAACCGAACTAAAAGATCAATTTTTTTGCAACTTTCAGCGACGTTAGCTGACAGTTTACAACATTTAGCAACAAAAAACACAAAAAAGCGGACAATTGTCCTTTAAACTTAATGGTATATAAGTTCCAAAAAACCATCTTTACCGATAACAGAACCATAACACAGTGGTCGAAACTGTGCCGGTTACCTAAACAATACAAATTTGCGCCCAAACAAACGTATTGGCCATATCGGAAACCATGATTGCAATGCCAATGATATGACACCGGCGTAATGATAAAGTTCAAACAAAATTAAAAAGAGGACATTAGACCGATTAAAGGGAAGTTTTAGCCTTTCTATGCCAATTATGAATAAAAGGCTTAAGGTAACTGCATCGATGTGAATTCGGCACGGCCAGTCTGTTCATTGTATTCAATTATAGCTACCGCGGCAGTCGAGAAGATAGGCATTGTATCCGGGCACAAACGGTCTACCAAGTAACTAACTATTGGCATATGTGCGACTAAAATCCAGGTTTGGTATGTTGGATACATAGAGATAAGTGTTTCTAAATAATCGATAGCTGTGTGTGCTGATCCACTCGGTACTATATCTGAACAGGTTTCAACAAATTTAGGAGTTTGAAGTGCAAGCACTTGC
Organism: Pseudoalteromonas flavipulchra NCIMB 2033 = ATCC BAA-314; assembly: GCA_000814665.1. Lineage (GTDB taxonomy): Bacteria > Pseudomonadota > Gammaproteobacteria > Enterobacterales > Alteromonadaceae > Pseudoalteromonas > Pseudoalteromonas maricaloris. Next base: position 263,897 of record JWIH01000017.1, read on the forward strand.
TCCGTGGTTTGTTGTGCTCTGACGAAGGGACTCACAAGTGCTGCGTCTATCTCAAAATATTGTTTCAACCATTCACCTACATCCTTGGCTTGTTGTAATCCTTGTTCGGTTAAATTTCTGCTTGCATCGTCGGCTTGCATGGGTTCAGCTTCACCATGACGCATTATCAAGATAGTCTTCATACTGTTCAGCACCTTCTGTTTATATCACCCTACGTATATGCGGACTTATGCGTGATGAGATCCACGTTTAACCTATTGTCGCTAATGGCCTTTCCCTTCTACGCCACTCACACTCGGGATCTTATACTTGCTGACTACTCACATATGCAGCTTGGTATTATTTTCTTCTAAACCGGTAGCTATCTCACTGGTTTGTTCGCTATATTAAAACAAATGAAGGATTAACATGAAATGAAATTCTAATTACCTTCAGTTATCTTTTAACTAATTTATCGGCAGCAGCATATTGAAACTGAGTAATAATGATAGTCGGCAGTACCAATTACTAACACTGGACAATGGTCTTAGAGTCTTGTTGATCAATGACGATTCAACTGCTAAATGCGCCGTATCATTAACAGTTAATGTCGGCCACTTTGACGACCCCGAAACGCGTCAAGGGATGGCGCACTTTTTGGAGCATATGCTATTCCTTGGTACGGCAGAGCACCCTGACTCAGGTGGCTTTTCGCAATTTATTAGTCAGTATGGTGGCCAGAGCAATGCGTGGACTGGTACCGAGCACTCGAGCTATTACTTTGACTGCGACGCCGAACAACTAGACGAAGCATTAGAACGCTTTAGCCAATTTTTTGTGTCTCCACTGCTGAGCGAGAACGATACTGAAAAAGAGCGTGAAGCCATCGATGCCGAGTTTAAAATGAAAATCAAAGATGATGGCCGTCGCATCTATCAAGTTCATAAAGAAACCATCAACCCTCAGCATCCTTTTGCCAAGTTCTCTGTTGGTACCAGAGACACGCTCGCAGATCGTAATGGTAATATTGCCAGTGAATTACGAGCGTTTTTCAATCAATACTATCAGGCCCAGTGGATGACTTTGGTGATAGCTGCACCACAACCGCTGGCTACACTTGCGACCTTTTGCTCACCTTTTACAAAAATTGTTGGCAGCAATACACAAAAGCCAGCGATCCAAGCCCCTATGTACCGAGAGCAAGATCTGCAGCTAGAACTGCAAATAAAGCCTAGAAAACATATGCAAAAACTTATTGTCAGTTTTGCTATGCCCAACCCTACAGATTTATACCGCCATAAAAGTGTGAGCTTTTTAGCACATTTGTTAGGGTATGAAGGTAAAGGCTCACTGTATTCTATCCTCAAGTCACAAGGTTGGATCAATGCACTATCGGCTGGTGGTGGGATCACGGGTAGTAATTTCAGAGATTTTAATATCAGCTTTGCACTTACCGATGAAGGGATTGAATACTATGAAGACATAGTGGAAATGCTGTTCGAGTACATAGCATTAATTAAGCAAAATACCGCCGCACTACCACGCCTTTATCAAGACAAAAGCACTTTACTAGATATCGCGTTCGATAACCAAGAAGTCGGCCGCATGTTAGACTGGGTAAATTCAATCAGCGTGAATATGCACCACTATGAGGAAGAAGATTTTCTCTATGGTGATTATCGCATGGATGGCTTTTCTCAAGAGCAGCACGAAAAACTACTGATGCATTTGTGCCCTACCAATATGCGCCTTGTGCTTATCCACCCTCATGTGGAAGTAAATAAAAAGGCCAAGTGGTACAACACGCCATATAGTGTCTCGCCAATAGCCAAAGATTGGATTGAATCGCTCTATAATGTGCATATGCCTTTGCCACAAATGTCGCTGCCACTAATTAATCCATATCTTAGCGCGAAGAATCCACTTCATGATGTAGAGAGTGAACAGGATACGCCGATCCGTCTAGCTGATCAGCCTGGATTTGAATTTTGGTTTAAGCAGGATTTGACTTTTAGAGTCACCAAAGGGCATTTTTATCTCGAAATAGATTCCGCCCCGTCCGTCACCTGTCACAAGCATATGGCACTCTCTCGCTTGTTTGCCGATCTATTTATGGATGCGGTCGCTGAGCGTTTTTATAGCGCAGAATTAGCCGGCCTTAGTTATCATATTAATTCCCATCAAGGTGGCTTAACACTTCACACCGCAGGGCTTACTGGTAATCAAATCACCTTGGTTTTAGAGCTAGTCGAGGCACTACTGAATCAACCAATTCATGCAGCTCGCTTTGCGGAATATAAAAAGCAACTTATCCGCCATTGGAAGAATCACAATAAGAATAAGCCTGTTAGCGAACTGTTTAGCCGACTTGGTGCCCATTTGATGCCCTGGAACCCAAGTCCTGAAGACTTAGCCGGCGCACTTAAAAGTGCCAGTTTTAACGAATTTCAACTATTTCGAAAGCAGTTTTTTTCAGCCATTCATGTCAAAGCTTTCATGCATGGCAACTGGCAACTAAAACATGCTGAAAAATTAAAAACATCAGTGCACGGGCTATTTTCAAGTAGCGAAATTTTAGAAGATTTGAAACGTCCCTTAAACGAGTTGACGAAACTAACGGAACAACATATCGAACGCGAAGGCAGTGATTATGCCTTCATTGAATATTTTCAATCACGTACCGATTCCGTTAAAGAAAAAGTCACCATGATGGCGATTAATAATCTCATTAATCAAGATTATTTTGAGCAATTAAGAACAAAGGAACAACTTGGTTATTTAGTTGGCGCAGGGTATGCGCCATTCAATACACGTGCAGGTATCGCTTTTTATATTCAATCTCCCAACTTTGATAGTGAACACCTACTTGCACGGCACAACCAATTTCTTCATCACTTTGCCAAACAATTGCATCAGCTCGATGAAGTGAGTTGGCAACGTTCGAAAGAAAGCTTGTTGCTACATATATCGGAGCAAGACAAAAATCTAAGACTAAGGGCGCAGCGTTTGTGGATTTCTATTACCAATGACTTTCACCAGTTTGATATGCAACAAAGATTAATCCAAGCTTTGGCCGACTTGGAATTAGAAGACATCCTTACTTATATAGATAAGATGTTAGAGCCAAACGCTCCACGACTGATTTTAAAGTGTAATTAGCGTTTTAGTGTAAGCAAGGAGTGCTTATCAAACCTTTGAATGACTAATAAGACTTTTCTCACCTAGTCCATTAATTTGAGAGCTAATCAAAGTTCAAAAAATACGCAGCCATACTCGTTAGAACAATGAATTTCATCTGAAACTTTGTTTCGCTGTTGTGAAAAACCGCAATTAACCTGAATTTCCCCTTAATCAACGTTTTCCTTTTGACTACTACAATGGCTTGATTTAGATTAGAGATTGCAGTTATGAATTACGCATTATATGAGCCTAAAAATAAAAACAATAACAATCAATGCACTACTTTTATCACTGACTCCGCATGTAATTTACGCCAGTGACGCAAGTGTATTAACAGGTGCCCAGTTAGCTTGGCTCGTACCATGCGTGATTGCTCTGCTCAGCATTCCCTACTTAGTTTGGTCAAATCACCAACTCAAAAAGTCCACTCTTCAACTTAAGCATTCAGAACAACGATTTAAAAGTACCATTGAAGGCAGTGGCGATACACTATGGGACTGGAATATTCAATCAGGTGAGATTGTTCGGATCAACGATAAATACGGCATGAACTCTGCGAAGCCTGGCAGCGTCATCCCCAACCAGCATAGGATCCATCCACAAGACCTATTAATCGTTGAAAAGCTGATGAAACAGCACTTCGCAGAAAAGACACCATTCTTTGAAGCAAGCTATCGTATTAAAGATGAACTAGGCCAGTATCACTGGGTGTTAGACCGAGGCAAAATTATCGAGAAAGATGCTAACCTTAACCCCCTAAGAATGACAGGTACGGTTCGCGATATTAGTCACTTCAAGAGTACCGAGGAAAGGCTAAATCTGTTTGCAAAATGTGTTGAATCTCTTACTGACGCGATCGCAATTTATGACCGACACTATAATTTGGTCGATCTAAATCCGAGTTACCTTAAATTATTTGGTGGCCAACGAGAACACTATCTAAATAAACATTTTAGCTTACCAGGCTATGACAATAAGTTTGTTGCTCAGGTAAAGGCTCAGCTTAAACAAACAGAGCATTGGCAAGAAGAACTTAAACTTCGTAATGCGGCAGACGTACTCTTACCAATCGAAATTACGATTGATGAAATTAAAAATAACCACGGTCAGATCAGTAACTATGTGGTTGTTTATTCTGATTTAACTGAACGTAAAAAAGCAGAGTCTCAACTCCATAATTTATCTAATCGCGATCGTACAACAGGTCTTCCCAATCGCAACTTGTTCTTTACCAATTTACAAAAGTTGTCATTACAAGGGACACACCATGCTCTACTTGTCTTTGACTTAGATAACTTTAAAAAGATCAACGATTCGCTAGGCCACCAGTTAGGTGATACGCTACTTGCGAAATTGGCAATGCGGCTAAATAAACTAGCTCGCCAACAAGATACCTTCTACCGACTAGGTGGTGACGAATTTGCGCTGGTGATTTCAGGCACCAATGATATTCACACGATTACACGTACAGCAAAACAATTTCTAGCGGCGATTGCGACACCTTTTAAAATTGCTAATCACGAGTTAGTGATCACCTCTTCTGTTGGAATTGTACTGTGCCCTGAAGATGGTAAGTCTCCTGAAAGTCTGCTGAAAAATGCAGATACGGCTATGTATCATGCCAAGCAAAAGGGTAACCATTATTTATTCTTTAATGATTCCATGAACGAGCAAGCGGTTAAGCGTCTGCAAATTGAAAACTTAATGCGCTATGGCCTCAAAGAAGATCACTTTGTTGTCTACTATCAGCCAAAAATGAATATTAAAACCGGTGAACTGGTTGGCATGGAAGCGCTAGTCCGTTTCATTACCCCAAAAAAGGGGGTGATAAGTCCTGGTGTATTCATCCCTATCGCAGAAGAAACCGGACAGATCATCGAAATTGGTGAAGTCGTTTTAGACAAAGCATGCCGTGATGTAAAGCGCTGGATTGATAAAGGACTGTTCAATGGCAGAGTTGCGGTTAATTTATCAGCAAAACAGTTTAGCTTGCCGGATCTAACCACTCGTATCGACATTATCTTGCAAAAAAATCAACTTCCTTCTTATTTTCTTGAGTTAGAAATCACAGAAGGAACGGTGATGGACGATCCAAAAGAAGCAATTTCGATAATGCGCTCACTTAGTGCTAGAGGAATACACTTAGCCATGGATGACTTTGGTACTGGCTATTCGTCACTGGCTTATCTCAAGCAATTTCCGCTAAATACACTCAAGGTCGATAAAGCATTTATCGATGATATGGGTAACGAGCGCGGTAGAAACATGGTTGACTCTATTGTCACTATCGCGCATAACTTAGATCTTCACGTTGTTGCGGAAGGGGTTGAAAATGAAGAACAACTCAATATTTTAGAGCAGCTAAACTGCCAAACAGTTCAGGGCTATTACTATTCAAAACCGCTTTCAAGCAGTGAATTTGAACAATTTTTAAAGCAACACACCCCGAGTGAAAAGCCAAACCTACAGCTCGTGCAATAGCCTAGTTTCATTTAACCTAACCACTTTACGCTTTCCAACTAACTAAATTTGCGCAGCGACGCATCCACGCTCTACGATAGTGCACTCGAAACAGAATTAACGCCGCGGGGCCTGTTACTACGGCCAAACTTAACCAGCGTTTTCTTGGCATTCCAGTCCATAGAGTTTGAAGATACATTACCATCGCACATAAAGCTGAAATTATTCCAAAAGCCACTGATACTCCTCGGTTTTTTAATTCAATAAGAAAACTAAAACATTCTTTATTAGGAAAGAAACATCACATTTCGATGCTATTTACTAATGCGGCCGATGAGTCTACACAACGTTTAATATTTAATCAATGAAGAAATTATTGTTGCATATTTTTGTATTATTTAATTTAATAGCGGACTGTTTAGAGGTATAGCATTGCACAAGGGATGTTATGCCGTAACTTTTCCTAATTTGGGAAACAGAGACAAGTGGGAAATTTTTTACGGTCAACTGGCAATGATTTCCTAGCTTAGTCCACTTAGGTTATGAGTGTATTTTTAGCATAATTTGTGAAGCCAACTTAGTCCTTAACTGGAAATTAAAAGTTAGCTTTTCTAATATTGTAGACGACTGAAATTTTAGTGCTTTTACACACTGTACTTATTTTAATCGTCAACTGTGAGTTAAACCGATATAAAACGGTCAGTTATTCAATAATTGTCTGCGTTATAACGCCATAGTATAGACTTTCTGATAGTTTTTACTGATAGACGATTACAGTATTATCACAAGAGCTGCTAAACTTACTCTCATGTAGTATTAACTGTTACTTCAAGGACACGGGCTATGGATCAGAAAAGCGTACATGAATATTTGCAGGCCAAGCCTGCAACCTTTATCACTAAGCCTTTTGCGCAAGACGTAGATGTGTACAAAGTTCAGCATAAAATGTTTGCAACTCTAACTGAGGGGAAAGAGGGGCAAGTAGATGAAAATGGTGAACCTGTTTGGTGGTTAAATGTAAAATGCGACCCTGACGAAGCATTATTGCTTAGAGACAAGTATTCGTCTGTTGTGCCTGGTTATCACATGAATAAGCGTCTTTGGAACACAGTCATCTTAGATGGCACTATTCCAGAAGACGAAATAAAGAAAATGATCGATGATTCTTATCAAATCGTCGTAGATAACCTACCGACCGCACAACGTGAAGAACTTGCTAGCAAAGTCACGCAACGTTAATTAAAACGGCATTTAGGTAGACCTAAATGCCGTTTTACCTTTCTATATCCTCGCATTTAATCTCTACCTTTAATGTCGATCAACTTGTCTTCAAATCACTCTGGTAGTATACAAAAAGAATAACCTAGCAATAATAGAGTGGCGACATGACGAAAAGGATAGCAGTACTGACAAGTGGCGGCGATGCGCCCGGTATGAACTCAGCGCTTAGGGCTATCACGTTAAGTGCCTTGAGAACTGGATTTCAGTGCTTTGGCTTTTTTCATGGTTACAATGGTCTAATTAATCAAGAGTACACCGAGCTAAGTGCGGTTTCCGTCACCGATATCACCCAACTTGGTGGCACAATTCTAAAAAGTGCCCGCTGCCCTGCGATGCTAGAACCCTCTGGCGTGCTGCAAGCAGCAAATGCTCTGAGAAAGCTCCATATTGACGTACTTATTGTGATTGGTGGTGACGGCTCGTTTAGGGGAATGCAGGCGCTGGCAGCTCATTGGCAAGGTCAGCTAATTGGTATTCCCGGTACTATAGATAACGACCTTTCAGGGTGTGACAACACCATTGGTTTTTCCACAGCCATCAATACCGCCACCTCCGCAATAGATAAAATCCGCGATACCGCAAATGCCTTTGAGCGAGTTTTTATCACCGAGGTGATGGGTCGTCATAACGGGCATATTGCTTACCATGTAGGTATTGCGACAGGTGCTGAGGCTATCATTTCATTTGAAAATTGCACGGCAGAGCATACCTCTCAGGTCTTAGCTCATCTCAAAAATGCCATAGAGCAGCAACATCAACACGGTAGCTTTTTGATTATACTGGCCGAAAATTTATGGCCTGGCGGCGCTCAAGCGCTTAAAACAGAGTTAAATAGCAATGCCGATATCAATTGCGCACTTTGCGTGTTAGGGCATATTCAACGCGGTGGGGCACCATCTGTTGAAGATAGAATGCTCGCCACGGAATTAGGGGTAGCGGCTGTGGAAGTGGTCAGTGGCAGCATCAAAGCAAACACTGAAGTTGCGACGCCTATTATGGTAGGAAAAATACATGGTGCAATTGTAATTACTGAAGTCGAGAAAGTGCTGAATATGGATAAACCAGTATCACAGGAATGGGTGCAACGATATCAGCACTACCTCGCCGAGCAATAAATACAGTGAGAGTGAAGCACATATTGATTATTCACTCTCACTACAGCTTGTGTAAGCGCTAGCCAAACACGCTAAAAGCAGATTCGTTAAGCCACAGGTGACATAAAATACTTGCGATATAACCAAGCAAAATCACGGGTGCCCATTTTAAGTGCCCCATAAAAGTATAATAGCCTCTAGCTTGCCCCATGAGCGCAACACCTGCCGCCGAGCCAATAGAAAGTAAACTCCCCCCTACCCCAGCCGTAAGCGTGATCAACAACCAATGGCCATGTGACATTTCAGGTTGCATCGACAGCACCGCAAACATCACAGGAATGTTATCGATGACCGCGGAAATAATCCCTAAGAATACGTTGGCATAGGTTGCAGACCATTCACCATATAATATCTCTGACATTAAACTTAAATAACCGAGAAACCCAAGACCACCAACACACATAACAATACCGTAGAAGAATAATAAGGTATCCCACTCAGCGCGTGAAACTTTGCTAAAGACATCAAATGGCACAACACTTCCTAACTTCTCGAGACGCTCTTGATCCCCTTCTCTTTCCGCCATCGCTCGCTTGCGTGCTAACGACCCAGGCAATGTCATTCTTAGGAAGTAACCAAAAAACTGTAGGTAGCCCAGCCCCATCATCATGCCAAGAACCGGTGGTAAATGCAGCAAGCTGTGTGAAAGCACAGCGGTTGCGACAGTCAGTAGGAACAAAGTTAAAATTCTTAAAGCGCCGCGTTTAAGCTCTACTCTTTCGTAAACTGCACTCGGCTTTCTATCCGCCACAAAATAACTCATTACGAGTGCAGGTACGATGTAATTGACCAGTGAAGGAACAAATAGCGCTAAAAATTCACTGAAATGTACCATACCGGCTTGCCATACCATCAAAGTGGTAATGTCACCAAAGGGACTGAATGCACCGCCAGCATTGGCTGCTATCACGATATTGATACAGCTTAGATTGATAAACTCTTTGTCACCATCAGCCACCTTCATCACCACGGCACACATTAGTAAGGCTGTTGTTAGGTTATCTGCAATTGGAGAGATAAAAAAGGATAAGAACCCAGTGATCCAAAATAGATTCTTATAGCTAAAACCCTTTTGGATCATCCACGCTCGTAGTGCATCAAAAAGGCGGCGCTCCTCTAGCGCGTTGATATAAGTCATCGCAACGAGCAAGAACAACATCAACTCCGCAAATTCTAACAAATTATGCCGAAACGCATGCTCGGTAACATCGGGTTGTCCCTGATTAACATAATACGCCCCAATCATGAGCCAAATGATGCCTGCCGCTACAAGCACTGGCTTTGATTTTCGCATATGGAGTTTTTCTTCGAGCATTACAAGTGCGTATGCTAAAACGAAGACAACAATACAAACCAAGCCGAGTGTCGAGCTGGTAAGATCTAAGGTGCCTTGAGCCGCCAAGGCTGGTGATGGGATCACGGATATGACCCATGCGCAACAGAATAGCAGTAGTCCATTGATTTTCATTTTTTTGCCTATCGATGAGTGCAGAGGGATGGCATTTCAGCCAAACTCACTTTAGCATAGATAAAAAGTAATCAGCATTGGACTGAAGTCTAAGGCATCCTGTTTACAGTATTACAAACAGGCCCATACATCAGCAGTAGGTATATATGCTTCAACTTTCGCAGCAACAACAAATTGAATTACAGCAAAAATTGAGCAACGATGGCTTTGCACGGATTGAAAATATTCTAGACGATACAAACGCTCAACAACTACATGAGTGTCTCTGTAACCTAGACTACCAGCTCGCACTGTTTCATAACGGGGCAGCAAAATCAGTCAAAGACAGTGATATTCTTGCCTTAACACCGCAAGAGCAGCAAGCCTTGCTTGAAGATATACATAGCTATGCATCACGTGGGGTTGGTTTTATGTATGGCCGCCACTCCATAGAATCGACGAGCCCTGAGGCTCTGAAAAAACTCTACAATAACCTCAATAGTAGCGCTGTACAGTCCTGCTTTTCCGCTATCTCTGGACAGAACATAATCCGTACCTCTGCCCAAGCAACACGATTTATTGGTGGTCAGTATTTAACTCGACATAATGACATTGTTGAAGCTGAGGGCCGGGTTTATGCCTATGTACTCAGCCTAAGCAAAAGTTGGCACCCTGACTGGGGCGGGCTACTGCAGTTTTTTGAACGTGATGGCACACCCACTAAAAGTTATGCACCTAAGTTCAATTCACTGGTGGTGTTTGATGTAAGTAAAATTCATTCTGTGACTTACGTCGCACCATTTGCAAAAGCGCCGCGACTTTCTGTAACGGGGTGGTTTAGAACAATAGACACGTAAGCTCAACCCGTGTCTATTGTTCTAGGTGTCTATTTTATTAATATTTTTCGCTTATCTTTTCAATGGTTAAGATCAGCGCAAGGCCTGCAATGGCAAGCGCAATACATGCCAGCGTATTTGGGTCTTGACCGTATAGCGTACTATATTGCGCTGGCAAAATATTGGCCTGACTCAATGGCTTTTCGATACCACTGGAATTCACGTAAGTCGTAAGCACTTGTTTCCAAGGCCACAATAAATTAAGCGAGCCAAGTAAAAAGCCAGCTAGTAGCGAAAACGTTACTTGTTGATAGTGCGCCAATAGCCAGCTGAGTAGGCGCGAAAACGACATTAACCCCACAATACAACCTAGTAAGAATAGACTCACTAAGCCAAGTTCAAGCTGGTTCACCGCACTGAGTACATGGCCATACATACCCAATAACAGTAGAATAAAGCTCCCTGAGATCCCAGGTAAGATCATCGCGCAAATGGCAATAGCACCGGAGATAAAAAACATCCAATGAGATGCTTGTGCTTCAGCTGGTGAAAGGGAAGTAATAGCAAAGGCCACGACAGCACCAACTGCGCAGGCAATAATATTTTGGCCGTTCCAATGAGAGACCTGTTTTGCAACATAAATAAAAGAAGCGACGATAAGACCAAAGAAAAATGACCATACCAGTGTTTGGTGTGCTTCCAATAAATAAGTGATCACCTTCGCCAAAGACGCTGCACTGATGAGCAAACCAGAAAATACCGCCAGTAAAAAGCTACCATCAATGTACTGCCAAGTTGCTTTTAGGCCGTCACGGCGCAGTGTACTCAAAGCCTGTAAGTTCACACTTTTAATGGCATTTAAAAAACGTGCATAGATACCGGTAATAAAAGCAATGGTGCCGCCGGAAACGCCAGGGACAACATCCGCAGCCCCCATTCCGGCACCTTTTAAAAACATAAAGAGATAGTCTCGTTTGCTATCTTTATACTGCACAAATTTCTCCTTTCATTTCCACTGCCGAGCAGTTTAACTTAAAACGCTAAAAAATAGCGACAGCTAAAGCTTTCGCTTAACTGGTCGATAACCAATTATGATATTTTACGCGCTTGTACCATGATCATCAGAACGCTTTTATTACTTGTTACGGCTTTACCCGCGACGACTTTTGCAGCAGAACATATTGATGCAGCACCGCTTGGTTCTCTTTATCAGCAAGACGCTAATCGCTTCTACGAGCCATCGCAACTGATAAAGCTGGAAAGCGAAAACAAAAGCTTTTATGTATTTCATCAAGAATATATGGCAGCTGCTCGTGAAGGCATCGTGATCTTATTACCAGACATGCAAACTCCGCCCCTCAATAACAGCGGCATAAGCTTTCTTGCAAAACGCTTAAGCGATGATGGCTACGACACCTATACCCTTACTCCGCCAGACCTTTCTTATGCACCGAGTCTACTAGAGCAAGACATCGCGCTCCCCGATGCTGAAAAACCGGCTCAGCAAACGCTTGCCCCCATTTCAGAATCTAATCTCGACGAATATAAAATGGCCTTGATCAGCCGCTTTGAGGTGCTTTATAACACCCTGTCCATGACTCAAACAGAAAAGTTGGTGGTTGTCGCATTTGGTAATAGCGCAGGTTTATTCGGTGAGCACTTAGCCACCCTACCCAATCTACGTATCGATGCCTTTGCCGTTGTAAGCCCACAACTACCTAATGCAACGCGGCAAAAGCACTTGGCATCCAACCTTTCTTTGATAAGCCCTGCTTTACTGGATGTTTACTACAGTTTTGACAATCCTATTGTGGTCGACAATACGCCAGACAGAGCCCGCTGGGCGAGAAAAAACAGTAAATTTGATTATCGCCAACGGGAGCTTTTTGGAGAAAAAACCGATCCACTCCAACATCAAAGGCTCAGAAAGGAGTTACTCGGTTTTTTACGCGTCTTATAGTGTTTCAAGTTAGCTCTTTTTTAAATATTCATAGGCAGACTGAATATCTTGGCTTTTGCGCTTTGCCACTTCCATCATATGCTTAGGTAATCCCTGAGACACCAATTTGTCAGGGTGATGCTGCGACATTAGTTTGCGGTAAGCTTTTTTGATTTCACGCTCATTCGCCCCTTCACTCAATCCCAGTACAGCCAATGCTTTAGCACGGTTTAAACCGTTATCTTGTGATGCTGGTTGACGGCCGCCCTGTTGCTGGTGTTGATGTTGCGATCTCCCCGACGCCTGAGAGCGACGAAACTCAAATTCTGCTTGGTAGCGCTTTAGCAGGAACAAAAAGTGTGTTTCTGCGAAACCTAAATACTTGCTCACCTGTTTAAGTAAGGCCTTCTCCGCATCAGACACATGACCATCACAAAATGCCATTTGAATTTGAATCTCTAAAAACAGCTGCCTCAAGTCATAGCGTCTAGCAAAAGCTTCTTTAAAATCGGTAACCGCTTCTTTTATCGAAAAGTCGCTGCTTTTTCCCGCAGTAAACGCATGTTGCGCTTCTTTTCGCTCTTCACCCTGCAAGCCCATTTCGCTCATAAACGCAGACGCAGCTTGAATGTGGATTTCACTGACTCGACCATTAGACTTGGCGATATGTCCCATCACAGAAAAACAGCTGGAAAAGAACAAGGCTTGGCGCTCATGCAGATCTTCACCTTTCATGAAACCTTGAAAGCCACCGACTTTATCAAAATCCTGACGCAAACTTTTATCAAATAAATGGCCGAGATAAAAACCTAAAATAGCGCCTAACCAACGACCAAATAAAAAGCCGAAAATTGTGCCTAATAATTTACCCCACATCGCTATACCCTAACTTTTCGTTGATCATTTTTAGTCGCTCTGGCGTGCCAATGTCGTCCCATGCGCCCAAATACAGTTCAGTAGAAACTTTATGCTGCTCAAGCCCACTGCGCAGCAACGGCCCTAGCTTTATAAAGCCAGCCCCAAGCTCGGCAAAAAAACTTTGGTGATATTTACCAATGCCGGACAAGGTATACTTTTGCTGATTGAGCGGCTGATGGGCAAGGCAAAAATCGCCTTCAGGATTATGCTTGGGATTTTCTACCAACACAATGTGCGCCTCGCAATGGCCCTCAGCTATGCTGCCGAGCTGTAACTGCATTAGGCTGCTGACATCATAGTCCGTAAAAATATCGCCATTGAGTACAATAAAGCTGTCATCCTGTTCACATAACATCGGCAATGCTTGAATTATTCCACCTGCAGTTTCTAATCCGCCTTCAGGCTCATCGCTGTACTCAATATTGACACCGAAGTGAATGCCATTGCCGAAATAGTCTTTTATCACCTGACCTTGCCATGCAAGATTTATCACAATATCGCAGATCCCAGCCGCTTTTAAACGCTCGATATGATGCTCAAGTAGTGGTTTTCCTGCGACGTTAAGCATAGGTTTTGGTTGGTTCGCGGTCAGTGGCATCATGCGTTTACCACGACCAGCAGATAAAATTATCGCTTTCATTGTTACTTCTATTTAGTGCCTAATTTGGCCTGCGCTTGAGGCATTATGTCATTCTCCAGCCAGCTTGCAAGCCACTGAAATTCTTTATACTTATTCGCCACTTCAACAAGATAGCGTAAGGTTGGCAAAATATTTTCTAAGTACCCGCCTTTGCCGTCTCGCTGCAATAGGCGAGTAAAAATCCCGGCAGCTTTAAGGTGCCTTTGCATCCCCGTTAAGTCAAAGTAATGTTGGTAGGTGCTAAAATCCATATCGCCTAATAAATTTGCCGCTTTTAAGCAATCAAAGCTATGTTGCTGAAGCTCAGTAAACTCATGTGCATCAAGGCGAGTATAACAATCCCGCAACAAAGAAACCGCATCATAGGTGACAGGTCCTTGTACCGCATCCTGATAATCAATGAGATACCACTGAGACTGATGACATATCAGGTTGCGACTATGAAAGTCTCGATGCATCGTAACCTGCGGCTGGCAAGTCATCGCATCAACGAGTTTCAACTTCACATTATGCCACTGCACTTGTTGATATTCGGTGGGTGTTAAACCAAGCCATTTTGTTACAAGCCACTCGTAAAAGATATTAAGTTCCATATCAACGAAATCAGCATCATAGGGCTTCATCCATTCACTCTTTGGTGTTTTGGCTATTTCTGGAATAAGCGCTATCAGCGCACGATAGTCCTCTAGCCGAGAAGGCAATGCCAACCTATCGGCCAAATGCTCAGAACCCAAGTCTTGTAACAGTAACAGCCCTTGCTCTTCATTACTCGCAAGGATTTGTGGCACATTGAGGCCTTGCTCTGCAAACACCGTATTTAAACCGATAAAAGGGGCATTATCGAGTTTATCGACTGGTGTTTCCATTAAGATCCACGACATCGTTTGTCGCTTGACGCGATAATAACGGCGGAAACTGGCATCCGAGGTGATAGCCTCACACGTAAAATCGTCGCTATGTATTGCTTGCTGTATAAACTCGACGCGCTGGTTTTGACTATTCATGGATTAACTATTACACCTTCTACTTGTAAATATTTAAATGCTACTGTATTTCCGACAGTTTTCATTTATCATGATGAGCTTATTATTAAATGCTCAGCTAATAGGTTATTAAATGCGCAAAATTTGGGGCTTGGCTGTATTATCCGCGATTCACTCTACAGCTTTTGCTAATACGAACATTGTCGCCGCACAATGTAAAGACTATATGCAGCCAGAAAACTGGAAGCCGTTAGCCTCGCTGCCCAAAAATGCCATTGATATCGTTGCCGATGACTTAGAACTACAAGGTACTGATAGCGCTGAGTTTTCGGGTAATGTGGTGATTAACACTGAAACCATGAGCTTAGAAGCTAGACGTGCGCTAATCGATAAAAAAGAAGGCCTGCTCAGCGCTTCTGGACCACTACTCTATCGTGACCAATTTACCAAAGTTCACAGCAATGGGCTATTCGCGGATTTAAATGCTAACACCGTGAGCTTGCTTGGTGCTGAATATGAATTAACAGACCAGCAGGGCCGCGGTGGTGCAGAGAAATTGCATGCCTCTGGCAGCAAAATTTCACTCGACAACTCCAGCTTTACCACGTGTCCTGCTGATGACCCATTTTGGAGTATCGAGGCAAGCAGCATTGTACTTTCTCGAGAAGACGGTTGGGGTGAGACCTATAATACGGTGTTCAAAATTATGGACACGCCCATTATCTATTTACCCTATTTTACATTTCCAATCGACGATAGACGAAAATCTGGCCTGCTGACGCCGACAATTTCCAGCTCAAATAAATTTGGCTTGGAGCTGATCACCCCTTATTATCTCAATCTAGCCCCCAACTACGACGCGACCTTAACGCCAAGATATATGGCCAATAAAGGATTTCAGCTTATTACCGAGTTCAGGTATTTAACTGAACAACATCAAGGTAAAATTGGGGTGGAATATCTCAGTAAGGATGATTCCGAGCCGCAGCTAGACGATCGCTATCTTGTGCATTGGCAACAAAAAAGCTATTTAAGTGATAAATGGCGCGCATTTGTTGATGTCACAAATGTCAGTGACGATAACTATCTCACTGACTTAACATCCGAATACGCCAATGAAACTGACACTCAGTTATATCGCACCGGCAGTCTAAGTTACCTTGGTGAAGACTGGTTAGTCGACTTAAAGTTGCAAGATTTTGAAGTGTTGGGCGATCACAGAGAATCCTACACTGCACTACCGCAAATTAGCTTCCGTACACGTGACAGTTATGAACTTGTCGGCCTTGATTGGGACTTTGAAGGTGAGTTTGCCTATTTTCAAAATGATGCTTTGCCAATCTCAGAGGCGTCGCGATTACACCTAGAACCTCGCGTGTCTTTTTCACGCAGCGACTACGCTTGGTCATTTACTTCAGAAGCACGCCTACTTCACACGCGTTATGAACAAAATATCGATGTGCCTGATACAGAGTATGAGGAGTCTGTCACGCGTACATTGCCAAGTTTACGGGTACATGGACAACTGAATTTTGAACGCAGTACCGAGTTCTTTTTTGAACAAGGTACACAAACGCTTGAGCCACAAATTCAGTACCTTTACACACCACACAGAGAGCAAAGCCAAATTGGCTGGTACGATACGGCTAAGTTACAAGATGACTTTATTGGTCTGTTTAGAGCACGCCGTTACTCAGGTTATGACCGTATTGCAGAAGCCAATCAATTCACCGTGGGTGCAACCACGCGTGTATTCGATAGCAGTAATGTCGAACGCTTTAACTTCAGTGCAGGTCAGATCATTTATCTTGAGTCATCTGTAAAGCCTTCTGAACAGCTATTTACTGATGATACCAACTATAATGCACTATTTGCCGCTGAATCCATGTTACATTGGCATAAGCGCTGGTACCTCTCAGGTGGGGTGCAATACGATGTGGATAGCAAAGAGTTAGTGCAGTCTCACTTTACCTTGGACTATAAAGGAGACGACAAGCAGTTAGTGCAATTGAACCATCGTTATGTTAATGATGTCTCAGACTATGAAATTGACCAAGTCGGTCTCTTTACAAGTTTACCAATTGACGATAACTGGCAATTTGTAGCAAGCTATCACCGAGATATGACGGCAAATAGAAGTGTTGAATCCTTTGTTGGTGTTCAATACCAGTCTTGTTGTTGGGCTATTCAGGTGACTGCGAATCGTCAAATTGAAACAAACTTAAACCAAACACTTACAAATGATGAAGCAGTGTTTGATTCTGGCTTCAGCCTGAAATTTGTCCTTACAGGGCTTGGAAGCCAAAGCAGTGGTGATGCGAGTAAACTCCTTCAACAGGGTATTTTTGGTTACCGTAGACCGTATTTTTTGAATAAATAGAATTTAGAAAGCCGTATGAATTTAAAAAAGTTGTTATTAGTGGCCTCATTAAGTGCAGGCCTGTTTACTCAAGCACATGCTGAGCGTGTAAAGCTAGATACTGTTGTTGCCACGGTTAATGATGGTGTAATTTTACAAAGCGAAGTCGATCAAATAATAAATCGTGTTAAAGAACAGGCTGAGCAGCAAGGCACAGAGCTTCCTAGCGATAAAACATTACGCTTACAAGCCATCGATAAACTCATTGAGCAATCTTTAATGTTGCAACTGGGTGATCGCATGGGTATGCAAATTTCCGATGCTCAATTGGATCAGACCATTGCAAATATTGCCCAAGATCAAGGCGGTACTATCGCTGACCTACGTCGCTCAGTTGAAGCGAGTGGCGAAAGCTTTCAGGCATATCGAGAAGAGATCCGTAAAGAAATAACCACAAGCCAAGTGCGCCGTGCCAGTGTTGATCGCCGTATTTATATTAGCCCTCAAGAGGTGACCAACCTGCAAAAAATCTTGAGTGAGCAAACGGGTAACTCGGAAGAGTATGATATCGGCCATATCTTGATTAAGATCCCAAACAAAGCAACGCCAGAAGAAATTGAAGACGCTCGTGAGCGCGCTGATAACGTGATTAAGTTTTTGAACGAAGGTAAAGAGTTCAAGCGCATCGCAATTGCCTCTTCGAGCGGCTCAAAAGCACTAGATGGTGGTCAATTAGGCTGGATGGGCATTAACGAAATGCCAACCTTGTTCGCTGAGGCCATTAAAGGTGCGAAAAAAGACGACATCGTTGGTCCACTGCGCTCAGGTGCAGGTTTCCACATTCTAAAAGTACAAGATATTCGTGGTCGTGAAGTCGTTGAAACCGTTGAGGTACGTTCACGCCATATTTTAATCAAACCGTCTATTATCCTAAGTGAAGAAAAAGCCCGCTCAATGCTAACAGGTTTTGTTAAAGACTTGCGCGCAGGAACCGCTGACTTTGCTGCGCTAGCTAAAGAATATTCTGAAGATCCGGGCTCTGCACTTAAAGGCGGTGAGTACGATTGGACAGATCCAACTACATACGTACCAGCGTTTAGAGACACTCTGTTGTCGCTAGAAAAAGATCAGATCAGTGAACCATTTAGAAGTACATTTGGCTGGCACATTGTACAACTGCTAGATAAACGCGTGGCCGATAAAACAGAACAAGCCAAGTTAAATCGCGCACACCGTCTGCTGTTTAACCGTAAATTTAAAGAAGAAAGCTTTAAATGGATTAAAGAAATGCGTGACCAAGCGCATATTGAAATTATCGAAGCGGAATAACGGCTATGACACTCAGAATCGCAATTACACCGGGTGAGCCTGCAGGTATTGGCCCAGATCTTGTTATCAAACTGGCTCAGCATGCATGGCCTGCTCAGTTAGTTGCGGTGGCTGATAAAAGTATTCTAGAAAAGCGCGCCAAAGAACTTGGTGAGCAAATCAAGTTATTGCCGTTTGACAGCGATGCTGCGCCTGAAGCGGCACCTGCTGGTGCTATTTACTACCTTCAAGTAGACAAAGGTGCTGAAGTGGTCGCTGGTCAATTAGATGAAGCCAATGGCCATTATGTGCTCGAAACCTTGCGCATTGCCTCTGAAAAGAATATGGATGGGACATTCGCAGCGGTAGTCACGGGTCCTGTTCATAAAGGCATTATTAACCAAGCTGGGATCTCGTTTAGCGGCCATACTGAGTACTTTGCACAGCAGTCTGATACCGCTGATGTCGTTATGCTACTCGCAACCGAAGGGCTGCGTGTAGCGCTAGTTACTACGCATATCCCACTGGCGTATGTATCAAAGGCGATTACGCCTGAGCGTCTCAGCAAAGTCATTCATATTTTACATCACGACCTACAAACCAAGTTTGGTATTGAACAACCCAGAGTATTAGTTTGTGGATTAAATCCGCATGCTGGAGAAAGTGGTCACCTTGGTCGTGAAGAAATAGAAACCATTGAACCAACACTGGAAATGCTGAATAAACAAGGTATGAACTTGGTTGGACCGCTGCCAGCTGACACCCTTTTCCAAGCTAAATATTTAGATAATGCTGATGCTGTGCTCGCAATGTATCACGATCAGGGCTTACCTGTGTTAAAATATAAAGGTTTTGGAAACTCAGTAAACATCACCCTAGGATTACCCTTTGTTCGCACATCGGTTGATCACGGTACAGCGCTTGATTTAGCTGGCTCTGGTGATGTTGAAGTGGGTAGTTTTGAATTAGCGATCCGCGAAGCAATTAAGCTCGCAACCAAAAAAGCACAGAATGCATGACAGATAAAGTACATCTCGGACACAGAGCGCGTAAACGCTTTGGTCAAAACTTCTTAAATGACAACAATATTATCGACAAGATAGTAACCGCTATCGACCCAAAACCTGAAGACAATCTGGTTGAAATTGGTCCTGGTTTAGGTGCTATCACTGAGCCTGTTTGTGATTTAAGTGGTCACCTAACCGTTGTAGAACTCGATAAAGATCTTGCCGAGCGCTTGATCCATCATCCATTCTTGGGACCTAAATTAACGGTTCACCAAGGTGACGCGATGAAGTTTGATTTCTCTTCTTTAATCAAAGAAGGGGAAAAACTGAAGATCTTTGGTAACTTACCTTACAACGTATCAACCCCTTTGCTATTTCACTTATTTGAATTTGCCGATCAGGTCGAGCATATGCACTTTATGCTGCAAAAAGAAGTGGTTAACCGTATGGTTGCAGGCCCTGGCAGCAAGGCCTTTGGTCGCTTGAGCGTAATGACGCAGTACTATTGTCACGCTATTCCCGTGATTGAAGTACCACCACATTGCTTTAAACCGGCACCAAAAGTTGACTCGGCAGTTGTTCGATTGATCCCAAAAGATCCGTCACAACGTACAGCTAAAAGCACTAAACTTTTGAATACTGTTTGCTTAGAAGCGTTCAACCAACGCCGTAAGACACTAAGAAATAGCTTATCGAACCTGTTAACCGAAGAGCAGCTGCGAAACTTGGGTATTGACCCTACGCTTCGTGCTGAAAACCTGTCGCTTAACCAGTTTATTGAAATTGCAAATTGGATATATGACAACTCAAACTAATATTGGCTCACCGATCAAGGTATCGGTAGAGACCTTTTACGTTGAAGCGCAATCACAGCCTGAAAAGGACAAATATGTGTTTGCCTACACCATTACCATCAAAAACCATAGCTTATGTAACGCTAAGCTACATAGTCGTTATTGGCTCATTACCGATGCTAATGGCAAAGAGACCGAAGTAGAAGGTGATGGTGTTGTCGGTGAGCAGCCCACCATTCGTCCTGGCGAAAGCTATCAGTACACCAGCGGCGCGGTGCTCGATACCCCAGTTGGTACGATGGAAGGGTATTATTTAATGCGTAATGAGTTTGGCACCGAGTTTAAAGCGCCAATCAATGTATTTAGACTCTCCTGTCCAAATATTTTGCATTGATACCGTTTTTATTTTGCGGAAGCGGGTTTACCCCGCGTTCCTCATACGTGCTAGACATCAGAATAAAAACATTGAGTTATAAAAAACCACAGGTAATAAATGGCAAAATACGCAATTGGAGACTTGCAAGGTTGCTTCACTCCACTCATCGGGCTACTCGATCAAGTCGACTTTAACCCAAGCCAAGACCATCTATACTTTGTCGGTGACATCATCGCCAGAGGACCTGATTCACTTGCTTGCCTAGAGTTCCTCTATCAACACGCTGGCTCTATTAGCATTACACTCGGCAATCACGATCTCCACTTTTTAGCCTGTCTTGCTTTGGGTGTCGCTCCGAACCCAAAAGATAAATTAGACGCGGTTTTTGCCAGCCCTAAATGCCAAAAATATGCTGACTTATTACGTTCACAGCCGCTGGCTATTTGGCTTGAAACACAGCAAACTTTTATTTTTCATGCAGGTATTCATCCAAGCTGGAATATTACGCAAGCGCTAGAATATGCACGCTTTGCCGAAACCATTTATCAATCAACAAAAGCCCCTGAGTTTTACGCCAATATGTACGGTGCTCACCCAGGACTTGAGCTCAACAAGCTCAGTGAACAAGATAAGTTTAAAGCCATTGTTAACGTCTTCACTCGAATGCGCTTTCTAAAACAAAATGGCGAACTGGATCTTAAGAACAAGTCTGGCCTAAAAGATGCGGCAGGTCTCACTCCGTGGTTTGAGCTCAGCCAAACATCAGCCGACACTACCCTACTTTTCGGCCACTGGGCTGCTTTGGAAGGCGAAACCAACAAGAAAAATATTATTGCCTTAGACACTGGCTGCGTGTGGGGAGGCCCTATGACAATGATAAATATCGACAGTGGCGAAAAGTACCAGCATAGCTAACCTCTATAACAGCCCTAAATCAACGTTAGGGTAAGCACTTACTTTAACTTTTATTAAACTAGGGCCTGTTGATCTTTCAAGTTTGTTTTTGCAGCAGTTTGATTGGTATTTATACAAGGCAGAGCCTGCGTAGCATAGTTATTCTATGTGAGTCAGGCGATAACACAGTAGAAATGCCAATCAAGCGCTGCCCTTTGGGTTCACCTGAGTGCGCTTTGTTCATTGTTGCTCAACTTTTGCTTAGATTACTAGGCGGCAAGTCGAGCGCCGCGACCAAAACACACCCAGGAGAACAAAAGTCAAACAGCAAAGGTCAACAGGCCCTAAGCTACACTCGAAGAAAACGTGAAGCTTATACTTTTTATCCGTTGAGCTGCTATTTTTTGTAATCCGACCTTTTTTACTGAAATTTTTTGTCACATCTGCTATAAAATACTTAACTTATCCGCAATAAATCCGATAAGTATCCGTATTGCTTTGTAAATTTTGTAGGACAGCTATGAATTTGACTGTTAGCCAACGTATTTGGGGTGGTTTTATTACCATCACCTTGTTGCTTCTTCTTATCGGGGGCAATTCTTTATTTAGAATTGCGAACATTGACAACTCAACTCAACAGGTTAATAACCTGTCTTTACCAGCTCTCTCTAAAAGCTCTGCTCTACAAGTAGAGTTCACTTTAATGAGCAAAATGGCTCAGGGAAGTTTTTATGCACGTTCAGAGACTGAGCTGACGACGCTAAAACAGCAATTTGCAGAGCGCCAGAAGATCTTTGACAAAACCTATTCAGAGCTGCAGCAGGTCGTTGCTGCTAATAATAAATTGGCCTCAAGCAGTCGTGATGTTGGCAAAAGTTATGATGCGTTCGTAAAAGCCATGAACAGCTTGGTAAACGAAAAAACAACTGAGCTTTCGTTACGGGACAAATTAAAAGAGCAGTTATCAACTATCGATGTTGCCGCAGAAGATGCGACTATGGTGACGGTTGATATCATTGATTTGGATGGCTTAGAAGATGCTGACAAACGTGCTTTTCAAGCTGCAAATAACTTAGAAAATAACTTTTCTTCTGTTGTGACCAGCGCCAATGATATTGTTACGGTTGAAGACATCAATACACTGGAAATAGTAAGTCGAGATCAAAGCTATCTCGTTGAAGAGCTAGGTCGTAATATTGATTTAATGCGTGGCCCCGTTAGCGCGCTTGATAGCAGTTTGTTTGCTGATCTCGAAGGCTATTACACTAATTTAAAAGGTGCAGTTACCGGCAGCAACAGCATCGCGGAAAATCAAAAACGCTTGATCAACGCATTAGCCGAAACACGTAAGGAATTATCCGACGCTGAGAAAACCACAAAAGCCGCTCTGTCTCAGCTAGATGATTTACTCTCCGAAGCGAGCCAAGTCGCCTTTAACTTACAACAAGGCGTACGTGCCGATGTAGGCACAGCAAACCTATGGACTTGGATTGGGATGATAGTAGCAACGCTAATGGCAGTCGGCGTGGCTTACATTACCGTTAGCCGAATCACAAAACCACTATCGGAAGTAAACCGAGTTTTAAACATTGTCGCCAGTGGCGATATGACACAGCGCTTAGATGACACGGCAAAAGATGAGTTTGGTGAATTATCTAGAAGCTGTAACACCCTAATCTCTAGCTTACGTGAACTTATCACTGGTATTATTTCTCGTTCGACACAGCTTGCTGCAGCGTCCGAAGAAACATCGACTATCACTACAGAATCCAGCCAAGCAATTAAGAATCAGCAGGCACAAGTAGAGCAAGCAGCTACCGCTACCACTGAGATGAGTAGCACCTCTCACGGTGTTAGCAACAGCGCGCATCAAGCATTACAAGAAATTAAAAATGCTGATAAAGAAGCGGAGCGTGTTAAAGGTATTTCACATGAGAACAAACACACTATTGAGCAACTCGCAAGGGAAGTGGATGAAGCCTCTCGCGTGATTAACAAACTACACCAAGACAGCGCTTCGATAGGCAGTATTTTGGATGTTATCCGTGGTATTGCCGAGCAAACTAACCTCCTTGCACTAAACGCTGCAATCGAAGCTGCGCGTGCTGGTGAACAGGGTCGTGGCTTCGCAGTAGTGGCAGACGAAGTGCGCTCGCTCGCAAGTAAGACTCAAGAGTCAACTCAAGAAATTCAAGCAATGATTGAATCCTTACAAGCAGGAGCCGAAGAAGCGGTAGGCGCGATGTCGAAAGGCAAACAGCAGGCGGAGTCGTGCGTAACTCAGAGCGACCTTGCTAATGAAGCACTAAACTCCATCACTGCTGCCGTTTCTCAGGCCCATGATGTGAGTGAAGAGATTGCAAACGCGGCGAATGAGCAACAACAAGTAGCACAGGAAATTAGTGAACGCTTGGAATCGATTGTAACAATCGCAGAGCAAACAGCTGAAGGCGCAAGCCAAACCTCGATCTCTAGTTCTGAGGTTGCTAAACTCGCCGAAGAGTTACGCTTATCGGTAGAACAGTTTAAGGTTTAACTATCTAACCTGAGCTTTGAGCAGAAAACAGTCTCAAAGCTTTAGGTGGTTTAGCAAAACAGCTAAGCATAAAAAAACCCATGCATGGCATGGGTTTTTTGTTTCTTTTCTTTGATTATGCAAACAATGCGTTTGCCTTCTCAACGATATTTTCTACCGTAAAGCCGAATAGCTTGAATAGCTCATCAGCAGGTGCTGACTCACCAAACGTTGTCATACCAACGATAGCACCATTTAGGCCTACATATTTGTACCAGAAGTCCTCAATACCCGCTTCGATAGCGACGCGACGCGTTACTGAGCTTGGTAGTACGCTTTCTTTGTATGCTGCAGATTGCGCATCAAAAATGTCCGTTGAAGGCATAGACACAACACGCACCTTTTTACCTTCTGCACGAAGCTTATCCGCAGACTCAACCGCAAGTTGCACTTCAGAACCGGTTGCAATAAGGATGATTTCAGGTTCACCATCACAAGATAGTACATAACCACCTTGCTTAATCGCTGCAACTTGCTCAGCTGTACGTGGCTGCTGTGCAAGACCTTGACGGGTAAATACAAGTGCAGATGGACCATCAGCGCGTTCAACCGCTTGCTGCCAAGCAACTGCTGACTCAACTTGGTCACATGGACGCCAGCTCGCAAGGTTTGGCGTAGTGCGTAAGTTCGCCATTTGTTCTACAGGTTGGTGTGTTGGACCATCTTCACCAAGACCGATTGAATCATGAGTATACACAAAGATACTTCTTTGCTTCATCAATGCAGCCATACGTACGGCATTACGCGCGTATTCCATAAACATCAGGAATGTCGCACCGTAAGGGATAAAGCCTCTGTGCAGTGCAATACCATTCATGATGGCAGACATACCAAATTCACGCACACCGTAGAAAATGTAGTTACCCGCAGCATCTTCTGCCGTTAAGCCTTTAGATTGATCCCAAAGTGTTAAGTTAGAACCCGCAAGGTCAGCAGAGCCACCCATAAACTCAGGTAGAATTGGGCCATAGGCATTCAATGCATTTTGTGATGCTTTACGAGTTGCTGGGTTTGCAGGATTCGCTTGAAGCTCTGCGATATAGGTTTCTGTTTTCTCAGACCAGTCTGCTGGAAGCTCGCCTTTCATGCGACGCTCAAATTCAGCAGCAAGCTCAGGATAATGCATTTGGTATTCAGTAAACTTAATCAACCAGTCACTTTGTTGATTTTGACCACGTGCTGTTGCGTCCCATTTCGCGTACACATCTTCTGGTATTTCAAATGCACCGTGCTCCCAACCAAGGAATTCACGTGCCGCTTTGATTTCATCATCACCTAGCGGTGCACCGTGACAATCATGGCTACCAGATTTATTTGGTGAACCATAACCGATAACCGTTTTACAACAAATAAGGGTTGGCTTGTCAGACTCTGCTTGCGCCGCTTCGATTGCCGCTTTAATCGCATCGCTATCGTGGCCATCAACACCGGCAATAACATGCCAGCCATAAGACTCAAAGCGTTTTGGTGTATCGTCGCTAAACCAACCTTCAACTTCACCGTCGATTGAAATACCGTTGTCATCCCAAAATGCAATCAGTTTGCCAAGACCAAGGGTACCCGCAAGTGAACAAGCTTCGTGTGAGATACCTTCCATCAAACAGCCATCACCTAAAAATGCATAGGTATAGTGATTAACGATGTCGTAATCTTCACGGTTAAACTGTGCAGCCAATGCTTTTTCAGCAATCGCCATACCTACCGCATTAGTAATACCCTGACCTAATGGGCCTGTAGTCGTTTCAATACCTGGCGCATAACCATATTCTGGGTGACCTGGTGTTTTTGAGTGTAGCTGACGGAAGTTTTTGATGTCATCAATTGATAAGTCATAACCCGACAAATGCAACAATGAATAAATTAACATCGAGCCGTGACCGTTTGATAATACGAAGCGATCTCTGTCGAACCACTCAGGATTACTTGGGTTGTGCTTTAAAAAATCGCGCCAAAGTACTTCTGCGATGTCCGCCATGCCCATAGGGGCTCCTGGGTGGCCAGACTTGGCCTTTTGTACAGCGTCCATGGAAAGAACGCGAATTGCATTAGCAAGTTCTTTGCGAGATGGCATGAATTCTCCTACCTTTAAATGTGTTTCGCGGGGGTTTGAGCCCATTCTTACTTATTTATATGGCTAACTGCAACGGCAAAGGCCATAAAAAAACGGGTACAGACGGACTTTTTCCGACCATTAAAAAAGTTTGCACAATTTTGGACGTCTAGGCGTAAAATAACTAGTCAATGCCTAGGTTTTTTGGTTAGAATACGCCCCTTAATTTTTCGCGCTGTCCCTGATGTTTGTGAAGCGCAATATTTGTGAGCATAAATACAATGGCTAAACATTTATTTACTTCTGAATCTGTTTCTGAAGGCCATCCAGATAAAATTGCCGATCAGATCTCTGATGCGGTTCTAGATGCCATCCTTGAGCAAGATCCAAAAGCACGTGTTGCGTGTGAAACTTACGTTAAAACCGGTATGGTTATGGTTGGTGGTGAAATCACAACTAGCGCTTGGGTTGATATCGAGGAATTAACTCGTAAGACCGTGCGTGAAATTGGTTACACACACTCTGACATGGGCTTTGACGCTGATTCATGTGCAATCCTTAACACCATTGGTAAGCAATCACCTGATATTAACCAAGGTGTTGACCGTACTCGTCCAGAAGAGCAAGGTGCTGGTGACCAAGGCCTAATGTTTGGTTACGCGTGTAACGAAACTGACGTACTTATGCCTGCGCCTATCACATACTCACACCGTTTAGTTCAGCGCCAAGCGCAAGTTCGTAAAGACGGCACGCTACCTTGGTTACGTCCAGACGCTAAGTCTCAGGTAACATTCGCGTACGAAAACGGTAAAGCAGTAGGTATCGACGCAGTCGTATTATCTACACAGCACTGTGATTCTGTATCACAAGCTGACCTTGTAGAAGCTGTGATGGAAACTATCATCAAGCCTACATTACCTGCAGAGCTTATCACTGAAGCAACTAAGTTCTTCATCAACCCAACTGGCCGTTTCGTTATCGGTGGTCCTATGGGTGACTGTGGTCTAACTGGTCGTAAAATCATCGTAGATACATACGGCGGTATGGCTCGTCACGGTGGTGGTGCATTCTCTGGTAAAGATCCATCAAAAGTTGACCGTTCTGCAGCTTACGCAGCGCGTTACGTTGCAAAGAACATTGTTGCCGCTGGCCTTGCTGACAAGTGTGAGATCCAAGTGTCTTACGCAATCGGTGTTGCTGAACCTACTTCTATCAGTGTAGAAACTTTCGGTACAGCCAAGCTTGATGAGTCGCGTTTAATCGAACTTATCCGCGCGCACTTCGACTTACGTCCTTACGGTCTAATCACTATGCTAGACCTTGAGCGTCCAATTTATCAGCCTACTGCTGCTTACGGCCACTTTGGTCGTGAAGAGTTCCCTTGGGAAGCAACAGATAAAGCTGACGCACTACGTGAAGCTGCAGGCCTATAACCCCTGCTGAAAAAGTAAAAAAGGCGCCAAGTGCGCCTTTTTTAATGCCCATAGATAACCCCTACCCGATAAATACCTCGTCGACATCATCTTTTAAGTTTTGATACTCATCATCATGAAGATTAAGCTCAATCATCACCTTGTCTTTAAATAGATACCAATCCGCTGCGC
Organism: Pseudoalteromonas flavipulchra NCIMB 2033 = ATCC BAA-314; assembly: GCA_000814665.1. Classification (GTDB taxonomy): domain Bacteria; phylum Pseudomonadota; class Gammaproteobacteria; order Enterobacterales; family Alteromonadaceae; genus Pseudoalteromonas; species Pseudoalteromonas maricaloris. Next base: position 291,681 of record JWIH01000017.1, read on the forward strand.
TTCTAAAATGTTTTGCTTCGAAACAGAGGTTTTCAGCCAGTTTAAGTGCCGCAAAGGTTTGCACATGTTGTGCATTTTTTTGCTCTTCAAGATAGCTAACGTCATGGTGGCGCAAAATCATCTGGCATATTTCTTTGGGTAAGTGCCAAGACGTCGCAAGAAAGTAGCCTATCACAGTGTGGGGCACTGGATACTTTTGCTGCTCGTAGTAAATCAATGTTTGCTCAGGCCGCTCTATAGACTGTTTTATTACCTCAGCGTAGTCAGGATATTTTACGGCCATTGCTGGGATCCCGGCATCGTGAAAGAGTCCGAGCAGCTGCAAATTCTCTAGGGGTAATGATGCTTTTAAATGATGTCCAACCACCATTGCTGCTTTTGAGATATCCGCAGCATTATCCCAAAACTGCTGCAGTGAAATACAGCACTTTGACTGCTCAAACGCATTTTTAAGCAAATACCCAGTCACTAGCTGCGTAATACAGGTAACGCCCAAAAACATCACAGCTTGTTTTATATCAGTGATTGTACGGGCAAGACCATAAGCCGGTGAATTAATTACCTTTAATACCGCAGCAGACGCACCAACATCTGCCGCAATAATATCCGCCACGGTAAATAACTCAGGCTCCGGTTGTGATAGTTCATTTTGTAAGGCTTGTAATATTTCAGGCTTAGCAGGTAAGTTAAATCCGCCGCGCAAATCATTCAGCACTTTATCGTCTATATCGATCATTGGGCTACCTCAGAATTGATACACCCAAGTTTAGTTCATCGCCTGATATTTGCAGTATTGATTGTAATGAAGTGGTACAAAAAAGCGGGATAAAACCCCGCTTAATCTGGTTAGAACCAATATGGTTCGCTATGCATGGAAGATTGTCGACTTTGCTCCATAGCACTTATTAAAAAGTCTGATTTTTGCTTAAGCCATGCCTGCACTTCTTGCAGCTCGTCTGCATTTTGGCTTTGGCAAAGCTGATATAAATACGCCAGTGTTTCTAGCTCATAAATACCATAAACGATATCAATCCAAGGCGTTCTAAACGCTTTGCGCGCTTCTTTATCGTAAAGCTTACCCAGACAGTTACCGCTTAGCAGCGTATTTTCTAGCTTTATTCTGACATGTAAATAATCTTTTTCAGAAAGCGATTTATCCTGTGGAAGCAAGTTTTTCAACTCTTGCCAGTCTTTATCAAATAATTGGCTTGCGATTTCTGTGACCGGTAGCTCTGCTGCACTCAGTGCTTTTTGATCCCAGTTTTTACGCCACGCTCTATCAACAAGCCAGCGAGTAAGTGAAAGGATCAAACGGTTATAGCGGGTGCAATGAAATAAATCTTCAATGTCCGTCGGTGTTGGCTGAACATCTTGCAGATCAGTAATGACCTGCGCCAATTCAGGAAACTGATTAAGTTTCTTATGATAAGCATGGCGCTTTGAGGTATAGGTTTTCAAATGAATTGCATTTTCGACCCAAGCAAGTTCTGACAACAACCATTTTAACTCATTGCGAATACTCTCAGTCGAGCTTTTATCAACGATGTCATCGAACAACCAAAACGCGTGACGGATAAGCGAAACTCCGTCAATAACTCGTTTTAATGTCTTGAGACTTGGTTTATTAAAATAGCACTGCTCATGTTTTTGGACGAACTGAATACCATAACTGACTGTCGCAATTAGCGCTTGTTCTTGCGTTACCTGAGATTTGAGCGGTACAAATCCTATAAACTTATTTGGTTTTAGAGGTTTATCATCGGCAATTCGATATCCTCTGGCGGCCTTTGAGTATAGTCCCAAGCGCATACCAGCTTGTTTAATTAGGTGATCGGCTAATAAGAAAAGATCTTCTTTATTTCCCTCAATCAGCTCTATTTCAAGCTCATTGATTGGCTCCATCTTCCCTTGGGCTGCTATTTCCCCTTTATCCAACACGACTTCGATTTTGGTTCCCGAATCCGTTTCGATTAACCAAGTACGACGAATGAAATTCGTACTGAAGATCGGGAATATGTTTTCTGCGATAGACTCAAGTTGCATGCCGTGAGGCCAAATATTCGCGTCAAACGCTAACAAGTCAGGACGTCCTGACTGAATAGGTAAATTGTACTCAGGTCGTTGATGTAACCCTCCGACAACTTCTCCCGCAAGCTTAATCGTTTGCTCGCATTCATCATTGCAACAACGCGTTCTTAGGCCGATATCTAGCGCACGCAATTCACGATTTGGCGTGTCAAAGTAGGCGTTAGTTAAGTTTTTAGCAGGCTTGTTAGTGACCGTTTTTGCAAACTGTGTGATGAGTGCAGGGATCAGCGGAACTTCATTATCTGAAACCAAAAATTTCAGTTCTATTTCAGTGTCCATTAGGGCAGTGTTTTACCTATTTGTCTAAGGGAGGATCAAAATATACAAAGGAGGCTAAGTTTGCAATCTTTTTATCCGATGAGAAGTGCACCAAATATGCGCTAAATCAATAGATAGTCAGGCTAAATTCGCTGAACATCAACGGATCAATAACACTGAATCATTGCGCTAAATGCTGCAATTTTCATTATGTAATCAATTATTTCGCGCCATTCAAAATAAACAAAGCCTTGCTATTAGGCCGCGAAATCCCTACTATTTTGTAAACTTTACGACCCAAAGAATAAAAGGCCCACGCATGTTCAACTTTAAGCAATTTATCATTGCGAGCCTGCTCTTCACTAGCTTTGTAAGCTTTGCCGAAGAGCCAGACGAAAATAGCACAGTAAACGCGGCAACACCAAACGGCTATATTAGTGACAATCTTTTTATTTTCATGCACACAGGTCCAAGTAAAAATTATCGAATTTTAGGTTCTGTTGATGCTGGTACGCCAATCACTATTTTGAGTGGCGCTAATGACGAGTTTGTCCAAATTAAAGACGACAAAGCAAGAGAAGGTTGGGTAGAAAGTAAATTTGTCACCACGGAACCGGGTTTAAAGCAACAATTAGAAACGGTTAACCAAACCTTGGTGGAAACCCAAGAGGCGCTGAACGATGCTCAGCAGCAACTTCCCATGCTGCAGCAAAACAATACCAATTTACTAGCTGAAAATGCTTCACTTCAAGACACTATTTCAGGGCTTGAAAAGCAGCTACAAGATGAGCGTTTAGCACAGCAGCAAAAAGTCCAAAAAGAACAACACCAGTTGCTCACTTACGGTGGCATCATCGGGATCAGTGGCATTATTATCGGTGTGATCCTGACGCTATTTTTATCTCGCAGAAAGCGTTACGACGGCTGGTAATTGGTTATATACATACCTATTGAGGTTAGATAACTTCGTCACTAACGGTGCATCTAAACTCTATTGTCAAAATAAATAAAGGCCGGAAAAATTCGGCCTCTATTTATTCCACCTAAAACGTATTAGGCTGAATTCTTCGCATTAATGTTACCCCAAATGCCAGACTCAGTAACTCCTTGCACTTTGACCTTATCGACCTCGAATACAGGTTCTTTCCCTTTTGCTCTTTGCTGATGATAATCAGCCGTAACCGCCAGGATAGTGGGAGTAAGACGCACGATAGCAATAACATTCACCACCGTCATTAAACCCAATGCGATGTCTGCAAGATCCCATACCTGTTTTAGCGTTGCCGAAGCGCCCCACAACATCATAGACAAGTAGCATGCAGTATAAATTGAACGGCCAACTTTATTATCCAGATGAAATAAGTGTAAGTTACTTTCAGCATAGGCGTAATTAGCCACTACAGAGGTGAAAGCAAATAAAGTAATCGCCGCCGCGACAAAGTATACGCCCCCAGTTGCTAAATGCGCAGTCATCGCAGATTGTGTTAGCCGTATGCCTTCCATCTCTCTGCCAATATCTATATCTGCCAATAAAATGATCACGGCCGTACAACTACACAACACTATGGTATCAAAGAATACGCCTAGCATTTGGATATAACCTTGGGTTACGGGGTGATTAGGAATTGGCGACGCACTGGCCGATGCGTGCGGCACACTACCCGCTCCGGCCTCGTTAGAATAGAGCCCGCGCTGAATACCATTTTTGATAGCTGCGCCAAGTGCGCCAGCGCCCGCTTCTTGCAAGCCAAAAGCTGAAAGCAAAATATCTTTGATCATGGCAGGGACTTGCGAGTAATTCATCACGGTAATAGTAATGGCCGCAAGGACAAAGGCTAATCCCATTACTGGCACTACCTTTTCAGCAAATCGCGCAATCGCTTTGAAGCCACCAAGAATAATAGAGCCTGCAAGGACTGTGATCACAATACCTGAATATAAGGTTGGAATATCAAACGCATTATTGAGCGCATCGGTGATGGTATTAGTTTGCATCGCGCTAAAGGTAAATCCATATCCCAAAAACAAGCAAAAGGCGAAGCATACTGCAAACGCCCGACTTCCCAATCCCATGTGAATATAATAAGCAGGGCCACCTCTAAACTCACCTTGGCTATCTCGCACTTTATAGACCTGCCCAAGCACACTTTCGGCAAAGCCTGTTGCCATCCCCAAAATGGCTATCATCCACATCCAAAATATCGCACCACTGCCACCAAGAGAAATTGCAACCGCAACACCTGCTAGGTTACCGGTTCCAACTCGAGCTGATAACCCCGTGCATAACGCTTGAAATGAACTGATTGTATTGTCATCACCCTGACTGCTACCTCGTAACAGACTAAACATGTGGCGAAACTTTACAACTTGTATCCCTCGCAAAAGAATAGTGAACCAAAACCCTGCAAATAGCAGGATATAAATAAGTATCTGACCTTCTCCCCATAAGAGCCCATTGATACTCTTAACTGCACTTTCAAACATAGGCGGTTCCTGTTTTATTATTATTTGCCGTTTATCTAGGGCCTGTTGACCTTCTTGAAGGATAAACAGGCCCTAGTATTATTTAACGGTTATTTAAATGGACTCCAGCAATCATACAACGCACCGAGCCACCTGCGGCTTCAATTGTCGGTATATCGATAGCAACTAGCTTAGCTGACTTTTCAATGACAGCAATTTGCTCAGGCAACAACGCCTGATAAGCCGTTGTGGAAAGCGCAAGTATGCGTCCCATACTGCCTTGTAGCTCAATCGCGTTGCCGCAAAAGTGTTGGATCTGCTGATAAGATAGCGCAATCAAGGTATGGCCGCTTTGCGTAAAACGATTAATAAGCTGTGCCCGCTGATATTCTGGCACCATATCTAGGCATATCATGGCGAAATCAGTGGCGACACACATTAAGACATTGGTGTGATAAACAGGCACTTCATTCTTATCATAGGCATTAAATATCTCCGCCTGTAGTCCCAACTGCTCGCAAACTTGATTAACTAACACGGCGTTAGTGCGCTTGGATTCTACCGCATAGGCCACTTTTTCTTGATGATCGATAACCATAGAGCCGGTGCCTTCAAGGAATATTTCTTCTGCGGTTAGATGACTATAATCATTGATGTTTGTCACCTGATAGTGAGCACTCAAAAAATCGATAATATCGCGACGGATCTCCAATCGTCGATTCAAGGCGTACATAGGATAAATCGTTAACTGACCATCGCTATGCGTCGAGAACCAGTTATTTGGAAAGACCGAATCTGGCGTGTCTGTGGAGGTATCTTCAAATAAGTGCACTTTCACGCCCGCCAACTCTAACGCTTGCACGGCGTTGCTGACCTCAACATAGGCTCTGTTGTTAGGATTGTTTTCACTGCAAGCTTGCTGAAACGCGTTATCTTGCATGGTTTGCGGATTCGAAGTGAAATGGTGTGGGCGGATCATCACCACAGCTCTTGGTGCTTGGAATATCGTTGTCATACTGCACTCATCATTTGGGCGTTGTCATACTCAATATCAGTGTAACCACACCATAAGACAATTTAAATGCCAAAATCTTATACAATTCGTGCAATTTTCTATCACTTTGCTAAGTTGAATTATACAAATAGACTAATACAACAAAAAAACCACAAAGCCGTACTATGACTCCTTATCTATATGATGCGCTTGATAAAGCCTTGATTGCTGAATTGCGCAAAGATGGCCGAGCAGCCATTTCAACCTTAGCCACGACGCTCGATGTGTCTCGTGGCACCGTACAAAACCGCTTAGATAGACTTATTTCCAGTGGTGCAATTCAAGGCTTTACTGTGCGAGTTCATGAACATATCGAGTCAGAGCTAGTGCGCGCTATCATGATGATAGAAGTGATCGGTAAATCCACTACTCAAGTGATCAATGCACTGCGTGGGATCCCCGAACTCAGTAAAATTCATACCACGAACGGGGCATGGGATTTAATCGCTGAAGTGCAAGCCGCTAACCTCAGTGAATTCGATGGTGTACTGAGGCAAGTTCGAGAGATTGATGGCATTTTAAATAGTGAAACTAGTATTTTGCTATCGAGTACGTAAAGCTCGATAGCGCTTAGATTAGGGTATGTGAATCGATTGTCCAAAATAAACTAAATCAGCCATGACACATTTCAACACTTAACCTAATTTACCGCTAAATAATATTGTCCCCTTCTTCTGGACTTCGAGCGCGCTCTGCTTGCTCTCTGATCTCATCCGCATCGCTACTCACATCGTCAATATCCGAATCTACTGCAGTTATTGTGGGTTTATTCTTTTGTTTCACGAATGCTCCACTGCTACTACTCAAATTACTAGTCGCTTCTTCGATTGTTTCTTGAGTTTCACTATTTGCAGCTATGATTATCCGCTCTCTGGCATCGTCAGGCATACTAATACCGTGTTCAGTAAAGCAATTAACGGTTTCTCGCATGAGCTGAGACGCTACTTTTATCGGGCTATGTTGTTCGCTATTGACCCAAAAATAAATGGTAAGATTGATAGTCGCAGAGCCTAATGCTTCAAGTAGAACCTGAGGTGGCGGGTCGTTTAAAACCGCGCTTTGTTCTTTAAGTAAGTCAATTGCAATTTGCTGCGTCAGGCGAATATCGTTGTCATAACCAATACCAATTTTAAAGTGTCCACGCGTTTTGGGATTGGCAGTAAAGTTTTTAATTACATTCTTGTAGACGGTAGCATTGGGTATTTGAATGTGATTGCCATCATAATCAACTAAGGTCGTTGCGCGGGCGGTGACCTTTTTAACGATCCCCAAACGGTTATCGACTTCAATAACGTCATCAATTCTAAACGGGCGTTGGACACTAAGTAACATACTCGAAATAAAGTTCTCGGCGATATCACGAAACGCAAACCCAAGAATAAGACCGACAAGTCCAGTGCCACTCATTACTGCGACGGCAAACTCACTTAACCCTGCCAAGCGCAAAAAGATATAAATGCCAAAAAATATGACTAACACACTGATAAAACGGCGAGTGACTAGATGCAATAATCGACTTTTACTGACATAACCTATAGGTTTAATCAAAAGATAAGAGATTGGCCGTGCTAAATAATAACAAAGCACAATAACCATAATCCCCAACGCCAGAGCAGGTAATAATTGCCATGCGGTTTGTAAAAAGTGCACAACCTGTGCGCTTAAACTTAGTGTATCTGATGTGCTCACGGCTTCAGTCGCTTCGCGAGAAGCTGCCGTCTGAATCATATTAGTCATTTGATTTTTAATAAGATTATTGATTTCCATATTGCACTCTTTGGGTTTTTATTGACAAGGTCACGAGTTAACTAGTAGCAAATATAACGCCAAACGAGATTGGCAGACCTTTTGCTGTATATCACTTTAGATCAACAGGCCCAGAATTGATTTAGGAAAGACCAATGGCAGCTCATAAACATGGCTTTAATGCAGACAGGCCAAGCGATATTCCAGCACTCGGTTGGTGGGATGTTAGTAAACGGCTATACCACAGCTTATCCCAAGATAATTTATCCCTGGTTGCCGCTGGAGTGGCATTTTATGCTCTGCTAGCAATATTTCCCGCATTAGCTGCCGTCGTTTCTATCTACGCCTATTTTTCTTCTCCTACTGAAATGGTTGATCAGCTACTGCCGCTAATTGAGCTCTTACCACCATCCAGCCAAGAAATTATGCTGCAACAACTCAAAGCGCTCACTCAAAAATCGCAGACAAGCCTAAGTCTAGGTGCGATTTTTACCCTCTTTTTAACAATCTGGAGTAGCAGTAAAGGCTGCCAAGCACTTATTACAGCATGTAACATTACGTATCATGAGCACAATAAAAGACAGTTTTTGCAAGCGCTAGTGGTGCGCTTTTTGTTTTCTGTGGGGGCGATTTTCGTCGCGATTGTGGCGTTGTCTATTATCGGAATTTTACCGATTGTGCTTAACCTCGTAGGATTTACCACAGCACTCGATTCGATTATCCAACTAATCACTTGGTCTATTTTAGCAGCACTATTTCACTTTTCTTTGGCGTTTGTTTATCGTTATGCACCACATCGCAGAGCCGCAAAATGGCGCTGGATAACACTCGGATCCTTTACCGCAACCGGTTTATGGATCTTGGCGTCATTGGGATTTTCATATTATGTCGCGCAGTTCGCTTCTTACAATGAAACTTATGGCTCATTAGGTGGCGTTGTCATTATGATGATGTGGTTATACTTAAGCGCATACATCATTATTTTTGGTGCCGCACTAAATGCCAGTACTGAGCTACAAACTTTAAAAGATAGTACCGTAGGTCCTGAGAAAGAGAGAGGACAACGAGGCGCATTTGTGGCTGATAATTTAACGACAAGACAACGTCAAGAAAAGCAATAACGATACGTGGAATGGATTATAGGCATAAAAAAGGAAGCAAATTCGCTTCCTTTTAAACGATTATCTGCTTAGATGCAGTACCGAGCAAACAAGCTTGCAACGGTTGCAGCGGTTGGTTTGCCATGCTGCCAGTCGCCACCTTCAACACCGCTACCTGCAATATCCATATGTACATACGGAATTGGCAATTCTGCATTACAACCATGCTTGTCTAAGCCACCAACAATTGCCAAAAATGCCATTGGGAATTGGTGACCACGAGCGGTAACCGCCGATGGTGCGTTGTTGCTCGATAGCACATCATCCGCAAGGGTGCGTGGTTTTACAAAGTCATAGTCTTCACGTCGGCTACGCGATACTTCTGCGCAATCAGCCCATAGGTCGCCCATATCTGCAATCTTGCGAGATACTTGTGCTGCTCGTGCAGGACCATTCTCAACATAGGCACTGTAAGGACCCATGGCGCGCGCCGCATGACCTGTCAGTGTTGCAACCGTAAAGATCTCAGGGTTTTTCTCACCCAGTGCTAAGTCTTTCGCTTCACTGAGTAAATCCCCCATCGCCAAGCGACCTTCCGCATCGGTGTTACCAATACGAACGCGAACGCCTTCTCTGCTCTCAATGATTTCATCCGGCACGAAACAGTCAGAACCAATCGAGTTACGAACCACGGCAAGGTAAGCAATAACCTTAACGCCTTTTGGCTGATACTTAGCAACCGCTTCCATAAAACCAACCACTGACGCCGCACCGCCTTTGTCACGGCTCATGCCCGCCATAAAACCGCCTACTTTCAAGTCTGCACCGCCGGTATCGTACACAAGACCTTTGCCAACAAAGATAAGAGTACGTTCAACGTCACCTTCTGGCTCGTATGCCATTTTTACAACACGAGGATGATGGCGTTCAACGGCGTAAGAGGCACGCGCTACCGTGCTTAAGAGCGGATATTGCTCATCCATAACTTTGCGATCAGCGATAACCTCAACGTTTACCGCTGAACCTTGAAATAGCTCAACACAATAGTCAGCAAAACGAGGTGGTGCCATGCGCTCAGGTTCTGTACCACACAGATCGCGAGCAGCATATTGGCCTGCTGCGATTGCACTCAATTGATCGCAGCATTGTGCTGACGCTTCAAAAACATAAATCGCTTCGATTGGTTCAATCGCTTCGCCACGGTACTCACGTGCTTCTAATGGCTGCCATAAGCCTTGGCAAGCACCTAAAAAGCTGACTGCACGCGCATTTTCGTAACGAGCATCGGCAGGCACATTTACAACAGCAAGCACAGGTTTTACCGCACCAGCCGCTTTCGCTTCTAAAATACCAGCTTTTGCCGCTTCAAAGTAACGGCGAACGTCATCGTAATCTCTATCGAGTGGTCCGGTTGGCGCAATCACCAAACGCTTGCCAGGTACTTTGTCTGAAACAAGCAGACTTGCCTTTTGCGCAATGCGCGCATCCACAGCTATAAATGGTGCAGCAACTTGGTCAAGCTCTGCACTGCCAAGGTTTTGAATATCATGAGTAACAACAACGATAGCATCTGCATCGCTTTCAAATAGGGTGTTACAAGGTAATGCGATTGGAAAAGACATAAAAACGGCCCTTTTCTATATTAGAATTAGGGCCGACTATAGGTGATTTGTGGTCAAGTTCCAAGGGAACTACGACATATCACGGGCTTCATCTGGTTTCGCTTTGGTTTTGCTGATCACAGACCAAGCTTCTAACATCACCAAAATACTGACCACCAGCACGATAACGTCAAGCACAACCAACAGCCAATTGCCTTTTTGATAGTATTCACCTAGCTTGATCACTCCGGCAAAAAACGCCATCACCAGCACAAATACCATAGGGATCAAGGTGTACTTAGCGGGGCGCCCTAGTTTGATAAGATATACTGAGATAACCAACAAGGTTAAGCTTGCCAAGATTTGGTTGGTTGAACCAAACAGCGGCCAAATCACCATACCACCACTACCCGATGCGCCACCAGCGCCAAAGGCGAGTAGCAAACAACATGCAACGGCCAACAAAGTCGCGATGATACCGTTGTTCAGGAACTTGATGTTATAGATCTCGCCCCACTCTTGAATAATATAACGCTGAAGTCTAACGCCAGAATCCATGGTAGTGCCTGCAAAAAGTACAACCATAACGGCAAGTAGGGTTGATGCGATCTCGACTGGTAGTCCCCAACCTGTACTGATAAGATTTGAACCACCGTTAATAAAGGCTGATACACTGCCGGCACCAAGATGACTATAAATTTCGTGCCACTCTTCAGGTGATACTGCGAGCATCACACCACTCACGGCGACCAACGTAATAAGTGCAAGTGAGCCTTCACCAACTGCTCCTAAGTAGCCGACAAAACGACCGTCTTTTTCCTTGTCTAGTTGTTTAGAACTCGTTCCCGACGAAACAATACCGTGGAAACCAGATACCGCACCACAAGCAATAGTCACGAATAGCAGGGGTATGATACTTGGGGTATTTTCTACCGTTTGGGTATTAAACGCAGGCGCGGTGATATCTGGCATCACCACAAATACTGCACCATAAAGCAGGATCAATCCCACTAACAGCTGCATGCCATTAATAAAGTCACGAGGTTGTAATAGCATCCAAACCGGTAACAATGACGCCACGGCAGCATATATAAACAGAATGATTATCCAATTGGCTTTGTCGCTTAGACCAAACATTTCGGTTGGTAAGGTAATCGGCATACTACTGCCCATATAAATGGTCGCGTAGAGCACAATAACCCCGATAATACAAAGTGGTACTAGCGGCACTTTGCGTTTCAGTAATTGGCCGATGATAAGCGCCACGACGATAGCTGACCAGGCGGGAAATACCGCATTTGGGTTACCTACGAAGGAGTTTGCGATCACCACGCCGAACACAGCATTTACCATGAGCAGTACAAGAAAGACCACTATCATAAACAATGAACGCGTGCGCTTGCCAATCACGCTTTCAGACAACGCGCCCATCGACTTGCCTTTATGGCGAGCACTTGCCCACAGCGCGCCCATATCGTGGACACCCGCAAAGAATATGGTACCGAATACAACCCAAAGCACAGCTGGCACCCAACCCCAATAAACAGCGATAGCTGGACCTACAATTGGTGCTGCGCCTGCGACTGAAGTAAAGTGATGTCCCCACAATACCACTTTGTTAGTGGGAACATAGTCCACGCCGTCCTCAAGCTCATGAGCCGGCGTGACAAAGTTGTCATCCATTTTAAATATTTTTTCAGCAATAAATTTGGAATAGACAAACCATCCAAATAACATCCCTATGATGCCGAAGAGTACGATCATTATGGATTGCATAATGCTTACCTCTTGTTGTTGTTTTAATTGCACGCAGTTCGCGTGATTAGTTTGTTGCACGACAACTTCGAAGCTAGCACAAATTAAACTAATTGCAGTTATCTTTTAGTCTAGGTAGGTCAGAATTAGCCATCAAAAAGCCCCAGTTGAGCTTGTGTATTAGATTTTTCATTTAGCCCTAAGTGCAAGCCCACGAGGCGCACGGGTTTAAACTTTTGCCGTGACATTGCTTCAATCAATAGCTCTTCGAAAACGGGCAAATCAATATGCTGGTATTGGCATTCTTTGGTGGTTTGGGTGAAATCGTAAAACTTCACTTTAACGCCAAGCTTATTAAAGCCACGCTGTAAATAAGGCTGTGCTCGGCGAGTCAATTCAGGTAACAACTTTTCTTTTATGACTTGTTTTAAGGTATCAAGGTCGAGCGTGTCTTCTGCAAATGTGGTTTCAACGCCTATCGATTTACGCACTCTATCGGTCTCAACTCGGCGCTCATCAATACCTTGACAACGCCGCCATAATACAGCGCCAAACTTGCCAAATGACTGGCGTAATTGAGTTTCAGACAGTGCCTTAATATCTCGGCCATACTCAAGTCCCATGGCTAGCAAACGTTGTTGAGTCACTTTACCTACGCCCGGAATTTTTTTAAGGGGTAAGGCATCAATAAAAGCGCTCACTTGGTGAGGCGGGATCACACACTGACCATTAGGCTTGTTTTCATCGCTGGCAATTTTGGCTAAAAACTTGATTGGCGCAATTCCCGCCGAGGCCGTAAGGCCCGTTTCTGCAACTATATCCGCTCGGATCTGCTCGGCGATAAGCGTTGCACTGCCATTATATTGCTGACACTCAGTGACATCTAGATAGGCTTCATCCAAAGACAGTGGCTCAATTAGCTCAGTATAGCGGGCAAAAATAGTTCTAATTTGTTGCGATATTGCCTTATAGACCTCCATTCTCCCCGGTACAATCACCAGCTGAGGGCAGAGTTTTTTCGCTTGATAATTCGACATGGCCGAGCGCACGCCATACTGCCGAGCAATATAGTTAGCCGTGGATAGCACCCCACGATGACTCCGTCCACCAATCGCCATCGGCACCTTTGCAAGCTCGGGGTTATCGCGCATTTCTACTGATGCATAGAACGCGTCCATATCAATATGAATAAATTTACGCACGTTAAAACACTGTCTAAATAAACAGTGTTTATTATGTGCTAATTTTCCAACTGTTGCAATCTTGAACATAGGCCTTAGTGTTCTGGGCTATACTTGTGTGGATGTCTGTTGCAAGTTGCACTGCAAAACAGAGATAATGCTAACAATATCAATACAGTTCAAAGTACTAAATCCGTTACTTTGGCTATATTTAATCATTCAGCAATCAATCAGGAGCCTGCATGAAGTACTCACGACTTGGTAGTAGCCCACTTGAAGTTTCACGTATTTGTTTAGGAAGCATGACTTGGGGCGTACAAAACAACCAGCATGATGCCGACGAGCAAATCAATTATGCACTAAGCCGTGGTATTAACTTCATTGATACCGCTGAAATGTATGCGGTCCCTCCCTCACCTGAAACCTATGGTAAAACCGAAGCTATCATTGGCAATTGGCTAAAGCGCCACCAAGAAAAGCGCGAAAAGCTCGTGCTTGCAACCAAGATTGCGGGAAGCGGTTTGCCTTGGATCCGTGAAGGCGGCCCTATTACGGGACAATCAGTGATCCAAGCAGTAGATGATTCTTTAGCGCGCCTGAATACCGACTATATCGACCTCTACCAACTACATTGGCCAAACCGTACTTCACCGCACTTTGGTAAACAATGGCCAGGCATGGTGCCTTTGAGCGCGCTTGACCGCGACGAAGAACGCGCTGGCATGCTAGATATTTTAGAAGGCTTAGCGAGCTGTATTAAAGCAGGTAAAATTCGCCATTGGGGTCTTTCTGACGATACGCCTTGGGGTATTCACACTTACCTTAATTTGGCGATGCAGCACGACCTACCTAAGCCGGTTTCAATTCAAAACGAGTTTAGCTTGCTACATGCCAAAGATTGGCCTTACTTGATTGAGAGCTGCGTAAACGAAGATATTGCCTATTTACCTTGGTCGCCACTGGCTGGTGGGATGCTGAGCGGTAAATATTTAGGGGGCGCGAGACCTGAAGGCAGCCGCTTTACCTTAGTGCAAAGACAAGGCCTATTTAGGGACACACAACTAGCACAAGAAGCCGTTGCAAAATATTTAGAAATCGCCAAAGAATTTAATATGACTGCAGCGCAACTGGCGCTAGCTTGGTGCAATCAAGTCGATGGCGTGACTTCAACTATTATCGGCGCGACAACCATGGCACAGCTTAAAGAAAATATTCAAGCGTTTGAACAACCGCTATGTGCAGAATCTTTAGCCGAGATTGATACTGTATTTAAAGCGTACCCTGCTCCGTTTTAATATCTTCATTCGCGATACGCCGCTTTTACGCTGGCGTATCGCCCCATAAATCCACCTTTGTTACCTAGATTGAAGTTAAAACCCCATGCAAAGCTTAAATAACACCCCAGTCATTCCACTTCAAGGCAGCTGCTTTACCAGAAAAACCACTCGCGCCATTGTCCTCAGAGGCAGCGACATCCTTATGCTTTACACCAAACGTTATGACGATTACACCTTGCCAGGTGGCGGCGTCGATGAGGGTGAAAGCTTAGAAGCAGCATTGGAGCGCGAGCTAAAAGAAGAAACGGGTGCAGTATCCATCACAGGATTGACGCCGTTTGGCCGCTATGAAGAGTACCGCCCTTGGTATAAACCCGATCATGACAATGTGCATATTATTTCTTATTGCTACGTTTGTGAGATTTGTGGCGAATTTAATGCGCCAGCTATGGAGGATTATGAACGCGCCAATGGTATGAAGCCGGTGTGGATCAATATAAACCAAGCCATCGCGCATAACGAAGCAAAACTCAATGATGCGAATAACAAAGGGATGTCCGTTTTACGTGAACTCACTTTGCTAAAACACATTTCCGCGCAATTAGTCACAGATTAATTTGCCTATTGAGGGAACAATTAAGTCTTTATTAAGCTCTAACTCCGCATGACTCAAGGATTTAATAAGAATAATGCGGCTGCTCCAACACAACCTGATTAGTTTCACCATTATCGCCTCTATTGTGCTGCATCTACTGCTCGGCTGGTATCTGCAGCAAAGTATTTATATCCCCTCAAAGCCTGAAGAAATTAAGGCAATGAAAACCTATTTGGTTATTGAGCCTGCCAAGCCCAAGATGGAGCGTATTGCAACACCGAAGATAACTGAAGATAAGCCAGTAGAGGAGTTAAAACCGACGCTGCCGGACGATACGGTTGAAGTACCAAAAACTGCACAAGCAGAACCAAAAAAGCCTACGGTTGAAAGTACAACTAAGCACATAACCAAAGCAGCGGTCGTCACGCAACCTAAAAAATTAGACCATCGCAAAGCAATCTCTCAATTTCGTCAGCAACTTTTAGAGCGCGCTCCGAGTGACGCTGTACTCAGCCAAAGCCAAGAAAAGCCACAGCGGCTCACCGTACCTAAAACGCATCAAACCACTGTTGCGAGCATACAAAGAGAGCAACTCGAGTCTACGCCCCAATACACAGTCTACCGTGAAAATGGCCTGTGTTACGCTGAAGTTAGGCCCGATCCGAGTATTCCTACACCGGAAGGATTAAATAAGAATTGGCGTACTGCGCCTCGCCCTTGCGATGGCGGTGCCATCAAAAAAGCCTATGATGCCGCGATGAGTAAATGGCTAAACAAACGCTAATCTTGCTATCATAAAGCAAATCTATTGCGAAGAGTCCATTATGGAAAAAGTCACCATTTTAGTTGACGCCCAAAATGTTTATTACACCACCAAGCAAGCCTACCAAACAGGCTTTGACTATAATGCGTTTTGGCGCAAAGCAACGGCTAATCGCGAGGTATATCAAGCTATTGCCTATTCCAGCGAACGGGGTGACGACAAACAAAGACAGTTCCAAAATATCTTGCGAGCGATTGGCTTTGAAGTGAAGTTAAAGCCTTATATTCAACGTGCCGATGGCTCCGCGAAATGTGATTGGGATGTTGGCATTACCATTGATGCCATGGAATGCGCGTCAGGATCCGATGTGATAATTCTAGTTACTGGCGATGGTGATTTTGATTTACTCGCGAATAAGCTCAGAGATAAATACCATACCCGAGTCGAAGTTTACGGCGTGCCGCAGCTTACCGCAGCTTCACTGATCCGTGCAGCCAGTGAGTTTATACCAATTGAAAACGAATTGTTGATTGGCAAGAAATAAACAAGCAAAGCACCTTGATAAAAACGGCTTTGCTTGTTGACGAATTCGTCACTTTCGATTGCTTGGTCGCGCAATACACGCGTTTTAATCCGATAAGTAATATTCCACGCTCGTCACGACACGCACGATTTTTATCTGCGGCGTATTACTGTCTCTGTCGCGAATACTAAATTGTCCTTGCCTTGCCGATTTTATTTTGCCAAGCATAGAGTCGGAATCTTTAGCAAATTTGACCGCCACTTCTCGTGCTTTTTGTGTGGCTTCTTGCACCATTTCAGGCTTAATATCGTTAAGACCAGTAAACAAATATTCAACCCGATTTTGATAGTCGTCTTTAGTGATAGCAATACCTTGCTTGGCCAGCTCACTTAACTGCCCTAGTGCTTGCGAGACTTTATCTGGATTATTAGAGTACACAGTCACACCGGCTTTTGCCACATAGCGAAATCCTTGATTGTTTTGACCGTACTCTTGGGCGTATTTATCCGTAATGGAAGGCGCTGATATCGAAAGCTCTGAAGCATCAAAGCCATGCAAGGTTAAGAACGCGCGGATCGCCGCATTTTTCTTTTCCGTGCGCTCCACCAAGGCTTCCAGATCGTTATCTGCATCACGATAAAATACGGGCCAAATCACAGTGTCTGCTGTTACTTCCTTTTCCGATAACCCTTTTACACTTACCGTTCGCTCCATTCCTTTCACTTCTAGAATGGTCGATTTTACCATCCAACCGCTCACTACCACCGCTAGTGATAGCAAAGCTGCAGGAGCCAAATATTTACTCATAGTAGACATATCTCTGTCCTCAACGTTACGCCTCTGTCATGGTTTTCAAACAATTATTATGGAGATAGATCAAAGTCTACCTTAATTGCACTCGAAAACCGCGAGCAAAATGGTAGAGTGGTGCTTATGAGCTGCGGCTGAACTAGGAAACAGTATGAGCGTAAAGCGTATTAGCCAATTTTTTAACCCCCAATCCATCGCGGTGATTGGCGCTTCTAACAATCCTGATCGCGCCGGCTTTATCGTAATGCGTAACTTGCTACAAGGCGGTTTTAAAGGGCCCATTATGCCCGTCAGCCCAAAGCATACCGCCGTGCATGGAGTGCTCGCCTACAGCGCCATCAAACAGCTCCCCAAAGTCCCTGATCTCGCTGTTATTTGTACCAACAAACAAACCCTAGTGCAAATCATCAATGAGCTTGGTGATATTGGCTGTCAACATGCAATCATCATCGCGGCAGGTCTTGATAATCAGCACAAACAACAATTAAAAGAAGCTGCCAAAATAGCGAAGGTCACTTTACTTGGTCCTAATTGTCTCGGTTTACTCATTCCTCACTTGGGTATTAATGCCAGTTTTTCTCATACGGTTGCAGCACCCGGTAAGCTTGCTTTTATTTCACAATCGGCGGCGGTATGTTCAACCATACTGGACTGGGCACAACATAAAAAAATCGGCTTTTCTTACTTTGTTTCCGTTGGGGATTGCCTTGATATCGATTTCGACGAACTACTTGATTTCCTTGGACGGGATCCAAAAACCCAAGCTATTTTGCTTTACATCGATAATATCGACGATGTTAGGCGCTTTATTTCCGCAGCTCGAGCCGCTGCATTTAGTAAGCCCGTCATCGCCATAAAAACCGGTAAAACCAAGGCTGGCGCAATCGCTGCGCTGAATCACACCGGCGGCAATACCTCCGATGACGCAGTTTATGATGCCATGTTCCAACGTGCAGGTATGCTGAGGGTAAACGATCTTAGGGAGCTATTTGCTGCCACCCAAACGCTTGCTTTACACCCCAAATTGCTGCAAGTAGAACAGCTGACCATTTTAACCAATGGCGGCGGCCCTGGCATTATGGCGGTCGATACCTTACTGCAGAACTCAGGCAAACTGGCGGTGCTAAGCGAGCAGACTAAGCAAGCGCTCAGCGCCCTGATCCCACAAACGGATCATGCTTGTAACCCGATAGATATTTTTGGTGATTCCTCGCCAAAACGTTACCAACAAGCACTAGAGATTTTATTAAAGGCTGACGAAGTCAAAAACTTATTGATAATTCATACTCCTTCAGCGCTTGCGCCAAGTACCGCTTATGCCGAGATCATTGCACAGACCCTAACCAAAATTCCAAAAATGGCACGCCCTTATGTGATGACAAACTTTATGGGTGAAGAAGCGGCCTACGCTGCAAGGCTTGTATGTGCAAATGCTAAGATCCCAACTTATCGTACACCCGAAGGCGCAGTTGGCGCCTTTATGCACTTGGTGAGCTACCGCCGAAATCAAAAACACCTCACGCAAACACCTGAGTCCTACAGTGATGAAGGCCAGCTGCAACACCTGCAAAGCAAACGTCTAATCAATGACTTTTTAAATTCAGGTGCCAATAAACTCGCGACCCATTTGGCTTCTCAAGTGCTGGCTAATTACGATATAGAATGTATAGAGACACAAATCGCACTCACCCCCTCAGAAGCGAAAGAGCAAGCTCAGCAGCTTGGTTTCCCCGTTGCACTCAAACTGATAAGCCATGATATTCCTTCTAAATCGGAAGTGGGTGGGGTTGTACTCAACCTCAACGATGCCGAAGAAGTAGAACAAACCGCATTTTCGATGTTACTACGGATCCGTGAGGCGGCACCCGAAGCTGAAATAGAAGGCTTCTCTTTGCAACGCATGGCAAAACGCGCTGGTGGACAAGAATTACGGATAGCAGTAAAAACCGAACCCGGTGTCGGCCCTGTTATTTTACTGGGTGAAGCGGGCACCGGGCTTAATTTTTCGCAAGCTGCGGTGGCATTGCCACCACTGAATATGAACCTTGCAAAGTACCTGATTGCAGCCGCCCATGATAAAGGCTTTATCAAAGAGCGAGCACTACCTGAAAAGGTCGATAAATACCGTCTGTGTGCCCTACTCACTCGAGTGTCTCAAATGGTAGTCGACCAACCCGATATCATTGATATGGAGCTCAATCCTATTTTGGCCTGCTCGGGTCAGTTCCAAGTGCTCGACGCCAGTATTACGCTCAGACGATACGAACCGATATCTGGCCGTAAACGCTTGGCCATCCGACCTTACCCTCGAGAACTGGTAAAAACCGTGACGTTAAAAGATGGCCGCCCTGCAACCTTGAGACCTATTCGTCCTGAGGATGAAAGAGCGCACCAAGAATTTGATCAGTCTTTAAGTAAAGAAGATAGATACCGCCGCTTTTTTGGTGAACTGCCGCAATTTAATCATGAACAGCTCGCCAAAATGACGCAAATTGACTACGACCGAGAAATGGCGTTTATCGTCACTGTGCCTAATAAATCTAGCTACCAAACGCTTGGAGTATCACGCGTGCTGATGGACCCTGATAACCAAGTGGCTGAATTTGCCGTAGTGGTACGCTCAGGTTGCCAAGGACTTGGGCTTGGACGCATACTCATGGAAGCTGCTATAAAACACTGTCGTAAACAGGGCGTACAAAGCATTGAAGGGATCACCCTGCCTGAAAACAGCGGTATGATAGGCCTTGCCAAAAAGCTTGGATTTACCGTATCTCGAGATTTTGAGGAAGGCACCATTCAGATGGTGTTACACTTAAACTAAACACAAAAAAGATAAGGGATGCTGGCAACTTGATGCAACTTCACATCAGAGAAAAAACGGCTGCGGTGCTCGAGGCTACAGGGCAATATCGCCGACTCGGGCGCGCAGTTGATATCTTCCTCATCACCCTGATTTTAACCAATGTCGTTGCTATCGTGTTGGAATCTGAGCGCGACTTAGCAAGTGTGTACCATCACTACTTTCTAACCCTAGAGTTAGTCAGTGTGACCATCTTCGCCATCGAATACTTACTGAGGTTTTGGTGCTGTGTCGATAAACTTGATTACCGCCATTTGGATATACCTAATTGGAAAAAGCGCCTAAAATATCTGATCTCACCGCTGGCAGTGATTGATCTCATCGCTATTTTACCAACCATATTAATGGCCTTTATCACCTTTGATCTGCGCTTTTTACGTGTTATTCGATTACTCAGGATCTTTAAGCTGACGCGCTACTCTCGAGCCATGCAGTTGCTGCTCGCAGCATTTAAAGAAGAGTCGAGCTCATTGCTTGCTGCCTTTTTCATTATGAGTGTGGTGCTTATCATGGCCTCTTGCGGAATTTATCTTATTGAACACGATGTGCAACCGGATAAGTTTGGCTCCATTCCCAAAGCCATGTGGTGGGCGATGGCTACTCTAACCACCGTGGGTTACGGCGATGTTGTACCAATCACCCCGCTCGGGCAATTTTTTGGGGGCCTTATCACCTTACTCAGTATGGGCATGGTCGCTATCCCCACCGGCCTCTTGGCTTCAAGCTTTGCGGACCAAATGCGCAAACGTCGAGATGCATTCAATGAGGCTGTGCTGCATGCGTTAGTCGATGGCGATGTCGACAAAAGTGAAAGGGCCCATTTAGAAGCCCTTCGTATTGAACTTGGCTTAAGTCAATTGGAAGCAAACCAAGCGATTAAACTAATGAGTAGTCAACGCGTCCATCATATGTACTGTCGCCACTGCGGTAAAAAGCTGTAGCCAGAGAGGCTACAGCGATGTTTCAGAGAGTAATTGCGCTACCTGCTCACCACTAATCGCCAAGCTGAAGCGATAGCCTTGATAATAATCAACTTGCTCAGCTTTAATTCGCTGATACTGTAAGTCGTTTTCCACCCCTTCAGCGACACATTTTAATCCCAGTCCATGCGCTAAATTTACACATGAGCGAATGATTAAATAGCTTTCAGGATCCTCAGCAATTTGTTGTACAAAGCTTTTATCTATCTTGATGACATCAATAGGCAATTGTTGCAGATAGGTCAAAGAGGCGTACCCCGTCCCAAAGTCATCCATATAGATACGACAGCCTAGTGCTTTTATTTCTTTCATCACTTTCACGGCGCTATCAACGTTAGAAAGCAAAGCGGTTTCCGTTATCTCAAAAGCCACTGAGTGACCAGACACTTTACTGCGACTTAGAGCTTGTTGAATATTATCGACTAAGCTCGAGGATTCAAAATCAATGGCAGATAGATTAATAGATATATACAAATCGCGCTCAATGGTTTGCCAGTGTCTCAATTCAACCAATGCCCGAGATAACGTTTGCAGGGTAAGCTCGGTAACGACACCGGCATGTTCAGCTGCGAGCGCATACTCTTGAGCGCAAAACTCACTATTTTCAGGCCAACGTAATAGCGCTTCAAAGCCAAGCAAGGTATCGCTTTGTACATCGACAATTGGCTGATAATGATTACTAAATTCACCATTTTTTAGTGCTCGCATAAGCGCTTGTTCGACTTCACGAGAACGCCTAACCTTGCCATTCATCTCTTCGCGGAAAAACTGATAACTAGAAACTTGTTGTACATTGACATGCTCAAGGGCCGCCTTAGCCGCTTGATTGAGCTCAAAAGCGTCAGACGCATCATCCGGGTACATTGCAATTCCTATCGTAGGTTGCATCTGCACAGTATGTCCAGCAGCCTCCAAAGGTGTGCTAAATGAGTGAACTAAACACTCTACATATTGATGCACCTTTTCGGGGTTATCGAGATGCTCCATCAACACATAAAACGACTTATCATGCCCCGTTGCTAAACTGTCTAATTCTCGGAAGCAACAGCGTAGCTTCGTTGCAAGCAGTGGAAGCAGCTCGGCCACAAAGTCTGCACCATAAATATCGTATAGATTCTGTAAGCGATTGAATTTGATTACCAACAACGCAAAATGTGTCTCTTGAGCCTGCGACTGCTTGATTGCATGCTGCACTCTATCCATCAATAACGCTTTATTCGGCAACTTCGTCTGTAAATCGTAGTTAGCGAGCTGATATAGCTCTTTTTCAGTACGCTTTTGTTGGCTAATATCGGTTAGTACCACGACATAACTGTATAGTTCGCCATCACCATTTGCCACGGCACTAATTTTAATCAATACGTCTCTTTCATCACCATTAGGCAGACTTACGACTTCCTCTGAACTCAAGTGTTGATGTACTGCCAACGCCAAGGTTTGGCGTAGATACATCATCCGCTTTTGTCTCGACATCCCAAGTTTCACCGCAGTGCTTGATGACGGGATAGAGTCAAGATTAAAGGCATTTTGCATCGCCCGATTACAAGCCTGAATACGTAGTCTTTTGTCTAAGATCATAACCCAGTCACGGGTCTGCTCAAACGCAGCCCCAAATAATGCGGCACGCTCTTCAAATAAACGTTCACGCGTTAAGTTGGTATAGGTGCCAGCCACTTGTGTTGGATTGCCTTCATCCCATTCGAGTACCTTGCCAAAATCCTTGTACCAGCGCCACTGACCTTTGCTGTCTTTTAATCGATAAGTACAGTCGATAAACCCTTTGTTCGTTGTGACGAACTCAAGCCACTGTAAGCGGAACATGGCTCTATCCGAGGGGTGTATCTTTTGCAGATAATCATCTAAACCAACACTCTCAAGTTCGTAGTCGAGTTCAGTAACTAATCTAGGCTGATAGATTAAGGTACTACCCGCATGCCACTCCCATACACCGGAGTTACTTCCTTCTAGCGCCATTTTCAACCTAGCTTCGCGGTCTTGTGTTTCCTTATGAGCGGCAAGAATAAGTTGCTCAACACGATACTTTCGATAGCTCCAAAGAGACAGTAGTAAGAGCGTGAGAAACACATATCCAGCAATCGCAACGGGTGAACGCCACGCGGGATAGTTCACATTAATGGTTAATTTTGCAGGCGGTGTATAATCTCCCGTTAATGGGTCTTTAGCCCACACTTTTAATGCATACTCACCGGGATTAAGTTTAGGAAATACCACACGATTTTGATTGCGGCTCAAGATCTTCTGACCACCGGATATTTGATACTCATAAATGATCCGATCCTGATAGCTAAATGCCATCGCAGAGAATGACACTTCGAGTCCAATATCGTCATGTTCAAGTTCAATGTGATCAAATTGCTTTAATCCGGCTTTTTGATTTGGGCGAGAAATTAAATCCACGCTGGTGATATTTACATGCTCAAGTAAAGGCTTTTTAGGCCGATTGTCATCAGGAGAAAACACCACAAACCCTTTTAACATACCATACGCAATGCGACCGTCTTCCAACATCACGGACGCGCCACCGTTAAATTCATTAGAAAGTATGCCATCCTCGGTGGTGAATTGTTGTAAGTGCAAATTATCCGGATCTAGACGCCAAATTCCCTTGTGAGATGACATCCAAATCATTCCTTCTTTGTCTTGGCGCATTTCATACATCAAAGTATCTATTTTATGGGCTTTTAAATCGATGTTATAAATCGGCTCATAACCGTCTAGCGTCAGACCAATCAAACCAAATGATGATAACGACAACCACAAGATATTATTTTTATCTATGGTATAGGTGGTGATATCAACCGCTAAATGCTTATTTGCCTTTGGCGCTTTATAGATCTCAGTTAGCGTTTCCAACTGCGGATCATATTGCAGCAATACGCCAGCATAGTAGTAAAGGGGTTTAAGCGGTTCGTTTGGAAGTGGTGGGTAGAAGCCATAAGTAAGAAACGGATCGACATTTTCAAATGACTTCGTCAGGTGTGTCAGCTCTGCTGTATTAATATCATAAACGAACATCCCCACGTCACTATTGACGAAATAAAACTTACCGTCAGCTAACAGCTCCCCTCCTTTCACAAAGGATGTCAGTATCTCTTTATCTTCTGGGTTATTAGCCTTGGGTCTTCTCACTTCATGAGTAATAGGATCAAAGACAAACAATCCTTTCACAGTTGTTAGCCAAAGCTTATTGTTATACTCCGCAATCTTCCAGATAATAAACTCTGAGAGAATTTCGTCACCCAAGTAACCCTTTAGAAACTGTTTGGTCTCTCTGGTTTTTGGATTATATCGTGTTAGGCCATCATTCGTTGCTAGCCACAAGAACTGATTAGATTCATGCATTGCCCAGACATTACTGTGAGAAAAACCCTCACCTTCAACGGTAAGATCGCTAACGTTATCAAACGCCAGTGTGCTGTCTGGTAAGTAAAATGCGCCATCTTCTTTAGTCGCAACCCAAAGTCCACCATAGTTGTCTTTGACAATATCGATAACACTGGTATTTGATGGTAAAAATACGCTTGTAGACAAGCGTTTATCACGAACCGCATTACCATCTTCAATCGTGTAATAAACAAGACCTTTATCGGTACCAAGTAGCAAGGTGTGTTCATCATGTCTGAGCATTTTCCATATGTTTAGCTCAGGAAGCAGCGTTTTAAACGGTACCTCTGCGTCAAAATCTTTTAGGAGTTGAGAAATATCTAGCTCGTACATCCCCTGAACCGCTCCCACGAGCAAGGTATCTTGGTCTAAAATAAATAGTGATTTAGTATTTGTTTGATAGGGATGTGCAATGGGAGCAAGGTGGTCAAGGGGTCTTAGTTTTTTCGTTGTTAAATGATATGCAAACAAGCGCTCTGAAGTGGCGATAAACAAAATGTCTTGATGTTGATAAACGGCGCGTATAAAACCGCTTTCTTCATCTAGCGGTAAAGTCACTTCACTCTCAAGTTTGCCTGTATGGATATTGAGGATAGCGACATCATTGGTGCGCACAACCCACATATGATCATCATCTTTGGTCAAAACAATATTAACCAAATTGGAATAAAACTCGTCCTCTGTGGAGGGTGGCTCTATGTACTTTCTATACTCGTCTTTCATGGGGTCGTATCGCAATAATCCCGCGATCCCCGTGGTGATCCAAATGCCACCAAGGTTGTCCTGGTAAATATAATTCACTTGCACTTTATCAAGCACACCATCTGGTCCATTCACGTCCAGCACTTGATAACCGTCGTAACGGTTAAGTCCTCCTTCGGTAGAAAGCCACAAATAGCCCTGCTCATCTATGAGCAACGTATTTACGTAACTTTGTGATAATCCTTCCGCGGGAGAAAGTCGAGAAATTTGTGCAGCATTTACCAATGCAGTAAATAGGCAAATGCAAAATATAAAACACAGGCGAAACATAAAAAGCCGAGGTTGTTAACTAGACGTAATACATTGCCACGAGTTGACGATTTTGTCCAAGATAACTAGATAAGCGAGAAGCAAGTTCAGGTGGTAGCTCTCGTGAATTGCTTTGAAACCCAAGTGCGCTGTAAAAGTCATGAAGATGACAGTAAGCAAAAGTATAAATTATCTGCTGTGGCTGCTGACTACGAAACTGTGCAATCACAGTTTCAATTAGTTTCTTCGCAATGCCTTGTTTTCTATGTTGTGATGCAACATAAACGCCCACCAGCAACCAATATCCGTCTACCGGTTGCAAACGACAAGCCGCGATAATTTCATTGCTATTTTTTGCAACCCACACTTTGTCGTGTTTTGCTGCTCGCCCCCGCGCTTTGTTTGCTGCATAAAACTTATTCACAAGCGGCGTCATTACGGCTGGGAGCAATTCAATTGTCAGCATCAAGCAAGCATTAGACTCAGGTAATACTCAAACTTTTGCTTTAGCGTGTCCTGTTCAGACAACGGCCTTTGATTGATGGTGTCATAAATCGCTTCTCTACTTTTTTTGCCTCGTTTTATTTGGTAGGCCCAAAACGACGCCTCATACTCAAGTTGAATTTGGTATTTTTCTTGTCTAGGTAGTAAACACAGGTTATAGCTCATTACGCATCATTCAATTTTAAGCAAAGGAAAGCTCAATTGTATCACAAGGCTGTCTGTCTATTGCAGCAAAATCTAGTTTTGATTAAAGCGCGATAGCGTGCCCTTTATTGTAAAAATTATGTATACTTAAATGCATAAAAATCGCTGAGTGACCCACCGAAGGAGTCGGATTGAAAACCGTATTACTGTGTTTACTAATGATTATTTCAACTGTTGCACACGCCGCGAATGAACTACCAAAAGTTATGCGCTTCAATAAACCACCGCAAACTCCACAAGCGCTCTATGTGATAGAGCTGATGGAAATGGTTTATCAATCTCTCGGAATAGAGTTACGCCTTGAGGAGTTTAATCATAAAGGCTCTTTAATTGCAGCCAACGCAGGAAACTTAGACGGACAGCTAGCTCGAGTTGCCAGTGTGGAGAATGAGTATCCAAACCTGCGCCGTATTGACTATCCCTTATTTCAGTTTAATTTACAGTTATTCACCCTATGTGCTCACTGCGAGCTTAACGAAATCAAATCATTAACGGTCCGCAGCGGCTATCCCGTCGCAACTACTTATTTGGCTGAACACCATACCACAGCCTATGTTATTGGCGTTAAAAGCGCGGTGGCACAGCTTAACTTAGTCATGCAGAAACAGGTTGAAGGCGCACTGATACTCGACTTTCACTTAAAGCCACATCTAAAGAACATAAATGAAGAAACATTGCAGATAAAAAACTTAGCCGTTGTTGAAAGTTTCCACTTTGTACATAAGCGTAACGAACAGCTAGTTCCACTTATCAAAGCAAAGTTAGAGGAGTTTGAGCGACAAGGAATAATAAAAATGCTTAAAGCTAAATATCAAATTTGAAGTTTTCCCCTTTTTGATCATCATCCATATGCTCTGATTTTGACTTTCGTTGCAGGTACCTTTTATAACGTTGCTGACACAACGAGATAACTTTACGCTTTTGCTCGTTATTCAAATTATTCCACTCAAAGCGCTCCTCGCGACTGCGATAGCAACCTTTACAATAACCGCGATTATTTACCTGACAGATCCCCTTACACGGACTTGGGATCTCGAATATCTCAATTTGTTCCATGTATGCGCTACACCATTAACCCTAACCTAAGCATACTGGCTAGGGTAAACTCTGCCAAGGTGTAATTCTGATAAGCTTGCTTGCATTCAACAACACTCAAATAACGTTCATGATCAAAATCAACCAACATCTGAAGGCGATTTTTGCAGCTTAATTAAGAAGAAAGTTTGCGTGGGAATAGGCGAAATTGAAGCGGGAATTGACTTGTCTTGAAAAAGAGCGATAACCGCGCTTTTTATATCTCAAATTAAAAAGGCTAGTCACTCGGTAGCCTAGCCTTTTTTAAAATGAAGTGTAGGCAAACTAATTTAGTTTACCGTTACTTTCGCAAACTTGCGCTTACCTACTTGGTAGATTTCGCAAGAACCTTTAGTAACTTCTAATTTAGTATCTGTTACTTTGTCTTCGCCGTTAAGTTTTACTGCGCCTTGCTTGATCATGCGCATCGCCTCTGAAGTACTTGCCACTAAACCCGCTTCTTTTAGCAAGTTAGTGATAAACGTGCTTTCACCCTCAATAGTTACGGTGACTTCAGGGATCTCATCAGGTAAGGCATTTTTTTGGAAACGCTTGATAAAATCTTGATGTGCCGCTTCAGCGTCAGCTTCACTGTGGAATCGAGCAATCATTTCTTTTGCAAATTCAATCTTAATGTCACGAGGGTTACGGCCGCCCGCAACTTCTTCTTTAAGTGCAGCGATATCATCCAGTGTTTTCGCGCTTAGTAATTCGTAGTAACGCCACATTAAATCGTCAGAAATCGACATCACTTTACCGAACATGTCGTTTGGCGCGTCAGTAATACCGATGTAATTACCTAATGACTTAGACATTTTCTGTACGCCGTCGGTGCCTTCAAGTAGCGGCATCATCAGTACAGTTTGCGGCTTTTGCCCTTCGTCTTTTTGTAGCTCACGACCCATTAATAGGTTGAAGCGCTGATCGGTACCACCGAGCTCAACATCCGCCTCTAATGCAACCGAGTCCCAACCTTGAACCAGTGGATATAAGAATTCGTGGATTGCGATTGCTTGGCCATTTGCATAACGCTTTTTAAAGTCGTCGCGCTCAAGCATACGTGCCACAGTTTGACGTGCAGCAAGCTTGATCATACCAGCTGTGCCAAGCTTTTCCATCCACTCAGAATTGAATGCAACTGTGGTTTTGGCAGGATCAAGAATTTTGAAAACCTGTTCTTTGTATGTTTCTGCATTTGCCAGTACATCTTCACGAGTGAGTGGCTTACGAGTTACATTTTTGCCCGTTGGGTCGCCAATCATACCGGTGAAATCACCAATCAAGAAAATCACCTCATGGCCTAAGTCTTGAAAGGTTTTCATTTTATTGATTAGCACCGTGTGGCCTAAATGCAAATCAGGTGCTGTTGGATCGAAACCCGCTTTAATACGTAGTTTTTTACCTGACTTCAGCTTTTCTTTTAATTCATCTTGCAACAGAATTTCTTCTGCACCACGGCTAATCTCTGCAAATGCAGTTTCTAAATCCACTATTCTCACTCCAACAGCTATAACTTGTAATCGCTCGATTCTAGCCTATATTTATCCGAGTTTAAATGCACAAAACGCTGGTATTACGGGTTTATTACGTATATCCTGCAATATTATCTACAATAATTCTTGACAGCAGAAAAGGCGCATTATGGTTCATGTGGTTCATAAGCTCCCCAAAAAGCACAAAGTGCTCATCATCGGCTTCCTATCTGCGATGGTCGGAATTGCCCTGATCCCCTCTGAAAAAGCAACGGCTTCAAAAGATAATGACGGAAAAGCTTTAGAAGTTGGGAAACGTTACGAGTTGCCAGTAAAAATATCAGAAAAAACAGAGCAACTTACTGAATTAGATGCAGCGCCAGTCATCACCCCTGAGTCTGCCCCTAAGCAACCTGTATTTGAATTTAAAGACCACGAAGTGAAGTCTGGCGACAGCCTAGCCGTGATTTTTAAACGCGCAGGTTATTCTGCCAAAACGTTACACAATCTGGTCAATACCAACGCAGAAACCCGTAAGCTGACTAAAATCCACCCGGGAGAAGTGCTTAGCTTTGCTAGCAATGATGGTGGTGAATTAGCTCAATTAAAATACATCTTGTCAAAAACGGATACCTTATTGGTCACCCTAAATGACGAGGGTAGTTACGAAACCAAAATCGAAAGCAAAGAAATCGAAAGTCGCGAAAAATCAGCAGGTGGCGAGATCAGTTCCAGCTTCTGGAGCGCCGGTATTTCAGCGGGTCTTAGCGAACGTCAAATAATGAACTTCGCCGATATTTTTGGTTGGGATGTCGACTTTGCAAACGATATTCGTAAGGGCGACTCTTTCGCATTAGTATTTGAAAAGCACTATGTAGACGGTGAAGAAATCGGTAATGGTAAAATTATTGCCGCAGAATTTATCAACCAAGGCGAGCGTTACAGCGCGGTTCGTCATACTGATGACGAGTTCTATACCCCTGAAGGCCGTAGCATGAAAAAAGCCTTCTTAAGAGCACCGGTTAACTTCAAATATATCAGCTCCAGCTTCAATCCGCGTCGCCTTCACCCTGTGACTGGCCGAGTATCTTCTCACAATGGTATAGACTATGCAGCACGCGTAGGCACACCGGTGGTTTCCTCTGGTAACGGTAAAGTACTCAAGTCAGGTTACAATAAACTCAATGGTAACTATGTGTTTATTCAGCACGGTAGCAAGTATGTGACTAAGTACTTACACTTGAATAAACGTGCAGTGAAGACAGGTCAAAAAGTGAAGCAAGGACAGAAAATTGGTACTGTCGGCTCAACTGGCCGCGTGACAGGTCCTCACCTTCATTATGAGTTTTTGGTGAACGGCGTACACCGAAATCCTAAAACGGTAAAACTGCCGAAGTCTGAGCCATTACCTCAGTCTGAGCTCGCTAAGTTCAAACCCATTGCTGATGCGATGCTGGTAAAACTAGAGCGCAATAGAGAGTTAATGCTTGCAGCAGCAAATAAAGACTAAAAACTAAAAAGGTAGCCGAGGCTACCTTTTTACTATGTTAGATAAAAATGCTAGATAAAGCTTATTTTTGATTAAACAAAGCAAGTGCACTATTGCTCATCGCTCTTACTCCAGTTGCGATGGCAATTGGATAATCTGGCGCAAATTTACTAGAATGCAATGAAGGTAAAGGCTCACCGCTTTTTTGTGCTGCATCGAATACCGCTTGATTAACACCACCTAGCCAAAAAATGGTAATTGGTACATTGTCATCAGTACGGCCATATAAGCCGAAATCTTCACCAGCCATCACCGGCTGAGATTGTTCAACATTTTCTGCACCAATTTCCTGCTTAATGGCGCTAGTTACAAACTCAGCCAACTCCGGATTATTATACGTAGATGGAATGCTTTCGCTTTCATGAACGATAACCTCAGGCACAAGACTGTCCTCCAACCCTGCACTGTGTGCAATGCCTGCAGTCAGGCGTTTGATCGCCGCAATTTGTTGCTCACGCACATCCGGGTTATAAGAGCGTAGCGTCAATTGTAGCTTCACTTCGTTTGAAATGATGTTGTGCTTAGAACCACCGTGAATAGAGCCTACTGTGATCACCGACGGTTCTAACGGAGAGATCTCTCGTGATGTAATGGTCTGTAGTCCTAGCACAATCCGCGATGCCAGTACCACAGGGTCGATGGTAGTATGTGGATAGGCCCCATGGCCCCCTTTCCCCTTAACTATGATGTCAACTGAATCAACATTAGCCAGTGCATAACCTGGGGCAATCGCCACTTTACCGGCAGGAACCGCAGCACTTACATGCAAACCAAGCACATGATCGGGTTTAGCAAACTGAGTATACAACCCTTCCTTTAACATGGCTTTTGCGCCGCCACCCACTTCTTCAGCGGGTTGAGCAACTAACATCAATGTACCTTGCCACTTTTCCTTGTTAGCCATTAGCTGTTTTGCTGTACCGATTAAACTGGTCATATGGATGTCGTGACCACAACCGTGCATCACACCAACCAAATTCCCCGCATCATCTTTCACTTTAACTTTTGACGCGTACGACTTTCCTGTTTCTTCAATAATTGGCAAACCATCGGTATCGGCTCGGATCATCACCGTTGGACCATCACCGTTTTTCAGCATGCCAACAACACCAAAGCCACCCACATTTTCAGTCACGTCATAACCAAGTCTGCGCATTTCATCCGCCAAACGCCCTGCTGTTTTTTCTTCTTTATACGAAAGCTCAGGGTTTTGATGTAAATGTAGGTACAAAGATTCAAGTTCAGGCATAGACTCTGCAACTTGTTGTTTCAAATTAGCATTCGCATGCCAAGACAAAGTGGCAATGAGACCTAATGCCAAGGGAGATAAGCGCATAAGATAGACTCCTTTTTGTTTCTTTCAGGATGCGGGTTTATTGGGGGAAAATCAATCATATTTATATTTTAATCCTTTCTATTTTACCAAGCTTTGCTACGCTTAAAGACACAACTAAAGGAATCCTCATGCCAGAGATTAATATTAATATCAGTGATTTAGAGCCAGGTATGTTTGTTGTCGGTGTGACAAAGCAGACAGGCTCAGTTGCGATTAAAACCAAGGGCTGGGTGAGAACGAAAACAAGCATTACAAAGCTACAAAAGAGTGGTGTTTTAGAGGTAACGGTTGATCCCAGTAAGCGCCTTTCAGAACACGACCCTCACGATGAACCTCCTCACGATCAAAATATAGAAGAACCGCATAAACCAGAGCATGACCCTTGGCAAACCAAGTGTAGTGTTGACGCAGAAATGCAACACGCAGTGACACTTTACGACGAAGCAAAGGCAATTCAAAGCAAAGCGTTTGCGGATATTAAAGCGGGTAAAACGATAGAAATAGAGGCTTTTAAAGCAACAGCGAGCGGCTTTATTGACTCCGTATTTCGCAATCAAGATGCGCTTTCCTGCATTGCTCGGATCAGAGAAAAAGACGCCTATTTATTGGAGCACTCTATTAATGTTTCTATCTTAATGGCTATTTTCTGTAAGCATCTTGGCTACTCTAGAGAATTAACCGAAGAGATGACCACAGGGGCGCTACTCCATGACATTGGTAAGATAGAAATTCCCGACGATATTTTACATAAGCCTGGAAAGTTGAGCTTAGATGAATACGGCATTATGAAATCACACGCAAAATATAGCTTTGATATTTTGCTCAATGCGGGTCTTGGACGAGTGGCTTGCGAAATTGCGGGTTATCACCACGAGCGCCTAGATGGCACAGGGTATCCTTATGGCAAAACCGCGGACGAACTACCACAGCATGTGAGAATGGCCGCTATCGTTGATGTTTATGACGCATTGACCGCCGAGCGCGTCTATAAAGAGGGCATGACACCAATTAAAGCTTTTAAGTTAATGCGTGAAGGCTGCCCTCACCATTTTGACGAACAACTCCTAAGCCGGTTTATTGCTTGCATTGGCGTATACCCTGTGGGCACCCTAGTAAAACTCACTAGTGGTAAGGTCGGTGTTATTGCCCAAAGCAATCCCAAAACACCGCTAAAACCCGTAGTTAAAGTGTTTTATCACGCTAAGCACATGCATTACATTGAAGTTCAGGATATCGATTTAAGCGCGAAAAAAGCAAACGATGAGCTAGAGTCAGCGGTCAAGCCTGAAGAATTCAAACTTGATCTTATTCGGTTTTTTAAACACTCAATGCTGCCTTGATATTAAGGCAGCCAGTCCTCCATTGCCTCGAGGCTGAATTCAATACCATCGAAATCAAAACGTGTTTGCTCTGGTGTAATTTCTACAACGGTCAAAGCACCTAGACTATCCCCCTCATATAAAGGTCTATTGTTTATTTTTATCCACCGCTCATGGGAGTCGGTAGCATAAATATGCGCTTGATAACGTAAGCTTGGAATACTATTTTGCAATTGGGCAGGCAGCAGCGCGATGGGCGTAGCTGAAGCAGAGTCCTTAGTCGTAGAAAGCACCTCAGGCTCTTCATGCGGTGCCGTTTCTTTTACCGCCTCAGCAAAGGCTTTTTTAAGTTCTTCTGATACCCCAGCAAGTTCATCATCTTGCGGTTTTGGCTTAGCACCAAATACGCGATAACCCGCATATTCACCAGCCGTTTGGATTTCTCCGGGAGATGAGTCTTGAGTAACCCGGTTAGGTTGAATGGCATCCGATGTAGGGACTGGAGCTGGAACAACAGCTACAGCTTTAACAGAATCTACCGGTACCAATTGTTGTTGATATAAAGGCTTGCCTTGGTTATCAACACCAATTTGCACAGACACCCACTGGAAATGCTGCTCAGGCTCAGCAGTTTGCGCCGCTAGATTAGGATTAACAGTGTTGTTTGTCGCTGAAGTAGTGGTTGGTGTACTCACTTCTTGACTAGCAACATTAGCCTTTTTCACCTGCTGATTATTCTCCACCGCAAGATCTGTAGAAAGCTCAGCTTGCTCTTCTTTTTTCGGCTCCACTTTAGACGTTGCTGCTGGTTGCACTTCCGCGGGGGTCGTTATCTTACCAATATAATA
The DNA here is from genome assembly GCA_000814665.1 of Pseudoalteromonas flavipulchra NCIMB 2033 = ATCC BAA-314. Lineage (GTDB taxonomy): Bacteria > Pseudomonadota > Gammaproteobacteria > Enterobacterales > Alteromonadaceae > Pseudoalteromonas > Pseudoalteromonas maricaloris. The sequence continues at coordinate 325,457 of JWIH01000017.1, forward strand.
GCCCGCCCCAAGTGAAGACAAAGACAAGAGACCCGCACCGGCATAGGTAACGAGCTTTTTATAGAAAATGAGTTGGGCGTCTTGACGTTGACTCAAATAATCCTGCTCTGCATCTGCGCCTTGTTGCGACTGTTTCATTGCACTTGTTAAATACGACATGTTTCCCTCTACACCAATTTTGCCAAGCCAAAGCCTGCAACAAATAACACACCAAGCCAAGCCGTAAACAATAATGGCACGCGATCTTTTTCTTGGCTTGTAACTGGCACTAAATTAGTGGGTAGCGCCTCTTTTGCAGCTTGAACAGCGATTGCTTTCGTTACCTGAGTTTGCGATGCCGAGTAAGCACCTAATAAACATCTGTCAGCTAATAAATTTATTAATCTTGGGATCCCAGCTGTCACTTGATGTACATAGGCTACCGCATCGTGGTGGAACAACGCTTGCTGACAACCTGCTTTTTGCAGTCGGTGCTGTATATAAGCAAACACTTGCGATTCGCTAAGTGGTAGCAAGTGATAACGCGCAGTGATCCTTTGTGCCAATTGACGTAGCTCGTTGCGCTGTAACAAATGCTGTAGCTCGGGCTGGCCTACCAATACAATTTGTAGCAATTTTTTATGATCTGTTTCCAGATTAGTCAGCAGCCTAAGCTGTTCAAGCACCTCAGGTGCTAAATGCTGAGCTTCATCAATGATCAACATAGTATGACCACCACTATGATGGTTCTCTAACAATCTATGCTTAATCACATCGGTAAGCGATTTTAACGTGGCGTTGTTGCTGTCATAGTCAATTTCCAACTCATCACAAATCGTCGCAAGCAGTTCAAGCTCTGATAGTGATGGATTAAGTATAAAAGCAACCTTCGTTGATTCAGGTAATTGAGCCAACATGCTTCGTGTTACTGTGGTTTTGCCCGTTCCCACTTCACCTGTCAGTAGCACAAAACCGCCCGCGTCACCCAACCCATAGGTTAAATGTGCAAGTGCTTCCTTGTGACGTTCGCTAAGGAATAAAAACTCAGGATTTGGAGCAATCGAAAAGGGTTTTTCAGTTAACCCAAAATAGCGTAAATACACGACTTGTCTCTTTATTGTTATGATGCGCTCTATAATGGCAAAATCCGGTTCAAGATAAAACCTCGAATCGCAGAAAATGGAACATAGAAAATGAAAATCTACCTCGTCGGCGGTGCAGTTAGAGACGAACTGCTAGGACGCCCAATAAAAGAAAGAGATTATGTCGTCGTTGGCAGCACTCTTGAGCAAATGAGCAAACTGGGTTATCAGCAGGTTGGTAATGATTTTCCTGTGTTTTTACATCCAACGACCAAAGATGAGCACGCACTTGCGCGCACTGAGCGTAAGAGTGGTCAAGGATATACCGGATTTATTTGCGACTTCGGCCCAGAAATCACACTGGAAGAAGATTTACTTCGCCGAGATCTTACCGTTAATGCAATTGCTAAAGATGATGATGGTTCACTTATCGACCCCTATGGTGGTCAAAAAGATTTAGAAAGCAGAATATTACGCCATGTGAGCAGTGCTTTTAGTGAAGATCCACTTAGAGTGCTGCGAGTAGCGCGTTTTGCAGCTCGCTATAAAGAATACAACTTCACCATTGCCGCTGAAACTTGGCACCTTATGCGAACCATGGTTGCTAACGGTGAATTAAAAACCTTAACCAAAGAGCGTATTTGGCTAGAAATAGAAAAGACAATCCAAGATAAAGGTTTGGGGCACTTTCTACATACCATTTGGAGGCTCAGTGCGCTTGATGATGTCACTCCATATATCCCAACATGGGATGAAGCAGCCTATGACAAATTCCAAAGCGCACTCTCTAGACTTGAAAAGAATGATGAGCTGGATGGGTTAGCACAATTCAGCCTTGCCTGTTACTTTTCGGGTACTAGCTTGGTTCAGTTAGCGCAAGCAAAACGATTCAAAGTACCTAATAGTTACATAGAAAGCAGCAAAGAGCTCATCACAAATCTCGATTTATTGAGCAAGGAAAATAAAACACCGGAGGATTGGCTTATTATATTACAAAATATTGACGCATGGCGCAGACCTGAGAAATTAGCGCGTTTTTGTTATATTTGTAGCAAGGTAAGTGATAATTTCCGCGTGCTTTGTGACAAACTTACACAGAACTTTTTAGCAACTCGCAACATAGACGTACAAGAGATCATTGCAAAAGGCTATCAGGGAAAGGTTATTCAAGAACAGCTCAAACTCAGACGCCTAAAAGCTATACAAAACTAGCCATCTACCGTGAAAAGATAGGTTGATTTTCAGCCTATCTTTAAAAGTTCCCACAAAAATGATCTCCAAAATATCAAACGCTCATTTTTAACACAGCAAATACTACATAAAAATTACAAATACAGCTACAAATACGCTCAAAATTACCGCTAAAACTTATACCATTCCTATCAAATATAAAATTATTGTTTTCAAAACAATAACAGCATTTGTAAACACTCACTAACCGTAAATAAAAGATGACACAAAGACTCAGTGCAACCACATGATTAATAAGAATAAAATCAAAACAGGAACAGCAAAATCACATATTACACCTTTTATAAACATCATACACATTTAGACAAAAGCCATATTTAACAATTGTTTATGGTAAAAACGCTGCACCTATATTGCGATATCTCCTCTTTCAAATGTATGGAAAGAGTTGACCGTCGTTATAAACAAAGTAAATAAGGGTCAAAATGTTGAAGAAGTTAAATCTAGTTACCGCAGGTATCCAAGTTGCTTTAGTGGCTGGTGCCGTAAGTAGTTCAGTAGCTGTTGCAAACGAACAGACAGAAGCAAAATCAGTAGAGCGTATTCAAGTTACAGGTTCTCGAATTAAACGTGTAAACCTAACTTCGCCGACTCCAGTTACCGTTATCGGTGGTGTGGAGCTTGAAAACCAAGGCATCACAAACGTAAATGACCTTTTAGCTGAAATGCCTCAAGCAACAGTTGGCCTATCTCCAGAGAATACTACTAGCTATATCTATGCATCAGGCTTAAATACAACTGACCTACGTGGTTTAGGTTCAGAGCGTACATTGGTACTAGTTAATGGTCGTCGTTTTGTACCAGGCTCTGTTGGTGATACTGCTGTAGATTTAAACAACATCCCTACCTCTATCATTGAGCGCGTAGAAATCGCAACAGGTGGTGCAGCAGCAGTATACGGTGCTGACGCTGTAGCTGGTGTTGTAAACATCATCACGAAAAAGTCATTCGATGGTGTAGAAGTTGATGTGTCTACAGTAAAGCCTGAGCAAAGCGGTGGTGAGGAATATTTCTTCTCTATTACAGGTGGCCAAGAACTAGAAAAGCTATCTTTCATTACCTCTTTAAACTACACCAAAAATGAAAGCTACGCGAAACTAGACCGTGACTTCTTCAAGCGCGGCATGAGATCTATCTCTAACCCTGCAAATACAGGTGGTAGTGACGGTATTCCTGCTGATATCGAGTTTAATCACCCAACAGCACTTGGCTATTACTCAGAGCGTGGTGACTTCTTTGCTTGGACTGGTACAAAGACACGTGAAGCGTTTGAGAACCACCACTTCACTTTCGATGAAGACGGTACAATGCGTCCATTCGATTACGGTCTTGGTCTAATTGATGATCCTAACCCAGCTATTTCAAAGCGTGCTGCTGGCCGTTACACGTACGACGAAGCAAACCCTGGTGATGCTATCTTCAGACACGGTTATAAAGATTATTTCCGCACACCTCTTGAGCGAATGATCGGTACTCTTTACGGTACTTATGAGCTGAATGATGAACATGCACTAACATTTGATGCGACTTATTCTAAGACAGAAGCAACGACTGAAAGTAGCCCTGCATTCTTCTCACACACAATCCGTCGCGATAGCGCATTTGTAAACGATGCCATGGGTAAAGTGATGGATGACGCAGGTCTAGACTCTGTAACACTTTATCAAGCAAACGAAAACTTATGGGGTGACCGTAAGTACAACCAAGAGCGTGAAGTATTCCGTTCATCAATTGGTGCGGAAGGCATCATTAACGATGACTGGAGCTACAGCACATACTTCCAATTCGGTCGTATCGAACAAGACACGCTGTGGACTGGTGAAGTTTATAAAAACAACCTAGCTAATGCGATTGACTCTGTATTAATCGATGGTCAAGTTGTGTGTGCTACCCGTGATGCTGACGGTAACGTGACTGGTGCACGTGAAGGTTGTGTACCATTCAACCCAATGGGTGCAACAAGCGCAACTCAGGAACAACTAGGTTACATTTCAACGACTGCAACTCGTTTTGCAAGACACGACCAAGCAGTATTTGGTGCAACGGTTGATGGTGTATTATTTGAATTACCTGCAGGTTACGTAAGTGCAGCGTTTACAGCTGAGCACCGCCGTGAAGTTGCTAAGATCCGTCCATCTGAAAACATGGAACAGGGCCTTATTAAAGGTAACTCAAGCCTACCTATGGATGGCGAAATCGAAGTTAAAGAATTCTCAGCAGAGGTTTCTGTACCGCTACTGATGGATGAGTTCCTAGCTACTGACCTTACTTTTGAAGGCGCATACCGTTACATGGATTACTCTGTAACAGGTGGTGACGATGCTTGGAAACTTGCACTAAACTGGGGTGTGACTGACGAACTACGTGTACGTGTAAACCGTTCTAAATCGGTACGTGCGCCAAACCTAGGTGACCTGTTTACTCCAAACTCTAAAACTTACAGCTCAGGCCGTGCAGACATTTGTCGCGCAGATTCAATTGCAGAGTTAAGCAGTGACTACAAGTACAGAGATAACATCATCAACAACTGTCAAGCTGCTGGTCTAGCTGCTGGTTGGATGCCTTCTGATGAATGGTTATCTGGTGGTAGTTTACCTGGTTACATTCAAGGTAATACTGAGCTGAAAAACGAAGTATCTAATGACTACACTATCGGTGTAATTTACACGCCAGAGTTTGTTGAAGGCTTGGATCTTACTGTTGATTACTGGTCATTTGAAATTGATGGTGCAATTGAATACTTTGGTCGTGACAGTATTAAGCTTTGTTACGAAGCGTCTTCTTTAGACAACCCTTTCTGTGGTAACTTTGTTCGTAACAAAGATACTGGTGAAATTGAAAACTACTACTCGCGTCCAATTAACGCTGCACAAATCACCAAAAAAGGCATGGACTTTGAATCTGCATACAAATTTGACGCATTAAACGGTGAGTTTGCACTTAAACTAACTGCGACTTATTTGATTGAAGATAACCAAAACTCAACAGGCCGTGCGGAAGACTTCCGTAACTACATGGGTGAAACGGATGACGCACCACGCTGGAAAGGCCGTTTCAGCGCGCTATACACGCATGATGATTCTGCATACGTAGTAACAGTAAACTATCGCCACAGCACTGTTGAAGATAACGAGTGGACACCTGAAGATAACAACTTCAATGAGGTTTCTTCTTACACTACTGTAGATTTCATGTATAAAACTAACTTGGTTGAAGATCTACAACTACGTGTTGGTGTAAATAACGTATTTGATAAAGAGCCACCTCGTACACCGTATACATACGATGATGGTGAATTCTTCGATGTTAAAGGTCGTCGTCTATCACTAGGTATGAAGTATAACTTCTAATCTGCTGTAAAATTTCGATCCGAAAGCCTCCTTTTTGGAGGCTTTTTTATTTAGCCCCCACCTTTTATCGTATTTTCAACGCAATTGGACAAACTTGAGTATTCACCTCTCCCCGCTTATGATTTAATACTCATGTTAATTTTATTGTCATTAAGATTTCGTGTAGCAAGGCAGCTAGTTATCCATGAAAACAAGCAAGTTAAGTATTCGACTCCTTTGGTATATCACCCCGCTTGTGATATTACCCTTGCTGTTTCTTGGCGGATTTACGCTCACGAATGTAACTAGCTCAACGCAAAAACAAGCCAAGCTCATTGTTAGTCGTTTCGTTGAACAACAACAGCAGAAGATGTTCAATTATATTGAGATCTACCAGTCAACAACAAAACTGCTCTCAACCTCTCCAGTACTTAGTGACTTTCTTAATTCGGCCAACCTTGAAAGGATGGAAAAAACCAAACGTTTAGGTGCACTGATGGATGTATTTGCCAGTTATAGTGAAGCCTACCCAGATATTATCAGCATCAATCTTTTATCTCCCAATGGCAGAAGCTCCGCATTTTATTCCAGTAACTTGGGCGAAGCGCCAAACCTCTACCCTTTCGCCAAACAGATCATGCAAAGTAACTTGCGCCAACATCAATTTATGGTTGCCTCCAGCGCAGGTACACAGCTGTATTTTGTCCAGCAAATATACAGCGTAGATTACGAACTCAAGCAACCTAGACAACAAGGTTATATCGTCGTACAAGTCTCCCCTTCTCTTTTAAGTACCAGTATTCTCGAAGCACCGTACGACAATACGCTAAACCTATTAGTGAGCATTGATGGTGAAGTGTTATTCAGCTCAGATACGAACCTCATTGGCCACTACTTAAGTGCCAGTGAAATAGAAGAAATTGGCTATATTGCTGACCTTGGCCAATTAGACTCTACCGTTATTCATAGTATTGATAATGTGGAAAGGATGACCTACAGCGCGCAACTAAGCGGAGGCTACTTTTATATTTCAACGATCCCTAAGTCGCTACTTTACCGCTCTGGTAAAACTATTAGTCTGATCACAGCATTGATCGTTATTCTATCTGTCGTTACATTGCCAATTTTGATTTTTATCGTGGTCCGCAACCTGTTGCTCAACCCCATAGAATTACTGGGGGAAGCGAGCCATAGAGTCGGAGATGGTGACCTAATGGTGGCGCTACCGGAGCATAACAGTGACGAAGTTGGCATCCTTTTCCGAGATTTCAACCATATGATCGGCCAAATTCGTACCTTTCAGCGAGAGCTTGAGGATTACAAAGAGCACTTGGAAGAAAAAGTTGAAGACAGAACCAAAGAATTAGAAGAAACCAATAGCAAGCTAGAAGTTGCTATTGTAGAAGCCGAGCAGGCAAACCAGCTTAAAAGCCGCTTTTTAGCTAACATGAGTCATGAGATACGTACCCCACTGACCGCTATTATGGGGTTTACCGAGCAGCTTATACAGCATCCTAATTCTCCGACCTCAAAACAGCACCTAGACACCATTTTAAGAAACTCTAAACACCTTTTAGAGCTTATCAATAATATCTTAGACCTTTCGAAAATTGAGGCTGAAAAGCTGGATGTGGAAGAATCAGAGGTCTTGGTAATGCCACTCATCAATGATATTGAATCCATCATTGAACCGATGACGAATGAAAAACTACTGAACTTTTCCACAGAATTTATTCTACCCTTGCCTGACAAGCTTTACACCGACATTACTCGCTTAAAACAAATCTTGCTTAACATCGCAACAAACGCGGTGAAATTTACTGAGTACGGTGGCGTTCGTTTAAAGGTGGAGTTTAGACCAGAATCTGAAAAGTTTATCTTTAGCATCAAAGACACCGGAATTGGCATGTCTCAAAACGAACTAGAGCGCGCATTTAAGCCTTTTGAGCAAGCCGACACAACAACAACTCGACGCTTCGGTGGCACAGGACTAGGTCTTTGTATATCAAAGAATTTAGCACAACTGCTTGGTGGTGACGTGCATGTTCAAAGCCAACAAGGCACAGGAAGCTTATTTTCTGTTGAGGTCTCTGGTAATTTCAAAGAGCGCTCTTACTCTTGGCTAAACGCACTTGAGCGACCAAGACAACCGGATAACAGTAAAACCCATATTGCGGCGGTAAAAGAGCTTGATGCCAAAGTGCTGGTTGCGGAAGACAACCCCGATAACCAAGAGCTTATTACGCTGCTACTGTCTAACTGGGGCATAGTTCCTGATATTGCGAATAACGGTGCTGAAGCGGTTGAGATGGCGCTGGTTGAAGACTATCAACTGATCTTAATGGATATGCAAATGCCAGTCATGGGTGGTGAAGAAGCAACGCAAATGCTCAGACATGCCGCCTATGATGGACCAATCATCGCGCTTACCGCCAACGTAATGAAACACGACATAGACAACCATATTAAAGCAGGGTGTGATGCTACTCTTGGCAAGCCGATAGATAAAGAATTGCTAGGTAAATTGCTACTAGAGTACCTTGAACTTCAAAATGACAAGTCCTCTTCATGGGATGCCTTATTAAAAACCGAAAAGTTCTTACAAATAAGTCGTAATTATGTCGAAAAGCTACCGTCACAGCTAGTTGAGCTGCAAAAGCTTTACGATAAACAAGAATGGGAATCTTTAAGGGCACTAGCACATAGTATCAAAGGCAGCGCGGGTTGCTTTGGCTTTATGAATATTCATGAAGCCGCAGGGGAACTAGAAACCAGTTTGCAAAAAACACAAAACAGTAACCGCCATTACTATTTGCTTAAGCTCACTGAGGCTATGCGCTACACCCTATCAATAGATCAGCCAACGGATAATAGTCACTTAGGCTAATGGTAAAGCCATGAGCATTGCATCTTCATGGCCATGAGTGCTTGGGTAATAGTTTTTTCTCAAGCCCATTTCGACAAAACCATAGCGATGATATAACGCGATTGCTGCAGTGTTTGACGCTCTAACTTCAAGGAAGATATTTTCTGCTTGCAAACTCTCCGCTTGCGCTAACAAATCTTCCATTAATGGCTTCGCGCAGCCCTTACCTTGATAATTAGGACGAATACAAATATCCATCAAGGTTAAATCTGGGCCAGCACGCTCTGCAACGTAAAAGCCCACCAGCGTATTACCATCAACAATAGCCGTATTAAAGTAACGACCATGAAGGCAAGACTGCATGGTTTTCTCACTCCAAGGAAAAGCATGACAGGCTTGTTCTACATGCATAATCTCATTAAGTGGAAATTGTAGTAAACCACCTTGCTTAACTTGCATCTTGTTGACTCCAGATTAATTGCCACAACTCACGCTTTTGAGCCGTACTTAGTTGTGCACTTGGTAAACTTAATTGGTTATTCTCAAGTGAAATCGTGTTACCCATGATAACCTCAATTTTTCTACCCATGACCAATTCAAAGTCCTGCAACAAAACAGTCGGTAAAGCTATTTGCTGAAGCTCATTCGCAGCAGTAGCAACGACAGCGTTAGGATCAATATGTGCAAATGTAGAATTTAGCTTTAGCGGTACAATATCAAGAATATCTGCGTAAATCGGATTCATAGCTAAGCAGTTTAATTTTTTAAGGGAGTTTACTTTGAAAATATGCGAAGTGCAAAATAAGAAGTGGCAGGGGCGGCAGGACTCGAACCCGCAACCATCGGTTTTGGAGACCGCTGTTCTACCAATTGGAACTACGCCCCTGCAATGTCGACGCATTATAAAGCGCTTTTTTGAAAGGTAAAGTGAAAAAATCACTTTTTTGATTCAACTGCTTCTAAAACAAGCAAAATGGCGAATATTTATCATATTCGCCCTTTTCTTAAGCTGGGTGCTAACTCATTTTAGAGTCATTATTCCACTTGAAGATCAACAGAAGAAAATATATCTACATAGCAGCTAGTTAGAAAGCTAGCTGTTCTCGATACCATCACCTATACCATGCGCAGAACTTTTTTGATTTTTTGCTGTTCGTCGACGTTTTAGTTCAGTTTTGGCCCAAGCTGAGGACTCTGCCATATCACGACGAAGCTCTTGTATCTCTCAACACTCAGCCGTCGCAAACCCGAGGCAATTCTATACATCTTGTGCCTCCAACCGGTCACCATACATTTTAAGTGGTTCGTCAAAACGAGAGTTACCAGCAGAGAACTTAGAGGATATTTTTTTGATTGTTTTTCATACACACCTTGAAAACCATCAATACTGATCAAATATCATACAGCGAGGAATAACCTCGTTAAATAAAAGGATCAAATCATGGGTTTGAAACCAGGACCAAAACCAAAAGCCAAATCGACTGGCAAGCCAGATCAACGTCGACGTGACAACAAAAAAACTCCAGGAAACACTCCAGGCCTAAAGCCGAGTAAATCCTCGAGCAAGTGACTCTACCTCAATATCGAGTCAGTGTAAGCGGTACTGACTCTTGTTGCTAAAACCCAAAACACGCTTCTGCCCCATTGTGAGTTAACGTAAATGCACTAAGGGTGGCTTTGAGCGAAGAGCTGACGTTCATCCTTTCACCTAAACCTCTGTATATACATCCATAACTATTGAATTTCTTCCATAGTCAGGAAAACGACCCTGTGGGTCGTTTTTGTCGTGTTCACATTTAGATCAATGTAACGTAACTTCAATGCTGGTAAGTACTTCCTAAATTTGCTATCAATAGTCATGGGAAAAAAATGAGACAGATTGCTGTAGAAAAACGACCCAATCGCTCGATATTAAATTGTTAGAGCCTCACAAGGAAATTAAGCATAGTGCGTGATTTAAAGTATGTTTTAAAACAAAGCTATGAAGCTAGCAGGGCCTTGGTGATAGGCATTAATGACTACGAAAATGCCTCTCCATTGGGTTATGCCGTCAGTGATGCTGAAGAAATAAAGCAAATTCTCATTGATGAAATTGGCTTTGATGCTGAAAATGTTATCTCTCTGTTAGATAGTGAAGCAACAAAGAATAACATCCTCAAAGCTTTTCATTCATTTACATCGGAGGATATACAAGTCGATGACAGACTTATAGTTTTCTTCGCTGGGCACGGCCATACAAAAACAGGGTTTCGTGGAGAGGTGGGGTATTTAGTTCCTCATGATGCCGATATGGACGATTCTTCATCCTTTATTCGTTGGGATGAGCTGACAAGAAATGCCGAGCTTATAAGAGCGAAGCACATCCTATTTATTATGGATGCATGCTATGGAGGGCTTGCTGTAAACAGAGATATCCAAGCTGGTAGTAGTAGATTCTTGAAAGATATGTACCAAAGATTTTCTCGGCAAGTGATAACAGCGGGAAAAGCGAATGAGGTTGTTTCTGATTCTGGTGGTCCATTACCGAATCATTCCGTATTCACTGGGCATTTGATTGAAGGGATGAGGGGAAAGGCAGCAAATGAGCATGGAGTGATTACTGCGAGCGGTTTAATGGCTTATGTATATACCAAAGTGGCCAATGACATAAACTCGGATCAGACTCCACATTATGGTCAATTTGATGGCGATGGTGATTTCATCATATCGGCCCCAGAAGTTGAAGCGCTATCGGAAGATGTTAGCAAAGATATTGATGCGCTTATTTCAGTTCCTTATTCAGAGGTATCACGGAATAATAATACTCTCGAAGAGAAAGTTGATTACGTAAAAGAGCTATTGTCTTCACAAAAATCGCAGATAAAACTTAATGACTTTGTGGTTGGAGAACTCAGAAGGTTCCTCTCATTAACCAGTGAAGACAACTTTGCATCACGGGGCAGTTTTTCTGACGAAGAGCTATTAGAGCGCCTGTCATCATACGAGACTTATTCCAAAGATCTATGTGCAATCGTTGGTGTTATTGCATATTGGGCAACGGAAAGTGAGCATAGCGCTTTAAATAAAATTGTATCGAGGGCTTGTGATCGTCTAATTGAGTCAGAAAGCGGGCTAACCGCATGGATAAACCTGCGATGGTACCCGCTCTTGCTTGTTTTATATCATGCAGGAATTGCAGCTATAGAAAGCAAAAACTATGAAAGCTTAGCGAGAGTATTTTACACAAAATTAGGTGATTCAGAATACGGGAATAAAGAGAATCTATTTGTCCAAAATCTATCAAGTGGAATTCTTGAGCTCACAAGAGCTGATATTTTTAAAAGAATACCTGGTCACGATAAGCATTATACTCCGGACAGCGAATATATATTCAAGCAAATACAGCCTCTTCTTGATGATCTATTTTTTCTTGGTAAAAGTTACGAGTCAGCGTTTGATGAATTTGAAGTGCTATACGCCTTGGTAGTTGCTGATTTAAGAAAGGAAGTCGACGGCTATGTCTGGGGGCCGATTGGAAGATTTGGCTGGAAATATCGAAGCAGGGAAAATTCACCTTTTTCGAAGGTAGTTGCGGAGGCCGAAGCTCTTAAAGATCGATGGCCGCCAATTAAAGCTGGAATGTTTGGTGGTGATTATAATAGGTTTGAGGCAGTTGCCAATGAATTCAAAGAGTCCCTTAATAGGCTTAATTGGTTTTAAAGCTCTAACAAGTCAAAGCACTCGGACGCAGCAAAGCTGCGCCGGTGTTTGAGGCGTTAGCCATCAAGGAGGAAATCTAGTTGTATCAGTTACGATATTGGAATTTACTGAAAGAACTTAAAGCGCAAATTGCATACCTCCACGGGTATGCGGCAAAGGATGAGTGGACAGATAAAGCTTTGAGTATCTTCATGGCTATTGCGTCATCGGCAAGCATAGCTACCTGGGCTCTTTGGAAAGAGCATCAAATGGTATGGGCTTGCATAATTGCTTTGTCTCAGGTGGTCACTGCAATTAAACCATTTTTGCCATATCGAAAGCGTCTAAAACCTGTGTCTGAACTAAACAATCAAGTCCAAGCTATATTCCTTGAAGCTGAGACTATTTGGTACAAAGTATCAGAGGGCTTGTTAACTGAAGAAGAAATTCATGAAGAAACAGTTCGTTTAAAAGGTCGTATCTTATCGGCTGAAAGGGCAAGCTTGAATGGTATTGTTTTACCGCGAAAGATCAAACTAAAAGAAGCAGCTGAAAATGCAGCAGATGAATATTTCACTGAAAACTATCTTGGAGCGTAAACATGTCAGATAAACCTCAAGGTAAAGGTCGAGTCATTGTACCAAATACAGGACGCAATCTACCTAATATGAAAGTTGGAACACCAATGCCCCCTGTAAAACCGCCCAAGTCATCTGGAGGTGGTAAGAAAGATGGCTAACAAACAGTTCAAGAGGGATTCAGCACGCGTGGCATTTTTGGTATGCGTTGGTTTTAGTGATTAAGGTGGTATGCAGTTGCTTGGTCATTGCGCGCTTCACACCTTAATTGGGCGTTGAGGCTGTAGAATTACTCTTTTCAGGTACTGGATTGTTGGTTTTGGATTGACTATTTCTTAACCTTGAATCGAGTTGGTTACTGTGATCTAATAGCTATTATTCACCCACGGTAATCTGTTATGGCCAACTATAAGCCAAACTTATCCCGCCAAAATAAATTCATTCCAATCAATTTCGCTGAGCAAATTTTGCCGGGAACCTTTGAATATGCGCTTTGTTATATTGTCGAAAATAAGCTTGACTTGTCGGGCTTTGACGCTTGGTATAACAACGACAAAACAGGCGCTGCGGCGTATCCGCCCTCGGTGATGTTAAAGGTTATTTTACTGGGCTATGCACATGGTTTAATCAGTAGTCGGCGAATTGCTAAAGCGTGTGAAACAAACATTTTATTTATGAGTGTGTCGGGTGATATTCAGCCGCATTACACATCAATAGCGGGTTTTGTAGCTAAAATGCACGAACAGATTGAACCGCTATTCACACAAGTGCTGATGATATGTGATGAAGAAGGCTTGATAGGACGCAACATGTTTGCCATTGATGGGTGCAAATTGAAGTCCAACGCAAGTAAAGAGTGGAGCGGTACATTCGATGAGCTAGGCCGTAAAAAAGCCAAATTAGAACGCGCAAGCAAACGCATAATTGAGCGCCATCAAGCGCAAGATGGCTTAAGTGAAGAGCTGGTCACTCAAGACTTAAAGCAAAAAGAAAAGCTAGATAAAAGTGCAGATAAAATCACCG
>JWIH01000018.1 GCA_000814665.1 Pseudoalteromonas flavipulchra NCIMB 2033 = ATCC BAA-314
GGGAGGCTTTGAAGCAGAGACGCTAGTTTCTGTGGAGCCGACCTTGAAATACCACCCTTGTAGTGTTGATGTTCTAACTTAGGCCCCTGAATCGGGGTTGAGGACAGTGCCTGGTGGGTAGTTTGACTGGGGCGGTCTCCTCCCAAAGAGTAACGGAGGAGCACGAAGGTTTGCTAAGTACGGTCGGACATCGTACGGTTAGTGTAATGGTAGAAGCAAGCTTAACTGCGAGACAGACACGTCGAGCAGGTACGAAAGTAGGTCATAGTGATCCGGTGGTTCTGAATGGAAGGGCCATCGCTCAACGGATAAAAGGTACTCCGGGGATAACAGGCTGATACCGCCCAAGAGTTCATATCGACGGCGGTGTTTGGCACCTCGATGTCGGCTCATCACATCCTGGGGCTGAAGTCGGTCCCAAGGGTATGGCTGTTCGCCATTTAAAGTGGTACGCGAGCTGGGTTTAGAACGTCGTGAGACAGTTCGGTCCCTATCTGCCGTGGGCGTTTGAGAATTGAGAGGGGCTGCTCCTAGTACGAGAGGACCGGAGTGGACGAACCGCTGGTGTTCGGGTTGTGATGCCAATTGCATTGCCCGGTAGCTACGTTCGGAACTGATAACCGCTGAAAGCATCTAAGCGGGAAGCAGGCCTCGAGATGAGTTCTCACTTTGACTTAGAGTCAACTGAAGGGCCGTTGAAGACTACAACGTTGATAGGCGAGATGTGGAAGTGCTGTGAGGCATTAAGCTAACTCGTACTAATTACCCGTGAGGCTTAACCATACAACGCCAAAGTGGTTTATAAGCGACAGAAGTTAATAGACTAAAGTAGACAAAAGAATTTAATAGCTTTTTCCGGATTTACATTGATGAGGGAGACTTCATTGATGAACAGAATTTCCTGGTGACTATAGCGTTTTGGACCCACCTGACCCCATGCCGAACTCAGAAGTGAAACAAAACAGCGTCGATGATAGTGTGGATTACCCATGTGAAAGTAGAACATCGCCAGGGCCTAATAAGAGAAACCCGTTGCAGCAATGCGACGGGTTTTTTGCTGTTTGGGGTAAAGAGATTTGAGAAATAGAAAACCTCGCAAGCTAATCAACACATCGCGAGGTGAACTCGCTCCTACCACAGTATCAGCACAGTGCAACATGGTGCGAGGTGGTTCACCCGCCGATGGGTTGCAATGAAAATTTCGGTAAAAAACCATGTATTTCAAAGCCAGTTTCAGCAATGTGATGGTTTTTTGCTATTTGAGAAACATAAAATCTCGCGAGACGCACTTCACTCCCACCATAAACACAGTAACGTGGGAGATCGTGGTAACTTAGAGAGAGTAAGGTGGTTAAATAACGCGAGAGAAGCGGGTGTTTTTGATTTGGTTTTGTAAGTAGGCATCAAAGCACATGCAAATGATACGAATAAATAAATTACCGCTACTGGTAACTTTTATGGTGTGTTCATTCAGCTCTACCAGTCCATCTGCTGCTAGCGGCTCGAGAGCGTTAAGAGCTTGAACGAAATATTCGTCAAAATTTATATCATAACGTTGCTCGAACACCTTTTTATCTAACTCAAAATGACAAATAAGCTGTTTGATCACAGCCGCGCGTATTTCATCATCACCACTTAAAGTTATCCCTTTAGTGATCGCACACCTTTTATCACTTAAAGCCTGATAATAAGGTTTTAACTCTTTTTCATTTTGCAAAATCATGTGACCAATTTGAGAAATGGATGACACACCAAGACCTAACAGGTCACACTCGCCATGAGTGGTGTAGCCTTGAAAATTACGATGTAGATGCCCTTCATTTTGCGCCATAGCCAGTTCATCGTCTTTTTTGGCGAAGTGATCCATACCGATGAATTGATACCCAGCAGAGGTCATCTGTTCCAGTGTTTGCTTAAAGATTTCAAGTTTTTCTCCCGCACTCGGCATGTCGGATTCTTTTAGTTTACGCTGTGCTGCAAATCTATCCGGAAGATGGGCATAGTTAAATACAGAGACTCTATCAGGAGAAAGCGCGATAAGTTGCTCAACCGTTTGCTTGTAGCTCTCTACTGTTTGAAATGGTAGCCCATAGATCATATCCATATTGATAGATTTAAAACCGAGCGTTCTCGCTTCCGTTAAGATAGCTAGAACTTCATCTAGATGCTGTGGGCGATTTACCGCAGCTTGTACTTCATCATTAAAATCTTGTACGCCAAAAGATACACGATTAAATCCGAGATCGTGTAGATGTCGCATCATATTTGGTGCAAGTGATCTTGGATCTATTTCAATACCACGCTGTGCACTTTGAGAGAAATTAAATGCACTATTCAGCATTTCGATTAGACGTGTCATTTGCTCGGTAGTTAAGAAAGTTGGTGTCCCACCGCCTAAATGAAGTTGTTCTACACGATACTCAGAAAATAGCGGCGCTTTTGCTGCGATTTCTTGTTCTAAGTAGTCTAGGTAAACGTCAGCTTTGGATTGATGACGAGTAATGATTTTATTACAGCCACAGTAGTAGCATAGTTGATGACAGAAAGGGATATGAATATACAGCGAGAGTGAGCGAGATTTAGAGCCCGTAATAGCCGCTTGTAACTCTTTTTGGCTGTAGCCAGATTCAAGCGACAAGGCCGTTGGATATGAGGTATATCTAGGACCAGATATATTGTACTTGTTGATAAGGGAATCATTCCAAATAGGTAAATTAATCACGATACGCACTCTCGAGTTTCATTAAGAGTGTCAGTGTACTTTTTACCGCTTGGGTTAGGTTTGCCTCAGATCAAAACACGCCGCGATTGCGACGTGTTTTAGTGTTTGATTAAAGCTTAAATTGGTTGACCGTTGAGTTGAGCGCCTTGGCTAAGTCGTTCAAGTCACGGGCTTCATCTGCCAGTACATTTGCGTGGTTGGCCGTGCTATTAACGAGCTCATTAATTTGGTTAAGGCTATTGTTAATATCTTCTGCAACAACGGTTTGCTGCTCTGTTGATGTCGCAATTTGATGACTCTGGTCTTGTACTGTCGTGACCGATTCTGTGATTTCTTTCAAGGCATCCAGTACGGCTTGTGTTTCCTCTACGGTCCCCTCTGCGCGGTCTTGACCTTGTTGCATCATCACTGAAGCTTGTTGGGCAATTTGCTGTAAACGAGAGATCATATTGCGGATGTCATCGGTAGACTCTTGCGTGCGGCTTGCAAGCGATCTGACTTCATCAGCAACCACCGCAAAGCCTCGACCTTGCTCGCCCGCTCTAGCGGCTTCTATGGCGGCATTGAGTGCCAGCAAGTTCGTTTGTTCAGCAATACCGTTAATCACATCGATAACGGCACCTATATTACTGGTTTCTTGTTCAAGCCCGGCAACCACTTTTGCGGCCTCACCAATATGAAGTGCAAGTTCAGTCATGACTTCTTGGGCTTGTGATGAACGTCCTGCACCTTCATTGGTAATACGTTGCACGACATCAGCGGCTTGGTTGGTCTCTTGTGCATTACGTGAGATTTCAGTCACAGTGGCTGCCATCTCGGTCACTGCCGCGCTTACGCTATCCACCTGTTCTTTTTCGCGCTGAATCTCACTGTTAGTATTGTTTGAGACTTCACGCAACTGGGCGGAAGCATTACTTAATTGCTCAGCTTGTGCTGCGGTATCGAGCATCATTGCTCTAAGTTTATCGATGAAGGTATTCATATGCAGCGCGAGTTGACCAACTTCATCTTTACTGGTGATATCGATACGTCTAGTTAGGTCGCCTTCACCCGATGCGATGTCTCGCATGGTTTCGGTAAGCGCTACAATCGGTTTGGTGATCATTTGCGTGGCGAGCAAGATCATTGCCACGATAATGGCTAAGATAATAATCAAGGCTGTGATTGTGCTCATGACGGCCTCATTCACCGGCGCTTCGATCAGCGACACCGGAATGAGTAGGCCAACGTGCCAATCCAATAGGGGGTTGTCTAATTTCACATTGTCATAAACAACATAATACGCTTCCCCTTTGAACGTGACTGTACTATTGCCAACGGGGTTACGCTTGATAGCGGCATTTAGAGCGTCAAAGCCTGATGTATTGGAAAACTGGGATTCAAGGCCATCTAAACCTTCTTTGCCTTTCTCGCCTTCATCTGTGGTAGAGAGTGAATGACCAGTACGCTTGGATAAATGCACAACATTTAAATCACCATCGAGCAAAAAGCCAAAACCTTTATCTTGAAACTTGATACGTTCAACCATATCGTTCAATTTATTGATCTGTAAGTCGACGCCACCCATGGCGACGAGTTTGCCGCCGTTATTGTAGATAGGTTGACGGATCACAGCAGACACCGCACCGGTATTGATATCGGTTGCAATTGGACCAACATACAATTTACCTACATCAAGCGTATCCTGCCACCATGGGCGTTTATAAGCATAGTAAGGTCGACCATCTGAATATGCTGATGTACGATCATTTTCTTTAAAATATTCACCGGTGTTTGCTGAGGCAATAAAGGCTGAGAGAATATTTTCATCACCTTTGGCGATTCTAACTAAGTCTTCATTGACCTCTTGATAGTCTTTATCTTTAGTCAGATCGGCGCCACGGGTATTATAATTTTCAAACCAATGAATGTTGTGAGGCGTAGAAACAAAGGTTTCAACTACTTTGCCGTATTGGCCAAAGAATGCTTCCATCGCCAATTTTTCGGCTTGAATATAGCTTTGCGTTTCTCGTTCAATTCCATCTCGAGAGAGTGTTGCAATATGGCTGACGAAAAAGCTTGATGCAATAATTAATAATACGGAAATGGTGCCGCCAATTAGCAGCAATATTTTCTTTCTAAGGGATAAATTCTCAAGCATGACACTTCTTATTTTTAGCTTATGCAAACGGTAATCAAACCATAGATAACAGGAGAACGCCACCGTTTGCGTTAACTTCTTTTACATAGATAATACAAGGTAACTTCCTAGTTAAGGTAATATTCATATGAAAGTATTAAATCGCAGTCTGGTCGTACTGGGCGCGGGTTGGCTCGGTGAAGCGTTGTGTCGCGAAGCTGAGTTGCAAGGGTGGCAAATAGAAGGCACCAGAACCCAAGCTAACGATATGCATAGCTGGTCAAGGCAGCTGGTCTTAACTGAAAATGGCACCTTAGCGCACTCAATTTCTTTACACAACGCGTATTGGGTGTGTGCGATCCCACCAAGAGCTAGGCATGTTGATAGTAACTATTTAGAAACGCTAGAGCAGGCGCTGTTACTTGCAAAGAATATGTCAGCAGCAGGCTTCTTATTGTGTTCGACCACTGGCGTTTATAGCACCGAAAATGGTGAATATGATGAACAAGGTAAGTTAGCGGATAAAGCCAACCGACGTGTTGATATACTAAGAACTGCTGAAGAGATGGTGCTTAACGCAGGCGGCAAGGTTGTGCGCTTAGCTGGTCTTCAAGGTCCCGGTAGGGAGCCTGGGCGATTTGTAGCAGGAAAGGCCTTGTCTAGCTCAGCGAATGGTAGAGTGAATATGGTTCATCGGGGCGATGTTGTTACCGCAATCAATACCATGATCGCGCAGTGGCAGGATGCTGCAGACATTTATAATGTTTGCTATCCAGCGCACCCCACGAGACAGGCGTTTTATCAATATCACTGTGAAAAGTTAGGGACTGAGATGCCAAGTTTCGCTTCGTCAAAAGAAGAAGCGCGTATTATTAAAGCCGAGCGTATTACCGAACTCGGCTTTGCCTATCATCATCCGATTGTTAATGAATCTGAGTTAGGCTGAAGGTAAGAGTTGTGCTGGTAGCAAGTGCGCCAGTGCAGCTTGACCCAATAATGCATTAGCACTTTCAATATCAGGTGCAAAATACCTATCTTTGTCATAAAAGCTCACGACTGCTCGTAATATTTGCTGAGCTGTAGCCACTTTTTCAGATGGCTTTAGTGGCGCTCTAAAATCTAACCCCTGCGCTGCAGCAAGATATTCAACTGCGAGTACACCTTGGGTGTTGTCAGCCATTTCCTGTAAGCGTCTTGCCGCAAAGGTTGCCATGGAAACATGGTCTTCTTGGTTTGCTGAGGTTGGGAGGCTGTCAACACTGCCAGGATGTGCGAGTGTTTTGTTTTCAGAGGCCAGTGCCGCAGCGGTGACTTGCGCAATCATAAAGCCCGAGTTTACACCGCCATTGTTAACTAAGAAGGGAGGCAGTTTTGATAAGCTCGAATCAATAAGCAGCGCGATACGACGCTCAGCCAATGCACCAATTTCAGCAATGGCTAGCGCTAGGTTATCAGCCGCCATCGCGATAGGCTCAGCATGGAAGTTGCCGCCAGAAATAATATCTCCAGCATCTGCAAATACCAGCGGGTTATCTGTTACTCCATTGGATTCTACAAGGATCACCTCAGCGGCTTGGCGGATCTGAGTTAAACAGGCACCAAGCACCTGTGGTTGACAACGTAAGCAATAAGGATCTTGTACTTTTTCACAATCAACATGAGCATCACTTATTTCTGAGCGAGTTTGTAAGATATCTCTAAACGCCAGTGCGGTGTCGATTTGGCCTTGCTGACCACGGACTTCGTGAATACGAGCATCAAACGGCGAGCGGCTGCCCATAGCTGCTTCAATGCTCATTGAACCAACGACACAGCTTTGCGCATAAAGGTCTTCAGCTCTGAATAGGCCTTGCAGTGCAAAAGCAGTAGATGCTTGTGTACCGTTAAGTAGTGCGAGACCTTCTTTTGCAGCTAAAGTAAGTGGTTCAAGTCCTGCTATTTTTAAGCCATCGATGGCATCAATAAGCTCGCCACGATAGCGAACCTGACCTTCGCCGAGGATCGGTAAACACATATGCGATAGTGGTGCGAGATCGCCTGATGCCCCGACCGAGCCCTTCTTGGGCACACAAGGATAGACTTCGGCATTAACCAAGGCCGCTAAGAATTCAATTACATCTAAGCGGATCCCAGAGAAACCACGAGAGAGTGAGTTGATTTTTAGTACCATCATGAGTCGAACGGTACTATCGTCCATTAACTCGCCAATACCGGCTGCGTGCGACAGTACAATAGAGCGTTGTAGCAACTCTAATTCGTCTTTTGCAATTTTGGTGTTGGCCAGCAAGCCAAAACCAGTATTAATGCCGTAAACGGTGCGCCCTTCTTTGATCACTTGCTGAACTGTGTCTGCACTGTTAGCAATAGCAGCTTTCGCTGATTCGTCTAAGCTGAGATGAACAGGCTGTTGATTGATTTTTCGTAACGTGTTTAAAGTCAATTGGCCTGGGATTAAATTTAGTGAGTACATACTTACTTTCCTTCCAGCATAGGTAAATCTAGTTTTTGTTCTTTTGCACAGTCTTTGGCTATGTCATAGCCGGCATCGGCATGACGCATTACTCCGGTACCTGGGTCATTCCATAATACGCGAGATAAGCGGGCATCAGCTTCGTCTGTGCCATCTGCCACAATAACGACTCCCGAATGTTGGCTGAAGCCCATACCAACGCCACCGCCGTGATGCAGCGAGACCCAAGTTGCACCGCCAGCCGTGTTTAACAAGGCATTGAGTAACGGCCAGTCTGATACTGCATCTGAACCATCCATCATCGATTCCGTTTCACGGTTTGGACTGGCTACAGAGCCTGAATCTAAGTGATCACGACCAATCACAATCGGCGCTTTGAGTTCTCCATTTCTGACCATTTCGTTGAATGCTCGTGCTAAACGCGCTCTGTCCTTCAGTCCAACCCAGCAAATACGAGCAGGCAGGCCTTGGAATTGAATGCGCTCACGCGCCATGTCTAACCAATTGTGAAGGTGTGGGTCGTCTGGGATAAGCTCTTTAACTTTCGCGTCTGTTTTATAAATATCTTCAGGATCGCCAGACAGCGCAACCCAACGGAATGGACCTATGCCTTGGCAAAACAGCGGACGAATATAGGCAGGAACAAAGCCCGGGAAATCAAAGGCGTTATCAACCCCTTCTTCTAGGGCCATTTGGCGAATGTTATTCCCGTAATCAGTTGTTGCGGCTCCGCGCGATTGCAGCGTTAGCATGGCTTGTACTTGCACCGCCATAGATTGTTTTGCGGCTTTTACAACTGCTTGTGGATCGCTTTCGCGAAGCGCGGCTGCCTGAGCCATAGTCCACGTTTGCGGTAAGTAGCCGTTTAATGGATCGTGCGCAGAAGTTTGATCGGTCACTACGTCAGGCGTGATATTGCGCTCAACCAATTCGGCATAAACATCCGCTGCATTGCCCAACAGGCCAACTGATACCGGTTGCCCTGCAGCATTCGCTTCATCAATGATAGCTAACGCATCATCAAGTGTGGTTGCCTTTCGGTCAACATAGCGTGTGTTAAGACGAAAATCGATTCGTGATTCATCACACTCAACAACGAGGGCGCTAAAGCCTGCCATAGTTGCTGCGAGTGGTTGCGCGCCACCCATGCCGCCAAGGCCACCGGTTAAGATCCACTTGCCTTTTGCCTCACCATTAAAGTGTTGCTTTGCCATTGCTACAAAGGTCTCGTATGTTCCTTGTACTATGCCTTGTGAGCCAATATAGATCCAAGAACCAGCGGTCATCTGGCCGTACATCATCAGGCCTTTTTTATCGAGTTCGTTGAAGTGATCCCAGTTAGCCCAATGTGGTACTAAATTTGAGTTAGCAATTAAGACGCGAGGAGCGTTGCTATGAGTTTTGAATATGCCAACAGGTTTACCCGATTGCACCAGCAAGGTTTCGTCTTCTTCTAAGCGGTCTAACGTTTCAACAATTTTATCGAAGCATGCCCAGTCGCGAGCGGCACGGCCAATGCCGCCATAAACTACTAGTGCATTTGGGTGCTCCGCAACTTCAGGGTCAAGGTTATTCATCAACATTCGCTTTGCGGCTTCAGTAAGCCAGTTCTTTGCGGTAATGTCTGCACCTCGTGGCGCGCGGATCTCGCGGCTAGGGTCTAATCTTGGGTTGTCACTCATTCTGCTCTCTCCTGTTGTATATACAACCTAAGTGAAACGTCTAGTTGTTGCGATTGCTTAGTTTCGCTAGGTTGTTAGTCTATTTGTATTGCATGGCAATCTAGGGCGCCATGTCGTTTTGATTTACCTGTCGCGATGTTTGGCGACACTTTATGTGTTACGACCTTTGCTTAAAGGTGAGATGACCACCTAAGCGATATTTACTGCCTGGCGAAATTAACCTCGCGAAGCTAACAATGCCTTTTGCAGACCAAGTTCGGCGGATCATTTGTAAGCATGGTTCTTCATTATAAAGCCCAAGCCACTGGCAAACCTCTCGTGATGGCATAACAGCTTCAACGGTGTGTCTAGCCTCTGTGAGCGGCGCGACTTGAGATAAATATTCATGAGGGGTAGTCAGTTCAAAGTTTTGGTCTAAATACTCAGGTGCCAACTGTGGATTGACAAAGCGCTCTTCGACTTGCAGTGGTTGTTCATTTTCATTATGTACAATCACGCTTCTGTAGACTGGCGCGTCCGCTTCTACACCGAGTGCAATGGCGATAGGCGCTACTGCTGCAATAAGTTCAAGCGTTAGTACGGTACATGAGTATTTGCCATTGCGTGCGTTGACCTCGTCGGCAATATTGCGGATCTCAAGTAACGAAGACTGAGATTTAAAACTGGCAACAAAAGTACCTAGGCCTTGGCTACGAGTTAAAATTCCGGCTTCAGTTAGCTCGCTTAGTGCTCGTCTTGCGGTCATTCGGCTTACATTAAATTGGTCAGCTAACTCATTTTCCGACGGTACGCGCTCGTTTTCGAGCCAGCGCGCGGCGCGAATATTATCGATAATATATTGTTTTATCAGCGCAAATTTAGGAAGCTCAGGCACAATTGTTGTCTCGAGTTCATATTTATGTAAATAAAGATGGCACACTTCTCTTGTATATACAAGTATCCCTGATAGACTCAATGAATAAATCTCGCAGTGAGCGAGTTTCTTTTAATGTGTTGGCATATGGATTTGATTTAGATTAGGACAAGTATGATGTTAGAAGCCGATTTGCTTATTATCGATGTCAATATTGCAACTATGGATCCCAATTTGGATACCCCTTATGGTGCGATAGAAAACGCAGCGATCGCCATTAAAGATGGCAAAATTAATTGGTTAGGCCCTCGTAGTGAATTACCTGAGGTTGACGCCATAGCAACACCTATTCATAAAGCCAATGGCCAATGGTTGACCCCTGGGTTAATCGACTGCCACACGCATATTTTATTTGCAGGTTCTCGGGCCAACGAATTTGAGCAGCGATTACTGGGGGCATCCTATCAAGAGATTGCTGCGCAAGGTGGTGGTATTGCAAGTACCGTTAAGGCAACACGGTTGGCAGACAGAGAAACGCTGTATGTTAACGGTAAGAACCGCTTGAATAGTTTACTCAAAGAAGGGGTTACCACGGTTGAAAGTAAATCGGGTTACGGCCTAGACGTCGAAAACGAGCTAAAACTGCTAGAAATTAATCAATTGCTTAATGAGCATCACCCGATCGATGTGCATAGCACGTTCTTGGGCGCGCATGCATTACCCCCAGAATACAAAAACAATAGCCAAGCCTACATTGATTTAGTCTGTGATGAGATGCTGCCACAAGTTGCTGCGCGCCAATTAGCAACGGCTGTTGATGTATTTTGTGAGAACGTCGGTTTTACCTATCAGCAAACTGAGCAAGTATTTACTCGAGCACAACAGTTGGGGTTGCAGGTGAAATGTCATGCTGAGCAGCTATCTAATCAACATGGCAGCGAGCTGGTGGCAAAGTTTAAAGGGCTTTCAGCAGATCATATTGAATATCTTGATGAAGCTGGTGTGGAAGCAATGGCGAAAGGGGATGTTACTGCGGTACTTTTACCCGGCGCTTTTTATTTCTTACGAGAAACGCAATTACCACCAATTGACTTGCTCAGAAAGCACAAAGTAGCGATGGCACTCGCGAGCGACTTCAATCCAGGTACTGCGCCTTTGTGCTCATTACGATTAATGCTAAATATGGCATGCACATTATTTAGAATGACACCGGAAGAAGCGCTTAGCGGTGTTACGGTTAATGCTGCGAAAGCCTTGGGGTTGAGCGACCGTGGAGTATTGAAAGTTGGAACGCGCGCGGACTTAGCGTTATGGGACATTACCCATCCTGCACAGTTAAGTTATCAATTTGGTGTAGCGGACCTGTCAAATTTGTGGATCTTAGGTAAACTTAATCAGTAATGATCCTTTTATAAGCAACAAATTATGCTTTCAATTTCAACAGCTAGTGGCGGAGCCACGGAATTATTGCTGTCTGAAGGAATAGCGATACTAATTACGCCAATGATGGCTGGTATGGCCGGAGCCATTGTAATGGGGGCGTTAGCATTAATGCTGCAGCGCCCCTCTGGTATGCTCAAACTGGCTCACCTTAGCAGTGCAACACTTGCAATACTGCTCGCCTTTACGGGCAATATCACCACATTACATTTACTTACTCTGACGATACTCCTGTATCTATTCCATGGCTTACAGGAGCACAAAAGTGGCTTATTGTTGATAAGTGCTGCGGCGATAATCACGTTGGTAATGTGGACTGTGTCTGAATATCTATGGACATTTCCTGCTCAGCATGGCGCAATAGTCATTGTGTTTATGTATATTCTTTTCCTTGCCTATCAAGCGTATAGCAGCGCAAATGAATTTGAATTAAAAGAACACAATGATGATGACCACACCGAGCATGAAAGTTTGGGGTTACCTGGTCGGCAAAGTTTTAAACGTGCTTTTAATGAATATCGCCAAACGGAAGGGAGCCCTTGTATGCTCGTGCTAGTCCGTCTCATGGGTTTCGAGCAGGTAAATTTTCATTTAGGGCGTGAGTTTGGTGACTTGCTGTTAGCTCAATCGGCTAATCGTATTGCGCAATGTTTGCAATCCGGTGATGTTATGGCCATCACTCATGGCAATGAAACTGCGAAAATGGCGCATCTAGGTGGTCTTAACTTTGCGTTTGTATGTTCGCTAAAGCATGGTAAGCACTTTCATGAGCAGCTAATCGAAGAAATATCAAATAGTACTTTAAAGCCATTCAATGTTGGTAGCTGTACGTTAGAGATCATGATGCGTGCGAGTTACGTGAATTGCGATGAAGAAATGGGGCAACTTGAGAACCTGATTTCTTGCGTGTTTTTAGCGCTAGATACACAATCAGAAGCGCATCAGGATAGTCATCAACAAGTCGTACCGTATCAACAACGTATGCAAATTCATCGACTGGAGCAACAGGTTAGGTTGTCGGAGTTAGCTAAGATAAACTTTAGATCTGAATTTGAGCTCTATTTTCATCCAGTGGTTCGTCATGAAGATAACAGCATTGAGTTTGTGGAATTACTGTTGCGCTGGCAGCATCCAAAACAAGGGATTTTAAGTGCCAATGAGTTTATTGATGATATTCGTTTAGTTGGACTTGCTATTCCCGTTGCTGAATATGTACTAGAACGTGCTTGCGAAATCGCATTGGCACTGAAGATGGAAGGGATCAGCGTTCCCATCAGTATAAATGTCTTTGGTGCAGAGCTATTGAGCGAAAGCTTTATCGAGTTTATTGACTACACCATGCTCAACCATCAGTTAAGCCCTGGGGCTATCATTATCGAGTGTCCAGCTAGCATGCTTGCCGAACTAGATGAGCAAGAAACTGCGATGATCAGTCGTTTGAAGAACTTGGGTGTAAAAATGTGTGTCGATAGCTTTGGTGATGCGCCGCTGGTGCTTGCTAAATTACCCGCACTGCGTTTTGAGTACGTGAAACTGTCGCGCAATATGACGCAAGAGCCTGGGCATATGGGGCATACCAAATCCTTGGTAAAAGGCATTGTAGAGATGCATCAAGAAAAGCACTGTCGCGTGATTGGCGAGGGTATTGAATCTCTCGGGCAACTCGAATTTGTAAAAAGCATTGGCACGGTGGCAGCGCAAGGGTTTTACTTTTCTCGACCACAGAACAGTAATATTTTGATCAGTTGGCTGAAACAAAGGTTGCCTCAATAACTAGGAGCGCCTTACCTTTACATGGGTTTTGGCTGTGACAGTGTTTAGCGCCTCTGTTGACGGGTACT
Organism: Pseudoalteromonas flavipulchra NCIMB 2033 = ATCC BAA-314; assembly: GCA_000814665.1. Taxonomy (GTDB): domain Bacteria; phylum Pseudomonadota; class Gammaproteobacteria; order Enterobacterales; family Alteromonadaceae; genus Pseudoalteromonas; species Pseudoalteromonas maricaloris. Next base: position 13,128 of record JWIH01000018.1, read on the forward strand.
TAAATAAGCGTTCGTAAGGTTCGTTAGTATTTGGCCACAATGTTCGATACCCGCCTGCTCACCAAGTGGGTGTCTAGCCGGGGCTGCTTCACATAAGTGCAAATATTTAGCATTTCGAGCCTGAGCCATACGGTAAACAAAATATTCGGCATCGCTAGTTGTGAAGCCTTGATAGGTCAGGGCACTTGCAGGCATACCGACGATGGCATCAACGTCTAACTCTACGCCTAATGGAATGTCGCTTGGCATCGTTGCCAACGCTTTGTCGAGTGATGCGGATAAACTCTGAGTTTGTCTGGTTTTTATCGCTTGATAACTTGAAAATCCGAATCCAGCGTTTTGCAATTGAGTAAGGATTGTTTGGTTATTTTTGTGCTCGTGCAAGCCGATGACATGATAATGTGACAGGCTACCAGCTTGATGCGCGTAACTGAAGCCATTACCGCTATGTCTACCTTCACAAGCTCTAAAGTCAGCGTGAGGGTCAAAGTTGATAGCACCTGCAGCACGCTTGCTGGCTTCAAAATGTGCCTGCAAAATACCAAAAGCATTATTGTGGCCACCACCGATGATGATCGGCTCTAAGCCTGCTGCAAAGATAGGTGCTAGGGTTGCAATAACTTGGTTGTCGAGGTCAGCACAGAGAGTGCGTAACTGTGCTAGCTGTTCGCTATTAGTATTATCGAGCGATAGTGCACGTGTTTGAATAGCGTGGGTATCCACCTCGCCTAGCAACAAAATCTTATCGCCCGACAAAAACTGGTTATCGGGCTGATTTAAAAAGCGTTTTAAGAAGGCTCGCCAACCGAGCTCGGCGCCGCCTTGCCCGCAATTGGCGCGCGGACCTATATCTTCAGGGATCCCCAACAACACATAACGGATCCCAAATTGGGCCGCGTCTCTAAGCGAAGCCGCGTAGTCATGATCACATTGTAAAAAGCTTATGCTTTGCCAAATTCTGGTTTCACCGGCTCTTGCACTGACAAAAGTGGCAATATCACTTTCATCATATATACGGACTGCTGTACTCATGACTGTTACTTCTAGCGCTTAATTGTCTTCGTTATCATCTTCTAAAACTAACTCTTCTGCAGAGATGATAATGCCGGTGGAGTCGGCGTAAACAAAATCATCTTCGTAAAAGGAGACACCTGCGAAATTAACTGGAATGCCAACTTCACCGCTGCCACTGCTATCTGCTGCCACTGGGATAGAAGCGATCGCTTGAATGCCAATATCGCTTTCTTCTAGCTCATCAACATGGCGCACCGCACCGTAAACGATGATGCCTTGCCAGTTGTTCTCGACCGCTAGCTCAGCTAAATCAATATCAACTAGTGCACGACGAGTTGAACCTCCACCATCAACAAGCAGCACACGACCAGTACCGTCTTGTTGTAGTACATCTTGGATTTGCTCATTGTTTTCAAAACATTTGACGGTAGTGATACGACCACTAAATGACGTCTGGCCGCCAAAATTGATGAACATAGGCTCTAGCACATCAACCACATCAGCAAAGTGGTCGCAAAGATCAGAAGTGCTGTATTCCATATTGAATCCTCGAATATTGATTGTCGATAACCAGTATACTCTCATACTTGTGCTTAGCAATGCTTTGATTCAACTTACATATTTGTGTCTTAAAAGTGTCACCCATTTGTTATTTTGCTCTTCTATGCTGATATTGTGAGCAATTAGGCGTGACTCGAATGATGAAAGCAAAACTAGCCGAGCTGGACGCTGCATTATACTTTGTGGTGTTTTGCCCTAAACCAAGAAACTGGTTTAGATTGATAGCATTAGGTCTATCCAAAAGTGGCAACGGTGGACTCTATGTGTTGGTAGCAATTGCGTGTGCTCTGTTTTTGGAGCAGCTAGGTCAGCAATTTGCACTCACCGTGATTTTGGCTTTTGCAATTGAAAGGCCGCTTTACTTCTATCTAAAAAATCGTTTTGCACGATTACGACCATGTGACTGCTACGCAGTGAAGGCCTTGTTGACGCCGAGCGACAAATTTAGTCTGCCCTCGGGGCATAGTGCTGGCGCTTGGCTATATGCGACTTGCTTGATGGAGCAAATTCCTCTGGCTGCGTTTCCGTTGATGATTTGGGCTTCAGGAGTGTCATTGTCACGCGTAATTGTAGGGGTACATTATCCACTTGATGTGGTGCTTGGTGCGGCAATGGGTGTCGCCTGTGCAAGCTTAGCGATAGTGATATTAGGAAGCGTATGAAAATACTATATGGTGTTCAAGGAACGGGAAATGGCCATACTACTCGGGCTCGGGTAATGGCAAATTGCTTTCGCAACATGGGAATTTCTGTTGACTACTTTTTTTCTGGACGTCCTTCGGAAAACTATTTCGATATGCATGACTTTGGTGATTATCGCAGTTGCCGAGGGTTGTCATTCGTTACCGAGCGTGGCCAGTTAAATCGTTTAAAAACTTTTCAGTCGCTCAAGTTTGGTGAGTTTATTCGCGACGTTAGAAAATTAGATGTATCAGGTTATGATTTGATCTTTAATGACTTTGAGCCTGTCAGTGCGTGGGCAGGAAAGCTGGCAAAGGTTCCAGTGATAGCAATGAGTCATCAAGCGTCATATTTATATGATGCTGTTCCACAATTTGCCGTACAGCCTTGGCACAAAGCCCTGATCCGGTATTTTGCACCAGCTGATATTCATCTTGGGGTGCACTGGCAACCGTTTGATAAGCATATTATTCCGCCTTTTATTCCTTATGAGGCTGAGCAGGAGCAATGTGCATCGATAATTAACAAAGTTTTGGTTTATCTGCCGTTTGAAGCATTGGATAGCATTATTGAGTTGTTAAAAGACTTCCCCGATAAGGAATTTTACTGCTATCACCCGGATGCCGACAATGCTTCGTTGCAACATATTCACCTAAGAAAACCGAGTCGTTCTGGATTTATTCAAGACTTAAGAAATACCAGTGGTGTGATTGCAAATGCGGGGTTTGAGCTGTCTAGTGAAGCATTAAAACTCGGTAAAAAACTGCTACTTAAGCCATTAGACGGTCAATTTGAACAGCAGAACAATGCGCAGACGCTAGCCGAGCTCGGTCATGCCCAAGTGATGAATTATCTCAATGCTGGCGCGCTGGAAGAATGGCTACAAACAGACGCGAAAGCATCGTTTTACTTTCCATCCGATCCTAGCTTGCTAGTGAACTGGTTGATGGGAGGTCAATGGCACAATATTGATTTATTGCACAATCAACTCTGGAGTGGTGTTAATAATTTGTATGTAAAAGCGGCGTAAATATATTATTTTGTAATATGAACCTAGAATAATTACCTATTATGAGGCAAGGCAGAAAGGCTTCAGCTATACTTTAGCCAGTCTATTAACATTGTAGGTAAGCCGATGGCGGTATTAGAAAATCTGACTATCAGACGTCGTTTGCAAGTGAATGCATTAGTGGTAGGGATTGCCTTGGTTGTTATGTTAATTATGATCATGTACGAAGCTCGTACTATGCTGAAATTGAATGAAACCATTCAATATGCAGAAGAGCTCGACATTCATGAATTAGCAATGCGCAAACACGAGAAAAACTTCCTTTTTTACAAGCAGGTAGATTCACTCGATGAGTTTGAAAACGAGTATCGTGAGCTACAAACTAAACTCGCTTTGTTGCAAGGTACTTTTTCTGATTTTGATATCGATTTAGGTCGGATCAACGAATTTGAACGCTTAGCAAAAAGTTATTACGATGACTTTCAAAAAGTGGTGCAATTACAAAAAACAATTGGCTTGCATCCAAAAGATGCCCTTTACGGTGAGCTTCGTGGTGCGGTACACGAGGTAGAAACACTACTGAAAGAGCAGCAGAATTATCAACTCCTTTCAACCATGCTGCAGCTTCGCCGAGCCGAAAAAGACTTTATGCTACGTTTTGACATCAAATACTTGAAACGCTTTGACGAGCTTGTTGCACAGTTTTCTCAGGAAATTCGTAGTGCAGGGTTTAACGCTCAATATCAATCTAAGTTGCTCAGCTTATTGAACACCTATCAATCCAAATTTGCGAGTTTAGTCCGAGCACAAGAAGCACTTGGCTTAGATTTGACGAGCGGTGCGCTAGGCAAAATGAAAGTGAGTGTTGAGAAAAGTGATGCTGTAGTCTCTGAGGTTGTTGAGCAGGCAAAGGCAGAGATCAAAGAAAACGTTGATAAAACTCAGATGCTCGCCATTGGTGTGTTTGTTGTAGCTGGTATTATCGTGATGACTTTGGTGTTATCGACTAGTCGCTCAATTATTCAGCCCGTAGAGCGCGTTTATCAAACCATTGAGCGCATTCGTCGTGAAAATAATTTAAGTCTACAAATTGAACAAAGCGGTAATGACGAAATCACGATTATGACTCGTGATTTTAATAGCTTAATTTCTGACTTTAGAGATCTCATTGCAGATGTGAATGGAGCGTTGGCAACCATTAATGAAGCCACTGATCATTTAACGGAGACAACAGCCCAAACGAGTACTGGTATGGCTGAGCAGTTGCATGAAGCGGATATGGTCGCAACTGCTGCGACAGAGATGCAAGCGACGATCCAAGACATTTCTCATAATACGGGTGAAGCGGCGCATAAAGCCGAGACAACGAATGAAAATGCGCAACAAGGTCGCCGTGAAGTTACAGCAACAATTGAGCACATCATGCAGTTATCGGAATCGTTAGGTGGTGCTTCAAGCGTTGTTGCTCAGTTAGAGCGTGACGGTGAAACCATTGGCTCGGTATTGGATGTGATCCGTGGTATTGCAGAACAAACAAACAAACTTACTTGCGCTAAACGCTGCTATTGAAGCTGCGCGCGCAGGTGAGCAAGGTCGAGGTTTTGCTGTTGTGGCGGATGAAGTTAGGTCACTTGCGCAGCGTACTCAAGACTCCACACAAGAAATCGAAAGCATCATTTCTACATTGCAACAGCGTACACGAGAAGTGGTGAACATCATGGAACAATGTCGTGAACAAGGTAATGAAAGTGTGTCGCAAGCCGAAAAAGCAGGGGAGTTGCTCAGCATGATCACCCAAGATGTGCAAACGATTATGGAAATGAGCACGCATATCGCGACGGCAATTGATGAACAAAACCAAGTTGCTTCAGAAGTGAATAAAAACGTGGTCAAGATCAGAGACATTGCGCAAGGTGCATCAGAACATGCTCGTTCTAATGCGCAAAGTAGTGAAGAGGTCGCAGAGCAAGCGCGCGTATTACACGAAGCCGTGGCTAAGTATCAGGTATAAACACCAATTCAACCTGAGGTTCTTTATGCCAAAGCCCCACTTATTTATAGTTGGGCTTTTATTTAGACTCAAGATAGGTATCGCTAAAATGAATACCAACATAGCAGTGGTAAGTTACAATTCGGATTGGCCGCACCAGTTCAATAAAGAGAAACAGGCGATACTCGCTCATCTATCCAAGGAAAATGTAGCTGCTTTACACCATATAGGCAGTACATCGGTGCCACAGCTGTGTGCTAAACCAATAGTTGATATGTTATACCAATTGAATTAATTCTCTAATCAATTTGAAGGGTGAAATAGCATATTAGCTTCGTTAAAAATTTCTCATTTAGAACAACTAAATAGTAAAATTTTTGCCTTGCTACTAAAGCTATTTCCCCGCTTCAAGATAGATCATTTACTTAATACAACTGGTATTATTGGAAGTAAATGACTTAGATAAATTAGACATAGAGTCAGAAAAATTGCGTGATTTAGGTTATGAGATAATGGGGGAGTTTGGTATTGCTGGGCGCCGTTATTTTCGTAAAGGCATAGCGTCTAGAACTCATCATCTGCATGCTTTTTTAGCCGGTTCTGATGGAGTTAAACGTCACCTTGCCTTTCGTGACTATTTAATTAACCTGAGGTTTGGATAAGGAATGTTCCAACTCATTGTTGCTAAAGCACAACTTAGTTTTTTCCTTGTCTAGCCAGCAAGATTTAGGGAAAACAAGGCGAATTTACGCACCAATAGCTGGCTATTGGAAGTGAATTCAACGCAGTTAGCGCTAAAACTGGCTGCTAGAAAGGCATTAATTATCCGCAGCTCAGGTTAATTACTTTTCCAGATATAGCGAGGCAATACGCTAGGGTTAAGCAAGACGCTGTAAATGCCTGTAACCAAGATATGGAGAAGTACATTGCATTTAAGAATGACTTTATTCAATACCATGAGCAGCATGCATTGCTATGGCGGTTTGGTTAAGGCACAAACTTGATAGGTACGCTGTCCTTTTGGGCTTTATACTCTTCTACCGCGTTTACATATTCCTGCCATAGCGCATCGTGTTGTGTAGCTATAGTGTATAAGTATTGCCAGCTGTAGAGCCCTGAGTCGTGACCATCATCAAAAACAAAGCGTGCAGCATAGTGACCAACGGGTTCAATTTTCTTTATGGCGACATTCTGTTTGTTTAGCACGAGTTGCTTTTGCGCCGGACTATGCCCTTGCACTTCGGCGGATGGTGAATGTGTTCGTAAGAATTCGGCACTTAGCGTAAAACAGTGGCCGTCCTCAAAATAAACATCGAGCACTTTACTGAGCGTATGATAATGAAGTTTGGTGACTTGATACATAATTGGTATAACTCAAAAAGCGGAGTAAGGCTCCGCTTTTGATTTTAATTTACAGAATGAAGCGGCTTAAATCTTCATCCTGAACAAGCATGTCTAAATGCTGTTCAACGTAGGCGGCATCAATCGTCAAGGTGTCACCGGCCTTTTCACTGGCATCGAATGAAATCTCTTCCATCAATTTTTCCATCACAGTGTGAAGGCGACGCGCACCGATGTTTTCAGTTTTCTCGTTGACCTGATATGCAGCTTCAGCCAGTTTGGTGATAGCGTCATCGGTAAAGTCGATAGTGACGTCTTCTGTTTTCAGTAGCGCTTGTTGCTGCTCTGTAAGAGATGCATTTGGCTCAGTTAGAATACGTTTGAAATCACCCGCTGTCAGTGCTTCTAGTTCAACGCGAATAGGTAAACGACCTTGTAGCTCAGGGATTAAATCCGACGGCTTGGCCATTTGGAACGCACCTGACGCGATAAATAAAATGTGGTCGGTTTTTACCATACCGTGTTTAGTATTAACGGTTGAACCTTCGATAAGTGGTAGTAAGTCGCGTTGTACACCTTCACGGCTAACATCTGGGCCAGAAGATTCACCACGCTTACAAATTTTATCGATTTCATCAATAAACACGATACCGTTTTGTTCAACTGACTCAATAGCTTGCTCCTTAAGCTCTTCTGGATTAACAAGCTTTGCAGCTTCTTCTTCAATCAATAGCTTAAGTGCTTCTTTAATTTTCAGCTTACGGTTCTTTTTCTTGTCACCCGACATGTTTTGGAACATGCTCTGTAGCTGGCTGGTCATTTCTTCCATACCAGGAGGAGACATGATCTCAACATGAGGCGCAGTTTCTGCGATGTCGATCTCAATTTCTTTGTCGTCTAACTGACCTTCGCGTAGTTTCTTGCGAAATACTTGACGTGTTGACGAGTTTTCATTTGGCTGAGACTCACCCCAAGCGTCTTTTGCTGGTGGCAAAAGTGCATCTAAAATACGTTCTTCGGCGGCTTCTTCAGCGCGGAATTTGAATTTCTTGGTTTGCTGTTCACGTGTTAGTTTAAAAGAAACTTCGACTAGATCACGGATGATGGTTTCAACTTCTTTACCAACATAACCCACTTCGGTGAACTTAGTCGCTTCTACTTTGATAAATGGCGCGTTAGCAAGCTTTGCTAAACGGCGGGCAATTTCAGTTTTACCCACACCTGTTGGGCCGATCATCAAAATATTCTTTGGTGTAACTTCTGCACGCAGCTCTTCATCAAGCTGCATACGACGCCAACGGTTGCGCAGTGCAATCGCGACGGCTTTTTTGGCTTTGTCCTGACCGATAATGTGTTGATCAAGCTCGTGCACAATCTCTCTTGGAGTCATAGCTGTCATGACGAGTCCTATTACAATTCTTCGATAGTTTGGAAATTATTGGTAAATACGCAGATATCGCCAGCGATCTTCAGGCTCTTTTCCACGATTTCTTTCGCACTTAAGTCTGTATTTTCAAGTAGTGCGGTTGCAGCCGCCTGTGCGAAGTTACCACCACTGCCGATAGCAATAAGATCATGCTCTGGCTGCACCACATCGCCGTTACCTGTGATGATAAGCGAGGCGGTTTCATCGGCTACCGCAAGTAGGGCTTCAAGCCTTCTTAATGCTCTGTCGGTACGCCAGTCTTTTGCCATTTCTACGGCTGCTTTAGTGAGATGGCCTTGGTGCATCTCAAGCTTTGCTTCAAAGCGTTCAAATAATGTAAATGCATCAGCTGTACCGCCAGCAAAACCTGCCAGTACTTTACCATTGTATAGACGACGTACTTTACGTGCGTTGCCTTTCATAACTGTGTTACCAAGCGAAACTTGGCCATCACCGCCGATAACCACTTTGTCATCGCGACGAACACTAACGATGGTAGTCATAGTAATCCTTATCTGGGCCTGTGCCCGTGTAACTCTAGATTAGTAGGAAATATGGGTAGACTTATAAAAATCAAGTCCAGCCCCAAATCCCGCAGCCAAATATCCCAACACGCTGCAACTTGTTTTTATCGCTCTCGGCTAAACGCTTGGTATCGTAGGGACCTAGACGGACACGATACCAGACACCGTTACTCCCTTCGGTACGACGGATCTCCGCGATTAATCCAGCAAACGCAACTTTAGCTTTCATGGCTTCGGCTTGGCTATGGGTTCTAAATGAACCACACTGCATTTGATAGGGACCTTTGCTCTCGATCTCTTTAACTTCGACCTTGATTTCATGATTTTTAATTTCTTCAATGAACTCAGGTGGGCGAGGTTTTGGTTTAATAACCTTCTGCTCGGCAACTGGGTGTGGGTTTTTGGCTTGCTCTACTTCTTTAGGATCGGCATTGGTTTTTATAAACCAAAGACCGTAGGCAAACCCTCCGATTAGTAGAAATGCAAAAATAGCAGCAATAACAGGAGATTTCGCCGATTTTTCTGGCTTGTCTTTCCCCTTGCCTTTAGGTTTCTTATTAATGTAATCGTGCTGTGCCATAGGTTATTTGATTTTAATAGCTATCCATTGGATCAACATCTATGCTCCAGCGTACTCGATTGGCAGACTCATGCGTAGCGATATAGCGCGCAAGTTGCGAAAGGTAGTCCCGCAGCACAGTGCGTTGTTGTGCGTGTATGTGTAATTGATATCTGAACTTTCCAGCTATTCGTTCAAGTGGTGCTGGAATTGGACCCAGCAATTGTATACCAGGATAGGGGGTAGCTGGAACCAAATCCGACAAAAAGCGCAATACTGTATTTATATTTGTTGCCTCGGCGCGGATGATAGCTAAGTGTGCGAAGGGGGGAAGCATAGCTTCTTCACGCTCTTGTAAGGCATATCGCGCGAAGTCGCCATAACCATTATTAATTAAATCTTGCAATAATGGATGTTCTGGAAAATGCGTTTGCAATAACACGGTTCCCGCTTCACCGGCACGTCCGGCTCGTCCAGCAACTTGCGTAATGAGCTGTGCCATTTGCTCGGTTGCTCTAAAGTCACAAGAGTAAAGTCCTGAGTCCACATCCAAGATAATCACAAGGCTGACATCGGCAAAGTGGTGGCCCTTGGCAAGCATTTGAGTGCCGACCAGAATTCGCGCGCCACCTTGATTAATTTCTTCAAGGGCGCTTTCAAGGCTGCCCTTACGGCGCGTAGAATCTCGGTCAATGCGAGTAACGGGAATATCAGTGAAGCGTTCGCTTAAAAAGCCTTCGAGTTGTTCTGTACCAAGCCCTGTGGGCATGATTTGGGTGCTGCCGCAATCTGGACACTGTCTCGGTACAAAGTCCTGCTCACCGCAATGGTGACATACCAAGCGGTTCATATTTTTATGGTACGTGGCGCTGGTAGAGCAATGTTTACAGGTATTAAGCCATCCGCATTCGTGACACATCAATGTTGGTGCAAAACCCCGACGATTTAGAAACACCATAACCTGCTTACCGCGAGCGAGTGTTTTTTCCATCCAATGTAAACTCATCGGTGAAAACCCGCCTTGTTCTGGCTGACCTTTCATGTCTACAAGATGAAATTGGTTGTCGTGCTGGGTCTGCGCTCGTTTACTCAGTGTGACGAGTTGATATTTGTTGGTTATGGCTTTGTGTAATGTTTCTAATGCCGGTGTCGCTGTTCCCAAAAGTAAAGGGCAGTGTGCCTGATGCGCTCGAAATGCAGCGAGATCTCTGGCGTGATAGCGCAGACCTTCTTGCTGTTTAAACGAGTTGTCATGCTCTTCGTCAACGATGATCATGCCGAGATTTTGAAATGGCAAAAAAATGGCCGAGCGAGTACCGATAACCAAGGCGCTCAGACCCTTTTCGGCGCGACGCCAAGTATGTAGGCGCTCGTTATCGGTTAGATTTGAGTGCCATAAATCAATGGGCAGGTTATTAAAGCGCTTCTTAAAGCGGTTGACTGTTTGTGGTGTGAGTCCAATTTCAGGCACCAAGATCAGTGCTTGTTTACCCGCTTTTATTATGTTTTCAAGGCTCTGTAAGTAGACTTCGGTTTTACCACTTCCCGTTACACCTTCGATTAAAAAGGTACGGTAACCGACTTGTGCATTGACGGCGCTGCAAATAGTCGCTTGCTGGTCGTTTAGGCGTGGCTTTTCGCCTAGCTGTAATTCATTTTGCGACCAATCGCTATCATGCTCAATAGATTGTGAGATAAGCGCTTTTTCTTCCAATGCTTTAATTGTTTGGCTAGCAAATCCGAGCGCTTTTAGTTCGCTTAATTTTATTGCGCCACCTTCATATAATTGAGAAAGCAGTGCTTGTTGCTTTTTGGCTCGCAGTGTTGGTAGTTTCTGCCCTTTTTCCGTTAATCTGACGACAGGGATCTGAGTTTTATCTGGGCTTCCACCCTCTCTGAGTACTGCCGGTAGTGCTGTGAATAAGGTATCGCCAATTGGATGACAGTAATACTGAGAGACAAAGTGTAAGAAGCTAAGTTGTGCTTGATTAAAGACTGGGTGCTCGTCCAACACCTCAATAATTTGCTTGAGCTTATCTTTTGGTACATCGGTGTCGTCTTTTTTAGCAAGCGCAATTGCTGTGCAGCGACGGTTGGCGAAATTGACGGTGACTCTCATTCCTGCTTCAACTTGCATGGTTGGTGCTAGCAAATAGTCGAATGTTCGGTGCAGTGGCAGCTTTAAAGCTACTTCAAGAATGAGCATGTATTACAATTCCATAAAGTGAGCGCAGTGACGAAGTATATACCTAAGGTGGTACGAATTGAAAACGTACTCTGCGACGGCGATAAAAAACTCTGAAATATTGCTTGTAGATTGTTCAGTTAAGCACTAAAATACGCGTCCACATTTTTGTATAACTACGTATGGTGCCAGACTTCGGGTTTGGAGAGCGATACGGCCTTAACTAGAGGTTGCTATGAAAGAAGGTATTCACCCTAATTACGAGACGATCACTGCATCGTGCTCTTGCGGTAACAAGTTCGAAACTCGTTCAACGCTATGTAAAGATATTCACCTAGACGTATGTTCTGCATGTCACCCGTTCTACACTGGTAAGCAGAAGATCCTTGATACAGGTGGCCGTGTAGATCGCTTTAACAAGCGTTTCGGTGCACTTAGCAGCAAGAAGTAATCTTGTTGGTCTAGTCGAAAAAAGCACCTTAGGGTGCTTTTTTTGTGCCTGTTTGAAAATACCTTCCCGATTGATACATCCTATTCTGCATCAACAGACAAACCGTCAGTCATCACGCCTTCATTGTGTCTTTTATTCTTCTAAAATAGAAAACTTGCCAGTTTGGCAGCAAAACTTTACTGATCTCTTGGGTAGAGTAAAAACTCTATTTAGTAGATAAATACTGAACATTTACGAGCTTAAGTTGTGAAAATAATCAAAGCTCATATAGTAAATAGTATCAGCTATGAGCACTTTATATAAACTAAAGTCATTATGTTGCGACTAAATGCGGGTATCTTGACGTTAAAATTAGTTAAGTTTCAATTTTCTTATTGTTTTTATAGTTAGTGTACATCTGTGCTAATTTTCTACATTTTGTGCTGGTTTTAGCGTCTTGTTTTTTAAGTTTTAGTCACATTATTTGTGAAATATTTCTTAAAATTGAGCTTATCTTCTCGGAAAAGTATAGAAAATACCGTGCTAGTGGATAGACCTGATTTTACTTGAATAATGAGCAAAACTCGGTATTGTGTGAATACGGTCGATTAACTATATGTCCTATTGACATACCGCGACAGCAAAGCACAAACGCTTGTTGAGTGGTTAAATGTCGTCGCTCATATAGTTAATCGCACTGTGTGTTGCTGTAACCAGCATGATAGGTTGCCAACATTCAGAATGCGAACGTTTACCACACTCTCACATTAACTTCGTAGGAAAATATCGCGCCATGACAGATTTTCGTCAACAAGCTCTAGATTATCACGAGAAGCCCGTTCCAGGTAAAATCAGTGTTGAACTCACTAAACCTGCCGAGACCGTAAAAGACTTAGCACTTGCATATAGCCCAGGTGTTGCAGAGCCAGTACGTGAAATCGCGGCTGATCCGGCGAATGCATACCGTTACACGGGTAAAGGAAATATGGTTGCGGTGATCAGTAATGGTACGGCAATTCTTGGCTTGGGTAATTTAGGTCCTTTGGCGTCAAAGCCTGTTATGGAAGGTAAGGCGCTATTATTTAAGCGTTTTGCGGGTCTTGATTCAATCGATATCGAAGTTAAGCACAACACCACCGAAGACTTCATCAATACGGTGGCAAATATCGCAGACACATTTGGCGGTATTAACCTTGAAGATATTAAAGCGCCAGAGTGCTTTGAAATTGAGCGCGCGCTAATCGAACGTTGTGACGTTCCTGTATTCCATGATGATCAGCACGGCACCGCAATTGTAACCGCTGCGGGTATGCTGAATGCGTTGGAAATCCAAGGTAAAGATATTCATGATGCGATTATTGTGTGTCTTGGCGCGGGTGCAGCCGCTATCGCTTGTATGGAATTACTGATCAAGTGTGGTGCTCAACGAGAACACATCTATATGCTGGACAGAAAAGGCGTGATCCATACTCGTCGTGATGACCTAAATGAATATAAAGAGTTGTTTGCAAACAACACGGATAAGCGTACGTTACAAGACGTGATTGCGGATGCGGACGTATTTGTTGGTGTTTCTGGCCCAGACTTACTTTCTGCTGAAGATCTAAAGTTAATGGCTAACAAGCCAGTGGTATTCGCTTGCTCTAATCCAGATCCTGAGATCAGCCCTGAAGTTGCACACGGTGCACGTAATGATTTGATCATGGCGACAGGTCGCTCAGATTATCCAAACCAAGTAAATAACGTGCTGTGTTTCCCGTTTATCTTCCGTGGTGCGCTTGATGTACGTGCAACTGCTATCAATGACGAGATGAAGATTGCAGCAGTTGAAGCAATTAGAACGATTGCGAAAGAACCTGTGCCAGCTGAAGTGTTAAAAGCGGCTGATGTGGATAGTCTTGAGTTTGGTCCTGAGTACATTATTCCAAAACCAATGGATCCGCGTTTGCTACCTCGTATTGCAAAAGCAGTAGCGGTAGCTGCAATTGAATCAGGCGTGGCACAAATCGATATGCCAGCTGGATATATGGAATAATACCATTGGTATTATCCAAATAAAAAAGCCTCGATTGAGGCTTTTTTTGTGTCTGTATGTCCACAGAGTAAGAGTAGTTATCACTCTTCGTTTATTTCTGGGATCTCCAAACCGCGCTCTTCCATTATTTGTCTTACTTCTAACGGAATACGCTCTGGATTATCTTTTCTCAAGTCTTCATCGCTCGGCAGTGGCTGACCTGTGAAGGCATGTAGAAACGCCTCACATAAAAGCTCACTGTTCGTGGCATGACGTAAGTTATTCACTTGGCGACGTGTACGCTCATCAGTTAGCACTTTGAGTACATTCAGAGGTATGCTCACCGTGATCTTTTTTACTTGCTCTGCTTTCTTACCGTGTTCTGCATATGGGTGAATATACTCACCGTTCCATTTTGCCATAATTGTGTACTTGCCTCAGTTACATCAATGCCAATATGACTGGGTTCTGGTCTACATTATTCACTAACCGCATGAATATAGGGATAACCTTACGAATTAAAGATAAATCCCAAACTCAAATAGATGAATAAACTAATCCGCCATAGCGAGATAGAAGAATCTCTGCCATAGTTTTCAATAACTCAGTCGTATTAGCAACGCCTAGAGTGGCGAAATTTTATCGGTTTAAAAAAGATAGTCAAATACTAGTTATTTAGCCATTTAGCGGTATAAATGTTTTGACTTCTAGTTTCTGTTGCTCTAACCTTTTAGACGTCTAAACATCCAACTATCTAGGTGACCTTATGAGTCAAGTTAACAAATCGACGGTTGCAGTGCGTCACGGTATAGAAGCTGATAAAGCACATGGGGCAGTAGTGCCACCGCTTTACCTTTCTACCACCTATTCTTTTGCCGATTTTGATACCAAACGCGACTACGATTATGGCCGCAGTGGTAACTTTAATCGTGATGTGCTTGCACAGGCACTGACTGAACTTGAAGGTGGTGCTCGTGGCATTATTACCGCCACTGGCATGGCTGCTGTTCACCTAGTAACTCAGCTACTTAACCATGACGATACGCTGGTTATTCCACATGACTGTTACGGTGGTAGCTATCGCTTGTTTACATCGCTTGCTAAGCGTGGACTGCTCAAATTAGCCGTGTTGGATCTCACGCAACCTGAAAGTCTTGCACAGCTGCAGCAGATCAAACCTAAATTAGTTTGGATTGAAACACCAAGTAACCCAATATTAAGGCTAACGGATATAGAAGCTGTCGTAAATGCAGCACGCGCTGTGGGGGCTTTGGTCGCCGCCGACAATACCTTCTTGTCTCCTGCACTACAAAACCCCATTGCCTTTGGCGTAGACGTAGTCGTGCATTCAACTACTAAATATATCAATGGCCATTCTGATGTCGTGGGGGGCGCGGTGATCGCGCGTACGCAGGAGTTGGGTGATGAGTTAGCTTGGTGGGCGAATAATATCGGTATTACCGGCGCGCCTTTTGATAGTTATCTTACTTTACGTGGACTGCGCACCTTAAACGTGCGTTTACGCCAGCATCAAGAAAATGCCCAGCTGATTGCGGAGTATTTAGAAAAGTCCCCGTATGTTAGCCAAGTTTATTACCCAGGCCTTGAGTCGCATCCTCAACACGAACTTGCGAAAAAACAACAACTCGGTTTTGGTGGTATGGTGAGCTTTGATATCAAAGGCGATCTGCAAACTTCAGCGAAGTTTTTAACGTCTCTAACGCATTTTTCATTGGCAGAATCTTTAGGTGGGGTTGAGAGTCTTATTTGCCATCCAGCGACGATGACACACGCAGGTATGGATCCGCAAGCACGTTTAGAAGCGGGAGTGGGCGACACGTTAATTCGTATTTCTGTGGGCATTGAAGATGCACAGGATCTCATTGCAGATCTGGAATCGGGATTTGCATGTATTGATGAAAGTCAGGCGAGTGATGATGCTAAGTCATTCAAGTTAACGCCTGCACATACAGTAGCGTTGTGGTGAGTAAATGGCAAAAGTAGTACATAAGTTTGGTGGTTCGAGTTTAAGCTCGCCAGAGCGTTATCAGGCGGTTGCCAAGATAGTGTTAGAGCAATGTCAACTAGGTGACAGTGTTGTGGTTTCTGCTGCAGGAAAAACAACGAATACTCTAGTGAAGTTATGGCAAAGCTTTGAGCAGCAAGATGTTCGTGCATTCAACGATGTTTTATTACAAGTTGAAAATCATCAACGAGAATTAATTGATGCTCTGTTTGTAGGTGAACAACACAGTGTGTTACTCAAACAGCTCGTCAATGAGCTGCAGGCAATCGCTTTAGGGCGAGAAGAGCATCAACTTCACTACGCGAGTTTACTTGCACATGGAGAGCTATGGTCGGCTCGTATATTAGCAAACTACCTAAACTCTCAAGGTATTGAAGCCAAAGCTATCGACGCTCGTACGTTATTTGTACAACAAGATGGGGTATTACTACACGCCCATAATAAAGAAGCGTGTTATCGCGCAATTGATGATCACGCTATCTATATCGTTACCGGTTTTATTGCCGCAAATGCACAAGGTGAAACGGTGACTTTAGGTCGAAATGGCAGTGACTATAGCGCAACTTTGTTGGCAAGTTATCTTGATGCGGCTCAAGTATCAATTTGGACGGATACAACTGGCGTATTCAGTACGGATCCACGTAAAGTCGCCAATGCTATAAAATACACTAAGGTATGTCGTGGCCAAGCTGAATTACTCGCACGATTAGGTAATCCGGTACTGCATGCAAAAACGCTGTCTCCACTTAAAGATACCGATATAAAACTACAAGTTCGTAGCAGCTTTGATGCCGATGCACTTGGCACTGAGATAGTAAAGGCAGGCTATAGCAAAGAGAAGCGCTTTATTACCACTTTTGGACAACTTGACCTGTTACGCGTTGAGCAGCTAAAAAGTGGTGAAGTGAAACAGCTAAGCCAGCTTATCCAGCATAGCATTCATCATTTTGTTAAAGGTGGAGAGGCACACTTATTGGTGCCATCTGAATTTAGCCATGTTGTGATCAAAGCGCTAGATTCACGAGCCAATATTATTGAGTCGCAAGTTCAAGGCTTTGCTATTGTTGCACCAAGTCAGGATGTCGCTGGCTTACATCAGCAGGCACTGGAATTATTGGATGAACATGCGATTGTCACCCGTTTTGTGCTGCAAGAGCGTCATTACAGCTTAGTGTTAACCGATCAAGCAATTGATAGCGATCTACTTGCTATATTGCACGAGCGTTTGGTGAATAAAGGCCGGGAGCTTGCAGTGATTGTCGCGGGTGTTGGCAATGTGGGTGAAGTGTTTATCGAACAATGCAAAAACCAAGTCGCTAAGCTGAGTGAGCACTTTGATCTTAAGTTGGTTGGCCTACTGCGTTCTAAGCAAATGTTGTTCTGTCCAAGCGGGTTGAATTTAGCATCGTGGCAACAGCAATGGCAAAATGAGGCCATCGAATACAATGAAGCAGAGCTATTCACTCGTATTAAAGAGCTAGATTACGAGCATAAAGTGGTGGTCGATATTACTGCGAGCGAGCGTTTCAGCGAGTTGTATCCGCTGTTTGTTGAACATGACTGTCATTTGATCAGCGCCAATAAATATGCCGGCACGGCACAACAAGGTTGGTACTCAAAGCTGCGTCAGCAGTTACAAGAGCGTAACCTTTTATGGCGTTACAATACCAGTGTTGGCGCAGGTCTTCCCATTAACTTTGCATTGGCTGATCTGCAAAATAGTGGCGATGAAGTGGTGAGAATTGAAGGTGTCTTTTCCGGTACTTTATCTTGGCTTTGTAGTCGCTATGATGGTTCTGAAGCATTTTCTGAGCTAGTGCTTGGGGCGCAAGAACTTGGTTTTACCGAGCCCGATCCGCGCGAAGATCTATCTGGCCGAGATATGCAGCGTAAGCTTTTGATTTTAGCACGAGAGTTAGGCATTGAACTTGAGCTTGAAGATATTGAATTAGAGGCATTAATGCCTGAGTCCTTGAGTGTGGGTTCATGGCAAACGTTTTTAGAAAATCGCCAGCAACTCGATGACTTTTATGCGACACACTATGCAAAGGCCACTGCGAATGACGCTGCGCTTCGCTATACTGGTGCGCTTGAAATTGCAAGCAATGGTAAAGTGTCTGCAAAAGTAGGCATAGCACAGGTACCAAACGGCTCGGCAATCGCGAATTTAACACCGGGTGATAATATTTTTGTGATCCACACTAAATGGTATGAACAAAACCCACTGGTGATCCAAGGCCCGGGGGCAGGTAAAGAAGTGACTGCTGCGGGAATACATTCCGATTTATTCTGGCTGACGCAAAATCTAAAATAACTCTTTTAAGAAAATAGATATGATACTACTGGTATAAGACAAAAATGCCGATACATTTGTATCGGCATTTTTATTCTAGAATAACTCTTCGTGAGTTGGTAGCGGCGCGGTATCGTCAAACGGTGTGCTGCTATCCGTATCTAATACGTATTTGGTTGGGGCCGTACCTTGTTCGAAATACTCAAACCGAGATGTGTAGTCGTTCTTACGAGACAAAAGCCCTGTTTTTAAGTCTATCCGAGTTGAAATAAGCCCTGGAGGCGGCTCTATCGGGGCCAAAGGCTCATCTCTAAGTGCCTCACGCATAAAGTCTATCCAAGCAGGTTGTGCTGAAATTGCGCCGGCTTCTGCCCCAACAAGTTGATTATCACCAAGGTTAGCGTTGTAGGCCGCACGACCCAAGGATTTACTCGCATCGTCAAAGCCAACCCAAACTGTAGTGAGAACGTTGCGGTTAAAGCCCGTAAACCAAGTATCTACTGAGTCGTTGGTGGTACCCGTTTTTCCAGCAAGGTCACGACGTTTTAACCACTGACCACGCCAGCCTGTGCCGCTCCAGCCCGTGTCGTGTTTCCAGCTACCACCACCCCAGATAGCACTGTGAAGTGCATCGGCAATCAGAAATGCGTTTTGCTCCGAAATCACTTGCGGTGCACAGCGCTCAGGTTGTTCTTCCAGCTGCTGCTCGTCGCAGACTAATAACGGTTCTGCCGACCCCAGTTCAGTGCCGAATGAGTCGGTAATTCTATCGATAAAGTACGGCTCAATGAGGTGACCGCCATTGGCAAAAGTGGCCATGCCGCGCGCCATTTCAATAGGAGTCAGTGCAGCACTACCAAGCGCCAATGACTCACTGCGATTAATATCTGCGTCTTGAAAACCAAATTTAAGCAAATGATCAGCAGCCTTATTTATGCCAACACCTTTGATCAAACGAACAGATACCACGTTTTTCGATTGTGCAAGCGCTCGACGAATACGGATTGGGCCGTTATACACTTCAGGGCTATTCTTCGGACGCCAAGCCACGCCAACGCTTCTGTCCCAATGATTAATCGGGGCGTCATTAAGAATGGTGGCTAGGGTATAGCCATTTTCTAATGCGGATGAATAAATAAAAGGTTTGATGTTTGAACCCACCTGACGCTTAGCTTGGGTAGCACGATTGTATTGGCTAAGCTCAAAGCTGTAGCCACCCACAATCGCCTTTACACGCCCATCCTGCGGGTCGAGTGAGACAAGAGCACTGGATGCCTGTGGCAACTGACTTAACATCCAGCCGTCGTCTTGTTTACGGACAAACACTTGCATGCCCGGCGCGAGGATATCTGCGGTTGTTTTTGGTGGTAAGCTTTGACGCGTCTCACTGATGTATTGTCTGGCCCAACTTAAGCCTGACCATTCCAATGTAATTTGTTCACCGCTCTTTAAGAGCAGGTCGGCCGTTTTTTCTGCAATGCTCAGCACTACAGCGGCTTTTAACGGTCCAATTTCATTGACCTTTTTAAGGCGAGTAATAATGCCTTCATGGCTTAGCGGCGATCCCGTCTCAGCATGCCAATAGGTTTCTTCTGCGCCTCTAAAGCCGTGACGCATATCGTAGGCATGTAAATTATCAACTAATGCATGCTGAGCAGCCTGTTGCATGTCAGACTCCACACTGGTGTAAACTTTCATGCCTGAGTTATAAGCTTTATCAGTACCGTAGCGTTCGACCATATAGGCGCGAACCATTTCAGAAATATAAGGTGCATACAGCTCGATTTCGGCGCCATGGAATTTAGCCGTGATAGGAGCTTGTGTCGCCTCATCATATTCTGCGCGGGTAATATACTTTTCAGCAAGCATTCGTCCGAGCACAACATTCCGGCGCAATTGTGCGCGCTCTGGGTTACGAATTGGATTTAACGCAGAAGGCGCTTTTGGCAGGCCTGCAATCATTGCCATTTCTGCTAAAGTTAATTCTGATAGTGAGCGACCGTAGTAGACTTGTGCTGCTGCACCGATACCAAAGGCGCGATTGCCCAGTTCAATTTTGTTTAAGTAAAGCTCAAAAATTTCATCTTTCGTTAATAGTTGCTCAATATGCAACGCAATAAAGATTTCTTTCACTTTACGAATATAGGCTTTCTCTCTTGTTAAGAAGAAGTTTCTGGCAAGTTGCATGGTGAGCGTACTGGCTCCCTGCTTTTTTTGCCCTGTGGTGATAAGCACTATAGCGGAGCGGACGATACCTATCGGGTCAATGCCGAAATGATCGTAAAAGCGATTGTCTTCTGTCGCTAAGAATGCTTTTCGCATGGGAAGTGGAACATCCTGCAAACGTACAGGGATCCTGCGCTTTTCACCAAACTGATTAATGAGTTTTCCGTCTCGTGTAAAGACTTGCATGGGTGTTTGTAGTTGAACATCTTTCAAAACCTCTACACTTGGTATGTCAGATTTGACATAATAATAAAGACTGATAAGTGTCAACACGCCTAAAAGGGTACAAACAAAAACGAATTGTAAAAATCTTTTCAATAATTTCACGGAATTATCCCTAGTTAGACTCCCAATTACAGGTAGACACTGCTAGTATATCTTGATTAAAAAACGATTAATATTTTTGTGTGCTAAATTTTTATGGTACACAGTCTTAAAAGGAAACGGGCGCTTCACATGCTGAGCCAACTACTAAAAAAACAAGCACCTCTGATGATAGGGATCGATATCGGTTCCCATTGTGTCAAAGCGGTGTTGCTGTCGAAGACAAGTTCCAGCTACCGAGTAGAAGCCGTTGCGATTGAACCTATTCCGAAAGGAGCAGTAAATGAAAGGGCCATTCAAGACATTGAAGCGATCGGCAACGCGATAACTAAAATGAAGCGGCGCATTCCAAAGCTCACGCAATATGCAGCAGTTGCCGTATCCGGTCAGACCGTGATTACAAAAGTGATCTTTATGGATGTGTCATTAACTGATGCTGAACTCGAGTCCCAGATAGCGATTGAAGCAGATAGCCTGATCCCTTACCCGTTAGATGAAGTTAGTCTAGATTTTGAAAAAATTGGAGTAAACGAAGCCGATCCGTCAAAAATGAATGTGCTGCTCTCTGCAGCTCGTACCGAAAGCGTGCAAGCACGGGTAGGCGCATTGGAAGAAGCTGGTTTCAAAGCGAAAGTTGTTGATGTAGAAAACTACGCACTAAGTAGAGCTATGGACGTCATTTACCCTGAACTGCCAAATGATGCCTTTGATAAAATCGTAGCAATGATAGATATTGGCGCTGTGCTTACGTTGATAAGTGTTATTCAATCTGGGAAAACGATTTATACCCGTGATCAAGTGTTTGGTGGTGAGCAATATACCAACAGTATTGTTGCTTATTATAACAAAACTTACGATGAAGCTGAACTGGCGAAAACGACGGGGGATTTACCGCCAAACTATACCTTTGAAGTCTTAGCTCCTTTCCAAACTTCTATGCTGCAGCAAATTCGTCGAGCAGTGCAAATGTTTATGACGACCAGTGGTAAAGATCATATTGACTACATCGTGTTGACGGGTGGAACGGCGTTGGTGAATGGCTTAGATAAGCTGCTCATTGACGAGCTTGGGATCCACACAATAGTGGCAGATCCGTTTACTGACATGGAGATTGCACCAAAAGTAGATAGGCATGTGCTGCAAAAGCATAAAGCGCAGTTCGCCTTAGCGACAGGCTTGGCACTAAGGAGCTTCTCATCATGCCACATATAAATTTGCTACCTTGGCGCGAGCAGCAAAGGCAAGCGTCGCAACAAATCTTTTTGACTATCATTGCGGTGATCATCGCGGCTTGTCTGTTGTTAATGTATTTGCTTGGCAGCTTCTATGACGGCTTGAAAACCGGGCAAGAAATTAAAAACCGCTATCTCGAAAGTGAGATCACTCAACTAGATTCACGGATAGTCGCGATTAACGATCTTAATAAGCAAAAAGAAAATTTACAGCGCCGTATTCGGCTTATTGAAGAGCTACAACTCAACCGTAGTCTCGGCACGCAAATTATCGATGAAATAGCACGAGTAGTTCCGGCTGGGGTTTATCTCACCAGTCTTGAACGGCAAGACAATATGATCAAAGTCATTGGTCGAAGTGAATCGAACAACCGCTTATCGCAAATGCTACGACAAGTTGAATCGTCTTATTTATTAGAGCGACCTGTGATCCAAGGCATAGTAGCCGGTGAGCAAAGTTCAAAATTACTGAGTGATTTTACGATGCATTTTTATGTTAAGTCTCATGAAGACATCCACTTAGCCGATAAAGCGAAGTAGGGCGGAGGCACAGTGCATGAATTTTGACTTAAACAGTTTAAAAGAAATCGATTGGAATGAGCTGGAGCTCGACAACATAGGTCATTGGCCTTTTCCTGTAAAAGTTTTATGTTCCATTCTCGTGGTTTTATTAATGATGATATTGGGTTATAACCTGATGGTCTCAAGCTCAATTGACCGTTACGACCAAGCGGTTAAAAAAGAGCAGGAGCTAAGAACGAGCTACCGAATAAAATACGCAAGAGCAAACAATCTTGAGCTTTATAAACAGCAAATGATTGATATGGAAGCGCAATTTACAGAGCTGTTGAGGCGACTGCCAAGTTCCAACGAAACGCCTGGGTTACTTGATGATCTGACTTACGTTGGTACTTCAAGCGGATTAACCTTCCTAAAAATTGGCTGGATGCCAGAGGTACGCAAAGAGTTTTATACTGAATTGCCTATTAAGTTAGAGGTGATTGGTAAGTATCATGAATTTGGTCAGTTTGTGAGTAAAGTATCTGAGTTACCTCGAATAGTCAGCCTACACGATTTTAGAATCGAAAATGCAGGAAACGGCGAGCTGGTATTTAGTGTTGTGGCAAAAACTTATCGCTATGAGCAAGGAGGTCAGAAATGATCCGACTGATGCTCTGCGTGACCACATTGATGTTCATCTCTGGTTGTAATGATAGTACGGCAGAACAAAAAGAATTTATTGATCAGGTAAAAGCAAGCTCAACGCCAAAAATCGAGCCGATACCTGAAATGCAAAATTATGAACCGTTTAAGTATAGCGCTTCGGAGTTACGCAGTCCTTTTGTTGCGCCACAGCCCGAAGTGATTGAAAATAAACTAGTTCAAATTAAAAACTGCTTACATCCAGATCCTGATAGAGATCGCTATCCTTTAGAGAAGTTTCCATTGGATAACCTGCGTATGAAAGGCATTATCGCCAAGTCTGACGGTCGTTGGGCGCTAATCGAAGCGGCAACGCAGGGGTTATATCGTGTTAAACGTGGCGAATATATGGGTTTGTATCATGGCAAAGTGCTAAGTGTACATGCCGATCATTTAGAATTATTAGAATTGATCCCAGATGGAACGGGATGTTGGAAAGAAAGGCTAACAAAAGTGGAAATGTTAGAAGCGGAACAAGGTGGCGCGAGTGAATACTAACAATAACGTTATAAAATCAACTATTAAAAGCACTCGAACACTATGGCGTTCCGTGCTCGGTGTTGCCTTAGTTGGCCTTTCGTCAATAGCGCATGCCATTCCTATGTTGTATGACATTCGCTATAACCCAGTGCCAACAGGGGAAACCCAGCTACAACTGGTGTTTGACGAAAAACTCAATACAGAGCCAAAAGTTCGAGTTGTTGGCGAAAGTGCTAGTATTGAATTATTTTTCCAGCAGGCTGAGTTTGAAGAAAGCTTAAAAGCATTGAGCATTAACAAGGCTGGCATTCAAGGCATTACCAGTGAACTCAGAGATGGCGGTTTTGCCGTTTCCATCAACATGGATGAGCTGAAGCTATATAAAACCGAGGTTAAGAATAATCTTGTGATAGTGGAAGTATCTAACAAGCCGATTGTCTCCGAACAAGATCAAAGTCAAAAAGTCACCGCATTTATTAACCAAATTCAAGCTATCGATTTTCGTCGCGGTGAGAAAGGTGAGGCGAAGGTATTAGCGTTTTTAGAGCACAATCAAGCTGCTATTGATGTACAAGAGCGCGGTGGCAAAATCATTGCGGACTTCCACCATATTGATATTGCGGAAGACCTGTTATATGAACTTGATGTGTTAGATTTTGGCACTGTGGTATCTCGTATAGAGACCTTTAAAGAAGACAATAAAAGCCGCATTGTGATTGAGCCAAATGCGGCATTCAAGTTTACCTATCAGCAGCTTGATAACATCTTTACGTTATCAGTTGAGAAAGACGAAGGTAATAAAACCTTTGGCGATAAAAAAGAGTATAAAGGTCAGCCAATCACGCTGAATTTTCAGGATATTCCAATTCGCTCTGTACTACAGATCATCGCAGATACAAACAACTTTAACCTAGTAACGAGTGACACTGTATCTGGCAATATAACCCTACGTTTAGACGGTGTACCTTGGGATCAGGCGCTTGATGTTGTGTTACGTGTGAAAGGGCTAGATAAGCGTATGGATGGTTCTATTTTGATGGTTGCACCATCAGAAGAACTCGCAGCGAGAGAAGCCAAAGAATTACAAGCGCGTCAGCAAGTGGAAGAGCTAGAGCCATTATATAGCGAGTATATTCAACTTAATTACGCGAAAGCGGAAGAGTTTGCTGACTTACTTAAAACAGATATCAACTCTATTATTAGCCATCGTGGTAGTGTGTCCGTTGACAAACGTACCAATACTTTATTAATTAAAGATACCTCGCGCAGTATTGAAAGTGTGCGCCGGATGGTGGAAACCTTAGATGTGCCAGTAAAACAGGTGCGTATTGAGTCGCGTATGGTTACTGTGGATGATACTGTACAAGAAGACTTAGGTGTCC
This sequence comes from Pseudoalteromonas flavipulchra NCIMB 2033 = ATCC BAA-314, assembly GCA_000814665.1. GTDB lineage: Bacteria > Pseudomonadota > Gammaproteobacteria > Enterobacterales > Alteromonadaceae > Pseudoalteromonas > Pseudoalteromonas maricaloris. The sequence goes on from JWIH01000018.1 coordinate 38,028, forward strand.
GCTGGGGCTTTAGCGACCAGCAAGGTAGCGATGCTATATCTGGTACGCTGGAAGGCGCTGATGCTTTGTCCAATGGTAACATCCCGTCTTTGGAAAATCGCTTGAACGTTAATTTAGGCGTGAAAGGGGTTCCTGCTGGTAGTATTGGTATGCACATTGCTAAATTGGCGGATGGCACACTGATTGATCTCGAGTTGTCAGCTTTGGAACAAGAGAACAAAGGCGAGATAATTGCAACGCCAAGTATCACCACGGCGAATCAGAAAAAGGCGCGTATCGAGCAAGGTACAGAAATTCCTTACGTAGAGGCATCGTCAAGTGGTGCAACGACGGTGAGTTTCAAAAAAGCGGTTTTAAGCTTGGAGGTGACACCGCAAATTACACCTGATAATAAAATAATTCTCGACTTAGTGATTACACAAGACACTAAAGGTGATACCGTGCAGACGCCGAATGGCCCGGCGACAGCGATCAACACCCAACAGATCCAAACACAAGTACTGGTCGAAAATGGTCAAACTATCGTACTGGGTGGTATCTATCAGCAAGAAGTGAAAACAGCAGTAAGTAAGATCCCAATTTTGGGCGACATCCCATATTTAGGTCTATTGTTTAAGAACTCTCGTGATATTAATGAGAAGCGAGAATTGCTGATATTTGTGACACCTAAGATCATTCAAGACAGTTTATAGGCCCGTTGACAGTAAAAGTATTACGCTTTTTGCGTGGTTTGACTTGAAATTGTTCACGGATTACTGAGATAATCCCCTCCTTAATTTTGGGGCCAGGTCGTTAGGCGGGGTTTTATTTCAAATTTTAGAGTTCGTTTGTACTAAAAAGATATGGCTGAGAAACGTAATATATTTCTAGTAGGCCCGATGGGGGCTGGTAAAAGCACGATTGGTCGTCACATTGCAGATCAATTACACCTTGAATTTTTCGATTCGGATCAGGAAATTGAGCGCCGCACAGGTGCCGATATTTCTTGGGTGTTCGATATTGAAGGCGAAGAGGGGTTCCGCAAGCGTGAAGAAAGCGTCATCTCTGACCTAACAGAAATGCAAGGCATTGTGTTAGCGACAGGTGGTGGCTCTGTGATCAGCAAAGAAGTGCGCAACAAGTTGTCTGCGCGCGGTATTGTTGTTTACCTAGAAACGCCGATCGAAAAACAGGTAGCTCGTACTCAGCGTGATAAGCGTCGTCCATTACTACAAACCAGTGAAGACTCACGTGACGTACTAGAGCGCTTAGCCGATGAGCGTGAACCACTATATAGAGAAGTGGCAGATCACGTTGTTCGTACGGATGAGCAAAGCGCTAAAGTAGTTGCAAACCAAATTATTGAAAAATTAGATTTCTAATGACAACACCGTAGGAGGGAAGCCATGCTTGAATTAAAGGTTGATTTAAACGAGCGAAGCTATCCCATCTTCATCGGTGAACATCTCTTATCAGATGAAGGACGACTTAAGCAGTATGTTGGGCAAAGTCGTCCTGTTATCATCACCAACACCACCATAGCGCCTCTATATTTAGACAGTCTGTTAGCGATATTTGACGCTCAAAAACCGCTACATTTTGTTATCCCTGATGGTGAACAATACAAATCACTAGAGTGGTTTGAAAAGATCTCTGCTTTTTTGCTCGAGCATAATTGTGGTCGAGATACGTGTTTGATTGCCCTCGGTGGCGGTGTGGTTGGTGATTTGACTGGTTTTGTTGCGGCATGCTACCAGCGTGGTGTTCCGTTTATTCAGATCCCTACGACTTTGTTGTCACAAGTCGATTCGTCAGTTGGTGGTAAAACTGCGGTAAATCATCCGTTAGGTAAAAACATGATTGGTGCTTTCTATCAGCCAAAAGCGGTTTTTATCGACACCAAGACCTTAAGTACATTACCTGCAAGAGAGTTTGCTGCGGGTATGGCTGAAGTCATTAAATATGCGTTGATCTATGATGCATCTTTTCTTGATACATTAACGGATCAGCACCCTCAGCTCAGCGCACTAGATGCTGAAAGCCTTCAACAAGTTATTTATAAGTGTTGTGCAATAAAAGCTGAGATCGTCGCCAAAGACGAAACCGAAGCAGGATTGCGTGCATTACTTAATTTGGGTCACACCTTTGGCCATGCGATTGAAGCGCAAATGGGCTATGGTAATTGGTTGCACGGTGAGGCTGTTGCTGCTGGAATGATGATAGCTGCAAACTTGGCTTGCCAGCGCGGCGCGCTTAGTACTGCTGATGTTGAAAAGATCCGTCGCGTTATTGCGCTTTATCAATTACCGACAGAAGCGCCAAGCGAGATGACCGCAGCGCAGTTTTTACAACATATGCGCAAAGACAAAAAGAACAAACAAGGCAAAATTCGCTTTATTCTGCCAACGCAACTAGGTCAATGTGCGCTAGTGGATGATGTTAGCGATGAAACCGTGGTAACTCTAATAGGTCGTTAAATGCAGTCGCAAATTTTACCAAGCAGAGCTGCATTGGTAGATAGAATTGCTATGCAATTCGACTATGGCCAAAACCTGATAACCTTAGTCGGCTCTTCGGGTCTTGGTAAAAGCTACCTTGCAGAATCGTTTCTTACCGATAAGTATCCAGACTTTAACAAAGCGTTTGTAAAGCTGACTGCAAATACTCAAGAGTTTGATGTAGTGCGGCAGCTGCTTGAGTATAGCTTTCGCAGTCCTCTCATTGATCAGAAGTTATCTCTAAGTGAAAATTTCATGTTGCTCCATGATGAACAAGCTTGTGGACCATGCTTATGGGTGTTAGACAACGTTAGGCATTTAACCCAAGAGCTTGCGGAACAACTACAAAAGCTCGCAAAATCTTCTCGCGAAACAATTTACATACTCGCTACGGCGCAGCAGCCTCAGCTGATCCCTGAAAGTTTGGATATTCATATCGAGCCTTTATCCATGCTTGAAAGCAAGCGTTTGATGAGCATGTTTTACAAAGACTTACCGCCTGATGAAGATCCTATTTTTAATACGTTTGTTGCTGAAGCTCGAGGTAATCCGAGTGTTTTACTTTCTTGGCAGCCGCAGCAGAGTCTGAATTTACGTGAACAAAGTTCAAAAGTGGGTAGCAAATCACAATGGCAATGGTATGTCATTGCGCTTTGTTTGATACTGACCGCGTTAATGGTTGCTTTAGTGTATAAGCAAGAATTAAAACGGTACTGGACGCCAACTCAAGATAATGAAGAAACTGTCGCTACTGCTATTGATGCGCAAGCTGTATTTGAAGCGCCAACTACTACAGTTGAAAAAGTTGAAGTTGAAAACAACGTACAACCAGAGTTGCCAGCCGAAGCGCCAACGCAAATTGAAACCGCACCTGTTGGTAGTATTTTATCTGCATTAACTGAAGCAAAAGAAGATACTATAAACAACAATAACGCACTATCAGAGCAAGCGACTGAAGCTGAAGAAGCCAATGTTGGTAGTACTCCGGCCACTTTATCGCCAGTAAAAGAGCCTCAGTACGCCGAGCCTGAACCATTGACGGGAAACCCTTGGTATCTCAGTCGTTCAGATGATGAATGGGTTATCCAGTTACTTGCGGTGACAGAAAGTGAGATTGCGGCTGGGTTTATGGCGGAGCATAACGAGGTAGTGACACAGCAGTTTACTGTCTTAAGAAATGGCCGAACTTGGTTTGTAGTTACTACTGATGCTTACGAGAGTTTGGCCTCAGCGAAGCAAGCAAAGGCGGTATTGCCTGAGGCGCTACAAAAAGGTCAGCCATTTTTTAAGAGAATGAGTAAAATTAAACAAGAAATTACTCAGTCTCTCGGTAATTAGCCACATTTAGTGTAAAATCGCGCAACCACTCACGACATAGAACGAGCATGCAACAAAAGACTAGAGCCTTCTTAAAATGGGCAGGCGGAAAATACAGCTTAGTAGAAGATATTTCTAAGCGCCTACAAGCAGCAAGTAATGAAGCCGACACGCTAGTAGAACCTTTTGTTGGAGCGGGATCTGTTTTCCTTAACACTCAGTTTAAGCATTATGTCTTAAATGACATTAACGCTGATCTTATCAACCTGTATAAAGAGTTGAAGCGTATTCCTGATGAATTTATCAGTGACGCTAAAAGGCTATTCGTCGAGTTGAATAACCACCCAGATGCTTATTACGCGTATCGACAACAGTTTAACGAAAGCATTGATGTGTATGAGCGTGCGATTCTATTTCTATATATGAATCGCCATGGCTACAATGGTTTATGTCGTTATAACTTAAAGGGGATCTTTAACGTCCCTTTTGGTAAGTACAAAAAGCCTTACTTTCCAGAGCGTGAGTTATATGTGTTTGCTGAAAAGGCCCAACAGGCTACTTTTACCTGTCAAAGTTACAGCCAAGTATTTGAAACCATGCCAAAAAATGCGGTAGTGTATTGCGATCCACCGTATGTGCCTTTGAGCAAAACAGCATCATTTACTAGCTATGCAAAAGGCGGCTTTAACTTAGACGACCAAGCGCAATTGGCGAATCTTGCGGAAACCGCGGCTTTTGAAAAACAAACGCCAGTGTTAATCTCCAATCACGATACAGTGTGGACACGAAAGATTTATAATCAAGCGAAGCTAGATGTGATCAAGGTGAAACGTACAATTAGCCCTAAAGGTAATGGGCGAAATAAAGTTGACGAACTAATGGCGTTATATCACCGTCCGTAATTTTCTACGGCATAAAGGACTAAGCCAAAACTACACCATTTACAAACCAAATTAAGCCAATGACAAAGGCGGCGACAAAAACGATGCCCGCAAAAGCAAACGGCCAAAAATGCTTTTTGTTAAAGTCATATGCTTGTTTTTGACCACTCTGCACACCAAACATTGCTGCACAGACACTTTGAACTAATGCGAATTTACTATTGGAAGAAGCCATAGTGTTTACCTCTTACCAGTTGATTGGCTCAACTGGTATTAGTAAGGAGATGAAACTTTACTACTGCTTTGATTATCTTTAGAGCCAAGTAATAGCTCAAGCAAATCCAAATAATGGAATTGGCCACTCGAACTACCGCCAGTCAACCACGCAGCCCAACTGGTGTGCGCTTCTTGCTGACATTCCACTGCATTTATTCGACTGCTTAAATTGCCAGTGCTACAAGTGCATGCGGAGTAATTTGTGGCAAGACTTTCATCATTGTCGAAAGAAAATACCCCTGCCGACACGGCTAATACCGTCCCAAGCAGAGCAATCCGTGCTTTATATCTAGAAACCATAACCCTATCCCCAGAAGTTAGATATCACATAATGATACACAATGTTCGTTTATTGCACAATCATAAAGCGCCTTAAATCGCAGACATTTTGGGCAATTTACGGTACAGTATCGCGGTCTTACGTTTAGGGGAAAAGTATGTCTGATTTTTTAATTGCACCATCCATTCTATCCGCAGATTTTGCGAGGTTAGGCGAAGATGTTGAAAAGGTACTGACAGCAGGTGCCGACGTGGTTCATTTCGATGTAATGGATAATCACTATGTGCCAAATTTAACTTTTGGTCCAATGATTTGTGACGCATTAAGAAATTACGGAATTACTGCACCTATCGACGTACACTTGATGATAAAGCCTGTAGATAGTCTAATTCCCGAGTTTGCTAAAGCCGGAGCGAGCATTATTACATTTCACCCAGAGGCCAGCGAGCATATAGACAGAAGCCTTGCGCTGATTAAAGAATCAGGTTGTAAAGCTGGCTTGGTATTTAACCCAGGCACACCGCTGCATTATCTCGATCATGTGATGGATAAAATTGATCAAATCCTCTTGATGTCGGTAAACCCTGGTTTTGGCGGCCAAAGTTTTATCCCACATACACTTGAAAAATTAAAAGAAGCGAGAGCACGCATTGACGCTTCCGGTCGCGATATTCGTCTTGAAGTGGATGGGGGGATTAAGGTGGACAACATTGCTGAAGTTGCAGCTGCCGGTGCAGACATGTTTGTTGCGGGTTCCGCTATCTTTAATCAACCCGATTACAAAGCGGTAATAGACGCCATGCGTCAAGAATTAGCAAAGGTAAAATAATGCGTTTTGAGGGTATTTTATTTGACCTCGATGGCACGTTAGTTGATAGCGTCGAGGATATGTACATGGCGCTCAATTTAACACTGTCTGAGCTTGCTCATCCAATTGTTAGTCATGCTCTAGTGCGTGAATGGGTGGGTAACGGTATCGATATGTTAGTAAAAAGAGGCCTAAGCGGTAGCCATGAAGTTAGCGAAGCGCTATCCGAAGGTTTAGCGCACACCGCCATTGAGCGTTTTAAAGTGCATTATGATGAATTAGTTGGTCAATATGCAGGTTTGTATCCGCATGTTGAGACAGGGCTATCTGCATTTGCCACAGTGCCAAAAGCCGTCGTGACCAATAAAAATCGTGCATTTACGCTAAAGCTGCTAGATAAATTAAATCTCACATCGCATTTTGATTGTATCGTCTGTGGTGATGATACTGACAAAAAGCCATCACCCGCTCCGCTATTGCTGGCTGCCGAGCGTCTTGGTATACCAGCGGATAAGCTAATCATGGTTGGGGACTCTAAAAGCGATATTTTGGCCGCCCAGGGCGCTAAGATACCTGTGATTGCGCTAAATTATGGGTATAATCAGGGATTCGATTTGAAAGAGTTCAATCCACAGTACCTTTGTGATGGATTCTTAGATATTATTCCCATTATCAATCAACGTTAATTCAATGAAGAAATAAAGGAACGACATGAGTAAACCTGTAGTATTAAGTGGTATTCAGCCAACCGGTGGTATGACAATAGGCAATTACGTAGGTGCCATTAACCAGTGGCTTAAACTACAAAACGATCATGATTGTTACTTTATGTTGGTTGACTTGCATGCCATTACGGTTCGCCAAGAGCCACAGCAACTACGCGATCGCGTATTAGACGGCGTAGCACTATATACCGCTTGCGGCATCGACCCAGATAAATCGTCACTATTTGTACAATCACAGGTTCCTGAGCATGCACAGCTAGGTTGGGTGCTGAACTGTTATGCACAAATGGGTGAATTAAACCGCATGACGCAGTTTAAAGATAAATCAGCAAAGCACGCCAATAACGTAAACGTTGGCTTATTCGCCTATCCAGTATTGCAAGCTGCGGATATTTTATTGTATCAAGCGGATCAAGTACCGGTTGGTGAAGACCAAAAGCAGCACCTTGAGTTGACCCGCGATATCGCAACGCGCTTTAACAACCTGTATGGCGATGTCTTTAAGATCCCAGAACCTTATATTCCAGAGTTTGGCGCTCGTGTTATGAGCTTGCAAGATCCGAGCAAGAAGATGTCAAAATCAGACGAAAACCCAAATGGTTTTGTGATGTTGTTGGATGAACCTAAGAAGATAGAGAAAAAGCTGAAAAAAGCGGTAACGGATTCAGATGAACAAGCACGCATTTACTTTGATCGTGTTGAAAAACCTGGTGTATCCAACTTACTGACTCTACTTAGTGTTGCAACTAAACGCTCAATTGAAGAGTTAGTGCCAGAGTACGAAGACAAAATGTACGGTCACTTGAAGAAAGACACTGCCGATGCGGTAGTGAATATGCTTGAGCCTATTCAAGCGCGCTTTAAAGAAATCCGTGAAGATCAAACTCTGCTGAACGAAATCATGAAAAAAGGCGCGGAAAAAGCAAGTATTCGTGCCGAGAAAACGCTTAAAGCTGTGTATGACGCCGTCGGTTTTATTCCTCGCGGTTAATAAAACACAAAGAAAAGACACCATTTATGGTGTCTTTTTGTATTACAAGGGGCGATAGCCCCTTGGCTTAAAGCAGATACTAGATATAAGAAAACCCTCCTGTTGAGTTCGTGATAAAATAGACTATAACGAACATCTTTACCCTAGTGGCGAATAGGCTGCTTGGTTCTTTTAGTGGTACCTACATGCTGTTGATGATTGATAACTATGATTCCTTTACTTACAACCTAGTGCAGTATTTTCAGCGCTTAGACGTGGACGTGCTGGTAAAGCGGAATGATGAAATCAGCGCCTCACAAATCAAGCAGCTTAATCCCAAATATGTTGTGCTATCTCCTGGCCCATGCAGTCCTGATGAAGCGGGGATCTCGCTTGAAGTAGTAAAACGTCTACAGGGACAAATTCCTATTCTTGGCATTTGCCTTGGTCATCAAACGATTGCACAAGCTTTAGGTGGAAAAGTCATTCGAGCAAAACAAGTGATGCATGGTAAGACGTCTCAAGTTCATCATAACAATATAGGCGTATTTCAAGGCCTGCCATCACCATACGAAGTATGCCGCTACCACTCTTTGGTTGTTGAACAAAGTAGCCTGCCAAATGCTCTAGCCGTAACGGCTTGGACACAGACACAAGAGGGTGAATGTGATGAAGTTATGGGACTCTTGGCTGCCGATAGAGCACTAGAAGGAGTGCAATTTCACCCAGAAGCTATCCTCACGGAACACGGCTTAGCATTACTTGATAACTTTATAAAACGCTTCTAAAGTTTAAACAAAACCAACAGGGTTTCGCCTAGGTGTAATATATCCATATTCGCTGCGCTTTCGTTGGTTAGACTGGCTTTTGATATATAACTTTTTGATTCTATTGTGCGCAATATCAAATCATAATATTGCTTTTACTGGTATAATACTAATCAGTAAGACGATTCTGTTGAGTGCTTAACTCAGTGTTTTTCTTTTAGATAAGTAGCATGCATGACGCAAGAAAATAAGCAAATTAGAATGGCACAAGCGCTATCCGAGCGTGCCCATGACCTCCTTATCAGCCTCAACTTTGCGCAGAAGCAAATAGGCTATATCCATACGTTTGATATCAGCTACGGTGAGAATATCGCACAGCGCACTATGCTAGAGGTGGAAATTGCTGCGGCTGCAAAACGTCAAGAAAGCAGCACAAGTCATCACAAATATATTGCCAAAGCGAGTAAGCATCTACATTCCGTTATCGAAGAAGCTATCACAAAGCAACTGCATGACCTTGATAACATCTATCATGAAGTCATTGGCATTCAAGACTCCGTTCCTGCGATCTTAGATATTCTAGCCGTGCGCTCAGCTTCGGTTGGGCGTTTAGAACCTTTGGTCAATGACTTAAGTTGGCTGGGTCGTGAGCTAGTTTCGCTAGTCAACTTGCCACAGTATCGCAAAAAAAACAGTAAAGGCACGTCCATTAAGGTCGACACGCCGGCATTAGCATTAAGGTATTTAGGCCTTGAGAACTTGCAAATGGTGATCCCGACAATGGCGGTAAGACACTGGATGCCGCATGCTACAGAGCCATTTGGCTTAATGAAGCGTAAATTACGCGAGCTGAGCATGAGCACAGCCATTGCGGCAAAAGAGCTGGCGCCATTTTTTGGGGTAAAAGAACAGTATGCGTTTACTTTAGGCATGTTACTAGAGCTTGGGAAAGTGGCCTTGATCCGTCTTTATTTACGCACCTTCGAAAAAGTGTGGCAAGCCAAGGTACAAATAGCACGAGACAAAAAGCAAAAAGACCTACACACCGCATTAATGGAGTTATCTCCTGATCCATTATTTTTACGTAACTTGTTGATAGAACATTCGGCAGAGATTTCACGTAAGCTAATTGAAAAAATGGAGTTACGTTATTTGCCCTTTAATGCCGTCATGGAAGAGTATGCGCAAACTTATCTACCAAATGCGCATAAAAACATTGCCGACCCATTACCTTTGACACAAGTGATGCAAAAAGCCTATGGCTACGCACAACTGCTTGTTTTAAAAGATAGTCAGTTAATTGAAGATGACGAAGCCGAGATTTTGCTCAATCATTTAGAACTTACCGAGGAAATGCGTCAGCAATTGGCAAAATGTGCGTTCCATAACCTGCAGTTGACGATTTTGTAAAAAAAATTGAAATTTTTTTTGCGACTATTCATTCAAAACCTAATCTTAAATGATCTGTGCAAGGCTGCACGGCGCTTGCTTTGCCCTAAATATCTGCCCTAGATAGTTATTCACTTGAGTTGAGAATATATGTTAAACCCTTGAATACTAAGGGCTGAGAACGTGGTATAAGTGAGACAAATGGCGCTTTTTCTGAAATAATGAGCGTATGAATTTTGTGCCATCAAGGGGCGGGTCAAAATACATAGCACCGAATTGGTGTGAATAAATATCCTATCAAGTGGCGGCAACGCGCCGACCTCCAAAAGGAAATGACTCCTTGTTTGCACTTTCACTCACCAAATATGAGGAAATAAAATGACTATCAATCGTGAATTGTTTGACGACGTAATGGTACCTAACTACGCACCTTCAGCGGTAATTCCAGTGAAAGGTGAAGGTTCTCGAGTATGGGATCAGGAAGGTCGTGAGTACATCGACTTTGCTGGTGGTATCGCAGTTAACTGTCTAGGTCATTGTCACCCAGCTTTGGTGGGCGCGCTTAAAGAGCAAGGCGAGAAAATTTGGCATCTGTCTAACGTGATGACCAATGAGCCTGCACTACGTTTAGCGAAAAAGCTAACTGATGCAACGTTCGCAGAGAAAGTCTACTTTGCAAACTCAGGTGCAGAAGCGAACGAAGCGGCGCTTAAGTTAGCACGCCGTTGGGCACTAGATAAGTTTGGTGCTGAAAAGTCGCAAATCATCTCTTTCAACAAAGGTTTTCACGGCCGTACTTTCTTCACTGTGACCGTTGGTGGTCAAGCTGCATACTCTGATGGCTTTGGTCCAAAGCCGGGCGACATCGTTCACACAGACTATAACGATTTAGCGGCATTTGAAGCGCTTATTTCAGACAACACTTGTGCCGTGATGATGGAGCCGCTACAAGGCGAAGGTGGTATCATTTCACCAACTGCTGAGTTTGTAAAAGGTGTTCGTGAGCTGTGTGACAAGCACAATGCGCTACTTATTTTTGATGAAGTGCAAACTGGTGTTGGCCGTACTGGTGATTTGTATGCATACCAAGGTTTAAACGTAACCCCTGATATTTTAACAACGGCTAAAGCACTTGGCGGTGGTTTCCCTATCGGCGCGATGATCACAACAACTGAGATTGCTGCGCACCTAAAAGTGGGAACTCATGGTTCTACCTACGGCGGTAACCCGCTGGCGTGTGCGGTTGCAGAAGCGGCATTCGACACAGTAAACACAACAACAGTACTTGATGGCGTAAAAGCAAAAGAGCAGCTGTTCCGTGAACTGTTAAACGACATCAACGAAAAGTACAACGTATTCACCGAAGTACGTGGTAAAGGTCTATTGCTTGGTGGTGTAGTCACTGAAAAGTACGAAGGCAAAGCAAAAGAATTCTTGGTTGAAGGTATCAAGCAAGGCGTGATGTCACTTGTTGCAGGTGCAAACGTAGTACGTTTCACTCCATCTCTTGTTATTCCAGAAGCTGACATCCGCGAAGGGATGGCACGTTTTGAAAAAGCCGTTGCTGCGGTAGTTGCTAACAACGCTTAATACTGGTTGCAAGGTCACCTTTTGGTGGCCTTGTTGTTATCCACATTTTTGAGGAGTAAGCGGGCTCATGATGATCCTTCGCCCAATCCAAGAAAGCGATTATCCAGCGCTTTTAAACATTGCTCACGAATCAGGTCACGGTTTTACCTCTTTGCCTGTAAACGAAGAGCTATTACAGAAGAAGATTGCACGCTCAGTTGCTTCATTTGGCAAGCAAGCTGACAAGCCTTTTGATGAAGGCTATTTATTTGTATTAGAAGATACTGAAACAGGCGAGGTGGTTGGTACCAGCGGTATCGAAGCTGCGGTTGGTTTAGATGATGCGTTTTATCATTATCACCTAAGCAAAGTGATCCACTCTTCACGCACACTCGATGTTTATAAAGCAGTGGATATTTTAACGCTGTGTAATGACTACACTGGCGCGACGGAATTATGCACTCTGTTTTTAAAAGATGGCTATCGCAAAGGCGCAAATGGCAAATTGCTGTCTCGCTCTCGCTTTATGTTTATCAATCAACATCGTGATCGTTTTGCTGAAACCGTTATCGCGGAAATGCGCGGTGTTTCTAATGAGCAAGGTGAAAGTCCGTTCTGGCAATGGCTTGAAGAGCATTTCTTCTCGATGGATTTCCCGACAGCGGATTATCTAACGGGGATTGGCCAAAAGGTCTTTATTGCTGAATTAATGCCTAAGTACCCAATCTACGTGAACCTGCTTAGTAAAGAAGCACAAGCAGTGATTGGTGAAGTCCACGACAATACGCGCCCTGCTATTGAGCTACTAAAAAGTGAAGGTTTCACATTTAATGGTTATGTTGATATCTTCGACGCGGGTCCAACGGTAGAAGCAAAAGTGGGGAATATCCGCACGGTTCGCAATAGTGAAACTCGTACTGTAAAAATCGGCGAAAGCAACGGTGGATTCCCTGTTATGGTCGCAAATGGTAAACTTGTTGATTATCGCGCGGCGGTAATCGAGTTAGCCCTGACTGATAGCAATGAAGTAACGCTTGCTCCACATGTTGCCGCGGCGCTAAAAGTTGAAGAAGGCGATCAAGTAAGCCTAGTAAAGATTTAAGATTGGGAACAGATTATGACAACACATGCAGCACAACTAATAAATGGTGAGTGGATTGCAGGACAAGGCGCAAGCTTTAGCTCTGTAAACCCAGCAAACAACGACGTTATTTGGAGCGCAAACGCAGCTACTGCTGAGCAAGTTGATGGCGCGGTAAAAGCTGCTCGTGAAGCTTTCTATTCATGGAGCGACATGAGCTTTGAAGCGCGTCTAGAAATTGTTAAGCGTTTCGCTGAAGTACTAAAAGAAAATAGCGAAGAGCTGGCTATTGCAATTGCTAAAGAAACGGGTAAGCCACTTTGGGAAACTCGTACAGAAGCGGGTGCTATGGTAGGTAAAATCGCGATTTCTGAGAAAGCCTATCAAGAGCGTACAGGCGTTGTTGAAAATCCAATGCCAGTTGGCCGTGCCGTGATCCGTCACAAGGCACATGGTGTAGTTGCTGTATTTGGCCCATATAACTTCCCAGGTCACTTACCTAATGGCCACATCGTACCTGCGCTACTTGCTGGTAACACGGTTATCTTTAAGCCATCTGAACTGACGCCTTATGTTGCTGAGCTAACGCTTAAATACTGGCAACAAGCGGGTCTTCCTGCTGGCGTGATTAACCTAGTTCAGGGTGAAGTTGAAACAGGTAAAGCACTTGCGTCACACGTGGGTATTGACGGCTTATTCTTTACAGGCTCTTCTCGTACGGGTCACTTGCTACATGAACAATATGCAGGTCAACCGGGTAAGATCCTAGCGCTTGAAATGGGTGGTAATAACCCACTCATCGTAAAAGACGTAGCGGATACCAAAGCGGCAGTACACGACATTATTCAATCTGCGTTTATCTCAAGCGGTCAGCGTTGTACTTGTGCTCGTAAACTATTCCTTCCTGCAGGTGAACAAGGTGACACAATCCTTGAGCAACTGATCAAAGCAACTAAAGCGATTAAAGTGGGTAACTTTGACGATGCAGATCAACCGTTCATGGGTTCAATGATCTCAAATGCTGCCGCCGCTGGCATGGTAAAAGCACAGCAACAGCTTGTTGAGCTTGGTGGTGAGTCGCTTATCGAGCTGACACACACAGAAGGCACAGGCTTTGTGACGCCAGGGATCATCGAATGTACTAACATTGCAGACTTCCCTGATGAAGAACACTTTGGTCCGCTGTTAAAAATATTCCGCTACACAGACTTTGACGCTGCTATCGAAAAAGCGAACGAGACAAGCTTTGGCTTATCAGCAGGTCTGCTTGGCGACAACGAAGCTGACTACGATCGTTTCTTACGTCGTATTCGCGCAGGTATCGTAAACTGGAACCGCCCAATCACTGGCGCTTCAAGTGCAGCTCCGTTTGGTGGTATCGGTGCATCAGGCAACCACCGTGCAAGTGCATACTACGCGGCAGATTACTGTGCATACCCAGTGGCTTCTGTGGAACTAGAAAAGGTAACTTTACCTTCTAGCTTGAGCCCAGGTTTATCTTTGGATTAAAATGCCAATATTGAGGTTTACTCAATAAAAATTGATAAGAAAAGCAGCTTCGGCTGCTTTTTTGTGTCTAGTTGACTACAAAAGTAGCAATCGAAAAAACTTTCTGCTTAAATCAATAGGAGATGTCTTTGATAGGTTCGGGTGAGCAAAGTATGGTTTTAGATAAACAAGGGTACGATGATTTAGTCATGTATTTGACGCAAAACTTAGCCTTGTTTGAGAAGTCTGGGACGGTTGAACCAGGGGCTCCAACAGTCATGGAATTAATCGAAGATGTGATCGCTGAAAACGTTATCCGTATATGCGAGCAGCACACTGAGTTATCTACAGAGCAGCGCAGCATGATCGTGCGTGAGGTAGATGGCATTGTGTACGACTTACAAGAAGTGCTATCAAGTGTTGTTGATAGACGTGTCACCGTAGAACAAAAAGAATTTATCGAAGAATTCGCGGGTTTGGTCAAAAACCTGTTTGATTCTGCTGTATAGCTTGGCACAATCACTATCGACAGTGTAGAAAACACACTTAGAGGCAATTCTAGGTTTAAGATACACCGCCATTTGGCGGTGTTATGCTTTATAGAGGATAACTATGTTAGCTAGCATAAAATGGGTTGAAGGAGATACCTTTATCGGTCGCTCTGCGTCGGGACATAATGTGGTATTTGATGCCGGTTCTGATAGTGCTGCGCCAAGTCCAATGGAGATGGTATTAATGTCAGCAGGATGTTGTTCGTCAGTCGATGTAGTCAGCATTCTACAAAAGGCGCGTCAGGATATTAGCGACGTGGAAGTAAAATTAACCGCAGAGCGCGCAGAAAGCGCACCTAGGGTTTTTACCAAGATCAATTTACACTTCGTGGTGAAAGGGCGTAATGTCTCTGAAAAACACCTAGAAAGAGCCGTAAGTTTATCCGCTGAAAAGTATTGCTCAGTGGCATTAATGCTTGAAAAAGCAGTAGAAATTACGCATAGCCATGAAGTGGTTGAAATTGACGAAAAATAACGCTTTTTCATAGCGCTATTTTCGTATAAAATCCGCGAACTTTTGTTTCTGCAGCGCAGATTTTTTGTATTAAGGTGGGTCTATCGTGAACAAGCCCTTTGATAAAATTAAACTCCATGGCTTTAACAACTTAACTAAGAGTTTAAGCTTTAGCATTTACGATATTTGCTACGCCAAGACCGAGCAGCAACGTAAAGAATATCTAGAATACATTGATGAGCAGTATAGTGCTGATCGTTTGACGGATATTCTAAAAGACGTAACGGATATCATCGGTGCAAACGTACTGAATATCGCACGTCAAGATTATGAACCACAAGGGGCGAGTGTGACGATATTAGTATCAGAAGAGCCTGTTGATCAACAGACTTTTGATAGTAATGAAGCACCAGGTCCACTTCCTGAGTCAGTGGTAGCACACTTAGATAAGAGTCACATTTGTGTTCATACTTATCCTGAAGCACACCCTGATGATGGCATTTGTACTTTTAGAGCGGATATCGAAGTTTCAACGTGTGGCATTATTTCGCCACTTAAAGCGCTTAACTTCTTAATTCACTCTTTAGAGTCAGATGTGGTGACGATTGACTATCGTGTTCGTGGATTCACTCGTGACGTTAATGGTGTTAAACACTATATCGACCACGCAATTCACTCGATCCAGAATTACATGACGGAAGATACGAAAGACGCATACCACATGGTAGACGTAAACGTGTATCAAGAGAACCTATTCCATACTAAGATGATGCTTAAGGAAACAGACCTAAATGCATATCTATTTGGAATTAGTACTGATGATTTAGATGCAGACGAAGAAGAAGAAATTCGTCTTAAGCTGAATCGTGAAATTCAGGAAGTGTTCTACGGTCGCAATTTACCAGAAACTGAATAATCAGCGGTAAATTGAGGAATTAAAAAAGGCGCGCAAGCGCCTTTTTTAATGTCTGAAATTTCTTGTTAAGTCATCATATAAGCGCATAGAGCACGACTGTACCCGCTTATAAGGTGACAGTTATAAAATCACTAAGATTCGCTTTCTGATTCCTCATCAGGCGTATCAGGGCGCTGTCGTTCGACAAAGCTAGTGGCCAGTATGGTCGTCAATACTAGAGCTGATAAAATTGATTTCAGGATTTCGTAGTTTTTATATACCCAGCCCCAACTCCAATAGGGCTTCGAGGCTTCTTCGGACACACCAAAAAAGAGATCCATATTGCGAATTAGATTTTCACCAAAGGCTGCCAAATCAACCAATATAAATGCAAAGAAAATACCGTATAGAATTGGGTCTGCATAGGTCATATAAATGCTACGCCAGTTATTTGGATTAGTGAGACGCATAAAGCGCAATGACCATAAAACTCTATGTTTGAGCAAGAGAAAAATTATTAAGTCCAGTAAAAAGTGAGCACCAAAGATGAAGGCGTTTGTTTTATATGGAGGTAAACCTGAAGCGCTTAATTCGAATATATAGCGAACAAAAGCGTACTCAATAACAGTAATAAATAAGAGTACCACGCTTATATGTTGTAAGTTTACTAGTCGGCGTGACACAAAGGTCACGACAACTAGTAAAACCATTATATGAATCATATAGGCAAAATCTGTAAAATAATGAAGAGCTGAAAATGCAACTGTCATTAATATAGCCAATATGCAAAAGTACCAAGAGTTTTTCATTTATTCTCCACAAGTAATGGCCTATTAGCCGTTGCGCTCGCTGAAGCTTCTTCTCCTCTAGGATCCTTTGTCTTACCTCCAAGGGTACCACCAGATACCATGTTAATTTGGCTTTTAGTTAGTGAAGTTAAGCGTGTAAATTGACATGATTTATTTTTTGTTAAAAAGCGCATAATGACGTCCTTTCTAAGTTAAGTTTTGCGGTGATTATTGTCCACTCCACTTTACCCCTTAAAATCAATGTTGAAAACACAGCGTTGCAAATAGACCTTATTTGTAACTTTATTGTTTGCCATTGTGGTGAGAGGCGATGAAAGTGCGCATCTTTCATTTGCCGTTATCCTCGTTGCTTGATTTGTTATTTCGCGGTGTGGGAGATTTGCGCCATAATTTGGCGTCGTCAATTTTGTCTCTTAGGGCAAGGATTTGTTCTCTAAGTGGATTGAGGTTGATGCCGCAGGCGTCGCACCATACTTCAAAATATTCGTAGGGAAATTTGCTTACGCCTTTTTCGTAGTTCTCGTAAGTGCCACGCTCCACGCCGACCAAGTTAGCCATTTCTTGCGTGGTTTTGCCGGCGACTTTGCGCATGCGGCGCAGGTCGTCCCCTGTAAAGCGCTTATCAAATTTCCCCACCAACTCAATCCTTTTTGCCTATCGCACTCGCGTCACAAACAGCATCAGTCCCTATGTAGCCGGATGTATGCTATTTGTTTGTCTCTATTGTTCGCTTAACCAAGTTGCATTTTTGTATCTAAACCGTAAACGCGAGTCTATCGTAGAAAATTTCTTTTTCAAGAGTAGTCCGTCTAAAAATGAACATTTTGTTGCATTTAATTAATCTTCGCTCGATTTTTTAGGCGAAGCCTGAGATGAGTAACTCATTATTTAACTGAGGTGTTGCGATGATGATTTTGGCGTTTTTAATTAATTTACAAATAAATTCAAAAAAATTTTCTTCGCGCAGATTTTTGCTCGAAGCTTTTGTTACTTTAGTGTGAAATAAAGTGACATGTTGGAGAGCAATATGGATTATCTACGCCAATATCATGACTTAACGATTTATTACGATGCCCTCAAGAAGGCGGCAAGGCAGGGTGACGAGGTGCCAGACACTACAACTAAATGGTTAGCACTGGTGGAAACAACTTTGTTTGAACTGCAAGAGCTTGCCCATATGGAAAAGGCTTACATGCAGAAGTCAAAAACGATGAATAATCTGGTTGAGTTGGTGTATTCCAGTGCCCCAAGCATGGAATAACTAAAAGGGTAATTGCTTTTTGAGTTTTTGCGGTGAGGGGGAACGTTTTACTCTAATTTTACGTTCCCCCTTTTTTCTTTTTGTACGTGTTTATCGCCTTATGTGTAGGCGATAAACTGGTCGTACTATAGTTCGTAAGTAAAACTTAGACCATAAACGCGCGGCTCGCCGTACTGTACATAGGTATTGTCTTGCCAGCCGTCTAGTGGATTATTACCAAACCTAAAGCCACGCACTACAATGTCTTCGTCTGCTAGGTTTCTACCCCAAGCCGTTAATGACCAGTTGTCGCCATAGTAACTAAGGCTTGCGTTGATCAGGTTATGATTGCGCGCTTGCTCGTTGTGACTGTCCGAGAGGTAATAGTTGTCTTTGCCTTCCACACCCAATTCAACCACTAGGTTATCCATTAACTCGTAATTGACGGCAAACGAGTATTGATAATTTGGCGCTTGTGCTTGGTCGCGACCATCAAGGTTTAGGCCACTGGCAGCCACAAAGTCTTCAATCTCGGTCTCTAAATAGCCTGCGCTGTAGCTAAAACCAAGACGGTCCGTGTATTGTAGGTTACCTTCAACTTCTAGGCCGTAGTTACTGCCTTTACTGGCGTTGTCGATGTAGCCTGCAAATTGCTGGTTAGAAACTTGCCATTGTTTTAGCTGGATATCATCGCGTTGCATATAAAACGCGGTAACCCGCACAAGGTGACGTTTGTCTTCAGACTCACCTTTTACACCAAACTCAGCGTTCCAAACATACTCAGGGTCAAAGTAATGGTGTTCAGCCGGAATATTTAAACCTTCATCTTTGGCTTTTGCCAGTGCTTCGCCGTTTACACCGCCGACTTTGTAACCGCGAGTAAGGCTGGTGTAGATCATCGTGCGCGGTACAACTTGATATTCAAGTGCGACTTTTCCGCCCCACATTACATCATCGGTTTCGATACTAAAGCCGTTACTATCTAAATAGTCAGCGTCATATTGCTCCGCGCGAAGACCACCGATTAGGCGAGTTTTGTCTGAAAGGTGATGCACGTATTGACCAAAAATCGCTTTACTTTCTACGGTGTATGCTGACGTAAATGGGTTCTCAAGCCAAGTGTAATGACGGGTCAAATCAACATCGTTACGCTTTGCAAAAACACCTACTACCCAGTCATTTTGCTTATCTTTGATTAAAAATTCTATGTTGCCATTTTCATGGTTACGCTCGTAGGCATCGGTTGAGCTATATCCTTCAGGGTGTAATCCTGCTGCGCATAGCGCTGGCTGAGCTGCGTCATTACATACCCAATCTTCGTCGTAGCTATATAAAGTATCAGCATCTAGCCCAGATACTTTAAATTCGACATTGAATAAGTCTGAGCGAGTATAAATTCCGCGTAGTGAAAACGCATCGGAGCTGAGGTTGTCTTGGCCTGGGGTATCAGCAACACTGTTACGTGAATTATCCAAGGTGAAACCGTCGTACCCGTTTTCAGTATCAATATGGTGATAAGCAAACTCTAGTGCGAGATTATCGCTCACTTGAGAGTTAAGTTTCACTCTTGCTACTTGCTCGTCTTGTTGCTGAGTGGGTTTGTTTAGGTAGAGGTTATCTACGTAACCGTCAGACTCTCGTTGATAGAGGCTGACGCGCACAGCGGTGTCGTCGCTTAACCCTGTGCCCGCCGCAAGGCCTGCTTCGTAGCTACCATAATTACCTGCGCCTAACTTCACTTTTAATGAGGGCGCTGTGGTAGCGGCTTGGGTATTTACTTCAACGATTCCTGCTAAAGCATCAGAACCGAATTTAGTGCCTTGAGGGCCGCGATACACCACCACTGACTCAGTATCAAAAAGCAGCGCACTTGCGCCTAATCCTGAGTAATTAATACCGTCAATTAATAAGCCAACGCTGGGATAAATAGGATCAACAAACTGTGAACGTAAGCCGATACCACGGATTTGCATAAAGCGACCACGAGACGCACCTGCCGTAAAGTTAACGTTAGCGGTGGCACCTAGTATCTCATCTAAATATTGCGCACCACGTTTAGCGATAGTGAGTTCGTCCACCACCGAAGCGCTTGCACTTAATGTCTGGATAGTTTCATTCTGAAAATCGCCAGTGACGACAATGGTTTCTAGATTATCGTCGGCAAGTACCTGATGAGAGAAAAATGGCAGCAGTGCCAAGGTGATCGTAGAGAGTTTTAACTTCATGCTTAATCTTTGTCCCATTTTTAATTGGGCACAGTTTAACAAAAGCCAGACCAGTTGACAGTGAAATTGTGTTATATGTTAGCCCGCAAATGTTAAACAAATAGGCCAGATATGAGTTTTAAAGTTGATTTTAAAGTCCGAGACTATGAGTGTGACTTACAGGGAATAGTTAATAACAGCGTGTATTTTAATTATTTAGAGCATGCAAGACATGAGTTTTTATTGGCGAATAACGTTGATTTTGCAGCGCTTGCAGAGCAAAAAGTGAACTTAGTCGTTATTCGTAGCGAAATGAATTACAAAGACTCGTTACGTCCAGGTGATGCGTTTTATGTTGAAGTCGCACTTGAGCGTGAAAGCAGAGTAAAGTTTGCATTTAAGCAAAAAGTGATAAGAGCGCATGACAATAAACTCATGCTTGATGCTGTGGTCACTGGAACTTCGGTGAATGAGCGCGGTAGACCGTTTTTACCAGACGCTATTACACACTTATTTAATTAGGGCCTGTTTATCTTTCAAGTCAGGCCCTAAATACTACGATATGTAAACATGGCGACGGTAAAATACTCAATTGAGTGATTTTTACAGAATTTTACTGCTATTTTTGTATCTTGAAACGTTATAATAAACTCAGGGCATAAAATAGATGGTTTACCATGAAATTCATCAGCATAATCGGCGCAATAATGGCGCTTAGTGGATGTATATCGACAGGGAAGGTAGACACGGAAGCGCTTAAGTATTCCGCTTGGCAGTTACAGAGTATTAATGGCCAAAATATTACGCAATTACAATCAGACGCTGGACTTGGTGAAAAGCCTATTGATATTCGTTTTATCGATGCACTGCAAGTCAATGGTTTTGCGGGTTGTAATCGCTTTTTTGGCGAAGGCGAAATTGTCGAAGGGCAGTTAAAAGTTAAAAACTTAGGCATGACGCGTAAGTACTGTGGTGAAGAAATCGCTCAGGTTGAATCGCAGCTTATTAACCAATTACAAATTGGTGTCTTGCTTGAAGTAAATGCTAATAAGTTGACCTTAAAAGGAAAACCTCAGTTTAGCTTTATTAAACAATAAGCTGAAAATAAGAATTCCAGTGTCAGTGCTTGCGAGCTTTCGTGTTAGCAAGTAGACTGGCGCTAATTCGTTACTTGTCGGAGTGCCTTGAATTTTTGCAGCAAATTTGTTGCAGATAGTCGGGCTGAGATCGCATTTTGCGGGATCCGTGGACCTGATCAGGTTAATGCCTGCGTAGGGAACAAGACAGCAAACGCGCTGCGTTTGTCTGTAGCAATAGTGGTTTATTGCTATCCACCTTACCCGAGGACTATCCTCGTCTCTCTCCTTTTGGAGATCTGACAAGACACCTTTGTATGAAAATAAGAGGGACGTCATGTCAAACAATAGTAGCAAGCTAAGTCGTCGTGAAGCGCGAGCAGCCGCGGCAGAATTTATCCATAACCTTAAAGGCCAACCTTTTCCAAACTCACATAAAGTTTATGTGGAGGGTGAACAAGCAGGCGTACGCGTTGGTATGCGTGAAATCACACTAAGTGATTCGTTTGTAGGTGGCACGGAAGAAAATCCGGTATTTGAATCAAACGATCCCATTCGTGTTTATGATACTTCAGGTCCATACACAGATCCTGAAGTACCGGTTGACGTTCGTGCTGGTCTTCCTAAATTTAGAGAGCAGTGGATAGTTGAGCGCGATGATACCGAAATGCTAGAGTCGGTGACGTCACAGTTTTCTCAGCAGCGTATGGCGGATGAAGGACTTGATCATATTCGCTTTGAACATTTACCTAAAATTCGCCGTGCCAAGGCGGGTAAAAATGTCACGCAAATGCACTATGCCCGCCAAGGCATAGTGACACCTGAAATGGAATATGTGGCGATCCGTGAAAATATGGGACGCGCTAAGTTGCGTGAAGAATTGCTCGCGCAGCAACACAAAGGCCAATCGTTTGGAGCCAGTATTCCTGAGTTTATTACGCCTGAATTTGTGCGTGATGAAATCGCCCGTGGTCGTGCTGTACTACCAAACAATATCAATCACCCTGAGACTGAGCCGATGATCATCGGACGTAACTTCTTAGTCAAAGTTAACGCCAATATTGGTAACTCATCAGTGACTTCTTCTATCGAAGAAGAAGTAGAAAAAATGGTATGGTCGACCCGTTGGGGTGCAGATACCGTAATGGATCTGTCGACAGGGCGCTACATTCATGAGACCCGCGAGTGGGTGGTACGTAACTCTCCAGTGCCTATCGGTACGGTTCCAATCTATCAGGCACTAGAAAAAGTGAATGGTGTTGCCGAAGATCTAACGTGGGAGATCTTCCGCGATACCTTGATTGAGCAAGCTGAGCAAGGCGTGGATTACTTTACCATCCATGCGGGAGTACTACTGCGTTACGTGCCAATGACGGCAAAACGCGTGACGGGTATTGTGTCTCGCGGTGGTTCAATTATGGCGAAGTGGTGTCTAGCGCATCACAAAGAAAACTTCCTCTACACGCACTTTGAAGACATCTGTGAAATCTTAAAGCAATACGATGTTTGTTTCTCGTTAGGTGATGGTTTGCGTCCGGGTTCTATTGCCGATGCCAATGACGAAGCGCAATTTAGCGAACTGCGCACCCTTGGTGAGTTAACTAAGCTTGCGTGGAAACACGATGTTCAGGTCTTTATTGAAGGCCCAGGACACGTGCCGATGCATATGATCAAAGAGAATATGGAAGAGCAGCTAAAGCACTGCGATGAAGCACCGTTTTACACGCTTGGTCCACTCACAACCGATATCGCTCCGGGTTATGATCACTTCACTTCAGGGATTGGTGCGGCGCAAATTGCTTGGTATGGCTGTGCGATGCTGTGCTATGTGACACCAAAAGAACACTTAGGCTTACCGAATAAAGAAGATGTAAAAGAAGGTTTGATCACCTACAAAATAGCGGCGCATGCAGCGGATCTGGCGAAAGGCCATCCGGGTGCTCAAGTTCGTGACAATGCGCTGTCTAAAGCACGCTTTGAGTTCCGCTGGCACGATCAGTTCAATCTCGGTCTAGATCCAGAGCGTGCTCGTGAATATCACGATGAGACCTTGCCACAAGAGTCGGGCAAAGTCGCTCACTTCTGTTCTATGTGTGGTCCTAAATTCTGCTCGATGAAGATCACCCAGGATGTGCGTGACTATGCAAAAGAGTTAGAAGCGCGAGGCATTGATCCTAATAATGTAGGCGAAGAGATCAGCATTAAAATGGTGGATGTTGAAGCCGAGATGAAAGCAAAATCAGAAGAGTTTAAGCAATCAGGCTCTGAGCTTTACCACAAAGCCTTATGATACCACTTTGTCTTAATACTTGCTCAATTTGAGGGAGTAAATCTGACGCTAACTGCGTTAAAAGTTTCTTATTTAGAACAACTAAATAGCAAAACTTTTGCCTTGTTATCGACAAGATTTTCTTGCCTCAAAATAGATCACTTAATAAAGCAAATTGGTATAACTCATCCCATCATAGCCACCTTGATGCCCGTCGGGTGGCTAATTTTAGGAGTGTAGCTATGTCTACTCAAGCACGTGTTGCTATCTTGGGTTTTGGCTTAACTGGGCGCATCGCTGCATTGATGCTCGCTGAGCGCTATCAAATCAGCGTGTTTGAACAAGCAAAGCAAGGTACGGAGAGCTCAGCAGGTAGTGTCGCGGCGGCCATGTTAGCGCCGTTGGCTGAGTCTGTGATATGCGATGAAGCATTGGCGCTGCAAGGGCTGGAGTCCATGAAACTGTGGCCACAATTACTGGCGAAACTGGAAAATCCGGTATTTTTTCAGCAGCAAGGCTCCCTTATTGTGGCACATGGTCAAGACCGTGGTGATTTAGTGAGTTTTCAGCAGCGCTTAAAACCGTTAAGAGATCATAGCGCGGAAGTGGTAAATGGCGCTCGGATCGCGCAATTGGAACCAGAGCTTGGCGGTGTCTTTCATCAAGGCTTGTATTTACCTTGCGAAGGCCAGCTTGATAATCAGGCGTTTTATCAAAGTAGTGCGGCAACATTAACTAAGCAAGGTGTAGAGATTAACTACGGTGTTCATTGTAACGAAGCGCAAAAGGCGCAGCTTAGTCAAGCGTATGACTGGGTGATTGATTGTCGCGGTCTTGGTGCGAAAGCCACGTGTAATGGGCTTCGTGGCGTACGCGGCGAAGTGGCGAGAATTTATGCCCCAGAAGTGACCTTGACTCGACCTGTGCGCTTGATGCACCCAAGATACCCCATTTACATTGCGCCAAAGCCAGACCATCAGTTTGTTATTGGTGCGACGGAAATTGAGTCGCAAGATAATGGTGAGATAACGGTACGTTCTACACTCGAATTACTCTCTGCTGCTTATTCAGTTCATCGTGGGTTTGCCGAAGCGCGAGTATTGTCTTTATTAGCAGGACTTAGACCTGCCTTTAAAGATAATCACCCCAAAATTGAACAACAAGGTAATGTGATCAGTATCAATGGCCTATATAGACACGGTTATCTGCTGGCACCGCTTATCGTGAAACAAGCACTATCTAAGGAGTTATTATGAAAGTCGAATTTAATGGCGAAACGATTAATATCAACCGCGAGCAAAATATTCAGGAATTTATTGAAGCCAGAGGTGCCAAGCCGCCTTTTGCCGTCGCGCTTAATGGTACTTTTGTTTCCCGCACGGAGTTGCCAATCGTGACATTGAGCGACGGCGATAAGATTGAGCTTTTATCGCCAATTCAAGGGGGATAAATATGCAGTCTTTGACTGATACTAAGCTCACTATTTATGGTGAACAATTTACTAGCCGCATGTTAATTGGCTCAGCACTTTATCCTTCTCCGGAGGTAATGCAGGCGGCTATTGCCACCTCGGGTGCTGAAATTGTTACTGTGTCACTGAGACGCCAGCAAACTAAGCAGGCGGGTGATGACTTTTGGACGCTTATCAAAGAGATGGGACTACGAGTCTTACCAAATACGGCAGGCTGTCACAGCGTAAAAGAAGCGGTGACTTTGGCGCAGATGTGCCGGGAAGTGTTTGCCACGGATTGGATTAAACTTGAACTCATTGGTGATGAATATAACTTACAGCCAGACCCAATTGCATTGCTCGAAGCCACCGAAATTTTGCTAAAAGACGGGTTTAAGGTATTGCCTTATTGCACTGATGATTTGGTGCTGTGTCAGCGTTTAGATGCACTTGGTTGTGAAGTTTTAATGCCTTGGGGCGCACCAATTGGTACGGGAAAAGGGCTGTTAAATCCATATAACCTGCAAACCATTCGCACGCGTTTACCTCATCAAACCTTGATTGTCGATGCGGGACTCGGCTTGCCGTCTCATGCTTGCCAAGCTCTAGAGCTGGGTTATGATGCCGTACTATTGAATTCGGCAGTGGCAGGGGCGGGCTGTCCTATCACCATGGCAAAAGCGTTTGAAGCCAGCACGGTTGCAGGGCGTCTGTCTTATTTGGCAAAAGCAATGCCACAAAAAGAGGTGGCATCACCTTCTACGCCAACCTTAGGCATGCCTTTTTGGCACGCAAACTAACTTGAATTGCGGATAACTACATAAGGAGTTCTCTTTGTCACACATCGTTTGGAGTATTGCGGGTTCTGATTCTGGCGGCGGCGCTGGTATTCAAGCGGATATCAAAGCAACGCAGAGCTTTAATGTTCATTGTTGTACCGTAGTAACTGCGTTGACGGCGCAAAATAGTTTAGGAGTGGAAGCGTTAAACCCGGTTTCGACCACGGTTATCGAATCTCAGCTGACGGCGCTTTCGCAAGATATGCCTGCAACGGTGATAAAGATTGGCATGCTCGCCAATGTTCAGCAGATCCAACTGATTGCTGAACACCTCGAGCATTATAAAGCAACATGGGAAAAGCCGCCGCTTGTGGTTTATGATCCAGTAGCTATCGCGACCAGCGGGGATTCATTAACCGAAGAAGACACGGTGGATGCGTTAAAAACCCATTTATTACCGCTGGTGGATATCATTACACCCAATACACACGAAACTCAGCTGCTGACAGGCGTGTATTTGATAGGTCCTGAAGCGGTAAAAGAGGCTGCTGCCAAATTGAGTGAATTTGGTGCAAAGTCGGTGATCATTAAAGGCGGTCATTGGGATTACCCAAAAGGCTACTGCATTGATTATGGCTTAGCGGGTGATACCGAGTATTGGCTTGGCAATGAGAAAATTCAAACACCGCATAGCCATGGTACTGGGTGTAGTTTATCGTCAGTGATCGCGGCATGTATGGCCAAGGAGTACCCATTTAAAGATGCTTTTATTCTTGCAAAAGCGTATATCAACGCTGGATTAAAAGCGGCGATACGTTATGGCGAAGGTGTGGGCCCTGTTGCGCATACGAGTTTTCCAGTTGAGCTTAATGATTACCCGCAAGTGATAGAAGCGGGCTCTTGGCTTGCTGATGAATTAGAGTTTGCTTTACCTGAGGAATTTAATTTTGCCGCAGGCTTTGCCAGCATTGACGACCCTATTGGCCTTTATGCCGTGGTGGACAGCGCTGACTGGGTGGAAAAGTGCCTTGCTTTAGGTGTCGATACGGTGCAGCTGAGAATTAAAGATCCAGAGCAAGCTAATCTTGAAGCTGAAATAC
The DNA here is from genome assembly GCA_000814665.1 of Pseudoalteromonas flavipulchra NCIMB 2033 = ATCC BAA-314. GTDB lineage: Bacteria > Pseudomonadota > Gammaproteobacteria > Enterobacterales > Alteromonadaceae > Pseudoalteromonas > Pseudoalteromonas maricaloris. The sequence goes on from JWIH01000018.1 coordinate 64,883, forward strand.
AAACTGCCATTGCACTTGGACAAAAATACGATGCGAAGGTGTTTATTAACGACTACTGGCAGTTAGCGATTAAACACGGCGCTTATGGAATTCATTTGGGCCAAGAGGATATCGATAAAGCTAATCTTGTTGCCATCCAAGAGGTAGGGCTGCGTTTAGGTATTTCGACCCATGGTTTTTATGAAATGCTCCGGGCGCATAACTATCGCCCAAGTTATTTGGCTTTTGGTGCTATCTACCCAACCACGACTAAAGACATGACCGGCCAAATCCAAGGGCTGGAAAAGCTGACACATTTTGTGCCTTTGATGCAAAGTAGCTATCCAACAGTCGCTATTGGAGGCATTGATCTTAGTCGCGTGCCAGAAGTGGCTGCAACTGGCGTATCTAGTATCGCGGTTGTAAGAGCTATCACTGAGGCCCAAGACCCACAACAGGCCGTACTAGAATTAAAGCAAGCTATGGCGCGGCATGACTGAACTCAATGACAAAGAGCGGCTAAGGTATAGTCGCCATTTGCTGTTAAAAGAGGTTGGTGAGCAAGGCCAACTCGCATTGAAACAGGCGCATGTGGCTGTGGTTGGCTGCGGTGGGCTGGGAAGTCCAGCGTTGTTTTACTTAGCGGCGAGTGGCATTGGTAAGCTTACTTTTGTTGATGATGACGACGTGGAATTGTCTAACTTACAAAGGCAAATTCTGTATAAGGTGAACCACCTTGGTCAGCAAAAAGCCAAAGCAGCAGGAAAGGTGCTGGCAAGTCTCAATAACGAGATCACACTAGTACCAATTAAAGCGAGGTTGACCGATAAGAACGTCGCCGAGTTACTCCGTGATGCAGATATTGTCTTGGATTGCAGCGATAACTTTACTACACGTTATTTGCTCAATAGGTATTGTCATCAAGCGAGCAAGGTGTTGATAGCAGGCGCTGCTATCGCTACACAAGGCCAACTCATGTGCTTTGATTTTAGGGCTGAGTCACCTTGTTATGCTTGCGTTTTCCCTGAGGGTTCGCAAACACCAGTGGAGAATTGTGACAACTTTGGCGTCATTAGTCCATTACTGGGGGTGATCGGTGCGCAGCAAGCTTTATTGACCATAAACGTGTTACTTGGACATCACCAAGGAAGCGTATTTTGTACGCTAGATGCTATGAGTTTGCAGCAAAAGCAGTATGGGCTCAGTAAAAACCCCGAGTGTGAATGTTGTGGCTTGAGATAGTTTCAAGCCACTAATACCAATTAGTCTTAATACTTGCTCAATTTGAAGGAGTAAATCTGACGCTAACGGCGTTAAAAATTTCTTATTTAGAACAAACTAAATAGCAAAATTTTTGCCTTGTTATCGACAAGATTTTCTCGCCTCAAAATAGGTCACTTAATTAAGCAAATTGGTATAAAAGTAATTTACTCTGCTATTTTTGCGAAAGGTGTACCCATGCGTGTGACTGTCTCTGGGTTTTGGCCATCTAAGAACTCTGCCTTATTTGCCCCCCACGCTAAGATCACGGTAGAACCAAGCTTAAAGCGACCCATCTCTTCGCCTTTTTTCAGCGTTATCGCGTTGTCACCTTCTGCTGGATATGTCCAAGTAAAGACATCTCTTCCGGCTGGTGGTGTCACTGTACCGGCCCAAATCGTCTCAATGCTAGCAACGATAGTTGCACCAACCAGTACCATGGAAAGCGGACCAATCTCAGTGTCAAAAATAGCAACAACTCGCTCGTTACGAGCAAATAAATTAGGCACATTTTGCGCGGTAAGTGGATTTACTGAGAATAAGTCGCCCGGTACATAAATCATTTTACGAAGGGTGCCATCAACCGGCATGTGGATACGGTGATAATCCTTCGGTGCTAGATAAATCGTTGCAAACTTACCACCAACATAAGGCGCAACGTCTTCTTCTTTACCGCCTAGCAGCGTCTGTAAGCTGTAGTTGTGACCCTTAGCTTGGATAATCTGACCATCGACGACATCACCAAGTTGGCTGATTGCACCATCAACTGGGTGGGCAAGGATATCGCTCTCTTCTGCCAAAGGACGGATCCCCGGCTTCAGTGGACGGGTAAAAAACTCGTTAAAGGTTTTGTAGTGAGCTGGATCTTCGTGCAATGCCTCGCTCATGTCGATTTTATATTGTTTGATAAACAGCTTAATTAGCTTTGTGGTTAAGGCGCCAGCTTCTGCTGCGGCAAGCTTACCAACCAAACGAGAAACCGCATGTTTAGGTAATGCATATTGCATGGCAATTTTTAGTTTATCCAAATTCACTTTTAACAGTTCCTAATTATTAGTCTTGTCACTTTCGCTTTTTTTGTATTGCGAAGTGGCTATAGGGCTCAAGTCATTGAGCCAATTTAGCAAATATTATCAGACTCTAGGCGCGCGCGCACCTGCGCGGCCATCAGCCATAGATTCTAAAATACGATGGTAACTTTCAAAACGTAATTCGCTGATTTTACCTTCATCTACGGCTTCACGAAGTAAGCATCCCGGATCGTTCAGGTGTTTACAGTCTCTAAAGCGGCAGCCACCAATAAATTCCCTAAATTCTTTAAAGCACCAAGTGACGCGTTCCACGTCTAAGTGCCATAGGCCGAACTCACGGATCCCTGGGCTGTCGATCAGGTTTCCACCGGACGGCAAGTGGTGTAAGCGCGATACTGTGGTTGTATGTTGCCCTAAGCCACTATTTTCGGAGACTTCTTTGGTGAGAATATCTGCATTGGGCAGTACCGTATTGACCAACGTTGATTTGCCAACCCCTGATTGACCAACAAAAATGTTATTTTTGTCCTCAAGCATGTGTTTTAGCTCGTCAATGCCTTCGCCTGATTTTGTACTGACTAACAGTACGCGATAGCCAAGCTCACGATATATATCTAAGACTTCGTCAATATATTCGAGGCTTTCTTGGTCAAGCAAATCAATTTTATTGAGTAATAAAATCGGCTCTATCCCCATATCCTCACACGCGACTAAGTAGCGATCGATGATTTGAGGGGTAAATTCGGGCACAACGGCCGACACCATCAATATTTGGTCAATATTCGCAGCGACAACTTTCACACCGTCATAAAAATCCGGACGAGTGAGTTGTGTGCGCCTTTCATGTACAGCCTCAATTACGCCGGCTAAGTCACCATCACTGACCTTGGCACGACGAAAAATGACTTCATCACCGCAAACTAAGCTTGTTACGGTACGACGGATATTGCAACGCAAAACCTCTTGGTCTGTGGTTTCTATATCCGCATGTTGGCCGAAGCGGCTGATCACCACTGCGGCTTCTGTTGGCCCTAAGTTGTCGTTTTGCCATGAAACATCAGATACTTCTGTCTCTTTCGCTTTATCGATTCGCTTCTGATGATTGGCTTTAATCCGACGGGATTGGCCCTTACTGAGTTTCTTTTTCTTTGCCATGTTTATAATCTGTTTAAGCTTAGGCGTGCAGAGCGTTCAAATTTAGGCTATAAATCAATAAAACGCCGCGCATGGTAAAAAAAGCTTTAGGTCGAGTGTTTAAACTAATATGATATATCTAATTGCATTGGATCTAAAGGAAAGTACCGCTAAGGTAAAGTATGACTTTTCATGAATCAAACTTGATCTGGCTCGATCTAGAGATGACGGGGCTAGAACCGAAAACAGATAAAATCTTAGAAATCGCGACGGTGATCACAGACGGTGATCTCAATGTTTTAGCTGAAGGTCCAGTAGTGGCAATTCATCAAAGTGATGAGCTGTTGGACAATATGGATGAGTGGTGCACCAATCAACATGGTCGCTCAGGTCTGACTGCTCGCTGTAAAGCGAGTAAGTTCACGGAAGCAGATGCAGTTAAGCAAACACTAGATTTCCTTAAAGAGTGGGTGCCGCCAGGTGCTTCACCAATGTGTGGTAACTCTATTGGTCAAGACCGTAGATTCCTCAACAAATACATGCCAGAGCTAGAAGCTTATTTCCACTATCGCAATTTGGACGTCAGTACGATAAAAGAACTTGCGAGACGCTGGAAGCCTGAACTATTGGGTGAGATAAAGAAAAAAAGCTCTCACTTAGCACTGGATGATATCAAAGACTCCATCATGGAGCTGAAAGTTTACCAAGAAAAATTCTTCAAAGTTTAAAAAACACTTGCAAAGCAAATTTTATCTTGTAGAATCCTGCCCCGCTTGAGATGACAAGCCTTGCGGGGTTTCTTGAGCATTATTAAAGCAGTATAAGCTCAGCTGCTACAGGTAAAGACGCGATCTGGCGTAGTTACCGACAAATCCAGAGCTAAATATGTGATGCGGCACTAGCTCAGCTGCAGTAGGTAATCAACGCGACCTTGCGTAATTACAGACAATATAATGAGCTAACTATGGAATGCGGCACTAGCTCAGCTGGTAGAGCGCGACCTTGCCAAGGTCGAGGTCACGAGTTCGAACCTCGTGTGCCGCTCCAAACACTTACTTTAGGTGTATAAACTAAAAAATGTGATGCGGCACTAGCTCAGCTGCAGTAGGTAATCAACGCGACCTTGCGTAATTACCGACAATATAATGAGCTAACTATGGAATGCGGCACTAGCTCAGCTGGTAGAGCGCGACCTTGCCAAGGTCGAGGTCACGAGTTCGAACCTCGTGTGCCGCTCCAAACACTTATTTTAGGTGTATAAATTAAAAAATGTGATGCGGCACTAGCTCAGCTGCAGTAGGTAATCAACGCGACCTTGCGTAATTACCGACAATATAATGAGCTAACTATGGAATGCGGCACTAGCTCAGCTGGTAGAGCGCGACCTTGCCAAGGTCGAGGTCACGAGTTCGAACCTCGTGTGCCGCTCCAAACACTTGTTTTAGGTGTATAAACTAAAAAATGTAATGCAGCACAGGCTCAGCTGCTACAGGTGAAGACGCGACCTAGCGTAGTTACCGACAAATCCAGAGCTAAATATGTGATGCGGCACTAGCTCAGCTGGTAGAGCGCGACCTTGCCAAGGTCGAGGTCACGAGTTCGAACCTCGTGTGCCGCTCCAAACACTTGCTTTAGGTGTATAAACTAAAAAATATGATGCGGCACTAGCTCAGCTGCAGTAGGTAATAAACGCGACCTTGCGTAATTACCGACAATATAATGAGCTAACTATGGAATGCGGCACTAGCTCAGCTGGTAGAGCGCGACCTTGCCAAGGTCGAGGTCACGAGTTCGAACCTCGTGTGCCGCTCCAACTCTCCTAAATATCCTTGTTTTTCAATCACTCTAAAAAAACCTTGCAGATATAGTCTTATTCCACCAATTTTTCATAACAAACTGATTGCTTAATTTTAATGCTACGCGTAAAATACGCGCTCTTTCGGCCTTACTATTATCGTTCCTTGCCTTACCCCGACTGGCCGAAACGGGACAAGGCTATACTAACCGTAAGGAATATCCATGCGTCATTACGAAATCGTATTCATGGTTCACCCAGACCAAAGTGAGCAAGTACCTGGTATGATCGAGCGTTATACTGGTGCTATCACTGAAGCTGGCGGTACTATTCACCGTCTAGAAGACTGGGGTCGTCGTCAACTGGCTTACCCAATCGAAAAGCTTCACAAAGCACACTATGTTCTATTGAACGTTGAAGCACCAACTGAAGTAATCAACGAGCTTGAAACTTCTTTCCGCTACAACGATGCAGTGCTTCGTAACCTAGTTATGCGTACTAAAAACGCGGTAACTGAAGCGTCTCCTCTTGCAAAAGAAGAGAAAAAAGAAGCAGCTTCTGCTTAATCGTTGTTGATTTCGGATTTGACTAACCTTTCGAGGTAATGGTGAGTAATCAGGTTGACCTGTATACCAATCAATATCTGCTTTCGGGCGTGATTTGTAAAACACCTAAATTTAGTCAAAGCCCAGCTGGGATCCCACATTGCATATTTGTACTTGAGCACAAATCAATGCAATTAGAGGCTGACCTTACTCGAAATGCCTACGTGCGTATTCAAGTGGTTGCCAGTGGAGAACAGTTCCGAAACCAAACTGAGCATTTATACGTTGGGCAAGCATTACAAGTTCGCGGTTTTATAAATCGCCACGAGAGCCGAAATGGCTTGAGTCAGCTGGTATTGCACGCACAACATATTGAAAGAATTAATTGAGGAAATTACTCATGGCACGTTATTTCAGACGTCGTAAGTTCTGCCGTTTTAAAGCGGAAGGCGTACAACAAATTGATTACAAAGATCTGGCTACTCTTAGAAACTACGTAACAGAAAGTGGCAAAATCGTACCTAGCCGTATCACAGGTACTAGCGCTAAATACCAGCGTCAGCTAGCAACTGCTATCAAGCGTGCTCGCTACCTAGCCCTTCTTCCATACACTGACTTACACAAGTAAGCAGCTGATTACTAGTTTTTAAAAGGTGTAGAGACATGCAAGTTATTCTACTAGACAAAATTGCAAACCTAGGTAGCCTAGGTGATCAGGTTAATGTTAAATCTGGCTTCGCACGTAACTTCTTATTCCCTAAGGGTAAAGCAGTTCCTGCAACTAAATCTAACATTGAAACTTTCGAAGCACGTCGCGCTGAGCTTGAAGCGAAAATCGCTGAAGAGCTAGTTGCTGCACAGGCACGCGCTGAAAAACTAGAAGCACTAGCTGAAGTAACTCTAGTTTCTAAAGCGGGTGACGAAGGTAAGCTATTCGGTTCTATCGGTACTCGCGATATTGCTGATGCTATCTCTGCAGTAGGTGTTGAGGTATCTAAGTCAGAAGTTCGTCTACCTCTTGGTACTATCCGTGAGACTGGCGAGTTCGATGTAGCTATCCAAGTACACTCTGACGTTACAGCTACGATCAAAGTAATCGTAATTGCTGAAGCTTAATTTTTAATTGAGCTTAAAAAAGCCGTGTATTTTTATGCACGGCTTTTTATTCACTTAATTTACCTAAATGCGCCCGTATACCGGATAGTAAAAGCTTAGCTAACAGATGTTCTTAATGCTGAATGTATTGAATTTAAAAATATTAGCTTTGTTGTTATCCCAATCCTAGGTTGAATTAAGTAACCCTTCAAAGAAAAATCATAATAATAATCTTATTCATACCAATTTAAGGTGTGACATGGATGATCCTCTCGCTTAAAGTTTGCCTTATATCAAAGGGCAATACTGCTGTAATGTGGTGTAATAAGTTTCCTTTTTAGAAACTTTCGCTCCATGTTATGTTTACATATTATAGGTTAATCCTTTTCTTTGTCTTTTGTCTGTCATACAGTGAAATATAAATGACAGCGCTATCAATATAGTGGTGGAATAATTAAATGTCTGTAAATAAAGGTTTTACACTTACGGAGCTGTTAATTGCCGTTGCAATCGTGGCGATCACTGCCAGCGTGGCATATCCGTCGTATGTGGAATACGTTCAGGATGGGCGTCGTTCGCAAGCACAGCAGCAAATGTTGGAAATGGCTGGTGTGATTGAACGCATATACAGCCGTAATAGTGGCTATCCTGATGCGAGTTTACTTACAGATCTGCCGGAATCTAAATTTTACACGTTTAAATATATTCCCACTGATAAACCAAATGGCGCAGTTGGGCAATACCGCAACTTGGGATACCAATTTACAGCCACACCAATAGCAGGAAAAGCACAGGCGACTGATAAGTGTGGTGCACTAAGTATCAATCATCTTGGTGAACAGAGACCGACGAACAATGATTGCTGGCAATAGAAATTTAGGGTTTACCTTGCTTGAGCTGCTTATTGCCATGGCAATACTTGCAATATTGGCTTCTGTAGCAGCGCCCAGTTTTATAAAACAAATTCAGCAAGACCGACTCACGACGCATGCTAACCAACTGCAGGCTTTATACCGCTTGGCCCGCAGTGAAGCGGTTCGACGTGAGCAGCAGGTGTCACTGGTCGTTGAGGACAGCGACTGGGTTGTGAAAACCAATGAAAATGGCCAACTGACCGAAGTGGGGCGGTTTTCCATTAAACATAGCTCGATAGAAGTTGCTCTTGCTGACCAAGTTGTACGTGAAAGTGGCGAAGTGCTGGAGACAAACAATATATTGATCACTGACAACATTGCCAATACTCAGGATTATCGTTTATGTGTGTTGGTTAGCGGTCAAAGTTGGTTAGCTGAGGCGGAACAAAATTGCAGTTAAGTAAGGGGTTTTCTCTCATTGAGGTCGTGGTGTCGATGTTGGTGGCTGGGCTAATGCTGCTTGGTCTTGCTGCAACACAGCTTAAGTCATTACAGTTCGCCTCCAATAGCTTTCAATATACGATGGCGTTAATTCACGGCCAGAATGCAATTGAGAGAATTTGGCCCTTGTTATGTGAATTACAACATAACAACAATGATATGACACTCGCTAATCCACTTATTCAACAGCTGCATCCAGCGGATAGTCGCTATACGTTAGCGCTGCCTCCGGTATATAGCAATAACATGCAGCTTACAGTGAGTTGGGAAGATAAACGGGTAAAAAACTCTGCTGAAAACCAAATTTCTTTGACTACCAGTTACCCAAATGTTGAGGATACTTGCTCTCCACCACCACCAGGAGGAGGCGTATGAAACAAATAAAGGGATATACCTTACTGGAACTCATGGTCGCGATGGTTGTGGGATTAGTATTAGTGATTGGGATTGCAACGTCATACACGTCGATAAAAGAAACGGTGACGACAAGCCAGCAGCTTGCGACATCACAAGAGATTGTTCGCTATACCAATCGAGTGCTGATGCGCAGCATCAAGCAAACTCAGGAAATCCCTACTGTGACGGCGACCGATATTACGATCCGCCAATTGGCTGGGGTGCCGGCTTGTGATGGCAGTGTCCCCACGGCTGACTATACTGAACGCTATTTTTTACAAGATGGGTATTTAGTGTGCGATCGCGGCACGGGTGATATCAATCTTTTGAAAGGGGTAACTGGACTCGCGTTTGCAACGGATGCCAGTGGTCAGTTAATTACAGTGACAATACAAGGTAGTAGTTTTCCGACACAATACGGTGCTGGCATACAGATGAATTTTTACGCTGGATTAGGTAGCTAATACAATGAAACAACAACAAGGTTTTACACTGGTTAAAGTGATGCTGCTCGGCGGCATGGCTAGCGTTGTGGTATTCGCTTCCCTCAAGGAAGGTGTTGTACAAGAAAGATTAAGTGGTAACTTCCAAAAAGACATTAATGCAAGATTAGTGGCTGAACAAGGGATCAGGGAATATCGTCAAAAGCTGGATGCGGCGTTAGGCGGCAACCCGCAAGATGTCAATGCGCTGATAAATGGTATTAGTAAAACAGGTAGTGGAACGATCACTGATTCGCAATATCAGATCTCGGTTAATGCCAATGGCAATGAGTTTGAAATTGAAAGCTTAGGTCAGCGTCATGGTGAGCACGCGAACCATCGACTAGTTGCACGCTTCGAGTTACAGCCAGCAGCGAAAGAGTCCATATTCCAAAATGCGGTGACTGGCTGTAAAGGTGTGAATCTATCTGGTAGTGGCTCTGTCGATAGCTATGACTCATCGAAAGGCACTTACGAAGAAACAAAAAGCCATGATGGTGATGTACACACTGTGGTAGGCGATGCAGATGTGGTGCTATCAGGTCACTCTCCGATTAAAGGCGATGTTGAAGCATCTGGTGTGATTTACTTAAAAGGCTCTTCACCGATTTTGGGTGACGTTAGATCAAATACCGGGGTAGATATTTCGCCGTCATCAAGTGGTATTCGAGTGGAAGGTAATGTCTACAGCCGCGGCTTTTTTACACATAGAGGCGGCAAGATCCAAGGTTATGTGCGTGCCATGGGTGACGCGAAAATGGAGTGGGGCGCTGAGATCATAAACCAAAATGGCGATGCATTCGATATTCAATATACTGGCAGTGGTCAATTCAAAGATACTGGCTTGCAAGTTCAAGATGGTGTGCATTACTCCGATGCTAAATTTAGAGTCGCTGACTTAGTGGTTGAGCCGGTAAAAGTGTACGATCCAGATTCTCCCGACTATGACCCTGCAAAGCCTAATAAAGAGTGTGATCCTTTGGCGTTGCCTTTTAATATGGATAGCATTATCGATCCTCGTAATCGATTCACTCCTCTAAATGTAGGCGCGCAACAAATCTTACACTTTAAACCAAAACAGGCTGTGTACGAGCGTAATGGCTCGAGTGTGTATGTTGCAAAAGAGCACACCATTTATTTGTTCCAAGGGGTAGATCAGAATCTCGGCACAGCGACAGAAAAAACGCAGCTCGCATTTCCATTTAAAGGGTTGAAGTTAGGATCGGATGGCAAAATCAAGATCTCAGGTGGCGATGTGATTTGGTTGATTGATGGTGACCTCACATTAACTGGCGATACCCATATCTGGATAGAAAAAGAAAGTTCTCTGACCGTGTTCACCACTGGCAAAGTTTCTATTGGCGCAAGTGCTAAGGTTATTGCTGAGCAAGAAGGCTTAACCAAGAAGAGCAAACTGCCGGTATTTAGTGTGTATTCTTCATTTGATGGTCCTAATGGTTTTGTATTTAGCGGCGCATCGTCACTATATGCTGCCATTTATTCACCGTTAACTTCTATTCTGTTGAATGGCAGTGGGCAATTATACGGTACAGTTCGAGGGGCATCGATTACTGGTACCGGTGGTACAGGGATCCACTTTGATCAAGCATTAAAAAATGCAGGTATTGGCGTACAGCCACCGGGACAAAAGCCGACATTGGTCTTTAAGGGCTGGCACTATAAACCCTACCAAGTTGCCGATGAGAGTGAAGCTAAAAGCGCTGAGTAACTTTCCTTAGTGGAGCGTCAGGCTCCACTTTTTGCTGCTAAATAAAAAAGTAAAATTTTTTTCAACTCTTTTAAACCATTTCCGATTTCGCCTGCGTCTAAATAAGTACTTTATAAAAAAGTAGAAATTGGCAATTGAGCGTTGGTGACTTTGTTTGTTTCATTCGATATGCGAAGATGAAGGAATCAACCCAAAGGAACAGACGCATGATAATTAATGCCAAAGAGGCATTTACACAAGAACAAACCGATGCGCTAGTGGCTAGGTGCCAGCAAGGGGACCAAGGTGCATTTCGCGAACTATTTGAGCAACATCACCGTCGCGTATATGCATTATGTCTTAGATTGCTCGCTGAGCCTGCCCATGCAGAAGATGCATGTCAGGAAGTTTTTGTGCAACTGTGGCAAAAGATAGACCAATTTAAAGGGCAATCACAATTTACGACTTGGCTTCATAGTGTGACCAGTAATATTGCTATTAGCTATCTTAGAAAGCAAAAAAACTGGTTACAAAAGGTCGTAAGCTTTGAACAATCTGGACTGGATGAGCAAGGAGCTGAGCAGCTAGGAGAGCTAAATGGCCTAGATAAACTCATTGTCAGATTGCCGGAACGTGCCAGGTTGGTCTTCGTATTACATGCTGTCGAAGGGTATCGCCACGAGGAAATTGCCAATATGTTAAACATGGCCGTAGGGTCGAGTAAATCGCAATATCACCGAGCACGTAACTTATTACAGGAGTGGTACAACAATGACTAAACCATCTTTTGATGAATTTATGCATACCGCACTGAATGACGAACAGTCGCAGCCAAAGCCACAACGTGACTTGTGGCAAGGCGTTGAGCGTGCAATCAATCAAGCACAACCGATGCAGCCGCCAAAGCAAAATAATTGGCAAAAGTTATCTGGTATTGCGGCGTGTACTATTGCGGGCTTACTTGCTTGGCAAGTCATTATGAATCAGCCTAAGCAAGATTCACTGGCTAATATTAGCGCTTTTTTTGAGCAGCAAAAGCAGTCTTTACTGGTTCAATATGAAACGCAGCCAGCGCTGACTTCTGATTGGCAGACACAATTGCAAGAGCTCGAGCAGGCGGAACAAGCGATTAAGTTGTCTTTAAAGCAAGATCCTGAGAACGCTGCGCTGTTAAAAATGTTAGCTCAGGTTTATCAGCAGCAACTCGACTTAATCAATAAGGTTCACCAACCTCGTTGGCAACAAATTTAGGAGAATTAGGATGAAAGCATTAATTATTGGACTAGCGGCGCTACCTGCGATGGTGTTCGCTGGAGAATCTATCGATAAAGAACTGTCTGTTCCTGCAAATGGTAAAGTTGTCATCGAGAATCAGCGCGGTGACGTAACGATAAAAACATGGGATAAAGACGTTTTTAAAGTGACTGGCGAGTTAGATGATAAAGCCGAGGGTTATAAACTAGAAACTTCTGGTGAGGTAACCGAGTTTATCGTGAAGATGCCAAGACGCTATAAAAGTTGGGGCGGTGGTGATGGCTCTAAACTCACCATTTACATGCCTCGTAGCAGTGAATTAAATTTTGAAGGGGTGGTAGTTGACGTTGAAGCTGCTGATTTAACTGCGGGCGCCCGTATCAAAACGGTCAACGGCAATATTAAAGCGAGTAAAATCAGCGGTAAAATTGCACTAGAAACGGTAAATGGTGATATTGATAGTCGTGACTTAGATGGCAATATTCAGTTTGAAACCGTCAATGGGGACATTGAAGATATCGCTTCGAGCGGTAAGCTAAGATTTAACGCTGTTAATGGCGAAATTAAAACGCAAACCACCGCAACCGAGCTGCGCTTAGAAAACGTCAATGGCGAAGTCGAGTTGAAGATGGCAGAGTTAAAAGACTTACGCTTATCTACCGTTAACGGCGAAATAGCAGTATATGCAGCAAAGTTACTGGATAACGCCAATATAAATATGGACAGCGTTAGTGGCGATATTGAGCTTTATTTCCCTGCAGATGTATCGGCAAGGTTTGAAATCAACGCGCATTCAGGTGGCCATATCACCAATGAGCTAAGTTCAGATCAAGTCAAAAAAGCCAAATATGGTCCAGCTCGTTCACTTGAGTTTGTGCTTAACGGTGGTAATGCAGATGTAGAAATCGATACCGTTAGCGGCAATATTGAGATAAAGCGTAACTAATACGCGCTTTCATCAAATAACAAAAGGCCAGAGTTTCCCCCAAACTCTGGCCTTTTGTTATTTGCACTTATGGGTAGACCAGATACAATAGAGGGCCCTCAATTTCTCAATGTTGTGATATGGCTAAACCAGATATACAAGTCGATACCTTAAAAGTTCCACCGCACTCAATTGAAGCTGAGCAATCTGTGCTCGGTGGCTTGATGCTAGATAATGAAGCCTTCGACCGTGTTGCGGAATTGGTGGTGTCTCATGACTTTTATACCAGAACCCATAAGCTGATCTTTGAAGCGATGGAAAAGCTGGTAGAGCTTAGTCAACCTATCGACTTAATCACGATTTCTGAGAATCTAGAAAAGAACAATCAGTTAGAAATCATAGGTGGTTTCTCCTATCTTGCTGAGATTGCTAAAAACACGCCAAGTGCTGCAAATATTGATGCATACGCGAGTATCGTACGTGAACGTGCGGTTGTTCGCGAAATGATTGGTGTGGCGAATGAAATAGCAGAGGCAGGCTTTAATCCTGAGGGACGAGATAGCCATGAGCTGTTAGATTTGGCTGAGAGCAAGGTATTTAAGATTGCTGAGCAGCGCACTAAAAGCACTGAAGGTCCGCAAAGTATTCACAGCATCCTAGAGAAAACCGTTGATAAAATTGAAGAACTTTACCAATCTCCACAAGATGGTGTTACCGGGGTAAGTACAGGCTACGGCGACTTAGACAAGATGACAGCAGGACTGCAGCCTTCTGATTTGATCATTGTTGCAGCGCGTCCGTCGATGGGTAAAACCACGTTTGCGATGAACTTGGCTGAGCATGCCGCGATGACGCAAGATAAGCCGGTACTGATCTACTCGCTAGAGATGCCTTCAGAACAGATCATGATGAGGATGCTCGCCTCACTCGGCCGTATCAACCAAACCAAAGTACGTACCGGTCAATTAGATGATGACGATTGGGCACGTTTGTCATCCACCATGGGCTTACTGATGGAAAAGGGCAAGATGTACATAGATGATGCATCCGGTCTTACGCCAACGGATGTGCGTTCACGCGCTAGACGAATTGCACGCGATCACGGTGGGATCAGCATGATCATGGTGGACTACTTGCAGCTCATGCGCGTACCGAGCCTTTCGGACAACCGTACGCTTGAGATTGCTGAAATTTCTCGTTCATTAAAGGCACTAGCCAAAGAGCTGCAGTGTCCAGTTATCGCGCTTTCTCAGCTTAACCGTACGCTAGAACAACGTGCAGATAAACGTCCAGTAAACTCTGACTTACGTGAATCAGGCTCTATCGAGCAGGATGCCGACTTAATCATGTTTATTTATCGTGATGAAGTTTACAACGATGATAGTCCAGACAAAGGCACGGCCGAAATCATTATAGGTAAGCAACGTAACGGCCCGATCGGTAAGGTTAGGTTAACCTTCCAAGGTCAATACTCTCGATTCGATAACTATGCGGGTCCAGCAATGGACGACGAATATTAACTGTCAATTGAGTAGTGAAATGCGACTAGCGAGTGCTGAAATCGATTTAACCGCGCTGAGAGAAAATCTACAGCTAACGCAACAACTGGCGCCAAAAAGTAAGATTATGGCGGTACTTAAGGCCAATGCGTATGGTCATGGTTTGGTTAAAATAGCTCAGCATTTGCAAGATGCGGATGCATTCGCTGTGGCGAGAGTTGATGAAGCGCTCGCGCTTAGAACAGGTGGTATCACTAAACCAATTGTCTTGTTAGAAGGTTTTTTTCATCCTTCTGATTTACCTATTTTACTTGCCAATAATTTGCAAACTATAGTGCATGACATTTCTCAGCTTGAAGCCATTGAGCGTGCTAATTTAGATGCGTCGCTTACAGTTTGGCTAAAAGTAGATACTGGTATGCACCGTCTTGGTGTTGAGCCTGAAGAGTTTGAAGCATTTTATGCCCGCCTTAAGCGCTCAAAAAATGTTGCTGATAAAATCCACTTAATGACACATTTTGCTTGTGCTGATGATATCAAAGACAATAAAACCGAAGTACAGCAAGTACTATTTAAGTCTTTAGTTGGCCAAAGTCACGCACCATTGTGTTTGGCAAACTCCGCGGGGATCATAGGTTGGCCAGAATCTCATGGCGACTGGATCCGTCCGGGCCTAATGCTTTATGGCGTTTCACCTATGCTTGCGCGTGTTGGCCAGCAACACGGTTTAAAGCCAGTCATGCGCTTGACCACTAAAGTTATTGCCATCAAGCGGGTGAGAGCGCATCAAGCGGTGGGATATGGCGGACGTTGGCAATGTGAACAGGATACCTATCTTGCCGTTATTGGTGTTGGCTATGGAGACGGTTATCCCAGACACGCCAAAATTGGCACTCCAGTGGTTATTGGTAACCAGCGTTATGGCATAGTCGGCACCGTGTCTATGGATATGATCAGTGTGAATATTGGTGATAACCCCAATGGCATTCAAGTTGGTGACGAAGTAGAAATGTGGGGACCAAACCTGCCTGTAGAAGAAATAGCACAATGTGCAGATACTATTCCATATGAGCTGCTGTGTAACGTCACCCCAAGAGTAAGCTACGAATACATCGAAGGCTAAGCGCTTAGCCTTTTCTGTCACCTTGAAGCGTTGCGATAACGCGTCTGGCACCACCATGGTCACGATGCTCACCGAGATAAATACCTTGCCAAGTACCTAAACGCAGGCGGCCCTCAGAAATGGGAATGGTTACTTCACATCCTAAGGTGCTGGATTTGATATGTGCTGGCATATCGTCATCGCCCTCATAGTCATGTCGGTAGTAGCTTTGCCTCTGTGGTACAAAATGATTAAAGTGGCTTTCCATATCCATGCGTACCGTTGGGTCCGCATTTTCGTTAATTGTTAGGCTGGCGGAGGTGTGTTGTATAAACAGGTGCAGCAGCCCTATACGATAGTCATGTAATTCTGGAAGCTGAGAGATAATCTCGTCGTCTACCAAGTGAAAGCCTCGTTTTCGAGGCTTCAAGGTAATTTGTTTTTGAGTCCAACTCATAAAGTAACGTGTGCTTTTAACTATTAGGCGAGTTTGTCGAAGCTGACTTCGATATTGGCATTACCGTCAGGAGAGGTGAATGGCATAATAAGTTTAGGGCCATCACATTTATGGGTGATAGTATGGCCTGGGCCTGAAACAACAACCGGTGTTGCCATATCAAACTCGTAGCCTTTTTCGCCGAGCAGGTTTTTAGCACCGCCAGTGACCATGTTGGTGATTTCACCAACCATATCAGTGACGTCTTCATTTATGGAATCTGGGCGTTCACCAAGCATACGCTCCATAATGGTTAGCGCTAAGTTCTCTTCAAAGGTGATCGAAAATGACCCTTTCGTCTGTGGACCAACCATGCCAATCAGACCCGATACATCACCTTGTGCGACTTCGTCTTTCTTCACTTTTGGCTTACCCGGCGTCAATTCTGTTTGCGCCATTGTAGCCAATACATTGATTAGAGATGATAAAAAGGGGTTGATGAACTCTACATTCATATGGACTTTCCCTTACGCATTTTTAATAAATTAGTGTCGCTCTTAGTGATAAGTGTAGTGGGCTTTTTTGCTCACTGCACTTAATCTTTACATTTTTCGCAACGGCCATGAGCCTCGATGGTTTGCTCTGTAACTACAAATCCAGTCTCAGCAGCTAGGTTGTTCAGTTCATGCGAAATCGTGTTTGAGTGTAACTCTTGAACGTTACCGCAACTATCACAGATCAGTAACTGCACTGGATGTGTGTGGTCGAAGTGGTGGCAAAGCATAAACGCATTAGTGCTTTCTATTTTATGGATAAAACCCAACTCAGAAAGAAAGTCTAAGGCACGATATACGGTAGCGGGTTTTGCAGCCGCTTCCGTTAACTTGAGCTCTTCAAGTAAGTCGTATGCGCCAACGCCACCTTGTTTAGAGGCGAGTAGTCTAAATACTTTTTCTCTAATAGGAGTAAATCGTGCACCACGGTTGTCACATACTTGCTTGGCTTTGCTAACTAGTAACTCTATATTCATGATTCAAAATCCTTACACTGCCTTGCAATACTAACATATTATTTTTATTAGTCTTGTGTTTACCCTGATTTATTATCTCAAGTGGATATTCGGGCGCGATGTTGCTTTTAAAGTTTGTTTTTCTTGCTAAGAAGAGCGCTTAACTGGTTCGATCTTAGTATGGTAAAAGGTTTCAAACTGTGCTGCAGAAAGCGGCTTGCTGATCAGATATCCTTGACCAAAATCACACTCCAGTTGCTGCAATAAACGCAATTGCTCCAGCGTCTCCACGCCTTCGGCGACTACCTTCATCGATAAATTATGCGCCATGGCAATAATGGTTTTAACTAAGGCTTTAGACTCGCGAGTGGCGAGCATATCGCTGATAAAACTGCGGTCGATTTTGAGTAAATCAAAGGGGTAATGACGGAGATAGTTCAGTGACGAATAGCCCGTACCAAAATCATCCAAAGATAATTTAAATCCTAACTGATGTAATTGGGTTAGGGTCTGTTTTACCTGTGCCTGTCCTGAGATCAGTACGCCTTCTGTGATCTCCAACTCGATAAAGCGATTGGCAATCGGGATGTCTTTTACTAATAGCTCTATCTGTTTCAATAGGTTAGGATCTTTAAACTGCCTAGGTGATAAATTGATTGCGATACGGATGTCGGAGTCTAAGTGTTGCTGCCATTGGTGTGCTTGGTTAATAGCAGTTGAGAGCACAAACAATCCGATGTCGATGATCAAACCGCTTTGTTCTGCGACGGGAATAAACTCCGCAGGAGAGACATTACCCAGTGTTTTACTGTGCCAGCGGAGTAAAGCTTCCGCGCCAAATACATCACTGTCTTCAATATAAAATTGCGGTTGGTAAAACACTTCTAACTCGTTTTCATTCAGTGCTACGCGCAATGCTTCCTCAATTTCAATGCGCCGAGATAACTGTTGACTCATCTTCTGATTAAATAGACAGTAGTTGTTGCGACCATTACTTTTGGCATTGTACATTGCGGTATCAGCGCAGCTAAGTAATTCTTGGGGGGAGTTCGCGTCTAAAGGATAGATAGCAACGCCTATACTGACTGAAATATTAAAATCTTTATCGTCGACAATAATGGGATGGTGAAAAAGTTTGATGAGCATATCGGCAACAGAGGTAATGTCTGCAGTGTGCTTAAACCCTCCCATCAACACAATAAACTCATCACCACTAAGCCGTGACACGGTATCTTGCTCACGTAGCGATTGCTTGAGCCTTTCTCCTGAAGCGATGAGAATTTGATCCCCCGTTTCGTGTCCGAGTGAATCATTGATCCTTTTAAAATCATCTAAATCAATAAAAAACACTACCGCAAGCTCATCGTTGCGTTCCGCATCAAACAGTTGCTGTGCTAGCCGCTCCATCGCTAAAAAGCGATTTGGTAAATCGGTCAATGAGTCATAAAAAGCGTGATGTAAAATGACTTCTTCTTGACGCTTTTTCTCGGTGATATCTCGCACTGCGATAACTAGCTGATCTGTTCCTGGAATAGGAGATAACCGAGCTTCGAATAGCTTCGCTTGATCAGCAATTGTCAGTGGATATTCTATTTGGGTTAATTGGTGGCGCTGATTGGCAGACTTGATGGCTTGGCTAAATTGTTTAGCTGCGTGGGAGGGCAGTACCTCCGCCATTTTCTTGTTGATAAACTGCTCAGGCGACATATACAAGTCGTCTGATTTTCCGGTATGGCATTCTAAGATGGTACCGTCCGTATTGATTATAAAGAATATATCCGGTAAAGCCTCAAAAACACTATTAATAAGAGCGTGACGGCGCTGTAATTCCTGAGTGCTTTGTAATTGTTGTTGCCAGTTTTTCTCTAACGTTTGTGCCATGACATTGAATTGCTTAGCAAGGACTCCAAGCTCGCCATGTCCCACGATGTCGGCTCTACTGCTCAAAGACTTTGTGGATAATGCATCGCCTACTTGGATCAGTCTTTTGATTGGTTTATGAATGAAGTAATGGGTAAAGCTTAGTAGCGCAATAATGATGAGTATCAAAAACACCGCTAAAATACTCGCCTTCGTTATCAATTGTTGCTTTAACGAAAGAAAAACGGTGCTTACGTCATAAATAGCAACCAGCCTAACTACATCAGCGGACTCAGCGACGGGCACTTTAGGTGAAATGGGAATGGCTGCGAGAAAGTGCTGCTGATTTGGGTCAAATGCTACAGTGAGGTCAAGTGTGCGTAGTGTTGCTGTCGCTTGCGCCTGACTGATAACTTGATTAAATACTTGTAGTCCAGTCGCTGAGTGTTGGGTTTCGTTGATGAGCGTTTCTCCTTGAATAAGGAAGAGTGCTTTATATTTACTGTCAGAATGATAATCCTCGAGAGTCAGGCTAACTTGATTATTGTTGCCCTCCACAAACTCAGTAAAAAGATGTTTACCTAAATGAGTTAAATTTTGTCTTAGTTTGGTCTCATAGCTTTCGAGCAGCATGTCTCGTTGGCTAACATATGATATGGAGATGATAAGAGACGAGATCACCAAGCCACAGAGTACCGTGCCCCAAGTCAGCGTTTGTTTTAAATTTATAGAAATAACCCGATTACTCATAAATAACCAATTCAATTACCTCAATCCCGATTAGGATTTTCATTTCAATGCGATTACCCAGACCGTGCTTCTTGCTCTTACGCGAATAAACGCGTTTACTTTTTTCTGCAGAGTGATCCATCACTAGTGTAGTCCAGCTGCAAAAACCTGTATCAAATTTGGGCGAATATTCTCGTAGTAGAGCGAGTGCTATGGCAATGGATTGTTGAGTTTTCGCATTAGGTCCAATCTCGTTTTCTTTCGCTTTGACCGCAAATGAATTGCTGTAAGCAATTTGGCTTTTTATATTGGTTAAAAAGAAAACAACAAAAGAGAAAATAATGAATAAGGTAGTTAAATGCACGCTGGTTAGTATGCTTTGTGCATCAGTAAGCTCAGCGGCTCTCGCTTATGACAGGATCACCGGAAAAGCTTTTGCTAGCCGCTCTGAGGTGATTGCAACTCAGGGCATGGCGGCAACTTCTCAACCACTGGCAACCCAAGTCGCAATAGAGGTATTGAAGCAAGGCGGAAGCGCCATAGATGCAGCAATTGCAGCCAATGCCATGCTTGGCTTAGTTGAGCCTACAGGTTGCGGTATTGGTGGCGACTTATTTGCGATTGTGTGGGACGCGAAGCAACAAAAGTTATTTGGTCTCAATGCTTCTGGGCGCTCACCAAAAAGCCTTTCGCTAGCAAAATTACAGCAGCAAGGCGATACAATTCCAAGCTATGGGCCGCTTCCCGTTTCTGTACCCGGTGCGGTCGATGGTTGGTTTGAACTGCACAACAAATTTGGCAAACTGCCAATGAAACAGTTACTTCAGCCCAGTATCGACTACGCTAGAAGCGGCTTTCCAGTTTCTGAGTTGATTGCTTATTATATGCAGCGCTCGGTGTCGGCCCGTGAGCAATATACCGGATTTAAAGAAGTGTTTATGCCAGAGGGTGAAATGCCTAAAAAGGGGGAGATATTTAAGAATCCGGCACTCGCTAATACCTATGAGTTACTTGCAGAAAAAGGCCGCGATGCCTTTTATAAAGGCGAAATTGCTAAAGAAATTGACCGTTACATGAAAGCCAATGGTGGATACTTAAGTTACCAAGACTTGGCTGAGCACCACAGTGAGTGGGTTGACCCCGTAAGTGCTGATTATCGCGGCTACACGTTATGGGAACTACCTCCTAATGGTCAGGGCATTGCCGCCCAGCAAATTCTCAATATTTTAGAGGGCTATGATATCAAGGCAATGGGATTCGACAGCCCAGAGTATATTCACACCTTTGTTGAAGCAAAAAAACTTGCCTTTGCAGATAGGGCAAAATACTACGCCGATCCAGACTTTAATGAGATACCCGTCGCGACGCTTATTTCGCAAGCATATGCTGACGAAAGGCGTGCATTGATTGATCCAAATAAAGCAGCTAAACGCGATCATGCAGGTCCTGTAGAAGGGGATACCATTTATCTTACGACTGCCGATAAAGAAGGGAATATGGTGTCGCTGATCCAAAGTAATTTCCGTGGTATGGGCTCAGGTATGACTCCAGCTAAACTTGGCTTTGTCTTGCAAAATAGAGGAGAGCTATTTGCGTTAGATAAAAACCACTACAACGGTTATGCGCCGGGAAAAAGACCATTTCACACCATTATTCCAGCCTTTGTCACAAAAGATGGTAAACCATGGATGAGTTATGGCGTGATGGGAGGCGCGACTCAACCGCAAATGCATGCGCAGATCCTCATTAACATGATTGATTTTGGTATGAATCTACAAGAAGCGGGCGATGCGCCTCGAATTTTGCATAGTGGTTCATCGCAACCAACCGGTGAAATCATGACTGATGGAGGGTATGTTAGTCTCGAGTCTGGTTTTTCCATGGAAACCCGTAGAGAGCTGATAAAAAAGGGTCACAAATTACAACAAGCAGTTGGTCCCTATGGCGGTTATCAAGCGATTATGCGAGATGGTAAAACTGGAGCGTACTATGGTGCATCTGAAACAAGGAAAGATGGCCAAGCAGCAGGTTACTAAAAGCCTGATTGAGTGGTGAAATCAACACGAATTGTAACAGTTAAAGCGCTTCGCTTTTTGTTATCTTGATGTAATATCATTGTTGTTAAACGGAAATGTAAGGAACAAGAACATGACAAAAATAATAACAAAGCGAAGTGCCTTGTCGACACTCGTTGCGGCGCTTTTAACTACCCAAAGTTGGGTGGTATTTGCTGACACCATTACCAATAATGTTTACTCAGAAAAGGGCTTAGCAGGCACGCTAACCCAAGAAAAAATCGACGAGCAAAACTATAAAGCCAAAATTGAGTTTGGCTGGAACAATCGTCGGATCTTAATTGATGAAACCTTAAAGTTGAATGAAAAAGGACTACCCATCAATTTTAGTCTTAAAGGACGTTCTGCTTTTGGCTCCGCGATTGATGAAACGTTTAGCTATAGCAGAGGCATTGCGCAGTGGAAAAGTGTCAATGAATCAGGTGTTAAGGCTGATGCGACACTCGATTTCTACGTACCATCTAATAACCACCTTGCACTAGATAACGCGACGATGCGTTATGTTCTAAAAAATAATAAATACGAATTAGATGTTTACCCTCAAGGTAAAATGCTTATCGAAAAAATGAAGACGATGAAGTTGGGGGAACAAACCGTTCATCTATTAGTAACGAGTGGCCTTAGTCTTACTCCTAATTTTGCATGGTATGACGATGATGGTAACTATTTCGCGCAAAGTTGGGGGCCAATGTATGTCTTGCGCGACGGCTACACCAAATCACAGTTCGAAGAACTTGAGGCTATTCAAAAACAAGCCGAGCAGCAGCATTTAGAAAACCTCGCAAGCAAGCTGACACATGATGTCCCTGCATTACTGATTGAAAATGTTGCTGTCTTTGATGGTGAGCAGAAAAAACTGCTGAAAAACCATGATGTGTTGATTAAAGATGGCAAGATTGTCGAAATCTCTAAACATATTAAAAAGCAAAATGGCGTGGTTAGCCTTGATGGAAAAGGGAAAACCTTGATCCCAGGGCTTTGGGATATGCACGGCCATTTATCAAAAGATAACGGCATTTTAAATATCGCGAACGGTGTTACCAGCGTTAGAGACATGGGGAACGAGCACGACAATATTATGGAAATTGAAGCGCTCTTTAATACCAACCAGGTGCTGGGTTCTCGCGTGTACCGTGCTGGCTTTATGGATAAATATAGCGAAAACTCAGCTGGCTTAAGTGTGAAGTCATTGGAAGAAGCGCTCGAGACGGTCGATTTCTTTGCCGATAATGGCTATGTTCAGGTAAAGCTATATTCTTCTATCGATCCGAACTGGGTAAAGCCTATTTCTGAACGTGCGCACAGTCGTGGATTGAGACTTAGCGGTCACGTGCCTGCGTTTATGACCGCAGAGCAAGCCATTGCAAATGGCTATGATGAGATTCAGCACATTAATATGCTGTTCCTTAATTTCCTTGCAGGTGAAGAAGTGGATACCAGAACACAAAAACGGTTTTCACTGATGGGAGAGCAAGCCTCTGGCTTATCACTTGATAGTCCAGAGATGAATGCATTCATCAAGCTACTAAGTGATAAGCGCATCGTTGTGGATCCTACGGTATCTACATTCAGAAGTTTATTGATGGCAGAAGATCAAAAGATCAATCCGGAATTTGCTGCTATTTCAGAGCATATGCCAATTGCATTTGCTCGTGGTTTAAAAGGGGCTGAGATGCATGTTGATGAACAATTTAAGCTGAGCTACCAAGAGTCGGGTGAAGCAATGCAAAAAATGCTGAAAAAGCTTTATGATGCTGGTGTTCCGATGGTACCTGGAACGGATAATATTGCAGGCTTTACCTTGATCCGTGAGCTAGCGCTTTACGTTGATGCGGGCATTCCAGCGGCTGATGTGCTGAATATGGCAACGCTAGAAAGCGCCAAATTGATGGGGGTTGCACATCAAACCGGTTCAATTGCCAAAGGTAAAGTGGCAGATCTAGTGTTGATCGATGGCGATCCACTTAAGGATATTACGGCACTGCAAAAAGCGACATTGGTGATCAAAGGAGAGCAAGCGTTTAAGCCTGCTGAAATTTACCAAGCGATTGGAGTGAAGCCGTTCACTACCTCGCCTTCGCTAAAGTAATATTAAGTACATTACAAAAGTAATAGTTTGATGCTGTAAGACCAGTGTAAATAAATATAAAACTTGCACTGGTTTTATTTTCGTTACCTCGATATCAGACTAAATTGTATTTCTGAGTTTTACCAAAAGTGTTTCTAAAACAGAGGTTTGTTCAATAAGTAAACAAATCGTTCTGACTTTCCTGTTACTACCTAATTAAAAATTCCTAAAAACGGTTCGGTGTAATCTTGTGTAATGGATAAATTTACTTTTTTGTTAATAAAGCGGTTTATTTATCAGTTTCTTGTGCTAGCCTTTTTCAGTACAGATCATGAGTCGTTGATGTAAAGCCACACAAGTTGTGTGTGATTTACCAGCTTCAGTATGGTCTTTTTTATAACTCTATTTGAGACTTTGATGTCGTCACCCTCGCGTACAAGGATGGTAAAAAAGTTGCCATATTCAAGCGTTAAAGTGACAGTGAGTGATTACAGCAATGTTGTATATATGCTGCAAGCAAATAGCAAAAGGTGCTGTTGATTAACTTGGCTCGCGGTTTTAGCGGTTAGTTAACCTTTATAGATATACCCTACAAACGTTTTCCTACTTAAGTGGGTACTGTGTTTGTTGCGGTTAAGTAATTGATTGGTTTTTTACAACGTTACTGATGGTTAACTGTCGCAAGCCAAATTGATACTGCTCGCGCTGTTGCCAAAGGAATCCCAACCAAGTTATGGGGATGGCATGAATACAAATATTGTTACTATACTCGCGGGTTTAGCGCGTACTCGATCTCAAGATATTGCCTATCAGTATTTTTACGATGAGGCGTTACCAAGTAAAACTATTTCCTACCAAGAACTGCATGAGCGTGCAGCCTCTATTGCTGAGACATTGAGTGAATATTTTGAACCGGGTGACAGAGCATTATTACTGTACAACTCTGGATTTGAATTTATTGAAGCTTTTTTTGCGTGTTTATACGCCGGGATAATTGCGGTACCGGTTTATCCCCCTAAAAAGAATCAAAATGTTGATCGTCTGCGTGCCATCATCGAAGACGCAGGTGCCAAAGGTGCGCTTACCAGTGAAAAGATCAATGAAATCGCCAAGCCATTGCTTGATTCTGAGCCAAGTCTAGCGCAGTTAGCACTATTTACTACCGATAACATTGCACTTAAATCGACCACTCAACAGTGGCCTCGTGCACAACTCCTTGGTGAGCAACTGGCATTTTTGCAATATACCTCAGGCTCGACGGGCACACCTAAAGGCGTAATGGTAACCCACGACAATATTCTTGATAATCAGGCGCTAATGAAAGAAGCGTTTGGTCACGATAGCAACTCTTCGATTGTAAGTTGGTTGCCTCATTTCCATGATATGGGACTGATTTTTGGCATTATGCACCCAATCTACATCGGTGCGACAGCGGCACTGATGAATCCGGCTTATTTCCTGCAAAAACCACTACGTTGGCTAAAACTGCTTTCACAAACCAAAGCATTAACGTCAAGTGCGCCAAACTTTGCCTATGACTTGTGTGTGGACACCGTCAAAGATGAAGATCTTAAAGACTTAGATTTGTCCCATTGGCGCTCGGCATTAAATGGCGCAGAACCAGTGCGTGCCAGCACGCTAGAGCGTTTTTATCAAAAGTTTAAAGTGTGTGGCTTACAAAGAGAGAGTATCGCACCTTGTTACGGCATGGCAGAAACCACCTTATTTGCAACTGGTGGACGTCTTCTAGAAAAGCCAAGGATATTACGTATTGATGCGACCAAGCTACAGCAGGGTAAAGCCGAACGAGTCGTAGATGAAGATACAGTAGATGCGTTTTATGCGTTAGATGTGGCTGATGAACAGCAGCCTTATTACGCCGTATCTTCTGGCGTGAGTTGGGGCGAGCATAGCATTGCGATTGTTAACCCAGAGTCTTTTGAAGCCTGCAATGATGGTGAAACCGGAGAAATTTGGGTAACTGGCCCAAGTGTAGCAAAGGGATATTGGAATAACCAAGCGGCAACCGAGGCTACGTTTCATGCCAGAATTAAAGGTGCTGACAAGCGGGCTTATGTGCGTACTGGTGATTTAGGCTTTATCCAGCGTGGGGAATTATTCGTTACAGGACGCGCCAAAGACGTGCTTATCTTCCGCGGTAAAAACTACTACCCGCAAGATATAGAACTTACGGTTACAGAAGCAAGCGATAGCTTAGAGCAAAATGGCGGTGCGGCGTTTTCGGTAGCTTCCAATGGCGATGAAGAGCGTTTGGTTATCGTGCAACAAGTAAAGCGTACCGCGCTTAGAAAGTTAAATGCTGAGCAGGTATTACAGCAGATCACCGCTGCGATCGTTGAGCACCACGGCATTACGCCCTATGACATCGTATTGATAAAGCCTGGCCGCATTCATAAAACATCGAGCGGTAAAATTCAGCGCCAGGAGAATAAACGCAGTTATGTAGCCGATAACTTTGAAGTAATTGCGCGCGCCCGTGAAGAAGCTACGCCACAACAAGCTGAAGCGCCATCATCCTCGTCGTCACTACAGCAAATTCAGCGGTTATTACAAGATTTAGTCGCACAAGAAATAGATAAGCCCGCGCGTAGTTTGGATATCGACGCGCCATTCTTGGCATTAGGTGTAGATTCGATGAAAGCGGTACGGATCTCAGGGGAATTAATGGAAGTACACGAGCTAGATCTTGAGCCTACGGTACTTTACGAATATCCCTCGATTCGCGAACTAGCCCAGTATTTAAGTCAGTTTAGTACGCTTACTCAAGCCCTAGGACAGACAGAGCTTAACGAGTCGAAAGGCGCCACTGAGCAAGCGAATAAGGCGCAGCCTACTCGCCGAGCTGAACATATTGCGGATACAGATATTGCCGTGATTGGCATGGCCTGTCGTTATCCTTCAGCAAATGGACTTGATGCATTTTGGCAGCTGTTATGCCAGCAGGGCGATGGGATCACCACGCCAGATCCTAAGCGCCAGCAGCTTTGCCCTAACCTTGAAGCTGACCGGCTCGGTGGCTATTTAGAGAATGTCGATGAGTTTGACGCAGCATTATTCGGTATCTCGCCACTTGAATCTAAGCATATCGACCCACAACATAGATTATTGCTTCAAACGGCTTATCACGCCATACAGCACGCTGGTTACCAACCCGCCACGCTCGCTGGTAGCGATATTGGCGTGTATGTTGGTATATCGCAAAATGACTACTTTTTATTGTCGCAACAACAGCAAAAAAGTACCGCGTATTTAGGCACGGGCACTGCGCTGAGCATTGCTGCAAACCGCATTTCTTATAGTTTTAATTTTACCGGCCCAAGTGTGGCAATTGATACGGCGTGCTCGTCATCGCTGGTGGCGCTTCATCATGCAATTCAAGCACTAAGAAATGGAGAAACAAACGCGGCGTTGGTGGCGGGCGTTAATCTTATTCTGAGCGATGATGTGACTAAGGCCTGTGAAAACGCACAAATGTTGGCAGCAGACGGCCATTGCAAAACCTTTTCACAGGCAGCGGATGGCTATGTGCGAAGTGAAGGAGTTGGGGTGGTGATGCTAAAGCCGCTACAACAAGCCATGGCAGACAACGACCCGATTGTTGGTGTACTCAAAGGCAGTGCAATTAATCAAGACGGCCGCAGCAATGGCATTACCGCGCCAAATAGCGCCGCGCAACAGGCTGTGATCAATGCCGCCCTTGATAATGCTAAGATACAGGCGGGAGATATCCACTATGTGGAAACCCATGGCACGGGTACGGAGCTTGGCGATCCTATCGAGATCACAGCATTAAACCGCACGTATGGAGAACACCATAGTCGTCATGATCCGGTTATTCTCGGTGCGGTAAAAGCGAATATTGGTCACCTTGAATCCGGTGCGGGTATTGCTGGGCTTATCAAAACGCTACTGTGTTTACAGCATGGGCAAATTCCTGCGCAGCGTTACAGTGAGGTGTTAAATCCGCATATCCCATGGCAAAAGCTCCCATTTATGGTGCCGCAAAACATGCAGACATGGCCTGTACCACAAGGGGGAATAAGAGCCGCTGGATTAAGCTCCTTTGGTTTTGGTGGTACTAATGCGCATGTGATCTGCGCACAAGCGCCTGCGCCTAAACCCGACACGCAAGCTGAAGTAACACCGCCTTCGTTTTATCTATTGCCTCTCGCTGCTAAATCTAAAGCTGCATTGCAGCAACTTGCTGGTCACTATAGTGAACGATTGTCGAGTCTGACGCCTCAAGCATTTGATGACTTCTGCGCACAAAATGCCGAGCAAGTGCCGCTTAAAGGTGTGCATAAAACGTTTAGTGGTGTGAGTAGAGAAGCACTGATTTCGCAACTGATTAGTCCCATTATTGTTGAACAATCTTCGGCAAATGCTGCTCCAGAAGTTGCGTTTTTGTTCACCGGACAAGGTTCGCAATACCCCTTGATGGCTCACGCTTTATATCAACACCACGCAGTGTTTCGCAGTCACTTAGATGAAATTGACAGCCTGATTGGCGAGCGCTTTGGTGCACGCCTGTTGGATGTGTTATTCGATGAAAAGCATAGTGAACTACTGGCACAAACCCGTTGGACGCAAGTGAGTTTGTTTGCCGTCGAATACAGTTTGGCAAACTTATTGATGCATTACGGGGTAAAGCCATCTCAGCTGCTCAGTCATAGCGTTGGTGAGTACGCAGCGGCTTGTATTGCGGGTGTGTTCTCGCTTCGTGATGGCGTTGAGTTGATTGCAGCGCGTGGTCAACTAATGCATGAATTACCGATAAAAGGCAGCATGATCGCCGCAAGATGTGATGAAAGAGCCGCACGTAATTGCTTGAGCGAGATTCAGGGGCAAGTGGTTATCTCAGCCTTCCATGGTGAGGCTGGGGTGGTATTCTCCGGTGCTGATGAAGCAATCATTGCCCTCAGTGACGTACTTGCAGCACAGCAAATTAAAGTAAAAGCGCTGCATACGGCAAACGCTTTCCATTCTCCACTGATGAACCCCATGCTAGACGCCTTTAGGAAAGTCGCTGAACAGGTTAGATTCCAACAGCCTCGGCTGCCTTTTGTTTCATCCGTGACGGGGCAAGTGGAGTCTACACTTATCGCTACGGCCGAGTATTGGGTTGAACAAATTAAGGCACCGGTTCGCTTTGTTGACTGTGTAACTGCGCTTGAGTCACTTGAGCATGGCTTAGCGATTGAGCTTGGTCCCAAACCTATTTTGAGTGGCTTACTACAAGAAAACAGCAATAACAAAGCGCTCAATTATGCTCATGTATTGCACCCCAAAGGCGATGACAGCAAGAGGTTCGCCGAGTGTTTGGGCACATACCTCGACTTAGGCGGAGCGCTCGAATGGCAACAGGTGTATGGCAATCGTCCGAGCGCTAGAGCGAGCTTGCCGCAATATCCATTTGATTGCAGCTCATACTGGATTTTTGGTACTGAACAATCACAGCCCGAAGCTCTGACTGTGGTGGATACAAGTGACCGTGATGCTCAGATCCGCAGCTTTGTGCTCAATACCCTAGCGGGACTCTTGTCGATGCCCGCTGATGCTATCCAAACCAACCTCCCTTTGCTAGAAATGGGGGTTGATTCGTTGATGATTATGCAGGCCGTTAGAGTATATGAGCGGGAATTCGGTTTAGAGTTTAGTGTTCGTCAATTTTATCAAGAGCTCAGCGATGTCGATAAGTTAGTGGCCTATATTCAAAGCCATAGTGACTATCTCAAAGTGCCGCAAAGTCCTCAACAAGCTGGCAGTTTGCCATCACCTGTATCGGTAACGACTGATACGCCAAAAGGTAGTGCAGTAGAGGCTGACAACCACACACTTGTCGCTGTCTATCAGGCGCAATTGCAGGCGGCAAGCACAGTGACTAACGCTGAAGCGAGAGCCGCGTTAGAAGCTGTGGTGGGGCAGCAGTTACGCCATATACAGGGCGTGAAAGTTGAAAGCAGTGCTGTCACCTCGACAACAACCTTGGTATCAAAACCCCAGCCAAGCAGAGCCCAATCTGTATTACCAGGCGCACAGCAAAAACAAGTGCAGCGTGCCAATAGCAGCCCAGCCATGCGTCAACATCTTGCTGCATTGAGTGACTCTTACATTGCGAAAACGCACAGTTCAAAAGCGCTAGTGAGCGAATATCGCGGACGCCTTGCGGATTGCCGAGCATCGGCAGGTTTTAGACTGTCGAGCAAAGAGCTACTTTATCCGGTGTTCTCTAAGCGCTGTGAGGGCGCATATATCTGGGATATCGATGATAATCGCTATATTGATATCACCATGGACTTTGGTACTAACTTATTTGGTCATAATCCTGATTTTATCAAAGCAGCGCTGGCGCAACAGCTTGAATCCGGGATGCAACTTGGACTTGCAAGTCCTGATGCGCCCGAGGTCGCTGCACTTATCTGTGAGCTGACGGGGCTTGAGCGAGCATCGTTTTGTAACTCTGGTACAGAGGCGGTCATGACGGCGCTACGCTTGGCAAGAACGGTGACCAAGCGCGATAAAATTGTTCAGTTCTCAGGTGCGTACCATGGTCACTATGATGGTACTTTAGCAACTGAGTCGCCAGAGCAAGGCGTAGAGGCAATGTGCGCTGGAGTGCGTTATGGCGCAATCGCCGATAATCTTGTTTTACCTTATGGTGATGATGAAGCACTAGAGGTTATTACCCGAGAGGCACAACATATTGCCGCGGTGATTGTTGAGCCGGTGCAAAGCCGTCATCCTGAAAATCAGCCTTGGGCGTTTTTACGTAAACTACGTACGCTCACTGAAGCACATGGTATTGCCCTTATTTTTGACGAAATGATCACTGGCTTTAGAGCACATCCCGGTGGTGTTCAAGGCTTGATAGGGGTTAAGGCCGATATGGCAACCTATGGCAAAATCGTCGGTGGTGGTATGCCTATCGGTGTGGTCGCAGGGGCCGCTACCTATCTCGATGCCATTGACGGAGGAAATTGGCAATACGGAGATGACTCTTACCCTTTGACCGATACTACCTTCTTTGCCGGGACTTTCTGCAAACATCCAATGACCATGGCGAGCGCCAAAGCGGTGTTGCAAGCTATTCAGTCGCAAGGTCCGGCGTTACAACAAGGGATCAACGACAAAACCGCGGCATTTAAAGCACATCTCAATGCGTTTTTTGAAACCCATGAAGTACCTATTCGAATAGAAGCGTTTGCCTCATTATTCCGTTTTCGCTTTTCGCAAAATCTTGATGTGTTCTTTTATGAAATGCTAGAGCGCGGTGTGTTTATCTGGGAAGGGCGAAACTGCTTTTTCAGTGCCGCCCATACAGATGAAGACATTGCAGCGGTGATAAACGCAGTTGAAGCTAGTGTACTTAGCTTAAAACGTGCGGGTTATTTTGGTGAAGTGAGCCCAAGTGATGACGATGCTGCATTTCCACTTAGTCATAGCCAGCAGCAGCTATTAGCGATGGCGCTGACCTCAAGCGATGGAGCGAGCGCATATCAATTACAAGCGATATTAAAGCTCTCCGGCAAGCTCAATTTAGCGCGGCTGCAACAAGCCGTTACTGCGGTCTGCCGCGACTTTCCAATCTTGCGTTTTGGTGTCGATAGCTACCGCTTAATGCAATATTGCCGAGTGGAAAAAGCCGAGTTGCATGTTGAGCCATGGAGTGAGGACGACCAAGTAACATTGCAAGCGCGGTTATCCGCGCTGCGTTACCAACCATTTGACTTTGCAAATGATGCGCTTTGTAGAGTGACGTTATTGAGTGATGGCAAAGTACAGCACTATCTAAGTGTTGTGGCTCATCATGTGATCTGCGATGGGCTTTCACTACAAATGGTGCTGGCAGCAATCGCTGAGCGCTACAATCAAGATGCAAAACAAAATGAGGTGGCAAGCCGAGCTGTCTCCTTCAGTCACTACGTTGATAGCTTGCAGGCATATTCGCATTCACCAGAAGCTGCAAAAAACCAAGCTTTTTGGCATCAGTGCTTAGCGAGTTTAACACCACTTGCGCTGCCAAAATCAACGACGATGAGCGTGGCTTCATACCAAGTTAATCAGCTCACATTACCCATTTCATCTAGTGCAATCCGAAACACTGAGACCCTTGCTCAATCTTTGCGTTGTGGGCAATTTGCGACAATGCTTGCACTGTATTGCTTGTGGCTACACAAGTTAAGCGGCCAGACTGTGATAAGTGTAGGAGTGCCGGTATCAGACAGGCAACGACTGGCATCGCAGTTTGAGCCTGAGTTACTCGACCAAGCCTTACTGGGTTATTGCACCAATATCTTACCCATTGTGGTGGATATAGCAGGCCTTAGCACTATCGGTGAGCTGGTACAGCGGGTGCAAAATACTTTACTTGATGCCTTTGATCACCAAACTCATCCGTATGCAAGGCTTGCCGATGACCAGCTAATTCTACCTAGCACTTTGTTTAATCTAGATAAAGTCACCACTTTGCCGAGTTTTAATGGGCTAGAAGTTGAAGTGCAGCCAAGTGTAGCTAAATTTGGCCAATTTGAACTGACGACAAATATGACCTGTGTTGCGGGGCTGTGGTCACTGTTAGTGGAATATCACACAGCAAAATTTGATACTGAATTAATGACCCAGTACGTGGCTAAGTTTGTCCATTTGCTGTCGCAGGTTCAAGGCAACACACCGATAGGGGCTCAAAATGAGCTGATACAAAGTAGTGATGATGTGTATCGATTGGTTGAGTTACCGCTACAGCAAGAGAAATCGGTTAAGGTCGCGACGAGTTTCGTTGAAACTTGGCAGCACAATGTGTCGCGTTGCAGCGCACGTACGGCACTGGTAACGGATGATGTGAGTCTCAGTTATGAGGCACTAGATTCGCGTGTTAACCAACTCGCTCACTACTTGATGAAGCAGCAGGTAACGCCCAATAGTATCGTGGCGGTGGCATTACCACGCAGGGCGGAGCTGTTGATAGCACTCATGGCGGTGATGAAAGTAGGGGCGGCATTTTTACCACTTGATCTTACCTTTCCTGACGAGCGCATCGCGCATATCTTAGAGGGTGCCAAAGCGAGTGTTGTGCTGTGTGATGCCAGCAGTGCAGAGTCTGCGTTATTCAATCATGGTCGTTTCAAGCGAGTCTGTATGGATAGCGATGCCGAAGACATTGCCAAAAGTTCGACTCGCAGCCCAAGCTTACTAATTCAAGCTCAGCAGCGTGCTTACGTGATTTATACCTCTGGTTCCACGGGATTACCCAAGGGCGTTGAAGTCAATCACGGGGCATTTGCTAATTTGCTTGCATCTATGTGTTGTGAGCCGGGGCTGGTGGCAGATGACCGCTTATTGGCCATCACCACGGTAGCATTTGATATTGCCTTACTAGAGTTGTTTGGGCCATTACTCGTTGGTGCGTCTGTGGTGCTGGCAAGTGATGAAAGTATTAGCGATCCTGCTGTGCTTGGCGCGCTTATTGAACAGCAGCAGATCACGGTGATGCAGGCAACGCCAACGCTATGGCAATTAGTGTTAAATGCGGCGCCAGCATGCACTTCTGGCATAAAAGTATGGAGTGGCGGTGAGCCTTTACCTCAGGCACTGGCCGCACAGTTACTTAGTCACAGTAAAGCGGTTTATAACTTATACGGGCCAACCGAAACCACGATTTGGTCGGCGGTGGCACATATCGACAATGCCGCAGAGGTAACCATTGGTAAAGCGATACAAAATACCAGCTTATTTGTGCTCCCTACCGAGTGTCATGGTGAAGGGTTGCCTTTACCCGATGGCGTATGGGGTGAGTTATACATTGGTGGTAGTGGTGTTGCTATGGGTTATTTACATCAAGCGGAGCTGACCGAGCAGCGTTTTATCAATCATCAATTTACAGCTTCCACTAGCCGCCGCTTATACAAGACGGGAGACAAAGCGAGGCGTTTAGCTGATGGCCGCTTTGAAGTAAAAGGACGCTTAGATAATCAAATTAAACTCCATGGTCATCGTATAGAGCTTGGCGATATTAGCCATCATTTGGGGCGGATACTCAATACTAGTGAAGTCGATGTTTGCGTACAAACACTAGAAACTGGCCCATGTCTGTGTGGTTATATGATTGATGATGGTGAGCTATCAACCGAGTGGTCTTCACCTCGGCTGCGCCAAGCGCTCGGTGAATGGTTACCAAGTTACATGGTACCTGAGCATTTTGTTTGGTTAAGTCAATGGCCGATGACACCAAATGGTAAGCGCGACCGAAAAGCACTACCAATGCCTGCTGCCGAACAAGTATCAGAAATATGCACGTTGGCTCCTCGCACTGAAACAGAAAAACAGCTGCATCAACATTATATAGCGCTTCTCCCTGTTGAGCAGTTGGGCGTCACAGCACGTTTTGTGGATAGCGGCGGCAATTCGGTGATTGGTATGCAGTTGGTATCGAGACTCAACCGAGCTTTCAATATTAAATTGACCATTGGCGACATCTTTGAGCACGCCTGTATTGCAGAGCTTGCTGAGTGTATCGAAGCGCTAAAACAAGCTCATGATGCTATTTCGGTGGAGCCGCAGACTCCAAACGTAGAGAAAGTCAGTGATATTGTAAGCGACCGAGATTTGAGTGCTGCGCTAAGTGATAAATCTATGACGGAGATGGACTTGTAATGATGGAAAACTTTGCAATAAAACAGTGGTTAGATGAGCTGGACCGTCAACAGATTTATGTTTATTTACAGCAAGATAAATTAAAACTTAGAACACCGCTTGGGCAGGTGCCTGACGGTATTCTGGATAAGATAAAGGCGCACAAAACTGCGCTTATCACCTACCTTCAAGGACAGCAAAAGCAATCTGCTGCGCTCTCGGCAGCACAGCAAAGAATGTGGTTTATTGATAAATATGAAGGGGGCACTGCGGCGTACAACATGGCTGGGCTAGTTAAGTTATCGCAGCCATTTTCAGTCACGGACATTGAACAAGCGTTGAGCCGCTTGATAGCTAAGTACGATATTTTGAGAGCACGATTTATCACGGTTGAAGGGAAGGTCGTGCAGCAAATTGAACCTGCTGAGGCGATGAAAATTGCTGTGATGACCGTGGATGAAGAAGCGCTACCCAATCAGCTACCAGAGTCGATTAAACAGGCTGTGCGGTATCAGTTTGATCTTGCCAGCGAATCGCTGCTGCAAGTGACGGCTTTAGTGAGTAACTCTCACACTGATTGCCGCTGGTTACTCGTTAACATGCATCATATTATTAGTGACGGCTGGAGCGTGATTGTGTTTATCAACGCACTGCTGTATGAGCTATCGGAGGCGTGTGTTGAGCTTCCCGATTTACAGTATGTTGACTATGTGCACTGGGAGCAGCAATTAAGGCAATCCCCAGACTATCAACAACAATTGGCTTATTGGACTGAGCAGTTAGAGGCATTTACACCGTTTGAATTGCCCACCAGCTATCCAAGAAAAAAAGAAAAGGAGTACCAAGGTGACACGGTTCGTTGTTCGTTTAACGCTGAGCTAATACAACGATTAGATAAAGCTTGCCGCAGCGATGGCGTAACACATTTTACCGCCTTGCTGGGCGTGTTTTACATCTTGCTTTATCGCTACAGTGAGCAAGCCGATATTACCTTAGGGGTGCCGGTTGCAAATCGTCAGCAAAGCGAGTTTGAAGCTATGCTTGGCTGCTTTATTAATACCTTGCCACTGCGTATGCAGATAAACGGCCATCACTCCATGAGTGAGGCGATTAAGGCGCTGCAATACAAAGTATTGCAAGGGCTTAGTAATCAAAACGCTGCCGTGGAAGACATCATTGAAGCGCTAGAGCTACCCAAATCCGCCGCGCATTCCGCCTTGTTTCAAGTGTTATTTAACTACAATGGTGTAGCAAGTAGTAAAGTGTCGGTAAATAACCAATTAGAAGCCGAGTTAATTGCCCTAGATAATGGCACTGCGAAATTTGACTTAACCCTATCTGTTGATGATACAGATGATGCCCTTGTGTGTGACTTTGTTTATGCAACAGGGCTTTATGACCATGCGCTTATTCAGCGGTTTGCCGATGATTATTTGGCACTCGTCCAGTGCTACTGTGCTAAAGAGGCGCTGCCAATTGACGACTTGGTGCTCAAATCAACGAACGTACCGACAACGGTGGCGGATATCAATCACAATATCAGCCAGCCGATGCTTGTGCCGCAAGCAATCAGAGATATAGCGCAAACCCAAGGTGAGGCGATCGCGGTAGTTGTGCCAAGTACCAAGGGCGAAGCATCACGGACCCTGACATATCAGCAGTTGTATGCCCAAAGTTTGCAAATTGCCAATAACTTACACGCAGCCACGTCAATCATTGCGCTGATAACAACGGGTGATATGAGTGACATTGTCACTATGCTTGGCGTAATGCAAAGTGGCCGTGCGTATTTACCTATTGATGGCAATATGCCTGCGGCCAGAGCGCTACAAATGCTAGCGCAAGCTGAGTGTAATACGGTGGTAGTAAGTGTCGAAACGCCACTTTGCCAAGCGCTACGAGAAGCTGACATCAGAGTGCTTACATATAGTGAGCTGAGCCAAAACAAAGGAGCGCTGCAGCAAACTTATTCACCAAGTTTTGATGATAGCGCGTATGTGTTGTTTACTTCTGGTTCTACTGGTGTGCCCAAAGGGGTTGAGATCAGCCATGGCGCGCTGAGTCACTATTGCAGCAGCATCGCGGCGAGATTGAGTTACAACCAAGATACGCGAGCGGGCGTGGTCACAGGACTTGCCACGGACTTATGCTTAACGGCTGTCTATCCGGTGCTTACTCATGGCGGCACTGTGGTACTCACTCTTGCAAACCAAGCGCCAGAACCTGCTGAAATCGCAGCCAAGTTAGTAGCTGAGCAAGTTAATTTGATTAAATTAACCCCTTCTTTTGCCGCGGTGCTTTTGCCTCAGTTTGCTGAGCAAAAGCCCGCTATTTCGCAGTGGGTGTTAGGTGGAGAAGCATTGGGTGAGCAGCTTGTTGATAGCATTCGCGCGCTGACGCCAGCGGCGCGTATTTTCAACCATTATGGTCCGACGGAGGCTTGTGTTGGAGTGGTTTGTCATGAAGTGACAGACAGCAGGCTAACCGGCCACAGTTACCCGATCGGTACGCCGTTGGCACATGTTACCACCCGCGTACTCAACAAACAGGGGAAGCCAGCACCCGCTGGCATGCCTGGTGAGCTTTATATTGGTGGGGCAAGCCTTGCCAAAGGATATATAAATGCGCCTTCAGAGACCGCTGCTCAGTTTATAAGTGTCTTGCAAAATAGCGGTCAACGCACGCGTTTTTACCGCAGTGGTGATAGCGTTAGGCTGAATGCGAGCGGTGAGCTTGAATTTCTTGGTCGAATTGACAAACAAGCGAAAATTCGCGGTTTTCGTGTTGACCTCAATGAAATAGAAGCTGCACTGTTAGCGCTTGATGAGGTATCGCAAGCTGCGGTAGTCGTGCGCAAGCTCGGCAAACAAGACGCTTTGGTTGCTTTTGTGGTAAGTGTTGATAACAACCTCTGCGCTGCAACCAATTTGCGCGAGGTGATCCGTCAAGGCTTGAAGCAGCGCTTGCCCGAGCCGATGATCCCAAGCTGGATAGAGCTTTGCCAGCACTTACCCACCCTGAGTAATGGCAAGATAGACCGCCAACAATTACAGTCTTTGGCATTAACTTCTCAAAGCCAAAGTAGTGAGGTGGCGAGTGCGTTGCAGCGACAGTTAATCACACTCTATCAAACCTTAACGGGCGCACCAGAAGTGGGACTGCACGATAGCTTTTTCAGCATCGGTGGTCACTCTTTATTGGCCATGCAATTACTCAATGAATTAAGAGCTCTGCTCTCGGTGGAAGTGAGCTTAAAGCAAGTATTTGCCAATCCTAGCGTATTTGAACTAAGCGAGATGCTGGCTAACTCTCAGTCTCAATCTTCATTACCAAGTCTACAACCTGCGCCATCACAGCCTAGTTATCCTTTGTCATTTGCACAGCGGCGCTTGTGGTTTGTTGACCAACTGCAAGGGCACAGCAACCAGTATAACCTACAGGGCATATTCCAATTGCAAGGCAAGCTGAATGCTGAGGCCTTAGAGCAAGCCTTTATTGCTGTGATTAAGCGGCATCCAGTCTTGGCGTCTAATTACCATCAAAATGCGCAAGGAGAACCGCTCCAAAGCATTAACCTTGATGCTCGATTTACCTTGATTAAGCACGACTGGACAGATAAATCCGCTGAGCAACAAGCACATGCGTTAGAGCAAGCTATCGCAGAAGATTACGCAACCAGCTTCGATTTAAGCCGTGATTTAATGCTGCGCGCCAGTCTTTATCAACAACAGGCGATGCAGGCTACCCTTGTGATCACCTTACATCATATCGCTGCCGATGGTTGGTCTATTGCGTGTTTGAGTGAGGCTCTAGGACTGGCTTACAAAGCCGCGCTCAGCGGCGAAACCTTACCGCTACAAGAGCTGCATTACGTTGATTATGTAATGTGGCAACAGCAGCTGGAACAGGGGTCGCTATGGCAACAGGAGCTCGACTATTGGCGTATGCAATTACAAGGTCTGCCCAAGGTTCATGAATTACCGCTAGATTGTAGCAGAGAAGCAAAAACCTCTTTGCGTGGCGCCTTAGTGATTGAGCCTATACCTGCGGCGCTGGTCAGTGCACTTCGAGCGTATCAAACTCGTTCAGGGCAAACCTTATTTGTGTTACTGCAAACGCTATTTTCATTGTGGTTAAGCCGCTTTTCTCAACAGCGCGATGTGGTTGTTGGTACGCCAGTATCAGGACGTCACCTTAAAGCATTTGAAAGTATGATTGGTAACTTTATCAATACCTTAGTACTTAGGAGCGAATGGAGTGAAGATATTAGTTTCACGCAAGCGTTACAGCAAACCCAAGGCTTACTCAACGACGCATTGCAACATCAACATATTCCCTTCGATGTGTTAGTGGATGAGCTAGACGTTGAACGCTCAAGCGCCCAGCATCCGCTGCATCAAATCGTGTTTCGGGTAAATAACCAGGTAAATGAAAACCTTACGCTAGAACAATTGGAAGTGACGCCTTGCCAAAGTAAAGTACGCGGTGCCAAATTAGATTTGGAAGTCGCAGTGATAGACGAGGGCGATGTACTCACCGTTGAATGGCTTTATGACAGCAATTTGTGGCACGAAGCGAGTGTAGTTAGTTTCCATCAGCAGTTTTGTTATGTGTTATCGCAGTGTCTTGCAGAGCCAAATACTCCGTTGTCAGCACTGTCATTGTGGCCCGCTGAGCAGCAGTTAGCGCTATTAAAACAGCTGCAAAGTGTTGCGGTAGAAGTGACAGAGCAACAGCCATGGGTGACTCAGTTTAGTCAGGTGGCTCTTCAGACTCCACTACAGACTGCGGTGCGCATGGGGGAGTTTACTTGTAGTTATCTCACCTTAGAAAAATGCGCGAACCAACTTGCTAATAGCTTATTAGAAATGGCATTTGCCGAGCAAAGCCGCATTGCTATTTTACTGCCGTCTTCGAGTTACATGGTGGCCGCGGTGCTGGCAATATTAAAAGCGCGCTATACCTATGTGCCTATTCATCATGACACGCCAACCGATACCTTAGCCTACATCATGAATGATGCAGATATCGTATTGACGCTGGCACTAAGTGAAGATGCCGAGCGCTTGATTGAAGCCGGTAGTGACTTTTTGTTGCTTGATGATTTGTTTGAAGCCGAGGGGAACTTTGCGTTTTACGATACTAGTTTGCTGGTAGATGAAGACGCGGCAGCATTTAACGAGGCCGAGCTTGCCTATGTTATTTATACCTCAGGTTCAACGGGGCAGCCAAAAGGGGTGCCTATTAGTCATGGTAACCTCAATAATTATCTGCGCTTTGCGTGTCAGCGCTACCTGCCCCAATCCGGAGGCATAACCAAAGCAGTGCTCAGTACACCGCTGGCATTTGATGCGACGGTGACCGCCTTAGTGCCTATCTTAATGCGAGGCGGTGAACTTGAGTTGCTCCCCACGGGCGCCGAATTGTTACCCGCCTTACAAGTGCAGATTTTTGCAGCTATCGAAGCCAAGTTATTCAAGTTAACACCGGCGCACCTACGCGCGGTATTTGCATTAAGTGACGCACAAACTCGCAGTGATATTGCCCACCGATTTGTGGTTGGCGGTGAAGGGCTGAGCGCAGCTTTGGTTGATAAGCTGATGGATAAGCTCCCTAACGCCCAGTGGATAAACGAATATGGCCCAACAGAGGCAACGGTCGGCTGTAGTATCTATGCTGTAAGCCGTGAGTCGCGCCACCTGTTAGCGGGCCACGAAGAAGTGCCTATTGGTCATGCTATCGATAATATGACACTTGCGGTGGTTGACGAATTTGGCGAACTGGCTTTACCTAATATGCCCGGAGAGCTTTGGCTAGCGGGAGATGGGGTGTGTGAAGGCTATATTAATCTCGCGAGTGTGACGCAAACACGTTTTGTTGAGCAGGCAATGCCTGCATCTGGTACTTTAAGCATGCGTTGGTATCGCAGTGGCGACAAGGCAAAGTGGCAGGCGAACGCGCGCGGAGAGGCTGACTACCTTTGTTATTTGGGGCGGTTAGACGAGCAAGTAAAGCTGCGAGGCTACCGTATTTCTCTTGTGGCAATCGCCCATCAAATCGACGCGTTGGCGCAGGTAAAGAGCTGTGCTGTGAGTGTTGATGAAGCACAAGAAAGCCTAGTGGCTCATGTGGTTTTAAATGGTGAGGCTAAGCTCACACTCGTGCAGTTGCGCCAAGTTTTATCGCAGTCGCTGCCCAGTTACATGTTACCTGCCGCGCTGGATATCGTTGCTGATATTCCACTGACTGCAAACGGAAAAGTAGACAAGCAAGCACTACAGTTTGCCTATCAGGCACAGGCGAAAAGCCATGAGGTCGCCGAGGTAATTGATGGATCTAAGCTCACAGACATACAGCGTTATTTACTTGAGTTATATCGTGAGCTATTACCGAGCCAAGTACAGAGTATTAACGACAGTTTCTTTGACTTAGGTGGGCATTCACTGCTCGCCATAAAAGTGATCAGCCGAGTGCGCAGTGAGCAACGGCGAAATATCACCTTGCCACAACTCTTTGATGCGCCAAGTATTGCAGCGTTTGCTGAAGTGATAACTGCAAGTTCGATGATTGCGCACAGCAATACCATTGAGCCAGTATCAAGAGCTCAAGCGTTACCTCTGTCTTTTGCCCAGCAGCGTTTGTGGTTAATTGACCAGTTACATGAGCAGAGTGTGCAATACCATATGCCAGCGAGCTATTGGTGTGAAGGAGCCTTAGATATTGACGCTTTAACACAAGCGTTAAGCGCGATTGTTGCACGTCATGAAGTGCTCCGTACGGTCATCGTTCCTGCAAGTGGTGAGCACGGTGCTGTGCAGCAAGTTCGTGCCCAAGTAGCTTGTCCTGTGGAATTAGTAGATTTGTCTGGGCTAAACAACGCAGAGCAACAGCAGCGTTGGCAAACATTGCAGCAACAATCGCTCAGCAAGCCTTTTGATTTATGCCAAGACACTATGCTGCGCGTTATCTGTGTACAGTTTAGTCACAACCGATTTGGACTCTTGTTTAACATGCATCACATTGCCAGCGATGGTTGGTCGATGGCGCTGCTTGCCAAAGAATTTGTGGCGTTTTATCGGCACTTTAGTGAAGCGCCAGCGTATCCGTTGCCAGAGCAATACGCTAAACCGCTAGCGGTGCAGTATGCAGACTTTGCCTACTGGCAGCAGCAACAGCAAGATAGCTATCAGGCAGATCTTTCTTATTGGCAAACTCAGTTACAGCAGTGTCCTGTTGTTCATGAATTACCGCTGGACTTTGAGCGACCACAAGTTCAGTCCCTTGATGGTGAATGCATTCGTCATACTCTTACAACGTCGCAAGTTGAGGCGATAAAAGCGCATTGTCAAGCACAAGGGGTGACCTTGTATATGTGGTTGCAAAGTGCCTTTTCGCTGTTGATGCTTCGTCTTAGTCAAACGCAGGATATTGTAATTGGCTCGCCCATTGCCGGACGTGAGGTAAAAGAGTTAGAGGGGTTACTGGGCTGCTTTGTGAATACCTTGGCTATTCGCGCTCGCAAAGTGGGGTCGCCGTCATTTAACGACTGGCTAAGTGAGCAAAAACAGGTGATCTTGGAAGCCTTTGCCCATCAGAGTTTACCCTTTGAGCAGCTTGTTGATGCCATTAATCCACCGCGCAGCTTAGCGCATGCACCCGTATTACAAATACTCTTTGCACTACAAAATAACGAACAAAGTGACTTCAAGCTACCTCATCTTAAAATCGAGCAACAGCTTGATCTTAAGCCTGCAATGAAGTTCGACTTAGAAGTCAATGCACAAGAATCTGGCAGTGAGATCGCAGTGCAGTGGAATTATGCCAAAGCCTTGTTTAAACACACCAGCGTAAAGGCGATGGTTGATGCTTTTGTAACCTTAATTGATGCTGCGCTGAAAAGCCCTGAGCAAAGCGTAAATACCTTACCATTAGTTGAGACTAAAGCACTCAGCGAGCTAGGGCTTGCCACGCAAGCACAGCCCCAATCTCCTTGGTTTATCAGCGATAAAATACGGCATTTTGCTCAGCACCACGCGAACCATAACGCAGTGCGAGATATGACTGGAAAACGATTAAGTTATGGCGAATTGGAGTCACAAAGTAATCAACTAGCGTGTTACTTGGTTGAGCAAGGCGTGACTGCAAGGTCGCAGGTCGCAATAAGCTTAGCGCCAAGCTGTCAGCAAGTTGTGGCACTTTTGGCAGTCTTAAAGGTCGGGGCCGTGTATGTGCCGTTTGACCCCAATGCACCGAGTCAGCGTCAGCAATATATAGTGCGTGACAGCAAAGCGACTTGCCTTATCACCACCTCGACGCTACTTCCCAACAGCGCAGAGCTTAGCTGCCGTTTGGTGCTAATGGACACCGCACAGCATTGGCAGAACATGCCTGAAGAGGCGCTTGCGCCATTAAGTGATATTGATGCGCCAGCTTATATAATTTATACCTCAGGCACCACAGGGCAACCCAAAGGCGTGGTGGTTAGCCATCGTAATCTGCACCTTTACCTTGAGCACGTCAGCCACAGTTATCTCCAAGGCGATATACACGAGAGCGTTGTCAGCACGCCTTTAGCGTTTGATGCGACAGTAACGAGCTTATGGGGCGCGCTGGTTAATGGCCTTGGAGTTGTATTATTGAATGATGGCGAGCAGTTAATCACAGAGCTTAGTGCGTGTTTAGCGCGTGATGAGGCGCTGCTGTTTAAGCTGACACCAGCCCACTTGCAAGGCGTGCTGGCGCGATTACAACCGAGCAATGCTGCGCACCAAATTGTGGTGGGGGGAGAAGCCTTATCTAGCAGCGTGGTTGCTCAAGTTGGGGCACTGCTGCCACAGGCTCATTTTTATAACGAATATGGCCCAACAGAAGCAACGGTCGGTTGTTGCGTGTATCGCTGTAACGGCCAAGATGCAGTTTCGCTTGCACAGCAATCGCAGCGCTTTGTGCCAATCGGTAGCGCCATTCAGGGCACTCATTTGGTGGTATTAGATCAGCATCAACAGCCGGTGCCGATGGGCATGCCCGGTGAGCTATACATTGCAGGCGATAATGTGGCTCAGGCGTATTTTGGGTTGCCTGAGCTCAGCGCCAGTAAATTTGTGTCATTGACATTGATGAATAACTCGCAGCGTTATTATCAGACGGGCGACCAAGTGCGCTGGCTGCTAGATGAACAGGGCTGCCCTAGTGTGCTGCAGTTTATTGGTCGTCGAGACAACCAAGTTAAACTGCGTGGCTATCGCATCGAACTTGAAGAAATTGCGGCTCAGCTTGAGCAACTAGATGCAGTGCAACAAGCACATGTGTTACTTAACGAAAGTAAAGATAACTTACAGGCCTGTGTGGTGCTAACTACACCATCGCACAGTGATGCCATTTATGAGCTTGAACAGACGCTACACACTCAGATATTAGCCTCGTTAGCAGAGGTCCTACCAAGTTACATGTTGCCTTACAAGCTGTATGCACTGGCTGCTATGCCGCTCACCAATAACGGCAAAGTAGACGCAGGAGCGCTTGCACAACTGGTGCAATCGCAACAGGCGCAAGTGCT
The DNA here is from genome assembly GCA_000814665.1 of Pseudoalteromonas flavipulchra NCIMB 2033 = ATCC BAA-314. Taxonomy (GTDB): domain Bacteria; phylum Pseudomonadota; class Gammaproteobacteria; order Enterobacterales; family Alteromonadaceae; genus Pseudoalteromonas; species Pseudoalteromonas maricaloris. Next base: position 108,826 of record JWIH01000018.1, read on the forward strand.
TACAACACCTTTAGCTCCTATGACTGAACTACAAACGCTACTGGCAGAAATTTTTGCTCAAGTGCTCAATACTCAAGTTCGAGATATTAACAGTAACTTCTTTGAGTTAGGGGGGCACTCTTTATCAGCAAGCCAAGCGGTTGCCTTAATTGAACAGGCGCTTGAGGTGCCCATTACCTTAAAAATATTGTTCGAGCGGCCAAGCGTAAGCGCACTTGCAACTTGGTGTGAGATCCACCGAGCAGCCAAAGCAGCGGACGAAAACGGTCAGTCTGAGGAGATGTTTTTGTGATGAATGAACAGCAAAGACAGGTAGAGGCATTGATCGCAGAAGCATTAGCAGCTGGCGTGACCTTGTATGAAAAAAACGGTGGCTTAGCATTTAAGCAAACCGCTGGATTTCCTCCACAGTTAAAACAACAAGTGGTTGAATATAAATCAGAGATCATTGCTTACTTTCAGCAGCAAAGCCGTGATATGGCGAACTCATCGCCGAAAATAGTCGCGCAGCCAAACGCAGGGAAGAACTTACCGCTGAGCTTTGCACAGGAAGGACTGTGGTTTATTGAGCAGTTGCAAGGTAGCAAGCAGTATTATATGCCCGCCGAGTTTTTGTTACGCGGCAAGCTTAATATTCAAGCAATGCGCAGCGCTGTACAAGATGTGCTGCAGCGCCACGAAATACTGCGCGCTAGGTTTGTAAAAAATGAACAAGATGGCCAACCTCAGCTGCAAATAACGGATGATATTAGTGCGCCGTTCGAGTGGCTTGATACCAGTGTAGCAGCTGAGGAAACACGGCAAGCCTATATTACTTCACACCTTGAGGCCCATCAGAATAAGCCTTTTGATTTGGCTCATGATTGTTTACTTCGCGTGCTGGTGGTAAGTAATGGCGATGAGCATCACCTTGCTTTTAATATGCACCATATTGTCTCTGATGGCGCGTCAATGGCGCTACTTGCACAAGAGATAGAAGCTGGCTATTGCAAACACCTAGGTGCACCTTATACGCCGCTTGCAACTATGCAGGTGCAATATAGTGATTTTAGCCAGTGGCAGCGAGCACAGCTAACGCCAGAGCGTATAGAAGCACCACTGGCGCAACTAAAACAGCAATTTGGCGAATTAGCGCCGTTGCAGTCATTGCCTTGTGATTTTGTCCGTCCTGCGGTGCAGTCGTTAACGGGGAAGGTATATCGCCAAGCGCTTGATGCGTCGTTATTTGCGGCGATCTCGACACAGGCGAAGTCGCTCCAGCTCACAGCCTTTATGTGGCTGCTCAATACCTTTATGTTGTTTATCGCAAGGCTTACGCAATCGCAGCAGGTGGTTGTTGGAACGCCAGAACTTGGCCGTCATCACCCCGAATTAACGCCATTAATCGGCTTGTTTGTTAATACCTTAGTGATGCATGCAAAGCTCGACAGTGATATGCCATTTAGCCAATGGTTGCAGCAACAAAAAGCCCTCAACCTAGCGGCGTTTGAATATCGCGATATTCCTTTTGATAAAGTGGTTGAAGCGGTTGGCGCTCCACGAGATTTAAGCCACCACCCGTTAGTACAAATATTATTTACACTGGAAACCCGTGATGAGCGTGCTTTTACGCTTCCGGGATTATCGGTTCAAGAAGTGCAAAAACAACAGGCGGATAGCATAGCGGTAAAATGCGACTTAGAACTCAATGCCGTAGTTGATGAGCAGGCACTTTATTTACATTGGAAGTTTGATAGCCATCTTTACAAAGAAGAGACCATCAAACATTGGGCGGATTGCTTTCACACGCTGCTTCAAGCTTGTGTTACAGCCCCTCATACCGCCGTTGGTGAACTTGCTTTACTGAACCAAAAACAGCAACAAGCTTTAATAACTGGCGCTCAATGTCAAGCGGCAACTTGGCCTAAGCAAGACACCATCACCAGTTTATTCACGCGCTACGCCGAGCACTTTTCCACACGTACTGCCGTGCAAAATAGCACGACTATGCTGAGTTATCGTGACCTTAACGAGCGAGTCGATGCGCTGGCGATAATGCTGTTACAACAAGGCGTCACGCCACGAACCATGTTGGTGGTGAGTGTATCACGCAGCGTTGAGATGATAGTGACCTTGCTGGCAGTGCTTAGAGTTGGTGCTGCCTATGTGCCAGTAGATCCCGACTACCCGCAAGAGCGCATTGAGTATATTTTGGGAGATGTGCAAAGCCCATGGCTACTTTGTGACAACGCTACCCAGGCACTGTTTAGTCAACTTTCATATCAGCTAATTAATGTGTCACAGGCAGAACATCAGGCCAGCCGCGAAGCCCTCAAGCAGCTTGATGCTATTCAGATTGAGCCGCAAGACTTGGCGTATATGATCTATACCTCTGGCACCACAGGACGACCAAAAGGCGTACAAATTGAGCACCGTCATGTGGTGCGGTTACTCCATGTAGAGCCCAACTTATTTGATTTTAATGAGCAAGATGTTTGGACCTTATTTCATTCCTTCTGCTTTGATTTCTCGGTGTGGGAGATGTATGGCGCGTTACTCTTTGGTGGTCGCCTTGTGGTTGTGGATAAAGCGATTGCGCAAGACACTCAAGCTTTTGCTCAGTTGTTGGTTGATGCTCGTGTTACGGTGTTAAATCAAACGCCAAGTGCGTTTTATGCGCTACAAGCCACGCTACTCAATGACAGTCAGTTGGCGAGCCAATGTGCAGTAAGGTACGTGATTTTTGGTGGTGAAGCGTTGCAGCCAAGTAAGCTACAGCCTTGGGCACAGCACTTACCAAATTGCCAGTTAATCAATATGTATGGCATTACCGAAACCACGGTACATGTTACGTTTAAGGCGCTGGAACATACGGATCTGACGCTTGGCACCAGTAATATAGGTCGTGCTATTCCGACCACCAGCTGCTATGTACTCGATGACAAGCAAAGGCTCTTGCCGCAAGGTGCCGTGGGCGAGTTATACGTAGGTGGCGAGGGGGTTTGTCGGGGGTATTGGCAACGTGACGATTTAAACGCCACTCGCTTTATTCAAAACCCGTTTAGTGAAGCGTCTGAGCAGCGATTATATCGCTCGGGCGATCTCGTGCGCTTAATGGCCAGCGGAGAGCTGAGCTATGTTGGCCGAATTGACGACCAGGTAAAGGTTCGGGGTTATCGCATTGAATTAGGCGAAATTGAAAACCAGTTGCGCCACCATCCCGAAGTGGCTGAGGTCACAGTGCTGTTAAATCGGCAAAACCCAGAAAATGTCTGGATCTGCGCCTTTGTGGTGTTACACAAACAGGTCGAGTTCGACGACATCACTTTAGTCATGCAGCAGTTTTTAAAACAAAATTTACCCGATCATATGTTGCCGGCCAAAGTGCAAGCGGTTTCAGCTATGCCACTGACCAGCAATGGCAAAGTAGATAAAAAAGCACTACTGCAGCAACTTGATACAAGCTTTAACGAAAACACTTATGAAGCACCGGTTGGCGAGCTTGAAACCCAACTTGCAAGCTATTTTGCTGAGACTTTGCAGCGCGAATCAGTTGGTCGTTATGACGACTTTTTTAGACTCGGCGGGCACTCGCTACTTGCTGCAAAACTGGCAAATCATATTCGCAAGACGCTGCACATTGAGTTACCGCTGCAAGCGATTTTTACGCACCCTACAGTACAAGGTTTAGCGGCTGCACTTGAAAAGCAAGACGCGCAGCTAAGTACTATTGCTGTGGTGGATAAAACCAATGGCGTAGTGTTGTCTTTTGCTCAGCAGCGTTTATGGACACTAGATCAAATGCAGCAGGGCAGCCAGCAATATCAAATTCAAGCGTTATTGGCGTTTTCAGGGGAGCTTGATCAGAGCGCATTCGAGCAAAGTTGGCAAAAAGTGCTGTCACGGCATCAGGTGTTGCATTCGGCTATCACAAACACTAATGATGGGCCTAAACAGCACCTTGTGGCTTTGCCTGAGCATTTTGTTACGCTTATTGACGTCTCCACACAATCACCGCTTTGGCAAACTGTGGTTTGGCAGCGCGCGGTACGGGACGACCAAGCGCAGGGTTTTGATCTTAGTAAAGATCTAATGATCCGTGCAACTCTGGTTCGATTCTCATCAGGCTATCATCGTCTTATCGTCAATATGCACCATATTGCTAGTGATGCTCAGTCTATTGAAGTATTAATGCGAGAGCTCACACAGTTTTATGCCCATTACACCCAAGTCAGTGAACTTGCCCATGACTTGATTGCGCCACCTGAGGTGCAATACGCGGATTATGCCCATTGGCATCGAGCACAGTGCCAAGGCGCGCAGCAAAGTGCAGACATGGCATTTTGGTCTGCGCACCTTGACGATGCGCCGCCACTACATCAATTACCGCTCGATACGCCTCGTGGGCAGGCCGTGAACAATAGCGCGCAAGCATTTACTGAGCAGCTAAGCGCTGAAACATGGCAACGGCTACAACAGTTTTGTCAGCGTTTGGGAATAACTCCGTTTATTTGGTTGCATAGCGCGTATGCGGTGGTGCTCGCTAAGTTTAGCCAAGTGGATGATATTGTGATTGGTGCGCCATTTTCAGGGCGGCATCACCCACAAGTGGAGCAGTTGATTGGCTTTTTCGTCAATGCCTTGCCTATTCGCGTGAAGGTCGATTGGCAGCAGAGTTTCAGTCAGCTACTCGATATACAAAAAGAGCAAATTGAGCAAGTACATCAACATCAATCACTTCCCTTTGAGCAGCTCATTGACCATATTGGTGTTAGCCGAGAGCTAAGTCACCAAAGTGTTTTCCAGTTGAGTTTTGCGTTTAATCCCGAGCCACAGCACACACCAGAGTTTGTGGGGCTCAGCACGGAAGTTTTAGCGTCGGAAAACGCGCGTGCCAAGTTTGATCTCGAGCTCAGTGCAACAGAAAGTGGGCAAGGGTTGAGACTGCACTGGCTATACAACAGTGGACTATTTGAAAGAGAAACTGTGGCGAGCATTGCAGAGTGTTTTAATGCCGTGATAGTGCAGTTACTCACACAGCCTGATTGCGCACTTGTAGATATAAAACTTTGCAAGGAGCAGCCGCTAGAGAATCATGCGATTTCAGGCAAATCAGCGCCGGAACACCTTGAGCAGTCAGTGCTTGAGCAAATTGAGCGACATATGGCTGTGCCTGCGCAGGCCGAGCGAGTTGCGGTAATTGACACAAACTCAAATCAAACCTTGAGTTATGGTGAGCTTACTGAAAGAGCCAAGGCATTGGCGGCGCTGTTATTAAGCGAAGGGCTGCAACCAGAGCAGCCTGTGCTTGTTGCGATGACGGGTAGCGCAGATCTCATTGTGGCGATGTTGGCTGTGTTAAAAGCGGGTGGATGTTATGTACCTGTGGACCCTCATTACCCTCAAGCGCGAGTCAATTACATCGCTAAAGACAGCAGCGCTGCGCTGGTTTTAACAAAGTGTGAGTTTGCCGCTCGCTTTGAGGTAGCAGAGTTAGATGATAACGACATTGAGGCTGAATATCGCTCCTCACATGTCATTTGTGTTGATGACGCCAACGTGCAAGCGCGCCTTGCGACAATATCACTACCTCAGCAGTTTCCAAAAGTTAAAGCGGAGCAGCTGGCCTATGTGATTTATACCTCAGGCACAACAGGTAATCCTAAAGGCGTGATGATAGCCCACCAAGGGTTGGCGAATTTATGTGGTTGGCACCGACGAGCTTTTGCGGTGGATAATCATAGCGTTGCGAGTCAAACCGCCAACCCCGCCTTTGACGCGGCAACATGGGAAATTTGGCCTTATTTATGTGCTGGCGCGAGCCTCGTGTGTGTGACAAAAGCGGTGCTACAGTCACCGGCCGAATTAACAGCCTGTTTCAATACACACCAAGTCACGCATAGTTTTATTGCAACGCCAATCGCTCAAGCGCTGCTCACTGAGTCTTTGTTTAACCCGCAAAGCTTGCGCTATTTATTGGTTGGCGGCGATAAACTCGGTGCGCTACAAGCAAAAGAATACGGATTTACCCTAGTCAATAACTATGGACCTACCGAAGCCTCGGTGGTCGCGACTTCAGGTGTGGTTGAGTTTGACGGAAAGGTGCCAGATATCGGCTTGCCCGTCGACAATAGTCAGCTATTTATTTTAGACCCACAACTGCGAGCTGTGCCTCCAGGGATGATCGGTGAGTTATACGTAACAGGGGCAGGACTTGCCAGAGGGTATTTACATCAACCACAGCTTAGTGCTGAGCGTTTTATTGAGCTACAAGTCTCTCCCTCGCACACGGTGCGAGCCTATAAAACGGGAGATTTGGTTCGCCTGCTTAGCAGCGGCCGTATCGCCTATATGGGTCGTAACGATGGACAAGTAAAACTGCGAGGGTATCGTATTGAGTTGGCCGAAATTGAACAGCAAATTGGGCTGCTATCGAGCGTACAAGAATGCGCAGTTCAGATAACCACAAGCGCGTCAGGGCAGCCACAGTTGCAGGCATTTGTGGTGGCAAACACTGAGCCTCAAGTGCTTCAATCCCGGCTAAAGGAAAGACTACCAAGTTATATGGTGCCAGAGCATTTTGTTATGCTCGCAAGGCTACCTTTGACACCGCATGGCAAGGTTGACCATCGTGCCTTGGCAACACTTGGTAAAACTCAACAGACTATCACAGTAACCGAGCAGAGCGCGGTCACACCACAGGCTAACAGCATCGTAGCCCAGTTACTGGCGATTTATCGGCAGGTATTAAATACGCCATCCATGACCGCTGAAGACGACTATTTTGCTTTAGGCGGCGACTCTATTTTGAGTATTCAAATCGCAAGTAAAGCCAAAGCACTTAAGCTACCTGTTAGTGCTACCGACGTGTTTACCTACCCCAGTGTTTCGGCACTTGCTGCAAGACTTGCCCAGCAAGATATTCATGTGCCGATGGGTAAAGAAAGGCAGCCATTGGTTGGTCAACTCGATAAATTACCAATTCAGCATTGGTTTTTTGCCCAACAATTTGCCAACCCCAGTCATTGGGATCAGAGCGTGCTGGTGAGTGTAGATAAGTCCGTCACACCTGCGCAGCTTATGGAAGTTGTAAAATATCTGCTCACCCAGCATGATGCGCTACGTTTGGTGGTCGCAGATGAAAATACCCTATTTGTACGTGATAGCATTGATATTAATGAGGTATTTACGGCGCATGCGCTTGAGCGTGACGCATGGCAAGCTGAGCTGAGCGAGTTCAGTGAGCAAGTGCAGCAAGGCTTTGCGTTTACTGGCACGCCACTGTTTAAAGCAGTGTTATTTGTTACACCTGACGGCGAAGCCAACAATCGCTTGCTGTTTAGCGCACATCACTTGCTAGTGGATGGCGTCTCTTGGCGTGTGTTACTTGAAGATGTAAGTCAGCTATTACAGCAGCAAACAAACAATGTGCCGCTGGAGCTTCCTGCCGCAAGCGCGAATTTGGCTGAACTTGCCGATTTTTATCGTGAACTTGCAACCGATGAGCGTGGTTTGCGCAAATGGCAGAAGGTGGCTGCACTGGCTGAAAGCTCACACTTATTGAGTCTTAAAGATACAAGCGCGATCCCAACCATAGCCAAAGTTCGCCACACATTGTCAGCAGCGCACACCCGTGCGCTACTGGGATCCGCCAACACCAGTTACGGTACGACGGCGCAAGCATTGCTGCTTAGTGCGCTTGCCTGGTGTGCGCAAAAGCGTGGTGCAGGCAGTGAAGTGATCATGCTAGAAGGGCATGGTCGCGAGTTACTGACGGAGGCACTGGATAGCAGCCGAACCATTGGCTGGTTAACGGCGCTCTATCCAATGCAGTTATTTAGTAATGGTAGCCGCTTGCATGATGTGATTTGCAGTATCAAGGCAGAGCTTGAAAGGAGCGCTAAAGTCGCCAGTAGTTATGGTGCAGCGCGGTATTTACACCCAGAACCAAACGTTCGCTCGTCGCTTGAGATTGATACCCGAGGCTTACTGTTTTTCAACTATTTAGGCCAGCTAGATACAGTCATTGAGCAACAAGGTTTGCTGGGAGATGCTCGTGAGTCGACTGGCACTTTGGTTGCAGAGTCAAACCTCAGTTACTTTGGAGCGCAGCTAACAGCGGCAGTTGTCGATGGTCAATTGGCGTTAACGTTAGAGTTTGACAGCCTGCGCTTATCATCTGAAGAAGCAGAGCGACTAAGTAAAGAGATACTCGAAAGTCTAATTCAGGTCATCGAGCATTGCCAATCCCAGCCTCAACGTCATTACACAGTCAGTGACTTTGCACTTCTCAGCGGCATTTCTGAACGGCAGTTACAGCGCATACTTGGGCAATTTGACGAGGAAGTTGAGGATATTTACCCTCTAACTGGTTTGCAACAAGGCATGTGGTTCCACAGTCAAACGGCACGTGAGACGCACACTCAAAGCACGCTACCTTACGTCGAGCAAACCAGCTTATTGCTACAAGGTTGTGTGGATATTGAGGCGTTGAGTTACGCTTGGCAGCAATTGATTAAGCAGCACAGCATATTACGCTCGGCCTTTATTGACGTAGCTGGCGAGCCGCTGCAAGTGGTCTGTAAACATGCCGATGTACCTCTGACGCTGCTGCACAGTGATGCTATTGCAGAAGAACAATCGTACATGGTGAATTCACAGGCCGCGGTGGAGCTTGCCGAGCCGCTTAGGCTTTCACAAGCGCCTTGTATGCGATTGAGGTTAATTGCTTTTGAGGATGGCAATGTTGGGGTGGTTTGGACTTATCATCATCTCATCATGGATGGCTGGTCGCTGCCGGTGTTATTTGCTGAGTTATTGGCATTTTATCAAGCCCGTTGCCAAGGTGAGTTACGCCCCATTGTGGTAGATAATTTCCGCGATCATATCGAATATTTGCATACGCATGTTGACCGCGACGAAGCGTTTTGGCGGGAGTATTTGGGTGGAGTTACCACGCCCACATTACTCAGCGAAAAGGTACTACATACTGAAAATAAAGCGGCTGGTGTTAAAGAACTTAGTGTGACTTTACCGCAATCGCTGCAAGATGCCGTGACTCGCTTTACAGGCGAGCAAGGACTTACCGTCAATCAGTTTATCCAAGGGCTCTGGGCGTATTGGGTGGCAAATTGCTGCAACGAACCGTATGCCTTATTTGGTCAAACCATCGCGGGCAGACCTACAGCGCTCAGTAGAATGGCGCAGCGCGTTGGCTTGTATATCAATACGCAAGCGGTCCATGTAACGATAGATCAAAATGCGCGTGTGAAAGATTACCTGCAAGCGGTGAAGTCGCAGCTTACGGCATTAACGCAGCACCCGCATACACCACTGACACAAGTTCATCAGTGGTCGGGTATTGAAAACGACAGTCCATTGTTTGATTGCTTGTATGTTTTTGAAAATTATCCGCAAGATCCGTTACAAAATAGCGCTGCGCTGCCATTTATCGCAACAACCTTAAGTGAAGTTGACGAAACGCACTATCCATTGACCTTTGTGGTCGGCGTAGGGGCCGGTTTATCGCTCACGCTGAGCTATCAGCAGCAATGCTTTGATGAAGTGTTTATCGAGCAAAGCCTTGCGGCGATGCAGCAGCTGATGTTAGCTGCGACACAACAGCCAGAGCAAACACTCGGAAAATTGTCTTGGCAGCCTCAACACGCGCCGTACAGCAAGGCATTGCCTCTGCCTACTTTTGCACTGACGCAAGCGGCGAAATATCAAACGCCAAATTTACCTATTCAGCAATTGTTTGCTCAAGTTGCTGCTGAATTTCCTGAGCATATTGCTATTCGTGAATATAGTACCGCCTTTGGGGAGGCACGCTGTTATCGCTATTCACAGCTGGATAAAGACGCCAATCAGCTCGCCTATTACCTTGCTTCACGACTAGAGCCGAGTACATCCCCCGTTATTCTTGGTCTGTGTCTAGAGGCGAATTACCAGCTTATTGTGGCTATGCTTGCGGTGCTCAAATTGGGCGCAGCTTATCTACCAATTGCACCAACACTACCCGAGTCTCGACGTCGTTTGCTGTTGCAAAATGCCAATGCAGCCATGCTGGTTACCAAAACAGAATATTGGCAGGGTAGCTCGGAGCAGGTGGTGCCTCAAGTCGATTTAGATAGTATTCAGGGCGCTTTGGCTGAGCAGCCTAGTCGTTGCTTTACTGCGCCATGCCAGATTGACGACCTCTGTTATGTAATTTACACCTCGGGCACCACGGGCATGCCAAAAGGGGTGATGGTGGAGCATGCCAGTGTCGTTAATTATGTGCAGGCATTAGCCGCGCAATATGCGATTACGCCCAGCGACAATTACCTGCAATTTGCTAGCATGAGCTTTGATGTGTTTGCGGAAGAAGTCTTTTGTACTTTAATCCGTGGCGCAACCTTGGTGATGGCACCGACAGACGACATGTTGGACCCCAACAAGTTGGCGCAATTAAGCCAAGATGCCGAGTTAACATTGATGAGTTTGCCAACAGCGTATTGGCATCAACTTGCAGCGACTTCAGTCACCTTGCCAACCTCGCTGAGGATCATCACCATAGGTGGCGAGCAGATGCAGATTGCCGCGCTCACCGATTGGCAGCAGCGCTATGGCGACCGTATTCGAATTATTAACGCCTATGGCCCGACTGAAGCAACCATTTCTGCAACCCTTAATGATGTCACACACTTCAGCGGTGCACGCGTGCCAATTGGTCAGCCCGTCGCTGGTTTGTCTTTATATTTACTTGATGAGCAGCTTCGAGCGGTGGCTACCGGTGTGGAAGGGGATTTATACATTGCAGGTATTGGCCTTGCCAGAGGCTATCTCAACGACAAAGAAAAGACACAGCAGGCCTTTATCATTGAGCCAAATAGCGGCCAGCGACTTTACAAAACTGGCGATCGCGCTTGCTGTTTAGCCTCAAATGAATTGCTGTATCTAGGTCGTGGTGATGACCAAGTTAAAGTGCGCGGTTACCGCATCGAATTGGGTGAGATTGAGCGGCAACTTCAGCTGTTAGACGAAGTTGCTGCGTGTGCTGTGGTGGTGCGTGAAGATAGCAGTAACAACGCGCAATTAGTGGCATTTGTGCAGCCAACACAGCATACGGAAGTGGGTGATGCTGCTTTGCGAGCGCAATTACGCGCAGTACTACCCGCTTACATGGTCCCTGAGTTGTTTCAATCAATTAGCCAGCTTCCGCTGACAACGAACGGCAAAGTAGATCGCAAACAGCTCATTGCGCTGGCCAGCTCATACACTCCGCCTCAACCCTTGCGGCAAGAGGCTAAACTGGAAAGGCTTACACCACTACAAACTCAATTAGCGCAGCAGTTTGCCTGTCGTTTGCAGTTGGATGGAGTGTGCCTTGACGATAACTTCTTTAATTTAGGTGGTCATTCGCTATTAGCGATGCGTTTAGTGGGTGATATTAATCAGCACCTACAACTCAATTTTCCACTGTCGGCACTTTTTGAGTATCCGACTGTGCGTGGGCTCAGCCAGTATATTCAAGCATTGAGAGATGGTCTTGGCGAACGCGATAGCAAACCTCAATCGCTTGAAACCTTAGTGTGTTTGCAAGAGGGCGAGCTTGGCTTTACACCTGTGGTGTTGATTGCGGGAGCGGGAGGTTGGCTAATGGCATTTCATGCGTTAGTGAATGGGCTTGATAGCCGTATACCCGTTTATGGCTTGCAGCCAGAGGCGCTTGCCGAGGAACCCGAGACGCTAACTTCTATTGGCCGCACCGCAGAGTATTACTTGAGTGTATTAGCAGGTGCTGAACTTGGTGAACAAGTGCATTTGGTCGGACATTCTTTTGGCAGCTTTATTGCCTATCAACTTGCCACTTTACTTGAGCAACAAGGTCGAATTGGCTGTTTGGTAACTGTGATTGATACGCCTGTACCGAGCAGCCCAACGCTTAACTTAGGGGAAGCGCAAATCGCACAAATGATGCTGGATAATCTGGTGGCGTTTTTCCGCCTTAGTGTCTCTGATGCAGAAATCAGTGCCTATAAGCAAGGTGATGCTGCAGCACGCATTGCCTATCTCAATCGCTGGATACATCAAGCTGGATTTAATTTTAGTGATGCGCATCTACGCCACTTTCAACAAGTTTTTAGTGCCCAACTGCGAGCAAATATTGAGATGCCGTCTATGCTTAGCGACACCCCAATCTGCGTTGTAAAAACGCAGCAAACGCAAGAATTTGAAGGCCGTCCTGTGAATAAAGACATGGGATGGAAACCATTTAGTCACTCTCTCTCTTGTTATGAAGTCAAAGGAGATCATTTGTCCTGCCTGCAAGCCGAGCAAGTAGGACAGTTGGTTAACATAATTGAGCGCAACTATGTGTTGCACTAGCAAAAGTACATACTTTTAAGGATGGGAAAACAATGGATCACGCACTTTCTTTGGAATTGGATCCGACAACGATTGCAGCAGACTCTCGGATACATGACTTATCTGAGGTTAAACAAAGCGGCATGGCATGGGTGAAAAACCACGTTCAAGAGGTGAATAACTGGGTTGAGCGAGATGGTTTTGCATTGCTTCGTGGCTTAAATATTGTGAGCACGAATCAGTTTAGCGCCATACTTGAGACCTTGTTTGGTGAGCGCTTAAGCCAGTATGTGTATCGCTCTTCGCCACGAACGGCACTGAACAACAATATTTACACCACCACGGAATATCATGCCGATCAAGTGATCCTGCAGCATAACGAAAATGCTTACTCCAATGTTTGGCCGATGCGAATGGGCTTTTTTTGTGTGATCCCAGCAACCACGGGTGGGTGCACACCACTTGCCGACAGCCGTGAAGTATATCGTCGTATTCCCAGTGAATTAAGAGACAAGTTTGAGCGTTTAGGTGTGCAGTACGTGCGCAATTACGGTGATATCGACCTACCTTGGCAAGAGGTTTTTCAGACCGAGAGTAAAGCCGAGGTTGAGCAATATTGTCGAAAAAATGAAATCGAATTTACTTGGCTTGATGATAAAAGGCTACAAACCAAGCAATGGCGTCCGGCGGTCATGCGTCATCCAAAAAGTGGTGAAAAGGTTTGGTTTAATCAAGCTCACTTGTTCCACTGCTCGAGTCTAGATAATCAACTCAGTGCACAAATGCGTGACAGTATCGGCAGCGAATTTTTACCTCGTAACGCCTTTTTTGGTGATGGTAGCGAAATAAGTGACCAAGACATCAAGCTTATCAATCAGGTTTATCAAGACCTCACTTTCGCTTACCCGTGGCAAAGAAACGATATTTTGCTGCTGGATAATATGCTGTTTACTCATGGCAGAGAGGCCTATACAGGCACTCGTAAAGTACTAGTTGGCATGGCAAATATCGCGTCAGCATAACTAGTTGGTACTCATTCCGATGAAAGTCGGGCAACAACATTTGTTAGTGGTTACGTGGTTGGCAATGTAAGGAATGAAAAAATGAAATGGCTAATACAACTACGGCTAAGAATGATGATGCTATTTTGCATCACCTTAGCACTGGCTTCTTGTTTGCAGAAAAAGAGCGTCGCAGATAATCACACTATTATGCCTAATCAATTAGAAATGATAGAGGCGGTGGTGAAAGAATATTGCGATGCCAACCTATTCTTTGGCACGGTTTATATCACCTCGGTTGATAAAGTGGTGTACCAGTCCAACTGCGGACCACAAAACATGCAATATGATGTTGATAACAGCGTTAAGTCCAAGTATCGCATCGGCTCCAATACCAAAGCGTTTTCGGCCGCTATTTTAATGAAGATGTTAGATGGCAAGGACTTACGGCAGGAAACCATTGGCGATCACTTGCCTTGGTACCCAGATAACCAATGTGCGGATGTTTCGCTACATCATTTGCTTACCATGTCGTCTGGGATCAATAACTACAGCGACAACGAAGCCGTATACGATAATTACGGTTGGCGGCCTTATTTATATAATTCGAGTCTAGACCTTAACGGTCCGGAAGATTTTAGTAATCGCTTTTGCACCTGTGGTGCCAAAGCGGGGCAAAGTGGCACACCGTCATTTACGCCCGGCAGTAAGTATGAATACAGCAACTGTAACTACTATCTTATTGGTAATATCATCGAGCAATTAGCGGCCGGAAAACAAGGCAATATCGGTCGTGAGTATTGGTTTGCCAATATCGTTCAAGAGCAAATTCTAAATCCGCTTAGCATGACGGACAGCGGCTCTTACAGTGCGATTGGTGTCTATTCAAATATGACCACAGGTTATATTTATAATCAAAACCAATACTTATCGCTTGCCAATGGCCGTCCACCAGCTACAGGTGGACCTGCACCTTACGAAGACATTTTAGTGAATCCATATAGCAACCCATTAGTGCTGTATTCAGCTGGAGATTTGTATTCCACAGTGGAAGACATGCATAAATGGGATCAAGGCTTGTATGGCACTCAAATCTTAAATGATACCCAGAAACTAGCGGCCTTTGCTCCATACTCTAACACTGGTAGCAGCGACGAGTGTGAATACTATGGCTATGGTTGGTTTGTGACTTATGTCGACCCAAACCAGTACGGCAAAGTGGCAAATTGCCCCGAAAACCCAGCCGATGCAAATCTCAGAATGTATGAAAAATTTTTACAGTACTCAGGTAGTTACCCCTATTCATGGGTGACCAGTTTTACCCGTCTACTGGAACGAGATCAAAGCATCATGGTGTTTAGCAACTATGTGAAAGAGGGGATTGAGTCAGATTGTATCGCCAAGGAGATCCGCAACATTATCTTCTATAGTGATAAACACCGTACCGAGCAATGCCAGCAAGATTTGAATCAGGCATAACGCGGTAGGGAAAAATATCGAGCTTTCGCGCTCGGTTAAACAAATTAATAGAACGCCTGCAGTAGGTGGCAACGTTTCGCTCAGTTGTATTTGTGACACTGTGCAAATCCTTGGTTGTTCTTAGGTTTACTTCTTCATCATGGATGAAGGCGGTAAAGCTCAGAGTTGAATAAGTGCAGCTTGTTTGATTTTGGGTACTAGGGCAAGTGCCAATATGGTGCTTGATGAGTTCGACAACTGTTTAAATAAATCATAGAGGATGAATTATGGCAGTGACAAAAACAGCGAAGGATGACAAGGCGAGCGATGCTCCAGAACAACAGGAATCACAACTTGTTGCTGATGAAGACAGAGCAGCCGTTGCTCAGCTGATTGTCGACAAATACACAAAATGGTCGTTTGGCTCTGGGTTTATTCCCGTTCCTGCGGTTGATTTAGTGGCGTTGACAGGGATCCAAATGAAGATGATAGGCGAAGTAGCAAAAGTCTATGGTCAATCATATGGTGACAACAAGCTGCGTGGCACAGTAAGCGCATTGATCGGCGGCTCTTTTCCACAAACCTTAGGGGGCGCGGGACTAAGCAGCTTTTTGAAGGCGGTTCCTGTCCTTGGCACGTTAAGCGCAATCGCATTTATGCCAGTTGTGTCTGCGGCATCAACACACGCAGTAGGCGCAACTTTTGTTCGACACTTTGAAAATGGCGGCACGCTGATAGACCTGAATCTAGCAAGTATGAAAGGGGATATCGCAGACATCGCAGCTAAGTATCGTGCAAATAAAGGGAATGCGGACGCAACAGCTACAGCGGAAAAAGCCACAGTATAACCGATACTGGCTGACATAAACCGGCAGGCAACTGCTGGTTTATTCTTCGCACCGAAATTTATCAATAACTTGGAGAAAATTATGCTTATCGCTTTATATTTAGTGTTATGCATTTTAACTGGCTATTGGGGACGAAACACCTTTGCCGGACCTGTGGGCTTCTTTTTAATTTCGTTGATGTTTACGCCTATTGTTGGCTTGATCATTTTACTAGTTGGGCAAAAGCGCAAGCCCACAGAGGTGAATGACGAGGAATGAGATCTTACATTGCCGATAAAACTGGGCGATTTATAAATATAACTTAATGTTTTAATGCAATATTTATTTAAATCCAACAGGCAGTTTTGATTTTTAGGGACTATGCTAAGTAGCATGCGCGGGCGGTAGCCCAATAACAATAAAAGATAATAACAATGGTATTGTACGAATTAATTCGCCGACATATTCAGATAAAGAAAAGGACCTTTATTGCACTGGGGTGCATTTCTGGTTTGGCCAACGCGTTGGTGCTTGCGCTTATCAACAACGTAGCTGCCAATATCTCTGATATTAATAAAGAAAATCATATTCTTTACTACTTGGTGCTATTTACACTGACGATTGCAATATATGGTTTGACTCAACAAAGATTGATGACTAAAGCCGCGCAAATGGTGGAGCGTGCTATAGATAAATTGAGAGTCGATCTGTTTGAAAGCATTCGTCATACCGAACTGTCAACGCTAGAGAAAATTGGCAAAGAGCGGATCTTTAATACCATCAGCAAAGAGTTACAGACCATATCTCAGTCGGCGCAGCTGTTTGTGATCATTGGTCAATCCATCAGTTTGGTGTTTTTTACATCTCTTTATATTGCCTGGCACTCTTTTGTGGCGTTTATGGTTATCTCGACACTGATTTTGGTCGGAGCCAGTATTCACCGATTACGCGCCAATGAAATCCAGCGCAACATGCGCATTTCTTTTGAAAGCGAAAACCAGCTTATTCAACGCTTATCTGACTTGCTCGATGGCTTTAAAGAAGTCAAGCTCAGTGAGCCAAGAGCGGAAGATTTAGAACATGAGTACCGCCGTGATTCGAATCGTGCAAGGCGTGCAAAAACCAAAACCCAAACCTTGTTTGCGACCGACTTTATTCTGTCGCAAATCACCTTTTTCGCAGCGACAGGCGCGATGGTGTTTATCGTCCCTATGCTCTCTGACGTGTATACCGATGTGGTCATTAAAGTCACCACCGCATCGCTATTTTTAATCGGCCCTATTACCAGTATTGTTGGTGGGATCCCCGTTTTCACCACCGCAACAGAGGCGGCGCAAAACGTCTTAGCATTGGAGCGCGATTTAAAAAATGTCCAAGATGAGCAAGAGGTTAAACGACCTGAACCAGCTGAAGGCCTAACCTCATTCAATGCCATCACATTAGCGGGGGCGTTTTATCAACATCAGAAAAAATCGAGCGATCGTCCGTTTGCTGTGGGGCCGGTGGATATCACCTTTGAGCAAGGAAAAACCACTTTTATTACCGGTGGTAATGGTAGTGGTAAAACAACGTTTATCCGGATGTTGACTGGCCTTTATGAATTACAGAGCGGACAAATTCTTTTGAATGGCAAAGCGGTTACGGAAGATAATCGCCTTACTTATCGAAGCCTATTCACAGCCGTTTTTGCGGATTTTCATTTGTTCCAGCAGCTCTATGGTATTCGTGATTTGAGTACTGAAGAAATCGACGAATGGTTGGACTTTTTAGAGATGCGCGCCAAAGTGGGTATTCAAAATGGGGCGTTTAGCACCATAGATCTATCGTCAGGTCAGCGCAAGCGCTTAGCGCTTTTGAGTACCATTTTAGAAAATCGTCCCATTTACATCTTTGATGAGTGGGCGGCAGATCAAGATCCTATCTTTAGGCGAAAATTCTATGAACAAGTGCTACCTCGTTTAAAAGCGCGTGGTAATACCATTATTGCCATCACCCATGACGATGCCTATTTCCATTTGGCCGATGTGCACTTAAAAATGGAGGAAGGTCAGTTGTTAGCACACCACGACAGTGAAAGTAATGGAGTACCATCATGAACATTAATATTTCAGGGGATTTTGCCTTACTCGTCGCCGGCGGCTTAATACTGGCGCTGATCCTATCTAATTTGCTCATGCGGGTGTTAAAGCGTTACAAGCCCAAGTGGCATAAGCGTATTTTGTCTTGGCGTTTTCGCGCTGGTGTGACGTTACTTATTCTACTGTTTATTGCCGTTGCATTGGTCAAAATCATTTTTATCAAGGTAGACTCAGGTCAAGTTGGAGTACTGTGGAAGCGCATTGGCGGTGGTACGTTCGTAGAACATCCATTTTATGAGGGCACGGTGCTAGTTTATCCTTGGGATACATTGACAATTTATTCGAGCCGCTTCCAAACCGCGACTACTCAGGTACATGCGATCACCTCTGAGGGCCTGCGGATCCAGCTAGATATTACCGTGCGTTACCGTCCTGTAGTGGAGCATATTCCTTACCTGCATAAATTAGTTGGAGCGGATTATTTAGACGAAATGGTGATCCCTGAGGTTGCCTCTGCAGTGCGCATGATTGTTTCTGACTATACTGCGGAGCAAGTCTATGGTCATCAGCGTCTAGAAGTTCAGGCTCGGCTATTGAACACGGTGTTAAAGGAGCTACAGCTGCAAGAAAAAACAATTCTTGAGCAAGAGAACAGTACGATGCAAGGGCATAATTTAGTGAACCTTGACGATATGCTTATTCGGCAGGTGGATGTGCCAGATAAAGTACATAACGCAATTATTTCTAAAGTGAATCAGATGTACTTAAATCAAGAGTATGAAATGCGTTTAGAAGTAGCCAAAAAAGAAGCTGAACGGAAAAAAACCGAAGCGCAGGGGATAGCCGACTTTCAAGAAACGGTGAGTGGCGGGATATCTGAAACCTACCTAAGGTGGCGTGGCATAGAAGCAACCATAGAGCTGGCGAAATCTAATAACGCAAAAGTGGTGGTAATAGGCAGTGGTAAAGATGGCCTACCATTGATCTTAAATACGGAGGGCAGCACATATGCTTTGCCAGCCTCGGTTAACCCAAATGCTACGGATCCACAAAGCCAAGAGCCGCAAACGCCTAATGCAACTAAATCAAAGTAAGGAATAGTTACATTTTCAGTATCACGGACTACACTGTGGCGATAAAGGAAAAGAGAAGGACAACGAAAAATGCAAATTGATTTACATCATGGCATGACATGGGTGGTCGCACGCGCGGCGGGATTCACCGACCAAGAGGCTGAAATTATTGCTCACGCGGCACAATACGTAGATGATGCAACAAACTATGGTCACATCAAGTTTGATAACGGTGCTGCTTATGAGCGCATCGCAACCGCTCATAAAATGCTCGATTATAAAAACCTAGACAGCTTAAAGAATATGAAAGTGTGGGTACCTTTTCATTTCCTACCGGGTAATGGCGGTTTACCTGCTGGGCAAAATCCGTCGGGCACCTTTATTCAAAAGCTAGTGTGTAAGCCACATTCCTATGTAGCCAAAGATATGGTTGCTGAGTGTATTGCAGATAAGCATAGGCCTTATGGACTGCACCGCCTTGGTATTACCTCTCATGTCTTTATTGATACTTGGGGCCACCAGGGATTTGCTGGCATACAGCATGAAGTCAATGAAGTGACTGAAATAATGGACTTGAATGGTGAAGCAGAAGAGACTTGGCGCGAGCGAATAAGCGAATACTTTTCTGATGTTTTTCAAGATGATATTCCAAGTTTAGGACATGGGCAGGCGCTTTCTCACCCTGATCAGCCTCATCAGCAGTGGAGTTACTTCAACGGATTGGGCGAAAAAGTGGTGCGAGATAATCCAAGCGATTTTCTAATCGCAGCCGATGAGCTTTGCAAGGTCTATCAAGACTATCGAGGCGAGGCTACAAATGGCTTGAGTGAGTCATTAAAGCAAGAAATAGCGCAGTGCTTTGCTGAATTTGATATGGATGATGGTGAAGAACGTCATCAATTGTGGCTTGATGCTATTGAAGCTAACCGATTTGGGCTTGGAAGTTATACCCTAACTTACATTGCCAAAGGTGAGGGGTCGTGGAAACACCAAGCGCTAGGTACAACCCGTGCTCAAGGTGACGACGATAGCTATTCGTTTCGCAGTGAGTTCTTAACTTCTAACTGGAAGTATTTTCACGATGCAGCCAAAAAGCATCGCCTCTGTGTCATTGATGATATTTTGCCCAAATATGGAATTTGTGTGAGCTAAGCTTCAGTAAAGTAAGTGCAGCTAGGCTGCACTATTTTTGTGTTTAAAATAGTTCGGAAGAAAGCTCGCGGGATTGTGAATTTTGGTTAATATGCCAAGTTTCGACAAGGCGAGTCGTACCGCCCGAGTTTTTACAAATTAACTCTGTCACCAGCACTTTATAAAAACCACTGTATTTAGCCTCACCGACAACATTCAAGACATCACTATAAAATCCACCTTGATGTCTTTCATTGAAAAATTCTGGGTTACCACTGACATAATTGGTTTTGCGGCACTGACCTTGGTGCGAGTTGTTATTAATATTAATCAAGCCGGTATATTGAACATCCGCAAAATACCCTGGGCCATTGCTCGGCGTTTGCCAATCAGCCACTGTGATTTCACTGTGCCATACAACGGCGGGAGCCTTGGGTATCTTGTGATAAACAATCGCTTCTTCGCCTGAGGGTAAGGTGCAGCTGAGTTTAACCGACTTTTCTGTCAGCTTATGCTCCGCAGGCAGTGGGCCAGAAATAAAGGGCGCGTTGAATGTGAGAGGAGCAATCAAATCGCCGGTTTGTGTATTAACCACTTCAAATTGATGGCACTCATCCGCCGCTAAGCCGCCCGTGAGCGCATTAAAGAACTCAGTTGTGCCTGCACGAGCTGAGATAAAATCAACAGGTGCGCCCTGATACTGCGAATGATCTCCCGCACCATCCTGATCATAAAATACCTGTGTAGCCAAAACAGAAGTGGAACTACAAGCCAATGCCATAGCAAGTAGTCGAGTGTTGAATGTAACCATATATTTTTCCTTTACAGTTGTGTTTGTTTTTTATTCAGTCTCAATATAAGGTAAATGTAACTTCATGCAACTTTATGATTTTTCTGGTTTTGGCAACTATCTAATTGCTGCAACTACTATTTGGAGTGGTACGTGATAAGGATATAAATACATAGAGTTTAGCTAACGTTAGATGAATGGAGTTCAAGTGGGTAGGGGTTCGAGTTATTAGAGAGGAAGTGGGCAGTATGTTGATGTGGGGAAAATCATTTCTATTCGCCAACATTAGGTAAAAAGCTTTATGCGCTGATGACTTTTCCAGTTGTAAGTTATGGGACGTGAAAGAATCTACTATTTTCTAGCCTCATTTTGGTGTTCTTGAAATGCCGGATATTGTTGCTGGCTAATCATAATTTACCGTTTTAAATTGCAGACTAAGCGTTCGCTTTTTTGCAAAGACTATTTTTGATTTGCAGAATGTAGAGCTGCCAACGCCTATTTTTTGAACTTTTCACATGACACTATCAACAATTCAGTAAGAAAATACCTTTGCCAATAGCCCGGTTTAAAAATAAACAGGGCTATTGATAGTACTAATTTTTTTTATTCTGATCTGCCTTCTCTAATGCATTAAGTAAGGTTTCGAATTCGTTTTGCATCTTGTCGATATTTACATCTAAGACGCTGTACCAAGTATAACCCAAATCATCAGTTGCCTTTATTTGCCCCCGCTCACACATAACATATAATGTTTTGTCATAGCTGATTTTTGGCAGAGTTTGTGTGCAACTTTTGCTTGCTTTACCTTTTGCTATCCATTGTTTAGGATTATCGCTACTTGCATACATGACTCTCAGTTCGGACTTAGCGTTTTTATTTTCCTTGTAGTAAGCAATGTTTATCAATGAATGATCTTTTCTTACCACCGGTAAGCTAAGTTCTACATTATCATTACCGAACAGGTTGTTAGCATTTTTCTTCACTACTACCCATTCAGATTCAGGAGTTAGCTTATAGACAGTATCACCTACACCATCCCATTGACTTACCTCGATTGCGAGCAATTCGCTACCAGGAAGTTGTATCAACTCCTTTAGTTCGAGTGCTTTTTCCATACTCCATGTATTAGTTGCTTGTTGATATACATGTAATTTATTATCGTTTAGGATGTTTAATTGGCTATTACTATCAAAGAATGGAAATATACCGCCATTTTGTACCAACCAATCATTACTATTCTTTCTTTTATATTGACCAATTTGATTCCATGTATCTTTAATATCAATGAATTGGTAAACAGTATATTGCTTTGCGGATGCGGTTAACGCAAAGGATTGGTTCCCATTATTTGCCATCCATACAATTGCCTGATCAGTTTCAACGGGTTTGATCTGGCGCCAATTTTTTAAGTTGCTATCTGAGTAATAAAGCTCGCCTTTTTCACCTGCCAAAGCGATCCCTTGGTTCAATTCAATGGCGCTAAGCAATTGAATATTGGTTGGTAGATTTACAGTATCCCATGTACCCTTGTGATTTAGAATTCTAGCCTGTCCAAACCTTGAAGTGATGATAGCTTTACCAAATTTATTTAAGGCAAAATGACTACTAGGGAAGGCATTTTCGCGGACAAGTTGTGCAAGGGAGGAGCGCAAGGAGTCAAGCTCGTCATTTTGCCATTGTAATTCTTTATTAGCGTGTAATTGTTGGGAGGCTACTGGGTAATGATGTTTGATAAAATCATTCATATTGATAGCTTGATCTAATCGAGTAACGAATGCTTTATTGCTAGAAGTTGAATCCCAAAAGGACTTTTCTTTTATGCTTTTTAACGGTTGAAAAGCGATGGAGCCAAGGTTGGTAGTAGTATTTTGTTTTATCTCGAATTTACCCGCTAAATAATTTACAGGCATTGAAATCCAAGACATGATTTCACCATTACTAAAGAAGCTATAAAGTGAAGCAACAACATACTGTCCCTCAGGCAATGCTCCAACGAATACTTGACTTTCTATGAGCCCTCGGGAGTGAGGTGTTAAAGTGTAAACGTCCGGATCCCACTCTACTTTACTTTCATCAAACGCTTTGTTTTTTTGTACGGCTTTTGCTTTTGCCTCTTCGATAGCCGCCTCTTTTAATGCATCACGATTGTCCAGCCTAAGCACTATGAGCTCGGACCATCCTTTGTGTAAAGGAGCTAGTCTATCTACATTGTTAATTACTTCAACAGACACCATACCATGTTGCTGAGGTAGAGGGGCGTTACTATTCAGGTTTGCCGTTTTAAGTTCATAAGTGGCGCATCCAGATAGGTATAGTAGAGTGATTGAGAGTAAGATTAGGCGAAACATATAGATCCTTACATTTACTTTATTATTTTCATAAACAACTAATTATGTACCTAATTCAATACTAAGTGTCTATATAAATAATTTTAAATGAAGGATTAACTGGAAGTTTAGCAAATGGTGGCCCCACCTGGACTCGAACCAGGGACCTAACGATTATGAGTCGTGCGCTCTAACCAACTGAGCTATAGGGCCATTTTGTGTTGTAAGTGCTCATTAAATTCATCCATGAAGCAATATCCTGTCGGCGTCCTGCCTCCATCTCATCAAGCTGCGAAGCGGTGCTTCGGTCTTGATTCGCCCAACTGAGCTATGGGGCTATTTGCTGTAGTGGTTTAAAGGTAAATCACTGAAAGCGCAGGCAGTATAAAAATTTTTAACAGGCTTGTCACTATTAAAACGTGAAAAAGTCGGGGCGAATGGATTGATCGCTCAATAATAAGCCAATGTTGTAGTGGTTCGGGTGTTGAGCTGTGCGGATCATTAAAATGGCGAGATAAGTATTAGTCTGGTTTTACGGTGAAAAAAATAGAGCCACTTAGGAGCAGGGTTGGATTTTTGCTGTAAACACAAGATGAGCGAGCAGTAACATTTGCTGGAAATAGGGCTGAGATAAAAGAAGCCGGCAATTGGCCGGCCTCTTTTAGGAGAACGAATTAGGTTATTGGTGCATGCCTAGTTTTTTCTCTAGGTAGTGGATATTTGTGCCACCGTTTTGGAAGTTCTCGTCTGACAAGATCTTCTTGTGAAGCGGGGTGTTGGTTTTAATCCCGTCAATCACTAGCTCATTCAGTGCGTTTTTAGCACGAGCGATCGCAACATCACGGTTCTCACCATAAGTGATTAACTTACCGATCATTGAGTCGTAATGTGGCGGTACTGTGTAATCAGCGTAAATATGGCTGTCCCAACGGATCCCAAGGCCACCTGCAGGGTGGAAGCGTGTAATTTTACCCGGTGAAGGGATAAAATTCTCTGGATCTTCTGCGTTAATACGGCACTCGATTGCGTGACCACGGATCACCACGTCTTCTTGTGTGATAGAAAGCGGTTGGCCAGCAGCAATCTTAAGTTGCTCTTTGATTAAGTCTACGCCAGTGACCATTTCTGTTACTGGGTGCTCAACCTGAATACGGGTGTTCATTTCAATGAAGTAGAACTCGCCGTTTTCGTATAAGAATTCAAACGTACCTGCACCGCGATAACCAATCTCGATACACGCACGAGTACAGCGATCACCAATGTATTTACGCATTTCTGCTGTGATCCCTGGTGCAGGTGCTTCTTCCACTACTTTTTGGTGACGACGCTGCATTGAACAGTCGCGCTCACCTAGGTGGATTGCATTGCCTTGACCGTCAGCGAGTACTTGTACTTCGATGTGGCGTGGGTTTTCTAGGAATTTTTCCATGTAAACCATGCCGTTACCGAAGAACTGCTTCGCTTCTTGCTGTGTTAAGGCGATAGAGTTTGCGAGTTCTTTTTCGTTGCGAACGACACGCATACCACGACCACCGCCGCCACCAGCCGCTTTGATGATAACTGGGTAGCCAATACGCTTAGCGATCTGCGTATTGCGGTCGTTGTCATCAGTCAATGGACCATCAGAACCTGGCACGCAAGGTACGCCTGCTTTTCTCATTGCTTCAATTGCCGACACTTTATCACCCATTAGGCGAATAGTGTCGCCCTTTGGACCGATAAAGATAAAGCCACTTTGCTCAACTTGGTCAGCAAAGTCGGCATTTTCAGAAAGGAAACCGTAACCTGGGTGAATAGCAACCGCGTCTGTGACTTCTGCCGCCGCGATAATACGAGGAATATCAAGGTAGCTTTCGCTTGCCGCAGGTTTTCCGATACAAATGGTTTCATCTGCAAGAAGAACGTGTTTTAGGTCGCGGTCAGCTGTTGAGTGCACAGCAACCGTCTTAATACCTAGCTCCTTGCAGGCACGCAATACGCGAAGTGCAATTTCACCTCGGTTTGCAATGACTACTTTATCTAACATAACGTTGACCTTCTGCGTAATTATTCGATGATGAATAGCGGTTGGTCGAATTCTACTGGCTCACCGTTTTCAACTAGGATTGCTTTCACTACACCAGCTTTGTCTGATTCGATCTGGTTCATCATCTTCATGGCTTCAACGATACAAAGTGTGTCGCCAACATTTACTTTTGAACCTACTTCAACGTATGCCGCTGCTGTTGGAGAAGAAGCTGTGTAGAAAGTACCAACCATAGGAGACTTAACTTGGTGACCTGCTGGTGCGCTGCTTTCTGCTGGTGCTGCTTCTACTGCAGGAGCCGCCGCAGGTGCTGCTGGTGCAGGTGCCGCTGGAGCTGCCATGTATTGTTGAGGTTGCGCATAAACTGGTGCACTGCTGTGGCGATTGATACGTACTGACTCTTCACCTTCAGTGATTTCTAGCTCTGCAATACCTGATTCTTCTACTAGCTCGATAAGTTTTTTGATCTTGCGAATATCCATACAATGACCCGCCTGTTAGTTAATTTGAGTTATTTTGTTTTCGCAATTGCGCCAACGCTGCATCAAATGCAGCACGATAGCCCAACGCGCCTAATCCACATATCACGCCTTCCGCCACATCAGAAAAATAAGACTTGTGACGAAATGGCTCTCTGGCGTACACATTGGTGATGTGTACTTCATAAAAAGGGATGTCCACACTGAGTAAAGCGTCTCGAAGGGCAATGCTCGTATGGGTAAATGCGGCAGGATTAATGATAATCGCATCGCATTGTTCATATTGAGCGTGAATAGCCTCGATTAGCTGCGCTTCACTATTACTTTGAATGTGTGACAAGCTGACTTGCTGTGCTTCTGCATATTCAGTTAATGCGTCAACAATTTCGTTGAGAGTCTGCGTGCCGTACTTGTGCGGCTCACGGCGACCTAGCATATTTAAATTAGGGCCGTTTACTAATAAAATCTTTAATTTTGCAGACATATTACGCGAACTTCCTTTAACTAAAGCATTAGCCAAAAATTTAGACTGTATGGCTTGTTAACTTAAGCCGAATTCCAGCAAATAGCAAATATTTCTCCATTTCGTGGAGTATTATAGAGAGTTCGAGGTAAATAGCAGCAAAATACTGGTCTAATCAGAAGGGAAGAGGGGCAAACAAGCTTGCCCCTAAAATGGTTACTTTGCGTCCTGCTTGGCCTTTTCTAGGTGGGCAGCAAAGTCTTTTGCGTCTAAGAAGCCTGTGATGCGGTGTGCTGGCATCTCATTACCTTGGCTATCAAAGATTAAAATAGTCGGTAAACCAAACACCGTAAATGCTTCCATGATCTCTTGGGTGTTGTCATTGGCTTTGGTCAAGTCGAGCTTTAATAGTTCATAATCTTTGAACTGTGCTTGTACTTCAGGTTTCGGGAAAGTGTATTTCTCAAACTCTTTACACGCGACACACCACTCTGCGTATAAATCAACGATAGGCACTTTGCCTTTGGCATTGGCCTTGATCACTTCCTCTCGCAGTGCAGCTAAATCAGGGATCAATCTAAACTTTTGCAGTCCACTTACTCTTGGTTGCTTTATGGCTGGTAACTCAGTAGCTTTTGGTTGGTCTTTTGCTGATAGCCCAGCCGTCTTTTCTGCTAACTGTTGTTTTACTGCGGTCAAGTCAGCGGCTAACTCGTCCACGTGTAATTGAGTTTGTATTAGACTGGCTTCTAAACTTGGCTCTTGTTTAGGCATAATCGCGTCTTTAACACCAAATAAACCCGGTATCAGTAACATAAGCGCCATTGTCCATAGTAACGTCTTTCCTTTACTTGCTTGAAGCTGGCTTTGCCAGAAGTGTAAATATAGAGCTGTTGCAATAGCCAAAATACTTGCCATTAGTACTATGATGTCAAAGTCTACAATGCGCTCTAAAAGGATAAGCGGTACGAAGAGCATCACAAAACCAAATAGCGTTTTGACCTGATCCATCCAGCCTCCTGCTTTTGGCAGTAATTTTCCACCTGAGGTACCTAGCAGTAATAGCGGTAGACCCATGCCCAAGCTAAGTGCGTATAGCGTTACCGCGCCCACTACATAATCACCGCTTTGCGCGACAAATAATAGCGCGCCAGAAAGTGGAGCCGTGGTGCAGGGCGATGCAATAAGTCCAGAAAGCACACCCATAATGAATACGCCCCAGTAATTGCCGCCTTTTTGCTTGTTACTGAGCTGAGTGAGTTTATCCATCATGCCGCTAGGTAAACGAATTTCGTAAACCCCAAACATAGATAGCGCAAGTGCGACGAACAATATACTAAAGCTGATAAGTACCGCTGGATGCTGCAAGTAGCCTTGAATTTGGCCACCGAAATACGCAACGACTAACCCAAGCGCAGCGTAAGTGACCGCCATACCTTGCACATAAATAAAAGACAAACTGAAGGCTTTTTTAGTCGAAAGACCTTGTTGACCGGCGATGAGGCTCGACAAAATCGGGAACATCGGGAATACACAAGGGGTAAACGCAAGGCCAATACCAAGGCCAAAGAACGTCAAAATATTCGCAAGTAAGCTGCGCTGCATTAACTGCTCAGTGAAAGACAAATTATCGTTATCCACAGGCGCGCTTTCGCTTTGAGCTTCTGTTTTTGTCTCAGGTGCTTTTGTTTCAGGAGCTATGGTTGACGTGGTCTTTGGCTTTTCTCCCGCAATCGTGCTTAACGGCACTTCTACAATTTCTGGCGGATAGCAAAGTCCAGCTTCGGCGCAGCCTTGATAGCGTATTTTTACGATTGCACCTTGCTCGATATTACTGAGCTTAGAGATAACAGATAAGTTATTAAAGTAGACTTCAGTGCGACCAAAAAACTCATCTTCAATCATCTTGCCTTTTTCAAGCTCTGGCACTTGGATGTCGGCTTGTTTGGCGATAATTTGAAGATTCTTCTTATATAAGTAATAGCCGTCGGCGATGTCCCAACCCACAAACAAGGTGTTGCCTTGCTGGTCAAAATCGAACTTGAATGCTTCTTTTACTGGTAAAAAAGTCTGTTGTTTAGGAGCCAATAAGCTGTCTAGCACCGCATTGTTTGCTTGCGCGGGAAACCACATCAGCAATGAGAAAAGAACTACTAAGAGTCGCATTACAATAATACCTCGTCCATCCATTTGAAATAAGCTAAGTTGCCGCTGGTGACGTCCACGACTTGAATTTCTGGGACATCATAACTGTGTAAGTCGCGAATAGCGGCCATCACTTGCTCTAGTTTTTCGGATTTTGTCTTGATTAACAGCTTGGTCTCTTGTGCATGTTCAACCTGACCTTCCCAAACATAAATAGATTCCACTGCCGGGATTAGGTTCACACAAGCTGCAAGTTTTTGCGTTACAAGTTGCGTTGCAATCTTACGCGCTTCTGCAACCGAATCGCATGTAGATAAGACGAGTTTATATCTTACGCCCATTGCCATTTCCATTTTAGGGTTAGTAATGGCATCTTAGCGGATAGCTCCTCTTTTCTAAAGCGTCTTACTTGTATCGCTTGAATTAAGACCTTTGCACCCATATTTATCTTTCGTAGATTTGGAGAAAGTATGTTTAGATTCTTATTTATTTTATTTATCGCTATTCCGATTATTGAAATTGCTTTGCTGATCCAAGTCAGCGAGGTGATAGGCGGTTTTGCTACCATTGCGCTTGTAATTGGTACCGCCATTTTAGGGGCAAGACTGGTTAAACAGCAGGGTCTTGGCGCTTATGTCAACGTACAGCAACAGATGTCTCGTGGGCAATTGCCTGCACAAGATTTATTTACCGGTTTGTGTGTGATCATTGCCGGTGTGCTATTGATGACGCCTGGGATCATGACCGATGTATTAGGTTTTTTACTGTTAACCCCAGCCGTTAGAAAAAGGCTGGCGCAGTCGCTTTTAGCTCATGCCACCGTAAGAGTGCAAACAGGCATGCACTCAGGTCAGTCACCGTTTGCTAATCAATCACGCGACGGGCGTGCGGAGCAGCAGGAAGAAATTAGAGATCCATTTAAAAATCAATCGAGTAGAAATTCTTCTACAACGATTGAAGGCGAATACGAAAGAAAAGACTAAATTTTTTTGGTTTTTTCTCTTGGGTTTTAATTTGCCCATCCCCATAAATGAAAGCAATTAAAATTGCGTGTGTTAACCACAACCTGTGGATGTAACACCGCCTTAAAAAAGCATTATTTCTGTCATTGTTCAGAAACTGTTAGGAGAACTATATAAATGAACATTCGTCCTTTACATGATCGCGTCATTGTTAAGCGTCTTGAAGAAGAAACAAAGTCAGCTGGCGGCATTGTGTTAACTGGTTCTGCAGCTGAAAAGTCTTCACGTGGTGAAGTAGTTGCAGTAGGCAACGGCCGCGTGTTGGACAATGGTGAAACTAAAGCACTACAAGTAAAAGCTGGCGACACAGTGTTGTTCGGCTCTTACATCGAAAAAACTGAAAAGATCGAAGGTCAAGAGTACCTGATCATGCGCGAAGATAACATCTTAGGCATCGTAGAATAATTAATACTTTTTAGTTTAATCGACAACAGAATTTAAGAGGAATTTATAACATGGCAGCTAAAGAAGTTCGTTTTGCAGGTGACGCTCGTACAAAAATGCTAAAAGGCGTAAACGTACTAGCAGACGCAGTAAAAGTAACACTAGGTCCTAAAGGCCGTAACGTTGTTTTAGAAAAGTCATTCGGCGCACCAACTATCACTAAAGACGGTGTATCTGTTGCGAAAGAGATCGAGCTTGAAGATAAGTTCGAGAACATGGGCGCACAAATGGTTAAAGAAGTTGCGTCTAAAGCTAATGACGCAGCGGGTGACGGTACTACAACTGCAACTGTTCTTGCGCAAGCTATCGTGAACGAAGGTCTTAAGTCAGTTGCTGCGGGTATGAACCCAATGGACCTTAAGCGTGGTATCGACAAAGCAGTTATCGCTGCTGTTGAAGAATTAAAAACGCTTTCAGTTCCTTGTTCAGACGCTAAAGCGATTGCACAAGTTGGTACTATTTCAGCTAACTCTGACAAAGAGATTGGTGACATCATTGCAGAAGCAATGGAAAAAGTAGGTCGCGAGTCTGGTGTTATCACTGTAGAAGAAGGCCAATCACTACAGAACGAACTAGATGTAGTTGAAGGTATGCAGTTTGACCGTGGTTACCTTTCTCCGTACTTCATCAACAACGCTGAAAAAGGCCAAGTTGAGCTAGATAACCCACATATCCTTCTTGTAGACAAGAAGATCTCTAACATTCGTGAACTTCTTCCTACACTAGAAGCTGTTGCTAAAACAAGCAAGCCGCTACTAATCATTGCTGAAGACCTTGAAGGTGAAGCGCTGGCAACTCTGGTTGTAAACAACATGCGTGGTATCGTGAAAGTTGCTGCGGTTAAAGCACCTGGCTTTGGTGACCGTCGTAAAGCAATGCTACAAGATATCGCGACACTAACTGGTGGTACAGTTATCTCTGAAGAAATTGGCCTTGAGCTTGAGAAAGCTACGGTTGAAGACTTAGGTACAGCTAAGCGCGTGGTTATCACTAAAGATGATACAACTATCATTGACGGTGCTGGCGAGCAAGAAGCAATCGATGGTCGCGTATCTCAGATCAAAGCACAAATCGAAGAAGCAACTTCTGACTACGACAAAGAGAAACTACAAGAGCGCATGGCAAAACTTGCAGGCGGTGTTGCAGTAATCAAAGTTGGCGCAGCAACTGAAGTTGAAATGAAAGAGAAAAAAGACCGCGTAGAAGATGCGCTACACGCAACTCGCGCAGCGGTTGAAGAAGGTGTAGTACCTGGTGGTGGTGTTGCGCTAGTTCGCGTTGCGAGCAAGCTTGAATCGCTAACTGGTGACAACGAAGACCAAAACCACGGTATTAAAGTGGCACTTCGTGCGATGGAAGCACCACTTCGTCAAATCGTTTCAAACGCAGGCGACGAAGCATCAGTTGTGGTTAACGCAGTTAAAGCTGGCGAAGGTAACTACGGTTACAACGCTGCAACTGGCGAATACAGCGACATGATCGAAATGGGTATCCTAGACCCAACTAAAGTAACGCGTTCTGCACTTCAGTTCGCAGCATCGGTTGCTGGTCTAATGATCACCACTGAAGCGATGGTTGCTGAAATTCTGAAAGAAGAAGCTGCTGGTCCAGATATGGGCGGCATGGGCGGAATGGGTGGCATGGGCGGCATGATGTGATAAACATCATCTCCTAAGCACAACACGCTTTAGAAAAACCCTAACAGTTTGATGTTAGGGTTTTTTTATGCCTGGAATTTGCTAAAGCGTCATTATTTTTGGGGGATAAAGTTGGGGATCGATTTAACGCCCATGAATTGTTTCTAGAGCGCAAAAGAGATCGACTGCTTTGTAATGTACTTTCATTTTTTGCCTCATCTTCAGGATAGTGGATTTGTTCTGAGCTCCGTCGAGGCGTTCGAGCATCCTTTTCACCTCTGTGATGAGTAACCTTTAATTTACAATTTGTTTGTATTTTGGCATTATGGAAGGTAAATAACATAGGCCGTTTTGGGGTGTTTAAACACACCATTTTGGTGAAGAGTAAGCTGTTAGAATTCCACAAGGATATCTATGAATTTTAAGGAAATAAAAGCAAATATTATTGCTAGGGATGGGCTCAGATGCTCAAGAACAGGGAAGGTTGTAGAGTCACCTGATGAATTGGAAATACATCATATAGTTCCAAAATCTGATGGTGGTACAGATAATATCAATAACTTAATTCTGGTGTCTCGTGAAGCCAATACCCAAATTAGCAATAGAGTTATTGGTTCAACTGCCGGAGCTGCAATATTAGGTGCTTCGCTTGGTGGTCCGGTAGGAATGATTCTTGGAGGTGTGTTTGGGGCATTACTAGGCAAGTCTGTTGATGATGGTGACCGAAATGGATAAAGCCCTATTTATACCTTCGGCAATTTTATCCCTTCTGTTTATCTTAATTTACGCATTGCTGTGCTTTCGTAATAAAACAGAATTTGATCAAAAAACAATTACAAACCTGATTCTACAAGCTTTTCAGATCATATGTGGTGCGGTTTTGGTAGCGAGTACATTTATAACTGATCTCAAAGATTTAGTATCAGACCTAAATTTGTACATTTTAATTGCAGGGGCGGTCTTATTAGTAAACTCTGGTCAGAGTGCAATCTCAGACTTAAGAAAGCCTAGGAAGAGTTTTAACAAGCCTATGCAGCCGACAGCTGACACTGCAACTGATTGAAGTGTTATATTTTTGGAATCTCAGGAACTCTATTTCGCTCGTTTTAAGGAAAAAGCATGAAAATAAAAAGCGCCCGTATAAAAAACTACAGACTGTTAAAAGATGTCAGCTTGACTCTAGATGACAGAGCAACGCTTATTGTTGGGCGTAATAATACGGGTAAAACTTCTCTTGCTGAAATATTTCGAAGCTTTTTAAATCCGGCTGGAGTTAAAGTCCGTTATGAGGATTTTAATCAGTCCTGCTTAGCTGGTTTTAATGAGGCTTTAAATGCCTATAAAGCTAACCGAGAAGATGAAGAGATTCGTCCTCTAATACCAACGATAGAGTTAGAACTGCGAATCGATTACAAGGATGACGAGCACGACTTTGGATCTTTAGGTGATTTCATAGTTGACCTCGACGATACATTATTCGAAACCTGTGTATTGGTTTCCTATCAGTTAAAAGGTGGAAAAATTAAGGAATTTTTTCAGGATTTAGATATCGCTAATCGTAAGAAATATTTTTCTGAATTAAGAAACCTTATCAATCAACATTTCGAAACCGCTATATATGCCATTGAACCTACTAATTCTGGCAATAAAGTCAGGCTGGAGTTTTCAGCATTTAACCGATTGATATTGTCAGGTTTAATAAACGCTCAACGCGGACTTGATGATGAAACTCATAGTGAGCGAGATGTTCTTGGTAAATCATTAGGAAATATTTTTAAAAGTGCTAACAGTACTGGAGCGCCTGAGGCATTTAAAGCTAAGTCTGAAGAGATCAATAAAGTTGTAGAAGAACTGCAAGAAAAAGTCGATACTGATTTTCAAGGGAAAGTTAAATCGCTTTTACCAACACTGAATATATTTGGATATCCTGGCTTGAAAGATCCAAACTTAAGTGCAGCTACGGAGTTGAATGTAAAGTCACTTCTGGAGAGCAATACCAAAGTGTTTTACGAAGGCGATGACCACTTTACTCTGCCTGAAACCTACAATGGTTTAGGAATCCGAAATTTGATTTTTATTCTCTTTCGCATCTATGAGTACTTTAGAGAGTTTCAGTCCCAGCCCACTCCTCCGAAAGGGCATTTAATCTTCATTGAAGAGCCGGAAGCGCACCTTCACCCACAAATGCAGGAAGTATTCATTCGGCAGCTTGAGGAAATAGTCGGAGAGTTTCAAAAACAACTTAACGGCGGAAAGTTGTGGCCAGTTCAGTTTGTGGTCAGCACGCACTCTTCCCATATTGCCAATGAAGTAGATTTTAGCAAAGTGCGTTACTTTTTATCTAAGAGTGGAAAAGAAACTAAGGTAAAAGACTTGGGAGAAGCGTTTGGCAGCGAAGACGTCAAGGAAGACAAGGAATTTTTGCACAAGTACTTAACACTGACAAAATGTGATCTTTATTTCGCGGATAGGGCGATTCTTATTGAAGGCGCTACTGAAAGAATTCTTCTGCCCGAGATGATCAAAAAAGTGGATGATTTGAAACAGTGCGGTTTGCGCAGAAAGTATATGTCTGTAGTCGAGGTGGGTGGCGCATATGCTCATCATTTTTATAAATTCATTGACTTTCTTGAACTTAAGACATTGTTCATTACTGATTTAGATTCAGTAAAGAAGACCGAGGGTGAGAAGAGAGCAACATATCCGGCTTCCTGTGTGAGTGAAGGTACACATTCAAGTAATGCAGGCCTGTCAAATTGGTTTGGTATGAAAGGGTATGCAAGTTTAGATGATATTAGTGCCAAAGAAGAGAACTCCAAAGTTTCAGGATGTCGGAGATTAGCATTTCAGATCGACGAAGATGAAAAAGCTCTATGCGGACGTAGCTTTGAAGATGCTTTTATTTTGGCCAATGTAAATCTATTCGGTTTACATGATTTAGAAGGGGTAGAGTTGGAGCGTCGCGTTTTTGAAAGGGCTAAGGATATAGGAAAAGATAGCAAGGCCAATTTTGCCATTGAGTATTCTATTAAAACAACAGATTGGGTCGTGCCTAAATATATTTGTGAAGGGTTAGAGTGGCTAGATAGCGATGATGCAGTTAAAGCGGAGGAGGCGTAGCCATGACAAAGATAAGTCCAGCCGAGCAGGCTTCTATCGAGGCGTTAGAGAAGCTCAGAAATTGTATCAACAAACACCAGAGTTTCCGTTTGGAAGCAGGTGCGGGTGCGGGAAAAACCTATTCTTTGATTGAGTCGATTAAGTATCTGATATCCAATCGTGCAGATGAATTTTTAGGTAATCGGCAGCAGATTGCTTGTATTACATACACAAACGTCGCAAAAGATGAAATAAAGGATAGAACGGACCATCATCCTGTTATTTTTGCAGATACAATTCACGCGTTCTGCTGGAATATACTTCAACACTATCAGGTAAAGCTCCGAGAGTACCTCCCGAAGCTAGGTGAAAAATGGCTACAGCGAATAGATGAGGCAGGGGGCGTTACCGATCAAGTGGTTAAGTATGATCTTGGATTTCCTGCGATTAATGAATATGAGATAAATTTGCACCATGATGATGTAATCACGTTGATGGCTCATATACTTGCTTATCCAAAATTCCAGAAGCT
Organism: Pseudoalteromonas flavipulchra NCIMB 2033 = ATCC BAA-314; assembly: GCA_000814665.1. Lineage (GTDB taxonomy): Bacteria > Pseudomonadota > Gammaproteobacteria > Enterobacterales > Alteromonadaceae > Pseudoalteromonas > Pseudoalteromonas maricaloris. The sequence goes on from JWIH01000018.1 coordinate 143,685, forward strand.
ATTAAAAAGCAAATTCCCGATAGTATTCATTGATGAATATCAGGATACCGATATCAAGCTAGCTGAAAGTATTGTCTCCAACCTAATTAACAATGACTCTGGTGTAGTTATCGGTTTATTCGGCGATCACTGGCAAAAAATCTATGGCTCTTCGGCTTGTGGTTTGATATCTAGTGACAAAGGAAAAATAGTAGAAATCGGAAAGAAAGCAAACTTCCGATCAGACAAAAATATAGTTAGTTGTTTAAACAGAATGAGACCTGACCTCCCCCAAGCTGAATCAGAACCAGACTCAGAAGGAGTGATAAAAGTTTTCCATTCCAATGATTGGGTAGGTGTACGGAGAGATGGTTCAGGTGGTGGGCATTGGAAGGGGGATCTTCCAGAAGATAGTGTAAGAGAACATGTAGAGAAAACGAAAAAGTTAATGCGTAGAGACGGATGGGATTTATCTCCTGACAAGACGAAAATCCTTTTCTTAACAAACAATCTCATCGCCAGTGAACAGAACTTTAAGAATCTATCGGACTGTTTTCGTTACACAGATGATTATCTCAAAAAAAATGACAAATATATCCAGTTTTTTCTTGATGTGATAGAACCTACAGCACTTGCATATGAGCAAAAGCTGTATGGTGAACTATTGCAAATCAAAAAGAAAAACCATCCACAGTTGAAATGCCAAGCTGATAAAACTGAGTTGATTAACAATCTAGGGAAAGTAATGCATGCAAGAGCCAATTCTACTATTGGCGACTTGCTGGATCTTTTGGTGAGAACTAAGATGCCAAGGCTTTCGTCAAAAGTAGAAGAGGCTGAAACACGATATAAGGAGCTTACATCAAAGTCTAATGATGAACTGGAAGAGAGAGAATTGAGATTTGTTGACAAGCTCAGTAAGTTGCGCGCTGTAAAGTATTTAGAGGTTGTAAACCTGAGTGAATACATCGATTCAAAGACGCCCTTCTCTACGAAACACGGTGTGAAAGGCGCAGAGTTTGACAATGTACTTGTCGTTTGTGGCCGCGGCTGGAATCAATATGACTGGAACCAGATGTTAGAGTGGATGGATGGGAACTACCCTAAAGATAGGCAAGGTACATTTGAACGGAATCGCAACTTGTTTTATGTCAGCTGTTCGCGAAGCAAGCACAATCTATCTCTGCTGTTTACACAGGAGTTATCTGCAAAATCAATTGAGGTGCTTGAGCGGATATTTGGTAAAAACAACGTGCTAGGTGATCCGATTGGAGCTTAGGAAAAGTCTTAAGGGATGATTGGAGTTCAACATGTTCTCTTCACATTTTTAAATGTGTGAAAAAATAGATAAATTTATCTTTGATCCCACTCTAGGGGTATAGAAAGGGGTATTGCCACTTCCCCCCCATGTAAATAGGGTAATAAAAACAAAGGTTTAAACCGGATATGGGCGGCATGATGTAATAAACATCATCTCCTAAGCACTACACGCTTTAGAAAAACCCTAACAGTTTGATGTTAGGGTTTTTTTATGCCTGAAATTTGCTAAAGCTTCATCATTTTTGGGGAATAAAATGGGGTATTGACTAAACGCCCATGTGTTGTAAAAAATGTGCTTTTATGACTATTCATTTTAATATCCATTCGGCGTCAACAACGAATACATCAACACCTACACAACTGCTTGCTGCGTCCGTAAAAAAGAAGCCAGAACCTAATCAGGTTAAAGATACCAAAGAGAAACAAGTATCTGACGAGTCTGTGTCTATTGCTGCATTTACAGGTGATGCACCGAGCAGTTCACCATACAGCGCTCTACTTAATCCTGAGGGCTTTGATTACATCCGTTTGAGAACGATTTACCCTAATTTCGGTCTTACTAACTATAAGCTAACTTGAACGCTAGCAATTGTGATTCCTTAAGAGTGCTTTAACTTTGTTTTTAATAGCTCCGAAAACCTACATTGCTTTTGAGAAAGCACTGATCTAGGGTGGAATAGTATTAGTGAACTTAGTTTTTCATTCAGCTAGCTAACTTTTGTGTACAGCTTTAGGTTGGTTATGTAAATGTAGTCAAATGTCACACTGCGTAAAAGGGTGTGATCTTGCTTTACTTCGCACAATGAAGGAGTAAGGTGATGGTAGAGTTTGAAGGAGATCCAAAGATGAAAACACAAATTGCAATACTTGCTTTATTTATGACTCCCTTGTTTGTCAATGCAGGTGAGGTCGCTGTGACTTGGAAGGACTTTAAAGAGTATCGCGATGTTAGACCAGGAAATGAAACGCGAGGTTCATTTCATAAGCGGGTTGAAAAGCAATTACAGAAGCACCTAGAAGAATTAGCGACTAAATTACCCGAGGGCTACAAGCTCGCCATTACCTTTGATGAGATAGACCTTGCTGGTGATGTTCATTACGGTACCACTGATATTCGGGTGATTAAACCAATCCATTTCCCCCGTTTTGAAATTAGCTATAAGTTAACAGATAAATCTGGTAAAACCATCTCAGAGGAAAATGGCGTGACGTTAAAAGATATGTCGTTCATGGATAGAATCAAAAGAGGCATGGACGAATCTTTTTATTATGAAAAGCGTCTTTTAACTGACTGGTTTGAAGATGACTTGATGAAAAAAGTTAGTTAATTAACCGGCATTAGCCTTGAGATAAGCTTACACGCAGCGGCCAAGCTGCGTGTTTGGTTAACTAGTTGGCTATTTAAATGTAGCCAGTAGCTGTAGTAAGGATTGTAACTTTTTGACAACCAGTGCGAGTTTTTGCTCGTCAATTTCTTCAGTTGTCGATAGGCCTTCAACGTCGGCTGCAACATCCAAAACATAAGGTTTAAAGCGTTTCGCTTCAAACGTAAACCCCGCTTCTTCTGTAAATAACGCTTTAAACTTACCATGACCTTGCTGCTGCAATTCATCGAGTTTTTTATCCGCATCTAGTGCTTGGCGGTATATGATCTTGAGATTTTCATTGAGTTTTTCGATAACGGCTTGCATGGTCAGTCCTAATCGCCCTACTAAAAGCGCTTATTTTAAGGGTTTCATTTACAATTGTCAGGTGTAAATCTACCCTTTTATAAGTAGTACAAAGGAATTGGAAATTTATCTCGTAATTTATCCTAAAGGTTTAAATTTATACGCCGATAACCAATTTGATCCATCAAAAAGTCAGGTAATCACTTATGAATATTTCCGGAAGTAACCTACCTGCTATGTCTGGAGCTGGTCAAAGCGGTGAAGTATACAGCGCCGTTTTGGCAAAAAAGCAACAGAAAGCAGATGGACAAGCCGCGCTTGCTTTAATTGAATCTGCGGGCAGCAGTGCAGCAGCACAAACGCCAGCTAAATCAGTGACAGCAACGCTGGGCAACAACATCAATACATACGCGTAAGCTTATGTCTGATGGCACGTTGTCTTCGGCATGTCCGATAGATATGTGCAAAGCAATCGGTGCTAGGGTCATTAGCACCGATTTTTTGCTATTTTAGTCTAGTAAATTTAAGTCAATCGGCGTTTTACTTGGCTGACCACCAATTTCTCTTACCAATTTAGGCACCAAGAATCCCGGTAGCATTTCTAAAAGCTCAGCCATTATCGTCTTGGCTTCACGCTCTTCTACATCAAAATGGCTAGCGCCTTCTACCTTATCGAGTAAATGCAAATAATAAGGCAGTATATCTGCATCGAATAGGGCTTCACTCAGTTGAGCTTGAGCCGCAACATCGTTATTAATTCCTTTAAGTAGCACAGCTTGGTTTAGCAAAGTCACATTGGCTTGTTTAAGCCTTTGCATTGCGGCTTTAAAGGTATCATCGATTTCATTTGCATGATTAATGTGATTTACCAAAATCACCTTTAAATGACTCTTTGTTAAACGTAGGCACAATTCCTCGGTTATTCTCGCTGGGATCACTACCGGTAAGCGACTGTGAATACGCAAACGTTTGATTTGTGGTATAGCCTCTAATTGTTCTAGCACCCAAGCTATCATGTCATCTTTGGCCATCAGCGGATCACCGCCACTTAAGATCACCTCATTGATTTCAGGATGGGCGCGCAAATAATCAAATACAGGCTCTAAGGTGCGTTTGTTGACCTGATTATCCTGATAAGGGAAGTGGCGTCGAAAACAGTAGCGGCAGTTGACCGCACAACCAGTTTTGAGCATGAGTAATACCCTAGAGCGGTACTTATGTAACAAACCAGGTACAGGCGCGTCTTGTTCTTCGAGTGGATCTTTACTAAATCCCGCTTCAGTTAAATATTCCTGATGTACAGGTAACACTTGTAATAGCAAGGGATCATGACGATCTCCGTGGCGCATTTTAGCGATAAATGGGCGAGGTACTCGCATAGGAAACAAGCGCTTAGCTGCAAAGTCTCGTGCATCAAATTGGTCATGCAACCCCAAGATGTTGAGTAGCTCTTGTGGGTCAGTGACAACATTTGCTAATTCTTTTTGCCAGTTAGTCTGCAAATTTACTTCATTTATTTGTATCATTAGCAGGTTAATTACTCGAATATACGTAGATTAGAGGATACGATGGCGAATTATAGCACCAACGAGTTCAAGGGCGGCCTAAAAATTATGATGGACGGCGAGCCTTGTTCTATCTTAGAAAATGAAATGGTCAAGCCTGGTAAAGGACAAGCGTTTAACCGCGTTAAAATCCGTAAGCTTATCTCAGGTAAAGTACTAGAGAAAACATTTAAGTCTGGCGACTCAGTGGAAGGCGCAGACGTAATGGATACTGATCTAGCGTATTTATACACTGATGGTGAGTTCTGGCATTTCATGAACAACGAAACATTTGAGCAGATCGCAGCTGATGAAAAAGCACTTGGCGATAGCGTAAAATGGTTGGTTGAAAATGACGTATGTACTATCACACTGTGGAATGGTAACCCAATCGCAGTAACACCACCTAACTTTGTTGAGCTTGAGATCACAGAAACAGATCCAGGCCTGAAAGGCGACACTGCGGGTACTGGTGGTAAGCCTGCAACCCTAAGCACAGGTGCTGTTGTTCGTGTTCCTTTGTTCGTTCAAATTGGTGAAGTGATCAAAGTTGATACGCGTAGTGGCGAATACGTAAGCCGCGTAAAATAATAGCGTAAAGCAATTTACGATGTTTTATAAATCCCAGCATGTTGCTGGGATTTTTTTGGAGTAAACAATGACGGTGAACAATTGGCAGCCAAGTGCAACGATAGAGACGCTTAGGCAAAGGGCTGCAATTTTAGCGAAGATACGGCACTTTTTTGCTGCTCGTGATGTGATGGAAGTCGACACGCCGAGCCTTTCTCAAGCCTCAGTGACCGACCCTCACTTAGATACTTTCCATACTCGATTTGTTGGCCCAAATCACAGCCAAGGTTTGCCTTTATTTTTACAAACGTCACCCGAGTATGCGATGAAAAGACTACTTGCCGCAGGCAGTGGTGCGATTTTTCAATTATGTAAGGCTTTTCGTAACGAAGAGTCAGGGCGTCATCACAATCCAGAATTTACGATGTTAGAGTGGTATCGTCCGGGCTTTGACGAATTTGACTTAATGGCGGAAATCGATGAGTTGATGCAGATGTTATTGGACTGTCCAGCTAGTGATTCGATGACTTACCAGCAAGCCTTTGAGACCCATCTTGGATTTGACCCTTTAAGCGTGTCGCTGACGGAATTGAAAGCGCACGCCAATAAATACGGTTATGGTGATATTGCAGCTATCGAGAATAATCCAGATACTTTACTGCAATTGCTATTTTGCATGGAAATAGAGCCTAAAATTGGTCAGCAGCAACCTTGTTTTGTTTATCACTTTCCGGCATCCCAAGCGGCGCTGGCAAAACTTAACCCGAAAGACAATCGCGTTGCAGGGCGTTTTGAGCTCTATTATCGCAATATGGAGCTGGCCAACGGATTTAACGAATTGACGGATGCAGCAGAGCAAAGAGCGCGTTTTGAGCAAGATAACCAGCTCAGAGCTGAGATGGGATTACACCCAGTGCCGGCCGATGAGCGGTTATTGGCTGCACTTGACGCAGGCGTCCCCGATTGTGCTGGTGTTGCACTGGGAATAGATAGGCTAGTCATGCTGGCGCTAAACAAAGCTAGCATCAGCGAAGTGCTCACATTTGATGTTTCGCGGGCTTAGCGCCGCGAAACAAAGCGAGTAAGTTCTTTTTGAGTGGTTTCTGTGAGCTTTTGAGCACTTTGGCATTCGGCTAACGCGCCATCAATTTGTGATTTAGATTGCTGACCCAGTTCAACAATTTGTTGCACTGCTTGATGGGTATGTTTTTGCGTTTCTTCAAGTTGGTGTACCGCACTAACGATTTCTTCTAATTGCGCTTGATTGCGTTCAAAGTCATCACTCATCGAAATAAAGCCTTGAGAGGTATCACTGATGGCTTTCTCTGCTGAGCTTGAATGAGAAATCAATTGTTCTGATTCTTGATTGGTTTCACCGACCAGCACGTTCATTTGATTGATAAAATCGCTGATCTGGCGGGTGGCAGCATTGACCTTGACCGACAGCGCACGAACTTCATCGGCAACCACTGCAAAGCCACGCCCGGCTTCACCTGCTCGAGCTGCTTCAATTGCCGCATTGAGCGCAAGCAAGTTGGTTTGGTCGGAAAACTCTTCAACCATTTTTAGAATGTTGCGAATATTCTCACTATTTTCTTTCAGGCCTGAAACCGTCGATGAAAAGTTACCTAGTAGCGTGGTGATTTGTTTTACTTCAGCGACAAGCTGAGTTAACGACTGTGATGAACCGCGAACAAAATGCAAGCTTTCGGTATTGGCCTGATAAACCTGATCGGTATTGTGCACAATACTTTGTAAACTGTGGCTGACCTGATCGGAAGCTGCAATAATTGTGTCACCTTGGCTCAGCTGCTGCTGTCCATACTTTGCGGTACTTTGCATGGAATTGGTGATATCGCGGTTGCTTTGTGTTGCCGCAGCAGCACTTTCATATGTTTTTTCCAAAAGGACACTAAGGTGGGTGGTAAAGGCGTTGTACTGCTCGCTTAAATCTCTAAATTCGTCATAAGTGAATTGTGGCAGCTTTGCATCTAAGTTACCGTCTTGGCGGTTAACACGCTCCAATGACTCTTTCATCGCTTGTACAGGTCGTACGATTAAAAAGCGCATATAGAAGACGGTAAACGCAAACGCGGCAAGGATCACAATAGTGATAAGCCAAAACAGTCCCATACTCGCACCGGAGTGAGCAAGTTCAGAATACAGCCAAACCAAGCTAATAACCTGAAATAGGAGTAAAAAGCCTAAATTGCCAACAATTTTACGAGAAAGGGTATAGAAAAACGTCTGTTCTACAAAATTATAAATGCGCATATATAAACTCATATTGGGCTCATCATTGTGCCACTTTATTTGTCTCAGTATAGATGAGCTAAATGGAATAACAATGCTAAAGCGATCAAGCAGTTACTCAATTGGGGTGGCGTAGGCGCCAATGCCCTGTAAATACATTTTGGTTTGGCATGGAAAGTTAGTGAAAATACCATCCACCCCGAAATCTAGCATCATATCTATGTCTTGTTGTTTATCGACCGTATAAGCAAATACCTTTAATCCGCGAGATTTTGCGTCCAACACATATTCATGATTAATAAAGTTTTTGTCCATATGAATGCTGTAGGCATGGAGCGATTCGGCAAATTGTGCATAATGAATTGGAATAGAAGCGGTTAACGCGCCAATTCTTACCCAAGGTAATTTCTGCTTTAGCCACAATAGTTGATGATGGTCAAAAGAGGAGATGAGTAGCTGCTCTCTGGTGATCACGCCTTGCTGGATATGTTCTTCAATATAGGTAACGAATTTATCTAGGCCAAAGGTATGCTTTAGTTCTAAATTGATATCTGTCTGTTTGCCTATCGTGGCGAACACTTGCTGCAAGGTGGGAATTGATTGCCCTTTACCGGCATCAAGCGTGGCAAGGTAGGCTTGAGTTTGTTCATTGACTCTACCTACGCCGTTGGTGGTTCTGTCTAGCCAAGTGTCGTGGATAATGGCGTAATCATCCGCGCAACTTTGCACATCCAACTCAATACTATCAACGCCAATATGGAGAGCCGCTTCTATTGCAGCAAGTGTATTTTCTGGATAGCTGCCACTGGCTCCACGGTGCGCTAAGACTTGAATCATGCTTTTTTCCTTGTAATAGACCAAGTTTCAAAACAGGCTGCACTAACTACCAACAACCCGCCAAGTAATGTTGTAAGTGTCAACGTCTCGTGTAACAGAATATAAGCTAATAGCGTTCCATACAATGGTTGTAAACAAGAAATTAACCCTGCAGTGGTGGCAGATAAATAACGTAGGCTAGAGGCAAATAAGGCGTGTGGAATTGCCGTAAATATTGCTCCTGCCAGCAAGATTAACCAGAGATTTTCTGTGGATACTTGCTGAATTGACACTTCCACAAATGCTAACAGCATGAGACATGCAACAAGCGTTTGATAAAGCATTGTGTGTGGGCCGCTATAGTGAGAAAAGAAGCGCTTTTGGAGCAAGTTGCGTAGCGCAAAGAGTGCGCCTGAGAATACGCCCGTAATAATTCCCAAGGTAACTTGGTTGCCAAGGTTCGCTTCTGGTACTAACAGATAGATACCAAATAACACTGCGCTCGCACTGATAAAATCTTTTAGCTGTACACGGCTGCGAGTGAAAAGAGGCTCTAAAAAAACGGTGATTACGGGGTAGGTGAAAAAGGCAATGATCCCAACCGCAATTCCCGCCATTTGCATGCCTGCAAAGTAAGTCACCCAATGAAGCCCCACGATGACACCAAGAACTAAAGCCGTTAGATAATCTTTTTTGTGTATTAATTTTATCGGCTGCCGTTGTATTTTGAGTAACAGTAGTAGCACAACGAAAGCAACGGCGGTACGGTAAACGGTGATATCCAGTGCTGAGAGTGAAATTAATTTTGAAAATAATGCTGTTCCACCAAATAATAAAACGGCACTATGAAGCGAGAGCAAAGCAGATTGTTGTGGGCGCATATTGAATATTAGAACTGTTTTTTAGCAGTCTATCATTTAATCGCTTTGAGATGACAAGATTGTTGACACTTGTCACTCAACATTCTGCGCTTAAACGTAAATAATAATAAAAAGAGTGAATCAGAGAAGCTTGTGTCCATTACCACAGAATTTACCCTAGTTGAGAAACGGCGCTCATTTTGGAATGCCGGACCCCTTATATTTTCAACCTTTTATTTTTTCCCATTGATATTTAACTGGGCGCAATTGAGTGTAGTTAATATTGCGTTGCAAGTTGTTGTGTATCTTAGTTTTGTCGTGCTCTATTGGCAGAGTATTACAAAAACGGGCAATGCGTTGGTGATGAATTTAGTGCTGATGGCAGGGCTTTGTGTCGCAGGTAGTTGGGTGACGACCGGGACGAGTTCGTTATTTGGCTTTATTGCTTTTTTCTGCGGTTTTAATTTTTTGCCTCGCTATAAAATCATTGCGATGCTGGTCATCATAGCGTTGGTATTGCTAACGGCTAAATTTATCGCGACCCAGCAAACGGTTTATTTCTTGATGCCTGCACTGTGTGTGGCGTGTGGACTTTTTATTTTTGGTTGGATGTCACACCGAGAGCGAGTACACAAAGAGTTGCAGAGGCAAAGTGAAGAGGAGATTAAGCGATTAGGCGCCGTGGCTGAGCGAGAGCGTATTGCGCGCGACCTACATGATTTACTCGGTCATTCACTTAGCTCGATAGCATTAAAAGCGGAGTTGGCGAGTAAATTTGCTGCTGCAAATGCATTAGAGCAAGCGCAATCAGAAGCGCAGCAGGTTGCAGACTTAGCGAGAGAAGCACTAAGCGAAGTGCGCCAAGCCGTCACCGGCTATCATCAGCTAGCGCTTGATGCTCAGCTGCACATTTTGGCTTCAAGGCTAAAAGATAAGGGCATTGCCGTAACGCTAGAATTGCAGGCGGTCACTTTAGATAAAGTAAGCGAAGCCTGTTTGTGCTTTTTTGCTAAAGAAATATGCACCAACATTATTCGTCACAGCGATGCTGATAAGGTTTGCTTCACACTGCGGCAAACTGACAATAATGTCTTTGTAGAAATTAAAGATAATGGTTCTATAAAGTCCATAAAAGAAGGAAATGGTTTAATGGGGATCCGTACCAGATTGAAAGAATGTGGTGGCCAATTATTTTATCATACCGAACAGGGCGGATACTTTAAGGCGGTACTAGGGGAAGCAGGATGATCAAAGTTTTTATTGTTGAAGATCAAGCATTAGTAAGAGGGGCTATCGCGGCATTATTGAGCTTAGATAGAGAGATAGAAGTGGTTGGCGAAGCTGAAAATGGTCAAGTTGCAAAGGAAAAGTTAGCAAAGTTAACGCCTGATATCGTGCTAACGGATATTGAAATGCCACAAGTCACTGGACTTGAGCTTGCTCAGCACTTACAACAAAAAATGCCAGACACAAAAGTGGTTATCATGACGACCTTTTCTAAGGCGGGTTATATTCGTCGCGCGATCACTTTAGGGGTAAATGGTTTTGTATTAAAAGAAGCCCCAAGTGAGTACTTGCTATCAACGCTGAAAAAGGTCATGAACGGGTATAAGGTTATTGACCCAGAGCTTGCGTTGTACGCTTTGGAAGATGCTGATCCACTTACCGATAAGGAACGCAAAGCGCTGCGCTTAGCCAGTGAAGGATTAAAAACCGCTGAAATCGCAGGGCAGCTATTTTTGAGTGAGGGAACAGTGAGAAATTATTTATCCGACGCTATCGCAAAATTACATGCGACAAACCGGGTAGATGCAGCAAGAATTGCTAAGCAAAAAGGATGGCTGTAACTCGGTGTAATAGCATATATCCAGTTAATACTTCAAAATAATGCTGTGCGGTAATATACTGCACTATTCGCTAAGTAATAATAATGTATTAATTTTGAGTGCAATAATGGATCCTAAATTACTTATTCAAGTTACCGCAATAACGACTGTGGTCTGTACAGTTTTTATGGCCGTAAACTGGTTTATTAATAAAGGCCTACCAGGCACTCGAGATTGGCTTATTTTCATTGCGCTTACCGCAATTGGATGTGGCCTGTTGGCCGCCTATACACTTCCCATTACGTTCTCAATTTTTATCCCCAATCTCACTATCGCATTTGGACTTTTTTATCTGGCTCGTGGTGTTGATGCGTTTTTTAGTGTGAAAAGTAACTATATGCCTTGGTATGTATTAGCCGCATTGGGTATTCCCAGTTTTACTTACTTTTTGTACGTGGATTTTAATTTTATCGCTCGCGTCGGGATCAACTACTTAGTCTGGGCGATGGCGATGATTTATTGTCTACGGGCTTTGAATAAAGGACAAAAGTTATTATCGAAGGAATTTAGTGCAGCACATTGGGCGTTTGGCCTATCGTGCTTGAGCTTACTAGCTGTATTTACTTTTAGATTGGTCATGCTTGGCGGCTACTCGGTGACAGATAGTCTTGTCTCGGCAAATTGGGTTAATCAGTTTTTTGCTGTCTCTGTGAGCACGATGCCGCTGCTGTTGTGTTTTTCTTTATGCCTGTTATGTAGCAGCCGTCGTGAAAAAGAACTCAGCCTGTTAAAAACTGCTGCTGAGCACTCAGCGCAAGTAAAAGGACAGTTTTTAACGTTATTAAGTCATGAATTGAGAACACCACTAAACGCCATTGTTGGTCATGCAGAATCACTTAAAAAAGTGCCGCGTGAGCCCAATCGCCATGCTCAATTATGCGATGTTATCGTCCACGCCGCGATGTCGATGTCAGACTTAGCCAATCAAGTATTATTGCAAGCGAAAGGGGAATATGCGGCGCAAAATCGCGTGCCTGTCTCGCTTTATAGTCTTTCGCAAGAGTTAGTTCGCCTCTTACAGCCGCTGGCATTGGCTAAAGGGTTGAGTTTGAGGGTCGAGGTTAAAGGCCTGTATCCACAGGACGTTCATGTTGTCGAGCAAGATACATTGTCCTTGGTACTTAGAAATCTGCTCTCGAACGCGATTAAGTACACAGATAAAGGCATTATTACGCTGATCCTTGAAGGCACAAGTCGCGCTGAGGATAAGCAAACTATCCGCTTTGCTATCAAAGATACAGGCAAAGGACTGACTGAAGTACAAATGGAAAAGATCTTCGAGCCCTTTGTCACATTAAACACCGAACAATCCATCTCGCAAAGTGCGGGGTTTGGATTGGCGTTATGCAAGCAACTGCTGCAAGGGCTAGACTCTGAGCTTAACGTCGACAGCAAGCTTGGCAATGGCACAGTGTTTAGCTTTGAGTTAGATTGCCAGTGTAGTGATTCACCGTTACAGAGCACGGAATTTAATACAGAGAAGCTAGCACTCAATGTGCTTGTTGTTGAAGATAACGCCATGAATATTGATGTGATCAGCACCTATTTAAACGATATGGTGAGTGAGTTTTCTATTGCTAAGTGCCTTGCAGAAGCTGAAGTCGCGCTATTAGAACACAATTTCGATATTATTCTGTTAGACATGCGACTGCCTGATGGTAATGGTCTGGAGTGGTTTAAAGAAGGCTTCAACGAAATTGGCTTCACCTCCAGCGTTAAGGTGATAGCGTTAACGGGGGATGGCGATCCTGAATTGAAAAGGCGATGCCTCCGAGCTGGCATGCAGGACTGTTTAACTAAGCCTATCATGCCAAGCCGTTTATATGCGGCACTGGAATGTGCGACTGTAAAAACAACGTCTCGCTTAGAATGTAAGACTTTGATTGATCAATCAAGATTTATGGATCTCGCAAACCGTGAAAGTTCAGGTGTGCTGGCGACGAAGTTGATGTATTTAGCCGATCGATTTGAGTACGAAATTGCGCAAATTAAAGGGCTCACAGAGTTGAATGTAACTGACTTAGCCGTTGATAAACTTGCCTATATTGAAAATGAAGCGCTGGAGCTTGGCATGGTGAATTTTGCCGAGCTTGTGCAAGCAGCAACTGTGCAGCTAAGTTACTCGGAAGAGCAAGTTGATTGGGACGGTCTTGCTATGGTTGCTAGACGCTCAGTTGAGCGTTTATTAGAACTTCATGCCCAAATTGCTACACTGGAGTCGGTATCAAATTCAGTGGTTAATCTATCTGCATAAAAAGATTCATCGATCTTGGCCTAGGTCATTAGGCTATTTTGGGTTAAAATAACAGCATAGCTTATTTAACAAGACAGTAATGCCAAAACAGGATCCCTATCTCGATAGAGAACAGCAAAAATACGACAATCCAGTACCTAGTCGCGAATTTATCTTAGAACACATTAAAAGCGCGGCCAAACCACCTTCTTTCTCTCAATTGTGTAACGATTTAAAAGTGCAAGACGAAGAACGTCAAATTGCGCTTAAACGCCGCTTGCGCGCAATGGAGCGAGACGGTCAACTGCACTTCAATAAATTTAAGTGTTACACCATTCCAAGTGATGATGGTCTAGTCAAAGGCCGCGTTGTTGGACACCGTGACGGCTTTGGCTTTTTAGAAGTAGAAGGCGAACCCAAAGATTGGTTTATCACTAAGTATCAAATGGAGCGCGTGCTGCATGGCGATTGGGTGTTAGCGAAGGCTGGCAGCCGAGGCTCAGGTGGTAAGGTGGAAGCGCGCATTGTGCGGGTACTTGAAAAAGAGCGTGCACCAGTCGTCGGTCGTTATTTTGTTGAGTTTGGCATGGCAGTCGTGGTGCCAGAAGACCCGCGTATTACTCAAGATATCATCATCGTACCAGGCCAAGAAAATGGTGCTCGCCATAATCAAATGGTGCAGGTAGAGATCACTCAAAGCCCTAGCAAACAAATGAATGCAATGGGTAAAGTACTTGAGGTGCTCGGCGATCATATGGCACCGGGTATGGAAATTGAGGTGGCACTTCGTAATCATGACATTCCTCATGAGTGGCCAAGTGAAGTAGAAGCACAAGTTGCAAATCTTGGTGAGTTTGTTGAAGAGTCAGCCAAGCAAGGCCGTGTCGACCTGCGCGATTTACCGTTAGTGACCATAGATGGTGAAGATGCCCGTGACTTTGATGATGCCGTATATTGCGAGCGTAAAAAGTCAGGAGGTTGGCGTTTATGGGTTGCTATTGCAGATGTATCTCATTATGTAGGTAAAGGCACTGCGCTTGACAAAGAAGCGATTGAGCGTGGTAACTCAGTGTATTTTCCTGAGCAAGTTGTGCCAATGCTACCTAAGGTACTCTCCAACGGCTTATGTTCATTAAATCCAAAGGTAGACCGCTTGTGTATGGTTGCGGAAATGACCGTGTCCGAAGCGGGTCGTTTGTCTGGCTACCGTTTTTACGAAGCCGTGATGAACTCTCATGCTCGTCTTACTTACACCAAAGTCCATGCGATTTTACAAGGTGACGAAAAGCTCAGAGCGGATTATCAGCCTCTTGTGCCTCATCTGACTGAGCTCCATAACATGTATATGGCGCTGAAGGCTGCAAGGCAGGAGCGTGGCGCGATTGAGTTTGAAACCCTAGAAACGCGCTTTGTGTTTAATGCTCATCGGAAGATTGACTCTATCGTGCCTGTGGTTCGTAACGACGCCCACAAGCTGATTGAAGAGTGCATGATCTTGGCGAACGTGTCAGCAGCAAAACTGTTGGAAAAACACGAAGCCCATAGCTTGTACCGTGTTCATGATGAGCCAGACCCTGAAAGATTGAGCCAATTTAGGCAATTCTTGCAAGACTTGGGTATTGAAAGCCAATTACCTAACGATCCGTCGCCAGAGGAGTTGACCCAAGCGCTTGAGTCATTGGGAGATCGCCCTGAAAAAGAATTGATCCAAACTATGTTACTGCGCTCAATGAAGCAAGCAGTATATCAGCCAGAAAATATTGGCCACTTTGGTTTGGCATTAAAAGCCTATGCACACTTTACCTCACCTATTCGCCGTTATCCGGATCTGGTGGTGCACCGCGCAATCAAAGGTATTTTACAGCAGCAACAACAGCCAGTAAGTGGCGCTTACATCTACAATGAAGATGAAGTGAAGCAACTGGGTGAGCAGTGCTCGATGACAGAGCGCCGCGCTGATGACGCCACTCGTGAAGTCGCTGATTGGCTTAAATGTGAATTTATGCAAGATCATGTTGGCGACGAGTTTACTGGTGTGATCTCATCGGTCACCAACTTTGGATTATTTGTGAGGTTAGACGACCTACAGATTGACGGGATGATCCATGTTAGCAATTTAGGGCATGAGTACTTCCACTTTGATGGTGCAAAGCAATGTTTGATTGGCGAGCATAGTCGCACGGTGTTTAGACTTGGCGATAAACTTACCGTTGTGGTTGCTTCAGTTAGCTTGGATGATCGCCGCATCAACTTAGCTTTAGCTGAAGAAGGTCAGCAAGACAGGTATGCAAGGCGTCGAAAATCTCCAAAAAGCACAGCAAGTAGTGTTCGTGAGCAGCTAAAAACGGGTAAAATCCCGGGAGCTAAGCGCCGTGACGGTGAAGCGTCTGGTCGCGATAAAGATAATAAAGGCGATGACAAAGCCAAAGAGCGCAAAAGAACGACCCCTAAGGGTGAGCTCAAACAGGCGAAAAAGGCAGGCACGCTGAAGTCGAAGAAAAAATCGACGAGTAAAAAAGCCAAAGCGGCAAAGGGCAAAGCAAAACGCCCAGGTAAAAACGAAAGAAATCGTAGCAAAAAAGCGCAATAGATTATAAAGCGGGAGCTTTAACGTGAGTAACGAATTAATTTTTGGCTTTCATTCAATCGAAGCCATTTTGAATAACGCGCCGGAGCGTTTTTTAGAAATTTATGCACTTAAGGGACGTGAAGATCAGCGTTTAAATCAAGTCGTAAACGATGCCCGTAAGTTTGGTATTTCAGTGCAGTTTATGCAGCGTAAAGCGCTTGATAACAAAGCGAATGGTGAGCAACATCAGGGCATTATTGCCAATGTTAAAGCGGCGCGCGCATACAATGAAAAAGATCTTGATGAGATCATTCAAAGAGAAACCACACCATTTTTCTTGGTACTTGATGGGGTAACGGATCCTCATAACTTAGGTGCATGTCTGCGTAGTGCTGATGCAGCAGGTGTACATGGTGTTATTGTACCAAAAGATAAGTCTGCAAAGCTAAACGGCACTGCAAGAAAAGTAGCGTGTGGTGCTGCAGAAACGGTTCCGCTTATCCAAGTAACCAATCTTGCTCGCACGTTGCGTGATATTAAAGAAGCCGGTGTATGGGTTGTGGGTACGGCAGGTGAAACCGATACAGCTGTTTTTGATGCAAACCTGACTGGGCCTATGGCCATTGTAATGGGCGCTGAAGGCGATGGCATGCGCCGTTTAACTCGAGAGCATTGCGATGAGCTGGTTAAGATCCCGATGGTAGGTAGCGTGTCTAGCTTAAATGTATCGGTTGCGACCGGTGTTTGTCTATTTGAAGTGTTAAGACAACGCTCAGCACTTTAATCACTTAATAAGCGCCGGCTTTTGCGGCGCATCTTCAGCAGCTTTATCAACGTAAAGAGCTCGCAAGGTAAACTTGCTCCTACACAGGTTTATCTGGGGTAGGAGCCGATTTACTCGGCGAGCTTTTAATGATCCGCTCCTACTCAGCTCTACCTTAGCTTTAAGAGATCGCAAGGTAAACTTGCTCCTACTCAGATTTATCTTTGGTGGGAGCCGATTTACTCGGCGAGCTTTTAAAACCCGCAAGGTCAGCTTACTCCCACACAATTGTACAGGGTATTATCCCATTAAAATCGCTTGTAACTCTCTCAGAGACTCTACGGTATAGGTTGGCTTGATATGGTCGGGGCAGACTTTGCCATCATGCTTTAACCAACAGCTGTCAATCCCAAAGCGGTTTGCGCCTAAAATGTCACTCGCTGGTGTGTCGCCAACCATTAATACTTTGGATTTGTCGGGGTTCCCCAACAGCGCTAACGTATGCGCAAAAATACTCGGGTCTGGCTTGGCTTTACCTACCAACTCAGAGATCACCACTTCAGAAAAACGATCCACAAGGCCGGTATGTTCCAATCTTTTTTGCTGAAGCGCGGCAAATCCGTTGGTAATAATAGCCAAAGTACATTGGCCTTTCAGGCTGTCGAGCAGAGCTTTAGCTCCCGGTAACGGTTGGCAAATTTCAGCCATCGCAGCCAAGAATCCCGCGTTGAGTGTTTCTGGCGCGATATCGAGTTTTTCAGCCCAGCGACTAAAGCGCGTTACCTGAAGTGTTTTTGCGTCAATCTCACCATTTTGATACTGCACCCAAAGTGGCGCATTTAAGCCGTTATATTCTTCGAAGTCCTCGTCAGTGAACGCAACGTCATATTGAGTAAACAGCGTTTGTAATCCAAGTTTGGCATTAAAGCTAAATAAGGTTTCATCCGCATCAAATAAAATATGTGTGTAGTTCGGCATTATAAATACATCTCTGGGTGATTAAAGGGCGCCATTGCGAGCAATAAGGCTTGCGTGTAGCTACTTTCTCTGGTGGCAAGGTGGTTGGTTAGTAAACCGATAGCACCGCCTTGTTGCTTGATATTAGTGGTATTGAACAGGTCATCCATTACATGCCCTAGCTCTTCACCTTGTTCAAGACGCGCGTAGACCGATGCCGGTAGCGGCAAATTACAACTACGGCCGACACTCGTACGACGGTTATCCGCAATGACGACATAAGCGAAAGTAGCTGCACCGTATTCAAATTTGGCAGCGCCTCCTTCCATGGCACAATAAAAATCGGCTTGATGATGTTGCTGTAAGTAAGTAACACGATTCTCTGCGCCTTCGCGGGTGGCTTGTTCACCTAAAGGCTGATCCGCAACGAGACTCGGCGCTGAGATACCCTGACAGTCAATTTTTGCATTGGGAAAGTACTGCGCAAAGGTGGTTTTTGCAGCATTGATTTTTACTGGGTTTTTAGACCCCACTAAAATGGTAAGCACGTCCATATAACAACTACTCGTGATGCCCTAAAAGGCGTCAGTGTAAAGTGTGATATGGAGCGATGCAAGGAAGCTATTATTCCTAATCAAAACATAAGCTGGGTTAAATCGGTAAATCGACTGGCGCCATATTCTCAAGGGCGCGTTTCTTTACTAATAATTCTTTGATAAGTGGAGTCAGTACTAACTCCATTGCCAGCCCCATTTTCCCGCCCGGTACAACTAACGTGTTTACACGAGACATAAAGCTGCCTTCGATCATTTGTAAGTAGTAAGGGAAGTTAACATCTTCGATGCCACGAAAGCGAATAACCACAAAGCTTTCGTCTAATGATGGTATGTCTTTAGCACTAAATGGGTTAGAAGTATCCACGGTGGGCACGCGTTGAAAGTTAATATGCGTGCGAGAAAACTGTGGGGTGATGTGATTAATGTAGTCATCCATTGAGCGCACAATTGACGTCATGACCGCTTCTTTGGAGTGACCGCGCTCATTGGTATCGCGAATGAGCTTTTGGATCCATTCAAGATTGATGATAGGCACCATGCCAATCAATAAATCAACGTTGCTGGCCACATCATATTCGGGGGTCACGACACCGCCGTGCAGTCCCTCATAAAACAGCATATCGGTGTTTTGTTCTAGTTCTTGATAAGGAGTAAAAGTGCCCGGTAGCTGATTAAATGGTACGGCATCGTCAAACGTGTGAAGGTAGCGACGGACTTTGCCATTGCCGGTTTCGCCATAGCTTTTGAACAGACTTTCTAATGCGCCGAAGTCATTAGCTTCTTCACCAAAGTAGCTAATGTGCTTACCTTCTTGCAGCGCTTCGCGACGCAATTTATCCATTTCAGGGCGAGTATAGCGATGAAAGCTATCGCCTTCGACATAGGCAGCTTTGGTATTAAGACTGCGGAATATGTGTTTTATCGCGCTTGTCGTTGTTGTAGTGCCTGCGCCTGAACTACCAGTAATGGCGATAATAGGGTGTTTGTCTGACATAAATCTGCCTTAGCTTTCATCATCCGTTAATTCGATGTTACGCGAAGCAAAGTTTTTGGCAAGCTTTGCTTGAGGGCAAGTGTTGGGTATCATAGCGGGGTGATATAACTACAATGAAAAATCAAAGGAACGTCCATGTCCATTTCAATGCGTGTGAAGCTCGCCGTTTGTCTATTCGCTTTCGCGTCCTGTTTACCGGCTTATTCAGCCATGCCCAAGAGCCAAATTTGGCTAGCTGAATTAGGTGAACATTTCAGTGCTAAACCAATTACCGAAAACACCGCATATTTTAATCAACCGCTAGTGACTGATTCTGGGGTTTACTATACCGCGGAAGTAAGCGCTGATGGCAATAGTCAAACGGACTTGTTTTTTTATGACTTTCAAAGCCAAAACACAACCAACCTCACGCAATCCCCTGTCTCCGAATATTCACCCACACTGCATCCTAATGGGGAAGGGTTAACGACGATTGTGGTTGAGGGATCCGGTAAGCAAAAATTGTGGTTTTATCCGTTTGATCAGGCTACAAAACCAAGTCGTGTTTTTGAGCATATTGAGCCTGTGGGGTATCATGCTTGGGGGAGCAATCAAGATCTGATTATGTTTATTTTAGGTGCGACTGAAAGTGCTCCACATACCTTACAGTACACAGATATTAACGGTCATTTACCACAAATTCTTGCCGAAGATATTGGCCGAACTTTATCTTACAACCGTGCGCGTGACGTGTTTGCTTTTACTTATCAAGTCAATGGCTTGATGTGGTTCGCAACCTACCACAGAGAGAGCGATCATATTCAGCGATTTTTTGCTCTTCCCAGTCAAGTGCAAGATTATACCTGGTTGGATGATAATAAAGTGGCGTATGCACTAGATAATAAAATTTATTACCGAGATTTAAATGCGCCTAAAAAAGTCCACTTATTAAGAAACTTAAGAAGTTACTGTCAGACTTCAATTTCTCGCTTGAGCTTTTTTGATAACAAGCTGGCATTTGTATGCCACAGCGAAGACTGATAGCGATATATTAAATTGCATGTTAAACGCAATGCATAGACAACAACCATAGGAATAGATATGACGATTCTCGTAACAGGTGGTGCAGGCTATATCGGCTCTCACACTGTATTAGAGCTGCTACAGCAAGGCAAAAAGGTAGTGGTCGTAGATAATCTAAGCAATTCTCAGCAGACTTCATTACATAGAGTCGCTGAGATAGTAGGAAAGGAAGCGATATTCCATCAAGGTGATATTCTTGATAAGGCATTTCTTGATAGTGTATTTGCGCAATATGATATTGAAGAAGTGATCCACTTTGCAGGCTTAAAAGCCGTAGGAGAGTCGGTTCAAAAGCCAATCGAGTATTACCAAAACAACGTCCAAGGTACGTTGACACTGCTTGATGCAATGCGTGACGCCAATGTATTTAAGCTAGTTTTTAGCTCGTCAGCGACGGTATATGGAGATCCTGCCAGCCTTCCTATTCGTGAAGATTTCCCTGTTGGTGGCACAACCAATCCTTATGGTACGTCAAAGCTGATGGTTGAAATGGTGCTGCAGGATGTCGCTAAATCAGACCCGCGTTGGGCCTTTGCTATTTTGCGTTACTTTAACCCGGTTGGCGCACACGAGTCGGGGTTAATTGGTGAAGACCCAAATGGTATTCCCAATAACTTACTGCCCTATATCTCACAGGTTGCTGTTGGTAAACTGGCGAGTTTAGGCGTCTTTGGTAACGACTATGACACCAAAGACGGCACGGGTGTGAGAGATTACATTCACGTGGTTGACCTTGCTATTGGCCATTTAAAAGCACTTGAGAAAATCGCAGTAGCAGCAGGCACACATATCTATAACTTAGGTACCGGCAATGGCTACTCGGTACTTGAGATGGTTACTGCCTTTGAAAAGGCTGCAGGCAAAGCTGTACCATACGATATTAAGCCGCGTCGCGATGGCGACATTGCCGCCTGTTACGCTGCGCCTGAAAAAGCCAAATCCGAATTAGGCTGGCATGCAGAGCGTGGTCTGGATGCCATGATGCAAGATACATGGCGCTGGCAAAGCAATAATCCAAACGGTTATAAATAACCTAAACTCGGGATAACAACCAGAGCCTCTGTTGCTTCTCTTCGCCTTTGCCATTTAGGGTAAAGGCGAGGTTTCATTGAACATCATTACCACATCAATCTTAGTTTCATAAAAATGTCATGCCGTTGTCACCTAAACTCGGTTAAATAATCTGGTATAGACCAGTTTTGAGGCAAATTATGAACAACGATTATTTACTCCTGACACCAGGCCCGCTCAGTACCTCCCACACAGTGAAAGAAGCCATGTTGAAAGACTGGTGTACTTGGGATGATGAATATAACCAAGGTGTGGTGCAAGTTATTCGCAAGCAGCTTTGTGAAATTGCGGTTGCAGATCCGCAGTATCGCAGTGACTACAGTGCAACCTTAATGCAGGGCAGTGGTACAGCAAGTGTAGAGGCGGCTATTGGGACTTTTATTCCTAAGTCTGGCACTTTACTGGTTATCAATAATGGTGCTTATGGTGCGCGTATTATTGAGATAGCCAATTATCTAAATATTAATGTGATAGCGCTCAACTTTGTTGAAACCGAATTGCCGCAACTAGAGCAGATCTCACAAGCGCTTGAGCAACACCCTGAGATCACCCACGTAGCAATGGTACACTGCGAAACCACAACGGGGATGCTGAATCCGGTTAAGCGCGTAGCTGAGCTTGCGAAACATCACAATAAAGTAATGATCCTTGATGGCATGAGCAGTTTTGGCGGCATTGAGATGGATATGCACGAGTGGCAAATTGATATCCTCATTAGCTCAGCAAATAAGTGTATTCAAGGTGTCCCTGGTTTTGGCTTTGTGATCGCGAAAACGGCGCTGCTGGTTGCCTCTGAAGGACAAGCACGTTCACTCTCTCTGGATCTCCACGCCCAGTGGAAAACCATGGAAAACCATCACGGTAAATGGCGTTTTACCTCGCCAACGCATGTTGTCAGAGCTTTTGCCAAGGCACTGGAAGAATTGGCGCAAGAGGGAGGCGCTTCTGCACGATTTAAGCGATACAGCGAAAATCAAAAACAACTCGTTAGCGGCATGAAAGCCCTTGGTTTTGAAGCCTTGTTACCAGAAGCCATGCACTCACCTATTATCACTTCTTTTTATTCACCAAGTGACGAAAGCTATGAGTTTAAGCGCTTTTATGAAGCATTGAAGCAAAAAGGATATGTAATTTACCCCGGTAAAGTATCAAACGCAGATTGCTTTCGAATTGGTAATATTGGCGAAGTGTATGCCGCAGACATTAGCGGACTACTTAAAGCTATCGCACAAGCAAAATACTGGTAAACCGTCAGAGTAGAAGACGCTTTACGCGGCGATGGGTTAAGGGGGTTACACCCCTTAGCTAAATAAATGAGTAGCGAATCTTAAATTGTGTTAAAGATGGCCTAATCTGGGCTGTCACCTTCCCATAAAATGATTCTGCACTCATTAAAACAGGAGGCTAACTAAGAAAAATCACGTTTTACCAAATCACAGATCATCGCATTGCTAACAGAAGCTGGAAAGTCTCTGGTGTATGTAATAAACGCCGCGTAAGCAATGATATGCATTACAACATTTATTTTTGTAGGTCTAAAAAATTCATCGTTCATATTTCTTTTACTGCAACAGCCCTTTTGTAGTCTCCACCATCAGGCACCACAAAATATGACGCATTGCACTCTTCACAGGTTACTTTGGTATTATCACTCGCCCCTTTTATCTGGCCCGCTTTACCAAGTAGCGGAAGTGTTCGAGAACAATGGCAAAGCCATGCAGCATTGTTACCAGTTGCAATAGCCAACCCCTCTGGTAAATCTTGGAAGACTAGCGGTACTTGCCTTTGTTGCTGTGACATAATTTTTTCCAATATCGGGTGTTCGCATTTACCTTACATCTTTTGACACGTCTTTGGCTTTACTGGGAGCAATCTGAGTACTCTGCTCACCTAGCTTATAAAAGTTCATGCCGAGAGATGTTAAAGCAATCAAGGCCGCAAAGATTGAGACCACAAGTGAAAATTTGAAGCGTCTATCAGCTTGGCGTAGCTCAGCAAGAACTGATGCAAGGTAAGGGAAATTTACACTTTTTAATTCGTTGAGGTAAAAATCGACTGATGTGCCATTCTCTTTCTTGTAGCTGTAAACACTGTTTAGATGATAATACAGCCTGCCAAAGATAATATCTCTATCTACGCCGAAATGATCACCTATTAACTTGCAATCGACCTTAACAAAAACCTTGCATCGCCTACTTTTGTTGTTTTCATCATAAGTGGCGAACTCATAATAATAATGCTTGTAAATGAACCCTAGAATCTCAAGATCCGTTGGTAGTTTACGTATTTTCAAATTAACTCTCCATGCAAATCTAATAACTAGTTGTTTTCATAAGTGTATACCTATATGGATTTTGGAATAGTCAGTTATGGCATGCTAAACCCAATATCCCACCAATAAATTGTATTTAGACATAGGGTATAGAATTAATGGAGGTGCTTTAGACGCGACGATATATGCGGAAAGGTTGTCGTGCTAAAGCACGACCTACGGGGACGGGGTTACACGCCTTCAACAATCATTTCTATGGCGTCATGGAGCCAATATTCAATATTGTAATCCACCAGTGCTTGCTCGGCGTCATAGCGGGCGCGCAGTACCTTTAAACAAGGCGCGCCGCTGTTCTTTTCTAATTTGTCGGCAACGTCATCGGGTAGTACGGTGACGCTTATTACACACTGTTCAAAGCTGACATCAACTTGGTAGTGAGTCGACATCACATCCGTGATAGAACCATCCAGCGGTTGGTTGTGTAAGTCGGCAAAACGTTTGGCTGCACAATAGATCTGTTCCATCATTATTGCGCGACTATCTAACGCGCGTACTCGGGTTAGTTCATACACCGGCTGGCCGTCAAAATGAGAGTGGCTAAACTCAGGCTCTGTGGAAGGGGCATTAATTGCCACTACTTGAGTTGTTGGTGTAAAGCCTTGTTCAATGGCAAGGTGGTTAAAGTTCACTTTTTTAGCTGGATGCCATTTGAGTTTTTCGGGGGTGACAAACCAGCCACGACGCTTTTGGCTAAAGATAAGTCCTTCGGCTTCTAGCCGTGCTAGGGCTTCACGGACGGTGATCCGTGTTGAGCTAAATGTTTCTTGCAGCGCACGCTCTGAAGGCAACTTGGCACCGGGCATCATGCTGCCAGCGGCTAGCAGCGCTTGGATATGGTTTCGAATACGTTGATAAAGCAGCATAATTGAGTCGATAAAACCTTTTGTGACAAGCTTACTATCGTTTTATGACAGGATAAATAGACTTGTAAACTCAGATTGGCCTAACTCGCTAAATAGGCTTCTATCTGGCTAAACCAATAGCTACTCGGCAAAACGGCTAAACTCGGATCTTTCCCTAAATCATCAAAACGACGCAGCGCGATAATGGCGTCCAATTCAGGTAGCTTGGAGAATGCCGCAAGTTCTTCGCTGCTCATCTTTCCGCCTTGTCTTGTTAGCGTTAATTGGCTGGCAGGAGAGAGCGTTTGGTAATACTTCTCATCCATACTGACCAGATAGCGTTTCGCATCTACGTGTTTGCGTACTAGAGTTGTCACTGCTCGGTCAAAGCCAAGCTGAGTTAAGTGATCCGCCCCTAAATCGCCATGATTGCTATATCCTTGTGGGGTAAAGTCAGGGTTATGCTGAGATTGAGCAACAAAATGGCCAATATCATGTAAAAATGCAGCGATTTGGGTCGCTTGATCATAACCATTTTCTTTCGCGAGGGTGGCGCATTGCTCGGCATGGTAAATTTGGCTACATGCCTCGTCATAGGTGGCGTGACCATATTGCTCGAATAGCTGTTTTATTTGTGCAATGGCATTCACTTTATATACTCCTGCTTCACGTTCGGATCTAATTTTGCTGCGCTGCCACTAAGCTTGCTTAGCCAAACATCGAGTTTGTGTGGTGGGGTGTTGTTATCCTCTGCGCTTTCTTTACGGCGAATGGCATTTCTCACCATTAAGGCCCCCGCGGTGCGAAATGGCTCGACGGGAAACTGTTTAAGCGTTTGGTTGACCAAGGCGCAGTGACGCCAGTCGTTATGTTGATTAAGCAGTAGACTCGCTAAGATTTGTCCACCTAAATAGGATTGCACCACGCCGTTGCCTGAGTAACCGCTGCCATAAAACACATTAGCTTGACCATTTAAGTGACCAAAGAAAGGCATGCCAGAGACACTTCGGTCTGAGGGGCCGGTCCAAGTTCTGTCTATCTTGAGCTGGTGATGTGCAAAGAAATGGCTAAATGAGCGTTCAAGAATGGCTTGATAACGGCTAGCACGGTGAAAGGTGTCTCTTACTTGGTTATTGAAACTAAAATAATTTCCGCCTTTGCCAAGCATTAATCGACCGCTTGAGGTGGTGCGGTAGTAATTCACAAAAATGCGTGCATCAATCACCGGAGCACCGTGGTTCAGTCTCATTGCCGCAAGCTTTTCAGGCGCTGGTGTGGTGATCGCCATATCGCTCGAAACTAACACCACACTGCGAGAAAATTGTGGCAATAAGCTTGGTAGCCAAGCGTTAACGGCAAATACCAGCTGATTGGCTCTGATCTCGCCTTTGTCTGTGGTAATGGTTAGCGTGTCTTGGCCTTGATGCTTTAGGTAGCGGGTGTGTTCAAATACTTTGACCCCAAGGGTTTTTGTCACCTTCATCAGTCCACGCACAAGCTTGGCGGGTTGAACACTACCGGCATGGGGGGAGTAAATTCCAGCAAGGTTGGCATTAGAGCCGGTTGCTTGCAACTGCGCTTTATCCAGTGTTTGCCACGCATTAAGCTGGTGTTGCTCGAGTAGGGTGGTAATGGGGCCAAAGGCATTACGCTGGCTGTGATTAGAAGCCGTATAGTAAGTACCATCAACGCGGCAATCACATTCAATCCCGTATTTACTGGTAAAGGCTTTAATATCATGAACGGCTTGCTCAGACTGGCGCACTAAAAAGCAGGCTTGTTCTAAGCCAAACTCTTTAATTAAGCTGGCAAACTTTGTCGACCATGTCAGCATAGCTCCGCCATTTCGACCCGAAGCACCTTGTCCACAGAGGTCTTTTTCAATAATGGCGATATTCAGCTCAGGTTTTTGCTTTTTCAGTGTTATGGCTGTCCAAAGGCCAGTAAAGCCGCCACCTATGATACAAACTTGGGTATCCAACGCGCCATGAGGCGGCGCGCTGGCTGCGGCTTTAATATCGGCTTGAGTGATTGCTTCATCAAACCAAAAAGGCTGAAAACGCATTACGGGCGCTCTCCACGGGCGATACGAGCAGAAATATCCACCAAGACCATTTCGATGTCGGCTAGTGAATCAATCACATAGTGCGCACCGGCCTCGCCAAGCTGCTGATAAGCACTAAGGGAACGTGCACTTTGCTCTTCGTGACCAAGCGCCGTCCATTCTTCTTCGCTAAGTCCCACCGCATTACCCGTTAAAGCAAGTCCAACGGTCCACATTCCGGCATTTAATCCCTCGCTAATTCCCGGCGCGGAATCATCGACTTTTACGCATCCTGATACGCGATTAATGCCAAGTCTTTGCACGTTTTCTAACGCCATCCAGGGGCCTGGGCGAGAGCCAGCTGCACATTCATCACTGGCAACCACACAATCTGGCTGATAACCATAGTCGGCAGCGGCAGGCACTAGTACGTCCATCACAGGCTTGGGATACCCAGAACAACTGCCAATCTTAACGCCTTGTTGTTGTAATCGTTTGATCACCGCAAGCACGCCCGGAATGGGGGCAGCTCGGTCGGCGACTTTTGCTTGTTGGAGCGGCATAAAGGTTTGATAAATATGGTCAACATCTGCCGTACTCGGTGCCTGACCAAATTGCGTTATCCAGCGGGTGCGGACGCTGTCCATTTGTAGCAAAGTATTAATGTGATCCCATTTGCCCATTCCCATCGGACCGCGCGCTTCAGCCAAGGAAATATCAAATTGATACGCTTGCTTAAATGCTTCAACAAAAATACTGGTAGGGGCAATCGAACCATAGTCGACCACAGTACCTGCCCAATCCAAAATTAACGCTTCAATGTGTTTCATGTTGCAAAGACTCCTAGCTAGGAAATATGTGATGAAAGTGCCGTGGCGCGTAGTTGCGTTGACGCCTTACGTGGTCGCTTTAATTTCACGGCAAAATAAATAATTGAACTCACTACGAGGGCGCTTGCGATAAACGCTACCCAGTAGCAGGCCATGGTAAAAAAGTGCAGCCAGCTGAGCTCAGGTGTGGCAAAAGTTTTATAGAGCAAAATGCCCACTGAGCCGATGTAGCCCGCCGAATCCGCCAGATAAATCAAAAATCCGGCGTTCGCAGTCGAGCCAACCGCTGAGATCATGCGGTCAAACAAAAAGCAGTTATAGGGGATATAACTGATATAAAGACCAGCCCCGAGTAGTACCATCCAAGTTTTAGGATCGAGACTTTGGGTTTGGTATAAATACGTACTACCAGCCAGCAGTGAAGCCCCGAGTAAGACAAAGCCATGGTTGGCAAAAAATGCAATACGGTTATTTTTAATTAACACCAATGCGGCAAGCGCAATGAGCACGATAAAGGCGATGCGGATCCCGGCATAAGCAAAAATCGCGGGTTCTTGCCCATAACCCAAGGCCTGCCAGATCTCGGCTGAGAAGTTATCTCTAAAGTCACGAAAGCCGGTAAAGAGTAAAAAGCTAAGCACCAGCACGGTTATTCCAAACCAATACTGTTTAAAAAACGCCAGCCGTGCTTTGCCATCCATTGGCGCGCGCTTTTGTCGTAATTGTTCATCTTCTTGTGTAGGTTCTGGAATGCTATTGAGACAAGCAACGCTAAGTACAAGCAGTGGCAGAAAAATCGCTCCGGTTGCCGCTGGCATCCATAGTTCAGGCACATTGAGTTCACTCACCAGCCATTTGCCCACAGTTCTGACCAATCCAGAGGCAAGAATAAAAGTCACGCTGAGTACCGCACCTAAGATTTCGGTGGTTTTACGACCTTCTAAAAAGCTAAAAACCAAACCCCAGATCATCCCAAGGGAGAGGCCATTGGCAAACAGCCAAACCAGATTCCAGCCCGTAGGAGTAATGGCAAATAGCACCAGTGCGAGCTCGGCGGCTAAAATCATGGCCAAAATCGCACGACCGCGATAATGATGCTGCATTTCAGCAATCACTTTAACGCCGATAAATTTCGCGCATAGATAGCCAAACACTTGCGAAAGGATCAGGGCAATTTTAAAGCTAACAACCCAACTTGGGTCATCAAAGGCTTCATAGGTATTGACCGAAAATGGCTTACGAAAGGCGTACATACAAAAGTAAGTCATAAACGCACTGGTCGCGGCAAATAGTACAAAGCCGATACCTTGGGCGTCTTTTAGCCAGCGCGGGCGGGCGTTAAATAGCGTGATCTGCAACATCATAGGATCCTCGGTAATTCGAGGGCAATCCTTTGTGAATTGCCCGTCAACCGGTGTATACCAATCGGCTTAATCAAGTGAATTGGTATTAAAATTGGTAGTTAATGCCGACCATGCCGCGGATACCATAGTATTCCACCTGTAATGGACGACCCTGCTCACCTTGGTAGTACTGCAATGCTTCATTGGTGAGGTTACTTAGCTCTAGGTAAACTAACGTTTGTTCGTTAAGTTGGTATGACGTTGTAAAGTCCACGCTGGTATTGGCGCCATAGTAGCTATCCGATTGGCTATCGCCGCCGTGTTCTTCGATATAAGCACCTTTATGATTAAGCGCTATTCGAGCTGCAAAACGGGTGTCGTCGTAATACAGCGTAAAGTTGTAAAGCTCATTGGCCTGACGTGGAATGGCTACTTTTTCTGTGCGCTCTGGGATCTGCATTTCAGAATCCATAAAGGTCGCATTGGTCATTACCCCAAAGTTGCTCAAACTGTCAGAAATAAAACCAAGGTCTCGGTTAAACGCCAGTTCAATGCCCGCAAGCCAAGCGCTATCGCCGTTTTCAGGACGGATGATGGTCACGCCTTGCTTGTTGTTGTAATTGCCAACGCTGGTGGCTTGGAAGATAGGATCTTGGATATCTTTGTAGAATACCCCCGCAGAGACCAAACCAACGCGGTCAAAATAATGTTCCACCATCAAGTCGAGGTTATTTGAGTACGTAGGGTCGAGCGCTGGATTGCCTGAGTTAAGCTGGTTGTCTTGCTCAAGGTAAGTTGCGCCTGGTGTTAATGAACCAAAATCAGGACGGGCAAAGGTGCGAGTTAGTGCGAGGCGATAATTGGTATCGTCATTGGCACGATAGGTAACATGTAGTGCAGGTAAAATTGACCAATAATCATTGCTGTTGGTGGTATCAACAACTTTGTCTTCGTCGGCTAAATAAGTGTAGCCAGACACTTCGGTATCGGTGCGGGTAACGCGTAAGCCACCTAATACTTCCCAGTTGTC
This sequence comes from Pseudoalteromonas flavipulchra NCIMB 2033 = ATCC BAA-314, assembly GCA_000814665.1. Taxonomy (GTDB): domain Bacteria; phylum Pseudomonadota; class Gammaproteobacteria; order Enterobacterales; family Alteromonadaceae; genus Pseudoalteromonas; species Pseudoalteromonas maricaloris. Next base: position 173,210 of record JWIH01000018.1, read on the forward strand.
GCTAGCTTGGTAAGTTGCCATACCGTAGAGCGAGGTGTGGGTTTCTTCAACATCAAAGTTTCTGCCCAGTGCTCCACCGTTGCTGATGAGTGCTGATTCACCCGTATCTAGCTTGAACTTATTGCGATTTTGCGTCCAAAACTGAGCAAGAGCATCGGTGGAAGCCACCTGCGACAACTGCGTGCGATAATCAAACTTGGCTTCGCTTAAGTAATCGCTGCGACCGGGTTGATCGCTTAGAGCAAAGTCTGCAAGCGTTGGCGCGGCGCCATATTGTTCGCTGTCCCAAGCGTAAAACTCATCGGCAAAGTCAGCTTTACGGACTTTGTCACGGTATTTCGCCCCAAACTTAACGGCTAGCTGGTTATTGTATTGCCAGTCAAAGTCGGCATTGGCCACCAGTCTGTCTTTTTCGTTGACGTAGACCTTGTATAGCTCAACCCAAGACAAGCCCATTTTGCTTGGATCGAGTGTAAAGCCCGAGGGGAAGTGATTACTTATGGCGTTCCAAGGGTCACTGCCGCCGTCTACTTGGTTGTAAGCATAATTTTTACCGGTATCGCGGTCTTCAAGTCCAACATATCCCACCTCTTTTTGATCAAAACGGGCGACAAAATAGCTATTGTCTTCACTGTTGGGTTTGTTGCCATAGCGGAACTCATTTTCGTAGGTAGCTAGTTGCCAAGAGAGCGTTTTATCAAAGCCAAAGTCATGTTCACCTGCAATTTCAAAGCCTTGCATTTCGGTGATGAGTTCGTTGCGAATATGCTGCAGCTCAGCACGGTCTTTATCAAAACGCAGCCTGTGCTTATAGTGGGTTTCATCATCAATCAGTGTGCCATATAGCGCGCTGGCGCTGAGCGTGCCGTTTTCAAGTTGATATTCCAGCGAGCCATTTAAGCCGTAAGTTTCACGGGTTCCCGTATAATCACGCAGCTCTAAACGGTAAATGCCTAAGCCATCGTTACCACGGCGCGGCTCATAGTTATCGGTTGCCCAGTCACGTTGCCAAGCTGTGGCGTTAATAATAAAACCCAGCTTGTCGTCGAGTAGACGATCGCCATACACCACATTGGCAGAATAGTTTGTGCCATCGGCCAGTTCGTTTTGGCCCACAGCGAAGTTGGTTTTGAGGATAAAATCATCTGCGCCTTTTTTGGTCACGAAATTAACATTACCGCCAATCGCATCGCCTTCCATGTCAGGGGTGATAGCCTTAGACACTTCCACAAACTCTATCAATTCGCTTGGAAAAAAGTCGAACGCAGTGGCGCGGCTGGTGGTTTCCTCTTCTGCGGTTGGAAGGCGGTTACCGTTGATGCTGGCCGAACTCCATTGTGACGGTAAACCACGCACTGCAACAAAGCGCCCTTCACCTTGGTCGCGTTCTATCGACACACCTGGAATACGTTGCACGGCTTCAGCGGCATTTCTATCTGGTAACTTACCAATCCCATCAGCAGAAATGATACTTTTGATATTACTGGCATTTTTTTGGTTATTTGCTGCAGCCATTTCGCCACGGAAGATTTGCCCAACCGTGACTACTTCTTCCATCGCTTGTTGGTGGTTTAATAAGATTGGAGACAACGTAGTGACTTTGCCATCAGTTACTTCAACCTGAAGTTCAGTTTCCTGATAACCCATATATTTCACGACTAAGGTATAGCGACCAGCATCCAGTTTTGGCAGTTCAAAGCGACCACGATAATCAGATACAGTGGATACATCTTGGCCTTTTACCGAGATAACGGCGCCAGACAGATTACTTTGTGGGTCTTTTACAATACCAACAAGTTTTCCGGTTGCAGCATATAAGCTGGGACTGGTGGCGAGTAACACGGCAGCAGCGATTTGGGTTAGTTTTTTCATTGCTCTTTTCTCAAAAGTTTGGGTTAAGTTTTCTGGTCTAGTCCAGTTTGTTGCAGATAGAGTAATGACGGTTTTTTACATTCCGATGACACAAAGGTGAAAAATTAACTAGCGCCTACTGCTCTTTGTTGTTTGATTCGCTTTAAATGAGATAGGAGGATGTTGTTAGATGTTTGGCTTAACTGAATAAGATTTGTCATACTCGCGTTATCAGCAGCAAGTTTTCAGTAAAGGAATGGCAACGTGATTTATGCTTTGATTGCGGCGATTGGACTTTCTCTTCTTATCTATAGCATTACAGCTCGACAACTAGATAGGGCGGAGCTCACTGCACCTATGTGGTTTGTGCTAACGGGCGGGACGATAGGCTTTGTGCTTGGTAATATTGAAGGAGGGCAACAAGCTTTAGCGTTAGATATTAATGGCTTACAGACTTGGTTGCCGATTATTGAGCTGACGCTTGCTATTTATTTATTTTCCGATGCTGCAAAAACGCGATTACGGGTGTTATCTCACAGCTTTCAGCTACCGGTTAAATTATTACTCGGGCTGCCATTAACCATGGTATTTGGCGCGTGGGTGGCCCATGAGCTATTTCAGTTATCTTGGTTGGCTTGCTTTTTAATTGCGGTGATCATCACTCCAACCGATGCCACTTTATGCAAAACCTTCATTCAGGATAAGTCTGTGCCCACCAGATTACGTGAGGCAATTAATGTGGAAAGTGGCTTGAATGATGGCCTGTGTATTCCGGTATTTCTGTTTTTACTGGGAGTATTAGCTGAGCGAATGCAAGCGACGACTGAATCATTTGCTTGGATTTTTATACGTGAAGTGGGGATTGCACTCGTTGTCGCGGGGTTACTGACTGGAGTGATCATTTGGTTACTTAAACGCGCCTATCAACATCATTACTTTGCGTCTAAAACCAGCCCTTTTCTCTTTGTTGGCATCGCTTTTTTAGTTTTCTCGGTAACCCAAGCTCTGCATGGCAGCGGTTTTATTGCTGCATTTGTCAGCGGGTTGCTGTTTGATAAATATTATCGTGATGAGTTTAAAGATCAGCTTATCGAAGAAGGGGAGCATCTCGCCGAATTTGCGGCTTTTATGATCTGGATAGTATTTGGCTTGTCGGCAAGTGTAGTGCTGTTAAATGTTACCCAATGGCAGGTTTGGGTGTACGCAGTGTTAGCAACCGCCATGTTTAGATTGATCCCGGTATTCCTCTGCTTGTTAGGTGGCGAACTGACAACCAAAGAGCGCTTTACGTTAGCTTGGTTTGGACCCAAGGGATTGGCTTCGGTGGTGCTCACCTTAATGCTACTCAGCGAAGAGTTGCCAAATGGTTTGCAAATTACTCAAGTGGCAATGGCAACGGTGCTGTTGAGCATTTTTGTATTTGGATTATCCAGTCGACCCATTTCTAAATTATTTACCAGTGCTTCTGGTCGAGAGTGATTACTCTAAATAACAATTGGTATAGCGTATAATTTCGTATCTGAATTGTACTGTTATATTGTAACTTATTGTGAAATAAAATATTTTTTGTCACTTTGTTGAAATAAAAAAGTCATGTAACGCGCCTAGACTGTGCCCGCCTTACAGACAAATATTACGTTTCAGGAACAGTACAATGAATAAAAAGTTACTTACAGTTGCTATCTCTGCAATTCTACTTACCGCGTGTGATGATGATACAAAAACCGTTGAGGTGATCAAAGAAGTTGAAGTCATCAAAGAAGTACCAGTGCAAGAAGTGACACAAGTAAAAAATGTGATCCTTATGATCGGTGACGGTATGGGACCACAGCAAGTTGGCTTACTTGAAGAGTATGCTCAGCGCGCGCCAAACTCAACTTATAAAAACAAAGGCAATCAAACTGCGCTTTCTAAACTTGCTGCGGGTGGCCATTTAGGTCTTTCCATGAACGCACCACATGGCGCAACTGGCAGTCTAGTGACTGACTCTGCTTGTTCGGCAACACAATTAGCAACCGGCCTTGCCGCAGGCTCTGAAATGATAGGCCTTGATGCCGATGGTAATAAAGTAGCGACTATCTTAGAAAAAGCCAAAGCCGCGGGTAAAGCGACGGGTCTTGTTTCAGATACACGTATTACACATGCGACGCCAGCAGCATTTGCTGCTCATATGCCGCACCGTTCATACGAAGCTGAAATCGCTGAGCAATTAGTTCGCTCTGGCAGCGTTGATGTGATGTTATCTGGTGGCGCTCGCGTATTTGTACCAAAGAGCACGCCTGATAACGCTGAAGTACAAGCACAACTTGACGCGCTTGGCATGCCTAGTAGCGTATATAAAAAATCAAAACGTGGAGATGAAACTAACCTAGTTGTTGAAGCAAAAGAGCAACATGGTTATGGCCTTGCTTTTGATAAAGCACAATTAAGCAGTTTTGAAGGCGAAAAAGTACTAGGTCTATTCGCAAACTCTGGTATGAGTGACGCAATTGCTTACAAAGCTTGTCAACAAAGCAACAGCTGTACTCAGCCTTCATTAAAAGAAATGACGGTGAAAGCGCTTGATATCTTGTCTAAAGATGAAGATGGCTTTTTCTTGATGATTGAAGGTGGTCAAATTGACTGGGCGGGTCACGCAAACGATGCAGGTTGGATGCTAAATGAGCTGCTTAAATTTGATGAAGCTGTTGAAGCTGTTCATGAATGGGTAAAAGACCGTAACGATACACTAGTCGTTGTGACTGCAGACCATGAAACGGGTAGTTTTGGCTTTAGTTATTCAAAGCATGAGCGTCCTGAAGCACAAACGCTGTCTGGCGATGGTATGTATGTAAATGGTGTTGCTAAAGAATATCATCCTAAGTTTAACTTTGGCCCACTTGCGCAACTAGACAAGCTCTACGCGCAAACAGGCACCTTCTTCGATATTCTTGCTGAAGCTGCGCCTGATGAAGCCTATGAAAATGTATCGGGCCCAACTTGGAAAGCGACCATTGAAGATATGACGGCTTACACGGTGACGCTAGATAATGCAGAGAAGGTTGGTCAAAGTGTTTATGACGACAAAGATGCAACGATGATCCCTGCGTTTGAGGACTTCGGTGACTTCTATGTATACGCTAAAGAAGATTACACTGGAAAAATCGCTCGCGCGATTGCCTCAGAGCAAAGCGTAGTGTGGGGTACTGGTACGCATACGGCTGCGCCAGTACCGGTTTATACTTTCGGTCCTGCAGGCGTAACTAAGCAGTTCTCAACCATGCAGCACCATGTGGACGTTGCAAACAAAATGATGACTGCGCTTGGTTTAACTGAATAAACCAAGCACCTAGATTTAAGTAACTTCAGTTAAGCCACAGCAATGTGGCTTTTTTCTGTCATTAAGGTTAGAAACTCGCGTTGTGGTAGCGGCTTTGAATAGTAATAACCCTGACCAAAATCACATCCAGCCTGTTTTAATAGCTGATGCTGAGTCGCAGTCTCAACGCCTTCAGCGATGACTTTTAAACCAAGGCGGTGGGCCATCAAAATAATGGTTTCACACAGGGTTAAATCGTCTGCATTGGTTGCGATGCCATCGACGAAGCGCTTATCAATTTTCACAAAGTGACAATCTAATTGTTTTAGATACGCAAGTGACGAGTAACCCGTGCCAAAGTCATCCAACGCAAATTGAAAACCTTGCTGCTTTAAGCGTTCAACACGTTGCTTTGTGCGGCTATCATTGTGCATCATCATTCCCTCAGTGACCTCTAAAACCAAGTGCTCAGGGGGGATCGCAAGCGTCGTGAGTTTGTCACTCCAGCTTGCCAAGGTGCAATTTTTAGCGGCAAATTGGACCGGTGAAACATTGATGCTAATTTGTGTTGTATGGCCTAAGTGCTGTAGTTGCGTCAACGTGTCAACAGACTGCGCAAAGGCTAAATCTCCAATATGATGAATGAGCTGGGTTTCTTCGGCTAACGGAATAAACTCAGCTGGACTCACCATGCCTTGCTCTGGGTGTCGCCAGCGGATCAAGGCCTCGGCTTTGGCGACGCGATTATCGTCAAGTGATACGATAGGCTGGTAGTGCATTTCAAATTGATTGTTATGCAGTGCAGTACGAATACCTTTGAGCATTTGCATTCTAGATTCCGCGACTTTGCGTAAGGTGTCATCAAAAATCACGTAGCCATTACGACCTTGTTGCTTTGCTCGATACATTGCTTGATCGGCGGCCTTTAATAGGGCTTCTGCGCCATTACCATCTGTTGGTGCAGTGGCAATCCCCATACTTGCTGTGATATGGCACTGCTCATCTTTGATCTCAAACGGTTGTTTTAGTGCAGATTGGATTTGGGAGGCCAATGCTTTGCATGTTGTTTTGTGTTCGTCATCTTCCAACACAAAGACAAACTCATCACCTCCAATGCGAGATAAAAACGCATGCGGAGCCATACTCTTCAAACGTTGCGCGACTAACTTTAAGAGTAAGTCACCGTAATAATGGCCTAAAGTGTCGTTAATATCTTTGAAATTGTCGAGATCGAGTAACAACACGGCGGTTTGCTGCTGTCCGCTGGCAACCTGCTTTTTTAAGTGCTTTTTAAGTCCTACGCGGTTGTGAAGATCGGTTAATTCATCAAAATGTGCTTGTTTCCAGATCAGCGCATCTTTACGCTTAACTTCGGTAATATCGGTGAAGATCGCGACACGGCGATAGATCTCACGGTTGCTATCATAAACGCTATCAATAGTTAGCCATTCGGTGTAAAGCTCGCCATTTTTCTTACGGTTGACAATCTCACCTTGCCAACGGCCGTGTTCGTTAAGCTGCTGCCACATTAGTTCGTAAAAGCTATGGTCGTGTTGACCCGATCCTAACATGGCAGTGGACTTACCCAGCACCTCTGAGCGTGAGTAACCAGTTACACGCGTAAAGGCGAGGTTGACGTCCAAGATAAAGCCATTAGCATCCGTGATGATCATGCACTCGCTACTATTGTTGTACACCAATGCTGCAAGGTTTAGTGCCTCTTCTTGATGCTTACGTTGACTTATATCACGGAAAATCAGCAACGCCTGAGGATGGGATTCAATGGCGCACAGGCGACATTCAACTACTTGATTACTGGTTGGAGAAAACTCGAGTTGCACATAGGTTTTATCGTTTAGCAGTGCAAGTTCTGCTCGGATCCGCTTATAAATATGTTCTGGTAGCAACTCTCTCAGCGTTTGTGCCTTATCGGTATAATCACCATAGCGAGATAAGATCTGAGCTTGTTGATCTAAGCGCACATAGCTATCGGGGAGTGCATTAATCAAGGCTTTTACAACTGCAAGTCTATGATTTGCATTGTCTTCAGCGGCTAGGCGTGTTTGTGCCATATGAGCAAAACGCTCGGCGATATGCTCAAATTCACTGGGTACTTTGGTTGCATCAAAACGGGGATCTTGCTTGCCCGATTCAAGCTTTGCAATAGCATGCTTGAGTGCACTTAGCGGTTTTAAAAGTTGTTGTTTTAGTTGCCAATGGGTTTGCCAAAACAAAATACACACCAGCGCCAAAAATATTCCTAAAAAGAATGCAAAACGCTTGTCTATGCTATTCAACTGGGACTCAAAATCGAAACTAAAGTAGATTTGTAACGCTCGGTTGCTGTTATTGAGTGATTGCTTTACATACACCAAGCGATTGCCTTCTGGGGTGTTTAGTAGCGTCGCCTGCGTGCTTAAATTGCTTGGCCAAGAACTGCTAACAGCACGACCAAGCTCTGTATTTGCTGCTGGATATTGCGCAATGATTTGCGCTTTAGCGTCGGCAATCATTACCCGAGTACCAACAGGAAGAGGCAGTTTTGCAAGGGTCTGGCTCCAATGCGTTAAGCCTTTCACCGCAACAAGCATAAATAAAAATTGTTGCTGATCATCGTAAATTGGTAGCGCGAAGTTGACTGTTGCACGTTGCATGCTGCGGTCAATTTGATACTCACCAATACTAAACTGGGCAGTGCGCATTGCGGTTTTAAAGTAACCACGATCGGCGATATTGATCTCGCGTTGATCTGCTTGATGCGTAGTACAAAGTACGTTCCCTTGTGCGTCAACTATGCCAAGGTTAGCTAGATTGGGGCTGAGCAGCATCGCGTGATAAAGCAGCGGCGGGCATTTACCGTGCTCTACCGTAAGGTGATCAATACGGGTCGACAGTTGCTGTAACACTTGTTCTGTATCTGCGAGTTCTACCTGCTGGATCGCCGCAACTTGTTTGGCGTAATGCAGCGCCTGTTGTGACTGTTGTGTTAATGCCTGCTGACGTTGCTCACATAATAGAAATAAAATAATGATCAGACATGGCAAGCACAGTAGAACGAGTAAGCGATAAAATCGAAACTGTATTGAAGATTTCAGAATAATCCCACCTATGGAGCTGATCAGAGAGCGCGAATGATACCGAATCGAGTAGGGACAACCAAGCTAATTTGCATAAATAATTCAGCTGCAAAAGCATCCTTAAGCAAGGGTTAACAAATGGAATTTTTAATTTCTAATTTGAAAGTATGACGTGATTATCCGGCCAAAAAATATGGCATTTTTTCATCTCTCCACTTTTTTCCACAAAATTCATGATCTTCCACAAATCCCGCGATTTTTCTGGCTTTCAAAGGCGTTAAAGGTACCGACTGAGCTTGACAAAAGTGCTTGTCAAGCCCTAGACTGTTCTTCTGTGGTAAAAAGTGGGTTTTAGTGGATCAAACTGGATCAACCAACTTAGAAATAGGATCACGCATGTTTCGAGGTGCAAGTTCGCTAGCTTTGGATGACAAAGGGCGTTTTGCGGTACCGACTAAGTACCGTCAACCGCTGCTGTCCGAAGATCAGGGAACTGTTATTTGTACTATTGCGATCAACGAACCGTGCTTGTGGCTCTACCCACTCTCCGAATGGCTAGAAATTGAGACCAAACTAAGTCGCATCTCTAATACCAATCCCAGAGTGAGACGCTGGCAGCGGATGTTGCTAGGTCATGCTACAGAATACCAACTAGACAAAAATGGCCGAATTTTACTGGCGCCTTCATTGCGATCCCATGCGCAATTAGGCAAAAAGATCATGCTAGTTGGGTTACTCAATAAATTTGAAATTTGGGACGAAGAACGCTGGTATCAGCAAATGCAGGCAGATACCGAAATTGAACACTCAGGAAACTTTGAGGAAAGCCCTGAATTGGAAAACTTTTCCTTGTAGGGGTAAACAAATTAATGAGCGAAGAGTTTAAGCATATTTCGGTATTAATGACCGAAACCCTAGATGCCCTAGCAATTAACCCTGAAGGTATATATATCGACGGGACGTTTGGTCGTGGTGGGCACTCAGGTGAAATCCTCAAAAGATTGTCGACTGGGCGTTTACAAGCCATAGATCAAGACCCTCAAGCGATTAAGGCGGCTGAAAAGTTTGCCGATGATACACGTTTCTCTATAGCGCGAAGCCGCTTCTCGCAAATTAAATCTGTCGCGGAACAAGCCGGTATTTTAGGTCAGGTTGATGGCATTTTGTTGGACATTGGTGTGTCTTCACCTCAGCTTGATGATGCAGACCGTGGCTTTAGCTTTATGAAAGATGGGCCACTAGATATGCGTATGGATCCTGATTCAGGTCGCAGCGCTGCACAGTGGCTAGCTGAAGCAGAGCTTGAAGAAATGGTATTCGTGATCAAAAAGTATGGCGAAGAAAAGTTTGCCACTCGTATTGCTCGTAAAGTCATTGAAGTGCGTGAGCACACCGCGATTACAACCACAGCGCAATTAGCGCAATTGATAGATGAAGCTGTGCCTGTCAAAGACAAACACAAGCATCCTGCAACTCGTACTTTCCAAGCCATTCGTATTTATATTAACAGCGAGTTAGAAGAAATTCAGACTGCATTGCAAGCGTCACTTGAGGTGTTAAAACCTGGTGGTCGGTTAGTGGTGATCTCGTTTCATTCTCTAGAAGATCGCATTGTAAAGCAGTTTATCAAGAAGCAGAGTAAGGGAGAGGCGATACCCAGAGGTCTGCCTTTAACGGATGAACAACTTAAACAAAATCTCACCTTAAAGGCAGTGGGTAAAGCCATTAAGCCTAGCGATGCAGAGATTGCACAAAATCCACGCTCGCGAAGCTCAGTATTAAGAGTGGCGGAGAAGCTCTAATGAATGCAAGTAAGCAACGTCAACCGAATCTATTTGTAGAAATAGGCTATTACATCATTGCTAATAAGTTGACGGCATTCTTGCTACTTACGATTTTGATTTCTGCACTCGCGGTAGTGCAAATCACCCATTTAACTCGCCAGCAATTGATACAGCAGGATGAGTTATTGCAACAGCGCGATGAGCTAGACCTACAATGGCGATATCTCGTTGTGGAAGAAGAGTTTTACTCCCAGCATGCAAGGATTGAAGAGATAGCCAAGATGCAGTTAGAGATGAAACGCCCAACCAGTAAAGATGAACAGGTGATTGTGCTGCCATGAATAAACAAAAGCAAAAAACTCAATCTATTATCACCTGGCGCTTTGCTCTAGTTTGCGGCGTAATGCTCACCGTTTTTATGACGCTTGTTGCACGCGCTGCATTTTTGCAAGTAATTGAGCCTGATAAGGCCATTGAAGAAAACGATAAGCGCACCGTACGGGTTGAGAAACTCAATGTCCAACGAGGCATGATCTTCGACCGCAATGGCAAAGAGCTGGCTGTGAGCGTGCCAGTTGTGAGCGTTTATGCTGATCCCCTTGCCATTGATAAGGCACTTGCCAAAAAAGTGTTACGTAAAGCCCGTAAAGAAGGTGAAGATTTTAAGGCGTTGGAGCAAAACGATGCTGAGCTGAAAATACGGAAACAAGCTTGGTATGATGATGAGCTCAGGTGGAAAGAGCTTGCAGATGTGCTCAGACTTAAACCAGAAAATGTCGATGAACGGCTTAGGGGAGACCCAAGCCGTCGTTTTGTCTATTTGAAGCGTCAAGTGACGGCGGTTGTTGCCAACTATATTCGTCAAATGCGCCTGCCGGGCGTGCACTTGCTTGACGAGTCCAAACGTTTTTACCCAAGCGGCGAAGTAACGGCGCACATGATTGGTGTAACCGATATTGATGGCAAAGGTATCGAAGGCGTCGAGCGTATGTTCGACTCTGCATTAACCGGTACGGCTGGTAAACGCACCATTCGTAAAGATGCGCAGGGTCGTGAAGTACAAGTACTTTCAGAAGAACAGCGTGTTGAGCCGGAAGATGTTTACTTGAGTATCGATTTACGGATCCAAGCTATTGCCTATCGCGCGTTAAAGTCGGCGGTACTGAGCTATAAAGCTACCTCTGGTTCGGCGATAGTTGTTGATGTACACACTGGCGAGATTTTAGCTTTGGTGAATAGCCCAAGCTTTAATCCTAACGATCTAAGTACCGCTGCACCTTATAAGCGTCGTAATCGCGCTATGACTGACCTATTTGAACCCGGTTCAACCTTAAAGCCTTTAGCGGTATTGGCTGGTTTAAATTATGGTGCAGTTAAGGCAACAGACACGATAGATACTTATCCAGGCTGGATGAACTTAAGCGGTGGCTTGGTGAAAGACACTCGCAACAATGGTGAGCTGAGCTTAAGAGAGATCCTTAAAATCTCCAGTAACATGGGAGTTGCGAAGATCTCGCAAATGCTGCCAAAAGAGTATTTTATCAATTTATATCAAGAAGTAGGTTTTGGTGAGCCAACGGGCTCAAACATGATTGGTGAAAGCGCTGGCTTATTTTATCCAAACCGCCGTTGGTCTAACTTTGAAATTGCAACGCTCTCTTATGGTTACGCAGTATCTGTAAGCACCGCGCAAATGGCAAGACTTTACGCTATGTTTGGAGCCGGTGGTATCTTGCGACCACTTACAATTGTGAAGCAGGATGAAGTTCCTGAAGGCAAGCGTATTTTTAGCGAGCAAGATACACATGCCGTGGTAGAGATGATGGAGTCAGTATTTGAACGTGGTGGTACTGCCCACAACGTAAAAGTTGATGGATACCGTGCCGCTGGTAAAACAGGTACTTCAGAAAAAGCGGTTGCGGGTGGCTATGGTGATGAGTACGTTGGTTACTTTGCGGGCGTTGCACCGGTAAGTGACCCAAGGCTTGCGGTTGTGGTGATGGTCAATGAACCAGCGGGAGATGTTTACTATGGCGGTCAAACCGCAGGGCCTGCTTTTGCTGAAATTATGTCTAATGCACTGAGAATTCTAAACGTAGCACCTGATAAAGAGCGTGTGGCTTATATTTCTGGAGCAGATAACGATGCGTGATCTGGCTCAGGTACTCAGTGATTATGGTGTCAATATTGCCGCTGTTGAGGTTGAGCATCTACGCATAGACAGTCGAGCGATTGAGCCGGGTGATTGTTTTGTTGCACTGCAAGGTCATGCCCAAGACGGTGCTAAATATGCCGCCAGTGCCGTTGCGCAAGGTGCTAAATGTGTGCTTGCAGAAACGGGAAGCGAGCTTAATGTTGCACCAGAGCAAGCGATTTTTATCGATAATCTTGCTGATAAGTTGGCAGCAATTGCAGCGCGGTTTTATGCATACCCGAGTAAAAAGCTCAAACTCACAGGCGTTACTGGCACCAATGGTAAATCTACCACGACAGCGATGATTGCCAATTTAGCGAGCCTAACCGGTAGTGCTGGTGCTGTGATAGGTACGCTTGGTTATGGTCAACCAGACAGCCTTATTCCGCTGGCAAACACCACGCCGTCAAACGTAGATTTACAACGTATTTTGGCGTTTTTACAGCAACAATATGATCAAGTCGCGATGGAGGTATCTTCCCATGGCTTGGTGCAAGGTCGAGTTGACGAATGCGACTTTGATGTGGCTGTTTTCACCAACTTGACGCGCGATCACTTAGATTATCACGGTGATATGCAAAGCTATGCAGAAGCCAAAAAACTGCTATTTACTCGCTGTGCGCCAAATCACAAAGTCATCAATATTGACGACGAAGTAGGTGCAAGCTGGGCCGCTGAGTTTAATGACGATACAGTGGTTGTTTACGGTCGCTGGAGTGAAGCGCATAGCTACCAACAATATGTATGCTTTGATGCCGTGTCGGCACACCCAAATGGTTTAACAGCGACGTTAAAAACCAGCTGGGGTGAATGTGAAGTCAGTGTGCCACTGTATGGTGAGTTTAATCTTTATAATTTAGCTGCTGCGATTGCGATTTTACTATTGCAAGGCGCAAGTCTTGAAGCATTAAGCGAAGCTTGCAGCCAACTTGCGCCAGTTGCAGGCCGTATGCAGCCATTTAGTGCCCCTGAAAAACCTACGTGTATTGTTGATTATGCCCATACCCCAGACGCTTTGGCACTCGCACTACAAGCCTTGCGAGCACATGTACCGGGTAATCTTATCTGTGTGTTTGGTTGCGGTGGTGATAGAGATAAAGGTAAGCGTCCTGAAATGGCGCGAGCTGCGGAGAAATATGCAGATAAACTGGTGATCACCAGCGATAATCCACGAAGTGAAGATCCCACTTTAATCATTGATGACGTTAAGGCAGGACTCATCCACCCTGAGTATGCTGTCTGCCAGCCTGATAGAGGGCTAGCCATTCAACACGCGATAGACCTAGCTGATGAAAACAGTGTGGTGCTAATAGCGGGGAAAGGGCACGAGGATTATCAAATTATAGGTACTGAACGCATTGATTTTTGTGATAGGCAATGCGTTGCAGCGATTTTACGAGGGGAAAAGGCATGATCAAGATGGATTTTTCTTGGCTTGCAGCAGTCTTAAAAACCCCTTACGACGGGGAGAATTTGGCAGTCGCCAATATTAATACTGATACCAGAACAATACAGTCTGGAGAGGTATTTTTAGCACTTAAAGGGCCTAACTTTGACGGTCACCGCTTCTTGGATGTGGCCAAAACGCAAGGTGCTATTGCAGCTATTGTTTCTGAGCATGATGAAGATATCGATTTGCCACAGTTTGTGGTTGCAGACACGCGCATTGCTTTAGGCCAAATTGGCCGAGCAGTAATTGAAACCGTTGCCCCTAAAACGATTGCAATTACCGGCAGTGTCGGTAAAACCACAGTGAAAGAAATGTGTGCGGCGATTTTGGCGCAAAAAGGCAAAGTCCTTGCGACGAAAGGTAATTTTAATAACGACATCGGGGTACCGTTGACGCTATTGCGCTTAAGTGAAGATGATGAATATGCGGTGATAGAACTCGGCGCTAACCACTTGGGTGAAATTGCTTATACCACTGCATTAGTAAGTCCAGACGTGGCGACAGTATGTAATGTCGCACCAGCCCACATCGAAGGGTTTGGTTCAATTGATGGCGTAGGAAAAGCGAAAGGTGAGATTTTCTCAGGCCTAAAAGCTGACGGTGTCGCAGTCATCAATGCGGATAGCGATTATGCTCAGATGTGGCAGGAAAGCTTAGCTGTTTCTAAAGTGAAACGTTATAGCTTAAATGCTCAGCTTGATATTTGGGTGGAAGCGATTGAGCTGGATGAGCTAGCTCGCCCGACCTTCACGCTATGCCAAGGTGAAGAGCGTACCACCATTAGTTTACCGCTTAGTGGCCAGCACAACGTTGGCAATGCGTTGATTGCGGCAGCATTGACAACTGAACTGGGCGCAAGCTTAAGTGAGGTTGCAACGGGTCTTGAACAAATGGCTGAAGTAAAGGGCCGTGTCAACATGATCCAAGTCTCGGACACACTGCGTGTCGTCGATGACACCTACAATGCAAACGTGAAATCTGTCAACGCGGCGATTGATTTACTGGCGTCTATGTCTGGCTATAAAGTATTGGCGTTGGGTGATATGGCAGAACTGGGTGAAGATGCCCGCGAATATCACCGTGAAGTCGGCGAGTATGCTAAGCAGCAAGGCATTGATGAATTGTTTTCATTGGGGGTGCTGAGTAGTAGCGCTAGCAATGTATTTGAAAAGCCAAATCGTCATTTCTCGACTCGCGAGAATTTAATGAAGGCGTTACGGGTTGTATTGGCCGAGCAATCAGGGCAATGCACCGTTATCGTTAAAGGATCACGTAGTGCGCGGATGGAACTGCTCGTTGAAGAATTAGTAAACGCTGGCCAGTCGGATAGCGAGACAGGAGAAGTATCATGTTAGTTTGGCTAGCCGAGTATCTTACCCAATATTATTCTGGGTTTAACGTATTTTCTTACCTTACCCTGAGGGCGATTTTAGGCATTTTAACGGCCTTAATGATTTCGTTGTATTTTGGCCCTAAACTCATCGCTGCATTACAACGCATGCAGATTGGTCAGACCGTACGTGATGATGGCCCTGAATCGCACTTGTCTAAGTCGGGTACCCCAACTATGGGTGGACTGTTAATTCTGGCTGCGATCTTTACCAGTACGCTACTGTGGGGCGACCTTAGCAACAAATATGTGTGGGTGACGTTATTTGTCATTGGCAGCTTAGGTATTGTTGGATTCGTGGATGATTACCGCAAGGTGATCAGAAAAGACAGTAAAGGCCTAATTGCACGTTGGAAATACTTCTGGCAGTCGGTTATTGCGATCTCTACGGCGGCATTTTTGTACTTTACGTCCACCAGCGCTGCGGAAACCACGTTAGTCGTGCCATTTTTGAAAGATGTATTACCACAACTTGGTTTGTTCTATTTAGTCATGAGTTACTTTGTGATTGTGGGTACGTCAAACGCAGTTAATCTAACAGATGGATTGGATGGTCTTGCTATTGTGCCGACCATTTTGGTTGCCTCAGCACTCGCGATTATTGCATACGTGACTGGTAACGCTAATTTCTCAAGCTACCTTCATATTCCTCATTTACCACTCACGAGTGAACTGGTTGTGGTATGCACGGCGATTGTCGGTGCAGGCCTTGGTTTCTTATGGTTTAACACCTATCCGGCACAAGTTTTTATGGGCGATGTTGGTTCATTGGCGTTGGGTGGTGCACTCGGGATCATCGCTATTTTAGTACGCCAAGAGTTAGTGCTGATCATTATGGGCGGTGTATTTGTGATGGAGGCATTATCCGTGATTTTACAGGTAGGGTCTTACAAACTCAGAGGTCAGCGGATCTTTAGAATGGCCCCTATTCACCATCATTACGAATTAAAAGGATGGCCTGAGCCACGCGTGATAGTCCGTTTTTGGATCATCTCGATTATCTTGGTTCTGGCCGGTCTTGCGACGTTGAAGATTAGATAATGACGTATATTGAGCAATTACAGAAAAAGCATGTCACGGTACTGGGACTTGGAGTCACAGGACAGGGGATTGTGCGTTTTCTGCTGTCGCACGGTATTAATCCAAAAGTGGTTGATAGTCGTCCAGTGCCTCCGGGCTCGGACTGGCTAAGTCACAACGCACCTGAATGTGAAGCGGTATTTGGCAATCTTGCTGATGCCGCTTTGGCGCAAACGGATCTGATTATCATTAGCCCAGGGATCCCGCTATTTGAACAGAGCGTTGCCGCTGCCATTGCCGAAGGCGTTGAAGTCATCGGCGATATCGAGCTATTTGCACGCCTCAATACCCGTCCAGTGATTGCCGTTACGGGCTCTAACGGTAAGTCCACCGTTGTTACGCTCGCGACAGAAGTATTGAAAGCCGCAGGCTTAAAAGTTGGGCTTGGCGGCAATATTGGCACGTCTGTGCTGTCGTTGTTAGAGCAGCCGCATGATGTTTATGTGCTCGAGCTGTCTAGTTTTCAGCTTGAAACCACGCATAGCTTGGCTTGTTTGTCGGCAATGATCCTCAATATTACTGAAGATCACATGGATCGCTATCCTGATTTTCAAGCTTATATTGAAGCGAAGCAACGTATTTACCAGCATGTTGAACATATTGTCTTTAATGCTGAAGATCATTATACCTTTGCGCAGCATGGGCAAGGCAGCAGTGTATCCCTCACTGAGGGGGATTATCACTTAATGACCTTTGACGGTGAGGCGTATTTCGCACACAAACAAACACCACTGCTAGCGGTAAAAACGTTGGCGATGGTGGGGCGACATAATCAATTTAACGCCTTGGCGGTATTAGCGTTATTAGCGCCGATGCAATTACCTATGCAGGCATTTGCCAGCGCGTTTGCGAGTTTCACGGGGTTACCTCATCGTTGTCAGTTAGTTGCCGATGTTGCAGGGGTTCGTTACTTCAACGATTCAAAGGCAACGAATGTTGGCTCGACGGTCGCCGCTATTGATTCTTTGGCTTCAGGCCGAAAAAACATTATTTTGATTGTGGGTGGTGATGCGAAAGGGGCAGACCTTTCACCGCTCAAGACACCACTCACTACGCATTGCAAAGCGCTATTTTGTTTCGGACAAGACGGCGCACAGTTTATGCCACTGCTGCGCAATAGCCATCAGGTCAACAATTTAGAAGAAGCCGTGTTGGCGGCAAAAACGATAGCGACCAATGGTGATATTGTGCTATTAGCACCAGCCTGTGCCAGCATAGATATGTACCCAAACTATATGGCGCGTGGGGATGAGTTCGTCCGTTTAGTGGGGGAACATGCTTGATTAACGTCGCTGATATCAAAGAGGCGCTAACGCCTCGCCAGTCCGAAAGCTTATTTGACGTACCTTTGATGTACTGCATGCTCATGCTTATTGGAGTGGGATTTGTGATGGTGACAAGTGCTTCTATGCCAGTTGCCGAGCGACTATTTGATAATCCTTTTCACTTTACCATTCGCCACGTCATCTTTTTAGTGGGCTCGTTTATTCTCTTTTGGTTTGCGACAAGTGTGCCAATGACTTGGTGGAAACGCAGTAATCCATATTTGCTGCTTTTTGGCTTGGTACTGTTAGTGGCGGTACTGATTATTGGTCGCGAAGTAAATGGTGCAAGACGCTGGATCCCGCTTGGTCCTTTTGGTTTGCAAGTAGCAGAGGCATCTAAGCTATTTTTCTTCAGCTATATTGCCGGCTACTTGGTACGTAAACGCGATGAAGTACAAGAAAACATCAAAGGCTTCGCCAAGCCAATGATTGTGTTTGCGGTGTATGCGTTCTTAATTTTGATGCAGCCGGATTTAGGTACTGTGGTGGTCATGTTTGTGACGACCGTTGGCCTATTGTTTTTAGCTGGTGCAAGGCTTTGGCAGTTTTTTACCTTAATGCTTACCGGTGTTTCTTTGGTGGTAGTGCTTATCATCATTGAGCCATATCGTATGAAGCGTGTCGTGGGCTTTTTAAACCCTTGGGAAGATCCATTTGGCGCTGGTTATCAATTGGTACAATCCCTAATGGCATACGGCCAAGGTGGCTGGTTTGGTCAAGGTTTGGGTAATAGCATACAAAAGCTACAGTATTTGCCGGAAGCACATAATGACTTTATTTTTGCAGTAATTGCCGAAGAACTGGGCTTTATTGGGGTATTTAGCATTATTATTTTACTCGGCGTATTGGTTACTCGAGCGCTCTTTATCGGGCAAAAGGCCCTTAAAGCAGGCAAAGAATACGAAGGGTATTTTGCCCTGGGCATTGGTATTTGGTTTGCCTTTCAGGCAGTCGTTAATATTGGTGCGAGCGCTGGCATTTTACCCACTAAAGGTTTAACACTGCCATTTGTTTCTTACGGTGGCTCTAGCCTTTGGGTGATGACAATTGCGGCGGGCATTCTACAACGTATAGATTTTGAGACAAAAATGTCGACAAGGCAGGCAACATCCCGTGGAGGTAGACGATGACAAAACGTCTTCTAGTGGTCGCGGGCGGTACAGGTGGACATATTTTTCCAGGTATTGCAGTGGCACAATTTTTACAAGCGCAGGCTTGGCAAGTGAGCTGGGTTGGCACTGCGGACAGAATGGAAGCGGATGTGGTGCCGCGTTACGGTTTTGAAATTGATTTCATTGCCATGAAAGGCGTACGTGGTAACGGAGTCAAACGATTACTAACCGCGCCATTTATGGTTTTAAAAGCGGTACTAGCAGCAAAGCGTATTTTACAACAGCGTAAACCTGATGTGGTGTTAGCCATGGGCGGTTATGTAACTGGCCCTGTAGGTGTTGCTGCGAAACTGCTTGGGATCCCTTTGGTGATCCATGAGCAAAATGCGGTTGCGGGTATGAGCAATAAGTTGCTGGCGAAAATTGCAAGTCGCGTACTGGCTGGTTTTCCCGGCGCATTCAGTGAAAAGCTCGCTCAGGTTGTAGGGAATCCGGTACGTGCAAGTGTTGCTGAGATTAGCGATAAACCGGTTTCAGTGCCGTTAAATCTATTAATTGTCGGTGGTTCATTGGGAGCAAAAGCACTGAATGAAACCGTGCCAGAAGGACTTAAGTTACTAAAGCTACAGGTGGCCAGTATCGGATTAAATATTCGTCATCAAAGCGGTAAACATAACCAAGACGATACACAACAACGATATGAAAGTGCAGGCATTAATGCTGAGGTCAGCGAGTTCATTCATGATATGGATGCTGCATACGCTTGGGCTGACTTGGTTATTTGCCGTGCTGGCGCGCTTACCGTGAGTGAGATAGCCGCAGCTGGGAAAACGGCGATTTTTGTGCCTTTCCCACATGCAGTTGACGATCACCAGACGGCTAACGCGCAATTTTTAGTGTCGGCTGGGGCTGCTTTTATATTGCAGCAAACTGCACTGACGCCAGAAACGCTAGCAACTACACTGCAGCCACTTGTTATTGAGCCGCAAAAAATTGCGACCATGGCAGCAAAAGCGAGACAATGCGGTAAGTCGGAGGCAACAGCGAAAGTTGCCCAAATTTGTACAGAATTATCGAACTAGGACATTAAATGGAAGCTTCAAGCAGAAGAGCAATGCGACGTATCAACACCATCCACTTTATCGGGATTGGTGGTGCTGGTATGGGTGGGATTGCAGAAGTGCTGGCCTTTGAAGGTTACCGAATTACAGGCTCAGATATCGCTAAAAGTACGATGACAGAGCGATTAACAAATATGGGCGCCGAGATCTTTATCGGCCACCAAGCTGAAAATGTAAAAATGGCTGATGTGGTTGTGGTATCGAGTGCCATCAACGACCAAAACCCAGAGATCCAAGCGGCGAAGGCAAACCGTACGCCAATCGTTCGTCGCGCCGAAATGCTCGCGGAGTTGATGCGCTTTCGTCACGGGATTGCGGTGGCAGGAACACATGGTAAGACCACAACGACGAGCCTGATCGCGAGTATTTTTGCGCGGGCTGAGCTGGATCCAACCTTTATTATTGGTGGCTTGCTCAATAGTGCTGGCAGTAATGCCAAAGTGGGCAGCAGTGAATACCTTATCGCAGAAGCGGACGAGAGCGATGCATCGTTTTTGCATTTGCAACCGATGGTATCGGTGGTAACAAATATCGAAGAAGACCACATGGATACTTACGACGGTGACTTCGAAAAAATGAAAGACACCTACATCGAGTTTATCCATAACTTACCATTTTATGGTCTGGCGGTGGTGTGTATCGATTCGCCAGTCGTGAGAGAATTATTGCCACGCTTTGCAAGGCCGACAATTACGTATGGTGAGGCTAACGATGCGGATTATCAGTTACTGGACTTCAAGCAAACACAAAGTGAATCACACTTTAAAGTCAGAACCAAAGACGGTGAGTTACTTGAAGTGACATTAAATATGCCAGGTAAGCACAATGCATTGAACGCGCTGGCATCTATTGCGGTTGCAAAAGATCACAATATTGAAAACGAAGCGATTTATCAGGCGCTAGCCAATTTTGAGGGTGTAGGACGTCGCTTCCAGCATTACGGCTCATTCAATAATGAAGTGGGTGAGGTGATGTTGGTTGATGATTATGGCCACCATCCGTCTGAGGTTGCGATGACGATAAAAGCAGCTAAATCTGGTTGGCCTGATAAGCGTTTGGTTATGATTTATCAGCCACATCGCTATAGTCGAACACGCGATTTATATGAAGATTTCGTAAAAGTGCTTTGCGATGTTGATAAACTACTGCTGTTAGATGTATATAGTGCCGGTGAAGCGCCCATCGTTGGTGCGGATAGTAAAAGTTTGTGCCGTAGTCTCCGTCAACGTGGCGTTGAGCCTATTCATATCAGTGACCATGGTGAATTGGCGAAAGTGTTAGCAAGTACCATGGCAGATGGTGATTTAGTGTTGACGCAAGGGGCCGGCAATATAGGTCAGATCGTGAAGCAGTTAGCCGCAACCGGGCTATCGATAGCGCAGTTAAAACAGAGTGAATTATGAGTAGTCAGTTTGGAAAAGTAGCCGTATTACTTGGCGGTAGTTCAGCAGAGCGAGAGGTGTCGCTAAAATCCGGTAATGCAGTGTTAAATGCCTTCGTTAATCAAGGTATAGATGCGATTGCTTTTGATCCAGCAGAACGTAATTTATGGCAACTTAAAGACCTTGGTGTGGATCGCGTATTCATTGCACTGCATGGCCGTGGCGGTGAAGATGGCACTATTCAAGGTGCGCTTGAGTTTATGGGGATACCATATACTGGAAGCGGTGTACTTGGTAGTGCGCTTGCAATGGATAAAGTCCGCTGTAAGCATCTATTTCAGTCTGCCAAGTTAAGTACGGCGCCTTATGCTGTCGTAAGCAAAGAGACGGGTTTTGATGCTAAGGCGCTGATAGCTGAATTTGGCAAAGTCATGGTAAAGCCAAGTCACGAAGGCTCGAGCATAGGTATGGCTCAGGCAGACAGCGAAGAAACCCTGACTGCGGCATTAAATAATGCCTTTAAGTTTGACGATCAAGTTCTCGTTGAACGATGGATCACTGGACGCGAGTTTACCGTGTCTATGCTTGGTAAAGAGGCATTGCCTGTTATTGAAATGCGTACGCCTCGTGGTTTTTACGATTATGAAGCCAAATACCAAGTCAACAGTACTGAGTATTATTGTCCGGCGGATATTAGCGCTGCACACACTGAGCAATTACAAGTGATGGCAAAGCACGCTTTTGAATTGGTTGGTGCCACTGGTTGGGGACGTGTTGACGCCATGCAAGATGAGCAAGGTCATTTCTATCTACTCGAGGTAAATACCGTACCTGGTATGACCGAAAAGTCGTTGGTACCGATGGCAGCAAAAGCAACGGGTGTAAGTTTTGAACAATTAGTTGTTCGCATTTTGGAGCAAACGCTTTAATATGCGAGCATTTTTGGCAGGGTTGAAGCTGATCAGTTCAAGAGTGAACTGGCCCCTTTTCTGGGGACTTGGCTTCTTCTTTGTGGTGATTTTTACATTGGTAAGAGGAACATACTGGGTAAGTGATTGGTTAGTTGCACATCATGATGCGCAAATAAAAACACTCAAAGTGCTCGGTAAACCGCATTATACCAATGAAGATGACATTGTGGCGGCAATTAAAACCGCAGATTTAAATAGTTTTTTTGAGCTTGATGTAAAAGCAGTCCACAAGGCGGTAAAGTCTTTACCTTGGATTGCGACAGTGTCAGTCAGAAAACAATGGCCGGATACGCTGCAAGTCTATGTAGTGGAACATAAGCCGGTTGCGCATTGGAATAGCGATTCATTACTCAATGATGATGGCGAAGTATTCCAAGCGAGCAGTAACAAATTGCCGCAAGGGCTGCCTGAATTATACGGCCCTGAAGGGAGTGCTGAAGAAGCATGGCAAACATTTAAGCAGTTTAAAGCCTTGTTGGCGGTAAATCAGTTTACGTTGGAAAGTTTAGCGCTTTCAGAACGATTTGCTTGGCAGCTATGGCTGGACAATGGGATCCGCTTAAATTTAGGGCGTGAAGATAAAGCCAAACGAGTACAGCGTTTTATTGACGTGTATCCACGTATGGAACGCCCTGAAGGTAAAGTAATCGATGTCATTGATTTACGCTACGACACGGGACTGGCAGTGAGTTGGAAAGAACCTACTGAGCAGCAAGAACAACAAAATAACAAGAGTGAAGCATGACAAAGTCGGCAGAAAGAAACTTAGTGATTGGATTAGATGTTGGCACATCAAAGGTCGTCGCCACAGTTGGGGAGATCACTGTGGACAATCAACTTAGTATTGTCGGTGTCGGACGCCAAGAATCTCACGGCATGGATAAGGGCGGGGTAAACGATTTAGACCTCGTTTCTGAGTCTATTAAACGCGCTGTAGATGAAGCAGAGCTAATGGCTGATTGCAGAATAAGCTCGGTTTATTTGGGGATTTCAGGCAAACATATTCAGTGTCAAAATGAAAGTGGCGTGGTGGCAATAAACAATGCTGAAGTTACAGACGATGATATTGCCAATGTTATTCACATTGCACGTTCTGTACCTATGTCTGCCGAACGCAAAATGCTGCACTCATTGCCGCAAGAATATAGCATCGACATGCAAGAGGGGATCAAAAACCCGCTAGGCATGAGTGGCGTAAGGATGGAAGCTAAAGCACATATCATTACGTGTTCGAATGACATGGCAAAGAATATTGAAAAGTGTGTTGAACGCTGTGGTTTACAGGTAGACCAATTAACGTTTAACGCCTTGGCGTCATGTTACTCGGTGTTGACTGAAGACGAAAAAGAGCTTGGTGTTGCGGTATTAGACATTGGTGGTGGCACCATGGATATTGCGATTTATGTGAATGGGGCACTGCGTCATACTGCCGTGATCCCGGTTGCGGGTAATCAGGTCACTGGCGATATAGCAAAAATATTTAGAACACCTATTTCGCATGCCGAGTCTCTGAAAGTACAATATGCCTTCGCGTCGAGCCAAATGGCATCAAGTGAAGAAACCATCGAAGTACCAAGTGTTGGTGGGCGTCCTGCGCGGGTAATGTCTCGTCATACTTTGTCTGAGGTGGTAGAGCCAAGATTTAGAGAACTGTTTGAGCTTGCACAAGAAGAATTACGTCGCTCAGGTTTTGAAGATCAAATTGCGGCGGGTCTTGTTATCACTGGCGGTAGTGCCAAGATGCAAGGTGCACAAGAAGTCGCAGAAGATATATTCCAAATGCCAGTAAGAATAGGGAAACCAATTGGCATTAAGGGATTAACAGATTATGTGGATGACCCTGCATATGCAACGGCGGTAGGTTTGTTACAATACGGCCGCTCACTACAATCGATGAATGCACAGAAGTCGAAAGTAGATGCAGAGGGGAGTTGGTGGAACCGTGTTACAAAATGGTTCCAAGGCGAGTTTTAATACTCAAGTCGGAGAGTGAAGATGTTTGATATTATGGAACAGCACAGCGAAGAAGCTGTCATTAAAGTCATCGGTGTCGGTGGCGGCGGCGGTAACGCCGTAGAACATATGGTAAACCAAGAAATTGAAGGTGTACGTTTTATCGTAGCGAATACGGACGCACAAGCGTTACGCCGTTCGTCTGCGGATATTACTGTACAGCTAGGTACTCAGATCACCTCAGGTCTTGGAGCTGGCGCAAACCCAGAAGTGGGCCGCAGCGCAGCAGAAGAAGATCTAGAAACCATCAAGAGCAGCCTTGAAGGCGCAGACATGGTATTTATCGCAGCCGGTATGGGCGGCGGTACAGGTACCGGTGCCGCACCTGTTGTTGCACGCGCAGCAAAAGAACTAGGTATTTTGACTGTAGCTGTAGTAACGCGCCCCTTCGATCTTGAAGGTAAAAAGCGCATGGCTGCGGCTGAGCAAGGTATTGCTGAGTTGTCAGAAATTGTAGATTCACTTATTACAATTCCAAACAACAAATTGCTTAAAGTTCTTGGTAAAGGGACTACACTGCTAGATGCCTTCGCAAAAGCAAATGACGTGCTTTATGGCGCGGTACAAGGTATTGCAGAGTTGATCACACGTTCAGGTCTAATCAACGTTGACTTTGCGGATGTGAGAACTGTGATGTCGGCAATGGGTACTGCAATGATGGGGACGGCTTCGGCGACAGGCCCTGATCGTGCACAAGAAGCTGCGGAAGCCGCGATTTCTAGCCCGCTTTTAGAAGATGTTGACCTAACTGGCGCGAAAGGTATTTTGGTGAATATCACCGCAGGCATGGACATTACTATCGAAGAGTTTGAGGTCGTTGGTAACCATGTTAAAGCGTTAGCGTCAGAGAACGCGACTGTGGTAGTAGGTGCTGTTATTGACCCTGAAATGAGCGAAGAGCTAAGAGTGACCGTGGTTGCTACAGGCTTAGGTGGTGACCGTCGTCCGCAATTTGGTATTGTAGACAATGGCTTTAGACAAGCCTCAGGCTCAGATGCGGGAGGTGGAACACAAACTAGCTCACAAACGAGCATGTATGTGCCAAGCTTTACGCAACCACAAACGTCAGCTGCAGAGCCTGAGCAGCCAGCTGAAGCGCCTGCACCACAAGTGCAAGAGCAGAAGCCACAACAAGCTTCTAGTTCAGCAAGCGCAAAAGGCAGCGACAGTAAAGAAAAAGGTGACTACTTCGATATTCCGGCTTTTTTACGTAAGCAGTCAGACTAAAGTTGGTATAAAAAATAAACAAAGATTGGCAGTTTGGTGGAACTATGTTATACTCCGCCGCCTATCTAGAATTTAAGTGGGCGAATATATGATTAAACAACGTACGATTGCACAAGTCGTTAAAGCCACAGGTGTAGGTTTACACAAAGGTGAAAAGGTCACGATCACTCTCCGACCAGCTGGTGTGAATACAGGTGTTGTATTTCGCCGCGTTGATCTAGACCCTGTTGTTGATTTTGAAACAACACCGGAAGCTGTGGGCGACACGCAACTGTGTACGTGTTTAACAAATAAAGACGGCGTTCGCTTGTCTACTACCGAGCATTTGATTGCTGCGGTAGCTGCGCTTGGGATTGATAACCTCATCGTAGAGCTAGACAGCGCCGAAGTGCCTATTATGGATGGCAGTGCATTGCCATTCATCTACTTAATTCAAAAAGGCGGTATTGAAGAGCAAAACGCTGCCAAGCGCTTTATTCGCATCAAAGAAAAAGTGCGTGTTGAAGATGGCGACAAGTGGGCCGAAATTGAGCCTTACGATGGTTTCCACATCGACTTTGAAATCGACTTCAATCACCCTGCGATCAACGCTAGCCGCCAACGTATTGGATTAGACATTACCGCTCAAAGCTTTACTGAAGAGATCAGTCGTGCTCGTACTTTTGGTTTTATGCGTGATATCGAATACATGCATGCAAACAACCTAGCCTTAGGTGGCAGCATGGATAATGCGGTTGTTTTAGACCAGTTTAAAGTATTAAATCCAGATGGCCTACGCTATGCGGATGAGTTTGTTAAACACAAGATCTTAGACTGTGTGGGTGATATGTTTATGGCAGGTCACAACATTTTAGGTAAGATCTCATGCTATAAATCAGGCCACGGCCTAAACAATATGTTGCTTCGTGAAATCATGGCAACTGAGTCAGCATGGGAGTGGGCAACATTCGAAGAGCCAGTCAGTATGCCAGCGCCAGGAATGGAAGCGGGTATCAATACCGCAACGGCATAAAGCTTTTAGGCTAATACAGTTTGATAAAAAATGACGCTAAGGCGTCATTTTTTTTGCGTTGTGTTTGCGTGTTTAGCGAGTCTTTCTAGTTTCGCCTTAAGCGATGGTGGAGCGGATTGCGCTAGCGCTAGCAAATGCTCGCCAGTGGCTTGGCTCATACTTCGATTGGCTTGATAGGTCGAAGATTGGGACTCCACCTTGTTGGCAAGACGCTGTTGGGCTTCTGGATTAGTGGTAATTTTAACCAATGCACAGTCATGTAACCCAACTTTTCTAAATGCACTGAGAATATCCATTTTCAAAAAGTTTAATCGAGTAGCAAGCGTTGCTGAAGCCGCTTCTATCGTTAGTGTTCCCTCTTTGTAGTGAGCGACACGGCATTTCTTACTCAAAATAGGGCCTAGCGTGTTTTCCAAACAGCTCTGTAACTGTGCTGCTTGGGCACTTTTTTGGCCATATTGATTGAGCTTATCTGACCACCCCCCCATCACTTCATCAAGCGGTTTTGGATTGTAGCGATTTTTAGCCAATGACTTACTTCCCATAGGTTGAAAAATAAAAAATAACCGCCATATCGGGATAATACGGAGTCAAATTACTCCGTACTGGTGGTTTCTCAGTCTTCTAAGTATATCAGAGACAAAATTTTGAGAAATCCAAAAGTACCAACATTTGTTGTCGAAAGTGCTTAGCTCTGTACTCGAATAAATGAGTCGAGTTAGGTGCTAACTAAACTTTATCACTTGCAACGGTACGCTTACGCTCCAACAGTAAAGATTTCTTGCAATTGAACTTGGTATTATTTACCCAATAAGGTTTGCAGAAACAAAGAGTCTGGTATGATAGGGCATAATTTTAACTCGGCAAGATACAAAATGCTTACTCCTAAATTGGCAAAGTGAAAACCGTAATTTAGGAAGGCTTTTGTCGCCAACAGGACAAGCGCGACCCAACCTTAACAACATTGGCTTAGAGAGATGGGTCAGCCAATACACAGAGTGAAACGGTTTAAACATGTTAGCAAATATTTTTACCAAAATTTTTGGTAGTCGTAATGATCGCACCATCAAAAACCTAAGAAAAACAGTCGCTTTAATCAATGCGTTAGAAGAACAATACGGCAAATTAAGCGATGATGAACTAAAAGCAAAAACGGCTGAATTTAAACAGCGTATTGAGCAAGGTTCAACGCTAGATGACTTATTACCAGAGGCGTTCGCTACGGTGCGTGAAGCATCTAAGCGCGTATTTGGAATGCGTCATTTCGATGTGCAAATGATTGGTGGTATGGTGCTTCACCAAGGTCGTATTTCAGAAATGAGAACGGGTGAAGGTAAAACACTAACAGCAACATTGCCTGCGTATTTAAATGCGGTTTCGGGCAAGGGCGTTCACGTTATTACCGTTAACGACTACTTAGCTAAGCGTGATGCTGAGACCAACCGTCCACTCTTTGAATTCCTAGGTCTTACTGTAGGTTGTAACGTACCAGGCATGATGCCACAGCAGAAAAAGCAAGCCTATGCTGCGGATATCACTTACGGCACCAATAACGAGTTCGGCTTCGACTATTTGCGCGATAACATGGCGTTTAGTGTCGATGAACGTGTACAACGTCCACTTAACTATGCGGTTGTGGATGAAGTGGATTCAATCCTAATCGATGAAGCGCGTACACCACTTATCATTTCTGGGCCTGCTGAAGATAGCTCTGAGCTTTATGCCGAAATCAATAAAATTGTTCCTGATCTTGTGCAACAAGAAAAAGAAGATGAAGAAGGCGTGGAAGGCGATGGCGATTTCACCATTGATGAAAAAGGTAAACAAGTTCACCTTACCGAGCGTGGTCAAATCAAAGTTGAAGAATTACTGACTGAACGTGGTTTGATTGAAGAGGGTGACTCGCTTTACTCGGCAGGTAATATTTCATTACTTAGCCATGTTTACGCAGCACTTCGTGCTCACAAGCTATATCAAAAAGACGTTGATTACGTTGTAAAAGATAACGAAGTTATCATTGTTGACGAGCACACTGGCCGTACGATGGAAGGACGTCGTTGGTCTGAGGGCCTTCACCAAGCCGTTGAAGCGAAAGAAGGGGTTCGTATTCAAAACGAAAACCAAACCTTGGCTTCAATCACATTCCAGAATTACTTCCGTTTATATAACAAACTTGCAGGTATGACAGGTACAGCGGACACTGAAGCGTTCGAGTTCCAGTCAATCTATGGCCTAGATACGGTCGTTATCCCAACCAATAAACCTATGGTGCGTGATGACCGTGCGGATCTTGTATATTTGACACAAGAAGAGAAATTTGAAGCCATTCTTGAAGACATTCGTTCTTGCCAAGAACGTGGTCAGCCTGTGTTGGTGGGTACGGTATCTATCGAAAGTTCTGAGTATCTTTCTCACTTCCTTCGCAAAGAAAAAATTGACCATAACGTACTGAATGCGAAATTCCACGCGCAAGAAGCAGATATTATCGCGGATGCGGGTCTACCGGGCAAAGTAACGATTGCGACGAATATGGCTGGTCGTGGTACGGATATCGTACTGGGTGGCAGCTGGCAGTCGGATGTTGAAAAATTAGAAAACCCGTCGGAAGAGCAAATAGCAGAAATTAAAGCTGCTTGGAAAGCGCGCCATGATGCAGTACTGGCTTCTGGTGGTTTACATATTATTGGTACAGAGCGTCACGAATCGCGTCGTATCGATAACCAGCTACGTGGTCGTGCAGGTCGTCAAGGTGATGCTGGTTCAAGCCGCTTCTACCTATCGATGGATGACGCATTGATGCGTATCTTCGCAGGTGAGCGTATGACGAACATGATGCGTAAACTAGGTATGCAACGTGGTGAAGCCATTGAACACCCATGGGTTAACCGTGCAATTGAAAACGCCCAGCGTAAAGTGGAAGCGCGTAACTTTGATATTCGTAAACAATTACTTGAATACGATGACGTTGCGAACGATCAACGTAAAGTGGTTTACGAACAACGTAACGAACTACTTGAAGAAGGCGATATCTCAGAGACTATCACCGCTATTCGTGAAGATGTATTGAATGCGACGATTGATCAGTATATTCCACCGCAAAGTCTGGCGGAAATGTGGGACATCCCGGCACTTGAAGAACGCTTGAAAAACGACTTCCATGTTGAGCTTCCGATTGCTAAATGGCTTGAAGAAGACAGTAAGCTATATGAAGAAATGCTACGCGATCGTATCGTAGAGGACGTGGATAAGGCGTACAAGCAAAAAGAAGAGATGGTAGGTCCAGATGTGCTACGTCACTTCGAAAAAGCGGTTATGTTACAAAGCCTAGATCAGCATTGGAAAGATCACTTAGCGGCAATGGATCATCTTCGCCAAGGTATTCATTTACGTGGTTATGCGCAGAAGAATCCGAAACAAGAATATAAGCGTGAGTCGTTTGAGTTATTCTCACAAATGCTTGAAAACTTGAAGATTGACGTTGTTGGCGTACTAAGTAAAGTTCAGGTTCGTGCTGAGGAAGATGTTGAGAAAGTTGAAGAACAACATCGCAAGAGTGAGCAAGCTCCGCGTGAATATCAACACGAAGAAGTTGAGCGCGTGGGCGGTGAAACGCCTGAGGGTGCGGTTGTTGCTGAGCGCACAGAGCCAAAAGTTGGTCGCAATGAGCCATGTCCTTGCCAATCAGGTAAGAAGTTTAAGCAGTGTTGTGGCAAACTAAAATAACAGGCCCTAAATCTAAATTGGTATAAAAAGCGACGCTAAGTCGCTTTTTTTATGGAGTAAGTGATGCAAAAAAAACGTGTGGAAGTCGCTGTTGGTGTTATTGAAAAGGCGCAGCAAATCTTTGTATGTTTAAGAGGTGAAGATCAACACCAAGGTGGGCTTTGGGAGTTCCCAGGTGGGAAAATGGAAGCGGGTGAAGATGTCTTTTCGGCATTGAAACGTGAGCTGCAAGAAGAAGTTGGCATTGAGATCTATAACTCATCTGAGCTAATGCGCATTGAACATGACTATGCTGATAAGGCGGTATGCTTATACATTCATCATGTTGAGGATTTTTCCGGTGAAGCTCATGGTGCAGAAGGGCAGCCTTCTAAATGGGTTGCAGTTGAGCAGTTGCATGAGCTCGCGTTTCCTGAGGCCAACAAAGCCATTGTGGAATTATTACAAGCGCGCCAAAATTAGTGACAAACTTTGTTACTAAATTCAGCACTCTGAGTCATAGTCATTCACTATGTGCATAGGTAGACTAGTGAATGACCGCTTACGTGTAAATAAACATCAGCCAACGACACTCGTTACTCTGAGATTTGATAGGAAACACAGCTAGAAGGAATTCTTTTCAAGCCACGAAGGTTATGTCTATATTACATTCATCTATATGCAATTGACCTGCTTGATTATTTAAGCTGAGGTTTGGATAAGTAAGTTGAGCATTATTTTATCTAGATGAATGGAATTCGACGTTTACAAGCGAAACTCTATCAGGGGAATAAAATGAAGAAATTATCACTGACCGCTGCGAGTGTTGCACTTGCTTTGGGATTGATTGGTTGCAGTGAACAACCGCAAACACAACAACAGCCAGCGGAACAAGCCGAAGCACAAAAGGCAGTTTTGAATTCTGGTATCGAATTAGAAAATATTGATAAATCAGTGCGCCCACAAGATGACTTCTATTTTCATGTGAATGGTCACTGGTTAGAAAAAACCAAAATCCCTGCAGATAAGTCAAATTATGGCTCTTTCTCGCAGCTCTATGATGAGTCGCAAAAAGCACTGCGTAAAGTACTGGAAGATGCTGCAAATAATGCATCTGCAAAAGCGGGTAGCGATGAGCAGAAGCTGGGTGCGTTTTATCAAAGCTATATGGATGAAGGGGCGAGAAACGAGCTGGGCTTAAACCCAGTTAAGCCTTATCTGAAAGAAATTCAAGACTTGAAGAGTAAGTCGGAGCTACCAGCTATCTTTGCTAAAATGCGTTTAACGGGGGCAAGCACACCGTTTGGTTGGTACGTTAATAATGATGCCAAAAATTCAAGCGAAAATGCACTTTATATGTTCCAGTCAGGGCTTGGTTTACCAGATCGCGATTACTATCTGAAAGATGACGAAAAATTCAGTAAGATCCGTGAACAGTATCAGCTTTACATTGAACAGTTGTTGGCAAAGGCTGGTCATAAAAATCCAGGCCAAGCTGCACTGAATATTGTTGCGTTAGAGAAGCAAATTGCTGAGGTGCAATGGACACGAGTTGAAAGTCGCGACGCGACTAAAACCTATAACAAGCTAAGCAATGACGCGTTTAATCAATTAATGCCAGACTTTGATACGTCAGCATTTCTAACTGCACTTGGTATCAAAGCAGATTCACTTATTGTAAGCCAACCTAGTTTCTTTGAAGGGCTATCAAAAATCATTGCTGATTCAAAGCTAGAAGCTTGGCAAGACTATTTAACGTTCCACTTTACCAATGACTACGCTGAGTTACTAAGTAAAGATGTAGTTGATCTTAAATTTGGTTTCTTTGGTAAAACATTGACGGGTGTAGAAGAACAAGCGCCAACGTGGAAAAAAGCGGTGGATGCAAGTAATTCTGTACTGGGTGAAATGTTAGGTAAGATTTACGTAAAGTCTTATTTTCCACCAGAAGCGAAAGCGCGGATGGAAGAGTTGGTTGCTAACCTTATTAAAGGTTTTGATCAAGCAATTGACGGCCTAGAGTGGATGAGTGCTGAAACAAAAGTAGCAGCAAAAGACAAGCTCAATAAGTTTACGCCAAAGATTGGCTATCCTGACAAATGGAAAGATTACTCAGCACTTGAAGTAAGCCCTGATGATCTAGTCGGTAACTATGTACGCTATAGCCAATTTGCTAATCAGGAAATGATCGATAAATTAGGCAAGCCTGTGGACCGTAGCGAGTGGTTGATGACACCACAAACGGTGAACGCGTACTATAACCCAGTGAATAACGAGATTGTATTCCCTGCTGCGATTTTACAGCCACCATTCTTTAACCTAGAAGCGGATGATGCAGTAAACTACGGTGCAATCGGTGCGGTTATCGGTCACGAATTAGGTCACGGCTTTGACGACCAAGGTGCGAAGTACGATGGTGATGGTAACCTACGTAATTGGTGGAGTGAGTCTGACCTTTCACAATTCGAAGCGCGTAGCCAAAAGCTGGTTGAGCAGTTTAATGGTTTTAAACCATTTGAAGACGCTGGTGTTAATGGTCAACTGACACTGGGTGAAAATATTGGTGATCTAGGCGGATTAACTGTCGCTTATAAAGCGTACCAAATTTCACTAGGCGATCAAAAAGCGCCTGTTATTGACGGTTACACAGGAGAGCAGCGCTTCTTTATGGGCTGGTCACAAATTTGGCGTCGCAAATACCGCGATGAAGAGCTGCGTAATCGTCTGATGACAGATCCGCATTCACCAAGTCATTATCGAGTGATTGGTGTGCTGCCGAATATGCCAGAGTTCTATAAGGCATTTGATGTGAAAGAAGGCGATAAGATGTATCTTAAACCAGAAGACAGAGTGAAAATCTGGTAATTTCACATTATGAATTCGTGGCGGTTTTATTGTGTTCTTTCAGTAAATCCGCCGCTTTTTACGACATCCAATTACAATCCTCTGAACTTCTCACAAAATATCACACTCAATTCAGCACTTTCTGCAAACATTCGCTATTTCCAAGGTCAAGTTCATCGCTATTTGATGGTATTTACAGCCAAATCAGAGTAGCTTCATTTTGTCTAACACAGGGATATGAAAAAATAATGATAGCGCTGTCATTTTAACTTTTATATGATGTTTAGGAACAATAAGTGATTAAATGATGTTCATTTTGAATTGAACATGAAGACTGGGAGCAAAAGATGAGAATAAAAACGACTTTGCTTGGGGCGATAATTGCTGGGTGCTCGTTCTATACACACGCATCATTTACGCAGCAGCAGTTAGCGCAATTTGCAAGTGACACGCATTTTGAATTTGCGGTAGAAAATAACTTCAGTAATGGTGCTGGGGGCTTTAGCGGTGCTATTACACTGACTAACAATTCAAAAGTTGATCTACCAAAAGGACAAAGCGATTGGCAAATCTATTTGCACTCAGTTCGTCATATTTCAACGGAAACAGCTGAAGGTTTGCGCTTTGAGCATATTAATGGCGACCTTCATCGTATAACCCCAACCGATTCGTTTGCTGGCTTAAAAGCCGGTGAAAAGCTTAAGTTAGCTTTTGATGGTTCGGCTTGGGTTGCAGCATACAGCGATTTTATGCCGCGTGCCTT
Source organism: Pseudoalteromonas flavipulchra NCIMB 2033 = ATCC BAA-314 (assembly GCA_000814665.1). Classification (GTDB taxonomy): domain Bacteria; phylum Pseudomonadota; class Gammaproteobacteria; order Enterobacterales; family Alteromonadaceae; genus Pseudoalteromonas; species Pseudoalteromonas maricaloris. Next base: position 206,806 of record JWIH01000018.1, read on the forward strand.
TATTGTATCAGGTAAAAATAAACCGGTCATTTTTGCAAATACTGATACAGAAGATATGACGCAGTTCGTTGCGCCATTTGAGCGTGAGAACCAGCTGAAGAGATACAATACACCTACCGATTACACGCAGATAGCGAACGCAGCGCTGCGTTTTGAACGTAATCAAAGCAATATTTCGGTCTCAAAAGAAGATGCGCTAAGACGTATCATTCCAAAGCCTGAGCATATCGACTTTAATCGTGGCGAAATCACCCTTAACAAAAACTGGCAGATCCGCTTTGCCGGACGTTTGAAGTCAGAAGTTGCCGTTTTTCAAGAAGACTTATCAGAGTATGGTCTGGATTTAAAAGCGGAAGCTAATCACGTGCCTGAAGGGAATATCCCGACGATCCGCCTTAAAGTTGCGAAAAGTCTAGGGCGCGATTATGACTACAACCAAGCCGGATCATATACATTAGATATTGATGATGATGTGATTGAAATCACGGGTATTGATAACGCAGGTGTGTTTTACGGTATTCAAAGTTTGCTTGCACTATTTCCAGCCGATAGTAAAAATGAAATTACCTTGTCTCACGTAGAGATCAAAGACTCTCCGCGCTTTAGCTGGCGTGGTATGCATTACGACAATGCCCGCAACTATCATGGTAAAGATGCGTTATTTAAATTAATTGAACAGATGGCGCGTTATAAGTTAAATAAGTTCCACTGGCACTTTTCAGATGATGAAGGTTGGCGCTTGGAGATCCCAGGACTGCCGGAGTTAACAGAAGTCGGCGCATTCCGTTGTTTTGATTTACAAGAGCGTGAGTGCTTACTGACTCAGTTGGGCACAGGTCCTTTCAAAACGGGAAGTGGAAATGGTTTCCTTTCTCGCGAGGACTTTGTCGAGTTACTTAAATTTGCCACTGCGCGTCATATTGAGATCATTCCAGAAATCGAAAGCCCTGGGCATGCTCGTGCTGCGATTAAGTCGATGGAAGCGCGTTATCACAAATTGATGGAAGCAGGTAAAGCGCAAGAGGCCAAAGCCTATCTTCTGAACGACATTGATGACACTTCAAAGTATCTAACCGTGCAACTCTATACTGATAACTCTATTAATGTATGCTTGGACTCAAGCTATGCCTTTATGGAGAAGGTGGTATATGAGCTGCAGGAAATGTATCGCGATGCTGGCACTATGCTAACCACAGTCCATTTTGGTGGCGATGAGGTTGGAAAAGGCTCATGGACTGAATCACCAGCATGTAATGATCTATTTGCGGTCGCAGACAACGGAGTGGCTGGACCCAATGATTTAAAACCATACTTTACTCAAAAAGTTGCAAAGTTGCTTGCTAAGCGTGGGATCACCCCTGCCGCTTGGGAAGATGGTTTAATGTATAACACCACGACGACCTTTAAACGTGATGAATTCCCAAATCCACAGTTTTTGGTAAATACTTGGGATAACATTTGGGAGTGGGGTGTTGCAGACAGAGCTCACCGTTTTGCAAACAACAATTACCAAGTTATTTTGTCTCACGGTACACATTTGTACTTTGATCACCCTTACGAAGCGCACCCTGAAGAGCGCGGCTATTATTGGGCAACTCGTTACACAGATACGAAAAAAGCATTTTCGTATATGCCAGATAATATTTATGCGAATGCGGACTTCACGCGAAATCGTGAGCCTATCGTGAATCTAGAAGCCTTAGTTGGTCGAGAGTTACCTGCGCTTAAAAGACCGCAAAATATCCTTGGTATGCAAGGGCAAATATGGAGTGAGACCATTCGCTCGGAAGACCAAGTGTTACGATTAATTTTCCCTCGTTTGCTTTCGCTCGCGGAACGCGCTTGGCATAAAGCGGATTGGGAAGGGCGTCGTATTAACCAAAAAGAGTTAAATAAGGACTTCTCAACCTTTGCTGCAGCCTTGTCTTTAAAAGAAATTGCAAAGTTGCAAAACGATGGCATTAAGCCAAACCTTCCGGTTCCTGGTGCCAAAGTGGTGTTGGGTAAACTTGAAGCGAATAGTGCTTTCCCTTATCTTGCAATTGAAGTGAGCTTAGACAATGGTGAATCTTGGCAGCCTTATACTGATCAGATGAGTGTCTCAGATGAAAGTAAGGTATTGTTGAGAACGCGAGCCGGAGAAAAAAATACGAGCCGTGTCACAGGGTTGAAATAAACCCTCGTATTCAGTTTATCGCAAAAAAGGGCAATGGCCCTTTTTTGGTGATAATTTTGCTCAAATTCTAACTGGTAATGAAATAGATTTTAACGTAAAGTTAAATGTCAGCGCTGTCATTTTTCTGGATCTATGCCAAATTGAGCACATAAAGCGCAAAAATAATAATCCAAATTAACTTTGTACATTGCTGAGTTTGCTTCAAAACTGCAATGTACCCCTAGCAACAAGAAGAGTTTTATGGAAGCGACAGTGGATAAAGAACAACTCGCCAAACAAAGCGTCTGGCTACCTATGACACTCGCAGGGTCAATGTTTTTCATATTGGGCTGCATTACTTGGTTAAATGGGGCTATTACGCCATTCTTACAACAGATGTTGGAGCTATCACCGCTCCAAGCTTCATTTATCATTTCTTCTTTCTATATTGCAGTGACGATCGCTGGTATCCCATCAGCGATGCTGATCAAAAAAGTCGGTTACAAAAATGGTATGGCTATCGGTTGCGCGATTATGGCTTTATCTGCATTGATGTATATTCCTGCTGCAAAAATGCAAATGATCGAAATCTTCCTATTTGCTCAATTAATGATAGGTGTTGGTCAAACTGTGTTGCAAACTGCTGTAAATCCATATGTGGTAAAAATGGGCTCTGAAGAATCAGCGGCTGTACGCGTATGTATTATGGGTTTACTCAATAAGTCTGCGGGTGTAATCGTACCTATCGTATTTGCAGCTGTTGTGGTCAGCGGTGTAGTAAATGAAGGTGAAGTACTGTCACAAGTTCAAAAGGACGCGATGGCAAACAGCTTGATTGCCCCATATATGAGTATCGCAGGTTTAATCTTCTTATTTGCTTTATTTGCAAAAGTATCACCACTTCCAGATCTCGTATTTGAAGAAGAAGCTTCAACAGGTAAGGGTGAAGTAAAAGAAGCGCTTAGTCATCCTCACTTAGCGCTAGGCGTTATTGGTATTGCGTTATATGTTGCAGTTGAAGTTATTGCCGCCGATACGATTGGTTCATATGCATTACAGTTAGGGATCGCTGATTACTCTGTGATGACGTCATATACCATGGGCTGTATGTTAATCGGTTATGCGATCGGGATCGCGACTATTCCACGCTTTATGTCACAGCAAACTGCGCTCGTGATGTCAGCTATTGCAGGTATAATCACCGTTTTTGCTGTTGTTTTAGGCAGTAATGAGTCATACTTCCTATCGAATATACTATTGGTACCTTTTGGTGGACCTCACTTACCAGATCCGCTATTGTGTATTGCGTTGTTGGGTTTTGCTAATGCCATGGTATGGCCTGCAATTTGGCCTTTAGCACTTGATGGCTTAGGGCGCTTAACAGGCACAGCATCAGGCCTACTTATTATGGGTATTGCCGGTGGCGCACTTGGACCATTGCTTATCGGTTTAGGCAACGTTGCTGGACTAGGTGCTCAAGGTGCGTACAGTTTAATGCTACCTAGCTACTTATTCATTCTCTTCTATGCATTGAAGGGTCATAAAATGAGAAGCTGGAAGTAATACAGAATTTCTATGTATGTAGAAATAATCCCGTGTGTGATGCCACCTGAATAAGGTGGCATTTTTTATGCCTAAATCACTCCCTTATCTGCAAAACCGGCTTAATGCTGAGATCTTATTCGCGATATAAAATCGCCGCTACGCAGATGTTTGGCGCTTGTTGTTTGGTGCTTGTTGTTTGGTGCTTATTGTGTGGTGTTGGTCGTGTAGGAGCTGCTTTATGCAGCGAGGGTTTTATTCTCAGTCGCGATATAAAGTCGCTGCTACGCAGATGCTTGGTGCTTGGTGCTTGTTGTTTGGTGTTGGTCGTGTAGGAGCTACTTTATGTAGCGAGGGTTTTATTCTCAGTCGCGATATAAAATCGCTGCTACGCAGATGCTTGATGCTTGGTGCTTGGTGCTTGTTGTTTGTTGTTTGTTGTTTGGTGTTGGTCGTGTAGGAGCTACTTTATGTAGCGAGGGTTTTATTCTCAGTCGCGATATAAAATCGCTGCTACGTTGAATCTGGTGCTTGTAGTTTGGTAGGAGCTACTTTATGTAGCGAGGTTTCATTCTTAAGTCGCGATATAAAATCGCCGCTACGCAGATGTTTGGCGCTTGTTGTGTGGTGTTGGTCGTGTAGGAGCTACTTTATGTAGCGAGGTTTCATTCTTAAGTCTCGATATAAAATCACTGCTACGCAGATGTCTGGTGCTTGTTGTTTGGTGTTGGTCGTGTAGGAGCTACTTTATGTAGCGAGGGTTTTATTCTCAGTCGCGATATAAAATCGCTGCTACGCAGATGTTTGGTGCTTGTTGTTTGGTGTTGGTCGTGTAGGAGCTACTTTATGTAGCGAGGGTTTTATTCTCAGTCGCGATATAAAATCGCTGCTACGCAGATATCTGGTGCTTGGTGCTTGGTGTTTGGTGTTTGGTGTTGGTCGTGTAGGAGCTACTTTATGTAGCGAGGGTTTTATTCTTAAGTCGCGGTATAAAACCACTGCTACGCAGATATCTGGTGCTTGTTGTTTGGTGCTGGTCGTGTAGGAGCTACTTTATGTAGCGAGGGTTTAATTCTCAGTCGCGATATAAAATCGCTGCTACGCAGATGTCTGGTGCTTGTTGTGTGGTGTTGGTCGTGTCGGAGCTACTTTATGTAGCGAGGGTTTAATTCTTAGTCACGATATAAAATCGCTGCTACTTGGTATTTATTATGTAGGGTTGCTATGTGCGTAAAAATAAAAAATGTGGAATACATTTATAGAAAGAGTGGGGCGACTGATGGGACTTGAACCCACGACAACCGGAATCACAATCCAGGGCTCTACCAACTGAGCTACAGCCGCCACAAAAGACTTGAACACCTTGTCTGGTGTGGCGCGCATAATACATAAGTTTTTTCCAAATGCAAAGGGAAATATCGAAAAAACTCAATAAAAGTTTTTTTTCGGAGATTATTTCCGCATACAGCAAATATTCATATATCCTATGTATGATCCAGCCGATCTAATGATAAATAACTGCTTAATATAAAAAGGGGGATGAGTATGGAAGCTGTTTGGAAATGGGTTAATGAGAACTCAGATTTAATCTTACACTATGTGCTTCAAGGCGTTATAGCACTAATAATTTTCTTCGTTGGCTTAAAACTAGCTAAGCTCAGTGCTGATCTCACCGAAAAAGCATTTGGTAAACGCAAAGTAGATAAAGCGGTAGGCTCATTCGTTGCCAATATTGCTTATGCGATTGTGTTTGCCGCGACACTGCTTATGGCATTATCTCAGGTTGGTATCGAAACCACCTCATTCATTGCTATTCTAGGTGCTGCAGGTTTGGCTGTTGGTCTTGCGCTGCAAGGTTCACTTTCTAATTTTGCGTCTGGTGTACTTATTATTATGCTACGTCCGTTCAAGTCAGGTGACTATATTGAAGCTGGCGGTAGAGCGGGTAGCGTACAAAAGATAGAAATCTTCTCTACTGAGCTACGTACTCCTGATAACAAAGTGATTGTAATGCCAAACTCTTCGATTATGTCTGGTGCAATCGTTAACTACTCGCGTGAAAAAACACGTCGTATTGACCTTGTTATTGGTGTTGGTTATGACGCAGATCTAAGAGAAGCAAAAGCAGTATTAAAGTCTGTACTAGACAATGAACCAAGAATTCTTAAAGAACCTGCGTACAATGTTGCGGTACTAGAGCTTGCGGATTCAAGTGTTAACTTTGTCGTTCGCCCTTGGGTTAAAACAGAAGAATACTGGCCAACGTATTTCACTCTTGTGGAAAATATTAAAATTGCGCTAGACGAAGCCGATATCACCATTCCATTCCCGCAAATGGATGTTCACCTACACAAAGATCAGTAAAAGGTTAGTTAGAAATGAAATTAAAGGTTTTAACCTGTTGTATTCTTGTTGCAGCAAGCGCTAATGCAGCGGCAGAAAGCAAAGCTAAGAAGCCAAAGAAAGTTTGGGATGTAACCAGTGAAGTGGGTGCGATTATCACCAGTGGTAACACAGAAACAACAACCCTAAAAGGTGGGATCAAAGCTAAGCACAACCTAACTAACTGGAATAATGAGTACAAGTTAGATGGCTTCTACAAAGAAGACACGCGTGAAAACGATGCCGGTGTAGATGTTACATCTCGTACTAACGAAAAATACTCAGCATCAGTTCAAGGTAACTACAAGTTAAATGAAGATAACAGCCATTTATTCGTGTTTGGCTCTTATGTTTCAGACTACTTTGGTGCTTACCGCAGTGAAGCTGTTATTTCAGTGGGTTACGGTCAACGTTTATTCGAAAATGATGACATGTATCTTAACGCTGAAATCGGTCCCGGTGTAAAACGTTTTGAGCACCAAGACGATAGCACTGAACTGGACGATGACGGAGAATTACTTGCTGGTACTTCTGAAAGCGAGTTCATCGGTGTTGGTAAACTAGATTACCAATGGCAGATCTCAGAAAACGCACGTTTTACACAGCTTATCGCGATTGAATATGGTGATACCAACACCAAGACAACGTCTGAAACAGCATTGTTGACTAAAATCAACGGCTCTCTACAGATGAAAGTGGCATACAATATCATCCACAACTCAGACGTAGCAGACGATAAAGAAAATACAGATACAGAAACCTCACTTACTTTGGTTTACAGTTTCTAACAAGTATCTTGTCAAAGGGCACTTCAGTGCCCTTTTAATTCTTCCAAACTTCGGTAGAATGCCTGAAGTTTAACAAAAATCCACAATGGAAGAGATTTACGTGAAGTTCCTCAGACTACTACTCCTCTCAATGCTTTTTTTGATCTCACATCAAACAATAGCGGTAACACCCAGTAAACAGCAAATAGAGCAGTTTAAAAAGCTCCCCAAAGCACAACAAGAAGCCTTAGCAAAACGTTATGGTTTCGATGTAAGTGCGTTAGATAACAACAAAAAAGGTGATAAAAAGAACGAAGAGAAGGAATCTTCGATTTTACCACGTGACAAAAAGGGGTTACTGGAAGAGGAAGAAGAAGAGGATAAATTCAAACCAAAGTTAGAAGAGCTTAAGCCTTTTGGTTATGAACTCTTTGCTGGTGAGCCTACGACTTTTATTCCTTCTGAGTTGGCTGCTATTCCTGATACTTACTTGCTTGGGATTGGAGATACAGTAAAAATCAACCTGTATGGTAAAACCAATGAAGAGCACGAAGTACAAATCGATCGTGAAGGACGTCTCGCAATTCCTAACCTAAGCCCAATTCATGTAATTGGCTTATCATTTAAGGAATTGAAAGCACTGATCTCGAAAAAAATCTCTGAGGAAATGATCGGTGTTCAAGCTTTCGTCTCGATGGGTGAGCTTAACCCTATGCGTATTATGGTAGTGGGTGAAGCCTATAAGCCTGGTAGCTATACAGTGTCTCCTCTCGCCACTGTCACACACGCTCTGTTTGTTTCTGGTGGAGTGAGTGATAATGGTTCGCTGAGAAAAATCCAAGTCAAAAGGGCTGGTAAGCTAGTTACTACCTTCGATCTCTATGACTTATTGCTATTTGGTGATAGCTCTGATGATGTGGTTTTAAAGCCTGGCGATGTTGTTTTTATTCCGCCAGCGGCTAAGAAAATAAAAGTAAAAGGTGAAGTTAACCGCCAAGCTATCTTTGAGCTTAAAGAATCTGACTCGCTTGAGAGTGTGATGGCTATGTCAGGAGGCTTCAAAGCCAATGCAAATAAATCGAAAGTGGTTGTCTCACGCTACAACGGTGATGGAAGGCGCATCACCCTAAACTACAACTTTACTGAAAACACAAGCTACAAACCACAAAACGGTGATGAAATTTCGGTCAACGCGGCTTCAACTCGTTTCCAAAATACCGTTACTGTAGTTGGTGCGGTAACCAGCCCAGGTCATTATGAATGGCATCAGGGTAAGACACTCAAAGATATCTTCAGTGCGCCACGTGAAGACTTGCTATCCATTGCAGATTTTGGCTACTCATTGATTATTCGTGAAGTTAACTTTGAAGGCGACATCGCTATCCATCAGTTTTCTTTACAAGATATTTTTAACGGTAAAGCGGGAGATATAGAGCTCGAGTCTAACGATACAATCGTCGTATTTAGCCGTTATCAGCTTAAAGAAGAAGAAGAACAGTTATTAGAAGACCTCGCGTATAACAAAGAGCAACTGAAACTACGCGAAAACGTGAAGTTATGGGAGCAATTTGAGCGTGATGAGTTCTTAAAATATATTGGTTTGAAAGAAGATGAACTATTTGAGCTTGAGGAAGAAGTTAAATTAATCACAAGTATTGATGCACTTTTTCAAAAGCCTGAAGAAGTAGAAGAAGAAGACTATGCGGTATTTAGTCGTCAAAAGCTACTTGCGCCAATTGTTGCTAAGCTACAGAGGCAGGCAACACCTAGCGAACCTGCAAAATTGTTTGCGGTAAACGGTCAAGTAAAGTTTCCTGGTGTTTATCCATTATCTGAAAATGCAGATTTCCAAAAGGCGGTGCAAGCTGGCGGTGGATTTCTAGAAGCTGCGTATCTCGAGCAGGTTGAGCTAACTCGAGTTGTTTATAATGATGGTAAACAGGTGGAACATATCCAGCTCAACGGGTTGAACGAGTTGGCTAATCCAACTCAAATACTGACGAGCAAAGATACTGTTAACATTTTCCCAAGACCTAATTGGCAAGAAAGACTACAAGTAAAGGTTGTTGGCGAGGTTAAGTTCCCTGGGACGTACACCATTAAGCGTGGTGAGACACTTGATAGCCTACTAGAAAGAGTTGGTGGCTTTAATCAATTTGCACATAAAGAAGCGGCAATTTTTACGCGTGAATCTATCAAGCGTAAAGAAACTTCTCAAATTCAACGCCTAACTCAAGAGTTAAGACGCGATATTATTACTAATACTTTCCAAAAAAGTGCCACTGCAAATACTTCTATGCCATATGAAGATATGGATCAAATATTAAAAGATTTATCGAAGGTTGAAGCGTTAGGACGTTTGGTTATTGATCTTGATAAACGTTCGACCCAATCTTTGCAGTTAGAAGATGGTGATGCGTTATATATCCCAGCGATGCAAGACTCTGTTAGTGTCATTGGTGAGGTTAATCTGGCTGCAACGCACTTATTCGATTCATCCAAGTCTGTTGATGACTACATTAAAGCTAGCGGTGGATTAAAGCAAAAAGCGGATGATGAGCGTATTTATATCATAAAAGCCAATGGTTCAGTTGAATTACCAAGTTCAGGATCATGGTTTGCAGTCAGCAGCCATGGAGGCCAACTAGCGCCGGGCGACACGATCGTTGTACCTCTAGACGCTCAACATATTGATAGCTTGACACTGTGGAGTACAGCGACACAGATTATTTATCAGCTTGGCTTAGCTGCGGCTTCAATTGCAACGCTTAACAAATAATGGATAACAATAAACAGATGACTGAAGCTGATATCATTAAAAAAAATGAAGTTGATTTGACTGAAATTTTGTCAGTGCTTTGGAGGGGAAAGTGGCTAATTATATTAATCACTGCTGTATTTGCTGTATCCAGTGTGTTTTTTGCACTTTCTCTACCGAATACTTATAAAGCGACAGTATTACTTTCACCTGTTGAAGATACTCAAGGCGGCATGCTCTCAAATTTGAAATCGGAGTTTGGCGGCTTAGCTGCAATGGCTGGGGTGAATTTGGGGGGAAGAAAAGGTGATAAATCTGCTCTTGCGCTTCAAGTAATGCAAAGCCGCTCGTTTTTAAATAACTTTGTTGAAAAATATGAGTTAAAGCCAAAACTACTAGCTACTGAAGGCTGGGATCTGGGTAGTAATCAGCTGATATACAATGGTAAAGTTTATGATAAAGAAGCTGGTACTTGGCTCAGAGATGTTGCAGCACCTTTTAAGCCCGAGCCAGGCATTCAAGAAGTATATGAACATATCAGAGCAAAAAACTTAGCTGTGATTGAAGAAAAGGAAAAAGGACTAATTACTATTGCAATGACTCATTATTCCCCCTACTTAGCGAAGGAAATGGTTGAAAACATCGTTGTGGAAATTAACGATTACATGAAAGCTGAGGCAGTAGCAGAGTCCAATGTAAAAATAGAGTATTTAAAAAAAGCATTAGCGGAAACATCGGTTGCAGATATGCAGAAGATATTTTACCAGCTGATCGAGCAACAAGAGCAGGCAAAGATGCTAGCGCAAACACAGTCACAATATGTGTTTAAGACAATTGATCCTGCCATTCTACCGATCCAAAAAGCTGGACCAAAGCGAGCATTGATTTGCCTTGCTATTACTTTCTTAGGCAGCGTACTTGCGTTTGTTCTGTTATTATTCAGACATTTTGTGCTCAGAAAGTAATTTTTGGGTAGGGTAGATAGTTGTTATTTAGTGTTATTGGCAATTTAGTTTAAATTTAATTTCTATTACAATGGCGCGTTAATTAGATAATGATGGAAGCATGTGGATCTTTATGGTCATTTTCTTTGCATTTTTAGCATCGTACTGTTCAATTTTTATGATTAAGCCTGTCGCTGAGCGTTTTGGCTTAGTTGACGTACCCTGCAGCCGAAAAAAGCATGTGGGTGCTATTCCGCTTATCGGTGGTGTATCGATTTTTGTGGCAGTGTTGGCTTCAATCATTGTGTTTTTGCCACTTGAGAAAAAGCTGATAGTTTACTTAATTTGTGCTGCTGCTATCGTCCTTCTTGGGGTAATTGATGATTATCGCCAATTAGGAGTCAAGATCCGTTTAGGTGTTCAGGCGTTAGTTGCACTCATTATGATGTGGGGATCTGACGCTTATATTCATAACTTGGGCAATTTGTTTGGATTTGGCTCTATTGACTTAGGGTTGTTAGGGATTCCTTTTACAGTCATTGCTGTTATTGCTGCTATAAATGCCTTTAACATGATTGATGGTATAGACGGCCTAGCTGGTGCCATGAGTATTACAACGTTTGCAGCCATTTTAATATTAATGGGGGTTAATGGTGGGCAGTTGTCGGTTTTACCGTTAATCATTATTGCAACCATAGTTCCTTATCTCGCCTTTAACCTAGGCGTACTGGGTCACAGAAATAAGAAAATATTTATGGGTGATGCGGGCTCTATGTTCATTGGGCTGAGCGTTATTTGGTTGTTAATGATAGCTACTCAATCAGAAGTAGATAACGCTTTCAGTCCAGTTACTGCGCTTTGGATAATTGCTATTCCACTGATGGATATGATGGCAATTATCATTAGGCGTGTTAAAAAAGGCCATTCTCCATTCAAAGCAGACAGAGATCATTTACATCATGTCTTCATGCGTATAGGTTTTAGCTCCAGAAAGGCCTTAATTACGATATCAATGTTGGCTGTATTTCTTGCGTCGATAGGGATTGTTGGAGAGTTGATAGGTATTCCCCATTGGTTTATGTTAGTCTTATTTATCGGTATTTTTGTTGCTTATTCTGCTTGTATTCAACATGCATGGAAGGTAGCACGGTTTTTAAGAAAGCACGTCTTTATCAAAAAAATTAAAGAGTAGTTCAATGAAAAACAATATGAAGGCAAAGAATAAACATAACGGCTTCACCATGATGGAGTTGTTAATTGTGATCGTAATTTTAGGCTTGCTAGCTTCATTAGTGGCACCAAAATTTTTCAACAAGCTTGGAAGCGCCTCTCGAGATATCGCTGCGGCACAGATGAATGCATTTGAAACTGCACTTGATACTTACCGCCTTGATATTGGTACATACCCACAAAGCTTAAACGAGCTAAGAGAGAGTGACAATCCAAGGTGGGATGGACCTTATTTACCAAAAAACATCCCTTTGGATCCATGGGGTAATAGTTATAATTATTCTCAACCAGGAAATAATGGTGAACCATATTCACTGTTTAGCTTTGGTGCTGATGGTAAAGAGGGTGGTGAAGGCGATAACCGAGATATTATTCACAAATGAGTTTATTTAGTGATTTTCTAGTCCATAACTATGAACTACAGGACTCAGATGTTCGCAGAGCTCTGACATATCAAGAAAAGTTTGGTGGAAAGCTAGAAGAGATTTTGGTGAATATGGGCATTTTAGATGACAGCCTAATTCCTGATATTTTAGCGTCATATCTAGAGCTATCTCTGTTTGATATCAATTCGGAGTTTTCAGTTTTTGTTGAATATCAATATTTCACCTATTTTGCTAGCCACAACTGGCTTGTTCTGAGAGGTGAAAATGAAACGCTTGAGTTTGTTACTTCTGATCCGTTGAATCCAGTTTTAAATAACTGGCTTGCAGAGCATGAAATCAACTGTACTATCAAAATAGCGTCGGAATCTGTAGTTAAATCAATTCTTTCTGAATACTCTACAAATAAAAGCAACGTAGATGAGGTTAGTTCGGGTTCAGAAGAACAAAGGCTAAGGGATTTAGCATCAGAAGCTCCGATTGTTAATTTGCTGAACTCCCTAATGACTCGCGCCTTGAGGGAAGGTGCATCGGATATGCATATTGAACCTTTTAGAGGGCGTTGTCGTGTTCGCTATCGGGTCGATGGTGTACTACTGGATATAGAAAAACTCCCGTCATCGATGCAGCTGCCTGTAGTTACCAGATTAAAAATCTTATCTGGGATGGATATTGCTGAAAAGCGCCGCCCGCAGGATGGTAAAATTGAGCTTAAACTTGCTGGTCAAGAAATTGATATTCGTGTTTCTGCGTTACCTGTAAACGAAGGTGAGTCGGTCGTAATGCGATTTCTTCGTAAAGAGAATGTCACTTACGATATAAATGTTTTAGGGCTATCATCAGATATAGAAACCGCTTTACGTGCAGATATTAAGAAGACTGCGGGAGTTATACTGATGACAGGCCCTACAGGGTCCGGTAAAACAACCACACTGTATACATTTCTTAATGAACTAAACAATGATGATGTAAAGATCATTACTTTGGAAGACCCTGTAGAATATCAACTGCCTGGAATCAACCAAGTACAAGTTAATAGCGATATTGGTTTTACATTTGCGTCTGGTTTACGCTCTATAGTGCGTCAAGACCCTGATGTAATAATGTTAGGTGAGATTCGAGATAAAGAAACTGCACAAATAGCGTTGCAGTCAGCGTTGACTGGGCACTTGGTATTCTCAACTGTTCACACTAACGATGCTGCGAGTGCTTATACTAGGCTATTAGACTTAGGTGTGGAAGAATTTCTTTTAAATGCAGCTTTAGTCTCTATTGTCGCCCAGCGTTTAGTAAGAAAAAATTGTTCTCATTGCTCTGAGCCCGTGAATTTGGAGCAAGAAATTATAGAGAAGTACCTGCTTCATGATCTTGCAGACAAATGCAATGAAACTCTACAGCCGAAGGCCGGTGTAGGTTGTGAAAATTGTGGTTTTACAGGCTTTAAAGGCCGGCTTGCCATTATCGAATATTTACCTTGTGACGATTTTATAAGAAGTACTCCAAAAGACAATAACTTCGTTACAGTTGCAAGACAACACAATTTAGCTTCAGGTAGAAGAACACTTGTTGAAGACGGATTATTAAAAGTTATTAAGGGACAAACAACGATTGCGGAAGTACTCAGGGTTGCGGGTTAATGAACTATATATATCGAGGCTATGATGGCAGTGGTGCAAAGCTTAAAGGGAATGTAGAGGCAGAAGACAAAACTCAAGCCATTGAATTGTTGGAAGCGCAAGATATAACCGTAATTGAATTAAAGGAAGAGCGAAAAGGGATAACGCTTTTTGGAGGCAGTAAAGTTGGCTTGTCAGAACTTGAATTTATGACATCTGAACTCAGCTTACTTTTGGCCTCTGGAGTCAAAATAGATAAGAGTTTAGAGATTATTAAAAACTCTAAATCTGAGCCTCAATTGGTCAGATTAATTGAAAAAATATTAAGCGCAATTAAGTCGGGTGAAAAGCTATCTGAAGCATTTAAAAAAAGTTCACCGATATTTGATGACCTCTATTGTAACCTTATTCAATTAGGTGAAGAGTCGGGGATGTTGAGTGCAGTCTTTAAGGACCTAGCGGACGATTTAAAGTTTAAAAAGCAGCTGAAAGATAAGATCATATCTTCACTTACGTATCCTGCAGTTATTTTTGCTGTTTGTATACTCAGTGTATTTTTTATATTTAACTTTATTATTCCTAAAATGGCAGTGATGTTTGAAGGAATGAAAGAGCTGCCTTGGTATACCTCTCTCATGTTAGATGCCAGTCAATGGATGCAAAATTATCAGTTTTATTTAATTGGTGGAGTTTTGTTATCAGCTTATGGGATAGTTAATTTCACAAAAAAAAACAATGCCTTCAAATCGTGGCTGAACTTAAAGTCTTTAAGAATCCCGGTGCTCTCCCATTTTATCTTATTGGTCGAACGTATTCGCTTTAATAGTGCTTTAACGATGATGATAAAGTCAGGGGTCGTCGTCGACAAGGCGATAGGGTTTGCACAAAAAAACTTACGTAATATCGAGTTAGCCAATCAAATAGAAGTGGCTAGAAAAAAGGTTAATGAAGGTGAAAAACTATCTTCTTCCTTAAATCAAACAGATCTCTATCCTGCATTTTTTGTTTCGTTATTGGAAGTAGGTGAAGAATCCAATAATTTAGAGCTGATCTTTAATGAAATTGCTGACCGTTCAAAAAGTGAGTTTGAATCCTGGACTCAAAAACTGACGTCTTTACTCGAGCCTATTATGATATTGATTATGGGCCTACTCGTTGGGGGAGTTGTAGTTGTGATGTTACTGAGTATGGTATCAATGAATGACATTGGGATTTAGATAATGTCTACGAGCCGTGGCTTTACTATGGTTGAATTGCTGGTCGTCTTGGTATTGATTGGGTTACTTAGTAGTTTTGTAGGTCCAATGGTAATTTCTCAGGTAGAAAAAACAGAAGCTAAAATAGAAGCTGCTCAAATCCTTAAGCTATTTGAGAATGCCAGTCAAACAGCATTTTGGCTTAATGAGAGAGTATTATTTCGCACCGAAGCAAATAACATTCTGGTTGTTAGAGAGATAAGTGGGAAACAGATTGTTAAAAAAGAGTTTAGAGTGCTTCGATTTAAAACTGGAGAAATTGAGATTGGGGCTACAGGGGATAGCAGTGCAAGAAGTTTGAATTATTACGTGAATGACCAAATGCGTACAATCGAACTTGTCTCAATGTGGCCTGAATATAAAGGACTGCCTGTAAATGCATTCAATTAAGGGTTTTACACTGATCGAAGTATTAATTGCGTCCATAATTCTTTTTTCGACCATCGCGTTAAGCACACAAGTTTTTCAAGGGGCAATTATCTCATCGGAGAAAGCTGCGGACCATATAAAAATCTCAGCGATTAAGATGCTATCGTTGGATTTCATTTCAAGTGAAGTTAGGAAAGGAGAAAGAAAAGGAAGCTTTTCGAATATGGGCGTTATGGTGAGCTGGGAAGCTAATGTGATTAAGAAAGGAGCACCTCCGGCGGTATTTAATTTTGACGAAAACCAAATGCAATATTTTGAAGACAAATTTGAAGTGCTAGAAATTTCTGCCACTTTTCAGTTTGGAAGGTTAGTTGACACAATGAAATTCAAAGAGCTGTATTGGCATGAAAAGTCTTAAAGGCTACACACTTGTGGAGCTGCTAATAGCTATGGCGGTTATGTCAAGTTTGATGCTAGTAGGTAGCTTTAGCTATCAGTTTTTTGCAAACCGTTGGAATAAAGAGTTAGGCTCCTTCTCAAAAGTTGAATCACTGTCTTCTGGTCTTATTGCTTTACAATCTATTTTTAAAGGCATATCTCCCTTTGTTATCTATAATACTTCAACCTCACCTCGGACCCCTACTATCTTATTTGAAGGTAACAACGACGCTTTGTTAGGATATACAAAAAGAGGTCTGATGTATGAAGAGGAAATTTTTCGCATACTTATAGAGCCAGAAGGTGAGGGCTTTCAATTAGTTTATCAGTACAATAACTTTAATAAAATGAGGCTTTTAGAGACTACAGATACAATTGAATTTGAGAAAAGTGTTGTATTGCTGAATAACATAAAGCACGTCACCTTTCAATATTATGGTTGGAATAGCATTACCGAAAAAGTAGAATCGGGAAGTACTGGCACAACCCCTAATTTAATGGAAAAGTACTCTTCAAGTACCACGCAATTGCTGCCTTTATACATTCTTGTGAGCATAGCAACCGAGGAGGGAAGTGCCGTAATAAAGGTGGATACGGAAAAAGGGGCGCATCGACATATCTCTCCTTATATCGGGAGACTACTGGATGAAGTCTAGAATGTGTTGTGGCATCGCATTAGTACAGGTCCTTATCATGGTAGCCATGATTTCGCTCTTCCTTTTGTACATTCAGCAAGTTAATAGCGCTAAAATCAAGCAGACTGAAAGAGTAAAGCTCAGAGCAAATGCAGAAGCTGCATTGCAATCAGCTAAAGCAGAAGTTGAGTTCCAATTGTTGACGAATTCGAAGGAGTTGGTCGATGCTCACAACAATTTTGACCAAGAAGACAACCGACGAAATTGGAATCTACATGGAAAGAAATTTCCGCTAGAGGGAAACGTGTATGCCTCTATTCAAGACCATGCAGGGTTAATTAGTATACATCACTATAGTTCATTGAGAATGACACGTGCATTAAAGGTGCTAGGGATGAACGAAACTCAAGCGCTAAAGTTAATAAGCGCTCTGCGAGATTGGCAAGATCAAGACTCTTCTACCGCTGATGTCGGTATCGATGGAGTAGTAGACTATAAAATAAGAAATGGGTTGGTGAGTCAGATTAGTGAACTAAGCTGGTTTAGTTCTTTAGATGAGAAAATGCTCAAGCAGGTAACTTCGTTATTTACTACCCACTTTAATGGTGAGTTCAATCCGTTAACAGCGCCTGACAACCTTTTGAGAGCAGAGGTGGGCGAAGATTATGGTGATAATATAGTAGCTTTAAGGGATAATGGTCAGCTGACGGTTAATCAATTTCAAAATTTGACTGGGGTCGTCAGGGGGGATGGTATTCGTTTTTCTCCTTCAAACTGGTTTAGCGTTTTATTAGAATATTCTGAACAGGACATCACTATCAGAAGAAAGTATGTATTGAATGTGAGTCCATACAGTAAAAGCAAAAAACCGGTCGTGTTATTAGAAGAGTCCAGCATAAGGTAGTGATTAAGTTGTTAAGCAAAATAAAAAATCTGTGCAATAAATTGCTAAGTAAAGGAGTTTACTATTTTGATGGTGAACTAAAGGCAATTGACTTTAATAAAAAGCAGCTATGTGTGGTTGAGCAAAAAGAGATAACTCCTCTAGTGGTGATCGTGTCTAGTGACCATTACAAAACAGAGTTGAGAACGGTTCCTTTTACCACGGATGCTGACGTAAGAAGAGCATTAAAGCTTAAGCGCAACACAGGGCAATTTTGGACTGTTGGTAAAAAGCTCTCTCAAAAAACTGAGGTAAACTATTGGCGGTTCAGTGATGCAGTGCCAAAAGGTGTATTCACTGTACCTGAAGCGCTATTTTATTTGTGTGCAAATAAGCTTAGATTTCTGGAGGTAGAAGGGCATCGCAGCAGTTACTATATGAGCTTTTCAGAAGGAAGTTTTCAGGTTACGAGGAAATTTGGCCTGATTAATTCAGCCGAAAAATTTTTGCTTTCAATCGGTGAACCCCAGCACTTTTCTCAACAGTTTAAATCAGCTGACAACTCACTTTTAATAAATAGTCTTACTAATTTGGCGAGCTTTAACTCACTTAGACTTTGCTTGTCATTTTTTAACAGTCAAGCGGCTGGGATTGACAAGATCAAGCTTACAAATAGCGTTATACTACCGCTTTCTTTGGTTTTGTTTATATATTTGTCTGCATCTAGTTTATATCTAATCGGGAAAGAGCTTTATGTCACTTCTAAATACCAATCGATCGAGTCTTCTGCTTTTTCATTAATTGAAAATCAAAATAAGTTTGATGAAACCAAAACGAAGTTAGATGCAATTAACCGTCTTGTATCTCAAGATGCAAACTATCCAGCTGCACTTTATGTCATGACAAATGTATTTAACAAGGTAAAAATGTCGAACCTATTGTTTGAGTCAGGGCGGTTTGTGTTTAGAGCTGAAGCCGAAAAGGCAACAGATATATTGGCTATTGTCAAAGAGCACCCTAGCGTTCGTGATGCTAAGTTTGATTTACCTGTAGTCCAAAGTCGGGCAAATGAAAGGTTTACTATTAGTTTTACGTTAAGCAACACACATGTTATTGAAAAGGTAAATAAATGAAAGAGTTATATAAATACCGTATTTCATTAACTATAATCGCGTGTTTGGTTATATTAAACTTCGTTGTGGTGCCAGTATTAAGTTGGCAAGAATCAAAAGGGGAAGCGCTCCTTTTGGCTCAAAAGAAGTTGAACAAGGCAAAATCAGTTATAGAAAATAAAGAACACATTAATGCAACCTCAGAGCAACTCCAAGTAGTTGCTGATGATGTTGAGCGGTTACTGTATAAAGTAGAAAATATAGAAGACTTTAAGTTAGAAGAGCAAACTAGATGGCAGTCTTTAGCTGAAAGTCAAGAGTTGCGAATTAAACGTTTTGGTTGGAAAACGCCTTTTATCGAACCAATTTCTGGACTTGGCCGATTAGATTTAGAGCTTCAAATAGAAGGGGATGGCGATAAAATTGTTGACTATTTGCTCGATATAAAAGCTAAAGATAAGTTAGCAATTGACTCAGAGTTTAGATTATCTTTTCGGGGTCAAAGAGAACAACAGCTTGGCATTTTTAGTGTATACCTTAATCGTAAGTTTTATTTTGATCCCAATAGTGCCGGTTTTCAGGAGTAATCATGGTTCTAGCTAATATGAATGCCAAAGTGGGCGGGATTTATCCAAAAATTGTTATGCTAACCATGAGTCTAACCATAATCTTTTGTGCTATGGACTTCAGTGATAAAGCCTTTTGGGCATCAAGCGAAATATCGCCTAATGAAGTCGATATTAGCGCATTGGCACGAGTTCAGTGGGGGATTTCAAACCAAACTATATCTAAGTATAAAGAAAGTTTTGATGGATATAGATATGAAGAAGTCGAATCGTCTGAGCCGGTAGAAAAACAGTTTACAAAAGAAGACGAATACACCCAAAGTGGTTCGTTGACAGAAGTTTTTGTTGATAACAATGTTCTAAAGTTGAAGGCAGTTATCAGTAAAGGCGAAAGTTTTCAGGTTATTATTGAAGTGGAAAATAAGCAAACTGGTGAGTTATCTATTTCACAGGTGACAAATAATAGTGATTTGTTTAGTTTTAAAGTCAGAGTGATCAACACATTGAGTATAGAACTAACTCGAACAATTGAAAGCCGTGAACAAAAAATACAGTTAACGATGTTCCAACTTCCAACAGCTTCACAAGAGGTGCAGTAAAGCTCATGAAACAAATTAATAAGTCATTCTGCTTTAGTATGATCACGGTACTCACTCTTTCGGCATGCAAGTCCACAAATCCCAAAGATGTCGGAGTGTATAATGTTGACAAATCCTATATCGAGCAAAATATTCGTAATACTGAAGTTGAGGGGGCTGAACTTCTTGGCGAAACAAGCGTTAACAATAAAGAAAGGATAGCGGATGGTTCGCTACAATTTTTGCCAAAATATCGTACATACATCAACGAATCAAAAGTAACAGATGATGTTATCGATAGGTTTTCAAATACAGAAATGCTCTCTGTTAGTGCAGAATCGCTTAGGATAATTCACTTTTTACATTATGTTTTAGGCGATCAGCTGAAACTAAATTATGTGTTATCTGATGAGCTTAAAGATGATAATCAAACCATAACGCTTAATATTCAAGATCAAGTGAGTGAAAGAAAGTTATTTCTACTTTCACGCGAGCTGTTGGAAGAAAAAGGCTACGTGTTAAGGTTTCGAGATAATATTTTTTACGTGCATCAAAAAGAAGACAGTAATAGCACGCTTAAAGATGTAGTGTTTGGATATGGAAAGTCTGTAGATGATGTACCTCAAACCAGTAATGAAATTATTCAAATGGTGCCATTCACTTATGGTATGCAAATGGGGATGGCGAACACATTAAGGCAAATGCTCGGTATAAAAGCCTCTTCTGATGTAGAGAGAAATGCCATAAATGTATACGGAAAAAGAAACGAGATCATTAGAGCGCTTGAGCTCATAAATATGTTCGACAGGCCTAGTCTTGCTAACCGTGAAATAGGTGTATACCAATCTGTATATATGCCAACAAAGAAAATGTTAGACAGTTTGACAGAGCTGCTTAAACAAGAAGGGATCACCCTACAGACCGGGAGTTCAACGGCTGGCACCGTAACCGTGGTTAATATAGAGCAGCAGAATCGCTTGATCATGTTTGCGAATGAGCGCTCATTATTAGACAGGGTCGTGTTTTGGGCTGAGGAACTGGATAAACCGATTAATACGGCTGAAAAACAGTATTTTATTTACCAGCCTAAATATTCACGCGCAGTGGATATGGGAGAAAGCCTTGAAGCGTTAATTGGTAATGGAGGGAGTTTCTCCAATTCAACTTCTGTCGCCAATGAGGCCTCTTCAAGCGCGTCACGCCCAAGTGTTACAAGCGCATCGAATAAAGACCTGAAAATGGTTATTGACGAACGCTCTAATTCCGTTATTTTTTATACAACGGGGGAAAGCTACCAGCAAATTCTACCACTAGTTAAGCGATTAGATATATTACCAAAACAGGTGATGCTTGAGATGGTAATTGCTGAAGTGTCTATGACAGATGAATTTAAACAAGGGGTGGAGTTTCTACTTAAAGGAAGCAGTAATTATAGCTTAAGCACGGAAGGTGCCTTTATGGGGGAAGGTGGCTTTGGCGGATTATCCTATGCCCTGACCGGAGATAGGGGGAAAGTCGCCGTTAATTTGTTTGAGAAGAACTCGCTTGTGAATATTTTATCCCGCCCATCTATCGTTGTAAGAGATGGTGTGCAAGCATCGATCAATGTAGGTAAAGATATTCCAATTATAGGCCAGACAACTTCAGACCCAATTAATGGAGAGCGACAAACCACATCAATTGAATACCGAAAGACAGGTCTGCAGCTTGATGTAAAGCCAACGGTGAACGCGCAAGGTGTTGTACTCATGGAGATATCTCAGAAAGTCTCAAATGAATTACAGCAGACTACCTCGACAAGTGGAAATCCATCACTTTTTGACAGAACCATAAAGACAGAAGTGGTTGCTGAAAGTGGCCAAACTATTGTGCTTGGGGGAATTATCAGTGAAAACCGCTCATTAAATGACTCTGGTGTACCCATACTTAAAGATCTGCCAATTTTGGGCGAATTATTCTCCGCAGATACTAAAGATGGCGATAAGACGGAGTTGGTTATTCTCGTTACGCCACGCGTTATTCAATCTAACGACGAATGGAAAGACATAAAAGAAGCGTTTAGGACTAAGTTTGAGCAACTTTCGTTTTAGGTGTTCATTACTTGTCATAATAATGATCTAGACTTGTCGTAGTATTTTTATGTGTGGAAATACAGAACGCTGTACACATAGGTTCGAATAGCTTCAAAATTAGGAAAATTATATATTTATTACGCTATTTTCGCTTGATAGCTGGGAGAAACTTGAGTACACTCAGTACGATTCTTGTTTTGTTAACTAACTTATAACTAACAAAGCAAATTGAAAGCAACTGAAAAATGGATAATTTAGTAAGTTGTTTATTTTGTAGTCGAAAAGTGGTGCCGATGTTGACTAATTTATAAAACAATGGTTACACTCTCGATTGCTTAATTTGTTTGGTTGTTGCTTAGGCGACGGCCTAAGTACAATAACAAGTAAATTATTTGAAATGATAGAACACTCTAAACTATTATTTCAGTTTCATGAAACTTGGAGAATGGAAATATGTTCAAAAGAACTCTACTAGCGCTAGCAGTATCTGGCGTAGCAGTATCTGCAAACGCTGCGACAATTTACACAAAAGCGACTGAATACACTCAAGCATCACTTACAACAGTATTAGCTGGTGACGGAAAAGCTGGTGAAGCTTTAGGTGTTGACAAGGCGTTTGGTGGTGCTGACGATAACTGTACAGCTATTGCTTCTGCACTGGGTGTATCATTAACGAACCCTAATTCACATGCTGTTGCTGCATCAGGAAAAGGTACAGATACTGCTTCATTTACAGTGCAGGCTGGTCTAGCGACTTCAAAAGTTGAAGTTACGGCGGCAGGTTTATGTACAGTGACTGTTAAACCAAGCCTAAGCACTACAAGTGTTAAAGATGGTCTAGAGTACTCTTCAGTTAAAGCGATTGAAATCAAGCCTGTTATCGTTGCTGGTATCGGTGGTTACAAAGATGAAGATACTATCACTGTAAACCTTTCTGGCGCTAAAGTTGACCTTACTAAGACAACTGCTCCAACAATCACTGTTGGTGACGATGGTCTGAGCACTGCGCAAGCTAACTTCTCTTTTGATATCCTAGATATCACTGCAGACCGTGTACGTTTTACTGTTCAATCAGTAAACGCGAAAAATGACTTTGTTAAAGGTGGTGCGGTACTACAATTAGGCGGTATTTTCCTTGACTCTAAAGGTCTTTCTTCAGACACAGCGGTAAGTGTTGATTCTTTCGCAACTAACACTTCTGGTACTGATTTCGACGTGGCTTCAGCTCGTGTTATTACTACACTTGTGAACCAATACACAGCGTCAGTTTCATCTCTTCTAGATGCGTCTATCGATGTAGGTAAAGATCGTCAAGAGTTTGCTACTGGTACTAGCGATGCACTAGTAGTTGCAATGAAGAAAAACACTGACAACCTAGAGCTTACTCCAGCTGAAGTACATTACACTATTACTGGTGACTTCTCTTGGATGCTTGATGATGACATCGATACCAACAAAGATGGTAAACTAAGCTCTGCTGAACTTGGTAAAGCTGTGAAAGTTGCTGGCTTAACAGACGACGCTGCTAAGTCTTACGCTGTAAACACAGAGCTTACTAAACTAACAGTAGTTAGCACAGTAACTGGTGCAGTTGATACTTCTGCAACAATCACATTTACTGTTCCTGGCCACGATGAAGGCAAACTTGCGAATCTAATGATTCCAGTTCAAGACTTCACTGTTGCTGTTGATGTTAAAGACAACAAAGCTTTCTCTGCAGCTGCTGTAAACATGCCTGCACTATCTGCTACAAACGCAGGTGCGTGGACGCTTAATGGTTCTGTAGTTATCGTTCCTTACATGCCGTTTGGTCCGAACACTCAACCAATTCTACGTCACACTAACGCTGGTACTCGTACTGGTGACATCACTGTACGTTACATGGTTGAAGACGAGCACAACGCATGGCAACCACTAGCGGCTGCAGGTGTTAAAGACGCTAAACCAGGTGTAAGAAACATGCTTAACCTAGTTACTGATGCACTTAAAGCTGAAGGCTACGATTCAGAAAAGTCTGGCTTCAAAGTAGCTCTAGAAATCGTTACTAACGTTCCTTCAAGAGACGTTCACGTATACGGCGGTGCTAAGGTTGATGTTGACGGTCAAGACCGTATCCACTTAGGTACTTTCAAAACTAACAACTAATATTTGATATTAGTTCTAGTTTATAAAAGGCGAGCTTAGCTCGCCTTTTTGTTATTAGAGAAAAATAAAACTAGGTCATAAATTTAAACAATTGCTTTTTGCTACAAGATACCTAGCACGGAATAATTAGTCGCTCCTAAAACCAATTTAATTTATTGAATTACTTGAAGATCTAAACAATCTTGCTACCTTTAAATTGCAGCTTTTTTGAATCACACAGCCAAAACATTGCAATTTGAGTGTAAAAATAAAAATAAAACCTACCATGCAAGCACCACAAAAACACCTGTTTCAAGTCGAGCTTATTGATATCGTTTCATCGCGTTATGAACTCGCGAAACTAGTAAAACTCATTGATTGACTGCGCCTAGAGGCAGATTCAAACAGCACTATGGCGATAAAGGCGCTGGTGCCAAGCCTATCCGCCTACCTCGAATATCTTAAACAAATTCACAAATTGTCTGATGAAAACACGGTGGCCATGTGGTGTGAAAACCCGTATTGGTAATATTTCTGTGGCATGCAATTTTTCACCCATTAGCCGCCTTGCTGACCAAGTTCAATGACACGCTTTCGCAAGCGAATTGGCAAAGATGGGGTTGAATCTGTGTTTTCGTTAACTGCTGAAGTAGGTCTTAAAAGCAATACCATCAAGTCTTCAAGCTTACGATAGATGGTTGTGTCAACATGATATCAAAGCTTGATAAAACCATATTTATTCATATTCCCAAGACGGGAGGTCAAGGCATTGAGCGTGTATTCCTACGCAGAGTAAACCTTGATTGGAACGGTGCGAACGACTTTTGCTCAAAAAACCATAACCCAAAAAGTGAACCCCGAGGTTGGCGCATTTTACTATTAGTGAGTATTTTGACTAAGGGTATATTTCTCAAGAACAATGACGAGAGCTCTTCAAATTTGCCTTTGTTAGGAATCCTTGGCAAAGAGTTTGGTCTGAATATTGTTACCGCCAGCATGATTGTAGTCTTGATGACTTCTTGCTAAAAAGGTTTCCAACGGAAACACAAGACAATTATGCTAATGGAGATGATTTATATCGACATATTATTCCTCAAACTGAGTGTATATTTGATCACAGAGATGTATTTAAAGTTGATTTCATCGGTCGATTTGAAATGATAAATAAAGACTTTAAGACATTATCTCTACAACTTTTTGGTCATGATGAACTTTTACCTCATGTAAATAAGTCTTCATCTAAGAAAGTGTTAAACTTATGTAATAAGAATAAGGTAGACTATCAGAGTGCATACAGCGATAAAGGGGTTCAGTTTATTGAAAAGTTCTCTGCTCGTGATATAGAGCTGCTCTCTTATCGCTTTGAATAACAGGAAAAAAAATGAAAGATTTAGCCCAGCTAGAGTTGTTAATAGAAAAACAGAAGTATAAAAAAGCATTGCCGCTAGCAAAAAAACTAGTTAACCATGACAGTGGTTTTAGGGTTACAGAGCTGCTTGGCATGGCTCAACATGGTGTGGGGCAATATGGTTTAGCCGCCATAAATCTCATAAAAGCCGCAGAGTTAGCTGGCACATCGAGTCAAAAAGCTGTTCTGTACCGAAATGCAGGTATTTGTTACCAAAACTTAGGTGATAAGTTTCAACTGCAGGCCCTGCAAGCTTTCGAGCTATCACTTCAGTTTGATCCTGGCTTCGATAATATACAAATGCGGGTCGCAGCTGCGGAGTTAGCTTTTAGCCTAAATCAATACGATTTAGCGCTCTCATTAGCTGCCAAGCTTATGGCCTATTCGGATTACGCTGCATTAGGCTTAGTTATTACGTTAAGAGCACATTTGGCTAAAGGCGATCAAACTAGCTTTGAAAAGCAAATGCTGATTATCGAAGGAGAAAGCAGCGCTTTTCCTGAACAAGAGGCGAAAAACCTATTAGTAACGCTAAAAGAGGCTGATAAACAAAGTTGGTTTATGAATATGTTGGGGTTATTTTCCAATAGATTTTCGCATCAAGATTGGTTTAAATATTTGCAAGGCTTGAAAATTCAGCAACAACTCACAGCAGAAAAGCCTGAGGAGTTGATTGTATCCGATAGCAATGAAGTTGCAGAAATCATTAGGCAGTTAGTTGAAGAAATCAAGCGTTACGGTGGAAGTGTTTCAGAGGATTTAAGATTAGTTGCCTGCCAAGGTAATTTAAGTATTAAAGCCTTTAATCAGCAACCTAAGGTACTTATTGATATTCCACTGGAATGTATGCCTTTACTAGACGATTTTGAGCTTGAAGTAAATGGAAATACACTAATCTCGACACCAAAAAAAGAGCTATTAAATCCAACAGCGGTCAAAACGATGTCACTGATGGTAGAGCTTTACAACAAAGCAGATAAAGTAACGCAATGGAAGCTATCCTCTCCTTTTTTTACCTTAAGTAAAGATAGAGCTTTATTAGAGAAGCTTTGCGATGGTAAAAAATTAAATACTAAAGTGAATAAAGATAAGCGGCTTGCCTTAGAAGAAAAGTGGGATGAGTTATTTCTATCGAGCTTTTTCGGCTCGCGAAAATTTGCGTATAAAAATGACTTTTTCAACATAGGAAAAGAGGGCTATACCTCTGGATTATTATCTATAATTGATTTCTTTAACCATAGGTGTGGGGCGTCGCCATATAAATTAAGTAACAAAGGTATATCAGTGGAAGGAACACCGGGTAATGCTGAAGCCGAGGTTTTCGTTAATTACAACCAATTTGACCCGCTTTTAACATATTTAATTTATGGGTTTGTTGATTGCGCAAGCGACTATTTGTTTTCTATTCCTTGTCATATCTCATTAGCAGAACTCGAGTTTGAAGTATTTGGAAATACAGCAGTACTTGACGTAGAAAATCGATCAAATAGAACATCTCATTTAGCGGCATTTTTGCCTAATATTGCAGTAAAAGAGCAAAGCGTCGGCATCGATAAACTACTTATCACACCGAAGCATCCAGAATTATTAAGAGAAGCTATACAGACCGTTCTCTTAAGTGTAA
Source organism: Pseudoalteromonas flavipulchra NCIMB 2033 = ATCC BAA-314 (assembly GCA_000814665.1). Taxonomy (GTDB): domain Bacteria; phylum Pseudomonadota; class Gammaproteobacteria; order Enterobacterales; family Alteromonadaceae; genus Pseudoalteromonas; species Pseudoalteromonas maricaloris. Next base: position 233,648 of record JWIH01000018.1, read on the forward strand.
TGGATAAAGATAAAATCACTGACGTAATACTTGCAGACTTAGTGAAGAGTTTCGAAAAGCAGTTGCTGACGCAAAATATTAGCTATTGGCGAGAAGTTGAAGCACTGGCTGCTGAAAGTGCACTAGAGAATAGCGTTATTGATAGTGTCAACCTGCTTTGTAAGGAGTCTAAATCCATGATTCAGAGATATGCGAGTAAACATTCAATAACTTTATTCTAGGTAGTTAAATAAGCTAACGATACGTAATAACATGATGCCGATCACAATCTCTCACGATTGTAGACCTCGTAAAAACCTAACTGACGTGATTGGCATCAATGTTATTTGGTGATCGCGATGCATAAAATATGCATTTATTCAAACTGGTACTTAAACAACTCAATATCCCTTTTGTAAAAGTCAGCAACAAATTCAGTTGTTTCGTTGTCAAAGTAGGATTGATAAGAAGGCTTTACTTTCTTACCAATTAACTTTTCTAGCAGTGGGTGTCTTTTTGTTGTTTTATTTCTGTATGGCAAATCGACAACATGTCCAAAAACGCGTTGGCTGATAGTCTCAAAATCATTCATTAAGTTTTCGAATTTACCAACAGTATCTACTAAACAATCATTTCCTTCATAGAGAAAACAATGTTGTGGAACTAAGTGCCTTAAGTTCCCTATATGGTTTTGATAATCATCAGAGTCGCAGCTAGGCAGGTAATCCAGTACAAAGTGCTTAAAGCTAAACGGGTGCTGCTTGTATGTATATTCTGATACCAACCTACTCCAAGGGTTGCGCACAAAACTAAATTTATAGTAATCGTGAAATTGCTCAGGAGTTATGTAGCCAAGTTGCACATATTCGCTGGCGGTTAAATGAGCGAGTCTAGGAGGGCCTTTCTTGGGGTTACTGTTTTTTTTGAGTAAAAGTGGCGCTCTTTCTTCCCAGGTTAAGGAAAGTTCATTAAGAAATGCACTTTCAATACTTTGACCTGCAACTTTTGGTATGTGAACAAAGATGCAGCGATGTTGGTGAGATATCATGTTAATGATTCCTAAGTATTTTGTATCTTGCGAAGTAATATCCGAGGAGGTTTTGCGAGCTCATTGCAATGGCTGTTGTAATAGCAGCGCCCAGAGGACCATGATTAGTAATGAGGTGCATGGCCAATATAACAGTAATAGCAGCAGTGAATATGCTAATATTTTGGTAGGTTTTTTCTTGGCCACTCATCGTTAACAGTGTGATTGCAGGTCCCGTAATAAGGTTAATAACTTGACCAGCTATAAGTACTAGTAACCATAATTCACCTTGTTTATAATCCTCGCCAAAAATGCCTAATAAATATTCTGAATAAAAATAGAACAGTAAAACCGTGATTGCGGCGACGAAAATAGATGTTGATTGACTAAGTGAAAACAGTTTCTTTACTTCATCTAGACGATGTTGTGAGTAGCTTTTTGCGAACTTTGCGGCCGTTACACTATTTAAGGCAAACAAAAAAATACTTGGGAGCATCGCTAGCTTGGTTACGATGGCATAAACGCCAAGTTGCGAAAGAGACACTTGTGTACTTAGGTATAGTTGGCTCCCTTGTTGCACCACTAAATAAACTAAACCGCTAATCCAAAACGCTTTTGCACTTATCCAGAATGAATAGCGTGGTTGGGGTGTTGTGGTGCTAGGGGGGCGAAGTTTAATTACAATAAATAGGCTAGTAATAGCTGTAATGCACAGTGCGCCAGTCACAAGATACAATACCAAAGCAAGAGTGCTCAAATGCATGGTTGTAGCACCAAAGAGCAGTATACAGAGGCTAGCAAATCCACTGAATGTGGTAAATAAGCTGGGTTTTGATAAGCCTTTGAAAATGCATGCGTTTAGATTGATTATTGCAGTGGCGAATGAGGCTATATGCAGTAATGTCCAAAATTGAAAGGTAGAGATACCTGAAATGGATAATAAACTATAAAAGTGACAGAGTAATCCAGTTGTCACTACCGTGATAGAAATGCAGGTAAAGACAATAGCATATATACGCGGTAAAAAACTTGCAATATCAGTGTGTTGCTGTGATGCAATGAAGCGAACCGCAGCTTGGTCCAGTCCACATTTACTTATTGCTACAATAAACAAAATTAATAGTTGAAATAAGGCAAATAGGCCAAAATCATCTGTTGATAATTTTTGAGCAAAGTACCAATTAACTAGAAAGCCTAGTGCCGTTGTAAGTAGTTTTAGCAATAGTGGAAGCCTTATTTGGCTTAGAAAATTATTACTTAACAATTGCGTTATACTCTCGTATTAATTGTTGTGCGATTGCATCTCTACTGAAGTTGCTATCGATGTAAGCGTGTCTTTGATTGTGCTCATTTAAGCCACACGACGTCTTTTTCAGTACTTCAAACATGAGTTTGGTGAGGGTATCAATCGTGGCGTCTTCGGCAACTTTCCCATTTAGCTTCTTAACGACGTATTCAGGCCCTTCACACGGAGAGCTAATGACTTCTAATCCACAAGATAGTGCTTCATGTACAGCAACAGAAAAGGTTTCATATTCGGACCAATTAACATAGCAGTCGCTGGATTGCATCAGTTTAGCGACGGTTTCTCTAGAGCTATCGCCAATAAATTTAACTTGTTTTAATTTTAACGACTCACACAGTGTTTTGAGTTTTTGTTTATCTTCTCCGTCTCCAACTATTAATAGTTTGGTTTTTGGGTGTTCTTCAGTGATGTATGAAAATGCGCTAACAATGCTAGCAACTCGTTTAACTGGCCTTAGGTGTGCCACAGTAATAAAAGTGAAATCATCTTGTATTTTTTCTTTAGGAGTGAATAACTCTGAGTCAACCACATTGCCAATGATCTCAATAGTCCTATCTAACTCAAATCTGTCCCGTAAGATGCTAGCTAGGCTCTCCGAGACGCAAACTAATTGATTTGCCGTTCGGTAGGCTTGACCTATTAATTGTGTCTCGAATTTAGGAGTTGTCGATAATTTTGCTGCTGATGCATGTTCTGTAATTATAAAGGGTATCTGATACTGTTGGGCTATTTGTTGTGCTGCAAGACCAGCTGCTCCTCCAGGTCCATAAAAGCAGCTATGGGCATGTAATACATCAGGTAACCCGAAGTCTCGAGTATATTGCTCAAACAGTTTTTGATACTGCACTATTCGTTGTTTTAAGTTTATTCGGTACAGTGTAGGTAAAGTAAAATATCGACTTCTTTTGGTATTGATTTGTACATCATTTAATTGAGAAGGTGGTGTACAAGTCAAGGCATGTTTTATTGAAACCGGCTCGGGATAGATAACACCCACATTACATCCATGTTCTTTTAACGAAAGTGCCTGCTCTTTGAAAAAAGAGCCTAAGGTTGGTTTTTGACTGGTGTGATACCAAGAGGGTAGAAATAATACATGCATGTTGTAATTCGAGTCGTATTGCTAAACAGCCAAGCGATTGTTCTGGTATAGTATCACCTAATTTTACAGAATACTTTGATATTTTCGATGATTGAAAAGCTAACAAGGCTTCTTAAACGCTGGTTGCCACTTCCTGTCTACCCGTATAAATCTTACATGATAAGAAAGCAGTGTATTTTTATTCACATTCCAAAAAATGCAGGTACCAGTGTCTTAAAGGCATTTGGCTATAGAGGTTATCGGCTTCATGCTAAGTGGTTTGATTATAATGAATCTAACCCATATCTTTTTGAACGCTATCATAAGTTTGCTATCGTTAGAGCGCCCTTAGCAAGGTTATATTCTGCTTACAACTATGTGATAAAGGGTGGTAACCAGAGTGAAGGGGATAGGGCGTTGCAACAGCAGGTGCTAAGTAATGCCAGAACGTTCACGGAATTTGTAGATAAGATATTGACTCCTGAATTTGTGTTGTTTCAACCTTTATTTCAACCACAGAGCTACTATATATTTGATTCTCAGTATCAATGTAAAGTTGATACTATTTTACGCTATGAATCTTTGAATCACGATTGGCGTAAGCTTTGTATTTTGAAAGGATGGACAATAGAGTTACCTTGGTTAAATAAAGGGGCTTCAACATTACCCGAGGCGCTCTCCCCGCAACAGCTCGAAAAAATTCAATGTTTATATAAAGTTGATTATGAATTACTAGGTTATCGCTTCAATGAGTAGGAATACGATTATACTCACAAGCAATGCTTACCTTCCTAATATTGGAGGGGTCGAAAATTCCTTAATGCAATTGAGTAAAGCGTATCATGAGTTGGGTTTTCGAGTTGTGATCATTGCTAGTAACGTTAATACTGTTAATAAACAAACCTTACCGCTTTGCGAAACTACCGAATACGCAACCATTTGGAGGTATGACGTTTGTTTTCACGGGCAACAGCACTCTAAGTTGAAAGCATCCCTTTTGGGTTGGCAAAATATGCGACGTTGCTTTAGGGCCGCAAGGGTTGAGTTTGGTAACGCTTTGGTCATTAGTCGTTATCATATTACTACTATCCATGCTCGATTAGCTGGCTTTAGTCGAGTGAGCTATTTATTACCCGGTGTTGTTAAATTCCAAAACCAGCCAAGCAATACTCATAAGGTGGAAGGGCTAAGGCAAGTCAAACAATGGTTAGCGATTTTTTATCATCATGCGATTCAAAAACTTGCTTTACAGGTAACTGAGAAAAATTTTGTGTTTAGCAGTAATATGTTAAACCAGTTAGCTCAAATTGGTTTTGATTGTAGCAAGGTGACAATGGTGAGCCCTGGAGTAGATACAAATAAATTTATTTCTCTTGATGTAAACGCTCAAACCGCCTTGAAAGGAAAACTGGGATTACCCTTGGATAAAAACTTATTACTCGTTGTTGGACGGTTTACCGCGGCAAAGGGAATTGAGTATGCAATTCGGGCACAGAAAGAGCTTTTACATACACATTTAGTACTTGTAGGTGGTGGAGAGCAGGAGGATTATTATAAATCCTTAGTTGTGAAACTTGGTATTGAGGAATGTGTTACTTTCGTTGGTGCTGTAGCGGATACTTCTCCATTTTATCAGGTAGCGTCACTATTTCTTATGACATCAACTTATGAACCGTTTGGACAAACTATTCTTGAAGCATTAAGTTGTGAAGTGCCAGTTATTGCGTTTCGCGCAGGAGAGACTGTGAAAACGGCAACTTGCGAGATGCTTGGTGACGATGCATGTTTTTATGTGAATACATTAGATGCTAGTGATTTGGCAAAAACTATTTCATGTGCATTAGCAGACGTTGAAAAGCGAGCGCAAATTTCGCGTAACGGCGTGGCTTTTGTTAGGCAAAAATACAGCTGGAATGCATTGGCTAAATCACTAATAAAGTAAGCAAATATTGCTATTTAGGATTTTATCAAAAATAGCAATATTACTCGTAAGATTACTCTGTTGTGGGGTTGTATTGGTATATTTGACTTGTCATTTGGGTCGTAAACGCACCTCCAATTTGGTACTGCTTCTGATCAACTGACTCCATTTTAAAGTCACGCAAGTAGTAAGTTTCAGAGCCTTGTTGCTCCGTAGCACTTGGGTTGCTTGCTAGGTTACTCCACTGCATAGTTTGAGTATCGTAATTCAAAACGTGCGCTGCGCTATGAAGCTGAATGTTTTGCTGATTATGCGTCAGCGTATAGTAGCGCCCGAAGAGCTCAGCCGGCACCTGCTCATTTAAGAGTATCTGAGCGCTTGAGAGTTGATACTGAATTAAGTGAGCTTGTTGCTCTTGAGTATTGTTAGCCGTTATAAATAATTCGTTTCCGATAAACTGGCAGTCAGTAATCGATAGATTTGGTAGTGATGCCGGTTTGTGCGACCAAGTTGTATCAGCGGTGGCCAGCTGATAAGCATACGTGGTGTTAGCTTGTTGGGTGAACGCAACAATCGTGTCATTGTTTGCACAACTCGCTAGAACATTATTTTCAAAAGGGGCAAATTTGGGCGCTGCAATTGATGTCCATTGCTGTGTACTAAAATCAAAGATCTCCATTGTCTCCTTGGGGGAGGAGGTGCTTGGGCAGGCCTCTGTTCCACCGAAGAGGAACAACTTATTGTTTGATACTTGAGCTTGATAATAGTAGCGAGACTCGTTTGCAGAAGGTAACGCTTGCCAATCCGTGTTTGTGGTTGCAAGTGAGTGGATCTCAGGTGCGCTTAAAGGTGCATTTGCGCAACTCATTGAGGAAGAAAGTGATGCTGCATGACTTACAATGATGATTTCCTTTCCAAGTGTCGCAGACTGTAAGTGACTACCTAGATTGTTTGGGATCTCTGAAAAAGCTTGCCATGGTTGAGATACAACCTCTATGTCGAAAGGGGGCAGCGATACGCTATGTTCGCCATCCAGTACAGATATAACAATTTGCCGATAGTTACCAAGCTGTTCAATATTAGCCGGCTTTCCACTTAGCTCACCGGTTGTTGTATCAAATTCCGCCCAACTAGGTTTGTTGGTAATTCCGAATTGATATGTGCTAGTTTCACCGTCAACATCTTCAACAGTTGGCGTGAAATGATAGCTGTCGTTAAGTTTGATAGCTTCGGGCGAGGGGGTTCCTGAAACTGTGGGAGCGTCGTTAATCGCTTCGACAGTGATATCGACGGTAACTTCATTACTCAATACCCCACCTTTTTTAAATTTGTAAGTGAAGCTGTCTGTGCCATTTTTGTTTGGTTCTGGTTGATAACTTAGGCTCAAGCCACTACTGGTGAGCGTGCCAAGAGTGGGTGACTTTATGACTTCAACCGTTAATGTGTCGTTTCCACTTGGTGCGGACTTTGGGTTAACCGTAAGTGTGTAGGTTGTATCTTCTTGGGTGGTAAATGCTGTTGATGTTTCTACAGTAAAGCTTCCTTGGCCACCGATTACATCATTGTCATTGTTATCTGAACTCCCTCCACAGGCGCTTAACAAAGCACTAGCAATGATAGTAGAGATTATTGACCTTTTCATAAATACCTTCTCCTTGAATGTTGTGCTCACCTCTAGTGTGAGTATCTGTTGGACGAAATTCAAGCAATATCTTTTCAATACCTTGAACGCTAATATTATGGCTTACGATAAGGTATTTTGTGGCATAGATGAGTTGCATTGCTCGTGTTAGAATGGAAGTTTGATGATGAAGTCAAGGTTAATACTTTTCGCGTAGTGACTGGTTTGACTGTTGATGTGTTAATATTGCAAATTAAAAGATACGCGCTTGGCCACAAATAACTTTTTAAAAAATATCCTAACTCTTGTTTCGGGCACTGCTTCGGCGCAACTTATTTTGTTACTGATCTCGCCTGTTTTGACGCGACTCTATAGTGCGCAGCAGTTTGGTAACTTCGGTGTGTTCGTCAGTATTATCACTATACTTTTAGTACTCGTCAGCTTGAAGTATGAGCTCGCGCTTCCCCTTGTAAAACAACATTCGATTGCTAAGGTGCTACTACACCTCTGCTTTATCTTGATCATATTGAGCTGCACAGTGGTTGCAGTTGTTGTCTATGCATTTGATTCATGGTTGATAGCGCATCTCAATCTATCGCTAGATAAAAGTGAGCTTTATCTTATCCCTGTTGCGTTATTTGCTTGTGGTTGTTATCAACTTTTGCATTTTTACGCAATTAAAACAGAATCTTTTCGGGTGTTAAGTGTGTCAAAAGTGACGCAATCTGTGATTATAGCAATAGCGCAAGTTGGACTTTCGTTGTGGACGGTTTTTGGTTTAGTGCTTGGGCATACTTTCGGGTTTATTGCATCGACTTTGATGTTTTTATTACAAAAGCGAGATACGTTACACTTTAACGGCTACAACCCAAAACGGTTGCTAGCGGTTGCTACACGCTTTAAAAACTTTCCTAAGTATACGCTTTGGGCTTCATTGGCTAACACCTCAAGTACGATGTTGCCTGTAGTACTGTTTTCTGGTTACTACTCTGCGGCACTTGTTGGGCTCTACATTTTGGCACATAGAATGTTATTTGCACCTGTAACGCTCATCGGAAATGCGGTTGGAAATGTCTTTATGTCAAACGCCAAACATTATTTAGTTGCTGGAACGTTGGCAAAAAATACCCTGGATATTCATAATCGCCTGATACTGATTGCTATGCCTATTATGGCCTTAACTTTGCCTTTTTTACCTGAGATCTTTGCAGTGGTTTTCGGGGAAAAGTGGACTGAAGCGGGGGAGATTGCCCAGTTTATTGCTATATGGATCTACTTTGTATTTACTGCGTCTCCTATCAGTACTGTTTTGGTTGCAATGGAAAAGCAAAAGCTTGCGGCTTATTTTGATTTTGTTTCTTGTATCGTTCGTCTAGGCAGCGTAGTGCTGTTATCTTCCATGGCTTTTAAAGATGCAATTATGTACTTTTCAATTATCAATGCACTTGTAGTAAGTGCGTTCATCTTATTGGTTTTTTCGCAGCTCAATATTTCTATAGCAGACTTGATCATGCCGCATTTAAAAGCGTTTGCTGTTTTATGTTTGCCAAGTTTTGTGATTATTCGCTTACTTGCCGAGCAAAGTGATTTCATTGGTTTTCTCAGTGCAGTGTTTGTCGTGTTGCCATTAACATTACTGATGATAAGGAAAAAGATTTGAAAGTGCTCGTTTTACCTTCTTGGTATCCACCGTACAAAGGGGAGTTTATTCAGCAACAGGCGGAAGCGCTGGCTGAACAGGGACATGATGTCATAGTGCAAAGCGTAGAGCGTATTTCACCAAGAGAGCTACTGCGATGGTTGAGTGCTTGGTGTTGGTTGTTTTCCGGTCGTTACACGTTATCGCAAGAAGGTCCGTTGACTGTCGCACGGGCGCCATTACCTGGTATTCCAAAGTTTTATACATTATATGCTGAGCTGTTTGCATTTAAATCTAAGCAAGTATTTAAACGTTACAGAAAGGTGATGCAGTACCAGCCAGATGTGATCCACGCACATAGTTTAATATGGGCCGGATATGCAGCGAGCAAAATCGCAAAAATGCTTCCGGTTAATTATGTGGTCACCGAACATCGAGGGCGATTTATTAATAATCAGTACGTAAATGAGAGTGAAAAACAGGAAATGTCACTGGTACAGGTTAAAAAAGCGCTGCAAGGGGCAAGTAAAGTCCTATGCGTCTCATCTAAGCTTATTCCTTACCTACAGAAAGTGTGTCCTGAGGCCAAGCTTGAAGTCCTTGCCAACATGGTAGATGTGGATCGTTTTACAATGAAACGTTCAACAGTACACCAAGCTTGTCAGTTTATCTGTGTTGCGCATGTTACGCCCCTAAAAGGTCATGAAACTTTGCTCCAAGCCTTCGCGAGCGTAGCATCCAAAGATAAAGATGTCTCATTAACGATAGTCGGTGATGGTTGGTATTTAAACCAGGTCAAGGAGTTAGCTGTAGAATTGAACCTCGAAAACCGAGTCAGTTTTACGGGCAACTTAACGGCGAGTGAAGTGGTGAGTGCGCTTCAGCAGGCAGATGTTTTTGTTCTTCCAAGTCAATACGAGGCCTTTGGGGTAGTATATATCGAAGCAATGAGTGCTGGCTTACCGGTTATCGCCACGAATACTGGTGGGGCTGTGGACTTTGTAAATAAAGAAAATGGCATTTTGGTTGAACCAAATAATATCGAGTTACTTGCAAATACGATGCAGTATATGATGGATAACAGAGCACGATACTGTAGCCAAACTATTGCAAAGCAAACTAAGCAGCGCTTTTCCACTGTGCACATTGCCAGTCAACTTAGTAAGCACTTACAGAGTGTATCGGAAGTCAAATGATGTATAGCGTAATAACAAACCATGTAAAAGCATTTGATGTCCTCGGAAGCCCCTACTTAGAGCAAAAAGGGCTCGATGATAGTGAGTTTGGTCGTGGGTTTTTCGAACGACACTCCCTCTCTTCATTATCTGGCTTTTTTGCATTGCTCAGCCATGAAGACGAGTTTGTGAGGCTTGTAGTTGATAGAGTTCGCTCAATTCCATTATTTTATGCAGTAAAGAATGACAAAATATTGTTCTCCTCTGATTATGCTTGGCTGCATTCGGAGTTACAGCAAAATGAAGAGTGTGAGCAGGGTATAGCTGAGTTCGCATTAACTGGCTATGTGTGTGCAGATAGAACGCTATCTAAGCAAATAAAGCAAGTTGAGGCAGGCCAAAAAGTCATCATTTGTAAGCGCACTGGGACAGTCAGCAAATCAAACTATTTCCTATTCCAACATCATGAGCCTGAGGTTCAGGCTGAGTCTCTATATGTTGAACAGTTAGACATGGCTGTGAGGGCTGTATTCAAACGGCTTATAGAATTTGCCGCTGGACGCCAAATTGTGCTGCCGCTTTCTGGTGGGTTTGACTCTCGACTCATCGCTTCAACGATAAAACAACTTGGCTATCAAAATGTCGTCTGTTTTTCCTATGGCTTAACAGGAAATAAAGAAGCAACGCTGAGCAAGCAAATTGCTACTGGGCTGGGCTTTCAATGGTACTTTGTTGAGTATAACGAAGATAAATGGCGCAATGCTTGGTTTAGTGATGAAGCCAATGAGTTTCGAGAGATGGCCTCTAATGGTGTGTCTTTACCACATATACAGGATTGGTTGGCGGTCAGAGAATTAAAAGACAAACAGTTAATTTCAAGCGATGCCGTTTTTGTGCCAGGCCACAGTGGCGATTTTGTCGCAGGCTCTCATATCCCAGACATTGTTTTTGAACAACAGCAGCTCTCAAAATCTGACCTAACCTCACACTTGCTTACGGATCACTATAAGAATGTGCCAAGGCGACTTATTGAAACGCAGACATTCAATCGAATAAAGGTAAGCCTGCAGCAGCAATTATCAGATGGCGATGTTCTTAATGCAGAAGCGTTTGCTAATCAATATGAACTCTGGGATTGGCGAGAAAGACAGGCAAAATACATTATCAATTCGGTTCGTGTTTATGAGTTTTTTGGCATGCAATGGTGGTTGCCCTTATGGGATAAGGAATTTGTTGAGTTTTGGTGTGAAATGCCTCTGCAATATAGGAAAAAACGCCTTTGGTATAACGCCTATGTTGCTGACAGATTCAAATCCGTGGTTGGCGCCCAAAGTGAAATCGCGGATAAAAATGCGGCGGATTTCAGTTTTGCTCGTAAGTTAGCGCATAGACTTTATCAAGTGATGCCTACACCGCTCAAACAGCTTATCTATGGTAAAAAACTCAGAAATGACTTTGATAATCACTTTTTGGCATTTGGGGCGTTGCTTTCTGATGAGCAAAAAGATGAATATGCCAAGTTTGGTTACACCATGATTGGAGTTTATTCCTTACTGTTCTTACAATCTCGCTGGGGAAATAAAGAGAGCTAGCAGAAAGTTTTGTTGATTGCATTCTTTAACAGTTTTATTTCTTATACATGCTATATTCGCTCAGCTTTCTAAGCAAATTGTGACTTTTGTAGGCAATTAACAGCCTATCGGTTGTATCATTGCTTGGTAATAAGGTAAAATCCGTCGGTTCACGGGCTGTGTAAAACGCGGTTTTGTAGGAAAAGTAGAAGGTCTTCTGAAATAGGTCTCCTACGAGGAATATTCTCAACTAATTTGGCTACATATTTATGAAAGTTGTAACAGTAATTGGGGCAAGGCCGCAATTTGTCAAAGCCGCTACATTTAGTCGCGCAGTCAGAGAGCACAATCAAACCAGCCAAAAAGCAGTGCAAGAAGTGATAGTTCATACGGGGCAACATTACGACGCCAATATGAGCGATATCTTTTTTGAAGAGATGCAAATTCCCAAGCCAGATTACAGTCTCGGAATTGGTGGTGGCACCCATGGACAAATGACCGGCCGTCAGTTGGAAGAGATTGAGAAGGTACTATTAGAAGAAAAGCCTGACTGGGTTTTGGTTTATGGTGATACCAATTCGACACTAGCTGGTGCATTAGCTGCAGCTAAGCTTCATATTCCGGTTGCTCACGTTGAAGCTGGGCTACGTAGTTTTAATATGAGAATGCCTGAAGAGATTAATCGCATCCTCACCGACCAAATCAGCAAAATTCTATTCTGTCCTACAGATACCGCTGTGCAAAACTTAGTACGAGAAGGCTTTAAAGACAAAAGCTGTCAGGTACGCAATGTCGGTGATGTGATGCTTGATGCTGCTAGTTTCTATACACAAAGCGCAAAGCGACCAGCTATCCCAGAATATGACAGTTTCTATCTGTGTACAATCCACCGAGCAGAAAACACCGACGATGAAAATCGTCTCAAAAGCATCATTACAGCACTAAATGAGTTATCGGAAACTCAACCTGTCATTTGCCCTATTCACCCTAGAACACAAAAATTAGCTGAATGCTTGGGTCTTGAAATTAAGTTTGACGTAATACCGCCGGTGAGTTATTTCGAAATGGTATGGCTGTTAGAGCATTGCGAGATAGTACTAACGGATAGTGGTGGCCTTCAAAAAGAAGCGTATTTTTTCTCAAAGCCATGTATTACAATGCGAGATCAAACTGAGTGGGTTGAACTGGTCAATACAGGCGTGAATCAACTAGTTGGCGCTGATAAACAAGCAATTTTAAATGCGGTTGACGCTGCAAAAGCAACGAACTTTGCTCAAGTTGAGAGCTTATATGGTAACGGTGAAGCCGCGAAGGCGATATTGGCAGCTCTTCTGGAGTTTGAAAGCGCCTAATGAAACATCAGTTTGAATATATCGCTTTTGTAGATGCCGAGAAGACGCCCGGTGTTGCAAAGAAAATAGATAGTACAGTTGCTTCTGCACAAAAGTTGGGCTTGAATGCCAAGTCTACTTTGCTTGCGCCAACGATGTCGGGAGCGTGGGGATTTATCAAGGCCCTGTTGAGCACCAATACAGAAGTATTGTTTGTTCGTTTTTCTAGTTTATTGTTTCCATTTTTGTTTTTTCCTTTTTTGCTCGCGCGACTAAGAGGAACAAAAATAGTAGTGGATGTGCCAACGCCACGAAAGTCCGTGCTGGTAGAGCTTAAAACATCAGAGCCAAGAACGCTTGTAAGAATGTTTAAACAGAGTATCTCATTACTTTCTGCCAGTTGGGTGTTAATGCCTGCAAATCTAATAGTGCAATATGCGCAAGAATCTGCATGGTATTTATTCGGCGTTAAGCATAAAACACTTAAAATAGGTAACGGTATTAATATACCTGAAGATTTGCCTGTAGCGCTGTCATCCTGGCAAGCCGATGATACCTTGAATTTAATTGCGGTAGCGCAACTCGCAGATTGGCATGGGTATGATAGATTGTTGAAAGCAATCGCAGAGTTAGCAAATAAACCTGATGCGCCGAAAGTCAGTTTGACTATCGTAGGCGAAGGGGAAGCGTTTGAACCTTTGCAGAAACTGGCAAAATCATTAAAAATTGACTCGCAAGTTGAGTTTACGGGATTTTTATCGGGCGCTAGATTAGATGCACAGTTTAACAATGCACATATAGGCATAGCGAGCCTTGGCTTGTATCGCATAGGGCTTGATGAAGCTTCAGTATTGAAAGCCAGAGAGTATGTAGCAAGAGGATTAAGTGTCATTGGTGCCGCCAATGATCCTGACTTCCCCGCGGATTCTGATATTCGCTTGATGGTGAGTAATAGTGATAGCACGAATGACATCACGACGTTGATTTGTGAGTTACCGACTAAAACATTAATGTCACCTAGTGAGTTAAGAAAGTATGCGGAAGAAAACCTGAGCATGGAGAGTAAGCTCAAGCGTATTTTAGATAAGTTAAATTAACAGATAGTGTAGGCGTAATTTGATTCATTCAAAAGTGTTAGATAACAAACTGTCCTCTAAAACAGTCTTTGATAAATTACTAGATGAGAGTACAAAAGGGCTGCCGCGTAGTATCGCTGTGACTTTTGTAAATCCATTTTCATACTCACTGTTGAGTAAAAATGCTCGTCTATTATCGGGACTGGACGTTATTTTTTCAGATGGTTCGTTGCATACAAAATTACATAACACTTTTAACCAAAATAAAATTCAGCGATTAAGCTTCGATTTTTCTTCGATAGCGGTCGATGTTTTACGCTTTGCCAATCAAACAGGAAAACGCATCGCCTTTATTGGCGCAAAACCGACCTTAGTTGATGTCGCCGTCAAAAATTACGTCAGCATGTTTCCAGACCTCAATGTCGTTTATAAGCATCATGGTTATGTAAATGATGCGGCACTTAAGTCACAAGTCATCGCTGATCTTAATCAGCAGCAGCCAGAAATTATTGTTTGTGGCATGGGGACTCCAAAGCAAGATGAATTTATTGTTGAATTAAAAAATGCTTTAGATACTCCTGCGTTACTGTTCACTTGTGGCGGATTTATTGAGCAGTCAGCAATTAAAGCTGACTATTATCACCCATTAGTAAAAAAACTTGGATTACGTTGGTTGCAAAGAGCGGTATTACACAAGCATGTTCGTCAAAGGCTTGTAAGAGAATACCCAAAGTTTGTTGTTAGCTATCTGCGCGCACAAATGAAAAATAAACGCACTCAGTCAATCGAAGAAGCCAACCCTCGCGAGAAATAGGAAAAGTATGTTTTCTCCTTCACCAACAAAAAAAATAGGCATTATTGGCCTTGGTTATGTAGGTCTGCCGTTAGCAGCTGAATTTGGTAAATATTTTGACGTTGTTGGGTTTGACATCAATAAACGTCGAATTGAGCAATTGCGTGACGGGTTTGATGCAACGTTAGAAGTGAATAAGACACAGCTAACTGAAGCGGCTAAGCTTTCTTACTCCTGTGACGAAAATGACTTAACCTCATGTAACATTTTTATCGTTACTGTGCCTACACCAATTGACGATACTCATGCACCGGATCTTAATCCTCTTCGTAAAGCGTCGGAATTGGTGGCTCGTCATATCAGCAGTAACGACATCGTCATTTTCGAAAGCACAGTATATCCAGGCGCAACAGAAGAAGTCTGTATTCCTATTATTGAGAAGAATTCGGGTCTTAAGTTTAATCAAGACTTCTTTGCTGGATATTCACCAGAGCGGATTAATCCAGGTGACAAAGTTAATACTTTAACAAAGATTACTAAGATCACTTCAGGTTCGACCCCTGAGGTCGCCGACTTTATCGACGAGATGTACCGCTCAATTATTACCGTTGGTACGCATAAAGCATCTTCAATTAAGGTTGCAGAAGCCGCGAAAGTGATAGAGAACACCCAGCGTGACTTAAACATTGCTGTGATTAACGAGTTTGCAAAAATATTCAATCGCTTGAATATTGATACGGAAGAAGTACTAAATGCAGCAGGCACAAAATGGAACTTTTTGAAATTTAAGCCTGGATTGGTCGGCGGTCATTGTATCAGTGTTGACCCTTATTATCTGACTTTTAAAGCTGAAGAAGTTGGTTATCGTCCAGAGGTCATACTTGCCGGACGTCGCATCAATGATGGTATGGGCGAATACGTTGCGACACAGCTAGTTAAGAAGCTTTCAAGCCGTAAAATTCATATAGATGAAGCAAAAGTACTCGTACTTGGGTTTACCTTTAAAGGTGACTGTCCTGACGTGAGAAACACTAAAATCATTGACGTAGTGCGCGAACTTCAAGATTTCAATATGTCAGTTGATGTCTACGATGGGTGGGCGAGTGCAGAAGAAGTAGAAAAAGAATACGGTATACAACTTGTCAATCAGATACAGCACGGTCAATACGATGGTATTATCCTCGCGGTCGATCACTCTGAGTTTAAAGAGTGGGGCGTGGAAAAGATCAGAGCATTCGGTAAAGAAGATCATGTTTTATACGATGTTAAACATGTATTAAACCCACAAGATGCAGACATAAGGCTATAACAGAGCAATGGAAAAGATGAAGAATTTCGCATTAATTGGTGCGGCGGGCTATATCGCACCTCGTCATATGAAAGCCATTAAAGAAACTGGTAATCTGCTGTCGGTTGCCTATGACATCAATGATTCTGTGGGTATCATCGATAGTATTTCACCGCAAAGTGAGTTTTTCACAGAGTTTGAGTGCTTCTATGACCATGCGCATCAATTGAAGCGCAATGAAGCGACTAAGCTTGACTATGTTTCTGTTTGCTCACCTAACTATCTACACCACTCGCACATTACCGCTGGTCTGCGTTTGGGCTGTGACGTGATATGCGAAAAGCCTTTAGTACCGACGCTCGCTGAACTTGATGACTTAATTCAGGTTGAGCAAGAAACCGGCAAGAGAGTATTCAACATATTACAGCTAAGACATCACCAAGCTATCTTAGAGCTGAAAGATAAAGTCGCAAGTTCGTCAAATACCGACAAGCATGAAGTGGAGTTAACATACATTACTTCTCGTGGTAAGTGGTACATGCAAAGCTGGAAAGGCGACCCTAGAAAATCTTTTGGCGTGGCGACGAATATCGGTGTTCACTTTTTTGACATGCTGCACTTTATTTTTGGTGACTTACAGCGCAACGAATTGCATTTTATGAACAATGACAAAGCGGCTGGTTATTTAGAGTATGAAAATGCCAGAGTAAAATGGTTTTTGTCTATTGATGCTGAAGATTTACCAGAGGTCGTTAAAGGTAAGCAACCGACTTATCGCTCAATCACTTGTGATGGCGAAGAGTTAGAGTTTTCGGGCGGCTTTACCGATCTTCATACTGTTTCTTATCAAGAAATTTTAGCTGGCAGAGGCTATGGCTTAGAAGACGCACGTCACTGTATCGAAACCGTAAATGCAATCCGTCAAGGTAAAGTGCATATCGAATCACAAGCGGATGTTCATCCGTTTTTACAAGGTAAGCTCTAATGGCCTACCAAAAACATGAAAGCGCGATTGTGGATGACGGCGCTCAGATAGGTGAAGGCTCTCGAGTTTGGCATTTTGCACATGTTTGTGGCGGAGCCAAAATTGGAGCCGGCTGTTCGCTCGGGCAAAATGTTTTTGTCGGTAATAAAGTAGAGATTGGTAATAACGTTAAAATCCAGAACAATGTGTCAGTGTATGACAACGTTTATCTAGAAGACGATGTATTTTGTGGTCCGAGCATGGTATTCACTAACGTCTATAATCCGAGATCGTTTATAGAGCGCAAAACTGAATACCGAGATACTCGCGTTCAGCAAGGCGCAACGCTTGGGGCAAATTGCACAATCGTGTGTGGCGTTACAATCGGCTCGTATGCGTTGATTGGTGCCGGCGCTGTGGTTAATAAAGACGTTCCCCCTTTTGCGCTCATGGTCGGAGTACCAGCAAAGCAAATCGGTTGGATCAGTAAATATGGCGAGCAATTAGACTTGCCCCTTGAAGGTGAAGGTTGTTGTGTTTGTCCGCATACTGGCGAGCAGTATGTACTAAACGGAAACCAACTTAGTCATCAATTTTAATGGAATGATGTAATGCAATTTATCGACTTAGCTGCACAGTATCAGCATTTAAAAACAAAAATAGATACACGGATCGCAGCGGTATTAGAACATGGTCAGTATATTATGGGGCCTGAAGTACAAGAGCTTGAAGCCGCATTGTCTGATTATGTAGGTGTAAAGCATACTATCACTTGTGCTAACGGTACTGACGCGCTGTCTTTAGCTCTGATGGCATTAGATGTGAAAGCTGGAGACGCCGTCTTTTGTCCAACTTTTACATTTTTCGCTTCCGCTGAGACTATCGCTTTTGCAGGAGCGACTCCCGTATTTGTCGATTCTGATGAAAAAACATTCAATATTTGTCCAGTCGATCTTGAAAACCGAATTAAGCAGGTAATAGACGCTGGTGAATTGAAACCTAAAGTGATTATGGCTGTGGATTTATTCGGCTTACCCGCTGATTATCCAGCGATTAAAAAAATTGCGGATAAATATCAACTAAAGATTATTGAAGACGCAGCGCAAGGGTTTGGTGGTGAGATTGATGGCAAACGTGCAGGCTCTTTTGCCGACATAGCTACAACCAGCTTTTTCCCTGCTAAGCCATTAGGATGCTATGGTGATGGTGGGGCGCTATTTACCGATAACGATGAATATGCTGCATTATTACAATCACTACGAGTTCATGGTAAAGGTAAAGACAAGTACGATAATGTTCGCATCGGCATGAATAGCCGATTAGATACAATTCAAGCTGCTATTTTATTGGAGAAGCTTGCTGCTTTTCCTACCGAGTTGGAGAATCGTAACCGCGCTGCCAAGAACTATACCAATGATCTACAGTCGCAGTTTGTTACGCCTTTTGTGCCTGAGGGATATTTAAGCTCATGGGCGCAATACACTATCCAAGTAGATAATCGTGAACAGGTAATGCAATCATATAAAGAACAAGGTATTCCGACCATGATTTACTATGGCACCTGTATGCATCAGCAAAGTGCTTTTGAGCATTTAGGTCATCAGGAAGGTGATTTTCCGATTGCTGAAAAACTGGCTAAGTCAGTACTGAGTCTGCCTATGCATGGATATTTATGCGCCGACAGTGCCGAATAATTTTGCTTGTGAGTGCTTAAAAGAATGAATATTTCTGTAGTTATTCCGCTTTTTAATAAAGCCGAATATATTGAACGAGCTGTTCATTCTGTACTATCTCAAAAACATCCAGCGAGTGAGATCATTGTCGTAGACGATGGCTCCACTGATGCTGGAGCGAGTGTAGTTGAAAAAATAAACAGTAGTAAGGTGAGATTATTACAGCAGGCTAACAAAGGCGTTTCTGCTGCAAGAAATGTTGGTGTTCGTGCTGCTAACGCTGAGTTTGTCGCATTCTTGGATGCTGATGATGTTTGGCATGATGACTTTTTGTCTAATATTCAATCTCTTTATCAAACCTTTCCTGATGCACGTATTTTTTGTACTGGCTATGAGTTCAATACAGTGGAAGGGAAGCGAGCGGCCAAAAACCAACATTTGCTAGAAAATAGAGGGTTGCTGCAAGATTATTTTTTAGCGTGTTGTAATGCTGATTTACCAATAACCTCGTCATCTGTTTGCATTGCAAAAGAGAGCTTGCTAAAAGTCGGTGGGTTTAAAGAAGGATTAAGCCTTGGTGAAGATCAGGCCGTATGGGGTAGCGTTGCTTGTCAGTGGCCAATTGCTTACGATAAGTCAGTGTCTGTGATGTATGATTTAACGGCTTCTAGTGTTGGGCAGTCGCCGTCGGACTTTGAGCAGCCATCTCCACATATTTTTGAATTTCAGCGTTTGCTGGATGATGGCATTGTGCCTATTGAGCTTATTGGAAGTGTAAAATACCTACAACACCTTACCGTGATGAGCAGTGTAAAAAGTAATTTACTCATTGGTAATCGCATGAAAGCATTAAAGCTTCTGCTAACCCACCCTTTATTACAATGGGATAGGTATCGCGTAGCCGCTTTTTTCTTACTAATAATGCCAAAGAGCTGGATCGCTCGTAGCTATATGGCTTTAAAGCATCGGAGATAAGCATGGTTAGAAAGCAGTTTCTGTTTTTCTTTCTAACATTAGCAATCATGAGTATTGGTATTATTGGTCAATACCATGTGCTGCCAACTAATGCTATTTTCGAATTGCTGGTTTTATGCACTTTTTTGTTTGTTGCTAAGCGCATGTGCCCAAGCGCATGGCTCGTGTTCAGCTGTAGCCTGCTTTATTTAATTATTACGTTAGCCTTAGCCAAGGCTCGCGGTATCCACCCTGTTGATTACTTTATTGCCTATAAAACTTTTTTTTATCTCGCTTTATTGTCATTTTTTTCCTCTAAAGTGCTATTCGAAGAAAAACTACTGCGACGTTTTTGGCACATTCTACTGCTACTATTTTTCATCAAATACGTTATATGGATTGGCCTTGGGCAGGAAGGTCGGCCAGGTATTTTTACCGAAAATAACTATGAAATCATGTTTGTACTGCTATTAGGGTGTGCAATATGGGGCTTTAATCGCTCTTTGTCATTATTTGACTGGATGGCATTAGGTGTGGTTACTTTTCTTTCAGGTTCTCGTTCTGGTGTGATCTGCTTTCTTGCAATGTTCACCATTTTCTATATTAAAGACTTTGGTTGGAAGACCATAATTAAGTTGCTTGTTGTTGCTATAATCGCTGCTGGTGTCGCTGCAACCTTTATTAGTCGTTTGTCGGGCGGTGATATTGAAGCAATCGATAGGGTGGTTTTTTTCCAAGGCTTTTTGAAAGCGATCTCAGGCTGGGGATGGCAGGAATATTTGATTGGTTCGCAAACACTTACAGCAATGCCCGAGAGTGTGTGTACAAGGTTGCAGTATTACCAATCACTATTTAGTGCAGGCAAGCCAGGCGTGTGTTACTCAGTTATATTACATACTTATCTCACTAGAGCGATATTTGACCATGGCTTTTTAGGATTGTTATTTATCTTTTTGGCAGTGAATCAGCTACTCAAATTGAGCGATGTTTCACCGCGAGCAAGACTTGCCTGCATTAGTATTTTATTTTTAAATGGAGCATCAGTCAGCTCGATGAATAGTGTATATGCTATTGTTGGACTGATTATTGTCATGACCGCGTTGTATCCTGAGCGGTTGAAATATTATGGTTCTTCAAGTGCAAAGTCAGCTAGAGAGCTAAATGCGTCCACTTAACTGTCATCTTCTTTACTTATAGTAAGCTGAGGGTTGAAAAGAGGCTAAAACTATGAAGATAACAGTTGTTGGTGCAGGTTATGTTGGGCTTTCCAACGCAATTCTTCTCGCGCAGCATAATCAAGTTACATTGCTAGATATAAACGAATCCAAGGTGCGCTTGGTGAATGATAAGATTTCGCCTTTCTATGACCCTGAGATTTCAGAGTATCTGCTTTCGAAAGAGCTCGAATTAGTAGCCACAACATGTGCAAAGAGTGCTTTTGGTAACGCTGAGCTTGTTATAATCGCTACACCAACTGATTATGATCCAAAGACGAACTTTTTTAATACAAGTAGTGTAGAAAATGTAATAGGTAAATTGCTAACTATCAATTCTCAGGCGAAGATCGTAATAAAGTCTACAGTTCCTGTGGGGTTCACCCGTAAAGCTAGGGAGCAGTTTAACTATGAGAGTATTATATTTTCTCCTGAATTCTTAAGAGAAGGTAAAGCGCTCCACGATAATTTATATCCATCAAGGATCATAATTGGTGCTAAATCAGAACATGCACAAGTTATAGCGAACCTTTTTCAACAGGGGGCATTAAAAGCGGATATTGATGTGCTTTTTAGTGGGTCAACGGAAGCTGAAGCGATCAAGTTGTTCTCGAATACTTATTTGGCGATGCGTGTAGCCTACTTTAATGAGTTAGACAGCTATGCTGAATCTCATGGTTTAAATGCTAAGCAGATAATTGAGGGGGTGTGTTTAGACCCTCGAATCGGTAGTCATTACAACAATCCCTCATTTGGCTACGGTGGCTATTGTTTACCAAAAGACACGAAGCAGCTTTTAGCCAACTATAAAGACGTACCCAATAATATAATTCAAGCAATTGTTGATGCAAACACAACAAGAAAGGACTTTATTGCCGAGTCAATTTTGCAAAAAAAACCTAAGGTGGTGGGGATCTACCGATTAATAATGAAAGCGGGATCAGACAACTTTAGAGCTTCTTCTATTCAAGGTGTGATGAAAAGAATAAAAGCGAAGGGAGTCGAGGTAGTGGTTTATGAGCCAGTACTGAAAGAGACAACTTTCTTTAATTCTAGAGTAGAAAACAGCCTCGATGTATTCAAACGTAGCTGCGATGTAATCATCTCTAATCGTATGGTTGAGGAGTTACAAGACGTTACTGAAAAAGTCTACACAAGAGACCTTTTTGGCAGTGACTAGGCTAGACCTAATTGAGAATATACGTATAATAGTAGGCCTAATTCGTTAGGCTTATTTTATTAGGGAACGCAACGCATGGAATGCTGGTATTTGCTCTACTGTAAACCAAAACAAGAACACAGGGCACAGTCAAATCTTCAAAATCAAGGGATAGAGTCTTGCTTCCCAACTTTCGTAAAAAGAAAAACCTCTGGCTCAAAAGCGGTGAAGCAACCGCTGTTTCCACGATATTTATTTGTTAAGCTAGATCCACATTCTTCACACTTTTCTGCTGTAAAAAACACTCGCGGTGTTTCTGACTTTATTCGTTATGGTGTCGATCTGCAAATGGTACCAGATGAACTAGTCGCTCAATTAATGAATAAAAATGAAATAGCGGACGAGCTCGATCTTCAAGAAGGCGACTTGGTTCAGTTAACAGACGGCTGTTACAAAGACATTCACGCCATATATCAACAACCTGATGGAGAACTTCGTAGCATTTTATTAATTAAACTGCTTAACCATTATGCACAAATCGTTGTTGATAACTGTACAATAAAAAAGGTACAATAAAAACTTCATCCTTTATTCTTATTTATTTGTTATAAAAAGGGTGTACTCTGGTTTGACTGTAAACTTCTTCACATTGTTAGAAAAATTACATTCTCATAGCGGAACGTTGGTAATTTTGTAGCCGTAATTTAAAAGCTCAAACCATTTCGTAGCAGCGACTTTATGTCGCGACAGAATGGTTTTACGCCGCGAAGACATAAACACCTAAGGTCAATGTGGTAGGAGCGAGTTCACCTCGCGATCTTTTACTTAAACCGAAACCAGCATTTGGGAGCTGCAACCTAAGGGCGGAAGCGTGCTTGAATGCCGTAGCAGCGACTTTATGTCGCGACAGAATGGTTCAGACGGGCTTTACGTCGCGAAGACATAAACACCTTGGGTCAATGTGGTAGGAGCGAGTTCACCTCGCGATCTTGCACTAAAACAAAAACCAGCATTTAGGAGCTGCAACCTAAGGGCGGAAGCGTGCCTGAATGCCGTAGCAGCGACTTTATGTCGCGACAGAATAGTTCAGACGGGCTTTACGCCGCGAAGACATAAACACCTTGGGCCAATGTGGTAGGAGCGAGTTCACCTCGCGATCTTTCACTAAAACTAAAACCAGCATTTAGGAGCTACAACCTAAGGGCGGTAGCGTGCCTGAATGTCGTAGCAGCGACTTTATGTCGCGACAGAGTAGTTCAGTCGCGGCTTTACGCCGCGAAGACATAAACACCTTGGGTCAATATGGTAGGAGCGAGTTCACCTCGCGATCTTTCACTAAAACTAAACCAGCATTTAGGATCTGCAACCTAAGGGCGGAAGCGTGCCTGAATGCCGTAGCAGCGACTTTATGTCGCGACAAAATGGTTCAGGCGCGGCTTTACGCCGCGAAGACATAAACACCTTGGGTCAATGTGGTAGAGCGAGTTCACCTCGCGATCTTTTACGAGCATTTAGGAGCTGCAATCTAAGGGCGGAAGCGTGCCTGAATGCCGTAGCAGCGACTTTATGTCGCGACAGAATGGTTCAGACGGGCTTTACGTCACGAAGACATAAACACCTTGGGTCAATATGGTAGGAGCGAGTTCACCTCGCGATCTTTCACTAAAACTAAACCAGCATTTAGGATCTGCAACCTAAGGGCGGAAGCGTGCCTGAATGCCGTAGCAGCGACTTTATGTCGCGACAGAATGGTTCAGGCACGGCTTTACGCCGCGAAGACATAAACATCTGGCTCAATATGGTATAGGAGCAAGTTCACCTCGCGATCTTTTACGAGCATTTGGGAGCTACAACCTAAGGGCGGAAGCGTGCCTGAATGCCGTAGCAGCGACTTTATGTCGCGACAGAATTTCAGGCGCGGCTTTACGCCGCGAAGACATAAACACCTTGGGTCAATATGGTAGGAGCGAGTTCACCTCGCGATCTTTTACCTAAACTAAAACCAGCATTGAGGAGCTGCAATCTAAGGGCGGAAGTGTGCCTGAATGCCGTAGCAGCGACTTTATGTCGCGGCAAAATGGTTCAAACTCAGACATAGCGGCTCTACGCCGCGACCAAGGGCCAAAGATTAAATTGCAAATTAAGAAACAACAAAAACAACAATCTAAAAAATGAACTCAAACTTGATAAAGGCTTTTAACCACATCTCTAGGTAAAAACATAGAATATAGAGTGAGATCTTGCGCAAAACCTAGTACTCACTTGCGATTAACAATCGTGCATGCTTTAATTAGCCCACGAAATTTTTATTGTTCCTCTACTATTTAATAAAGGGCAATAAAAGTAATGAAAAGAAAAGATTACAACACTTTTGGGAAGAAACAATGGCGCTACGCTGTAAAACTATCATTGCTTCAGCCGTTCTGATGACAATGAGCGGCTGTACACTTGTTCCTGGTGGCCATTTTGAAGGAATCGGCTCTGGCGAACAAACCGCAAATCTAGAACGCGACTTAGAAAAAGTAAATATTCACATCATCGACTCTCAGTTAGTTCAAGAACACAAAATCAAACAAGCCAAAAAAATTGACCGTTCGTCACTTGCTGGTATCGATGTCTCAAACTATGAATATCGTTTAGGCGTTGGGGATGTCATTACAATTGGCGTTTGGGATCACCCTGAACTTACAATCCCGGCTGCGGTACAAAGAACAGCCGAGTTCGATGGCTTTCGTGTTCAATCTGATGGAACTGTTAACTTCGCTTATGCGCCGAAAGTTCCAGCAGCTGGGAGAACCATTAATGAGTTGCGTGATGAGCTTGTCAAAAGGCTAAGCCGTGTTATCGAAGAACCTCAAATAGATGTCAAAGTGGTTGGTTTTAGAAGTCAAAAAACATATGTAACCGGTGAAGTGACTAAGCCAGGTGTATACCCAATCACAGAAACACCTGTAACGCTAATTGATGCAATAAACCAAGCCGGTGGTCTGACTGAAAGCGCTGATTGGGAAACCGTAACTTTTACTCGCGGTGAGAAAACAGAGGTTATTCAACTCGATGATTTCTATGCTGAGGGTGATATTTCACAAAACCGTTTGTTGCAACATGGCGATATTATTCATATCAGCCGCAATGACAAACGTAATGTTTATGTGTTAGGCGATGTAATTAAAGCAGGCAAAGTAGACGTAAACCGCTATGGCTTGAGTTTAGCCGAAGCACTTACTGATGTAGGTGGCTTTAATGAGCGCACAGCTGATGCTAATGGTGTTTTTGTACTGCGTAAACGCGACCTACAAAAAGACGGCGTGCTTGCAGATGTATATCAACTACACGCAAAAAATGTTGCCTCATTGGTACTTGCAGAGCAGTTTGAACTGCAGCCTCAAGATATTGTGTACGTTACCAGTGCACCACTTGCTCGCTGGAACAAAGTTATCAGCTTACTATTGCCTTCGCTATCAACGGTGGATGCAATTCAAGATATTGAAAATCAATAGTGTGATTGCTCATGTTTGATAGTGTATTAATGGTTTGCGCTGGCAATATTTGCCGCAGTCCAACCGCAGAATATGTATTAAAAAGCAAATTGGCGGGTAAGAATATTCAAGTGTCGTCGGCGGGCTTAACCGCGTTAGAAGGTAAATCAGCCGATGCAATGGCACAAGAGCTTACTAAGGCGCAAGGTATTAACATGAGTGAGCATCAAGGTCGCCAGCTCAGTGGTACGCTTGTTGCGCAAAACAGTCTCATTTTAGTAATGGAGCATAGGCATCTTGATGACTTATGCAGCCGTTACCCTCAAGCTCGCGGTAAAACCTTTTTACTCGGTAAATGGGTTGGCGATAAAGAAATCCCCGATCCTTACCGCCAATCTAAAGAAGCGTTTGAACACGTGTATGAGCTTATCGATAGCGCTTGCAGCGCTTGGCAACAGTATTTATAAGGAATTAAGAGTATATGAATGCTCAGCCAAATCTAATTTCTCCGCAAAAAACACAAAAAGACGACGAACAAGAAATAGATCTAATCGCATTATTTGGTGCGCTACTTGATGCCAAGTGGTTTATAACGAGCGTTACCGCTTTGTTTATGCTCTTAGGTGTTGCATACGCAATATTTAGTACGCCAATTTACCAAGCTACAGCTATGGTACAAGTCGAAGAAAAGGGAGGTTCCGTCCCTGGTTTTGATGACATGGCAAGCATGTTTGAGAGCACATCCGAAGCAGTGACTGAGATTGAGCTACTTAAATCAAGAAGCGTAGTAGGTGAAGCGGTTGACACACTACAATTAGATGTCGTCATAGAGCCTAAACTATTCCCTTTATTTGGTAACCGAGCTTTTCGTAACTTTGTAGCGCTAAGTGAAGGTGAAGTTGCTGAACCAAGTTTAGGGGCTGAGTCTTACGCTTGGGGTGGAGAAAAAGTCGAAATTCACCGATTCCGAGTCCCTAAAAGTGCCGAGGAATTGGAGTTTACTCTTAAAGCACAATCTCAAGAAGGCTTCTCGCTCTACGATGAAGATGGAGAAGAGGTGCTTTCTGGTAAAGTGGGACAAGAAGTAAAGTCAGGAGAATTTGAGCTAGTTATCAAAACTTTGGTTGCACGACCTGAAACTGAGTTTAGTATCGTAAAGCGTAATCGCCTGCAAACGATACTGGATCTGCAGAAAGAAATTTCTGCATCTGAAAAGGGCAAAGATTCAGGGATCATTAACCTCGCGCTGCAAGATAAAAGCCCTGAATATGCAGAAAAAGTGCTAGACAAAGTGGCAAGTATCTACGTGCGCCGTAATGTTGAGCGTAACAGTGCAGAAGCGCAACAATCACTAGAGTTTTTAGAAGTACAATTACCTGAGGTTAAGCGTAGCTTAGAGCGTGCTGAAAAGGCTTTTAACGATTACCAAATTCGTCAAGAATCCATTGATATTAGCCTAGAAACGCAAGGTGTTTTAGAGCAAATTGTAGCGCTAGAAACAAAACTACAAGAGCTAGAATTAAAGCGCTTAGAGCTTGGCCGTAAATTTAAACGTGAACACCCCTCTTACCGTGGGGTTGTTGAGCAAATCGATACGGTCAAACAACAAAGAAATGAATTAACCGGTGAGGTGCAAGGGCTACCTGAGACTCAGCGAGAGTTGCTACGTTTGAAACGTGATGTTGAAGTAAATAATGAAATCTACACTCTGCTACTAGGCAAAACCCAGGAGCTAGATATTGTGCGCGCAGGCACCGTTGGCAATGTCCGTATTGTTGACTATGCAGAGGTAAATACAACAGAGCCGGTCAAGCCCAAAAAAGCCCTAATCGTAGTTATTGCAACTTTACTAGGTAGTATGCTTGCTGTTGTCATTGTTTTGGTTCAAAAAGCGATGCACAAAGGGATAGAAGATCCAGCTGAAATCGAAGCTTTAGGCCTGCCTGTTTATGCGAGTGTACCTTTCTCTGAGTATCAAGTTAAGCTAACTGGCTTTGCCAAGGCTCGACAAGGGAAGACTGCAAAAGCAAAATCAATTTTAGCTATCGATAACCCTGCGGATCTCTCTGTTGAAGCATTACGTAGCCTACGTACGAGTCTTCACTTTGCGATGCTAGAAGCTAAAAATAATGTAATCGCTATTTCTGGCCCAAGCCCAGGTGTAGGTAAGTCATTTATCACAGTTAACTTAGCAACAGTGCTTGCTCAAAGCGGTAAAAAAGTGCTGGTGATCGACGGTGATATGCGTAAGGGCTATCTACAAACTCAGTTTGGTATGAAATGGGATAATGGTTTGAGTGATTACCTATCTGGACGTTTAAACCTGAGTGAAACTATCAAGAATACGCAACTTATAGGTCTTGATGTGATGACTCGTGGCCAGATACCACCAAATCCGTCCGAGCTTTTAATGCACCAAAATTTTACCAAATTAGTAGAAGAAGTGAGTAGCATATACGATTTGGTGATTATTGATACACCGCCTATTTTAGCAGTAACAGACCCTGCAATAGTTAGCGCACATGCCGGTACTACGCTGTTGGTGACGAGGTTTGGCCAAAACCACGTAAAAGAGCTAGAGATAACGCGTAATCGTTTTGAACAAAATGGTATTGATGTTAAAGGCGTTGTGTTTAATGGTGTTGTTCGTAAGTCAATGAATGCCTATGGGTACTATGGTTACTATAACTATGAGTATAAGAGCGATAAATAAATGAAGCTATATTTTGTTTGCTCAGATTTTTTTAATTATGATGACTCAATAAAAAAAGAGCTTGAGAAGGTTGGATATAATGTTGAACTGATTTCAGAGTACCCATTTGGTGGCAAGTTAATTAAAATATTTAATCGTTTATTTTTCGGTAGATTGAATTTTATATTTGACGCTTATTATAAAAAACGCTTAGAGAGTCTAAATGAAGAAAATATAGTTTTTATAATAAAAGGAGAAACGCTTTCTAGCTCGATTTTGGATGAAATATGTAGCAAGACAAAACGTGTTATTATCTATCAGTGGGATGCTCTTAAAAATAATTGTAACTCTAGTAGAATACTAAAGTACTCTAAGTTGATAACGACCTTCGATCCATCCGATAGCTGTAAATATGGTTTAAAATATAAGGCCTTGTTTCATCAAGTTGAAAGTCTTGATAATAACAACTATGAGTATAGAGATTTTGTTGTGTCTTTTGTGGGTACTGTTCACGGTGATAGATTGAAGGAAATAAACAAAATTGAAACTTTTTTAAAAAGCAAGGGCATAAACTTTTTCTTCTATAAGTACTATCCATCTAAATTTGTTTTTTACATTAGGAAAGTCATTGATACCCGCTTGTGGGGGGTGGATACAAAAGCTGTTCATTTTAGACCTTTAGATTATTCAAAATATAAAGAGATTATTGCTAAAAGTCAAAATGTTATTGACTTTCCTAGAAAGGTGCAAACAGGATATACAATGCGTACAATAGAGTCATTAGCAAGCAATACGAAAATAATTACGTCGGCTGATGTTATTAAAGAGCAGTATAGAGTCAAAGGAGGTGGGATATATCACTTAAAGGAATTCAATGAAATTAAGTTTAATGAGTTTTTGTTAAGCAAAAATGCATATGTTTTTGAAGAATTTGATGATTTGAAATTATCTAATTGGCTTAAGGATATATTGAAATAGGATGTTAAACTCTTTTTGTAGGTATTACTTAGTAGGGGCCACTAATAAAAGGCTTATCATAAATATATTTTTATTTTTATTTTTTAAAAAAAAACACAACCTCCACTCCTTAAATGATTCCAGTTCGCTTTTGTTCTTAGAGAGTAAATATAAACGTAGAAATGATTACAATGAGCTTGTGGCATCATTTTTATCTTATGATAAGTCAACTTGTTTAGAAAAAGTAGTGTTGACTAATTCATTTAGTTTTATTCAGCCTTTCTTGTATATTACAAGTTATTTGAAATATATCTTTCGAAGTAATGTGAAAATTTCGCTTAAAGGTATGACGTTATTTCTTTGTGCTTTAAAATATGAAGATTTTTATAGTAAATGTGATGCATTTTTTGAGAAAAATAGAAGACTTAAAGAAGTGATTACTTTTTGCGATGCCCATCCATACTTGAATATTATAGCTTCTTCAGCAAAAAAACACAATATGTTAACGTTCACACTTCAGCATGGATTCTATAGACGAGTACATAGAACTAACCCAAATTCTCTAGCTTACCGAAATTTCATCTCCGATTTTATGTACGTTTGGGATGAACAGAGCCTAACTGCGCTTGTTAAATGTAACATATCTGCAAATAGGCTAATTGTAAAAAACTATAATAATTTCAATCAATCAGCCAGAATATCGAGTGTAGCTAACTGTTATGGACTTGTCTTGAATGGACCTAATGGGTTTTCAGACAATAAAACTTTAATTAACCTGGCTATAGTTTTAGCTAAAAGAGATAAGAAGAAAGTTTTAGTTAGATTGCACCCGAACGATTATTTATTAAAATACCTTTTACTGTTTATCCTTAAAAAAAAATACATCGAATCAATAACTCACTGTGATTCAAATTCCTATTAT
This sequence comes from Pseudoalteromonas flavipulchra NCIMB 2033 = ATCC BAA-314, assembly GCA_000814665.1. Taxonomy (GTDB): domain Bacteria; phylum Pseudomonadota; class Gammaproteobacteria; order Enterobacterales; family Alteromonadaceae; genus Pseudoalteromonas; species Pseudoalteromonas maricaloris. Next base: position 263,470 of record JWIH01000018.1, read on the forward strand.
AAGAAAGTTAGTTTTTCTTTTATTAATAATAGCGGCTTGATTAGAGAGTTTAACATTATGAATCATGATTATGCTGCTGTTGATCTAAACCTCGATAGAGAATTTAAGTTAATTTCAAAAAGATTAATAACTATTGACTCGATTAAGGAGAAGAAATGAAGTATTTTTGGTTTTTAAGGTTTCAACTATATAGAATATTTTTTAAAAAAAGTAGTCTACTTGGCTATCTTGGTCCTGTTACGTATGTCAGGAATTTAAAAAAAGTAAAATTAGGAAAAAGGTTCAGGGCTTTACCAGGGTTAAGAATTGAGTGTGAGATTGGGGGAGAAATAATTATAGGAAACAATGTATCTATTCAGCAAAATGTGCATATAACAAGTGGTGGTGTATTAACTATTGGAAGCGGCACGTGTATCCTCGCAAATAGCTTTTTGACAACAATAGATCACAGCTATGATGAGATAGGTATTCCTCCTTTAAATAAAAAATTATTGATTTCGGACACTTATATTGGGGAAAATTGCTTTATAGGTATGGGGAGTGCCATTCAGGCCGGAACTGTTTTAGGGAATAATTGTGTTGTAGGTGCAAACTCTGTTGTTCGAGGGCATTTTCCTGATAATGTTGTAATTGCTGGAGTACCAGCAAGGATAATTAAAAAATTTAATGGCGATTTGAAATGTTGGGAAAAAGTTTGAAAATACAGCAGCCAAAAGATATATTGGATTTTTTTGCATTTCTGGCTTTTTTTATGTCAGGGTTTTATCTCTCTATTAATGAGAATATAATATTTTCTCAGTATTTGATACATGCATTATTAATTCCTTTGTATGCTTTTTATCTGAAGAAAATAAGTGTGCATTTTTTCACAATAAAATTATTGCTTTGTGTGTTTTTATTTTCAGTTTTTTATATGCTTTTTAGTCAGGGGTTTTACTTTGATTTTATCTTGCGGTTTATTTTGTTGGTGCACGTTTTTGTAATTGTATCATTTGTTTTTACTGGTGAAACAGTTTTAACCGTTTTTAATAAGTATTTAAATGTATGTTTTTTTGTCTCAATAATTTCCTTGTTATCTACACTCCTATTTTTTTTTGCAGGTATAAATGTTTCAGAGTATTTTTCAGGAATAACTTACAAGGAATATGGAAAGATACTAGGGGGTGCTGCCTTAAGTGCTGAGCCTGCTTTTTTTGCAACATGTTTGATGCCTGCAGCTCTATACTCCATAATCACCCTTTTTGAAAAGGGAGTAATTAAGCTGAAAAATTTACTTATAATTTTATCTTTCTTGCTTACAACATCTTCATTGGCTTTCTTAAGCGTGTTTATCATATTTATGATCACAGTCATTAATCAAATTAGAAGTAAGCCATATATTATACCGATTGTATTACCTATTATAGGGTTTGTTGCTGTACTCTTGTTTAATACTGATTTTTTTCAACTAAGATTTAATGACTCAATTTCTTTGATAAAGAATTTTGATTTGTCAACCTCTGAAGGAATAAATATAAGTACTTATGCTTTAGCTGTTAATTCTAGTATAACTGCAAACTTTTCACTTGATAATTTTGGACTAGGTAAAGGCTTCGGGTTATATTTTACTGTTTTTGATGAATATGTTAGAAGCTATGATATCCCTAATTATCGAGATACCTTACCGGGCCGAGGTTCTGCTACATCTTTACTACTTAGGGTTACAGTTGAGCTAGGGATTTTTGCTACTTTATATCTGGTTTACTTTATATTTCATAATTTTATATATGGACGTATAATTGGTAATTTGCATTTGACTTATATTAATTGGGCTCTTTTTTGTAGTCTTATAGCTATATATTTAAGAATGGGGGAGTATTTTATAAATCTCGTGCCTTTTTTCTTTGTTTTGTATGTGGCTACTTTCGAAGAAAGCAAAAGAGATGAATGATATTTTAAAGTTTTTTTTTAGAGGGTTGGCATCAACATCGAATCTTGTGTTGGCGTTGGTGTTAGTGACTTTTCTTGAAAAAAATATAACCGGCATTTTCTTTACTTTACAAGCTACTATGGTTGTTTTTTCACTAATTCTAAGGCTTGGAGTTGATGAGAATATCATACGTTATATTAATACTTACGATAGCGGCGTTATTGTTTTTTTAGTTCAAAAAATTAAAGTTATATTATTATTGCTTTCTATTCCGACACTAATATCTTTGTATTTTTTTGCTAGCAGCTTAGACTTTGATTTTGATGTTTTTGATTTATTGTTGTTTTTTATATGTATTTTTCTTTTTAGTTTATTGTCGTTGTTTGGTCGATTTTTCCAAGCTAAAGAGAAACACACGACCGCGATATTGATACTTAATCTGCTAATGCCATGCTTTCTTATTTTAAGTATATACGCTTTTAGTCTTTACTTTTTTATAAATTTAAAGATTATGATTATATGTTTTATCATGGCTTCATTTTTTACTTTTTGTTTTTGTCTTTTGGCGCTAAGTAATAATGGTTATAAAACTCCAAGTTTGGTATGTGAAAATAAAGAAAATTATAGTTCTTTTGCATTCTATAAATCTTCATTTTTTTTGTTGTGTATCGTTTTTTTGCAAAATTTGCCTTTTTGGTTTTTGAGTATTTACCCAATGGCGAGGTTAGGTTCTGAAGCTGTTGCAGTGTTAAATTTTAATTTAAAAATCGCCTCAGCGATAAGTGTTTTTTCAGTGTTTTTAAATTTTATACTTTCTCCAAGAGTAGCGAAAAAGTATGTTTATGATTCTGCTGGTTTTATTTCTTTTTATATTAAATGTTTTTTTGTGAATTTTGTTTTTTCCGTTGTTTTTGGTGGGTTGTTTGTTGCTTTTTATAGTTACTCAATTGAATTGTTAGGAGTTGGTGGGTATGAAAATGCTGAGGTTTTTTTAAACTTTATCCTTTTTTATATTTTTTATTCACTTTGTGTTTATATGACGATGATATATTCAATGATTGGGAAGCAAAGTGTTTCTTTTCTTGTTTATTTGATTACGTTTTTTATTTTTATATCTTTAGTCTTTTCTATATTGAATGAAAGTGTTGAAAGTTATTCATATCTAATGCTGTGCTATATAGTTTCTAATTTTTTTATTTTGTTTTTTTCTCAAATTATTTGTCTATACAGGAAAAAATATGCGTAGAGTTACTGTTATAGGTGCTACAGGCTTCGTTGGAAGAGAGTTTATCAAATATCTAGAAGGTTTTGGGTATGAATTACAATGCCCTAAGAGAGAAGAGTTAGATGACCTCAATGGAGAAGTTGGTACTATTGTATATATAGCTGGTTATGGAATCTGCGACGATATTCATAACAAGTTAAGTTGTGTTCAAGCAAATTCAGTCAGGCTTATATCCATTTTAAAAAATTGTAAATTTGACCGATTGATATACTTTTCATCTACAAGGCTATATATGGGCTCTACCAATTCAGATGAATCAACGGACTTGTTACTTTTAAATGACGATTGCCGTCGTTTATTTAATTTAACAAAGTTAGTTTCAGAGGAGCTGTGTTTGTCTTTCGAGGATGCAATTATTGTAAGACCATCAAATATTTATGGTACTGCTTTAAAGTCACCTCTATTTTTACCTTCTATAGCTAGAGATGCGATTAAACATTCTCGCATAGATATGTATGTAACACCTTCATACGAAAAGGATTATATAGATGTTAGGGATGTGTGTGTACTTGTTGAAAAGCTAATATCTAGTAAGGTTTTAAAAAATAAAATATATAATCTGGCTTCGGGTGAAAACACTATGGCAAAAGATATTGCAAATGTAATCGAATCGGAAACAGGTGCTGAAGTATTATGGCATGATGTGAACAAAGAAGATACTTTCCCAGTAACTAATATTAGCAATATAGTAAATGAATTTGGCTTTAAGCCAAAGAATGTTTTGACAGAGTTAAAAAAAATGATTGAAGATTTCAAATGTGCACATAAAAAGGGGATGTTTTGAAAATTTTAATAACAGGCGGTGCTGGCTTTATTGGTAGTGCTGTTGTTAGGTATATTCTTTCAACTACAGACAATACGGTTATTAATGTAGATGCATTGACATATGCAGGTAATTTAGAGTCAATTCCAACTGAATTGCAATCGGACCGTTATATTTTTGCACAAGTTGATATTTGTGATTATCAAGCACTTAAACAAGTGTTTGGTGAATATAAGCCTGATTTGGTGATGCATTTAGCTGCAGAAAGCCATGTTGATCGATCTATAGAGGGGCCTGGAGCATTTATTAACACCAATGTAATTGGCACATTTAATATGTTGGAATGTGCAAGGCACCATTGGCAAAGCTTAACTGTTGATGCACAAGCTGAGTTTAAATTTCATCACATTTCAACAGACGAAGTATATGGTGATCTTAAAGGAACCGATAACTTGTTTACAGAGCAAACGCCTTACGCGCCAAGCAGCCCTTATTCGGCGAGTAAAGCTGGCTCTGATCACTTAGTAAGAGCTTGGGCAAGAACCTATGGCTTACCTGTTGTTGTAACTAATTGCTCTAATAATTATGGCCCTTACCACTTCCCTGAAAAGCTTATACCACATGTTATTTTAAATGCATTACATGGTAAGCCTTTACCTGTGTATGGTGACGGTAAGCAAATTCGAGATTGGTTATTTGTTGAAGACCACGCTCGCGCTTTATACAAGGTAGTAACCGAAGGCAAAGTTGGCGAAACATATAATATTGGTGGTCATAACGAAAAACAAAATATCGAAGTAGTCCACATTATTTGTGAATTACTAGAAGAGCTTGTACCCAATAAACCTGAGGGTATTGCTAATTATAAAGAGCTAATTGCTTTTGTAGAAGACCGACCTGGACACGATTTGCGTTACGCAATTGATGCAACAAAAATTCAAAAAGATCTAAACTGGGTACCAGAAGAAACTTTTGAAACGGGTATGCGTAAAACCGTTGAGTGGTACTTGGCAAATACAAACTGGTGGCGGCGTGTGTTAAATGGTGACTATAAACTTGACCGCATTGGTGTAAATACAAAGTAAAGAATAAATTAAATGAAAAAATATAAAGGAATAATTTTAGCAGGTGGCTCTGGTACACGTTTACATCCAATCACTCTCGGTGTATCTAAGCAGCTTCTACCAATTTATGATAAACCGATGATTTTTTACCCGCTGTCAGTTTTAATGCTAGCGGGCATTCAAGATATACTAATTATTTCTACCCCTGAAGATATGCCAGCATTTCAGCGCTTATTAGGCGATGGAAGTCAGTTTGGTATTAACATTAGTTATGCAGAGCAGCCGAGCCCTGATGGTTTAGCACAAGCTTTTACAATTGGAGCTGAATTTATTGGAGGCGATAATGTTAGCTTAGTTTTAGGAGATAATATCTTTTATGGTCAGAGTTTCAGTGCGCAATTAGCTAAGGCTGTATCTATCAAAACTGGCGCGACAGTATTTGGCTACCCAGTAAATGATCCAGAACGTTTTGGCGTTGTTGATTTTGACGAAAGTGGTATTGCTACCAGCATTGAAGAAAAACCAGTGCAACCAAAATCAAATTATGCGGTAACAGGGCTTTATTTTTACGATAATGATGTAGTAGAAATTGCCCGTAATATTAAGCCATCGCCTCGTGGTGAACTTGAAATTACAGATGTTAATAATGTCTACCTACAACGTGGAGACTTAAACGTAAATGTTTTGGGACGAGGCTTTGCATGGTTAGACACTGGCACTCATGATTCGCTGATTGAAGCGGGCCAATTTGTTAAAACTATAGAGCACCGCCAAGGCTTAAAGGTCGCATGCTTAGAAGAAATAGCATTACAAAAAGGTTGGTTAAGCCAAGAGCAAGTTTTAGCCGCAGGTAATAAACTTAACAAAACGGGTTATGGCCAGTATTTATTAAATTTAGTAAAAGATAAATAAGATGAAGATTGTAGATACCAAAATCCCTGAAGTTAAAATCATTGAGCCAAAAGTGTTTGGAGATGATAGAGGTTTTTTTTTAGAAACTTTTCAAGCCGAACGTTATGCTAGTGTCATAGGTCTGGACCTAACCTTTGTACAAGACAATCATAGCCGTTCTTGCAAAGGGGTTTTAAGAGGCTTGCATTTTCAAAAAATGAAGCCTCAAGGTAAGTTAGTTCGCGTTGTTACTGGTGAAGTGTTTGATGTAGCAGTCGACATCCGTAAAGGCTCGCCAACATTCGGCCAGTGGGAAGGAGTACTTTTAACTGGTGACAATAAAAAGCAGTTTTGGGTACCTCCTGGATTTGCTCATGGCTTTGTGGTGCTGAGTGATACTGCTGATTTTGAGTACAAATGTACAAGCTATTATGATCCAACAGATGAAGGTGCTATTCGTTGGAATGATCCCGACTTAGCCATTAATTGGCCAATTGATTTCGAGCCATCACTATCAAGTAAAGATAAAGATGCGTTATTTTTATCTCAGTTAGAATAGCTGAGGAAGAGGGAAGATTGGAAAAGATAAAAATTATACTTTTTGATGTTGACGGAGTGATGACTGACAGCAGTATCTATATAGATTCTAGTGGTGAAAGTTTTAAAAAGTTTAATGTTAAAGACGGCTTAGCAATAGAGTTACTGAGAAGTCATGGTATTAAAACTGGGGTTGTATCAGGTAAAGCAAGTGCGGCATTAACTGAGCGTTGTGAAAAGCTAGGCTTTGACTACATTATTACAGGCTGTAAAAACAAATTGCCTAGGGTTCAAGTTATTTGCAATGAGTTGAATATAAATTGGGAGCAAGTTGCTTTTGTTGGTGATGATGTCCTTGATATACCGGTAATGAAAGAATGCGGTATTAGCTTTGCTCCAAAAGACGCCCATGATCTTGTTTTTAAATATGCAACGCATGTAACAGAAGCGAGCGGTGGTAACGGGGTAGTAAGAGAGGTTGCCGATAAAATCTTACTATCGCGTTTTGAGTCGCTTGAGCAAATTTATGATGTTCTACTTAGTAAAATCGTTGCTGATGATGTTGCTACCATGGAACAGTAAAATATTAATTTAAGATAATTATAGTACAAGGATTACCGATGTTTTTAATCGCAGGCCCATGCGTTATTGAATCAGAGAAACTGGTCTTTGAGGTCGCAGAGAAAATGAAAAAAGTGACTGAAGAGCTTGGTGTAGAATATATTTTTAAAGCCAGCTTTGATAAAGCCAATCGCAGCTCAACCTCCAGCTATAGAGGTCCTGGAATTGCAGAGGGCTTACGTATTTTGGCTAAGGTTAAGTCTGACTTGGGGTTAAGAGTTTTAACTGATGTTCATGAAGATACTCCAATTGATGAAGTAGCGAGTGTTGTAGATGTCTTACAGACACCAGCTTTCTTGGTACGCCAAACTAACTTTATACAAAAAGTTGCTCGTGCGGGTAAGCCTGTCAATATAAAGAAAGGTCAGTTTCAAGCGCCTTGGGACATGCATCAAGTTGTTAATAAATGCTATGAAGTAGGTAATAAAGATATTTGGTTATGTGACCGCGGAACTTCATTTGGATATAATACTTTAATTAGTGATATGCGTGGCTTGCCTGTGATGCGAAGTACGGGTTGTAAAGTAGTATTTGATGCAACCCACTCTGTGCAGCAGCCAGGTGGACAAGGCTCAACATCAGGTGGGCAGAGAGAAATGGTACCTGTATTAGCACGTGCAGCTGTAGCTGTAGGTATCGATGGCTTATTTACTGAGACACATCCCAATCCAAGCATTGCACTAAGTGACGGTCCAAACATGATCCCGCTTGAGCACATGTATGAAATGTTGGAAACGCTACTTGAAATTGATGCTGTAACACATAAACGTCCGTTCCTAGAAAATAAGTTGGTATGATATCGGAATCACCCAAAATGAAAGAAGGTAGCTTAAAAGTAGTTATACCAGCTAGATATGGTTCCTCTCGCTTACCAGCAAAGCCTCTACTAGAGATTAATGGTAAACCAATTTTTTGGCATGTAGTGCAACGAGTATTAGAAGCAGGTGTCTCAATCAACGATATTATTTTAGCAACTGATGATGTAAAAATTGAAGAGAAAGCTAAATCACTTTCTATTCCGGTAATTATGACGGCGTCAGGTCATGTTAGTGGTACAGACCGTGTTCATGAAGTCGCCATCAAACTAGGATGGCCCGACTCAACACTAGTGATGAATGTGCAGGGGGATGAGCCATTAATTCCTTATATGTTGATCTGCAGGTTAGTTGAGTTTGCGATGCGCAATCAACACTTTAGCATTTTAACTGCGGCAACTAAAATCACCCAACTAAGTGAGTTACACAACTGTAATGTAGTTAAAGCAATTATCACCGAATATAATGAGGCGCTATATTTTACTCGAGCACCGGCACCAATAGATCGTGATGATCCCAATGATATTTCTGCAGCTAAAAGGCATATAGGTATATATGTGTACAAGGTATCTGCGTTAAAAACTATTTGTGGTTTACCTGAATCTCATTTAGAAAGGTTAGAAAAACTTGAGCAGTTACGTGCTTTAAGTAATGGTCTCTCCATAGGAGTCATGGATTATGATGATGAAATTCCTCACGGCATTGATACTAGGGAAGATTATTTGGTAGTAAAACAAAAAATGGAAGGTTTATGAGTACGTTAGAAATAGCTCGTAGAGTGATCAGTAATGAAATTGAAGGGTTACATGCACTCGTTGCACAACTTGATCAACAATTTGATTCTGTTGTTGAGCTTATACTCAGCACTCAAGGGCGTACAATTATCTGCGGCATGGGTAAGTCAGGTATTATTGGTAAAAAAATTGCGGCATCTTTTGCAAGCACCGGGACACCAAGTTTTTTTATGCATCCAGGGGAAGCTTTCCATGGTGATTTAGGAATGGTTACTTCTGCAGATATTTTTATTGCCATTTCTAACTCCGGAGAAACGGAAGAAGTACTAAAGTTATTGCCTTTTTTGAAAGACAATAACAATCATATTATTGCAATTACCGGAGACCCTAGCTCTACACTCGCAAAAAATGCACATTACCATTTAAATGTTGCGGTTCCTTCTGAAGCTTGTCCTTTGCAATTGGCGCCAACCTCCTCTACAACTGCGACTTTAGTGATGGGGGATGCGTTAACTGTAGCTCTTATGGAATCTAGAAGGTTTCAACCTGAAAACTTCGCTCGCTTTCATCCTGGTGGTAGTTTAGGTCGAAAGTTATTGAGTAAAGTTTCAGATGAAATGATCAAAGATGAGTTGCCTGTTGTTACTAGCGAAACCCCCTTAAGCGAAGTTCTTAGTGTAATGTCTAAAGGTACCTTGGGTTTGACCTTAGTTGTAAATAATGGTGAGCTATACGCAATAATAACCGACGGTGATTTACGCCGAGCTATCGAAAAGTACGGTAAAGATCTATTTGATTTGCAGGCTGAGCATATTGCTAGCCGTTTTCCAGCAACTATAGAGCCTGAAGTATCTATGTCAGTAGCTTATGATAAAATGCAAGATAAAAAAATTAACTGCTTAATTGTTTGTCATGGTAGTGAAGTTGTTGGTGTTCTTAAAAAGTAATTTTTTGGAAATTTTTATAGATCGGGATTTTTATGAGTAAAGGTTTTACAAAAGAAAACCATGTTTTAGTTGCAATAATGCACCGATGCTCTGACTTGTTTGCTATTTTCTTAGGTTTTGCATTTGCAATGTGGCTGATAAATGGTGAAGTTTGGCCTCAGAAAAGCTTTATTTTGACTTTGTTTTTGAGCTTTGCAGTTGCTTTTTGGTTATATCCACACCTAGGAATGTATCGCACTTGGCGTGGAGAAACAAAGTTAAAGGAAGTCGGTTTAGCTGTATACTGCTGGACTATTAACCAAGTTGTATTGGGAGCTATTTATTATATCTCTGATAGCTCGTTAACTTATGACAATACTTTATTTGTTTATTGGTATTTAACCGGTTTATTAGCTCTTGTCGTGATTCGATTTTCTATACGAGTATTATTAAATAAATATCGCTCTAAAGGTGGTAATCAGCGCCACGTATTGATTATTGGAGATGGTAATATAGCAAACCGTATGGTTGCTAAGATTTATAACTCACCTTGGACAGGGTATAAAATAATTGGGTCATTTGGTGATGAATCACTGAGAGATTGTGAGCTTTTAGGTGATTTCAATGAGATTGAAAGTTATATCAATGCACACTGCGAACAAATAGATCAGGTTTGGATTGCTTTGCCTCTATCTGACGAATTATTGGTTGAACGTATTTTGCATAGTTTACGTAATGCAACGCAAACTATACGTTATATCCCAGACATGCGAGGTTTTAGGTTAATTAACCACTCAGTTAGTGATATTGCAGGTATGCCTGTCATTAATTTAAGTATGTCGCCAATTAGTGGGAGTAATCAGCTATTAAAGTCATTGGAAGACAAACTTCTTTCTGGGCTGATTTTACTTATGATCAGCCCTGTACTCATTGCTTTAGCCGTTGGTGTTAAGTTAACTTCACCAGGCCCTGTATTTTATCGTCAAGAGCGTGTTAGCTGGAATAACAAAAAGTTTATGATGCTTAAGTTTCGCTCTATGCCACAAAATAGTGAAAAAGATGGTATCCAATGGGGGGGGGCTAAAAATAAAACAAACACTAAGTTTGGGCAGTTTATTCGCAAAACAAGCCTTGACGAATTACCACAATTTATAAATGTATTGAAAGGGGACATGTCGATTGTGGGGCCTCGGCCAGAAAGAACAGTTTTTGTTGAGCAGTTTAAAGACGAAATCCCGGGCTATATGCAAAAGCACATGGTTAAGGCTGGTATTACCGGATGGGCACAAATTAATGGTTGGCGGGGGGATACTGATTTAAAAAAGCGAATTGACTGTGACCTTTACTATATTGATAACTGGTCTATTTGGTTTGATATAAAAATAATCTTCCTAACCATATTTAAAGGTTTTGTGAATAAAAATGCCTACTAATACCTTTAGATATCGTTCATTTTTTGACTCCTTAAATTAACCGAGAATTTAATGCTTTATAAAGTTAAAGCTGTTTTAGGCGATGCTGAGCATCGCCAGACTGCTATCAATGCCTGCATTGCTCTTGCTATTCGGGTTTTAGGGGCTGAGCCAGATGTAACTCCCCCAAAAAATGAAACAGTTCATAAATAGAATTTTCCATTAACTAAAATAGGAAAATTTACGATGAGAAAAAGTAAGTTCAGCGAAACCCAAATTGTCAGCATGATCAAAGAAGCTGAGTCAGGTATTCCTGTGCCTGAAATCTGCCGTAAACATGGTATCGGCCAAAGTACATTTTACAAATGGCGCTCAAAGTGATCTGCTCTAATCATACAGGACACTTTGATAATGGAATATAGTCCAAATATCGAGGTGTAAAATGACAAAAAGAACAAATAGAAGTTATCCAGCTGAGTTTAAGCAAGAAGCAGTGGCATTGGTCACTGAACAAGGTTATAGCGTTGCGAAGGCAGCAGCATCCTTGGGGATCACTGATAAGTGACTATACAACTGGAAAACCAAGTTTGAAGCAGAGCAATTTGGAACAAGCTTAAATGCTGATGAGCGAGCTGAGATGTTGAAACTTCGTAAGGAAAATAAAGAGCTTAGGATAGAAAAGGAAATCCTAAAAAAGGCCAGTGCCCTCTTGCTAAAGGAAACCAAATAGCGTTTAAAACGATAAACTCTTGTCGATATTTCCTGTTACGCAGCCTTGCAGAGTAATAGGTGTGAGTCGTAGCGCTTATTATGCTTGGCTGAATAGGCCTGTGAAGCGCATTGCACCTGAGCAGCTTAATCTATATCGAAGAGCCAAAGCTATTTTTAAAAACCAGTCGAAATAGCTTGGGTTACCGAGAGTTAAAGAAACGGTCATGCAAGGAGGGCATTCAGGTGAGTAATTATGGAGTTCAACAGCTCATGAAAAAGCTCGGCTTAACCGTGACACAACAGGTTGCTTATAAGGTGACGACGAAGCGCAAGCACAGTGATAGCGTAGCTGATAACTTATTGAATCAAAACTTCAATCCAGTAGCAGCAAATCAAGTTTGGGCTGGTGATGTCACGTACTTGAGAACGGGTGAAGGCTGGATGCACCTAGCAATAGTAATGGATTTATACTCCAAACGAATCGTCGGTTGGCACATCGATAAGCGCATGACGACAGACTTAGTAAGTAAAGCGATGATAAAACCGTATAGCTTGCGCCAACCACCAATAGGTTTAGTGCTTCATTCAGATCGGGGCTCACAATACACAAGTAAACGTTACCGCCATTTATTGGCGAGTCGGGCCAGCATGATAGATGTGGGGGCTTGCTGGGATAACGCGGTTGTAGAACGCTTCTTCGGCAGCTTAAAGCATGATTGGTTGTTGAAAGTGCCTCAGCCAACACGAGAATATATGAGAACAGACGTAGCCGCGTATATGCGCTATTACAACTTAGAAAGATTGCATACTGCTAATGGTGATTTATCGCCAGCGGAGTACGAACTAAGTTCCTTAAGAAAAGTGTCCTGATTTAATTTAAATGTGCAGAACACTTTTTATAGAAATACTCATAGCCTATTACAAAACCTAATCATTTACTAATGTATCTTCATCTGTGTTAGTCTAGGCCAACTTACATAGCCAAGCTTTATTTGGCGTAACTTATAAAATTACAAAAACTCTTATGTGGACTAGGGATATGCTTAAATCGAACTTTATTATGCTAGGTAGCTTATCAATGTGTTGGTTGCCAGCAATGGCTAGTGAGCGTCTAGATTCTTTTCAGTCTTTTTCTGGATATACCGGCTTATTCAATACTCCAACAGCTGAGGTGATAGAGAAAGGCCATATAAACTTTGGTTACAACAATCAGCTTGACCTTCGTGGTAAAAAATTTGTGAACGGCCATAATTATGCCGTTTCTGCAGGCTTGTTCGATGGGCTTGAAGTTGGTGGCTTTATTGCTGCAGAAACCATGCACGATAATATTTTTCGAAAGGAAGGCAGAGGGCAGCTGAGGGACCTTTCATTCAATATTAAGTATCAGCTGCCTTTTGTCCCCAAAGAATGGTTTAATTTGGCTATTGGCGCTAAAGACTTGGGTGGTGAAGTAAACTTCTATGAAACCTATTATCTAGCTGCCTCTCGAGAGTGGAAGAGTTTTAGGTTTACTGCTGGTATTGCAGAAAATGATCGTGAACATGGTTTAATGAACGGAGTGTTCGCAGGTATCGAGTGGCAGGCTTTCGATTGGTTGACTCTTCAAGTTGAACATGATGCTGAGGCTGCTAATGCCGGTTTGCATTTAACAGTGCCTAAAGAATGGATTTACGATGTGGGCACACTCACGTTAACCACCAAGTTTTACAGCAATACAGACTATGCGGAGAAGGATACCTTTTGGGGAATCAACTTTTCTATGCCGCTTTTTGAGCAGGCTAAGCTAAATGATCCAACGGAAGCAGCACCAGCTCCGGTTTTAGATAATCATAAAAAGCGTGAGGCTGCATTTGAAGCGCACTATCAACAGCAACGAGAATTGGCTCAAAAGCCGCTAGAAGAAGCCAAGCAAGAAGTAACTGAGCGTGATGAATACAGAAAGTCACTAACACTGCAAACTCGGGAACTTAAAAATGCACTAATCGCCGATGGCTTAGAGGCGATTAGTGTGGGCTTTAATCGTGACCCGCATATTGTTGTAAGTTTTGAAAACTATGTCTTTAACCGTAATGATATAGACGCTATTGGTCTTGTGCTAGGTCGTATTGCTGAGCATATAGACGAGCCTGAAGCTAAATATACGATTCAGTTATTAAAGCGTGGTATTCCAATGCTTTCTGTGCGCGGTGATATCGACAATTACCGTAAGTTTATCAATACCAGCATTACTCCCGATATGGATATTCGCCGCGGTGAAATGGATCCGATTGGCAGTGTGTCTTGGGTGGGAATGCCTAAAGCCAACAGTCCTTACTTTAAACCCAGGCTTACCCTTGGTCCATCTTTAGATTCTCATCTTGCGACCGACCTTGGTGTATATGATTATTCTTTAGCACTGCGTGCAGATATTGATATTCCTCTTTGGTATGGAGGGGGGCTAAGTCTGAGTGGCGAAGCTGAACTCGCCAAAACTGATGATTATGAGGCTGGAAAGTCGCTCGGACGTTTTGCGAGAAGTAACGGGTTAGTACAAGCGTCGATTTATCAAACGCTGGATCTACCATTTGGAATTTTAAATCAGACACATGTTGGCTTCTTTAGAGAGTTTCATGATTATACCGGTATTAAAAATGAAACGACTTGGCTTAGTGAAAACGGTCGCCATCAAATCAGTGCGGAGTTAGGTTATTTTGAATATGATGACTATAACTTGGACAAAGATACTCAAACCCTGTCATATCGTTATAATTGGGTTGAGCGGGACATTAGCTTTCATGCCTCAGCAGGACGATTCTTTTTTGATGACAGTGGTGTGAAGCTAGAAACTCGCTTTTGGTTTGGGGATAGTTACGTGTCAGTTTTTGCACAAGATACTGACATTCAGGTTGCTGGTATTTCTTTTAGTATTCCACTAACACCGCGTAAAGATATGAATACCACGCAGTATGGCCAAGTAAAAGGGAATGAAGCATGGCAGCATCAAGCTGGTACCAGATTAAATGATAAGCGAAACTATTTGGCTATTGGGCGTGCCCATTCAGTTAAAACACCTGTGAATTTGGATAAGACATTCCTTAATCAAGGGCGCTTGTCGAGTAGTTATATTTACAGTAATTTGGCAAGATTAAGAGAAGCTTACCTAACTTACAGATAACAGTAGCTGCGACTTTACGTCACGATGTGCTTGTCGCGGGATAAACCCGATGCTACGGGAGAGGTGTTCTGGTGCTTTTGTTGCGGTGTTATGGATTTGTAGCAGCGACTTTACGTCGAGATGTTTTCGTCGCGGGATAAACCCGCTGCTACGGGAGTGGTGTTTCGGTGCTTTTGTCGCGGGGTCATGTATTCGTAGCAGCGACTTTACGTCGCGATGCACCTGTCGCGATTCTCTTGTCGCGGGATAAACCCGCTGCTACGGGAGCTGTGTTTTGATGCTCTGCTACGGGAGCTGTGTTTTGATGCTCTGTTGCGAGGTCATGTATTCGTAGCAGCGACTTTACATCGCGATGCTCTGTCGCGGGATAAATCCTCTGCTACGGGAGTGGTGTTTCGGTGCTTTTGTCGTGGGGTTACGTATTCGTAGCAGCGACTTTACGTAGCGATGCTCCTGTCGCGGGATAAACCCGCTGCTACGGGAGCGGTGTTTCGGTGCTTTTGTCGCGGGGGTATATATTCGTAGCAGCGACTTTACGTCGCGATGCTCCTGTCGCGGGATAAACCCGCAGCTACGGGAGAGGTACTTCGATGCTTTTGTCGCAGGGTTATGTATTCGTAGCAGCGACTTTACGTCGCGATGCTCTTGTTGCGATTCTCTTGTCGCGGGATAAACCCGCTGCTACTAAAATCTGCGGGAATCATACAGCCATCTCACTCCCACTATTAAATTTATATACCTTGTTAATAAATAAGCACTATATTGAAACTTTTTGCTATAAATTTGACTTCATTCATTGTCTATTTAGTGTTCTAAAGGTATCCTACTTTCAACTTATTACAGGCGGTTGGAACTACCGCTTTTCTGTGATAAATTAAGGCAGCTAACTCCGACTATATGGTTGTTTTTTCGCTAGATTGGTAGAATAACTGAGTTGGCTTTAGTCAGGGAGCGACTTAGTTCCTGTCTGTCTTATTAAATGATTTAAAACTTAAGCTTATATTGCTCTCTCGCAATATGGCTTTTTTTATGAGTTAACGCGTCAAATCGACGTAAGTTAACAGAAGGAAAACAAGGACTAATCATGATTGCAAATAAAAAATCTCTTCTTGCGCTCTCTGTAGCGTCTGCGCTAACGCTTTCTGGCTGTTTTAGCGATGATGACAACAACGTAACTATCACGCCTCCACCAGAGCCTACTGATCCAGTAGTTGTTGCACCTGAGACTCCAGATGCACTAGCACTAGTTGTAAACGGTAACGTTGTTAATGCAGACTTCGACGCGATCAAAGCGCAAGTCACTCTGCTTGAAAACGGTGAGCTAAGTGCAAACACTGTTGACGTAAATGGCTCTGCGGTAAATGTGATTGACGCAACTGAAGGTGACTTTACTTTCACACTGAAAGAAGGCGCTTCTGTTGATTCAATTACTGTTAACGTAACAGCTGAAGGTTATGTATCTAAGAGCTTTATTGTTGATTTAACACTTGCGGAAGGCGAGTCAGTAGTTCCTGCTCAACTAGAGCTTGTTTCTAAGAACGCTGAAGGCCTAGCTGATAAAGTGGTAGAAGCTTCTGTAACTGATGCAACGACTGCTGAAGTAATCACAGCAAAAGCTGAATCTGGTAAAGCTGGTGCTGACGTAGCAGTTCCAGCAAATACTCAGCTACTTGATGCAAACAACAACCCAGTGTCGGGTTCTACAATTTCACTAAATGTTACTGCTGCTGATAGCACATCAGCAAGTGCGGGTGCGATTCTTCCTGAAGGTCTTAACGCGGCAGGTGCTGCAGAAGTTAAAACACCAGTTGCTGTAACTAACATAGTAATGACTGACGATGCTGGTAATAAAATCAAGAAGTTCAGCAAGCCTATCGAAGTAACAATGGCAATTCCAGCTACAACTACACTAAGTAGCGGTGAAGCTGTTAAAACAGGTGATGAACTAACGCTTACTTCTCACAACGAAGATACAGGTGTTTGGTCTACTGAGACAAACAAAGTAACTATTGGTGCATTAAATGAAGCAAACGGCACATACGCTGGTTCATTTATGACTGACCACCTTACGTTCTTCTCTGCGGTAGATACATTCGATGCATGTCAATCAGACATCAATGTAACGTTCTCTGGTGATGCAATCCCTGCTAACGGTTTAACTGTTAAGATGGAATCTAGCGACTATAAAGCTTCTGTACAAGCAAAAGCAGGTTCTACATCACAAACTGTTATTTCTGCAAACAAGGCATCACAAAAAGGCATTGCTGCTGATGCAACTGCACGCGTAACTGTTAAAGACAAAAACGGTAACACATGGTTTGATAGCGAAACTGAAGTATCAGTTTGTGGTAACGTAAACGTTGCGCTAGCTAACCCTGTTACACTTGTTGCTGAGTCATTCGCAGTAACTGCCGTTTGTGAAAACAACAACAGCGTAACTACACCACTAACAGGTGCTGTAGTTAAATACCGTCTAGAAAACAAAGGCTTTGAATCAGCTACTGGTACTGGTGGAACATACGAGCTAACAGACCTAGTAGAAGCTTCTTCATATGAAGTACGCGTTGTACCTCGTGGTGCTAAGTTTGCAGGCCTAGGTGCTCAAAACTTTACTATCACTGCTGATGGTACTGATGAGACAGCTGAAATCACAGTAGCATGTGCCGAAGTGACTGGCTCTTAATAACTATCGACTAAGGTTTGCCTTCATTAAGGTAATTTACGTCTTAGTAAGATTAAAAAGCCGCTTAAATGCGGCTTTTTTGTGTCTGTTTCTTATTCAGTGGTTTCTTTTAAAAGGCGTTGTTGTGCGACCTTGTATTTAAAATATGTTAGTAGTCGTTACGATAACTTAAGGCTATGAAGTAAAAACACTTGTTATCTTGGCAACTCTCGCCAATCACGAACTAACTCGCACACCTCAGTGTAAAAATATTTTAATTACTAGCTGGACAATCTTTGAACTTTCTCTATATTTAAGTTTCGATGTAATAAAACGCGCGTTAGTGCCGCTTGGCACTTTCAAAAAAGGGAACAAGGACCAATCATGATTTCGAACAAAAAATCTTTACTCGCTTTATCTGTAGCTTCAGCTTTAGCACTTTCGGGCTGTTTTAGCGATGACGATAACAATGTGGTGATCACTCCGCCACCTGAGCCAACAGATCCGGTAGTTGTTGCACCAGAAACGCCTACAGCTTTAGCATTTGCTGTAAGTGGTAACGTAGTTGATGTTGATACTGTTGATATCGTTGCGCCGGCGACAATTACCTTTTTTGAAGATGGAGAGCCAACCTCAAATTTGGTTAACGTCAATGGCGACGCAATCACTCAGATCACAACAGAAGATGGTAGCTACACTTTTACTGTAAAAGAAGGTGCGAATGTTGGGGTTGTAACTGCCGTAGTAGCTGCTGATGGCTATTTTTCAAAAAGCTTTGACATCGACTTAAGTAATGAAGATTCTGCAGCAACGCTAGAAGCTGAATTGGCACTTGTGTCAAAAGGCGGTGACGAAGTTGTTGAAGCAAGCGTTTCTGAAAGTGTGGCTAATGCAACAACAGCCTCTCCTGTTACAGCTGCGGCTGCAAAAGGTAAAGCGGGTTCTGATGTAACGGTTCCTGCAGGCGTGCAACTAAGAGATGCAAGTGGTAATGCCGTTACAGGTACTTCTGTATCATTAACTGTTGGCTCTGCGGATCCTACGTCTAGCAAGATTTCAGCTGTTTTGCCAGCTGGGTTGAGTGCTGGTAGTTCAACTAGCATTAAAAAGCCAGTTGGTGTAAGTAACATCGTTATGCAAGATAACAATGGAACTAAGATCAAACAATTTAGCCAAGAGATCGATGTTTCTGTTTCACTTCCTGTGGCAACCTTAGCACCATCTGGTGATAGAACAATTCAAACGGGAGACCAGTTTGATGTTTCTTCAAATAACGAAGATACTGGTAAATGGCAGTCAGAAACGAATAAAGCAACTGTTGGTGCGTTGAACGCTGAAGGCACGGCTTACAAAGCATCTTTTAAAACCGATCACCTTACGTTTTTTACACTGTCTCGCTCAGTTCCAATTTGTACGCAAGGCATTACTGTTAATGTGACTGGCGATACTGTGCCGAGTTCAGGTCTATATGTGAGTATGACCTCTGCTGATGCGAGTGTATCAAGTTATTTACGTGGAGGTAGTACGTCAAAAACAGTTGTTTCAGCTAGTACGTCAGCGCGTTATGGTATTAGTTCAACCGCAACAGCACGTGTAGTTATCCGTGATGCAGCAGGTAACGTGTGGGGGAATGCTTCATCAACGAATGCTGAAGTTCAGGTATGTAATGGCCCAGTTTCGATCACGCTAGCAAATCCAATTCAAACCACTGTTAACGAAAACGTAACTGTTAGAGCTGTGTGTTCTAACGATACAACGGTAACAGAAGTTATCCCAGGTGCGATTGTTAAGTATAGATCAAGTACGACTAAGCCATTCCGCACAGCAGCGAACAATGGTGACGGTACTTTTGCACTATCAGCATTAAACGGTGATGTCGCGTCATATGCCGTTAGTGTAGACCCTCGAATTTCTGCACCGTTTACAACGTCTATTACGCCAGATGGAACAGATGAAACTATCGATGTTTCAGTAGCTTGTGACACTGTAACGGGTAGTTAAGTACAGAATGATTAGTCCAATCAGTTAAGCCGCGGAGACGCGGCTTTTTTCTTGCCTAAATCTTATATATTTTTATTCATAAAATCATACTCCCAGAATTAACCTTTCTTTCGTAGCAGCGACTTTATGTCGCGACTCTTTTCATGACTTTATGTCGCGACTCTTTTTATGAGTTTATGTCAGGATTTTTCTATGAGTCTATGCCACGGTTTTTTAACTGTGAAGACCCTGTTGTTATTGGCTTTGTGTCGCGGGATAAACCCGCTGCTACGAGTTTGACGTAGCAGCGACTTTATGTCGCGACTCTTTTCATGTCTTTATGTCGAGATTCTTTCTATGAGCTTATGTCACGGTCCTGTCGCCATTATTGGTTTTCTATCGCGGGATAAACCCGCTGCTACGAGTTTGGCGTAGCAGCGACTTTAGGTCGCGACTGTTTTTATGCCTTTATGTTGAGGTTCTTTCTGCTGGCTTATGTCACGGGCTTTTTTATTGTGAAGATCCTGTCGCCGTTATTCGTTTTTTATCGCGGGATAAACCCGTTGCTACGAATTAGGCGTAGCAGCGACTTTATGTCGCGACTGTTTTTATTAGTTTAGGTCAGGATTCTTTCTGCTGGCTTATGTCACGGGCTTTTTTATTGTGAAGATCCTGTCGCCGTTATTGGTTTTCTATCGTGGGATAAACCCGCAGCTACGAGTTTGGCGTAGCAGCGACTTTATGTCGCGACTCTTTTCATGTCTTTATGTCGCGACTCTTTTTATGACTTTATGCCTCGACTGTTTTTATTAGTTTAGGTCAGGATTCTTTCTGCTGGCTTATGTCACGGGCTTTTTTATTGTGAAGATCCTGTCGCCGTTATTCTTTTTTTATCGCGGGATAAACCCGTTGCTACGAATTAGGCGTAGCAGCGACTTTATGTCGCGACTGTTTTTATTAGTTTAGGTCAGGATTCTTTCTGCAGGCTTATGTCACGGGCTTTTTTATTGTGAAGATCCTGTCGCCGTTATTCTTTTTTTATCGCGGGATAAACCCGCAGCTACGAGTTTGGCGTAGCAGCGACTTTATGTCGCGACTCTTTTCATGTCTTTAGGTCGCGACTCTTTTCATGTCTTTAGGTCGCGACTCTTTTCATGTCTTTATGTCGAGATTCTTTCTATGAGCTTATGTCACGGTCCTGTCGCCATTATTGGTTTTCTATCGCGGGATAAACCCGCTGCTACGAGTTTGACGTAGCAGCGACTTTAGGTCGCGACTCTTTTCATGTCTTTATGTCGCGACTCTTTCTATAATTTTATGCGAAGATGACGCCATGACGTTCCTGCTGTGGGCCTAGGCGGGAAGGTGACTATCAAACTTCCGAAAAAGACTAAAAACCGTTAAACTTAAGATCTTTAGTATACTCAATACGTTGACTACAGTATGAAATCTCATTTAGGCCGAAGAGCATTTTCCACTATGGAGCTTCATACCTTGTTTAACGGCTATATCTACTCAGATGAAAAACTAAAGCGTGAACAGCCTAAACATTGGCATTTTTGGCTACCTTTACTGAGCTATTACACTGGTGCGTATAGTGATGAAATTGGCTCACTTACACTTAATGATGTTTACTACAAAGACCACGTTCATGTATTTCACTTTAACACCCATGGTAAAATTCAATCGCGAGTGGTGCCTATTCATCCCGCATTATGGCAAGCAGGACTGGAGCAATATCTAACATTGGTAAAACAGCAAGGACATCGACGTCTTATGTTTGATTTACCAGCAAAAACTGGTCGTTATAGCGAGAAAGTTAGAATATGGTTTTCTGGAGAGGGGGAAAGACAAGGGTATCTACAAAAATGTGGTTTACCCAATGTTGATCAGCAAGGAATGAAAACGGCGATCAGCAGTTTACGACTAAACTTCGAGCAACAAATCAGAATATCAGCTATTCAGCTCGGGACTAAAGGCAGTTTTCAATATTTATTGGGTTTAAAGCAAGATGGACATGAAGTTACGCGCCCACCTTTTCACTTGCTCAAGCAGGTTATTTCTCCGATCCGGGTTATTAATCCCAATATCACATGGCAACGCTTTTTGGAGCGGCACTAAAACGTAGTACTCAGTTACTACCACTTCTTACGTCAAGCGCATTATTATTTGCAAGATAAGTTAAGCAAGTAACACGCAGCATAGACGCCAAGTTTTTGATCTCACCATGACGTTCAATCACTTCTTGGTAAAGTAAAGAAATAAACTCGGCAAGACCCAGCTCTTCCCGTTGAGCTATGGTTTCTAATACTTGCCATATTTCATTTTCTAACGCGAGGCTAGTAACAGCTCCTTGAATACGAATAGAACGTTTGGCTACTTCGTAACGATGAGGCTCAGTTGATGCGTAGAGTTCACACATATAAATTCCGTAGGTAAAGTAATGGCAAAAATGATCCACTCAATGATCAGAGTGAAAGACGCTGATCGCTCAATCAAATTTTATCATGATGTATTTGCGTTGGCAGTGAAACGACGCATCGACTTTAATGATTTTTCTCTTATCTACCTTGGCAACGATGAAACTTCGTTTGAACTGGAACTAACTTGGAATCATGACACCACTGTAGATTATACAATCGGTAATGGCTATGGGCATTTGGCTTTCGCCACGGATAGCTTGCAGGCTGTCTACAACAAGGCTCAAAAGAATAGCTATTGCCCTAAAGAAATCAAAGATTTTTATAATCAAAATGTATTAATAGCAAGATTCTTTTTTATTAAAGATCCTGATGGTTATGATATTGAAGTAATTGAAAAAAGTGATGTATATCGGTAGCTTAGGGTTTATATCGTGACGTGAAGGCGTGAAAACAATCGCGACGTAAAGTCGCTGCTACGAATGTGAATAAACCTGTAGCAGCGGGTTTATCCCGCGACCAAGGTTGGCTATTGCGACATAAAATTGTTAAAGGTGTCACGACGTCAACAAGGCGTAAAAGCAATCGCGACCTAAAGTCTTGAAAACAATCGCGACCTAAAATCGCTGCTACGAATGTGAATAAACTTGTAGCAGCGGGTTTATCCCGCGACCAAGGTTGGTTATTGCGACATAAAATTGTTAAAAGTGTCACGACGTCAATAAGGCGTGAAAGCAATCGCGACCTAAAGTCTTGAAAACAATCGCGACGTAAAGTCGCTGCTACGAATGTACGCAAACTTGTATCTGGGGGGATCCCACCGCCAAAGTTGATTCCAATATACTTTTCAAGTTTTCTCTCTTTCAAATCTGCTCTATTCTTTAAGTATGCAGGGTTATAAGGATATAACATGTACAAAAGTCAAAACTTGAGGAATAAGCGGGTCTCACTCGTAAATCATTTCTATGCAATTACCTTAACGTGCAAAGATAGAAAATCGTACTTTAACTCCTTTCCGATTTGTGCCGAGGCCGCTAAGACGATCATGGCTTGTGAGCAGGGGCAGCTTTTTAAAGTCATTGCTTTCGTATTAATGCCGGATCATCTTCACTTAATCATTCAATTAAATGGTTCTTTAAAGTTACCAGATTCTATTCGAGCGATAAAAGGTCGCATAGCAACCAGTTTACGTTCTTTCGGAGTATTTGGCTTATGGCAAAAAGGTTATTATGAACATTTAATTCGAAGTGAAGACGACTTAAAAGAACAAGTAAGGTATATAATTCAGAATCCAATTAGGGCTAAGCTTGTTACGCGGGTTGGTGAATATCCATATTGGTTTTGTATTTGGGTGTGATTTATTAAGGTGATTGCAGTTAAACAATCACGACCCAAAGCAAAAAGGTCGCGACCTAAAGTCGCTGCTACGAATGTACACAAATCTGTAGCAGCGGGTTTATCCCGCGACCAAGGTTGGCAATTGCGACATAAAATCGTTAAAGGTGTCACGACGTCAAGGCGTAAAAGCAATCGCGACCTAAAGTCGCTGCTACGAATGTACACAAACCTGTAGCAGCAGGTTTACTCCGCGACTAGGATAGATGTTACGACATAAAATCATTAAAGGTGCCGCGATGTGAAGGTGTGAAACAGTCGCGACGTAAAGTCGCTGCTACGAATGTACGCAAACCTGTAGCAGCAGGGTTACCCCGCGACTAGGATAGATGTTACGACATAAAATCGTTAAAGGTGTCACGACGTCAAGGCGTGAAACAGTCGCGACCTAAAGTCGCTGCTACGAATGTACACAAATCTGTAGCAGCGGGTTTACCCCGCGGCTAGGATAGATGTTACGACATAAAATCGTTAAAGATGCCGCGATGTCAAGGCGTGAAAACAGTCGCGACGTAAAGTCGCTGCTACGCATGTACACAAACCTGTAGCAGCGGGTTTACCCCGCGACTAGGATAGATGTTGCGACATAAAATCGTTAAAGGTGCCGCGATGTTCAGGCAAGAAAACAGTCGCGACGTAAAGTCGCTGCTACGCATGTACACAAACCTGTAGCAGCGGGTTTACCCCGCGAACAAGGTTGACAATTGCGACATACAATCGTTAAAGGATTTGCGACGTCAAGGCGTGAAAACAGTCGCGACCTAAAGTCGCTGCTACGAATGTAGACAAACCTGTAGCAGCAGGTTTATCCCGCGACCAAGGTTGGCTATTGCGACATAAAATTGTTAAAGGTGTCACGACGTCAACAAGGCGTAAAAGCAATCGCGACCTAAAGTCGCTGCTACGAATGTAGACAAACCTGTAGCAGCGGGTTTACCCCGCGACAAATTAAGAAGCTAGGCTTAATTGATGAAAGCGTTTCAAAAATTGCGAAAACTCTTCACCTAATTGCTCATCACGAATAGCATATTCAACGATGGCTTTAAGGTAACCAAGCTTGTCGCCACAATCGTGTGAACGACCGCTCATATGAAAAGCCTCAACGGTTTCCTGTTCCATCAGCATATCGATAGCATCGGTTAACTGGATTTCTCCACCAGCACCGACTGGTGTTTTTCTTAGTAGTGGCCAAATATTTTTAGAAAGCACATAGCGACCAACAACTGCTAGATTAGAAGGAGCTTCTTCTATGGCTGGCTTTTCTACCATATGCTTTATTGCACTACTTTCACCTGGACGTAGCGGCACACCGTTGATATCAGCAATACCATACTTGCAGACATCCTGCTGTGGTACAGGCTCTAACATAATTTGGCTAGCTTTCGTTTGGTTGAAACGAGATAGCATTGCAGCTAAATTTTCATTTCCCTGATCGGCTGTGTATTCATCCAAAATGACATCGGGCAGTACAACAACAAAATCATTATCCCCAACAATAGGTTGTGCGCACAAAACTGCATGGCCAAGACCTTTGGCTTCACCCTGACGGACATGCATAATCGTAACGTCTTCAGGGCAAATCGAGCGTACTTCTTGTAAAAGTTTACGCTTAACACGTTTTTCGAGCGTTGCTTCCAATTCAAAGCTGGTATCAAAATGATTTTCAATTGCATTTTTTGACGAGTGAGTCACTAACACAATTTCTTTAATACCCGCAGCAACACATTCTTTGACAATATATTGAATGAGTGGCTTATCTACCAAAGGCAACATTTCTTTAGGAATGGCTTTGGTCATTGGGAGCATGCGAGTACCAAGGCCCGCGACAGGAATAACTGCTTTCATAAAAAGTCCATATTTTGACTGGTTTCCAATTTTCACCCTGCATTGTAGCGCTTCATACAAAAGTTGCAAACCAGATTAAGTTGCAATTTCTTCAATAGTATTTAGGAGTATACTCTAATACTTCATTTTATGCCGTTGATTCGCTTTTTCGCTATTTTAGAGCTATTTGTTCAAGCCACTAGGCGAATGAAAACATGATGAACGACGAGAGCTGAATGAGCACTGATTTTGGAGATTACAGCTTTGATCTTTCTATGCTTTTTTATATCTCAATTGAGAGTTACTGTGCATAAGAAAGTAAACTGATTTTATCTTGCTATTAGGCTCTATCTAGTGAAACATTAAATTAGGCTTAATTTTTTATTAAGTTCGACTTTACGGCAGGAATGTGGGTTGAATGTGAAGGCGTAGCGTAGTGATCTCATTAAAGCGATGTTAGCTTGTATTACAACTGTTTTTTATCGCGATCTGTACTTATAGGGTTAAATATCATATCTATTTTATTCGGTTATTTTAGGCCGTACGTTAAACTTAAATTGGATAGTCGTAATAAAAAAGCCCCTTTCGGGGCTTAAATTAACGTTTAGATATGGAATAATTAAAAGTTAACTGTGATTTCGTTTGAGCAGATTTCACCAGATTGACATACTTTATATGTGTAACTGGTGGCTTCTAAATCACGTGAGAAGTCTCTGAACTTACCTGTGTTTGCGACCGTTTCAAGTACTTGGCCATCACGGTAAATCGTTACTTCATCAGCACTGCTGCCTTGCCATGAAAGCTCTACGCGGATAAAGCCTAAGCGAGACTTATTAGCACGAATCAGCGATAGCTCAACCTCATCAGTGCTAACTGTAACAGACTGAGTGGTTGTGTGGCTGTTGCCTTCACTATCAGTCACCGTTAGAGAAACGCTGTACTCACCAGATGCTGCAAATTCATGAATTGGGCTTGCGTCAGTACTGATGCTGCCATCACCAAAGTCCCATGCCCAGCTAACGATATCATCATTCGGATCACGGCTTTCATCAGTGAATGTCACGGCAAGACCAGAAGCAACAAAGCTAAAGCCCGCAACAGGAGGTTGAGGTGATGCTTCGCCTAGACCTGTTAGGTTTAGAGTCCAGCTGTTCAATGTACCAGTATCGATACCTGCATTATCTGAGACAGACAATGTCCAATCACCCGTTGCAACTTCACCATTAAATGCCGCAGAGTTAAAGGTTTGGTTAATGTCATCATCACCGCCACCTTGACGATTATGCAGTGTTGCTACTGTACCTGCAGGAGAAGTAAGCGTAACAATTAAGTCGCCGATGTAGGTGTGTGTAATATCCACTAAGGTATTACTATCAAATACGGTAACGGTGTCAGCCACAGTGATCACAGAAGTAATACCTGAAGCATCGTTATCTGGAATGTCTACCGCGGTAGTATTTTCATAGCTGAAATCACTTAACCCTTGAGGTAATACATACAGTCCTACTTGCTCTTGATCGGCAAGTTCGCCAGATGTTGCGTTAAGCGTGAAACTATACTCACCCCACTGAGTTGAAGCTGCAGTTGGTACAGAAAGTGTTACTGTATCGCCTGGCATCGCAGTAGTTGCAGACAGCGTTGCACCTGCAATCGGTGAAGTAACGGACAAATCAATAGTGCCCTGCCAGTCAGCGACTGAAGCAAAAGTAAATTCGTATGTTGCAGTATCGCCCGCTGTGATTTCTTGGTTAGCTGGACGAGCTGATACTCTAAAGCCTGGCTCTGGATCCGCATCAATTACAGCTTGATTCACATTTAAGCGCTTACCAGACACAGTTTTATCGGTAAGATCTGCATTAACATCACCACTTTGCATTAGTAGGTTTTTAAGCTCAATAGCAGTGAGCGTCGGGTTGATAGAAAGTACTAGGGCCGCTGCACCAGCAACGTGAGGCGTCGCCATCGAAGTACCTGAGTAGCTTGAGTAACCACCACCCGGAACGGTAGATAAAATTGCGCTACCTGGCGCACCCATGTCTACAGACGTCAGACCCCATTGTGAAAATGAAGACATCGCGTCAGTGTGGGTTGTACTTGCGATAGAGAATACGCTGTCGTGCTCATAGCTTGAAGGATAGTGAGGGTTTACATCGTTATCTACCGCACTGTTACCGGCCGCTGCCACAAATAAGATGTCCGCATTTTCACTTGCAGTGATTGCATCAGAGAGTGCTTGGCTAAAGCCGCCGCCGCCCCAGCTGTTATTAGTAACGCGAACGTTGTGACCGGCATTTTTAAGCGCTACGATATAGTCAATACACTCAATCGCATCTGAAGTTGAGCCTGAGCCTGATGCATCTAGGAATTTACAGCCTACGATTGAGACTTCATGGTTCACACCAGCAACGCCTGTAGCGTCGTTGCCTGAGGCACCGATAGTACCTGAAACGTGTGTACCGTGACCTTGGTCGTCCATCGGGTCGCCACTGCCTGTGATTGCGTTAATACCGTGAACGTCATCAATATAGCCGTTACCATCATTATCAATGCCATCTCCAGCGATCTCTCCTGGGTTGCGCCATGCGTTTGCCGCGAGATCTGGGTGAGTATAATCAATACCCGTATCGATCACACCGACGATAACATCACGTGAGCCAACCGTAATATCCCATGCTTCAGGGGCATCAATATCGGCATCAGCGGTACCACCAGTTTGACCTGTGTTATGCATACCCCAAAGCTCATCAAAGCGACTATCGTCAGGAATTCCAAGTGCTTTTACTTGATAGTCAGGTTCGACATATTCAATGGCCGGGTGGTTAGCTAGTTTTTCAATTGCTTGCTTTGCTGTGATGCTATCTAGTTTAAAGTTTGCTAGGCGACCTTTTAAAACATGGCGATATTTGTCGTCTACGCCATCAGCGTTCAAATCCGCCATCTTGGCTTTTACAAGGTTTCTTGCATTGGCACGAAGTGCAGCAGAAGTGTTTTCTTTAAACACAACTAAGATGCTGTCATCTGCGGTTGCTGTTGTAGTTTCGATTTGAACAGCTGCTTGAGAAGTGAAAGCAAGTACAGGAAGCAAAGCCAAAGACAATGCAGAAAGTTTAGATCTCATATTAATAACCTTTTTAATTTCAAGCGTATCCATCAATACACAATTTTTGAGTTGGTAGTTTTTCTGGTAGTGGCTGTGGTCTTTTTGGCAACGTCTTAAAACCTAGACCCAGATATTGAGCAGTGCAATGTAAAAAAAGAGTTAACCAATAAAATCAGTTTTTTTTACTGATTTTTAATTTTTTGAATAGATTATTTGGTTCTTTTTTATGGGGTGGGTGGATATGGGTACGATTGAACTTTAGTCATACTTTTTTTGTACCTCCATATTTTATTCGTAATTTTGTGTGAGTTTATCCTTGTACTTTATTGAAAATAATGAAGTATTTTTTTCATAAAATCTTCTTATTTATCTTCAGTTGTTCCCATCTTAGAGTTAAAGGTGACAAGACGTAATAAAATATATTATTTCAACATATGAATTTGCTGACTTTGATATAGATTATGTTTTTCACTAAAAATGTAACACTCTGGTAACTGGCACAGGTGGGAGCGACTCAGGAGTAATGAGTCATAACAGGACGTTAGTTAAGTGAAAAGTTGCAGTTGGCTGAGTTCGGCAACAACTCAATGCCTGCACCGATCACTTAATTGAAAAATAATATAATAAATCTCTAAGGAGAACAGTGTGAAGTTTTCAAAATCAATCGTGAGTTGCGCTATCGCGCTTGCGTTAACACATTCAGTTACAGCACATGCTGAGGCAAAATCAGATAATAAACCACTTTCAACTTCTGCACTTTCACAAGTGGAGCGTGCAAGTGGAACAAGTAACGAACTCAAACTTTCACAAACGTCAGGTAGCCAAGGTGGTAACGAGTTAGCTTCGGTGCAACTGGGTACTTCTAACCTGACAGATGTGACTACGATTGGCGACAACAATATTACTGAGGCCGATCAGAATGGTACTGGTAACGTCGCTATTATTACGACCACCGGCAATAACAATAATCAAGTATATAGCCAAGATGGTGAATCTAACGGCGCATTAACTGAGGTTACTGGTGATGATAACGCGATTGACATTCAGCAATCAGGTAGCGGGATCCTTGGGATTAACAACGAAGCCATCAATGTGATTAACGGCGATCAAAATACGATTACAGTATCTCAAGGTTCTGGCGGCCAATGGTTCTACAACCTAAATATGCAAGGTAGCCAAAATGAAGTTACAGCGACACAAACAGGTACGTGGAACGAAGCGACACTTGAGTCAGTACAAGGTGACATGAACCAAATCACCTTAGATCAAGATGGTGTGTACAACCAATATAAAGTAGTTAGTCTACAAGGTAATGAAAACGAAATTGAATCGAGCCAAAGCGGCAACTTCAATGTTATCTCTGTAGAGACTGTGATTGGTGATGACAACCAAGTTGAGATCGAGCAATCGGAAGGTGATAGCAATACGGTTAACGTATTTGAAATTACTGGAGATAATAACGAGCTTAATATCGATCAGGAAGGTTCAACTAACACTTTCGCGTCAGATTTATTAGTTGGTAACGACAATGAAGTGATGACTGAACAACGTGGCGACGAGAACAAAGTCCAAGCAGACGTTATTGGTGATAATAACGAATTTACTGCGATGCAAATCGGTAATGGTAACGAGATGTATCTTGGTGTTGCTGGCGAGAACAATGAATTCTCAGCAACTCAAGTAGGTGATGCGAACATCGCACACATTGCGAACTTCAACGGTAGTGATAATGATGTAGATGTTACCCAAACGGGTGATGAAAACGAGGCGGTGGTGCAGTCATCTTATCCAGACGTTAGCCTGGCAAGTAATGATAACGCTGTTGATATTTCTCAAAGTGGCACGGGCAATGGTGTTGTTGTGACAATGAGCAGCGTATTTGATAGTAGCTCAAACCAAGTAGATATTGCGCAGTCTGGCGAGTTCAACGCGATTGATCTGATGCTTGAAGGCAGTCGCAATATGCTAGACATCACACAAAGTGGTAGCAACAACTTTGTGATGGGGATGGGTTCTGAGGCATTCATCATCAATGGCGATGATAATGCGTTTACAGTAAGTCAAATTGGTGACGGCAACTTAGTCCAAGGTGGAATTACAGGTAGTGGTCAAAACATTACCGTAACTCAGGTTGGTGACAACAACGTTGCGACTATCACTCAGCAATAACTAAGTAATTTAGATAGGGGGCAAAACCAGCCCCCATATTTTGTACTATTCAGCTAACCAAAACATCAATGTGAATCTCGTCAGCAAAGACATTCTACGCCGTGAGTAAACAAATAATGATAAGAATAATAATACTCTTGAGCGCTATGCTCGTTTCTACATTTTCACTGAGTGCACAAGAAGATGTAGAAATTGATGGTTTAGTGATGGATCAGAGTATTAGCCGATTTGGTCACCAGTTTTACTTTCAATTTTCACAGCTGTGGAGAGATGTTCCTAACACCTCTGGAATTAATATCACGGTTAAAGAAACGGTTTTGCCAAGAGCTGGCACTCGGTTAGAGGTTTTAATGAACAGTCGCGCAGTGTACGCAACAGCAATGGGAAGAAGGGGCGGCTCCGTTGATGAACGAGTTGAAACTGCTATTTTCACCATTATGGACGCGATGGCGAGAGAACAATATCAACAGAATGGCTCTGAAGATCTAGCAGCGAGCGGGTGGTAAAATGACAACAATAAAAACAACAATCATGTTCGCTGGTTTAATACTACTTGGTAGTGCTCATGTGACAGCGACTGAGCTTGTATATAAACCAATTAACCCTGCATTCGGTGGTAATCCGTTAAATGCCAATATGTTACTGAGTAAAGCACAATCTCAAAATAAACATAGAGCACCAATCATAGAAAAAACCTATGACGAAAAGTTTCAAGAATCACTCGAGCGTACGTATCTCAACCGTTTGGTAAGAGAAATCACGGATGTTGCGTTTGGTGATGACATCAAAGACAGTATATTTGATCAGGATGCGACATTTATGAGTGGCGACTATCAAATTCAAGTGATCACCAGTACACCCGACACTATCACTGTTAGGATCACGAATACGGCATCGGGTGAAGAAACC
The DNA here is from genome assembly GCA_000814665.1 of Pseudoalteromonas flavipulchra NCIMB 2033 = ATCC BAA-314. Taxonomy (GTDB): domain Bacteria; phylum Pseudomonadota; class Gammaproteobacteria; order Enterobacterales; family Alteromonadaceae; genus Pseudoalteromonas; species Pseudoalteromonas maricaloris. The sequence continues at coordinate 294,751 of JWIH01000018.1, forward strand.
ATTCTAGAGGTCCCCAGATTTGCCTCATCGGCTGGTGGAGGATATTAAATGCTCCGCGTAATTTTATTGGTATTTTTATTACTGCTTGGCGGTTGTTCTAGTATGTCTCGCGTGTTGCCTCCCTCGCAAAGTATAGCAATTGAGTTGACCGACACCGAAACCTTTGCAGAACTAAAAAATTTACCTACACCTAAAGGGCGAATTCCTGTCTCTGTTTATTCATTTCGCGACCAAACAGGGCAATACAAACCACAAGATAATGTCAGTTCATTTTCAACAGCGGTGACTCAAGGCGCTAACTCTATTTTAATGCAGGCATTACACGAAACGGATTGGTTTATTCCGGTAGAACGTGAAGGACTGCAAAACTTGCTGACTGAGCGCAAAATTATTCGTGCAGCAAGTGATGATAATGACACAAACGCTTTGCCACCTTTAATGACTGCAAAGATCATTTTAGAAGGCGGGATCATCAGCTATGACTCTAATATCCGTACAGGTGGTTTGGGGATGGAGTATTTTGGCATAGGTGCATCTGAGCTTTATCGTGAGGATGTTATCTCCATTTATATGCGCGCAGTTGATGTTCGTACTGGGCAAGTGTTGCTCTCCGTCGCGAGTAGCAAAAAGGTGCTATCCATGGAGGTTCGGGCAGGGTTTTTCCGCTATGTAAGTTATAAACGTTTGGCTGAAGCCGAAGCGGGTTTTAGCGATAATGAGCCAATGCACATTTGTGTAACCCAAGCGATAGAAAAAGCGCTGACTTTGATGGTACAACAAGGCATTGAAAAAGGCGTGTGGTCGGCCGCTACCGCATCGTAGGTCACGCTTTAGCGCGACAAACCTTTACCACAACGCTTCCTTTTATACGGCACGTACACCAACCGTAGGTCGCGCTTTAGCGCGACAAACCTTTACCACAACGCTTCCTTTTATATGGCACGCACCACCAACCGTAGGTCGTGCTTTAGCGCGACAAAACCTTCACCACAACGCTCGATTTTACACGGCAGACACCATCAACCGTAGGTCGTGCTTTAGCGCGACATATCTTTAAGCACGACACAACCTTGAGCACGTGCTCATACTACCCACTTTAAAATAAAGAATAATACTGGTGCATGAGATTCAACAATAAAGTCAGCCACCAATAAGCTGAGTATGTTAATCTAATTGGCAATGAAATAATAAAGAACGCTAACATCATGCATGTACATATTTTAGGGATTTGCGGTACCTTTATGGGCGGGATCGCAGCCATCGCTCAATCATTGGGGCACAAAGTCACAGGTTCAGATCTCAATGTTTACCCGCCGATGAGTACACAACTTGAATCACTCGGTATTGAATTAACTCAAGGGTACGACCCTAAGCAACTCATCGATGTTGAGCCTGATGTGGTGATCATCGGCAATGCCATGAGCCGTGGTAATCCGTGCGTTGAATATGTTTTAGAAAAAGGTATGCGTTATACCTCAGGCCCTGAATGGTTAAAAGACCATGTTTTACGCCAGTCATGGGTGTTAGCTGTGGCCGGTACGCATGGCAAAACGACCACTGCAAGCATGTTAGCCTGGTTACTCGAATACGCAGGATTACGCCCAGGTTTTTTGATCGGTGGCATTGTGCAAAACTTTGGTGTGTCGGCGCGCACGTCAGATACGCCATTCTTTGTTATCGAAGCCGACGAATACGATACGGCGTTTTTCGATAAACGCAGTAAGTTTGTCCATTACTTACCTCGCACGTTAATACTCAATAATCTTGAATATGATCACGCTGATATTTTTCCAGATTTAAATGCCATTCAAACCCAGTTTCATCATTTAATTCGCACGCTACCCAGCCAAGGTAAAGCCGTATATCCAGCGGATGATACTGCGCTACAAAACGTCATTGAACGTGGTTTTTGGAGCGAGCAGGAATCCCTTGGTAAAGAATGGTCGTATAACTTGCTCAAGGCTGACGGCTCTCGCTTTACGGTATTATTTGAGGGCGAAGAAAAAGGCGAAGTAAATTGGCAGGCGATTGGTGTGCATAATGTCAAAAATGCCATGATGGCGATTGCAGCGGCAAGGCATGTGGGCATTCCAATCGAGGTAAGTATCGAAGCGCTAGGGCAATTTATTTCTCCCAAACGCCGTATGGAAATTAAAGGGGAGATCAATGGCGTCACTGTCTATGATGACTTTGCACATCACCCCACTGCAATAGCAACGACCCTAGCAGGGCTTAGGGCCAAAGTTGGAGATGCACCTATCATTGCTATTTTAGAGCCTCGCTCAAATACGATGAAGCTTGGCATTCATCAAGAAACCTTATTGCAATCACTTGATGTTGCAGATGAAGTGTATCTATTCGAACCAGATGGCTTATCTTGGTCTCTTAAAGCACAAGCCGAAGCCGCGGGTCGTCAGTGTTTTGCAAGCGTAGATGAGATTGTCGCACAGGTAGTGACAAATCAAGCACCAAACCAGCATGTGCTGATCATGAGTAATGGTGGTTTTGGTGGCATCCACGACAAACTTTTAACTGCATTGAAAAAGTAATCACTATGTCAGAACAAACATTTAATGGGCCAATTACGCTGGCCTTTAGTGGTGCCTCGGGCGCCCCTTACGGACTGAGATTACTCGAGGTATTGGTGTCGTTAAACTATCAAGTTTACGTGCTAATCTCGAGCGCAGCCAGAGTGGTGCTGGATACTGAGTCCAATCTAAAACTCTCTGGTAATGAACAAAAAGCAACGGAGCAACTAGAGGCGCTTTTCTGTGCTAAAGATAAGCAAATTCAGGTATTTGGTAAAGATAACTGGTTTAGCCCTGTAGCATCTGGCTCGGCGGCACCCAAGCAGATGGTGGTGTGTCCGTGTAGCGCGGGAAGCGTGTCAGCCATTGCACTTGGGGCATCTGATAATTTGCTTGAGCGTGCGGCAGATGTGGTGATCAAAGAGCGTGGTCAATTAATATTAGTGCCGCGCGAGACACCCTTTAGTCCAATTCATCTTGAAAATATGCTCAAGCTTAGTCGTTTGGGCGTGACTATCATGCCTGCAGCGCCTGGTTTTTATCATCAGCCACAAAGTATCGACGATTTGGTCGACTTTATGGTGGCCCGTATTTTAGATCATCTACACATCGAGCATACCTTAGCGAAGCGCTGGGGTTATGGAGAATAATAAAATATGACAATAGCACTGAACATCAAAGGGTTAAAGAAAGTTTATAGTAACGGCGTCGAAGCGGTTAAAGGCATTGATCTCGAAGTTCAAGAAGGGGACTTCTTTGCGTTGCTTGGTCCAAATGGGGCTGGTAAATCTACCACAATAGGGGTTATTGCCTCACTGGTGAATAAAACCCAAGGCAGCGTAGAGGTTTTTGGTCATAGTATTGATACCCACTTGGAAGATGCTAAGTCGAACCTAGGTTTAGTACCACAGGAGTTCAATTTTAGCCAATTCGAGACGCTAAACCAAATTCTAGTGACTCAGGCGGGCTATTATGGTGTGCCCAGAGACGTTGCCCATCAGCGAGCCGAGAAGTATCTCAAACAGCTAGGGCTATTTGATAAAAAAGATAAGCAAGCTCGCACGTTATCCGGCGGTATGAAACGGCGCTTGATGATTGCAAGAGCATTGATGCATGAGCCTAAGCTTCTTATTTTGGATGAACCTACGGCTGGTGTGGACATTGAACTACGCCGTTCTATGTGGGATTTTTTGCGTGAAATTAACAAGCAAGGCGTAACGATTATACTCACAACGCATTACTTAGAAGAAGCAGAGCTGTTGTGCCGTAATATTGCGATTATTGATAAAGGCACGATTGTTGAGCACACGACCATCAAGGCATTACTCGCAAAGTTAGACAAAGAAACGTTTGTACTTGATCTTAAGCCACCCATACAGCCTGTGGCACTCGATGGTTACCAATTTACCACCGTCGATGACCATACTATTGAGGTAGAAGTAGCTAAGTCGCAAGGGCTCAATGGGGTATTCACACAACTCACAGAGCAAGGTAATCAAGTATTAAGTATGCGTAACAAAGCTAACCGTTTGGAAGAGTTGTTTGTTGGCTTACTAGAGCAGGGGAGAGGGGCATAATTGTGTTGAAATATGGCGTCGCGTTAAAAAGTATTTGGATAAAAGAGTGTATTCGGTTTTTACGTATTTGGGTGCAAACCTTAGTACCCCCAGCGATCACCATGACACTTTATTTTGTGATATTTGGCAGTTTAATCGGCTCGCGCATTGGTGATATGGGTGGCTTTAGCTACATGGAGTTTATTGTACCTGGCTTAATCATGATGTCGGTGATCACCAACTCCTACTCTAACGTTGCTTCGAGTTTTTATTCCACCAAGTTTCAAAAGAGCATTGAAGAGCTGCTCGTTGCACCAGTGCCTAACTATATTATTGTACTTGGCTATATGGGCGGTGGTATGGCGCGAGGTATGCTGGTCGGGCTTATTGTTACTATCGTCAGTCTGTTTTTTGTGGATATTCAAATTCACAATCTAGCGGTTATCGTTATTACGGTTATTTTAACGTCAGCCGTGTTTGCATTAGGCGGTTTGATCAATGCGGTATTTGCCAATAGTTTCGACGATATTAGTATTATTCCGACCTTTGTGCTGACACCTCTGACTTATCTAGGTGGTGTATTTTACTCAATCACATTACTACCGGAGTTTTGGCAAGGTGTGTCGCAGGTAAATCCAATCATCTATATGGTAAATGCCTTCCGTTTTGGCTTTTTAGGTGTTTCGGACGTTGATATTGGCGTCGCCTTTACGGTATTAGGTGTATTTATATGTGGTCTATTTTGGTTGTCACTGTACTTAATTAAACGCGGTGTTGGACTAAGACACTAACCGCAGGATAAAGAATGAGCGCTGTCATCAATTGCAGCGCTCTTGCGTTATTTCAGGTAAAATCCTCACCATTCCCCTTAATAATGACTGGTTATGACAGAAGCAAACTCTCGTAGTATCACCACTAATCAACAAGGGCTACACGAAAAGCTCGATGAAATCGTTACTAAGCATCTAACCGCTGAGTTTAAAAAACCCATTGCGGCACATACACAAAGTGCTTTCGATGAGGTTAATGCACGAGTACAGGCCTTTAATGGACCGATTATTTTGGACTCATGTTGTGGTGTTGGTGAAAGTACGGCAAATTTGGCGAAGCGACACCCTGATGCATTGGTAATTGGCATTGACAAGTCTGCACATCGACTAGATAAACACGATGTTGAATATAAACAAACAGAGCAAGGCCAATATATTTTGGTGCAAGCCGATCTCAATGACTTTTGGCGATTAGCGCTGGAAGCCAATTGGCAGCCGAGTCACCATTATTTGCTGTATCCTAATCCGTGGCCGAAAGCTAAACATATTCAAAGACGCTGGCATGGTAGCGCGGTGTTCCCGTTTATCGTGAAGCTAGGCGGTAAGTTGGAGCTGCGCAGTAATTGGGATATCTATGTAAAAGAGTTTGCCAGAGCTTTGGCGCTTAGCGGTGTTGATGCTGAAGTGGAAGCCTATGAAAGTGATGAGGCTATTACACCCTTTGAACGTAAGTATTGGGCAAGTGGTCAATCAAGTACCCGCTTAGTCGTAACACTTTAATTTAACCTATTACAGATCTACACTTCAAATTGATATAAGCGGCTTAAAGGTGGCCGCTTGCTTTGCCTATCCAACTCCCTTCTAATCTTGCAACGCCAGCAGCTTCCAATTGTTTTGCCTGTTTGCTGGTGGCAACACAGGGTACAATCAAGTCGATCCGCTTGGCATTGCAATGGCTTGCAAGATATTCAATGGAGCTCAGCAGCATCTCATCTTCATCCAAGTTTTCACAAATACTGGCTTCTAAACAAATGGCATCCAGTGGGAGTTTTAAGATCCGGTTGATGGTAAGAAAGCCGCTATTTACCCCCGTTACCGCAACATTTGCACCTTTTGCTTTTAACGACTGCATCATTAAGCTCATATCACTAAAGTTTTTGAGTACATCCGTTTCATTAAACTCAAATGTGATGAGCTGTGGCTGCGGGTAACGGCGTAGGATCTGGCTGATATATTCAAAATATTCCGCATCAGCGATTTCACTATGGCTTAGTTGCATACTCCAAGCATGGTTTGATTTACGAAAACGGGTGACGCATAACTCAAGTAGCTTCATGCTAATTTGAGCGCGGAGTTTTGGTTGCTTCATCACTGGGTAAAAATGTTCGGCGTCGATGATAGCGCCGCGCTCGTTAAGGACGCGTGCCGTGCAATGGTACTGAATGTCAGCATGATCATGACAAGCTTTACGCGGCGTAAAGAAAGGAATGATGCGGTCTGATTCACACGCGCTTTGCAGTAAACGGGTGAGGTGGAGATTTTTTGATTGTTGTTGAGGATTCAGTTGCAGCTGAGAATCAAAATAACACACTTGGGTATTTTGCTGTTGAGCCTGACGTAGCGCGAGAAAGGCATTTTCAAGTAACAGCGCGCAATTGCCTTTAGCAACACCCGCACACAAATTAACGTATAAATGCGGCGCGTCGTATATGGGTTTTGCACAAGGGAATGACTCTGTTAAGTTCGCCAAATAATGCTCACCGTTTTCGATACTGGTAACTAGTGCAATTTTAGACGTAGTAAGGCGATAAACCTCAAATGGATGGGTAAACTCGCCAAAGTAACTCATGACTTTTGCCATAACGTTATCGCCGACTTCCGTGCCATAGAAGCTAATTATATCCTCAAGCTCTTTAACCCACACCACGCTTAAGCATAGGTGTTGCGATTTAGAATATTTAAGTGCTTGCTCAAGGGCGATTCGGTTGCCAAATCCGGTGCGACTATCTGTTGTTAAAGTCTTCTTGTAGTACATAAAGTACAAGCTCACGACGACCAAAAACATCACAAAAAAGAAGCTAGCGTCAATGGCGGCATCCATCACGCTTTCTTGTAACCGACTTTCTAAATCGTGAATGGTTAAGTCGGCACCTGCTATATAAGTAGTGCCATCGGGTAGCACAAATGGAATAAACACACTTTTAAAGTGACCCCATTTGTCTTTGGCTATTTCAAATACAGGTTCGGTAGAATGAAAGGCGCTTTTTAGGGTAATCGAGGCCTCGGAATAAACGTCTTGGTAACGTGTAAGTCTGTTGAGTTTAAGGTCTTCTCGGGTGTAACTGGACGCGGTAAAGTGCACGTAAGGTGGTTTAAGCACCATGGTATAGACGTATTCAACATTTAGAGCTCGGGCAAGCTCGGTGAGGGCATGACTTTTTTGCTTAAACTCGGCTGGGGTTATTTGCTCTGGTGACTCGTGATACTTTTTACCTACAATGACGTTGGCGCTGGTGGCAGCATTGATTAGCTGGGCGTCGATCCTTGCCATGATATCGCGGCGCGTATCATAATAGTTGGCGATAACATAAATCGATAGGGCAGCTAAAAAGATAAAAGAGGCTAAAACGAGCCAAGCAACTGGGAGTCGGGAAGTGTAACCTGTGAGCCCTAAAAACTGAGTTGCTTTTGCTGTAGGCTGCCTAGATTTAGCTTTGAGCGGTTGAGCGATACTCCGAGTATTCATGATAATCCTTTATCCACAATATCGTTATCTAACAACGATAAAATGCCTAACTGGCGTAAGCGTGGTGGCTGCTTTGTTACATAATATAAACAATACAACATAAATTGACGTCTTGAGAAGAAATAAAGCAAAAAACTTTTTCTCCAATGATCAATAAAATGCATTGTTGCGAGCAAATCGGCAATATACCGTTTTGCTGGGTTTATGTCCCCATTTTATACCTTATTTTTGACGAGAATGTAAAATAGAAACGTCAAGATACTGGTGGATTTTTCACTGAACTTTCGTTGGGTTTTCATAAAATTGTCAATGTTTCATGAATTTTAACTAGACAATAGAAGACAATTCCCTTTCTTTACAGTAAAGTTAGCCATTTCATGTATCACAATCTCTTGTGCAATTTGTATTTACTCAATTTCTAAAATGGGTAGATAGGCTACTGCACCGTTTGATGTTTAGGTAGTATTGATGGGTCCAAAGCGTTGCGCCGTTGCGTCTGAAGAAAGCTTAATGCGTATATTTACCGTGCCTGAGGCGCCTGATTCAACTTTAAGCAGAATCGAGCAAGAAATCTCGAGCAATTTGGCTGGCTTTTTAAATGAGAATATTGCGGCAATCGAAAAGCCACTGCACGAAGTTGAAAAAGACTTTCAGTCGGCAGTGATCCCCGAAGTGCCGATGTTTGTCTCCGACTATGCGCAAGATATCATGGAGCAATTAGTTGCTCACTCGGTACATACCGCAGCCCCAAGCTTTATTGGCCATATGACTTCAGCTTTACCGCATTTCGTGTTGCCTCTGTCGAAGCTGATGGTGGGACTCAATCAAAACCTAGTCAAAATTGAAACGTCAAAAGCCTTTACTCCACTTGAACGTCAAGTGTTGGGAATGATGCATCATTTGGTTTACGGTAGCGATGATGCTTTCTACGATAAGTGGATGCACAGCGCAAAAACGTCTCTTGGTGCTTTTTGTTCTGGTGGCACAATTGCCAATATAACCGCGCTTTGGATAGCAAGAAACCGCTTATTAAAAGCGGATGGTGAATTTAAAGGCATTGGCGCATCGGGTATTGTGGCCGCGATGCTACATTATGGCTACCGAGGCTTAGCGGTATTGGTTTCTGAAAGAGGCCATTATTCGCTAGGTAAGGCCGCTGATGTGTTAGGTATTGGCCGCGATAACTTCATTTCAATCAAAACAGCTGGCAACAATAAGGTTGATGTTGAAGCCATGCGAACTAAAGCTCATGAGCTTGAAGCGCAAGGGATTAAAGTACTGGCTTTAGTTGGTGTTGCAGGGACAACCGAAACAGGTAATATTGACCCGTTAGAAGAGATGGCTGACTTAGCCGAAGAGCTGAATTGTCACTTTCATGTCGACGCCGCTTGGGGTGGAGCAACACTACTATCGAATAACAATCGCCACCTTCTTAAAGGGGTGGAGCGAGCAGATTCAATAACCATAGATGCGCACAAACAAATGTATGTGCCTATGGGGGCGGGTATGGTACTATTTAAAGATCCTGCAGCATCTGATGCAATCGAACATCACGCCGAATACATCTTACGGAAAGGCTCAAAAGATCTGGGTAGTCATACTTTAGAGGGGAGTCGTCCTGGTATGGCGATGTTAGTGCACGCATGTCTGCGTGTCATTGGTCGTCAAGGCTATGAGATGCTCATCGATAAAGGGATTGAAAAGGCGCGGTATTTTGCTGAATTAATTAAACAAACCCCTGATTTTGAGCTGATCTCTGAACCTGAGCTATGTTTGCTGACTTATCGCTATGTGCCTGAGCAAATAAAAGCGGCAATTGCACAAGCGGATGAACAAGAAAAGATAGAGATTTATGCCGCACTTAACCGTTTTACTGCGAGCATGCAAAAGCGTCAGCGTGAAGCAGGTCGCTCTTTTGTTTCTCGAACACGCTTAACGCCAGAGCAATATGACCGACAACCTACGGTGGTATTCCGAGTGGTTTTAGCCAATCCTCTGACATCAGAGTCTTTGCTTAAAGAAATCATGGACGAGCAACGACAATTGGCAATGTCAGATCCGGTATTTAAAAAATACCTCGCAAAATATATTAAATAATCAACGAATAAAGTGGCCTCGTGCCACTTTAATAATCTCAGGCTTATTACCTTTTAGCATTACTTCCTTTATGGATTGCTCTACTTATATTCTTATTTCTTACATAATCGTGTGAAAATATTCCAAAACATAGGTTAATTCTAGTATTTAAGACTATGCTTAAAAATTATGGCGCGTTATGCTAGCAGAAAAGAATAAAATCTTCGTATTATGTTGAAGAACTTTAGCAATGTCACTCAGAGGCTTAGGCGGCTCAGTTCGCAGGAGCTTGATGTATCGGGAACATTTCAAAGCTTCCTGATTGATTTACTAGATGAAGGTAAGCTTACCTTAGACGTCACTCGGGTTTCCGTTTGGTTGTTTGACGATCTTGACAAACCCTCTGAACTTATCAATGTTGCTAATACAGATTGGCAGGATGATGAGTTACCTGTGCAATTGCCTGCTTTAACGTATGAAAACTTTCCCGCTTATTTTTCAGCAATCAACAGTGGTCAATCGATAGATGCGAACGACGCTGCTGCCGATCCCAGAACCTCTGAATTTCAAGAGTGTTATTTAACCCCAAACCACATAGTAACCATGTTAGATACAGTGATCTTTAAAAATGGTATTCCTCACGGAGTGGTGTGCTGTGAAGGGAATAATGGCGTACGTACGTGGCACAAAGATGAAATCGCGTTTGCAGAGATGATTGCGGACTGCTGCAGTCGCCGATTACTGGTTAAAGAGTTATGGCAGTTACAGCTGCAACTCACTGACATGGCGTTTAAAGATCCACTCACTGGGTTGAGTAATCGACGCTTTTTAATGGATAACGCAAAACGTGAGATCAGTCGTCATGCACGCTTTGATCATCCATTTAGTATGATGATGCTAGACATAGATCACTTTAAAAAAATCAACGATAATCACGGCCATGAAACCGGTGATTTAGTGTTAAAAAGCTTTGCCGAAATCTGCGTAAATACCTTAAGGTTAGAAGATTGTATGTGTCGTTTAGGGGGGGAAGAGTTTATTGTGCTGTTACCTAACACGCCGGTAAATTCAGCGATGGTGATCGCCGAGCGCCTACGACAAGAAATAGAGCAATCGGTTATCTCTACGCCATCAGGGGAGATCACCATTACATCAAGCTTTGGGGTTGCTGAAGTCAATACCAATTTACCTTTTGGTCATTCGTTAAAAGCCGTTGATCACGCGGTATATCAAGCCAAAGCTGCAGGCCGCAACTGCGTGATCCACGCGTAATAAAGGTGGCCTTGAATACACCAACCACAAGCGCAGCCAATTTGCTATTGCACGCTCAAGTTAGTTGAAGTGTCCGGCTCTGACGCGCCTTACCCTTTGGTTTATCCAATGTCTAAAGCAGTGTGCGTAGAGCCATTGCTTAATGCCAGTTAGATTTTTGTGTTGCTGATAAAGCGCATCAGGACTTGTATAAAGCCCTAAATCGCGTGTGATACTTTGCTTTTGAATATATGCACCATTTAACGAAAAGCGATTATCGGGTTGCTGTAAACAGGGAGTGGAAATACCAAATCCCGTAAAGTCTTTTGCCTTCGAGAACTGTTGCTGAACTTGTTTTAGGTAGCCGTCATCTATTATGTAACCTTCAAGCTCTACCCAGCGCTCCTCTAGATAAACTTCAACCCAACTATGGATAATACTTTTTGGGGCAAACCATGTCAGTAGGGTAGGAATTAACCCTTGTTTAAGATCGTTGGCTATCTCGAATCCATGAACTCGGGTGGGAATATCACAAGCCCTCAGTAGTGCAACCAGTAATGTTCCTTTGGTATTACATTGTCCATAGCCTTGCCTAAGCACTTGGCTTGCAGTTAGTGTATCTGTCTCACTATAACCAAACTCTATGTCGTCTTTAACGAAGTTATAGATTTGCTCCGCTGCTGTGATTTCATCAAGTTGCCGCCAACCTTTTGCTTCTATTAAGCTTTGGATCTCTGAATGTTGATAATCAACTAAAGGGGTAGTTACTAAAAATTGCTTCATGGTTATGCTCCTATTTCGGTTATAGTGTGATGCAACTTAGGCAACTAAGCTTGAATAAACTGGCTAAGTTCATGGTTAGTTAATGGGTATACATTTAGGTTTTTTATTTTGTATTTAGGGAGGGAGCCTGTGAGAAAAACAACAAAGATTGTTGATAAGATATGTATTGAGAAAGCACGGAAGCAGCGACCAAGTGACCGCGATAACATATCTTACGGTTATGGAGGGTCGCTCGCATGAAATGGAAAGTCTTATTTTATTTCTTACTACTGACGTTTATTGCCTCAATCTATGATGCATTTACGCTGCCGGATCATTTAGCAATAGAATCAAGCATGTTTACTGGGATTGTGTTATTGGTCGCAGATCTCTTAAATGTATTTGGTGCTTTTTGCGTTGCTTATGGCAAGCGTCCTGTTACAGATGTGTGGTTTTGGGGCGCATCATTAGCACTATTTGTTGCCGCCAATGTTTACATTCAAATCCAGGCATTTATTCAGTTTCGTATTGGCTACACGGTCGATGAGATGATTGTTCATTCGATTATTTTTCTCGTCGTATTAACCATATCGTCGCTACCTATGGTCAAGTTGATTGGTGAAGCTTATAAACGAGGTAATAAACAAACGGCTTAGTTTATAGCGCTTTGCGTTTTTAATGCCTCAGTCGGTGTAATGCCAAACTGCCGTTTAAACGTACGGCTTAAATGAGCGCTATCTGCAAACCCCGCGAGCATGGCAGCTTGTGTAAGGTTGTTGCCTTGCTGTATGGCGACAACTGAGCAGATCAGCCTGCGCCACAGCACATAAGGTCGCCACGCTATCCCCACTTGCTCGGTAAAAAGATGTAAAAAGCGACTTGGTGAAAGATAAAGTGACTCGGCAATCGTATTTGCGCTGAAGTGACTGGGTTTAAGGCAAGTTTGGGCGTTAAAGCACGCATCTAATTGCGCCAATACACGGTCAATTCGTGGGTCTAAATCCGTCGTTGGGAGTTCGATAAGTCCCACTATGCTTGTTAACTCGGCAAGCTTGGCATTGCTATTTGGTGCAGTATTTATCTTGATTGCTGAGCAGCTGTTGCCTTGTAGCTGCTTGCCATACAAGCTTTTTGGCTCGACTAATATCACCCAGCCTAAGGTCATTTTTAAGCTATGTTCTACGCCACTAGCAATTACGCTTGGGCCAGATAGCGTCTTGTCACCGATTTTCGCGACACAGTCGCTCAAGGGTAGGTTGATTTGAATAAGGTGGTGTGAATGGCACGCGGCATTCAAGTCTTTGACAAATGAGGCGAATATACCCGGAGTGAGGTGCAGCATAAAAACAGCCGAGACTTTCGTCTCGGCGAGCAGTATTAACCAGCGAATGCGTCTTGCAATGGTGGTACAACTTGCTTTTTACGGCTCAGTACGCCGTCCAACCATACTTTGCTTGCTTCAGGCTCAACGTCGTATGCTTTTGCGATGATCGCTTCATCATCAGAAGCGATCAGCATTTGTGAGCCTTCTTTCATGATATCAGTAAGTAGTAGCATCACACTGTGGCGATTACCTTCTTCTTTTAATTTTGCGATATCGGCATGTAGCTCATCTTTGATCTTATCAAATACAGCAAGATCAACCACTTCAAGCTGGCCAATACCAACAAGGTTGCCATTCATGTTAAAGTCTTTGAAATCACGCATGACTAGGTCACGAATTGGTGTGCCTTCAACTGCTGATTTCACCTTGAACATTTCCATGCCAAGCTCTTTAGCATCATCAACACCCGCGATTTTTGCAAGTGCTTCAACACATTTGATATCCGCAGTGGTACAAGTTGGTGATTTGAAGATGACTGTGTCGCTTAGGATTGCACACATCATGATACCAGCAATGTTTGCTGGGATTTCTACATCGTAGAAGTCGTACATCATTTTAATGATCGTGTTACTACAGCCAACTGGGCGGATCCAACACTCAAGTGGTGTTGAAGTCGTAAGGTCGCCTAGTTTGTGGTGATCAACTACGCCAACCACAGTTGCTTTATCGATGTCGTCTGGTGCTTGCGTTTTTTCAGTGTGGTCAACGATATACACATCTTCGCCAGCATAGCTCATCTTAAGCTCTGGTGCTTCAAAACCAAAACGGTCAAGAATAAACTGAGTCTCCGGTGAGACTTCGCCCAAACGCGTTGGGATTGCTTCTTCACCAATTTGGTTTTTTAAATAAGCAAGTGCGATTGCACCGCAGATTGAATCTGAATCAGGGATCTTATGACCCACTACATACATTGCCATTGACGGAACTCCTTAAAATTTTGCCCACATTCTAGCAAAATAACTTGTCATTTAAATAGTGTAAATGCGCAATTTGGCGTAGATAGGGTGCGGTAACGACAGATTGTTGAACTAGGCGAAATAACCTCGTTGAGAAAGGGCTAATTGAGCATGTATAAATGTAAATTAGTATTATACACTAACCGTTCAAACGCTTAGGAGATGGGTATGATTCAAATGAGCCGTAAGGCGTGGAATAACGTGGTGATCTTTTCCATGTTACTGATGATCTTTTTTCTCAACGGCCTCCACTATAAATTGAATCCCAGTGACGACAAAGCAAAGATACAAGCTGTGCTACCAGAGCAAAGCTTTGTCTTAACTGTGGCATTTCCTGGCTATAAAATTGAACGCATTGGCACGAGCTGGCGTATAGAGTTACCGCAAGGCTCAAACCAGAGCTTTAGTGAAGATGCCTTACGTGCGCTTGTTGCCAAGTGGCAAAGTTTACAGCTATTGGTTGTTGAGACGCCAAAGCAGTTGGAGCCAGCGCTGAGCGCAGCGCAGTTTTGGCTAGCAACCCAAGAGCTTCCGCTTAGCTATCAGCTGTATCCTAGCGATAATGGCTTTGTATTATTTGATAAACAACAACAGCGTTGGTTTGAGCTTGATAGCGTGCAAGCCAAAGCATTATTTCTACCGATAGAATTGTAATACCACAAACCACACAGTAATAGAGTGAATTATGCCTGAGTTACCAGAAGTCGAAGTGAGCCGTTTAGGCATTCAACCGTATTTAGAGCAACATATTATCCAAAGCGTAAAAGTACACAATGGTAAGCTGAGATGGCCTGTACCAGAGGAAGTACAATTGCTTGAAGGTGAGAAGGTGCTTGCGGTTAAGCGACGGGCAAAATATTTGCTTATCGAATCCAAGCATGGCACTGCGATTTTGCATTTGGGGATGTCAGGAAACTTACGTGTTGTTGATAGCAAAGAGCCACTAAAAAAGCATGATCATGTGGAGATCATTCTGGCCTCAGGTAAGTCGCTCAGATTGAACGACCCGCGTCGCTTTGGCGCTTTTTTATGGCAAGGTGCAGGCGAAGATCATAGCGTTTTTGAAAAGCTGGGTCCTGAGCCATTGACCGAGCTTTTTACTGCAGAGTACTTATTTGAAAAAAGCAGAGGCAAAAAGCAGCCGATTAAACAATTTGTTATGGATAATCATGTGGTGGTTGGTGTGGGTAATATTTATGCCAATGAATCTTTGTTTAAAGCAGGGATCCATCCCAAAAAAGAAGCAGGTAAAATTTCACTTAAACGCTACCAATTACTGACACCGATCATCAAGGAAACCTTGAGTGCAGCTATCAAACAAGGGGGAACGACACTCAAAGACTTTGCTCAAAGTGATGGTAAACCGGGTTATTTTGCCCAAGAATTGCTGGTGTATGGTCGTAAAGGTGAGCCTTGTGTAAGCTGCGAAACGCCATTAAAAGAAATACGTTTAGGGCAACGCAGTACAGTGTATTGCTCTAAATGTCAGCGCTAGAGCAAAGTGCTGGTTAGGAGCCTGCGGTTTTAAAGTCTATCTTAACTTGGTTTTCTTGCAGCGTTGCGGAGCAAGGGGGGTAACTGCGGGTTGTTTTATACACGCGGTCAAAGATATGGATTTCAACCCCAGAATGAAGCGCTTTGTTTGCTGCAAGTTTCGTGTTCTCGAGTAGATCGTGTAAGTCGTGATCAAGCTGGCTGAGCTTTTGCTCAAGGTGTTCGGCTTGTTGACAGTAGTGCATCTGTGTCGCACCAATTTTAGTTTTGAGTTGTTGCTTTTTAGCGGCGTCTTTAACTAACTCTGCTTTTTCAATCGCTTGCTGTAGTTGATCTAGGGCATCATTGGTGGCGGCAACTTCTTTGAATAGGGTATCGGTTTCTTGGGTGATTTTAAGGCCTTTGCGTGCCAGATAAATCATCATCTTAGCGCCAGACTCACTGCCAATCTCTCCCGCAACTACCATTTGTGCATCGATAATTGAGCCACCTATCAACTTGCCATTTGGATGATCGCCAGTGCCAACTTGTATCAGCTTTTGCGCTTTAATATCGCAGTGGTTGCTTTGCTTATTGATAATAATGTTATCGCCTTCAAGGTAAGTATATTGTCCATGGGCAATCTCAATATTGCCTTTGGCGATAAGCTTGCAGGTTAAGCCTTGCTCATTATTTTGATGGTCGACGTGGCCGATCACGCCACCTCGTACCTCAATATGACCACCTGCAATAAGTTCTCCAGATTCCACCGTGCCGAGCACTGTGATATCGCCTTGTGCAGTCACGTGCATACCCGGCTCCACATTATGGGTAACTACAACGCTGCCATTAAAGTCGACATGACCACTTTTTACTGTGACATCGGCAATCGTAAATACATCATCCACGCGCATACCGTTGGCGATATCTGAGGGGCAACCTGCAATGGTTGCGATAAGCTCTAGTGGGTTGTTGGGGTTGATCTCGGTGCCTTCACCCGCCATAAGCTGGAATGATTCGCCGGGCTTTGCTTCAATACTTTCACCACTAACCGTAAAGCCTTCTTTACCTGGTGTTGCGGGCTTTTGAGTCACCAATAAATCGCCCGGTGCAACGCTTGCAAGCTTGCCAAAATCACGCATGTCAACGGTGCCATCTTCACGCATTCTAGGCTGCTTGAGTCTTTCTTTTAAAGTTTGTACGTGCGGCAGTAATTTTGCTGACTGGCCGTCTTGTGGGGGTCGGCCTTGGGCGATTAACCCTGATGCTTCTTCGCCAGGTGGAAGTTCAAACTGTTTGCGCAGGATATTTTCTAGGTAAGCTTGCTTATAGCCACGACTGACGCCCGCTTTAACAATGGCTTTTTTCGCTTCTTCTAATGATACCGCTTTACCACCACGAGCCGTTTTAAGTTGCCCAAAGGCCTGCATTTTATCGTCACTTAAGGTGACTTCAAACTCGGCATCATGTTGTTTAGCTACGACAATTTGGCTCTCGGGGAAGTCGCTTTGGAAAAAGGCATTAATCGAGTCGTGATCAATTTCGCAGTCGGCAAATTGCGATTTTTCAAGGGCTTCAATCACAAACGCAGCACTTGGCGGTGAAGCAGACTTCACATCCATTAAGATATTGCCATTGTGCGCAAGCTTGAACACGATAACTGCCTCGTTGAATTTTTATCCTATAGTTTCAGCTTGCTAAATAAACATCAATTGGTCAAGTGCTTAGGCCAATTTTCTTACGTTAATATGGGTTAAGTTAAAAAACAGAAATAAATCGTGATTTTCTAATACTTTCAGGTGAATAAAATCAGCGTGCTTAAAAATGTGCGGGCTTATCACGCGCTTCTTGCAGCAGGATTTTAATTGCTTCAGGAACAACCTTTTTCTGTGTTGAAATCGCATAAAAATACTCATAAATATTAGGTAGTTCCTGATATTGCTGTAGCACCCCTTGGGCTATTTCGTCTTTTACTACTACGGCAGGTAAAACGGCTACCGCGCCACTATCTCGTGCCAGTAGTCGCATCATCGCCATATCGTCGACCTCTGCCAAAATGTTGGGGAAATACTGATACTGAGCGCACAGCGCATTAAATGCGGTGCGTAAATCTGAGTTGGCAGGTGGCAAGATCCAGCGTGTTTTTTCAAAGCCTTGCGGAAATGGCGTGCTTGGCTTGAGGGCAGGCGGACCAATGATCGCCAGCGGTTGCTTGGCAACTAGTTGGCACTGCCAATAGGGATCTGAAGTATCTAGGTTTATTGTGCGGTTGGTAAGTACTAAGTCCAGCTCATAATTGGTTAAGCCGTTGAGCAGCTCAGAAATACTGCCTGACTTTAATTTAAATTGCACATTGCTGCGCCGCATCAAAGGGCTAATAAAAGCTTCTACAAAGTTACGTGACAGAGTGGTCAACACCCCAATAGTTACATGGGTGGTTGACTGTACGCCTTTGCTTAGCAAGGCTTCGAGTTCTTGCCCCGTGGTAAAAATATCATCGGCATAGCTCAGCACCTTTTTACCCTGATCGGTGAGCATTAGGCTGCGGCCTACGCGCTCAAATAGTGATACTCCGACATTATGTTCCAACTGTTTGATTTGCGCAGAGAGCGCAGATTGCGAAACATGTAATTCTTTAGCTGCTTGAGTCAGGTTTCCGAGCTTAGCAACCTGCCAAAAGTAGTAAAGGTGGTGATAATTAAGTCGGCTCATCTATATATAAGTAAAACAGAACGAATAGTTAAATTATATCTATTTTTATTAAATTAAAAAGGTTGGAATAATGACCTAATTCAAGACTTAGGTGAGAAGCATAGAAAGTGATGATTAATATCTTAGTGGTGTTGTTGCTATTACACTTTTTGATTGCTGCGTCTTTCATGAGCAAAGCGTCTCGTAGTAACGCTGGGTTATTTCGTATCGCGAACGGTTTTGCTATCGGTGTGGCAATTTGTATCGCTTTTGGCTGGGGGAGTTGGGCAACGCAAGGTGATATTGCCAGTAGCCTGTTTGAAATAAACTTTTTACGGCTTAGCGTGGTGTCATTGATTGGCTTTATGAGCTTTATTTTACTGCGTTACTCCATTCACTATTTACATGGTGAAAAACACCGGGGCCGCTATTTTCGCTATCTACTCACGACATTACTGAGCGTAACTATCGTGGTGCTCAGTAATCACTTAGTCCTATTTTGGCTGGCTTGGGTCGGCATTAGTTTGAGCTTGCATCGTCTACTGCTGTTTTATCCTAACCGCCCGAGAGCTGCATTGGCCGCACACAAAAAGTTTATTTTGGCGCGCTTGGCAGAAAGTGCATTGCTTGGAGCTTTTATTTGTATCTACCTCAGCACTGGCATGCTCCAGCTTAATGACATCACAAATTATTACTTAACTCATTCAACGACACTGACTGTGCTAGAGCAATCAGCAGCTGGCTTACTTGCAATTGTGGCGCTGATTAAGTGTGCGCAACTGCCAGTGCATGGCTGGTTGATGCAAGTGGTTGAATCACCCACACCGGTAAGTGCGCTGCTGCATGCAGGGATCATTAATCTGGGTGGTTTTTTGGTGATGGTGTTTGGGCCTTTGATTTTACGCATAGAAGCTGCGAAATGGCTGATCTTGATCGTGGCAGGAATAACGACATTATTGGCCGCGCTTATCATGACAACGCGGATCAGTTTAAAAGTGCGCTTGGCTTGGTCAACCTGTGCACAAATGGGACTGATGCTAGTGGAGTGTGCTTTGGGACTATATGAATTAGCGCTGCTGCACTTATTAGCGCATTCAGCCTACAAGGCCCACGCATTTTTAAACTCAAGCCAGTGGATCCATGAAGATTTGACTCGTCGCTTGAGCGACCAGCTTGAACCGCCCTTGTGGCAATGGCTCATTGCACTTGCCGTGGCAACTGGCCTCACGACAGCTGCTGCAGTCGTTATTGAATATCAAGGTCCTATCAGTATTTGGGGATTAATGGTTGGGGCATTAACGGTGTGGTTAGCGCTGCGTTTTGAGGCGCAAGCCCCTAGCAGCTATTTTAGAATCATCACCGCAGCCGTTGTGTTGTTGGCAGCCTATAGTGCGCAAAAGTGGCTATTGCATTTGGTGGTCGCGCTACCAAATGATCTTAGAGCGCAAGCACTCGATGGTGCTGATATTTGGTTGCTCAGCTTAGTAGTGTTACTCATCGTAGTAAATTATCTGCTCTATTACCGCGCACATTTGGTAACGGTGCAAAAACTCTCTCGGGTGTTGTATGCCGGCCTGTACTTAGACGAGTGGATGACACGATTAACCATATTACTTTGGCCCGTCCATTTGCCAAGTATTAAAAAGCAGAAACACCTAGCCATTCATCGCTATGCTGCAGGGCACGAGGAGCAGAAGTAATGATAGAGACACAAGACAACAAACAGACTCAGCTATCTCAGCCGCAACAGCAACAACTCCTGAGCGCTGAAACACGTATTGCGCCAACTTGGCCGCTCGATCAATTGATCGCAGTGAATCCATTTTGGGGAATGCGCGATCTGCCCTTTGATGCGGTGGTCAATAAAATGAGTGCATTGGCACAGGTTAGAATGCTGATGCCCGTGGTATTTTATCTTGAACAATGGCAGCAAGAGGCGATTTCAGAGCAAGCATTGCAGCAATCTGCGGCACATTACGCGGTGGATCGCAGCACCAATGCGTTACTTAATTGGCTCAAAAAAAGTCACTGCGGCGAGTTGCCACACTGGCATACATTAGCGGACTTGCTTGACCGTTATCGCTCTGAGCATAAGATGCCATGGCAAGAGGAGATCAGCCACCAAATTAGCCAATTTTGCGCCGCGCATTATCAGCAGGTGCAGCCTATTCTCAAACAAACCCAAGGTGAAGATAGGCTCTGCTTGTATCGTCACTGGCATGAAACTGTATCACGAGATTTGGGAATAAGCATCGTCATGGGGGAGTCGGGTTTAGTGGATTACTTTAAGGCTTTGCCAACGTCTCCTGAGTCTTTAATTGCACTCGCTGTCGACACCTTAGGGATTGGGTTCAATGAGCTGAGTGATTATGCGCACATGCTACTGCTAGACATTAATGGCTGGGCATCTTGGGCGGCTTACGAACGCTGGCAAGCAGATCTTGCCCAGCATCCAGCTTCCGATATGCGTGCGCTATTGGCAATTCGAATGGCGTGGGAGCTGGTGATTTGGCGTTATGTGAGTGAACGTCATCCAACGACCTTTACCCGTA
This sequence comes from Pseudoalteromonas flavipulchra NCIMB 2033 = ATCC BAA-314, assembly GCA_000814665.1. Taxonomy (GTDB): domain Bacteria; phylum Pseudomonadota; class Gammaproteobacteria; order Enterobacterales; family Alteromonadaceae; genus Pseudoalteromonas; species Pseudoalteromonas maricaloris. The sequence continues at coordinate 315,496 of JWIH01000018.1, forward strand.
TTCAATACCATTGGAACAAGCAAAAGCTGCAACTTGCTGAGATCGTGCTTGAGCATAAAAAAGCATTGTTGCCGCGCCTGGTATTTCAGCGGGCACTCGAGCTCAGTTATCAAGCCACTTTAGTAGGGCAGCTAAAAACTCAGCAGGTAAAATCTGAGGGTGCTCGTGAGCAAGCTACACCGACCTTACAAGCGGCTTTTTGTATTGATGTGCGCTCAGAAGTGATCCGCCGTGCGTTAGAAACTCAAAACGCAGGCATTCAAACCATAGGCTATGCTGGATTTTTTGGCCTACCGATTGATTATCATGCGACTAACTGCCGTTTTAGTCGGCCACAGTTACCCGGATTACTAAAAGCGCCAATCACCGCAATACAAACGCCGGCACCCCAGCACCTTGCCACAAAACGCCAGCAAGCTGGCCGTTGGCATAGCTGGTCTCACTCTGCGGCGGCTTCATTTTCGATGGTGGAGTCGATGGGGGTGAGTTACTTTTATCAGCTATTTAGCAAAGTGTTTTCACTGCAACAAACTCAGCATCCCGTCGATAGCCATATTGATTCAAGGAAGTGGCAATTAAAACAAGGCGAACACGAAGTTACTGTTTTGGAGCAAGCTAAACTCGCAGCTGGCATATTAAAAGGGATGGGACTGACCGAATTTGCTGATACGGTCCTACTGGTTGGCCACGGAGCGCATACCACCAATAATTTACATGAAGCCGGGCTGCAATGTGGTGCATGTGGCGGCCAGTCGGGAGAAGTGAATGTTAAAGTACTCGCGCAACTTCTTAATGACCAAGCGGTACGCGCAGAATTAATCGCGCTTGGCATCGCTATTCCGCCGCAAACGCGGTTTATTGCAGCGCTGCATAATACCACCACTGAAACAATTACCCCCTATGGCGAAATAGATACAGAGATAACCCGCTGGTTAAAGCAGGCAGCGCATCTGGCTCGAATAGAGCGTGCCCATACACTTGCGATAACTGGTAAAGCGTTATCCGAACAGCAATTAGAGCTGCAATTTATAGCCCGTACTAAAGATTGGTCTCAAGTTAGGCCAGAATGGGGCCTTGCCAACAATGCGGCATTTGTGGTTGCGCCGAGACAAGTTACGCAGGGGATTGACTTGCAAGGCCGAGTCTTTTTGCACGAATACAGCGCCGAGCAAGATCAAGACTTTAGCCAGTTAACTGCTATTTTAACCGCCCCTATGCTCGTCACTAACTGGATCAATATGCAATATAACGCTTCGGTAACCGATACCCACAAATACGGCAGTGGTAACAAGGTGTTGCATAATGTCGTGGGGGGCAGAATTGGAGTGTTTGAAGGCAATGGCGGAGATTTGCGAATTGGTCTGCCAATGCAATCCGTTCACAACGGTGACAAATGGATGCATACCCCACAACGTTTGAGCGTAATTGTACAAGCACCAACCGAAGCACTAGAGCAAATCATGGCAGCACACCCAGTTGTAAAACAATTGGTAGAAAACGAGTGGCTTTATCTTCTGTCTATTTCGCCTAATTGTAACGAAGTTAGACGATTTGATAATAGTAAGTGGGAACTTCTTTGAATTCAAACGAAACTCGTTGCAACTTAACAAGTTATTGTGCAGAGTATTGCAGAAATTGAAAGGTGTGGCTGGACGCTGCGTAAACTAGACGACCTCCTAGCCACCGACATTGGACTGTTTATACAAGGAGGCTGCTAGTGGCTTTTGATTATGGCTCTATTGATTTAGGGCTTAAAAACCCATTTAAAACGGAAGGTAAAATCACTGCTATTCGTGGTGCAATACAAACTATTGCTGGAATTGCATTACTGGTGATTGCCGCCAGCTCCGTTAAGAGCGATGCGGGTATGGGTTGGATCATCATGCTATTTGGCATGTTGATTTTAGGTCTTGGGATCACCTCTCTTGCAAAAGGAATATATGCAACGCTGCGTTTTTTTGTGGGTCGTAACCATCCCACCTCTTTAGCTTATAACTTCAGTAAATCAGAAACTTCAACCGCCCAGCAAGAAAAGGCTGATGTGGCTTACCGTGCTAAAACGCTAGAAGAAATGTTGATTGGCCGAAAGAACAGCACGTTTGTAGAGCCGAAAGGGTTCTTATCGCGTTTACTTCACAGCATTGCACCTAAATTACTCTTTCTCCCTTACCCTATCAGAAATATGAGCCAACGCTTATTTGGTGCATGGGTAAGTACATTAACCGCACTTGTGCTTTATGGTGTGGTGGCGTTTGTATCGCTTTCTGGCTTTGCCGGTGATGCTGGGGAGCTGACTTTCCCAATCTATAGCACCTTACTGATGATATATATTTTGTCATGTTGGTATAGCGCGGCTAAACCGATTTCACGCAAAGCGGAACATGCCATTGAATCTTTGGGGAGTGCGACCCTCACTAAAGTGATTTCGCTCTCTTTTGTGCTACCAATCCTGATTGGTTTAACTTTGTCTTACATCATGGATGAAGGAAAGTTAAGTAAAGCCGATATTGAGCTCTTTTTTGCGCCTTTGCCTAGTCTTCATACTTGGGCTTATCTCACGGGCGTTATCGTGCTTGCACTTGGCTGTAGCGCGATTATTGCTGTTATGCTTAAAGCGCGTTTAGACAAAGTAAACCCGGTGGTTGAAGTGTCTGAGTTAAGAGAAAACTGGCAAGAATCAGTACATCCAAACGAGATATTTATTAACCTCGACAACTTGGTGATGGCTAATCGCCGTTATAAAGAAGTACCAAACCGGGTTTATCGGGAGCTAGATCCCAGCTTACAAGAACAAGTTGATGGTAAAGGTGGTTTTAAAGGCGAAATGATCCAAGAAGTACAACCTAAAGTTCTACCCCTAGATTTAGGTAAATCATTCGAACGCTTTAGGTTTTTATCCTTGCTTAGTGGTAACTTACTGCTATTAGTGACCCTTGGGTTAAGTGTCTTTTTTGCTTATGCCGTAGTAGATATTTACCACTATATAACGAGCGCCAATATCAGTAATTTTTCTAGTGCTTTCAGCGAAGAGAACATCGCGTCATTCAGCGCTGTTGTGATGATAGCCGTACATTTACTGCTAAGTGGCTTATTGATTAAATCGTTTGCGTCAATGCTAATCAATGCTGCACACGTATTCTATGCCGAGATGCAGTTTGAATCTCTGCTGGTTTATTTTAAGTGTGAAGGGACATTTACTGAGTCTAAAATATCAACAGGTACTGGTATTCACGATTCCACACGCTCTGAAAATACGCTAGTACGCAGCAGTATTACCCCTTGGGTAGTGGTGTCGAGAATTGTATCAACGACCTTCGCTGCCACGGGCATGAAAAACCTAGAGCACCCAAGACATATTTTAGAAATGCATAAAGACGATGCACAGCTAAGCGACATCCGTAAAGATGTGATTAGCTTCTTAAAAGACCGAGAATCCATCGCCGCGATTACCAGCGAGCGTGATTTAGGTAACGCCTCACAAGTGTACCAACTCAATCAGCAAACGAGAGCGGTGGATCAAAACCACCAACTGCGCGCAAGTAGTGATGAAGCCGGCGCTTATCTGCGCCGAGAAGAAGCACTCGAAAACAAAGAAGAGTAAAAGACAAATGCCACCCTCGGGTGGCAATTTTGTTGAGGTTAGTGAGCTTTATTCTATATTCTGAATTTGCTTCTTGAGTGTAAAATGGAAGTCTTTAAATTACAGTCGGTTATATTTGGTTTTTATTAGCGAAAAAGGGTGTCTGCCACCACTCCTGCCACCATTGTTTTACGGTTAACCCTGTGTCGAATTACTCTATATTCCGAGGCTAGTTTAGCAGCTTTTAATCCACTCTTGTATATCATTATAGCGCCAGCCGATACGGCTTCCTGTAAGTGGCACTCTAGCGGGGAACTTCCCTGCACGTTCTAGTCGCCAAATGGTTGTACGGGAGAGGTCAGTTAGGCGCTGCACTTCTTTTACGCAAATGATCTTATCGGGTGTGCTTAGTTGTGGCGGTTCATTACTAGGCTGGATTTGTTGTGCTAAGTACTCCAAAAGTTGAAAGCCGAAAAATTCAGTAAGATCTTCGTTAACTTGGATATACTCAATTTTATGCTGCTTCTGTAACTCTGTGAGTGCTTCAATAGTGCAATGCAAGAAAAGAGCGGCTTCAGCTTGAGAAAAACGCTGATAAAGGCATATACCCATGCTATCGGCCATATCACATATTTGTGGAGTAAACGGATGCGCCATATTTAAGCTCTATTCCCTTCTTGCTATACCTGACAAAGTTGAAATTTTAAGATTCAGGGTTCAAACTGTTCATATATCAGTCAATATAGATAGTAATGTATGGAAGCCAAAGAGCAAGATTCAATTTATCGGCCAAAAGATGATGAGCTGGTTTCACGAATTAATGCCTATCACACGGTAATGAAGGAAAAGCGCAATATTGAACTGAGTCTTGACCTATTCAAAGATAAAGAATGGGCTGAGCGTTTGGGTTCGACACAAGAACTTGAGCAGGCGCACAAAGTCATTTCAACTAGCCTAGAAAAGGCCATCATGAGTTTTAGTGATAGCGATTTGAAAAAAGCCAGTGAACAAAAACTCTTAGATGATACACAACTCCATGAAATGCGAATTAACCAAGCTAAAGCAAAGCTCGGTACACTTCGTCAATCTCAAGATAGTTACGAGAAAAAACACGGTAAATCAATTTAATAGAGTGACTGAGTTAAATAGATTATTTCGAGTAACGCGAAATAACAAAGTAAATTTGATTATTTTAAAATATCAGTAAAATAAGTTTGATAGATTTAATTGATAACACAAGTTTATGAAAGTAACTGTCTATACCACAAAATGAGGGGCGGGGAAGTCTCCAATCTCAACCAACATCGTTCACGACCACGGTTTTGCGTTAGGAACCAACGAACCATACCATATTTATGATGAAATATTACCTGAAGATCAGTTTATGGCCGTTGATCTCAATGAGCCTTTTCCTGTGATACCTGAGCATATAGATATGGTCTTCGATCTTGCTGGGGCACTTTCAAACAGCGCATTAAGTATTAGCACAGCTATTGCGCAATCGGACTGGGTGATTATACCTATCTATGATGAGTACAAGTCCATACTGGCGTGATTAAATACGCTTGCTGAAGTTTTCCACCTCAATAAAAATGTTCTTGTGGTGGCAACCAAACTGCAAAAAACTTATCGCGACAAAGGTAAAAGCTGGCATGAGTGCGAAAGTTTTAAACATATTCAAATGCTTGTGCATGAAAAGTTTGGTTGAGATATTCCTGTGCTACCACTGAAGTTTTCCAAGGTATTTGATGAGATCTTTAAATCCAAAAAATCAATCTCACAGCTTCAAGCTGCATCACCACTTGCCAAGTTTCAATATAGGGAAGTGAGTAAGCAATTCGATGCCATTTATTCTTTAATCCTCCCTAAAAATGAATCAAAAAAATAGCCTGACAAACATCAAGCTTAGTAACAAAAACACACTATCTAATTTGATGCATCAGCCATCACAAGTAAAAACCAGTGGCAGAACAGCAAAACCAGCGGCGGAAAAACAATCAGAGCTGGTAGGTTTAAGATTTACACCGTCAGAGCTTGCAATCATCAAGAAAAAGGCTGGGCTAGTGCCTGTGGCAACTTTTATTAAGAATGAGGTAGTGGAAAAAACAAGTCTTCTGAGGTAAGTTTCAGAGTAATATAATAATTAATCGAAGTTGTCCCTGTTAAAGAAATTATTTTTGATTTTCTTTGGATAGCTACAATTTTAGTAGAAGCCTATGACGAATGGGTTTAAAGGAGTTAACAATGGATATTTTCCAAGTTCCAGATGACAGAAGGTATTGGGTAGTAAGGGCTGAAAGTGGGCGTTTCTACGAGCACTTCGTAAAGTACGGTGTCATTGCTCTTGGGCATTTGGACTGTATCGAATTCAAAGATACTTCTGAAGGTGAGCGGTTTTATCCTGATGAAGAAGAATTAACCGACCAGTTCAAAAAATATCGTGAAGGGAAGAAATATAAAAAGCAAAGTACATCAGTACAGTTAGCACAAGCTAAATCATTTATTTATGACATGTCGATAGGTGATTGGGTGGTAACAATAGGAAGTAACTTGATTCGATTTGGAAGGATTATTAGCAACTCTTACATTGATAATACTCCTTTAATTGTTGTTTATGACCCTGAAAGCGGGCATCAATCTGAAATGGAATTCAAAGTGAGGAGGGAAGTATCTTGGGGGCCATCTATATCGAAGAAAGAACTCCCTTATGGATTGACTCAAAGTTTAAAGTCTAACCTTACTGTGTTTAATTTAGATCGTCATTGGCAGGCTGTTCACCATTCTTTATACCCTGCGTTTATGAAAGGTGGTAATTTATACCTTTCATCTAAAATTAGATCTAATGATGAAATAAAGAATTATAGTGTGTCAGCAATACTAACTCTGCTGAATGAAGTAGAAGTGATCGGAAAGGAGTTTGCAAAGAACAATAATTTAAACAATTTCGAAGCAATTTATAATCAATATATTGATGATGAACAACTAACAATCACGACAAAAGCACAGTTTCACTCACCGGGGGACATCTGGAATGCTATTAGTTCTATAGTCGGGGAGGCTGATAGGTGGGAAACATATGTCGTTGTTGCTTATGGTATGTTGTTTGGAAACCAGAAGCTCGGGTTTGATGGCCTTCTTGATTTGCAAACTAGGCAGAAATTATGGGATTTAGTTTTACAAAGACTTAAGAAAAACAAAGCTGAAAAGGTGGTTGAGTCACTTCAGCTTGAAATGCCGAAAACTAACACTGAAAAATTAGAGGATAGCTCAAAAGACAAGTAGGTAAAAATGCGTTAATTGGACAAATTAATTTCGTTATGGGAGCCGTTTTTTCATTTAGAATTACGCAACAGCATATTTTGAAATACCGAGGCGTGGAGTATATGCAGGATATACACACAGTCTTTTGATGTATCGTATTGATAGTACAAGTTGTAGTCTCGGTAAACAAAGCGCCTGATGTTCTTTTCTTTGTTATAGAGAGGGTGAGAGCAAGGGAATGTCGCCAAGTTTTCAACTGCTCTGTGCAAGAACTCTTCACAAAAACTTCTGGCTCTGGCTGGGTTATCTTCAGCTATGAAACATTCGATCGCTTCAAGGTCGGTTTTGGCTTTGCGGGTTAATAGTACTTTTACCATTGAGATGCAGGTTTAGAAAGTATCTGTGAGATGTTGCCAGCGTCAAGTTCAACCATATCACCATTAGCCACATCTTGAAGACCTTGTTCAATACCCGAATCAATACGCTTTTTTACGTACTCTGAAACCGCCTCGAAGATAAGATCTTCAGGCGACTGAAATCCTGAGTTGTTAGCTTCAGTTTGTACAAGCTCGGCAACGTTACCGTGGAGAGTAATAGTCATACTGTCTACTCTTAAAAAATAAGCCTACTTCTATTGTATCAGAAATTGGTCAAAGTCAAATGGTGATTGTGTACTGAGGACTTGAATTCGCGTGTAGTTTATCGTTAAGGCTTTTGAACACTATGAATCGACCAGTCTTTACTAGACAGATCTTTGCTTGAATTCTTCTAACTTTTCATAAGCCAGTGGAGGCATATTATTCGCCTCACCATGCTTGCGTCTAGAGTTATATTCACTATCGGATAATCATAATTCTCTATAATGCTGTAATATTTTTGACATTTTAACAGTATTTGTTATTTTAGTTTTAGTTTTAGTTTTAGTTTTAGTTTTAGTTTTAGTTATTATTAATATGGATTTATTATTTGAAAGTTCTAACTATGACTTTATCGGTCTTGAAAGTTTAGAGAGAAACTTGTCAACGCCAGAGTTAAATTTTATTGAACTGGAGGTTTCTAATCGAGTTTCTGAAATGGTTGATGGGAAGATTAATAGGATAAATTTGGTTTGAAAGAGTGTGCTGTTTCAATATCATGAAATTGAAGTTTCAAAAAGCTTTTTCAATGTCCTTAAATGAGTGAAGGCGAAGTCAAAATATATTATCTTTTCTGTTAATTCTCCTGATTAAAAATAGTACAAGGTAATAAGAAATCAATGCGGAGGATATTGAGCAGATAATGGAACCTATCAATATTTGAGAAATATAAGGCATGACAGTTGTCATTGCAGCTTCTTTATTTGATAAATCAAAAGTAACACTGTTTTTTTCTGATGTAGTAAAAACAATTTCACCTATACGAAAGTAAAAATAGTACAAAGGCAGAACTGTCACAGGATTTGACCACCAAGTCCAAGCCCAAGCTATAGGGAAGTTAAAATTGAGCCTTGTTTTTCTTACAAGAACCCAATACAAGCCTATAGCAGCTTGTTGAAAAAACACGGTTGGTGTGAAACACCAAAACAAGCCTGTCGATACGCTAAAAGCAACAAAATGGGATTGTCCTTCTGGTGTTTTTTTAATGTCACCAAACAATCCGTCACTTATTCTCTTAAAATATTTCTGAATTTTCACTAGCACTTCTTAGTTTTAATAACATCGACAAAGTACGCGATGGAGAGTATGCCAAGAATTAGTGAGAAAAGAATATTTATTGATAGAAAGTTTAATTCTCCCACAGGTTGAAAAATGAAAGATAATGAGATGAGTGCTAAGCCACTAAAAGCGACTACTCTAGAACCTACAGATAAAAAGACTTTATCAATTATTTTTGTCTTTAGAGTTGCTCTGAATGTATAGAGTAAAATAATAAAAGAGTAAGCTATAAATATTAATATATTTAGCTGGCCAGTAATATATAAACCAGCAGAAACCACTATTAGGCTAAAAGTGTCACAAGTTACATCAAGAAGAGAACCAAAATCTGATTGTGTTTTTTTGTAGCGTGCAACAACGCCATCAATCCCATCACAAAATAGGTTTAATATTATAAAAATAAAAAACAAATTTGGATTTTCCGAAAAATAAGCCGCCAATATGGCAAATATGGCCCCGATTAATGATATTACGTTTGCGCCAATTCCGAGCATTATAAGCAGTTTGGCTGGCTTTCTTAGGATTTTATCCCTAAGCTTCTGGAAAGTAGGATCTCCACGTGTTAAATCAAACGCTATTTTTTCAATTACGTTTTTTTTAGCAACATATTTTTTCTCAAATAAGGCCATTTTTTCATAGCAACTTTTAACAACACGATCTTTAAAATTCTCAAAAAATATGTCACTAGTCATTGCTTTTACTCTTAATTTCATTTTTTACAGTTTCACTATTAAATTCTAGTAGCTGTTCAGAGGCCCATTTTTCCGCTACTTTAAGATTTTTCCATGTAGACATAAAATACTCTAACGTTTCATCGAAGTCAGGAAGCTTCTTTTGACTGAATGCAACTGCCTTTTGGGGCTCTCTAAAGCAAGGGTTTATAGCATAGTAAATTAATATAAATGTTAGTATTGGAGGGCTAAAGATATATAACGTCAATAGGTTATCCCATGTAGCAAGCTTGTCTAGCGATGAAAGATTCAGTTCAAAGTTGGGCTCTAATCCAAAGAACTTTGATACAGACAGTATTGTTAGTAAAATCGCTGACATTGCAAGTACTGAGAGTAATGAGATCTTCTGCATTGTAAACAGGTCTGAAAAGCTAGCATTGAAATCTGATTCTGCAATAATGTTTGATTTTAACAGACGCCCTTGCCATTGTTTAAAGCAAGAATTTAGAGCGCCCAGCTCCCAAGTAACTAGAGTAAACATATAGATAATTAAAAATTGGACTACCCAATATATGGTCCACAATGGCTGATCAACCGATTCTAACCTAAAATCAAAAGGAGTCAAACCTAATGAAGTAGAGGCTTCGTAAGTTCCTTGGAAGTTTACTTTTTTTACCATGTAATAGTGACAAAATAATGTAGTGAAAGCGACTGTAATGGCAACTATATAGTGGTATTTTTTCCTTAAGAAAAAGAAAGACATCAGCGTTTCTTCTAAAGAGTGTATGCTGGGGATACGCTTTTCAAAGGGAATTTGTTGTATTACTTGGAAAAAGTGATTCTTCTTGGCAACAAAAAAGCTAATCATTACAACAATTAAAAGTGTAACGACCAACTGGGAAAACACTTCATGCAAATTTCCTGATGGCATTAAAACGAACTTGGAATTTTTGTTAAATCGATTAAAGATTGACGAGTGACCATTTATTTGGTCGAAAAAGACGGCATCTGAAATTGCATTTCTTCGAGTATGTTCAGTGGAAGCTTTCCATGCAAGCGAATTTACCCATTCTTCGGTAGAAATGTTTGCTTCTTTAACCGTTTTGTCTGTAACTTTCCTTAACTCAATTAAGAACTCTAACTCTGTTTGGCCATTTGTGTGAGGGATTTCAAAGTGTTTCACAGACGAAGCAGCAGAAAAAAATTTTTCAGCTAAATTCTCTTCAATAATGTATTTCCTTAAAGGTGATTTACTTGTTAAAGGTATAGCTTCGTTGGTTGAAAATGTTCCGACAATCCATGAAGGAGTGATAAATGTCATAAAAAATATTACTGCGCACAAGCAGGTTGCCATGAAGAATATTTTAGTTAATCGGTCCGTTGAAGCCGTATAGTGTCTAGTTTCTATCGGAGTAATGTCATCGAATAAATTGCCCCAATAAATAGCCTTAAAAATACGGTGTTTTATTTCTATTTTTTGTGCATCTTCAACTTCTTTTAATTGCTCATCAGTCAACTTATTTATACATAAGTCAGGTATGAGCTCTTCGTATGTTGCTCTATTGTGAGAAATGAGCCTGTGATCTACATATGAGTTTTTTTCGTCAATAGGTCTCCAAATTCCCACTTTTAACCTATTAAATATAGACTCTAGCCAACCAATAGAAGCTGGGCTATTGGGTTTGGACTTCCAATGTTCAATGTATTGGCTTATACGAACATTAAGGGGTTCTACTTTTGTACTTTCCAAGTGTAAATGCTCCATTTTATTAGGCTAATGATGCTTCTATGTATGCTATTTTTTGATAAAAACGCATTTAGTTCTACTACTCTTGAAATGCGAGCATGACACTACATTTGTAATTCACTATTCAACTGGCTTTGGTTCACAGGAGAGGGATACGGATTCCCGTTACAAAAACCAGAATAGCGTATTAGACAAAATCAGGTCAATAATTGATTAGCGTTTGTACATTCAGCTTGTCACTCCAGATGGTAGTTGGCCACCTTTTTTGTTACATCAGAAACAGCTATCATGATTCTTCTTTGTTGCTTTTCCAGTTTCCGTATACTTGCTTTCACATGAGCAAACTTTTTCTGTGATTCGCTGAGCCTTTTGGCTACATATTTGCATTGATCACGCAGTTTATAGGGCTTTTGTTGGATGGTTCTGACTTGTTCTTTCCACCGTTCGATTTTACTTTCACAGTTAGGTACTAAGCCATCAAAACAACTATATGCGGAGGCAACGCGAGTAGCCATCGCTACACTTGAAATAAGTGAACTTAATCCGTCCCAAAAACCACCTTCGCCATCACCAATAGCATCAGCGGCACTTTCAGCTAGCCCTAAACCAATCTCACCACCTGAAAGGCGTTGACTAAGCATTGAGCTACAAGCATTACCAGCTAGAAATAGCTCTGCATTGCTGGCTCTTTTACCGTTACGTTTACGTTCTTCTTGCAGTGCATATTTACAAGCCTTTGAACCTAGTGGCGCAAGGCATGAGATCTGAGCTTTTTGCAAGGCGTCAGGATCGTCACAAATAGTACGCGGCCGTTGGGGTGTGCTTTGGGCTGCTATCAGTGTGCAACGATTATTTTGATACGCAGGGTTTCTATTAAGTGACCTTAATAAACTCTGTATATCACTGGGGTATTGCTTTTGGTAGTGTGCAATTTTTTGCTCTATTTCAGACTTTTCAGCAATCAATTTCGCATGTTGATTTGGTAGTGGGTTTTTAATGCACCTGTGAATAGGTTTGCCATAAGGGTCATCTTTTGGCATGAGCTTAAAGCACTGCCCTGAGACTGATTTATTTAAGGTGTATTTGTAGCGATTTGAGCCAATATCTCGACCATACCAGCGGCTATTGTCTTCAGACACCAAGGTGGGCAAATCTTCTGAGGCTTGCTGCTTTTGGTAATACAAGATGATGGAATCATACTGAGATCTTACCTTGTACGGGGTTGGTGTTGAGCACCCTGTCATTGTCAAAACTACAGTCAGTAAGCAAAGCAGTGTAAGTGTGCGTTTTACTAGCATTCGTTTATCTCCTTTAGAAACCAGTTCAGTACTACTTCAACTTTCTCTGAATTGTCTCCCATGCAATGTTGATTAGCTTGGCGTTTTCTTTCGCCTGTTGTTTTAAAATCCCGTCAAACTTATCTAGTTTGTCAGGATGAAATAAGTTTGATAAATGTCGATAAGCTTTTTTAAACTCAGCTAGGCTGCTGCCAGCATGAACGCCAAGAATTGAGCAAGCATCCTCAAATTTTCGCGGGTCTAACCCTGCGGAATCAAAGTGTGATTGGCTTGAGTTGTTGTTCGATTGTTGTTGGCTTTGTTGCCGCTGAAAGGCTTCTTGCTTGCGTCTGAGTTCTTCACTGGCGCGTTTTATTTCTTCCTCGGCTTGAGCTTTTTGTCTGCGGAGTTCTTCAGCTTGGGCTTTTATATCTTGCTCTGATTGCTTTATGTCATCTTGATATTGAGCTTGGCTTTGTTCACTTTTAGCTTTTGCGAGTTGATAGCTGAGTTTTACTTCAGAGAACGCATCGATGAGCCAATAAAAAGGATTGGTGTAAACGTATAAAAAGCCCAGTAAATAAGGGATAAAATACCAGCTTTGATCTTCAGTAACTAACGTTGAACCGACAGGCACTAATGAGACAGCTAACCCAATAAAGATAAAAAATGGATTGCCACCTTTGCAGCATTTGCCAAAAATGAAGCCCATAATAGCTACAAACACCGTAAAAAATAAAACCGTGGTCATTGTTGAAACAGTCTCCGATATAAGGGTTTTCCTGTATGTACTAAAAAGCCAGCTACAAAGGGAATAGTGATAAACCAGGTATCAACTGCCATTGCAAATTGCATCACGGGGTAAAAGATAAGCAAGCCTACCAAACACCAAAAAATATTCCCTTTTCGGCAAAACCAACCAAAGATAAATCCACAAGCGAAGATCAGCCCAAGGTAAAATAGTAGATCGCCCGTGAAGTGTACGCCAAACAAGTAAAAGTCCATTACAACCTCACCAGTTTGGGGTTAATGCAGCGGTTGCCGTGATTGTTAATAATGGGCGGAAAGCTCGCGGCTTTTTTAAATCGTCTGTTTTGGTAGTAAGGTGTCACAGTTAATTTGACTGGGTAGCGGTTTTTACATATCAATAGAGCTTCGTTATCGAGCATGGTTCTAACCTCATCAGAGTTGAGCAGGTTATATTCGCGGTAGTTATCATGGGTATTGGTAAACTCGGCGACTTGTCTTTCTCTTACACGCCCTGATAGCTTTGAAAAATAATCAGCGGTTACGGGATCAGAGCTGCTTAAACAAATATTGGTGTTAAACGCGCCTTGGATTGATTCAGCGGTTTTTTGTCCGTAGCGCATCGACAATTGAGAGATAGACTGCAAAATTATTGAAAGCGATACACCATAACCCCTGATAGTGTTAGCAACTGAAACAAAATCACTCACGTAACTATTTCCAAACTCATCGTATAGAATATAAACAGGTAATGAATTGCCACCCAAATGATGATTACGCATACACTCATTGAACACGCTACGAAAGAACAACGAGGTCGCGAATGAGTAGTATTTTTGGTGCTCTGGCGGCGTACAAAAATAAATGATGGTTTTTTCTTTTCTTAGGCGTGATAGGTCATAATCTGACTTGCTAAAAAAGGTGCGCATGTCTCGATTAGTCAACGCCCTTAGAGCGGTTAAGCAGATCCCAACAAATGATTGAATTGCTTCTTTGTTACCTGTTAACGCACCTTTCCACTCGTTCAGTACAGATTCGTCTTCAGGAAAATTTGGATCCCAACAATTATTAGCTATCCAATCATCCAGCCCCTCACCAAGCGCACCAAAGTTTTGCAATAGGTGGTAGAGGTTAGGTAAGTTGAAATATTTCTTATCACCAAAGCTTAAGCACTTTATCAGCGCACCTAAAATACGTGTTGCACCGTTGTTCCAGTAAGCGTCTCCTTCTTTTGGGTTTCCTGACCAGATCAAGGTTTCGGCTATTAATTCCAGTTCAACAAAATTTTTGGCTTCGGTGAATGGATTGAACAAATTAGACTTGCTGACATCATGCGGGTTAAATACCACAATGTTGTAGCCGTTCGCTTTTAAATACCCTGATGTAGCTTGATGCACTTCGCCTTTGGGGTCGTGAACAACTAACGAAACGTTGTCGTTCGCCTTGGCTAATACGTTACTGATAATGTACTTTGTGGTTTTTCCTGCGCCCACGCGGGCTGTGAAGCATACATTTTGAAAGCTTTCAGTTACCGACAAGTAACGGTTATTGCCATCAATAAGTAGTCCTTTATTTCTGCGCGATAAAAAGCTGCTAGCCTCACTGCTATTTAGCAGCTTAGAGCCTTGCTTGGTGTTGAGCACTTTACCTTTAATCAGGTACTCAGTGGCTTTATAGGCAAAAGCGCCAATCGCTTTAAACACCATAATAATCTTATCCATCCTCCTTGGTTATAGAATATTGTTTTGACTTTCTAGCTCATAACAACGATTGCCTATGCTGTTGCAATGTTTGTTTGGCTTTATCTGATTTGTGTTTCCACGGTTTGCTTAATTTTGAGCCTTTCACCAACGCCAGTGCTTGGTCACATATACGCTTTACCTTTGCTTTAACAAGGTCAATGGTGGCGCTAATTCAACGGTGCTTTTTCTCATCGCTATCAGCATTTTTATGAGAGTTGCGATGTTGCTTTAGCTGCTCTTTTGCTTTGTCTTGCTTTTTCTCTGGCAAAACATCACGCTTTTGTTTTTTTGAGCTTTTATTGAGTGTAGCTTCTTTTTTGGCAAACTCCTGTTTCTGCTCCTGTATTTGCGGTTGCTGGGTCAGCTCTATTTGCTTACTCATCGCGGTAAATTGGCTCTCAAGGCCGAGTGTTTTAAGACGGTATTTTCTATCAGTTACAGTGTCTTTAAAACCGATGGCCTTACCTCGGGTATAAATTTCTAAATGTTCAGCGGCTAAACGTTCAAAAAATTGCTGCTTATTAACCGATTGAGTAAAGATGCGTTCAAGCGCTTTGGTTACTCGTTCTCGTTCGGGCATTTTTCCCGTGCGTTTTTTTAATTCAGCCCCATTGTGAGATGTTTTCTTACCAGCTTGTTTGTTGATCACAAGCCCCTGTTGTAATTCGGGGTAGTGTTTATTCGTCCAAGTTTCTAAATGTTTTTTTGCGCGATCAAATTCATGTTTGCTCAAGCGTAGGTTTTTATTGTTCCCTCGTTCATTAGAGCTAATCATAAGGTGAAAGTGGATATTATTTTGCGCATCGTTGTGCATATACCCATAAACAAGGTTCTTGTTTGCTCTTTGATCCACATACTCTTGCACTATATGAAAAAGCGCGTCTTGTTGCTTTTCAACACTGACGCCTTGGGTACGTGTAATTGAAATAATTTCGTGATACAGGTACACGCTGTTTTTTCGTTTTTTAAAGAGCAAGGAGTTATCGATAAACTCCTGAAGTATTTTCTCTCGCTGGTGTGTATAAACATTTTTCGAAAAAACATGCACACCGTCATGTTTTTCCGCTCCTTTTTTCATATAGTCATAAAGCTGATCAAAGTTAGCGACTTTGCGGCTTTTTGACTTAATTATCATGTTACTTTTTTAATCCTTTTAATGTGTATTCGGTGACTAGATTTTCTAGCTTTTTCAGCTCCATCAATAACTCGTTTTCATGCACCATAACTTGTAGGGTGTTTGAGCGGTGCGCTATTTGATTAATATTGTTGGCAACATTACGAATTAAAAAATGCAGCGTATCGAGCTTTTCTTTTAACTCAGCTGGGATAAAGTAGTGTTGTTGCTGATAAGCCATTGCCATGTTTTTTACCGTCTGACTAACGGTGAGCTTTTCTTGTTGAGCAGCCTTTTTAAAGTCGCGATACTCTGCCAGCGTAAAGTTTAACTCCACACGTTTATGGTGTTTTCTAAACTCGGCCATATACTGCTTTTGATAGTCTTTTTTGTGCTCTGGGCTGTCCATACGGGTCTATTAGCAAAATAAATTATTGGCTCGATACTGAGCTTTTAAGGGGGTTGAGGGGGAAGCCCCCCACAAGATGCAAACAACGGTAGCGAAGCGTATTTCCGGAAGTTTGCAATCTTGCTCTCATACTTCAACCATAGCTGAGAGTTTAAAATTTGTGCAAGTTTCAAGCTCAAATCTAGCGCAAAAATTTACAGGAGTGCAGGGTACGTAAATGCAGGGGCATAGGGTACGCACACCCATTTTGGCGCGGTTTTTTATACTGATTACAGGAGCTGAAGGTACGTTTCAGCGGATCACACGAGAAAAATACAGGGAGGTAAGGTACGTTTAGCTACGTTTTGAAAAAAGTTACAGGGAGCAGGGGTACGTTTGTGCATTCTTAAGCATAAATTCAGAACTAAAAATGCAAAATACAGGAGTGCGAAGTACGTAAATGCAGGAGTTGAAGGTACGTTTCAAAATTTACTGTGGCTTGGTGCTGCATACACGGTTGTAATCTGTTGCCTCTAACCCTTTCTTTAACCCTTTTAATCTTATTTATAACCAGTAAATAATGAGTTTTGTTCAGTCGTTAAATGAAATTCAAAAAATGCCCTGCGGGGCTACTTGCTTAAAAAAGAAAAATTATTGATGGCTAACATGGTCAATCAGCCACTCATTCAGGTCTTTGTGGTTTGGGTAGGCAGTCGATAGATCATTTATTTTTAAGTGGTTGAGCGAATTTTTGAGCTGTTCCAAGGTTTCAAGCCCTGTGGTTTTGTTGTTGAGTTCGTCACGATCTCTAAAATAGTCTATCTCTGTAATAGCTGGGTGTTGCGCAACAAATTGAACAAACCTATCAAGCATGGCGCTACTATTGAGCACCACAGTTGTAAACGGTGGGGTGTGCAGGTTCTTAGCGGTTAGGTACGAAAGAAAGTCAATAAAGCCCTCAAATAATAAGGTTTTGCTAGTGCCCTTATCAAACACACTAATATCAACGCCAAGCCCCGCAAAGCCTTTAAAATTTTTGTTTCTAATTGCAAAGGTGCAGCCACTGGCAAAGCCAATAGAATAAAACTGTTTACCTGATGCTATTAGGCGACAAGTAACTTCTTGTGCGTATTCTTTGGCTATGTTGAGGTTTATTTTCCTGTCATTTTGTAAGTATTGCTTGAGTGGGTAACTAAACAATGCCTGTACTTTTAGCACCTCTATTGCCGCTGATTTTTTATTTAAGCCAGTCGCGTTGTTCGTTGTAGGGGCAATGCTTGGTATTGAGGCGTCAAACAATGTTTGAGGCACATTATTTGCCACTATACGGGCAGCTTTATTTGAAAATGAGTGTACTGTCGGATAGAGACTATCAAGCACCCCTAATGCGCTCTTAACGTCATTATTAGGCAAGTTATGAACATGACACACTAATTCAATTAAGCGACCGCCAGCGCCTATAGGCACATCTGACCAAATATTTTTCTCAATGTTTACACACAAAGAGGGTTTGTTATCTGATCTTGTTGGGCTGTGGTAAACGTACTCAAGGCCATTAGTTCCTTGCTGAGTACGGGCAAATTTTGCGCCTATACGTTCTAGGTAATCAGTGATTGGAATTTGTTTTGCGTCTTGGGTTCTCATGGTTTGGGTTATTGAAATAATTTTTTCTTTTTGCCAAATAGCATTTTTCACCTCTCTATATTGTAGGCTGTTTTTTCACGATGAAATGTTGCGCTGGAATCATACTCAAACGCCATAGGCTCTACTTTGACAGACTCATCGGCAATAAAGGCTTTTTCAGTACGCTTAGTCAGTTGGTTGTTTTCAATCATAGTGCTGATAAATTGTTCTGACGGGTAAATATTGAGGACCGCATCAACGATTTTTCTGCCTTCGTACTTTTTCTTTATCTCTACTTTGCTGATCTCTGGCATGGCTTCGAGTAGCTTTGTGATCTTTTGCAGTGTAATACGCTTTTCTTTGTGCTCGTTGAAGTTAATCTTTTCAATAAGATAGTTAAGTGATGGGTTATAAGTTGCCTTTTCACTGGCATAGCGAAATTTCAGGTTTAGCAATGCTCTTAGCTTAATCAGGTAGTAAGACTTTGAGGCAACAATACTGGCCGAGTCTGAGGCTTTCCAGTCGCCGTTTTGAATATAATTGGTGATCATATTTCAAAGCTCTATGACGACTTTTTTATCCTCCATGTAAATGTCTTTGATGCGGTTAAAAATATACAGATTTTCGCCGCCCTCATTACGCACGGCGATATCAGTACGTTTTAGTATCTCTAATGCTTCACGAATGCTTGAAGTGTTGTAAGGGCAATCGTTCGGCTTCAGAGTTTTGTTTTCGACTTTGTTGATGGCATTGATCATTTCTTTTTGGATTTGATAGTAGGTTGTTTTGAGATAAAACACTTTGTTATTTTCGCCGTCAGATTGAATTTGCATCGCTTGTTTTGAAGCCATTGAAATAATCGCGTATTCAATACGCGCTTCTCTCAAATGTGGGAAATGGCTTTGAAATTTTTTACTTTTCTTGTTCTTAAAATTGGCGGGTGAGATCTCAGCAATAAACCCTTTGCCATCAATCGTAAATGGTCTTTCTACAGATTCAGCCACACCGTCATTGATCCATGTGATCAGCGGATCGTTCGGCGACACATCTTTTGGAATAGCTTCGTAAGTTTCAGAAAGGTTGAGTCTCTTGGTTGACTGGAAAAGCTCAAGCTGAATCGCGATGCTTTCTTGTCAAAACTGCACACTTCTAGATTTTGGTCACATAGCGGTAAGTTAAAAAGTATTGGCTGTGATTATTTTACTCAAAGGTACAGAAATGCAAGTGAATATCTTTTGCGCTTTTATTTTTATGATGTTGAAATTACTAAAATTACTAGATAAATGTATTCTTGACAGGGTTTTGCAACTCACGCATGATGAATTTTTAGGCTGACTCGACACATGTCAACATTCTTGAACAGAGTTTTAATAGATGTAAGCAACTACTTTTCATATCGTATTAGGGCAAAGGTGGGATATTTATGGTATGTCTTATTTAGCCAACAGGAATTACATTATTTTGAACTTTCTTGTTTTTTAAAATTTTGAATCAATCAGTCTTGTAAAATAAAGTTTCTTTAAAAGGATATTTTTTAGGTGAACCCCGAAGTAAAGTGTATTTCAAAAGATATTGAGTTGTATATTTATGATCTAGAATCATTATGTTTAGGCACAAAAAAATTAATAGACAGTAATATTGTTGAGATATGCGAGGGAGATAGTGACTCATCAACTGAACAAGTAAAGCTGACTTTTATTGATTTTTTAAAAAATAAAGATGAAACTAAAAAAATTGGTGCAATTGCTGAATTTTTTGTTCATCTATTTTTACGTGAGCAGGGTTATAAGCAAGAGTTTTTATTCTATAATCTGGAAGAAAGATCCATTAAAAAAGGGTTTGATGGTTATTTTTCACTTGGTAAAATTCAATTTATCGTTGAAAGTAAATCAGGGTTAGAGTCTTCAAAAGGGATCTTGCATCAGGCAAAAGTTAAGGAAGCATATCGCGATATATCATCAGTTATTGAAGGTAAGAGTAAAAAAAGCTCTAAAGGGAAAAATAATCCATGGAAGAATGCATACAATCATGCAAGTCATATCGATGTCGGTACAAGTAAAAGCATACGTAAAAATTTAAAGGAATTATCAGATTTGTTTGATAGAGGAGTTTATCAAAAAGTAGAAGACTTTAATATCATGCCATGCTCTACTATTTTTCTTAATGAAAAATGGAGTGATAAATTTTCAAAATCAATATTGTCAGAAAGTATTAAGTATTTTGCACCATTAAAAGCAAAATCGGTCAAAGTTATCTGTATAACAAATTTTAGCTATTCGGAATTTATAAATTACTTGGAGAGTGACCTGTGAGCAGTATAAATAGTCTTACATGGCTAAAAGATGATGAAAAAATAACTGAAGTAATAAGGAAGCTATCATTAGGTATTAAGCTAGAAAGTGATGAATCCGTACTCTGTTTAGCCGTAGCTATTTTTTTCATAAAAACATATCAAGTTGACAAAAGAAGAAGTGCATATTTGGAGTTTGGCTATGCACTTATATTAAGTTACAGCCTTCTAATGGATGACTTGGAACCTCTTTATGATCTTGCTACAAATCTTGGGTTTTATCCAATATCAAAAGTGATATTGAGAAATAATACTGATGATAGTAGAAGCTTTAGTCACTATTTTCTTGAGAAGAGAATAGAAAAGTACTCTTACAAAGATATAACAGAAACGCTAGAACAGAAAAAAAATAGAGCAGAGTTATTGAGTACACCTTCTATTGATTGCTGCTATGTGGCACCTACATCTTTTGGTAAAAGCTCTTTAATGATAGATCTTATCAACAGTGTTGACTCAAAAAAAGTTGCAATAATAGTCCCTACCAAGTCTCTCTTAACACAAACATATCGGCTAATAAATGAAAATTTTAAAAAGGAGAAAGTGATTTTTCATGATGAAATGTATAATGGAGAGTCTAGTTTTATAGCTGTTTTTACGCAAGAGCGAGCATTAAGGCTAATGAAAAGTGAAGTGGGTTTAGCGTTTGATGTCTTATTGATTGATGAAGCGCATAACCTTTTTGAATCTTCTACAAGAAGTATATTACTCAGTAGACTAATAAGAAGAAATCGAAAGCGGTTGCCATTATCTCGAATTTTTTATTTTTCACCTTTGATTGATGATTTTAATAATTTGAGATATGAGGAGCAGCAAAATATTGATGGGAAGAAAATAAGTTTTAATATAAAAGAAGCAAAAATATTTGAACACAAGTTGGACGGGTTGAATTATGTTTACAATAGATTCTTAGATCAGCAGTTTAAAGTTGGTGAAAATATAAGTTTTATAAGTTATATTATAGATAATGAGAAGAATAATAACTTTTTATATCTTAGGGCACCGAGGAAAGTTGAGAGTTTTGCCGGTATATTGGCAAGTAATCTTAGTTACAATGATGAAGGTGTCTTGGTTGAGCTTGCAAGTGTTATTTCTAAAAATGTCCATGAAGATTTTTACTGCGTTGATTTAGTTAAGAGAGGGGTTTTATATATTCATGGTAAACTTCCCGATCTGATAAAAGAGTATTTGGAGTATAAATTTAGAGAGATCTCTGAGTTAAAGTACTTAGTTGCTAACTCAGTTATCCTTGAAGGGGTTAACTTACCAATAGATAATTTATATATACTTAACACATATGATCTTGATGCAAAAGGATTGACTAACCTAGTTGGGAGAGTTAATAGATTGAATGAAGTTTTTAATAACGATATATCAAGCTTAAAAAAACTTGAGCCTACAA
Organism: Pseudoalteromonas flavipulchra NCIMB 2033 = ATCC BAA-314; assembly: GCA_000814665.1. Taxonomy (GTDB): domain Bacteria; phylum Pseudomonadota; class Gammaproteobacteria; order Enterobacterales; family Alteromonadaceae; genus Pseudoalteromonas; species Pseudoalteromonas maricaloris. Next base: position 337,089 of record JWIH01000018.1, read on the forward strand.
TTCACTTTGTTAACACTGAAGAATTCAATAGAAAAAAGAGCAATATGCTCAATAGTATTAGAAAGTTAAAGTCGACTATTTTCAAAGATAAAGTGAAAAATCCAACACTTCTTAATTTTGATATCTCTGCATTTGATGAAGAAATAAAAAATATTACAGATGAACATGAGCGTACAAAAGCAATAGATAAAAGAAACTCTATCGTTTCAATCCAAGAGCGAGAAAGCTTTTTGATATCTGAACCTGAAAATGAAAATGACCGACTTAAAGCATCATTTCTAGAAGCTGGTCTCCATTTTTCATATTTTGATCCTGACACAATCTTAGAGAAGATTCACAATAAGATGGTGGTTAGCAGGCAAAATGTAGAATGGATGAAGTTAGATCCGATTGAGAAAGTTTTCTCGATCTTTATTGATGGGTTTGACGGATTTTTGAATGATAAAGTTTTCTCCAGATTGAAAAATATACAGGCTAGGAACTACTATCGTATCTTTGTTAAGAACATACATGCTTTAAATTTGAAAGACCATATAAACCTAACGGTTAGGTATTTTTACTCAAATGCAAAAGAAACAAGGAACAATATATTTTATATCGGTGATTCTTATGGTGAGGTTAACAAAGATGGGGAGGTTTATGGAGCAAAGAAGTATATTGATCTATCGACTAAATCTCACAAAGAGCTGGTAAATCTTGCATTAGTTAAACTAAAAATGGAAAGTGATTTTGTTTCTTATACTTTAAATGAATATGTTTCACTTTTAAAAGAGTTTGAAGTTATATCTGAAGATGACTATAATATTTTTGTTTATGGTACATCTAAGAAAAGAAATACAGATTTGACAAAGCTGGGATTGAGTGGCGCATTGATAAAAAAATTGGATTCAGACAATCAAATTGAAAACATTAATGTTGATAAATACGGCCATGTATCGGCAAATCAACTTTTCCTTAGCTACTTAAATAAGCAGGATGACTTAATTAAGTTTGAAATAATGAAGTACCTACCTGTATCGCTATAAATTTTAGGCTCCCTGTTGAGGCTGAATAGACGGGTTTAAAAATAAGTTTATCCTTTTCGTATTATTTTCTTAAGTTGCCTTCAACACTAAGTAACTCAAAATTAGCTTTTGAATTATGATATTTTTGCCAACTATCCATAATTACATGGTTGGCAAGCTTTCCCCGTTGGTCACTATCATTACTGTCAGGGTCAATTAACTCAACAGAGTCATAAGAAAGGCCGTGTTCTTTAAGGAAATTTGAAAGTATACAGTCAAATGAAGGAGGTTTATAAGAAACGTGGCTATTATAAAATGTCAAATTAATTCCTAGTTTTGGACAAGTGGCTCCATTAGAAATCGCTTTGTTCTTAAATGCTATAACAGTGTCTTTGACGGCTCTACGGAAAGCGTAAGAAACCACCATTTTCTTCGTATGAGGCTTTACACAATGCCTCCAGCTAATTGATACTTTGGTATTATCTTTTCGAATAATGAATAAGCATTTGTTTTTATGAAAGTCTAAGCCAACTTCAATATCTCTAATACCACATCCAACTTTTTCGTCATATTCACTATGTAACGTAAACAACGATTCAAAAAACACTTTGTCTTCTAGAGTCATTATTACTCCTGAGCTGTATGAACTAATACGGCGACGAGCTTCTTCTTCACATGCTTTTTTAGTACTAAATCTAAATGGGCCAAATGAAATTGGTTTAGCCATAGTTATTTCCTTCAAAGCTGACATTTGAGTAACTAGAACTCAAAAGAACAAGAGCTTCATACATAGGGTTCACCTGTCAAATGTTTATCTCGTTAGTTTTAGGTATCTGTAATATAGCTCAGGTTCCTTAGATTCCAAAACAACCTCCAATGTGCCTTTTTCTAGACAGTTTGCTGCTTCTTCAGCGACGCTCTCAGCTAAGTCTATGATTAAACTAGGGTTAATGAAAGTTGTCATACTTGCTTTGAATTTACTAATATCACCACTCCAAGGAACACTTGGCTCCTGAACCATACACTCTAGAGAGTTGTCATATTGAAAATAATAGCTTGGCTTTTTAGGAAACTGAGCTTTAGCCATTAAACTTGCGTTATGAAGATAGGAATTTCTTAAGGCATATAGAGCTTCAACATCAGAATGGCCTTCCATTAGACCAGAGAAGTAATGCAATGACTTCTTGATACAGCTGGCTTTGTCGTTAGTAAACTTTGGTTTTTCCGTATTAATGTAACAAAACCCTATCTGTTCAATAACGGAAAATGCTCCAGCAACAGGTAAAAAATTTTTCGATCTATCACGATATCTTACGCTACTTATTTCCTGCAAAATAACCGGAAGAATAGACTCTAAATTTCCATCTTTTAACCTTATTCCATGCTGATTACATAAATGAGCGTATGCTAGCTCAAGAAGTGACAGTTCTTCTAGTTTTCGATTCTTCCAGTTTGATATATCCAAAGTTACTCCAATAATGAATAAGTTAGTAGATTATTATTGAGCACTCATAAGGTAGCATATTTTGTAAAGTACTACCTCCACGGTCGGATTTTTAAAGTTGTTTTATTGCTATCTCTAAATTTGTTGTTATTTTTTCAAGCGCTTCTCTTCGCTCATCCAAATAATCATACCTGTCATAGATTCCCTCAACGCCTTTTAGCTTATGATTTAAGCATCGCTCAGCGATATGCCCAGCTACACCATTGCTTGCAAGTAGGCTTCGACAGGTGCGGCACAGGTCGTGAACGGTAAAGTGGGGCACGGGCATTTTGTCTTCACGAAATAGCTTTTGAATGGCGGCATTGAGTGTGTCGGGGCTGATATGTCCAAAGCGCTTGCTGGCTCTGCGATTTGGAAATACATAGTCAGAGCCAAAAGCACGTATTTGCAACTCTTTGAGCCATTCAATGACGATGGGGCTTAATGGAACGGTGATGCCTCGGCCTGTTTTGCTGCGCTCCTGTGGTATATGCCAAAGTGCTTCTTTAAGATCAAATTCAGCCCATTTTGCAGCGATTAGCTCACCCTTTCTCACACCTAAACAAAGTAGCAGCGAAAAGGCTAAATAGTTGTCGCGGGTAAATTGGTCAGAATTTTCCCGCAGGCATTGATACACTTTCTCTAGTTCTTCAAGTGATAGGGCGCGGCTACGGCTTTGCTCGACACCGCCCGCATCTGACACGTTAAATGCTTCAGCTGGGTTTGAGGTGCGTAAATCTAGCTTAATTGCGTGTCTGAATAGCTGCTTGCAGTACATGAGCGCGTCATTTGCAATGCTTGGGCGGTCACTTTGCGCAATGCGTTGTATCGCGCCGCGAATATCTCTAGGGTTTACTTTTTCGATTGCTAACCCACCAAAATAAGGGGCAAGATCTTTGGTATAAATACGTCTAGGGATATTTGGGTGCTTTAAGCGTTTTTCGCATTCTTGCAGCCAGTCTTCGGCAAGATCATTGACGGTTTTTAAGGTTTCGTTATCGAGGCGCTTTCGTTCTTCTAAAGGGTCAACACCATCATTATTAAGATCGACTTTAATTTGTGCGGCTTTGAGTTTGGCATCAACTAAAGAAATGTCTGGGTATTTACCTAAAGTCATTTCTTTGCGTTTACCGTGGCTCATATAACGAACAATGAAAAAAGCACTCCCTTCAGCACTGACGCGAAAGTATAGGCCATTCCCTACTGCATATTTTCCAACAGCTTGATTTTTAATAAGACTTTTGATTTTTTGAACTGTGATTTTTACTGTCATTTCAACCTCTTATGTGAGAAATGGTGACAGATTCCTATAATTTTAGGACGATTTTCAGATTTTGAAAAATCTGTCACCATTCCTGTCACCACTTTTGCTTAACAAAGAGCAATTCGGGGCAACAGGTTGAAACACGTAAAACTTATAACTCTAAGATTTTAAAGGCTATTTTAACACTCAGAAACAGCCTGAAACATTACTCAATATTCTGAATTTGCTCGCGCATTTGCTCAATTAACACTTTAAGTTCAACGGCGGCGTTGGTGATCTCGCTGTTGATTGACTTTGAGGCTAGGGTGTTAGATTCGCGGTTGAATTCTTGCATCATAAAGTCTAAACGACGGCCGCAAGCGCCTCCTTTTTTGAGGATTTTGTGGGTTTCTTTGACGTGTGACTTGAGGCGGTCGAGCTCTTCTGCAACATCTTGCTTTTGCGCAAGGTAAATTAGCTCTTGCTCTAGGCGGCCTTCGTCAATGTCGGTTTTTAGTTCTTCTAACTTTTGTGAAAGTTTTTCACGTTGCCACTTAGTGACTTCAGGCATGTAGCCTTCAACGATGGCAACTTGCTCTAGAATGCCGTCAAGACGAGTGGTGAGCATGGTTTCTAGGTTTTCACCTTCACTTGCTCGTGCAGCTTTAAAGTCTTCAACTAGCTCATCAAAGCCACCTAACAGTTCGCTGTTTACGGTGTCTAAATCGACTTCTTCGGCTTCCATTACACCTGGCCAGCGCAGAATGTCTACTGGATTGATATCACCGCCGCTTTGTGATTGTAGCCACTTTGCGCTTTCAACAAGTTGCTTTGCAAGCGATTCGTTGACGGTTAGTTGGCCAACGTGCGCAGGATTTGCGGTGAACTTTAGGAATACTTCAACTTTGCCGCGTTGTAAGTGTTTACGCAGGCGTTCACGTATTACTGGCTCTAAGCCTCTAAATTGTTCTGGTGCGCGGATAAAGGTTTCGAGGTAGCGTTGATTAACTGAACGAATTTCCCAAACCCCAGTGCCCCAGTCACCTTTCACTTCTTTGCGGGCGTAGGCGGTCATACTATGGATCATATAAAGTCCCTAAATTAGCTTGGTTTAACCGGAGCATTATAGCCGAATTTCCACACAGCCCTAAAGTGAATTTTATTTTTAGTCGGATCGCGTGGCATAGTCTCTATGATCCCTTTATAATGTACGGCAAATTTTGATGATGGGGGAACGTGGATGCGTCCAAGCGAAAGAACTGCAAATCAGATCAGGCCAGTTACATTTACTCGTAACTATACAATGCACGCTGAAGGCTCAGTAATGGTAGAGTTTGGTAACACCAAAGTGTTATGTACGGCTTCTGTAGAAGCGGGTGTACCACGCTTTATGAAAGGTCAAGGCAAGGGTTGGATCACCGCAGAATACGGTATGCTTCCGCGCTCTACACATACGCGTAACAACCGTGAAGCGGCACGTGGCAAACAAGGCGGCCGTACCATGGAAATTCAGCGCTTAATCGCGCGCGCATTACGTGCCGCAGTTGATTTAAAAGCGTTAGGTGAGAACACCATTACTATCGACTGTGATGTTATTCAAGCGGACGGTGGTACCCGTACGGCATCAATTAGCGGTGCTTGTGTGGCATTGGTAGATGCACTAACGCACATGCGTGCCAAAGGCATGATCAATGTAAACCCGTTAAAATTTATGATAGCGGCAATCTCGGTTGGGGTTTATAAAGGTCAGCCAATTACCGATCTTGAGTATCTTGAGGATTCAGAAGCTGAGACAGACATGAACGTGATCATGACTGAAACTGGCAAACTGATTGAAGTACAAGGGACAGCTGAAGGCGAACCGTTCTCGTTCGACGAGCTAGATGAGTTACTTGGTCTTGCGAAACATTCAATTCGTGAAATCATTGATCTACAAAAGCAAGCGTTAGCGTAATCAACATTCAGTAGGAAAGACATGAAACCGTATCAAAAAGAGTTTATTGAATTTGCCTTAGAAAAGCAGGTGCTTAAGTTTGGCGAGTTTACGTTAAAGTCTGGCCGTACTAGCCCTTATTTTTTCAATGCAGGCTTGTTTAACACAGGTCGTGATCTGGCCCGTTTAGGTCGTTTCTATGCTTCGGCATTGGAAGATGCTGGCATTGAGTTTGATGTATTGTTTGGCCCAGCGTACAAAGGTATTCCTATTGCGACAACGACAGCCGTTGCACTTGCCGATCATCACAATAAAGATGTGCCTTACTGCTTTAATCGTAAAGAAAAGAAAGAGCACGGTGAAGGCGGTAACTTAGTAGGTTCGGCGCTTGAAGGCCGTATTATGCTTGTTGATGATGTGATCACCGCGGGTACTGCTATTCGTGAGTCGATGGAAATTATCGCTGCTAATGGTGCTGATCTTGCTGGCGTATTAATCGCATTAGATCGCCAAGAAAAAGGCAAAGCTGAGCTTTCTGCTATTCAGGAAGTTGAGCGCGACTTTAATACTCAAGTGGTGTCTATCGTGAAATTGGCTGATCTGATCACTTACCTTGAGCAACAAGGTGGTATGGATGCGCACTTGGATGCAGTTAAAGCATACCGTGATAGCTACGGTGTAGCGTAAGCCCTACGATTTTCTGCAGATGGCTAGTACCATGCTAGCCATCAATTTACTTCTCTTTTATCTCAGTTTTATTGTGTGTCTTTACACAGCTCTTAATTCAAACTCACTATTGGTATATGGCGTAGCGCCCAATTAGCAAGTTCAACTCGGTTGCGCGAATTGGTTTTTTTAAATGCGCTGTAGATATGCGTTTTAACTGTGTGACTACTTATGTTTAGTCTATCAGCGATATCTTCGTTTTTAGCACCAGCAGCAATAAGCTTGATCACAGACTTTTCTCTGCCGGTAAGCATATTTAACTCTTCATTACTTAAGATAATGTCGCTGTTAGGTAATGCTTGTGGCATCGCAGCAATCAGTTCGCTAAATGCCTCTGAGATGGCGCTGCGACAAAACCAAAGCTCGCCTTTGAGCACACTGCTTAATCCTTGAAATAACGTCTCTGGTGGAGCATTGTGATAGAGTATGCCTTTCACATTGCCAAGTAGCGCCGTTTTTTCATTAACGTTGTCTTCATTGGCATTAAAGAGTAGTACTTTGTGTTTAGCCGCCAATAGCTTTACTTCAGCACTGATAAGTTCATTGCAATCTCGGTGTTCTGTATCCACCAAAAATAACGCGATTTGTTCACGCAGCGCAGGCTCTGGTAGTCGAGTATCAACTTTGACTGTATGTCCTAGCGTCTCAAGTACTTTGATTAGCACAGTATAATTGGTGGAGCTGGTATTGGCTCGAGCATGAGTCAGAATAAAAAATGCTCGATCTTGCCATGCTAGCGAGTTGTTGGAATATTCCTTTGCAAACATAGAAGTATTAAATCCTTTTTTATTCCAGATTAAATTTAATATACATTTGTTTTACAAAAAATTTAAGTTATTTATTAGGCTCAAACTAAAAAGCTGAGCCTAATACCTGCTTGTGTAAGCTAAGGTTGTTTACTTGTACAATGCACGCCATGCACAAGTACGATAGCCGTTCTTCTCAAAGAAGAAGCGATTACAGTTATCGTCATAGTTGGAGTTACCCACATCTATACGATAGCCACTGATGTACCAGTTATGCAGCGAAATATGCCCACCGTTGTACAGTAGCGAAAAGTGAACGTGGGGACCGGTTGATTGACCACCTTGGCACAATGCTGTTGCTTTATCGTCCGCATAACGGCCAAGCCAAGCACCTGCAGAAATGACATCACCAGTGTTATATTGCAAACTTTCCATATGGTAATACTGAGTTGAATAACCGCTTGAGTGAGTCACGCGAATATTACAAGCTGAGTAACGAGTGACTGTGCCGCCATGCGCTGCTTGAACCCAAGGTGTATTACTTCCCCAGCCACCTGAGCCGTTATTAAAATCAAGCGACGAGTAAGGGTAACCAGAGCCTGTATTTGAGTGTGCACCACCGCTATACCAAGCGTAACCGGATGGCCACGGGAAGCTCATGCTAAAGCTAGCAGCTGATACCGCTTGTGTTGAAGCTTGTTCATTAAAAGCGATGCTGTTGTCCGCTTTTAATGCTAATGACTCACCGTTAAATAACGTTTGGTAAGTATTGAATAGGGCATCTGCCGATGTGTGTGTCAGATCTGCAAGTGCTACGGTTGCTTCGTTGACTGCTGGTAATTTTTTAGCTTTGCCTTCATCACGAAGTTTTTGGAATGCGTAGTATCTTGCACTGAGATTAAGCGCTACATCTTTTACTTGCGCATCAAATCCCTGTTCATGAGAGAGTGTACCAAACGGTGCAGAGAGGGATTGTTTATCTGGGTTACTTATCACACCAGACTCAAGTTCCATTAGTGCCAGCAACAATTTAGGGTTAATACTGGCATATCCAGCATAGTGCAAGATCACTTCGAGCTTGTCGCTTAAATGCGGTGCCGTGCTGTCAAGCACCTGCTGCCAATCTACTTGTTGTAAAGCATTGCTGAAAAGAAACAGTTCAGGGTTTACTGCTATTACACTAGAAATAGGTAAGGCACTGATGTGTTCAGCAGTAAATTCAGGCATAGCTACAGAGTCATGCTGACCTGCAGCTGTTGCCTGATGTGAGAGGAGCGCGATTAAACACGCTGATAGATAGTGGCGTTTCATGTTGTATCCTTTCTGTTTGTTTTTTGTTCAATCAAGTTATACCTAAATGTGAGTATTTTGTAAAATAAAAGTTTAAAATGTGATTTTGTTGAGTGGTGGGCTTAGATTTTTGCCTGCTAGATTGGGGTTTTTTGTAAAAGCGACTATAAAAAAGAAAGTGGTGTGATGTGGAGGTTGCTATGAAAAGGCTAATTACCCTGTCTCAACTAGAAGAGTTGCTAGAGGAAAGGCAGGGGGGAGAGCGTCGAAAACAACGAAGTAATGTTTTGCCTTTCGTCGAAAGACGCAACCACGTAAGGAGAAAAGCCGACAAACAATACCTTAAAAATAGAATGGATTAGTACACTCCTCACTCTACTATTTTGCTGTGAGTCCTGCATCCGAGTAAAACGCGTAAGGCAATTGATTCGTCTTCGCGTGATACATAGCTTTATCTGCTTTAGCAACTAACTCTTCTGCTGATGTGGCGTCAGTTGGATAAATCACTGCGCCAATGCTTAAGTCCAGTTTTACTTCGCGGATATTGGCGCTTTCATCTTGGAGACAGTAATTATCACTGAGCAAGTCATACTTATGCTGAGCCAGTTTTCGTAACTGATTTTTTTCGGTTAGATGAGGGGCGATAACCACGAATTCATCACCACCGTAGCGTGCAACAAAGTCTGACGCACGTTTATACATTTTAAGTTTTGCCGCCAGTATTTTTAGCAATTGATCGCCCGCTTGATGACCAAGTTGATCATTGACTGGTTTAAAGTTGTCGAGATCAATAAACAGCACACCAAATCCATGACCATACCGCTCTGACTCAGAAATCGCTCTTTCTAATTCGTTATCAAATGCGCCGCGGTTATGTAGCATAGTGAGTCTATCCATCACCACTAGGTTCTCTAGATTCCGCTGCATTTCGTAGCGTTCTTTTGAGAAGGTGATTGTACGTGCCAGTAGTGGGCCGCTCACTTCGTGTTTTGGGATATAATCTTGCGCACCAAGTTGAATTGCCTTTTCGCCAAACAGTGTTTCAGATACCCCAGTTAGCACGATTATAGGGGCGCTGATTGGCAACTGTTTTACTTTAATCAGCGTGGTAAGACCTTGGCTCTCATCGATATTTAAATCGATAAGGATAGCTTCTGGCTTGACTGTGTTTAAGGCGGTTTCAAGTTGTTCTAAATTTTTGAAGTGTTTAACGTTAAACTTTTGTCTACCATCAGTACTTGCAAGTGTGCGCTTTACTAAGTAAGCATCTTCATCGTTGTCTTCAAGAAGATAAATCAGCCATGTATTCATAGTTACCCTTGCACGACACAGTTATTGTCAAACCAATACTGTTTGATTAATTTGATCAACGACTCTAAATCACTTAAGCGTCCGGGCTTGGTAATATATGACTTAGCACCCAATTGATATGCTTTACGAATGTCACTGTGGTGAGTAGAGGTGGTATAGCATACCGTTATTAATTTATCGGCAACTTGTTCATTTTTTAAAGCTTCCATAACTTCAAAGCCACTTATTTTTGGCATGTTTAAATCCAGCAAAATAACTTGGTCGTAGGTTGCGATAGAATCGAGGTAATGCAGCAGCTCATGACCGTCAGAAAAAATTTTAAGCTCTGGCGCATTGGCAATACTGCTGTATGCTCTTTTAAAAAAGTAGACATCATCTGGATCATCTTCAACTAATAACAGTTCCATTATTACTCCTTAACTTCTTTTGGCAGTATGATTTCAAACAAAGCGCCATCATCACTTTGCAGGCATTTTATTGTGCCGCCATGCAGTTTTACGATTTGTCGGCACAGCGCTAGTCCAATACCACTGCCATACTCTGGTGTGGTGCCAAAACGCCTGAACGGTTCAAAGATTTGCTGACGTCGAGATTTTGGGATCCCAAGCCCATTGTCTTTGTAATGGATCACCGTTTCATGGCCGGTTTGGCTGGTGTAAATTTGGATCACGGGCGCAAGCTCTTGTGACTTAAACTTAATGCTGTTACTGATTAAGTTTTGCAACACTTGAAGAAAAAGCGAGGGATCAAGTTCGATAGGTAAATCACCATTCTCTAGTTTAATTTCTGCGCCGCTTTCCTCGATACTAAAGCTCATCACTTCACAAATATCTTCTAACAACAAAGTTAGATTGGTTGTTTGTAGCTTCAACTCATGGGAATGCAAGCGTGATAACTTGAGTAGGTCTTGGATCATGATCCGCATTCGTTGACTGGCATCAACCAAGCGCTCTATTTCAAACTTTGCATCGTCGTAGTCTTTTAAATCTGGCGTAATTCTTTGCGCCAAACTGTCCGAAAAAGCGGTGATCTTTCTGAGTGGCTCTTGCAAATCATGAGAAGCAATATAGGCAAAGTGCTCAAGGTGGGCGTTGGATTCTTGCAGCTGTAATAGCAATTCAGTGTGCTCGGTCATATCGACAAAAGTACCCAGCATCAACTCTGGCTCGCCATTGTGAGCTCGAGTGATCACGGTATCGACGGAATAACACCAAACCCAATGCCCTTCTTTGTGTCTAAAACGATATTTTATCGGGATAAGTTCACCGTCTTGGCTGGCTCTCACTTCATCAATATGCTCGTAAACGAGTGCGCGTTCACTTTCATGAAAACATAGTTCTAAATTTGAACTTTCTAACTCTTGAATTGTATAACCAAGGAGTTGAGTATAACGCTTGTTTATGCGCGTGTTTTTGTGGAGTTTTAAGTCGTAGAGATAAAGGCCACACACCGCTGAATCTATCATTCGCTGTAAAAAGCGTTGGTTGTCTTCAAGCTCTTTTTCTGCGAATTTTCGCGCAGTAATATCGACGGCGATACCAACGATCCGCTCAACTTGGTTTTTACTGTCTTTAAGTGGATAAAGAGTCGTCTGATACCAATGTTCTTTATTTTTGAATGGTATCATTTCGGTATAATCTACGGGTTTTGCGACCTCAACGCAAAGTTGGTAGTTTTTTTCGATTCTATCTACTAGCTCCGCTTCTAACACTGTCCCTCTTAGTTCGCTGAGGGTTTTCCCTAGTATTTGCTCGAGCTTTACGCCAGTGCGCTGGCAGGCAAACTTATTGTACTCGAGCACTCGAAATGTTTGCTTTTCTTCTACCTTTAATAGCCAAATAGCCTGACTTGCACCTTCGTAGATGGCATTGAGAATTTTGCTTTTTTCCGCAACTTGCAGCTCAAGGGATTTTTTCTGATGGATATTTCTAAGTGCTCCAGACATCACCCATGCTTTACCGTGGTCGTCAAATTGGCTGTTGCCTACGGCGGAAAACCAAGCGTATTCTCCTTTGTTGTCTCGCCCTAAGTACTCGACAAAATATTGATCTTTGGTGGCAAAGTGATGGTCTATGGCATCTTGCACTTTACCCTGATGGTCTGGGTGGATATGTGCAAACCAGTCGTCATAGGTGACTTTTTCGTCATCGCGCTTACCTATCATGGTTTTTAAACGAGATGAATAGCTGACGCTGTTGTCGACAACGTTCCACTCCCAAATGCCATCTTCGGTTGCCCCGATTGCACGCTTCATTTGCTCGGTGGATTCCGCGAGTGCTTGCTCTGTGCGTTTTAGTGACGAAAGGTTATTAAACACCGCTAAAATGAGATTAGCACCGTCATGGGGTTCTTGTACTAAGCGCATCTCCATCGGGATTTGATTGCCAAATTTGTCTTTCACATGGCACAGTGCTTCTTTACTGTAATCGTTTTGGTTAAGTAGAGATTGGCTAATGGACTCTAAGCTGTCGAACGGATCATCCAAACTGACAATATCGTGTAATCTCAGTCCAATTAACGCATCCGGCGTGTCGTACCCAAGCTCGCGATAAAAATAAGGATTGCACTTACTCACGGTAAGTAGCTGGTCAAGCAACAAGGTACTGGTGGGTAAGGCATCGAGCATAAACTCGGTAACTCTGTGTTGGTCTAGTTGCGAATGGAGCGCCTGCTTTTCATCGGTAATACGTTTGAGCCTTGCGGTTACGCCATGGAATTGATTGGGGGTTGGGATTGCGACTGCGCTTGGGATCAGTCTAAAAAGATAAACTGCTGTTACCATTGAGATAAACGCTGTGACTGCTTTTGAAATGCCATGAATACCATAAGCGCCATGCCAAACGGTATAAACGCCAATTAAGTGCGTGAGTCCACATAAGGTGATGAAGCTACAAAACAACACAAAGACCCAATTTCTGCCAACATCAGGGCGTTGTTTTGCATAAATCATAATCGCCATGGGAATAGAGAAGTAGGCTGCGGCTATCAAGATATCGGAGATGACATTGGTCCACAGCAGGTGAGGTTGCCACAAATAGCAATGACCATGTGGCATGTACGCGCTATTAAAAAATGACTCAAATGAGTTCAAATCCATGTTATTTCCTTACCTCAACGTAAAGCCGATTCATATAAAAACATCCGCCGTTAAGACGCTAAAAGTACACTCAAGCTACGATAGTAAAATACGCTTTAAAAGTCCTATTGCTCTGCTTTAACTGTAGTATATCTATTTGAAATTTCGACAAGAGGTGTAAGAAACCTGAACTTCGGATAATTAATGCCTTTCTAGCAGCCAGTTTTAGCGCTAACTGTGTTGAATTCACTTCCAATAGCCCGCTATTGGTGCGTAAATTCGCCTTGCCTACAGGACGTAGGTACCAGGGCGGTAGCAGGACGCGAGAGCAGAGTTAGCCCCAAAACTCTCTGGCTAGATAAGAAAATAATTTAATGTGATTTTAAAAACAAAGGGTTAGATCATTCCTTATCCTAATCTCTGGTTTGGAAATCTTTATCGCGAGGTAGGGAAGGGGGGAGTTGAGAGATTAACAAGGTGAAGCGCGTGGCTTCACCTTGTTATTCGGTGAGTCGAAGGTACTTTTCGGCTAACTGGTCAAGGCTTTCTTTGTGGTTTGGATCTGGTTTAATGCAATCAATGGGACAGACACTCACACAAGTTGGTGTGTCGTAATGGCCGACGCATTCAGTGCATTTGTCAGGGTCAATTTGATAAATTTTATCACCCATGTAAATGGCTTGATTAGGACACTCAGGGTCGCACATATCACAGTTGATACATTTATCATTAATAAGCAGTGCCATCGTTATGCCTTTTTAAAAGGATTACGAGTGTCCTCACTTTGGCCTAAATTGCGCATTAAAATGGCGTGACTTAAGTCTATGTCCTGCGGTAATGGAATTTTGACGATATGACCCGAGCCCTTGGCGTCATCTATCGCTTCGCCTTTTTTATTTTCCATGTGTTCAAGATTAAAGTGAATATTGCCCTTAGGTGTCATCAATTCTAAGCTGTGACCAGTACAGAACTTGTTTTTAACCTCAATTTCAACGAGACCATTATTAGTGCGACCTAGCACTTCACCAACAAACTGCTGTTGGTCAGACACCGAATGGCCGTAGTCGTAATTTTGATAGTCTTGATGTACATGACGTTTCAAGAAGCCCTCGGTATATCCTCGGTGGGCTAGGTTTTCTAGGGTTTTCATTAAGCTTGGGTCAAATGGTTTACCCGCAACAGCATCATCAATGGCTTTACGATAGACTTGTGCGGTGCGAGCAACATAATAGAATGACTTGGTTCGGCCTTCGATCTTAAGGCTGTGCACGCCCATGCGAGTCAGTTGATCAACATACTGGACAGCACGTAAATCTTTGGAATTCATGATGTAAGTACCATGCTCATCCTCAAATGCTGGCATGTATTCACCAGGTCGACCTTGCTCTTCGAGCATAAACACTTCGTCGCTTGGTTGACCTTCCCCTAAGGTTGGAATAATCGCTTTTGGATCGACCTTATGGACAACATCGCCGGTTTCGTTTTCTTGACCAGGTTTGACATCGTAGCTCCAGCGGCAGGCATTGGTACAAGTACCTTGGTTTGGATCGCGCTTGTTGATATAACCCGACAATAAACAGCGACCAGAATAAGCCATGCATAGGGCGCCGTGAACGAACACTTCAAGCTCAGTGTCTGGACACAATGTACGAATTTCTTCTATTTCTTGTAGCGACAACTCGCGAGAAAGAATAACGCGCTCAACCCCTTGTTTGGCCCAAAATTGCACCGTCGCATAGTTAACAGCATTTGCTTGTACGGATAGGTGAATTGGCATGTCTGGCCACTTATCGCGCACCAGCATAATTAGCCCGGGATCGGACATGATAAGCGCGTCTGGCTTCATCGCGATAACAGGCTCAATATCACGTAAGTAAGTTTTCACTTTGCCGTTGTGCGGCGCAATATTTGATACGACATAGAGCTTTTTGTTTTGCTGGTGGGCTTCATTAATACCGATTTCGAGGTTGTTTAGGTCAAATTCGTTATTACGTACGCGCAGACTGTATCTTGGTTGTCCGGCGTAAACAGCGTCGGCACCGTACGCAAAAGCGTAACGCATATTCTTTAAACTGCCGGCAGGAGAGAGAAGTTCTGGTACAAACATGGTTTACCTCATACATTGAACTAGGGCCTGTTGACCTTTGCTGTTTTATTTTTGTTCTCCTGAGTGTGTTTTGGTCGCGACGCTCGGCTTGCCGCCTAGTAATCTAGGCAAAAGTTGAGCAACAATGAACAAAGCGCACTCAGGTGAACCCAAAGGGCAGCGCTTGATTGGCATTTCTACTGTGTTATCGCCTGACTCACATAGAACAACTATGCTACGCAGGCTCTGCCTTGTATAAATACCAATCAAACTGCTGCAAAAACAAACTTGAAAGATAAACAGGCCCTAATTACGGGTCAGCTGTTGAGTGATTTCGCGTGCTGATTCTAAAAAGCGGCGCAGTATAGAAGAAAGCTAAGTAAGTAATTTTGATGTAGATCAGGTTTTTTGACATTGTGCAAGGAAGGGCAAGTAACCTTACTGTTAAGGCTCCTGCTGGCAATTCTGCGTATTTAATCGACAAATAATTCACCAAACTTTCGTTTCTTCGCAAAGAAAGCGGCGTGAGATAGTAGGTTTTTTCTACCAAAACACGTATAATTCGCGCCCGTTAATATTCACAATAATATTTTGGAGCAAAAAAGATGGCTTTAGAGCGCACTTTTTCAATCATCAAGCCTGATGCTGTAGCTAAAAACCACATCGGTGCTATCTACAACCGTTTTGAGTCTGCTGGTCTTAAAATCGTTGCATCAAAAATGGTTCACCTTTCTCAAGAGAAAGCTGAAGGTTTCTACGCAGAGCACAAAGAGCGTCCTTTCTTTGGTGCACTAGTTTCTTTCATGACTTCTGGTCCAGTAATGGTTCAGGTGCTTGAAGGTGAAGACGCAGTTCGTAAAAACCGCGAAATCATGGGTGCTACTAACCCTGCTGAAGCGCTAGCTGGTACACTACGTGCTGACTACGCAGACAGCATCGACGAGAACGCAGTACACGGTTCTGACGCGCCTGAGTCTGCTGCTCGCGAAATCGCTTACTTCTTCGCTGAAGAAGAAATCTGCCCACGTACTCGTTAATTCGAGACTTGGTGCCAAAGAAGGGCTTTCGAGCCCTTTTTTTGTCCCGCAGCTAAGTTGCGGGATAAGCGTGCTTTGTAAAGTAATCACACTACTTCACAAAACACGTTACATTATTTGTGATGTTTGCTGCTTTTTTGTACAATGCGTTGTTGGCAATTTAGCTGTTCTTACCGTCTTTAACCGAGGTTGTTCATGACCACTATTGAGAAAAAAATTAACTTACTTGATTTAAATCGCGAGGGGATGCGCGAGTTGTTTGCATCATATGGCGAAAAGCCGTTTCGCGCGGATCAGGTGATGAAATGGATTTATCATTTTGGTATCGACAACTTTGATGACATGAGCAATTTGAACAAAAAGTTGCGTGCGCGGTTGCAAGCTGAGTGTGAGATTAAAGCACCTGAAATTTCAGTAAAGCAAGTGGCTTCTGACGGTACTATAAAATACGCACTATTACTTGAAGGCGGCCAAGAAGTTGAAACTGTGTGGATCCCAGAAAAAGACCGAGCAACACTGTGTGTATCTTCTCAGGTTGGTTGTGCTTTGGAATGTACTTTCTGCTCAACGGCACAGCAAGGCTTTAATCGTAACTTAAAAGTGTCTGAGATCATTGGCCAGGTTTGGCGCGTGGCAACCGACATTGGTCTGCATAAAGGCGATAGCACTAAACGCCCAATTACTAACATCGTTATGATGGGGATGGGTGAGCCTCTGCTAAACCTAAATAACGTTGTACCAGCGATGGAACTGATGATGGACGATTGGGCATTTGGTTTATCCAAGCGCCGCGTTACGCTAAGTACATCGGGTGTGGTACCTGCGCTTGATATTTTGAAAGAAAAGATTGATGTGGCACTGGCGATTTCGCTACATGCGCCAAACAATCCACTACGTGATGTGCTTGTACCAATCAACAAAAAGTATCCGATTGAAGAGTTCCTAGCAGCATGTCGTCGCTATATCGATGGTTCTAAAGCAAATAAAGACGTCACCATTGAGTATGTGATGCTACAAGATGTTAATGACAGTACAGATCATGCCCATGAGTTGGTGCAAGTTCTCAAAGGCACGCCGTCAAAAATTAACCTGATCCCATTTAACCCGTTCCCGGGTAATGAATATGGTCGCTCTAGCAACAGCCGCATCGATAGATTTTCTAAGGTGTTACAAGCTGCAGGACTTACCTGTATCGTTCGTCGTACCCGTGGCGATGACATTGACGCTGCATGTGGACAGCTAGTAGGTGATGTTGTAGACAGAACCAAGCGTTTAGCTAAGAAAAAACAGCGTGACGATAACGCCATTGCTGTCAATGTGAGCGCACAATAATATTCATGAGCTGGGTTTACCCAGCTCATTTCATCTTGACCACAGATAAGTTCTGACTATCTGGTAAAAAATAGATGAATCTCTTAGCCTTTTGGGTAATATAGGGCACACATAGAACCCAGTGGCATTCAAAGGTGAGTGATGCAATCGCGAAATTATCGCAAAACAGGATTGGCTGCATCCATTCTCGCAGGCGCGAGTTTAGTTCTGTCAGGTTGTGTGACGGAGAGTAGTTATCGCTCCGACGGGCGTCCTGTGGCCGAACAACAAGTCAATAACACCAATGCCGCAAGAACTCGCATTGCACTGGCACTTCAATATCTCAATTCAGGTAACACTACCTCAGCCAAATTTAATTTAGAGCGGGCATTACAGCTAGCGCCAAAACTGGCCGAAGCTCATTATACGTTGGCGTATTATTTCGAGCAGGTGGGTGAGCAACAACGCGCTGATAATGCCTATCAGGCGGCTTTGGATATTGAGCCAGATAACCCCGACACGCTAAACAACTATGGCACTTTTCTTTGCCGAGTTGGTCAGTATGACAAGGCGAGCCAATATTTTTTCAAAGCGATTGAGGTACCAAGTTATTTGCGGGTATCGGCAAGCTACGAAAACTTGGCGCTGTGTGCGCTGAAACAAAATGAGTATTCCCTAGCCGAGGAATATCTGCAAAGCGCGATTAAGCATAACGTTCAGCAGATGTCGTCGCAACTAGCGCTCGCGGGCCTATACTATGCTCGCAGTGATTTCTTAAGAGCAGAAGAAGTGCTTGATAATGTTGCCAAGCGTGGATTTATTTCACCAAGAAGCTTAATGCTTGGGCACTTAGTACATATGCAAATGGGGCACTTACAGAAGGCGCAAGACATCGCCACGACTTTGGTGCAAAGTTACCCAAAATCTGCTCAAGCAGGGCTTATCTTAACGAATAATATCGCTGCAAGTGAATTTGAACGGTTGCGCAATCGCTACCGAGAAGCGCAGTTAAATAAGCTTGCCGAGGCGTCGCCTAGTCATATTGTTGCGAATCCAAAAATTAAAATTAAACGTAAGAAAACGCAATCGAATTCAACCCAGTCATTCACCGTTGATTCACCCGCTGAGGCCAATAATTTTGCGCCTTCGG
Organism: Pseudoalteromonas flavipulchra NCIMB 2033 = ATCC BAA-314; assembly: GCA_000814665.1. Taxonomy (GTDB): domain Bacteria; phylum Pseudomonadota; class Gammaproteobacteria; order Enterobacterales; family Alteromonadaceae; genus Pseudoalteromonas; species Pseudoalteromonas maricaloris. The sequence continues at coordinate 355,485 of JWIH01000018.1, forward strand.
CAAAACCTGAAGTGGCAAAAAGCACGTCTTTAGTGAACGTTAGCTCGGACTCTGAAGCTCGGGTTGAGTTTTATCAACCGGATCCATCGGAAGTCACATTTAGTCCTCGCTCACGTGAGCCTCAAGTGTTAGCGACTACGTCATCAAGTAGTTCAAGTGTGCCGTTATTAAATCGTGACGTTGCGCCTCCTCAGGTACCTTTTCATACTGTTATTGCAGGTGAAAACCTATTTAGTATTTCAGTCAAATACGACATTAAAATGGTTGAATTGATGGAATATAATCAAGTGCGGGAATCTGCAAGATTGTACGCAGGTCAAAAGGTGTATCTTAACAATCCCAATGTCGTGCATGAAATTGCGGCGGGAGATACTTTGCTCAGTATTGCCGATCGATATGGTGTGTTGATCGATGAAATTATGCGATGGAATAAACTCACTCCTGATGTGGCGCTGCAAGCAGGCCACGGATTACTAATTGTAGACCCAACAAATTACGTTTTATGAACCAAACAATGAAAGAGCAGGAAGCACCTGAACAAGAGCAGCCTTCACTCGGGCAAACTTTAGCAACGGCAAGACAAAATGCCGGGATCAGCTTTGCTGAAATTGAATCGCGCTTAAAGATGACTCATGCCCAACTTACCAAGCTCGAGCAGGATGACTATCAAGACCTAGGGCCTGAAACCTTTGTGCGTGGCTATATTAAAAATTACGCCGCGTTACTGGGATTGAATCCGACGGAAGTACTGGCTCGATATCAATCTCCGGAGTTGCCGCTACAGAAAAAGCGAATGCAAAGCTTTTCTCGCCGCACTCATAAAGAAGCCCACGATAACCGCCTAATGATGGTGAGCTACATTGTGCTGGCTATCGTGCTGGGATCGTCGGCATTTTGGTTTTGGCAGACCAGTAGCTCAGAACAAGAAGTGGTGCCTGAAACGCCGGTCAAACAGCTTGAGACGCCAGTTGAAAATGCCACAACGCCAAAGGTTGATGAGTTAGCATTACCTACTGAGCAAAACGATGACACAACCCCGCAAAGCGAGCCACAGGCGAGTGAAGCGGAGGTTTCAGTGCCAGTTGAAACGAAACCGCAAGCGACAAAACGAGACTCTGCATTGAGCACGGTAGTCATGCATTTCAACGAAGAAAGTTGGGTTGAAATGTTTGACGCAACACAAGAGCGTGTCGCGTTTGGTGTTAAAAAAGCGGGATATACTATGACAGTTGAAGGTAAGGCCCCTTTTTCTGTTATACTCGGCAAGCATCAGGCCGTAGAGGTCACGCTTGACGGTAAACCAGTGTCATTGCCTGCGTTTACTAAAAACCGTCTAGCTAAATTCAATTTACCGTTAACAGAGTAGTCAGCATGTTTTCAGAACCACCTATAAAGCGTAGAAAATCAACAAGGATCTATGTCGGTAATGTGCCTATTGGTGATGGCGCACCGATAGCAGTACAGTCTATGACGAACACCAATACTCTAGATGTTGATGCGACGGTGGCACAAATTAAAGCTATCCAAGACGCCGGAGCGGATATTGTCCGTGTTTCTGTGCCGACAATGGATGCAGCTGAAGCATTCAAAAGCATTAAAGAGCAAGTGGATATTCCACTCGTCACGGATATTCACTTCGATTATCGTATTGCATTACAAGTGGCTAAGTACGGTGCCGATTGTTTGCGGATAAATCCTGGGAATATTGGTAGTGAAGACCGTATTCGTGCAGTGATTGACGCGGCGGGTGAGCACAACATTCCAATTCGTATTGGCGTAAATGGCGGCTCATTAGAGCGCGATTTGCAAGAAAAGTATGGTGAACCAACACCTGAGGCTTTGCTTGAGTCTGCGATGCGACATGTCGAAATTCTCCAGCGCCATAACTTTGATCAGTTTAAAGTCTCGGTAAAAGCTTCCGACGTGTTCTTAGCCGTTGGCGCTTATCGTTTGTTGGCAAAAGAAATTGACCAACCTCTGCACCTTGGGATCACCGAAGCGGGTGGTTTTAGAGCCGGTTCGGTTAAATCGGCAGTTGGTCTAGGGATGTTACTTGCTGAAGGAATTGGTGATACATTACGTGTTTCACTTGCGGCTGATCCAGTGCAAGAAATCAAAGTGGGTTTTGATATTCTAAAGTCACTGCGAATTCGTTCGCGCGGCATTAATTTTATTGCTTGTCCAAGTTGCTCTCGCCAAGAGTTTGATGTAGTGAATACAATGAATCAGCTGGAAGAGCGATTAGAAGATATCGTCACGCCAATTTCGGTGTCTGTGATTGGCTGCGTGGTCAATGGCCCTGGTGAAGCACTTGTCAGTGACTTAGGTCTTGCTGGCGCAAATCGCCGTTCAGGCCTTTATATCAATGGCGAGCGCCAAAAAACACGGATTGATAATGATGATATCGTCGCTCAATTAGAGTCTCAGATCCGAGAATATGTAGAGAAAAAAGAAAGTGAAGAAAAAATCGATGTAAAAATCATCGACTGACACCGGTGTAATCGTTAAGATAAGCGAATTTCGCGCTTTCTCACGGCGTGCTAAACTGCACGACGATAAATGGCATTAAAGAAATAAAACCAATGCGATGAGGCTGTTTGAGCGTATTTAGTTAAAAGTTCAAGCAGCAGTAAATCGATTGGTGACAAATTTAAGTTAGGGTTTTCAGTGACTAAACAACTTCAGGCAATCCGTGGAATGAATGATTGTCTGCCAGGTGACACGCAAGTCTGGCAGAAAGTAGAATCGGTATTAAGAGAGACAGTAGCGGCTTTTGGTTATCAAGAGATCCGCTTTCCAGTCGTTGAGTCGACCGATCTATTTAAGCGCTCTATCGGTGAAGTGACCGATATCGTCGAAAAAGAAATGTATACCTTTGATGACCGTAATGGCGATAGCTTAACGCTACGCCCGGAAGGTACTGCTGTGTGCGTACGAGCGGGTAATCAAAATGGTTTGCTATATAACCAAGAACAGCGCCTTTGGTACATGGGGCCGATGTTCCGTCACGAAAGACCGCAAAAAGGCCGTTACCGTCAATTCCATCAATTTGGTGTTGAAACCTTTGGTATGGCAACACCAGATATTGATGCTGAAGTGATCCTAATGACGGCGCGCTTATGGCAGCAGTTTGGTATTCAAGATCATGTAAAGCTTGAGCTCAATTCTTTGGGGTCAAATGAAGCGCGTGCTGAATATCGCGATGCTCTGATTGCATATCTGGAGCAACACAAAGAAGCGCTTGACGAAGACAGTCTGCGCCGTATGTACAGCAATCCACTGCGCGTGTTAGATAGCAAAAACCCAGAGGTGCAAGCTGTACTGGTTGATGCACCTAAGCTTTCTGAACACTTAGATGAAGAATCACGCGAACATTTTGCTAATTTGTGTGAACGTTTAGACGCAGCTGGCGTCGAATACCAAGTTAATGAAAAACTGGTACGTGGCCTAGATTACTACAACCGCACCGTATTTGAGTGGGTGACAACAAGCTTAGGTTCTCAGGGCACTGTATGTGCTGGCGGCCGCTACGATGGCTTGGTTGAGCAGCTTGGCGGCAAAGCAACGCCAGCCGTTGGTTTTGCTATGGGTATCGAACGTTTAGTGTTGATGCTACAAACGCTGGAATGTGTGGGTGATATTCGTCGTAATGCTGATGTATATGTCGTTGCTATGGGTGACAAAGCGGCGGTTCAAGCTCCAGTGGTTGCACAGCAATTACGAGATGATATTGCTGGCCTTCGCGTGATGGTTCATTGTGGCGGTGGCAACTTTAAGAAACAATTTAAACGTGCAGATAAAAGCGATGCTGTTATTGCGCTCGTGCTAGGCGAAGATGAACTCGCTGAAGGCAAAGTGACAGTGAAATATCTGCGTGAAGAGAAAGAACAAATCACCTTACCACTTGCAGAAGTAAAAACGCTGTTAGCAGAGCTGGTAAGCTAAGAGGTTAGAATGGAAATTTATTCAACAGAAGAACAACAAGCAGAAGCAATAAAACGATTTTTCCGTGAAAATGGTACAACGATTGTGGTTGGTGCTGTGCTTGGTTTAGGTGGTCTCTATGGCTGGAAAGCGTATAACCAAAGCCAGATCGATAGCGCAGAAGCAGCATCAGAAGCATACACTCAGGTTGTTGAAAGTGATGATGTACTAGCTAAAAGCGACGCTTTTGTTGCTGCAAATGCTGATTCTAACTACGCCGTGTTAGCGGCTTTCGTTGCTGCTAAAGAGGCAATCGACAAAGACGATCTTAAGCTAGCAGCTGAGAAGCTAACTTGGGCGGCTGATAATGTTGCTAACGCTGAGCTAAAAGCAACGGCTTTATTAAGACTTGCACGTGTACAAGCGTCTCAGTCTCAATACGAACAAGCACTGGCAACACTTGCTAAGCCTATGCCTGAAGCGTTTAAGGCTCAGCTTGCTGAGATCCAAGGTGATATTTACCTTGCTCAAGGCGATAAAGATAAAGCTCGAAGTGCTTATCAATCGGCACTAGAAGCAGCGGAAGGCAATAGCAACCCTATGCTGCAAATTAAACTGGATGATCTTGCACAAAAGACAACGGTTTAAGGAGTTGCCATGAAGAAGTTAACGATGGCCTCATTGGCTTTATGTGTTGCAGCACTCACCGCAGGTTGTTCTTCTAGTGATGATGAAGAAGAGTTAAAACTCCCTGAGATCAACAATCAATTCGATGCCACTGTTGTATGGCAAGAAGGGATTGGTGACGGGGTTGAGCACTACTTTTCGCGTTTATCTCCTGTAAGCTACCAGAGCACTGTTTATGCAGCTGCCCGTGAAGGTATAGTGACAGCGTTTGATACTGAAACAGGTAAAGAAAAATGGCGAGTTGATGTTCGTGAGAATAAGAACTTTTGGCCATGGGAAGACAATGATAGTGCGAAGCTGTCAGGTGGGATCACACAAGCTTATGGCAAACTATATGTTGGCTCTGAGCACGGACAGGTTTTTGCGCTTGACCGTGAAACTGGCGAAATAGTTTGGCGTAAGTCGGTACCAGGTGAAGCGCTGTCAGCGCCAGCTGCAGGTGACGGTCTTCTTTACGTTAACTTAGGTTCAGGCAAGCTGGTTGCGCTACACCCAGATACAGGTGAAGAGCGTTGGCACTATGAGCAAGAAGTCCCAGCGCTGACATTACGTGGTTTAAGCTCACCGACCAGCGCGAATGGTGGCGTATTGGTTGGCGAAGAAAGTGGTAAGTTAACAGCACTTATCGCTGAAAACGGTTTTACCGCATGGAGCTCAGATGTTGCAATTGCAAAAGGGGCTTCTGAGTTTGAACGTTTGGTGGATGTTGATACTAAACCCGTTGTAAGCGGCGCATATGTGTATTCTATCGCCTATAATGGTAAACTAGTGGCCATTGATGTGCGCAGCGGTAATGTAGTGTGGGATCGTGAGTACAGTAGTTACCGAGACCTCACACTCGATCTTGACGTAATTTATTTGGTTGATAGCGATGGCGTACTGTACGCACTAGACAAAAACTCAGGTATTGAACGTTGGACACAACCAGCTCTGCGCGGTTGGTATCTAACCGCTCCTACGGTTGCTGGCAACTACGTAGTGGTTGGCGATCAGGAAGGTAACTTACACTGGCTGGATAAGAGTTCTGGTGAGTTGGTATCGCGTACCGAGTTTGATAGTTCAGGTTTTTTTGTCGAACCGATTGTGGTCGATGGCAAAGTATTTGTTTACACGCGTGATGGTGAACTTAGCGCAGTTCAAATTCCGCAGTAACTTTCTGAATTTTTAGATATTTTATGGGGCTTCGCTTTTGCGAAGCCTTTTGTTGTTTTTAAAAGAGGTAGTCTATGCTTCCTGTGATCGCTCTGGTTGGGCGACCTAATGTGGGTAAATCCACACTGTTTAATCGTTTAACACGTACTCGTGACGCGTTAGTTGCTGACTTTCCGGGCCTGACTCGCGACCGTAAATACGGCCAAGCAAACTATGAAGGCTACGAGTTTATTGTGGTAGACACGGGTGGTATCGATGGCTCTGAAGAAGGCATTGAAACTGAAATGGCCGAGCAGTCGCTGCTTGCAATTGAAGAAGCGGATATTGTGCTATTTTTGGTGGATGCGCGCGCAGGTATGACGGTTGCTGATCAAGCCATCGCGCAGCACCTTCGTAAACAACAGAAGAATTGCTTTGTTGTCGCTAATAAAACGGATGGCATTGATGCTGACTCCAACTGTGCTGAATTTTACCAGCTAGCGCTTGGTGATGTTCAACAGATCGCCGCCGCGCATGGTCGTGGTGTTACTCAATTATTAGAGTTGACGCTACAACCGGTTATCGCTGAGCTTACGGCTCAAGATGAAGAGCTTGAGCATGACGATGAAGATATTGCCGAGCTTTACCTTGAAGGTGAAGAAGCCGAAGACGGCAAAACAGGTTTTGAAGACAAGCCTGTTAAACTCGCGATTATCGGTCGTCCAAATGTGGGTAAGTCAACACTAACTAACCGTATTTTAGGTGAAGACCGCGTTATCGTTTACGATATGCCGGGCACAACACGCGATTCAATATACATTCCGATGACGCGCAATGATAAAGAGTACGTGTTAATCGACACCGCCGGCGTGCGTAAACGTAAGAAAGTCAGCGATGTCGTAGAGAAATTCTCAGTTATCAAAACCCTGCAAGCGATTGAAGATGCCAACGTGGTATTGCTCGTTGTAGACGCGCGCGAGGGGATCTCAGATCAAGACTTGAGTCTACTTGGTTTTGCACTAAATGCGGGTCGCTCGTTGGTTATTGCGGTAAACAAGTGGGATGGTCTTGATGACTATGTCAAAGAGCGTATTAAAACTGAGCTAGACAGACGACTGGGCTTTGTTGATTTTGCTCGTCTGCACTTTATTAGCGCATTACATGGTACAGGTGTTGGTCACTTGTTTGAGTCGATTGACGAAGCTTATGAATCAGCGACTAAGCGAGTAAGCACGGCAATGTTACGTCGTATTATGGATATGGCTCAGGCGGATCACCAGCCACCACTAGTTCGTGGACGCCGTGTGAAGCTTAAGTACGCACACGCAGGTGGTTATAACCCGCCGCGTATTGTTATCCACGGCAATATGGTGCATGAACTGCCAGATAGCTATAAGCGCTATTTGATGAACTACTATCGTAAAGCGCTTAACGTAATGGGTACGCCGATTAAGATTGAATTCCGTGAAGGGGATAACCCTTACGCTGGTCGTTCAAACAAAATGACGCTCTCACAAAAGCGTAAGCTTCGCGCATTCGCAAAAGAAAACCGCAATAAGTCGTAAGGCTTTTTGCGGGAATTGTAGCTCGACACTATCTGGTGAGTGTGTCGAGCTAAACATAAGCTTCATATCTATCCAACCAATTCCTGTTTCCACACCTGACTATATTTAACCCAGAACTCTTTTACTTTGTTTTACCTTGCCCAACATTTGTGCTTAAGTTATATATAGTTACATTAGATTTTGTTGATAGTGGGGCTTAGGTGTTTGCTAAAGCGGTGATTTATGTAGAAAGTGTTGAGGAAGTGCTGGATTTTTACTATCAAGCATTTGGCTTGAGCACTTTTGATATGACCGATGAAGGGGATTATGGTGAGTTAGACACAGGAGAAGTGAAACTCGCCTTTGCCAGCCACCCGTTAGCCCAATCACAGTTTAGGCAAGACTATATTCGTTGCCATCCTAAACAGCCTGCACTTGGATTTGAAATTACCATCAGCTGTGAAAATGTCCCTGAATGCTATGATAAAGCGGTCGCCGCTGGGGCTGAGCCATTAAGCCCACCAAACCAAAAGGGTAGAGTGACACAAGCTTATGTAAGAGCCATTGAAGGGACTTTAGTTGCTTTGGTGTCAAAGCCGGGTGAATAGCGGCACTCACACGGGGTGAGCGCCACTTGGATGAGGTGAGCTTTTATTCGATATCGACAAGTAGTCTCGCAAGACCAACGGGCTCGATTTCAACACAAACGTTGTCGTCATTCCAGTTTAGACCAACGAGTGCATCATCTTCTTTTAGGTCGAGTACCCATTCGTCAAGAAAACTTTCAACATCAATACTCATCGGTGAAAACTCACTCCACTCGTCGCGACATTGAGCTTGCGCTTTTTCTTCACTATCCCACAGCAATAACACATCAGTCTCGTCAAACTGGTTTGAGTCAACCACAACCATACCGCCGTCATCAGAGCTAAGTGCCCAAACGCTTTCAGTATTTTTTACTTGCTCAATAAACTCACTGACTTCTGAGCCAATTTCTTCTTCATTCATCATAGGTGTTCTCAATTTCGTGGATCAGTTTGCTGGGCGATTGCTTGGCTTTGCCAACGGCCATGAAATGCCATTAGGTTGGTGTAATCGCTCAGGTCGACGAGCTCTCTAAATAGAACCCAATCAATAAGGCAGTATAAACTGATTTGGAGATAATCACAGTGTAAAAACTCTTCTGTCACACACTCTTCATTGAGATAGTGCAGGGTATGGCCAATTCGTTCCCGCTGTAGATTAAAAAATAGTTTATCTTGTTCAATATCAAAACCAGAACGCTTGCTAAGTAACAGTTCCACCAAAGAATCATTACAGGCATTGATAAGGATCAGCCAATTTTCTTGATCCCAACTGGGAAATGGAAGTTGATGTTTTTCACGGAGATAGCGAACAATCAGATTTGAATCACAAATAAGTTGTGCATCGTCTATTAAAAATGGGATCTTACGAGCAGGATTATGGCGAATAAGTTCGTCATGGCCTGCTTCAGAAAATATATCTATATGCTGGTAGCTCATTGGGAGCTGTTTAGCCGCGGCCCACATTCTAATTCGACGGGCGTATGGACTGGTGTTCGAACCGATAAGTTTCATGCCATCATTCCTTCAACTAAGTAACTTTCGCTCATTCAGTAAATGTAGCGAGTAGGTATTAAGGAATGATGGCGAAGTGATTAACTTTTCGCAAGCGAATTAATCGCTACGACTGGTTACCTCAAGCAAGTGAAAACCAAATTGTGTTTGCACTGGCCCTTGTACTTGATTGATTGGGGCTGAAAAAACCACTTTATCGAATTCAGGCACCATCATGCCTGGTCCAAACTCACCTAGCGCACCACCATCTTGACCCGACGGGCAATTGGAGTACTGCTTTGCGATTTCTGCGAAATCTTCCCCTGCTGCAATGCGTTCTTTGAGCTCCATGCATTGCGCTTCACTATCTACTAGGATGTGTCTTGCACTAGCGATTGCCATAATTTCTCCGATGATTATTTATTATTCATACTTTATTCTAATCTAGGTACGTTAAAAAATCAGCTTATCTAGGCAAGAGTTTTTCAATTTCGCTAGTGAGTTCGTCAGACATAGGTTTAGTGCGGCTGTTGAAGCGCTTAATTGTTTTCCGATCAGCTGACACTAAGTATTTGTAAAAATTCCAATTTGGAGAGCTTGTTACTTCGTTTAAATGTTGGAAAATGGGGTTGGCATCCGAGCCTCGAACTTCCGATGTCGCAAACATATTGAAGGTTACACCGTAGTTGATAAAGCATACTTTTGCAGTTTCCTTTTCGTCGTCTTCTTCTTGGAAAAAGTCATCTGAGGGAAAACCAAGTACAACAAGGCCTTTATCTTGATATTTTTGATGTAGTTGCTCGAGCCCTTCAAACTGGCCTGTAAACCCACAGTTACTTGCTGTATTCACGATGAGAAGTGGTTTGTCTTTAAATTCACATAGATTAAGTGAGTCATCAGAACGCAGTTTTCGCAGTTCAACATTGGTAAAATCATCACAGCTGGATGTCTTTGCATACGTGTTACTCGAGATTAGGAAACCGAGCGCTAAGCTCAGAATCGAAAGACTTTTTATCATCAGTACTTTCCTTTTATTTATGTTATCTCTTATGATACGAAAATATTCGTTACCTTGATCAGCTTTCATGAATATTAGACTCGCTAAACCGCATGACCTTTGCGCCATAGTTGCCATTTACAACGAAACGATACCAAGCCGCCAAGTCACTGCGGATACGGAGCCCGTAAGCGTAGCACAAAAGCAAAGTTGGTTCGCCGCACATACGCAAAATCGCCCAATTTATGTAGTAGAGCAGGCGGATGAGGTGATTGCATGGATAAGCTTTAGCAGCTTTTATGGACGTCCTGCCTACGATGGTACGGCTGAGGTGAGTATCTATCTTGCAAAAGCGGCACAAGGCCAAGGGTTAGGTAGTAAACTCATGGATTTTGCAGAGCAGCAAGCGCCGACCCTGTTTATTACAACGTTACTTGGCTTTATTTTTTCTCATAATCTCCCCAGTATCCGCTTGTTTGAAAAACACGGTTATAAAAAGTGGGGAGAATTACCCAACGTCGCGGTCATGGATGGTAATCACTATAGCTTGACGATTTTGGGCAAGTCTCTCGCATAATTTTATACGCCGTTGGCCTTTGCTGTTTGAATTTTTGTTTCGCAGCGTGAATTAGACCACGGCGTCAAACATATCAAAATAGTGCTATTTTTTAGCGTCTTGTGATTCTTCTACTAAACTGGATCTCAGAATTATCGGTAAAGGATCTGGTTATGACGAATCGAGTGCTGATTATTGACAGCAGCAGTGTGCAAGCGATGCGAGTAAAGGTATTATTTGAGTTACTCGGTGGTGAGGTAGAGCATGTGCATTACCGGAGTCTGGAAGCAAATCTCGATTTTGATAAATTTGATGTTGTTGTTATTGCTCATGGGGTGCCCGCCAGTAAGCTCCAAGCGTTATATCAACTGAGGAATCATGATAAGTTAGTGTTGCTGGCACCTAAACCCGATAATGCCGAGCACTTAAAATCTTTCAGTGAAATCAATCGTGCCTTGCCAAATGGCATTGTGATCTACCCCTTCTTTGCCAATAAAGATATTACTGGCTTACTTGAACGCCTACTGGAAGTTGGTTCTACTAATACCTTAGTGCTGCCCAAAGTGTTGCTGGTTGACCATCATACGCCTCGCCTAGAGACCTTAGCTAACGGCCTACGCGGAGCACAGCTTGCGGTGACGACCGCGACGACGCTTGATGAAGCGATGCAAGTTGCCGAGCTACACCCTGTTGATCTCCTTATTTGTGACTTTAATCTAGAAAAAGACACAGGCTTAGATGTGTTTAATAAAGTTCGTCAAGTGCACCACAATTGCCGCTGCTTATTGATGACTTCTCGGGTTAATCAAGTGGATATGTTAGAAGCCGTGCGTCAAGGGGTTGAGGACATTCTGATTAAACCGTTTGATGAGAGCGATTTATTACAAAGCCTACATAAATTATGGCAAACAGAGCTCTTAAGACGTCATAACCAAGAGTTGGTTGAGCGCCTCCAGGATACGGTCGATGCCTTGATTGAACGCGACAGTCTGCTGCGCGTGATTTATAAACATACCCCAGATCCGATTATGCTGTTCAACCGTCAAGGCCATATTATTGAAGCAAATGACGCGTGTTGCGAATTGTTTGAGCTGACGGAAGAAGAGCTACAGCCACTCTCTATTTTTGAGCTATTTGATGAAATATCCGTGTCGCAATTACGCGATTTGATGAAGCATGTTGGTATGTTAAAGCACTTTAACTGTGAGCTGAGTCTGCCAAAAGCGGGTGAGCGCAGCATTCCTTTGATGGGAACGTTTAACGAAATCGATCATCACGGCGATATGGCATTTGCGGTCATTTTTAAAAATGTCTCAAAGCTTAAAGAGCAACAAGAAGTGCTAGAAGAAACCAAAGAGTTACTAGAGTTTGAAGTGCAAGCTCGAACGGCACAGTTACAAAAAGCCAAAGAAACGGCGGAAGCGGCCAACCTATCTAAATCTGAATTTCTAGCCAATATGTCCCATGAGCTTCGCACACCAATGCATTCTATATTAAGTTTTGCTCGTTTCGGTTTAGATAAGCTAACGGCTCCTGAAGTGCCGGCGGACAAGCTCAAAAAGTATTTATCTCGTATCGAAACCAGTGGTGAGCGTCTACTGGTACTACTTAACAATCTGCTTGATTTATCAAAGTTAGACGCAGGTCGCTTTCCATTTAATCCAAGCTTTCACAATCTAGTTAATGTGATCCAAAGCGGTATTGAAGATGTATCAGGCACTGCGCTTGAGAAAAAGATAAAAATCCGCTTTGAAAAGCCCGCTCAAGGCGTGATGACCTTTTGCGATCCGGAGCAAATGAATCAAGTGATCAGAAACTTATTGGGCAATGCGCTCAAGTTTAGCCCTGAAGGGAGTGAGGTGAGTGTACTGTTAAGCTGTAAAGATCAAGATATTCATATCAAGATTGCCGATCAAGGGGTTGGTATTCCGGATGACGAATTGGAACAGATTTTTGCCAAGTTTGTGCAAAGCAGTAAAACAGACAGTGGTGCTGGCGGCACGGGTTTAGGTCTTGCTATTTGTAAGGAATTTATTTTACTGCATAAAGGGCAGATTTACGCTGAGAATAATCCCGAGGGTGGTGCATGTATCAATGTGAGTCTGCCGTTAACAGAGCATCTTGAGAGTAATGCGGTGTAATGGTTGTAATTGGAAAGGCGTTGAGTAAGCGTCTATAAATAATAATAGAGCTTGTACTAATACAATCTGATTGGGAGCTGTTGAAGCACTGGTCTTAAGTTACCGTATTTTCCCCACAGTGCCTTTCCCATTGTGAACCGACGAAGGATATTCATTTATGGCTTTACGCAGAATCTTAGCAGTTGACGACGAACCATTTAATCTAGAAATCATTGAAGAGATTTTAGAAGACTTAGACTTTGAGTTAAAAACCGTTGAAAGCGGTCATGAATGTCTAGCTGTAGTCGAAGACTTTGACCCTCAAGTAATTTTACTTGATGTGAGCATGCCAAAAATGAGCGGTTATGAGGTATGTAAGGCGATTAAAGCCAATCCAAACACACAGCATATTATCGTTATGTTTGTGTCGGCAAGGGGCTCTGTTGAAGAGCGCATGGAAGGCTACTCAGTGGGTGCTGAAGATTATATTGTTAAGCCGTTTGGCCAAGGTGAGTTAAAAGCCAAGCTCACGCACTTGAATCAAATGCTACTAGAAAAAGATATTCTGGCTCAGCAAATTGAAGATGCAACCTCCACAGCATTTAGCGCCATGGCTAATAGCAGTGAAATGGGGCAAATCGTTACCTACATCGAGCAAATCGGAGAGATAGAAACAATCCCGCAACTGGCGGAAGCTTTATGTCAGTGCTTAAAGGGATTGGGACTTAATTGTAATGTAGAGGTTCGGCTTGAGGGACAAAAACATCACTTTGCCACTACGGGGATTTGCTCACCTATCGTCATTGAATTATTTGAAATCTTACACACCAAAGGGCGATTACATGAATTTACTAACCGTATATTGGTTAACTATCCATTTTTGAGTATTTTGATCCTCAATATGCCGGGAGACGATCCAGATAAACACGGTAGATTGCGGGATCATATTTGCTTTATTGCCAGTGTAACGGAGCAACAGTTAATTGCCATTTCCACTAAACGCAAGCTGGTACAGCAACACGAGGACCTGGAAGAAGCGATAAAAATGGTGCAAGGTAAGTTTAACAGCATGGTGTCGCTGCTAGATAAAAATCGTCAAGAAAATGAAAAAGTGTTCCGCTCATTACAAGAGTTATTTGAAGAGCGCATTCCGACAATGGGCCTAGACGAAGATCAGGAGATGTTTATCTATCAAAACGTCGATAAAGCGATTCAAAGCTCAGTCGCACGGGAAGAAAGTGTGCGAGAGGTGAAAACCGCTTTCCATGATATTGAAGAAGACTTAAAACTACTCTCGCGACGCTCAGAATAAACCCTACTTCCAATACCGCCGTAGGTCGCGCTTTAGCGCGACTTCTTTAGCTTTTATAGCACAGCTTTTTTATCGTGATTCCTTCGAACCATTTTGTGCAGGTAGTGCTTTAGCACGACTTTTTTAGCGCAATTCTGTCCACCTATTTGGCCGTAGGTCGTGCTTTAGCGCGACTTCTTTATTGCGACAAATCCGCTAAGCGTCTCGTGGCAAGCCCTTTTCAATAATGCGGATCAACCTTGCTTTTTTGCGTTCATGTTGGTCTGACTTTTGTCTTTGTTGCTCCAGCGCCCAGTCGATATGCTCAATAACAAGGGGAGTTGTACTTTGACGCTTATCTTCCAGTGCTATAACGATAGCTTCATCGTATTGTGCATTGCCAAGGCCAACGGCTAAGTTTCGTAGCCAACGTTCATGTCCAATCCGACGAATGGGGCTACCTTCGGTGTTTTTCAAAAATGTTGCTTCATCCCAAGCAAATAAGCTCAACAATTGCTGATCTTTAAGTTGAGTTCGCGGAAAAAAGTCGGCTTCTTCCGTTATTTGACCATAGCGATTCCATGGACAAACTAACTGGCAATCATCACAACCGTATATCCGATTGCCCATCTTTGCCCTAAACTCCTCTGGAATAGCGCCTTGAAGCTCTATAGTGAGATAAGAAATACAGCGTCTCGCATCAACGACATAAGGTTCTACGATGGCGCCGGTGGGGCATAAAGTTAGGCAAGCGGTACAACGACCGCAACCTTCTTCTTGGTTTGGTTTATCAATGGGAAGAGGAATATCAACAAACAGCTCACCCAAGAAAAACCAAGAGCCCGCCTGCTTATTAATCACTAGACTGTTTTTTCCACGCCAGCCAAGCCCTGCTTTCTCTGCAATTTGTCGCTCTAGTACAGGGGCTGAGTCGACAAAAGGGCGAAACCCTAACGTGCCGACTTCTTGCTCAATCTTTTGTCCGAGCTGCTTTAGCTTGTTGCGCATTACCTTATGATAGTCTCGACCTAATGCATAGCGAGAGATGTAAGCTGTGGTTTTGTTACCAAGCGCTCTGGCAAAGCTGGCATCGGGTGGCAGATAGTTCATTTTCACCGAAATAATACGTTGAGTGCCAGGAACCAGTTCTGCGGGGCGGGCACGCTTCATTCCATGCGCCGCCATGTAAGCCATTTCACCATGATAGCCTGCGTCTAACCAGCGCTGAAGTTGCGCTTCATGCTCGCGTAAATCAATGTCGGTTATACCGACTTCTGCAAAGCCAAGTTCTTGGCCCCATTGCTTAATTTGTGTTGCAAGTTCACTATAATTGATATTATCGGTCGTCACGGGAAGAAATAATGGCTAATGAATACACGGACAATTTACCACAATTTGCTTATTCAGCCCAACAAGTGCAGCAATATGAAGCAAAAGCTGCAAAGTTATCAGGCACAGATCTAAGTACCTTAATGCAGCGAGCTGGGACCGCTGCATTTCGCTTTATTGAAAACAGCCAGCCAAAATCCAGCCATATCTTAGTTATCACAGGTAAAGGCAATAACGCGGGAGACGGTTTTGTCGTTGCTCAATTATGTCAGCAGGCTGGGTTTTCCGTCACCGTATTTGCGTTATTTGCACCCGAAAACTTAACGGGCGATGCGCAGCAGGCATTTTCTCGATATCAAGGCGCATTGGTTTTTTCGTTGAACGAGGTAGAGTTAAGTCAGTTTACGATGGTGGTTGATGGTGTGTTCGGCACCGGTTTTAGAGGTGAGCTGCCTGACCATGTTTGCCTTTGTTTTGACAAAATAAATAAACTGCCAATTACTAGGTTGGCACTTGATGTACCGAGCGGTATAAATGCCACAACAGGAGAAGTTGCGGCCAGTGCATTTTTAGCTACCAAAACCATCACCTTTATCGCGTTAAAACAGGGCTTACTTAGCGGCTCAGCAAAGCGTTTTGTGGGAACGTTATTGTTAGCCGATTTGGATGTTGGTGAAGCATTCAAAACCCTAGTAACGCCAACATCTAATTATTTAAATCATGAAACCTTCATGGCAGCAAGGCCGCAGCGAGCACTAGATAGCTATAAAAATGCCCATGGTCATGTGTTACTTATTGGCGGTAATCGTGGCATGGCTGGGGCAATTCGATTGGCAGCAGAAGCCGCTCTGCGAGCTGGGGCTGGCCTTGTATCGGTAGCGACTCATCCTGATAATATCGCGAGCGTCTTACAGGGGCGCTTTGAATTAATGGTGCACGGTGTCGAGAGTGCGAATGAGTTATCGCCACTGATGAAAAAAGCCAGTGTTATAGTGCTTGGTCCCGGGCTTGGTCAAGACGCTTGGGCAAAATCACTTTTTAATTGTGCGATGGCAACTGAATTGTCGATGGTTGTGGATGCTGATGGGCTCAATTGTTTAGCGCATGCACCGAGGCAAAAATCAAACTGGGTGTTAACGCCTCACCTAGGTGAAGCAAGGCGGTTATTGAGTCACTTAGAGACATCGCTAAATGAACATGACCGCTTCGCGGTGGCTAAAAAAATTAGCCATGAATATGGCGCTGTTACGGTACTAAAAGGGCCGGGCAGTTTGATATCTGAAGGTGAGCGGATAAATATTAATCGTTCAGGCTGTGCAGGAATGGCGAGTGCTGGGATGGGCGATGTTTTATCTGGTATCATAGGCGGTTTAATTGCCCAAGGGATGGAAGCATTTGCTGCAACAAACCTAGCCGTGTATATTCATGGTTTAGCTGCCGAGCAGGCCGCCAATGATGGCGAAAAAGGTATGTTGGCCGGGGATTTATTCGAACATATTCGAGGTGTTTTAGGGTGACGACAGGTCATATGAAATTCGATTTGGCTGATGAGCCAGCAACAGTTGCCATGGGTAATAAAATTGCCAATGTTATTCGTCAAGGTGCGGTACTATTTTTACACGGTGATTTAGGCGCAGGTAAAACCACGCTCACTCGCGGGATCGTGCAAAGCCTTGGCCATTCAGGTAAGGTAAAAAGTCCAACTTATACCTTAGTTGAACCTTATGAACTGGATGATGTCTCAATATATCATTTTGATTTATATCGATTAGGTTCGCCTGAAGAGCTCGAATACATGGGGATCCGGGATTACTTTGCAAGTAATGCTATCTGTGTTGTTGAGTGGCCTGAAAAAGGTGAAGGCTTTATTCCAAACCCAGATATAGACGTCACAATGCAGTATGCTGGTGATGGCCGTCAAATTACACTTGAGGCCAAGTCTAGCCGCGGCGAGGCACTATTAAAACAATTACAAGATTATGCGTAATCAGCCGACTATTAGTTATATTTTCATTTTTATCTGCATGCTCTTAGCGAGCATGCAGAGCTTTGCCCAAAACGCCATCGAAAGTGTGCGTGTTTGGCCCTCCCCAGAAAGCACTCGTATTGTTTTTGATATGAGCGATAAGCCGGATTACAGCTATTTTGTGCTGAAAAATCCACTGCGCTTGGTGATCGACCTTGAAAACACCAAGCAACAAAAAGACTTTCCGAGTGTTCCTGACGAACATCGAGTTGTAAACAAGGTGCGCCACAGCAAACCAAAAAACAGCAATTCTGCACGGATTGTTGTGGAGCTAAGTCGTAGCGCTACGCCAAAAATCTTTGCGTTAGCACCAACCGGTCCATATAAAAACCGACTAGTTGTTGATTTGTATGGTAAGCAGATGAGTGCTTATGACGATACAAAAACTGCCATACCACGAAAAACACTGGCGCAAGACAGAGATATTGTCATCGCCATCGATGCCGGTCATGGCGGTGAAGATCCGGGTTCTATTGGACCTTCAGGTACTTATGAAAAGCTCGTAACCATTCAAATTGCGAAGCGTTTAGCACGCTTAGTCGATAGCCAGCCAGGGATGAGCGCAAAGCTTATTCGTACTGGCGATTATTACCTCAAGTTGAATACGAGAACTGCAAGAGCGCGCGAAAGGAAAGCGGATTTCTTTGTATCTATTCACGCAGATGCCTTCACCAGCCCTCAACCACGCGGTGCGTCGGTCTGGGTGTTATCACTGCGCAGAGCAAATTCTGAAATAGGTAAGTGGCTAGAAGATAAAGAAAAACACTCACAGCTATTAGGTGGTGCAGCCGATTTAATTAAAGATACGGCCAACGAAAAATATTTAGCCAAGGCGCTACTTGATATGTCGATGGAACATTCGATGAAAACCGGGTTTCAGGTCGCAGAAGAAGTCGTCAAAGAGCTGAAAAAAGTAGCAAAAATGCACAAAAGCAGACCGCAAGCTGCAAACTTTGGGGTACTAAAATCACCAGATATACCTTCGATCCTGGTGGAAACAGGCTTTATTTCAAACCCTCAAGAAGAAAAACTATTAATGTCTCCGCATTACCAAGAGCGTTTAGCTCGGGCTATTTTTAGTTCGATAAAGGGCTATTATGAAAAAAATCCACCGGATAACTCGCTATTTGCGCGTATGCAATCCAACAAGCCGGTGACGCATAAAGTAAAAAGTGGAGAGTCATTGAGTGTGCTGGCTAGCCGTTATGGCATTACGGTCAGTGAATTGAAAAAAGCAAATAACCTGAAAAACAATACCTTGTTTATTGGGCAAGTCTTAACTATTCCAAAAGCGTAAATGATGACGATAGAAATACTTCCAGCTCGGTTGGCCAACCAAATCGCTGCCGGTGAGGTGGTGGAGCGACCAGCGTCCGTTGTGAAAGAGCTGGTGGAAAACAGTATTGATGCTGGTGCGACGCGCATTCAAATAGATATTGAGCGTGGAGGACACAAGCTTATTCGGATCCGTGATAACGGTATCGGTATTGTTAAAGACGAGCTGATGTTGGCACTGTCTCGCCACGCGACGAGTAAACTGAAAAGCTTGGATGATCTGGAGTGTATTGCTTCGCTTGGCTTTCGAGGTGAGGCGCTGGCATCCATCAGTTCAGTATCGCGACTGACTCTGAGCTCTAAACCTCAAGCGCAAGAAACTGCTTGGCAGGCTTTCGCCGAAGGGCGAGATATGGCTGTGCAGGTTCAACCTACCGCGCACCCAGACGGTACCACCATTGAAGTCAAAGATCTGTTTTTCAACACGCCAGCGCGCAGGAAATTTTTACGTACCGAAAAAACCGAGTTTAGCCATATCGATGAACTGGTTAAGCGCATTGCATTGAGTCGTTTTGATGTTGCCATCACGCTCACTCATAACCAAAAGGTGGTTCGCCAATATCGCCCACGCACTATTGAAAAAGGGGTTGAGCGAGTTGCGCAAGTTGGTGGTAAAGCATTCTTACAGCAAGCAAGCTTTATCGACTCAGGTCATGAGGGGCTAAGATTATTCGGTTGGGTGTTACCTGCGGGGGTGAACAACGGCACACAATATACCTACGTAAACGGTCGTATGATGCGAGATAAGCTCATCTTGCATGCGATTCGCCAAGCGTTTGATGAATCAATCGGGCATGAAGAGCTTCCCGGTTTTGTCATATATCTTGAGTTAGATCCGAGGCAAGTTGACGTTAATGTCCACCCCGCGAAACACGAAGTTCGCTTTCATCAAGCGCGCTTGGTTCACGACTTTATTGTACAAGCAATAAAGCAGGTCGCGACGGAGCAAATTGATTTACCTTGTGCAAGCGAGACCGAGACTCAAGCACCTGATATCACATCGCCATTATTTACGCCCGAAGAACAGGTAGATGAAACCTATCATCAAAGTTACCGTTCAACCTTACAGCCCGAAACGCAACCACAGGCCTATTCGGCTCCAAGTAGCTTCGGCGAACGCACTGAGGCTTCAAGAGCAGCCTCAGGTGGCGGTCGAAGTAACTATGGCGGTGCAACAGGTGGTGGCAAAAAGCTGGTGAATGTAAACCAGCTCTATCAAGGACTATCACATCAACAGATGCAGCACTTCGATCAAATTGAAGAAGCTGCATTACCGTCAAATGAAGTAAGTAGCATCCCGATATCCGCCAGTAAATCTAGCTGGATGTTGTTGCCGCAAGGCAAAGTCATGCTTGAGCAAGATAATCAGTTGTTGTTTGGTGATTGTAGGCAAGGGCTGTTGCCATATTGGCAAATGCAAATTGAGCAAGATGGCACATTGCAAGGCAAAGCGCTGTTGTTACCTGTGCGCATCAAGTTAGATAAAGCCGCGCTGGAAGCATTGCAGCAGCGTGAAACTTGGTTGGCAATTTTAGGGTTTGCGATCGAAATTTTTGATGGCCATATTTTAGTTAAAAAGTTGCCTGTGTCGCTCTATAGCATAGATGTTGGTGAAATTTCTAAGCAAATGATGGAACCAAGCTCAGATGCTGAGCTCCAAGATTGGTTACAGTGGCTAGAAGTCTCAACACCCAGTAGCTATTTCGATAGCCAGCATTTTGATTTAGTTAAAGAAAAATTACTTTCAAAAGCCTCATGTTTGGCTCGTATTCATAAAAGTGCGGTTACAATTGATGCTCAGAAGTTGGTCAGTTTTTTAAGTTCGCAGTAATTCGTGCCTAAGTAGGTATTAATTACCATGTACTATAAGCTATAATACGAGATTAGTGCAGTTTATTAGTAGGTTAGATGTGAACAAGTTACCTGTCATTACCCTAATGGGACCGACAGCAGCGGGCAAAACCGCATTGGCCATAGAGTTATGCCAAGCGTTAAATACCGAAATCATCAGTGTAGACTCGGCGTTAGTGTACAAAGGGATGGATATCGGTACGGCAAAGCCGAGCGCACAAGAGCAAGCGCAGGCACCACATCACCTAATTGATATTATTGATCCTGCACAAAGCTATTCGGTTGCTGAGTTTCGTGCCGATGCTATTAAACTAATTGATGATTTTCATCAGCGTGGCAAGGTGCCAATTTTAGTTGGTGGCACGATGATGTACTTTAAAGGCTTGATTGAAGGCCTGTCGCCATTACCAGAGGCTGATGCTGAAATCAGAGCAGCATTGGAGCGCGAAGCCGAACAAAAGGGTTGGCCTGCGCTGCATCAACAGTTAAAAGAGATTGACCCAGAAGCCGCGGCTAAAATCAGTGAAAACGATTCGCAACGCATCAACCGCGCTTTGGAAGTTTATCGCATTAGTGGTAAAACGATGACTCAATTGCAGCAAAGCAAACAGGATGCATTGCCGTATCAGTTTCATCAATTTGCGATTGCGCCAAATGACCGAAAAGTCTTACATGAACGTATAGAGAAAAGATTTAAAATAATGTTGGATGGAGGCTTTAAAAATGAAGTTTTGGCCTTATATCAACGTAAAGATTTACACCCTGATTTGCCTTCTATTCGCTGTGTCGGATATCGGCAAATGTGGGAGTATTTAGCTGGCGAGTGCGATTATAACGAAATGGTTTTCAAAGGCGTCGCAGCGACCAGACAACTGGCGAAGCGGCAATTAACTTGGCTGAGGGGGTGGCAAGATGTGACTTGGCTTGACACCGATAGTCAAGAAAACTTGCAACGTGTTCTAACTTCGCTAAGCTAATAGTAGTTGTTAAATCAGCGTGTTCTGATTAAATCAACGACCTGACATAATAACACCTAAAACGAAGGATAAGAAAATGGCAAAAGGCCAATCTTTACAAGACCCATTTTTGAATGTCTTGCGTCGTGAGCGCATTCCTGTCTCAATTTTTTTAGTGAATGGCATTAAATTACAGGGCAAGATCCAGTCATTTGACCAATTTGTGATTTTGCTTGAAAACACAGTAAACCAAATGGTTTACAAACACGCCATCTCCACTGTGGTTCCAGCTCGTGCGGTTAACTTCCAAAATGCAACCGGAAGTGAAGCGGGCGACCAAGGTGAAGAAGGTAATTATTAATTCTTATTAGTAGGAGCTTAATGCTTGTTTGACCGTTATGAAGCCGGCGAACAGGCAGTCTTGGTTCATATAGAATTTCCTCACGAAGGAGATCGCGAAGATCTACGTGAATTGGAAATGCTAGTTTCTTCTGCTGGTGTTAGTAGTGTGGCGGTTGTGCAAGGCAGCCGTCAAGCACCACATGCAAAGTTGTTTGTCGGAACGGGTAAAGCTGAAGAAATTGCCGAGATTGTCAACATCCACAACGCAGATGTCATCATATTTAACCACCAACTCAGTCCCTCACAAGAGCGCAATTTAGAACGCGTTTGTAAGTGCCGAGTGTTAGATAGGACAACGCTGATCTTAGATATTTTCGCGCAAAGAGCCCGTACCCACGAAGGTAAATTGCAGGTTGAGCTTGCTCAGCTAAGGCATATCTCTACGCGCTTAATTCGAGGATGGACGCACTTAGAAAGGCAAAAAGGGGGGATCGGCTTACGTGGTCCTGGTGAAACCCAATTAGAAACCGATAGACGGTTACTAAGAGAGCGAATTAAGAGTATTCGGAAACGATTAGACAAGGTAGCCGTTGTGCGTGAGCAAGGGCGTCGAGCGCGCAGTCGTAACGAGATCCCAACCGTTTCTCTGGTAGGCTACACCAATGCGGGTAAATCGACGCTGTTTAACAAAATTACGGATGCGGATGTATATGCTGCGGACCAATTGTTCGCAACGCTTGATCCTACGCTAAGAAAAATAGAAATCGATGATGTTGGCCCCGTTATCTTAGCAGATACAGTAGGTTTTATTCGTCATTTACCTCATGACTTGGTAGCAGCATTTAAGGCGACTTTAACAGAGACTCGTGAGGCAGATTTACAGCTTCATGTCATCGATGTTGCAGATCCGAGAAGAAAAGAAAACATAGAACAGGTACAATTGGTTCTAGAGGAAATTGAAGCCAATGACATTCCTCAACTTTTAGTCTACAACAAAATTGATCTAATGGACGAAGTTGCGCCTAGAATAGATAGGGACGATGAAGGAAAACCGATCAGAGTGTGGTTAAGTGCCCACTCTGGAGAAGGGATTTCGTTGTTATTCGACGCCGTTAAAGAGTTGTTGGCAAAAACCGTTTTCACAGCTGAGCTTGCTGTCCCTCCTGCGCTTGGGCGTTTACGAGGTGCGCTATTTGAGCTTAATGCCGTGGATGAAAAAGGCTACGACGAGCAAGGCAACTGGCTTGTTTCGGTAAGAATGCCAAAAATCGAATGGGAAAAGCTCAATAAGGAATTCGGGCGAAATCTCAATGATTTGGTTGTTGGTAGTTAAAAATCGTCAATTTCGAGCGTATTTTTATATGAGAGTCGCTCGAATTTTGTTAGATTTAACCTAATTCATTTAAATAACAATGGAGTATAGCTATGGCCTGGAACGAACCGGGTAATAATGGCAATGATAACGATCCGTGGAAAAACCGCGGGGGGCGGGATCAAGGCCCACCTGATCTAGATGAAGTATTCCGTAAATTTGGTAATAAATTCGGCGGTATTTTCGGCGGTAAGCCGGGGAAAGGTGGTAATGGCGGATTAGGCGGTGCTGGTTTCGTCTTTATACTTATTATCGCAGCCATCGTATGGGCACTAAGTGGTATTTACACTGTAAAAGAAGCTGAGCGTGGTATCGTGCTGCAATTTGGTAAATTTGACCGTATTGCTGAGCCGGGTCTGCGTTGGAAAGCCACGTTCATCGAGCGTGTTATTCCTGTAGATATTGAAGCGGTACGTTCATTGTCGGCTTCAGGCTTTATGCTTACGGAAGACGAAAACGTAGTAAGCGTTGAGTTTGAAGTGCAATATCGTGTTGTTGATCCAACACTTTATCGTTTCAGTGTGACCGATGCTGACCACAGCTTACAACAAGCGCTAGACAGTGCTCTGCGTTATGTTGTGGGTCATGCTCGCATGGACCAAGTGTTAACTACGGGTCGTGAAGTGGTTCGTCAGCGCACTTGGGAAGAGCTAAACAGTATTATCGAACCATACAACCTTGGTTTGATTGTTACGGACGTTAACTTTAAAGATTCTCGTCCACCAGCAGAAGTAAAAGACGCATTTGATGATGCGATTGCTGCACAAGAAGACGAAGAGCGTTTCATTCGTGAAGCAGAAGCTTATGCAAGGGAAATTGAACCGCGTGCGCGTGGTCAAGTGACTCGTATGACGCAAGAAGCAGAAGCTTATCGCGAACGTATTATCCTTGAATCTCGAGGTGAAGTAGAGCGCTTTGAAAAGCTACTTCCTGAGTACCAAGCAGCAAAAGAAGTAACGCGTAAACGTTTATATATTGATGCAATGGAGCAGATTTTGGGCCGAAGCTCAAAGGTATTGGTTGATGTTGAAGGTGGTAATAACATGTTGTATCTACCACTTGATAAGATTATGCAATCCCATAACAACGCTTCGTCACCAGTACGTTTGCCAAATCAGAGCGATATTGAGCAGCTTCGTAGAACGATTGAAGGTACTCAACAGCAAAATAGTTCTGTCAATTCAGGCGGCGATAGATTTAATCGCGACAGATTTGGTAACGGGAGATAATCAATATGAAGAATTTTAGTCTACTTCTATTAGTCACTGCCGTGATCATGTCGTTTTCTGGTATCTTTGTAGTAAACGAAGGTCAAAGAGCAATTGTACTGCTATTTAGTAAGGTACAAAAAGACGCGAATGGCGATGCTTTGGTGTATGAACCTGGTCTTCACCTGAAAGTGCCTTTCTTTAGCCAAGTACGTAAATTAGACGCACGTATCCAAACCCTAGATGGTCAACCTGATCGCTTTGTAACCAGTGAGAAGAAAGATCTAATCGTGGATTCTTACGTGAAGTGGCGCGTGAATGATTTTAGTGCTTATTACCTACGTGCGCGTGGTGATAAGCAGTATGCGGAAACGCTACTTAAGCAAAAGGTGAACAACGGTCTAAGAACAAACTTCGGTTCGCGTACTATTAAAGAAATAGTATCTGGTGAACGTAGCGAGCTAATGGAAGAAGCGTTAGTTCAAGCGTCGGAAAGCGCGAGTGAGCTTGGGATTGAAGTGCTGGATGTCCGTGTTAAGCAGATTAACTTGCCTAACGAAGTAAGCAGCTCAATCTACCAACGTATGCGTGCTGAGCGCCAAGCTGTGGCAAAAGAGCACCGTTCAGAAGGTCAAGAAAAGGCGGAGACCATCCGCGCTGATGTTGATCGTCGAGTGACAGTCATGCTTGCAGATGCCGAGCGTAATGCTCGCGCGGTTCGCGGTCAAGGTGATGCAACGGCGGCAAACATTTACGCTAAAGCATATAATAAAGACCCTGAGTTTTTCGGGTTTGTTCGTTCGCTTGAAGCATATAAAAATACCTTTAAAGATAAGAATGACGTTATGGTGTTATCACCGGACAGCAAGTTCTTTGATTATATGAAGGATGCAAAAGCTCAATAAGATGATGCTTTTGAGATGATTGTAAAACCCCGCCAGCCAGCGGGGTTTTTTATTGGCGCGATATGGCCACAACGTTAGACGATGAAATCCCATGAGTAGCCGCGATCTTTCATACCGCAAAAAACACACCGTAGCAGCGACTTTATGTCGCGAAAAAGCACACGTAGCAGCGACTTTATGTCGCGAAAAAGCACACAGTAGCAGCGACTTTATGTCGCGAAAAAGTACAACGTGGCAGCGACTTTTTATCGCGAAAAAGCACACAGTAGCAGCGACTTTATGTCGTGAAAAAGCACACCGTAGCAGCGACTTTATGTCGCGAAAAAGCACACGTAGCAGCGACTTTATGTCGCGAAAAAGCACACCGTAGCAGCGACTTTATGTCGCGAAAAACACACCATAGCTGCGACTTTTTGTCGCGAAGAAACACTCTATAACAGAGCCTTTATACCGCGAAAAAACACATCGTAGCAGCGCCTTTATGTCGCGAAGAAGCACACCGTAGCAGCGACTTTATGTCGCGAAAAAGTACACCGTAGCAGCGACTTTATGTCGCGAATAAACAAATCGTAGCAGCGGACTTTATGTCGCGATAAAACATGTCGTAGCAGCGACTTTATGTCGCGAAAAACACACCATAGCTGCGACTTTTTGTCGCGAAGAAACACTCTATAACAGAGCCTTTATACCGCGAAAAAACACATCGTAGCAGCGACTTTATGTCGCGACTAACAATAAAAAAGCGGCCAATAGGCCGCAGTTAGGAAGTGAATTGGTAGTAGTCTATTAAAATAACAAACTCTTAAAACACGTATTTCACTGAAAGTTGCAGTCTGTCTAAATCACCTTCGAGGCCACTTTCTGTTTCCCGAGTACCCATTTTATATTCAGCACCAAAGGTAAGTTTTTTCACGGGTGAATAAAGTAGGTTTGCGCTGTAACTCATACTTGATTTTGTCGGATCGCCAGTCACCGCCAGCAAATCGCTTTCGTTATCAGCATTGAAGAAAGAGTATAAGAATGTTGAACGGAATTGTTCATTCCAGCTATGTTGATAAGCAATAAAGCCCGATGTCGAGTCAATTGCATGTAACGAGTTACCGTCGTATACCGCGCCATTAGCAACGTTTAGGCCTACGTAACGACCAAGCCCTTGACCTTGGGTCAGCATAAATTTCAAGTTATTGTCACCAAAATTAACACGACCAGACGCACTAACCCCAAATGAGCTTTCAGACTCATCAGCTCCACCGACTTTATAGGTAATTTGGCGCGCAAGTGCCGCTACCGCAATATGACCCCAATCAGCATTGTGTGTGTAACGTGCAGTGAAATCAGGCATGCTAGCGTCATCAGTGACGACACGGCCACTATCTGCAGTGGTAACTGTGCTTTCTGGGTTTTCAATAGAGAAAGACCAGTTTCCTGTGGTGTATTTAGCCATGGCTTGGCGTACGAAAACGGTACCTTCAGCTGGGCCGACGAAATCTAAAGTCTCTGGTAGCGCACTAACATTTTGGAAGTTTGACCAAGCCTGACCGAACAAGAAGCCCTTGTAACTCACAAAGGCCTGACGAATACGAGGTGAGTAGGAGTTACTAACACGCTCATTTCCTCCAGATGTAGAAATAAAGTCTAGCTCGATTTTAGTCTTGATACTGCTGCCATCGTCAAGCTTAGTATCGGTCCCGAAGCTAAAGCGAGATTGACGAGCGTGCATATCAAATACAGCGTCGCTATCTGAGTTAACCCCGACAGGAGTCGTACCAGGAACGTAAAAATCTCGACCTATATTTTGCGCACCCAACGCGCCGTCAGAAAAGTCACTCCAAATGGCATCAAGCTTGATATAACCACCATAGTTAACTTTTGTATCGCCAATCTCTGCCGCAGTGGCAGGGAGAGCGCAGAGACTACTGATAGCAACTGCGAGCAGTTTTTTATTAATGTTATTCGTTGTCATAATCCAGTTCCTCAATAGCTGTGCTTTGCAGTTGGCAGCAGCCGATATTCATATTAATCATCACTAACTGTTGTTTAAGGTTGGTTTTTACTCAATTACCTATTGGTCTATTAGACTAAGGTGGCATACGGTAAATGAGTAGAAGATAAGGCGATCATAACGTTTGTATTAAATTAGGTACAACCGGTAAGTTGTATGAAACTTTTACGTTTACAGGTGTTCTACAACTAAGGTCTAATACTTAAACACCCAAGGCTGGGTGATCCTTAGGAAAAGCGTGTCTAGCAGACCTAGACCTCTAAATATAATGGAGATGACTATGTCACAGAGCATTTATCCAGTTCCTGAAAAAATCAAGAACGCAGCATTAATCAACGACGAGCAATATCAAGAACTATATCAAAAGTCGGTTGATGACCCCGCAGAGTTTTGGAAAGAGCACGGTCAACGTTTAGATTGGTTCAAACCCTACAGTAAAGTTAAAAATACCTCATTCGACAAAGGCCATATCAATATTAAATGGTATGAAGACGGCGTACTAAATGCCTCTTACAACTGTATCGATAGACACCTTGAAAAGCGCGCCGATAAGGTTGCATTGATTTGGGAAGGTGATAACCCAGAACAAACAGAAAATATTACCTACCAACAACTACATGATGAAGTCGCAAAGCTTGCCAATGGCCTCAAGAGCCTAGGAGTTGCAAAGGGTGACCGCGTCGCTATCTACATGCCGATGACTCCACAAGCAATTTATGCCATGCAGGCCTGTGCAAGAATCGGTGCTATCCATTCCGTTGTGTTTGGGGGCTTTTCACCTTCAGCGATTGCAGATCGCATTAAAGATTCTGGCGCCAAAGTTGTCATCACCTCAGATGAAGGTCGTCGCGGTGGTAATTGTGTGCCGCTTAAGGCAAATGTTGATGAAGCGGTAGCGCAAGCTGGCGTCACCACTATCGAGCATGTGGTTGTACACCAATTAACAGGAGGCGATGTTGAATGGAATGCTCACGATGTCTGGTGGCATGAATTAGTTGCTGATAAACCTGCCGAATGTGAACCTGAAATGATGAATGCGGAAGATCCGCTCTTTATTCTTTATACCTCGGGCTCTACCGGTCAGCCGAAAGGGGTAGTGCATACTACGGGTGGATACCTAGTGTATGCATCAATGACCCATGAGTATGTATTCGACCTTCAAGAAGATGATATTTACTGGTGTAGCGCGGATGTGGGCTGGATCACGGGTCACAGTTATATTGCTTATGGTCCGCTAGTAAATGGTTGTACTCAAGTTGTATTCGAAGGCGTGCCAACTTATCCAACGTCTGGTCGCATGGGTGAAATCGTTGATAAACATGGCGTTACTATCCTTTATACTGCGCCTACCGCGATCCGTGCTCTGATGGCAAAAGGTGACGAGCCGACAGCAAGTTCCAAGCGTGATAGTTTACGTATTTTGGGTTCGGTGGGTGAGCCAATTAATCCAGAGGCTTGGTCTTGGTATTATGAGCAAATTGGTAATAGTGACTGTCCTATCGTAGATACTTGGTGGCAAACCGAAACGGGCGGCATCATGATCACGCCACTACCTGGGGCTACTGCACTTAAGCCGGG
The DNA here is from genome assembly GCA_000814665.1 of Pseudoalteromonas flavipulchra NCIMB 2033 = ATCC BAA-314. Classification (GTDB taxonomy): domain Bacteria; phylum Pseudomonadota; class Gammaproteobacteria; order Enterobacterales; family Alteromonadaceae; genus Pseudoalteromonas; species Pseudoalteromonas maricaloris. Next base: position 384,216 of record JWIH01000018.1, read on the forward strand.
TTCTGCGACCCGTCCATTCTTTGGTATTGCTCCTGCACTGTTTGACGCGGAAGGCAATACGCTGACAGGCGCGACCGAAGGTAATCTGGTGATTTTGGATAGTTGGCCTTCACAAGCCCGTACGGTTTATGGCGACCATGAGCGCTTTGAACAAACGTACTTCTCGGCTTATCCGGGCGTTTATTTTACGGGCGATGGTTGTCGCCGTGATGAAGACGGTTACTACTGGATCACCGGTCGCGTGGATGATGTACTTAACGTTTCAGGTCACCGCCTCGGTACTGCTGAAATCGAAAGTGCGTTAGTCGCTCACGAAGCGGTTGCCGAAGCGGCTGTGGTAGGCTATCCACACGATATTAAAGGCCAAGGGATCTATGTCTATATCACGCCAAATGAAGGGGTAACGGTATCTGACGAGTTAACTAAAGAGGTGAGAAATTGGGTGCGTAAAGAGCTAAGCCCAATTGCAACCCCTGACATGATCCAATGGTCTCCAGGTTTACCTAAAACCCGTTCTGGTAAAATCATGCGCCGTATTTTGCGTAAGATTGCGGCCAACGAGTATCAACAGTTAGGGGATACTTCTACACTTGCCGATCCAAGTGTGGTTGATGAATTAATCGAGAATAGATTGAATCGTTAACTGAATAACTTGAATTGCGACCTAATATAAACATACTATAACGGCTGTTATCTTTACGATAACAGCCGATTTTTTAGGAGCATAGCATGTATCAGTTTTTAATCGCGGATGATCATCCTCTATTTCGAGAGGCGCTTAAGGGGGCTCTAAAAGCGCAGTTTGAAGGATTAGAGGTATTCGAATCTGAAAACTTTGACACTACGCTCTCGGTCTTACAACAACAAGAAGAACTAGACCTACTCCTGCTCGATTTACATATGCCGGGCAATGGTGATTTATATGGACTAATTCGGATCCGTGAGGATCACCCAAGTCTTCCAGTTGTTGTGGTTTCGGGAAGCGAAGACCTTTCTATCATTTCTAAAGTGATGGGATACGGCGCGATGGGTTTTATCCCAAAAGCGGCGTCAGTAGAACAAATTACCGAAGCCATAGAGCAAGTGCTTGAAGGTGACACGTGGTTGCCTGAAGGCATGAAAGACAAAGTGGCTGAACTGGAAGGGGAAGACAAAGAGCTTGCCCAACAAGTGGCCTCGCTCACGCCGCAGCAATATAAAGTGCTGCAATATTTACACGAAGGTTTACTGAATAAGCAAATTGCCTACGAGCTAAATATTTCAGAGGCAACGGTGAAAGCACATATCACCGCTATCTTCAGAAAGTTGGGTGTCTATAACCGTACTCAAGCCGTATTGATCGCTTCAAAACTACAACTAGAACCTATCGAAGCGAATGACTAACTTCGCATCATTGCTTGCAAGGTGCTTACCTTGCAAGCAGCACTGCTTTAGCTTAACTCTCTAAACGCCTGACTTAGTCCCTCTATTGTTAGCGGATACATTCTGTCTTGCATTAATTGATTTATTAGCTCTATCGAATGGTAATAAGACCAATAGCTTTGCGGCTGAGGGTTAAGCCAAGCCACCTTACTAAAGTGATTGGTTAAACGATTCAGCCAAGTAGCTCCTGCTTCTTGATTCCAATGCTCTACACTACCGCCGGGATAGGTGATTTCATAGGGGCCCATTGTCGCGTCACCAACAAATATTAGTCGATAGTCCGAGCCGTAACGGTTAATTAGCTGATAAGTATCAAGCAACTCGCTGTCACGACGGTCATTATCGTGCCAAACATGTTCGTACACACAATTATGAAAGTAAAAAAATTCAAGGTGCTTAAATTCACTGTGTGCGGCACTAAAGAGTTGTTCACAAAGCTGGATATGGTCATCCATAGAGCCGCCAATATCAAACAGCATCAATACCTTCACTGAGTTATGTCGCTCAGGAGCCATTTTCACATCCAGCATGCCGCCTTGTCTTGCGGTAGCGCGAATGGTTTCATTAAGATCGAGCTGATCGCTTGCTCCACTGCGCGCAAATTTACGCAATTGCTTGAGTGCAAGCTTAATATTGCGGCTGCTGATGTCAGTATTGCTATCGAGATTACGGTATTGCCTTTTATCCCAGACCTTTACTGCTCGGCGATGACGGTTTCCATCTTGGCCAATGCGGATCCCTTCAGGATTATAGCCGTAAGCGCCAAAAGGCGAAGTGCCACCTGTACCAACCCATTTATTGCCGCCTGCGTGACGTTTTTGTTGCTCTGCTAAGCGTGCTTTTAACGTTTCAAGGAGCTTATCGAGTCCACCCATGGCGTTAAGTTTGGCTTTTTCTTCTTCAGACAACGACTTCTCAAACTCTTTACGCAACCAATCCTCTGGTAATTGCTGCTGTTGAAGTTGTGAGAAGAGGTCTATTGATTCTATCCCCTCAAAATAATCAGCAAACGCACGGTCGAATTTATCAAACAAGGTTTCATCTTTCACGAAGATGGTTTTTGCCAAAAAGTAAAAGCCGTCCAGATCGGCAAAGCAAACTTCTTTATCCAGCGCCTCTAAACAATCTAGTAATTCGCGCAGGCTCGCTTTGATACCGTAACGTCTAAGGGTGAGTACAAAATCGATGAGCATGATCAGCGGCGGCTCATAAAGGCGAGCTTCTCAACCAAAGAAACATCTTGCTCGTTTTTAAGTAGTGCACCAAATAACGGCATTAGGCCACCTTGGTTAGATTTGTCATGCAACGCCTCAGGGGAAATATCTTCCGCTAATAATAGTTTTAGCCAGTCGAGTAATTCACTCGTGCTTGGCTTTTTCTTTAGGTTTGGTGTGTCGCGTAATTGGAAAAAGCTTTCGAGTGCTCGTTGTACTAAATTTGCTTTAATATGTGGAAAATGCACGTCTACAATCTGCTGCATCTCTTCTTTGCTCGGAAAGTCGATGTAGTGGAAAAAGCAGCGGCGTAAAAAGGCATCTGGTAGCTCTTTTTCATTGTTTGAAGTGATAATAACGATGGGGCGCACCTTTGCCTTTACTTGCTCATTAGTTTCGTAGACATGAAACTCCATTTTATCGAGTTCTAACAGTAGATCATTGGGAAACTCAATATCGGCTTTGTCGATTTCATCAATCAGCAGAACGGGGCGCTTTGTGGCGGTAAATGCCTGCCACAGCTTACCTTTGATGATGTAATTGCCAACGTCATTAACGCGAGGATCGCCAAGTTGACTATCGCGTAAACGCGAGACCGCATCGTATTCGTACAGGCCTTGCTGGGCTTTGGTTGTTGACTTTATATGCCATTGGATTAGTTCGGTATCTAAACTTTTTGCCAGTTCTTCGGCGAGTAAGGTCTTGCCTGTGCCTGGCTCACCTTTAATCAGGAGTGGTTTTTCTAAAACGATGGCCGCATTCACGGCCTGTTGTAGAGCAGAGGTAGCAATATATTGATCAGTACCTTTAAACATAATTCAACTTCTTGTGGTCAGATGAGATAGGCTCATCTTGCCACAATCAGCTTTTCGCTGCCAACCCTGCTTCGGTTTCGATTAAGGTGAAGCGAGGCACCGCTTCGCCTTCGACCATAACGTTTTCTAAAAACATTTTAAGTGGTCGAACCCAAAAACTCATATCTCCATATAGGGTTTGATAAACCACTTGCTTCTCTTGCGTTTCACTGTGCGTTGCCAAAGCATGCACACGATAAAGTTTTCCTTTGTAGTGGCGGTAAATTCCAGGTGTGATATCCACTAATTCAAGCTCCAAAAAATAAAAGCCGTACGTGACGGACTGAAATGTTATAATCCGTGCCATTAAGACTGAAGGTGTTTAAAGATGAATTATATTGCGCTGGACGATTATAAGAAAGCTTGGGTTTTCAAACATAAAGATCTTCCAATCGAAGAATCCGACCTGGCATTGATAAAACCAATGTCAGCGGCGCGCGCTGCGGTGCTTTGGAGCACGATGGTAAGCAACGAAAAAGATCACCCTGATTTCTTTGATAAAACAGATTGGGTTGGTAAAGCGGACTCATGGCAAGAAACCCTCAATTGGGAGCGGCCGTGGGAAGCAGGAGAAGCATTTCCTGAAACTATCGAGCAATTTCTTGATTGGCAAGCCAATACCACCGTGTATTTTTGTCTCTCTCGAGATGATGTAATCGAGACCCGCTTTGACGTGTTTAAGCGATGTTGGCAGAACTTTATGTTTTTGACTGACGGTAGTTTCTTAATAGGAAAAAAACGCAGTTCGGTAGTACAATTTATGGCTGAGGGGCAAGCAAAATTAGGAACCAAGCCGTAAGCAAGTACAACTGAGCAGTTTGCTTTGATTTGAAACATGGCTAGTGTATAAAGGATGTACACCAGTCTACTAAAGTAGATTGCATTGACGGGAGGCGTTTTGGAGCAACAGCAAAATACAATCTGGTATGACGAAGCATCTCGCCTTGTATTTGCCGAGCTTGTAAACGTATTTTATGCCAGAGAGTTGCCGAAGCTTGCTGAACTCTCAGATCATACTCGCCTTCAGCGTTTGTTAAACAGCCTGCCGTATTATGTTGAGCGCGCGGCCACACATATTATTCATGGTGACGTCCCGCTTGAGCTAGATAGTTTCAATGGATGTTGGTTAGCAAAGCAAAAATCACAGCCTAAATGTGATGATGCTGCCAACGCAGCATTTTTTACCACTAAGGTGAAAGTGGGGCTGGTGGTTCCTGTGCTATATGCAGACTCGACGGGGACAACCGTAAGGCTCGACAGTGTCGACCAAGTGAATGAGGCTGACAAATTGCACTGCAACCAATTTGGCTGGTTCAGTGTCAGTGGCAATAGCTTACAAGCAAGTGATGAAGTGTGTGTACAACTGCTAAAACCGACGAAAGCGTTAATGACAGCTGCCTGTTGTGGCCATTCTTGGCACTTTGGCAAGGCGGTAGTACCACGAAGGCTGACGCTAAGAGAAATGTTACTTGCCAGTTCAATTAATTGGCCACAAGTACAAAAAACAAAAATGAGTCAACTATCCTAATCGACTCAAAAAACAGAAGTTTGGATTAAGCAATGCGATTTTTTCAGTTAGCGCTGTTGGTTTTAGCGCTATTTATTCAGTACAGACTTTGGTTCGGCCACAACGGCGTGGAGGACTACACTCGGATAAAATCCGTGGTTAAATCGCACCAAGAAACCAATGCCAATCTCAGTAAACGAAATAAATTATTAAAAGCGGATATCGACGATTTAAAACTCGGCCTTGAAGGGGTTGAGGAGCGTGCTCGTCATGAGCTCGGCATGATTAAGCCTGGCGAAACTTTTATCCGTGTATTACCGAAAGTACCTCATGAAAAGAAACGATAAACTTGCAGTCGTCATCCCCGCAGCTGGGGTTGGCAGTCGTATGCAGGCGCAGATGCCTAAACAATATATTCCACTATTAGGCAAACCGATTTTAGTACACACACTGGAAAAACTAGCCGGGCTTGAGTGCGTCAGTCAATTTATGGTCGCCGTTTCCAAAGAAGATGGATATTTTTCACCGGCGTTGCTGCCTGATAGCCGTTTTAGCCACTGCGAAGGTGGACAAGAGCGTGCCGACTCCGTTTTATTGGCGCTAAAAGCATTGGCACCAAGTCGCCCTGACTGGGTGTTAGTTCATGATGCAGCTCGACCTTTAGTTGCGCTGGACGATATTCATCAGCTGATTTCACGATGTATAAATCAACAGCAAGGTGGCATACTGGCTGCCAAGGTTAAAGATACCATCAAACGCGGTGCGGAGTTGGTACGGGAGACCGTACCTAGAGCGTCGTTATGGCAGGCTTTTACGCCTCAAATGTTTAGGTATGAAGAGTTATTGGCGGCATTGGAGCTTGGGCTTTCTCAAGGTGCTAATATCACAGATGAAGCATCAGCGATGGAATTACAAAATCAGCCAGTCCAACTCATTGCCGCGCGTACGGATAACATTAAGATCACGACGCCGGAGGATTTACCTCTGGCGGAGTTTATAATTCAACAACAAGGTAAACAGCATGATTAGAATTGGCCACGGATTTGATGTTCATAAATTTGGTGGAGCTGGCCCATTGACGATTTGTGGGGAAAAAATTCCTTACGAACAGGGCTTTATTGCGCACTCCGATGGTGATGTGGCAATTCATGCATTGTGTGATGCCTTGTTGGGGGCACTTGCGCTGGGAGATATTGGTAAGCACTTTCCTGATACCGCGAGTGAATTTGAAAATATCGACAGTCGTATTTTATTACGCCGCGTGATGGAACAAGTGAAAACGCTTGGCTATCAAATAGGCAATATCGACGTCACGATTGTCGCACAAGCACCAAAGATACGACCACATATTGATGCGATGCGCACTAACCTTGCTGCGGACTGTGAAGCGCAGCTAGACCAAGTTAATGTTAAAGCGACTACCACTGAAAAACTGGGTTTTGAGGGACGTAAGGAAGGGATCTCAAGCCATGCTGTGGTGCTATTGGTAAAAGCATGAAGACACTCAACTATCTTTATGGCAAACCGTTATCTGACGGCGATTATAAGTCACAACCAGAAGACTTTAGAGTCGAAGAAATTTTAGATATTCCTTTTACTGGCGAAGGTGAGCACGTTTGCTTGCAGATCATAAAAAAGGGAGAAAACACTGCGTTTGTCGCTAAAAAGCTTGCAGAATTTGCCCAAATTTCACCGCGAGATGTCAGCTATGCAGGAATTAAAGACAGACACGGCGTATGTACGCAGTGGTTTAGCGTGCCGGTGCCAATTAAAAAGTCGGTAGACTTTAGTGCATTAAATAGTGACTCTATTTTTGTGGTGCAGCAAATACGGCACAATCGAAAGTTAAAAACAGGTTGTCACAAGGGCAATCGCTTTGCCATTACCCTCAGAAACGTGACTGCTCCACTTGATATTCTGTCGCGTATTAATGCCGTACGCCAAGGGGTTCCTAATTATTTTGGAGAACAACGTTTTGGTCATGATGGCCACAACTTAGCCATGGCAGATAGGTTATTTGACGGCGAAAAGATCCGCGATAAAAAGCTCAGAGGGTTGGTACTTTCAGCCGCTCGCTCTCATCTGTTCAACGAAGTCGTCAGTCGCCGCGTGGCAGAGCATGGTTTGGCAACGACTTGGCACCGTGAAATCTTTTTACTGAGCGGTAGTAACGCCTTTTTTGACTCAGAGATTGATTGCGAACTCATCGAGCGGTTACTGAATGGCGACATTCTGCTTTCGGCGCCATTGGTTGGTAAAGGTGAAAAGGGCTTATTGCCGCAAGAGCGTGAATGGTTGGCACCTTTTGCTAAATGGCACGAAGGATTGGCAGAATTTGGGATGAAAAATGAGCGTAGAGCGCTCAGATTAATACCCGAAGTGCTTAAGGTGAGTATGGCTGACGACAGTACGCTAACCCTTGAATTCAGTTTACCAAAAGGTACTTTTGCCACGGCGCTGCTCAGAGAGCTTGTTAATCATAAAGATGCCAGTAAAAAGTTTAATAAACATGAAGAGTCGATACAGCAGTGAGATACTCATTGTCTAACAAGAAAAAGAGGTGAAATATGAAGATCCTATTGAGTAATGACGATGGTGTTCACGCCAAGGGCATTGCTATCTTGTATCAAGCGTTATCACAAATCGCAGACGTAACCGTTATTGGCCCAGATAGAAACTGTAGCGGTGCGAGTAACTCGTTAACCTTATTAAACCCGCTCAGAGCAACTACGCTAGATAATGGTTTTATCTCTGTGAATGGCACGCCAACCGACTGTGTTCACCTTGGAGTGAACAAACTGATGGATGAATTGCCGGATTTAGTCGTTGCAGGGATCAACAATGGCGCTAACCTTGGCGATGATACGCTGTACTCCGGCACTGTTGCGGCGGCCACTGAAGGTCGACATGTGGGCTTACCTGCGATTGCCGTTTCTCTTTGCTCTAAAAATGAAGCCCATTATGAAACTGCAGCACATGTCACGGTAGAGATCATTAAAAAGCTTGCAAACCATCCGCTACCAAAAGACCAAATCATTAATATCAACGTCCCTGATATTCCATTAAGTGACTTAAAAGGGATTAAAGTCACTCGACTAGGCTCACGTCATAAAGCGGATACCATGACCGAACAAATCGACCCATGGGGCCGAAGTGTGTACTGGTATGGCACCTTAGGTCATGAAAGTGACGCTGGTGAGGGCACGGATTTTCACGCTGTAAACAACGGTTATGCCGCTATCACACCGCTCAAGGTGGATATGACGGCTTACGAGAGCTTAGATGCTGTGGCGAGCTGGTTATCTTAAGAGGCGTATGTGCTGAGTAATTATCAGGGCAGCGCTAATGCGCTAGTGGAACTGCTAAAACAGCAAGGCGTAGAGGATGAAGTGGTACTTAACGCCATCGCTAACACGCCTAGACATATGTTTGTCGATGAAGTGCTTAAACATAAGTCATATGAAAATACAGCTCTTCCTATCGGACAAGGACAAACAATATCGCAACCTTTTATCGTTGCAAAAATGACCGAAGTGTTAAAACAAGTAGGTGTTAAAGGGCGTATTTTGGAAGTGGGGACGGGCTCTGGTTATCAGACCGCAGTACTCGCGCAAGTGTTTGAACAGGTCTTTAGCATTGAACGGATAAAGTCACTGCAGTGGCAAGCGCGCAGAAGGCTGCATTTGCTGGATTTATATAATGTGACGATGAAACATGGAGACGGTTGGAAAGGCTGGGCGTCAAAAGCGCCTTTTGCAGGGATCATTGTTACTGCCGCAGCACAATCAGTGCCAGATGAGCTATTGGCGCAACTAGAAGATGGCGGGGCTATGGTCATTCCCATCGGGGTTGAAGCGCAAACACTCACCTTGTTTGTTAAACAAGGGGAGCAGTTTATTCGTCACGCCCTCGCACCTGTACGCTTTGTGCCTTTAGTCGCTGGCGAAGTCGGTTAATTTTGTAGCTTTAAAAAACAACTCCATAAAATATAACTATTTTTTCCAGTAGAATGTGAAAACCAAGCAAAATTAAGTTAGATTGATATGATAGTCGTTGATAGTAGCACTGGAAAATATAAGTAATGTACAAGTCTCAGGTCATCATATCGATTTGTTTAAGCGGCCTGCTTGTTGCCTGCTCATCGAATCATACCCCTGCGCCTGTAACAACTTTACACTCTGGTAAGACCACTTCGTCACATAAAATTAATATTAACGGAAGCAGTTACAAAGTAAAAAAAGGCGATACTTTATTTGCAATTGCATTTAGCGCGAACAAAGATGTAAGAACGCTCGCGCAAATCAATAAAATTAAGCCTCCGTACACGATCTACCCCAATCAGATCATTCGTCTAGAATATCCCAAAAATAAAAACAAAAAGAACACAAAATACACGAAAGTAAACCACAAGTCTCAGTCTTTAAAACAAAAAAGTAACAAAAGCCCCAAAAAAGAGCTTGATAAGCCAAATCAACGAGAGTATGTTCAAAGACAAGCCACACAAAAATCTAGTAGTACCAAGGCTTTGTATAATAATAAGGTACTATGGAAATGGCCTGCTGAAGGCAAAGTGACTCGTCACTTCTCTGTTAAAGAGAATGGTTATAAGGGATTGGAGATCTCTAATAAACCAGGTACTTCAGTTAAGGCTGCTGCTGGCGGTGTAGTTGTATATGCAGGGAGTGCGTTGCGTGGGTATGGTAATTTAATCATTCTGAAACATACAGATGATTATCTAAGTGCGTATGCCCACAACGCTAAGTTACTAGTCAGAGAACAGCAAAAAGTTAAAGTTGGGGAAAAAATTGCCGAAATGGGTAGTACAGATGCTTCTAAGACGGCGCTTAGGTTTGAGATCCGTTTTAAAGGTCAAGCTGTAAACCCGGCAAAATACTTGCCATAAAGTAATGCGAGTACATCGATTGGTTCGAGTACCCTTACTTTTATTCGCTTGGGGAGAATACTTATGGCTCACACTGCAAAATTACCTACAAAATCTACTCCAGAGTTAGACAAGTTCGAAGATGATAATATTGACGAACCGAAAGACGAATTACTTGAAGACCTCGAAGACGACGAAGAAGTTTTTGCCAAAGAAGAAGTGGTTAAAAACTTAGATGCTACTCAACTCTATTTAGGTGAAATTGGATTTTCCCCACTGCTCAGTGCAGAAGAAGAAGTTTACTTTGCGCGTAAAGCGTTAAAGGGGTGCGAAGCCTCACGTAAACGGATGATAGAGAGTAACTTGAGATTAGTGGTTAAAATCGCTCGTCGTTATAACAACCGTGGTTTGGCATTACTTGACCTCATTGAAGAAGGTAACTTAGGCCTGATCCGGGCGGTGGAAAAGTTTGATCCAGAACGTGGATTTAGATTTTCTACATATGCAACTTGGTGGATCCGTCAAACTATCGAACGTGCAATCATGAACCAAACTCGTACCATTCGTTTGCCTATTCATGTTGTCAAAGAGCTCAATGTTTACCTACGTACAGCACGTGAATTGACGCAAAAGCTGGATCATGAACCTACCGCAGAAGAAATCGCTGAATGTCTCGACAAACCCGTCGAAGAAGTCAGTAAAATGCTCCGTCTAAACGAAAGGATCACTTCGGTTGATACGCCTATCGGTGGTGAAAATGACAAAGCACTGCTCGATATTATCGCGGATGAAAAGGGCGGTGGTCCAGAAACCGAAGTACAGAGCAACGATATTAACAAACACATTGTTGATTAGCTTGGAGAGTTAAACCCAAAACAGCGAGAAGTGCTCGCGAGACGCTTTGGTTTGCTTGGTTATGAGCCATCTACGCTTGAGGATGTTGGCCGCGAAATCGGGCTAACGAGAGAGCGGGTAAGACAAATTCAAGTTGAGGCGTTGAGACGCTTAAAAGACATTTTACAACACGAAGGGTTAAGTACCGATAGCCTATTTGAGCAACAGTAAATTGGTATGATTTACTCATTAAAAAAGCCGCAATATGCGGCTTTTTTAATTCTTGAAATGGTATAAAACCAGCAAAGATAGAAAGCGATTACAAGCTTTCTATCTTGGCTTTTTGTTCAAGTAGCTTAGTTTTTGCATCGCTAAACTCAGCTAATTTTGCTTTCTCTTTAGCAAGTACTGCTTCAGGTGCGTTACTTACAAACTTTTCGTTTGCGAGTTTCTTTTCAACCTGCTCAAGACCTTTTTCTGCTTTTTCAAGCTGCTTAGCAATACGCGCAAGCTCTGCTTCAACATCAATCAGGCCTGCCATTGGGATCATGATTTCAAGGTCGCCGATAAATGCAGTCGCACAAGCTGGTGCTTCGTCTTTGCTTGCAAGCAAATCTACCGTTTCCAGTTTTGCCAGAGCGCTTAAGAAAGCTTGGTTTTCTTCTAGACGACGTTTGTCATCTTCGCTTGCACCAGTAAGTAACACGTTTAGCGGCTTGCTTGGACTGATGTCCATTTCACCACGAATGTTACGGATAGCAATAATAAACTGCTTCACCCACTCAAGATCAGCCATCGCTTGCGCATCAACTTTGCTTTCGTCGAATACTGGAAACGCTTCAAGCATAATTGTCTTCGCTTCGACACCTGCGATTGGTGCTACACGTTGCCAAATTGTCTCTGTGATATAAGGCATTAGTGGGTGCATCAAACGTAGTAAGCCTTCCAATACAGTGATAAGCGTATGGCGTGTACCACGCTGCTGTGCTTCATTGCCTTTAAATAGAATTGGCTTAGTTAGCTCTAGATACCAGTCACAGAATTGGTTCCATGTGAACTCATAAATGGTGTTTGCCGCAAGGTCAAAGCGATAGTTATCCAAGTGCTCAGAGAACACCTTAACCGTATTTTGGAATTGGCCTAAAATCCAACGATCCGCAAGAGAATACACTTTTTCGTTATCGTTGAAGCCACAGTCTTGTTCTTCTGTGTTCATCAATACATAACGGCTAGCATTCCAAAGCTTGTTACAGAAGTTACGGTACCCTTCAAGACGGTTCATATCCCAGTTGATATCACGCCCCGTTGATGCCATTGCTGCAAGAGTGAAACGCAATGCATCAGTACCGTGTGCTTCAATACCATCGACAAATGTTTTGCGCGTATTCTTCTCGATTTTTGCCGCAAGCTGTGGCTGCATCATGTTGCCAGTACGTTTAGTCACTAGGCTCTCAAGATCGATACCGTCAATCATGTCTAGTGGATCTAACACGTTACCTTTTGACTTAGACATCTTATCGCCATTTTCATCGCGAATAAGGCCAGTCACATAAACGGTCTTAAATGGAACTTGAGGTTTACCATCTTCATCTTTGATGAAATGCATGGTCATCATGATCATGCGAGCTACCCAGAAGAAGATAATGTCGAAACCAGTAACCAAGGTATCTGAAGGGTGGAATACCTTTAGATCTTCTGTGTTTTCAGGCCAACCTAACGTTGAGAAAGTCCACAGCGCAGAAGAGAACCAAGTGTCTAGTACGTCTTCATCTTGGGTCAGCGTTACGCTCGCATCCAGGTTATGGTTTTGACGAACTTCAGCTTCGTCACGACCAACATATACATTACCTTCGCTGTCATACCATGCTGGGATCCTGTGGCCCCACCAAAGCTGACGGGAAATACACCAGTCTTGAACATCACGCATCCAAGAGAAGTACATGTTCTCGTATTGCTTAGGTACAAATTGAATATCGCCATCTTCTACCGCCTTTACAGCAGGCTCTGCAAGAGGTGCAACGCGAACATACCACTGATCGGTAAGTAGTGGCTCGATTACTACGCCAGAGCGGTCGCCGTAAGGAACGGTTAGACTGTGATCGTCGATTTTCTCAAGTAGACCAAGCTGCTCAAACTCGTCAACAATTTGCTTACGCGCATCGAAACGGTCAAGGCCGTGGAAACGCTCTGGAATTGGTGCGTCCATCGCTTCAAGTGGCTTACCATCAAAAGTAAAGCACTCACCCGTATTCAGAACTGCCGCGTCTTTGTTGAACACGTTGATCATTGGCAGCTCATGGCGCTTACCAACTTCGTTATCGTTAAAGTCGTGTGCTGGCGTGATTTTTACGCAGCCCGTGCCTTTTTCCATATCTGCATGTTCATCAGCAACGATAGGAATGCGACGGTTGACGATAGGAAGTAGAATTTCTTTACCAATTAAGTCTTGGTAACGTTCATCATCCGGGTTTACTGCAACGCCAGTGTCGCCAAGCATGGTTTCTGGACGAGTGGTTGCTACGATAATGTAGTTTTTACCATCTTTAGTGGTTACGCCATCCGCAAGTGGATAGCGCAAGTTCCACATATGACCCTGCTTGTCTTTATTCTCAACTTCTAAATCAGAAATCGCAGTGTGTAATTTAGGATCCCAGTTAACTAGACGCTTACCACGGTAGATTAAGTCGTCTTGATATAGGCGAACGAATACTTCTTTTACAGCTTCAGACAGGCCGTCATCCATCGTAAAACGTTCTCTATCCCAATCTACAGACGCACCTAAACGACGTAACTGTTTGGTGATTGTGCCACCTGATTGCTCTTTCCATTCCCAGATTTTATTGATGAATTCGTCACGGCCTAAATCATGGCGTGATTTACCTTCTTCGGCTGCAAGCTTGCGCTCAACCACCATCTGAGTGGCGATACCAGCGTGGTCAGTACCCACTTGCCATAGCGTGTTTTTGCCTTTCATACGCTGATAGCGGATCAAAGTGTCCATGATAGTGTCTTGGAACGCGTGGCCCATGTGTAGACTACCTGTGACATTCGGCGGTGGGATCATAATCGAGTATGCGTCACCATTGCCTGATGGCTTAAAGTAGCCATTTGACTCCCAGTCTTGATACAAAGACTGTTCAATATCTTGTGGATTGTAGGTTTTATCCATTACACAGAACCCTAAAAATGCTATTTCTCAATGTCTTCAGTGGAAATTGTTGCGCCAAGTGCACGAAGTTGCTTAAAGCGTTCTCGTGCGGCTTGCTTAGCGCTGGCTTCAACAGGCACAAAATCTATCACCTGTTCAAAGCGACGAATAAAGTCAGGGACGACCCGAGCTAGATTAATAAGCACGGGGCGACGAGCAGCAGGAGGCATAGTGCCAATTTCCACCGGTGCGCCGCCTTTGGGGCCTTCGCCTTGTAAGTTGTGGGGCACAAACCTGTCTGCGTCAAAACACCAAAGGTGCTCATCGAATAAATGAGCGTCGTCAGTATTATCGACGTTAACAAAGATACGGTGTCCAGCTTGATATAAGCTCGCCGCAGTTTGTGCTGCCAGATCAAAATGAGCCGGAACGCTAATCCCCGGCTCATCGTTTTGTTTTAACACGTAAAAGCGCGCTTTGATAGTCATGATAATAATACCAATTGCGAGGAGTACTGAGGTTTGCCACAGGCTCCACAGCTGCTCAATATCTGTAATCTTGTTTACCGTGATAGCGTAGACGAAGAAAATCAGTATGCGCGGCTTAGTTTAAAACTAATTATAGCGCCACTTAAATGCACATAAATAAGCCTGTATTCTGCCATATAAAGGCAATACCATCAATCAAGAAGCAAGCGAAGAAGAATAAAATATGGCAAGTGGTAGGAAGCGCTTGCTGAGGTTGTTTAGTTGCTTTGTAGTCTTAATTTGGCACGTGATATAGTCGCGGGGTAAACCCGCTGCTACGGTTTGGATTAACTTTTTGCAGCTGCGACTTTATGTCGCGGGTAAACCCGCTGCTACGGTTTGGAGTAACCTTGTGAGCTGCGACTTTATGTCGCGGGGTAAACCCGCTGCTACGGTTTGGATTAACCTTGTGAGCTGCAACTTTATGTCGCGGGGTAAATCCGCTGCTACATGTCGCGGGATAAACCCGCTGCTACATGTCGAGGGATAAACCCACTGCTACATGTCGAGGGATAAACCCGCTGCTACGGTTTGGGTCAACCTTGTGTAGCAGCGACTTTATGTCGCGACTAGACTATTAGTCTTGCTGTGCGTCCGTGATATTGGCGCGGTTAAGTAAATATTGCATCAGCATAGGCACAGGACGACCTGTAGCGCCTTTGTTCTTGCCGCTGCGCCATGCAGTACCTGCGATGTCTAAATGCGCCCAGTTGTACTTTTTAGTAAACTTAGACAAGAAACACGCGGCTGTAATTGTGCCAGCTGCGCGACCACCTAAGTTCGTAAAGTCAGCAAATGGGCTTTCAAGTTGTTCTTGATAATCATCCCAAAGCGGCAGTTGCCACGCTCTGTCGCCACTTTGTTCTGACGCTTTTAGCAAATCATGGGCAAGCGGGTTATGGTTAGATAATAAACCTGTCGCATGGCTACCAAGCGCAACGATACATGCCCCCGTTAATGTCGCTACATCGACAACGGTTTCTGGCTCGAATGCTTCAACGTAAGTTAGCGCATCGCACAGTACTAAGCGGCCTTCGGCATCCGTATTGAGTACTTCAACGGTTTGACCGGACATAGTGGTTAAAATATCGCCCGGACGGTAAGCATCGCCCCCTGGCATATTTTCGCAGCCAGCTAAAACACCAATTACATTAAGTGGCAGTTGCATTTGTACGACAGCTCGCATTAAACCAAGTACGCCTGCGGCTCCGCCCATGTCGTATTTCATTTCATCCATCGCTTCGCCAGGCTTGATAGAAATACCACCCGAGTCAAATGTTAAGCCTTTACCCACGAATACGATTGGTGCTTGGCCTTCGTCACCACCGTTATAGTGGATAACCGACATCACTGACTCGTTGCGACTACCACGGCCAACTGCTAGGTATGAGTGCATACCCAGCTCTTCCATTTCTTGTTCACCAACAAGGTTTACGGTAACGTTATCAAAGTCTTCAGCCAACTGTTGTGCTTGCTCGCCCAAATAACGAGGGTTGCAGATATTTGGTGGCATATTCGCAACGTCTTTACACAACTTACTACCTGCTGCGATAGCAAGACCGTGCTCAATCGCGCTTTCACCGATTGTTAATTCACGGCGCGTTGGTACGTTAAAGACGATTTTACGTAGCGGGCGTCTAGCCTCACTCTTTTTGCTTTTTAGTTGATTAAAGGTATACAGGCAATCTTGCGTGGTTTCGACCGCTTGGCGAACTTTCCAGTAAGTATCACGGCCCTTAACATGTTGCTCGGTCAGAAAACATACCGCTTCCATTGAGCCAGTTTCATTTAACGTATTGATGGTCTTAGAGATGATTTGTTTGTATTGTTTATCATCGAGCTCTCTTTCCTTACCACAACCCACCAACAAAACGCGTTCGCTTAGTACATTTGGTACATGATGAAGAAGTAGAACTTGTCCTGGTTTGCCTTCAAGATCACCACGTCTGAGTAAATTTGAGATATAGCCTTCGCTTATTTTATCCAGCTGTTCACCAATTGGTGAGAGACGGCGTGGCTCGTATACACCTACAACAATACATGCGCTACGCTGTTTCTCTGGACTACCACTTTTAACGCTGAATTCCATTGCGACTCCTGAGTCTTTGTCATGTCATTTTGAACTTTTTACGCCAACACACTTTCCTACATTAAAGTCATGAATATGCTTTAACCTTAGGTAGGATATTCCGGCGCATTGACATATAATAAAGTGACTAAAATAATCAGTTTACTCAATTTTTCCCACTATTCCAGTGAAACAAGATGTTTTATAGGGACGAACATTGCTTATTTTCCGCTATTTAACGGGTGAAGTACTAAAATCTCAGGTTGCGGTTTTTCTCACCTTAATGACAATATTTTTGTCACAAAAGTTTGTACTCATTCTGAGCTCAGCGTCTGAAGGGAGTATACCGGGTAAGTTAGTACTTGCTATGCTTGCGTTAAAACTGCCACAGTTGGCCGGTTATATTTTACCGCTTAGTCTCTTTCTTGGGATCATTTTAGCTTATAGTCGTATTTACGCCGACAGTGAAATGACGGTACTGCGTGCCTGCGGGGTCAGTGAGTGGTATGTGGTTAGGGTGACTTTAGTCTCTAGTGTATTTTTTGCATTACTGGCCGCTTGTGTGAGCATGTATATTGCACCTTGGGCGAGCGAAAAAGAATACCAATTAAGAGAGCAAGCTGATGCGGAATCGGGGCTTTCTACTCTCAGAGCCGGTAGATTTCAGCAAACGGGCAATGAAAAAGCGGTGGTATTTGTTCACGGTATTAGCGAACAAGGCCGCGAATTAGACAAAGTGTTTGTCGCGCAATTGCCCGAGAAGGACTCAAATCAAGCCGCTCGTTTAGTGTATGCGCAAAAAGGTGAAGTGATTGAGCTTGATAGTGGTGAGCAGCAATTACTCCTTCATGAAGGTAAGCGGTACGAGACCGATGGTTTCAGCCAAGCACTTAATCGCACTGAATTCGGTACTTATCAAGTGCAAATTAAAGAACAAGAAATTGAACACCAGCGCCGTAAATTAGAGGCTATTCCAAGCTTACAGTTACTTGAAATGGATACGCCAGAAGCAAAAGCACAATTTCAGTTGCGATTATCGGTGCCCATTTCCATTTTGCTACTCACTTTACTGGCGGTTCCTTTGAGTGTGGTAAACCCAAGACAAGGCAAGTTCGCTAAGCTCGTGCCAGCAATTACGCTATATTTGGGTTATTTCATTTTACTCAATGCAGGCAAGTTTTTGTTAGCTGAAGA
Source organism: Pseudoalteromonas flavipulchra NCIMB 2033 = ATCC BAA-314 (assembly GCA_000814665.1). Classification (GTDB taxonomy): domain Bacteria; phylum Pseudomonadota; class Gammaproteobacteria; order Enterobacterales; family Alteromonadaceae; genus Pseudoalteromonas; species Pseudoalteromonas maricaloris. The sequence continues at coordinate 401,866 of JWIH01000018.1, forward strand.
AAAAGTGCCAGCTTCAGTCGGTCTCTGGTGGATCCACCTAAGTGTGCTCTTTATCGGCGTTTATTTAATTGCGAAAGGAAGACCTTTTGGTGTGTGGGTGCGCTCGGTATTTATCAAACGGGAGACGACGGTATGATGAAGACGCTAGATTGGTACTTAGGGCGTAGCATCTTACAAACCACGGGTTTCGCGCTATTAGTTTTTGTTGGGATCAATACGCTTATAAAGTTTATTGAGCAACTGCGCTCGGTTGGTCGTGGCAGCTATGATTTACTCGGTGCCATGCTCTACACCATTTACAGCATGCCAAGCGATATCGTCGTCTTTTTCCCGATGGCTGCGCTGATTGGTGGCCTGATTGGTCTTGGTGCACTTGCCTCAAGCAGTGAACTAATTGTTATGCAAGCGGCTGGGTGGTCGCGTTTTCAAATTATCATGTCGGTGATGAAAACGGCAGTGGTGCTGGCATTACTGATGATGGCGCTTGGAGAGTGGGGCGCACCAAAAGCGGAGCAAACCGCAAAACGGTTAAAAAACGAAGCAATTTATGGCGGTGAAGTCTACAGCGCTCAGCGTGGTGTTTGGGCGAAAGACGGCGGCAATTTTATTAACATTGGTAATGTTGAAAAAAACGGTAAGCTTAAAGATATCGCAATTTATTATTTCGATGACTCACTAACACTAGCAAAAATCGTACGCGCTCAGTCGGCGCAAAGCATATCTAACGGCTGGCAATTGCAAGATGTGGAAGAAGTGCATATCGATCAACAGCAAATTACAACGCATTATTCAAAATCAATGCTCTACGAGTCTGAATTAAGTGAAGACAGGCTAGGTGTTGTGTCGATAGAGCCCGATGCTTTGTCTTTTACAGGGTTATGGTCATTTCTCGCTTATCTAAAGCAAAATGAGCAAGATTCAAGTAGCTATGAACTCGCGCTGTGGCGTAAGGTGATGCAGCCGCTGACGATTGGGGTAATGCTGCTGGTGGCTTTGTCATTTATCTTCGGGCCATTGAGGACGGTGAGCATGGGCGCGCGGATTATTATGGGCGTGGTAACAGGCTTAGCTTTCCATCTGAGTAATGAAATTTTTGGCCCTATCGTGATGGTATATCAAGTTCCACCGGTAGTTGGTGCGTTAATGCCAAGCTTGTTATTTATCGGATTGGCTATCCATCTGCTGAAGAAACAAAATTAACGTTTTGAATTAAGTAAAAATATAGGCCTCATATTGAGGCCTATATTTTTATGGACATGGCTAATGGAATAGGCTGCTATTTGAAGCTTAGATTAGTCTAAGCTGTTATACACCTTTTTATTTTCCTCTTTGCTCAGTAGCACTACCTCAGTGCCACACAGCATATCCTGGAGCGATCTTTTCTTTTTAAAGTCTAACAATACTATCAGATTACCCAGTCCAAGTAGCGCGCATAGGCTACGAACGATTGCTTTTGGCCAAGTTAACAGTGCTCCGTCGGGGGTTTGCACTTTTAAGCGCCACGCGCGCATGCCGATAGTTTGGCCGCTCTTAGTCCAAAAATAGGCAAAAAACAGCACCGAAACCAGCACCAATAACATGGCTCTAAGTGTATATAAGATAGGATCCGCTTGGATCAGCGCCGATACGTCTTCATGATTGCCAAGCGCGAGCAGGTTAAATGAAATTAAGGCATTGATGGTTAGTAAAAATAACACGGTAGTCAGCATTGCGAACGCGACGACCACTAAGCTGTCGTATATAAGTGAAGCCAAGCGACGGCTGAAATTCGCTGGAGCAAAATGTGACATAACAACTCTCATAATTACAAGGTTGCGGAGTATTTTACACATAAACCGATAAAACGTTTACTGAATTACGTTAACTAATGGATTAGCAACGCCTTGCCCTTGCCGTTTTAGCAGGAATAAAGTTGACTTTAGGGCAATATTTAACAGCTTGTGCGCAAATAACAAGCAGTTAACGCCTTATTGCAAAAAAATTACTTGCCGTTCTTAATCGCCTTTGTATAATGCAAAGCATAGAGACGAAGGCAAATAAAAAAAGCCTGAGCTCAAAGTGGTTTTTCTTTATTTTCTCTTGTTTTAGAAGATGAAAGAAAAATTATGCCAGTGTGATGGAATTGGTAGACATGACGGATTCAAAATCCGTTGCCTTCGGGCGTGGCGGTTCAAGTCCGCCCACTGGTACCACTTTTTATAACCCTTGCTTTCTAGCAAGGGTTTTTTTATGCCTTGAATCGTAGGTCGAGATTTATCTCGACGAATTAGATTAATTGGCTCAGTGGATTGGTTTCTCTCTACAGACCAGCCTTGTGCAACTGGACTTGGGCGCCACGCGGGTGGCGCTAATACAGGTTAAGAGTCCGCCCACTGGTACCACTTTTTATAACCCTTGCTTTTTAGCAAGGGTTTTTTTATGCCTGAACTGTAGGTCGAGATTTATCTCGACGAATTGGCTTTATCTCAATGGATTTGTTTATCTCAATGGATTGGTTTATCTCGATAGACCGTCCTTGTGGAACTGGACTTGGACACCACGCGGGTGGCGCTAATACAGGTTAAGAGTCCGCCCACTGGTACCACTTTTTATAACCCTTGCTTTCTAGCAAGGGTTTTTTTATGCCTCGAATTGTAGGTCGAGATTTATCTCGACGAATTAGATTAATTGGCTCAGTGGATTGGTTTCTCTCTACAGACCAGCCTTGTGCAACTGGACTTGGACGCCACGCGGGTGGCGCTAATACAGGTTAAGAGTCCGCCCTCTGGTACCACTTTTTATAACCCTTGCTTTCTAGCAAGGGTTTTTTTATGCCTTGAATCGTAGGTCGAGATTTATCTCGACTAATTGGGTTTATCTTGACGAACGAATTGGTCTTATCTCGATGAATTGATTTAAGTGTCACATCACATGTGCTATTCGCCGCTACAAATCAAGCCACCTCCACGGTTCAACCCATTATTCTAAACCGGCAGTTACTTCCTCACAAAACTGGCAGTTTTCGGTAAATTGCCTATGCTTTTGTAATTAAATTGGTTTATTGTAGATTTAAGCAGCTAGATTTTATTAGGCAAGAGAGGCGATGAAGGTAACCGTAGAAAAGCAAACCATAGTGCTGTTATCGTTGTTTACCATCGTGTTCTGGAGTTTGACTTTCTACGCGGTAAATCTTATTTCTCACTCTATTGTGGTTCAGGAAGTAAGCGAAAGAACCGAAACGGTAAGGTCTAACATTTCACTTGTCCGCGCTAAAATTGAAAACGCCATATTTATGGACACCTATCTAGCTGAGAGTTTAGCGACTTTTGTTACAATCGATCCTGACTTTGCAATTGAGCATTGGTCTCATGTGGTTGCTAAAGCCGTTGAAAAGTCGACGCTGATTCGCCATGTCGGTCTCGCGCCAAATAATATCATCAGTCATGTCTATCCAGTTGAAGGGAACCGAGCGGCTATCGGTTTCGATTTTCGTACTAACCCTGAACAGTTTCGCACCGTTGAAATTGCAAGAGCCTCTCAAAAGGTATTTATCGCCGGTCCATTGCAGCTAGTACAAGGCGGTGAAGCATTGATAGCGAGGTTTCCTGTGTTTTCAGATTATCCGAGGAATGAAAACTACTGGGGCGCGATTAGTGTAGTTCTAGATTATCAAAAGCTGCTTGAATACAGTGGCATTAACGAGTTGGACAGTGCCACTTTAGCGATTCGAGGTCGAGATGGACTAGGTGAACAGGGGGATGTATTTTATGGCTCTGCTACCTTGTTTGAAACACCAGATTTAGTCATCCCAATCAATTTACCATCTGGTGAATGGCAGCTTGTGGCTGATTATCAAATAGACGAGAACACCTATGCGGAGGCAAGGCAACAAGCTCAGATTTTGGTTACTGCTGTTGCCTCAATATTGTTTCTCTCGTTATTAGTACTCTATCGTTCGTATCACTTAGCACATACCGCCTCGTTGCAAGATGATTTAACTAAGTTGCCCAACCGTCGCTATGCGATTAGGCAACTCAATACGTTACTTGGTCGTTCAGAGCAACCGTCATTTGTGCTGCTTAACCTCGATCTAAATAATTTTAAACAAGTAAACGATAAGTTTGGTCATGAAGTGGGAGATAAGCTGTTACTCCATGTCTCGTCAATTTTGATGAACTCAGTGCGTGTGTACGACTTTATCGCGCGATTGGGGGGGGACGAGTTTGTTATTATTTTGCACAGAGTGTCAGAAGACGCTTTGGTTAACTCAATTATAAAAAATATTAAGGAGCAGGTTGAAAAGCAACCGCTACAAATTGATAGGCACACTATTCAAACGACGGTAAGCGTTGGTTATGCTTTCCCTTCAGCAAATCAAGATAGTGTTTCGGAACTCATGGCTCGCGCCGATCACAGCATGTATTACGATAAAAATCTGTCGCAACGACAGCAAAAAGAAAGTGAGGTTTTGGAAACAAATCAGGAAACCCACTAGAACTATACTAAGCTTACAGAGTATCAATTAAGTGAGAATGTGCCGTGCAGCTAAAGCAGTCAGTTCTATTTTTCAAAATTGCCGCGTTGACTTCTGCGATTGTGATCATTTTCGTCAGCTGGTTTTTGTATTACGAAGTGAGCCGTAGTGCTCGCCTTACTGCACAACTTACTCAGCTGCAAACCGCTCTACAACGAACCATGGATCAAGAAGAGCATATTCTTATTCGAGCACAAAAAGATGATGTTTCTGTCATCCCACAATTAAAGTACAGCTATCAGGATAGCTTTAGTAACTTGCTTAATTTTATGGCCAATGAAGAGGCCTTGCTGCCTTTGCTATTACAGCTCGATGAACTGTCAAAAGCCTACTTTGGTAAACTAGATGAACTTATCCGTTTGCATGAGCAACTCGGCTATGACGAAAATGCGGGTATTTATGGTGAGTTCAGACGTAGCGCCCATGCCTTGCAGGAGCGAATTTCTGGTAAGGCTATGCCTCAGTTGGAAATTACCATATTGGAATTAAGGCGTCGAGAAAAAGACTTTTTGTTAAGAGCTGACTTAAGTTATTTGCAGCAACATGAACAACTCGTCATGCATGCTGAGCAACTAATCAAAGACAGCGCGCTAAGTGAAGAGATAAGCAATTTGCTTAAACGTTATGAAGCGGGTTTTGCAAGCTATGTTGCTATTTTGCGAAAGCTAGGTTTGCACGATGGTGAAGGCGTACGCGCGGAGCTATTCACCGAGAAGCAAAAATTACGAAGCCAGTTTGAGCTAGTATCAATCCGTACCCAAGCCGTTACGCAAGAACGTAAAGAAAGTATCATTTTATATGGCCTCATTTTAATTGTACTGATGAATATTGCTGTGCTTATCTTACTGAATTATCAAAATAGCAAAGTCACACGGCATATACTGGCTATCAATAAAGTACTCGTAAAAGTTGCTAAGCTTGAAGACTTTAGTTTAAGGGTGAATATTGACGGTAACGATGAGATTGCACAAATTGCTCATCAACTCGATGACCTATTAGCATTTATTGAAACCTTGCTTGCGCGCCTAAGCGCAGCGCAGCAACGCTTAATCGAAGAAGCCAAAATGGCGAGCCTAGGAAATATGGTGAGTGGCTTTGCTCATGAGCTTAATACGCCGCTTGGTGTTGCTATTACCAGCCAATCGCATTTAAAAGAGCAAGTCGCTACACTAAAGTCACAACTTGAACTTGGTAAGTTACAGCGGCAAACCTTGACGACACTAATTACTGAGGCAGAAGCCGCGCTATATTTATTAGAAAATAACCTTCACCGCACAGCCTCGCTGGTAGATGATTTTAAGCTTGTGGCAGTGAATCGAGAGTTTGAAGAAAAGAGTACGTTCAACCTTAAGCATTTAGTTAAAAATGTCTTTGATTGCTACCAATCAGAATTAAACCAAGAAGACTATGCCATTGAACTCGAAATCCCCGAAAACCTAACTTTGATCAGCTACCCGTCGGTGTTTAGCCAAGTTGTTGGGTACAGTATTAACAATTGCATCAAGCACGCCAAGATTGACGGGCAAAAGCTCAATATTGTGGTATCTACCGTATTAATTAATGATTATATCCATTTTTATTTTAAAGATGATGGTGCCGGTATAGATAAAGAGCTATTGCCCGCTATCTTTGAGCCTTTCGTTACTTCGAAGCGTTTTTCGGGAGGGACAGGGCTTGGCTTGAGTATCGTATATAACTTAGTAACACAGAAGTTGAAGGGTGAAATCAAAATGCAAAGCCCTGCGCATGGCGGTGCCTGCTTACATATTATTTTAACCGGAACAGAGTTTAATTTTACAGAAGAGTGAGTAACCTGAGCTTCGGATAATTAACGCCTTTCTAGCAGCCAGTTTTTGTGCTAACTGCGTTGAATTCACTTCCAATAGCTAGCTATTGGTGCATAAATTCGTCTTGCCTACAGGATGTAGGTACTAGGGCGGTAGCAGGACGCGAGAGCGGGGTTATCCCTAAAACTCTCTGGCTAGATAAGGAAATAGTTTAATGTGAGTTTAAAAGCAATTAGTTAGCTCATTCCTTATCCAAACCTCAGGTTAAGTAACCGGAGCGTGGGATAACAACTCGCTTTCTAGCGGCCGTTATTTCTTATGCGGATTTGCTTATCTGAATACAGCTTATGTAAGGTAAATAAAGTAAAAAAGCCAGCATGACTGATCATGCTGGCTTTTATTCGGTTCATTGGCAGTAGGTATTAGCCTTTTTTGCTCGCTACCCACTCATCAACAAATGATTCAAGCACGTTTAGTGGAACTGGGCCATTTTTCAGTACGACGTCGTGGAACTCACGAATATCAAACTTATCGCCTAGTTCTTTCTTAGCGGCTTCACGAAGTTCTAAGATCTTCAACATCCCCACTTTATACGCTGTAGCTTGTGAAGGCATAACAATATGGCGCTCTACCATCTTCACTGCGTCTGACTTAGCATTAGGTGTATTATTTACGTAGTAATCAATACCTTCTTGACGTGTCCACTTCATTGCATGGATCCCCGTGTCTACTACTAAACGGCACGCACGCCATAATTCCATCGATAAGCGACCAAAATCTGAATAAGGGTCTTCGTATAAACCCATTTCTTTTGGTACAAGCTCAGAATATAAGCCCCAACCTTCGATGTATGCAGTGTAGCCACCAAACTTACGAAATTTAGGCATATCTTCTAGCTCTTGAGCAATCGCGATCTGCATGTGGTGACCCGGAATACCTTCGTGATAAGCCAAGGCTTCCATTTGGTAAGTAGGCATCGCTTCCATGTCGTAAAGGTTTGCATAGTAAACACCAGGACGTGAGCCGTCAGGCGCAGGTTGCTGGTAGAAAGCTTTACCAGCAGATTTTTCGCGGAATGCCTCGACGCGTTTTACTATCATGTCCGCTTTTGGCTTAACGATAAACAGCTCATCCAAGCGTGACTTCATATTATCGATCATCGCTTTGGCTTCGGCTAAATATTGTGCCTTACCAGCTTCTGTATTTGGAAGGTAAAACTGCTTGTCGGTTTTCATGAACTCCATAAAGGCTTTTAAATCGCCTTTGAAGCCCACTTTCTCTTTGATTGCTCGCATTTCGTCATGAATACGCGCCACTTCAGATAAACCGATTTCGTGAATTTCTTCAGCGCTTAATGCTGTGGTTGTCGTACGTGCTAGGGCGTTATTATAAAACTTTTCGCCGTTAGGGAACTTCCATGCACCATCACGGTTGTCTGCTTTTTTCTCAAGTTTATGTAGGTAGCCAATCAACTTGTTATAAGCAGGTTTTACTGCTGTTGTTAGCGCGTCTGTTGCCTCTATTACCAGCGCTGACTTCTCGTCTTCACTGATTTCAAGTGTTGCTACTTTGCGTTTGAAGTCAGCCAGTAACGTTGAGTCGTCACCCGCAGCAAATGGTGCACCTTTGATGATATTTTCACTTGATTCAATGACGTGAGGGAAAACGAATTTCGGTGCAATAATACCTTTGTCCGCACGCGCTTTTAAGTCAACGATGAGCTGATCAAATACAGCTGGTACACCGTTTAAGCGTGAGATATAGGCTTTGGCATCTTTCACATCGGTAATTTGATGCTGGTTGATTAAAAATGCAGGCACCATTGAGTGTGTACCATACATCTGATTTACCGGATATGAGTGATAACGCCATTTAAAATCAGCAATGGTGTTTTCAAGACCTTGCTTGAATAAGTCGTAGCTCACTTGCGTATTGGCATCTAGCTTACTGCGATCAATTGCATTAAGCGCAGCTAAGTCTTGCTTCGTCAGTTCAAGATCTTCAAGTTGGCGTGCTTCGCTGCCGTCATCCCACTTGTCGTAGTCTTGTTTGATACCCATATAAGTTTGGTAAACTGGGCTACGCATTACGCCACGGGTAAACGACGCTTCAAAAAGTGCGTTTGCCTTTTCTACTTCACTTTTTACAACTTGTTGTTCAGCTTTTGGAGCAGGTGCTGGAGAGTGTGTGGTTTGTTGACAGCCAGCAAAAAGCGCGACGCTTACCGCTGCTGCTAAAATGGTTAATTTACGCATTTTATACCCTTTTATTATATGTTGCCGAATGGCGGTTCTCATGCGGGTTGCAGTGAATATCACCCGCATAATTTCTATAATCTTATTAAACAAATAACTCTAGCAGATCGTTGAGGTATCGGTGGCCTTTATTTGTAACTAGCCATGAATCGTTGGTTTCCTCAATCAAACCCTTATCTACGGCCTCAGCAATTTGCGTTGCAATAGCGCTAAGTTCAAGACCAGTGTAGTCAATAAACTGTTGTTTTGATGCGGCAGTTTTTAAACGGAACACATTCATAAAAAACTCAAATGGTCTGTCATCGCTTGCAACATGCCACTGCTCATACAAATAGGGTTTACTCAGATCCATATAGCCGCGAGGGTGTTTTACCTTTACGGTTCTTAAGATCTGTTGCTGCTCAGGCAAAGTGATTTTGCCATGTGCACCACAGCCGATCCCGAGATAATCGCCAAATTGCCAATAATTCAAGTTATGTCGACATTGAAATCCCGCTTTGGCATAGCCTGATATCTCATATTGCTGGTAGCCGTGCTCTGCAAGTAATGCCTGACCTTGTTCTTGGATGTCCCACAGTGTTTCATCCTCAGGTAAAACCGGAGGCTTAGAGGCAAACTGCGTATTTGGCTCAATGGTTAATTGATACCAAGAAAGGTGTGGCGGTGCCATCGCAATGGCTTTTTCTAAATCACTTAAGGCATCGCTAACAGATTGATTGGGAAGGCCATGCATCAAATCAAGATTAAAGCTATTTAATCCTGCTTGATGCGCTTCTTGAGCGGCATTGAGCGCTTCTTGCTCGCCATGAATACGACCAAGTTGAGTAAGCTTTTCCTGTTGTAAGCTTTGCACTCCTATCGAAATACGATTGATGCCAGCCGCGACATAATGCTTAAAACGATCTGTCTCAACTGTGCCTGGATTTGCTTCTAAAGTGACTTCAATGTCATCCTCAAAACCAATTAGCGCCTCAATTTCACTGAGTAAATAGCGGTACGCTTCACCGGAAAGCAGGCTAGGGGTGCCACCGCCAATAAAAATACTACTGAGTTTACGGCCTTGAACATAGTGAAGATCGGCTTTGATATCGTGGAGCAAATGTTGAATATATTCCGTTTCAGGAATATCGCCCTTTTTACCATGGCTGTTGAAATCACAGTAAGGGCACTTTTGCACGCACCAAGGTACGTGCACATAAAGACTTAATGGAGGTAGTTTCACGCGAGGCCTTGAAAGTGACTGACGAGTTGTTTAAGTGCCTGTCCTCTATGGCTGATTGCGTTTTTTTCTTCCTTGGTTAGCTCTGCTGATGTGCAGTCTAAACCTTGTACCTTAAAGATTGGGTCGTAACCAAACCCTTCTCGGCCTTGTTGTGTTGTGGTGATTTCACCTTCCCAACTCGCCTGACAAATAATCGGCGTTGGGTCGTCAGCGTGGCGCATATAAACTAAAACACACCAAAAACGGGCGCTGCGCTCAGTTTGTTCACCAAGCGCTGCGAGTAAGTGATCAATATTTTTTTGGTCGTCGGCGTTTGCGCCAGCATAACGCGCTGAATATACTCCAGGTGCGCCGTTTAATGCGTCTACCTCAAGGCCTGAGTCATCGGCAATGGCAGGCAAGCCAGAAATCTTAGCAGCATGACGAGCCTTGATAATGGCGTTTTCCACAAAGGTCGTGCCGGTTTCTGCAACCTCTGGCACCTTGAATTCACTTTGCGGTAATACCTCAATGTCATACTGATTTAGCATCGCGCTAAGCTCTTTGACTTTACCTTGGTTGCCCGTGGCAAGTACCACTTTATTTGACATATGTTTCTCTACTCTACATAAAACTTTTGTGAGAACGTGAGTTTGCGGCTTTGCTTACCTTCACTGATCTCAATGTCGAAACGAAAAATATCTTCATCATCGTAATCTAATTGGGCAAGATAGTATATTGCCTCACCTTCCACGACTTCTTTAAACTCTAGCTGTACGGTTTTACCAAGTAAGTTTTTGGCGCTACCTGCAACGCGTGCCTTAACTGCGGGTTTTCCTGGCTTGTCGGCCAAGATCGAGATATTTACAATCGCTTTGTTACCGCTACGAATTAAGCCATACGCTTTTGCAATGGTGGGCTGAACAAAGGTGGATGGGAAGGCGATATAATGTACTTCCCAAGGACCTAAGTCTTTAAATTGGCCGCCTTGTTCATCTTGAGCGAATACGCCCGGTGCAAACAGCATCATTAACGCAATAATAAATGATTTCATTGGGATGCTCCTATCTCAGTAAATCCATCATTAGGATCTGCAAAAATTGCATGCCGATAATTAGGACTAAAATAGATAAGTCCAGTCCGCCTAGCGGTGGGATAACCTTACGAATAGGTCTTAGCATCGGCTCTGTTAATTGCTCGAACACGGCGGCAACTGGATTGTAGCCTTGCGCTACCCAACTTAAGATGGCGCGAATAATAAGGATCCAGAACACCAAACTAAATGCTTCTTTTACTACCGTAATAGCGCCACCAATCAGCGCGCCTAAAGCGTCAAAGTAACCACCGAATAACGCCATCAGCGTCGCCATTTTGGCAAAACCAATAATGAATGCCAGCACCAAAGAGGCAAGATCTAAACCGCCCACACCCGGAATGATTTTTCTCAGTGGGTTCACGGCAAAAGAGGTTGCTTTAACAACCGCTTGGCTTAGCGGGTTATAAAAGTCCGCTTTGACAAGCTGCAACCAGAATCGTAGTAATACGACCATTAAAAATAGATCAAATACGATCCCGACTAAAAATTGCATGGCATTCATTGGTCACCTTTAGATTTCTTTTTCCATTGCTTCAGCGCGCGCGATACATGCATCCATCGCGTCCGCTACGGTTTTTGGTAATTGCTGTGCTTTTAAATGCTCAACGGCTGCGTGGGTTGTGCCACCTTTAGAGGTGACGTTAGCGCGTAGCTGAGCGATGCTAATTTCTGGTTGCGATAATGCCATTTCAGCCGCACCTAGCGCAGTTTGCTGCACAAGCTTTCTAGCTTCCTCAGGACTAAAACCTAGGGCTTTAGCTTTTTCTTCAATGGCTTCCATAAACAAGAAGAAATATGCTGGAGATGAACCGGTTACCGCAATAACGTCGTTGATTTTCGACTCTTCATCAAGCCACAGGGCAATACCTGTGGATGAAAATACTTGCTCAACATAGTCTTTTTCTTCATCGCTGATGTCGACGCCATACAGGCCTGACACACCGCGTCCGAGCAGTGATGGCGTGTTAGGCATACAGCGCACCATTTTTACCGGTTGGCCGAGCATTTCTCTCAGTCGTGCAACGGTAATTCCGGCGGCGACAGAGATAAACAGTTTATTGCTAATATCAATATCTGCATCTTGAAAGGTCTGACACAGCTCGGCCATCATCTGTGGTTTTACAGACAAGACAATGACGTCAGCCGCGGCGACTGCTTCTAGATTATCTTGTGTTGTTCTTACCGATAATTGCTCTGCGACTTTGGCAAGTTTCTCTGCATTGCGGTTGGTGGCAATAATAGACTGCGCGTCAAAGCCACTTTTGATCATGCCACCGATAATGGCATAGCTCATATTTCCCGTTCCAATAAATGCAATTGTCTTGTTTGACATTGTGTTATTCACCTCACTGTCGTTTGCCAAAAATATCAGTACCAATGCGAACCATAGTGGAGCCTGCTGCAATCGCAGTGTCTAAATCGCCACTCATTCCCATCGATAAGGTATCTAGCTGTTGATATTGGTCCTTTAGTCTATCAAAGCAAGCGCGCATTTGCTGGAAATATTGTAATTGCTTTTGTTTATCATCGGTTTGTTCTGTGATAGTCATCAAGCCACGAAGCTCCAATTGACGACAGTCATTAATAAACTGCGCCAGCGTATCAACCTCATCGGGATGACAACCTGATTTGTTGTCATCACCGCTAATATTGACCTGCAACAGCACCTTGAGTGGCTTTAAGTTTGTTGGTCTTTGCTCATTTAGCCTGCGTGCGATTTTCTCTCTATCCACGCTTTGTACCCAATGGAAGTTTTCGGCGACTAATCTTGATTTGTTGGACTGGATTGGACCAATAAAGTGCCATTCAAGCGCCTTGTTTTGTTTAAAATAGGCAACTTTATCAACCGCTTCTTGTACGTAAGATTCACCGAATTGGGTTTGACCTGCCGCAATCGCAGCCTCAATATCGGCGATAGGTTTGGTTTTAGAAACCGCGAGTAATTGTACTGTTTCGCTGAATTGACAGTTTTGCTTGGCTTTTTCTATCCTGCCGTAGGCGTTATCTAAGCGTTCTGCTATTGTAACCATATAGTACTAGTGCTCATTGTGGAGTTATAAATGGATATTACAGAATTATTGGCTTTTAGTGTTCAACACAAAGCATCTGACCTACACCTTTCTTCGGGTGTTTCCCCTATGATCCGTGTTGACGGGGACGTACGTCGGGTGAATATCCCGCCGTTAGAAGCAAAAGACGTCAGCAGCCTCATCTACGATATTATGAATGATAATCAACGTCGTGACTATGAGCAAAACCTTGAGGTAGATTTCTCGTTCGAAGTGCCAAATCTGGCGCGTTTTCGTGTTAACGCCTTTAATTCAAATCGTGGTCCAGCTGCGGTGTTCCGTACCATTCCAAATCAAGTGCTGAGCTTAGATGATTTGGGGGCACCAGACATTTTTACCAAAATTTCCGACAACCCACGTGGCTTAGTATTGGTAACCGGCCCGACAGGCTCTGGTAAATCAACCACGCTGGCTGCGATGGTGGATTATATTAATAACAACAAACATCACCATATTCTAACCATCGAAGACCCGATTGAATTTGTTCACGACAACAAGCAAAGCCTTATTAACCAACGTGAAGTACATAGAGATACGCACAGCTTTAACGCGGCGCTGAGAAGTGCACTCCGTGAAGACCCAGACGTTATTTTAGTTGGTGAATTACGTGATCTTGAGACCATTCGTTTAGCGCTAACTGCCGCGGAAACGGGCCACTTAGTATTTGGTACTTTGCATACTACCTCAGCACCTAAAACCATCGACCGTATTGTGGATGTGTTCCCAGGTGAAGAAAAAGACATGGTGCGTTCTATGCTGTCAGAGTCGCTACAAGCGGTGATTTCACAAACTCTGGTGAAAAAAGTTGGCGGCGGGCGCATAGCAGCGCATGAAATCATGCTCGGGATCCCTGCTATTCGTAACCTTATTCGTGAAGACAAGATTGCACAGATGTATTCGGCAATTCAAACCGGTGCAATGCACGGTATGCAAACCATGGATCAATGCCTTACAAATTTATTAAACCGTGGTTTGATCACACAGCAAGATGCGCGTGCAAAAGCGCATGACAAAAATCAGTTTAATAGCGGCTATTAAGTAGTGGTGTAGCGATGAATATAGAACCATTTTTGCAAACGATGGCCAATCAGCAAGCATCCGACTTGTTCGTTTCGGCAGGGCTTGCGGTGAGCGCCAAAATCGATGGCGAACTTAGAGCGTTAAGTGAAGAAAGCTTAGATGCCGAGCAGTCACTGAATCTTGTTACCTCGATTATGAGCGACAAGCAAAAGCAAGAATTCTTTAACACTAAAGAGTGTAACTTTGCGATTGCCAATGATATCGGGCGTTTTCGTGTTTCTGCATTTTGGCAACGAGATTGTGCGGGTATGGTTATTCGCCGTATCGTTACCGCGATTCCCGATGTCAATGAGCTAGGTTTGCCGTCGGTACTGACCGATGTGATCATGTCCAAACGTGGCTTGGTGTTATTTGTAGGTGGTACGGGCACGGGTAAGTCAACCTCGCTTGCGGCACTGCTCGGTTATCGTAATCGTAACCAACGTGGCCACATTTTGACCATTGAAGACCCCATCGAGTTTGTGCACCAACACCAAAAAAGCATCATTACTCAGCGTGAAGTGGGCATTGATACTGACAGTTTTGAATCTGCCTTAAAAAGCTCATTACGCCAAGCACCAGATGTTATTTTAATTGGTGAAATTCGCTCGCAAGAAACCATGGAGTATGCATTGAGTTTTGCTGAAACGGGGCATTTATGCGTTGCAACTTTACACGCCAATAATGCCAATCAGGCCATCGACCGTATCATGCACTTAGTCCCTAAAGAAAAGCACGATAAACTGAAGTACGATTTGGCGCTGAACTTGCGCGCTATTGTAGCGCAACAACTTGTGCCTTCTTCAAAAGGTGAAGGTCGAGAAGCAGCCATTGAAGTACTACTGAATTCCCCACTCGTTGCCGAGCTTATTAAAAAAGGCGATATTGGTTCGATTAAAGAAGCAATGGCAAAGTCGAAAGACATGGGCATGCAAACCTTTGACCAAGCGTTGTTTGAGCTTTATAAGCAGCAGCGGATCAACTATGCCGACGCACTACATCATGCTGACTCGCCAAATGATCTGCGCCTGATGATCAAGCTGCAAAATAATGAACAAAAAGGTGCGGGCTTCCTACAAGGGGTTACGGTAGATGGGTTGGATTCGAAGAACTAAACGCAGCTATCTATTCTTCGCTTTTGTGCTGAGCTTTGCTGGAGTACTTAATGCCAGCGAAGCACTTAATGTTTTTATTAGAGATGATGTCCTCGCTGATTATCAACGTTTTGTTGGTGAACGCGACGTCACAAAAATTACCGATTTTAGTGGCCAGTATTTACGCCGTGATGTTGTCGATATGGTGATAGCACAGCAAGCCTTGCAAAAAGGTGGCTTCGACAAAGTATTTATTTTTACACCAGGCTTTGTCAGTTTTCGTGAATCCAATTTGCTTGAAAAAGGGGAACAACTACTTCACTTTGATAGTTATTGGAAAGCAGACCTTGAAAATAAAGGTCGGCTGCTTTTTATCAGTGAGCCGGTTATTCAAAAAGGTCAGTATTTTGCTGGTATTTATCACGGGATAGATAATCAAAAAGTAAAGCAGCTACAAGCGGAGCAAGGGCTCACCCAGCTAACTTCGGTATCGAACCCTAAGTGGCAGACCGATTGGCAGACCTTGGAGTCACTTCCGCTTAAACAGCTTCATGCTGAACCAGATTGGATGTCACAAGCGCGTATGGTGAGCAAAGGTTGGGTCGACTTCATGTTGATGCCGCTTATGCCGAAGCTAGATAATCGCTTTGTTTTGGAAGATGTTGAGCTCATTGCTAATGAGCATCTAGTCGTGCTGTTAAACGACAGCAGACATTTTGCGGTGTCTCGGCTTCACCCTGAAGGTGAACGAGCGTTTGCTGCATTACAAAAAGGCCTTGCAATACTACGTGAGCAAGGCCGGATCACTAGCGCATATCAGCAAGCAGGGTTAATACCTGATTTGAAGAAGTACCAAGTCGTAAACCCTGCACAGGAGCTTCGCTAGTCATTTATACGCCTACTCGCGGCTAGAGTTGCTTTGCTAGGTGTACAAAAATAGCGATTTCACCATAGTGTTTAGGGGAATAAGAGTTGCCTTACTGCTGGTGATTGAAAGCGTTGAGAGTTCGCTAAATATTATGGGCTTTTACAGACAGTTAGCCGTACCTTTAATATCAGTACTGAATTTTTGATATTAAAGGTCGGCGCTAGATTGATATTTTTAGTGTGTTATCACTACACCGACTATGCCGTGCATAAATATCAATTCACTTGGTGGAAAATAAAGCCATAAAGCTCAACAGGCCCAAGAGTTAGTCGGGCTATTCCCACATTGCTTCAAAGTAGCTTTCAAGAATGATACAAGCAGACATGCCATCTACCTTACCTTTTGCAAGGTTCTTATAGCCACCTTGTTCAAATAAGCGTGCTCTGGCGTCTGCTGTCGTCAAGCGCTCATCTTGTGTTTCTACCGGCAACCGGAAGTGGTTATGCAAGCGGTTAGCAAACTTTTTTGCTCTGAATGTTAAATCTTGATTGGTACCATCCATATTCAGTGGTAAGCCAACCACCAATAAATCAGGTTGCCATTCGTTAATAAATACGGCGATGTCATCCCAATTTGGAATGCCATCGTTTGCCTTAACTGCACCTAGGCTTGATGCGGTTGCGGTGATTTCTTGGCCGATGGCCAAGCCGATACTTTTAGTGCCAAAGTCAAACCCGATGACGCTACGTTTACCTTTAGGCACTTTTTCTTTTTTGATTTCCATGAATACTTCGTTTATTAACCTAAGCTCAAAATTACTGGCTAGTTACGCATGACCCGCTTGCGAGCTTAATTGTGCAACGTCGATACCAAGCATTTGTACTGCTTTTTCCCAACGCTTTTCGGGTGGCGTATTAAATATGATTTCGGGGTCAGCCTCGACGACTAACCAAGTGTTTTCTTTCAGTTCTTTCTCTAGTTGACCACTTACCCATCCAGCATAGCCCAAGGTGATGATAAATCCTTCGGGAGAGTGTGATGACGTTAAAGAGGCTAAAACATCTTTTGATGTGGTGATCATAATTTCGGAGCTAAGCTCTTGGCTTGAGGCGTAACCAAACTTTGGCGTATGTAGTACAAAACCTCTGTCGGTGTGAACAGGCCCACCGGCGTAGATATTTACCTTAGCCGCTTGGCTAGATTTGTCGTTATCGATATCAATTTGATCAAGCAATTCGCCCACGGTGATATCGATAGGGTGGTTTACCACCAACCCCATCGCACCATCTTCGCTGTGTTCACAAAGATAGGTTACCGTATGATTGAAAAAAGGGTCGTCCATGCTGGGCATTGCCACTAAAAAGTGATTAGCGAGTGATTTCATAACCAGACCCCCTTAATGGTTAGTTTTTAGTATGGTCGAGTTTTCGCTCGATCGCATCATAAAACTTATCCATAATTGAAATGTCATATGCCGCTTCAATTTCTTTCACGCAAGTTGGTGCGGTGACATTGATTTCGGTAAGCTTATCGCCAATGATATCTAAGCCAACGAATATCAGGCCCTTTGCCTTTAACGTTGGGGCAATGGCTTCGGCAATTTTCCGGTCCGATTCGCTAATAGGTCTTGCTTCACCACGGCCACCTGCCGCGAGATTACCACGAGTTTCACCGCCCTGTGGAATGCGAGCCAAGCAGTATGGCATCACTTCACCATCTACCACTAACACGCGCTTATCACCGTCTTTAATGGCTGGAATATAGTTTTGCGCCATCGCATAGCGAGAACCATGTTCGGTAAGCGTTTCGCAGATCACGCCAATATTTGCATCATCTTGTTTCACTCTAAAAATAGACGCGCCGCCCATCCCATCTAAAGGCTTGAGAATGATATCGCCATGTTTAGCTAAAAACTCGCGAATTTGTGATTGATTACGCGTAACTAAAGTATCTGGAGTATGTTCACTAAACCACGCAGTAAAGAGCTTTTCATTGGCGTCGCGTAGGCTTTGTGGTTTATTTACTACAAGCGATCCCGCAAGTTCAGCGCGCTCAAGAATATAAGTGGCGTAAATATATTCAGTGTCAAAAGGCGGATCTTTACGCATTAAAATAACGTCAAGGTCGCCTAAGTCGATTTCTTGTTTCTCAGCTAGTTCATACCAATGGGAAGTATCGTCAAATACCTGCGCTTTTGCTGCGGTCGCTTTGGCAACGCCTTGGTACAAGAAAAGATCATTCATTTCCATGTAATACAATTCATAGCCGCGCTGCTGTGCCGCCAGCATCATGGCAAACCCGGTGTCTTTTTTAATGTTAAAGCCACTGATAGGATCGGAAATGATCCCTAATTTAATTGTCATAGACGCTCCCATTGCGCTTGCTGAGTTTACCCATGATATGGGGGTTGCTCTGTGTATTTAAAGTGCTAAATCGCCAAATTGCAGCTGTAGTGCGCTCAGTACCGTTAGCGCTGCGGTTTCTGTACGTAGTACACGTGGGCCTAAACGGACATCCACAAACCGCTGTTGAGCGGTGGCGTCTAGCTCTTCATCGGTAAAGCCGCCTTCAGGGCCCACTAAAAAGCGGATCCCAGACTGGGTATATGGCAGTGTTTTTATTGAATGTTCGGCGCGAGGATGTAGTGTGATTTTTAACTCGTCGCTTTGCTGTGCAAGCCATTCAGACAACTCCATCGGCGGGTGAATAACAGTGATGGTATTACGCCCGGATTGCTCGGCAGCGGCAATTGCTATCTTTTGCCATTGCAGGTGTTTTTTTGCTAGACGCTCACCACTTAATTTAACGCCGCAGCGTGTGGTAAACAAAGGAGTAATTTCGCTTACACCCAGCTCTACCGACTTTTGAATAGTGAAGTCCATTTTATCACCGCGAGAAATCCCTTGCCCAAGATGTATGGCAAGTGGAGATTCTACATTTTTGTCTTCAAATGATTCAGGTACAGCAACAACTTTCTTTTTCCCAACTTCACTTAATTGACATAGGTACTCGCCGCCTTGTCCGTTGAACAGGCTGACTTTATCTTTGGTTGTCATTCTAAGCACTCGGCCTATGTGTCCTGCGGCGTCATCATCCAAAGTAACTGGCACACCAATGGCCAAAGGCGAGTCTTGATAAATATGTGGAATACGCATAATTCGATTATTCAGTTGCTGTTTTGTGGCAATGGTAAGCGCTCGCGCACGGTTAGTCTACATCATCCTGCCACTTTAGCTTTACCGCAAAGTAACCCTGTGAGCTTGGCAAGCATCAAGTCAGGGTCGGGGAGGCCAGCGGTATCCGGATGACAAGATAAGTGATTGATTAATGCTTGTGAGTGCAGTTTAGTGATCTGAAAACCTTGCGGGGATTGTTCGATTAAAAACCGGTGAGGGTGAAGAGAATCAAAAATAAAGCGCTGCTCTTCGGTGGCTAAATGATAGTCCAGAGAATAGAGCAACACGGCATGAATGTTATGGTGACGATGCAAATAGCTGGCAAGTTCAGAAACGCTAATTTCATTGTCAAAGTCACAATAACAGTAGTCTTTTATTTGCTCTTTAAACATCATCTTGAGCATTTGTTTGGTGTTGTCACCTGCGATAATAATATTACTGGCTTGGCTAGAGCGCACGTTTTGCAAATGCTCGACGAGTTCTTGGCTAAAATCCCAATTGCTATCTACCAGTAAAAATCCATCACTTAAAGCATTCATGCAGTATTGCGTTACACCGAAAACAAGTTAATAAGTAAATAGCCTATGGAACAGAAAACCGCAAACTCCAAACATGCGATACCAACGTTATCTTGGTGGTCTACTTCTAACCCAATATTGACCTTAGGTAAGGATAAATGCAGTAATACGTAGCTACCAATGTAAAGAAAAAGCCACATTACACCGCAATGCATGACAACCGAAAACAAGTTTTCTACCACTTTTGCTCCATGGTAGGGAGCGCTGTGTAGTCCCGCATACATGGCTAAAGAGAGGCCGATGGATTTGCCCGCATAACGAATACCAATCGAAGTGTTTCTGAGATTAAAATTTTGTTGTAAAGAAGCACCTTGGTTAAACCTGGCAAAGCGACTTTCTCTGATTTTACTATCTAGTGTATAAAGCAGCTGTAATAGCATAAAGCCAAGGGCTACGACTAATAGATCGCTCCAGCCTTTCGGGTGCACCCAATGATATAAACCAAGCACCAAAATGGTGTTACCGAGTAACATGCCTGAGTCCACCATCGCGGCGCAGATATTTTGCTTTAAAATCGCTTCTTCTTCGTCAAACTGATACAAAATCCATTTGCGATGGATCCATTGGCCAAAGTATACAAAGGCAATGATCAACCCAATATGTAAGGCCACTTGCAGAGGGTGTGCCTGCGCTCTCACCACACCTAAATCATTGAATAAGTATGCAACACAAACACACAGCATCGTCACTTGACTGGCATAGCTGATCCCAAGTGCAAAGTTGTCACGTTGTGCGAGCTCGTCATCTAGGAGATTGTTGGCGCTACGCTGGATCATTAAGCGCAGCAAAATAGTTAAACCGCAGACAATGACAAAGCAAATCAAAATCGCTAAAAAGTTGATATTGTTTAAAGACAAATAACTCATACTCGGTGTAAGGTTGTGTTTTAGATAGAGTTACTATAACACTGCTCACAAAGAGAGCCAGTCTACCGTGGAGTTTTTTATGTCGGAATTGTTTGTTCAAGCAGCGCTGAATACGCTTGCTCAAGAGCGTTACCAAATGATTTATGGTGATGCGCCGATGGAGCCCAAACTGGCACGGTTACTGGCCCTGAGTGATTTTGCCGAGCGTACACTTGCACGATTTCCTGAGTGGGGAGCTTGGCTGCTCGATGATACGCAGATGCAAATGCGCGACTGCCCTGATGTGTTTGACTTTGCCGCGCCATTAGTTGAAGAAAAACAAGCTTGGCAGCAGCTGCGTCACTATCGCTTAAAGTATTGGCTTAAAGTGATGTGGCTGGATTTGGTTGCAGGCAATGAGATTGATGACAGTATTCGCTATGTTTCGCAGCTGTCCGATACCTTGATTTCAAATGCTTATCAATGGGCGTACTTAAGCGTAGAAGCGCAATCAGGCTCACCAAAAGATGAGGCTGGTAACTCGATACCCATGACGGTATTGGGCATGGGAAAGCTTGGCGGTAAGGAGCTGAATTTTTCCTCTGATATCGATTTGATCTTTGCCTATCCACGAAGTGTCGACACATCCGGTGGCCGGCGTAGCATTGAGGCGCAAGTATTTTACACTCGAGTGGCACAAAAACTTATTTCAGCACTTAATCAAGTTACCATTGATGGCCAAGTATTCAGAGTCGATATGCGTTTAAGACCATTTGGGGACAGTGGTCCTTTGGTGATGAGCTATGCCGCGATGGAAGATTATTACCAAGATCAAGGTCGAGAATGGGAGCGCTATGCGATGTTAAAGGCGCGGCCAATTGGTGAACCGTCGCTGTATTGGCAAGAGTTTTACGACTTAATCCGGCCGTTCGTCTATCGCCGTTATATCGACTTTTCTGTGATAGATTCACTGCGAAAGATGAAAAACATGATTGCCCAAGAGGTGAGACGCAAAGGCTTAACGAATAACATAAAGCTGGGCGCTGGTGGCATTCGAGAAGTAGAGTTTATTGTGCAGGCTTTGCAACTGATACGCGGCGGTCGCGAAACGCCATTACAAACCCCTTCATTGTTACAGGCGTTAGAAGAGCTTGAAACGCTTGAAATTGTCCCTATTGAGGTCAAAAACCGTCTGCATGAGAACTATTTAGTGCTGCGTAAAGTTGAGCAATATCTACAAGCATTTGACGACAAACAAACGCAAACTTTACCCGACAACAACTTAGACTGTCTGCGCCTGAGCCACTTATTGCAATGTAACGATTACGCTGAAGTCGAGCAAATGCTAAAGGTTGTGACGCAGCATATCCGGGCTGAGTTTAGTCAAGTCATTGGTGAACCGCCTGAAGAAGAATTAGATGAAGACGATAGCGCAGTTTATGCGTGGCAAACGGGAGAAATTGCTCAGCTGGGCCAGTGCCGAGCTGCGCCGTGTTTTGAGACTTGGCAAACTGACTTGATGGAGTTTAAACAAGGGCTAAGTAAAAAGCAGGCGGGCACTCGTGGTCGCGATATTCTTGATAAGTTAATGCCAGCCTTGCTACGAGAGCTCAGTAAACAAAACATGGAACCGGCACTTGCTCGCGTGCTCAGTGTGATCAATAAAGTAGCATCTCGCACTGCATATTTGGAGCTACTGTATGAAAATCACGGTGCATTGACTCAACTTATCAAGCTTTGTTGTCATAGCGCATGGATTGCTGAGCATATTGCGAAATACCCGATCCTTCTTGATGAGCTTATCGACCCGCAAACTCTCTATAAACCTTTGCCATTAACGGCCTATAAAAACGAGATCCAGCAAGCATTTTTGCGTATAGATGAGCAAGATGTTGAGCTACAGATGGAAGCGCTGCGACAATTTAAACAAACGCATCAGCTAAAAGTTGCGGCTGCAGACGCCACTGGCGTGTTGGATATTATGAAGGTGAGCGATCACTTAACTGCGCTTGCTGAGGCGATTATCGCAAAGGCCGTCGATATTGCCTGGGGGCATATGGTGGCGCGTTTTGGTGCGCCTGAAGGTGCAACAATAGAAGAAAAAGGCTTTGCTGTAATAGCGTATGGTAAGGCGGGGGGGTATGAGCTCGGTTACAACTCAGATCTAGACTTAGTGTTTGTGCATAATCGTGACGGAGAAAGCCAAACTCAGGGTGATAAACCTATCTCTTCAAGACAGTTTTATATGAAGCTGGCACAGCGTTTAATGCATTTGTTCAATACCAAAACGCTCTCTGGCATGCTTTACGAATTAGATACTCGACTTCGCCCTGAAGGAAACTCGGGCTTACTCGCTATCAATCTAGAAAGTTTTTACCAATACCAGTTAGAACAAGCTTGGACATGGGAGCATCAGGCGCTAGTGAGAGCTCGTATGGTGTTAGGTGAGCCGAAAATGGCCGTACGATTTGATGAAATACGCCATGCAATACTAATGCAGCAGCGAGACGTGCCTAAACTAGCGGAAGATGTTCGCAATATGCGTGAAAAAATGCGAGCCCATCTTAACCAAGATAGTGACAGTCACATTGACTTAAAGCAGGGAATTGGCGGCATGACGGATATTGAATTTATCAGTCAGTACATTGTGTTGCGATATAGCAGTCAGTATCCAGCACTTTGTACTTATCCAGATAATATACGTATTTTAGAGCAAGCGGGTGAAGTTGAAGTGATTGATGGGGATGAAATGAAGCACTTAATCTCTGCATATTGTTTGTTTAGAGATCAATACCATTTTAATAGCTTAAACCAATTAGGTAGGGTTGTTGGGCGTGAAGCGTTTGATCAACACGCACAACAAGTCGTTCAAATTTGGCAGCGGGTACTTGCTTAACCCGCTAGCTTACGGCAGTTTTCACGTACATAGATTGGTGGGTTTTCGGTGATAACCGCAGCACGCTCTCGCGGACAGAAAAATGTATAGACTTGAAATTCAAAGTCGTCATTTATCGCCGTTCCAACCTGATAGAGTGCAGAAACAAAGTCGGTATCAAGACGGAAGTTGTATTTCACCACATAATCACGCTCTAGATACCAGAACAGTTCCACACCTTCTTCTTTGGCTTGCTTGGTAAGCACATCTTTTAAAGTATCGCCTGTATCAAAGCGTCTTGGTTGTTTTTCACCGGTCCATTTAGGGTTAGATGGCTTAACAGCAAGCGCTCTTTGCGCGAGTGCGTCATCAAGCGGATAGGTGGGCTTGCCGAGCGTGATAACGTACTTTTCACGATCAGTATCACGATTGCTCATGCTATTTCTAAAGCTTTCGTAAAATTGCGACAGGCCTTGCGCTGCAACATTGGTGGTTTCCCTAAAGTTCATGTCTTTAGAGGCACCAAAAAGAAAATAGTAGGCAGCCCAAATGAGTAACACACCTAGTGATAGGTGTTTAGTCCAAAACCAGATTGACGATAATTTATTTTTTTTCTTCTTAGCCATTTCAAACTACTCCAAGACTCTAGGCCCTAATAAAACGAAGGTGCCTTTTCATCAGGTCGCGTTTTAAAGCGACGATGCACCCACATATATTGATCCGGCGCACAATTGATTGCTTGCTCCATTCTCTCGTTGACGCGAGTCACATCTGCAAGATCATTGCCACTTGGGAATGATTCTAAAATAGGTTGTATATCTAAATGATACATCCCTTTTGCATCTCTCGTACAGTGTAAGCTTAAAGTCTCAGCCTTTTTGCTAGCAGAAAATAATAAAGTACCAGTTGTTGTTGCAGCATCAGGAACCGCAAAGAAAGGTGCGAACTCGCAGCGCTTGCGGCCATAATCTTGATCAGGCAGGTAATAACAAACGCGTTTGCTCGAGAGCGTTTTCAATAAGCCTTTAACGTCTCGCTTGGTGACTAGATACTCATTTGAGCGCAGTCGCCCACGGGTCATAAAAAACTCCATAAGTGGATTATTGTGTGGGCGATAAAAGCCAACACCTTGCACTTTAGTGCCTAGCACTCGGCTTGCCATCTCAAGATGCAACATATGGGGAACCAGCATAAGTACCCCTTTTCCTTGCTTTTGCACGGCTTCAATATGCTCTAGCCCTTTAATCGAGCCCACCACCTGATTGATGCGCCACTCTGGCCACCACCATGCCATCCCCGTTTCAAGTGTTGCTATGCCGGTATTTTCCATATTTTTTAGTAGCATAGCTTTATGCTCTGCTTCACTTAGGTGTGGAAAGCAAAGTTTCAAATTGACATCAGCAATATGACGGCGACGTTTCATATATTTATGGACTAGGCGTCCAAGCCCTCTACCCAGTGCAAATTGAACACCTTGCGGGAGCCATGAGATTAAATACAGGGCGAAAACACCAAGCCAAGTCAGCCAAAATTTAGGTGCTAAGAATGACCATTTGAAAGGTGAGTGAGTAACCAAAGTAATATACCTAAGACTTAATTGAAGCGGCTAGTTTATCTATATTGCTGTAAAAATACAAAAAGCCAGCATAGCTGGCCTTTTCAGAGGTGATAATCGAAGTACTTAGCCTTCAATTAAACCTTGGTTGATTGCTTCAAGATCGGTACGAGATAGTGTACCTGCAGCTTGTTTTAAACGCAGCGACGAAAGTACATAGCGATAACGAATATCAGCTAAGTTACGTTTCGCATTATACAGGTTTTGCGTGCTGACTAGTACGTCCACGATGGTACGAGTACCTACATCAAAGCCCGCTTCAGTTGCTTGTAACGCACTTTCTGCTGAAACAACCGCTTGCTCTAGCGCACGGTAAGTTGCAACGTCTGAAACCACTTGGTTATAAGATGTGATCACTGAGCGTGTCATGTTACGCATTGCCGCTTCCATATCTTCGCTGCTAGCAACAAAGTTTGCGCGAGCTTGATCGGTCGCCGCAACGGTTTGACCACCAGTATAAATTGGTACGTCTAACGTTAAACCTACCGAAGTTCTGTCGCTACGTGGAGCATGTTGTCTACCTGCACTGTCAGCTAAAGAATCAGAATAAGTAGCATTTAAGTTTAGTGTTGGGTAGTGTCCAGCTTTAGCTAAATCAATTTGATCTTTTGCGATGTCTACCGCGGATTTTGCGACTTGAAGGTCTAAGTTCTTCGCTTTTGCAATCTCGATAAAATCATTGGTATTTTGCGTAGGCTTAACTGTTGAGAAGGTTTCAGTATTTAACTTATCTAGCTTAGCGTGATACTTACCCGTAATTGTACGTAATGTTTCACGTGCTGTTTCAACCGCATTACCTGCTATGATTTCGTCTGCAACTGCACGGTCAAATTGCGCTCTTGCTTCATGCACGTCTGTAATTGCAGTTAAACCTACTTCGTAGCGCTGTTTAGTTTGCTCTAGTTGACGTTCAATAGCGCGCTTCTCGGCTTGTACAAACTCTAGGCTATCTAACGCGCTTAGCACATTAAAGTAACCTTCAGCAATACGGACAATCAAAGTTTGCTTTTGCTGCTCATATTGAGTCGATGCTTGCATTGCACGTTTTTCAGCAATTGAAAGACCCTGCCAAGATGCCATATTAAAAATGGTTTGGTTTAGGGTAATTGAACGCTGAAAGGTGTCAGTGTCAGACTCAAACATGGTATAGCCTGTTGAGTCATTTTGCTGGCTCGATGGACCTTCAGAGTTTACGTCTGTGTAACTCATTTGAAAACCAAGCTGAGGCAGCAATACGCCTAACGCTTGGTCTTGTGCATATTTTTGCGCATCAGCCTGCGCTTTAGCCTTTAATACGGTAGGATCGTTAGCCGTTGCAATGTCGTATACTTGCAGTAGGTCTTCCGCGTGGGACAGGCTGCTTGAAAGTGCGCACGACAACCCAACAACTAATGATAGTAGAGTTTTTTTCATTTTTCGCTCAGTCCTTAGACAATTTTTATACTGTCAGCATGTTACCCTGTTTTTGCGGCCCAATTAAAGACCAAATGCGTAAAACATCGCCAACAAGTGTAACAGAATATATTAATACCACTTGGGTATTGTAAAGTGGAAAAAGTTAAAGGTAAACGACTTCGTTTACTTATTCAGGTATGACCCTACTATAAGGGCGATTGGTTAGCTTTTAAACCGTTGCTATTAAAAAATACAGGATTATTTTATGAAACCTTTGAGTCAGTTTAACAAAGTCGACGTCAATGTTTCTTCAACAGAAACAATCTTCAATGGTTTTTTCACCATTCACAAGTACCAATTTACTCACGCCTTATTTAATGGTGGGGTATCAGAGCCGATAACTCGCGAGATATTAGAGCGTGGTCATGCGGTTGCAATATTGCCGTACGATCCTGTTACAGACAGCGTGTTGCTTATTGAGCAAATTCGCATAGGGGCGTTGGCTTCAAAACACTCTCCTTGGCTTTTGGAATGCATTGCAGGAATGGCAGAAGGGAGCGAAGATTATGAGAGTGTAGCAAGAAAAGAAGCTAAAGAAGAAGCTGGACTTGAGCTTGATAAGCTCATTTATATGCGCTCTTATTTATCAAGTCCAGGTGGTACAACAGAGCGACTATATCTGTATTTAGCGCTTGCTGATTTATCTGAAGCGGGTGGGGTTTATGGATTGGCTGAAGAAGGTGAAGATATCAAAGTGCATGTGATGCCACTTGATGAAGCCCTTGCACGCCTTGATAATGAGGAAATCGATAACGCTGCCACTGTTATTAGTCTACAATGGTTGGCATTAAATAAAGCGCGGATATAGAAGCAGTTTAGGAGTCGTATTTTTGTCACAAGTGCTGAGTTCAAAGCAGTATATTCAATCTCTGCCCCGTTACATCACGCTGTGCGAACGTAATTATTTACGGGCGCTAAAATTGCTACCTGAAGAAGTGGTCGGCGAAAGCCGAGTGATTGACTTAGCCTCTGCACGCTACTGTTTGAGCGTCGCTGGGGTCAGTAAATACACAACGGACATTCACATCGAGCAGATGGCGACGATAAGCGCCCATCTGCCACACTTTTCGTTGTCTGTGCGCCTCTACCATGATGCTAAAGTGGCTGAAGTAATTCACCGTGATTATCATCGTCGAATAAAGCCATCCTATGGTTACCCAAATCCTGATATGCACCAAAAAGATGAAAAGTATCAAATAAATGCGTTTTTAGCTGATTGGCTTATGGTGTGTTTAGAAAAAGGCCGCGTACATTTAAACTGGGATGTAAACAATGGCTTGGTTTGATCTTGAGCTGCAACTCGATAAATCGCAAATTCGTATTGGCCATTTTACGGATTGTCATTTGTTTGCCATGCCCTCTGGGGAATATTTTGCGGTAAATACCGCCGCTAACCTTGAACGCACTCTCGCCGCGATGGCAAAAGAGCATTTTGATTGTGTGGTGTTTGGCGGTGATTTAACACAAGATCACAGTGCGGCTTCTTATCATGAGTTTGCCCGTTTAGTGAGTGAGAGTGAGTTGCAATGCCCTGTGCTTTGGGTGCCGGGTAACCACGACGAGCTAGCGTTACTTGAAGAAATAAGTGCTGGGCAAATCGTTCGTCATAAGCGCATCTCAGGTCCATTTGGTCAGGTGCTACTGTTAAACTCAAAAGGTGAAACACCCGCAGGATGGTGCGCTAAGTCACATTTAGAGATGCTCAAAAACAAGCTTAACAATAGTATCAACGACAATACGATTGTTTTTGCTCACCACCATCCTAGGCCGATAGATGGCTATTTAGATAAACATATGCTCGAAAATGGTCCTGCACTGTTAAACTTGCTGGTGGACTCAGAGCAAGTCTTAGGGCTATTTCATGGTCATGTGCACAATGAATATCAACAACAATTTCGCACTTTGCCTATCTATGCGACGCCTGCAACATCAATCCAATTTGAAAAGCACACAAAGGACTGGTGTCAGTCTGATTTGGGTCCCGCTTATCGTGTCATCGTATTTAGTAAAAGCGCTATAACAACAGAGGTAAAATGGCTCGGAAAGTAGTTTATATACACGGCTTTAATAGCTCAGAGCTATCCTATAAAGCAACGGCATTTGGTGAATATATGATGGATAAACAAACGCCATACTTTGTCCCAAGGCTGCATTATGATCCGAGGGTCGCATTGGCACAGTTGGATAGCGTCATTGATTCTGATACTGTGTTATTAGGTAGCTCGTTAGGCGGCTATTACGCCACCTACTTTTCACAACATCTTGGCTGTAAAGCGGTGGTGATAAATCCTGCAGTTAGGCCTTTTTCATTATTAAATGACTACCTTGGACCACAATACAATCCTTATCAGGATTGTCATTATGAGCTGCTGCATGAGCATATTGATGCGTTAAAATCCATGTATGTCGAGCAGCTTAGTAATCCAGAAAACTTGCTATTATTGCAACAAACGGGCGACGAGGTGCTGCCTTTTGAAGAGGCGGTGCGTTATTATAGTCATTGTCGTCAAATTATTGAGTTTGGTGGGGATCATAGCTTTGTTGAATTTCCACGCTATTTTGACACCATCACCAAATTTTTAACTATCAAAAATTAGAATTTATGCACAAAGCTCTGCTCAAAACTGTACGTTGTGCATATACTAGCGGATAAAAAGATAACTAGAACTAGCCTATGAGTCAGCAAAACTATAATGCCGAAGCTATTGAGGTACTCAATGGCTTAGAGCCAGTTAAGCGCCGTCCTGGCATGTATACCGATACCACCAGACCTAATCATTTAGGCCAAGAGGTTATCGATAACAGTGTCGATGAAGCCTTAGCCGGACATGCCACCAAGATTGACGTGATCTTGCACGAAGATAACTCCTTTGAAGTCATCGACGACGGTCGAGGAATGCCAGTGGACATTCACCCAGAAGAGGGCGTGCCTGGGGTTGAATTGATCTTGACCAAACTTCATGCTGGGGGCAAGTTTTCCAATAAAAACTACCAGTTCTCCGGTGGTCTACATGGGGTGGGTATATCGGTTGTTAATGCGTTGTCGACTCGAGTCGAAATTACCGTTAAACGCGATGCGCAAATCTATGAAATGGCATTTGAAAACGGCGATAAAGTCGAAGACTTAAGAGTGACCGGCAGTGTTGGTAAGCGTAATACCGGCACCTCAGTACACTTTTGGCCCGACGCGAGTTATTTTGACTCAGCTAACTTCTCAATTACTAAGTTAAACCACTTGCTCAAAGCCAAGGCTGTATTGTGTCCTGGGCTTAGAATTCGTTTTGTAAATAAACAGACGAAAGAAACGCAAGAATGGCACTACGAGGCAGGTCTTGAGGATTACCTAAAAGACAGCGCTGAAGGCTATGAAGTGCTGCCGAAATCCCCATTTACAGGCAGTTTCAGTGGCTCAACCGAAGGGGTTGATTGGGCGCTTCATTGGTTGCCAGAGGGCGGCGAATCCATCGCTGAAAGCTACGTAAACCTTATTCCAACGGCACAAGGCGGAACTCATGTAAATGGGTTACGCCAAGGCTTACTTGAAGCGATGCGTGAGTTTTGTGAATTCAGAAACCTGATCCCGCGTGGCGTTAAACTGACGCCTGATGATGTTTGGGACCGTTGTAGTTATGTCTTGTCGGTTAAAATGCAAGATCCACAATTTGCCGGTCAAACCAAAGAAAAGCTGTCATCACGTTCGTGCGCTACCTTTGTATCAGGCATTGTCAAAGACGCCTTTAGTTTATGGTTAAACGAACACACTGAAACGGCAGAGTTACTTGCTGAGCTGTGTATCAGCAATGCGCAAAAACGTTTGCGTGCTGCGAAAAAAGTGGTTCGTAAAAAAGTCACTTCGGGTCCAGCTTTACCGGGTAAATTAACCGATTGTTCTGGAAGTGAAACCGAACGCTCAGAAATCTTTTTGGTGGAAGGGGACTCAGCAGGTGGCTCGGCAAAACAAGCACGAGATCGTGAGTTTCAAGCAATCATGCCACTGCGCGGTAAAATCCTAAATACTTGGGAAGTGGAATCTGGACAGATCTTAGCCTCGCAAGAAGTACATGATATTTCTGTTGCCTTAGGTATTGACCCAGACTCTGAAGATTTATCAGGTTTGCGCTATGGCAAAGTATGTATCCTCGCGGATGCGGATTCTGACGGGCTTCACATTGCAACTTTATTATGCGCACTCTTTGTGAAGCATTTCCCTGAGCTTGTTCGTAAGGGCCATGTTTTTGTTGCCATGCCGCCGCTATTTCGCATTGATGTTGGTAAAGAAGTTTACTACGCCCTTGATGAAGATGAGAAAAAGGGCATTTTAGACCGTATTGAGGCTGAAAAGAAACGCGGAAAAGTAAACGTACAGCGCTTTAAAGGGTTGGGTGAAATGAACCCGTTGCAATTGCGTGAAACCACCATGGATCCAAATACTAGACGTTTAGTTCAGCTGACATTAGATGAGCCTGAACAAACCCTCGAAATGATGGATATGCTGTTAGCTAAAAAGCGCTCTGGCGACCGTAAAATTTGGCTTGAGCAGCACGGAGATAAGGCAGAGGTTTAACATGAAAATACATTGCAAATTGACCAAGGTAGCGACGACACTGGCAGTAGCGTTATTAAGCTCACCAGCGCTGGCAAACGATATACTTTCGCGCCTTTCGGTACCAAAAGGGTATGAGCTGAGCTATTTTGCGAAAGATGTTGAAAATGCAAGACAAATGGCGGTGGGTAAAGATGGCACTGTGTATGTTGGCTCTCGCAAAGCGGGTAAAGTTCACGCACTCATTGACAACAATCGTGATGGCGTAGCCGACAAGAAAATCTTGGTTGCAGAAGGGCTGAATATGCCCTCCGGTATTGCTCTAAAAGACGGTGACTTATACGTTGCTGAAGTTGAGCGTATTGTGCGGTTTAAGCAAATCGCAAAAAACCTCAAGGCACCGGTAAAAGAAGTGGTGTTTGATGATTTGCCTGACAAACGCCACCACGGCTGGAAGTACCTAACAGTATCGCCTGAAGGCGAACTGATCATTCCTGTTGGCGTGCCTTGTAATATTTGTGCCGAAGACCCTAAGTTTGGCCGTATATTTTCACTAAATCTTGAGACAAAAAAGCTTTCGACGATTGCCAAAGGTGTGCGTAACTCAGTGGGTTTCGATTATCACCCAGTAACCGGAAAGTTATGGTTTAGCGATAACGGTCGCGACATGATGGGAGATGATATTCCACCATGTGAAATCAACCGCGTTGACGAAATAGGTCAGCATTTTGGCTTCCCGTATGTTCATGGCGGCAGTGTGCTAGACCCTGAATTTGGTGAGGGTAAATCGGTGACTGACTACGCCATGCCAGCACTTGCACTACAAGCGCACGTTGCACCGCTGGGCATTCACTTTTATCGTGGCGAGCAATTTCCAAAGGCAATGAAGCATCAGCTTTTTGTTGCTGAACATGGTTCTTGGAACCGCAGCAAAAAAGTGGGCTATCGAGTAATGCGAGCAAACGTGCAAGATGGCCAAATTCGAGGCTATGAGCCTTTCCTTACCGGCTTTATGGAAAACGAAACAACCTATGGTCGACCAGCCGCAATTGCAGAGCTCGATGACGGTAGCCTGCTCGTTTCCGATGATTACGCCAATGCGATATATCGCATCAGCTACAACAACAAGTAAGGTGTAACATGACAGATCCTCAAGCCTTGTCCTTGCAAGGCATTGAACAACTTCCGATGGGGCGTTTTACTGAAGACGCCTACCTGAACTATTCCATGTATGTGATCATGGATAGGGCGTTGCCACATATTGGTGACGGCCTGAAGCCTGTACAACGTCGTATTGTATATGCGATGAGTGAGCTGGGCTTGTCTGCTCAAGCAAAATACAAAAAATCTGCCCGTACCGTCGGTGACGTATTGGGTAAATATCACCCTCATGGCGACAGTGCTTGTTATGAGGCCATGGTACTCATGGCGCAGCCGTTTTCTTATCGCTATCCGCTGGTGGATGGCCAAGGTAACTGGGGTGCTGCGGATGATCCTAAATCATTTGCTGCGATGCGTTATACCGAGGCGCGTTTATCTAAGTTCTCAGAAGTACTGCTGAAAGAGCTTGGTCAAGGTACGGTTGATTGGACCGCTAACTTTGATGGCACCTTAGATGAGCCACAAGTGTTACCCGCGCGTTTACCACATATCCTGCTGAATGGGGTGACAGGTATTGCGGTGGGGATGGCAACCGATATTCCGCCGCATAACGTACGCGAAGTTGCTGAAGCTTGTTGTTTGTTATTGGATAAGCCTAAAACCGAACTAGAAGAAATTCTAGAATTGGTCAAAGCGCCAGATTATCCAACCGATGCGGAAATCATTACGCCGCAAGAAGAGATCAAAAAGCTTTACACCACAGGTCGTGGCTCAATCAAGATGCGTGCTGTGTACACCGAAGAGCAAGGCGAAGTGGTGATCACCGCGTTGCCACATCAATGTTCGGGTGCCAAGGTGCTAGAGCAGATAGCGGCACAAATGACAGCGAAGAAACTCCCTATGGTAGCGGATTTACGTGACGAATCGGATCATGAAAATCCGACGCGTATCGTCATCGTACCGCGCTCAAATCGAGTTAAGGTCGAGCCATTAATGGCGCACCTATTTGCCACGACGGATCTTGAAAAGAACTACCGTGTTAACATCAATATGATTGGTTTAGACGGGCGTCCACAAGTTAAAGACTTGCGTCAGATTTTATCTGAGTGGTTAGTATTCCGTCGTGAAACGGTGCGTAGACGTTTGCAGTACCGTTTAGACAAAGTGCTTGCGCGTTTGCATATTCTTGAAGGTTTGATGATTGCATTTTTGAATATCGATGAAGTCATCGAAATCATTCGCAACGAAGACAAACCAAAAGAAGAGTTAATAGCACGTTTTGGTCTTTCAGATAAGCAGGCAGAAGCAATTCTAGACCTGAAATTACGCCACCTTGCAAAGCTTGAAGAAATGAAGATCCGTGGTGAGCAGGATGAGCTTGAAAAAGAGCGTGATGGATTGGAAAAAACCTTAGGCTCTGAGCGTCGTATGTCGACATTAATGAAAAAGGAAATCCAAGAAGCTGCTGAATTGTATGGCGATGATAGACGCTCACCGGTAGTTGAGCGTGGTGAAGCCAAAGCGCTTAGCGAAAAAGATTTGATCCCATCAGAGTCTGTAACTGTTGTGCTATCTGAAAAAGGCTGGGCGCGTTTTGCGAAGGGTCACGATATCGATGCCGAAGGGCTAAGCTACCGCTCAGGAGACAGTTATAAAGCCTCAGCCAAAGGTAAGAGTAATCAGCCTGCGGTGTTCTTAGATACCTCCGGGCGAGCCTTTGCAACCGATGCGCATAGTTTACCTTCAGCTCGGAGTCAGGGCGAGCCGATGACGGGCCGCTTTAACTTGGCGTCAGGATGTAACTTTGAACATGTGGTCATGGGCGAAGAGAAGTCGACTTACCTGATGGCGACCGATGGCGGTTACGGCTTTATCAGTGACTTTGCTGATATGGTGAGCAAAAACAAAAATGGTAAAGCGTTCGTCAGCGTGCCAAAAGGTGCACATTTGATGGCACCAATCCAGGTATTCGATGTTGCCACCGATATGTGTATGGCGATTTCGAGCGAAGGCAGAATGCTGCTATTCCCATTACGTGATTTACCTAAACTTGGTAAAGGTAAGGGGAATAAGATTATCTCTATTCCTAGCGCGAAAGTGCAAAGCCGCGAAGAGTTTGTCAAAGTGTTAGCGGTAGTACCTGAAGGCGTTTCTGTTACCTTACATGCAGGTAAGCGCAAGCTAACCTTAAAGCCGAGTGATCTAGAACACTATTATGGTGAGCGAGGTCGCAGAGGTAATAAGTTACCGCGCGGATTACAGCGTGTAGATAGCTATGATCTAGAGCACAATGGTGTCGAGACACCAGAAGACAATGACGCTAGCGTAGATACCGAAGAATAACCGATACAGGCCGCCCACCGCGGCCTTATTTTTATCTGTTGCAAACCATCGCGAGGTGAACTCGCTCCCACCAAATTAACCACTCTGTGTAGGTGTCTGTTCACCCATTGAACTTTGCGTAGGAACCGGTTTATTCGGCGACCTTTGAGCTGTTTAGAACATCGCGAGGTAAACTCGCTCCCACCAAATTAACCACTCTGTGTGGGTGTCTGTTCACCCATTGAACTTTGCGTAGGAACCGGTTTATTCGGCGACCTTGAACTTTAGAATATGGTGTCCCAAATCAAAAAATGAAAATAAAAAGACACTATTATTGCAGCATTTTATTGCGCTTTACGTTAAAATATTCGGTTATACCAATCACACAAGTGCCTATGGCTTGCAAACAATTGTAATTGGTATCAATTGGCAGCACTTGCTGCTTGTCACCATCACACGGGCTTCCTAACGGGGTATTTATGTCAGATAAGTGCTATATCACAGCGCAACAATTGCTAGAAGATTCATTTCGCTTAGCCGCTAAAGTTTATGAAGACGGGTTTAGACCTGACTTTATTATCGGTATTTGGCGTGGTGGTGCGCCTATTGGTATCGCAGTTCAAGAATACTACGATTACAAAGGTATAGAGACCGATCATATCGCAGTACGTACATCTTCTTACTATGGCATTGGTAAGCAATCTAAAGAAATCAAAGTTCACGGTCTGCATTACATCGTTGAAAATGCAAACGCTGACGATTCATTGCTAATCGTTGATGACGTGTTTGATTCTGGCCGCAGTATTTTTGCGTTGAAAGAAAAGCTTG
The DNA here is from genome assembly GCA_000814665.1 of Pseudoalteromonas flavipulchra NCIMB 2033 = ATCC BAA-314. Taxonomy (GTDB): domain Bacteria; phylum Pseudomonadota; class Gammaproteobacteria; order Enterobacterales; family Alteromonadaceae; genus Pseudoalteromonas; species Pseudoalteromonas maricaloris. The sequence goes on from JWIH01000018.1 coordinate 437,146, forward strand.
CAGAGCTAATGCGCTTGAACCTGCCTCGCGATATTCGTGTTGCTTGCCCATACTACAAGCCAGCAAACAAAAAAGTACCAATGACACCAGATTATTTTATTCACGAGTCTGACGAGTGGTTGGTATTCCCTCACGAGCTGTCAGGTTTAACACCTGAAGAATTAGTGGAAGGAAAGTCTGACTTAGCAAATATTAAACACCTATTTGCAAAATAAGTTAATCAGTACTCTAGGGCGAGCAAGTACTCGCCCTAGTTATTCTAACCGCGAAAAATTATGCTTGCGCGAAGCTATCAACAAAATCCTCAAGCGCGTCAACATCGACTGGCTTTAAGCCTTCACTACTGCGTACTATCAAGCCCTTTTCTACCAATTCACTGACCACCCGACGATATGCACGCTCAGTGGTCGCAAATCTTTCGGCTTCAGCACTTACCGTTGAGTAGGCACGAAGTAATGTTGGATTCGAATTCTCGGCACGTAATAAGCAATCTTTAGCGATGTTGTAGCTAAGCGGTAGCAGCAACTTGTCTAAGTTTATCTTTTGGTTTTCTGTAAACTTAGCGGCGATGGTTTGCGCGGTATACAGGCTCAGCTCAGGTTGCTCTAGCAGTAATTTTCGCCAATATTTTAGTTCAATGAGGTGATAGGTTACATCGCTCAAGCAAGTCACGGTATAAATACAAGGCTGATGATTCAGCGCTTCGATTTCGCCAATTAGCGTGTTGTTACAGTCCAGTTGTCCGAGTAATAGACGACGACCGTTACCGACATCATAACTAAAAGACACAGTACCACTGGTCACCAATATGAGTTTACTCAATGGTTCATCTTGGTGGATCAAGACTTCTTTTTTGCTGTGCTGAAAACTATTACCAGCAAATGCGAGTAACTGTTCGACCAAATTGGTTGAAAAATGATATTGAAACATCTAGATGGCTCTTCGGACATATGTCCTATTTATTAAACTATAATGACGTTAGCATGAATTTTTCAGTTTTACGCTAACTCACACCGTTTAAGTAGTATCGGTTTTATCTCAGCGCTGTGGCGAAGAATTTAATAAACGATATTACCATTAAACCCCCACTTCCCGTGTTAGAGCTAATTTATTGGTGCTAATTTCTAGGGGCTTGTGGGTTAGCCTTTTTATTCTGCTCGATACGTAAATTCGAGCATAAACTATATGCTAACGCAACTTAGGGGAGAGGACAAATGAGTTGGGAATATTTAGGCTATTTAGCCTCTGCTTTTTTGGTCGTTTCTTTGATGATGAGCGATGTTGCTAAGTTGCGTTGGTTCAATTTAATGGGTTGTATTTGTTTTACCGCCTACGGTGCACTTATCCAAGCTTGGCCGGTGGCATTAACTAATGGTCTACTGGCACTAGTTAACACCTACCACTTGGTTAAATTGCAAAAAGATCAACGCTGATATTTAAGCTCACCTGCAATCCACGTCTGCTCGACTTTAATATCATCAATTTTATCTTCGCTTACGGTAAAGTAATCTTGGTCGATTAAGATAAAGTCGGCCCATTTTCCTTGTTCTAAACTTCCCAGTTTATACTCTTGAAATGCGGCATACGCAGCATCAACTGTGAATGCTTGTAGTGCTTGTTCTCTGGTTAGCTTTTCTGTTGGGCGCCAGCCATCTTTGGGTAAATCTTGATGGTCTTGTCTGGTGATAGCGGCATGCAGACCATGGAAAGGGTTTGCAAGCTCCACTGGAAAGTCAGAACCCGCTGCGACTCTACTTCCTTGCTTTAAGAATGTTTGCCATGCGTAAGCGCCGCTAAGCTGTTTGTCGTCTAGGCGCTTTTCGGCCATATGCATATCAGATGTGGCATGAACAGGCTGCATTGATGGAATAATATCTAACGTCTTAAAGCGGGGGATATCATCCGGATGGACAATTTGTGCGTGCTCAATGCGATTTCTGAGCAGTCTTCCACCTGCTTTTTTAAAAACGTGTTGATATGAGTCTAGCACGATGCGATTCGCTCTATCGCCAATGGCGTGCGTGTGCGCACTGTAGCCGCTGCGTATGGCTTGGGTGATTAATGCTTCAAGCGTTGCTTGGTTTTCGAGCATTAACCCTTTGTGACCTTTGCGGTCATGATAGTCGCGAATAAGTGCCGCACCTCGACTGCCAAGTGCGCCATCAGCATAGATTTTTACACTACGAATAGAGAGTTGATCTCGTGTATCTTTGATCACTCCGGCGTCTAACATCTCTGCGAGTTTGGGGGAGCTTGCACTTAACATAGCGTAGACGCGTAGCGGCATCGTGTGTTCCTTGGCGCGTGCTTGGTAAACCTGCCATGTGGTGTAGTCAATCCCGGCATCATGGGCTGAGGTAATGCCTAAACTCAGCAAGTGTTCTCCGGCTTTATTCAGCGCCTTGTTTACCTGTGCATTTGGCTGAGCTGGGACATGAGTGCGAATAAGGTCTTCTGCCTTGTCGATAAAAATCCCGCTCGGCATGCCGCTATTCAATGTAATGATTTCACCGCCTTCAGGTGTCTTTGTTGATTTCGAAATGTTGGCAAGCGCCATCGCTTTTGAGTTTACCCAAATAGCGTGACCATCTACTCGAGTGAGCATGACAGGCTTATCTTTTACGTACTTGTCGAGATCGGCTGCGGTTGGGAATTGTCCGCCGGGCCATAAGGTTTGATCCCAGCCTCGACCTATTATCCATTCACTTTCATGGGCTTTGGCGTAGTGGCTAAGCCGTTTTCCTACTTCTGCAATGGTTTTGCTACCGCGCACGTCGAGTGTGAGTAAATTATTGCCAAGGCCAATGATGTGACCGTGTGCATCAATTAAACCGGGCAATAGGGTTTTTCCCTCACCGTCAAACTTGGTTGCACTCGGGTATTGAGTACTAAGATCCTTTGAACTTGTTTTTACGACTTTACCGTCTTTAATGACCAAAGAAGAAAAGCGCTCAATTTGCTGTGATTTAGTGGGCGTATAGCCATTTACATTGTGAATTAAGGTTACTTGAGCTGTTGATGACAGGCTAAAGCTAGCCAAAAGCGCGAGGAATGTTTTTTTCATTATATTGTCCTTCACTGAGAGTGTTTATTCAGAATAATCATCTAACTCAATAAAGCCAAGTCTTTGAGTTGAGAGTATACTTGGGTTTTAAAGGAGTGGAGTGTCAAAGTGAAGTTGTTTGTTGTATACCTAGGTGGCCGTATTCAAGGTTGCCATATTGAAATGCATGATGTGCGCTTTGTCGCGGCAAATACAATTGAAGAAGCTTATCCCAAATTAAAGCAGCAATGGGTTGGTGATAAAAACTCGGTGCATATGGATAGCTACACAATCATTGAACATGCCGATGGCTATGCCATTGAACTTACCGAAGAGCGTGTTGAGCAAGCTGAGTATTTGTATTTTGTGAACCTGGGAGGATATAAGCCAGATAGTTTAGCTGAGGCGCATGACTTTGGGCTGTTCGTTGCGACGAATGCGGATGAAGCAAAAGAGAAGGCAAAAGCGTTTTTGCTTAACGGTTTTAGCCATATTCATAAAGACGATTTACATGATGTAGATGACTGTTTTGCCATCGATTTATTTGATCAAAACTTAAATATCAAGCTCACCCACAGTGGCCAATCAACACCGCTTACCCCTTTGTGGTTTGGTTATCATCCTCTATAACCAATGTGAGGGATACTTTAGCCCTCACCCTCATTGTTTTCATCGTTATCTGCTTTTATGGCTATTTTAATAGCGACAATCACGACGGCAAACATTAAAAACGGCAGTGCAGCTAGAGAGTACTCGACAATGTGGCTGTCTTTGTAGCTAGGTTGCAAAATAAAATGGCCACCCACACACATTAAGATCACTACAAACAGTAAAGGTAGCATCATAATCTCTTTGTTCTTTTTGTGTTTTTTCATTCTGAACTCAGCTAATTATTCTTTCATTGAATGGTGAACACTCTCTCACACGCGGTGCAAAAAAGCCTTGATCGAAATCAGTGCGGCGGATTATACCAATTCACTCTGAGTTAGAAATAAAATTCATGAGTTTATACCAATTGTATTAATTAAATGAGCTATTTGAAGCGGAGAAATAGCTTTAGTAGCGAGGCAAAAATTTTGCTATTTAGTTGTTCTAAATGAGAAATTTTTAACGACGCTAATATGGTATTTCACCCTTCAAATTGGTTGGAGAGTTAATGCAATTGGTATTATTACTTGGGAGGGGGGAAGGTCCGTGGTATAACGAAAACCTGTCGCTGGAAAATCAAGCAATAAATTATGACCAAAAACAATAAACAAACCATTGTTATCAAGCTCGGCACAAGTGTCTTAACTGCAGGTAGCCAGACCTTAAACAAGCCCAGGCTTGTTGAGCTGGTAAGGCAGTGTGTAACGTTACGTCAAGCTGGTCATCAGGTCATTGTGGTATCTAGCGGTGCTGTTGCTGCTGGGCGCGGTGTATTGCAGCAACAAATTGGTCATTCACTCGCTGAAAAACAGATGTTAGCTGCGATTGGACAAGGTCAATTAATCCATTTATGGCAGTCATTGTTTAGTATTTACGACATCACTGTGGCGCAAATGCTACTGACACGAGCCGATCTTGAGCACCGCGAACGTTATCTAACGGCACGGGATATGCTCACTAAGCTTCTAGAGCATCATGTCGTGCCTATCATCAACGAAAACGATGCAGTGGCAACGTCTGAAATAAAAGTTGGCGATAACGATAACCTCTCAGCCTACGTCGCAATTTTAGCAAATGCCGATAAATTGGTATTACTCACCGATCAGCATGGTCTTTTTACCGCAGATCCCAGAGCCAATCCTGATGCGCAGTTGATAGAGCAAGTAACACATATAAACGACGAACTTAGAGCACTAGCTGGTGGCAGTGGCACACAACTTGGCACGGGTGGTATGGCGACTAAGTTGCAAGCCGCCGACATCGCACAACGAGCAGGCGTTGATGTCGTGATTGCAAAAGGTAGTGAATACGACATTTTACCGCAAGTACTTACGCAAACCGCACCAAGCACGACGTTTTTGAAGTTTGACGCTCCGGTTGGAGGGCGCAAGCGCTGGTTGCTGTCTGGCCCAAAATCAACTGGTAAAATAATTTGTGATAATGGCGCAATCAATGCGGTATGTAATCAAGGAGCAAGTTTACTAGCAAAAGGCATCGTGTCGATTGAAGGGCAATTTAAACGTGGTGAGCTGGTTCAAGTGTTTTGCCAACAAGGCACGCTACAGGCACAAGGTTTAACTAGCTTAAGTAATCAAGAACTTGGTTTGGTAATTGGCCGTCATAGTAGTGAATTTGCGCAGTGTCTTGGCTTTGAAAGCGCTGAGGAAATCATCCACCGTGATAATTTGGTACTCTTAAATCAACATAGCCAACAAGAAGTATTAAATTAGCCTATAAATTACTGTAAATTCAGAAGGCTGTTCTACACTTATCAAGAGTCAATTTTATTGAGAGGCCTTGAATGTCGATTAGCTATTCACCCTGTGGTCACGAACTTACTTTAGAGCTCTTGGCGCAAAAGAGTGAACTGGTGCTAATGCAGGCCCTTGAGCGGGTTATCTCTGATGTTTGTGGGGAAAGCTATGCATTTTATTTCAGTAAAAGCTTATCGGAAAAAGAAGTCCCAAAGTCCATATTTGTGAGCCATCGCGACTTTTGTGTTGTGGTGGGACCGGTAGATGCCGTGGTAGATAAATTACAGCAGCGTCAAGATGACAAACACCTCATTCAATACCACGGCGATAGTGTTATCCCGTTTTATCATCAAGCTCAGCTCGTTGGTTTTTTATATATAGAAGGCCAAGTAAATCTCACCACTGCGACTTTAATGAAGCACTTACTCACTGTTTTTGCGCATCAAATGGCAACATTGCACTTTGCTCGTATCGATCCGCTTTCCGAGCTACTCAATCGCCAAACGTTTGATGAAAAAGTCATGGAAATAACCAATGGGGACGGGTTTACGGTATGTCGTGATGACAGTGAAGACCGCAAGTGGTATTTAGCGATGGTAGATATCGATCACTTTAAACAGGTAAATGACAATTTTGGCCATGTGATTGGCGATGAAGTGATCCTGCTGGTGGCACAAAAGATCAAAGCTAACTTTAGAGCAGAAGACTATGTGTTTCGCTACGGCGGTGAAGAGTTTGCGGTGCTATTTCAAAGTCACAATGACGATTCTGCTGTAGTGGCACTTGAGCGCTTGAGAAATGCAATTGCCTCTAGCCGATTTCCGCAAGTAGAGCATGTTTCTGTGAGCCTTGGTTTTACCGAAGTGGTCGATTCACTACAAGTTTCTGAGCAAGTTCACAAAGCTGACCTCGCGCTTTATCACTCAAAAGAAAATGGCAGAAACCAAGTCACAAACTACCTCGCTTTAGGGTTAGCTGAATCACAATACGCATGTGCAGAAATAGAGTTGTTTTAAGCTCCGCTTATATATAGCGCTTAAAGATTATGCTAAACTCCCCAACCTATTTTTTAGCGAATTTAGCAAAAGGTTTGGGAAACGTTATGCAATTTGTAAGATGGTTTTTAGGACGTCTGATTTTACTTTTTGATTTTATTTTTACCCCGCGCAGTAAAAAACGTGCCGCAGAACAGCAGCAAAAGCTAGATGCTATGACGGCAAACTTAAAGTTATACCAATTTAAGGCATGTCCATTTTGCGTAAAAGTGCGCCGCGCTGCCAAGCGTGAAGGGCTTAAGCTTGAAACCCGTGATGCCAAAAATGATGAGCAATATCGCCAAGAGCTGCTAGAGCAGGGCGGTAAGGTGAAGGTGCCATGCTTGCGAATCGAAGAGCAAGGCGAAGTCACTTGGTTATACGAATCCAATGACATTGTTGCTTATCTAGAAAAGCTGGAAAAAGCAGCTTAATTCACGCGCCTTACTATGCGCTAATCAGGCGCTATGCTAGCATAGCGCCATTAATCGACTAATCCATTTTTAAGAGAATTTTGATGACTATCCGTACTCGTGTCGCACCCTCTCCAACCGGTGATCCACATTTAGGAACGGCTTATATTGCCTTATTCAACTATTGCTTTGCCAAGCAGCAAGGTGGTGAGTTTGTATTACGAATTGAAGATACCGATCAGGTACGTAGTACAGTTGAATCTGAGCAAGCTATCATGGACAGCCTGCGCTGGTTAGGGCTTGACTGGGATCATGGTCCGGATGTGGGTGGCGAGTTTGGTCCATACCGTCAATCAGAGCGTTCTGACTTATATAAAAAATTTGCACAGCAGCTTGTAGATGATGGTAAAGCGTTTTACTGCTTTGCGACGGCTGAAGAGCTAGACCAAATGCGTGAAGAACAGATGGCAGAAGGCTTACGTCCTAAATACGACGGTCGTGGCTTACGTTTATCTGAAGAACAAGTGAAGGCAAACCTTGAAGCAGGCAAGCCTTACGTTATTCGTATGAAAATCCCAGAAGAAGGCACGTTTAAGTTTAACGATTACCTTCGTGGTGAAATTGAGATCCCATGGGAAAACGTAGACATGCAAGTGTTGTTGAAAGCTGACGGCTTCCCAACTTACTTTCTTGCAAACGTAGTAGATGATCATCACATGGAAATTAGCCATATCTTCCGTGGTGAAGAGTGGATCAACTCTGCGCCTAAACTACTAAAACTGTACGAAGACTTCGGCTGGGAAGCACCTGTGCTTGGTCACTTACCGCTACTTCGTAACCCTGATAAGTCTAAGCTGTCAAAGCGTAAAAACCCAACTTCAATTAACTACTACAAAGAAATGGGTTTCTTACCAGAAGCACTACTTAACTATTTAGGTCGTATGGGTTGGTCAATGCCGGATGAGCGTGAAAAGTTCACTTTGGCTGAGATGATTGAACACTTTGATATGAAGCGCGTATCGCTTGGTGGACCTATCTTTGATATTGACAAGCTTAACTGGTTAAACGGTCTGTGGATCCGCGAAAACCTAACCGATGCAGAACTTATCCAACGCTTTGTCGACTGGAAGTTTAACGGTGATATGTTGGCTCGCGTACTTCCTGAAGCCAAGGCACGTATCAACACGCTATCTGATTTGGTGGGGCTAGCCGGTCACTTTGTGGCGGGCTTACCTGAATACGATCCAGCGTTATTAACGGCTGGTAAAGCGGACGAAGAAGTGGTTCGTCAGGCACTGCAATTCTTTATTTGGGAATTGGAAAAGCTGCGTACGTGGAACAAGTCTGAGATCTTCTCTATCGCAAAGGCTGTGGCGACACACCATGAGTTAAAGATCAAAGAGTTCTTAGAGCCTATCTTCGTTGCTATTACTGGCAAAACCTCATCGACTTCAGTAGTAGATGCGATGGAAGTGTTAGGGTCTGACCTTTCTCGTGCGCGTTTAAGAGTGGCACTAGAGCATATTGGTGTATCTAAAAAGCAAGCTAAAAAGCTTGAAAAAGCATACCGTGAGTACCCGTCTATTGCATAATAGCGAGACCGTATTGCAAAAGCCGCTGATGTAGCGGCTTTTTTATTGTCTGAAATGTATCGTGTTTACCGCTGTCCTTGTGCCATCAACACATCAAGAGACTGCTTTAATAGTTGAATTTGCTCCATACTTAAGCCTGCTTTTGCCATCATTTGTGCTGGGATACAAGCGCATGATTGCTCGAGGGTTTTACCTGCTTGAGTTAAGTGAATGAAGGTTTGTCGTTCATCATCAGGATTTTTGCTACGGGTAACTAGGCCACGCTCTGCTAAGCGCTTAAGGAGCGGTGTTAGGGTGTTGCTATTGAGTTCAGCTCGCTCGCCTATTTCTTTCACGAGTTGTCCGTCTTGCTCCCATAAAATCAATAACACTATGTATTGCGGATACGTGAGCCCAACCTCTTTGAGTAACGGCTGATAGAGTCGTGTAACCTGCCTTGATGCACTATATAGCCGAAAGCAGATCTGGTTATCGAGATTGAGCTGCGGATTAGATTGACTCATTTAATAACTTTTCAATATCTTTGGCTATTTGTTCAGGTTTGGTGATTGGGGCATAGCGCTTAACGGGTTCACCCTGCTGATTAAACAAAAACTTAGTAAAGTTCCATTTGATTTTATTACCAAATAGCCCCGGAAGCGCAGACTTTAGGTATTGATACAGTGGGTGTGCTTTATCGCCATTAACCTCAATCTTTTCCATCATCTGAAAATCAACACCATAATTGATTAAGCAGCCTTCTTGAATTTGTTTTGCATCGCCGGGTTCTTGCTTACCAAACTGGTTACAGGGAAAGCCGATGATCACAAGTCCCTGATCCGCGTATTTTTGGTGTAGCTCTTGGAGCCCTTCATATTGTGGTGTTAATCCACACTCACTGGCCGTGTTAACAATAAGCACAGCTTTGCCTTGTAAGTCGGTAAAGTGATATGCCTGACCTTGTAACGTGTTTGCTTCAAACTGATAGAGTGTCGTCATTTTTAGTCTTTCATGATTTAATCGTGTGCGATTTAATTTAGACTAAGTATGACCCTTGTGCAACCGCAGTTGAAATTATTTTGCAGGTGTATGTTGATATTTGACGCTTAGCATCGCAAGCCGCCTGGTGATCAATGCGTGATCTTGCTTGGGGAGATATTTTAAGTGTGTGGTTAAATAGGTACTAGTGGAATACAGTGCACGGATCATCTGGTTGGCCTTTTCGATAAATGCTTGCGTTTCTTGGGTATGGCTACAAGCAATATGGCCTTCGAGATGAGGGAGGTTATTCGCTATTGGTAAGGAACCCACTAGGTGTGCCTTGTCCTTTGGAAAGCTCTGCTGAAAAATAGCGGGGTAGGCTAATATAAAGTCGACTTTACCTGCACTAAACTGCTCCATAATGGTTTGTGCTGAGGTTTTATACGGTCTAATGGCAACATTTTTGGGTTCAAGTAGCGCTAATGCGGAGTCAATGGTATTGCCATAAGATTTGCCAACCTCTTTGATGATGGTGGCTTGTGGATAGTAAGCCATTAAACTTGCCAGCGACTTCAGTTTACCGGTGGCATTCACAAGGCTGGCATCCATCGGGGTGTGTTGTTTGAAGTAGTATAATCTATGGCTTGGATATAGGTGGATGGGGATGGTAAACAAAAAGGCTTGCTGGCGGCTTGGGGTTTTTAGGCGAGACACCGCGCACACGGGCTCTTCACTTGCTAGTAATTGATTAAGTTTGGTTGGGGTGACAATGTTAAAATCAAAGTAATCTCGGCCAAACTGGTTTAAAAGCAAGTTGTTGGTATCTGACTCTAAACTATGGGCTTGTTTGCTAAAAAGCCTTTGCTCATCGGCTGGTTCATTCGAGATCAGCAATATTTTTGCGTTGCAGCACGCACCAAACAACAGCAGCATTAGCAGTAAATATTTCATTATTGCTCCAACCCAGCAAAGCAAACACCAGTTTACTATAGAACATTGTGCTTAATTAGCATTCAAAATGCGCTGCCAAATCAAGATAAGCGGTTATTTAACCTTAACTCTTTGTGCTGAGTTTTATAACCTGTCATCATTGCAATGATTTTTACCTATGGGGCAAATAAACGATGACCAAAGTGTGGGATGGATTTATCCGCGGGTTTCACTGGCTGCTCGTAGCAGGACTAGTAACCTTATATATTACCGGTGAAGAAGGCATGATGGATCTTCATTTTGTTACTGGCTATTTATTGTTAGCACTGATGGCAGCGCGATTAATTTGGGGTGTCATTGGTAGCCAAACCGCTAAATTAAGTGCGTTATTTCATTCACCTAAAGCAATTTTATCGGCCATTAAATCAAAACAAAGCCATGTAGGACATAATCCTGCGGGAAGTTTGATGGTGCTGCTATTTTTTGTACTGATCATTGTCCAGCTCGTTTCTGGCTTGATGACAACAGATGATATTTTGGTGGAAGGCCCACTAGCACAATATGTATCTTACGACTTAGTTGAATTAGCAGGTGATATACATCACACCAATATTGAGCTGTTAATTGCCGCCATTGCACTTCATATATTTGCTATTGTGGTGTATCGCCTTAAAGGTCAAAACCTAGTAAAGACGTTAGTAACTGGCAAGCAAGAAAATGCAGTCAGCACGCCTGTCATGAAATCGGGTGTTGTTGCATACCTTATCTTTATTGCAATTTCTGCTGTGTTACTCTTTACTTGGGGCGCTGAGCCATTACAAGGGTTAATGTAACTCAACTCTGAACGTAAGTTAGCGAGATTACTGTTTTCAATAACCTCGCTAACCTTTAGCATCAAGTCCGGTCAATGTAATATTTGTTAACAGATTATCGTAACAGATATGACCTCTATTTCAGAAAATTCTGGTAACATGGCGCAGTTTTATCTTAGAGGTTAGAGAAAAGTAGCGATGTTAGAGCCGTATTATCAACAACAAGCAAATGAGATCACCATTACCAGAGAGCAGGGGAGTTTATTTGCAAAAGGAGTCGCGGACGACTACAACCCATTGCACGACATCGATGCAAAGAAGTTTTGTGTACCGGGTGATCTACTTTTCTCCTTAGTGTTAAAGCACTACGGCTTAAGCGAGAATATGGAGTTTAGCTTTGTGGGCATGGTTGATGAAACAACAACGCTCACCTTGCCAGAAGGTGCTGCACAATTTGATATTACCGCAAATGATAAAGTGATGCTGTCCGTGTCGCGCACAGGCGAAACCAGCACTTGCCCAACGCTCATCAATAGTTTGACGAGAAATTACGTAGAATTTTCCGGCACTACCTTTCCTCATGTGATCATCCCATTGATGGGTGAGCAAGAGGTAATGATAAACCCTGCAAGGCCAATGGTGATATACGAATCTATGTCTATTCATATGGATGATATATCGGTAACGGAAGTAACATTGGAAGCGGCTAAACCTGAGTTTAGCTATGAAGGCAAACGTGGCAAGATCAACCTGCGTTTTAACTTGCTGTCGAATGGCACTAAAGTCGGTTATGGTGAAAAGCACATGTTAGTTTCTGGGATCCGCGAGTATTGTCAGCAAACTGTTGATGATTTGATTGCCTATTACAACGATAGAAAAGTAGCATTAAAGCCGTAATCTCCCATTACACGCTGACGCACCAGTCAGCGTGTTGCCCACACCGTTTTCCTTTGAAACAATAATTCATCCACTCTTCAGCTGCCCGCTATACTGTTTAGATAAAATGTAATTGAATTAAATGGTATTACTGTGCCGTATGCAGGACTTGCTCAAACCAGAAGCCTCACAGCAAACATTATTAAAGTGGCAAAAAACAGTCGATTTGATGGCGAAGATTTTTTCGGCGCCTGCTGCGTTTGTGGTGCAAAAGAAAGAAGATGGCTTTGCAGTGATGATTGCAAGCGACCAAGAAGAAAACCCGTATCCTGCTGGTGGTTTTATACCGCAAGAAACCAATATCTTTTGTAAGCATGTTGTCGCTAATAATCGCAATCTATATGAGCAGCACGCCAGTGTAAATTATCAGTGGGACGATAACCCTGAGGTTGCCAATGATGGCTTTGAGTCTTATTTGGGGGTACCTATCCATTGGCCCAATGGAAAGTCGTTTGGCACTTTGTGTGTGATGGACTTTAAACCCACGAATTACGGCGCTCCGTTGGTTGAATTTATAGAGCATTTACGCGATATGCTGGAAGACGATTTGGTGATGATTGAGCGCTATAGCAAAATCAAAGCGATAGCGATGCAAGATCCGTTGACTGAAGTACTAAATCGTCGTGCGACCGAAATACTCGGTGAACATAAGCGTGATATTGCCTTAAAACTGGGTGGTGCGCTTTACTGTGTCTTTCTTGATTTAGATGGTTTTAAACCAATAAATGACAGCTATGGTCATGAAGTTGGTGATCTGGTGTTACAAAGTTTGGCTGAAGCCTTGAAGGCCGCAAGCAGCGAAGATGATATTATCGGGCGCTATGGTGGTGATGAGTTTCTGGCTATTGTGCAGCGAGATAATGAAAAAGCCGTCAACGACTTTATTTTTCAAAGTGAGGCTAATTTCTATCAAGCGTTAAAAGAGAAAAAGCTCCCCAAGTGTGGATTTTCAGCGGGATTTGCCAAGTGTGAAAATAAGTTTGAAAGCATGGCTAGTTTATTTTCTCGGGCAGATAAACACATGTATCAGCAAAAACTGAGCTGAATGCTCGATGTGATCTAAAGCATATAGGCGACGCAGTTCCTGACAAGGCATGCCTTTTGTGAACAATGGCGATTTTACGTAAAAAGCTGGACTAATAAACTAGCCATCACAGCCCACCTTTCATCAACTACCACAATGGCTAAATAACATCTGCTATTTAGCTGCGAAAATTACCGTCATCAAGTTGTTAAAATGGCCAAGATCGGAGAGAATATAGCAATCTTTGTTCGAATTTAGCGTGGCCGAGTTTTGGTTCGGTTGCCAATGCCATAAGTAGAATTTCAATGTCAAATATGAGTATTCCGCAGGAAGTGTCGCGCAGACGTACTTTCGCGATCATTTCACACCCGGATGCGGGTAAAACCACCATCACCGAAAAAGTACTTTTATTCGGAAAGGCGTTACAAAAAGCCGGTACGGTTAAAGGCCGTGGCTCGAACCAACACGCCAAATCTGACTGGATGGAAATGGAAAAAGAACGTGGTATCTCGGTTACCACTTCTGTGATGCAGTTTCCATACAATGATGCCTTGGTTAACCTACTAGATACTCCGGGACACGAAGACTTCTCTGAAGATACTTATCGTACGCTCACCGCTGTTGACTCGTGCTTGATGGTAATCGATGCGGCAAAAGGTGTAGAAGACCGTACCCGCAAACTGATGGAAGTAACGCGCTTACGTGACACGCCAATCGTTACCTTTATGAACAAATTGGACCGTGATATTCGTGACCCAATGGAGCTACTTGATGAGGTAGAAACCGAACTGAACATCATGTGTGCGCCGGTTACTTGGCCAATTGGCTGTGGTAAAGAATTTAAAGGTGTTTATCACATTCATCGTGATGAAACGATTTTGTACCAAACTGGTCAAGGTCATACGATCCAAGACAAACGCGTGATCAAAGGGCTAGATAACAGCGAGCTTGACGCTGCTGTGGGTGAAAGCTTGGCTGAACAACTTCGTGAAGAGCTTGAATTAGTAATGGGTGCCTCGCACGAGTTTGACCGTGAATTATTTCTAACTGGCGAATTAACCCCTGTATTCTTTGGTACGGCACTTGGTAACTTCGGTGTTGACCACATGCTTGACGGGTTAACTGAGTGGGCACCAACGCCACTGCCGCGTCAAACTGATGAGCGCGAAGTAAAAGCCGACGAAGAAAAGTTCTCTGGTTTCGTGTTTAAAATACAAGCAAACATGGATCCAAAACACCGTGACCGTATCGCCTTTATGCGTATTGTATCTGGTAAATATAGCCAAGGCATGAAGATGAACCACGTGCGTCTTGGTAAACAAGTCAGTATTGCGGATGCGGTAACCTTTATGGCGGGTGACCGTGAGCGTGCTCAAGAAGCGTTCGCGGGTGATATTATTGGTCTACATAACCACGGTACTATTCAAATCGGTGATACCTTCACACAAGGTGAAACGCTTAAATTTAGTGGTATTCCAAACTTTGCGCCTGAGCTATTCCGTCGCATTCGCCTAAGAGATCCACTTAAGCAAAAGCAGCTCCTTAAAGGGTTGGTACAGCTTTCTGAAGAAGGTGCGGTACAGGTATTTAGACCACTTATCAATAACGACCTAATTGTAGGTGCGGTTGGGGTGCTGCAGTTTGATGTGGTTGTGGCACGCTTAAAGTCTGAATACAACGTAGATGCGATTTACGAGAGCGTAACGGTTCAAACTGCGCGCTGGGTAAGCTGTGATGACGATAAGAAAATGGCTGAGTTCCGCCGCAAGTGCGAGCAAAACTTGGCACTAGATGGTGGTGATAACCTAACTTATATCGCACCAAGTCGCGTAAACCTAAATCTATCTATGGAGCGTTACCCTGACGTGAAGTTCCATGAAACTCGTGAACACTAATCGCTGCGCATTAAAGGAAAACAGATGAACATCAAAAGTATTTTAATTGAAAAAGCCAATGCAGCGATGCAAGCGGCTGGTATCCCTGAAGGTACAAACCCAGCGGTAACACAAAGCACGCGTCCTCAGTTTGGTGATTACCAAATTAACGGTGCGATGGGTGCTGCTAAAGCACTAAAAACTAACCCAAGAGAGCTGGCGCAGAAGATCATCGACAACCTAGACGTTGCTGATCTTGCAGAAAAAACAGAAATCGCAGGCCCAGGTTTTATTAATATTCACCTCAAGCCTGAGTTTTTAGCCACAAGCCTAGAAGCGGCAAATACTGATGCCAAGCTAGGTGTTGCTGAACATGCTACGCCTCACAAAGTCGTGGTCGATTTTTCTTCACCAAACCTTGCTAAAGAGATGCACGTAGGTCACCTGCGCTCAACTATTATTGGTGATGCCGTTGTGCGTGCCCTTGAGTTCCGTGGTGACACTGTTATTCGCCAAAACCACATGGGCGACTGGGGTACCCAGTTTGGTATGTTGATAGCACACCTAGAAGATTTGCTGAACCAAGGTGTTGACCTTGAAAACGTCGCACTTGCGGATCTTGAAAGCTTTTATCGCGATGCCAAAAAGCGTTTTGATGACGAAGCCGGTTTTGCCGATAAAGCCCGTGATTACGTAGTCAAACTTCAAAGCGGTGATGCGCATTGTAAGAAGCTATGGCAAATGTTTATCGACACCTCAGTTAAACATTCTGAAGAAGTATACGGCAAGCTAAACGTGACGCTTACGCGTGATGATATCATGGCAGAAAGTGCTTACAACGACCGTCTTGCCGGTGTAATTGAGCTGCTAAAAGAGAAAGGCATTGCGGTTGAAGATCAGGGCGCTCAAGTCGTATTCCTTGACGAATTGGCAAATAAAGACGGTGAACCTTCCGTATTTATCGTGCAAAAATCAGGTGGTGGTTTCTTATATTCAACGACTGATTTAGCAGCCTGTGATTACCGCTCAAATGAGCTAGATGTTGATCGTATTCTAATTTTTGTTGATGCGCGTCAGGGCTTACACTTCAATCAAGTTGAGATCACAGCACGTAAAGCGGGTCTTTTAAAAGACAAAACCAGCTACGAGCCAAGCCTGTTCGGTACAATGATGGGTAACGACGGCAAACCGTTTAAAACCCGTACTGGCGGTACGGTGAAGTTATCAGACTTACTTGACGAAGCAGTGAGTCGTGCGACAGAAAAGCTTGCTGACAGAGCTTCTGACTTATCTGATGAAGCACGCCAAGAAATCGCACGTAAAGTGGGTATTGGTGCGGTGAAGTACGCCGATCTGTCAAAGCACAGAACCAGCGATTATATCTTTAACTGGGATACGATGCTGAGCTTTGAAGGAGCGACAGCGCCATATTTGCAGTACGCCTATACCCGTGTTCGTAGTATTTTCCGCAAGGCAAACATGGATAGCGCTAGCCTAACTGGTCGCATTCAAATTCAAGCACCACAGGAAAAGGCACTTGCGCTTAAACTGCTGCAACTTGAAGAAGTACTTGATCTGATGATCAGCGAAGCAACGCCACACGTATTATGTAGTTATTTATATGAGCTTGCGAGCTTGTATATGACATTCTATGAAGCGTGCCCAATTTTGAAAGACGATGTAGCAGCAGACGTCCGTGAAAGTCGTCTAGTGCTATGTAATCTGGTTGCTAACTCACTGAAAACCGGCCTAGATTTGCTTGGTATCGAAGTGATGGAGCAAATGTAAGTTAGTTTTAACTTGCATTAAGGTATACTAGAAGCCGCTTTATAGCGGCTTTTTTTGTTAAGGATATTGTGATGAAACTTGAAGACATTCGCAGAGAATATACCAAAGACGGTTTACGTCGTGAGATGCTAAAAGGCACACCCGTTGAGCAGTTTGAAACCTGGCTACAGCAGGCGATTGATGCCAAGTTTACCGACCCAACGGCGATGGTCGTCGCTACGGTTGACGAGCACGGTCAGCCGTCTCAACGCATTGTTTTACTCAAGCATGTAGACGAGCACGGTTTTGTCTTCTTTACCAATACCGGTTCACGCAAAGCGCAAGAATTAAAGCAAAACAACAAGGTATGCTTACACTTCCCGTGGCATGAAATTGAGCGTCAGGTTATCGTGTACGGTGAAGCTGTTCCGTTACCAACCAGTCGCGTTGCCAAGTATTTCTTATCAAGACCAAAAGAAAGTCAGCTTGCAGCGTGGGCGTCTCAGCAATCGCGCCCCGTGTCATCTCGCCAAGCCTTGATGCAAACCTTTAGTAGCATGAAAGACAAATTCGCTAAAGGCGAAATCCCACTACCTGATTTTTGGGGCGGTTATTGCGTAGAGCCCACTAAAGTTGAGTTTTGGCAAGGTGGAGAGCACCGTCTTCACGATCGCTTTATGTATGTGAAGCAATCCGATGGTAGTTGGGAAATTGAGCGGCTTAACCCATAAATTCGCCTTTATAGATAGTCACTGTCACCTCGATTTTGACGAGTTGGCAGATGATTTAGCTACGCATATCAAAGCAGCCCACAGCAATGGTGTTGAACACTTTGTGGTGCCTGGCGTTACTCTTAAGCAGTCTCTTGAGCTTGTTGATTTTCAAGCACATCACCCACAATGTGAAATCGCTGCGGGGTTACACCCTTATTTTATTGGCGAACATTGCGACGACGATATGGCTGCGTTGGTCGAGCATGTAATGCACAATCGTACCCAACTGTGTGCGATAGGAGAGTGCGGCATTGATACAACTTGCGATGCGCTTGAGCGGCAAATTGCACTGTTTGAAGCGCATATTTCGCTGAGTAATGAGGTAAAGCTTCCGCTAATCGTCCATCACCGTAAAAGTCATCACCTAATTGCCGCCGTGTTTAAACGTGTTAAACCACAATATGGTGGGGTGATCCACGCCTTTTCAGGTTCAAAACAGCAGGCTGAATATTATATCGGTCAGGGTTTTAAGCTCGGAGTTGGTGGCACAATTACCTATCCAAGAGGCGAAAAAACAGCGCAGGTAATATCACAGTTGCCGCTTGAAAGCCTAGTATTGGAAACCGATGCGCCGTCAATGCCGTTACATGGTTATCAGGGGAAGCCGAACTCTCCTAAGCGAGTCGTCCAAGTATTTGACAGACTTTGCGAATATCGAAGCGAAACACCAAGCGAGCTTGCCGCAGCGCTTTATCGAAATACCACGCAGTTGTTTGGCTTGGGGTAAATTGATGATGTCGAGATAAATCTCGACCTACGAGTCAATATCACAAATGGGATATAAAACCATACTTACCAACAATAAATAACCCGTGTAGGAACCGGTTCACCCGGCGATCTTTTGGTATTTATTAAAGCTTCTATACATCTCATAGCTTGGAGGAATGATTTATGCGTTAGTTGGTTATTCACCTTTTATTAATGTTTAAGAGCTTAATTTAAAACCTTCAACATTTCTCAAGGAATAGAAAAATGAATGATGAAACGAAAGTAAAAAATGCCATTAATGCATTTTATAAAGGTGCAGGTTTAAATTTATCTTTCAAAGGCAGCGTAAACGAAAATGTGGCACAGGTTTTTGGAGAGATGATCCAAGCAACTAAAAGTTGTACGACAGCTCTAAATTGGGTTCCTGAGCCGACGGGAGGCAAGGCAACTATCAAATGGATAGTAAAGAACTTTGCACAAAGCATTGTAAAGCAACTTAGTTCAGAACAATCTCTTACCTGTGCAAAAGAAGTTGTCAGAAATTACAGAACGAAAATGGAATTAGCTGCATTAGGGATTTAGTTATGTTTAGAATAATTTTACTTGCCGCGTTAATGTTCACCTCGAACTTAGTAATTGCGTCACAAAAAGTGAACCCTTTTCCAAGCTTATCTTGTAGTAATAAGTTACATATCAGAGTTGTTGATCTCGTTTATTGTGTAGATAGCACGACACTATCAAAAATTAACTTTTTAGGACTAAGTAACCAAACTGTGGTCGTAACTAGCCAAGATCAAAATGAGTTGGCAATTGCGTTAAACCCACCGGAAATCTCACTTGGTGATATGCATAAAAAGTTGAATATGAGCGTCAACGAATTTTTTCATGCCCTGTATCATTCAGATCCTAAAGTAAAAAACATAGCAAAGCTTCGCTCGGCTTTTGACATAGACGAAAACAATCCGATGAATGTGTACCAAAACGGCGATATTTTTGCTTTTGTCGTTATAGGAGAAAATCAAGACTACGATAGGGTCTACATTAATAGAAAGGGAAGCGATGTTATCTATCAGATCAGTGGTGAGTTTAACCAATCTCAGTTAAATCGTATTCTCTCCTCGCTTATTTTGGATTTGTAGCATAGCTGTTCGTCTTATAAAGTAGGAGCCAGTTCACCCGGCGATCTTTACGCAGTTACTGCTATATAAAATCATACTTACCAGCAGTAGAAAAGCAGGTGTAGGAGCCGGTTCACCCGGCGATCTTGATGCTTTTACCACGATATAAAATCATACTTACCAGCGATAAATAACCCATGTAGGAGCTGGTTCACCCGGCGATCTTTACACTTTTATCACGATAAAAAACCATACTTACCAGCAATAGAAAAGCAGGTGTAGGAGCCGGTTCACCCGGCGATCTTTATGCTTTTCCGGCATAACACCAAAACTACTTAAGCCAATTGTTGATTAATAATGGAGATCATCTCATCAGCGTATTGGTGAATAAAAAAGTGCCCACCAGAAAATTCGGTAAGCTGGTATGGCTGTGTCGTTAGCTCTTGCCACGCAATAACAT
Source organism: Pseudoalteromonas flavipulchra NCIMB 2033 = ATCC BAA-314 (assembly GCA_000814665.1). Classification (GTDB taxonomy): domain Bacteria; phylum Pseudomonadota; class Gammaproteobacteria; order Enterobacterales; family Alteromonadaceae; genus Pseudoalteromonas; species Pseudoalteromonas maricaloris. The sequence continues at coordinate 456,992 of JWIH01000018.1, forward strand.
GTTCATTCAAGATCTCATCATCAACGCCATGGAAAACATGGATGGGGATGGGTAATGCACACTGTTCTGCTACATAGGTATCTGCTATTTTAAAGTCAGCTCGGAGCAACGGGAGTAATAGCTCCATAAGCTCTTTATTTTCAAGAACTTCTTTTGGCGTACCATTTAAGTCACGAAGCTCAGCAATAAATTCATCGTGTGGTAAGCCATGTAAATGAGACTTAGTTGATATGCAGTGTGGCGCTCGACTTGCTGAAGCAAATATTTTTTGCGGAGTTGGTAAGCCTACGTCCAGTAATTGAAAAGCAAGCTCATATGAAATGCGACTACCTAAACTGTGCCCAAAAAAAGCAAAAGGTTTACTCGTAATGTAGTCACTATGGCACATAAGCTCTGCAATAACATCTGGCATATTATCAATTGCAGGCTCAATAAGTCTTGCACCTCTTCCTGGTAGCTGAACAAAAACAAGTTCAACATATTCACTTGCTTTATCGCTCCACGGTGTAAAGATAGCTGGTGAACCGCCAGCATAAGGGAAGCAAAATAGCCGCACCTTAGCGTTTGGGTTCGGTTTTGGGATTATAAAAAGTTTATTAGTCATGTCCTTTATCATTTATCGTTCTTATATAAACTAACAATTATATTATCAAAATATTTACAATAGAGACAGTGGGAACTTGGTTTCATCTAATGAGTGATATTTTCAGGGGCTGGTAGCATCTTTACTTTCTTGCGAATTTTGCGTTTTACTTCCCAGCGTTTTAATGCTCGACCTATTTGCCATGTGAATACCATCGTAATCACCAGCATCAGTAAAACGACTCGTCCAAGTTCGTGGAAATGAGAGTGGCTTTGTGACATAGCAGCTTCTGTCAAATAGACCATATTGACGAACCCAAGAGGTTGTCCCATCGGCGTATATACTGGTTCAGAAATAATGCTTTTGGTTTTACTGAGCCCAGGTAAGGTTTGAGGTAGCTGCTGATAATCTGTGGGTGAGGAATTACCGTCGTTACCAACAATAAAGCGTCCTTGATAATCATAAATCGCGACTTGAAGCACAAAGTCATCGCTAGCGAGGTGATTTGCCAGTGCGCTGAGCCTTGGTGTATCACTGCGAGAGAGGGGCAATGCTACATTTTTTGCGAGCTGCTTGGTGAGACTTCTTGCGGTAAGGTCTGCGCCATTATGGAGCAAGCGATGAGATTCAAAACTGGTATTAAACGCAAGCCAAGTCACCATAACTAAGCACGTCGCAGCGATGCACAGGCGAAATAATCTACGCCCTCTGGTCGAGTTTAACACTTCTAATACATGTAAATTTTTCATATTTATCGCATATTGCCCGCTTTTGCTAAGGTCCAGTGCTGACAGCTTAGCGCAATCATGTTAAAAATCGGCTTAACGCTATCAAGGAGCAACTTATGTCGTCAATCATTCAATTCGCTAATCGTGAACTAAACACACCAATTCAGGAACATATGGCGCTGGATCATTGGTATAGTTGCCAAGGTAACACAAGCCTCACACAAGTAAATCAATTACCTGAGATGACGACCCAATCAATATGCTTTTTTGGCCCAAATATACAATTGCAACACCTTGTGGAAGTCACAAAATTTCTTCAAACATTTGCTATCGAGCAAGCTTATTTTACGGCATATCAACCTCATGAACAGCTTCCTGTTGCACTGGGTATGCGTTTTAACGCATCGCAAATGCCGAGTAAGGCTGAGGTGAGGCATTTTGCCAAAAGCATTAATGTGCAAGGTGCGGTGATAACACAAGCACCTACTTTAGCAGAGCCTGGGTTACTTGTGATGGATATGGACTCCACCGCAATTCAAATTGAATGTATTGACGAAATTGCTCGATTGGCCGACCGATATGATGAAGTGGCTTCTGTCACCGCACAGGCAATGGCGGGGGCACTCTCTTTTTCTGAAAGTCTACACCGCCGCGTTGCGTCACTCTCTGGCGTACCGTTATCACAAATTCAATCATTAAAAGAAAACTTACCGCTAATGCCCGGTATAGAGCTGTTATGTCAGGCGCTAAAGCTGCATCACTGGCATCTTGCCATCGCCTCGGGTGGCTTTACATGGTTTGCAGAATCATTGATTGAGCCACTCCAACTAGACGCTGTATTTGCCAACACCCTAGAGGTGGAAAACGCGCAGCTTACCGGCAAAGTGCTAGGTGATATCGTAGATGCCGACAAAAAGGCAGAAGTGCTAGGTCAACTTGCAACCCAATATGCGATCCCAATGACTCAAACCGTTGCCATTGGTGATGGCGCAAATGACTTAGTGATGATGGCAAAAGCCCAACTAGGTGTAGCAATCCATGGTAAACCAAAAGTGGTAGAAAATGCCGACGCGGCTATTTGTGAAGGGTCTTTGTTACAACTGTTATATTTGCTAGGTGTGCCGAAATAATATGTGCTATGAGACGTACCATGGAGGGTGATTTCTCCAATCACTCGAGACTATGAATTAAGTCAGCTCGTCTTCCTGACAGGAGGTGTCGACGCCCATCCATGGGCTTCTTTGATGCCTAATGACAGGGCACTCTCTCACCCCCCAAAAAACTTAACTTCTCGGCGGGTGAACCGTCTCCTACAACACTATTTGCACTGTGAATTAGGAAGCATTCTGCGATGATAGCTTTTGCAATGCTTTAAAGCAGTTTAATCGCAAAAACCTTAGAAGATCTCACAAGCAACTTATTCCCCCTCCATCACACCCGAAAAGCATAAGTCGATATGCAATGTGCCGACAGGATGTCGGCCAAGTCTTGTCTGGCACAGGGACGTGCCTTACAAGACGGTTGCACTATGTCGGCTTAGGGTTTGAGGATTAAGTGTGATGCTGGGGCGACGTTTTCTTGGTTCGTTCTTTTTCGTCGTTTCAAAAGAATGAACGAGGAGCGCATGGATGCGCTTTGATATTAAACACGGAGGTTTTTTTGCTAACGGCTGATAGCTCGAAACTTATCGTAAAGTCAGCCCGTCCTCCTGACAGGTTTCGACGCCCATCCATGGGCTACGACTATCTTTTCTTTGCTTGCCCAAAGAAAAGGTAGCAAAAGAAAGGGCACTCCCAACATCACACTTACTCCTCAAGTAAATTACCAATATTAACGTCACCGCGGTGTAAGGGCCATCCTTGGCCCTGTCACAGCTTTTCACGCATCCATGCGCTGAAATGACTCATTGGCAATTTACTTTCGGGTGTGATGAGGGAGATACAAGGCGCTGATAGTTTTGTTTGGTGCTTGCAGGAAAATTAGCTGCTTTTGAGAGAAAAACTAGTGCACACGGCCAATACCACACCAGAAAATATAACTGTTCGGCGAGTGAATCACCTCCCACAAAACTATTTAGACTGTTAATTAGGAGTTCACACCGATCGTTTTTGTGGTGCTTGTAAGCTAATTAGCTACTTTACTGGATAAAACCAGAACTAACAGACAGCGCGATTCCCCCCTCCATCACACCCGAAAAGCATAAGTCGATATGCAATGTGCCGACAGGATGTCGGCCAAGTCTTGTCT
>JWIH01000019.1 GCA_000814665.1 Pseudoalteromonas flavipulchra NCIMB 2033 = ATCC BAA-314
CCCTCTATCACACTCTAGTTTGCCAGTTCGAAATGCAGTTCCCAGGTTAAGCCCGGGGCTTTCACATCTCGCTTAACAAACCGCCTGCGTACGCTTTACGCCCAGTAATTCCGATTAACGCTCGCACCCTCCGTATTACCGCGGCTGCTGGCACGGAGTTAGCCGGTGCTTCTTCTGTCAGTAACGTCACAGCTAGCAGGTATTAACTACTAACCTTTCCTCCTGACTGAAAGTGCTTTACAACCCGAAGGCCTTCTTCACACACGCGGCATGGCTGCATCAGGCTTGCGCCCATTGTGCAATATTCCCCACTGCTGCCTCCCGTAGGAGTCTGGACCGTGTCTCAGTTCCAGTGTGGCTGATCATCCTCTCAAACCAGCTAGGGATCGTCGCCTTGGTGAGCCTTTACCTCACCAACTAGCTAATCCCACTTGGGCCAATCTAAAGGCGAGAGCCGAAGCCCCCTTTGGTCCGTAGACATTATGCGGTATTAGCCATCGTTTCCAATGGTTGTCCCCCACCTCAAGGCATGTTCCCAAGCATTACTCACCCGTCCGCCGCTCGTCATCTTCTAGCAAGCTAGAAATGTTACCGCTCGACTTGCATGTGTTAGGCCTGCCGCCAGCGTTCAATCTGAGCCATGATCAAACTCTTCAATTAAAAGTTTTTTGTTTGAAGTAAACTTCAAACTTGCTCAATGAATTCTGTATAAATTGACTATATAGTCACTCATAAGAAATTGAGACTCTAAATTTGTTTGCGTCATCTAGCGAACTAGAATCTGCTGTTAGAACTCAATCTGTACGAGTGCCCACACAGATGATTGCTTCATATTTTTAAAGAACGTTTCGAAACATTTCGTTGTTTCGAGGGATGTGCATTCTAAGCATTCCCGATTTTTTGTCAACACTTAATTTTGAATTTCTTGAGAAGAAGTTTTTTCTTAAGTTTTCAAAGCTAAGTTTTACTTGACGCTAACTCGTTGCTGCTTTGCTTTTCAGCGTGGCGCCCCGTGTCAGTGGGGTCGCATTATAGGGCGATCCGATTTTAGTGCAACCCTTTTTTAAAGAAAATTGCGAAAAAACGTTTGTTCGAGCAAAAATAAAGCGAAACGCTTATTTTTGACACTTAACAGTATAAAAAGAGAACAAAAAAGAGGTGTTGTATACCGTTTATGTATAGTACCGCGTGTTATCAACACTAATGAGTCTCTATTCTATAAGTGGGGATACCACTTAAGAAGGTTCGACAACAGTTATTGAATTGCTAGGAATGACTCGTTTTGTTGGTCGCGATATAAAATCGCTGCTACGAGGTATTAAAAAAGTCTGTACGCCTTATCGGAGAATGACCCTTTCACTAGTCGCGATATAAAATCGCTGCTACCAAGGTATTAAAAAAGTCTGTACGCCTTATCGGAGAATGACCCTTTTCACTGGTCGCGATATAAAATCGCTGCTACAAGGTATTAAAAAAGTCTGTACGCCTTATCGCAGAATGACCCTTTCACTAGTCGCGATATAAAATCGCTGCTACCAAGGTATTAAAAAGTCTGTACGCCTTATCGGAGAATGACCCTTTTCACTGGTCGCGATATAAAATCACTGCTACGAAGTATTAAAAAAGACCGTACGTCTTTATTGGAGAATGACTCTTTTCGTTGGTCGCGATATAAAATCGCTGCTACAAGGCATTAAAAAAGGCCGCCAAAGCGACCTTTTTATGTGTGTTACGACAACCTAGAGATTACTCTTCGATTGTTGCTACAACACCAGCACCTACTGTACGGCCGCCTTCACGGATAGCGAAACGTAGACCTTCGTCCATCGCGATTGGTACGATTAGCTCAACAGTCATCTTGATGTTGTCGCCAGGCATTACCATTTCTACGCCGTCTGGTAGCTGGATGTCACCAGTTACGTCTGTTGTACGGAAGTAGAACTGTGGACGGTAACCTTTGAAGAAAGGAGTGTGACGACCACCTTCATCTTTCGAAAGTACGTATACTTCTGAAGTGAATTTTGTGTGTGGCTTGATTGAACCAGGCTTACATAGTACTTGACCACGCTCTACTTCATCACGCTTAGTACCACGTAGTAGTGCACCGATGTTCTCACCCGCACGACCTTCGTCTAGAAGCTTACGGAACATCTCAACACCCGTACAAGTTGTCTTCGTAGTTTCTTTGATACCTACGATTTCTACTTCGTCGTTCACGTTGATGATACCAGCTTCTACACGGCCTGTTACTACTGTACCACGACCCTGGATTGAGAATACGTCTTCGATAGGCATGATGAATGGCTTATCGATGTCACGCTCTGGCTCTGGGATGTAAGAATCTAGTGCTTCTGCAAGCTCAATGATCTTCGCTTCCCACTGCTCTTCGCCTTCTAGTGCTTTAAGCGCTGAACCTTGGATTAGTGGTAGGTCATCACCTGGGAAGTCGTACTCTGAAAGTAGTTCACGAACTTCCATCTCTACTAGCTCTAGTAGCTCTTCGTCGTCAACCATGTCACATTTGTTCATGAATACGATGATGTAAGGTACACCAACCTGACGAGAAAGTAGGATGTGCTCACGTGTTTGAGGCATAGGACCGTCAGTAGCAGCAACTACTAGGATCGCGCCGTCCATCTGTGCAGCACCAGTGATCATGTTTTTAACATAGTCAGCGTGTCCTGGACAGTCTACGTGTGCATAGTGACGAGTTGGTGTGTCATACTCAACGTGTGAAGTTGAGATTGTGATACCACGCTCACGCTCTTCTGGAGCGTTATCGATTGATGCGAAGTCTTTTGCTGTACCACCGTATACTTTTGCAAGTACGTTAGTGATTGCTGCAGTTAGTGTAGTTTTACCGTGGTCAACGTGGCCGATAGTACCTACGTTTACGTGCGGTTTTACGCGTTCAAACTTTTCTTTTGCCATTTTCAAATTTCCTATAAAGAAATTAAAGTCCAGCCCTAAGACCGGACCGAACTAAAATTACTTAACAGCGCGAGCTGCAATTATTGCATCAGCTACGTTTTTAGCCGCTTCAGCATACTTTAGGAATTCCATAGAGTATGATGCGCGCCCTTGTGTAGCGGAGCGTAAGTCTGTTGCATAACCAAACATTTCAGAAAGCGGTACCTGAGCATTAATTTGCTTCGAGCCACCAAATGCTTCTTCCATGCCTTCAATTATGCCACGACGACGGTTTAAGTCGCCTACTACATCACCCATGTTTTCTTCAGGGGTGATTACTTCTACTTTCATGACAGGCTCAAGTAGAACTGGACTTGCTTCTAGCGCGCCCTTTCTAAAGCCCATCGAACCTGCGATCTTAAACGCCATCTCGTTTGAGTCAACTTCGTGGAACGAGCCATCAAACAGGGTAGCTTTAACACCCAATAGCGGATAACCGGCAAGAACACCTTGCTTCATCTGCTCTTGAATACCTTTATCAACCGCTGGGATATACTCTTTTGGTACTGTACCACCTACGATTTCGTTAACGAATTCGTATATTGGCGCATCATCATCAGAGACATCCATTGGTTCTAGCTTCAACCAAACGTGACCATATTGACCACGACCACCAGATTGACGCACAAACTTACCTTCCGCTTCAACAGAAGCTCGGATAGTTTCGCGGTATGCAACCTGAGGCTTACCAACGTTACACACAACGTTAAACTCACGCTTCATACGATCGACAATGATATCTAAGTGAAGTTCACCCATACCAGAGATAATCGTCTGACCTGATTCTTCGTCCGTTTCTACACGGAATGAAGGATCTTCTGCTGCAAGTTTACCAAGCGCAACGCCCATTTTTTCTTGGTCAGCTACTGTTTTAGGTTCTACTGCGACCGAGATTACAGGCTCAGGGAACTCCATACGTTCTAACGTAATTGGGGCATCTTGAGCACAAAGTGTATCACCAGTAGTTACATCTTTAAGGCCGATAGCAGCCGCGATGTCACCCGCATGAACTTCTTTAATCTCTTCACGTGAGTTAGAGTGCATTTGAACAATACGTCCAAAACGCTCTTTTTTACCTTTAACAGGATTTAGTACCGAATCACCTTGGCTAACTTTACCAGAGTAAACTCGGAAGAAAGTAAGTGTGCCAACGAATGGATCGGTTGCGATCTTAAATGCAAGCGCCGCAAACGGTGCATCATCGTCAGCTTCACGCGTATCTTCGGTTTCGTCTTCTAAGACACCTTGGATAGCTTTTACTTCAGTAGGCGAAGGCATGAATTCAATCACAGCGTCAAGCACAGCCTGAACACCTTTGTTCTTGAATGCACTACCTGTCGTCATTGGCACAATTTCATTGGCCAATGTGCGTTGGCGAAGGGCTGATTTAATCTCTTCTTCGCTCAACTCACCATCTTCAAGATATTTTTCCATTAGCTCTTCAGAAGCTTCTGCAGCGCTCTCAATTAGATGAGAACGCCATTCTTCAGCAAGCTCAAGAAGATCTGCAGGGACCTCTTCATAGTTGAAAGTCATCCCCTGGTCTTCTTCATTCCAGTTAATCGCTTTCATCTTGATAAGGTCAATAACACCTTTAAATTCATCTTCAGCACCAATTGGTAGCTGAATAGGCACAGGTGTAGCACCGAGACGTTTTTTAACTTGTTCAACAACAGACAAGAAATTAGCACCCGTACGATCCATCTTATTGACGAAAATCATACGTGGTACTTCGTATTTATTTGCCTGACGCCAAACGGTCTCAGTTTGCGGTTGCACACCTGATGAAGCACATAACACAACAACAGCACCATCAAGTACGCGCAATGAACGCTCTACTTCGATAGTAAAATCTACGTGTCCTGGAGTATCGATGATGTTTACACGATGCTCATCAAACTGAGCATCCATCCCTTTCCAGAAACACGTCGTTGCAGCAGAAGTGATCGTGATACCACGCTCTTGCTCCTGCTCCATCCAGTCCATAGTTGCGGCACCGTCATGTACCTCACCAATCTTATGAGAAAGACCAGTATAGAAAAGTACGCGCTCGGTCGTAGTTGTTTTACCCGCATCTACGTGAGCACATATACCAATGTTACGGTAGCGCTCAATCGGAGTTGTCCGTGCCATAATATCCTCTTAAAGGGTGTTAGCAGATTACCAACGGTAGTGAGCGAATGCTTTGTTCGCTTCAGCCATACGGTGAACGTCTTCACGTTTCTTAACCGCAGTGCCTTTGTTTTCAGCAGCGTCGATCATCTCTTGAGCAAGACGAAGACCCATTGATTTTTCGCCACGCTTACGTGCAGCTTCAACCAACCAACGCATACCTAGTGCGTTACGACGCACTGGACGTACTTCAACTGGTACTTGGTACGTTGAACCACCAACACGGCGAGATTTAACCTCTACCTGTGGGCGAACGTTATCAAGTGCAGATTCAAAGATTTCTAGGTGCGACTTGCCTGATTTTTCAGCAGCCACGTCTAGCGCACCATATACGATTTTTTCAGCAGTAGATTTCTTGCCGTCAAGCATTACTACGTTAACGAATTTAGCAAGAAGCTCTGATCCGAACTTCGGATCTGGAAGAATTTTACGTTGACCTATTACGCGTCTTCTAGGCATTTTCTTTCTCCGGTATCTTCAGGTCCGTGCTAAACACGGATTCCCAAAACAATATATAAAAATTTAAAACTTAAGTGCTTGGCCTTACTAACGGAGAACCATTAGCCCTTAGGACGTTTTGCACCGTACTTAGAACGAGCCTGTCTACGGTCGTTTACGCCTGCACAGTCAAGTGCACCACGAACAGTGTGGAAACGCACACCTGGTAAGTCTTTAACACGACCACCACGGATTAGGATTACACTGTGCTCTTGTAGGTTGTGACCTTCACCACCAATGTATGAAGTTACTTCGAAACCGTTAGTTAAACGTACACGCGCTACTTTACGTAATGCAGAGTTTGGTTTCTTAGGTGTTGTTGTATATACACGAGTACATACACCACGCTTTTGTGGACAAGCTTTAAGAGCAGCAGAGTTGCTCTTTGTAACCTTGCTACGACGTGGCTTACGCACTAGCTGGTTAATAGTTGCCATTAAATAGCTCCTGAATTAATAAATTACTACTGAAAAATAAAATCTTACCATTTAGGTCAAATCCAATTTTCTTGAACGACTAAAATGGGTGGCCGAATTTTAATGACCAAAGTTTAACCTGTCAACCAAAAGTCGTCATCAGCGCTAAGTAAATGCATGCAATTCGGATGGTTTTGTCTGCGAAGCTATTGAAAGTTAACAAAAGTTAGCGATTGCATTGAAAAACCTTTGTTGCAGTATACATATTGATGTGACGCTTTGATGGCAATTCGACCAGCGAGTTAAAAAGGCATAAAAAAACCGCTGTATTCACACAGCGGTTTTTCAATTAATTCGCTAAATGGCGAGGATTACTCGTTGCCACCTAGTAAATCAGCGTTTAGTGCATCTGTTAGCGCTTGAGTCGCCTCTTCAGCACTTACTGTTTGCTCTTCAACAGCTGCTTCACCTTGCTTACGACGGTTGATGCGCTCTTCATGGTATGCGAAACCTGTACCCGCTGGGATCAAACGACCCACGATTACGTTTTCTTTCAGACCACGTAGCTCATCGCTCTTACCGTTAACCGCAGCTTCGGTTAGAACACGTGTTGTTTCCTGGAACGATGCCGCAGAAATAAACGATTCAGTCGCAAGTGACGCTTTAGTAATACCCATTAGTTGGATTTCAAACTTAGCTGGGATCTTACCTTGCATTTCTAGTTCACGGTTAGCGATGTTTACACGTGCAACTTCAGCTTGCTCGCCTACTAGGAACTCACTGTCACCACCATCAAGGATGATACACTTACGAAGCATCTGACGAACGATAGTCTCAATGTGCTTATCGTTAATCTTTACGCCCTGTAGACGGTATACTTCTTGTACTTCGTTAGTGATGTAGTTAGATACATCAGTAACACCACGTAGACGTAGGATGTCGTGCGGAGACTCTGGACCATCGGCGATTACTTCACCTTTAGCCACTTGCTCACCTTCGAACACGTTAAGCTGACGCCATTTCGGGATCATCTCTTCGTATGCATCACCCTCTTCCGGTGTGATCACAAGACGTTTCTTACCTTTAGTCTCTTTACCGAAGCTAACGGTACCTGTGATTTCTGCAAGAATTGCAGGATCTTTTGGCTTACGCGCTTCGAATAGGTCAGCAACTCGAGGTAGACCACCCGTGATGTCACGAGTCTTCGAACCTTCTTGTGGAATACGAGCCAGTACCGAACCAGGTAGTACTGTTGCACCATCTGTGATTTCAATCGTTGTGAATGAAGGTAGACGGATCTCTTGAAGACCGCGTTCTTCGTTCTCAATGATTAGTTTAGGCTCTTTCGCGTTTACTTTCGCAAGATCCTTAACAACCACACGTGTTAGACCAGTTAATTCATCAGTCTGTGCTTCAGTGTTTGAATCATCGATATCACTGAACGATACTTTTGACTCATGTTCAATGATGATTGGGTGGCTGTGCGGGTCCCAAGTAGCAACAATGTCGTTGCCTTTAACGTCAGCACCATCTTGTACAGTTAATACTGCACCGTAAGGAACTTTATAACGCTCTTTCTCACGACCGTGCTCATCGATTATCGTGATCTCAGTTGAACGAGACGTGATAACGATTTTGCCATCAGCATTGATTACAAACTTCGCATTGTGAAGTTTCAGATTACCATTGTTCTTAACTTGAACACTGTTCTCTGCAGAAGCTCGTGATGCCGCACCACCGATGTGGAATGTACGCATTGTAAGCTGTGTACCCGGCTCACCGATTGACTGTGCCGCGATTACACCAACTGCTTCACCAGGGTTGATGATGTGGCCACGTGCCAAGTCACGACCATAACAGTGTGCACACACACCAAAGTCGTTTTGACAGGTGATTACAGAACGTACTTTAACTTCGTCTACTGAGTGCTCTTCTAGAAGGTCACACAGTTTTTCGTCAATCATTACGTTACGTTCAACCAGTACTTCTGTTGTACCAGGTTTAACCACGTCTTCAGCAACAACACGACCTAGTACACGCTCACGAAGCGGCTCTACAACGTCACCACCTTCAATTAGCGGCTTCATTACTAGACCTTCTTCGGTACCACAGTCTGATTCATTGATAACCAAATCTTGTGCTACGTCTACTAGACGACGAGTTAGGTAACCCGAGTTCGCTGTCTTAAGTGCCGTATCCGCTAGACCCTTACGCGCACCGTGCGTCGAGATAAAGTACTGTAGTACGTTTAGACCTTCACGGAAGTTCGCTGTAATTGGCGTTTCGATGATTGAACCATCTGGACGTGCCATTAGACCACGCATACCCGCTAGCTGACGGATCTGAGCAGCACTACCACGAGCGCCTGAGTCTGCCATCATAAACACTGAGTTAAATGACGGTTGCTCTTCTTCGTTGCCTTCAGCGTTGATAACCGTTTCTTTTGAAAGGTTAGCCATCATCTCGCGAGAAAGGTTTTCGTTTACACGTGACCAGATATCGATAACTTTGTTGTATTTCTCACCGGCAGTTACAAGACCTGATTGGAACTGTTGGTTGATTTCTGCAACTTCAGCTTCCGCACGATCGATGATCTCACCTTTAGTTGGTGGGATTACCATGTCATTGATACCGATAGAAACACCTGACTTCATCGCGTAGTGGAAACCGGTATACATCACTTGGTCAGCAAAGATAACAGTATCTTTAAGACCTAGACGACGGTAACACTCGTTAAGAAGACCAGAAATTTGTTTCTTACCTAGTGGTTTGTTGATCAGTTCAAACGGCAAGCCTTCAGGGATATTCAATGAGAGGATTGCACGACCTACTGTCGTATCTACTAGGTGAGTTAAAGTGCCGCGCTCACGTGTTTCTTCGTCGATAGTCACTTCTGTGATACGCACTTTAACACGAGCGTGAAGCTCAGCTGCACCTACACGGTATGCTTTTTCAGCTTCTTTAGCATCTTTAAATACAGTGCCTTCACCTTTACCGTTGATGCGATCGCGAGTCATGTAGTAAAGACCTAGTACAACGTCCTGTGAAGGAACGATGATTGGTTCACCGTTAGCTGGCGCTAGGATGTTGTTGGTAGACATCATCAATGCACGCGCTTCCAACTGCGCTTCAAGCGTCAGTGGTACGTGAACAGCCATTTGGTCACCATCGAAGTCAGCGTTATACGCCGCACACACTAGCGGGTGCAGGTGGATCGCTTTACCTTCGATAAGTACAGGTTCGAATGCTTGGATACCTAGACGGTGAAGTGTTGGCGCACGGTTAAGTAAAACCGGGTGCTCACGGATAACTTCGTCTAATACGTCCCAAACCTCTGGTACTTCACGCTCAACCATCTTCTTCGCAGCTTTGATGGTTGTCGCCATACCACGGCGTTCTAGTTTACCGTAGATAAATGGCTTGAATAGCTCAAGTGCCATCTTCTTAGGTAGACCACACTGATGTAGTTTCAGCGTAGGACCAACGGTGATAACAGAACGGCCTGAGTAGTCAACACGCTTACCTAGAAGGTTTTGACGGAAACGACCTTGCTTACCTTTGATCATGTCAGCAAGCGACTTCAGTGGACGCTTGTTAGAACCCGTAATTGCACGGCCACGACGACCATTATCAAGTAGCGCATCAACCGCTTCTTGAAGCATACGCTTTTCGTTACGTACGATGATGTCTGGTGCAGCTAGGTCTAGAAGACGCTTCAAACGGTTGTTACGGTTGATCACACGACGGTAAAGGTCGTTCAGATCTGAAGTCGCAAAACGACCGCCGTCTAGTGGTACTAGAGGACGTAGATCTGGTGGAAGAACCGGTAGCACGCTCATTACCATCCACTCAGGGTTGTTACCTGATTGGTGGAACGCTTCCATTAGTTTAAGACGCTTAGTGATTTTCTTACGCTTAGTTTCAGAGTTGATTGTTGGCAACTCTTCACGCATTTCAGCGATTAACTGACCAAGGTCTAGGTCACGAAGTAGATCAAGTACAGCTTCTGCACCCATCTTCGCTTCAAACTCATCACCGTGCTCTTCAAGTGCATCTAGGTATTCTTCTTCACCTAGTAGTTGACCGCGCTCAAGCGTAGTCATACCTGGCTCAGTTACCACGAATGATTCGAAATAAAGTACGCGCTCGATATCACGAAGCGTCATATCTAGCATTAGGCCGATACGTGACGGTAGTGATTTCAAGAACCAAATATGCGCAACTGGGCTAGCCAGCTCGATGTGACCCATACGGTCACGACGTACTTTTGTTAGCGTTACTTCAACGCCACACTTTTCACAGATAACACCACGGTGCTTCAAGCGCTTGTATTTACCACACAAACACTCGTAATCTTTTACTGGGCCGAAGATACGGGCACAGAATAAGCCATCACGCTCAGGCTTGAAAGTACGGTAGTTGATTGTCTCAGGTTTCTTTACTTCACCGTAAGACCATGAACGCACCATGTCTGGCGAAGCAAGACCAATGCGAATTGCATCGAATTCTTCGGTCTTATTTTGTTGCTTCAGAAACTTAAGTAAGTCTTTCACCTTAGCTCTCCTGTCGGAGGTTAATCTTGAGGGCAAGCCATGCTCACCCCTACATTCTTTTCAGTCCGGTTGCAGTTATGCAACGCCGCAGCGCACTGCGGCGGTCGGATTAAATTTCTTCCAACTCGATGTTGATACCTAGCGAGCGGATTTCTTTCAACAGTACGTTGAACGACTCAGGCATACCCGGTTCCATCTTGTGGTTACCGTCTACGATGTTCTTATACATCTTAGTACGACCGTTAACGTCATCCGACTTCACTGTCAACATTTCTTGTAGCGTGTAGGCAGCACCGTATGCTTCTAGTGCCCATACCTCCATCTCACCGAAACGCTGACCACCGAACTGTGCCTTACCACCCAGCGGCTGCTGAGTAACTAGGCTGTAAGAACCTGTTGAACGCGCGTGCATCTTGTCATCAACAAGGTGGTTCAGTTTCAGCATGTACATGTAGCCGACTGTCACTTGACGCTCAAATGCATCACCAGTACGACCATCATATAACGTCACCTGACCACTTCTTGGATAACCACCAAGCTCTAGCATGTCTTTGATTTCAGCTTCACGTGCACCATCAAATGCTGGTGTTGCGATTGGAAGACCACCTTTAAGGTTATCTGCCAAGCGACGGATTTCATCATCAGAGAAGTTAGCAATATCTACTTTCTGACGGCAGTCACCGATTTCGTAAGCTTTCTTGATGAATTCGCGTAGCTCGTGAATTTCACGTTGCTCTTTCATCATTTCTTCAAGACGTTCACCGATACCACGAGCAGCTAGACCCATGTGAGTTTCTAGGATCTGACCGATGTTCATACGAGATGGTACACCCAGTGGGTTAAGTACGATATCTACAGTACGACCTTTATCATCGTAAGGCATGTCTTCAACAGGAACGATAGTTGAGATTACACCCTTGTTACCGTGACGACCCGCCATTTTATCACCAGGTTGGATACGACGTTTAACAGCTAGGTATACTTTAACAATCTTAAGTACGCCAGGCGCTAGGTCATCACCTTGAGTGATCTTACGACGCTTGTTCTCGAAACGCTTATCGTAGTCAGCTTTAAGCTCGTCATACTGTGCAGCTAGTTGCTCAAGCTCTGCTTGATGCTCTTCATCAGCAAGGCTTTGTGTTAGTAGCTTCTCAGTGTTAAAGCCAGCAAGCTGCTCTTCACTCATACCTGATTTAATCAGTAGGTTACGAGCGTGAGTCAGGATACCGCCTTCAAGGATTCTGAACTCTTCGTTGAAGTCTTTCTTCGCTTCGCGAAGCTGCATATCTTCAACTTCTAGTGCACGTTTGTCTTTTTCAACACCGTCACGCGTAAACACTTGTACGTCGATAACCGTACCAGATACAGAGTTAGGTACACGTAGTGAGCTGTCTTTAACGTCAGACGCTTTTTCACCGAAGATAGCACGTAGTAGCTTTTCTTCAGGTGTTAGCTGCGTTTCACCTTTAGGCGTTACTTTACCTACAAGGATGTCGCCGCCTTTCACTTCAGCACCAATATATACAACGCCTGATTCGTCAAGCTTACCTAGTGCAGACTCACCTACGTTTGGAATATCCGCAGTGATTTCTTCTGGACCAAGCTTAGTATCACGAGCAATACACTGAAGCTCTTGAATGTGGATAGTCGTTAGACGATCTTCTTTTACAACATTCTCTGAAAGTAGGATTGAATCCTCGAAGTTGTAACCATTCCAAGGCATGAACGCAACGCGTAGGTTCTGACCAAGTGCTAAGTCACCTAGGTCTGTTGAAGGACCATCAGCAAGCACGTCACCACGTACCACCGGCTCACCAACCATACAAGTTGGTTTCTGGTTGATACACGTGTTTTGGTTTGAACGTGTGTACTTAGTTAAGTTATAGATGTCGATGCCCGCTTCACCTTGGATGCGCTCATCTTCATTAACGTTAACAACAATACGGCTCGCATCAGCATACTTAACGATACCGCCACGTTTAGCAACGATTGTTACACCAGAGTCTTTCGCTAGTGTACGCTCAATACCAGTACCAACTAGCGGCTTATCAGCACGTAGTGTAGGTACAGCTTGACGTTGCATGTTCGATCCCATCAATGCGCGGTTCGCGTCATCGTGTTCTAGGAATGGAATAAGCGCTGCAGCCACAGAGATTACCTGCTGTGGAGATACGTCCATATACTGGATGCTGTCGCTTGGCATAAAGGTTGATTCACCTTTAAAACGACATGGAATCAATTCTTCAGCAAATTGGTTGTCATCAGTTAGCGTTGTATTCGCCTGTGCGATAACGAACTGACCTTCTTCAATTGCTGATAGGTAATCAACATCGTCAGTAACGATACCGTCTACTACTTTGCGGTATGGAGTCTCTAAGAAACCATAGTCGTTTGTACGCGCGTAAGTAGATAGCGAGTTGATTAGACCGATGTTTGGACCTTCAGGCGTTTCGATAGGACAAACACGACCGTAGTGCGTTACGTGTACGTCACGTACTTCGAAGCCAGCACGCTCACGAGTTAGACCACCCGGACCTAATGCAGAAATACGACGTTTGTGCGTTACTTCTGAAAGCGGGTTGTTCTGGTCCATAAATTGTGAAAGCTGTGAAGAACCAAAGAATTCTTTTACTGCTGCAGAGATTGGCTTAGCGTTGATCAAATCCTGTGGCATAACGTTATCTAGGTCACCAAGACTTAGACGCTCACGTACTGCACGTTCAACACGTACAAGACCTACACGGAATTGGTTTTCAGCCATTTCACCTACAGAACGGATACGACGGTTACCTAAGTGGTCGATGTCATCAACATCGCCTTTACCGTTACGGATGTCGATCAATACCTTCATCACGCTCACGATATCTTCTTTAGATAGCGTACCGTTACCTTCATCTGAATCATAACCAACACGGCTATTGAACTTCATACGACCAACCGTTGAGAGGTCGTAGCGCTCTTCAGAGAAGAATAGGTTATCAAATAACGCTTCTGCAGCTTCTTTTGTTGGTGGCTCACCAGGGCGCATCATGCGATAGATTTCTACCAATGCTTCTAGGCGATTGTTAGTAGAATCAACACGTAATGTCTCTGACATGTACGCACCGCTGTCTACTTCGTTGATGTAAAGCGTATCGATCTTTGAGTGACCCGCTTTCACCAATTCAGCCATAAGCTCTAGTGATAGTTCAGTGTTCGCTTCTGCAATCACTTCGCCTGTTGATTCGTCGATATAGTTTTTAGCAACAACACGACCGATGATGTACTCATGCGGTACTTCAAGAGTGTCGATGCCTTGCTTTTCGATGCTCTTAATGTGGCGTGCAGTAATACGACGGCCTTTTTCAACCAATACGTCACCGTTTGCATCTTTAATATCAAATGCAGCGGTTTCACCACGTAGGCGTGAAGGCACAAGTTCCATCAACACTTTGCCATCTTTTACTTCGAAACTTGTCGTTTCAAAGAATAGTGCCAAGATTTCTTCTGAAGTGAACTCTAGTGCACGTAAGATGATAGATGCTGGTAGTTTACGGCGACGGTCAATACGAACGTAAAGGTTATCTTTAACGTCGAATTCAAAGTCAAGCCATGAACCACGGTAAGGGATCACACGTGCGTTATATAACACTTTACCAGATGAGTGTGATTTACCACGGTCGTTATCAAAGAATACACCAGGTGAACGGTGTAGCTGAGAAACGATAACACGCTCAGTACCATTGATTACAAAAGTACCGGTGTCTGTCATGAGCGGGATTTCGCCCATGTAAACTTCTTGCTCTTTTATGTCTTTGACTGTGCCAGGTGCATCTTTGTCCATTAGCACAAGACGTAGTTTAACGCGAAGTGGAGCAGAATATGTCACACCGCGAATTTGACATTCTTTAACGTCAAATACTGGCTCGCCAATACGATAACTGACGTATTGAAGTTCAGAGTTGCCCGAGTAGCTCTTGATAGGGAATACAGAACGGAAAGCAGCTTCCAATCCAGTATCGCCATCGGCATCAGGCGCAATGAACTTATCGAACGATTCCAACTGCATTTGCAGTAGGAAAGGTATGTCCAAAACCTGTGGACGTTTACCAAAATCCTTACGGATACGTTTCTTTTCAGAATAAGAGTAAGCCATGGGGTTCCTCAGCTTGCTGATCTTTGACCCAACCTGTCCAAAATTGAACAGACTTCACTGGCATCTAAGCCATGATAACAACATCTAAATTGTCACACTAACTTGCTTAACTAACGGCTTAAATGAGCACAATTCAGGCTATATTCAAATCGTTAATGTCATCAAATCAGTGTTACTTCAAATGCCATTGCGATTTTCAACAAAAACTTCTAAGTTATTGAAAATTACAGTGAAATTCGAAGATTTATGCACGATAGAAATGCATATCTCTATAGCGCAAAAGGGCCGGTGATTAAATAATCACCAGCCCTTGCCTGATTTCTCAGGCAGCGAACCTAGCGGGAGCTAGATTACTTGATCTCAACTTGAGCACCAGCTTCTTCAAGATCTTTCTTAAGAGCTTCAGCTTCTTCCTTAGATACACCTTCTTTGATAGGTGCAGGAGCAGACTCAACTAGAGCTTTAGCTTCTTTAAGGCCTAGACCTGTTGCGCCACGTACCGCTTTGATTGCAGCAACTTTGTTACCGCCAGCAGCAGCTAGGATTACGTCGAACTCAGTCTTTTCTTCAGCAGCTTCAGCAGGACCAGCAGCAACAACAGCAGCAGCTGCAGTTACACCGAACTTCTCTTCCATAGCTTCAACTAGTTCAACAACTTCCATTACTGACATTTCAGCAATAGCGTCAAGGATTTGGTCTTTAGTTACAGACATTTCAAATTTCCTAATTATTTACGAACCCATGCGGTTCAAAAAATTTATTAAAGAAAGGAGCGTTGCTTAGATTAAGCAGCTTGCTCAGCTTTCTGTACACGTACCGCTTCAATTGTTTTACACAATTTGCCAGCAGACGCTTCTTTCATAGCGCTCATTAAGCGTGCAACAGCTTCGTCGTAAGTAGGTAGCTTAGCAAGCATATCTACGTCAACGATTTTGCCTTCGAATGCAGCAGTTTTAAGCTCAAATGCTTCGTTCTTTTTCGCGAAATCTGCAAAGATACGCGCAGCAGCACCAGGGTGCTCTGAAGAGAAAGCGATTAGGCTTGGACCAACTAGTGATTCATTAAGGCATTCGTAATCAGTGCCTTCAACCGCACGTCTAGCTAGGGTGTTACGAACAACTTTCATCCATACACCAGCTTCACGAGCTTCTTTACGAAGAGCAGTGATTGCACCTACTGTTACACCACGAGAATCAGCAACAACTGCTGAAAGAGCACCTTTGGCAGCTTCGTTGACTTCAGCAACAATTGCTTTTTTGTCTTGAAGATTTAAAGCCATGGGTGTTACTCCTGGTTTATAGAAAAACAAACATGTTTTTCAGTTCTACTCTACCCTGCTAAAAACTTTAGCAGAGATGCTTTTTACGGCGAGAGCCAGAAGATTAGGAAAATCTAGCTGGGATTCACACCGTCTACGTAGGACAATTAAGGCCGAAGCCACCTACGGTCTTGGACGGAAGCGCAATTTATCGTTTCATTGTAGACCATGATGGAAACAATTTTCGAAATTATGCGCTTCAACCCGAATTCTTTGCTTTGTAAAGAAGTACACTTCTCTACAAAATGGCGCAAAATTATAGTCTAATTTTTACGCCATGTAAACGCTAAACTCTAAATTATACTACTTGAGTATTTAGAGTAGCTTGGTCTAAAGCAACACCAGCACCCATCGTAGTAGAGATGCTTACTTTCTTCACGAAAGTACCTTTTGCAGTAGAAGGCTTAGCCTTCTTAAGCGCGATGATTAGCGCTTCAAGGTTTTCTTGAAGTTGGTTAGCGTCAAAGTCTACTTTACCGATAGTAGTGTGGATGATACCGTTCTTATCGTTACGGTAACGAACCTGACCAGCTTTAGCGTTCTTAACAGCTTCTGCAACGTTAGGCGTTACAGTACCTGTCTTAGGGTTAGGCATAAGACCACGTGGACCTAGGATTTGACCTAGTTGACCAACAACGCGCATTGCATCTGGAGAAGCAACAACAACGTCAAAGTTCATTTCGCCTTTTTTAACTTGCTCTGCAAGGTCTTCCATACCTACTAAATCAGCACCAGCTTCTTTAGCAGCTTCAGCATTTGCACCTTGAGTGAATACCGCTACGCGTACATCACGACCAGTACCGTGAGGTAGTACAGTTGCACCACGTACGTTTTGGTCAGATTTACGAGCATCGATACCTAGGTTTACAGCAACGTCAACACTTTCAACGAACTTAGCAGTAGCAAGTTCTTTTAGAAGAGCAACAGCTTCGTTGATTTCGTACTCTTTAGTCGCATCCACTTTTTCGCGGATAGTACGCATACGCTTAGTTAATTTAGCCATTCTCAATTACTCCTCTACGTTCAAGCCCATTGCACGTGCAGAACCTGCAATCGTGCGTACAGCTGCGTCCATATCAGCAGCAGTAAGATCTGGACGTTTCGTCTCAACGATCTCTTCAAGTTGAGCACGAGTAACTGTACCAACTTTTTCAGTGTTAGGACGACCAGAACCAGACTTGATACCAGCAGCCTTTTTAAGAAGGTATGCCGCAGGTGGAGTCTTCATTTCAAAAGTGAAAGAACGGTCACTATAAACAGAAATAACAACAGGAACAGGTGCGCCTTTTTCGATAGACTCTGTACGTGCGTTGAACGCTTTACAGAATTCCATGATGTTTACACCGTGTTGACCTAATGCAGGACCTACTGGAGGACTAGGGTTAGCCATACCAGCAGCAACTTGTAGCTTGATTAGAGCTTCAACTTTCTTAGCCATGATAATACCTCAATTGTGGGTCTTTGCCTCGTGCGCGCGAGGACGCGTACTCAAACGGCTTCCCAGTTAAAAAATTCAGTCTTTTTGCCGCATATTTTTGCGTACAACAAAAAGGCCGCTGATTATAGATTAATCAGCGGCCTTTGACAACTTTTTCAAGTTAGAATTTATTTGTCTTTCTCAACCTGACCAAATTCTAGGTCTACAGGCGTTGAACGACCGAAAATAAGTACCGAAACTTTCAGGCGACTCTTTTCGTAATCCACTTCTTCAACCACACCGTTGAAGTCAGCAAATGGACCATCTGTAACACGAACCACTTCACCCGGTTCAAATAAAGTAGCAGGTTTCGGTGCTTCAGCATTTTCTTGCAGACGGTTAAGAATACGATCTGCTTCTTTTTGACTGATTGGTGCAGGACGGTCTGACGTACCACCAACAAAGCCCATTACACGCGGTGTACTATTCACCAAGTGCCAAGACGCATCGTCCATTACCATTTGAACTAATACATAGCCAGGGAAGAATTTACGCTCAGATTTACGTTTCTGACCTGCACGCATTTCAACCACTTCTTCAGTCGGCACAAGGATCTCACCGAATAGATCTTCTAACCCTTCGATTTTAATATGCTCGATAATGGTTTGTGCTACGCGTTTTTCAAAACCTGAAAACGCTTGGATCACGTACCAACGTAATTTCTTTTCTTTGTTCTCATCCGACATGGGATCAGATCTCCAATCCAGTTAAAAAGCCTACTGCACGGAAAAGTATACCATCTAATCCCCATAGGATTAATGCCATAATCACCGTTGCAATGATCACGATAAAAGTAGTGTGAGTCGCTTCCTGACGCGTTGGCCAGATAACTTTACGTACTTCAATACGTGATTCTTTAGCAAAAGCGATAAAGGTACGGCCTTTTTCAGTCGTTACCAAAATGCCCAAAGCCGCAGCGATAGCTGCAACCACGCCAACAGCGCGTACTAAAACAGATAAATCGGCATATAGATAATTACCAACTACGGCACCAGTTAGAAGTGCAATAGCAGCTAGCCACTTTACCGTGTCCATCGAGCTCGACGAGTTTTCAACATTAGTGCTCATAATCAATTTTACCTTAAATACAGACACAACAACCCTGCATAGAACAGGGTAAATCCATTCAATCCAAATTTACAAATAAGCGACTTAAGTGGTTTTGGGTCACGTTATTTTAAATGTGGACTTGTTGCTGAATTGGCAGGGGCGGCAGGACTCGAACCCGCAACCATCGGTTTTGGAGACCGCTGTTCTACCAATTGGAACTACGCCCCTGCAAAGTGGATGCCCATTATACTGACGAAGCAAACGAAAACAAGTGTAAAAGATATGCAAAGTAACATTTAATCTAAACTTGGTTTTACGAGGTCTTCAGAAAAGACGCAATAAATCTCCGTGATAAAAATCACAAAGCACCCAAACTTGCTCAAATGGATGACAATCAGGGATCTCCCAAGTGGCTTTTAAGCGCTTAAAATCGTCAAGATGATAAATGGGGCTGGCATTTCGAATTAACAACCAAACACGTTGTGAATCATAGTGTTTTTTGGCTTTTTGATTGAGCAGCCGCTGTAAGCCGATACTCAGTTGTTCGGAGTCAGCGGCTTGACTCATTGCTGCCAGCTCTCTTTGCGTGGAGAGAGACAGCGGACGCCCAAGCACAGCCATCGCTTCTTTCTCACTGGCATAAAAATGGGCTATTTCTATATCGAGCTGTGTTTTTCCTTGATAACAACTGACGTCTGGTTTATTTGGCTCATTGTGCCAAATATGGCGCATGTGCACTGCAAACTGCTTTTCATAACTGCGTAAAAACAGTTTAGCCGCGTCATGCTCAAGTTTTATTTTTTCTGCTTCACTCGCTCTGTCCATTCACAACCACTGCTACATCACTCAATAGGCTTGAAGCACCGAATCTAAAATTATTGGCATTGAGCCACTCGGCCCCCATAATTTCTTCGGCCAATCGTAAATATCGCTGCGCTTCTACTACTGACTTTACTCCACCGGCCGCTTTAAATCCAACCGATTTACCGCTGCTTTTGATTGTCTTAAGGATAACTTCAGCCGCTTCTGGTGTAGCATTGACAGCAACCTTTCCTGTACTTGTTTTAACAAAGTCCGCGCCCGCCATAATGGCAAGCTGCGCGGCTTCCGCAATGAGCTTTGGCTTAGCCAATACGCCACTTTCGATGATTACCTTGAGCTTTGCTTTACCTTGACAGGCAAGCTTGCTTGAATGCACATATTGCCAAGGTGTATCTGGATCACCCGCCATCAGCTGCTGATAAGGAAGCACGAGATCAATTTCGTCGGCACCATCTGCGATTGCTGAATGAGTTTGTGCAACGACCTGCTGGAGCTTTTGCTCTCCCGATGGGAAGTTGGTCACCGTTGCTACTTTTATCTGCGACCACTCACGCTTTTCCAACTCTTCTTTTACTAACGTCACAAACTGCGGATACACACAAATAGCCGCTGGTAGTCCAATATCAGGGTTAATGCTATTCAATAACGCGAGAATACTTGCCGGCGTATCGTCCTCTTTCAAAGAGGTCAAATCCATTAAACTCAGCGACAACCGAGCATCAGATTGTAAAGTCATTACCGTGTTCCTTTTCACTCTATGTAATAAGCCTAGTTAAATGCATACAGCAGCACCAACAATAGGACAAATGTCCGCTCACAATTAGCTGTCGGATACGGTTTTTACTATTGTTCATTAAATGAATATCTCATAACCAAACACTATAATCGTCAAATCACAGCAAAAACTTAAGCTAACCCCATGAAATATAAAGAAAGTGATATTTACCCGCCTTATTTATAACTTTTGGTTATATAGAGTCGGTTTAAATTATTTTTTCCCTCATTTGCAACTCTATATGCTGCGCTCTATTACCGATATCAATCAATATTGATATTAACCGTCGTGATGTTTAGCAGAGGTTATCGTGCAATACTTGCCAATTTTTACCAAACTAGAAAATAAACCTGTATTGATTGTAGGTGGTGGTGAGGTTGCGCTGAGAAAGTGCCGCGCCTTTTTAAAAGCCAATGCAGCAGTCACTTTGGTTTCACCTGAGTTTTGCACTGAGCTTTTATCACTAGCAGCGGATGCAAGCGTTGCACTTCGGCATAAGCCATTTGATGCATCAGACCTAGACAATGCCATGTTAGTCGTTGCAGCAACAGATATTGAAGCCGTAAATGCAGAGGTGGCAGAGCTTGCTGAAGCGCGCAACCTTTTCGTTAACGTAGTCGACGACCAACCAAAGTGTAATTTTATTTTTCCTTCAATCGTGGATAGAAACCCTATAACGATTGCCATATCTAGTGCTGGAACTGCGCCCGTCCTTGCAAGACGATTACGAGAGAAGTTAGAAACCCTTATTCCACAGCATATTGGTCCGCTGGCAACGCTTGTTGGTCAATTCAGACATAAAGTGAAAGCGCGCTTTAAACACTTTGCTGACCGCCGACAGTTTTGGGAATCTGTCTTTGATTCAAATGTGGTAAGTGAAGTACAAGCTGGTAACAATGAAAATGCACAAATTCAACTTGAAGCCATGCTAGCAAGCACTCCCTCCCCTGAAGGCGAGGTGTATGTCGTCGGTGCGGGTCCTGGCGACCCTGAGCTACTGACGCTTAAGGCATTACAACTAATGCAACAAGCCGATGTGGTAGTGTATGATTATCTGGTATCTGACGAAATCATGGATCTTGTACGTCGTGACGCTGATTTAATCTGCGTGGGCAAAAAAGCCGGTAATCATAGTGTTAAACAAGAACACACCAATGAGATTTTGGTTGATTTAGCCAAACAAGGTAAAAAGGTTTGTAGGATAAAAGGCGGCGACCCATTTATTTACGGTCGCGGTGGCGAAGAAGTGCAAGTATTGGCCGAAAATAACGTGAAATATCAAATTGTTCCTGGTATTACTGCTGCTGCAGGATGTAGCGCATACGCTGGTATTCCACTAACTCATAGAGATCATGCTCAAGCCATTCAATTTGTTACGGGACATTGTAAGCAGGATGGACAGGAACTCGACTGGGAAGGCTTAGCTAAGACGAATCAAACGCTTGCCGTATACATGGGAGTGATTAAATCGCCGCATATTCAGGCGCAATTACTCGCTCATGGTCGCTCGCCGAATACACCAGTGGCAATTGTTGAAAATGGCACGCGCAAATCTCAGCGTGTCGTAAGAACACAATTAGATCAACTTGCACAGACTATTACTGCGCATGATATTCAGTCGCCAGCACTATTGATTATTGGTGAAGTAGCAGCATTACATGAGCAATTAGCTTGGTTTAATAAGAACAATCAAATCAGTAGCTTTGCTCAACCCATTACGCAAGTCGCGTAATTAAAGTACAAGATAGTTAAATTTATAAGTAGGACATTAATCATGGCTTTAACCCATCTCCAGCAACTCGAAGCTGAGAGCATAAAGATCATCCGAGAGGTTGCCGCAGAATTTGAAAACCCGGTAATGCTGTATTCGATAGGTAAAGACTCGTCGGTACTGCTTCACCTTGCTCGTAAGGCTTTCTACCCAGCGAAAATTCCTTTTCCTCTACTCCACGTTGATACCAATTGGAAATTTAGAGAAATGATCGAGTTTCGCGATAGATTAGCAAAAGAGTACGGATTTGAACTGCTTGTGCACAAAAACCCAGAAGGACTAGAGATGAACATCAGTCCATTTGTTCATGGTTCATCTAAGCATACCGATATCATGAAAACACAAGGCCTGAAGCAAGCGCTAGATCAATATGGCTTTGATGCGGCTTTTGGTGGTGCGCGCCGTGATGAAGAAAAATCTCGCGCAAAAGAACGAGTTTATTCATTTAGAGATAAACACCATCGCTGGGATCCTAAAAACCAACGTCCGGAGTTATGGAATACATATAACGGTCAAGTGAACCCTGGCGAAAGCATTCGAGTTTTCCCATTATCAAACTGGACAGAGCTCGATATTTGGCAATATATCTACCAAGAAGGTATTGAGATAGTGCCACTTTACCTCTCAAAGCCAAGACCAGTTGTTGAGCGTAACGGAACATTAATTATGGTCGATGACGACCGCATGCCACTTGCCGAAGGTGAAGTGCCAGAAATGAAATCTGTACGCTTCAGAACACTTGGCTGTTACCCACTAACGGGGGCAGTTGAATCAGAGGCCGATACGCTCACTGGAATTATCGAAGAAATGTTGTTATCTACGTCATCAGAACGTGAAGGACGAGTGATTGATCATGATTCATCAGGATCAATGGAGAAGAAAAAGCGCGAGGGGTATTTCTAATGTCAACAGCAAATGAAGTGAAAGAATTAGGCATTGAAACCTACTTAGCGCGTCAGCAAGACAAGAGCTTGTTGCGCATGATGACCTGCGGCAGCGTAGATGACGGTAAATCAACGCTGATCGGCCGTTTGCTACACGATAGCCATCAAATCTATGAAGACCAATTAGCTGCGCTACACAAAGACAATGAAAAAGTCGGCAATGCGGGTGAAGATCTAGATTTAGCGTTACTTGTTGATGGCTTACAGGCAGAGCGTGAGCAAGGCATTACCATTGATGTGGCTTACCGCTATTTCTCAACTGCGAAGCGTAAATTTATTATTGCCGATACACCAGGACACGAGCAATACACACGTAATATGGTTACAGGTGCTTCGACCAGCGATTTGGCGATTATCCTTGTCGATGCCCGTTATGGTGTACAAGTTCAGACTAAACGCCATAGCTTTATCTGTGATTCACTGGGTATCAGACAGTTCGTTGTCGCGATAAACAAGATGGATATTGTTGACTTTGATGAGGCCGTATTTGAGCGCATAAAGGCCGACTACTTGAAGTTTGCTGAGCAACTGAATGTACAAGATATTCGCTTTGTGCCAATGTCAGCACTTAAAGGCGACAATGTTGTAAACCGCTCAGAAAAAACGCCTTATTATCAAGACAAACCATTGCTGGAACTGCTGGAAGATTCTCCAGCAGCAGAGCCTAATCATGATTTTGAAGCGCGCTTCCCGGTGCAATATGTAGTGCGTCCTAACCTAGATTTTCGTGGTTTCCAAGGCACATTAACCTCTGGTAGCTTAAGCGTTGGCCAAGCGGTTAAAGTATTGCCATCAGGTAAGACTTCAACCATTAAAGAACTCGTGACTTTTGATGGCAATCTAACCCAAGTGGAAACCGGACAAGCATTCACTATCACCCTAGCAGATGAAGTCGATGTGAGTCGTGGCGATGTGATTGTGCCTGCAGAGTCGACTGCTCAGGTGACGAATCAGATCACTGCTAAGCTGGTATGGATGCACGAAACACCACTACAATTGGGTAAAAGTTATAACCTTAAATTGGGTAGCAAGAAAACCGCGGCAATCGTGAAAAATATCGAGCATACTATCGATGTGAATACACTTGAGCACGGTCAAGCCGATTCATTGTCATTAAATGAAATTGCTATCGTGACCATCGAGCTGACAGAAAATGTCGTTGCAGATGAGTATTTGAATAATCGTGAAACTGGCTCGTTTATCTTAATTGATCGCCTATCTAACCTAACCATAGGTGCGGGTATGGTGGAAACGGTTGAAGCGGCAACAGCAACGTCCTCAAGTCAGTTTAGTGAATTTGAGATTGAGTTTAATGCATTAGTTCGCAAGCACTTCCCTCATTGGCAAGCGCTTGATATTTCGAAGCTAAAATAATGCAATTTAGCCTGTTAGTCGAGGTATGACGTCATTATGGAACAAGTCATTTTAACAGGCATTATGCTAGCGTTAGTCGTGTGTCTTTTTGCCACACGCATTAACGCTGCATGGCTATTCACAGGCGCAATCGCCACCAGTTATTTGACTGGCCTTATCGATCTTGAATCGATGTTGGTGAATTATGCAAACCCGTCTTTAATCACGCTTGTGCTACTTATTCTAGTTTCTATTGCGATTGAAAAAACAACCTTAGTCAAAAAACTCGCCCACTCAATGGCGCAAGGTAGTCTCGCAAAAGCGGTAATTAAACTGGGTTTATCCACTGCCTTTTTGTCTTCTTTTACCAATAACACGGCGGTGGTTGCTTCGCTGATCACCACCGTTAAAGAGAGCAAAACACATGCGCCTTCTAAGCTGCTATTACCGCTTTCTTATACCGCTATTTTAGGTGGTACGTTAACGCTGATAGGTACTTCTACCAATCTTATTGTTAATGGCTTTGCCGTAGAAGCAGGGATGGCGCCGCTGGGCTTTTTTGACTTTACCTTAGTTGGTCTCGCCGTCCTGAGTGTTGGTTTATTGACCATCACGGTTATGCTCAAATATTTGCCCGACAACGGCAAAAATAATGATGAGGTCGTGCCGTTTTATTTAGAAGGGAAAGTTGAGCCAAGCTCCAAACTAGTCGGTCGCACGGTTGAAGAAAACGGCCTGCGCGACCTCAAAGACTTATTCCTTGCTGAAATCATTCGTGGTGAAAGACGGATCTGCGCCGTAACGCCACAACAAGAAATTCTTGCTGGTGATGTTCTGCTATTTGTGGGCGACATCAACTCAGTGCCACTGTTACAGCGTTTCGATGGATTAAAGATAGTCCATGATAAGCACGAGAAAGACGTTGAGCACTTAGTGGAAGTGGTCGTCAGTCAGTCTTCCCGTTTTCTTGGAAAAACCATTAAAGAGATCCGTTTTAGGGAGCAGTTTCATGCCGCTATTATTGCGATACGTCGTGGTCATGATCGCCTACAAGGTGGGATCGGTCAGGTCGAATTACAAGCGGGCGACTCTTTAATACTAGCACCAAGCAGCGATTTTTATGCACTCCCCAATCTCAAACGCGAATTTGTGTATATCTCGGGCCTAGATTTACAAACACATCTATCTCGTAATAAGTCCAACACGGTACTTGCAAGTTTTGCGACAGTGGTTGGCCTTAGCATCTTTGGGGTTGTACCGTTGGTCAAAGGGTTAATTGTGTTACTCGCCGCCCTTGTGGTGCTCGGTACAATCAAAGTCCCTGAGATGAAACGTCGCTTTCCTATTGAGCTTGTCGCTATTGTTGGCAGTGCGATAGGGCTGGCTAAGTTAATGATTGAAACCGGACTAGCGGCAGAGATTTCCTCGAGCTTATTGTGGTTGTTAGGGGATTTTGGTCCTTACGGCGCATTTATCGCCATTTTTGTGATGACTGTGATATTTACCGAGCTCATCACTAACAATGCCGCGGCAGCACTTTCATTCCCAGTGGCCTATGCGCTGGCAAGTGGTTTTGATGTAAATCCACTGCCATTTGTAATGGCGGTAGCCTTTGGCGCATCCGCGAGCTTTATCTCACCTTTTGGCTATCAAACTAACCTCATGGTGTATAGCGCAGGCAACTATCGAATTCGTGATTACGTCACCATGGGACTGCCCTTGTCATTGATTTATTCAGCGACGGTACTGACTGTTATTCCATTTGTCTTTCCATTTTAATAGAGCAAAGTATGGACAAAAATATTGTTTGGCATAACTATGCCGTAGATAAAACAAAACGTAGCGAGTTAAAAGGTCATAAGCCTTGCGTGCTGTGGTTTACAGGCTTTTCAGGCTCAGGTAAAAGCACCGTGGCCAATGCACTTGAGCATGCATTGCAAGCAAAAGGCATACATACCTACCTCCTTGATGGGGATAATGTCAGGCATGGACTGTGTAAAGACTTAGGGTTCAGTGATGAAGACCGCGTCGAAAACATTCGTCGAGTGGGTGAACTCAGCAAACTTATGGTCGATGCGGGACTAATGGTACTCACCGCATTTATCTCTCCTTTTCAAGCTGAACGAGACATGGTGCGTAACTTAGTCGCAAGCGGCGAGTTTATTGAAGTATATCTAGATACGCCGCTTGCAGTTTGCGAGCAACGAGACCCTAAAGGTTTGTATAAAAAAGCGCGCGCAGGAGAAATAAAACATTTTACTGGCATAGATTCGGCGTATGAGCCCCCAATTAGCCCAGAAATATGTTTAAATACTTCCGAGCAGTCGCTGGAAGAATCTGTCCAGCAGCTAATACACTATCTACTGTCAAAAAATTTAATAGGGTAAGTCATGAATCATACGGATCTGCTGGAAGAAGTATTAAATCTGAGTATTCGCGCTGGTGAAGCGATTATGGAGATTTATGCCAAGGACTTTAATGTTGAATATAAAGAAGATGAAAGTCCCGTCACTGAGGCAGATCTCGCTGCACATCAAATTATTGTTGCAGGCCTTAAAACCCTCACTCCCGAAATGCCGATATTAAGCGAGGAAAGCGCAGGAATAGATTGGCAAGAACGCCAACAATGGCAAGAATATTGGCTGGTTGACCCCATTGATGGCACCAAGGAATTCATCAAGAAAAATGGCGAATTTACGGTAAATATTGCACTTATTAATAACGGTGAACCCATTCTTGGTGTTGTTCATGCTCCAGCACTTAATGAAAGCTACCTTGCAGAAAAAAGTATTGGCGCGTTCAAGCAAACGGGTGAAGCTCGCATAGAGCTCAAAGTCACCACCAAGCCCAATCAAGGTTTAATCAAAGTAGTTGGCTCGCGCTCACATCCTTCACCAGATTTAGCCGAGTACCTTACCCGCTTCGAGCAAGTCGACATGGTACCTAAAGGCAGTTCACTTAAGTTATGCTTAGTGGCCGAAAGTAAAGCCGATGTTTACCCTCGCCTTGGCCCAACTTCAGAGTGGGATACCGGAGCAGGACACGCGGTGGCGAGTATCGCAGGGGCAAAGGTCAGCCAAGTGAATGGCGAGCCTCTGCGCTATAATCAAAAAGCCGAGTATCTTAACCCCTATTTTGTGGTTTCTAGGTTGGAAGACTAAGCTAGAAGGTGGTAATACCGTAAAACCAGTCGAATTAACGTTCGACTGGTTTATTTGCGGCGCGAGTTAGGACTTTATCGTATACGCTTTTTAAAACTGCTCTTGGCGTTTCAAGCAAAAATGTCTCTTTTACTAACTGCTCTAGCTGAGCAAAGCTCTCCACTTTAGTTTCAGTAACACTGCCATCGCATTCATGCCATTCGAAATAACTCTGATTACGCAGTAAATAACGGTGGCAATCTGTAATTCGAGAGACCACTAAGTTATTCACAAACGCCGCTTCAGGATGTTGATGGGAATAAAAGTGTGCCACTTCACAATCGGATTCGAACACTTCAGCAAGGTCGACATGATATAAAGTGAGCGGTGCTTCTCCTTCCTCTAACAGAGTCACTTTAACTGTGTCTGCTGTTTTTTGTACCTGATAAGTCTGCCGGCCTTGGATAGTTAAGGCCTGATTGATGTTAATCGGTACACGAGGCGACTTCACTCCAAATCCTACATCAACCATGTACTGCTCACCATCCAAATTAAGCAATGTCATCCGGTGAGAACGAGGATTGGAGGAGCTACCATTTAGCATTACTCTCGCAAGAACCGGCCTTACTGTAAAACCAAGCTGTTGCAGCGCTAAAAATGCCACCTTGTTATGCTCAAAGCAGTAGCCACCTCGTTTGTTGGTCACTAAACGGCTAAATAGTGGTAATGGGTCAAGCAACAGACGCTCACCATACATGGCATTAATACTTGAGAAGGCGTAGCGAGAAAGGTGTTTTTGTTGTAACTCGGTGACCAGCTCAATCCCAGCAAAGTGCTGTAACGATAAGCTGCTAAGATATTGATTGATATTCGCTTCTAATTCCATGACTGACTCCTAAAGTTGATGGAGGCAGGTTAAAACCTCAACCCATGTTAAGGTCAATAGGTATTTTCACTTTTTCAGCCATTATTTCTATCACCTAATGAGATGTCACTTTGTTATCCAAACCTCAGGTTAACTAGGCAAATAACTGATGCACTTTTTTGTTCGGCAAAGCGAGGCGTTTAGCTTCTGCCACAACCAGTGGCTTCGACATAAAATAGCCTTGCGTTTGATGACAATAAAGCCTTGATAACGTATCAAGCTGCGCTGCCGTTTCAATACCCTCGGCTGTCACGACAAGGTTAAAGCTGTGCGCAATCGCACAAATCGCTTCAATGAGTTGCGTCGCCTTACCGCCCAGCTCAATGCCGGACATAAAAGCCCTATCTATTTTAATGCCATCCACGGGAAGATGATTGAGCCGGGCAAGGCTGCTATAACCTGTGCCAAAGTCATCAATATAGATGCCGAATCCCGCTTGATGAAGTTGTTCCAGCGGCCCTATAAGCATGTTTTCCTCTGCCATCATGGCGGATTCTGTCAACTCAAGCTTAATTTGTTTCATCGCAACATTTTCATCCTCACAGCGAGACACTAACCAATTGATAAATTCCTGCGACTGGAGTTGCAACGGAGAAACATTAACAGCAACAAAAAGGGTGCTGTCTCCTACGGCATTGATAAAATTGAGCGCCTGATCAAATACCCAGCGACCAAGCTCTGAAATCTTCGCGCATTGTTCTGCGATGGGAATAAATTCCGCAGGACTTACTTCTCCGAGCGTTGGGCTATTCCAGCGTAGTAGCGCTTCGAACCCTTTTAAATTCTGCCCTTTTTGACAATAAACGGGCTGCAAATTCAGGCTTAGTTCGCGAGACATGACTATTGCCTGTAGCGCTTGCTCAATCTGGATCTTTCGACCTGCTTCGCAAGCGATTGCATTAGTGAATATGTGATAAGTGTTCTTGCCTCGCTTCTTTGCCTCATACATTGCAATATCGGCATCATGTAGTAGCTTCTCTGCATCGCAATGTAGACACGGAACGGTAAAGTGACGTACGCCAACGCTTCCACTTACACAGTGGCTGTTACCCTGATACAGAAATGGCGCTCGGATCCGCGCAAGAATATCTTCAAGCACTCCCTCAATTGGTTCATGTAGATGCTCATCGTAAATAAGGACGGCGAATTCATCACCGCCAAGCCGGGCAATATCTGCATAGCTACTAAGCAGCATACGCATTCTTGTTGCAAATTCGATAAGTAGCTTATCGCCGGCTTGATGGCCTAAGGTATCGTTTATTAGCTTAAAGCGGTCTAAGTCAATATATAGCAAAGTAAACTTGGCGCGTTTTCGCTCACGGAGCTTATCAACCAAAGACACGAAGCTCTGACGATTTAGCAGATCGGTCAAGCTGTCATGTTGCGCTTTATATCGCAATTGTTCTTGGAACAGTTTAGCCTGAGTAATGTCCGTCACTCTCCCCTCATACAGGCAACTATCCGGTTGATGCAGCCAATGCCCAGAATGTCTAAGCCAGATATGCTCTCCCGATTCTGCTTTTGCTAACCACTCCATTTCTTGGTGAGCTTGCTTAGTGGCAACAATCTGGTTCCACTGCTCATGACACTCAGAGTCTTGCATAAGTGCACTAAAGTCTGTGTTTGGCGAAGGAATACGCCCACCAAAAAGTAACGCATTGAAAGCGGGGTTGGAGTCAATAATGTAGCCCCGGCGGTCTAGTACAAATAAGCCTTCATGGCTATTAACGAATAAACTTTTATATTTACGCTCTGCAGCGACCTGTTGCTGCAAAGCCCCTAACCGTTTATTAGATTCGACTTGTAACCTGTGCTTAGACACCTCTAGGCTTTTAGTTCTTTCAACAACTAAATTATTGACGGTGTCATTGCGATTTTTCAGTTGTCTTAGCTGGAGCCACACCAATAAAATACAGGCGGCCAGAATACCTAAAAAGAGTACAATCAGTACGCTATGGTTATTTAACCAACTTGGATGTAAACACGCCTCATCATACAACTGCATGGTAATGGGCAAACCATAAAAATTAATGGTGTGCACCGCACTTGGCGTTAAATTATGAAGGTCGAAGCGCTTCTGCCAATCGGAGCTATAAATAATTTCTTTTTTTGAAGAGACCAATAAGTGTTGCTTACGCTGCTGATATAATTGGCCAAATAATGAATCCAATAAAAAAGGTAACTCAAAACTTAATCCCAGTAGCGTTTTAAACTCTCCAAAACGCGGTTGCTCAATCAATACACTGAGTTTTTGCCTATTTGGCCAGACATAGGTCGTTAAGTCATTCTCATCCCGCTCTGCAAAAATATCTCTCTCAAGCACCTCCGCCTGCCCGACGGTCTGACCAACTTCAGACACAGGTGCAGCACGGGTAACCACCAACCATTGGTTAGCCTGTTTATCTAGATTGCCTCTAATTTTAAAGTCAAAATACCCTCTTTCTCGCTGCACTTTCTCTAATATGGAGAATTGATCAGGTGAAACCACTGCGTATGTTTCCATACTCAACCCTAAATTCGCCGTGGTAAGCTGTGATTGCGCTATCTCATAAAAGTCTGCATCTTGATGGGTGTTGAGGTAAGCGTCTATCGAATACAGTAGGTGAGCAACGTGTTGCAACTTACTATCCAGTAAGTATTCTAATCGTGTCAACTCCTGCGCACTTTTGCTTTCTGATTGGTTTTGGTAGTAAACATTCGCTATCAAGCCAACATATATCAAACAGGCGAACAGCAAGATGAACCCCAGCACAGGAAGCCTTCGCTTAAAAACCTGCTGAGCGCTATGGAGAATGGCATTTGTAAAAACGCGTCGTTTAAGTCTGGACATCTTCATCGAACATTGTATGCTACACCCATTCGATAATAATTCTTATTTGCAATGAATAAAAGTAAACTTTTCCTTTTTTTGCTCTTTTGGGTACATTTTGGTCAAGCGGTTGCAACGCAGCCCCACACCTCACAAGTAAACGTCTATTCATTTAGAAAATATGAATTAATTCAACCTGTCCTCCAGGCATTTGAAAAAGAGACTGGGATCACCGTAAACCTAGTAAATGGTAAATCAGCACAACTGCTTGAGCGCCTCAAAAGCGATGGCGCCGACTCAAAGGCCGATGTGTTGCTCACCTCCGATCTAATTCAGTTGCATGATTACAAAACACTACTGCGTCCTATCGACAAGATCACAAATTGGCAAGCAGTAAATCATGAACTCAAGGATGATGATAAGCGGTGGATCAGTGTTTCGATAAGGACACGCGCATTATTCCGTAAAAAAGGCGTTTCTACGCCCTTGCCCGAGCACTTTTCGGATTTAGATAAAGCGCTTTACCAGGGTAAGTTTTGCATTCGACAGTGGTCTCATAGTTATAACTTGACGTTAGCATCGAGCCTCTATGCTTCTTCGAATAGCAATGACTCCTCATGGCTCAACCACGCTAATACGCTATTAGCAAAACGCCCTGTAGGAGGAGATAGAGATCAACTACGAGCGCTTGCACAAGGTCAATGTGAATTTGCGCTGGCGAATCACTATTATTGGAGCATGATGCAACACTCCGAAAATAAGCGCGATAAGGCACTTGCCGAACAGCTAGAGATCCATTTCCTGAAAATGCACTCGGGAAAAACGCCTATTTCTACCACCACAGTTGCGATAGCAAAGCACTCACCCAATGCACACAATGCTGAGTTATTTATTGATTTCTTGCTGAAACCAAGCACTCAGTCCATGTATGCTAATTTGCTTCATGAATACCCTGTGATTCAGAGCTCGCAAACGGCTCCAGCTCCGTTTGTCCCCGCCACGAAACAGGTGAAGCTCGGCCTGCAACAAGTATCACGAGCCCAGCAAGTTATTAATTCACTCAGCAAAGATCACTTGTAAGTCACAGTTAAATACTGGTACTGGTCCATCGAAAAGCTGCTGGCGGGTAAATGTTTTTGCAGGCTTCGGCCCCTGTAATGTCTGCACTGTATGTTCGCGCTCGGCATACACTTGTTGGTAGGGATGTTGTTCGGGTTTCTCATGCCATGTGAGCGTGAGATATTTACTTTTATAAGTCCAACGCCCCCGGTACTCAGTGCCAACCTGCAGCCAATGACCATTGGGTTTCAGCTGCAATTGGATAGAATCGTCTTTGCATTGGTGGGCAAATAATAGATCTGGCAATGCTTGAGCAGCTCTGTTTTGCACCAGATACAATCCCGCGTTATTCGGTGTATAGCGGTGCCCTTCCATATTAAATTCTGAAATTGTCAGCGTATCAAAACCTATATTTTTCACCACATATTCGATATCCCTCAGCCATTTGTCGCCTGAAGTCATCGGTGGAATATTTAATTGTGCACTCTCATATTGTAGCGGTACGGGAAGCTCGGTAAAACGATAATGAATATCTCGCTTTTCTAAAGCTTGAACTAAGTTAGCTCTAGTACCTTCATCAAGACCGGATTCAAAGATGTGTAAAGTTTGGGTACTACAGCCACTCAACAATAAAGTAGCAATTGCGAAAATACGTTGCATTGTCATCCTTGGTGTTACGCCTCGGTTTGAAATGCACCTTATCTGGGAAGTACACTTCAACCTCAGTCTTATTAAATTAATACTTCAAATTAACACCTAGACAACCAATTTTCAACAGACGCTTTTGGATAGAGAATATCTTTAAACAATCGATGCTGTTGATGACGTAGATGCCGCTCCTGACTTGGCAGCCCGGCTTGTACCTGACTATGATGCTCATTAAATCGAGAGATGACAGAAAGCTTATCCTTGGCTTGCGTGAGAGACTCATTGACATAGTGACGTACATCATCCGCGGTCATTAGATCAGTCTTATCAACGTTCATAAGCTCTTTTCTTAATGCTGTGCGAATACCCATCGTTGCCTCCATAAAATACTGATAAAAACAAATCGCGTGGCCGGCCTGCAAGATACACACCAAATGCTTCAATAATGTTAAAGACCCCGGATTTAACGAAAAAGTTTCGTCATTCACCGCAGTAATTTTATATACTGTCGTATAAGGCAATAAGACACTGGCTGTGTTAGGTAAATACGGCATGTTGAGGTTATAAAAATGCAAGATGGGTTTATTGAAATTGAGCTCGAAGAAGAGCCGATAGAATTGTGTAACCTTTTGAAAGTGCTCGACTTAGCAGAAACTGGCGGACATGCTAAGTTATTGATCACTGAAGGTTATGTAGCAGTCAACGATGAAATATGTACGCAAAAACGTAAAAAGATTTATTCAGGCGATATTCTGCATTTTGATGGTGATGAATTTCATTTAACCTTAGCACCTGATGCAACGCCGCAACCGCGATCAGTCGCCACTCCACGCGCCGAAACGGCACCAATGCCGAGTAAGAAAAAACGACAAAAGTCAGGAAAATCTTACACACAAGTGGACAAAAATACAGGCCGAAAACCCATTTCCTTTGGCTAGCAATCCCAGACGCTGACGTATTTAATTACAAAAATGCTCACCTTTTTAGTGCACCGATGCCTCGCGAAAGTGCACTTCCCCCTTGAAAAAGTCCCCAATCAACACTAGGACTATAGCAGTACAAAAAAACGGCAAGTCTGCAACTGGTACATTCTATGCACCTTGTTTTGCATTTTTAGAACAAAACCAATTCACTTAATTGGATGCTCTACTTCCCTCTTATATAGAGCAAATCTTAAGTGCAGTTGGTATAAGGAAAGGGTCAAGCATGAATAATTCATATAACACCCTGACTCAGCTTACCGTCGGCGAGCGTCAGGTCCATATTCACTCACTTCCAGCTTTAAGCGATAGAGCAAGAAGATTACCGTTTTCGCTTAAAATTTTATTAGAAAATTTACTGCGCCATGAAGATGGCAAAAACGTGACTGCACAAGACATCGATGCCTTACTCAACTGGAAGCCGGAAGATAAACCAAGTAAAGAAGTTGCTTTCACGCCCGCGCGCGTCGTGATGCAAGATTTTACAGGCGTACCAGCTATCGTGGATCTTGCTGCAATGCGTGACGCTATGGCAAAACTCGGTGGCGATCCAAATAAAATCAATCCCTTATCACCCGCTGAAATGGTCATAGACCACTCAGTACAAGTAGACGAATATGGCCACGATGGCGCCTTTGATCTTAATGCTAAGTTAGAGTACCAACGCAACAAAGAGCGCTATGAATTTTTGCGCTGGGGGCAAGGCGCGTTTGACAATCTAAAAGTGGTGCCACCCGCAACCGGGATCGTGCACCAAGTTAACCTAGAGTATTTAGCACGTGTCGTATTCGAAAAAGAAATCGACGGTATGCCATTCGCCTACCCTGATACATTAGTGGGAACCGACTCTCATACCACAATGATCAACGGCCTTGGCATTTTAGGTTGGGGCGTAGGCGGCATTGAGGCCGAAGCCGCCATGCTTGGTCAGCCAATTTCACTGCTCATTCCTCAGGTCGTTGGTTTTAAACTGGAAGGACAGTTGCCTGAAGGCACAACCGCAACCGATCTGGTACTCACCGTGACACAAATGCTACGTGAACACGGCGTAGTGGGTAAGTTTGTCGAGTTCTTTGGCGATGGTTTAGCAGACTTACCACTTGCCGATCGTGCCACCATCGCCAACATGGCACCTGAATATGGGGCAACCTGCGGTATTTTCCCCATTGATAACGAGACCTTGGAATATCTACGACTAACCAATCGTGATGAAGAAAAAATTGCATTAATTGAAGGTTATGCCAAGCATCAAGGCATGTGGCGAGAACCTGGAGATGAACCACTTTACACCGACGTACTGACACTAGACTTAGCGACAGTGGTTCCGAGCCTTGCAGGTCCAAAGCGCCCACAAGATAGAATTCCTCTCAATGACGCAGGCAAAACAATTCAAGCCCATTTGGGTGAATTCCAGCATGAGCGCAGTGAAAAAAATGCCGTGTCAGATCAAGATGAAGCCCGCACTGTTGGTGAAGGCGGGACTTCTCGAGTTGATCAAGATGAGCCAGCAACGCTTGGCGTCGGTAAGGTTGCATTTAAAGATCAAGAGTTTGAATTGGTCGATGGCGCCTGTGTTATTGCCGCTATCACAAGTTGCACAAACACCTCTAATCCAAGTGTTATTCTTGCCGCAGGCCTTGTTGCACAAAAAGCAAAGGCACTTGGCTTAAAGCCTAAGCCTTGGGTGAAAACCTCATTGGCTCCTGGCTCAAAAGTAGTTACCGATTACCTAAAACAAGCTGACCTATTGGAACCACTTGCTGAACTAGGTTTTGATTTAGTGGGCTATGGCTGTACGACTTGTATCGGCAACTCAGGCCCTTTACCAAAAGAAATTAACGAAGCCATCGTTAAACATCAGCTGGTTGTCAGTTCCATCTTATCAGGAAACCGCAACTTTGAGGGGCGGATCCACCAAGATGTAAAAATGAACTTCCTCGCCTCGCCGCCACTTGTCGTTGCGTATGCGCTTGCAGGTCGCACTGATATCGATGTCTACAATGAGCCATTGTGTCAAACTGATGACGGCCAAGATGTGTTCTTAAAAGACATTTGGCCATCGGTCTCTGAAGTCAGTGAACTTGTGTCTCAGACAGTCACACAAGCCATGTTTGAGAAGAACTATGCAGACGTTTACCAAGGCGACCAACATTGGCAACAAATCGCGGTAAATCAGAGTGAACGCTATGATTGGCAAGATAGCTCTACTTATATTCGAAAAGCTCCTTTCTTTGATAATATGAGTAAAGAGCCACCAGGGATCCCAAGCATCAAAGGCGCACGCTGTCTCGCTAAACTGGGCGACTCAGTGACGACTGACCACATTTCTCCAGCAGGTAATATTAAAGCTTCGGCACCAGCTGGGGAGTATTTACAAGCGCAAGGAGTGAAACAAGCTGATTTTAACTCTTATGGTTCACGTCGTGGTAACCATGAAGTCATGATGCGAGGTACGTTTGCAAACGTACGCTTACGCAATCAATTGGCTCCGGGTACCGAAGGTGGTATTACTCGCCTATTACCAGAGGGCGAACTTATGAGTATTTTCGATGCGGCAGAGCAATACCAACAGCGCAATACGCCACTCGTTGTACTCGCGGGCAGTGAGTACGGCACGGGTTCATCACGAGACTGGGCTGCTAAAGGGTCTTTACTACTTGGGATTAAGGCCGTACTTGCTAAAAGCTACGAACGTATTCACCGTTCTAACCTCATCGGCATGGGGGTATTACCGCTACAATTTAAACCAAATGATGGCCACGAAGAGCTGGGATTAACTGGCGAAGAAGAGTTTGAAATTGAAGGGATATACGACACATCAACCGAAGTGATAGTCACGGCAACAAATGCAGATGGCAAAGAAATCAAGTTTTCGGCGGATATCCGGATCGATACCCCTAAAGAGTGGGAGTACTACCAACACGGCGGTATTTTGCAGTATGTATTGAGGCAAATGTTATAGGTCTCTTTTGGTAATACTTTAATGGAAAAGACGGCACCGGCCGTCTTTTTTAAAACCTGCGAGTGTAAATCAGCGTAATGGTATTGATACCACCATCATCAAACGCACTGCCAATACCAAACTTCAGCGCCGATTGTGAACTAAACCAATAATCGGTCTGTAATTCCACTACGGATTGGTCAAAATCATCTTCACGCAATCGAGCTGATACAGACACTTGCCAGTCCTTAGCCAAATAATAACCGGCATGGATCTGCCAAAAGTCGATATCTGCTGCGACTTTTTGCATTTTTACATCCCATCCAACGCCATTATCAATCTCTGTATAACGAAAAAATGGCGCTATTGCCGTTTCTGTATCTCGTTCATCCACTCCGTAGTTATCAAATTCTGAGCGCTCACTGATGAACGTAACCCCAAGCTGCATGTTCTCACTAACAAAACGTCCCACTTGTACCAGCGCTATCGTATCTCGCGTCGCAGTAAAAAGTGCAGAGTCATCTCTAAATTGAGTTACATCTACAGCAACTCGCCAGTCTCGTCCAATAAAGAATTCCGCATCAGCTTGGTAAAGATGCCAATCATCATTTTTAAAACCACCTACAGAGAAGTTGTTACTCTTTTGCAGGTACCCCTGTAAACCATAGGCTGTGCCATCATTCTTTAACTCAGTAAGATAGTGTCGATACTGAACACCTAAGAATCCATCCTCAATCTCTAAAAACTCTCCGAAGCCAACACTTACTTCGTGAGAGTTAGCTATACTGAAGCCTGAATAAAATAACAGTCCTATCAGCGATAATGCTTTCATACTTTCCCCTTTATGTTAATGAAACGATTGTAACTATGAAAAAAAATCGCCATAGTAAAAAAATGTAAGCATATGTATTCAAAAGAGAGACAAGTATGGCAATCTGGTTCAAACCCGTAAGTGTAGAGTTATGCAAAAAGCTGGAAGATGGCATGACGGGTAAAGGTACGCTCATGAAAACGTTAGGAATAGAAATCAGCGAGGTGGGTGACGATTACTTGGTTGCGACTATGCCTGCCATTCCTGAGCACCATAATCCCATGGGTATGGTCCATGGCGGCGCAAACGTTGCTTTAGCGGAAACCGTTGCTAGTTACGCAGCAAACTTTGTTGTAGATACTGAACAATTCTACTGTGTTGGGCAAGAGATCAATGCTAATCACTTAAAAGCATCAAGAACAGGCATACTCACAGCCATTGCTAAGCCTGTACATCTCGGTAAACGTTCATCTGTTTGGGAGATCCGCATCACTAACAGTCGCAATGAACTATGCTGCATTTCCAGAATGACCGCCGCCGTAGTATCACGCTAAAACTTGATCTATCACAACTATAAAAAACCAAACCCACCTCATTATTATTGCAACACACAAAATAGTGAGGTGGTACTGTGTCAACTCAAAAGCTTTGGCCTCTGCATATGCTCATTGTGGTGGGATTGATTTTAATTTTCACAGGCCACACCATGTTAACGAGCGACTGGCTGAATGATCTTGGTCCGAGCGGTTTTATAATTGGTGCGAGCTGTGTCGCGCTCGGCCTTATTTGTTCTTTACCAACTAAAATATATCTGACCATTTTGTTAATGCGTCGAGAGCACCGAGATTAGCGTATACCAGCTTGATATTGGGTTGATTTTACTGCACCCTGAGCGTCTAGGTTTATGAAGGTACTTAGTTTGTGGAAAAGGTCGACACCCTAATTATTGGCGCTGGCGTTGTAGGCTTAGCGATAGCAGCAAAGCTCAGCCAGAGCCGCAGCGTAATTGTTATCGATAAAGAATCTCGTGTAGGTGAGCATACGAGTAGCCGTAATAGTGAAGTGATCCATGCCGGCATTTACTACCCTTATGGTAGCTTAAAGCACCAGCTCTGCGTGCGAGGAAAAACACTCCTTTACACACACTGTGAACAGCTAAACATCCCCTTTCAGCGAATCGGTAAATTCATTGTTGCGACAACCGAAGAGGAAGTGCAAAGCTTAGAACAAATAAAGACGCGTGCCCATGCTAACTCTGTCACGGATATTGACTTTGCTTCATCCAAGACTATCAAGCAACAGCTCAGCTATTTGAAAATACATAGCGCACTATTCTCTCCCTCCACCGGTATTGTAGACAGCCACCAATTTATGCTGTCACTCATCGCTGAGATTGAAAGTAATGGGGGGATTGTTGCGACGCAAAGTGAGTTTATGCACGCACAGCAATTAGGCAGTGATTTTATTGTTGCGTTGCGCTGCGATGGCGAGCAGTTCGAAATGAGCTGTAGCCAGCTGATAAACAGCGCTGGGCTGAACGCCCCCGATGTACTCAATAAAATTACCGGTGATAGCGACAAAGCCATCGCCTATTATTGTCGCGGCCGTTACTATCGCTATCAAGGTAAGCACCCTTTTCAACAGCTCATCTACCCTCTACCTAACACCCATGGATTGGGCGTACACGCGACATTGGATTTAGCTGGGCAACTCAAGTTTGGCCCTGATACCGACTATATTGAAAACATAGATTATCAGTTTGATGACTCCCAAAAAGCGCGCTTTGTCACCGCAATAAAGCGATACTGGCCAGCTCTGGATGAGAATAGACTGACAGCGGATTACACTGGGATAAGACCTAAATTAAGCAAAGAAAAGCAAAGTGACTTTGTAATTCAGTTCGAGGCAACCCATGGAATATCAGGCTTTGTTAACTTAATGGCGATTGAGTCACCGGGATTGACCGCAAGTCTCGCCATTGCAGAATATATTGAACAACGACTTTAGCGCTGGTTTTCCTCCAGTGCCTTTTCAAGCTGTTTCGTTCTATCATCCATCAGCTGCTGAATGTTTTTCGCATCTTCCATCACCTGTTTTACCGCTTTTGGATTTAATGCCGTTGGTAATGCCGAAGCAGCTTCTTTACTTACGGCTTGCTCTGGCTGTTTATTCAGAATGCTTGTGTCTTCG
Organism: Pseudoalteromonas flavipulchra NCIMB 2033 = ATCC BAA-314; assembly: GCA_000814665.1. GTDB lineage: Bacteria > Pseudomonadota > Gammaproteobacteria > Enterobacterales > Alteromonadaceae > Pseudoalteromonas > Pseudoalteromonas maricaloris. The sequence goes on from JWIH01000019.1 coordinate 39,758, forward strand.
GCTGCTATCACGGTAATTTTGCGCTCGTCTAATTGATAGTGCTGCGACTCGCCGTTTGGATTGGGTTTATCAGAGTAATGCCATTGTCCTTTGGCGTCCTGCCAACGATACACTTGCACCCCAGATGTAGATTGCTGAGTGTCGTCACTCACAAGCTCCTTCGTGTGGGTTTTCACTTTATCAAGCGCTGTCACACCTTGAACCGTTAATTCTGTTACCTGCTGCTCAACCTTGTTGGTCAACGAATTTACATTTAACCATGGCTTGCCATCAGGACGCTTCAATACAAACAAACTGGCTAACGCCACCAGCATTATCATAATCATCAAGTAACTTGCGGCTTTCATCTTCATACTCTGACTTTCCTTAGAGCCCATACTTTAACAGTATCTGCTTAAATTGCTCCGTTTTTTTAAAGTCAGCATAAAAGTGATTGAAGTCATCACACAATTTTTTCGCTCTTTGAGTGCGACCAAACTGCAATTGTAACGGCGCCACATCCGAAACGCCGCGCACGCTGATAGTACTTTTTAATACTGGATATTTCAGCTGTAACCAACGTAGTGTTGGTTCGCCAACAATAGAAAAAGCGAGACTTTTGTCACTTCCGCCTGCAAGCACGGATAAGATATCAAACTCTGAGTAGTAGTCTTTGCGCTGCAGCAAATTACTGTCAAAATACGGCTCTAACTGAGGATAGGTGTAACCAAATCGACCTAAAAATAGATGCTCATTTAAGCCGTTGACATCAAATTGTTCAGCCTGCTTGTGTGTAACAAAGACATCTTCAATTGTGTAAATTGGCGCGCTCCAACACATTTGCATTGTGCCACGATACCAATGTTCAGACTCCATCCGCACATCAACATTTCCTCGCTCGATTTCTACAGACGAACGCTTTTCTGGATACACAGGGTAATTTGGTTGGTAATGATATTGTGCTGCAAACAGCTCGAAAATATCGATAAGCACACCCTGCTCTTGGGCATGTTCGATAATAAAGGGAGGATAATACTGCACTGCAAAGTTGATAAACGTTTTGCTTTCTTCCGCGGTTTTAGCGTAGCCAGCAAGAGACAAGGTACAACAAAGTAGCAATAATAACATCGTCTTTGGAAAGTAGATCAAAGCCACCTCCAAGACCTTGAACAAATAATAGACTAAGTATGACCGATCGCTGGGAATTTCCAAGTCAAAAAACCAGCCACACTCAAATCTACTAAATATACGTTGCGGATCTAAATACCATCACCATCAATATGCAACCCACACTCACGATTTAGACCGAAGAAACGTGTTTCTTCCTCTGTCATGCCAGGTTCAAGCTTACGAGTAGTGTGAACATCCCCCATAGAAACATAGCCTTGCTCCCAGAGCGGGTGATAAGGCAAATCAAACTTTGTAAGATATTGATAAACATCACGATTATGCCAGTCAATAATAGGGTAAAACTTGACCGTGCCGCGACTGAGCTCAACGATTGGCTTATCCGCACGCGTTGAAGACTGTTGGCGACGTAAGCCACTGAACCAAGTGCCTGCGCTAAGTTCACGTAACGCTTGAGTCATCGGCTCAACTTTGTTTAGGGTATTGTATTTTTTAATCCCTTCTTCGCCTTGCTCCCATAACTTACCATACACCGCCTCTTGCCAAGCAGGACTCTGCTTAGCACGGTATATCTTAAGATTGAGTGCCAAACGCTCTGACAGTGATTCTATAAATTGATACGTCTCAGGAAACAAATAGCCCGTATCAGTAAGTACCACGGGAATATCAGGCTGCTGCTGAGTCAAAAGATGTAACATAACCGCAGCTTGAATACCGAAACTAGAAGACAAAAAGTGAGTATCCGGTAAGTTTTCCAGTGCCCAAGCCACTCTCTGCTCGGCAGTTTTATCACTCAGTAGGGCATTAGCATCCGCAAGTAGCATCTGCTGAGTTGCACTGTCCAGAGTCAATATTTGCTTAAAATCACTCATTTTCTCATCCAATGGGCAGCGTAGCTGCCCGTTCTAAATCAAGCGTGGAAATCAGTTTTTGACACTTTTACTTCCGCAACGATTTCTTTGCGGATGACATAGTCACCAAAACATTCATCTTCGTTGCGCTCACCGACCCACTGACCAATCAACTCATCTAGCGCTGGCAGGAAGACGTCTTCGCCAACATTCTCCAAGTACAGCTTAGGAATGCGAGTACCAGCACGGTTACCACCTAAATACATATTGTATTTACCTGGCCCTTTACCCACGAATCCAACCTCAGCTAGCATCGCTCGGCCACAGCCGTTAGGGCAGCCAACTACACGAAGGATAATATTCTCTTCAGCAACCTCATGCTTGGCGAGCAGCTCTTCTACCTTTGTCACAAGCTCAGGTAAATAGCGCTCCGCCTCAGCCATCGCAAGTGGACACGTCGGTAGCGATACACACGCCATCGAGTTTTTGCGCTGTTCTGAATGTTTGCTATCTATCAAACCATGCTCGCGGGCAATTTGTTCGATTTGCGCTTTATCCTCAGCTGCAACTCCAGCAATAATTAAGTTTTGGTTTGCAGTCATGCGGAAATCCCCTTTGTGGATCTCTGCAATTTTGCGACAACCTGTTTTAAGTGGTTTATCTGGGAAATCTAAAATACGGCCATTTTCGATAAACACCGTTAAGTGATGCTTACCATCAATACCTTCAACCCAACCAAAGCGGTCGCCACGGTGAGTGAATTCATAAGGACGGCTTGGCTCAAACGTCATACCGGCACGGTTTTCAACTTCCGCTTTAAACGCCTCAGTGCCAAATGTATCTAGCGTATATTTAGTTTTTGCATTTTTACGGTTTACTCGGTTACCCCAGTCACGTTGCACAGAAACTACATGCTCAGCAACGGCAAGCGTATGCTCAAGCGGAATAAAGCCAAGGTCATCTGCTTTACGCGGATAGGTATTCACGTCACCATGAGTCATCGCCAAACCACCACCCACAAGCACGTTAAAGCCAACTAGTTTGCCCTCATCTGCGATAGCAACAAAGTTGAGGTCATTGGCATGCACATCGACTTCATTGTTTGGGGGAATAGTAACGGTGGTTTTGAACTTGCGTGGTAAATACGTATCGCCCAGAATCGGCTCTGCCGTTGTCTCGGTTTTTTCACCGTTCAACCAAATTTCAGCGTAAGCTTTGGTTTTAGGTAGCAAGTGCTCTGAAATTTTAGCCGCCCACTCGTACGCTTCTTGGTGTAACTCGGATTCAACCGGGTTAGTTGTACATAACACGTTGCGATTTACATCACCCGCCGTCGCAATAGAATCGATACCTACGCTATTCAGCAGCTGGTGCATCCCTTTGATGTTTGGCTTCAATACACCGTGGAACTGGAAAGTTTGACGCGTTGTCAGACGAATGCTGCCATACATGGTTTTATCCGCTGCAAATTCGTCAATCGCCAACCACTGATGTGGTTTAATGATACCACCAGGCATACGAGCGCGGAGCATCACGTTATGCAGTGGCTCAAGGCGCTGCTTAGTGCGCTCTGGGCGGATATCGCGGTCGTCTTGCTGATACATACCGTGGAACCGGATCAATTGGAAGTTATCCGCAGTAAAGCCGCCGGTTAGTTGATCGGTCAGATCCGTTGAAATTGTGCCGCGTAAGTGGGCACTTTGTGACTTCAAACGCTCATTATCAGAAAACTTTGCGTTTGCATCGAGCTTACTATTCGGTTTGATTTCAGAGTTGCTCATTGTCTTTCCTACATTAAAATTGGCTGACGGTATAACAAGACGCGTTAGTAAACGTCTTTCTGATAACGGTTTGCGCTACGCAATGCTTTAAGATATTGCTCAGCTTGTTCATCATCTTTCCCTCCATGGGTTTTAATGATGTCGATAAGTGCTTGGTGTACATCTTTGGCCATTCTGCTAGCGTCACCACAGACATAAAAATGAGCGCCCTTTTCAAGCCATGCAAATACAGCTTCGCCCTTCTCGCGCAGTCTATCTTGCACGTAAATCTTTTCTGCCTGATCACGACTAAATGCCAAATCTACATGTGTTAATAAACCCGACTTTACATACTTTTGAATTTCTACTTGATAAAGGAAATCTTCTGTAAAGTGTGGATTACCAAAGAACAGCCAGTTTTCACCCTCTGCGTCACGCGCCTCACGTTCTTGCAAGAAGGCTCTAAACGGTGCGATACCTGTACCTGGGCCAACCATGATCACAGGTGTGGCATTGTCGACAGGTAATCTAAAGTTATCGTTGTGCTCACTGAATACTTTCACTTTCGTGCCTTCTTCAGCACGATTCGCTAAATAACCTGAGCAGCCGCCAAAATGCTTTTCACCAAAGGTATCAAATTCAACTAAACCTACGGTTAAATGCACCTCTTCTTCCACCTCAGCTTGGCTTGACGCGATAGAGTACAGGCGCGCTTGTAATTTGCGGCAGCAATCAACTAGTGCTTGCGCCTCAATGTTGGCAGGGTTTTGCTTTATCACATCGAAGATTTGGCGCTCTTCAATATAAGCACGCAATGCCGCTTTATCGTTTGCAAGTGCGCTTAGTTCCTCATTCCCAGTCGCAATCGCATACTTCTCAACAAAGCCAGGATACGACTGTGTTAGCTCAAGATGTTCAATTAACGCCGTTTCTAATGAAACCGAGAGTTCACCTATTTTTACAGTTTGTGCTTTGTCGAGTTTTAAGACATCGATCACCGCCGCCACTTCTTGTGGGTCATTTAAGAAATACACGCCAAGTGAATCACCCGGCTGATAAGTGATATCAGAGCCTTCAAGGGAAATTTCAATGTGACGCACATCTTTGCTTGAGTTTCTGCCAGTGATCTTTTGTACCACACTCAGCTCAGCCGCAAATGGGTTTTGCTTTGTATATTGGCTCGCTGCGGCCTGAGGAGCACCAAACGGCATGCTGATAACATTACCACCACCCGCTTGCTGCTGAGCTTTAAGCGCAGGCTCCAACGCATCTAGCGCCTGTGCGATCCACGCCTCGGCTTCAGCTTCATAATCCACATCTAAGTCAGCACGTGGCACAGCAATTTCAGCGCCAAGGGCAGCCAAGCGCGCTTCAAAATCCTTTGCTGTTTGGCAGAAGAATTCATAACTTGAATCACCAAGGCCAATCACAGCTTGCTTTACACCTTCCAGTTTAGGCGCCTTCTTACCAGCTAAGAATTCATGCAATGCTTCTGCATCTTCTGGTGGCTCACCCTCACCGTAAGTAGAGACAGCAATCACTAAGAACTTCTCTTTCTTCAGGTTGGCAGGTTTGTAGTCAGCCATATTGACCAACTTAGTCGTCAAGCCACGCGCTTCCGCCTGAGCTTTAATTTGGTTTGCAACCCCTTTTGCGTTACCAGTTTGTGAACCAAATAAAATAGTCAGAGGTGCAGACTCGTCAGCGCCTGCTGTTGCTTGTCCAGCAATACCTGATAATGCAGCTGAATTTGCGGTTGCAGCTAAATAGCCACTTACCCATGCCTGTTGGATTGGATTTAACTCTCCAACTAAGCCTTGTAGTTTTTGCAGTTGTTCATGTGTCAGCGGACTTGCTGCAGCATTAAGTTGACTTAACAACATCATGGATCCCCGTACCCAAAAGGTTTTGCTTGCTCATTGCATAACTGGCTCGCACGCAGCGTAGCCTACTTTTATTAGCGTGAAGCATACGTGGCAAATTGAGAGATCAAAAAGAATAGAATCTGCTTTTATATTCCTTTTAGTTATTGAAGATTGAAAAGTCCAAAGAAAACAGATTAAAAGAAGTTCGATATTTAACCGTTAAAAAGTTTAACATTGCCGTAACAGTTTTGATGCAAAATCAAACTGTCATACACAGACAAATCAATAATACAGATAATCATAATAATGAGACTAAAAATGAAACACGGGAAATATATAAACCTAATACTCAGTTCTTATTGCTCAATACTCAGCTTAAGCGCTGCTGCAGAAGTTACAAATGGCAGTTTCGAGAGCTGGAGCGGTCAAGTCCCTAGTGGATGGACGACGATAGACTCGGGCATCACACTTAGCTCGGTTACGACACCAATAAAAGACGGTAATCTTGCCGCTGCGGTGCAGGTAACTACTGCAACACAAAGTAGCACAGACTTACAACAGCAAGTAAACGTTGAAGCAGGTAAAAGCTATCAATTTAGCACTTGGGTCTATCACACGGAAGGTGGCGTCAAAGCACGATTAGTGGTGGACGGCTATCATGGTTATTCAGATCAGTTCAATGTCGGGCAGTGGCAACAACTTAGCTATACCTATACCGCAACTGCAACCACTGCGATTAATGTTGGCTTACGTTTTTATGATGGCAGTGGTTTTGACGGTAATGAAACTGTCTACGTTGACGGCTTTGGTCCAACTTCTACCACACCAGAGCCGCCTCAGAGCTGTCAAAATAATAGTGTCACTCTCGCTTTGATGACCGATAATTATGGTAGCGAAACAAGCTGGCAAATCACTAATACAGCAAACACAACAGTTGCTAGTGGTAGTGGCTATAGCAATAATCAATCGGTAAATGAAAACTTATGTCTTAACGACGGTAGTTATACCTTTACGATTTTAGACAGCTATGGCGACGGAATTTGTTGCACCAATGGTAATGGCCAGTATACCTTAACGCACGCTGGTACAACGCTCGCTTTCGGCGGCCAGTTCAGCAATCGTCAAGATCATACCTTTACGCTTGGCACAACCACGCCTCCCCCTTCAGGCGATGGTTACTATGCCTCTGCTGCTGGACTGAGCGGTTATGCACTGAAAACAGAATTACACCAGATTATTCGTAACCACCAATCACAAGGATATTCTGCTATTTGGAGCTTTATCGATCAGAACGAGCGCGACCGCTATTTTGAAAAAGATAACAGTATATTAGATCGCTACTCTGAAAAGCCAACGGCAAATGATAGTGTTACTTATGTCTCTACCGGATCACAATGCGGCAGTTACAGCAGCGAGGGCGATTGCTATAATCGTGAACACTCATTCCCTAAATCTTGGTTTGGTGGCCAAGTAGAACCGATGAATTCAGATATCCATCATATTTTTGCTTCCGATGGTTATGTAAATTCTAAGCGTAGTAACTATCCATTTGGTGAAGTAGGAAGCGCCTCTTATACCTCAAGTAATGGTAGTCGCTTAGGTTCAGCATCTGGTATTAACTACAGCGGTACCGTATTTGAGCCTATTGATAGTTTCAAAGGAGATTTTGCTCGTGCCTACTTCTATATGGCAACGCGTTATCAAGATGTGATTGCAAATTGGCAAAATAATACCAGCTACAGCAATGCGGTACTCAATGGCACCCAACAGCAAGTCTTCGAAACTTGGGTCGTCAACATGCTAAAAAGATGGCATAACGAAGATCCTGTCGATGCCCTAGAGCAAGCGCGCAACCAAGCTGCTTATGAATTTCAGGGTAACCGAAATCCATTTGTAGACCATCCAGAGTTTGTCGAAGCAATTTGGTAACTATAAATAAAAAAGGCCAGTAACTGGCCTTTTTCAATAACATCATTTTGGCTAATATTTAGCGAGGGTTAATTGTAAGTGGCTCAATCGTCACTTTCGCATTACCACTTGCGCCCATATGCCCGTTATAAGTTTGTCCTTCAAACAAGGTGTAAAACACATCAACGTAGTCATCATCGTTAGTAAACCAATGGCTTGGCATCGCTTTGATCAATTGATTCGTCAGTTGCGGGATAATCGCATAGCCTTGAACATTAGGATCAGGAATAGCGCGCATCACTTGCGTCACAATATCCAAAAGTGTTGTTGCTAATTCTTGATAGTTAGTATTGTCGTCTTGCTCCATCAGCAATAAATCTGCCGCTTGCCAACGATATCGCTCCCAGTGAATGATAATTTGGTTAGGCGTATAGTCCGTACCATCGTGGTCCAAATATGGCATGTCCACAATATCTAGAACGGGCTCATCTCGGGATGGGTTGACGCCTGTTACAATGCCGTAAACTTCCGCAGCCCCAGATACCCAAGGCTCTTCATCGTCATTTAGTCTGATTTTCTTCAATACACTGGTTGAAATCGGCTCAGCATCATCGTTGCTCTGCACAGCGGTTGATGGCATTGCTAAGCCTTGCTTGGCAAACACTTGCTTCATTACCTGAATGCCTTCTTGTTTTACCTTATCACTATCAAGTTCAACGATTAGCACGGGTCGCTCTGGCATTGTATGTGCGTCAAGTAAATGCAATTGACCTTGCTCATCAAAGGCCTCTACATATTGCCAGTGCTTATCATCACCTTTAGGCGCAAAAGCAATTAATGGCGCTTCACCTTGTTGCCACTTTGTTAGCATTTCGCTAGAAGCAATACGCAGCTGATATAGATTAGAGCTATAGTCAGTCAGGCCTTTTAACGAGCGAGTGTACTGGCTCGCTTCTGTCATGAGCTGCTTAGTTGACCCCTGAACTTGTAGCTGCTCCAGTGAAACTGCATCCTGATACAGGCTAAGTTGAGTTTGAACTTGGGGGCCTACGTGATTAAGTGATAGCGCTAATTTTTTCGCAATTTGCTTCTTTATATCAGCAACCTGAACTGGTGCAGCGTTAAATTTATCAAGCTGCTTAAGTGAACTGTAGGTATTAAGATTAACCTTGCCTGCCGCAGAACTTGCGAAAGACATTCCGCCGAGCATGGCTATCATTAGGGTAGAGAGGGTTACATGTTGTTTCATCTTGCGTTCCTAGAAATAATCCGTGTTATGGAATAAACAAGATAAAACAACAAAAATAAATTATCAATACATTAACATGGTTAACATATAAAACAATTTAATCTAGCTTTTAGAGTTTTTATTCTTCTACTGGGTAGATAGTAATTTCTATACCGGCACCTATTGCAGAGATCCTAAGCAACGTATCGGCCTGTAGTGCTTGCGAAAAGCACTTGGGTGACTTGCCTGAGTTAAAGCCAATATCAAAAGTTCGCTTAGTACAACCTAGCCATTGCTTAAGTGCCGCTTTAGAGCAAGACTCAATTAACTCACACAGTTGGTTAATCGCTTTGTCAGGGGTTAATTCATTGGTATTTGCTTCGATGCGAGCCAATTGACGATAGTCATCTTGATCGTAATGCAGCACGATAGCATTTTTCTTTAAATCCGAAACTAGCGCACTAATATCCTGCTTTGACTCCAGTTCCAAATCGACATTTAAAAATTGAATTTCAGACATGTATTAAAAGCTACCTTGTAAAGCTAAATCTAGTAATGACTTATTTATCAGTGTGATAAGGACATTACTTATTGGACAATGCGACAATTTGTCACATTCTAAGCACCGTGCGTTATAGTTATCATACTCACGAACAACTAGAATAACATATTGTGATGATTAAAAAACTGCTAAAACCCGCACGTAAACTCCACAAGTACCTTGGCTATTTACTGTTTTTACAGATCTTTGCTTGGCTATTAGGCGGGCTAGTCATGAGCGCGATCCCATTGGAAAAGATCCATGGTAAACACTTAGCGCATAGAAGCTTAGACAACCCCTTTCCCGCTGCAGCGTACCAAGCTGATCTCAATCAGTTAGTACAAAGCAAGGTGCAAGTGCGCCAAATCCAGTTCGGCCATTTTCTCGATACTCCCATCATCAAACTTAACCAAGATGAGCAGCTTATTTTCAACGGGATAACAGGCGCACCTTTTACCACTCCAAATCAACAGCAAATAATACAGCAGGCCAACCAACACCTATTAATTGCAGCGGATGTGAGCGAAATTGAACGACTTGCCAAAGCCCCCAGAGAAGCAGGTTACAAGGAAGATGTTTGGCGAGTCGAGTATAACGATATCTTCTCCACTACCCTGTATCTTAGCGCAACCAGCGGTGAAGTTGTGACGGTTCGTAGCACGCTGTGGCGCATCTTTGATTTTTTTTGGATGTTACACATTATGGATTACGACGAACGTGAGGATTTTAATAACCCCTTGCTCATTTCCTTCGCCGCTACGAGTGTGCTCTTTTGTCTAACAGGGATATTGTTATTATTGCAATCTCCACCTTGGAGAAAACGTCGCCCTGCACTGAATAAATAAAGGGGTTTACCGTATACGCTTGTTGGTATTGATGATTTTTTTGATATAGTGACATTCCCTGTATTCCACCATTTGGTGAGAGGTTATGTCACGATATTGCTATATCTTAGCGCTTGGCTTATTTGTATTAACGGCTAACGCTCAAGAATTCACGTCTTTCTCAAAAGCAAAGAAACATTTATCACAACAAGTTACCGACAATACCCGCACGCTTTATTGTAATTGTAATATCAAAAAGCAAGGCAAAAAGCTGGTGCCCGATCCCGCAAGTTGTGGTTATACCCCGAGGTTACCTTACACTCGTAATGGCAAAGAAAACGCCCGTGCTCAGCGCATTGAGTGGGAGCATATCGTGCCCGCGTGGGAATTTGGACATCAGTTGCAGTGCTGGCAAGATGGGGGCAGAAAGCACTGCCGTAAAGTCAGTGAGCAATTTAGGAGGATGGAAGCAGATATTCACAATCTTGCTCCAGCGATTGGTGAAATCAATGGGGATCGGTCTAATTTCCGTTTTGGCATGTTACCTAGTACTGAAGCAAATTATGGTGCATGTCCAGTCAAGATAGACTTTAAATTACGCCGAATTGAACCTCCAGAATATGCAAGAAAACGCATCGCTGAGGCGTATTTTTATATGGAAAAAACCTACGGACTAAAAATCTCCTCACAGCAGCGGAAATTATTCACGGCTTGGCAGAAACAGTGATTGCGAGATAACCCAAGCAGTGCTAGTTTTTAGTCATACAACTAAAACAGGAACGTGAATACGATGCAACGTATTACTCTAGTTTTCGCATCAGCAGCAATGAGCTTGTTATTAGCCGCTTGTGGTGGCGGTGGTAGCGATTCATTAGGCACCGATAACCCAGGTAATAACACGGGACAAACCGAGCCGCCAACTTGGACGTTTAATCAATTTCCTGCGTCAAGTCAGTTTATTAACTATTGCGCCTCGCCAAGAACGGGTACTGACAAATATAACAACAACCAACCTTATCCCGATAAGGTTGGTACGGCGATGCATGAAAAAATGTGGCTCCGCTCTTTTACCAACGAAACCTACCTTTGGTACGACGAAGTACTAGATAACGACCCAACACAATTCGATACCGTTATTGATTACTTCGAGCAATTAAAAACAAACCAAACGACGGCGTCGGGTAATGCCAAAGATCAATTTCATTTCTACGAATCTTATGAAAGCTTCCAAAAAGAAGCGCAATCGGGTGTTGCAACCGGTTATGGCATTCGTTGGGCGGCCATATCCACATCACCACCACGTAATTTTACTGTCGCCGCAGTAGAGCCTAATTCACCAGCCGCGAATGCAGGGATCGTACGTGGAGATAAGATCCTCTCGATAGATGGCGTCGACTTTATTTCAAGTGATAATACCGCTGCACTGAATGCTGGCCTATCACCAGAGCAAAGCGAGCCTCATAACTTTGTATTTGAAGATAAAGCTGGTAACGACAAATCAGTCACTCTGACTTCAGTCGATATTGAAACCTCACCGGTACAAAACGCTAAAGTCATTAGCTATGGCGGCAAGCAGGTTGGGTATGTGCAGTTCAATCAATTTATTCCAACAGCGCAAGAAGGATTAATTGAAGCCTTTAATCTATTTAAAACACAACAAATAGACGACTTGGTACTCGACATGCGTTACAACGGTGGTGGTCGCGTCATTATGGCAGCGCAACTAGGCTATATGGTTGCGGGCAACAGCAGCCTAAATAAAACCTTCACTTATAGCACCTTAAATGACAAGCGTACTGCTGAAGAAGAACGAACAGAGTTTGAGTCTAGAGCGATTAACTGGGCTGAAAACAAGTTTACAACCACCTCTTTACCTACGGTAACTTTACCTAGAGTTTATATCCTCTCAACACGAGGCACGGCCTCTGCCAGTGAAAATGTAATTAATGGCCTGCGCGGCATTGATGTTGAAGTCTTTTTGATCGGTGGTACCACTCGAGGCAAGCCCTACGGCTTCGTGCCCGCGCAAAACTGCGGCACGGTTTACTATACCATTCAGTTTGGTTCAGAAAATGCGAAGGGCTTTGATGCTTACGCTGATGGCTTTATCCCTTCAGGAGCGTCAAGCAGCGGTGAAATTGGTCTAAGCGCACAAGTACCAGGTTGTATTGTCGCAGATGACTTCTCAGCACCGCTAGGCAGTCAGGAAGAAGATCTTTTCGCCGCAGCACTGACGCATATAGATACTGGTCGTTGCCCAGATGTAGCGCAATTTGCGCCTACCGCTCAGCCACAGTATCAAAATAAGGAGCATGCGGTTACGCTCCCAGTCTATCCACTGCGGGAAAATGCAATTTTAATGAAGCCTGAGGAGCCGAAATAATGGTGCTGCTAAAAGCAGTGAAAATCACCGCTTTGGCTTTATTGCTGCAAGCGTGTAATAGCACGCCTGCATCAACTTTGGTTAATGAGGCTGTACTCTCGACTTCTTCGCCCGAAGTGTTATCACAACTCAAGCAAGCTATAGTAAAACTCAAAGGCGGTGTACCACCGACGCTCGCAAGTACCGTTTTTCTACGTAGTCCAACACTACTGCTTGAGCATGGGCAAAGCCTTGATGGTAATGGCAGTCCAATTTTAGGCGCCCATAATCTCGCTTATGAAAGTTTCATCTTGCAGCTTCGCGACACCCAGTGTGTGCTCTACTATCCGAAAAAAGATACTTATGTCGTGCTCAGTAAAGTTAGCTGCAAAAAGCTGGAAAAATAACGCCAGCCGTAATTCTCTTAACCTCAGTTCAGGTTAGCAAAATGGCGCTTTAACACGTCACATAATGCCTGTACTTTGGCCGTTCGGTGAACCAGTACATGGGTAACTAGCCAAACTTGGCTTAACCATTTTAACTCATCACGCAACACTGGCTGTAAATCTGGGTAACGTTTTGCTACATCGTGCTGTAGCCCACCAATACCTAAACCATTAACTATGGCACGCGACGCATCTGACGTTTCAGATACCCTAAGCGTCACTTGTGTCTCAGGGATATGTTCATCTACCCAAGCGAAATATGGCACTCTTGCATTAAATCCGGCCACACCAGAGACAAAGTAATGCGCCTGTAACGCTTCAAGTGTTTTAGGGATCCCCATACGCTTGATATAGCTTGAAGACGCATACAAGCCAGCTTCTAACGTATTTAGGTGCTGCACTATGTAGTCGGGCTCATCGGGCTTTGGCCCTGCCCTCACCGCAACATGCGCCTGTCCGTGATCTAAGCGTAAACGCTTTTGGTCGAGAATGACTTCAAGTTGCACCTGTGGGTGTAATTGCTGAAAAGTCAAACAAGGCTCCGACAGCATATCCATAAAACCACTGACCGTTGTCACCAAAAGCTTACCTCTAAGCTGGCTGTCCGAGGCAACAATAGAAGTACTCAACTCCATCAAGCGCTCGTCTATTTGACTCGCCGTCGCAAGTAGCTTTTCTCCTGCCTGTGTTACCTGATAACCTCGGGCATGACGGTGAAATAACCGCGTTCCCAATGCTTCTTCTAAGCTATTTATTCGCCTCAGTACCGTACTGTGGTGGATCTCTAAATGCTCAGCCGCCGCTGATAAGGTGCCAAGCTTGGCAACCGTATAAGCGACCTTAAGATCCTGCCAATCTGTGAATTTATCCATAACCACCTCTGTGCATATATGCACACAAGCTTTGCGTTTATTTCGGTTTTGTGCAAGTAAAATTTTGCTACTATCACTTTAACGAAACAAAATAAGGTATCAGCAAGATGACTACAGCAAAAATTATCGCACTAGCAGGCAGTTTAAGAAAAGACAGCTACAACCAATTACTCATCCAAGCCGCGGCAAACTTTGCACTAGAAAGTGGCGCAGAAGTAGAAGTGATCAAGTTACAAGATTTAGATATTCCAATGTTCGATGAGGATCTTGAAGCACAAGGCACACCAAAAGGTGCTCAACTTTTAAAAGACAAGCTACGCGATGCCGATGGTATTCTATTAGCAAGCCCAGAATACAACGGCTCCTTCACTGCGGTGCTCAAGAACGCAATAGATTGGGCTTCTAGAACAGAACAAGGTGCAGTGCCAGCATTTAGAAACAAAGTAGTGGCACTCTATGCAGCCTCACCAGGCGGCTTAGGTGGATTACGTGGCCTAAACCATGTCCGTGATGTGTTGTCTGGCATTGGCAGTTTAGTCCTCGCAGACCAATTGGCTGTACCTAGCGCATTTAATGTATTTGATGACCAAGGTAAAATTAAAGACCCAGAACTTGCTGAAAAAGTATCAAGCCTCGCTCTGCAACTGGTGTCAGTTGCAAGTAAGCTAAAATAACTTTCAATCTCTCGTTCATATCTTGCTATGGACGCTTAGCTCATGCACACTAAGCGTCCAAAGCGAATTAGAGGCGCTATATCAGCCTTGTAATAATGGATACGAATAACGGGAGTCAGCTTTGCAAAGCACTCAGAGTCACCTATTTACCCCCTACCTCTCACACCATTTTCATTGCATTCAGTTTGATCCTGACAGCTTTGACGCGCTTTCCTTTGAACAGCAAAATATACTCCTGCCCGCTTCACTAGATAAAGCAGTGGCGAAAAGGCGAGCCGAGTTTTTAGCGGGACGGATATGTGCCAAGACCTGCCTAGCGCAATTTGGACAAGGTGACTTTACGCTACTTAACGGCTCCGATCGGGCGCCTATCTGGCCTGCTAATATTGTTGCCAGTATTACGCATACTCGAGGGATCGCGGCTGCGATTGCTACAGATGATATCGCCGTGAAAGGCTTAGGCATTGATATCGAAAGAGATATGAAACCGAAGCAGGAAGTCGAACTACAACGGCAAATCTTACATCCTGAAGAAGCTGAAATTTTTGCGCTTTTTGGTGAGCAAGTGCACTGCCCGTTGACTGTTATTTTCTCGGCCAAAGAAAGCATATTTAAGGCACTTTATAGTACGGTGCAAAAGTTCTTTGGTTTTGATGCCGTCAAGCTGGCTCAGTTTGATGACAAGAAACTTATTTTCACTTTGATGGAAACGCTACACAAGGATTTAGGCAAAGGACAACAAGTGGAAGTATATTACCAATGTAAAGACGCCTTAGTGCTGACCGAGTGTGAATACATCGCACAGTAAAACCATACCTGTTTGACCTAATACTTACTCAACTTGAAGGGTGAAATACCATACTAGCTGTGTTAAAAACTTCTCATTTAGAACTAAAAAACGCCCACTTGGGGCGTTTAATCTGAAGTTTGGATAAAGATTCACTTAGCCGTTTTCCAAAGCCAACTTACTGAAATACAACATTTTCACTGCCAGCAGCCGCTTTAAAGCGCGCTATCAGCTTTTCACAGTCCTGTAAGATCTCTGCTTCTAGGCGCTCTTCAGCACGCCAACGCTGGCTATCCATTTTGAAAATCTCTTTTTTAGAATACTTCTTACGCGCATCATGAGTTGGCATTTCTTTGACTTCATCATACATCTGATAAACACCTGGATAACTCTGTTGTAAGTCAACTTCCTCGTCAAAGCTATATTGCGAGATGAGTACCCAAACTCGTAAACACCCTTCAGAATATTCACATTGTTTTTCCTTCATCGCACGCGCGATCAAGTTAACGCTATCCGCAATTTTTCCATTACGCTGCTGCCGTGACTTTTCAAGCTCAGCAGCCTTTTGCTCGCGATGTTTGGCAATCTGCTCTTTTTGCACCTTCAGTTGCCATAGTAATTTACCCGCGTAAAACGCCAGTCCAGCAATAATCAGGGCACCAATAATGATTGCGATGATCCATGCAGTATTCATTACTTATCATCTTCCTCAAAGTCGTCGTCTAACCATTCATTTGCTAGATCATTACTCATAAACTGATCCATTGGATCATCTTCTAGCATATCGCCTTCTTCAAACTCATCATCAATTCCTAAGATCTCACATAGTTCCTGATGACGTGCAATGCCGCGATTGAAGTATTTCGCATCTTTACCTGTTAGCAGTTCACCGCGTTCATGGCGTTCAAGTAGCGCCATCAAGCGTTCGTCATTTTCTAACTGCTCAAGTTCTTGCTCTGGAGTTAACGTCTCTACCGCTGTAGTTAACTTAACTTGCGGCTGTAGATGGCGCTTCATCTCTGGTTGTGTATTCGACTTAGTCGGTTGTGGCTCTGCAACCAAAGAAATGGGCTTTTTGCTACCAACACGCGGATCTTTATTGGTCGTCGTGTTTGATTGCTCTTTCACTAAGATCTCTGGTGCATTTCTAGAACCCGGCTTTTTACCCTTGGTTTTTTTGCTACGCTGCTCTTTGAGTGCACGTAATGCTTGAAGCTTTTCTTTACTCAGCCTTGGTGTTCCATTGGCTGCAACTTTACGTGTCTTTTTCTTTCTGGTCATAATTGGTTATCCAAAATTCTCGCGTTAACTACGCTTGGTGAGAATGATGACATCATTCCCAATAAATTCTAATTCACAATCCTGCTGCGCGGCAAAATACGCAAAGCTTTCCCGACTAAAAAATGAAATATGGGTTAGGTCATTTTTATAGTGCCAATTCGCAAAGCGTGCTTTATCAATGACGAGCTTGGTCATCAATGCCAGCGGTTTTCCCACTTTTAAGCATGCTAACAATTGCGTTAATACTTTTGCAGGTTCTGCTAAATGTTCCACCACTTCTGTACTGACGATAAAGTCGTACTGACAAGTCAGTACACTGGCATCATTAGCATAGTACAGGTCAAACAAAGCCACCTGATGCCCTGCTTCTTCAAGCATTTTTGCAAGCAGCGGGCCAGGCCCACAGCCAAAGTCTAAGCCTTGGCTTGGTGTCACCAAACGTGCCAACAGTGGATCCGCCACTCGTGCTAGAAAGCGACGATAGCCTTCATCGGCCAGATCGTTTTCATGGCTATCATAAATAGCCTTTTCTTGAGCTGGTGTTAATCTCGACTTGGGATCAACCATCACCAACTGGCAGGTTTGACATTGCCAGTACAGTCGATACTTGTCTTGATGGTAGGCTTCAAGCTGATTACCTTGGCACAGGCCACAACTGAATAGAGTTGAATCTTGCAATGGTCAACAGTGATTGCTTAATAAGGCGGCTATTGTATCAGGTATAATAGAGGCAACCAAATAAAAAGGCGGCAGAGATCACTCTCTACCGCCTACTAATCTGAGCGTCACAACTGGACACTTCTCCCTTCGACTTTTAAGTCTTATTATTATTCTTTTTATTTTATTGTCGTCCGTATTGTTTTTATTTTAGACTTCCGTGACACTTTCCATATTGTTTTTATTATGAGACTTCCGTGATTTTCTTATTCTCGGTCTTCCTGACGCTTTCTTGATAGTCCTTCGTATCCAACTAGATACATAACTTTGCCACCTACGCTTCCGTATCGAATTGTCCCTTTTTTTGTATTGCTTGGCGACAACGAATAATCTACGCTCCTGAGCTTGAGTTACAACTGTTTAATAACAAATTTCTTACCTTAATTTTTTTAATTAAACAGAAAAAAGATGAATTACATAAACTTACACTGAACAAGAGCTTAAAAATAAGCTAAAACTCACATGTTGCACAAGCAAATATCTTACATTAAAAGTGAGATATATCTCACAACCTCAACAACAAAAAAAGGCAGCCTATGCTGCCCTTTTTTCAATAGTAAGAGTTTACACTGAGAGAGGTAAACTCACTATACGACTTTAGTGTAGACCACCTAAGTACTTAGATAATACTTCGATGTCTTTGTCTGTAAGCTTCTGCGCGATATCACGCATCATACCATTCATGTCGTTGTTACGAGTGCCATCACGGAACTTCTCAAGCTGTGATTTGATGTACTCAGGGTGCTGGAATGACACTTTAGGGAACTTAGCTAAAGAAGTACCGTTACCACGAGGACCGTGACACGCAGCGCAAGCTGGAATACCACGCTCAGCATCACCGGCTTTATATAGCTTCTGACCTACAGCAACAACATCTTCCGGCGTTGAACCCGCAGACATAGATAAAGAAGAGAAATAGGCGGCTAAATCTTTCATATCTTGATCTGACAGCGGCATAGCCATACCACTCATCACAGGATCCATACGCCCTTCTTTACCACCAGACGTCATACCTAGCTTAAACTCTTGTAGCTGCTTGTAGATATAATCTGCATGCTGACCTGCGATTTTAGGATACATAGTCACAGGGGCATTGCCATCTGGACCGTGACATGCTGCACACGTTGCAGACTTTGCTTTACCTGCTTCCGCGTCACCATCGAATGCCGATGCGTTGCTTGCTGACAACGTACCAAGCAACATTGTTAAAGTTAATGCTATTTTTTTCATGGTAAATTCTCTGTTTCCGACCCTGTAATTTGTACCCTCGCAAATAAAGTCGCTCTCTTTATTGCTCGGGCAAATAATACCAATCAGTACTAATTAGGTTGTTATGTTAATCAGATGAATCATACATGCAAACTTAGCAAATATAACGCCAAACAGCACCGATCCATCTAAATACGCCTTGCTCAGTAGTGACTACTGATAGGTATACACTTTAGATTGACATTGCAATTTCTACATTCTACACGATATTACTTTCTCTGGCACGTTTTCTGCCCATATTAAGCTTATAATTTATAGGGACTTGACCTAGATTAATTAATATTGGGACGACGCTTCGGCCAATTAGCAACAAAAGCGGCATTTAGAACAAACCTCACAATGCTTTTGGTTTCCGTCATACTGTTATAAAATACGCAATTCCATCCGCGAAAGTTTAATCAGTTAGGAGTCAGCGTGCTAAAATCTCGCGTTAAATACAATCAGGCACAATTTATCACAAGTGCCCCAGATATCAGTAAACTGCCACCAGACACTGGAATTGAAGTTGCTTTTGCGGGTCGTTCTAACGCTGGTAAGTCGAGCGCGCTCAATACGCTTACAGACCAAAAGCTGGCACGCACCAGTAAAACACCTGGCCGGACTCAGCTTATTAATACTTTTTCTCTAGGTGAAGATCAGCGTTTGATTGATTTACCTGGCTATGGCTTTGCAAAAGTCCCATTAGAGATGAAGAAGAAATGGCAAAAAGCATTAGGTGAATATTTACAACGCCGCAAATGTCTTAAAGGGATTGTGGTATTAATGGATATTCGTCACCCTCTTAAAGATCTCGATATGGATCTCATCAACTGGGCAACTGGCAGCAATATACCAGTATTGGCGTTGTTGACCAAAGCCGATAAGCTAAAACAAGGTAAGCGCAAAGCAGAAGTACTACAAGTACGTCGTGCGCTATCTGAAATAGACGGTGATATCACTGTTCACGCGTTTTCTTCTTTGAAAGGTATCGGATTGAACGAATTGGCGTGGAAACTGGATGATTGGTATTTAGGTCCGTTTGTCAAAGAAGCTCAAGAGGAAGCAAGCGAGTAATACCAATTCACTAACGTAAGGCGCGCTTAGCTAAGATAAAAGCGCGTCTTTGCCGACATCAAATAAAAGCCTTTTTTATCTTCCTCGAGCAATTCAGCCCACTGATAATAGACATTTCGTGAAATTCTAGCGGTTAAACCATAATTGAGTGTGAGAAATGGAATATCTCCCCCATTAACATGCTCAAGCGCTAATGGAAACACATCACAAATGGGCCATTCACGGCCTAAATTATCTATCGCGATAATACACGGTGATAACTCCAAAGCTGATGCTTCATCACAATAACGCCATTGCTCGATGATAAAAGGATGAGCAAGCACCTCTATCTCACAACTTTCTGCAGGTGTTTTTAACCAATACTGTTGACCATCAAAGGTTAAAACACTAGCAAACAAGGCAACTAGCGATTGCCGTTTAATTTCACGCCCTTGATGAAACCAACGACCATCCGCTGCAATTTTTATGTCAGAAAAACCGCACGACGGCGCCGACCAATTTTCGGTCGGCGCATGAGTCGTAACATACTGTTTGATTAACGCATCAATTTTGTTCATCAAAAACCAAGTTGAAGCTAACAGGCACGCTAGTCGCGATAGTCTTCAGACCCGCGATTTCTCGTAGCGCTTCAATTCCTTTATCTAACCCAAACTGCTTAGAATCGAGAATAAATGCATTTACCGGTGTAACCACCAAGCCAGTAGCACTTTTCGTTATCAATAAGTCTAGGCTGATCTTTTGGATCTGACCATGCAGTGTCAATGTTGCTGTTACATCATTAATTTTTTGTGTACCAGCTTTAAGTTTAGCAAGCACTTCAGAAACATCAGCGTTAACTTTCGCCTTTGGGTGTTGCGCTACATTGAACAGCATTTTTTGCATGCGTTCATTACGGATCGGGATCATCGTTTCAACGCTTGCCAGGTCAATATTAACCTCAAGCTCGCCTTTAGCAGATAATGTACCATCTATCGTTTTAAAATGATGTACTTCTGCAACGCTAGTCTGTTTCACAGACACAAAACTAACATCGCTTTGTTGTTGATTAAATTGCCAAGCTGCGAACGCCTGAGAAGAAATAAGTGCACTACCTAAAAGAAGGTACTTTAGCATGACGACTTCCTTATGAAATGAGAGTGAATTGCATTTGAGCGCTCAGTGTAAAACGCAGTGCAAATTAAATAAACCTTTAATCATAAACTCGTCGTTATGTTGGAATACTTTTACGCCCATCGTATTCACTTTATAGCGAGAAAATAGCTTTAGTAGCCAAGCAAAAATGTTGTGATTTAGCTACCCTAAACGATAAATTTTTAACGAAGTTAATAGGGGTTTCACCTGCACATTGATTGGGGAGTTACATCAATTGGTATCATCTTTGAAAAGAGAAGAAAAAGACGGCCCGTAAAAGTTACGAGCCGCTATAGCAATCTGGGGAGAAGCTATCAATACACTGTATCCTCTTTCGAGAGATACATCATCAACAGGATGTCCTACAGGATGAGGACGGCGCGAACTCTAACAAATAGACGTCCAGAAATAAACACCAAAAAGCAAAACTTGAGCCAATTTGATAAACTTTCAACGTTAATTTGTTTTTTGTTACTAGGGATTAACAGGAGCTACAAAATTAAGACGCTATGCTGCTAGTGTATACTTGCAAACAAACATGAATGAAGTTGCACTAGCCTCATCGACTAGTGCAACTCGGGTAGATTTTAATATCGACTAGTGTGCTTGTTCCCAGTTGTCACCACTGTCGGCTTCAACTAGTAACGGTACATCAAGTGCTGCCGCAGCGCTCATCAACTCACAGATCTTTTCACTGTATTCAGCAACTTTATCACTGTGTACTTCAAACACTAATTCATCGTGCACTTGCATGAGCAACTGGATATCATTGCTATCACAGCTTTGTAGCCATTCATCCACTTTAATCATCGCTTTTTTGATGATGTCCGCCGCAGTGCCCTGCATCGGTGCGTTGATGGCTGCACGTTCTGCTGCTTTTCTGCGAGCGCCATTACGCGCATTGATATCCGGTAGATACAAGCGGCGACCGAATAAGGTTTCTACATACCCTTTATCAGCAGCCTCTTCACGCGTGCGCTCCATATACTCTAATACACCAGGGAAGCGTTCAAAGTACATATCCATATAATGTTGCGCTTCATTTCTTGGAATATCTAACTGACGTGACAGACCAAACGCACTCATGCCATAGATCAAGCCAAAGTTAACCGCTTTAGCTTTTCGGCGCATATCAGAAGTCACTTCCTCAAGCGGCACGGAAAACACTTCAGACGCTGTTGCGCTGTGTACATCTTTACCTTCGGCAAAGGCACTCAACAACCCTTTGTCTTGTGACAAATGTGCCATGATCCTAAGCTCGATTTGGCTGTAATCCGCCGCGACGATTTGTTTATTATTGTCGGCAACAAATGCCTGACGAATACGACGTCCCGCTTCGTTACGGATTGGAATATTTTGCAAGTTAGGATCGCTTGAGCTTAGGCGGCCCGTTGCGGTAACGGCTTGATGGTAAGAAGTGTGCACGCGACCGGTATCCGCATTAACCAATTTTGGTAATTTGTCGGTATAGGTTGATTTCAGCTTAGCTAAGCCACGGTGCTCAATAATAAGTTTTGGCAGTGGATAATCATGCGCCAACTCTTGTAGCACTTCTTCGGCTGTTGAAGGCGCGCCTTTTGGCGTTTTCTTAATCACTGGTAGCTCAAGTTTGTCGAACAATATCGCTTGTAGTTGCTTTGTTGAACTCAGGTTGAACTCCTCACCTGCAATTTCAAAAGCTTGTTGTTCAAGCTCACCTAAGCGCTTTTCAATCTCGATACTTTGCTTCGCTAGCATATCGCCATCGATGTGCACACCAGTACGTTCAATGCGAGAAAGTACGCTCAGCAGCGGTAATTCAATCTCTGTAAATACCTGCTTAAGGCGATTTTCTTTTTCTATTAACGGCCAGAGGTGTTGATGCAATCTCAGTGTAATATCAGCGTCTTCCGCTGCATAAGGTGCCGCCTTTTCTAGCTCGATTTGGTTAAAGGTCAGTTGATTCTTACCTTTGCCAGCGATATCTTCAAAGCTAATGGTTTTATGGCCTAAATATTTTAGCGCCAAGGAGTCCATATCGTGGCGAGTTCCTACGCTGTTAAATACGTATGACTCCAACATGGTATCAAAAGCGATCCCCTGCAGTTCAAGCCCTGCACGAGCAAGCACACTTTGATCATATTTTAAATTTTGACCCACTTTTTTGATCTGAGGATCTGCAAGTAGTGGTGCCATGATCTCAAACACTATGTCTTGAGAAAGCTGCTCGGGCGCTCCCACATAATCGTGATTGATTGGTAAGTAAGCCGCTTCGCCCGGTGCAACCGCAAAGCTCATTCCAACTAGATCCGCCTGCATATAGTTAACACTGGTGGTTTCAGTATCAAAAGCGATGAGCTGGGCTGCTTTTAACTTAGTTACCCACTCATCAAGCTGTGCTTTTGTCAAAATAGTCTCATATTGGGTGTCGACCTGCGCCGCTGCAGGCGCCGACCCTTCAGCCTCCACATCAACGATATCAGCTTGTGACTGACCATCCAGCAATTCAGCTAACCAACGCTTAAATTCACACTGACCATATAGCTCGATTAAGCGATCTTTATCCATCTCAGCTATCTTAAATTGCTCTAAGTCTTGCTCTACTTCACAATCCAGCTTAATAGTGGCTAATTCATACGACAATTTTAGCTGCGCTTGGTGTTCCTCTAGTTTTTTCGCCATGGTTTTTGAGCCACGAAAACCTAAATCAGCAATTTTGTCTAAGTTTTCGTAGAGCGAATCGATAGAGCCTAACCCCTGAAGCATCGCCAATGCAGTTTTTTCACCAACGCCTGGTACGCCCGGAATATTATCGACTTTATCTCCCATTAACGCGAGATAGTCGATGATCAAGTCAGGACCAATACCAAACTTATCCACTACCCCTTCAGGGTCTAAGATCGTATTTGTCATTGTGTTGATCAACGTGACATGTTCATTGACCAATTGCGCCATATCCTTATCACCAGTGCTGATTAGCACATGGCGACTTTGCTCTGACGCTATTTTAGAGAATGTACCGATCACGTCATCGGCCTCGACACCACTAATACTTACCAGTGGCAGGCCCATTGCTTTAATTATTTCGTGGATCGGCTCAATTTGCGTTCTCAGATCATCCGGCATAGGCGGGCGATGCGCTTTATACTCGCTATACATTTCGTTGCGGAAAGTTGGCCCTTTAGCGTCAAAGACTACTACCATATGACTTGGTTGATATTGCTTAAGCAAACTCTTAAGCATATTGATCACACCGTAGATCGCACCAGTTGCTTCACCTTTTGAATTTGTTAAATGTGGTGGCGCATGATAAGCACGAAATAAATAGGAAGAACCATCAACCAAGATCAACGGATTTTGAGGGATCTGAGACATAAATATTGGATCCTAAATTAGTCTTTTGTGGAGTAGAATGTAAGGATGCCACAAGGCACAAGATAAAACGAGTTTCGCGTTATCTCATCATTTAGATAAATCGTGCTGCACCTGTGGATAACTTTGTAGACAAACACGAAAAATCGCTCCGAAACTTTGTTTTAAAAGTCAGAGTGTAAATTAAAACTTTGATTTACTTGCGCTTTTTGTGCCTTTTTTATTGTTATTATCTTTACCGCTTTGTGGATAAAGAATTTTTTTAGTCACGCTTAACAATCTGGGTGAGTAAAAAATAGCCTGATTTTCTCAAGCGGAGGAGTATACTAACACAATTGATCAAAGATCATAGAAGATCCTTTATAATTTTTTAATTCGTGCATAATTCTTTTTATGCATATAGCGCGCATGATGTGACATTGAAGGGAGAAATGAATGAAAAAAGTAGCGGTAATTTTAAGTGGCTGTGGAGTATTCGACGGTGCCGAGATCCACGAGTCAGTATTAACACTACTCAATCTTGAAAAAGCAGGGGCAAGCTATCAGTGCTTTGCACCTAATATTGATCAATTCCATGTGATCAATCACATCACCGGTGAAGAACAAGATGAACGTCGTAATGTTCTTGTTGAAGCCGCCCGCATTGCACGCGGAGAAATTGCAGATCTGGAAACATTAAGTGCTGACGAATTCGATGCTTTGGTATTACCAGGAGGTTTTGGTGTAGCAAAGAATCTTTCTGATTTTGCTTTTAAAGGCGCAGATTCTACGATTCTTGAAAGCGTAAAGCGCGTATGTCGTGAGTTCAATCATCAGCAAAAACCTATCGCTTATTTGTGCATTGCGCCAGCACTCATCGCCCATATCCACACACCGGGTACACTCGCGACCATAGGCAATGATGTTGATACCGCAGCGGCAGTTAATACGCTTGGTGCAAAGCACGTGGATTGTGAAGTGACCGAGATCGTCGTTGATGACAATGAAAAAGTGATTAGTACACCGGCATATATGCTGGCGTCATCCATCCTTGAAGCCGCGACTGGCATCGAAAAGGCGGTGACGAAGTTAATCGAAATGGCATAGAGGCGATCACCTCCCCCACCCATTCGTATTAGTAAAGGAAAACGCCAAGGCCGAACAACTCGCTTTTCGGCCTTGAGCGATTGCAAATTTAGGCAGAAAAGCTTGCCCTAACGCAATAAATTAATGGTTTTAACCATTTATACTCAAGTTTACGTTTTATAAATGAACAGGTGACGTTATAATCCCAATAATTCCGTCATCCATTATCGTGATTGAACACGTTCAAACGAAGTGAGCAAGGTAAATGAAGAAACTTTCAGCAGCACTTTTATTGCTATCAACAGCCGCAGTTGCGCAACCATACGACAATTCTTTAACTGAAGAAGCGATTAAGAAACGTCTTCAGCCTATCGGCTCAGTATATTTAGCTGGTGCTGAAAGTGCTGCAGAAGCCGAGCCATCAGGACCTCGTTCAGGTGAGCAGGTTTATCAAGCAGCATGTTTTGCTTGTCACGGCACTGGCGCATTAGGCGCACCAAAAACAGCTGACGATTGGGCACCGCGCCTAGCGAAAGGTAAAGACGTATTACTAGACCATGCGATCAATGGCTTCAATGCAATGCCTCCTCGTGGTACTTGTATGAACTGCTCGGATGATGAGATTGCAGCAGCAATCGATTTCATGACAAGCAAATAAGTATTTCAACTTCTCTATTTAGGGTAGAAAGACTTATTGGACAGTGCAGCGTTTATCGCTGCATTTTCGTCTCAATATAGTGCCATAAAAGCCGTGATTAACGCTGGCTTGATATCACTTTATAAAGCGAGCATGAATGAGAAATTTACACTTGACCGCCTCGGCTAAAAGTGAAACTATTAAGCTCAATAATTAAACAACAATAAGAACTGGTTTCGTCATTGGAAGAGCCACAGCAACAGGTTAGGAGACTATCTCGGCGAACCGCCAGATTAGAGTCTTTACTCAAAAAGTATAAAAGAAAGTCTCAACTTCAATACACATTAATTCAGTTATCAGAACAGGCTAGTACTGTTGCTGAGCTTACCCTGTTGTATCCCGCAATCCACAATATTCTATCTCAATATTTACCTAGCAAAAGCTTTTACGTTGTCCTGCAAAATCGCTTTACTCAAGCGCTTGAGCTATCGTATTTTGTTGATGAGAAAGACGGTATTTCTGTCCCACTTCATGAAGCACATCACTTTAAAGATGGTGTGACTGGTTTTGTATTTAAAACCGGCGAAACCGTTTATCTCACCAAAGATGACATGCTATCGCGAGCCAATGCTGGCGAGTTTAAGATAATGGGCAGTCAAGCGGAGCATTGGGTGGGCGTACCTATCTACCGCGACGGCGCAATTATTGGCGTTATGGTATCGCAAAGCTACGAAGCCGAGCAATCCTACAGCGATCATCAAGTTGAATTGCTTGAAGTAATGTCACTGTATCTGGCCACAGCGATTGAACGCGTTAAAAAGCGTGAGTTACTAGAGTCTGAAGTGAAAATTCGCACGCGGGCACTAATGCAAAGTAATGAAGCACTTAATAAAGAGATAGAAAACCGCAAGCGTGCGCTAGAAAGACAGCAAATCTTATTCAAGATTTCTGAATTAGCAACCCAGTTCTCCGATATTGACGATGTTTACCAACAAGTTCACGACATTATTCGTTCTATTACTTTTGCCGACAACCTCTACATAGCGCTTTACGATAAAGAGACGAATTGGCTTACCTTCCCGTATAGCGTTGATGAAAAAACCAGTTATAACCCTCGCCCATTTGCAAAAGGGTATAGTGAGCTGGTCATTCGTACTGAGCAAAGCCAGTTAATAGACAGTACCCGTGCCAAAGCCTTAGCACTCGAAGGCACAGTAGAGCGCCCCGCAGGCTATAATCACAAGCTTGCTGCAACGAGTTGGCTTGGTGCACCATTAAAAACCGCTACTGGCGTCATCGGCCTGATCGCATGTCAGGCTTATGAGCACAAACACGAATTTAATTATGATGATGTTGAGCTGATCTCTTTTGTATCTAATCAGATTGCCTCTGTACTACAAACGCACCTAGCGAACCAAGCGCTTAAGATCAGTCACCAGCAGTTAGAACATCGAGTTGCGGAAAAAACTAAAGAGCTACAACAAGCCAATTTACACCTGCAAATGCAGATGGAAGAGCGTAAAAAGATTGAGCAACAGCTTTATCATGATGCGCATCATGATTCACTCACGGGTCTCCCAAACCGTAGTTTGTTTTTAACTCAGCTCGAAAAGACGCTGAAGAAACATCATCGCTATCCCGAAGATAACTTTGCCGTTCTTTTTATTGATTTAGATAAATTTAAAGACATTAATGATGAATTAGGTCACCAGGCAGGTGATCAGTTTTTGGTATGGGTGGCACAGTCATTCTTAGAGTGTATTCGTGAACACGATTTATTAGCTCGACTTGCTGGTGATGAATTCGTGATCTTACTTGATCACCTAACCGATCGTCAGCAAGCGGAAGATGTCGCCAAACGTATTATCAAAGTCATGCAGCAACCTTTCTGTTTGAAGGGCGTATGCATGCAAAGCGGTGCCAGCATAGGGATCACCTACAGTAATAAGCTATACCGTAACACCGATGAAATTATCAGAGATGCCGATGCGGCAATGTACTATGCTAAAAACGCTGGCCGTGGTCGCTATGAATTTTATCATCCATTGCTAACCGCAAGCTCAAATGCTCAAAAGCAGCAAGAGCAGCATCACTTAGATAAGCTCCCTACCCACTTCCGCTGTACGGAAATCGTGAACTGGTCTGATAACGCCCAACCAATTGGCTTTTTGGAAGCCTTTGGCGAGCATCCAGTGTTAGGCAGCACCAGTTTTGATATTCTGAAAAAGTTTGCCGCAGAAAAATCTCAACTGCTTGAAATTGAATTGCACCTACTTAACAAAGCGCAAGAAATTGCCCTTAGCCGCGATGAAGATATGCTATTTGGTTGCTCTGCAATGTTACTAGAAAGCGCACATTTTGACGCGCTAAAGCAGCAGCTTAAGCGGCAAGACAAAACACTTTGTTTGCTCTTCGAAGAAAGCGAAATTCGCTTTGCTTCTAGTCAGCAAGTATTAAATCTCAGAGCCTTGGCCGATATGGGGATCCCAATTGGCTTGAATAATTTTGGTAAAGATCGCTGCGATCTAACCCTAATTAGCCAAGTTGACTTTACCTATGTCTTATTAAGCTCGACGTTTAGTAAACGCGTCTTACAGCAAACGAGTTATGAGGTTCAGTTACAAGGTATTTTAGCCGTTACTAAGGTGAAGAGTATTAAGGTCATCGCCCGAGGTCCTGCGATTTTAAACTTTAGAAGCTTGCTGGAAAAGCATGGCTTGCAGCTGTTTTTTGGCAAACAGCAAATGCTGGATAAGGGCAACGAACGTGTAGCCTTTATCCAGAGTTTTGATAACGAATCAGTCCCGTCTTAGCATTGCCCGTAAATTTGCAACGTTAGACTTACCTTTTTCCATTCGTTCTGCCTGTGTCGCCACAGGCTTTTTCCCTTCAATTTGTAAATCATCTTGCGGCAATTCTTGTACAAAGCGACTCAGCTCTGGGGTGATCTGCTCGCCAAATTGACGACGACTCTTGGTATAAGTCAATGTTAAGGTTTGCTGAGCGCGAGTGATGCCAACGTAGGCCAAACGCCTTTCCTCTTCGACATTTTCTTCGTCAATACTCGTTTGGTGGGGTAGCAAGCCTTCTTCCATTCCCACCATAAATACGTGTGGATATTCAAGACCTTTGGACGCATGCAGCGTTAATAACTGCACTGCATCTGAGTCATCTTCTTCTTCATTGCGCTCAAGCATATCTCTTAATGTGAGTTTGCTTACCACTTCTGGCAGTGTCATCGCGGGGTTATCAGCATCTCCCGTAAGCATATCACTTATCCAACGGTATAGTTCTGATACGTTTTTCATCCGCATTTCCGCCGCTTTAGCGCTGGGTGATGACTCGTAAAGGTATGCTTCGTAATTAATTTCACGGATCATATCTTTTACCGCTTCCAAGGTATCTCCACGGGTTGCTCGGTCGGAAAGCTCAACCACCCAGCGCGCAAATCCCATCAATGCATTTAAGCCACGACCCGCCAAGCGATCCGCGAGCTCTGACTCAAAACACGCAGCAAATAGACTAATATGGCGCTCGTTGGCAAAGCTACCTAGCTTTTCTAATGTCACCGGACCAATCTCGCGCCGTGGGGTATTGACGATACGTAAAAATGCGTTGTCATCATCTTGATTCACTAAGAACCGCAAATAAGCCATGATGTCTTTGATTTCACTACGTGCAAAGAACGACATACCGCCACTAATTTTGTATGGAATACGGTTGGTCATGAGTGCCTTTTCAAACACTCGAGCTTGGTGATTACCGCGATAGAGCAATGCATAGTCGCGATAGCTGGTACGTTTCATAAACTTGTGTGAAATGATCTCCGCGACCACACGCTCCGCTTCATGCTCTTCGTCACGAGTCGCTATCACACGGATCGGGTCGCCGTACCCCAGTTCACTAAACAGTTGTTTATCAAATTCATGGGGATTGTTGGCGATAAGAATATTCGCGGCCTTTAGGATCCGCCCAGCACTACGGTAGTTTTGCTCCAACTTGATAAGTCTTAGACCCGGAAAGTCTTTGCTCAGCAGCACCAAGTTTTGCGGTTTAGCGCCACGCCATGAATAGATAGACTGATCATCGTCACCAACCACAGTAAAACGTGCGCGCTCACCAACGAGCAGTTTCACTAACTGATACTGGCTGGTATTGGTATCTTGATACTCATCCACCAGCAAATAGCGAAATCGCTGCTGCCAGCGCTCTCTCACATCAACCGACTGATTCAAGAGCAAAGTTGGGATCATAATAAGATCATCAAAGTCTAACGCATTGTAAGCACGCAGCTGTGTTTGATAACGCGCATAAAGCTGAGCGAATAGCGCTTTTTGTGGCTCTCGCGCTTCTCTAATAGCGCGCTCTGGCAAAATAAGCTCATTCTTCCAGTTACCAATCTGCATCTTTAGCAAATTGAGTAAGTCTTTATCACGCTCAAGCTCTTTTTCAGTGAGTTCACTTAACAACTGATTGGTGTCTTGATCATCAAACAAGGAAAAGCCGGGTTTATAACCCAAGGTCTTGACCTCTTTTTTAATGATTTCCAGCCCTAATGTATGGAATGTCGACACCCACAAACCCTTAGCTTCTTGCTTGCCCAAAGTTTGTGCCACCCGTTCACGCATTTCTTTCGCCGCTTTGTTGGTAAAGGTGACCGCTGCGATATTCTTTGCTTTGTATTCACACTGCTGCACTAGGTAGGCAATTTTATTGGTAATAACCCGGGTTTTACCTGAGCCCGCACCTGCCAATACAAGGCATGGACCACTGATATATTTTACCGCTTCGTCTTGTTTTGGGTTGAGCTTCATGCAACTAATCCGGTTATCTTCTCGCTTGGCACAATGTTGGCAACAACTGTCAGTGCTGAGGGGTTGAGGAATTCTTATAAACTAAGCATGCTAGTTTACCGTATCCATGTAAAACTATGAAGCGAACCTTTTCCGTCTGCGGCGCATAAGGTAAGATGGAATTTGTATACTGACTCGCAAGCTAAGGTAAGAAGATGATTAATCCAGCCAAAATTGAAGAAATTGCTAAGCAAATTTCCAGTAACATGCCACAGGGCGTAAAAAATCTTGCTGAAACATTTGAAGCAAGAACGAAACAGGCGATCCAGAGCAAATTATCAGAAATGGATTTTGTTAGCAGAGAAGAGTTTGATATTCAAAGCAAAGTGCTGATCCGCACACGTGAAAAATTGGTTGAACTTGAAGAAAAAGTGGCGCAGTTAGAAGCGCAGCTTGCCAGCCAAGCATCCGACTCGCAGGAATAAGCAACCAAAGCTTTGAAAAGTAAGGCGTGCGCTTGTGGCGCACGCAATCTCTAAACTCTGTTGATCCTAGCAATAGCGCTGGTTCACACCAAGCAGAGACTTTTCATAGCAAAGCGACAGTTGCTCCATATCTTCTACGGCGTTCACCACCTCATTCAATAGACCATCAGCTAGACCATAGACCCATCCGTGTACCGTCAAAGCTTGACCTCGCTGCCAAGCATCTTGAACGATATTGCTCTGACACACGTTGCGCACCTGTTCAACCACATTTAGCTCACAAAGCGCCGCACATTGCTTTTCTTTGCTCACTTGTTCAATAATCGCTTGGTGTTTCTCTTTCACATCAGCAACATGACGTAGCCAGTTGTCGATCAGACCAAACTTAGCGTTATCGAGTACGGCTTGCACTCCACCACAACCGTAGTGACCGACCACCATAATGTGATCCACTTTAAGCACCTCAACCGCATACTGCATGACCGACAAACAATTATGATCGGTATGCACCACGACATTGGCAACATTGCGGTGAACAAACAATTCTCCAGGCATTAAGTCAACAATCTCGTTGGCAGGCACACGAGAGTCAGAGCAACCAATCCATAGATAATCTGGATTCTGTTGTTGCGACAGTTTTTTGAAAAACTCAGGATCACTGGCATTGGTGCGATCTGCCCACTGTTTATTATTATCGAGTAAGTGACTCAGTGGACTTGGGCTCGTATTACACATTAATGGTTCTCCGACTGACGTTCAGCCTGTATCAAAATATTCCTTGGGGTGAGTGACTTTTCGCAAAAAGTGCTAAGGGTGACATCATACCCAGCTGCTTGCAGATATAAAACCCTATCCAGGACCAACCAGATCTCAATCGCACGACGAAACACGTGTCGTACTAGCTCAATTCTGTCCGTTACTTGTTTTCGTTCACGCCCAATACGCTCATATTGGTCAAAATCAATTCCATCAGGTAGGACGAGCTGCTTCTGCTCAGCTGCCCAATAACAGAATTCACTAAACGACCCCGAAAAAATAGCCTTATTGACCGAAGGCACACTCACGTAATGTTTATCTGCGGTAAGTTCTCTGCGCAGCGCATCAAACCCTAAGCGCCAACTCACCTCTTTTTTACGTACTTGTGCCACTCTTCCGGGCGCAGTAACTGTCTCTTGTAGCGCTAGCTTCATATCATGATGAGACAAATTGAGCTGACTCTGCTGTGCTTCAACACTCATGGCTTGATAATCAGGTGGCGTAAATAAGTGATAGCAGCACGGAGAGAGCGATAGCTTTTTCATGCCATTCGCCACCGCTTGGTGCATAAATACACGATGTAATTCTCCACATGCATGCAGTGCAATACCATGGCGATTTTCAACAAAGTGGTGATGTATGTCATCTTTCAACACGTCGGCACAATGAAAATGCAAGTTTAGATTTTGCCGCTTCGCACTTTCTTCTCCTTGTCGACATAGATCCGCTTGAAGCTCAATACTGTTTACTTCAGGTGCGCCATGATAAGAAAGCAATCGACCTAAATGACCTTTACCCGCGCACCACTCTAATACCGATGCTTTGGTTTCGTTTACTGCGGCAACAAAGTCTTGAAGTTGCTCTAATTTACGTCCTTTTATGCCATTGCTCAGCCAAAATGGTAACTCATCTCTACGGCCCGCTTTTTGCGGTAAAGTACTTAAGAGCGTAAGTTGTTCAAGTTCGGGAATATGGCGGCTAAAAAAAGTAAAAAGGGCATCAGTGTCATTGTCTAATGTTGATACTGCATCGTCGCTTAACCGCAGTAATTCAGATTGCAGTTGTGGCCAGGGAATAGTGAGGTGCTCAAAAGCAACGATTTGCCAATATTGCCGGGTATCGAATAATAATTTATCTAGAAGTTGAAAGCGTTTGCTCGGTTCCACAATAGCCACAGTTGTCAGGGACACAATACCCTTATTCTAGCGTAATTGTTGATGATATTTACGAGAAAAAATTAAGTGGATATACATAGGGATACAAACCAATGTCAAAATGGTTGCAATAATTAGCACCCACGACAATTGTGGTTGCTCGTTTCTGACCTCGGAATAGATAAAACGCGCTTTGTGTTCATGGAATTGACTCAGATCTAAGTGATATAGCTGTGCTATCCATTGCCATTTCGCCGTCGACATTTTTCCGATTGGAATATTAGCCACCTTGATGAACTCTCTCAGCTTCTCAGCTTCAAACGCCAGCTGTTCCATAGATTTTTGGGTCGCATAACGCGCCTTAGTCACCGCCAGAGATTCCTCTAAATGCAACATCGCGTATCGCCACCCTTTAAGGCTCGCACGACGAAAGCGTTTAACCAATTCAGGGCGGTTTTCTAGCACGGTTTCTGTTGTGAACAATACATCTGCATAAACGTTTAAACCAAACTGCTTTGGGCAAATTTCACGGGTCGATAAACCGCTTTGCTGCACGGTATAGGGCTCATTGGTGCTATAAACTTGCATCGCATCAAATTTGCCAGCGATAAAATCCTGTAGCGGTGCACTCCCTGAGTACAATCGCATTTTCTGTGTGTTGACACCGGCACGTTGCAACATCATAAGCAATTCGCCGTTTTCAGTGTGGCCTAAATGGCTGAGGCGTTTCCCCTGAAAATCTCGGGGAACATAAATATCACTGTCAGCCCTCACCATCCAGCAGTAAGGAGAAGACTGTAACACGGCTGCAAGCGCCACAAAGGGTTTACCATTGAGTCTTTGTTTTAAGAGGCCTGAGTGAAACACACCAAACTGAGCTTGACCATATAACACACGAAAATCAACGTTAGGATTATTGGGATCGGCAGGAAGGATCTGAACGTCTAATCCTTCTTCTTGATAGAATCCCTTTTCTTTTGCCATATAGTAGCCAGCAAACTGAAATTGATGTGTCCACTTTAACTGTAGCGTGACTTTTTCAAGAGCGGCAATTTGAGTGCTCAAAAATAAAAGTAATAACGCAACATAGTACCTAAACATCATATCCTTGCGTTTTTCAACTGATAATAGCTAACTATAGTTTAAGGTGCTCAGGCTGCCATTAAGTTTGGATAAGTATTGAATATATCAGTGAGTTAAGTACTACTTTAACTGACTAGGGTTCAAAGCAGCTGTACGTTGCAATTCTCTATATGTGTACCTAGTATGTTCTTAAGGTGATGATAGATCTGCTCTTGGCTGCCTTTGCACATAATGTCATAGCCATTACCATTATTCTTCTCGATGATCCCAAGGTAATTATCATCAATAGCGACAGACTCAACTTGCGCTATTGGCATCATAATTTTATTTGCCCCGTAGATGAGTATTAACTTCTCGCCCTCTTTTAATAACATTTGCTCTGGGCGTCTGTTGGTACCTGTACCACCTTGGAATACGACCGATATCACTGTTATTGCAAACGCAATTGGCAAGAAAAGTGTGTGTTCGAACAGATCTGGCCAAAGCGCGCTCGCACCAAAATATAAGCCCGCAAGTAATACAAGCCTTGTAACTAACGTTATGAAGATGTCCTTGTTTTTTCTTTTTCTAATCATGTAATCCACTGATAAAATTAGATACTTTCATGACCAGCGTACCTAATTCAGTACTTATTATCCAGCCTTTTGCTTTGCTAACTGCTCGCCATGCAAAAAGCGTGTAAAACACGGGTTATCTGTTTCTTCTTGAAACTGATACGCTAACTTTGCAAGATGTTCATCAAAGCGCTCATAATCACTGGACTCTACTTCAAAAGCGGCTAATACATTCCCCTGTGCCGCACCGTGATTGCGATAATGAAATAAAGTAATATTCCAATTACAGCCGAGCATGTCTAAAAAGCGCGCTAATGCGCCTGGATATTCAGGAAATTCAAACCGTAATAAACGTTCATTCATGACGCTCGGCGGTTTGCCGCCTACCATATATCGCACATGTAACTTTGCCAGTTCGTTATCTGATAAGTCATCAAACAGATAGCCATTTTGATGCAACGAGGCAGTTAACTCGGTTAGCTCTTGTTGGCCATTTCTAAGCCCAACACCAACAAAAATTTGCGCTTCGCCACAGCCAGCATAGCGATAGTTAAACTCGGTGATCGCTCGGCCACCAAGAGAGTGACAAAAACGCTTAAAGCTGCCTTTTTCCTCTGGAATAGTCACCCCGAGCAATGCTTCATGTTTAGCACCTAGCGCCGTTCTTTCGGCGATATATCTCAACCGATCGAAGTTTAAATTAGCGCCTGACAAGATAGCCGCAACACTCAGCCCCTTTTCACCCGTTTGCGTGAGCCACTTCTTCAAACCCGCGGTTGATAACGCGCCAGAAGGCTCTGCAGTTGCTCTCGTCTCCACAAAAATATCTTGAACCGCCGCACAAATTTCATCGGCATTAACCGTCACGACTTCATCACAAAACTTTTGTGCTAATCGAAAAGTTTCAGTGCCAATAAGCTTTACCGCC
Organism: Pseudoalteromonas flavipulchra NCIMB 2033 = ATCC BAA-314; assembly: GCA_000814665.1. Classification (GTDB taxonomy): domain Bacteria; phylum Pseudomonadota; class Gammaproteobacteria; order Enterobacterales; family Alteromonadaceae; genus Pseudoalteromonas; species Pseudoalteromonas maricaloris. The sequence continues at coordinate 75,240 of JWIH01000019.1, forward strand.
ACGCCGTCCGCAAAGCCACCGACTCGCTCAAGCTCCACGGGTTCTCCCGCTTCAAGTGCAGCTTTAAGGCATGCACTGTCCTCAGCTTCTACCCCAATAATACGGATATCAGGGCGAAGTGACTTCAAATACACTGCCATTCCCGCAAGCAACCCCCCACCGCCTACGGGAATAAATACGACATCTAGTTCATCAAGTTGCTGAATTAACTCTCGCGCCACCGTACCTTGGCCGATGATCACATCTTTATCATCAAATGGCGGGACAAAAACACCATTTTGCGCTTCACAAAGATCTAGCGCGTATTGTTTTGCCGCATCAAAGTGATGGCCGTGTAAGATCACTTCACCACCGAGCTTACGAACCGCGTTGACCTTGATCTCTGGCGTAGTCACAGGCATTACAATGGTAGCGTGCTGACCTAGATGCGTTGCACTTAGTGCAACCCCTTGAGCATGATTACCCGCAGAAGCGGTATACACCCGCGATCCTTTCGGTAACTGACGTAGCTTGTTATACGCACCACGCAATTTGAAAGAATAGACCGGCTGTTGGTCCTCTCTTTTCAGCCAAATTTGGTTACCAAGCTGGGCTGACATTTGCTCTAGTTGATTCACTTGCGTTACCTCAACGAGCGGTGCCACATTCGCCTGAATAATGGCTCTAAAGTAATCAAGCTCTTGGGAAACCATCGCTAGCCTAACTCCTCTAGTTTTTGTAAGTCACGTACCGCGCCTTTGTCTGCACTCGTTGCAAGCAGCGCATAGGCTTTGAGCGCGGGACTCACATAACGTTCTCTGTTAACTGGTTTGTACGCTTCTTTACCACGAGCGAGTTGCCTTTCATGGCGCAGCGCCAACTCGATGTCGTCCAGTTTAACGTCAATGCTGCGGTTATAGATATCGATAGCGACAACATCGCCGTTTTCAACCAGCGCCAGATTGCCGCCACTGGCAGCCTCTGGAGACGCATGGCCAATAGAAAGTCCAGAAGTACCGCCAGAAAAACGACCATCGGTAAGTAAAGCGCAGTCTTTATCTAGCCCCATCGATTTAAGATAGCTAGTTGGGTACAGCATTTCTTGCATACCCGGACCACCTTTAGGCCCTTCGTAGCGAATGATCACTACATCACCTTTCTTAACTTGGCCACCCAGTATCCCCTCGACGGCATCGTCTTGAGATTCAAATACTACAGCCGGCCCCGTAAAGCGCAGCATTTCATCGGCCACCCCGGCACTTTTCACGATACAACCATCAGGCGCTAAGTTACCTTTCAATACTGCAAGACCGCCATCTTGCCTAAAGGCATGCTCGATGGAGCGAATACAGCCGCCTTCACGGTCTAAATCAAGCTCATCCCAGCGATACTCTTGGCTCATAGCTTGGGTGGTGCGGATCCCAGCTGGCCCCGCGCGATAGAAAGTTTGTGCCCGCTCATTATCACGGTCTGCAGCATTCCAACGCGCAATAACTTCACCTAGATTTCCGCCAGCAACGTGCCCCACTGAAAGGTCCAACTTATCGCCTCTGGCCAGCTCGTTGAGAATGGCCATAATGCCGCCAGCACGGTGAACATCTTCAATGTGATATTGCTGTGTTGCCGGAGCAACTTTACACAAAAACGGTGTGCTACGAGATAAGCGGTCTATGTCATTCATATCAAAATCGACAAAGCCTTCTTGCGCTGCCGCCAATAAATGCAGCACGGTATTAGATGAACCGCCCATCGCGATATCTAATGTCATGGCGTTCATAAATGCGGCTTGGTTCGCAATGTTGCGTGGCAGCACTTGCTCATTGTCTTTACCATAGTACTCATCACATAAAGCCATGATGCGTTTTGCTGCGCCTAAATACAGCTGTTGGCGGTCTTTGTGTGTCGCAAGTGTCGTACCATTACCAGGCAACGCTAAGCCCAGTGCTTCTAATAGACAGTTCATCGAGTTGGCAGTAAACATGCCTGAACACGAACCACAAGTCGGACAAGCAGAGCGCTCAACTTGCTCGGAATCCTCATCACTCACGGTTGGATCTGCGCCTTTTACCATAGCGTCGACGAGATCCAATTTTAAATCGATATCCGCTAAACGAGTTTTTCCCGCTTCCATCGGGCCGCCGGAAACAAAGATCACCGGAATATTCAACCGCAGTGCAGCAAGTAGCATGCCTGGGGTGATTTTGTCGCAGTTAGAAATGCAGACCATGGCATCAGCACAATGAGCGTTAACCATGTACTCTACCGAATCTGCAATTAAGTCTCGAGACGGAAGCGAGTAAAGCATGCCGCCGTGACCCATAGCGATACCATCATCAATAGCAATGGTATTAAATTCGCGGGGTACGCCGCCTGCTTCTGTTATCGCATCAGCCATCAATGCGCTAAGTTGATTGAGGTGAACATGACCCGGAACAAATTGGGTATATGAATTCACGACCGCAACGATCGGTTTATGGAAATCACTGTCCGTCATTCCCGTTGCTCGCCACAATGCACGAGCACCCGCGCGTTGTCTGCCCTCAGTAGTTGTCTTGCTCCGTAATTTAGCCATGCTTCACCTTTTTCTCGGCTTTGCCGAGTTCCTCATTCCCACAATTTACAATGCGCTTTTGTTCGGGACGCTTGGCCCCGATTCCAATAAAATTATTCGTTTACGTATTCTAACCAGCCATTTTCGTCATCAGCTTGACCTTTAACCAAAGCGAAATAGGCCTGCTGTAACTCTTCCGTAATTGGACCTCTACCACCATTACCCACGGTAATCTTGTCTACGCTGCGAACAGGTACTACTTCCGCTGCGGTACCAACCATAAAGAACTCATCAGCAAGATAAAGCGCTTCACGAGCGATTGGCTCTTCACGTACTTCATAACCGCGTTTTTTTGCCAAATGGATGATAGTGTCGCGCGTAAGACCAGGTAGAATACAAGCTGTGGTTGGCGGGGTATAAAGCACGCCTTTTTTCACAACAAATAAGTTCTCACCAGCACCTTCGCTCAGGTAACCATTAACATCAAGCGCGATCCCTTCAACATAACCATTGCGCTTCGCCTCACCTGAAATAAGCTGTGAAGATAAGTAGTTACCACCCGCTTTAGCCGCAGTAGGCATGGTATTTGGTGCGAGGCGACTCCAAGAAGAAACACACACATCAACACCTTGCGCTAAACCTTCTTCACCAAGGTATGCACCCCATTCCATCGCAGCGACTGTCATGTCTGCACGGTGCGACTTCGGATTTAAACCAAGACCTACATGACCCAAAAATGCAAATGGACGAAGGTAAGCATTGGTAAAGTCATTTGCGCGGATCGTCTCTTTACACGCTGCGATTACTTCCTCTTTGGTAAAAGGAATTTCCATACGGTAGATCTTCGCAGAATCAAAGAGGCGTTGAATATGATCGGTTAAGCGGAAAACAGCTGGACCATTTGGCGTATCGTAAGCACGGATCCCTTCAAAAACTGAGCTGCCATAATGTAAAGCATGACTAAGCACATGGGTGGTCGCTTGAAAATAAGGAACCATTTCACCGTTATGCCAAATTACTTCTGATGTTTGTGTCATTGTTAACTACCTTAATTCTTCTAAATTGCCTGTTTCTGTAGTGTATGCAAGTCAACCGCTTGCACTTCTACTAGCTTACTCAGTTGTGAGGTTAATAAATAGATAGGTTTGTCACTATCTACGGTCATTTTGACGTGGAATAAGTCATCTTGACCTTGTAATTCCAAATTCGTTAAGCGAAATCCGCGATGTCTGGCTACGCGTAAAAAGCGCTCCACTGCGATGCTCTGTTGTTTTACTGCAACGGTTAAATGGTGTTTCATGAAAGGCTCTCCGTCATCATTTCATCATTGGCAGCACCAGGTGGAACAAGCGGCCATACGTTTTCTTTATCGTCGATACAAGCATGTAAAATATAGGGCCCTTGCGCATTCACTATGGCGTCAACGGCGTCATCTACTTGGTTCGCATGAGTAATTGTCTGTCCAGGAATACCGAACACGGCAGCCAAAGAGACAAAATCAGGATTGTCTGACAGGTCGGTTTCACTGTAACGACCGTCAAAAAAGAGTTGCTGCCACTGTCTCACCATACCCAGCCTTTGGTTGTCTAATATTAATATTTTAACTGGCAGGTTATTACGGCGGATGGTTGCCAACTCTTGAATATTCATCATGATGGAGCCGTCGCCAGATACCGTGATCACTGTGTTATCTGGACGTGCTATCTGTGCACCTATTGCAGCTGGTAAGCCAAATCCCATCGTGCCTGCACCGCCACTACTTAAGTGATTGCTTGGATGACTGAATTTCATGTGCTGTGCCACCCACATTTGATGTTGGCCTACATCGCAGCATACTACCGCTGTATTGGGTAGCTTTTGGCTCAGTTGATTTAACAAATACGGTGCAAATACTTTTTCGCCAGGATAGTCATAACGCCACGCATGTTGACGTTGCAGTGCTTCGATGGTCTCTAGCCATTCGGTATTCGTAACCACACATTCAAGTTGCGGCAATGACTGTTTTAAGTCTGCAATAAGCGAAGCGGCCGCGGGTTTTCGTTTACCCACTTCTGCAGGGTCGATATCTAAATGGATCACCTTCGCCCCTGCAGCAAACTTTGCCAAATTCCCCGTAACACGGTCATCAAATCGCGCCCCAATACATACCAGCAAGTCGCATTGCTGAACCGCCAGATTCGCCGCTTGAGTACCGTGCATACCCAGCATTCCTAAGTCATAATCATAATCCGGTGTTACGCTGCCCAAAGCTTTTAGCGTCGATACGGCCGGCATATGGGTCTTTTCTAAAAATTGCATCAGCTGTGACTGCGCATCGGCGCTTTGCACGCCGCCGCCAATGTAAGCAACAGGTCGTTTAGCATCGCATAATAATTGATTGGCTTTTGCTACTTCAGTTTGCGAAACCCTCGGCTGTTCGTCTTGTGGCGCAGCAAAAGGATGAAAAGGTACTTTAGCTAACTGGATATCTTTAGGAATATCGACCAACACCGGACCGGGTCGCCCAGACTGCGCTAAGTACATGGCTTCTTGTAATACCTCAGCCAAGTCTTCCGCTCGCTCAACCATGTAGCTGTGCTTGGTACATGACAAAGACATGCCCAGTACATCCACCTCTTGAAAGGCATCCGAACCGATAGCTGCGGTCGGCACTTGCCCAGTGATAGCCAGTAGCGGAACTGAATCCATCATGGCATCAGCAAGTGCGGTGATAAGGTTCGTCGCGCCGGGTCCAGAAGTGGCGAAACAAACCCCAAGCTTACCTGTACTGCGAGCATACCCAACAGCAGCAAAACCAGCACCTTGCTCATGGCGAGTCAAGTAGTGCTTAACTGGCGCGCCATACAAAGCGTCATAAATGGGCATGATGGCACCACCTGGGTAACCAAATACGTGTTTAACGCCTTGCTCTTCTAGCACCTTGATAACAAGTTGTGCGCCGGTTGTTGAATTGCTCATGATCTGCTCTCAGTTGCCTTTTTTATGCCCTAAAACGAAAACGCCCCCCGAACCTTTTGGTGCGGGGGGCGTTTATGCTGATACTTTTCTTACAGCACTAACTAGCCCCCGCGGTAATAATAATCACCACGTTGATAATCACGACTAGTAGAGTTGCTGTTAGTAACATTGCTTGAATTCCGTAAATTTAAACTTGGCAATCATTCAGTGTAAGCACTGTGCTGCCTCTTTTTCTATTAATACCGCGCCTTGCACACTGAAGTCAACACAAAAAACTATGCTATTTAAAATTAAAAACCTGACTTTAACGCATAAAAAAACCAAAAACCCACAAACTAAAGAATTAAAACAACCACACATTTTAAAATGCGAATTTTCTATTGGTTCAGTTTCGATATAACGAAAAATTTACTTTCTCGATTTGCCAATATGAAATTTTTTCTACCACCTCAACGCACTTCATTTTTTAGTGACATTCACATTTCGATATCGCAGACTGACCCTTTAAAACCAACAGGGATCATTACTATGGTTAAAGTATTTTCACCATTGTTATTTATTTATCTTTGCTTAAGCCTTTTCAGTAATCTCGCCAACGCAGAAGTTGGCCTATGGAAAATAGAAAAGGACAACAAAACGTCGTACTTATTTGGTACCGTCCACGTCGGTGACAAACAAATGCATGGTTTACCGGCCAAGGTAAAAAGCGCCATTGCGAGCAGTGATAGAGTCATGGTTGAAGTGAACTTAGAGGCGCTTTCTCCATTTGCGATCCAACAGCGCTCCATGCCATTTATGTTGTTAAAAAACAACCAAACACTAAAAGATCAGCTCTCTGCAGAAGTCTATCAGAAGCTACAAGATTACTTTTCCAAAAAGCAAATAGATATCGCCTTATTTGAACGCTACGCACCATGGGCCGTGATGGTAACTATGCTACAACTGGAATATCAAAAGCTCGGATTTACCGATACTAATGGCATCGATAAACAAGTAATAGCCTATGCAAACGAAAAGAAGATCCCAGTTGGTGAATTTGAAACCTTAGAATATCAGCTTGAAATGTTCAGTCAGCTGAGTATTCATAGTGACGCCATGCTCAAGGAAACATTTGCACAGATGTCTGATTTGAATACCTACTTCTTGGATCTAGTTTCCGCATGGCGAAGCGGCGATTTAGAAAAGTTATCACATTACTATCAGGTAAGTTTTTCGGATGATAAATACGGCAAATTAGCCGAGCAACTGATGATCATCGAACGCAATAATAACTGGGTGCAAGTGCTTAAAAAACAGCTCCCTAATGAATCAACGTTTATTGCCGTTGGTGCATTACATCTTGTTGAAAAATATGGCCTTGTTGAGCAACTTAAAAACAATGGTTATTCAGTCACCCGACTATAACGCTCAGCGTTATCTTGCTAAAAGGTAAGTAGTTTACTTTTTACTTTGTGGGCGTGTTAAACAGGTACTTCCATCAACACGCCCTAAAAAAATAAAAACCTTTTTAAACCTTTTCATTTTTATTTGCGACTTACCTTTCAAACACTCTCGTTGAAGGTAAAAAATAATGAAAAAGTTAGCGCTAGTTTTAGCATTAAGTGCAGCGGCAATGACTGCACAAGCAAAAGATTCAAAAACCATTACAGCATCATTCCCAAGCAATAGCCTAGCCGAGTTAGAAGTGGATATTGCCGTAGGTAAAATCGATCTACAAACTTACAACGGCAGCACCATAGAGGTCGAAATTTTGGTTGAACCTAAAGAGTCAGACAGTTGGTTTGGTAAACCAGATGTGAGTGAAGCTACCCTAAACAGCAACACATCAGGAGATAAATTATCACTCGAGATCAATTCGGATGATTATGAACTATCTTGGCAAGTTAAGGTGCCTGTTAATTTGGCCTTAGATGTTGAGGTTGGTGTTGGCAAAATTGATATTCAAGATCTTAATAACTCTGCTGATTTAGAGGTAGGCGTAGGAAAAATTAAAATTGAGACTACCGCCACCGATTTCAAAAAGGTGTCTTTAGATTCAGGTGTTGGTAAAACGGCAATATCAGGTTTTGGCAACGTAGAAACTTCCGAAAAGAGTATGGTTGGCTCGACAACAGACTATCGTGGTCAAGGCCAGTATTCCATCGATGCAGAAGTCGGGGTTGGAAATATTCGTTTAAGACGAGACTAAGTCTCCACACTCATTCAGTAATAGCACCACTTTGCTATGCAGCACATCCGGTTGCAACGGCTTATACAAATGAGCCGTTGCGCCAAGTGCGTAGACCTTATCCAAATCCTCAGCATTAGTATTTGCGGTCACGACCAAAATAGGCACGGTCGGATCGAGCACCCTCAAACGCTCAGTGGCTTCAAAGCCATCCATCACAGGCATATTTAAATCCATTAGCACGATATCAAACTTACCCACCTCATATACTTCAAGGGCACCTTCACCATGTTCGACATGCGTTACCTGCTTGGCTATGGGCTGAAGCATTTTTTCAATCACGCGCGCATTTAGTAAATTATCTTCCACCAGTAAAATGCGAGCTGACACCTGCTCCATTGTGCGAGCCAGCGTCTGTTGATTGTCAATTTCAATCGGGACTCTCAAGGTTGCTCTTGTACCGGTTGGCTCCCTCGCAATAAAATCTAATCGTCCTCCAAGCGCTGAGATGAGTAATCGGCAGCGCTTCAGCCCTAACTGCGTGCCTTGAAAATGCTCGCTATGCACAGCTTCTCGCAACTGCTGATAGTCGAACCCAGGCCCAGTATCTTCAACAACAAACTCTAAATATGGCGTATCTTCATCTACAACCAAATCCGCAAATACTTGAATGCTGCCACGCTCAGTAAATTTAATTGCGTTATTGACCAATTCACTGATCAACCAACCAACACGCTTACCATCACAATAACAAGTCACATCTAACTCATTACTCAACGCCAAATTAAAAGCGAGAGATTTCTTATGTGCGGTTAATTGAAAGGCAATACAGGCCGATTTTATTACTTCTCGCAACGCGACTTGATGACGCTCAATGACCACTTCTTGCTCGGAAAGGTTATTAAAGTCTTGAACCGAATAAAGTAATACATCCAATTGATTTGCTGCGCTTTTCACATGCTGTAATTGCTGGGTATCTTTGTTACTCAGATATTCATCTAAATACCCCTGAATGGCCTGCAATGGCGTTCTTAGCTCGTGACTGACACGCGCTAAAAATCGTGATTTTGAGTGTAGCGCATCATCGGCAAGCTTTCTTGCTGCCTCTAATTTATCAAGTGCTTCAGCAATCTCTCGCGCCATCGGGCGAAATATAAACTTGGCTTCGATAAACAATAACAGCAGTCCAAGCAGCCAAATCAACAGCTCTATTTTCCTCACCATCTCTGTTTTACTTCGCGCGTGCTGCTCAAATAGTGAAACGGCCTCGTTAAGATTGGGGAGTATATGCTGAGATGCAGTAAAGATTTGTTCCTCCAATTGAGGAGTTGGCTGCTGAAACTGAGACCTTGATAAAGTGACAAAAGTATTACTTTGCAAATCCAATTGCACTGGCTCTTGGTAGTAAAGCGCTGCAAGCGCCTCATTCAGATAAATAGCCTCCCTCCTCTCTGTTTTAGTTAAAAACTCATGATTACTTTCAAATTTATCAATGGCTTGACGAAGATTCTCACTGTCTCTTTTATCCTCTTGTGCACTGAAAAGCGCGATGCGCTGGGACAACATCCGCTGCATACCCGCAATATTAATTACGTGCGCGTCTTGGCTCTGCTGATACAGTAAATACTGCATAATCCCCATCGCCATCGACAGCAATATAGCCATAGCAAGTAATGCCCCGATATAACGATTTTTAACTTTATTTATTAACGACATATTTTTGTTTTTCATCTCATAGCATTGTCTCAGCTGCAATGTTAAGTGTAGTTAACAATCGTATTATTTACAGTCCGATGCTTGACACCTAGACGGCCAAAATGTTTCAATGCGTGTTCACCCTATTTAGATAGTTTGATGCCACGGCGTCAAATTAAGGGCTGGAAGAGGTGCGTTATTCAGGTAACTAAGTGAAGGAGAGCAAACTCCGTTGCAGCTTAGTGAGGGGAATATACGCCGAGAAATTGAGTTATTGTTTGCTAATACTCATTTCGGGCGACTGGGCTGAATCCCAGCGACTGTCACCAACATATTTGGTGGAGAGCTTCTGGTCTTAGAAAAATAAGGCCATTGGCTGCCTTATCCTTTTTAAGTCCATTGCTCTTCGAATTTTAACGGTTCGAAGTTTGGACACTCTCCTAACTCCGAACATGATTTAAGTTCGGTAGAGATGAAATCACAATTCAACTTATCTGACTATCCGTTGTGGACGGCTTTAGTAACGCCTTTTGATGCTGAAAATCAGGTTGATTTTGGCGCATTAACCACGCTTGTACGCGATCAAGAGCAAGCTCGTAACGGTATCCTTTTACTAGGCAGTACCGGCGAAGGCCTTGCGCTTACCCAACAAGAACAGCAACAAATCGTTGAGTTTGTTTGCCAGCTAGCCCCAAGCGTACCACTTATGGTTGCCGTTGGCGGCAGTAATCTTGAGCAGCAAACACAATGGGTGCGCTTTTGTAATACGCAGCCCATTCATGCGCTCTTACTTGGCTCACCAATCTACGCAAAGCCCGGCAAAGTTGGTCTGGCACATTGGTTTAGTACACTACTTAATGAGAGCCACAACCCTTGCATGCTCTACAATGTACCCGGTCGCAGTGCCGTTGCTATCGCCCCTGAACTACTCGGCGAGCTAGCTTGCCACCCTAATCTGTGGGCACTAAAAGAAGCCAGTGGTGATATTGCCACCTTTGAAGCATTTCGTCAGGCAGCGCCTGATGTCGCCATCTATAGCGGCGACGATGGCTTAATGCCCTACTTTGCACAAGCAGGTGCAACGGGTCTGGTGTCTGTTGCGGCAAACGCATGGCCACAGCAAACCGCAGAATTTGTAAGGCGCTCGTTAAGCGGCACCTCTCCTAATTTATTTACCATTTGGTCAGAAGCTGCAAATAGCTTATTTGCAGTGGCAAATCCCATACCAGTCAAAGTGTTAATGCACTTGCAAGGGAAGCTCACAAGTCCAAACTTGCGCCCGCCACTGACACATTTGGAACTCACCCATACCGATGCGATCACTCGCGCGAACAAAACGATTTTATCTTGGAACTAAGGCAGTAAACATGAGCTGGTTAACCCTACTAAACGATTTAGAAAATGGCACAGTACGTGCTGCAACACAGGATGAGCAAGGCCATTGGCATGCTAACGTAGAAGTAAAACAAGGGATCCTTGAAGCATTTAGAAATGGCGTAAATACGGAATTCCCAGGTGGATTTGTTGATAAAGATAACTTAGCACCACGCGGATTTGCTGCCCAAGATGGCGTTCGTATGGTTCCTGGCGGAAGCAGTGTAAGACGTGGTGCTTACGTCGCAGCCGGCACAATCATTATGCCACCGGCTTATGTCAACATTGGTGCCTATATTGATTCAGGTACTATGGTAGATAGTCATGCGTTGGTTGGTTCTTGCGCGCAAATTGGTAAAAATGTGCACCTTAGCGCAGCAGTGCAAGTGGGAGGTGTATTAGAACCGGTTGGAGCAAGTCCTGTTGTAGTTGAGGACGATGCCTTTATTGGTGCAGGCTGTGTATTGGTTGAAGGGGTTGTTGTTAAACGCGGTGCCGTATTAGCACCGGGTGTGCGCCTTTCAGCAAGTATTCCTGTCTATGACTGCGTGAACGAACGATTGCTTGACAAAGGTGAAGCCATCCCTGAAAACGCGATAGTGATCCCAGGCTCTCGTCCAGCCTCAAGTGAATGGGCACGCGCGCAAGGATTAAGTATGTCATGCGCACTTATCGTAAAATACCGTGATGAACAAAGTGATGCATCACTGGCGCTGGAAGAGGTTCTACGCTAATGACTTGGTTGAGCACGTCACAGCGAACTACAGCTGAGGCATTGAGCCAGCAACAAGATACGCCATTCTTTTGCTACGATTTAGATAAGCTAAGTGCGCATGTTAAGCCCTTAGTTGATCAGCAAATCGTTAAGCTTTGGTATGCCGTTAAAGCGAATCCATTATCAAAGATCATTCAAACCCTAGATAATGCAGGGTTTAACTTTGATGTGGCATCTAGCGGCGAGCTTGATCAGGTTTTATCTCAAGGGATCGCACCTGAACGCGTGCTCAACACCGGCCCTGCCAAATCGCTAAAGCAGATCCGCCATTTTGCCACACAAGGCGTACGTATTTTCGTGGCTGAAAGCCACAATCAAGTACGCTGGTTAAATCAAGTGGCTGAAGAGTTTGAGCTTCAATTTGAAGTTTTACTGCGGGTGCAATTACGCTTTGATAAAGCAGAGCACAATCCACTTGGTGGCAATACACTGACTCCTTTTGGTCTTGGCGCTGAGCAGTGGCAAGCCCTAACTTTAAGTGACTACACCCACCTAGACTTTGTCGGACTGCATATTTTCCAGTGGGGCAATATGCTCTGTAGCGATACACTCGCTGAACTTTGGCAGGCCATGGTTGCACCTTTAGTTCAGCTCGCTGCTGATTTAGGTATTACTCTAAAAGTTCTCGACTTAGGTGGTGGTCTTGGCATTCCCTATGATAGGCAAAGCCCTTCTCTTGATTGGCAGAAATTATTAGACGCGCTCGCATTAATAAAATCCGCCACGCAAGTGCAAGAGTTATGGATGGAATTAGGCCGCTATGCGGTTGGCGAATGTGGTTTTTATCTCAACCCTGTGGTGGAACAAAAACAAAACTATGGTGAACAACAACTGATCGTCGCAGGCGGTGTCAATCACCTGCTGCGTCCAGCCGTTACCGGACAAGCTTTCCCCGTTGAATTGTTACGCCAGTCTCAAGCTGAGACCACAGACTTTCATATTCATGGCCCACTTTGCACAGCATTGGATAAGTTAGGCACCCTAGCCTTACCAAGCGACAGTGCCGATGGCGATTGGCTTGTTTTCAGTCAGTGTGGCGCCTACGGCTACACCGAAAGTATGCCGTTCTTTTTATGTCATGAGCTCCCAGCTGAGTACATCATCTCAGCTGGAGAAATCAGCTGTGTCCGTGAAGCTGAGCCCGCTTCAAGTTATTTGAGGTAAACATGAATACCATTACACAACAACATATTCAGGTTGGTGAAATTGCCAACGGCTTGCCTTTGACTATTCCAGTCTATCGCATCAAAGGCGATGGCAGTGGGCCTAAGGTGTATATTCAAGCGAATATGCATGGCGCCGAAGTGCAAGGTAATGCAGTGATTTATCAACTGCTGGAGCAGTTGAAGCAATTGTCATTAAAAGCGGACATCACCTTAGTGCCTTACGCAAACCCGATTGGTTGTAATCAGAAATCTGGTGAGTTTACCTTAGGTCGTTTCGATCCAATTACGGGCACGAATTGGAATCGGATGTACATCAACCATTCCGGGCTGGTTACCGAGTTTGTGGAGCAAAATCCGACGCTTTCAATTACAGAAATCACTCAGCAATTTCGCCAACGATTAGTTGAGCACACCCAAGCGCTACTTGATGGGCCCTTAGATAGGTTGACAACGGGTAAGCGCATCGCCTTGAATTTACAACGTCTAGCTCATGAAGCTGACATTGTTTTAGACCTTCACACGGGGCCAATTTCAGCAAAACACCTGTATTGTCCTGAGTATGCAAAAGACAGCGCTCGATATTTTGATATTCCGCATGTGTTACTTATTCCAAGTGACTTTGGTGGAGCAATGGATGAAGCAAGTTTTTGTCCATGGTGGAACTTGCAGCAAGCCTATCAAGCTATAGACCGAGAGATCCCAGTATTAACAGAAGCGTTTACGGTTGAACTTGGCTCTCAAGAAAAAATTGATTTAGCGGAAGCATTGGATGACGCTAATAGCATTTTGAGCTACCTGAACCATAAACAGGCCTTTCAAGATGCGCACTTTATGCCACAAAACATCACCCGTTACGTCTGTCGACTAGAGAATTATCGCACCTTTTATGCACCAATGAGTGGCATGGTGGAATATACGGCAAAGCTTGGAGAGCATATCAAGGCAGGTCAAACCATCGCCAAAATTCTCAGAATGGAGCGCTATTTATCAGAAACGTCCTTAAATGAGATCAAGTTGGACGAAGATGCCATCGCCATTTTGCACTTTGCCTCTGCTAGTGTGAATCAAGGCACTGAGCTTTATAATTTCTTTACTCAAGTTGAAACACTTTAACTCGAGTACTTTTATTGCGTGAGAGTAAGTCAAAGCAAATAAGCTCTGCTTGTTTAGCTTAACGCTTACTAAGGTATGGCGGCGATAGCCGCCACCTTTTTCTTATTCGACCGTATTTCGCTTTCTGACATTTTTGACTTTCGAGATTCATTTCCCTTTCATTATCATTGATTAATAATGTAATCAATTGTACTTACTCTCGGCGCACACAGGATGAAACTTACATACTTATCAATACCGGCTTTAGCCTTGCTTACCTTGCCACTTTACGCTCAAGAAGCCCAACAGGACGATGAAATAGATTTAGTCAAACAGTGCGTGCTAAACGCGGTATTAACTGGAGAAAAAGATAAAACCATAGAACAGGTCCGTACCGAATGTGCCGAGGCTGATGCAGATAAAACCTTAAGCCAATTAGATAAACGCATGGCGCGCGAACGTGTAACTGAAAAGAACCGTAATGTATTAACACCACATAAGCGTAACTATATTTTGCCAGTTTCTTATATGACCAACGTCAACAGTAGACCATTCGACGGTCTAAAAGCCATTGACGATGAAGACGGCGAGCCAATCGACAACTTTGAAGCCAAATACCAAATCTCGTTAAAAGCGCCTATTTATAAAAACTTTTCGGATAAAGATCAGGCAATCTATTTTGCTTTTACGCTGCAATCGTATTGGCAGCTGTATAACAAAGATGTGTCTTCGCCATTTCGTGAAACCAACTATGAACCAGAAATCTTTTGGATTAACTTTTTAGATGATGAAAACGTGCTGTGGGGCGATGAGATGGCCTTTGTACTTGGGATTTCCCACCAATCTAACGGTCGCAGTCAACCAAACTCCCGCTCTTGGAATCGTATCTATGCGAATTTTATCTGGGAAAACCGAGGCTTTGTATTCAGCTTTAAACCTTGGTATCGCTTACCCGAAGACGACAAAGAAGATGCCTTGGATCCACGCGGAGACGACAATCCAAACATCGATGAGTACTTAGGTCACTTCGAGTTTAGTGGGGTATATCGCCACGAGGAGCATGAGTTTGGCTTTATGTGGCGCAATAACTTAAACAGTGATAATCGCGGTGCAATTCAGCTAGACTGGTCATTCCCGATTTGGGGCAGGCTGCGCGGCTACGCACAATACTTTAATGGTTACGGCGAAAGCTTAATAGACTACAACACACATACCCAAAGGCTTGGTATTGGCGTGTTGCTCACTGATATTCTTTAAGGGCATTCGAATACAAAAAAAAGCTCTGAACACTCAGAGCTTTTTCGTTTGGAAAGCTGAGAATAATTCTCTACTTATTGCGGTTTAACCACCACAAACTGTCCCTCAAATTTAGCAACTAGCATGTCGCCATCATAGACATTCACTGGCACCACATATTTTGCTTTGCCAGCCGTCTCTAGCGCTTGCAATTCACCTTCACAGTCCGCAATGGTAACCGTTGCCGCTGGTGCCGTGGTTAAAGGTTTTAGATATTTAATATTGGCGTCAGCCAACACAATATCTCCCTCTAACCCAAGCTCTTTAAGTGCTAAATAAGTCGCCCCCCAGCCCGTTAGCGTCGCCATGCTATATATAGAGCCTGCAAACATCGAGTTGTGTAAGTTGAGGTTCGCTTTTAAGTCAGCCTTAGTGGAAAACTGCCAATCTGTATAGCTTTCTACTTTAATCCCCATCGCATCACTGATTGGAATAGACTCTCGCCAAGTATTTTGTAATACATGGGTCCAATCTGGCTGCCTGAACCAGCCCGGCTCCGTAGGACGTTGTTTTACCATCTTCCAGTGCTGCACATCGCCATAGGCTAAGTGTGCTTTTTCAACCACTTCATAACCATGGCGTTCGTAAAATGATAACGCGCGCTCACGAGCATACAAAACCAACTCTTCTGCTTTTTGCGTCCAAGCAATAATCTCAAGCTCATGTAGCAAACGGCTACCTAAGTGATGACCTCGATGCCCTTCTGCAACGGCCATATAGCGTACTTGTGCTTGCTTATGATTGTTAAAATGGAGCCTAGCTACGCCTAGCACTTCACCATCATTATTTTTAATGTAGCGATGTTCAGCTTCTTGTTCTAAATCATCCTGTTCGCTGCCACGAGGTTGATCCCATGGCGCTCTTAACACCTGCCAGCGTAACTGGTAATAGGCTTGCCAATCTTCGCTGCTTTGTGGTGAAGTTACCTCAAACATCACTGACTCCTGTTTTGTTATTAGCCTGTTAAATGACTTTGAATCTAGTACGGATACACCCTACAAGATAAGCTCAGTGTAGGGAATAAAATGCGCCAAAACACTTATCCTTTAGTGTAAAAACTGGTGGACAAGCTGGCATTCACAAAATCCTCGTCTATGATGATGTTATCATGGGAGAATTTATTACGCATTCAGGCACTATCAGCAACGATTTTGTGGACCGGAGCCACCAACTAGGACACTTGCTATATTGGCATAAACAAGGCAGAAATAGCATCCAAGTGCGGCAAGAGAAATCGTTGAGATGGCTTCTGATAAACAACACATTACAATCCGTTGTGGAGTTAAACCACCCGGAGCACTTGTTATTTCCTCATTTAAAAACATTCGCGAGTCGCTGGCAGCAAGTCACCCCGCCAACCAGCGTACTAGAGCTGGGTCTTGGCGCAGGTGCCATCCGTGATTACCTCAATGCCACTTATCCAAGTTGTCACATTACCACCATAGATAACAACCCAGATGTGATCCATTGTTACAAACGCTACTTTGGTGGCGACCCTTTGTGCGATGTTAATTGTGTTGATGTATTTAAAGCCTTGCAACAAGGCAAACGCTACGATTGGATTGTGCTCGATTTATTTAGCGAACTTGAGCCTCCCATCTTCTTATTTCAGCACCAGTTTTATCGTCTACTCAGAGCTGCTATTAATGATGGAGGCCGACTGTATATCAACTTTTTGACTGAGCATGAGTCGCAGCTCAAGCAACTTCAACACTTATTAATTACCAACTTTGGTAAAAAGCCCTTTATCGAAAAGGTACCGGACTACGCCAATATGATTATCGAAGTTAAACGCTAGCATTTGTTGATCTTAGATTTTTACGTCAAAGCACTATTCAATACTAAAGTTAAAAGTCACAGGGCCGTCATTCAGTAAACTCACCTTCATATCCGCAGCAAATTGTCCTGTCGCGACTTTCAACCCTGCGGCCTTGGCTTGAGCCACAAAGTATTCGTAGAGTGTCTTCGCTTGCTCAGGCGTTCCTGCGCTCGAAAAGCTTGGCCTCATGCCTTTTTTGGTGTCTGCCGCCAAGGTGAATTGCGATACAACTAATAGTTCGCCTTCAATGTCTTTTAAACTTAAATTCATTTTCCCCTTGTCGTCAGTAAAAATACGGTAGTTACTAACCTTGTGCAGTAACTTATCCGCCGTTTGCTCGGTATCCGACTTTTCAACGCCTAATAGTAACAATATCCCCTTATCGATTTGACCAACAACCTCACCTTCAACTTCTACCTTTGCTTCGCTGACCCTTTGAATTAGTCCTTGCACTACCTACCTCTTGTGACTGCTAATGATGCTGAATTTTGCACAGTAATAGATCAGCCGCTCGCCTTATTGCTTCTGCGTAAACGGGGTTAGCACAACAATGCCCAACCCCATTTAAAATCAGCAACTGCGCCTTAATGCTTTGTGCTAACTGATGAACTGGTGCGTATCGACACATTAAATCATGCCGACTGTGAATAAACCAGATAGGTAAGTGATTGAGCTGATGTGCATCTGCTGTAATTTGCTGTGTTTTGATAAAGCACTGGTGACTAAAAAAATGCACCATATGCTGTGCTTTACTGAGCTGTTTGTCTGCTTTGCAGAGCCTAATACCTTGTGTATCGCTATCTGTTGTGATCAGGTTATCCCACTCACACCAGCGCTGTGCCGCTTTTCTTTTGAGTAATTCATCCTCGCCAAAGAGTGCCGAATGATAATGGTCTAGCAAGGATTCCACAGTTTGTGCACCTTGTGCAAAGGCAAGATACTGCTCTGGATAAATTTGCGCGGGGGCACCTTGGCTACCATAAAGCCAATGAAGATCCGCCTCATTGCCCAAAAAACTCGACCACAACACCATCCCCAAGACATCTTCACGATGTTGCTCAGCATAAAGAAGTGCCAGCATGGCACCGAAAGATTCCCCAGCGAGTACAGCCTTTTGCAGTCCTAAATGCGCACGAATGGAGTGAATATCTTTTAGCAGGTTCGCGGTATTTATATTACCAAAGTCAGTAGGGGTTGAATTGCCACAGCCTCGCTGACTAAACAGGATAATGCGGTATTTTTGCGGATTGAAATAACCGAGTACATTACGAGAATGGCCCTGACCTGGGCCACCATGCAGCATGATAAGTGGTGTGCCATCACTACAGCCATATTCCTCTATGCCCAATTGATGTCCTTCACCTACCGCGAGATGAAAGCGACGCAATGCATCGCCATGTTGATACAATAAGCTCATAACTCCCCCTTGGGGGCTTAAGCTAACCGTTATCGGTAAAAGCTAAAGTCCCTGCGCGTCTGGTGGGTCAAACTCCGAGCTTGTATCTAATCCTGCGGCTTCCATATCTTGGGTTAAGCACACAGTAAACTCCGCACCTAACAACACCACTATCCAAGATAAATATACCCAAACAAAAAGAATAGGTACTGTCGCAAGCGCCCCATAGATAACTTCGTATGAGGGAAAATGGCTAATGTATAATGCAAAGCCTTTTTTCGTTAGCTCAAATAACAAAGCTGCAAACAAAGCACCCGGAACCGCAGCTCGAAATGACACACTGGTATTTGGTACTAAAGTATAGAGCATGATGAAGCCAACCATAGAAATTAAATAGGGCAACATCTTAATTAGTGCACCACTAAACCCTGGGATCCCTTGATCGGCAAATGTCACTAAAGAAACGATATAAGATGTCATACCAATACTCGCGCCCAATAGCACAGGGCCAAGCGTGAGCACCATCCAATAAATCGCAAACGAAATCATCAATGGACGTTTTTGCTTAACTCGCCAAATTCGGTTGAGTGTGGTGTCAACATTACGAATAAGTAATAAAGCCACGACGGCCAAAAAACTCACCCCCACAGCTGTCATCTTATTCGCATTGCCAGTAAACGCACTGATGTGCTCTTTAATGGTGTCCGTCGATGTTGGCACAAAGTTATTGAACACAAAGTTTTCAATTGCAAAACGCGTATCTTCAAATCCAGGAAACGCCGAAAAAATTGCTACACCCACCGCAACTAAAGGGACCAACGATAACAGTGTGACATACGCTAAATAGCCCGCGTTGACCGTGATCTGGTCCTCAATACAACGCTTACTATAGCGACGCCACCAGCTAGGCTGAGAATGTAAGAATCGCAGTGCTACGACCTTCATTTCGGTTATTCTTTGCATCATAATCAAGTTAATATTCATGGATGACTTTACACATCATAACAATCCCCGCCATAATTTATAGCGTTAAATAGTAATATATAACGACGGTCACATGGCCACTTACTGATTATTGACCTTCTAGAGCCCGGGAGTGCAAATGAAGAAACTCACCTTAAGCGCAGTGTTACTTTTACTTGTTACTGGCTGCCAAAGTGCCTATTACGCCACCATGGAAAAGTTTGGTGTGCATAAACGCGAGATATTGGTTGATCGTGTCGAAGAAACAAAGGAGTCCCAAGAGGAATCACAAAAAGAGTTTCAATCGGCATTAGAAAGGCTCACCACCTTAATTAATTTTAACGGTGGTGAATTACAAGAAGCCTATAACCTGCTTAACGATGACTATCAATCATCCCTTGCCGCCGCAGCTGAAGTAAGTAGCAACATAGACAAAGTGGAAGACGTGGCAAACGCACTATTTGACGAGTGGCAAGATGAACTTGAGCAATATTCGAGTGCAAACCTAAAACGCGAGAGTGCTAAGCAATTAAGTCAAACACAGCGCCAATTTGAACGCTTACTTCGCTCAATGCGCAGCAGTGAAGCCAAAATGCAGCCCGTGCTCGACTCACTACAAGATAATGTGCTGTACCTTAAGCACAACCTAAATGCACAAGCGGTAAGCGCTATTAAAGGTGAGTTTACGGGGTTAAAGCGTGATATTAGCGCCCTAATCGCAGATATGAACCGCTCTATTGAAGATTCGAACAAGTTTATTGCTGAGATGAATGCACGTAGCGCGTAACAGATAGCATCAGCGAGGAGAAATCTCACGATATCAGGGAGTTGCTTCCTGATATCGTGGTCATTTTGTGTGTAAAACCAGACGCTTAACCTTTATTGATAAGATCTTCAATGATGCCATTCATTTCCATTGGCATTTGCGCCAATACAGCATCATATCCATCAGCCAATACCAAGTCTTTTTCTATGTAAGAAACCACCGCTTGATTCTCCAGATCGATGATCCCGCCAAATGCCGTTACACGATTTACGCCCGGTACTGGGATCCCACCAGAACTATCAACATGCAGTACGATCACTCTGTTAAAGTTAAACCCTTTATCCTTGATCACTCCTGTCGACTTTAGCGTCTTAGTCAGCTTTTGTATTGCACCGGTAAGATCATCTGCAATGCGCTTAGCCGAACCTGTAAGCGCATAATTTCCTTGATTAACATGCCTACGCATGTTTTCGCCCACAGTCCAAGACAAGTTACCAACCACATCATATAACTGTTGGCTTGAAACAACAGACGCACCATGTTTTCCCGTTACGCCAGCGGTAATTGCTAAACCCACTTCACGGTCGTTTCCTGGAACACCATGCAGCGAAACCGGGAATATCAATACAGGTTGTTGAGCTGAGAGTATGATTGGAAATTCATATGCCGTATTTTGTTTAACCTCAGTAGAAGTAGAGACACAAGCAGTCAAAGAAATAGTAAATAGAGAGGCTAGTGCTAAACGCACGATATTTTTTGTCATTATATAGTTCCTTTACGTGATTATTAACTCCCGACAACCCAGCTGAGAGCGCGTTGAAACGCGGCGCAAATTATGTGACAAATCGTAACCACAATCAATAATAAAGTACTAGATAAAAGTGCATTTTCTTCATACTAAGCAGCTTAGGGATAATTAAGGAAAAAATAGGATTTTTAGATAACTGAGAAGATATGTTGGTTACAAGCCACCTTGTGACAGCAGCGCAGAATAACAAATGTAGCGCAGCTCGCGATACAGCCAACTGCGTGCATAGTGTGGTAACTCAGCTTTAGTGCAATCCTAGCTAAATACCATCTCCGGTACGTCATCAGGGCAAATCAATATGCCTGCGGTTTTCGCTTGTATTTCCGAGGCGCTAACACCTGGAGCTCGCTCAAGTAAATGAAACGCGCCACCTTTGACTTCAAGCAGCGCAAGATCGGTTACTATCTTATTGATACAGTTTACGCCGGTGAGCGGTAAACTGCAGTGCTGTAGCAGCTTGGACTCGCCTTGTTTATTCGCATGCGTCATGGTGCAAATTATATTTTTAGCCCCAGCGACAAGATCCATCGCGCCACCCATGCCCTTGATAAGCTTACCTGGGATCATCCAGCTGGCAAGATTACCTTGCTGATCTACTTCAAAAGCGCCAAGCACCGTCAGGTCCACATGACCGCCACGGATCATTGCAAAGCTTTCTGCAGAACTAAAAATGGCAGCTCCCGTGCGGGCCGTAACGGTTTCCTTACCCGCATTGATCATATCCGCATCCACTTCCTGCTCGGTTGGATAAGCGCCCATGCCTAATAAGCCGTTTTCCGATTGCAGCATCACATCCATGCCCTGTGGTACATAATTGGCCACCAGCGTGGGGATCCCAATGCCAAGATTGACATAAAACCCATCTCTTAATTCCTGTGCCACTCGCATGGCCATTTGCTCTCTGGTTAATGCCATTATGCTTGCTCCTTCACAGTACGTTTTTCGATGCGTTTTTCGATGCGTTTTTCAAACTGTCCTAAAATCACTCTATCGATATAAATTCCAGGGGTATGAATTTGGCTCGGTTCGATTTCGCCGGGATCTACAATTTCTTCCACTTCAGCGACGGTAATTTTTCCAGCTGTTGCAGCCATTGGATTAAAGTTCATGGCGGTGTGGCGATAAACACAATTGCCAAAACGGTCTGCTTTCCACGCTTTTACAATGGCAAAGTCTCCCGTAATACTAGGCTCTAAAATATATTCTCTATCACCAAACGTTTTTACCTCTTTGCCCTCAGCGACGGGTGTACCAACGCCTGTTGCGGTATAAAAAGCGGGGATCCCAGCTCCACCTGCGCGCATCTTTTCTGCAAGTGTCCCTTGTGGAGTTAATTCAACTTCCAATACACCGCTCAATAACTGCTGCTCAAACAAGGCGTTTTCTCCCACGTAGGAAGCCACCATTTTGCGGATCTGCTTATCCTCAAGCAAAATCCCTAAACCAAACCCGTCTACTCCGCAGTTATTAGAAACCACGGTTAAGTCCTTTGTGCCCATGTGGCGTATTTGGCTTATCAAACCTTCAGGGATGCCGCACAAACCAAAGCCCCCGGCAATCACGGTCATGCCATCGCAAAGTCCTGCCATTGCTTCTTCGTAGCTTACGACTACCTTATCAAATCCAGCCATCATTCCTCCTATTGCACTGTCCAGCCGCCATCCAGCACAATGGCTTGGCCAGTAATGTTGCGTGACTCATTTGCGAGTAAAAAATTGACAGCATGAGCAATCTCATCCAACCCTATAAACGCCTTTTTCGGCATTGGCGCCAACATAATATTGTTTATCACTTCATCTTCACTGATCCCATGCTGTTTCGCTTGCGCGGTAATTTGCTGTTCTACCAATGGGGTTTTTACATAAGCGGGGCAAATAGTGTTCACGGTGATATCGCAGTCTGCGGTTTCCAGCGCCAATACTTTGCCAAATCCCATCAACCCATGTTTTGCAGCGACATAAGCAGACTTATACTTAGAAGCGACTAGAGCGTGGATAGAACCAATATTGACGATGCGACCAAAGCCTCCTCTGCGCATATGCGGCAATACTGCCTTACACAACATGGCCGGGCCTGTTAGCATCACATCTTGCAGCAATTGCCATTTATCTTCTGGATAATGCTCTAGTGCTTCAACATGTTGCACGCCTGCGTTATTGATAAGCACATCAATGTTATCGTGCTGACGGACAAAGTCAGCGATGTCTTGCTTATTAGCGATATTGAGCGCAAACGCTTGTGCATTTCCTCCGTCACTGACGATAGATTCGGCTACCGTCTGTGCTTGCGCTAAGTTCAAATCTACGAGCAATAAGCTGTAACCTTGTTTGCTCAGGGCCATCGCGATATAGCGACCAATGCCACTTGCTGCCCCTGTGATCAACGCCGTCTTCATCGTCACTCCTTGATTATTTTGCTAAGAACTGAGCAATAGTGTCAGCCTGTGATTGAATTGAAAAAATACCGTCTAAATGCCCCCAAACGCCTTCTATCTCTGTGATCTGCACGTCTTTATTCTTGGCTTTAAGGGTTTCTGCTAACTTACGAATGGGCTCAGGCCTTAATAACAAGTCATTGCTTGCAGGCATCAACAAAACCTTTGCTGTGATTTTATCGATAGCGCTATCAAAATTACCTTGCATGCCTGCGGTATATAGTTGCGAGGCGCGGACTAAGTACAAGATAGAATTCGCATCTTGCGTTTCAGCTCTCGCTCGTGCGCGCGTGGCTAGCGTTTGGCTGAGTTTAGGAAGCTGACGAATATCTTGTTTTGCTTTGGGATCAAGCACAATAAAGTCTGGAAAACTGGCGTTGTAAATAGCGGGGTGCATCGCGTCTTGAGTAATATTAAGCATCGTGGCTGTGAGTCCAGCAAGCGGCCTTTCCCCGTCGTAGTAGTCCCCGCCCTGCCAATTTGGATCAAGTCGGATAGGTAAAGCCCATTTCTCTAACGCCGCAACGGTCCAAGCATCCATCTTTGCCGCGCCAATCACATGAATTAAACGTGACACTTTTTCGGGATAGCGCACCGACCATTCTAACGCTTGGAAAGACCCCATAGACGCGCCCATCACCGCATGTAGTTTGTCGATACCTAAGCTATCCAGTAGTTGCTTTTGCACTTCAACAAAATCACCGATGGTCACCACGGGAAAATCCAAGCCGTAAGGTTTGCCCGTTTTCGGATTAATAGACGCCGGACCCGTCGTGATCACATCTTTACTATGCCAGTTTGCATTGACCAAAGTATCTGCGCTTATCACAAAGTACTTGTTAGTATCTATCGCTTTACCCGGACCGATAATGGCATCCCAGTAACCCGCCAATACGTCAGACTCTCGATACTTACCCGCAGCGTGAGATGTGCCAGAAAAGAAATGTGTGATCAAAATTGCATTGCTTTTGTCGGCATTTAATTTGCCATAACTTTCCCAGCCGACCTTAACGTCGGGAATGCTGACTCCAGACTCTGTAGTAAAATGCGCGAGTGTAAATGCCCGCTTTTCAACCAGCATAGGTTTGCTTGTCTCACTGCCATAGACAATATTGCTGGCAACGAACAAAAGTAACAGGAAAATCCGCTTCATTGCTGTATCTCTCCGTTAAAATAAGATGAATAGGGTTAATGCGAGGGCAACGCCCACCAGCGGTACGACCGCAGTCAACGCAGCCATGGACCAGTATGCTCGTTGATGTGTTTCTTTACAGATGGCGCGAATGGTTGTGACCACATAACCGTTGTGCGGTAAGGTATCCAAAGCGCCTGAGCTAATAGCGACAACACGATGTAATTGTTCTGGATTGACACCCGCATCGATGTAGTGCGGTGCCACTAAAGGTAACGCAATGGCTTGCCCACCGGATGCCGAACCAGTTAAACCGGCTATCACACTTACCGCCACAGCGGCGCCAAGTAGCTCATTACCCGGCATTTGTGTCATCATATCGACCGCTAATTGAAATGCCTCGGTGTTTTTTGCCACCGCACCAAAACCCACTACCGCACTGGTATTACCGATAGCAACTAGCGCACCTGTTGTACCTAAGTTAATCGCGGCCCCCATGTTGTGAAAATGCTTAAAGTTAATCGCGACAATACTAAGTACACCACCAAGTAGAGCTACAATGAGTGCACTTTGCTGCAGCACATCATGAAGTGTAAAAGATAAAATCAACACCACGATTAAAGGCAGTACGCCAGTGATTGGATGAGGATAGTTACGTTCATGGATTTCAGGGTCGTCTTCTTTCGCCTCAAAGTGCTCTCCATTTGCCACTGCTTTGGCTATCATCTTTTTCAACCACCAATAGCCAGCAATAGCCATAAATGTGGCAACCACTAGACTGACTTCCCAAGCCGCATAAGGCGACGTACCTAAATATTTTATTGGGATCCAGTTTTGGATTTCCGGGGAGCCTGCCGAAGTCATGGTAAAGGTGACTGAGCCGAAGGCCAGAGTTGCGGGAATAAAGCGCCTTGGTAAATTGGCATCTTTAAATAAGCTAAGCGCCATAGGATAGACAGAAAAAGCGACAATAAAAACACTGACGCCGCCATACGTTAACACAGCACAGGCAATCACCACCGCTAATACCGCATGTTTCATACCTAACTTGTCGACAATATAGCGTGCCACGCTGTCGGCAGCACCGCTGTCTTCCATGAACTTACCGAACAAAGAGCCAAGCAAAAACATGAAAAACCAAGCACTCAAAAAGCCAGCAAAGCCATCCATATAAAGTGTAAGAAAGCTGCTTTCGACAGCTTCTGTGGGAAATAGCGCAACGCCACTCGTTAATGCGACCAATAAAGCGCACAGTGGAGCTGCGATAAACAAGTTTACGCCACGGAGAGTTAGCCAAATAAGCAGGCCAAGTCCTCCTGCCAGTCCAAGCATACTGAGCATAAGGGCTTCCTTTTATTGTTATTAATGCCCGTTATAAGTTGATGTGTTGGGCATACTGTTGATGAATATCAGTGTGGCGTGCAGGCGCAATAAAAACCATAGTACTAAGGTTATAGAAGCCCTACACCCCGTGTTAATCCTAGCGTATCAAGGCACTAGTACTAAGGTACTAATAGAAAAACTTTACAACTCCCCTATGCTTTGGTGTGACAACAAGCACCCAAAATGACAATAATAGGGACCACAGGATGAACATTTACCAACCTAGATATTCAGCTATCGCGTTGGCTATTACACTCGCAACTCAAGTCAGCCCAGCGGCAGCAGAACAAGCAACACAATCAGAAGGCAAGCTAGAACGTATTGAAGTCACGGCGCGCAAGACGGTAGAAAACCTTCAAACCGTTCCAGTTGCAGTGACTTCTATCGGTGAAACCGATCTACTTGAAAATGGCATTTCGGTACTCTCTGAAGTCCAGCAGTTTTCACCCAATACCACGCTTCAAGCTAGCCGTGGCACTAACTCCACCCTCACTGCCTTTATTCGTGGTGTCGGGCAACAAGACCCATTGTGGGGTTATGAACCTGGTGTCGGCATTTACGTCGATGACATTTATTTGGCAAGGCCGCAAGGGGCTGTACTCGACCTCCTTGATGTACAACAGGTTGAAGTACTACGAGGACCGCAAGGGACGCTATATGGCAAAAACACCATTGGTGGCGCTATAAAATATGTAACTAAGGAAATGTCTGGCGATGCGACATTTAACGTGGAGGGAACGGTTGGTAGTTATAATCAACGCGATCTTAAGATCACAGGTCAACTGCCGCTCGTGGAAGACACGCTCTACTTAGGTTATGGCTTTGCTACCTTGAATCGAGATGGCTTTGGCGAGTTCAAGGTTTCAACGCTACCCGGCCAAGACAAGGAAAACTACAATAAAGAAATTCAAGCTGCGCGGTTAACCTTGGAATATCGTCCAAGCGACGATTTGTTCTTCCGTTTAGCATGGGATAAAACCGACGATGACTCCAACTCTAAAGGGGGTTATCGCTTGTTGCCGAGCTTACTGACTGACGCCCCCGTGCCTGACAGCGTATTTGATTCTTACACCAGTATGCCAACTTGGAATAAAGTCGAGCTTGAGGGATATAGTTTGACCGCTCGTTGGGATCTTTCTGACGCTACCACAATAAAATACATCGGTGCTAGCCGAGATAGTTACTCCCCGACCAATATCGACTTTGATAATACGCCATTACGGATCTTTGATGTACCCGCCATTTACGATGATGAGCAAACCACGCATGAGATACAGCTAAGCCATGCAGGTAACGGCTATAAATTTGTCTCAGGTCTATATTATTACGATGGCGAGTCGTGCGGCCAATTCCAAGCAATTTTAGAAGTGTTAGGACAAAGCTTGGGCGCACCAGGCCTTACGCGAGAAGTCAGTGGTTGTAACAACTCAAATAGTAAAGCCGCGTATATTCAAGGCACCATTGATTTAGCAGAGCAGTGGTCGCTCACATTGGGCGCTCGTTACACTAAAGACAGCAAAGAAGCACAAGTCAGCAATGGTTTGATCTTTGATGTCGTGTATCCCGAATCAAATTGGATCCCAGGCTACACACGTCCTGCAGGTGAGCTCGTACCATCAGTGCTCGATGATGAAGAAGATTGGTCACGGTTTACGCCAAGAGTGGGAGTGGAATATCAATACAACCGCGATATCATGTTCTTTGCCAGCTATGCTCAAGGATTTAAATCCGGCACCTTCAACCCCAGAGCCAGCACCGCAGAGCCTGCTGCAGACCCTGAAATCGTAGATTCATTCGAAATTGGTATGAAAAGCGAGTGGCACGATAATCTAAGAGCCAATATCACGCTATTCACGTTAGATCACAAAGACCGCCAATATATTTCCGTATTGCCCGGTGCAACCTCTGCCGATCTAAACCAACGACTTGGCAACATAGGTAAGTCTACAGCAAATGGTATTGAAGCCGAGCTTAGCTATGTCGCTACAGAGGCGCTGAGTTTTGATGCCGCGATAGGATATATAGACAGCGACTTCGAAGAGGTACTCGATACTAACCCAGACACGGGTGCGACATTTGACAAATCAGACCGCTTTAGTATTTCTAACACCCCAGATTTAACTTTTAACTTTGGGGCGACATACAAGCTCTACAGTGATATTGGCGATTGGGTGTTCAATGCCAGCTACTACCATCGTGGTGATTATGTTTTATTTGAGGAAGATAGCCTACTGACACAGGATAGCTATGGTTTAGTCAATCTGAGTATTAATTGGTATAGCACAGATGGCAATTGGCGTGTTGGTCTTCATGGGAAAAACCTGACCGATGAAGAATATATGATAGGAGGCTATCAATTCGTGACACCAGACCCGAGCGATCCGAGTAATGTGAGTAAGTACACGCCGGGGCTTGGTGGTGATAATACCTTGATAGGCTACTTTGGCGACCCCAGAACCGTTTCGCTTACCGTGGGTTATCGTTTTTAGCACTGAAAGCGAGGCTGCAAGGGAGCCTCGCTATCTCAATCACTTGATGTAGTTTTAGAAATACCCTATAACAACGGATACTAGGAGTTAGTTAAGGATGTCTCAGGTGCAAGCAATCATCGCTGATGACCACCCATTATTTCGCAGCGCACTCAAACAAGCCGCTGCACAAGCGATTGGTCATGACCCTATCAAAGAAGCCAGTACCTTAGACAGCTTATTCGAGATGTTGATCGCGCATCCTGAAACAGAGCTAGTATTTTTGGACTTATCTATTCCTGGCGCGAAAGGTCTCGAGGGTCTTGCCCGGTTAAGAAATCAATACCCAGACATATTGGTGATCATGGTTTCAGCCAACGAATCGGCAGCCATTATTAGCCAATGCATTGCCCTCGGGGCAAGCGCTTATATTCCCAAGTCTTCCTCACTAGAGGTGATCAGTGGTGCCATCAAGCTCGTTATTGAAGGAGAAACTTGGTTACCCGAAATCGTGGATATCGCGCCTGAAAATGACAGCGAACAAGCGCAATTTGCGCGTAATTTAGAAAAGCTAACTCCCCAGCAATATCGAGTATTAACCATGATTGCCGATGGCCTTTTGAATAAGCAGATTGCGTATGCAATGTCGATTCAAGAGACCACCATCAAACAGCATGTTTCAGCTATTTTAAAAAAGCTCAATGTGTATAACCGCACCCAAGCTGGGATCCTCTTTAATCAGCTGGCCACGGATGTACATCTCGACGATGAAGCGAGCACATAAACAACTAGATTAGTCGCTTAATCATGCGCTTTAGGGCAGGCGTTTTAAGTGGCTTATAGAGTAATGGGATCCCTGCATCACTCACTCGCTCTCGGATGGCCTCGTCGTGGTTAGCTGTGTTAATAATGATTGCCATATCATCAAGCGCAAGCGCTGCTATTACCTCAAGTCCAGTGACACCATGATCAAGCTGATAATCCGCGATCAGCATATCAGCCCGGCTCGTTGCTTGCAGCGCGCTAAGCTCTGCCTCATCTCGCGCCACAGCCACCTGACACCCCCAACTCAGTAATACTTGAGATAGTGCATTAAGCGCGTTGGCATCATTATCTAGCAACCAAATAGACAGACCCGATAATTGCGAATCACCGCTGGGCTTGTCAGCGGTTACTTCGGTCTTTTGATCCGTCTGCATTCCATAACTTGACAGTGTTAAGGTAAATTGCGTGCCTTTATTAAGTTGTGAGCCAAGGGTGATGGGTATTTCCAACACTTCGCAAATTCGTTTACTGATCGCAAGTCCAAGTCCTAACCCCTGCGCCAGCTCTTTACTATGCAGCTGTTTAAACTCTTGAAATATGGCGTCCTGATCTTGCTTTGCAATGCCCACGCCTGTGTCTTCAACAATGATAGAAACACTCTCCCCCTGACATTCAGCGATAAGTCTTACCGTACCAGACTCAGTGTAACGGATAGCGTTACTCAGTAAGTTTCCCAATACCCTTTTTAGCAGTGCTTTATCGGTGTAGAGCATGGCATCACAAACCTGCACCGCAAACGCTAACCCTTTGTCTTTCGCAACCGCCCCATATTCGTTTTCCAATGGTTCCAGCAGTGACGACAACGCAAAGCGCGAGCGATTAACCTTAAACGCCCCAGCCTCTAACTTTGTTAGCTCAAGAATACTCGACAACAGTTCTTCAGCACTTGCCAATGAACTTTTGATGCTTTGCGAAAGCTCAGCTAAGTCGGTCCCTTGGGCCTTTTCACTCATCAATGAACAAAACAGGCTCGCTGCGTTAAATGGCTGTAACAGATCATGACTCGCTGCAGCGAAAAAGCGGGTCTTACTCTCCGTTGCATGCTCCGCTTGGCGTTTCGCCGAAGATAAAGCACGGTTGGCGTCTATCAAGTCTTTGGTCCTCGCCGCGACCGTTTCTTCTAGATTTACATTAGCTTGCTCTAGTAAGGATTGTTGTTTTACAAACTCGGTGATATCCGTATAGGTCGTTACAAATCCACCTCCAGGCAATGGGTTACCTTGCATTTCAAACACTCGGCCATCGTGATGTTCGCGGCGGTAGCGATAAGCATTGCCTCGTCGTAAATGTGATAGACGCTTCTCTACTTGCTGCTCGACATCAGCATCACCAAATAGTCCACGCTGCGCATTGTAACGAATAAGCTCAGCCACAGGACGCCCAATAAACAGCGCATTGTCTGGATAATTAAACATTTCTGCGTAGCGCTGGTTCCAAGCGACCAATTGCAGTTGACTATCTACTACACTTATCCCCTGACTGACGTTTTCTATCGTCGACTGTAGTAAATCGCGATTAAAACGTAGCACCTGTGACGCTTCATCGACAAATTCTGCAACTTGCTCTAAAGGTTGGCGTTTTTCATCTTTGGCGACATCTAAAATCAGTTTCGCAGATGCCCCACCAACGAGCGTCGACATTTCCCGCTCGATCATATTTTCAACTTGCAATGGCGCTGGCAGTTTCCAGTTTGCAGGCTCTTTAGGAAAATGAAGCTCAACAAGCTGCTGCGCACGCGCTTGCTCGCTAAAGCGCTGCAGTAATGTTGCCAAGTCTTGGTAACTCAATACCGTGTTAGCGGACTGTGTAGATTTGGACGGCATTACAAATTTATTGCTTTGTAAGCGCTCAGCAAGACGTGCAGATGAAATAAACGGCACCAGCAAATAAACCAACAAATTTGCACTTAAAGAGATCAGGACGGACTGGCTAGTACTGTCTAACCCCAGACCCAAAAAGTCTAAAGGTGCTAACCATGTGATATTCAAAGGTCCCGCGCTCAACCAGTGACTTTCGAAGTTAAAGCCACTAATGAGGCTCGGTAACAACAGCGTGTAAAACCAAATAGCAAACCCAGTCACAATCCCCAATTGCGCGCCTAAGCATGAAGCCCCACGCCACCATAAACCAACCACCATCGCGGGCGCAAACTGCGCAACCAAGGCAAATGACATGAGCCCCATATTGGCCAACGTGTTGCCCTCAGCCAGCACGCGATGACTGGCGTAACTCAATAATAAAATGCCAACAATAACCACCCGTCGAGCATTGAGCAGATTAAACTTAGATAAACCCCGATGGCTCGAATTTAACTGCGAGCGGCGCAACAAAAATTGATTGATAAAGTCATTGGTGATCATAATCGATAGCACAATGGCTGAGACTATCACCATGCTCGTCGCCGCAGAGAACCCTCCTAAAAAGGCTATCAAAGCGACTAAAGGTGCATCAGATCCCAGTGGTAAGGCAAGCACAAACGTATCGTAGCCAACATCTTGACCATTAAAATACACCAGCCCGGCATAGGCGATTGGCAAAATAAATAAATTAATCAGCAACAAATAAACGGGAAACAACCAGCGTGCGGTCTTAAATTGGTTTTGTTCATCATATTCAATAAAAGAGGTATGAAACTGCCTCGGCAAACACAACGTTGCCAATACCCCTAAAAGAACATGAACTAAATAAACATAGGTTGGGCTAGCCGATGCCTCTATTTGCTTGGTAATTCCCTGCTGCTCCGCCTGGTTAAATAAATGAGTAGGTGATTCAAAGAGCACAAAACAGACATAGACACCAACGGCAATAAACGCCAGCAACTTAACTAATGACTCAAAGGCGATTGCAGTCATCAATCCTGGGTTATGCTCACTCGGTCTCAGCCTACGTGTGCCAAACAAAATAGCAAAAAGGGCTAACAGCAAGGTGATATAAAAAGTACTATCCTGCCAAAACGCGACACTCACCCGCTGGGTGTCGCTTGTTAGCATACCGATACTGGCGCTGGTAGCATTAAGCTGAAGGGCAATATAGGGCACGACCGCAATAACAGAGATCAGAGAAATGAGTCCAGACAAACTAGAGGAATTACCGTAACGCGTGGCAGTAAAGTCCGCCATGGAGGTGAGCTGCTGCTGGCGGCATATTTCAGCAATTCGTGTGTAGACTTGCCAACCAAATATAAACAGTAAAATCGTGCCAACATAAGTTGGAGCAAGCCACCAGCCATTATTTGCAGCTTGCGCGGTAGTACCAAAAAACGCCCAAGAGGTGCAATACACTCCAAGTGACAAGGCATAGGTGACTTGCTTGGCACGATAAGACCTAAATTTAGTACTCGCCCTATCTGCGCCCCATGCAATGGTAAATAAAAGCGCTAAA
Source organism: Pseudoalteromonas flavipulchra NCIMB 2033 = ATCC BAA-314 (assembly GCA_000814665.1). GTDB lineage: Bacteria > Pseudomonadota > Gammaproteobacteria > Enterobacterales > Alteromonadaceae > Pseudoalteromonas > Pseudoalteromonas maricaloris. Next base: position 107,668 of record JWIH01000019.1, read on the forward strand.
TACAGCAGCGCAATAAGACTGATTAGCCCGATAGAAAACATAACTGTGATGATTTTTTATTGTTTGCTCTAGCATAACGGCTGTACAGTAAAAAGACAGCACACTTTAGTGCTATTCCCCAATGCTTAGTATCATCACTTATAACCTAAAACTGCTGACCGATTTATCCAGTGCACGGGATAAAGACAGCAGCGACAATGCTTCATCTGACGCTCGCTCGGCTCCGGTTGCTGTCTCCTGCGCGGTTTCGCTGATTTCTGTCACACTTTGCGAAAGTTGCTGTGTAACCGTGTTTTGCTCCTCAGAAGCACTGGCTATTTGCAGGTTCATATCTTTAATCGTACTCACAGAGGAAGAAATCGCTTGTAACACTTCATCCGTTTTCGCTGATTTGTCTGCTGTATCTTTAGCATCTTTCACATTCTCTCGCATCATGCCAACGGAGCGCTTCGCTTCATTTTGCAACTTAGAGATCATCTCCTGAATTTCGTCCGTGCTCTTTTGGGTGCGACTCGCAAGGCTTCTCACCTCGTCGGCCACTACAGCAAAGCCTCGCCCTTGTTCACCAGCTCTTGCGGCTTCAATTGCTGCGTTGAGCGCCAACAAATTAGTTTGCTCCGCTATACCCCTGATAACATCCAAAATAGAACCTACCGACTCTGTTTCTTGTTCAAGATTCTCAATGGTTTTACTAACATTTTCTATTTTACCTACTAAACCTTCCATTGCTTGCTGTGTTGCAACGACAACTTGAACACCTGAATTAGATTGAGAATCCGCATCGGTCGCGGCATCCGCTGCGAGTTGAGCACTTTGGGTTATCTCAGCAATCGTAGCAGCCATTTCATTCATCGAAACAGCACTATGACTGAGTTGCTCCATTTGGTTGTCCGCCCCTTGTTTAGACTGGGAGGTGATAGCACTAAGTGTTTCCGACGAGGAAGATAGTGCATGTGTAGAACTTTGGATTTCTGCAATGATGGCTTTTAGTTTGTCAGCCATATCACGCATTGCCAAATAAATACCGCTGACCGATTCCCCCCTGTCAAACTGTATTGTGAGGTCGCCACTGGCTATCCTTGATGCCACTTCCGCGATTTCTTTTGGCTCCCCACCAATAGGGGCTTTGATTAGTCGTGTGATATACCAACTTAAAAAGCAGCCTAACAAAATCACCACAACAGATACTGCAATAATAATTGTTACTGTCTTCCTGCTCTCACTTTGAGCTATGGGACCTAATTCATCCTGTCTTTCCTTGATCGATTCTTTCACACGTGCCAAATACTCTGCGATATTTTGGCCATTAATATTTAGTACTTCGGTAATCAGTCGATTTCTCTCTGTGATAATATCTTGTACTTCTCTCACTCCATCTAAGTAGCGTTCTCCTGATTGTTCTATATCAAACAGTAAATTTTTTGCATTTTCATTCATAAACCTAGACTTAGACTTAGACTGAGTTAGAAACATCTTCTCTTGCTTTAGTTCATCCATGGCTCTGTTGTAGTCATTTAACTGGTTACTCACTAAGAATTTCGTTACGAAAAGTCTTCCTAGCAGCAGCTTTTCCTGCATATGTGTAGCAGCCGCAAGTCCTTCAAAGTCACTCATATCAATGCTAGATTCTATTAATTGCGAAATATTCTTGCGCATTTGAGGGCCTATTTTATCCAGCCCGTCATGAACCACAGTATTTCTACGACCATAAAGTGCCATAATCTCCCTAAAAGCAGTTTCATATGTAACCAAAGCTGTTTCACTTTTTTCAATAAGCTGCTTGCTTTCTTTTTGATTAAGGGCCTCCTTGGCTTCTGCTAATGCATCATGTAAAAGTTTCACTTTCTGTTCAAATTGTTCAATATCGTCTTTTGATTGCTGCTTCAAATAATTCAGCACACTGATCCTAAGTGAGAGCAAGTTCGCTTCCAATGTACTTGCTAGATTGCTCGCTCTTGCCAAAGAGCGATACTCAACAAAATTACTATAACCGCCATTCAATCCAATATAAGCGACGCTAGAGAGTGCAACCATAAGTACAATCATTACTCCAAATGAAGTAGATAATTGTTGGCTTAACCTTAACTTAGAAAGCATAAAAGCACCTGACATTGTATTTATAGATAAGCCTATCAGCATTCATAGATGCCAAAACTATTAGCTTGTATTTAATACAATAATCATTGTCGTGTTTTTTGATTTAGTAAAGAAATGTACCGATTAAAAATCGAACAAAGTAAAGTAACGACCTTTAATGCTCCATATTTATGATTGGCTTGTTGAATAAGGAGCGGCGTATTACGTCCAGCACTGCGATAAAGCTATCGACTCTGGAACAAATAAGTATATAGAGGTAATAACCAACCATCTTCGTTGCGCTCAAACATACATCCAGAAACGCAAAAGCCCCAGCAGATGCCGGGGCTTTATAAAAGTCTAATTTAGTTAAAAACTAAAATTAAGCTTTCTTAGGACGTTCAATCACGTCAACTAGCGTCCAAGATTTTTTCTTAGAGATTGGTGCACATTCGCGAATAGTCACGACGTCACCTGCTAGTGCTGTGTTGTTTTCATCGTGTGCGTGCAACTTAGTTGTACGCTTGATGCTTTCTTTCTATAAAGAGTACCGTAGATCGGGTGTTTAACCTGACGCTCGATAGAAACAACGATTGACTTGTCCATTTTGTCGCTAACTACGATAGCGGCTTATAAAAGCTATCCATAAATGCAAAAGCCCCAGCAGATGCCGGGGCTTTATAAAAGTCTAATTTAGTTAAAAACTAAAATTAAGCTTTCTTAGGACGTTCAATCACGTCAACTAGCGTCCAAGATTTTTTCTTAGAGATTGGCGCACATTCGCGAATAGTCACGACGTCACCTGCTAGTGCTGTGTTGTTTTCATCGTGTGCGTGCAACTTAGTTGTACGCTTGATGAACTTACCGTAGATCGGGTGTTTAACCTGACGCTCGATAGCAACAACGATTGACTTGTCCATTTTGTCGCTAACTACACGACCTTGAACAGTACGGATCTTATCGCTCATTATGCACCTGCCTTCTGGTTGATAACCGTTTTCACACGCGCAATATTGCGACGTACTTTCTTAAGCTCGTGAGTTTGAGCTAGCTGACCAGTGCTCGCTTGCATGCGCAGATTGAACTGCTCACGAAGAAGCTCTAGAAGTTCAGCATTTAGCTCTTCTACGCTTTTGTCTTTAAGTTCGCTAGCTTTCATTACATTACCGTCCGAGTTACAAATGTTGTTTTGAAAGGTAATTTACGAGCAGCTAGGTCGAATGCTTCGCGAGCAAGCTCTTCTGAAACACCTTCCATCTCGTAAAGTACTTTACCAGGCTGAATTTCAGCAACCCAGTATTCAACAGAACCTTTACCTTTACCCATACGAACTTCAAGCGGTTTCTCTGTAATTGGCTTATCTGGGAATACACGGATCCAGATTTTACCTTGACGCTTGACGTGACGTGTCATAGCACGACGAGCTGCTTCGATTTGACGAGCAGTCATACGGCCACGGCCAGTCGCTTTCAAGCCGAAAGAACCGAAGCTAACTTTGTTACCGCTGGTAGCCAGACCACGGTTGCGGCCTTTGTGTACCTTACGGAATTTTGTACGTTTTGGCTGTAACATTAGTCGCTACCTCTTACTTAGCACTTTTTTTAGCTTTCTTCGGCGCACGTTTAGCTGGCTTCTCTTGCTCTTGAACTAGTGGAAGACCACCAATTACTTCGCCTTTGAAGATCCAAACCTTAACACCGATGATACCGTAAGTGGTCAAAGCTTCTGAAGTTGCGTAGTCGATATCAGCACGTAGAGTGTGTAGAGGTACACGACCTTCACGGTACCACTCAGAACGTGCGATTTCAGCACCGCCTAGACGGCCGCTTACTTCAACTTTGATACCCTTAGCACCTAGGCGCATTGCGTTTTGTACTGCGCGCTTCATAGCACGACGGAACATAACACGACGCTCTAGCTGAGAAGAGATACCGTCAGCAACTAACTGTGCATCTAGCTCTGGCTTACGTACTTCTGCGATGTTGATTTGCGCAGGTACACCAGCAAGCTTAGTTACAGCTTGGCGAAGCTTTTCAACATCTTCACCTTTTTTACCGATAACAACACCAGGACGAGCTGTGTGAATTGTTACACGGATTGATTTAGCTGGACGCTCGATAACGATCTTAGCTACAGAAGCACTTTTCAATTCCTTAGTAAGGTATTGACGTACTTTGTGATCGCCAAAAAGCTGTTCAGAGAAATCTTTTGTATTCGCGTACCAAGTAGATACCCAAGGCTTTGAGATACCTAGGCGAATACCAGTAGGATGAACTTTTTGTCCCATTACTTATATCTCCTAGCTATCCGATACCACAACAGTGATGTGGCTTGTACGCTTAAGGATGCGGTCTGCGCGTCCTTTAGCACGTGGCATAATACGTTTCATTGTAGGACCTTCGTCTACAAATACTTTAGCCACTTTAAGCTCATCAATGTCAGCACCTTCGTTGTGCTCCGCGTTCGCGATAGCAGACTCAAGTACTTTCTTAACTAATACAGCCGCTTTCTTCGGGCTGTACGCCAGGATTTCTAGCGCGCGATCAACCGGAAGTCCACGGATCTGATCTGCCACTAGACGTGCTTTCTGCGCCGAACCAGAGGCGAATTTGTGTTTAGCTAATGCTTCCATCATACCCTCCGATTAACGCTTCTTAGCTTTCTTATCCGCAGCGTGACCGCGGTAAGTACGTGTAGGTGCAAATTCACCCAGTTTGTGACCGATCATTTCGTCTGTGATGAACACAGGAACGTGCTGACGACCATTATGGACAGCGATGGTCAATCCGATCATGTTAGGTATGATCATTGAACGACGGCTCCAAGTTTTAATTGGCTTCTTGTCACCGCTTTCCAACGCTTTCTCTACCTTCTTCAGCAAGTGTAGGTCAATAAATGGACCTTTCTTGAGAGAACGTGGCATGGCAATTCCTCAACTATTATTTAGTACGACGACGTACGATAAACTTATCAGTACGCTTGTTCTTACGAGTCTTGTAACCTTTAGTAGGTACGCCCCATGGAGATACAGGGTGACGACCACCAGAAGTACGACCTTCACCACCACCGTGTGGGTGGTCAATCGGGTTCATGGCAACACCACGAACTGTAGGACGGATACCACGCCAACGATTTGCACCAGCTTTACCTAGTGAACGTAGCATGTGTTCTGCGTTACCTACTTCGCCAAGAGTCGCACGACAATCAGACTCAACCTTACGAACTTCGCCAGAGCGAAGACGTAGTGTTACGTATTGACCTTCACGAGCAAGGATCTGTACGTAAGCACCAGCAGAACGTGCAATTTGTGCACCTTTGCCAGGTTTAAGTTCAACGTTGTGTACAGTAGAACCTACAGGGATATTACGCATAGGTAGTGTGTTACCAACCTTGATTGGTGCATCAACACCAGATTGGATTGCATCACCTGCTTTAAGACCCTTAGGTGCAATAATGTAACGACGCTCACCGTCTGCATATAATACAAGAGCGATGTTTGCGCTACGGTTTGGATCGTACTCTAGACGCTCAACTTTAGCTGGAATGCCATCTTTTGTGCGTGTAAAGTCGATTACACGGTAGTGTTGCTTATGACCACCACCGATGTGACGAACCGTGATACGACCGTTGTTGTTACGACCACCTGATTTAGAGTTTTTCTCTAATAGCGGAGCGTAAGGCTTACCCTTGTGTAGATCAGGGTTAACCACTTTAACGACGTGACGACGACCCGCAGAAGTTGGTTTACACTTTTGAAGTGCCATAATTCTAACTCCCCTTATTACTCGGCGCCGCCGACAAAGTCTAGCTCGCTACCTTCTTTAAGAGTAACGTATGCTTTTTTCCAATCGCTACGACGGCCAAAACGCATACCAGTACGCTTTGTCTTACCCTTAACATTTAGAGTGCGAACACCAGTTACTTCTACTTCGAAAAGCTTTTCTACAGCTGCTTTAACTTCAGCTTTAGTTGCATCTTTAGCTACTTTGAAAACGATAGTGTTGTTTTCTTCAGCAGATACAGTGCTCTTCTCAGAGATGTGTGGAGCAAGGATTACTTTTAAAAGACGTTCTTCACGGATCATGCTAGCGCCTCCTCAAGTTGCTTAACAGCAGCAGCAGTAATCAGAACCTTATCGAAAGCGATTAGGCTTACTGGGTCGATGCCAGCTACGTCACGCGTGTCAACCTTGTACAGGTTACGTGCAGAAAGGAATAGATTCTCATCTACTTCTTCAGTCACGATTAGTACGTCTTTAAGCTCAAGTTCTTTAAGCTTAGCTACTAGTTCTTTAGTCTTTGGTGCTTCTAGACCAAAGTTTTCAACAACTACTAGACGATCTTGACGAACAAGCTCAGAAAGAATGCTCTTGATCGCACCGCGATACATTTTACGGTTAACTTTTTGGCTGTGATCTTGCGGCTTAGCTGCAAAGCTCACACCACCGCTGCGCCAGATTGGGCTGCGGATTGTACCAGCACGTGCACGGCCAGTACCTTTTTGGCGGAATGGTTTCTTACCACCACCGCGTACTTCAGAACGTGTCAATTGAGCACGAGTACCTTGGCGAGCACCTGCTGCATAAGCAACAACTACTTGGTGTACCAATGCTTCGTTAAACTCACGTCCAAAAGTAGCTTCGGAAACTTCAAGCGCGCCAGCGCCTTTAATTGCTAATTCCATCACTAAATCTCCAGGACTTATGCTTTAACAGCTGGTTTAACGATAACGTCACCGCCGATAGCGCCAGGTACTGCACCTTTAACTAAAAGCAAGTTACGCTCTGCGTCAACACGTACTAGTTCAAGGTTCTGTGTCGTTGAACGAACATTACCCATTTGACCGGCCATTTTCTTACCTTTGAAAACTTTACCAGGAGACTGGTTTTGACCGATTGAACCAGGAGCACGGTGAGATAGAGAGTTACCGTGAGTTGCGTCTTGCATGCTGAAGTTCCAGCGCTTAACACCACCTTGGAAACCTTTACCTTTTGAAGTACCAGTAACGTCTACTTTTTTCACTTCAGTGAAAAGTTCAACAGTTAGCTCTGAACCTACTTCAAATTCACCTTCACCGCCGTTAAGACGGAATTCCCACAGGCCGCGACCCGCTTCAACGCCAGCTTTAGCGAAGTGACCCGCTGCTGGTTTGTTTACACGGCTTGCTTTTTTCTCGCCTGCAGTAACTTGAAGCGCGTTATAACCGTCAGTTGCGTCAGATTTGATCTGCGTAACACGGTTAGGAGTCGCTTCGATAACTGTCACAGGGATAGATACACCATCTTCAGTGAAGATACGTGTCATACCCACTTTACGACCGACTAGACCTAATGCCATTTTCCTAAAACCTCTCTAATCTTCCGATTAACCCAGGCTGATTTGAACATCAACACCAGCAGCAAGGTCTAGGCGCATTAGAGCGTCTACAGTCTTGTCAGTTGGTTCTACGATGTCGATCAGACGTTTGTGGGTGCGGATTTCATACTGATCACGCGCGTCTTTGTTTACGTGCGGAGAGATCAATACTGTGAAACGTTCTTTGCGCGTAGGTAGTGGGATTGGACCACGAACCTGTGCACCAGTGCGCTTCGCTGTTTCCACGATTTCCGCCGTTGATTGGTCAATCAAACGGTGGTCAAAAGCTTTTAGGCGAATACGAATGCGTTGATTTGACATTCTTAAACCTCAAAATAAAAAGAGCATTTAAAAAGAGCATAAAAAAACGACCGAGACTAACTCAATTATTCCTGAGAAGTCGGTTGTTAATTTATTTCTACCGTTGAACTCACAATTGGAGTTCCTGTTCATAGGGCCTGAAATCCAGACCTTTCATTTACTTTCCTAGACGCTATGGTCAAGAAAGTCTGCATATTATAGTGATATTGGTGATAAATGCAACAACTAATACAAAGTAATTTTATCCCTAGGATCCGTAGGCGCTGTCACGCAGATAAAGCGCTTTGAACATACACCATCTTTCACCCACACAAAGCACATAGAACAAAATTCACTCTACTCAAGCGTTCGCTTCTGTTAGTCTTCCATAGTGAAATATTGCGACAAGAAAACATGGATGACGCCTTTGTAAATGGTCAGTCCAGTTAAATCTTGGTATTCTATGGCTAATGATAATTGTTCGGTATTCCCATGCAGATTTTTTCTTATTTGCTTACAACCATCGCTCGCTGTAGCAACTGGCTTTTTGTTAAAAGTAAAGTATTGCCAGAGCATCCCATCGAGGATTACGAGCTAGATCCCAGCATTCCCACATTTTATGTAGCAAGACTCGACTCGGTATCAGACATGGTCGCGCTAGACGTTATGTGTAAAAAGCTTGGTTTACCAAGACCGTCTCAAAAAGCGCGAATTGGCAACAAAGAGCTCAATCGCTTTGTTGGGATCCAGACTCCGCCAAGTGTCTTTGGTAATAGTCATAAACCAAGTGATGCGCTTGAACATAGCAAAGCGATTTTTGAAGCGCTAAAAGATGATAACAATACCGATGCGCAAGTTATTCCGGTCACCATATTGTGGGGTCGTAATCCAGGTAAAGAAAAGCCAGGTGTGGGAACCTTATTATCCAACTCATTAACACCGAGCTGGCTACGCAAATGCTTTGTGATCTTGTTTTCAGGCCGGGATAACTTTGTTCGATTTTCTCGCCCGATTGAACTCAACCAATTGTTAAACGATAAAGCAGACGTTGAGGAGCTGCCACATAAGCTGCTGCGTGTTGCACGCGTGCATTTCCGTCGTCAAAAATTGGCTGCTACCGGCCCCAAACTGCCATCACGTGAGCAGCTATTTAATTCTATCTTAGCGTCGCAAAGCATTAAAAAGGCTATTACTGACGAAGCAAAGGCAAAAGGTCTAAGTCAGGAAGAAGCGAGATTACAAGCACTGAGGTTATTGGACGAAATAGCCGCAAACTATTCAGACGCCATGGTGCGCGTAGCTGACAGGGCCCTCACTTGGCTGTGGAACAAGCTTTATAATGGTATTGAAGTTAATAACTCAGACAAAGTACAAGCACTCGCAGACAAAGGACATGAGATCATTTACGTGCCATGTCATCGTAGCCATATGGATTACTTGCTTCTCACTTATGTGATTTATCATCAGGGTTTAGTACCACCGCATATCGCAGCTGGCGTTAATCTCAACTTTTTCCCTGCGGGACCGATTTTCCGTCGTAGTGGTGCCTTCTTTATTCGCCGTTCTTTTTCGGGTAACAAACTCTATTCCGCGGTATTCAAGGAATATTTAAGTCAGTTATTTATCAAAGGGTATTCCGTTAAGTTTTATACCGAAGGCGGCCGCAGTCGTACCGGTCGTCTTCTACCACCAAAAACGGGGATGCTGGCAATGACACTGCAATCTATGTTGCGTGGTATAGACAGACCTATCTCACTAGTGCCCGTTTATCTCGGCTATGAACATGTTATGGAGATCAACACCTACCTCAAAGAGCTGGCTGGCAACAGTAAGAAAAATGAGTCTATTTTTGGTATTTTTAAGGCGATTAAGAACCTTAAAAACTATGGTAGAGGGTATTTAAATTTTGGCGATCCTATATCAGTCAACCAATTTTTAAATGAGCATCAACCAGATTGGCGTGATTCTATCCACCCCACCGAAACTCAAAAGCCAGCTTGGCTGAACAAGCAAGTTGCTGATCTCGCTGATGTCATCATGACTGAGATCAATAACTCAGCAGCACTGAATTCAGTTAATTTACTTGCGACAATTTTGCTGAGTAATGAGCAGTTTGCACTGCCTAAATCACAACTGCTACAACAGCTTGATTTATATCTTGGACTACACAGAAATGCACCTTATCACGACAATGCGACGGTGCCAGATTCGAGCTCTGAGGGCTTACTCGATCATGCACTTAAGCTTGATAAGTTCGATATTATTGAAGACAGTTTTGGCAGCATCATTAGTGTTAAGGAAAAAGAACGCGCTCTGCTTAATTATTACCGTAACAATATTCTGCACCTGTTTGCCGTACCAAGCTTAATCGCTCAGCAGCTCTTCAATCGCTACAGCTTGACTGTTGATGAGTGTCGCAAAGAGGTAGCGCTGTTGTATCCCTTGTTTGCAAAAGAGTGGTTCTTAACAGACCTTAAGACAGGATATATAGAGTCTATTTTTGAATACTTTGCGGCTAAGGGTCTAATCACCTTTGATGGTCACCTAGCCTCAGTTAACAAAGATGGTAGCGCATTGGCACAATTAGAAATGCTAGGTAAAGTGATCCACTTAACGCTTGAACGCTATGCAATCACGATTAACCTCGTTAAGCGTCATCAAGGATTAAGTCGTAGCGAGCTTGAAAAAGAAAGTGCACTTCTTGCCGACCGACTAGGAACTTTGCATGGTATCAAAAGCCCAGAGTTTTTTGACAAAAAAGTGCTCAGTGCATTTGTCACTAGTCTAAAAGAGCAAGGCTTTATAGAACAAGATGAAGCCGCTGGCATTCGCGGCACAGAATCACTACATACTTTAGAGCAGTACTTAAAAGCCCTGCTACCTGCTCGAATACATCAGTCTATTCAGCATATCGTCTAATATCATAAGGCCCCAATTTAGGGGCCTACTTTATGGTGCATAGCGAAGCTTAAGTTAGGCGATTATCTATTACTTGCTTTATAACAACAGCAATAACACATAGCGCCGCCGCTATATCTACAGAGATTATTTGGTGCGGCCAAACTAAAGCGATACCTAAAAGCGCTAACACCATCCTGATTGGTTTATTGAGCTTCGCCTCGGCATAACCGTATATCGCTGCGACCAAAGCGTAAATCCCTACAAGCGCGGTGAAAAAAACCTGCATGATCTCAAAGTTACTCCCTCCAATAAACGGCGTATAAGCAAACAGTAAGGGAACGATGTATAGCGCTTTGGCCGTTTTCCATGCTTCTATACCTGTTGCCATCGGCGGTGTTTTGGCAATTCCCGCAGCGGTAAAAGCGACCAAACATACTGGCGGTGTTACATTGCTATCTTGCGATAACCAAAAAATAATCATATGGGCAGAGAGTAACATCATGGCTAAATGCGTGGCATCAAATTGGCTACTGCGAATAATATCAATAGCCTCTGGCGGCAAGCTTGCCAAAATAGTAAACACTTGAGCCGTGGTAATATTTGGCTGGTTGTATATCTCACCTAGTGCTGGTGCCATCATACTCATCATCATCGTCGCTGTGTCATTGAGTTGACCATTTACTATGATCTCTACCAGTGCTGACTGGCTGATCAAGCCATACAAAGCCGGTGCAGAAAGCGTTGCCAACACAATATATGATGCCGTCACAGGCAGCCCCATACCGATAATTAGCGAGGCCAATGCAATCAATACCAACAACAGTATCAAGCTTGCTCCCGCCCATTCATTTATCATTAGAGAAAAAGTAACCCCTAAGGAGCTGATCGAAATACAATTCACCAGCGTGCCAATGGCCACTAATAATATTGCTGTCTTAGCGCTGTTTTCAGTTGCATTTGCAAGCGCAGCCAAAACCTTTGACCACTTCATCGGCGAATGTGAAAACAAAGAAAATAGACACACACTGAGCGTCGCAATACTGACTGCATAAGTTGGCGTAAAGCCATAAATTATCAATGTTACGAGCAACACGATAGGTAATAAATGATGCCAACCGGACTTCAGCTCTTGCCAAGCACTCAATTGCTCTGATTCTAATGCTGGCTGGATATTCAAACGCTTAGCTTGAATACGTACAAAGATGGCGATAGATGCGAAATAAAGCAGAGCTGGAACAAAGGCCGCCGCAATTATCGTAAGATAAGGAATTTGAGTATAAGAGGCCATCACAAATACACCGGCCCCCATAATCGGCGGGATCAGCTGACCTCCAGTCGATGCTCCGGCTTCAACTGCTGCCGCAAACTTTGCAGGAAAGCCAGCTTTCTTCATTAATGGAATGGTGATCACCCCAGTCGCCGCTGTATTCGCGATAGCAGAGCCTGATACTGAGCCCATCATACCCGAGCTCACGACAGCAACAAGTCCTTGTCCGCCAACCATACGACCAACAAGCGCATTGGCAAAGCGAATGATAAAATCCCCTGTTCCTGCTTGGACTAGAAATGCGCCAAACAGGATAAACATAAAAACAAACGTCCAAGAAATTTTAGCAATAGGTCCAAACAAGCCGTCATCAAAGTAATTGCGAAACAAAATAGTTTCTGCGCTTAAACCCGCAAAATGAAACACGCCATCGATATACTGTCCCAAAAACAGTACATAACTCATCGCCAGTAGGATCATCATCGGGATAAACCAGCCCATACAGCGCCGGACCAACTCAAGCGCGAGGAGTACAGCGGTGGAAGATGCTATCCAGTCAGCCGTAGCAAATTCATAATTACGCTCAGCCAACGCATCACTGTACAGAACAAGATAGCCACAGCTCACGGTTAAACCGATAAACAACCCGATATCAATAACCCTAGAAAGCACTGCCAATTTACCAACTCTAAGTGGCAAGGTGAGCAAGATAATGCTACCAAATAGCATGAAATGAATGGCTGAAATATAGTTATCCGGCCAAGTGGCGACCAAGTTAAAATAGAGATGTAACAGACTCGTGAGTATCGCTAAATAAAAAGCGATCCGCTCACGAGCTGCTGTTGGTGCTGCTAATGTGCTTTGCTCATTGCTACTATTACTCATTGATAGATACTATCCCGTTTTACTTAGTTGGCGGCGTTACTGCAGATGAGCAGGTACGGCAATACCTATTTCTTTATAATACTTCAGCGCACCTGGATGTAGCTTAGCAGGCAGTCCCATGAGTGCCTTTTCTATCGCCATGGCTTTAGTCGCTTTATGGATGGTTTGAAGAAAGACTAAATTTTCATAAATTGCCTTGGTGAGCAGATATACATCTTCCTCACTCATGTCTTTATGTGCAGCAAGAAAGTTTGGCTGCGCAATCGTTTTGATTGCGTTAGTTTGGCCGGGATAAGTGTTAGCTGGGATCTCGAAGCGTGACCATAACTTTACCTCAGCGTTGACTTTATTTAGCTGCTCATCAGTGAAATCCAGCACCGTAATACCATTGGCATCGGCTGCATAAGCACTTGTAATAGCGCTGACAGGTACGCCTGCTGGAATATTCATTCCCGCAATCTGACCATTTTGTAGGGCGCTAGAAGAGCCCGCGTAACCTTTATGCACCAAAGTGAATTTGTCACTATCAACGCCCAGTGCAGCCATGATGTGCTTCCCAGAACCTTCCGTTCCAGAGTTACGCTTACCAATACCAAACCCTTGTGAATATAGGTTTTTCAAATCTGAGACGTTGCCCGTTTTGGCATACTTCTTAGCAATGACAAAGTGCTCTACGTTTTGCCACAGCATAGTCACAGAACGCAAATAATCTTGTTTGCCAACGGGTGCCATTGCCCCCGTCCCCTGCGTCGCCCACGCACCGTAAAGACCCTGTAGAATAGCCAGTTCAGCTTCTTTATTACGCATGAGTTTGAGGTTATCACCAGAACCGGCAGAGGTAATGGCAGACACGCTCATACCGTGCTGCGGCGTGACTTTTAGCTTAGTTAGTGTCGCAATTGCGACGCCTACTGGGTAAAAAGTGCCACCAGATGAGGCTGTCGCCAAAATATAGGATCTGTCCTTATCTACATTGGCAAAGCTTGCAAAAGTACATAGTGACATTGTGATACTGAGCACAGCAGAAATTGTTCGAGCCGAAAGACCTAACATCTTTACACTCCCTAATTTTAGGTTTTATATGGGCTTATTGTGCACACCTTTACGCAATTAACCAAATTTTTACGTGACTGGTGGCAGGATATCAGCATATAGAATAGGGAGATTAAATGGTGAGAATATGGATTTTAAGCTGTCGAAAGCAAATATAAGAACATTATCGGATTGTTCGTTATAACCATCACAATGACAAAAATGAGGCTTTTATAGGAGAATGAGCCTTTTCCTTTGTCGCGATATAAAATCGCTGCTACAAGGTATTATAAAAGCCTGTACGTCTTATCGGAGAATGACCCTTTCACTGGTCGCAATATAAAATCGCAGCTACAAGGTATTATAAAAGCCTGTACGTCTTTATTGGAGAACGACCCTTTCACTGGTCGCGATATAAAATCGCTGCTACGAGGTATTAAAAAAGGCCGAACTCCTATCAGAGAACGACCCTTTTCCTTTGTCGCGATATAAAATCGCATCTACAAGGCATTAAAAAAGGCCGCCAAAGCGACCTTTTTTATGTGTGTTACGACAATCTACAGATTACTCTTCGATTGTTGCTACAACACCAGCACCTACTGTACGGCCACCTTCACGGATAGCGAAACGTAGACCTTCGTCCATCGCGATTGGTACGATTAGCTCAACAGTCATCTTGATGTTGTCGCCAGGCATTACCATTTCTACGCCGTCTGGTAGCTGGATGTCACCAGTTACGTCTGTTGTACGGAAGTAGAACTGTGGACGGTAACCTTTGAAGAAAGGAGTGTGACGACCACCTTCATCTTTCGAAAGTACGTATACTTCTGAAGTGAATTTTGTGTGTGGCTTGATTGAACCAGGCTTACATAGTACTTGACCACGTTCAACTTCATCACGCTTAGTACCACGTAGTAGTGCACCGATGTTCTCACCCGCACGACCTTCGTCTAGAAGCTTACGGAACATCTCAACACCCGTACAAGTTGTCTTCGTAGTTTCTTTAATACCTACGATTTCTACTTCGTCGTTCACGTTGATGATACCAGCTTCTACACGGCCTGTTACTACTGTACCACGACCCTGGATTGAGAATACGTCTTCGATAGGCATGATGAATGGCTTATCGATGTCACGCTCTGGCTCTGGGATGTAAGAATCTAGTGCTTCTGCAAGCTCAATGATCTTCGCTTCCCACTGCTCTTCGCCTTCTAGTGCTTTAAGCGCTGAACCTTGGATTAGTGGTAGGTCATCACCTGGGAAGTCGTACTCAGAAAGTAGTTCACGAACTTCCATCTCTACTAGCTCTAGTAGCTCTTCGTCGTCAACCATGTCACATTTGTTCATGAATACGATGATGTAAGGTACACCAACCTGACGAGAAAGTAGGATGTGCTCACGTGTTTGAGGCATAGGACCGTCAGTAGCAGCAACTACTAGGATCGCGCCGTCCATCTGTGCAGCACCAGTGATCATGTTTTTAACATAGTCAGCGTGTCCTGGACAGTCTACGTGTGCATAGTGACGAGTTGGTGTATCATACTCAACGTGTGAAGTTGAGATTGTGATACCACGCTCACGCTCTTCTGGAGCGTTATCGATTGATGCGAAGTCTTTTGCTGTACCACCGTATACTTTTGCAAGTACGTTAGTGATTGCTGCAGTTAGAGTTGTTTTACCGTGGTCAACGTGGCCGATAGTACCAACGTTTACGTGCGGTTTTACGCGTTCAAACTTTTCTTTTGCCATGACGAAACCTATAAGTTTTGTGTATCTAGATTACATATAAAAATAATCCACGACGAGTGTGGATTAGAATTATTCAGTCTATTATAAATATTTTTTCGACAATTCAAAGGAAGTATTTGAGAAGATTCTTCGGAGACTGGTGCTGATAGGCAGATTTGAACTGCCGACCTCACCCTTACCAAGGGTGCGCTCTACCAACTGAGCTATATCAGCACGCCAGACGAACTGGAGCGGGCAGCGGGAATCGAACCCGCATCATCAGCTTGGAAGGCTGAGGTAATAGCCATTATACGATGCCCGCTTTAGGAACCTGTTCTTAACTACCTCTAACCGTCAAGAATAAAGTGGTGGAGGGAGCTGGATTCGAACCAGCGAAGGCTGAGCCGTCAGATTTACAGTCTGATCCCTTTGGCCGCTCGGGAACCCCTCCACATAAAATTCTTTCCTAAAGCATCCTATACAAGATAGGGTAAAAAGATGGTGCCGACTATCCGAGTCGAACGGATGACCTACTGATTACAAGTCAGTTGCTCTACCAACTGAGCTAAGTCGGCACTGCTTTAGTACGGGGCGAGATATTAGAGCAACCATTGACTTGATGCAACAGGAATATGCAAAAAAATTTAAATTTATTGTTCAAACGCTCAGTTTTAAGCCAATCCCATGACATTTTTACAGTTATTGTGGGTTTTTCCACCAAACTGACAGCCCTTTGAATACCAAAAGGTCATCAAAAACCGCTGACGCAATATGGTTTTTTATTAACTCGCCATATCCACCTGCGCACAATACCAACGCAGACCCATTATTAAGTTGCTGTTTTGCACTATGTACGAGCCCAAGTGTTGCGGCTAACGCACCATTTTTCACCGCCTCTGGTGTATTTTTAGCAAATTCTGCGGCAAAAGGCGTGTTCTCATCACAAAATACCCGCTCTGCACGCGCGGTAATACTGGAAATCATGAGATCGATACCTGGTAAAATCCACCCTCCCATGTGTATCCCTTGTGCAGTCACTACATCAACCGTGGTCGCAGTGCCAGAATCAATTACGATAATATCTTGCGTTGGATATAGAGCATGCGCGGCAAGTACCGCGAGCCACCTATCAATCCCCAAATTTTTAAAACTAGGATAGGCGCAAGTTACCCCAGCTCGCCTTGGCGATACTTGTGCTTGCTCTAACACAAGACCAAACTCAGAGGCGCGACTTTCCACCCACTGTAATCCCGCTCCCTTACCAACCTGAGAGCAGATAATTGCGGTTAGCTTTTGCCATTCAATATCACTTTCTTTTACTGGACTAATACGGCCTTCATGCTCAAGTGCATATTTAACTGCAGTATTACCTACGTCAATTAGCAGTTTCACGATATCACCTTTCTTAACGAAATTTCACCGCCATAAAAAGCTTTAAGCTCACCATCTTGCCTAAGCAATAAGCCGCCTTGCATATCGATGCCTTCACAGATCCCACGCCATTCTCTTTGTCCTGTACTCAAGGTTACCGCGTCACCTTTAAAGGCATTTAGACTATTCCATTCGGTCACCATTTCGCTCAACCCAGACTCTTTATACTGGGCAAGACGCTCAGACAAAGAGTGAGTGAGCTGCACCACTAACTGATTTTTATCAATTTGGCCTAAGTGCGTTTGCAGATCTGTCCACGCTTGGTCGATGTGTTTAGAGGCAGACTCTGGCATGCATATATTTAGCCCAATCCCAATCACGAGATGGCAAGGCCCTTCCACCTGCCCCTCTAGTTCAACCAAGATCCCCGCCAATTTTTGCTGGTTGAGATAAATGTCGTTTGGCCATTTTAGTTCAACGGAAATACCATAAAGAACCTTTAACGCATCATATACTGCAAGTCCTACAGCAATAGATAAGCCCATCGCCGCTTGCATGCCAGCGTCAAACTGCCAGTAATAGCTGTAATAAAGGTTAGAACCAAAGGGCGATTGCCATACCCGGCCTCTGCGCCCTCTGCCAGCTTGCTGCATTTCAGCCACCAAGACATGGCCTGAGCCCATATTCTGTTTGTCCTGCAAACGACGCATTAGCTCGCTATTCGTGGAGTCTATAATTGCGTGATATTCGATTGGACACTCACTTTGAAACTGCTGTTGCCATAGAGTATTCAACTTACTTTGATGAATAAGCGGTAAGCTATAATTGAGTTTATAACCGCGGCCATTGACTCGAAAAATATCCACGCCCATCTCTTGCAACGCCGCTATATGCTTCGCAATAGCCGCACGACTAATACCTAATTGCTCGCCAAGTTCTTGCCCTGAGATAAATTCTCCTTTATTCAAGGCCGCTAAAATCGTTTGCTTTTTATGATCAGGCGTTTTCATGGCATTCCACACTTTGTAACTGACATTCACCATGCTTTGTTATAAGGCGCACTTCATGCTCGAGTAACACAGCAAATTTTTGCCAAACGGTTTGCTGAATATGGCTCACTAACTGTGTTAAATCTTCACCGGTGCTGCCACCACTATGAACAAGTACCAGTGCTTGTTTCTCATACACACGAATGGCTCCACGGTGGCAGCCTTTTAGACCCGCTTTGTCAATTAACCAGCCAGCCGCAAGTTTTACATGGTCATTGTCTACATCAAACGCTGGCATCTCTGGAAATTTACTTTGCAACTGAGCTGCAAACGCCCTATCAACCACTGGATTTTTAAAAAAGCTCCCAGCATTTGCAAGCGTCGCAGGATCGGGCAATTTACTGTTTCGAGTAACTATCACCGCTTCACAAATCTGTTGCGCGGTTGCTGTATCACTCAAACTTTGTAGAGGGCCATAACTTAACGTTGGCTGCCAACGTTTAGGCAATGTCAATGTCACTTCAGTAATAACGAACTTATCTTTTAGGCGGTGTTTAAAGACTGAATCTCGATAGCCAAATTCACACTCGGCATTTGTTAATGTCGTGAAGCGCCGCTCAGCGATATCAAATCCTCTAACGGCGGTGATAAATTGTGATACTTCAACGCCGTAGGCGCCGATATTTTGTACCGGTGCCGCACCAACAGTACCAGGGATCAGCGCGAGATTTTCTAACCCGTCAATTCCGTTATCAAGCAGCTTTGTAACGAGCTGGTGCCAGTTTTCTCCAGCTGCGACTGTAACAACATAACTATCATCTTGTTGCTCGATATCGACACCTAAGGTCGCAAGCTTAATAACGGTTCCAGCATAGTCTTCCAGAAAAATGGTATTACTCCCTTCCCCAATTAAAAAGAAAGGACGACTGAAATCGAGCTCAACCAGCGCATGTGGATCTGTGATAACGATAAGGGACTCGCAACCCGACGGCAGCGAAAAAGTGTGATAAGACTGCAAATTAGTCACTGCAGCACCTTGCCAATATTAACTAAACTGGCGCTAGTGTAGCGCATTGCCCTGACTTACGCATTAACGTCATCTTACCCATCATTTTATGTAACCCATCGGCTTATACTGTTTAAATGGTCAGAAATTAGTTATGTTAGCCGTTCGAATTGGGAATATTCTTTTTATAAGAGCAGCATTATGATGAAACTTTCGGCACTTACGCTCAGCCTCGCCATGGCTGGCCTTGTCCACACTGCTGATGTAAACGCAGCCGTTGACCAACACACTTACGCCAATCTTAACGATGTTATTACCACACACTTGCATCTAGACCTAGACGTTGACTTTGAAGATAAGCAGCTCGAAGGTTTTGTTGAACACACGCTAGATTGGCAGAATCGCCAAGCAAAAACACTGGTACTAGATACGCGTGACCTCGAAATCGACAAAGTGATGTATCAAGGTAAAGATGATAAATGGCATACCGCCAAGTTTGATCTTGCCAAGCGCGATGATGTGAAAGGTGCTAAGTTAACTATTCACTTTAAAGAGCAAGCAAAAAAAGCACGTATTTATTACAACAGCTTGCCAGTTGCATCAGGTCTACAGTGGTTAACACCGCAGCAAACCGCAAGTAAATCTCACCCATTTATGTATAGCCAATCTCAAGCTATTCATGCTCGTAGTTGGATCCCTGTGCAGGATACGCCAGCAATGCGTGTGACTTACTCTGCTCGCGTACATACGCCTAAAGATGTACGTGCGGTAATGAGTGCGGACAATACCGGCGCATTGATCAAAGATGGCGATTATTGGTTTGATATGCCGCAAGCTATCCCACCGTACCTAATTGCAATTGGTGCAGGTAACCTTGAATATAAAGAGATGTCGCACCAAACTGCGATTTTTGCAGAACCGCAAATCCTCGATGCCTCTGTTGCTGAGTTTAATGATACGCAAGCGATGATCGATAAAACCAATGCCATGTATGGTGAATACGCTTGGGGTAGATACGACCTGCTCATGTTGCCGCCTAGCTTCCCGTTTGGTGGTATGGAAAATCCACGCCTGTCATTTATCACGCCAACTGTAGTTGCCGGTGACAAAAGTTTAGTAAACCTAATCGCCCATGAGTTAGCGCACTCTTGGTCTGGCAACTTAGTGACCAACGCGACGTGGGAAGACCTATGGCTAAATGAAGGTTTCACCTCTTACGTTGAAAACCGTATTATGGAAGAAGTGTTTGGTCGTGATCGCGCGGTGATGGAGCAAGCACTTGACGCTGCTGGCTTGCGTGCACAACTTAAAACTATTGCCGCTCCTGATACACGCATGAATTTAGAGCTTAATGGCCGCGATCCTGACGATGCGTTTAGCTCTGTACCTTACACTAAAGGTCAATTATTCCTTATTTATCTAGAAGAAAAGTTTGGTCGTGACAAGTTCGACAAGTTTGTTAAAACCTACTTTAACACTTTCTCTTTTAAATCTCTGACTACTGATGAATTCGTCGCGTACTTAGACAAAAACTTGCTACAGCAATATCCTGGTATCGTGAGCTTAGAAAAAGCCAAAGAGTGGATTTATGAGCCAGGCTTGCCAAGCGACGCACCAAACCCAACTTCTGATGCTTTTGAAAAAGTGGATGCGCTAACTCAAGCTTGGTTAAAAGACGAGAAAACACTTGCAGATTTACCGACCGACGCTTGGACAGTACATGAGTGGCTGCACTTTATTAATAACTTACCAAGAGATCTCGCCATCGAGCGTATGGAAGCATTGGACAAGGCATTTAAGCTGACGCAATCGACCAACGCTGAACGCGCTTTTGCTTGGTATATGCTAGCAGTAGGTAACGGCTACCAAGCTATTTACCCAGACCTTGAGAAGCATCTAGTAAGTATTGGTCGTCGCAAGCTTATTGTGAATTTATACAAGTCTCTCATTAAGAATGGCAAGCGTGACTGGGCTTACCGTGTTTATCAACAAGCACGTCCAGGATACCACCCACTTGCCCAAGGCACCATCGACGCCTTATTTGAATAATACATTTCAAAAACAAAAAGAGCGCTTCAGTAAGCGCTCTTCTCTATCCTAAGTTTAAGTTCAAACTTAAGTTACTTGTGATATTGACGGCTAAATTCGTGAACCGCATTGATGAAAACACCTGCATTTTCAGGGTCAACATCAGGTGTAATGCCATGGCCTAAGTTAAACACATGACCATTACCTTCGCCAAAGCCGGCTAATATATGCTGAACTTCTTCACGAATACGCTCATGGGTACCGTGTAACATTGAAGGATCCATATTACCTTGTAGTGCGACTTTATCGCCTACACGACGTTTTGCATCGGCAATATCAATCGTCCAATCTAGACCAACTGCATCACATCCAGTAGCTGCAATTGCTTCAATCCATTGACCGCCGTTCTTCGTGAATAATGTCACAGGTACTTTACGACCGTCATTTTCACGGATCAGGCCATCTACAATTTTGTGCATATATTGTAGTGAAAACTCTTTGTAGTCACGCGGGCTTAATACTCCACCCCAAGAGTCGAAGATCATCAGCGACTGAGCACCCGCTTTTACTTGCGCATTGAGGTAGTCGATAACCGAATCAGCCACTTTATCTAGCAGTAGGTGGAGTGTCTGCGGCTCCGCAAACGCCATCTTTTTAATCTTACCGAATGTTTTGCTGCTACCGCCTTCAATCATGTAAGTCGCTAGCGTCCATGGTGAGCCGGAGAAACCAATAAGTGGTACTTCACCTTTAAGCTCACGACGAATTGTACTCACTGCATTCATTACATAACCAAGCTCATCGGTTGGATCTAATTTTGGTAGCTTTTTAACATCGTCTAACGATTGGATAGGACGCTCAAACTTTGGACCTTCACCAGTTTCAAAGTAAAGTCCAAGTCCCATTGCATCTGGAATAGTCAAAATATCGCTAAACAGAATCGCCGCATCTAGTGGATAACGACGCAGCGGCTGTAATGTCACTTCACATGCCAGTTCTGCATTTTTACAAAGGCTCATAAAGTCACCAGCTTGTGCTCTGGTGGCACGATACTCTGGTAGATAACGACCAGCTTGGCGCATCATCCATACTGGTGTGACGTCAACTGGTTGTTTTAATAGCGCTCGTAAATAACGATCGTTTTTTAATTCGCTCATAGCGTCTCTATTC
This sequence comes from Pseudoalteromonas flavipulchra NCIMB 2033 = ATCC BAA-314, assembly GCA_000814665.1. Lineage (GTDB taxonomy): Bacteria > Pseudomonadota > Gammaproteobacteria > Enterobacterales > Alteromonadaceae > Pseudoalteromonas > Pseudoalteromonas maricaloris. The sequence continues at coordinate 129,775 of JWIH01000019.1, forward strand.
CAATACTTAAATTCAATTGTGCGGATTGTATCACTAAGTGCACATGGGCACTATCTAAACTATCCTTGCCAGCGCCTCGTTATGATCTAGATTAAACCTCACTTTATTAGGAACAAATTCATAAGCTTGTGTAAAAAATACCGAAACAAGCGATTAAACTGTTTGCAACACGATTAAAAGGTTGGTATAAAATTACCGCGTTAGAAAAATAACAACAAAACACCTTCAATTAGAAAAATAACAACATTACGCAACAAGCTAAACTGCTATTTTGAACCACCTTGAGTTTCTCTCGGTGGTTTTTTTATTTTTATCCTCCTGAATTTGTTAACATTCCCGATAATCAAACCAATAATCTTTTGATCTTTTTACGCTTTTACAGAAAAAATTGGTTGACCTTTTGCCCCGTTTCCCTTTCCATAGAGGTAGGTAACCCGCTTAAGGAGAATCACTATGCTTTCGCAGTTAGAACAAGCCCAACAGAAATGGGGAGGCAGCCATAGTGTAATTGATGCATGGTTAGCAGAGCGTCAGGAACTATTGGTTTTATATTATAAAGTTGCAGGATGCTCACCAACTCGAAATGGTAAAGCACTTCCTGAGCAAGTTGACATTCAGTCATTCTGCCAGATTTTGATGGATTATCTTTCAGCTGGTCATTTTGAAATTTATGACAACATTGTTGAGGCCTGCCAAGAAAAAGGCCCTGAAAGCGCAAAATTGGCTCAGTCACTGTACCCTCGGATCACAGATACGACTGATACCGCACTTGATTTCAACGACAAATACGCTGAAGTAAATCAAGAAACACAAGAATTAGCAGACTTCGATAACGACTTGTCTGTGTTAGGTGAAACGCTTGAGTTACGCTTCCAATTGGAAGACGAACTGATCGATAACCTTTATTCTAATCACACTGAATAGTCTAAATTTGCGGGCACCAAAATATAAAAAAAGGTGAGATAGCTATCTCACCTTTTTCTTTACGGACACTGCCAAGTTATTCAGCAGCTTCTTCAGCTTCGTCTTCGATACCTAGCAGCTCAACTTCAAATACCAGTGTTGAATTAGCTGGAATTTTACCTAGGTTACGAGTGCCGTATGCAAGCTCCGCAGGAATAGTAAACTTATACTTAGCGCCAGTGTTCATTAACTGCAGACCTTCAGTCCAACCTGCAATAACTTGATTTAGGTTGAAAGTGGCAGGCTCATTACGTGCATAAGAGCTATCGAACTCAGAACCATCTAACAAAGTACCTTTATAATGTACTGTCACCTTGTCTGTTGCGACTGGCTTTTTACCATCACCTTCGCTTAGCACTTCATACTGAAGACCTGACTCAGTCACCTGAACGCCCTCTTTCTTCGCGTTCTCAGCTAGGTACTTATCGCCTTCTTCTTTATTCTTCTTCGCATCAGCTTCAACTTTAGCAGCTTGCTTTTCACGAACAGAAGAATCTAGTGAAGTGAGTACTTCACGGATTTTTGCTTCATCCAGCTTAGCTTCACCAGCCAGAGCGTCTTTAAAACCACGCATAAGTAACTCTTGATCAAGTTCAATGCCTAGCTCTTTTTTATCCGCTAAGTCTTTTTGCAAGAAGTTACCAACTGAAGCACCGATACCGTATGCTTGCTGTTGCACCTCTGTATCTAGCTTAACTTCAGCAGGCTTCTGCTCTTCTGCTTTTTTATTACACGCTACTAGTGCTAACACTGAAGCAGCAACGAGTGACAGTTTAATCGTCTGTTTCATTCTCAACTCTCCGACAGTCCCTACTATCAAAACACCAATGCTCGCGCAAGAGAGCTTGATATGCGGTGCCATTGTTAATTTTATATTAATAAGAAAAGGTGCTAGCCACATTAACATTCTCTGATCAGAATGCCAATATGCATTTGCTTGCCATTATCGCGTAACGACATTACGCTTTTAATACGCTAATATCAAAATAATATCTTGTTTTTAGTGCCTTTAGTCTACCTGTTGTAGGCTTCGGAGTTAAGGAGGATTTACCTAATTTATGGTCAAACTCGTCAACATTAAGTGGACAAGCCTCCTCTTTGCATGCGCGATGCTCAGTTGCTTCACCTTAACCGGCTGTAGCCCTGACACTTCAAAAGCCGTTATGACCGTAGAACATGCCAGCAGAGGGGCATTTTCTGCTGCTATCTCTGCGGACGGTCACTACAGCCTTGTTTCTTCCATAGAGCATGGGGCCGTACTTTGGGATAATCAAGAGCAAGGCCTCAAATTTCAATGGCGTCACTCTGATGCCCCCGACGATCTCATTCACTCACTGGCTTTAGCTAATGACAACTCCACGGCCGTCACTGCCACTGATAAAACATTCGCCATCTGGAGCATCGAAAGCGGTCAAAACCTAGGATATTTTGAGATCGAGTCTGGCACTATTCGAGATATCGCAATTAGCAATGCGGGCCGATATTTACTCTATGCCCGCAGTGATAACGTTGTCGTTCACCTCGACTTAGAGAGTGGAAGGCGGATAGAGTTCCTTGGACATCAAGAAAATATCAATTCTATTGCCATGTCTCCCAATGGTCACTTTGCCTTAACCGGAGGCAACGACTATACCGCTTACTTTTGGGATACTAGAACGGGGCAAGTGATCCATCGCTTTAACCACCCAAGTCGCGTGACCAAAGTTGCATTAGATGACCAAGGAAGATTTGCTTTTACCGCAGATAGCATGAAAAAAGCGAGTATTTGGCAATTAACTTCTGGTGATCTCAAAGCACAATTACAGTATATTGCTCGCCAGAAAATTTTCAGTGCAGTGCGCTTTAATCAAGACGCAACGCTCTTGGCTACCGGCTCACCTAACCGCGAGCTTATTTTATGGCAAGTGAGTGATGGCGAACGATTGCAAACTTGGCGTGTACAACCCCGAGAAGGCAGCCGCCCCAAGTCTGCGGTTGTATTTGACGTTGCTTTTCAAGACCAAGACACTGCATTGTTAACCGAAAGTTCCAGCGGACTACTGGAAAAATTTGCGCAGGTGAAAAAGCCATGAACGAAATCGAAAACAGAATTACTGAGCTTGAGGCTAAGCTTGCCTTTCAAGAAGATACAATCGAAACCTTAAATGAAGAGCTAAAGGCACATCAGCAGCGCTTGGCTAAAATGCAACGACAAATTGAGCTATTGGCAGAGAAAATGAAGGAAGGCCGCGACCCAGGTTTAATGCCTCAACATCAAGAGCCACCACCACCGCACTACTAACAAATTAATTGAAAACCGGGGTGATCACTCACTCCGGTTTGAACACCCCAATAACTTGCTCAAACTGGCGGGTGGAAGCCTGTACCGCGTCTTTCGGCTGTGACATTACGTGGCCACACTCAACACATTCAACTTTTTCAACATCATGCTCTTTGTAGAGCATCATTACGTCGATTTTTTGGCATTCTGGACAACTTGCCCCTGCAATAAAACGCTTCTTAACTTTCAACTCTACACCTCTAATGAACACCGAGTTTAAGGTTTGTCATTTTATCCTAATTTTATTTGTCATGATACGCTTGGAGTAAGGGATTGGATCCATGCTATGATGCGCGCAATTTAGACAGACTTTTAGAATTATGATCCAACTTTCTGATATCGAGCTACTTCGTGGCAGTAAAACACTGCTAAAACAAGCAAATGCAACGCTTTATCCACAACATAAGGCGGGCCTAGTCGGTGCCAATGGCTGTGGTAAATCATCTCTCTTTGCGCTGCTAAAAGGTGAGCTGCAACTCGATTCAGGTGATTTTGCTATTCCAAAAGATTGGTCTATTGCATCGGTAAAACAAGAAACCCCAGCGCTCTCCATTAGCGCCCTCGAGTATGTACTACAGGGACACCCTGAATACTATGTATTGAGAACGCAGCTACAACAAGCGGAGCGGGACGGTGATGGGGAGCTACAAGCAAAAGCACACCAACAGCTAGAGAACATCAAAGGGTATAGTATTGAAGCCAAAGCGGGAGAACTACTCCATGGCCTTGGTTTTAGCAATGAACAGATTGAGTTTGCCGTTAGCGACTTTTCTGGTGGCTGGCGCATGCGCTTGAACCTTGCGCAAGCGCTGATCCGCGATGCCGATTTATTGCTTTTGGATGAGCCAACCAACCACTTGGATTTGGACGCTGTTTATTGGCTAGAACGCTTTTTGCGCGCCTATCAGGGTACATTAGTGCTTATTTCTCACGACCGCGAATTTTTAGATGCGGTTGTTGGCGAGATTTGGCATATCGACCAACAGCAGATCAACGTCTATAAAGGTCACTATTCTCAGTTTGAGCGTCAAAAAGCAGAGCGCATGGCACAGCACCAAGCGCTTTACGAGAAGCAACAAGAAACGATTGCACATTTAGAGAAGTTTATTACCCGCTTTAAAGCGAAAGCGAGTAAAGCAAAACAAGCGCAAAGTCGAGTGAAGGCCCTTGAACGCATGGAAATGCTCGCGCCCGCTCATGCAGATTCACCATTTAATTTTGAATTTGCAGATCCAACAAGCTTGCCTAATCCATTGATGACACTAGAGCAAGCCAAAGCGGGCTATGGTGACGTTACCATTTTGCATGACATCAAGCTTAATCTGGTCCCAGGTAGCCGTATTGCGTTACTTGGCCGTAACGGCGCTGGTAAATCGACCCTAATCAAGTTACTTGCCGGCGATTTAACCCCACAAGCTGGTGAAGTGTTTCAACACCAAGGATTAAATGTAGGCTATTTTGCTCAGCATCAGCTTGAGTCTCTCGATCTTGAGGCCAGTGCGGTTACCCATATTCAACGTCTAGACCCTAAAGTACCAGAGCAGCTTATTCGTGATTTCTTGGGCGGTTTTGCTTTTCATGGTGATAAGGCCCTCGAACCCGTTGCGCCGTTTTCTGGTGGCGAAAAAGCACGACTCGTACTTGCGATGCTGGTGTATCAAAAGCCGAACCTGCTGTTACTCGATGAGCCGACCAACCACCTAGATTTAGAAATGCGACACGCACTTGTGATGGCCTTACAAGGTTTTGAGGGTGCAATGGTCACGGTTTCCCACGATCGCCACATGCTGAAAAATACCGCTGACGAGTACTATTTAGTTGATAATGGGACCGTTTCTCAGTTCGGCTATGACTTAGATGCCTATTACCAATGGCTTATGAATGCCAATAAAGAGCAAGCGAAATCAAGTGGATCAGAGGCTGAACCAAAGCAAAACTCTAATGCCAATCGTAAAGAGCAAAAGCGTCTTGAAGCCGAATTCAGAAAAACCATTCAGCCGTTGAAAAAGTCGATTGAAAAGCTCGAAAAACAGCTCGACCAGCTCACTGAGCAAGCAGACGAAATTGAGCAAGCTTTGGCTGACAACAGCCTATACACGGACGAGAACAAAGCAAAATTAAGTGACTTACTGGCAAAACAAGCCAAGATAACCCCTGAGCTTAATGACACAGAAGAAAACTTATTAATGGCACTGGAAGAGTTAGAAGAAAAGCAAAACCATTTCGATGAGACTGGAGAGATATGCTAAGTCGTGAAGACTTTTGGCAGTTTGCCTGTGAATTCTACAGCCGCCCGCAGATGCAATCGCGGCTGCTGAATTTGCAAGATGCTGCAGGCAAAAATATCAACCTGTGCCTGTTACTTTGTTACCTAGACACTTTAGCACTGACGATTACCCCCAACACCCTAGCCGCACTGGAAAAGACTGCTAAGCAATTTGACCAAGCGGTGCTACAACCCCAACGCGCGATCCGCCATACCCTAAAAACACATCATCAAGACTACCAAGACTATCAAAAGTTGCGTTCAGCGATGCTGACTGCAGAGCTTGAGCTTGAAAAGCGTCAACAAGCGCTATTGCTGGAGACATTAAAGCGCTTTTCGTCTGCGCCACTGCAATCAAGTAGCAATGTGCTGCTCTATTTGAGTCAGAGTGAGTACGACGCTTTATTCAATACGACTGACTTCTAAGCCATTAAATCAATATAAGCCCTGTTATTTACCCAACTTAGATATAAAACCTGATCGAGATCAAGCCTTTGCCTAGGTTTGATTTCACTCAGGATTGAAACTTGATCTTGATCATATCAAGCCCCTCAGACCTCCACTACTATTTACTCATCGACAAATTAGGAGGCACAGCCATGAACGTATTCTTTAGAGACTTTTTTTCCGACCCTGTGTTGTTTCTGTCTTTTGGCTTTTTAGGGATTGTAATTTTGCTGTGCTGTTATTACGTCTACTTTTTCATTAAAAAAGTCATGGACGCTGAAGTACCTAACGAACAATAGAACAGATTTAAATGTATTACCTTGGGGCGATTGAAGAATAAGTAGTAGAAGATCGGCTCGACGTAGTTCCCCAACTTGCAGAATTAAGCACGACGCACAAAGCACCTTATCAGTTTACTGGTCGGGTGCTTTTTATTTGCTTAACCCTCAACCGATAATACGTTAAACTGGCTAAAACGTGTTTTGCAACTGGATAGCTTCCTTTCTTTGCTTTGCGAGCAACCGCCAAAAAGACGCAGTTTCTATTATGAATCAAGCCATGAAAACAATAACAGCCGATAATTACGAATTTAAGCCTGCTTGGTGGATGCGCAACCGCCATGCCCAAACCATACTTCCGCGATTCTTTAGGCCGAGATTACAGGTGCCCGTCGACTATGAAACACTAGACACACCAGACGATGACTTTTTAGAACTTGCATGGGCACAACACGGCGATAAATCGGCACCTTTGGTTGTGGTATTGCATGGGCTAGAAGGCAATATCAACAGCTTTTATGCAAAAGGCCTATTAAAAGCGTTGGTACACCATGGTTTTGATGCCGTACTGATGCACTTTCGCAACTGCTCACGTGAAGTGAACCGCCAAGCCAGAGCTTATCATAGCGGCGAAACTTCAGATCTTGGCTTTTTTATAGACACGCTAAAAGCCCGTTTTCCTAAACGGCCATTGTTTGCAGTTGGCTTTTCGCTCGGCGGTAATGTACTTGCCAAATACTTGGGAGAAACCAAATCGCAAAGCGGTCTTGAGGCTGGCGTTGTCGTCTCAGCGCCTTATCACCTTTCTTCCTCTTGTCAGGTGATCAGAAAGAGCTGCTTTAAACTCTATCAAAAATACTTGCTAGACAGGATGAAGAAGTCTTTTTCACGTAAGCTAGACACCATCCAGTCGCAAATTAGGATAGACAAGCCTGCCCTTTATGCCATTGATGACCTATGGCAATTTGATGATAAGATAACGGCACCGCTGCATGGTTTTAACGGTGCGGAAGACTATTACGCACAAGCAAGTTCGCAGCCCTACTTAACCCAGATCACGACACCAACACTCCTGATCCACGCCGAAGATGACCCCATGCTATCATCACAAGCCGTGCCTACAGCTGCTCAGGTTAACTCACCGGTGACGCTTGCAGTGAGCCCACACGGTGGTCACGTAGGGTTTATTTCGGGAAGTAACCCCCTTAAACCAAAGTTTTGGCTAGAAAGCGTTATCCCACAATATTTACAGCAAATTTATAGTAAGGCTAAGTAGTATGCTCATTCCCTATCAACAACTTCCGCAAGAGACGCTGGACAACCTTATTGAGCATTATGTGCTGCGTGAAGGAACAGACTATGGCGATACTGAAGTCAGCACCGAGAGCAAAGTCGCGCAAGTGAAAGCACAGCTAAAATCCGGAGAAGCACTGATCGTTTTCTCGGAATTACACGAATCGGTGAATATTGTTAGCAAACAACAATTTCAAGCAATGCAAGCACAGGAAGATTACGAGTATTAAAAAACCTTCAGCTTTCTTTGTATTTAGCGCTAATCGTAAACAGTTGTCGAAGTAACAGGAGTTGTTACAATCAAATTTCTATAACTATAAAGGAAAGGCAATTTTATGAAGCTCGGCACTGCTCTTTGCGCCCTCGCGCTGGCTGTTTCTACCGCTTATGCAACTGAATACAAAGCCTCTGAGCGCGCAGTTAAACTCGCTCACGATAACATCCTAATTGATACACACATCGACGTTCCATATCGCATCCAAAGTAAATGGGATGATGTTAGCCAAGCAACCGAAGGCGGTGATTTTGATTACCCTCGCGCGGTAAAAGGCGGTCTTAATGCGCCATTTATGTCTATTTATATTCCTGCTAATTTAGAATTTGAAGGTAAAGGTAAAAGCTATCAACTCGCCAATCAACTGATTGACGGTATGGAAGCCCTAGCACATCGCGCACCAGATAAATTTGCGATGGCTTACAATACCGACGACATTTATGCGCAATTTGACAGTGGTATTATGTCTATCGCGATGGGCATGGAAAATGGCTCACCCATTGAAGGTGAGATGAAAAACCTTAAGCATTTTTATGACCGTGGCGTGCGCTATATCACCTTAGCACACTCGCAAAGCAACCATATTTCTGACTCTTCTTATGACGTACGCCGTAAATGGAAAGGCTTAAGCCCATTTGGTAAAGAGCTTGTGGTTGAAATGAACAAAATTGGTATGCTCATTGATGTATCACATATTTCCGATGACGCCTTTTATCAGGTTATGGACATTTCAAAAGTGCCGGTCGTTGCTTCACATTCATCCCTGCGTAAATACACCCCAGGATTCGAGCGCAATATGGATGACGAAATGCTCAAAGCCTTGGCAAAAAATGGCGGCGTGATCCAAATTAACTTTGGCTCGAGCTTTGTGACGGCAAAAGCTGGAGCTTGGTATGACAAGCGTGACGAAGCACAAAAAGAAGCCAAAGACAAAGATCGCACCGATTTTAGAGCGGCGTTTAGAGCAAAAAATCCGTTCCCATTTGCCACACTTGATCAAGTGCTAGATCACATTGACCACGTCGTTAAGTTGATAGGGATAGATCATGTAGGCATTGGTTCAGATTACGATGGTGTGGGTGACTCACTACCGGTTGGCTTGAAAGACGTGTCAACGTATCCAAATCTTGTGCAAGGTCTTTTGGATAGAGGCTACAGTGACGCTGATATCAAAAAGATTTTAGGTGGCAATACCCTACGCGTGTGGAAGCAAGCTGAGGCTTACGCAAAGAAGTTTGCTAAATAACTGTTCAAACAGCTGATTTCATAAGGTGTGCCGTGCCGCACGGCACACCTTACAAGACCTTAGACTTTAAACTGGGATAATTCATCCACCAATTTACTGGTGACTCGCAGCACATCATCCGAAATTTGATGCGTTTCTCCAGACAGTCTCTCGCCGTCCAATGTTTTGTCATTTAAATCAGTTAGATTACTGCTAATCTCAGTAGACACTGCATTTTGCTGCTGAGTCGCATGAGCGGTTTGCTCTGAAAGCTCAGTCACTTTCACCGCACTTTGTGCAATTAACTCCAATAGCTCCGTTGCCTTCGTAAAACTTTCTACTGCAACATCAACATACTGCTTACCATCTTCAATGGTCTTTTGTGAGTCCTCTACGCTATGTGAGAATGCTTCTAACATCTTCTGAATATCATTAGTGCTGTCTTGTGTTCGAGTGGCTAGTGACCTAACCTCGTCAGCTACCACTGCAAATCCACGACCTTGTTCACCCGCTCTTGCCGCTTCAATTGCCGCGTTGAGCGCTAATAAATTGGTTTGCTCAGCAATCCCGCGAATAACATCGAGCACTTGCGTAATGTTTTCAGAGTTTTTTTGTAAAGCTAACGAACTGGAGAGTGCCGCTTCCATATTATCAGCAAGATGAGTGATTTTTTGTTTTGAATCAGCCAACACCGTTTTACCTTGTGCTGCGTAGCGATGTGAAGCTTCAGCTTCTTTCAATGAGTTTTCTGCCACCGACGAGACTTCTTGACTTGAGTGACTTAGCTGATGCACCGCGCTAACAATGGTATGTGATGACTTACCAAGCGAGTCGATTAAGTCATGGCACTGTGTGGCATAATGACTGAGTTTTGACGACAAACTCGACAGCTCGCCACCATCTTTCACAAGTGCTGTAACCATCGCCTGTAAACTCTCGAGAAAATGATTAAAGTTTAGCGATAGCTTTGCAAACTCATCATTTCCTTTGATTTCAATGCGACCAGTTAAGTCTCCGTCCCCAGAGGCAATTTCAGAGATCCTATCCGACACAAAATTTATCTGCTGTGCTAACTGACGAGGGATCCGATAAGCAATCCAACAAGCAATACCAAGTAGGAGCAAGGCACCAACGCCAAGTCCCCATTTTATCTGAGTAACCTCAGCAACAACTACCGCACGACTTGCAGCCGATTTTTCATCGGCTAATTCACCGGCTTTATCAAGCACATCACGAACTGCACCAAATAACTTAGCAGACTCAGTTTGAAGCGCTTTATCTGTTGGAGTTTTAATACTCGCCACCGTCACGCGATACCAACTTTGAAAGTCCGCATCAAAAGTTGCAAAACTACCCAGTTCACTCTGGTGGAGTGACATAAACTGAAGATACTTTTGATAGCGCTGTTTGACCTGCTCGGCGTTTTCTTCAAAATCCGCCCACTTATCTTCACCAGCTAATAATTTGAGGTAGGCTTCTTGAGCTTGATAAAAGTCTCTATCCGCATTGAGTACCACTGACACCGCTTTTAAATAGTTTTCAGTTTGGATCTCAAGTGCCGATTGCACCTTATTGAGCAACACTGAAAAACCAAAAAACACAAATAGCAGCACGATCGTCAACATAGCCGTTGGCAATGAACTTTTGACTCGAATACTATGTAAATCCATCTTCATACACCTCAAATAAGAGATAGTAAAAGCCTAGACCATATAAAGATTTATAGACAAATATTCGCAGCATATAGCTACCGAGTTTAATGCTGAAAAGATGAAAATTGAGGCGATGACCTAGAGAGTAAATACTCAGCTTCAGAATCAATAGTATGAAGTTTTAGATTGTGTAGGAAAAGTAGGCTAACTATAGAACAAAGCTTAAACTTCAGTACCAATAAAATTGGTTGCGGGAGCTATTAATTTATGAAGAGTGAACCGACGAGTTTTGGAGTAGTTTTTTAGATTTTACAGTCCAATTAAGAATTGGTTGCGGGAGCTGTTAACTTATGAAGAGTGAACCGACGAGTTTTGGAGTAGTTTTTTAGATTTTACAGTCCAATTAAGAATTGGTTGCGGAAGCCAGTAATTTATGAAGAGTGAACCGACGAGTTTCTGAGTAATTCTTTAGATTGTGCAGTCCAATTAAAAATTGGTTGCGGGAGCTATTAATTTATGAAGAGTGAACCGACGAGTTTTGGAGTAGTTTTTTAGATTTTACAGTCCAATTAAGAATTGCTTACGGGAGCCATTAATTTATGAAGAGTGAACCGACGACTTTTGTACGAGTTCTTTAGATTATGCAGTCCAATTAAAAATTGCTTGCGGAAGCCAGTAATTTATGAAGAGCGAACCGACGAGTTTCGGAGTAATTCTTTAGATTGTGCAGTCCAATTAAAAATTGGTTGCGGGAGCTATTAATTTATGAAGAGTGAACCGACGAGTTTTGGAGTAGTTTTTTAGATTTTACAGTCCAATTAAGAATTGGTTGCGGGAGCCGGATTTGAACCGACGACCTTCGGGTTATGAGCCCGACGAGCTACCAGGCTGCTCCATCCCGCGCCTGTATATTTTTGTGAATCTATTCTTCGTCGGGAACCGACGACCTTCGATTCTTTCCAGGTTTAGCGAGTCCGACGAATGATTTATCATTCTGCTCCATCCCGCGCCTGTATTTGTACTTAATTTTGAGTCTTGTACTTGAGACTTTATACATCCAACTGATGTTGGTTGCGGGAGCCGGATTTGAACCGACGACCTTCGGGTTATGAGCCCGACGAGCTACCAGGCTGCTCCATCCCGCGCCTGTATATTTTTGTGAATCTATTCTTCGTCGGGGACCGACGACCTTCGATTCTTTTCAGGTTTAGCGAGTCCGACGAATGATTTATCATTCTGCTCCATCCCGCGCCTGTATTTGTACTTAATTTTAAGTCTTGTACTTGAGACTTTATACATCCAACTGATGTTGGTTGCGGGAGCCGGATTTGAACCGACGACCTTCGGGTTATGAGCCCGACGAGCTACCAGGCTGCTCCATCCCGCGCCTGTATATTCTTAAAAAGGACTTCCTTTTCAAGAGGCCGCTATAATAATGGATTAAAATTTTATTGCAAGGGATTTAATGCTTAAAACAATTCAAGTGCGCAAAAATCCCACAACCTTCAACTTAAGCCGTTATTTATTCTATCGTTCGATGATGTGGACTGATCAACTTTTGCCATTGCCAATCGGGATGCCCCATAACAATAAAGTCTGGGTTTTCGGTAGTTTCTCGTCGATTGTAGGTCAACGGGTTAAACTCAGCATCGGTAATACAACCCCCGGCTTCTTCCACGATGATCTGTGACGCGCCAGTATCCCACTCTCCCGTTGGTCCTACTCGTAAAAAACAATCCGCCTTACCTTCTGCGATAATGCAGGCTTTTAATGAACATGATCCAAGTGCCACGGTGTCGAACTGACTATTTAAGTACTGACTTACCGCTTCAAGCTTTTGTCTACGGCTTACAGCCAATGTCAGCGTTTCTCTTGGCGAGACGAAAATGCGTTTACTTTCACCCGAGTCACTACGTTTAAACGCACCTTCATCTTTGCTGGCGTAATATGTCAGCCCTTGAGATGGCCAGTAAATGACGCCTAACACAGGATGATTATTTTCGATGAGCGCAATATTGACGGCAAAGTCACCGCTTTCAAGAATAAACTCCCCAGTGCCATCCATAGGATCGAGTAACCAGTATCGTTGCCAACTTTGTCGCTCACTCAATGGTGGAATTGGTGTTTCTTCAGACATTACCGGAATGTCAGGTGCTATTTCAGCAAGACCCGCCATTAAGATCTCATTAGATGCCAAATCAGCTGCAGTGACAGGAGTGTGGTCAGACTTTTCTTTTTTACCAATATCATCGGCTTGATAAATTGCCATAATGGCTTCACCGGCACGTTTTGCCAGTGCGATGCAAGGCTCTAAATAGGACTGCAATTTACGCCTCCAGATTCAAATGTGCTTTTAATAACAGTAGTGCCGCGACACTTCTTGCTTCAGTAAAGTCCTCTTGATGTAACAGATCATATAATTTATCTAGCGGCCACTTCACTACTACCAGTGGTTCTGGTTCATCACCTTCAAGCTGTTCAGGGTAAAGTTCACTAGCGACCAAAATATGCATTTTGGCATTAAAGTAACTCGGTGCCAGTGACACTACTTTGAGTTCAGAGAAAGCATTTGCACCAAAACCCACTTCTTCTTTTAGCTCTCGGTTACCCGCTTCCACTGGGGTTTCGCCTGGGTCAATTAACCCTTTGGGAAAGCCGAGTTGATAGTCATGTGTTCCTGCACAGTATTCTCTCACTAATAATAGCTCATTATCAGCAGTTATGGGCACGATCATTACTGCGCCACGGCCACCGCCACGGACTCTTTCGTATTCTCGTTGCTCGCCATTCGAAAAAGATAACGAAAGTGCTTCTACCGTGAACAATTTGCTTTTAGCCACGACGTCGCAAGCTAAAATTTCTGGTGGTGTGGGATGCTTTTTATGTGACATAGATCATTATTTGCTATCATGGCGAATAACCTAATCATAAAGCCTTTGAAGTTAAATGCCTATGCTAAATTGGTCAAATATCGATACCGTTTTGTTAGATATGGATGGCACATTACTCGACCTCCATTTTGATAATCACTTTTTTCTCGACGTCGTGCCTAAGGCACACGCAAAACGTCAAGGCTTAACCCTTGAGGCTGCAAGGGCCGACATCCTCGCCCGTTATGACGCGGTAATGGGCCAGATAGAATGGTATTGCCTAGATTATTGGCAGGAGCAACTACAGCTACCCATTATGGAGCTTAAACGTGAAGTGCAACACTTGATCTCAATTCGTGAGGATGTACCTGCGTTTTTAGAGGCCTTAAGAAAGAGTGGAAAACAGCTTATCTTGTTGACCAACGCTCACCCAAACAGTCTAAGTTTGAAAATTGAGCGTACCCAATTCGATAAGTATCTCGACAAATTGGTTTCAACCCATGAATATGGCGTAAGTAAGGAAAGTCAAATGTTGTGGCAACAGGTAGAGCGTGATTTGGGCTTTGATAAGTCCCGCACTTTATTTGTGGACGATAGCATTAGCGTGTTAAATGCTGCGCAAGAGTTTGGTATTGGCCATTTGCTTGCCGTTGCTAATCCTGATAGTCGGCAACCAGAACGAGAGATCACTGAATATCTCTCAGTCTCCGATTACCGTACCTTGCTACCTATTATAGATTAAGCTGGGTAGCGAGCTTTTAAGCCGTCGTACACATGTGTTTTAAAGTCTGGGTGCGCTGTATCTAGACTTTTCACCACTTCGACTAGGTGTTCGTTATCTTCTTGGCCATTCCATACCTTGATGTAAGAGCCATCTTTATAGCCATGATCTTGGCGGAAGAAGTTAAGCGTGTTTTTACCGACATATCCACGGTATAGGTCATCAATAGACATCCCGATTTGCTGCATACAACTCGCAAACGCATGGGCATCAAACTCGCGTTTGGTTACAGCCGCACTTGCAAGTAATTCAAGGGTTTCCTTGAAGTCTTCTGCGGTAGTTGGCTTTGCCAATTCAGCCTCTAATTGAGTCGCTAGTTGCTCAAATGACGTTTCGCCATCGATACGTAAAGACAAGCCAAAATGAAAAATATCCACTAGCTCTAAAATCACTTGCTCAGTATCTGGCGTTTGCTTTTTCCACCATTTCCAACCGTAGTGATCTAGCATTTCTGCACACTCAACCCAAATTGCGCGGTACCATTCAAACCCTTGTTCAAACCATTGTTGGTGTACTTTGGTGTTCATGGCATGTTGCATTTCTAGCATAACCACAAGCTTAGTGATGTTTGCAGACATTGTGCTCTCTCTTCATGGAAATCAATTACGAGCGATATCATACCGAAGTGAAAGATTTTCGCCAGCGCTTAGGTCTTCTGAGTCGATATCAACTTGAAACCCTAGGAACTTTTTATGCGTCATTTTATTTTATCGCTCGCTTTGGCTTGTTCAGCCTTTGTCAGCGCAGCTGAAATCACTAATATCGCCGCAGCACCTGAGCAAGTGAGTCCACTCCTTCCAGGCATTGATGCCCCTGCATTACAACTCAAAGATAAGTCAGGTAAAACTGTCGACCTCGCGACACGCTATAAAGAAAATATCACCGTACTGGTGGTTTATCGTGGTGGCTGGTGTCCGTACTGTTCAAGACAGCTCGCGGGGATCCAAAAAATTGAACCACAGCTTGTTAAAATGGGGGCACAGATTATTGCTATCGCACCAGACTCACCTGAGGCGCTGGCAAAAAGTACAATTGAATCCCCTCACTACCAACTGTTGTCTGATAACGAGATGCGTATGAGCCAAGCGTTAGGTCTCGCCTATTTTCTAGATGATAAGACAGCCCTTGCTTATCGCAACAAGTTGGGCGTAAATTTCGTTGATTTTGAGGGGAACGATAAAGTTGCCTTGCCGGTACCAGCAGTATTTGTAGTCGATAAGAAAGGCTTGATCCAATTTCAATACGCAAACCCAAATTACAAAGTGAGATTGGATGAAAGCGTGCTACTAGCTGCGGTAAAAGCAGCTAGTCAACTATAGGAAAAGCACTTAAAAAGTGGAGTCCGAAGACTCCGTTTTTTTAGCGGTTTTCTAACCGGTTATAGTCAAATAAACCATATTCAACGCCACGTGTTTGCTTGGCAATATCGTGAATTAAATCACTGTAACGCCAAAACTCTGGGTGAGTCCTGCGGATCCCATATTGCGCTCGTAGCGCTCGGTAATCAGACTCACTATTCATTTGGCTAAATGATGAGACGAAGTCCTCTTGTGCTGCCTCGCTTTCTAAATACCAAATTGCCTCTGGATAATCTCCGATAAAGCCTGGCACAATCGTCGCAGTGTCTTCGGTATACGCTCTTTGCCCTTCTTCATTTAACAAACTGGAGATGTTGTAGTGGGCATTATGGTGTAATAGCGAGAACGCTTGATGTGAACCGTCACTTTGCTTAGTAATAATAAATGAGACCTGTGGAAGCAAATTAATCGCTCTAACGGACATGCTATTGAGTGCCTGCAGTGGCTTGCCGACGGCTTGATAGTCATAATCCCTATTTAGAACGGGCTTAAGCACAGCATGCAGTTTGTCATACAATTCTTGCTTTGGATCGTCCGTTTCGTATTTTATTCCCGTTGGCGCACCGATTAGTGATTTGCGATTGATAAACTCACTTAAGCTCAGGTGTGACTTACGATACCAATAGCGTTTAATTTCCTGACGATGACTAAGTGGCAGCAGATTTAAAAAGTTTTGCTCACCTTCAAGCCTCAAGAAGTCCATATATAAGCGTGTGATAAGCTGATGACCAATGTTGCCATACACGTCAAAACCCGCCACCAGCAAGTAGTGAATGCGCTCGAACAAAGCATAGTCTAATACCCAAGCTGTTTTGGGAGGCTGGCCGATAAAACCTTTAACCACCGTTGCGCTATCAAAATGACGGAAGATAGTTAATGCTGCATTCGGGTTTTCCCCCTCTCCACGCCAAATCAAGTCCATATTGAGACGCTGCCCATCGGCAAACATCTTATCTGCAAGCTCTGTTTTGGCACGTAAGTAATCCTGCTGCTTAGTGGCGTATTTAGCCCAACTGGAAAGCGGTAACGCATTACTTTGCTCAGCCGCAGGTAGCACCAAATCTTCATCATGTTTAAGCAGCAGCTGGTTCACCGCTTCGTTGCTATTTTTTTCAGGATCAACAAACGCCACCCAAAAATGGTCGTTAATGACGTTAAGCGCTATTTGACCTCGACATACAGGGCCTTTGATAAAGCCTTTTACAATTAACTCGGCCTCATCCAGCATGAATTGATAACGAGAATTGACCGGAATATCTTTGAATACCTTAAATGGGTTTGCTGCAAGCTCTGGCTCATAACCTGGCAGTTCATCCACGTGATAATCCGCTGCATAAAATTGCTGATGTAACCGTGATAGCTTAGCGTCGTTCAATGCCAGTGGCATGTGAGTTTTTGACAAAATGGTACTGCGCACTTGCATCAATCGATAATACACTCTATCGATCTTAGGATCGTCAAACGGACGTACCGAGCTCACCAGTGCGACTGGCTGGCCAGGCGGCGTGCTTGAGCGTACCAATTGAAAAAACGCGGGGTCATCAAGATGAGGGAAGTGGATATGGGCTAAATACCAATGCTCAAAAATATAACGCGCGGCAAGGCGGTGCTTATTGGAGTCCTGATTAAGAAATTGTTCCCACTTTTTCACTTCTTTTTGTGCTGCAACACTTGGCTTTGCAATCTGGCTCATTTTACTGCCACTTTGCAGCCATGCTTCCAAGGTTTTGAATTCATCATGCGTGAGCGCTGGTAAGCCGTAGGGCATACCCGCATGAGGCTGTCGTTTCACAAGGGTAGAAAATTCATCCATGGTTGGGCAAGACTGCGTTCGATCTAAAGAGAAATCAAACTCTTTACCCAAGATGCCTTGCTCAGGAAAACGATGAGACATTTTTAACAGCAAGCTATTATAAAGCACACTCCCAGCTAGGTTGCTGTATTCAGATTGATTGCGCTCATTAAGCACTGGGGTAAAACCACGCTCGCGCCACTGTGTCGTGGTTTGGGCGTCGAATAACAGCCGAGTTGGTGTTTGTGCTAACAACCGTGTGCCGTCATACACTAATTCCTTCGACAATCCCCTATCTATTCCTTCTGGAGATGACAATTTGAGCTGGCAGGGTGCGTCATAACAACCATGGCAAACCACACAACGCGACTCCAAAATGGGCTTCACGCTTTGTAAATAACGTGCACCGCCTTGGTGATATTGTTCGATTCGTGCTTGGGGTTGCTCTGGTCCAAACATATCATCATATTTAGACACGCCCAAAGCCACACAGCCAGAAAGCACGGCGACAACCACCGCACAAAACAATGCACGTTTAGACATTTACTCGTCCTCGTCGTCATCTAGCCCTAGATCAAAAGTCGGCATCATTTCTACTGGAGGCGAAACAAACAATGCATCGCTACTAGTACTCAGCACAGCACTGAGAATAGGCCCGCGATTAATGAGCAATTGCAACTGATGTTCCGCACCTATCAACTCAGTCACTGTCGTACTAATGTTGTTTAGCGCATAGTCATCAATATGCAAGCTAATATTCTCATCTTCTTTTGGGTTTTGGCACAAATGAGCAAGGAGGTTCTCACTCAACATCACTGATACTTCAGCATCTGGAGAGTCGATATCGCGATTCTCGATGTTGTCGTCTAACAAAAAAAGCGGCAGTGATAATGGGGTATCTTGTTGTAATTCCATCAAAGGTTACCATCTGAGTATTTGCCTTATATTAGCACAGTTAGATGGCTGATGGCTGAAAAGGGGGCGACGATGCGCCCAGCTTGATTACCAAGGAAGCGTGTCACCATTGGAGTGCCAAAAACCACCACTGTTTTCGATAGTTAGGTGTTCAATTCTCTTAATTAAACGTTCCGCCGCAACATCTGGACCAATATCACCTGCAAATCCCACCATCTGCGTTTGTACAAAGCCAGGATGGAATAGTCCAACAGCGATATCTTGGTTTTTCAGCTCGTGAGCCATACTCACACTCGCCGCGTTTAATGCTGCTTTCGACATTCTATAACCAATGTAACCACCAGAACCATTATCTGCAATCGAACCCATACGACTTGTGATCATGGCAACTTTACTACCTGCTTTGAGGTTATCGAGCAGTGCATGAGTAACTCGAATTGGCCCTAACGCATTAACGTTAAATTGGTGGTCGATATTTTCAAAATCCATTTCTGCTAGCGTTTCATTGTGAAATACCCCAGCGTTATTAATAAGAATATCTATTTTCTCCGACCCCAATGCCGCCAATAGCTTTTTCGCGCCATTTTCCGTCGCAACATCTATATCTTCAATGATATCCACGCCTAGAGATTCTAGTTCTGCCGATGCTTTGCGAACAACCGCAGTTACTTTGCAGCCTAGAGATAAGTATTGTTTACAAAACTCTAATCCAATCCCACGATTAGCACCGGTCACCAAAACATGTAGTGTCATATCCTTCTCCTCACGATTTTTGTGCTCAAACTATTACAATTGGTATGAGTTTACTAAACTCAAGGTCAATCTCGACTGAATTCATTTTTATGATGTACTTTTTCACTTTCTGACAACTTTGCTACAGTTATAACTCTGACAACCGTAAGGATATGTTGTGAAACTCGCACTTAGCACCTTCTTGCTTTTCTTCATCCACAAGGCGGCGTTCGCCTACCAAATCAATGTCAGCGAGCTGGTCGCTTATCAACTTGGCCAACAGCAAATCGCACAACTCATGCAAAAGATATACGCACCTTTGAATATCACGCCCACACTTGTCGTGTTACCCAGTGAGCGCGGATTAGAATATGTAGATCAAGGGTTTTATGATGCGGAAGCAGGACGCACTAGCGCTATTGCAAATGCCTATCCTAACTTACTGCAAATACCCGAACCACTTGCAACCGTGCAAATGGCGGTGTTTTGTCTCAAGAAGGAGCATTGTACTTTGTCGACCCGGCAAGACTATGTGGTAATACAGGGCAGTTTAATAACGGAGCAAGTTTGTCAGCGTAAAAAGTTGACCTGTAATGCGGTCTCTAACGATGTTTCTGCGTTTCAAGCACTTGAAAAAGGTCATGTAGAACAAATTTTAGCTGATGACTTATTTGCGCTTGGTGCGCTATGCCAGTCAGGGCTCGCCGCAGTTTACGTGCGTAGGCTACGAGATGCGAGTTATCCTATTTATCACTATATCAATCGTAAACACCAAGACCTACTGCCGAAATTAACAGCGTCTATCAAGCAGCTAAATAGTAGTGGAGAGCGCGATACTATTCTAAGCCGGCTCTCTGAGAGCTTTGCCACTTGCCATGGCAAAGTGATTGAATTAGAAATGCATTAAGTTGAAATATCATCCATGGCAGATTCTATGATAGAGAATACCGCCCCTTGAGGATCAGTTATCACGCTAAAGCGACCTACTTCTGGTATATCTGTCGGCGGTACACAAATTTCTCCGCCAAGCTTTTGGGCATATTCAGCTTTACTATCGCAGTCCAATACCGCAATGTAAACCATCCAGTGCGGAGGAATGTCTTCACCCCATTCAGTCGTCATTTCTAACATGCCAGCGACGGGTTGCTCATTTACTTTGAACAAGGTGTAGTCCATATTGCCCATGTCTTTGACTTCGACTTGCCACCCAAATAATGCTGAATAAAAGTCACAACTTTTGGCGCTGTTTTTACTCACTAGCTCAAACCAATAAGGAGTATTCGCTTCAAGATGACGTTGCGTCCCAATATGACCACCCTCTTGCCATAACGCAAACACCGCTCCACCTGGCTCCTTTAACATTACCATCCGCCCTGCCCCTGAGACATCATGAGGGCCTGCAAGCACTTCAGCACCGAGTTCGTTGGCTTTGTTTAGACATTCATCGACATTGTCTACTGCCACATAAGCAAGCCAGTGACTAGGCATGCCTCCCTGTTGTTGTTCAGCGGTCATCTGATACATAGCAGCGACATCATCGACTTCTTTTTGCAACATGGTGTAATAACAATCTTCACCAATGGGTTGGTCTAGAATTTGCCAATCAAATAGTTGGCTATAGAAGGGTTTTGCTGACTGCCAATCGCTTGAACACAATTCAATCCAACAAAAATAACCGGGTCTAAATTCACTAATTATTGCCATGGGGATCACCTGTCAATCAAAGTCTAATGAATATAGCAGCAATCAGCCGATAAGAAAGCGTAGTCAAAATATGGCTTATTTTTCAATTTGCCCATACTTAGGTGAGCGCACGCCATAAAGCAAACCATTGCTTGAGTCCGCTGATAATAATCTCTGTGATGCTTTCTGTGAAACTTCAAATCCTTTATCTGAAGTGCTTTCAATCACCTGATTTAGTACCGCGCCAATCAATGCGCCAGCCAAACTGTTATCACGGTCATCTCTGTCTTCACTACTTGACGCTTTTGACTTACCACGCCAAATTACTTGGCCAGTTTTTAAATCAACCAACCTTGCCGATAGCGCTACGGTAGTGTCACTATCTAATACAACGTATGACGTACCATAATCTTGAATCTCTATGTATAAAGCAGCGTCAGCAGCAAAGATTTCATAGAGCTTGTCTATCGCGACACTGTGAACATCATGAGCCACAGTTAAGCCGTTATTTTTAAAAGTCTCATTGACCAAAGATACTGGAAAAACATAATAGCCAGAGTCTGCAAGTGGCTTTACAACCGTCGCCATAACCCCAAAAGGTGCAACAATTTCATTGGAATTATTGATAGGCGGTAACACCAGTATCGACTTAGGATCGCTTTGGATAAAGGCACTATAATCCTGTTTAGGTGCTGTCGCACAGCCATTCAATAAGGAAAAAGTCAAAAGCACCAAGCTCGCTTTAATCCATTTCATCTTATTCTCCCTGTGCATTTTTTAGTAAAAAGTCGATATATTGCCTGGACTCAGGATACAGTTGTTTTTCCTGTTCAAAATACGCAAACCCTTTGCTGTCATCCCCTTGCATCAAATATAAGTAACCGAGATGCGCATACATGCCTGGTGCTGGACTTATCTGCTTTACTTCGGCGCGCGCTATGCTTGACTCTAACTGACTGATCTGCTGCTCAAGCGACTGCCCATCACCTCGAAAGAACTCATAGAGGTTACGTTCGTAAGAACCGTAATAATATTGTGGTGTCGTACTCTGACACCCAGACAATATCAATAGTAAAGTCGCCACAAATATCGTTTGCTTCATAATTTACCTGAGGTTTAGATTAGCTGTGGGGATTGTCTATAAAGGCTTCCAATCGCCTTTCTCGATGCCGCTAACCAAGTTATTGACAGCCTCGCGAATAGCTAAATCCAGTACCTTGCCGTTTAGCGTTGAGTCATACCCTGCAGTGCCACCAAAACCAACCACTTCGCGATTAGATAAGCTGTATTCTCCAGCACCTTGCACCGAGTAGACGACTTCTGAACTAGTCACATCAACGATATTCAGATTTACCTTAGCGTAAGCAATTTGCGATTTTCCTTTACCTAGAATACCGAATAATTGTTTATCACCTACTTCTTTTCGACCAAACTCAGAAACATCTCCCGTGATCACAAAGTTAGCACCCTTAATACTTTGTTTTGCACCAGCAAATCCAGCTTCTTGGGCTATCTCTGTCATGTTTTCTCTATCTAAAACAATAAAGCGATTACTCTGCTGTAAATGGGTGGTCAGAATAGTTTTAGCCTGAGAGCCCAAGCGGTCCGGTCCTGAACTAAACACCCCATTGTGAAAAGCTGAACGGTTTTGCAATTTACCAACCGCTAACTGACTTTTTGGGCCATTGTAAACTTGATTATATGAGGCCACTTTTGGTGCTTCTACCGTTCTTGATGCTTCCGTTGCGCAACCCGCGGTTAATCCGACAAACGTCAATGCAATTACAGTGGCGAGCGGTTTATTCATTATCATTCTCCTAGAGTCATATGTGTCTGTCTGTGACGCGACGATTCGTTTTGTTAATAACAATGTAGATAAATTTAGCTGACTTTAGTGTTAATTTTTGTTTGGGAAAAATGCAATAACGCTACATCTAGATGGAATTTTAAAGATAGTGCAAAATCAAACCGAGTACAGCACCGGAAAAAGTAGTGCAGACGACTTTAGGAACGGCCATCAATAAACAGGAAAACCCTCTGCAAGCAATGGCTTATAATTTTATAAGTTAATACTTTGCTTAGTGCAGTACAAAGCACCAAGCAAGATTACTGTTAAAAAGCGCCATACACTTTCCAACAAATTAGCGTTGGCGCATCACGCCTTCTTGAATAGTCGACGCAACTAACTCACCTTGGCGGTTAAAAAATTGGCCTCGTACTAGGCCTCGGCCATTAGACGCGCTCGGACTATCAACGCTATATAAAATCCATTCATCCATTCTAAACGGACGATGAAACCACATCGCATGGTCTATTGTCGCGACTTGCATATTTGACTGCATAAACGACAAACCATGTGGTTGTAGTGCTGTTGGTAAAAATTCAAAATCTGAGGCATATGCCAGCAAATAGTTGTGGATCCTTCTGTCGTCCGGCATCTCGCCATTGGCTTTAAACCAAACATTTCTCACCGGGTCCTGTTTTTTGGGTTTAAATGGATTTTGAAAGTTTACAGGGCGCATATCCAGCGGCATTTCTTGCGTAAATTTCGCTCGAAGTGATTCTGGAATAAGGTCCGCATGTTCTTGATAAAAGTGGAGTGATGACTTTAACGTTTCAGGCTCTGGCACATCCGGCATCAAAGATTGATGAGAAACGCCCGGTTCATCCCCTTGGAAAGAGGCAGTCATGTAAAATATCGGCTTACCATATTGAATGGCACTGATCCTACGAGTGCTAAAACTGCGACCATCACGAATGTTTTCGACATCGTAGACAATGGGCTTGCTTGCATCACCAGGACGCAAAAAGTAAGAGTGCAGCGAGTTAACAAAGCGCCCTTCTGGTAAGGTGTATTTTGCTGCAGACAACGCCTGCCCCATCACCTGACCTCCAAACACTTGAGGAAAACCAAGGTCTTGGCTTTGACCTCGATATATCCCTTGCTCAATTTCTTCAAGGCTGAGTAAATCCAACAGATTTTGTAACACTTGACTCATGTTGCACTCCGAACGTCTAGTAGAACTGGCGATAGTCGTTATAATGAGATAATACTTTTACCAAATCCAAGTAAGACTCGGACTGGTAGCAAACCAAGTATATTGCTCAAATGAGTATAATACATCATAACTCAAACTATTGGACTAACCCATATGGCTTATTGGCTGTTTAAAACAGAACCCGATGCATTTTCCATTGATAACTTAAAAAACGCGCCTGAGCAGCAAACTTTTTGGGAGGGAATTCGTAATTATCAGGCGAGAAACTTCCTGCGCGACGAGGTTAAGGTAGGTGACTCAGTGTTTATTTACCACTCAAGCTGTAAAGTGCCTGCGGTTGTCGGTATTGCTAAAGTGGTGAAAGCAGCAGAGCCAGATCCACACCAATTTGACTTAAGCAGTGATTATTATGATGCCAAATCAAGCACCGATAACCCTCGCTGGGTAGGCGTCACTCTAGCATACGAGCAGCACCTACGCCCGGTGACCCTGCAGGCGATAAAAGCCAACACTGCGCTCACCGAGCTGGCTTTAAAAAAAGGGGGACGGTTATCCATCATGCCCATCATCGAACCTGAGTGGCAGATTATTTTAGAGATGTCGGGGCAAAGCTAACGTTTTGCTTTGCCTTTTTGTCGCCCGTGTTTAGGCACTATGCTGATATATAGCAGTAAAGCGACCCAAGAAAATAGTAGCGTTCCTATCAGCCAGCCGTTTTTTTCATGCCCTTTGCTGCGCTTGCTTCCTGCAACTAAAGCGACAGGAAGTAAGTAAGCGCACACAACAGCAATCATCAAGAAGAGTTCTTCGAACATAGTGATGACCAGTCAACCTCTGATGCAAGCACTCGTTGCGGTGCAATATAGTGCAAAATATCTCCCCCTGTGATGTTGTAATCCAAAGGTGGGTTTAGATCCATGTCTAGCGCATTTATATCGTGCGCAACACCGAGCAACGTCGCATCATGATGCTGTTTAAAATAACCAAAAATATCACCAAAGGTTAAACAGCTTACCTCTGCTGGTAAGGCTAAGCTGAATTGCGTATCGCCGTGTAGCGTCGACAGCAATTCCTCTTGTACTCGGCTTGAGCCTGGGTCTTGCATTGCTCGCACTAAGATTTCCGCAGACATAGATGCTGAGCATTCAACATTTTTACAATGCTCTCTTAAAAGCAGTGCTTTGCTATCGTCCAAGAAGTGCGCGCTAATATGCGCTTCGGATTTTACTACTCGGCTAAGCTTTAGCGCGGTGGTAAATGTCTGGTTATCATCATCGCCATCAATGATGATTTTGTCAGCCCGCTCGATGTTAATCCGACTTAGCTGTTCGTCATCAGTAAAGCTGGTTAAACGCGCAAATGCGACTTCCGGATAACTCAACAGCGGATGCTCCATGGCCTCGGTGACGGCTAATACGATTTTTCTATCTTCGCGTTTATTGTCACCTAAAATGTAGTCCACCATTTTTTTCGTTCTCACATCATGCCAACCAAAAATTACGATGTGGTTTTGCAAATGTGCAAAGTCTTTTTCCCCTGTCATGCCTCTTCTCACCCAATACGTCACAAATTGTCCAGCTTTTCCCAATAACACACCAAATAGCGCAAGGCCAAATGGGATCTGTATAGTGGCAACGACTAAACGACCAAAATCCGTTGTTGCACTAAAGTCTCCGTAGCCAACTGTTGAAGTCGTCACTACGTAGTAATAAAAGAACGTGCTCAGTGGCAATAATGCCGATTCATTGCTGAGCCATAACAACCCCCAAGTCACCGACATATGAATGAGCGTTGCCATAAATAACAGTTGCCAGCTGGCTTTATCCACATGAGCCCGCATCAAAACAACTAAACGCTTAAAAATTATAGGCATATTGCTTCTCTATCAAATACATACTGCTACCTTACTGCAGATTTTAGCCAAAAAACAACACGACATATCGACTTCTTTGATATAGTCTTAGAAAAGGTTACAAGAAGTAATGAGGGGTTAACATGGCTGGCGTATTGGCCTCAGTAGATCAACGCACACAACTGGTGGGTGAAAACCGCCTTGAGTTGCTATTGTTTCATCTTCATAGCCGCCACTTTTTTGCGCTCAACGTCTTCAAGGTAAAAGAAGTTGTTAAGCTCCCTCATCTCAATAAAATGCCCAATGCACACCCAAAAGTATGTGGCGTAACCAATATTCGTGGCGAGTCTATTCCGGTTATCGATTTACGACAAGCGATATGCATGCCGCCATGCGACCGAGACAAAGACTGCAATCTAGTGATCACAGAATACAACCGCTCAGTGCAGGCCTTCTTAGTTGGTAAAGTTGACCAAATCGTCAATACTACGTGGTCCGATATTATGCCAACCCCCAAGTCTGTTGGCCGCAATCACTACCTCACCGCACTGACTAAAATCAAACGTGACGGCGTTGAACACATCGTTGAAATTATCGATGTAGAAAAGGTACTTGCCGAAATCGTTGAGTACAAAGTTGAGATCCCGCAAGACATTCTAGATAAAGATATCATCAACGAGTTTCATGGCCGTAAAATTCTACATGCCGATGACTCGCCGACTGCTCGTCGTCAAGTTGCCGATACCTTGGCACAATTGGGCATAGAAATCATCCCAGCGACTGACGGCCAAGAGGCGCTCAATGTGTTAAAGCACTGGGCCGACGAAGGTATCGACGTACAAAAAGAGTTACTTGCGGTGATCACCGATGCAGAAATGCCGGTTATGGATGGTTATCGACTCACCTATGAAATTCGCAACGACAGTCGCCTGAAAGACCTTTATGTCATTCTCAATACCTCACTCAGTGGCAGCTTTAATCATGCCATGGTCGAAAAAGTGGGTTGTAATGCGTTTCTATCAAAATTCCAACCCGATTTATTGGTAACAGAGGTACAAAATCGGTTGAAGGACGTTTTGCAAAAATAAATATAAACACTGTATAAAAAACCAGTTTATGTTTCTTTATAAATCATAATGTTACCTTTACTCGGTTGGGTTTGCTTTGCGATATGCTGGGATTTATGGCAACGACTCGGTATACTTGCCATCATTTGAGCAAATAGGCAAAGCAATGGACGTATCAGAATTACTCGACGGCCTCAACGACAAACAGCGCGATGCAGTCGCCGCACCTCTGCAAAACATGTTAGTGCTCGCAGGTGCGGGGTCAGGTAAAACACGAGTACTGGTTCATCGTATTGCTTGGCTTATGCAAGTTGAGCACGCCTCTGCATTTAGTATTTTCGCGGTAACCTTTACCAATAAGGCAGCCAAAGAAATGCGTGCTCGTGTTGAAGCGACGCTCAATGGCCCTGTTGGTGGCATGTGGATAGGTACTTTCCACGGCCTAGCCCACCGCATGTTACGCGCCCATCACCGTGAAGCTAAATTACCAGAATCATTTCAAATTCTAGATAGCGATGATCAGCAACGAATGATCCGCCGTTTGCTCAAAGCCATGAATATCGATGAGAAAA
The DNA here is from genome assembly GCA_000814665.1 of Pseudoalteromonas flavipulchra NCIMB 2033 = ATCC BAA-314. Lineage (GTDB taxonomy): Bacteria > Pseudomonadota > Gammaproteobacteria > Enterobacterales > Alteromonadaceae > Pseudoalteromonas > Pseudoalteromonas maricaloris. The sequence goes on from JWIH01000019.1 coordinate 157,114, forward strand.
AGTGGCCACCTAAGCAGTTAAGCTGGTACATCAGCGCGCGTAAAGACGAAGGATTAAGACCCAAAGATATTCAAGCATACGATGTCAACGAACAGCTGATGTTAAACGTGTATAGTGCATACCAAGATGCCTGTGATAGAGCCGGCCTTGTTGATTTTGCCGAGATCCTATTGCGCTGTTATGAGCTATTACAGCAACAACCTACCTTGCTACGTCACTATCAGCAACGCTTCCGCCATATGCTAGTGGACGAGTTCCAAGATACCAACAGCATTCAATATTTGTGGCTACGCCTGCTTGCAGGTAGTGACAACAATATCATGATCGTAGGGGATGACGACCAGAGTATTTACGGCTGGCGTGGTGCAAAAATAGAAAACATCAAACGTTTTCTGGACGACTTTAACGCCGAAACGATCCGACTTGAACAAAATTATCGTTCTACTGCAACCATTCTAAAAGCATCCAATGCGCTCATTGAAAACAACGCTGAGCGAATGGGTAAAAGTCTCTGGACCGACGGTAACCAAGGCGAGCCGATCTCAATTTACGCCGCTTTTAATGAACTTGATGAAGCACGCTTTGTGGTTGGCAAAATTAAATCTTGGTTACAGGCTGGCAATGCGCTCAGCGACAGCGCCGTACTCTACAGAAACAACGCACAGTCCCGGGTGTTAGAAGAAGCCTTACTTCAAGAAGGGCTAAAATACCGTATTTATGGCGGTATGCGCTTTTTCGAGCGTCAAGAGATTAAAGATGCCTTATCCTACCTGCGCATTATTAGTAATCGTAATGACGATGCGGCATTTGAGCGTGTGATAAACACGCCTGCCCGTGGTATAGGTGATAAAACGTTAAGTCATATTCGCGACTGTGCGCGTCACGAATCACTCTCACTTTGGGATGCAGCCAAAGCCGTGCTTGCGCAAAAGCATTTAGCAGGAAGAGCTGCTACGGCGGTGACAAAATTTATTGAATTAGTCGAACAGCTCGACGAAAAAATTGCCGAGCTTGAACTGGCACAACAAGCGCAGACAGCCATTGAACAGTCGGGTCTCATGGCAATGTATCAAGCTGAAAAAGGCGAAAAAGGCCGCGCTCGGGTGGAAAACTTGGAAGAATTGATCAGTGCTTGTGGTCAGTATGAGCTGCCTATCGATGAAGATTTTACTTCACCATTACAAGGCTTTTTAGCCTATACCTCTTTGGAGGCAGGCGAAGGACAGGCTGACGAGCACGAAGATGCGGTACAAATGATGACGCTGCACTCGGCCAAAGGTCTCGAGTTCCCATTGGTGTTTATGGTTGGGGTCGAAGAAGGCATGTTCCCATCGCAACAAAGTAATGAAGAATCGGGCCGCTTGGAAGAAGAGCGCCGTTTGTGCTACGTCGGTATGACGCGTGCCATGGATAAGCTTTACATTAGCCACGCAGAAAGTCGCCGCTTGTATGGTCAAGAAAAACATCACAGCCCTTCAAGGTTCTTACGTGAAATTCCTGAAGACTGCATGGAAGAAATTCGGATTAAAACGCAAATTTCTCGTCCGGCTAACTCGGGTCGATTCAGCCCATCAATCAGTCACGCGACCTTTGAAGATAGCGGCTTTAATTTAGGCCAGCGTGTCCTCCATGCCAAATTTGGTGCAGGCACAGTGCTTAACTATGAAGGAGCTGGAGCTCAATCACGCATCCAAGTTAGCTTTGATGATGTTGGTAGTAAGTGGTTAGTTACCGCCTATGCAAGACTTCAAGCACTCTAATCTGCCGCTATTACGTTCTCAACTTGCCGATGCCCGCCATCGGCAACTCTTGCTTATCACGGGCAGCCAAGCTTGGTGTTACGCGCAGTGTCAGCAGCTACTAGCAAACTCAAACGATAAACTTATTCTAAGTAGCAGTAAGACATTAGAAAATGCCGTTTGGCCCGAGCATTTACACCAAATACTCGGACAAGAGTTTAGCAATCTAGTCTACGATGGCTTTAGCGGTATTGTGCCTAACAAAATCGCAGCTGCTGCGGGCACGGTAAAGGCAGGCGGCTTACTGCTGTTGTTACTTCCCGAGGTAGATGAACTCGACCACTGGCTAGACCCTGCAATTACCCGCTGGTGCTCAGAGGGACAAACGCCCAAACATAGCTACTTTTTAAAAAGGTGGCAACAACTCTGGCAGCAACAACCTCCTTGGCATATCAGTGAGCACTTTGGGGTTCAACTGCCCTTAGCGTATCTTGCTGCAAGTTCAGCGGTTTGTGGTATTGAGGAGCAACAAAACGTACTGACACAACTCTCCACAGCATTGGAAAACCAGCAAACACCTGTATTACTAAGCGCTGACAGAGGCAGGGGAAAGAGTGCGCTATTAGGCTTCTTGGCATCAAAGCATCCTACGCAACAATTTGTTATTTGTAGCCGTCACCTTCATGCTCTGCATAGTTGCTTTAGCATGCTTGCTCAAGCACTCAATACCGAGGTTGATGTAAAAACGAAGAAGCTGGCTAATCTCAGCTATGTGGCACCAGATGCGTTACTACAACAAGCCTCTGCACTTGATAGCAATACGGTTATTTTGGTGGATGAGGCAGCCGCCCTGCCAGTTCCATTTTTAATACAAGTCGCTCAACTTGGCTTTCGCTGCATTTTTTCCAGCACCTTAGTTGGTTATGAAGGTAATGGTAGAGGCTACACCTTACGGTTTAAACGCTACTTAGAATCACATTACCCAAGTTATCTTGATTTCACCTTATCGACTCCTATTCGTTACGCATCGAATGATCCACTGGAGCAGCAGATCAGGGATTTATTTGTACTCGAGTGTAAAGCAACATCACCCATACTCACTTCATCAACCACAATGCGTGCTATTTCCCAGAGTGAGTTGATAGAAAATAACTCGTTACTTGAGCAAGTTTTTTCACTGCTCGTATTAGCGCATTATCAAACCAGCGTGGATGATTTAAGGCAATTGTTAGATGCACCCGATCTGCATTTACGAGGTGCATTTTGCAATAACAAGCTAGTAGGAATTTGCCTTGCTGTCATCGAAGGCGGACTCGCTTCAGATCTCGCAGAAGATATTCTAGCAGGAAAGCGAAGACCCGCAGGCCATCTCATGGCGCAGCAGCTAACAACAAGCTTTGGTGATAGCCAGTTTGTCACCGAAAAAAGCGTAAGGATCGTTAGAATAGCCGTGCACCCAGATGTACAACAGCAAGGGATTGGCCGCCGCCTACTGGCGTTCTTTGAAACCACATTACCAGAAGATATCAGTTACATAGGAACCAGTTTTGGCCTTACAGCGCCATTGCTTTCGTTTTGGTCACAACGTCACTATCAGCCAATGAAATTGGGGTTTAAGCAAGATAAGGCCAGTGGTGAGTATGCGCTTTTGATGTTCAAAAAAGTCCGAGGCGACATAGGCAACACCTATACTCGAGTATTCAAACAAACTTTTTTCTATCAGTTACGCTCGCACTATCAACAGCTAGATACTGAGGTGGTGAGTGCGCTATTAGCGACCTTACCCTTTGAACATATAACTAATGAGCAGCTGGATTATTTGCACTATTTACGTAACAGCAATCCGGTTGAGCAACAAGTATGTCCTTTTATATGGCAGCTGATCACAACCGATCCTCGATTACTTAAAAACTTAACTAAAGTTTCCAAAGCATTAGTAATTCGTCTAATATTACAGCAACATTCGACCCAAGTCGTACTTAATTTGCTTGGGTTATCTGGTAAAAAGGCCCTCACCACAACGCTAAGAGAGACAGTGCAGCAAGTATATGAGTATTTTCGGTGTTAAGTTTTTACTATTCGTTTTTGCTTCTGCTGTACTGAATTTTACAGTATCCGCTCAATCTGTGGTGAAAATTGGCATGTCTACTGCCCTTTCAGGGCCCGCAAAAGAGATCGGTCAACAACTGAAAGCGGGTGCCGAACTACACTTTAACTTTTATAATCAGCACAAAGCGAATGGTGCAGCTGCGATTGAGTTGCAGGTATTGGATGATGGTTATGAGCCACACAAAACCGTAACCAATGCTCGTAAGCTGGTATACGAAAATAAGGTCGATGCATTGTTTGGCGTAATGGGCACCCCCACATCTTATGCCATAAAGCCGATTTTAGAGCACTCTAAGGTTCCCTTTCTTATGCCATATACTGGCGCTGAGTTTCTTCAAGAACCACATACATTTAACGTCTTCAATCTTCGCACTAGCTACAATAAAGAAGCACAAGATATCATCCGCTACTTTATCGATGAACAAAAGCTAAAGCGGGTGGGTTTACTCATTCAAGCCGATGAATTTGGTCTAACCGTAGAAAAAAGCCTAACCAGAGCGCTTGCGGAACATGGATTAAAACCCGTTGTGGTAACGCGTTTTAGACGTAATACCGATGATATTGAACGAGCCCTTGAACAAGCACAGCAGTATAAAATAGAAGGCTTCGCGATGGTAGGCACTTACACGCCACTGTCTAAGTTTATTAATCGTGCGATGGAGGTTGGCCTTGAAACACAATACGCAACGGTTTCATTTGCTTCCTCAAATGAGCTGTTTGCCAGACTCAAAGGCAAACCCAAAGTTTTAGTCACCGAAGTTGTACCCGACCCTGCGATTTGCAAGGGCAAGCTTTGTGATACTTTTCGCGAGGCAGTTCGCAATACCACACTTTCCCATAACGAACAGGTTTTTGAGGGCTATCTCAATGCCTACTTATTGACGACTGCTATCCAGCAATGTGAGCTGCCCATTGATAGCGATTGTCTGCTAAACGCATTACAACAGGAGTTGGAGCATAACTCCGTTATTCGAGAGGTATTTATGCTCCAGCCAGCGCAAAAGAAATTGCCAGTTTACCGCTCCTTTTTCCAATAATGTTCTATGCTTAGTTGATACTGACCATATGCGAGGCTAACATGGATTTAATTAACTTTCGCGTCGGGAAAAAAACAATATCACTGCAAATCCTCGATATTCTATTAACTGAACGCTACGAAGAAAATTTAACGGATTTACCCAATGACAACCCCAGCTTTTTGGGTGTCAAAGATTACATGGGCGTACCGACCCCTATTTTTGATTTAGGGATCATATTGAACAAGCGCTCGTCCTACGAAACCAATCAAGAATTGGTCAGCATGCTAAAGCAGCGAGAGCAAGATCATAAAGAATGGCTTGTCGCACTCGAAGCAAGCATTTTTAACGATGTCCCCTTCACTAAAGCCAAAGATCCAAAACAATGTGCTTTCGGGCAGTGGTATTACGGCTTCAAAACTGAAAATGACGACCTCAAAGCGCTTCTAAAACGCTTCGAAGAACCGCATGCAAAACTACATTCATTAGCAGATAAACTATTAGTGATGTGTGCACAGGGACACAAACAAGAGGCTATAGATACTCTCGCTCGCGAAAAGAGCACCACTTTTAATAAACTCATGCGATTATTTGAATCCGCTCGTGATCAGATCATGCTCGACCATAAACCTATTATCGTCTTTACCACTCAAGATGGCCAAAGTCCGCATATCGGTTTGCTTGTCGATAAAGTAGAAGATAACGTTCACTGTGATGAAAGCGATATTAAATCACTGCAGGAAATGACCAGTATTGGTTTTGAAATAGATGCGCAAACCAAAAAATTGATGAAAGGCTTGGTCAAGATGGGAAAACGCCACAGCGTATTGATTGACCCTAGCGCCATTTTCCGCCCTGAACATTTACAAAATTATGAGCCAGAAGAAACGGAAGAGTACGGCTTATTTTAGAGTTAGCAAATGGAGCACAAAAAAACGCCGCAAAAATTGCGGCGTTTTTTGTATTCTAAGTAACCTGTCTTCAAGATAAGTTGTTATCTCAAGTCCAGGTCAACTATTATTTAGCTTGGCGGCTAGCGCGTTTACGCTCGCTTTCAGTCAATAATTTCTTACGAATACGGATGCTTTCAGGCGTTACTTCTACAAGCTCGTCGTCATCGATGAACTCAAGCGCTTGCTCTAAAGACATAACAACAGGTGGCACAAGGTTTTGTGCTTCATCAGTACCAGATGCACGTACGTTGGTTAACTGCTTACCTTTAAGCGCGTTTACCGTTAGGTCGTTATCACGGCTGTGAATACCAATAACCATACCTTCGTACACTTCAACACCGTGACCGATAAATAGGCGACCACGCTCTTGTAGGTTAAATAGTGCGTTTGTTAGCGCTTTACCTGCTGCGTTAGCGATTAGTACACCGTTCTTACGCTGGCCGATGTTACCGCCTTTGTGTGGACCGTAATGTGAGAACGTGTGGTACATCAAACCAGAACCAGACGTTAACGTCATAAATTCAGTTTGGAAACCAATTAAACCACGTGCAGGCATCATGAAGTCCATACGCACACGGCCTTTGCCGTCTGGAGACATGTCAGTCATTTCTGCTTTACGCAAACCAAGCTGTTCCATGATAGAACCTTGGTGCTCGTCTTGACAGTCAATTGTTACTGTTTCGTACGGTTCTTCTAGCTGACCATCAACATGGCGCAAGATTACTTCTGGACGAGATACAGCAATCTCGTAGCCTTCACGACGCATGTTCTCGATAAGAATACCTAAGTGAAGTTCACCACGACCAGATACACGGAAGCTATCAGGGTTATCCGTTTCTTCAACACGTAATGCAACGTTGTGCACAAGCTCAGCTTCTAGACGCTCAAGGATATTACGAGAAGTTACGTATTTACCTTCTTGGCCTGAGAATGGCGACGTGTTTACAGAGAAAGTCATTGTTACTGTTGGTTCATCAACTGACAGTGGCGGTAATGCCTCAACATTATTCTGACAACAGATAGTGTCAGAGATCTTCAGCTCACCAAGACCTGTGATTGCAATGATATCACCCGCCGTTGCTAGCTCAACTTCGTGACGGTCAAGACCTAAGTAACCCAGTACTTGGCCAACTTTACCGTTACGCGTCTTACCATCAGCACCCACGATAGTCACTTGTTGGTTAGGTTTAACTGAACCACGTGTGACACGGCCAACACCGATAACACCAACATATGAGTTGTAATCAAGCTGAGAAATTTGCATCTGGAACGGACCTTCAGGATCCGCGTTAGGCGCTTCAACTTCGTCTACGATAGCTTGGAACATTGGTTCCATGTTGTCAGACGGCTCATCTAGGTCAAGTGTTGCCCAGCCGTTGATTGCTGATGCGTAGATCACTTTAAAGTCTAGCTGTTCGTCAGTTGCACCTAAGTTATCAAATAGATCGAAAACTTGATCCATTACCCAATCAGGACGAGCGCCCGGCTTGTCGATTTTGTTGATTACAACAATTGGTTTAAGACCCTGAGCAAACGCCTTTTGCGTTACGAAACGCGTTTGTGGCATCGGACCTTCTTGTGCATCAACTAGTAGTAATACTGAGTCAGCCATCGAAAGAACACGTTCTACTTCACCACCGAAATCGGCGTGTCCCGGAGTATCTACGATATTGATACGGTAGTCGTTCCACTTGATTGCGGTATTTTTTGCAAGGATGGTGATACCACGCTCTCTTTCAAGATCGTTTGAGTCCATCACTCGCTCTTCATTACCACCGCGCTGCTGTAGTGTACCTGATTGCTCAAGTAGCTTGTCTACAAGCGTTGTTTTACCGTGGTCTACGTGCGCGATAATCGCGATATTTCTTAACTTTTCGATGCTCATATTATTACTCAGTGAAGTTGGCCCTCAGTGATCCTAGTCGATCTACGCAAAAATGCGCGTTGAGATTGCCCGATTGAGAATTAAAGGTCGCGTATTATCTACTATTAATGTGACAGATGAAAGTTTATCCAACATTTTTTTCAATAATCCTTATTGGTGCGCGCATAAATCAACAACCTAGTGTGGCTTTAGCACTACTTTTTAAGCTTTTGCAGAGGGTTTGTTATTCCCGCCATATATGTAAGAGTTTCAACGCCAAAAGAGGATTTTCATCTGTCGACAAATTTGATCCCTGTAACTTTGGGCTTTTTACTTCACAGATCCAAAAGTAGTTTTTGCTTTATCTGTACTCTTAAACTATACCAATGCTCATTAAGCGAAAACGGCTATCACAGGGAATCGCTTGCACCAACATTGCGCACCATAATGAAACATTTACGCACCAAGTTAGTGCAACAAGCTAATCCCTAAATTTCCTGAAAGTTAAAAATCATTATTTATCAAAAACTTAAAAATATGGCACAGATCAAGCTTATCTGTGTGCAATTGCAGTACATTGCAGCAAAAAATAACCCAACGAGTCGGAGGACACATGTCACAATCGGTTTTAGATTTTATTAAAGAGCACGACGTAAAGTTTGTTGATTTACGTTTCACAGATACAAAAGGTAAAGAACAACACGTATCGATCCCACATCATCAAGCCGATGAAGACTTCTTTGAAGACGGCAAAATGTTTGACGGCTCATCTATCGCTGGTTGGAAAGGCATCAACGAATCTGACATGGTACTTATGCCTGATGCAGAAAGTGTAAAGCTAGACCCATTCGCAGAAGAAACAACGCTTATCGTTCGTTGTGACGTGGTTGAGCCAAACACACACCAAGGTTACGAGCGTGACCCACGTTCAGTAGCTAAACGCGCTGAAGAGTTCATGCGTTCAACGGGTATTGCAGACACCGTATTATTCGGTCCAGAGCCAGAGTTCTTCTTGTTTGACGATGTTAAATTTAAAACTGACATGTCTGGCTCTATGTACAAAATCGACGCTGAAGAAGCATCTTGGAACTCAGACAAACACTACGAAGGCGGCAACACAGGTCACCGTCCTGGCGTAAAAGGTGGTTACTTCCCAGTAGCACCGGTAGATTCGTCTAATGACTGGCGTGCAGCTACTTGTTTAGTACTTGAAGAAATGGGCCACGTTGTTGAAGCGCACCATCACGAAGTAGCAACTGCTGGTCAAAATGAGATTGCGACTCGCTTTAATACTATGGTGACTAAAGCTGACGAAATCCAAGAGATGAAGTACGTTATCCACAACATGGCTCACCTATACGGTAAGACAGCAACCTTTATGCCTAAGCCAATTGTTGGTGATAATGGTTCAGGTATGCACTGTCACCAATCACTTGCTAAAGACGGCAAGAACATCTTCGCAGGCGACAAGTACGGCGGTCTATCTGAAGAAGCGCTTTACTACATTGGTGGTATCATTAAGCATGCTAAAGCAATCAATGCATTCACTAACCCAGCAACAAACTCTTATAAGCGTCTAGTACCAGGGTTTGAAGCGCCAGTTATGCTTGCATATTCAGCACGTAACCGCTCAGCATCAATCCGTATCCCGGTGATCCCATCAGAGAAAGGTCGTCGTATCGAAGTACGCTTCCCAGATCCTGCAGCTAACCCATACCTAGCTTTCGCAGCTCAGTTGATGGCTGGTCTTGACGGTATCCGCAATAAGATCCACCCTGGTGATGCAATGGATAAAGATTTATACGACCTACCAGCGGAAGAAGCAGCAGAAATCCCAACTGTTGCAGCATCACTTGATGAAGCGCTTGCTTCTCTAGATGCTGACCGTGAGTTCTTAACTCAAGGTGGCGTATTCACTGACGACCTAATCGATGCGTACATCACACTTAAGTCGAAAGAAGTTGAAAAATTAAACATGACAACTCACCCAGTTGAGTTCGAAATGTACTACAGCGTTTAATCGCTAACCGACTACTAAGCTCAATACTGCCGTATTGAGCTTGTAGAGCCAAAACTCATTATGCGTTTCTGGCACTCTTAATCATATGTGTTCTCAAGCCCGTTGTTACGGGCTTTTTTAATGTAATTCAAAAACTTAAAGAAATTCGCCTTTATGTTGTCATTATGGGAATTATTCATTTGTAACTCGCAATTCCAAGTGCTCTATACTACAGTATGAACAGTAGTTTGCTCTGGAGATTTGTGGTGCGTCAGTGGTTTCTTATAATGTCGGTTAGCATGACGCTAGCCCTAACAAGCATTGATGCTGCAGCAGAGTCCAATCCAAAAATCTATCGCTGGAAAGACAAAAACGGTCATTGGGTCTATTCGGATGTCCCACAACCTGGTTCGAAAGAAGTCAAACTCAACGCCAGCGCCTTAACCATGCCAAGTGTTGATACTAAAATTCTCGAGCAAATGGATACGACACCAACTATTCAATATACAGCTAAAATCACTTCCCCAGAGCATGAGCAAACAATCCGTGATAATAGTGGTAGCGTATATGTGACAGGCACCATTGAGCCTAGATTTACCCAAGGTTTAAGCGTGCAACTCTTTCTCAATGGAACAGCCACAGGGCCAAAGCAAACCAATACTCAGTTTGCTTTGCGTGGCATTGATCGCGGCGAGCATTCTGTGGTTATGAAAGTGTTTAATCAAAAAGGTATGTTAGTCGCCCAAAGTGATGTTCATAAGTTCTTTTTGCACCGCAATACCGTAAATAATTAAAGCGATATTGCTTACCTACACTGGCTTGCAACCAGTAGTTGCAAACACACCACGCTCATTTCCTCTGGTATTGAGAAAGCCAAATTCGACATTTCATTGTGTTCAATCCACAACCTTTGCTCACCAACTTGAACTTGATAGTAGACCTCAGCCTTTGTTCGCAATAAATATTTATCTCGCCAGTTAGATTGGACGACCCGCACCACACCTGTAAGGGTGGTTTTCTCGCCATTCGTAGCCCGATGTAAATTAGCGGTTTGAGGAGGAAAGCAGTTAATCTGTTCGGTAACATACTTAGCGCTTTGAAAGTCACACCCGTTCATACAGAACATGACAAAAAGGCTCCCACAAACACGAGCTAGATGTATTTTTTGACACAAAGCATTAATAATCTCAGCACCTTAAAGTTGGCATGCTTTATTAATAACAAGTTTAGGATACGAGTTCGAAAACCCCTAGTTTCTGAGCTTAGGTAATAATTTACTTCAATGGATGCAAAGCTATGCTATTCTCATTGCACCACATTGGTGCACGGTGAACATATATGGATCAACATAACTCGATTGACTTGGATAAAGTTTGGCAATCTCTCTCAACCGCGATTTTAGTGCTCGATCAAAATTTAATGATCCACTATGCCAATTACAGCAGTAGTGAACTACTGGGACTCAGCACAAAACGGCTTGTCGGACTGGCGATTGATAGTGTGTTTAATCATCATCATATAGACCTGCCACGGCTCTCTAAATACGTGCTACAAGATGGCGTAGACTGCCAGCAACACAGGGTAGACGTGGTATTTGTAGATAATCGTGTTGCGACACTAAGTCTGCATGCCAGACGAGTTTACCTTGCAGACAAGGCGTATATTTTAGTGGAATGTCGCCGTGTTGATGATGCCCTGCGTTATGACCAAGCATCCAATCAAATGCACCAATTTCAGGCAGCTCGAAACCTCATTCGCGGTCTTGCCCATGAAATAAAAAATCCACTTGGTGGGATCCGCGGTGCGGCGCAATTATTGCAGTACGAAACTGATCAACAAGAACGGGAAGAATGTGCCACACTCATTATTGAGCAAGCAGATAGATTGCGCGAGTTGGTAGATAGGTTGCTTGGACCCAATCAGTTACCACAAAAAGAGCCGTGTAATATCCATCAGGCGTTAGAATCGGTGATTAAGTTAACCACCTTGGAGCGCGATGCCGATATCACCTTGGTAAAAGATTATGATCCCAGTATTCCGGCTATCGTGATAGATCAAGCCAAAATTCAGCAAGTTCTGCTGAATATGCTGCGCAATGCTCAACAAGCACTACAGCATGACGGTACGATCACCATCACAACGCGCATTAAACACCGTCTTCATCATGGTGAGCGACTATTGAAAAAAGCATTGCTCATCCGTATCAGCGACAACGGTCCGGGGATCGCCGATGAGGTAAAAGAGACATTGTTCTTTCCGATGATCACGAATAAAGAAGGAGGCTCTGGACTTGGGCTCTCTATCGCGCAAACTTTGGTAGAGCAACACCAAGGATTTATCGAATGCGATAGTTGGCCAGGACACACTGAGTTCAGTATCTACCTTCCCTTTGACAACACCGAAACAGGAAACGTGCAATGAAATCAGTTTGGTTAGTCGATGATGACGCTTCAATCCGATTTGTTTTAGAAAAGGCATTAAAGCGAGCTGAGTTTGAAACCGAGAGCTTCGCCAGTGGTCAAGATGTATTGACGGCGCTTGAATATGAGCAACCCGCAGTGCTGATCTCAGATGTACGTATGCCAGGTATCGATGGCATGGCCTTGTTAGATAAAATTGCAGGGCTCTACCCAAACCTGCCGGTGATCATTATGACCGCGCACTCGGACTTAGACTCTGCGGTCAACGCATTTAAAAAAGGGGCATTTGAATACCTCGCCAAACCTTTCGACTTAAACGAGGCCGTTTCCCTTGTGCAACGTGCATTTCGTGCAGGCCAGCAAACTAAAAAGCAAAAGCGCCAAAGTGAAAAAGCCAATAGCCCCGACATTATTGGTGAAGCCCCAGCGATGCAGGAAGTGTTCCGCGCCATCGGTAAACTTTCCGCTTCAAGCATGAGTGTATTGATTAACGGCGAATCAGGCACGGGTAAAGAGCTTGTGGCAGGCGCGCTGCACAATCACAGCCCGCGCAAAGACGCTTCTTTTATCGCGCTCAATATGGCCGCCATTCCCAAAGATCTCGTCGAGTCTGAGTTGTTCGGCCATGAAAAAGGCGCTTTTACTGGCGCTGACAGCATGCGCCGTGGCCGCTTTGAGCAAGCCGACGGTGGCACCTTATTTTTAGATGAAATCGGTGATATGCCACTGGACGTACAAACTCGCCTATTGCGCGTACTCGCCGATGGTGAGTTTTATCGGGTCGGTGGCCACAACAGCGTGAAAGTCGACGTCCGTATTGTCGCGGCTACCCATCAAGACTTAGAGACACTGGTCAAGCAAGGTAAATTCCGTGAAGACTTGTTTCACCGCCTCAATGTCGTCAGGTTAAAACTACCAGCCTTACGTGAACGCCCTGAAGATATCGCCGCCCTGTGCGATCACTTTCTTGCAAAAAGCGCAAAGGAGCTAAAAGCCGAGCCAAAAATCATCTCCAAACATGCTCTGCAAAAAATGCAGGCGTATCATTGGCCTGGCAATGTTAGGCAACTGGAAAACACCTGCCGTTGGTTAACGGTAATGGCGCCGGGCGAACTTGTCACCCCTGCGGATCTTCCCGAAGAGCTAGAAAAACCACAACAGATTGACGCCTTAGAGCATGGCAATTGGCTGGACGCATTCCAAACTTGGTTAGACTCAGAGTTACGTAAAGGAAAAGACCATATTTGGCCCGATGTACAGGCACAATTAGAAACACGGCTGATCAAATCCGCACTCAATGCCTGCCATGGCCATAAACAAGATGCGGCGTTAAAGATAGGTTGGGGACGCAATACGTTGACCAGAAAGCTAAAAGAGAGAAATATTCAAGATTAGACGACAAGCTGAGTATTATGACTCAGCTTTTCCCCCACTACTCCAGTTCCCAAAATGAATAATATCTGATTGAAAATCACACAAATAACCAGTAGCTTGGACTATGCCGTATCTTGTTACTCGGCATAACTTACATTTTGTAAAGGAATCGCTATGAAAATTACATTGAATAAAAAATCACTAAAACACCTATCTAACAGCAAGAAGCTAGCAAATGAGCTTACACCGCAAGCAGCTGGTGGTTATGATGTTACCTCACCACACAATAAAGGCTGTATCAGCTATCAGGGGATGACATGCCCTACTTCACCGTACGATCCCGCTTGCTAGAATGATTTAACTCATGTCGCTTATCGTTATATACCAATCCACATAAATAGTTGGCGACATAATCAAGTAGATTGGTGTAAGCGACAATAAAAAATCATTGCTCTAATCAAAAAAAGTCGCCACTATTTAATAAAGACAATGTACTAACTTATGTAAGCCTGTGAAACTGCTTGAAAATGTGCCACTGTTTAAACAACTAGAGATCATCAATCGCTTAGCGTTTTTTAAAGAGTTTACGCTTGCCGAACGCCAAGTGTTACTCGAGTCTTTTGGTCACTTATATCTGGTGCAACAAGAGCGTCATGCCTTCAAACGCTTTGAAAAAGACAATCGCCTGTATATTGTATTAAGCGGTGAGTTTTTGATTTTTAAACAAGATGCGGCCCATGATTTAGGTAAAGTTGGTCCTGGAGAGTTTTTAGGTGAAGGTGCATTTATCACTAACCGAGAACGCAGCACTAGCGCACAAGCGTTAAAAGACAGCATCATCTTGGCAATAACCCCAGATGCACTAACACGCTTGCCCAATGTGATCCGAGAAAAAATCAAAGATAAGCTCATTGAAGGTATGAGCCATCGCATTGCTAAGCTCAATGCATTTATTGAAGGGCAAGAAACCTAAATGAGCAGTGGGAGCCGTAGCTCCCACTTTGTATTATGCTAATAGTTCACTGAATGCATCAAACAAGCTATCTAGCTCTTCTATGGTGTTGTAATGCATACAACCGATGCGAACAACCCCACCTTTATCCATCACCCCTAGCTGCTCGCAAAGCCCTTGGGCGTAGAAGTTGCCATCCCATACGCACATGTGCTTTTTACCTAAGAATTCCGACACGGTACGTGGCTCGATGCCATCAAATGTCAAAGCAAACGTTGGTGTACGCTCAGCGAGTCGCTCACATGACTCGATACCATAAAGTTTAATATGTTTAAACTCGGCTAAACGCGTTAAGAAGTGCTGGCTAAGCTGCATCTCATGCGCTTTTGTGCGTGCAAATGCCTCAATCAGTTTCTCACGGCGTGGGGTATCTGCACTCATCTCGCTAAGTGAAGCGATGTAGTCAATCGCCGCAACAACACCCGCTAGTCCTTCGAAACTCTGCGTACCAGTTTCCCAGCGGCCTGGGATAATGTCTTTTGCCGGCTCCACCTTATAAGGAGTAAAACCTTCTAAATGCTCACGCTTACCATACACAATGCCCACGTGCGGACCAAAGAACTTATAAGCAGAGCACGCAAGGAAGTCGCAATCCAAACCTTGTACATCGATTAGCTCATGAGGTGCATAATGCACAGCATCAACATATACCAATGCACCAACTTGGTGCGCAAGCTCCACAATGCGTTTGATATCGTTGATTGAGCCCGTTGTATTTGATGCATACGTCACCGCAACTAACTTAGTCTTGGCATTTAGTAGTGATTCAAAATGCGCAAGATCAAGCGTGCAATCGGTTTCATTAATACGCACCGCATGCACCGTCGCACCTTTATCTTCGGCGGCTTGACGCCATGAAGAAACGTTTGAATAATGATCGGCATTAGTCACAATGACTTCATCACCCGCTTGCCATTCGCGAGATAGCGCACGGCTAAAGCTAAAGGTTAGGCTGGTCATGTTGGCACCAAATACAATTTGATCTGCGCTTGGCGCATTGAGTAAGTCCGCAACCGCTTGGCGCGCTTCACTCATCAAACTGACGGTCTTATCGCTCGAGAAAAATGCCCCACCTAAGTTAGAGTTAAAATAACCAAGGTAAGCAGACATCGCGCTCAACACGGATTGCGGGACTTGAGAGCCACCCGGACCATCAAGGAAAATTGGCGCGGTTCCACCAATATTTTGCATAAGCGCAGGGAACTGACGACGCACTTGATTTAAATCCATACTACCCTCTTAGGCTGTAAATACGAAGCAGTCTAGATAACCAACTTGCTCGGCATCTAGCTTGTTCATTGGTGTTGCGTTATGCCACACTTCACGGTCATTTACGAGCGCAAATAAACCATCTTTGATTTCCATTTTGAAGCAAGGTTCGGCTTCTTTGTGCTCATATACCAATAGCTCGCCACCAGCGATATTTTCGTGAGAAACACCACAAACACACACATGGTCAAAGCCATCTTGGTGCACACCTTCTGGCGCGGGAGGGGTATCGCTTTCAATCGCTAACATGCGAAACTGATGCACTTCTATGCTGGTATCGTCTGCAATTCCTGTCATGGCTTTGAATTCAGCAAGCATATGCTTAAAGCCATCGGTGTTTAACATGTCCAGCTCAAGGTTTTCGTAAACACGCTCAATATTACCTTGGAAAGTATTAATTGAATCGTCTTGAACGAAAGCCTTAGTCGGCTGCAATGTCACTTCACCGCCAGTGAATTTAACCACAGAATAACGGCGCTTTCTGAATGCACCATCGGCATAAGGGTTATCTGGAAGTTGATTGAAAAAAGGCTTAACTGCGTCGATATGTGACTGCGGTAAAAAGCGTAGTTGTAATAAATTCTGGTTGTTTACTGTTGTCATGATCCTCTCGCCCATTGATGAGAATTTGCCGACAATTCTAATAAAACCAGAGAAAATTACTGTTTAAAAAAACGGGATTTTAACAACTAAAACGCAATAAAAACCCACTTAAAACCACTTTAATGGATTACTTATCTAGATTTAAAATAATGCTTGATAACACCATTTAAGATGAGCGTTTTATGTGCATAAAAAAAGCCAACATGCGCTGGCTTTTTTCTTTCAATGAATTCTAGAGCGAGTAATTAGACCGCTTGTTGAATGATCACTGAGTCTGCCTTTTTAGTGTACTGAGGCATCTTGTGGAAGTTCAAGTAACGGTAAGTGTCCGCAGCCGTTGCATTGATCTTCTCTGCATACTCTTGATATTCAGCAGGCGTTGGTAGTTTACCAAGAATAGCAGCTACCGCTGCAAGCTCTGCTGATGCAAGGAATACGTTTGCACCTGTACCTAAACGGTTAGGGAAGTTACGAGTCGAGGTAGAAACAACCGTTGCTTTATCAGCAACACGTGCCTGGTTACCCATACATAGTGAACATCCTGGAGTTTCGATACGTGCACCTACACGACCGTAAATACCGTAGTAACCTTCGTCGGTTAACTGATCGCGGTCCATCTTCGTTGGTGGAGCAACCCATAGTTGCGTTGGTAGACGACCACCGAAGTTATCCAGTAGTTTACCCGCTGCACGGAAGTGACCGATGTTAGTCATACAAGAACCAATGAATACTTCATCGATCTTCTCACCTGTTACCGCTGAAAGTAGACGTGCGTCATCAGGGTCATTCGGTGCACAAAGGATTGGCTCTTTGATATCAGCAAGATCAATCTCAATGGTATGCGCGTATTCTGCATCCGCGTCAGCAGTCATTAGCTCAGGGTTTGCTAACCACTCTTCCATCTTAGTGATACGACGCTCAATAGTACGTACATCACCATAGCCTTCAGAGATCATCCACTTAAGCATCACGATGTTAGAGTTTAGGTACTCTTCGATAGACGCTTGTGAAAGCTTAACGGTACAACCTGCCGCACTACGCTCTGCAGATGCGTCAGATAGTTCGAACGCTTGCTCAACCGTTAGGTGCTCAACACCTTCGATTTCAAGGATACGGCCAGAGAATTCGTTGATCTTACCTTTTTTCTCAACCGTCAATAGGCCTTGCTGGATTGCATAGTAAGGGATAGCGTGTACTAGGTCACGTAATGTGATACCCGGCTGCATTTCACCTTTAAAACGAACAAGGATTGACTCAGGCATATCCAACGGCATTACACCCGTTGCAGCTGCGAATGCTACCGCTCCTGAACCTGCTGGGAATGAAATACCTAGTGGGAAACGAGTATGCGAGTCACCACCTGTACCTACCGTATCAGGCAGTAGCATACGGTTTAGCCATGAGTGGATAACACCATCACCAGGGCGTAGCGATACACCGCCACGGTTCATGATGAAATCAGGAAGTGTGTGGTGTGTGTTTACATCGATTGGCTTAGGATAAGCTGAGGTATGACAGAATGACTGCATCGTAAGATCAGCAGAGAAGCCAAGACAAGCAAGGTCTTTAAGCTCATCACGCGTCATTGGACCCGTAGTATCCTGAGAACCTACCGTTGTCATTGTTGGCTCACAGTATTGACCTGGGCGTACACCTGTCATATTACATGCTTTACCAACCATCTTCTGTGCAAGCGTAAAGCCTTTACCAGAATCAGCCACTAACTTAGGCTTACGGAAGATGTCTTCAGCTTCAAGACCAAGAGACGTACGAGCTTTGTCCGTAAGGCCACGACCAATGATCAGTGGAATACGGCCGCCTGCACGCACTTCATCTAGAATTACGTCTGATTTCAGTGAGAACGTTGAGATAACTTCGTCAGTGCCGTGACGCTTAACCACACCTTCGTAAGGGAAGATGTCGATTTGGTCGCCCATGTTTAGTTCGTCAACTGGAAGCTCAATCGGTAGTGCACCAGAATCTTCCATGGTGTTGAAGAAGATAGGCGCAATCTTGCCACCCAGACACACACCACCAACGCGCTTGTTTGGTACGAATGGAATGTCATCACCCATGAACCAAAGTACAGAGTTAGTCGCAGATTTACGAGATGAGCCTGTACCAACAACGTCACCTACGTACGCTAGCGGTAAACCTTTACCATTAAGCGCTTCAAGTTGTGCAATTGGACCTACTTCACCTGGCTTATCAGGGTTGATACCATCACGCTCGTTTTTAAGCATAGCCAGCGCGTGTAATGGGATATCAGGACGAGACCAAGCATCTGGTGCTGGAGACAAGTCGTCTGTATTTGTTTCGCCAGTTACTTTAAATACAGTCACTGAAATCTTGTCTGCGACGGCTGGTTTCTCAAGGAACCATTCTGCATTTGCCCATGACTCGATCACTTGCTTAGCAAACTCATTGCCCGCTTTTGCTTTTTCTTCTACATCGTAGAATGCGTCAAACATCAGTAGCGTGTGAGACAAACCTTTAGCAACGATTGGCGCGATAGCGGCATCGTCTAGTAGGTCGATCATCGGCGCGATGTTGTAACCACCAAGCATAGTGCCAAGTAGTTCAGCTGCATACTCTCTTGAAATGAGCGGTGATTCCGCTTCGCCTTTCGCTACTGCAGCCAAAAAGCCTGCTTTTACGTATGCGGCATCATCTACACCAGGCGGTACACGGTTGATAAATAGATCAACGATGAACTCTTCTTCACCTGCTGGTGGAGTTTTTAGTAATTCGATAAGGTCAGCAGTTTGCTGCGCGTCTAACGGCTTAGGCACGATACCTTGCGCGGCACGCTCTTCTACGTGTTTACGATATTCTTGAAGCACAATATTGCCCTCTTGGTGACGTGGACAGACAAGTAAATGATCTGGCTGCGATTATTGATGCAATCGGCTGAACCATTCCCTTGACCATAAAATATAATGAACAATTATAAGGTCTTTGAGTATAGATGAAAATCTTGCATGCGATACCTCGCCTTATAGTCACTATAAATACAATGAATAAGCATACCGAAACAAGTATATTTTGATGAATATTAGTCAAACGAGAATCATTTTAATTTTGCGAAAAGGTATGCTTGGTGGGATCAAAAAAGGCTCCTGAAGGAGCCTTTTTGCATAAGCTAAGTTGAAAATTAACGCTTAACTTTTACTTTCTCTTTAGAAGAAACGTGCGCTTCTACACGACGGTTTTCCGCATGTGCTTTTAGCGTGTTTGCTGGGTTTTTCAAACGCTCTTCACCGTAACCAACCGTAGTAATACGCATTGAATCTACACCCATATCAACGAGTTTCTCAGCAACGTTTTTCGCGCGGCGCTCAGAAAGCTTTTGGTTGTAATCAGCATCACCCACAGCTGACGCGTGACCTTCAATCACAACATCTGCATTTTTATGCTCTTTCAAGAACTTAGCAACCGCGTTGATATCATCAACATATTGCTGTGAGAAAGTTGCATCGTCATGCGGGAAGCGGACTAGCAGGCTTACTTTGTCTTCTTTAGTCTCGTACAAAGTACAGCCAGACGCATCAACGGCATCCGTCATTGGTGTGTTAGCACATTTGTCTTCGCTATCCACAACACCATCTTTGTCACTGTCTTGCGGTGCTTCTGCAACTACAGGAGCTGGGGCTGGCGCAACCTCTTCCGATTTACCTGCGCTACCAAACGAGTAGTTGATACCGATTTTACCACCAACATCAGTAAAACCAGCTTCCAAGCCTTGGTAAACCGCCGCTTCTGCATTTACGAACAAGTGATCGGTAAAGTAATGACGAACACCAGCACCTACGTTAGCAAAGGTGTTATCTGAGATCACATCTAGGTTCATCTTTTTGATACCCACTAGACCGTAGAATGGACCACCATCAAAGTGATACAAGCCGTCGATACCGTAACGCTCGGCGTCCATTGAACCATTGCTGATACCACCAAGGTCGAAATCCATATCTGCATATTCGATACGACCACTCCAAAACTTGTCAAAGCGGTAGCCAATTTCAGCACCCCAGCCTGTAGAGTCTTCTACGTCTAGACCAGCCATATCACGGTGATTCTGCCAATCAGCATCATAGTAATCACCAAACACACCAAGATATACACCTTCTGTAGGCTCAGTAGTGTTTGCATTTGCATTGGCTGTCACTGCCATCGCAACTAGTAAGCTCAAAGTTTTAATTTTCATCATTCCTTCCCATCTCTGTTAGTTTACGCATATGAGTATCGACTCGGATAGTCTATCAGAAAATGCGTCTACCGATTACGTTGCATAGATAATATTAGCTCGTCTATTAATGTTTACTTAACGTTACATAAGGAATTTTTGCTATTTATGAATTAATTTTGATGACCAAATAGGATTTGATACAGGCCTTGTTCCTTTAACAAATCCTTATGTTCTCCATACTGGGACACTTCACCATCATCTAAAACATAAATTAAGTCGGCTTGTTTTATTGCGCTCAGTCGATGCGCAATAATCAAAGTCGTTCTATCAGCCAAAAACGCTTGCAAATTGCGATGAATTTTTGCCTCAGTCTCAATATCAAGTGCCGAGGTTGCTTCATCCAACACCACCACTTTAGGATCGGCAACAACCATTCTAGCAATGGCTAACCTTTGTTTCTGTCCTCCGGACAGTTTAATCCCGTTGCGACCAACTTGCGCATCTAATTTGTCGGCCAGAGCAAGTACGGTATCAGCTAGCTCTGCAACTCGGAGTGCCTGCCACAGTACTTGGTCAGATACCTCTCGTCCCATTGCTAGATTTTCACGGATGCTGGTATTAAAGAGTATCGGCTGCTGCAATACGGTTACTATATTATCTCGCACTGCTTCGTAACCAATTTGCTCTACTGGCGTGTCATTTATATGAATCTCGCCACTTTGCTTTTCATACAATCCCAAAAGCAATTGCACCAAAGTAGATTTACCACCTCCTGACACCGCTACTAACGCTACTTTCTTCCCTGCTGGAATATGCAAAGATACCTGCTTGAGCACGGGTTGCTCTGCAACGTAAGCGAAGTCTATATTGGCAAATTTGATATCAACCTGAGATGAATCAAAGACGGTTTTCGTAGCGGGATATTGTGCTTCTGTCGCAAAATTAAAAACCTGATTTAACCTACTAAGCGCCGCCGAGGCACCATAGTACGCATATTGAATACCAAGAATTTCCTGTACAGGCCCCATCATGAACCAAAGGTAACCAAATACCGCAAATATCTGGCCGACCGTTAAATCAGAAAACACCACCATAAACATAGCGACAGCACGGAAAAACTCGAACCCGACCAAAAACACGGTAAAGCTTAAGCGGTTAACGGCATCCGTTTTCCATTGTGACTGCACCGCGTAATGTTTGAGATCTTTGGCGGCTACTTTAACTTGTGCAAAGTAGTTACCCTCTCGACGAACGGCTTTTAGTTGAGAAATAGCATCTAGCGTCTCGACTAGTGAAGTTTGCAGTGCCTCAAATGCAGCATTCTCTTCCTTTTTCAGCTCTTTAACATGTTTGCCAAACTGCCGAGAAAAATAAATGACCGCCGGATTGAGCAACAAGATCACCAGCCCCAACATCCAATCAATCCAAAGCAAAATCGCCGCAGTGCCAATGATTGTGAGTAAACCGATTAAAAAGCGTGACAAGGTTTGGCTGATAAATTTATCCAAGGTTTCTACATCGGTAATACAGCGAGAACTAATTGCTGCACCGCCTTGGCTTTCGTACTCCTTCAGTTGAACTTTAGGTAAATGCGTAAGTAAGCGCTCACGGATTTGATAACTAATGTCCTGGCCAATAATAGTAAACTGGCGTGACTGCATCACCCCTAACACCAAACTGGCCAAGCGCATGGTTATTACAGCCAACAAAATAACCACGATATAGCCACTGGGGCCATGCCATTGCTCGGGCAATACTGAGTTCATCCAAGCCACTGCTCTGCCTGGTTTGTCTAGTAAGACTTCATCGACCAGCAACGGCATCATCAAAGGGATAGGGACACTCACCAACGCGGCAAACAGGGCGATGATATGCGCCTTAATAAGTGGCCGTTTGTGTTCAAGGACTTTACGTTTAATTTCTTGCCAAGAAAGCTGCTGTTCTGCCATTTAGGTTCCACAAAAAGTTTGATAGTGGGCCGGTGTAGACGCGCTGGTCCACGATTCAGGATAGTCTTTGTAATCATAGGGCGACGTCAACGCAGTTAGCCAATCCTCTAGCGTTTGACTCATGCCTTGACGATTAAATAGTGCAATCTCAGCCTCCACCAACGCATTACGGGGGGTAAGTATCGGATTAGCTTGACTCATCAAGTTAGCCGCAACGTCATCAAGAGCACGCCTTTGCGCCCATTGTCGCTGCCAGCTCTCCAACTCCGTTGGCACGGATAAAGCTTTGTTTGGATGACCAAGCAAGCTATTAGTTAGTGCCGCAAAGGTATTGGTAAAGTCTAGTTCGTGCTCCGTCATCAACTTGAGTAAGTCACTAAGTAGAATGTCGTCTGCGTCGCTCCATTCATCAATACCAAGCTTAGCCGCCCACATATCTTTATACTTGCGATTAAACGATTCAGAAAACTCCGCTAAAGTTTGACTAAATGCTTCAATTCCCGCTTGCTCATCTTGCCACAACACCAATAAGGCCTCGGCAAGTCGAGCACAGTTCCAATTCATGATGTTTGGCTGGTTACCAAACGCATAACGGCCTTGGCGGTCGATAGAGCTAAACACGGCGTTAAAATCAAACTTTTCCATCATTGCACAAGGGCCAAAGTCTATCGTTTCGCCACTGAGCAAAATATTGTCGGTATTCATCACGCCATGAATAAAGCCTACCCGCATCCACTCGACGACTAAGTCAACCAACTGTTCACACACTTCACGAAACAATTCGAGTACATCCTGTTCGGACTTAACTTTAAATCCCTCAAATAATTGCTCGCCCAGCAAGTTAAGTAGGCTCCATAGCTCATCTTTATTTTGCTGAGTAGCCAGATATTGTAAGGTGCCGATGCGGATATGGCTTTTTGCCACACGACATACAACCGCGCTAGGTACTTCACCTTGACGATAAACATGGTGTCCAGTGGTTACAACAGCCAGGCATTCCGTAGTTGGAACACCCAAGCCAACCATAGCTTGGCTCATGATGAACTCACGTACCGCAGGTCCTAGCGCACAAAAACCATCACCGCCTCGAGAAAATCGCGTCGCTCCAGAGCCTTTCAAGTGCAGGTCGTATTGACGTCCGTCATCAAGTTTCACTCCACCAATTAAATGCGCTCGGCCATCACCAAGTAACGGGTTAAATTGCCCAAACTGATGACCACTGTAGGCTAAGCTCGTAGGCTCAATATTGTCTAAAGGGCGCTGACCACTTAACAGTTCAGCAAGCGCAGTGGTGTCGTATTTCTCTAGCTCAAGCTTAACTAGCAACTGCGTATTGGATAATAGTAATGTGGGCTGATTAAATCTTGCTGGTTGCTCCTTAAAGAGCAGAGCAGAGCCTTGATAAGGCTGAAAAAATACCATGCGGTCATCTCCATTTTTAGCGAATATTGTCACCAACACTCATTGACACAATTTGGCTTAACTCTTGTAAGCTAAGCCCGCTATATTGACGCATTTCATTGAAAAATTGCTGCGCCGCTTGCAGTGACTTCTGACTTTGCAAGCCACCATCAATGATCTCCTCGGCACGTAGTACCGTTTCGACATCTTTACTCAGTAAAAACGTATCTTTACCTAACACACGAAGCGCGTAAGGGCCAGTATTCCCCCCAAGTCTCGAGCCATGCTTTTTCAAGTACAGCCACAAACCAACAATATTGTCTTCCGGCCAGTTTGCGACGAATTCACTAAAGCGGCCATGCTGTTGTTGCACTTCAAAAATCATATGGCAATTATCAGCGATACTTTTTACCTTTTTAGCATTACGAATGATTCGTTCATCCTGACTACGTTGCTCGTACATTTCAGGAGACATCATTAACAACTTCTCGATTGAGAATTGCCAAAACACTTCTCTAAAGCCGTCCCATTTATTATCAACCACCGCCCAATAAAACCCACTTTGAAATATCTTGCGCGTAAATTCTTCTAACCATTGATCATCACTTAATGCCAATAGCGATTCGGTACTCAATGGTTGACTAAGCTTAGCTTTTAGCGCCGCCTCAGAGCCTTTACGCTCGGCAGCCCTATGATAAATTTTTTCGAATACTTTCATGCTCGTATATACGTCCGATTTGCATTCCCTACAGAGTAACTGATCTCGGGGTTGGATGTGAGGTTTTTAGCGCAAATTACCTTTGAATCGTAGGCTAAAAATACGCACCATCTTATTGCATTTTTACTAAATATTTACAGCCAAGCTTCGTCAACTAGGTATCTAAAATTGCGCCGCAGCGCTGGGAAATGAGGACAAACCATGTTGAGTGAAATATCTGCTTTGCAATCCACCAATACAACGCTTGAGTCCATTGACTTATCACAACAAGCTTTTTTTGTTTCGGGCACACGGTGCTTCTTAACTCAACGGCCACATCATAGGTTCACCACTCAGATAAAAGATCACGATGTATTAGTGAGCCAGTTAAAACGAGAGCTAGCAAAGTGCAGCAGCAATGATGCGATAGCATTCGGTGTGCTACCATTTTGCAAAACTCAACAAGCTCAATTTATTGTAACTGAGCAAGCGCACCAATATGATAAAGAAACTTTCAAGCAATGGATAACCGCCAAAGGCACGCTTAAGCAGGACACTATGCCATCGCTTGAACGTATCTCGCATAGACAATCACAGCATCACTATGAGAGTGCGATACGTGAAGCCAAAAAGCTATTTGCCAATGAACAATTAGAAAAAATTGTTCTTGGCAAACAAGTAGACCTCTATTTTGATGCACCACTTTCACCGGAAACCATTCTGACAAATTTATTAACCCAAAGCCCTAGCGGTTTTCACTTCTCTTTCCCAACGGAACAAAATTCCACCTTGATGGGCGTGAGTCCAGAATTACTCTTACGCAAACATGGGCAAGCGGTGCTCAGTAATCCCCTTGCAGGCTCAGCTAAACGTTCAAATGATAAGGCTATGGAGTTTAAACTCAAACAAGCATTAATGGCATCAAAGAAAGATCGGTATGAACATGCTGTTGTATTGGTAGAAATGTCACAGGTTTTACAACCTTGGTGTCAAAAGCTTACCATACCCAGCTCGCCCTCATTGCTGAGCACAGCAACGATGTGGCACTTGTCCACAGAGGTTGAAGGTCAACTCGCCGACGCTAACACTCATGTATTAGCACTAGCCAATCGTCTACACCCTACGCCTGCACTATGCGGTAAACCGACTGCCGATGCCTATCCTTGGATCCACTCACTAGAGGGAGAAAGTCGTGACTTTTTCTCAGGGATCGTTGGTTGGTGTGACAAACATGGAAATGGTGAATGGGTGGTGGTTATCCGCAGTGGTGAGATAAGTGCGAATCATGCCAGACTATTTGCGGGAGCTGGTATTGTCGCAGCTTCTGATCCGACTGCTGAATGGCTAGAAACCGAAGCAAAACTTTCAACTATGCTAAATGCGCTTGAATCCAATCAGGCTTACCATCAACTTAGCCAAATCAAGATGCGCGCAACTGCTTAACTGCAAAACGATAAAAATGCCCAGCATTTTACTGGGCATTTTAATTTTCGGAATTAACTTACCTGCGGTATTACACGTTTATAACAGCAGGTGCTAACCCAGTTAAAACTGGTAAGATACACTTGCTTTAATGTTTCTTCCTGGTTCATAGTCCATTAAGAATAATTCACCAAATACTGGGTGAAAAGAAACCCCGTTTTTAGAAGATTGTGAAGAATAAAACTCATCAAACAAATTATCTACACCTAGACGAACATGCAAACTAGGTACTGATTCAGGCTGCCAGTGTGCGCTGATATTATGCACGGTGAAGCCATCTTTACTGTTGTCTAAATCGGCGCCATAGAGATCGGTACCTTGTGCCACATCATCAACAACCATAAAATCCCAATTCAGCGTCAAGTTATACGCCGTAATTTGGTAAGTAAAGTCAGCTGAAATAGTATCACCCTGCTCTCGCTCTAAACGCGCGCCATCTAACGAGGCATACTGTGTAAATGCATCAAGTTCACTCTCAGAGTTAGAGTAAGTTAACTGAAAAGAAAACGCATCAAGCGCAAAACCAGCATAAGCTTCAAACCCATCTACAGTCATATCACCGACGTTGTCTTTCCACGTTTCACGAGGTGCACCGCCAGGTAATGCTGCATTATCAAAAATATAGTCGTCAATTTGCGTTCTGAATATCGTTGCGCCTAAACGGAGTGTCTTGTTGGTCCCAACTTCACCATCATAGGCAATCGAAAACTCGGTATTAATGCCCGTTTCCGCTTCAATGTCTTGATTGCGGTTATCACCTAAACCAGCACCAACAAATACCTCACTTATTTCTGGGCCTTTAAATAGCTCAGTCGAACTTAACTTCACCATTAAATTTTCATTAAATTGATACTCAGCAGCCAATGATAAAGAAAATTCCGAATAATCATTGTTCACTGTGCCTGAATCTATATCGTAGCTATCGTGCCTAACACCAGGAATAACCGCCAAACCATTACCAAAATCAATTTTGTCCTGAATGAAAAAGGCTAGATTTTTCGCACTTTCTTCAGAGTGCTTTGAACCACCTGACGCAATAGCTAGATCGTACTGAGTATCGTGCTTCACATAATCTGCGCCATAAGTGAAGGTATGCTCTTCTTCAGCAAAAAGCCCAGTTGCCAGTGTTTCACCAAGCAAATTTAGCCCCGTATTTTCAGCTTCACCCGTCACTTCTCCAGCGTACGCTTGGAACCTAGGAGAAGGAGACATAGACCAACCTGATTCGTCGCGATAAAGTTCAC
Source organism: Pseudoalteromonas flavipulchra NCIMB 2033 = ATCC BAA-314 (assembly GCA_000814665.1). Taxonomy (GTDB): domain Bacteria; phylum Pseudomonadota; class Gammaproteobacteria; order Enterobacterales; family Alteromonadaceae; genus Pseudoalteromonas; species Pseudoalteromonas maricaloris. The sequence continues at coordinate 184,431 of JWIH01000019.1, forward strand.
TGGTATTGGAATATAAGCTCGCCTTTAATGAAGAGTTTTCGCCCCAGTTAAGATCATAGCTCAGCGTAATTGTGTCTCTTGTAAACTCTGTCGGCCATAACAAAGGGATCTGCAAGCTATTAGTAATAGCAACATCTGTCGCTAAGCCCATATCAGGGCGATAACTGTAGTCACCTTCATCTTTATAAGTCTCGAAACTCAGTGCAAGACGTTGGTTGTTATTAATATTCCAACCAAATTTAATTAGCGCATCAGAAACTTCACCTTCAAGACCTTTTACCTCACCATCAGTACCTGCAACGACTTCATCGTTTTGGTCTAAGATCTTGCCACCACCCACTTCGTAATTATCACGCTCAACATGGTTGTAATATGCAAGAAAGTCGACATCATCGGTCAACAAACCAAAACCCGTTACCGAGTAATTATGCCCGGCATTGTCTGCAGCCCCTGCTGAAACACGAGCGGCAAAGCGATCGTCACCAGAAAGCAATTCACGTGCTTCTTTTGTTTCGAACCGCACTGAACCACCAAGACCGCCGTTAATTACTGAGTTAGTGCCCGTTTCAATATCTACTGACTTTAGAATATCAGCATGAATTTGAAGGTTACCCATGTGGTGGTACATGTAAGTATTTTGTGCTGCACCATCTATTGAAATTTTAAGATCTTTGTCATCCATACTACGGATAGTGATTCGCTGGTTCAGCGAGTGTGCACCACCGACATCAATGCCAGGAATAGAGCGCAGTAAATCAGAAATATGGTCTGCTTGTTTATCCGCAATTTCTTGTTCTTTTAAATACAGTGCAGAAGTTTTTACCGCAGTTGACCAAACTTCTATTCTTTCTATTTTACCTGCATCACCTGAGTCAGCCAAAGCTGGTGCTGATAGTACCCCCGCGAGTGCTAAAGCGAGGGTTGAAGGGCGAAAGCCTAACTGCTTAGTGCGAGAAACCAACATAAGTATCCTTTAAATTTTGATGTTAATACGAATCACTCGTAATATTGTACACTTTTACTTTTGTTGCATTTTGAATATTAGTTATGCAAAATCGTCAATCTATTATGCGTTTTAGAAAATTGTGGCACTTACTATGGAAGGGAATATTTCCAACGCTGAGCTCAACAACAAGTTGTTATTGGCGAGTGGATTAAACTGCCGTATCAACGGCTTTGATATTGAGCAACTTATTGCGATTGGTCGACTCTCTTTTTTGCCATTGAGCGATGATCTTCAACTTCATACCTGTCAATGTATCGAGCAGCAGCAAACTAGCAGCTGTGCAGAATTGCAACCAAGTGTGAACATTACCGTATTGCTTAAAGGTGTTGTGGAATTTAGAGTTGCGAATAAATATTACCGTTTCAGCGCTGAAAACGCACCTCAGGCATTTGTCAACCTCATCACTCAGCCCGAGCCTTTCACTCGCTATCTGCAAAAACACCAAGAAGTAGAAAAGGTCACACTGAGCGTCAGTCCTCGATGGCTCGTTGCGAGACTGTCGCAGCAATATCAATCTCTATTTACCACCACGAAAGTGATTGAGTTACCGCTACAAACAAAAGCAATTTCGCTGTCACAACAACTGCTTCAAACCCCAAAACAACCAAGCTTAGCTGAACGTTTGGAGTGTGAAGGTGTTGTGATGCAATGGTTGAGCTGCTTTCTTCCTCACTTGATAGACAGTAGTAACCAGAGCCACGTGATGTATAAACAGCCCTTTCACTCAGATATTGAGGTCAAAAAAAATAAGATCATCGATTTATTGTCGGAAGGAAAAAGTGTTGAGCAGGTCGCATTAGAGCTTGCTATGAGCTTAAGCAGCTTACAGCGTTTCTTTAAACGCAGCTTTAACACAACACCAAAACAGTACGTTAAACAAAGCAAGCTCAATAAGGCACGACATGCGTTGTTAGTTGAAGGCTTGTCGATTGGAGAAGCTGCATACTTGGCACATTATGACCATGTTGCCAACTTTATTGCTGCATTCAAAAAGCAATTCGGTGTCACTCCGATGCAGTTTGTAAAAGCGCATCGCAGCGACACTCTGGGAGCAACTTCAGGTTAAAGTAACTAGTCGAGTTGCTTTAACCATGTTTTTTGATTTAATAGATAAATCCCTGCCACCAAGACTGCAACTGAAGCGATAGTCATTGCTAGATAAATAAAGAATAACTGAAACCCTAGACTGGCTATCATCGGTTCAAACAACACAGGGCTAATAAATTGCCCGGTAAAGTAACAGGTTGTCATAATCCCCATCGCTTTTCCTCGCATCGGTGGCGGAACAAATTCGAATAGCCAAACTACAAGGTTTGGTCGAATAAGGCCAAGACCCGCGCCGATTACAAAGCTAGCGCAAACAATGCTACTAAAAGTATTTACAAAACCAAGTAACGAAAATCCAGTTGCAACAATAAGCCAGCCAACTAAATGTGCTTGCTTAATATTCAAGTACTGTCTAACACGACCATAACCCATAGAGACGCATGACATCGCGAATAAAAAGCCCGCTATTACTAAGCCTATAGTGCTGGCTGATGCTTGCTGAGCAGACAAATAAAAAGGCAAATGAATCGTTAATCCATACAGTACAATAATTTCTACCAGTGCTAGTGTACAGCACAGCAAAAAGGTTCGGTTCATCCAACTACTTGGTAGTGATTGAGTTTGTGGTGGCAGGCTAACTGGCGGCACCTTTACCCAAAGCCATACCCCTGGTAGTACCAAAAGTGCGAGTGAGTAAATAGCAAAAACCCAAGTCCAATGCTGCTCTGCTAAAAAGCCTGCAAGCGCCAAGAATAGTACGCCACCAAAGCCACCAAAGGCAGCTTGCAATCCCATAAACTGAGAAAACTTGGGCCCTTCGAAGTATCGTCCTGCGATCGTTGTGCCACTCACCATAATAAAGGCAACAGCGACTCCCATCATCGCTCGACTACCAAGGATCAGCCACAACGAATCCTGCCAGTAATAGCCTAGTCCACCACTAAGTACGAACAATATTAGTGCGTTCACTAGTAATTTTTGACTATTCCATTTGTCGACTAAACTCCCTGCAATTGGCGCACAAAGTGCTATTACGAGACCAGGTAATGCTAAGGTCATTTTGGTCCAAAATGCGGCATGTTCAATACCTGAGAAAGCCACTGTCATCGCTGGTAATGCTGGCGCTAGAGTCGCACTAGCAAGCACCGTCATGGTACTTGCTAACAGCAAAAACCAAGTCGCTAATCGCGTTTGATTCATGCTGGACCTCCAATACGCTTGCGAGCGCTCGCCACCGCTTTAAGATAATCCTCAAAAAGCTCATGCTCATCAAACCGAGTGCTACGCCCTGCTTTCACCACTAAATCACCAGCCACCATTACCGAATCTACATCAAGACTTGACCCTGTAACAATAAAAGTTCTCAGTGGATGACCAGAAAGCTTGTATCGATAGTCATCATTGTTCACTAACACTAAATCTGCCTGCTTACCCACTTCAATCGAGCCAATTTGTTGCTCCCACCCCAACGCTTTTGCTGCATATAAAGACGCTGTTTTTAAGGCTAAGGTAGGTGGGCAGGCGGTATTACAATTTTGTGCTTCGTTGTGCCCAAGGTGTGCCCCCCGCATGGCTTCACACATACCACCAATAAACGAGATATCGCCATCGGTACTGCTAGAAACCCATACACCATCTTTTAAAAAACGCCCTATCTGCCCAGTTTCACTGATTGTTGCCTCACCAAGCATGCCGTAGTGCGCTGGTGAATGGCAGATATTAACACCCGTTTCAATAAGGCGTTGATACTCATCCTCGCTTGCATAAGCTGTGTGCACAGCTAATAGCTTGTCAGTAAGTAATCCCATGGCATCAAAGCGCGCGATAGGCGAGCGACCAAATACGCGTTCAACTTCAGCACGTTCATTTTTTAGCGGCGCTAGGTGTGTGGCATAGGGTACTTGGTATTGCTGGGCGATACTAGCCAGTGCTTCTAGCTGTTTGTCAGAACTACCAAAAGCCCCCATCACGGAAGGCATCGCCCCCACAAGCCCTGAGCTATGATTATCCCAAGTTTCGATAAGTGATAGCCAATCCGCTGTTTGTAGCTCGGTATCAGCGATGATAGTGGGTGTCGACTTATGCGCTTCCAGCATTATATCCGATCCCCAACGACTCACCCTTAACCGCATACCTAAATCAATCGCAGCAAGCGCCATTGCGTCAGCTTTATTTGCCGAACCAACATCCCCCAGCGCAGTTGTACCCGAACGCAGTTGCGTCCACATACTCCAACGGGCGATGGCTAGACCTTCCTCTAGCGTCAACTTATCTCCCACAGTGGAGATAAAGCCAAACATGGAACCTAGTGCTTGAATATTGCCACCATTTGAATACGCAGTGGCCTCTAAGTGGGTGTCATCAGGTGACTCAGCATTTGGCGCGACAAAACTTTCATGCCAATGAGGATTTATAAGCCCTGGCAGCATTAACTTACCTTGACCATCAATCCGTTGATCGAAGTTACTAGGTTGTTCTCCATCCTCACCCAGCGCTTCAATATGTTTGCCGTGAACAAGTAACCAACCTTTTGGGTAAACAGTATCTCTTGTGTCTGCAGTGTAGATAAAAACATTATCAATTAGCGTGCGCAGTGCATTGTTCTGCGGCTTGTTACAAACCGCTTTTAAGTTTTCAAGTTCACCAACCTGAGCACTACCAAATGCAGCACTTCCTGAAGCGCCAGCAAGTGCTGCAAAGCGCTGTGTCGACAAGCAAGAACAAACCATTAGCTGGCATCCTGAGGATCAAAAAGGCCTGCTTCTTTCATCGCTATTAGTGATGCCTTAACTGCGGCTATTGTTTCGTTGATATGCGCTTCAGTATGTGCGCCACAAATAAAATTCACTTCACGGCGCATAAGCACACCACGTTTTGCCATTTCAGCTAGAAAAGGTACTGCAAACTTTACGTGCTCTTGCGGATCTTTGGCAAATAAGAACATCGGAATAGGGTCATAACCAACTACTTTGAGTGGCACACCTAACTGCAGTGAAACCTGATTAACCTCTGCTTTTAAAATTGCGCCAAGTCTTGCTATATGCTGAGTGAATTCAGTGCGTTGATATTCCTTTAATACAGCATCACACACTGCTAGCGAGAGCATTTCGCCACCAAAAGTAGTCGATACTTGCAGCTCATTGATCCGCGACATCAACTCACGCTTGCCTGCCACAGCAGATAAAGGCATCCCCGCCGCAATACCCTTAGACAAGGTCACTAAATCAGCCTGAATACCGAAGTATTCTTGCGCACCGCCGGGTGCTAATCTAAAGCCAGTTACCACTTCATCAAACACCAAGATCACACCGTGTTCACTGCAAGTATTTCGTAACTGTTCTAGGAATGGTCTTTCTAAGACGCGATTATATGGAACCGATAGCAACACCACCGCAAGTTCATCTTTTCTTGCAATGATCTTTTCAATGATTTTTGGTTCATCTGCAGGAGTAAATAATGGCATGCGATGAGTTAACCCAGCAATAACAGCCGGTACCCCGGGTGTGTCAAACATGTACTGATCATGCCAACCGTTATAACCTACCGTCATAATTTCATCTCGACCTGTCACGTGACGGGCGAGTCTTACCGCTGCAGAGTTAGCATCTGCACCCGTTTTAAAAAAGCGAACTTGTTCGGCATTTGGGATCACTTCAATTAAGGTTTTCGCCGTCTGCACTTCGATAGGTGTAGGCAACGAATGAATAATGCCGTTGTGCAAGTGCTCTGTAATTGTATTGACAACAACAGGGTGATTGTGACCTAAAGTATTGGCCGCTAAACCACAAATAAAGTCGATATATTGATTACCATCAACATCGGTGACAATGGCTCCCTCTCCCTTGCTCAGATAAACCGGGAAAGCCCCTGGTGCAAATTGCTCTGGCTTTTTCATCATTGATTGAGTAAAACCCGCGATCACTTGTTCACCTTCGGTTTGAAGTTGCTGAGATTGTGTCAAAGAAAGTGTTTGATTATTCATATATTCCTCGAAAATTAATGTCCTAGTGTCGCCCCACCATCAACCAACAGATTAGCCATGGTGATGTGTCGAGCTTGGTCACTGAGTAAAAACAAAATACTGTTTGCGATATCCGTCGCTGAGGCGATACGACCTAGTGGAATACCTAATTTGAATTGCGTTAAATCGCCTTGAATGGTTTGCTCAGCACCATTTTCATCGCGCCATAGCTGCTGCTGCATTTGAGTGTCGGTAGACCCCGGCGCAACTAGGTTACACCGAATGTTAAACGGTGCGACTTCTAGGGCTAGCGTTTTAATCATCGCACTCAAGGCCGCCTTTGAAGCGCAATAACTGCCCATATTCACTCTAGGTGTGCTAGCTGCATTACTGCTCACAGCAACGATGGCACCACGCTTTCTTATCCGCATCTTATTCGCCACCGCCTGACATAAATAAAATGGCCCATGGCAATTTACGGCAAACGTATCAAGCCACTGGGCATCGCTTTGTTCTAGCAGCGTTCCCATGTGCAAAATACCAGCGACACTGGCAACATACTCTATTGCACCGAGCTGGATTTCAATTTCCTCAACTACGGTTTGCACAAGGTTTTTGTTCGTAACATCAAGATGGATTTGGAAGTGATTAGCCGTTACTTCTTGGAGTTGACTCGCGGCAGTAGCAATATCTGCCGCAACTACAATCGCTCCGCGTGCTAATAGTTGCTCGACCAGTGCTTTACCTATGCCCTGATAAGCTCCCGTCACCAACGCGATACGCCCTGTAAATTCACATTCATTGGACATCTAGTACACCTCATCCATGATTTCATGTCGGCGTTCATGATAGGTTTCTTCATCCTGACCGCGACGCCAATATGGAATGGCATACAGTTGTTTTTTTGATAACCCAAAATCTTGAATAAGCCGCTTACGACACGCCAGTACTGCACCATTTTCGCCAGCAATAAAAGCACTGATAGAAGTCACACCTGAGGGTATTGCAACATTTGCAATTGCTCTTGCAAGTTGTTCACAGTCACCACTTTGACGCAGCAACCAATGAATATTGACACCTGATGGTGCAGTAATAGTATGCTTATCATCTAATGAATCTATTTCAATAAAGACTTCAGCTCGTCGCTCTGCCTCAAACCCCTCGAGCAGCGCGCTAATCGCCGGAACAGCTGTAAGGTCGCCTGCAAGCACGTGCCAATCCGCATCCGCTAGCAATGGATCTGGCCCACCGGGCCCTGCAACCCCAAGTTCAGCGCCAACGTCGGCATTGACCGCCCAGCCAGATGCTGGACTGTGGGAACCGTGCACTACAAAATCAATATCCAATTCATTGCTGTCTGGTCGATAAGCTCGCACCGTGTAAGCCCTTGTCACCGGGCGATCCGTCGGCCAAACAATTTTACCGCTATCATCACGTGTTGGGAGTGATAATGTGCCGGTTGTTCTATTTGCGAAGAATAGCTTGATATGCGCACCATCATAACCGCTTGGGAAGCCATGTAACGCTTCCCCAGAAACGGTGATCCTCAACAAGTGTGGCGTGATATAGCGCTTAGCTACACAAAATACACGGCGAGGACCGCTAGGTGGAACTGGTTGTCGCTGCTTCATGACAACTCCTCTTTCGATTCAGAAAATTTAGCCTGTAATGTCTGCAGTCGTTTATACGCTTCAGGATGGTGTTCAATTTTTAGCAAGTTGCTGGTAAAGGCATAAATGAGGTAGCGCGCTAAGTCGGCCTTTACAAAAGACTGCAAACTCGCATCGTGTTGGAGACTTGCTGAGATAAAACTCTGATTGCTCGCAACCAATGTCGTCGCTTTTTGTGATTGCTGCGGCTGACTTGTAAAGAAACTTGCAATCGCTAGGTCTTCTTCATCTTGTGACTGTTCAAGAACAGCCAACCAGCTCAACAAAGATTCCACTTTGAAAACAAAACCAAAATCGATAAGCCATTGATACAATTCCGGTAACGACACTAAAGTTTGCGGTGTCACGTTAAAGACAGCCGCAGTAGTAGGCGTTAAAGTTTGTGCGCTGACAAATTTGGCAACTCTATCTACAGGCGTCCACGGTTCAGACACAGCAAGCTCAGGCAAACGATGAAACTTAAGTCCAGAGCGCAAGATGCGCCATACCAAGTCATTGTGGTTAATATAGCCACTTTGTTTGGCCCCCGTAACTCGTGCTAAGCGATATACTTGTGCTGCTACCCCCTGCTGGATCGCAATTTCAACCATCGCTTCCGCAACCCATTTTGATTGCTGATAACCATCGTGAAGGCCACTATGATAAGGAATAAACGCCTCATCAAGAGGCTCTCCGGACTGTGGTGCAACCGCAATAGTCGAGACGTGATTAAATGGCAAACTAAAATATTTCGCGAACATCAATAATTCCGCTGTCGCATCTGTATTTGCCACTTTTAAGCTACTGTAATCACGTAACACAGAGGTATGCGCTGCATTGTGTAATATTCGAGTCACGCGCATGCCCAGCTGTTGATAGTCAGCGTCACTCAACCCAAGTTGTGACGCGGCAATATCTCCAAGTAACAGCGTTACCCGAGAACTATCTATTTCACCAAGGTTTTGCACGTCGAAGGCTTGCTGTAACCGTTCGAACCCATGCTCTATGTTATTAGCTCTTACACTACAAATTACACTTAGATCCGGCTTCGCAAGTAAATGCGCCAGTAACTGCGCACCAACAAATCCCGTTGCACCGGTCAGCAACACCGTTTCCTCACTAGTTTCAGTTAGTGTATGCGGTTGAACCTGCAACAGCTTATCTCTAAATTGAGCAAGGTCTGCTTTTATCGTTGTCGCGATATCCGTGTTCGTCTTGTGTGCTAATTCATCACCAAGCTGAAGTGCATTACACAAGTCGACGAGTTTAGGATGCGCAAATAAAAATGCGACATTCACCGTTTTATTAAGTAGTTGTGTTAGCCGCCCTGCAACTTGAATACATTGGAGTGACTGCCCCCCAATGCTGAAAAAGTTATCAGCTAACCGGACATTACTCACGCCCAGAACTTCCCGCCAAACGGCAGCTATCTGTGTTTCAAAGTCACTCATAACCTCAGCGTCACAGGCGGTATTTTGCTGCTCAGATAATCGCTTGCGATCGATTTTATTGGCCGGTGTTTTAGGTAAAGCTTCATATTGATAAAGCTGTGCAGGTAACATTGGAGCAGGTAACTGCTCACTCAGCACTGTGCGTAAATCATTTAACGCCCATGCGGTGGTACTCACTATATGCGCCGCCAAAGCAGTTGCACTACCTTGCGCATTCTTAACCACAGTCACCGCGGCTTCAAGAATGGCAGGAACACTCAATAGCACAGCTTCAATCTCACCAATTTCAATCCGGTAGCCACTGATTTTTAACTGGGCATCGACGCGGCCAAGATATTCAAGTTGCCCACTTTTATGCATCCGCACAATGTCTCCGGTACGGTAAGCCGCTATGCTCCGCATAGCTTGCGGATCCCAAAATGAAACAAACGCAGCAGCAGTTTGCTCGGTCAGACCCAAATAACCGCTCGATAAACCCACGCCCGTAAGCCAGAGCTCTCCGCGCTCGCCAAATTTTGCTATCTGGCCTTTTTCACGCATTACCACAGCACCGCGTCCGGGTAAGGGCAAACCAATTAAGCTTGGATTTGTTGCTTTACTGAGATCAATGGCAGTCGCAACGACTGTAGCTTCCGTTGGGCCGTAAGTGTTAAGTAAACGTACAGACTGTTTAAACTGCTCACGCCACGCTTCTACACGCTGACGATTAACCGCCTCTCCACCTATAATGATGGTATGAATTGACACAGGAAGCATACGGCGAGTCGCGCACAGGTGTCGACAAAGCTCATGCCAGTAAGCGGTAGGTAAATCGAGTATAGTAATATGTTGGTTTTCTAGTTCGGCAAGAAAATCCTCAAAAGACTCCAACATGGCGTCATTACGCAGTATCAACGTCGCACCGGCCGTCAAAGTAACAAAGACTTCTTCAATACAGGTATCAAAATGAAAGGGCGCAAACTGTAATACTCTATCTTGAGTGCCTACTTGGTAGGCCAGACGTGCGCCACTAACAAAACCTGCCAATGCGTCGTGGCTTATCTGCACCCCTTTAGGCTTACCCGTGGAACCTGAGGTATAGATTAAATAGGCTTGTTCTAGTAAAGGAAGTATTGATGGGGTGGCAGCCAACGCTTCAAGCTGGGCATTTGCAAGTTCGCTTGCAATATTAAGCTGTGTAACGCCAGCATCGCGGATCTCAGCTAACCCTTCACTACTATCATCCACCAATGCTAGGCATGGCTTAGCATCAGCGATAATACTACGATTACGCGCAGAAGGAGCATCGCTATCAATAAAGACGAAGCGGTGCTGCGCAGCAAATACGGCCCACATTGCAATCACTGTATATTGGCTACGAGGCAGTGCGAGTAATACGGTACCATCAGCGACGGAAGCATTGACTCTAAGGCGGTTTGCTAACCATAGCACTTTCTGTACTAACCGCTCATAGCTAATAGCATGTCCATCTATCACCTGAACCGCTATTGATTTAGGCGACTTCCTTGATAACTCCAACAAACAACTAAGTACGTCACTCTGCTCCACAGGCGCCGGAGTCTCGCTTATCGCAAAGTCCCGATTGGTAACGCGTAATGGCATTTGCAAGTCCACAGCAACAGTATGGAGAAACTGCAACGTTTCACTTTGTATACTCAACAACTCAGCTTTACTATAGCCACTTTGGTTACCTTCAATCTCGAAACGAATACTGCCGTCCATTTGCTTGATAAAAATAAATGCAATGTCCTCAACAGGCCCAGCAGACACAGTATGACTTGTCACCGCTTCACCTTGGCAGGTTTCATGACGTTCAAAAGGTAAAATATTAACAACTGCACCAAACAATCTTGTTGGCAATTGCAAGATCGCAGCTTCAGCTTTTAAATCTTCATAACGATATCGAAAATGCCTTCTAGCTTGACGCAATTGCTCACTGACCTGACGGATTAAACCTTCAAAATTATCAACAAGCACAAAGTCCACTGGAACCGGTACAATATTCATATGCATGCAGGGCGTATTCGCGGCTTTTGATGCCATACGATTGGCAACAGGCATGCCCATGATCGTTTTCGCCACCCCAGTGCGTTGATAAACAATAGCGCTAACCGCGGTTAGTAATAGTTCAGACCAGTTGGCGTCGACCGAATTGGCTCGAGCCTCTAATTGATTGAGCACGGTTGCTGATAATTGCGTCGTAACCTTTTCCTTGTCCGCCTCTGTATTTAACACTTGTGTTGTCAGGGCTGCGGCATTATCCAGACCTTGCAGCTGCTGTTGCCAATACAGCCTATCCTGCTGATACCACTTGCTTTGACGGTACTGACTATCTTCAGTGATGACAGCTTGATATTGAGTTTCATCAGCCGTAACTTGAGCCCCCTCATAGGCCTGAATCACTCGATTAGAAACCAGCGCAAAACTAAAGCCATCCATCGCAATATGATGCGCACCAAGTGCCCAATAGTAGTGGTTAGTGGCAAGTCGGATTAACACATGACGATATAAGTCGCCATTGGCTAAGTCATAAGGCTGAGTTTGCCACTTTATCAAAAGCTGCTGTGCTGCAAACGCTGCATCATCGCTTTCTGACAAGTCGATATAGTCGCCCAACTTTGCCACTCGCTCAGCTTCACTGAGTAATTGAGTTGTCGGCACGCCTTGATGTTCTATAAAGCGTACATTGATTGCCGTTGTACTTTGTAGCACTCTTGAAGCAGTTAACAGCCAATCTTCAGCATTTATTGGCACGTTTAACTCAACATACTCAGCAGTGTTATAGCGCGTACTAGTAGGCTGTTTTGCCTGCCCAAGCCAAATCCCAAGTTGCGCAGCGGTTAAAGGCCAATTACTCATGCAGGTTCCATCGCCAGCGGTGCTTTGCCCACTAGAATTTCATACCACTCATTAAGTGTGGTGCTTTCTGCAAGTTCAGCTAGCGTAATATCGATGCCTTGCGCCCGCCACTGATCAATCAATGTCATTACGCGAATGGAATCTAATCCGAGATAGAGTAAATTTTCTTCGGGATCAACCTCTTCAACATCAATGCAAAGCAATGCTGCAATCGCCTCCTGCATCGAGCCCAAAGATAACTTCTGTTGTGTATTTTGTGGTGTGCACGCAGCGATAACCTCGTCCAACAACTGCACCTGCCCACAACGAGACGAAACATACTCCATCGCATGGAGATGTTCTGCTTCACTAAAATCTGCGACAGCATCCGCAACAACGAATGCTTTTATGTCATACATAAAGGCGTCTAATGCCGTAGATAAGATACCGATATGGGCATAAATCCCACAGATAATAAGCTGGTCTCGACCTTGTGCCTGCATATCCTCAAGTAGGGTACTACGTTTAAATGCGCTGTAACGCCACTTGGTATAAACCTTATCATCGGCAGTTGGAGCAAGTGCAGGTAAAATGCTTGTGTCTTGCTCAGTCAGGCCAGTTCCCCAAAAATCGGTTAGCAGCGCTCTATCTTTCGGATCTTGATTTGCAGGCTGTGCAGTATACACAACTGGGACACCAGCAGCTTTGGCTGCCACGATTAAACTATTAATTTGTTGGATCAAAGACCGCATCGGTGCTTGCGTTGTATCATAGAAATTCACAAAATAAGATTGCATATCGTGAACCAATAGCACCGCTTTACTCGGGTTAATTTGCCACTCAGTGCGATTTTCTGGGCGGCTTGATGGTAATGGATATGAAGAAATACGTGGGATTGCCATGAGTTTATCCTATTGAGTATTATGCAGTTTGTGATGAGGTAAGTAGATTAGCGATATGCTCACGCAACGCGCGTTTATCGATCTTTCCAACTTTCGTTTTTGGTAGTGACGCAATAAATTCAAAGCGGTCAGGATACTTGTAATCAGCGAGCCCACGACCTCGAACAAAGCGATTGAGCATTGCCCTTGTGAGTGGTTGGCCAAGATCTTCTCGCGGCACGACAAATGCGCATATACGCTCACCCAGCAGAGGATCTGGCATTGCAACAACTGCACAATCATGAACCGCAGGATGTGCCAATACTTGGTTCTCGACTTCTTCTGCTGCGACCTTTTCGCCACCTTTATTGATTTGATCCTTATCGCGGCCCTCAACAATTATGTCGCCCGATGCAGTTTGTTTAACCACATCACCACTACAGTAAAAACCATCTTCAGTAAATGCAGCTAAGTTATGAAGTTCAGCGTTTAAATAACCACGAAATGTATAAGGTCCTTTAGTCGTTAATAACCCAGCCTCTCCTTGAGGTACTGGTTGATTATTCTCGTCGACGATACGGATTTCGTCAGCTGCACTCATTGGTCGACCTTGTGTATGATGTCGCGTCCATTCGTCATCATCGAGACGGGTATAGTTGACAAGCCCTTCCGCCATGCCAAATACCTGCTGCAACGTCACAACAAGCTCTTTTTCCATTCTGGCAGCGAGGGTGGCACTGAGCTTAGCTCCACCGACTTGGAGCACAGTCAACGAGCTTAGGTCATAGTGTTGTCGCTCTCGAGAATCGAGCCACAACGAAACCGCAGGGGGAACCAAAGCAGCCCAATTTGGTTTATGGGCCTCGATCAGCCTAAAACAGCTGCTTGGTGAGGGATCTGGAGCACAGATCACTGTACCACCAGCGTAAAACACTCCCAATGCGCCGGGTGAACTAAGCGGAAAATTGTGTGCGGCAGGTAGAGCGCAAAGGTATCGCGTTTGTTTATTCCATTGACACACTTCGACACTTTGGCGAACACTATAGTAATAATCATTGTGGGTACGAGGGATCAACTTAGGTGTACCTGTGCTTCCCCCCGACAATTGAAAGAATGCCACATTGTCCGCTTGATGCTTACGAAAAGGCAGAGAATCAAAATGCTCAAAGCATGCAGAAGCATGCAGCTTTTCACCAAGCTCTTTCGCCCAAGTACTTTGACCACGCAGCAGCACATACTGTAGCTGCGGTGTACACGCTTTTAACTGTTCAAAGAATTGACTATCACCAAACAGAGAATGCTTTGTGTCCGCAATAATCAACTTTGGCTGCAGAGCAGCTGCGTAATGTGTTAACTCGACTTGGTTATGATTCATCAAAGCATTAACAGGTAACACCGCCAGCTTTTGTAAAGCAAAAAATACCACATAGAATTCGTAACAATTAGGCAATTGCACAATCGCGGTGTCACCGGCACAAAGTCCTTGCGCAGCCAAATAACTCGCCAGTCTCGTCGCCTCTTTTTCCAAGCATGCATAGGACTTCTCGATATCGTTATCGATAACGGCAATTTGAGTCGGATTTTCTTGTACTTGACGCTCTAAGATCTGACTTAACTCTTCATCTATCCAATATCCAAGATTGCGATATCGCTCTGCATCCTCAACAGGCCAACTAACACAACTTTTTAACATAAATACGACCTTATGAAATTTCCTATGTGGGTTATTTCGTTATGCAAAATCCATTCGGCGTTTAGAAAAAATAATGAAATTAAAAATACTATTTAATTATCAAGATATTAAAACCAAACACCGAGAGCCAATTTGCCACTAGCCCCCTAATGACGATTGCCCCTAAGATTAATTTAGAAAAATTTAAAATAATTCTCATAACTGTTCATATTTTTACCTGCGCACCTTTTGATGACACAAACGTTACAAATAAGTAAATTAAAATTCGATTTAGCTATTGACAAAAACCCGATAAAAAACTTAGGATCTAATTGAGAATTATTTTCATTATTAATCGTAGAGGGATAAAATGGCAGCAGTGTTGCGCTCAGATAATACGGTAGATGTTCGTCGTTGGGCCGATATAATTGAAGTACAAAGGGAGAAATTGACTGCATATTTAACCTCAATTCTTCACTGCCAATACCTCGCAGAAGACGCTTTACAGGAAACGTATATTCGTCTGTCAAAAATGCCTGATGAACAAGAGCAAGCCATTAGCAATCATGTGGCTTACTGCTATCAAACAGCAAGAAATATCGCAATTGATATGGTAAGGAAAAAATCAAAGGAAAGCTGGGTTAGCTTAGACAGCGCACTGCCAGGACAATACACTGATAAGCAAGTCAGTGCTGAAGAAACCTTAATTGAGCAAAATCTAGATGGTCGTATGATGCAAGCGGTAAGCTCTCTATCAAAACGCCACCAGAACATTCTAAGCCTGTATAAACGTGGTGATTACAAGCAGAAGGATATTGCCAAAATATGTGCAATTTCACCGACGTTAGTGAATTTTATAATTCAAGAAGTGATTATTACGTGTCAAACCGTATTAGCACACTAAGTATCTAAACCAGCTTGAACGCGTAATTTGGCAGCAATGAAATCAGGGTGAGCAACATAAAACAGCCCGGCTATTTTCCTAATGATATGGTCTTCATGGCTGTCGAGTTCGCCATCAGCATAAGCAACGTGCCACAATAACTCAATGATCTCGATGCGCTCAATGTCGCTAGTGTGATTATTCACTTGCTTGGCAAAAGAATACATATCTACCGCCTGTTCCACCAATTGCTGTGCTTGCGTTATCAGTGCACTCACTTGTGGTTCAGGCAATTCACAACGTGTTTTAAGTAGCTCCGCAATTTTATCGAACTCCGACTGCTGTAGTTTGCCGTCCGCTCGCATCACTTCAACCAGTAATGCAGCAAGCGCGGTATTAAAGTCGATTTCTTGTTTCGGTGACGACTCCTGCAAGCTTTGAAATAGTTTTTTAAGTTGGTTAAGCAAGTGGCTAATCTCCCATGTGATATACTGTAAATGTAGCAGACTAAAAGGACAGTTATGCGTAAGTTATCATTGAGACTAAATTCATTAAAGCTAAGTTCCCTAGTCGTAGGTGCAACACTGCTCTCGGCGTGCCAATATACACCGGTTCCACGAGGAGAACCTGAAAAGCTCTATGACTTTGACCATAAAGTACATTATGAGCAAACCACGTATAACGATGACCACTTTCGACTGGCAATTAAGCCAGATAGTTATGCGCATTTTAGGCAACAAAGCGTATTTTTGCTGCGCCATGCCAAACGCTTATGCCAAGGCAGTAACCCACAATTGACATTACTTGGTGGCGTCCAAGGCTTTGATAAAATGCCATTAGAGCCAAGACCTTACCAGAATGACTTAACAGTAGACGTAAAATGTGTGGCCAAATAGCCACACATTTTTGTTAGCGCTATAAATATTTTTCAGTAACCCGCTCTAGGTTTAGTCTTTATACCAGTTGTATTAAGTAAATGATCTATTTTGAAGCGGGGAAATAGTTTTAGTAGCTAGGCAAAAATTTTGCTATTTAGTTATTCTAAATGAGAAATTTTTAACGAAGCTAATATGCTATTTCACCCTTCAAATTGATTAGAGAATTAATTCAATTGGTATCGTATCCCCAAGGTGCTGCTGGTGCGGTTACCGGTTTTGTTAAATCAAAGTCCACTCGGAACTCTCGCCCTTCACGCACTAAACGATAGGTAAACTGCTCTGGATAGATATACATCTGCCATGTATTTCCGACTGACTGTGGGATCCCTTGCTGGACAAATAACTGTTTTGAGTATTCATCAGCCGGGAACGACTGCACGGTATTAAATCCCGCATCTAGGGTATGACCACCATACATAGTAGAAACATCGTCGCTGCCATCTTCATGACGGTGATCGTGCTTTAAGCTCAAACCACTCCCTGTTTTGGTGATGATCCAAGTTCTTGAAGCATCTTTTCCTACATGAAATGGGACTTGAAGCTCAGCGTCACCACATTTACGAACGTGCATCACAAGACGCGCATCGCTAAAACTGCTTGGACCTTGATTATCCACCGTTACTTTACCTTCGTAGGCTTTGCCACAGTGCGCTTTAATAGCGTCAAAAAATGCATCATGGCTTGGGATGGAAACCAGCGGGGCAGGACGCGCGAAGGCTGCGCAGCTCAAGGTTGCGAGTAGCGCTAAAGTTAATTTTTTCATTGGAGACACCTAAAACAAATAAAGCCAGAGCTTAATCAGCTTCTGGCTTGGTGGCAAAATTATTCGACCAAATTGAGTAAACCGCTATTATTGCCAAGGTCTTATCGTAGCAAGCTGCTGCTCAAAGGCATCAATTTGGGCATTCAATAATTCGGTCTCACCGATAAAGTCAAGACCACTCAAGAGGCGTGCTTTGATGTCTTCTCGCACCTCAAAGTCAATTGGTGCAGTACCCGCTCCGCTTATCTGCTGCGCTTCTAGGTCAATACTCAAATGCACTTGTGGTTGTTGCTCACATGCGTCGAAGAGCGTATCTAACGTGCTGGCTGGTAACGCAATGCAAAGCATTTGGTTATTACCACAATTGTTAAAAAAGATATCGGCAAAGCTCTCGGCTAAGATCACGGTAAAACCATATTGTTTTAGTGCCCAAGGAGCATGCTCACGAGACGAGCCACAACCAAAGTTGTCACGCGTTAACAAGATTGACGCGCCCTGATATTGTCGATAGTTAAGCACAAAGTTCGGATCTGGCTGGCCATCTTCAAGATAGCGCCAATCATAAAACAGCGCTTTATCAAATCCATCGCGGCTGGTTGAAGTTAAAAACTGCTTGGGAATAATTTGGTCTGTATCAACATTGTTTTTGTCTAGTGGCGCAACTAGGCCCTGATGAAACACGCTCATGACGCCTCTCCTCGAATATCAGTAAAGTGACCTGCAATTGCCGCTGCGGCAGCCATTGCTGGACTCACCAAATGCGTACGACCACCTCGCCCTTGGCGCCCTTCAAAGTTCCGGTTTGAGGTCGATGCACAGCGTTTTTCTGCGCCAAGACGATCATCGTTCATCGCCAAGCACATAGAGCAGCCCGGTTCACGCCACTCAAATCCCGCAGCTTTGAAAATATCGGCTAAGCCTTCTTGTTCGGCTTGTTGTTTTACTAATCCAGATCCCGGGACGATTAGCGCTTCAACGCCTGCCGCTACGTGCTTGCCCACCACCACTTGTGCCGCGGCACGCAAATCTTCAATGCGGCTATTGGTGCAAGAGCCAATAAATACGGTGTCAACTTTGGCATCACTTAGCCTTTGCCCTGCTGTGAGGCCCATATATTTCAGCGCGCTGCGCATCGCATCCGCTTTGACTAAATTAGGTTCATCGTCAGGGTTAGGTACTAAGTCATTAATACCAATGACTTGCTCTGGACTGGTCCCCCAGGTTACTTGAGGTTGTACACTGTCAGCATCCAGCTCCACGATACGATCAAATTCAGCATCCGGATCGCTATGCAAGGTTTGCCAATAGCGCACCGCAGCATCAAAGTCTTCGCCTTGAGGTGCAAATGGGCGACCACGTAAATACGCAAAGGTTTTCTCGTCAGGTGCGATCAAGCCAGCTTTCGCCCCCATTTCAATACTCATATTACAGAGCGTCATCCGCGCTTCCATCGACAGCGCTTCGATCCCCGTCCCACAAAACTCAGCCACATAGCCAGTGCCACCAGCTGTGCCTAATTGCCCAATCACAGCGAGGATCAAGTCTTTTGCAGTCACGGTCGGACGCAAGACGCCATTCACCTGAATTTTTAACGATTTGGCTTTTTTCTGCTGTAATGTTTGCGTGGCCAGCACATGTTCAACCTCTGATGTACCAATACCGTGAGCCAGCGCACCAAATGCACCATGCGTTGAGGTATGGCTATCGCCACATACAATCGTTGTACCTGGCAAAGTGATCCCTTGCTCAGGTCCCATTACGTGCACTATGCCTTGGTTAATCGAATTTAAATCGTAAAGTACAATGCCGAACTCTTCACAGTTTTGTGCCAACGCTTGTAGCTGGTTTTTGCTCACCTCACTGGCAGCATCAATCGAACGGCTCTTGGTCGAGACATTATGATCCATTGTCGCAAAGGTTTTTTCTGGACATCTTACCGGACGATTCTGCTCTCTTAAGCCCGCAAATGCCTGCGGTGAAGTGACTTCGTGTACTAGATGACGGTCAATGTACAAGAGATCGGTTTGCTCGTTTAATTTAGCAACCACATGGGATTGCCAAATTTTATCGTATAATGTTTTTGCCACTTGCTCTTACCTTTATTAAACCCTGTCGACGATCGCTTGCGCGACATCCATTGTAGTAAACCCTGCTTGAGGATAGATATCCGGTGTACCTACACCATCTTTCACCGCCTCTGCTACCGCCTTTTCAATTGCGCGTGCCGCTTCATCCTGCCCCAATGAATAACGTAGCATCAGCGCGGCACTTAAGATTTGTGCGATTGGATTTGCCACCCCTTTACCGGCGATATCTGGTGCTGAGCCGCCCGCAGGCTCATATAAGCCAAAGCCCGATTGGTTTAGACTTGCCGATGGTAATAACCCCATGGAACCCGTGATCATTGCACATTCATCAGAAAGGATGTCACCGAACAGGTTATCGCACAGTAGCACATCAAACTGGCTTGGTTGCTTTACCAACTGCATCGCAGCGTTGTCGATATAGATGTGATCAAGCGTCACATCTGGGTATTCTTTTGCGACTTCATTGACCACTTCACGCCACAGTACACTGGTTGCCAGCACGTTGGCTTTATCTACAGACGTCACATGATTGCTTCTAAGTCTCGCTGCATCAAAAGCAAAACGGGCGATACGTTCAATTTCTTTGCGCGAATAGGTTTGCGTATCAAACGCCGACTCGCTTTCGCCCTCACCTTGGCGACCTTTTTCGCCAAAATAAATCCCGCCAGTAAGCTCACGAACGCATAAAATATCAAAACCTTGCTGGCTAATGTCACTGCGTAGTGGAGAGGCTGCACTCAATGCGGGTAATAGCTGCGCAGGACGCAGATTACAAAATAGCTGAAAGTGCTTTCTAAGCGGTAATAAGGATGCCCGCTCTGGTTGCTCGTTTGGCGGTAAGTGCTCCCACTTAGGCCCACCCACAGAGCCAAATAAAATCGCATCGGCGGCCTCACACGCGGCTAATGTCGCCGCGGGTAAGGCTTCGCCAAATTGGTCTATGGCCGCACCACCAATCGCTTGTGGTGATTTTTCTAAAGCAAAGTTGAACTTAGTCGCCACTTTATCTAATACCAGCTCAGCGGCTTGCATCACTTCTGGACCAATTCCATCTCCAGCTAGTACTGCGATTTTGTAGTTTGCTTGACTCATCCTGCTTTCCTTTGTTGTTTTAGGCTAGACACTTTTTGTGCTCTATCAATTAGGTTATATACTCGGATCATGGCTCTCACTGACGCTTCGACAATGTCGGCTGCAAGTCCCATACCGTGATATTGCTTACCATCAAACTTGGCAATAATATCGACTTGGCCCAGTGAACTTGCCCCTTTACCCGTCGCATCAAGGTTATATTCCACCACTTCCACCGCCATGCCAGTGATACGCTCGATAGCTACAAACGCCGCTTCCACAGGACCGTTGCCGGTTGCCGCTTCTTGCTTAAGCTCACCATTCAAGGCAATCCCCACAGTCGCGCTCGCGATAGATTGAGAGTTAGAAGATGCATTGACGAACTGTAATTGGTAGCGCTCGTCTTTATCTTTGATTTGGTTGAAATAAATCATCGCTTCAAGGTCATAGTCGTAAACCGTGCCCTTTTGATCGGCTAACGCCAAGAAGCTTTCATACAGGCTATCCATATCGTAATCCGATTTCTGGTAGCCAAGCTCGGTAAGACGATGCTCGATAACATGTCGACCAGAGCGTGAAGTCATATTTAACTGGTTACTCGGCACACCCACGGTTTCTGGTGCCATGATTTCATAGGTGTTTTGTGCTTTTAAGACGCCGTCTTGGTGAATACCCGAGCTATGTGCAAAGGCATTTTCACCTACAATTGCCTTGTTTGGCTGCACCGGCATATTGCAGATTTTAGCAACTTGGCGCGACGCGCGATAAATCTCTTCGCTACGAATATCGGTGTGCACTTTTAGGTGGTCTTGGCGCATCTTCATGATCATCGCCACTTCTTCTAGTGAGCAGTTACCAGCGCGCTCACCAATACCATTGATGGTACATTCGATTTGTCTTGCACCGGCTTGTACCGCCGCGATTGAGTTTGCCACCGCAAGTCCTAAATCGTTGTGACAATGGACACTTAGCCTGGCTTTGTCGATGTTAGGCACATTATTACGAATATGGTAAATCATCGCTGCATATTCGTCTGGTGTGACATAACCTACGGTATCAGGCAAATTAATCGTAGATGCACCGGCATTAATCGCCGCTTCAACAATACGACACAGATCAGAGTGTGGCGTACGGCCGGCGTCTTCACATGAAAACTCAACATCATCAGTGTACTTTCTGGCTTGAGAAATGGCCTTAATCGCCATGTTAGTCGCATCATCTAGACTCATTCTTAACTTATGTTCTAGGTGCAGAGGGCTGGTTGCGATAAAGGTGTGAATGCGACGCTGCTCAGCGCCTTTAAGGGCTTCGCCACATGCGTCGATATCTTTACTAACCGCACGCGCAAGGCCACAAATCGCTGGACCTTTTACCTCGGCAGCAATGCGTTGTACCGCACGAAAATCAGCCGGACTTGATACTGGAAAACCCACTTCCATGACATCCACATTGAGACGACTAATGGTATGCGCCAGCTGTATTTTATCTTCTTCTGTTAAGCTGGCTTTTAACGCCTGCTCACCGTCCCTTAATGTTGTATCGAAAATCCAGACTTTATCTTGCATACCCTTATCCTCAGCCAAAAAAAACCCCGCAAGTGCGGGGTGTCTACAGTAAATGTCGCTCAATTCGCGCAATTACACCCCACCCCTCTGGTTTACCAGTAGGAGGTTAAGAAGGAGTGAAATACGCGCAGTCATTTTCATTGAGCTAAGTGTTCCTGTTGATGAATTGGTTATGTTTTAACATGCTTCAAAAGCGACAATCAAGCATAAATTATCCCAAAAATAGAGTTTAAACCTCAATTTATTGGTAATTTAAATTAAAAAAATGCCAACTTTAGAAAATATATTTCAAGAATAGGAGTGAACACAGATAGGATATGAAGTGAGCAGGGTAATTTTGAATTTTAATTACCAATAAAAAAATAGCCAATTTAGACTATTTTTTTATTGGTTCTGGATGTTTTGCATAACCAGAGGCACCTTTTGCGATATACCGCAACTGCCACTTCAAACGCTCGGTCAGTTCAGCGCGCTGAGGAGGGTCTTGATCCAAAGCCTCAGCACCAGAGCTAAATACTAAGGTGACCATTGCTTCAGCTTGCATGTGGGCGTGATGAGTATCTACTCCCGTTTCTGTTTCAAGGTAATGAGCAAGCTCTAAGATAAAATGTTTGATTTCTCTAGCCACGGCGGCACGAAACGCAGGCGAAGTACCCGAACGTTCACGCAGTAATAAACGAAATTGGTTGCTCGACTGCTCAATAAATTCCATAAAGGTGTGCACAGAAGTATTGATCACGCTACCACCTTTAGCGATGCGACGCCTTGCTTGGCGCATTAATTGTCGCAAGGTTAAACCCGCTTCATCTACCATAGTCAGCCCGAGCTCGTTCATATCCTTAAAATGACGATAAAACGAAGTAGGTGCGATACCCGCCTCTCGTGCGACTTCACGCAGGCTTAAATTCGAGAAACTATGCTCAGCACTTAGTTGATTAAATGCCGCTTCGATAAGCGCTTGACGGGTCTTCTGTTTTTGTTGGGCGCGTACACCAGCCATGGACTTTCCCCAATTCGCTTCGAAAAATAAGAACAATAAACCGCAGTCTAAACCTTGACGCAGCAAGAATGAAATACTATTTTAGCGTACAGTTGTACGCTGAAATTAGATTTTGAGATTAATTGATGAAAAAACCACCCATTTTATGGACCAATGTGCTGTTCTTTAGCTTATCGTTTTTAGCTGCGATCACTTTGGTGCCTTGGTATGGCTTTGAATACGGCTATACCACCAGCCATTGGGTAGCTTTTGTTGCCTGTATGTTTTACGCCGGTCTGTCGATCACCGCTGGGTATCACCGCTTATGGGCACATAAAGCCTATGACGCCCATCCTGTGATTCAAGTTATTTTTGCGTTGGGTGGCGCATTCGCGTTACAAAACAGTATATTACATTGGAGTAGCGATCACCGTGTGCACCACGGCCAAGTCGACGACCCAGTAAAAGATCCGTACGCCGCAACACGAGGCTTCTGGTATAGCCATATCGGTTGGATGCTGAGAGATTATCAAGGCGAGACTTACGGTGATTATAATAACGCCAGAGACTTACAACGTAACCCTATCGTGATGTGGCAACACAAGCACTATATGAAATTGGTGTTACTTACGAATATCGGCATCCCGTTAGTGCTAGGTTTATTACTCGGTAATGTGTTTGGCATGTTGTTACTTGCGGGTGTACTCAGACTCGTACTCAGTCAACATTTTACTTTCTTTATCAATTCACTGGCGCACATTTGGGGTAGTCGTCCTTATACCGAAAAAAATACCGCGCGAGACAATGGTTTGCTAGCTTTATTCACTTATGGTGAAGGCTACCATAACTTTCATCATATTTTTGCCAGCGACTACCGTAATGGCATTCGCTGGTATCACTATGACCCAACTAAATGGCTGATCCGTACTTTTGCAGCACTAGGCCTTGCCAGTAAGCTAAAACGCACTCCGGTTGAACGCATTGAAAAAGCCAAGGCGGAGACCTTGTTGAATAAGACTAAAGTCAGTCTCGCAAAATTGCCTTTGGCGCAAGATAAGCTTACATTGTTACAACAAGAGTATGATTTACTTCTTAAAAAGCTTCAAAACTACTGTACTGTGCAAAAACAGGTACTCGAAGCGAAGAAAGAAGCAGTACTTGCACAGTGCGAACATTCCGCACTGATGCAACAATATAAAGAGCTAGAACAAGCTTGGGAAAGCCAAAAACAAGCTTGGATTGCACTAAATTCGAGGCTACTGAAAACGGCATAATGTTCAGCGGCCTCAATAACTAAAGGGGTGAGGCCGTGAGCAAAAAAGCTGCAGAAAAAACCGGAACTGTTCCACAATCCTATCAATACGATGCCATTATTATAGGCACCGGACCTGGCGGCGAAGGCGCCGCAATGAACCTCTCTAAAAGTGGTAAAAAAGTCGCGGTTATCGAACGCCAGCATGCGGTTGGCGGTGGCTGCGTTCACTGGGGCACCATTCCCTCAAAAGCGCTTCGCCATTCTGTCAGTCGTTTAATTGAGTATAAAGCGAATCCACTTTACCGTTTTACTGAGCGCCCGCAGCGCCATACCTTTCAAGATATTTTGCACCATGCCAGTGATGTGATCTCAAAACAGTCAACATTGCGTTCTAGCTTTTATGGTCGTAACCGCATTCACTTATTTCAAGGCGATGCCAGCTTTGTTGACGCGCATACAGTACAAGTCATTCACCAAGATGGTTCGCAAGAGCTACTCACCGCTAAAACCATTGTAATAGCCACAGGCTCGCGTCCATACCGCCCACCAGGCGTTGATTTTAACCACCCTCGAGTCTACGACAGCGACACTATTTTAAGCCTTGAGCATAATCCTCAGCGCGTATTGATATACGGCGCGGGGGTCATAGGCTGTGAATATGCCTCAATCTTTAAAGGACTTGGCGCAAAGGTAGACCTCATCAACACCCGCGACCGCTTATTGGCCTTTATGGATGCCGAGATCTCTGACGCACTCAGTTACCATTTTTGGAATAATGGTATTGTTATTCGCCATAACGAAGAGTTTGCGAAAGTAGAGACCCATGACAAAGGGGTTATTGTGCATCTACAGTCTGGCAAGAAAGTACGTGCTGACTGTATTTTATGGGCCAATGGCCGCTCCGGTAATACCGAAACACTCAACCTTGCAAGCGTAGGCCTAAAGGCTGATAGCCGTGGCCAGCTTAAAGTCAACGAACACTATCAAACTGAAGTGGACAACATTTTCGCAGTAGGAGATGTGATTGGCTATCCCAGCCTAGCCAGTGCGGCGTTCGATCAAGGGCGTATTGCGGCCAATGCAATTGTGCATGGTGCCTGTGATGATCGTTTGATCACCGATATCCCAACCGGCATTTACACCATTCCAGAAATGAGCTCTGTTGGTAAAACAGAGCAAGAACTCACCGCTGCGCGCATTCCCTATGAGGTGGGCCGTGCCCAGTTTAAACATTTGGCTCGTGCACAGATCACAGGCACTGAAGTCGGTAGCTTGAAAATTTTGTTCCATGCAGAAACCAAAGAGATATTAGGTATTCACTGCTTTGGTGAACGTGCATCCGAGATCATCCATATCGGCCAAGCCATTATGGAACAAAAAGGAACGGGTAATAATATCGAGTACTTTATCAATACTACCTTTAACTATCCAACAATGGCCGAAGCCTATCGCGTTGCAGCATTAAACGGCATTAATCGTCTGCTGGATTAGCGCATCGTATGGCATGAATAAGCGTGACACCTTGAGCGTCACGCTTATTGTTATAAATTAAAACGATACTCCGCGCTGAGTCGCCACACATTATCGCTTTGCTTAGGTTTACCGTTAAAAGCCTCGCGGTTTGCAACTGTGGTTGTCAGCCTCAAAAACTCACCGCCCACCAGCCAATTGCTATTAATTCGATACTTCACTGTAGCGGTCAGTGCATAGCCATCACTTTGGTTTGGGTCGAACTGCCAATCATCTTTATCGATGACTTTGAACTGCTCCCCCCGCATGGAAAAGCGCCACTCATCGCGCTGATGTGTGAGTAGCAAAAACCAACTATTAAAGTCATTATCGACGCCGCGATTGACTCCCATGGCGGTATTACCCAGCATGCCTTGTGCAAGTATATGCGTCTGCGGGGTTAACTTGTAACGCCAAGCTGCACTAATAAATTTAGTGTCCCACGCATACTGCCCAGTTCGGTAATTGATCTTACTTGGATCGCCATTATTATCGTACCAATAGACATTGATCTCACTGCGGTTTGAAAAGTCGCGATGATACCCAACATAATAACCAAATCGGCCATCAACTTCAGAAAACGGTTCAACATGCTGTGCTTGATGTTGTAGCTGCGGTGTGTTCAACGACTCTACCGCGGCAAAGGAGAGGCTTTCGTTAAACACCGACTGCCTATCATTCACGGTAAAGCCTCGCCATGCGAGTAAAGTGCCAGCCGGATCATTCCCCTTAAAAACACCAAACACACCTTTGAATCCCTGACCTCGGCTACGACGCGTTTGCGGCTGCTCAATCGCGACTTCGCCTCCAAATACCCGCACTTCCTCACCTATCCAAGCGTTGATAGCCGAATACTGGTATGTATAGGGTGACGACCAACCAATATCTGGGTTCTCAATAGAAAACTTCGGATAAAAGCCACCAGCTCGCATAATAAAACGGCGACCATTTTTGGGTAGTGTTCGATATTGCAAATACAGTTCTGTAAAGCCGAGCTTGTCATCTGGGTCTGGCACATACTGTGTTACCCCGTGCAAAGACCAAGCGCTAGCAAAATCTACACGCCAATCAATAGCGCCTCGACTAAGCGTAATATCTGGCTCCCCTTTCCCAAAACGCGCAACGCCCCATCCAGGTTGATACCAAGCTTTACGATTATCATCATGCTGCCAGGTCGTTTGCAGTTGCCCTTGTCCAGAAATCTCAACGGCACCTGCTTGCCCTATGGCGAATAATGCCAAAGCGGCGCTTAGCTTAGTAATCATCGAAGCCATCGGAGAAATCCTGAAGTGGAGCAACCAGTGTTTGCTTAATTTGATAGGTAATTGCTTGAGTGTTATTCACGATGGAGAGCGGATGCTGTTCTATTTTGTCTATATTTTCGAATCTTTCATGCCATACATTCAGCTTTAGTGCGCTGGCTTGCTGAGCACCTAGGTCGATTGATACTTTGCCGCTGCTATCCGTTACCGCAAATAATGGGCTATCTACAACCACGATATAACCCAGCATCCAATCATGAATATTGCAGCCAAGCTCAACCACACCGGTTTGATCAAATAATACTTGTTTCGGGTCATCGCGATACAACTTAAGCTCGAATGGCTTTGCAGCAGAGAACGAATAGACGTGATGGAGAATGGGATCTAAATTTGGAAACGAGACTTGTGTGCCAGCTTGCACCATCAAAATATGGGGCACAAACGCTTTATCCTTTTGCTCCATTTTATAATCTAGCGTCGTTCTTTTGTTATCAAAGCCATCTCCTTGCAACCACACCGCGGCATTCGCGAGTGGCTGTTTATCAGCATCGACAATTTGCACTTCAAGGGCATTGACTAGACCGGCTTGTAGCATTGCGATCACAACAGCAATACGCCCAAAAATTGTTAGGTTTAGCATAAGCAGTTCAACCTATCCTTATTATTTTTCTTAGCTTGTCTACACTAGACCGAGCGGAATAATTATTACATTCATCGCATTTACAGCATGAATACGTATGCAACTTTTACGTGAACGTTAGCATACAACAGTAAGCTTAGCTTATGTGCAAAAGAACACGAATTTTCGTGCCGACAACAAAAAGGAAAAACTATGCGCCCCATGTCACTTTCCCTGATCGGATTAAGCTTGTTTACGACTACGAGCTTTGCCGCATCTTTAGCTGTGAGTTCGCCAGATGGCAAAATCACTTTTACCTTGAGTGATGATAATAGCCAGCCGACCTACCATGTCAGCTTTAACGACAAAACCATTATTCAACCGTCTAAACTTGGTTTTGATTTCGCAACAGCAGCATCGATGCGCGATGGCTTAAGTATCACCACACATCAGCGTAATAGCGTCGATAGCAGTTGGCAACAGCCTTGGGGCGAAGCCCGAGTGATCCAAGATAAGCACAATGAGCTTGCTGTCACCTTTGCTAAGCAGACAGACAAGTCGCCGCAATATACTGTACGTGTAAAAGTATTTGATGACGGTGTCGGCTTTCGCTATGAGGTTGCTCAAAATCAAGCGCTTTATATCACCAGAGAATTAACCGAATTCGCCTTTGCACAAAGTGATAAAAGTACCGCGTGGTGGATCCCTGCTCGTGGCTGGAATCGCTATGAATATGTATACAACACCACACCACTGCACGATGCCCCACATGTGCACACCCCGTTTACCTTAAAGAATCAAGACGGGGTTCATATCAGTGTGCATGAAGCGGCCCTAATTGACTATGCGGGTATGACCTTAAACCAGCGTCGCCCGGGAACATTTGTTGCTGATCTAACACCTTGGTCAGATGGCGTTGCAGTAAAAACCAATGGTAAGTTCAATACACCTTGGCGCACCCTGCAAATAGGCGATGAAGCCACCGACTTGTTGAACTCTCACCTTATTTTAAACCTCAACGAACCAAATAAACTCGGTGATGTATCTTGGGTTGAGCCGGGTAAATACATCGGCATTTGGTGGGGCATGCACATCAACAAAAATACCTGGGGCAGCGGCGAGAAGCATGGAGCGACTACGGCGCGTACTAAAGAATATTTGAGCTTTGCCGCTGACCATGGCTTTGATGGCGTGTTGGTTGAAGGGTGGAACATCGGCTGGGATGGCGACTGGTTCTTCAACGGTGATGTCTTTAGCTTTACCGACGCCTATGCTGACTTTAATATTGATGAAATAGCCAAGCACGGAGAAAAAGTAGGTGCACGCTTAATAGGTCATCACGAGACGTCTGGTAACGTCAGCAACTATCGCAATCAAATGGAGGCGGCCTTCGCACTCTACGAAAAAGCAGGCGTTCGCCAAGTTAAAACCGGTTACGTAGCCGATGGCGGCAACATCAAACGCATTGATGCCAAGGGCAATGCCAGATTCGAATGGCACGACGGTCAATTTATGGCAAATGAGTACTTAGACAACGTCAAACTCGCGGCTAAACACAAGATCAGTATTAACACGCATGAACCAATCAAAGATACCGGCCTGCGTCGTACCTATCCAAACTGGATTGCGAGAGAAGGGGCTAGAGGGCAAGAGTTCAACGCATGGGGCACGCCACCAAATCCACCAGAGCATGTACCAATGCTTGCCTTTACCCGCATGTTAGCAGGCCCAATGGACTTTACTCCGGGTATTTTTGACATGGGCTTCAACGGCCTTGGCGATAAAACCAACCGCCCACAAACCACCCTCGCCAAACAATTAGCGCTCTATGTTGTGCTTTATAGCCCAATTCAAATGGCGGCCGATTTGCCAGAGAACTACCTCGCTAAGCCAGATGCTTTTCAATTTATTAAAGACGTACCCACCGACTGGGAACACAGTATCGCACTTGCAGGAGAAGTGGGTGACTATGTTGTCTTTGCCAGAAAGGAGCGCAAGCATAAACAATATAGTGGTAACGATTGGTTCTTGGGCGCAGTAACTGATGAGGAAGCGAGAGAAATTCCTATTACTTTAGATTTCCTTGAGTCAGGTAAAACCTTTGAAGCGCAAATTTACGCGGACGGTAATAAAGCCGAATGGAAACAAAACCCGTATGAAATGAATATTTACCGCAAAAAGGTAACAAGTGCCGACAAGCTGACATTAAAACTGGCTGCCGGCGGCGGCGTTGCTATTCGTTTTAAAGCGCTTTAAACATAAGGTGGCTACCCAGCAGCTGGGTAGTCACCGCTTTGGGCTGTACATTTAGCAAACTATACAGTAGGGTAAAATAGTCTATTAAGACATTCTTATTTCAAAGGAAAATAATATGAAACTTACCCTAGCAAAGAAAAAACTAAAACAATTAGACTATCAACAAAGTCAACTTGCCGTAAAACTCACACCGCAAGCAGCCGGTGGTAGAGGACCAGAAACCGGCGTTATGTGCGAAACGACTAATAACGATTACTGGTGTCAACGTCCAAGTTCACCGGCTGTTACCTGCAGCGTAATGGAGCGCTGTTTATAAGCATTTCCCACCATATATAGGCTAGATATTATAAAAATATGTAGTTAGCCTATTTCTCAGTCAAACTCTCTATATGCTCAACAGCCAGCTTTCACTCGCCGCCGAGCTGAGTTATAAGTAATAGTTTACTGACATTGATAGCTTGGTGTTACACCATTAGCAACTTCCCATTTCGCCGTTAATAGCGACGCAGGGCCATTACTGTCATGGGATAGCTCCCAATTCATAATGCCACCGGCATTGAGCTTAGCGTACTGCGTTTTTGCGCGGATCGTCGGGATACCATTGTAGTAGCTGCTACCATCACTATCGCGACAGGCATTGGCAGGGTTCTCTTGTAGTAAGGTGCGATACGCTTTCCAAGTAGGTCTTGCATAAAATGGTACGCCTAATACGGTTTTTTCTTTACTGAGCCCACGACCTTGCCAGTAAGCTATTGAGTCTTTGGCGTATTGCATAGAAGCATGATCAGTATTGTTCGCGTCGTACGCCATCAAATTTAAAAAGTCGATATCTTGGAATACAGATTCCAACACGCCACCACCGGTATAGCCAAGCGCCACCACAGCTGCCGTCAAGAATTTACCTCTGGCGCGTAACTCAACGCTTAGTTCCTTCATCAGTAATGCATAGTTATTTGCCGAAGCACCGGGATCTGGATATTCCCAATCCATATCAACGCCATCTAGATTATGCTGCTCTACAAACGCAATGACCTCTTGCACGAAACGGGCTCTGCCTTGCTGTGAACTAGCGAATGTCTCAAATGCACTATCGTCGCCCCCGTTCCAGCCACCAATCGCGATCCCCACTTTCACATTGTTGGCATGAGCCGAATTTACTAGCGCTGTCATTTTGCTTAAATTTTCAAGCGGTCTCAGTGTGCCATCTGCATTGGGTAGTAAAAATGAGTAATTGATATGGGTGAGTTTATCAAACTGAATATCACTCACGGCTCCCTGCCAACTTGGGAAATAGCCGACAATTTTAAAATTAGGATCGCCAGGAGGAACCTCGTCAGACACGACACTGAAGTTCACCGCACTCGATACACCTCGTGCCCCAGACACATCAGTTGCATAGACAGTTAATGCGCGATTACCTAGTCCTTGCGCTTGCCACATCACCTCATAAGGTACACTGTTGTCAGAGGCGACAAGCGTGCCATCGAGATAGAATTCAACACTATCGATTGCCGTGTTTTGCGGATGGCTTACCGCCGCCGCTAGGCTAACTGATGAACCCACTAACACTCGTGCGTTACTGCTTGGAGAGGTGACCGAAACTAAAGGCACAGGCGTTACCGGATCACAACTGCCATTGGCCTCCCAGACATCATAAGTATTGGAGTTTTGCGCTGGGTTTTGGTTTTGTGTCCACCATTTCGCGGTGTATTTAGCTGACTGATAGGTGACCGCGTCGCCACCTGTATATACCTGCTGTGATTGCCATTGTGTTAAGTTGCTACAGTCAACCGCCAGTGCAACTTCCATCGCGCCCAAGAGCGGAAGTGCAATTAATAAATTTGTATATTTCATTACCTTTTTCCATGTTGTATGTCGGCTAAAGCAAGTCGTGCCGAGTTTAAATAAATGTTAACTTGCGATTCTTAGCCTACCAGCATGGACAAATTTCGTACAACGCAACTCACTACGACCTTAGTCTAATGAAAATAGAAAATACTTCTCCTCTTTACGCCATTTATTCATCCGTGATTATGCTAGTTTATAAAATCTCCATACGATGATTTTTCTAACCAAGCTTTAAGCTGTGCCAGTAGCGGTGCATTTTGTTGCTCTCTCGCCACCGGCTTTTCTTGCAGGCTCACGGCCTTTGTTGCGTTTTCAACTCGGTATAGCTTTTGAGTATGATTAAGCATCCAACCTGCTTTTCCGGTTTTACCCCTTAGCCTGCATATCTGCGACTGCTTTCTCACGTGTGACCAACAACCAACAAAGGCGGCTGTTGCTTGCTACGCACGCAACTTAGTACGCTGATTATAAAATGTCTTGGCGTTGATCTCGTGCTGCAGGAGAAATTCGGTGACGGATAGTGTGCTTTCTGCTTGTAGCTCTATTAGCAGCTGCTCTGCTTGACGGTTTTGGTTTAGGCATTGTAAGCTCCAAATTGAGATTAGAGCGTTACTTTATGAGCCTGAAGCTTCAGCACTGGGTGTGGTTTGGGTGATGCTTACTTCTATATTATCCTTTGTTTAAGAAAAACACTGCCTTTCTTTAAACTAGTCAACTCTTTTTTAATATTGACACGTTTTAACCATCGATCATTACCGTCATACAAGGCATTAAAGCTGCACCGGCCATGTAATATTCTGTAATTATCGACAAAGGCAATATCGCCCGCCTTAAGTGCTAGTCCAAAAGTATTAACCTCTAGGTTGTCACAAAGGGAGTTAAGAGCACTGGCATACTCACCTTGAGCTTCATCCATAAAATAGCGATCAAGTCTGAGGAATGGTCTGCTCTTATCACCAAAGAAAGGAGCAAACTTGATCCCTTTGCTCATTTCTTCGTTAACTTTTTCTCGGGCTGCCTGTATTTCACCGTCATCAAAAAGACCGTTGTTATATTTTTCTAAATGTGAGTTATCAGGACGAATGATATATTCCTGATGAAACAACAACTCCCTATGCTCAGCCGAAAGTGCATCCAACTTAGGTTTTGAGAAGGTCGTATTTATTTCTTTAGGATTACGAATACACATTAATCCGATAAAATCAGCTCTATGTTCATGAAAGGCATCTTCTATATGCAAAGTAATGACTTCGTCAGATCCTGAGCTGATCTGTTCCTGCTCATGTCCCTTTATCGGAAAAATATCATGAACAAACCTGCCATCTTGCTGAGTTGCCCAACCAAAAACATCCCCAATCGCAGCGCTTAATAAACAAAAAAGAAAGCACTCTTTTTTAGTCGAGACGTTAGGGTTGGTTTCAAGATCTAGGGGGGTGAGTCCTACCTTTTCCTGATCAATGGGAAAGCCGGAAATTACAAAAATCTCCTCACCTGTCCTTTGCTTAAAAGGGATTAATGCTTCCAGCACCCTTCCCGGCAATTTTGTCGCCAACTGCTGTGATTGCTCAAGAAATCTCGGGTCGCTTTCATTCTCATATAAATTTTCAATTTGATAAAGCAAGGTCTCAATAGTATCTATTTCACTACTTGTTAAAGTCACAACTTTAACCATTTCTTCTTTGTACATATTATTAATCCATTATTCCAAGTTTGTCAGCTACAAATACATCGGCTAAATCAACCAGGTTTTCTAAAGCTTCGATATACAACTCCATCAGCAAATCAATCTTCTGGACATCGATTAATCCATCCCAGTAATTCACTTCAGAAATAGCTTTTGAACCATCAACATTTACAGAAGTAAAAAAATCTATAGCATGATGAAATTTGTCACTTGCGTACTCGACATTTACATGATTCCTTTTATGATTCTTATCACCCATTTTGGAATGGTGAAATTGTACATAATTAAAACATGCGTATGCACTTCTATCTCTGATACTGTTTAAAGGAAACAAGGCATTGCCATTGCTCTCAACATCAATTAACTTCGTTTGCAATAACTCCAAGGCAGGCAAAAGTTCTTCTTTCCCCATAGCGCAGTGCATAGGTACAAAATTCCAAAACAACCCTAATGCATGTACAGGATCAGATAGTCTTTCCGAGCGGCCTGAGGTAACGACATCTATGGTGATGAGATTTTGCTTTAACAAAGCGCTTAAGGCTTTGTAATAAGAGAATAAGAACAGAGTTTTGAGCTGTTTGTTATAAGCTTGCGCGAAAGATTTTAGTTTACTGAATAATGGACTATCGATAACTAAGCGTTTCGAGCAATAGACCAGAGGCTCTCTCCCAAATGTTACTCTAGGCATAGTTTCGGCTTGTTCATGTTGACCTCGCCAAAACTCTTGCTTCGCTTTTGATTGTGACGCTTCGACCTCCAGAGCCACACGCTCTTTGAAAACGTTGACAGCAGCATGCTGTAGTTGCAGCTTGTCACCGGTTTTTACCCTTTCATAACACTCAAACATCTCATTGATAAAACTGACAAAGCCCCAGCCATCATCAATCGCATGATGTGTTGAAATTAAGAACTTCCAGTCACTGTTACTCACTTTAAAGAGCCGATAGCGTACCATCAAACCTTTACCGTCAAAGGTGTAAGGACGTTTAGCATCTTCGACAATAAAGTCATTCAAAAACGCTTTATGCTCATCTTGATTTTTTGATGTTAAATCGAATTTTTCGAGGGGAAGTTCGACATCACGATGAACAAATTGTAGGTATTGCCTACTATCTTCACAATAGCTAAAAGTAGTTCTTAATATTGGATGCTTCTGCATCAGAAACGTCAATGAGATTGCAAGCGCCTCAGGGTTAAACTCAGGATCACTAAAAGAAAAAAGCTGCTGGGGGGCATATACGCCACCATATTTTACCCCTTCAATATGCTTCTCTATCATCAAAGACTGCATTTGCGTAGCTGGATAAACATCTTCTATCTCTGATGGGCAATCTGCCAGATAGTCCGATATTTTTCCTAACAGAGCAAGTGGCGCCGCATCGCCCTTTTTCCCCCGATCAGTCACATACGTTTGCAGGTGTTGCGCAAGTCCGCCAACGGTTTGATGGCGGAAAACATCTTGGGCACTAAAATGCATATCCACTTTGGCCGCGGCATGCACTAATTGCACGACCCTCATGGAATCCCCCCCTAAGCTAAAGAAGTTATCCGTGATACCAAGCTCTTCAAGCCCCAACACTTCTTGCCAGATCCGGCATAAGGTTTTTTCTGTCTCTGTACTTGGTGCGACATGCTCATCTCTTAATAATATATTCTCCGGCGCCGGCAGCGCCTTACGGTCAACTGTGCCGTTGGCCGTCAACGGAAAAGACTCCAACACCACAAAGGCCGAAGGCACCATATAATCCGGCAGCCCCGCCCGCATATGCTCGGCAAGCGCCGCCAGCGAGCAGCTTTGCCCTGGTTCGAATAATAAATACCCCACCAGCCGTTTGTGCTGCCCCTCGTCCTGCCGCGCTAACACTAGCGCCGCTTTTACCGCTTCCAGTGCCAACAATCTGCCTTCGACTTCTTTTACCTCAACCCTGAAGCCACGGATTTTTACCTGCTCATCATCCCTGCCGACAAAATGTAGACTGCCGTCCGCCCGCCGCACCGCCTGATCGCCGGTGCGGTATAAACCTTGCCCCACTTCCTCTGTAAAAGGATGTGCCAAAAACTTCTCTGCCGTTAACCCCGCACGTCCGGCATAACCTAATGCCAGTCCTTTACCGCCAACGCACAATTCCCCTGCAACACCATAAGGCTGCAATTGTTGTTGCTCGTTAAGCACATACAACCCGGTATTGGCCAGCGGCTGCCCCACTGGCACCGTGTCCACATCCGCTAACACCAGCTCCGTGGCACGGCAGTAACTGGCATCTATCACCGATTCTGTCTGTCCGTAAAGGTTAAAACATTCTGTATTTTCCCCGATAACCCTTTTTAAACGCCGCAGATCCCGTCCGTACCAGGCCTCACAGCCCACTGAAATATACGCCATCGCATCCAGCTTTTGCCCGCTTTCAAGCAAATAATCCGTCAAAGCGCGGATCACCGCCGGAACAAAGTCGCCATAGGTGATCTCCCGGCTTTGGATCATCTGATACAGCTTATCCGGCGAAAGTAGTACCTCTTTCGGGCAAATCTCCAGCCGTCCGCCGCAGCCGAGGGCTTTCATCATATCGCCAAGCAGGATATCGACTGACAGTCCCGCCATTTGTAATACCACAGGCGGACGCTTTTCCAAGTCAAACACCCGGTTCCAGCCATCCTGGCGCACAAGCATCGCCTGATGCTGCACCATGATCCCCTTAGGTTGCCCGGTAGAGCCCGAGGTATAGATAACATACGCCAGGTGACGGGGCGCCAGTCCCAGCGAAGATACCGGCAGGTTATCCG
>JWIH01000002.1 GCA_000814665.1 Pseudoalteromonas flavipulchra NCIMB 2033 = ATCC BAA-314
AAAAAACTTTTAATTGAAGAGTTTGATCATGGCTCAGATTGAACGCTGGCGGCAGGCCTAACACATGCAAGTCGAGCGGTAACATTTCTAGCTTGCTAGAAGATGACGAGCGGCGGACGGGTGAGTAATGCTTGGGAACATGCCTTGAGGTGGGGGACAACCATTGGAAACGATGGCTAATACCGCATAATGTCTACGGACCAAAGGGGGCTTCGGCTCTCGCCTTTAGATTGGCCCAAGTGGGATTAGCTAGTTGGTGAGGTAAAGGCTCACCAAGGCGACGATCCCTAGCTGGTTTGAGAGGATGATCAGCCACACTGGAACTGAGACACGGTCCAGACTCCTACGGGAGGCAGCAGTGGGGAATATTGCACAATGGGCGCAAGCCTGATGCAGCCATGCCGCGTGTGTGAAGAAGGCCTTCGGGTTGTAAAGCACTTTCAGTCAGGAGGAAAGGTTAGTAGTTAATACCTGCTAGCTGTGACGTTACTGACAGAAGAAGCACCGGCTAACTCCGTGCCAGCAGCCGCGGTAATACGGAGGGTGCGAGCGTTAATCGGAATTACTGGGCGTAAAGCGTACGCAGGCGGTTTGTTAAGCGAGATGTGAAAGCCCCGGGCTTAACCTGGGAACTGCATTTCGAACTGGCAAACTAGAGTGTGATAGAGGGTGGTAGAATTTCAGGTGTAGCGGTGAAATGCGTAGAGATCTGAAGGAATACCGATGGCGAAGGCAGCCACCTGGGTCAACACTGACGCTCATGTACGAAAGCGTGGGGAGCAAACAGGATTAGATACCCTGGTAGTCCACGCCGTAAACGATGTCTACTAGGAGCTGGGGTCTTCGGACAACTTTTCCAAAGCTAACGCATTAAGTAGACCGCCTGGGGAGTACGGCCGCAAGGTTAAAACTCAAATGAATTGACGGGGGCCCGCACAAGCGGTGGAGCATGTGGTTTAATTCGATGCAACGCGAAGAACCTTACCTACACTTGACATACAGAGAACTTACCAGAGATGGTTTGGTGCCTTCGGGAACTCTGATACAGGTGCTGCATGGCTGTCGTCAGCTCGTGTTGTGAGATGTTGGGTTAAGTCCCGCAACGAGCGCAACCCCTATCCTTAGTTGCCAGCGATTCGGTCGGGAACTCTAAGGAGACTGCCGGTGATAAACCGGAGGAAGGTGGGGACGACGTCAAGTCATCATGGCCCTTACGTGTAGGGCTACACACGTGCTACAATGGCAGGTACAGAGAGCAGCGAGCTAGCGATAGTGAGCGAATCCCTTAAAGCCTGTCGTAGTCCGGATTGGAGTCTGCAACTCGACTCCATGAAGTCGGAATCGCTAGTAATCGCAAATCAGAATGTTGCGGTGAATACGTTCCCGGGCCTTGTACACACCGCCCGTCACACCATGGGAGTGGGTTGCTCCAGAAGTGGATAGTCTAACCTTAGGGAGGACGTTCACCACGGAGTGATTCATGACTGGGGTGAAGTCGTAACAAGGTAGCCCTAGGGGAACCTGGGGCTGGATCACCTCCTTATACGATTTAGAACTTATTTGTTCGAAGTGTCCACACAGATGATTGTTGCTTGGCCTGATGGCTAAGTGATATTGCTCTTTAAAAATTTGGAAAAGCTGAAAAATTAAATTCTGATAGATAACGAAAGTTATTTATCGAGTTTTCGAAAGAAAATGCCGATTAATCATTTTTATGATTAATTAGCGTCTACTTTAGTATTCAATATTAACTTCTGGCGAAGTTAAACTGTCTTTGACACATACACCTCAAAATAATAAACCATTTTGGGTTGTATGGTTAAGTGACTAAGCGTACACGGTGGATGCCTTGGCAGTTGGAGGCGATGAAGGACGTACTAACTTGCGATAAGCCTAGTCAAGCCAGTAAGAGGCGCTTGAGACTAGGATTTCCGAATGGGGAAACCCACCTGCTTGCAGGTATCGTTAACTGAATACATAGGTTAACGAGGCGAACGCGGAGAACTGAAACATCTAAGTACCCGTAGGAAAAGAAATCAACCGAGATTCCGAAAGTAGCGGCGAGCGAAATCGGACCAGCCCTTAAGCTTTAGTGTAGTTAGTGGAACATGCTGGAAAGCATGACGAAACAGGGTGATAGTCCCGTACACAAAAACTTATCTAAAGTGAAATCGAGTAGGTCGGAGCACGTGAAACTTTGACTGAATATGGGGGGACCATCCTCCAAGGCTAAATACTCCCAACTGACCGATAGTGAACCAGTACCGTGAGGGAAAGGCGAAAAGAACCCCTGTGAGGGGAGTGAAATAGAACCTGAAACCGTGTACGTACAAGCAGTAGGAGCCTACTTGTTGGGTGACTGCGTACCTTTTGTATAATGGGTCAGCGACTTATATTCTGTAGCGAGGTTAACCATTTAGGGGAGCCGTAGCGAAAGCGAGTCTTAACTGGGCGCTTAAGTTGCAGGGTATAGACCCGAAACCCGGTGATCTAGCCATGGGCAGGTTGAAGGTTGAGTAACATCAACTGGAGGACCGAACCCACTAACGTTGAAAAGTTAGGGGATGACCTGTGGCTAGGAGTGAAAGGCTAATCAAACCGGGAGATAGCTGGTTCTCCCCGAAATCTATTTAGGTAGAGCCTCGGACGAATACTTACGGGGGTAGAGCACTGTTAAGGCTAGGGGGTCATCCCGACTTACCAACCCTTTGCAAACTCCGAATACCGTAAAGTAATATCCGGGAGACACACGGCGGGTGCTAACGTCCGTCGTGGAGAGGGAAACAACCCAGACCGTCAGCTAAGGTCCCAAAGTGTATGTTAAGTGGGAAACGATGTGGGAAGGCTAAAACAGCTAGGAGGTTGGCTTAGAAGCAGCCACCCTTTAAAGAAAGCGTAATAGCTCACTAGTCGAGTCGGCCTGCGCGGAAGATGTAACGGGGCTAAACATACCACCGAAGCTACGGCTGCGTACGTAAGTATGCGGGGTAGGGGAGCGTTCTGTAAGTGGCTGAAGGTGTGCCGGGAGGCATGCTGGACATATCAGAAGTGCGAATGCTGACATGAGTAACGACAAGAGGAGTGAAAAACTCCTCCGCCGGAAGACCAAGGGTTCCTATCCCATGTTAATCAGGGTAGGGTGAGTCGACCCCTAAGGCGAGGCTGAAGAGCGTAGTCGATGGGAAACGGGTTAATATTCCCGTACTCGGTATGAATGCGATGGGGGGACGGAGCAGGCTAGGCAAGCATGGCGTTGGTTGTCCATGTGAAAGGCTGTAGGCTGGTGACTTAGGAAAATCCGGGTTGC
>JWIH01000020.1 GCA_000814665.1 Pseudoalteromonas flavipulchra NCIMB 2033 = ATCC BAA-314
GGGAGGCTTTGAAGCAGAGACGCTAGTTTCTGTGGAGCCGACCTTGAAATACCACCCTTGTAGTGTTGATGTTCTAACTTAGGCCCCTGAATCGGGGTTGAGGACAGTGCCTGGTGGGTAGTTTGACTGGGGCGGTCTCCTCCCAAAGAGTAACGGAGGAGCACGAAGGTTTGCTAAGTACGGTCGGACATCGTACGGTTAGTGTAATGGTAGAAGCAAGCTTAACTGCGAGACAGACACGTCGAGCAGGTACGAAAGTAGGTCATAGTGATCCGGTGGTTCTGAATGGAAGGGCCATCGCTCAACGGATAAAAGGTACTCCGGGGATAACAGGCTGATACCGCCCAAGAGTTCATATCGACGGCGGTGTTTGGCACCTCGATGTCGGCTCATCACATCCTGGGGCTGAAGTCGGTCCCAAGGGTATGGCTGTTCGCCATTTAAAGTGGTACGCGAGCTGGGTTTAGAACGTCGTGAGACAGTTCGGTCCCTATCTGCCGTGGGCGTTTGAGAATTGAGAGGGGCTGCTCCTAGTACGAGAGGACCGGAGTGGACGAACCGCTGGTGTTCGGGTTGTGATGCCAATTGCATTGCCCGGTAGCTACGTTCGGAACTGATAACCGCTGAAAGCATCTAAGCGGGAAGCAGGCCTCGAGATGAGTTCTCACTTTGACTTAGAGTCAACTGAAGGGCCGTTGAAGACTACAACGTTGATAGGCGAGATGTGGAAGTGCTGTGAGGCATTAAGCTAACTCGTACTAATTACCCGTGAGGCTTAACCATACAACGCCAAAGTGGTTTATAAGCGACAGAAGTTAATAGACTAAAGTAGACAAAGAATTTAATAGCTTTTTCCGGATTTAAGAATTAAACAAGGTGACCAACCTCAGCGGTATCGCGAAATCGGTTCACCTTGCGCAAATGGAATGCTCGTGCGAGGCACGATGTCATTAAACATTTGCACCCAGATTTCCTGGTGACTATAGCGTTTTGGACCCACCTGACCCCATGCCGAACTCAGAAGTGAAACAAAACAGCGTCGATGATAGTGTGGATTACCCATGTGAAAGTAGAACATCGCCAGGGCCAAATAA
Organism: Pseudoalteromonas flavipulchra NCIMB 2033 = ATCC BAA-314; assembly: GCA_000814665.1. Lineage (GTDB taxonomy): Bacteria > Pseudomonadota > Gammaproteobacteria > Enterobacterales > Alteromonadaceae > Pseudoalteromonas > Pseudoalteromonas maricaloris. The sequence continues at coordinate 1,095 of JWIH01000020.1, forward strand.
GAGAAACCCGTTGCAGCAGTGCGACGGGTTTTTTGCTGTTTGGGATTTAGAAAACCTCGCGAGATGAACTCACTCCTACCACAGTATCAGCACAGTGTAACATGTTAGGAGGTGGTTTACCCGCCGATGGGTTGTAATGAGTTCCGGCAAAAACCATGTACATAAAAACCCGTTACAGCAATGCAGCGGGTTTTAGCTGTTTGGAGTATAGAACGTCTCGCAAGGTGGACTCGCTCCTACCATATACACATTGCTAGGGTTTGAAAAAACTCCAGGCGATAAAACGGCTTGACTTATTACCTTGTTCCATCTCGATCACTTTCACTTGCTCGGCAGCGACCTGTTTAAGTTGTTGTTTTAGTGGTTTGACGTTATCTTTATTCGAGATAAGGGAAGTAAACCAGTAAACTTGCTCTTTGAAAGTGACACTCTCAGAGATCATATCCAGTATAAAGCGCTTTTCTCCACCTTCACACCATAACTCTTGAGCTTGGCCACCAAAGTTTAGCGAGGCTTGTGGTGCTCTGTTTAGGTTTTTCCACTTTCTTTGCGTACCCTTGTCTGCATCTGTTTCACTGGCATGGAAGGGCGGGTTACACATTGAAAAATGATAAAACTGGTTTGCTTTTATTATCGTTTTAAAAAAGTGATTAGGCTGCTTTTGTTGCATCACTTTTACCGGCAACTTATTTAGTTCTGCAATGGTTTTGGCACACTTCACAGCAAGAGGATTGATATCAGAGGCCACAAAGCGCCAGTTATACTCTCTTGATCCTAAGATGGGATAGATCAAATTGGCACCAGTACCAATATCTACGCCTTGCACTTTATCGGGCAAGTTACTTTCATCTAACAGATCTTTTAGCGCATGGATATAATCTGCTCTGCCTGGAACCGGGGGGCATAAAAATTGTGCGGGGATATCCCAAACTTGTATATCGTAGTCTGACTTAAGCAGTGCTTTATTCAACAGTTTTACGGCATCTGGATTGGTGAAGTCGATGCTTTTTATGCCATCAGCTCGGTTGTAAGTAAAATTCTTTAAAGCGGGTTCAATCGCTATAAGCTTGTCTAGATCATAGCCTGAATTATGCTTGTTTCTTAGGTGCACAGGATTCTTCGAATAAATAAAAAGGATTATAACACTTTTAATCGAACGCTTAAGTCTTGAATACTGGCTTTATCTTAAAAGCATATCAACCCTTTATTTGCCCAGTTTAAAAGTTTACTTATCAATCAGTCAACTGGTACGATGAGGCTAGTGTTCAAAGAATAAAAACAAAGAAATGATAGCGCAAAAATCACTATTAGTAGATATAGCAGATGGACATAAACTCCACCTCAGATATATAGCGAAACCGGATAGTAGCGGCCCCGTTGTGTTTTTTATGCATGGTGCGGTTGAAAATGGCAAAATTTTTTATACTGAAAGCAATAAAGGGCTAGCGCCTTTTTTAGCTGAGCACGGCTATCGCTGTTTTGTTGGCGATCTTCGTGGGCGAGGAGAGAGTATTCCTAAAATCGACGCTGAAGCGGATTATGGTCAAACTGAATCAATCTTGCACGAAATCCCTGAAATGCTGAATTTTATCGAACGATATACCGGATCTAGAGCACAATATTGGATTGCGCATTCTTGGGGAGGTGTATTGATGAATAGTGTTTTTGCACGCTTTCCTGAAGAAATCCAGCATGTTAATGCATGTGTCTATTTTGGTTCTAAGCGTAGTTTACATAACAATCACCCGAGCAAATTACTGAAAGCAAACCTAATATGGTTTAACGTTGCGCACTATTATTCGAAAAAGCATGGATACTTACCTGCAAAAAGACTTGGTTGGGGGAGTGATGATGAGTCTTTAAAGTCACATGCTCAAAGCGCTGACTGGGCACAGAAGCACCCATGGGTTGACTCCGATGACGGTTTTAATTATGCCGCAGTATTAAAAGACATGACGTTACCTCCAATCTTGCACATTGCGGGCGTTAAAGATAAAGCACTAGCACAACCTGTCGATATTCAAGCATTTATTCGTGAATCGGGAAAGGGGATACAAGAACTCAGAATTTATGGAAAAAAGCACGGCCATCGGTACAATTATGGGCACATAGACATGTTAACCCATAAACATGCGTGTGATGATCAGTTTAAAGATTTGCTGGCGTGGTTTGATCGCTTTGCGGTTGAGCAATCATTTTCTCAATAAACGCTTCATAGCGCTGCCACTTTTCTAGTGGCTGCGTGCTGATTGGCTTTCTGACCTGCGCCTTACTTAAGGTATGCACCGGCTTTTTAGATTTGTGAAACTCCAAGCATTCAGGTTCGTATTTTTGATATAAAAAGCTTAAGCATTGTTTGATGGACTTTTCAGGCTCTGCGATAAGTTGTTCGTAACTGAGCGTAAAAATATCTCTTTTCATAAATTGGTTAAAATGTGACATCAAGTCGCTTTGCGCTTGCGCATACAAGGCAAATTCACTTAAAGAGCAAAAGTAGGGCTCGCTTTCGGCGAAATGATTACTATAGACCGACCAGGCTGTCGCATTGAGGTTACGAGTTAAATGAATAATTCGTGCCTCAGGGAAGAGCTTGTGGATTAAGCCTAGGTTTTGAAAATTAGCTGGAAGTTTATTGATCACCACTTCTTCCGGCACTCGATGCCGCTTGATCTCGTCGACATAGAGTATGCGGCAATGATCTAACATAGAGTTACTTAGTTGGTCTAAACAAGCAGGGAACTCTGCATTATTGCGTTTACTGAGGTAAGGGACAATTTTATCGCTGATCACGGTATTCTCGCCTAGTGTACCAACATGTGAATGTTGCACTAGCATTTGTTCTAGGAGAGTCGAACCAGTTCTTGGCAAACCAACAATAAAAACAGGCGTAAATGTAGTCTTAACCCTATCACTAGGTTTATCAAAAAACGCTTTGCCGCAATTCTGTTTGATTGATTCAAAAAATGGCAGCATGTCTACAGTACGAAACTCGCTCATCAGCAGCTGTGTATCATTCGCTAAAGCATAGTTATCTTGAGCTGCATTAAAGTTACCTAATTGTTCATGACACTTAGCAAGAGCATAGTGAACCACTGTTTTTAGTCTCGGTGCTTCAAACTCATTTTCCAACTTTTCTAAAATCGTTAAGTATGCAGGTAATTCTTTGGCTGAGGACATCTGTACCAGTTCGTACAGCATAAAGGCTGTCACTGCGCCATGTGGACAATCTAATCCTGCTTTAAAGACGTTTTTAGCTTGTTCAATAAAGCCATAGTCCAAATAGAATTGACCGAGTTGGTAATGCGCTTGAGCATTATGCCTTGCCACACTCAAGGTGTATTCAAGTACAGTTTTTGTGTCGACAGGCGAGCCAACCGCTAAAAAAGCATCTGCCAATGCGAAAAGCGGTTCTAGCATTTTTGGTAGATGTTCGCATGCTCTTTTTAAATAGTAGATTGCGTTATCATACTGCTCTAAACGCATGCAAATACGGCCTAAACCAAATAGAGCAGGCCCGTTGTTAGGTGACTGTTTAAGCACAGACTTGTACATAAACTCAGCTTCTCTAAGCTTGTTTTCGGCTAATAATTCGTTGGCTCGCTTTAATAACAGCATTTTTTTATTCAGAGTTAACTACTTTGCTATATAGGATAAAAATAAAAAGGCGAAATAGCTAATGCTAGTTCGCCTTTGTTTCTGGGTTACAGTAAAAGTTAGAACGTATAGGTTGCTTTCACATAGTAGAAACCACCATTAATACCATATGGTGATGTTTCATAGTATTTGCCACCCCAGTTGTTATTTGGGATACCTGTAGCGTCAAAGAAGTCTAGTTCTTCAGCATCTTGGTCAAAGATATTATTTGCACCAACAGATAGACTGATTGAATCTGTTGCAAAGTAGGTAAGCTCTGCATCAAATGTGATTGTCGCGTCCGCTGTTTTTGCCGTTGCATCATAATCTACGTGAACGCCTTGGTATTCGCCAAAGTAGTTCATACGAACAAAACCTGAGAAGTTATCCCATTGCTGAGCCCAAGTTAACGTGCCTCTGTGCTTCGGTAAGTCGTTTTCTAAACGAGATACCTTGAAGTCACCTGTGATAGCAGAGAAGCGATCTACTTCGGTTTCATTCCAGTTGTATGCTGCACTGAATGTTGCATAGCCACCCAGCATATCCATAGAATAGTTACCAACTAAGTCGATACCTTGAGTCGTGGTATCGAAGTCGTTAGTGAAGAAGCTCACCTGCGCCAAGTTATCAACGTTAGGAACACCCGCCGCTTTAAGGGCTGCTTTGTCAGCATCACTTAAAACGATTTTTTCAGACTGGCTTAGACGGTCAGTTACTTCAATGTTGTAGTAATCTAAAGTAATAAATAAGTCGCCAGAGCGATATACCGCACCTAGTGTATAACTTTCTGACTCTTCAGGAGTCAATTCAGTACCACCAAGCTGCTCTGAAACAGGGTTTGTTGGTGGTAATAGTGCTGAATCTACCAATACACCACTGCTTAAGTTTGTCTGCACGTTAGACACGTTAGCTTGACCTACCGTTGGCGCGCGGAAACCGGTACTGATTGAACCACGAACCGAGAAGTCTTCGGTAACATGATATTGACCTGTGATCTTAAAGTTTGTAGTCGAACCAAATGAATCGTAATCTTCGTAACGAAGTGCCCACCCCATCATAAAGTCTTCAGTAAATGGTGTTTCAATATCTACATAAGCGGCATAGTTACGACGAGTGTATTCTCCTGCTGCAGAAGGTTTAAATCCAGGGAAACCATTTGAACCTATGCCAAAGCCTTGTTCAGTCAGCGGTCCTGCAATAAATGATGCTTCGTCACCTGAAAGTACTTCGAATGTTTCTTCATGCCACTCAAGACCTGCTGCAACGTTTACATCGTAAGCTAGGTCAAAATCATAGCCTTTTGACACATCGAAATTAAAATTCTTTTCCAGTTGGATGTATTTACCTGGGCTGAAGTCCATTGGTGTATCAGCGCCAAGAGAGGCATTCACAGTATTAGTGATGAAATAACGTGATTCGTTACGGCCCACCGAGCCACTCAAATCCCAAAAACCGCCTTCAAGGAAACCATCTTTAAATTCCCCTTCAACACCAATAGTTAGAGAGGTATCAGTGATGTTACCACCAAAGTTTGGAGTGAAGCCGCCAGGTAAAATTTCATTAAAGGCAAAACAGTTTCTACCTAACTCTGTATCAGCTGCAATTAATTGATATGCTGGGATATTCGCTACATTTTTATCCGTTAGATTAACGACTGGACACTCGATGCCAACACCTACGCCATCTAAGTCGCCTACGAGTAAGGTTTCGCCACCGTCGTTAGAATAAACACCTGGACGGGTTTGAGGGTTTCGATAATAGAATCCGCCTTTAACGTCTCGCTCAGAGTAGTTACCAAACATATAGAATCGAGCATTGTCAGTGACGTCTACACCAACATTACCAAAAATACTGATATCGTCTTTGATTTCTGGTGCACCCCAAATTTGCGCTGGGTCACCAACGCCCTCAACTCCGGCACCAATGTATGCTGCTGCGTCAGGACGTTGAACACTGCGGCTAGTCGCATCCGCTTCTTTGTACTGAAAGCTTAGGTTAGCAAATCCATCGTCCGTAAATGGCAGACCTACGTTACCTTCGATCACCGTCGTATCGCCGTCACCTTCGTAATATTCACCTTGACGAATAGAGAAAGATCCCCCTTCGCTTGCGTCTTTAAGTACAAAGTTCATTACACCTGCGATTGCATCTGAACCGTACTGTGCTGCTGCACCATCACGAAGTACTTCAACTTGTTTCAGTGCGATACTAGGGATCACTGAAATATCAGGACCTTGAGCACCATCGTTAATACCACCACCTAAAAAGGCAATAACCGATGAACGATGGCGACGCTTACCATTTAACAAAATCAGCGTACTGTCAGCAGGCAATCCGCGTAAGTTAGCTGGCCTTACTAAAGTCGCAGCATCACTGATAGGGTTCGCGTGTACGTTCAAAGACGGTACTGATCCTTTCAGTAACTCTAGCATGTCAGAACCTGCCGCCTTTGACATATCTTCTGCACCGATGATGTCGATAGGTACCGGTGACTCGCCCACAGAGCGAGGCGCCGCCCGAGAACCTACAACGGCGATTTTTTCGACTTTTTCATCTGCTTTAGCTTTGGTTTGATTGGCTTCTTCAGCCATTACGGTAGTGGTAAGAAGTGAAGTAGTTGCTGCAGAAGCGAGCGCGAAGCGAATTGCACGGCGCAGCATGTTACTTTTTAGTTTCATCCTGTTTCCCCAGTTGATTGTTGTTGTCATACCAATAAAAAAGGTCATTTATAATATTTTTACCTTTAATACACATATAATTTAATTTGCTATGTGTTGGCAAGCGCTTTTTTAAAATTAGCAGTGATTTCTGAAACTGCAACTTTCTTAATAACTTTTTGTTTAGGCTAAGAAGAATTACAAAATCCGCATGGTAAGTTATTGTTGAAAATGAACTTTTGAGCACTTCAACTGCTTTTCTAGATAAACACCCAGCAGCTTAAAATTTGTTGTTACAAAATTTGACGAGTTTACTGAAATTTCATTATTCAGTTTTTGTAGATTAATTAAACAGTGCTGAACACTATTCTTTGTGTGAGTGATTATTGTACAGTTTTGTGTGGTAATTGAGGTTGATTTTGTTCTAATTCGTTGTTTTGCACACTTTACGTATAACTTTACTCGTTAGAATAGGTAATTTGTACCAATGGCTAATAGCTAAAGTGCTAAAAATTTTGATAGACTCTGGACAACACTATCTTTGAGTTTATTAATGAAACTGATCAAAGTTGTCCATAAAGCACCGATGCGCGTTGCTCGGATCAGTAAACGCAGACAGCAAATAAGATTGCGCAGAGCAATGATTGCGCTCAAATGCGCACTAGAACAAGAGAAACAAGAAACGAAAGAAATGCTTGAGATATACAAGCGATATACTTTGGGGCGAGCGCATAAGGCTGAGCTAAAAACAGCAAACGCCCAACTTGTGGATATTCTCAAAGGATTAGGACTGGGTGTGTTTGCAGTTTTACCTTTTGCCCCCATTACCATTCCGATAATCGTAAAGGTTGGTCAATTAGTGGGCGTGGATGTTTTGCCTAGTTCATTCAATTTGAAAAAAAAGCCAACAAAAGCCAAGGAACAGTGAATTTTCTTTTTAGCCTTGGTAATCTAAGTACGAATATAATAAATTTGAGGCCTACATGAACAACCTACTCGTTCACTCTGCGAAGGGTACACCCATTTCTATCTTCTCTGCTGCAGAATTAGCGTCATGGCAAGCGCAGCAGTCAAGTACGACACAGCTTTTCGTAAAAACCGCACAACTTCAGTCGCAAAAAAATATTCTTATTCCGAATGCTGATTCTGGAGAAGTAGAGCGAGTTATTGTTATTGCTGAAGACGATGATTTTTGGCTATTGGGCGATCTTGCAAAGCAGTTACCAAAAGGCACTTATTTTATTGATATCGCTTCTGAGCAAGTTGAAAACCACGCTATTGCGTTTTTACTGGGAGCGTATCAATTCTCTGCTTATAAAGAATTGCCAGCGATTGTCGCAAAGCTTGCTATCGAAGATGCCAAGGTATATGCCAAAGTAAAAGCGTCGGTCGAGTCTATTAATCTTGCAAGAGATCTGGTAAACACACCAGCTGCCGATATGATGCCCCAGCACATGGCTGAAGTAATGGAAGAACTCGCCGAGCAATATGGCGCATCATTTGAACAAATCATTGGTGATGAGTTGTTAGAGCAAAACTACCCAACGATCCACATGGTGGGCCGTGCGAGTGACAATGCTCCGCGTTTGCTTGATTTACGTTGGGGTGATGAAGACCACGCAAAACTCACTTTAGTTGGGAAAGGCGTGTGCTTTGACTCCGGTGGTCTGGACTTAAAACCTGCGTCTGGGATGCGTAATATGAAAAAAGACATGGGCGGAGCGGCTCATGTTATCGCGTTGGCCAATATGATTATGGCGGCAAAACTGCCTGTTAGATTACGCGTACTTATCCCTGCGGTAGAAAATGCAGTGTCTCGCAATGCCTTTAGGCCAGGTGATGTGATCAAAACACGTAAAGGTATTACGGTTGAAATTGATAATACCGATGCCGAAGGACGCTTGGTTTTATGTGACGCATTGGCTGAAGCGCAAACAGAAGCGCCAGCGCTATTGATAGATTTTGCCACCTTGACTGGTGCGTGTCGCATCGCCCTTGGCACTGAACTGCCTGGTTTTTATTCTACAGATCAAGCGATTGCTTCTGAGCTAATGGAAATTGGCCTGGGTAATGCAGATCCTATTTGGCAACTGCCTTTGTTTGATCAGTATAAGGCGCTGTTCAAGAGCGATATCGCAGACATTGCTAACTGTGGTTCGACACCGTTTGGTGGTTCAATTACAGCTGCACTGTATCTAAAAGAATTTGTTGAGCCAGCCACGACACCTTGGCTACATTTTGATGTGATGGCTTGGAACGTAAGAGCGTTACCGGGTAGACCTGTTGGTGGTGAAGCATTGGGTCTTAGAACTATGTTTAGTTATCTTGAGAAAAAGTTTAGCTAATAGTAGAGATTTGAAATCTACAAAAAGCCCTGCTATGTCAGCTGGGCTTTTTGTTTATTTAAAACAACATGATTTCAGAGTAATTATACCAACTTACTTAGCTAAGAGGTTTATTTTGAGGCAAGAAAATCTTGTCGATAGCCTGGCAAAAATTTTGCTATTTAGTTGTTCTAAATGATAAATTTTTAACACAGCTAGCGTCAGATTTAACCCCTCAAATTGAGCAAGTATTAAGTCAAATTGGTATTAGTTTTGGATTAGTTTTACTGCTTCTCAGGAATGTTTTCTAAGATCCCTTTCATTTGCTGCCAATATAGACCAACGCTTGAAATTTCTACCTTTTCCTCAGGAGAGTGTGGAAATTTGATGGTTGGACCAAAAGAAATCATATCCATGTTCGGGTAAGGCTCTTTGAACAAACCACATTCAAGACCAGCATGAATAACCATTATATGTGGCTTTTCGCCGTAGATTGATTCATACATATCACGGAAAATAGCGAGTACTTCTGAGCTTGGATCAGGTTTCCAGCCTGGGTAAGCGCCACTGAATTCAATGTCAGCCTGTGTCAGCTCGGCGAGTGAACGCAACATACCCTCGACATCACTGCGACCAGAATCAATTAATGAACGGATCAAACATAGGACTTCTAAACTATTATCTGTAGTAGAAATTACGCCCATATTAAGTGAGGTTTCAACAACACCTGGAATATCGTCGCTCATGCGTATAACACCATTAGGGCAAGCATTGAGAAGCGCTAGTACTTTGCTTTTAGAAGCTTGGCTCATTGGCAATGAGTTACTCGTTGAAGTGCTGAGCGCAAATGTGATTCCGGTTTCTATGGCACATAATTCTTGCTTAATGATGGTTTCATAAGCTTCAATAAGCGCTTGGAACTCGCTTATTTTCGCTTCATCAAAACTAATGACAGCGTATGCTTCGCGCGGAATTGCATTGCGTAGGGAGCCGCCTCTGACTTCGATAAGTCTTAGGTCAAAGTCTGCGATATGATGCTTTAAGAATCTTGCAAGCAATTTATTGGCGTTGGCACGGCCGGTGTGAATGTCGACACCCGAGTGTCCGCCGCGTAAGCCTTTTAGAGACAACTCAAAGATTTGATGGTGTTTAGGTAACACTTCTCGCGCGAGTTGTAGAGTTAAGGATGCATCTACACCACCTGCGCAGCCCATGTAGATCTCGCCTTCTTGCTCGGAATCGGTGTTGAGCAGGATTTCACCGTCTAACCAGCCAGATTGCAAACCAAACGCGCCACTCATACCTGCTTCTTCATCAACGGTTAGCAACACCTCAAGTGGACCGTGCTTGATATCGTCAGCGTCTAATACGGCTAAACATGAGGCCATGCCGATACCATTGTCTGCACCTAACGTCGTGCCAGTTGCAGTTACCCAGCCATTATCAACATACGGCTTGATTGGATCGGTAACGAAATCGTGAGCTGTATCATCATTTTTTTGTGGCACCATATCAATGTGCGCTTGCAATACAACAGGCTTACGATTTTCCATGCCGCTCGTCGCAGGCTTTTTGATGAATACATTACCTGTTTCATCACGACGTACGTCTAAATTTTTGCTTTTAGCCCAGTCAACAATAAAGCTTGCTAGCGCTTCTTCGTGTTTTGAAGGGTGGGGAATAGCACAAATTTGGTCAAAAAACTTCCAAATTGCTTGTGGTTCTAATTGACTGATCTCGGTATGCGCTTTGAGCACAGTAAACTCCTTGGATGAGAGATAATAATATTGCAATATTACCACCCACCCAAGGGCAAGATCGAGCAATTAACCCTAACTCGGGAGAATAGGTTAGTTATTGAGCTTGACTTGCGGCCACTGCTGGTGCAATCAATTCAAGGCCTGTTTTATCGCAATCAGGTAAACGTGCATCCGACAACGCAATTGGGGTCGTTCTTTCTCCCCATTTCAAATAGCTGGCAGCCCAGGTTAATCCTGCGCCAAATGCCGCTGACATAATATTAGCGTGTGGCTTAATAAGACCATTTTCGACAGCTTCACACAGTGCTATTGCAATCGTTGCAGCTGAGGTATTACCATACTTGTCGATATTAACCATGACTTTATCATCTGCAATTTCCAAGCGATTTTGGATAGCTTGAATGATACGAAGATTAGCTTGATGCGGGATAAGCACATCTATATCGTCTAATGAAAGTTGTGCTTGGTTGAGTACATCATCACATGCTTCACTCATACCTTTTACAGCCCGCTTAAAGATTTCACGTCCCTCAAAAGAGAGATCAGAAGGTCCGGTGCCTGCACAGCGATCCATATCCGTACCATAGTTTGGAATGTGTAATATACTTCTATCTGTGCTATCACAGCCAGTTTTGGTGCCTAATAGTCCGGTTGGTTCGTCACTTGCTTCAAGCACGACAGCACCTGCACCATCGCCAAATAATACTGCGCTGTCACGCTTTGCCCAGTTTACATACCAAGTCATACGCTCAGCTGCAACAACGACTGCTCTTTTAATCATACCGGTTTGGATCTGTGCGGTAGCGTTTTGTAGTGCATACAAAAAGCCCGAACAGGCCGCATTGGTATCACATGCTGCAGCACCAACAGCGCCAATATTTTTTTGTACTAAAGAAGCTGTATTTGCCACCATAGTTGACGGTGTACAGGTGGCAAGTAGCACAAGATCGATATCTTTACCTTCAAGCCCTGCACATGCCAAAGCGTGTTGACTGGCCACCGTTGCAAGTTCAGCAGTGCTAACATGGCTAACGCGTCTGGATTTGATACCTGTTCTCGTACTTATCCATTCATCATTGGTGTCAACGATAGTGCTAATTTCATCATTACTGATGCTAGCTGGTGGAATGCACTTTCCCCAGCCCGTGATTTTTGCATAAACCATAGTGTCTCTTAATCTAATCCGACCAGTTGGCCAATTTTTTATTTATACCAAATCCTTCACGGTATTGCCATAAAAGCGTCGCAGAGGTTCGTGTTAGCGCGATATAACTGACCTCGATCACACCTATTTTTGTTAGATTAGGTATAATTCTTTTATCTTAGCTTAGCTTCTTACATTTTCATGAAAATTGCGTTTTCTCCCAACTCTGCATTGGGCCAACTGTTGCTGTTGCGGTCAGTGGCAATCGTTATCCAAATTGTGATGCTAGCGATAGCGGCTGTCGTTTTTGGTAAACAATTTGATTTTGTTTCTGTGGCTGCGGTGGTGGCTGCGGAGTCGGTATTTCAGCTATTAAGTATTTACGCCTACCGTAACACAAAAGAAGCAGCGCCCATTGGCATGACAATGCAATTGTTGGCGGATATTTTGTTTCTTACTATTTTGTTGGATCTGACCGGCGGAGCAACCAATGCGTTCGTGTCTTTGTTGGTACTGCCAACGGTTATTGCAGCAGTAACGATCCCAACTATCAATATGCTGATGGTGTCGGCTGGGGCGATTGGTGCTTATCTCTATCTTTATATAAAAATGTCTCATGAACATGTCCACCATATGGACATGAGCACTCACTTGCTCGGGATGTTAGTTAACTTTACTTTCACTATCATAGTCGTTGTTACTGTGGTGAGCATATTGGTAAAGCAAAATCGAAAAAAAGAGCGGGCAATTGCAATGTTACGAGAGCAGCAGCTACAGCAAGAGCAATTAATCGCATTAGGTAGTGCAGCGGCACAAGCGACCCATCAACTCGCCACGCCAATCGCACATCTGGCGCTATTACACGAAGAGCTAGAGGAGTCGTATCCAAAAGAGGCATGTGTTCAAGAAATGTCAGAACCTCTTGGAAAATGTAAGGAGCAGCTTAATGTCTTTAGAGAATTTACTGAGTATTTAAAGTCAGCGTCTAAACAAATGATAACTGTAGAGCATCTTGCTGAGCAGTTAAAAGAATTAACGAATTTACAATATCCACAGCAGCATTTTCGATTCGATATCATTAATGTTCAGGGGGCACTGTGCGATGATCCTATGTTGATGCCTTCGATTCTAAATCTTATTAGTAATGGTGTGCGAGCAAATGAACAAGCAAAACAGACTGACATCGACGTGATATTTACCTCAGAGTCGACTGAACATGTGATCACCATACTTGATAGAGGTGAGGGAATTGCAGAAGAAAGGCTAGCGCAGCTGGGGCACAATGTTGTGAATAGTGAACTAGGGCTTGGCATGGCTGTACTGCTGAGTCATGCGACAATTGAACGGCTTGGTGGACATCTGCTGATTGAAAGCGACCTTACTTATGGCACAAAATGTACAGTTAAATTACCAAGGGTGAGTGATGAAGTTACTGCTTGTTGAAGATGATGTGCCTTATGCGCAGACATTAATAAGGCGCTTGGAAAAACAAGGTTTTAGTGTTGAACATGTTACTTCCATTGAAGATATGCAGGTGGCTTGTAAACAAGAGGCTTTCGGCTACATATTATTGGATATGAAACTTGGTGAGACCAACTCAATAAATTTCATAACACAAATCAAGCAGCTCAATGCAAATGCTCGCATTGTATTATTAACGGGTTATGCCAGCATTGCGACAGCAGTTGAGGCGATAAAATTGGGCGCTGACGACTACTTAACTAAACCTGCAAGTACCAGCTTGATAGTACAAACGCTATTGGGAGAGAAAGGCCAAGAAATTGTGGAAGAAGTCATGTCTCCAGAACGACTAGAGTGGGAACATATTCAGCAAGTTTTAAAGGCAAATGAAGGTAATATCTCTGAAACCGCGCGGCAACTTAACATGCACAGAAGAACGCTGCAGAGGAAATTACAAAAGAAACCTGTTTATAAGTAGGTTTTCACTTATACTCATTATTAAATAAAATGAAATATGCTGAGTTAGTCGATGATACTCTCATTTGAAGCATTAAACCTTTGGGCAATTATTCTCGCCGCTTTGTCTTCCTTTATGTTAGGTGGTATTTGGTATTCGCCTATGCTGTTTCAAAAAGCATGGATGGAGGGATGTGGACTGACAGAGCTTGACCTACAAACGAGCGATCCCAAGATGACTTTTGGCGTCGCATTTTTGTTGTCTCTGTTATCCGCTGTGTTTATGGCAGTAACGCTTGATCTATCGCTCTCTTTGCTAGCGGCTACCGGAGTTGGCCTTGGTGTGGGGATCTTTTTCGTCGCCTGTTCACTAGGAATAAGCTATATATTTGAGCAGCGCCCAATGAAACTGTTTTTAGTCAACGGTGGCTATCATGTGTTACAGTTTACGCTCATTGCATTTGTACTCAGGATTATGAGTTAATTCGGTATGGCAAAACCCAATAAAAAAGGTCCAGTTAGAACTGTCGATATTTATTGTGCTGGATGCCGCCAGCAGCTATTTAAGTATCGTAAGGGAGGCAAGGGCAGCCTAGTTAAATGTTTTAAAGAACGGATCACCCAAGACTTTACCACCAACCAAATAAACTGCCCTCATTGTGAGCAAGAGTTTGCCCGCGATACACTAGTGAGAGGTGCGCCAGCACTGAAAATAATTGGTGGCAAGGTCACCTTCAAGTAGTCATTACTTAAATTTTCATTGCTCACTTTTTGTTGTTATCAGACAAATGTCCTGTCTTGAATTTTCCAATTTGTTACTATCTCGCCGTTTGGCTTTGCTGTTTCAACGAATGAAAATGACCCTTCCCATGGAACTGGGCCAGCCTATTGGGTCTTGCTAAATGGAAAAAACATGATCGATTTAATGTTCGATATCATCGGTATGACAGGCACTTTCTTGGTTGTTGGTGCATTCTTTATGCTACAACTGGAAAAGGCATCTCCCGATAGTTTAACGTATAACTTAATGAATTTAAGTGGTGCGATCCTACTACTGATTAGTCTTTGTTATAACTTTAACCTTGCAAGCTTTGTGATTGAGCTATTTTGGATCGCAGCGTCTTTAATTGGTTTATTTAAATATTTCAAAGCGAGAAAGTTGGCATCGGCTTAGAGTCTAAAAGAAAAGGCTAATCAAAAACTTGCGTAGTGGCTAGGAGCAAGTATTATTAAGTTAATCATATGCTGCTACGTAGGTTAGAGTAATCTAACACTACGAGTGAAGTGTGGGAACATAGAGCTCGTATAATATGAAAAACTTAAGCGCTTTAATTAAAGTCACGCCATTATTAATTCCTTTTGCGGTAGTCGCTGAACCAGAAGCTACGGACTCCGACCTTTATCAGCTTTCATTTGAAGAGCTGTTGAATGTAAATGTGTCTATCGCAACCAAAACCGACGAAACGAGAGCATCGGTTCCCTCTAGTATTACTGTTTTTAATTCAGAACAAATAAATAGCCTAGGTGTCGACAGTGTTTATGATTTGATGAACTTTGTACCTGGTTTTCAATCTACTCGAGGTGATTGGGTAGGCGCTGTGCCAAAAGAGCATACTCGCGGTGTGTACTTGGATACTGGACATGTGTTAGTGATGATTGACGGCCAAAGGCTCAATGAGTCCTCATTTGGTAAAGCATCAGTCTACACACCTTACATTCCGATTGAGATTATCAATAAAGTTGAATTTATCCGAGGTCCCGGTTCCGCCCTGTATGGTAGTAACGCCTTTCTTGGCGTGATGAATATTATTACCAAAAAGCGTAATAATCAGCTTTCTGTTGGTTATGGTGAACACGGCAGTGCGCAAGCAGCGTTGAATCTTTCAAGGCAAGTGTCGGACGAAACACGGCTCTATGCCAATTTAGCATTTAATAAACGCTCAGGGGATAGCTATTTTGGAGGTGCTGTAAAAGACCCGTTAGAATCACTTTTTGTTGTATTTGGAGGTAGCCATCAAGCGTTAACATGGCAAGTAAGGTTTAACCGTACTCAACTTGATGAGTTTTTAAATCTTTCCCGTTATTCCCCTGAAAACGAGCATAAAAGTGAGAACTATGCAGCAACATTTGAGTATCATTGGCAAGCTACTGAGCAACTAGAGTTAACGCATAAGTTAAGCTTTATTGAGCATAATATAGAAAGTGCAGGACTCATCGTTACTGCAGCAGAAATTGGTATCACGCAAGGAGGGGACTTCTTAGTTGGTCCAGCTTGGCAATCCAGAGACTTAACTTATAACTTAGATGGTGGTTATAAACAAAACGACCGGTTACAGTGGAATTTTGGCGTTGAGCTATCAAAAGAAGAACAAAGTAAAGCAGGCGTTAGAACCTCATATTACGATCAAAGTGCCGGTGATATTATCATCTATAACCACACTTATTTAGGTGGTATTCAAACCATATCTGATTACGCCCCTTTTTATCCGTTGCGACAAGACTTTGATTCATATGCTGGATACGTTCAAGCAAAGTATCGGTTTAGCGAGCAACTGAGTATGTTCGCGGGTGCACGATATGACGAAGTGAAAGATATAGATGATAAGTTATCGCCTAGACTAGCGTTCGTTTATGGTTACGATGAGGCAAACACTTTTAAGTTGCAATATGGGGAGTCTTTTCGCACCCCTGTGAGCAACGAACTTAACTCAAATGATGATGTTACATCAGGTAATTCGGAGTTAACTTCAGAATATGTAAAAACCACAGAGCTTGTTTGGCACTATCAAGATGAGTCTAAACAGTTTGATGTAGTGTTATTTGATAATAAGCTTGAAGACTTCATTAATCTAGTACCAATAGATGATGAACAAGCGGAGTTTACATTTGATAACGTCTTTGAGACGAGCATGCAGGGTATTGAAGTTAATGCTAATTTTAATCTGAGTGGCACAACTTGGATACAAGGCGCATACACCCAGTTATTTGACGAGCCATTAAATGGCAGTTTTAAAAAGTTTGCTGCACTTGCCTTTACTCATAAAAGAGAGGCGGTAGAAGTAACTTTAAATGCAATTTGGCGAGACACAACATTTATACCTGCTCCCCCTGAGTCAATTGTCGATGATTTCGAGCAGTCAAGTTACTACCTCATCGGCGGCACCGTTTCTTTCAATTTGGATAATCACGCTAAAATTCAACTGAAAGCTGAAAATCTTTTTGATAAAAAATACACCGTATTTGATCCAAGATTGATTGACGGTCATGTGCCACAACAGGGCAGAAATATCATGATTCTGTTTGAATATCGCTTTGGATTAAAATGATAATTAAAACCACCATTTATGAACTAATGGTGGTTTTTTTGCTTTCTTAGAAAGGATCAGGACATTTTCCTTTGCAAGGGTAGCCATTCCATCTGAGGATGATATTTCGCGATGTTGAGGATGAATAACCATCGTTATCACGAACTTTAGCTATTACATTGAAAGAGTCTCCATCTTGTCCAACAAGTTCAGTGGATGAACCACTCTGTTTTACGCCATTAACCCAAAGCTCCTGAGAACCAATCGAACCATCTTTATCTCTGGCAACGATATACACATGTCTATTAGCACTACCAGCTATTGCGCTATGCCAAATTTCGACCGACGGTTTATAGTCACACACAGTTTCATAAACGGCTTCCGAATGAGAAAAAGGAACATTATGTGCTGTACAAGATACTAAGTGAGTTTCTCGTAAGCGTGCGCCAGTAACTCCGGTAACCCACTGTTCTACTAATTCTTGTAGCTGAGCGCTATTTGAAGTTTGTAATGGTATATACTTGCGAATTGTAACAAAGTTATCATCCACGACATGACAACTTCCAATTCCAGAGGGACATGTGCTGTAGGCATATTCACCTACGCACGAAGCTTCACCTTCATAAAAGTTTTTAGTACCTGTTTGCTCGCTTCTGCAGTTAACCGGTTCATACTCTACGGCATTTGAGAAGCATGAAACACACATTAGAATTGAATAGATTATTACTTTCATACGTTTTCCTTGTTGTTTTTATATTACATACAAAAGATATATTTTTATTTATTAATTGTAAATGTTTGGTGTTTTGATTTTTTGGTTTTATAAAGAGGTGATCGAAATGGCTTTGGCTTATAAGTTAAAGAATAGGATAGACAAAATGTTTTCAACTGGAGACTTCTCATACCCTCTACTAGTAGGAGTTTCTGGCGTTCAGGGCTCTGGTAAATCAACACTAAGCTATTCTCTTTGTAAACAACTTAGGGAAGTTGGCATTGCCTGTAAGTGTGTGTCTCTTGATGATTTTTATTTAGACCCAGAAGAGCGGGCAGTGCTTGCTTCAAAGTTTCATCCGCTGTTTCAACAAAGAGGCTTGCCTGGTACTCATGATCTGCAACTATTACAAGGTGTTATAGACAGGTTTAAACGCGGCGAAGCATTAACTTTACCTGTATTTGATAAATCAATTGATAGGAAGTTGCCAAAATCAAAATGGCGAGAAGTTGAGGCGGGTTTACAGGTACTTATTATCGAGGGGTGGTGTATGGGAGTGGAGCCGCAGCCTAGCGATGAGTTAGCATCTCCCGTTAATCAATTTGAGCAAGAGTTTGATAAAGACGGTTCGTTTCGCTTACAAGTGAACCACATTTTATGTGAAGAGTATCAAGCTATTTTTTCACAATTAGATAGTCTCATTTATTTAAATGGAATGAGCTTCGACAGAGTATATCAGTGGCGCCTGCAACAAGAGCATATGCTCAAAGCATCGACTGGAAAGGGGATGAGTGATGAGCAAGTTAGACAATTCATTCAGCCATTTCAACGCCTTTCGGTATGGGGGATGCAAAGCTTACCAAACATCGCAGATATTGAAGTGTGTTTGGGTGAGGATAGAGCTGTGCTGCAAATAAACACTCAACTTGGTGAATAAACAAGTTGAGTGTAATTTTTACTAAAGTTGATGAATTAGGCCGCTAGCTCTTCAACACCAACGATTAACCAGGGTGCATCCCCCGTCGTTTTACGCTCTAAGTGCCATATTTCGTGGATAGGTTCTTCTTGCATGTCGCCGAGGTCACGATATTTGCCACTAAACTTAATGCTAACTTCCCAAACGTCAGGGCGTGTATCTGCACGGACTAACTCAGCATCAACAAACATCACTTCAGTGTTAACGTCGCCTTGCTGCTCTCGCTCACGTTTGAACTCTTCAACCAACTCTGGACTCAAGTATTCAGAAACCGTCGAAAAGTCGTTGTTATTCCAAGCGGTTTGAATGGTTTGATAATGCTGCCTTGCGCCTTGTAAAAAGCCGTTGATATCAAAATCTCTAGGCAGATTCATAGGCACGCTACTTGCGCCAAAACCACCGCCAATTGGTCCTTGGTTTTGAAATTGTTGTGGTGGTGGCGTATTGTTGTAGCCACCCATGTGCGGCGCACCGGCATAACTTGGCTGCTGTTTTTTTGCAAGCATGCCTTTAACCAATTTGAAGATTAAAAAGGCAGCAGCGGCAAGCAAAATCATTTCAAGGAATTGAAATCCTTCAAAATCATCGCCGAGCATTGCGGCAATTAGACCACCGGCTAGTAATCCACCGAGTACACCGGCCATAATGCCTTTTTTACTCGACTTAGGTGTCGTAGTCGATTTTGCATTTAGTGCTTGTGTATCAGTTTGCTGCTTTTGTTGGGTTGTTTGTGTTTGCTGGGTTTTTCCTGAGCTCTTACTACCAAACTTCTTTCTCGCTTCAGCATTAAAACTAGCTGTAAATAAAAAAGAAACAAGGGAAAGTAACACAATGAAATGTTTCATAAAGTTCCTATATACCAAAATAACTGCCGCCATTGTAAAGAACTAACATGGCTATTTAAATAGGTATGTACCTCAATTAAATTTGTATTTTGAGAGGTTTAGTAAGGATATTGAGACACCGCCCCAAAGAGTGGGGCGGTGGCGTTATAACCAGCGTAGTGAGCTTGTCACTTCTGATTGGAAGGTTTCAATCGGCGTACCTCGGTTTGCCACCAATATGGTGTTGGCTTTACCATTATGGGCAATCAAGCCCTCAAAGCGGCTATCACCAAAACTATCTTTGCCATCAATCGTACTTTGTTGACCTGTTGGCACGACAAAAACCGTGAGAGGACCAAACTCGGATTGCATAACCAAGTGAAGGCTTTTTTGGCCTTTAAAATTACAAAATGTCGCGTAAACCACTTTACCCGGTAAGTTGTCGAACTTACCCCCAAACATCGCGAGCTTCTCGTTCACGGTTTGCAGTGACACTGTTTCTTGCTTTTGCAGTGCGTTTTCTTCGTAATACACATGAGCAAGTGCGTGTTCACCGGTATCGACAGGGTGTCCAAAACCACCAAAGTAAAAGACCACGGCGGCAAAAAATACACTGGCGGCAATCGCAAATGGTGCAGTAGCGCGTCTAAACCAAGACACTCTAACCACTTTTTGTTCTTCCGTTTCAAGCTCCTTTTGCTTTGCAATTATCTTATCAGCCAATCCCTCGGGCACATCAATATCGAGTGATTTTCCCAAGAAATCGTCGAAAGCTTGCATTTCTTCGACCAGTGCTTGCAACTCAGGTTGCTGTTCGGCCTGTTTCTTGACCTCTTCATCATGAGGATCAGCAACGAGGCGGCGTCGAAATTCGAGTTCATCCATCAGTTTGATGCCCCCTTTATTGGTTCATATTCAGTCGTTAAAGCGTCTTTTAGCTGGTTGCGAGCACGGTATAACCTTGTCATCACCGTGTTTTTATTCAGCTCAAGTATATCGGCGATTTCATCCCCAGAGCATCCCATCACCACTTGCAGTAGCAGTGGTTCACGATATTCTGGTGCTAAGTTGGCTATTTGTCGTTGCACAACGGTTTGCTCCATTGCATCATCCAAAGCCGAACTGGTATCGTCGACCAGCGTATCTTGTTCAACCTCCGCATAGTCAAATTGCTTGCGCTCAAAACGACGTGCATTCTCTCGTCTTAAAATAGTTAATAACCAAGGCTTTGCTGCATTTTCATCTTGTAATGAATCGAGTGCGCGCCAAGCCCGCAAAAAAGTTTCTTGTACTAAGTCTTCTGCTATTGTCGGATCGCCAGACAACCAATAAGCGAACTTATATAGCTCTTTGTGGTACATCCGAACCAGTGACTCGTAGTGATGTTGTTTACTGGCCATATCTATGAGACCTATCTTTTTGCAGGTTTATTTCAACAAAAACGTATTTTATTTTAGTTGATTTTGGGAGTGTATCTCACACCAAGCATAATGGATCTGTTAATTATTTACTAACAAATCTAGTTCGTCTTGCAATAAAAAAGCGCCCTGAGGCGCTTATTGATATAGATTGCCTAAATTCTGGCTTTTATTTGCGTGAACAGTGCTTTTTACACTGGTTTTAATTTCACCATATAGTTGAGACAAGTCTACTTTTGCGCTATTGCCTCCATACAGCGAGCTTTGTAGCGTTTGTACTTGTGCTCGCAATGAGCTGGGCTGAAGTGCTAGCCATTGTGTCATGGTGATATTTTGTTGTTTGGTGTAGCGCAGTAGCGCTTGATAAAAGCCCGCTGGGTTATCTTGCTTAACCGCTTTTTCAAACGAAATAAAAGGTGCTGGATTTTCATCAGTGACCGTATTGACTAGTGGGTTTGAGGCAGGTTTTGCTCTTAGGCGCCATATTAGTAATGTTATTAGCCATAATACGTATCCGAAAGCGGCGAGTCCCCACATCCATAGCGGGATAACTTGCTCTGTGATCACGTTGGTTTGCGTAGCCGTTGATGGATTTACGTTTGGACTTGAAAGCGGCTGCGGGATTGGAGCAGCCTGTGGTAAGGCAGGCTGATTTGGGTCATGAATCACGCTGACAGACTTACTTGGCAATGTCGCAAACTCTTCACGTTTAGTGATGGTGTTAAACCAAGGTAGTTTTACTTCGGGCAGAGTAAAACTACCTGCAAGTTGCGGTAGATAAGCAAAAGAAATGGTTAACTGTGAGATGACTTTTCCATCTCGGGTAATTTGCTTACGCTCTGACGCGTCTGGATAAATTCTAAAGCCATTAACGTCTTCGAGCTGAATGTCAGGAAGCTGCTCTTTAGTAACACCCACTGCAGTGAGTGTTAGTGTTCGCGTGATGGGCGTCCCAACCATAAACTCGGTATCTTTGGGCTGCCATTCTTCAGAAAAATTCAAATATTCACTGGGTAGCCAGTTATCAGCAGCGTTAGCTGGGATTGGAGATACTGAAAAGTCAATGGTATTGCCAACTGCAGAAGTCGCCACTCTACGATAGCCATCTCTGATCTGGCCGTTGAAGATCGGCGGCTCTATGCTGAAATCACCACTTTTTTGTGGTTGGATCATATATTCGCGAGTGAGCACCATGTAGCGTCGGCCGTCAATAACTTCGTATTCTTCACTGGCTTTGCCCAATTGTGTGAAATTAGCGCCATCTGATATTGGGGCACTCAGTTGACCATCTAGTAGTTCTTTTCCTACATAGAGCTTAACGGTATAAAGCGCAGCCTGTTGAACATAGAGATTTTTTGTCTTGAGTTCGGTTTTTACGAATATATCTTCACTTTGCTGCTCATCATCACGAGCGACAACTTTTATTTCGATCGGCTGGGTCGTTTCACCATCTACCTCTAACGCAGGAATGGTGTAAGTACCCGGAGTGCGAGCAACGAGCTGCATTTGCCAGGTAGTGGAGCTTGAAACACTACCATTAATGATACTGGTTCTAGAACTGGTATTCACCGGGCTGGTGATAAAGTCGTTACTAAGCACAGAAACATCAGGAATGGTGCCTTTGACTTTGCCCTCAGCGATAATCGACAACGTGAAATATTCACCTGCGAGCACCGGGTTTTTGTCTACGCTGGCTGTGAGATTTTCCAAAGCCAACGAGGCGTGGCTTAATATCAACAAAGACAGAAAAAATAGAATGCGTTTTACCATGATTTTTCAGCTCCTCTTGGTAGACGTCTTTGTTTGCGTTGTTGTGCTTCTAGTTGCATTTTATTTCTCAATAATATGGCCGGATCATCAGGTACTTTTCTAAGCAGTTGATTAAGCTGTTGCGCTTTCTCAATTTCTTCAGGGGTAAGTGGCCGACTATCTTGCATCATTGCAGCCTGTGCCTTTTCTTCATCCTGCGGTGATTGCTCGGGATCGGGCGTAGATGCGGCTTGTGCTTGCTGTTGTTTTTGCTCTTGAGTTTGTTCGTCAGCTGCTTGCTGGTCTTGGCGGGCAGCATCTAGCTCTGGCTCGTTGTTGTTTTGTTCTGACTCACTTCCTGCTTGTGAATTCTGTTGGTCTTGCTGACTTTGTTGGTCTTGCTGACTTTGTTGGTCCTGCTGACCTTGTTGGTCCTGCTGACCTTGTTGGTCTTGCTGACCTTGTTGGTCCTGCTGACCTTGTTGGTCCTGCTGACCTTGTTGGTCCTGCTGACCTTGTTGGTCCTGCTGACCTTGTTGGTCCTGCTGACCTTGTTGGTCTTGCTGACCTTGTTGGTCTTGCTGACCTTGTTGGTCTTGCTGACTTTGTTGGTCTTGCTGACCTTGTTGGTCCTGCTGATTTTGCTGCTCTTGCTGATCCTTTAACGCTTCGACTAACGCTTTATTATCCTTCGCTTGCGTAAAATCAGGATCTAGGGATAAGGCTTTTTCGTAGGCAGAAATTGCGTCGTCTAATTTACCAAGCCGTGCTAGCGCATTGCCCAAATTGTATTGGCCTTCTACTGAGCTTGTTTGTTCGAGAGTTTTTACCGCTCCTTCGTAATCTCCAGCTTTATATAGGGCTGCACCTTTTAGTACCGGATTATCGGCAAGAGCAGCTTCATCGAACGCTTCATTTTGGTAGGCCTGCAGCGCGTTTTGGTCGCTATTTTTAAACCACTGTGTCCATTCATTCGCCAGCGCTTTTTGCTGCGGCAACATCGCAAAAACAACCAAAGCACTGAGCATAACTGCGTGATTTCGAACCAATAGCAGTGCAAGTGGGATAAGTACAATCAGCAGATATATTCCCGCATCTACTCGCCACTTAGCACTTTCTTGGTCGCGTTTAAGCACCGATGTATTTGCACCCAAATTAGGTTTAAATGTTTCTATGTCACTGCTGTCAGCGGTATAGCTGGCAAATTTTCCACCTTTTACTCTAGCGAGTTTTTCAAGTCGAGTCGGGAATAACTTTGGCACGACTATCTGACCATATTGGTCTTTTAAAAAGCCGCCTTCAGGTAATTTGATTGGTGCGCCTTGCGCCGTACCTAAGGCATAGATACTTAACTTAAATGGGCTGTCAGAAAGAAGCTTTTGTACATCTTCAGCGTCTTCTTGTTCAAGTCCATCGGTTACCAAAATAATGTCACCATAGGTTGCACTTGCACCTGTTAACAAGCTAACGGCTTCTTCGATACCTGCATATACGTTAGAGCCTTTTGAGGGCATGATCTCTGGACGAAGGCTCGGGATCAAGTTCTCAAGAGTAGTGACATCAGTTGTGAGTGGCGACACGGTAAAAGCATCGCCTGCATAGGCAACTAAACCTGTTTCGCCTTCTTTAAATTGCTTTAGCATGTCTAAAGTTTTAAATCTCGCTTGGGTTAAGCGGTTTGGCGCGAGATCGGTTGAGTACATAGAATAAGACATATCCAGCACTAACACTCTAGGTGCTTGAGTTTTAAAAACCGGTACTTCTTGTTTTTCAATACTTGGTCCCGCAACCGCAATAATGGCTAACAAAAAGAACACAATACCAAGCCAAGAGTTACTTTGTTTTTGGTGTTTTTGACCATCGGCTCCCATCACCACCTTCATCAGGTGCGGTGCGATAAGTTGCGCTGATTTTTGATTGGACTTTTTAGACCATTGCAATGCACTGTATACCACCCAAGGAATAAGCAACCAAAGCAGGTGTGGGCGAATAAATTCAAATTCCATCATATATTTACCCTCTTAATTTTGTTCTTAGTACGAGACTTAGCTGAGCCACAAAAAGCAAGCCGAGTATCGCGAGGAGAGGAATATAAAACAGTGAAATCTTAGGACGGAAAGTCTGTGTTTCATCACTTATCGGCTCTAGCTCATCGAGCATAGCGTAGATCTGTTGTAGGCCTTCCACGTCTTTTGCGCGAAAATATTGCCCACCAGTTTCTTTGGCGATATGTTGCAACGTTTTCTCGTCGATACTACTACCAGCCATAGAATTAAAACCAAATAAACCAAAACCGCGTCTACCATCTGAGCCAACACCAACAGTATAAATCTTTATGCCTTCTTCTCGGGCTAAGATCAGTGCTTCTTCTGGTTGAAGGTTGCCCGCGGTGTTTTGACCGTCGGTCAGCAAAATCAAGATTTTGTTACTTTGTTCACGTTTACCAAAACGCTTTACCGACAAACCAATAGCATCGCCAATCGCTGTGGCGCGTCCAACTAAACCAATTTGTGCCTCACTAAGCATTTGGCTAACCGTCGCTAAATCTCGGGTGAGTGGCGTTTGCAAAAACGCGGTGTCACCAAAAAGAATAAGCCCCAGACGATCCCCTTGGCGCGCTTCGATAAAGTCGCTAACAACGGCTTTGACGACAGACAATCTGTCCACTAAGCGACCTTGGTATTCCATATCTTGCTCTGTCATTGAAGCCGACAAGTCAACGGCAAGCATAATATCGCGTCCCTCGTTTGGCACAACGATTGGGTCGTCAAGCCAAGTCGGGTTTGCCGCTGCGGTTACCAGTAGTAGCCAGATGAGTGTTTCCACTAGGCTTACTTTTATGCGCTTATTGAGTTGATTTGTGCTCGCGAGTTGTAACTTTGCGGCACTTGGCATACGAATATTGATGTTGGTCTGCGCGATACTCGGTTTAAACTTCGCAATTAGCCAAGGCAGAGGTAACAATAAAAAGGCAAAGGGCCAACTAAACTCAAACATCGAGACGCTCCTTCACTTTGAAGGTATTAATCGCACGACATAGTTTATCGCTGAGTGCGGGGTCTTGAGTCGGAGCATATAACGAGTCGAGCTCTTGCTGAGTGAGTTCAACGCGTGTGAGTCTTGCTTGCAGCGTTAACCATTCTTGGCCCGATCTACTCGCAGCGGTATCACCGTAATAATGTTTTACTAAACGTTTGAGTATGGTGTGTAATGCTTGGGCATTATCCTGCGAATGACTCAGTTTTACGGCTTCCTTTTTTGCTTTTAAAAATTGCTGGCGACGATATAATAGCCAACACGTAGCCCCAAATATTGTGAGTAGAACACAAATGGCTCCCCACATTGGATAAGAAAATGGCCACCAGCTCACGCTTTGAGGGATGACCACATCATTAAGCTGGTCGAGTGGATTGACTTGCATTTAACCCCTCATGATTTGTAATTCGATTGGTAATGACGCGTCGTACTTTTTTAACGACATACCAGAGCGCTTAAGTAGCGCTAATCTTCGATTGAAAAAGTCAGACGCATTTTGCGAGAATTTGTCTCTAAATTGCTTGTCCATCAAGGGCAATGTCCAGTTTTGTTCACCAGCTGAGACCTCAATCGCTTGACTGTATTCAGGCAGATGATGCTCAAAAGGATCGCTCACCATACAACCAATTACTTCGTTATGGCGAGCGGCGCGCTCTAGCAATTTAAAGCTTTCATCATTCAACTCCGTAAAGTCCGAAATGAGATAAATCAGGCTGCCGGGTTTGGCTAGATGCACAAGTCGTTTTAAATTCTCATTGAAACGATCCCCCGAGGAGTGAGTCTCTTTTTGAATTAATGCTTGTTCGTGTAGGGCACAAAACTGATGAGCTAGCGCAAGCACTCCTCGGTCGCGAGCAATCGGTTTTAGCTCGTGGTGATTGCTGTCATTAAATACCACACCACCAACACGGTCGCCGCGTTGGCATGCAGCCCAAGACACCAAAATGCCTAAGTGCGCCGCAAGCACCGATTTAAGTAACAGCTTTGAACCAAATAGCATGCTTGAGGAAAAGTCACAAAATACAAAAACGGGGCGTTCTTTCTCTTCTTGAAAGAGTTTCGTGTGTGCTTCACCGGTACGCGCGGTAACTCGCCAGTCAATCGCACGAATATCATCACCATATTGGTATTGTCTGACTTCAGCGAACTCCATACCCCGACCTTTATGCGGTGCAAGGTATTGTCCTGATTGAGCACTTTTCACTTTTCCTCTCGGTTTGAGCGAAAGTAAATGCGCTTTGGACTTATAAAAAAGTAGCTCTTTCAGGCCGAGTTCGACACCATTACTGTGGCTTTCATTAAACCAGCTGGCTGAATTAAACTGCTTGATGTCGTTCATAGTATTATGGAACAGCAACCAATTCTAAAATCTTACTGATCACCTGATCTTTGGTGATCCCATCCGCCTGTGCCTCATAACTCAGCACGATACGGTGGCGTAGCACGTTATGCACCACAGCTTGAATATCTTCTGGTGTGACAAAGTCTCTGCCTTGTAGCCACGCATGAGCACGAGAACATTTATCAAGCGCAATTGTAGCTCGAGGGCTCGCGCCATAATCAATCCAGCTTGCAAGCGTTGCATCAAAGCGTTGTGGTTGTCTGGTCGCAATAATCAATTGCACAAGGTATTGCTCCAGAGGCTCAGCAAGATGCATGCTTAGTACGGTTTTACGGGCCTCAAATAGGGTTGCTTGACTAATAGGTGTGAAGGTCGCTTGGTACTCCTCCAACGCCTCGCCACGAGTGAGGCGCAAAATATCTACCTCGGTTTCTGCATCCGGATAATCGATATTCAGATGGAGTAAAAAGCGGTCAAGCTGCGCTTCAGGTAGCGGGTATGTACCTTCTTGTTCAAGCGGGTTTTGCGTTGCCATTACCATAAATAGCTCAGGTAACGGATACGTTGTTTTGCCAACGGTTATTTGGCGTTCGGCCATTGCTTCTAGTAGTGCTGATTGCACTTTGGCTGGCGCTCGGTTGATTTCGTCAGCCAAAATCAAATGATGAAAAAGCGGGCCTTTCTCAAATACAAATTCATTGGTTTGTTGGCGATAGATATCTGTACCAGTTACATCAGAAGGCAATAAGTCAGGGGTAAATTGGACGCGTTGGAAGCTCCCTTCAATGCCTTTAGCCAGCGCATTTACTGCACGGGTCTTAGCTAGACCTGGGGGGCCTTCAACCAATAAATGACCATCTGCTAAAAGCGCGATAAGCAAGGATTCGGTCAGTGCACTTTGTCCTAAAATTTGGGTATCTAAATATTCTTTTAGTTGAGAAAACTCGTTTACTGCCATGAGACTGCCTTTTAAGCCGACAAAAATAAAAATAGTTATATGGACGCGGAATGAATAATCAAGTTGATTAGACCCATAATTTTAGAAAAGTTCATAAATTTTAAATAACAATTTCAAATACTTTGAGATTGCTTGAAAAAGCATCTAAAGTTGGTTTTCACGGTTTAAAAAGCAGCCATTTCGTGCTTTGCTATTGGCAACTTCGATTTGGTTGTTTAGAATCGGAGGAAATTAACAGGTCAGACCTGTCAGCGGGAGAGCAAAATTCATGTCTGAACAAAACATACTAAAAACATCAAAAGGCGACCGAATCGCTATCGTGAGCGGCCTGCGTACGCCATTCGCAAAGCAAGCTACCGCTTTTCACCACGTTCCAGCCCTAGATTTAGGCAAAATCGTCGTCAACGAAATGCTTGAGCGTTTGAACTTCGATCGTAAAGAAATCGACCAACTGGTATTCGGCCAAGTTGTACAAATGCCGGAAGCACCAAACATTGCGCGTGAAATCGTGCTTGGTACTGGCATGCCAGTTTCTGTTGACGCTTACTCTGTATCACGTGCATGCGCAACCAGTTTCCAAGCGATTGCTAACGTTGCAGAGAGCATTATTTCAGGCCAAGTGAGTGTCGGTGTTGCTGGTGGTGCGGATTCTTCATCAGTGCTACCGATCGGCGTGAGCAAAAAGCTTGCAGGTAGCCTTGTTGACTTGAACAAAGCACGTACGCTTAAGCAGCGTTTACAGATTTTCTCAAAGCTAAGACTCAAAGACTTACTGCCAGTGCCACCGGCAGTTGCAGAATATTCAACTGGCTTATCAATGGGGCAAACGGCTGAGCAAATGGCTAAGACTCATGGGATCAGCCGTGCAGATCAAGATGCGATGGCGCACCGCTCACATACCTTAGCTGCAAAAGCGTGGTCGGAAGGCTTATTAAACAATGAAGTAATGACTGCCCATGTTGAGCCATATAAAAGCTTTATTGATAAAGATAATAACATCCGTGAAAACTCCTCATTGGAAAGCTACGCCAAGTTAAAGCCTGTATTTGACAGACAGCACGGCTCAGTAACAGCAGCAAATGCAACGCCACTGACTGATGGTGCAGCGGCAGTATTAATGATGAGCGAAAGCAAAGCCAAAGCGCTTGGCTACGATATCTTAGGTTATGTGCGTAGTTTCGCCTTCTCTGCAATCGGCGTACACGAAGATATGTTGATGGGTCCTGCACATTCAACGCCTGTAGCTCTTGACCGTGCGGGTATTACCCTTGCTGATCTTGACCTGATAGAAATGCATGAAGCTTTCGCAGCGCAAGCGCTGTCCAATATGAAAATGTTTGGCTCAGACAAATTCGCGCAAGAAAAACTTGGCCGCAGTAAAGCAATTGGCGAAATCGACATGGATAAGTTTAACGTGCTTGGTGGTTCACTTGCATATGGTCACCCATTCGCAGCAACCGGCGCACGCTTGATCACGCAAAGCCTACATGAGCTTAAGCGCCGCGGCGGTGGTCTTGCATTGACAACAGCCTGTGCTGCAGGTGGTCTTGGAGCAGCATTCGTATTGGAGAGCGCATAATGTCAGTATTTTCTTATGAATTAAACGACCATAAAGTCGCCATCGTCACAATCGACGTGCCGGGCGAAAAAATGAACACCCTACGTGATACATTTGCTGATGAATTATTAGAGATCATCGCAAAGAGTAAGCAAGACGACGTAACGGGTATGGTTTTTATCAGTGGTAAAGACGATAATTTTATCGCTGGTGCAGACATTAAAATGCTAGACAGCGCGAAAACCCGTGAAGATGCGTTAGCGATTTCGGAAATGTGTCATAAAACCTTCTTTAAATTGACTGATTTACCATTCCCGACCGTTGCTGCGATCCACGGTGTAGCACTGGGTGGTGGCTTGGAGTTTGCGCTGGCTTGTGATTACCGTGTATGTACTGAAGACAGCAAGACTAAATTGGGTCTTCCAGAAGTACAGCTTGGTCTATTGCCAGGCGGTGGCGGTACACAGCGTCTACCGAAATTAGTTGGTATTCAAAAAGCACTTGAATGGATGCTAACTGGTAAACAAGTTCGACCTAAGCAAGCGAAAAAAGCGGGCTTAGTTGACGATTCCGTGCCGCACAGTATTTTACTCGACGTAGCGGTGAAGCTTGCCAGAAAAGGTAAGCCTAAGCCTCGCAAACCGAAATTAGACAAAATTAGTCAGTTGCTAGAGTCTAACCCGTTCGGACGCAATATCATTTTCAAAAAAGCACAAGAAAATGTTGAGAAGAAAACGGGTGGTCACTACCCAGCGCCGCTCGCTATCATCAAAGCGGTACGTGCATCTGTAGAGCTGGACAAGCTTAAAGGTTATAAAACCGAAGCCGAGGGTTTTGCTGATTTAGTGATGTCTGAAGTATCGCGCTCGCTACGTGGGATTTTCTTTGCGACAACGGAAATGAAAAAGGATTTCCAAGGTGAAGATCTTGCTCCTGTGAAGCGTGTTGCAGTGCTAGGTGGTGGCTTAATGGGCGCAGGTATTACCCATGTTAGTGCGGTTAAAGCAGGCACACCAGTACGTATTAAAGATGTTGCGCATCAGGGCATTAGCAACGCATTAAATTACAGCTATAAGATCCTAACTCAACGCCGAAAGCGTCGTATTATTTCAAAGGCAGAGATGCAGTCAACTTTGAATATGATCACGGGGACAACAGATTACTCTGGTTTTAAACACACAGACATGGTGATTGAAGCCGTATTTGAAGACTTAGACCTTAAACAGTCGATGGTGGCGGATATTGAACGCGAATGTAGTGAGAGCACGATATTTGCAAGTAATACGTCATCATTACCAATCGGCCAAATCGCGGCAAAAGCGACGCGTCCTGAAAACGTAATTGGTTTGCATTATTTCTCACCAGTAGAAAAAATGCCGCTGGTGGAGATCATTCCGCACGAGACCACCAGTGATGAGGTTATTGCGCGCACTGTGGCTTTTGCTCGTAAGCAAGGGAAAACCCCAATCGTCGTAAAAGACAAAGCTGGTTTTTACGTAAACCGTATTCTGGCGCCTTATGTCAACGAAGCGGCAAATCTTTTGCTTGCCGGTGAGCCGATAGAAAAAATCGATCAAGCCTTGGTTGAGTTTGGTTTCCCTGTTGGTCCTCTTGCGCTTCTTGATGAAGTAGGTGTAGACATTGGTTCTAAGATAGCGCCAATCCTAGAAAAAGAATTAGGTGCTCGCTTTAAGGCGCCGGATGCTTTTGCACGTATGATAGATAGCAAACGTCTAGGTCGCAAATCTGGTCGTGGTTTCTACACCTATGAAGGTAAAAAAGGCAAGCAAGTGGACGAGTCAGTTTATGAGTTACTCGGTGTCACGCCTTCTCCTAAATTGAATAAACAAGAAATTGCGAACCGCTGCGTTGCACAGATGCTCAATGAGGCTGCGCGCTGTCTTGATGAAGGTATTATTCGTAATGCAAGAGATGGTGATATTGGTGCTATTTTTGGCATTGGTTTCCCTCCATTCTTGGGCGGCCCATTTAGTTATATGGACAAAAAAGGCGCCAATAAGGTGTGTTCAGAGCTATCAACATACGCTGCTGACAACCCTGTATTTACACCTGCGGAGCCGCTACTTGCTATGGCCGAAGAAGGCAAAGCTTATTACGAGTAACGATACCAATTTATCTTAATTGAAAATATCCTATCTGTAAGCCGCTGTAATGCGGCTTTTTTCGTTCTCTGGTCTAGACTTAATAGCTGTAATGGTATGTAACTTTTGTACCATCGACATGGATTCTACAGCACCTAGACGGCCTCTAATTTCTTCTTTTGCACACTTCGCTCTAGGATTTGCTGAATTTGGACAGCAGAGTATATGAATAAACGTATCTTTTTGCAGATCAGCGGGTTAGTTATTTTTACTATTTTGGTGAGTGGTGGCCTATTTTATTGGTCCACTTTGTTAAACCACTCCATTTCTTCATTTCATCAGTCATGGCAATCAGAAACGGAAGTTGCAATTAAGCGTGCTGAACTGCTAGCTGAGCTTGAGCGTAGCTTTGGTTATAACGGCTTTATTCATCACTTCAAAAATTATGTACTACGCCAAGACGAGATTTATTACGAACAGGCTTTAGCTGATGTTGAAGCGACCAAAGCGACAATCCTAAAATTGCAAAGTACGGCGCTAAGCAGCCAAGAGACAAAGGCATTAGCCGTTATTCAACACACCTTTGATGAATATACACAAATGCTTGCGCTTGCTAAGTCAAAATTCACATCGAAAAGGCTGAGCTCTGAGGCTGTGGATCGTTTAGTGAAAGTAGATGACACGGACGCAGAAGCTGCATTTAATTATTTGCGTAAGTCGATTGGAAAGAAATTTGAGTTTGCAAAGCAAAACCAATCGGTAAAGCTTGCTCAAACCCAAGAGTTGAGTAACACCGGTGTATTGTTGCTACTACCAATAGTCTTGTTGTTTGCTTGCTTAAACATTTTTACGCTCATTTTTGTGGTTAAACTTATCAACGAAAAGCGAAAGTTATTCAACTCTACTCCTGATGCCATTTTATATTGTGATAAAGACGGTAGGCTTACAGAGGTCAATAAGGCCTGTACAGATTTATTTGGGTATCAGCCTCAAGAGCTATTAGGTATGCGGGTTGAAGACCTCATTCCAGAGCGGTTTACCGGTAAACATGTCGTGGACAGAGAGAAGTTCCAGGGCACTTCTACCATGCGTAGGGTGACGCATGATGGTCTAAAAATTGTAGGGCGGCACCAATCAGGTGTAGAGATCCCAGTAGATATCGCGTTATCCACGGTGTCCGTCTCTAAAAATGATGTTTTTATTGCAGTGATCCGAGATTTACGTCAAGAACAAGAATTGAAGAACCGAGCTGAACTGGATTTCTTAACTCAGGTTATGAATCGCAGAAAGATTGAAGCGCTGCTGAAAGAAGAAGTGCAGCGGGCCATACGTTATCATCGAGCGCTATCGCTACTGGTAATCGACGTTGATCATTTTAAACAGCTTAATGACACCGCAGGACATCAAGATGGTGATAATGCATTGAAGGAAGTTGGGCAGTTTCTAAGAGAGCAAGCACGCCCAAGCGACCATATTGGACGATGGGGCGGTGATGAATTTGTAATTATCTGCCCCGAGACTAGACCGGATGCTGCGCTTAATTTTGCACAACGACTGGTACATGAATTTACTCGTTTCACCAGTTTTGGACTGACATTCAGCATTGGCGTGGCAGGATATGAGCTTATTGGTGAAAGCTTTAATCACAAACGATGTTTTGAAGAAGCTGACTTAGCCCTATATGAGTCGAAAAAGTCAGGTCGAGATCGTGCTTCGCTTTATATCGCGCCACGCAGCTCTTTGGACAAAAAGGCATAGTCTAAAACGAGATCTTTTACTTTAGCCGCTAAAAACCTTACAATTTGCGCCCAGTTTAGACTTGTGGCGGATGTTGATGCATAAAATAGAAGACCTCATTGCTGTTTTTAATGGGTTATTCCTGCACACGCTCAACACTGAGCTGGTAGTGGGCGACGACGAACCTATCTATTTACCTGCAAATGAATCATACCCTCATCATCGCATTATTTTTGCTCATGGCTTTTATGCTAGTGCTTTGCATGAAGTTGCGCACTGGCTTGTTGCGGGTGAAGCGCGTCGTCAACTCGAAGATTACGGCTACTGGTATTGTCCTGATGGACGAGATAAAGCGCAGCAGCTCGAATTTGAAAAAGTGGAAGTGAAACCACAAGCGATTGAGTGGGCGTTAAGCGTCGCAGCTGGTTTTTCATTTAATGTTTCCGTTGATAACCTCAACGGTGAACAAACTTGCCGTTTCAGCTTTCAACAACGGGTGCATCAGCAAGTGCTAGTTTTATTAGAAAGCGGATTTAACACCAGAACGACTCAACTACTCAACGCATTAAGCAATTTTTATAATACACCTTGGCCTTTACGCCAGCAGCAATTTAACTGGGATATCCCGACAGAGCTAAGCATGGAGTTTGACGATGCAATTTAAGCTTGGACTTATCATTAATCCTTTGGCTGGGCTTGGTGGGAGCGTTGCACTAAAAGGTAGCGATGGCGCTGAAACAGCTCAACAAGCATTGGCGTTAGGTGCAGAGCCTCGCGCTAATCAGCGAGCAAAAACGGCTTTAACACAATTGCTTCAACATCAACAAAACATCGAAATATTTACCGTTAACGGTGAGATGGGGGAGCGTACGGCAAAAGAGCTAGGTTTTAACACCCAAGTGATTTATCAAACTCAAAGCACGGTAACTCGTCCTGAAGATACCGAGACCGCAGCGCAAATGATGCAACAGCTCGGTGTCGATTTGATTTTGTTTGCTGGTGGCGATGGTACTGCCCGTAACATTTGCCACGCGGTGGGTGATTCATGTCCTGTACTTGGGATCCCTGCTGGGTGCAAAATTCATAGCGGCGTATACGCGATAACGCCAAAAGCAGCAGGTAGAGTCGTTGAACTTTTGGTTACCGGAGAGCTTGTCTCCATTGGCGAAGCCGATGTGATGGACATTGATGAAGCTGCATTTCGTGAAGGGACAGTGCGTGCTAAACGATTTGGTGAAATGCAAGTGCCGACCGAGCTGAGATATGTTCAAGCGGTGAAAAACGGTGGCAAAGAAAGCGATGAATTAGTGTTAGCAGATATCGCCGCCTATGTGGTTGCCGAAATGGAAGAAGACGAAACCTATATCATGGGATCTGGTTCTACCGTTGCAGCAGTGATGGAAGAGATGGGACTTGATAATACACTTCTTGGTGTTGATGTTGTAAGGGACCAAGCGCTGATCGCGCAAGATCAAACCGCGCAGCAATTGTTGTCGCTTGCTGATGACAAAACAAAGCTAGTGATCACATTAATTGGTGGGCAAGGACACATTTTTGGCCGCGGTAATCAGCAGCTAAGCCCTAACCTCATCAAAAAAATCGGTAAAGATAATATTATCCTTATCGCTACAAAATCGAAATTAAAGGCCTTAAATGGTCGTCCTTTAATTGCTGATACCGGTGATGAACAACTTGATGAGTCCTTAGCTGGATTTATTAAAGTGATCACTGGATTCAATGACCATGTAATGTACGCCATAGGCCATCAAGAATAATTTAGGAATAAATATGTCTTTAGTAGAATATGTAGAGAAAGCGCAGCAGTTTTTTGATGAGCTTGTTGATAGAGCGAGCGATGATGAACTATTTGCTGGCGGCTATTTACGCGGTCACTTTGACTTAGCGGTAGGCTATGCACAAGTAGAGGAAGCAGATCTTTCGATTGATGAGTTAAATGCCAAAGTTGAGAGCAGCTTGGTAAAAGCATACCGAAATGGAGAGCTAAATGACGATGACAAAGCGCACGTGGTCTCTATTTGGGAGCAGGTGCAAAATTTAAAATAACCGCATCTCACCTGAGAGTAGCAGGTGCTAGAAGTGTAATTTGCATCTGCTACTCAGCCTCCTTTGGCTTTACATCAAAAATCGCCAATAGATGAATAACAGTGCAAAGCCCACTAAATAAATCAGCCCCAGTCCCGTTAGAACCTTGGTATAAATTGGTTGACGGCGATAGATCTCACCTTTCACTAATCCTAAATTCATCCAAGCAAAGATAGGAGTAGTGACAAACGCTGAGCTCATGGCAAACATTAGCATGCTCTTTAAGTCGGCTTTAAAAAACAGCACTACGGCCATACCAAGCGCTGCTTGTAGCAATAGAATGAGCGTGTAACTCTTTTTCGTTGTGTTAGGTCGTAACAACTGAAGCGATTCACTAAGCACTCGGGAGTAGCCATCTAACACCGTGATGGTTGTTCCAAACATACATAAAAATGCGACGCCAGCAATTAGCCATCTGGCCCATTCGCCAATCGTATTAGCATACATATCAATGAGCTGCTGTGAGAACGCAACACCAGCGAGTTCCACAGGCTTATCTTGACCGTATTGCATTAGCATACCGAGTAAACAAAAAACGACCGCCAGACCCAGCGTTACAAAATATCCCACCTTGAAATCCAGTAGGATCTGGCTACTTGTTAGCGGTTGTTTAGCCATCTTCGTTTTTAGCCAAGACGAATTAATGGCTGAAATCTCGATTGGTGCGGGCATCCAACCCATCAAGGCAACTAAAAAGCCCAGTAGCGCGATGTCGTAGGGGGATACTGGATCAATGGGGGCCGGATGGGCAGGTCCATTATGAGCCGCTATGGCAAGTGCCATAACTGTGGAAATGGTCAAAATTATCATTACCCATTTGCTAGTCACATCAAGTATTTTGTAATGCCCAACCAATAAGATTGCCAAGCAGCTAGCCAAAAGTATAAAGCTTAACAATTCAATATTTATTGGAAATGGCAGCGAGTAGCTCAAGAGACTTGCGGTAAGTAATAGCACACCTGCAGTATTTACAATGGCTGCGAAAATATTGAGTAGCACAAAAACCTTAAATCCGAAGCGGTAATGTGCGTGATAACCTTCGACGACACTATGCTTAGAGTGGCTTGTGTACTCTACTGCATATTTAAAAAAGGGATATTTGAGCAAATTAACAGCAACAATTAACCAGATCAATTGACTACCAAATAGTGCCCCAGCCTGCGTTGACGAAACGAGATGTGAACCACCGATAGCAGCAGTTGCCATTAATATTCCAGGCCCAAAGATGGCAAATTTGCCTTTAAGAGATAGCAGCGCTGGCAATGTAAATTCCTTAAGTCTTTGTTATTTTAATTTTGCTGCCAGTCTACGAAGTTTTAAGAATTGCCGCAACACTGTCGTTGAGTCGCATTTCACAGACGGTGTTGAATGTGAGATAACTAGTCGCTTACTCATCCTGCTCTAAAAAGTATTCATCTAGGTCTTCTTTGATGTCCTGATAATCATCTTCATCTAAATTTAAAACTTTCAATACATCTGCTTTCATTAAGTGCCAATCAGGTGCGGCAACAAAACGTTTATTGATATGTACAAAATTTTCAGCCATTTTTAGAGCAGCGAAAGCTAATTTCTGCTCTTCGTCTTTACAGTTTCCCAAAAACTCAGGGTCATGGTGGCATAAAATCATCTGACAAATACTTTGTGGCAAATTCCAGGAAGCCGCGAGGAAGTAGCCTATAATAGCATGATTGGTCTCGTACTTTTCTTCTTCGTGCTCGACTAACAGCTTGTCATAATCTTTGTTAGCGGCAATGAGCGTTTCCATATAATCGGGGTAATTTACCGCCATAGCGGCAATCCCTGCGTCATGAAATAAGCCTAGTAAGTGCAAGTTTTCGATAGGAACACGCGATTTAAGTTTATTACCAATCACCATAATGCTATCTGCGATGTCTGAAGCGTTATCCCAAAACCGCTCCAAACTGATACAACATTTACGTTGGTCAAAGGTTTGTTTGAGCAAAAAGCCGGTCACAAGCTTACTAATAGAGTCTAGACCTAGAAAGACGACAGCCTGTTTTACATCAGTTACCGTTCTTGCCAAACCGTACAGTGGGGAATTGATGATTTTTAGCACCGCGGCTGAGGTGCTGACATCATGAGCGATGATAGAAGCGATGTCGTTCAGATCTGGATCCGGTGCAGCAAGTGCTGCTTGCAATTCGCTTATCAGCGCGGGCTTAGGCGGTAAATTAAAACCATGTTTGACGTCAGCTAACACTTTGTCGTCTAGATCTATCATCTAAAAATCCTTAATTTCAGACATATAAAAAGCATAGCGTAAATTCTTTATTGAACACTGACTTGAGACAAAAAAATACCAAGTCGACTACTAATTCGGCAAAGTGTCTCGTCAATAGGCACGTTTTCTTGCTTAACATGTAAATATTAAGTTATGGTTAAGCAATTTTTTTCTTAGGGCAATGGTATGCACGAAACACAACAAGCGAACTCGCAAAATTCTGCGATCACCCGTTTTTTAAACGGGATAGAGCGGGTGGGGAATAAACTTCCTGATCCTGCAATCATTTTTTTATCAGCAATGTTGCTGATTTGGCTGCTATCTTGGTTATTTTCAGGCGTAGAATTTAGCGCTATTGATCCAAGAACCAATCAGGCGATTGTCGTTCACAATTTATTAGACCCAAATGCGCTTGCCGGATTTATGGCAACGATGGTAAAAACCTTCACGGGATTTGCACCATTAGGCGTGGTGCTAGTTGCTATGTTAGGTGTGGGTGTTGCCGAACATTCTGGCTATATTAATACTGGCCTTAAAATCATGCTTAAACGCACGCCTCAAGCACTTCTAACTCCTTCTATTATTCTTATTGCAATTGTAAGCCACACGGCGACAGATGCTGGATACGTGTTAGTTATTCCGCTTGCCGGTGTTATTTTCTATGCGATGGGAAGACATCCTCTTGCGGGTATTGCTGCGGCATTTGCTGGCGTAAGCGGCGGATTTAGCGCGAACTTTATTCCTTCAGGTATCGATCCGTTGCTACAAAGCTTTACTCAAAGTGCAGCACAGATCATCGATCCAGAAATCGCGATTAACCCACTAAACAACTGGTTTTTCACCTCAGCATCGAGCTTATTCATTATTTTATTAGGTTGGTATATCACTGATAAAATCATAGAGCCAAGGCTAAAAGCGACAGAAATTGACGGCGATACAGAGAGCTTGCCTTCGTTTGATGAGATCACAAGCAAAGAAAAAAAGGGCTTTGTGGTGGCGTCTATGGTGATGTTAGCAGGTATTGCATTATTGGTTTATGCATCAAGCGGTGATGATTCAGCACTACGCAGCCCGTCGGGCGCTTTAACTGATTTTAGTGCGCCGTTAATGCAATCAATTGTACCACTTATCTTCCTACTGTTTTGGATCCCAGGTGCGGTATACGGTTTCGTTGTCGGTACGTTTAAAACCTCAAAAGACATGATTGATGCCATGACTAAAGCCATGAATAGCATGTCTTACTATATTGTTATGGCGTTTTTCTGTGCACTTTTCATCAGTGCCTTCAGCCATTCAAATTTGGGTGCATTGCTTGCTATTGAAGGGGCTCAAGTATTAAAAGCATTGGCGCTGCCAAGCTATGTTACTGTAGTTGGTATTATCTTCTTGACCGCATTTGTAAACTTATTTGTAGGGTCAAGCTCTGCGAAGTGGGCATTGCTGGGGCCGATTTTTGTTCCGATGTTAATGCAATTGGGTATTTCACCTGATTTAACACAAGCTGCTTATCGTGTTGGTGATTCTGGCTCAAATATAATCACTCCGCTTATGCCTTACTTCCCACTGGTTGTGGTTTACTGCCAGAAATACGTTAAGTCGACAGGAATAGGTACATTGATAGCGATGATGTTGCCTTACTCGATCGCCTTTTTGATTGGTTGGAGCATCTTCTTATTGATCTACTGGATGCTTGGTATTCCACTAGGTCTACAAGCGAGTTATGCATATCCAGCTGGAATGTAATTTGAGGAATGTAACTTCAGGGGATCCTTAAAACAATGAACTCCTGATCCAAATTTTAGATTAAGTAACAAAAAGCGCTGTTCATTGACATGACAGCGCTTTTTATATTCTGTTATTTTGCATTGCGCCTTACGCGGCTT
Source organism: Pseudoalteromonas flavipulchra NCIMB 2033 = ATCC BAA-314 (assembly GCA_000814665.1). GTDB lineage: Bacteria > Pseudomonadota > Gammaproteobacteria > Enterobacterales > Alteromonadaceae > Pseudoalteromonas > Pseudoalteromonas maricaloris. Next base: position 40,475 of record JWIH01000020.1, read on the forward strand.
TATTGATACCCAACCAAGAAAATGAGCGGTTTAAAAATGCTCCAGCGCCTGTTTCAATGCATTCACCATGGGCAATCACGATATATTGAGGTTGCCAAGCAGCCATCTTTGAAAAACAGGCTCGGGCCTGCTGCTTCCCAAACACAAACGAAGTTCGCCAGTCTATGGGCGTTTTACCGTTAGGGCTAATAATCCCGGTGATTTTCGCTAATACTTTTTTAAAACCGGAGAAGTGGTTAGGGTGAAAGTTCTCGATAAGATCTGTCAAAATTAATGTACTGCTCTCTTTGTGGAAGAATACGACTTCTTCCATCACCGCGCTGCCTTTAAAAATGAGTTGCTCAATATCTCCTTGCCACTCGGGTTCTGCCATGTCGCCCAGTTGGCGCTGAAAAGTAAGATCAGGCCGTTTTTTGTCGACACCTGGAGAAGCAAACATAATCGCATGTGGGAACTTTGCCTGCCAATCTCCCATAAATAGGTGATGAAGTTTATTTGGAGAAATTAGATAGTTGACTTGCCCAAGTTGCGTCAATTCACTCAGTAATCCTTCCGTTAATTTTCCAGGAGAGTGCACCCATAATGCGCCAGAGGAAAGCTTTACTATGGTGCTTCTGGTAGTGTATGGCATGCCAAAGAATGGTACTGCGGGGCCGTTGTGGATCCAAATGTTTTTACCAATTGCAATTAATTCGCTCATCTGATTTCCTTACTCTTGTTAGCGTGGATGACTATATCAGGGAACTTTTTTGTTTGAAATATAGCTTTATGCAAGTTGGTATGAAATTTATTTAAATCCTTGTATTAGCATACCCTATCATTAATCTTGGGCGCGTTGTTCAGTCCCATATCTCGCCATAAAAAGCGCAACGCTTTGCTCTACAATAAAGTCCGTTTCCTCCGTATTTGTGAGATCAAATCCATAAAGCCGTGGGTAAAAGATAAAAGACTTGAGTTGATATAAGAACTGTTGTGCTGCGAATGCCTGATGTTCGATATACAGTGCATTGTTAGCGACAGCATCGGCTAAAAACGTTTCTAAATAACGCATACAACCTACTTTACTGTTATTGAAATGCGCAGCCAATGTAGAGTCTTGCAACAACTCGATAAATGCCACGCGAGCCACTTTGATAAATGATTCAGAAGTGAGCAGATTGACTTCTCGTAAAGCGATTTCTTGAAGTTGTTTTGCAATCGAGATATCGGGTCGATATTGATAAATATCACCTTGGTCAACTTGAAGCATCATGTGTTCAAGTACGTTATACAGTAGCAGCTCTTTGGTCTCGAAGTGGTTATAGATCGTTCGTTTAGACACTTCAGCGTGCTTTGCGATGAGATCCATACTGGTATTTTGAGCACCGTGCTGAGCAAATAACTGTTGGGCAGCCTCTAGAATTTGCAGTCGCTTTCTTTCTGATTGTTTCATTTTATCTATTACAGGCAAGGGAATATCAACAAATGGATACTCCACATTCTAGCAAAACTAAAATAAATTACACTGCTTAGTTTACTTTCTATTCTTGACGTGTAAACTACACTGTGTAGTTTACTTTTGGTGGTTATATGAAAAAGCGAACATGGTTTGGCTTGATTGTGGTCTTGCTGATAGGAGTAGGAGGAGTTATGGCTTCTAATTTAAATGCTGCGGTAAATCAAAGTGGGTATTCATCAACTCAATATAGTGATGGTAAATTTCATAATACTCATGAAACGAATAAAACGAGCCTAGGTAAGACGCTGGAAATTTTTTGGCGCTTTTTTACCGAGCAAAAAGTCAATGCGGTGCCGAAGGTTGATATGCCAGTAAAAGTGCTCACCGAGGAGAATTTAAAGGCACTTTCTGATACGCACACTCACGTTATCAAACTGGGACATTCATCAGTACTTATTAAAGCGCAAGGGAAATATCTTCTGATTGACCCCGTTTTTGCTGAACGAGCATCACCATTTTCATTTATTGGTCCAAAGCGTTTTCATCAACCACCTATTACTATTGAATCATTGCCTCAAATTGATAAGGTGCTGATTTCACATAACCATTACGACCACCTAGACAAGGAGAGCGTAAAGCGATTAGCAGACAGAGTGGGGGCATTTTATGTACCTTTGGGTGTAGAAGGTGATTTGCAAAAGTGGGGAGTTCCTGCCGAGAAAATAAAGCAGTTTGACTGGTGGCAGTTTGAAGAAACCACTGAGTTAACACTCACCTTTACACCTACTCAGCATTTTTCTGGACGTGGACTTGGAGATGCAAATAAAACCCTTTGGGGAGCGTGGGCTATTCGCACAGCAGACAAAAATATCTTTTTTAGTGGAGACTCTGGTTATTTTGCTGGATTTAAGGAAATAGGTGAAAGGCTTGGTCCGTTTGACCTAACCTTAGTAGAGACCGGCGCGTATGATAAAGATTGGTCCGATATTCACATGACGCCAGAGCAAAGCGTACAAGCTCATATAGATCTGCGAGGAACGCATATGATCCCCATTCATAATGGTACTTTTGACTTGGCTTTTCACTCTTGGTTTGATCCGCTCGCAAGAGTGAAAATCGCAGCAGAGCAAAATCAAGTGGCGCTGGTAACACCTGTTGTAGGTGAAGTTTTGACGCTATCAGAAACGCTATCAAGTAGCAGCTGGTGGGAAGCGCTGATGCCCTAATATCCATATCTTAGTGATTGAATGAGGGCTAACGCATGATGCGGAAACCCTTATTTGGCTTACATGTGTTAAGCAATCAACAGCCTTAATGAGAAGGCCATAAGCAAAACAGCAAGTGCTTTTTCAACCAAGTTCATTTTGTTCAAGAACCAAGCGCGGGAAGATGGAGCTGAGAATAATAAGCTGACACAGATAAACCATAAAGCGTTAACACTGCACATCCAAGCGCCGTAAAAAAGTTGAATATGTAACGGAGTTCCTTGACTGACGACATTGGTCACTACGGCTAAGAAAAACAGGGTTGCTTTTGGGTTGGTTGCATTAGTTAAAAAACCAAGACTAAAGGCTTTTTTGAGCGACTGTGAGCTTACATCAGCTTGGGCATTTTCTGCATCCAGTTCAATTGTTCCTGCACTTTTGAGCAATTGAATAGCGATGTAGATAAGATACGCAGCACCGATTAATTTAGCTACTTGTAAAACCCAAGGTGAGGCCTGCATCAGTGCGCCGACACCAAGTAAGGTATATAAGATATGAACACTAAGTCCAGTGCCAATCCCCAAGGCGGTCATTGCGCCATGTAGTCTGCCGTATTTTAAGCTTTGTCTGACTGTAATAACAAAGTCAGGGCCTGGCAAGATGACTGCAACAAAATGAATGATGGCTAATGATACAAACTCTGGCCAATACTGCACCATAATAAGCTCCCAATATAATATTGAATAATTGAGAACATTGTATTTTCATTCTCCTAGGAAGATAATAATCTAAAAATAGAAATAACTTTTGCGTAGAGCGCACAAATGGAAGAGCTATGACGACCAGTAAACATATTGAACTACTGCAAGAAATGTCGATTTTTGTTTCGGTAGTGAATACTGAAAGCTTCTCCAAAAGTGCTCGGCAATTAGGTATCTCGCCGTCGTCAGTGAGTCGTGCCATAAAACTACTTGAACAGCAATTGGGGGTGTGTTTACTTCAACGCACCACACGTAGCTTAAGATTGAGCGAAACAGGAAGGGCTGTATATGAGCGCTGTACTCAATTGGAACAAGCCGCCAAAGACGTCATCTCGCTTTGTGAAAGCTATCATCAAACGGCACAAGGAACAGTAAAAATCGCAGCGCCAAAAGCGGTCGCACATTCGCTAATTCACCCAAATGTGATGACGTTTCTAGGCGAATTTCCAAATATTGACGTTCATTTGGTGCTAGATGACAACGCGTTGGATTTGATCCGTGATGAAATAGACATTCTATTTAAAATTACCAACGAGCCTCCACAAGGCTTAATAGGTAGAAGCGTAATGACGATAGAACATATAGTGGCGGCATCACCAAAATATCTTGCGACCCACTCAATTCCTACTCACCCTAAAGAACTAGTACAACACAGCTGTATTGCCTTGGGGGAAACGGATGCTGATGCTAAGTGGCGATTCAGAAAAGGCACACAAAAACTCACAACTCCAGTTAACGGGCGCTATAAAGCAAATCATACCCGAGTGAGGTTAGATGCTGCGCTGCAAGGGCTTGGGATCACAAGCTTACCTATGTTTGTAGCTAAAGATCCGTTAGCGTCAGGGGAGTTGATACAGGTATTACCTGAATGGCAATTTGAGACTCACTATTCTGGCGAGCTGTGGATGCTATATCCAGCAACTCGCCATATTCCTGCAAAGGTGAGTATTTTTGCTGACTTTATTGTACAGCGACTTACCAGGGGTTGTTGAGTTTTACTGTATATTAAAACCAGCTCGTAATAATTACAGCGAAAAGCGATAACTTAATGTTGCGCTCGCTTGATATTGACTCATTACCTCATTGTCGAAGTGCCAGCTACAGGTATTTTGGGTTTCTGGGTCGACATCGCAAGTGACTTTAGAGTTGTTGTTGAGGATAGTTGCAATCCATCGTGCTTCAGCACCGAGATGAAAACCTGCGCCAAGGTTGTATTCAAAACCCGTGTATAACCCTGATGCAAAGAAAGTATCAGAGTCGATAAAATTAGGGTCAACAAAGGTCGCACCAAGCTGTAAGCCTAGATACACATCTAAGTTGTCTGTGAGAGGGCGTACCACCGCACTTTGAAATAATAGATACTCCATTTCCACTTTATTTAGCGGATAAGCGGTAAGTTGGGTCTCAGTTTTTCCATAGTAGAAGCCATAACGGCCTTCAGGTACATATTTATCGATACTTAATCCAAAGTGCGAATCGTCTTCTAATTCATACTTTTGATGGCGCGAAGTTTTGATATCACTGCTGTAAGTTTTGCCACCATATATTGAGACACCAAAGTCTCCATAGTCTGCAGCACTGACGTTGCTCGAAACAACTAAAGCCAAAATAGTAGCTACTGAAGCAAATTTCATAACGTTCATATCCTTGAGTCGGAATAATTTTTTAGAATTGGGCTCTAGTATATCAATGATGAAAGAAAATAATAACGAGGTTGGTCTATTTACTTGCATTTCTTTGGTTAGATTTTTATTATTACTCCGCTTATTTGATTTGGAAAAGTGCCTTGCAAGTATTCTTACGTTTACTTATCACAATGTTCGTGGTGGCTACACTAAGTGGTCAAAACGCGGCTGCCTCTATGGCAGCATGTGAAATGCATGGCGCTACCAGTCATGAAACAAGTCATCAAATGCTTCAAAGTAACGTGCAATCGGCAGAGCCTCATCATCATGAAATGATGGTTGAGATGGATTGTTGTGACCCTCAGAACACAGCACAATGCAGCGATTGTACTTGCCCCACACATATGTGCTCCACAAATCTTGCAGCGTTTTCGCCAAGAGAGTGGGTAGCGCCTATTGTACCGAAAAACGATAAATTAAGTTTCACAAGTGGTCAGCTTAGCGACTATCCTCGCTCTCTTTATAAACCCCCAATACTTGCTTAACCTCAGGGCAGATCTGCCTTAATTTCAAAGTTTTGTACGATTAACCGTCGTTTTTGGCGTAATTTTCAACGAATTGATTGATACCTGTTGCACTAACGTAATTGGTATTACATGCGGGGTTAGCATGAAAAAGTTTTATTTAGTGGTGACGCTATGGTTAGTGAGTGCCATGGCATACGGTAAATCCAATATAGAATTGGAAGTCTTTAAATTCCCAACCTGCGGCTGTTGTGAACTGTGGTTAAGCCATTTAACTGCACAAGGTATCGCGCACAAAGCCACCGATCTAAATTATCTTGGCTCACTTAAGAGTAAGTTTGGTATTAAGCAAAATTATCAATCTTGTCACACTGGGGTTTCTAAAAATGGTTTTATTTTTGAAGGGCATATTCCTGCCAAGTTTATTAAACAGTTTTTGCAAAACGAAACATTAACTCAAGACACACAAAATATCGGCTTGAGTGTGCCGGCTATGCCACTTGGATCGCCTGGTATGGAAGTTGGCGAGCGTTTTATGCCTTATCAAATATTGCTACTTAAAAAAGATGGGAGCTATGAAGTTTTTGCTGAAATTGACAGTTATGAGGAGCAATTCTAATGACAATCAAAGTTTCCCTGTTTATCGCAACACTGATACTGCCACAGATAGCACAGGCCAATATTGCAACGTTAGAGCAAGCGATAGATGCTGCTATCAGTAACGATCCTTGGCTTAAATCTAGCCAATACAAGCGTTCTGCGATGCAATCTATGAGCCGCGAAGCGCTAAGCTATCCTGATCCTCAGGTGTCCATCGGTATGATGAATCTGCCTGTTGATAGTTGGGAGTTTAATCAAGAGGGAATGACTCAGCTTAAAGTTGGCGTGATGCAGATGCTACCGCGAGGAGATAGCCTCGAAATTAAGAGTCAGCAATTGGCACTTGACGCTAAAAAGCAACCGATTTTACAAGCGGATAGAAAAGCGCAAGTGCGCCGGGATGTTTCCCAGGTGTGGCTTGATATTGTACAAGCCAAAAAGACGTTGGAACTGATTGAACGTGATAGTGTGCTGTTCGACCAAATGGTAGAAATAGCAAATGCTAGCTACTCCAATGCGCTAGGTGCAACACGCCAGCAAGATGTGATCCGTGCTCAGCTTGAGGTGATGCAATTAGACGACAAGCGTTCCGCGGCTTATCAGCAGCTTAACACCGCTAAGGCAAAGCTTTCGCAATGGCTATTAAATGATGCATTCACTAATTCAAATGCACTGAGTGTCCTTGAACAAAACGAAGTGACACTGCCGTTGATCCGCTCAATTGCGCCAAAGTTGATGCAGCAACGTCCAGTTGATAGTCAAGCTGTAGTACAGCATTTGACTCATCACCCGTTGGTTGTTGCCGCCGACGTTGATACATACCGCGCCAATCAAGGGGTAAAGTTAGCTGAGCAGGCATATAAACCACAGTTTTCCGTCAATGCGAGTTACGCATATCGGGATGATGCGCCGGATCAGATGTCTCGCACTGACTTTTTCAGCGTTGGTATGTCATTCGACGTTCCGTTATTCACAGATGGAAAACAAGACCAGCAAAAAGCGGCAGCGACCGCACAAGTTGAAGCGAGTAAAACCGACCGGTTGCTGGTGCTAAAGCAGCTGTTTTCAAACTTAAATGGAGAAATTCAAACTATCCAACGATTGCAAGAAAGGCAATCGCTATACGCAAAATCAATTGTGGCACAAAGCGCTGAACAAGCCGAAGCAGCATTGACCGCTTATACCAATGACGATGGCGACTTTTCCGAGGTAGTGAGGGCGCGCATCGCGAAACTGAATGCGCAGTTATCAGCGCTTGCCATTGATATTGCATTGTTAAAAGCGGTGGTACGCAGTAACTATTATTTGGTTCAAATTGAAGAGGGTGCAAGCCATGAATAACAACTTAAAAATGACGCTGGTTGCCGTCACGACATTAACGGCCGGCGTGCTAGTTGGGATGAGCCTCTCTTCAAGTAACGAGTCTGCTGTAGCGCAAAACGCTGAGAAACCGCCACTTTATTGGGTCGCGCCTATGGATCCGAACTATCGTCGTGATAAGCCAGGTAAGTCTCCGATGGGAATGGATCTTGTGCCTGTGTACGAAGAAGAGTCTGCGAATGAAAAATTTGGTGAGGGGGTTGTGGAGATAGCGCCTCACGTTGAAAACAACTTGGGCGTTCGCACTGCGGTGGCCATGCGTCAAGCGATGTCTCACCAGATCCGTACGGTGGGGTATGTTCAGTACAACGAAGATAGCTTAGTTCACATTCACCCCCGAGTTGAGGGATGGGTTGAAAAGCTCTACGTGAAAGCCGCAGGAGATCCGGTGAAACAAGGCGAACCTCTGTACACCTTGTATTCGCCGCAATTGGTCAATGCGCAAGAAGAATATCTTATTGCTAGAAAGCGTAATAATCAGGCGCTGATAAACGCAGCGCACGAAAGGCTCAAAGCATTGCACCTGAGTGATGACTTTATCAATACGCTTAAAAAAACGGGTGAAGTGCATCAAAGCATTACCTTTTATGCGCGTCAATCTGGGGTGTTGGATGGACTCCAGATCCGAGAAGGGTTTTACGTAAAGCCAGGCACAACGCTCATGAGTATCGCCAAACTAGACGAAATTTGGGTCGAAGCTGACGTATTTGAACGTGATGCTATGTTGGTCGCTCAGGGGCAAGCGGTTTCCATGAGGTTAGACTTTTTACCCGGCAGAACGTGGCGAGGGCAAGTCGATTACGTCTACCCCTCACTCAATGAAAAAACACGGACACTTAGAGTAAGGCTTAGATTTGACAACAGTGATGCGCTGTTAAAGCCGAATATGTTTGCGCAAGTGAACATTCATGCCGATTCTCGTGACGATGTATTACAAGTGCCGAGTGAGTCTGTGATCCGCACCGCCAAACAAAACCGTGTTGTCGTTGAAGTTGCACCCGGTAGCTTTAAATCGGTTGCCGTCGAACTGGGTCAAATTGGTGATGAAAACATTGAAATCCTCAATGGCCTTAACGAAGGAGACAAGATAGTTACGTCAGCCCAATTCCTGATTGATTCTCAATCGAGCATTACTTCTGACTTTATGCGTATGGCGCCAGTTGCAGAGGCTAAGTCAGTTTGGATTGAAGGAGAAATTCAAAGCGTGAACTATGAAAGTCGAGTGGTGAATATCGATCATCAACCCGTACCCGAGTGGGAATGGCCTGAAATGGTGATGGATTTTTCAGTGGCTGACAGTGTCGATGTTGACGAATTAAACGCTGGACAGACTTTGCATTTTGAAGCCACTAAACAGGATGGTGGCAGCGTATTACTGACAGGGATTCACATTATGTCCGAAGGCAGTATGACCGAAAATACACTGCCTACAGCAACAGTGGGCGGTGTGATAAACACCATCACCCCTGACACCCGAGTGCTTAATATTTCTCGCGGCGCCATTGAAAAATGGGACCGTCCCGCAACAACGATGGACTTTGTTGCAGCTGAGCACATTGATTTAAGCCAGCTTATGACAGGAATGAAGGTGACTTTCACCTTTGAAGTGGGTGACGAATTTGTGGTGACTGATATCAAACCTGCAGGTGAGATGTCGATGAATATGCACTCAGGCCACTAAGGAGCGTTTACAATGATCCAAGCAATAATTCGCTGGTCAGTATACAACCGCTTTTTTGTGGTACTGCTGACACTTATGCTGGTGGGGGCTGGGCTATTTACCCTTAAAAATACGCCTGTCGATGCCATTCCGGATTTGTCTGATGTACAAGTCATTGTCAAAACACCTTATCCAGGACAGGCACCACAAGTGGTGCAAGATCAGGTGACATTTCCACTGACCACGGCAATGCTCTCCGTCCCGGGCGCAAAAACCGTACGTGGTTATTCCTTCTTTGGGGATTCCTATGTTTACGTTATTTTTGACGATAAAACGGATCTTTACTGGGCGCGCAGTCGTGTGCTCGAGTATCTCAGTCAAGTCGCACCACAATTACCTGATGCGGCAAAACCGCAGTTGGGCCCTGATGCCACTGGGGTGGGTTGGGTGTATCTTTATGCATTAGTCGATAAAACCGGCAAACACGATATTAGCCAACTACGCAGCCTACAAGATTGGTTTTTAAAGTTTGAGTTGCAATCGGTTGCCGGTGTGTCAGAAGTCGCGCCGATTGGCGGTATGGTGAAACAGTATCAAGTACAGGTTGATCCCAATAAACTGCGCGCTTACGGTATTCCGCTTACGCATGTGCAGCAGGCGTTGCAACGCGGTAACCAAGAATCGGGTGCTTCTGTGATTGAGATGGCTGAAGCCGAATATATGGTGACAAGTACGGGATATATTCAAAGCGTTAAAGATATTGAAGCTATCCCACTTGGGCAAGCTGTCAAAGGCACGTCATTAACGATAGCAGATGTTGCGTCTGTCAATATTGGACCGCAAATGCGTCGTGGCATTGCTGAGCTTAACGGCGAAGGAGAAGTTGTGGGCGGTGTTGTGGTTATGCGCTTTGGAGAAAACGCGCAAAAAACCATAGATGGGGTAAAGCAAAAACTTGCTGAGCTACAACACGGCTTACCTGAAGGGGTGGAAGTGGTGACGGTTTACGATCGCTCCGAGCTCATCACCAAGGCCATTGATAATCTTTGGTCTAAACTGCTCGAAGAGCTGGTGGTTGTGGCCTTAGTGTGTGTAGTGTTCTTATTTCATATTCGCTCTTCCGTGGTTGCCGTGATCACTTTGCCACTTGGCATTCTGGTTGCTTTTATCGTGATGTATTTTCAAGGGGTGAACGCAAATATCATGTCCCTAGGTGGCATAGCAATAGCTATTGGGGCGATGACCGACGGTGCAATCGTGATGATTGAAAACATGCACAAACACATGGAAAAAACGCCACTCAATGATGAAAACCGCTGGGAAATCGTTGCTAAGTCGGCTTCTGAGGTGGGTCCTGCACTGTTCTTTAGTTTGTTGATTATTACCGTAAGCTTCTTACCTGTGTTTATTCTTGAGGCGCAGGAAGGACGTATGTTTGCACCACTTGCATACACTAAAACGTATGCGATGGCCGCATCGGCAGGGCTTGCCATTACGCTTATTCCTGTGCTGATGGGGTACTTTATTCGCGGTAAAGTTGTGCCCGAGCATAAAAACCCAATCAATCGAATGTTGGTTGGCGCGTATACGCCCTTGTTGAAACAAGTATTACGCTTTCCCAAGCTGACGTTGTTAGCCGCTGCAGTTATTACTGTCGTTGGCTTTTATCCAATGGATAAAATCGGCAGTGAGTTTATTCCGCCTTTGGATGAAGGGGATTTAATGTACATGCCGACTACATATCCAAGTATTTCGATTGGTAAAGCCAGAGAGATCTTACAGCAAACCGACAAGTTGATAGCGACGGTGCCCGAGGTAAAAAATGTCTTTGGTAAAATCGGTCGCGCGGAAACCGCAACCGATCCTGCCCCGTTGACGATGATTGAGACCTTTATTCAATTAAAACCTAAAGATCAGTGGCGTGAGGGAATGACCACTGAAAAGCTCAAAGCAGAGCTCGATAAGCTAGTGCAGTTTCCGGGCTTAACCAATGCTTGGGTGATGCCCATCAAAACGCGTATTGATATGCTCGCGACGGGGATTAAAACGCCTGTTGGAATTAAAGTCGCAGGTCCAGATTTAGATACTATCCAAAATATTGGTCAAGATCTTGAACGTATTCTGAGTCAGGTAAAGGGCACCGCTTCGGTCTATTCAGAGCGAGTAGCAGGGGGACGCTATATTAAGGTCGATATTCAACGTGATAAAGCCGCGCGATTTGGGCTCAATATTGCTGATGTCCAGCAAGTGGTCGCAACTGCAATTGGTGGAATGGACGTCACGCAAACCATTGAAGGACAAGAGCGCTATCCGGTTAGTTTGCGTTACCCGCAAGACTTACGCGATTCTCCCGAAGCGCTGAGGAAGCTTCCTATAGTCACCGCCGAGGGATTAAATATTGCCCTAGGTGATGTGGCAACTATCTATATTGAAAACGGGCCACCGGGCATTAAAAGCGAGAACGCTCGCATTAATGGTTGGACGTTTATTGATTTAGATGGTGTCGATGTTGGCAGCTATGTGGCAGCAGCTAAACAAGTACTGAGCGAGCAGTTGGAGTTACCTGCAGGTTACTCCATCAATTGGGCTGGTCAATACGAGTATATGGAGCGTGCTAAAGCTAAATTGACTTATGTGGTGCCGCTCACGCTTGGGATCATTATCGTTTTACTCTATTTGAACTTTAGAAGCTTTAGCGAAGTGGCAATCATCATGGCGACGTTACCTATGGCGATGATTGGTGGGCTGTGGTTACTATACCTTGAGGGGTTTAACTTTTCGGTCGCGGTAGGCGTTGGTTTTATAGCGCTTGCAGGTGTTGCGGTTGAAATAGGCGTGATCATGCTCGTGTATCTCAACCAAGCCATAAGGGAGCTTAAAGATAAACCGCAAGCATTGACAGTTGAGGCCATTAACAATGCCATTTTAGAAGGCGCGGGCAAGCGTATTCGTCCAGTCATGATGACGGTGGCAACGATTATTATCGGGTTATTGCCAATCCTTTACGGTTCGGGCACAGGTTCTGAGGTAATGAGCCGCATCGCCGCGCCTATGGTGGGCGGCATGGCAAGCGCGCTATTACTTACCTTAGTGGTGTTACCCGTAGTATATATGTTGATGATCCGTTGGCGTGAGAAAGTTAATTAATCGATAGCGGAAAAAGTTTGCCTCAAGTGCAGTAATATTAAGCGCTTGAACGGCAAACTTTGGTTTGGCAAAACCCGATTACATCGAAAAAGTGGTTAAAAGACTCTTAGGACCCTAACTAACCCGAGATCAGGTTAATAACGCTTCCTTGGCGCACTTATTGCTGTACTAGAACAGTCAATGTAACAAGGAGCGAGTATGTACATTCAAAATTCACCCTATTCACAAATGTATGGTTCGAACGATCTTTATAGTCGAAAGAACAATAATGTTGTGAGTGATCAAGACATTTCTAATTCGGCGGCAAAAAACTCGGGAACACCTTCGTTTATGGAAGCCGCAAAGGCTGTACGAGAAAAAGCGCCGAACAACACCCAATCGACTTACCTTACCAAACATTTTGAGCAAGCTGAAAAGCTAGCCCATGAATCTTTGGTGAGTTCAAGTCACAAAATAGGCAGCCGTGAATATAACATCGAGATGTATCGTGAAATGATGACGAACATTGTAGAGATGCCGATTGAAGTAGAAATTGCACCAGAAGAGATGAACCAAGCGTTGTTATTTAATCATCTGGGATTGGACTTTAAAGAGTATAAAACCATTTCAGTGCGTTCAGAGTTGTTAACTATGCTTGAGCAAAAAGTTGAGCAGGACAGTACGCTAATTAGATCAGATAAAGCAAAACTCACCGCAATTATTACCGATACGCAAGATAGGCTAGAGGCCGCGCAAGCCGCGTTACTTGAAGGTGAAGATATTACTCAGCGACTGCAAGATAGCAAAAAAGCTATTTATCACTCTTACGAGCAGCTTAAACTTGGTAAGGTGAGTCAGCGAGACCTGATTTCGACTTTGTAGTTATGGAGGCTTTAACAAAGCGAAGAAAATGCATTTTGCAGTCTGAAATGATTGAGGATTATGTTTTATTCTAAAAAGTACAATTTTTTGTTCTGCCACATTAGTCGCACTGGTGGTACGTCGTTATGTAGTGTCCTCAGGAAAACGGCGCCAGACCTAAGGATGATAGGCAGCCAGCATGCGTCGCTTCTAGAGGCTAGAGCGGCATTGCCGGATGAGTTTGAGAGTACGTTTAAATTTGCTTTTGTACGTAACCCATGGGAAAGACTTGTTTCTTGGTATTCACTATTAGAGAAAGGTAAAAGTCTACACTCAGAAGTGGTATCTGAGAAACGTCATTATGATGAGAAAGAGAAGTTTGAACTATTTGTACAAGAAATGGTTACAGAGCAGCACGGCGGAATAGCGTGGAGTCAATGGTCCCAGTTATCTGACCATTTGGGAAATTCACTCGTCAATGAAATTTGCCGCTTTGAAAACTATCAAAAAGACAGTAAGCGAATTTTAAGAAAGTTGGGGAGCAAAGATTATTATTTGCCTTATTATAATCAAGCATCAAGTAGGCACTACTGTCATTACTACTCAGATTTAGCGTTAAAATTGGCTGAGGAGCTTTTCCTAGATGATATTTATCAATTTGGGTATAAATTTTGATAGTGGTCAGCCTTGTGAAAAACGGTAAATATCAAAACAAGAAGGAAGTTGGAATAAATATTTGTATAAATCACAGATTGTAACAATAATGTGTTAATTGTTACCTAAAAGAGCTTTTGAGTGTTTATATGGATATCACTGAGTTAGATGAAAAGGCATTTGTTGACGTATTTAACCTGCCAGAAAAAATCACCATAAAGACTGCTAGCACCGCAGATATAGAAGAAATGGCGGTTGTGACTAAAGTGAGCTGGCAAGCGGCCTTTAGCGGGTTTTTACCAGAGCAAGTGCTAGCTGGGGGAACCGTCGAATTTTTCGCAACTATTTGGTCGGAGATCATTAAGAATTCTGCAAGCCAAACGGCTTTGCTCGTGACTGATGGTCGGAAAATATTAGGCTGCGGTGCGGCGGGTAATTACCGTCGAATGTATAATCCGGTTAGCCAAAAAGTATCGAGAATAAATGCGGGTGAACTATATCGCGGTTATATTTTGCCAAGCCATCAGAACTGTGGATTAGGTCAAGCGCTGTTGAAGGCGCGTCTATTGAAGCTTTATGAGCAAGGCTGCCAAAGCGCGTATACCTGGATTTATGAGCAGAACAAACAAGCGAGACGCTTTTACGAAAAGCATGGGGCGGTAAATCTCGACCAAGCCCAAGGGATAACAATGAAACGATTTAGGTTTGAAGAAGTGTGCTATGGCATTGAAGTAAATCGTGTTTTTGATTTTAGCTAAGATGGAGTGAGAGAAAATTTCAAACACGGCATGGTCAGAGGTAATTGTCATCGATAAGCGGTGACAATTACTTCATGCAGACTAACGTAGGTCGGCGGGTGTAGGGTAGTCTGGATGCTCAACAATTTTCGGTGCCCAAGCAGCTGGGATCACGGCCTCTCGCTTCTGTTTGATACGCTCTACTAGCGTATTTAAATCAGAATTGGGTTCACCATAAACGGCTAGCCAATTCTCAGGTACGTCTTCTGGGTCTGCAGCCTGAATAACGTGTGCCATCCACTGTTTTCTAAGCTCAGCCCATTCACTACTTTGATTCTCATTGACACCTGCAAGTGGTCGAAGCTCTACATATATTGTTCTTCTAGGACCTTCACTGCGTTTCGGCTCAGAGCCATGTAAAACCATCATGTCTTGAACTAAAATATCTCCGGCTTTAGCTGGTTGCTGTACAACCCCAGGAATATTCCAGCCATATTCGCTCGAGAGAGTATAGATATCCAAAATTTGGTGTTGGGAATCTGGCAAATAGCGTAAGCACCCGTCATCTATATTCGCATCATCAAGATAGATACCGACATTTAAATATGCAAAATGACGAGAATGAGGAGCATCTTGATGCCAGGCTATGTGAGGGTGGGGATGTGGATATTTGCAGACTAAGTCACATTGCAATGGAACACAGCCTGCACCACAAAGGTGTTCACTGATCGCTAACATTGCTGGTGTTGCGAGTAGTTCGATAATTAACTCGGGCGCTTCAAAAAGCAAATCATTATAACGAAAAAGTTTTGGCTCACCTGATTCATTTGATAAATGGTATTGAGTCGCGACTTTTCCGTCTTGCTGTGCTTGTTTTGCTTTATTCTCAAGCGCATTAGATAGTTGTTTCAGTTTTTCCAGCAGCGTGTCGGGTAAAGGTTGTTCAAATAAAACGAAGCCGTTGTTTTTGTAAAAATCGAGTTTGCTTTTGCTCACAATCGTCATGCATGTACTTCCTAGTTATTTTGTTGCTTGTCAGACTTAAGTATTGTTTGTCGAGTATATTCACTCGCCTGCCAAATAGAATCTGTCTCAGCTACAGCACTGACCATAGTGTCTTAAAATGCCACTTAGCGCAATTACGGTGGGTTACATTGTGGATTTTGTTTATATTAACTCAACTCGAATAAACAGAAACTTCCATTGGCACCGCTTTGCTTCCTCAAGTACAATTAGCGTTTTCGATTGCAACACACCGGAACCTTCCAATGGAAATCAAAGTAAATTACCTCGACAATCTCAGAATTGATGCCAAATTTGACGACTTTTCTGTCATTGCGGATCAGCCAATTCGCTATAAAGGCGATGGTTCAGCACCAAGTCCATTTGACTACTTTTTAGCTTCTTCAGCGCTTTGTGCTGCTTACTTTGTGAAGGTGTATTGTAATGCGCGTGACATTCCAACGGATGGAATTCGTGTGGCGCAAAACAACATTGTTGATCCTGAAAACCGTTATAACCAAATTTTTAAAATTCAGGTGGAGCTACCAGAAAGCATTTCTGAAAAAGACCGCCAAGGCATCTTGCGTTCAATTGACCGCTGTACCGTTAAAAAAGTGATCCAAACAGGACCTGAATTCCAAGTAGAAGCGGTTGAAAGCCTTGAAGATGATTCTCAGGCTATGCTGATGGTTGATACCAGCGAAAGCGACAGCACTTTTATCCTAGGTAAAGATCTTCCGCTGGAACAGACGATTGCAAATATGACCAAGATCCTGTCGGATTTAGGTATGAAGATTGAAGTTGCGTCATGGCGTAATATCGTGCCACACGTCTGGTCTTTGCATATTCGTGATGCTGCTTCACCAATGTGTTTCACCAATGGTAAAGGGGCAACCAAAGAAAGCGCGCTATGCTCAGCACTTGGTGAGTTTATTGAGCGTTTAAACTGTAACTTCTTTTATAATGATCAGTTTTTTGGTGAAGAAATCGCAAATGCTGAATTTGTTCACTACCCGAACGAAAAGTGGTTTAAGCCTGAAGCTGATGATGCGCTTCCTACTGAGATTTTAGACGACTACACTCGTGAAATTTACGACCCAGAAGGTGAATTACGCGGTTCACATCTAATCGACACAAATTCAGGTAATGTAGCGCGCGGCATTTGTTCTATTCCGTATACTCGCCATTCTGATGGTGAAACCGTGTATTTTCCGTCAAATCTAATAGAAAACTTATTCCTAAGTAACGGTATGAGTGCCGGTAATAACCTGTTTGAAGCGAAGGTGCAGTGTTTATCTGAGATCTTTGAACGCGCGGTGAAAAAGCAAATCATCGAACAGGAAATTGTGTTACCTGATGTGCCAGAGTCTGTACTTGCTAAATACCCAGGTATCGTTGAAGGGATCAAAGGGCTTGAAGAGCAGGGTTTCCCTGTGGTGGTGAAAGATGCGTCTCTTGGCGGTCAATTCCCCGTAATGTGTGTAACCCTGATGAATCCAAAAACAGGCGGTGTGTTTGCTTCTTTTGGGGCGCATCCAAGCTTTGAAGTGGCACTTGAGCGCAGTTTAACCGAGTTGTTACAAGGCCGTAGTTTTGAAGGCTTAAACGATGTACCAAAACCTACGTTTAACAGCATGGCGGTATCTGAGCCGGAGAATTTTGTTGAACACTTTATCGATTCAACGGGTGTGATCTCATGGCGCTTCTTTAGTGCGAAGCATGACTACGATTTTGTTGAGTGGGATTTTACAGGCACTAATGAAGAAGAGTGCGATAAGTTATTTGGCATTTTGGAAGGATTAGGTAAAGAAGCCTATATTGCGGAATTTACAGACTTAGGGATCGCTTGTCGTATTTTGGTACCAGGTTTTTCTGAAGTTTATCCTGCTGAAGATCTGATTTGGGACAACACCAATAAAGCATTGCAATATCGCGAAGATATTCTCAACATCCATTCTCTAGATGACGAAGCATTAGCTAATTTGGTTGAGCGCTTAGAAGACAGCCAGCTTGATAACTATATCGATATTATCACCCTAATTGGCGTTGAGTTTGACGAAAATACGGTGTGGGGTCAGCTTACAATTCTTGAGCTTAAGATTTTAATCTATCTAGCGCTTGGCGATATCGAAGCGGCCATTGAATTAGTTGAAACCTTTTTGCAGTTTAACGACAACACCGTTGAGCGTGGCTTATTCTACCAAGCAATGCATGCCACGCTTGAAATTGCGTTGGATGAAGAGCTAGAAATAGAAGATTACATTCATAACTTTACCCGCATGTTCTCTAAAGACGTGATGGATGCGGTTATTGGCTCAATTAATGGTGATGTGAAATTCTATGGTTTAACGCCAACTAACATGAAGTTGGAAGGTTTAGATAAGCACCTGCGTCTTATTGAAAGCTATAAGAAGCTTCATGCAGCAAGAGGGAAATTCGCTTTATAATTGAATGTTGTAGATTAGGGCGCATAGCGCGCTCTAATTTACACATGATTGCAGGCCTAAGTAAGCTTTTGAATAAACAGCTCTATTCGGTTCTTTAACCAGCTTAAAATCTACCCAAGTCCAAGCTAATTCAAATTTTGACGATGACCATTGTTGTATCAGTGACGACTTCTGTTGAGTAATTAGTCCCGATGAAGCGAGTTTCTTACATAGTTTATTTGATAATTCGGCCTTATTCTCAAGGAATGAAAACTTGTTGTTGAGCTCATCAAAATATACGGGGGAGCTGACCAATGCGAAATGGTCAAACAGTGTATCTCCAACAGCTAAGTCAAAAAATAAGTAGGGGCTATCATTTATATCACGCCAAAACAGTAGCATCTTCTCGACTTCCTCTACATCTCCAGGAAAATGCACTTTTTCCAAGTATTTTATAACCTCATCCTGATGCATAGAAATATATAGTTTTGTTGTGGCGGGCTTACGTTGCTGCATAAATGAGATATGTATGATATGACCCGAAAGCGGTAAGTGTTTGAATAGTCTAGATAGCGTCAAACTTGCTTCTGAGTGATATTGTTGGCACAGACCCATAGAAAATACATATGGTTTATAGTGGCTAAGCTGTGCATTTTTCTCTGCGAGTTGTTCCGGATAGCCAGATTCTAGACAGTAATGCACACCGGGAGCTGCGACGGTTTCTGGTTTGTTTACCAAAATATTATCAAATTCAAGCCATAAAAACGGAGTAAATTCGTCAAGGGATTTCAATTTAGCGTAGGTGCTTCGTAAATTTTCTATTAAAGGAAGCCAACGATTATCGATAAAGTTTGTACGTTTTCTAGGGGATTGGTGATCGATAGCGCAGAGTAAATCCAATCGACTTAATTCATGGCTAGCTAGATCTCTTATTTCTAAATAGTAGGATGAAAACAGCTGAGGAAAAAGGCTTGCAATTTCTTGCAAGCCTTCAGTTGTTTTTTTACCTAACAATTCGTGGAGAGATTCATCTAACACTCTGTTAAGTATAGTATTCACCGTATTACCAAATAATATTTGCGTTATCAGCTAAATTTTGCGAGATAATTTTAAGAGAGAATAATTCACGTACAAATTTCTCCTCATTACCTTTTATATCTCCAAACTGAGAGACCAACGAAAGTAGTTCATCTTTTACGTCTGCAGAAAGCTTCGCTTTGGTGTTGTTATACTCTACGCTAAAGTTTGATATATAGTCACTTGGAGATTGAATAAATTCACTGTGAGACGTTTCTTCATATGCTATCGAACGTAAGAAATTAAGTAATGCTACGACTTCAACTCCCTCGGTGATAGAAGCTTTACCGCTTGTTTTCTCACCCTCGAAGTGAGAAAGGTAGTCACTGATAAAATCTTCGTTGTTTAGTGCAGCAGAAAAGTTGCTTTTGATAAGTTGATTTTCTTCAGGTTGTTTGCAAAGTTTACTATTACCACCAATAGTTAAGCACTCTTCGGTGATATCTTTGTTGTCTACATAACCATTCAATGATTTTATTGGGTTGTCCTGACTATTTAATCTGAAGTCTAAATCAATATTTAATCTGTTTAGATAGTCTATGAATGCATTGTTAGCCATTTTACTTTTCCTTAGGGTTTAATGTTATTTCTTTCATTGGTATACCAGGTATTCCACTGTTTATTAAAGTGAAATCTTTGAATCTTTCTGTCCATTTTATTTTATTTTCATTGTAATAATAATTTAGATTGTTATGGCAGCTCGCGCAATCAGACCCTTTATTTCTGATACTTTCAGAGACGGTCCACTGTGACTTAGGAATTTCACATTTGCTATTCACCTGAGCTAGAAAAGGCTCAAAAACCACACTTCTAACATTTTTGTCAAAGCGCTGGTATGACCCCGCGTTATCAATATGTGGATATTGTGAGCCAATCAGCTGGTAATGTTGTAATACTGAGTTTTGTTTTTTGAGCTTAGAGCGATACTGATCATTATATGTTGCAGCTAGAGTGGGGATCGGCTCATCTCGAATAAGAGGTGTCGGTCTATTGGCTGTATATATATTGGAACAGCTATATTCATCCTGAGCAATGAAGCTATATTGAATCGTTTTTGGGGTTTCACTTTCAAGCGTATCAACCTGCTCAAATGTCAACCAAGTCCAAGTCGGTTTATCACCTACTAATAGGTTTGAACTGGTACCGACCCCAACGTGCATGGCAACGAGACCGAGTGTTTGTTTTACTGCAAAACCATGTAACTTAATGTTTTCCATGGTGATGTATCTCAGTTTATCATCTTTGTTTGTGAGTATGCGCCAACCCAGTTTTAACGCAATCTGAGGTTGTTTAGCGGATGTGTTACCTTGCCCACAACTGCCCCACCTAAATGCGAAACCCGCAAGGTCTTTGAGGGCAGGATTGTTATCAATTTCGTTTAGGTTTTCTTTGGTATCCCATAGTGCTTCCATCCATTTATCATTTACACGCTTTTCAAAAAATACAGGGTTGTTATTTTTATCTCTCAGGCCTAGCATTTTGATTTCGTCGCCATCTAGCTTTAACGACATATCTAAGTCTAAACAACCAGAGTCACATTGCCAGCTATCTGCTGTGGTAATATTTTTTCGGGTATCTTTGCCTTCAACAGAAACGGGCGTGTTGAACTCCTTTAAATAGCCATTTGTGTAGTTGACTTCAGCAAGTGTTGCGGTATTAATCCAGTCAGCCCAAGCGGGTAGTGAAAGCTTACCGAATTGTTTTTGTTGGTTAATCGCAATAAAAGTTTGCCATGAGTATTCGTATAAATGCTCAGGTGTAAGCGTAAAATTGGCAATCGCATTGTTCGTGGCCAAATCACATGAAACGTCCGCAGGAAGCAAAGTTGTTGATGCACTCGCAACCCCTGAACAGCCCAATGCTAACAGTAAGCATGTTCTAGTTATCATTCTTAATTTCCTATTTTAAATACTTGTTGATATATCCAAGTGCCCCTTGCAATTCAGCGACTTCTTTAGCACTTTTTAATTGTTCTTTACGAGCGGATTCTGTAGTACACAGCATACTTTTAAGTCGATAAGCTTCTGGTAAGTAAAACGTATCAAGTTTTTCATTTGCAATATTGATAGCAATATCTAACTGTTCTAAAGCCTCTTGAGTATCTTCTGCAAGCAGTAAGCATTCACCATACATTGTTCGTAGCCAAGCAACATGACCGATAGAGTCCGTTAACAGGTAAGCATCTAAACCAGAACGAACGAGGGGAAGACCTTCAGATACATTGTGATCAAGGCACATCAGCCAGCCTTTTATTACGTTACCAATGGATAACCAAAGCGCGAATCCATGCTTCTCAGAAAGTGAAAGGACCTTTTCAGCGTAATACTCGGCTAGGTCGCGTCTTCTGGATATTACTCCAATGTAGGCATGACGGGCGTAAACGTGAACTTGATATGCGGGAATATCATCTAATTCTGTCAGTCTATCAGCTTTAATTCGCTGTTGATCAGAACGTTCGTAATCACCCATGAGCCAAGAAACACCGGCATGAATTGGCAGTGAGGATATTGCACAGTCAAATGGAAATGGGTAGCTTTTGAAGTATTCGTGGTGCTCATCATAGTTATAAATTGCCAATGCCTGAGTAAAGGTCTTGTCAGCCAATAGCAGATCACCTTTAGCCCATTCGATCCCGCCTTTTAAATGAAGAGCTGCTATTTCCAATGCTGCAGAATTTTGCTGCTTAGCCATTTCAAGTAGTTGCTGTATCGTGTTCAATCCTTCGATATGCTCGGCTTTAACGACTTGAATTAATGCAATACTCCAAAAAGCAGAATACAGCTCAGGGGGGTTGTTGAGCTCGCTACACAGTGCTCGGGAACGGTCGATATGTGGTGTGATACTGCTGTTTGCATATCCTAATGTGGTAGCCAAGTGTAGTGCTAGCGCATTTCTTATTAGAATTTCTGTGAGCTTGTTTTCGTAACTGCCTGTACATTGCGTGAGAGTATTAAGTGCGCAAGAGTAATGTTGTATTGCAGAATTTATATCTGCCAACTGTGTACTTTTTTCTGCAGCGAGTTTCCAAAGCACTGTTGCATCAGTGTATTCAAGCGCCTTTTCATGATGAGTTGCTCTTAATGTGTAATCCTCACTTTTGTATGAGTTTAGTGTTTGAGCAACCACTGAATGTAACAAACGTATGCTGGTTTGATTAACACTTTCATAAGCCGCGTCCCTCACTAGCGCATGCTTAAAGATATAGCTATCGTTATCAACGCGGCGCTGGTGCACGATAAGGTCGTTTGCTATCAGCTCATTTAAGTCGTTTTGGATCTGGTTTTCGCTTAAAGAAGATGCCGCAACGAGTAAATCATATTCAAACTCTCGGCCTATCGTTGCCGCAAGTTGCGCTGTTTCTTTGGCATGACTAAGACTATCTAGTTTTTGTTGTAATGACTCTCTTAAACTCGTAGGCACTTGGTCAAGTTTGTCTGGTGCGAGAAAGTCAATCTCTCCACCTTTATCTCCAATTAATGCCTTTTGTTTAAGCATGTTGACGAGTTCTTCAATAAATAGCGGGATCCCGTCTGTGCGACTGGTAAGTAATTTGAGAACTCGCTCTGACACTCGGCGGCCATCAAACAAGTTAATGATAAAATCTTCGGTGGCCTTCTCGGTTAGTTTTCTCAGGCAAACATCCACTAAGGTAAGGTCTTTCAACTGAGTTGGCACCGCTTGTCTTGAAGTGCTTAGTAAAACATCACCTGAAGCGAGCGCACCGACAAAGTGATGTAAAAACTCTAAGGTGGTGCTATCTGCCCAATGAATGTCTTCAATAATGTAAAGTTTAAACTTACTGAGCCCGTGACGGTTTGACAGTAACAATGCGCAAAGCCCTTTAAACAACACTTGCTTCTGCTCATCGGGAGAAAGTGTAGAAGGCGTAATTTCATCATCAAGTGAGATATTGAGCCAAACTAGCAACACAGGGATAGCTTGCACTAAATCGAGCTTACTATCCACGTTTGATAATACATAACTAAACACGGTATTGGCTGAATGAGCGTCAAGCTGTTCGGTGTTAAAGAGGTACTTGACCAACGTTAAAATTGGATACAAAGCATTATTTTGATGCTCTGGTAAACACTGGGCGACTAAATGCTGATATTGCGGTGCATTAGCACGAATTTCTTGCAGCAGCCGAGATTTACCTATGCCAGCTTCACCATGAATGTGGGCGATGCGTGTTGCACCTTCGACTTCGTTATTAATGAGTGAAAGTGTCTGTTCAAGCTCAAGGTGACGACCTACAAGTTCATGATGGTTCTTTGTACCACGCATAAAGCCAAATGCTTCGATGCGACGTTCTCCTTGCAAGTTATAAACCGGCGTTAGTTCAAATAACGGGCCTATTTGAACTTGACCGTACAGATTGAATTCTGAAAAAGCATCAAGGAGTGAACGTGACTCTGCACTACATAAGACTTGGCGCTCGCCGGCTTCACGGGAGAGTGCTGCTGCAATATTTGCGTGATGACCTTCAGGTACGGCATTGGCGTAGGTAATAAATACACCAGTATGAATACCAATGTGAGCATTAAGGGCGACTCTGTGGGCTTCTTGCATTAGTGCGTTACGTTTGCCAAGTTCGCTTATCATTTCAAGTGCGGTACGGGCAGATAACCGCGCATCGTTATCGCTGCTAACAGGGTAGCCAAAATAAAACAAGCTGGTATCGGCGAGGTTACCCACGTGATAAGCGCCGTAACGAGTCGCGATATCAATAAAGTGATTGCGTTGAGATTTATAAACGGTGTCGATGACATCGAAGTCTTTATCTTGATTGTCGAGTGCTTTAACACTTAACCTTACCGCAAGAACGGTGAGCTGTTTGCGCTCAGTAAGCGCCGTATATTCTTGAATGGCACGATGGTTAGGATCGTCATCACGGATCATTACTGTGGTTTCGTCGTAACCATGTTGAGCTTTAACATCATTTAGCACACCAACAAGGTTCGATACGTTCATTCGTGCCAGTTCAGAGAATGCCTCGGTTGCGGTGATCACGCGCTCCAACGCGCTTTTATTGAGTACGCGTCTGAGAAGCCCTGCAAGAGGGTGGCCAAGTAGTGCGCTTGGAATTGGAATATGTACATCGCTTAATTGCTTGTGATAAATCGATGCGACGCTAGTACCCGTGACCGCAGGCACGCCAGTTAAACATTCTAAAAATACCAAACCCCAGACATAGAGATCCGATTTGGCCGAGGCTGGCTCACCACGTAATTGTTCTGGTGCGCTGTAAGAAGGTGTGCCTAATGTTTCTTGCGTTAGTGTGATTGTTTCAAAGTCATGCTGGCGGGTTTCTTGTGCCAGTGTACCAATACCAAAATCAAGTATTTTGGCATAAGTTTTTGCACCAGACTGGCTAAGCATGATATTGGTTGGCTTTATGTCTCTGTGGATAATGCCCTGTTGATGAGCGTGAATGAGCGCGTCTAACACCTGCAACATGATGTCGGTTGCATACACTGAATCAATTGCACCATTTTGACTTAGATAGTCCCGTAGTGTTTGCCCTTCCACATACTCGAATACCCCGAACATTAAATTTTCATTTAATTGTCCTTTATCTAATAATCGTACGATATTTGGGTGATTTAATTGACTACAAAGTAAGGTTTCGCGATTGAAACGTTCCGCATATCTGTGTTTTTTCGTCGCTTCCAGTTGTGGTTCTAACGCCAAAAATTTTAGTGCAACGATTTGCCCAGTGTTTATTTGGCGTGCTTTGAAAACTTTACCGAATCCACCTTCTCCAATTTTTTCAAGTAGTTGGTATTTGTCAGACTGGAAAACATCGACAATATGGCTATCCGAAAACTGTGTCAGAGACATATGATTACTAATTCTTATTTTTTGTTAATGGTATAGGGTAATTGGAATGTAAATACTTGTCTAGCATGAGAATTTTAATTGTTTTTTAAAATTGGATAATTAACAGGCGGGGTTGACAGTGTGTTTTTGTAAGTAGTTGAAAATATTTTGTTTTTATTTGAGTGTGTTTTTTGGAATATTGCTTGTAATGGAGTGTAATTCCTTCTGCTCGAAAAAGTTGGCATACTTTACTTATAAGAATAAAAAGGAAAAATGAATGAAACGCCGAACATTTATGTTTGCTGGTGCAGCACTCACGGTTGCATCAGTCTTACCTCCTGTTAGCTTTGCTAGACAAAGCTTCACTGCTTCTGGAGTATCAAAAGATACAACGGAAAGGCTTCCTGAAAACCTATTAAATGAACTCGGTATTCAAGTACCTATCAGGGATGCTCTGAGCCCCTCAGGGGAACGAGTTTCTTTCCAAAAAAGGGCAAATATAATTAGGCGTTACGGAGATTCTCTCTACGTTTACTTCGAACATGAAAGAGTGATCAGGGTTTTTGATACCCAGGGTAACCCTGATTCCAATGAATTGCCTTTACCTAAATACATTAGTGATCTTAAAGATTTTGCTGTAGACCCGACACTACAACAGCTTTATTTATTGCAACCTGGAAAGCATCACATAGTGTTAGCTGATTTCGGTGGTGAAATAGTGAGCACTTTTGGTGAGTTCGGGATTGAGCAAGACTATCAACTTAATGGTCCCAAGAGCATCACCATAGGTAAATCTAATCAGTTATTTGTTTTAAATTCTGGTAGTTCTAGTATCAAAGTTTTTGACAGCAACGGAGTATTTTTAAAAAACTATACACTGAGTCAAAAGCAAAAACGCACAGTTACAAGTATCGATGGCTCTAATCAGATTATTATCAATGGTGGGAAGTTTTCAGATCGCCAATGGAAATTAGATCAAAATATTCGCAATTTTATCGAGGTGGACTAAGCTGAGTAAGGGCTTGATCGGATTTTACTTTTTGCCACTTAAGCAGTTTGGAGCTTGAGTTACGTTAGGTTAGTTATCTGTGAACTTAAGGATGGTTATGCCATATAGTAAGGAACGGTTAGCTTATTTTAAGCTTCCAATTTTTCTTGAACATCAACAAGTACTCGACGAGCTAGGGACACTGAATGAGCTAGCTTGGACTGACCATGTAAATAAAGCAAATTACGAAGGTGGCTGGGACGTAGTTGCGTTGCGTTGTTTGTCAGAGCATTTATCTGCTCACCCGATCTTACAAAACTTTGCGATTGAGTCAGGCACTCACTGGCAAAACTTACCTATATTAGAAGAAAAGCCGCTACTTAAATCATTTGTTGATAATTTCCCTTGTGAAGTTCTCTCCGTAAGAATCATGCGATTGAAAGCCGGTGCTTTTATAAAACCTCACAGAGATGGCGGCCTTTGTCTCGAAAATGGTGAAGCAAGACTTCATATACCTTTGGTCATTGACACTGCTCTTGAGTTTGTTGTTGATGGTATGCAAGTACCAATGAAAGAGGGAGAGGTGTGGTACATAAATGCGGACAAAATACACAGTGTAGCTAACCGAGGAAACCTTGATAGAGTCAATATCGTTATTGATTGTAAAGTAAATGATTGGTTAATAGATTGCCAGTCAGGCTCAATGGACGTCCCTTGTGAAAATTATACAAGTTAAAAAATGCAGTGTGTTTCGTTGGTAAGTGATTTAAAAATAATAGGTTGAAGGATCTGTAATGACGTCTGGCAGCATGTACCAAGTAAAAAAATTGCTAGAGCACTCTCAAGCTTTGCTCCTAAATGAGATTGATGCTGGGCTAAATAGACCTCACGCAGTATCTATGTCTGAGGCTCTAGCTGAACTAACAGGCGTATCCACTGACTTCGATATGAATGATTGGTCTGATATAAACACCGACAAAGGGGTCGCGATTTCACCTGTTCAGGCAGCTAAATGTTTACTAGAAACGCTACGTAGTCAGATATTTATGCAGGGCGTTGCGAGCGCGATACGAGACAGAATCAATCAGCAAGATAATATAAACATCCTGTATGCAGGGACCGGGCCATATGGTGTATTACTATTACCTTTTCTCGCGCTTCACAAAACGAGTCCAGTCTCCGTGACACTTTTAGATATTCATCCTGAAAATACGCAAGCAATACATGAGCTGGTAACTAAACTAGATATCGCTCATATGGTGAAACGTATAGTACACGCAGACGCAACAACTTGGCTACCTGAAGAACCAATAGAGTTTGATCTCATTATTTCCGAGACCATGAATACCTTATTACGCAGAGAGCCTCAAGTATGGATTTTTAGTCACCTTCAACAGTTTTTAAAGCCAGATGGAGAGCTCATACCTCAAGAAATTGAGCTTACTGCTTGGCT
The DNA here is from genome assembly GCA_000814665.1 of Pseudoalteromonas flavipulchra NCIMB 2033 = ATCC BAA-314. Lineage (GTDB taxonomy): Bacteria > Pseudomonadota > Gammaproteobacteria > Enterobacterales > Alteromonadaceae > Pseudoalteromonas > Pseudoalteromonas maricaloris. The sequence goes on from JWIH01000020.1 coordinate 67,812, forward strand.
ATGCAATCCAAGTTCTCTGACGAAAAGTGAGCAAAGAGTCAACCCAGCTGAGCTTGGTTCGTTTTTCCGTCTCGATAAAAACACAGCCAGCGCACTCAATGAGAATAACCTAGATGTTTTATCTGGTTCGTTTGAGGTACCGGATTGCGGGAAAGTTTATCATACACTGGAATTGAAAACGGAAATCAAAGTCTATAGGGAGCATAGACTCACCGAAAATCAATGCAGCTTGAATTTACCAATTAAGTACCAAGATAAAAATCTAAAGGCCGGTGATCGGATCACGTTTGAGTATATTAACGATCCAATACCTGAGTTCATCTTTAGCTTCCCTGATGAAAGTTTACCAAATCTTCCCGCTTATCATGAGGTGGGTGAGTCTGGAATTTTCCAAATTAAACGTATCTTCGTTAAATGCCAATTAAATAAAGTAAATAAGCTTGATATTAACAACCATGAATGTGAGTGGTCTTTGGATACGCAAATATGGGGTGAACTTGAGTTAAGTTTAGAATTGGTTTTAGAAGCCTTGTATCGGTTTAGGTTGTTTGAGGAATTTGAGTTTTGGCTGCTTGATAAAATTGGTAATCGACTTGATGATAAATTAGTTGGTGCTATTAATCGAAAAGTAGTCGGTTTTTATAGTTAAAATATAAAGGTAAGAGTGATGAAGTTTACGCCTCCAGATGGTTTATATGTTAGACCGTCAAAACCAGAAGATAAAGGCTTTCTGGAAAGCTTACACCATAGCACTCGGCAAGATTTGCAGTTGATTGATGGAGATAAGGATTTTATAGAGTCAATTATTGAAATGCAGTTTAAAGCGCAAAGTAATGGCTATGGAGATCAATTTCCAAACGCTATGTATTTCATTATTGAAAAACACCATGAGCGAATAGGCAAGGCGACAATTGACTTTGGTAATAATGAAGTGAGATTAATAGAAATTGCTTTAATACCTCAAGCTCGTGGATTAGGGCTTGGTGCAGCAGTTGTTCAATCTTTCCAGCAAGCTGCTGCTCAATCCGGCGTGCCGATGACTCTGTCGGTATTGCAAAATAATTACGATGCAAAGCGTTTATATCAGAAGCTAGGCTTTAAAATTGAATCAATTAAGGCTCCTTATGAGTTACTAATTTGGTATCCGCCAGCGTTGAGGAATATAGTTTTAGGTTAATTTAAAAAGAGGGGTAATAAACGAAAGGTAATAAAGCGCCTCGCTTGATCATTGGTATTAATAACTGTTTTTTAGTTAACAAGAGCGAGTCTAACTTAATGAGCAAAGGAGCAAGTGTTGTGAAACTAACTAGTAGTTTATTTGAAGACTTAATCGGTCAGGATGTTGAAGTTTTTACGGCCGATGGCAAGCATAAGCTAAACGAGTTGCAAGTTGATGCTATTGATGAGTGCAAGCTAAACAGTAATGAATTTGAAGGATTTTCTGTAACGTTAACCGCCAAATCAAATTTTCCGCTTACTGATGATACGTATACATTAAAGCATCAAAAGCTGGGTGAAATGCCACTGTTTTTATCTGCATACGAAAAAGACAAGTATCAAATAATTATCAGTATAAAAAAAGAAGCATAAAGGAGTTTAATAATGTCAGAACCCTATATTGGACAGGTTACCCTCTATGGCTACAATTGGGCACCTAAAAATTGGTCTTTATGTAATGGTCAGCTAATTCAAATTAGCCAAAATCCAGCGCTTTATTCTCTTACCGGCACCGCGTATGGTGGTGATGGTAGAACAACCTTTGGTCTACCAGACTTTCGTGGCAGAGTGCCGGTGGGGCTTGGTAACTTAGGAAACGCTAGTTACGATAGAGGCAATGCTGGTGGCGCTGAAAACGTAACGTTAACCTTAGCAAATATTGCACACACCCACACCATGCAAGCAAGTACGAAAACGGCTGACTTTCCATATGCAAATTTTCCCACATCAAACCAAATGGCGACGCAGACGGCAGTGCCTATATATGCCGCAGCATCGAATTTGGTAAATACCTCTGACTCCACGGTATCAAGCATTGGCGGCGGTCAGAGCCACAATAATATGCAACCCAGCTTATCTCTTAACTTTGCCATCGCACTAACTGGCATTTATCCAAGCCGAAACTAAGGAGGTCGTAATGGAAGGGTTTATTGGACAGATAACGATGTTTGCCGGCAATTACTCGCCATTTAAATGGGCGTTTTGTTATGGGCAGATCACTGCAATTACAGGGAATGAAGCGTTATTCTCTTTGCTTGGAAATACTTATGGTGGTGATGGAAGAAGTAGTTTTGGGTTTCCTGATATGCGAGGTCGATTACCTATGGGATTTGGCAATGGTACCGGATTAACGCCAACACTGATAGGAACAATGAAAGGAGTAGAAACGGTCACCTTAGATATCAGTCAAATACCATCGCATAGCCATAATTTTCAGGTAAGTAACAACACCGCAACGGGTACAAGCCCTGGTGGGCAAGTGTTGGGTAAAGCTGATATGTACTGTGAACCAGCAACGGCCCAGTATAATGATGGTCCTTCAGCTATGTATGACGGCATCATTGCCTCTAAGGGAAGCAATAATGCTCATGAAAACAAAATGCCTAGCCTCGGGGTTAATTTTATCATATGCCTAAATGGCATATATCCACCTAGAAATTAAGGAGAAGAATAATGGCTGATTGTTTTTTAGGTGAAGTTCGAATGTTTGTTTGCAATTTTACACCAGAGTGGTGGACCAGTTGTGGAGGACAGCTACTACCTATATCGCAAAATTCAGCACTTTTTGCGGTAATAGGCTGTAACTTTGGTGGTGATTGTCGCACCACCATGGGGGTGCCAAATTTACAATGTAGAGTACCGATGGGGACGGGGACAGGCCCAGGCCTGACACCAAATATGTTAACTGAAAAGCAAGGCGAAAATGAAGTTGTGCTATATGAGTCGAACTTACCTGCTCATACCCATACTTTTTATGGAACGACTTCATTAGGCGGAACGGTTGATTCGGGGCAGGGGAATCTACTCGCACAATCTCCAGGCGGTAACGTTTATGATAAAACTCCTAATGCGCAAGAGCAGATAGAGATGGATTATGCTGCGCTTGGTACTAATGGCATGGCAAATGCTGGGCATGAAAACCGCCAACCATTTTTGGCGATTCAGTTTGCATTGGCACTAGATGGTACATTTCCACCAAGGAACTAGCTTATTAAAGCGCAAAGTATTGGTAAGAGATTGGCTTGGTGCTGGTCCTTACTAATACTTATATTTTACGGCGGTAATTGAGTGTTATTATCGGCTTTAAATTAGTAACTTACTGTGGTGTTTGTAAGAGTGGTAACCAATGTGTAAAAAAGAGGTATGTCAGCTTTTTTATCTAACAAGATTAAAGCTGGTGCTGTGCTTTATATTTGTTGTTTTATCTATTGGTACGACGAATGCACAGGGAATTGAGTTTGTTAATTTTGGCAACAAGATAAAGCTTGAACAGAGCAACGCTGAACCTAAGAGTGTGTATAAGTTTGCTAATTCAGAACATTTGGTAGAGCTGAGTAACAGAATAATCATAAAAATAAAGGCTGGGATGGGCGGTGGCGTTACAAACGCCTTAAAACAAAAAATAGAGGTGGGCCAGCTAGCCATCTTTGGGCCCTTTGCAGAGCACGAGTTTATGGTGGTATCGCTAAAAGACGCGTCCGCAAAGCGCTTGACTGGTGCACTAGCGATTGCCAGTGGTTTGGAGGGGGTAATATATGCCCAACCAGATATTTTACAAATAAAAAGTAAGCTCGAAGTTGAAAATCATAACGCTGCGCAATGGTTAACAAAAACCTTGTCGCAATCAGGTTCTATGAAAAGCTTACCCTTTCGTTTATTTCAGTTAGAGAAATGGCAAAAACAACTACAACAATTGACTCAAGGTGAGGGAGTAAAAATAGTTGTTATCGATGATGGCTTTGATTTAAAACATGAGGCCTTAAGTAAAACTAAGGTATTACTCACCTACGATATTGAAAGAAGAGTCAAGGACGTACAGCCGCAAAGCCGCTTTGATAAACATGGTACTAAGGTAGTCGGAGTGATCTTTGCCAGAGCAAATGACGCTTTGCCAGCTGAAATGGCGGGCCTTGCAATCGACGCAGGGCTTATTGCAATAAGGCAAACAAAAAGCTGGACAAGCCATACATTGGAGTCGTTACATATTGCGCAACTGGCGCAAGCCGATGTTGTTAACATGAGTTGGCGAACACAGTTACTACTGGAACCAATAAAAGATGCCATTGATGGCCTAGCACAAACCGGCCGAGGCGGTAAAGGAAGCTTAATGGTATTAGCCGCTGGAAACAGCGGGAAGATGATTAAAGCAAACAGCACAGAGGCGAGTATTGCATCTGCGGTGGTGGTGGGCGCAATGAATAGCAGCGGTATGCCGGCAAGTTTTAGCAACTTTGGTAAATCGGTTAGTGCTTGGATGCCAGGTTATAGTGCTAGGGGTATTGCAAGAAATAATGCATACAGTGGTTTTGGTGGTACTTCTTACGCAGCGGCATATTGCACGGGCATGATTGCACTGCTGTTGGCCGCTGAACCCGGACTAACGGCAAGTAAAGTCAAACAAAAGCTGGCTCAAGTGTCTGGTTTAGCGTTGGACAACCAGAGTAAGCAAAGTAATTAAACGGCTGTGTTAGCTACTGATAACACAACAAGTTGGATAAAGGTCGTTCCTACCTTGGAAGTGAGCTTCTGGGTATAAAATGTGGATAAAACTATGGATACAGAATATAACAGCGCAATGGTATTTACGCACAGTAAACTACAAACCCATATTAAGGCCGCATTGCTATGCAGTGCTGCTATTCAGTTGCCTGTGGCAGTGGCTTCATCAACGCTAGCAAATGCAGAGGCGCTACAAGGCGTAGCGGCTGATACAACGGTCAATCAGCAAGCGCTAGATTACGTGCAGTCAAGGTTGACTAGCAAAGCCATTACAGTCACGCGTGATCCAAATTGGGGGCGGCTTGAGTTTTTACAGTGTACAGGGGCTCCTGAATGTAGTGCTTTAGATAACCAGAGCGATTGCGAAGCGCTAACTCCACTTTGTAGTTGGGATCCAGGAACGCCTAGTAATAATCCTCCATCCTTTAACAGCAGTGCATCGACTAACTTTGCAGAAAATGACACGGGCACAGTGCTGGATGTTAATGCTGACAATGGTGATGGCGGTAGCAATGACTCAGGGATCACTTATTCCTTATCTGGTACAGACGCTTCGCAGTTCAATATTAACTCAAGCTCTGGTGTCATCACGTTTAAGACTGCACCGGACTATGAATCGCCGGGAGACAATGGCGGCGACAATATTTACAATATAACGGTTACTGCCAATGACGGTGGAAGTAGCAACAATACAGCGACACAAAATATTACCATCACGGTTACAGATATCGATGAGGTTGCACCTACGTTCGATGGTGGAAACTCAACACCGAATGACAATGCGACAGGGGTATCGGGAAGTAGTAATATTACTATTGACTTCAACGAAAATATAGCCCTTGGAACTGGTAACATTACTATTCGTGACGTCAGTGGTAGTAGTGATTTTGAAGTGTTTGATGTCGCGACAGAAAGCGACGGTACGACGACTAGCCCAAGTGCAGGTCGTATTGGCATTACAAATGATAAAATTTATATAAACCCTACTAATGACCTAACCGGTAATCGCAACTACGCCATTCGTATTGATGCAACTGCTGTTGATGACTCTGCGGGAAACAGTTTTGCGGGGATCAGTGACGATACTACCTTTAATTTCTCGACGGTTAACACCGCTCCTGCAGTTGATTTAGATTCAACGAGTGGTAGCGATAATAGTAGTGCTTCATTTTCTGAAGGTGGTGGTGCGGTAAATATCGCCGCGAATGCTGCTGTGACGGAAGCTGATGGCGACACAATTACCACCATAACAGTAAGTCTTACCAACGATCAAGACGGTGCATCTGAAGGCCTGAATGTCAGTGCATCCGCTCAAGATGCATTGACGGGAATTTCGGGTTCTTCTGATATTTCGCTACAAGATACAATTTCTATAACTGGTGCAACGGCTTCAGCGTCAGAAGTGCAAACGTTCCTACAGGCGATCACTTACAACAATACCTCCGGTACTCCCAACGAAACCGCAAGAACCGTAACTGTTGTGATCAACGATGGTACCAGCAATAGTGTATCTCGCACAGCTACTATTTCCGTGAGTAATGTCACTGCAGCAAGCAGTACCGCAGCCAGTTTTGATACTACGAGCGGAACGAATTTATCTCCAGCAATCACCTTCACTAGTGACGATGAAACACTGTCTATTGCTGATACTAGCCACATTGCTGGTTCAACTGCGGATGGGGGCGGAGGTACCGATACACTATTTGTAGTAACTGGCTCTAATCTAGCTAACTTTACGTCGCTAGCTAATTTTGAAACATTAACCCCAGACAATGACGGTTCTTTAACGCTGACCGAAGCGCAGCATGATGCGTTTACTACCATCAACGGTTCAGGTACAAACCAATTTACAATATCTAGCGCTGATGGAGATCAAACCCTAACCGGTGATAGCGATATTGAAACCTATGTGTTAGGCGCTGCAATGAACTTTACCTTGGGGGGCGCGGCACAAAAAGTAACGGGTAGCAGCGGGGATGACACGGTTAATGTAACCGGGTTTACGCCGTCAGGTATACTCGCAGCTGGCGCAGGCACAGATACTCTACAAGCAGATAATGGTGCAAATATCAGTGGTGCTACGCTCAGCGGTTTCGAATCACTGACCTTAAGTGATAATGCGTCAGTCACTATGACGGAAGCTCAGCATGACAGCTTCTCAACAATCACAGCAGCGGCAACCGAGACGATTACAATCAGTGATGTGAGTGATGGTTTAACGGGTAACAGTGCAATTGAAACTTACATACTTTCAGCGGCTAATACCTTTACGCTTGGCGCTGCTGGGCAAAGTGTTACAGGCAGCAGTGGTGACGACACCGTAAATGTTGGTACATTCACAGCTACTGGCACGCTAGCAGGAGGCAGTGGTACAGATACGCTTTCAATTAGTGATGGCGGAAGTATCGCAGGCGCGTCAGTAAGCGGTTTTGAGAACCTTTCTGTAGCAACTGGTGGCTCTGCAACAGTTTCAGTATCTCAGTTGTCATCGTTTACTGGTACGGTTTCAGGCGATGGCACTAATTCTCTAACTGTTTCTGGCAATGGCGATATTACAACGGTTTCTGCGCTTGAAAATTATACCTTATCCGATGATTCAACCAACTCAAGAACGGTGACCGTGAGCAGTGCGGGTCATTCTGTTACTGGTACTTCAACTTCAGATGCAATTACCTTCGATTTAGGTTCGCTTACCTATACTGGAACAATTACAGGCGAAAATACCACTGCCGATACTTTGTCGTTAAGTTCTGGTGCTGATATTACGGCAGCAAGTATAAACGCGGTCAGTAATTTAACGATAGCCTCTGGCGCGTCTGTTTCCATGACAGTAGCTCAACATGAAAGTTTTACTGGTAATATTTCAGCAGCTGGATCAGAAACTATCAATATTTCTGGTGATGGGGATATCACCACTTTCTCTTCAGTTGAAGTGTATAGTGTTGGTGACGATTCTAGCAATACTAGGACTATTACCATCAGTAACGGTACCACTGATGTTTCAGCAACGTCGAACGATGATGCTGTAACGTTTAATATCGGTGGTAGCTCCTACACTGGCGATTTAACTGGCGACACGAACGTAGCAGATCTTGTTTTAGCGTCAGATGGTGCGGATGTAACTGGAGGTGGATTCTTCAATATAGGAAACCTTAGTCTATCAAGTGGTGCAACTGTTGCGATTGATACGGCCAATCTGAGTGATTTTGCAACAGCGATTTCAGGGGCGGCGGGCAGTGAGACATTAAAACTCATGGATGGTGGAGCATTCGACTTCTCGACCACCTCGGTTTCCGCTGTTGAAGGCATTTCAATTGGCACAAATAGCGCTACAACGATCACACTTACAGACAACTTTAATGCTGACGGTCAAACGGTGTCGGTTGCAAATGCCAGCGGCAGTGCAATCACGTCTGACCTAGTCATAGATGCTTCTGCCTTTTCTAGTGATGTGCTAGAAATAACGGCAACAGATTTGGATGGTTCTGATACGATCACAGGTGGTAGTGGTGCAGACACTATACGTCCTGGCGGCGGTACAGATACCATGACAGGTAACGATGGTAATGATAATTTTGTCGGAGCGCAAAGTGACTTAAATGGTGACACAATAGCCGATCTTAGCATCGGAGATAAGATAACAATTACAGGCGTAACAGGATTATCAACCAACAATATTCGCTTTAATGGTACTAGTACGCTGGAAGTGGACACCAACGCTACTACTTTTGTTAACCCAGAAATAAGTATTTCGCTCACGAATGCCGCAGGGAACGATCTTGCGTTTACGGTCGCTGACTCTGGCAGTGATACAGTGATCACCTTTGAAGTTGCAAATGATGAGCCTATCTTTAGTAATTTAAATGGTGGTAATACCTTTACTGAAAATGGAACTTCGATTGCGATAGACAGTGATGTAACCATTGCAGATACTGAGCTTGACGCACTGAGTGGCGGAAATGGTAACTATGATGGTGCGTCGCTAACAATCTCACGCTCAGGTGGCGCTAACAGTCAAGATGTATTTAGTAACACAGGGTTGCTTGGTACGCTGACTCAGGGAGGCACGTTAAGTTACGATAGCACTGAGATCGGTACAGTAACAACTAACTCTGCAGGCACACTGGTACTCACTTTCAACAGCAGTGCTACTTCGGCGCTAGTGGATAATGTATTGCAATCAATTGGCTATGGTAACAGCTCTGAGGATCCAAGCTCATCTGTAACACTAAACTATACCTTTAATGATGGTACGGCAGACAGTACTGGTACAAATCAGGCCGCAGTGACTATTACTCCTGTAAATGATGCCCCTACCGATATTACATTGACAGCAACAAGCATAGACCAATCGAATACCGGAACTGCTGCGACCGTGGCGACAGCCAGCACCACAGATGTGGAAAGTGGTGACAGTCATACCTATAGCTTGGTTACGGCTGGCAGTAGCGATGGTGGTACATGTAGCGCAAATACGGGTAACGGCAGTTTCCAATTTTCAGGAGCTACGTTACAAACGCAAGCATCAACATCTCCGGGTGACTATGTTATTTGTATTCAAACGAGTGATGGAACCGCAAGTTATCAAGAGTCATTCACGATAACAGTCAACGATGACGTGGCCCCAAATGCGCCATCGACACCAGACTTGGATGCGGCTTCAGACTCTGGGGCTTCAAGCTCAGACAACATTACCAATGACACCACACCAACCTTCAGTGGTACTGCTGAGAGCGGGGCGACGGTTAAATTATATAGTGATCAGGTAGGCGGAGGTACCACGGTCATTGGTACTGGCACAGCAACGGGTGGTAATTGGCAAATTACAACGGATCCGTTGACTGCTGGGTTATCACATGCGATTTTTGCGACCGCCACGGATGCGAGCACGAACGTAAGTAGCAGCTCTAGTTCTTTAAGCGTAACGATCGATAATACAGCCCCTACCGCGCCAAGCACGCCAGATCTGACCGCTGGGAGTGATACCGGCTCCTCAAATGCAGATAACATTACTAATGATACAACGCCCACATTCACAGGAAGTGCATCTACGGGCGACACAGTGACACTAATTTCTGATCTTGATGGCGTTGTTGGTTCAGCCACAGCTGCGGGAGGTGCATGGACTATTACTCCTAGTTCGGCGATGACCAGTGGTACGCACGTAATCACAGCGCGATCAACGGACACCGCCGGTAATATTACCAATAGTAATAGCTTATCAATGGTCATTGATACGAGTGTTTCAGTGCCTAGTATTACGACTCCAATTGAGGGAGATGGTCAAATTAATGCCGCTGAAGACAATGATGTCTTGATTGCTGGCTCTGGTGCCGATGCTAACGTGACTGTTAGCGTGAGTATTACTGACGGTTCAGCAACGCTGAATCAAAATGTAACTTCCGATGGTAGCGGAAACTGGACTATCAGTGGCAGTGAGTTCAATGTTAGTGGATTTAGTAATGGCGAATTAACTGTATCGGCGACGCAAACAGATTCAGCAGGGAATATCTCTGGTGCAGCAAGTACGACTGTTACACTCGATAATACAGCACCTTTTGCACCGACAATTACGACACCAATTGAAGGTGATGGCCGAGTCAATGCGGCGGAAGATAATGATGTGTTGATTGTAGGAACGGGCGCTGAAGCGGGTAATAGTGTAACCGTTACTATTCATGACGGTGCAAATAGTTTTAATCGAACGGTCACTGCGGACGGCTCAGGGGCCTGGAATATAAGTGGCTCGGAATTTGATGTCAGTACGTTTAACAATGGCACATTGACGGTCTCAGCTACTCAAAGTGACGCAGCAGGTAATACCTCAAGTGCAGCTAGCACCACGATCACTTTGGATAACTCAGCACCTTCAGCACCTGCGATCACAACGCCTATAGAAGGCGATGGTTTAATAAATGCATCAGAAGATGATGATGTTTTGATAGTAGGAACGGGAGCGGAAGCTGGAAATAGCGTAGTTGTCACTATCAATGATGGTGCGAATAGTTTGGATCGTACTGTCACTGCTGATAGTTCCGGCGAATGGACAATAAGTGGCTCAGAATTTGATGTTAGCACGTTTAACAATGGCACATTGACGGTAACAGCATCGCAAAGTGATGCTGCTGGCAATACCTCAAGCGCAGCGAGCACGACAGTCACGCTAGATAACTCAGCACCAAGTGGGATTTCAGCTGCGATTGACCAAGATTTGATCAATGCAGGTAATGAAACTGCATTTAGCTTCACATTAACGGGTTTGGAATCAGCGGGTAGTTTTACCTATGAAATCTCAGACGGTAGCAGTTCTGTAACGAGCTCAAGTGCAATATCTATAACGGGTACCACCCACCAAGAGACCGGAATTAATGTCACTTCATTAAACGAAGGAACGTTGACGTTATCTGTTACTGTAACTGATAACGCTGGGAATGAATCGAGTGCGGTAACTGACACTGTCACCAAAAAGTATAACGTTGCGCCGGTGCTTTCTGGCACACCGGCAACGAGCGTCAATGAAGACAGTGAATACGATTTTACGCCGACCTTGACTGATTCTGACACAGCCGATACCCATACCTTTAGTATTACGAATAAACCAAGTTGGGCAACATTTGATACGCAAACGGGTAAACTTTCAGGTACTCCGGATGACTCTCATGTTGGCACGACTTCTAATATTGAAATTTCGGTGAGCGATGGTACGGATAGCGATACACTCACCGCATTTAATATTGAAGTTGTTAATACCAATGATGCACCAACTGGGCAAAGTACTAGCTTCACTATAGATGAAGGCGCAACACTAACGCGGGACTTTAATAATGGTCTACTGTCACTTGCGAGTGACGATGATCTTGACTCCAACGACAGTCTAACGATAGTGAAAGACACAGATCCGCAATACGGCACGTTAACCCTCAATACAGATGGTAGTTTCAGCTATGTTCATGGGGGGAGTGAAAATCATACCGATAGCTTTACCTATCATGTTGAAGACAGCGCTAATGCTAGCTCGCCGGTGTACACCGTAACAATCAATATGAATGCAATTGAAGATGCACCAACGGCTGTGAACGATACACTGACTACGCTTGAAGATGCTTCTAACTCGGTGAATGTGCTTACCAATGATAGTGACCCTGAAAACAATATGGTTGCTTCATCGGTTACGATTAAAACTCAGCCGACTAAGGGGCAGTTAAGCGTTAATAATGGAGTAGTAACCTTTACACCTACTGCCAATGCCAATGGTTCGGATTCATTTACCTATACTGTTAAAGATTCGACTCAGGCTGAATCAAATGAGGCAACGGTTAGTATTACTATAACGCCGGTAAATGACCTACCAGTCGCAGCTAACTTTACACCGAATATCGATGAAGACACGCCAACTTCAGCATTAGCGATTAGAGCAAGTGCAACGGATGTCGAAGATACCAACCCAACTGGTACTATTGCGCTTGAGTCGCAGCCAAGTAAAGGCCAAGCGGCAATAGACTTGAATAATGGCACCATTACTTATACGCCAAATGCTAATGAGACGGGGAGTGATAGCTTTACTTACTCGATTCTTGACAGTGAAGGTGGTAAGTCAAATATTGCCACGATTTCCGTTAATATTGGTGCTGTAAACGACCGACCTGTGGCAGGAAATGACACGGTAACAACAAACGAAGATACTGCAACAACATTGGCAATTCTTGCAAATGACTCTGATGTTGAAGATCAAGGTTTTGATGGTTCGGATGTGGCGCTTGAAGATAAAGGCGATGGTGCAGGAAACTACGACCTTGCTACTGTTACGGTTGGTTCGGATGGGGTGCTCGCGATCACACCAAAACAAGACCAAAATGGTACATTGACTTTCACTTACACCATCGAAGATAGTGAAGGGCTGCGCTCTGATCCTGCAACAGTTACAGTCAATATCACAGCCGTTAATGATGCGCCAGTTGCTGTTAACAACACCGCTCAATTACTTGAGGATGGCAACATTGAAATCAACGTATTGGGTAATGACACGGACGTAGATAGTCAGCTCAATGCCGCAAGTGTTGCAATTGTTAGTCAGCCTCAAGGCGGTTCACTGCAAATACTAACGACAGGTAATATTGTTTATACGCCGAATGCTAATTTCTTCGGAAATGACAGCTTTACTTATACGGTACAAGATGCCGAAGGTTTAGTGTCGAATGCAGCAACAGTCAATATTACAGTGACATCAGTAAATGATGCGCCGTTTATTTCTGGAGTTCCAGCGACGTCTGTCAATGAAGATGTTGCATACAGCTTTACACCGACGGCATTGGATACAGATGGTGATAGTTTAACATTCAGTGTGGCGAACCTGCCAGGTTGGGCGAATTTCAACGATTTAACAGGCGCGATTACTGGCACGCCAAGTGAAGGGCAAGACGGTACTTATAGCGGCATTGTGATTACGGTGTCGGATGGTCAAGCTGACGCATCCTTGCCTGCGTTTAGCATAGTGGTGAATGCTGTGAATGACGCACCAGTTATCTCAGGTACACCATCAACAACTGTGAAACAAGACGAAGCATACAGCTTTACGCCAACAGCATCCGATGTGGACTCTCAAACATTGATGTTCTCTGTAACCAATTTACCAGCTTGGGCAAGCTTCGATACGGCCTCAGGTAATTTGGCGGGGACACCGACTAGAGATGATGTGGGCACTTACAGTAATATCATCGTGAGTGTTAGTGATGGAGCATTACAAGCAAGCTTACCGGCATTTGAAATCAATGTTGAGCCGGTTAATGCTGCGCCGGTAGCAAACAACATGCAAAGAACGGTGCTTGAAGATGGTACTACGAGCTTCTCGGCAGAGGTTAGTGATGCCGACGGTGATGCATTAACAATGGAATTAGTGTCGCAGCCACAAAATGGTGTAGTTCAAATTCAAGGTACTGTGTTTAGCTATACACCATTACCGAACTTTAATGGTTCTGATGTATTTACTTACACAGTGTCAGACGGTGAGTTTAAGTCAAATACGGCTTCAGTCGCGATGACAGTAACTTCCGTAAATGATGCACCTATTGCCGTTGATGACAGCTTCACCTTCGATGCTGTGGCTTCCAATCAGTATGTGCTTCCTGTCTTAAATAATGATACTGACCCAGATGGCGGAACGCTCAGAATTATCGGCGCTAAAGCCTCAATTGGTTCTGCGTTCATAGCCAATAACATCTTGACTTACCAAGCTGTGCAAAACTCACAAGTACCAATAGTCGTTACTTATTTGATTGAAGATGATAGTAAAGCGAGGGCAAAGGCAAATGCTAGTATCACGATTAATGGTACGGGCACGGGCAATGCGCCATCAATTACTGCTCCGAGTGACTTAACCGTGAACGCAACAGGTTTATTCACCAAAGTGGATCTTGGTACTGCGGTCGCATCAGATAGCTCAGGGAATCCGCTACCGGTATCTTTAGTCAGAGGAATTCCTATCTTTGCGCCTGGTAAACACATTGTTTATTGGCAGGCAACGGATAATCAAGGACAACAAGCCACTGCGAGCCAGAATCTTAACGTCAACCCTCTGGTGTCACTGCAAAAAGATAGTAGAGTTGCAGAAGATCGTAGTCACTCGATTAAGGTGTATCTAAATGGCCCTGCACCAAGTTACCCTGTAACCGTACCTTATACCGTTTCGGGTTCAGCGGATAGCAGTGATCATGACTTACAGTCGGGTGAAGTGGTAATAAGCTCAGGCACTAGTGCTAGCATCAGCTTTAATATATTTGCTGATGGTATAAGTGAAGATAACGAAACCATTGTGATCTCCCTGAGTGACTCAGTAAACAGAGGGGCTAAATCTACTTCAACAGTAACAATTGTTGAGCAGAATGTGGCACCAAGTTTATCGGCAGTTGTGCAGCAAAATGGCGAAGAGCGTAGCCTAATTACCGCCTCTAATGAAGTGGTTACCATAGAAGCTATAGTCGCTGATCCTAACCCGAATGATCTAGTGAGTGTCAGCTGGCAGCCGGATGCGGCGTTAGTCAATACATCGAATGATCCATTTATCTTTGAGTTTAACCCAGCCAATGTCGCTGCGGGTATTTATAAAGTAAGGGTTACGGCTGAAGATAATGCGACGCCAAGTCTGTCAACATCTCGCAATGTCTTTGTAGAAATTGTTGATTCTCTAGCACCGTTGACCGGAGAGGATAGTGACGGTGATTTAATTCCGGATGATCAAGAAGGCTATGCCGATGAGGACGAAGACGGTATTCCTGATTTCATGGATGCGATCACTGATTGTAATGTGGTGCAAGAACAAGCGTTAGAATCTAGCCAGTTCTTGGTTGAAGGTGACCCAGGTGTATGTTTACGTAAAGGCGCTACTGTGCCACAAAATAATACGGGTGGTCTACAGTTGTTGGAGTCAGAGCTGCCTGCAGATCCCAATGCCAATAATGCAGGTGGTTTGTTCGACTTTATTGCGACGGGGTTACCACAACCCGGTGATGTATATAGTATCGTTTTACCACAACGCAAACCTATCCCACTTAATGCGGTTTATCGCAAATTAATTGGCGGTGAGTGGCAAGACTTTGTGATTGGAGAAGGTAACGAGTTACTCTCAACTCAAGGTGAGCCAGGTTTCTGTCCTCCTCCAGGAAGCAACGAATGGACCGCAGGCCTTAGCGATGGTGATTGGTGTGTGCAACTACGTATTGTTGATGGGGGTCCAAATGATGATGATGGTATTGCCAATGGCAGTATTGTCGACCCAGGTGGCATTGCAGTACCAATCTCAAATAACGCACAACCTGTCGCTAATGCTGATAGTGTGACAATTGTCTCTGGTCAAACAATTATAATTGATGTGCTCGAAAACGATACGGATGGTGACAATGATACACTTTCCATAACGGGTGCGAGTGTCGATTTCGGTGTTGTTAGTATCGAAAATAATCAATTGAACTATACGCCACCAGCGGCATTTATAGGCAATGCGACTATTCAATATAGTGTGACTGATGGACAGGGCGGGTCGAGTAATAGTACTGCGACTGTTTCTATTATTGCTAATCAACCACCGCAAGTTGCGAATGACACCGCAACCTCAAATGGGGCGCAAATCGTTATCGATGTACTTGCAAATGATAGTGACCCTGAAGGTGGAATGTTAAGCATTGTTTCTGCAACTGCAAGCCAAGGTACAGTGGCCATTAATATTGACGGTACGCTCAGTTACACACCAAAAGCAGGGTTTGAAGGTGTTGATACAATTAACTATGTTGTTAAAGATGAGTTTGGCGCAACGGCTGAGGGCCAAGTAAGCGTTACGGTATCAGTCAAACAAGTTACATCCATAACTAATAAGTCCTCAGGGACTATGGGAGGCATGTTGTTACTATTAATCAGCGCGCTGGTACTGCGCCGTAAAAAATCACTTTTACCCGCTTTTGCATTGGTGAGTACGAGTTGTTTATTAAGCACACAAGTACAGGCGAGCAATTGGCAAGTGGAGGCAACGTTCGGACAATCTACAGCAGATAGTGAAATTAACGCTTCAGACTTAAATATCGTCAACTTAGATGAAGAGAGCAGTAGTTGGTCAATAGGGGCGTTTTATGAATTAGTCCCTAATTGGCAGGTAGGACTTCGCTATATTGACCTTGGTCAAGGAAGCGTGGAATTTACTGGCTTGAGTGCGGATCCTGAGCAAAGCCAAATGGCTTTGGCGCGAGTTGCCCCGGTTTTGCCTGAAGGTCTTGCTTTACAATTCAACTACTCAAAATCATTTGCAGATAAGTTTGTTGGTAAAATGTTCTTGGGTGCGTTTAATTGGGATTACAAGATTAACAGCGTTCGGGATGGTCGATTTTCCACTCGTTACGAAGACAGCGGTACCAGCGGTTACATAGGCGGTGGTGTTCATTATCAACTCAGTGAAGCTTTGACATTAGGAGTAGATTTTAGCCACTATTTCATTTCTGCAAATGATGTAAACGACTTAGCACTGAATTTGAGCTATCGTTTTTAAGTTTAACTACAAGTTTTAGCATTAAAAAGGCCTCAACTACATGTTGAGGCCTTTTTATATTGGACGCCACCCAGTGCCAGTGTGTTTCATGATGGAGACATTTTGATGCGAGGCAAGCTTCTTCAATAACTTATTGGAAATCTTCATCTGCTTTTAATCGGAAAGTACAATTGGAAAGTACATATGAGGGATGGATAAACATTAAAGAAAAAGCTCTCTTGCGAGAGCTTTGGGCTATGTTTACTCTTAATTAGTTTTTTAAAATAACTTTTAGAAGAGGGGGAAAGTTATTGAAATTAACTAGTTAAGAGTAATTTGGAACTTTTCAGATTGTTTTTCCTGAATGGCATTTATTCGACTGCCGGATTTAAATTTGGAATCGATAGCGCCTTTTCGGGTAC
Source organism: Pseudoalteromonas flavipulchra NCIMB 2033 = ATCC BAA-314 (assembly GCA_000814665.1). GTDB lineage: Bacteria > Pseudomonadota > Gammaproteobacteria > Enterobacterales > Alteromonadaceae > Pseudoalteromonas > Pseudoalteromonas maricaloris. The sequence continues at coordinate 84,957 of JWIH01000020.1, forward strand.
GGAACAATGTTACAGTCGTGTCGCATGGCTTTGTTTTATCCAGTGTGTCATCATCAAAGCCTGTTAATTCACTCAATAAAATTTTATATTGCCCACCAGACTCTAGTATTTCAGATTCGAAGCTTATAAGGCTTGAGTCGCCAGTCGTCTTTGTACAAAACGATTTAAATTCGAGAAAAAGCTTGGTATTGATGTCGCTTTCCTCTCTCCACTCGACCAAAATGTCATCATTACGGTTAAATTGCTCAGAAACTGGAGCGTAAAGTTTTATTGGTGCAGGAAGTTTCACTCTAGAGGTTAATTTTTCATTCTCTTTATCACGAATGAACTCAAGTGTTAGCTCAGAATTTTTTGCAGTTGCTGTAAAGTAACCTTGATAATCGACATCGAATAGGTCGTGATCTTTTACCAATATCTTCCTTTCATTACCGAGTGTTGCTCTAACACTATCACCATCAGAAAGAATGACGTTCGCACCAGAACTACTGTTTAAATTGAACTCAGTAACAACTCGGGAGCCTTCATCATTTGAAGTAACACGAATATCCGCCCAGATTCCTTCTGTTTTTACGACATCTGATTGTGTTGATTCAGTTGAACAACCAATTAGTGATGCTAAAGCAATGCAGCTCGATAAAACGCTGGCTCGTTTCACGAATATTTCCTTTTCTTCAATATGTGCAAAAAGAGTGTAGCGCTATTTTAATGTTTCTAGAATAGGGTTTAACAATTTATAACAATTTGTGGTGATGCAAAGTAGAAAGGGAACCTCCATGTTCCTAGATAAAAACGCTGTCATATTATTGCGTAAATATGAAGAAACAATGGAGGTATCTGATTTAACTGGCGGTGTTTATTGAATATCGGATAGCTTAAGGATATTTGACATCACTTCTTTACCTTCCACATCTTTTAAGCCGATTGTGATTGTGGGATCTGATTGAGACCAATCAATGTCGATGAACCCATAGTTCACATCATGAGTAAACCCAGATACTCGGTGTTGATTTGGGCTGACTTGTTTCCACTCTTCTGTAAGCCCCGAGCTGGTGACTTCCCAAAAAGGGTAGCCTTGATGTACTACCTTCGAAATTTCACCCCAGTGTGTATCACCGCTAATCATGATAACACCACCAAGTTTTTCGCGCGTGATGAAGTTCATAAGGCGTGCTCTATCAGCTGGGTAGTTGGCCCAAGCTTCCCAGCCCGTAAACTCGGGTAATAATTGCAAACTAGAGGCGATAATTCGAATGGCGGCAGGTTTTTTTAACTCAGACTGAAGCCATTGCCACTGCTGCTCACCGAGCATACTCGCGTTTAGAACTCGGCTATATGGTCCTCTATTTTCTGGCTTACGTTTGTTGTCGTACTCTGATTTTGATACTGACGTTAACGCCGGACGGTTCCATCTCAAGTCGGGCATAATGACACGAATGAGCTGATTTCCTTGGCCATATTCATACGAAGTATAAATTCCTGAGTCTCTAGTGCGTCGCAAAGAGTTTGCAGGCTCATGCCAAAAGTCTAACATGATCTTTCGTGAGGCTTCTTTTTGAGAATATTCCAAACCTGCGTCATTTTCACCGTAGTCATGGTCATCCCAAATGGCGATAACTTGAGATTGTTGCCGTAATTCCTGTATACCCGCGTTTGCGTCAAGCTTTTCATATTTCTTCTTAAGCACATCCATATCCGTGGTGTCACCATAGATGTTGTCTCCGAGAAAGATAAATAGCTCAGGGTTCTCTTTATTAATTGCCGCTAATATAGGCATAGGTTTATCTTGATGAGAACATGAACCAAAGCGAATAGTTGACAAAGAAGATTGCTCATTGGCATACACGTTCATTGCAACAAACGCCATTAAAGGAAATAGTATTAGGCGAGTGAAATGCTTGCGCTCAGCGAGTTTAGGTCGTTTTAGTTTGATCATTGCGTTATGCCTTCAAGCGGCGGTGCTATCTTGGGGTTAAAGGTAGAAGGGTTTAGTCCGAGTAATTGAAGTGCAGTCGCGGTAACTTGCGACAAGGTTTGCTCTTGCTTTGGGATCACTAATCCTTTGGCTTTTATCTTGGGTCCGATTGCTGCAAACCAAACTTGCTCAGAACCTACAATCCCCTCAGGCTGCTTCTCAAGCATGCTGGGGTAGTTCTTTTTAATCGCTGCTTTTGATGAGTGGTGTCTCCAATCCTCACGAGCCATACCTCGACCGTGATCGGTGGTAATAAGTAGGTAGGTGTTGTTTTTGTATTGGGGGATTGTTTGTAAGGTTTGCCATAAGTCGGCCAATATTTTATCAGCGCGGTGAATACCTTTGATGTACTCGTCGTAGTTTCCACCGTGCGCATAATCGTCAGGCTCGCCAAGTGCTAGCATCATCACTCTTGGTTTTTGGGTTTGAAGATAGGCTTTTGCATATTGATACGTAAAGGCATCTAAGCGCACAGAGGACCAAGGGCTTGGAACTTGCTCTTGTAATTCATTTAAAAATTGCAGCTTGGGATTAGTTGTGTGTTTTGCAATTTCAAATCCAGCATTTATGTGCAATTTGCTCCTTTCACGATTAAAAATCGCAGGGAACACGCCCCAGCTACCAAACACGGCAAGATTTGGCTCGAAACTAGGTTGAGATTGCAGCCATTCTAGAAACGATATATTTGGGTTCGGGTTTTTGTCATTAGAGTCAATATTGGGATCGGCAATACCAGTAATTACTTCGTTGTAACCCGGGTATGAAAAATACCATGGATTGGAAACTCGCATTGTTGAGTTTTGTTTTCTATCGCCGAGAATGACGCCGTTTTCGACCACGTATTGCCATAAGAATGGCATTAGCTTTTCACGGCTTTGTTGAGCGTTGTGCCCTTGAAAAAGTGCATTTAGCGCTTTTGGATCGCTTGTTGATTCTTTATCGGTAACTAACTGATTATCCAATCCGTAGAACACTTCTTGCCATCTAACACCATCTATTGTAACCAGAATAAGGTTCGGATCACTTTGCTTTGCTTGAGTAAAGACACTAAAAGTGAGTATGAATAACCACATTGCACGCTTCATTTTATCTCCCAATCCACATTAGGGCATATCTGTGTAAAAAGGGCACCGAAGTGCCCTTATTTACTTGGTTTTATTATTAAAAAGTGAGCTTAAAGTTCACAGCCGCGGTGCGTGGAGCACCTATCCATGCAGATTGACCAGCAATACCACCCAAATAACTTTCATCGGTTAGGTTATTGATAGTTAATCTTAGCTCCATATTTTCAACACCAGATAGCGGTGAATCAATCGCAACACCGGCATAAAAATCTGAAGTCATATAGCTATCGACTCTTTGAGTATTCTTCGCATCCATGTAACGTTCGCCCACCCATTTCGTTGAAAGACCTGCGAAATATGGTCCCTCAGCCCAATCAATAGAAATAACGGCTAAATCTTCTGCGGAGCCAAATACTGTGTTACCCGCCGGGAAGTCATTCAAACCACCAGTGTAGGTGGAGTCGTTATATGTATATGATGCATAAATCCCCCAGCTGTTGGTTACATACCAAGTTACAGAAGATTCAAAACCGCTCGACTCGATACCGCCAACATTCACATATGAACCATTAGTGCCAATCAGATAATCAATACCATCTGGTGAATCTGGAGCAATAAAACTAATTCGGTTATCAAACGTTACATCATAGTAGGTCAGGCTGGCATTAAATTCGGTAGATGAATACCTAAAACCTAAATCAATGTTTTCAGCAGTTTCAGGCTCGATTTGTTCAAGTGCAGAGGCTTCGCGTTCTAGTACGTTGTCTTTTATAGCTGCAAAGTTTTCGGCATAACCTGCAAATAGTTCTAGGCCTTCGATTGGCATTGGGGCGACGATCCCTGCGCTTAGTAATGCGTCAGAGTCTGAGTCTAGTGCCACTTTTTGACCGCTAAACTTGTCGACACCTTCTAACTCGACCAAGAATTTCTTGGCACCAACACGCAATCGAGCCAGGCCAAAGTCTAATTCATCCTCAATGTAGAGCATGGTTGTATCGACATTAAACTCACGGCTATATTGGATCCAATATGGCGTATGATCAAAATTAGCAGAGACTCGAGCATCAATACGCTTGTGCCAATCTCGCCATTCTTCACGTTGGTAGTCTTCATACCAAAACCCTGCGCGAATGGTGTTATCCATATCGGCAATTTTACCGTAGAAAGTAAAATCAGCATTGATCCCGAGACGGTCTTTACCGTAGTGCGTATGTCGATAAGAGCCTACCGGAATCGCGCCTGCACTATAACATGCCGGATCATACTCTTCGTCAGCACCACCGTATGGGAAAGTCAGGCTTGAGGTACATTTTGCATTTGGTTTTAGTGCTTTACCTTCGCTATCAACGAAGTAAATGCGTCCGATAGGACTACCGCCAGTATAAGGCGCAGTACCTGTTACTTCTGAATGAGGCTGATTTAATCCGTCGTTGTTGATATCAACTAAATAGGGAGGAACCCAATCACCACGACCTTCATTGGTGTGATAATAGACATTACTCGTTAGTGCCCAATTAGTTTGTTCATAGGTCGCTTCTATGTAGCCGAAAATGTTTTCGCGGTGCGTACGCCAACCATTGCGGTATACTTGGTCTATATGTGGAATGCCGGTGATAGTATCCGTTAGTCTATCCCATGCTGGATCTGCTTCAAATTGTTCTTGGCTGACACGTTGGTAGTTTGCTTCAACCACATCGTCATAAGATGCATAAGCTTTTACCGTTAGCGGGCCTTTTTGGTGTTTTATTTTAGCGGCTAAATGGTCGCGTTCATTATTCGCGACTTGTTGGATCCAGTCTGAGTTACTTGAGCTAGAAACGCTGATCCAAGCATAGGTATTCTCAATTATTTCACCGGTTTCATAACGAGCGAAGTACTTTTGCGCTTCAAAGTCACCACTGGTGATAGAGAGCGTTAAGCCTTGTTTTTCAGTGGGGTCGATGGTTGTGAAGTTAAGTGTACCACCCAATGCCTCATTGGAGCGTGAGGCAATATCAGCGGTACCTTGAGATACTTGCACTGCACCCAAGTTTTCAGTATCAATGTAACGGTTTGCTTTCGCACCACCACCATAGTTTGAATTACCATTGGCAATGCCATCAACCGTAATACCGATTTGCTGCTCGTCTAAACTCAGCTGAAAGCCACGAATAGAAACGGTGGTTGACCAGTCGTCAGAACCAAATGTATCCCCTTCGTTGATGAGTACACCAGGTAAATTATCGATAACAGCCAAAGCTGATGTCATAGCAGACTGCTGCTTGCTCATTTCGTCACTTGTTGCGTTATTTGCAAAGGAAACACTTTGTCCAACAACCGTAACTTCTTCAATGACTTTATCGTCTTTAGTCTTGTCATCGTTAGCGTAGGCGTTAATTGCTAGGGTGGATAATAGTGCGGTAGTGATCAGGTTTAGCTTGCGTTGCGTTTTCATAATTGTTCCAACTTCTAGGTTAATTGTGATCGCTGAAAGAGTCGGCGCAAGTATGGGGAGCTTTTATGACAATTCAGGCCATTTTTATTGAACGTTCAATTAATAAAAGTTTAAAGAATTAAGACACAGGGCATACTTGTATTTTATTCGTGAGACGTAAGATCTACATTTGAGAGTGACTCTGAATAGCAATCAAAGAAAAAGCGGAGTTATTCACAACGAATAACTCGAGGATTAGTTGGGCACTAAATTAATTGGGCATTGGGAGCTGCCGAGTAAATCCAGCAGATTTTTCCCGAGCTTAGTGTTGCTGAAATACGTTGATAGTCATCCACTTCGTACTCATCTGCATGAGCTAATTCAGCTTCAGTGATTAAAAATACAGTGCCCTCGACTTCATCCTCTACATTACCTGTTGCGATTAGAATGGGATGAATATCCTTTTGACTACTGATGATAACAGCAGGATCCGTTATTTTAACTTGGCCTACTTTAAATCTACAAAGTACCGCTTTCTCGCCTTCTAAGCGTCTGCCGAACGTATCTAGTTGCACTTGCTCCTGTTGCAATGTGCCGTATGAAAATAATGCTTGCATCACTTAATTCTAATCCGTTGCTCTCCCGTTAGGTCTAAGTCTAAGCTGCGACATTTTCACGGTCAATCAAGATCTTGCGGTCTACCCATATCGGACTGACTATAATCGCATACGCCTTTTGGATAAATTTGTTTAAGTGTGGTGAGTTGTGTTGAGATATCTACATCCCCGTAAACCCCTTTGGCAAGCGCCTCTTCAATCGATATTTTATGACACTTAAATATATCACCAGCCCAGTTTGCACCGGCTTGAATTCTGCTGGTAGAAAACATTGGATATCTAGCGGTACAGGTCCCTTGCGGCTGGTTATTCCAGATACCATTAAACACTGCGTTGCCGCTGGCGATAACTTTACCTTGTTCGTCAAAACACGTATCAGCAAGTGTCTTCGGTTTTGCGTCTGCAACGGATAAATTTGGCTGTGCTTTGAGGTTGAGTAACCATTCATCCATTTTTTCAAATGCGAGCTGAGTTGGATTAAACGCTTGATGTGCGACCCAAATCACTTGATTCTCTGGGTTTGAATCTGCGGCGGACATTCTCAATCGAGTATAAAATGAAGCAGACATATGATGCATATCTAGCTCATTCTCAAGATAATGTCGGGCGTCAATGATGGGAATATCAACTTTGCCAATAAATACCTGTCCAGAGCGATATGCTTTTTCCATCGCCGCAAGGTTACCGCTGTGCCTAGGTGCGACACCATTATCATCTGGCGTGGTGATATTATGATTGCCCCAAAGAGTGAGCCAAATAGGTACTTTGTGGCCAAACGGCAATACAATTTCTTCTTGTTGCATTTGGTTTTGGGGCTTCCATCCGCCTATCTTCTTGTTGAGATCAATAAATTCAGCCATCGTGATCTGCTGAGCCTTTAATGCTTCTAGTCCATATTGAACGCCTTCGTTATCCCAAGTGCTTAATCCTAAGCCTGATTGATCCGTGCCAAATACGTTGGCCATGTCCTGCCAGTAACTCCAGTTTGTTCTCTCTACTACCTCATCCTCAAAAAAGGCTCTTAAAAACCCTTGCCTCGGGTTATTAATAAAAGTAGATAATCCAAAGTAACCATTAATACATTCACTATTGCCATCAGGAAAGGAGGGCACAAATCCTGACATTAATTGGTTGAGTGGTTGCAAAAAACCGGCCCTTTGCGGAAAGTCGTTAATTGCATTCATGCCTTCAATATGACGGCGGCGGGTCCAATCACGCCATGCTTTTCTGTCATTAGCTCTAAAAGTAAAGTAGTTATTTAGTAAATCACAATCTAACGCGTAAGTGGTTTGGGTGATCATATCAGGGTAACTATAAAGTGGAATAAGGCCATCTAAGATCCCTTGGCTATTTTGTGCAATCAAATATTGTGCAAGTCCACCGCCAGAGCCGCCAATTCCGACCGTATAGAGCGGCTCTCCGTACAAACTCGTGAATTGCTTTTTCACCCGCCTTGCGGTGTCTTCGGCCAGTAACATGTTGTAGGTGTAGCTGGTTTTATTGCCACTAGAGCTTATAACTGCGTAGCCAAGCTTTAACTGCTCAAGCTGTCTATCTATCACACGCTCAGGTTTTTGCCTGCCTTGTCTAAAGCCAATCCCAGAACCACCATTAAATTGGTAGATAAGTCGGTTATTCCATTGAGACTTTGCCTGTCTATCACCCATTTCGCCAACTGTGATTGGCATTACTATGGTGTAAATGAAGCGATTTATGGTGCCTTGCTCAACGCGCAACAGTAAGCTTGTGTCTATCGCTTTGTTTCCCTTGTCTAACGGCTTGATTTGATTGTCAGAGGTTATTTCAAAGTAGCGTAACCGCGTTTTTGCCATACAATCTTTACTAAAACCAAGTACTTGGTTTGATTGCTCATCCATCACCGGCACACCGAGTCCCGCGTGGTTATCTATCTCTGGTTGACCAAGGCCAGAGTCCAGAGTCATACAGTAAAAAGGATATTGGTTAGGGCCAGAGTATAGGTTGGTATCAGGACCAATACTTCCTATCGCAATTGGAAATATGAAGGTATCGACGGGCCTTGTAACTTTTGAAATATGCGGATAAAACTCAAGAATAAGGTTACCTTCGCTGTTTGCTATTTTTTCTACGCTGTATATTTCTTCTTGCTCACTCGTTAGCCAAAACCAATAACCACAAGCGCCAAGAACAATCAAAGATAATAATGCGGTGAGCCAAGAAAATAAGGATTTCATATGAGCTCCTTCGAGTGCTAGGCAAATGGATAAACGGATATTATAAGTGTAGGACTAGATCATCCTAGTGTGGTTATTTGTTTGTTATTTGAACATGAAATTATTGCGTTAGGAATTAAAAATCATCGCCTAAGTATTTAATCTCAATAGCTTTAATTCTTTTTTCCGGAATTTTTTCTAAGAGCGCCTCGATACGCTTCGCCATCGCTTGGTTAGCGATGTTGTACCCCATAAATTGCTGCTCAGCATGAAATGGACGTGGTAGAAAAGTGACTTCAAGTTGATGGCGGCGGATCATCTCTAAAGCCCACACTTTATCGACTAAAATTGCATCAACTCTGTTGTTATTGAGTACGCTAAAAAACTTTTTGCCGTCATCATGATTTTGCTCATAAAAGGAACGTCTTACAATGGCTGCGTTGATTTTTTTCAGCCCTTGTACTGCCGCTTCCGGGTAGCTGTAATCCTCTGAGAGCATGACTCTTGGGGCGGCAAGTTGATAAAAGTCATCAGGGCTGCTGAAGCGACCTTGTTTTACCGCAAGAGAAAGCAGCCAGGTGGTGAATGACACATCAATAATTGGAAAACCATCGGCCTCATCTACATGTAAGGTAAAATCAAATGTACCATCGGCAACGCCTGCTAAACAGCGACGATAAGGAAGTTCATGAAATGTCACTCGATAGGGAGTGCCAATAAGTGCTGATTTAATTATATCAACCTCTATGCCTCGAACTTGTTTTTGCTCGTTAACAAAGCTATAAGGCCACCACCGTTCAAAGCAAATATGTACCGCACGACTATCCGTTTTTGCCAGCGCGTTGGTACCAAGTAGGGCGAGTAGCAATAAGAGAACAATGTGCATCGGTGCGTTTATCCTAAATTACCTTCTCTAAGCGTAATGATAGGTTGGAAAAAGCGCAACAAAAGAACATATTATGGGCGTTTCTAAGATAATTAGGCGCTTAATTTAGTGAGCTATTTTGAGGCGAGAAAATCTTGTCGATTACACCGCTACCACATGCTCACGCCAAGGTATCGACGTCCATGTCGGTAAGGCGAAGAATTTTTCTATTTAGTTGTTATAAAAGAAATTTCTAATGCCGCTAGTGTCAGATTTGTACTTTCAAAATTGAGCTGGTATTAAGACAAATTGTTATTAATACTTGTATATTTTTATGTAACCGTAACTCCGAAGTTCAGAAGCATCAATGATTGGCTTGCCAGATCATTGTCATTACCTAAGAAAGCAATTCAAATAATCTTTCTAATAGAAATGATTATCATATGAGTTATTTTTTGTGTTGCTGAAATTTCAACGTTCGTTATAATCTTAACCAGCCCTTAATTTTATATTTTTATGTGAAACGGAGTTTTACTTTGCTAAGTGTGTCTTTTGTTGTTCTTTTAAGTGTTGCAATTATTCTGATTTATAGCACCAATAAAAATCAGCGCTTGCTGAAGCAACGTTTGCCGAATAGTGCCAGAATCGGCGGATATGTTTTATTAGCGAGCGGCGTGATTTTAGCATTGCAGCTTTTTTCAGGTGCAGCGGTCGTATTTAGTTGGCTTATCGGTGTCATGGTGCTTACCGCGCTTATTCCCTTCACCATTTTAATACTTTTTAGGAAATCACAATGAGTCGGTTGTCACAAGCCGAAAAGGTTCAACCCGATTGGTTAGGTAAAACGCTAGCAGGCATTATTTTAGGCCTAGCGTTGAGTTTTGGTCTAGTTGGCCTTTTCGCTTGGCTTGGTAGCGACGGCCTAACTCAAACTATAAGTGTCGAGAAGCACAGTTGGCGCACCCAGTTCAATATGTGGATGGTTTCACCTATTTGGTTGTTAATTTTAAGCTTTGTATTTATGTTTAAAAATTATAAACAAGCAGTACTTTGGTTGGGTGGGGCGAATATCGTTGTGTATGTATTATTGTATTTTGTAAGAGGGATGGCATGAAGATCCGCGCTGATATTTTAAGGATTTACCAGAGCGTTCATACTTGGACGGGGATCACCACAGGATTGCTGCTGTTTATCGGATTCTTTGCCGGTGCTATTACGATGTTTGCAAGCAGTATCGATAAATGGGCGACTCCCCCATCTCATCAATTGTCGCAAGTAGAAACCACCCAGTACGATGAGTTGCTCCGACGTGCTTTCGTACAATATCCAGAGTCACAAAACGGGATTAGAGTCAGTTTTGAGGAAGGACAATCTCCCATTACGTGGTACCAACAAGGTAATGCGAGAGGGTTAAGCTTAGATAAGCAGCTATGGCATGGCACCTTGAATGAGTCCGGTGAGCTTGAAGCCCATACCAGCTATATCAATGAGCTGTCGTCATTGGTTGATTACCTTCACCGCAGCGCAGGTATTGCGGGTGAAATCGGTCATGACCAAGCTGGAGTTTATGTACTTGGAGTAGCTGCAATCTTGTATTTCGTAGCATTGGTATCAGGGGTGATCTTCTTATTGCCAACCCTAGTGAAGAGCTTCTTTGCGTTAAGAGACAAAAAAGGGGCTAGCCGTTTTTGGTTAGACACGCATAACTTAATTGGGATCACCAGCCTACCGTTTCATATTATTATCGCGATTACAGTGATCGTATTCGCATTTCATGATTTCTTATACGATGGTCTAGGCAAACTTTACGGTGATAAACCACTATTTGGGCGTGAAGCGCCGTCAGCGGTTGAGTTTAAAGTTGAGAACTTACCCAGCATTGAAGAAATCATGGAAAAGGCACGTGCTTATGCACCTGAACATCAAATTAAAGAAATTACCCTCAGTCGCTTAAATAGCAAAGGACCTTCAGCTTCTATACAACTCGTAAGCGATGAGCACTTAATGCGCGGACCTAAAACTGACTTCTTGTTTATGAATCCTTATACGTTTGAGATTTCTACAAGCAGTGTCATGAATGGCGATCAAGGTATCTGGGGTGCGGTAGTGACTACATTATTCGGTCTTCACTTTGGGAGTTACGGCGGTGAGTTTGGACGCTGGGCTTATTTTATTATGGGTATTTTAGGCGCTGTGTTGTTTTATACGGGTAACTTATTGTGGCTTGAGAAGCGCCGTAAGCAAAAACAACCAGAGCAATCAAAATCAAGCCGAGTGATGGGTAAATTAACTATTGGCGTGGCAATGGGCTCATTATTGGGTGTAGCCGCGGCGTTTGCCCTAACAAAATGGACAGCGTTGACCACAATGAACATTAATGTTGTGTATATGTGGGTCTATTATCTGTGTTTTGGATTTACCTTGATTGCGGCATTTGTTATCGGTATGAGTAAAACTGCAATTTGGTCACAAAGGGCGATTGCCATTTTGTGCTTCTCGTTGCCACTGACTTCAGTCATTGCGTTTGCAATCCCAAGTCTTGGCATTTGGCCAGCGACAGCTTGGTCTTCTATTGGTTTGGAGTTAACCGCTATGATCTTAGGTGTTATTTTTTGGCGAATGGCAGATAAGACAAAACATAGGGCTTACAATGGCGAAGCCAATAGCATTTGGTTTATTGGTCAGCATAAAACCGAATGTGAATTACAAACGCAGTCTGTATAAAAAACACGTAGAAAGGGGCAGGTAGCTCCTTTTTACTTACAAAGTGTCATCTATTTTTTCAAATCTGTTATCCTACTCGTTTTGCAATTATCTACGGAAAAATTATGGAGCTTACAGCCTGGTTAAGTCTTGCTGCTATTTGTGCTTTTGGTGCGATGTCACCAGGCCCAAGTTTAGCGGTTGTCTTGCGTTATAGCCTATTTCATAGTGCCAAACACGGTATTGTCGCAAGCCTTGCGCATGGTTTGGGAGTTGGAATTTATGCCAGCCTAGCGATTTTAGGGTTGTCAGGGCTTATTCATCAATTTCCGATTGTATACCAATTTTTGGTTTACGGTGGTGCAGCCTACTTGGCATGGATGGGGATAAAAATCTTAATGAGTAAGAGCCAAGGGTTGGCGGTATCACAGTCTCAAGCAGCAACGTCGTATGCCAAAGCTGCGCAGGATGGTTTTGCAATTGCGTTTTTGAATCCGAAGTTAGCTATTTTCTTCGTCGCGCTCTTTTCGCAGTTTATCGACCCAGAAAAGATGACTTTAACAGTAGGTTTTATCATGTGTATCACCGTGCTAACGATAGATGCGCTGTGGTATTTTATTGTCTCAATTTTGAGTGCTTCAGCAAGAGACAAATTCGATTTAACGGCCAAGCGTGCTGTGATTGATAAAATACTGGGCTGTGCCTTTTTACTGCTCGCCATGCGAGTGATTTACCAATCCTTGTAGCCATTGTAAGCACTTCTTGGTCGGCGCTCTATCTTTGCGCCCATCAGGGATGATCGCATAATATGCATAGGGAGCGGGGATCGCCAGTTCGCGCTTATCAAGCTGAACTAATCGACCACTAGAAATTTCTCTAGTAGCCAGTTTAGGCTCAACTAGGCCAATTGCATTCTCATCTTGTATATACTGGATCACTTGTGTCATTTCATCGAACGAAATTTGTTCAAAACTGCTGAGCTCGTTGTTGGTGATGCTTTCGTACCAAGTTGACCAACTAGGCCACTCTAAAGAACCGACGCGACACTTAACTGAACACAACAAAAATTGAGGAAATGTTTTAGGATTTTCCAACAAGGCTTGATGCTGTTGCCAAAAAGCCTTGCTGCAGACGGCGATAAGGCTGGTACTCATCAATTTTTTATCTCAACAGCTCCTTCCAACACACCATCACAAAAGCGTATCGCAATATCAAAGTCGCTCTGTACCAATGGTCGTATTTTATCCGAAATATCGATTTCAATGTCGATATCAGGGTTTGATGATTTAAAACGAGCTAAATTAGGTAACAGTAGTTGAGTTGCAAAGCGCGTACTGGCGGTAATGCGTAATGTTTTATTACCTTGGTTGAGCTGCTTTGCTTGCGCTATTGCCGAGTGCATTTGTGTAAGCGACTTAGAAGCTTGTTGGCAAATGAGTTGCCCTTCTTTGGTCACTTCAAGACCTCCACTTTGTCGTGTAAATAACAAAAAACCAAGTCGACTTTCAAGTTGTCTAACTTGGTAGCTCACGGCTGCAGGTGTAAGTCCAAGTTCTTCTGCTACTTTTGAAAAGTTGTTAAGCCGCAAGCTTGCATCTAAGATTTGTAAGAGAGAACCACTTAAGTACTTCATTTAATACCCTGCAAATTAAATTTGTAGTGTTTGAAAAAACTATTCGTTTTTCAAAACCCCCTAGTTTCGAGAGAATAATACCACACAGAGGTATTTGGACTAGTGAAATGAAAGATAAGTTTTCTACTTTTATCAATGGTAATGTAGCGAAAATAGAGGAGTTAGAAAATCTGGCATTTGCAGGGCATGCACATTTTACTGCAATGCAAATGCGAGAATATGGAGTAAAAGGATTTGAGTTTCATATTGCAAGGTTACGGCAAGCTTCACAAAAAATATTTTCAATGGAGTTGAAAGAGACTGATGTGGTAGAGCAGCTACAAGCTGCGGTAAAGGAAGCCCCAAAGGATGGCTCAATCTTAATCACGGTATTTAGTTCAGATGGTGAATTTACGCAAAAATCAAAAGATGCGGATCTCAATATTATGATTAAAACAAGTGCTGCATATGATGGTCCAGCGGGGACGATGAGCCTTAAATCTTATGATTATCAGCGCCCACTTGCTGACATTAAACATGTAGGTGAAATCGCAAAAACTTATTTTTTGCGTGAAGCAAACAAAGCTGGGTTTGACGACGCACTTTTCGTTCATGACAATCGAGTATTGGAAGGCAGTATTTGGAATCTTGTTGGCTGGGATGGCGAAGGGTTAGTATGGCCAAAAGGGGCCAAATTACACGGTACTATGATGCAAACAATAGAAGCAATGGCGCATCAAACCGGTATAAAGCAAAGAAGTGTTGATATTTCAATCAGTGAAATAGCTCAGCTAGAGGGGCTTGCACTGCTCAACTCTTGGACACCCTGTGTTCCGATTGCTGCGCTTGGTGGTATACAGCTAAATCTAAACCAAGACTTTTACACATTACTACGAACGTTACACGATAAGGCGCCTGTGACTAGCTTGGTCTAACTAATCTAACCCCTTGCGCTGTATGTAGTTATGAAGAATAAATGCTTTGAGTTTTTCGTTATCGGTTTTATTCATTGCAAAGGATACGGCGAGCTCCAGTGGGCTTGCCACTTTTATTGAGTGGACGTTTGCAAACAGTGGAATAGGGTCGGCAAGATATAATTTAGCGATCCGACTGATCACATTAATTTGGATTGCATTTGCTTGGTAGGGAAAAGTATTAATCAGTCCACCGGATTGGGATATGGAGACCATGTTAAACGGCATCATTTGAGGGGACAATCTAAATCTGACCGGCGTTGATGGGCAGGTACGCCAGCTTCGCGGTGCACTAGAGTTAGCGGCTTCCACTATATTAGGTGCTTCTAAGTTGTTGTCTAAAATCTCCATCAATGCCGATAGGTCGCTAAGTGGAAATTCGACCTGCTCGTTGGCATTTTTGGCAACGAGACTAAACTGAGAACTATTTGAAATACTCGCAAGTAACTTTTTAATCTCACTGTGCGTTTGCTGTTTTTGATCCCTAGCTTCCGGCAATAGCGAGCCTGTAACGCGATTACCGGCTAGGGTTCGGTTAATGAATTGTAATTCTTCCTTCGTTAATTTCATGATTAAGCACATCCATTGGGTGGTTAATATTCATACAGCAAGGTTTATACCAAATTCCGCTTTTGTTGCTATTGCGGCGTTTCTTTTTTAAGTACGGGCTTTGCAATTTGTTCAGCAGTAGACTTGTTGCCATTTAGCCTTCAAATAGGGCAACCTAACGTACCTAAGCGGCAATGAATTGCCCATGAAGCTGTACGAGTTATTTAAGAAAATGAAATATTTCCGTGTTCAGTGGATATTGATATGAATTCATCGGCTGATTGTTGAAAATATTTATTTGGAATAATGCTTGCAAAGGTCTAGCACCGAGATTGTTTTTTAGACTTGCCCAATGCCAACGCTTTTAACTGGACATCAAGTATCGCTGATTGAGCCTACTTCACTGAACTTTTCACCTGTAGAGCGAGTGAAATTAGTGATCCCGAACTCTCATAATCAGCTTACAGCAAATGATAATCACCTTGCTGCTGGCGGTGGTCGTGCTCACACCTTTAAACAAAACTTTATGAATGCCATGAGTAGTGGCTCGTCTAGTGAAACGTCGCAACATGACAAAAATGAAGCGTTACTGCAGTTCCAATTTGCGGATCACGAAGTTCTATTCGACCTTACAAGCATCGCCTCTCATGATGAGGCTGCTTACGAAAAGCTCCGAGCGTTGTTGGCTGATATGATGACAAGGCCTGTAAAGGTTGATATCTGCAGTAAAGATCAAGCGCAGCAATTACTGTTTAAAAATTTAGAGTTAGATTTTTTAGCGTACAAGGAGCTCTCTGAGCGGCTGGAAATGTTAGCAAAGCTTGACCATGAAACTGAAAGTCAAAAAGCATTGGCGCAGCAAGATAGAGATCGCATTCGTGCAGTAATTGCAAGTTTACATGCACGCCTAGAGAAGGGCCAAGAGGCGTTACTTGGTGGAACAACATTAAAAGCGTTGGATGTAAATCGCAAAGATTTTGAGCTTGAATTAGATAGCCTATTTACCAGTGTTGGCTTTGATTCGGATATGCCAGTAACTGGCGCGACTTGATTGCCGTGATCATTATTGTTTGCTGAGATTTGCACTTTTTACCAGGTATAAAATGTAGTAGCCCATACCCGAATCTCACCGTTTAAAAAGAACGGGGCGAGACTTTACCTGACATGCGCTTTGTGGAACAAAAGACGGTCGTCAATGTTACTTTTGTTCCACAAAGCGCACGTTCCACTAACTCATGTATGCCCCAAAACGAGCTAGAAAATTTTGCTCAACGGGCTTACAACACCGTTTGCGCCTTGCTGTAAAACATGGGTATAAATCTGAGTGGTTTTAACGTCTGAATGGCCTAACTGAGCTTGTACTGTTCTAATATCTGACCCACTTTGTAACAGGTGTGTAGCAAAAGAGTGGCGAAAAGTGTGGGGTGTTATAGGTTTTAAAGTGGTGCGTGTATAGCAAGGCCTGTTTAGCTTACAGTGAAAAGCTAGTAAGTTACCTAGCACGGTATACCCGAAAAGGGGTGATGTCTGAATCACGTTTAGTATCAGCAAATGCACAGTCGGTGAGCTTCAAATACCGAGATTACGCAGATGATAATCTTGATAAAGTGATGACACTGAGTAATGACGAATTCTTACGGCGTTATTTGCAGCATGTACTACCGAAAGGATTTATGCGTATTCGGCATTACGGTTTTTTAGCCAATGCATGTCGCAAGCGAAAGTTAGCGCTGATAAGGTCGCAGGCGTCATGCACATGCAGAGCAAAGAGGCCAAAGACAGGAGAAAACGTGACATTGATACCGAATTGGCCTTGTCAGCATTGTAAGGTAGGTATCTTACGGCTAATTGGCGTATTCAAGTTAGATGCAACACCGACCAAAGTAGACCGAACGAGTTAGCTGCTAGATAGCTGCGTAAAATCAATTAGTTAACCTGCTTGATTGCTCAGGCTAGCGGCCTATGTGTGCATAAAAATATAATTGCTTATTAAGGCAAATTTAGGTGTAATGAATACATAATAAGCGCTGAGCAATACAGGGAAAGCTTACATAACACTAGCTAAACTGATTACACTAGCTAAACTGATTACACTAGCTAAACTGATTACACTAGCTAAACTGATTACACTAGCTAGGAAAGTGAGAGCCTCTAAAAAGCAAATTCCTATAGCATAAACAACACCAACTCTGTCACACCGAGCAGGTAGCAGCTCAGTCCAACAAGCGATTATGCAACACAAACTACGTGTCGCATAAATACTAAAATGTTAGAAGCCTACAGAGGAATAAGAAAAATCACATGAATATTGAATCTGGCCATGTATTTATATTGAGCGGCCCATCCGGAGTGGGAAAGACAACCTTTCAGCTAGAGCTTCTGAATACCATCGGAGAAAAAAAAGTTCAGATTATTCCCAGGTACACGAACAGAAAGAGAAGGCCAGGTGAAGAAAGTGGCTTTGAGTACAACTTCACAAGTGATGCTGGTATTTTGCAGAAATTGTTTGCCAACGACTTTATCCACATAGAAAGGTGGGGGGATTTTTATCAAGCAATAGAAACCTCTTCTATCAGCGAAATCATAGAAGAGCGCAAAATTGGTATTGTATTAGCCTCTACTTTCGGTGCAGCTAGATTACAGGCTGAATTTTCAGATTTTGTTACTTGCTTATATATGTGGACAGGAGATAAGACCTCACTTCGAGATCCTGACTGCCTGAAATCTGACTTTCCGCAAACCAAGGAGCTAAGAGACAGGATTCTGAAAAAGAAACTTGAAGACGGATTTTCAGAGTTTGAAGTCAAGTCCCTAGATAGCGAGAGGTTTATAGACAAAAGAATGGTTGACAATAATCTAGATATTGCCGCCATAAATGGTCGGCTTAGAGGGCAAGAAAAAGTAACTGTTCTTCCTAACTATCGAGACGATATCTTAGGTACGGTTAAAGAATTTCTGGATATTGTAGAAAATAAATGTGGCCAAGTGTTCAAACCCTTGAATAAAAAGCACGAGGACATTCCTTTTTAGGTAGCTGCTATGGAATCATTAATACTAGGCCCTTCAACTATAGCTTTTGGTGCAATCACTGCGGCACTAATTGCAGGGTGCTTTTCATTCATTAACTTGGTAAATGCAAAAGAGCAAAAGGTTTCTGAGTTTCGTCAGGCATGGATAGACGAATTGCGACGTTCTATTTCAGATTATATTTCAGCCCTGTCATACATATCTGTTATTCACAAGAACTACAGAGAAGAAAGCGACACTAAAAGCAAGTATGAAATGACTAAGGATATTGAGAGCATCTATCTAAGGGTAAATAGCGCCTATAACGATATTCTTTTTCGCGTAAATGCTTATGAGAGAGAAAAGCACTTTGCTGAAACCAACGAGAAGTTTCTCTCTGCACTTGAAGAGTCGCGTGATCTTTATAACGCTTCCGATTATCTAGGTGCTTTGAAGCTATGTGATGATATCCGTAGCTTTTCAAAACCACTCTTAAAAAACGAGTGGGAAAGAGTAAAAACTGGTGAGCCGGATTATGTTAAAGCAAAAAATATAGCCAAAAAAGTACTAGTTGCTGGCGTGATACTCGCGGTGATTGACTTTGCTTTTATTGCTTCTTCTGCCTTGCTTAAAAAAAGTAATGTAAACGAGCAGATATCCGAAGAGCCAGCTTCTAACAAGAAAATGCAACCGACCGCTAAAGACGGCGGTTGATTTTGGCGTTGTTTTTCTCGGGATTAGTCGAATATTGAGGGATCTATGAACAATCAAAAACTATTAAAAAAGTATGCAAATTCGTTTGTTTCTTCAATAAAACCAAACATAAAAAGTGGATACAATATATCTGCAAGTATTCATCCTACTAATGGAAGGGGCGCAACGATTGAATTTGAAATTGTCGATTCGAAGAAATCTAAAGTTTCAGTAGCTCCTGCTGTAGAAAGTGTAAATAGAACTTTAGCCACGATTGAGCAAAGATTAATTGATGGAAATATAGAAGGAGTTACCTTTGCAGGAACTAACGTTTACATGGAAGGTAACAGAATTGTCATCATAAAAGGAGACGACGAACACAGCAGTTGGGATAACCGTGCCGCTCGAGCAGATGTTCAAAAAGTAATTTCTCCAAAAGGAGAAAATTAATGAACGGAACAGTGCGACAAGACGAAGTGCTAGGTCACTTAGATCAAAGGCTCTTGATTTTAGAAAACAATAAATGGGAAACGTGGTTTGGAAAGCACCCAGGGCTTGTTCTAGGTGCTGTAATAGCGTCATTGTCAACAGCCTTTTGGATGTACCATACATGGCAAATAGAGCGCTTAGAGAAAAATTTCAATACCCAAATTACAGAGTTAAAGTCACAAAATAAGGGTCGAATTGATTGGTTGAAAGAGCAACAAAAGGAACGGTTGTCATCCCTAAAAGACAAATGTTCATTAGAAAAGAGCCAAATTAACAATCAATTGCTTCAATGTAATGCGGTAACTGAAAAACATAACAAGGCAATTAAAAAAGCGGACTCATAAAAAATGAAACAAATGACACCCATCACAATTAGCATCAAAGCTGAGGAAGTGAAGTAAAAAAGTATAAAAATACTTCAATCACTGGGTACAAAAACGTTTATCGATAGGTTATTTTTTAGCGCTCAAGCGTATCTCTACACTAAAACTGGGTTATCGCGCACGACAACGCGCTGCATATACAGCAGTAAGAAATTCTAGAGTTGAGAATGTGAGTTTTGCTAAGCCAACAAGCGCTCGCAGTTTGTTAGGTTTGTCCGTCGTCGTTTTTGCAGTGTTTCGCAGTAAGTGGTTATTGTTCGCTCTCGACCAACTGCACCATGGAATACCCGAGAAAATTGCGTGGTGAGTTTTATCCAGTTCTCAGGTTCTATATTTAATCGAGAGAGAATGGGTTGCGCTTCGTTAATATAACCACGTTTATCGACTCGAATACATTGGCCTGTGAGTTCAACTAATTCAATATAGGATTTGAGTTCAAAAGGCAGTCCTTTTGGCATATGTTTTCGTGGGCTGCCAGCAAAGCGTAGTAGGCTTTTTGGTTGCTTGCCCAGCTTTGCATGGTCGATGCGTTTTTTGATGCTGGTGTAGTCTGAGGTTTCAGGCGTTGCGGCAATTTTGGCTCTAATTGGGTTTAGGTCTACGTAAGCTAGACAAGCAGCCAGTGCTGCCTCGTCCAGTAATGCTTGGGATTTGACCCAAAACCGACCTGTGCAATTATCTTCTTTATTTGCTCGGCGGGCGATATCTTCGTTAAGTACCCGCATAAACCAGCTAATATCTGCAAGCCTTTCTCTGTACTTGGCGACATGCTCATTGAGTATCAACTGCTCCGACTCACTGAGTGGCTCATCTTCAATATACTTTTGGCTTATCCAATTGCCCTTAAACAACTTGTGCCACCGTATCACAACCGCTTTATCCGACAGACGCTTAGCTTTTTTATCATCAACATATAAAACAATGTGGGTGTGATTATTCATCACGGCATAAGCACAGATATCAATACAAAACACGGAGCCCAACATCAGGAGCTTTTCTTCAACCCAATCCCGGCGATGTTCGTATGATTTTCCGGTAAATTTATCTTCACCGCACAGAAAGGCACGCCTTACGCAACGGGAGATACAGTGATAATATTTGGTGTCGGTTAAACTGATTTGTCTTTTACGGGCAGTAGCCATAGTTTAGTTTTCTCAATCCTTTGAGTGCAGAATTAAAGCTTAGGCGGTATCTTAGGAAGGTGCAAATTAGTGGTGGGTGTCAGCGATTTAAGTGCCTTCACTAAACTTTTGGCTTATCCAATTGCCTTTAAATAACTTGTGCCACCGCATCACAATCGCTTCATCCGACAGGCGCTTAGCTTTTTTATCATCAACATATAAAACAATGTGGGTGTGATTACTCATCACGGCATAAGCACAGACATCAATGCAAAACACAGACCCCAACATCAGGAGCTTTTCTTCAACCCAATCCCGGCGGTGTTCATATGATTTTCCGGTAAATCTATCTTCACCGCACAGAAAGGCACGCCTTACGCAACGGGAGATACAGTGATAATATTTGGTGTCGGTTAAACTGATTTGTCTTTTACGGGCAGTAGCCATAGTTTAGTTTTCTCAATCCTTTGAGTGCAGAATTAAAGCTTAGGCGGTATCTTAGGAAGGTGCAAATTAGTGGTGGGTGTCAGCGATTTACAGCGAGTGGTGGGTGTCAGCGATTTAAGCGATTTAGGTGTCAGCTATTTACAAAGAGTTACATCAGGGTATTTAGATTCAAAGTGACGAACTAGTTTTTTAACGGCTATTTTAGATGATGGTACTCTACCAAAGTGCTCAGGTTGTGCGCCTCTATGGTCTTCAATATAGTCGACTTCAATGAATTCTTTATGTGTATCAAGCCCGATAAAAAGTATGTTATGTTTGTTCATGCTAGCCTCTGCTGTTTAGTTATTTGACAAACTAATTATGGCTCTGGCTTTGTATTAAGCTAACCCACGAAAAAGCGGAGGCTAGCACCGTGTGGGAGTCATTATGTCTATACACATCAAGGAAGTCAGAATGAATAAATTAGTGCCAATGATTATCGCCTGCATGCTTACTGCAAATGCTTTTGCTTCAGAAGTAATAGAGTTGGGGATTTCAACTTCATTAAAATCGAATCTCATTGAAGAAGAAAGGCCCTATATGGTCTATCTCCCTCCGTCTTACAACACTAATTCAAAATCATATCCTGTCATTTATCTATTGGACGGAGATGTACATCGATTTAAAGGTTTCGTTGGTGTATTGGAATCATTAAGCACTGAGACTTTAGGGAACCAGGTACAAGAAGCCATTGTTATTGCTATTCCAAATACAAATAGATCGAGAGATTTAACTCCGTCGAGGCTTAACGAATGGACATTCAAAGGACGTGTTTTAGATTCATTTTCACAAACTGGAAACGCATCACAATTTCAAGATTTTCTGGAAAAAGAACTTATCCCACAAATCGACCAAACTTACAGGGCTACTAGCAAACGATTATTGGTAGGTGAATCTTTTGGCGGCTTGTTCGCAGCAAACGCACTTCTTAGTTCTTCCTCGTTGTTTACAGATTATCTAATCATCGATCCTACGGCACTCTGGGACAATGACTATCTAAATCGCACCTATAGTAATAATAAGCCTCAGAAGTATGGTTTTAATGTGTATTTTGCTTTTGCGAATAATTCGCACCTTGGAGAAATTGGACTCACAAACTATAAGTGGGGAACGTCCTTTGCCTCTTCTGTTATCAACAATATTCAGGAAAAAATAGGTAAACAACAATATTTCGAAAACGAAACTCATGGAACAGTTGCATTCTTAGCATGGTATGAAGGTTTAAAGATCCTCTTACCAACCACCGAGTAGTGATGTGTATAACAAGGCGCTTAACACGTTTTCTTCGGTCACTGGGATAAAAACACAATGCCATGCTTCGCATAGTGTGGCATTGTGTTTTTTGCCCGTTAGCTTAAAGTTAGGTGTTATAGAAATACGAGGAGATACCAGTATGGATCATATTGATCTATTTCCACTTTTATATAATCGTCTCAATCAAGAAAATCAATCAATGCCTGAGTATATTGGCGAATTTAATGGTGTTGGGTCATTGCCAAAAGGGGAATATCCAGCCATTTATTATTGGGTGGATCGTGAAAACCATAACAGTGTAAGGCTTTCGTTTAACACCCCGAAGCTTGAAACGTGGTGTGTAGAGGAAGCTCTAGCCAATGGTTTGAATGTGGATGTAATTGAATCATCAGTACAGAAGGCTCTGGCAACTCTTCAACAAGTTAGCTCATCAGCTTTTGAGGCGATGATGAATGAAATGCTTAACTCAGAACCTGGCTCGTCGACAGTTAAAAACTCAATAGAAACCACGCCTTCAAAACCTAAGAAATGGTGGCAGTTTTGGTGAAAACACCTAACAAGAGACTATGGCGTCAATAGCTAAATTTTAAACTTTTGGCGTTTCCCACATTACCCCGTCTCTGAGCATCGAATTTAAGATCACAATCATCTTTCTGACACAGGCAATGAGTGCTACTTTTTTGGGTTTTCCGGCAGAGAAATAATACAGACACCCACTGTTATCTATTCACCATAGTTACGGCAGTTTCGACTTAGAATTACAAACAAGTGTTCATCACTCATATCAAAAGTGTTTCTAAAATAAGCGAGTTTTTGGCGTTTACGTATTTCTCGACGTCAAAATCAGCTTATCGCGCACGGCATGGGGGAGGCTACGGTTAGCGCAGCTTGAGGCGTTATTGCTAAAGCCTTTATTTGGTCCAGCCAGCAAACGTTCACAATTTGCTAGGTTTGTGCGCCGTCGTTTTTTGAGTGTTTTACAATAAGTGGTCAGTACTCGCTCCCGGCCATTCTTCAATGAATTTCTAAGTTACCTAGTTGCTTTTAAACAGCTTGTGCCAGCGTATAACAATTGCTTTATCAGATATGCGCTTAGCCTTTTTATCATCAACATGCAAAAACAAACTTGATAGATAAACAGGCTCTTGTGCTAAATTGTAACTCCACTCAAGTTAAGTAAATTTTACGCAAATTATACGGCAACGAAATTTCGACAAGGATAGAATAAAGACATAGCGCAAGTTGGAGTCACTATGTTTTCCGAGAATGGATTTATTGCCAAGAACGAGTATCTCGTTAGTTTTCTGGTTTTGCTGTTAACCAGCGCCTTTGCCGTTGCCTTAGACTCGCTGCTACATTCGGCGATCAGTGTATTGTTGGTATTGCAGTTGGGGGTTGTTGTTGTTTCTCTCATCGCAAAACGTTGGATGGCACTGGGAGTGGCGATTGTTAGCAGTCTAGTGTTCAACTTCTTCATCACAGAGCCCAGATACACGCTTCATATGAATAATACCGAAGATGTGGTCAATTTAGTGGTATTTATCGCGGTGGCATTAGCTACTAGCTATTTATCGAGCTATATCAAAGAGCAAAAGCAGCAGCTTTTAGTTGCGAACGTGCGCTCTAATATCTTGTTGTCGGTTTCTCATGATCTACGCACACCGCTCGCTGCGGTGATGGGCGCGCTCGAAACGCTAGAAACCTATCGTGATAAGTTAGACCAAGACGAGCAAAATGAGCTGTTGGGGTCGGCACGATCAGAAAGCCACCGTTTGTTTCGCTATATCGAAAATATCTTGCAAGCCACCAAGTTACAGCATCAAGGGGATGAGCTTTCGCTGTTGAAGCAACCTACGTCTATTGATGTCTTGATCGATAACGTGATTTTGCGGCTAGGCGCGCCATGCGTCTCGAGAATGCCACAGAATATGAGTCCAATTCTCACGATACAAGCTGCACTCATTGAACAAGCCCTGTTTAACTTAATTGAAAATGCAGTCACCTTTAGTCCCGATGGAGAGCGGGTTGAGATTTCCTTAGGAGAAACGCAGCAAGCGTTGTTGATATTTATTCAGGATAACGGCCCTGGGATCCCCGTTGCTCGGCAAAAGGAAGTCTTTACCGCCTTTAGCTCGTTTCGACAAAGCGCCAGCAAAGACGGTGGCAGTGGCTTAGGGCTGAGTGTGGCGAGAGGTATCATTCGTGCGCACGGCGGAGATATTCGCATTTTACCGACGACGCAAGGCTGCACAATGGAAGTTAGTTTGCCAAAAGAGGAGGCGCATTGATGACTCACACCATTTTATTGATTGACGATGAAGAAGAGATCCGTCGTTTTATCCGCTTAGCATTAAAAGCTGAAGGGCTGAATTATGTGGAAGCCAGCACCGGAAAGGAAGCCATGTCGGTGCTAAAAGGTGAGCTGCCAGACTTGGTGATCTTAGATCTTGGGCTGCCAGATTTTGATGGATATAGCATTTTGAAGAAGATCCGAGAAACCAGCAAGCTACCAGTATTGATCTTAACTGCACGAGATCAAGAGGCCGAGAAGATTAAACTGCTGGAGGGCGGCGCAAACGACTACCTGACGAAGCCTTTTAGCATCAAAGAGCTGGTGGTACGCGTTAAAGTGCTATTACGAGATTTAGTACCGAACAAACGCTTACTCGCCATTGACTACGGCAAGTTGATGATAGATCTACAAAAGCATCAAGTCATTATGGATAACGCACCATTAGCACTATCGAAAAAGGAATTTGCACTACTTAGTATGCTTGCACAAAGAGCACAAGAATTAGTCAGTCAGCAAACCTTATTAAAGCAAATTTGGGGCGAAAGCCATGTGGAAGATAGTCACTATTTACGGATTGTGGTCAGCCAGTTACGTAAGAAACTCAGTGATGATGCTGCTACACCAAAAATCATAGAAACTGAGCCCGGGGTTGGTTATCGGTTTTTACTTTTACCGCTCAATAAGCATTTCTCATAACGGAGTATATAGAGGTTGTTATGGCACAATTTGTAGTAATTGGTTTAGGTCGATTTGGTTTTGCGGCTTGTTTGGAATTAAAGCGGCTTGGAAACAAAGTGATAGGTGTAGATAGTCGCGAACGTGTGGTGAACCAAGTTGTTGAGCATATTGATTATGCCACCTCTTTGGATGCGACCGATGAAACGGCATTACGCCAACTAGATATTACGAGAAGCAAAGCGGTACTGGTCGCCATTGGTGAAAACTTAGAAGCGAGCATTTTATGTGTACTGTCGCTAAAAAACTTAGGCGTTGAGCAAATTTGGGTTAAGGCCAGCTCAGAAGCGCATCATACAATTTTATCTCGTTTAGGCGTAACACGTGTGATCCACCCTGAAGAAGAAATGGGGATCAAGGTTGCACAAACACTGAATTACCCTATGGTGAATCAATATATGCAGTTGGGGCATGGCTTTTACATGGTGGAAGTCATCGTGAATAAATTAAGCTGCGGACAGTCTTTGGCGACGCTATTAAAGCGTGCAAAGGGCGAAATCAAGGCTGTGTTAGTGCAGCGCGGCAAAGCGTGTTATACCAATCCAGCTGAGTCATTTTTGATCAACGAAGATGATAAAGTGATCCTCAACGGTCAGTTAAAAGCGTTAAATTCTATCGCGTTAAAACTGGGGGCGTAATGAAAACATGGAGTCCCCACTATTATCCCTATCCAAATAGCAAGCCCAAAGCCCACAAAAAGCCGCTGAGGTTAAGCCCCCCTGCAGTTCTGTTTATTGGGTTTTGCGGGCTGATAGCTTTAGGTACTATTTTGTTGTTGCTACCGATAGCACACACCCAAGACATTAAAGTGATGCAAGCGTTATTTACTGCGACTTCCGCGGTAACGGTGACAGGACTTGCGGTACTGAGTACGCCAAATGATTTTACGACCTTTGGCCATCTCGTTATTGCCAGTCTTATTCAAATCGGTGGACTGGGCTTTATGACCATTACGGTTGTGGTGCTGCGGGGGATGGGGCAGCAAATGGACATTAGTAAACAACTTATCGCAAAAGAAAGCTTTGGCATAGCTCGATTTGATCAGTTGGTTGATACAGCCAAATGCGTGTTAGTTTATGCGCTGATCATCGAATCGATAGGGTTTACCATTTTGCTTGCCCACTGGTATCAAACGCTACCGCTTGGTGATGCGATAATGCAAAGCTTCTTCTACACTATTTCGGCTTTTAACAATGCCGGATTTGCATTGCATGATGACAGCCTAACCAGTTTTCGTGGTGATTGGGTCGTTAATCTTGTGATATCAGGGTTATTTGTGATTGGCGGACTTGGATTCGTGGTGTTGATGGATATAGTAAAACGACGCCGTTGGAGCCGGTTTGGATCTGCCACTAAGTTAGTGTTG
Organism: Pseudoalteromonas flavipulchra NCIMB 2033 = ATCC BAA-314; assembly: GCA_000814665.1. Lineage (GTDB taxonomy): Bacteria > Pseudomonadota > Gammaproteobacteria > Enterobacterales > Alteromonadaceae > Pseudoalteromonas > Pseudoalteromonas maricaloris. Next base: position 111,744 of record JWIH01000020.1, read on the forward strand.
ATAGCAACTGCGGTGTTAAATGTGCTGGCATTTAGCTTATTTTGGCTTTTTGAAGCAAATAACCCAGAGACCCTCGGAAATTTGCCGTTGTCTGAGCAAGTGATCACTGCCTGGATGCAAGCGGTAACGCCACGGACAGCGGGCTTTAACAGTATCGACTTTGCGCTGGTGAATGACGAAAGTACCGTGCTGACCATTTGGTTAATGATAATAGGGGGCGGCTCTATGAGTACCGCCAGTGGTCTTAAAATAACCACAGTGGTGGTGCTATTAATGGCAACCTACGCTTATCTGAGACGCAGAGATCAAGTCGCTATCGGACACAGACAGATCTCGCCTGAAACGGTATTTAAGGCGCTTAGTCTCACCGTGGTGTACTTTTTTACCGTGATGCTCGCAACCCTTATTTTAACGATCACCGAGCAGGCAAATTTAACGGATATCACGTTTGAAGCCGTGTCGGCATTAGGCACAGTTGGCTTATCTCGAGGGATCACTGGCTCATTGTCTGAACCCGGTGAAGCGGTAATCATCTTTTTAATGCTGATTGGACGCTTGGGGCCGTTAACCTTTCTATATTTGATTGCTCGCCCGAAACGGGAGAATTTAAAGTATGCAAAAGCGGAAATTCAGGTAGGATAAGCAAAAAATAACGGAAATCATGATGAAGTATCCCAAACCGTTGAAAGCGGGCAGTAAAATTGCGATCACGGCATTCTCAGCGGGCGTACCTGCTGCTATGCACGCGAGATTAGACAACGCTTTGGATTATCTGGCGCAACAAGGTTTTGAACTCGAGGTTGGTGAATGCCTGCGAGATAACCACAACTACGTTAGCGCGGATGTCAAAACCCGTGCTAATGAGCTTTTGGGATACTTACTCGATGACACAATAGACGCGATTATGCCGCCATGGGGCGGTGCAATTGCAATGGATTTACTGACATTACTTAATTGGGAAAAGTTGGCCCATGCGCAGCCAAAATGGCTCATTGGTTTCTCTGATGTCAGCACTTTGCTGAGCGCAGTGACTTGCAAACTAGGCTGGGCAAGCGTGCATGCAACTAACCTTATGCAATTAAATGTGCATCAACAAGACGCATTAACGGTTGGACTTTTTAACCATTTGAGGCGCGCGCCTAATGACTCTTTTACGCAGTTTCCCTCGACACATTTTGAAGCTGAGCCACTCAATTTTGTTGATTTTCCCGATGCTGGATTTAACTTATCCGCGAGCACTCAATGGCGTATTTTGGCCAATGGCAATCACCGTCAACAGTTTGCTGGTCGATTATTAGGCGGCTGTTTGGATATTCACATGTTATTGGCTGGTACGGAATATTTTGATCTGGACGCTTTTTCACAGGCGCACCCTGATGAGTCGATTATCTTATATTTTGAAAATGGTGAAATGCCGCCAGCGGCATACTATCGTGCGCTGCAAAGTATTAATTTACGAGGTTGGTTTTCGAAAGTCGCTGGAGTTTTGATTGGTCGAAATCCAGAGCCGCTGGCAAAAGATAGCGACTGGACGCACCTAGATGCATTGCAAAACGTCTTTACTGGTTGCGATTTCCCGGTGCTATACGATGTGGATATAGGCCATCAAGCGCCGAATTTAACGCTGATTAACGGCGCATATGCAGAAGTGACTGTTGGCGATACCTTTTCAATTACACAGACATTAATATGAATCTAGAATATAAAGTCGGCTCGATAGATGACCTCCTTGCGATAGAAAACCAAATTCCTGAATTTGCCACGCCAAGAAAGGGTGAGGAAGTCGTAGACAAACTGCAAGATAAACAACATTTATTGCTGGTGGCGTACGCTCAAGGCAAGCCTGTAGGATATAAACTGGGCCACGAACTGCCAAATAACGAGTTTTATAGTTGGTTAGGCGCGGTCATCCCCGAATATCGCGGTAAGGGTATTGCCAAGCAGTTGTTGGTGATGCAAGAAACGTGGTGCAAAGCGCAAGGCTATAGCGCAATCAGAGTAAAGTCGAGAAATCTATTTAAAAACATGCTATTGATGCTAATAAGCCGCGATTACCAGATTGTAAAATGTGAACAAATCAACGGCTCATCGGATTGCAAAATTCACTTTTATAAGCAATTACCAAAAGCCTAACACTTGATGTTAGGCTTTATTGTTATCAGATGAGCTGCCGGCGCTTCGTCGCCATATTCCAGCTAATATCGAGCCGCTGACATTATGCCAAATAGAAAATAGGGTACCTGCTACGGCCGCTGCAGGAGTAAAAAACTTCATAGCAAGCGCAACAGCAAGGCCCGAGTTCTGCATACCCACCTCAAAGGCCATGGTGCGACATACTTTTTCGTCAAAACCGAGCCGTTTCGGAATGAAATAGCCCAAAAGTAGTCCTGTAGTATTGTGCAGGATCACGGCAACCAGCATAACGAGCCCGATGCTTTGAAGTTTAGGTTGATTAAGAGCAACGATCACTGCAATGATAAAAACGATTGAAAGCATTGAAAGTAAAGGCAGTATCGGAGTTGTTTTGATAATAGAATGCGCCAGTGGCTTGGCAAGCAATGTATTGAAAGTAACGCCCACAGCCACAGGAAATAGCACAATTTTTAGCAGGCTCGTCAACATATCAGAAAACTGAATATCAACCACCTGGCCAATCATCAATGTGGTAATTAGTGGCGTTAAGAACACGCCGAGTAAAGTACTAATCGCGGTCATAGAAATCGATAACGCGACATCTCCTTTGGCGAGATAACACAAAACGTTACTAGCCGTGCCGCCAGCAACCGTGCCCACTAAAATCATACCAATTAATAAGTCAGTTTCTACGCTCATTGTGGTTGCAATCAAGTAGGCAACACTCGGCATTACGGTAAATTGAAGCAGTACACTAACGCAAATGGCTTTTTTGTTGTCAAGCACGCGTAAAAAGTCTTTTGTAGTGAGGGTTAACCCCATTGTCAGCATGATCAACATTAATAACGGAATAATACTGCCTTTAAACGCGCTAAATAGAGTTGGAAAAAGATAAGCGGTTACTGAGCAAATAATGGCCCAAAGAGGGAATAGTTGTACGATTCTTGTCATCATATTTTTACTTTATTTTTCTTTAGATATTAACGAAATTTTCGTCAAACACCTAGCTCCAGAGATCTGGCTCATGGGCGTTAATGGTTATCTTAGGTAAAACAGCTTGTTACATTTTACTAATTTTATAGTTGGGCCCGTTTGAGGGAATTAGGTATAGTCGTTACTACGAAAATGATAAGTAGAAAATAGGAATAAAAAATGAAGGAAGGTATGCTCAGTACCAAAATGGCTAAAGGTTGGAGGGGTTAATCTTATTCCATGGAAACAAAACTGCTAAAGATAAAATTAAACTTGAATGCTCGTCCTCAAGCGGATGAATTACTTGCTTATATGCAGGATAATATCGCGTTTACGAGAGAAGAGATGCGACAGAAAGGCTACTTTTGGGATTCCGTATTTTTTGCTGAAGAAGGCGGAAGAGAGTATCTCTATATTGTAATAAAGTCTGAAGACTTTAGCTGTATTATGATGGATGAATCTGAGCTAATTTGTACACCTTTTCGTGAAGTGTATGAGCGCTTTAGGAAAGCATGTTGGTCAACAGAGCCATATCAAGATATCGAAGCGTTGGCGTGTTTCAATTCACAAATGGAGTTTGACTCTGTCGAACCCAGTAAATAAAAAAGGGTTATACTTTTGCACCGCTTTTACTATAGAGCAACGCCGCAAAAATAATGACACTGCCAATACCAAGGCGAACGAGGTCAGCTTCTCGGTTCCAAATCAGCAAATTGACAATGATCCCAGCAGGGATCAGCACATTGTTCATTACCGCGAGTTCACCCACCGAGACGCGGGTCAGTCCCAAGTTCCAGACGTAATACCCGACGCCTGAAGCAATCAAGCCTAAATAAATCAGTATTCCCCATTGTAGATTAGTACTTGGGAGTTGCTGGGGATTGCCGAATAACATAAACCCAATGGCGAGCACGAGCGACGCACCAATAAAGAAAAAACCGAAACTTTGATGGTGTACCAGCTGGTAATGGTTACTTAAGCGTTTGTAACTTACTTGGCCTATTGCAAAGCAAAGGTTTGCCCCTTGCACTAGTAGCAAGCCAAAAAGGTAGTCGCTAGTAAGCTCAGTAAATCTAATGGTGATTGCACCAATGATAGCTATGAGTGCAGACAACAAGAAGGTGCCATTGAACGAGCGGTTTAGTAAGTCATTGAGTACAGTAATATAGATGGGTGTCATCACAGTGAATAGCAACACTTCAGGTACGCTTAGGTATAAAAAAGAATGATAGTAAAAGCCATACATCAGACCAATCTGCACTGCACCGATTGCCATCAACTTGATTATCAACTCCTTATTCACCGAGTTCAATTTCAAAAATGGAATAAACACAATCGCTGCTAGCAAGGTTCTAGATAAAGCGCTAAACCAAGCATCGACTTGGCCTGCCAAATAGACGCCAATCAAAGAAAACGAGAACGCCCAAAGTAAAGTAACAATCCAAAGTAATGGCATAGACAATTTGTTGTAGTTTTTAATTTCGCGATTGTATCACGAGCGTAGCAGAAATAGACTGTTCGAAAAAAGCGATGATAACAATCTTTATAATGTGATTTTAATTTATGATTATTCACATAGAATGACTCGTGTATTCACACTTACATCCCTTCATTGTTTTACCCATGATGTGTTTGGCCGCCGCTGCGGCCTTTTTTTATTTAGTCTATTATTTCGATAATCTCTACGGCTTGTCCTTTTACCGTTTATATCACTTCTCATGAACTTGCTCGATTTAATGCCACCTGAAATTTTGTGAAATTTTGTGAAATTTGTGTTTTATTGGTTAAAACAATTGAATTTTTTATTTTTATTGTGTAGTTTTATTTTTAACCAAGATTTCTTGGTTGTTAATATAATAAATATAAGGATAGCAAGGTGAAACAAAAAATAACTAAGATACTTGCAGCTATTGCATTAGTTGGTACCTGCAGCGCTGGCGCAACGGAGTTGAATTGCGACCTACAAGTGAAAAGAGGTGGTAACGTCATCGGTAACGGACAAACCTGCTTTGGTATGGACTTCTCATTTGGCAATTCGACAACAGGTAAGTTTTACTTAACGAATATCAGCAAACCGATTAATAAAGTGATTTGGAATGGTGATGCTAGCTGTTCTGGTGGTGTTGAATGTGCACTCACGGTTTATGCGTATCAAACACATACAGCAACGGCGACTATCTTATACAAAGATGGCACATACGAAGAAACGAATGTATCACATATCTCGTATGAAACTGGTCACTAAAAATTACTTAACTTATTCTTAATTAAAGGAAATAATAATGAAATCAACATTAATTGCTTCAGTATTGGTTGTACTAGGTGGTCTGTCTTTTAGTTCGCAAGCGGCAGATTTAAAATGCTCTTTGAACGTGAAATCAGGCGGTAATGTGTGGGGTAACAATACTAGCTTTTGTTCAGGAATTGATTTTTCTTTCGGTAATTCAACTTCTGGTAAATTCTATATCGCAAATGCCACTAAAGCGATTAGTAAAGTAATTTGGAATGGTGATGCGAGCTGCAGCGGTGGTACTACGTGTAATATGACCATTCGTGCTTATCGTCAGTACAATGCGACTGCAACTATTCTTTATACTGACGGTACATACGAGACGACAAACTCTGCTCATATTGATTATGAAACAGGGTTTTAAGCCTCGACTTTTATAATAAAATAGCGGGAAAGCCTTTTCCCGCTTTAGGTATTAACCTAACAAAGCCTCAGGGTTGAAGGAAGAAAAGCGTTCAGACACATCTATAAACGTTGGCATAAAGGGCATGACACCTTTGTGTTCACAAGTAAACGCACCGCATTTCACGGCAAAGCTAAGTGCCTTTTTTACGGTCGGGAAGTTTTGCGCTAGCGTATCTTTTGAGATCCCATGTTGACTGAGTTGAAATAGAAACCCTGCCATTAAGCTATCCCCAGCGCCAGTTGTATCAACCGCATCAATAGTAGGAGAGGCGACGGAATAAAAGTCTTTAGCTGTTAATACACTGCAAGGATTTGGCCCATCGCTTGAGATCACCGCTTTTACGCCGACACTAAGTAACCAATCTAAATAGCTAGCTTCTCTCATGTTCTTTTCTTCAGCGAGATATCTCAGCTCATCTTTACTCATTTTTAATATGTCGACATAGGGGTAGCAAGCTTCTATACGTTTGGATAAGCAAGATAAGTCCTGCCATAGATTCAAGCGCAGGTTAACATCAAATGAAATTAATTGATTATGAGCAGCAGCAGACTTTAATAACGCCATGGTGGTACTTGTAACTTCTGCATCGGTAAGCGTGTTTGAGCAAAAATGAAATATGCCGTGATCTGGCCATTGCAAATGCTCAAAGTCTTTTGGGCGGATTGCAATATCTGCGGTACTGTCGCGGTAAAACGAAAAGCTTCGTTCTCCTTGGGCGTCTAGGTGGACGATGGCCAAGGCGGTTTGCGCTCCACTTATGGATACACAATATTCAGTTCCAACAGCATATAGCGCCAAGGTTGATTTTAATTGCAACGAAAAGGGATCTTCAGCAAAACCTCCCACAAACCGAGCACTGCCACCAAGTTTAGCAAAGCCTACCGCCACATTCGCTGGAGCGCCGCCGGCAATAGGTTTAAAGCTACCGTCGCCGGTAGGTAACAAATCAATAAGCATCTCGCCAAAACATGTTAATTGCATAACTACTACCCCTAATTAGAAACGGTATTTTAAAGTGACAGACGTAGTTCTGCCGTTAATACTGCGAGCGCGAATAATGTTGTTAGTTGGAATTACACCTTCCTCGGCTTCTGTTAATCCAGTGGCATCAAAGAGATTGTTTACATTTAATGCGATATTGAAGCGTTCAGTCAGATCATAACTTGCAAACGCGTTGACCTGAGTGTAACCGTCAAATTTTAACTCGTTGTTGTCTTGTGCGTACGCGTCAGTGGTGCCGATGAGGCTTAAACCGATAGCACCTTGATCGAAGTTATATTTACCCAATAAGGAGTAAACAAAGTCAGCTTGCCGTCTTGGTGTGTTACCCTCGACTTCGGGAGTGAGTGCATCTTTTGCGATTTCAGCATCGGTCCAAGTTAAGCTACCTCGTAAGTCGAAGGAGCCAATAAAATAGACACCTTCAAGTTCAATACCTTGTGCTTCGTATTGCCTGTCAAAGAACTTTTGGCTGGTTGCCTCAAAGTTTTGCTCTTCTGTTTCGGCGTAAAATAAAGTTGCAAATAGACGGCCTTGTTCAAACTTTTGTTTGATACCAAATTCATATTGTGTCACTTCATCCACAGCATCTTCATCAGCAACACTGCCATCAATATTCACTTTACCGAACAATAGTCTGTCTGCATTTGCGCGACCGCCCTCACTGAATCTGCCGAATATGGCGCTGCTTGAGGTCATTTGGTAGTTTGCGCCAACAGAGTAACTTGTGTAGCTCCAATCGTAATTAACTACATTGGGGTTAGCGAGATCGATGGCTGCAACTTGCTCCTCCGGCTTTGATATAGTGCCATCACGGTTGATATCTACACGAGATGTTACAGCACCTGCAAATGTACCTGTCGCTTTACCTGAATCATGACGCACACTCGCATCAACTGAAATATCGCCGAGCTTTGTTGAAAAGACGATATATGGGGCACGAGTATCGTATTCAGTGTCGTAGTTGCGCTGACAGCAATTTCCCCAATAGGACGTACCATAGGCATATAATCCGTTTTCAGAATATGCTGTGCCATCCGCAGCGGCCACGTTGACAAGCGCTGCGTTATCTCCTTTAACCTCGAGCAAGTATGAATTCCATAACCAAGACATATTGATATTTTGCGATGACATGAAATAGCCGAAGGTGAGTGACGTGTCAGTACCAAATGATTTGGTGAGCTTTAGGTCATTCATGATGTTGTCGAAATCATTCATTTCCACTTCGAAGGTATGAACGCGCATTAGTAGTGCTTGATTGAACGCTTGATCCGCTTTTGGTCCGTTGGCAAAGGTGAGTGTTGCACCGGTACCGGCTATGCTCTCGGCAATTGCTTGGCTATTAGCGACCTCAGCAGGGAAAGGCGACATAAATGAGCCTGAGATACTCGACTTTCTGGACCTGTTTTCGATTTGCCAGTCATTACCTAGTTTGAAATTTGCTTCAAAGCCGATACTATCAACAACAGGGTGCATTCCGTCTCGCATATCCCCTCGACGAATTTGATTGTTACCACCTAAGCCTTGCGTGGCGGTGAAATAAACAGAGTGGGGTGTATCTGACAGTACATCAAAGCCGCTGATGGAGTCGCCATTAGAATACATAGGCATAGGAAGGTAGCCTGCTGTTTTATCATCAAGGTGTTTTACATACAAACGAACGTAGCCACTTTCAAATTCCTTGGTGATATTGGCTTTGAGTTGGCCGCCTTTATTTGCGGTATAGCCGGTGTCACGTGGGCCTTCACCTTGGCGCACAAAGCCACCAATATGAAATTTTATGTCGTCAGTTAAATAACTCCCATACTCAAAATCAGTTCTAAACTCGTCATAATCTAAACCAAACGTGGTGGCAACACTGCCTGACTCATTTTCACCCGTTTTTGAAATCAAGTTAATAATGCCTCCGGGAGCGTCGCTGGCGGCAGTCGAAGCCGAGCCACCACGAATAGACTCGATTGACTCCACGGTATTATCAAGGCGCATAAAAATATCGGCGTTACCAAAAGCAATGTCACCAAACTGCAAAATAGGCAAGCCATCTTCTTGTAGCTGCAAAAATTTAGCGCCACCGGATGCGACAGGAAGACCACGTACAGCGATATTTGCATTACCTTCACCACCGGTTGATTCTGACCTTACACCAGGAATTAGTTTGAATGCTTCAGCGGTAGTTCTGGGGGTTGCAACAGAGATTTGCTCCAGCCCTATGCTGCTAACAGAAACACTCGATTCCATAATGGTTGTTCGCTTTGGAACACCCGTTACGACTATTTTCTCGAAGCCTTCGGCAGGTTTTGTGTGTGCTTTTCCTTCAGCGGCCGCCGAGTGAGAGATTGCAAGCGTGAGTGCGCTGAGTGTAAATAGGGTGGTGTTGATTGTTGTCATCATTTGCCTCTTGTTATCGTTGTCAAACTCGTGCGGTCTATTAAAAATAAACTTAATCGATTAAGTTTATTTTTAGCACAATTTAATTTGGTTGCAATTAAAAATTAATCAATAATTCAAACAAAATTTTAATGCTTTGGTTTTTATGAATTTTAACCCGCGAAAAATTTGTGGTCGGAGGGGTTACACTCGCTGCAACTTAGCGTTTTTGCTCAATGGTAAGCGGGCAGGGTCCTTTAACCAGTTGTACAACATGGCCGCAAAGAGTAAAAATGCAAACCCAGTCGCAAGTATAAAGCCATAGCTAACATGGCCAAAGTAATCGCTCACCATGCCCATCAGAAGTGGTGCTAGCGCAGCAGAAAGCGCGGTGAAGAACAACATCACACCAGCAACAGAGCCATGCTGAGCTTTGTCAAAACAAGAGATCCCTTTTGAGTTTAATGTTGGGTAAATCATAGACATAAATAAACCGCTTAGCGGGAGCGTATAGATAGCGGCATTAACACCATAAAGATAAGTTAAAAAATAGCATACAAATATAGCAAAGCTCAGCGTTAGCATTACGCTTTGCCAACGATACTTAGCGAGTAACCATACAGCCATAAAGCGACCTATTGCACGCAAAATAAAAAAGATGGTGAGCGCATAAGTTGCAAGCCAAGTTAAATCACCTTGGTAATCCTGTAATAAAGTGGGCATCCAGACATAAATTGCGACTTCAGTTGCAACGTAGAGTGCTATGGCGAGGGAAAAGCCAAGTGCATATTTGTTCTTGAGCATCGCTGCCGTGTGAGATAGGCCTGCATTGTTTTGTGCATTTGCGGTATTAAACTTGGGAAAGTCAGTGCTTAAAGTCACGATACTGAGTACTAAGCACAGCCCACCAGCAAGCACATAAAGATAGGTCCAACTCACCCCCTGTATCAATAGATAACTGACAATTGCAGGGCCAATTATCGCGCCGATGGCAAAGAAGCCTTCGACTTTATTCATGGTTTGAGTATGTTCTTGTGCGCCGTCAGAAATGTCACCTAGAAGGGCGAGGGCACCTGTTTTAAATAGGCCAATGGCTAATCCAATAACACATAAAAGCATTAAAAACATGGTGAAAGTTTCACCCAGTGCGAACAGAAAACATGCGGATGAAAATAGTATGAGGCCGATTAACACAGTGAGCTTACGGCCTATTTTATCTGCCAGAAATCCTAAACATAAGCCGCTAAAGGCAATTAAAATCATTGGCGCATAGTGAAAGGCGCTGGCCTGGGTCATGCTAAGTTGATATTCGCTGATCAGTGTTGGAATGATCACGCCAACGGCGTCTGATGTCATCGCAAACATCAAAAACATCATATAAGTTAACCAGCGCAACGTGTTGAGCTGAGTGTGATTCGACTTGCTGCTCATTGTTCACCTCTTGAAGGGCTTTGTTATGTAGCTGGTCTACTTCTTTGCATTAGACTGAGTGTAATACTAATCTGCAGTAAGCGAATTATTTTAGTAGAACGCTACGATAACACTTGATTATTGTTTGTTCATGATTAAAGATATAACTTAATCGATTAAGTCTCAACTTTTTTAATGAGTAAATTATGAAAAACCAAGTTCAGTTGATCACGTATGCTGATCGCCTGTCTGGCGGCGGCCTTGCACAATTAAATACGTTACTAACGGGCCCGTTAGCTGGACTATTTGGTGGTGTCCACATTTTGCCTTTTTACTATCCAATTGATGGTAGTGACGCAGGTTTTGACCCGATTGATCATGCCAAGGTCGACGAACGATTGGGCGATTGGCAACATATTAAGTTGATTGCCGAGCACTGTGAGGTAATGGCAGATCTTATTGTTAACCATGTATCAGGAGAGTCAGCAGAATTTGCAGATGTGTTGGCTCATGGCCAAGAGTCACAGTTTTGGTCGATGTTTTTAAAAGAAGAAGATGTCTTTCCTAATGGCATTACGCAAGCACAAGCGCAAGCAATTTATCGTCCGAGGCCGGGAAGTTGCTTTTCTAAAAAGGCGTTAGCGAGTGGCGAAGTTGTGGATTTTTGGACCACTTTTACTGATAACCAAATTGATATTAATGTTGAGTCAGAAGCGGGGCGCGCTTATTTAGAAAAAGTCTTAACATTGTTTGCAGACAGTGGAGTGAAAATTATTCGACTAGATGCCGCAGGATATGCAATCAAACGCGCAAATACCAGCTGTTTTATGACTGATGAGGCCTTTGCTTTTATCAATCAATTATCTAAGCGCGCCAATGAGCTTGGTATGGAAACCATTGCCGAAATTCACAGTTATTACAAAACTCAAGTAGAGGTTGCCAGCAAAGTCGACCGTGTTTATGACTTTGCGCTCCCTCCGCTTATTTTACACAGTTTATTCAATAAAGATTTCTCGGCTTTAGCCAAGTGGTTGGACATTGCGCCACGTAATTGTCTAACCGTGCTGGATACTCATGACGGAATCGGCATTATTGACGCGGGGCCTGAAGGGGATAAACCAGGGTTACTCGATGCCAATCAAATTGATGCTTTGGTTGAGCAGATCCATAGCAACAGTAAAGGCCAAAGTCGCAAGGCAACCGGCGCTGCAGCGAGCAATGTCGACTTATATCAAGTCAATTGCAGTTATTATGAAGCCTTAGGGAAGCATGATTTTTATTATTTGGTAGCAAGAGCAATTCAGTTCTTTTGCCCTGGAGTACCACAAGTTTATTACGGTGGTCTATTGGCGATGGAAAATGACATAGCACTCCTAGAAAAAAGTAATGTTGGACGCGATATCAACCGCCCTTATTTGGATGTCGCGATGGTGGAAGCCGCGCTCGATAAACCTGTGGTGAAGGGTCTGCAAACTCTAATTAAACTGCGTAATACTTGCTGCGCATTTGATGGCAATTTTGCATTAACATGCCAAGGCTCAAATCTGGTTATAACTTGGGAGGGCAATAATGCCAAAGCGGAGTTGCGAGTTGATCTCGCAAAAGATGAAGCCATGATTAAAACTTCTGAAAACGCCACAGAGCAGAGCTATAACATTCAATTGCTGCTTTCCTAACCATAGCTAGGAGCCAAAGTTGCGCGTAGAAAGCTGGCTTTAAATACCTCAACATCGATTAAGTCAATTATTCTCGGTAGCGGCTCGCAATCTTAGGTGAGCTGCTATGTATAGATAAATACCAACAAAGCGTAATTGACATAGTGGATTAGCTATATAACAATAAAGTTATATAATTAATTTATTATGCGATGATGAAGATACTTTTTCTTTGTTCTGGAAACTCAACGCGGTCAATTTTAGCACAGGCGCTAGCTAACTTTCATGGCGGTTCGGATGTTCATGCCTATAGTGCAGGCACTAAGCCAAGCACTGTGAATGCGACTACGCTTTCAATGCTACGCCGTTTAGGGATTAATACGGACAATCTGTACAGTAAACACCTCAATGAGTATAAGGACGAACACTTTGATGTGGTGGTAACTTTATGCTCTGAAGTGCAATCTGAATGCGAAGGTAAACTGCAAGGAGAACATGTCCTTGCGTGGGATATTGCGAGTCCAGCTGAGCGAAGTCGCAATAACGCTTATGAGCAAACCTTGTTCGACATCAATGAACAAGTTATTTCCCTACTACGCGAAGGTAAGCCACAACATACGCTACTTACACCCTTGCAATTTTATAAATCCCTAGCGGATGAGATCCGCTTAAAAACGCTTGCCATGTTGATGGTGGAAGGTGAGCTATGTGTTTGCGAGCTAATGGCTGCGCTTGAACAAGATAGCCAACCCAAGGTTTCACGGCATTTAGCGCAACTGAAGAAGGCTGGAATTCTATGTGATCGCAAGCAAAAACAATGGGTATTTTATTCTATAAACCCAACGCTACCGCTATGGATGAAGGCGGTGATAAACGCCACGGTTATGCATCAACCAGATTATATAAAAGCTGAGTTAGTGAGGCTAAATGCGATGGGCGAACGGCCAACACGCATGGCAACTTGCTGTAACTAATAATTAGATTTTGGAGTTCTTATGACGATTAAAGTAGGGATAAATGGTTTTGGTCGAATGGGGCGTTTGGCGCTTCGCGCTAGCTTTGACTGGCCTGAAATCGAGTTTGTACAAATTAACGATCCTGCGGGCAATGCAGAAACCCTAGCACACTTGCTAGAGTTTGATTCTGTCCATGGTAAATGGCATCACAGTGTGTCTTTTCAAGATGAACAGATCCAAATAGGTGAAACTGTGTTGTCGGTGACTCAAAACAAAGAGATTGCGCAAACCGACTGGTCTCAATGTGACGTCGTGATCGAAGCATCCGGCAAAATGAAAACCAAAGCTTTACTGCAACAGTATTTAGATCAAGGCGTTAAGCGCGTTGTTGTTACGGCACCGGTAAAAGAAGAAGGGGTATTAAATATTGTGATGGGAGTGAATGACCATCTATACGACGACATGCCCCACCAAATTGTTACGGCCGCTTCTTGTACCACGAACTGTTTAGCACCAGTCGTAAAAGTATTGCAACAAAATATCGGCATAAAGCATGGTTCGATGACAACTATTCATGACATCACCAACACGCAAACCATTTTGGATGCGCCACATAAGGATCTACGCCGTGCGCGGGCCTGTGGTATGAGTTTAATTCCGACAACAACGGGTTCAGCGACTGCTATTACCCATATCTTTCCAGAATTAAAAGGTAAGCTAAATGGTCATGCTGTTCGTGTTCCGTTGGCGAATGCTTCATTAACAGACTGCGTGTTCGAGGTCGAGCGGCCAACTACAGTGGAAGAGATTAATCACTGGATGGCGCAAGCTGCTGCTAATGAGCTTAACGGAATTTTAGGTTATGAATCAAGACCATTAGTTTCTATTGACTATAAAACGGATCCTCGCTCTAGCATCGTCGATGCGTTATCTACAATGGTAGTTAATGGTACTCAGGTTAAGCTGTACGTGTGGTATGACAACGAGTGGGGTTATGCAAATCGTACCGCGGAATTAGTACGTAAAGTCGGATTGTCGTTAGGCGAATAAGACATTATGCAGCTGCGCAATATACCTCAAGATATCAAGCAGTACCTCATTGTGACAGGCAACTATTGGGCGTTTACCTTAACGGATGGTGCGCTCAGAATGTTGGTGGTGCTTTACTTTCATCAATTGGGTTATAACCCGCTTGAAATTGCCATGCTATTTCTCTTTTATGAAATTTTTGGTGTTGTCACCAATTTAATTGGAGGATGGCTTGGCGCACGCATTGGCTTAAACCGCACCATGAATATTGGGTTAGGCATACAAATAGTGGCATTATTGATGTTGGTAGCACCAACGCACTGGCTCACCGTGCCTTATGTTATGGCAGCACAGGCGCTCTCAGGTATTGCCAAAGATCTCAATAAAATGAGTGCCAAAAGTGCGATAAAGGCCATCGTAAAATCGGGTGAAGAAGGGACCTTGTTTAAGTGGGTGGCAATACTTACCGGCTCAAAGAATGCGCTAAAAGGCGTCGGATTTTTTCTTGGCGGGTTGTTGCTTACCTTACTTGGCTTTACTGGTGCGATGTGGTTGATGGCAATCATGTTGCTATTAGTGTGGTTGTTTAGCCTTATTAGCTTAAAAAGCGATTTAGGCAAGGCTAAAAGCAAACCCAAATTTAGCGATGTATTTTCAAAAAGCCGAGCAATTAATATGCTGTCAGCCGCGCGATTGTTTTTATTTGCCGCACGGGATGTTTGGTTTGTGGTTGCGCTTCCTGTCTTTTTATCGCAGCAGTTCGGTTGGGATCATTGGTGGGTTGGTGGCTTTATGGCTACTTGGGTTATCGGTTATGGCATCGTGCAATCAACAACTCCTAGGTTTATTAGTCGTGATGAGTTTGCATCAACACCAAGTAAAGTCAGTGGATGGGCGTTGTATTTAGCGGCTATTCCGCTGTTGATTGCTATCTCACTTCAAGCGCAGCTCTGGACAAGCTTAGCTGTAGTAGGTGGGCTTTTACTCTTTGGTATTGTGTTTGCTATCAATTCATCTCTTCACAGCTATCTTATTGTGAGTTTGGCCGATAGTGATGGAGTGTCACTTGATGTGGGCTTCTATTATATGGCGAACGCTATCGGGCGATTACTCGGTACTGTGCTATCAGGTTGGATCTTTTTGGAGTATGGTTTGGTGGCTTGTTTAGTGGTATCAAGTGTGATGTTGTTGTTGGCAGGGATCATTTCCTGCCGATTACCCAGGCGAGTCTAATTGATAGGGGGCAATTAACAGCTCTGCCCCATTTTTAAGGTATAGCCAAGCATAACTTTATCATCGCTTTTATCTAAGAAGAGTTTGGCTGCTTCTCGGCCTTTTTCTTCACTATTTTGATGAATGGTAGTTAGGCTAGGGCTAAAGCGTAGCGCTTCATCAACGCCATCAAAACCAACGACTTTAAGCTCCTGTGGTATCTTTACACCAAGTTTTTTGGCTTCTCTTAACAGCGGTAGTGCAATTAAATCACTCATACACAGTACGGTATTAGGCCTTGGTGAGAGGTTAAGTAGTTCTTTTGCGGCGATATTTGCAAACCTTTCGCTGCTTTCAGGAATATTCCACACTCTGTCTTCACCAAGTGTTAATCCACGCTCTCCAATAGCTTTGAGATATCCGCTATAACGCTGATGTGCAATAGAGGTCTGTATGTCTGTTAGGTTTTGCTCGTATACACGGCATAGCAAATCAGTGTCTAATAATCTCAAACCAAAAATAGCAACATCACTATCGTCGTTCAGTGCTTTACTCGCTACATCAAAGGCGGCTTGTTGGTTGTCGATATTAATACTGGCATGCGCGGGCAAATCAAAGTCAACCGTCACAACCTGTTTGCTAACATTCGCAAGATGCTCAATTAACTTGGGATTACGCGGGCGGCCATAACAAATTAAGCCGTCGACGAAATCGACAATGTCTCCGACATTATCTGCGGTGCCTGAGAACAAGAGTAGGTTAATATGCTGAGCTTCTAAAACGCTTGCTACTCCTCGCATAAAGCTACTCGCAACGGGATCTGATACCATATATTCAACGCTATCGGGTAGTACCAGCGCGACAATGTTAAACGAGCCCTTACGCAGCGATTGGGCTGCCTTGTTAGGCCCAAAATAACCCAATTCTTTACAGGCTTTTAAAATTTCTTCTCGTTTGGATTTAGAGAGTTGATCTGGTCTGTTAAAAGCATTCGATACAGTTGCATTTGACACGCCTAATTCCGCCGCAATGCTTTTGAGCGTCCATTTTTTTTTGTCGTTACTCATTGGCAGGACCCCTTAATACAGTCAGGCATATGGCAATGGTTTAGTTCATCTTAACTAGTAAACACCTTAAATAACAAGCAATAATAGATTATTGTCGCAATCTAGTTTAAAGAAAATAGTCAATGAGGTATGATGCGCCATACTTTTATTGCAAATTGTTCTCATAATCAATGACATTAGATAAACTTTCCAAAAATAACGCAGCGACCATCACTTCTCTTACCCATCCAGATACTGCGTTACTGAGTCGAATAATGGCACTTGGAATTATTCCTGGTGAGCAAATAGAAGTCATTAACGTCGCCCCACTTGGATGCCCGATGCAAGTGAAAATTGGTGACACCTTTGTGAGTGTGCGTAAGGCCGACGCACAGTTCGTTGAAATTGAAGTTTTATAAGTTATTAAGGGCTCACGTATGAAAATTGCGTTAGTGGGCAACCCGAACTGCGGGAAAACCACATTATTTAACCGCCTGACCGGCTCTAAACAAAAAGTAGGGAATTGGCCAGGGGTAACTGTCGAGAAAAAATTCGGCTATTTTGCTTTAGAAAACACAAACGTAGAATTGGTAGATTTGCCCGGGCTCTATAGCATGGAACAAATTGAGCCAAGCCAAGATGAGCAAATCGCGTGTGACTTCCTAAAGCAAAATGAAGCCGATGTCATCATTAACATCGTGGATGCCGCTAACTTACAGCGAAACCTCGTATTAACTTCCCAGCTGAAAGAATTAGGTAAGCCTATTCTTGTTGTTGCAAATATGGTTGATGTCGCAACACAGCGTGGGAGAACGTTAGATTTAAAAAGACTCTCTGAACAGTTAGGGTTACCTGTAGTGCCATTCCACGGTGCTAAAGGTACAGGGCAAGAAGCGTTGTTGGAACAACTCGCACAGATCACTCGTTTTCCAAAAGCACCTGTGACGGCAAACACCGAAAGTGCCGGCAGCGATCCCCTCGAAAAAGCGGTTGCTCGTCACCAAGCAGTGAAAAAATTGGCTGATGGCGTAAGTATCATTACGCCAAAACGTGCAGATACAACAGAAACGCTTGATAAAATCGTGCTCAACCGCTGGCTTGGCGTGCCTATTTTCTTAGCCATGATGTATTTAATGTTTACCATTGCGGTGAATGTTGGTGCTGTATTTATCGACTTTTTTGACATCGCCGTGGGCGCCTTACTCATCGATGGTGTAAAAATCTTGCTAGCAGATATTGGCGCACCTCAATGGCTGGGTGTGTTATTGGCTGATGGTTTTGGTGCGGGTATTCAATTAGTGGCGACCTTCATCCCTGTTATTGCGGTGCTGTATCTGTGCTTATCCATTTTGGAAGATAGTGGTTATCTTTCTCGGGCCGCGTTTGTTATTGACCGTTTGATGTCATCCATTGGTCTACCGGGCAATGCTTTTGTACCTTTGATCGTTGGATTCGGCTGTAATGTGCCTGCGGTTATGGCGTCAAGAACGATGGGTCGAGAGTCCGATAGATTACTGACGATTATTATGGCGCCATTTATGTCCTGCGGTGCACGTTTGACGGTATATGCGTTATTTGCAGCGGCTTTCTTTCCAACGAACGGAGCCAATGTTGTTTTTGGTCTGTATTTGCTTGGCATATTGGTTGCGGTAGGTTCTGGCTTTTTATTTAGAAAGCAAGTATTCAAAACGCAAAAATTACCCTCATTTACCGAGATGCCAGCGTATCATATGCCAATTTGGCGCAATATACTCATTACCACTTGGCAGCGTCTGAGCGGCTTTATCAAACGTGCTGGCAAAACAATTGTTATGGTAGTTATTTTACTCAGTGCATTAAACTCGATTGGTACCGACGGTTCGTTTGGCAATGAGAATACAGATAAGTCACTTTTGGCGAAGGCTGCACAAGTGGTCACGCCAATCTTTGAGCCAATAGGGTTAAAAGAGGAAAACTGGCCTGCTACGGTTGGTGTTGTGACTGGTATGTTTGCCAAAGAAGCCATCGTCGGTACTTTAGATGCGCTTTATACCGGTGCCGAAGAAGAAGGTGGAGAGTTTTCATTGTTGGCTTCGTTAAAAGAAGCGTTGATGACCATAGTAGACAATAGTAAAGATCTTATCGCAAACCTTGGTGATCCATTAGGACTTAATGAATTAGAGTCAGGCGCTGAAAGTGGCACTGTGCTACTTACTGCAATGGCCGCGAAATTTAATGGTCAAATCGGTGCATTTAGTTATCTTGTCTTTATCTTACTTTACACACCTTGTGTAGCGGTATTAGGTGCAATTAAACGTGAATCTGGCGGTAAGTGGATGTGGCTTGTTATTGGCTGGACGACCTCAATTGCTTATATCATGGCGACTTTAGTTTACCAAGCTAGTCAGTTAAGCACCTCGCCAACGAGTGCTTCGCTTTGGATTATAGCGATGTTGTTGTTTGGATTTGCATGGTGGAAAGGATTATCCAGACTGGGTAATAAACTTAACCAACCACCAACCTATCAGATAAATTTAGGTTAGTTATTCAAAAGCTTGGTTAATTGAGCGGCGCTTAGAGCGCCGTTTTTTATGTTTTGGTATCAAGCAAAAAAAAGCAGTGTTAACTGAGTCAACACTGCCAACAACTCTAAATCAATCAAGGGGAGTCTTCGTAAAGGAGGTTACACCGCTTTATTGACGGAAGGGTGACGCAATAATGAAAGATTTATGACTGTGAAAATTTCACTTTGCTTCTTGCTAAAAATCGCTTAATTTTTAGCTCTATTCTTGCCGTTAACTGGGACAATAATGATAACCACTGATACTCCTCTAATTTTACGCCACCTTGATACTATCCATGCGCTGATCTCTAATTCTTATTGGGCAAAACAAATGCCTAAAGTATTGCTGGAAAAGGCCATTCAAAATAGCCTGAGCTTCATGTATTTGGACGATGAAGGTGAGTTTCAGGGTTTTTGTCGCGTGATAACTGACTATGCCACCTTTGCCTATCTTGCCGACGTGATAGTTGAGGAAAGTGCCAGAGGTAAAGGGGTAGGCAAAGCGATTGTTCAAGCCGTGGTTGAACATCCAGAGCTACAAGGCTTAAGGCGCTTTATGCTGGCAACTTTTGATGCGCATACTCTATATGAAAAATTCGGCTTTGCAGCGGTGCCAGATCCAAGTATTTTGATGCAGATCTGCCATCCTACAATATATTCGGATTTACAAGATTAATTGCTGGATTTTAGTCACTTATATTTTGTTTTTTAGAACGAAGACTGGATAAATGCACTTACCCTGAACATAATAAAGACGATAACAACAACAGGTGTCTTTATTATGTTACTGCTTGCGACTATCTATTTGGCTGCTGCGATATTGGCGGTGCCAATCGCTAAACGGCTAGGGCTTGGCTCTGTGCTTGGATATTTATTGGCAGGGATCCTAATTGGTCCTCATCTTCTTCATCTTGTGGGGGAGCAAACTGACGTCATGCACTTTGCCGAGTTTGGTGTGGTGATGATGCTATTCTTAGTCGGGCTTGAGTTACAACCCAAAAGGCTCTGGACGATGCGCCGCTCTATAGTTGGTCTCGGTGGCTTACAAGTGGTTATAACAACGGCTGTACTCTATTTCGCGATTGATTTAGCGCTTGGCTTTTTGTGGCAGCAATCATTAGCCATCGCGTTAATGTTGGCACTGTCTTCTACCGCCATTGCACTGCAAACCTTAAATGAAAAAGGCTTGATTAAACAATCTGGCGGTCAAAATGCGTTTTCGGTGTTGTTATTTCAAGATATAGCCGTGATCCCCATTCTCGCGATTATGCCGTTGTTAGCATTTAGTGATTTGGCTGTGAGTGATGGTCACAGCAACTTGTTACACGCTTTTCCGACTTATCTCCAAGTGGCTATTTCTGTTTTTGTGATTTTGGCTATTATCGCTGCTGGGCATTATGTTGCCGCGCCGTTATTTAGGTATATTGCCAGCACTCGAATGCGCGAACTATTTACCGTAGTGGCGCTATTTATCGTTATCGCAACCGCGTTATTGATGCAAAGCATTGGTTTATCCCCAGCGCTTGGAACATTTCTCGCGGGTGTTGTTCTCGCGGAAAGTGAATTTCGCCATGAATTAGAAGCCGATATTGAACCGTTTAAAGGGTTACTTCTTGGCCTCTTTTTCATGACAGTCGGCGCATCAATCGACTTTTCCTTATTGGCACAAAAATGGTTATTTATTTTAGCGTCAGTGGTGCTATTAATGGGGTTAAAGGCGGTTATTTTATATTTGTTGGCAACGGCGTTTTCACTGCATAAGCGAGCGATATGGTTATTTACCGCAGCCCTGTGTCAAGGCGGAGAGTTCGCGTTTGTACTACTTTCTGTTACTGGCAGTTTAGCAATCTTAACTCCAGATCAAGTCGCGTTAGTCACACTGGTTGTTGCGGTATCTATGCTCGGATCGCCCCTTATTTTTATTCTTTACGAAAAAATAGTTGAACGTCAGGCCAATACTACTCAAGAACAAGATAGCTTAGAGACGATGGAAGCGACACAAAACGTTATTGTGGTCGGCTACGGGCGTTTTGGCCAAGTGATAGGGCGCTTGCTCCATGCTCAGGGTTATCATTTATCGATCTTGGATCACAGCCCAAGCCAAATTGAATTACTCCGTCGCTTTGGCAATCAAGTATTTTATGGCGATGGTGCACGATTAGATTTGCTCGAAGCCGCAGGGGCTCACGAAGCGCAAATGCTGGTCGTAGCGATTGATGAACCAGATAAAACCCTCGAAATCGTCAGGTTAGCGCAGCAACACTTTCCGGATCTAAAACTTGTAGTTCGTGCGACCGACCGTCGCCATGCCTACCAACTGATAAAATTGGGTGTCACTGCGTTTGAGCGAGAAACTTTTGTCTCTGCTGTGAAGCTAGGTGAGCAGGCGCTTAAGTTATTGGGCCATAGTGAAGAAGATGTTGCACGAGCGGGCTACCTCTTTACTAAACACGATGTTGAATCTATGCACATGCTTGCTGATGTGTGGGGAGACGATGAAAGCTATGGTATTGCGATTCGTCAGCGTATGGCTGACCTCAAACAGGTACTTCAGGCGGACGAAAAAGCGCAAGAAGATCTTAATACCTGCCATGGTGAAAATTGTGAAGATAAACCACCAGCCATTGAACAATAACGTATAAATATTAGGTTAAATTAGTATGTTGAGAGTAACACTAGAGCAGTGGCGAATGTTTAGAGCCGTTGTTGAATATGGTGGTTTTAATCAAGCTGCTAAAGAAGTACATAAAAGCCAGTCAAGTATCCACACTGCGGTCCATAAAATTGAGGAAGGCCTTGGTGTTAAGCTTTTTAGAGTCGAAGGGCGAAGAACCCTGTTAACCGAAGCGGGTGAAATGATGCTGCGCCGTGCCAATTATCTCTTGGAAGAAGCGGCGAAAGTGGAAGCGGTAGGGCAGACGCTGGGCGAGGGAGTTGAGAGTCAACTGCGCATAGCGGTCGATGAAATTTTCCCACAGCAGGTACTCTATAAGGTGCTAGAAAATACATCTGCGCAATACCCTTTATTGCGTGTCGAGTTGGTTGAGTCAGTATTAACAGGCGCATCTGAACTTTTGCAAAATACCGACGTAGATATCGCTATTTCTCCGGTTACTTTACAAGACGGGTTCAGTGAAGAGTTGTGCCAAATCGAGTTTGTTGCAGTGGCAAATCCCAATCACGCATTACATCAATTTGGTCGCGCGCTTACATTCGAAGACTTAAAATCCCATCGTCAAATCGTAGTGAGAGACTCTGCAATCTCGCGTAAAAAAGATGAAGGTTGGTTGGGGGCGCATCAACGTTGGACGGTGAGCCATATGACAACCTCGATAGATATGATAGCGCAAGGCTTAGGATTTGCTTGGTTACCTATTCCGGCTATCAAAACACAACTAGACTCTGGCGTCTTGAAACCACTACCACTAGCGCAACATAGTCAACGTAAAGCACAGCTTCATCTTATTTTTAAAGATGGTGACAGGCTTGGGCCCGCCGCGCGCGCTTTTATTGGTGAGTTAAGATATCAGTGCATGCAGCTAGAAGATTCTGTTGAGTAGAATGGTTGATGTTAAATTATCAAATTTTATTCGTTTCAAACAGGCAATAGACTAAGGTCATCAACATGCGTTTGGAGCGAAACATGCGATATATTCGAAAAGCACAAGATAGAGGTAAAGCAGATTTTGGCTGGTTGCAAAGCCAACATAGTTTCTCATTTGGTCGATATTATGATCCCGCCCACATGGGATTTGGTAATCTTAGGGTGATCAATGATGACTCCGTACTTGGTGGTCATGGCTTTGATACTCATGGTCACCGAGATATGGAAATTATTTCCTATGTCATTGACGGTGAATTAGCACATCAAGATAGTATGGGTAATCAGTTTACTGTGGCGGCAGGTGAAGTTCAGAGAATGAGCGCCGGTAGTGGCATTCTTCATTCAGAATATAATGCTTCAAAGACAGCGCCTGCCCATTTTTTACAAATTTGGATAGAGCCAAAGCTTAAAGGCATAACGCCGAGTTATGAACAAATTCAAATTAAACAAAGTAGTGCACTTACGCCGATTGTTACGCCTACAGGCGTGGGGGGCACTCTGAGTATCAATGCAGAAGCTGAAATACACCGCTTGCAGCTTCATCAAGGTCAACAGATTGAGCTTAATGCGCACGCGCAAAAAGCCTATTTGCACATTGTTGGCGGCGAAGCGACGCTTGATGGTGAGGCATTTCAGCAAGGAGATGGCATCGGTCTGATTGCTGGTGACAACATGCAGGTTACGGCAGTAACAGATGTTGAAGCGCTGTGGTTTTTATTACTTAACTAAGCAAATTGGTATTAAATTCAGCGCCTAAAATTAAAGGAATTGACGAATGACAGAACCAATACAACTTGCAGTAATTGCCCTTGTCGTTCTGCTAAGTGGTATTTCAAAGTCTGGCTTTGCAGGCGCGTTAGGGGCGTTTTCTGTTCCAATTTTGATGATGGTGTTGAACCCAAGGGACGCCATTGCGTTGATGCTTCCGCTACTTATCGTCGCGGACGTTTTTAGCCTGAAGAGCTATTGGCGCTTATGGAATTTGCCAGAATTAAAGCGGTTATTGCCAGGTACACTAGTCGGGATAGCCTTAGCAACGCTTTTTCTTCAAGGCGTCAGTGAGTTTTGGCTGACGGTTGTGATTGCAGCGATGAGCATAATATTTGCGCTTAAAAGCTTACTGATCAAAAATACACCTGAAAGTGTTGGGCACTTAAGGTTACTGGCCGCGAGCACCTCTACCGCAGCTGGTATCTCCACGACCTTAATTCATGCAGGCGGCCCACCACTCATGGTGTATTTTAATGCTCGAAAATTAGAGCCAACGGCTTATATCGCGACAGTTGCGGTACTATTTGCACTGATGAATGTGATTAAGTTGGCGACCTTCTCTGCAACTGGGTTGTTACAGTGGCAACATGTGCTGCTTGCTATCTGTTTTACTCCTTTAGCGTTGCTTGGTAATAGACTCGGTGTGCACCTAGCAAAACGCTTACCTAAAAAGCAATTTTTGCTGGTGATGAATGGACTTCTGCTCATGCTTGGACTGGTATTAATTGGTAAATTGTTGTGATGGTATCGGGTTACCAACATCCAGCAAAGTAAATGCCCACAACATGGTGTGGGCATAGAAAACTATAACTGCTCTTCCATCTCTTTTTGATACTCATCTGCAAGTTGCGACTTTTCACTTTTATCAAGTACCTTACCCGCACGCTGGAAAAACGCTTGCTCTTCGTCGGCCAAGTGATGCTCAACTTTGTCTTTGAGTTTTTTCAATTTAGTTAGCCAACTAGGGTCGGAAAACTCCGTATTATCCAGTACCTCAATTAGCTCATCAATCTCATGATGCTCCGCGATACCGTGGCGAGAGTCTTCGATTGTCATATCGCTTTCCATTAATGGGGCGTAAAAGTACCTTTCTTCTGCGATGGCATGCGCTTCTAGCGCGTCCTTCAACTCTTTATAGTACTTTTCGCGGACCTTTGAATCACCAGACGTTTCTGCCAACATATTCAATAGGGCGCGTTGATGATCATGATCTTGCTTTATTGCATTAAAAATTTCCATGTAGATTACCTCTTATCTAGCTTAAAACGTCTGCTTTGCTGTTGTTTTTAAAAAACGACATGAGTTTGCCACGATGCGCCTCATTATTCGTTTTAATGATAAGCAGCCACTTGCCCTCTGCGATTTTATTCATCACCGCCTGATTAAACGCATCTTTGTCTGGACGCAAAGAAATAAGGCCTGAAGCAAATAGCCCTAAAAATAAGCCGGGGCTTAATAAAGCGATAAACGTTAAGTAAGGATTAGCTTGTGTGAAAGCCGGTCCATAACTTACCAATAGCCCTGCGATGAGAAAGCCTAATATCACCCCCATGCTGCCAAGGTATAAATGCCAATTAAGCATGTTTCTGGCAAGACGATTTTCGCTTTTAGGTTCAAGTCTTTTGTCGGCATCTTTGTCATACGGATTAACCAGTTGTAGATGCTCATGTTGAACAAGGTGGCTATTTAACAATTCATTTTGCAATTCTTCTGCGGCTGCTTTCCCTGTTAGAACGGCCCCAACTCTATGATCTGCGTAGGATAATATTTCAAAAGTATCCATTACTCCTCCTAATTTCGTTGCAGCTTGTAATTATTCAAACTGCAAGTGTTATACCGAGAGTGTAAGATTTCTAATATATTGAATTTTATTAATAATTTTAGACTCTAGGTGTTGTGGGGTTGAACAAATGAAGCACAAACAAGAAAGAATTACCGAGTAGTTACTACATGTTTTGATACAACATAATGATTGTAAAGTTAGTTTAGGGAAGAAATTGGCATATTTACTCATATCGTATCAAAAAATTTACAAAGATGTGTTTTGTTACTTAATTCAAGATATTAAGTCTGGGTCTATTTTTTAAACAAATGCATGAAAGCATTGCATAAATATTTAAGGTAAATTAAATATTATTAAAATGTTAACTTTGGGGTTTATTTATTTGATTTGCTGCCTAGTCTAATAAGGCGTGGCAAGTGCTAATAGGCTTGCCATGTCTTCTGCAGTTGAAGGAGAAAACAGTCACATTTCATCCAATGCTTCTTGTGAGGCAATGATGAAAAGGACAATAAAACAACAATACTAGGAGTGTAATTCGTGAAATTATCTACAGTAACTATGGCTACGGCGTGTGCGATTGCGTTTACTTCGCTCAGTGCTCAAGCTGCAACAAAACAATACCTAAACCAGCAAGCCGACATTAATACTATGCTTAAATCAGCTTCTCAAACTGTGTTGAGTACACAGCCAGAAGTGCTGATTGGCTTAGAAAATGCGAGCCAACTAAAGGAGCTTAAAAGCTTCAATAGTAAAAAAGGTGAAGTAACTAAGCGTTTTCAACAAATGTACCAAGGATTACCAGTGATTGGGGATTCGGTCATTTTAACGTTTGACGATGCCGGTGCGCTTAAAAAAGCTCACGGTGCGGCGGTTTATAACATCGCGGCTGACATCGGTTCGGTAAAACCCAAGCTCAATGCCAAAATGGCATTGAGTCAGTTTGAAAAGCAGTCGCTTAGTGCAGACAAAAAGCTTAAAAAACATAACGAGAAATCTCGTCTTGCGATCTGGCTTGATGGCAATTCAACGGCACGTTTAGTGTATGAAGTCACTTTTGTTACTTATGGTGATGAGCCTAAGCGTCCATATTTGATCATTGATGCAAACACAGGGGAAGTGTTAGAAAGCTTCAACAACCTGCAGCATGCAAATGCGACAGGTCCTGGTGGTAACCAAAAGACCGGTCGTTACCAGTATGGTACTGATTATGGTCATCTAGACGTAGCGCAGTCGGGCAATACTTGTACCATGACGAATGCGAACGTTAAGACAATTAACTTAAATCACGGTAGTAGCGGTTCGACTGCACATAGCTTTACATGCCCAGAAAACACAGTTAAAGAAATTAACGGTGCATACTCACCGCTGAACGACGCACATTATTTTGGTAATGTTGTGTTTAACATGTATAACGATTGGCTTGGTGCAGCACCTTTGTCTTTCCAATTGCAAATGCGTGTTCACTACAGCAGCAATTATGAAAATGCGTTTTGGGATGGCAGCGCGATGACATTCGGTGATGGTGCGAATACATTCTATCCGTTGGTAAGTCTTGATGTATCTGCTCACGAAGTAAGTCATGGTTTCACTGAACAAAATTCAGGTCTGGTATACCGTTATAAGTCAGGTGGCTTGAACGAAGCGTTTTCTGATATGGCAGGTGAAGCCGCCGAATTCTTTATGAAAGGCAGCAATGACTGGTTAGTTGGCCAAGACATTTTCAAAGGCAGTGGCGCATTACGTTATATGAATGATCCAACGCAAGACGGTCGCTCAATCGATCATCAGTCTAACTATACGTCTAGCATGGACGTTCACCACACTTCAGGGGTGTTCAACAAAGCCTTCTACAATCTGGCAACTACGGCAGGTTGGGATACGAAAAAAGCCTTTATCGTAATGGCAAAAGCTAACCAAATGTATTGGACCGCTAATACTGACTGGGACTTAGCTGGTAATGGCGTGATGGATGCGGCATGTGACCTAGGTTATGAACCAGGTGATGTACAAGCTGCGTTAGCAGCGGTTGGCGTTAACTCTAACTTAAGCACAGGTAGTAGCTGTGACACTAACCCACCACCTCCTCCTGGTGGCGATGAAGAGTTAACGAACGGTCAGCCTCGTACTGGGATCAGTGGCGCGGCAAAAGAGCAAATGTTTTTTACCCTTGATGTGCCAGCTGATGCGACTAGCCTAAACTTCACCACTTCTGGTGGTAGCGGTGATGCGGACCTTTATGTCAAGTATGGCTCTCGTCCGACACTAAACACTTATGACTGCAATAGCACAACGTCTACAAGCAACGAAAGCTGCGATATTAGTAACATTCAAGCTGGTAAGTACTACGTGATGGTCGAAGCGTGGAATCAGATTTCGGGCGTAACTTTGACTGGTACATACAGCTCAACAGGTGGAACTCAACCAATTGACCGCACTGAGTCAAATGTCAGTGTTGCATCTGGCAGCTGGACACGTTTCACGCAAGATCTAAATGCTAGCTACAGCAGCCTTGAAGTGAGCATTTCAGGTGGTTCAGGTGATGCGGATCTATATGTAAACTTTGGTTCTCAATCAACAACGTCGAGCTATCAGTGTCGTCCTTATAAAAACGGTAACAACGAGACTTGTACGATTGCAAATCCACAACAAGGTACTTGGTATATTGATTTACGTGGCTATAGCGCAGCAAGCGGTGTAACACTGAATATCAAAGCGAACTAAGTAACAGTTTATAGGGAGCGCAAGCTCCCTTCTTATTAGGCCCCAAAAAAATCATAAATTTACCTCATTTGAATAATCCTTTTATTTTGCTCAGCGCTTAAATCATGTTGTTATTCAAATGGGTTGAGGATACAACAATGAAATTAACTACACCTATGCTACTGAGCATTGCCTGTTTGAGTAGCTTTTCTGAAGCGTCTGAAGAGGTTTGGGTGACGATGGATGCGAAGTCTAGTCAGCATTTCCAAGTCCATAATTCTATTCGCGGTACTCATTTCGAGCAGCTTTCTTTACCAAACAGCGAAGTCAAAGCGTTAAAAGTACCTGCAAACTTACACTCACACCTGAGTGCATTTATGCACGACGAATATCACCGCTGTGGTGGTTTTGTCGCCCATGACTCCTTAGAGCAGGCGCAAAATTATCTTGCACAGTTAGAAAGCATAAACCCAAGTGCAACGCTAGTTAACTACAGCATTGATAACCCCACACGGGTTAACAGCTTAATCTCAAAAGTCAGTACGGTGAACTTAGACAGCAGTGTCAACTCGCTAACCAGTTTTTATAACCGCTATTACACCTCTCAAACAGGTATTGATGCCGCTGCATGGGTCAAGCAAACATGGAGCGACATTGCAGCAAGTCGCTCAGATATTAGTGTTGAATATTTTAGCCATTCTTGGGCTCAGCCTTCAGTGATTGTCACCATCCCAGGTAGTGAACTGAGCGATGAAATCGTTATTATCGGCGGACACCTTGATTCAATTAACCAATCTAACTCGAGTGGACTTGCGCCGGGTGCGGATGATAATGCCTCTGGCATAGCTGTGCTTACCGAAGCGCTAAGCGCTATTGTTGAAGATGGTTATCAGCCTCAGCGGACAATCCAAATCATGGGCTTTGCGGCAGAAGAAGTTGGGCTTCGAGGTTCTAAAGCTATCGCGCAGTCGTACAGCTCTCAGGGAAAAAACGTAGTCGGTATGACACAATTTGATATGACTGGCCGCAATGGCAGTAGTGCGGATATTGTGATGATGACAGACTATACAAACAGCGCACAGAATCAGTTCTTAGGCCAATTAATTGAAACTTATTTGCCAAACCTAAGCTATGCCTATGACCAATGCGGTTATGGTTGTTCTGACCATGCATCTTGGTATCAGCAAGGGTTCCCAGCTTCTATGCCATTTGAATCAAGAATGTCTGAGATCAACAGAAAAATTCATACCACCAACGATACTGAATTTGATTCAACACATGCACAAAAATTTGCAAAACTCGCGCTGGCGTTTGTTGCTGAGCTTGGTAAAAATGCGGGTGATACACCTCCGCCACCGCCAAACAATGAGCTTGAAAATGGCGTGGCTAAAACGGGCATTTCTGGTGCATCTAAAAGCCAACAGTTTTTCACCATGGAAGTCCCACAAGGTGCGACTAACTTAAGTTTTAACACGTCAGGTGGTACTGGTGACGCCGATCTCTATGTTCGCTATGGCTCCAAACCTACTTTGGATACTCATGATTGCAAGAGCACTAACTCGTCTAGTAACGAGCAATGCAATATTTCCGCTGTGCAAACTGGCACGTATTACGTGATGGTAGAGGCATGGAACGCGATTTCGGGGGTCAGTTTGGTAGGACAATACGATACCTCAAGTGGCAATACGCCTATTGACGAAACTATCAATAATATTTCTGTCGCCAGCGGACAGTGGCAGTATTTTAGTCAGGCACTAACCACGGGATATCAAACCCTGACAATTACGACGTCGGGAGGCACGGGAGATGCGGATCTTTATGTTAATTTTGGCACGCAACCAAATACCAGCACCTACCAATGTCGGCCATACAAAAATGGCAATAATGAGGTATGTACAATCTCCAATCCTCAGGCTGGCACTTGGCATATCGGCCTGCAAGGTTACCAAGCAGCAAGCAATGTAACGCTAAATATTAGCGCGAATTAATACGCGTTTAAAATCAAGACCGGAGATAAAACCTTGTTTATCTCCGGTCTTAGCGCATAGTGATACATTGATTTAAAGAGATTTGATTTAATTGATATTCTGCTTCTGATAGACTCAATGAGTTCAATTAGGAGTTGCGTGTGTCACATAAGTTCTCAGTTAAGATATTAATTTATCTTTTATTATTATTTTGTGGGCTGTGGGCAAGCTACTTGTTCAATGTGGCACAGGATGAGGAAAATGTCCTTGGTCAGACTAAAACCAATCTAGAAAAGCTCAATAGTTATATCCAGACTGAATTTACTCGTTATCAAGCTATCCAAACGCAATTGAGCTTAAGCAATTTGGTGCAATCAGGCTTACAGCAAGCAACCGCTATAAACTCCAATGAACTGGACAGATATCTACAGGACATTCAAATATCCAGTGGTGCGTCAGACGTTTACCTGCTAGACCTCAGTGGAACTGTGATTGCGAGCAGCAACTGGTATTTGCCGCATAGCTATAAAGGCAGCAATTTTGCCTTTCGCCCCTATTTTTACGAAACAATCGAGGGCAATGAGCATGTCTCTTTTGCGCTCGGTTTACGTTCCAAAACCCGTGGCTTCTATTTTGCTAAATCTGTCTACAAAGATGGATCGCTCGTGGGCGTGGTGGTGATGAAGGTTAACGCCAGTAAATTTGAATCAGACAAAGCCCAGCTTGATACGGGAACTGATAGCCATTTCTTAATTGTGGACGATAATCATATTGTGCTGGCATCTGATGTTGAGCAGTGGCGGTTAGCCTCGTTAGGGCAATTATCCCCCATAAAGCGTAAAGAAATTGAATCCTCAAGGCAGTTTGAAAACGAATCTTTGTTTCCGATTGATTGGCGCGTGCTTTCACCAACCAGAGTGAAAACTTCATCACATGGCAGCGATGCGCTGATGCAAAAGAGGCCGCTTAACAAGCAATACACACTTTATTTGCTACATGAAGTTGCACCTATCAAAGCGGCACAGTGGCCGCGGCTTGGGGTAACCGCACTGGTATTGATTTTACTCTTTGTTGTTGTTGAGTACACGTTGAGTAAACTGACAGGATACAGACAACTGCTTTTCAGCCAACGGAGTCTCGAGGCTGAGGTTGCCAGCCGCAAGCAAGCGCTCGAGCAGGCGCAAGATGCACTTATTCGCGCTGCCAAGTTGGCAACCATAGGGCAGCTCAGCGCCAGCATTAACCATGAAATCAATCAACCACTTAGTGCCATGAGTGCGTATGTTGCCAGCGCCAAACGATTGGCTCAAAAGGGAGAAGTGAGCAAAGTAGTCGAAAACATGGTCCTGATCCAATCTTTGATCACTAGAGTGCATAAAATTGTGGCGCAGCTAAAGTCATTTAGTCAGCATCATGATAATAAGATGCTGGTGGCCAACCTTAAACACTCAGTAGATAACGCCTTAGTTATAGTTGGGCCTGAACTCAAACGCTACGGTGTAGCAATTCAAAGTGAGGGGCTTGTGTGCAATATCTGGGTCGATCCATTTAAGTTTGAGCAAGTACTGGTGAATATTATTAGCAATGCGTGCCAAGCCATTGTTGAGCAAGATAATAAATGTATTTATATTCGCGCCGTGGAGCATGAAGGCAAGATCCAGCTGTCGATTATTGACTCGGGCGAAGGGATAAAACAGCACGCTTTATCTAACATATTTGAACCGTTTTACACCACTAAGTCAGGTAATGGCTTGGGCTTAGGGTTATCCATTTCAAAGCAGATCATTGAATCGTTTCATGGCAAACTCAGTGCCCATAATCATCCGCAAGGTGGTGCCGAGTTTTTAATTAGTTTACACACAAAGAATCCGCAACATGACTGAAGAGAAAACCCTGTTAATCATCGATGATGAACAAAGTATACGAGATGCACTAAAGCAACTATTTGAAATAGAAGGGTACTCTGTGCAGTGTTTTTCCAGTGCGACGCCTGCATTAAAAAAGCTTTCTCGTCAGTTTAGCGGAGTTGTGCTTTGTGATATCAATATGCCCGAGGTTAATGGTATTCAATTTTTAGATCAGGTAATGCAGTTTGATTCTGAGTTACCTGTGGTATTTCTAACCGGCTTTGCGGATGTTGAAGTGGCGGTAAAAGCTATCCAAAAAGGGGCTTACGACTTTTTTGAAAAGCCTGTGTCAGAGCCGCTACTTGACTGCATAGAAAGGGCGCTTGATAAACGCCGGTTGGTGATGGAAAACCGAGAGCTAAAAGCGCAAGTTAAGAAAAAGTCTGCGCCGGGCGTGCGGATCTTAGGTGAGACAAAACAAATGCAGCAAATGCTGCATTTGCTTGATGCTGTGATTGATACCCCTGCTGACGTATTGATTGAAGGTGAAACCGGTACAGGAAAGGAATTGGTGGCTCGATACTTACATGACCATAGCGAGCGTTCAAACCATAACTTTGTTGCTATCAATTGCGGCGCAATTCCAGAAGAGCTGATTGAAAGTGAATTATTTGGTGCCAAAAGTGGTGCGTTTACGGGTGCTAAAGAGTCTCGCGAGGGAAAATTTTCTTTTGCGCAAGGTGGTACGGTTTTTTTGGATGAAATCGAAGCCATGTCTGCGGCTTTACAAGTGAAGCTGCTGCGCGTTTTAGAAGAAAGAAGTGTGACGCCTGTTGGCAGC
Organism: Pseudoalteromonas flavipulchra NCIMB 2033 = ATCC BAA-314; assembly: GCA_000814665.1. GTDB lineage: Bacteria > Pseudomonadota > Gammaproteobacteria > Enterobacterales > Alteromonadaceae > Pseudoalteromonas > Pseudoalteromonas maricaloris. The sequence continues at coordinate 144,274 of JWIH01000020.1, forward strand.
AACACTGCGATAGCACTGGACATTAGAGTGGTTGCAGCGACCAAAGTGGATTTACAAACCTTAGTCGCACAAGGTAAATTCCGTTCGGATTTATTTTATCGACTTAACCTCGTCAAAGTGATGATCCCATCACTTCGTTCCAGAAAAGCTGATATTCCGCTGCTATATAAACACTTTAGCTCCATTGCAGCTACTCGCTTTCATAAACCTATGCAGCCAATTAGTCCTGAATTAGAGGCGCAGCTGCTAGCGCAAGACTGGCCTGGGAACGTGCGAGAGCTGAGAAACCACGCCGAGCGCCATATTTTACTCGGTGGTGCGATGACTGCGAGTAACAACATGCAAAGCAATTTGTCTGATGAAACGTTGAGTTTGGCTGAGAAGGTGAGCTACTACGAACAATCGTTAATTGAAGAAGCACTGGCACAAAGCCAAGGTAGTATAAAAGATGCGATGAATTTATTAAAAGTGCCGAGAAAAACCTTGTACGACAAGATGAGCAAGTATGGTTTAAATCGCACTATGTTCACCAATGATGATGGGTGAATTTAGTGACACAGTATAGATTTAAGTGTGTGGAAATCCGCACATTTTAGCTGCCATTAGCCTTTTATTTTGATTTATCCATCTGATTTATATTAAAAAATAAACTCTGGTCTCAGAATTGCGTTGTCTTAAGCGACAATAATCAAAAAATGAGACAAGTTATGACAGCAAGTAAATCTTTAGCGGCGTTGGCAGTTGCCAGTGCAACGTTATCAGCCTCTGCGTTAGCCGCAGACTACAGCATTTATGGTAAAGCAGAAGTTCAAATTGCCAACACAGACAAAGGTGTGATGCGTTATACCAAAGAGGGCACACAAATTGACGCACCATTTTCAAGAATTGGTGTAAAAGGCACTCACGGCTTATCAAGCGATCTAAAACTCGTCTACAAATATGAAGTACAAGTTAAAGGTTTTGAACACGACGATACCACCGAGCCATTTTCAGCAAGAAACACCTATGTTGGCCTTGAAGGTAAATTTGGTACGGTTTTAGTGGGCAGAAACGACACGCGTTTTAAATTCAGTGAAGGTAAAATCGATCAATTTAACGAAACCCAAAGTGATATTGCCCAAGTGCTAGCAGGCCAAGACAGAGTTGGTGATTCAATTACCTATTCTTCACCTAAATGGAACGACTTTTCTTTTTCTCTGACCTACACACCTAAAGACGACGCGAGCAACGACGAAACTGGGTTTGCAGCTACCGCAATTTATGGTGACCGAGCATTAAAAAATAAAGATTACTATGTTGCTCTGAGTCATACCGACAGTATTGGTAATTTGGTTGCTACGCGTATCGCGTTGGCTTACAAGTGGCAAAAGCTACAACTTGGTGCCATCATCCAAGACAGTGAAAATCTAGCGAAAGACAAATCAGGTAATGGCTATGTGCTAAGCGCAAGTTACCAACTCGATGATAATTGGCGTCCGAAGTTACAGTTTGCCAAAGACTCAAGCGGATTACGCCACAGTGAAGGTGCGACTCAGTGGACGCTAGGTACAGACTATATTTTTGATAAACAAACTAACTTGTATGTGATGGCAACGCAGCTCGACCTTGAAACACAAGACGATACTAGCATCGCTGTTGGCTTAAAATATAAGTTTTAAAGGTTCAAGATAATGACAGAAGAGAATAAAAAAACGATAAAAACGCAGCTGTTTCTGTGGCTTGGTCCCTTGGTAATGTTACTGATCTGTTTGGTTGAACCTCCATCGGGCATGTCGGTTGAGGCTTGGAGAACCGCAGGCTTAGCGTTTTGGCTAGCTTCTTGGTGGATAACCGAAGCTGTGCCTATTCCGGCGGCTTCGTTATTACCCTTGGTTATTTCGCCTCTAGTCGGGATTGCATCTATTAAAGCCGTCGCTGCACCGTTTGCGCATCCTTTGATTTATCTATTTCTGGGTGGATTTTTGCTCTCAATCGCCATGGAAAGGTGGGGGCTGCATAAACGCATCGCGCTGAATACCATGTTGTTCGCAGGCACTAAACCGAGTATACAGATCTTAGCGATGATGGGCGTGACAGCATTTTTATCTATGTGGATGTCAAACACGGCAACGGCGGTCATGATGTTACCGATTGCACTTTCGGTTATTCACTTGGTAAAAGAGCAGGGTGGAGATAGCCAAAGCTTTGCTAAAGCGCTATTACTTTCTATCGCTTATGGAGCCAGCATTGGAGGTATTGCAACTTTAATTGGTACGCCACCAAATGCGTTAATGGCTGCATACTTATCCGACAGTTATCAAATTGAGATTGGTTTTGCCACTTGGATGATGATTGGTGTGCCTTTGTCTTTGGTAATGCTGACATTTGCTTGGTTCTGGTTGACCAAAGTGACTTACAAGGTCGATAAAGAAGAAATTAATGTTGATACTAAGTCGTTATTTACTTCCCAATTAAAAGCACTCGGTGAAATGTCTCGTGCGGAGAAAGGGGTTTTTGCGGTATTTATTTTAGCGGCAGTATGCTGGATCTTTAGACCGCTAATTGGCGATGTTACGGGTCTTAAATTGTCAGATACTGGCATTGCAATTGCCGCTGCACTGTTACTATTTGTTCTTCCAGCCAAGTCGGGAAGTGACGAACGTATTTTAGATTGGGAAAGCGCAGCTAAGGTGCCTTGGGGTATTTTGCTATTATTTGGCGGTGGTTTATCACTAGCGGCACAGATCAAATCTTCAGGACTTGCCGATTACATCGCTAACTTACTTGCAGGGGCGGATGCCATGGGTTTAGTGCTTGGAGTACTAGTTGTTGCTGCGCTTATTACGTTCTTAACGGAAATTACCAGCAATACCGCAACGGCTGCAGGCTTTTTACCTTTACTTGGTCCTGTTGCTGAATCAATCACGGGTTCTCCTTTAGCTTGGGTTATTCCTGCTGCAATCGCGGCCAGTTGCGCCTTTATGATGCCTGTTGCAACACCACCAAATGCCATCGTATTTGGCTCGGGTGAGATCAAAATTAAAGACATGATCCGAGCAGGATTTGTTTTGAACATAGTCGCGATAGGGTTAATTACAATTGTTACCTTGACTTTGGCAAGGAGCATACTAGGGTTTTAAAGTTGCCATTCTCCACAGGCTGTGTCCATCGAAAGGCAACTCGGTCATACGCAGCCTGCCTCCATAGTAATACCTAGTTTTTTGAAGATAGACCCGTTGTTTTTTCCTTGCTATATTCAAATTAGACATTAGCAGGACCTGATAATGATTGAAGATAATACCAGTACCCTAATAGCCACATTTACTCAGTTAAAAAGTCGCTTTAACCAAGATCCTTACCCCGCGCTTGAAAAGCGTTTACGTCTATTAACTGAAATAAAATCACGTATGTTGCAGCGGCAAGATCAATTAGTTGAGGCGGCAAATCAGGATTTTGGTACTCGGAGTCGATTCGATACCGTGATTGCAGACATCATGCCTTGCATCAATTCAATTGATTATATCGCGAAGCACCTGCGCAAATGGAGCAAAGTGCAGCATCGTTCACCCGGTGCGCAGTGGCTACCGTCTAAAGCAAAAATTGAGATTGTGCCAAAAGGAGTCGTGGGCGTGATAGCCCCGTGGAATTATCCAATTCAGCTGGCGATTGTTCCCGTGATTACAGCCCTCGCTGCTGGAAACAAAGTTATGCTCAAGCTGAGTGAGTTCACTCCCAAGGTGAATGCGGTGATAAGAGCCATTTTTAAAGGATTGGACAATGAAGTGTGCGTCATTGAAGGTGGACCTGATATTGCCGCGACTTTTACTGAACAGCCATTTGATCACTTGCTATTTACAGGTTCAACAGCAGTTGGCAAAAAGGTGATGGCGGCTGCGGCTAAAAATCTCACACCGGTCACCTTAGAGTTAGGGGGGAAATCACCTGTTATAGTGCTTGATGACGCTGATATCAGCGCCGCTGCGATGAGTGTGTTAATGGGTAAGCTCTCTAATTCAGGTCAAATCTGTGTTGCACCAGATTATGTGTTAGTGCACGAAGAAAAATACGACGCATTTATTGCTGAGCTGAAACAGCACTACGAAAAAACATATAAAACAAAAGTAGGTGTAAAAAACCAAACTTCAATTATTAACGACAGACAATTTCAGCGCTTAAACGACATTATTATTGATGCCAAAAGTAAAGGCGCGAATGTGTGGCAAGCTGAGCCAGCACGCGACAATCGTCAGCTTCCTCTGCATATCATCACCCAGGTCAACAAAAGCATGAGGGTGATGCAAGAGGAGTTATTCGGAACGATTTTGCCTATCCTAAAAATTTCCAACTTAAATGATGCGATTAGCTATATTAGGGAGGACACCACACCGCTTGCGAGTTATTTGTTTACACAGTCTCAAGTTTCCATGAATAAAGTGTCAAAGGAGCTCGCAACGGGGACTTTAGCGATCAATGAAACCATAGTGCACGTGGTTGTTGAGTCTTTACCCTTTGGTGGCCTAGGTCACTCTGGTATGGGTCAATATCATGGCGAAGAGGGCTTTTATACCTTTAGCCATAAAAAGCCCATTCTCCAATCCAATAATACTAAATGGCGTAATAAGATGCTGCTTAGCCATTCGAAGCTGCTTACAAAGCCTTTAGTGTGGCTCTTTTTGAGGAAAAAGTAGCGTTAATGTGTTGAGCAAAGCGCTATTACATATAGAGATCCAATATACTTAAAGATAAGACTTAGCTTGAAATATCAGTGGTTATTTTTATGGGACTTCACTATATCAACAGATAAAAAAGCTGATGCTAGAGAGTGTGCTGGCTCAGCCCAATATTCAGGCTAACACGATACAGGATTACAGTTTCAGTCAGGAAGGAGTTCACATGAATACTAAGGTTAAGTTCACAGCTGGTCGTAATATCGCCATGAAGCTGCCGCCTCATCAGTACGACGCAACACTTCAGTTCTACAGAGATGTCATCGGCCTCAAAGAAATAACAGAGCATGCTCCATCAGTTGGTTTTGAGTTTGGCTCCAATAATCTCTGGCTCGACAGCGTACCTGGTATCAGCCAAGCCGAAACATGGCTCGAGATTGTTACCAATGATATTGCGGCAGCGTCAGAGCACCTCAAAACTGCTGGCGTCGTACGCTGCGATGAAATCGAACCGTTACCTGAAGGATTTCAGGCATTCTGGGTGTCAAGCCCTGCATCGATTATCCACCTTGTTTGCAAAGACTCAGAGTCATGGGAGTAGTAACACCGAACACGTGTGAATTTTCACTGTTCAAACCAGCAAATCAATTTTAATTTGAGAGCAGAAATCCTCATCTAACGTTGGAAGATTGATTGAAGTCGGCAGCAATGCAGAATCATAGTTAAAATGTGATTGAAATTAAAGCGGTTAATGACGAGCAGACACAAAACTCGGGCAATTAATGTTCATTGTTTTCGCTATTTAACTCCTCACTGTCTTGCTGGGCTGCGATTTTTTCACGCTCTGCTTTTGAGATGTAGCGCGGTTTGTTGCTTTTGTGGAGTTTAGCATTAGCACGCTTGTCTTTTTTCTTTAAGGTTTCGTAAATTTTCTTTTTGCGGTTCATTTTCACAGCTCATTATGGATGAAGTGCTAGTTTACCTTAGTGTTAGCGAGTTCAACAATGTAAAAAGATTGCCGCAGTTAACAATGAGCATGACTGTTACCTAGGTGTGATGATACTGACCCAATCTTAATAAGGAAAAATAATAAAGGCCTCGCAGGAGACCTCTATTGTTTAACACTTTTCTTAATCTAAGCTTAGATTATTTAGTACGTGTTTCTGCTACGTATTTACCGGCTTGAATTCGCTCGTAAATACTATTAGCGAGTTCTTTTGCTTGTTCGATTTGTGAAGGAGAAAGCTGTTTCTCGTCGAGCACTCGGCTCTTTGTGGCTTCAGCATAACCATTAAACTCCGCTAACGTATTCCATACGTACGAGCGTTCAATACTTTTCTCGACTCCTAAGCCCTGAAAATACATGAGTGCTAAATTAAACATGGCTAAGGTGTAGTTGTTTGCGGCGGCTTTTTCATACCAGTTAAGTGCGTGGCGGTAACTTTGCGGTACACCGTCACCGTTTGCATACATCAGCGCTACGTTAAATTGCGCAGCTGGCATGTTTTTGTTTGCCGCTCTGGTCATTAGCTCAACGTATTTAAAGCGATCTTTTTTAACGCCGCGACCTTCGTCATACATGACTGCTAGCGCAAACATTGCGTCGGCTTCACCAAGTTTAACGGCTTGTTGAAATAACTCTGCCGCTTTACGTGGATTTTTGACGACACCGTAGCCGCCTTCATACATTACACCGAGTTGATAAATGCCCGGGGCGTAGTTCATTTCAGCTAAATAATTGAATTCTTGTAGTGCTTCTTCGAACCTGCCAGCATTGAGTGCATCTATGCCTTCTTCCAATCCCGCTGTTGCCAAAGGTGCTTGGCTTAATAGTGCAATGGCGATACATGCTTTTGAAATTCTGCCTAACATCATAGACCTCCTTAAGGTAGCTATGCTAACTATGTTGTTAGTTATTCTAATGCCAGAAACACAGATTTACAAAATACAAATCTAAAATGGCAGATACTGCGTTAATATATGACGATAACAACAAAAATTGAGGCAATGGGATGAATAAACTAATAGCACTGGCATTATGTTTACTGTGTTTGGCTGGATGTAGTCAAAGGCTAGCCTACAACAACCTAGGATGGTTAGCGAGTTACTATATTTCCGATTATGTTGAGTTGACGGATGAGCAAGAGGAAAAGCTGGAGTCTGATGTAGAATCTTTGGTTGCGTGGCATCGACAGTCAGAGCTACCAAAATACAAATCTCATATCCAATCACTGTTGAAGCACTGGCAAACCATGACAGAGCGTGACATGGTGTATATGGTGTATACCACAAGAAACTATTGGTATTCCGTCGTTGAAGCCGTATATCCTAAGTTAGAAACACACCTAAATTCGCTTAACCGTGAACAGCGAGAAATGCTGATAGCCAACATAGAAAAAGAAATGTTGGACGATGATTGGGAGGAGGGAGACCAATTTAACCGCTATGAGCGTTGGCTTGGTGATTTGAGTGATAAACAAAAGGAGCTTGTTAACGAATATTATGAGCAAGGCGAGTTTTCGCGTCAGGTTTGGCGTGCACATGAACAAAGACGATTTAGCCAGTTTAAACAAGCTATGTTACTGAGCGGCACTGAGCAAGTTTCACCTGAGCTGTTGCAGCAAGCGATAGTGACTACGCCCACAGCGCTGCCTGAGCGCATCCTAGATATTCAAGCAAGGCGAATAAAAGAGTATGCAAGTCTCGCAGTTAAACTTAAAGACACCATGAGCGATAAACAAAAGAAGCACTTTAAAGAAGAGCTCGAAGAATTACTTGAGCTCTTGGAATCCTTGTAAAGGGGCTCAGCCAAGTAGCTTAATTCTGGTTGGTTTGTTTGGTTTAGCATACTCCAAACGATTAATACGTTTGGTGCTGTGGTAACCATCTAAACTGGAAATTGCAATACTATCGAGTGCCTCGATATCAATATAGCCGTCTTCGAGCAAAGCACTTTCTTCAACGTGAAGCGTCTCAATTTCGCCTATTACCAGCTCGGTATCGTTGAGCTTGATGGTTTGGTGATCTTTGAGTGTAAGTCCGTATTTTAGTCTGCTTTCCTTGACGAAAGGAGCTGGAAAAGCATGTAAATACTCGGCGGTTAACCCTGTTTCCTCAAATTCTGATTGGTGCTTTTCATATCTGGCTGAGGTTTGATGGGCTGCCATATAAATTTGAACATTGACTTGATTAATGGTGTATTTTTCAGTCGCTAAGATGTTTTCCAGTGTGTGTCTAGGTACGCTATGAGGCCTAAAAATCACACCTACGAGTGCCGGGTTGGCACCGAGGTGGAAAACGGAGCTGACGATAGACAAGTTTTCTTGACCTGTTTCATCAACTGTTCCAATTAAGTTAGCGCTTTTGAAACCCGACAGTGAATTTATCATCAATGCGCGATAACGCTCGTCTAAGGTTTTAATATCGTCACTTGAGAAGTATTTCATGATGTGTTCACCATTCTATTAATTTATTTTGCCAGTCAACATAGCTCACCGTGCCATCTGGGTGGCTATTTGCGATGATGCCGCTAAGTTGATGTGCCACAAATTCCGGCGTAAAGAGTTTTTCATCCGGGACATTGGCTTGAAAGGGTTTTGAAAGTGGCGTGTCAGTCGTGCCTGGATGGAACAAAATGAGCTTAATATTTTTTGCCCGACGCGCAAGCTCGACAGCCGCGGATTTAAACATCATATTAAGTGCAGCCTTTGAACTGCGATAGCTGTACCAGCCGCCCATCCGGTTGTCACTGATACTTCCAATCCGAGCAGAGAGAGCCGTAACTACGCATGGCTGCTTACCTTTTAAGGCTGGCAGTAAAGCTTGTAACCAAAGCATGGGGATCATGGTATTGATATTAAACAGCGCCATGCTGTATTCAAGATCAATGTCCTCAAGCTTTTTCTCTGGGAATGCATCAAACTCGTCATGGAGTATGCCATTAAAAATGGTGACGCTTTTAATCGTTAACTCTTGCCCGAGAATACGGCTCGCAACTTGTTGAATTTGTTTTTTAGAATAATCACACTGAAAATGCAGGTTATTGGCATGTAGAGCCGTTTTAGCTTGCCTGGACACCGTGATGATTTTTACGTCGGGGTTTTGTTCGGTTTGCGCTTTTATAAAGGCATCAGCGATCGCTGAACTTGCACCAATCACTATGATGGCGACGTTAGTCACGATTGCAATCTCCACTATTTTGTATACTGCACTGATTTGGGGCCAGAAGTTTAGAAATTTTCATTCTGTGCCTTGCAAAAAGCAAGTAAACGCCGTCTGCAATTGTTCGGATGATAGGTAATCTCAGTAATTTTATCCAGCGATGTTTGCCAACTTGACCCCAAGCCGCTGCGGTAACATCTAGTCCTACAATGAGCTTGCCTTGGCTATCATAACCGTGGAGTTTAGCCATAGCCGCTTTATGCTCTATCTCAGGAAACTCGGTAGAGAAGCGATTATCGTGAATGTTCACTAAATCAATTTTATTGTGTTGATCGAAACGTTTAAGTTCATTCATTTCCCCTACACACAGCGGACAGTTACCATCGTAAAATACAATCATTCGCTCACTCGAATAATACTTATCTTTGTCATGTTATTACGTTAACGTCTTGAAAATAGATCGTTCGCAAATCAATTTATTCTCGGTATAGTGGAGTTCGAGTATCTTTTCATCAAGGAGATTGTATGACTGAGCAATACGCAAGCCTACGTAGTAATGTGAGCCTTTTGGGGCAAATGTTGGGGCAAATTATTCAACAAGCGCAGGGTCAAGAGACGCTAGACAAAGTTGAAGAAATTAGACACCTAGCAAAATCCTCGCGGAGCGGTAATGATTCAGATAGGCAAGCGCTGATTGACACATTACGTAGCCTAAGCGATGAAGCGCTACTTCCCGTTGCTCGCTCATTTAATCATTTCTTAAACCTTGCGAATGTCGCAGAACAATTCCACACCATTTCAAAGTCAGGCTCTCCAGACGGCGTGATGATCGAAGTCGATAAGGCGCTAGATGAATTGCAAAGTAAAGTTGATGCTGGCGCGCTGACACTCAACGAAGTAGCAGATGTAATAAGCAAACTAAAAATCGATTTGGTGCTAACCGCTCACCCAACGGAAGTAACACGCAGAACCATCATCAATAAACACGTCGAGCTGAGCGAATGTTTGAAAGTGCTTGAGGTGACCTCAGGTGAGGATCCAGTCTACGATGAGGTCATTGACCGTATCGAGCAGTTGATCTCACAAGCGTGGCACACAAGCGATATTAGAGAAAAGCGACCTACGCCTCTGGATGAAGCAAAGTGGGGGTTCGCGGTTATCGAAAATAGTCTTTGGGAAGCCGTGCCTAAATTTGTTCGGTATTTCAACGCCCAAGTGAAAACGCGATTAAACTTACAACTACCCGCCAATTTTAGTCCTATCCAGCTCACTTCTTGGATGGGTGGCGATAGAGACGGCAACCCGTTTGTTACTTCTCATGTGACGCAATCTGTGCTTGATCACGGCCGCTGGATGGCGCTTGACTTATATCGTCGTGATCTAGAAATCTTGGGGGCAGAACTTTCTATGAGTAATGCATCCGCAAGCTTTATAGCGCGAGCGGACGGCAGCAATGAACCTTATCGTCATGTGCTAAAGCAAGTACGCGCTGAGGTAGAAGAAACCATTGCAGCATTGGAATATAAAATCAAAGGCACGCCTTCTCATTATCAGGACAAGATTAAACAGGTCTCACAGATAAGAGAGCCACTAGAGGCGTGTTATCGCTCGTTGGTTGATTGTCGCATGGCTAATATTGCCGATGGTTTATTGTTGGATGTATTAAGACGAATTGACTGCTTTGGCGTGTCTTTATGTAAGTTAGATATTCGTCAAGATTCCGCCAGACATACCGAAGTGTTTTCTGAATTAACACGCTATTTGGGTCTTGGTGATTATGCCCAGTGGCAAGAAGCAGACAAGCAAGCTTTCTTATTAACCGAACTAAGCTCGAGACGACCGTTACTGCCGCGTCATTGGCAACCTTCTTCCAATGTTCAAGAGGTGCTAGAGACATTTACAACGATTGCGGATCAAGACCAAAATGCACTTGGCATTTACATTATCTCAATGGCGCAAAGTGCCTCAGATATTCTCGCCGTACATTTATTACTCCAAGAAAGTGGATGTAAATTCAACTTACCGGTAGCCCCGCTATTTGAAACGCTGGATGATTTAAATAACGCACAATCAGTGATCAGCGGGTTATTTGAGAACACTTGGTATAAAGGCACGATTGGTGCCAAGCAATATGTCATGATCGGCTATTCCGACTCTGCAAAAGACGCAGGAATGATGGCGGCAGGATGGGCGCAGTATGATGCAATGGAAAAGCTGGTTAACCTTGCTGATGCGAAGGGCATCGAGCTGGTGCTTTTCCATGGCCGCGGAGGCACGATTGGTCGTGGAGGTGCGCCTGCAGCACAAGCGCTGAGATCTCAGCCTCCTGGGTCGCTAAAAAGTGGCTTGCGAGTAACCGAGCAAGGCGAAATGATCCGCTTTAAATTTGGTTTACCTAAAGTCGCGATGCAAAGTCTATCTATTTATACCAGTGCGATTTTACAAAGTAATTTGTTGCCGCCCCCTAGACCCGAACCGAAATGGGTAGAGGTAATGGAGGCGATTAGTGAAGCTTCCTGTAAAAAGTATCGCAGTATTGTTCGAGAGAATCCTGAGTTTGTTCCTTACTTTAGAATGGCAACGCCAGAACAAGAGCTGTCTAAATTACCGCTAGGCTCGAGGCCTTCTAAACGTAATCCAAACGGCGGAGTAGAGAGTTTGAGGGCTATTCCATGGATTTTCGCATGGAGTCAAAATCGCTTGATGTTGCCTGCTTGGCTGGGGGCAAAAGAAGGTCTTGAAGCTGCCGTAGAAACGTTTGGTAAAGACATGCTGCAAGAAATGAGCGCAAAGTGGCCATTTTTTAGAACCCGTTTAGAAATGCTCGAAATGGTATTCTGTAAAGCCGACCTTTGGCTCAGCGAGATGTATGATGCAAGTTTAGTTAGTGACGAGTATATAGGCCTAGGGGATGAGTTAAGAGACAACTTGCAACAGGCCATCGAGCTTATTCGCGGCCTTGCGCCAGAGTCATCGTTGTTGTCACAGCAACCTTGGATCAAAGAATCAATTGGGCTGAGAAACCCGTATACCGATCCTCTAAACTTGTTACAAATAGAACTGTTAAAGCGTGTGCGTGAAGAAACCAATCACGATTTGGAACTGGCACTTATGATCACGATGACAGGGATCGCGGCGGGAATGCGCAACACGGGTTAGTGCAACAATTTGAATAATCTATTTTTGTAAAATTTTACATTTATAAGCATAACAGCTACAAAACCAATCCCAATGGATTGGTTTTTTTATTTTGATTGGTTTTTTATTAGTATATTTATTGACAGTAATTCTCATTGATTTAAAATGCGCGGCTGGTTTAACCAGTCGTTTTATTTGTTTTATTCAAGAATTGTCGGTTGATGGGTCTACGATACATGCACAAAATTTCTACTAGCGTCACATTTGATGAGTGTAATGATCTGATTATGATGAAGATCAGAGGCATTGCGAATGCAAACGATGTGGTCTCGACATACGAGAAAGCCAATCTATATGCAAAAAAGCATAATAGTAGCAAAGTATTAGTGGATGTGAGTGAACTTGAACACCGCTTTGCGGCGATTGATATTGTGAACATAATGCCAAAAGTTGCGCATAATATTGGCAATCTACACATCGCGCGCGTCGTTGGTTTTGAAGGTTATATGCATGACCTTTTTCTACAAAAAATTAAGCGTTTTAATATCAGCGCTGAAAACTTTGAGTGTTTTAAATCTGCAAGAGAATGGTTGAGTCGGCTGTAACTCTTGCGTAAACTATCCTGCCATAGATAAACATGACAACAATATGGCAAAGATAGAACCATCAATAAAAAGTGCGTTAACGCAATACGCCATTGCCCATCGTGGAATATTTAGTTATTCCCAGCTAGTACAATATCAAAACCGCTTTCACTTATCTCGATCTGAGCTTGAGGCTGCTTTACTTGAAGTTGCGGCTGAGTTTGCAACGCCTCCGATTTCACAATTTTATGTTGGTGCCATTGCTTGGGATGATAAATCTCAACAAGCGTTTTTAGGCGCTAATTTAGAATTTTCGCATCAAGCGCTTTCTTTGGTTGTTCATGCCGAGCAAGCGGCAATTAACAATGCGTGGTTAAATGGTGCCACGGAAATCTCTAAAATGACGATCAATGCCGCGCCTTGCGGATTTTGTCGCCAATTTATGAATGAGCTAAGCACCGCTAAGGAGCTTGAAATTTTATTGCCGACAGGCAAAACCTCGTTGTGTGATTTGCTGCCGACTTCGTTTGGTCCGGACGATCTGGGCAACAGTGAAAAACTCTTTTCTCAAGTGCAACATCTTGCTGCGAATGAAACATCGCCAGCATCAATCAGTGCGGCGCTTTATCAGCATTATCTGCACGCTTATTGCCCCTACACACACAATCAAAGTGCGGTGGAAATTAAACTAGACACTGGCGAGTGCTTTTATGGGCGTTATGCTGAAAATGCGGCTTATAACCCAAGCTTATCGCCATTACAAAGTGCACTAAGTCAATTAGCGATGTCGGGTAAAGTATTATCTGAGGTAAATGTAGTAGGGATCACTTTGCTAGAAAAGCAGGGCTGTGCTAACCAGTTGCAAGTAAGCTTAGCAGTATTAAAGGCATACAATGCCGAGCATTTGCTTACACATATAGAGATTGAGTAGTCACTCAATCTCTACGCTTAGCGCTATTATTTCGAAAGTAACAGTTCAGCTGCTTTTAATACTGCAGTGACGGCTTTCTTTTCAACAGCTTGATGGTCGACATTTGGGATTTCTTGGCGTGTTCTATTCACCAAAACGCCCGCAAGACAAGCTGCTTTCAATCCAAGTGCTGCACACATGGTAAACAACGTCGCAGACTCCATCTCATAGTTCATCACATTAAGCTTTTGCCATTCTGCACACGAACCTTGATACGCTTTTCTTACGTAGCCTGAATATGTGTCGTAGCGTTCTTGCCCTGGGTAGAAAGTATCGCTAGACGCAGTGATCCCAACGTGATGAGTAATGCCCAACGATTCACAAGCTTGTACCATTGCCGAAGTGGTGTGGAAATCAGAAACCGCAGGAAACTCGATAGGCGCAAAGTGCTGGCTAGCGCCATCTAAACGCACTGATGCCGTGCTCACCAAAATATCACCTTCATTGATATGTGGTTGGATAGCGCCAGTTGTACCTATGCGTAAAAAGGTAGTGATACCAAGCTGTGCTAGTTCTTCAACTGCGATTGACGTTGATGGGCCGCCTATACCTGTTGAACAAATTACCACAGGACTTTCATTTAAAAAGCCAAGGTAAATATGAAATTCGCGAGTTTGTGCTAAGCAGACAGGAGAATCGAGATATTCGGAGATGCGTTTTGAGCGCTCGGGATCACCCGGAACAATTGCCAGTGAAGCGCCTTGTAGGTCGGCTTTCGTAAGACCTAAGTGAAATACCTTTTCCATAGTAAACCTTAGTTATAATTAAAGCGTAATGTTTATAGTTAATGCCTATCAAGTACAGGACAGATGTCCTATTTAAGCGTGACGTGTTTAAATTATAGCAACCGAAGTAAGTAAATTATTTTTAAGTGGGGAAGTTGCATTTGTAGTACCGCTCTTGCGTGCTGCTACCGCTAATCAATCACAACATAAGGTACCTAAATCCATATAGGCAAGGCAAAAATTTTGCTATTTAGTTGTTCTTAATGAGAAATTTTTAACGAAGCTTATATGATATTTTGCCCTTCAAATTGGTTAGAGAATTAATGTAGTTGCTATTATAGCTCGGGATAGCTTGCAGGATTGTCGATGTTCCACTAAACCTTAACATGAGAGCAACAATGAGGAATGGTTATGCCTGCTACACATTCTATAAATAAAGATAACGAATTTGCGCGTTGCTTTGAGTGCAACAAAGTCCCAACCATGGCGCCGTTTCACTGGCTCGCATTAGCGTTTAAAGATATTGCGAATGCGCCATTACTTAGCCTAGTGTATGGACTTATTTTTACCCTTATACCTGCTTTTATCATGTGGTTAGTGTACCAATCAGGTACTCACTTGGTAATTCTGCCTGCCGCTGTCGCCTTTGCGCTTATTGGGCCTGCTTTCGCTGCAGGCTTGTATGATGTCGCGTGGGAGTTGGAAAAGGGCCATAAACCAACATTATCACACAGCCTTAAGTCAATGTTCCGTAATCCGGCCGGCGAGTGGGGGTTTGCGGTGTTACTGATGGTCATTATGATTGTTTGGATGCGCCTAGCTGCGCTTATCCATGCATTATATCCAAATGTTCCGAATCCAACGTTTGAACAACTTTCGGCATTTTTAGCACTCGGCTCTATAGTGGGGGGCATTTTATTGGTGTGTGTATTTGCGATCTCAGCGTTTACCCCGCAAATAATGATGGAGCGCCGAGTGGATATTATGACTGCTGTAATAAGCTCAATGCATGCGGTGAAGGAAAATGTCGGCGCTATGGTGGTGTGGTGTGGGATCTTAGTGTTCATGGTGATGCTTGGGTTTGCAACTGGAACGGCTGGGTTTATCGTTATTATGCCGCTGCTAGCGTACGCAAGTTGGCATGGCTATATCGCTGTAATTAAAACAAAAGTGCCACGCCACTACGAATAACTAAACACCCTCTATGAATAAACAACCGCAGCCTCAACGCGCATTGTTGGTACTGCGGTTGACTTCCTATTTGAACCTGTTATATGTGCTGCAACAACGACCTAGTGAGCAGTCAATGTCTTCCGAAAGCGAACTTAGAAATTAATAACCCCTTTTGATTTATAAGGTTTTTTATTTTTAATTTATCGTTTTTACTCATTTCAAGCCAATCGTATTTTGTGTGTGAAGCAAAATATAAAGCGCAATAGGGAAGATTTTTCTGGGTCGCATGATTATGCATATAAGAGGGGATAGCGATGTCTGAGAGCAAAAAACAATTCCATAAAAAACTTGAGCACTGTTTATGCCCACCGGGTGATGGTGTGTTTACAGTAAACACAGCGAAAGAAAGAAAAGACGCGCTAAGACAAAAGCTATATGGACAAACAGAAGGTGTTGATACTTTATGGAAAGCGTCACTGGAAAAATTGGGCGAAAGTGAACATAAAGCGGCAATTCTTGGGATCAGTTCGGATTGTGGCGGTGGTATTTTACGCGGCGCTAACTGGGGTCCACTATTTTTGCGTTCGACATTAATTGAGCAACAGCCGCAAACGAGCGCGTTTGACCTTGGCGATGTGCGTGTTATTCCACATTTACTACACGACAAATATTTAAACGAGAGCACGATCAGTAATTGTCAAAAGGCACTTTATGCTGACCCTGAAAGTGAGTATTACGTCTCACCATTATCTATTACAGAAGATGTGTGTGATGGCTTTTACGAAAATTACCCAGATAAAGGCGTGTTTGGCATTGGTGGGGATCACTCAATCAGCTACCCGTTAACAAAAGCGTATCTTAAAGCAAAGCGTGCTCGTGGTGTAAAAACAGCGATTATCCATTTTGATGCTCACACGGATTTACTTGTTGAGCGCTTAGGTATCGATTTATGCTTCGGCTCTTGGTGTACGCATATTCTAGAGTTTTTACCTGGACCCCATCACTTAGTGCAATTTGGGATCCGCTCGAGTGGCAAACCTAAGTCTCATTGGGAGTCTACATTCGGTGTTAAGCAGCATTGGGCTCATGAGATCAGAGAGCGTGGTGCACAAGCGATTGTAGATGAAGTTATTGCACAGCTAAAGGCTGACGGTGTTGAAGAGCTTTATGTTAGCTTTGACATTGACGCACTTGATGAAGAGTTTGCTTCTGCAACGGGTACTCCAGAGGCAGGCGGTATGACTCCAGACGAAGCGATGTTAATTCTACAAGCGCTGCGTGGTGAGTTTAAAATCACAGGTGCAGACATGATGGAAATTGCCCCATTTACCGATAGCTCTCTTGTTGGACAAACGAGCTCAGAAACCACGCTTAAAGAAGGTGCTAAGCTGAGTGCATTTTTGATTGATGCTATCAACAATAGCTAAAGTAATTATGTAGCTCTGTGATAGGCAGGGGCATCCTTGCCTATCACTCATTCATTTCGATAAGTTACCCATAACTCCCATCTACAAGAAGCCATTCTATCTCTTTAAAAATTGCTCAACCTTTAAGTTAAGACTATATTATTCAAGTAGCTATGGGGAGAGTTTCATGAAGGGTGCACGCTCTTTTGGTCTTTGTATTTTGCTGATGAGTTTCAGTGCGCTTGCCTACACGCTAAATATAGTCACTGAGAACTTTCCTGACTTCCAATACCTTAATGAAAAAGGAGAACTAATTGGGCGTTCAGCGGATAAAGTCAGGGCGGTGCTTGATGACTCTGGCATTGATTACACCATCAACGTACTTTCATGGCCTGCAGCCTATAATGCTGCATTAAGAAAAGAAGATACCTGTGTGTTTTCAACAGCCAGAAATACCATCCGCGAAAATGAGTTTACTTGGGTATTTCCCATTGACACTTTTACCACCTCTTTTTATGCGCTACGTGAAAGCAAAATCAAGCTGAATAAACTAGAAGATGCGCAAGCTTATCGAACAGCGGTGATCCGAGACAATTTTAGCCACCAATTTTTAATGGAACATGGTTTTCAAGAAGGGAAGCAGCTGATCCTGATTAATTCTTTTGATAAGGTTTTTGAGCTACTCAAGACGCGCAAAGACTTTGTTGATTTGGTGATATTAAGCGATGCCCAGTTTAGGTTTCGAAGTGCAAAAGAGCAAACGGCTCAATTACTTGAGCCGGTATATACATTAGATCAGTTTAATACGTCTCTTTATCTAGCCTGTAATAAAAATGTTCCCAAGCACATTCTTGATAAGCTTCAGGAAACTTACAACGTGCTTTATGTAGCCAAATAAACTTAGAGAAAACAGGTTATTTTTTTATATCTGGCCACTGAAAACCGTGGAAGGTATCTAGATACAGTTGCTCCACTTTGGTTCTTGCCCAAGGTGTGCGGCGCAAAAACTTGAGACTAGATTTAACGCTTGGATTATCTTTGAAGCAGTTGATATCTACGGCGGCTGCCATTTCTTTCCAGCCTAGCTGCTGTTCAAGTTTTACAATAATTTCTTCTAACTTGATACCGTGAAGGGGGTTATTTGCTTGGGTTGTCATCTTCTACTTCTATATAACTTTAGATATTACGCCTAGTTTACCCTAATTTTATCCGAAATTTCAGGTCTAATTGGTGCACCAGACGCATCAGCCTTTACCCACACAAGTTTGCCATTGTCTTCGTTGTATTTTTTCGTTGCACAGACAAACAGCATGTCAAACTGTAGCAATAGTGCGCCTTCGCTATATGACTTTCCTTCATACCAACAGACTTGCTTTGGTATTTCTCCATATAACCTCAAATCAGCGGGCGTTGTCGCCAAAACAGGCAGTGAGATCAAATTAACAGTGATTAAACAAATTAAAAACTTCATCAAATTTGGTTTTTTGAACTAGAGTGTTAGATGACTATAGAAGAATAAGGAAAAATGACAATGGCATTAGACCAAAAATTGTTGGATGAGTTGACCTTACTAGCTAGATTTCCAAGACATAGTTTGCATCAGGGGATAAAAATTCATAGCAGCGCGCCTGAAGGTATACAAGGTGCCGCGATGCGGCTATTTGAAAAAGGGGTCATTGACAGCCCCGATGGAGGTTATTTGACTGATCTTGGTCACGACCTTATTGGCCATTTTGATCATGTCTATAGCGCGTTGAAATAGCAAACGTTCGTTTGATTGAAAGAGTGATATGCTTAACATGTCACTCTTTTTAATTGGCTTATCGTTTACTAGCCTTATTGTGCGTCTAATTGATTTTCAGGCGCCGCATCAGAAAACGCACTAAGCATATTACAATATTCGTACACTCGACTGATCTTAGGAAACTCAGTCATATCTACTTTAAAGCGCAGGGCATTAAACACTTGTGGTACTAAACAAACATCCGCAAGTGTGGGCTCCGTGCCAAAGCAAAATTGACCGTCGCCTATCATAGGTTCTAGCTTTTTAAAGCCTTCGATAACCCAGTGGCGATACCACTCATTTTTTTGCTCATCAGATGCACCTAGCTGACTTGAGAGATATTTAAGCACACGCAGGTTATCAATAGGGTGGATATCACAGGCTATGGCGTAGCAAAAGTTTCTTACCTGCGCTTTTTGCCAAGGATCTTGTGGTAGCAATGCTTGGCCTGTTTGGGTTTCTTCTAGCCACTCCAATATTGCTAAAGATTGTGCAAGAACGCCATGCTCAGTTTCAAGAGCCGGTAGTAACCCTTGACCGTTTTTACTTAAATATGCCTCGCCGCTTTGCTCCGATTTAAGCAGGTTTACTGGGACTAACTCGTGGTCTAATCCTTTAAGATTTAAAGCAATACGCACACGATAGGCTGCAGATGAGCGAAAATAAGTATAGAGTTTCAACATAATCTTTATGCTCCTTTAAAGTACTTTTTAATGCCTTTCCAGCAATCAGCATAGTTAGGCTGACGCGCTTTGCCTTCTAAAGCATACTTAGTTGGAGAGATAATGTAACGTGACTCAAACATAAACGCGAGTGTGTTTTCATAGCGCTGTGGTGCAAGCTCTGCATTACTCGCCTTTTCAAATACATCCGCTTCTGGTCCATGTGGAGACATACAGTTGTGTAGACTCATGCCACCGGGCACAAAACCATGTTCTTTGGCGTCGTATACCCCTTCAATTAAGCCCATAAACTCACTCATGATATTACGGTGATAATAAGGCGGACGGAATGTATTTTCTGCCACCATCCAGCGCGGTGGGAAGATCACAAAGTCTACGTTTGCAACACCTGGTGTGCCTGATGGAGAAGTCAGTACAGTAAAGATTGACGGATCTGGATGATCAAAGCTTACGGTGTTCATTACGTTAAATCGTGCTAAATCATATTTGTATGGGGCGCTATTACCTGTCCATGCAACCACATCAAGCGGTGAGTGGCCAATCTCACAGCGGAACAAATTACCATTAAACTTTGCAACGAGTTCAAAATCGCCTTCTTTGTCTTCAAAGGCGGCAACGGGGTATTGAAAGTCACGTTCGTTGGTATAGCCATTCGCACCAACGGGGCCTCGTTCAGGCAATATGTAAGGGTGTCCGTAGTTTTCACAAATATAACCACGCACCGTATCGCTTAAAAGCTCTACACTGAATTTGATACCACGAGGGATAACGGCAATCTCACCTGGTTTAATTGCGAGTTTTCCACACTCAGTGTGTAAAATGAGTTCACCTTGCTGCGGGACGAACAACAACTCGCCATCCGCATTATAGAAATAACGACCTTCCATTGATGCGTTAGCAACGTAAACATGAATACCAATCCCGCTTTGGCCATTGGCACTGCCGTTAGCTGCCATCGTCACTAAGCCATCGATAAAATCTGTTTTTTCTTGTGGTATATCGATAGGGTTCCAGCGCAACATGGAAGGGGGAGTAACGGCTTCAGTTATTGGTGCCGTGCGCAATAGGCCATTATCCTTCGCTTCATATTCACCTTGTAAAACAGAAGGGCGAATACGGTAGAACCAATTTCGACGATTATCAGCACGAGGCGCTGTAAAAGCGGTGGTGTTATATTGCTCTGCATAAAGATCGTATTTTACTTTTTGCGGTGAAAATTGACCAATAGGTAAAGCGCCCGGCAGTGCTTCACTTTCAAATTGATTACCAAATCCAGTTAAATATTGAAGTTCTTGGCTCATGTGTCTCGACTCCTTTGTGTTTTATAGTAAGATACTCTCATGTGAGAGTATTTTCAATATTTGTCATCTAGTCGCTCTGTAAAGTTATAGTGACAGTTGGGAGTGTGAAATAATGTCTAAAAATAATGGAAAGCTGCTGAATATAAACGAATTTTTGCCGTATCAACTGGTTTCACTGTCAACAAAAGTGAGCAACGACTTTGCGCACGTCTATGAACAAAAGGGAGAATTAACGCAGCCACAATGGCGGGTGTTATCTCATGCAATACAGAAGGAGGGGAGTACCGCAAAGCACATTTGCGAACTGGCAAGCATGGATAAATCAACCGTTTCAAGAGCAATTAAGCAGTTACAAGACCGAGAGTTGATTGAGATGTTAGTGAGTCCAAGTGATAAACGTGCAAAAACTATTGCGGTGACAGAGCAAGGAAGAGTACTTTATCAAACGTTAACGCCGCTTGCATTGGCATGGGAAACTGAGCTACTTAGTTGTTTTAGCGATGAGCAGAAAGAAAAGTTCGTACAACTACTGAAATTGTTACAGTCCGCAGTAGATGAAAAATAGCTTGATCACTCGCTTAAAACAAGCTCTATATAGTAAAGTACCGCCGAATGTTATCTCGTACGGTTTTCTGTACATGATATTATAGTCATATAGATCATGTAGAGCATGGATATTTCAAATGCGCTGCTTTTTAGTGAATGATTGGATAGAGAGATGATTAAAAAATCAATAGCTATGCCTAGCATCGTGACTACAAAGCCGATAAAAGCTTTATGTTTTAACATAATTTATCCCTTATTATATTGATAATCCCCTCATTTTAACATTTAGTATGGTTGCTTCTTCAGAAGCAATGACTTGTCCTATATCTATTATATTTACTATCAGAAATTTATAAAGGTTAATTAATTGGAAAATAATCTTAAGCTGGATTAAATATAAAAAAGGCCAACTTTCGCTGGCCTTTGGGAGATTATCTAATTACGTGTTAGATATTAGAAGTTGTAGCGTACACCGATCTTGATGCGGTAAGTTGAGTCTTCTGCTTCAAACTTATAGTCGCTAGTAATCGGTGCGCCGATGATGTACTTACCAGTCGCAGGGTCGATATCCATATTTAGCGTATTACGAGTGCCAAAGTCTTGCGTATAAACTTTACCAGCTGAAGAATCAATCAGGTTTAGTAAGTTGTTCACTACGAAGTAAACTTCACCTTTATGATCTTTGGTGAAACCTGGAAGTTCCTGAGAAACATACAGATCCATAGTCGTTGTCCAAGGTGATGTAGCCGCGCTACGGTCAACGAAGCCACCTGCATAGCCAGACAGACCTAAGCTCTCATAGTGAGCAAGCACTTCTGCTTCAGTTGTACCTTCGTAACGAAGTACGTTTGCATCGTTTGCCGTTGGAACATAAGCTAGGTAGTTACCGCCGAACGTAGAGCCAAAGCCTGAAGGCTGAATTAGATCTTGATCGAAGAAGCGACCACCAGTTAGGTTTTGCCATCTTGTTAGGTGGCTGTATGCTGAACCTGAACGGCGTTCAAAGAATAAATTGAAATTCGTTTTATAGTTTTCAATGAACTCTGTTGAATAGCCAAGGTTTAGGACAAAACGGTGCTCAGTTTCATAAGAAGAAGTACCGATTTGTGTTTCTTGGTGATCCAAGAAGTGACCGTAGCGGTAGTTACTACGACCAGTCGATGAACTACCTGGGTTACCTTCAGTGATATCTTGGTGAGTATAAGACATATCAAACTTGAAGCCATTATCCCACGTTTTAGAAAGACCAGTACTTAGGATAATTGAACGACCGTTTTTATCTGCGTTCGTTAGCATAATCTCAAGTTCACGGGTATCGTAGAATGGTAATGCACCATCAGCAGTAGAACCTACTACATCGCCTTCTTGAAGAAGTGCAGCATTTACCCATTCAGCGGTATTTTCTTTATCTGTGAAGATTGCAGTTGTAGTCCACGCGAATCCGTCACCAAGGCCTGGGATGTCAAGTGTTACATCCGCATTTAGCATATAAGTCCATTGTGATGGAATGTCGAAGTTAGGATCGATAAAGTTCGAAACTGAACCACGATTCGCATTGTTAATACCTTCGATAGCTTCTGGCGGAATAGTATTTAGGATATTTGCTGGAGCAGTAACATCACTAGCAGAGAAGTTTTGACGACTGAAGCCATCGTTTGAGTAAGAGTTTGAGATCCAAACGTTAGGGTTACCACCTGCATAACGACCTACGCTACCACGGATAGTTACGTCTTCGTTCATGTAGTAAGTGAAACCTGCACGAGGCAACCAAATGTCAGCGCCATCTAGGTTATAAGTGTTATCAAAACCCGTTCTGTCCAATACGTCTTGGTTGAACGCTGGTTTGTCGTCAGAGCCTAAACG
The DNA here is from genome assembly GCA_000814665.1 of Pseudoalteromonas flavipulchra NCIMB 2033 = ATCC BAA-314. GTDB lineage: Bacteria > Pseudomonadota > Gammaproteobacteria > Enterobacterales > Alteromonadaceae > Pseudoalteromonas > Pseudoalteromonas maricaloris. The sequence goes on from JWIH01000020.1 coordinate 167,253, forward strand.
CTCGTAACGAAGACCAAAGCTAAACGCTAGCTCGTCGCTGAAGTCCCAACGGTCGTTCACGTATAGTGCAAGGTCTTTACGTTTGAATGCCGCTGCAACTGCATCAGGGTTATTGCCGATACCGTTGCTATATGTGTATCTTGAAATTTGGCGTGCAGCAAAGTCTTCTAGGCTGTTAAATGTGATAACACCCTTAGAACCATCTAGATAAAGGTTTTCAACGTCTAGAATGTCATACTTGATACCGAACTCTAGTGTATGTTCGTCAAGTAGGTAAGTACCGTCAAACTTGAGTGTTGTTAGGTCGTTTTCTAGTGAGTTTGAGTGGCGGCTAGCATCTGAACCAAAGCTGATGTCACCTGTAACACCATCACCATCTACGTCGATGTTGCTGATGCTGATATCACCTAAACCAAGTGCGCTATCAAGTGAAATCTGACCAGTTTCAACAGACTTGCTTGTGATACTGATTTGCGTTGAGAAATCATCCGTCCAGTCAGAGTATAGCGTTGAGCTGAAGTTATTTAGTTTCTCAGATTTATTGTACCAATAAGTGCTTAGGTGTAGATCATCAGCATCATCAGTCATGTTGTTTGTGCGGTTGCCTTCATTGAACATGTAGATAAAGTTTGCACGATGATAGTCGTTGATGTTCCAATCTAGTTTGATGATATATTTTTCATCTTCTAGTTGTGGTTGTGTGTCTGCACCACCGATGTTATCAACACCATATACTTCAGAAGCAATTTTGCGTACTGCCGCTAAGTCGTTTTGTGTGATTTTTGTCTCGTTAGCGCCAATACCAGAACCTGCAGGGCCCCACTCAATTGACTGAGGAGACTCATACTTTTCGTAAGCACCGAAGAAGAATAGTTTGTTTTCGATAAGAGGCGCACCGATTGAGAAGCCATAGTTCTCTTCTTCAAACTCGAGTGGAACTTCTTTACCATTGTTTTTTGGAGTACCTGCCCAGCTGTCAGTCATTTTCTCATAGAAAACACTACCAGTGATTTCGTTAGTACCAGACTTAAATACTGCGTCAACGTTACCACCAGTAAAGCCGCTTGATTTAGCATTTGTTGGTGCTACTTGAACGGTTACTTGGTCAAGTGCGTCTAGAGGGAATGGGTTACGCTGTGTTGGGTAACCACCAGAGTTAAGACCGAAGTCATCGTTTAGCGGAATACCATCAACAGTAATAGAGTTTGTACGCGGGTTTGAGCCTGCGATTGTCATTGAGCTGTCGCTACCAGGTTGGATAACAACTAGCGGGTTATTTCTTACTACGTCTTTAATATCACGGTTGATACTAGGCGTGCTCTTGATTGCATCTGCACCGTAATAAGTGTCGTTTGCAGAGGAGTTAAATAGTACTGGAGTACCAGTAACTACGATAGACTCCATTTGCAATTCGCTTAGCTGCTGGTCGATCTTTTGTGCTTCACCTAGTGATAGGTAAACGTTACGCAGCTCAGCGTCACGGAATTTGTTTGAGTCGATAGTGATGGTATATGGACCACCAACGCGAAGACCTGATGCGTTGTACGTACCAGTGTCATTCGTTGTAACAACGCGGCGTGTACCTGTCGGTTCGTGAACGATGATAATCTTAGTGTCTGCAGCTGGATTACCTTGAGGTCCTACAATCTGTCCTTTGATAGACGAAGATGTATCTGCCGCAACCGCCATGCCACTCATGCCTAAACTTGCAGCGATAGCAAGCGTAAGTGCATTTTTGCGAAGTTGGATTTTCATTATGTTGTTTCCCGTGTTAGTAGGTTATTTTAAACTAATGGTTAACTGTTATTTTATTTGCTGACTTCAATGATGAAACCAGCGGTTTAGAATTAGGATCATAAATTTGGTTTAATAGGCCAGCTAATCTAATGCCACCTTGTTGCAGCCTAAATTTAATTGTTGGCATATATTTATAAATGTAACCGTAACTTATTTCAGTTTCATTGCTGTTATAAACTTTTTCAGCAATATTATTTGACTCAAGCAACCAATCCGCTGGCGAGCTGTCTAAGTATTCAGCAATTATTTCATTATTTGTGGTTTGAATAAAACGTGTAAACTCGGTAAATGAAAGGTTCTCATTTTCGATTAATTTGGTGTCCCAAGTGCTGTGTAAGTTTGAATCACTGCCAAAAAACTTTACTTTAATCATGTTACCGCCACGGTCTTTGCCGCGACCTGCGTGAAACGGTTGATGACTGTCACCTACAAGATGAACTAGGAAACGGAATGCAAAACGCTTTTCATCAATTGATTTAGATTCTGATTTTAGCGTATTGATGGAATAGTAGATGCCATCTAGGATGTGTTTTACTTTTTCTTTGTCATTCAAATCAGCATGAACGTGCTCATGCATTGCTTTTGGGTTGTCGATGTTGATGTAATGCCACTTCGAAGATTGTTTACGCCAAAACGTGCCTGGATCCGAACGCATCTCATCAGCCCAAGTTGAAATTTCAGCCAGAGAGTCACCTTCTAATAAAGGTTGAATCGCAACGCGAGTCTGCTCGGTTAAATGTGCCTCAGCCAATTCGCCAATGATCCTATGACCATTTTGACCCCAGGCGTGTGCACTTGACGTCGTTATAGTCATCCCTACAGCGAAAAGTAATGACAAGCTTTTACGTAACATTTGTATCTCTTGTAGAAAAGGGAACAATCTTCCCAGCCGAAAAGTGAGGCCAATTGTCCGTATTTTTCAACAAAATAAAAGGACTCAATAAGATTCATAATTTCTTGTCAATAAAGTAATAAATTCATATAGTTACGAGTTATTGGTAAAATTACCTATTGCAATGAGTAAAGAAAATTGATCTAATAGCGGTCAAGAAAGGATAGGTTATTCCAATTAGTGATATATAGTAACATTTTGACTAGTAAATCAACAATTGTATCTTTGTTGTTTATAAGCGCATTATTGTGCTGGATTTTAGGGGCTCGGTTAATATCGGCAAAGCCTCTAACTCTTGATCCCGTCGTCCAGTATTCAAATACCTGCAAAACACGTTCAGTGTCTAATATCAACACGTTAAAAATACATGTTCCGATTAAAAGTCTCGCGTTAGACGTATTAGTTAGAGCGTGTGAAGATGAAGTGGTCACTAGGCAATATGGGCAGGTGAAAGTGTATTGGGGCGGAAGTCTCGCTGAGCAAATAGAGTTTCTTGCAAAGGGGATTGCCGATCTTATTTTAACGAAAGACAACATCATGTCGGCTTTGATGGCCGAATCAACGCATAGTTATAAGCCTGTTATCGGTTATCCGGCTTATTCCGCCTTTTTTATCTCAAACACAGAAAAACCTAAACTATCTAAATCGTATTTCTTAGATAAAAAAATAGGTTTGCTTGACTATCCAACAAGTCGCTCTGGCCACATATTACCAAAAAGTGCGTTTAAAGAGTTAGATATCGATATCAATGCGCTTGATATTACCTATTTAAGCTCGCATCAAGCGCTCCGCGATCGGTTGGCTGCTGGCGAAGTTGATATTATAGCTTCTTATTGGTCCGAAGAAGATGAGCAGCGGTTTTCGAAGAATTACATTACGCCAATTGCGAATAATGTTAGTGGCAGTAAATGGTATTTAAAAATGAACAACAATAACACTGACTTAGCTTGTGCAATGCAGGGAATTATTAACCAGGTGGCTCAATTAAGAACATCTAGTTACTTTGATAAGGTAGATAGATACTGGCAATGTGAAGCCTTACCTTATGGCTTTATCGGAGAAGAAGATGGAAGTTAGCCAGCGTAATATATCCGTTTTTATTGCTTTGGCACTGTTATTTAGCGGCATTTTCTACATTTCTCAAAGTATTGAAACTAAGCGGGTTTTGAAGCAACAAAAAGAAGCGGTTGCGCTTCGTGTTGCTATTGATATGAATCGTTTACCTGTCGCAGATCCTTTTTTACATTATGCAGGTAATGAAACTGAGTTAAGAGAATATATAAACTCACTCAATACAGTGTTAGACGCCCAAGATGCCCGTTTAACTGTTCTTGATATTAATACGTCTGGAGCAGGTCAGGGTGAAAAAAGTGAAGTACTAACATTATCTGCGCCGCACAGAAACTTCTATGTCGCGGTCTCATTAGATGATACTAAACCTAAATCAGCCTATATTTTTCCACTGATTATGGCGTTTATCGGCGTAGCAGTGTTCAACTGGGTGAGAAGAAAAGGTATTGAGGCGAAGGTAAGTTCAAACCAAGCGCTAGAAAAGTTACCGGAATTTAAGCTTGTTATTGATTTGTATTCAAAAACAGTAACGACGAATAGAGACAAACTAGTAAGTGTCCAGCTTGCCAACAAACCATTATGCTTCTATTTAGCGCTTGTTGAGTTTTGCGATGTAAATCCCGATACTGTTCTCAATCAAAACAAAGAGATGCCAAAGGAGTTGTTGGATCTCGCTGATAAATACTTTTACCGTTTAGTTGAGCTTGGGCATACCATTAGAAAACGACCGAACTTTACTAATAGTTTAGAAAAAACATTAAGTGAAATTAGAGCTGCACTAGATGAGGTATTAGACGCATGCCCAGAGAAAAAGGTGCTGTTTTATCCTCCGAAGGCGCATGGAGAAGGGTCTCGTTCTAAATTACATAGCTACGGACTGAGTGGAGTGAAAAAGTCAAATATTGATATTATTGGTAAATAGAATGAATGCATATAAAGCGGTGCATCACACCGCTTTATATGCGGTGCCTTTTTATAAATCCACGGCCTTTATAGGGCTCTTCTTTTGGAAGTAATCTTTGAGGACCTGTGCATCAGTTAGGTCGGTAGCGGTATATTCTGGAAGATGATTAATCTTTGGATAACCGTCACCACCAGATGCATTATAACTATTCACACTCATGCGGTAGGTCTTAGCGTCAGTCAATGGCTCGCCCGCTATACGAACATTGGTTACCTTATCGTTCTTGATATCAAACGTAATATGGTGGAACTGTAAGTAAGCACCAGAGTCAGGTGGGAACTTGGCGACAATGTTTAAGTAGTTAATTAGGTCGTTGGCCTTCCAGTCTATATAAGTAATACGATTTTTAAATGGATGAACTTTCAGCACATCTTTGTAGCTGACATCACCTTGCTCTATGCTATCTCGGATCCCGCCGCCGCTGATAATGCCAAAGTCTGCTTCGACAGCTGCCATTTGCGCGTTAATGATAAGATCTGCGAGGTTGCTTTGCTTGAATCTCACTGTACTGCGACGGCCATCTAAGAAACTATCAACGTATCCCACAGCACCAGCTATTTGCGCTTGCCCCTTTTCTTGAAAAGGTGTTAAAAAAGCGAGCATTTGAGGATCTTCTTGAATAGTTTCACCAATCACATAGCCAGCTTTATTTTTTAAGTTTACTGGGATTAAGTTATAGCTAATCAAGGTTTTTGTATCACCATCAATCCTAAATACGGCTTTACCCACATACTTACCCCACTCATGTGCTTGCATAATCCAAACACCATTTTGATTATCAGGCTTACATGTTTTGCCAGGAGCAAAAGCTATGTCCTCGTTACCATTGTCGTCAACACAGACAGGTTCTTGAGAATGTCCACCGACTATCAAATCAAGCATACCTTTAGGAAGTCGGCGCGCAAGCGTTACATCACCGGGTGCATTGATACCATGATTGGCACCGTGATAGTGGCCCATATGTGTAACAGCAATCATTACATCTGGGTGGTATTTGGCTTTGATCTTAGGAACCCAGTTTTCTGTGGCTGCTAAAGGCTCAATAAAAGTAAGGCCATGAACATGTTTTGGATTGGCAATTTTAACAGTATCAATTGTCGTAAGTCCAAGGACAGCAATGGTCAATCCTGCACGCTCAATAATTGTGTAAGGCTCGTATGCTGGCATCTGATTTGTATTATCAAGAATATTTGCTGACAGTACTGGGAAGCTTGCCCACTCAATTTGTTTGGCTAGCACATCTCGAGTGTTATCAAATTCATGGTTACCAATTGCCATGGCATCGTAACCGAGTTTATTCATTCCTTTAAAATCAGGTTCGGCAAACTGTAAATCAGATTCTGGTACACCCGTGTTTATATCGCCTCCAGAAAGCAATATAACGGCATGTCCAGCTTTTTCGGCATCACTTTTTAATTGGTCAATTAAGGTTTTTCTGGCAGCCATACCATATTCACCTTTTTCATTTTGCCAAAAACGACCATGATTATCGTTGGTGTGTAATACGGTTAGGTATTCTGCTTGTTGCGACCGCTTAGGAGAAGAAAAATGGCATGCTGATAATAGCAAAGCCGTTGAAAGAATAAGTAAGTTGCGCATAATTTAGAAGCTATTTGATAAATTATGCGCGTATTCTAGATCATTATAATTATTTTAATAGTGCTAACACTCAAAATTGCTATATTTTCTGGTGTTTTGTGCCACCGCAGATACTCTTCTGTCCAGTTCAAACTTAGCTAACTCACATTTTGCATGGTCTGTTTCTATCATCCAGTTTAAAAAGCTCGCTGGCAGCGTGGAGTATGGCTCTCCAGCATGAAGTCCAAAATCGCAGATATCATTATCCTGTTTCATCTATGTGCCCCTGTTGTTCTTTTTGCCATCGTCATGCTAACAAATTGGCTCAGAGATTAAAGAACAATTAGCTAAAACGGATGGCATTTTTATTATTTTTAGTTATATAAGTGTTAAAAGTAATGTGATCCACTGCAACACAATGAAGGCACATCCTGCAAGGTAGAGGCGAAAACGCGTTCGAATATGATTACTACCGATATGAACATAGGCATGTGCAATACGACTAATTACAAACAGTAGGGCGAATATGCTGAACCACAACGTAACAAGTTTCATTGCGAGTGCGGCAAGAGAAACCACAAAAAACAACACGGGAATTTCGAACTGATTAGTAAAGTTTCTGGATGCCAGAATGACTTCTTCAGGCGCGTTGTCGAGCGCCATGGTTTTGAACTGATCAAACTGGATCTGTTTTTCTCGTGCAGCTTTAAATCGACGTTTACCCATAATGACCATGACGACTAAGGTCAGTAGAGTTTGTAAAAATAGCGCGGCGAGCAGTAAATAAATGGATGTCGGCATAGATTCCTCAGTTTACGAAGTGTTACAAAACAAAAAATTTCTATATTGCAAAAGCTTAGTCGAATGACGATGATAGTCTGGTTCCAAAAAGTAATTATCACAATAATGGATTGTTTTATGAAAAAGCTATTCGCAATTAGCACACTTACCTTAGCAGTTTTGACTGGATGTGGTACAACTTCTTCACTCAATCATTCAGACACGACTGAGAATCTTCTTTCAGAGCAACTGGTTGTAAGTCCTAATGATGATAGACAATATCAAACGTTAACCTTGGAAAATGGCATTGAAGTCATTTTGGTATCAGATCCTTCTGTATCGAAGTCAGCGGCAGCGCTGAGTGTTGGCGTTGGTCTACTACACGATCCTATGTCTCAGCAAGGGATGGCGCACTATCTTGAACATATGCTATTCCTTGGTACAGAAAAGTATCCAGATAGCAAAGGTTATTCTGAGTTCATGACCAAAAACGGTGGGGCACACAATGCTTACACTTGGTTGGATATTACTAATTATATGTTCAAAGTAAACAACGATGCCTATGATGAGGCGTTAGACAGATTCTCCGACTTCTTTAAATCTCCAAAGCTTTACCCTGAGTACACAGAAAAAGAAAAGAATGCAGTAAACGCAGAATGGTCTATGCGTCGTGAAATGGACTTTTTTGGCCAATTTAAACTGGCACGAAACATGATGGGAGAGCATCCCGCTAATCGCTTTCTTATTGGTAATCTAGAAACGTTAGGTGATAAAGAAGGTAGCAAACTACATCAAGAGACCGTTGCTTTCTATGATAAGTACTACTCTGCGAATATCATGAAGTTAGCCATGATTTCTAACGAGCCGATTGAGCAGATGGTGGCCAAAGCGAAAAAGCACTTCACGACAATTAAGAATAAAAACATCGAGAAGCCAGAGGTTAAGCAATCGCTTAACTTCGATAACGTTGGGCAGAAGTTGGTCCACTACAAACCAAATGAAGACGTAAAGACGCTACAGCTTGATTTCACTATCAAAAACAACGCAAGCGCGTTTGCGGTTAAACCGAACTATTTCATTACATACCTTCTAAGTAATGAAATGGCGGGTAGCCCAGCTCAAGTACTAAAAGATAAAGGCTTAATCTCATCGTTAAGTGCATTCGCGACACCAAATAGTTATGGCAACTATGGAACATTGCAGATTGATATTCAGTTAACCGATGAGGGCTTAAAGCAACGCGAGTTAATTACAGGTACGGTACTTGATTATATCGATATGATCCGTGAAAAAGGAGTCGATAGCCGTTACTTCAAGGAAATCCAAACGTCGCTAAATAATCAATTTAGGTTTTTAGAAAAAGGCGATGAGTTTGGTTACGTCAGTAACCTTGCGGATAGCATGCAGCATTACCCAATGAACCACGCTATCAATGCGAGCTACTACTATGCGCAGTTTGATGCTGATGCTGTTAATGCCGTTTTGAAGCAATTAACGCCTGAGCAAATGCGGGTATGGTATATCAGTAAAGATGAACCTACTGATGCAAAACTACACTTCTATGATGGTGAATATCAGATTGTAGACTTAAAGCGTAGCGATTTTGATAAATGGAAAGAAGAGGCAAATTTCGATTTAGCACTTCCTAGTGTAAATACCTTGCTACCTGAAAACTTCGCACTGAAAACATCTGCGGATGATGCGAAGAAGGGCGTTCAGAAGGTTATTGATACTGATGGCGTAACGGTTTGGCATGCTGCGAGTGAGCGTTTCTACCAACAGCCTAAAGGTAGTCTGAAAATCTACGTCAATAACCCAAGTGCATTAAAAGACATCAAAACTGAGGTTGCACTGTCGATTTGGGCTGATTTATACCGTTTGGATAAAGCAAAGCTAATGACGGAAGCGAGCATAGCGGGTATGCATCTTGGTCTGACTCCTGCAAATGGGATAATGCTAGATATTTCAGGCTTTACAGATAAGCAAGCTTTATTGATAAAGGATGCGCTCTCTGGTGTTCGTGTAGAAACGAATAAACGCGCATTTGACCAAGCCATTGATCGTTACGTACGTGGCATTAAAAATCAAGAAAAAGAATTCCCATTCAGACAAGCTTTCGGTGTTTATCAAAAACTTATCCGCTCAGGAAGTTATGATGATTCTGCATTGATATCAGCAGCTAATTCTTTGACTCTGGCCGACTTAGATAAAGTGCAAAATCAAATTCTGACGAATAACCAAGTTCGTGTTTTTGCCTATGGCAACTACGATAAAGCCGATTTGCAAACAGTAAAAGAGACGCTTGATAATGCGCTGCCTAAACGCCAAAAAGTGACCAAGTACGCACGTGCTAAATATTGGCAACCAGAGCAAAAGCAGACACTGGTATGGCAGCAAGACATTGATGTTGCTGATGTTGCTGTAATCGATTTTGCAGTGCACCCAATCAAAGGCTATGCGCAAAAGGCGGCGGCGATGGTGCTTCAAGGGCACTTAAGGACGGCGGCGTTTGAACGTCTGAGAACCGAAGAGCAGCTAGCGTATGCGGTTGGCGCAACGAGTGTCGCTATTGACGAATATTCAGCGCTAGGCTTCTATATTCAAACACCGGTAAAAGATGCTAAAAGCATGCAAGCTCGCTTTGACGCGTATAAAGATGAATACGCTAAAGACTTAGCCACGTTAGATGGGGCAACGTTTGAGCAGTTAAAAAATGCAGTGTTAGTCTCATTAACCGAAGAGCCAAAAAACCTTTCTGAAGAACTACAACCATTAATAGGCGATTGGTTCAAAGAAAATATGGCGTTTGATTCCGAAGCTAAGTTAATCGCTGCAGTTAAAGCGGTCACATTAGAAGATATTAAAGCGTACTATCAGCAAACTGTAATGAACACCGATGCTGCTAGATTAAATATTCAATTACGCGGTGCTAAGTTCCAAGCTGAGCCGTTTGCAGATTTACCGAAGCAAACTAAACTAGACTCAGTTGAGCAAATGTATAAAAACGTGAAATTCCAACAGTAACCAGTCGGTATTTCAGTAGTAATGAAAAGCTGGGCAAATTCGTTTCCCAGCTTTTTTATTCGCTTATGTAAATGCTAAAGTTCCCATGGAAGTTAATTATGATATTTTTGGAGGCAGAATGACGATAGCGACGGGAGAACGGATCTTTTTAAGGAAAGCAACTTTAAATGATGCCGGCTTCTTACTCAGGCTTTTGAATCAAAAAAGCTTTATCGATAACATCCGCGATAAAGGCATAAAAACGCAACAACAAGCTGAGGAGCATATCGAGCAAGCTTACCTTATTCCCTATCAAATTGGTAAGCCAGCAGCTTACATTGTTGTAGAAGCAAGCAGCAATACTAGTATTGGGTTGTGTGGCTTATATCAAAGGCCTTTTTTTAATATTCCAGACTTAGGTTATGCGCTTTTAGATGAGTTTACCGGAAAAGGCTATGCGGCTGAGGCTGTTAGGTTACTTATGGAATATGCTAAATTAGAACAAAGCCACACCAAGTTAGGTGCTATTACATTAGAAAGTAACCGTAACAGCATTAACCTACTTAGCAAAGTGGGATTTAGTCGTATTGGTAAAATAATAATTGATAATGACTTAACACCTGTAGTGGTGTTTGAGTGCCAACTATAAATGCAGACTTATTTGTGCAGTTAGTTGGTTAAAGTTTTTTTGATGTGCAGATACAAGAGCACTAAAGCCATCCTGCTCAAGCGTTGTTTCAAATTGGAATGGTTGCACTTGAGTTAGTTGATAGCTCCCTTCTTTGTATTGGTAAAGATACCAAGTCCCACTCATCACAGCGCCTTTTTCAAAGTGCCCTGCAAACTCGTTAATTTCTACAACGAGGCGTTGATGTTCTTGCGTGTTGCGATAAAACTTATCGCTTTTAATTGCAGTGGTTTTATTGGTTGCATTTAACGCGTTTACTAAATTCCAAGTCAGCATATCGGAAGGTGGCTGAGCCCAAAAATGAAAATTAGCGATATTTACTTTGTTCTCTGGTTGATATTGCACTAAAGCTTGCTGATCAAACAATTCAATCAACTGCACTTTATCAACCAAGAGAACGTGATTGAGCTCAACTTGCTTTTCGTCAGCGACACTCTTTGCTTCTAACTGATAATAACTAACCGGCTGCGATGGATTCGTTATACAGCCCGTTAAACAAAATAAAAACAAAAATGTCGCTAAGCCAGTCTTCATCTATTTTTTCCTTGGGAGTGGATCTGTACCGCTCTCTTTATTGAAAATAAGCATATTCGGTTGCTCATTCAACCCTTTAGAAATAGGCTTTAAGCGATTTGACAAACTTTCAAGTTCTTCAAGGGTATTGCTAAGTTGATCCATAACACCTGAACCTTTTTGGTACTGAGTCATGGTTTGCTCAAATTGCTTCAAGCTTGATGTGAGCTGGCTTAACGTATCTTTTAAGCTCGTTAAATTACCGCCAACCTTGTCTGTTATATTGTTATTATTGATAGACTCTACGAGTTGATTCATTTCCATTGCTAGTAACCTGTGTTGCTGAAGGGCACCTTCTAGTTCCTTAACAGTTGTTTCAAGAGGTAACCCATTTAACTTGTTCAGTAAGCTTGTGACTTGTTCAGAAAGTGCTGTAATACCGCTCGGAACGCTAGGTAATACTGGATAAATAGTCGTTTTGTTTGAACTAACGACTTCTGCACTTGGATAAAAGTCTAACTCTATATATACCGCACCTGTTAACAAATTGCCACTTTTTAGTGACGCTCTAAGGCCGCTGCTAATCCATTTGTCTATATTTTCTGACCAATATGTTTGTGCAAGCTGTGCATCTTCGTAAATTCGGCCGTACTCAATTTTAACCAATACAGGCACAGAAGTGTTATTTTGTTGAAAGTATAAAGGTCTATCGTCGCTAACACCAGTCGCAGGAACTTGCTCTATCGTACCAATTCGCATACCTCTATATTCAATTGGTGCGCCAGCTCGAAGTCCTCGAATTGATTGCTCAAACTCAATGAGATAGTAATCAAAGTGATCAAAACGTTGCTCTAAAGCCATTGCAAAGTTTTTGTGTAAGGCGTAGGTTTTGTTTTCGAGCGCCGCAGTGCCGCTTGGCATAGTTGGTGGATAGTCAACAGAAATCCCGCCCTTGATCATCTTTGCTAGCGATCCTGTCGACACTTCAACGCCTTCCGTTGATAGTTTAAAATCAATGCCGGAACTAATCCAGAAAATAGCGTTGTCTGTGATAAGGGTATCGTATGGCGAATAGATGAAAATACCATATTCCATTTTTAAGCTTTCGACACTAAAGTGCGCAGACTCAACCTGACCCACTTTATAATTGCGGAAAAAAATACTGGAGCCAACGTCTAATACTTCAGCATCTGAAGCCACGAGTTGGTAGCGCTTTCCTTGCACCTCTGAGCCAATTAATGCAGGTTCATCCATTAAGGTGAATATGCTCGAACGTGTTTTTGCATCACCAGGGGAGAGCTCTATATATACTCCAGAGAGTAGCGTATTCATGCCTGAGATGCCGGATTCATCAATTCTAGGTTTTACTACCCAAAAAGAAGAGTCTTCAGCCAATAAATCACGGTAGGGCTGTAAAATCCTAACTTTTGCAATCACTGCATTTTGCGCTAACTCAAGCTTTAATGACTCGACTAACCCGACCTTAACGCTTTTTACTCTCACTTCAGTTTTGCCGGCAATAATGCCATCTGCGTCAGTCATTTTTATAAAAATAGTGTGGCCTTTATTTGCCTGATGTTGATATAACATCCAGCCTGTGATGAGCAACGCGATAATTGGAATAATCCATATCACTGAAAACTTTGGTTTGTCTTCTATATCAGCTTGAGTAGTCATTGATTATTTTTATCCCACAATAATCTTGGATCAAAACTATTAACGGCTGCGATTTGGCAAAGCACCATCAAAGTAAAAAACACGATACCAATTTCCGGTTCGACATTTAGCACCGTACCGAGCTGCACCAGAGACACTAAGATGATCACGACAAACACATCAATCATGGACCAACGGCCAATGAATTCGAGCAAGCGGTACACTTTTGTTGCTGTGATTGGGTCTTTGGGTTTTTTAACTCGTACAAGTAAGTAACTCAATAGTAACGCTTTTGCGATAGGAATACATATACTTGCGAGAAAAATAAGTGTTGCTACGGGATAAGAACCGGCTTCCCAAAGCACTTGAACGCCTGAAAAAATCGTCGCAGGCGTATGGAGCCCGAGACTAATGGTATCCATGATGGGTAGAAAATTAGCAGGTACAAGTAGCACGACGCTGGTGAGCATCCAAGCTAAGCTTTTTTGCGTTGATTGAGACTTTCGGTATTTTAGTTTGGCGTAGCAACGCTGACACTTTTCACCTTCACCCAAAAAGCCACAAACCTTGCAACGTTTTAGCGTGGAAGATAAATTCTGTGGCTCCATTAGGTGACGATTACATTGAGTCTGATTACGCCACATGTACTCGTGATCGAAAAGTGAGAGCGCTTCAATAAAACACAAAACGAACAGAATATAGGCCCAAAACCCAAGGCCCATCTCCAATTCAGCGAAAGACATTAATTTAAAAGCGCTCACGAGCACGGCGACTAAAAATATATCTGTGAGATTAAGCGGTTTTAGTGCTGAAAGTAATTTGGCTAAATGCCGGGCATTGTGCGCATTGATGATTTGCCAATACTCGGTGTGTGCAAGTAGTAGCAACGAGCATACGGCAACAGGCATAACTAAAATAGTGAAGGCAAATAACCCAGCTAGAAAATAGCTGTAATGTTCAGCTAACAATATGAGCGCTTGCCAGAGGCTTACAACTTGAGTGATACCGTGTTGCGTGTAGGAGATAAAATCTGGAAATAAGCTTGCGAATAAAAATAGTAACGCAGAAAAGCTGAAGGCTTGTACTAATTGGTTTTGGTGTCCTTGTACATGACACAACACGCATCGACAGTTTGGGCACACCGCACGCTTTTGGGACTCGATAGCGTCTATTTCAACAAGCGTATCGCATTCAGGGCAAGCTGTAATCACACAAAAATCCGTTGATTTCCTTTTATGCTAGTTTGCTTGATGCGCCCAAATTTATCAATGTTAATCAAATACTGCGACGGTTTGGCGGCTTAGGGCGAGCAGCTTGCCATCTTGTGACCAAATTTTAGCATCTTCAATACCATAACCATTTTGGCTATGGTGGGTCACGGCTTCAAAGCCCAGCCAAGAGTCTGAGTTGAGTGAAATATCACACAAAAATTCTATGTACCAAGACATACTGCTGGCGGGGCTTGGCGCTTTACACATCTGGAGTAAGGTTGGCGGCCATGAATCAGCAAGGGCTAGTGTATGTAGTTCATTTACCGATGTAGTTTGTGCTTTAAATCGCATCCAACCACCTAGATTTGAAGATGGTGCACCTGTAAATGGTAAAGCCCCTTGCTGGGCATTGAGCGCGACATGCTGGAAAAATGCAGGCATCACACCTTCTTGGTATGGAAGCACTGCCTTTGGATTAACATCTGAAAGAGTGGGGCTATCGACATTTGTAACTTGGATAGCGGATGCTCTATCCTTACCAAAGCACCCGATAGCAATAAGACAAACCTCGCCTGATTGGATCAGTTGAGTTTGCATTTGGGTTGCATTTTTTCCGCTACGCAAAATCGTTGTTGCAACGGTAAATGGTGCGCCTTCTAGCAGTGGTCCGACAAAATTTACGCTCACAGAGAGCAGTCGACGAGGCTCTGTCAGTTGATGCTTCATGCTTTGCACTGCTATTGCTGCAGACAATCCGCCAAACGCAGTGCGGCCTTGACACCAACTTGCAGGAAACGTCATTTGTGTTTGCGCTCGCTGTAAATGCTCCGACTGAATAATTTCATCAAATGTCATGTTGTCATTTCTCATTATTTATTATGTTGCATTTAGCATAACTGGTCTAACCAGGTAATCAAGCGTCAAATACATCGTATTTTCTTCTTCACTTGTTTCAAAATAAGCAATTAAGGGTGTTTTTTTGACCGAAACGTTCGAAAAGCAAAAAAATTTCAATTTTTTTCATTTTTTTTTAGTTGTGACGCTTGAATTACAAATTGGTGACCTTATTTATCAAATCAACTAACTGAACAACGAATTTTGAAGTCGGAGATGATTCATGGGTAAAATTATTGGAATCGATTTAGGTACTACTAACTCTTGCGTAGCGGTACTTGATGGTGACAAGCCGCGCGTTATTGAAAATGCTGAGGGCGACCGCACAACTCCTTCTGTTATTGCATTTACAGATGATGGTGAAACACTAGTAGGTCAGCCAGCAAAACGCCAGGCAGTGACTAACCCTAAAAATACACTTTACGCGATCAAGCGTCTTATTGGTCGTCGTTTTGAAGATGAAGAAGTACAGCGTGACCTTAGCATCATGCCTTTCAACATCGTAAAAGCGGACAACGGCGACGCTTGGGTTGAAGTACGTGGTGAGAAAAGAGCTGCACCTCAGATCTCAGCTGAAGTTCTTAAGAAAATGAAGAAAACAGCTGAAGACTTTCTTGGTGAGCCAGTAACAGAAGCTGTTATCACAGTTCCTGCATATTTCAACGATTCACAGCGTCAAGCAACTAAAGATGCTGGTCGTATCGCAGGTCTTGAAGTTAAGCGTATTATCAATGAGCCAACAGCAGCAGCACTTGCTTACGGCATGGATAAGAAGCAAGGCGACAACGTTGTTGCAGTATACGACTTAGGTGGTGGTACATTCGATATTTCAATCATCGAGATTGATGAAGTTGAAGGCGAGCACACGTTTGAAGTACTAGCAACTAACGGTGATACTCACCTAGGTGGTGAAGACTTTGATAACCGCGTTATCAACTACCTAGTTGCAGAATTTAAGAAAGACCAAGGCATCGACCTGAAAACTGACCCGCTAGCGATGCAGCGTGTTAAAGAAGCGGCTGAGAAAGCGAAGATTGAACTGTCTTCAGCACAGCAAACTGAGGTAAATCTACCTTACGTTACTGCTGATGCAACAGGTCCTAAGCACATGAACGTTAAGCTAACTCGTGCAAAACTTGAGTCACTAGTTGAAGACTTAGTTGCGCAATCAATCGAGCCGCTAAAACGTGCACTAGCTGATGCAGACCTTTCTGTAAGCGACGTAAATGACATCATCCTAGTTGGTGGTCAAACACGTATGCCACTGGTACAGAAAACAGTAGCTGAATTCTTTGGCAAAGAGCCTCGTAAAGACGTAAACCCTGATGAAGCGGTAGCAGTTGGTGCTGCGGTTCAAGGTGGTGTACTTGCGGGTGACGTGAAAGACGTACTACTACTTGACGTTTGTCCTCTGTCTCTAGGTATTGAGACTATGGGTCAAGTAATGACTGCGTTAATCGAGAAAAACACGACTATCCCTACTAAGAAGTCGCAAACTTTCTCAACAGCAGAAGACAATCAGTCTGCAGTAACAATTCACGTACTACAGGGTGAGCGTAAGCGTTCAAGTGATAACAAGTCTCTAGGTCAATTCAACCTAGAAGGTATTCGCCCAGCGCAGCGCGGTGTGCCACAAATCGAAGTTACTTTTGATGTGGATGCTGATGGTATCTTACACGTGTCTGCGAAAGACAAAGATACAGGTAAAGAGCAGAAGATCACAATCCAGGCTTCTTCAGGTCTAAGTGACGATGAAGTAGAAAAAATGGTACGTGATGCGGAAGCAAACGCAGAAGAAGATAAAAAGTTTGAAGAGCTAGTTGGCGCTCGTAACCAAGCTGATGCACTTGTTCATGCTACACGCAAGCAAGTTGAAGAAGCGGGTGACGACCTTCCAGCTGACGACAAGACAGCAATTGAAGCTGCGCTTGGCGAGCTAGAAACAGCAATCAAGGGCGATAGCAAAGACGAAATCGATGCTAAGACTCAAGCACTAGCAGAGAAATCGCAAAAGCTAATGGAAATCGCTCAAGCAAAAGCGCAAGCTCAACAAGCTGGCGGAGATGCAGGTGCCCAACAAGGTTCAGCGAAAAAAGACGACGACGTAGTTGACGCTGAATTTGAAGAAGTTAAAGACGACAAGTAATTGTAGGTCTTGAATGAGGGCGCGCTGGCTGTATGGCTTGTCGCGCCCTACGTGTTTATAAATTAGACTGTTGTCTGGCATTAATTTGCGAGCGACAGGGCTCGGCAGAGTTTGCAACGATGTAAGTTGCCAAGAAAGAGTAGTGTGATAAAAATGTCTAAACCTGACTATTATGAAGTATTAGGTGTTGCGAGAGACGCCAGTGAACGTGACATTAAAAAGGCGTATAAACGCCTTGCAATGAAATATCACCCAGATCGTACTGCAGGTAACACCGAACTCGAAGCGAAATTCAAAGAAGTAAAAGAAGCTTACGAGATATTGACTGATAGTCAAAAACGTCAGATGTATGATCAATACGGCCATGCAGCTTTCGAACAAGGTGGTGGTGCTGGTCATGGTGGATTTGGCGGCGCTGGCGACTTCGGTGATATTTTTGGGGACGTATTCGGTGATATCTTTGGTGGCGGTGGTGGCCGTCGTCAATCAAGACAACAGCGTGGCGCGGATTTAAGATATAACTTAGAGTTAAGTCTTGAAGAAGCGGTACGTGGTAAGCAGGTTGATATCCAAGTACCAACTTGGGTGAGCTGTAAACCATGTGATGGTAGTGGTGCGAAAGCAGGTTCTAAGCCTAAAACTTGTACAACCTGTCATGGTGCAGGTCAAGTACAAATGCGCCAAGGCTTCTTTGCGGTACAGCAAACTTGTCCAACTTGTCAGGGCACAGGTCAGATCATTTCAGACCCGTGTAATAGCTGTCACGGACAAGGCCGTGTGGAGAAAACGAAGACACTTAACGTTAAGATCCCAGCAGGGGTTGATACGGGTGATAGAGTACGTTTGTCTGGCGAAGGTGAAGCGGGGGCACATGGTGCTCCAGCCGGCGACTTGTACGTACAAGTGAGTGTAAAAGAGCACCCAATCTTCGTACGTGACGGCAACAATTTGTACTGTGAAGTGCCAATTAGCTTCACAACGGCAGCACTCGGTGGTGAGATTGAAGTGCCGACCCTAGATGGCCGCGCAAAACTGAAGATCCCATCGGAAAGTCAAACAGGCAAAATGTTCCGTATGCGTGGTAAAGGCGTGAAATCTGTGCGTAGCGGTGCGGTAGGCGACTTAATTTGTAAAGTTGTCCTTGAGACGCCAGTAAACTTAAACGAGCGCCAAAAAGAGCTTCTGCAAGAGTTTGAAGAGTCTATGGGTGAAAACAACGGTAAGAACCGTCCTAAGGCACAAGGCTTTTTTGACGGCGTTAAGAAGTTCTTTGATGACTTAACTAAGTAACTTAAGCTTGTTGAAAATGCCCGCTGCGATAGCGGGCATTTTTGTTTTGACGGATGATGGGTCTCATCGTAAGGCGATAGCATAAGCGTTTGTTTCTTGGTATAACAGAAATCAACATCTGCTTAAAAGGAGTTTTTAATGACACCGGCAATTAACCTACTTAAAAAGGCGAAAGTGGCGTTCCAAGTGCTGCAATTTGAGCATGATCCTAACGATCACGACTTTGCTAATGAAGCAGCGAAAAAGCTCAACCTAGACCGAGAAAAAGTATTTAAAACCCTGCTGATTGACGTTGATGGTAAACTGTATGTAGCTGTTTCTCCCGCCACGCAACAAGTGGATTTAAAAGCCTTTGCTAAAGCTTGTAAGGGGAAAAAAGCACAGCTTGCAGATCAACAAAACGCGCAAAAGGTAACTGGTTATTTAATTGGCGGTATAAGCCCGTTTGCGCAGAAAAAGCAGCTGCCCACGTTACTTCACGAGAGTGCTTTAGCATTTGAGCAAATTTATGTTAGTGCGGGCAAGCGGGGAGTTGAAGTCGTTGTTTCACCTGCTACTATAAAGCAGTTATGCAAAGCAAAAATCGCACTGTTTTAATGGCAGTGCTCAGCGTAAAAAACCATCTTGATTACAGATAAAATGCCAGTCTAGAACTGCTCAGGCTGTCAAAGCTTCTCGTTCACTCCTATTTTTCCCCTAAGAACAGTAATTTACTTTTCTCAACTTACAGCTGTAAGCCATTAATTTAGCAGTCATTTATATTAATCATTCGATAACTCAGTAAAAAAGCCGTTAAAAAATTAAGTAGAGTAATTGATCTAAACGAATTTTTATGCCGTAATGTAGGTATATCTATCTGGTCGGATGAGTTAATTATGAGCCTAAGAACGAATTTAAGAAAGATCCTCCCAAGCATTTCAATCACAGAACAAGAAGCATTAGATGCCGGTGATGTTTGGTTAGAAGGGTCAATTTATCAAGGTAAGCCTGACTTTTCGGCGCTTCGTGCTGTACCTGAAGCTAAGCTAAGTGTAGAAGAGCAAGCGTTTTTAGAAGGTCCAGTTAAAGAATTAATGGGTATGATCGATGACTCGGAAATTCAAAATGGCAAACACTTGCCAGAGCATGTGCTTGAATTTTTGAAAAAAGAGAGATTTTTCTCTTTGATCATTCCAAAAGAATACGGTGGTCTAGAGTTTAGCCCTTACGCAAACTCAACGATTGTAGGTACGATTGCGACTAAATCCTCTGCGGTAGCGGTAACGGTGATGGTTCCTAATTCACTAGGTCCGGGTGAGTTATTGCTTCATTATGGTACTAAAGAGCAGCAAGCGCACTACCTTCCTCGCTTAGCAAACGGTCGTGATATTCCGTGTTTCGCGCTGACAAGCCCTGAAGCTGGTTCCGATGCCGGTGGCATTCCGGACCAAGGTATTGTTAAAAAGGGCATGCATAACGGTGAAGAAGTACTCGGTCTTGAAGTAACATGGGACAAACGCTATATCACACTTGCGCCAATTGCGACGGTACTCGGTTTAGCCTTTAAAGTATTGGATCCTGAGGGATTACTAGGCGGTAAGAAAGAACTAGGGATCACCTGCGCGTTAATTCCACATGACCATCCAGGTGTGCAACTTGGTAACCGTCATGACCCGATGGGGATACGCTTCTATAACGGTACGACACGTGGTGAAAAAGTATTTATTCCAATGGACTTTATTATCGGTGGCCAGAAGAATATCGGTCGCGGTTGGCAGATGTTGGTAAGCTGCTTAGGTGCTGGACGTGGTATTTCTTTACCAGCGCTAGGTGTTTCAACTAGCCAAGTCGCATTGAAATCAGCATCAGAATACGCTGCGGTACGTGAGCAGTTTGGTCTTTCGATCGGCCAGTTTGAAGGTATTCAAGAAAAGCTTGCTGATATTGCAGGCAAAGCATACATGCAAGAGGCAATGCGGGTATTAACAACAGAAGGTTTAGGTATGGGTCTTAAGCCATCTGTAGTAACAGCAATTGCAAAATACCACATGACTGAAACTGGTCGTGACGTATTGGACTCTGCAATGGATATTCTTGCAGGTAAGGCTATTCAAAACGGTCCTCAGAATACTCTTGCAAGCGGTTATGTTGCCCAGCCAATAGCGATTACCGTAGAAGGTGCAAACATTCTAACGCGTAACTTGATGATCTTTGGTCAAGGTGTGATGCGCTGTCACCCCTATTTGCAGTCAATGGTTGAATCTATTCACAGCGAAGAGAAAGACGCCGACAGTAAATTCCGTGGTATTTTGACAAAAACAGTTAGCTATAGTGTTGCCAACAGCTTACGTGCTTTCAAATATGGTCTTATGCCGTTCACTGCTGATGCAAAGTCACCATTACCTGAAGTGCGTGCGTATGAAAAAGCCGCGCATAGATTAGCAGCTAAGCTTGCGGTATACGCAGACTTTTCATTGCTCGTATTAGGTGGAAAACTGAAACAAGCAGAAATGCTGTCAGCACGCCTTGGTGATGTAATGAGTCACTTGTATGCAGCGATGGCTTCAATCAAATACTATGAGCAAAAAGTAGCGGTAGCAGAGCGTGAGCAAGCAGCACCTTATTTCCATTATGCGACAAGGCATGCACTTATCAGTGCAGAAGAAGCGCTACATAAATTCTTAGATAACTTCCCGGCAAGTGGTACTCGTAAATTTATGCGTGTGATCACGATGCAGTTTAGTGGTAAACAAATGCCTAAAATTAATGATGATATGATCAGAGAGTTGGCCGCCGCGGCGCAAATGGATACGCCAATCAAAGCGCAGCTTACTCATCTTGTGAAGCCTACCGCAGGTGATGGTCATGATATCAATGAGCAAGCATATAAAGCTAAGATGGGTTGCCTTGACCTGCTTGCCAAAGTTAAAAAGGCAGTTCGCAAGCGCGAGATCCAACCAGGTGTTCGTTTCGAGCAAACATTAGATAATGCACTCGTTGGTAACCTTATCAATGAAGAAGAGTACGCAAAACTGGTTGATTACAATCGCAAGCGTGAAAAAGCAATCCGAGTGGATGAGTTTGACTTCGATTTAAACTTGTTAGATGAACAAAGTGCGAAAGAAACAGTCAAGCAAGCCGTGAATGAGTAAGTTAAACAAATAACTTTTTTGTAAAAGTAAAAGCCCTTAACCAATTGGTTAAGGGCTTTTTCATGTTGGGTAAAGATAATAACACCAGCTATAATTATCAAGCACTGTAAAACGGTTTGCTTATTTATACCAATTTGTCTTAATACTAGCTCAATTTGAAGGAACATATCTGACGTTAACAGCGTTAAAAATTTTTTATTTAGAATAACTAGATAACAAAATTTTTGACTTGTCTATATGGATGTAGGTACCTTGGCGGTAGCGGAGTTATCGACAAGATTATCTCGCCTCAAAATAGGTAGCTTAATTAAGAGAATTGGCATTCGTAATAGTAAGTAAAGGGTTGTACTGTGTTTAAGTAACCTGAGTTATACAATAAAGAAGTTTGGCTGTTTATTGAACGACTCTCAGGTTAAATAACAAAAAGGTGTAACACAGTGAAAATAAGTATTCCAAGCGATGTAGTTTCTGCGCCTATGTCAACACAGCAAGAGCAACAATTATGGAGCGGTTGTGGTGATATGTTATTTATCAATCATGATGCTGGGAAGCTTGCAATTAAGCGCACTAAAGTGCCTAGTGACATTGCACATCGGCGAATTGAACAATCTTCAGTAGCGCTTGCGCGTAAAGCTAAGTCTTATCAAGTAGAACGTCACTTTTACAAGCATCATGCATGCGAGTTACTCTCACCCTGCAATACGCCTAGTTATTTAGGTGAAGGGGTAAGTGAAGGGATGGACTACATCGTCTTTCGAGACTTCTCAACTCAAGGTTTTTCGCAAACCGCTAATCCATCCGAGTCACAAATATTAGCAGTGATAGGGTGGTTAGCTAAATTCCATGCTCACTTTTTACAAAGCCCAGCAGAGCATGTGTGGGAACAAGGAAACTATTGGCACCTAGATACACGACCGGATGAGCTTGAGCGAATGCAGCACAGTAGCATTAAACAAGCGGCGCCACGATTACGAGATCGTATCAAAAATAGCCATTGGCATACTTGGATCCATGGCGACGCCAAGCTTGCTAACTTTGCCTTTAATGGCGACCAAGCGCTAGGATTCGATTTTCAGTATGTCGGAAAGGGTATTGGTGTGTCAGACTTAATGCTGTTTATTACGTCGGTATTAGACGAAAAGGAACAGCTCCTGCATGCTGATGAGTATCTCAAGTTGTATTTAGATATGTTGAGAATAGAATTATTAGGCAAAGCAGCCTCTATTGATATCGCTCAGATCCTTTCTGAGTGGGAGTCGTTGTGGCCTGTGGTGTGGGCTGACTTTTATCGCTTTCTATTGGGTTGGAAACCGGACCATGTAAAAATCAATGATTACATGAAATTTCAAACGGAAATTGCATTACAACAGGGATAATAAATGGTCATAGCCTTATTCAGTGCGTTAAATTGGGCTGTATTTGATTTTTTACGAAAAAGGCTAGCGAGCCATTATTCAGCCGCGCAAATGTCGGTGATATTTAGCCTGCTAGTCTTACCTGCATACATTGGCTATTGGTTGGTTGTTGACAAGCAGCTCCCAAGCTCTGCTTATATAGCGCCTGCGATAGCTAGCGGAATTTTGGCGGCAATTGGTAGCGTAAACTTTATTCAGGCGCTTTCGCTTGGGCGAATGGCGGTTATCCTGCCTCTGTTATCCATCACTCCAGCACTTGCAGGTGTATTTGCTTGGTTGCTACTAGGAGAACCTTTAACCACACTGCAGTCAATACTAATCGCTGCGATTGTTCTTGCTTCGTTTTTATTGCAAGGAGGCAGATTCTCTTTTCAAGAGCCAGGTGCAAAACAAGTTGCAATCACCTCTTTTTGCTGGGGGCTTTGCATCGTGTTCGATAAACAGGCTTTGCAATACAGCTCGCTCTCTTTTCATGCTGGGTTTCTAACCTTTATGGTATTTTTTGTTAATCTAATCTTGTTACGACCACAGTTTAAAAATCAAAATTTCCGCGCACATTGGTTGCTCTGGACTATTTCTTCGGTGGTATTCGCTGTCGCTGTTATTTTTCAAATGCAGGCGTTAACCGAAATTCAGCCGGGGCTTGTTGAAGGATTGAAAAGAGCCATTGGCATAGTCAGCGCGAGTATGCTTGGAATGTGGTTTTTTAAAGAGGCAATATCAACAAAAGAATGGCTTATGATCTCTGTTATTCTGTGTTGTAGTGCAATGTTAGCATTAAACAGTGGCGCTTAAGCGCCACTTAAAATTACTAATTGGTATTACTTACACTGCGCGACTTTAGTCCAAACGTTTGAGTAGATCTCTGGGCTTGCGCCTTGTGACCAGTACGTAGCACGGTATTCAAAGCCTTTGAATGAAACCCGGTCGCCCGTATTGTAGAACTTAGTTGCATTCCATTCTTGGATACCATTACACCCAGCTGGTGCATCACTAACGGTAACTGCCAGTGTTTTAGAAGCAGTTCTGTTATTTGAAGCTGTCACAGTGAGTGTCACTTGATATGTACCTGCACTCGCGTAGGTGTGTGATGGGTTAGTTTGTGAGCTTGTTGCGCCGTCACCAAATTCCCACTGATAACTACCTGCTGTTGATTGGTTGTTAAATGTCGCAGTGAGGCCGGACACGCTGAAGTTAAAGTTTGCATTGACTGCACCTGAAGTATCACAACCATTATTTGTTAGATAATCAACCGCAGCTTTTGCTTGCACAATACCATAGCCGTAAGAAGTATCACGACCTGCTTGGCCTTTGTCTTTTGCAGTTGTATTAAGCACTTGGCGAATTTGCTGAGCGGTACATTGCGGGAAGTGGCTCCACACTAATGCTGCGACACCAGAAACATGCGGTGTTGCCATTGAAGTCCCACTAATACTGCGATACGCGCCATTATTCCATGTTGAGTTTACACCAACCCCCGGGCCTGCAATTTCTACTTGGCTGTTGTATTGAGAGAAAGAGGCTTTTGACTCAGAGCTATCGACCGCTGCCACAGATACAACTGCATTATACGATGCTGGGTAGCTCAGCGAGCTATTACCCGCGTTGCCAGCGGCTGCGATATGTAGCATGCCACGCTGATAACTCTGCTCAAATGCGCTTCGTTCTGCCGTAGAGCTGCCGCTGCCACCTAAACTCATGCTAGTTACGTTGGCGCCAGCCTGCTCACACTGCTCAATTGCTTTAATGAGGTCGGAACCGTATGCCCAGTTACCTTGGTCGTTAAACACTTTAACAATATGAAGACCTAGTTGCCCTGATGGATTCACCCCGACCACACCTGTGCCATTACCACCTAAAGCGGCGATTGTGCCGGCTACGTGTGTTCCGTGGCCGTTACCATCGTTACTCCACACACCTGTGTCGTAGTTACCGTAGCCGTCATTACCTGTAATGCCTGTGCTAGGTAAATCTTGGTGACCTAGCGTATAACCAGTATCCATAATACAGACTTTACGGTTGCCGCTGTAGCCGTCAGATACTTGGTTAGCCTGCACCATATTAATGCCGTAAGGTGTTGTTTCAGCGAGTAAATCAATTGCTGAAGTTTTTACACTTGGCAAATAGCGTTTAGGGTCAACTTCTACGTGTGCAATATTACCGCTTGCTTGTAGTTGTTGCATTTGCGCTGAAGAAACTTCGGCAACATATGCATTAATGCTTGGCAATGTGTTGACTGCAGCAGTACCCAAGGTGGAGTAGGCAGCTTCAGACAAAGCCTGCGCTTTAAACTGCGCCGTTTCTGCTTGACTTAAGCGCACAGGCAGAACATTTGGTGTTGCGCTGTCTTTTAACGTGACAATAACGCGCTGTGTATCTGCGTGAGCAACTGAAAGGCTTGCACAAACGCAGGCACTAAGGGTCGAAAGCTTAAGAAGTTTTACTACTGTATTACTGTTTTTCATATTTCACCTGTTTTACATGTTGTTTACGTTTGTTACTAAAACAGGTGTTGACATCGCTGTCAATGCGTAAATATTAGACAGGTTTAAATTGCATTATCTTTCTGGATTTTGTTTAATGCATTAATTAATCGTTCTTAAATTCTCAATTCTTCACATTATTATTGTGGTTATTTTTATTAAGTGAGTGAGTTAGTTCTGTAATGGTAAATTGCGCTGGATCGTTAATGTAACGTAAAAAGTCCAGGTGTTCAGGAAAGTTTCCATGTATGGCATGATACAAAGGTACATGAGCGTCATCCAGCGATTCGAAAATAGATAAGGTTACGCTGTCTATCGGTGTGAAGTCTCTATGATATTGTGCTAGTCGAGCTAAGGTATAGGCCCCAAGCAACACATGCCCTCCAATCGAAACATCTAACTTAGGCGCAATATCTTCATCCCAATTAATCCCACCTATGACGATCTTACGGTTTAACTCTTTAGCAGCGAGTAATGCGCCATAAGCAATAGGATCATTGGCAGCCCAAACGGTTGTAATTGCGGAGTCTCGCTGTAACCACGCTTTAGTGAGGCGATAAGCTTCATTCTGAGACCATTGACAATTTGCCTCTGCGATTAATTCTAGCTCCGTATGGTGCTCAAGATATGCGCGCATGCCTTTTTGTCGGTCTAATGCCGCAGTCGTCGCCACGTCACCTAGTAAAGCTAATACATGTTGCGATGGATTTGAGGACCTAAGCGCTTTTCGCGCAAGTTGATGCATTAATTTAAAACCGGCTTGGAAATTGTCTGGCTCAATGGTGCCAATAATTTGGTGTCCTGCCTTTAACAAAGCCACTTCCTCTGTTTTGGTCGGTCCGTTGAGCAAGAAAATAATCTTAATGTTGGTGGCTTTAGTGTTTAACAAATAGGGAACGACACTCGACTTTTCGTTTACCAGCACAAGGTAATCAGCATCACTTTTCAAGGCTTGCTCTACGAGCGATTTCATCAAAATATGGTTGCGCTTCGCATAACTAATTTTGAGGGAAATATTCATGTTAGTAGCGGCCGCAGTCATCACGTTGCTGACGTTATACCAAAAATCCCCTGTAGGATTTTTTGTTGCAAAGCCAGGGTTTACAAATTGAACGTTGAATCGTTGTGCAGATAGCACGGCCATCGGCGATAAGAGTAAAAAGATGAACAACAATTTTCGGATCATAAGTCTCTACATTTTTGATATTCAAAAAGTGTGCTGCTAAATACGCTACAAGTATAGCTTACGCTAGAATCGTTGCGCTATCTGCCTGTTTTTTTGAATGCTATTCGGAACCCGCATATTTTTCATAGCATTGAATTTAGCTCATACGTTAATTGCTTTATACTAGCGCGCAAAGAGTAAGGGGACTTTGATGAGAAAAATCGTATTTATATTCGTGTTGTTGTTTTCGATGTCAGGGGTTGCGCATGAGTCAAGCGAACTGAATAAAACCATGAAGGAAATGGGTCATATTTATAAGCAGGCTATGAAAGCGCAATCTGCTCAAGAAATGCAGGCGCACTTAGCCGAGCTGACTACACTCGTTAATGAAAGTAAGCAATTTCAGTTTAAGCAAGAGGTGTCTGCCGAGTCAGTTGCGGGCTTGAATAAAGTACTCGAAACTATTACTAAAGCGAGCCAAGAAATAGACTCGGGAAGAATTGAGAAAGCCCGTGAAATGCTTTTAAAAATTGATGAGCTGAGAAAGCAATACCACAAACTACACGAGCCACCGAGCTTTTGGGAATTACTGTTTGGTAGTTAAGCTGAGATTCGAATAGTTAACTTATCTAATCGCTGTGGTTATTTCTTGTTCTATCGCAGCGGCTTTGCTCATCTGTCTTAGCTTTAGTTTAGGATGACAAAATACTAGCGAGTGGTAGTTTGATTTTTCAGGCTCGCTCGTTAGTTCTCTATAAAATCCAAAAAGCGGTGAAATAGCGTTATCCTTTTCTGCACTTATTAAAAATTACGTAAAAATCTACTCAAAATAAGTTGCATTATTAATTGGAACGATCCAGTATGTTTGTTTTTAATCTGGGAAATTTCAATGAAAACCTCCTCATTAGCCAGTCTAATTTTACTTTCATTTTGTGGCTCCTCATTAGCAAGTGCCAATGCGCTCTACGACATCACCGAACGCGATGCATTCTCTGTAACGAGTGACGTAAAGGAGCAAATCCAAGGTGAGGGGATAGAGCAATTAGTTGATAGGTCGCTAAAAAGCAAATTCTTATCTAAGCAATCCAGCGCTGAGATTGTATTTGATCTGAAAGACGTAAAAGCGCTCAGACAATATAGTCTCACCTCAGCCCAAGATGCTCCCGCCCGAGACCCAAAGCATTGGACTGTAGCCGTATCTACAGATGGCAAGGCTTGGCAAGAGGCTGATAAACGCAACAATATGGTATTTTCAAGGCGAGGTGAAACACTCGCTTTTGACCTACCCAAAACAACGGATGCGAGGTACGTGCGCTTTACTGTAGCACAAGAAGGTAAAACGCAGTGGGGCGACCGCTTTTTGCAAATCGCTGATCTGGCACTCTATGCAGAAACAAACTTACCACTGGCGAACTTTACTGCAGACAAAACCGTTGCCAAGCTTAATGAGCCAATTTCTCTGCAGTCGATATCTGCAAACTCACCAACAGAGCTGAGTTGGAAGGCTGAGGGCAAAACGAAGCTGCCAACCACAAAAAGTGTTGAAGTAGTTTATGACAAGCCTGGTAACTACGATGTTACTCTAATGACTAAAAATGCGCATGGCTCCGACCTTAAAACCCGTGCGAACTATTTAAAAATATACGATCCAAATCAACCATGGAAAGGCTTTGAGCCGCCAAAGGTCAAAGTGGTTATCGAAGATACTGAGTCGGCAGGGTCGAAACGCCTGCAAGCGCTATTTCCTGATATAGCCAGTACGGTAGATGACGTAACTCGCCAACTGGCCCCTAGGTTGTACAAACACTTTGCAGAGCTGCCAGAGTTTGAGCAAGTTACATTTAGGCTAAAGTGGATGGACACAATAGCGTATCGCTCTGGAGACGAAACAAACATGGAAATCGTGTTTAGTTCAAAGTACATCACCGAAAAACTCGCTGGGCAGCCAGATGAGCAAGTGGAATACGAACTCCTTGGTGTGCTCTGGCACGAACTTACCCATGGATATCAGCTATTTCCAAAAGAGAGAAGTTATTCTGAGCCCGATGTACATGCATTTATTGAAGGAATGGCGGATCTCATTCGCATTCAAGCGGGATACCATAAAACCCGTTCGCCTAAGCCGTCAGATTCTTGGGTTGGTGGATACACAAACACTGGGTTCTTTCTCGCATGGCTCGCTGAGTCTCATCCTGATTTTGCCTATCGTTTTAATCAAACTGCGGTAGAAATAGAAAATTGGTCATTTGAAGATGCAATAAAATCAGTTACTGGAGAGTCCCTTGATAAGCTTTGGTCTCGTTATCAAAGTGGGCTAAATACCAAGAAATTGCAATGAACTAGCAAGAACTAGGTGATTACAATTTGTCGGTGTTGTGCTGTAAATGTACATAATTTGTTGACAGGTTTGTTTTATTGCTCATAATTGGAACGTTCCCTTTTTTGATTTCTGCCTGATGCTTTGTTGGTTTTGCTAATGGTGAAATAAAATTTTTATAATAAATTGGAACGTTCCTTTTGAATTGTGGGGGTCTTATGACAACAATAATGTATAAACATAGCCTGATCGCCGCTGCTGTTCTTGCAGCGGTAGCAACTAACTCAGTAACAGCCGCAACAGAAGAAATAGAACGTGTTGAGGTGACAGGATCTCGTATTAAACGTATCGCCATTGAGGGTGTGACCAATGTCCAAAGTCTCTCTTCCGCTGATATGGTCAGAAGTGGTTTTAACACAGTTTATGACGCACTGAGTAGTATTTCCGCTGCTAGTGGTGCCGTTCTCGGTGAAGTAGAAACTGGCTCCTATACGCCTGGCGCCAAGGAGTTAAACCTGTTAGGTGTTGGACCTGAGTACACACTTATTCTAGTTAATGGCAAGCGCTTGGCTTATTACCCAATGCCTTACGGTGGCCAAACCAATTTTGTTAATCTCGATATGTTGCCTACGGCGATGGTTGAGCGCATCGATATTCAATCCGGCGGTGGCTCTGCAATCTACGGTTCAGACGCAATGGCTGGGGTAGTCAATATTATCACCAAAAAAGGTATGGACGAGCACGTCGTCGAAGCATTCTACGGCCAGGATACCTATGGTACGGGTGATAAAAAAGGCTTGTCGTTTGTTGGTGGTTTTGAGCAAGACGATTTTACGTTTGACTACTCACTGGAGTACAAGACGGAAGAGGCGCTAACTGGTGCCGACAGACCTTTTCATGACAGTGTTTGGGATAATCCAGATCCAACAAACAAGCGAGAGCTCAATCGTTCAATTACCGTATGGGCTGAGAATACCGAGTTCAAAAATCAATACTCAGCGCAGTACTGCAACACAGATGACAATCCACACCCGACTGCGGTTCAGCACTTTATAAGCCGCAATGATTACGGCCTAAGCTGTGGGTGGGATGAAACCGGCAACAATTTGCTCCGTAACCAAGTTGAAACCATGAGTTTGTATATCAACTCGGTGTACAGCATCAACGACGAACACAGTTTTTTTGTTAACGGATTTTATATCGATCAAGAAAAGAAAGGGGCACGAAATCCATTCTTCTTTGCTCATGCAGAGTCAATTCACGGATCCATGTTTTGGGATCCTGATATCAAAAATAAAGCTGGTGGCTATGGCGCTCCAGTTAAGTATATGTGGCGGATAGTGAATGATTCAGAATATACAAATGATGGCTTAGGTCGAGTATACGATGATAAATCTTATTCATTTAGTTTTGGTCTTGAAGGGGAGATAGCAGATTACTATTACTCCGTTGGCTTCAGCCGTTCACAATACGATTTCTCTGATAGGTACTTGCACCACACGGTTGAAGGAAATAACTGGCTAAAAGGACCAAAGTTGGGTGAGGTTGATGGCATGCCAATCTACCGTCCAAATTACCAAGCTTTTTTTGCGCCTCTGACCCAAGACAATATGTATAACATGGCTGATTGGGCAACCTACGATGGCTTGTCGTTTAATGAAACTCTAACAGCAGATCTGTCCGGGGATTTATTTGAATTGCCAGCAGGATTTGTGTCTTTTGCCGCATATATTGAGCTGATGAAAGAAGGGACGAGAGCGACGCCCGATAGCAGAATACTAAATAAAGAGTTTGTTGGTCTGACTGGTGTTATCACCGATGGTGAACGTAACCGTTATGCTGCGGCGACAGAATTTATGATCCCAATTACTGAACAGATCTCTAGTGAAATAGCGCTGCGTTATGACCACTATGATGATATTTCTGATGTTGGTGGGGCATTCACTTATCAAGTCGGTTTTAAGTATTCTCCTACTGACGCGCTGATGCTAAGAAGTGCGTATGGCACAACGTTCCGTGGTCCTAGCATGAGCTCAGTATATCAAGGGTTTGCTGGTAACTTTGGACGAGGCTCGGACAGAGTGATTGCAGATGCATGTCTACGTTTTCAAACCACAGGGGATCCCGCTCAATACAATGCTGATGCATTAACTATCAGCTGTGCAGACTTAGACACAACAAATAGCAATGAGCCAAAGCTAGATGCTGACTTTGAGACAATCTCGGCAGGCGATCCAACTTTAAAAGAAGAGTCTGGTCATTCATTAACGTTCGGTCTTGTGTATGAGTACTCCCCTGAGCTGTCATTCAATGTTGATGTTTATGACATTGTCTTAAAAGACAAAATTACTCGACTTGGGTCTGGCGAAATTCTTGATAATGTCTGGAAGTGTGAAAACGGCCTAATTGATTCGTCTTCTGCTAAATGCGCGAACATGCAAGACAGAGTACAGCGTTTTGACCAAGATGGTCTGGCAACCGACTGGTTAGGGAACACGAAAAAAGGATTACCGTACACCGCAGCCATTATTAGAGAAGGTTATATAAACGCCGCTGAAAGGCAGCATGGCGGCGTAAACTTTGGTGTGAAGGGCACGTTTGAGTCAGAACTTGGTGAGTTTATTTATAAGCTTGATTACAGTCATGTTTTAAAGAAAAAAGAAAAGCTCCGTCCCGAAGATCCGCTTGAAGATGTGTTAGACAGTCAAGATAACTATAACTTCAAAGATATGGCATCGTTTAACCTGACTTGGCAGTTGGAAAAGACCGCAATTTCATGGCAGGTAAATTATAAAGGAAAAAATTGGAACGGTGCTGATTTTGGTCAAAGAGAAAAGTTACCTGCATGGATAAAGCATAATCTAACCATTGGTCATTATATCAATGACAATACGCGAGTGATGTTTACGGTTCAAAACTTATTAAATGCGATGCCGCCTCAAGACGACTCGTTTAGAAGTTACCCATTCTATAAAGCGGGTAATTACGACACGAACGGGCGCGAGTTCTTACTAAAAGTTAACTACCAATTTTAATAATAAAGGGTAACGAAATGAGAAAATTAATGCTATCAGCGGTGGCAATGGCCGTTGCTGCAACACTAATAGGCTGTAATGATGGGTCTGAATTTGTTGAACGTGATAAGCCTGAACAAACTCAATCATCCGGGCAGCCAGACTCTGGCGCATTGCGTAATATCACCTCAGATACTGGAGTTGAGATTGAGGCTGTTTTAGCGGATGGTGTACAAGCCTCGCCCGCAGGTGAAAGTGTCGACAAACTTATCGACGCTAACACGAGTACAAAATTCCTCGCTTTTGCGCCAAACGTCACTGTAGTGTTTAAAGCCGCGACAGAGATTGAACTTAGGGAATATAGCTTTACGTCAGCAAACGATGAAGCGAATCGAGATCCAAAACAGTGGGTCGTATATGGCTCAAATGATAAATCAGATTGGATTGAACTGGACTCAAGAGCGGGAGAAGTATTCTCTGCTCGAGGACTGACTCGCAATTTTGAATTGGCCGAAAGCGGCGAAAAGTATCGCTACTTCAAATTTGATTTAGTACATGGTGGCACGGATAGCTATGGTGCTGATATTACGCAACTAGCGGAACTTGAAATCAAAACGGTATCGGATATTCCTATCGTCGCATTTAATGCGACAAACACGACTCCAGAAGTCTCTGAGTATATTGTTTTTAGAGATGAGTCGTTAGTTAATCCGACTCACTGGCAGTGGACGTTTGAAGGTGGTATTCCTGCGACAAGTACAGAGCAAAGCCCATTGGTTAAGTTTGAAGCTTTAGGGCCAAAAACCATTACACTAGTTGCGAGTAATGACAAAGGGGAAGCGACATTAGTTCAGCAAGACTTTATCCGTGTGTGGGATCCAGTCTCGCCATGGGCAGGGTTTCCAGAGCCTGCAATTGAAGTGAAAAAGGAACTACCAGAGCACCCAGGACAGCTGGCGCTTGAACGTGCGGTACCAGATCTAAATGCCCTTATTCATGAGATCTCTTTGAAGATTGCCAAGCGCTTATTTAATAATGTAACCGAAATAAACGTTTTTGAGCACGTTACTTTTATCACTGGAGACTTTGACGCGCCTGCTTCAAAGGCTGGTGAAGGCAAATTTATGGAGCTTAGGTTTGATGTTAAGCACATCGCCAATCTAGAGGGTCTTGGAGATGAGGCTATCCGTAACGAAGTCATTGGCGTGCTGTGGCATGAGCTGACTCATGGCTACAATAATGTTCCGGCTGAAGGTGAATATCGTCCGGGCACGGATTATCATACCTACTTAGAAGCGCTGGCTAACTTTATTCGAATAGATGCTGGTTACTTAGAGCATAGACGCGGTGGAGTTCGCTGGATGGAACACTACAATGTTGATGCCTACGATCAAACAGCATTCTTCTTTGAGTGGGTAGAAAACAGTCACCGTAACACCGATTTTATCCGCAAGTTTAATGCGGCAGCAAAAACGCTTGATACGTGGAGTTTAGACACCGCTTTTAAATCTATATTTGGTGAACAACGTGGGATTGATGCGGTATTTGAAGAGTATCAAGTCTACCTTGCAAGCGTCGGTAAGTTACCACCAGTACCACTTGGCTATCAGAACTTTGCACCCACTAGCACTCAGGTAACAACAAACGGTACTGCACTTGTGCCTTTTAATGAGGGAGCAGATAAGCTAAATGATAGAAATATTACCTCTAAATTTAATGTGGTGTTGGAAGCCCCTGCTTGGCTTGCACAATATGCGCCTGACTTGTTGCCGATAAAACAGGTTGATAAGGCCCAAGTTAACTATGTGTTTGACAGCGCTAAAACAGCAAAATATTACTCATTAGCGACAGCAGGAGACAACCCTCATCGCTTCCCTAATGCGTGGCAGCTAAAGGGCTCAAATGACGGTACGAATTGGATTACGCTAGATACTCAACAGTTCAACGAACTACCTAATACGATGGAATACTACAGCTTTGCTATCGAGAGTCCAAATGCGTATACCCAGTATCGTTTGGAACTTGAGCATACCCGCGAGGGCGGTGGAATTGGCGGTGCTAGCGGACGCCTAATTCAACTAGGCGAATTCTCATTGTGGGAAGCAAAAGACTAGCTTTTTAGTTAAAAGGTGGGCAATGCCCACCTTTAAAACGTACTTAACCTGAGGTTTGGATAAGGAATGTTCCAACTCATTGTTGCTAAAGCACAACTTAGTTTTCTCCTTGTCTAGCCAGAGAGTTTTAGGGAAAACACCGCTTCCGCGTCCTGCTCTCGCTAAGGTACCTACATCCTGTAGGCAAGGCGAATGTACGCACCAATAGCTGGCTATTGGAAGTGAATTCAACGCAGTTAGTGCTAAAACTGGCTGCTAGAAAGGCATTAATTATCAGTAGCTTAGGTTTATTATTTTGACCTTTAACGTTTCTTCTTCTTTTTACCTTGAACCGCTTTAAATCGCGGATTAGATTTACAAATTACGTAAACCCGACCGCGTCTTTTTACGACTTGGCACCCCGGTCTATTTTTAGCGCTTTTGAGTGAGCTCAGTACTTTCATTTGGTTTATCCTTTTTTAGTCGCAAGGTTTTTAAAGCGACGGTTAAATTGTGCAACTCGACCATCACTTGCCAGCAACTTCTGTTTACCTGTGTAGAAAGGGTGAGACGCACTAGAGACGTCAATTGGGAAGTAAGGGTAAGTCTTACCATTTAGTTCAACGGTTCTGTCTGATTTAATGGTTGAACCGACAATAAAGTACTTATCAACCGATGTATCATGGAAGGCAACAAGTTGATAATCAGGGTGGATATTGGGTTTCACGACAACGACTCCTAAATAATGTGTTGTTATATTGTATCAATATAAATCAAATAAAAACTATTCTCAACAACTAATTTGTTATTGCCGCTATTTAGTGCGATACGCTTAATTTGTCGACGCATGCGGAACTAAACTGAATGCATCTTGAGCAGTTGATTAAAAGGGGCTTACTTTCCTTAAAATTGCCTGATATAACTAGTTCTAGATAGTTTCTCAAGTAGTCATATTGGTGTTGACACCTAACCGGAATAGTAGCGAATAGACTTTTTTGGAATATAGCTATCGATGTAAGCCTGTTGGTTTGATAGATATGAGATAAAAGAGTGAGATCCAATTGAGGCTGGCTTAACGGTTAACAACCTTCACTAAATGAGAGAGGCCTAGCAAATAATTAAAACCTAGTACGTTCGCGAAGGTACTTTGTTCGCCAACGCAATACAGATATAGAGCATTTATTATGGATAAACATGCTGAGTTAGATAACTCAATTTTAGCTAAGCTTCACAGCAGCGATGACAGCGCGTTACAGCAAGAATTAGATACACTTTCTTGCACACATAGTGACATAGTGACACTACTGGCACAGTATCAAACGCTCAGTGAGCAAGATGATGAACTGTTCGATGCTTGGTACGACAGCTTATGTAAAGATCAGTTAAAGGTCTTAAAAGCATTTGAGATAATTCGTGCGCACATAGAACAGCAAATATAAATACCCATAGATTGTCTGGCGAAACGGTTGTGCGCCAGACGGCAGATTATTTGATTGATAAGTCGTACTTACTAATCAATTGGTCAATGTATCGAGTGCGTAGCGACTCTGTTTGCTCAGCTTGAGTATTGGCCGCTAGTGCTTTGTTCAGTAGCTTCATGGCGCTGTGTACTTGACTACGTTGCTCTGGGGCAATGCTGCTGGCGGTTCTTGTTTCTGTGATGTCGTCGATAATCGCGCGGCCTAGGTCAATATAAAGCGCTTCCTCTACGAGACCATTTTGGCTGATCACTCCATACTTGCCACATAAAAACTGTTGCCAAACTTGTTGTACATGCTCTGTAAGATCATCACTAAAGCTTGGATCTTCGGTGTAAAAGCCTTTTTCAATACATTTCGCAAGTGCTTCACAGTAACGCTGTTGAAATAACTCAAATGCACTACTTGATTGATCTACTTTATGTTTAAGTAAAAGTTGCCCCCAATTGAGTAGGCCTCGGGCATAAAAATCAGTATATTCTTCACATTCGTACAGGCCAAAGTACGAACTACACTTAATTTGATTTTGAATACTATAACTCGGATTTGGGAATAGGCTCATTTGTTGCCATTCTAAGAGCTGTTCTTCAGGTATCTTTAAGCTGCTGCTCAGCTCCAAAGTGGTATAAAAGTGCGTATTTAGAAAATGTGTCAGTCCCATAAAATTAAACTGGATAAATATACAGTGCTTTTGATTTTGCTGGATCTTTACGCAAATAACAAGCACTAAAGTTAAATTTCATTAGATTTAAGCGATTTACTCAGGTTTATGGGTCGGATCTCAGTCAGATTTATGGTAAAAATGGCTGTCAACTGGAAGAGTAATAGAAAGACCATGCATCAGATCCAATCAATAAAAAAAGCAAGCTTAATTACCGCTATTAAAACCCCTTACACAATGGCGGGTGAAATTGACTTAGATACTTACGACAAGCTAGTCGAAGCGCAAATTGCAGGCGGTGTCGATGGTATTGTTGTCGGTGGCACTACAGGTGAAGGCCAACTGATGAATTGGGAAGAGCACTTAATGCTCATTGCCCATTCTGCGAATAAGTTTGGCGATAAATTGCTCATTGTTGGTAATACCGGCAGCAATAACACCAGAGAAGCAAAAAAAGCGACTGAATATGGGTTTGCATCAGGTATGCACTGTGCACTACAAATAAACCCGTATTATGGTAAAACCTCAATTGCGGGTGTGAAGGCTCACCTGAAAGAAGTATTAGAAATCGGCCCTGGTTTTATTTACAACGTGCCTGGCAGAACGGGACAAGATATTACGCCTGATATTATAGAGCCGCTGGCCAGCCACAAGCATTTTGTTGGTATGAAAGAATGTGCGGGTGATGAGCGTATCGCACACTATGAAGCGAAAGGCATTGCGTGTTGGTCGGGTAACGATGATCAAGCCCACGATAGCCGTCATAACAGCCAATCTCACGGCGTTATTTCTGTTGCTTCAAATATCATTCCGGGCTTATTCAGACAATTGATGGACACGCCTAACCAAGCGCTTAATCAGTCATTGCAACCGTTAATGAACTGGCTCTTCTGTGAACCAAATCCAATTGCTATCAATTCGGCTTTGATTATGACTGGCGCAGTCAAACCGGTATTTAGATTACCTTATGTGCCACTGTCGCAAACACAGCAAAAAGAGGGGATTGAACTCCTTTCTCAGTTAAAAGAAAGTGACTTTGTTGGCTCGACACCAAAATTAATTGACGAAACCTTGCTTAAGTTTTGTTAAAAGTCGGTTTGTCATTTATAATCTGCGACCGTTTTTGACTCGGTCGTAGGTTATTATGGCAACGTTTTCTTCATTTAGTTTCGCACAGCCTCTTTTAGATGCGCTGCAAGACATCAATTTTCATACATTAACGCCAATTCAACAGGCGGCTATCCCAGCTGTCCGTCAAGGTAGTGATGTGCTCGCAACAGCGCAAACTGGAACAGGGAAAACCGCAGCTTTTGCATTGCCTATCATCCAAAAATTGCTTGAGGCTGAAGCGCAGTCGACGCCAAGAGCGTTGATTTTGGCGCCAACGCGTGAGCTTGCCGAGCAGATCGCTAATAACTGTGCGACATTTGCAAAGTACACAGACTTAAAAGTGCAGGCACTGTTTGGCGGGGTTAACGCCAATGGCCAAGCTGAGCGCTTAAAGCAGGGCGTGGATATTTTAGTGGCAACCCCTGGACGCTTGTTAGATCATATCCGCCTAGGTAATGTCACGTTAAGTAACGTTAAACACTTAGTGTTAGATGAAGCTGACCGCATGTTAGACATGGGCTTTATCACCGACATGCAAAAAATCATTGAGCTGGTGGATAAGCAAAAGCAGCTATTGTTGTTTTCTGCAACTTTCCCGTCGGCAATGAAGCAGTTCGCGAAACAAGTGTTGGATCACCCTAAGTTAATCCAAGCGACGCCAGAAAATAGTACAGCCGACACGGTTCGCCACGTTGTTTATCCAGTTAAAGAAGAACGTAAGCGCGAGTTACTATCTGAACTGATCGGGACCAAAAATTGGCAACAAGTGCTAGTGTTCGTCAATATGAAAGAAACCGCAGACAAGCTAGTTGAAGAGCTAAAGCTTGATGGTATAGATGCAAATGTATGCCATGGCGACAAAACTCAAGGCGCTCGTCGTCGCGCTTTAAGAGAGTTCACCGAAGGCAAAGTACGCGTTATGGTTGCAACTGAAGTCGCAGCTCGCGGATTGGATATCGTTGGCCTGCCACGCGTGGTTAACTACGATGTGCCTTATCTTGCCGAAGATTATGTTCATCGCATTGGAAGAACTGGTCGTGCAGGTCAGTTTGGTTATGCGATCACCTTTGTAAGCCGTGAAGAAGAGTCAGATCTTATTCATATTGAACAGTTAATCGAGCAGCAAATTTCACGCTATTATCTGCCTGGCTACGAAGTGGCAAATCGTGAAAGACTGGTTGAAACTATCCAGAAGAAACCAGCGCATCAACGTCGTAAGGCGCGGGTGAATAAGCCTTCGAATCAAGCAAGTGCAGAAGCAAGATTAAAAAACCGCTCTCGTATTGCAAATGTACGTAAGCAGCAAAAGAAGAAGTAAAATTGTTTTTTGCTATATTTACAACGCCAGCTAGCACGCTGGCGTTGTTGTTTTTAGCCAATGTGGCGTACAATAGCAAAAAATAATTATAAAAATACGGCTTGTGCTTCAGTCATTTCACATTGTTCCAGTTAATCTAATCCAACTCGTCTCTCTTGGGGCTTATCTCCTCGCAATGTTAATTTTTGCCAATCAACCACGCGCACGAATGCTCGTCATTTATTTGTTATTTCAATGTGTGCTGATGGCAACCAACTTTGCTGAAGAAGCGTTAGGGGTTAGAAGTTATTTACTTATCACGCCTGTATTTACCCTAGCTACTGGGCCTTTAGTCTATTTTCTGTTTAAAAATTTACTGCATGCCAATCAACATAAGCAAGAGCGAAGGTTAGTCCATTTCTTACCTGTTTTGCTGGCGCTTCCATTTACTGAATACACCCAGCTTATGATTGCGTTTGGTACTGTCAGTCAGTTGATTTATTTTGCTTTTACGGTGCAACTTGTTGGTCTTTACCAGCGAGCATCCGCGGAGATCAGAGCGGACGTCAATACGCGCGATTTACAGTGGATCAGAACAACGGTTGTCATGTTTGTGATCTTTGCTCTGGTGGATTTGGTTAGACTCAATATGCAAACATACAACGACATCAGCACTAAAGCATTCTGGTATTTTATTGACTTAGTTTGGTTACTTGCAATTAATCTTTACCTAGTTGTCAAAGTACACAATCAACCACACCTCGAAGATTCTATAATGCAAGCTCAAGAAATAACGTTCAATGAGGTGGATAAACAGTCAGAAGATCCAACCGAGATATTCAATGCAATTCATAACACGATTATGCAGCACTATTTATATCGCCAGCCACGCCTGACTATTCACGATGTTGCTGAGGTTATTGGACTTGGGGTAAAGGATATCTCTTGGGCCATCAATACTTGTGGTGGTTACAACTTTAATGAGTATATCAATAGCCTGCGGGTCGATGAGGTAAAACAGCAACTACAGTGCGAAAAGCAAACAACGCCCAACTTGTTAGCGCTCGCAATGAATGCTGGGTTTAACTCAAAATCCTCGTTTAACAGTGTTTTTAAAAAGCAAACGGGTTACACTCCAAGTCAATTTTCAAAATTAATATAAGTATATTAAACAATTGCTTAGATTTAATTTCGAGTGTTTTTTAAAAGTCGTAGAAGTACAAAGTCCTGATATTGCACGCCATAGAAAGTTGTTATAGGTAACCTAGAGTTAAATCGATAACAAGGATAAAGATGATGTATTCAAGTTTTCTCACTCACGTGGCCACTTGCCTGACTTTTTGCAGTTTGTTTATCGCGCAGCCTGCAAAGGCTGAACCTATTCGGGCGCTGACATCAACGAGCGAACAAGCGCATGTTGCACAGCAGCTAAATGTTAAATCCCCAGTGGATTACCTAAATACACGGATCAACGCACTAGCGCTGGTACGTAGCAAAAACTGGCAGCAGGCGTTACCACAACTACAAAAGCTCACTAAGTCGTATCAAGATGACGGAGACACTTGGTATCTATTGGGATTAACGCAAATACAATTAGCGCAGTATGAGCAAGCTATCATTTCACTAAAAAAGGCGTTGTCACTGGGCGTAAACCTAACCAATGTACCTACTGGTTCGCGCCCCTCAAATGACATTATGATAAAGATTGCAGGCGCGTATGCCGCGCTAAGTAAAGTGGATGAAGCTAATGAGTGGCTGAGTAAGTCTTTGTCAGCGCGGTACGACGAACGCAGTAGCTTAGCAAATAAAAGTGTTTTCGACTCCATCAAAGATAACCAGCAATTTCAGCGTCTTACAGGTAACTATAAAGACACTTCGCTCACTCGGGATCAGCAGTGGAATGCGGATTTAGATTTCTTACTCTCAGAAATTAAGCGATTGCATGTTAACGAACAGGCAAGTAACAACCCGGATTTAATTACGTTGGCAAATAATTTGCGCTCAGATATACCCAAGTTAACTGATCAGCAAATTGTCTTCGGTATGATGCAAATGATAGGCAGGCTTGGTAACGGGCATAACTTTATCGTACCGACCTTCGGAGAAAAAGGGAATTTCACTCGTTTGCCAGTGCAGTTTTATGCCTTTATCGATGGCCTTTACATTGTTGATGCTGAAGCTGAGTTTAGTGATTTAATCGGCTATAAAGTCACAGCCTTTGGACAAACACCAACCGCAGAAGCAATGGCGAAAGTTGCTGAGATTAATCCGCGAGATAATGAAATGCAGCAGCTTTGGCTTGCGCCTTATTATCTCGCCATGCCCGAAGTACTCGCTGGACTAGAGTTGAGCGATGCGTCAAATGAGGTGTCTATCACGTTGGAAAATGCACAGAGCGCGCAAAAGACCATTCGCCTTAGTGGTCGAACATTTGAATTTCACGGCTTTCCGACTTTGCCAGAAAATCATCAAAAAAGCCCACAATATCTGCAAAACGTCACTAAACCTTATTGGTACGAAGTGGATAAAAGCAATGGGATTTTGTACGTACAGTTTAATGCCGTTGCACAGATGAAAACGCAGTCGCTAGCGCAATTTAGTGCTGAGTTGATAGAGAAAATAAAACACGGTGAAGTAAGCCACTTGGTGCTGGATTTACGACACAATAGTGGTGGCAATGGCTCCATCTTACCACCATTACTAAAGGCACTTATTTATTTTGAAGCGGCAAAGCCAGAAGGCAAGTTATTTGTAGTGATGGGACGTAATACCTTTTCAGCAGCGCAAAACCTCTTAACCAATATTGATAGCTTTACCAATGCTATATTGGTTGGAGAGCCAAGTGGTTCTCGACCAAATCATATTGGTGAAGCTGGAAGGTTCCGTTTACCGTTCAGTGGGGTGTTTGGACTCGTTTCGTCGCAGTTTCATCAAACTTCTCGCTCAGAAGACCACCGTATTTGGATTGCACCACATATGCCGGTATTGCCAGACTCTACGAGCTACTTCAATGGTGTCGATCCCGCCATGAAAGCCATTTATAGTGTATTGGATAACAACGTCGATGGTTTAGTTAAGTAAGCCGCGCATTAGTTGAGCGCATTTTTTAGGTAAAATCATAAAATGGAAGTGGCATAAATGATAATTGCAGCAGTGTTGTTTTTGATTGGGTGGTTTTCTTTGCGATTGCCGCTTTGCTGTATTTCTCTGTTTAAGAGTACGCGCTGACTATCTTATAAGTAAGCTAGCAAAAAGAGGGACATGGGGTGCTATCAATTCCTGAACCATTATGCTAGCTTTGTTAGTGAAATCAACTAAATGGAATAATAATAATGAGAATTGGTAAGGCTGTTCAGTGCTTGTTCGCTGTGACGTTAGCGGCTTTCTTTTCGGGATCAGCAATGGCAGAGTCCGAAGAAAAGACAAAACAAGAATATGAACAACAAACAAAAACCTTGATGTCAAAAGTGCTTGATGAAAAGAGAACTTTTACCATTCAACTACCCAAAAGTTATCACACCAACCCCAATAAAAAATACCCTGTTATTTATCGCCTTGATGGTAAAGGCAACCTTCCGTTGATGACCGCTGTACTTGAGCGCTTGCAAGAAGCAAACGTTTCTGCGGCACCTGAAGTTATTATTGTTGCAATCGAAAATACAGACAGGTTAAGAGATCTTTATCCAACTAAGAATAAAGAGCCGGCAGGACCTATGGATATTGGCGGCGGGGCACCCAAGTTTTTAGAGTTTATCGAGACTGAACTTATTCCTTATGTGAACCAGACCTACCGCACTCATGATTTTAAAGTCATTGCAGGTGCTTCAGCAGCGGGTACTTTTGCTCTTTATGCTTTGCAGGCCAAGCCCGAGCTATTTCAAGCGCATATTGCTTATAGTCCAGCGGTATGGTGGAACTTTGGCGCGACAGCAAAGAGTACTAAAGCGTTTATTTCCAAAACGAAGCAGTTAGATAACTTTCTATATATCACAATTGGTGAGGAAGGCGGCGTGATGCGCGAAAGATACGACGATATGGCGAGCTTTCTAGCAGCAAATCAACCACATGATTTGCGCTTTTTCAGTGAGGCCTACGACAATGTTCCGCATGGACTTGTGTCTGCAGCTGGTATTTTTAGCGCGTATCAAAAACTGTTTTTGCCAACCCGAATGCCTGCGCGTGCTTATACTGGTGAATTGAGCTCTATTACTAAGTATTATCAACAACTGTCTGCTCAATATGGCGAGGCTTTTGAGCCACAGGAAGCCGTGATCAGAGAGCTTGGCTATTACCACGTAAGCATGGGTAACGTGAAAGAAGCAATTAAGTTGTTTAAGTTTGGCGTTTCACGCTATCCAAATAATGCAGATGCCTACAACGGCTTAGCATATGGCTATGAAACCGACAAACAATACCAAGCATCTTTAGAGCAAGTAAATAAAGCGCTGGCATTGTCATCAAAGGGTGATGGTGGCTACGATGTCTTTGTTGCTCGTAAAGAGCGGTTAACTAAATTACTTGGTGAGTGATAATCAAAATGCGTAAATAGGCCACTTAGGTAATCGACGTGGTCTATTTTTTGAGTATTTATTGCCACTTAAAAATAGTGGCGAATACGCTTTATTTTTTCGCCGCTAAACTCAAACAG
Organism: Pseudoalteromonas flavipulchra NCIMB 2033 = ATCC BAA-314; assembly: GCA_000814665.1. Classification (GTDB taxonomy): domain Bacteria; phylum Pseudomonadota; class Gammaproteobacteria; order Enterobacterales; family Alteromonadaceae; genus Pseudoalteromonas; species Pseudoalteromonas maricaloris. The sequence goes on from JWIH01000020.1 coordinate 210,548, forward strand.
TGTCATAAGCTTTTGCTTATTTTCTTTTTCATCCGTGTTACCTTGCTGATCAACGCAAGGATGTAGATACTCAACGGTCACCGCATTAAGTCCTTCAATGATGTTTGTGACTTCGATATCGCATTTTCCGTATTGGCCTAGATAGCTGAGTAAACAAGTAGAACAAGAGACAGCAAGTAGAGAAACAGGACTGCCACCCTTAATGCTTGGTGTGTTGGGCCTGTTGTCCTCGTGACGGGTTTCTGCGCCCGTCCATGGGCGCCGACATACTTTTCTTTGCTTGCCCAAAGAAAAGTATGCAAAAGAAAAGGCACTCCCAGCATCACACCAGGAGCCTCAAGTCATCAGCCAATTTTAACATTACCAGCATAAAAGGACCGTCCTTGGCCCTGTTATGCTTTTTCACGCTTCCCTGCGCGAAATAAGTTAATTGGTTGATGTCTTGAGGGTGTGACGAGGGAGCAAGTGTCGCTGTTAGATCATAGCTTTTAGTCTACATTTATATTGCTGCTATGATGTTCTACGGACAGAGAGCAAAGCTGCGCGAACGGTTAGCTGCTAGGTTTACTTTTTAAATCAACCAGTTAATTTTCTTAATTGTTCTGAGCGGGGTATGAGGTGTGTAAAAAATGTCGCAGTTTATCTGGCTAAATTAGGTGTAATGGAGGCATAATAAACACTGAGCAATGCAGAGGCAGCTTGATTAATAATAGATTAGCCGATCAAACTAGCTATGAGCGCTAAAGCCTCTGAAAAGTCTATTTTTTCTAAATTAAGTCATAGCATAAGCAACATCAACTCTGACACACCGAGCAGGTAGAGGTTCAGTCCAACAAGCGAATATGCACCATAAACTGTGTGTCGCATAAATACTAAATGTTATACCAATTAGGAGGGGATATGGGCACGAGCGTATTTCTCAGTCACAACCATAAGGATAAGGATTTTGTTAGGCGTCTCGCCATTGATATAGAAAGCCATGGCATAAGAGTTTGGTTAGATGAAGCAGAAATGAAAATCGGTGATTCCCTTGTACAAAAAATTAGAGAGGGAATTGATAACGTAGACTATTTTGCTGTAATCCTATCATGTAACTCAGTTAAAGCCCCTTGGGTCGTAAGTGAGCTTGATGTGGCTATGAATTATCAGATCGCAGGAAAGATAAAAATTCTACCAATAATTCTTGAAGATGTTGACTTGCCAAGTTTTCTTGTAGGAAAGCTGTACAGTAATTTTTCGAACATTGATTCATACGATGATGAGTTGAAAAGACTAGTTACCAGTATGGGAGTAGTCTTTAATAATAATGTTGTTGCTCCACGGACGGCATCAAACTTAGGCCAATCTTTAGATTCTGCAAACATGATAGGCCTACCGATTATGTCCGCTCCATTTCATCGGCCCTATCAGTATCTTGGCATGGTGTTGAGCGACGTGGAAAAGATAGTTGGTGTGCAAGCAAATGAAGCTCGAAATATAATTGTTGAGAATGAACTCTGTAAAATGGTGTTATGGGGAGAAGGAAATTTTGTGAGTTTTGTGGAAGTAGATTTGCTCCAAACAGAACCACATTCACAAAGTGAAGACTTCAACAGTGAAGCTTTATTAGGAGCTTTAAGTATCGGCATTCACGAACTAGAGCTCGTCAGGAAAAGAACTGATTTCCATACATATTATGATCACAAAAAGCGAATGAAAGTTACCGCAAGTTGTTTATATGATGGAGCTCCGCTATCTGTGAGCTTTGGAACAAAGTACTACAATATGTAAATTGGTATAACAAGTGCAGTCAGCGGATTCTTTACACTCGCCGCTTCTGTAAGCGTTACCACCGTCGGCTCATAGCACATATGCGACTGTCAGATTATATGCAGTAGGGTAGCGCTAGGTATAACATGTACCTAAAGGCCTTCAGGTTTAAGAGGCCAACTTTGCATTTCTGTCACTCGACTAATGCAGCGAGCGAAAGCAAATGCCAGTTGTTCTCCTTGGTAAATTTGCTCAATCGGCGCATCTGCCAAAAAAACAACCAGTACTTTGGCTTCGTAACACTCATCGATAAGCGCAATCAGTCGTCTGGCCTCATCGTCGCCAATCCTAGGTTGCATTGAGTTATTTGGGCGGATATAGCCTTCCTCAGTTCCTTGTGCTACATCTTTATTCTCTGGAGTAACACCGAGTAGCGGTAACTCAGAGATAAAAATACAGCTAAATTGCTGTGCAAGCTCAATATAGTCATTGGTAGCGCGAGGGCTTGAGCAGATCTCCATAAAATCAAAACATACGACGCTTTCATTTGCGCCAAGCACGTTAATTAGACGATGATTAATCTCCAGGACGCCCGGTTTGAATATGCCACCGGCATTAGTAAAGGCGTCCCAAAACGCTTGTTTATCGTTGACGAAGTAGTGGTTTGCCGTTGTACCTTTGCTAAATCGATGATCTGTCTCACCACATACAGATATGACATCGCAGTGACTTATAAGCAGTGCTATCGTTGGCTCAAAGCGGTCTCTATGTAATCCATCTTTGTATAACTCGGTTGGATGACAATTAGAGGTTGCAACTAAGGTCACGCCAGCTTCAAAAAGCGTTTCAAACAATCTCGCCATAATGATGGCATCACCGATATCAGTGACAAAAAATTCATCAAAGCACAGTACAGAAGTTTGCTCAGCCCAGTTTTGGGCGATCCGCTTTAAAGGATCTCTCACACCTTGAATTTGATTGAGTTCTTTATGTACCTGTTGCATAAAGTGATGAAAGTGTAGGCGGGTTTTATCTGTGACGTCAGTGAATTCATAAAACCAATCCATCAGCATCGTCTTGCCACGACCAACTGGGCCATAAAAATAGATGCCTTTATTCGAGTGACCACAAGCGAGTGATTGAGAAAGGGCATCTAAAGCTGAAATTGCAGCTCGCTGCGCTGCATCAGGAGTAAGATTTCCACATTCAATTTGTGCTTGGTAATGGCTAGAGATTGACATAGACACTGCAAATAGGAATAGTTAATCCGAATAATATCATAAAGCTAGAACTCATGGATGCACTAACAAGATTAAAACAAGCGGTAGACGCCTATTACCCGCTTTCTCAAGAAACCTGGTCCGCTATTGCTGCGATCACCAACATCAAATTACTCGCGAAAGATGAGTGGCTTTACAAAGAAGGAGAATATCTGACTACTTTTGCATTTTTACATCAAGGGTTAGTTAGATTAGTTAACACCAATGCTGCTGGGCAGGAATACAATAAGCGTTTTTTTGTGGCGGGGGAATTTCCTGGTGTAATGCACGCTTTGCACCGTGCAGAACCCGCTAATCAGGGGATCCAAGCCTTAGAACCGACTGAGGTTGTGCTAATTAATTTTAAGAAATTTAGAGCACTGCTGATGGATAATCCGGAATTAATGCGATTTCAAATACTGTATCTTGAAAAGAACTGGTTGTTAGAAAAGGATAAGCGAGAGCTTTATATGGTGCAGTTAGATGCCACGGAGCGCTATCTTGCATTTTTAAAAGAGCAGCCAGAACTTGCTGAGCGTGTACCGCAATACCATTTGGCGTCACACCTTGGGATCACTCCTACACAGTTAAGCCGAATTAGAAAATCGTTAAAAAATTCTGGCTCGTTTACATAGGTAAATGAGTCAAGCTCTTCACCTTGTTAAAGTTGCCTTACACATAATGGAGAGCAACTTATGAATACATCACAACTAGAATCGTTATTGAATTGGCGTTACGCCGTCCGCAAATTTTCTGAGCAAACCATTGCGCAAGACAAAGTCGATAAGTTAATCGAACTAACGGGGTTGAGTGCTTCAGCATTTGGCTTACAGCCTTATAAGATTATTCAAATATCCAAGCAATCGATAAAAAAAGCATTACTACCGCATTCGTATGGACAACAAAAAGTGCTTGATAATAGTCATCTATTAGTTTTTGCTGCGGATATGTCACCTATTGATAGTCAAGTAGAGCGCTACATTCAAGACTTTAAGGCGAATCGAAATCTTGATGAGCTTATCTATGCACAGATGGAATCGGGTATGAAAGACGCGCTACACACCATGGACTGTGTGTCTCAATATAGCTGGTGTTCTGAGCAGGCTCACTTGGCCCTCGGTACATTACTGCTGGTAGCCGCCAGTATGGAAATTGATGTTTGCCCAATGACCGGTATCGATAAGGTTGCCTACGATGACGTATTGGGTCTTTCATCCTTAAACTTACGCACGGTATTAATTGCGCCAATTGGCATTCGTGACAGTACGGATGTGAACGCGAATACAAGCAAAGTAAGGAAATCGAGAGACTTGCTGCATATTGAGGTGTGACGATGATTTTTGCCATATTAGCTGTTTTTGCAGGCGGTGCAATCGCGGTGCAGGCAAGCATGAACGCACAGCTTGGCGGTTTATTAAAAAGTCCGATATTAGCAGCAGGAGTGGCGTTTACTGTCAGCGCATTTTATGCCTTTATTGCCTTTCGGGTATCTGATAACGTGCTGCCAGCAACCTCAGAGCTAAAAGCGGTGCCTTGGTACTTGTGGTGTTTAGGTGGGGTGCTAAGTGCAACAGGGGTGGGACTCTGTTATTTTTTAATTCCTAAAATGGGTATAGGTAACCTAATGGCTTATTACTTGTGTGGTCAAATGGTGGTAGCTATGGTGATCGGTCAGCTTGGTCTCTTTGGTGTACCCTATACGCCTATTAACCTGCAAAAAGTCGTGGGCGTGATCGCTGTGCTGACCGGTATTGTACTTATTAACGTTAATCGTTCAGGCTAGAACTCAGCCATTTCTAAGGCTTTGCTAATAGCTGGTGTTGCCGAAATTTGACGATAATAGCGGCGTAAATTCTTAAGCGAAGGCGTTTTTTCTAAAAATGTCTTCGCACGCTCACAAAGCATAAATAAATAGCTGTCGCACAGCGTAAATTGATTTGCAAACAGGTAATGATTGTCTGCAAGTAAGGTATCAATAATACCAAACCCTTCTTCTAGTCGACCTTGCTGCGAGCGAATAAGGTCGTCATACATCAAAGCACTTTGTGTGTGTCGTTCTGGGTAGGTATACATCAATAAGTCGCTGTGAATAGAAGCGCTCATAAAATGCATCCATTGCAGGCACTGTGATTTTAGTTTTAGCTCAGTTGGGATAAGTTGCTTGTCGATGTGCTTTTCAGCAAGGTACTGAGAGATTGCAGCGCTTTCAAATAAGGTAAAGTCATCATCAACGAGGGCAGGTACTTGTCCGGCTGGGCTTAGTGTTAAGTATTGTGTACTACGGTTGGCGTTTTTTTTGATATCCACCAGTTCAAGTTGATAAGGCTCACCAATGAGTTCTAATAAAATATGAGGCGCAAGGCTCGCACTTTGTGGATAGTAAAAGAGTGTATACATAATTCACCTAATGTTAGCTCACGTGTATCACTCAGGAACAGGGCATAAAATAACAGTGATCACGTGAAGTTAGTTTAATACCAATGTAATAATTGCAAGGTTATTGGTATCCAAAATCGGCTCCTTCTTCGCTGTCTCCTATTCAACCTTAGGTGAGGGTTGAGGTTTTCACAAATAAAAATGCCAGCAAATGCTGGCATTTAGATAATTTTAAAATATTAGCTACGGATTGTAGTAGATAGGAGAGTTAGGTCCAACTGGTAGACCAAAGCCAAATACCCACACGTAGAATAGTGCTACCCAGCCGATAAAGAAGAACATGCTGTACGGCAACATTGTGGCCACTAGTGTACCTATACCCATGTCTTTTTTGTATTTCGTCGCAACCGCTAATATCAAACCAAAGTAACTCATCATCGGGGTGATAAGGTTAGTAACTGAATCACCAATACGGTACGCTGCTTGAATGGTTTCTGGCGCATAGCCGATAAGCATTAGCATTGGAACAAATATCGGTGCAGTGACAGCCCATTGAGCTGATGATGAACCAAGGCTTAGGTTCACGAGTGCACACATGAATATAAACAGTACGAATACTTCAGGGCCAGTTAGGTTTAGCGCCTGTAACAGTGCTGCACCATTTATCGCAAGGATAGTACCTAGGTTTGTCCATTTAAAGAATGCAACAAACTGAGCGGCAAAGAATACCAACACGATATACATGCCCATCGAGCTCATGCTTTTACTCATTGCATCAATAATATCGCGGTCATTTTTCATGGTACCAACCACACGGCCGTACACAAAACCCGGAATAGCAAAAGTAACAAAGATAAATACCACGATCCCTTTTAAAAATGGTGAGCCTGCCACTTCGCCTGTTACCGGATGACGTAAAATACCATCTTCAGGCACTATGGTTAAGGCAAGTAGAATACTTACTACGAGTAGTGATACGCCCGCCCATTTGAGGCCTGATTTTTCTTTTGCAGAAAGTTTCTCAATATTGTTTTCACTTAAATCAACGCTGGCTTCTTTAGGGTCGTATTTCCCTAAACGTGGCTCTACGATTTTCTCGGTGACTAAGGTTCCCACGATGGCAATTAGGAATACTGAAATCATCATGAAGTACCAATTCGCTTCAGGGCCCACTTGGTAAGTTGGATCAATCATCTGCGCAGCAGGCGTCGTAATCCCCGCCAATAGCGGATCTATGGTGCCAAGTAACAGGTTTGCGCTGTAGCCACCAGATACGCCAGCAAATGCAGCAGCTAAGCCGGCAAGTGGGTGTCTACCAAGGCTATGGAAAATCATTGCGGCAAGCGGAATAAGTACAACGTAGCCAAGTTCTGATGCGGTATTAGACAAGATAGCAGCAAATACGATCATAAAGGTAACAAGGCGTTTTGAAGCGCCCATTACCATGCCGCGCATTGCAGCCGATAGCATGCCAGAGTGTTCTGCAACACTAACCCCTAGTAATGCAACAAGTACAGTGCCAAGTGGTGCAAAACCAGTAAAGTTAGTTACAAGACCTGTCACAATGCGTTGCAAACCCTCTGCACTCATTAAGCTTACTACTTCAATGACACCATCGGGGTCGCGACCTGCGGAGCCTTCTGGGCGAGGATCGATGGCAGATAGCCCCATCCAATCGGCAATACCACTAAATAACACGATGGCGATACAAAACATTGCAAACAAAGTAATAGGGTGGGGAAGCATATTCCCTAAGAACTCAACAGTTGCCAAGAAGCGATTAAATAATCCCCCTTTTTGCCCCTGTTGGTCCTGACTATCAGCTTGCGTCTCTACAGCATTTGACATAGCTAAATTCTCAGTTCCAAAAAATGGCGCAACCTTAGCATTTTTTTTACATGAGGTCATGCTTAAGCGGCTATTTGTCCTCTTTCTGGGTTGAAAGGCGGAACATTGTGCAAAAACAAATCAGTTAGAATAGTTTTAACTGATTTTTATCAGAACTTGCTTGTTTTTTGCGCCCACGACTTGAGCGACGCCTTGAAGCGTGAGTGTGAAGCACTCTACCTGTTTCATCTTTATCTAGATGTTGTTTATAAAATGCAGAGATTTTTTCACGGGCAATTTTTGCTGCGTCATCGGGTAATATGGCAGGGCGCTGATATTGGTCTTCTTTTAAGCCAGTATAAAGCCAAGGCGTATGCAAGTAATGCGTTGGAACGTGATTGAGCTCAGGAATGTAGCGGCGAATAAAGTGACCTTCTGGATCATATTTTTGCCCCTGCGTTATGGGGTTATAGATGCGAAACGGATTTATCCCAGTAGTGCCTGACTGCATTTGTACCTGAGGATAGTGGATCCCAGGTTCATAATCGATAAATAGAGTGGCAAGTCTTGCTGCTGGTTGTTGCCAATCAAGCCACAGATGATAGCTTGAAAACGCCATCAACATGGCGCGCATGCGAAAGTTTATCCAGCCTGTGGTGATCAGCATTCGCATACAGGCATCAATAAAGGGGACTCCCGTGTTACCGTGAGCCCAAAGTTCATGACGTTGGTGACTAAATTCACTCGCACGCATAGCAATTAGGGATGCATGCACTGCACGCTCAGCATAAAGCGGTTCTGATTCGAGCTTTTGCACAAAGTGGCTATGCCAGTAAAGCCGTGATAAAAAACTGCTCTTATTGCGTTTTGAGTCAACATTTAAAGCAAGGGTTTGTTGTAAAACATCCCTGAGGCTTAGCACGCCATAGGCCAAATACGGACTGAGTCTGGAGCTACTGTTCACAGCTTTTACCGGGCTTGAGATACCAAATAAATAGTTGTCTATCCTATGATTAAAAAAGCTATTCAAGGTTTGCTGTGCGGCTTTGAGTCCACCTAATTGTGGCTTTGGCGCTGAGTTGCTGTCATTCCCAAGGTAATCATTTAAGAGTGCAATACCACTATGCTGTTGCAGCAGAGGATTAATTTTTGAAGGGGTTGGTAGACAGTCGCTTTGCAGCCAGTCTTCGGCTTGCTGTTGCCACTTATCACGATTCACTTTTCCCCTGAATACGGCTTGTTGGCGATATTCTTCATACGTTACGTGTCTTTCTTTGCACCAGGCAATAACACGCAAATCGCGCTCAAATGTCCATGTATTCCCCGTTTCTTGATGGCAATAAAGGGTAGCTATCGCGATGTGTTGATGGATCTTTTCTAATATTTCAATGATATCGCCCTGGCGAATCGTCAGCGTGCCACCTAAAAGCTGCAGCTGCTCAGCAAGGCTTAGCAGCGACTCTTTTACAAATTGAAATTGTCTTTCGCTGGTATCGGGGAGTTGCCAATATTCGGGCTCAACAACATACAATATTAGGGTTGGTCTGCCATTATTACACGCTTCGTAAAGTGGTCTATGGTCGAACACTCTTAAGTCACGTTTGAGCCAAACGAGATTAATCATCTAACACCCCCTTAAACAATAAAGGGTAACGGCGTAGGCGTTTGCCGATGTAGTCGTCGGCGAGGAGCTGCTGGCATATTCGCTCTACGTCATCGTCCACTGCAAACACCCAATCAAAGCGTTCGATGGCGAGCAAAAAGCCACGTTTTAAATAGCGTTGCTGGCGAAATTCATCGCAGTTCTGTTTGATTATCTTGAGTTTATTTGGATTTTCCCTGAGCGCTTCGACGACCTTACTTACATATGCGCGGGTTTGTTTGCTTTCAGGGTGGGGACGTCTAACGCGACGTCCTCGGTTGGTATTTGGATATAAGCTACTCATTCGCCTCTTTAAAAATGTAATCTAGCTTCTTAATGAAATCGTCTTTGTGCTTATCTTGTTCATAATCCAAGTGATAAGTATTATGAAACCCAGAGCGCAGTAACACGCCACTGCCTTGCAGGTATATGGTGTAACCATCTGGATCTGAATAGGCCACTATGCCCTCATAGCGTTTACCTTCTTCGGTTACTTCACCGTGATTTTGAATATGCTCGAACACCGTTAACAAGAACTTGCTATCTAATTCATTTTTCATTGTTCACCTCGATACTTGGAATACGCTTTCACTGTGATAGCCGATCACTTAACTAACGCTGAAATTGCCTTAAATTGCTCATTCTTGGCCGATTTTAGCCACTGAAATAAAATAGACTCTAAAGCCAAAAAGCGTGCGCCATCTGCCTGCATCTGCATTAGCGCCCAATCTGTGTGTTTTGGATTACGTGAGCAAATACCATCGGCAACTATCACCACGTTGAAATTGTCCGCAAGCAGGTCATTGACGGTTTGTTGTACACAGATATGACTTTCGAGGCCAACCACGACGATGGTGTCGCGTTTATATTCTTGAATAGCTTGCTTGCAAGATTCAACATGGTAAGCACTAAACGCGGTTTTTTCGATAACCGGAAGATTAAATTCAAGTAAACTCGGTGCTGTATGGCCAAGCCCTTTGGGATATTGCTCAAAAATCAGTGCAGGAACAGACAAATGTTCTGCAGCTTGTAGCAGGGTGGTTACTTGGCGCTCAATATCGCCAAATACCTCAATATGAGGACGAAATTTTTCTTGAATATCGATCACCAAGATCATGCTGTCCGAAGGTATCAAATTCATCATCTTCTCCTTAGAGATTACGTTGCAAGGCGAGCACGCGCTTCGCTATTACGTTATTTATTCGTTACAATGGTATACCCACTTAAAAAGTAAACGGTTTTGGCGTGAAAGTACATTTTCTTGGCACTTCTTCAGGTAGCCCATCTAAGCAACGTAATATGTCGGCAGCGGCAGTAAGCTTTGAAAATACCAAAGCCTGGGTACTAATTGACTGCGCCGAAGCGACCCAGCATGCGCTGCTGCACAGTGAGTTAACCCTATACCATCTCGAAGCGATTTGTATTACCCATCTTCATGGGGATCATTGCTATGGATTACCCGGACTTATTTCATCCATGGCATTAAACTCTCGCAAAGCGCCGCTAAAATTAATTGCGCCGAGGGCCGTTATTCAGTTTGTGCAAAGCTGTTTTACACTGACAGAGGTGAGGCTAAGTTTTGACTTAATCACCATCGCCCTTGAAGAAATAAACGATAAGCTACCGCTTGAATGTTGCGATATCGAAACCATAGCGCTACAACACAGAGTGCCCAGTGTTGGCTATAAGCTCACTGAAAAGTGCATTCCTCGCAAGTTAAAAATAGATAAACTTCAGCAAGATGGCATTGCGTCTGGCGGCCACTACAACCTGTTGCAAAAGGGCCAAGACGTAGAATACCAAGGCCGACTTTTAATCTCAGATGACTACAGTTTTTATAGTTGGCAACCTCGAGTTGCAATAATTTGTGGTGATAACGAAAAGCCCGGCTTGCTATCGCAGATGATAAAAGGGGTCGATTTACTTGTTCATGAAGCTACCTTTACCGCTGCTGATCTTCATAAAGTGGGATTTCATACAGGACATAGCGATGCCAAGCGCATCGCTCAATTTGCACAACTACATCAAGTACCCATGCTCGTGCTCACTCACTTTAGCGTGCGCTATCATGGCGAGGGCATGCTGCAGCCCCTTATTGAAGAGGCCAAGTTGCACTTTAGCAATGCACTCATCATTGCAGAGGATGGCCTAATTGTAGACATTCCAAAGCAAAAGCAAGTTGAGTGTGCAACTGCTTAGCCCTGGGATTGCTCGCAGAACCAACGCCAGTCGGCTACGACTTGCTCGCTGTAATGACTAGCAGATTTGACTAGGTCATCAATGAGGCTAGGTAAGATGGCTACGGCATCCTCCTGAAATTGTAAGGATCGTCTATCTGCTCGCATATGTGAAAGGGCAAGTGCTTCACCGCAAGCTTCTGCATATTGGCTAAAGCCCGACTTAGTCGCTGCACGCTTACCAATGGTGATGTCTTCTGGGTCTATACCAACGCGAGCATGATGGCGCGAGCGTACCAGCCAATGGCTGCCTTGCCACAATGCATTATCTAAAATGAGATCGGTACGGCGCTGCATTTTTCTTTGACTGTTGACGGTTAAGTGTGCGGGATCTAAGCGATTCACTGGGCTTAAATTTACAAAGTAAGCCAGAGGCGAAGCGAGTTGCTGTTGTTTTACCTCCACAATGTGACATAGCGGCAAAATATCTTTAGTGGGCTTTTGTACGTTTGGGCCAACCAACAAATAATATCTGCTCAGATGCAATGAGCCTGTGCCTTGGTCGATACGCTCAACGCAATCTAAAATTTCGTCATCAACATAGGGCGCAAAGTGATGAATAAGGTTTTCTTTTAAATCGGGGTCAAGTTGCTTAAACTTCAGTTTGTCTTCGCGAAAACGTAGCGGCTTAATACTAAGGTCGATTTCCTTTGCGAGCGTGCTTTTTATCGTAAATGCGGCGCCACCCGCCATTCTTTGCAACCCTTTTTGCCATCGTTTATGCAATATATGGTTATTATTAAACTCGGTTAAGCCTGTGTTGCTATCGACCTTATGTTCCAGCGACAACTGACAGGCTTTTAGGTAGCTGTGTAAAAAGTCCAATTGTGCTTGGGCAACCAGCTCTTTACTTACCAAAGGTTTACTTCGGTCTTTAATATCCTGAGCTTGCTCTTGAATACGCCCACCTTCTAGTTGGGTAAGCGGTAAACTCACTAAAAAGCGAAACAGGTCCCACACAGCGTGTCCGACGCAGGCATCATCGAAGTCATTAGGTTCAAAAATTAGGGTATCGCCGTGGCTGCCTTCTTCACTATGAAAGCCAAAATTGCCCGTATGACAATCGCCCATTACGTAGGTGAGTGGCAGGCTGGTGGCCGCTTCAGGTAACTGTAGTTGTTGCTCCAGTAAGTCCTTATACATGAGCGCGGCACTACCACGGAAGAACCGAAATGGACTGAGTCTCATTTTGTCGAATTTACTGCACTCATTGCTTACGTGAATGCCTTCACGCTCATTAAAGTAAGATGCAAGATAGTCGTGACGATTCATGGATTAGTCCTCCCTTTGAACAATACCCAATTGAGATTTTGCCAGTTTTACAACGGCTTTATCGATAGGTGGGGGACTAATATCAACCCCCTTGCTTAACGCTTCGACAATGGTTTTCATCACTTGTACGCGGGCATACCATTTATGTTCCGCGAGGATCAAATGCCATCCCGCTAAATTCGTATCGGTTTTAGCAAACATATCATCAATTGCTTGCTCATAATCTTGTCGCTTTTGGCGGTTGCGAATATCTTCTTCCGTTAGTTTCCAGCGCTTATACGGATTATTTAAACGCTCTGTAAAGCGTTTGAGTTGTTCGTCTTCGCTAATGTGTAAAAATAGCTTAACAATGCGGACATTATCATCTGTCAGCAGACGCTCAAATTCATTGATTTCTTGATAGGCGCGGTGCCACTCTTGCTCATTAGCAAATGCTTCAACCCGTTCTACCAACACTCGGCCGTAGTATGAACGGTCAAAAATAGTCATAGTGCCCCGAGGTGGTAGCTTAGTTTGAAAGCGATACAGGTAATGCCGGCCTTGTTCCTCCGGTGTTGGTTTTGCGATTGGGTAGACCTTAACGCCGCGCGGATCGAGCTTTTCTGTCATGCGGCGAATCGCGCCTCCTTTACCAGCCGCATCCCAGCCTTCAAACACTAAAATAGCGCGCTTTCCTTGATGAAAATAGGCTTGTTGCACATGTAATAGTTGGGTTTGCCAGTACTTTAATTCGCTTTTGTAGTGTTTTTTTGAATCAATAGCAGGATGTGTCATGGGTGGCTTAACACTTAGCCCGCGATTTAGCGCCTTTATTTCTGATACATAACTGGTCATGCTAACTCCTTTAATCGCCTTTGGTTAAGTTGGCCCTGTTGTTGTCAAAGCGCTGTTCAACGCGAAAATATTACCGCACCAACTAACTTTTGAGCGTGTTAGAGTAACCTAGATTAAACTCTACAGGGACTTTTTGACAATGATATGTCATACCATTTTATCTTACACTTCCTTAATTTGAGGGAGCTAATCAGGCGCTAACAGCGTTAAAAATTTCTCATCATTTAGAACAGGTAAATAGCAAAATTTTCCTTGATTGAATAACTGACTCCATCAGTATAAAATCTACCCCGAATACTATCTCGCGCTCATTGATGAGTAGCAAATTGCATTGATGAGGAACAACCGGAATAAACAAGGAAGGATTGGCATGAAGCCTTTTGACAAATGGCCTGCGCTTATGCAAGACGCACAGCAAGGTACATTCGATGATTCACTTTTTCAGTCAGATTCAGACGTAAAAAATTCGGCACAACCAACCAGATTGCCGATGGCTAAAGTGCCCACCATCATTCTTAAAGCACTTAACCCCCATCACACTGACTATATTCGTATTGACCCAAAAGAAGCTCGTTACTGGCATGGTGGACTTTATCACCATGACGATAGACAACTACTTGTTATTTCAAATAACCAAGTACAACGTCTCAAAACGGTTTCTCAAGGCGATATAAAGGAGATCTTTGCGTTTATTAAAAAGTCAGCGCTTGAGGCTAAAGTGGAAGGTCAGTTCGGTTCTGGTGGCAGTAAAGGCTTCTCGGGTGGGGCGGGAGAGTTAAGCCAAAACGGTGCACATTTAGGTGCCGCAGCTAAATATGCTGCTACAAGCGATTACTCAAAAAATGATGGTGTGGGCTTCAATAGTAGCCAAGGAGCAGGTACAACGCGACCGTCAATGGGTAAGAGTAACGCTGGCATTAAAAAAACACCCACTAAGCTAGAAAGTACAGAACAACCCATAGATACTATTGCGCCATCTGTCATTATTGGTCAACCTAATCCAAAGCAAATCGTAAAACTAGAGCAAAACCAAGCCACTAAAAGACGTTTTGCAAATCATGTATTAGGGCCGGGAGAAACTGCCGCGAGTGTTGTCGAGCAGTATACTGGCACACCAAATGAAAGCCGTATATATGGCTTCAACCATCCTCAGTTTACTATAAAAAATCCTCCCAAAGCGGGTGATAAAGTCAGGGTGAATACCGGCTTTGACGTATTAGTTAAAGGACAATTTTATAACAGCAACAGCGTTAACTTAATCTGGAAAGGACCAACGTCGGGTTCAAAATCAGCCATATTGGAGCAAGTGAATGGCAACTACATACCAGACAGAGGTTATGATTGGGAGTTGGCGCTACCGCTTGTGGCGGGGGAATACACATTAACCGCTGAAGCCGGAGGTGCGACGCACTCCGTGAGTTTTTCAGTTGAAGAGTCCGAAGACCAACTGGAAATTATTGATTTTATATATATTCCAGAAGATAACAGCTTTATAGCGGTCACCCAGTCACTTGCCGATATTTTAGAGCAAGAAATGGAAGTACTTAACCCTCCCATGGAGCAGTTAAAGCAAGCGCTGGCTGGACAACAAGACCTTTCGAAACAAGATGATAAAGTAATTGACGCAAAAAAGGCGTTAAACGAGACCCTAAAACCACTTGTTTCAGGCCCTACCGCTAATAAAATTACCGAAGTCATTGGCTTTAAAGGTCGAAAGTATACCTATGTGCGTAGTGATAAAATGGCCAACCACTTTAGACGCTATAAAATTGATACGGACATTCGAAACGGTCGTCGTTTTAGCGATGCGAATGGCAACTTAGACCGTAAGAAACTGAACAAAGCGCTTAAAAATGATTTGAGCAAGCTAAAGGTCAATTTTAAGTATGATAAGAAGCTCGTCGACACGTATACAACCATATGGGGCGAATGGGCTAGAGAGCTTAATAAAGATCTAAATATAAAAAGGTTTGAAAAAAGCGACTATTTTGATGCCAGTGCAGAGGCACGATTAATGCGCTACACCCATGGTGCGGGCATTGCGGCAAACTTTAGCCCAAAGGATGGTGTCTTTTCATTTCAAGCTGATGGCAAAGTCGATTTTGCAGTTGGTGAAGCAAAAGCTGCAATGAGTGGTTACTACCCTAATAAAAATGGGTATGAATTTAAGTTTATGATGCCACTTAAAAATACGACCAAAGAGCGTGAGATAAACTTAGGCGCGATCCGATTAAATGCGACCATTGCCCTTTTTGGCTATGCAGGAGCAAAATTACAAGCGGCGGCAAATGTAGGCTGTACAGTAAAGCAAGGTAAAATGATGCTTGAGGGATTAACCCCTGAACAAGTAAAAGCACTTAGCCGCGCCGATCGCAAGTTTGAACCTGTAAAAGGCGAGCTCAGTGCATTCGCTGGGGTATCCGCAGGCTGTGAGTTAACTGGTGCTTTGCAGTGGGATAATCCAGAAAAATCTGGTAAATCTAGTTTTTGTGATTTAGCTAAACTAGGTGGAAAGGCAGAAGGCGCATTTGGCGCTGGTGCACATGCCGGATGTTATATTGGTTATGAAGACGGAAGGTTTATGCTTCGTGCGAAATTGGGACTTATCTGGGGCGTAGGTGCTGGCGGAGAGTTGGTCTGTGAGATAGGTGTAGATGAAATTGTCACGCTTGCCCAATTTGTTTATCACCAGCTTAAAAATAATGATTATGATTACCTTGAATTTATACAGCCATTGGCATTTAACGTGCTTTATAAAGCAGTAGCCATGCATATTGCGACAGGTAAAGATATTATGGAGTTTATTGGCGGTTCTGCTGAGGATATAGATGAGTGGTGGCAGACAAAAGTGTTTATTCATGAACAAGCAAAGGAAATTATGGGTAGGGTACGGCTGAAACCAGAAATGCTCAAATTCACCGTACCTGAGGGTAAAGGAGCAATGTTAAATTTACTCGCTAATCCAAATTTAGCGAGTTTAATTGACTCGGGTACCTATAGTTGGTCTGGCTTAAATGAGCAGCGCGAGAATGCCATTATTATTGTACTTAAGCATATTCTTTGTACTGAAGAGTTAGATGAAGTATTACAGCATATGGGAGAGGGCGGCGCAAAATGTAGCCGAGAAGAGGGCTTATCTCAGCTTAATAGTATTTTAGAAGGTGCTCAGCAGCGTGAGTTTGATGCATGGAGACGTAAACTACCAAGTCGAGCACGTTCCGGTTCTGTTGCAGTAGCTATGCTCAATACAAATCCATTTGTTGCAATGGTGTAATAGATGCTGTGCAGCCAAAGCTGTTACTTTGACTGCACAACTAGGGGATTAGATTGATTTAGAGCACAACGAAAACCAGTGACTCTATACGCTTTTTCCAATTTTTCAGATTCTTGGCGGGTATATACATTACTACCGCGAGGAGATTCCAAGAACATCCCGCCACGCCTTACTTTTTTAGTTCCCGAGCTAGGCCCTTTGGGATCCAATTCTGGGGAGTGTTGATAATAATCTTCAGCCCACCAGTCATTGACCCACTCAATCATATTGCCGCTTAAGTCATAAAACCCCAATGGGTTAGGTGGATAGGTGCCACTAATATGCGGTTCAGGCTCTTCGGCGAGAGAGTAATTTACACCGAGTTCAAGCATACCTGTATTGGTGGCAAACAAAATATTTTCACCACGGTTTCGTGCTGCAAATTCCCATTGTGCCTCAGTGGGTAAATCAAAGGGGAGCTGGGTAAACTCAGCGAGCCATAAGCAATAGTTTTTTGCGCCATACCAACTCACTCCCGCAGGGAATTCAGGTGCGCGCCAAACTTCCCCTTTACCCCAATCCTCCCACATGGTTTTTGGTAGGCCATTTACTGCGGTATATAAATCAAAATCGCCATAGCTTACCTCATAAGCGCCCATTGAATAGCTGGTAAGGGTCACCTTATGAGCGGGTTTATTGTCGCGGGCTATGGTCCAAGGCAAGTTATTTGGACCACCGCCATCACCCATCATAAAGCTGCCGCCTTCAACAAACACCATTTGGGCTTTAGTGCGCTCAATTAGTGCTTGCACTTGTTTGTCTTGCTCGCCAGTAAGCGCGTCTATTTGTTGGCCTAGGTCGTCACATCCAGTCATTACTACACACAGTAATGCGAGACTTGGAGCGGTGGTATTTTTATTGGCGAGAATATCGCGCCGAGTAATGTTGACAAAGTGGGGGAGTGAATGTATCCGTTTATTTTCCATATGGTGACTTTCCGTATGTTACTTATTTATCCTTAGTGCAGCTCAAGCATACCAAGCGTACAGGCGAATTCAAAATTGTCACAGCATAAAGTAAGCAGTTTGAATAAACGCTGATTTTTTGCGGTGATAAATGTGATGATAATGCACTAGTTAACTGATTGAACTGGAAGTGACTTCGCTTGATTTAGTGCGCATCTAAATCCGATATCCCTATAGCTAGTGTTCAGTTCATTAGACTCTTGCCGAGTATAAACATTGCTGCCACGTGGCGACTCCATGAAAGTTCCGCCTCGCATAACCTTTTTTGTGCCTTCTTTTGGCCCTTTAGGATCCTGCTCTGGGGAGTTTTGATAGTAATCCTCAGCCCACCAGTCATTAACCCATTCAATCATATTGCCACTTAAGTCATAAAACCCTAATGGGTTAGGAGGATAGGTTCCACTAATATGCGGTTCAGGCTCTTCGGCGAGAGAGTAATTTACACCGAGTTCAAGCATACCGGTATTGGTGGCAAACAAAATATTTTCGCCACGGTTTCGTGCTGCAAATTCCCATTGTGCCTCTGTGGGTAAATCAATTGGGAGTTGTGTGAGTTTTGCCAGCCATAAACAATAGTTCTTAGCGCCATACCAACTCACTCCCGCAGGGAATTCAGATGCGCGCCAAACTTCCCCTTTATCCCAATCCTCCCACATGGTTTTTGGTAGGTCGTTTACCGCGGTATATAAATCAAAATCGCCATAGCTTACCTCATAAGCGCCCATCGAATAGCTGGTAAGGGTCACCTTATGAGCGGGTTTATTATCGCGGGCTATGGTCCAAGGCAAGTTATTAGGACCTCCGCCATCGCCCATCATAAAGCTGCCGCCTTCAACAAACACCATTTGGGCTTTAGTGCGCTCAATAAGTGCTTGCACTTGTTTGTCTTGCTCGCCAGTAAGCGCGTCTATTTGTTGGCCTAGGTCGTCACACCCGCTTATGACCAAGCATAGTAATGTCGTTAAAGGGGGTAATATCTGGTGATCAATCTTGTCCATAAGTGTGCTATCCATAAGGTATTTGCATACACATTTATCATAACTTGTTTAGCTGTATTGAGACATAGCTAATGTGGCAGTAAGACCAATGTATAAATATTAAAATGACAATATAACGCTTGTAATTTATATTGCTTGGGCACTACAACCCTTGAAAGAATGAATGCTGTTCAAGGTGTTGGCGGCTTTTGAATTTATAAGCAAGATTATGCCCAAAAAGAGTATGCTATGAAATCTGCAATATTGGTAATTGATGTACAGAACCTTTTATTCGACCCAGAGCCCAAACCGTATGCAAGTGAAGAGGTGTTAAGCCGAATTAACTTAGTGACAGATTGGGCTCGAAAGCAAGGCATGCCAGTTATCTATATTCAACATGAGCAAAACGGTACTGCGATTGAGTATGGTAGTGAAGGTTGGCAATTACAATCAGTACTTCAAGTTGACGCCAATGATCAGTTCGTGCGTAAAACCACCCCAGACTCATTTTTAAACACAAATCTGTCTAACATACTTGAAGAACATGGAGCTCAACATATTTATGTTTGTGGTTATGCTACAGAATTTTGTGTTGATACAACGAGTCGGCGAGCCGCGGGTTTGGGTTATGCAGTTACATTAGTGGCGGATGCCCATACCACACATTGCAAAAAGCACATGTCAGGTGAACAAATAAGAATACATCATAATGCCACACTGCCAAGTATCTCCAGTTTTGGAGTGAAAATATCCGCGGTGTCTACTACCAAAATTATTGCTTTAGGTGACTGATACAGTCTAGTTTTGTTGAGGGATTACCATTTCCTGTCACTGTTTTCACTTACTCGTCCTAATAACCGGCTGTTAAGGGTTATACATGTTATTACACAAGTGTGAAGCAAACCGAAAACGGTCCTCCTATAAGTTTTAATCTAAGCCTTTGAACCAAAGGACTATTCAATCCACATCCATGCAATTAAAGGCGGGGTAGTCGCGTTTTTAAATGTGATATTGATTATGATATCGTCTTGCGTGTTCTCGTATTTCGCTGCAAATATCAGCATTGGATCCTGACCTCTTCGAAGAGACGCTAACAAGGTTTTAGATTTTAAGCGGCCAAGCTGCGGCGCGATTTCGCGGTATGCCCGCAAAAATCCCTCCTCAGAAACCTTTTTGGCTAAGTCGGTGGTTATTACAGATAAATATGCTTGATAGTTTCCTCTCTCATGCGCTTTCAAAGCGCTGTCGACAACAGGCATAAGAAGGCGAAGTGCCTCTTCTTCTGTTGAACCAAACGTTCCAAAATAATTCATAACTATTATCCTTGTCTAATCCTACTGGTTTTTCACCAACAGGTAATGAATATAAGCAATATTTTTAAGTGTCTCAAACACTGTAAAAGTCTAATTACCTATTTCAATTGTGGAGTTAATACTTTTATACTAGGGTCTGTTGTTCTTTGCTGCTGCAAAAACAAACTTGAAAGATAAGCAGGCCCTAACTTACGAGTAAGCAACGTTATTTAATAAGGAGATAGTAATGAATGCTTATAATATCGAAATATTGAAACAATCCATTGACGATAAAACACGCTTTGATGGCTGGGTATTTGGTTTGCCCCCCGGAATTAAAGCCAATCAATGGCCGCTTGATCCACATACCGGTTATCCGCTAAAGCACAGCTTTACACTAAAATTGCCAGAGGGCTATCACACTGATAAGAATGCGTATGCGGTGAGCTTTTTTGCAATTGCGGTTGAGCATAATGATGGCGGACCTGAATATATTGAAGGGTTAGAAGAGGCATTATTTGCTGAGCAGTCGCCAGATGAACCGCTATTCAAACCCTTTTGGCAGGTGATGCAAACGGTTCATCCGAGCTGTAAGTTTGCAGCGGATACGCTAGATTGTTATTACGCAACGCTCCTGCTTAGTGAAGCTGAGTTTTACGGCGAGCTCTGTTCACCACCAACTATTATTGAACGACATTTTGAAGATGATGTTTGCGTCCCTGAATGGTTAGTCGAGGGTGGGGCGAGTTGCTTTTGGAAAATGAACTATTCCCAGTACCTCAGTTTGCCAGCTGAAGAGTACCAAATATATCGCGAGCTTGGTGGAATTCCCCCAGAAACAGTGAGTTTTAACCGTGCAATTACGCTTGTTGCCAACCCTAGTGATCCTAATGCGGGTAAGACGCCCAGCGAATATGAAGATACAGGTTATATTGACCCGTACGAAGGCGACCCTGAGTGGTTAGAGAGTGTTTCGCCAAACCATTTAGGCGGGACGAGTTTAAACGGTCAAGGGATCCCAGATTTTCTTACACCTTACTACATCGAATTCGAAGAGATCTTAGGTGGGCATAACTTTGGCGGAGGGATAGGTATGCTTGATTTGGTAAACCGCGAGTTTGATTGGAGTTGTGGCTAATATTAACTAATACCAATTTATCTTAATACTTGCTCAATTTGAAGGAGTAAATCTGACGCTAACGGCGTTAAAAATTTCTTATTTAGAACAACTAAATAGCAAAAGTTTTGCCTAGTTATCGACAAGATTTTCTCGCCTCAAAATAGCTCACTTAATTAAGCAAATTGGTATAAAAAAGCAGCCATAAAGGCTGCTTTACAATTTGGGCAGAGTGCTTAGGCAAGCACTGATTTTAAACGCGATTATCTTGCGTTAGTACTTTCAAAGATTTTGTCAGCAGAAGCTGCAACAAAACCAGTATAGATCTCGCCGTCAGGCTTGGCATAACGCAGAGCAAACTCATAGAAGCAGCTTGGAATGCTAAATTCACCATCGTTAAACTGTACGTTTTGATGATCAGCAAGCGTCGAAGATTGCTCTAGTAACACTTCCGGAGAGCCTTTGATTTCGCCGCCAGAGGTGTTTAGTTCAAAACCGTTGTCTTTGAGCGCTTGGTTTACAGCTTCAATTGTGGTGAAGTTCTTCAGGTAGTTGATGCTTACCGTGAAATGGTTTGCACGGTAGCCCCATGCAGACATCCATGCGGCATACTCGCTCTCAGCGAGTAGCTTTTTGTATGTCTCATGAGAAACACGCCAGTGGGTGCCAGAATACAGGAAGTTTTCAGCTGTTACTGCTGACTCGTCGATTTGCTCAACCATGTCTTTAACGATAGCTTGTAGTTCTTCTGAACATTTTTCAACGAGCAGCTCAGAGATAAACACCTTTGGTTTAGTTGGATCTTGGTGTTCATAGTGTTTAGCATATAGCTTTTTCGCTTCAAAGTGGTATTCGCCACACTCTGTATAACCCACAGCTTTAAAATGTGCAGCGAGCTTTTCTAGGCCTACTTTTTCAATATTAAAGGTACGCAATGCGATGTGGTCATTGATCACGTCGTCTTTTTGCGTTGAGCCGAGAAGTTCATGAACTTTAACTGCAGAAGGTGTTACTTCTAGGTAGTTGTCCCACAGGTGTTCAAATAGTGTATCTACGTTGTTGTGCATAATGGTTTCCTAATTTTTTGTCTTGGTGACAGCTTGTTAAACTTTATACCAATTGGTATCAGCACGACATTGAAATCTATAGTTTAAATGCGTTTATCAGTTCACCTTGAGTGACATCAAGCGCATTGGCTACCTCTGCGGTCAGCTGAATTTTTTCTTCTGCTTCGCACAGATAAGCCTGATCGGTAAACGTGGCTTTAAACGCGTCTAATCGACCATTTGAAATAGCAAGACTAGGGAGCTTGTCAGGTAGTGAAGCGACTATTTCAACCTCACCTTTAAACGACTCTCTAACCGTTCTAATGTTGTCGAGTTTGGCTTCTACCGTTGGACCTGCGTCGAACAAGTCAACATAGCCACGGTGTTCAAACCCTTCTTTTTGTAATAAACGCAAAGCAGGCTTGGTTTTCTCGTGCACTTTACCTATCACAGTTTGTGCTTCTGGACTTAGTAGGTTTGCATAGATGGGATACTTGGGCATAAGTTCACAAATAAAAACTTTGTCCCCGAGACCGACCAAGTGATCTGCTTGCGGAAATTCAATGCTAAAAAAGTGTTCTTGCAGCCACTGCCAAAATGGCGAATGGCCATGTTCGTCACTTACACCACGCATTTCTGCAATCACGGTATCGCTAAAGCGCTCGGCATGTTCTGCCATAAATAAGAAACGGCTTCTTGAAAGAAAGCGACCAGCTAACCCTTGGCGATGACCTTCACGTAAAAATAGCGTGCAGATCTCAGAGCTTCCGGTGTAGTCGTTACACATCGACAGAATATCAACGGTATTATAGACACCCAAAGTTCTTGAGTGATGTACTGTTTTGCCAAGATGATAGTGATATAAAGGCACAGACATACCTACCGCAGCTTCAATCGCAGTGGTGCCTATAATTTCGCCCGTTTGTGTGTCTTCAAGGACGAACAAATAGCCTTCGTCGTATGGTTTTGACACTGACTTTGCAAAGCTTTCAACTGAGCGGTTAATTTTATTAGACAACAATTCGTCATCTACTGGCAGTGAGGTAAACCCATGGCCAGATTCAACCGCAATGGTTTTTAGCGCGTCGAAGTCAGTTTTTTGTATTGGTCTTAATACTAACATGAGAAAGAGGAGACCGAGGTCCCCAGCTCCTTAGCCGTTTACTACTGCAGCAACCGCTTGTTCAAAGCGTGCTAGACCTTCTTGGATCTCTTCATCAGTGATCACAAGAGAAGGCGTAAAACGAACTACGTTAGTGCCAGCAACTAACGACATTAAACCGTGCTCTGCACTTGCTACCAGGAAGTCGCGTGCACGGCCTTCAAATTTATCATTGAGTACTGCGCCAAGAAGAAGACCTTTACCGCGCACTTCAGAAAATACATTGTATTTGTCGTTGATAGCATTTAGGCCATCTCTGAATAGTTGTTCTTTGGCTTTTACGCCAGCTAACACCGATTCTGTATTTACTGTGTCAAATGCAGCTTCCGCTACCGCGCAGGCTAGTGGATTACCACCATAAGTTGAGCCATGGGTGCCGACTTTAAGGTGAGCTGCAATTTCAGTGGTGGTAAGCATAGCGCCAATCGGGAAACCGCCACCTAGTGCTTTTGCGCTAGTAAGGATATCAGGTGTTACACCCAGTCCTTGATAAGCATATAGATCACCAGTTCGGCCAACACCCGTTTGTACTTCATCAAAAATAAGTAGCGCGTTGTGTTTATCACATAGTTCGCGCACAGCTTGGACAAACTCAGCATTTGGAGAAATGATCCCGCCTTCACCTTGAAGCGGTTCCATCATGACTGCGCAAGTGTTGTCTGAGATTGTTTTTTCAAATGCAGCTAAATCGTTATAGTCGATATGAGTGATATCAGCAGGTTTTGGACCAAAGCCATCTGAATAGGCTGCTTGACCACCTACCGTTACCGTGAAGAAAGTACGACCATGGAAGCCTTTGTTGAATGCGATAATTTGCGTTTTTTCTGCACCAAATTTATCCAGTGCCCAACGACGCGCAAGTTTAAGTGCCGCTTCGTTTGCTTCAGCGCCTGAGTTTGCGAAATAGACTTTTTCTGCGAACGTTGCATCAGTTAACTTTTTGGCAAGGCGAAGCGCCGGCTCGTTGGTCATCACATTTGATAAGTGCCAAATTTTTTCGCCTTGCTCTTTAAGTGCAGAGACGAGCGCAGGGTGACAATGGCCTAGACAGTTTACGGCGATACCGCCTGCAAAATCGATGAACTCTTTACCTGTCTGATCCCATACGCGAGAGCCTTGGCCTTTAACAGGAATAACGGCTGACGGGTTGTAGTTTGGAACCATGACTTCATCGAATAATTCGCGATTTGCTTGCATGACGCTTTCTCCTAAATTGTTATCATTGTGCGGTATTACTGTCGGGCAGAAGCTGATTACTTGTTGTTCTGCTCACAGCCAACTTGCTATTCCTTCATTATTACGCGCTTTTATAATAATTTGCAGTGCAATAATTCACATATTTGCTATCATTTATGTCAAATTAACATGGTTAAATTGCAAAATGATTAGTTCACAAGACGAAAAGCTCATTGCACTGTTGCGTAATAACGCACGAGAGAGCATCTCTGAGTTGGCACGTAAGTTAGACCTTTCCAGAACCACAGTACAAAATCGTATCGCAAAATTAGAGCAAAATGGCGTAATTAAAGGCTATCGCGTAGAATTCGCGGAGCAGTATATGGATGATTTAGTATCTGCACACGTTTCTATCAAGGTAAAACAAAAACTTACTACAAAGGCGAATTTAGCATTACAGCAGTTGCCAAATGTTTCTGCGCTTTATGCCATTAGTGGGGAATATGATTTGATTGCTATTGTTGAAGCACAGAGTTTGGAGCAGTTGAGTCATCTGCTAGATGAAATCGGTAATTTAGAAGGGATTGAGCGTACCAATTCGTCGGTTATCCTAGAAACCAAATTTAAGCGATAAATAACCTTACCTTGTCTGGATAAATACTGTGGGCGTTCATCACGATCCGCCAAGCACCCACTTTTAGCATAATAGGTTGCCTAGCGTGGAAAGTGCAGTATATAGCTCGCTTTTTCGCTTAACTATTAACAGCAGCTACCCAACTTGCTCTGGTAACCAAATGCTGGTGCCGGTGGCTGCGATGTGATTCACATTGCCATTTAACACTTTGCTACCCACATTATTTGAGCTTTCAGGCCGGCTAACTAAATACCCCTGTACGCAGCTGATCCCTAAGTTTTTAACTAGCTCAAATTGTTCGGTTTGTTCAACGCCCTCGGCAACAATCTTTAATTCTAACTGCTGTCCAAGTTCGCTGATGGAATTGAGGATCTTACGATACTTAGGGTTGCTATTGGCTTGAGTGATAAACAGTTTATCGATTTTTATCACATCTATCGGTAAATCGGCGAGGGTGCTTAGTGAGCTAAAACCTGTGCCAAAGTCGTCAATCGCGACACTTATTCCTGCATCTCGGCATTGTTGCAATTGTGAAATCGTTTCATTGCTGGCCTTGATAAGAGTGGATTCAGTGATCTCCAACATTAAAGCGGTGGCTGGTAAGCCGGTTTTTTCTAGGGCAGCATTCACCCATTCAAAGACCTTTCTGTGCTTTAACTGTATTCCAGAAACATTAACCGAGATTTTTACCTTTTTCATCCCTGCATTATGCCATGCACACATTTGCCTACACGACTCAAGTAGGATCCAATCACCAAGCTCTAAAATTAAATTAGACTCCTCTGCAATTGGAATAAATTCGGCTGGTGGAATTTGTCCTTCTATTGGGTGGTTCCAACGAATAAGCGCCTCAAAATAGTCGATAGCACAATCTTCAACATGCACTATTGGTTGGAATGACAGATAAAAGCTTTGCGCAGAGATAGCGAGTCGCAACTCTTCTAAGAGGTAGTGATAACGTCTCATTTTCGACCCCATTTCGGGGGAATAAACTTTAAAAATTCCACGACCATCCGTTTTTGCTCTGTACATGGCAACATCAGCCATCTGCAATAACGAGTTCGGAGTTGCTGCACTATCTGGGTATACCGCGATACCGATACTTGCTCCAATTTTGACAAGCTTATTGCCAAGCAAGAAATCACGCTCTATATCACTAAGAATGGACTGGGCGATTTCTGTGCACAAACTTGGATTGTTTAATTTGGGAATAAATAGCGAAAATTCATCGCCGCCGAGTCTTGAAAGGTTTTGTTCAAGGCCGTGAATAGGGTGGCAATCTTCTAAACCATATTGGCGAACCACTTTTGAGAGCCGAGCGGCCACTTGGATCAGAATTTCGTCGCCAAAACTGTGGCCAAATGAATCATTAACTTGTTTAAACCCGTCCAAATCAATAAATAGCAGGCCACATTTTTGTTGCGCCAACTCAGCTTGCTTTAACTTCGCCTCGATATGGTCAATATATGCATGCCTATCTATAAGCTTTGTGAGCTTGTCTTGAAAAATTTGAGACTCTGAATGGCGCTTTACCCTTGCAAGATGGCTAGACAAATCGTGGATCGCATGGCTGAGCTTGGCAAGAGAAGACTTATGATGTAGTGGCGCACTATCAACCTCTAAACGCGTCAATATTCCTCCAACGTCCTTATTCACCTCGCTGATATCTTCATCTTGATTACGGTAGCGGCGCTCTGATTTAAAAAGATACGCAACAATCGCGAGTAAAGTTGCAATTGAAATGAGAGTGATTGGAGAAGTAAATACGGCATACCAGACTGTACTTACATCCAGATATTTGGGTATTCCAAGTGTTGACTCTACCGCAACATAGGTGTGGTTTCCGCTTACTGCAAAGTTCAAACCGTGCAGTAGTGGAGAATACCAAGGTGATACCATTGATACTGTAAGTTGCTCATTTAACGGGGTTGTAGCGATCAGCCCAAGCACGTGGGCCTTAAAAGACAGATGCAGCAATATGACAACAAATAATGTGCCCAGAAGTAGGGTACTTGTTAGTCTTATCGCGTTTGGCATGAATAGGCTTTCCTTAGTAATTCAGACTCTTGCATATTACGGAGTAATTATATGCAGATGCGATCTTCATCGCAAAAAATGTAATCTGAAATTATAGTTGCTAACCTAGTTTTTTACACACTTTAGCATTCAGTTGCAAACTTCATCGTGCAAAAGTACTAAAAATTTCACTTTGCAGACTGCTTTATATGAGCGGGATCAATTATTAGTTAAATTCACTTTACATGATAACCATTCTTAACTAGCTTTCTTGTTGACTCTTAATGTGATTGGCTCAGTGATTGCAAGGAACTCATAGCAAACTGAAATCACTGCTTATCTGATTTAGATTGCGCCAAAGCGGTGCGAAATTGCACCAAATTTGTACTGTCATACAAACTCAATATTTGTTTGCTGTACTTAGGGCTGTTGATTTTTAAAGCGAACGGTGAGTTGCCAGCTAATTAAAATTTAATTTTGCAATTTAATTTCACTTAAATCTCAATATGCTCGACATAAATCGTACACAGTTACCAGTCGTTTGCAGTATTAGCGTACGTCACTGTGAAATAAGGACTCACAAAAGGTAAACGGGGGTTATATGCTCACTAAACGGTTTTTCAAAACAAAAGACGAAGCAGAAATTACATTTTCATTTTCACACCCAGAAGCGAAAACGGTGGAACTTGCTGGTGATTTTAATGATTGGCAACCTGAGCCGATGAAATTCATCAAAAAAGACAGTGCGTTTAAGCTCAAACACCGTTTACCAACCGACAAAGATTACCACTTCAGATATTTGATTGATGGTGAAGTCTGGGACAACGATCATCAAGCAGATGATTATGTGCCCAACGGCTTTGGAGAAGACAACAGTGTTGTGTCCACAGCGAGAGCGTAACATTATAAATGGACAACATTGCCCAGCTTCTTTATCTCTATGGTATTGGTTATGAGTACCATAAATACACGGGTGATCATGTGGTATTTGATCACCAAACTCGCTTACAGGCATTGCAGGAGTGCGGTGTTGATGTCAGCAATCTAGATGAAATAAATACACTCAATTTTGAGCTGGATATTGCTAAGTGGTTAACGCCAGTTGAAGCCATTACTTTGGTTTGCAAGGAGACGCCAACTATTACGATAAGAGTGGATGCTGGCCTGCAAATTAACGAATTAACTGTGTCGATCCCCGCATTGGGTTATTGCTGTGTTTGCGATCCAAACAAGCAAGTAGCGATTGGGGATTACCGCTATCAAGATACACGTTATGTTCAACTTGAAGTGCCAATAAACGCGATTGAAGTGGGTTATTATAGTGCTGAGGTAATGTTAAATGGTGCGCGGTTTGAGACAGAGCTTTGGGTGACGCCTAGACAGTGCTATGACCCGATTGAACAACATAAAAAGCTCCTTGGGTTGTCTATTCAGCTATATTCGTTAAAGCCTGCTGGCAGCAAGCTAAGTGCGGATTTTTATGAGCTAAAGCAATTAGTTGAGGCTAGCGCAGCTGAAGGGGTTGACTACATTTTGTTAAACCCACTGCATTTGTTGTTTGTTGATGAACCAGAAAAAGCGAGCCCGTACAGCCCAAATGACCGCCGCCTACTGCACCCTTTTTACATTTCTATAGAGCTTTTGTGTGAACAATTTGGCTTAGATGTGAGTGTGTTCGCCGACTATTTAGACGTCTCAAAGAGTAACTTGAACGCGACATACCTTGATATGACTCGTTGTATGGAAAGTAAGCTTAACGCGTTACGTTTTGCGTGGCAGTTATTGTGTGAACAAACTGGAGCGTGGCGTGCAGACTTTACTCGATTTTGCCAGGCTAAGCAGCAAGAGCTTAAGGCATTTGAGGACGATGACTTCGCTAAATTTTTACAATGGCTTGCGTTTGAACAATTAACGCAATGCCAGTCTTCGGCACTGAATGCCGGTATGGCTGTAGGTTTAATCAATGATTTAGCTGTTGGTTGTGCTGACGGCTCCAGTGAATACAACAGCAATAAAAATTTGTATGCCGAACATGCTCGCGTGGGCGCGCCTCCAGACCCTTGGGCAGAGCTCGGTCAAAACTGGGGATTACCAGCGTTAAATCCCGTTAAGTTAAAAGCGCAGCGCTTTGCATTTTTTAAACAGCTGATCCAAGCGAACATCACCGGTGTTGGGGCATTAAGAATTGACCATGTGATGGGCCTAAGAAGGTTGTGGTGGTGCTTTTATCAAGATCAGCAGCAAACAGGTTGCTATGTATATTATCCATTTGAGTACCTTTTAGCGATCCTCAAAATTGAGTCTGTCAAACATCAAGTAATGATCATTGGTGAAGACTTAGGGGTTGTTCCAATCGAAATCAAAGAAGCAATGTCTGAATCTCATATATACAGCAATATTCTTTTTTACTTCGAGAAGGATTATCACGGTCAGTTTTTAGCACCCACGCACTATAAGCACAATGCGTTACTCATGGTTGCTAACCATGATGTCCCGCCATTTTTTGGCTGGTGGAGCCATGATGACCTTAGGTTGAAACGTGAATATCAGTTATTGAGCGAACCCCAACTAACAAAAGCGGATGAAGAGCGAACATCCGAGCGAGAGAAGCTTTGTCATTGGCTTAGTCGCTATGGTGAGGTGAGTGTCAGCCTTGCGAGCGAAGCCCGTGATGTGTATCAGTCGCTTATCAATGTGCTCGCCAAGTCGCCTGCAAAAATGCTGACAATTCAGTTTGATGACCTCGACGAACAGAAGTTACCAGTGAACATTCCTGGTACTGACCAAGAGTATCCAAACTGGAGAAGGCGACTTAATCAGACATCAGCGGAAATTATTGCAAGTTCTCGGCCGCTGATCCGAGATGCGGTAACCAGCAGGAAAGAATAGATGAATACAAGAGCAAAAATAGAAGACGCCCAAGTAGATGACTACATCAGCCAATTAGCCGCTTTGGAAGCCGGTAAGTGTCGCGACCCATTTGCCTTTTTAGGGCTACACCAGCTAGATGCCAAGCGCTCAGTCGTGCGCTGTTTTATTCCTGATGCGACAGAAGTTAAGGTGCTTACCAACAATAGCAGTTATGCGCTTGAACGGTTTCGCAAAAGTGCGCTATTCACATTAGATTTTAAAGCGGATGACATCAGCAAAGATTACCAGCTTGAAGTGCACTACCCAGAGCAAACCGTCACTGGGAGGGATGTATATAGTTTTGAAAGTTGCTTGGCTGATGATGCCTTGTACTTATTTAATGAAGGAACACAAGCTCAAGCTTATTTGCATTTAGGTGCACATCAAGTAGAGATAGAGGGAGTAATTGGGTTTCGATTTGGTGTTTGGGCGCCAAATGCGTTGTCTGTTTCTGTGATAGGTGAGTTTAACCATTGGCAGGCCGTGCAGCATCCAATGCGATTACATCCAGCCAGTGGTGTATGGGAGCTTTTTATTCCGGCTCTGGAGGTTGACTGCTGCTATAAATTTGCAATCACCACATTTGAGGGGGAGCGCATAGAAAAGGCCGACCCCTTTGCATTTAAAATGGAACAAGCTCCGGGCACGGCGAGTATAACTCAGGCTCGACCAGCCGCTTTCACGTTGAGCCAAGCTGATCATGATAAAAAGGCGCTGCGTAATAAAATCAATGCACCCATTAGTATTTATGAGGTGCATTTGGGCTCTTGGAAACGCCGAGAGGAAGAAGGTAATCGCTATCTTACGTATCGAGAGTTAGCGGACGACCTTATCCCCTATGTAAAGGCTCTGGGATTTACCCATTTGCAACTGATGCCTATCAGTGAATATCCTTTTGATGGCTCTTGGGGTTACCAACCGGTGGGGTTATTCTCGCCAACCAGTCGCTTTGGTGGCGTGGAGGATTTTGCTTACTTTGTTGAGTGCTGTCATCGTGAAGAGCTCGGATTACTTATCGACTGGGTACCGGGACATTTCCCATCAGATCCCCATGGTTTACATAAATTTGATGGTACGCATTTATTTGAACATGCTGATAAGCGGCAAGGATTTCACCCAGATTGGAACACCTATATTTTTAACTACGACCGCGCTGAAGTAAAAAGCTTTTTGCTGTCGAATGCGATGTATTGGATAAAAGAATACGCCATCGATGGCTTAAGAGTGGATGCTGTGGCATCGATGCTTTATTTGGATTACAGCCGTAAACATGGGGAATGGGTGCCAAATCAATATGGCGGCCGTGAAAACCTAGGTGCAATAGAATGCCTCAAATCAGTTAATACCAAATGTTATGGCGTTGACGAAGGTATTATGATGGTCGCTGAAGAATCCACAGCTTGGCCCGGTGTTACCCGCAGTGTTGAACACGATGGTTTGGGTTTTGGTTATAAGTGGAATATGGGGTGGATGAATGACACGCTAAACTATATGTCTAAAGACCCAATTCATCGCAAGTACCATCACCATGAAATGACTTTTTCGATGGTGTATGCCTATTCTGAAAATTACATCTTGCCATTAAGTCACGATGAAGTGGTACATGGCAAAGGTGCGCTACTGAGCAAAATGCCAGGAGACGATTGGCAGCAATTCGCTAATTTACGTGCCTACTATGGCTTTATGTTTGCCCACCCAGGTAAAAAGTTGCTGTTCATGGGCGCTGAACTTGCCCCCCGAGAGGAGTGGGATCATAACCAACAACTCAACTGGAAGTTGCTTGAAAGTGAAGCGCACCAAGGCGTGTATAAGTGTGTCAAAGCGCTCAATACGACCTATAAATCAACGCCGCAACTATTCGAGTGTGATAACAAATCAACAGGATTTAATTGGATTGATGGGGGGAACGCTGAGCAAAGCATATTTAGTTTTGTACGCTACGGACGAGATGGTGTTACACCGCTGGTGGTGATAGCAAACTTTACGCCACAAACCCATTTTCAATTCCGCTTAGGCGTGCCGTCAGCGGGTGTGTATCAAGTTATCTTAAACACGGATGACAAAACGTTTTGGGGGAGCGGCGTTGGAGTCGTTGCACATAAACAACAACTCATTGAATCGAAAAACATAGCAAGCCATGGCCTTGAACAAAGTATCGATATAACCGTTCCGCCTTTGGCAACCGTGTATTTGCAGCTGATCTCTGGTGGCACATGCTAACCAGTTATCGCGGCGATCATCAATTATTGGGTGCAACGGCCAGTGATAAAGGCGTTAACTTTTGTGTTTATGCACCGAAAGCGAAACGCGTAACCCTGTGTCTGTTCGACAAAAGCGGCCATAGCGAAGTGAATCGGATAGGTATGTTTCGGCATGAGGGCGGAAATTGGTCATTGTTTATCGAGGGAGCACAAGTCGGAGACTTATATGGCTATCGGGTAGACGGGGAGTATAGTGCGGAAAAAGGGCTGCTTTTCAATGCCAATAAGTTACTCTTAGACCCATATTGCCGCGACTTTTTTGGTGAGTTTACTTGGAGTGAACGGCATTTTTGCCATTTGCCAGTAGGCCATTTAAACCCATCTGATAACGCCTGTGATATGCCAAAGAGTAAAGTGACGGCGATTGAGAAGTATCAAGGGAAGCGACCCAAGACTCCGTGGAGTAAAACGGTGATCTATGAATGTCATGTTAAAGGCGCAACTGTTAGGCACCCAGATATTCCAAGTAAACACCAAGGAAAATATTTAGGGATTGCTGAACAAACCTTTATCGATCACCTCAAGCATATTGGTGTTACTGCGATTGAGCTGCTACCTGTGCATGCGTTTATCAACGAGCAATTTCTTACGACCAAAGGGCTAAAAAATTATTGGGGATATAACAGCCTCAACTTTTTTACACCACACAAAAGTTATCTCGTTAACGACGACATCAATGAATTTAAGGTAATGGTAGAGCGGCTCCATCAAGCCGGTATTGAGGTTATTTTGGATGTGGTGTTTAACCATACTGCGGAAGGTGGCTTGGATGGCCCGACAATTAGCTTTAAAGGGTTTGATAACCTGACTTATTACAGCACCTTCCCGAGTAAGCCCAATGTCTACATTAATGACACCGGCTGTGGAAACACAATGAATATCTCGAACCCTGTGGTATTAAGACTTGTCTTGGACAGCTTGCGCTATTGGGTGGAATACATGGGGGTGGACGGTTTTCGCTTTGATTTGGCGACGATCCTTGCTCGTCAAGCCTCGGGATTTTCAAATCAACATGCATTTTTGCAAGCGATCCATCAAGACCCAGTGCTTAGCAAAGTAAAACTGATTGCCGAGCCTTGGGATATTGGTCCCGGTGGGTATCAACTTGGACAATTTCCTTCTCCGTGGCGTGAGTGGAATGATAAATATCGAGATACAGTTAGGCGCTTCTGGCGTGGTGATGAGGGAGTATTGCCAGAGCTTGCGATGCGTATTCATGGTTCCAGTGATCTGTTTGAACATAACTTACGGGGTCCTTTGAACTCCATAAATTTTCTTACCAGTCATGACGGCTTCTCATTGTTTGATTGGACGGCTTACGAGCATAAACACAATGAAGCAAACGGCGAGGCAAATAGAGACGGCCACAGTGAAAACTTTTCATTTAATTGTGGGGTAGAAGGATTCAGTGCCGACCCTCAAATCAATGAATTGCGCCTCAGTATGCAGAAAAATGCATTACTCACTTTGTTTTTATCCAAAGGGATCCCGATGATTTGTGCGGGAACCGAAATGGCACATACGCAAAGTGGCAACAATAATGCTTACTGCCAAGACAACTGCACTAGCTGGCTGGCATGGAAAAACCACCAGCAACACCACACGTTAACTTTTTTTATCCAAGATTTACTTGCCCTTCGAAGGCAATTTGCCGCGTTTTCTCACTCATTTTATGTCCATGACAGTGACAGTCGTTTTGCGGTGAATTGGTTTAATGAACAAGCAAAGCCGTTATCGCCTGAACAATGGCGAGAGCCGAGCCGCAAATGGTTGAGTTACACCATTACCGATCAGCAGTTAGGGCAAAGCTTATTGATAATTCTGAACGCCAGTGAAAGTGCATTGCAAATAAAGCTGCCATTTAGTGCATTTTCATCTCATTGGCAGCAAGCAATCACCACTGCGGTTGAGCCGCATCGACCAGAGTTAGATTCTTATTTACAGGTTCCAGCTAAGTCAGCATGGATATTTACATCAATCAAAGGGGATGAAAAGCATGGCTAATAAAAGTGCGCCAGTATGCGTGGTAAAACATTGGCAAGATGCACCAAAGATAGATGAAAACACCTTGAGTGATGATTTGACTCGTCACTTTTACTACACCTTAGGTCGAGACAAAGTAGGAGAGTCGCGACTGTATTTGTACCATGCATTAGCCTTGACTATTCGTGACCGATTAGTCGCCCGTTGCCGGGCAACAAAAGAGCACATTAAGAGTAAAAAGACGCGTAAAGCAGCCTATCTCTCGTTGGAATTTTTAATGGGTAGAGCACTGTCTAATGCGGTGTTAAATCTAGACTTAGAAGAACAAGTTCAAGCGGCATTACAAGAATACTGTACGGAGCTTGAAGAGGTCGCGCAGGCTGAACATGATGCAGGTCTTGGTAATGGTGGTTTAGGCCGCCTTGCAGCTTGTTTTTTGGATAGCTGTGCTTCATTAGCCCTTCCTGTTGTTGGTTACGGTTTGCGTTACGAATTTGGGATGTTTAACCAAACCTGTGAACAGGGTCACCAAGTAGAACAGCCAGATAACTGGCTCCGTGAAGGTCATCCATGGGAGCTTGCCGCACCAGAACAAGCCCGCAGAGTTAAGTTTTTTGGTCATGTTGAAGTACATACCGACAAAAACGGTAGGCAGCATCGTGAGTGGCTTGATACGCAAGATATTCTCGCCGTGCCTTACGACGTTCCTGTGCCTGGATATCGTAATGAGGTGGTAAACACATTAAGACTATGGAAATCAGAGGCAACCGATGAGTTTGACCTCAACGAATTTAACGCCGGCAGTTATTCAGAAGCGGTGGCTAAAAAGAATCTCGCTGAGCAGATAACGATGGTGCTGTACCCCAATGATGCCAGTGAAAATGGTAAAGAGCTGAGACTAAGGCAGCAGTACTTTTTATCCAGCGCGAGCTTGCAAGACGTGATTGCAACTTGGGTTGAGCAATACGGCGATGATTTCAGTGATTTTGCGGACTATCACGTATTCCAACTCAATGATACCCATCCAAGTATTGCCGTAGCTGAACTAATGCGTATTTTATTAGACGATTACGAGCTGGAGTGGGATGCCGCGTGGAAGATAACGACATCAACCATGGCATATACCAATCATACTTTATTGCCTGAAGCATTAGAGCGCTGGTCTGTGAGTTTATTTGAGCGCTTGTTACCAAGGTTGCTAGAAATTATCTATGAGATCAATGCCCGCTTTTTGTCGGAAGTTGCACTGAAATGGCCCGGTGATATCGAAAAGCAGCGCGCGCTGTCACTCATTGAGGAGTCTAGCCATCCTCAAATTCGCATGGCGTATCTTGCGATCGTAGGCAGTTATTCTGTCAATGGTGTTGCTGCGCTTCATACCGAGCTATTAAAAGCTGGCTTGTTTAACGATTTTTATCAACTGTGCCCAGAGAAGTTTAATAATAAAACGAATGGGGTGACGCCAAGACGCTGGTTATCGCACTGTAATCCAGAACTGGCGCAATTGATTAGCGATAAAATAGGCGACGGCTGGCAAGCTGATTTTTCTAAAATTAGTGAACTACGTCGTTTTTACGATAACCACGCCTTCCAAAAGCAGTGGCTAACAGTCAAACAAAACAACAAACAACGTCTTGCTGAGCTAATTGCCCATGAATGTCAGGTAGAGTTTGATCCAACTATGATGTTTGATGTTCAAGTCAAGCGTATTCATGAATACAAGCGTCAGCTACTTAACGTATTGCACGTTATCCATCTTTACGATCGGATCTGTCGTGGTGATGTGGCAGAGCTCGTTCCTCGTTGCGTACTGTTTGGAGGTAAGGCTGCACCCGGTTATTACATGGCGAAGAAGATCATTAAATTAATCAACAATGTTGCCAATGTTATCAACAATGACCCCGCGGCGAGGCCCTATCTTCGAGTGGCTTTCATGCCCAATTACAATGTCTCAAAAATGGAAGTGATTTGTCCTGCAACAGACTTATCAGAGCAAATTTCAACCGCAGGAAAAGAAGCGTCTGGCACAGGCAACATGAAGTTTATGATGAATGGTGCAATCACCATAGGCACCTTAGATGGTGCCAATATTGAAATACGAGAATGCGTTGGTGCAGACAACTTTTACTTATTTGGTGTAACTGCTGAACAAGCACAGCAAGTGCGCCAAAATTATCAGCCCCTTAAGATAATAGAAAGCAACAATGACCTTAAACGTGTTATGGCTTTGCTCGAAAGTGGGCACTTTAACCTATTTGAGCCTAATATCTTTGATGACGTAATTAACTCAATTAAGAGTAGTACCGATCCTTGGTTAGTGGCACAAGATTTTCCTTCCTATGTTGAGAGCCAGGAGCATGCGGCTCAAGCATACAAAGACAAGGAACATTGGCTGCGCATGAGTATTCTCAATACCGCAGCAAGTGGAAAATTTTCTAGCGATAGAACAATTCAAGATTACAGCGATGATATTTGGCGCTTGAGCCCAATGCAGTAGTCACCGCAAAAAGTTATGGAGAGAAGAAATAATGCCTAATTATGCGAATCGTTATATTAGTACCCTCACTCGAGAAACATATGCTTTAATACTTGCGGGTGGAAGAGGTTCGCGCCTTCACGAGCTCACCAATTGGCGAGCGAAACCCGCTGTTTATTTTGGCGGCAAACATCGAATTATCGATTTTCCACTGTCTAACTGCATTAACTCAGGGATCCGTCGGGTTGGTATTGCCACGCAGTATAAGTCGCACTCGCTTATTCGCCATGTTAATCGCGCATGGGGACACTTTAAAAAGGAGCTGGGAGAATCTGTAGAGATATTGCCAGCATCACAGCGATATGGTGATGAATGGTACTGCGGCACAGCAGACGCAGTTTTCCAGAATATGGATATTATTCGTCATGAGCTTCCCAAGTACGTTATGATCTTATCGGGTGATCATGTCTACAGAATGGATTACGGTGGCTTGCTTGCAAAGCACGTTGAGACAGGTGCAGATATGACCGTATGTTGTATTGAAGTGCCTTGTGAAGAAGCAGCAAAAACGTTTGGTGTCATGACGGTAGATGAAAGCAACCGTGTGCGTCGCTTTGATGAAAAACCGGTAGATCCGGCGTCAATCCCTGGAAAGCCAGGTGTATGTTTGGCGTCTATGGGGAACTATGTGTTTAACACTGAGTTTTTATTCGAGCAGTTGAAAAAGGATGCGGAACGAGAAGGGTCTGGCCGTGACTTTGGTCATGATATTATCCCATCCATCATAGAAGAGCATAATGTGTATGCGTATCCATTTTGCGACCCATCACATGAAGGGCAGCCATATTGGCGAGATGTAGGGACGCTTGATTCATTCTGGGAAGCAAATATGGAGTTGGTTTCTCCTGAACCACAACTTGATCTCTATGATCCTCATTGGCCAATTTGGACTTATCAGGAACAGTTACCACCAGCTAAATTTATATTTGATGATGATGATAGACGCGGTATGGCCGTAGACTCAACGGTTTCTGGTGGCTGTATTATTTCTGGCTCTAAGGTTAAGCGTTCATTGCTGTTTTCCAATGTGCATGTTCACTCGTATTGTGAAATTGAAGGAGCCGTTGTGTTGCCTGGTGCCAAAATCGGGCGTAACTGCAAAATCAAAAACGCAATCATTGACCGCAGTTGTCAAATACCAGAGGGGATGACAATTGGTTACGATACTGACTTAGACAAAGAGAATGGCTTTAGAGTGTCGAATAAGGGGATCGTATTGGTGACCCGAGATATGCTCGCAGAGCTTGCGGAAAAAAATAATAAATGATCCATGTAGAGGTACTATGCATGTAATTTTAGTGGCAGCCGAAAACGATCGGTTGCCAAATTGTAAGGTAGGGGGCGTCGCAGATGTAATACGTGACGTGCCTTATGCATTGGCGCAGCTTGGCATTAAAGTATCGGTGGTGACACCTGATTATGGCCAAGCTGCTTTAAATCGAAACTTAGTCGCTGATATTGCCGTCCCTTTTCGTCAACACCTAGAAACGGCGACTCTTTGGTCTGTTGAAGAAAGTGACAATGTCACTCAGTATGTCATTTCACACTCATTGTTTAGTGAGCATCACGGCGCTATTTACTGTAATGATCCTCACCAGCCCTTTGCCACGGATGCAAATCGATTTGCGTTTTTTAGTGCGGCAGTTGCTGAACTTATTGAACATGAGTTGATAGCAGAGGTAGATGTTGTACACCTACATGACTGGCATGCTGCTGTCGTTGCGGTACTTCGTCAGTTTAGTCCAAGATTCAAACGCTTAAAGACGCTGAGGACAGTCTATACTGTGCATAACCTTGCACTTCAAGGGATCCGGCCTTTTAATCATGACTTTTCCAGCCTTGAGTCTTGGTTTCCGACACTCACCTATGATGGGCTCAGTATTTGCGATCCTAAATACCCTCACTGCTTTAACCCAATGCGAGCGGCTATTAATCTTTCAGACAAAGTGCATGTTGTTTCTCCTAATTACGCCAAAGAAGTGATGATCCCAAGCCATCCTGAGCTTGGTTTTTTTGGTGGCGAAGGGTTAGAAAGCGACATGCAGCATGCGTCTCATGAAGGACGGTTAGCTGGTATTTTAAACGGTTGTGTGTATGATGAGTCAGGTGACGAAGAGAATCTAACTTTTGCTGACTATTTGGCGCTTGCTGAGCAGCATGTGTTTCAATGGATGGCAAAATCAAGCCAAGTATTATCTCGGTTTTACATTGCTCATCAACGCATACTCGCTTGGCGCGGTGAAGCCTTTAGTGGCAAGCTAATTACAAGTGTCGGTCGTCTCACCGATCAAAAAGCACTTATTTTAAGACAGCCTACCCAATCAGGCATTGTGCTCGATGACATCGCAAAAATAGCCAAGCACCAAGGAGCACGTATTGTGATTGTTGGCTCTGGTGACCCCAGTCTTGAGCAGCTATTTACCGAAGTAATGGCACGCCATAACAATGTCTTGTTTTTAAATGGTTATGGTAAAGCACTCGGCGAACAGCTGTACCCGTTAGGTGATTTGTTTTTAATGCCAAGCTCCTTTGAGCCTTGTGGTATCAGCCAAATGCTTGCGATGCGCGCTGGACAACCTTGTATCGTACATAAAGTGGGTGGACTATATGATACGGTAAAACACAATGAAACAGGCTATTGCTTTGAAGGAGAAACACTCGCTGAGCAAGGTAGTCAGTTTATTGCGATTTTTGAATTAGCGCTTGCTGATCTGATGAACGATAGCGAAAAATATCAACAACTCAGGCTGCAAGCTCGTATGCAGCGCTTTGACTGGTCTGATGTTGCACAAAAATACTGCGAACAATTATATAGATAGCGAAAATGTAGATAAAAAAATTTTCGCATCTGTGTTAAGTATTTAGCAATTGGCTCAGTTGCTAAACAAAAAACTAGGTCAAAGGTATCAAAAGATAGCTTTGGCCTTTCTTTTTTATCATTTTGCATTATCTTTTAAGCTATTATTTTGATTCTTAATAGCTTAGGTTGATTTTCTTTATCATCATAAAGGGTTAAAATCTAAAAATTGCTAAACCAAAAGTGTGATTGTTCACTTTAGGTACAAAGGAGTTTTTGTTTGAAGGTTTTTGTGGCCCGCCAAGCCATATTTAATCGTAAAAAACAAGTTGTTGCATACGAATTGTTGTTTCGCGATGGTGTAAAAAATAGCTTTCCAAATATTGCAGATGATGCAGCGACAGCCAAGCTGATAATGAATAATCAACTTAACCTCGGCATGCGATATCTCACTTCGGGAAAGAAAGCGCTAATTAATATTGGTCCAGACTCGTTACGTCAGGAGCTGTGTGAGTTTCTCCCAGCAA
This sequence comes from Pseudoalteromonas flavipulchra NCIMB 2033 = ATCC BAA-314, assembly GCA_000814665.1. Classification (GTDB taxonomy): domain Bacteria; phylum Pseudomonadota; class Gammaproteobacteria; order Enterobacterales; family Alteromonadaceae; genus Pseudoalteromonas; species Pseudoalteromonas maricaloris. The sequence goes on from JWIH01000020.1 coordinate 250,456, forward strand.
ATGATGTGATCTTGGAGCTATTGGAGACTATTCCGCCAACAAAACAAAATTATGAGCGGATAAGAGGCTTATTTCACAGCAACTTTAGACTCGCGTTGGACGATTTTGAGTACTCAAAAGAATGGGAACCTTTCTTAAAGCTCGTAAGGTTGATTAAGTTCGACGTCATGGAACATCCGCTGGACACCATAGTGCCAGTGATTGACATGATCAAAGAGCGAAAGAACATCAAACTACTTGCGGAAAAAGTCGAAACCGAAGAAGAATTCGAGCAAGCTAAAAAGATGGGATTTCAGTTCTTTCAAGGCTACTTCTTTGCAAAACCAAAGATGATTGAGCAAAAAGACATTACTATCAATTATGTGATTGTCATGCTTATTTATGAAGAAGCACTTAAACCGAATATGAGTATTACGCGATTAGCCGAGTTGTTTGCTCAAGACACTGCGCTTGCGTACAAACTGCTACGGCTAATTAATTCCGGCGTGTTTCCAATCAAAAGTCGTATCGAATCTTTAAAACAAGCCTTGGTATATTTAGGAAACGAGCGTGTAAAAAAGTTTGTAAACTTAATTATGACGGCCCACGTAGCCGAGGGAAAACCGACAGAATTAACACGCCTTTCTATCGTTCGTTCGCGATTTTGTGAGCTTATCGCACAGCAAATTTCGCCAGGACTTGCCAATATGAGTTTTATGACGGGTTTATTTTCTCTGCTTGATGCCATTCTAGACAGGCCAATGGAGCAGGTTGTAAACAAACTCCCTTTTCCTGAGCAACTCCATGATGCTTTGATAGGCAAACCCAACACGCTATATTATATTTTAAATATCGTTAGAGCCTATGAGTCTGGAAGCTGGTGGACACTGCAGGATGCGTGCAGTTATCTAAACTACAAAGACGAAAATCTTCCCGATTTTCATGCTGCTGCGATAAACTGGGCTGATATGTATAAAAACCGTGTATATTGATGAATAGAATTATTGCGATGGATGCGATCCGCGGGTTCGCGCTGCTTGGCTTGCTTTCCATGAATATGGTACATATGGCCAATTTTGAGTTGGGCTACGTACCAGCCCAAACAGCCCACTATCTTGATCCGTTCTTAGCAATGGTTAATAGTATTTTCTTTGATGGTCGATTCAGAACCTTATTTGCAATGTTATTTGGAGCGGCATTATGTATTCAAGTAGCAAAGACGGATGATCAGAGCATTGCAAGGCATCGACTAACATGGTTAATGATCTTTGGTGTATTACACGGCGTGCTGATTTGGCCTGGAGATATTTTATTCAATTATGCGTTGAGTGGATTGGTTGCACTTAAATTTATTGATGCGAGCGACCAAAAGTTAAACCGCTATGCAATAGGATTGATTTTAGTCCCTTCTATTGCTATCAGCTTATTGCTGTTAATTGATCCAGAACCACAAATAAATAGAACTTCTGAAGTCTACCTCGAGTTTTTGCAGCAAATTCCAGAAAGCTACCTAGAACTGCTCACCCTTAATGGCCTTTACTTTATCATTATCAGTTTACTTATCCCGGTTATTACTTTGTGGTATACCGCGGGGTTAATGCTACTCGGTATGCGTTTATATCGAAGTGGAATGTTTGATTTAGAGCGTACTGAACCTGTTCATAAAATTAACTTGTTTGCCGTGATAGCCATTATTTTGTCATTTGTCGGTTTTGTACTTGAACGTAAGCTAGGCGTGGAGTTTTTTGAAGGAATAGATTGGATCCTTGCAGTACCCGTTGCGTTGTTTTATGTCGTCGTAATCAAGGCTGCAATGCGAGGTACAAAACATCAACTTTGGAGTCTCCAATGTGTTGGGCGTCTAGCGCTTTCGCTTTATCTTCTCCAGTCAATGGTGTTTGTATGCTATTTTTACTTTATAAACCCGAGCGCTATCAGCATTTGGGAGCGGGTGGATTATTTCGCGGCATTTGTAATTGCGTCTATAATTCAATTAGCCCTTGCGGTGGTATATTGTAAGCTGTTTAAGCAAGGTCCATTTGAGAAGTTATTGAAGGTACTAGTGCTACGAAGAGCCCGCTATGATTAAAAAAGTACTTATTGGGTTAGTGCTATGGATGGTGTGTTTTAGTGTTAATGCTAAACAGTCTTTAAATATCCTGTTTGTTAATCCTTCTGTGCCTGGTGAACCATTTTGGCAGCGCGTCCAAGGCATTACAGAAGCGGCAGCGGATCAATTCGATATAAGATTAGATGTGATCTATGGAGAAGGAAACCGAATTATACAGCTCGCTGAGCTTAAAAAATATTTGAGTTATCGTGCTACTCCCGATTATGTCATCCTCATTAATTATCCTGGTGGTGCCGAAGAAAGCCTAAAGCTTTTAGAAAAATATGGGATCAATCATATTACTTTAGAAGAAACGATTTCTGGCCCTGAAAGGCTCGCGATAGGCAATCCAAAAGAACACTATAAGTATTGGCTTGGGGAAGTGCATCATGATAATGACCAAGCTGGTTACGATCTGGCAAAGAAACTATACCAACAAGCTAAAACTAACGGTCATGAGACAATTTATCCTATTGCTATCAATGGTCACTATGGCACAGAGTCAGATATTAGAAGCAACGGTGCAAAGCGCTTTTTTGATGAAGTTGGCGTGGTGGTTCAGCAAACTGTCTACGCTGGGTGGTCAAAAGAGCAAACGCTTGATAAGACTAAGAAATTGTTGCACCGCTATCCAAAAACAAACCTTATTTGGTGTGCGTCAGATTTGATGGCGATGGGAGCTATCACCGCAGCTGCATCAAGCACCTCACAAATAGTGTTTGGCGGATTTGATTGGTTGTCGGATACTTTTGAGCTTATTGAACATAATGAGATGCAAGCATCCGTTGGCGGGCACTTTATGATGGGGGCTTGGGCGTTGATTTCGGTGTACGATCATTATTATGGGCACCCCTTTTGGAAGGATAACACTGAACTTGCGTTTGACTTAAGCGTAATCACCAAGGAAAATCTAGCGGACTATTACTGGATAAAGTCAGCGAAAAACTGGCAATCTATTGATTACAAGGCAATGAGCCTTAGAGGAAAACCTAAAGAGCAGTATCATTTTTCTCCTGAGCTATTAAGAAAAAGTTTGCAAAAGTAGAAATGCAGTAGTGTAAAGCAGTTGAAGCGATTACAATACGGGTTTTTACTCAAAGTGGTTGTATCGTGACAGAGCAAAAGCGCCTCAATAAATACATCAGTGAAACTGGATTCTGCAGTCGTCGAGAAGCTGATGACTTAATCGCCTCAGGCCGTGTCAAAGTAAATGGAATTCTACCAGAAATGGGCACTAAAGTGTCTGATGCTGACACTATCATCATTGATGGTAAGCCTCTGAAAGCAAAGCCAAAGGCTGTATTTATTGCTTATAATAAACCTGTTGGTGTAACTTGTACCACCGAGCGTAAAATCAGAAGTAATATTGTCAGTGCAATTAACTATCCTGAGCGTATTTTCCCTATTGGTCGCTTAGACCGTCCATCCGAAGGATTAATTTTCTTGACCAACCAAGGCGATATGGTCAATAAAATCCTTCGCGCCGGCAATAACCATGAAAAAGAGTATGAGGTTGTGGTCGATAGGCCTATTGATGAGCGCTTTGTAAAACGTATGTCCTCAGGTGTTCCAATCCTTGGCACTGTCACAAAGCCTTGTAAAGTTCGTAAAACCGGGGCTAAGTCATTTACCATTGTATTGACGCAAGGCTTAAATCGTCAAATTCGCAGAATGTGTGAATATCTAGGATTTGAAGTAACACACCTTAAACGTATTCGGATAATGAATATCGATCTAACCGGCCTTAGCTCTGGTAAGTGGCGTCACCTTAACGAAAACGAAATGCGAGCGATTAATCACGCAACAGAATCATCGAGTAAAACACAAGAGGCATCAGCGGGTGCTGGTGCGGGAAAACAGCATGATAAGCCTAGAAGTGAAGTTAGTGAGGTTGGTCGTCCAAAGCAAGATAGGCGAGCGCATAACAGCAAAGATCGAACAACTGAACTCGACAAGCAAAATAGCGTTAAGCCTAAGCCAAAAACGCGAAATGGTGAACAAAATCACAGTCACAACAAACGTAAGTCAAGCCCAAAGCCCAATTCTAAGCCTGCAAAAAGGGTCAAAGGTACTTTGTCCTTAAATAAGAATAAGTGACCTGAAGTTCGGATAATTAAGCAAAGAGTAGGGCAATGTAAAGCCCCTTGACAGCTTAATTAGAATGGGCAAAACGAAATTAATAAGGGCTATAGAAATAGCCCTTATTACATTTACTCAAACTGTTACTTTTCATCATCAGGTAGAGTGACGTTCAATTCTAATACTGCTAAATCATCCTCGTTTTGTTCAAACTGGACGTTGACGGCATCTGAATCTACTTTTACGTATTTGCGAATAACATCGAGGATGTCTTGCTTAAGTTGTGGTAAGTAGTCAGGTGTACCACGCTTTGAGCGTTCATGTGCAACGATGATCTGCAATCGCTCTTTTGCAAGCGACGCACTGTTTTTTTTCTCAGAGCGAAAATAATCTAGTAATGACACCTTACCCTCCAAAGATCCGTTTGAAGATACCTTTCTTCTCAACCTGTAAGAAGCGGAAATCGACGACTTCACCTAGTAAGCGGTTAATTGCATCGCTATATGCTTGGCCTGCATCAGACTCTTGGTCTAAGATAACTGGTTGCCCTGAGTTAGACGCATTAAGTACTGCTTTTGATTCAGGTATTACACCTAGTAAGTCGATCGCTAGAATTTCTTTAACATCGTCTACCGACAACATTTCACCGCTATCTACACGCTCTGGGTTATAACGTGTAAGCAATAGGTGTTCCTTAACCGGCTCTAGGCCCATTTCAGCGCGCTTCGACTTGCTTTGTAGAATACCTAAAATACGGTCTGAATCACGAACGGATGAAACTTCAGGGTTAGTTGCTACCACGGCTTCATCAGCGAAGTACAATGCCATCATTGCGCCTGCTTCAATACCCGCTGGTGAGTCGCAAATGATGAAATCAAATTCTTCTTTCATTTCATTTAGCACACGCTCAACCCCTTCTCGAGTGAGGGCGTCTTTATCGCGAGTCTGAGAAGCTGGAAGAATATAAAGTTTTTCAACGCGCTTATCTTTAATCAATGCTTGATTTAGATTTGCTTCACCGTTGATAACGTTGACAAAATCATAAACAACGCGACGCTCGCATCCCATGATTAAGTCGAGGTTTCTAAGACCAATATCAAAATCGACAATGGCTGTTTTATAACCCTTTAGCGCTAAGCCAGTACCAATTGCTGCACTTGACGTTGTCTTACCAACACCGCCTTTACCTGAAGTTACGACAATAATTTTTGCCATCTGATTTATCCTTTGACCAAAGCTGTAATTTTTAATGATTCGTCTTGTTGTGTTATTTGAGCAGCTTGACCCCAGTGTTCACCTTGCAGTGAATCACTGATCCAATAACTCCCGTTTATAGACACCAGCTCAGCTTCTAAGCGCTGACAGAATATACTCGTGTCTTCTTGGCCTTGCGCACCTGCGATTGCACGACCACGTAAAGTACCGTAAATGTGCACGTTACCATCGGCGATAACTTCTGCACCATGACTTACAGCACCTAGCACGATCAGATCACGGTCTTTAGCATAAATTTGCTGACCACTACGTACCGTTCCGTTCACAATTTGAGCAGGAAGATAAACTTGTTTTTCTACTACTTCTGCTGCTTGAGATTGTGATGGGGTACTCGGTTGCACATCCCTTGAATAGTTTAGTACAGAAAACCCGGCTTCTTTGGCTAAGTCGTGCTGACTTTGAGTACCGCTACACACACCCACTGGATTGAGCTGTAAATCGACCAGTGTTTGCTTTAACTCTTTGAATTCTACAGTTTGCTCCTGAACATCAGCTAAATTAACCACAATTGGTGCACCTTGAAAAAATTTAGGCGCTTGCGAAATTTTGCTATCAAGATCTTGCCTTAACTTGGTCAGATCTAAAGAAAACAACTGCAGCACAGAGAGTGTAAATAGATTTCCTTTTAGTTCGAATGTTTGATTTGCCATATGTACTCAAATTTCTGTTACAACCGCCGCTAAAGCCTTATCTAGCTGACTTTAGCGCGTAGTAAAACTTTCCACAACTTACTAATAGCATGGTATAGTGACCGCCCATGATTAGCAAGAATTTATAGGCTTATAATGCTCACTGCCATATACAAAAGTCCAAAAAAAGCGGATACCTATCTTTTTGTAACTAAAAGAGATGATTTTTCCAATGTCCCTGCACCGTTAATGGAAACTTTCGGCACTCCTATCTATGTCATGATTATTGACCTTGCGAGAAGAACAAAATTGGGAATTGCTGATCTTGAAACGGTTAAGCAAAAATTAACTGACGATGGGTTTTACTTGCAACTTCCACCGCATACAGAAAGCTTGCTTGATGAATTTAGAAAGCAAAACGGAGTAACAGATTCGTGATAAAAAAAATTTCCCTACTAGTAGCCTCAGTTTGCTTGTCCACATCAGTCTTTGCTAACACTCAAGCGAAGTTTGATGAATACCTCAAAAACTTAAAACAAGAAGCGGTTGACAAGGGCTATACACAACAATTAGTTGATGAGGCTTTTGCAACAGCAGTATTTAAGGAAAAGGTGATTAAGGCTGATAAGTCCCAGCCAGAAATTGTCGAAACACTAGAAACTTATTTACCCAAGCGCGTCCCTGAATGGAAAATCCAACAGGCCCGCAAACTCTACAAAGAACACCAAGAATCTTTAGAAAAAATAGCAAAAGAATATGGCGTACAGGCACGGTTTATTGTCGCCCTGTGGGGCCTTGAAAGTAACTTTGGTCGTATTCAAGGCGGTTATCCAGTCATTAGTGCGTTAGTGACGCTTGCTTTTGATGGTCGTCGAGAAGCTTTGTATAAAAGACAGTTGTGGGCTGCGCTGGATATTTTAAGAGATGGTCACATCGGTCTGGATGATTTCAAAGGATCGTGGGCAGGAGCAATGGGTCAAACTCAGTTTATGCCAACTTCATTTACGTCTTATGCCGTTGACTATAATAAAGATGGCCGCAAGGACATTTGGACGACGCAAGAGGATGCTTTTGCGTCAATAGCCAATTACCTGAAAAGTGTGGGCTGGAACGACGATCTCACTTGGGGTCGCCAAGTTAAGCTACCTGAAGGTTTTGACAATAGCTACATTTTAAAGCGTGGTACTAAAACGCACAGCGAATGGTTAAAAGAGTGGAGTAAATCAGAGCGTTCATTGCAGGAGTGGCAAGCGCTTGGTGTTCGTAGAATGGACGGCACTGACTTGCCACAAGTGAATATCACAGCAGCATTAGTAATGCCAGATGACGCTAATGGCCGCATGTATCTAGCTTATGATAATTACAAGGCCTTGATGAACTGGAATAGATCTTATTATTTTGCCTCAAGCGTTGGGTATTTATCTGACAGAATAGGTTACCCAAAGATTTAGCCACGAAGTCAGACTTAGCCCGCTCGAATAGCGGGCTTTTTTATGCCTATTTATTGGAGGATAAAGCTTGCTTCGCAGGCATTAGATTTGCAGTAAACAAAAAAGACATATAGCAGAGGCGAGTATTATTCTTAATGCAATAAAAAAGGCAGCGTCCAACTCGCTGCCTTTTGGTTGGGCTAATGTATGCAAGTGTCAATAGTAGGACAAAGGTTGAACCTTGCCCCAAAAGACTCGGTACGAAAATAACGTATATGCAATTAAGGTCGGCACCACAATGACTACGCCATATAATAAGAAAGTAAGAGCTGACGCGTCAGCGACCGCTTCGAAGATGGTTAGCTTGCCAGGCACTACAAATGGGTAAAAGCTATAAACTAAGCCGAAGAAGCAAAGCACAAAGATAAATGCTGAAATCAGGAACGGTAACCAAGCTCCATTATCTGGTGACTTTGGTAGTTTCTGTAACACAAGTTCTAAAATTACAAAGAGCGACAAGCAAATAATCGGGGCTGGTAATACGACTAAGGCCATCGGGAGGTCAAACCAACGCTCATAGATCCACTCATTAATCGCTGGGTTGATGATAGAAACGAGCAACACCCCAACAAAGGCTACTCTCGCAAATTTTTTGCACCAGCTAATCGCATCTTGCTGCAATTGCCCTTCACACTTCATAATTAGCCATGCTGAACCAATCAAGCCATACGCGCAGACAACGCCAATTCCACTAAAGACCGCAAATGCATGGGCAAGAGGGGTATTTTCAAAGCCTATGACATAAAGCCCCAGCATATACCCTTGCGCAAACGAGGTGAGTAGCGACCCAAATTTAAATACTTTGTCCCACCGCCTTTGGCGTTTAACTCTCGCTTTTGCTCTGAAATCAAAAGCGACACCACGCATAATTAAGCCAAAGAGTAAAAACACAACAGGAATGTAGAGCGCCTGCAAGATCATACTATGGGCTTGAGGAAATGCGATAAATGCAAGGCCAACAGCTAAAACTAACCACGTTTCATTAGCATCCCAAAATGGACCGATAGAGGCTATCATTGTGTCTGCGGTTTCTTTATCGTCCAGCGGGATCATCATGCCAACGCCAAGGTCGTAACCATCTAATATTGCATAAACAAGCACAGCGAGTGCCATCAAACCGGCATAGATGAGAGATAGATATTCCGGATTAAACACGAGTCACCTCCTCAGCAAATTCCTTCATGTCGTATTCTTCCACTTCTACAGACTTGCTAGCAGTGTGGAACAAAGTGCGAATATAAGCGTACAGTAAGATTGCATATATCGTCAGATAGCCAATGAGTGTAAATAAGACGTTTTCTGAGGCAATTGTTGTGACTGCATCTTCAACTCTTAAGATACCACTGACGATATAAGGTTGGCGGCCAATTTCTGTGACATACCAGCCTGCGAGGGTAGCCACCCAGCCTGAGAAAGTCATCGCAACAAGCGTTTTCAGTTGCCACTTAGGTAACTCGCCCTTTTTCCATAATGTAAAACGAGTGACAAACGCAACTAAGATCATCAGCATGCCCATCCCAACCATGATTCTAAAACCGAAAAAGACGGGCTTAACAGGTGGGTGTTCACCTTTAAATTCATTAAGCCCTTTAATTTCACCGTTAACGTCGTGGGTAAGAATAAAACTTGCCATATTAGGAATACCAAGCGCGAAGTCGTTACGTCTTTCTTCCTCATTCGGTATTGCGAATAGTAATAGTGGTGCACCTTTCTCTGTTTCCCACACCCCCTCCATTGCCGCAATTTTTTGCGGTTGATGTTTTAGTGTATTTAGGCCGTGTAAATCGCCGACAAAAGCCTGTAATGGGGTAAGCAGAGCCGCAACTGTTAACGCAACGGTTAGCGCTTTTTTGGGAGCATGTTTTTCATCATTTTTCAGCATCCGATACGCACTGACACCAGCTATCAAAAATGAAGCCGTCAGTGCACTAGCTAATAACATATGGAAGAAGCGATAACCGAATGAAGGATTGAAAATAACTTCAAACCAGTCCGTGGGATATACGATACCGTCTCTAAGTTCAAAGCCAGTCGGGGTTTGCATCCAACTATTCAAAGACAGGATCCAAAATGCGGAAAGCGTTGTACCTATGGCGACGATAAAAGTGGCTAAAGTATGTATTTTAGGTGGTACGCGCTTCATGCCAAACAACATGATCCCTAAAAATGTTGCTTCCATAAAAAATGCTGTTAATACTTCATAACCGAGCAAGGGACCTGCAATATTGCCGACTTTCTCCATAAAGCCGGGCCAGTTTGTACCAAACTGGAACGACATGGTAATGCCGCTTACGACACCGAGTGCAAAGGTTAATGCAAAAATTTTGACCCAAAAGCGATAAGCTCTTAACCAAACCGGGTGTTCGGTTAGGTCATACTTGAGTTTAAAAAACGCCAGAAACCAGGCTAACGCGATGGTTATCGTGGGAAAGAGAATATGAAAACTAATATTTGCTGCGAATTGTATTCGCGACAACAACAACGTATCAAGCATGACGCACCTCGCACTTTAAGACTTACGTAATAATTTATCCTTTAAATCTATTACTTTACTCACAGAAGAACCGAGCTTCATCAACGATTGCAATTGCTCTGGTGATAGGCGTTGAAGTTCCGCTGACCACTTAGTGACGGTTTCAAGTAGGTCATGAATGGATTGCATTTGCTGCTGTGCATACACTTCTTCAGGTGAGTTGGCGCTATCTAGGATTTGGTCACGAAGTAGAGTGAGTGTTGGGTCGATTTCCCTTTTTCTTCTCTCTTCAAATACGCGGTTAGCGAGATCCCAAATAGAGCCGTTTGGAGAGTAGTATTCTTTACGGTCGCCGGGAATATGATGCACCTTAACTAGTTGCCAAGATTGCAATTCTTTTATTCCCATACTCACGTTACCGCGTGAAATTTTTAACGCATCGGCGATTTCGTTCGCTGTTAATGGTTTTTCATTAATAACCAACAAACCAACCATTTGTCCTATAGTTCTGTTGAAACCCCAACGGCTTCCCATTTCGCCGCAATGAAGTACAAAATTTTCTATTTTTGGTGATAAGTTCATTGTTCTAAACTTTCAGTAATTATTGAAACTTTAATATAAAGGTCACTTTGACTTAGATCAAGCATTAATTAAGCTCAACTACAACATAGTGAAAGTTAACCCTCCCCGAATATCTATAATTGCCATCCACTGACCGCAAATCAATATAAATTTCAAATCATTGTGATTTAATGCGGCCGCAATCACACGGATTATGCTGCACAGCCTCTTACTTTTGCAGCGGTACTCACATGACACGGGAATTTATACATGCTAAGAATCCTCCTTTTCACCTTATCTATCTTTAGTTGCACTGCCTTTGCTGAGCGCGCGACAACCATATTGATCTCCATCGATGGATTTAGATGGGACTACATTGAAAAACACGATGCAAAGAATATTGCAAATCTTGCGAAGCAGGGCGTCCGAGCGACTAAGCTATGGCCTCAATATCCGACTAAGACATTTCCAAATCACCTGTCTATTGTTACGGGTTTAAAACCAATCAATCATGGTATCGTCGATAATTACTTTTGCGATAAGAAGCGTGATGAGTGTTATAAGATGGGGATGGGTAAAGTGGATAGCTCTTGGATAAGTGGTATTCCCTTATGGAATCTTGTAAAAATGCATGGATATAAATCTGCCGCTTATTTTTGGCCAGAATCAGACGCTAGAATCAATGGTATGACGCCTGACTATTACTATCATTATTCAAAGAAAGCCGATTACAAGAATCGTCTTAATGAAATACACAATTGGCTAAAATTACCAAAAAGCGAAAAACCATTGTTTGTCGCCAGCTACTTTTCTCTAGTGGATTCTATGGGTCATGGATACGGACCAGACCATGAAAAAACGAGAGAAGCAGTACAATTTGTTGATGGCTTAATCGGAGATTTTGTCGCTGCTTTGAAAAAGGACAAAATTAAAGTGAACCTAGTACTCGTTTCTGATCATGGTATGGCAAGTATAGAGCCAGACAAAGCTGTGATCCTCGAAGAGCTAGATATACCTAAAGAATGGACTATCAAAAACAGTGGAACGAGAGTGTCGCTTTATGCGCTAGGCGAAGAAAAACTTGAAGCAAAAGCACTTATACAGCAGTTACGTGAAAAAGCAGAGGGTCGTTATGAGGTGTTGAGTAGTAAGCGAAAACAGCAACTTAATGGCGGTGAGTCTTCTCGTATCGGTGACATTATCCTGCAAGCAAAAGCACCTATTGTCTTTATGCAGAAAGGCAAGCAAGGCTATTATGGTACACATGGGTATGAGGTAACAGCTGATATGGCCGCATTTTTTGTCGCAAGTGGCCCCGCCTTTAAATCGGGTGTAACGATAGAGCAAGCTAGCAATTTAGAAGTTTACCCAACACTTACACACATTATGGGGCTTAAGCCACTTAATGAGCTTGATAGTAGGGGAGAAAATCTATTAAAGCTGGTTAGGCAGTAAAACAAACTATTTATGATGTTCAGGGCTAATGCGTAACTTAGCTCTGAACTAGGTGAGTAGAGTAAGTTACTTTTTATTGGAAGATTTCATCAACCGTTTTGCTAAAGCAAATACAATATAGACAAGAACCAAGGAATTAAGGACAAGCAATGCATCTTTATCAGATACGAACATCCATATCGCCGCAAGCGCAAGGCAAGCAAGTGTAAAGTGGCCAACTAGTGGATTGGTAGTCTTTTTCTTCATTAAGAACTTCGCTGTATTTATGTTCAGATTATTTTACACCTGATAGCTGAGACAATACCAATAATCCGTTCAAAAAACTAAATATTTTTAACCATGTGGTTATAATACGGGCACACAGAATGCGGACGTTCTAATTCGTTATTGGTCTGACCAGAGTTTGATATAGATTAACTGTTTCAACCAAACGAATAGCTAAAATGTCATGGAAGTACATTAAAGAGAATTTTTAGTGGTACAAATAAATAAAGCAAAACATTGGTTAGACCTTAAAAAGCTGATACTCATTCTTGCCACATTATGCGTATTTACATCGTTACTAAACGCATTGTTTTCGAGCTACCAAGTGCAAAAACAGGTGATGGTAAAAGATACGTTAGAGGCAAATCGTGCCTATGCAACTAAGTTAGCAGATGTTACCGATCTCTTCTTGCAATCAGTATTGATGCAACTAAAAGCGTCGAGCGAAACCATTGCGACGCAGCTAGATAACCCTGAGGTGGTTAATAAAGAGTTGAGTCAAATGCTTACAAGGACACATAGTTTTGACTCTATCGTGTTAGTAAACGCAAAAGGTGAAATTATCGGTGCCCAACCAAGTTCACTTGGTGTGATAGGAGCTACACTCAAAAATGAAGTCGAAACTTTGCCACTTCGTGAAAAAGCCCCTTTTATTGTAGGTCCATTTGTTTCGCCGGCTGGGAATTTGATGGTGAGCCCAACTCATCCAATGTTTGACCAAGAAGGAATATTCGTAGGTTTTATCGCAGCCGGGATTTATCTTAAAGGTGACAATATCTTAGGCCGATTATTAGCAAACCATCATCACCAAGACAAAACCTATATTTATGTTACCGGCCCCAACGGTAAACTCATTTATCATCATGATGATCATCGTATTGGGCAAGACGTCACAAAAAATGAGGTCGTTGAATCATTACTCAGCAAAACTTCAGGTTCCGCCCAAATCGTCAATACCCAAGGGGTAGCAATGCTAGCTGGGTATGCTTCAGTACCGACGAGTGGTTGGGGGGTCGTGGCACAACGGCCATTAGAGGTCACGATGTCACAATTAGCGAACACCATGCGTCACGTCTTAAAAACGACCATTCCGTTTACCGTATTCTTGCTGATTTGTGTGCTTGGACTCGGAACCTTAATAGCAAAGCCCCTATGGCGATTAGCTAAGTTATCAGAGCAAGTGGAAGATGGCAGAAACATCGATTTTCCACATGTATCCACATGGTATTATGAAGCCGCGTGGCTTTATCAGGCAATGCATAGTAGTGTTAAGAACTTAGGAGCACAGATCCAGCGCTTTGACGACGAAAGAAAGCAAGATCAGCTGACTCATTTATTCAATAGACGAGGAATGGAAAAGTGGCTAGAGACTGCCTATGAGCAGCAAACTCCGTTTAGCATTATTGCGCTCGATATCGATCACTTCAAACACGTGAATGATACTTACGGCCACGATGTTGGTGATGTGGTAATCAGAAAACTCGCAGAGCTGATGCGCACTAATGCACGTGAACAAGATCACCTATGTCGTAGTGGTGGTGAAGAGTTTTTGATGTTTCTACCGCATGTAGATATAGACAAAGCAGATAGGATCGCTGAGCGTCTGCGCGCATGTACCGCTGAAACTGAGTTTGGCGAGGCGGGACATATCACGATTTCTCTTGGGATCTCTCATTGGCCGCTATGCTCTGAGGATTTGCATCACGCACTTAAACTAGCGGACCGTAGTTTATATCAAGCGAAGGCTAACGGTAGAAACCGCGTAGAGCATGCCGTTTTAGCTAATCATAATGTAGCATAATTGGAAATTCGATATTAAAAAGTGAAATCTGCTCCGAATATCGGTAAGATGCGTTGCAATTTTTACCGTTACCTAATTTGGAGCTGTACTTTCCATGGCAAAAACATTGAAAGTTCCTCATACACTAGTCTTATTGCTAGGTATGATGCTAATTGCATTGCTGTCGACCTGGATTATTCCACAAGGCTTTTTTGATACTGCAACCACTGACACTGGCAGACAAGTTGTACTTGCCGGCACCTACCACGTTGCAGAAGAATCTGTTCAACTTACTCCTTGGGATCTGTTAAAAGCTATTCCTCGTGCTTTTGCTGCTGCGCAAGACGTTATTTTCTTTGTGATGATAGTGGGTGGTGTACTCGCAATTGCACGTGCAACAGGCACTGTTGATGCGTTGATTGGGCGCTTACTTGAGAAAAATGGCGATAAACCACAAAAGCTGATTTTTATGGTAGTGTTCTGTTTTGCAATCGCGTCAAGTGCGATAGGTACTGCAGGTGAATACATTCCGTTTGTGCTGATTTTAGTTGCGCTCTGTAAGGCAATGAAGCTGGATGCCATGACTGCCGTTGGCATGATCATCGCAGGCTACGGTATTGGATACGGTGTGTCAGCATTCAACCCATTTACGGTATTAATTGCCCAGCAAATTGCTGAAGTACCAGTATATTCGGGCATATGGTTAAGATTTGCTATTTTTGTTCCCTTTGTACTGATTGGCTTTCATCATGTATGGAGCTACACCAAAAAGGTACAGCAAAATCCTGAACACTCGATGATGAAAGATGTGCCTTGCCCACTGGCGGGTCAGGCCGCACCTAGCTATCCGCAGCTTAACGGTCGTCATAGAACCATTTTGCTTACTTTTATTGTGACACTTGTTTGTGCAGTTTGGGGAATTGCCACTCAGGGGTGGTATTTATACGAGCTAGGTGGTTTATTTATCGCATGGGGTGTCGTGATTTCAATTCTTGGTAAACTTTCAGCAGACGAAGCTGCAAACCGTTTTATTGAAGGGGTTTCAGACTTGGTCACTACTGCCGTGCTTATTGGCGTAGCTCGTGGTATTGCCCTTATTCTTGAAGATGGTCAAATCCTTCACACGATTGTGCATGGACTTTCAACTCCTCTTTCTTATGTCGCTGCAGAAGTTTCGGCTGTTGGCATGTTACTTATCCAAACGCTTTTAAATATGTTCATACCTTCGGGCTCAGGTCAGGCATATGTGACTATGCCACTGATGGTGCCGGTAGGCGACTTAGTTGGTGTACCAAGACAGGTTGCGGTACTTGCGTATCAGTTTGGTGACGGCTTCTCAAATATGATAGTGCCAACAAATGCGGTATTAATGGGGATACTCGGCATGGCTGGCGTCCCTTACACACATTGGTTTAGATTCTGTATGCCATTGATGGCTAAACTCATGGTCGCTGCGGCAACTGTACTGGTACTCGCTGTGATGTTTGGTTATGGTTTGGACGTACAACCGCAACTGTAGATAAACAAATTTTCTTCTTAGATAGCGCCAATCGGCGCTATCTAACCTTCACTAGACTCAATTTCTCATCACAAAGCAAATTTATTGATCTGTATTTATATTCTATGTAGTTTATTAAGCTATTATTATTTATTAAACAAAAATCTTGGTCGGGAATGAGCCATACAGACTTCTATGAATTTAACGTTTAGCCATTTTTACAATTTAACATCCACTAATCAGCGATATCAATTTGCATTGAAACAGTTGTATGAACGATTTGATGCGGATCATTGTTTTGTGGGTAAATTTATCGATAACGATAAGCGTGTAAAGACCGTGATGTACCTCGCGGATGGTGAAGAAGTCGATAATATTATTTATGACCTTGAAGGGACACCTTGTTTTGATGCTAAAGCAAGCAATGATGTATGTTGCGTCACAAGTGGTTTACAGCAACTTTATGAAGAGGATGAGATCCTTCGCGTTTTAAGCATAGAGGGTTATCTTGGTTTAACTTTGCGAGCATTAGATCATACACCCATAGGAATAATGGTCTGTTTGTTTAATAAAGAAAAACAAGTCAGCCTAGAAGAAAAACTATGGTTTCAAGAATTAGGACACCTGATCTCAACGGAGCTTAGCCACAATTTAGAATTGACCAAACAAGGAATTTTGCTCAAACAACTTGCAAAAGGCGAGCAAATAGCGGACTTATGCACTTGGACGTGGCAACTTAAACAGAACAAACACTACTTTTCCTCTCATCTTAATCATCTACTTAAGACAAAAACTGATTCTCTATCTCTATCTCTATCATTATTACTCGATAAACTCACAATAGAAGATAGTGAACGACTGCGGATAGCTTTAGAGAAAGTCAAACTAGGTGGAACTCGGCATGTTGATTTACAAGTTTCGTTGACCTCTCGCACCGAACACTACGGGTTATTAAGAATTATTGGTCAAGTAGAGTCTGATGAGCAACATAGCGATGAGCTTGTATTCACTGCGACTATTCAAGATATTAGCTATATTTCATCGCTAAATAAACAGCTCGAACTCACTAATGTTGTGTTCGAGCATGCTACAGAAGCCATTATGATCACCAACAATGAAAATAAAATCATTATGGTAAATCGTGCATTTGAGCGACTAACGGGTTATACCGGCTACGAATTATTAGGCCAAGACCCTGCGGTGCTATCATCTGGTAAGCAAGATAAATCATTCTATGAAGCCATGTGGGCGTCGTTGAGCACTGTTGGTCACTGGAAAGGAGAGATCCACAACCGTCGCAAAAACGGTCAGATTTATCCTGAGGAATTAACACTGAGCGTGGTGAAGGATGAGCAAGGTAAAGTCGCTAACTACGTCGGCATCTTTAGAGATATTACTGAATGGAAGCGTAATGAATCTCAACTTACCTTCTACGCTAATCATGAACCATTAACCGCGCTATTAAATCGCCGTAGTTTTATGCAGCGCTTAGAAGAGCAGATCTCAGCTTCTAGAAGTAACAATACCAGTTGCTCACTGCTTTTTATCGGCTTGGATAGGTTTAAAGAAGTCAATGATGTTTTTGGTCCGGAGATTGGCGATAAGGTACTTATTTCTGTAGCTAAACGATTGAAAAATGCAGTTCGCCAAAATGATGTTATCGCAAGATACGGTGGTGACGAGTTTGCGTTATTACTTACTCACAGCGATGTAGAAAGCGCGCTTAAAATTGCGCAAAAGCTTTCACAGAAGCTCTCTCAGCCATATGTATTTAATGAAATTACCATAGAAGTCACTTGCTCTACAGGTATTGCACAGCTTGAGGCAGGCTCTCGGATCACCGCAGCAAATTTACTCAGAAATGCAGCGCATGCACTTAACAGCGTGAAAAAGACCGAGCGCGGACAAGTCGCCTTACACAATGCGGCTATTCAAAACGCCTATTTAAATAAAATAAAGCTCAAAGACAAGTTGAAACAGGCACTGAAAGAAGGAGCGCTTACCGTATATTATCAGCCGATTGTTAATGCAGATACCAACCATATTACAAAGTTTGAAGCGCTAGTGCGATGGTTTGACGATGAGTATGGTATGGTTTCGCCTGGCACTTTTATTCCTATCGCCGAAGAATTTGGTCTCATTCATTTAGTTGGACAATTCGTGCTTGAGCGCAGCTGCCAAGACTTAGCAAAGATCCACCAAGCTGGTTTTACAGAGGTTGGGATCTCTATTAATCGCTCTGTTAGCGAGTTTAAAGCCAGTATTAATCAGGTGAAGCTAATCACGTCTGCCATTGAAAAAGCCAAGATCCCGTATGAAGCAATTACCATTGAAGTTACTGAATCGCTTGCTACAAATCGCTACACTTGGAAAACACTTAACCAACTCAGAGAACATGGTGTCAAAGTTTCACTTGATGATTTTTGCACTGGTTATTCATCATTGAGTAACTTAATAGAAAACCAGGTCGATTACCTAAAAATAGACAAGAGTTTTGTCGACAGCTTAATGTCTGACTACAACAAACAAGTAATGATAGACTGCCTTATTAAACTTAGTGATAAGTTGGGAATTGGTGTGATAGCCGAAGGGGTAGAGCAGTTTACTCAACTTGAAAAGTTACGAGAGCTCGGTTGTCATCACATTCAAGGATTCTTTTACAGCCCCGCAAAACCAATAGATGCCTGCCTTGAGTTACTCACCACAGACGCTTTTGCTGAACAAACACAAAGTGCATTAGAAAAATAAAGGTGTGATATTTTGATATCACACCTCAGAAATAGCAGATTGCTTCTGCGTCTTTATTACAACAGTGGTTTTATCAACGCAGTGATAGCTTTAATGTGATCATCACGGTCGTTTAGCGCAGGAATATAACGATACTTTTCGCCGCCAGCAGACTCAAATACCTCACGGTTTTCAACTTCTAACTCTTCGAGTGTTTCTAAGCAATCGGCACTAAAAGCGGGGCTTAAAATAGCGACATTTTTAATACCTTGACTTGGAAAACTCTCAAGTGTTTTGTCCGTATAAGGTTGCAACCATTCAGCTTTACCAAAACGACTTTGGAAGGTCGTTATCACTTTTTCTTTATCAAGATTAAGTTTTTCAACGACTAAGCGAGTCGTTTGTTGGCAAAAACAATGATACGGGTCGCCTCTATCTAAAAATAACTTTGGTGTTCCATGATATGAAAAAACCAATTTATCTGGCTCTCCATTCGCCTCAAGATCTTCTCTAATGGAATTAGCTAAAGATTCGATATAGAGCGGATGTTTGTGATAGCCATTAATAAAATGCAGTTCTGGTACCCAGCGCCAACCTCTTAGCACCTTTGAGATCTGATCAAAGGTTGAACCTGTTGTCGCGCTGGAATATTGAGGATATAGCGGCACAATGATAATTCGTGTGATGCCTTTTTCTCTTAACTTCTCAAGCCCTGATTCAATTGACGGGTTGCCATAGCGCATGGCAAGCTCAACTTCGATGCCTTCAAAACCTTCACTGCGTAATTGCTTTTCTATTTTATCAGTTTGCGCTCGACTAATGGTTATCAAAGGTGAGCCTTCATCAGTCCAAATTGACTGATAGGCGTGTGCAGATTTTTTAGGGCGAACACGTAAAATTATGCCATGCAAAATCATTAACCAAATTAGTCTTGGAATTTCGACAATACGGGGATCGGAAAGAAACTCAGCGAGATAAACTCTAAGTGCTTTAGCCGTTGGTGCATCTGGGCTACCTAAATTTGTAATAAGAATACCCGTTTTGGAATTAAATCGGCCTTCATGGGGGTTATCTGTTATGGCTGAAAAGCGAGACACCTAACGCTCCTTAGATTATCATTTTAATAGGATTATTTTACAAGAAAGGCTATACGGGAGTAAGCCTAATTTCGATCTAAACTGGCATAAATCAATTTGCGCCTAAAATTAACTCACACTATAGTTGTAATTATCGTTAATTAATCCCTTCTCTATTGCTATTCATGGATTGAGGGCGTATTTTCCTGCAAATCTTTAAGGGAAAATCAATTTTTTGTTAGTTTTGGACATGTCTAATGAGAACCAACCACCCAGTAACCCAAAGAGAAAAAACCTTTTCTCGCGATGTAAAACTCATCTCCGTCACTGATCTGAAAGGTAATATTGTTGACTGCAATCAAGCGTTTATTGATGTTAGTGGATTTTCCCGTGATGAGTTAGTTGGACAACCTCATAATATAGTACGACATCCAGATATGCCACCTGTGGCGTTTCAAACCATGTGGGCGCAGCTTAAAACAGGTAAGCCATGGATGGGGATCGTAAAAAACCGCTGTAAAAATGGTGATCACTACTGGGTCGATGCCTATGTAACCCCAATAACAGAAAATGGCAAAATCATAGGCTATGAGTCGGTTAGAAGCTGCCCAGATAGGGCGACGGTTGAACGGGCAAGTCAACTTTATACAAACGTAAATACTAATAAAGGAAGCAGTTTCAGTCTTCCCAAATTACGTGTTGTTTGGCCAGTATTTAACATCGTCTCGTCACTGGCACTTTGGTATTTTGCTTCAGAATCTGCAGGATTTTTTTGGTTAATGGCCAATATGTTAGCATATTCAGCTTATGCAACTTGGCGCGATAAAGAACAGCTGAGACGACTAGAATCTGAGTTGGCGCACAGTTTTTGCGATGAGATATCTGAGCAAGTTTATTCGACTTGGGATGGCACCATGGCATCAATCCAAGTACGCTTAAAGAGTGAAAGGGCACACCTAGATACAATTCTTACGCGTGTTGAACATGCGGCGCAAAACGTATCAAAAGGAGCGCATACGGCGAGTAAAGAAGCGCGAGCAACTTATGCCGATTTACAAAAGCAGCAAACTGAGACTGAGCTTGTTGCTACTGCCATGAATGAAATGACAACAACCATCAACGATGTCTCTAACAGCGTGCAATTGAGTGCTAAAGATGCTCAAAACTCCCTTGATTTGACCTCTCAAACGGAACAGATCGCTAATAAAACTAAAATTGCTTTTGGTGATTTAAGTAATACCATTGCTGACATCCGCAATTCTGTTGAAGGTGTCTCTAAACAAACTGATAAAATTGCGGCAGCCGCACAAATTATCGAACAAATCGCTGAGCAAACTAATTTGCTAGCACTAAATGCAGCAATTGAAGCTGCGCGAGCTGGTGAGCAAGGTAGGGGCTTTGCAGTAGTTGCTGATGAAGTTAGACATCTAGCACAGCGCACACAAGAGTCGACGAAAGAGATCCATGCAATTATTGAAGAACTAACCAGCAGCACACAAGCGTCAGTAGACATTGCTCAGCAAGGCCAAGAAGAATCGCTTCACGGTATTGATCAGCTGAATCAAAGCACCAATATGCTACAACAAATCACCCAAGCGGTTATCCAAATTAGTGATATGTCGATGCAAATTGCAACTTCGGTTGAGCAACAAGCGGCCGTGTCTGATGACATTAATCAGCAAGTCGTAAACATTGCACAGCTTGCAAACAACAGCCTAGATAGCGCGGACAAAGTGCATCAAGAGAGTAAAGACCTAGAATCGACTGCTAAAGAAATGCACGAGTTGATTGTTCGTTTTAAGCGTAAGTGATGCTATTTAGTTGAGTTAAATGTAGTAGTTCAATCCATCGCTTTTTTGCTAAAACACTTAAATGATAAAAAGGACATCAGTGGATGTCCTTTTTTCATAGCTAAGGCTCATAGCTTAGTAGTGACAATACTTTTTCAATCGCCGCATCTTTGTTCTCTTTTCTAAATGTGATGTCGAAGGGATCGACGTCAACGTCAACAGGAACACCTAGCACTTCCACATTCAAATCCAAACTATTTTCATAGTACTCATTACTCAGCTCATAAATCCAACCATTAGGCAGCATCCGTGGAAAAGTATCAGAGGTAGCACCAGCTGTAGCGCGTCCTACCAGTGTTACTTGAGGGAGCGCAGACATAGCTAACGCAAAGGTTTCGCCAGCACTGAAAGTACCGTTTGAGGTTAGGAGATAAATATCTTTAAGATAATATGGCCTGTCATTATCAGGCTCTGCATAAACCGATGTCAGCTGATGTAACGCCCCAGCATAAAATGTACTAATATCCCAAACAAGCGTATTTTGTGAGATAAAGCGCTTGATTAATTCTAGTGCTTGTATGTCATGGCCACCTTCATTATCGCGAATATCAATAATCAGCTGATTAGTACGGGATAAGTCTGTGAAAATTTCATCCAGTAAATCGTTGAAAGCCGCATTGGCATAACTAATATCTTGACGCTCAATACCTGCTACATCAATAAAGTTTTGAAAATGATAGAGTTTCAAATAACCAATATGTTGACCACCAGTGTTAATCACTCCCCAATTAGGGCCATTTGGACTTTGCTGCTTACGCATTATAAAGTCTTGCTTTGTCTCTTGATCCAGGTATTGTGCAATCGTCATTTGTAGTTGATTCGTTTGCGTTTCAATATATTTTTCAGCAAGTTCACCACTCAAGTTTAGAGCAACCGCTTCTCGTTCTAACCTTTTGGATAGGGTAGGTTTAGCTTCAAAATTTATCGGTTCTTCTTCAAGGCTAAAATAAAGCCTGGTGTGACCATCATTTAGTAGCTCAAGTATTTCACGAAATACGCCTAGTAGTTTTGTCTCATTGGCATCACTTAGCTGCCCAGCATACTGGTTATAAACAGCGTCCCAATCTATATTACGCTCAGAGAAAAATGCATAGTGATTTTTCATATCCAGCCAAAAAAGTTCAAAGATTGCCTGTGCGTCAAAGGTATAGTCACTTTTATCTGAGGTAGATATAAATCCGTCTTTACAGACTTCATCGAGACTGGATATTTCAGTGTATTTTACAGGGCCAGAATCGTAGGGTCGTTTATAGGTAAGCAAGCCTGCACTTTTGGCGCTAAACGCATCAAATAACGGAAGAGGGTCTAATGTCAGAATTGGATAGCAAGAGGAGCCTGTTACTTGCCAGGTCACTAGACGCTCATCAACTATTTGTTTTATTTCACCATAATGTTCCGAATACCAAAGCTCATTTCTTTGCGTTTGTTGAACAACCTCTACGCTGCTTTTATTTTCGTCAAAGTGGCAACCAGCAAGTCCGATACACAAGATTAAAGTGATCGGCCTTAAGTTGAATTTTTTCATCATAACTTCCTATCGATTAAAATATGAAGTTATTTTAAAGTGTAAGTAGTAATTTGATTGTCGCGGATTTGTCAGGGGTTTGTCATAGTTAATAGATCAATATTGAGGACAAATTGATAGTTAGACATGCGCCACCGAGTTCACTTCTGCTTACCGAGACCTCAGCGTCATAGTTCAATAAAATTTCTTTTACGATGGTCAAGCCAAGGCCTGCACCTCGTCTTTTTCCTGAGCGACTTTCATCTACCGTAAAAAAGGCTTGGAAGACTAACTCATGTTTATCTTCAGCAATGCCAATGCCATCATCTTCCACAGTTAAGAGAAGTTGAGCGTTACATAAACTTAGTGAAACACGGATCTGCTCGACTGCAAATTTATCAGCATTAACAATTAAGTTATGAAGCACGCGTTTAACATCTGTTTGGCAGGCTCTTATCCATAATGAGTTTGGACAATTTATAATTATAGGGTGATTACAGTACTTTTCTAAATTGACGATGTATTCATTAATTAGAGTACGCAAATCAAAATTGGAAACGCTGGTCTTCGCGGAAAACTGTTCTACTTTACTGAACTCCAAAATTTCATGCACCAGCATTTCAAGCTCTTCACATTCCTCAAATAACTCTCGAACCAGATTTTTGTTCTTTGGTGGAACATCAAGCAACTCAAGCTTGAGCTGAAGTCGGAATAATGGCGTTTTGAGCTCGTGAGATACGGCTCTGATCATATTCCTTTGCTGTGCAAAGGCACACTCTAATTTTTCAGCCATTTGATTAAAGGCGTAATTGACACGTCCGACTGCTAAAAGTCCGGTATCAGCACGTTTAGATAACAATCCTTGTGCAATTAATTTACTAGCATGTTCTAACCTAGAAAGTCGAAATTGCAACCAAAGTGAGTGCAACAAAAATAGGACTAAGATTAGTCCTAAGGGTAAACCATACTGAATAAAATTGAGGATTGCCCCAGCAGAGCCTTGCACTCCAAGCGCAGAAAACGCTATTAACTCTTTACCTTGTATTTTTGCGATTACGGTTTGTAATTCCTCATCATAAACGTTTTCGATGACTAACTTAGTCGTTTGCTCAAATGCAGGTTTATCTAGTGTCTGTACTTTTAGATTACTTTTTTCAGAGATCTGGGCAAGTAAAGCTTGCCACTGAGCATCATCCAAGCCAGGACGAGCTGCATCTAAAGCATAAACATAGGCTAGATAATCTAGCTCTACATCCTTTTTCAGCTCTTTTGAGAAATAACTTGTAGCTAGAGAAGTCAAAAGGGGGTTTATCACTAAAAACACACTAACAAAGAGTAAGCTTGCAAATGCAAAACGTATGCTTGTCATTCAGTTTCCTTGCTATTTACAAAAATATATCCTTTCCCTCTTACAGTGATGAGGTGTTGATAGGGCATTTCATCACCGATAACCTTTCTTATCTTCATTATTTTATTGTCAACTGTACGATCGAAACCATCAAATGAGCGGCCGTACAGCTGAGTTGAAATCTGGTCGCGACTTAGAATAGAGTCAACATTAGACGCCAAAAAATGGAATAATGTGTATTCACTGTCTGAGAGACCAAGCGGTATACCATCTTGGCTTGCTTGCCTTGTCGATGAGTTAAATGAGAAGGGGCCAACACGGATCACGTGCCCATTTTGCTGTTTATTCTCACTTTCTTCTGCTAAGCGAACTAGTTTTCGAAATCTCGCTAGGATAATTCGTGGGTTGACTGGCTTATGAATAAAGTCATCAGCCCCCATTTCTAATAGCGTAATTTCGTCTATATCATCGTGACTCGCGGTTAACACAATCAATTTACCATTGTACCTGTTTTGTAGTGACCTACAGATCTCGAAACCATCTTTATTTGGCAACATCAAATCAAGCAATACAAAATCTGGCTGAAGTTGCAGGACATGCGCCAATCCGCTCACTCCATCATTTTGGATACTCACGATAAAACCATGTTTTTCAAAGAAGCGCCTAAGCAGTTCCGCAAGGCCTAAGTCATCTTCAATTATTACCAATGATCTTGAGCTCATATATACTCCTTAAAATCCAGACCGAACGCTCAGAGCCTAAATCTTCCGTTTCAAACCCGATTTGGCGCGTTCTTTAATATTGGTTTGAATATAAATTTGATCTGTTGTTGCGATTTTAGCGTGACCTAAATCTTCAGATAGATGCTTTAGCGGTCGGTGTTGCGCATCATGCGTTGCACCTGTATGTCTTAGCCAGTGTGAAGTTGCGGCTTCGAGTTGCTCTGACTCTTCTGTAAAGCCATCTTCCTTTAGTTTAGCCACTGCTAAGTCAAAACTTTGCTGAACAATACGGCGTAATTGACGAACGTTCATACCGCCTTGGCCCCTTAGTTTATGAACAATTGGGTAGGGCTCATCAACGCGAGGTAGGGCGCTTAACCCCCGGTACTGCCGGTAACGCTTTAAATAACTGATAAAGTCTTCGCTAAGCGTTACATCCCTTAGCTTATTGCCTTTACCCATAATTCTTAGGTACCAAAAGTCATCTTGATCTTGCCAAAAGTGGCTCATTACTGGTGACCAATGAGGGCGGTCAGATAGCTCTGAAATGCGTAAATACAAGCCTTTTAAGCAAGCTAATACGAAAAGATTTCGTTCTAGGTCCGGCTGCTGTTCACTTAAATCACGTGTTACACCAAAAACATATTCCCATTGCAAATCACTCAGCGTATCAGGAAGATTGATTTGCGATTGAACCACTAAATACGGGCTATTTTTCTTAACCACTGGAACAAAGTTAGCAAATGATTTTTCTTCTAAAATGGCAAACTTGTAAAACACATTGAGCGCGGTAAACATTGCTGCCAACGTTTGCTGGCTAGCGCCGTTTTCTTTGAGAACAAATGGCCGCCAATTTTCGTTAACCTGACGGATACCTTGGTTTTGCTTATAACGCCACTGCACAGAAGTTTGTGTCCATGCGTTATCTGGCTCTACCACAAAATCCACATATGCCTCGATGTCTTCGCGTTTTAGCTCAAACACTGACTTCTCAGCAACCAGCCACGACCATAAATAAAAGCGCTCAAGCTCATTACGAAAGCGGTTAAAAGTTGCTTCAGACTTACGACCGTAAACATACAAAAACTGAAATAAGAACTGTAGCTCGCTATGTACCGGTAGTGATTTACCATGACGAGCCAAGAATTTTTCCAGCTCTGGATATTCATGCCCAAGCGTATCATCTTCAAGATGGGCGATTTGATACCTAAGCTGCTTTAAAGTGTCGACCAGTGGTAAAATCATGATAAGTCCGATATTGGTTAGTATTGGACATATTATAGTAATTCAGATATGTATTATGCAATACTGTATAAATAATCCCATAATTTATATTATGTTAAATTTGTTATGTGGCGTTTTTGACCGTCATCTGAGACCCCTATTCTAATTTCTTTCGTCGCATTACAACAGCAACTTTAGATTCATATCATCAATCATGAAGTTATCCAAAGCACAATTTAAGTTGTATCTCCATAAGCTATTAACGTCTTTAGCCGTTGTACTAATTATTAGCAAAGGCATCGTCTACTTTGGGTAGGAATTATAAAATAAAAAATTAGCTCTTAACTAAGTGTTTACAGTTGGTGCTCTACAGATCAACAATAGTAGAGAGAAGATCTTTAAAGATTAAGCTCACAGTACTTTTGTAGTTGAAGATATTTTAGCTGCAAATAAGATGGTAGATGTGGTCTTGCAAATTATGTTTTCATGCGAGATCTGCATACCGTAGCGTGGCCTTCTAACACTTAAACAATCCATGTCATTGTTGTAGGAGAAATTCTCTAGATACGACTCAATAACGTATTGATTGAAACTGTTGATGAAGGGACGCATTTTATGACTAAAAGGAAATCTCTATGTTTAAAAAGATACTACTTCCAATCGCTGCAACTATGTTTTGTATTAGTGCGGCTAACGCCCTAACTCCACTAGAGGACCGTGCTCGAGTTTCTAGGATGAATGCCGATTTGCTGTTGCCTGATGGTTCTACATTAAATGTAGACGTGTCATTCGATTGTGGTAGCGACTATAAAAATACGGCGCTTATGGTGATGAGTGATTCTGGAGCTCAGCTATTAGCGGCAGCCTACACACATTTATATGGTGTTGAAGCCGGCGAAGCGGTAATGCATTCTTGGAATAATAAAAAGAATGAATCTGATCCTCGTAAACCGACCTATTTGTTTGTACTTGCTGAGCGTGAAAAGCAATTTGATTGGGAAAAATCAAAAGGTGATAATCAAAAACTTAACAAAGGCTTAAAGAGTGTTACAATGGAGCGTAATATAGTTGATAAAACGGCATCTGGAGAAACTAAGAACGATTTGCCTATCGTCGTAGCGGGTTGTGGTGTAAGAGATCACAATGCGTACGAGGTCAACTAGGAAGTAAGGCCAGCTCTTGTGGTTGGCCGTATTTAATGAATGGATTGTTTCATGCGTATCTTCGTATTTTTATTTCTTACTGCCCTTTCATTGCAGTTACAAGCGTTCCAATTTGAACATCTAAATGGCGTCGTTCATGACTCAAACGATAACTTTTATTTGTCCTCGCACAATGGAGTATATAGATACGATGGTCGTCATTTTCTTCCTTTAAGTAAAGCTGCTGGATTACCAAGCGGTTTAGTTCGTGATATTAAACTGCAACATAAAACTTTGTTTTCTTTGTACTCTAATGGTGACGTTTGGATCACGGATCTAACAAGTCTAGAATCTAAAAAAATAGCGTCTGTGGAAGCGACAAAACTTGCCTTAACAAACTCATCGCTTTTCACTTTAGGAAAATATGATGTTAAAAGGATTGATCTTGATTCTGGAGTAGTTAGTACAATATACAGCAGTTCAAGCCGAGTTTTAGACATTGACGCGTTTGCAAACTTAGCCTACCTAATGACCAGAGATGGTGTGTTTATAGTACAAGATGGTGTGATTAAAACTGTTGAAGCACTAAGCATTGATAACGGAAATTTAGCGGCAACACCACATGGCGTTGTTTATTTCGTTAATAATAGGATAAGTTACTACTCTACCCTACAGCAGCAGCTTATCTCTAATATGGAAATACACAATGCTGATAATATCGTGTTTGCTTCCCCCTATTTTATCTACTTTACAGATAACGAAAGTGTCAATGAAATCACACTCACAGACCTAAATATTACGAGAACCGGTATTAATACTAAGAAGAAAAACTACAGCAAGTTACATGTAGATGGTAAAAATCGGGTGTGGGGTTTAAGTCTAAACACATTCGAACCTATCGAAGTTGGTCTTAAGTCTTCTGAGTTGTCGTTAGGGTCTAAATACAACGTACTTGAAGGCGTTGCTGGAAAATTGTGGGTTGGCACTACAAAAGGCATTTTTCAAAAGGCCGACAGAAATCATTTTGAGCCATTAACTTGGTTAAATAATCAAATATCTGCACAGGCATTTGAGGTCACGGCCTTTCAACTATTCAATCGCGGTCTCGCGATAGGAACCAATGTGGGTACCTATTTTGTGGATTTTGCAAGTAAGAAGGTAACAAAAGTCCATGATGATTATGTACTAAATTTTTCAGTGATCGATAATAATTTGCATATCGCAACAAATGGTTATGGGGTTGTGGAAGTTGATTCACACTTAGAATTGATAGTAGATAAAAAGCTTAGACAATTGCTTCCTAGTTTAGAAGTTTTAGACATTAATCATAGTGGGAACTATATCTATGCAAGCACCAAACAAGGGTTGTTGGTTGTTGATACACAAGACTGGACGCACCGTCTATTTGAAGACGGTGTAGTTGTCACTGACAGTTTTGTTACAGAGGAAGGCCTATTTGCAGCGACTTATGGAAAAGGTGTCTGGTTTAAACCCAATAGTGGAGTTTGGCAAAAGTTAAGCTCACCAAATTTTGTTAAGGAGTTTGTGGAGTTTAATGACAATTTGTATTTAGCGACCAACAATGGTGTCCACATTATAGAAAGAGGCGCGGATCATACAAAATTGGTACCTGGAACAAAAGCGCACTCTTTTACGATAGGAAGTCTTAAGGTTCTGGGCGACAAGCTTTATGCTGCCAGTTCAGATTTTATATTTGAGCTGACAACGGCACCTTCAGTCGATCTTTATGCTCCAAAGGTAACAAGTGTCACTCTGGATGGTAAAACCTATTTGGAGTTTTCTGAACTGGTTAGTCAGCATCCAGCTATTGAAATAACGATTAGTGACTACAATTTTGTAGATCAGCATGTCAACTCGTTTGAAGCAAACATAAACGATACTGGATGGCAAAAATTGTTAGCTGCAGGAATCCAACTTAGCAATCTAAAGCCAGGAGGATACGATATTTTATTTAGGGTTGAGAATAAGGGACGCTTCAGTGATGTTACGGCGCTGACTTTTAACGTGGCTGCGCCATGGTATTCAACACCTTTAGCTATTTCAATGTATGCTGCTTTGGTCTTTATCCTAGTAATTGCGATTTCTGTGTATATATATATTTGGGTGCAGAGTTTTCATAAAGTTTTCAGGAATAATCAACGCCAATACCAAAAAGAAGACTTGAGTGATGCTGTCCTTAAAGTTGCCGAGGCTAAAAAGTTGTGTAGCGGCAATGACATTATGATTTCAGAAGGTTTAGACAAACTCGACCAAGCACTTTTGAAGCTCGAACCACTGGCACGAGGTCATGCGGCACTTGGAAAAGAAAAACTGAGCGTTGCTATCGGTATGTTGCAGGCTCATTGCTCATATATGAGTGATATGGAGCTTAATTTCAATATTTCTATTGGTGAGACACAACTTAAAAAACAGTTGGAAAAAGATATTTACAGTGTAACCTACCATTGTATTGATAATGCGCTTAAACACTCAAAAGCAACGCAACTCAGCCTGTCCATTAGTAAACAACAAGATCAAATTCACGTAATTATTTCTGATAATGGCAAGGGAATGGCGCTTTATTCACGACTTCATTTCGGATTAGGGATATATACCATAAAACAAATTGCGAAAAGCTATAAAGCCAAGTTGAGTATTAAAAGCTCAAAAAAAGGAACTGCTATTCGCTTTGTGTTTCCTCTTTTAGAAATTGGCAGGCCGAGCAAAGAAGAAATTCAAAAAGAGGTTTTAGAGAGAATGAAGGATTAGACACGCTAACCAGTCTTTTTATCTTACTGATTTTATATGTCTTGGAAGTATCAAAGCGGCTTCGCTAAGGTCTTTACAAACTTAATCTTCTAATATAAAACAATCAACTACTTTAGCTATAAACAAAAAAGCGAGGATTCCCCTCGCCTTGCTTAATTAGATAGACCTATTCGCAGTAATTAGCTACATACGTTAAGTCGTTGATGTGCTCTGGGCCATCCATAACAAAGGTCGCTTGTGCCGTATTTGGATTCAATGTGTAGATCTTCGCATCTTCACCTGAATTACGACCAGACACGTATAATGTGCCGTCAGAGCTTACTGCTAAACCTGAAGCCCAATTTACACCATGCTCGCCAACAAGATCTAAAGTCATGTCGCCTTTATCTAGCGTGTAAAGTGCTTTACCTGTTAGTACGTAAATCATGTTTGTATCTGCTGAATATGCGATATCACCATGTGAGAAATCATCACCTGCATAGCTTAGTTTACCAAGTACTGTTTTTGCACCTGTTTGCATGTCAAACTCATATAGATAAGTTTTGCTGCTTGCAAGTAATTTAGTACCGTCTGGCGTTACTGCTGAACGGTATAATGGCCATGAAACCGCATTAGCAGCTAGAGTCTGTTCTGCACTATCTAGTGAAACTTTCCAAAGTGATGAAGCTTTAGATGCACTGTCGTTTTGTTCCATAAAGTAAAGTGCGCCATTGTGCGCAGCAATATTTGAGGCTGTGTTAGCGACGCCGTCAACGTATGCATAGGTACCATTTACCATGTCAAATTTATAAACATAGCTATTGCTGTTTTCACCAAAGTTATTGATGCCATACACGCCTAATTTACAAGTTACTGGCGGCTCTGGAGGTGTAACTTCCTCCTCTTCTGTCACGACGATGTTGTCTAATAACGCACCATATGAGTCAGAAGTACCTAAACCCTGAAAACGTAACTGTGTCGAACTACCTGTTGCTTCAACAGTATACTCGTACTTTGTCCAGCCACGAGTCGTTGCATTCATCGTCACTAGTGTATTATCGCCAAACCATGCACGTGCGCGATTAGTTGAATCATTGTTTATCACTCGAGGTGAGTAATAAAAACTCACTTTATACTTCTTACCAGCCGTTGTTGGGATATTCTGGTAGATTGTATAATTTGCAGTCGAGTCAAGCTCTAGATATTGATTGCCATCTTGAGGCACGGCAATACCAAGGCTTTGCTTTTGAATTTCGAATTTGGCACCTTCTCTGCTCCAACCTTGGAGATTGTCAAATAACGCCCAATCACCAGAAATATTGTCTGATGTTTCAAATGAGCCGTTAACGACTAAATTGTCGGCAGCACTTGCTGTACCAATAACTGACATTAACGCCAAGGTTGCAAAGTTAAGTTTCATAGCCACTCCAATAAAATAGAGTTAATGTAAATTTTTTGTTTACATTAACATCACTTAATATACTACCATTGTCGTATTTTTTAAGTTGGCGGTCAATGAATAACCGAAAAACCAGATTTTATGATGTTTTACGTCTCTAAACAGGTTTTTAAATTGATACTTTAGTATTGTTTTTGTGGCGTGAAAAATAGGTGTTGAAACCTATCCATTATTTTGACTGAAGCTTAGGTTACGTATAACAAGGTCATTAAAGCTAGTGGTTAATGGTACATCTAAGAATGTTTGTTTGATTGCAGTAATGAAAGTCTAAGTAGTAGCTATCCTCGGAGGGCGCCTGGCCAAGCGCTATCGTATTATAAAGCAATTCCGCTCCTTTTCGGCCCATTTCATAGGGGTTTTGGCCAATATTGATTGTTGAAAGTCCCTTTTCCAAAGCTTTAAGTTGCATCTCTTCTGTATCTGCGGAAATGATCACTGTATTGTTATTTTTGATCTTCTCTTTGTATGGCAATACGCGTTCAATATAATTAGAGTGAAATTGGGCGAAGCCTGCTACAGCAATAAAAATCGGGGGATTTTCATAACTTAGCAAGGTCAATAGTTGGCTTATCGCATCTTCTCGTTTACCCATAGTATAAAGTGGGCATCGTTCGTACTCTTGCCACCCCTGTTTGAGATCATTTTCTGTTTTTGTAAGATTGTCTATTGTATGTGTAGAAAGAGCATATCTAACGCCTTTAATTCTTTTATCTAAATTAGGTGTTGAGTGATGACCTGTTTGAATACAAAACGATTGAAGCGCAGCCTTTTTATAAGGCTTGGCGGCTTCTCCTAGTGCAACACCAAATGCAAAGTTATCGGTTCCTACATAGGCGAGACGGTAATCTTTATGCTCTGTTAAAAGGTCAGAGTCAAAAGTGATCACTGGGATCTTCAATTGCTTCGCCTTTTTGAGTGAACGTGACACGAGATAGTTTGAATCGGTAGTTGATATTAATAAACCGTCTACCTTTTCATTCAATAGTTCGTTAATAATAAGGCTTTGCGTTCTAAAATCTTGATAGTCGTCCGCACCATCGTAGATACATTCTACATTTGGATGTTGTTTGGCAAAGTCTACACACCCTTTATACGATTGTTCATAAAAGGTGTCATTTTTAGTTTTGCCTACAACCGCAATGGTTATTTTCGCTTGTGTACTTTGACTCACTATCGCAAACAATATTAGTCCAAATACCAAGGCACAACGGGAGAATAGATTTTCCTTTAACTTCATGTTTAGAGTGAAATAATTTTCTTAAACTACTGCAAGCATAACGTAGATTCTTAGTAACGCAAATGAGGACAACATTCCATCTGACGCTCACTAGTGCATCGCAGCATTTTTCAATACAAATTGATGAGCATCCATATAGCTTTTAATAGCACTTTGCGCAATTCGTATCGTCGCGGGTACATCAGTACTACCTTTATGAATACAAAATACTTCCACTTTTTCCAGCTCGAATTCGGGATCTACTCGCTCCAGGTTATGATTATTAAATGCGATGATTTCTGGCACTAACCCGATACCCAAACCGCTTTCAATGAGCCCTATTGTATCGCTAACGGAATTGGTTTTGTGATGTGCTTTGAATGAAAGCGGTTTAACGATATTTTGTGTGGTATGGATAAATTCATAATTTGTGACTTTACCTTCCCAAGAGTTTGCAATGTAAGGAGCGGTTGTGTCGTTAAATTCACTGTCCTTTGCTTTATACAGCACGTCTCTAAATGAACCAATATATTGCTGTGATTGCTCCACATCTGCGCTTTTTCCCACTCTAACAGCAAGATCTATCCCCCGCTCTACTAGATTGAGAGGGCGATCTTCATTAATTAAATTCAAGCGGATCTTAGGATGCGTTTTAATCAGCTTACATAGTGCAGGTGCAACGATGGTTTGCATCAAAGCATAGGATGTTGTCACTGTTAACTGTCCTGCAAGTACTAATTGCTTAGATCTTGCTTTTTCCCAAGCTAACTCTGATAAATGGCTGATTTCAAGGCAATACGCATAGAAGTCTTTACCAACGTTGGTCAATGATTGGCTTCGTGTGTTTCTGTATAATAGTGGTGTTCCTATCTCTTCTTCTAGTTTCTTGAGATGTTGGCTGATCACTGATTTAGACAAAGATAACTTCTCCGCGGCTTTGGTCAGTGATCCTGACTCTACCACCCCCTTAAATATCATCATTCTTCTTAGTTTGTTCATTTTGACTTCTCTTTTCACGTTACTTTATAAGATAAAGACCGCCACACCTAAATAAAATTACATAAATATTACATAAATTAAACATGTATTTTTAATAGTTATAAATGAAATGTACTTTATGGTCTATACCAAATTCAGCGTCACTTTCCCAACCTAGCTAAAAGTGGTTATTGATAATTTCCTTAATCGTTTTAGATGTAATCTTGTTTGAATTTTTAAGTCATTTAGATAACTTTAAGTGGTTGTGCTAACGGGCAGTTAATTTAATTCTTCTGACTAAGATCAGATGGTTGATAATAGATTGAATTTATTTTTTCAACAAAGAATGTGCGTCTCATTTACAGCGGTAGAAACATTGAGTTCGATTTTATGAAACAATTTAATTGAGATTGAATTTTGAGCGAAAGTAGCTGTAAAAATAGACTGTTGACTATCTGTCTGTAACAAAACCCTCTACATCTATAGCTATGGATGGCTAGGTTGCAGCTCGTTTTTGTTAACTTTCGTTTACTTAATTTGTTATTTTGTAGATTGTATGCCATGTTGTTTAGTGTTATTGAAAATGCAACTAAATCCCTCAATTTGTTAGAAAGTGTAGAAGTTCTTCCATTCTCATTGTCCCTATATCAATAATATTAAAAGTACATTTGGTTAACATTTTAACTACATGCACTTTTATCTTCAGTTGCATCTTTAGAGACCAAAAGAGGTCTAGTGCAACTTAACAGTTAGAACACCGATTGATTAAGGAATATGAAAGATGAAATCAATTAAGTTAAAGAAAAGCGCAATCGCTATCGTAACATCACTACAGCTATTTGGGCTTAGTCAGCTTGCTACGGCGAATACCAACGTCCCAGAAATTTCACCAATTATGTACGATACACTTCAAGGCGATATCGAAGGTTCACCGCTGTTTATAGATGTTGGGTCGAATGACTTCCTACTTACTCAGGAGCAATGGCATACAATTCAAGTTTTTGCTGAGTCAGCTGTTAGTTTACCTAATAACGAAGCTGCCTTTAGAAGTGCGACGCGATATCCAGTAGATACGCCTCTAAATAACGACTACATTGCACTGATGACAACCTTTGAATCAATCAATGCGTCGGGTCAGAATTGGAATCATAAGCTTTATCCTAGCATCATTGATCTTGCGACAAAATTAGCGAATTACTCCGATACCCATGTATTGCTAATTCAACCATTTATTGACGAACTAACAAAGCTACATAACGCGTCGCTAAGCGGAGATTTGCAAGCTGCTGAGCAAAGCAGACAAGTAGCGATTTCATTTCTAAACACCTTCATGAATTTTGTTGATGGTAATCTAACAAAAACCCAAACAGTGGTAGATCAACTTGTTTCCTTTCAAGGAGATTTAACTACACACTCTGGACAATTAAATACACTAGAAGGCACTTTTGAGGACATTTTAAACAAAGATCAGCCAGCTAATATACGTGACCGAATTAGCACATTACAACGACGACTTAACGATCTGAATGATGAAAAGAGTGATTTAAAAACCGGTATTGGCTTAAGTAGTCTTGGCGGCATACTTGGGCTAATCATTGGCGGTAGTATCCAAGGTGCTCAGTTAGAGGAAGTAAAGAGCGAGATTAATAAAGTAGAATCTCAAATTGAGACGGCGAATAAGGAACTCGCTCACGCGATGAGTCTAGCGGCCTCTTATCAAATTGCCAAAGGTCAAGTGGAAGGCATGAACGAAAAAATTGAAACTGCGCTGATTAATGTACGCAAAGTTCAAGTGCACTGGCAGTCTTTGTATGGAGATATGAAGTCTCTTCGAGATGTATTGACTCAATTAGACAGTGAAAATGCTTTACGTAATGCCAACGTGATTGTTGCAGGGATCGTTTCTTCACCTCTTGCTAGCAATGCCAGCAACTCATGGAAAGACATTGCAGACAAAGCAAGGACGTTTCTACAAAATGCCTACCTGCCTACATCACAGCAGTAAACATCAATAAGTTTGAATTTTTAGCATCATAAATCAACAGCTATTGAGCGATCTACTCTCATAGAGCGCTCAATAGGTTGGTGTTTTATGTTGCAACAAGGAGTTACTATGAAACCAACTTTACTCAGCCTGTTGATCGGCTGCGCTTTTTCGAGCCAAGCTGCGACTTGGAACGAGCTATATAATCTTGAGCTAAGTCAAAACCTACCGAGCGTTACGACTTCAAATCAACAACAGATAGACACACAAAATTATTTGGTCTCGGCCTTACATGTAAATTTGAATGACGTGCTTTCCAGTGCAAGAGATCATAATACTATCGTCATTGCGGCTGACACGGTAGAAATCGACCGAAACATGATTTTCGATGCACCAAACAAACGAATTTTTATCGTTGCACGTAAAATAATGGGTAATGGTACGGTGAGTATCAATTTAGACACCCAAAGTGCTCAAGCATCAACATTGGTATTTATGGCCGATAAAGTTGAGGCCAATATCAATATAATCACAGCTCATTCGCCAAGTGATGGTGAAATTGAACGCTTTAGTATTGCACCGGATTCGTTTGGTACGCTATATCAGGTAATACAAGGCAATAAGTTTGCAACGCCTGTTTCGCCAGCGTTAACGTCACTTATCTCTGTGCATAAAGAGTACTTTTTAGATGCATTTGAAAAGTCATTCGATATGGCGGCTTCTATCTATGATCAAAATCCAGCGTTGAGTATTGAGATGTTGAGTTGGCCTGAATCTATTTTAAACGCAGCTCATGATGTTAGAGAATCTTCCGTTCAAGCAAAGAATTTTTACTTGCAGCTGGCTAACTTTAAACAGTTTTTGTCGTACGCAACACTTAACAAAAACTATGTGCCTAGCCTATCCCGCGACTTTTATGAGTTAACGATTAAAGCATATATTAACGCGATGGAAGCATATCAGGATAGCTACAATAATTTTCAGCAACAAGGCAGAAGTTTAGAAAACAAGCGCCAAGATCTCACTTTGATGCAGGATAACCTATTCGACGTTGCATCTGCTGAGCAACGAATTATCTCTCGCTCTGTTGAGCAACTGACGAGCTTGGTAAAAACACTTGATGAACAAAAAGCATCATTCAGCGGACAAGAAAATAATGTCTTCTATTCTGGGGTCGAGTTTCAACAAGGAATTTTGGACTACAAACTAGATAAAATCACTGAAATTGGGCTTAAAGTACTTGAAACCGTAATTAGTGCGGGCACTGCATTTGCGGGTGCTGCTGGGGGTGACACCAGCGGTCTGAAAGACTTGGTCGCGAGCTTGCCCGCCACAATCCAAGAGATCAATGAGTTAAAAACCAAAATTGATGATATCGCGTCATTAATGGATAAAGTACAAACGGTTAGCGGCCAGTTAAACGTGTTATCGCAAAAAACCGCTGATCCGTTTTCTAGTAGTGAGCTTGCACAAGAGTTCAATCGTCTTAATTCACTCATTCCGACCAAAGAAAAGGCAAATCGAATTTGGGACGAATTTTTGATAACTGCTAAGGCACAAATGAAAAAGGCCATAGATGAAGACATTGATGGTGCAAGTGACTACCTTGTTGCTATCGAAAAGTTGATTAATCATGGTAAGGCAATAGTTGCTGTAGAGATTGATATTGCCCAGGAGCAATCTAGACAGATAGATTTGCGGATCACCGCTGATGCAAAGCTTAAACAGATCAATCGTATAGATGCATTTTTACAAAATAATCAAAACAGTCTAGATGAAATTCAGGACATGGAGGAACAGCTATTCCGGACTCTGAATAATCTAAAACGTCCGATATTTGTTGCATTAACAAACTATCAGGCGGCATTTAGCTACTGGTCTCTTGATGACACCATAGTGACACCAAGCCTTAATCAAAGTTATCAAGAATATCGTCACGACTTAGCTTTACTACGTGAACAAGAGGCTGCGTCATTATTGCGTTTTAACCCTCGACCTCAAGATTTTATGCTCACCATAGAAGAGTTAGATGCGCCGCAGCAATTGCTGGATTTTGCGCAAGACGGTGAAATGAGTTTTACGCTGTCGTTGGAAGATATTGATTTTTCCCAGTTTGATCGAGTTAGATTAGACGAGGTCAATGTTGTACTAGAAGGTTCTGGGTTAAATGAGAACCAGCGCTATGATATCGAAGTAAGATCTAGTGGTTCATATCAAGATAGGTTTAAAGGGCAACCCTATCAATTTAGTGCAGAGTCGTTATACCGATTGGTAAGTTACGAGCTGTTAGATAGTGAAACGACGCGCATAGATCCAATCACCAGTGGTGCAATAGCAAACGATTATGCGATTAATTACTTTAAACCAACTCCGTTTACCACTTGGTCAATTAAGCTGAAAAATCCACAGCTTTATGACTTAAGTAAAGTGACGAATATCAAAGTGTCGTTTAAAGGAAATGCGATCCCCAAACAATAGTGCGCAGTTTAGTCTAGTAGGAGCTACTTCACGTGGCGATCTTTAACAAAAGCTCGCAGGATTAACCTGCTCCTACTTTGGTAAGACTTAAATATTTGGTAAGTCAGATTTCCTTTCGTAGGAGCCACTTCACTTGGCGATCTTTAACAAAAGCTCGCAGGATTAACCTGCTCCTACTTTGGTGAGACTTGAATATTTGCTAAACCAGATTGCCTTTTCGTAGGAGCCACTTCACGTGGCGATCTTTAACAAAAGCTCGCAGGATAAACCTGCTCCTACTTTGGTGAGATTTGAAAATTTGCTAAACCAGATCGCCTTTTCGTAGGAGTCACTTCACGTGGCGATCTTTTAGCAAAATTCCTCCGGATGAGCCGCCACCTACTCTACAACTTGAGCCCTGTTATCCAGATGGCCACTAAAACGGGTTGCTAATAAGGCTGCAGCGCTAATAAGTGCGCCTACCCAAGCGGTGTCCTGCAGCGACATATTTTCTACAATTTGGCCACCTAAAACAGAACCGAGCGCAATTCCAATGTTGAAGGCTGCGATATTCAATCCTGATGCAACATCTACCGCTTTTGGAGTAAACTTTTCGGCTAGCTGCACAACATAGACCTGAAGACCAGGTACATTTCCAAAAGCAAATGCTCCCCACACTAGTACTGTGATCACCACGCCTACTTTCGACTGCATGGTAAATGTCAACACAGCCAAAATGACCGAGAGTAACGCGAAGATGATGGTCAGAGCGCTTATCGGCCCTTTTTTATCGGCTAATTTTCCGCCATAGATATTGCCAACAGCAACAGATACACCATAAACCAGCATAATAATACTGACTGTAGCGGCGTTAAAACCGGCTTCCTGTTGTAAAATTGGCGCAAGATAGGTGAATGCCGTAAAGGTTCCACCGTAGCCGAGTATGGTCATAAGATAGACGAGCAGTAATCTGGGTTGCAATAATACCTTTGCCTGCTCAGATAGACTGGCAGATGCGCTTTGCTTTAGGTTCTTTGGAATTAATAATGCACTTCCTAATAGAGCGATAACACCTAAAGCAGAAACTACTAGAAAAGTGGCTCGCCAGCCAAACTGTTGGCCAATCCAAGTACCCAAGGGGA
The DNA here is from genome assembly GCA_000814665.1 of Pseudoalteromonas flavipulchra NCIMB 2033 = ATCC BAA-314. GTDB lineage: Bacteria > Pseudomonadota > Gammaproteobacteria > Enterobacterales > Alteromonadaceae > Pseudoalteromonas > Pseudoalteromonas maricaloris. The sequence continues at coordinate 289,626 of JWIH01000020.1, forward strand.
CACCTGTTACGAGGGCAGCGGTCAGTCCCGTGAACATAATGGCGATGGCACTTGCCTCTTTGTCTTTTGAGACCAAGCTAGTTGCAATCGTAGAGCCGATCGAGAAGAACACACCATGAGCGAGTCCTGTCATGATCCTCGCTAAAATGAGGCTTTCATAACTTGGCGCTTGCCACGCAAGCAAATTGCCAAAGACAAAGAGTGCCATCAAACTAAGTAATACAGACTTTCTATTCCATCGCCCTGTCAGTGCGGTTAAAACGGGCGCACCAACAGCAACGCCAATGGCATATAAACTCACCAGTAAACCTGCACTTGGCAGCGAAACTGATAAATCGGAAGCAATGGTCGGTACTAAACCAACAATGACAAATTCGGTGGTACCAATGGCAAATGCGCTTAATGTCAGCGCCAGTAATGCAAGCGGCATAAATAACCTTTTTAACGTGATAAGCAATAAGTTGGTGTAGTGTGAAAGCTTTTTTATTTGCAAAAAATAGCAAAAATGACAAAATACTTTTGTAGAAAATGAAAAGGAACACACGTGGCCGTTAGCTCAAAAACCGAAGATCTAGAAGCTTTTATCTGTGTTGTCGATACTGGGAGTTTTTCCGCTGCAGCAAATCTGATGGACGAACAAATTGCAAAGGTCTCAAGAGCAGTAACTCGACTGGAAAAGTCCCTGCGTGTAACCCTATTCAATCGAACGACTCGACGGATAGAGTTAACCGAAGAAGGAGAGCTATTTTTAAGCTATGCGCGGCAGGCACTCAATACCATTGAGCAAGGTGAAGAGGCGTTAAAGCTGTTACGATTTTCACCAGCTGGTAAATTAAGAGTGGATGCTGCAAGTCCTTTCGTTTTTCACCAGCTTACGCCTATATTAAAAGGTTTTAATGAGGCCTTTCCCGATATTACTTTGGAAATAACGAGTCATGACAGCATCATCGATTTGCTAGAGCATAAAACTGATATCGCAATACGAATTGGTGACTTGGCAGACTCTAATCTTCATGCTCGTTTGCTAGGTCGCAGTAAACTTCATCTTGTAGCCAGCCCTGACTATTTAAGTAAATTTGTAGGTAATGAACCACTGATTGATCTTCCATATCATAACTTGATAGGTTTTACCGATGCCCCACATCTCAACGTCTGGCCTTTACAAAGTCCGCAGCAGCTCAAGTTTTCCATTAGCGCATCCAGTGGTGAGACCGTGAGGCAATTGTGTATCGCAGGCCATGGCATTGCACTGCTATCTAACTTTATGGTGAGGCAAGATATAAAAGCCGGAAGACTTGTTGAAGTTTTTACCGAGCAAATTATTTCGCCAAATCGCAGAGAAGCAGTACAAGCCGTGTATTATCAAAATAGTGGTGTATCATCTCGGATTTCGGCATTTCTAGACTACATTGCGCCTAGGCTCACGCTATAGCTTTTTCATTTTTTACAAATATATTTTGTATTTATTGCGGTTAATGAAAATATTTTAAACCGTTAAGCTTCTCATAGTGAAAATAAACGTTGAGGAGGCCAAATGGCTGATTTATTTGAGTCGATTAACTTAGCTGGTAAAACATTGAGCAATCGCATAGTGATGCCGCCTATGACCCGCTCGCGGGCGAGTCAACCCGGGGATATTCCTAACAATTTGATGGCAACCTATTACGCACAGCGTGCTACGGCTGGTTTAATTATTAGTGAAGGGACACAAATATCGCAACTCGGTAAGGGGTATGCTTGGACACCGGGGATCTATTCAGGCGCCCAAGCTGCTGGCTGGAAACAAGTCACAAAACAAGTGCATGATGCAGGCGGTGTTATGTTTGCGCAGCTTTGGCATGTTGGGCGAGTATCTCACCAAAGTAATACCGGTGGGCTTCAGCCGATTTCAGCTTCGGCAATTCAAGCTCAGGGTGTGAAAGTTTTCATCGATGAAAATGATTCCCCTAATTTTATTCAAGCACAAACACCTAGAGCAATGACCCAAGCAGATATCAATAATGTTATTAACGAATATCGACACGCTGCACGCAACGCGATGCAAGCAGGGTTTGATGGAATTGAACTGCATGCAGCGAATGGTTATTTGATTAATCAATTTTTAGACTCTCACTCAAATCAAAGGACTGATGGCTATGGTGGCTCTGTTGATAACCGCATTCGCTTTTTGCGTGAAGTCGTAACGGCGGTGAGTGAAGAAATAGGCAGTGGCAAAGTGGGCGTTAGACTTGCGCCGCTTACTACCTTAAATGGTACAGTAGATGAAAACCCTGAGCAGACATACCTCGCGGCAATTAAACAGCTAACTGCGCTCAACGTATGCTACGTACACATCGCAGAAGCGGATTGGGAAGACGCGCCAGATATGCCTTTGAAATTTAAATACGCAATTAGAGAGGCATTTAATGGCGTGTTAATTTATGCCGGAAAGTATACGAAAGCGCGCGCCCAACAAGCTCTTGATGAAGGTTGGGCTGATATGATTGGGTTTGGCCGTCCATTTATCTCAAACCCTGATTTACCTTACAGAATAGCAAATGACTTGGACTTAAATGAACATCAGCCTGAAACGTTATTTGGTGGTAGTGAACAAGGTTATACTGATTATCAAACCCACGCCTCTAACCCAACAAACGTAAAATAGACTAAAAGTTAGCTTCAATCTGCGTACGCATTAACTGGTGTGTATGCAGCTCTGATTTCAACGGCTTTAAGGTGAGAGCAATGTAGCTAACTTTTGTTCTCATTTTTTTGAAATTATCGCTAATGATAGTGTATGCCAAAGCATATAGATTGGAGTTTAGCCTCAAAATAGGGAATAATGTCGCCAAATTAAATACACATAAAACATTCTGCATCTTATCTAAAAATGAAAAATATAATTCTATTTGCTATTGCACTTTTATGCACTAGCTCTGCTAACGCCCAGTTACCTATTGAAAGTTACGCGCAACTCCCTAATATGAGTAAAGTTTCACTCTCACCCAGTGGTAAGGCCGTTGCGTATTTACAAAATTATGAAGGAAATCTCGTTCTTACTGTTCATGACCTAAAAACGCATAAAAAAAACTATATATTGCAAACTGATAATAAAACGATAGCACTTGGTTGGTATGATTGGGCCAGCGATGACATGCTCTTATTCGGTGCTAATTACACCAAAGTTCAGCGCGGCGTAAAGTACACATCATCTCGTTTATTTAAATTTGATTTAAAAAACCCTACGGATGAATTGGTTCAAATCAACCGTGCTTATCGCAATGAAATTTCTGCGCAATTTCAAGATGATGTAATTAGCATACTGCCAGAACAACCAAACAAGATATTGGTACAAACTGACTTTGATATGGCAAACAAGCCGAGCGTTTATATCTTAGACATAGCTAAAGATAGACGCGAGAAAGTTGTTCGAGCAAGAACGAAAATCTCCAGTTGGATAGCCGATCAACAAGGTAATGTAAGAATAGGTTACGGGTTTGAAGGGATCCGAGCTTATTATATGCTCTATGATAACAAAACGAAGGATCTAAATGATTTCTACACTTTTCAGGCTCGTGGCCCGGAAGCTATCCATATTCTGGGATTTGATAAAGATCCAAATATTATTTACCTCACCGCACTTCATAATGGTAAAAATGCGCTGTTTAAAGCAGACATTACTAAGCGCCCGCTTTTACCTCAGCTTATTTTCTCCGATCCAGACTACGATTTTGATGGCAGTATCATTTATTCACACGACGGTAGAGCCATAGGCTTCAGCCATTCCAATCTTGATAACTCGAGAGTCTATTGGGACGAAGACCGCAAACTCCTACAACGCTCACTCAAGGCGGCATTACCAAGCTACGACACCGTTGTAATAAGTATGAGTGCGGATAATAAAAAATACATTGCGTACGGCGATTCGGACCAAGACTCTGGTACATACCTGATTGGTGACAGAGAAACCAGCTCTTTAGCGGGGTTAGGACGTTTATATCCAGATATTACTGGTGACAATTATCTGGGCAAACAAAGGGTATCGTTTAAAGCGCGTGACGGCCTTGAAATTGAGGGTTACTTAACCCTACCTAAAGCATTCGATGCGGCTGCTCCCACAATCATCTTTCCACACGGTGGACCATACTCTCGCGACTACGCTGGCTTTGATTACTGGTCTGAACTATTGGCAAGCCGAGGCTTTGTGGTTTTCCAACCTAACTTTAGGGGCTCTTTTGGTTATGGTTTTGACTTCTTTAATGAAGCAAATCAAGGTTGGGGAGGAAAGATGCAAGATGACTTACAAGATGCGGCAAACTGGTTGGTTGCAGAAAAGTATGCACTCAAAAATAAAATTTGTATAGGTGGTGCAAGTTACGGCGGCTATGCAGCACTAATGGCTGTGGTAAAACATCCTGAAACGTTTCAATGTGCAGCAAGTTTTGCCGGTGTTACAGACTTAGAATCGATAGTCAGTCGTGCGCGCTTTTTCACAAACAAAGAGCTTGTTCGTGACCAATTTGGACAAGATACTGATAAACTTGAGGCACAATCTCCTGTTAACTACGCTAAGCAGATTAACCGCCCCGTGTTACTTATTCATGGTGATGACGATAAAGTCGTGCCTGTGAATCATAGTCGTGACATGGCAGATGAACTTGAAGATCATAACAAGAAGTTCAAATACATAGAGCTCGAGGATGGGAATCATCATCTGAGTTATCAAGCACATAGAGTGAAGACGCTCACTGAGTTTTTAGCTTTTTTCGAAAAACATCTTAAGTAGCAAAGCGCCGCAATTAGCGGCGCTTTTTATTGAGAGAGCAACTTCTTCTGTCACAGAGTTGATGTATGATAGAGGGGTAACATAAAGGAGAATTATTGTGCAGCTCGTTAAATTATTCGCCATGGCATTGATGCCTATGCTCAGTGTATTTCAGGCCTCGGCAACGTCGTTTTTAGTCTTTGGTGATATACCTTATACGGAGATAGACAGAGGCATGCTGATGCCAAATGGTGCTCTGCAGGAAAAGGTAAATGATATACAGCATGATTTTATGGTGCACGTAGGTGATATGAAATCCGGTGCTGAGCCCTGTACAGATCAACTGCTTAAAGATAATTATGCCCTGATCTCAAATGTGAGTAGCCAACCTTTTATATTCACGCCCGGCGACAATGATTGGACTGACTGTGACCGCGAAACTCTGAACCCTAGGTTTGATGAGTTAGAAAGATTGGATTTCATCCGTAAACACTTTGCGGTGCAAATACCTAACCTTCCAAAGTTTAAACGTCAGCAAACAGTACCTGAAAATCAATCTTGGATAGTGGATGATGTGCAGTTTTTAACTTTGCATGTGCCAGGCACCAACAATGGTCGCAGACAAATCTTATTATCCGATAAAAAAGTAGTGCACGAAGAGTCTCATCGTCGTGATGTAGAGAATATTAAGTGGTTGGATAACTTGCTGACGCCAAGCCATAAAGCTGCGGTGATATTTCTACAAGCTGACCTGTATCAAAAAGAGAAGCACTCAGGACGTTGTGATAAAAACTCAAAAGCTAAATGCGATGGTTATCAGTTATATCGAGAAGCACTCGCAGAATATGCGGCTCAACTCAGTTATCCGTTGCTGTTGATACATGGAGATACAGGAGAGTTTTGCTTTTCTGAACAGTCAAAGAATTTATGGCGTCTTAACGCCCCTGGAGACTTTCAATATTTAGATATTGCAAAGGTTAAAGTTAAAGGGGATAAAAAGAAGCCGTTCAAGGTAACACCGCTTCTTTCGCAAGATAAAATAGCTAAATGCAAGGGGCTGTAAAGCCCCTTTACACGCTTTTTACGCAGTTTTACAAGATGCGTAGCGCGAATTGCTTGCCGTACCTACAGTATAAACTCGCGCTGTTTATTATGACTTTCAAACTGCTCTTGCTTAACTGTATTGACAAAATGCCACTCACTTTCCACCTTCTCTTTTGTGAAATTAAGCGTTAAATAACCACGCTGATGAATATTGGCATATTCAAGATCATCGACTAGTAATTGCAATACCTCAGCGAATTGTAGCGCCTGCTCATCGCCTAATTGCAAGTAATACTCAAGCCCCGGAGAGCTGACAGAAGCTGTCGCATATTCTTGACCACAAATGACTCCGTTTGCATCGCAGAGCTTACCAGACCACGCGTTGTGTGTATCTCCTGCAACGACTACTAAATTTTTATTGGCCGCTTTTGCTGTTTGTAAAATTACTTCACGTTCAACCGGGTAGCCGTCCCATGCATCCAAATTATAAGGTGCGGTAAACGTGACTCGCGCTTTTTCTTGCTCTGACAACGTTGAGTCACCAGCAAGCATTCTCCCCTTTATTTGAGCAAGCTCTGTTAATTGCGTCGACATTTGTGCAGAAGGGTTGGCAAGAGACATGAGCAGCTCAGCTGGGATCATCATTTTGGTCATCAATACCTGTTGCCCTAAGACTTGCCATTTCGCTGCAGATGTCTTTAAGTTATCTGTGAGCCAAGTCAATTGGTTTACGCCTAAAAGCTGTTGCGAAGGCGCAGTGAGATCCGCCTGAAATCTGGCAAAATCCACTTGTCCTGTTGTAGGGTCAATATAATCTTGATAGTCGAGTGCTTTAGCGCGGCTCTCGTGACGAGTATCTAGCATATAAAGTGATAACAAGTCGCCAAATTCAAATTTACGATAGAGGCTTTCGAGTTGGTCCTTAACCATCGGACGCACAGGCATCCATTCATAGTAAGCTTGCAGCGCAGCAAGTTTGCGGGCAGCGTACTCCCCTTCTCCCTCGTTATGGTTCTCAGCGCCATCCATGTATGAGTCATTGCATACTTCATGGTCGTCCCATACCGCAATAAATGGCGTACTGGCGTGGAGAGCTTGCAGACCAAGGTCCGTACGATATTTTGCATAGCGACGACGATAATCATTTAATGAAATAATCTCGTTCGCATTATCTGCATCCAGCCCTCGCCCCATGGCGTCGGCATTTTCAGTGGCATACCCACCCATACCATATTCGTATATGTAATCACCTAAATGCAACACCGCGTCTAAATCGCTGCGTTTTGCAGCCTCTGCGTAAACATGAAAGTAACCTGCCGGATAATTTGCACAAGACATGACGGCAAGTTTTACCTGAGTTACATCGTTAACGGGTAAGGTTTTGCATTTACCTATGGGTGAATGCGTTTCCTTCGTGACGAAGCGATAAAAGTAGCGGCTATTTGCAGTCAGGCCATTAAGATCTACTTTAACGGTGTAATCGTTTTTTGCTAATGCGGCCAGCTGGTGGCTTTGTAGTAAGACACCAAAATCTTCAGATTCTGATACTTGTAGAGTGACATCCACACTGTTAGGTGTACCCTCAGGAGTGACTCGCGTCCATAATATAATGCTATCAGCTAAAGGATCGCCACTCGCGACACCATGGTTAAATGCGACAGCAAAATCGTTGCTTGCAACCGCTTTACTATCACTGCTGCCGCAACCTACTAACGAGACGCTAATTGTCGCTGCGCCAACGCCCATTAATGCACTTTTAATAAAATCTCGACGGGTAAAACTTGCCATTATTATTGTTCCTTAACTGCAAAATGCGCCATATTGGGCGCACTTATCTACTACTTGAAGGAACTAGCTTAGTTAAGCATTATTACAATTTAACGATTGGTCTTAATTAGTGCGGATTTGGAACAACTCGATTTCTGCCACTGCTTTTGGCCTCTAGTAACATCGTATCTGCACGACGAATAATGCTTTCAACGCCAGACTCACCTGCGCCAAATTCTGCAACCCCAAATGAACTGGTAATATCGACCTCTTCACCGACCGCAATTTGAAATGATGCCTGCTCTATCATAATGCGTGCCCGCTCGGCGACTAAGATTGCCCCCTCTAAGCCGGTATTAGGGAGTACCAGGGCAAATTCCTCTCCACCTAGCCGAGCTATTAAATCCGTGTCTCGTAACATGTCAGAGAGTAGCGAGCTCACGTGAACCAGCACTATGTCTCCCGCTTCATGGCCAAATCGCTCGTTGATTACACGGAAATTATCGAGGTCGGTCAGTATCACACTAAATGGTGTTCTGTAACGTTCATACAACCTAATTTGACTGTCAATTTTATCGCTTAGCTGCCTACGACTGGCGACGCCCGTTAATGGATCAGTTTTGGTAATAAAATCAAGCTCTTTACGTAAGTGATCGAGTTCGCTATGTATTGCTTTTGTTGTGGTAATGTTGTCTCCGTAGATAACAAAGGCATCATCTTGCAGCGAAAAACATCGTAATCTGAAGAACTCACCGCTTAAGGTATCAATTTCAATTTCTGGATAGTCTAATTCACAGCCGTTGCTTAAGCCTAAAAACCATTCCGTGAGTTCATCCCCGTCGATTCTGTCATCAAACGTATCGTCTGTTTGGGGGTCGAAAATATTACTCAGTGTGCGTCCTGTTATGTGAGACGAGGGTTGTCCAATTAGCTTCGCCATTGCTTTATTGCAAAATTCAAGAACCGACTTGTTGCTAACAATAGCAACTGCATCGTCACTTTTATTGAGCACGCCACTCAGTAGGGATTGTAAACGGTTAGCGTTAGACATAATTCAATTCCGTTAGGCTTTTTGTTATTTTAAATCAATCGGGAAGAATTATCTTAGATCTCGCGCAAATCACACGAAAAAGACATTTTGATTTCGTTATCTACATCGATTGATTCTAATTTGGCATCAATTATATTCCATTTCACTTATGTTTAATGCAACAAATGAAACGTATAGTTACCTCCATACACAAAGGAGGAACTATGTTAAAACCAACGCAACTCGCAACGATTATTTCAGCTTTGCTACTGCTAAGTGCATGTGGCGAAGCTGAGCAGGCAAGCAGTCAAACTCCGCCTCTTCAACCAATTGATGTAGCAGCAACACCGCAAATTAGCATTGCTGATTGGCACACCTATACAACACGCCTTTCTTCTCCAAACGAAGTCGCACTTCGCGCTCGTGTCACGGGAGTGATCGGCTCGGTAAACTTCAAAGAGGGAGATACGGTGAACCAAGGCGATGTTCTATTTGAGCTGGACGATAGAACTTTCTTGGCTGAGGTTGCCAGCCTTGCCGCACAAGTGAAACGTGCCGAAGCTGCCCTTTCGCAAGCAAAAAGTGAGTCAGCGCGTGCGCTTCGTTTAAGCAAGCAAAAAGCGATTTCAACTGAAGAAGTCGATGCCCGTGTTTCGCTTACCGCACAGCGTGAAGCCGAACTAGATGCGCTTAGAGCTTCATTTAAAGCAGCTCAGTTAAACTTAGAGTTTAGCAAGATCACAGCACCAATCAGCGGCAAAATTTCATTTGCTGAGGTCACTCAAGGTAACACCATTAGAGCAAACGACACTTTGCTTACTACGATAGTCGCAACCGATAAGATGTATGCGTACTTTGATATCGACGAGCGCACTTGGAATAGCCAGTTTGCATCAGTGACGGAAGGTGAGCCGCTACCTGTGAAATTACAGCTATTGGGCCGTGAGTCACAGCCAGTCATGGGTGAGCTAGACTTTATTGACAACGCCATTGATGACCACTCCGGAACCCTAAAAGTACGCGCTTCTTTTGATAATCTCAGTGGACAATTACGACCTGGCTCGTTTGCGCGAGTGAGTCTTTCATCCGGCGAGCAAAACGATCGAGTATTAATTCCAGACCGCGCAGTGGGTACAGATCTTAAAAATCGTTTTGTTCTTGTCGTCAACGACGCTAATACACTTGAATATCGTCTAATCACACTCGGTAATCGCTATGGCGAATTTCGTGCTGTTGAGTCGGGTTTAGCAGCTGGAGAGCGTATCGCGGTGAATGGTCCAGCGCGTGTAGGCCCAGGTATGCCGATAAGCCCAAACTCCGTGACGCTTACCTTGCCAGATAACATTGCCACAGAAGTGGTTGCGATGACGCCAAGCGATTCTTCACAAGGATTAAACTAATAATGAAATTTTCCCATTTTTTCATTAAGCGCCCTATTTTTGCGGCGATGATGTCGCTTGTGATATTAATCGCAGGGGCCATTTCCCTTTTTCAGCTTCCCGTGAGTGAGTATCCAGAGGTGGTACCACCGACGGTTGTGGTATCTGCAACATACCCCGGTGCAAACCCAAAAGTCATTGCTGAGACCGTTGCAACACCACTTGAGCAAGAGATCAATGGTGTTGAGAACATGCTGTATATGTTTTCTCAAGCAACCAGTGATGGTCGCTTAACGCTTACCGTGACTTTTGCACTTGGTACTGACCTGGACCGTGCCCAAGTTCAAGTACAAAACCGTGTAAATAGCGCTATTCCAAGGTTACCGCAAGAAGTACAACGTTTAGGGGTTGTGGCTGAGAAGGCGTCACCAGATCTCACTATGGTGGTGCATTTGGTATCGCCAAGTGGCTCGCATGATACAAGCTACCTCTCAAACTATGCCGATATTTATGTCAAAGATCAGATAGCGCGCTTGCCGGGAGTTGGTGATGTAAAACTATTCGGCGGCGGTAAATACGCGTTGCGGATATGGCTAAACCCCGAGCAATTGGCTGAAAGAAACTTAACCGCAAGTGATGTGGTCCGAGCAGTCCAACAACAAAACCGCCAAGTAGCAGCTGGCTCTTTGGGTGCTCAACCCACAACCAATGAAAATCAATTCCAAATTCTGTTAAACGTTAAAGGCCGTTTGGCAGATACCAGCGAATTTGACAATATTATTGTTAGCGTATCGAGCGATGGCGCGATCACTAGACTCAAAGACATTGGCCGAGTTGAGCTTGGACAAGATAACTACGCGTTAAGAGCTTTGCTAGATGGAAACGAAGCGGTGGCAATGCCGATTTTCCAGCGTCCTGGTTCTAATGCGATAGAGCTGTCAGATCAGGTGCGTGAAACCATGAAAGAGCTATCGACACGTTTTCCTGAAGGGGTTGAATACGATATCGTTTACGATCCGACAATCTTTGTTCGCGGCTCAATCGATGCGGTAATTTCGACATTATTAGAAGCCATCGTACTTGTGGTATTAGTCGTTATCTTATTCTTGCAAACATGGCGCGCTTCGATTATTCCGCTGGTAGCGGTGCCTGTATCGTTAGTTGGTACCTTTGCTGCAATGCAGTGGCTTGGTGTTTCTATCAATACGTTGTCGTTGTTTGGTTTGGTACTCGCAATCGGTATCGTGGTTGATGATGCCATCGTCGTGGTTGAAAACGTTGAGCGTAATATTGAGAACGGCCTTGCGCCCTTCGAGGCCACTAAACAAGCTATGTCAGAGGTGACAGGCCCTATTATAGCGATTGCATTGGTGCTTTGTGCGGTGTTTATTCCAACTGCTTTTATTACCGGCTTGTCAGGCCAGTTTTACAAACAGTTTGCCCTCACGATCACAATTTCGACGCTGATCTCGGCATTTAACTCATTAACATTATCTCCAGCGCTAGCTGCACTACTATTAAAGCCGCACGGTGCTAAACCAGACAAACTCACAGTAGTGTTAGATAAATTGTTTGGTCAGTGGCTATTCAAACCGTTTAATCGCTTTTTTGATAAGGCAGCTCACGGCTATGTCGGACTGGTAAAAAAACTTATTAGACTGAGCACCATTGTTTTAGTGGTTTATTTAGGGTTAATTTTTGCTACTACTAAGTTGTTTAGCACCATCCCTGGCGGCTTTATTCCGCAGCAGGACAAACAGTATCTTGTTGCGATTGCCCAACTGCCAGACGCTGCGAGTTTGGATAGAACAGAAGCCGTTGTACGTGAGATGGAACAAATTGCGCTTCAGACTCCAGGTGTTTTACATTCCGTGTCTTTCCCTGGGCTTTCAGTAAATGGTTTTACAAACAGCCCAAATAGCGGGATTGTATTTGTTGCCCTAGATAAATTTGAAAATCGTACGTCACCAGAGTTGTATGCGTCGTCAATCGCTGCGCAGCTTAATCAGAAGTTTGCCATCATAGATGAAGCGTTTGTCGCGGTTTTCCCACCGCCACCAATACAAGGATTAGGCACCACAGGTGGTTTTAAACTGCAAATTGAAGATAGAGCAAACCTTGGCTTTGAGAAGCTATTCTCTGACTTACAGGCAGTGATCGCAAAAGCGCAGCAGCAACCGGAGCTAATGGGACTGTACTCAAGCTTTAGGATCCAAGTACCACAAATGGACATTGATATCGACCGTGAGCAAGCAATGGTACAAGGCGTACCGCTCGAGGAAGTGTTTAATGCATTACAGATCTATTTAGGTTCAATGTACGTCAATGACTTTAACTTATTTGGTCGCACTTATCAGGTTACCGCTCAGGCTGACGCTAATTTTCGGGCAGATCCTGCGCAAATTTTGTCTTACAAAGTAAGAAACAACTACGGTCAAATGGTGCCACTTGGCGCGGTACTCAAAGTCACGCCGACAACGGGACCTGATCGCGTTATGCACTATAACGGGTATCCTACTGCCGAGTTAAATGGCAGCCCCGCGCCCGGATATTCTTCGGATCAAGCGCAAATGGCAATTGAAGCGGTGCTAAACGAAACGCTTAGCGAAGGCATGGCATTTGAGTGGACTGAAGTCACCTATCAGCAGATCCTCGCGGGTAATGTGATGGTGTATATCTTCCCACTGGTTGTACTCTTGGTGTTTATGGTTTTGGCATCGCAATACGAAAGCCTAAAGCTACCATTTGCAATCATCCTCATTGTGCCAATGACCATACTGTCAGCATTGGTTGGGGTGTGGCTAACAGGCGGCGATAATAATATCTTTACCCAGATTGCTCTTATCGTTTTGGTTGCTTTAGCGTGTAAAAACGCAATCCTAATGGTGGAATTTGCAAAAGAAGAGTACGAGCAAGGCAAGACTAATTTGGAGTCAATTATTGAGGCATGTAAACTACGTTTACGTCCTATTTTGATGACGTCAATTGCCTTTACCGCAGGGGTTGTACCTCTGGTACTTGCAACCGGTGCGGGTGCTGAAATGCGCGAAACCATGGGGATTGCAGTATTTTCAGGAATGATAGGGGTTACTTTATTTGGTCTATTGTTTACGCCTATTTTCTTTATGGCGATGACGAAGCGATTATACACGCCAAAAATACGTGAAGCGCAGAGTATCTCTAATGCTATTCCAGTAAAGGATTAATAACTTGTAATCATGTTTAAAGGCCCGTTGGGCCTTTTTTATGCTGCTTTTTATTGCCTTGTAACTACACTATTCACCTTAACTTCATCCGTTTACGCTAAATTATCAGATACCGTCTTTTTCTCGCCGGAGTCTGTTTATGAAATCTCAAATTGCCTTTGCTGTTTTAATTAGCGCTGTTCTCAGTGCATGTGGCGAGGACATCTCGAATCGTAAAATTGAGCTTAGTGAAACACTTAGCCGCTATCAATGTGATAATGATTCGGTGATAAAGGTTGACTACAACGACAGTGATAAGGCAACTGTCCATTTTAACGAACAAGTGGTTAGGATGAAGATTGCTCGTTCAGCCAGCGGTGCAAAATATCAAGGTGATGGGTTTGTGTGGTGGACAAAAAATGACGAAGGTATGTTGCTTAGACAGGAAGAAGATAAAAACAACCGCATCATCGCACGTTGCGAGATGCGGCCCAATGAAGCCTTAACAGTGAAGGCGCAATCAAACTGATTATAAATGCTCGTCCCAACAGGCAACGTCACTTATATAGAATTAGGATGTCTTATACCGACAACTTTTCAGGTGTAGCTAAAGTACTTTTTACAAACTCAATGGCAGCGCTTACATCAGCAAATAAAACTTGATCTAATGGCTCTGGCATGCCAATTTCTTTGCGCATTTTTTCAATCTGGCTTTTCGCAATTGCCGACTTCAACACATACGCAGCACTAACACAGCCTAACTGCAAACAGCGCTTTGCTGTATTTACCAGTAACTTATAGGCTTCTGGTGTCGCAGCTATGGCCTTTTCGGAATAACTCACGTAACCCCATGTCGAAGAATGGATCTCAGCTCGACATTGCTCTAATGCCCTAGAAAAATAATGGATCATAGACTCATTAATATTTCCTTCGAAACAGGCAAAGAGGATATTTTGCTCGGCCCAGAGGGTTACTTTCCCGCACCGAGTTTGATAACTATATTTTGACATTAATCCTTATCCGGCTCCTTTCGAAGTGCGAATTATACATCAGCACGACAAGGTTAAAAAAGAGCAATTGCTACTTTTTTAACCTAAATCGCATATTACGCTTATGGCTCAGCGAGTTGCTGTTTCGCTGCCTCAGATTCTTCTTTTAGGTAGTTGTTAAACGACAAGCCTAAAAACTGCGGTAACGTTGCGCTAATTGCCAAGGAAGACAAAGTACCAATGAGAATGCCACAACACAACGCCATGGCGAAACTATTAAGTCCTGCGCCGCCTAACCACCATATCGCTAACACCGTTGTGAGCGTCGTTAATGAGGTGATAAGCGTGCGGCTCATTGAATCCTTTATCGCTTGGTCTATGGTATTGCCCACGGGACTGTTTTTCCACTGCTCTTCGAACAAAAGCTCTCTAACTCTGTCACCAATCACAATCGAATCGTTGAGTGAGTAACCAATAATCGCCAGCAGCGCTGCAAGCACGGTTAAGTCAAACTCTACTTGCGTTATTGCAAACAAACCTAGCGTCACAATCACATCATGAAAAAGCGCGATACTTGCGGAGACCGCTAAGCGCCACTCAAATCTAAACGCCAAGTAAATCAATACACTAAGTAATGCGAATATACCTGCAAGGCCACCTTGTTCGATTAACTCATTACCCACCTGCGCACCAAGATAACTGGCGTCTAATACGCTTGCTTGCCATTGTGTTTCAAGTCCTTCTATCCACTGTTTGACGTGTGTTTCATCGGTTGACTGAGGGGTTTGGAAAACTCGCCAGCTACCATCGTTTAGTAGAGAGATTCGCGCATCTTGCACACCAAGCTCAGCAAGCTCAGCAAGCTTGTTTTGCATTTCTGTTTGGCTCTTTTGCTTGGGTAAGTCGATAACCGTAACGTAACCGCCGGTAAAGTCTTGGCCTAATACAATGCCTTTTTGGGTGATGGCTATGAGACTTGCAAGGACAAGTAACAATCCAGAAATTAGCCCGACGAATCTTGCCTTTTGCGTTTTACTTGTCATTTTACTTTGCGCCTTTACGTGATTTTGAATAAAGAGATTCTGATAACATACCGGAGACGACCACACCGGCGAAAATACTGGTTACTATGCCCAGCGCTAAGGTGATCGCGAACCCTTTTACTGGTCCATAACCGATACCAAGTAGGATAAGAGCAGTTATCATTGTGGTTAAGTTAGCATCGATAATACTCGACATGGCTTGTTGATAACCTTGCTTTAATGCAGTGACCATCGCAATGCCTTTACGCCTTAATTCGCGAACTCGTTCAAAAATAATCACATTGGTGTCGACCGCCATACCGATAGTCAAAACTAGGCCTGCAATACCGGGTAAGGTAAGTACAACACCTGGAAGCAGCGACATTAATCCAACCAGGCAAACTAAGTTTACCAGTAATGAGGTAATGGCCACTGCGCCTAGCTTGCGATACCATACTGCCATAAACAGCAAAGTTAGGCTTAGCCCTAACGCCAAAGCTTTAAAGCCGCTTTCAATATTCTTTTCGCCCAATGAAGGACCAATGGTTTGCTCTTTCACAATGGTGATTGGTGCGTCAAGAGAACCCGCCCGCAACAATAATGCTAACTCCTGCGCGCGTTCCATTGACTGCATATTGGTAATACTGAATCGGGTATTTAATACTTGTTGAATAGTGGCTACTGAAATTACTTCCGTTTTGCGCTTAATCTCTCCTTTTGGATCCGCGTAATATTCGCTGAATACGGTAGCCATTGGCTTACCAACATTGTTTCTAGAAAATCGGTTTATTTTTTCACCGCCTTGAGAAGATAAGAATAGTTGCACTAAAGGCTTTCCGTATTCATCTCTTCCTGCTGTTGCGGACTCTATTTCATCCCCGCCAAAAATGGCAACTGGGTCGACTGAAACCAAAGCGCCAGATTTATCCTTTAATTTTTGACCTCCCATTTCTTGTAATGCATGAAATGAAAGCTTTGCTGTTGCGCCGATAATACGCTTGGCTTGTTCTGGGTCTTGCACGCCAGGTAATTCGATTCGTATATAATTAGTGCCTTGACGTTGCGTAACTGCTTCTGTGATCCCAAGTTCCTCAATACGCGAACGTAAAGTAGACAGCGCTTGGGTCATTAACTGCTTATCGAACTCTGCTTTTTTCGCTTCGGCAAAACGGAAGTTCACTTTCGTTAAACTGCCTTGTTTATGAGTTGTACTGGTAAATTGTGGATAGAGTTCGCGCAGTGTCGCAGTAAGCGCAACGAGTTCATTTTGCCCTTGCGCTTTCGCTATGACCTCAACCTGCTCACCACTGATAACTTGAGGAATAGATAGGTTACGATAACGATTTTTGATCCGTAGGCTATTGGCTTCGTCTGCGAGTGACTGCAGTTTATTTTGCGCCGCTTGTTCTGTGTCAACCTTGAGTACGAACAACACACCGCCGTCCAAGTCGAGTCCTAGCTTGATAGGTTTGAGTCCAGTGCTTTCTAACCACTGTGGCATCGTTGAAGCACTAACAACCTTAACACTTAGCTTTGAGTGAGACTCAGCCATATAAGCACGCGCTTCGGCGGTTAGCGTGCGGTTTTCAAGTTCAACTAAATAGCCACCTTGATGAGACTCGATTTGCTTGACTTTGAATCCCTCTCCTTCTAGCTGAGATTTAAGCTCAGGTAGCGACAGAGACACAACCTCGTTACTACTTGTTTGAATTTGAATCAAATTCTTATTGGGATACAAGTTTGGTAGTGCACAAAGGATCAACAAGAACACAATAAGCGCAGTAAAAAAGCGTTTTGCACGCGCGGTGGCTCCACGAGGGGTTGATGGCCTCGTTGGCGAATTTATATCTTTCATATTTTTCTCATTATCTATCTGAGCGATACCGATTTGCTAACGAATACTGGTCATACAGACGTTAGGTGCTGGTATCAAAAACTACTATTTGGGTGCTTTATTGGTAGTCGATAATGATTAAGAGGCGAAGTTGAGACTGCCTTTGAAGGTTAAGTTTGCCGGCTTACAGTTGTCGATAAAGCCATTATTTGGCCGAGTATCACACATGTACCAAGGCACGGGCTTAGGTCTATTGATGTCATAGACTGAGGCCGGTATATATTTCTGTGCAGCAAGCTCAAATACAAGCGCATATTCGGCTTGTTGTTTAGGATGTAGAAAATAACTAGGGTGGCTAGTACGCTCGCGTTCTGGCAATAAGCCCTTTTCGTGATGCGTGGTTTCACCACTGAGCTTTATTGGACTCGCAGGGCTTGGCTTACTCGGTAACTGATTGGCGCCAGCGAGGCCCTTTTTGGTAATGTTTTCGAAGCTCGTGCTGTGCGTATCAGAAGTATGGGATAAGTGAGTATCAGGCGTTCCTGTCGCGCACGCAGCAGCTACCCATAACAACATGAGTAATGACATAACGGCGAAAAGGTTAAAACGCTTCATGAAAACTGATTAAACAACTTATTAGATAAAAATATGAGATTGGGGCGATAGTAGCAAATTCAAGATAGCGCTATCAATTATAATGAATATGAGAGGCATAAAAAAACCTCCAACTTGGGAGGTTTTTCTTGTCCAGCGAGTGGATTAAGGATTTACTTGGTCTTTTAGGCCTTTACCTGCTTTGAACGAAGGAATGTTCGCAGCTGGGATTTGGATTTCAGCGCCAGTTTGTGGGTTACGACCAGTACGCGCAGCGCGCTCTTTTACTGAGAATGTGCCAAAACCAACTAAAGCAACAGAACCGCCATCTTTTAGTGTGTTAGTTACTGCGCCAGTAAACGCTTCTAAAGCACGAGTTGCCGCTGCTTTTGAAATCTCTGCGTCTGCCGCCATCTTTTCAACTAGTTGAGCTTTATTCATTATTAGATTCCTATAACTTTATAATTTGCCTAAGCAAAACCTATGTTTATGCATTTTGCGTTTATGTGCAACCCCAAAATTGCGAAATTCGACGAAATATTTATTATTTTATTGCGTTTCGCCCCGGATCCTGTGGGTTTGTAATCAAACGCTATCAATTTGCTGGCAACTGCGCAAGCTTTGTACCCCATAAAATGCGATTAAAACTCACTATCAGGTAGAACCCCACACTCCACAGCGCGCCAAATGCTGGCCAAAAAATGTACCAAGATGTTGAGATAGAAACTACGTCAAAGTTAGCTGCACCAAGATAGCTAGGTGGCGCGCAGACCAAAAATACCACTAATAATATCGGCGCCTTGAGCGTTAATAGTTTGGAAAGTGCATTATTTATTGTCAGCACCAATGCTATCCACAAAACCCAAAGCCAAAGCGGAACTAATTCACTACCTTGGTAATTGATGAGCTGAGTTTTGACCGCAATCAATTCAATGCTCATTCCTATGGCGGAACCTACGAGTGCAAGCACCAAATTGAGGCGCTTATTTTGGTGTCCTGCGAGCATAACGAGACAGCCTAGCAACATCAACCAAAGCGCGTCTGCTTGGAAAAATAATGCAGCAAACCAAATACTTTGGAAGAGTAGCGCGTTAGTAATCCAATGTTTGAGTACAGGCATTTGACTGGTATCTTGGTTTTCTGGCGACTAAATGCACGGCACTGGTTGCTCTTTGTTTAAACGCCCCTTCGCAGTAGCATAAATAAAATTGCCAAAGGCGATAAAAGCGCTCATCGAAACGTTTACTATCAAGTGAAGGCCATGCTTTTTCAAACCGAACACGCCAATCGTATAGCGTTCTGGCATAGTGCAGACCGATATCATGGAGTTCGTGGACAACCATATCGGTGGAATTTACGATTTGCTTGCTCATTTCACTCACGGAAGGAAGACAACCGCCAGGAAAAATGTACTGCTGAATGAAATCCGATTGTTTGAGGTAATGTTGATAACGCTGGCAGGCGATGGTAATGGCCTGAATCAGCATTGCGCCTGTCGGTTTTAGCAAGTCGTTGCATTTGGTAAAAAAGCCAGATAAATACGCGTGTCCAACCGCTTCAATCATTTCGATAGACACCAGCTTGTCGTACTGGCCGTCCAATTCGCGGTAATCTTGTTTTAGTAGTGTGATGTGCTGCTGCAGCCCTTCTTTTTCAATCAGTGCTTTTACGTACGCATGCTGCTCTTCTGAAATAGTTGTCGTGGTTATATGACAGCCGTAGTGTTTTGCGGCATAAACTGCAAATGCGCCCCACCCGGTGCCAATCTCAACAACTTTGTCGGTTGGCTGAAGATCCAAGCGCTCACAGATTGCGGCTAACTTATGTTGCTGCGCTTCTTCAAGCGATGCCTCCTTTGAGGGATATACTGCGCTAGAGTACAGCATTTCTTCACTTAAAAATGATTCATAAAGGTCGTTACCAAGGTCATAGTGGGCGACAATGTTACGCTTTGAGCCTTGTTTTGAGTTTTTGTTTTTAAGATGCTTTATCTTATTCGCAATGCCGGAGAAAAATGCAAACTTATTTTCAAAGGCATCCAGCTGATCTTGGTTTAGGACGAAGATCTCAATCAGTTTGGTTAAATCTGAACAACTCCAGTGACCAAGAATGTAGGATTCGCCTGCTCCGACACTGCCGCCAAGTGCAAATAGCTTATACATTTGCACTGAATAAACTTGAATATCAACGCTTAGGCTTGTTTCTGACTCACCAAAACAGTATTTTTGGTCGCCTTCGACAAGTACCACTTTTCCGGTTTCTAAGGTGTTCAACGCGCCAAAGACGAGCTTTTTATACAATCTATCGAATGTAGAAAGCGAAATTGATGAGGATATTGTCGTGGTATTTTCCATCTTATACTCTTCCGGGGTGCCCAACAAAAGGCACTTTTTTTAAAAATAACTTCAACGCTTGCCAGTAGATACCTTTAGCTATGCTCCATGTCATTGCAGGAAACTGCTTAAGCAATTGATTAATATTTGCTTCATTGAGCTCCTGCTTTTTGAGCGTCATCGTGGCATCAAATAGCAATTCGTCACTTTTTCTGTTTTCAATATGGATTAGCGTATTGCTACCGGGTGGCTTCACTTTCCAATGGTAGTGCATATCCAAATTCATAAAAGGTGATACGTGAAATTGCTTTTTAAAGTTCACTTCTTTATTTAATTCAACTAAATAAAAATGACGCTCGTTCCAAGGCGTATTACTTACTTCAGCGAGCATATGGCTAAAACCTGCACCCTTCTCGTCTTCAAAAAAGTAGAAATTAACCGGACTGAAGTAAAAGCCTAAACAGCGTATTTGCGCCATTAAATATACTTTGGTCTGTGATGAAACGGGTTTGCCTAGCGCATTTGATTTAGCACGTGCGCGCTCAACTAAGCTTTCGCCTTCTGTGAGGATATAGTCAGCTTGATTGAATTTAAGCAGTTTTAAGCCGGATGTACCAAACTTTGACGAAATACTATTGAGTGCGTCAAGCTCACTTAAATCTAGCCACATCATATACATGGGGTAAGAAAATGCATGCTCGGCATGAGCGAATCGCCGATGCCGAACTTTGCCCACCAGAATTGCACTATTCAAAATGAGATACCCAATTGCTCGGCCACATCTACCGCACTTCTCACCCCATCTTCATGAAAACCGTTGAACCAGTACGCACCACAAAAATAACTATGGTATTTACCATCAATATCGGCTTTACGTTTTTGAGCCGCAATGCTGGTGGTATTGAAAACCGGATGATGATAGACAAAGCGACGGATCACTTTGTCTTCAGCTATCCCTTCATCGTGATTTAACGTGACACAGTATTGATGTTTAGCGTCAAACCCTTGCAGTATGTTCATTTGATAGGTGACGACAGCGGCTTTGTCCGTCGCTTCGTTTAACAAATAGTTCCAACTGGCCCACGCCAGCGGACGTTTTGGCAATAAACGGGTGTCAGTGTGTAGCACTACAGAGTTCGCAGTATAAGGTATCGCACCAAGTATCGCTTGCTCATCACTCGATGGGGTATTTAGTAATGCTAAAGCCTGATCGCTATGACATGCAAAGACGACTTTATCGAAGTACTCATTGCTGCCATCTTTGAAGACGATGGTCACGCCAGAGTCATCACGAACCACTGTTTCGATGTCGGCATTCAGCACAATATTGTCTTTAAATTCTGCCACTAATGGTTGAATGTATTCCCTAGAACCACCTGGGATAACATACCATTGAGGGCGATTTGTGATGTCCAAGAGCCCATGGTTGAAGAAAAACTGAACAAAGAATTTAGCTTCAAAGTCGAGCATTTCTTTGATACTGGTTGACCAGATCGCGGCGCCCATCGGCAAGATGTAATGCAGCTTAAAAAATTCATTAAATTGGTGTTGCTGTAGTAGCTTGCCAAGCGTTTCAACACCTCGATAGTCGTCTTTTTCATACAACGACTTACAAAGGCCATTAAAACGCACAATATCCTTTAGTAATCGCCAGAAGGTTGGCCTCAGTAGGTTACGTTTTTGTGCGAATAACGTGCGAAGTGAATGGCCATTGTACTCAAACTTGGATTGACTATTGTGAACACTGAAGCTCATTTCAGTTTCTTGGCGACTAACACCAATTTCAGCCAGCAATTTTTCAAACTTTGGATAGGTTCTGTCGTTAAATACGATAAAGCCGGTATCAATTGCGAGCTTTTCATCTTGGTATTCAACATCAATAGTTGCCGTATGTCCGCCAATATAATCATTTTTTTCAAAGACTTTCACGTCATGTTGACGACTTAACAGGTATGCTGCGGTCATACCTGAAATACCGCTTCCAATTATTGCAATCTTAGCCACGGGCTATCCTTTTTGCGAGAGGTAACCACAACGAAAGCGGCAGTAACCTGAGAAGTTTTAAAAATAGAGTAAATCTTTTTGGGAAATGTATTTCCTTGCTGCGCTTTTCTATTCCTTTGCTAATGTAACCCACGGCCTCATCGACACTTACAATAAATGGCATCGGAAAGTCGTTTTTATCTGTCAACGGCGTCTCTACAAAGCCAGGGTGAACCAAGGTGACATCAATGTCTTTTAATGTTGCTGTTAGAGTGCGAGCTACATAGCTGACAGCCGCTTTCGACGCACCGTACGCTTCGGCGCGAGGCAAAGGTAAAAATGCACTGCTGGAACTTACGATGCAAAGTTGCCCGCCTGATTTCATTTTTGGCAGTAAAACGTCTAGGCAGTGGCCGATTGAGATGACGTTGATATGCATTACTCGCTCAAACAAATGGCCGTCAAATTGGTTGGGATTATCGATATACTCACAACCACCTGCGTTGAGGATCACAAGATCCAAGCCGTCAATATCTTTGAAGTTATCTTCTATCTCTTCGCGGTTTGTTAAATCAAATGCTTTGCTCTTTGCACCTACGCTGCTTTCTAATTCGTCTAACACTTTTTGGTTGCGGCCACAAGCAGTTACTTGATGTGACTGTTTTGCATAAAATTCCGTAAGACCTTTACCTATCCCTGATGTTGCGCCAGTAATTAAGATGTTGCTCATGCCGTGATCCTTTTATCTAAAAGCCGAATAACACCACCGAGTAGTGGAACTTGGCGATACAGCATTTGCGCACTGTCAAAGTAATCCCGATGTTGCGCCACTTTTTCACCAATAAAACTCAAGCGGCTATGACCATCGACTTCTATAAGCTTACCGCCGTTTAGCTTGGGATGTTGGTAGGACATAGTCCAGTAGATAAAGCTGACGTCATCAACTTGATAGGCGTTCGTAACAAGAAATTCGATTTCAGAGACATTTTCATATAACCCTTGAAAATAACTCGTTAGCGCATCAAGTCCTTGAATTTTATGTAAAGGATCTACGAAACTGATGTCCTCAGTGTAAATTGAAGCCAATTTACCGAGACAGTATTTGTCTATTTCATTATAAATTGCCACGAATCGCTGCGTTCTGTGATCCATACCTATTTAAACCTTAAATGCGTCAAGTGCTCTTGCCCTTGCTTCTTTATGAGCAACCAGCGGCTCTACATAGTCATCCTTTCCGCCAAATGCCGCTAAATAGTCATGGGGAAAATGAATATGCTTTGCTGGAACATTTTTTAATTCAGGCACATATGTACGAATAAAGGAACCATCGGGATCAAACTTTTCGCTCTGCGTGATGGGATTAAAAATACGAAAATAGGGCTGCGCGTCACACCCCGTACTTGCAGCCCACTGCCAGCCACCATTATTACTGGCAAGGTCGCCATCTATTAACTTTGACATAAAATAGGCTTCGCCTTCACGCCAGTCGATGAGCAAATGTTTGGTTAAAAAGCTAGCAACAATCATGCGTAGTCGATTGTGCATCCAGCCAGTTTTATTGAGCTGACGCATTGCCGCATCGACAATCGGATAGCCAGTTTGACCATTACACCAGAGCTCAAAAGCTTGGCTGTCGTCACGCCATCTAACCGCGTTATATTTATCGTTGAAATTAAAACCTTTACATAAACGCGGAAAAGCGACGATAAGATGGCGATAAAATTCACGCCAAATGAGTTCGTTCACCCAACAAAACTCTGGCTTACTTGGGTTTTCAAGCACTTCAGGGTGATGAAGTTGGATCTGTGCGATGAGCTGCTTGGGCGACACAATGCCTAATGCCAAATATGGGCTGAGCCCTGAAGTTCCTTTGATTGCAGGGAAATCACGGTCATCTTGGTAGTCTGCTAGTTTGTCCTTAATAAAACGATTTACAATCGTGACAACGGCATTATCATCCACTGGCCACTTTTCAGATCCATTGGTCATCTCGAAAAAAGTTGGCTTTTTGAAGTTTGCTTCATGTTGTTTGTCCAATGGCCAGCTAGTGAAGTGAAATTGCTGCCCCACAAAACGTTTTAACCATGCTTTTTTAAAGGGGGTAAACACCTTGAACATCTCACCGGAGCCCGTAAGCACAGAGCCTGGTTTGGCAATGAGATCGCCATCGAATAATTTTAACGTGATCACAGTTTCACATGCTTCATCGCGGGCCACTTCATTTACTTCGTACTCTTTATTTGCATATAAGCAATCAATGCCTTTATCGTCACAAACAACTTGAAGCTGCGCCGGCAGCTCAGCGAATGTGCTTGCTTCAATGATATGTAGCGTAATGCCAAATTCACTAAGCTGGCTGCCAAGCTCAAGTAATCTGCGCTCAAGTAGGTCGAGCTGAATACTGGCCACGTTGTGTGACTGCCACTGTGACTTGCAATAAAAAAAGAGCGCATCGCGTGCGCCCTCATTCACGGCTTCAATCAAAGCCTCGTTGCCGTAAACCCTGAGGTCACGGCGAAACCAAAAAGCTGTTTTCATTACTAAATTCCGAATCTTAAACGCAGTTCGTTGGGGTATGGGTCAAAGTACACTTGGCTTTGTAAATACGTTTTAGGATGCACAGTAAGGTGATGCTTGAGCAAGGTCAACGGTACATATAAAGGTACAATACCTTTGCGATATTGATCTATTGCACTGCACATCTCTTGCTTCTCGATACTCGAAAGCTCGTTCTTAAAATACCCCTGTAGATGCGTTAGCGTGTTTGCTTGATTTTTCCGATTGGCAGGCTTGCTCAGTGCTGACATCAAACCACTGATATATTTATGTTTCAGTGTCTCTCTATCCAATTGTTTGCCATCACCGAGTAGACGCCCTAAATCTTTATAGGCTTGGTAATTATGGCTCATCAACAGATATTTGTGCTTGGCGTGAAAATTCGTCAGCTCGTGTAGACCGATGTTTTCCGATTGAGTTAGTTCCTGCCAGTTTTTATAAACAAATACCCGCATTACGAAGTTTTCTCTGAGATGCATGTCATTCAATCTGCCATTTTCCTCGCAAGGTAAAAGCGGATTGTGTTTTATGATTTGCTCAGCAAAAATACCAATACCTTCAGATGTATTACCTGTTCCTGCTTCGTTATAAACCTTAACACGCTCCATTCCGCAGCTTGGGCTTTTGGCGCAAAACACAAAGCCGGAAAGGCTTCGTGTCTGTGAGGTTGCAACCTTTTCGCCAAACTCCTTAAGCTTTGGTGCGACATCTTCTTTACCGTCGGGGCGACTAACTTTGATAATGTCGCCTACACGGATCTGTCTGATGGTTGGTCTTGGAATTGGCATGCCTATCGCAACTTCCGGGCAAAAGCGCACATACTCAACATGTTCGGCGAATTCATCCATACAAAAGTTTGAACGCTTGTGGCCTGAGTCAAATCGTACTTTGTCTCCGGCCAAACACGCGCTAATGCCAATTTTTATTGGTGATGAAAATTTCATTTCGCAACTATTCCTTTAATAAATCAACTTACCAATTGGGTTTAACAGCTTACTTAACCCTTTATTAAAGTGTAGTGCACTGCTTACCACGGTAAAGCAAAGGCAGCCTTCTTTTGTGCGCGGAGAATGATTGTGTTTGCCGTCTTGCCAAATAAAGTCGCCCGGTACGTATTCCCCAGCTTCATCTGCAAAATCGCCGTCAAGTAACAAGGTGATTTCAAAGCCCGTGTGGGTGTGCTCTGGAATTTCCCCTTCCGCACCAATTTGTAGAAGACTTGAGCGTAAGTCGCCATCTTCTAGCAATAACCGAGATCGAGCGATTTTGCCTACACCTGAAAATTTGGTGCGATCGATATTCGCAATAGCCCTAGGTAATTGAACATCCCTACCCTGATAGTTAAAAGTGGGTTGGATATATTCTTTAACTTCGTCTATTTCGTCATCCAGTGTTATCGCTTGCATCATCGCCTCAAAATCACAGCTTAGTGAAGATTCGCAGCCTCCTCCAAGCTGAACATTCGCTTCTTGCGCTTCAAGCTGTTGGGTCTTTTTCTGACAACATGGGCACATTTCGACATGTGCTGCAATTGCGACACTGATACTTGCAGGCAAATTACCTTCAACAAATTGGCTTAATAATGAATCATTAGGGTGATGCTTAATCATGCTTGATCTCCCATTTCTGCGCGAAGTTTTTGTAAAGCAAGTCGTAAACGTGACTTAACTGTCCCGACAGGTATATTAAGATGCTCTGCCAATTGTTCTTGAGACATTTCTTGAAAGTACACGCCTTTGACTATGTCTCGTTGTGCTGGCGGCAACTTATTGATGTATTTTTGAATTTGCGCCGTTTGCAAGTGATCTTGAAAACCGTCGTCGTCAGCCTGCGAGTCTTGAATTATCGGCCAGATGTCTTCACTGATGTGTTCTTCTTTATTACTCTTCATCTTACGCAGTGCATCGAACGACGCGTTACGCATTACGGTATAGATCCACGTTGTGGCTGCGCCTTTGTCATGATGATAAAGATGTGCTTTACGCCACACTGACGTCATCGTGTCTTGTACGAGCTCCATCGCTTGGGCGTCATTACCAAATTGTTTCACACCAAAGCGCCTGATTTTTGGCGCAAAGTACTCAAACAAGAACGCAAAAGCTTTGCGATCTCGTTTTTCTGCAACCTTAACTAAAGCGTCTGATAACGCTTGAGAGGGAGTTTCTTGCACTGCTTTGCGAGTTCCTGACTGAACGTTGCAATCGATAGATTGCTGTTGGCCTAACATAGCTCACCTTCCAATTTATAATTATAAGCTGTAATACGCTGTAAAACTTGGCATGGATCACTATTTTTCATCTAATACAGTATGTAAGAACTCTGCCACCTGTTCAAATGTTTGTGCTTGTTTTATTTTCAGTTTTTGGGTCATCGAGATAGGTAAGATTTCTAGCCAACGATAAGCAACCCAAAGAGGTTGAGTAAAATGCTTGTCGCGGTACAAATCATCAAGGATTGGATTGGCGATAAAAACACTCTGAAGCTTATCAACAAGGGTTTCGTCAACTAGACTCAATGCTTCCTCGCTACATTGCCAAGGCGACCCATCAATAATGTCACAATCGCCATAACGTAAAGATTGTGAGTCTACTTCCACATTACTGATCGCGACGCGCGATAGTGCCTCAACATCAATGAGCAGCTGACCATCATCATCTTGTGAAAAGTCGACGATTTTAACGTGCACGCCTTCTTTTGACACATTGTTCGGCGTATCCGCGAGGTATGGGCATAACACAAAACCTTGCTCTGTTTTCGCGGCCTCTTTTACCATATATAAATAGCGCTGCTCAAAGATCCGCAAGCGGGTGAACCCGCCTGGAAGCAAGAATATTGGCAATGGAAATAAAGCGAGTTTCATAATTCCCGTTCAAATATACAAAAACTAACGATAATTACGACTGCCCTATTTATCTGGATCAGTTGACGCTAAATTTATGACTATTCCCAAACACAGTGTTTAGCTATCACGTTACTATTTGAGAATGTGACGCCCTCAGCTTGCAAGCGCGATTTTTGCTCTTGAAATTTACTACTGTCTTGAGGAAATGAAATACGCCGTTGGCTATTTACTACTCTGTACCATGGTAACGTTGAACCTTGCGGTAGGTTTTTTAATAACTGGCCTACTTTTCTGGCATGTTTTGGGGAGCCAGCTAATCTCGCTATTTGCCCATACGACGCAACTTTTCCAAATGGGATACCGCCGATTACGGTGAAGACTTTTTCAGCGAGTTCTTGCTGAGGATTGCTGCTTTTCATATTGAATATTTAACTCTTTTAATTTATCCCAAAAATATCTTGCTACTGGCCCATGGTGGGAAATATGCAAACGATACGCGTGGATCTCGGCTTCAAACTCATCCTTTCTATCAAACACCCTCACTTGTTGCAAAACACCAGACTCTAATTCTTCTCTACAAAGGTCTAGGCCGATTAGGGCATAGCCCATACCTTGCAATAAGTATCTTTTTATTGCCAGTGCGTCATCGAGTTTCATGACATTGTTACTGTTTCTGTATGCCAAGCGCTCACTGTCAAACTTGAATTTACTTTCTTTCATTGCAAGAGATGGGTATTGCGCAAGCTCCGAAAAACTGAGCTCTGGTGGCATATAGCCCGTTAATGAGACTAAGCCTAATTTTACGTGTCCAATCGGCATTGATTCTAAATCGCCAGTTGAATGAAAAAGATCAAACCAAGGGCCAATGCCAAGGTTTGCAATCCCCTGTGTGACTTGCTCAAGCGCAAAAAAACGTTTACCACTTGAGATGTTCATTTCAGTTGCGGGAAACTTAATGAAGGCATTGCCTAATACTTGATCAATCTGGTTTTGATATACGATCGGTTCGTAACAGATGTTAAAGCTTGGTTCATTACCCGCCGCGAATTCAGTCGCGAGTAATGACAAATCTCTATGATGATTAAGCAATTTTTCGGCTTCAAAATAAAATCGACGACCTTGCTCTGTTAACACATTGCGATATTTCTCACGCTCAAAAAGGGCAAATCCCAAAGATTGTTCTAATCTTTTAATTGATTGAGAGACCGCAGGCTGTGTCTTATGAAGCTTATTTGCTGCTTCGGTAAGGCTAGGCGCTTCAACAACGGTGCAAAACGCTGCTAAGTCCGAAATCTTCATAAATAAATCTTATGCAGTATAGAATGTTTTATAATTTTTATTTTATATGTAATTCCATTATTCTGCACGCATTAAAATTGACGTTGTCATGGAGAACAATATGTTAAGAGTGTTTTCTGGAATTGTGCTGGCTACCCTATTAGTGGGCTGCCAAGAGCAAGCAGAACAAGCCCCAACAGAAGCCCCTAACCGACCAGTTAAAATTCATACGGTTTCGGATCCTAATAGCAGCACGCTTCGTAGTTTCCCTGCTGAAGTGGTGGCAAACCAAGGCTCCTACCTAGCCTTTCGTGTGAATGGTGAACTTATCGAGTTTCCAGTTCTCGCAGGCCAAGATGTACAAAAAGGGCAATTGCTTGCAAAGCTTGATCCTGAAGATTTCAACCTGCAATATGAACAACGTAAAGCCCAATTTGAACTGGCTAAATCGCAGTTATCGAGAATTGAACCGTTATTTGAAAAAGGCATAGCGACTAAAGCTGAGTTTGATAAAGCAAATGCAGACAAGCAAGTTGCGGAGTCTGCATTTAAAATTGCTAAAACAAACCTCGAATATAGCGAACTTAGAGCGCCGTTTAGTGGTACGGTTGCCAAGGTATTTGTCAAAAATTACGAAAACGTCGTAGCAAAGCAAAATATTCTTCGCCTTGAAACACGCGATATGATGGATGTGGTTATTCAAGTTCCTGAGCGCATCGTTGCACGTGTTGATAAAGATTCTGATTACAAACCGACCGTTGTTTTTGATGGCTACCCAAGTAAGTCTTACCCGCTTACGATTAAGGAATGGGATACGCAGGCAGACCCTGCAACCTTAACCTACAAAGTCGTATTTAGTCTTCCAATCCCCGAGGACTTTAATTTGTTCGCAGGTATGACAGGCCATGTTTACGTCGATCCAAGCAAAATTACGAACCGTGAAAATACGGCAATTATCGTACCTAACCAAGCAGTATTCTCTGATAAAAAGCAAGGCACAGAGGGAAATAGTTACGTATGGGTATATCAAGGTGATAATCAGACGGTAACAAAACGCGAAGTCACCGTTGGCCAACTGAATCATACCGGTATTGAGGTATTGTCGGGTCTTGAACCTGGTGAAGAAATTGTTGCTGCGGGCGTGCATTACTTGCAAGAAGGCGCAAAAGTGAGACCTTGGACTAAAGAAAGAGGTCTGTAATATGAGTTTAGCCAAATGGTCAATTGAGAATAAGGTAATCAGTTGGATGTTTGCCTTGCTCCTGCTTATTGCTGGGGCGGTATCCTATTTGGGCTTAGGCCAACTAGAAGATCCTGAATTCACACTAAAAAAAGCCATGGTCGTGACCATGTATCCTGGTGCATCACCACAACAAGTGGAAGAGGAAGTCACCTTCCCGATTGAAAATGCAATTCAGTCTCTGCCGTATGTTGATTATGTTACTTCCATTTCTTCTCCTGGTAAGTCGCAGATCACTGTAGAGATGAAGAGTAAGTACCGTAAGAAAGACTTACAACAGATCTGGGATGAGCTGCGCCGTAAAGTAAATGATCTCTCGCCGAAGCTACCGCCAGGTGTTAGGCCGCCAAGCGTTATCGATGATTTTGCTGATGTTTACGGTGAACTCTACGCGATCACTGGCGAAGGCTATTCGTATGATGAGCTAAAAGACTACGTTGATTTTTTAAAGCGCGAATTAGTGCTAGTTGAAGGTGTGAGTAAGGTCACTGTTGCGGGTGAGCAGCAAGCACAAGTGATCGTCGAAATATCAACACAAAAACTGTCACAACTTGGCATTGCGCCTAGCTACATTTTCTCGTTGCTACAAGCTCAAAATACGGTATCTAATGCGGGTAAAATACGAGTTGGAGACGAGTCTATTCGCCTGCACCCTACTGGTGAGTTTACAGACGTTGCTGAGCTAGAGGGGTTACTTATCTCAAAGCCCGGTGCCAAAGAACTTATTTATTTGGGTGACGTGGCAAAAGTGACACGCGAGTATGCGGAAGTGCCGAATCATATTACACGTTTTGATCAAAAGCGTGCCTTGCTGGTTGGGGTTTCTTTTACTTCTGGTGTAAATGTTGTTGAGGTGGGCAAAGAAATCGAACATCACTTACAGCAACTAGAATATCAGCGCCCATACGGTATTACGATCAACACGGTTTACAATCAACCAACAGAAGTAGAAACCTCGGTTGATGGTTTCATCGTTAGCCTTTTAGAGGCCGTTGCGATTGTAATTATCGTTTTGCTTATTTTTATGGGTGTAAAGAGTGGTATTTTAATCGGCGGTATTTTGCTTATTACCGTGCTGGGTACCTTTATCTTTATGAAGATATTCGCCATTGATTTACAGCGTATTTCATTAGGTGCTTTGATCATTGCACTGGGGATGCTAGTCGATAATGCCATTGTTGTGACTGAAGGCATTTTGATTAATATTAAACGGGGTCAATCTAAAGTAAAAGCTGCTGTGAACATTGTTGAACAGACAAAATGGCCACTTCTTGGCGCAACCGTTATTGGGATCACAGCTTTCGCGCCGATTGGTTTAAGCTCAGATGCCAGTGGTGAATTTGCTGGTTCTTTATTTTGGGTGTTGTTAATTTCATTGCTACTAAGCTGGGTAACGGCAATCACCCTGACACCATTTTTTGCCAATATGATGTTTAAAGGACCGAAGGAAAAGTCATCAGATACCAGCGAAGAAGACGATCCCTATAAAGGTGTGATCTTCACCGTGTATAAATCCATGCTTACCTTCTGCCTTAAAAATCGCGCTATTACCATTATTTCTATGGTACTGCTATTAGTCGCTGCAGTTGTTGGCTTTAAATCGGTTAAGCAGTCCTTCTTCCCGGCTTCAAATACACCGATGTTCTATGTGGATTATTGGCATTATCAAGGTGCAGATATACGCAGCACGGCGAAAAATGTTGAGAAAATTGAATCCTTTTTACTGGCTGATCCTATGGTTAACGAAGTAACGGCAACGATTGGTCAAGGTGCGCCTCGTTTTATGTTGACCTATTCGCCTGAAAAACAATATGACGCTTATGGTCAGTTAATTGTACGTGTAAAAGACCGAGAAGCTGTAGTGGCTATGATTGCTAAGCTTCGCGATTATGAGCTTGAAAATGAGCTAGACGGACGTCTCAAAATAAAGCGCATGGAAATTGGTCCTTCAACCGACGCAAAAATCGAGGCTAGGTTCTCGGGACCAGATCCTGTTGTGTTACGCCAACTAGCTGAAGAAGCCAAAGGTATTATCAGCCAAGACGATAAAGCGTTTAATATTCGCGATAACTGGCGACAAAGAACCAAGTTGATCCGCCCACAGTTTAATGAATTGAAGGCGCGTCGTTTGGGGATCAGTAAATCTGATTTAGATCAGTTGCTACTGACTTCGGTGTCAGGTAACAAGGTAGGGTTATATCGAGATGGTACGCAACTGTTACCTATCATTGCACGTTCTCCTGAGGAAGAGAGGCTCAATGTTGAAAATCTTGGTGACTTACAAATATTCAGCCCTGTCCTTAGCGTTTACGTGCCAGTTTCACAAATCGTGGATGATTTTAGTGTCACTTGGGAAGATAGCCTGATCATGCGCCGCGACCGAAAACGTACCATCACGGTAATGGCTGATCATGACGTGATAGGTGATGAAACTCCAGCGAAGTTATTTGCAAGAGTGAAGGCGGATATCGAAGCCATTGAACTACCCCAAGGGTACGAGATGCAATGGGGCGGCGAGTATGAGTCGTCAAGCAAAGCGAAGAAAGCTATTTTTGGCTCATTACCAATCGGTTATTTAGCGATGTTTATGATCACTGTATTGCTCTTTAACTCTGTGAAAAAGCCATTAGTGATCTGGTCTACAGTGCCGCTTGCTATTATTGGGGTAACGGCAGGCCTTGTATTACTACAAGCACCATTTAGCTTTATGGCGCTGCTAGGCTTGCTAAGTTTATCCGGCATGTTGATTAAAAATGGTATTGTACTGATGGATCAAATAAACATCGAAATTGACTCTGGTAAGTCCCCTTACCAAGCGGTATTTGATTCTGGTGTGAGTCGTGTAAGGCCGGTGTCTATGGCTGCTATCACAACCATATTGGGTATGATCCCGCTATTATTTGACGTGTTCTTCCAATCCATGGCGGTCACCATTATGTTCGGTCTTGGTTTTGCGACCATACTGACGTTGATTGTATTACCTGTGTTACATTGCGTGTACTTTGGTATCGAACAACCAAAAGACTAGTTGAGTATCATCCACCTTCTTCGGAAGGTGGATGTTATTATCGCTTTCGCTGTTTATCTTTCACCTTTAAATCGACAGGAGTGCTACTGCCACCAACTGTCTAACTTATCTGCAACAAGCTCAGCCCTCCAGCCTAACGCAAGATCGGGTTTCATCAGCAATTGCTTTTCTTCCGGTGACTTTTTCCACGACCAGCTGATCACCTGGTTGATTTGTTTTTTCGAAGCAAACACATCAACCGGAATATCGTTAGTTTTGGCGACTTCGGCGATAACCTGTTTAATATCCTTGCACGCTGCTTTGTAACCTTTAAAGTCGATAAGCCTTCTCACGCGTTGTGGACAATCTTGTTCACTTACTTCTTTTGCTTTTTCTATACAGGCGAGAATTTCTTTACCAGAGCGATTAACTTCCATTGGCTCAACACCTGGAACATTACGTAAACTGCCCAGTGAGCTTGGACGACGTTTGGCGATTTCGACCATGTTATGTTCTTTAAGCACAAAATTTAGCGCTAAGTTCTTTTTCTCTGCCTTGGCTCTGCGCCACGCTGCAAGCTCTTTTAGAGTAGCAAGATCTCTAGGCTTAAGCTGCCACACGTTTTTGACATCAAGATAAAGTACTTCATCTGGTTGACGGAAGCTTCTCTTTTGGGCGAGCAACTCACTCTCTTGAAGCACTATGTTAAATAGCTGCTTTTCATTTACTCGCGCTTGAATAGTCTCAAAACATGGCAGTAAATGATATACATCGGAGGCGGCGTAATCTAATTGGCTTTGAGTTAAAGGGCGGCGTAACCAATCTGTTCTGGATTCACTTTTGTCAATGTCTACGTCTCTAAGTTGCTTCACCATATTAGCAAAACCAATACAACTACCCTCACCTAACAACTGTAAAGCAAACTGGGTATCGAATATTGGTGACGGGATAAAGCCTGCAAACTTTAGAAATACTTCGATATCTTCTGATGGAGAATGAAGTACTTTTAAAACACTAGTATCTGAAAACAGTGTCCACAGCCTACTAAAATCCATATCGGCTAGTGGATCGATAAGGGCAAGGTGGTTACCATCAAAGATCTGTAACAGAGCAATTTCTGGGTATAGGGTGCGACGACGCATGAATTCGGTGTCGACGGCGAGCACTTTGGCTTTCGAAATAGACAATACAAATTCATCTAGTGCTGTTTGGCTTTCAATAACTTGATACTGCACTGTTACTCCCATGCAATTTACATAACTAGCGATATCACGCTAGTTATAAAAAAGCCGGCTAGTGCCGGCTCTATTTGTTATTCTTTTAACGCTCTACGCAGTATTTTACCAACGTTAGTCTTTGGCAGTTCATCTCTAAACTCAACTAGCTTTGGTACTTTATAGTTCGTTAGATTATCTCGGCAATGTGCAATTATATCTTTTTCTGTTAAAGATGGGTCTTTTTTAACAATAAAAACTTTAACTTGCTCACCACTAACCTCATGTGGCACGCCAACTGCTGCAACTTCTAACACGCCTTCGTGCATAGCAACGACTTCTTCGATTTCATTAGGGAAAACGTTAAAGCCAGACACTAAGATCATGTCTTTTTTACGATCAACGATGTAGAAGAAACCGTCATCATCATAAGTAGCGATATCACCCGTTGCAAACCAGCCGTCTTTTAAACATTCGGCGGTTGCGTCTGGACGGTTGTAGTAACCAGCCATCACCTGTGGCCCTTTAACACACAGCTCACCGGGCTCACCTTTAGGTGTTTCATTGCCGTTGTCATCAACTATCTTAATGTCAGTGCTTGGTGCAGGTAAACCAATAGAACCGTTGTAGGCTTCAAGATCATGTGGGCAAATAGTAACTAGCGGCGCACATTCTGTAAGGCCATAACCTTCCATCAGCTTCGACTTTGTCACCTTCTGCCAGCGCTCAGCGACAGGGCGTTGCACGGCCATACCACCACCTAAAGACATTTTCAGGGTTGAAAAGTCTAGGTCGGCAAACCCTGGTGTGTTCAACAAGCCATTAAATAACGTGTTAACACCAGTGATAGCGGTAAATGGCACCTTTGCCAGCTCTTTTACAAACGCAGGCATGTCACGCGGGTTGGTGATCAAGATATTGTGACCGCCGTACTTCATAAAGGTCAAACAGTTCGCTGTTAATGCAAAGATATGGTAAAGCGGTAGCGCCGTGATAACGACCTCTTTTCCTTTAACTAATACTGTATCTAAACAGCCTGAAACTTGCTCTAGATTTGCTACCATGTTGCCATGAGTAAGCATCGCGCCTTTAGATACGCCAGTTGTACCGCCAGTGTATTGCAAAAAGGCAAGGTCACTTAGCGTCACATCAGGTTTCTGATATTTTGTAGGATCTGCTGCAATTACTTCTTTGAAAGGAATGGTATTTGGCAGGCTAAAGTCAGGCACCATTTTTTTGAAGTGCTTAACAACAAAGTTCACCAAGTGCTTTTTGAAGCCACCTAACATGTCACCAATTTCTGTCAGCACTACGTGCTTCACACTGGTTTTTGGTAAGGCCTGCTCCAGTGTATGGGCAAAGTTTGCAAGAATAAAGATAGCTTTTGACTCGGAGTCATTTAGCTGATGCTCTAATTCGCGCACGGTGTAAAGCGGATTGACGTTTACAACGGTACAACCAGCACGTAGTACACCTAAAATGGTAACTGGGGTTTGCAACAAGTTTGGCATCATGACCGCAACTTTATCGCCACGGCCAAGTTTCAATTCATTTTGTATATAACTAGCAACTGCTTTGGTTTTTTCATCAACTTGCTGATAAGTCAGTGTCTTACCCATATTGGTGTAGGCTGGATACTGAGCATAATCTGCAAAACTTTTTTCAAATAATTCAAGCAATGAGTTGTAA
Source organism: Pseudoalteromonas flavipulchra NCIMB 2033 = ATCC BAA-314 (assembly GCA_000814665.1). Taxonomy (GTDB): domain Bacteria; phylum Pseudomonadota; class Gammaproteobacteria; order Enterobacterales; family Alteromonadaceae; genus Pseudoalteromonas; species Pseudoalteromonas maricaloris. The sequence goes on from JWIH01000020.1 coordinate 325,356, forward strand.
TGCTCTGGGTCGATAGTTTCAGGCATACCTTCTGGGTAGCGCTTAAGCCAGATTTTTTCCACTCTTAGCTCCTGTGTTCTCGTTATTTTTATATTCACCCTAAACCATAAACGATGTAAGGCACTTTAACAATTGAGCAAATACTCTAAAAACGCCATATTCCCACAATATCTGAGGATTTACAATCTAGATGCTGTTGAAACGTGGGCTTTAGCGCTCTTTGTGAACTTTTCTTTCCTTGATTAGTTTATTCTTTACGCTCCTTCAGTTGTAAACGCTGTTTTGTCGCGGTTCTGGTGTACTTCAATTAGCTTATAGCAAATTTCCGGGTTTTCCATATGGCAATGGTGGCCGCCAGGTATTTTCTCAAGCCTGAGTGAGTCGAAACAGCCCTTAAATTGACTATATTGTCTGACAATCATGTCATAGCCTTGTTCCGCTAACACCAATAAGGTTGGAATGGATATCCCATTAAGCGCCGATTTTGCTTGAGAGATGGAATACCTAAATCCAGAGTGATGCTTTAGTCGGGGATCCAATCTAAGTTGCACGCCATCAGGATGCGGCTGGGTATTTCTTGTCACAAGCAGCGCTGCTATTTCTACAGAAACATCACTGATTTTACTGCGCAGTTGCGCAAGTGTATTTATATCAGGATAAACCCGTGGTTCAGATTGTTTTAATTTATCTCGGGAATTAAACGCATTAATGAGCTGGGTTTTGGTATCACTCTCTGAAGTACTCACAATCCCTATTCCCTCGATTAGTACCAACGATAAACAACGTGTTGGATAGCAGCTTGCAAACAAGTTAGCGATCATCGCCCCCATAGAATGACCAACAATATGGCATGTTTTGATCTGTGCTAAATCTAAAAAGCACTTTAAGTCATAGACATAATCGATAAAGTAATAAAAGGCGTCGGCACTTTTCCAATCTGAGTGTCCATGACCTGCGAAGTCAAGCGCGATATGTGTGTATTGTGTATTGCAAAATGGCGCAAACGGTACAAAACTGTTGCTGTTGTCTTGCCAACCATGAAGGTAGATAACGGTTTGCTTTCCCTCTCCCCAGCTTTGGTAGGAGAATGGCCCGATTTTTTGTTCTTTTATCGCATATAGAGACATCGACGAATTCTTTTAGTGTTCATTGTACCATCATTGATTTATCATCTTACCGTGACATATTTGAACTTACTACTTTGATTTGTTGAAAATATTTTTATCGAACATCCATTCTAATATGAATGTGTTTTAAATCGATCAAATAGTAGAGAATCACATACCTCTATCACAATAAGTACACGGGAATAACAATGAATTTCAAAACTAGCCTTTTGGCCTCATTTGTTGGATTAGTATTTGCGGCTCCGACATTGGCTGCTCCAAAAAACATTATTTATATGATTGGCGACGGTATGGGGCCGGCTTACACTACGGGCTACCGTTATTTTAAAGATGACCCTTCAACGAAAGTGGTTGACCCAACGGTTTTTGACGCTATTTTGGTAGGTATGGCGCATACCTACCCAGACGACGACACGGTTGTAACAGACAGTGCTGCGGGCGCAACCGCCTTAAGTACAGGAACTAAAAGCTATAATGGCGCAATTGCGGTAGATACCCATAAAGAACATTTGGAAACAATGCTTGAAGTGGCGAAAAGAAAAGGTAAAACAACCGCGCTTGTTGCCACATCGCAAATCAACCACGCAACACCTGCAAGTTTCGCGTCTCATAATGAATCGCGTCGCAACTATGACGACATTGCCAATGATTACATCGACAATAAAATCGCAGGAAAATTACCTGTAGATCTTATGCTTGGTGGTGGCACTAAATACTTCATTCGTGAAGATAGAAACCTAGTTAATGAATTTAAAGACGCAGGTTATCAATACGTCGATGCTTTATCTAAGCTTGATACGCTAAATAAAATTCCTGCGATGGGTCTGTTCGCAGAAGTAGGTCTGCCATTCGCAATTGATGAAGAGCCGCAGCGCCTAACTAAAATGACTAAAACGGCTTTATCATTATTGGAAAACCAGAATGATAAAGGCTTCTTCTTAATGATTGAAGGTAGTCAGATTGACTGGTGTGGACATGCCAATGATATCGCTTGTGCTATGCATGAAATGGACGACTTTGCAGAGTCAATTAAGCTGGCAAAGGCTTTTGTTGATAACAACCCAGACACTATCTTGGTGATCACAGCAGATCACTCTACCGGTGGATTAACGCTTGGTGCGAATGGTCAGTATCGCTGGGAGCGTGATGTGATCGCTAAAGTGAAAGGTTCAGCGGGCGAGATAGCAAAAGCACTTGCAAAGACAAAAGACGTTAAAGCAACATGGCAAGATCTCACAGGTCTTGAGTATGATAGTGTGACTGAGCTAAAAGTAAAAGAAGCACGTTCACAAGGTCCGAAGGCGCTTAGTGTTGTCGTAAAAGAGGCAATTAGTGATGCATCTTTCACCGGTTGGACAACGGGTGGTCACACCGCTATCGATGTACAAGTGTTTGCCCATGGTAAAGGTAAAGAAGCGTTCATTGGCTCGCAAAACAATACCGCAATTGCTGATAAACTGATTGGATTTATTAAAAAGTAAAAATCTTCATCTACTATTCCAAACAAAAAAGGTCAGCATTTGCTGACCTTTATGTTATCGAGTCTTGGAAGAGGTATTACGCGTAAACAGAAACGCCAATCATACTTTTGATCTCATCTCGTCTTGCTTCCGTTGCAATTGCTTTGTATTCACTAATTGCTTGTCCAGTACGAAAGTTAGGTCGGTCGTAGATAGTCGAACGTTGCTGCGATTGGAACTGCTCAACCAACGCAATGCCCTTTTCACTGGTTTTAATCTGAGCGGTATTGAGCTTAGCCGTATTTCCTTCATCAATAGCAGTGCTCACCGCCTTTTTAGGCTGTGGCTTTACTTGATATGTACCTGCTTGTTGAATGATTGAATTTAGTTTCACGGTTTAGCTCAATAAATACGATATGCTTGTATAAAAATACGCCTTTATTCTCGACCTGGCAACTTTTTCCACGTCACAGTATCTCTTACATATTGCGGCTGGGCGTCAGCTGCATCCACAGATAAGCCTTGTGTGAAACTATCGTCGGCTATAAACAGCATGTAATAAGCATCCGGTAACGTGATATTGTCAATGATTTCGCATTCAAGCTGTGTGGCAAGCTCTGAGAATGCTTGCCATCCTGTACCAACACCGGCCGCGCCACTTGATGTAAAGTCGATATTTTCAGGTTTAATAACTGTTTCTTCGGTGCTTGGTTGAATAACACCACGAGTTTCGCCATTGTATTGGCATAAGTAGATCTCACCCATACGTGCATCTATTGCCGACACTACGCTGGACTTGCCTGCTTCCATGTATGCCTGTTGCGCCATCGCCTGCAAAGTTGAAACACCAACTAACGTAAGACCTGAAGAATATGCTAAGCCTTGCGCAACCGCTGTACTTATTCTCACCCCAGTGAAGCTGCCAGGCCCACGTCCAAATACAATGCCATCAAGCTCACTAAGGGTGATATCGGCTTCGCGTAAAATACGTTCAACTAAGGGAAGTATCTTTTGGCTATGCTGCTGTGGGCAAACCTCGAAGTGGCGAATAAACTTGCCTTCATAGTGCAATGCAATACTGAGTGCTTCGGTGGAGGCGTCTATGGCCAACAGGTTATTTTTCATTTTTATCAATATTCTCTAAAAATCGAATTGCCTTATTTATGTCTCTCGTGCGAGACATATCAGGCAAACTACTTAAAAACGTCTGGCCGTATTTTCTCGTAACTAAGCGATTATCGCAAATAATCAGTACACCTTTATCGGTAGCATCACGAATTAATCGCCCAACCCCCTGTTTCAACGCGATAACAGCTTGGGGGAGTTGTATTGCATCAAAGGGTTCTAATCCACGCATTTCAGCGTCTCGCATGCGCGCTTGCAGCAAAGGATCATCTGGTGATGCAAATGGTAGCTTATCAATGACAACACAACTCAAAGTGTCACCTCTCACATCCACGCCTTCCCAAAAAGAAGCTGTACCAAGTAGTACGGCGTTACCGTGTCGAATAAATTGCTCTAAAATTATCCGTTTCGATGCTTGACCCTGCATAAATATGGGATATTGCAGTGCCGTATTAAGCCCTTCGTACACTAAATGCATCGCGCGATAACTGGTAAAGAGTAAAAATGTACGCCCTTTTGCAGCTTCAATCACCTGTTTTGCAAGCTTTACCAGCGCATGTGGCATTAAGTCGTCACGGGTTTCTGGCAAATAGCGTGGCAGGCATAGTAAAGCTTGCTGCTTATAGTCAAATGGACTATCAACAATAAATTGTGAGGTCGGTTTGAGTCCTAAGCTACGACTAAAGTGCTCTAGGGAGTTATCAACGGATAAGGTGGCTGAGGTAAATACAAAGCTTGCCTCAGTGGTTTTGACAATTTGTGCAAACTTACTTGATACATCAAGCGGCGTGATATGAATAGATAAAAAGCGTCTTGTGGTTTCGAACCAGTAACTAAATCCAGTTTGACTGGTATCAAAGGCACGTTCAAACTGATTTTTAAAGGTCATGACCTTTTCAAATGGGTGTTCTATTTTTTCGCTTCTATCCAGACAAAGTTTGAGCACTTTATAGAGAAAGTCTAAGTTAGCTATCACTCGATGCATGGCATCGCAAATCGGTTTATTCGCCAGCGCTTCACGCCAATCACCACGGGCACCATCGCCACCAAATACCAAACGCAAATCGGCGACGCTGGTTTCCAATTTATTGAGTGTTTTGCCAAGTTGCAACATATCTGGAATATCAGAACGGTAGATCACCCTTAAATCGTTAATAAGTGCCTGCAAAGCTTTAGTGCTGATAGTCTCACCAAAATAGTCACTGGCTATTTCTGGTAATTGATGTGCTTCATCGAAGATATAGCTATCCGCGGTTGGCATGAGCTCCGCAAAGCCTAAATCTTTTACGGCCATATCGGCAAAAAATAAATGATGATTGATCACCACAACATCGGCATCGACTGCCTTTAATCTTGCCTTTCGGATATAACAGTCTTCGTAGTCTGGGCACTCTTTCCCTAAACAGTTATCTGCAGTTGAGGTAACGTAGGGTAATACCTTTGCGTCTTCTTCGATACCCACACAGTCGGCTAAGTCTCCACTGTGTGTTTCAGAAGCGAACTTTGCAACCATGGCAAGTTGGTGCATAACATCTGGGTCGTCGGTTGGCACATGGCTCAAATGCTGTGATAAACGATAAGGGCAAAGGTAATTGGCCCTACCCTTTAGCAAAGTGACTTTTTTCCCACTGCCAAGCACCTTTTTTAGGGTCGGCACGTCACGATGGAATAATTGCTCTTGCAAGGCCTTAGAGCCGGTTGAGACGATGACTTTACCTTTAGACTGAAAGGCAGGAATAAGATAGGCAAACGTTTTCCCCGTTCCTGTTCCTGCTTCGGCGATGCATTGTCCACCATTTTGTATGGTTTCTTCTACCGCAATAGCCATATCAATTTGGGGCTGTCTTGGTTGATAGCCCGGGAAATGCTGGGCTAAAGGCCCCGTAGAAGAGAAAGTCGTAGATACAGCCAAAGTAATGTAGTTTACAAACAGACAGGTCGCGAAATTGTATGTGGCTAAGCATCAAATCGCAACCGCTGTTTGGCAATAACTGAGTGTGGATACCAATTGAATTAATTCTCTAATCAATTTGAAGGGTGAAATAGCATATTAGCTTCGTTAAAAACTTCTCATTTAGAACAACTAAATAGCAAAATTTTTGCCTAGCTACTAAAGCTATTTCCCCGCTTCGAAATAGATCATTTACTTAATACAACTGATATTACCTGTTAAGTTGTCGTTTAACCTTAATCATACCTACCCCACAAATAATGAAATACACGAGATACAAAGCGATGCGGTTAAGCCAAGTAGGTTCTGGCGAAGGCATGATAACACGCAAGTAATCGTTCAAAACCAGCATACCGACACCGACAATGATTGCTGTCAATTGAAAGTGGCGGTGATTGGCTGAAGAAATGGTAAACAAGGAAACTAGGAGCAGTACAAGGCTTAAGTAAAATGCTAAAACAGCCATGCTACCAGGCACAACACTGGGGGCTAACGCTAGCGCAGACAGACCTACAACGAGCCAACCTACGAGATTTTTTACTGATTTATACGACATGTTATTTCTCCTTAAATAAATGGTCGTTAATTTATGCAACCTTGTTTGATGTATTGAATACAAACAGAACTATCAAATGTATCGGTATCGAAACAGAACATGGCGAGTGTATCGATAATGGCACGCAAAATACAGTAAGAGTAAAGCGATAACAGCCTACATCATATTGATTGTATGAATAAAAATATAAAAAGTAAAAGCTGGTATCAAAACTGCAAATTAAGCTTACGTTAGAAAACACACAATAGTGATAATGGACACACTAAAAAGGACACAACATGTTTATTAAGTCGCTTATATATACCTCTTGCACGGTTATTATTTTGTATAGTGCTTTAACATATGCACAGCAACCCAATTCTCAAATAACAATGCTGGAGTCTGCTTTTTATCATCGTCAGTATCAGCAAGTCACTAAAATGCTTAACACGCTAAACGATAAAGAGCTTGATGCTGAAATAATGGCCGTGTCAGTTTCGGTTGCGCAAAATGATGATAATAAAGAAACACTGTTAAACACCTTAATTAAGCGCCATATAGACAATGCAAAGGTGCATTTTACTGCGGGTAATTTATGGTATCAAATTAAACAGCAGTCAAACCTTTTTAATAAACTTAGCTTAGTTGAAAAGTCTAACAAGCACTTTATAAGAGCCGCAGAATTGGCGCCAAATAATCCTGAGTACTTAGTATCTGCAGCGAAAGCATTAGCTATAGAAAGTGGCTTTTGGGATTCTGAAAAAAAAGCATCAAAAGCGATAGTTGATAGGCTAAAAGCAATGGATGACCGTTACTATAACTTGGCTTTGATGGATTACTTACAAAACACACAAAATGAAGAGTTAGCCCTAAAAACGGTAGCTTCTGTGGGTCAACATTATGCACAAGATATCGTTTTGATCCATCGAGCTGCTAACTTATTGTGGACTTTTTCAGCGAAAGACGTAGCGCAGCGTTTATTCACTAACGGGTGCCTGATTGAGCATATCGCATTAAGCCAACTACCAACGTGGAGAGATGCTTGTATTTCATCGGCTTATTTAGCGCTTCAGCAACACGGTGATAAGCGTAGGGCTGTTGACGCTATGGAACACTTATTGGAAAAAGAGCGAGTACAGGATGAGCAGCATATAGAGTATTTAATGCTTCAGGCTGAGTTGTACCGGGAGCTCAAACAAAGCGAAAAGGCTAGAAGTGCCTACCTTCAGGCATTGAATCTCACCAAAGAGCGTTCAATTGAGCGAGATGTTCACCGGGCTCTCGCTGGACTAGACGATACATAAGCTGGGTTCGAAAAAGCGGGTGGGATATGTTGGGGAATAGATATACCCTGGTATCGAAAGATGTTCAACAGGTTATTTTATGCAAAATAAATCTACGCCCATGTATCTAGATTCTCACCCTTATGTTCTTCGTGAGATTTTTCCTCCTCATCCTCTTCATCTTCGCTTTCTTTAATTTTTTCATGCTCAGCAGCTTGGCGTTTAAGTTCGATCTCGGTTTTTAGATCTTTCTTAACTTTTTCAATCTTATAGTGCTGCACACCAGCTACATGAAATGCAGACTTATGAGTTACATCTAGCCGTACGATTGGGCCTAAAAAAGGTTTGAATGCATCCATCTGTTCCCCCACTAACCTACTGTTGGTCTTACTTATTATCGGCTGTTATAAGCTATTCTTTAATTTGCGTTAAAAAATGATTGCCAAGTAGAACAAAATTATGTTTATCTATAAATGAACTTTTTGAACAGCAGATATATTACAAAGGTAACATCATGCTAATGACACTGACAGCAATTCATCATCACCATCATCATACGGGATAACCTGTCAGTTATTTCGCTGGTGGGTTATTCCTTAAAGGAACCTCCGGCGAAGCAAAAAGTATAGTCAAAGTTTATTTCGCCCCGAGGTTCCGCCTCGGGGTTTTTCGTTTAAAGAATTAGGAAATAAATAATGAGCAACAGCAACCGTTTAAGAATCGCAATCCAAAAATCAGGCCGTCTTTCAAAGGATTGCCAAGCCCTACTCAAACAACTTGGTGTAAAACTAAACCTACGTGAACAGCGTTTAATCGCCCACTCCACTAACATGCCTATTGACGTACTTAGAGTGCGTGATGACGATATTCCAGGCCTTGTAATGGACGGCGTTTGTGATTTAGGCATTGTTGGCGAAAACGTGTTAGAAGAAGTTCAAGCTGAGCGTGTTCGCAACGAGCAGTTCGCTGAAGTCACTAAGCTTTCAAAACTGGACTTTGGTTTTTGCCGCCTAGCGCTGGCGTGGCCACAAGAGCTAGGTCAACAGGAAAAAGCGTGGTTTAACGGCAAACGCATCGCAACCACCTACCCTGAGATTTTAAAGCAATATCTAAAACGTGAGAACATCGATGCTAGCGTGGTCATGTTAACGGGCTCGGTAGAAGTAGCACCTCGAGCAGGCCTTGCTGACGCGATTTGTGACTTAGTATCAACCGGTGCAACGCTTGAGGCTAATGGCCTTATGCAAGGCGATACCATCTTAGAATCTAACGCTTGCCTCATTCAAAATGCAGCATTGACTGACCAAAGTAAGCTTGCACTGATCGATAAGCTAATGCCACGCCTTAAAGGGGTGAAACAAGCAAAAGAAAGCAAGTACATCATGATGCATGCACCAAAGAATAAGCTAGATGAAGTATGTGCGTTACTTCCAGGCACAGGCCAACCAACTTTACTTGCACTTGCTGGCAGCGATGAATATGTTGCACTTCACATGGTCAGCTCCGAAACCCTATTTTGGGAGACGATGGAAGAGTTAAAAGCGCTTGGTGCTAACTCGATTCTCGTCATGCCAATAGAAAAGATGATGGAGTAACAGCATGTTTGATTGGCAGCAAGCCACCAGCGAGCAACGCAGCGAATGCTTGAGCCGTCCTGCGGTCAAAGTGGGTGATAAGGTAAAAGCGGCAGTTGAAAAGATAATTGATAACGTCGCTCGCAATGGTGACACCGCGTTACTAAGTTATGCCGAGCAGTTTGACGCCCGTGTTAGCCCAAGAATACGGGTAACAGGAACAGAACTTATTGAAAGCGAATTTGCGTTAGCACCTGAACTTAAAAGTGCTATTGACCAAGCGTATAGCAACATTAAAAAGTTTCACCAGTTGCAGTTACCACAAAGCAAGAAAATAGAGACTCAGTCAGGTGTGACCTGCGAGCTCAGATATCAAGCGATAGAAGCCGTGGGTTTGTATGTACCTGGTGGTAGCGCGCCACTGCCTTCTTCTGTCTTGATGCAAGGGGTGTGTGCGCAGCTAAGTGGTGCAAAAACAATAGTGTTGGCGACGCCAGTCAAAGGTGATTGCCAAATACATCCTGCGATTTTGTATGCGGCTAAATTGTGTGGTGTTACCGATGTGATTGAATGTGGTGGTGCAGGTGCAATTGCTGCCATGGCGCTAGGTACTAACAGCGTACCAAAAGTGAACAAAATTTTTGGCCCAGGCAATAGCTTTGTCACAATGGCAAAACAGCTGCTTTCTCAGTCAGTGCCGGGACTTGCGATTGATATGCCGGCAGGCCCTTCGGAGGTGTTAGTGATTGCAGATAAGGGCGCTAACCCAGAATTTATCGCCGCCGATCTACTTTCTCAAGCGGAGCATGGGGAAGACTCGCAAGTCATATTATTGGCGTCTGACAGTCAACTAATCGAAGAAACTGAAGCTGCAATCGAGCGTCAACTAAGCAAGCTTAGTCGCGCTGATATTGCCAGAGCTGCGCTTAAAAACAGCACGCTGATTTTAGTTGAGAGCATAGAGCAAGCATTTGAGATCTCAGCAGAGTATGGGCCAGAGCACCTTATTTTACAGATAAGAGATGCAGAGCGTTTCCTGCCGCTAGTAAAAAACGCGGGCTCAGTATTTGTTGGTGACTATACGCCAGAATCAGCAGGTGACTATGCGTCAGGCACCAACCATGTATTGCCGACCTATGGTTATTCAAAAACCTATTCAAGTTTAAATCTGATGGATTTTTATAAGGCTTACACCGTGCAAAGCATTACTAAAGAAGGGTTGAGTAAGTTAAGCACAGCGATTTTACCTTTGGCACAAGCTGAGGGCCTAGATGCACACGCGAACGCCGTTAAAGTGAGGTTGGAGAATAATAATGACTAATATTGCGCTACCAAATAACATTGAAAAGCTTAAGGCCTACAGTTCTGCGAAAAGTGCAAAGCTAACAGGCACCACGTGGCTCAATGCCAATGAAAGTCCATACGCTCGTGTGCTTGAAATGCGCTTTGATAACTTAAACCGTTATCCAGATCCGCAGCCACAAGCGGTAATTGATGCCTATGCAGGCTACGCTATGGTCGAGCAAGCAAATGTACTGATGACGCGTGGTGCCGATGAAGGCATTGAGTTATTAATACGCACATATTGTGAACCGGCTAAAGATAGCATTGCAATCTTTACCCCTACCTATGGTATGTACAAAGTTACGGCAGACACTCACAACATCGCTATTAATGAATTAAGCCAAGCGCAGCTTGCCAATGACGATGTGGATACACTAACCGCTGCAATTGGCGACGCCAAACTTGTCTTCGTTTGTAATCCAAATAACCCAACCGGTGCAATGCAACCTGCCAGCAAAGTCGCTGCACTTGCAGATAAGCTTAAAGGCCGTGCAATCGTGGTCGTAGATGAAGCTTATATTGAGTTCTGTGAAGAAAAAACCTGTGTTGAGCTTATCAAAGAATTCTCAAACGTTGTTGTGCTGCGTACGCTATCTAAAGCGTTTGCACTGGCAGGGCTTCGCGTTGGCTTTATGTTAGCGAGTGAAGCGCTATTGGCACCGGTGAGAAAAGTGATTGCGCCCTACCCTGTTTCTACAGTCGTGGCACAAATAGCAGCAACAGCGTTAACGTCAGATGCGATAACGCAGATGCGCCGGCAAGTCTCTATTTTGAACCTAGCAAAAAAGAAGCTTATACAATGGCTACAAGACAGCGAGTTCGTAAGCGCAATATTATGCGGCGAAGGCAACTTTGTTACTTTACAGCTAACCGACAAACAGTTTGTGGTTCAAGCGATGCGCCAAGGGTTAATCATGCGGCCATTTGTGCTGTTTGGCGAGGACAACTGGCTGCGGATCTCTATCGGCAACGAGCAGGAATTAAAACAAGTAGAAAACTGGCTGAAACAATGCCAAGTCACTGAGGAAGTATTATGAGCGCCCCCTATTTATTCATCGACCGCGATGGCACTATTATCGAAGAGCCAATAACCGATAAGCAAGTGGATAGCCTAGATAAATTGGCACTACTACCCAATGTGATCCCAGCGTTATTACAACTGCAGTCGTTTGGTTATAAGTTAGTGATGGTATCTAACCAAGATGGTCTCGGTACGGATAGCTTCCCTCGAGCTGATTTTGATGCGCCTCAAGATAAAATGATGCAAATCCTCACCAGCCAAGGGATCCGTTTTGAGGAAGTTCTGATCTGTCCTCACTTTGACGAAGACAACTGCCAATGTCGCAAACCTAAAACAGGATTACTCACAGAACTGATGCGTTCTGGTAAAGTGAATCTTAGCAAATCATTTGTTATTGGCGATAGGCAAACCGATATTCAGCTTGCAGAAAACCTCTGCATTGAAGGCATTCTCTACGAAGATAACTGGCCTGCTATTGTGACGCAGTTAACCACCTTAAATCGCAGTGCACAAATTGCTAGAAATACCAAAGAAACACAGATTTCGGTAGCGATAAATCTGGACCAACAAGCCAATGGAGAGATTTCAACAGGGCTTGGTTTTTTTGACCATATGCTAGATCAGATCAGAACTCACGCTAACCTTGGCCTGAATATTCAGGCGAAAGGTGACTTACATATAGACGAGCACCACCTCGTAGAAGACATCGGAATTGCCCTTGGTCAGGCCTTTAAGACCGCGCTTGGTACAAAATCACAAATCGCACGTTATGGCTTTGCGTTGCCTATGGACGAATGTAAAGCAGAATGTCAGTTGGATTTATCTGGACGCGCGTCTTTTGTACTTAATGCTGACTTTACACGAAATAAAGTGGGTGACTTGGATGTTCAAATGGTTGAGCATTTCTTTAAATCCTTCGCGGATAATGCGGCAGTGAGTTTAATTTTGAGCGTAAGCGAAGGTAATGCCCACCACCAAGTTGAAGGCTTATTCAAAGCATTTTCTCGTGCTATTCGTATGGCAATTGCAACAGATGCGTCACAGCAAATGGCAAGTTCTAAGGGATGTTTATGATTGCAATTATTAATACCGGTTGTGCCAATATTAACTCAGTTCGTTTTGCATTTGAACGCCTTGGTGTTACGCCTGAAGTGATCACTGCACCGGAGAAATTAGTCCGCTTTGAACGAGCCATTTTACCCGGCGTAGGCCATGCCAATGTGGCAATGAAGCGCTTAAATGAGCAAGGCTGGGCAGAGGCAATAGCCGATTATCAACGGCCTTTGATGGGGATTTGTTTAGGAATGCAGCTGCTTTGTGAGTCTACTGAAGAAGGGGATATTCCGTGCTTAGGTCGCATTCCGGGTAAGGTTGAGTTATTAGAGACTAACGAGTTAACTGCACCGCACATGGGCTGGAATAATCTTCGTGTGGTGAAGCCTCATGCGCTCACTACAGGGCTTAGTGAACAAGACCAAGTGTACTTTGTACACAGTTTTGCGCATACCATCAATCAATCGACACTGGTGTCGGGTGAGTACGGTCAAGCGTTTTCTGCGATTGTTGCAAACGACAATTATGCCGGCATGCAATTTCACCCTGAGCGCAGCGGCAAGGTTGGCGCGCAGCTTTTACAAAACTTTATTAATTGGCAGCTATAAAAGGACGAACAATGATTATTCCCGCTTTAGATGTATTAGAGAACAATATTGTTCGTTTGTATCAAGGCAAGTACGAAACCGCACAGTTTTACCCATTTAATTTAGCCGAGCGTTTACTTGAATACCAAAACGCAGGCGCAGCCAAGCTACATTTGGTGGATTTAGAAGGCGCTCGTGACCCGAGCAAAAAGCAATGGCGCACTATCCAAGCGGCGACTAAGGCTTTATCTGTTCCCTTTCAGGTAGGCGGTGGTATTCGCAGTATTGACGATGTAAAGCAATGGTTAGATGCCGGAGCCGCCCAAGTGGTGATAGGCTCTATGGCGGTAGATAAAAAACAAGAAGTTGCTGCGTGGATTAAAGCATGTGGCGCCGATAAATTTGTGATAGCACTTGATGTGAACAAAACCGAGAGCGGCTGGTCTCCAGCCACTCACGGCTGGCTAAATGATGCGAAAAGCGATCTATTCGAGCTATTAGATTTTTATGTTGAGCAAGGTGTAAGTGATTTTTTATGCACGGACATCAGTAAGGATGGCACGATGACAGGTCCATCGTTTTCCTTATACGAAGACATCACTAAGCATAACAGTGCAATTAAAGTACAAGCATCTGGCGGCGTGAGCTCTCTTGACGATATTGCACGGCTTGCAAAGCAACAAGTAGGTGGAGTGATACTTGGCAAGTCGCTACTTGAAGGTGTATTTAGCGTTGAGGAGGCTTTAGCATGTTATCAAAACGTATAATTCCTTGTTTAGACGTAAAAGACGGTCAGGTGGTCAAAGGTGTTAAATTTCAAGGCCATGAAGTCGTCGGTGATATTCTTGATCTCGCCCAGCGTTATAGCGAGGCAGGTGCTGATGAACTGGTGTTTTATGAGATCAGTGCTAGCGTCGAAAAGCGTTTGCTCGATGTCAATTGGGTCGCTGAAATTGCCAGACATATCGATATACCATTTTGTGTAGCTGGTGGGATTAAATCGGTGGCTGATGCGGCTCGAGTGCTTGAGCAAGGCGCGGATAAGATCTCCATTAACAGCCCTGCCATTGCAAGGCCTGAACTCATTAAAGAGTTACATGACGAATTTGGCAAGCAATGTGTGGTTGTAGGCGTAGACAGCTTTTATGATAAGCAAACTCAAGAATATTTAGTATACCAGTTAACTGGCGATCCGAATGCGGCAAGTCGTACTCGATACAAAACGCAAGAATGGGTCAAACGAGTTCAAGATCTTGGTGCTGGAGAGATTGTACTTAATTGTATGAATCAAGATGGCGTGCGTAATGGCTATGACATAGCGCAGCTCAGCGCGATTAGAGCGCTGTGTAAAGTGCCACTTATCGCCTCTGGCGGCGCAGGCAGTATGCAAGACTTTGTTGATGTATTTAAACAAACTAATGTAGATGGTGCTTTGGCTGCAAGTGTGTTCCATAAAGGTGTAATTGACATTCCAAAGCTCAAGCAGTTCTTAATAAATAATGATGTGGCGGCACGACAATGATAATTAATAAACAAAACATAGCAGAAGTAGATTTTGATAAATCAGCACTCATTCCCGCTATCGTACAAGACGTATTAACCGGGGTAGTGTTGATGCAAGGCTTTATGAACAGAGAAGCCCTTGAAGTGACGCTAGAAAAGCAGCTCGTCACTTTTTATTCGCGTTCAAAATCGCGTCTTTGGACCAAAGGTGAAACCTCAAACAATGTTTTAACCTTGGTGGAAGTACATACCGATTGTGATAAAGACAGCTTGCTGATTTATGCAAAGCCGCAAGGTCCAACTTGCCACCTCGGCAGCGAAAGCTGCTTTGCGGACACCATGCCAGAGCTTGCATTTTTAGGAAAGCTTGAGCGAGTGATTGCCCAGAGGAAAAATGCATCTCCTGAAAGCAGTTATACCGCCTCTTTATTTGCTAAAGACTTAAGTCGTAGTTGTCAAAAAGTGGGAGAAGAAGGGGTTGAAGTGGCGCTGGCGGCGATGAAAAACGACAACGAAGAGTTGCTCAATGAGTCCGCAGACTTACTGTATCATCTTATTGTCTTATTACAGCGACAAGGGCTTACACTCAGTGAGGTGGTCAGTACGCTCAAAGATAGGCATAAGTAATTTGCGCTTTGGGTAAGTAATCCTTTCGCCTATCCCTTCGGTGGCTTGTTCCAGACATCGTGCAGTAACAAGCCAACCTACCACAATCGGGATAAATCTGTAATTAGATCAACCCCTGTTCATATAAATAAGGTAAACTTCTCATAGTCTTACAACTATGCAGTGGCAAAATATTAGTCTAACTTTAATGGTGCGATTGCGAACAGTATGGAACGGTTTATGAAAACAAGATTACTTGGTCTAATGCTGGCAGGGTTGACAGCTGCCGGATGTTCAACATTGACCCCTGAGCAACAAGAGAAGCTCGATGATATGTCTAATTGCGAGAAACTTAATGCACTTCTAAGTGCATCACCCAATGGGTTTTCTGCGCTTAAAGGTGCTGAAGTCGGCGCAAAGTTAATCAACTCTTGGCAGGCCAAGGCACATCTAGTTGGCAATAAATGCCAAATCATAGAAAGCGCTTCTGGAAAATCAAAATATACCTGTTCTGAGCAGTTCAAGGAATACGAAAACGCGGTAAAAATCCATAACTATGCGCAGAGTCTCGCAAAGCAATGTTTAGATCACTCTTGGGTTGGTGATAGCCAAAAGAGTGGCCAGCTAATGCGCACGGAAATTATGTCACCGAGCTCTACTAGCAAAATTGCAATTGAACTAGGCAAAGGCCTCGACAAAGTCACGCCATGGATCGTTACGTTTAATGTGACTGAAAAATAAGATGTAAAATATGGAGAAGCGTTGTGCTTCTCCTACCCTGTCCCCTAGCATTCCTCCTTTGCAATCCACTTCACTTTGTCTGTTTAAGCGTTAATAAATTTTTAATTGTTGCTTTACTCGATTCTAATGTCGCTTCGTGTGGCGTCTTTTATATGAAAATATTGAATAGTAATTGTGGTGTAACGCGATAAAAATTTAGAAAAAATAAGCAGTATATATTTTGAGTGGAGTTGGGATCTGCAACAGTCTATATTTAATTGATGCTTATTATGCATTTCTTTGGTTTTGATGTGTTAATAAAAAGCTTGTTTATTAAAAAAAAGTAGCATTTAATTCAGCTGCTATTTTTGTTGTTAGCGCTAAATTAACTACTATTTTTAAAGGAATTAAGATGAACACATTGATAAAGTTGTCTGCTCTATCCCTCTCTCTTGCTATGTTTTGTAACCCAGCTTCGGCTAATGAACAAGCTAAGCCATTTGAGTATACAGTAAATGGCAGTGTATATGAGATCCCCGCTTCTCAAGCTAAGAATCTAGATGAGATAATTGCGCTAATAGAAACTAATAACGATGTTTCAGGTTATGACGTTACTGAGACTAAGTTAGCAAAAACTGAGCGCACAGAAATTGCCAGTGATTTTTCAACGCTAGCTGGTGGTAACTTACGTGTTTATAGTGAACTCAATACGGGGTATTTAAATGATTTTGACCAAGCATTTACTTACACTTGTCCAAGTAATATGTTTATAAAATCAATTTCAAGCTACCATCAAGATAAACAAGAAGACAGACGTTTTAGCTTAGTCTGTGCAAAATTTACAACGGATAGCGGCAGTCGCATTTATCGTAAAACGACAAAGTGGAGCGGTTACGTAAATTCATACGACCAAGCGTTTAACTTTGTTTGTCCTAATGGTCAATTCTTTGTCGGAATGTCAAGTCGTCACGATAATGGCACAGAAGACCGTTTGTTTAACTTTAATTGCGCATCTATGGCAACCTCGAGCACAGGCGCTGCACTATTCGCTGAATCATGTATTACAACACAATACACAGGCTACGACCAACCTTGGACATTAGGTGGTAATGGTGCAATCATCGGTATGTCAAGTCGCCATGATAACAGAACGGAAGACCGTCAGACTGCAGTGAGTTATTGCTCAGCTGCGAGTGACTGGTAATACTTTCTTATAGAGTAGGGTTAATACCCTACTCTATGTCAGAGTTTCGTCATTTCACTGTCATACAAAAGTCGCACACTCAAAATGTAATTAGTTAGCGGATTTAAGACTCATTGTGACCAAACCGAATATTTTTCTCATCAATTTAGATTCTTGTACTGATAGACTCAAGGAATCTACTCTTCAGTTTGATAAGTACTCTCTACCCTTTAAAAGGATAAGCGCTGTAAAAGGTGCAGAGCTGAGCGCAGACGTTTTAGATACGAGTTATTGTAAGTTAAAAAACGCTAAGCAATATTTCCGGCCTTTAACATTAGGAGAGATAGGTTGTTATTTAAGTCATATAAAAGTACTGAGCAAAATTGTTGAGTTAGAACTGCCCTATGCTTTTATTTTTGAAGATGATTTCCAACTACACGACGACTTAGCACAGATTGACCAACTGATCGCTTCATTGCCATTTGATTGGGATATGATCAAGCTATTCCAGTCTCAGAAGAACAAGCGCACTCCGATTGCAAGCTTTCCGCTAAATAAATCACTATCGTTATTTATGCAAAATAAGGTACCTGCCGGAACCGTTGCCCAGCTTGTAAGTCTCAAAGGGGCAAAGAAAATATTATCCACATCAATTCCTTTCGGCAGACCGATTGATATTGATTATCAACATTTTTGGGAAAAAGATCTGAGTGTTTTTGTAATGAGCCCTTGTCCTGTTCACCATGGTGAAAAGTTTGCGAGTACCATAGATAGAGCTCCAAGTGTT
The DNA here is from genome assembly GCA_000814665.1 of Pseudoalteromonas flavipulchra NCIMB 2033 = ATCC BAA-314. Classification (GTDB taxonomy): domain Bacteria; phylum Pseudomonadota; class Gammaproteobacteria; order Enterobacterales; family Alteromonadaceae; genus Pseudoalteromonas; species Pseudoalteromonas maricaloris. The sequence continues at coordinate 343,215 of JWIH01000020.1, forward strand.
ACAGGAGCAAAACGGTATTTTTGGCGCAAACAATTGCTACAGATACATAAGTTTATAAAAAACAAGTTTTATCGCGGGCTGGTTCTCAAACGCTATCAACAACACTTCTAGTTATATGGTGCGAAAGCCGCTGTACGCCTTTTGAACAATGGGTTTTATACTTGTACGTAATAGAGAAAAATTCGTGTTAAAAGTGTAATTTATGGGAAGACTTCTGAAAAAGATGTGCTAGTATCTAAGATTATTGCAATAAGTTTAACTTTTTGCTTAAACCATTAATAATAACAACGTTGAGGGAGCACAGACGTGTCTATAGAAATCAACTTTGAACTCTCTGATTCAGATCTTGAACACTTCCGTGGAATGATGAAAGCTGCTATTGAAAAAAGTGGCGATGTAAGTGATGGCGAAATCATTGCTAAAGCGCGTGATTTAGTGGCAACAATGGAAAAATCCAACCTTCCTGAATTTGTAAGCACTCGTCTAATTTCGTTACAAACGCTAATTGACGCAGTGTTAGATGAAGAATGGCAAATGCCTGAAGATGAAAAGCGCGAGATCATGGCTTCTCTTGCTTACTTCAGTGAGCCTGAAGACATCGTTCCAGATCATATCCCAGTATTGGGCTATGTCGATGATGCGATTATGATTGAACTTGTGTTACAAGAACTGTCGCTAGATTTAAAAGCATACCGTGAATTCTGTGGCTTTAGAGCTACTGAAGAAGCTAGACGTGGTGATAATGCTAAGGTCGATCGTGAAAGCTGGCTTGCGGGCACACGCGCTCAGATCCGTTCTTCTATGCGTAGAAGTCGTTCTAAAAACCGTTCACGCTTCTTTTCTCGCATTATGTAAGTTAAGTGGCCCTAAGCTTAGCTAATTGCTTTTTAGCTTAGGGTTGTGGACTATAAAAGGGCTGATAATCATCAGCCCTTTTTGATTGCCATTATTTTATTTCATTTGGGTGAGAAACCCCCATCCACGCTTTATAAAGTAACGCTTGCTCGCTTGATGGGTTAGGTGTAAATGTTATCTTTTTAGGCTTATCATGGTCGCGGTCAAGCTTGATTTTCGTATTCATCAACTTATCACGACGGATAAAATCTACCGTGATTGTTTGACCAGGCTTGAAGTTTTCTAAGCTCGCTTTTAAATCTTTACGAACATGGTGTTTATCAAATGCAACGATAAGGTCGCCTGCTGTTAGCCCCGCTTGCCATGCATTCCCATCTCGAGCTACATGGGTCAGCTCCAGTAATTCACCCTTTTGTCTTGCCATACCATCTAAGCTAGCGATCATTTTAGCCGACTCTGGATAATCATAAACAAGTCCTACTTTGTCGAATAACTTGTCAAAGTCTATGTTCGCTGGTGTATCAACATATTCATTCCACCAAGTATTGTAGTCTTGACCGGTAAGCGCTTTTAGGATGTTTTTAACATCTTCACTGGTGAAGCTATTTGGCAATTTATGCTGTTGGTAAAGCGCTTTATGAACGTCACGGTAGCTAATTTTTCCGTTTGACTTCTCGAGTAAATCGATATCAAGTGCCATGGACACCAACGCACCTTCTGAATAGATATTGGTGCTGTAATTTATCCCATGATCGCCACCTTGATTGATCCATTTATCAAAGCTCGTTGCAGCAACCGACTGAACATGACGACCAGGAGTTTTCAAATGACGATTAACACGCTTAGTCAGCATTTTAAGATATTCGTCATTGGTGGTGATCCCTGCACTTAGCAGCAAATAATCCTCAAAGTAGCTGGTTGAGCCTTCAGCTAGCCACAACAAATCCGTGTAATTTGGTGCGACGTAATCATAAGGAACCATGCCCGTTGGGCGATAGTTTTTGACATTCCACGTGTGGATGAATTCATGTGCTGCTGTAGAGATAAAACCAATATAGTCATCTCTTTCTTTAAAACTGTCTCTATGTCTTTGAATAATCGTCGAGTTTAAGTGCTCTGTTGCCCCTCGTGCACCACTAGTTGCATGCACCATAAAGACATAACGGTCATAAGGATAATCGTGCCAAATGAGCGTGCCGGTTTGAACGAGTTTTTTAAGATCCGCGAGCATTTGGTCAACGTCATAGTTACCCTCGCCCCAAATAACTAATTCATATTTGCGGCCATCTACTTCAAATTTGTGTAGCTGATTAATACCAGTTTCAATAGGGGAATCTAACAATATGTCGTAGTTATCGGCTTTGAAGCTGTGTTTTGAATCGGCAAAGTCCATACCAGAGACAGAGCGCCAGCCCTTAGGTACATTGAGTTCAACAGAAACAGGCTCAGATCTGAAAGATTCACTAAACATCAAAAAGCCAGATGCATCAATAAACGCGTGGGTGTCATCTATGTGTCTGGCTCGAAGACCTAACTCATTGGCATAAACCTGATATTTAACCGTCAGCTCGGTAGGTTCGCTAAGGTGCACACGCCATGTGTTTTTATCAATTTTTTCCCATTTTTGTGCTTGCCCGCTTTGAGATTTTGCGTCAAAAAAGCGTACGCCGTTGGCTAAATCCAATATCTCGTAGCGACCTGTACGCCAATCTGGAAGTTGCACATCAATGCTTGATTGTGAGGATTTTGGAAACTTAACTTCTACTTCTGCAAGGTGATGCTGTGGTTGTGTAATTGAAATATGGTAGTCGACGTCAGCATAAACACTAAAGGTTGCTGTACATGCTAAGGCAATAAGACTTTTCTTCATTATTTTTGTTTCGGTAATTCGAGATAAAATCAACTTACCAAATCAGCGACTTACACGCGAAGTAATATCGATGAGTAAACAGCAAACTCCGATACTTTACCGTGTTAAATTTCTGCGCATAACGGCGTAATTTGTTGTAGACTTAGTAACTAAGAGATTATTTTATGATTGGAAATCTGTGACTGACAATGCCGTAATGCTCGAGCAGAAATTAAAGCAAGCTATAGAGGCTAGAAAAACGCTTGAGGATGCAAGAAAACAACAAGTAGAACTCCTTACTCAATTTGCTGCAAAGTTATCCTTAGCCTGCAAAGGGCAAGATGTTTCACTTGATAATCAGTTAGCTAAATTTCGTATTGCACTTAATAAAGGCGTCGATTTTGAGCTGCTTGTGCCTTTTATTGACGGAATTTCTGAGCCGCTAAAGTCACAAGAAGTGACCAATTCAAATAATCAAAAAGCTTTGCAAACAGCAATTCAGCAAAGCGGAAAGTTACTGCAGAAGCTCAAGGGATTACCAGATGAGTCGCGTAGAAAGTTGCGTCACTTATTGGACGTAGAACTTGAAGATATCAACTCTACTAATGCTTATATCCCCGCGTTGGAGTCTTTGGTTTCTATCTACCATACGGTTTTACAATCAAAAGTAGAAATTACTGAAGAAGCATCTCATAGCCACCACCCAGAATTAGCTACTGAGCTTCAAGCTTTGATCAACGAATTAATTTTCGAAGATGAAGTAATAGAAAAGGTTAAAGAGATCCGCGCAAGCGTTGCGGAAAACAACAGTTTAGATAATTTATATTCAGCAGCGACAGAAATCATTAAAATTATTGCGCAAACGATTGCCAAAGAGCGCCAATCCGCACAAGGTTTTTTGGTTTCACTGAATCAAACACTGGAAGAGTTACATCGCTCTATTGTTGAAACAACGGCGCGTTCAAAATCAACATCTAAAGAACTACAGTCGTTAAACAATAAAATAGAGTTAAAAATTCAAAACTTAAATCAGCAAACCCAAAACGCCAACTCAATAACTGAGCTTAAAGCCTTGGTCGACAATGAGTTGAAACTACTGAGTGCTGATTTGATAGAGCGTGAAAAGCTTGAAAAACATGAACGAGAGGCGCTGCTTGACTCGTTTGATGCAATTAATAATCGTATTAACACCTTAGAGTCTAAAGTTTCAAATTATAAAAAGCGACTCAGCGAACAGAAGTTCAAAAGCCTATTGGATAGCTTAACTAAGTTACCAAATAGAGCTGCTTTCGATGAGCGTCTAACCCATGAAATGCACCTATTTGAGATAAACGACTCAGATGTAACGCTGGTTGTTATCGACGTTGATCACTTTAAATCTATCAACGACCGTTATGGTCATAGTGCGGGCGACAAAACATTGCAAGTGATCGCACGAGCCCTTAAAAAGTCTATTAGGAAAAGCGATTTTATCGCACGCTACGGCGGCGAGGAATTTGTTTTGCTAATGCCTGGTATGCCGCTGACTCATGCGCAAAAACCGCTTGAAAAAGTAAGGCAAGTCATTAAATCTATACCATTCAAATTTAAAGAAAAAGAAGTCGAAATTACGATTTCTCTCGGTGCTACTCAGTTTGTCAAAGGGGACACTGCATTGAGTGCCTTTGACCGAGCTGATGCAGCGCTTTATGAAGCGAAGAACAGCGGGCGAGATAGATTGTGTTTTAAGTAAATAGAGTTAACTTGGGCAAAGGCTGAGTGGCGAGACATTCTACTTGTCCCCACTTTGCTCAGTTACACCAATTCGCTGCGCATTACAAACAAGGAGTAAGCCTATGCAAGTAGAGCTAAACCCAACTGGGGTTCTTAACTTATTATCAAGATTGGAAGTCGATTTACTTCAGCAGTCAACCACGAGTGAGAGATATAGGCTTTTTAGAAATTGTGCATTGGCGGTGTTGAATGTAGGAAGTCATACCGATTCCAGTTCTGAAATCTATAACAAATACGAAGATTTTGATATCCAGCTACTCGCACGCGAGCGAGGAATAAAAATTGCGTTAAGCAATCCCCCCGAGTCAGCTTTTGTCGATGGTCAAATAATTACCGGTATTCATGAGCACATATTCTCTGTGATCCGCGACATACTTTTTATTTGTCAAAAATACCACGGTGAAAACAAATCGCCGGTAGAAATTACCCATATGGTTTTTGACATGCTGCGTAACGCTGATGCGCTTGAAGTGAATAAAGACCCTAACATGATTGTCTGTTGGGGTGGTCATTCAATCAATGAAGTTGAATACAAATACACCAAGGAAGTGGGTTATCAACTTGGGCTTCGTGGCCTAAACATTTGTACTGGTTGTGGACCGGGCGCAATGAAAGGCCCGATGAAAGGAGCGACAATTGGTCATGCTAAGCAACGGATCTCGAATAACCGTTATTTAGGCCTTACCGAACCCAGCATTATTGCCGCTGAACCGCCTAACCCTATTGTTAATGAATTAGTGATTTTGCCTGATATTGAAAAGCGTCTCGAGGCGTTTGTACGCATTGCGCATGGCATCATTATTTTCCCAGGTGGTGCTGGAACAGCTGAAGAGCTGCTTTATTTACTGGGGATTTTGTTACATCCAGAAAACGAAAAGCAATGTTTGCCTGTGATCTTAACAGGCCCTAAAGAGTCAGCTGCATATTTTGAAGAACTCAGTGCCTTTGTTGAAAAAACACTCGGGAAAGAAGCTCTGTCTAAGTTTGAGATTATCGTAGACAATCCAGAGCTAGTAGCCAAAAAGCTCAAACAATCGATGGCAACGGTGCGCGAGTATCGTAAGTCCGAAGGTGATGCTTATTACTTTAATTGGACATTAAAGATTGAAAATGATTTTCAGCATCCATTTGCACCTACCCATGAAAATATGTCGGGCTTAGACTTACACCTAGAGCAACCAAAACAATTACTGGCCGCTAACTTAAGACGTGCTTTTTCTGGTATTGTTGCCGGTAACGTGAAAGATGAAGGTATTACAGCAATTAAGCAGCATGGTCCGTATGAACTAAGTGGTGATAAATCACTGATGGCCGATATGGATAAGCTGCTAGGTGCATTTGTGGCTCAGGGGCGAATGAAGCTACCTGGGAGCAAATATATACCGTGTTATAAAATTAAAGCTTAGAGTGAATGAATAATTTGTTGTTAATAGATGCGCTTAACCTTATCAGGCGCATCTATGCTGTTAACGAACCAAAAGGTAATAAAGAACAAGAGGCCCATATAAAGGCCTCTTGTCTTCGTGTAGAACAAGCTACTCGTAGCTTGTTACGTAAAACAGGGGCGACACACGCCGTTGCGGTCTTTGATGGTGATAAGAGTTGGCGTTATCACTTCTACCCAAAATATAAAATAAGCCGCCAACCAATGCCCGAATTCCTAAATCAGAACCTCGATAAGTTTTCAGAAGCGTTCGCAAATGTCGGTGTTAAATCATTTAATCCCGAACATGATGAAGCTGACGATGTCATCGCGACGCTTGCTTGTAAAGCCGCTGCCGCCAATGTCAACTGCACGATAGTATCGACTGATAAAGGCTTCTTACCCCTAATAAATGATGCTATCTCTGTGTACGACTATTTCAAAAAGTCGATAATTTCTATTGAAGATATCAAAAGTCGATTTTCTGTCACCCAAAGCAAGCTCGAAATGTTTTGGGCATTAAGTGGCGACAAGACGAACGATATTCCTGGTGTTACAGGGGTTGGGGTAAAGACGGCGCAAGAGCTACTGGCAAAACATGACGACTTTGAAAGTATGCTAAAAGATGAGACCGTAAAGCCTGCTGCAAAAGCAAAATTAGAGGCCGGAGCAAGCGACTATGTTACCAGCCTTGCACTGGTGACACTAAGAAGAGATATTGAAATTGGCTTTAGTTTGAAGGATATACGAGTGGTTTGAAGGGACTTTTGATTGGCAATGTATCACATCGTCGCTAAGCGCTAGGCGAATGTAGATGACTTTGATATATTGCATACAAGCGTATCTCAGTTTTTGCAGATACAAGGTCCGTTTTACCCATTCTTTATTGAGCAGTTAGATGATTAGGAAAATACTACAGTACATATTTCTTGGCCTTGCGGTTTACGTTACTGTGGTGTTTCTCGTGATCAATTATTATAAAGATGACCCGCAAGCGATGATTTGGCAGGACCGAGAAGCGTTTAACAATCGTTTCATTCGTAATCTTAGCCTTGAAAAGCCGACTGAGTTAGACACTGTGTTAGATACCTTGGGTAGCCCGGATCTAACGTATGTAAAGAAGAAACAAGACAATACGATTGTACAAATTGTGTTTTATCGCACTCAGCTTGTAAAACCAGATGGTATTACTACGGAAGATGAATGCACCGGGTTATTGTTTGAAAATGGCATATTAAAGCTTTGGGGACCTGGTGCTCGGGTCACATTTGATAAAGTGTGATACCAATTAAATTAATCTTCCAACCAATTTGAAGGGTAAAATACCATATTAGCTTCGTTAACAACGCCTCATTTAGAACAACTAAATAGCAATGGTTTTGCCTTGCTAACAAAGCTATTTTACCGTTTTAAAATAGACCGTTTACTTAATAAAATTGGTAAAGATAGATGGATGCAAGGATAGTTACTAGTAAAACGCTGTTCGCGATAGCCCAAGGTACACACAAAGTATTACGTCTTTATTATCACAAAGAGAAGTGGTCTTCTATCTACCCTACCTTAGTTAAACTTGCACAGCTTTATATGGACTGTTATGAGTCCTCGCCTAGTAGCATGCATGGACAACTTGGACTGTATTCACAAAACTTGGGTTACAACACTAATCTGGTCATGAATCAAAATGTGTTGGTTTGTATGGCTTGTCATCACTTAAAGTTTTCTCGTGCAGTAACCGAAGAGCTATTGCTTGCAAGCTTTGCGGACTATTTATGCGTAGCGAGAGAAAGCGATCAACTCGCAGCAGGTAAAAAGTTAGATGCACAGCAAGATAAGCTTTGGAAAGTTCGCCATCAATTGGCTGTACAAATACTGAGTGATGGGCAAACACCTAACTTGCAATGTTTGCGAATTTTATCTCGCCTTTCAAACTACGACAGCAAGCTAGTGGCTTCTACCCCTCAGCGCTTTAATGACCATGCTTCTTTGATTGTGGCAATCGCTCACCGATTAGCAAGCTTAATAACGCCAACACACAAGCAAAATTGCGTGGCTTTAGACAGAGCGATTAAGCTTCTTTATAGCAAGCTCAGTTATGCTTTTGCATTAAAAGTGCTGAGTGCAATTGCTGGGGCATTTGTTAAACATCCTGCGGGGTTGCTGTGCGAGATTAAAGGCGAAGTGGGCTTTTTGGTGATACAAAGCAATAGTGAAAAAATAATTGCTGTTGTCGAACAAGGGCAAACTAAAAAGCTGGCGAAGGCCAACCGTAAATTCCAGTTTCACTGTGGTTTAACTGCAACGACAGATGCAAAGCTACTTTACAATATCTGGGACCGAGCTGCTGAACCGGCAGCACTTCCATTTGGTTCTGAACATTTACATCTACTAGAAACAGTAAAAGCCTTATCTCACAGTCAATTTCAAAGTATTCGTGCACTTGAAAAGCTGATTTGCGAGTTCGATTCGGTGTCAAGTGCATTGCAGATAGCAGCAAAGCAGTATAACCGTGAAAATCTAAAAGCCGCATCGGTTAGGCACTCTCTCGCCATGGTAGGACTTGATGCAGCTGGATTACTGGCGCAGCGAGTATTGCTTGAGCAGATCATAGCCAATCATAAGCTTCCTTTCACAGAAGATATCGTGCATAAATATGGCGTAATTAGTCAAATCATCGCCTTATATGTTGGTGAAAGTTATGGTGAACAATTTGAGCGTTTATTGTCGCCATTTGCAGCGGTTATTGTATTTTTAGTGACTAAACAAGGGGTAGAGATCCAACATGCCACTGCACTCCATTCTCGTGAGTATTCAGAAGAACTAGTATCCATTGCTAACCTATTTGGGATCCGCGCAATAGCAAAAGATAAATACCTAGACTTTAATCAGCAGTATTTTGAAAAAAGCATTCTTCATAAGGCAATGCTAGATAGCGAAACGTTAAAAAAATCTCAGACCAACACACAGTGTAAACTGTTCATTTTTATTAAACTGATTGCACTTAAAGTGATATCACCCACTTTTGTGTTAACTGCATGGCAAAAACAATTAGTCGATGACGTATTAGCTGAAAGTCGTTTTGTTACCGCACAAAAGTTTGATGTAGCGCTACTAGAGGCCGGATTTTACTCATCTATTGCCTGATATTTATTCTATAAATACTATCAATAACAAGCATAAATCATATGTATGTCATTTTTTCATTCCATACTGGAATAAGACCTAATTAATTGCTATAAAACGCGGCTTAAACAAGCGAACGTACACCTTTGTTAATTTCTACTAAACTTAGTCTGCAATTCTTCTCGGGTGTATTCCAACTTTTGATAAAGGAAAAAACATGGCACAGCAAACCATCACAGTTATCCGTGGCGACGGCATTGGCCCTAGCATCATCGATTCAGCAATCGAGATCTTAAAAGCCGTAGGTTGCGACTATGAATACGAGTACGTAGACGCAGGTTTGGCTGCTTTAGAAAAAACAGGTGAATTACTTCCAGCAGCAACGCTAGAAGCAATTGAGCGTAACAAAATCACGCTAAAGGGCCCATTAACTACACCTGTTGGCGAAGGTTTCACTTCAATCAACGTGACATTGCGTAAGCATTTTGGCCTTTACGCAAACGTTCGTCCAGTTAAGTCATTTGAAGGTACTAAAGCACGTTACGATGATATTGATATCATTACCGTACGTGAAAACACGCAAGGTATGTACTCAGGTCTTGGTCAAGTTGTCTCTGAAGATGGCAACGAAGCGGAAGCAATGTCAAAGATCACTCGCGAAGGTGCTGAAAAGATCGTAACTTTCGCTTATGAGTTAGCGCAGCGTGAAGGTCGTAAGAAAGTAACAGCGGTTCACAAAGCGAACATCCTAAAATCAACTTCAGGTCTATTCCTTAAAGTTGCTCGTGAAGTGGGTGAGCGTTACCCTGAAATTGAATCAGCAGAAATGATCGTTGATGCTACTTGTATGAAACTTGTAATGACACCTGAAGAGTTTGATGTGATCGTCACAACAAACCTTTTCGGTGATATCCTTTCTGATCTTTGTGCGGGTCTTGTTGGTGGTCTTGGTATGGCGCCAGGTGCAAACATTGGTACTGATGCTGCAATCTTTGAAGCGGTTCACGGTAGCGCACCAGATATCGCAGGCAAAAACCTTGCAAACCCAACTTCTGTTATTCTAGCTTCAATTCAAATGCTTGAGTACTTAGGCGAAGCTGATAAAGCGGAAAAAATCCGCAGTGCAGTAGCTGACGTTATCAAGAGCGGTGACCGTACAACGCGCGATCTTGGTGGTAGCCACGGCACTACCGATTTCACACAGGCGGTAATTGAGCGCCTTTAATTCTTAACGCTCAATTTAATCCTTGGGTGGTGCGTTAGCACCACCTTCTTCTTAATCCCACTAGTACTCCACCAATTAACGCAAACCATCCGATACTGCCGCCAGACGATCCGCTATCACCAGAATCTATCGGCGTTGTTGTTGGTGCCGTTACTGTGATCTCAACAGTGCCTTTCGCGCTTTGATCTGCACCATCCGATAGCGTTAACACGACATCATATGTACCCGCTTGAGCGTAACTATGCGTTGTAGTTAAACCAGAATCTTGTGTGCCATCACCGAAATCCCAATTAGCTTGATAGTTACCATCACCACCAACAGCAGTTGCGACAAAGCTTGCCTGTAAGTTCGATGTGGTCGCTGTGGCTTCAATGCTTAGAGGTACTACGACTGTCACTGAGGTTGATTTAGTTACCGCTTCACCTCCGGCGTCTTTCACATTAAGCGTTACCGTGTATGTGCCGCTCAGCTCATAGATATGTTCAATTGAGTTTGATGTTGATGTTGCTCCATCACCAAAGTTCCACTCAAGCTCATAAGGCGCTTTACCACCATTGATCTCGGCATTGAAGACAAAGCCTTGCCCTACTGCGGTCGCCTTGATATCACCGACTGTAAGCGGGATTGGCTCGACGTTGCCAACGCTAACATTTGAACTCAACGCTGAAGTGCTACCGTCAGCTTTGGTTCGTGTGAACATTACCGTATAGTTGCCGATATCTTGATAGCTGTGAACAGGTGAAAGCGCGTTACTTGTTTGACCATCACCAAAGCTCCACAAAAAACTATCTGATTCGTTTAATGCTAAGCCTTTGACATTAAACTTAACGGTGTTTTGAGATTGTACTTGAGTGATTTTAGGGTCGCTGAGATAAATTACACCGACTTGCGCGCTGCTTGCATCTTCTTCTATGGTATTCAATCTAAGTTGAACACCAAAACCAGGCAAACTAACACCTGACTCTTTTTGGATGGAGAAAGTGTAATCCTGAGTATCATCAAACGTACTGATTGGCGTGAGATGTTGATCGCCAAGACCTGCTTTTTGAGTATCTAAACGCAGTGTTGCATCTTTGACCTGAATAATACTCGTTGCGGGTGTTGTGCCATCGGCTTTGAAAATTGGGTTTTGGTCTTGGTCAATCACCAACATATCGCCAGTACCGGGGTGTAACGAAGTGGAGTTATTGCTTTGCCCATCGTTGCTGTACCACATCAACACACCAGAATTATAACCAGACAAAGACAAACCCGCATCTAACCCTCTAAATGAGCGTAAATGCGCGTAGTAAGCGTTACCAGATTTAGCTCTATAGCCGGAAATCTTACGAAAACCGTTGTAGACTAAGTCGTTTGTTGGTTCTGCGGTATTGGTATAAATTTGCGAACCATCCGCTGTCACCGCGATGTTATCGAGTAATACCCCTTTAAGGGTTTCAAAATCGTCAGTTTGATAAACGAATGTAACGGTGACAGTTTGTCCTCGGTACGCTGAGATATCAAAATCTAGCGTAATTGGGTTAGCCCCAAAAGCCGACGACTCGCCATCCATGTAATTAGTGACACTGGTATAATTTGGATGGTTCGATTTTGTGGTATTGCCAGCAATTGGCTGTCCATTTACCGCCACTTGGAAAATATCGTAGTTAAGCTCGATACTATAATTTGCAAGCATGGATAATGAAATTTGACTTGCGTTAGGTAAGCTTACGGTAAAACTTGCTTGGTTATTGAGTTTGTCGTCTTGTCCTGAGTAATAGTGATAATTCCCATCAAGTGGCGTTATGAATTCTTCTAGTTCCGCAGGCAGGTTTATCTTTATTTGATTCGTAGTACCATTGTTCACCCCAATATCTGTGAGCGTTACCGTTTGTTCTGTGCTCAAATCATCAAATGTGTATTCGGTTTGGGTTAACCAATTTCCTGCATAATTTTGTTGCAAAAACTCAAGGCTTTTAGGGGAGAACTGGGTGGGCTGCGAGCCACTTAATTGACCTAAGTAACTGCCTGAAGACATGACTGACCAAAGCGCAACGGGTTCACCTATGTCATTGGAATTTAAATCGTATTCGTCCGGTAATCCGAGGTCATGACCAAACTCATGGACAACCACACCGATTGCAGCATCAATCGGATTAATGGTGTAGTTATAAACCTTGTAATTGGTATCTGGAATTGTCTTTGGCTGGTTGTTTTCATCAAATACGAAGAAGCGATGTGACCAAATTGCGTCAGTATCTAATACGCCGCCACCTGCTTCTTGACCGATACTTGAATGAAATAACATGACATGGTCAATAATGCCGTCAGGCTCAAGGCGGTTGCCATCACCATCTATGTCATTCAAATCTGTTTTATCGTACTCAGATAAGTCGATATTAAATTGCGTTACAGCTTTGCTTACAGCTTCAAACACCAACTCTTCCGGTCTTAAGTCTCGGGTATCGCCTTCTTGTTCACCATAGTAGGCTGCATTTTGAGCGGCTCTTACCCAGCCAAATGCATTGCCAGATACCTTGAAGCTTCCGCCTGAGGCCGCTTGATAAAACTGGGTAGCGGATTGCAACGATTCGTTGTTAGGCCCGTTATAGCCACTATCCGAATACAATAATGATTGGTAGTGAGACGCGGGGTAGCTTGGGTAGTACATATCAGTATCACCCGGGTTTAGTCGGTTTTGGTCGTTAGGCAAATCCGGGAAATCGACCAGAATAGCAAGGATTTTGGCTTCATTAAGTGTTTGCGCCGTGCCCACCGCAAATTGTTTGCCCAACTTAGTATTGCCAAGGTGCACATTTTTAATTGCATAAGGTGTTTTTATTTGGCTGGCAATGGGCTTTGTTTTGGTGAATTGCTCAATTGCAATTTTCCGCTCGTATTCACTCAGTGTGCGGCCGAGCTTTTTCTCCTGCCAGTAGATAACCTGATCTTTGTAGAGCACCTGAGCTGACGCTGTACTTGATAGCAGCGTGGCCGATGCCAATATGCTTAGTTTAAAAATATTCATCTAAGAGACCCCAGTACAATTGAGCTTTAAGTTTAGCATTTTTATCGCTTTGTTCCCGTATAAGTGCTACTAAATAAAAAATCTAATTGGTGGTGAATTTTAAATTGAAATGTAATATTTCAACAATTGAAAGGTGGAAAGGTGGAATTTATATCTAATACTGTGTAGGCTAACTTTGAAATCAACTTAAAGGCAAAATAATGACTAATTTCTTTCAACTAATCGTTCTCGTGGTGGTACTGGTCTCTTCATAGAGTTCAGCGGGGAGCTATTACTTGAAAGAAATACTCAAACCCCGCAACCAGCGGGGTTTTTTTTTGATTTTAGAAATATAACAGGCACGCACAGTCAACGAGGAATGAGGTAATGGCAGAGCAATACAACGGCTCCGAGCTAGTAGTAAAAGCATTGAGCGCATTAAAAGTAAAATACATATTTGGCTATCCCGGCGGATCGGTTCTTGATCTTTATGATGCCTTGTTTCAGCAATCAGATATTGAGCATATCTTGGTTAGACATGAGCAAGCAGCAACCCACATGGCAGACGGTTATGCCAGAGCAACGGGAGACGTCGGTGTCGTCCTTGCGACCAGTGGCCCTGGTGCCACTAACTGCATTACAGGGATCGCGACCGCTTATATGGATTCAATCCCAATGGTTGTACTCTCAGGGCAAGTACCTTCAAACCTAATCGGCGATGATGCGTTTCAAGAGACGGATATTGTTGGTTGCTCTCGCCCTATCGTTAAACACAGTTTTAACTGCCGCGACGCGACAAAAATCCCAGAAGTGTTAGCTAAGGCATTTTATCTAGCCAACTCTGGTAGACCGGGACCGGTTGTGGTTGAGCTGCCAAAAGATATTTTGAACCCTGCGCTTAAATTCGATTATCAGATGCCTGAACAGATTGATATGCGAACTTACAACCCGAGTGTAAAGGGGCATTCCAAGCAGATCCGCAAAGCGGTTGAAGCCATTATTGAAGCGAAGCGTTTGGTTATTTATTCTGGCGGCGGCATTATTCTTTCGAATACCTCGGAAAAACTAACTGAGCTGGTTGAGAAATTAAACGCGCCTATCACCAATACCCTAATGGGTCTTGGCGGGATCAGTGGCACACACCCTAACTTTATTGGCATGTTAGGGATGCACGGAAGTCTTGAAGCGAATAAGGCAATGGCGAATGCCGATGTTATCTTAGCGTTAGGGGCGCGTTTTGATGACCGTGTGACCAATAACGTTAAGAAGTTTTGTCCGGATGCCAAAATTGTTCACGTTGATGTGGATCCAACTTCAATTTCTAAGACCATTCAAGCGCATATTCCAGTTGTGGGCTGCTTAGATACAGTGATGGAGCAATTGCTACGCGGTATCGAAAAAAGCGAGAAGCGCATCGACCGCGCTGCACAAGAAGATTGGTGGCAAGCAATTACCACATGGCGCGCTCAGAAGTGTTTGTCGTTTACAGCGGGTGTTGAAAAAATCAAGCCGCAAACGGTTATCGAAAAGCTATACCAAATGACCAGCGGTGACGCGTATGTTTGCTCAGACGTAGGACAACACCAGATGTTTGCAGCGCAGTACTACCCGTTTAAATCACCTCGTCAATGGATCAATTCAGGCGGTCTTGGCACCATGGGGTTTGGCTTACCCGCTGCGATGGGCGTAAAAATGGCATTCCCGCAAAGTGAAGTATTATGCGTAACTGGGGATGGTTCTATCCAAATGAATATTCAGGAACTTTCAACCTGTTTGCAATACGGCCTTGCTGTCAAGGTCATCTCGTTAAACAACCGCTCGCTTGGTATGGTACGCCAATGGCAAGACATGATGTATGAGGGACGTCACGCAAGCTCTTATATGGAATCACTGCCTGATTTTGTTGCGCTTGCCGAGAGTTATGGTCATATCGGTATTCGGGTTGATAAACCTGAGCAACTTGATGCGGCGCTGGAAAAAGCAATGTCGATTAAAGACCGACTTGTATTTTTAGATATTTTGGTTGATGAGTCTGAACATGTGTATCCGATGCAAATTAAGCAAGGTGCGATAGACGAGATGTGGTTGAAAAAAGGAGTAAAAGCATAATGAGAAGAATACTATCGATTTTATTAGAGAATGAACCTGGCTCTCTTTCTCGTATTGTGGGTTTATTTTCTCAACGTGCGTACAACATTGACAGCTTAACAGTGGGTACAACTGCAGACAAAACGCTATCTCGCATTACCATTACGACCCAAGGCGATGACCGCATTGTTGAACAAATCACCAAGCAAGTTAACAAGCTGGTGGATGTGCTTAAGGTTATAGATTTAACTGATATGCAGCACATTGAAAGAGAGCTGCTACTGGTAAAAGTCTATGCCAGAGATGAAGTAACACGAGCTGCTATCAATCGTGTTGCTGAGGTGTTCCAAGCCAGCATTATAGATATGGGCAAGCAAAGTTATATATTACAGATGGTAAGCTCAGCCGACCGTCTTGAGTCTTTCTTGGATCTATTACGTCACGAAAGCGACATTATTGAACTTGTGCGCTCTGGCGCGGTAGGTATTGGCCGTGGTGACAAAGCGCTGAAAGGATAAAACAACTTACCTTTTAGCTGTCACAGTTATCTTTTAGGCGGGTGAGTACATTGTATTACGTACAACCCGCTGCAGTTATTTTGCATGTCGGCTTCGATTTACTCTCATTAGGTTACTGGCTATAATCTCGTTTTTATCAAGTTAGATTATGCACATGGAACTCGAACGCTTCTGGCAGCTTGTCACCGCCCCCGATCATTCAAACGATAATGAATATTTAAAAACGCGTTTATCACCGCTAAGTTCAGAAGAAATTGCTCAGTTCGATGCATTATATACCAAAGAACTAAGAGCACTGTGGCATTGGGATAACTGGAAAGTGGCCTACGTGATTGCAGGCTGTAATAGCGAATATGACTTCTTAGATTTTTGTAATTGGATCATTAGTCGCGGCCCTGAAGCGGTAAGCGTACTCACTGCGGAACCAGACGAATTAGCTAATAAGTTTGCTATTCCGAATAAAGACGACCTGCCCTACCCGTTTATTGACGAATTAGATTTAGTTGCAGGGTTGCTTTTTGAAGAAAAAAATCAAGACGAACTCCCATATCACAGTGTCGTGAACTTTCCGCCGCAAGGTAAAAAATTTAAAAATAAACCAAAACAGTTAAAGGCTGAACTACCTCTACTTTTTGGTCAATATTGGCTTGGATAAGGTTTAGTTTATTGTTTTATATGATGGGTTTTGGTTGTTCTAGAATTAGATGCTGAAACTCATTATTACCATCGCAAAATGTCACTGCTCCAGACGCTTATCAATCCTTCTCGCCAACAAAAAAAACTTAAGAACACATCCTCTTGTTAAGTCGTAAGCAGTGGAATACTATGTTGATTCCCTATATCGAAAACAAAAAGAATAATGATGAAAGCCCCCTCCTCCTCTATTTTAAAATACTTCCCTAGTTTGGCGTTAGTGATAGCCTGTCAAAGTATGGCTGTGCAGCAAAAGTTGTTAGCCGATGACGGTAAAGCAGAAGATCAGTTTGGTTATAGCGTAGCGATAGACGGCACAACTGCATTAGTTGGTGCCCATAAAGTGGATGCAAATACGAGTCAGGATATTGGTGCGGCTTACCTATACACGCTAGGTGCGTCTGGCTGGCAGCAACAAGCAAAGCTCATCGCGCAGCCTGCCAATGCAGGCGACACGCTTGGCGGCAATGTTGCCCTTAAGAATAATATTGCCATGCTTGGTGCTATAAATCGGGACGATAGAGGAGAAAATGCCGGTGCGGTGTTTGCTTTTGAGCGCACAGAAAATAGCTGGGTACAAAAACAAATTTTAACCGCCAACGATGCAAAAGCGGGTGATGCCTTTGGACAAAGCATTGCCCTCACCGAGCAATTTTTAGTGATCGGTGCACCACACAGCGATGCGCCACACAAAGACTCAGGTTCAGCGTATGTATACGAGAGAGAAAACAATAGCTGGCATTTTCAGTCAAAGTTGACGGCAAGGGATGGCGCTGATGGGGACTTATTCGGAATTAGCGTAGCAATAGATGGCGATACCATTTTAGTCGGCGCAGATTTGAATGATGAAAAAGCAGAAAAAGCTGGTGCTGTTTATGTGTATCAATTCGATGGTAAAAAGTGGAATTCGCAAGCAAAACTGATGGCAAATGATGGTGGGAACACCGATATTTTTGGTGTTCGCGTGGCTATTTTTGGAGATACAGCCCTTATTTCTGCCAGAAGAGATGATATCGACGGTATAGGTAAAGATGCCGGCTCTGCTTATCTGTTTGAGAGAACAAATGATAAATGGACACAAACTCAAAAATTAGTGGCTCCAGATGCCAAAGCGGATGATAGATTTGCACGCGGTGTTGCGTTAAGTAAGGACATGGCGTTTATCACCGCTATGCACCATGATGAAAAAGGTAATAACGCTGGGGCACTTTATCTATACAAAAAACAACAAGGCCAATGGCAATATGCGTCTAAGGTATTTGCCAATGATGCAGCGCCAGAAGATAGGTTTGGTTGGAATATTGCGGCTTCTAATAACACTGCCATCATCGCAGCTCCTCACCGCGATGACAAAGGAGAAGGCTCAGGTGCCGCCTATATTCTGGATTTGGTGGAATAATAGCGATTGGTAATGTCTGAGCTTGGTTCGTTAAGCTCAGACTTTGGCTGTCAGAGTGAGATTGATAGGCCCTTATTTAACAGTTGACTTGGTGCCATTTTGAATCGTTCAAGCAACAAGAAAGGCTTTAAAGAAGACATTCGGTATCGGTTAAATAAACGACGCCCGTTTTTTACGCGTTGTTTGACCGATAGAGAACTTATTTTATGTGTTTATTATATATTTGACCTTATCAGCGCTAACTTTCGTTTGCGACACGTATTAGCTAAAAACGTCAAAGTACACGTTCTAGCAATCTGAAGTTCATATCACTTCGTCTTGCTAGTACTGCCCTTTTATACGAACCATTTCATTCGCATACACTGACTCGCCATTATATTCAGTGAGAAATTCATCAGACACTTCGAATCCGTATGCCTTGTATAACTCCTTTGCAGGCTCATTTGTCTTGGCGACAAAAAGGTTCGCCTTGCCGCATATTTGTGACAAAAGGAATTCAAGTATTTTTCTTCCGATTCCGTTTCCTCTAGCACTAGGGCAAACAAATAGCGCTCTAATTTCTGACCCAAATATTGCTCCAAAACCAAGAATATTCCTATCATCAAAAACGTATATCTTTGATTCCTTTAGTGCAGATAGTCTCTTTTCATCATTTTCTAGAGGTAAGAGCTTAAATGTCTTTTTCTCAAAACGAAGCTCATCCAGCTTAGATTTCGAATAGATCTCAAAAATTCTCGGATAGTCTTCCTCTGTCAACTCTCGAATATTCATAGGGTGCTAGCTCTTATCAATTTTAAATATATCCATTGTGCGTTGTAGCGTATCGCTATTTAGTTTCATATCTTTAAACAATTCATTTAACGCTTTCGATGTATCTAATTCATGGTTTGCGGCTTCAAGCACTGCGGAGGTGTTTTGTGATATATCGGCGGCGACTTCTGATTGTTCGCAGGCTGCGGTGGCAACTGAGGTCGTTAGCTTTTCAACATGAGAACTGTGTTCGTTTACTCTGAGCGATACTTTTCGCGTTTCTTCTACTTCGTTCATGGTATTTTGTGTGAGCAGTGTGTTTTCTCTGATTGATTTAACAACGCTTTGGCTTATTTCTGACAAGCTAAGTAACAGTGTGGAAATTTGCTCTGAAGATTGTTTACTGTTGTTTGCAAGTCCACGCACTTCATCGGCTACAACTGCAAAGCCACGACCGTGCTCGCCTGCGCGGGCTGCTTCTATTGCGGCATTGAGTGCAAGCAAGTTAGTTTGCTCGGCAACACTGCGAATTGAGTCCAAGATAGTATTTATCTCAGAAACTTGCTTTTCCATACTCGCGGCCATCTCGTCGACGGTGTTCATACTCATCGAAAGGGTTTTCATGGTGTCTAAGTTCTTTTGGTTGTCTGCAAGTAATTGCTGTGATTCGATGTTAAGTTGGTCGCTGGCATCTAGTGTATCTTGCGCGAGTTTTGCGATTTCTTGGCTGGTTGCGGCCATTTCCTCTATTGCAACCGCAATGGAAGATGCCATGCCTTGGGTTTTTTGTGCATCCTCATTGACATTAGAGGCTGCTAAATGCATTTTTTCGCCAAGCCTTGTACCTACCTGTACCGACTTGGCTAAGCCAACCATTAAATCTTTAAACGCATAAATCGTATTGTAAATTGACTCGGAGATTTGCCCAAGTTCGTCGCGAGTGTTTAAGCGCATATCTAAAGTTAAGTCGCCCTCTTCAGCTACGCGTTTTAATATGCTTGTTAATTGTGAAAGCTCTGAGCGTAATGAGCGAATGAGGTGAAAGTTGACGAGCGCGATAAAGCTGAGAATGATGACAAAAAGCACAAACATTAAGATACTTTCAAATGCGATATCTGATTTGTGCTTTTGGCTATCTTTAATTGTCATTTCCCATACGGAATCGAGTTTGGTCTTGAACTTACCGATTAAACTTGTCGCAGCAGAAAACCACTCGGCACTTGAAGGTAAGCGACTAAAGTCAACTTGCCCTTGGCTTTCAAGAGTATCAAGAATTTGATTGAACGCTTTTGCCTCGCTTGAAGATAAAATAGTTTGTACGTTGCTTTGGCCTGTACCTTCGAGTGCGGTTTCTAATTGATGTAATGACATCTCTAGCTGTTGGCGATAGTACTTGATATCGTCTTTGAGGGTGTCTGACATTGCTTTTTTCGCAAGCACACCATTCACTTTGCCACGGATCTGTCCAAGGCGCTCTTTACTTTGGGCAATAAGGAAAGCAATAGAAAGTTCAGAGGATAAGGTTCTATCTGATACGTAGGCTTGAATTTTTGCTGCCGTGTTTAATGAAACTTGATTAAGTTTGCTGTAGTAAGCAAAGGCATTACTGCTATTCTTCCTGTCAACCTCACCTCTTACGCGGTTCTTATTGGCTTCTACTTCAAAAATATAAGGTAACCATTTTTGCACATTTTTATCTTTAAGAAACAGTGAAGAGTGAATACTCTTAAGCGTTGATATTGTTTGGTCGGCAATTTCACGTTGCGCGTCGACCTTTCGTTTGTTATCACTACTTGGATTACCAAGGAACCCTGCCGTTAAGCCGCGCTCTACCGCATGGTGATGCGCTACTTTCTCAATGGCATCGAGCAAAACGACATAGTTGATATTTTGATCGGCCGCATTGTACTGTCTCCAGTTATTCAAAACGTTTTTGCCAACTAAAAATAGTAAAAATGCAAGCAGTGAGAAAGAACTTATCATCGTGAGCTGCATAATCGAAAATCTTTTCAAAATACCCATTCGTCTCTCCGTAGCGCGAGCGTAGATTATTGTTTAATCAAGGTAACTATAGTCCAACAAAATTAAGGTGAGATATTTTGTAACAAACATCGTGATAGATTTAGCGTTTTGAGGCAGTAAGGATATGATAAATGTTACTTGAAGTAATTTTTCTGAAAACAAATGGTAATGCAGTGTTGCTACCTTCTTGTTGCTAATAATGGTATTGGCGTCAAAATTAAATAGAGGAATGTATGAAAGGATTTATCAAACTAATGTTAGTGAGCCTTGCGCTTATCTCATTAAAGTCATATGCGGTCATATTTACGTGTAAAGGCATCGTGTACGACCTTTACTCAAAAGGTGACAACCGTTATGAAGTAAGGTTTGAGCGTGAGTCTGGTTTCGACCTTGAGCCTGTTGTGATCTATCCAGAACAGCACTATCTGTTAGGGCCTGTACTGGATGCTATCCGTGAAGGTGAAAAGTATCGTACTGTGTATAGCCTTGTTATTGAAAACAGAGATGGCGGGAACATTAAATGCCACGATGGTGAGAGTGAAAACGCCTTAATCGGTCTTACAAAAGTCATCGATTAAAAAGGCAAAAGGCGCCAACGGCGCCTTTAGAAATTAACCTGTAATGATCCTTAACATTCTACGAAGTGGCTCTGCCGCCCCCCATAAAAGTTGATCACCAACAGTAAATGCACTGATATATTTTTCACCCATTGTGAGCTTTCTTATCCTACCTACAGGAATACTCAGTGTGCCAGTGACATTTACAGGAGTTAGCTCTTTTGCCGTAATATCACGCTCATTTGGAATAACGCGAACCCATTCATTATGTGCCGCTAGAATTTCCTCTATTTCTTCGACGCTTCGATTTTCACGTAACTTGATGGTGAGCGCTTGTGAATGACAGCGCATCGCGCCAATTCGTACGCACAATCCGTCGATAGGAATAGGCTGCTTTGACGAGCCAAGGATTTTGTTTGCTTCTACTTGTGCTTTCCATTCTTCTTTACTTTGACCAGACGGCATTGGAACGTCAATCCATGGAATTAAGCTGCCGGCTAACGGCACACCAAATTGATCTTGTGGTAAAGATTCATCTTTGATTTTTTCTGCCACTAGCTTATCGATTTCTAAGATGGCTGAACTTGGGTCGTCAAGTTGTGCTTTAACCGAGCTGTGGATCTCACCCATTTGATTGATGAGTTCACGCATATTTCTTGCGCCTGCACCTGATGCCGCTTGATAGGTCATCGGGCTCACCCACTCTATTAAGTCTTGCTCGAATAAACCACCAAGCGCAAGTAGCATAAGAGAAACCGTGCAATTACCACCGACAAAGGTTTTTACACCTTGTTCAAGACCTTGTTGAATGACATCTTTGTTGACAGGGTCAAGCACAATAATACTGTCTTTTTCCATTCTCAGTGCTGAGGCTGCATCTATCCAATAGCCTTCCCAGCCCTGTTCACGCAATGAAGGATATACAGATTTGGTATAATCTCCGCCTTGGCAGGAGATGATAATATCCATTTCGCTAAGCGATTGAATATCGCTTGCGTCTTGAAGCGGCTTTGGCTCACCACCGCCTTCAACAACGGGGCCGAGTTGACCTGCTTGTGAGGTAGTAAAGAAGTGTGGATCAATGACATCAAAGTCATTTTCTTGCTGCATACGCTCCATTAGCACGGAGCCAACCATTCCACGCCAGCCGACGAGTCCTACTTTTTTCATGTTATGTGCCTTAATTCTTGATTATACGGATCATTGCGTGAGTCGTATGTCTAGATGGCTACCATAGCAAAAGAATACGCGGTGGACTAGCTAGAAATTAGGAATTTAATAAATAAAAAACCCCGCATGGCGGGGTTTGGATACAACATGTAAAGGTTGTCCTAATTAAACGCATTTGCGTCAACAAGAACTCGGTACGAAACGAGCTATGGTTTTGTTTTTAAAGCTCTTAAATAATGTTACTGGTTAAATATGACAAGTATATTAACAACCTAGTAACCTACTGAAGTATTTGGATATATTTTTATATATAGACCAACTATACACAAAGTTACAGAACTTAGTCTATGAAATAATGAATTAGTAGGAAAAAATATCTCGAAGATTGATAAAGATCAAAAAAGCCAAGGCTGACCTTGGCTTTGGTTAAAGCTTAGTTGTTCTTTAGAACTCGTAGCTGTAGCTCAGGCTAACAGAGGTACCGACATCTTTTTGTCGCACCACTACGTCAGATTGAGTTACTTCTTGATCTTCATTTAGCAAGTTCTTGACTTTAAATTTAACTTTAGAGTTAAAGTCAGGATACCAAGTATATACTAGGTCAAGTGAGTGGAATGGTTGCTCATAAGCATCATCTCTACCGCCGATCCCTGAAGCCAAAATACGCTCACCAAAGACGTTATACACTAATGAACCACTGTGTTGACCATCAGCTGAGTCATAGTTTAATTGCATATTAACTACATACTCTGAGTGACCCGTCATACGCTTCGTTGGGTTGGTTAAGTTACCAGCACGAGCAGGATCTATCGATACTTCAGAATCACTCAGGGTGATGTTACCTGACGTAAAGAAGCCACTCGCAAGGCCCGATAAGTCGTATAACCATTCGGCTTCGATACCGTATACTTCACCTTCCTCACCGTTTACGAAGGTTGCTGTATAGTCTTCATCACCAACGCGCAAGATAGTTTCTATTGGCGCCGTAATATCTTTATAGAATGCCGCAACTGAGAAGTTATCGCCATTATCCATATAGTATTCAAAGCGCGCGTCATAGTTTTTCAGGTCGCTACTCTTAAGGCCAGCTACACCGAAGGTGCGAATATCGGTTAATGGATCATAGTAGGCAACCGGTACTAACTCACGTAAGTCTGGACGTACAGTGGTTTCACCATAACCAAAACGTACTTGATAGTTACCGTCTGAAAGATACGTTAGCGATAGTGCGTTAAAGAAGTTATCTTCGTTAACGGTACCAGATAAAATGCGCTCTTCGTCGTAAATCGTTTCCATTGTTACGCGGTCGAAGATCAGACTCGATGTCGCAAGTGACACCTGTTTAAAGTCTTCGTAACGAATACCACCACTAATACGCCAGGTATTATCAAAGAAGATATCAAACTCACCATAGCCCGCATCAATCTTTTGAGCCGCGATATAATCGTCGGCCGCTGGTGCCTGAGGTTCGTTGAAGGTCAACAAGAAAGTGTTGTTGTTCAAAAACTCATCGTCAAGATAACCCGATAATCCATAGATCTCTGATTCATCAAAGTTTACTGGGATGGATATGCCACTTTTGTTATTTACAACGAAGTTACTGGTATTGTAAACACGCGCTCTATCCATAAAGTCGTAACCACCTTTAAGGGTAATTTCTATGCCCTCGAAGGTTAACGGTAAGGTGACATTGCCGCTGTAAGACTTTACGTTGTCTTCCATGTCTGTAAAGGCGTACGTTATACGGTTATCATCACCGGTAACGATAGAGTTTTTATAAGAACCGTCTTCGTCATAGTTATCAATAAACTTAAAGTCGATTTCTGTTGGAATATCGGTTTGCGCTTTTGACTCTGTATACTGCCAGTCAAAGCCTATCCCCCAGTAATCGAGGAACGTGTGTTGACCAATCACTTGGTCGATATCCAATGTGCGTTCTTCGTAATCAAACTGATGTGAACGCTGTGCCGCACCTGTTCCCGCTATAGTTCTAACGGTACTACCGTTAGGGCTTTGTAACACGGAAAACTCTGATTCGGTTTCGTTATCTTCGAGATAAATCTTAGAATAAGTAATGCTATGCTGATCTAAGCGGTAACCGATATTGAATACACCATTTAGGCGTTCAGTCTCAGTCGTTACTTTAGATTCTTTAAGTGTCACATAACAGGAATTGGCTGTGTCTTCTGCGGTTTCTAGTTTTGAAGTACAGTTTTCAGCTAATGTGTCGTCAATAACGCCTGTTGTGCGGTCGCTGTAATTCCAATCGTTGTCATAGGAACCCGCAAGCATAAAGCCTATCGTGCCGCCTAACCAATCTTCTTGGAAACTATTGCCAATGTTGGCTTTTACATCAAAGTTTGGATCTAGGGACTCTTCTTTGACTTGAATATCGCGAGGAAGTGATGACACAAAACCTTTGATCACGTCAATTGCTTGATCCGCACGTGTTAGCCCGTCTTTATCTTTGAAACCGTTTTTGTCTACAACTTCACCGATGTCAAAGTTACCACGATATCTTACAACTGCATCTTGTAGTACTTGAGGTATACCTTCCGCGGTTCCGCTGTAGGTAAAGCCTTTATCAGAATTAAAGTTTTGGCCAATACCTACCACAATACCCGCGGTGAACTCCGATGGTACAGACTTAGTACGGATATCGATGTTACCACCACCGAATGCAGCAGGCATTGACGGAGAATAAGCTTTTTGTACCGCTAGACTTTCAATAATGCTCGCTGGAAAAATATCGAGTGGAATAACGTTTCGGGTTAAGTCCGGGCTCGGTACTGCGGCACCATTCAGGCGAGCACTTGAGTAACGCTCACCTAGACCACGAACATAGATAAACTTGCCGTCAACTAACGTAAGACCGGTAACACGACGTAGCGCGGATGCTGCATCACTATCACCTGTTCTAGATAGCTGCTCTGCGCCTAAGATATCCGCAACGAAGGCTTGGTTTTTACGTTCTTCAATTACCGCCGCAGCACTACCTTGCAAACGAGTACCTACCGCAACAACTTCTTCGATTGCCTGTTCTTCTGCAACGCTTGGTAGAGAAGTTGCGACTGTGAGTGCCGTACTGATGGCTAAAGCAACTTTTTTAAATTTCATTTGAGTATCCATATGCAATCCTGCCAAAAATCATAAAAAAGGCGCAATGACTGCGCCTTAATTGTAATAACTAAGGTCATTACGGATAATTAGTCAGCGTTTGAAACCTCAATTGCTTTCTTAACCCACTGATACCATTCAGAAGATGTATCTTTATCAGATACCGCACCAATGTAATCAACAGTCGTGAAGAAGTTATCATTTAGGCTGCTTAGGTCGTTTGCTTCTACAGTGATAGCGGTAGAGCTTGAATTTGTTGAGAAGCCGTCTGCTGCAAGTACGTCAGCTGCACCGTTTAGAATTTGGTTAGAACCTGCGTTAACAAACCAATCTTCTTTACCTTCACCTGCAGGTAATGGCTCAGAACCATTTTTAAAGTTCGCTGCACAAGCAAGTACAGAGCTTACATAATTAAGCGTATCAGCTTCAGCGTTTGCAGCTGCATCTGGGTCTTTGAATTCTAGACATTCAGTGCCATTTGAAGCTTCAGCTTTTACGATTAGCGTGTTGTAGTACATACCACGGATAGCATCATCAAACTTCATGCCTTGTGATGCACCATTGTCGCGAATAGAGTTACCATCAGTTGTTAATACAGTTACGTTAGCAAAGTTAAGCGTAGATGCCGGTGCTTGACTATAATCAGGACCTGCTGCTTTTTCACCATCGGTTTCAAAACCGTTATTACCCATGAAGCCTTCTGTACCTGCAGGGATTAGTACCGCGTCGCCTTTATCATCAGCATAAGTAACGTCACGTTTAGTTTTAATCGTACCGTGCTTAACAACAATAAACTGACCTTTACCTTGCCAGCCCGCATCAACGTCGATACCATCATCTTGAGTATCTGTTACTACGATATTTTTGATGTTTGCAGCACCACCGAAGAATTCGATACCATCGTCAAAACCTTGGTGAATGTGAAGGAATTCGAAGCTTGAACCAGAACCCACAGCATTCAGTGTTAGTGAGTTTAAGTCGTCCCCAGGGCCGCCATCACGAGGACCAGAACCTGCATACCAAATGTGTGCATATTTGATTTGACCGCTGCTATCTGCGTTGTTTTTACCGCCATAGTAGCTTGTTACACCTTCAGAATCAGCATTACAAAGGTCGCCATCACGCTCTGCATCAGTACATTCGTTTGTGATACCAAAACCGTTAACCATGATACCACCCCAGTCAGCAAACTGTGGACCGATACCTGCTAGGTTAAATGCGTCAAATTCCGCTGCTGAAGTGAAACGAATTGGCTCAGCTGCAGTACCAACTGCGTTGATTTTCGCACCACGCGCGATACGAACCACTGACTCACCAGAAGTGAATGCCATTACTGCACCTGGCTCTACAGTTAGTGTTGGGCCGTTCGCTTCGATTGTACAACCTGTTGACGTGTTACAATCTTTACCGATTAAAAGTGCACCTTTGAATACGTGAGCGCCACCATTCTCAAGCTTTTTGAATGTCACATCAGCTTGTACTTCTAGTGATTTAGAAGCAAAGTCAGTGCCGTATACACAGTGTGGTGCTTGGAACGTACCTTGAACTTCAGTGCTTCCTACAGCGCGAGTTGTACAAGGGTTAGTTGTGCCAGTATCGCCACCTGTATCACCGCCTGAATCGCCATTGTTTGTTGTATTGTTTGAATTGTTAGTGCTGTTATCGTTTACAGTAGGTGTAACTTCGATGTCACCACCACAACCAGTAAGTGCCATAGCAGCGACGATTGCAGAGACTCTGAAGAGGTTTTTTAGTTCCATTGCTAACTCCAATAGTAGACTTTTAAAAAATTATTTTTTTACTGTGTTTAAATGATGTGACTAAATTAATGGGGTTTTATTACACGAAGATTACACAAAATGATTGTAATTAAATCTTCATAATAAAAATTGGAACTTTTAAAAATAAAAAAACCGCCCGAAGGCGGCTTTGGTGTTGCGATTATAAAATATTATAATAAAGCTTGTTTTAATGTTTCAGCATGAACTTTTTCTCGCTTCACATATTTAATCCATTGTTTAGCGAGGTTTGCTGATTTTTTGTGCTTTTCAGCTTGTTCGAATGCCAATATAGAAGCATCAAAGTTTTGCAGGTTAAACTGTGCCATTCCAAGTGCAACATAGGCGTTAGACTCAAACGTTAAATCGCCTTTATTGAGAGCAAGTCGGGCGTGATCTGCGGCTTCATCATACTTTTCAAGATTTAAGTAGATCTCTGCAAGTCTCTGATCTAAATTACCATGTTCAACTTTTTCAGTTGCTGCTAGGAAGAAAGGTAGTGACTTTTTATCTTCTCTTGCTTGAACGAAAGCTTCTGCGATAAAAGTTAAGTTTTTGGCGCTGTCTTCAACGACACCTGCTTTTATTCCGTTATCGAGTGCTTCCGCTGCTTTAAAAGGCAAGGCGTTCATTAAATAGACTTGAGCAAGTTGCATATAATCAGATTTTGATTTTATAAAGCCCCTTTGCTTCGCAGTTTCAAATGTTGCAAGCTGTTTTTTCTCGGCACCTATCTCACCGTACATACCACCAAGCTGGATCCAGTATTGTGGTTTGTCATAAAGGGTAACCATTTTCTCTAAAACATCCGCTACTTTTTTCGGCTGATTTAATGAGTAATATATCGCACGTTGAAGAACTAACCAGTTTTCTTTTGGTAGTTCACCGTCGGCTTCAACTAAATCAATCGCAGTATTTATATTGTTTATCGCATCATTATATTTTTTTAGTTGATATTGTGCTTGCGCCTTTAAAATATAAAAGTTGCTTTTTGGGGCCTGCGTATTAACTTCTTTCCACTGATCAAGGAATGATAATGTACTTTCAAATTCATTGTTTGCCATGGCCAATTGAGCCAAGCTAAATGTCGTAGAAAGACGCAGGGACTCAGGAATAGATTCTTCCGCAATAACTGCTTTGAAAGATTCGATTGCCTTGTCGAGCTTGTTCTCGTTGTAATAAATAAAGCCATAGAAGTTATACATCATTGCCACTTCGTAGCTATTCATACTCGAAACGCGTTCTTTCACCGAATCTAATGCGGCGAGGCCTTCTGCTACTTGCCCATCGTCTGCAAGTTTTTGCGCGCGGGCCAGTTGACTATACACTTTTTCACGTAGCGCGGGCACACGCTTGGTTTTAGTTTCTGAGTCAGCATAAGCCGTTGCCAAATTAACATTTGGTATGACCGAAATGAGACTCGGCGCTATTAAACCTGTGCTAAATAACGCACTTATTAACGTAATTTTTTTAAACATTTTCATAATCGCAATCCTTAATGACGGTTAGCCATTAATTTGAAATGAAATCTTATTTTGAACACCCGCAACTTCAACCGGTTCACCGTTTACTACGCGAGGTTTGTATTTAAATTTCAATGCCGCATCAAGCGCTGCTTGGTCGAAGATTGATTCCGGTTCGGCGCTTACTACAACAGGGTTTCTCACAGTGCCTTGTTTAGTTACAATGAACTCAACAATCACATACCCCTCAATTCCGCGTGATAACGCACGTCTTGGATATACCGGTGCAACTTTAACGATTGGCAGATATTCACCATCACTGGACTCAAGTGCTAAACCACCCGCCAAATCTACGTCAGCGTCCACATTGGCACTGAAATCAAAGTTGCCGCCTGTTGCGTCAAGATTGTTATTCTGTGTTTGTGGTGCATCCATTGGTGGAGGCGGCTCTTTAGGTGTTGGTGGCTTTTGTGGCTTACGCTCTTTTTTCTCCACCGTCTCTTCTTTTTTAAGACGGACGAAATCTAGTACTTGTCCTTTTACAGGATCTGTCATTGCTCCTTCCCCTCCTTGGATAAGCGCTTGCATACCCAAGAAAAGGAAAAAGGTAACTATGCCTGCAATTACTAAAGCAATTAAGTAACGCATGGTATGTTCCTATGACTCCTGTGCTGCAATCGAAACATCAAATGCGCCAGCTGCGCGTGATGCATCCATTACTTTAATTAGCGTGTCAGTAGTTGCCTTTTTATCAGCTTGAATAACCACACTACCCTGCGGATTCTCCGCTTTAAGACGCTCAATGTTTGCTTGAACTGCACGGATGTCTACTTGGCGTTTGTTAATCCAAATTTCACCAGTATCTGAAATTGCAACCAGGATATTGGCTCTTTGCTTTTTCACCGCAGTAGCCGCTTCTGGGCGGTTAACATCAATACCCGCTTCTTTAACGAAAGAGGCCGTTACAATAAAGAAGATAAGCATGATAAATACAACGTCCAGCATTGGCGTCATGTTGATTTCTTCTGCTTCTTCTTCTTGGAATACTTTTGCAAGTGGTGCTCTCATAATTCTTTCCTCACACGACCGATTAATGGTCTAGTAGCATTTTATCTTCTAACAACTCAACTTCACGCTTGGCTTTACGCTGAAGGTAGGTCGATGCAAATACACCCGAAAGCGCGCCAACCATGCCTGCCATTGTTGGGATAGTTGCTTTTGATACCCCAGATGCCATCGAACGTGCACTGCCTGACCCGGTGATCGCCATGACATCAAATACTTCAATCATGCCGGTTACCGTACCTAGGAGTCCTAGTAAAGGACACAGTGCCACCATGACATTGATATATGGTAAGTTGGCGTTGAGTTTGATCCCCACGCGAGAGATAGTTGCTTGTCTTATCTGCTCTGCGTTCCAACTGTTACGCTCATTTCGAGAGTTCCAAGCTTGTAGGACTTCGTTTTTGTAGCCTCTGTATTTACCGAACACAAACATGAAGCGCTCGAGAATAAGTAGCCACATGGCGAAGGTTACGAAGCCGATGACCAGGAGAACCTGGCCACCTGTATCAAGGAATTCACGTAAAGCGTTAATTGCATCAAGCAATAAAACCACGATTACGCTCCTTTCTCGCTACGCTCAGCAATGATCCCCGCGCTCTGCTCTTGAAGAATAAGGAGCAAGTTACGAGAACGTGTGTTTAGTAGTGTGTAAAGGAATACGGTTGGGATAGCGACAACCAGACCAAGTACGGTTGTTACAAGGGCCTGAGAAATACCACCAGCCATGAGTTTAGGGTCTCCCGTACCAAACAAGGTAATTGCTTGGAAGGTGTTGATCATACCGGTCACTGTACCTAGTAGACCAAGTAGCGGCGCTACGACTGAAATAATTTTGATTAAAGTCAGGTTACGAGTGATCTTTGGCATCTCACGAAGGATTGCTTCGCTTAACTTAAGTTCTAGCGTATCGTAAGCCACATCTGGGTATTGCTCTTTCACTTTCATCACACGACCTAGCGGGTTGTCGTCACGGGCAACACTATCTTTAAGCTGACGGTTGATTTTAGAACCCATCAACATGAGTGATACAAAACGCTCAATTGCAATAAGCAGTGCAAGTAAACCAACACCTAGGATCACATAACCTACCGCGCCACCTTGGTGTACTTGTTCTTCGGTATTTGGCGCTTGTACTAGTAGACCGAGAATTGAGCCGCCTGTTGGGTCAAGGGCAAAATCAACAGAACCTGTCTTCGCATTTTGTAATTCACCCGCTGTTGAGGTGAAACGAGACGCTGGCTGACGAGTCAGTTCAGAAAGTGTTTGTGTATCGTTGTTGTAAGTCAGGTATTTACCATCAGCGATTAAGTTAAATGCACCAACGCGAAGCACTTCTTTATTTTGCTTGGCACCACCGGCTACGATAACTTCGGTATTAAAGCGCGATACTTTACCTTGTTCTGTCATTTCACGTTGCATCTCAAACCAGACTTTTTCAATGTCTTCGATTGATGCTAGACGCGATGTTGAGCCCATCTTTTTCGCAAGCTCAGTCATGTAATCATCACGACCTTTAATTTCAGCTGATACAACTGAAGTTGCGAACTTATTTGAACTATCGCCAGCTACTTGTTGAAGCACACCGAATAGCTCTTTTAATGTACCCATACGCTTGCTAAGGGTGTCACTTAGGTTGGCCAGTTTAATTTCATTTTCTTCGAAATTAGTTTCTAGACGTTCAGATTTAGCCAACGCTTGGTTACGTTCACCCGTTAACGCATTCAACATTTGGATTTGGTTGTTTTGCTGCGCCTTGAACTCGGCTTCACGTTGTTTGTTTTGCGCTGTTTGTGCCGTTTGACCTTGCTCTAAGGTTTTAAGTAGCGAATCTAAATCTAATGCTTGTTCAGCATGCGCAGATGCGGTTAACGCAAGTGTTGTTGCGAAAATAGCGTGTTTAGTGAATTTTTGTACGAATTTCATAGTGGTCTCACCTATTACTCTGCAGCCTGAACTGGAAGCGTTAACATGTCAGGTGCTAACTGCTTACGTGCGATGCGAATGCCTTTATTGATTTGGCTGATGTTGGTATCTGGTAATGCGTCAAACGCGTTACTGTCTTTGTTCCAAAAACCAGCTTGGCTGCCATCTTTTGTGACATAAAGTAGCTCAAGACGACCAATTCGTAGGAAATCTACTTCACGTTCTTGTCCATTCACGTCAAGTAATGAGGTGTAAGCTTCGATAGTACGTCCGTAGTCCACTTCAACTTGGTAAGCTTCAAGTACGCGGCGGAACTTTTCGCTTGATGAAATATCAGCACGGTCCATCAAGTTAGTTAACTGAGTAATACGCTCAGCACGTTCTTTTGGAAGGAAAGGCACATCTAATTCAACGAACTGTTTCAGGCCTGTGATCATGCGCATCATGAGAGGTGTGATTTGACGCTCGATCACCGAAACTCGGTCCATAGAGGTGTTAATTGCCGCCATTTCTTCAAGTTGGTTTTTGATTTGTTTTTCTAATTGAGCGTTGTAAACAGATAGGCCGTCGATTTCTTTGTTCAACGTCTTGAACTTTTGCAAACGAGACTGCATATCGTCTGCAATACCATCGATTTTCCCTTGAGACTTTAATGCAGATTCATTGATAGCTGCACTTTTGTCCATCGCTTGATTTAATTCTGTTGCTCCGGCTGAGGCCGTTGCTAGCATACCTGCTATAAGCAAGTGGTTAACGCACTTCATCGCATACACCTTATAAATTATTGCTAGTTGCTAAAAAACTGGGTGCAGTCTAATTACGAAAAATGACAACCATGTTGCGTAACTAATACACAAATGTGACATCTGTCATTGAAATTACATTAATCAATTAACTTATTGGTTTTAATGGGATTTTGTTGGTTAATAAGATGTTGCAGGTGTTTTGTGTCATAAAAGGATCACAAAAAAGCCGCTTTTGTTAAGCGGCTTTTAAGCATTATTGGAATGGCGTTAGACTCTAAACTTGAGCACCATTTGTTCTAATTCGTCGAACTGTAGTTTCAATGACTTACACTCTTCAAGGGTTGCGGTTAGGTTATTACTGCCTTGCAGGCTGAGGTCACTAATATGATGAATGTCGCTATCTAATGTTTGGATAACGGTGTTTTGCTGGTGTGTGGCGCTGGCAACTGCATGGTTAACGCCGTCTATGGCATCAATTGAATTGCTCACTTCTTGCATTTTAGTACCTGAAGCATTGGCTCTATCGGCGCTTCTCGCTGAGTCTTCTAAACTCGCTTTCATTACGGCCACAGCTGAAGCCGAGCCTTGTTGTAGTTGAGCAATAGTGCTTTCGATTTCTTGCGTTGACTCTTGCGTGCGCTGTGCCAATTGCCTTACTTCATCGGCAACGACAGCGAATCCACGCCCAGCCTCACCTGCCCTAGCGGCTTCAATGGCTGCATTTAATGCCAGTAAGTTGGTTTGTTCGCTAACTCCCTTAATTACTTCAAGCACTTGCCCTATGCTGCCTGAGAGTTTATCCAATCCATCCAGCGTGTCTTGTGCTTGAGACATTTTTTGTGTCAGTGAAGCGATTTCTTCGATATTTTGAGTGAGTGAATGTTGGCTTTCAACAGAAAGCTTGTTGGCGTTACTGGCAAGTTCTGAAGCATGGGTTGCATTGTTTGAGATCTCTTGTGCACTTGAAGAAAGCTCGTTGATGGCTGTCGCGACGCTATCGGTGCGCTTGGACTGATCTGTATACATAGATAAGGTATCTTGCGTTTGCGCAACCAAACTATTCACGACGTTTTCAAGTGTCACCGTGGTATTTTTTACCTGTGTAATTGAGGCATGAATTTTGTCGATAAACTGGTTGAAATAATCGGATAACTCGCCAAATTCATCTTGATTCTCTACGACTAATCTACGAGTAAGGTCACCTTCACCTTGGGCGATGTCTTTGATGGCTGCGTTGAGATTGTACATTGGGCGCATCAGATACTTGAGCAATAGTTGTAGCATCACCACAATAGCAATCACGCCAAGTAGCATATAGATAGCAGCCATATTTCTAAAAGAAGATACGGACGAATAGGCAATTTCTTTATTAATGACAACGCCAAGATACCAGTCGACATTTTTGATGCCTTTCATTTTTACAAATGAAACGAGCTTTTCTGTGCCATCAATTTCAAGCTCCGTGAAATCCCGATTTAATGACAGGCGTTTACCAAACAGCTCTGACATCGGCTTGTCATTCAGTTTAGTATCTGGATGACTGAGTATTTTACCGCTTTCATCAAGTAAAAAACCGTAACCAAACCCTAAAAAGTCAATTTCGTTGATGATTTCTGTGATGGTTGACATGTCTATGTCCCCCCCAGCCACACCTGCAAATCGGCCTCCCTGTTTCACCGGTACAACGGCAGAAATAGTGAATTCGTTGGTGGTAACGTCAATATAAGGAGCGGTAAATGCGGTATCTTGTTTTTGCTCCGCGAGCTTGTACCAAGGGCGGCTAGTCGCATCAAAATCAGCAGGAAGTTGGATACTTGGATCGTCCAACACAAATGTACCATCTGGCGTGCCAATAAAAACGTTTTTGAAATCCCCCGCAGTGTCTGCGGTTTTTAACCGTCTTCTTATCTGTTCAGTGGAGTCATCAGCTCTATGTCCATCAGCAATCGAGACCACGATTTCAAGTCTGTCATTGAGCCAATTGGCGATATTTTGTGAAACCGAGCTGGAAATCTCTTGTAAAACCAAGGTAAGCCGAGCTTGAGTTTGGTCTCGCATAACGAGAAAGTTGTTTACGGTAAATAAGCCGAGCACAATCACTAACACAAGGGAGGCTGCTACGGTTACTTTGGTGGTGAACTTTAGCGCTTTAAACATCATGATCCTGTTGAACTTGTACTTTTCTTCAGCCAAACAAAAAACTCGTTGGCCGATTGTTATTAATAGATTTAGGAATTGGATTCCTTTGTAACTATTTTTATCAAAAACTCAAAGGTTTGTCTTTGATTATCGGCAGGAAATGAGAGAGGTTTAGAGTGAATGTTAAATAAAGGTGAGACTACGCTCACCTTGCGTTAAAGTAACGACGCTTGATAACGTCGCCAAGCAGTATCTAATTTAACACCTGCTGACTGCTCGAAGTATTGCCAGTCCCACTTTATGTCGTCATGTGGGTCCAACTGAGCATTGATCTCCTGAAGTAGGTCTCGATTACTTTGCTTCGATAACCAATCGATAAAGAATGCAGTATTTTTATAGCCATCTTTATAATTGCCACCAGGATTTTGGATGTCATCAGGAATATATCCAGCTTTTAGTCTAACAACATCCGCTATTCCCTCAATGATTGGCCCTATTTCCTTGTAATTATGATCATCTAGTTGATAAGCATGGGCAATTTCATGATAGAGAATACCGATAAGTTCGTCGACTGATTCTGTTTCGCTATGCGATTTAGAAAAGTTTTCCATGTAGTTTGCGCTGATATGGATGGTTGCGCCGTTAAAATCGCCCTCCTTATATGCAACCCCTTTTAGGTCTTCAAAGACGATATGGAGTGTAGGTAGTTTAGGCGCCATTCTCATATCTTTATACAGTAATCTAGCCACGTTATAACTTATCTGCTCTATTACTTTGTTATCAATTTCTTGCCATGCGAAATGGTTAATTTTAGTTGTTTTGCTGAGCGAGACGGCAGGCAGGGGAAATTGACGCCATGCTAAGTCTGACTGAAAAGCGATCGGTTTTAATTGCGCTGCGGCATTATCGATGTCATTTGCAAGTGCGAATGGCGCACTTGCAAATGTGGTCATAGCCGCAAGAAATATTCCTGCTTTAACCATTATTTATACTCCGACAATGAAGGCGGTCTTTGCGTTTTGGATTGACCCCACGCTTTATTGGGCTTGCTGGACATTTGATACTCCAATGTACCACCATTCATAATGTCGTTATGCGTGATATAACTACGCTTAAGTGGCTTGCCATTCAATTTAACGGATTTGATGTATTTGTTTTTATCACTGAAACCTTTAGCAACGGTTTTAAACGCTTTACCGTTTGCAAGTTTCAATGTAACTTCTGGCACCTGAGGTGCACCAATCGCGTAGCTTAGGTCGCCTGGCGCTACGGGATAAAAGCCCATCGCTGAGAATATATACCAAGCAGACATCTGACCTACATCATCATTACCTGCAAGGCCATCCGGTTTGTCTGAGCTTAAGGTATCCATGATCTGACGAATACGCTCTTGGGTTCTCCACGGTTTACCCGCGTAGTTATATAAATAGGCAATATGATGGCTTGGTTCATTACCATGGGCATAGTTACCAATCAGGCCTGCAATATCTTCGTGCTCTTTGATCATCTCTTCAGAAAGGTGGGTATCAAACAGTGCATCTAGACGTGCTTCAAATGCATCGTCACCACCCATTAATTCAATCAGGCCAGCTACATCATGCGGCACATAGAAGCTATATTGCTTAGCGTTACCTTCGGTGTATGGGCCCATGTATTTTGCTTCAAACGGGTCAAATTCCGGATCCCAGTTTCCTTTTGAATCTAACCCTTGCATGTAACCGGTTTCTTTATTGAACACATTTTTATAGCTCATTGCACGTTGGTAATAGTCTTTTGCTTTGCTGGTATTGCCCATCGCTTCGTACATTCTTGCAATGGCAAAATCATCGTAAGCATATTCAAGTGTGATAGAAATAGACTCAGGAAGTACGTCCATTGGTACATAGCCAAATTTCTTGTATTCAGGGATGGCATCGTACACTGGGTTGTTAGCCGTGTTTTCAATTGCTTCTACTGCTAAATCAATATCGTAATCTCTGATCCCTTTTAGATATGCATCGGCAATGACTGAAACCGCATGATAACCAATCATGGTCCATGTCTCGTGGGCATGGAACGACCAAATAGGTAACATTTTTTCATAGCTTTGCTGATAATGTACCAGCATTGATTGGATCATGCCGGATACGCGGTCTGGGTCGATATAAGTGAGTAATGGATGTAATGCACGATAGGTATCCCACAACGAGAATAAGGTATAGTGCTCAAAACCTTTGCCGTCATGAATTTCACCGTCAACGCCTCGATACTGTCCGTTGACATCTTGGTAGATATTAGGCGCTTGTAGCGCATGGTAAAGCGCAGTGTAGAACTGACGTTTTTGCGCTTTGGTGCCTTCCACGTCGACTTTATCTAAATAATTTGCCCACTGAGACTTGGCATTAGCGCGAACGGTATCAAAATCCCAATTTGGCACTTCCGTTTTAAGATTCTCTAATGCATTTTTGCGGCTAACTGCAGAAAGTCCGACCTTCACTAACAGCGGCGTTTCGTCTAGATCATCAAAGCTTGCAACAAACTTAACGGCTTTACCTGCTGTCATTTTTACTGCGGTATTCTCAATTGTAGAGTGTTTGCTGTCTTTTCCTAAGCAATTCATACAACGATAACGGTTGTTGTCTAGATTATAAAACTGATAGTCAGTGATAGGTTTTGAAAACTCGATGGCAAAATACATTTGGCGGTTACGCGCCCAGCCATTAGTTGCACGGTAAGCAACCAATGTGGTGTCGTTTATTTTGCGGATGTCGCTCCAAATCACTTTGTTTTCAAAATTATAGATTGCTGAGGTCAAATCAAGCAATACATGGCCTTGTTTTGCTTTATTGAAGCTGTATTTATGCATACCCACTCGCGTGGTTGTGGTGACTTCGGCTTTCACACCATAGTCGAGTAAGTCAACGCCATAATAGCCAGGCTCAGACCATTCTTGGTCATGAGAAAAGCGTGAGCGATACCCTATGTCTGGATTTTCAGCGGTACCAGCATCGAGTTTTACTTCGCCTGTCATTGGCATGATCAGCAAGTCGCCAAGATCTGAGTGACCAGTACCAGAGAAATGCGTGTGGGAGAAACCAACAATAGTATGGTCGTCATAGTGATAACCAGCGCAGCGTTTGTAGATTTCTGGTTGAGGGGAAACACCACGCAAGGGGTTATCTGTATCTGGGCTTAATTGCACCATACCAAATGGGACGACTGCGCCTGGGAAGGTGTGGCCATCACCGCCAGTACCAATGAAGGTATCGACCCACTGTGTATTTGATTCAGTGGCGTGAACTGTTGCGCTTAACAACACACTTTGTGTGATTGCCAACGCCCAAGTTTTAGCTCGCATTACTCTCTCCTAGTTTTTGTTTTGAATTGGAGCGTTCCAATTTTATTTTATAATACCCTTTATGAATACGTATTCAATACTCTGCGACGAAAAAATTATGCAATAAAAAAGGCGAGCTATGCTCGCCTTGTAAACTTTCGTTAACTTAATTCAGTTTTGCTTGCCACTTTTGCGACAGCTTAACCACGTTTAATCCGTACCATGCGATGTAGACATAACAAAGCAATGGCACAATAAAGCTGATCTGAATATGGAATTTATCCGCAACCACACCTTGAATAAGCGGCACAATAGCGCCACCGACAATGGCTAAACACAGCCAGCCAGAACCTTTACTGGTTAGTGAACTCAAGCCTTCAATTGCCATTGAGAAGATTGTCGGGAACATGATGGAGTTAAACAAGCCAATTGCGAGCACGGCAATCATCGCAATGTTGCCACTGGTGCTCATGGTCAATGCCAGTAATAAAATAATAACGACAGCGTTAAAAGCCACCGCTTTTGAAGGTGCAATAGTCTTTAAGGCAGCAGAGCCGATAAAGCGCCCTACCATAGCACCACCCCAGTAGTAACCGATAAGTTTTGCTGCCGCGTGCTCTTCAAGTCCTGCGATTTCAGGTTCTGCAAAGTAATTTACAAGGAAACTCCCAATCGCAACTTCTGCACCGACATAGCAGAAAATAGCTACTACCCCCATTACTAAGTGTGGGGCTTCAATTAGGTTATGGTGTTTCGCTTTACAATCGACGGCTTCAGTATGCTCAGCAATAACGGGTAACTTTAAAAACGCGAATACAACGGCGATTGTTAGTAGCGCAGCTGCCAAAATAAGATAAGGTACCTTTACCCCCTCTGCGCTTGCCGCAGCTTCAACGGTTAGCGTACCGGCTGAACCAAACAATAAAAAGCCACCCACGATAGGACCAATAGTGGTACCCAGTGAATTAAGCGCTTGCGCAAGGTTTAAACGACTTGACGCGGTGCGAGGATGCCCGAGTGCTGCTACATAAGGATTCGCTGATACTTGCAAAACAGTGATACCAGATGCAAGCACAAAAAGGGCTGAGAGAAAAATCCAATATTCGTGAACAACAACGGCAGGATAAAACATGATGCAACCAATGGATGCTACGATTAAGCCCGTTAGTACGCCATTTTTATAGCCAAAGCGTTTAACTAAATAACCAGCAGGTAAAGAAATAATAAAGTAGGCACTAAAAAAGCAAAACTGGATCAGCATTGCTTCTGTGTAGTTAAGGTCAAATACGCCTTTTAGTCTTGGAATAAGGACATCGTTTAAAACGGTGATAAATCCCCAAAGGAAAAAAAGCGTTGTCATTGCAATAAGCGGAAGTCGATAATTATTATTCTCGGTATTCCCGCTTGTGACGAAGGTTTGATTTGTATTTATTTCGCTCACAAGTGATACTCCAATCTGTTTTCACCTTGATTCTACACACTGTTACATGAAAATCACAAATGTTTTGTTGGATCGTTCCATGTTTTATCTGCTAAAGTAACGGAAATGTTCAGCAGTAGGTTAAAAGTTAGATGAATTTTAGAACAACGCAATTTTTAGAAGCACACATAAAAAAGACGCTCAGCTTTTACGCACCAAATTGCGTGGATGAACGTGGTGGCTTTAATCACTTCTTCAAGGATAATGGCGAGATTTATGATGCGAAAACGCGTCACTTAGTATCAAGCACCCGCTTTGTCTTTAACTATGCTATGGCTTATGACTATTTTAAAGAGCCAGCTGACTTAGATAAGGTTAAGCATGGTATCGATTATTTAGAAACTGTCCATAGACAAGAAAGTGGCGGCTATGCGTGGCTGCTTGAAGGCGAAAATGTTGTAGATGGCACTAACCATTGTTATGGCCTCGCCTTTGTTTTATTGGCTCATGCCTGCGCGCTTAAGGTTGGTTTGTCGGACAGCAAGTCTGCAATCGAGCGAATATGGCAGCTGTTAGAAGAGAAGTACTTTGAGCCTGAGTTTGGGCTCTATAAAGATGAATTCGATGCGGACTTTAATCAGGCAAATAAGTACCGTGGTCAAAATGCCAATATGCATACCTGCGAAGCGCTAATTGCTTGCTTTGAAGCAACACAGGATGAAAAGTTTTTACAGCGTGCATATTTGCTTGCCGACAATATGGTAAATCGTCAAGCGGCTAAGGCAGAAGGGCTGATTTGGGAGCACTATGATAGTCTATGGCAAATCGACCTTGAGTATAACAAAGACGATCCCAAACACTTATTCAGACCTTGGGGATTTCAGCCAGGCCATCAAACTGAGTGGTCAAAATTATTATTGTTGATTAACCGCTACATGCCAAAGTCATGGCTTGTGGAAAAAGCCGTGCACTTGTTTGATGAGTCATTAAAAGCTGCTTGGGATAGTGAATTCGGCGGAATTTGCTACGGTTTTGCGCCGGATAAGTCTATTTGCGATGATGATAAGTACTTTTGGGTTCAGGCGGAGTCATTCGCTGCGGCTGCGCTACTAGCACTTGAAACTGGTGATGAAAAATATTGGCAGTGGTACGACAGAATTTGGCAATATGCTTGGGATAACTTCGTCGACCATGAATACGGTGCTTGGTATCGTATTTTGAATAACAAGAACGAAAAGTACAGTGATGAAAAAAGCCCGGCGGGCAAGACCGATTATCACACCATGGGCGCGTGTTACGAAGTCCTGCGTTCAATGAAGTTAAAAGGCGAATAACATGGCACTTGTTTGTTTTGGTGAGGCGTTGATTGATTTTTTATCGGATGGCAAAACACCAGAATCTTTTACTAAATATGCAGGCGGCGCGCCTGCAAACGTGGCAGTAGCCGCGGCAAAGCAAGGCGTTGATGCGTATTTTTGCGGCATGTTAGGCAATGACATGTTCGGCCAGTTTTTAGCTGAAGAGCTACAGGCTAATGGCGTAAATACTCGTTACCTCGAGTATACAGATAAAGCCAAAACGGCATTGGCATTTGTTTCTCTTGATAAACAAGGTGAAAGAAGCTTTAGTTTTTATCGGCCACCAGCGGCGGATTTGTTGTTCAGGCAAACCCATTTTTCTGAGGATATGTTTACAGAGCATTCTGTCTTACATATATGCAGTAACAGTCTTACTGAAGAGAATATCTACAAAACCACGGTTTATGCGCTCGAGTATGCGCGTTCAAACAACATGCTTGTTAGTTTTGATATGAACCTCAGGTTGAACCTGTGGAGTTCGACTACGCATATTCTTGATAGAATTTGGCATTGTATCGCGCTAAGTGATGTCGTTAAACTCTCACGCGAAGAATTGGAATACCTGAACGCGAATAGTCATTCGGGTAAAACCGAAGCGCAAACCATAGCCGCAATTATGGATAAGCAAACTCAATTATTATTGATAACCGACGGTGCAAACCCCGTTGAGATTTATCTACCAAATGATCGTGCTAAAGTCGCTGCGCCAAATGTTGTCGCAGTGGATACCACTGCTGCGGGAGATGCGTTTGTAGGGGGGTTACTTGCTGAGATCATTCGAAAGTTTAAACCTACCCGAGATATTGAGTTTGCCATCTCACTAGATGAGGCAAAAGGCTTAGTCGCATATGCTGCAAAATGTGGTGCGTTCGCCGTTCAACGCTACGGTGCATTTGCCGCGTTGCCGTCTAAAGCTGATATTGGCGAATAGAATACTTTTTCTAGGATAGATGCACGCTCTACCGCAAAGCATTTATCCTAGTCCTTGTTTCTTTAGTCGCAGTCTTTGTGGGGCCACTCTACAATATGCGCTTCAAAATCAGACTCTAAATCCACCTCCAGCTCAGAGGTAGCCTTACCAAAAATACTGATCCCCGCGTCTATCATGGCTTGTTTGGAACCATTGTTTCTAAGTGGATGCCAGCTTGCCAGTCCCCTGCCCTCATGAAGTCGTCGATAACTACAACTGTTTGGCATAAAAAAAATATCTTTGAGGTTTTCTTTGGTTAGCTGTACGCAAGACGGTACTAGAACTTGCCTTTCGCTGTAGCGGCTACAACCACAGCTATTTTTATCGTTATATTGGCAAACAACATCAGTGTAGAGTAACTCTTCACCTTCGCGTAAAAAGTCGGTGCTTTCAAATGATTCATCTTCCTCATCGCCGTCGATAAATGAGTGTAAACAGCATTTACCACAGCCATCACAAATCGCTTCCCACTCATCTCTAGTCATTTCTTCGAGTGTTTTTTCTTGCCAAAAGCTCATTACTTTGCCCCTTCATTACGCTTTTTTGCATCATATTTGATTTGTGACGTTGGAATCGATCACATCAAACAAGCGGCGCATTCTATAGGATAGTTGAACGTAATTCAAAATTGGCGAACTATTTATGGCTGACTATGATTAAAGTAATATTTTTATTTCATAATCTTCGGCGAGAGCGCTATTTGTCTGTGATTATGGGACGTAGCGAGGGTGGGTGATTGAGGCAAAGGTACGTCTTTTTATTGTTTGTACTCCTGTTGTCTCTGTGTAGTCAAGTGGTAGCTGCTGGCAAAGAGACGTTGCAACTAGAGTACGTGGCTTCAAATGCTAAAATTGTCGACGTCATAAATAACCCAAGTATCCATTGGCAAACTACCGATGATAAAGTGCTGAACTTAGGTTATTCCAACCTAAGTTACTGGGTACGTACGTCGTTAAATATTGATGAAAAAGAAGGGCCTTATTTACTTGAGATAGCTTATCCGGTGCTGGATCAGCTTGATGTTTACATGCTACAAGAAGGCAATATATTTGTTCATCAGCAATTAGGAGATAAACAACCTTTCATTGACCGCCCTTTTGCGCATGAGCATTTTATTATACCACTCCCAAACGGCACGCATGGTAAGGTAGCACTATACATTAAAGTACGCTCATCCAGCGCGCTGCAACTTCCCGTGGTACTTTGGACAAATCATGACTTTTTGATAAATGACCAAGTTTTCCGTATCGTGATGGGGATCTACTTTGGTTTGATGGGAATAATGGCAGCTTATAATGTGCTCCTCTATTTTACCATTCGCGAATCCACGTTATTTTACTATGTTTTATACGTTATTTGTTTAGCGCTCTTTTCCGCTTGTTTGTCAGGTTTTGCCTTTCGATATCTTTGGCCAAATAGTCTTTGGTGGAACGATCAAGCAATCTTGTTTTTTCTTATCAGCTCGGTGTTAACCGGCACTTACTTTGTTATGACATTGCTCGAGATTGGTATTTCTGACAAGTGGCTTTACCTAGGTTGTCGCTTAATCTTGGGATTAGGGTTGGTACTCTTATTTTCTTCTGTGTTTTTTGACTATGCAGTGATGATAAAACTTACCATAGCGTATGCCGTATCAGCTTGTATCTGGGGCGTTTTCTGCCGTATTTTACGTTTGGCTGGGAAAAGCCGCTTAGCGACATACTATTCGATTGCTTGGAGCTCAGTGCTTATTGGCGGGATCATTCTTGCGCTAAATAAATTAGATTTAATCAGCCAAACTTGGTTTACCGAAAATGCGCTATTGATAGGTACTGCCATTGAGGTGGCCTGTTTGTCGATAGCAATAGGTGAAAAGCTCAATACCGAGAAAAACAAGCGCTTTCAGGCGCAATTAACGGCGTTCAATGAAATCCAAAAAGTAAATTCTCATTTAGAAAAGACTGTCGCCATCCGAACTCAAGCGCTACAGGAAGCTAACGATAGACTGGAGCTTGCGAGTCGCACCGATGCGCTGACTGGCGTTGCCAATAGGCGAGCGCTAGACGAAGCCTTGAATAGTGAGTGCTCAAGAGCAAAGCGTTTTGAACACGCTCTTAGTGTTATTATGATCGATATCGACTTTTTTAAGCAGGTTAACGATACCTATGGTCACGAAGCGGGAGACGATTGTCTGATTCACATCGGACGTATACTTTGCAATTGTGCTACGAGAGCGGGAGACTATGTCGCACGGTATGGCGGCGAAGAGTTTTGTATTGTACTTGCGCAAACAGATGGTTCGCAGGCTTTTGACCTTGCAGAGAAGATCAGAATGACATGTGAGGCTAGCCCATTGATAA
Organism: Pseudoalteromonas flavipulchra NCIMB 2033 = ATCC BAA-314; assembly: GCA_000814665.1. GTDB lineage: Bacteria > Pseudomonadota > Gammaproteobacteria > Enterobacterales > Alteromonadaceae > Pseudoalteromonas > Pseudoalteromonas maricaloris. The sequence continues at coordinate 387,277 of JWIH01000020.1, forward strand.
GCAAAAGCTATAGTATAGAGATGACATTAAGCGCAGGATTACATACTCAGACTAAGCCACCTTACATCGGTAAAGAATTGCTCGCCTCGGCAGATCAGGCGCTTTATTTTGCCAAGCGTAATGGTCGTAACCAAGTGGCAATTTCAGGAGAGTTGTAAAGTTGGTATTCGGCTGTAAATGAATTAGCTAAGTCACCATAGAAAAGGATATAAGATGAAGACACTTCACAGAATCGCTATTTTATTGGCTCTCCTCATTGGTGCAGTAGCTGCTTATAGCTATAGCAGCCACACTGGGATGTTTATTTTTGTGATATTGGGTGTGGCACTTGAAATTGTATTTTGGCTTAAGCTAATACCGCGACGGAATAATAAAACGTGAGCGCGAAAACACACTGTTGTATATCAGTTAAAAGCGGGCACTTTAGTTAACGGAAGCTTGATCTCCATGTTCAACCCGCCTAATAGACTATTAAAGGATTCAATTTGTCCACTGTGAGCTTCTACCACTTTTTTGCACATCGCAAGGCCCATCCCCTTGGATTTTCCCGAATTGGTCCTTGCAGATTGTGATTTGTAAAGCGGGTCAAATAGCTGTTGGTGCGCCTCATAGGATAGCGGAGTGCCTGAGTCTTCAATGCGAATGATTAGATTGCTGTCTACGCTAAAGAAACTCATCTTTACTTGGACCTTATCTCCTCCATGCTTAATCGCATTACCTAAGATCTCGAGAACGCAGTTAGTTATCGCGTCTAGGTCGATGGTTATCTTTTCTGTACCAGATATTTGATAGTTAACCTCTAATTGCTCCTTATTATCCTTAAATAAACCCGCGGCCTGAGTATGTACTTGATTTACAAGCTTGCAGATCGTGAAGTCTCTTAGATTAAGCATAGTTGCTAACTTTTCATTGTCAGTGACTAGCATCAATTGATTAATAAAGTGATTTAGCTCGTCAATTTTATCCATGAGCTTGCCATAGCTTTCCTGAACATTCTCTACAATATTGTATTGTAGAGATTCAACTTGTACTTTCATCACCGTTAAGGGGGTGCGCAGCTCATGAGAGAGATCGGTAAATAAACGTTGCTCTTTCTTTTCTAACGCCTGCTGATTTTGACGGTTGAACTGCTTTTCTGTTTGTACTGTATTCGAGAGTGCATTCACCTGAGTTTGTAGCGTTGATAGCAGATTATTTTGGGCTGACTTATTTTGTTGCGCAAGTGCCAGCGTAAATAACATGACCTCTATTAAGTAGCCAAATTTAATCGCGCTTGATATATGATAAACATTGATAAAGCCCGCATACATTGTCCCACCGATAGCAATGAAATTTACAAAGATGACATGATTTAGCAGGCTGAGGGAAAAAGTGACAGAACCAGGAGCACTCTGTTTCAAAGACCAATAGCTGGTATAAAGAAATAGCGGGATGATACTCAAGCTTAATACTAAGTTGTAGTGAACCGATTTTGAATAGATTGCTACTGGGATAAGCAGTAGGTAAGCCGCTAAAAATCCATTATATAAAAGGTGTAAGGTTTTATTTCTATGCTTTAATTGCAGAAATTGTTTGATGAAAAGAAGATGAAACACTGGTACAAAAGTCATCAAACAAGCTGAAAATAAGGTGGCAAATTTGCCTTGTGAAGGCCAAAAATATTGAAATGTGAGCCCTGACATATCCAACACAATAAGCAAAAACAATAGCGTCCAAATACAATAATAAGCGTTGGTCGCGTTGGCATTAAAGTAGAAGTTAACCAATACAATAACAAACACGGCTGCTATGATCCCGCTAAGTGCAGCATTGGTAACCGTACTGGTAAGAACATTACTGTTTAGCTCATTATCATTTATTAACCTAAGGTCAGCGGGGGCATTCGCAAAAGTCTGATAGCGGACAATAAGACTTGCCCCTCCTAAGTGTTCTTTTGATATTGGTAGATATAATTGCGGTGCTTCTACTTCCCTAATATTAAACGCGGTATTCAGGGTGTGCTGCGTTAAAAATGAGACCTCGCCGTTGTTAACCAAAGCAACACTTAGCCAAGGCAATCTAGCAAAACCAAATGCGATGTAATTTCTGCCCTCGGATATAAGCATATTTGGGGTGATCAACGCCCACTGATAAGACTCATTCTTTAGCTCAGGTGCTTGGCTTGAAAGTATCTCTGCAATAGATTGGCTTTCGCGCTCATTTATGCCGAGCGTTGAAGATAATTGCGCAGCATCGACTTCTCCAAAATGGATTGTTAATGGTTCACTTACTCTATGCTCGGCACTAGGCGTAAAGTCAACTGCACCAGCCGCCATAGAAAAAAGCATAAAAATTAACGAGAAAAGTCTTAACATAGTGATATAAGGCACAATAATTATAGTTAAATCCTACTTTTAAATAGTGAAGCAAATGTGGATCAAATTTGGAGAAGTAAAAAAATGTAAATGCATCACATAACTAATAATCAGTAAAAACAGCATATTACTACTATTAGTTACCATTGTTTCAAAAAATGCGATGAGAAAATGAGCATACGTGTCGAGTTACATAAAACTGAAATATAACTGTAATAATTGGGTGGTTAAATGCGCGGCTGAAATAAAAGTGTAATGAATGAACATTACTTACTCTAAGAGCGAAACTATGGTTAATCAATCTCAGACTTCAGCATCAGCTAAACTTTTTAACTGGCTGTCAATCGTATTACTTGTTTACTTAGTCTTAGTCGCAGTTGGCACTGTGAGTGGCGGTTTTAAATTGGCCTCAGGTGGAAGTGAAGGCGCGAAGGAAATCTTCGCATTTGCAACCAATCCAATCGTCGCCCTACTCTTAGGGGCTTTAGCAACTGCATTGGTGCAGTCCTCTTCAACGGTGACTTCTGTTATTGTTGGTCTCGTTGCTGGTGGATTACCTATTAGTATCGCAATTCCTATGGTGATGGGCGCAAATATTGGTACGACTATTACCAACACACTCGTTTCTATCGGCCACATTCGTAGTAAAGAAGAGTTTAGAAGAGCGTTTGCCGCATCCACCGTACATGACTTCTTTAATTTATTAGCCGTTGCTATTTTCCTTCCTTTGGAAATCATGTTTGGCATGTTAGAGAAACTTGCGTCAGGACTAGCCCATGTATTTGTTGGTGATGCTGACTTATCGTTAAAAAGTTACAACTTTATCAAACCACTAGTGAAACCAGCGGTTAGCGTGGTAAAAGATGGTGTTAGCTTCTTAGATTCTACAGCAGCAGGTATTGCCATGGTTATTATCGGTATCATGATGATCCTGTTCGCTGTGACTTACTTAGGTAAATTACTCAAAAAGGCGTTGGTAGGTAAAGCGAAAGAATTATTACATAGTGCGATAGGCAGAGGCCCTGTTGTAGGTATAAGCTCAGGCGCTTTAGTTACGGTAATGGTACAATCGTCTTCGACAACAACAAGCTTGATGATCCCACTTGCTGGCAGCGGCGTATTTACCACTCGCCAGATATATCCGTTCACTTTAGGTGCAAATATAGGCACTACAATTACCGCTTTGTTAGCGGCAACATCTATTACAGGTCCTGCTGCAGAAGTCGCATTAACGATTGCACTTGTACATGTTATGTTTAACGTTTTTGCGGTGGCACTTATTTACGGGTTACCACTGCTGAGAGAAATCCCGCTTCGTCTAGCTGAGAAGTTAGCTGAGATTGGTGCGCAGAATAAACCAGCAGCTTTGGCTTACGTATTAGGTTCGTTCTTTGTATTTCCGGGACTCATTATGCTCGCAGTACGATAAATAAAACGAACAAAGAATGCATTTAAAGCTCGGTATTGCCGAGCTTTGACTTTTTTAGCCTTTGGTTGGTAAGTCATAATTCTGTAATCTAGCTTTGAGATAATTAACATTGTCTTGTAAATAACGAAAGAAAGTAATGAGTAGCAAACCTGGTATTTTTAGTTTTAATGCAGCACAGATCACAAGTTCTATGAGGGGACAGTACCGTGCTGTTCAACCCTATGAGAAACTTAGTCTGCAACCAGGTGAGCAAGGACTTTCTTTGGTGATAGAGTTGCCAATGGATGCGCGTATTGATGACCGAGTTAACGTTGTACTAACAAAGCACGGTGAGCGAAATGCGAAGTGCGAGGTCTCTTTGGTGGTTGATCCGGAGTCTTATCTCACTAAGATTGTAGAAATCAAAGTAAAGCAATCGCTTGATGCAGGTCCTTACTTTATGCAATTGAATCTAGTGGGACTCCACGATTACCTAAAGAATGCGGCTGAGTTTGATATCATTTTGAATGAACGAATTATCGTAAGCGAGCCAGTATCTGAAGCGGTTACAACTCAGACTACTGGCTTCAAACGTATTTTTAACTCGGCGGTCAGCGCTGTATTATCCGTTTTTTAGCGACTATGTTGGTAATGAAATCTTACCCATAGAAAAAGGCAGCGCATCGCTACCACCTGATACGGTTTCATTCGCAAGTAGGGCAAATAAGGCGGCCTCTTTGGCATCAGGGTTGATACCCAGTTGTGAGAAATCCTTGATTAAAACACGGTTATTCAAATAGCTTTCAATTCGCGCCATTAAAAACACATTATGAATTCCACCTCCGCTAACATATAGCTCTAATTCAGTTGTACCAAGCTCGTTCACCGCATTTGCGACAGTGATAGCTGTGAATTCGGTCAGTGTCGTGATGATATCTTCATGATTATAATCTTTTCCGTCCAATGCATGATGCACGAAGGTTTGATTAAATAACTCTTGTCCAGTTGATTTTGGAAGTGGCATATCAAAGAATTCGTGTGACAATAAGGCTTCGAGAAATGGCAATTGAATTTTTCCACTTGACGCAATCTCACCATTTTCATCAAACGGCAGCCCTAATACGTGGCGACAATATTGGTCTACTAATGTGTTTCCTGGACCGATGTCACTACTCATACTCTGCGTTAGTGCACAATTTTTTGGCAAATAAGTAAGGTTTGAAATACCGCCAATATTGAGTAAAACCCTATCGATACTTGTGTGCGAATATAACAAATAGTCACCATATTGCACGAGAGGGGCTCCCTCATATCCTTTGGCGATATGCTTTTGTCTAAAGTCTGAGATGGTGATGATGTTCGTTTTTGCCGCAATAATATCGCCGTCAACGATCTGCAATGTGCTATTTAATTTTTCAACGTCTGCAAAGGCTTGTTTTGGACAATGGTAAAGTGTTTGTCCATGACTCGCTATTAAATCAACAGTGTCGGCTGCGACTTGCCATTCTTTCAAAGCATTATTGATTAGACTTGCATACAACTCGCCTAGCCACGCATTTAATTGACATAACGTTTTAAGACTTACCTGTGATTTAGACGCATGATCACTGAGAAGCTGCTTTTGCGAAGAGTCGTATTCTATCGTGGTAAATTGTTCGACTGTTAGCTGTGTTCTTTTCCCAGCACCTTCAATTTTACATAACGCAATATCTAATCCATCCAATGAGGTACCGCTCATAAGTCCGACTATATATTTGGTCTTTTTTTCCGCGATTGTGGCGAGTTTAATAATATCTGTTTTCATTTATAATGCGCGCTCCATGATCAATGCTTTTGCCTGTTCATACTTTACGCCGGACAAGCTGCCAAATCCTTCAAGTTGTCTGAATTTATATTTAGTAAAATAGGGGCAATTTAAGCCTAGTAAAAACAACGTTTTGAGGTGAGTAGAAAAATTTACGCCGCGTTGCGATGCAAACTGCGAAGCGTCTCTTAAAATATTTCGTGTTGTTTCAATATCTAATTCCCGGCTCTCTTGTGCATTGACGATCAAATGCTTACCGCTGCAGACCCCGCAGTGACCGCATTGTTCTGGTGCGTGCATATCGCCGAAGTAGCTGGCAAGCGCTTTGTGATAGCATGAAGTTAGCTGGAAAAATTTGAGTAAATGTCTTAGCCGTGCAAGTTCGCCTTGCTCTTTAATTTGTGATTGCTGGTAGAAAGACTCAACCAGTTCATTAATGTTAACTTGTTGGATAGGCTTAGAATAAACCGACGTATATTTAGCGACTTTTACATCAATCAGTTGTTGGTTTTGCAAATACTCAACGACTTCTTGGGCTTTAGCCTGTGGGATGTTTTGTTCGCTTAATGCTTGATGTGAAAGTAATCCCCATTTCTTTTTGAATTCAAAACACGCGAATAGCTGAGTCAAAAACAGTTGCCGCTCAGGCGAGTACTTGGCTAATATTTTATCTTTGTCTTGGCTGAATGCGATGCTTAGCTCTGCAAAATAGCTGTAGTTTACTTGTAAGTAACCTTGCAGTTCGAGCTGGACAATAAGTGTTTTTAGTACCAATTGATTAATATTGGTTTTATAGGCGAGATCGTATTCATTGAGGTGAAAATCTTTAGCTGGATCACCGAAAAGTTCATTAAAAAGCAGCGTTAATGACTCTCGCTCTAATGCACTGGCATAAACGAAGTTCTCTAATGTGGCAATTTTTTCATTATTAATTAAAGCAACGCAATGTGCATTCTCGCCATCTCTGCCTGCCCTACCCACTTCTTGGCTATATCCCTCAATAGATTTTGGCATATCATAATGTAGTACCCAGCGAACATCGGGTTTGTCTACCCCCATACCAAATGCAATGGTAGCTACAACGATAAGATTAGCTTTCGCTAGAAAATCTGCTTGAATTTGGGCCTTTTTCTCGCTCTGCAATGATGCATGAAAAGCTTCTGCAGGAAAGCCACAAGCAGTTATCATTTTTGCTACTTCTTCTGCTTGCTTTTGCTGCGTGACATAAACGATACCAGCGCCTTTTGCCTTTTTTAAAAAGGCGAGTAAATATTCGTCTTTTTGAGATTCGCTAATATGCGCCGCACTTAAGAATAGATTCTTCCTGTAAAATCCCGTTCTAATGATATTTTGATCGGATACATCGAATTTACCCGCCATATCGCGTGCAACTTTATTTGTTGCTGTCGCGGTGAGTAATAGCACTTGGTTGATACCAAGTTCATGGCGATATTTGGCCACTTTTAGGTAATCTGGCCTGAAATTATGTCCCCACTCAGAAATACAATGCGCCTCATCAATGACAAGAAAAGAGATATTGCTTTGTGATAACAAGGTACGTGCTTTTTGGCTATTAAGCCGCTCGACTGATATAAAGAGGACTTTAAGTGCATTGTCTCGCACCGCATTTTCTATGCGCAACGTTTCCTCTTTGCTTTGAGTACTGTCAAGACAAGCAGTCGCAACGCCTTTACTTTGTAGGTAATCTCGTTGCTCGTGCATTAGTGCTAATAGTGGTGAAACGACTAAGCACATCCCTTGCTTCAATATTGCTGGTAACTGATAACACAACGACTTGCCTGCACCAGTTGCAAAAATAGCGATTGCACTTTGGCCTTGAAGTATAGATTCAATGACTTCCGATTGCCCCGAGCGAAGTGTCGTATGTCCAAATGTACTTTGTAGTGTTTGAAAGAGTTGCTGCTGTTGAGTCATCCTGAATCTTTTCTATATTTTTCTGAGATATTCGCTATTGTGCCATTTAAATTGGTGATTGCTTCATTAACGCGCTCAATGTCACTACGCTTAAATGCATGACGTCCAAGCATAAAATGTATAGCGTTATCGTTAACTACATAAGGGTGTAGCTGAATGCTTTGGTAGCCTAGCTTGTTGATATAGTAGTAGCCTGCGTCCTCATCTTCAATCAGAAAATCGACGCGGTTTTTAGCCACCATTTCTATTCGTCTGTCTAAGCTCGCGATTTCAAACAACCGCCGGTCGTACCAATCGATTTTTTTTATTTGTTTCACTTCCTCACCGTAGTAGGCTCCAGGATTGGCCGTGAATGTATAGCCTGCAGAAAACAACTCGATTAAGTTGCTATCGAGATCTATTTCCTTGTTAGCAAACAAGCGCATTTTTTCACGCCGATATGGCGAGGAGAAGTAAGCGATTTTTGCTCTATCAACGCTAAAACTTGCGGATGGCAGGACATCAATTAAGCCCTTTTCTAGCTCAGTGATCCCACGAGCCGATGAAGGAAGCTGAATGAACTCGATACAAAACCCTGCTCGTTCAAAAACTGCTCTAGTGATATCTACGTCTATGCCGTAAGGACGAGTGCCATACATAACAAAAGGCGGCCAGCTAGAGCCAATGCCGATTTTTAGGGATGGCTGATCCGCGCAGTCGGACGCGTAGCTTTTTGGAAAAACTAAAACGAATAATAAAACGGATAGACGAATAAGCACTGCCAGAACTTATGACTCTTTTATGAAGTTCATTATGTCATTATGAAAGACCAAGCAGAAAAAGAAAGAAGAAATTGGTGATAAAAGCCAGATAATGGGTAACTTTATGTTTATGTGAATAAAAAATGAGCTTGACTGGCAAGCTCATTAATTGGGGATGGTTAGATTAGTTAGTTACTGCCTTCCATACATCAGCGGTTCCAGGTTCTTCACCTTGAGTCCACCATTTTGCTTCAAAGACATTGCCGTTATGAATTACTCGGTCGCCACCGACATATACTGTAGAGCGATCCCAAGTCGGGTATTGGGCGCCACCGTCTTTAATCGTAACATTAAATGTTGTATCAACAGCGTTCACCCCGTCTGATACGGTAACAGTTACTGGGACGGTTGTGTCGACAGTGACATTTGCAGCAGTAATAGTCGCTGAGCTACCATTTGCTACTACGCTCAGCTCGGCTGGTGCACTCCAGCTATAGCTAAGCGCTGCGCCTTCAGGGTCAGTTGCTGACACATTGACAGTAGCCGAGGCCCCTTCATTAACCGAAATATCTGAAACCGGTGTAACGACAGGCGCTGCATTTGCACCTTCTGGGTTTACAACAACAACGATTGTTTTGGTTGTTGATAACACGCCATCATTGACCGTTACAGTCAAGTCGTAGCTTGTCTGTTGATTGACTGAAGGCGCGGTTACAGCGACAGCTGCGGTGTTGTTAGCAGATAAAGCCAAACCAGGCGCAGCAACCCATGAATAGGTTAATGGATCATTGTCTAAATCGCTTGCTTGCGCATCGACATTCACAACCTGACCTGAGGTCACATTGATTGGTCCAGAAACTCCGATAGAAGGTGCACGATTAGGGATCTCACCTGCTGTAAGGCCATCATACATTGCATTGAGAATGTCGCCATTATCAGCGTCAATTTCCCAACCAAATAAACCAGCCAGTTGATGAGTGTTTGCATACTGACCTTTTGCGATAACGCTGCGTGGGCTATCGTAAGTGATGAGTTTACCGTTACTTCTGTTCCAAACATATGCTGCTTGTGCTTGCTCATCGTAGCCTACTTCATAACCATTAACACCTGAACCACCTTGGCCTACAGCGTTCGCTGCAATTGCTTTATAATCCATAATGCCTGGTTCCCACACGCCTTCAGAGGTGGAACCTGTCAATGGGCCATTGCCCGGCGCCGTCATCGGATTACCAGGAATGGTTGCATTTGCATCTAGCACACCTTCCCAGCCGCGGCCGTACATCGCAACGCCCATAACGAGCTTAGAGGGCTGCACACCTTGTTGAAGTAGCAATTGAATTGCATGGTCGCCAGTATATGCCGGGCCTTTGCGTGGCACACCATTGTCGTCAACGCCTGTCCCATTACATTCATCAGTACTGAGATGAGAGCCACAGTAGATACCGGTTTGATGACCCGTTTCATTGTTCCAAGCGCCATAGAAGTCATAGGTCATCGCAAAGATATAGTCCATATACTGCTGAGCAGCTTGGTAATCTACATCTTCAATCTTGTCATAACCTGCACCTATTGCAGAAGTGAGCTCATATTGACGGCCGGTTTCAGCTTCTAACTCATCTAGCATTGCACGAAGCTCTTGCATTAGCGCCACATAGGCTGGACCGTCGTTAATTGGATCGCCTAAATCTGGATTTGGACCATCACCACCTGGGAATTCCCAGTCGATATCTACACCGTCATAAAACTTCCACGTTTTAAGGAATTGTTTTACAGACGCAACGAAAGTGTCGCGGTTTGCTTTATTTGTAAAGCCATGGAATGGATCAGATAGCGTCCAACCACCTACTGAAGGCAGAATTTTAAGGTCCGGATAACGTTGTTTTAGCGCCATTAATTGAGAATAAACACCGCGAATAGGATCCTTTGCATCCACCCCTGGCATAGATTTTTGCACTGCAGCCCAAGGGTCGTGAATGACGACTTCATAATCTTGAGAGTCAGCACATGCAGTTTGAAGCGCTCTCCAACTATTACCATTTTCGATGGATTTTAGCGACTCGTTAGGACCACAAATCGGAATAAAGCCATATAAAATGTGCGATAGGTTATGAGCTGGGATCTTAGTTACGTCGTAATTACGGCCATAAATGCCCCATTCAACGAAATAAGCACCCGTTACACGGCCTGGTATTGTACCGTTATTACGGTTGTTCGGATCTACATTCATAGGAAGTGGCGCTAGATGTGCACCGTCAGTGTCGGCAATGACGATTTCTTTCCCTGCGCTTCTTGCACATACGGTACCTTCACACAGTTCTAAATAAAGCTGATGGCGACCCGATTTAGTGTAGGGGAATTGTACTACTCCGCTTTTAGTACCAGCTGCAAGCGTACCTTGGTTCACGAGTAGATCATCAAAATATACTTTATAGTTATCACCGCCAGAGCCACTCCAAGCATTCCATTTGATGCTAATATCGACAACATCTTTGGCTTTTACCAGTTGCTTGTATGAGCCAAGCCCATCGACGTTAACTTCTACGAACGAATACTGTTGTGGCTGCCAATCTAATGTTGGTGTAGAAGGGGCTGCAAGTGCCCCGCCACTCAGTAAGGCAAGTCCTATATAGCTGGTTATTTTATTAAGTTTCATATCTTCAACCTTATTGTAGTTACATGTTGTACCCAATTAATTTGGGTTTTCTTTAAATTGCTTTCCAAACATCGGATGCGCCGGGCTCTTCTCCCTGAGTCCACCACTTGGCCTCATACACCTTCTGTTGATGCGTTACTCTGTCGCCTGCAACATAGGTAGTTGTTCTATTCCAAGCTGGGTATTGATTATTGGTGCTATCTTGAACGGTAATTGAGAAACTTACGGTCGTGCTTGCTTTGCCATCGGTGACATTAAGTTCAGCCTGAAAGGTTTGATCAGCCGTCACTTCAGGTGTTGAGATGGAAATCGTGTCACCTTCGCCACTAAAGCTAAGCGGTGCAGGAATACTCCAAATGAATGTCAGTGGGTCATTTTGGTCGTCAAACGCATGAGCATGCACTGTCGCTTGGCTATTTTCTGCGATGCTTTGGTTAGAAATTGGATTCACCGTAGGAGCGGTGTTGTCACCCCCTTTTACAACGCTAAGATTGCTGGTGTAAGCGGCATGCGGCAAAAATACTTCGTTTGCTAATAAGGCGTTTGCATCAAACGCAATTGAACCATCCGGTTGCTTAACACCAATGTTGACCTTATTTCCGTAATTGCTATTAAGATAAAGAGCCAACTCAGCTTGCCATGTTGATGCATTAGTGGAGGTTACATTCAAGTTATGGCTAATTAATTCATTTCCAGATTGGTCAAACGTCCTAAACCACACGCTATCACCGACTTTAGCATCTTGCCCTTGCTTTAAGAAATAGCCGCTGCTCACCCATTCTGGTGGCGTGCCTGTTGAGGTTATTGTGATATCAGAACAATTGTAAAATCCCTCTCCTGCGACATCAAACCGCTGCCAACGGGTATATAAAACTGCATTGCCCTCACGGCCTTGCGGTATATCTATTTCCATTTTATAGAAGCGTTTACCTTCAGGATCCACAACGAAATCAATATTGCCAAATTCATTAATAAGCTCTAAATCATTCCAAGTCAGAGGAGATGTATCGCCATCGTAGTTTGGCTTTGACAGGAAAAACTGCCAAAAACTGGGATTATGAGGTGTTGTCGCCCTAAAGCTAATGGCAAGTTTATTTTTAGCGTTTGGCTCTACAACTGTACGCTGCCAGTGTGGTGAAACAACACTTATGCCACTTTTGTTTGGGTCACCAGCTGAGCAAAGCGTACCATTGGGGATATTCGCTTTTACTGCCTCTAGGTTATTGTAGTCAGCGGTATTGGTCGAAAATTCATGCTCTTGTACAAACTGAAAGTGGCCTGAGTCTAGAAAAGCTGCTCGACACGCTAGGTTTGGGATATTTGAGCCATCATCCGGCCACCAATAGCCTCCTTGCGCTTGACAGATTGCTTGCCTTGCTTTGGGAAAGTCCATAAAACCATGAGCTGAAACTGCGCTTGAAAGCAAAGCTGAGGTTGCGCCAAAAAGACCAAGCGCATATTTACGGTGTAAACTATTCATGCTTATTCGCCTTTTATAAAGGGGAGCAAAGCTCCCCATTTATTATTTACAAGTTGCAAACCTTGGTATAGTCGCTACTGACTGATGGTTGCTTATTGCTCCACCATTTCGCTTCATACACCGCGTTTCCTTCAACAATTAAATCACCTTGAGCTGCATGTGTGCCCTGTGGCAAGTTCGGGTAAACCACAATTTGACTGATAGGTGTACCTTTACAGCTAGTTACCGGATCTGTAGGCCCTGTACCAGGTGTTGCGATTGGTAGGTCGTTATATTCGCTGGTAAATGCATAGCGATTACCGTCTTTCTCAACCACAAAGTTAACAGGACCAGAAATCGGCATGTAGTACATGACTTGGGCATTGATGGTTTCACCAGGAGCAAAAGACTTAGGCGTTCCACCCCACTCGTTCACAAGCGTGATTGAGAATCGGTGGAATTCGTTTTCGAAGCCGCCAATATTATTACCCGCAGCATTTGAGCCATTTACGTCCACTGCCATACCAAGCTTTTCTTGTGCATTCCAGTTAGATTTGAAAATTGCCGATGTTGCAACAGGAACATCAAACGAAATTTTTGCGCCACTCAAATCTATCGCTGAGTTGTTGGTAAAGGCAAAAGTTGGTGCAATTGGATAGTTAGCATCTCCGGCTGGGAAATCTTTAGCAACGAATGTGACATCAACTGCAGAAGCTGGTTTTACAAAGGTCTTATTTCCTTGTTTAACAGAGTATGGTGTGCCACTTTGGTTAAACTTGTTGTAGGCTAAGCTTGTTAGCGATGAACCCATGAAATATTCATTTTTGCTTACATCATAATCGAAGTCACCAGCAAGCTCCCAGAACATGATTCCGCCTAGTTCTTGGTTGATGACATAGTCGACTTTCGCAGCCATTGACTCTTCATCTTCAATGGATAAGAAAACATTCTTGCTGGCATTCCAGAGCCAAGGAGCAACCGCTACTGAATCATAATGGCGGGCATAGGTACCGCTAATCTGATGCTCTGGGTTGTTAACTGGATCTAGTCCATAATCACTTAGGTAACTTCCTAACACGCCATTTTGAAGGTTTTTAACATGCCAAAGCGGATTAGAACCTGCGGGTACTTCTAAGCCAACATCGTTCTTGTCGTGCCACAAGTTATCGATACCCACAGCACCATTACCACACTTGTTCTTTTCACCGCTGCCAGTCCCCGGAGGACAATCAGCTTGGTTAGGTAATGCAGCTTGCCCCCAAAGGCCATTTGTACCACCCGTTACATCTCTAAAACCACGAGTATAATAAGGGATACCGATGTTGATGCGCCCTGCAGAGACAGAGCCTCTAAAATATTTGACCGCCCAATCAGTGTTTAGGTAACCAATACCTTCAAACTCTTTGGTGCCGTAAACATTCCACTGTTTTAGCTCGGAATCTTCGCCGGTGTCGAATAGCGATGCGTTATGACCAACGTGCTGGTTCCACGCTCCATGTAAGTCATAAGACATGATATTGACGTAGTCTAGATACTTGGTGACTTGGAATGTCTCCATACCACGTAGAAGGTAACCAGAAGACGGTGATGCGATCGTCAATAGATAGTGTGTATTGTCTTGCTGACCTGCTTGATCTAATGCTTCTCTTAGCTTTTTCATTAACACTTGATAAGAAGCATTCAATGCTGCTCGACGCGGGTTTGATATCGCAAAATCATCCGGGTGACCAGAGTCATTCATAGAAGATGGATATTCATAGTCGATATCGACACCATCAAAGTTGTATTTACGGATAAAATCAACTGAACTTGCTACAAACGCGTCAATACCAGCGTGATTCACGCTGCCATCTGCATTGGTCGTCATCGTATAGAAGCCGCCGCTGGCAACTCGCTTACCTGTTTCGTCAAAGTAGCCACCGGTTTCTGCCCAACCGCCGACTGAGATCAAGGTTTTAACATCAGGATGCTGTTTCTTAAATTTGTTCAGCAAGTTAAAGTGACCGGTATAGGGAAGAGATGGATCCATCTCTGCACCAGCAACCCCCGGCCAAGTCATATTCGTCGCTGCATTGTTAGGAGCTGTTGGATTACCTATTGAAACCTTGTTATTGGCATCAACGTGCGCGAAAGCGTAATTGATATGGGTGATCTTATCCCATGGAATATCATCAACTAAATAGCTCGGTTGACCATTCTTACCTGTCCTCCAACTGGTGAAGTAACCGATGACGCGTCTTGGGTGATCGGTGCCCATTTTTTCTCGACCGCTTTCATCATAAATATCACAGTAATTAGGCGATGTGTTTGGAGTCTGATAAAGACCATGCGGAACACAGCTGTTTACAACTGGCGGTGTTTCAACCACATTTGCGTTGAGTATGCTCTCTGCTGTCGCACCGGTATTATCTTCAACAACAAGCTTTAATGTTACTGTGCCCAGTTGCGTTGGTGTCCAAGTATGTTGAGCTGGTGCTGTTGCACTTTCAAATGCGACTTGGTCGTTAATAAGCAGGGTTAGTTTTGCTATTGAACCGTCGGGATCTGAACCATCAAGAACGATGTCTACAGGCTGATTAATAACCAGATTATTACCTCCGCCTAACGAAAGGTTTGCTGTAGGTAACTGATTTCCTGCCGTATTAACGATAATATTGGTTATTAATGTGTTGGATACAGCTTGCTTGTCATCTGTTGCAATTACTGAAATTGTGTGTGTTCCAGCGGTTGCTGACCAGTTAAATGAAAAATTATCACCTGTCGCTGTGGTATCAATACCAACTGACGTGCCATCTACAAAAAACTCTACCTGTGCTACTTGGCCATCACTATCTGTTGCATTTACAGAAATGGCAACGCTGTCATTTTCGATAAAAGCGCTGCCATCAGCTGGAAGTAAGCTCTGTACTGTCGGTGGTGTGTTGGTGACAACGCTGTCACAGTCGCCCAATTTTTTCCAATCATCCCACTGTCCAGAGTGGGTTACTGGATCTGCCTGAGTCCACCATTTCGCTTCAAAAGCTTGTTGCGATTTTTGTACTTGAGCGCCGCCATTATATGCCGAATTTTGTGACCATTCAGGTAAGCCATCACAATTATAAGCATATGAGTTAGCGCATAAAATGGCTCCGAGGATAGAAGCCATTTGCGATAATTTAAGGGTCTTTACATGTTGTTTCATAGTTTGGTTCTCCAACCATTTATTGTATTTGGTTAACAATAACAACATAAACCTAACACATAAAATCAATATGGCAACAACATTTTTCTCTAGCTGATAACGTTAACGTAAGCGTAAATTGGAGCTTGCTTTTCATCAAAATGTAATACTAAATTATTGATTAATATGCTTAGTTTTAGTTTTCTGACACATAGAAATAAAACTGTAATTATTTAATATTAAGCGATAGTTACTAGCCTACTTCTCTAAAGTTTATACAGTTATCAGTTTGTTTTTTAAGCATATATTGAAAAGTTATTAATAAGGTTGAAGGGTAATATTAGACTTAAGGCGTATTTTAATGGTTTCTTGTCGTGGCTTCCTTTTTGAACTAAGTTTAAATTAATTCATTTAGGAGATTGAACTTTGGAATTTGCTGAGCTATCAACGACTTCAAATGAAGCGATACGAGTGCTTTGTCTCGATGATGAGACGAATGTGATACGGTCATTAAATCGATTATTCCGTCAAAATGGAATACACGCAGAGCTCTGTAGTGATCCACAGCAAGCCTTGGCGCTGATCCGAGACTCCTCATTTGAAGTTGTTATTAGTGATATGCGGATGCCTGAAATGGATGGCGCTACATTTTTGCATGAAGTAAAGCGTATATGCCCGGACACGCAACGGATATTACTGACAGGATACTCAGATCTTGCTTCAACAATTAAAGCCATCAATGAAAGTGGGATCCATGCATATATTCAAAAGCCTTGGGATAACGATATACTCGTACATACCGTGAGAGAATGTTCAGAGAAATACAGATTAAAAAGCGTAAATAAGAGACTAAATGAAGAGATAGTACAAAAAAATGCGCAACTCACTGAGTTAAATGAAAACCTTGAAGGACTTGTACAAAAACGCACTGCGCAGATCCGCAAAGTGTTAAGTCAATTAGAGCAAGCGAATCAAAAAGAACGTAAAGAACATCGGGCTACCGTCGAGTTACTTTATAATTTTCTGAATGCAAATCCATTTATCGATGGTAAAAAAGCGAAGAGCATAGCCAAATTATGTAAAATTATAGCTAATAAGCTAGAACTTTCTAGTGAAGTAGCTGAAACGGCTATGATGTCAGGGTATTTAGCGGAAGTAGGTTTACTTGCTATGGACCCAGAAATTTATAAATCGCCACCCAGAAAACTAAGCGAAGCACAAAAGAAAATTTATTATACGCATCCTTCCATTGCACAGCTTATGTTGATGCCAGCGCAGCACTTATCTGACGTATCCGAGGCGATTTATCATCAATTTGAAAAATTTAATGGCCAAGGGATCCCTAAAGGTCTTAAAGGCAAAGAAATTCCTTTGGGCTCACAGATACTTGCTGTCGCCCGAGATTATTATGACAATTTATACAGCGCTAACGGTTCTGATAAAGAGAAAGCCGATTTAGCGCTAGATCTTATCCGAACCTATAGAGGAAATTTCTACTCCCCAGAAGTAGTTGATATTTTAGAGAAAGCAGTGAGTAACAACGAGCTAGGCCAAGAGCAAGTCGGTTCGGTTGATATATTGACAACTGAAAAACTCAAGCCTGGCATGATATTAGGTTTAGCGCTTCACAGTAATCAAGGAATTTTATTGCTACCAAAAGGCCATATCTTTACTGATAAGTCGATAGATAAACTTAAGCAGTTGGAAACACAACGCCCAATCCCCTTTCGAATTATGGTCAAGCGATAATAATAGCTTATCGACTTATCGGCGACTGTACTATCGAATACTCGTTTGCTGGTGTTGTATAGATGATGGTAAATATAGCTTTTGAGTCTTTAATTGGATCAATATTATTGAGCGGTTCAATTATACTGGTTCGAGAATAAGGAACTTGTATTCGCGCAACACGGCCCATAGAACACATCATACAATAAAGTAAATTAACTCAGTTTATCTTCAGCTAAAACTATTAATAGAAAAAGCCCAGTAAACTGGGCTCGTTTGGCTACTACATTAATCTAGTAGTTTATTAAGTGCTTGAAGCGGGTGTTTTGGTTTTTCTCCACTAAAGCGTTTAACCTGACATCGACAAGAGAAGCCAGTCACTAATATTTCATCTTGAGCTGCGTTATCAATATGATGCTGCCATGAGGATTCATAGAGCGCTTTTGAGTTTTCTTGATTTTGCGCTTCGTGGCCATAAGTTCCCGCCATGCCACAACATCCCGTATTAACCGCTTCTAAATTAGAGTTCAACTTATTAAAAATACCTTGCCAAACATTTTTAGATTCAGGCATCGCTGTTGTTTCTGTACAGTGACTTATCAACGTAAATTTTGATGGACTGATTGTCGCAGCCGTTGGGATATCGATTGTTGCAAGCCATTCATGCGCTAATTGTACCTTAAAGTCTCCCCTGCTCTCTTTGAGAATATCATTATATTCATCGCGATAGCACATCACCAAAGAGGCATCGAGCCCAACTAAAGGCCTGTTATATTCACTGATTGTATTTAAAAACTGTGCGGCAGTCTTCGCAGTCGATTTAAATTCCTTTAAAAAGCCTTTGACGTGTTGTGGCTTACCGTTTGGTTTGAATGGTAATACAAGTGGATAAAACCCAAGTTTTGATATAACTTGCACAAAGTCCGATACTAATTCTGCTTCATAGAAACTAGTAAAAGGATCTTGAACAACAAATACCACGCTTTTTTGTTCTTCATCGCTTAACTTTTCAAAACTGCGCTCTGAATAGAAATATTTGTTCGGCACTAACTTGCTAAGCTGCACCTTACTTAGCGCTGGCGAGTCGATATAGCCAATCAGCCGTTCAACGAAAAAGTTTGATATGCGATTACTTTGTAGAGCGTTAACCAAATTTGGAAACTTAGCCATGGTAGGTAGTGCACGCTCTATATTCGCAACTAAGTAGTCTTTAAGTGGACGATTATAACGGCTGTAGTAAAAGTTTAAAAACTTAGCTCGAAACGTAGGAACATCCACTTTTATTGGGCATGCCGTTGTGCACGCTTTACAGGCTAAACATTCATCCATTGATGCTTTAACTTCATGGGAAAAGTCATATTCGTTTTTCTTTCGGGTATTGAGAAAGCGCTCCCACCAAGTGGTATCATTTTCATGATTGATTAATTGCTTTTCTGCAGCAATCAAATCGACCCCTTTATTGCTTTGTAGTCGTAACCACTCTTTAAATAACCCAGCGCGTCCTTTTGGAGAGTTTCTACGATCTTTGGTTACCTTATACGATGGGCACATTGGTGAGTTGTCATCATAGTTAAAGCAAAGTCCGTTACCATTACAATTGATTGGTGCTTCGTAGTTTACTTTTACTTCAGTTGGGATTGTACGGTCAAACCAAGCTCTTTTCTGTGCATCGACCGACACTAATTGATCGCTTGAATCCAGTGGTGTACAAATTTTTCCAGGGTTTAAGCGATTGTTTTTATCAAACAAACTTTTAATTTTACGAAGTTCATTAAATAGTTGTTCACCGAAAAACTCTGGTCCATATTCACTTCGGTAACCTTTTCCATGCTCACCCCACATTAGTCCTCGGTATTTTGCAGTTAACGCTACTACTTTATCGGAGATCACACGTAGTAATTTTTCCTGTTCGGGGTCGCACATATCAAGCGCAGGGCGCACGTGTAAAACACCGGCGTCAACATGACCAAACATGCCATAATCTAATTGGTAACTATCAAGCAACTCTCTAAATTCAATGATAAAATCAGCAAGGTTTTCAGGTGGAACGGCTGTATCTTCAGCAAAAGCAAGTGGCTTTTTATTACCTTTTGCGTTACCCAATAAACCAACTGATTTTTTACGCATTGCATAGATCTTAAGGATATCTGCTTTATTATTGGTAAGCTGATAACCAATTACACCCGCTTCTTTATTTGCAATAAGCTGATCTAATCGTTGACATAAACTATCGACCTTAGACGAAATTTCATCTTCGGATCCACCATTAAATTCAACCATGTTAAGACCTTGCATCTCAACACCTGGTACATCTTGAATTAAGTCCGATACTGAATGCCAAATGATATCCTCTTTGGCAAGACCTAGAACTTTACTGTCTACGGTTTCGACTGATGTAGCATTAGCGGAAACTAAGAAAGGGCTGTTTCTAAGCGCTGATTCAAATGAGTCATATTTGATATTGATAAGGGTTTTATAAGGCTGAATTGGCGTTAAATTAAGCTTTGCTTCGGTTACAACACCAAGCGAACCTTCAGAACCCGTAATAATTCGTGACAAATCAAAAGTAGTTAGTGAATCGTCGAATACATTTTCGAGGTCATAACCAGTTAAAAAACGGTTTAGTCTTGGAAATTTTTCAAGTATAAGTGCTCGATTGCTTCGACAGATCTCGATGACATTCGCATAAATGTGCGAAGTCTTTGAATTTTGCTCAGCTAGTAGCTCGGCTTTATCGATTGCTAACTTCGAGGTATTTAGCTCTGTTCCATCCACTAAAAAGGTTTTAAGCCCAAGAACATGATCGCTTGTTTTGCCATAAACGAGTGAACCTTGGCCCGACGCATCAGTATTTACCATACCACCTATTGTTGCTCGGTTGCTGGTGGAAAGATCTGGAGAAAAGAAATAGCCGTAAGGTCTTAGAAAGTCATTAAGCTGATCTTTGATCACACCCGCCTGAACTCTAACCCAGCCTTCTTGTTCATTGATCTCAAGAATTTCTCTCATGTGTCTCGATAGATCAATCACAATACCGGGTGTAAGTGATTGACCATTCGTACCAGTTCCCCCGCCTCTAGGGCCAAAAGTGAGAGACAAAAATGGGTCTTGTTGGGCGATTTCAAGTGCAAGTTGTACGTCTCGATTTGTTCTAGGAAATAATACTGCTTGAGGGATTTCCTGATAGATACTATTGTCGGTTGACGTAACAAGACGAGTTGCATAACTCGTATCAATGTCCCCACTAAAACCTGCATCAGTTAGTTTACTTTGATAGAGGTTGATAAGTTCGTTTGCAGAATCCTGCTGACTAATATTTGCGATCATGACGGTATATTTTACTTGCTTTGAATTAATTGTATCACGAAGGATTAATGATCAACTTGAGAATTTTATGGTTTGTTACAATTGGAAATAGTTTATTTTACCACACACCTTATACTCATATTGTATAGGAGGAAATAACATGAAAATTACTTACGACCTTGCTGGTATTGTGTTTTGTATTCTAGCATTGATCTTCTTTGTTGTGCCCGGTCCGTCGGTTATCTTTTTACTTGCGGCCTTGGTGTGTTTCTCAATGAATCATGAAGGCGCAAAGAAGCATTTAAAAATTGTGCAGCGTTTGTTTAAGCTTGGCTGCGAAAAGTTAGATAGGACATTTCAGAAATGAAATGGCCCCAATGTGTTGCATTGGGGCCATTAAATTATTTAGTAAACTTTTCGGCTAGATAAAGCCAAGTTTCGAGTACTGTATCTGGGTTAAGTGAAACCGAGTCAATCCCCTCTTCAACTAACCAAGCTGCAAAATCTTCATGATCCGATGGACCTTGACCACAAATACCTACATATTTGCCTTTTGCTTTAGCAGTTTGAATTGCCATTGAAAGTAGTTTCTTGATAGCTGGATTTCGCTCATCAAATAGATGCGCGATAAGACCAGAATCGCGGTCCAGACCGAGTGTTAGCTGGGTAAGGTCATTTGAACCAATCGAGAAGCCATCAAAATATTCTAAAAACTCTTCGGCAAGCAGGCAGTTTGATGGAAGTTCACACATCATAATGACTTTTAGACCATTCTCGCCACGTTTTAGACCATGAGCTTCAAGGATTTCAATAACTTGAGCTGCTTCTTCTAGGGTACGAACGAATGGGATCATGATTTCAACGTTGGTTAGATCCATCTCGTTGCGAACACGTTTAATGGCTTCACACTCTAATGCAAAACACTCTCTAAAGTCTTCAGAAATGTAACGAGATGCGCCGCGGAAACCTATCATTGGGTTTTCTTCTTCCGGCTCATACTGCTGGCCGCCAACCAAGTTTGCATACTCGTTTGACTTAAAGTCAGACATACGAACGATTACACGCTCTGGAGCAAATGCTGCACCTAGCGTAGAAATTCCTTCAACTAGCTTGCTGATATAAAACTCTACTGGTGATTCATATCCTGCGATTAGCTCATTAATTTCAGCCTGTAGCTCTGCATCTTGCTTATCAAAATGAAGTAGTGCTTTAGGGTGAATACCAATCATACGGTTGATGATAAATTCAAGACGCGCAAGACCGATACCTGCATGTGGTAACTTCGCAAAATCAAACGCGCGATCTGGGTTACCTACGTTCATCATTATCTTCATCGGAATAGCTGGCATTGAATCGATGCGAGAAGAAATAACATCGAATTCAAGCTCACCTTTGTAGATATAACCTGTATCGCCTTCGGCACATGATACTGTTACCGTGTCGCCATTGGTGATCAAATCGGTTGCATTACCACATCCAACCACAGCTGGGATCCCCAGCTCACGTGCAATGATTGCAGCGTGACAAGTACGTCCACCACGATTCGTTACGATAGCAGAGGCACGCTTCATGATAGGTTCCCAATCAGGATCCGTCATATCAGTAACAAGCACATCGCCTTGCTTTACCGAGTCCATTTGATCAATTGAAGACAGGACTTTAACTACGCCTGAGCCAATCTTATGACCGATTGCACGACCTTCAACAATAACTTCAGACTTTGATTTTAGCTGGAAGCGTTCCATTACGTTCGCATCTTCATTTGAACGGACGGTTTCTGGACGAGCTTGAACGATATAAAGCTTGCCGTCGTTACCATCTTTTGCCCATTCGATATCCATTGGACGACCGTAGTGCTTTTCGATAATAACAGCTTGCTTTGCTAATTCTTCTACTTCTGCGTCTGTAATCGAGAATTGGTTAGATAGTGCTGAATCTACATCAACAATCTCAACTTGCTTGCCGTGAGACTCATCACTTGAATAGATCATTTGGATTGCTTTTGAGCCAATATTTCTCTTAAGAACAGCAGGTTTTGCTTTTGCAAGCGTTTGCTTATGAACATAAAATTCATCTGGGTTTACTGCGCCCTGAACTACCATCTCGCCCAAACCATAGCTAGAAGTAACGAAGACAACGTCTTCAAAGCCTGATTCAGTATCGATTGAGAACATAACACCAGACGATGCTTTGTCTGAACGCACCATACGCTGAATACCAGCAGAAAGCGCCACGCCTCTGTGATCATAGCCTTGGTGAACACGGTAAGAAATTGCACGATCATTGAATAGCGAAGCAAAAACATGCTTGATAGCGACCATTACGGCATCAATGCCACGAACATTTAGGAAAGTTTCTTGTTGGCCAGCAAAGGAGGCGTCTGGCATATCTTCTGCTGTTGCTGATGAACGAACAGCAAAGGAGACATCTTGGCTTGCGTCACCGTGTAACTGGCTATATGCCTCACGGATTGCTTTATCTAATTCTGGTTGGAATGGTGTATCGATAACCCATTGTCTAATCTGGGTGCCGACTTTGGCTAATTCGTTGACATCGTCAACATCGAGAGTATCTAGGATTGAGTGGATTTTTTCATTGAGGCCTGATTGCTCAAGAAATTCATTAAACGCATCAGCAGTTGTTGCGAATCCACCAGGTACTTGTACACCAGCGTTAGCAAGGTTAGATATCATTTCACCTAGAGAAGCGTTTTTACCACCAACTCGAGGTACATCTTGCATACCCAACTCTTGATACCAGAGAACGTAGTCTTGCACGGAACTGTCTCCAAAACAAATTGTATTAAATGTGAGAGATTAATTGACCTTTCCACTTGGTCAAGGGCATTCTACAACGGTAAGGCAGTCTTCGTAAACCGCGATGGCTTATTTTCAACAATTTCTGAATGAATAATAGCAAAATGAGAACAGCATTTTATATTTCCGATGGTACCGCTATCACCTCTGAAGTGTTTGGTCACGCAACGCTTTCAATGTTCCCTGTAGAATTTAATCACCAAACGATACCATTTGTAGAAACAGTAAAAAAAGCAAATGAAATCAAAAAATTAATAGACTCGGTTGCTGAGACTTCAGGTGAAAAACCATTGGTGTTTTTTACATTCGTTAATCCAGAATTGTCCGATATTATTTTATCGTCGCAAGGGGTTTGTTACGACTTTTTATCTTATGCCAGCGAAATAGTAAAAAGGGAGCTAAAAGTTCAGCCTGTGCCAAAAATGCACCGGACACATAGCATTCACGAATCTTCTTATGATTTTAGAATAGATGCAGTTAACTACGCACTTGCAAATGATGACGGCGCAAATATTAAAGACTATGACGAGGCAGACATCATATTGGTTGGTGTCAGCCGCAGCGGTAAAACGCCGACAAGTTTATATTTAGCTTTGCAATATGGGATAAAAGCCGCGAATTATCCGATGACAGAGGATGATTTAGAAAGTGGAAAACTACCCAAATGTCTAGATAAATACAAAGGTAAGCTCTTTGGTTTAACCATAGATCCCGAAAGATTAGCCGCAATAAGGCAAGAAAGAATGGCAAACTCCAAGTACGCATCAATCAGACAATGCCGTATTGAAGTCAAAGAAGTTGAGATGCTATTTAAAAAGAATAGAACGCCTTACTTGAATAGTACACGTTATTCCGTTGAGGAAATATCAGCAAAGATTATTTCTGAAACTGGGCTAAAACGCCATAAGTACTAAAAAGGCCGCAATGTGGCCTTTTGTTTGTTATTTATACTGTTTTACGAGCGTCTTTTAGTAGATCAGCAACTAAAAAGCCTAGCTCTAAAACTTGGTCTGCGTTTAGACGCGGATCACACTGTGTGCGGTAACGCTGAGATAAGTCTTCGTCTGATAGACCGTAGGCACCACCTACACACTCAGTGACGTGTTGCCCTGTCATTTCTAAGTGCACACCGCCAGGATAGCTACCCTCCGCTTTATGCACTGCGAAGAACTGACTGATTTCTCTCAGGATATTGTTAAAGCTACGTGTCTTATATCCAGTCGTCGCTTTTTCAGTGTTTCCGTGCATCGGATCCGAAGTCCAAATAACTTTGCGGCCTTCTTCTTGAATTCTGCGAACTAATTTAGGGAGTTTTTCCGGCAGCACATCTGCACCCATGCGAGTGATAAGTGTTAGACGACCAGGAATATTATCAGGGTTAAGCGCATCGACAAGCTTAATTAACTCATCTTCTTGCATCCCTGGGCCAACTTTTACGCCAATTGGATTTTTAATACCACGGAAAAATTCGATATGTGCGTGATCTAATTGACGCGTACGTTCACCAATCCAAACAAAGTGAGCAGAACAATCGTACCAATCCCCCGATAAGTGGTCTCGTCTAGTTAACGCTTCTTCATAACCTAACAATAGCGCTTCGTGTGAGGTATAAAGCGGAGTTTCCTTCAGGCTTGGTGCTACTGTTGAATCGATGCCACAAACTTCCATAAACTCAAGTGCTTCTTGAATACGCTCTGCGAGTTGTTGAAATTTGTCTTTTAACGGATTTGCAGCTACGAAACTCATATTCCAGCGATTTACCTGATGCAGATCAGCAAGGCCACCCTGCGCAAACGCGCGAAGTAGGTTAAGTGTTGCTGCTGACTGATGATATGCTTTCATCAATCTATCAGGATCTGGGATACGCGCTTCTTCCGTAAACTCAAAACTATTAACGATATCACCACGGTATGAAGGTAAAGAAACACCATCAATAGTCTCAAAATCTGAAGAACGGGGCTTAGCATACTGCCCTGCCATTCTAGCAATTTTTACTACCGGGCATTTACCGCCATATGTTAATACGACAGCCATTTGCAAAAGTGTCTTGAACGTATCACGAATATTAGCGGCACTAAAATCTGAAAACGATTCTGCGCAATCACCACCTTGCAATATAAAAGCTTTACCTTCGCAAACATCTGCTAGGCTTTTATACAAGCTTCGCGTCTCTTCTGCAAAAACGAGCGGTGGTGCTGAATTTAGTTCTTTTTCAACTGATTTTAACTTCTCTGAATTTGGGTATTCAGGTTGCTGCAAGATAGGTTTATCTCTCCAGCTATTTGGGCTCCAATTAGCCATTGTATTTTCCTCATTCCAATATGTGTTACCACCATTGAACAGTACCCCAAGCCCCCTTATTCATCAAGGAAAAACTTTAGTTTGTTTTCACTAAAGAACACATCATACATAATGTAATTTCAAAACTTGAAACATTCGCTAAAACTATTTAATAAATTAATCACAATATCAACCTCATTAAGATATGATGTTTTTTAATACATCTTTCCAGCGAGCACAAAACGGGACTTAAAGTTGACGAGTATCGGACTTTTATATTCTAGTCTTTAAGTCGCTATAATGACTCATTTTAGAGTGAATTGAAGACCCTGGAACCTATACCAATATCAAACATAATCTTGTCGACGTCTTGTTTTTCACTTTGAGTGTCTTGATTAGTTGCGCTGACGAATGGAAGTCAATTCAAAAATTTGTGATCAAGCGGAATCCCCCACCCTACCTCTTAATTATCTTACAGAGCATTTATATACAAAGACGACACACTGACTTTAGCTAATTATTATGTTAAATTGATGCTTGTTTAAGTTCAGACTAGTAATTACTTCAAGTCAGCTATAAGTCATTGGGTAGTGACTCGTCGTATTTTATGAGTAGGAAGGAGGCAAGAAAAAATGAGTCTATAATGATTGCTATGAGTACTAATCACATGTGCTATATAGTTTTTGGAAGTATTAACACGTATAGGTACTTCCAACAGCCAACTCCTCCAATGAGAACTCAATGCTGAAAAATTGGAGAGATTTCTCTTCAGTGATCTGGGTTATTAAAATAAATTTTCCTGATTAAGCTATCTTATTGAAACGGCGAGGCCTCGCCGAACAATCTATCACTCACTAGATAAAAATAAAGCTCTACTGTCAAAAAGGTGATATTGATTACGTAGAACTACTGAGTTTACTCTTGCCCCTCATTCTTTTCTTGATATCTAACACAACAGCTTTTATTCTTACAGATAATTACTTTGCCTAATATAATTTTACTCGCTTAATAGCTATTTTCATTTCCAAAAATCTCACTATTTTCGGGACAGTTAATTTCAGAAATATTTTCCCATTAACAGTTAGCACATCTAGCTTGACTCGCTCTCAAGCAAGTTGTTCAGACGCTTGAAAAGATCTCTGTCGACTTTGCTCGTTGACGATCAGACCATGAATTCAGGTGTAAAAACTATATGATATTTAAATAATAAAAGCACAGGAGTAGTGTCTTCTATCAACTCCTGTTTTTCCATTATTTTAACTTCGCTACAAATCGAGTACGGCATTAACATTAGTATTTATTCCGGCGAAGTTTGAATAATAGTAAGCAATCACTGAAGTAGCTGGTTTAGTTACTATAAAGTTAGTACTAGCGTTGCAACTCCGAACTGAACATATGCATGAAGCAAAAGAAACTTATACTATAACCGTCTTCGTGTTTTAGTCAGGTACGACTACAAAAGTGCGGATGTTACTCGAAGATTCATAGCCAAGAAAAAGAAGTGGTACGCTTGTTCTCTTTGAAAGTGCAAAATTAAACTCAGTATTCTACTCTATAATTTAGCCAATCCCATTAAAGGATCCCAAATAATGACTATTTCATAGTGAGTATACACTTACTATTGTTTTTCACGACTAAAGAAGAAGACTCTGTCAGTATCAAAAGTTGACTTTAATTTATAAAAAAGAGTATTATCGCGAGGAGCCACAAGGAACACATCATACATTTTTGATAATTTATAAAAATCATTACCAAATTTAAAAATTAATCAAAGAACTGATAAGTAGCGTTGTCATCCTGAGTGATTACTAGCCACCGCTTTTAAATGACTATTGCCCGTTAAGAACTCCTATAAAATTTATCAAAATCCAATTTTATAGGAGAAATCCAAAAAAATTTGATATAATTATGGCCTACCCATAAAGAACACATCATACATGGATAAGTGAAACAATCTCAGTTCCACAAAACTAATTAGCCGTTTCAACAAGACAACATAAGATCATTTTCCTATTTTAAAATTCACTAGCTAATATTTTATTTCTCAAAAAACCTAGACACTCCGGAATAAAAGCTTAATAAGTGAAGATAAATATGAGCTATCAGAGTATTTTTGATATAATTTGTATACATCTATTGGAACACATCATACAATGAATAAATTTAATATACGCTCAACCTTCGATATTCTTAACGAACATATTAATCAGCTATGCCATGAACTGACTGAAGCCGATATAAAAAAGGCAACTTTTTATGAACTGCCTGATATAAAAAAGGCAACTTTTTATGAACTGCCTGATATAAAAAAGCAAGATGAAGAAACCGCTCCAACAAATATAGCAGTTACAAAAATAGAAGGTGAAAAAGCACTCTCTAAATGTTTAGATGCTTATCGCGATCTCTATTTGAACGACCGCGAAAGCGGAAAGTTGTTGCAAAGGTTCCCAGGTCTTTTGTTAGTCAATGACCCTAAAGAAGTTATCAAGTCTAGGGTGAATGCTGTGAATCTTGCCAAAGAAAATTTTAAAAATGCTATTCTGGAAATTTCTAACAATGATGCCAGATTCGAAGCTGTTCATAGTGCAGTTCCTAACTTAATGACTTTGGCTGCCTATCGAAAAATACATAGCGAATCCACAGCTCCCTATTCCGTTCGATTTACCTGGATGAAAAAACATGCAACCAGAGTTTTGAGTAAAGAACTTGCTATGGAGATGTTGAATCGCTCTTCACTTTATTCAAATCCGAGGATGATAGATCAGGAAAAGTGGCAACAGCTAGTAGAACAAGAAAAATATAGAGTTTCTAGTCTATCAGAAAATGCAAAGCTCAGAATTAGAAGGCCAACCAGAGTAACACCTGAGGTGAATGTGAGATATACAGCTCAAAATCGCTATCATGTAAGTGCCGCACTTCCATTTATACTCTTTAACCCACATCCAGACACTAAACTTGGAGAGTTAAGTCATTTTACACAAAAAGATGATCATCCAAGAAAGCGAGAGTACAACTTTCTAGTCGATAGAATTTATTTAGAAAGATTTGAATAATAATAAGGTTAATTCCACACAGAATTTAATGATGTGACACAATTTAACATAATCTTGATAGATAAGCATAGTCCATACAACTACTGACTGTACTTGTCCTCTTTATAGTATGATGTGTTCTATACCACTTTAAAACTTATAGGCTAAGATGAAATCGTTATCTTCACAGATTAAGTACTAAATTTCTTCAGGTTAAATTTTGATTTATCATTAAATTTTAAGCTCTGAAATAGCTTATCGATCACGGGCTAGTATCTAGAAATCACTAATAAATCAACGACTATCGGATAAAAAATTTTTTCTATTTGATTGTTCTAAATAGGAAAATATGAATTATTGATATGCTTGTTCTCTCCTAAAGATTAAGAATTAATTTGATCCGCTGATGTAGTTTCAAGATTTATTGATGCCAGTATTTTTACATCGCAGAAAATTTTTAAGAAGGCTTTTAGCTCTTTAGACTGCATCGTTTTGAAGAATTAGATAGTGATAAATTTCGGTCGGAAAGTATCCTTAGTTGGGATAGAAATTAGCTTTGATATCAAAGTTCTTTATTTTGGCTAGAAATACCATTCTAGCCAAAATAAGAAATCTTATTTTTTGACGATTTCTTCTAATGTATCTTCATCAATTACTTCTACATTTTCAACGATACGTTTTCCACCTTGAATTTCGATACGTTTATGGTGTTTATTGAGAGCCAATATCTCGTCACAGAATTGAGCAGATGGGTGCATTTCGTACACATAATCAACGATTTTTCCGGACTTTTCATCCTTAACATTTGAAATATTGTATTCGGATATCGCCCCTTTCTCGATCAAATCTTTCATTGTTGTGGTCATATCACGACGAAGTGCCTTCAATTTATTCTCTGTAATTTCATCATCAGAATAAATTGAGCCGTATTTTTCCATAATTGAAATTAGGCGAAAATGATAAGTTTTACCTGGAGCTGCGTAACGCCATAGATGATACAAACGTAGCATCATCCAACGAGATAAACCACGTTTTAACTCTTGAGCACTGTTGAAGTAATAACCTTTATACTCCAAGTTATCGATCATGTTATGAACAAATGCATTTAAACATGCAACACATTTTATGTTCCCGCCCTGTCCTTTTTTGCCACTAAAGTGTAATGACGACAGAAAGTTCATGTTTGATTCGTAAAATGAATCATCAATATTTGGGTTTTTAGTATCTGTAGCCGTATATTTGAACGAAAGTTTAGAACCTTGAAGGGCTTCCAAAGATTCCTTAATTTGTGGATAAGGCATTGATTGACCAACAGCTTTTAATTCTTGAGCAAGCTCGTTCATCGAAAAAATAACTGCGTATTGAATACCGGACTTAAAATTTATTTTAACAATCTTGCCTTTAGAAGCCAGACGGATCAGCGCGCGCTCAACCTTTTCTTCTCGGTCAGATGGCCAAACTAAAAATTCTTCGTCATCACCATCTTTTTTAGTACTAACAACAGCAGGCGTAATTTTTATCTCACCTTCGTATAGAATACCATCTACTTTTTCAGATATTTTCCTCGTTACGATTGTTTTTTTAGGCGCTTCTTCTAACGGTAATTTTTTATGTCCCGAACGAACAAAGCGTCCCCATAAATCGTAATGATTAAAGGTATTAGAATAAGCTCTTAACCCATGGGCAGCATTTTCTAAAGATACTCGAACATCTTTATTATCCGTAAACAATGCCAAACTTTCGTTATCGATTGCACTTTCTACACCATGGATCTGTCCACGAAGTGAATCGGGCAAATTGTCAACAGAGATGTTCACCTTCCGGCTCATTGTTTTACTTCCAAATTTTCATGACGTCTAATAACAACATATTCGACAGAAAAAGTTAATGATTAAAGTTAGTAAAAAAGTGATCCGAAGTAACTTTTTTTGTTAGGATCATTTTTTTACTAACTAGGGGCTATTTTCAGATCAAGCTTTTACTAACAGAGGTGAAATTAACGCTGAAAAACCTTTGTTTAAGGCCTGTTTAGCGGAATTACAACGACAAACCAGACGTCCTTGTGGAAAACTCTACCATTAATTAGTAAAGATCTGATCTATGCTAGGTAGAGATCAGATCTATACATACCTTAAAGCACTTGATCTTATACCATCTGTGCATAACTATTTGATCTTACTTAGTAAAAAATTGATCTACACCACAACACCTGTGAACAATTCTGTGCATAAGCTGTTTGTATATATCTTTTTGAAATAGTAGTTAGTAAAATTTCGATCTCGGAGTTATAAGAGATCTGATCTTAACCTAGTAAAAAGTAGATCTATAAAAATTAAAAAAAATGATGTAAAACAGTTGGATAGGTCATAGTTTCTTTGCCTTAGCCTTTAATACCTATATATTTAACCATATCTAAACTTTCTTATTTATACTTAGATGTAAATCAAAATTACAAATGTCTTTGTTTTTTTGTGTTTACAGCAAAATATATGGACATTATAATAATCGTTATCAAATAAAGGATAATGTGTATGTCTATAAATAACAATGCGCTATCAACGTACCGGCTCTTAAAAGCTACAGCAGAAGTAGCAGAACAATCACTTGCTGGTCGTATTCAACATTATAGAGCTCATCTTAAAACTGAAGAAAAAGAGCTTAGAACTTACACGCAAAAAGCTGCTGCAGATCTACTTGGTGTAAATAATAGAACACTCAAAAGACGTCATGACCAAGGTGACTTTGATACCATCAATATAAAGAAAGGCGCAAACGGTCATTATGCATACACATTAGCAAATATCTTTGCGATGGCAGATGTTCTGGGTGTAAATGCTGATCAACGAAAGTCTAGCGATAAATTACAAGTCATTGTGATTAATAGTTTGAAAGGTGGTTGTGGTAAAACAACAAGTTTGGTGAATATTGCAGCTGCACTAGCTACAACCAATATTAAGCGCTATCGCATCGGGATCATTGATCTTGATCCACAAGGATCGTCATCAAGCTTTTTTCCATCTAATGATCATGAACCGATCACTGTTGGCGATCTGATGAGAGATTGCATTGAATTAGATGAAGGTGAAACATGGAAAGATCTGGTCTCTAATTCATTCCAAGAAACCCACATTCCAAATATTCGCGTATTACCTTCTGGTATGGATGACTTTTACTTTGAGCACGAAACAGCAACAGAGTTAAAAGAAAGTTCAAGCTACGAAAAGACACGTCATTACCATAAGCTTAAAGAGAAGGTTATAGAGCCTGTACAAGACGAGTTTGATATTATCCTAGTAGATACCGCGCCTTCACTTAATTTTATGTTCTACAACGCATTGATGGCGTCTACGGCTATGTTAATACCTGTACACCCAGAGGCCGTAGACTTCGACGCTAATAATAAATACCTGAAGCGTCTTGGTGAGATATACCATACTGTTGCAGCTCTTGGTCATGAAGGCTGGGACTTTATGCAATTCTTGGTCACTAATTATGTTAAAGGCAACCATTCTCAGCGCGATATAGTTAAAGATGTACGTAGTGCTTTTGGCCGTCAAGTAATGAGTTACCCAATCAATCACAGCTCTGCAATTACAGCGAGCTCTTCATCGTTTAACACTATTTTTGACCAAAAGACTTCAGATAGTTTGGCAAGTCGTGAAGCATTGCTAAAAGCGCAAGAAAATATCAAAGACGTGGTTGATGAATTAGAGATGCTGATCCGTTCAAATTGGCCTTCAACACAATCCTCGCTAGCAGAATAAAAAGGTATTAATAATGGCTAGAAAACGTAAAAATGACACACGAATAGATCCTTTTGCTACTGCGGTTGAAGGCAGTAGCCTCGATGATCTTTTAGATCAGGCTAAAGTAGGCGATGTGGTTACTATGCCTGCGCCAAGCGATCCGACAAAAACCATAGTACTAACCTGTGAAGTAGTGCCGTTTAGCGAAATTGAGAGTAAAACCACAGTTTATGGGCAGAATCGCCGCGAACAATCCTTATTAAGCGAAAAAGCGGTCGCAGATATATTACCTGCCATTAAAAAAGATAAGCGAAATCTCCACCCTGCCCTATGCTGGCAACACAATGGCAAACTTCACGTTTTATCAGGCTCAAGACGCCGTAAAGCCTGTTTGCTGGCCGAAGCAGATTACGTGGTGTTGAGCTCGAAAGACTTTAGTGACGAAGATGCAAAAACATTAGCGGTATCTTCCGATCAATATATTGCCCCGAGCCTTTGGGAATTGGGTAAAGCCTATTTTGATACTAAGCGTAACTTGATCGAACAAGGCCAAAAAGGATCGTATCGAGAAATCGCTGCCGTGGAAGGTGTTTCTCACACAGCTATCGCAGACGCATTGAAAGCTTATGAAAGCATTCCGGTCGAAGTATTGCAGTTGTATCCAACGGCGAATCATTTGGGCCGTGAAGCGGCTAAAAAGCTCATCACTGCAAAACAAGAACAACCTGAGCAGTTTTCAGAGCAAATTGCTGCACTTAAAGCGCAAGATTTTATGACTGAAGAGATGTCAGATGAGAAACGTGCTGTTCAGATCACTAAATTCTTGACTACTTTCGGAAGTAGCGATTCACGCGTGGAATCCATGCTAGAGAACGACTACATTCGAGTACAAAGAAATCTTAAAAGCGGTGATGTTACCGTGAAAATAGATAATCGAGTATTGACTGATAAGCGTTTGGAACAACTGCAAAAATTACTTAGCAGTTATAATTAAGGTTTGTTCAAAAATTGCCGCGTTGGTTGAATTATCAAGCAACTCGGCGCTTTTTCTAGTCAGTTGACCTCCAACCAGTCCTTTTTTAGCGAATTTCTCGCATTTCTCTCTTTAGCTCAAATCACTAATTTCATATACTGGCTTTTTATTTTAATTTTGACGTGCACTTAATGTCTTCGCAGTTATCTAAAGAGCAACTTTTCGCCTTATTTGAAGAAATCAAACAGGAGCAGGCTAATCAATTTCCTTTGTCTGAACGTTTTCTTCGTCAGTACTTCAATTCAGCTTTACTTGCGAAAGCTAAGGAGTATTTGAAAGACGAACAAGTCTGCTACCTTCAACACAGCGAAAACTTTGCGCAAATCGATGCGCAGGTATTGGGAAATTACGGCAATACCTTCACTCAGCACATCAAAATAAACCAATCACAAGGTACCGTTTCGGTCGAAGCAAACTGCTCTTGTTCAAATAATCCTAAATGTCGGCACATTGCCGCGGTATTGCTCAAACTTAAAATCGAACATTCTGGTGGCTTTGGTGAGGCTTATTTGGTTAATGACTGGTTTAATGAACTCGGGCAGTTGCAGCAGGTCGATAAAGCAGACGCGGAAAACGTCTTACTCTTTGTGTTAGAGCCTCGAGCAAACGAAGTCCTTGTAAGTCCTAAGGTATCGCCAAATCGGCCCGATGGTGTTTACCCCTTAGGTCGAGTGTTAACCGAGCAGCAGCTTAACAGTCAGGTCGCTCCTGCTGGTTTATTAGAAAACGATTTTCGCTTATTTAGCTGGATCCGCTCGCAAAATACACCGGGTCATTTTGAGCTATTTGGCGCCTGGGGCTTTAATGCACTCACACAACTTGTACATACCCATCGCTGTTTTTATCGCAATCAGCGCCAACCTTTGGAGCTTGGGCATAAGCAAACGCTAGATTTTTACTGGCATCAAGAAGGCAATGAATACCAACTTAAAAGCCGCCTAGCGAATGTTGAACACTGGCGTTTGATTAAAACCGAACCTCCGGTGTATCTAGATACTGAAAACTTGGTCGTCGGCCGAATTGAGTCAGAGCTTACCGCGCAGGAAATCGCCCACCTTCATACCATGCCTACCATCACGGCTGAAAAGCTAGAGCAGGTTATGGCACGTTTCCAAGATATCTTTACGGATGATGTCATTGCGCCTCCTGCTGGGTTTTCGCAGTTAGCGAGTAAGCAATCTAATGTTGCTAAGCTTATAAAACTAGATAGGCCAAATAAAATTCGCTTTGCAATTGAACCACTTGGAAAAGGCGCGACGAAAAAGCAGTTAGCAAGGCTGGAGCAGGTACTCACAGGTCTGGGCTTTGTCCATGAGGGCGACGAGTTTTTATTACCAACTGAGGATGGCGTTGAAGTCCATTGGTTTAACCGGGAGATCAGGCCGCTTTTACAAGGTAAACGTTGGATTGTTGACGAGCTGCCAAGCAATGGCCTTGTTGTTACACCAAAAGTGCTGTTAAGCCTTAAACGAGATAAGCAACATCATGTGCTCGGAAAGGTGATGTTAGATGACAAACCCGTTACGCTCAACTGGGATAAGCATCCTGTTCATGAGCTTAACAACCTCGCCCATGAATATCGCTACGTCGAAATAGGCGAGCAGTTCTATGCCATTAGCAAATCCATATTTGATGAATTGCTGGAGCTGAAATCCCGTTTTAGTTATTACCTTTCGAGCTCACAATTTAAATTTCCGTTGTCGTATGCCAAAAAGCTGTTTGAACTGACTCATATTCATGCCGACTCAGATGATCAAAAGCTACTTGATTACCTCGCTGAGCTAGATAAACCGATAGAAAATCTTGACGTGATCCCTGCCAGCGAAGGACAGAGCTTCACCCTACGAGATTATCAAGTGCAAGGTGTTAACTGGCTTAAATTCCTTAATCGTCATCAGCTAGGTGGCATTCTGGCCGATGATATGGGCCTTGGAAAAACGCTTCAGGTTATTGCTTACTTTATTTCTCAGCACAATACGCTAGTGACACAACCAAGTTTAATTGTCTGTCCGACGAGTTTAGTGGGGAACTGGCGTGACGAATTTAAACGTTTCGCACCGCACCTACCTCTCACTATTATTCATGGATCAAATAGAGAGGAAGCACTCACTAACTTGTCTGGTGCACGATTTATTCTAACGACGTATCCGCTACTTAAGCGTGATGTGGCGTATTATAAAGGGCTTGATTTTGATTCGATTGTGTTGGATGAGGCGCAATATATTAAAAACGAAAGCGCACAAATCTCTAAATGCGTAAAGAGCCTATCCGCGCGTTTCAAACTTTGTTTAAGTGGCACACCGGTAGAGAACAATTTACTCGAGCTTAAATCGCTGCTCGATTTTGTCATGCCTGATGTGCTGGGTACTAAGCAGCAGTTTAAGCAACACTTCCAGATCCCAATTGAAAAAGAACAAGATCGTCCTAGAGCTCGAGAACTCAGATCGCTGATCGCACCTTTTATTCTTCGTCGTACAAAAGCTGAGGTTGTGAAAGAGCTACCCAATAAGACAGAACTCATCAAAGAATTAGAGTTCTCTGATGAACAACATAAGTTATATCAGGGTGTTCAGCACCAAGTAGAAAGCAAATTGCTCAATCTATTTCAGGAGCAAGGCGTTGAAAGAAGTAAGCTTGCATTCCTCGATGCCTTGTTAAAGTTACGTCAGATCTGCTGTCACCCACAATTGGTTGATAAATCACTGACCGATCAACATGGCGCTAAATTTGAGTGGCTTGCACAACACCTGCCTGTGCTACTCAGTGAGGGCCGTAAGATAATTATCTTCAGCCAATTTACCAGCGTGTTAGATCTCATTGCTGAGCAGTGCCAACAGCAACAGTTGAAATACACCATGCTGACAGGGCAGACAAGGCAACGGGATAAAGCCATTGAGGCGTTTACTCAAGGCAAGTGCAATGTCTTTTTGATAAGCCTAAAAGCTGGGGGAACTGGTTTAAATTTGACTCAAGCAGATACGGTTATCCATTTCGACCCTTGGTGGAATCCTGCGGTAGAAAATCAAGCAACAGATCGCGCCTATCGTATCGGACAAGATAAGCCGGTATTCGTGTACAAGTTGATTATGGCGAATTCTATCGAAGAGAAAGTGTTTAAGATGCAGCGCGATAAGCAAGCCCTTGTTGACGCCCTATTTGCTGAGTCTGGTGTCAATCTTGGTCAGTTTGACGAGTCGCAAATGCTAGCGCTGATAAAAAATTAAAAATAATTTGGAACTAATCAACAAAGGTGAAGGTCTATGATAGTGCTTGTTGTGACATTGTTGAAACAGTAGGCATATGTTGATTTTCCCCCTTTGTTACTGATTGTAATAAGCCAGCTTAATTAAGTTGGCTTTTCTTTTTTCTGGCTCTATTAAAAAACATCTTTCACTCCATTTTTATTCCATAATCTCGCGCTTTAATAGCTACAACGGAGAAACGCCATAGACCAATTAGGATAACGTTATGCTTTGCTACGACGCGACAATTTCACACTTAAACTTTATTGAGACACAATCAGAATCAGACTATGATCTACTCAATGAAGTAGCGAGTTCAGAAGACTTGTCTAGTATACTAACCATGTTACTGTTCGATGACACGCTTTCAGACAAGTTAAAGCGTCAAGTTAGACAACAATTGAAAAAGTTAAAAGCAAAGAGTAAATAAATCCTATGTCTACCCCATCAAGAATTTTGCTCGTCGAAGACGACCAAGATATTGCAGAGCAGGTGCTGTTGTTTTTTAGAGCATCCGGTTTTGAAATGTTTCATATTGCAGACGGTGCAGAAGTTGTACCTTGGGTAAAGTTAAACCAACCTGATGCAATCTTGATGGATATCATGTTGCCGAACCAAGATGGCGTAGAGTGTATGCGTCAAATTCGAGCGTTTTCTGAAGTACCTATTGTGATGCTGACTGCCAAAGTGGCAGAAGCAGACCGTTTAAAGGGCTTAGAAGTCGGCGCAGATGATTATGTATGTAAACCTTTTAGCGCCG
This sequence comes from Pseudoalteromonas flavipulchra NCIMB 2033 = ATCC BAA-314, assembly GCA_000814665.1. Taxonomy (GTDB): domain Bacteria; phylum Pseudomonadota; class Gammaproteobacteria; order Enterobacterales; family Alteromonadaceae; genus Pseudoalteromonas; species Pseudoalteromonas maricaloris. The sequence goes on from JWIH01000020.1 coordinate 424,733, forward strand.
CTGAATTAGTGATGCGCATGAAAGCGATCTTACGTCGTTGTGTGAATACCAATGCGTATCAAAAGCCTATCGAAGTAAATCGCGAAGAATTAACGGTTAAACTGAATGGCAGTACATTAGGCTTAACCAAAGTTGAGTTTGACGTCTTTGCGCTTTTATATGATGCACCAAACCGTGTCTTTTCAAGACAGCAAATTCTTGATTATATTCAACCGGATAACTTTGATATTTCGGATCGCGTAATCGACAGCCACATTAAAAATATCAGAAAGAAAATCAAAGGATTAGATTTATCTCCGAAAATTGTAGAGTCGGTATATGGCGCCGGGTATCGCTACAATGGTCAACAGATCACTGAATGACTAAGTGATTGAAATTTATATCTAAGGTATTATCAAAGTAGAAGAACCGATGAGATCTCAATATGCTTTGGTCAATGCTCTCCAATACGCCTGCATGGTTTAGTCTTGCGCTATTTGCAGGCGGTGCGGCTACCCTGCTCCCCGTTGTTTGGGTCATACGCAGCACTTTCAAAAATCAACTCAATACTCAACTCGCCTCCGAGCAAGCACTTAGGTCGCAACTAAGCCAAGCCGAGCAACTCGCTGAGCAATTAAGAGCGCAGCAACTACAAAGTCATGGCCAACAGCAGCAATTGCAAGCAAGATTAGCTGAGCGTCAACGGCAAGTTGCTGAATATCAGCAGCTGTGGCAACGAGAGCTCGATGCCAAGGAAGAAATTCAAGTACATGCTCATGAGTTAGAAGTTGAAATGGCCAATCTGCAAACCTTGCTGGAGCAAAAGCAACTAAGCTTTGAGCAGCAGCTCGCGCAGCTTGAGCAAGCAAAGGTCCAGTTGAAAGAAGAGTTTCACAATCTCGCGAATCAAATATTTGATGAGAAAAGCGAGCGCTTTAGTCACCAAAGTAAAGAAAAAATCCAGCAGTTGCTGCAGCCAGTACAAGGTGAGTTAAAGGGCTTTAGAGATAAAATGGAAGCCATTCATAGTGAAGAGCTTAAGCAACGGGCGTCATTAAAAACTGAATTGCTGCACTTACAAGCCAACAATAAAGCCATGACTGAGCAAGCAGATCGTTTGACCACTGCGTTACAGGGGCAAAAGAAAGCACAAGGTAACTGGGGTGAACTCATGCTTGAAAATGTGCTTGATAGCGCTGGGCTACGTCCGGGTTACGACTATCAGCGAGAAGTCAACTTTAATACTGACGAAGGCAAGTTTCGCCCTGACGTCGTGGTTTACTTACCGCAATCCCGGCACCTGGTAATTGACGCTAAAACCTCATTGAATGCCTATACAAGGTATATTAATGCCACAACCGATAGTGAAGCGAATCAAGCCATAGTGGCACACACTGAAGCCATCACTGCACGGATCAAAGAGTTGGGTAGTAAATCTTATGAGCGCTTACCAGGTCTTAACTCCCCAGAGGTGGTCATCATGTTTATCCCTGTGGAATCTGCATTTGTTGAGGCGGTTAAGCATAAGCCAACGCTTTATCAGGAGGCTTTACAAAACAATGTATTGGTGGCAACGCCAACAACGCTTTTAACCAGTCTTAATATCGTTAAACAGTTATGGCGTTTTGAGGAGCAAAGCAAGCATACCAGAGAGCTGGCGCTTCGAGCTGAGAAGTTTTATAACAAGCTCAATAGCTTCCTACATAGTATGGAAGGGGTGGGTAAACAGCTTGATAAAGCAAAAGAGAGCTACGAGCGAGCGTTTTCTCAGTTATATATGGGTAAAGGCAACTTAATTAAGCAAGCTTCTGAATTTAAAGAACTAGGTGTTGCCGTAGTCAAGGAGCTACCCGAAGAACTCGAAGAAAAAGCTAAACTTGAGCTCGAGCCGGTAAGTCAGCTTGGCAACCACGATAGCTCGAAATAACCCTTGAAATCCAAAAAAACAAAAAAGGCCCATTGGGCCTTTGAACGAAAGATAAAAGAATTTAACTTGAAATGATTAAGGTGCCTTGCACTTGGCATAGTCACTGTGGCGTGGCGTATCCGAATACAAGTGCATATAAAGCGCAAACTGGCTGACATCACGCCAAACATTGCTACTGGCCGGTGGGCATAGTGACTGCTCGATATAACCCTTAAGTGCCTGTCCCGTTAATGCTAATTTAGTCGGGATACGGATAAACACATTGATGTCATCTTTACTGGTTTTTAAATGTGAGAACTGCCAGCTACCAACCATATACTGTTTGGTAAAGTAGCGGTTGATACGCATTTGGGATTCTTTACTAAGCTGCTGAGTGGGTGCCTCAGGCGTTTCAGTAACAAATGCCCATGCACTTACCAGTGAAATAATAGTGGCTAGTACAAAAGTCCAAATCACAGCAGGTGATAGTTTATTTTTTGGCTTTATTTGAAGTTGCTGCTGGCTCGCTCTAGATTCAACAATTTTCAACCATTCAGCATGTTTTAGCGTCCGTTGTGTCATTGGTACTCTCCGTTTCTGCATACTGGTATTTAAGCGTTTCAATGTGGAGTAAAGATGGAGTGGGCAAACATCAGACCAGTGCCCTTATGAGGTATAAGGTAGATCAAAAAATTCTTTATTATTGATGAAAGAATAATTCTAAAATCCGCGTCTTTTCTTATGATAGTGACCTAATTTTAGGCTGGTATTGAATTAGTAAGTACCAACATTTTGGTCATAAGTCGAATGGGTATCGTACCGCATTTTGTGTTATTTACTTGGGTACCTTATTCAGTCTTGATTTATCTTCATATTGACTAAATTAAGTAGTAATCGGTCTTTTACAGACTCTGCGTTCAACATATTCACGGGACAAACTATGCAATTTATTAATAACAAGCTGGAAAACGCTGTTCGCAAGCCAATCTCGTTGGCTGTCGGTGCCGCGCTTCTTTCAACTATTTCAATTCATGCGCAAGCCGAAAGTAACAACACTGAAGCCAAAGAAAGTGTTGAAGTTATCGAAATCACTGGTACGCGAAGAAGTCTTCGTAGTGTCGCCGAGAGCACGGTGCCGGTAGATGTGATTTCTTTAGAAGATATGCAAAGTACAGGTCAGCTGGAGCTAAGCCAAGTACTAACAACTCTAGTGCCTAGTTTTAACTTCCCAAATTCAACGCTGGCGGATGGCACGGATCACGCCCGTCCGGCAGTACTTAGAGGTTTAGCACCGGATCACACCTTAGTGCTGGTAAATGGTAAACGTCGTCATGCCGGCGCATTATTGAATTTAAATGGTACCGTTGGTCGTGGTTCAACGGCGGTTGATTTAAATACCATTCCAGCTGCCGCGATTAAGCGTATAGAAGTACTGCGTGATGGCGCTGCTGCTCAATACGGCTCAGATGCCATTGCTGGCGTTATTAATATTGTGCTTAAAGATGCAGAAGAAGGCGGCAGTATTAGTGTGACCTATGGTGAGCACGATACGCAGATGGCAGGTGTCCCTGACTTATTACAAACCCGTGCAAACGCTGCGGGCGATTTAGACTTTGTATTAGGAGATGACCGCAAGCGTAATGATGGTGGTACTACAACAATTGGTGCCAACGTTGGTTTTGCTTTAGGTAATGATGGTTTTATTAATCTGTCTGCCGAATATAGAGATAAAAAACCAACTAATCGTTCAGGCTTCGATCCAAGAGAGCAATATGCTCGTGATGAAAATGGTCAACTTGACTCAAGAGAGTTTTCATTCGATCGCTACAACCACCGTTTTGGTAAAGCCGAAGTGGAAGACTTTGCACTATTTTACAATGCGGGTTACAACCTAGATGCTGAAACCGAGCTTTATTCATTTGGTAGCTACTCGACACGTGAAGGTAACTCCGGTGGTTTCTATCGTCGCGCAAATGACAGCCGCAACTTAACTGCGGTATACCCAGATGGTTTCTTACCTCAAATCGTCAGCGATGTAGATGATTACTCTTTTGCGGTTGGTGTAAAAGGCACTCAAGGTGAGTGGGATTACGATATCAGTACAAACTATGGTGTGAATGACTTCGCTTTGGGGGTCGTAAATAGTTTGAATACTTCGATGGGGGTAACAAGCCCGACTGAGTTTAATAACGGCGCTTTAGTTTATTCACAGTGGCTTGTGAATGCTGATGCTAAAACGGCATTGGATTTGGGCTTACCGGATGACGTATTTTTCACGATTGGTGCAGAATATCGCCGCGAAACCTATGAAATTGAAGTCGGTGAAGAAGCGTCTTACCTCACCGTGCTTGATGCAGAAGGCAATCCCGTTGCAGCTGGTGGTGCGCAGGTGCTCGCTGGTTTCTCACCAGCAAGCGCTGTCGATGAATCTCGTCATAACATCGCTTTATTCGCAGAGTTTGATACCTACTTAATGCAGGACTGGAATGTCGTCTTGGCGGGTCGCTTTGAAGATTATAGTGATTTTGGCAGCACTTTCACTAGTAAACTGGCATCGCGCTATGTAGTGTCGGATAACTTTTCACTACGTGGTGCAGTAAGCACAGGTTTTAGAGCGCCTTCATTGGCTCAAACGTCCTATAAATCAATTGCTACGGTATTTGAAAATGGCGTACCGAGTGAAGTTGGCCACTTCCCTGTTGATACGCCAGCTGCAAAAGCGCTGGGTGCTCGAGAGCTTGAACCGGAAGAGTCGGTCAATTTGACGGCGGGCTTTGTCTACACACTAGACGCGTTCTCATTTACTGTGGATGCCTATCGCATTGACATCGATGATCGCATCGTCCTTTCTGAGAACTTGGGTGGTCCTGAGGTCATTAATATTTTGCAGCAAGCGGGTGAGCTCAATACGCAAAGTGTAAGGTACTTCACTAATGCTATTGACTCGCGTACTCAAGGTGTGGATATCGTGGCAACGTACAGTTTTGATCTTGCCGACTACGGTGATCTGCGTTTAAGTGCCGCGGTAAACATCAATGACACTGAAGTGACGCATGTAAAAGCAAACCCTGCTGAGCTTGAAGCCCTTGGTGACAGCTATGAGTACTTTGCTCGTCGTGAAATTGCACGATTTGAAGATGGGACACCAAAAGACAAATGGAACCTAGCTGCAATTTGGCAATTTGGCGATTGGCAGACGACATTACGTGCCACACGCTATGGTGAAACGGTAGATTCTTCGAGCGCAGTAGAGGGCGATGAAGTATTAGACGCTAAATGGATCACTGATTTAGAAGTGGCTTATAACCTAGGTGACAACTGGAAGTTTGCTGTAGGCGCTAACAATCTATTTGATCAATATCCACAAGATACTGTTAGTAATATTGGTTATACAACGTTTAACCAGATCTTTCCTTACTCTGCGTTCTCGGCATATAACACCGATGGTCGTTTTGTGTATGGCAATATCAGCTACCGATTCTAAGCAAACTTAGAAAGACGAAAGGCCAAGCATCTGCTTGGCCTTTCGTACATTACTTACTTAATATCAACTTACATTTTATGCGGGTACTTTATGCTGGTACATCTATCGCATGAGGTAAGTTTATCTGAATACACAAACCGCCATACTTCCCGGACTTCACTGTGATTTTTCCATTCATCACTTCAATTAAGCTCTTACAAATAGATAAACCAAGACCTGAGCCTCCTGTTGCACGACTTCTCGATGCCTCGACACGGTACAAGCGTTCAAACAGTTTGTTTTGCTCGGCCTCCGATACGCCTGGTGAGCTATCATCTACTTGTAGGAATAGTCCTTGTTTATTGACCACAGCTTTAAACCTTACCTTGCCGGGTTTATCTGTGTATAAACATGCATTCTTAGCAAGATTATCGATAACCCTATCCAGCTTTGGTTTATCAATGTAAATACTCATATCATCGACGTGAATGTCGGCGATAAATTGCAGCTGATTACTAGTTACTAGTCTTTCAATATCGTACACATAGCTTTGGATAACCGTTTTCGCGCCATGCTGCTGGGGATGGATCACAAGCGCGTCATGATCAGCTTGAGACAATTGATATACGTTCGAGATCAATTCATTTAGCTGATTTATCTTGTTGTTGATCTTGGCATATGCAATTGTGCTGTCATCAATAAGATTGTGTTCCATCGCTTCGATATGGAGTTTTAATACACTAAGTGGCGTACGTAACTCGTGGGAAATATCGGCCAGCATTTTATCTTTATGCTCAATATTCAATTGATACATTTTTGCTTTTAGCGCCGCATTTCTATGTTTGACGACAAAAAATCCGACTAGAAATAATCCAGCTAAAAAGGTCGAGATTGCAGTGATCACCCACATTTGTGTGGATAGCTTGGCATTTTGTAAGTTAACCTCGGTTATGGCTTGTGCAGAGCGTGCTTGCTCCAGTTGTTGAGATTGAATAAGCGCGTCAATACTGGCTTTATAGGTACTTACTTGTTTTTCTAGTAATGTTTCATGAAGTTGAATCTGTAGCTCTGAAGTCGACTTCATAAATTGAAAAGCTTGGGCGTATTCATGATGTGCAGCAAGCGTTATCGCTTTAAGGCGATGATATTTTTCGAGCAGCACCTCTGCCGTTTCAATTTCGGTTAGGGCGTCCAGCTTGGTGAGTAGTGTTTTTGCTTTGGCTAATTCTTTGCGTTTTAGCCTAACTTCTAACTCCGTCAGGTAGGCGTAAAATTGTTGCAGTGTTGAACTGGTTTGAGTGGCATATTCAATGCCTGCAAGTGCATCCGACAGGGCATTGTCTAAGTCTGCCTTGGCTATATGGATTAATGCGGAGTTTCGATATGCCCTAGCGAGTGAAACCCTAGCATTGAGTTCTTTTAGAAATTCAATGGCCTCTTTTGTTTGCGCTAATGCTTCGTCCGTTTTACCGTTCTTAAACTTCAGCTCTCCCAAGCGAAGGGCCGTGCCTGCGACGTTGCGTAATTCTTTTGAAGCTTTATCTGCAACGAGAGCTTGTTGGAAGAAATACTCAGCATTTTCCTCATCCCCCATACGCACAGAAATATCACCAAGATTGTAAAAATTAGCCCCTTGCTTTTCGTACTGATCAGTTCCTTTTAACAGTTCATAGGCTTTTAAGTGGTATTGCATAGATTGCGCAAGCAAATTTCTGTGGTCGGCAACAACACCTAGATTATTATAGGTTTGCGCCACTAAACTTGACTTGTTCATCGCTTCGGCTGAAGCGAGCGCTTTTAAGTAAAAAGACTCGGCCTGCTCAAGCTGGCTTAAGTTACGATAGTTAATGCCTATCTCTCTGTATAAATCATACTTGCGCGCTTCGGTAAGGAAAAACTGCTTTTCGATATAGCTAAGGGTAGATATTGATTTCTCATATAAGTCTTGCTTTCGATAAATCATGGCCTGCAAATAAATCGCTTGATATCGCGTTTCTTCTTCTTCACTGACGCTGGCCGTTTCAATTTTAACTAAGGCTTCGGTGTATTTGCCTGCCTTTTCTAAATCTTCTATTTCCTTGATAACTGTATTCCCGGCCTGGCAATGCATCGCTGTAAGCAGTGCTACTGCTTTTATTAAGTTCTTAATGGGGGTCATGTATCAACTTTAAGGTACTGTAATTAGTTTTATAGTTTTACATGGAAAAGTGGGGTAAATATGGAAAGTGTAAAGGGGGTTTACAGCAGAATGAAGTGCTTATAAATCTGAGGTTAGTCATATTTTGATTTTTAGTCAAAATAAACTCAGAACAAAATTTTACTAAGTAAGTTAGTAAAAATGTGACCTGTCGCTGGTTTAGTTAGTAAAATTTTGATTTGTGAAAGTGAAAAAAGTCACAAATGCACTCTTTTTTGTCTGGATCTTGGATCTTTAATGTAAAGATCGGGATCGTTAGGTGTTGAGTTAATAAAATTCTGATCTCAAATAAGTCTAGGTTAGTAAAAATATGATCTGAATAACTGACGTTGGTAAATACGTGATCTCAGTTACCTGTGGCTAGTAAAAATCTGATCCACAATAGATAAAAGGGCCTGACGGCCCTTGCTGATTAGGGAACTATATAAGTCGTTATCTAAATCGAGTATTTAGAACTGGTTCATGGTGTTGGCTTCACCGCCAGCTTTGAGTGCGTTCTCACCAGAGAAATACTCTTTGTGCGTGTCACCGATATTAGAGCCTGCCAAGTCTTGGTGTTTAACTGATGCTTGTTCGCGACGGATTTCTTGTCGTTGCACATCGCGCACATAGGCAAGCATACCCGCGTCACCAAAATAGCCTTCAGCCAGAATATCAGTGCTGAGTGCTGCTGTATGATAAGTTGGCAGTGTAATAAGGTGATGGAAAATTCCCGCTTCTCTTGCCGAGTCTCGCTGGAAGTTTTGCACCAGTAGATCGGCTTCGGTTGCCAACTCGGTTGCGTCTAACTCTGGCGCCATCAATACTTTTGCATCCGCGCTTGGATTTGGGTATGCCGATAAGTCTTTACCTTGCTCCTGCCATTGCTGGTATACCTGCTCACGGAATTTTAATGTCCAGTTGAACGATGGCGAGTTGTTGTACACAAGCTTAGCGTTAGGCACCTGTTCGCGAACTCGGTTAACTAGCTCGGCAATTTGCTCGATATTTGGCTTTTCGGTTTCAATCCACAATAGATCTGCGCCTGATTGAAGACTGGTTACACAGTCTAGTACCACACGATCTTTTTCTGTGCCTGCTCTGAATTGGTATAAACCGTTGTCTAAGCGAACTGGCTTTTGCAGTTCGCCACCCAATTTAATTGCCATCTCACCTTCTTGTAAGTCAGCGGCCGAGGTAACTGGCGTGGTGTCTAAATAGCTAGTGTATTGGCTCGCAAGGTCGCCCTGCGCTTTTGATACTGGCACTTTTTGCGTCAAACTTGCACCCAATGAGTCAGTGCGTGCGACGATAACGCCATCTTCAACACCAAGCTCAAGGAAAGCATATCGTACAGCGTTAATCTTAGCTAAAAAGTCCTCATGGGGAACCGTTACTTTACCTGCTTGGTGGCCACACTGTTTTGCGTCCGATACTTGGTTTTCGATTTGAATTGCACAAGCACCCGCTTCAATCATTTGTTTAGCTAATAGGTAGGTTGCTTCTTCGTTACCAAAACCGGCATCAATATCAGCAATGATAGGCACTACATGGGTTTCGAAGTTATCGATTTTGCTAAGGATCTCTGTTGTATCTTGGCCTTTTGCTCTCGCTGCATCAAGATCTTTGTAGAGATGATCTAGCTCTCGCGCATCGGCTTGCTTGAGGAAGGTGTAGATCTCTTCAATCAAAGCTGGAACCGCTGTTTTTTCATGCATACTTTGGTCAGGTAGTGGGCCAAACTCTGAGCGCAGTGCAGCAACCATCCAGCCACTTAGGTATACGTAAGAGCGTTTTGTGGTTTTATTGTGACGCTTTACTGCCATCATCATTTGTTGCGCGGTAAAACCGTGCCAACAACCAAGCGATTGTGTGTATTGGCTGCTATCTGCGTCGTACGCTGCCATGTCTTCACGCATCACTTTTGCCGTGTATTTTGCAATGTCCAAACCGGTTTTAAAACGGTTTTGTAGGTGCATACGGCTGGCATACTCAGGACTGATAGATTGCCAAGTTTTTCCTTGGCTTTGGCATAGACTAGAGAAATGATCTAACTGAGTTTGATACTGAGACATAATTAGCTTCCTTTGAACGGGTACTATAAATCAAATTAAATTCTGGTTGTTTGTTACACGAAACCAACCGGTGTGAGAGTGGTTGGCTGCGGGCTTAATTAAACACTAGGCCGATAAATTAGATTTTTTAAATTTATAGTTATTATTACGAGTATATTTTTTGTGAATGGGAAAAGGGGTTCGTTTTTCCAAAAATTGTTTTATGTTTGACCTATCCCGTTCAAAAAATGTTAATCAAGGACTCTCCATGAGCAAGTATGTCACTCATTCAGGCTTCCAAATTGCGACTCCACTGGCGCAGTTTGTTGAGCAATCTTTACTTCCCGGTACGGGGATCGCGGTCAATCAATTTTGGCAAGGCGTAGTGGATATTTTTTCGGAACTTGGGAAGCAAAACCAAGCGTTACTCAACAAACGCGATACCCTGCAACAGCAAATTGACGATTACCACCTCTCTCATCCTGATTGGCAATCTGCAGAATATCGGACATTTCTTGAATCTATTGGTTATTTGCAGCCTGAGCCCGAAGATTTTGCCATCGAAACCGAGCATGTGGAGCCTGAAATTGCGAGCGCAGCCGGTCCTCAGTTAGTGGTGCCTGTCAGTAACGCAAGGTTTGCGCTCAATGCGGCTAATGCGCGTTGGGGCTCCTTGTATGACGCGCTCTATGGAACGGATGTTCTTGGCGAAGAGGATGGTGCTGAGCGTACTCAAGCCTATAATCCGAATCGTGGGTTTAAAGTCATGGCTTATGCTAGGCAATTCCTCGATAAAGCGCTGCCGTTGGCAGAAGGTTCTCACATAGAAAGTACGAACTACGCGATTCTAGACGGCAATTTAGTGATTACACTCAACGACAGCACCCAAGTTGCACTGCAAAAGCCTGATCAGCTAGTGGGTTATCAGGGGGAGGCACAAAATCCAAGCGCGGTATTGTTGCGCCACCATGATCTGCATATTGAGATCCAAATTGATCCACACCATCCGATAGGACAGGCAGACAAAGCCGGGATCAAAGATGTCGTCCTTGAGGCTGCACTTACGACAATCATGGATTGTGAAGACTCAGTTGCGGCGGTGGATGCACAAGACAAAGTATTGGTATACCAAAATTGGTTAGGCTTGATGAAAGGGAGCTTGAGTGAGACTTTCGAAAAGTCAGGTCAATCGCTGACTCGGACGCTAAATGCCGACCGAAGTTACGTAGATACACAAGGCCAGCGTATGACACTAAAAGGTCGCTCTATGATGTTTGTGCGCAATGTTGGCCACCTAATGACAACGCCAGCGATACTGGATGCAGAAGGAAACGAGCAGTTCGAAGGGATTTTAGATGCCATCATGACAAGCACGGCTGCGCTGCATGATTTACAAGGCAATAGTCCGTTTAAAAACTCGACGGCAGCAAGTATCAATATCGTGAAGCCAAAGATGCACGGGCCTGAAGAAGTCGCTTTCACTGATACCCTATTTAGCCGAGTTGAAGCGCTGCTCTCGCTACCCAAAAATACCATTAAAATGGGGATTATGGATGAAGAGCGCCGTACTTCGGTAAACTTAAAAGCGTGTATTGCTGCTGCTAAGCAGCGTGTAGTATTTATCAATACGGGCTTTTTGGATAGAACAGGCGATGAAATTCATACCTCAATGCTGGCGGGCCCTGTATTGCCCAAAGTGGCAATTAAAGGACAATCTTGGATAGCGGCCTATGAAGATCAAAACGTGGATATTGGCCTTAAAACCGGTTTTAGGAAAAAGGCACAAATAGGCAAAGGAATGTGGCCAATGCCAGATAAAATGGCGCTGATGATGGAGCAAAAGCAAGGCCATCCTGAGTCCGGTGCTAATACTGCATGGGTGCCCTCTCCTACTGCAGCAACGCTCCATGCGATGCACTATCACTATGTGGATGTGTTTGCACGTCAACTTGAGATAAAAACACGTCAGCAAGCATCGCTCGATAACTTACTCACGCCCCCGCTGATGTTAGAAAACGATTTGTCTGCGGAGGATATTCAAGCCGAATTAGACAATAATGCGCAGGGCATTTTGGGCTACGTGGTGCGCTGGGTAGACCAAGGCGTAGGTTGCTCAAAAGTGCCTGATATCAATCACGTTGGATTAATGGAAGACAGAGCAACGCTTAGGATCTCAAGCCAGCATATCGCTAACTGGTTATATCATGGCATTTGTAGCGAAGAGCAAGTGGAAAAAACTTTTAGGCGCATGGCGGCTGTAGTAGATGGTCAAAACGAAGGTGACAGCCTCTACCAACCAATGCTCAATGACCATAAACCGCTTAGTGAAAACCTCGCCTATAAAGCGGCGTTATCTTTGGTATTTGAAGGCCGAGTACAACCCAATGGTTACACCGAGCCGCTACTTCACGCCTATCGACAAGCCTATAAGCAGTAGGCTAATTAGCACCTTTTCATTTCGATGTCACTCAAATCAAGGCTGGTCAATCCAGCCTTTTTGGTTTTTCTGCTTGTGTCGAGGTAAACCTCGACCTACGTTGGATTTGTAGGTCGTGATTTATCACGACGAGCATGGGTTACATTTGCGACACGGCAATCAAAGGTACTCGTGTTGAAACACCGTTGAGTGCAATTTTGTGGATCATTTCATCTACGGTAGTGCAGCAATCACTGAGAATGTAGACATTGTACTGCTCCGCCGATTTCGATAGCGCGGTATGGGTTACACAGTTTTGCGTCATCATGCCGCAGATATATAAAGTGTCGATATCTTTAGATTGGAGCAAATCGTTTAAGGAGGTTTGCTCAAAGCTGTCGGCATAGGACTTTACGATATGGTGGCCGTTTTCTCGCGCTTGGCGTAGGCCATTATGAAGATCTACACCGCTTGTGTCGGCATTGAAAAATGGTGCTTTTCCTTGCTCTGGATTAGCTATGTGCTGGACATAAATGACTTCCATATTTTGCTCTGCTGCTTTTTTGATAGCTGAATTGATGTTTGCTAGTGTATTTTTGGTATTCCATAGCGGGAAAAGCCCTCTAGGAAAGTAATCATTTTGAATGTCGATCACCAATAGTGCGCTGTTGTTCATTTTTTTACCTCGTTAGTTAATTTGCAGAGGTATTGTGCTGGAGTTGTAACTTTGACTGGAGTGTCTAAAATGACATTTTTGAGTTCAAATTCGACAACGTAGATGAAACCAATCAAAGTGGCGATTTGTCACTATCCTTATGCGATGAAGTCGGCTGTGTATGGTCTAGAAGAGCTGTTTTTTCTAGCAGATAGAATTTGTATCGAAGAGTCACAGGATACCCGCTTTACAACACATGTTGTCACCTTCAGTGGTGCTGTAAAGGGGGATTACAATATTGTGTTATTGCCGCCGAGTGTTAGTTCTGATTATTACCTCAAACCTGAACCTCAATTACTTGCTTGGTTAACCGAGCAGCACCAACAAGGTGCAGTTATCGCTTCTGCTTGTGCGGGGGCTTTTATACTTGCGGCCTCGGGGCTAAGTCATCAGCGCTTACTTACCACGCATTGGGGGTTAACTGAGGCATTTAAACGGCACTTTCCTAACCAGCCTATCGATACGCGGAAAATTTTAATTGATCACAATGATATTATGTCGGCTGGCGGCATGATGTCATGGCTTGATCTTGGATTAGAGCTAGTCAAAAAATATAGCGGTCACTTAGTCATGCGCAAGTTAGGCAAAACGCTTGTCGTAGATACGGCTCAGCGGGAGCAGAGCTACTATCATCAATTTCAGCCAAACTTTCAACATGGTGATGATGCTGTGCTGCGCGCTCAGCAATACATTAACACCCATTATGGTCGCAATATTTCAATTACAGAACTGGCTGATATCGCTCTACTTACGCAAAGAACCTTACAGCGACGTTTTGCTAAGGTGCTCGGACTCAATCCAAATCAATATCTGCAGCGGTTTCGGGTGCAGAAAATGTGTGATTTATTAGAAAGCACGAGCAAGCCATTTGATTGGATTGCGCACCAGGTAGGGTACGAGGATACGACAGCCTGCCGTAAGGTGTTTAATAAGTGTATGGGCTTAACACCAAGCGAGTTTCGAAAACGTTTCTAGTTATTTAAACTTTACTTAAAGTAAAAAATGTTTGACTTGTGGTTGAGCAAAGTTTACGCTTTTAATGTAAAGAATACTTAACCTTGAGTAAAGTGAGGGTAACATGGAAAGCAACAATAAGATTAAAGCGTTTTTAGACTCGTTGAGTTTCCGTGACTTAACGATTGCGATAGAGTTTTTGGTAACAGGTTATATCTTGTATTTTTATTTAGGCGAAATAACAGCGGCTACAGAGCAGTTACGTCAAGATCCGAGTTGGGTATCAGGATTGTTGCTCAAGGTGATTGTTATTTCTATCGTGACATCTATTGCAGGTCAGCTGCTACTGAGCTTTGTTAGTGATAAAGATATGGATAAGCCGTTAGATGAACGTGAAAAATTGATTGCGCTATCTGGGTGCAAACCTGCCTACTGGGTGCTTCAGGTTGGTGTGTGTATCTCTATTTTCCAGTATTCTGCCGAAGCGCAAAATTGGTCGCAAGCGCTTCTTTTTGAACTACCATTTGCACCACTTCATATTTTAGTGATTGCATTTTTGCTGGCTGAATTGGTCGGTTATGGAACTCAGCTCGTCAAAGCTCGTTTGGGAGCTGTGTATGGCTGATTTACCAATAAAAAACAAAATCAGAATGCTGCGTTTTATGAGCGGTGAAATGACACAAAAAGAGCTTGCTGAGCGAGTGGGTGTTACGAGACAAACGATTATGGCGATCGAGGCTGCAAAATACTCACCTTCGCTCGAAGTAGCATTCAAGATAGCATATGTATTTAATGTCTCTATTGAAGAAGTATTCGAATATCAGCCATAAAGTGCCAAAACAAGCGTGATGTAAAGGGGGTTTACGTCACGCTTTTTTGTTTCTGTGAGCACCGATACGTTTTTTGACTTAAATAGTTTAATAATTAGGCATTGTAATCTAGGCTTTAGGTAAATATATTGTTACTACTAAAGATAGTGCCTATGCAATGAACAGAGTCGTCATGTTATAAGGCCGATTGTCATAGACTTGCTCACGAGGTGTCATGGTTAAGCAGTACATATCAGTGAATAACTTGATTGGCACGATTATTTTGGTGTGGGGCTTGGTAATTCCCCCTGCCAGTGCAAGTGAATGCAGTAAAACGGTGAATATCGGCGTTGTTGCCGATTGGCCGCCATTAACTGTATTTGATGAGCTTGGACCTTGGGGCCTAGACGTAGACATTGCCGAAATGGTGTTCCAGCATGTTGCCGTGTGTACCACCTATATTCGCCTCCCTTCCAGCGCTCGCACTTTTGAAGAGATGTCAAAAGGAGTGATAGATGTCGCGGTAATGGTTAGCTACACTAAAGATAGAGAAGCATACGGAGATTTCTCTCTGCCCTACCGTTTTGAACGTATGCGATTATTCTCGTTATCACCTCCCACAGCGCTTGGCGATCTCGCTTCATTACTAAAGCAATCGAAAACCATAGGGTTAAGCATCGGATCTTACTATGGAGAGGAACTTAATAAGCTTAAACAAGATCCCCGCTATAAAGATCAATTTGTGAGTATTGCCAGTGCGCAGCGGCGGGTTGAAATGCTAATGAAAGCGCGCGTTGATTTTATTGTGGATGATATGATCACGGGGAACTATTTTATCAAAGAGCGAGGACTTGACGCTGCACAGGCCTGGCCTTATGTGGTACATGATAACCAAGTACACTTTTTGCTGCGTAAAAATGTTTTTAGTGCGAGGCTGAAAAGCAAAATTGATGAGGCGATCTTAGCGCTTAAACCTAAGATTGAATTGTTAGTGGCGAGTTATCAGTCAAACGCGTCTTTTGGGGTTTCAACTGTCTCAAATAGGTTTCCTAGTTATCAACCGTTACCGCTTTCAAATCTTAACTAGCAAGGATGTTTAGTCTTATTCAATTCCATCATTTGATTCGGTTTTGGTTGTTTTACAGTCAAACAAAACTTAATCAAATTGTCACATCAAAACGGTAAATTATCGCAAATACCTGCAAAATCTCAGATTTTTTTAAATTTCTTAAGATTTTTTGTAATCCTTTAAAACCCCTTAGCTATCATGGGATTAACCTAGGTACAAACGTCAAAAATTTGGCTTTTTACAAAAAGTCAACCTTGAAGTCTCATCTTTATCACCCTAAGATTTATTTTAATTGAACGGTCAATTAATAAAAAGCTATGCCAAAAGTCGGAATGGAACCTGTTCGTCGTCAGCAGCTAATTGACGCCACTTTAGAGTCAGTTGCCGAGTTAGGATTACAAGCAACCACGATTAATAGTATCAGTAAAAGAGCCGGTCTCTCATCAGGGATCATCAGCCACTATTTTGGTGGTAAACAAGGCTTGATTGAAGCAACCGTGCGCTATCTATTAAACAACTTGAAATACAGTTTGTTGGACAAGACCTACGGAGGTTGTGGTGCCGAGCAGCGACTCATGTATATCGTAGAAGCTAACTTTGCCATGGTGCAGCAGCAGTCAAATACGACGCGCACTTGGTTGAGTTTCTGGGCGCAGTCCATGCACGATGACGAGCTACACCGACTACAGCGTGTTAACAGTTGCCGTCTGCAGAGTAACCTAGCGACTTCGTTTGCTGCTTTTATGCCGCGAGCACAGGCAAAAGAAGCGGCTGAGCTTGCCGCCGGTATGATTGACGGACTCTGGTTAAGAGCTGTGCTAAGCAAAGCTGACCATCATGCGTTTCATCACAGTGAAACGCTCGCAAAACGCTACATTCAATCACTTATTAAGCAGTTTGGAGGATAATGTGACAGTCCCTGTATATCAAAATTTTATTCATGGCCAGTTCTTGGCAAACCACTCAGGCGAAAAGTTTGCAGTAAAAAATCCAGCAACGGATGAAGTGATCTATGAGGTAGAGGTTGCTGACAGTCATGTTCAGCAAGCTGCGATTGAAAGTGCTAAAGCGGGCTTTGCATTATGGTCAGCGATGGCGCCAATTGAGCGTAGTCGTGTTTTACATAAAGCGGTATCTCTGTTGCGCGAGCGCAATAATGAGCTTGCTAAGATTGAAGTGTTAGATACAGGTAAACCTTGGCAAGAGGCTGAATGTGTAGACATTCAAACTGGCGCTGATGTGATTGAATATTTTGCAGGGTTGGCTCCCGCTCAAGTTGGCACTCAGCAGCCAGTGGGAGGGGACTTTTTCTATACCCGTAAAGAGCCCTTGGGGATTTGTGCAGGCATTGGCGCGTGGAATTATCCACTGCAAATTGCGTGTTGGAAATCAGGCCCTGCACTTGCTGCTGGTAACGCCCTCATTTTCAAGCCATCGGAAGAAACACCTCTAGGCGCGATTAAGCTGGCCGAAATCTTTATTGAAGCCGGTGTCCCAGCGGGCGTATTCAATGTGGTGCAAGGTGCCGCTGAGGTGGGCCAATGGCTTACTACCAGCCCTGATATTGAAAAAGTATCGTTCACCGGTGAAGTGGGTACTGGCAAAAAAGTAATGCAAAGTGCGGCAAGCAATTTAAAAGAAGTGACGATGGAGCTAGGCGGCAAATCACCGCTTATCGTTTTTGAAGATGCTGATATCTCTCAAGCGATAAGTGCCGCGATGTTGGGCAACTTCTACACCCAAGGTGAAGTGTGTACCAACTGCACACGGGTATTTGTTCAGCGTAAGGTTTACGACGCCTTTTTAGCTGAGTTAAAGCAGCGTACTGAACAAAATATCATCGCGGGCGATCCGCTCGATCCAAACGTAAATCTTGGCGCTCTAATCTCAAAGCAGCATCACACACTGGTGATGGATTACATTGCAAAAGGCAAAGCTGAAGGCGCAACCGTACTGACCGGTGGTGAGGCACTTAGTCCTGAAACGGCACCAAACGGCTACTTTGTCGCACCGACCGTATTTATCGACTGTCATGATGATATGACCATAGTGAAAGAAGAGATCTTTGGTCCAGTGATGTCGGTATTGGTATTCGATGACGAGGAAGAAGTGATTCAACGTGCAAACAACACCCACTTAGGTTTGGCTGCAGGTGTATTTAGTAAAGATATTCAACGTGCACACCGTGTCATCCACCAGCTAGAAGCTGGTATTTGTTGGATCAATAGTTATGGCAACTCACCCGCCGAAATGCCCGTTGGAGGCTATAAGCAGTCGGGCATTGGCCGCGAAAATGGCATCGAGACGCTAGATCAATATACCCAGACTAAGTCTGTGTATGTTGGTATGAGCGATATTGAAAGTCCATTTTAATCGAGGAGTATGATGACTGATTTTGATTATATTATTGTAGGTGCAGGTTCTGCAGGCTGTGTGCTTGCAAACCGCCTATCGGAAAATCCAGCGCACAAAGTACTATTACTCGAAACTGGCGGTAGTGATAAGAGTATTTTTATTCAGATGCCAACCGCGCTATCTATTCCAATGAATACCGATAAATATGCTTGGCAGTTCCATACCGAGCCCGAGCCGCACTTAGACAATCGCGTTATGCATTGTCCTCGCGGCAAGGTACTTGGTGGTTCATCGTCAATCAATGGCATGGTGTACGTTCGAGGTCATGCTAAAGACTTTGACGAGTGGCAAGACAGTGGTGCACAAGGTTGGGATTATCAGTCTTGTTTGCCTTACTTCAAGCGCGCTGAATCTTGGTATTTAGGTGGCGATGAATACCGTGGTGAGCAAGGTCCGCTTGGCACCAATAATGGTAATGAAATGGCAAACCCGCTCTATCGCGCCTTTATTAGCGCCGGTGAGCAAGCGGGTTATGCGTTTACTAAAGACTATAACGGTGAGCAGCAAGAAGGCTTTGGGCCAATGCATATGACCGTAAAAGGTGGTAAGCGTTGTTCATCAAGTCGCGCCTATTTAGATCCAATTAAACATCGCAGCAACCTCACCATAGTCACGGGGGCCTTGGTACAAAAAGTACTGTTAGATGGCAAAACCGCTACAGGCGTTGAATACAGTGTGAAAGGAAACCTGAAAAAAGCGAATGCAGCGAAGGAAGTGATCCTAAGTGCAGGTTCAATCGGTTCACCGCACTTATTACAATTATCTGGCATTGGCGATAAAGAAGCGTTGACTGCCGCAGGCGTTGAAGTAAAACACCATTTACCTGGGGTTGGCAAAAACCTTCAAGATCACTTGGAGTTTTATTTCCAATACAAGTGTAAGCAGCCTATCACCTTAAACGGCAGGCTGGGGTTAATTTCTAAAGGTTTGATTGGTGCAAGATGGTTGCTTGATAAATCAGGTCTTGGCGCGACCAATCACTTTGAATCTTGTGCCTTTATTCGTTCGAAAGCAGGCGTTGAGTGGCCAGATCTTCAGTACCACTTTTTACCTGCGGCCATTCGCTACGATGGTAAAAGTGCCTTTGATGGTCATGGGTTCCAAGTTCATGTCGGCCACAATAAACCAAAGAGCCGTGGTGAAGTAACGATTAAGTCAGCAGATCCAACGGTGGCGCCTAAAATACAGTTTAATTACCTAGCTGAACAAGAAGACATCGAAGGGTTTAGAGCTTGTGTGCGACGCACGCGTGAAATCATTGAGCAGAGTGCGTTTGATGATTTTCGGGAGAGCGAGATCCAACCTGGTGAGCGAGTGCAAACCGATGAAGAAATCGATGCCTTTGTGCGTAAAGCGGTAGAAAGTGCTTATCATCCTTCTTGTTCATGCAAAATGGGTGAGGATGAAATGGCGGTTGTTGATTCACAAACCCGTGTGCACGGTGTAAAGGGGCTACGTGTTGTGGATTCATCTATTTTCCCGACCATTCCAAACGGTAACCTCAACGCGCCGACTATTATGGTCGCGGAAAAAGCAGCGGATATGATTTTAGGCAATTCACCACTTGCCGCTGAGGGAGCAAACGTTGCTATGACACAAAACTGGCAACAGGTTCAACGTAGTTCGGAGATCTAGTTTCGCCACTCGTATGGGAAAGTTCGTGCCCCATATGAGACCTGCAGTGGCATGCAGTGCAAATCGTTTGCACTGCATTAATGCGGGAATAATGTAAATAAAAACAACGGAGAAAAAATGAGTTACTTCTATCAATTTTGGGAGGGTGACAATGACAGTATGGCTTAGTGCAGGCATCATTTTCACCCTATTGGCAATTGCCTTTATTTTATTGAAGTGGGGGAATTTACAGTGCGTTGGTGTTACACCGGTTAAAACGTTCACTTTTATTGCAATCTTATTTACTTCTGGCCTAGATGTTGGCCTGATCATGTTTCCGCTTACGGAGTTTGCGGGTTACGCAGACATAAAAGCAAGCCCAGAGTATGCATTTACTAATCCGCTGGCCATAGAGTTTGGCTTTTGGGGATTTTTAATCTGGGGGTTCTACTTTCTTACGTGCTTTTATTTCTGCGTAATAGAGCCCAAAGTGAAATTCTTTGAAATTCCTTGGGTTAAATTCATTAATAACCTAGTTATTATCGGTACTTGTGCGTTTACCGCATTCTTACTGTTGTCTAATCTACCTTGGTATTTACCAAGCTTAGGTGACGGTGAGTCGGTTATTCCTAGTTTCTATTTGATAGTGTTTGCGGCGATTGCTTTTGCGGTTTATTCAAGCACCAGTCTGAAGTACGTGCGCTTTTTAAGCATTACGACGACTTGGGTCTTTATCGGTTTAATCGCCTTTATGTGGGCGTCAGCGTTTGTCTTTGGCGACAGTGCAATGTCGAGTTATACCAACAACTTGGCGCTGATCAGTGGCTATTTTACTAATTTAGATCAGTTTGTGCTGCCACTGAATGACTATCACGAGTTTTATCTGTTTTGGTGGTTTGCGTGGAGCATCATGATAGGGCAATTCACATCGCGTTTTGTCGGTGGTTTGAAAACCTATCAAGTGCTAGCGGCGATGCTGGTTTTCCCGTCTATTCCAATCGCAGCGTGGTTTAGTGTGCTTTATCACTACCATGAGGCTGGGATCCCAACTGCGGGTATTAAAAACTTTGCAATGGTCTTTGTTGGCGTGGTGTTTGTAATTAATTCACTCGACTCTTTGATCCGCCTATATACAGACAACCTAAACCTCACGGTTAGCCGTTTGGGAAAAAGAAACTATATTTTATTTAATATCGTGGCGTTATCACTGCTTACGCTGTTATTTAAACTAAACTTTTTACAGATCCAATGGGTTGGTGCGTTAGTTATAGGCTTGTTCTTCTCATGTTTTGGTTACATTGCTTATAGCAAATACAAAACCGTGAGCAAGATTGATAGCTCGCCAAAAGACAACCTTATCGACTTTAGCAAAATTGAATCAGTAAACTAGGGATACAACTACATGATAACTTTAAAGAAAACACTTTGTGCACTCCCACTTGTACTCGCGTCTAACTATGCGGCGGCAGACTGGTCTGCAACGCTTACAGGTGCATCTGACTATACCTTTAACGGTGTGAGCCAAACGCAAAATGATCCAGCTCTACAAGGCAGCATCGATAAAGCCTTTGCTAATGGCGTGTATGCTGGGAGCTGGGCGTCTAACGTCGATTTTGGTGATGACACGGATCTAGAGTGGGACTTTTATGTTGGCCGCTTTATCGAGCTGAACCAAAGTTGGAGCCTTGACTATGGTATTGCTTACTATTCTTATCATGGTGGTGACAACTCAAGCGATGGTAACTACCCAGAGATCTATACTAAGTTTGGTTACGCGAGTGAGTTTGGCCAAACTGAGTTTAATTTTTGGTATAGCTGGGACTATTTCGGAACCGAAGCGGGTCACACTATTGCGATGGTAGCACATACTTTTGAAATTGCAGAAGGTCATGCACTGCGAGCAAGCTTTGATATCTCCAATTCATTGGATGGTGATAAATATACGTGGGATGGTAACGATAAATCTTACAATCACTATCGCCTTGCTTACCAAACTGCATTTAAAGGGTTTGATATTGAAGTGGCGGCTGAAAACACGAGCTTAGATTGGGATACGGCTGATGAACGTATCGTACTTTCTGTGTCGAGAACATTTGATTTATAACTCGCATTAAGATGTGATGATTGTAATACCAGCCTAACCTAGGCTGGTATTTTTTTGCCTACAAGGCACAATGATTCAGTATTGTTATAAGGATGATGATTATGGATCTTAACCAAGTTACCCTGCCCGTTGATAATATGGATGCAGCTTGTCAATTCTATCGAACGCTAGGCTTTACTCAAATTGTTGATACACCTCACTATGCTCGATTTGAATGCCCTGAAGGTAATGCAACCTTCTCGTTATCTTTAGAAACGCCTCCCATCAACAATGGTGCAGTTATTTACTTTGAGCATGAACAGTTAGATGAGTGGGTCACTGAGCTTGAGGCCCGGGGTATCGTATTTGAGCAACTGCCTACAAAGCAGCGCTATCTGTGGCGAGAAGCCATACTGTTTGACCCCGCAGGGAACAAGATCAAATTGTACTGGGCTGGTGAAAATCGACTGGATCCTCCTTGGCGTGTGGAACTTAAAGGATTTTAGTAAGTTCATTCTTGTTTATTTAATGTTAAAATTTGTTTTACAAACATTGTTAAATTGTGTAACTTTAATGGTGACTGTACAACTGGGTAAGAAGTCCGAGTGGAGTCGCTTAAGTTAGGGGATTTTTCACCAATCGCCTGATGGATTGTTTTGAAAGATTGAGAACGACGTATTGAACATTTCTACAGATCAAGTTGTACCATTCTCCCAATTTGCCGTTACCAGATAAACGGATGTGCTGTTGCGGCAAATTATTTCTCTATCCTTGACTAATTGCTAGACCCAAGTTTCAAACTTATGAACTTTCTAAAAGATATTCCAGCTGATGTAACCGAAGAAATTTTTGAAACGGTGCTGTCTCATCCAAATATTCGTATTGAACGGATAGTATCAAACGGTCATACCTCTCCAAGCTCTGGATATTACGACCAAGACGAAAACGAATGGGTACTGGTATTAAAGGGCTGTGGTGAGTTGACTTTTGATGATGGTAAAATAGTAACCTTAAAGGCGGGTGATAGTCTTAATATTCCCGCACATCAAAAGCATAAAGTAAGTTATACAGACACTTCTGAGCCAACTATATGGCTCGCAATTTTTTATTAACTAACCTGAGGTTTGGATAAGTAATGTTCCAACTCATTGTTGCTAAAGTACAACTTAGTTTTTTCCTTGTCTAGCCAGAGAGTTTTAGGGAAAACACCGCGTCCTGCTCTCGCTAAGGTACCTACATCCTGTAGGCAAGGCGAATTTACGCACCAATAGCTGGCTATTGGAAGTGAATTCAACGCAGTTAGCGCTAAAACTAGCTGCTAGAAAGGCATTAATTATCCACAGCTCAGGTTAACTACCAAAGTTCAACTGAGCGAAGCTTAGATAAAACTAAAGTCGCCAACAAACACTTGGTTGTCGTTGGAAACTTGGGTAAACCACTCTTTTAGGCTTTCAATGGCAGCGGTTGTTTTTGCCGCAACGGTATCGCGATGCGGCGTCACGGCGTAAACGCTATATTTTTGTAATGACCACTCTGAACATAGCCGTTTTAGCCTCCCTGATGAAAGGTGGTGCCTAATTTCTGGTTCAGGTAATACCCCATAGCCAATGCCATCTAGGGTGAGCTGAATACAAGCCTGCATATTATTCACCATAAAGCGCGCTGCCGGCAGCGCTATTTGCTGGTGGGTTTGTTGGTGGCTCAAATGGTAAGGGTTTTGTTTACTACTCGAATGACCAATCAAGGCGTGAGGCGCTAAGCTGTCTGGGTGCGATATATTGAGTTGTGCCAGTGGATGATGGCAACTGACACAGGGGATTAGTTGCCAGTCAGCAAGGTGACGGGCAATAAGGTTTGAGTCCTGTAAAGGGCCTATACAGATAGCTAAGTCAACTCCTTCAGTAATGATGTCAATGGGTTCGTCTGTTAAGATCAAATCGACTTTTATTTGTGGAAACTGCTCACTCAAGTAGCGCAGTGGCTTACTGAGTAGCCCTCCTCCAAACCCGATGGGGGCAGAGATCTTCAATATGCCAGAAGGCGTATGTTGTAATAACTCGAGTTCATGCTCCGCTTGCTCTGCGGTTTGCAGTATTTGTATCGCGGATTTGTAATAGATAGAGCCCGCTTCTGTGAGCGTGAGGTTACGAGTATTTCGATTAAATAAACTTAGGCCTATGTCTTGCTCTAATTTGCTGATCTGCTGGCTGACAGCCGAGGTGGTCATATGCAATAAGTCAGCGGCTTTACTCATACTGCCAGCTTCTACTGTTTTTGCGAACACTTTAAGTCCGCGAGTCAATTTCTGATTCATTGTTAAGACCTGCTTAAAATACCTTTAAGAAAAACCGCATTGCTCCAAAATACGCAATCATCATACCATTACAAATGAAAATAATTGTTATTTATCTTGTATTCTATCATGGAGGTTTCTCGATGTTGATGGCCTGTCGTAGTTTGGCGCCACTCTCTTTAGCTGTTGCTGCAGCCCTGCCTTTTTCCTCACTTGCACAAAGTGATGCAAAATCAGAAATAAAAGAAGAGGTGGAAGTGATCGTCGTATCCGCTTCTGGATTTGAGCAACTGCTAAAAAATGCGCCGGCGTCTGTTAGCGTTATCAATCAAGGAGAGCTACAGCAGCGCTTTTATCGAGATCTTACCGATGCCATGACAGATGTTCCCGGAGTTGTAGTAACTGGAGGCGGAGACAGGGAAGATATTAGCCTTCGCGGCATGGGCAGTCAGTACACGCTTATTTTAGTCGACGGGCAAAGACAAAGTTCGCGTGAGACTCGGCCAAATAGTGACGGCCCTGGTGTTGAAGGTGCATGGACGCCTCCTGTTGCTGCCATCGAACGTATCGAAGTCGTGCGTGGACCTATGTCTTCGCTGTATGGCTCTGATGCAATTGGTGGTGTAATTAACATTATCACTAAAAAAACGCCTGACGAGTGGCATGGAGAAGTCAGAGTTGACGCAACCAGCCAAGAAAACAGTCGCTCAGGTGATATTTATCAGGCTAATTTCTTTGCTGCCGGCTCGCTAATCAAAGATACCTTAGGGGTACAAATTTACGGCCAAACTACGCACAGAGACGAAGACGAAATCGTGTCTGGCTTTAGAGGTCGCGATGCCGACACGCTGAAGGTAAAACTGGCCTATACACCATCAGATGAACACGAATGGTTATTGGATTATGGTATTGCTTCACAAACGCTTGATGCCACGCTAGGTAAAACGGTGGCAACGCTTGCGTCAGGTGAGCCGTGTGGCCGCAGAGGCTGTCCTGAGTCCACTACAACCGAATACGATAGTGAGTCAATCTCTTTGACGCATAACGGTTACTGGTCATTTGGTAGCTCTCGTAGTTACTTAAAACATGAAGAGTTTGACAATAAATCCCGTGAGATGACGGTCAAAAACGTAGATTTCCAGTCTCTTTGGACGTTACCGCTTGGCGAGTCTCATACTAGCTCAATCGGTGTTGCTTATCTCAATGAAGACTTGACCGACAAAACCAGTAACCGCATTAGTGATTTGCAGCAAGTCGACAACGATCAGTGGTCGGTATTTGCTGAGGATGAGTGGCGCATCGTTGAGCCATTTGCCCTGACTATGGGCCTACGCTACGACAAAGACGGTAACTTTGGCGGCCATGTTAGCCCGCGCTTATACGGTGTTTATACTGCATCAGATGCGGTGACCGTTAAAGGTGGGATCTCAACCGGCTTTAGAGCGCCGAACCTGCGTCAAAGCACGGCGGCGTGGGGCCAAGTGAGTCGTGGTGGTAATATTTATGGTAATCCAGACTTAAGCCCTGAAACCTCAATTAATTACGAGGTAGGCGTATACGTCGAGCTTGCTAAAGGGATCAGCACCTCAGCAACGGTATTCTATAACGAGTTTGACGATAAAATTTCACGGGTTTCATGCCCACTAACTCAATGTACGGACGGCCCTAACGAGTTTGGCTCGTTGCCGACAACTTATGTCAACGTTGATGAAGCCGTAACCCAAGGGGGTGAAATTAGCTTCTCGGGTCAATTGACTGAAAAACTGAAGCTTAGCGCAAACTATACCTACACAGATTCGGAGCAAAAAACCGGAGTATATGCTGGTAGTCCATTAAACCAGTTACCTAAACATTTGTTCCAAACGTCGCTTAATTATCAGTATTCGGATGAGCTAAACACGTGGTTACGTTTCCATTATCGTGGTGAAGAAAGCCAGCCTGTAACAGGGCCTTCGCAAAGTAGCTTAGTCGCACCTTCGTATAACCTAACTGATTTAGGTGCAAATTATCAGCTAAACGAAGCAATCAAGCTTGGATTTGGGATTTACAACCTCTTCGATGAAGAAATTACCGAAGCAGAATACGGCTACTTTGAAGATGGTCGTCGCTATTGGGCTTCATTGGCGTGGAGCTTTTAATGACACGAGCTCGCTCAGCGGCTAAGTCGTCGAATCGGCGACTTAAAAAGCTGTTTGATTGGCGTACTTGGCATTGGATGAGCTCTGCTGTGTGTTTGGTGGGAATGCTGCTGTTTGCCGTGACTGGGATCACCTTAAATCACGCAAGCCAGATAGAAGCTGCACCTACTACATATGCTAAAGAAGCTGTGCTGCCAAGTGCTCTGTTGACCCAGCTTAACGCGGCGGCAGAGCAGACAGCGCTGCCACACAGCTTTCAATCTTGGTATCAGTCACACACAGGCGCGGCGTTACCTGCACTACAGCAAGTGCAGTGGAGCGAGTACGAATTGTATGTTGCGCTGCCAAGAGCTGGTGGCGATGGTTGGTTTAGCATCGCCCTTGATAGCGGTGAGTTTTATCAAGAGATCACGGATCGTGGTTGGGTATCATACCTTAACGATCTTCACAAAGGACGTAATACAGGATTTGCATGGCGTATGTTTATTGATGTGTTTTCAGTAGCTTGTGTAGTGTTTTCACTCACAGGGTTATGGCTTTTATACAAGCATTCTCGAGGAAGAAAGTCGACCTGGCCGCTCGTCGCAGCAGGCTTTGTATTACCTGTTTTAGTGCTGATGGTACCCGCGCACGCTAAAGCTGATGAGGTTGAAATCACGATCCCGCGTTTAAACGTTGCGGAATATCACCCTCCTTATGTCGCAGTATGGCTGGCAGACAGCAAACAACAGCGAGTTGCCGATATTGCCGTTTGGTATGACGTTAATATGGCGGATAAAGAAGGTGAAAAGTGGCTAAAAGACTTACGTCTTTGGTGGCGTAGAAGCGGCCGTAGCCTATCCATGCCTGTAGACGGCGTGACTGGTGCGACAAGGCGTCCAGGTACAGCAAAGATTGATTTAACCCCTTGGCGCGATGAATTTAAAGCTTTACCTGCGGGTGAATACACGCTGTTTGTGGAGGCTGCTCGTGAGCTTGGAGGTCGTGAAGTATTGAAACTGCCAGTGACCTTACCTATCACTGCGCCTGTCACTGTGATTGCAGAAGGTAAATCTGAACTCGCTACAACAATTTTAACAATGGAGCCTTAATCGTGAAAATTTCAACGTTAGTTTCTGGTGTCTTAGTTGCCTTAGCTGCATATAGCCCGTTAAGTGAAGCACACCGAGTATGGATAAAGCCAAGTACCACCGTGGTGTCTGGTGACAGCGAATGGATCACGTTTGATGCTGCCATCGCCAATGGGATCTTTAACCCAGATCATTATGCTTATCCACTAGAACGTTTATCTGCACTGTCCCCTTCTGGTAGCAAGGTCGAGCTTAAGAACGCCGCAAAACTTAAGTATCGTAGTGTGTTTGACATTGAGCTCAATCAGCAAGGCACTTACAAAGTGTTTAACCAAAGTCGCTCACTGGTGGCGCGCTGGACTGATGAAAACGGTGAAAAGCATTACTGGCCAGGACGCGGAAAAATTGGCTCAGTAGAAGCCTTTAACAAAGAAGTGCCAAAAACGGCAAAAGATTTAAGTGTGACCGACGTTGCAAGACGATTAGAAGTATTTGTAACTTTGGGCGCACCAAATAACACTGCGCTTAAGCCAACCGGCAAAGGGCTAGAGCTAAACTCGGTTACTCACCCTAATGATTTGTACACCGGTGAACCAATTACCCTGCAGTATACGATGGATGGTGAGCCTGCGAAGGGTGCAGAAATGATTGTGGTACGTCAAGATGAAAAGTACCGTGACAACAGTCAACCAAACAAATATACAACGAATGCCAAAGGTGAAGTGACGCTAACGCTATCTGAGCCAGGCATGTATTGGTTTGAAGTGGAATATGAAGACGACAAAGCACAAGCACCCGCCACAAAACGTGCCGGCAGCTATGTCACGACCCTCGAGGTATTACCGCTTTAACCCATCGTCCCCATGTGGTTTGAGACGTGCAGTCGTCTCAGCCCATTTAATTTAGTGGTCATAACAGAGACGCCACTAAGTGCCCAAAGGGGGAGGCGTTCCTTCCTCCCCCTTTTCTTCCTTCTATGACTATTAATCACGCAGCGGTAGAACTTTTATGTTGGTAAGCTGACTGCAAAAATACTCATTGTGAGAGACCAGTATAAATCCACAAGGAAGCTGATTAAGCATGGCAGCAAGTTCTTCTTGTGCTTCAAGGTCGAGGTGATTATCAGGCTCGTCAAGCAGTAAAAAGCCTTGCATTTGCACGGCCAGCACGATGGCCGCTTTCATTCTCTCGCCACCACTGAGACTCGTGATAGGTCCTGAAATCTTATCTAGACTCAGACCAACGCTTGCAAAGCTGGTGATTAAATTATGATGTGGCGTGTCAAGTGAGCGCTCGGCAATATCTAAAACGCAAGGGCCCTGCTCAAGCCAAGCGCAATGCTGATCTAAGTAAACACATGTTATTGGGCGCTGAATTTCTCCGCGCTTTAACTCTAGCTTACCCGCAAGGGTTTTAAGCAAGGTCGATTTTCCGATGCCATTTTCTCCAATTACCCTGAGCTTTTGTGTTGTATCCGCAAAAAGGTTCAGTGTCTTTTCCGGTCCAAAGCACAGTTCGGCTTCACATAAGCGGATCTTTTCTTTTGCTCGAAAAGTTGAGTTAAAATGAAACTGCTGTTTGTCTTCTCGATAGTAAACTGCATTTTTCTTAACCCTATCTTGAGCTTGCTGAATTTTATGGGTTTGTCCGGCATGACGCTTACTCCCTCTGTCTGACTTAAAGTCAGTAACTAGTTTACTTTGGCTACCAGCGCGCACTTGTGCTTTTCCTTTACTGGCCTGCCTTTGATGTTGCAGATCCGCTGCAATCATGGCTTGTTTAAGCGCTTTTTGTGCTGCGCGATTTGCCAAATGTTGTTGTTTTTGTCGAGCTTGAGTTTGAAGTAGTGTCTCTCTAAAGGCGTCAAATCCAAGCGAGTGATGAGTTAGCTCCCCTTGTTTTATGTGCAGTATATGGTCGGCTGCGTCCAATAAAATAGGATCGTGTGTGACGGCAACCACACCATGCTTGTGATGCTTTAGTCGCTCAGCTAGCCAGTGCTTATTGACGCTGTCCATATGGTTACTCGGCTCATCCAGTAATAGGGTTGCAGGCTGAGATTGTAGTATCTCAATATAAACTCGCATTCGCTCTCCTGGACTAAGCCTTGTAAAGGGGGTTTCCAAAGTGAGTTCTAGCGGTGCAAGTGTTGCTTGCCAAGTTGATTCTAACTGCCAATCATCTGAGATTAAGTCAAAGTCGTGCTCAGAGGCTACCCCCTGATGGGCTCGCTGCAGTGCTACTAGCTTCTCTTCAAGTCCGAGTAGTTCAGAAACGGTGGTAAAGCGGTTAGTCGCATCTTGTGGGAGATAAAAGCATTTCCCATGACTTTGGCGCTCGCCCGAAGTTAGAGGCTGCTCACCGGATAGGGCTTTGAGTAAGTGTGATTTTCCTGCCCCATTAAGGCCCGTTATCGCAATAAATTGCCGCTCTATTGTTAGGTCGACATCGCAAAATAAACATTGACCATTTGCAAGCGTCAAGCTTGCTTGCTTTACCTGTATCCAAGGCATAATTACTGCTCCTAGTCGCAGCAGTGCAAAAGGCTAAAGGCACAAAGACTCGTAAAAGCCATAAACAGTAAAATAGAAAATGAGAATCTATAGAGTGGTCTGAGAAGCCTCAACGATAACCATAAGCTTTGCACTGGAAATTAATAATAAGTTCGTCAGTTACAAAGGGCTTAGTTATTCATTGTGATGGCAACTCCTAATGAGGAAATAAAACGAATAGAGGCAAATAATTAGCGATAGATCGTGCCTACGTTTATTTTGCAGGCACTAGATTAAATGTCAAGGCGCGGAATTGATTAAATTACAATTGAATGGGCATAAATGGTTTGATTAAGACACCGACCACAAGGGCCAGCAACACACTGACAAGCGTGCCCAACATCACGTATTCGGTGAGCTTTCTATCTTGGCTTTGGGTTAGATCGCCAAAGCGAAATACCGATTTAGCGGCGAGAATAAAGCCGATAGCAGCCCAGCTATCTAGTAACACGCAGCTCAGTAGTAATACACGTTCAAGTTGACCAATTAAACTTCCTGCTTGCGGCAGGCTATCAAGAGCTGAATTATTGAGTTGCCAACGTTCAAGCAGCATGCTGGTGAATACCGATGCAGGATGCAATACCATTAAATAGCCCACAACCAATATTAGCAGCTGGACATTGGCAAAAGGCTTTGTAAAGGCACTGAGGGCAATCTCAGGCTCAGCAATGTGCCAAGTGACGGCCACTAATATAATGATATGTGCACATTGGTCTAGCACAAAAGGAATAACGCCTTTGCTAGAATAGGATTTAGCTAAGTCGATACAATAGTGGCTAATACCTACCGCTAGCGCAAAGAGCAGCGCATTCCATTGTGCTCCCCAAAACAAAGTCGACTGCCAAAGTAAGATGATTGCAAGTGCAACCCCGCCATGCGCGACACTATGCCACAACAACTTGATGGACTTATAGTGACGGGTATTCCTGTCATGCACCCAGCTCATGGGTTGGAGGTAAAAGTCAGTGATTGTGTGGCCTATTACTAACCACAATAACAATACTTGCCATTCGTTCATTAAGTCCACCTCGTGATATGTAAGTGTTGAGCATTCGACTATTGGTGCGAGCGTGCAATTGCTAAAAATTGATTTAATAAAGTGTAGTGTGCGCTATTGAGTAACTTAGTCACGTTCACCCGACTGGTGTTGAGTTGTTTTGCAATATCGGCATGGCTCAACTTAGGGTGTGAAATATGAATAAAAGCGGCCTCTGCTTGTTTTTGGGTTAAGTTCGAAAGTAATAAATCCACAAATGCCAGATTTAGTGCAAAGTGGGCATTGCTGTCATTGTTATACTTGAGTCTTGCTTGTCCTATTGTGTCCAACCCTCGGCCCGCTAGTACCAGCGCAGTACCCGTTGAGGTTGATAAATCTGCTGCTGTGATATTAACTTCACCGATCGCGAGGCTGAGTCTGGCATCGCTATGTCGGCTAATTAAAAACAACCGTAGCTGTAATGCCACATTGAACAGTTTCGTCGCATCTGGCAACACAAGCTGAAAACCGTCGCCGCGGTAAAAACTATAATAGCCCTGCTCCGCAGTCGCGATTTCAGCTAAGTAATCCTTTAACTCGCTTTGCAGTCTTGTAAGTTGTAGTTGTGACAGCGATTGTGAGCCGACGATGTCTGCTGTGATCACCGCACCTTGAGGTATTGATGTCATAAAGGTAACTTAATTTGGTTACATTTGAGTAAGTAACTAATATTGGTTACATTTATTCTGGTCTGAAGCTGGATAAAAAGCAAGCAGTCGGTAAGGTTTGTTCGCTTTGGCAGTATTTTACCAAAGCGAACGCAGGTATGGAGGCAGACAAAGCTTCCGTATATGTGAGAAATAGGCATTTATCACATACGCTAAGGATTACATTGCTGAAATATTTAAGATTTTGTTTTTATTGATTTTTGTTTTTAATCTCATCAATGATTTTAGCGTCCACCCAATAGATGTCGACGTTGTTATTTGCTTTATCCACAGCACGGTTGAACAGTAGGTATTTGCCATCTGAGGTGACCGTTGCATAAGCATCCCACTTATCTGAATTAACGTTTTCCCCCATATTTATTGCAGGTTCCCATATTCCATCAGGTTGCTTAAAGCTGATATACAGATCGGAGTCACCAAAACCATCCTCACGTTCACTATCCCAAATTAAATAGCTTTCGTCTGGCGCTATGAAAGGGTGTGCTGATTTTTTCCCTGAGTTAATTTCACTGCTCAAGAGTACTGGCTCTTGGCGCATACCATCTTTTACTGTTGAAATTCTAACCGTATTCATTTGCTTAAAATTATCAAATACATAGGTTCCAGTTGCGGAAGCGGACAATCGCATTATCCCCCATTCAGGGCGGTCAAACATGACTCCCAAGCTGGTAAGTTCAGACCAATTATCACCTGCTCTGTCTTTGTATTTTTTTGCCATGTGCATGCGTTTACCATCTGGTGAAAAGCTTACCTCTCCGGCACGAGGAAACTCAGTGTATTTCACCCACTTATTATTGATTAGTCGAAAACCAATGACAGTTGGACGAAATCCAGTTTTATTTTCGGTGGTGTATACACCACGGTCTAAGGTGAAATAGAACTCTTTCATGTTTGGAGCAAATACGCCTTCTAACTCCCATCCCGACTTAGAGATAATTCCAGGTGCGAAAGGTTCTGCTTTTAATCCAGGAGGGTTTTGTCCCATTAAAGGACCTTCCAGTATAGGGAATTCGTCTTGTGCCGAAGCCCGATGACTGAGAGAAGCAACAATCGTTAGTAAAAGAAACATCGGTGCTAACTTCATTGTTGACTACTCCCATAAATAGACTTTAGCCAATTGATACTACGGATTACGGTTTCAGGGAAAGCGGTTTGATGTGTGCCATCGGGCATTGTCTTGTGCAGTGATAAGCTGTCACTTTGCTTGCTTTTTAGATAGTCGATAAATGCGTCGATTTGCAGTGCTAACTTATGTTCGTCTGTACCAACAGAGATAAACACTTTCCCTTTTAGTGGTTGTTTGGAGCTAGAGAGTGTTTTTAGCGCATCCAGTTGTCTAACAGATGGACTGCCTAACATATAGTTGTCAAAGGTATTTGGCTGGGTGAGCAGTATATAGGCGCCAAATAGTCCACCGAGAGAATAGCCAAAATAACTGCGACTATTGGACTTTACCGAGTAATTGCTTTCAACATACTTAATAACTTGATTGCGAATAAAGGCCGCGTGGGCATTGGCTTGGCCAAATTGGTACTTGTGCTGTTGTTCACTGTTTTTTGACTTTGTAAAAGAATAATCAGCGTAACGGCTAACAAAAGGGCCTTCTTCTTGAAGCTGTGTGGTGTTGATATTTTTCCGCCAAGAGATACCAACAAGGATCACTTCATCGAACAAAAAGAAGGTTGCCGAAGACAATGCTTCGATATGCCATACCGCATCGGTAAAGTAGAGTACAGGATAGCTTTTATCTTTTGAGTATTCCTCAGGCAGCTTGATATAAAGTTCATATTGATGGCCGGTAGTGATATCTTTTAGTGGCACAACTTGTGTTCCGGGCATCGCATATTGCGGTACTTCACTGGCATGTAGCAAGCTACAGAATAGGAGTAATATCAGCATAAACAGCAAACGTTTCATCACACATTTCCTTCTTTCATGTTATTTTTAGACTAGTGAATAAGTATCTCGTACTGGCAACTTAGCAGCTGAGAACAAAAATGCATGACGTTTACATGATGTTGTGCTGAATTGTGACTTTTAAATAAAAAACTATTTCTATCAAGTGGTTATGTTGTTGAGTTTCGATTGCTTCAAGTTTATCCTTATACTGATAATTATAATAATTGGCGTGGTTAGTGCGTGCGCTAGGCACATTGGGGATTTATGGTAGAACAATATTGGGTTGGTGATTTTTTTGTAGATTTATCACGTAACCAGATTTCACACCAAGGTGAATGTCAAACGCTTGCACCAAAGGCCCTGGCAGTACTCACTTGCTTGGCTCAGAATCAAGGCAAAGTGATGAGCCTTGATACCTTGCTCGATACAGTATGGCCAGATACGGTGGTCTCTCCTAATACTTTGCAGCGCAGTATCGCGCAATTGAGAAAGGCGCTTGGGGATGATGGTAAGGTGCAAGGTTACATCCAAACGCATGCTAAAAAAGGGTATAGCTTAGAGTGTGAAGTACGTTGGGAAGGGCAAACGAACGAGCGGACGAATACTGAGCCGCAACTTGAGGTGATGCCAATCCCTGAACCTGAAATGCAACAAGATAAACACCTCAATCAAAGTCAGAATAAAAACAATCTCAGTCCTTATGTGTTTGTTTTACTTGCCTTCACTATTTTGCTTGGGGCTATCGGTTATCAATATTTTTCCATCAAAAAACCTTCACCACTGTTCTTTGATACTTTGCGCTCATTGACCGCAACTGACGATAAAGAATTTGATGCAAGCTATTCCCCAGATGGTCAATACATCGTTTTTCACCGCTATTTAGATAAGTTTTGCGATAATAAGATATGGGCAAAAAAGGCGGATACCCAGCAAGAGATCCTGCTTACAGAGCGCTTTGGAGCATACGGCAGGCATAGTTTCTCAAAAGATGGTGAGCAGTTACTGTTTTTGGCCACCGACGCTTGTAGCGAGCCCGTTACACAAAAGCGCTGCTACGACCTTGTAACACTCGATTTTACTAAAGCATTGAAAAGCCCTCAGCAGCCAAAAGTTATTCTCCAGTGTAAAAACTCAGTGGTTGATAAGCCTATCTGGCTGAACGATGGCAATGTGGTATTGAAGCAAAAACAAGGCGAGCGCTGGAAGCTGATCAATTACTCCATTGATGACGACAGCGGTGTCGATCTTTATACCGTAGAAGACGGGACGTTGATTGATTACGCTTATTCCCCTCAAGATGATTTAATCGCGGTCAGTAGTATTCATGCCGATGGCCTACATTATATTGATATGCTAAAACCCGACGGTGAGTTGATCTCTAGCCATCAGATCCAGCTGCCGCCGGAAATTACTAAATTTCACGATATCTACCCAAGTTTTGACCCACTTAACCAGCAATTGATTTTCAGTACCGGACGTCAGCTATTTAGTCTGACTTATGAAGGACTTGTGAGTAAAATTCAATTGCCGTTTTCAGATCGAATGAGACAGCCTGAATTTCGTCCTGATGGCAAAAGTGTACTGATGATCAAAGGGCCTTACGACAGCGATATCGTCAAATTACCGCTGACACAGTTAGCACAAGGCGCTCAAACATACACCAGCTTTGCGCGAACCAACCTTGGTGAAGATTATGCTGTCTTTCAGCCAGATGGAGATTTAGTGGCATTTTGGTCAGAGCGCTCTGGTACTGAACAGGTGTGGTTAAGCGATGGCAATAACACGCGACAACTGACTAACTTCCCCTTAGATACTTTTGTTCGCGGGATCCACTGGGCTGAGGATGGCCAAAGCATATTAATCAGTGCCAGTGGTGTACTGACGCGAATTGCTTTAGATGGCAGCTTGACATCTTACCCGCACGCCTACCCTGTTTTACGCTTATATCAATGGAAAAGTGCAAAACAACGTGCGCTAACACAGATTCGGGTAAAGGGAGAAATGAAGTTAGCTGCTTATGACTTTGCTCAACAATCGTTTGAAATACTGACGCAGCAACCTGTGCTGTGGGCACTTGAAAGTGAACACGGTAAAATTGTGTATAAGGATAGACTTGATCAGTTTTGGCAAATCGGCGCTGTTGAACCTCAGCGGATCAGTGCACTAAACAATCAAGGCGGCAGAGGAAAATCTTTTGTAATGCGCGGCAATGGGATATATGGCGTCAATGAAGATAATCAACTTTGGTCCTATGATCTGGACAAGACGTCGTTTACTATACTCGGTGAAGTGCCTACCAGTGTTGACTATCTCACCGATATTAACGATAACGATGTACTATTGATAAATCGAATATCGGCCAAGAAAGAAGTGGTAGAGCTTACGGTTGCGAATCAATAACTGGAGTATAAAATGAGCCAATTAGCTCAATATCAGCGTTTTAGGCAAGAACTGGGGCAATTGCTCGCACAATACAAAGGCTATGGGTTTGTACTCGGTTTTTTGCTAAATCTGAGTATTTGGCATATTGCATCTCAGTTTGTTGCTGATCCCTTTGTCTCTAACTTTTGGAATCAAGTGTTTGTTTCCTTGCTCTTTTCTGCGGTTTTTTATCTGCGCTCAGAGCGTACGGTAAGTTGATGTGGCGCTAACTCCCCCGTTCTGAGTTAGTTCATAAAGTTTGGGTCCACTTAAAAGCTAATTACTTGTTGTCATAGCTTTTAACTGGACCATTCAATTAAGTGAGCTGTTATAAGACTAAAGCTCTGATTTTAGAATATCAATGGCACGTTCTACTTGATTATCAGTACCATTGATAATGCTCTCTCTAGTTCTTGGCACTAAATAATCTGGCGCAATACCTGCGTTGATCAGAGGGTCACCATTATAGCGGCTTGATAGAGTATTGGTGTAATGAAGTTCAACACCTAAATTCCCCTCTCCTACTCCCCCGAAAAAAGGGATCCCAAATACTGTTCCGTTAATTCCTGATGTGTGTTCTCCTAATATGGGCAAGCCGCCACTGCGTGCAAATATTAACGCATGTTCCCCTTGGCTTTGGCTTCTCCTAGAGGAAAGTACAATGGCGGGTATCGAGAGTGGGTTGGCATCTCTATGAATTATTTGCTGAAATGACTGAGCCTTTTTATCTGCTTGATTTGGTGCTCCTTGCCATAGCACAGACAAAGTATCATTAATCGCATCTTGTTTGATAAACCAACTTAATACGCTTCGCCATCCGTCCCAGCTTTGTGGGTAATGGCGAAAGTCGATCACGACGGCTTGTGCATTTTTTAACGTTTCTTTTATCGCGTTCAGGTCATCTGGTGTAACGTTATAGATATTGAGTTTATATATATTGTCACCCAGATATTCAATGTTTGATGGTGAGTGAGGCACGTAGGGTGAGCTAACAAGAGGTTTTATTTCACTGGGTTCTATTGGCGTTATAGTTGCTTGATAAGTAGTGCCCGTTGACTTTTTAAGGGTAAAACTAAGCGGGATCTTTTCTGTAAAAAAGAACTGCTGTCTCGCAGTATGACTCAATCTTTGTAATTCACTTTTCAAAGAGTAAAGCGCTTTCCTTGAAAGGTACTCAATAATATCTTCACCATTGACGGTAAGTAGCTCATCTCCAACCTCAACGCCATTTGGATCATCTTGTTGAGCGCTTGTAACAATCGCTTTGCCTTCTACTATCTCGTAATAAAAAGTACCATAATATGTATTGTTATTCGTAAGCATATTAGTCGTTTTGATTATGATGTGGTTGTCATTCAATTTTGTGAACTCGGTATTAATTAGTTGCAGCCTTTTATTTGGCTCTTCAATTAAGCATGCGGCTAGTAGTGGATTCAAACTTGCTGGCCAGTCGACATCAATCTGTTCAAAGTAAGGCCAGAAATGTTGAATGTTGGCCCACATTCCTGACACAGTAGCCATACATGTTTCAATATGCGCGAAGTTAGGTTCAACTTGCCATCGTCCTAACTCTGTATATGTGCCACCTGTGAGCTCTGTTTTAACTGGTAGGTAGAGTGGTAAGTAGAGGGAACTCTGATAAAAGTTGAGGGTTACAAACAGTTCGTTGGGCGCGAATTCTCTCTCTTGAAGCTCGTTAAACGAGCCTGCGGTAAGCAAACTCGTATAAGCACTTACGTTTGCCGGCGCATTTTGTATCCAAGTATATGTTTGCGCATTGGGTAACAATTTTGGAATGTGATTTTGTTGTGTAACCAAGTAAGGCGCAATTTGTCTTAAGAGTTCAATCCCTTTTTCTCTGCGATTTGTACTCGATGTTTGGTTTAATTCGACAATGCTTTCTGCGATGAAAAGTGACCAATCTGAGCCTCTCACCTCGGCAGAAGGATAAAAATACTGAACAGCATGCGCTAATTTAACAAACTCAGAAACATCATCAATAAAGCTTTGGTCAAAGCTCATATTAGGAAGAGGTGTGGGTGATGATGGTAAAGGCGTATTTGTTGGAGGCTTGTTAGAGGTTATATCTGTTGGAGTTGTATCACTTGTGTCACTGCCACATGCTGTCAGTACAAAACATAAAATTATGCTAGTAAGCTGCTTTATCATTTTTATATCCTTACGCAATGTTTTAGGTACAAGTTAGCTGTTATTTGAACAGCTGTAAACTTTAAGGAGCAAATGGGCAAGTTTGAATTGGCAAACGTGTAGCTAGATTGCCTAATTTTACTGTTATTAATTCAATTCATTTGCTGTGTTTAAATTCATTAATGCCAGTTGAAATTCGGTAGCAGGAGCATGTTTATTGTTTCATGCGAGTAACCAATTAGGGGAAGAATCATTTTGACTAATTAAAGTGAGACGTATACCTTAAGGCTGTTGCTGAGATGGAGACGGGATTTAATGCAAGCAATTGAGGGTAAGGAAAATGCGGTTGATTTCATTGAAAACTATAAGTTTGACGAAGCTGTACTGGAGTGGTTTGACTGGTATATAGAAACGCACTTGGAATATAAATTATCTGATGATGAGATCCAGGTGGTCGTTGAGGGTCTAAAAGACTATCTAATATTTGTGGTTATTTCACCACAAGCAGTTGCTGCAGCAAGCAAGTTAGTTGATGAGTTATTCCATGCATTTATTTTGCATACAGAACTATACCAAGCATTTTGCAAAGGTGTTGGGCAGTTTATACACCATTATCCAATTAGAAAAAAAGTGGTTCTCGGGAATGACACTCCACTAGAAAATATTGAATATAATGATCATTACCAATCTATAATAAGAACATACTGTCTGGCTTGTCAGGCATCAGATCTCGATCCGCTAACCACTAATCAAGTTCCCTACCTATTTAAAGTCGATTCAATATTGCCTGAAAAACACGCCGCCTTATTCGACATCAAGTTTTTTCAATCTGTACTGCCTAAGTTAGGTGTACATAACTTTATAATTCAAGAGTAAAGGAGATAGTCATGTCATATTTAAAAAATCGTGCTAAGCGTAATGAAGCTGCCCATTCACAAGTTGAGATTGAGCTGACGAAACCCAAAAAGTTTGTAGATGTATGCTTAGCAGGTGTTTGGCCTCGCAAGTAAGTAGCGCAGAAGCAAAGCCGGTTTATGCTGGCTTTTTGGAAAGAGTATGCTGGATAAAATTGAAGCCTTAGAGCGAGCGTTACATTCGCCAGAGCTACGAAAAAATATTAATCTGATCTCGGACTACATCCATGATGAGTTTTCAGAAAGTGGACTATTTTGTGATGGTATGACGAAAGATGACATTATTGAAGGCTTGAAAAGTGAAGATCTCAGCGAGCATAAAATAATTAGCGAGGATTATAAGTTAGTTGAGCTGAGTCCCAATAAGGTTGTGATTGAGTACGTCTCCGCACTGGAAAATACCTTGGGTGAGAGGTCATATGACGCACTAAGGCAGTCTATTTGGTATTTATGTAGCGATGAAAAATGGCGGTTGATAGGTCACTCTGCAAATTTGTTATAGCGCCAAGCCTGCAATCTATTGATAAAAGAGTGGACAAAGAAGTGCGAGGTAAAAGCACGCATCCTGCGTGCCTATTCAAAGTTAACTGGGCGTGGCTATAAGCAATATTGTGAGATGATCTTATACACTTGGTTGATATTGTCGCCTGCTTTAAATTCTTTACTAATCGGCGTTGGATCTGAGCCAATCCAGATTTTTAATTCCGCATCAAGGTCGAAGTGACCCGCAGATTCTTTGCTGTATTTTGTTATTTTGCTATACGGAATGCTGAGCATTTCTACTTTGCTGCCCGTCATGCCTTGCTTGTCGATTAAAATTAGGCGTTTGTTGGTAAAAATAAACAAGTCGCGGATCACCTTGTAAGCTTGTGCAACTTCTTCCCCTTGAATTAGCGTATCTGCTAATAACTTATCTACTTCGCTACTGTCTACTTCGCTTGCATTACCGAGTAGACCACTTAATAGTCCCATTGTTATTCTCCGTTTTATTTCAATTCGTCTTAGGCTGATCGCAAGATAGTGCTTAGGTCGAAATGAATTAATGATGAAAGTGACAAAACCAGCATAGAAAAGCGCGCTGATTTTGCCAAATAAATAACCTGAGTTTGGAGTAAGGAGTTAGCTTATATCTCTTATCAAACAAATTTTGCCATCGCGAAATGCAAACTCTGAGCGGCCTTGCAAGGAGATGCTTTGTCCTGCTTTCATGCCATTGGCTAAGTCTTGGGCTAATTTAGCTTTGTAGGTCACATGAACAATAAACAGATCATTGTCTTGCGTGGCAGCGGTTAAAGATTGATTGCGTTCGGAAAATAACTTAGCGGACTGATTTGCTAATTCTGCAAATTCCATTTTACTGGTTGTACGCGTTGTAATTTCACCATTGGCGAGATTCTCAAACACGACATCATCCGTGAGCTGAGCTAGCATTCCCGGAATATCAAAATGATTGTAGGCAGAGATATAGTTTTTCACTAAGGTTTCCATTTTTTCCTCCTTGGTGTAATGGATGCTAATAAAAACTTAGATCGGTTTGTTCAATTTCGCACACTCTTTTTATCACTTTTTGCTGTGCCATCATTCGCATAAATCGGCCCAAATGTGCATAGCTTTTTGGCGCAGTATTAAACCCACTTGCCCAATGGGCTAGCATAAACAAATAATAGTCACAAAGCGTGAGCTGCTCACCAACTAAGTAGGTGTGTGTTGCTAACTGTTTGTCGATAAGTGCAAACATGTCGCCGACTCGTTGCTCAGCGGCTTGAGACATGGTCTTGCTGCTCTCTGGTGACAGCTGATATTTTTCAGGATAGAAATACAGCATGAGTTCTGGCTGAACCGTCGTGGTTAAATAAAAAAGCCACTGATAAAACGTGGCTCTCTGTGGGGTTGCTGGCGCTGGGATAAGCTGTCCTTCAGGGTGCTTTTCACATAAATGCAAACAAATTGCTGCACTCTCGAAGATGATTTGGTCACCGTCGACCAATGTCGGGATCCGTCCTGTTGGATTGAGTTCTAAATAGGTCGCAGACCTTTGTTGTTGTGTTTTTCTATCGACCAAGAGCAGTTCTTTTTCTAGTTGTAGGTGCTCAAGTACGAGATGCGGTGCCCAA
The DNA here is from genome assembly GCA_000814665.1 of Pseudoalteromonas flavipulchra NCIMB 2033 = ATCC BAA-314. Lineage (GTDB taxonomy): Bacteria > Pseudomonadota > Gammaproteobacteria > Enterobacterales > Alteromonadaceae > Pseudoalteromonas > Pseudoalteromonas maricaloris. The sequence goes on from JWIH01000020.1 coordinate 465,639, forward strand.
CTGGCATTACGAGGGTAGTAAAATAACTGATACATCTTTTGCTATTCCTTGACGATACTTTTTGTTAGCGTGCAATTGGTATTAGATGGTTGCAACTTTTACGGAGGCTGTAAACCGTTATTTTGCTTTTAGCTGGGAGAATCAAAAATGTATATTGGCAAGCTGTCAAAGCAAACTGGGCTGTCAGTAAAGACCATTCGCTTTTATGAAGAGAAAGGGCTTATCCCTACCCCGGAGCGTGTTGGTAAATATCGCGTCTATTCTCAAGTAGATGTCGATCTGCTGTTATTAATAAAAGAAGCAAAATCGCTCGGCGTGTCGATTAAGCAATTACAGCAGGTGATTGAAATTAAAGGGCGGCAAGTCAACTGGGTAGAAATCAACACATTTTTAGTTGAACTCAAAGCATCCTGCATAGAGCAAGTTGCGCAGCTTCAGCAAAAAATACAGCGTATTGAACATTGCATCGCATCGCTTGATGAATGTCCACAGATAAAACTATCCTAACCTGAGGTTTGGATAAGAAATGTTCCAACTCATTGTTGCTAAAGCACAACTTAGTTTTTTCCTTGTCTAGCCAGCAAGATTTAGGGAAAACAAGGCGAATTTACGCACCAATAGCTGGCTATTGGAAGTGAATTCAACGCAGTTAGCGCTAAAACTGGCTGCTAGAAAGGCATTAATTATCCGCAGCTCAGGTTATCCTAGTCTCAGGTAGAGTAACTTGACTCTCCCGTTAAGGGGAGGCAGTACACTCGTTTCTCAGTCATGTGATAAGGAAACGACGATGAAAAAAATACTGCTACTAAACGGTAACCCCAAAACCAAAAGCTTGTGCCACGCTATCACCACAAGCTATGAGCAAGCTGCAAGCACCCAACATCAAGTACGCAGAATGGATCTTAGTGAAATGCACTTTGAAATCAATTTGATGTATGGTTATGAAGCGAGCCAACCATTAGAGCCATGCCTCAAGCAATTCCAAGAGAACTTACTGTGGGCGCAGCACATTGTGATAGTAAGCCCAATTTGGTGGTTGGCGTTACCAGCCAAGCTCAAAGGGCTAATAGATAGAGCATTACTTCCAGGCTTTGCTTTTAAATACAGTGAGGCCGGCACTGAAATTGAAAAGCTTCTACTGCATAAAACCGCAAGAGTCATTCTCACCTCAGACACGCCGCAAACTTATTTGCAAGAAGTTGCTGCTGGGCTTATGGCTCAGCTAGAACATGGGACATTGGGATTTTGTGGTATAGAGCCAACTCAACATACGCTATTTGGCCCTGTGCACTTAGCAACGCCTGAGGTAATTGATAACTGGCTGAGTGAAGTAACAAGTCTAGCCGTGCGGGGTGAGTGAATAAAAACACATAACTTCTATTGCTAAGCTTATTTTAAATCAAAATTTGCAATGCCGAATGTTGCTATCTTTTACACCAAGATGGCAACTTGGGCGGAGTGTATGCGAATTTGGAGTTTATTACTTTTTGCGTTTCCATTATTGGGAGCAGCAAATGAGCCAATTCTGCCACTTGAGCCTGCAATAGGACTTGATGCCGATAAAGTTAGCTTGGGCAGATCACTTTTTTTTGATAAGCGGCTTTCCCGAGGAAACCAAGTCAGCTGTGCGTCATGTCACCAATTACCCAGTCATGGCGCGGATGTAAAGCCCCTTTCCAGTGGTGTTAATGGCGCACTCGGTGAGCTAAAAACTCCAACTGTTTACAATGCGGCTTTAAATATTCGTCAAGCGTGGGATGGCCGTGCGCAAGCGCTTTATGATCAAATCGACTCACCCATCTTAAACCCAAAAGAGCATGATATGACGTGGCCAGAAGTCGTTGCCAAGTTAAATCAAGATAAAACGCTGGTCGCGCAATTTACTAGAGTGTACTCGCAGGGAGTAACGCAGCACACGATAAAAGACGCAATAGCGACTTTTGAAGGGTCGTTAATTACGCTTAATGCGCCGTTCGATTTATGGCTTAAAGGTAAAAGCGCAAAACTGCCTAAGTCGGCTATTGCCGGTTATGAGTTATTTAAACGGTATGGTTGCATTAGCTGTCATCAAGGGCGCAATGTCGGTGGTAATATGTTTGCCAAAATGGGCACCTTTGGTGATTATTTTGGCGATAGAAATACACCAATCCAAAAAGCGGATTATGGCCGTTTTAACGTTACCGGCAACGAGCAAGATCGCTTTGTGTTCAAAGTACCGAGCTTGCGACTTGCTAGCAAACAAGCATACTTTTTTCACGATGCTAGTCATAGCAGCCTAGAATCCGCCGTTGCGACCATGGCCAAATACCAACTTGGTCGCAATATATCAGACTCCGATATAAACAAGCTAGTTGCCTTTATTGACAGTCTAGCAGGACATCACCACGAAATGGATTTGGAAAACCACGAATGAAGAATAAGGCTTTCATTGGTGTGCAAGCGTTACTGCTGTGCGCGCCAATTGCGCTGTTTGCGTATTTTTACTCGCAGCAAGAGCTCAGCAGTCAAACACACCAAGCACGAGTTACCCTGCTCTTTGAAGCCAAAAGTATTGATGCCAAACTGGATGCCGCGGTGTTACAAATGCTTAGTGCACAGCTCAATCAATATGATGAGTTAGCGCAATTAGCACATGCAATCGACGCTTTGAATACACCACAGCGAGATGCATTATTTGCAGAAGCCACGCCCGACATTCGACAGCAATTTGATGCCTATCGTCAGCTACTCAGCAATAAAGTATTGCAAGTCGAATCCATTAAAACAGCGGCAGCAAATATTAAAAACAGCCTGCTTTATCTCCCCGAGTTGCTAATCGAGCTGGAGCAGAGTGAGCCCGAACTGGCAACCCACGCCAATAGAATGCTTGCTAATTTAATGTTGGGTCAGCTCTATGAATTTGTCGCAGAGCCTTTAATGACCATCAACTCTGAAAGTAGCTTAGAGCAGCTTATCTATCAGCATTTTAACGTTGCGCTTGCTAACAGTGCAGAATTAAAAAAGGCAAAACAACGCTTTTTGTCTTTGCCGAGTGACCAAGCTTTTTCAGCCCTTTACGCGGCATATAGCCAGCACCACAGTGAAACCATAGAAAAAACCAAGCATCAAAGTGAATTGCTTATACTGCTGACCATTGTGCTATTTTTGCTCTTGATTGTGTTTGCAAATCGACTTTATGTGGCCAAAAATAAAATTCTGAGCACCAGCCAAACTTTGTCCGATGCCGTTGCGCGTTTAACCGAAGGCTTTGCTCTTTTTAGTCGCAGCGGCAATTTGCTGCTCTGTAACAGTGCTTGGCGTAATCATTTCGCAATTGCCGATAGCGAAAAAATGCCACGCAAACTAGAAGAGTGGCAGCAGCAGTTTGGAGAAATTTTTAACTCCGACGCCAATTTGCATCAAACCGAATCTGGCGCTTGGTTACAGGTAAAACAAACGAACACACACAATAATGGCCAAGTGTTTGTGAGTGTTAATGTCTCCCTTTTTAAACAAGCGGAAGAAGAGCTTCGCAAGTGGGGCCATGCCATTGAGCAAAGCCCCTCTTCTATTGTGATCACCGATCCTCGTGCTCGCATTGAATACGTTAACCCTAAGTTTGAACAAGTTACTGGGTATTCACTTGAGGATGTGAAAGGACAAACACCCAAAGTACTCGGCTCCAAACAAGGATTTACCGACTACAAAGCGCTGTGGCAAACCATCAAACAAGGCAAAGTCTGGCGTGGTGAGTTTTACAATCGCCGTAAGTCTGGAGATTACTATTGGGAGTATGCGTCTATTTCCCCGATTAAAAACCAGCAAGGGGAAATCATTAACTTTATTGCGATCAAAGAAGATATCACTGCACAAAAAAGCGCAAGTGCACAGCTTAAAACCGCAGCGGCGGTATTTAATGCAACGCAAGAAGGGATCATGACCACCAACGCAAAACTTGAGATCACCGCGGTCAATCCTGCTTTCACCAAAATTACTGGATACGAAGAACATGAAGTGCTCGGCCAACGACCTAATATTTTAAGTTCAGGTAAGCATGACAAACATTTTTATGAGCAGATGTGGAGCACCCTCAACTCGCACGGACAGTGGGCAAGTGAGATCTGGAACAAGCGTAAAGACGGTACTTTATATCCAGAGTGGCTAGCAATTAGTGTCGTGCATGATGACAAAGGGCTTGTGCAGCAATACGTTGCCATATTGTCTGATATGACCGAGCGCAAAGCGCAAGAAGAACAGATTGAATATCAAGCCTATTACGATGTGTTGACCGGACTGCCGAATAGAACGTTATTACTTGAGCGCATTGAGCAAGATATTAAACGCATGAGCCGCACTCATCATCAAAGTGCAGTGTTATTTATTGATTTAGATAGGTTTAAGCGTGTCAATGACACCATGGGTCACGAGGCCGGAGATGCCTTACTTATATCTGTAGCCAAGCGCTTAAACGGCCTGCTGCGTAAAAGCGATACCTTGAGCCGCTTTGGTGGAGATGAATTTGTATTGTTATTGAGCCAAATTGCGCATCCGGATCATGCAGCTCAAGTAGCCGATAAAATTGTCAAAGCACTGAGCGAACCATTTGTGATCAACGGCTTTGAGGTATTTACCGGGGCAAGCATCGGGATCGCGATTTTACCAAGTGATGCAAAAGATCAAAAAGAGCTATTACGACTTGCCGATTTAGCCATGTATAAAGCAAAAGAGGCGGGGCGCAATCAGTATCACTTTTTTGCGCAAGAAATGCAGCAACAGGTGAATCGTCGAGTTGAGCTGGAGCAGCTGCTCCGAGCTGCGCTTGAACATCAGCGCTTAACCGTACACTACCAACCGATTGTCGATACGGTGTCGGGTAAATTATATGGTGTCGAGGCGCTCATGCGCTGGCCAACTGATTTCGGCCAGTATATTTCCCCTGCTGAATTTATTCCAGTCGCTGAAGAAAGCGGCCTAATTGCTCCTCTTGGTGAGTGGTTACTTGCTAAGGCATGTAATGATATTCGCAGATTAAATAAAGCGCTCGGTATGAATTGTTATTTGACGGTAAATGTCTCGAGTCAGCAGTATCGACTCGGCTTTAACGCCACTATCATTAAACAAATCATGCAGCAATCAGGCTTTCTTCCAGAGAACTTAACGCTTGAAATCACAGAAAGCATCTTACTTGAAGATGATAAAGCCGTAACCGCTTGGCTGCAAAGCTTAAGGGCAACGGGGGTCAACTTAGCAATCGACGATTTTGGCACTGGCTACTCTTCGCTTAGCTACCTGAAACGCTTCCCCATCAATATATTAAAGATAGACCGAGGTTTTATTCAAGATATAGATCAAAACCAAGATGCTGCCGTTTTGGTCAACGCGATTTTGTCGATGGCAGAGAGTTTATCGCTCAAAGTGATAGCTGAGGGCGTAGAACAACAAGGACAACTAGATTGCTTAAAAGGCTTGGGCTGTCAGTATGTACAAGGATACTTTTATGCCAAACCAATGGCGATTGAGGGATTAATTGATTGGGTTGAGCAATTTGCCATTGCATCGGAGCGAGCATCTCCTAAGTTGTGGTTGGATTGAAGTGTGTGGCTGTTAAATTGCAATATGGAGTGTTGTGATCCAATTAGAGCTGATATCTGGGTCCGTGAATAGGTTCCCAATCAAATGGCAATCCGTCCTAAATGGGTTGGCAAAGCTGTTTAGCTTTGCCAACTACTCAACGCAAAATCGCAGTTAGTAAAATTAAGATCTGTAAAAGTAGGCAAAGTACATTAGTAACAATGATTGCCATTCGCTGAAATCTCAGCCCATACATCAGCCAAAAACTAAACACCAACACATACCCGATTAAAAACGTAAAGGACAAGTTGGTTGGGCCTTGGCGCTCAAGTTCGCTAAGTAGCTGGCCGAATAATGCGATAAAACCGATACCGCCGAAGAACACACCGGCGAAATCCCAGTAGGTATCTTTCGTTTGATAAAAGCCTGTCAGCCATGTTTTCATTCGCTTACTTCCTCTGATAAGTAGATATCACTGATAGTGATTGATACGGGCAACAATATGGTCATGGTGAATAGTGCAAAAACGGTTAACTACGATTACGTCACAGCCAGCGCTAAGTGCAGATCTTACCCCTTGATCTGAGTCTTCAAATGCAAGACATTTAGAGGTTGCCACTCCCAGTCGTTTGGCCGCCAATAAAAATGGCTCAGGGTGAGGCTTACCTTGCCCAACATCATCTGCGGTAATTAATATTTCAGGAATAGGTAAGCCTGCTGTGGTGAGTCGTGCAACTGCATTGTGACGATTTGCAGAAGTTGCAACGGCCCACTTGCGTTGCTGTGCTTTTATTTCGCTCAAAAACGATTTAGCTCCAGGAATGGCTGTGACGGTATGGGCAAGGTCGGCTTCTGCTTGTTCCAACAGCTCGACTTCATGCTGGCAATCTAAATGCGGAGTAAATTGTTCTATAAAGTCTTTGAAACGTGCACCTCTGCCCGTAGTTAATACCATTTCTAAATCGACATGATGTTTCTCACACCAAGGCGCGACGGCCTGTCGTACTGCAACTTCAGAATCAACAAGTGTGCCATCCATATCGAATATCAATCCCTGATAATGGTTCAGGTTGAGTGAATTAAGTGCCATTTTTACTCCTTATGATAATGTTTCATGCATAAACAAGCGTTTGTTGATATTAAACCGGCTTTACCATGCATGTTCATGCAAATAATACGCTTGTATCTCGATCTTTTTCAAGTAAAATTACGCAAAAACATGCAGGAACATGCAATGCTATTGGCAGAACGTCATCAATTCATTCTCGATCAGCTTAATTTACAAGGGCGGATCACCTCAGTGTCCTTGGCGCAAACGCTTGATGTGAGCGAAGACACAATCCGTCGGGATTTAAACAAACTGGCTGAGTTTAAGCTCCTGCGGCGTGTTCATGGTGGCGCTTTAGCGCTGCAGGATAATACTCCTGACTATATCGAGCGTTTAGATAAACCCGATACCAGTAAAATTCGTTATATTGAACCTGCCTTAGCGATGCTCGTGCCTGGACAAACGATAGTGATTGATTCTGGCGAGACGTGCCGTTATTTGGCACAACACTTACCTAAAAATATGCCGTTGACTGTGGTTACGGGTTGTCCACTGATCGCCAAAGAGTTGGCCTATCATTCGCTGGTGGATGTGATTTTACTGGGCGGCCCTATGTTTAAACCAGCAATGCGGGTGGTAGGCATGACGGCGATCGAAATGGTGAAACGGATCCGTTTTGATATTGTTTTTATGGGGATTTGCTCGTTCCATATTCATCACGGTTTTAGTGCAAGCTATATCGAAGAAGCGGAGATCCTCTCTGCGACTATTCGTCAAAGCGATCACACTGTGATTATGGGACCGAGTAATAAACTAGATAAAGTCGCTACTTATCAGATTGTTACAGCTAACGAAATTGACACAATTATTACCGATGAAGAAATCAATCCAAGCTTAAAAAAGCAGATTGAGTCGCTAGAGATAGCGCTGACTTTGGTCTAGGTTAATAATGAAGCCAACAAATTAATATGGATCTACTTAGCAACTAGGGTCGCCGACTGACTATTGAGCTAAGCAGCTGCATACCTAAGGCTTTAATAAGGCAAAAATGTGATTGTTATAGAAACGCTCATTTTTGAATATAGCGCGTTTTAACACCGCTTCTTGCTCAAAACCTGACTTCTCTAGTAGCTTCATTGATGCATGATTGTCGTCAAATACTGCGGCAAAGATCCGTTCAATATTAGTCTCGTTAAATACCTCTGAGGTAATGTGCAAAATGGCTTTATGAGTAATTCCTTTACGCCAATGGCTTTTTGCGAGCCAATAGCCTATTTCACCAGAGCGCTCATATTCAAACTCGCCAGGATTAACACCTATACAGCCGATAAGCTGCTGACCATCGCAAATCGCCCGAACATAGCTGTGTTTACTACCTTCATTTACCCACCACATGGCATCTTGCTCGGTGTAAGGTTGTGGAATTTTTGTTGATAAATACCGAACGACATCGGGATCGTTCAAAATCACGACCATGTTGGCAACATCATTGGCTTGGAACGGTCTTAGCTTGAACATTGAGCTCTCTTTCAATAAATTTAAACGTAAATTCATCAATAAGTTACCATTCCTTTTCGGGGTATACAATGCGTGCTTTGTGCAGAGAAAAGCAAGCTGGGGTTGATTGTCGTCATCTGACTTTATTTTGCGTATTCTGATTGCATTAAATAAGGTTAATTATTTTATGGACGAGGAATCTACAGTGCTCACTTTAAACCTTGCATCGCAAATTCTTCAATTGAGATTACCTAACCTTAACTCGGAATAAGAAGTTAGTTAAGCTACTAAAATACCTAAGTTCAAAAGCGTAATATCACTCTAGCCAGAAGTTACTTCGTAATACAAGGCAAATTTGTGCGTCAATAGCTAGCCTATTGCAAGCAAATTTAATGTAGTAGTAAGGGATAACAGCTGCTAGAGAACAAGTTGTTATCCCGAGTTCAGGTTACCTATATTGTTTTTATTGTGTTTGCCCTAATTAAGAGAGTGGGATTACAAATTAATTGCAAAGGACTAGGAAGAAAAAACGATGGATAAAAATACCTTAATTGAATTGGTGACTGAGTACTTTAAAAAGATTGATGCTGGAGATTCAAGCTATTTAGACTTATTTCATGATGAAGTGACTTTCTTTTTTCCAAAGTTTGGTGACGCTGTTGGTAAGCAAGCATTACTTGAGTTTGGCGATAAAATTGGCAGCTCACTCAACAGTATTTGGCACGATATTGCGCATTTTAACTTCATTGTGTCTGGAAAAACTGTTGTTGTTGAAGGGCGCGAAGGCGGTGTGATGCGTGATGGTACGCACTGGCCTGATAATCAAATTTCATCTGGCCGTTTTTGTAGTGTGTTCGAATTCTCTGATAACTTGATCACAAGAATGCATATTTATGTTGATCCAGACTTCTCAAGCCAAGATAGTGATAGAATTTCAATATTATCGTGCTAATGTTGAGCGTTTTGATAAAGAAAAGGATAGCTGAATTATGGTTTTCTCTGAAAGTGAAAAAAACACCTTACTCGCACTCAAGGGAGTTGGCCCTACGGTAATAAAGCGTTTTGAAGAAATCGGTATTTGCAGTTTGAGCGAACTTGCGACTTATGAAGTTGAAGAAATTGCTGAGCGGGTCGCTTCTATGTTGCGAACAACTTGTTGGAAAAACAGCCCACAGGCCAAAGCTGCGATCCAAGCTGCTATTACCAAAGCCAAAGAAGTAAGTTAACTGACTGGTTTATGGGTGGTGTGATGTAAAGCCCCTTTACATTTAGTGGGTTAGATTTATGGGCTTTACCGCTCTATCATCCGCAGCTGAGAGTATGAGTCAACCATCTTAGATCGGGTTGCAACTTAAACTACAGGTTTTTTAAATCAGGGCTCCTTTGGAGTGATGAATAAGGGAGTGTTTGCAAGAAAGCTCCCTTATTATTTGTTGCTACGAATAATCAATCTGCTGCGATAAAAGTAGCTTACTTTTCGTGTTGCAGAACATTCACTAAGTAGCCAAAAGGGTCCCGAACATAAAAGCGGCGCACACCCCAGGGCTCCGACACGGGTCCATACTCAATCTGTATTTGCTCCGCAACAACTTTATTCAAAGCGGTGTCAAGGTCGTCGACTTCTATGGATAATTGAGGCACAGGCGTTCCTGATCCCCCTTCAGATGCCACACTAATTTGTGCGATCATTTCTTCACCTGAACTAAAAGTTTTAATCCAGCCATGGTCCATGACAAGCTCAAGACCAAAGACACGTTCATAGAATACTGCGGCATCCTCTGGGTTGGGGGTGTTAATATTTGAAATAATCCGTTTTACTTTCATTAGACTAAGCTCCAAATATGTCTAAGCGTGTGCTTAAAACTTTGTTTCACCGCCCTACTGAGAAGCGGCTGCTATAAAGTTGAGATCAAAACGTCCGTCCGGATCTTCTACTTTGATAAGCTCGTTAAACGGTTTGTTTTTTAACGCCTTATTTTCAGCAAAGATGTCTAGTAATAGTGGTTTTACTTCGTTTCCGCATAGTGCCTCGGCGAGCGCTTCATGAGATAGCTTGAACAACATATCCATATTCTCGTCCTCGTCTTCAACGAGTTCTATATCTTCCCAGCTTTCGAAAATGTCTCTCAGTTTACTGACTTCTGGACAATCATCTTCAAAATCAGACAAGATGATAAACTCGTCTGAAGCAACGTTTTTATGCTGCTCGAAACGGCTGTCGGGCAGGCTGTAGATATTCCAATTTACATCGTAATGCCAAAATTCAACAGATAACGACATATGAGAATAAGTACTTTGATTTACATAAAACTTTAACTCGTTGATACGCTTTTTAATGAGCGTAATTAAAACGTTTTCGTAGGCTTCAATAAGCGTATTTTTATCAAACATAATGTATCCTAACTGCAGTCTTAAACAATAAAACTACGTGCTCCTAAATTGGTTCTCAGTATTATTTCCACTCTACTATGTAAATGTGAACTTTTGTTACTGGTGTTTGCTAAAAGGAAATTTATCCAAAACAGATCAATTTAACCATCAGTGTAGAAAAAATACCAGCCTATGCAGAGCCTGTGTGGCTTTAATTTGACAGTATAGGTTTACTCAGAATAAGTTAGCTGTTTCGTTATAAAGCCACTGCAAAATAGGGCCTTTGCTTTGATCTCTGCGTTGCACTATGCCCATTTCGACGACTAGAGGGTTAGGGATATGTTCGGTTGATAGCTCGAACAGTTCTCCCATGTACCACGGCGTATTGACAACATGTTCAGGTACTAATGCCCAACCAACGCCTCTAATGACTAAACCCATGATGTAATAGTAACTGTCAATGTGCCAGTGACTTGTGGATATGGCTTGTGACTGAGTATTACCAATGCGGTCGCGTATTACGAGCTGCCGATGTCGATTTAGCTCTTCAATACTCGGGGCTGGATGTTGTGCCAGCGGGTGGTGAGGGGAGCAGATCAAGATTTGTTTAAAGCTGTTTATCGAAGTGAAATCCAGCGATTCTGGCAATGGTTTTTGGTGAAATAAAATGCCTATTTCTGCCCTTTTTGCGCTTACCCATTGTGCAATGTCGTCTTGAGAGCCATTAATAATGGCTAATTTTAATAACGGAAATTGCTGAGCTAATCGTTCAAACAAAGATTCAAATGCGATGATGGGTACTGCTTCATCCATGGCAACGGTGAGAGACACCTCTTCGCCACTATTAAGAGAATTGGCTCTTGATTGCAGTCGCTGACACTGCATGAGCACCGCTTCGGCTTCTTTAAACAGATCGAGACCAGCTTGATTTAACACAGGCAGCCTGGCGGAGCGGTCAAAAAGTGCAAAGCCTAGATCGGCTTCCAGATTGGCAATTGCGGTGCTGACCCGAGATTGTGCCTTTCCCAAGTATCTTGCCGCAGCTGAAAATGACCCCAACTTGACGGCGGTGACAAAGGCTTCAAGTTGATCGAGTGTCCAATGCATAATGATTAACCTATCCGAATTTCGGATGGATACTAACTTTGACCAATCTCAATTACAAGGATAATAACGGTTTTTCTTGCTTAAGGATTTCATCATGCTGTTAGATTCAGCGAGCAAAACTCCCACAAAAGACGCTAACGTTACCCGCACTTTTTGGCGTTATACTATCCCTGCCGTTGTCGCAATGGTGGTCAACGGATTGTACCAAATCGTCGATGGTATTTTTATTGGTCACTACCTTGGTGCTCAGGGGTTGGCCGCTGTAAACCTTGCTTGGCCCATTATCGGGATCATTATTGGTTTTGGCGTTTTAGTCGGGATAGGATCTGGCAGTTTGCTGTCGATTTATCGTGGCGCTGGCGACAATACAGGTGTGCCGCAGCTGATGAGCACCAGCTTTTGGCTCATCGCTATCTTGACTGTGGTTGCAATGATTGTCCTTGTATTATTCGGACCGAGTTTGCTCGAGCTTCAAGGTGCATCGGGCGAGCTTTTACATTCCAGTTTGGCCTACTTACAGGTATGGAATTGGGGTGCTGGGGTTACCATTGCGGCAGGTGCGCTGCCGTTACTACTAAGAAACAACGGTAAACCAGAAATGGCAACAGCTTTGCTAATTATAGGGGCGCTCAGCAATATAGTGCTCGATTATTTTATGATTGTGAACATGCAATGGCAACTGCCTGGTGCTGCACTTGCTACGCTGATTTCACAAGGGATAGTCGCACTTGCAGCGCTCTACTTTTTGCTCACTTCTGGTGACGAAAGTAAACCCAAAGGCGCGTTTAATCAGCCACTAGCTCTGGAAATACTAAAGCAAGGCGCTGCAGGGTTGGTGATGTTTTTATATTTTGGCTTTATCGTTGCGTTACACAACAAGCAGTTGCTGATATTTGCCAGTGAAGTTGAGGTGGCAGCTTTCGCTGTGGTTGGTTACCTTGGCGTTATTTACTATTTTATCGCAGAAGGCGTAGCGAATGGTGTCCAGCCGCCCATCAGTTATTATTATGGAGCAGGCCTTTACCAGCGCATTCACACTATGTTTAAGCTGGCACTCAAAGTGAGCTTGGGTGTTGGTGTGATGATGGTAACGATGTTTTATCTGTTTCCGAAGGATGTACTTGGGCTCTTCAGTGAGGATTTGGCTTTGCTCAACGCGGCCGAGCGTGGTTTGCAGCTGCATCTATCCACGTTATTCTTGGATGGCTTTATATTTCTTACCTCGATGTACTTTGTTGCGGTAGGTAAAGGCGGTAAAGCGTTGGCTATTTCGCTTGGAAATATGTTGGTGCAATTGCCGTTTTTATATTTATTGCCCTTCTGGTTTGGTGTTGATGGGGTGTGGCTTGCGGTACCTATCTCAAACATCACGTTAACCGTTATTATCATCCCTCTACTTTGGCGTGATTTATATCAGTTAAAGCATGCTGATATGGAAGCTACGTCAGGTGATAAGCAGTGCGCTTAGTTGCATACTGTAGGCGCTTATTTTAAGCGCCTTCTTAGGGTTATCTTTGGCGTATGTAGTAATTTTTTACCACGCAATCTAAATATCTCACAGTATTCACATGTCTAAATTTAAGTGGTTCGTTTAATTTTCCGAATAAAGGTGTTCCACCACCTAAAATAGTTGGAATGGTCGTGATAATTAGCTCATCAATGAGATCTTGTTGAAGAAAGCTTTGTATGGTTTTTCCGCCATCAATGTAAAGGTTTTTAAAGCCCAGCTGAGCCAGTTGTTTGACGATATCTGTCAGTTCACCTCGCACAAGCGATACCTTATCTGAAAAAACTTTTGGTACTTCTTTAAGCGTATTACTTAATACAAAAACAGGTTTATTGTATGGCCATTCGCAATCAAATCCTTGGATTGTCTCAAAGGTATTACGTCCCATGATGATGGCATCTACGCGGGCCATAAAATCGGCGAACCCCAAGTCTGAACCTTCAGGGTTGGGTAAATCGTGTAGCCAGTCTAAGCAGTTGTTTTTATCTGCGATAAAGCCGTCTAGGCTTGCCCCAATATAGACGATGTTTGCCATTTTATACTCCAATTGAACCCTAAACTATTTCAAGATAAAATAAATTCTACAGTGTAGAATTTATTTTATCTTAGCGAGAGTAAACTATGAGTGTCAAGGATAAGAAGCGTGGCCGACCGTTAGCGGAAGGTGAAGCACTAAGTCAGGAGCGGATCATACAAGCAGCCAAATTGCAGATGAAGGAAAGTAGAAAAGTGCCTAGTATTCGAGCGTTGGCGAGCAGCCTACATGTCGATGCGATGGCAATTTATCACTACTTTAAAAACAAACAGGCTTTGCTCGAAGCTTTGACCTGCTCTTTAGTCGATGAAATATATGAACCTAGCTGCGATGAACAGTGGCAAACAGAACTGCAAAAGCTCAGTGCAAGTTATTTACAGCTACTCGACGACTATCCAGGGTTGTTAACTGTGCTGCTGTCAATGGACTCAGAGGGTCCAGCTCAAGTATTTCAAACTCGATTTGAAGAAGTGACTCAAACGCTTGAATTACAGGGGCAGGTACAACAAGATGCGATTTGCTTACTGGTTGATTATTTACATGGGGTAGCACTTGCTATGGAGTGTAACCCAGATAGAGAAGCGTTAAATGTCTCGATGACAAACGGTGCAATTGCACTAATTTGTAAAGCGATTGAGGCTTAAGTGTCATTGCGTTGTGGCGTTGTAAAGGGGCATTACAAAGCGTTTAGGCAAAGTACCTGTTAGGGACGCTTGAGATAGCGGTTTGGAGTGGTACCGATTATTTCTTTAAAATCTCTTATAAGGTGGGACTGATCGGTATAGTTCAACTGAGCAACAATGTCTGCCATTGTAGTCGCATCAGATTCAAGCAGTGCAAGCGCTTGGTGCAGGCGATACTTTCGAATTAGCCATTTGGGACTAAAACCGATGTAATGTTGGCAAAGCCTTTGTATTTGTCGTATTGGCATGTCGCATTGTTTGGCCAGTTGCTCAACCGTAAAAATATCGCTGTGATCTTGCAAAGTGTTGAGAATATCTTCAGCCATAGCAGCACCTGTGCTTTGAGGGAGTGTAAACGACATTAAAAATTGTGATAGCACTTTTACCCGCTCTGCATCATCACTTGCCGTTGCTAATGAAGAAACAAGTGAACTTGACGGCACATCGCAAAGATGCTCCCAAGAAAAGGTTTTATCGACACATGCCAAAGGGGTGATATCAAATCGTTCTACTAGGGCTCCGACCCTAAATTTAACCCCCAAGATCTGCCCTTTTCCATGCATTGTGTAATTGTATACTTTGCTTACAGGGCCAATAATTTTTATTTCATCGGTACTTAGCAGTAAATGAAAGTTGGGATCAGGTAAGTTTCTTTGTGTATGGGTTTTATTATCCGGCAAACTCCAGTCGACAAACCAAAATTGCTCGACAAGACCTTTTAACTCTGTGCATGGGAAATACCGTCTAAGCTGGTAATTTGGAGCGCTTTGTTGTTGGTGAAGTACGCCGTTGATTGGGCTAAGGTTAGATTTCATCGCTGCCTTGTTATGGATCGAGCTCTTTGTTTGTTGTCGTGTTTTTACAATACCGATTTTAATTTGCGTGCTAGATTTAAAACAAGCTGCATGAAACTGCAGAGCAAGGTCAAACTCTTCTACTATAAAATTAAGGGAAATGCGATGCAACTAACAGGTGTGTACGAAATTATCAATTGGCAAGAAACCACAGAAAAACAATTTGATGATGGTGCTAAACTCTCCAAAGCCGTGGTGAGCCTCAGTTATGAAGGCGAAATTGAAGGCAGTAGCGAAGTTTATTATCAGCTTCACTATACTGAAGAGGGAGATGTTGAGTTTAATGGCTTTGAAGCAGTAATCGGGTGCTTTTCTGGGCAACAGGGGAAGGTTGTATTGATGCACGATGGTCGTTTTAAGCACGGTAAAGCACATAGTAATTTTACGGTGGTACAGAGCGATGTTGGCGCGATTGCGGTGGGTGATAAAGGGTCATTTGAGTCGACAGAGGGAAAAAAGGCAAACTACCAAATAACACATAACTGATAGCTTCAATGTTATTACGCTAGGCTAAGTAGCGGTGTCTTCTCATGTCTAGCGTGTACAGCGCATCAACTAACTCAGCAAAGTGACTAATGACGACATCTGCTTGCTCTGCGTAGTGAGGTTTGTCATTGGGGGCAAACAAGCATGACGGCATATTGGCGTTATGTGCCGCCTCTATATCGTAGAGGTAATCGCCAACATAAACACATTGATAAGGTGGCACTTGCCAGGTCTGAGCAACTTGCAGCAGCGCGGCTGGGTCTGGTTTAGCTGGCGCGTCGTCTCTCGTCAAAATCAATGGAATTGGCAATCCCGCTATTTTAAGCTTCAATCGCGCCGCTTTCGCAAAGTTTCTGGTCACAACGGCAAGCGGGACCCCCATTCTCGAAAGATGCCCAATGGATTCCTTAACCCCAGGAATAACTTCACAGTGCTGTGCGTCACATAATTCATGTTGGTGGACGATGTTCATGGCCTCTTCACGCATATAAGGTGAAGGCAATCCACTGATAAAACTGAGTAAGTCTTGCCCTACCGGACAGCCAATTTGTGCCCGAATAAGTGAGAAGTCGAGTTCAGATGTCACTAGTGTGCCATCTAGGTCAAAAATGATGCCTTTAACCGGTATCCTATCCATTTTTAATATCCTTTGGTTTCGCATGTGTACTGCGTAGCCCTACTTAAAGGTAGGTACGTAATTGAAGTTTGTAAAGATCAAGACGATGGAGTTTTGCTTTTGCGAGATGAGTGGCTCACTGAGGGTAACAGTGAGCCACTTTTTAGACTTTTCGAAGTTTTATGCGAGTTTGCGTAGTAGCCCTTGCGTGTTTTGTTTCATAGTGTTCGCCACCATAAAGTAACCAATCACAGCGACGAACGTTGCGCCAGTTGCAGGCCCTAATAGCCAAATATAGGGGTGTAAGCGGCCATCTACATCGAATGTTTGGACTTGGATCACAAAAAGTGCAATGTCACTGACCACGGCAGCTACCAGCCCTGCCAATCCGCCAAGTAATAAAAACTCATAAAGCGTGGCGAGTTTTATCAAACGACCTTTGGCACCGAGTGTGCGCAAGATAACGATTTCTTGCATACGTTCGGCAAGGCTCGCCTGAACCTGAGAAATGAGCACCAAAGAACCGCTGATAAGCACGATACTAAGTACAAAGCTAATCGCCAGTGAGACTTGAGAAATCATCGACTGCGCCTGTTTGAGCTGGCTTTGAATGTCTATCATGCTAATTGTTGGATACGCCTTCAAAAACTGACTAATAACCTTAGTGTCTGCTATTTCAAGCTTGGCGGCAGTAAAGTAAGTCACTGGGAATTGGCCGGCGATTTTATCGTTAAATATCATCACAAAGTTAGGTTTCAGCGAGCCCCAATTGACACTACGTAAACTCGTCACTTTGGCTTCAATTGTTTGGCTATTGATTAGGAAGCTAAGCGTGTCCCCCACTTTTATCCCTACCCGCTCGGCAAGCCCCTGGGCGACGGAAACTTGAAGTGCATCAGAGTCATCAAACCACTCACCATCGACTACTTCATTGCCCGCTGGCAATTCATCTAGCCAGGTAAGGTTGAGCTCTCGCCCTACCCCTTCTCGTGCATCTTCGTCTTTTTCTTCACCTTCTTGTAGTGAGACCCGGCGCGCAAATTCTTCGCCATTCAGCGCATTGACACGGCCCAAAAAGACGGGATAAAAATGTTCATGCTTGATGCCACTTTCATCGAGTTTGCTTTGCATTGGCTGAATTTCTTGTTCCATGATATTGATAAAAAACGCATTGGGTGCGTCTTCTGGAACTTGCATCTGCCAATCTGAGATCATGTCATTTTTCAGCACCACTAAAAACAACATTAATTTGATAGCCAGAGCAAAGCTAATAAGCTGTACCGCATTTGCATTGGCACGTTTTTGCAGTGTGGCAATGGCAAGAGACCAACTTGAGCCTGGGCTCAACCCCAGTTTTCTGCCCGCTGAAAATAACAGTCGTGAGATCACGTATAGCACGGCCATGAGTAGCAAGGTTGCGCCGAATAAAATCGCGGTGATCTTAATATCGCGACTAAATAGCCACATTAACCCAAAAATAGTTAATACAGAGAGCGCCATATGAATTCGGCTAATCGCAATGGTGTCTCCAAGATTACGTCTTAGGACGCGCAGCGGCGGGATATCAAATAAATCTAATAGTGGTTTTAATGAAAACATCATTGCACACACCACACCCACGGCAATGCTCAACAGCCAAGGCCTAAAGCCGGCTTCAGGCAGGGCTGTATCCATAAAGTTAATCAGGTAAGCGGCCCCAACACTTTGCAGTCCGTAACCAATTGCAAGACCAACCACAACGGAAAAAAAGGTCACTAAAGAAAGGTGTAATAGATAAATACGACGGATGGTTTTGCGACTACCGCCGAGCGTTTTCATCATGGCGACAGGATCATATTGGCGCTCACAATAGCGCTTTGCAGATACCGCCATCGCCACAGCAGCGAGCATGATCCCAAATAGTCCAGCAAGGAGCAAAAAGCTCTCCGAGCGAGCTAAGTTTTCACCCAAAGGTGATTGCCTGTCTTTTATTCCCTGCCAAGATTGGTTGCTCTTGAGTTGCGGCTTGAGCCAAGTGTAGTACTCTCCCAGCTGCTGCTCTGAGCCCGAAAATAGTAGGCGGTAAAATACTCGGCTCCCGGGTTGAATGGCTTTAGTCACCGCAATATCATCATAATTAATAAGGACGCGTTTGTTCCCCGCCAGCGAGAAGAAAGGGGCATCAGGCTCGCTAATGAGCACCTTACTCACGGTAAACTGCCCTGCCCCTATTTCTACCACGTCGCCAATGTTAAGGCCAAGGGAATAAAACAAGCCTTCGCTGAGCCATACATTACCCTTTTTCGGAGCGGCTTGAACTTGGTAATTCTCGCCATTAAGGCTGTCTCTTAAAGTAAGTTTACCTCTCAGTGGATATGTCTCTGTCACCGCTTTTAGCGCGCCAAGTATTAACTCATCGTTGGCAAATAACATCGAGTCAAAATACACTTGCTTAGCGGTATTTAAGCCAAACTCTCGTGCTGTGGTCAGTACTCGGTCGTCGAAATCATGATTGCTTGAAAGCCGCCTGTCAGCAGCAATAAAATCTGCGGATTTTTGTTCTAAATTCAAACGGATCCGCTCGGTAATGGAAGACAAGCTAAACACTGTCAATACTGCAAGCGCAATTGCAGCTAGGATGATGGTGAGCTCGCCCCGTCTAAATTCCCTTGAGAATAAAGTAAGTGCTAACTTAAACCACATTGACGGCCGCTCCTTGTTTTATTACTTCTAATTTCCCAGCTTCAATATGAATGATGCGGTCACACTGTTGAGCGAGTTGCTCATCATGGGTAACAAGAACCAAAGTGGTGCCATTCTCTTTGTTTAGGTCAAACAGTAAACGCTCGATAAGATGGCCGTTTTTACTGTCTAAATTGGCCGATGGCTCGTCGGCGAATAAGATCTTGGGCTTGCCAACAAAGGCTCTGGCGATGGCTACTCGTTGCTGTTCGCCACCCGAAAGTTGTGAAGGATAGTGCGTTAGACGATGGGACAAGCCGACCTTTTCTAATAACTCTGTCGCTTGATTTTTTGCACCTTTGTCCCCAGCTAATTCAGCAGGAAGCATCACATTTTCAAGCGCCGTTAGGCTTTGCACTAGCATAAATGACTGAAATACGAAGCCGACTTTTTCTGCTCGCAGTTGAGCTCGAGCTTCTTCATCCATTTTTTGTAATGATTCGCCATCTAAATGAACTTCTCCTTTGGATGCGATATCTAAGCCGGCAAGCAAACTAAGTAAGGTTGACTTACCAGAGCCAGAAGCGCCAACGATTGCCACGGACTCACCTGACTTGACAGTGAAATCGATATCACTAAGGATAGTGAGATTACCTTCGACGGTAGAGACCTGTTTAGTAAGGCCTTTTACTTGGATCATATTTAACTGAGAAAGCACTGACATGAAGTACTATTTCCTAAAGTTGTTGTTCATACTTGTTATTGTAATGACGCCGTTAAGCGCAAATGCCAAGCAAAAACTCATGATAGTTGGTGATAGCTTAAGCGCCGCTTATGGCCTGAAACAAGATGATGGTTGGGTTAAATTGTTACAAAATAAATACGAAACAGAACAAAATCCGATCGAAATTATCAATGTTAGCGTTAGCGGTCAAACAACAGGTAATGCTGTGGCAAAACTAAATCAGCAATTGAAAACGATTTCGCCTACTCATGTATTAATCGAGTTGGGCGGTAATGATGGCTTGCGCGGTTTCCCTGTGAAAAGGTTAAAGGCAAATCTCACACAGCTGGTGCAATCTAGTCAACAAGCAGGCGCCAACGTTGCTGTAATGGAAATCCAAATACCTCCTAACTTAGGTCCACGTTATACCAGTATGTTTACCGAGAGCTACCAACAAGTGACAGAGCAAACCGGTAGCTATCTAATGCCCTACTTTATGTTAGAAGTGGCGGACAAACCGGAGTTAATGCAAAACGATAACCTACACCCAAACAAAGAAGCACAACCTCTAATCCGCGACTTTATGTATCAAGAAATAAATCAATGGCTGACAAAGTAAGCATACTAAGCGCGAAAAAACCCGCTAAGAGCGCGGGTTTGGGTGTGTTTTAGTTTGAAACTTGAACATAAAGCGATTACTTGAAGTTTGCGATGCTCGTTTTAGTCGCATCTACCGTTTTCCAAGCATATGATTGACCAACGACACCGTAAGGCACACCGCCAAGAGACCAGTTCGGGTTTGCGAAGTAGTCGTACTGTGTTGCATTACCAAATACATGTGGGTAAGCCATGATACTGGCGAAGTTGTCTTGTACACCGTGGCCCATGCCATCAACGTATACACCACCGCTGGTGTCACCTTGTTTGCGTGAATGCGCTAGACCTTGATTGTGGCCAAGTTCATGAACAAATGTTGTTGCACCACAATCGATACCTGTAATGCTGAACATACGGTTGCTCATGCTTGAATATAGGTTGCCATTGCTACCTTGACCTACCCAAGCTAGACCACATGTGATGTAGTTACCATTGCGCTCACCTGTACCAAGTACTGCGACCATATCTGCACGCCAAGTATTACGTAGGTTAGCTACATAGCTGCTGTTAGTCACAGAGTCTAACCAAGCACTCGTTGGTGTGATGTTGTAGTTACCTAAGTTTTGCGTACCTGCAAGGCGTAGTTGCAGATCGATACCGTTCTGGCTGTAAACTTGGTTTGTAAACGCAATCAACTGATTGATTTTAGTATTAATGTTTGATGTAGCAGCCGCTGACTGGTCAGTATAAAGAATACCGATATCAACGGTGACTGCTGATGCGCTTGCAGATAGAGCGAGTGCTGTTGCCAGCGATGCTGCCTTTACTGTTGTATTCATTGTTTTTCCTTTCTTTTAGTTAACGTTACTTTTGGGTTGAAAAATATCTTCCTTCACAGAAACTGAGTTATGTTCTGTTTCGTCATGACTATCATGCGGATGCAGTTCTTCTTCTTTGTGAGAGCGATATAAGTCTCGCTTGGCTGCGATCCAGCCAAATTGGTCTTTTGACTCGAATACATAGTTGCCGCTTGGTGCGGTGAGTTGACCATATACGGCGTCTTTGCCTACCGTCAAAACGGTGGTATGGAAACGACCATCAGCACCAGTGACCTTACCAAAGACGCTTTTATCGCCGTTTTCTGCCAAGGATATGCCGGTCACTTCTGCTACAAATGACTCTTGTGTTTGCGGAATAAGCAATTCAAAGTTATCGCCGCCTTCTAATTTTCTGAGTGTAGGTAAGTCAAATTCAATATAAGCTTCATTGTTTAAGTCTTGTGGTAAAACCTTTGCGGCTGACAGCACGGCTTTTGCTTTATTCGATACCTTATTCACCGCATAAAAGTCGCTACTTTTTTGTATTGGCGCTGCTGTAGTGATGGCTTGCTTAGAACCTTGTTCAAGCGTGTCAAGCTCTAGGGTCGCCTTCGACTCACCTTCTGTGTTGTTCGAAACTTGAATTACATTTGCATGTGAAAGTTGAGCTTCAGGCATCATTTTCCAAAAAGCAATTCCAATAAAACCAACAAGTAATGCAACAATGAGCAATCGCATAATCCACCACGAATACGTTAATAAGTGGTGAAATACTATTCATTTTGAGGGTTTGTGATCAACTTTAAATTTACCAAACGTTTTCATTTGTATTCATTAAAATTAAATATCTTCATGATATATATGTATAAATCTCATTAACAAATCTTTACAATGTGGTGTGGTTAAATGTGTTAAGCAGTGGGGTTGTCAAACTAATGTAACTAAAGTGTGTCTTTTTAAAGTGATTGATTAAATTGACTTTATTTTTTCAATTAGTGGCATTATTTATCTGTTAGTCTCTATCTAGTTGATTTGTATATTTAAAGTTTTCAGCTTTAGTTGACGCTTTTATTCATAGTCCTGATGCGTGTTCAGGGTATTTTGCCATTTGTTTTGAAAACTGTTGTTTGACTTGGTGAAGTAACTGATCTGGAGTGAGCTCTGTAGTATTGTTAATCGCCGGCATAACAACAAAAGTTTTACTACGGTAGTCTATTGCCATAGGCACAATGGGGACTTTGGCGGATTGTGCGATGTAGATAAAACCTTTTTTCCATTCTGAGGTGTATTTACGAGTCCCTTCTGGGGCTAAGCCCAAAATTAATTTGTCGTTGGCATTGAAGATATCGCGAACCTGCGTGACCATACCATGAGGTGTATCTCGCCTAACCGGAATACCGCCCCATTTGCGTAATAGCCAGCCAAATGGTGGGATAAAAATGGTGTGCTTGCCTAAAAAACGAATTTCAACATCAAGTGCAAGCTTGACAGCAATGCCAATAAAGAAATCCCAGTTTGATGTATGCGGCGCGACGGCTGCTACGAATTTGTCTTCACATGGGAAAGTGCCAGCTATCCTCCATCCCATCATCTTAAGCATCAAGTTTCCAAGCTTTCGACCAATAGGGCTGTTCGAGCGTGGGATATTAGGTGGAATATTGATCAAGGTAATGGCCTTCTTTGTTTTTGTTATTTATTGGTGGTGAATTTATTTTAGTAGACAGTTTTGGGGCTTGTTGACCTTTGCTGCAAAAACAAAATTGAAAGATAAGCAGGCCATAAGTACCAAACGCAGGTGTGCGATGCCATCATATAAAATGAACTACTGATTAGGCAGAGAAATCTACAAAAGCATCATTGAACTAATATAGATCCCTTACTGCTGTATCCCAGCCCCAGATTAATTAACCAAAGCCGATAATTCAAGTTTCAATAGCTTGTCGCTCTGAGCTAGGTTTAGTTGGGGGATATGCACTGGTGGATAGGTTGCCAAGTATATTTGGGGTTAAACAGGATATCCCTTGTGTGGCCACTCAAGTTTGGGTTTTGCAGTTTTAATGCTTTTCTCTCTTCAAATTTAGCCTTTGCAATGGCTTCACGAGTAATTGGATGATTGAAAAACAGTTTATCAAACGAGCCGTCTTCTATTGCTTTGTTGAGGCCATAGGTAAGGCGCTCCTTGAGTCGGCGATTGTTTTTATTAACGAAAAAATACATGGCGGCGGGATAACAAAACGCGAACTTGGACTCCACCACTGCACTATTCATACTTTGTAACTCCGTCCATGGTTCGTGAAGCGCGCGAGGGAAGAGCTCAAAGCGCTTTTCTTCTAGCATTTTAGGTAATAGGGCAGCCATGCTAGTAACCACAACAAAGCCATTTTTTTCGTAGATTGAGGTATCAGGCCAATCGATACCACTGCCAAGCGTAAAGCTCATTAATTGGGCGGGTGAATTAAGTAAGGAGAGTCTTTCTTCGCTATCTTTATGGATCAGAAATAAACGCGCGCCCATCATTCCTTTTAGTAGAGGCACATATACCGTCGCTAAACTTTTTTCCCTTTGGATTGACGTCATGCTCCAGTGAACATCTAAAAGCTTCCCTTGCTCCAAAATTTCTAAGGTGCGTCCTTGGGGAGTGTGATCGAAAGAGTTTTCACTGAGTTGGTAGGCACCGTATTTATCGCGGCTCTTATTTAGAGCCAGTCTTAATAACGCGATATAGTAGTCTTGCTTGGGATCGGCAAATTCTTTAGAGATGTTATAGCGCACAAGATCGCTTGCACAGATGCTATATGACGTTAGTAATATGAAGGTTAAAACCAGCTTTATTGAGGCTATCATTCCTTTTCCTCGTCGCGCGTTCACAATGTATGCTTTAACTTTAGCGCAGAACATGAGTTGATAAAGTAAAAAAGCACCGAAGTGCCTTTTCCTCGTCGCGCGTTCACAATGTATGCTTTAACTTTAGCGCAGAACGTGAGTTGATAAAGTAAAAAAGACACCGAAGTGCCTTTTTACTTTAGCGAGTTAGATAACCTAAAACGTGACGCTTAGCCAATCATCATTGCCATCAAAGTGCAGCGACCTGACTTTTCCTTTGCCTTCGAAGTTTACTAAATTGACTTGTTCTGACCACACATCTCTGAGTGCATTGTGACGCATTTTAAGCTCTGTTATTGGTGAGAACAGCGGGGTTTCTTGATATACCCAAAAGAATTGGCCATCGATTTCCGCACCAACCAAATTTAAAGGCAGAACTTTCCCTGCGCCTGTTTTTATTTCAACGTGCTTACTGACATAATCCGCAAAGCTTGCTCTATCTGCAGCATTGTTAAAGATGTCGGCATTGTGACTCAGTAGGCTCTCTATCGCATGCTCAGTATCATGGAGATAAAATCTGTGCATGATCTCGATATTGCCACTGCGTTCGTTAAATAAAACAGTGGTGATCGCTGCTTTTAATTGGTGCGCCTGACAAAGCGGCGAAATCAGCACAAATAAACAGGCTAAGCGCCAGGTTTTCATTAGTTATCCTTTTTCTCTTCGAATGGTTTTAGCTCGGCTTTCACGTCTTGCATGATATCGCGATACACTTTACCTTCACGCTCTTTCTTTTTATAGAGTTCGAGGCGGGATTCTATAATGCGCCTTGGGTAATGATTATTCTCGATATCAACGTCAGCAGTTTCCCATCGCGGATCAACAGTCACGGATGCAAGCGGCTTATCTTTATCTGTAATAATTAGCTTGCTGACGTTACGGGTATTGCGACGCCAAATCTCGGCAGGGATAGTTCGCTCTTCTTTGCTACCATCTTGGTACGTGAGCTCAAGTAAGATTGGCATCACGAGTCCACCGACATTACTAAACTTAAGCACATAATAGTTTTTGTCTTCTTTTACCGCGCGCTCAAGGGTACGTTTTTCCCAAGGTTTGAGCTCAGATAAAAACTCACGATACTCATTTCGTTCTTCATTGGTTACCGTAAACTGGTCATTACTATCGTAAAAGTCTGTTATGTCTTGGTTTTTATCAATCCAAAGTGCGCGCCCTTGTTCTTGATTGCGTTTGACGAATAACGACATTGGTTTGTTCTTTTCAAACTCACGTAGGCGGCCAAAATCGATGTCTGGGTTTTTGGTATCTAACCGCAATTGATAGATTTTATCTAATGAGATATCGACATGATCAGTGCTGTAAAACCAGCCGCGCCAGAACCAATCTAAATCGACCCCAGAAGCTTCCTCCATCGTTCTAAAGAAGTCGGCGGGCGTTGGGCGCTTATACTTCCAGCGTAAGGCATATTCTTTAAATGCAAAATCGAATAGCTCACGGCCTAAAATCACCTCGCGCAGAATGTTAAGAGCCGCAGCAGGCTTAGTGTAGGCATTTGGACCGAGATGCAATACGCTGTCTGATTGCGTCATGATTGGAGACTGATCTTCAGATTTCATGTAGGCAGCAACATCTCTTGGCTCTACGCCCCAAGGAATGGTGGGATCCCATTCGCGGCCGGCAACGCCATCTAAAAAGCTATTGAGGCCTTCGTCCATCCATGTCCATTGGCGCTCGTCTGAGTTGACTATCATGGGGAAGTAGATATGCCCCACTTCGTGAATGACAACGCCGATTAAAAAACGTTTCTCGGCCAGTGAATAGGTGCGAGAGCCATCATCTTGCAATTTCGTACGAGGACCATTGAAAGTGATCATCGGATATTCCATCCCACCGACAGGACCATTTACCGACTGCGCGGTTGGATAGGGGTAATCAAACGAGAAACGTGAATAGACTTCCATGGTATGAATAACGGCTTCGGTGGAGTATTTTTTCCACAAGTCCCCCCCCTCTTTGGGGAAAAATGACATGGCCATCACGAGAGGCTGCTCGTCACCACCTTGCTGATAGCCTTTAGCATCCCACATAAATTTACGTGATGAAGCCCACGCAAAATCGCGCACATTCTTGGCCTTAAAGCGCCACGTTTTTGTGTCATCTGTGCCGGCTTTTTCGTTTTCTAGCGCTTCTTCTTCAGTAACGACAAATACCGGGCGTTTTGCTGTTTTTGCTTGCGCTAGTCTGTCACGCTGGGTTTTGCTCAGAACTTGCTTTGGGTTATCTAACTCACCGGTTGCAGAAACGATATGATCGGCCGGCACCGTGATTTCAACGTCGTAGTCACCAAATTCGAGCGTGAACTCACCACTGCCAAGAAACGCCTTATTGGTCCAAGCTTCATAATCTGTATACGCCGTTAGACGAGGGAACCATTGCGCGAGCAAAAAGATGTCATTACCATCTTTTTCAAAGTGCTCATAACCCGAACGTGCGCCAACCGCATCTTCTTCAACAATATTAAAGGCGAAGTCCATGCTAAATTGCAGATCTTTACCTGATTTGAGCGGTTCGTTTAGGTCAACACGCATCATGGTATCAACAATCGTGACCTTGAGCGGTTTACCGCGACCATCCTTGACATTATTGATGACAAAACCAAGCTCAGTGTCATCCATAAACTGCTGGCGTCTGAGTTGATTTAGTGAAATTTTTGCATGTTTTGTAACCGGATTACTCTGTAATTCGTTCCCAAAAGTTGCAGTTCGTTCAGCGATTGAATCGTTTTTGAAGATATTTTGGTCTAATTGTAGCCATAAATATTTGAGGGTGTGAGGAGAGTTATTTTTGTAATTTATGGTCTGCGTAGCGGTTAATCTTTTGGCTTTCTCGTCCAAATTTACATCAATATCATAATCCACCTTTTGTTGCCAATAACGCTCTCCGGGCTCACCGGCTGCGCTGCGGTAGATATTTGGGGTCGGTAAAGTCTCGTCTAATTGGCGAAACTTATCTTCAAAATGCCCTTTGGTTTGTGAAATGGCGCTGGCGTGTGCGACACCGGATAGCGCGAGTGCAACCAATAAAGGCATAGCTGGTGTTGATTTTTTCATTGTTATTTCCCGTTTTATCATGCCAAGGCATTGACCGATAAACATTTTTATTTCAGTTTTTTGCTCTGAGTGAGTAGAGGGGATTTACATGGTGACAAAGGAAGACAAATAAAACCTTCTACGTGTCAATAAACTGACAAATAAAAACACATAAATCAAAGTTTTGAGATAAAGTAACAAGATTTGGACACGACTGAAATGAGACTGTTTTGAGTGTTTTTTAATCTGTTGTTTTTGATAGAAAAAATATAGTGGTCTAAAAAATTAATTTGTATGCCAAAAAGGTATTTTGCTGGGTTATTGTGTACATTTTATAAATAAATAAATAAAGAAAACAAAATTAGTTGTTGATATTGACCCAAGTTTGTCTTTAAAATCGCGCACTTTACAATCTCTGGGTAAAACTGGCGTTAGTTTTGCTCTGTACTAAATACCCGTTTAGCGAATCGAATGTGGTGGGCAGTATGGATTTCTACATACTAAAAAAACAAGAGAAGTTTGTTGCAATTCCTGCAGACGAACAAAACTGTAAAGATTATTTAGATGACGGCTATTTTTATGTTGATAAAGTAGCTGCCTGTAACGAGAAATCGGCGATTAAACGCGTGCAAGATAAGCATAGTCGTGTTTTCAAGTTACCTGCTAAATTCTTTTTACTGGCATTACCTATAATCATTTTTGCTTGGTGGCAGTTGACTCACTAAGCTGTTAAAGCGTCAATATTCACAAGACGAATATTGCTCGACGATGCTATATTAGCGTTTCTATAGGAAAAGGAACGCTAAATGAAGGTTTTACACACGTCTGACTGGCACTTAGGGCAATCGTTTTACGAGCATGATCGCAGTGAAGAGCATCAGCTGTTTTTAGACTGGCTATGCGATGCGCTGGTGGAACAGCAAGTCGATGTACTGTTGATCAGCGGTGATATTTTTCATACCGCAACACCGCCCGCCAGTGCTGAAAAGCAACTGTATACCTTTATCCAAAAAGCATCTCAACTTTGCCCTCAGCTGCACATTATTCTGATTGCAGGCAACCACGATTCCGCTAATCGCATTGAAACCGCAAAACCACTCTTAACCTTATTCAACACCCATGTTATTGGGCGCTTTAACAAACAAGCGCCTGAACAAGTTGTTATCGATTTACCTATCGCAGCGCAGCATATGCATGTTGTGGCAATGCCATTTTTGCGCAGTGCTGATTTACCAAAACCGCTAGCTGACGAGTTTGACTATCAAACCGGGGTACAATTAGCTTATCAGCATGCGCTAAGCACGATAGAAGAAGTGAAAGGTCCTATTGTGCTAATGGGGCATCTGCACGCCAAGGGGGGAACGATTTCTGAAGATTCTGAGCGTAACCTCAACATTGGCGGTTTTGATGCGGTATCTGCAGGCGTGTTTGGCGAGCAGTTTGACTATGTTGCGTTAGGTCATTTACATAAAGCGCAAACCGTCGCTAAGCAAAGTGCTATCAGATACTGCGGCACACCTTTGCCAATGTCATTTTCCGAACGCAATTATAAGCATCAGGTATTGCTCGCTGAATTTAATGAGCAAGGTCTGGTCGATGTAAACCCCCTTTACGTTCCCCGTTTTAAAGATGTGCTATATATCCCTGAAAATGGTGCAAAGCGCTTGACTGAATTATGCGAAGCTATCGCGGCGCAGGATTTTAGCAAGTTCGATAGCGCTCCCTATATT
Organism: Pseudoalteromonas flavipulchra NCIMB 2033 = ATCC BAA-314; assembly: GCA_000814665.1. GTDB lineage: Bacteria > Pseudomonadota > Gammaproteobacteria > Enterobacterales > Alteromonadaceae > Pseudoalteromonas > Pseudoalteromonas maricaloris. Next base: position 494,352 of record JWIH01000020.1, read on the forward strand.
CGCTTAAAATTATCTGCAGCGGAAACCAATAGCCGCTTTCGAGCTGAGATTGATGAAGCGTTAAAAGGAAAGGATATTAAGTTTTGTGGTATTGAGCGGGTGTCTAAAGGCGCAGCTGCCAGTGAGTGGTTGTTTGAAGATTTGGGTAAAGTTGAATCGTTATCGCCCAATACCTTGTTGGATATTGCCTATCGCGAAATTGAACCTGAGCAGGAAAAGGCACCGGCGACATTGCATGAAAAGTTAGCTGAAGTGATCGCGAGCATGGAGGAGTAGGGCGATGAAACTTGAAAAAATATTAATCACCAACCTTGCCTCTATAGAAAGTGCAGAAGTCGACTTTACTGCGGCACCACTCAAAGACACCGGTCTTTATGCCATTACTGGTGATACTGGGGCGGGGAAAAGCACTTTACTGGATGCGGTTTGTCTTGCATTTTATGGCAAAACCGCACGGTTAAAATCGGACGACAAAGAGAAAGTTGCCTTTAATGGCGATAATATTAAGTTAAACGACCCGCGAAACCTATTGCGTCGGGGCTGTGTTGCGGCATCTGCTAGCGTGGTTTTTATTGCTCAAGATAGCAAACGTTATCAAGCTATTTGGTCAGTAGAGCGCGCTAGAAAAAGCCCTAAAGGTAATTTAAAAACCGCCACAATTGAGTTGTTCAGCCTACCTGATATGACCCTAGTCTGTGAGAAGAAAAAAGAAACAGAACAAAAAATCGAACAGCTAGTCGGGCTTAACTTTGAACAGTTTACACGAGCTGTGCTGCTTGCTCAGCATGAATTCTCCGCATTTTTGAAGGCAGGGGGAGATGAACGGGCTCAGTTACTAGAATGTCTTACGGGTACCGAAAAGTTCAGCAATATCGGTAAAGCGGTTTTTGAAGCGCACAAACAAAAGAAAGTCGAGCTGCAATCCCTGCAAGATAGGCTAGGTCAAATTGTGCTCTTGTCACCAGATCAGCTTGCCGAACTTGAAGCACAGAAGTTGGCGTTGATTGAAACAAGAAATCGACAACAAGAAACAAGCACAAAGCTGCAAGCTCAGCTGCAATGGCTCGCGGATGTCGAGCTAAGAAAGCAAAAAATAGCTGAGGTGGAACACACGCTAAAAACGCTTGAGCAGCAAATAGCAGAGGGAAAGCCACAGCAGGAATATGCGCAGCAAGTCTTAAAAGCCAATGAGATGCGTGATAACCGTGAGCAGCATGAGCTGGCGGATAAACGCGTTGCGCAGCTATCTCAAGAGCAGCTAGCACTGCAGCAACAAGATTTTGCATCCACTATTGCAACGCTAAAAGCAAAACAGCAGCAACTTGAACAGCAGCTTATTACGCAGCAAGCCAATTTTGTAAAGTTAGAACCAAGCTTTAATACCATTCGTCTATTGGATGAAAAGCTGAGCCTACACAAAGCGCAAGAACGAGAAACTAAGCCTTATCTCGATAAGCATGCCAATCTTATTACGCAACATGAAGCTGCGATACAGAAGTATCAAGTGCAACAAGGCGAGATCGCTACTGAATTAAAGCAGCTAGAGCATGAGCAAGCGAACTTGCACTCAGTTAGCAATATTGCCGGGCAATGGAGCGTGGTTCAGCCTCAATTCGATGATCTGCAAAAGTACCAACAACAACGTAACGATCATGAAACCCAGTTGCAAAAATTACCGAGCGAACAGCAAGCGCTAGGTACACAATTGAGCAAACATGAGGCTGAGGTACAGCATCTACAAAAGGTTTACGACACCGAAGCCAGCGCGCTCTCAGCGTTAAAAGAAGCACTCGCACCTTTGACTCAACAAGACCTAAATTTGGCATTGCAAAACTGGTCTCTATGCGTGCAGGCCTATCGCAGTATCGAAGAAGGGGATGCCTTGCTGCATCAGTTACGATCGCAACAAACTCAACATCATATTGGCTTGGAAAGGCTTGAGATACTGATCCGAGATACCAAGCAGCAAGACGAGTTGTCTAAGCAGCGCCTAGCCCTAACTCGTGATAACTTGGAGCAAGTGCAGTTACGCGCAAGTGAGCGGATCAGCGATTTACGCTCTCAACTGCGGGCAGGGCAAGAATGCATGGTGTGTGGCTCAAAAGAACATCCTTATGGTGTGGAGCACATCGATGCCCACTGGGAACAGCTACTATCGGATTTTCGGTCTCAGTATCAAGCTGCTGAGCAAGCTCGTGAACAAGTGTTGCAGCGTTATAATCAACAAGTCGGTGAAAAGGAGCGTGAGAATGCGCTATGGCAGTCAGTCACTCAGGAAATTGCTCACTGCACTAAGCAAATAAATGAGAATCGGGCTCGACTAGACGCGTTGAGCGATGAGTATAAAGTTGGCAGCGCTGAGCAAGCTGAATTGCAACTCGTGAGTATTCAGTCACGGCTAAATGAACTATCAAAGTTACGCAATAATATCGACCGCCAGTGGCAATCGGTTCAGCAGGCACAACAACACCTCGAGCAGGCTAAACATAAAGGGCAGGCACTTCAGCAGCAGCACCATGATTTAGGTAATCATATTGCCTTTTTGCGAACCGAATATGATCAGCTATCACAAACAGTGGATGCCTTACGCAATCGGCTTGAAGCGTTAATTTCCGATAATTCATGGTGGCAAAACTTTGATTCATCTCCTCAAGCTGCCATTAGCCAACTTAAAACAGGAGTGCAAACTTGGCTAAAAACCACCGAGCGCACCGATGCGTTAACGGCGAAAAAAGTTCAGCTTGAGCATCAATTACATCTTGCCAGTCAACAAAAACAAGATGAGGCGCAGCGGCTTGAAGAATTAGAACATACGCTTTTACAACATCAGCAGAATATTGAACGCCTCAATCGCGAACGTGCTGAATACTTACCACAGCAGCACACCAGATTGGATGATTGGATTGCAGAGCTGAAGCAGCAAGAACAGCAAAGCCGAGAGCAGATCACACAAACCCAGTTGGCGCTAAGCCAAACCGAAGCACAGCGTGAAAAGACCCAACACAGTCTGACGCAGCTAGAAAAGCAAATTGCCGAGCAAACATCGCGGTTGCAGCAGCTCAGTGCGCGCTTTGAACAATGGCTGCTCGACCAGCAAGGGCAGCTAAACAAAGTAAAAGTATTAGCGTTACTTGAGGTTTCGTTAGATGAAGCTCGAGCGAATTTAGAAAAGTGTGCGCAAGTTCAGCAAACCTTTCAAAACACTAAGCTGCAGCTTAGTCATCAGCGTGAAGAACTCAGCCAACTTGAAAATAAGTACCCTGATGGAGTTGACAGTGCACAAGTTAAACTAAGTCATGCCGAGACGACGCAAGCACTTGAGCAAACTCAAAATCAGTTGCTACAAGTGCAAAGTGCATTAGAGGTTGATGCTCAGAATAAACAACAATTCTCTTTGCAAGCGGCAAATCTCGCTCAGTTGCAACAAGACTACGAGCAATGGCATTTGCTAGACAAGTTATTAGGCGACGCAACAGGCAAAAAGTTGCGTAATTGGGCGCAAACACAAACGTTAAAAATCTTATTGCAGTATGCTAACCAGCAATTGCATACGCTTTCTAGACGTTATCTGCTTACCAATATTGAGCAATCTTTGGAAATTGCGGTTATAGATAAAGATATGGCTGACGAACAACGTAGCGTCAACACCTTATCTGGAGGAGAGTCCTTCTTGGTATCTTTATCTTTAGCACTTGGACTTGCTGCGCTTTCATCAAATAAAGTGCAAATACATTCATTATTTATTGATGAAGGGTTTGGTACGTTAGACCCCGAGACGCTGGGTGTCGCAATTGATGCACTGGACGCGTTGCAATCACAAGGACGCAAGGTTGGAGTGATCTCGCATGTTGCTCAGATGAGCGAGCGGATCGCCACCCGTATTCATGTGAATAAACAGCCGGGAGGCTACTCATCTTTAAATTTAGTACCACAAACATAAGGAAATTTGGATGCCGACTTTTACGGGCGAAGAAGCCCAAAACTACGACTCTAGGATCACAAAACTGGTGCCAGGTTATGCGTTAATTCACCAACTTACCGGGGCGCAACTGTTAGCACTTTACCCAGATAGCGCAACCATTTTGGTTGTGGGTGCAGGGACAGGCAAAGAAATTGTAGAGCTTGCTCAGCTAAACCCGAGTTGGCGGTTTATAGCGCAAGATGTATCTGCTGATATGTTGGCAATTGCAGATCAGCATTTTACTAAGTTAGGCCTACAAGAGCGCGTGCAGATCCATCATGGTGCGATTTCACCACAGGCCTACCAAGCGGATGCAGTACTATGCTTGTTGGTGATGCACTTTGTAAAAGATAACGGCGATAAAGCAAGCTTGTTTAAACAAATGAGTGAGCAGCTAAAGTCGGATGGGCATCTTTTTATTGCCGACTTAGAAAAACCTGCGACAAGCTTTGAACGTGAAGCGCAGTTAATCGTGTGCAAACAACTTGGGCTGACTGATGTTGGCGAGCAACGTATGAGGGTAAATTTAGAGCATGAGTTTTACCCCGTGGATAAAATGCGCCTTGCTGAACTGCTAGACACCGCAGGTTTTGGCATTGCTAAACCTTTCTTCAAAGCCCTTGGGTTTGCTGGCTTTGTGGTAGATAAACAGTAGTTTTTATCTAAATAACCTGAGCTTCGGATAAATAAGCCAGACCATATTCGGGTGTGGCTTTTCCTTTCTTACTCTTTCAAAGTAGCTTGTATTAAGTTAGTAAAATAATGATCTATCCAAACCAATTGCTGCTCCGCTACTGACGTCACCGCGCTTCATCTAAACCTCATGTCATTTACTTCTAAAAAGTTAGTAAAACTCTGATCTCAATGATGAAGATACAGGAAGTAGATCAGTATTTTACTTAGTAAAAATTTGATCTCTTCACAACTTGGCATACAGTTTAGTTGCCGCCTAATATCTAACCTTGTCTTATTATTTCCACTAACTTATTGATTTTTATATTACTAAGTTGGCGATAATCCAAAAATGGCGAAATAATAAGACGCAAGTTATAGTCAACGGCGAACTCATCATCCAGCCAAGTTAGATTGTTAGTAAAAACCTGATCTCTGAGTAATGATTTCGCGTAGGTGCGTCCTGCAATAATATGCCAATCGTATGTTTTTGCTGAAAAATCAGGCGTTGAGAAGAGCAGGGCTTCTTGACTTGAAGCTTGAAGTAATGCGCTATCACGATATGACTGCCAAGTTGAATAGTTAGTAATATCGTGATCTGGCAGTCTTGCAGCAAATAAAAACTTGGCAAAAACATTGAAGATTTTCCGCCAACCATTGCCACAATGCGCATTAATATGTTCGATCTCCCCACTCGCTAACGCACTGACTTGCATCAAATTATTATAAGGTTCTATGCGTGGTGGATGTTCAATATAAAACGCAACTTTACCCGTTACGACACCCAAACCATGAGTTAGTATTTTTTTGCTCTGTGCTGTATTCATCATACTTTGCTGCGATCTATTCATTTGCACGTAAGTTTAAAATAAATAAGGTGAAATTGGCATGGTAAGGGTTTGAATTAAATTTTGCTTTTACTAGGGCCTGATTGGCATTTCTAATGCGTTATCGCCTGACTCACATAGAATAACTATGCTACACAGGCTCTTCCCTGTATAAATGGCAATCAAACTGCTGCAAAAACAAACTTGAAAGATCAACAGGCCCTAGGTAAAAATCGAACCTATCGTTAATCTTAGTGCTTGGTTACTACGTATGACATCAAGATGGAATATGGAGAACTTATATGAAAGTACCACAGTTATTTTTCACAGCGATTTTAGTGCTTGTAATTTCAGCATGCACAGGGCTGCCAGATGGCATCAAACCAGTTAAAGACTTTAATGTTGAGCGCTATACAGGCACTTGGTATGAAATCGCGCGATTAGATCATTCATTTGAAAGGGGAATGCAGAACGTCACGGCAACGTATAGCCAAAATCCTGATGGTTCAATTAAAGTCGTAAATAGGGGATATGTAACAGAGGAAGGAGAGTGGAAAGAAGCGGTTGGCAAAGCTAAGTTTGTTGCAAATGATGAAATAGCGCATTTGAAAGTGTCATTTTTTGGTCCGTTTTATGGCAGTTATGTGGTATTCGAGTTAGATGAAGATTATCAGTATGCATTTGTTACCAGCTACAACCGTGATTACCTTTGGTTGCTTTCTAGAGCACCTAAAGTGCCCGATACCGTAATGAATAAGTTTAAAACCATGTCAGAACAATATGGTTTTAACACCAATGAACTTATCTATATGAGACACGAACCCGTTCAAAAAGAATAGTGTAAACCCCCTTTACACTAAAGTTCCTTTTATGGGTATTTTAACTTACTAACAGAAGGGAGGCTGTATGTGAGTTGAGTCTAAGTGTCTTATTCCTGTAGGAAATGGTTAATAAATCATTCAGTCAACTGTAACAGGAACACTTCACACTGTTGCACGCTTTACAAAAAATAATACTTAGGAACTGGAGTAACTCATGAAGCGTGTAGCATATTCTCTTATTGCAGCGGCAGTTGCAATGGCACTTACAGCCTGTGATGGTGACGACGGAGCACAAGGTCCTGCGGGTCCTCAAGGTGAGCAGGGCACTGCTGGCCAAGATGGTGCAAACGGTACTAATGGCTCAAATGGTACAAACGGCACAAATGGACAAAATGGTACTGACGGACAGGACGGTCAAAATGGACAAGACGGCCAAAATGGTCGCGATGGTAGTTACAGCGTACCAGGCCTTGTTCGCATCGCAACCGTCCCTGCTGGTGCTGAAGTAACTGGTCTATTTCTCTCTGAAGGGGGTGACTTGTTCTTCAATGTTCAGCACCCAAATGATACCAACACAGCTACTGATAAGTTCAATAGCAAGCCATTCAATACGGGTACTGTCGGTGTACTAACCGGTGTGAACTTTAATAATTTACCTGCAAATATCCCAAGCGCACCAGTTCCTGCTTCGACCATGGAACAACAAACCGTGATTTCTGCAATTGGTCAATATCAAATCCTAGGCCAAACAGGTGATACATTCGCAAACCTTGGCACTAAGGGGTTAGCGGGTGGTTTGGGTGTACATTACAGCATCTCAACTGGTGAAGAAATCATTAAAAATGATAACCCTGACTTCAATGGTTATATTCCAGTCGATGCAAACACAGGTTACCTATTTACAAACTGGGAAGCGTACCCAGGTGGTGTCAGTCGTTTGAAAATGAGTAAAGCAACAACGGGTAAATGGTCAATCGAAGAAGCCATGATGGTAGACTTCGACGGTGTTAAAGGCACAGCAGCCAACTGCTTTGGTTCAGTATCACCTTGGGGCACACCGCTGACTTCGGAAGAATGGATTGTCTGGTCTGAAGTTGATTCAACACAAGATCCACAGTGGAATAACCCTGCTGAAACAGGTAATGACACAATGGAAGCGTTAATGGCACCTGATTTCCCTAACCCTTATCGCTACGGTTACATTGCAGAAATCAAAAATCCTACAACCGAAACACCTGATGTTGTAAAACACTTTACAATCGGTCGTTATGAGCATGAAAACTCAGTTGTAATGCCTGACCGTCGTACTGTTTATTCATCACAAGATGATACCGGTGGCGTACTATTTAAATTTGTTGCAGATCAACCAGAAGACTTAAGTGCAGGTACCCTATACGCAGCAAAGCTAACTCAAGATGCAGGCCTTACCGATCCGGCTGTAACTGGCTTTGACATTAGCTGGGTTGAGCTTGGTAGCGGCAGTAATGCACAGATTGAAACTTGGGTGGCCGAATACGACGGCATCAATGAGACTGACTATGTTGAAGGTCAAACAAGCTATCTGTCTGTTGCTGATGTAAAAGCGTGGGCAGAAGGCGCTGCAACTTATCCAACTGTTGCAAACGGTGGCGGTAAAGTAACGGCAGGTAAAGCGATGGACAACCGTGCTATCTTCCTTGAGTCTCGTCAGGCTGCACGCCAAAAAGGCGCTACGGCTGAATGGCGTAAACTTGAAGGCTTAAGCATCAACCATAACCGCGTACTTGAGGCAGTAACTGGTCAAGATGTAGTTGCCGGTGAGGTGGTAGATAAAGCCTATATGTATATCGGTATCTCGGATATCGACAACACCATGATTGATGGCGAAGGTGACATGCAGCTTTCTGCGCGTGTTAAAGATTGTGGCGGTGTATACCGTGCTCATATCGATAACAACTATAACTTAACTCGCATTGAACCGGTTGTCATGGGTGCAACTTACCGCTCGTCACTAACTGGCGCTGAGCGTTGTGACGTCAATCAACTTTCGCAGCCTGATAACGTAATCGTAATGGAAGATGGTCGCATCATCATTGGTGAAGATGGCTTCCAAGAAAACAACACGCTTTGGCTTTATGACCCTAAAGCAAAATAATTAAGCAAGTAGTAGCGCACTGAATGGTGCGCTGCTTTTTTTTAGCAAAATTTTGGAGTCATAAAAATGAAATACGTTAGCCTAACTCTAGTGGCATTGACGAGCGTAGCCTTGTTTGGTTGTAATGATGAACAGACTCAAGGGCTAACCAATACCGCACTTATGTCGGCGCAAACTACAGCACCTTATAAACAGGGTGATGATATTCCTGCGGCCGCATTTATGCAGCACAATGAAGTCTATAACCCTGAATCAGTGATCCCACCTCAGTGTTACACCAAAACGGATGGCGTGAATAACCCTTGCTATGCCTGCCATCAATCATATGATGAAAAAAACCGACCAAACATGATGCGCGATGCCAATTTACAAGGCGCCTATGAGTTTTCCGATCTTGGATTTAAAAACCACTGGAAAAATTTGTTTAAAGATCGTTCTGAGCTTATCAAAGGTATCTCAGATCAAGATATTACTAACTGGGTCAACCAAGATAATTACAGCCCTTTCATCGAAAAACTAAAAAATAACCCCGACTGGAAAGGTGAGATCACCCCGCTTAACAACTTGGCATATCCGGAAAAAGCGTTCGATGAGCTTGGTATAGCAAAAGACGGCAGTGGCTGGGTGGCATTCAATTATAAACCTTTTCCTAGTACTTTCTGGCCAACCAATGGCTCTACAGGGGATGTCATGATCCGCCTTGCTGACGCCTTCAGAGAAAAGGGCGAAACGTATAATCAGGACGTTTACCTTGCCAACTTAAGTTTGGTTGAAATGGCTGTAAAGGGGCTTGACGAAATATCAACGCCAGTGATTTCTGAGTCGCGAGTTGGCGTAGATTTAAATGGTGATGGCAAACTCACGAAGATCACTAGCATGCTGCGCAGTGAGCGTTACCTTGGTGATGCCAATACTATCGAGCTTGCTCATCAGTTATATCCACAAGACACTGAATTCTTACACACCGTTCGGTATATTGGGGTAGATGATAACGGCCAAGTATTTAATGCGCCAAGAATGAAAGAAGTGCGCTACATGAAAAAGCACAACTTTAAATCCAAGCAGTCACTCGGCGCTGCTTACTACAGAGAAGCGAAAGAAAAGTCATTCGAAAATTACCCACAAACGCTTTATTTGGGCGACCAAGGGATCAATAACAACTTCGGTTGGACGATTAACGGTTATATTGAAGACAAAAATGGTGCTCTTCGTCCGCAACATGAGCAAGAGCTCGCTTTTTGTAATGGTTGTCACAAAACCATTGGTTCAACCTATGACCAAACCTTCTCGTTTGCGCGTAAAGTCGAAGGCAAACTGGGTTGGGGTTATATCAATTTAAAAGAGATGCAAGACGTACCTAACAAAGGCGAAGAGCAGGGGGAGTTCTTGACCTATATGATGCGTGTTGGCGGCGGTGATGAGTTTAGGCAAAACCAAGAGATGCTAATGCGCTGGTTTAACGAAGATGGCACGGTAAACAGCAAAAAAGTGCAGTCTGCGAAAAACCTTTATGAATTGATCACACCATCAAAACCACGTGCGCTGGCACTGAATAAAGCCTATTTAACCATTGTTAAAGAGCAAAGTTACCTATTCGGTCGTGACGCCACCATAGTAAAAGCGCGTAATGTGCTTGAACAAGTCGATGATTCTCAACAGCCTCTAGAGCCAGAGCACCGATATGTGTGGGATATGCAGCTGGATTGGAATAAAGCCGAGTAAAGTATATTCAGGGTAGGACACTTCCTGCTCTGAGTTGATAAAGGCGCAAAGATAGGGGACTGGCACTGATAAGAGGTAGTTTCAAATTGAAATTGCACGCTAATCTTTTGGTAGCGGATAAGTGCATGTCTTTTCATTATTTCTGAAACTCCAAAAGCAAGTTTCTGAGGGCAATTCATTGTTTTTATTACTGCTTTAAAGTTACACTTGTTTTAAGACAGGAGTGGGTTTGAAATACGTGAAGAAGTTGCTGGTTTTTATTATTGTTACGGGGTTAGTCGTTATAACATGGTTATTTACACAAGATAACAGCATTCAGCTTACTCCGTTCGTGGGTGAAAATTCAAACTTAATCAAGGCATTACCTCAAGAAGAGCGCTTTGTTGAGAAGTCAAATGCTCAACAACCGCTTTTGCTTCATGCTCACGAGAGTTCTGATGAGCTCTACGAGCAAGCAAACAAAATAAGAATATGCAGAAGAGTGCCTAAAACGCAGAGTGAACTCGACACTTGGGCTGAACGAGCGCATGCTAATGATGAGTACTATGAAATCATAGATAGTATGCATAGAAAATTTAAAATGTGCTTAGGCAGCGCAGATCGCGATGGCCCTTATGTTGACATGTTGATAGAAGCTGCTGAAAAGGGCTCAGATAAAGCGGTGTCTTTGCTTTGGCTACTAGGCGACGTTGAGCTGGTTGATGAGCTGAAGTTAAAAGATGTCCCAAGAGATGAACAAGTTTCGCGTCGACAAGCATTTATCACGACTAAGTATCGCTTAGCGCACAAGGTCGCACTTCAAGGTGGTGAGAATTCGATGCTAAAGCTTATCTCTGGCTTTCAACACTTAGATCCACAGACTGGTGGGCAGGATTATGTTAAGTCTCTCGCTTTTGCTTACTTTTTTGTAGAAGTGGTGAGTAACAGTGACGTATTTGGCAGAGTTGAGTGGACAATCAGAGATCTCGAGGGAAAAATGTCATCAGAAGAAATTACTCAAGCCAACGAACTGACTCGTGACTTTTTAGCGCAGCATAGAGCGCTATAGACCTTGAAGGTAAGATAAAACTTAAGCTCGGAGCAGAGCTGAGTTACTCTTCTCGCTTTTTGGATCAGAATTTAACTAACCAATAGTATTCCTTTAGCGCTTAGATCAGGATTTTACTAAGCTAGCCCGAAAACAAGACTATCAGATCATATTTTTACCAACTGATTAAGCTAATTGAGCTCATTAGATCACGATTTTACTAACCTACCTTAGTTTGAGTTAGTAAATTTGCGGTGTATATCGCCACTATTGCTGATATTTTATGCTAAATGATGTGGTTTCAAAGAGTTAACAAAGGAATGTTAGTAAAATTGTGATCTAAAAAAGGCGCCGTTAGTGGCGCCTTAGTTAAAATATGATCCAATACAGCGTACTGAGCAGCATAGCGATAATGACTAGGTAAAATAGTGATCTGAAGTAACTAGGTTTGGTCGCAAAGATAGCGATAAGTAGTAATACTGCCAAGGTCATATAACCAATAAACTCTAAGCTACCGTAGGCCCCCTGAGTTTTAAGAGCAAGTGCCAAGCTGCTGCCGAGGCAGAGCCAGCCGGCAATGGTTAATTGACTTGTTACGTTACCTTTTGGACGTGTACCAAATACTTCTTTATAGTGATTGGGTTTTGCTACTGCAAAACCCATAAACGCTAGCAGGCAAAGTAAAAACGTTAGCCATTCCATTAGGCGTTTACCTCATGTTTTGCTTGGCGACGTGGTGTCGCTGGCGCTGCTTTGGTACTGCCGAGCTTTTTGGCTTGAACCAAGAAACCGAACGCGATACCAATAGCCATCACATCAAAACCAAATAATACCCACTGACCATTAATGAAATAGCTAACAATGCTGCCATCAGTGGTTAGCATGTTTACGACAGGCAGTAAGCCCCACACGATAGCATTTACTTTCGCAGAGAGCAGCCACGCTAGCCTATCCGACTTAAATAGAGCAGCCAGAGTGAATACTCCCCACGTAACAAAGAACACCAGAACTTCTTTGTCTGCACGTCCCGCTAATTCCATTGGAAGCAATCGGTTTGCATAAAAGAACATCGCCGTTGCGGCTGGCAGACCCATAATGGTGCCTAAATTGAGCGACTCCACAAGCCTAAGGCCTACACCCGGTTTGTCATCACCTTTGAGCTTTTGGCGCAGTCTTTTTGCCCACATAACCGCACCAGTAGCAATCATGGCACATCCCGCTAATCCAGCAACAAAGTATAACCAACGCAAAAGCGGCTCTGCTAAACGTCCAGTGTGCAGTGCTATCATTCCGCCGTAGAGATTTTCAGCGCCAGACAGTGTCACATTGTGCGTTTTTAACAGCTCACCTGATACCGCGCTATACATCCAGCTTGGTGGGTCATCCTGAACAGTACGTTGAGCATTGGCATAAAGCTTAATCGTTGCGCTTGCATCCCCTGGCGATGAGATCACAATGCGGCGAAGCGGTGCGTCACCAGAGTTAGTAAAATAATGATCTAACGCTGTATTTAATGCGAGCTCCTTCAATGGTTGTCCTGTTTCAGGGATCGCAGCAAGAAAGGGGTAGCGTTCGGCTCGGAGCGTTTTTGTATCTTCAAAGCGCTGCTCAGCTGGTTGTGGCAGCAACATAAAAATAAGCGTCACTAAGCCGGTGTAAGTGATCATAATATGAAACGGTAATGCAACCACGGAAGAGAGATTGTGGGCGTCTAGCCAACTTCTCAGTCCTTTCCCGTTTCTAAATTGGAATAGATCTTTGAAAATGCGTTTATGGATCACTACGCCAGAAATAAGCGCAATCAGCATAAACAGAGTTGCAAAACAGACAATCCAGCGCGCGGTGATTGCGTTCATGTAATGTAAGTCAAAATGCAAACGATAGAAAAAGTTACCGCCTTTAGTCTCTCTAAACTCAGGAAGTGCCTCCAGCGTTACTGGGTCAAGATACTCCGAGTGACGTTTTCCACGTCTTTCCCCTTCGGCTGGCTTTTCAGAGTACATCAATAGCAAGCTTGGGCGACGCTCTGTTGGCATCTCAATACGCCAAGACTCGGCGCTTGGCGCTGTCTCTTGAAACCGTTCGATACTCTTTTTGACCGTTTCATTTTGTTGAGCGCTATCGTAATGAGGTAGATGATGTGTCGCAGGTTGTGCCCACAGACTGATCTCATGTCTGAAAAAACTCGCTGTACCAGCAAAAAAGATTAAAAACAGCAACCAACAAACGAGTAAACCAACCCAAGTGTGTAGCCAAGTCATACTGCGGAAAAATGACTCTCTCACAGGGAGCCTCCAAAATGCGTCAGTGCGCCGTAGAGAATACAAAGTAGTCCGATCATGCCAAGAAATACTTTTCTAAAAGAGCGGCATCCAAACACCCAAATAAAAACGATGGCGTAAAAGACGATGCCGGTTGTTAATGCATATAAAAGCGCATCTAGGCGCGGAGTAGGTAAAGTTAAAGCCAACAAAGATGAAGCCAAAACGGTCACGTAATAGCCGCCGAAAATAGCGATGAAAAAGCGTGCTAGCACTTCAGCTCTGTACAAAATAGCCTTATTGTTTGTGTTATCCCGACTAGGCATAGCACCTCTTAAAAAGACAGAAAACGTAATAGAATATTATCCAATAATTTGCATCTAAATGATAGTGATTCGTACTTGTTTTAAGTCGAGTGGAGGTGTTTTAACGACTAAGTGCTTTTGGTTCAATGGGGTTTTGAATGTGGTTATGCCATAATGACTCTCGGTGCGATTGGGTAAAATAAGAAGTAAGGGAAGATGGATACTTTTGAACGTGTTAGGCAGTGCAAGCTTTGTGATAAAACGCTTCCCATGGGGGCAAAACCTATCATCCAAGGCAGTTATAAGGCCAAAGTCTTAATTATAGGCCAAGCGCCGGGGTTAAAAGCACATCAAACCTGTCAGCCGTTTAATGACCCAAGTGGAGATAGATTGCGCGACTGGCTCGGTGTTAGTCGAGCACAGTTTTATAACCCAGATTTATTTGCCATTATGCCAATGGCGTTTTGCTACCCGGGTAAAGGGAAGTCTGGAGATTTACCACCGCCTAAAATCTGTGCGCCAACGTGGCATTCTCAGGTGCTAGCTACACTCAGCCACGTATCGCTGACACTACTTATTGGGCAATATGCGCAAAAATGCTACTTAACGCAATATTCATCAGTAACTGAGTTGGTAAAAAATGCTGACTTTTCCAGCCAAAGTCATTTGCCATTACCTCATCCTAGCCCCCGTAATCAGATCTGGTTAAAAAAGCACGACTGGTTTGAAAAAGACAGTGTACCGCAGTTAAAGACAAGAGTTTCAGCTGCGCTATCATCTTGATAATGCGTTAATTAAATTTTCACTTAATGCTTTAGGGTTAGGTTTAAAATCAAAGGCAATCTGATAGGTTTAAAACTAAGGAATAAAGGTCATATCAGCTAATATTTATCACCATTTAGTTGCGTAATTACGAGTATTACCTCATACTCCAGCCTGTTTACATAACAAACACTTTTTAACATTTTCAAAGGACTTGATAATGATATACAAAACTACCGGTTGGGCTGCTGTACTCCTTTCTCTCGTCGCATTTTATCCTAGTATGCAACCTGGTGCGTTTTCCGTTATAGGCTTCTACTTATGCCTGTTTTCCCTCATTATCGCAGCATTTGCGAGCCATATGGATAAACCGATTTATTTTCGCAGCGTGATCACACTGTCTCTTGTTAACATCTTGTTAGTGAATGATGGTACTCGTGCAAGCCTTTGGTTTGGCCAAAGCGACTGGGTCTATATCGGCTCTATGTACGGTATCTTTTTAGTCGTGGTGAGTATTTGTGGTTTTCTAGTGAGCCGAGACTTATTGATATCAACCTTAGAAGGTAAGGTTGAGTAAAAAATAAGTGCACAAGCAAAGCCTGTGCACTATATCAGCGGTAAAATACGCTTAACTCTTTGCGAGCGACTGGGCCACCGTTGTGGTCGGGCGACCAATCAACTGGCTGAGCGCATTACTCTGGGTTGCCAAATATCTTTGCTGTGCTTGTGCCTCGGCGTCAACCAATAACGCAGCAAACGCTGCTGGCACGCCAAGAGCAACCAAGTAGGCCAAGTATTCTTCTTCAGATACAAACTTTGCTTTTACTTCAACTTGAGTATGCTTTGACACCGCTTGTGCCAAACCTTCAATTGTAAATGCGTTATCGCCAGCCAGCTCATAGACTGAATTATCATGGCCAGAACTACTTAATACGGTTGCAGCAGCCAGTGCGTAGTCTGCACGAGCAGCGCTATTGATCTGAGCTTTCGGCGCGATTGAGGTAATGGCATGATTTGCTGTAAATACAGGTACTAAATCAGTGTAGTTCTCGTTATACCATCCATTTCTCAGCATGCTATAAGCCACGCCGCTTGCTCTCAAATACGCTTCTGTTTCTTTGTGCTCTTTAGCCAGCTTTAGTGGTGAATTGTCCACATTCAAAATACTGGTATAGGCGATTAAGCGCACTTGGTTTTTCACTGCGGCGTCAATAACTGCTTTGTGTTGAGGTGTGCGGCTTCCGATCTGATTGCCTGAGATCAGCAGCAGCTTTTCAACACCTGCAAGTGCTGCATCAAGTGTATGCGGTTTGTCATAATCAGCTTGCCTTACGGTGATCCCTAAATTGGTGAGTGCCTTTCCTTTATCGAGATCTCTGACAAGAGCCACGATGTGCTTGGCTGGGATCTTTTGTGTCAAAAACTCGATAACTAATTGACCTAATTTGCCTGTTGCGCCTGTGATTGCGATCATGATGTATACCTCTTTTTAAAATGAGAATGTATTGGATGTCGCTATTATGCGTGGTAATTTTTGTTATCATAAGTGAGTTAATTCGATATGGTGAGTTCTGAAATTGAGTACAATAGACTTAAATGCACTAAAACTCTTAGCGATATTTGCAACGGTTGTGGATGTGGGAAGCTTTGCTCAAGCTGCGCGAAAGCTGGCTACTAGCCGTTCTAGAGTGAGTGAACAAGTGTCCCAGTTAGAGGCCATGCTGGGTGTTCGACTACTGCAGCGTAGCACGAGGCAACTCACGCTAACGCGAGAGGGGCGTGACATTTTGGCTCAAGCGCATTCATTGCACGCTATTTTGGATGATGTTGAGGTATTGCTCGATAACAAAGAGCCTCATGGTATGGTCTCAATAACCATGACACACGACACCGCACATAAGTTTCTGTTACCAAAACTTCCTGAACTCACGGCGCGATATCCGAAGATCCAATTAAATATCATCGTTGATGATGACAAGCGCGATATAATTAACGACCAAATAGATCTCGCCATCAGGGTTGGCTTTCCTAAAGATAGCGCACTGGTTGCAAGGCAATTACATCAAGAATGTTTTAAGCTCTATGCAAGCCCTAAACTGATAGCATTGCATGGTTTACCAAGCAAAGACACACTGCTAAATCAGTTACCTTGGTTACTGTTAGAGCAGGCTAAATCAACGGGGATGACACAGTTTTATCGTGGCGGTGAAGCCGTAAACTTTACACCAACTCAAGTACATTGGTGCAATTCCCCCATGCTGTTACAACAAATGACAGTGGCAGGATTAGGAGTTGCGCAGTTATTGCCTTCTACTGTGAAGCAAGAAGTTGAGCGTGGGGAGTTACAAATGATCTGTCCAGAGTTAAGTAGCGAGCAACTGGTGTTTTCTCTCATTTATCCATCGCGTAAACAAATTCCACCTAGGACACGGGCGGTTATTGACTACCTATTGGAAGCGAATCTGTTTGGATAGCTTTAATTCTTTTTAACAGAATGATGTGTGATATTTTTACTAATTTAATTATTCTAAAGCGAACGTATACTTTCTTCCAACGGCTCATCACCTAGAGCCAATCCAATACCGTCTATATTTATCGAGGAAAGTATCATGAACCTAATTAACATCATTAAACCGAACAGTACAATGGCATCAGTATTATCTTTATTTGGCCGAGTAGGGCTATCAGCCATTTTTATACTGGCTGCGATTAATAAAATCCAATACTTCGAAGGTAATGCTGCATACATGGCTTCAAGTGGATTACCAAGCGAGCTGCTGCCATTGGTTATAGCCTTTGAATTGATAGGAGGGCTTTTCATTCTTGCGGGAGCATTTACTCAGCTGACAGCAATTGCATTTGCAGGATTTAGTATTGTCAGTGCGTTGCTGTTTCACTTTGATCTGGCCGACCAAATGCAGTTCTTAATGTTTTTTAAAAATATTGCAATGGCTGGTGGCTTTCTCGCACTTGCCGTGTCAGGTGCTGGTAAATTCAGTATCGACAGTAAGCTCGTAGAGAGTAAGTAACCTGAGCTGCGGATAATTAATGCCTTTCTAGCAGCCAGTTTTAGCGCTAACTGCGTTGAATTCACTTCCAATAGCCAGCTATTGGTGCGTAAATTCGCCTTGTTTTCCCTAAAACTCTCTGGCTAGACAAGGAAAAAACTAAGTTGTGCTTTAGCAACAATGAGTTGGAACATTCCTTATCCAAACCTCAGGTTAAGTAATTACAAAATAAAAGCGCACAGGGTTGGGACCGTGCGCTTTTGGTAGTCCTGTTAAGCCTTTTTAAATTTAATTTGTGCGACAAAAAATAATGCTAGCGTTTGTGTAATTAGGACGGCCGCATGGAGGTAAACTGGAAAACCCAAGGTGGCATCAATGGTCGAAAGCGCCAACTGGGAAATATGGAAAGTTGGCAACAGCCAAGCAAACCATTGCATTGCTTCAGGAAATAGCGTGATAGGTAGCCACAGGCCAGAAAGCAATGAGAGTGGTAGGTAAACTAAATTAACCACTGCAGGTGCCGCTTTTGCTGACACTGACAGCCCAACTAACAGCCCTAACATACACAAAGGCAAGGTGCCGAGCAGGGCAATGGCAATCACGAGTAACCATTGAGCTAAACTTAAAGACACGCCAGAAAATAATGCCAGCAAGCTCATTAAGCAGGCTACGAGCAATGAAAAAGCCGTCGCACTTACACATTTTGCGAGCAGATACTGATAGGGAGAAACGGGAGAGAGCTGCTTGAGTATCAGCCAACCATTTTGCTTTTCAAGGGCGACGTTAACGCCAAAGGAAAATAGCGCAGGTCCTATCATGCCAAAAATCAAATAATTGATATACATATAGTTATGGGAGTCATGATGACTGAACACCACGCCGAAGAAAAGATAAAACAAGCAAGGAAATAGGGTGGCTGGGATCACAAAACCCTTACTTCTAAATGTGCTCAAAAGCTCAGTTTTGCTCTCTAGTATAAAGGATGCTGTGTTTATCATGGTTAAGCGCTCCTAGCATTCATTAGGGATAAATAAGCTTCTTCGAGGCTCATTGGGGCTACATATAAATTGCGGATAGAAAATTTCTCTAATAACTGCTGCAAAATATGGTTTGGCTCGTCCGTCAAGATAGTGAACTGATCGCCTTTAACATTCAGATCTATCATGGGAAGTGCGTTAACCAGTGCCGCTGCAGACAGGTCGCTGGTGAACTTGATTTGTGAGCGACGATAGGTGTTAGCAAGCTCAGGTATGTCGTTAAGCTTGGTACATTTTCCTTCTTTTAAAACTAACAATTCATCCGCTAATGCTTCTGCCTCGTGAAGATAGTGTGTGGTAAGGAGTACCGTTTTATTTTGTTGTTTTAACGTCCGTACGGCCTGCCACAGTTGCTGTCTTGACTCTACATCCATACCAACACTAGGTTCATCCAAAAAAACAATGTTGGGATTGCCTGCTAGTGCAATTGCCATAAACAGTCGTTGCTTTTGGCCTCCAGATAACGTGTCGAAAGTTTGTTCTAAAAATGGTGCTAATTGGCAGAGGGAAATTAACCGCTCCAATGGAATTGGGGTTTGATGGTAACTTGCAAATAACGCCAGAAACTCATCTACCTTGGTTTGCAGAGGTAGTCCGCCTAACTGCATCATGGCACCCACGCGCTGGCGGCAAAAATCAGACTCAGGCTGATGGCCAAGAACGGAAACTCGTCCTGAAGTGGGTCTTAGTCTGCCAAGCATTATATTGATCAGGGTGGTTTTTCCCGCGCCATTTGGACCAAGAATGGAATATACCT
The DNA here is from genome assembly GCA_000814665.1 of Pseudoalteromonas flavipulchra NCIMB 2033 = ATCC BAA-314. Taxonomy (GTDB): domain Bacteria; phylum Pseudomonadota; class Gammaproteobacteria; order Enterobacterales; family Alteromonadaceae; genus Pseudoalteromonas; species Pseudoalteromonas maricaloris. Next base: position 513,646 of record JWIH01000020.1, read on the forward strand.
TACCCTGTTCAAGCGTAAGGTTTAGGTCTGCTAATATTGGCTTAGTATTGTTGTATGCAAAACTGATATTTGATAACTCAATGGCATTGCTCACCGTCTTCGCTCCTACTGAACTGTACGATTTGCAGTATGCGCTGCTGTAAGATGAAGCGTGAGTGAGGGTTGTCAGAAAATAAAATGACAAATGTCAGAACTTAAAAAGAGAACTCACAGGCATTGCAACACCTGTGAGTATTCAGCATTACAGCCCTGTCATTTTTGATAAATGCGTAGAGAGGGCAAGTTGGATCTTAGTGTCAGGGGCCTTTACAGTAAACAAAGCCTCTTCAAAATCTCCTTTTGAAAAGCTATCGTGAATGTTATTCGACAGCGCATAAGGCTCACTTGGCATGCCGGTAAATGGGAAGATCATCCGATCCATGCCGCCATCACCATCTTCGTCATGGATCACGTGGATCGCATACTGGCCTGCAGGCACGCCTTCAAAAGTGACCGTCGTGGTAGGAGTTTGCGGTGTGACAATCAGCTTGCGAAAAAAGTGAGCGTCTGGATCATTCACATTTTTATCGCTGTGGTAGTCAGCGCTGTTGTCAAATAGCAGTACTAGCATTTGACCATCGGTATTGGTCACATCAGTGATCTCAACCGTAAGATTCGTTGGGGGACCTGCAACCGTATTTACGCTTACCGGACTTGTTGAACTACACGCCGCAAGTAGTGCCAGCGCAAACAATAAACTTAGGGACCTCATCCTTTGCTCCTATTAAGGGTTAAATTGTAGCTCCACAAGCTTGTCAGATAATTGTGTAAATACTGTTAAAAATTGTTAGATGCGAGCAATGTTAAAGACTGTTCTGACCAGTATGACCGCGCGCTGTAATAGATGGGAATAATCATTCGATGTAATAGAACGAAATAGCCAAATTTGACTAATTTTATTCTCGCGTAGGTTTGGTAGGCTAACCATTAAATAATGGCGCTGAACTTATTCTCTCAAGTTCAGATTAACCCGAGAGTTATTATGAAAATTATCCGAACTAACAAAGCACAGGCGACACAAGATGGTGCTGGTGTAAATATTAACCGCATCGCTGGATTTGACGGCAAGAGTTTAGATCCTTATCTCATGATTGATGAATTGAAATCAGATAATCGCAGTGACTTTATGGCTGGCTTCCCACCGCACCCACACCGAGGCATTGAAACCTTTACTTATATTCGCAAAGGCGGCTTTGAGCATAGAGATCAAATGGGTAATGTCAAAGCCATTCGCAGCGGTGATGTGCAGTGGATGAGCACCGGGCGTGGTGTGGTGCATTCAGAAATGCCGCTAAGTGACGCACAAGGCATGCATGGCTTTCAAATTTGGCTAAATATGCCAGCAAAAGACAAAATGCGAGCGCCTAGATATCAAGATACAACTGAGCACCCTGCACCACAAAAAGCGATAGCAAAAGCTGGTCATTTCAAAGCACTGGCGGGCACATGGCAAGTGGCGGGCGAAGTGCTTACATCGTCATTACAGTCTCTTGCAGGGGAAGGAGCACTTGCAGATGTGACCTTAACTGCGGGAAGTCAATTGCACCTTGAACTGGCTCAGTTTGGCAAGGTGATGATCTACATTCATTCGGGCAGATTTGAAAACTATGGGGAGCAAACGCTGCTTGAGCTTGACCCCAGCCAAAACCTTGATCTCTTAGCTACGGATGATGTTGGCTTTTTGATCCTCGCAGGGCAGCCGATTAATGAAAAAATAGCGCATATGGGACCATTTGTGATGAATACCCAAGAGGAGCTTCATCAAGCGGTAAAAGATTATCAACAAGGACGCTTCGGCGATATTGTATAGGAGGTTTACATGGGATTATTAATTGACGGTCAATGGCACGATAAGTGGTATGACACAAAAAGTAGCCAAGGCAAGTTTGAGCGTGAGTCTGCAAAACTAAGAAATTGGGTAACAGCAGACGGCAGTACAGGGCCAACGGGTAAAGCGGGCTTTAAAGCCGAGTCCGGACGTTACCATTTGTATGTTTCCCTTGCGTGTCCTTGGGCTCATAGAACGCTTATTTTCAGACAGCTTAAACAATTAGAGGCGCATATTGATGTCTCGATTGTAGACCCAGATATGTTAGATCAAGGTTGGTGCTTTACCAGTCAGCGGCCAGAAGTCGGTGATAGCCTGTATCAGCTCAGTTTTATGCATCAGCTGTATACGAAAAACGACCCAAATTATTCGGGTCGAGTCACGGTGCCAGTCCTTTGGGATAAACAAACGGAGCAGATCGTGAGCAACGAATCGAGTGAAATCATTCGTATGTTTAATCGTGCGTTTAACCAGATAACGGGAAACGACACCGATTATTACCCAGAGGCGTTACAGCATGAAATCGATGAAATAAACGAATTTGTTTATCACAATATCAACAATGGCGTATATAAGGCCGGATTTGCGACAACCCAAGATGCTTATCACAATGCGGTAAGCGCGTTATTTAACGCGCTAGATAAGCTTGAAGCAAGACTCGCTGCGCAACGTTATCTTGTGAAAGGACAATTAACGGAAGCCGACTGGCGATTATTTACGACTCTCATCCGTTTCGATAGCGTGTACCATGGTCACTTCAAGTGCAACATTAAGCAAATCGAAGATTACCCCAATATTTCTGCCTATGTGCGTGACTTATATCAACATCAAGGTATTGCAGATACAGTTGATTTTTACCACATTAAAAGGCACTACTACTTTAGCCATACGATGATCAATCCAACCCAAGTAGTACCAGAAGGGCCAAGCATTGATTATCACCGTTTTCATAACCGTAAAGGCATCACGTTGTAAATAACCTCCGTGTGCAGGGTAAGTAATCTTTGTCTTTGTTTCTATTTGGACTAGATTTAATAATGCGTTTGCTTGTAGCTGCCCTTTGTGCTTAAGTGCAAACGCATTTTAGGTCTTTATGCCTAACAGTTAGGCCACTGTCCAAGGAGAAAATGTGTCTTCTTCCAATATTGCTAAGGGCGCTATTGTACTGCTGCTCGCCGTGATGGTGAGTGCCATCTTATATTTTGAAAACAGTATCCATCGTGACCTGAACGAGGGCTTTTATCAGCGCTTGGAGCAGGTACATTCGGCACAAAACAATATTTACTTGGGAGAGATCGACGATAACCGCCGGTTTCTTTATTTTCTGCTAGATACCCCGCCAATTCAGGGTATCGCCAGAGCGGAAAAAAACGATGGTATCGACCCTCAAGAAAACACGCCGCTTGATGTTTGGCGGGCACGACTAAGTACGATTTTTAGGTCAATGTTATATTCGTATGATGGCCTTAACCAAATCCGCCTACTTGACGCCCATACAGGCGTTGAGATGGTTAGGGTTGAACGGCAGCTAGGGCAGGTCATCGCTGTACCCGATAGCAAACTACAGGATAAGAGCGAAAGTGATTACTTTATCCAAGCACTGCAACTGCCAGAACGCACTATCTATTCCACAACAATCAACTTAAATCGCGAGCACGGACAGGTCGTCACGCCTTTTCAACCAACCAAACGCTTTACCTTACCGACCTACGATATAGATAACGAATTATTTGGTATATTGGTAATTAATACCAATGCTGAAAAGATGATAGACAGAATTGTCTCTCAAGTGCCTAGTATGCAAAAAGTGATGCTCTTAGGTGCAGATGACTCATTTATTTATCACCCTGAATTTTCGCTACGATACAGCAAAGATATAAACCCCGAAATCAACTTTCAAACATTATATCGCGTGACACCATGGTCCAATAAAATCCAACTGGTGGAAGAAAAGTCAACGGGAGAGCAGTTTCTTGCGCTCATTAGCAAGGTTGAAGGGGCTAACTTTAACAACTTAGAAGTTAAGCTCGTTAATCTTATCCCTTTTGCTGTTTATCAGCAAAGCCTCAATGAAAAACGATTAACCACCTATGTTTTACTCGCGATTGCCTGCGGTGTATTCGCTCTAGTCTTTTTTGCATTTTGGCAATATACCCATAGTTTACGTGCGCTCGATTCAACGCGAGCAGAGTTTAAGGCGATTTTAGATGGTGCCTCAGATGGTGTGCTTGGCTTTGATAGCAACTTAAAGCTCACCAGCTTTAATGAGTCGGCACAGCGTTTCTTTAAGCAGCTGAATAACAGTCGTTTAGGTAACAACCCACAGTTTTTGCCAGAGGCTGTGCATCAGTTTTTATTTCACTATGCCAATATGGTTTTACAGGGCGAAGTGGTGGAGTCTAAGTCATTACAACTAGACTTGAACGCCCATGAGAACATCTGGCTTTCACTTAGTTTATCTCCAATCTATGCAGGAAACGGGCGCATTCAGGGGGTCGCACTATTTGTTGAAGACATCACTGCGAAAAAAGAAGCGGAAGCACAGTTAGTTGGTGCAAATGAACGACTAGAGCAAGAGGTGAAGGAGCGCACCAAAGAGCTGGTGGACGCTCGGGATAAAGCAGCGAAAGCGTCGGAAGTGAAAAGTGCATTTATTTCCACTATCAGCCATGAAATGAGGACGCCTCTCAATGGTATTTTAGGATCACTAAACTTGGTGAGAAAAGAGCCCGTTACTAAGCACCAACATAAGTACCTAGAAATGATGGAAACGAGCTCGACTACGCTTTTGTCGTTAATTAACGATGTACTGGACTTGTCGAAGATAGAAGCGGGTAAGCTGGACATTGATAATGAGCCGTTCAACCCGCTCTCTGTCATTGAGCATGTCGCGCTATCTATGTCGGCGAAAGCCAAAGAACAGGGTATCACTTATATTTTGGACCAAACTGGTTTAGCGCATATTGAACTGTGCGGTGATGCGGCGCGCGTTAAACAAATAATTTATAACCTCCTCAGTAACGCAATTAAATTTACTAAAAAAGGTCATGTGAAATTGACCGTTACCACCGAACAGTTAGACGACACGGTATGGCTTAAAGTCACTGTGGAAGACACTGGAGTTGGAATTGAAAAAGCTAATCAAAACAAGCTATTTCAATCGTTTAGTCAAGAATCTGCTAATACCTCGAACGAGTTTGGAGGCACAGGCCTTGGACTCTCTATTTGTAAGCAGTTAGTCGAAAAGATGCTCGGCCATATTCACTTTGAGAGTGAAAAGTTTAAAGGCAGCAAGTTTTGGTTTGAATTACCCTTTTCTAGTGCGCAAACTAAGCCCATCAACGTGCCTGAAGTATTGGCCGATAAAACAGTCTCTGTGTTCAGCAAAACAAAACTGGAGTCAGAGACTGTTGCTAAGCTTATCGCTCTATGTGCTGGTGAATACGTTGAGAAAGAGGCACAGAGTGATATATGCATCATTACCAATGAGCAAGATTATATTCAAGTGAAGTCAGCTCAAAATCATTTTGAGAAACTTATTTTAGTGGGGGATGAACTTCAGAATATTAACGATGCTGATAACATAGTGCATATCTCTTCACCTCTTAGAGTTGGAGAGTTTGTTGCGCTATTTGACTTAAACAAAGCAATCAGATTACAGCCTAGCTTGAAGAAATCAGGTGAGACAGTTGCATTAAGTGGTAACTTGGTCGCGGGCTGTCACTTCTTGGTAGTAGACGATAATCAAATCAACCGGATTGTGGCAAAAGGCATTTTGGAAGGACAAGGAGCTAAGGTGAGTTTTGCTGTTGATGGTCAAGATGCTGTGAATAAACTGCTGTTATTTGAGCATCAAGAGGTTGATTTTGATGCTATCTTTATGGACTGTAATATGCCAGGAATGGATGGGTATCAGGCCACAAGAGCGATCCGTCAAGGTCAAGGTGGTGATAAGTATAAAGATGCGATCATTATTGCGATGACTGCCAGCGCCCTTGCGGGTGAAAAAGAACGTTGTCTCAATGCAGGAATGGATGAGTTTGTGACTAAACCTGTGGTCGTCGAACAGTTATTTGACGTGCTAGATGCGCTAGGTGTGCATGCTAAGGATGATGATTCTGTGCTTATTCACCCGTTTGAAAGTGTGGCAGAAGAGCAAATAAGCCTGCCGATAAACGAAGCTGACGTGCTCGAGCGCCTCTCTGGGGACGAAGAATTACTTAAAAAGGTGTACACCTTATTCTTGAACGACTCTGAAAATCAAATGCAACAGCTTAGATTGAGTATCAAAAATAGTAATTGCGATGCATCGGCAAAATACAGCCATGCACTTAAAGGTCAAGCTGGTGATTTAGCCGCAGAAGCACTCTTTGATCTGCTTGATAAAATAGAGACTTATGCGCGTGAACACCAAGCTGGGCAGTGTAAATCACACTTGGAACAAGCGCAAAGTGAATACGATAAAGTCGTCGTATTTGCAAAAAAACGCGTGAGTGAGCTAGAGTTCGTAGATATCAACAGTGGCTAAAGTGAGTGAGGCCTTGGTTGAATAATGGTGAGGTTATTCACCATTATTAACTTCTAGGCCAGTCATAATCCATTTGGGTTGCGGTTTTTCTTGCAACAGATTGTCCGAAGCGTTTTTTCACCAGCTCTAAACTCATATCTATACCTGCCGAAATACCCGCTGAGCTAGTAAAATTCTGATCCATCATAAATCTTACGTCCTCAACGACTTCTAAAGAGGGATATTGCTCTCTCAAATCGTCGATATCCTGCCAGTGGGTGGTGACTCGCTTGCCATCAATAAGGCCTGCTTCGGCATATAAAAACACACCTGTACAAACAGATGCGCACTGAGAGGTATGATTCGCTGTTTCTGCAAGCCAATTAAGTACGTTGTGATCTCCGCAAATTTGGTGATGAAGTCCGCCTACTACGATGAGCAAATCAAACTTTGGATGCGAGTAAATACTGTAATGGGGGTTTACACTCATGCCGCCACGCGAGGTAACAGGAACATGACTTGGAGCGACAAGGCTGACGTTAATCGGCGTTTCGATAAATCGCTTTGCGGTGTTGAATACCTCAAACGGGCCGCAAAAATCTAAACACTCTGCACCGTCATAGATAAAAATACCAACTTCCATTATTTCTTCCCACAGATCAGTTTTTTACTAACTTGGCTGATTTTAGTTAAATTTTCAAGATAAATTGTAACAACCCATGAAAAAACTCTACTCACTGTCGTTTTAGTGTCTTTAAGCTACTATGAACTCAAGCTTTTCTGCTCCATCGCAGAGAACCTTGTTTCTCCCGCAAAGCGATTGCACTTTTAGAGACGATCCGTAATATCTTACCCACGATAACAACAAGCGATGAAACAAAATGTTCAAACCTTCCATCACATTATTAAGTGCAGCCGTATGTTTAGCCTTTGCGGGCTGTGCGGGCACTGCAGACCAAAGCCAAGAACCAGTAAAATCACTGCAAAGTAAGCAATATGATAACGTGCTTTTACAGGAGTTTTCAGGTCCTTATCAAGGCGTTCCTCATTTTGACAAAATGAAGCTTGAAGATTTAGAAGCTGCGCTTGAAATTGGTATGGCTGATAATTTGAAAGAAATTGAAGCAATAGCCAATAATCCAGCTAAGCCAACTTTTGAGAACACCATTGTTGCACTAGAAAGAGCGGGTGCCGCTTTGGATCGCGTTTTTACCTACTATGGTCTTTGGAGTGCAAACATTTCAAGCCCGGAGTTTAGAGAAATCCAATCGCGAGTTGTGCCTAAGTTTTCAGAGTTCAGCTCTAAAATCACCCAAAACCAAGCGCTTTTTGAACGCGTAAAAGCAGTATATGAAGGCGCTGAATATAAAAAGTTAACTGCTGAAGAGCAGCGTATCACTTGGATGCGTTATAACGGCTTTGCTCGCAATGGTGCGACGCTAAAAGGTGAAGACGCTAAGCGTTACGCAGACATCAATCTTGAGCTATCAAAGCTACATACTAAGTTTGCAAATAACGTCCTTGCAGATGAAGAAAACTACGTGGTTTACCTCACTAAAGCGCAGTTGTCAGGTTTGCCTGAGTCGTTTGTTGCATCGGCAGCGGCTGCTGCAAAAGCGCGCGGCAAGGCGGATATGTACGCGATTACAAACTCTCGCTCTTCAATGGATCCATTTTTAACCTACTCAACAGAGCGTGAGTTACGCGAGAAAGTATGGAACAACTATTATAACCGAGGCAACAACGGTGGTGAGTACGACAACAAAGCGATTATCTCTGACATCTTAACGCTTAGACATGAGCGCGTTAACTTACTGGGTTACGATAATTACGCGCAGTGGCGTCTTGAAGACCGCATGGCGAAAAAGCCTGAAAACGCTATGGCGCTGATGAAAAAAGTGTGGCCAGCAGCAATTGCCCGCGTGAAAGAAGAAGTTGCTGACATGCAAGCGATCGCCGACAAAGAAGGCGCCGATATCACCATCAAGCCATGGGATTACCGTTTCTACGCCGAGAAGGTTCGCCAAGCTAAATATCAATTGGATTCAAACGAAGTTAAAGCTTATTTACAGCTAGACAATCTGCGCGAAGCAATGTTCTATGTTGCAGGCCGTTTGTTTAACTTTGAGTTCACCGAAGTGCCTAAGGGCTCAGTACCAGTGTTCCACCCTGACGTTCGTGTATGGGAAGTAACAGACAAAACCACCGGTGATAATATCGGCCTTTGGTATTTAGACCCGTTCGCACGTAAAGGTAAACGCTCTGGTGCGTGGGCCATATCATATCGTAGCCATACAACATTTGATGGTAAAACAAATGTGCTTAGCTCAAACAACTCCAACTTTGTGAAAGCACCTGAAGGTGAAGCGACCTTAATTTCTTGGTCAGATGCAGAAACCTATTTCCACGAGTTTGGTCACGCGCTGCATGCGCTTTCATCAAACGTGAAGTATCCTAGTTCAAACTCTGGCGTGCGCGACTACACTGAGTTCCAATCTCAGCTATTGGAGCGTTGGTTGGCAACGGACGAAGTGATCAATCGTTACTTAGTTCACTATAAAACAGGCAAACCTATGCCTAAAGCGCTAATCGAGAAAATCAAGAAGTCAGCAACCTTTAACCAAGGTTTCGCGACGACTGAATACCTTGGATCGGCTATCATGGATATGCTTTTCCATACCACAGATCCTGACAAGATTGGCGACCCTGTTGCATTCGAAAAGTCTCAGTTAGGTGCGCTTGGCATGCCGGACGAGGTAGTGATGCGTCATCGTACAACTCACTTTGGTCACGTATTCTCAGGTGAAGGTTATTCAGCGGGTTACTACGGTTACCTGTGGGCTGAGGTATTAACTTCTGATGCAGCAGAAGCGTTTGCTGAAGCGCCAGGTGGCTTCTACGACAAAGACGTTGCACAGCGTTTAGTGGATTACCTATTCTCAGTTCGCAACTCAATGGATCCAGCAGAAGCGTATCGCAAGTTTAGAGGCCGTGACGCTGAAGTTGAGGCGCTGATGCGTGATAGAGGCTTTCCGGTAGAGAAGTAAAAAGTTTACTCTGCTATTTGGATAATAAAAAACCCCCTGAACCAAGGGGTTTTTTATTAAGCTTTAGCTTTTGGATTTCGTGCCGTCACCAAATAGGGATTTAAGGCCGTCGGCAAATTGCTTTATTTGCGCTTTCATCGAGCGCTTTACACTAACTTCAATGCTACCCAAAATCATTCTGCCGTGAATATAAATTCGTGGACGCTGTTTCACCTGCCCTGCAGATGCAAGCGTATTTCTTGTGTTTTCTACTGAACCCATAATATTACGAATATCGGTGACGACATCGACCGTGTCTGGTACAAAAATTTCGTCACTGCCTAAAATGCAATCTATATAAATATGTACTTCAGGGTGACTAAAAATTGCGTTGCTAAAATCTAGTTCCAAGCTGCCAAGGTAGTTTTTTAGGTGGATCTCTTTAGGTACGACCCACTCGCCACTGCGATGGTTGGAACTAAGTATAGAGGTAATGCTTATTGCCTCAGCACCATCTACGCTTGAGGTAAATTTTGGACCCATACGAGCGGCTTTTTCGCTGTGATATCTTGCATCCGACTTGAGCGGTAAATCAGCACTAAGTGCTGCAATTTGTTCTTGCTCGTTCAGGTCGTATGCTTTATCCAATCGTCTCTCGAATGCATCAGCCGAAAGCTCACCGTGGCTGTAATTTAGAATTAACTGGTCAATCACCTCTTCCCTGACGGATTCGAGAGGCCTATCTTTTAATGGTACAGACATATGGTTGGTTCCGTTCTCTTGATTTGTGGTTAGAGGAGCAACAACCAAGCCAATATTAAATCATTTATAAAACAAGTGGTTAGTATTTTTTAATATCAACTTACTCTATTTATTTACTAATATTTAGTTGTACAAAATAGTATTTGGTCAAAATTACCACTATTAGATGGCAGGTAATGCAGTAGCGCAGGTGTAGTTTGATATTGTCAGTCACTTTGCTATGGTAGTAGGTGTTCGCAAAACAACCAAAGGAGATTAGTTATGGCGAAGAAAAGCGATGTTAAAGCGCTTAAAAAAGAGCTGAAAGCGCGTAAAGCAAAGATTGAAAAGCATGAAGCGAAAATCAAAAAGCTGAAAAAAGCGATTAAAAAGGCTTAAAAGCCATTAGCCCTAAGGTAAAGGGATAAGTAAGCGAGCGGTAAATATACCGCTCTTTCTGCGAGTCAGATTAAATCGAAAGATGGCTATATAGCAACCAAGTTCCCACACAGATTAAGGTCACCCCTCCAAAGGTTTCAGCTCGACTACCAAGAAACTTTCCAGCCGAATGCCCAATCATCACCCCAATTGTTACCATCATGGTGGTGGCAAGGCCAATGAGCGCAGCGGCGAGCCATATATTCACATCAACAAATGCGAGACTGACACCGACAGCCATCGCATCAATGCTAGTGCCAAACGCTGTGATAATGGTTTTTAACCAAGGCTGCTTTGCGTGTTGCGTTGGTGCATCATCGTCACCCTTAAGGCTCTCATAAATCATATGAGCGCCAAGTCCTAACAATAAGATAAACGCAATCCAATGATCCCAAGCCTCGACATAGCCAGCTGCAGATTGTCCTATTAACCAGCCAATCAGCGGTGTACTGGCTTCAATAATCCCAAAAATAAGGCCGATTTTTATGGCTTCGGTAAGCCGAGGTGATTTTAGGCTGGCGCCTTTACCGATTGCCGCGGCAAACGCATCGGTAGACATGGCGTATGCTAACAGTAGCAGGGTGACGAAATTCATTTACATTGCTCCGGTCGGGCGATTTGAGTCCACGATACATCCACACGCCCGACCACAGGCATGGATATATCGATGGTCTCGCCAACCGAGAGGTGTCCGCACCATGGCATGTGGCCAATTATGTTGATACGAACTCTTCCGAGCATTGGAAGCAGGCTACTCCCCAACGAGTTGCGATAATATCAAGAATTGCAGTGGATGCAAAACCAAAATTGAGCAGCTCCTGAAGGTGATAATTCTCGTTACCTTTATGACGAGGTCAAGAAGTCTATTTCGGTTGTGATAAGCTGCTCCCTTGCATCGCCGAGTATAAGTACCTCTCCATTAGGGCTCACAAGAAGGCTTTGGCCGATAAATTGAATTCCCGTGCCATTGCTGTGGTCCATTCCTAGGCGATTGGCTGAAATAATATGGACTTTATACTTCTTGGCTTGTTTTATGATTGTATCAAGGCTGTCTTCGCCACAATAATTTGAAGGGTTCACAATGAGCTGTACACCCTGATCGGTGAGTTGCGTCAGCCCCTCTTCAAACCAGATGTCGTAACATAATAAAATACCCACTTTAATACCCATTACTTCGTGCACTTTGAATGCATTACCTGATTGAAAAAAGCGCTTATCGGGCGGTGCTAAAAAAACCTTGCGATGTACGCCAACAATCCCTTCTGAACCCACTATAGCCGCACTATTAAAGTGCTCACAGCCTGCCTTCTCAATGATGCCAGCGATGATAGTACCGTGTTGTTGTTGTGCGATAGATTGAAGCAGGCTGATAGTCGTGCTGTCGGATAACTCCTCTGCCATTTCCTCCATATGAGTATGGCAAAGAAAGAGGCTACCTGAAGTACATAATTCGGGTAAGACGATGAGATCAAAGTCAGCCTGTGATAAAGTTTTTTCTATGGTTGTCCGGTTGCATTGAGGGTCGCCATAGTTGACTGCAAATTGATAAAACCCCACTTTCATCGTTCACCTACGTAATATTGGGCCAAGCAAACTGCCTAAAGGTCAGATTGAATCTAGCACCAATCTCTTTAGGTGTAGGAGGTACGGCATGTTGGAACTGCGTTTGAAAGCCATTTCCCATGATGAATAACGAACCGTCTTCTAGCAGCTGTTCAAATTGCTCATCGGGATTTTCTTGATGACGAACTTGAAACAAGCGCTCGGCACCTAAGCTCAGAGAAGCGATAACATTAGTTGGCCCAAATGCGGACAGATCACTGTGAAAGTCCATGTATTCTTCACCATCTGGATAAAAAATACAGACACAGACGCTAAATTCGATACCTATTTGAGTCTGTAATCGCTGCTGTATCAATGCAATCAAATCAGGCCAAGTTTGGCGTCTACCATGATAGCTAGGAAATACCGCTGGATCTTCGAGCTTTGGCTCTACAAACATCATTTTCCAGGGTCTAATCTCTGTATTTTCACCGTTAGGCAAGGTGATGATTTCAGGCTGAGATAAATCACAGTGCTTGATTAACCACTGATACAGTGAGTGGCTTTCTGCCTTGGTAAGAAACGCTGGAATATACTCTGCCTCGGCGTTATCGATAAGTGGAAGTTTCATGACTAATTCCTTGTTGTTGCTATTTTTCTTTAACAAAAAGAACAGCACTAAAGCAATACACTAAAGCAGCTCCCTTTTCCTACTTCAGAGGTTGCGCTGATCCGCCCTTTGTGGCGATGGATAATTTGTTGGCTGAGTGCAAGTCCAATTCCTGAGCCATGAGGTTTTGTGGTAAAAAATGGTACGAATATTTTATCAAGTGCGCTGGGTTCTATTCCTTCCCCGTTATCAGCGACGTTGATCTCACATTTGCCGTAGCGATTAATCGTTGCTGATACAGTCACTACTTTTTCTTGGTTGTTATGTTTCATGGCATCTTTGGCGTTATTTAGTAGATTGAGCAGCACTTGTTCTATCATCTTTCTATCAACATTAATGCTCAGCGCAGCGGGCGTCACGTCAAAGTGTAGAGTGATATTGGCGTCCCTAAAGTCGCGTTTTATCAGCGGTGTAATGTCGTCAAATAAAGTCTGTACCGCAAGCGGTTGGAGGTCAAGTTCAGGAATATGCGTGAGCTTTCTGTAGTTATCAATAAAGCCAAGTAAAGACTGGCTTCTAATACCAATTGCTTGCAGGCTTTGTAGGTAGTCTTCAACGAGCTCTTGGTCTGCCAACGCTTCAGCTAGCTGATTATTGGTGATATTAACTAGCGTATTGGAGAGTGAATAAATCGGTGCGACGGAGTTTCCTATTTCATGGATAAGCACGCGGATCAGCTTTTGCCAAGATTCGATTTGGGTGCTCTCTAGCTGCTCTGAAATCGCGGTGAAAAGCCAAAGTTGGTACTGATTGCCTTGATTGGAAAACGTAAAATATTTAAATAGTAAGTCTTTGGCGATGTGACTACCTACTTTGGCTTGTTCAAGCTCTGGGTGTGCTGCAAGTAGTGAGTGTCCAGACTCTGCGCCGCGAATATCCAACAATTGCTTTGCGCTGTTATTACAAATCAAAATGGTGTGGCCATTTTTGATAAGGATCAGACCTGCTTCTATGTGTTGTAGCATGGTTTCGTATGTGGTGACGAGCTCTGCCTGCTTGGTTTTATCTTGCTGAGCTTTCTGAATAAGCTCGTTACAGGTTGTAAGTGCTTGCTTACTTATTGAGTGCTTATTATCAATTCTAAAGCTGCCATCTTGATACTTGAGCGCAGTAAACACCTCTTCGAATTGTTGTTTTTGTCTTTTCAGTGTGGCAATAGACAGCACTGTGAATAGCACTGCAATCGCAATGGCTAAACCACTAAACAAAAAGACGTAGCTGTGGAGAAAACCCAATACACCAAGTGTAGCGAATACAATGGCTGCGAGTTGAAAAATGGCCATGCGAACGAGGCTATTATTCCACATCATACTTCTCCATTTTGCGGTACAGTGACGCGCGGGTGATCCCTAGCGCTTTAGCCGCATGGCTGATATTTCCCTTAAAGTCTCGGACCGCCCGCTCTATGGTGTGCTGCTCTATTTCTGCGAGGTTATAGGTGTCAATAAAGCCCGCGCGCTCCTCAGAGCTTGCCGCTGGACTGGTGAGCTGAAACTGCAATTGGGTTGAGTCAGATAAAATAACAGCACGTTCAACCAAATGTTGTAATTCTCGGATGTTACCGGGCCATTGATACTTGACTAAATCAGCCATCATTTTATCGCTGACCGTTTTACACGCGAGCTTGTACTTTTTGCTGTACAGATCAGCATAAAACTCAATAAGAAGTGGAATATCTTGGGGTCTATCTCGTAGTGCGGGAAGTGTGATCTCTACGGTATTTATGCGGTATAACAAGTCCTGACGAAAACTGCCTTCGCGCACCATGTCATACAAATTCATATTGGTTGCGGTGATAAGGCGCAGATCAACCTCTATTTGTTTGCTGCCTCCGACTGGCGTAACCACTCGATTTTGGATCGCAGTAAGTAACTTTCCCTGTAACTCGAGCGGAATATTGGCTATTTCATCCAAAAACAAAGTACCAGATTCCGCAAGCTCAAAGCGACCTGGCTTATTGGCTTTCGCATCTGTAAATGCGCCTTTCATATGGCCGAACAATTCACTTTCGAACAAAGAGCTGGCGATCGTGCCCATATCGACAGACATGAAGGTATTGTCTTTTCGTAAAGACTGTTTATGTAGCTCTCTGGCAACGACTTCTTTACCAGTGCCGCTTTCGCCTAAGATTAAGACGTTGGCATCGGTTTTGGCGGCCTTTTCTATGGTTTGAAAAACTTGCTCCATTGCTGGACTCGAGGCGATTAAATGCTCGAATGGTTTGTTTTGCGCTGCCATTGAAATTTGTGCGATTTGCGTGAGCTTCTTGGACTTTTGCCGTTGTTTGCTCAACTCGATGCAATTGGCAACCGTTGCGAGTAGCTTTTCATTTTGCCAAGGCTTGAGGACAAAATCGTTGGCGCCAAGTTTGATGGCATCCACCGCCATCGTTAGGTCGCCATAGGCGGTGAAGAGTACAACCACGGCATCTTCATCCAAGGCTTTTATTTGTTTTAGCCAGTAGAATCCTTCGGCACCGGAGGTTGATTCTCGAGTAAAGTTCATGTCGAGCAATATCAGTGCAAAGTCCTGTGCTGACATTGTTTTAGCGATATCGTGGGGATTCTCTAGCGTCACGACTTTTTTGTAATATTGTTTGAGCAACATTCTCGTGGCGACGAGAATTTCGCTGTTGTCGTCGACAACTAAAATAGCCTTATCGCTGATAGTCATTACATTTCCTTTTCTCATCAAACTGTTCGATATCGTACACTAGGTGTTTAATTTTTTTACACTCTTTTGTTCCATTATTCCATAGAATTGTTTTATGTTTTTGATTTTTATTTGTTTTTTAGTTTGGCATGCAACTTGAGTTATTAGGCTAACCTAAACTCAAGAGAGTGACAAAATGGACAGAAAAATAACACCTAACAAAAGATTTCAGCTGTGGTGGTTGGCGCTACCTGTCATCGTGGTAGCGTATTTTGCATTTGATAGTGCAGCGAGTAGCAGCGGGGATCGTGTTAATCTGGCGATGGATAAAGTCAAGATAAGTACAGTGACAAAAGGCGAGTTTCATGATCTTATTCCGCTTAGAGGCAGCATCATGCCGAGTAAGTCTGTGTATCTAGATGCCATCGAAGGTGGGCGAGTCGAAGCGCGTTTCGTCGAAGAAGGTGCGATGGTTAAAAAAGGTGACAAACTGCTCGCACTGAGCAACACCAGTTTGCAGCTGGATGTGATCTCTCGTGAGGCGCAGATCTCAGAGCAGCTAAATAACCTACACAATACCCGCTTAGCGATAGATCAAAACCGTTTAAACTTAAAACGAAACCTATTAGAGCTAGATTTTCAGGTAAGTCAAAGTGAGCGAAAGCTTGCACAGTTCAAGCGCCTTGGTAGCGGTAATTTAGTTTCAAAAGATGAGCTACAAGCGGCCGAAGATGAAACTGAGTATCTAAAAAACCGCCGCAAGTTAATTATTGAGCAGCAGCAACAAGATGAAAAAATCCGTACGGCACAAATTGCACAGCTAGAAGATAGCGTTGAGCAGCTCAATAAAAACTTGGGTTTTGCGCGTAAAAATCTTGAAAATCTAATTATCAAAGCGCCTATGGATGGCCAATTGACAGCGCTAGACGCGGAATTAGGCGCGTCAAAGGCGAGAGGATCACGCTTAGGGCAAGTGGATATTGTGTCTGAATATAAAGTGTCGGCTCAAATTGATGAATTTTACTTGGGCCGCGTATATGCGGGACAAACCGCAAGGTTAACGCTGCAAGGGAGGCCGTATGAGCTAACGCTCGCAAAGGTCTATGCCGAAGTGTCAAATGGTCGATTTGAAGTGGATTTAACTTTTAATGCTGCGCTGCCCAGCGACATTCGTAGAGGTCAAAGTTTGCAGTTGGAGTTGTTATTAGCAGATGCGAAAGCCGCGACTTTAATACCAAATGGTGGATTTTATCAAGATACCGGCGGCAAGTGGGTATTTGTACTAGAGCAGGGTAGCCAAGTGGCGGTGAAGAAATCGGTGACGTTTGGCGAGCGTAACAACAAATATATTGAAGTACTTGATGGGCTGGCAGTCGGCGACCGAGTGATCACCTCAAGTTACAGCAGCTTTAAAGACATGCAGTCGGTCAGTTTGACTCGTTAATAGAATTAAAAGGCAAAAGAATATGTTACATCTAACTAAAATAAATAAAGTTTTTCGTACCGAGCTGGTTGAGACTTACGCCCTTGAGGATGTCACGGTGACCGTAGAGCGTGGCGAGTTCGTTGCTATCATGGGACAGTCAGGCTCAGGTAAGTCTACCTTACTTAATATCATCGGCATGCTAGACCATATTGATGGTGGCGAGTATGTTTTTGATGGCAAGGACATCAGCCATTTAAGTGAAGGTCAGCTTGCTGATATTCGTAAAGACAATATTGGTTTTATCTTCCAAAGTTTTAACCTTATTGATGAGCTCACTGTATATGAGAACGTTGAGCTTCCGCTTATTTACCAAGGGCTCCCTAAAGCCGAACGAGCACTGCGTGTGACAGCCGTGCTTGAAAAAGTGAATATTGCGCATCGCAAAGATCATTACCCACAGCAACTTTCAGGTGGTCAACAGCAAAGGGTTGCAGTTGGGCGTGCCATTGTCGCAAAGCCAAAAATGATTCTTGCGGATGAACCAACCGGTAATCTTGACTCAAAAAATGGTGAAGAAGTCATGGGGCTGTTAGCACAGCTTAACCAAGAAGGGGTAACGATAGTCATGGTGACGCACTCAGATCACCATGCAAATTACGCGCATCGCACGATCCATGTTTTGGATGGCCATATTGTTTCGAGTCAAATGCAGGAGGTTCGCTGTGCTTAAAAATTACTTGTTAATCGCGTACCGCAGCTTGCTGCAACAAAAACTCTACTCAACAATCAATATTTTGGGTTTGGCGATTGGTTTAGCTATTTGTATCAGTATGGCTATCTTTGTTGAATCTGAGCTGGGTTACGACAAGTTTATTAAGGATAATGAGCAAATCTATCGCTCGTCTGTAAAATGGATGCCGCCAAGTGCGCCTGAACAATACTATGCGCAAGGGCAAGTATTTAACGCTGAAAACTATCAAGCACACTTTGAAGAAGTGGTAGATGCTACTCGCTTTCGAGAAGTGAGCGTTGCGCTTGGGCAAGGCAAGGAAAGTTTTCTTCATGATGGTGTATTCCTCGCTGATCCCAACTTCGTCGATTTTTTCTCCTTAGATGTAATTGACGGAGAGCGTCAGTCGGCACTTGAGGCTCCCAACACTATTGTTTTAACCCAAGCAGCTGCAATGCTCTATTTTGGTCGCACGAATGTTGTTGGAGAATCTTTACTTGGTGCAGGAAAACTACCGTTAAAGGTGAGCGCTGTGATAAAAGACTTGCCACTGCGCACCCATTTAAACGTCTTTGCGCTGATCAGTATGGCAACGGCCACCACTTATTATGGTGATAACAGCTGGCAGCGTGACCCAAGTTTTAACTATTTCACTTACGTTAAATTAGCGGATGGGGTAACCGGTGAAGATGTTGAAGCAAAAATCCCAAGTTATTTAGAAAATCATTATGGTCCGGGAACTAGCGATACCCTTGGCTTTGAATTAATGCCTATCACCGATATTTATCTTCACTCACATCATTATGGTGAAATGAAAGAAAATGGTGATATCAATACCGTTTATTCGTTTAGTGTTATTTCAGCGCTTATTCTCTTTATTGCGTGTGTTAACTTTATGAATTTGTCGACTGCCACAGCAACCAAGCGCGCAAAGGAAGTGGGAGTACGTAAGACATTAGGCGCTAAACAGCAGCATTTAGTTATGCAGTTTGTGGTTGAGGCGATGATGCTGAGTTATATCGCGTTGATCATTGCTGTGGCGCTGGTTGAAGCTGGTTTGCCCTTGTTTGCGAGCTTTATCGGCAAGCCGCTCAGTTTTGACTTCTATTCAGAGCCGTTAGTGTTGACTACGCTGTTGCTGTTAGGGTTATTCGTTGGCTTAATCTCAGGCGCATACCCTGCCTTTTATCTAAGCCGCTTTAAACCTGCTAAAGTGCTTAAAGGAGAAGTGACACAGGGTAAATCTGGCGCGCTGCTGCGTAAAGGGCTGGTGGTATTTCAATTTAGTGTCGCCGTGGTGCTTATTATCGCCACCACGGTATCTAACCAGCAACTAAAGTACGCCAGAGCCATAGAGCTCGGTTATGACAAAGACAATACTTTTGTGCTGAGCCGTCTTTATACAGATATCGCCAGTCAACAGCGTAGCGCATTAAAAACACAACTGCTCTCTCACCCAAATATTGTCAGCGTGACAGCAAGTTCAGCAGTACCAACAGAGACCATTGTCGATGCTTTTGGGATGGTTAATCCAAAAACACAATTGTCGCAGACCATGCCGACACTGGCAGTAGATGAAGATTATTTTAGCAGCTACAACATTAAGTTACTGAGTGGCCGAGGGTTTAGTCGCGATTTTCCTGCCGATAAATTCGCGATGCCGAGTGCGGCTGAGCCAAATCCGCGTTTTTCGGTTGTGATTAATGAAAAGGCGGCGCAGAGTTTAGGATTTAGTGCTGATGAAGCAGTTGGTAAAACATTTGAAGTACGATTAACTCGCCATTCAAGTGCTATGGCCACTATCATCGGGGTGACGCAAAACTACTATTTTTCTTCACTTAAAACAGAGATAAGCCCAACGTATCACTTGCTAAGAGAGAATGAAGGCAATTCGATGGCGATAAAATTTAAAGGTGATACAGCGCAAACTCGCGACTTTATAGAGGCCACTTGGCGCAAGCTAGTACCAGAACAAGAAATGGAACTGACTTATCTACAAACTAAATTTGAGCAGATGTATCGCCAGGAAGACAAAGAAATCATTGTGTTTAATTTGTTCTCTATGCTGGCGATTTTCATTGCGTGTTTAGGCTTATTTGGTCTTGCCTCTTTTACCACAAAAAGGCGCACCAAAGAGATTGGGGTGCGTAAAGTGCTTGGTGCTTCGGTGATGGATATCGTGATATTGATCAACAAGGAATTCTCAAAGCAAGTGATGATCGCAAACCTGATAGCGTGGCCGCTTGCGTACTTTGTGATGCAGCAGTGGTTAAACAACTTTGTCTATCGTATTGACCTTTCAATCGTGCCATTTTTGATTGCAGCAAGTTTAGCGTTTGCAATTGCTTGGTTAACGGTCGGCTCGTTGACGCTAGTTGCCGCACAAGCGCGACCTGTAAAATCATTAAGATACGAGTAATTGCAACTAAACAGGCCTCACAATGAGGCCTGAACTGAGATAAGTTAAGCGCCAGGACCACACTCCAAGCAGTGCTTGATAATATCCGGGCCAAACTTCAAGTTTGCATTTAGATTTCGCAGTGCCGTTCTTAGGCCTTCTTCTATCACTGGGTGGTAGAAAGGCATGTCGAGCATTTGCGGCACGGTCATCTTGTTTTGTAGCGCCCAAGCAAGTAAATGCGCTATATGCTCAGCAGCAGGGCCGACAAATTCGGCACCTAAGAATAATCCGGTGCCTTGCTCAGCGTAGACTCGCATATGGCCTTTGTTTTTTAACATCACGCGGCTGCGGCCTTGGTTTTCAAAGCTTACCTCTCCGATGGCAAAGCAGCCGCAATTGCCATATTGCTTTTCCAGCTCTTTATAACTTGCTCCAACCATCGCAATTTGTGGGTCGCTAAATACCGCCGCAAGCTTTGCACGGCGTAGTCCCACTCTCACATCAGGGAAACGACCGGCATTTTCACCTGCAATCGTGCCTTGATCTGCGGCTTCATGTAGAAGCGGGATCTGATTGCTGGCATCACCTGCAATAAAAATCGGGGCGTTCCCTGAGCCATCAAGACATTGCATGGTATGTGGGTCGGCTAGCGGTACGCCTCGGTCATCAAGTTCAAGCGTGGTATTTTCTAGCCCAAGGTTATCAACATTGGGCACACGACCAGTGGCTGCCAACACATAGTCAAACTGCTCGGTTTGTGGTTTCCCTTGTTTGTCAATGTAGGTAAGCTC
The DNA here is from genome assembly GCA_000814665.1 of Pseudoalteromonas flavipulchra NCIMB 2033 = ATCC BAA-314. Lineage (GTDB taxonomy): Bacteria > Pseudomonadota > Gammaproteobacteria > Enterobacterales > Alteromonadaceae > Pseudoalteromonas > Pseudoalteromonas maricaloris. The sequence continues at coordinate 534,437 of JWIH01000020.1, forward strand.
GGCTTTGTCACCGACCTGTTTCATATCTGATACTTTGGCATCTGTGTCGAGGTAAAACTCATCACTGAACACCGTGGTGGCATAGTCTTTGACGATTGGATCGGTTAGTGGTCCAAGGCCACCGCCGACACCAAATACTTTGACCTTTACGCCAAGTCGGTGTAGCGCTTGACCTAGTTCTAAGCCAATCACACCGGGGCCAAATACGGCCACTGAGTCGGGTAAATCGTCCCAGTCAAAAACGTTATCGTTAATGACTAAGCGGTCGCCAAAATTATTAAACGCACCGGGGTAGCTAGGTCTTGAACCTGTAGCGATAACAAAACGTTTGGCTGTGATCTGAGTGTGGTCGTCCAACTGTACCGTATGGCTGTTGATAAATTTTGCACTGCCGCGTAGTTTATCCTGCAGAGGCAATTCGTCTACAGCTTCGACGACAAAGCCAACGAAGCGATCTCGCTCACGTTTGACTCTCGCCATAACCGCTTTACCGTCAATTTCAGCGGGTTTTACATTAATACCAAATTTAGGTGCGACTTCAATTTGATGTGCGGCTTCAGCTGCGGCAATCAGTAACTTGCTCGGCATGCAGCCAACCCGTGCGCACGTTGTGCCGTATACGCCAGACTCAATCATCAGTACTTCTGAGGTATATTTTTTGGCATTTCTATAGGCGCTGAGACCCGCTGTTCCCGCACCAATCACGACTACGTCGGTGTTTATCTTTTTCATTTTTTGCTCCGAAATCAGAAAGTGTGATACCAATTTACTTAATTAAGAGGTCTATTTGAGGCGAGAAAATCTTGTCGATAACCAGGCAAAAATTTTGCTATTTAGTTGTTCTAAATGAGAAATTTTTAACGCAGTTAGCGTCAGATTTGCTCCTTCAAATTGAGCAAGTATTAAGACAAATTGGTATACTCCCCCATGACAGTCAGTTATTAGCCATCGTGTTGTGTTGAGGGGGAACATTTTGACTTGGTGAGCAAGTTCACCAAGTCATGTTGTGGGGGATGAGTGATTAAGCGAAATATTCAGCTAAATCGTCTGAGCCACCGATGTGTTTACCGCCGATAAATACTTGCGGCACGGTTTCGCGACCAGACAGCGCTTTAAGGCTGGTTAGCGATGCCTGTTGGCCAATTACCAGCTCTTCATATGCCAGTCCTTTTTCTTTTAGCAAGGCTTTGGCTTTTTCACAGAATGGACAGCCAATCTTGCTAATAACGGTAACCGGCTCTGGTTTGATTTGGCGCGGGTTAATGTACTCCAGCATAGTATCTGCGTCTGATACCTCAAACGGGTCGCCAGGCTTTTCTGGTTCGATAAACATTTTGTCAATCACACCATCTTTTACCAGCATTGAATAACGCCAGCTGCGTTTGCCAAAACCTAAATCGTTTTTATCAACTAACATGCCCATGCCGTCAGTGAATTCGCCGTTACCGTCAGGTAGTAGTGTAATATTCTGTGCTTCTTGGTACTGTGCCCATGCGTTCATTACAAACGTATCATTAACGGATAAACACACGATTTCGTCGACACCATTTTGTTTAAATACGCTAGCAAGCTCGTTATAGCGCGGTAAGTGCGTAGACGAACAAGTTGGTGTAAAGGCACCAGGCAAAGAAAATACAACTACAGTTTTACCTTTAAAAATTTCATCGGTGGTGACGTGCTTCCACTCTTCATTTTCTCTAATTGGGAATGTAACCTGTGGTACGCGTTGACCTTCAATATTCTTTAACATTCTGCTTTCCTTCTTAAGTTGATGTAGCCATTATGCCGCGCGCATTTCGATTTGTATAATTGATAGTTAAGATTAAAGTGTTCAATAAAATTGATTGTTTTCAACTTCAAATATTTGTATTTTTTAACCTAGCCAATGCCGCTAAGTTGAGGTTAGTCAATTTTTACGGGGACAGGGAATATTTAGATGAAAGCAAACTTTGAATTAATGGCGGATTACAATCGCTGGATGAACGAAAGATTATATGAAGCTGTTTCGGGATTGAGCGTCACGGAATTACACCAAGATCGAGGGGCTTTTTTTGGCTCCATCATGGGCTCGTTAAACCATATTCTTGTTGCTGATATTATTTGGCTTAAGCGCTATACAGAGCATAGCCACCATATTGAAGCACTGAACGTTGTAGCAACGATGCCACTGCCGACAAAGCTTGATGCGATGTTGTATGAAGATTTTGCAGCGTTGAGGCAGGCAAGAGCTGAAATGGATAAGGTGATTATTGAGTTTGCGAATGAAGTCACTGAAGAGGCGCTTGCAGCCGACTTACACTACACAAACACCCAAGGTAAAACCTTTTCTCGCAAGTTTGGTTTTTTAGTGCATCATTTATTTAATCATCAGACGCACCATAGAGGGCAAATAACGACATTACTCAGCCAGATTGGTATTGATATGGGAGAAACCGATCTATTAGCGCGGATCCCCACATAGCTTGGTTAGTGGTCTAGCTTTACCGCTTCAGTTATGTCTAGTGTTTTGTGCTAGCAGCAATGAGAAGGGTTGTAAAGCTAGACATTAGCTCTACAGGCCTTTAAAAACCGTGGTCGGTAAAGCCTGTTAAGAAGAATTTCACTCGCTAACTTTCACAATAACTCTGAATAGAGCTCCTCTAGCCACTCATGAAGGTCCTCTATGGAGTCAAAATCTTCGTCTGTTAGTTCTTCATACTCTGTTAGTGAAATAAGATTTAAGTCTATAACCTCCCGAAGTTGGGCTCTGACTTTAATCAAGTCATAAGGGTAGTCTTCTCCAATATCGACAGCTCTTCTCAAAATATTGGGGTCATAGCTTTCAACATGACAATAAGTTTTTAAAATGGTTCTTAAAGGATCTTCGAGTTTATTCATCTTATATTTACTCCTTTAGTTCAGGGTATAATGCGTGCAATTTAATGTTACCATCTTCTATTAGATATATAGCTTTGGTGTATCCGTTTGAAAAATCTGTAACCTCGTATCCAGTGGGGTTTTCTTGCAATCTAGTCTAGTTATTCCGCGTACCGCATTTCTGTAGTTAGAGCCAAAAAATATCTTAAAGTGGTATTTATGCGATCCTCGTTTATAGCGTTGTGGGAGGCGGTTTATCCGCCGAGAAGTATGTTTTTTGAGTGGTGAGGGCTTGCCTTTTCTTTAGACGAGAAAAATGAACCAAGAAAACGTTGCCCCAGCATCACACTTAATCCTCAAATCCTAAGCTGATATTGTGCAACCGTCTTGTAAGGCACGTCTTTGTGCCAGACAAAACTTAGCCGACATGCTGTCGGCACATTGCATATCGACTTATTCCTTTCGGGTGTGATAGAGGGGGGATACGTTGCTTGTGAGATCTTCTATGACTTTAGCGATTAAGCTGCTTTAAAGCATTGCAAAAACTACCAGCGCAGTATCCATGCCTAAATTTTTAGAGCAGTACGAAAATAAAAGTGAATTTTAAGGCAAGGAGAGTTGCTCCTTGCCTGACGACACCAGTGTATTTAAAGGACTCTGGTTATGGGGTAATTGGTTAAATAGCGTAACGATATCAACCATGACACGCTCCTCTCCAAAGTCTGTTAAGAAAGCCGTATCCCGTGGCTTTTACTTTGCTAGGTCAAAGTTCGTCTTCATTTTTTTCTAGGATAGCTAAGAACTCATGGAAATTTGAGCTAATATGCCTTATTGCTTTATCTCCATCTTCAAGTTGCGAAGAGATAATAAATATAACTTCAGGCTCAGTTATTTTATGACGAAAGTCAAAAGCGATTAGGTTTGAATCAAAAGTTATAGCAAAAGGTACTATTTTATCCGATAGAAACTCATCTATTTCTTCTCTTTGATCTGAAATACTATAAATTTCGAAATCATCATTTACTAAATTTTGGCAGTGAAGGAAGTGTGCGATTGAACAAAGTCCTTTTCCTACTTCAAAAGATGAATACACAGGCTTATCTCCAAAGTATAATTCCATGCAGTTCAAAAACTCTATCGGAAGTTTAATCTGAAGTTCTAACTCAAGCTCCTTTAGGTAACTTGGATTATAAGTCGGCTTATTTTCTTTCCACAAATATGGTTCACATTTAAACATAATTAATATCCTCCTCCCCAAATAGACATACCACCTGTATGTCTAAATGTATCATGTGTAGTTCTGTCAATAAGCTGCATTCTGCCAGTGTCTGATGATGCTATGTCAAACCATCTGAAGGATTTTGTTTATGATAGTGTCGCTTTTAGTTTTATATCACTTTGGATAACGCAGCAATGACTACGACGTCATCGGCAATCTCCAGCTTTTAAGTGAATTATGGTGCTAGTACATCGTCATTATTGATAATCGATTATTTGCCCGATCATTTACTCCAAATGTAGCCAGTTTAAAAAGGACTGTTCTGACTACAATATTCTATTCTTAGTCATTTAAAAGGAAAGACTTATCTTCGTCTATTTTCGAGGCATGATCAGTTGCTTCATCTTCATCCGGCTGTAGCGCTTGAAAAAATGAAGATAGGTTCGTAGAAACCTCATAAAATTCCTGTTCGCTTTCACCACTTTCATGATCCCAGCAGTAGACTTTGAGATCTCTTTTTCCCAAACAAAGTTGATCGCCACCACAAGAGGAGCCAAAAATAAAATAGCCTTTTTGCTCAAGTTCTTCGTACATGGCATTTTTCTGGAGTATATTGTTATCTTGATTATCAATACCATAAAGAATTTCCACCGACTGATAGCCATCATGATCAGTCAGTGGGGTAGCTTGATTAGGCTTAATTTTTGCACCTGAATCAAAAATAACTGATGAATTAAATAGTGAATAAAGTTCTTTTAGTTCATCTGGTATTTCGAACTTAAATCTATTTTCAAGCTCATTGATATCAATAACTTCATCGCTGCATTCATGCAAAGGCATGGCTCCAAGAGAGTCAAGAACATTCTTAATCATAACTCCTCCATCAAGATCACAATAGATTTGTCTTGCTCTTTGGCATCTCGGAAAGTTCGGTAATAAGCATTTCGAACAATCTCATAAGCGTCTGGGTCTAAGTCGCCTTCGTTTTGCTCAACATATTTAACTAGCTGTTTACCATCATAAGAGTTAATATCGAAGTCTAGATTTTCTTCCATGACATCACTTAAATCGGTAATCATTTCTGAAGGAAAAAAGCCAAAAGAACCATTTATCTCGGCATCAGGAGCAATTAGGTGATTGGGAAAGTAGTGAAATGAACACGCCTCAATCAATTGGCTATTACCAGCAACTTTGTCCCACATGGAAATTGCAGGAATAAAGCCACGCATATTTAATTCAACCGTTTGCCAGCGAATTCCATTACTTAAAGTAATATCAATAAGTTGCTGGTATTTTTGCTGACTGCTTCCTGTTAGTGTTTTTGGAAAAACAGCTTCATCAATGAGGTACAAATGAATTAGGCCACTCATTTTTTCCTTACTAAATTAAATTCAAGAGGTTTAACGGTAAATAGATTGATTCACTGGTACATTCCCATCCATGCATGTCACGACCAAGCTTTGCAAGAGTTAAGGCATTCAAACAAATAACACCTTGCCGGATGTCTCTATATTCACCCAATTTTGCTTCGTCATTGTGCCATTGCAAAGCTTTGTCAATGCCAATTTGCCATTGGGATTTATCACTAGTAATTAGCCCTTTAATTGAGCGTAGCAAAGGCACGATAAATTGTTGAACATCTCTGTCTTTTTCTAATTCAGAAACGTTTAGAGCATTAATTAATGCTGCATCATCAACTTTTAATGTGGTACCAATTTGAATAAGTAGGCGGTCATATAAATAGGATGACTCGTTAATAATGTCCTCGTTCTCTAATTTCCAATTAGAGTCAATAAGTTCGGATTTCAACTCTTTCGTGCCGAAAAGTAAAATACAATTCAATGTTTCCTGTATGCTCCAGCAGTTTTCTGGCTCTTTCCATAAAGCTTCGAATGCTAACTTAAACTTGTACGGCATAGCTTTTTGAAAGTGTACGATGCTCTTATTGTTTTCTTCAAGCATATAATACGCATAACCTAAATCAAGGTATTCTTCTGCGACAGTAAATAATGCTTCTTTACGCTGCTCCAATGATAATGTTTTATCATCTATTTGTGCCTTCCTATTTTCAATAATAATAGGTGAGTCAGCAATAAGCTCTTCAAAATCTTCTTCATATTGGTTGATCTTTAACATTATAATTCCTAAGGTAAAGGTTGAAGTTTTGATGATACAACAGAACCATTCTTTTCAACCGCCTCTATAACTAAACGACGAACAGGCGGAGTTCCACTTTTCATAGCTCTGAGTAAGTCACTTCCGAGTTGGTTTTTAGATTTGTATTTCTTCGAGTTTTTCATCTTTTTTGCGTTAACTCTGAGCCAAAATAGAGACATCTAGGTTTGCATGGTTTTTGTTTTTTTCAGCGTTGCTCCAGGTCTTACCACTGCACACCATCTCAGTAGAGTAGTTAAAGGTTAGCAACCGTGGTTTCTCTAATTAAAAATGTAAATGAAAGCAGCAGAAGAAATGTGGTGAGCAATGTAGGCTAGGAAGACGATTGAACCTAGCCTCACAACATCTATGTATTTAAAGGACTTAAAAAAGTGCTATTGGTTATGGGGTAATTGGTTAGATAGCGCAACGATATCAGCCATAACCCGCTTCTCTCCAAGGTCAGCTAGGAATGCCAAATGTTCTGTAGCTTTTACCTTTTGGAGATTCTCAAGCTTAGGTTCGCCACCAAGGGCAAGAGCAGGCGCAAAGCCATAGATCTCTCCATTTTCAAGAGGGCCTAGCTTTTCGACAGCTCGTTCAAAAAGAGGCTGATCATTGATATCGTCTAAATCAATTTCGGAACTAACTTTATTTGCAAAAAATAAATCTAAAGTTAGTTCTTTTCCATCTTCAATAAACTCTTGATCGTTAAATGTTGGAAAAATCATACCATAACAGCTTGTTATCGATAGGCTATTACCCGAGTTCTTTCCCCAAATATACACTTCTCCAAAGGCGTCAATGGCTATTACGGAGAAGTTATCCAAACCATCTCTTTGCATTTGCTCAAATCTAGTGCTTTTCAGCCATGAGTCTAAAACATCTTGATAATCAGCTGGGTTTACCATCCATAGCCGTCCCGCTCCCCAGCCACAAAAGCCGTACTCTTTCCAATATTCTAGCAAGTTATCAGGCAATAAGCCTTTATACGCTTTAATATCTTCACCTGTCGGCTTGATCTCTTTAATTGCAGGTCCAAAACCGCCAAAGTTATAAAATTCTTCAAAGTATTCGTTCATCTACTTACACCTGTACAAGTTCATATTTAATTTTGCATCTGGACCCAATGCTTTTAGTGCTTTCTCTGCTTCATTATCCATTAGCTCAACACGACTCAACGTAGTCTTTTTACCTGAGTCATCAAAACCTTTTTTATTCCATCGTGCGCCAATAGATTGGTTAACACTGGCGTCGCCTAAATCAACAACTTCATCTAGTCCTCCTGCAATCATATCAGGGTTATGCAAAGCATTCAGAGTCTTCATGTCCAACCTTGCAAGTGCTTCTGCTTGATCTGAAAGCTCCTGACCACTTAATCTATTCTCTTTTCTTAGTTTATTCTTATATTTATTAATTAATTTACTTTTAAACTTTTCTCTAGCCGCCTTCTGCGCCTTTCCAGTTCCTTTTCGTCCAATCTTTTTATAAGCATCGCGATTTTCAAGATACTGTTTTACAGTCATGCTATTTAGCCCGTCCATTTGTCCCTTTAATTGGCGGTCATATTCAACTGCGGTTCCTTTGGCATTCTTTTTAAAACAAGGCACGTTGTATTGTGGCATACGTTTTATTGCCGCCCCCGGCAGCTCATTCCCTTTTGGCGCTTCCAATTCATCGGCTTTGGCTTTGGTGGGCTTGTCGGTAACGCCTCGAATTGGTGATTGACCTTGATATTCATCCAATGCTTTATTAACTCGCTGCCCGATTTCTTGGGCGGCTTGTTGCATATGCTGGTCGATTTTGGGGGTGACGTCGTCTAGGCGTTTAACCGTGGCTTGCATGCTTTCGATGGCGGCGTCTGGAAGTAGTAGGTCGTAGTGCCAGCTGGTAGACATATCATCAAGTGAATCGCGCAGGCCTTTGACGATGTTTTTAACTTCCGTGGCGGATTGTTTTCCTAGGTCTTGCCAGTTGATGTCTCTTAGGTATTTAACTGGGTCGCCTTTGCCGAGCTTGCGTAAAACGGCAAGCGCAGCAGAGAGCGATTCTCCAGTATTTTTTAAGATAACCTTGCCTACGCCTTTGACTGCGGAGCCCACAACTGGCACTAAACCAATACCCGTTAGGGTAAAGGCAAGCCAAGCGTCAGTGTCGTTGGCTTCATCATCGTCGGTCAGTAACATGACATTGGCGATGATATCTCGTAAATCCATGACTTGGTCGATAATCGGTATCATGGAAATCAAGGTACCTACCACGATTTGTGACGTGGAGGGGTTTTGATTAAAGTCGCCTTGTAGTGTGCCCCACAACCAATCACCTGCTTGGGTTGCAATGCCATTGGCTTCTATCAGTGGTGCAGTATTGCCGCTGCGTACCATTTCAGCCGCTCGCGCTGGGGTGATTTGTCCATACAGTGGATTTTTAGGGCGATTATCTTCTGGCAGGTAATCGCGTTTGTCCTCACCATATTGCACGGTGTATTGACCGGGCGGTGCATTCTCAATTTTTGCTTTACCGCTGTCGTCTAAGTTACCGGTCAGCGCTGTGCCGTTTGCAAATCGAATGGTATAAGGCGCACCCATAATTGGGCTGCCATCTTGATAGGTATAAGACAGCTCAATGGTACTGCTCATCATGGTAGCAATGCCATCGGCGGCAAGTGAGAGTCGAGCATTCTCAGAGAGGGCTTGAATTTGCGGTACACTCGGCATAGTGGCGCTTTGTTT
>JWIH01000021.1 GCA_000814665.1 Pseudoalteromonas flavipulchra NCIMB 2033 = ATCC BAA-314
GGGAGGCTTTGAAGCAGAGACGCTAGTTTCTGTGGAGCCGACCTTGAAATACCACCCTTGTAGTGTTGATGTTCTAACTTAGGCCCCTGAATCGGGGTTGAGGACAGTGCCTGGTGGGTAGTTTGACTGGGGCGGTCTCCTCCCAAAGAGTAACGGAGGAGCACGAAGGTTTGCTAAGTACGGTCGGACATCGTACGGTTAGTGTAATGGTAGAAGCAAGCTTAACTGCGAGACAGACACGTCGAGCAGGTACGAAAGTAGGTCATAGTGATCCGGTGGTTCTGAATGGAAGGGCCATCGCTCAACGGATAAAAGGTACTCCGGGGATAACAGGCTGATACCGCCCAAGAGTTCATATCGACGGCGGTGTTTGGCACCTCGATGTCGGCTCATCACATCCTGGGGCTGAAGTCGGTCCCAAGGGTATGGCTGTTCGCCATTTAAAGTGGTACGCGAGCTGGGTTTAGAACGTCGTGAGACAGTTCGGTCCCTATCTGCCGTGGGCGTTTGAGAATTGAGAGGGGCTGCTCCTAGTACGAGAGGACCGGAGTGGACGAACCGCTGGTGTTCGGGTTGTGATGCCAATTGCATTGCCCGGTAGCTACGTTCGGAACTGATAACCGCTGAAAGCATCTAAGCGGGAAGCAGGCCTCGAGATGAGTTCTCACTTTGACTTAGAGTCAACTGAAGGGCCGTTGAAGACTACAACGTTGATAGGCGAGATGTGGAAGTGCTGTGAGGCATTAAGCTAACTCGTACTAATTACCCGTGAGGCTTAACCATACAACGCCAAAGTGGTTTATAAGCGACAGAAGTTAATAGACTAAAGTAGACAAAGAATTTAATAGCTTTTTCCGGATTTAAGAATTAAACAAGGTGACCAACCTCAGCGGTATTGCGAAATCGGTTCACCTTGCGCAAATGGAATGCTCGTGCGAGGCACGATGTCATTAAACATTTGCACCCAGATTTCCTGGTGACTATAGCGTTTTGGACCCACCTGACCCCATGCCGAACTCAGAAGTGAAACAAAACAGCGTCGATGATAGTGTGGATCACCCATGTGAAAGTAGAACATCGCCAGGGCCAAATAAGAGAAACCCGTTGCAGCAATGCGACGGGTTTTTTGCTGTCTGGGGTATAGAGATTTGAGATTTAAAAACCTCGCGAGGTAAACTCGTTCCCACTCCCACTCCCACTCCCACCACAGTATCAGCACAGTGTAACATGTTAGGAGGTGGTTTACCCGCCGATAGGTTGCAATGAAGTTCCGGCAAAAACCATGTACATAAAAACCCGTTACAGCAATGCAGCGGGTTTTTTGCTATTTGAGGTATAGAGAATTGAGATATAAAACCTCGCAAGCCAATCAACACATCGCGAGGTGAACTCGCTCCTACCACAGTATCAGCACAGTGCAACATGGTGGGAGGTGGTTTACCCGCCGATGGGTTGTAATGAAGTTCCGGCAAAAAACCATGTACATCAAAACCCGTTACAACACTCGCTCCCACCAGATACACAGTGTTAGCTCTCATTGAAGTTTTGTATTCTTTCTTTAATTTTAGTGCTAGAAATTCCTTGGGTATAAGGGATATAAACAACCTGAATATTTTGTGGTGCTAAAGCGGCTTCCAATGCCTGCCAGCGGGGTGTGTGTTGCCATTCATCACCGCAGATCACAAGGTTTACTTTTTGTTGTGCGATCCAGTGCGCTGCTCGCTCAGTATCAGCCATTGGTGCACCGACTAAAACTGCTTTATCTACGCATGCTAATGCCTTAATAATACTTAAGCGCTCGTCTTGATCCATTATTGGCGGTCGCCCCTTACTTTTTAACGCAAAAGCATCCGGTGCGACCCCAACAACTAAGTAGTCTCCGTGTGATTTCGCTAACGACAAATACGTTAAGTGACCAGGGTGAAGCAGATCAAAAAAACCAAGCGCTAAAACACGGCACGGCTGTTGTGATTTCATCTGCTTTTGTACGAACTGCATAAGATTTTTTAAAAGACCGTCATGAGGTTTGAATTGTAATAGCACCTTAAGCATGGCATGCATTTTTTTGAAGTTGCCTTTTTTCCACTCAGTGTAGAGGTGAGAGTAGGCATAACAGTAATATAAGTAGGAATCTTGCATAATATTCGGGGCGCAGACAATGGTATCAAAATTTGCGTCAGGTATTTTCCAATCCAGCCCATATAATGCTTGTAAGATTTGTTCTGGATACTGGGGATAATAAATTTCTCCCGCAGGTGAGCTGATGCTCACAACTTGAATAGCTGAGAAGCGCGTCACTCTATTCCAAGTAAAAGGTACGTCTTGCATCCATAAACCTGATATGGTGTCTCCAGTACTTTGCTCTGTAGCATAACCGCAAAGGTCAAGCACTAAGCCTGATTGGTGGCGAAAACACCGAGGGTTTATAAGTCCATAGGATTGCGCTTCTTCGTGCCAGCCAAGATGCTGTAAATGTTCGATTGCGCTTTTCATGTGAGACCAATCGATACCAATATCAACATCTTTATCATTTTCTAAGAGTTGACCTTCACGCTCTAACCCAAGCAAAGTGCCAGCCGTAGGAAAAGCATAAAATCCCGCCTTTTTTAAGGATGATAATGCTTGTAGTAATAGGTGTAATGCATTTTCAGGAGTTAGTTTAGTTGAGCTCGCGCTTTCATGTATTGGTACTTCGGATGATTGAACTTCTGCAATGTTTGTCAGTGCGTCATGCTGCAAGCGCCATCCTAGCGCTTGATAGAAGGTTTGAGCGGCGAGTGGTAGCTGTCTGTTTTGTTGATAACTGCGAGCGAGAATATAATAGCTATCTGGTACATCTGGGTGTTTATGTAGCAGTGCCTCAAGTTGTTCAATCCATTCACTCCCGGCTTGTCTACGCTGCGCCAATTGCGCGAGATATAAAATGACCTGCTGGGTGGGCTGCTGTTGATATAGTTGCTGAAATGCTTGCTCTGCTGCTTGATCTTGGCCCGAAGTAAAATACTCGATGGCCTGTGTCATCTTTCTATTAAGTTGTGACTGTTTAATTGCTGTGTCTTTCTGCATCGAGTAAATACCTTGTTGTGCTGCTTTTAGTTTTTGTAGTCACAGAGTCCATATTTTGATGACCCACTTTAATGGATTTGATGTGTTTAATGTGAAGTCGCTAGCGGTTTTATACTTCTGCACGCTCGGGCATTTTGCCAACCGGCGGAAGCTCCACTATGATTACTTTAAATCAGGAAATCGGAGAGCGAAAGTGCTACCAGTTTTAATTATTGTTTCTTCTCTGACAGTACTCGCCCCTGATGAATTGTTTAAGACATTACAGGTTATTCAAGATTTAAACATCTCTAACCCAACACAAGCAACTCGAGTATATGAAGCAGCGTTACCCAAACTTCCAGAACAGCCCTCTAAAGGTATCTATGAGTTACATCGCGCCGGTTTAGAAGCTGCAATTAAAACAAACGATACGGTCAGAATTCGTGAAATAGTAGCGCTATTTTCCGACAATACTGAGTGGCTTGCGTATTTGCAGTCCGAAAAGGGGCAAATTGCAAATTACCTCGCGATTTATTATCGCCGGATCGGTAAGCCTGCGCTTGCGCAAAAAAACTATGAATGTGCTCTTAAGTACTCAACTCACGAGCAAAGGCCACTTATCGTTAATAATCTTGCTGTTTTATATCGAACAACAGGGCAGTTAGAAGAAGCAATCAATATTTTAGCGCCGGCATTGTCTGAGGTGAAGGATGAACAACTGGAAGCGGCACTTAACAATAACTTAGCTAATGTTTATTTTGATATGGGTAAGTATCAGCATGCTGCAAGACTATATAGGCAAGCTTTCCTCTATCATCAAACAGCAGAGCAAGCTTACGAAGCGAGCTATACGGGGTTAAATTTATTAAATGTTTATTTGCTTGCCAATCAGTGGAAAAACTTTAGGCGCTATATGAATACAGTGAAAACTCAGCTAAGTGCGGTAGAGGATAAAGAATTATCTATTGTGTTTACTTGGCAGGAGCTAATTTTTCAAAAAAGTAGAAATGGCATACAGCCAAATGCAGATCAAGTAGAGTTTCTTATTTCGACTTTACCCATATTGCTCCAAAGTGATTACGGCAGCAATATGGAGAAGTATGTTTATACATTGCAACTCCCAGAATTGATAGCGTCATATAATACGTTACTGTCTGAGCAGCAAAAAGTGGCCGCCAGTGTATCGACGGATACTTCGTTACCGGAAGTTGCGCTATCTTGGTGTGAACACTAATCCATCACAAAAAACTATTACCACAGCACTACTCTTTATACTTTGAATAGTAGATGTAGTCAGGTGGGGCTGATAAATAATGAGTACCTTTGACTCAACCATCACAGAGTAAAGTCAAAGGTCAAAAGCGAGTTTAGAGTTAGAAAGTCCACGCTAGATGTAGCTGGGGAACAGATTCATTGGTATCTGTGCCAAGTTTGTTACGCCAATATTGCCATTCAACCCCTAACATTAACTGATTGTCAGGCATACCTACCGCGTTGCCTAGATCCCATTGTAGAATTGGCTGCGCGAGCAACCAGCCTTTTACGTCATTACCCAACTCGTTTTCTCGCTCGCCAATATATTCTACGTGACCTGTGAGATAGAACTTCTGCTCGCCAATTGTAAAGGGGTAACCCCAAGCGAGATCTATCATCCAGCTATCACTTTCTTTAGGCGCACCGCCATGACTAATACCTTGGCTATCGTCTTGATAAAGTGTGAATGTAGAAGAGAAAAAATTGAACCCATCAAAATTCCAATTTACTTTGACACCAGGTAAGTATTTAATCACCTTAGCGTCTCCGGCTGCATTGAAACCCATGGTTAAGCTAACGTCAGCTATGGCGTCGAAAGAAGACTTAAAGCCTGCAATCTTTGACATCGAGAAGCTCGAATACCACTCGCCATAAAAGTCACCGTCTTGGTAACCATCACTAAAGTCATCTTTGCTGTAATCGATAAAGAAGAAATTATCGCCGTAGCGATATCCAGACGCATGTTGTAATGAGTAAACCGTTGCCGTTGCTTCGTTTCTGGTAAACGGGTTTTTGAAATCACCGCGGTTTATATGTAGTTGCGTTGTACTCCAATCAGCAGCATAACTAAATGTGCTAAAAGCGAGTGAGGAGGAAATGATGAGCGTGTTGATTTTCATTTATTAATTCGGATAGCGTTAAAAATGAAAGTATAACAAAAGCGCCCAAAGTTGGGCGCGTAAACCGAATAAATTATGCTTTATTTCTTCTTAGGCAGATAACGGTAATGGCGGTGAAAGCCAAAATGAAACAGTAATAAGAAGAGCTAGATACGTCCCAAGGGCTGATTTTAAACGTGGCCCCGAGTAACAGTGCTTGTGCACCATAGGGTAAAGAGCCTTGCATAACACACGCAAAAATATCTAATAAGCTTGCCGAACGCTTAGCTGAGATCTTTCCATCTTCAGCCAGTTTTTTAGCAACAGGGCCTGCAACTATGATACTTACTGTGTTATTTCCGATACACAAGTTACTTGTTAGCACGAGTGCAGCAATGCCGAGTTGATCAGCAACTTGACGGTGCCATTTTGCGATAATGCTGGTAATTTTTTGGATCTGTTTGGCTAAAAAATCTAGGCCGCCATTGATACGAATAAATTCAGATAAACCACCAATGAACATCGACAGCAAGAAAATCTCCTGCATATCACTAAAGCCTTTATAGATATCGTTTAAGAACGCAGCGCCTTGATAGTCACCGGCAAAACCCATACAGCCAGCAAAAACGATACCACTAAAGAGCACAACAAAAACATTGATACCAATCACCGCCAAGACCAAAATAAATGCGTAGGGTAAAACTAATAACCAATCAAACGGCTTGGTTTCTACAACCTGCGGCTCTGGGGTTAAAAACACCAAGAGTAAAACAGTCAGCAGTGCAGCTGGTAGGGCTATTTTTAGATTCTCTCTAAATTTATCTTTCATTTCACAGCCTTGCGTTCGCGTTGCTGCAATTGTGGTATCAGAAATAATGGATAAGTTATCGCCAAACATTGCGCCCGAAACGATGGTGCCAGCCATCAGTGCCGGATCAATTCCGGTTTTCATCGCGACGGCTACAGCAATAGGTCCAATTGCACCAATTGTGCCCATGGAGGTTCCCATTGCGGTAGAGACGACAGCAGAAATAAGAAACAAGCCGGGTAATAAAAATGCCGGAGGAATAAGTGATAAGCCGGCGTTAACCACAGCGTCAACACCGCCAGTAGCACTTGCAACAGCAGAGAAAGCACCTGCTAATAAATAGATGAGGCACATGGTGATAATATTGCTGTGTCCTGCGCCTTGAATAAAAGTTTCGACACTGCGGTTGATGGTATCTTTATTAAGTAAAAAAGCGAGAACGATGGCTGGTAGAATCGCGACAGGAGCTTTTAATTGATAAAACGCATAATCAACGCCTTGCGATTGCAAATACAATCCTGCGCCAAGAAAAATCCCTACAAAGGTCAACAGCGGCAATAATGATAGTTTTGCCTTTGTTTGATTGTAATTTGGTTGCATAGCACTCCCCAACAATAAAGCACAGCCAATAGCCAGCTGTAAAACCGCACAACACACCTAATACCAATTGTATTAATTCTCCAACCAATTTGAAGGGGGAATTAGCATATTAGTGTCGTTAAAAATTTCTCATTTAGAACAACTAAATAGCAAAATTTTTGCCTAGCTACTAAAGCTATTTCTCTGCTTCAAAATAGCCCATTTACTTAATGCAATTGGTATAAGATGAAAATCTCTCAACTTCAATAGGTGAGCGAGCGCGGCAGTTTATATGTTTAGACGTCTAAAGTCTAATGTTTTATTATTTTCAACTTAACTGACTATGACACACAGATACGGTAAACTCTACTCCCGCAAAAACACATTTCTATTATCCGGTTAGCCATCGTTGCTGCCTTTTGGATAATCAACATCGCAAATAAAAAAGGGTAACGTATGACAAGAATAGGTATTTACGGTGCGAATGGCAGAATGGGGTTAGCATTGATTGAAGCCTGTTATTTGTCGCGACAAGTAGAGCTAGCCAACGCTTTTGTACGAGATAATTCACAATATCTTGATAAAGCAGTTAATCAATTGCAGCCTCAAGCAGACGCAAATATCTGTTTTAGCTCCGAGCAAAGTAAGCTTGAAAATGTTGACGTATTAATAGACTTCACTTTGCCAGAGGGCATGAAGCAGCATTTATCAGCTGCAATTGCCGCTAAAAAACCGATGGTGATCGGTACTACTGGACTGACAGCAAGTGAAATGGCGCTGTTGGTCGAAGCCGCAAAAGATATCCCAATTGTGTTTTCTCGCAACTATAGCGTTGGCATTAACCTGCTACTGAACTTAGTACAAACAGCCGCACAAAAGCTGGCTGACGACATGGATATTGAAATTTTCGAAGCGCACCACCGCAACAAAATCGACGCACCCTCAGGAACTGCACTCGCTATCGGAGAGGCGATTGCTGAAGCAAAAGGCTGGCAACATGATGAGGTTGCGGTTTACGACCGAAGCCAGAGCCATGAAGCGAAATCTCAACAAGAAATCGGTTATTCGGTCCTTAGAGCGGGAGATATAGTAGGTGAACATACGGCTTACTTCTCGACAATGGGGGAAAGGCTCGAATTAACACATAAAGCAGCGTCGAGATTGACCTTTGCGTCAGGTGCTGTAAGGGCTGCACAGTGGTTAAAAGATAAACCAGCTGGCCTTTATGATATGCAAGATGTGCTAGATTTAAAGAAGTAAGTATAACATTTTGAGGCTTTAAAGCAAAAAAAGAGTTTAATGGCTTATTTTTATAATTTTTGTGATTTGTATTAGACGAAAAGGCATTCATGCTGTAGACTATAACGAATTTGCCAAAATTTTAATAACTGCGTGTTACCAAGCGCTTTGTAGACGGGATGTTGAGCGTTTTGCTTTCGCCCGTTTTTTACTATTAGGAGGTTAACTTGACTAAATCCGCTCTGTTAGTCCTTGAAGACGGCACGGTGTTTCGCGGTACTGCTATCGGTGCTGACGGTATGTCAGTCGGTGAGGTGGTATTCAATACGTCAATGACGGGGTATCAAGAGATCTTAACGGATCCTTCATACGCGGAACAAATCGTTACGCTTACTTACCCACATATCGGCAACACCGGTACTAACAGCGAAGATGAGGAAGCGGACAAGATCTGGGCAAAAGGCCTAGTGATCCGTGACTTACCACTGCTTGCGAGTAATTTCCGTAACGAACAATCATTGAGTGATTACTTGAAAGAACGCAATATCTTAGGGATCGCAGATATTGATACTCGTAAACTAACTCGCATTTTACGTGATAAAGGCGCTCAAAACGGCTGTATCATCGCAGGTGAGGAAGTAGACGAGCAAAAAGCGCTAGAAGCGGCGCAAGCATTCCCTGGTTTGAAAGGGATGGATTTAGCAAAAGTAGTAACAACAGAATCTCAGTTTGAATGGCGTGAATCGAGCTGGACTCTAAGCGAGGGCTTTAAAACGCTTTCTGCTGAAGAAGAAAAATTCCATGTTGTTGCATACGATTTTGGTGTGAAAAAGAACATTCTTAGAATGTTAGTTGATAGAGGCTGTAAGTTAACCGTTGTTCCAGCAGAAACCTCCGCTGCTGACGTACTTGCATTAAACCCTGATGGTATCTTCCTATCAAATGGCCCTGGCGACCCTGAGCCATGTACTTATGCCATTGAAGCAATCAAAGCATTTTTAGAAACAGATACACCTATTTTTGGTATTTGTTTAGGCCATCAGTTATTAGCACTCGCTTCTGGTGCGAAAACAGTAAAAATGAAGTTTGGTCACCATGGTGGTAACCACCCGGTTAAAGACTTAGATCGTGATGTCGTGATGATCACTGCACAAAACCACGGTTTTGCTGCTGATGAAGCAACGCTTCCTGATACGCTACGTGCAACGCACAAGTCACTGTTCGATGGCACACTGCAAGGTATTCACCGTACTGATAAGCCAGCGTTTAGCTTCCAAGGTCACCCTGAAGCAAGTCCTGGTCCACATGATGCGGCACCGCTATTCGACCATTTCATTGAATTAATGCAATCTCGCAACGCTTAATTAGACCGGAGTAATAATGCCAAAACGTACCGACATAAAAAGCATTCTGATTTTGGGCGCAGGCCCAATCGTTATCGGCCAAGCATGTGAATTCGATTACTCTGGTGCTCAGGCCTGTAAAGCGCTTAGAGAAGAAGGCTATAGAGTTATTCTTGTAAACTCTAACCCTGCGACTATCATGACTGACCCTGAAATGGCGGATGCAACTTACATCGAGCCTATTCACTGGGAAGTGGTAGAAAAGATCATCGAAAAAGAAAAGCCTGATGCGGTGCTGCCTACTATGGGTGGCCAAACAGCACTTAACTGTGCGCTAGACCTAGATAAGCACGGTGTGCTTGCTAAACATGGCGTTGAGCTAATTGGTGCGACTGCAGATGCAATCGATAAAGCAGAAAACCGTGAGCGTTTTGACGCGGCGATGAAAAATATCGGCTTAGAATGTCCTCGTGCTGAAATTGCACACTCAATGGATGAAGCGCACGATATCTTAACTCGAATCGGGTTCCCATGTATTATTCGTCCTTCATTCACGATGGGCGGCACCGGTGGTGGTGTTGCGTATAACATGGAAGAGTTTGACGAGATCTGTACTCGTGGTCTTGACCTGTCACCAACAAATGAGCTGCTTATCGATGAAAGCCTATTAGGCTGGAAAGAATATGAGATGGAAGTGGTTCGTGACAAAAACGACAACTGTATCATCGTATGTTCAATCGAAAACTTCGATCCAATGGGCGTACACACTGGTGACTCAATCACAGTTGCACCAGCACAAACGCTAACTGATAAAGAATATCAAATCATGCGTAACGCCTCGATGGCGGTACTTCGTGAAATTGGTGTTGAAACGGGTGGTTCAAACGTTCAGTTTGGTGTAAATCCTGTTGATGGCCGTATGGTTATCATCGAGATGAACCCGCGTGTATCGCGCTCTTCTGCGCTTGCGTCAAAAGCAACGGGATTCCCGATCGCTAAAATCGCAGCCAAGCTTGCCGTAGGTTATACGCTTGATGAGCTTCAAAACGACATCACAGGTGGTGCAACTCCAGCATCATTTGAGCCGTCAATCGACTACGTAGTGACTAAGATCCCTCGTTTTAACTTCGAAAAATTCGCAGGTTCAAACGACCGTCTAACTACGCAAATGAAGTCGGTTGGTGAGGTAATGGCAATTGGTCGTAACCAACAAGAATCATTACAAAAAGCACTACGAGGCCTAGAAGTGGGTGCAACGGGTCTGAACCCAATCGTTGCACTAGACGCGCCAAACGCAAAAGAAACGATCATCCGTGAATTACGCGAGCCAGGTGCTGAGCGTATTTGGTACATTGCTGATGCGATGCGTCACGGTATGTCTGTTGAAGAGGTATTTGAACTCACTAAAGTTGACCCTTGGTACCTAGTGCAAATCGAAGACATCTTAAAAGATGAAGCGACAATCGCTGAAGTGGGCATGGCAGGTCTAAACAAAGACTTCCTACGCCGCTTGAAGCGTAAAGGTTTCTCAGATGCTCGCATTGCCGAAATCGCAGGCGTATCAGAAAAAGAAATTCGCAAGAAGCGTCACCAGCTTGAAATTCTGCCTGTTTACAAGCGCGTAGACACATGTGCTGCAGAATTTAGTTCAGACACTGCTTACATGTACTCAACGTATGATGAGGAATGTGAAGCGAATCCTTCTGACAAAGACAAAATCATGGTTATCGGTGGCGGTCCTAACCGTATCGGTCAAGGTATCGAATTCGATTACTGCTGTGTACACGCAGCCCTTGCTATGCGTGAAGATGGCTATGAAACTATCATGGTTAACTGTAACCCAGAGACAGTTTCAACAGACTACGATACGTCTGATCGCTTATTCTTCGAGCCAATTACACTGGAAGACGTGCTAGAAATTGTCCGTGTTGAAAAGCCAAAAGGCGTGATCGTTCAGTATGGTGGTCAAACTCCACTTAAACTGGCACGAGACCTTGAAGCGAATGGTGTGCCAGTGATTGGTACTTCTCCTGACGCTATCGACCGCGCAGAAGACCGTGAGCGCTTCCAACAGCTTGTAGAGCGTCTAAACCTACTACAACCAGAAAACGCAACGGTAACCTCACTAGAAGAAGCGGTTGCTAAATCACAAGAAATTGGCTTCCCACTGGTTGTTCGTCCATCATACGTACTTGGTGGTCGTGCAATGGAAATCGTGTACGATGAAGACGACTTACGTCGCTACATGACAGAAGCGGTGTCTGTTTCTAATGAAGCGCCAGTACTACTTGACCGTTTCTTAGATGATGCAATTGAAGTAGACGTAGATGCTATCTGTGACGGTGAGAACGTTATCATTGGCGGTATTATGGAGCACATCGAGCAAGCAGGTGTTCACTCGGGTGACTCGGCCTGTTCATTGCCTGCACACACGCTGCCGCAAGATATTCAAGACGTGATGCGTAAGCAAGTCCGTGATATGGCGTTGGAACTAGGTGTTGTTGGCCTAATGAATACCCAGTTCGCGGTGAAAGACGGTCAAGTTTACTTGATTGAAGTTAACCCGCGTGCTGCTCGTACAGTACCATTTGTTTCAAAAGCAACAGGCGTGGCACTTGCAAAGGTTGCTGCACGTTGTATGGTTGGCCAGTCTCTTGAAAGCCAAGGTGTAACGAAGGAAGTTATCCCTCCATATTACAGTGTAAAAGAAGTAGTATTGCCATTCGCTAAGTTCCCAGGTGTTGACCCAATGCGTGGTCCAGAGATGCGCTCGACGGGTGAAGTGATGGGTGTTGGTGAAAACTTCGCCGAAGCATTCGCAAAAGCCCAATTAGGTGCATCAAACACTTTACCACGTGGCGGCCGCGCGCTACTATCTGTGCGCAATGGTGATAAGGCACGCGTAGTTGAACTAGCTAAGACAATGAAAGCAATTGGTTTTGAGTTAGATGCAACGAATGGTACGGCGAAAGCGCTTGAAGAAGCGGGTATTGAAGTACGTCGCGTAAACAAAGTATTCGAAGGCCGTCCTCATATTCTTGACCGTATCAAGAATGGTGAGTACAGCTATATCGTTAATACTACCGAAGGTCGCCAAGCTATTGAGGACTCGAAGGTGTTACGTCGTGGTGCACTTCAGCATAAGACTAACTACACCACTACGCTAAATGCAGCGTTTGCAAACTGTACAGCGAATGAAGCTGACGATAGAAGTTCTGTAAACTCTGTTCAAGAACTACACCAGCGTTTGAACTAAAAAGAACAAGGCCAGAGCGTCAGCTCTGGCAATGAGTGAGATACTTATGCAATCAATTCCGATGACAGTACGAGGCGAAGAATTGCTTCGTGATGAACTGAATCATTTAAAAAAAGTTGTTCGCCCGAAAATCGTTGCAGATATTGCAGAAGCGCGTGAACACGGTGATTTGAAAGAAAATGCTGAATATCATGCTGCACGTGAGCAGCAAGGTTTTTGTGAAGGCCGAATTCAAGAAATTGAAGCTAAACTGTCAACAGCGCAAATCATCGACGTGACCAAAATGCAGAACAACGGCAAGGTTATTTTTGGTAGTACTGTGACTATTGTGAATGTAGATACAGACAAAGAAGTAACTTATCGTATCGTTGGTGACGACGAGGCCGATCTTAAGAACAACTTGATTTCTGTTAATTCACCGATTGCGCGTGGATTAATCGGTAAAGAACTAGATGATACAGTGAATATTCAAACACCAAATGGTGCTGTTGAATATGAAATCATTGAAGTTGAATACAAGTAATCCTTTCTTTTAAAGCCTGCATCCGCGGGCTTTTTACTATAACAATCATTTCTACTTTTGCTGCTGTAATGCCGTGTAATTGCCATTTCTCTATATTCTTATAGCTTTGTGTGATGCCTGTATATTTTTTGGTACAAACAATTTTAGGAGAAAAGGATGTCATTTGAAGTCGATCAATTCAAAACAGAAGGGTTTGAATTGTTTATATCGAGTTGGAAATCTAAGTTGGCAGGCGCTGGCGCGCGGGACCTCTCCCTGAATCAACATTGTTTTTGGCGTACCATGCGTAGTCGCTGTGCGATTGACCTTAGTAAGCAGAGTGAGCTTTTGCAAGGGGTGAGCTTAGCGAGATACGATACCTACCTTATTCTTACTGCTTTGTTGTATACCAACAGCTTATATGCAAGCTCTGATTTAATCATTGGTTATAACCTGCCAGGCCACTTTTTTACCAGTGAAAGCTCAGAAGCTCGACACAGTTTTTCTCGTGAGTTACTTGATTCGCTCAAGCTCACTCAGCCCTTGTTTTTGGTTGATGAATATTTTGAAAATTTTGAGTTCAATACGATTGCTTATGACAAGCTCAATGAGGCAAATCCCGTTTGGCACGATATAAGCAGCGAATTAGGCACTTTACCCAGTTTAGTAAATACCACCCGCTCAGAGCACCAGCTGTCCTTGAACCTATTACACTTTGTACCGAAGCTTTTCTCTGGTAAGCAGCTTGCCGAGCAACTAAATTATTTAACCTGAGCTTCGAATAATATTGCCTTTCTAGCAGCTAGTTTTAGCGCTAACTGCGTTGAATTCACTGCCACTAGCCAGCTATTGGTGCGTAAATTCGCCTGGTTATCCCTAAAACTGTCTGACTAGATAAGGGGATAATTTAATGTGCTATTAAAAACAATGAGTTGGCTCATTCCTTATTCAAACCTCAGGTTATTTAGCTGAGATAGCGTAGGGGTCATACACATCTGACATAGTTTGAAACGAATTTGCTTTAGACTTTTAGTGCGAGCTTGTTACACTCGGATTGTTCCCAAAACCAATCAGGCACCGGTTCATAAATGATATGTTAGTATGAGCCGGTATCTTTATCAGGAGAATAACCATGAGTTTATTAAAAAGCGCATTGTTTAAGACGTTGAAAAATAAGTCTACTCAGCAAGTCGCTTCAGTGGTATTGGATAAGGCTATGAAGCAGGGAAAAGAATACCTAGATTCAAGAAACACCAGCAGTGGTAACGATACAGATGAGTTGCTGTTAGGGCTACAGCATTTATTAGCACAAAAACCAAATGACGGTGTTTATTCAATCACGCTATCCACTTATCGAGTGAGAGTAAAAATCACTTCTGGCGCCATTTCCCATATTGATAAGATCTAATTTATTCCACTCACTATAAATTTTTATTCCTTCTTTTCGTCAATTGGTTGGACTTTTAATCATAAAGATCAACCAATTGGGTGAATTTATAACCAACGACCTTCCCCCTTTGGATACCCGCTTTTAAGATTATGGTGGCTTTTCCGTCGAGCCACTATTCCATAAAGTTATATAAAATATATTGTATACATTGTAATTTTAGTGTTAAAAACCTATAACCCAATCGGGTTTGGATACACAACAGGAAAGGTAAATGATGAAAATTACAAAACTCACTTTGGCGCTATCTGCGCTTACAGCAATAAATTCAGCCAACGCACATCAAGAATCACAGCGACTCTTTAAGCCGCTCGATGCATCGGTTCAAGTGGAAACGAACATTTCCCATGGCCATGAGCACAAAAATTTGCATGATAGAGCACCCGTTGCACATACACCAACTAGGAGCATGCCGCTGTTATCTGCTAAACACACGCCGTTATTGCAAGCGATGGCAGTAAGCCAAAGTGAAGCGATTGCTGCATGTGATTTAAATAGCTTAGCAAGTGCGAGCAGTAGCCAAATTGTTACTGAAATAAAGCAACAGGGTACGAGCTGTATCAATGCTTTGTTCTCCGCTGACAGCAGCATCCAAACACAAGTATTCACTTCAGATAAAATGTACGCTGCGGCGCAAAATGCCAAATCGCTTTCGCAAAGCTATTCAGGCAACGGCAGTGCCGACCTCGAAACGCTTTATTTATTTATTCGCGCTGGCTTTTATGTTGAGTTTTACAATGACCAGGTGACTTTTGCTACTTGGGTTAAGCCTGCGGTGAAAGATGCGTTGGATGCTTTTGTTGGTAATAGCCATTTCTACGACGACAATGATGCTCATGGTAAAGTACTCGGTGAGGCTATTACTACAATGGACTCATCGGAACTACAGGGGCACTATCTGCCAGTTGTAAAAGCATGGCTATCTAAATGGAATGAAAGTTACGCTCAAAAGTGGAATATGCGCAGTGCGGTAAACGGCATTTTCACTATCTTATATCGAGGTCAGTGGAATGATAACTTTGTCGCTTTGGTTAAAAACGATCAACAATTGGTGAGTTTACTAGGGAGCTTCACCGCACAAACTTGGATGGTAAATTCAGACTCTGAATATCTAATCATCAATGCTGCGAGCGAATTGGCTCGACTTAAATTATACAATGGTGCAGCTATTCAAGAGTCAGTCGACACGCAATTAACCGCTTTATTCTCGCGTTATAACAGTTATGGCTTTGGCGATGGTGTCTGGTTAGCTGCGGCTGATGTCGCGACCTATTATGCTGATTGTGGCCAGTTTGGTATTTGTAATTTTGATAAAGAACTTGAGAGCAAAGTACTTTCTCAACAACATAGTTGTAGCGATACAATAAAGATTAGAGCACAAGCACTCACCGCTCAGCAATTGACTTCAGCGTGTCAAACCATGGAAGCGGAAGAAGGGCGATTCCACACTATGCTGGAAACAGGCCGCTTACCGGTTGCCGATGATAACAATGATTTTCTGCAAGTGAATATCTTTAATAGCAGTGCAGACTATAAAAAATATGCCAAAGCCATTTTTAAAATCAGCACCGACAACGGTGGTATGTATTTAGAGGGTAATCCTAGCGATGTGAATAACGTTGCTAATTTTGTTGCATACGAGGCCAGTTATGCAAAGCCGGATCATTACATCTGGAACTTAGAGCATGAATACGTACATTATCTTGATGGGCGTTTTGATCTTTATGGTGACTTTAATGCTCCGACTAAGCCTATCGTTTGGTGGAGTGAAGGGGTGGCTGAGTACATTGCAAACCTCAATGATAATCAAGCCGCAATAGATACAATCAAAGATGGCTCAGTATATACGCTAGCCGAAATATTCAGTACGACGTATGACGGTTTTGACCAAGATAGAATTTACCGTTGGGGTTATTTAGGGGTGAGATTCCTGTATGAAAAACACTTGGATGAAGTGCTCGCAATGCGACAGGAAACGCGACAAGCAAATTGGAATGCGTACCAAGCCCGTATGGACCGCCTTGCATCACAGTATCAATCAGAGTTTGTTCAATGGTGCAACGAGCTTGCTGCTGGTGGTCAGAATAACGCACCCACTTCAGAGGTTAATGGGCCATACTCTGGTGATGTTAATCAAGCGATACTATTTTCAAGCCAAGGTAGTGTCGACCCTGATGGTGATGTACTCACTTATCTGTGGCGTTTTGGTGATGGTAGCCAAAGTAATGAAGCCAATCCCACGCACAGTTATGTGCAAGCAGGCGAGTATCAAATTAGCTTAACGGTGAGCGATCCTAGCGGTTTGAATCACACTAGTAATACAGTGGCTACTGTAAGCGCAACGACTTCAAACAAACTACAGTCTGGCGTACCTGTCGCGGTTGCGGGCGAGCAAGATGAACAAGTTGCATTTTCAATCGATGTCGCTGCTGGCACTGATAAATTAGTCATCAGCACGTCAGGAGGTACAGGTGATGCCGATCTTTACCTTAAGTTGGGCTCGGCGCCAACGTTCAGCGAGTATGATTGCAGACCATATCAATCCGGTAACGAAGAGGTATGTGAAATTACTACACCTGCCGCTGGCACCTATTACATTATGCTGCATGGTTATAATCGCTTTGAAAATGTGCAGTTGTTAGGAGAAATCGTAACAAATTCAACAATAGAGGACGTATGTCAGTCGCAGGGTAGTGTCTCTAATGGTAGATTAGCAGCGGATGAAACAATTTGCCTTGGAAGCCAAGAGCCGATGTGGTTTAGCCTTGAGAATGTAAGTGGTCAACAATCTGTGGTGATCAAAACAGCTCATGGTAGTGGTGATCTTGGGCTTGAATACAGCAATGCAGGATGGCCAAATGGTACTAATGTGGATGCAAGCTCGTTCAATCAAGGTAACCAAGAGTGCATTGAGATAAGTGCGCAATCTGAATATTGGGGATACTTGAAAGTGTCAGGCGCACCAATGGGGGCAGCGCTGAAAGTGTCTTATAACAAAGATGGTTGTCAGTAATTGCCTAATACTAAGGCAGACATAATGAAAGTAATAAAACGGGTGATAGAGATCACAGTTATTACTTGTTCATAATTTGTTTTTGTTATATTTTTGTAAAATAAGGGGCCTTTGGTCCCTTTGCTCATTTAAAAACATGTGAAAGGAATTAACCGATATGCCGAGAAGGAGCTAGGCTGTAGTTTTAGACTGTATTAAAAGTTTAGGTTAGACACGAGGCACTCAGTGTTAAAAAAGTACTTTATTGCCATTTCCACTTGGTTAATGGTGGCCTTTTCAGTGACAGCCGCTGAAACCCAAATTCTCTACGTATATCATCACAAGCCGCCCTATATTATTGATCTAGAATCGCAAAAAGGTCTTTATTTTGATTTAGCAAAACTGATTAATGCCGTGCAAAAAGAGCTGCAGGTAGAAGTACGTTTTGTACCACGTAAACGCTTAGATAAGCAGCTTGAGCAGCAAACACTCAAAGGATTTATTTTAGGGGTAAACCCAGCTTGGTTTGATGACCGCAAAAAACAAAAGTATTTGTGGAGCGGCCCGTTAATGTATGACACGGACGAATTCGTCTCGCATGTAGAGCAACCGTTTGAGTATTATCACCCTAGCTCATTGTACGGTAATCAAGTTGGCGCCATTGCTGGGTACTACTATCGCCACTTGGACCAAGGAGTGGAGCAAGCCAATATCCAGCGAGTGAACGTAAATTCCGAAGAAGCACTATTGGAGATGATCCTCAAAAGGCGGGTGAGCATTGCCATTGTCAGTCGCTCTACGACAGAATATCTTATTGCTAAAAATGGTTGGAAGCGAGTGTTCCACTTTTCTCAAAATCCCCATGAAACCTATTTTAGAGCAATATTGGCGCCTAAAGATTCAGCATCGGATTTTGAGGCGCTACAACAGGTGTTAGATTCCAAGCCTTTCAAAAAGCAACTGGTGAAATTGCTTAAAAGCTACCATCTTGCTTATTGAAGTAAGGGGGAAAAGGAGCGGTAGTTATTCTGATTCCAGGTTAGATACATCGCTCCGGTGCTTTAGTGATTATCAGCAATTATTACCAACTACCCGTGTTTTCCATTGACTGCCAAGGCTCAGCTGGAGGCAATGCATCACCTTGTTGGAGTAATTCGATAGATATTCCATCTGGAGATTTAACAAATGCCATGTGACCACAGCGCGGTGGTCGGTTGATAGCCACACCGGCATCTTGCAGCTTTTGGCAAAGTGCATAAATGTTTTCTACGGCAAAGGCCAAGTGGCCAAAATTACGACCACCAGTGTATTCTTCCGGATCCCAGTTATAGGTAAGTTCGATAGTAGGAGAAAAGCTTTGCTGCGCCTGCTCAACTTGATCAGGGGCGGCGAGATAAATTAAACTAAAACGGCCTTGTTCACTGTCATAACGTTTCACTTCAACGAGACCCAAGAGGTCGCAATAAAACTTCATGGATTCATCAAGATCACGTACTCGTACCATAGTATGTAAGTATTTCATTATGTATTCCGTTTAGACTCTAGTCAGCAAATTTTAAAGTGTTACACATCAGATTGAAAGGTCAACAGACCTCTAGCATCTAGATGAGCGGATAAAAAAGTAATTGATTTCTGGTAATTTTTAGCACTGCTAGTTAAGCTTTTGTGAGATTGAGAATTAACGATTCAAAAGGGCGCTCAATGATGGCAGAACTTCCTGAAGTAATAGATAGCATGACAGATATCGTTTCGTGTTTAAACACCAGCGAATCTTTGGAGCACTTCTTGTTGAATGTGCACTGTATTGTGCAAAAAATTACTTACGCAGACAATTTCTATGTGGTTTTGCAAAGACAAGATGGGGAGTTTGAATTTCCCTACTTCCATGACGTCAAAGACAGTATTTCGCTCGAGGAATTAAATAGTCTAACTAGTACAGAAATAGACAAAACGCTTACTAGTTATGCGCTGCGCTCTGACAGTGTAAAGAACTATTCTGAGCACGCTTTGATGGCACTGACAGAGAAAGGGGTTATTGAAATGTTAGGCAGTTTCCCCAAGCAATGGTTGTGCTTTCCGCTAATCAATCGCGACAAGCATTTAGGCGCGTTTGTGATCCAATCCTACCGTCGTAGCGATGAATACTCAGAAGCCATGGTGGATTTGTTGTATACCGTTAGTCATGTTATTGCGTCTGCGATGGATGCATTTGCAAACCAGCAAGCACTCATTGAAGCGAATACAGCCCTGAGAACCCATGAGCTTGAATTGGAAGCAATGGTAGAAAAGCGCACCCATGAACTTAGTGTGAGTTTAGAAGAATTAAGAACAGAGGTCGAAAAGCGCAAATCACTTCAAGAAAAGCTAGAGTTTGACGCCTACCACGATAATCTTACGCAACTGGCGAACCGAAAATACCTTTTTAACGAGCTGAATAAAATGTCTGCTCGCTCGATGCGACAGCCGGTAAATGTGTATTTAGGGTATCTCGATTTAGATAACTTCAAGCCGATTAATGATAATCACGGTCATCATAGTGGTGACGAGGTTTTGGTACATGTAGCAAGACGTCTACAAGAAGCGTTACGAGAGTATGATTTTGTGTGTCGCATTGGTGGAGATGAGTTTGTCTTTGTGATTAATGAAAAAATTGCCAGAGACTTGCTTGAAAGCTTAGCAAATCGCCTGTTGAGTGTGATAAATGAAGATATCTTGCTTACCAATGGTGAGTTGGTCAATGTCGGGTGTAGCATCGGCATGGCGGTTTCTGAGGGCGTAGAATTCAGTGCGGAATCGTTATTAAAAGTAGCGGATAAAGCGCTTTATGAGTCGAAAGGAAAGGGCAAGAATCAGGTCTCATTTAGCTTCAAATAACACTGAATATAAGATTAATATTTTGTTATTTATCATGTTTTTATAAAATTTCATGATATTGCTCGTTGCCCTTTGCTTTAAGCAGATGATTGATTTAGGATCAGGCTTTATAGTCAGAAAAACATGGACATTATGATCATCAGGCTGATCCTTATTGCACTGTTTTGTTTTGCTATGACGGCAAAAGCAGTAGAAGTTCAAAATTTATATGAAGCCTCGCTGAGTGTTAGCGACAAATCTCGCGCAACGCGAGCGCAAGCGAGCCAACAGGCGTTATTAAAAGTGTTGCAAAAGCTCACAGGTAAAGCCGATGATTTTTCTCACCCTTCTATCCAAGCAAGCCTTAAGCGCATCTCAGATTACATGCTGAGATATGAATATTATGATCGACAAGGCGTAACCAAAATTAAGGTGGAGTTTGAGCCTGGTAAGGTCGAAGATCTAGTCAGAGAAGCTGGCCTACCGCTTTGGGGTAACCGCCGTCCTATGGTCGCGATTTGGATGGTGATTGAAGATAACTTCCGCCGAGAGTTTGTTACGCAAGAAAGTTACCCTCAACTCGAACGCCTGATTTATGACACCGCAGACGAATGGGGCGTGCCAGTGGTTGTTCCTTTGATGGATCTTGAAGATCGCAGCAATGTGAGTATCGCAGAGGTGTGGGGAAACTTTTCTAACGAAGTAGAGGAAGCGTCATTGCGTTATGAGGCGGAGCGAGTTATCACCGCACGCTTGTTCCAGCCTCCCCATACAAATTCTTGGCAGCTAGACTGGCGCTACACTGATGCCGAATATTTTGAGCCTGAGCAATATGTTGGTGACAAGCAGCAAGTTATTATTGATATGGTGAACCAGTTATCTAGCACCTTAGCTCAGAAATATGTTATCGATCCTAATCTCACTTTAGAAGCCCATCGAACTGAAATTGTGGTTGAGCAATTACAGTCATTTACGGATGTAGAAATGGCGAAGCGTCGTTTGCTATCTATGAGTACCGTGGTGGATGTTGATGTGATCTACCGTGCGAAAACAGCTGTGAAATTTGCGATTGAACATACCTCAAGCGTATCAGACTTGCGTAAAACCATTGCATTGGAGCAAAGCTTTAAGGCGTACGAAGACCCGAGGGCCTATTATCAAATCGCAGACGACAACAACCTTAAATACAATTGGGTGGGTAAATAGGATGGAATCGCCACGTCAAATGGCGTTGCCAGTGACGCTGCCTGATGACGAAACCTTTGCCTCGTATTTTGGCGGCGAAGCTTCATTGGAAGTAAGCCACTTAAAAAATGGTCTTGCCCGTCGTTTAACCGGATTTCAGTACACTTATCTGTGTGGGTTGGCAGACTCTGGCAAGTCGCACTTGCTTTATGCCACGTGCATTGAAGCGCAAGAGCTTGGACTCTCGACTATTTTATTGTCGATGCGAGAAGTGTTGGATTTTGGTCCGTTAGTGTTAGATGGGCTCGATGCATTGGATGTAGTTTGTATAGACGATGTGCATTTGGTTGCAGGAGATGAAGCGTGGGAAAAAGCCTTATTTAACTTTTTCAATCGCTTTAATGAAAAAGGCAAATGCCTTGTGGTTACTGCCGATCTGTTGCCCAACATGCTGAATTTGTCACTGCCAGACTTAGAATCGCGTCTAACCTGGGGAACGACCTTTCAGATCCGCTCTATGAGTGATGATGATAAAGCCGAAGCATTAGTAAAAAGAGCACACATGCGTGGCCTTGAGCTCTCCGATGAATGTGCGCGATTTTTGCTCACGAGATTGAGTCGTGATATGCGTGCGTTACTTGATGTATTGGATAAACTCGATCACGCATCCATGGCTGCGCAAAGAAAGTTAACAATTCCTTTTATAAAAGCCACTTTAAAGCTGTAACAGGGCTAGAATATCGCCTTGCAATTCAGTTATCATAAGAGATTAAATAACAGCAAATTACCTCAGCAAAGATCAGGTAGACAATGAATTTAGAAAATATTTTAGCGCAAGCGCTTGAAGCCGTTGAGCAGGCAAGCGAAATTGCGCACCTTGAGGAAGTTAGAGTTAACTACCTTGGTAAAAAAGGTGAGATCACAGGTCTTCTTAAAACGCTAGGCAAACTAGCACCAGAAGAGCGTAAAGATGCAGGTCAAGTGATTAACCAAGCTAAGACCCAAGTACAAGATGCGATTACGGTAAAACGTGAAGCGTTAGCCAATGCAGCACTTGAGCAGAAGCTAGCAGCTGAGACGATTGATGTGACGTTGCCGGGTCGTACAATGCCAGCTGGTGGCCTTCACCCAGTTACTCGCACCATTGAGCGTATTGAGCAGTTTTTTGGTGAGCTAGGATTTGCTGTTAAATCTGGCCCAGAGGTTGAAGATGACTTTCATAACTTTGACGCGCTAAATATTCCAGAGCACCACCCAGCGCGTGCCGATCATGATACTTTCTATTTCAATCCTAAATTGGTACTACGCACACAAACCAGTGGCGTTCAGATCCGTACTATGGAAGCTGAGCAGCCACCTTTGCGAATTATCTCGCCAGGTCGTGTATACCGTAACGATTACGATCAAACACATACGCCAATGTTCCACCAAGTTGAAGGCTTGATGGTCGACACTAACGTGAGCTTTACAGAACTTAAAGGAATTTTGCACGATTTCCTACGTAACTTCTTTGAAGAAGATATGGAGATTCGTTTCCGTCCTTCATACTTCCCGTTTACAGAACCTTCAGCTGAGGTGGACGTAAAAGGTAAAAATGGTAAATGGCTTGAAGTACTAGGCTGCGGCATGGTGCACCCGAACGTACTGCGCTCGGTAGGCATTGACCCTGAAAAATACACTGGTTTCGCCTTTGGTATGGGGGTTGAGCGTTTGACGATGTTACGTTATGGCGTAACTGACTTAAGAGCTTTCTTCGAAAACGACTTAAAATTCCTAAACCAATTCAGATAAGAGCGACAAAAGTATGAAATTCAGTGAAAAGTGGTTACGCGAGTGGGTCAATCCAGCAATTGATACTGATGCGCTATCTGAGCAATTATCAATGGCTGGTTTAGAAGTTGATGGTGTAGACCCAGTTGCCGGTGACTTCCAAGGTGTGGTTATCGGTGAAGTGGTTGAATGTGGTCAACATCCAGATGCTGATAAACTTAGAGTAACAAAAGTAAACGTAGGCGAAGACGAACTACTAGATATTGTTTGTGGTGCCGCTAACTGCCGTGCCGGTTTAAAAGTGGCGGTTGCTAAAGTGGGCGCAACGCTTCCAGGCGATTTCAAAATTAAGAAAGCTAAACTTCGCGGTCAGCCGTCTCACGGTATGCTGTGTGCGTTTGAAGAGCTTGGTATGGCGGAAAGTTCAGACGGTATTTTAGAACTCCCTATGGATGCGCCAATCGGTCAAGATATTCGTGAATACTTCGGCTTGAACGATGTAACGATTGATGTCGATTTAACGGCTAACCGTAGCGACTGTTTAGGGATCAAAGGTCTGGCTCGTGAAGTTGGAGTACTAAACAGCATCGACGTAACAGAAGTTGCTATCACGCCAGTTACACCAACGATTGATGATAAAATCTCTATTGAACTGGTAAACAGCGAAGCATGTCCGCGCTACTTAGGTCGTGTGATCAAGGGCGTTAATGTTAAAGCAGAGACCCCGTTTTGGATGGTAGAGAAACTGCGCCGCTGCGGTGTACGCTCGATTGATCCCGTTGTTGATGTTACGAACTACGTGTTGCTTGAGCTAGGTCACCCTATGCACGCGTTCGATTTAAGCCAAATCGAAGGTGGAATTAAAGTACGTAATGCCTTTGAGAATGAAGAGCTAGTATTGTTAGACGGCAACACGGCGAAGCTTAATCCATCAACACTACTGATTGCTGATGATAATAAAGCACTTGCGATGGCAGGTATCTTTGGTGGTGAACAGTCAGGTGTTAGTGACGAGACAAAAGACATCTTGTTAGAAAGCGCGTTCTTTGCACCGCTTGCGATTGCAGGCCAGGCTCGCAGCTACGGTTTGCATACCGATGCATCGCACCGTTATGAGCGTGGTGTAGACCCGGTACTGCAGCGTGATGCGATGGAAAGAGCAACAGGCTTGCTACTTGAAATCGTTGGCGGTGAAGCAGGACCGATTGTTGAAGCTGTGTCAGAAACTGATTTACCAAAAGAGCGTCAAGTCACTTTACGCCGTGAGCGTTTAGACCGCGTGATAGGTTATCATATCGAAGATGCTAAAGTGTCAGACATCTTAACGCGTCTGGGCTTAGCGGTAACATTTGCAGGCGGTCAGTGGCAAGCAACAGTGCCAAGCTATCGCTTCGATATTAGTATCGAAGAAGACTTAATTGAAGAAGTTGCGCGCGTATTTGGCTATAACAATATTCCAAATGTGGCACCAACCGCTGCGTTAAAAATGACAGATCATCAAGAAGCACGTTTGCCTGTAGCGCGTTTTAGAGATGAGTTAGTAAGCCGTGGTTATCAAGAAGCCATCACATATAGCTTCGTTGATCCAAAAGCACAACAGCAGCTACACCCAGAAGCAGATGCATTAATTCTTCCGCATCCAATTTCGGTTGAAATGTCAGCAATGCGTGTAAGCCTGATGACAGGCTTGATCAATGCGGTTTCTTATAACCAAAACCGCCAACAGTCACGTATTCGCTTATTCGAAACGGGCCTTAAGTTTATCAAAGACGATAACGCGGAAAACGGCGTGCGTCAAACCGCTGTGATTGGTGGTATCGCGTATGGAAATACACATAACGAACATTGGTCTGTGCCTTCACGTAAAGTGGATTTCTTTGATGTGAAAGGCGATGTAGAAGCATTACTTGCGCTTTGTAACGACAAAGCACGCTTTAGTTTTAAAGCAGAAGCGAGCGATGGTTTGCACCCAGGTCAATCAGCAGCAATTTATGCAGACGGTAAGAAGGTTGGTTTCATCGGTGCAGTTCACCCTCAGCTATTAAAGCCGTTAGAACTTAAAGATACGCCATATGTATTTGAAATCGACATGGCTGCTTTAGAAAATCGCTTGCTTCCAGAAGCAGTTAGTATCTCGAAATTCCCATCAAATAGAAGAGATATTGCTATTTTAGTTGCAGATGACGTAAAAATAGGCGATATTTTAGAGTGCATTGAGAAAGTTGGCGGAAATCAATTAGTTGACCTAAACTTATTCGATGTGTACAAAGGGCAAGGGGTTGAACCTGATCATAAGAGTTTAGCCATTGCTCTAACATTGCAAGCGGTTGATAGAACGCTCGAAGAGAAAGACATCAGCGCGGTTGTAGAAAACGTGGTGGCCGAACTGGCCAAACAATTCAATGCATCGTTGAGGGACTAGATATGGCGCTTACTAAAGCCGACATAGCTGAACACCTATTTGAAAAACTGGGGATCAATAAGAAAGATGCCAAAGACTTAGTTGAAGCGTTTTTTGAAGAAATCCGCTCAGCGCTAGAAAACGGCGAGCAAGTGAAGCTCTCCGGGTTTGGTAACTTTGACCTTCGCGACAAGAAGGAACGCCCAGGTAGGAACCCAAAAACTGGGGAAGATATTCCTATCTCTGCGCGACGCGTGGTAACTTTTAGGCCTGGCCAAAAGTTAAAAACCCGTGTTGAGGTCGGCACAAGCAAAAACTTGTAATATAAGAAAGCCTTGGTGGTGATACCAAGGCTTTTTTTATATTGAAATAGTTTTGTCACATATTCAAGCTACACTCTGCGCCTGTTTGCATTCCGTGGAGTGAGGAGCTTATGCGAGGAGCACACTCCTTAAGCAAGTTGTTTAAGAATATCTTTATTGCTTGGTTGTCTTGCACCTTTGTATTTTCAATTGTGGCTGCCTTCACTTATGTGCATCAAAAAGAGACCGCTAAATCCAATCTTGTCACCGTAGCGAGTCGGATTGTATCTGACATCAACAAGGAGTTTGTCGTTGTAGACGATACCTTAAAACACGCCATCCACCTTTCTCCAAATTGCGACCCTGAGGGTTTACACCACATGCGTCGATTGGTTTTTGAAAACCCTGGCATGAGCGAGATAGGGATCGTAGATAGTAAAGGGAAATTGGTCTGCAATTCTTTTGGGCAACTCACTCCACCTGTGAATACCAGTGCTCCAATAAAAAAGCCCGGACTTAGATACTATGGCCCAATTATTACCGACTATTTAGAACTTCCTGCCTTTGTTTTAGCGCGCACGAGAGACGATGGTTATGAGGTAAATGTGTTGATGCCGGATCATTGGCTAAAGAGTATGCTTGATATCTCGGCTCATCATAATACCGACTTTGCTGCCTTGGTCGACAATAGCACGGGTGTGCCGGTTTTTTTAAATGGTAAATATGCTTTGCCAATCCGCCAAAAACTATTTCCAACTGCTAATAGCCGCGCAGTAGAGGGACTCTTTGATGATGAAAAGGTAAAGTTTGCGTACGTTGCAGCTATTCCGAGTTTGCCGCAGATGAGCTTAATTATTGCAAAAAATGATGAGCAACTAGTGAGTCTAGGGTGGTTGTGGCTAGTACTTTGGAGTGTGTTGTATTGCGCCTCTTGGGTTGGCCTCACGTTGTTATTGATCAGTTATGACAAGCGCCAGCTAAGCAGTAAAACACAAATATTAAGAGCATTGGCAAATGATGAGCTATTTAATGTGTATCAGCCTCTTGTTAATGCTGAGGTGCCATCGATAGTGGGCGTGGAAGTACTCATTCGTTGGCGTCACCCACTTGAAGGAGTGCTCGGCCCCGCTTACTTTGTGCCAGAAGCTGAGCGTGATGGTACTATTTTAGATATCTCGATAGCACAAGTCGAAAATGCTGTGCGAGATTTGACGGACATCTTAGCCGCTCAGCCAGACTTTAAGGTGTCTTTTAACGTTAATGGTTTACTTCTGGGCTCTAAACGCTATATCGACGCCTTACTTGCTGCAAAAAACCAAATATCCTCGTTGACTATTGAATTAACCGAGCGTGATGTGCTGACGCAGGCTCAAACGAAAACGGTACTCACCGAGCTCAAACGTGCCGGAATAGAAATCGCGATTGATGATTTTGGCACGGGATATAGTGGTTTGCAGTACTTACAAAGTTTTCCGATCGACCTGCTAAAAATAGATCAGAGCTTTGTTGCATCAATTGGCCTAGATACTTTGCAATCCCCGGTGTTATCGGCCGTGATTGATATGGCGGAAAAGCTGGATAAAAAACTGATTGCTGAAGGGGTAGAAACCCAAGCTCAAGCTAGTTATCTCAAAAGTCGAAGGGTGAATATTCATCAAGGTTGGCTTTATTTCAAAGCACTGGAACTGCCCCAACTACAGCGTGAGATAGGTAAAGTGTTAGATAATAAAAGAGCGGCTTAGCCGCTCTTATTTAACCAAAGCTCAGAAAAAGGCCCAACTATTATACAACCTCAGCGAAGTAGCAACCAAATGCATCAAGTGTTAGTGCATTTGCGCTCGCCGTGCCGCTTAGGTGCTTCAGATCGCACTGCCTCAATGTAACTTCAGGAAGTGTCACGCTTTGTTGAGTAGCTGCTAAGTTGAATGCGCACAGCAGTGTTTGGGTTTGTGTCTTACGATAAAAAGCTAACACCGGCTCTGGAGTATCAATAAACTCAATGTCACCTGTTTTTAGTGCAGGTTGCGCATTTCGCCACTGTAAAAAGGCTTGATAGTAGCTGAGCGTTGAATTGCTATCTACTGCTTGTTCGTCTACTGCTCGTAGAGCATGTGCTTCAGAAACTGGTAACCAAGGCTTAGACTCTGAGAAGCCTGCATTGGTTTTTGCCTTTGTCCATGGAAGCGGCGTTCTACAGCCATCACGGCCTTTAAAGTTTGGCCAGAAGGTAATGCCATATGGGTCCTGCAGCTCTTCGAAGGCAACGGCGGCTTCGCCAAGTCCTAGTTCTTCGCCTTGATACATACAGACGCTACCGCGCAATGAACCGAGAAGGGCGGTGAGCATTTTGACCTGTGTATCGTTTACTTTGCCATCTGTACTCCAGCGACTTGCTACCCGTTCTACATCGTGATTTGCAAACGCCCAACATGGCCAACCTTCGGTCATGACTGACTCTAGACGAGAAACCGTTTCTCTGATGTACTTTGCACTATAGTCGTTAGTTAGCAGCTCAAAGCTATAACCCATGTGTAGCTTATTACCATCGGCTGTGTACTCTGCCATTGTTTGCAAAGAGTCTTCTGAGCTTATCTCACCTAAGCTAACTGTGCCTGGATATCTATTTAATAAGGCACGGATCTCTTCCATAAACGCTAAATTTTCAGGTTGCGTATTATTGTAATAATGGTACTGAAAAGCATAAGGGTTGTCTTCGCTAAAGCCACGACCTTGACGAAGCTCGATAGGCTTAGCTGGGTTATCCCTAAGCTGCTTATCGTGAAAACAGAAGTTGATTGCATCTAGTCTAAATCCATCAACGCCTTTTTTAAGCCAAAATTCGACGTTATCTAGTACGGCTTTACGTACTTCAGGGTGATGGAAGTTAAGATCCGGCTGCTCAGTGAGGAAGTTATGCAGGTAATATTGGCAACGTCTAGGCTCCCACTGCCAGGCTACACCGCCAAAAATGGATAGCCAATTGTTTGGTGGACTGCCATCTGGATTGGCATCGGCCCATACATACCAATCTGCTTTGTCGTTTGTTTTGTCTTCACGACTTTCGACAAACCAAGGGTGTTGATTTGAGGTATGACTAAGAACCTGATCAATAATGATCTTAATATCACGGTTATGTGCTTCGCTGATAAGCGTGTCAAAATCCTCGAGTGTACCAAACATAGGATCTATATCGCGATAGTCGCTAATATCATAGCCAAAGTCTTTCATTGGTGACTTAAAAAATGGTGAAATCCATACTGCATCAACACCAAGCGATTTAATGTAGTCTAGTCGCTGAATAATACCCTGTAAGTCGCCAATACCATCTGCATTACTGTCCTGAAAGCTACGCGGATATATTTGATAGATAACCGCGCCTTTCCACCATTCATTATTTGCCATGCACTTTCTCCAGGCTATGTGCGTGTTTGTTTTGTGGCAGTGCTGAGTATCAAGTAAATACTATGCTAGGCACTTTCACCACTAATTTTGCCAAAGAATACGTCATGCTCATGGGGCTGTAAAAAACCTGCATACGTATGCAGGTTTTGTTGGGTAAATTTATGATAAGTCATTTACATAATTTTATTTTATAAAATAAATTTACCAATATTGGCCTTTAAAAAGGAATAACCAGACAAATAAAGCTTTTCGAGAGTGAACTTTTGGTAAGACCAATTTAACTTGGGTATGACTAGTGATGACATGTTGAGGATATTTTGATGCTCAGTCGACAATAATAGCCCATGAAAGTTAAGATTTAGTGAAATTAAAGCAGGTAAATAAATGCCGTCGGTCTTATGACCTTAACTAATAAAAATATATATTTATCATAAGGTTGAGTTTTATTCCTGTAAAAAGCCTGTAAATTTCGTTGAAATGCACTAGCTTTGAATACGTATGCATAAAGTTGTTTACAAATTTAATCAGCCGCTAGTATTTGACTGACAACAACTGTGCTCGTTTGTTTTTTCATCATTTTGCACGCCTGATGAACAAATCGCACAATATAATATGGTTAATTGGGATAAAACATTATGTCTAAGTTCAAACCGAGTATGCTAACGCTTGCGCTGATTGCTGCGGGTGTGAGCCATGCTGCTCCTGTTGAAGATAACACTGCTAATAATGAAGGAAATAACGTTGAGGTGATCGAAGTTCGAGGTATCTCGCGCAGTATCATCGCCTCAATCGATAAAAAAAGATTTAGCGACACCATTGCAGAAGTAGTTGATGCTGGAGACTTAGCTTCCTTACCTGACGTGTCAATCGCTGACTCGCTAAGCCGTCTACCTGGGATCACCGCGGTAAGAGCAAGTGGGCAATCTTCGCAACTTAATATTCGCGGGATGAACGGCGACTTTATTCAAACCACATTAAACGGACGTGAGCAGGCGAGTACCAGTGGATATACCGCAGGTAGTCGCTGGATTTCATTCGACCAATATCCGTCAGAATTAATTAATCAAGCCGCAGTGTATAAATCACCAAAAGCATCGCTGATTGAAGGTGGTGTTGCGGCTACGGTTGAACTTAAAACGGCAAACCCTCTCGATGCTGAAAAAGAACATAATTTTAATTCTTCGGTAAGATATTCCTACAATGATGCAGCGTCAGATGTAGGCGCGGATTCAACAGGCGAACGTATTAGTTTTTCATACCGAGGTAAATTCCTAAATGAGACACTTGGTTTTGCGATTGGTGGGGCGTATCTAAACCAACCAAATAACGCAATTGATATCTCAGCGCATGCTCCTACACGCTCTCAGGATTTTGATGGCGATGGTACTGAAGAGCGCTCAGTCAATGGCTTTCAATATCGCTCAGCCAAAGGCAGCGATGAAAGACTTGGCCTGTTAAGCACCTTGGTGTATCAGCCAACAGACGCATTCAAAGTACAATTTGATTATTTCCATTCTAAGTTTGAATCGGAAGATAAAAAGAGCGGCTTAAATATTGAAGGGTTTTCAAAAGATATTAACTCGTTGTATACGGTTGACAATGCAGTTGTTAAAGATGGTTTTCTAGTCGCTGGGGATGTAACTATTACGGATCCCAATGGCCCATGGGTTGAGATGCGCTCTGAAGACCAATCAACGGACTCAACCACCGACAGCTTTGGTTTAAACTTGCAATACACGACAGATTCGTGGGAATTAAAGTTCGACTGGGCTCATAGTGAAGGGGAAAAAACTCGTAGAGACATGATTGCTTCAATGCATGCATACGAATACGGTACGTCTACACTGGAAGATGGAACATTAGTTAACACTTGGCAAGAATTAAGAAATCAAACGTTTTCTTTTGAACAAAGAGAGAAAGACTCACCACTGTTAACTCTTGGCAACGGGTATACCGACCTATCTAATATGCGACTGGGTGATTGGGAACAATTCCCTCACAAGTACACAGACGAGTTAGATAGCGTTAAGGTTGATTTTAAGTATTTTATTGAGAACAGCTTTATTTCTTCGATAGAAGTTGGTGCGCGTTGGTCTGACCGTGAATTTACGGATCAACGCTCGACATTTAGATGGGGCGCACGTGAAGGTCAAAATGGTTACCAGTTACCGGATGGCACCATCGTCACGAACAAAGGCTGCGAATTTAATGATCAGAACCACCCGTGTATTCCTCACGATTTGACGGGATATGTTTCGGTTAGAGATACTCGAGGTTTCCAATATTTGGAACTAGATCTTGAAGGTATCGCTAACGAAGTATTTGGTCCGGGTAATTATGAGGCGCAACAAACTTGGGGCCACAATTGGACACTTATTGAAAGTGGAGCTGTTCGAGAAGAAGTATTAGCCGGTTATATTATGGCAAATATAGATACCGAAATTGCCGACATACCAGTGACGGGTAATTTTGGCGTTCGAGTAGTAAGAACTGATACGAAATCAATAGGCATTCAACAGATCCAAGGCGATGAAGTTGGTGACTCAATCATCGATGACAATGGCGTTGAAAGAACCGATTATCGTCATGTTAATTATGGTCCTGAGTATACAGACACATTGCCTTCACTAAACCTCAATTTCAGAGTGAGTGACACGGACCAAATTAGGTTTGCAGCTGCGGAAGTTATTGGCCGTCCACCTGTCTACCAGCTTAGAGGTGGTGCAGGGTCTTGGGCTGACACCGCAAATGATGGTACTAGTCCTCGTTATAATGTGTGGTCAAAAGGTAATCCAAATTTAGACCCGTTTAGAGCGACTCAAATTGATTTATCTTATGAGCGTTACTTTGAAGATGGTGGTGCTTTTGTTGCCGCGATATTCTGGAAAGATATTGAATCTTTGATTGAAAGTATTACTTATCAAGAAGGTGAAGTTGACTGGGCTGATATTGGCCTAGAGGTACCAGATGGGTTCGTTGCAGGTCAATACCAAACGACTCAGAACAATGATCAAGGTGGATACATAAGAGGTATTGAGCTTGCTTATACCACGATGTTTGATAATTTACCGGGCGTCTTTTCGGGTTTAGGTTTTAACGCTAACTATTCATATACTGAGAGCGAAACAACGGTAGATGGCGGTGGTAACTTCCCTGATCAGCAATTGCCACTCCCGGGTCTATCAAAAAATGTTTGGAGTGCGACGGTATTTTGGAACATAGACTCGTTCACAACACACCTGAATATCCGTTACCGTGATGAGTATGTGTATGAAGGGGCTTCACCTGGTGGCTCTTCTCTAGCTTGGGCTGATGAATATACTGTGGTTGATTGGCAAGCATCGTACAACTTTGAGAATGGTTTGGAAGCCGTCTTACAGGTTAATAACCTAACTGATGAGCCAAATACCACTAACTATGGTACTGCACTTGCCACTGGTGAGTACAAAGAGTTTGGTCGCCAGTATTATTTAGGGTTTAACTATAGCTTCTAATTAGTTGCAAGCATCCATGGCCACCAAAGTAACACCTGCTTTGGTGGCTTTTTTATAATCGCTCAAAGCGCAATGAGTGGTTATCATCAATTATCTAAATTGATATGTTTGTTTCACTTTCAATACGTGGTTTTTAATAGGTTTAAGGTGCGAAGGCGATGAAAAATCAGAAAATAGTGATTTTAGGTGGTGGAACTGCAGGTTGGATGGCCGCGAATATGATGGCAAAAAGCTGGGCAGATAAAGCGATAGAAATCACTGTGGTTGAATCTTCTAGCATCGGGACTATTGGTGTTGGTGAAGGGTCTACTCCGCAGTTCAAAGGATTTATGGACTATTTAGGTATCTCGGAAGCCGAGTGGATGCCGGCTTGTAATGCGACCTATAAAAATGGCATTCGGTTTATAGATTGGTCGACAAAACCTGGGTTTTCTAGCTATTTTCACCCATTTCCTGCACAACCAGATGACTACAGTGCACCGGCTTTTTTTCATAACAGCTTTGTTCGGCGTAAGGCGATTGACGTAGAAGGCCACCCAGACCACTTTTTTTTAGCGACTCACTTGGCTGATTTAAATAAATCCCCAATTGCTGCAGAAAGCTTCCCATTCGAAATTAATTATGGTTATCACTTTGACTCAGCATTGCTTGGCCAGTTGTTGGCTCGCAAAGCGGCTGAGTTTAATGTAAAACACATTGATGCCACAATTACCGACGTTCGGAAACACCTTGATGGTGATATTGCGGCACTGATAACGTCTGATGGTACAGAAATCGCTGGTGATATTTTTATTGACTGCTCGGGCTTCAAAAGTTTACTGCTACAACATACTTTAGGTGTGGGTTTTGAGTCATTCGAGTCCAATTTATTTAACGACGCTGCGGTCGTTATACCTACCAAGCAACTTGACACTATTCGCTCCGAAACACAATCTGTTGCGCGTCAATTTGGGTGGTCTTGGCACATTCCACTAACGAACCGTATCGGCAATGGTTATGTTTATAGTCAGCGTTACTGCGATGCGGATCAAGCCGAAACCGAGCTAAGGGCGGCTTTGGGTTTGTTGGACTCAGAAGTAGAAGCTCGGCATATAAAAATGAAAGTCGGGCAAGTTAAAGCGCATTGGAGTAAAAACTGCATAGCGATTGGTTTATCTCAGGGCTTTATAGAGCCATTAGAAGCAACTGCTTTGCATATAGTCCAAGAAACCGTTCAAAGTTTCATTGAATGCTATCAAGATGCGGATTTTACCGATGGTAACAGAGATAAACACAACCGCGCTTTGAGCGAACGGTATCAGGCTATTCGAGACTATATCGTCGCTCATTATCGTGTGAATAGTCGTACTGACACCAACTACTGGCTTGATAATGCCAACAATAACCACTTATCGCGGTCACTCTATCAAATTTTACAGACTTGGGTTTCTGGTAACAACTTATCGGATGAATTAGTTCGCCAAA
This sequence comes from Pseudoalteromonas flavipulchra NCIMB 2033 = ATCC BAA-314, assembly GCA_000814665.1. Taxonomy (GTDB): domain Bacteria; phylum Pseudomonadota; class Gammaproteobacteria; order Enterobacterales; family Alteromonadaceae; genus Pseudoalteromonas; species Pseudoalteromonas maricaloris. Next base: position 34,215 of record JWIH01000021.1, read on the forward strand.
ACGTTGACCAATATTACCCTTCAGTCAGCTGGCATTGTTTATTGGCAGGTTATGGTATCTACCCAGAACAAGCTCAGCTTAAGTCAGGCAATGCCCTAGCAAACCAACATAACATCGAAAAAGTGAATGACTTCATCAGACGATGTGGATTGAATTTTAAAGATCACCGAATGGAGCTAGAAAGCTTTGCGGCAAATGTTCACTAGTAACTTGGTATTAATCGTTATAAATAAAATCTAATCAAGGGTCTTTCTGAATACATATGTAATGGGTTCAGTACGTTCGTTTACGCAAGTAGACTCTTTTAAAACAGCATTATGACAACACTATGAAAAATAAATCTCTACTATTGGCTGTGTCAGCGCTTTTGGGTGGTGCAGTAAGTTTAAGCGGCTGTGGCCCCAAGCTAGTTGATAAAAAAACCGAACAAATGACATTGCAATCGGAAGTGGCACCAGTGAGCAAACCCGTTGTTTATCAAGTCTTCACAAGGCTCTTTGGCAACACCAAAGCGGTGAACAAACCTTGGGGAACGCTAGAGGAAAACGGCGTAGGCAAGTTTTCTGATTTTACTCCTACGGCATTACAACAAATTAAGGCGATGGGTGTGACCCATGTTTGGTATACCGGTGTACTTCATCACGCTGTAGTGACGGATTATAGTAAGTATGGGATCAGCCAAGATGATCCTGATGTTGTAAAAGGCAGAGCGGGTTCACCCTATGCAATAAAAGATTACTACAACGTTAACCCTGATCTTGCTAACGATCCTTCTGCGCGACTGGCTGAATTTGAAGCCTTAATCAAGCGCACACATGACGCTGGCTTAAAAGTGATCATCGATATTGTGCCAAACCATGTCGCTCGTAACTATGAGTCACTCGGTGCGCCTAAAGGAACTGTCGATTTTGGCGCGAATGACGACACGCAAGTTGCATATGCTCGGGACAATAACTTTTATTACGTGGTTGGTGAGGAATTTACAGTACCAACGAGTGAAGGCTATCAGGTGTTAGGTGGTGGTTCTCATTCATTGGCGGATGGCAAATTTGCAGAAAATCCAGCAAAGTGGACCGGTAACGGTGCTCGTGCGGCAAAGCCTGATATTAATGATTGGTATGAAACCGTCAAAGTGAATTACGGCGTGAAGCCTGACGGTAGCTACGATTTCGACCGCTTGCCTGACGATTATGCTCAGCAGGATTACCGTGCACATTTTGAATTTTGGCAACACAAGCAATTGCCAGATAGTTGGTACAAATTTCAAGCCATTACGCACTTTTGGTTAGAAAAGGGCGTAGACGGTTTCCGTTACGATATGGCGGAAATGGTGCCAGTAGAGTTTTGGAGCTTCCTAAACTCGTCGATTAAAACAAAAAATCCTGAAGCTTTCTTGCTTGCTGAAGTCTATAACCCCACTTTATATCGCCCGTATATCAAGCAAGGGAAGATGGATTACCTTTACGACAAAGTGGGTTTCTACGACACCTTGAAGGCGTTAATGCAGGGCAAAGGTAGTGCCCAAGCGGTGTTGGATATGCATCAATCGGTAGCCGATATTGCCCCCCATATGTTGCACTTTTTAGAAAACCATGATGAGCAGCGTATCGCAAGCCCTGAATTTGTAGGCGATCCGCTAAAAGGTAAACCCGCTATGGTGGTTAGTCACCTGATAAGCACAGCGCCATCGATGATCTATTTTGGGCAAACATTAGGGGAAGACGGCTCTGAGCAGGCGGGGTTCGGCAGTCCAAGCAGAACCAGTATCTTTGACTATATTGGTGTACCCGAACATCAAAAATGGATGAATAACGGGAAATTTGATGGCGCGCTACTTTCAAATGAGCAAAAGGCACTTCGTAATTACTACGTCAAATTACTCAATCTTGCAAAGCAGCCGGCGATTGCGGCTGGTGAATACCAGCAAGTCGCTCTGAGCGCTGAGATGCCAAGCAATGCTGAAACAGTCATGGCATTTGGCCGTAAATTAGGTCAACAAAAGCTGTTGGTCGTGAGCAACTTTAATGCAGAACAAGAACAAATAGTCACCATCAATCTGCCTAAAGGGTGGCATGGTGTTTATAACGATGTTTTAGAGTCACACCCGACTTTACAATTACAACCAACGACTGATGGCGAGCACGCCAACGCAACGATTACGCTAGCACCGCTTGCCAGCGTGGTTTATCAATTAGAGAAGTAACCTATGCAACAAGAACAACAAAAACCACAACTCAGTTTTTGGCAGATATGGAATATGTGCTTTGGGTTTCTTGGGATCCAATTTGGTTTTGCACTGCAAAACGGCAACGTGAGTCGTATTTTTCAAACCCTCGGTGCTAAGGTCGATGATATCCCTATTTTGTGGGTTGCAGCGCCCTTAACGGGTTTAATCGTGCAGCCAATTATCGGCTACTGGAGTGATAGAACATGGGGAAGACTTGGCCGTAGAAGACCATTTTTCTTGTGGGGGGCTATTCTCACCACGCTATCGCTTTTCATCATGCCCAATTCTCCAACACTATGGATTGCGGCGGGTATGCTGTGGATCATGGATGCGTCTATTAACGTCACGATGGAGCCGTTTAGAGCATTAGTAGGTGATAATCTGAATGAAAAGCAACGTGCTACAGGTTATGCGATGCAGAGCTTTTTCATTGGTGTTGGTGCCGTGGTCGCGTCTGCGCTGCCTTGGATGATGACCAATTGGTTTGAGGTGAGTAACACAGCTCCTGCAGGACAAATCCCTGACTCGGTAAAATACGCATTTTACTGGGGGGGAGCTATTTTGTTCATCTCCGTATTGTGGACGATTCTAAAAACGAAAGAATATAGCCCTGAGCAACTCGCTGCTTTTGAACAAGCGCAAACGAATACGCAAAGCGCAACACTGTCAGACCTACCTGTGAACTTTTTAAAAGGCAGTGCGGTGAGTGGTTTCATTGGCGTTATTGTGTTGCTTGCCGTTGCACTTTTTGGCCTTGAAAAAGAGCTTTATTTGCTTAGTGGGCTGCTTATCGCTTTTGCAATTGTATTTGTCATTGCGCATGTGATGCAGCAAAAACAGCGTATAAGTAATGGTTTTTATCATGTTATTTTTGACCTATTTACGATGCCAAAGACCATGCAGCAGCTTGCTGTGGTACAGTTTTTTAGCTGGTTTTCGCTATTTGCCATGTGGATCTATACCACCTCAGCGGTGACGAGCCATCACTATGGTACGTCAGATGTAACGAGCAAGCTTTATAACGACGGTGCTGATTGGGTCGGGGTGTTATTTGCAGCCTACAATGGCTTTGCTGCTATTGCTGCGATGGTGATCCCATTCATGGTTAAGCGCATCGGCCTCAAAGGGGCACATGCAGCTAACTTGTTTTTTGGTGCAGTGTCTTTAATTAGCTTCAAATTTATTGGTGATCCCACATTACTTTGGTTGCCAATGGTGGGCATTGGTTTTGCTTGGGCATCTATTTTGTCATTACCTTACGCGATGTTAAGTAACGCTTTGCCAAGCAACAAAATGGGTGTATTTATGGGGATCTTTAACTTTTTTATCGTGATCCCACAATTACTCGCCGCCAGTATTCTAGGTCTAATTCTGCGTCATGGTTTTGATAACCAACCGATATTCGCACTCGTCATCGGAGGCGTGTCATTTTTACTCGCTGCATTAGCTGTTTCAAGAGTCACGATAAAGGCTCAATAAGGAGAACGAGATGATTAAACTATCAACAATCGCACTTGCCTTGGTAAGTGCTGGCCTCATGGGTTGCGGATCACAGCAATCTGGCAATGAAACCCTGACGGCACCAGGTGCACCTGGCGTTAAACCTTATTGGTCATACTCTGGAAAAACGGGGATTGGTACGTCGTACGAAGCGTACGAAGACGGCAAGTACAGCGATTCTACGGCTACTAAAGCAGTTTCAAAGGTATGGTTTTCTGTTGCAAAAGGGATGATCACAGAGACCATGTTTGGACTTATTCACCAAGCGCAGATCAAAGACATGCAATTTATCATCGTGGGTGACGGCTTTGCAGTGAAAGAATCTGATACTGACGCTCTAGATGTCACGATTGACTACCTTTATAAAGATGCCAGTGGGCGCCCGTTATCGCTGGCTTACAAAATTTTAAGCAAGGATAAGCAAGGCCGTTTTACTCTTGAAAAGCATATTTTTACCGACCCTGATGGACAAACCTTGTTTGTTCGAGCAAAAGTAGATACTGAATTCAAAAATGTACAGGCTTTTGTGAACGTTAATCCATACGTGAATAACAATGGCTTAAACGATTTTGCAAAAGTGACAGAGCAAGGTTTGTTAGCATGGGAAGGTAAGAACTATCTCTCATTGCAGAGCAAAACCGGCTTTGTTGAAGCATCTGTCGGTTTTACTGGCACCAGCGATAATTTAGCGGCACTTGAGACTACAGGACATATAGCTCTGGCTTATGCATCTACAGGCAAAGAGAGTGGCAACGTTAACTGGTTGGCAAACTTAGGACAAGTAAAGGGCAGCAGCACCTTTGACCTTACCTTGAGTTTTGGTCATTCTCAGCAGCAGAGCTTTGCTGAGGGGGCAGCCACATTAGCCAAAGGTTATGACAAGGTACTGGCTGATTATAATGGCCAAGGCGAAGCGACGGGCTGGCAAGATTATCTCGACAGTTTAGTGCCGCTAAAGTCCATGACGGCAAATACCGCAGACAACGGCAAGTTACTTTACACCAGTGCGCTTGTGCTTAAGGCGCAAGAAGATAAAACCCATGCCGGCGCGCTGATAGCATCGTTGTCAAATCCGTGGGGTGACACAGTGCCAGCAGAGCAAGGCCATACCGGTTATAAAGCAGTATGGGTGCGTGATTTTTATCAAGTAGCGATGGCATTTTTGGCGATGGGAGATACACAAACAGCGCTCACTGCTTTTGAGTACCTAGAAAAAGTGCAAGTTACGGATAAAACACCGGGTAACCATGGTGATACCGGCTGGTTCTTACAAAAAACGCATGTAGATGGCGAGCTTGAGTGGGTTGGTGTACAACTTGACCAAACGGCAATGCCGATTATGCTGGCATGGAAACTGTGGCAAGCGGGTGTGCTAAGCGATGATAGACTGGTTTATTGGTACAATAAGATGTTAAAGCCCGCAGCTAACTTCTTAGTTGAAGGTGGACTGGCTAAAATATTGTGGAATGACACGCATATCACACCGCCTGCGACGCAACAAGAGCGTTGGGAAGAGCAAAATGGCTATTCACCATCGACTACCGCGGCAATCATTGCAGGTCTTGTAACGGCGAGCGACATTGCTAAATTGGCCGGTGATAAAGCGGGACAAGAGAAATTCCTTGCGACGGCGCATCAGTATAATCGTGATGTTGAGTCATTCATGTTCACAACCAAAGGTAATCTGCAAAGCAAACACAGTGACGGTCAATATTTCTTCCGTATTGGACAAGACGAAAACCCTAATTCCAGTACGACCTTAAATGCCAATAATGGCCGCAGCGGAATGGATAAGAAGCAGATCATCGATGGTGGCTTTTTAGAACTTGTGCGTTACGGGGTTAGAGGGGCTGATGCCCCGAGCATTGTGGCTACCATGCCTGAATATGATGATGAGTCGATAGCTGAAAACTTAAGAGTAAAATATAGCTTTAAATTTGATGGCGATGTTAATAGTTATCCGGGGTATCGCCGTTACGGTAACGACGGTTATGGTGAAGACGAGAAGCGCGGTATTAATTATGCCGAAAATGGTCAGAATACCGATGGCCAACGCGGTCGAGTGTGGCCTTTCTTTACCGGAGAGCGTGGTCACTATGATCTTGCGCTGGCGCTGCTCGATGGTGAGTTGAGTGCGGATGAGCAGAGCAAAATACAAAATACTTATGTGAAGGGGATGGAGCACTTTGCTAATGAAGGCATGATGTTACCTGAGCAAGTATGGGATGGTGTGGGTAAAAATACCTTTGGCTATCAACTTGGCGAAGGAACCAACTCGGCGACGCCTTTGGCTTGGACACATGCTGAATACGTAAAGTTAGTGCGCTCTCTTAATGAAAAACAAGTGTGGGATCACTACCCAATCGTAGAAAGTAAACTGAAATAACAAACAGTAAGTAAACACATAAAAAATGCCGAAGATGAGTTCGGCATTTTTATCGCTATTGCTACCGTGAAGACTGCCTAACAATCAATTTCGGTGGCAAGAGGGTAGAGGCTACTGCTTCACCTCGGATAAGCGTAAGTAAGTTATCGACCAGCATTTGTCCTGCCAATGTGGTGTTTTGCTGCACAGTAGTTAAAGAGGGAGAAACATAACCCGCAGCGGCAATGTTATCAAAGCCAACGACATGTACATCATGAGGCACGCGAACGCCTGCTTCTTGAAGCGCCTTAATCGCGCCAATAGCAATAAGATCGCTAGCCGCGAAAAGCGCGTTAAATTTAACATTGTTGGCGATTAAGGAGCGAGTTGCATGATACCCAGAGTCTTCTGTGGAAATCGCATTTGCCATCTTACGGTCGCTCACCTCAATACCTTTTGCTTTAAGGGTGTCTCTAAAGCCTTTAAAACGTGCAAAAAACTCCGGGCTGTGATCCGAAGCATCGCCAATAAACGCACAATCTGTTCTGACCATGTCGATTAAATGCTTTGCAGCCAATACACCACCACCGTAATTATCGCAGCTCACCGTTAAGTCTGGACGGTTATCAACCGTTGCCCCCCAGCAAACAAACTTTGTGTGGTTGTCGAGTAGAGTTTGTAACTTCGACTGGTAATCGATGTAATCACCATAGCCTAGTAAAATTAACCCGTCAGCACGGTGACTATCCTCATAATCGGCATGCCAATCACTGCTCGTCGATTGGAACGATACTAAAAGGTCATAGCCTTCTTTTGCACACGCTCGGGTAATACTTCCAAGCATACTTAAAAAGAAAGGATTAATTTGTGACTCGTCTTCTGTGGGATCTTCAAATAACAGCAAAGCTAATGTACTACTTTGCTGAGTGCGCAGATTACTCGCGTTTTTATCGACCTTATAGTTAAGCTTTTTAGCAATCTCATGAACGCGACGACGAGTTTCTTCGTTAACCAAAGGGCTATTTCTTAGCGCGCGCGACACCGTAGATTGCGAAACGCCAGCATAATGGGCGATATCAAATGAAGTTGCTTTACCTTTCATGTTCTTCTCAACGCTTAAGACAGTGACATTGTCAGCCATTCAATTTTTTTTTCAACCAATTTCACCGAATTTGCAAATTTTTATTGATACAGTCTGACACCGGTGTCATAATGTCGATGTTTTATCATTTTGTTGTCAAAACGTATTTGGCTGCCCTATGCCAAGGGCAGCATTTTTTTACCAAATTAACAGAATAACAGGTAAGAGCAAAAGCCAAGGCGTGCAAATTTTGGCGAGTTGAGACAGTAAATTGCAGGACGTGTGCTGGCAGCCCTGATGTTAGCCCAAGCATAATCGCAGTGATAAAGAGATAATAATATGAGCCAGACAACAAGCCATTCATCCGTGCCGTTTGAGCCGATTGTCGTTGCCGACATCGGGGGAACAAACGCCAGATTTGCAATCGTGTCAGATTTTGATACGCGAACTAACCATTTTGTAATTACGCATCAAGCCACTTTTCCTAGTGCTGAATTCCAGTCTTTTGAATCCGCTATCCAAAAATATTTAACTGAGCTACCTGTTGCGCAGCCAAGCCGAGCCTGTCTCGCGGTTGCCGGTCCTATCAAATCTCAGCAAGTTCATTTAACTAATTTAGGTTGGCATTTTAATTCCGAAGACATCAAAGCCCAGTTCGATTTTACCGAACTTGCCGTGATCAACGACTTTGCTGCTTTTGCCTATGCGGCGCCCTACTTAGCACTAGAGAAAAACCTAGTGATTAAGCAAGGTCAGCCTGAGCTAGGTGCAAATATCGGCGTAATGGGTCCTGGCACTGGATTTGGTGCAGCTTGCCTTGCTAGAGATATTAACGGCAGCGCGGTGATGAGCTGTGAAGCGGGACATATCTCACTTGCACCGGTTACCGCCTTAGACAAAGAGCTGTTAACGGTACTGCGCGCGAGTATTCAACATGTCTCAGTCGAGACGGTGTTTTCAGGCCCAGGTATTGCGAGACTCTACAAAGCCATGGCAGAAGTGCGTGGTGAGCAAGCTAAAGATCTTAATGCGGCGCAGATCAGTGCACTTGCGAAAGAATGTAAAGTGTGCGACGCAACATTGAGTCACTTCTGTGACTGGATGGGTAGTGTGGCTGGTGATTTAGCACTGACTTTTGGTGCCTTAGGTGGTGTTTATATAGGTGGTGGGATCTTGCCGCGGATGAAAGCGCGATTACAAGCAAGTAGCTTTGTTGAACGCTTTACCGAAAAAGGCATGATGTCACAGTACACGAGCCAAATTCCAGTTACTTTGGTGGTACAAGATAATATCCCACTGATTGGCGCAGCTGCATGTATTCATGAGCGACGCCGGGCTTAAGGGAAAATCGATGAAAAAAGTAACTATTAATAGCGTTGCCGAATATGCCGGAGTGTCTAAAAAGACAGTATCTCGGGTATTAAATAACGAGCCAAATGTTAGTCCAGCAACGCGGGAAAAAGTCCTGAAGGTCTTTGAAGAGCTGAATTATAAGCCTAATCCTATCGCACGCGGTTTGGCACAAAATCGTAGCTTTATCATCGGTTGTTTATACGACAATCCATCAAAAAGCTATATCACGCGAGTGCAAAGCGGTGCGCTGGAAGCGTGTCAGAAGCATAGTTACAATTTATTGATACATCCTTGTGAACTGCGCGGCCAAGACCTTATCGACAATGTTGATCAGCTGCTTACCACATCGAGACTTGACGGTATTGTGCTTACTCCACCGTTTTCAGACTCCAACGAGCTTATTGCTTTTTTAAAGCAGCGTAATATTCCCTATGCACGCGTTGCTTCAGCCATTGAAGGCGATGATTCGATTTCAATTCGCAGTAATGACGAGCAGGGCGCTTTTGAGTTAACTGAGCACTTGATTAATTTAGGTCATACCGAAATTGCCTTTATTAAAGGTCACCCTGATCACAGTGCCACAGAAAATCGTTTCTCTGGATACCAAAAAGCACTAGCAAAGCATGGTATTGAATATCGAGAGCGGTTAGTTGCAGAAGGTAACTTTAGTTATCACTCAGGCGCAGACAGTGCAAAAGCTATATTGGACTTAGAGCCAAGACCAACGGCTGTATTTGCATCAAACGACTACATGGCTGCGGCCGTGTTAAAACTTGCTACGCAGCGAGAGATAAAAGTGCCCGAGCAGTTATCTATTGCTGGGTTTGATAACGCACCTATTGCAAGGCATATTTGGCCGGGTCTGACGACGATAGCACAGCCTGTGGAAGAAATGACTCGGATAGCGGTAGAAGAGCTGATTAAGCATATATCTCAGCCGCAAGAAGCACCGTTTCAGCAAGTTTTAGAAGCTAAACTTATCACTCGAGAGTCGACGAAAGCGCGCTCGGATTCATAACTTTTTCAATTTTTATACTTGCCCCAAAGCCCAACGCTTAGCCGTTGGGCTTTTTATTTTCGCAGCTACTAGGGAAAACGTTGCGGACTAGATAAATGCGCAGATTTATGTCGCGATAATCAGGCTCGCTGACCCAGCGATTAAAGGCCATGTTACCAAGTTAAGGCTCATTGATAACTTTGCTATCAAATAATGATTTCGCTCAATCATTAATATTATTCTTTTTGTCATAATAATTACTAATAAAATCAGTTAGGTAATGATTTTAATATCGCAGATATCGGCAAAGTTTTAAGTGGTTATAATTTGGTCATTTTAAAAAGTTAGACTAAATTTATAAGAAGGGTTGACACCGGTGTCAGCTTTGTGCGTAAATATAGTGACACCGGTGTCAGGTTGGGGTGAGAGACAACCTGATAGCGTACCTTTGAACGGGTAAATCAAAGCAGCTCTGTACAAGGATTATCACGAATGCTGGTAATCGTGCAGAGCCTTTTTCCTCTAACACTAGAGAGTCAGTAATATGTTGCATCCACGAATTCAGGAAGTCACCGAACGCGTCATTGAGCGAAGCAAAGCAACACGTCAAGCCTATTTAGCTCGAATCCAACAAGCAAAAAAACAAACGCGCGTACGAGCAGGACTGGGCTGTGGAAACCTAGCACACGTAATGGCTGCTTGCTCAAGCAGTGACAAAGCACGTCTGAAAGAAGACGAGCAACCGAACCTAGCAATTATCAATTCGTACAATGACATGTTGTCTGCGCACGAACCTTATAAAGAATATCCAGATTTAATTAAAGCAGTGGCAAACAAGTTTGACGCGACTGCGCAAGTAGCGGGTGGTGTACCTGCTATGTGTGACGGGGTTACCCAAGGCCGAGATGGCATGGAACTGTCTTTGTTTTCTCGAGATGTCATTGCCATGTCAACAGCGGTGGCATTATCACACGATGTCTTCGATGGGGTTTTTTGTCTTGGTGTCTGTGACAAAATCGTCCCTGGACTATTAATTGGTGCGTTGTCTTTTGGCCATTTGCCCATTTTCTTTTTACCCGCAGGTCCAATGCAATCTGGGATCCCGAACAAAGAAAAGGCACGTATTCGTCAAAAGTTTGCACAGGGCTTAGTCAGCCGCGAAGAGTTACTGGAAGCTGAGAGTGCTTCATACCACAGTGCAGGTACTTGTACTTTCTACGGTACGGCAAACTCGAACCAGATGCTAATGGAGATCATGGGTCTTCACTTACCGGGTAGCTCGTTTATCAATCCATACACAGAATTAAGAGATGGCTTAACGGCGAGTGCGGTTGAGACCATGCTAACTCAGCTACTTGATGGTAAAAGCGGCAATGCACTTGCGGATATCGTGAGTGAAAAAACCGTGATTAATGGCTTGGTCGGTCTGTTGTCTACTGGTGGTTCTACCAATCATGCCATTCACTTAGTTGCAATGGCAAAAGCGGCAGGTGTTCAAATCACTTGGAAAGACATGGCAGATTTGTCTGAAGTAGTGCCGTTATTAACGCGTATTTATCCAAATGGTCATGCCGATGTAAACCACTTCCAAGCGGCTGGTGGCATGGGCTTCTTAATGCGTGAATTAAGAGATGGCGGCTTCTTACACAATGACGTAAAAACGATTGTGGGTGAAGGGCTTGATGCTTATACGATGGAACCATTACTGGATATCAACAGCAATGTGATCATCAGCGATAATCAAGGTCCTGCCAAAGTGAAGTGGGTACCAGTACCTGAGAATTCACTGGATGAAGAAGTACTTCGCCCAGTAGCAAATCCATTTAACAAGCAAGGCGGCTTGCAACTACTTAATGGTAATTTGGGTAAAGCGGTGATTAAAGTGTCTGCGGTACAAGAGCAGCACCAAACGGTGACTGCACCGGCGAAAGTATTCAGCTCTCAAAGCGAATTACAAGAAGCCTTTAGTGCTGGCAAGCTTAACCAAGACTTTATTGCCGTGATCAAAGAGCAAGGCCCTAAAGCGAAAGGTATGCCTGAGTTACATAAACTGACACCTGTCATGGCTACATTACAAGACCAAGGTTTTAAAGTGGCGATTGTGACTGATGGTCGTATGTCTGGCGCTTCGGGTAAAGTACCTGCGGCGATCCACCTTGCGCCGGAAGCGGTTGAAGGTGGTGCAATTGCAAAAGTACACGAAGGTGATTTGATCACCTTAAATGCACCAAAAGGCGAATTAGTGCTACATGTTTCTGATGAAGAAATGGCACAGCGCGAATTACAGCTTTCACCGCAATCGCAAACATTTGGTACGGGTCGAGAGCTATTCTCAGGATTTAGACACGTAGTGAGCAGTGCAGATCAAGGCGCATGCTCATTTGGCATCGAAGAATAATAACAGTGGGAATGAGGGTGAGCATGAGTATTAAAGAGATATTGTCAGCAGCACCAGTGGTTCCGGTTATCGTTATTGATAACCTAGAAGACGCGGTGCCGCTTGCTACGGCATTGTTTAATGGTGGCTTAAAAGCACTTGAAGTGACACTTCGTACACCGGTGGCAGCGCAAGCGGTAAAAGACATTAAAGCGGCCTTACCAGACGCCTATGTTGGTACTGGTACGGTAGTGGATAAGGCAACCTTTAATGCCTCTGTAGAAGCCGGTGCTGACTTCATGGTAAGTCCAGGTGTCAATGACGAATTATTGGAACTGGCTAAGTCGTCAAGTATTCCATTTCTTCCAGGCGCTGCAACGCCAAGCGAAGTGATGAAGCTTGCAAGTCACGGTTTTGAATTCTTAAAGTTTTTCCCAGCAGAAGCTGCAGGTGGTGCACCAATGCTTAAATCCATTGGCGGACCAATTCCACAAGTAAAATTCTGTCCAACGGGTGGTATTTCGTTGGCAACTGCACCTAAGTATCTTGCACTCGACAATGTGGTATGTGTGGGCGGTACTTGGATGCTTGATAAAGCACTTATCGCAAACAAAGACTGGCAAGCCATTGAAGCGCTTGCGAAACAAGCAAGTGAAGTAAAATAGATTAGGGGACAGTTATCATGATTAATATCGCAATTAATGGCTATGGACGTATCGGTCGTAACGTACTTCGTGCACTGTACGAGTCAGGTCAGAATAAAGACATCAAAGTCGTTGCCATCAACGATCTCGCACCTGCGAACGTAAACGCGCATTTGACCCAATTTGACTCTGTACATGGTCGCTTTCAAGAGCAGGTTGTTCTTAACGACAACACACTCGTTATCGGTGGTGACGAAATCACGCTAACGCAAGAGCGTGACCCTGCAAATCTTCCTTGGAAAGCGCTAAACGTTGATATCGTACTTGAATGTACTGGGTTGTTCACTTCTCGCGAAGCTGCGGCTAAACACATCGAAGCCGGTGCGAAAAAAGTGATTGTATCTGCTCCGGGCACAGATATGGATGCAACGGTTGTTCATGGTGTTAACAGCGAAGTGCTAAATGCTGAATCAACCATTATCTCTAACGCATCTTGTACCACAAACTGTCTTGCGCCTATTGCAAAAGTATTGAATGATACTATTGGTATTGAGCAAGGTAGCATGACAACCATTCATGCCTACACCAACGATCAGAATCTATCAGACGTTTACCACCCTGATTTATATCGTGCGCGTAGTGCCACTCAGTCTATGATCCCGACGAAAACGGGCGCGGCAAAGGCGGTTGGCTTAGTGCTTCCTGAACTTGCCGGCAAACTAGATGGTATGGCGGTTCGTGTGCCAACCATCAATGTATCACTGGTTGATTTAACGTTTGTTGCTAAGCGTGACACTTCAAAAGAAGAAGTGAATGCGGCAATCAAAGCGGCTGCTGAGGGCGCGATGAGTGCAATCCTTGAGTACAATGAATTACCTTTGGTTTCTATCGATTTCAACCACAATCCAGCTTCTTCAGTGTTTGACTCAACACAAACCAAAGTAGATGGAAAGCTGGTAAAAGTGATGGCTTGGTATGATAACGAATGGGGCTTCTCTTGCCGCATGCTAGACCAAGTTAAAGCACTAGGTGCATTTTTATAATCAGGATTAATTTCTGACCAAAAGCTCTGCAGATCGCGGAGCTTTTTTGTTTTTGACGGAAAAATTGCCATTCTTCCTTATCAATTAGTATAAGTTCCTTGAGGATCGGCACCGTATATGGAAAAATTCACCACACAAACACCAATAACTCCAAACGAGGATTCAATTATGCGCATCATCTTGCTAGGCGCGCCGGGTGCAGGTAAAGGTACTCAAGCTCAATTTCTAATGGACAAATATGGGATCCCTCAGATCTCTACAGGCGACATGTTACGTGCTGCTATCAAAGAAGGGACTCCGTTGGGTCTTGAAGCGAAAAAAGTCATGGATGCAGGTCAACTAGTATCTGATGAAATCATTATCGGCTTGGTAAAAGAGCGCATCGCAAAAGAAGATTGTGCAAATGGCTTCTTGCTTGATGGCTTCCCACGCACAATTCCACAAGCAGATGCAATGAAAGAAAATGGCATCAAAGTTGACCATGTTATCGAATTTGACGTGGCAGATGAGATCATCGTTGAGCGTATGAGCGGTCGTCGTGTACACCCAGGTTCTGGTCGTGTTTACCACATCGTTTACAACCCGCCTAAAGTAGAAGGCAAAGATGACGTAACGGGTGAAGACCTAATCATTCGTGATGACGACACTGAAGAGACAGTACGTAAACGTCTGGCGATTTACCATGAGCAAACAAAACCACTGGTAGACTACTACAGTGCGGAAGCGGATGCTGGTAACACGCAATATCACAAACTAGATGGTACACAAGCTGTTGATGCGGTAAGCAAGCAGTTAGGTGAACTATTGGGTTAATAACTAAGCGTTTGCTTGGTTAACAAGTAGGAGTCCTATGAGACTCCTACATTATTTCTAAACTAGCTAAATCGTTTTAATAAGTGCTGTAGTGGAAAGTAATACTTTCTTTTCGACTTGGCTCTGCATAATGGAAGTTGCCTGTGGCTTCTACTCTATGAACGATAGAGGCTGAAATACCCGCTTTAAATGCCTCACCATTAAACGTAGCTGTATTCCCTGAATCGTTAGGATTAATTTCAATGCACTTGAAAGGTGCCGTGCTGTATGCACGACTGAAACAAAGCTCCACCGTTTCATTGCTAGGATCGGCGTAGCCCGCTGAAGTATAGCTAACTCCAGTGATAGTACCCGTTTTGCTTCCATATGGGATATCACTTAAATCGATGTTTAATACAGAAAACTCTGTAGTCGAAAGGCCGCCTGCTGAGCTTAATACTAGCATCCGACTAGGTTGTTTTTCTTTCGTGATCATAAAATCGTCAGCAATTGCTTGACCACTAAGCGCGAGTGAAGAAATGAAGAGGGCGGTAAGAGACATCTTTTTCATTAACAATTCCTTATTGTATAGTCTAATACCAATTGCACTAAGTCTCCAATCAATTTGAAGGGTGAAATACCATATTAGCGTCGTTAAAAATTTCTCATTTAGAACAACTAAATAGCAAAATTTTTGCCTAGCTACTAAAGCTATTTCTCCGCTTCAAATAGCTCATTTACCTAATACAATTGGTATAATTCAAGCTATGCAGTGCAACCGCATAGTGGCGTGATTGTAATGAACGAAGAATATTTGGGTCAACCTTATACCAATTAATCTTAATACTTGCTCAATTTGAAGGAGCAAATCTGACGCTAACTGCGTTAAAAATTTCTCATTTAGAGCAACTAAATAACCTGAGCTTCGGATAATTAATGCCTTTCTAGCAGCCAGTTTTAGCGCTAACTGCGTTGAATTCACTTCCAATAGCCAGCTATTGGTGCGTAAATTCGCCTTGTTATCCCTAAAACTGTCTGGCTAGGAAAGGGTATAATTTAATGTGGTATTAAAAACAATGAGTTAGCTCATTCCTTATCCAAACCTCAGGTTAAATAGCAAAATTTTCGCCTTGCCTACATGGATGTAGGTACCTTGGCGTGAGCAGGATGCGGAAGCGGTGTTATCGACAAGATTTTCTCGCCTCAAAATAGATCACTTTATTAAGCTAATTGGTATTAGATTTGTAAAATAATGCGACTAAATCAGTCGTTTATGGTTTTATTTTGATGGTTCTTATGAGTAAGGGGCTGGTGCCCCTTACCAGTTTTACGCTTTCGCGATAAATATAGCACGGAGCGGAGCGGGGTAGCCTTCAATGGTTTTGCTAGTGTCATTTGGATCTAAGAAATCAGCAAGCGACTCTGTTTCCATCCAAGGGGTTTGGCGCTGCTCGTCTAACGATGTAACGTCTTTGTTTACCACTTTGATATCTTTAAAGCCCACACGCTCAAGCCATAATGTTAATGCGTCGCAGCTTGGAATAAACCATACATTGCGCATCTTGGCGTAGCGATCGGTCGGCACTAATACGGTATTTACATCGCCCTCAATGACGAGTGTTTCTAGCACTAATTCACCACCTTTTCTTAGCTGAGACTTTAGCTGCGCTAAAAAGTCGATTGGTGAACGACGGTGATATAGCACGCCCATTGAAAATACAGTATCAAATGCTTTTAACTCAGGCAGTTGCTCTACACCTAGTGGTAGTAAATGCACGTTTGGATCGGGGTTAAAGTGTTTAATCGTTTGGAATTGGCATAAAAATAGATCGGAAGGATCAATGCCAACAACAAGCTCTGCGCCTTCACCGCGCATACGCCACAAGTGATAACCAGAGCCACAGCCGATATCCAAGACATTACGGCCGTGAAGGTCGCTGATATGCGGGAGCAGTCGGTCCCATTTCCAGTCGCTGCGCCACTCAGTATCAATATGGACGCCATGTAAATGAAATGGTCCCTTACGCCATGGCATCATACGTTTTAGTAAATGTGTTAACTGCTTTTGATGACCTTCATTGACGTCTTCGCCAGTACCTATCTCAACCTTGGTTTTTATATCAACATGCATGGTTGAGATCTCTGGTAGATTTTTAATGACTTTTTCCCATTTCGGCCAGTCGCCATGTTGAGCTTCTTTTTGCCAATGGCTAAGCTGCGCAGGCAACGTTTCTAGCCAATGGCTCAAAGGGGTTTTCGCAATGGTTGCATAAAAGTCGGTAAACCAATGATTCATAATTGCCTCTATTTTATTGCTACCATTGAGCAGAAGTTAAAGCACTGATACCACACTTGAGTTTGATTAAAGCCAATATCCTCTAATCTTGTCATATGGGTACTTAACGAGTCCGTGCGCATCACGTTTTCAATCGCAGTGCGTTTTTGGCTGATCTCTAATTCTGAGTAGCCATTGTGGCGTTTAAAGTCGTGGTGAAGGTCGATAAGTAAGTTGTCTTTAGTACCGTTTTCACCGCGGATTTTTTCACTTAATAGCAGTACGCCACCAGGTTTTAAACCCTGATATATTTTTTCGAGAACTGCTTTGCGGTTTTCTGGTGGAATAAACTGTAGGGTGAAGTTCATCGCAACGACAGATGCATTGCTAATCTCTATTTCATTGATATCACCTAAAGTGACCGAGACTGGGACGTCAGATTTAAAGCCTTTTAAATGCAGTTGGCAACGCTCTACCATAGGCTGTGAATTATCCACGGCAATGATATGACAGTTTTCTTTATCTATATTTCTACGCATGCTTAGCGTGACCGCGCCTAAAGAGCAGCCTAAGTCATATAAGTTTGAGTTACTTTGCGCGTAAGTACCCGCAAGTTTGCCCATGGTGCTTACTATTGTCGCGTAGCCCGGCACTGAGCGTTGGATCATATCTGGAAACACTTCGACGACATTGGCGTCGAAAGTGAAATCTTTTACTGCTTGCTCAGTGGCATAAATACTGTCTTTGCCCGTCACATTAAATCTCTCTTTGAAAATAATCTCGCTATTTTAGCATTTTATGCTGGATAGTCAGTGATAAATTCAGTAGCTTGGCTACTATTAATAATAAGAAGTAAATATGAGACCAAAAATGGCGAAAAGCAAAGTGATTAGCACAGAAGATATCCTCTCAACGCTATGCCACTCAGTAACAGAAGTTCTGTCGTCGGCAAGCGGCAACCAAATTAACTATTCCGCGATGGTACAAAAGATCACTCGTACCTGTATGAGGCCTGACATCGGCTGTTTCGTATTGTTTGATGGCGGCTTTACCGGTTTAGTCGTAACTAATTTTACCGCGCAAGCAGCAATGGAGGTGTATACCGATTACATGCGCAACATGGGCATGCCTGAAGAAGAAATTGCGCATAGTCATTTGTCCGATGACGTTGCCAACGTTTTGGGTGAGTTGATGAACCAGATTGTTGGTGATTTCACCAACAAAGTACGTGAGCAGCTACATACCTCTATCACGCAAAACCAACCTAAGATGATGGCTATCAACAAACAGGTGCAGATCTCGGTAGACACAACGATGGATCGCCCGCAGGCGAGACGCGTTACCTTTACCACTCAAGGCCAGAATATTTTCTATCTTGAATTGGCAATGGATAAAACTGAATTCATTAAGCTGCATGACTTTGATATTGCGGAGGCGGTAGATCCAGATGACATTATTGCAAGTCAGGCTGAGAAGAAAAAGCCAGCGAAGCCGCAAGACGAAGATGTTGTAGATGACGACTTTATGGATCAGTTAGGACTGTAAAACCGTATTTAGAGCACTTAGCAGAAAGGCCACATCTGTGGCCTTTCTGCTAGGTAAAAATCTTCATTTCGCCCTAGGATAAAATATATAGCAATGGCACTAATGCAGTGCGCCTTTTCCTGCATTAAGCTCAGGTGCTTCCTCGACATGTTTAATAGATGTTAGCATCATAAAGGCTTCATTGAACTCAAAGCGAGCGATGGCGGTTTTTAATTTCTGTAGTTCCGGTTCAGTCAAATAGCTACTTACCGAAATTGAGTCTACTAGCTCTGTGGCTTGAGTATCATAATCTCTTAACGCACACGCGAGCTGGATGAGTTCCTCTAATTGACTATTGCCACCTTTTTCTTCGTTGTTTTTCGTTACATTTTTTACCTGATGAGACGCTTCTTTTTTACGACGTTTTTGGCATTGCTCCAGTGCATATTTAACGTATTTAATCAGTTCGTCAATTTCGCTCGCATTAGGTGGGCGGACATTAAGAGAAGCCTCAATGTGCTTAAACTCTTCAGTCAGCCTAACAATCGAAAGATTAGCGCTAGCACCTTTTAATGCATGTAACATGCTATGTGCCAGTTCAAAATTCTCAATGGCTAAAGCCTGTTTTAAATTGATCAGCTCTTCAATCTGCTGGGATAGGAACTTTTCTAAGATATCGAAGTAAACCTTTTGGTTGCCAGCTGCTCGAGCAATACCTTCGGCAATATCAATGCCTTCAAACTCAATGACCTCATCAACTTCCTCTCCTTCTGTAGTGACTTCTGGTTGGTTTGCTACAGGCGTTGCTGAAAGGTTACTGGTCTCAGCGCTTGCATATTTCAAAATACTTTTAACGAGTTGCTCTACGTCGATGGGTTTGGTGACGTGGTCATTCATACCAGCATCGATGCAAGTCTGGATGTCTTCTTCCATGGCATTGGCGGTCATCGCGAGTATAGGAAGCGTATTTTTATCGAACTCTATACGAAGGTTTTGCGTCGCGGTAATGCCATCCATCACTGGCATTTGCATATCCATTAAAACAATATCTATATGTTTGCTATGAACTTGCTCAATGGCTTCTTGCCCATTATCAGCGACCGCCACTTGAGCTCCGAAGCTAGATAAGATCTCCACTGCGATTTCCTGATTGACAGGTTGATCCTCCGCAACCAAAATCGATATGCCATTTAGTGCTTGTTTACTAATCGTTTGTTCTTTTTTGGTGATAGTGGTTCTTATTTCTGGTGAGTCAAACACGGCATTTTGAATAACGTCCACAAGATTGGACGGATTAATCGGCTTTAAAAGTACACCATCGACTAAACTGGCTTGGCTATCGTTGAGGTTTAATTCTCGACCATAAGCTGTGACTAAAATGAACTTACTTTGCGACACATCGATTTGCGATTGCAGCTTAGTGATCAGCTCGATGCCATCTAATTTTGGCATATGCCAATCGACGAAAATAAGATCGGGTAAATCTTGTGTCAGGACGAATTGATTTAACGCCTTATGAGGGTCTAAATAAGAACAAACCTGCATACCAAAGTTTGTTAGCATACCGCTTAACACGTCCAATGCATGTTGGTTATCGTCAATGATTGTTGCTGATAACTCTGATAAGTGGGTCGAGGCCATTTTCGCCTGACTCAGCTCGTCACTGACTTCCATTTCTAATGTGAAATAAAACTCCGAACCGACGTTCTCCTCACTCTCAACATATATTTCTCCCCCCATGAGCTTGACCAGCTGCTGCGAAATCGTGAGGCCAAGCCCAGTACCGCCATATTTTCGGGTGATTGAATTGTCTGCTTGCGAGAAAGATTGAAATAGGTTTTTTTGCTGACGTTTATTCATGCCAATACCGGAGTCTTTGACGCTAAACTTAATTTTCGCTAACCCTTTTTCGACATTGACGAGGGCAACACGAATAACAACCTCGCCAGTTTCTGTGAATTTAACCGCGTTACCCGCTAAATTGATGAGTACTTGGCTTATTCTAAATTGATCGCCAATCACGCAGTAGGGCACTTGTGAGTCTAAATCAAAGACTAACTCTAGTTGTTTTTCTTGGGCTTTTACACTGACGATGGTGGCAACACTGTCGAGTAGCTTTTCTGTTGAAAAAGCCTGATATTCTAACTCGATTTTGCCAGCTTCGATTTTTGAAAAATCGAGTATATCGTTGATCAATCTCAGTAATTGCTTTGCCGCAGTATCTATTTTTGATACGTAGTCGTGCTGTTTAGCATTTAATTCGGTCGCGAGTGCGAGATGAGACATACCAATAATCGCGTTCATTGGGGTTCTAATTTCATGGCTCATGTTGGCGAGGAATTCGCTTTTCGCTTTTGCCGAGTTTTGAGCCAAGTCTTTTGCCTCTATGAGCTCACGTTGCAGTTGGTTCCTCTCCGAAACATCAAGGTACATGCCAACAATCCCAGCTACAGCGCCATTTTCATTAAAAAATGGCGCTTCGTATACAATCAGTTCCCGGGCCTGCTCTTGGCCATCAAGCAATAGTACTTCGTAGGTTTGCTCTTGGGTTGTGGTGATAATTTCGTGGGCTTTGGACTCAAATAGGCTGGCTATTCCTAAATCAAAAATTTCGTCTAGTTTGGCGCCAATTACATCTACTTCAAATTGATCTAACAGTGCCAAAAAGGACTTGTTTACTCCCATAAATACACCGTCAGTAGAACGGTAGTATGTAGGGTTTGGGATAGCATTGATAATGTGGTGGGTAAGCTCAAGTTGTTCGCTTAAGGCCGACTCTGTCTTTTGTTGTTTTTCGATATTTTCATTAATAGCAAGCGCGAGGCTTAAGTCCTTACACAAGTACTCAAGCGCTTCAAATTGGCTGTCTATCAATGCCTGTGCACTACCGACTAGCAGCACATAAACTACATGATTACCGATGGCTAGTGGAAAGCAATAACGGCTTTGTAACTTCACTTCAACTTCTTGTTCTTTGAGCCACAACGGTTCTTGTTGTACTTGTGGTTCATTATTTGTTGCGCAAAGCGCTATCGTGGACGCAATAATTGAGTGGCTTGGTGTCACTCCATGGCTTTTCACTAATGACAAGGTGTCGTCTTCTAAATTGGCATAGAGACAAACACTCGGTGCATTGAACTCATTGGCAATAAACTCTAGTGCGTGGCGCACGATAGGTTCGGAGCCGGTGATGGATTTTAGTTCGCGATTATAGCTTTCGATAATTGCGGCTGACGCCAGCTTTTGGCTTTGAGAGGTGGTGGCAGCATGGATCGCTTGTGTGAGCCGTTTTACATCAGCGTCGCTGTTTGTGGGGGCTACTGAAAGAGGGGAGCCGTTTAACGCTTGTGCACGTAGCGTATTGACGATGCGGTAGAGCGGGGAGAAATGTTTAGTGCGCATAAACCAAACATAAAAGCCTAAAAATAGTGTTAACACCGCGAAAGCAAGGCCAGTAATTAACAGTATTTTAAGTTGTTGATTAGTGCGTGTTTCGAGTTCAGCGTTTGCAATGAGAGGCAGTTGCGAGATGGCATTTTGATAACTTTGAGGTAAATCGGCTTGTTCAACCATGTTTGCTAAAAATCGAGATTTTAATCTTGCTTGAGTTTCATAAATTTGTTGTAGCGGTAGTGGCAATGAATGACTTGGTGCAGATTTGATGTCATCGAGCCATTGGGCGTTTTTATCTTTGCTATACATCTCGAGTGAGAGGTGGTTGTGATAAGCGGTATTAACGTCGGTCGCGAGTGTGCTATGAGTGGTTGTTGAGTAGTAGATAAGCGTTGCGCTTCCTAGGGCTGCCATCAAGGCGAAAAGTGCGATCCAACTTAGTAATGCTTTTGAGGACATAAGTTATTATTTACGCGTGAATTTATATATAAACATAGTCGCGATATACAATTTCTCAAGCTATGCTGTAAAAAGTGTCTATCTTAAGGACTTGAGTAACGTTACATGTCAGACATTTTAATTGTTGACGATATGCCGGAAAACCTCCAAGTATTGCAGCTCATACTAAGAAAGGAAGGATATAAAGTATTGGCAGCACGAGGGGGGGACATTGCCTTAGGTATCGTTAAAAAGCATCAGCCTGAACTAATTATTACTGATATAAAAATGCCAAATATGTCGGGGATTGAGCTATGTAAAGTGCTTAAGTCCGACAATTCAACGGCGGCCATTCCCGTAATTTTTGTGAGTGCTTATGAAGACAGCGAGAGCTTGGTACAGGCATTCGAGGTCGGTGGTGTTGATTACATTACCAAACCCTATAAACCCGCTGAAATCATAGCCAGAGTAAACACCCAGTTTAAGTTAATTGAAGCGCAAAAGTTAGCGGTAAAACAGCAGCTATCTAAAGCCATAAACCAAATGGTGATGGGGATTGCACACGAAATCAATACCCCGCTTGGTACCAGTATTACGTCCAACACCTTTTTAGAAGGCGTCATGCAAGAGCTACAAAGTGCACTTACCGCAGGTACGCTTACGCAGGATGGGTTGGTTACGGGGTTTGAACAGATCAAAGACAGTAGTGCGCTGTGCAGCCGTAATCTAGAAAAAGTGGCTAAGTTTGTCAGCTTATTAAAATCGGTCTCTCAGTCTGAGCGAGATAGCAGCTGTGCTGACGTTAAATTACAAGAAATAGAAACAAGACTGAAAAAAGATTTTTCCAAGCAAGACGTACAAATCCAGTTTGTTGGTAACACAACAACTGAGGTTTACGTGGATGGACAAGCTCTGGTTGAGGTGTTGAGCAACTTAGTTGAAAACTCTATTGCGCATGCCTGGATTGACCATGATCACCTTGCGACTATCACCTTCACGCACTCGGGTAACAATTTACATGTGAATTATACTGACAATGGAATAGGGCTTAGAGGAATTAGTACACAAGAGTTATTAAAACCATTTGTTACAACAAAAAGAGGTAATGCAGGCCATGTTGGGTTAAGCGCAAATTTAACTGCCAACTTGGTTTCAGGGGCACTCAATGGAGAGTTTAGCGTGAAAAATACACCGCAAGGATTGGAGTGGGATATCCAAATACCGATAGATGCCCCCGATAATGCTTGATCTGCATCAAAAGTCTCAGGTCCTATACATAAAAGCGGACATAAGTCCTTATATCATTTGTCCTAATTCAATAAGCTCGCTCGCTGTTAAAACGTAATCTTTAAAAAGTACTCTGCTGACCATGTAATTAGCTACACTTTTTGAAGAATTATCGACAACACGATCGTATAAGGGCTTTTTAGCCTTTGCTGTTGCTGTTTTGAGTGAGGCTTGTTAAATACAAGTTTACTGCTTAAAAACAACCCCCTAGGTTAACAGACCCGATAACATACGCCTTACCTTCTACTAGGTACGCAGTGTTGAGATGACACGGGAAGTGCGTTATTTACCCCGATGTGCAATTGAGTAAATAACCATGAATTACTAATAATTTTGGTGGAACCATTATGCAACAGTTACCTACCGTAGACTATCAATCGCCAAATGCTGCGAAAGAATTTGTAGAATCTTTAAGAAACACGGGTTTCGGTGTACTAAAAAATCACCCAATCCCACAAGAGTTGGTTGAATCAATCTACAAACATTGGCAAGAATTTTTTAATTCAGAAGAAAAACACGAATTCCTTTTCAATAAAGAAACCCAAGATGGTTACTTCCCACCAGAAGTCTCTGAAGTTGCGAAAGGTTTTACAGTCAAAGACATCAAAGAGTACTTTCACGTTTATCCAAAAGGTCGCGTACCGGCTCAATTAGAAGCAGAGATTCGTGAATATTACCGTTTAGCGAGCGAGTTTGCTCAAGAGTTGCTAAGCTGGGTACAAGCGGAAGCGCCTGCAGATGTGAGAGCGAGATTCTCTATTGATCTCAAAGATATGATCAAAGAATCAGAGCAGACATTACTGCGTATTCTTCATTACCCACCAATGACAGGCGATGAAGAACCAGGTGCAATTCGCGCCGCAGCGCATGGTGATATCAATCTACTTACTGTATTGCCTGCGGCAAATGAGCCTGGCCTACAAGTGCAAAGACAAGATGGCAGCTGGTTAGACGTACCATGCGACTTTGGTTCGTTGATTATTAACATTGGTGACATGCTGCAAGAGGCGTCGGGTGATTACTTCCCATCGACAATTCACCGTGTGATTAACCCAACAGGCAAAGCGTCGACGAAATCTCGTATTTCATTGCCGCTATTCTTACATCCAAGACCGGATGTTGTGTTGTCGGAGCGTTACACTGCAGATAGCTATTTGCAAGAGCGTTTAAGAGAACTTGGGGTTAAGTAATTTGCGAATAACCTGAACGATAAGGTTAAATCGATAAAGCGACTTGATGTAATATTGAGTCGCTTTTTTATTATGTGTCTAACAATCCCTAATCTCTGTTAGTCCTTGTAATTTGACGATTATTGCAATTTTTCACTGACAATCCTCACAATCTGTGCAATATTAGTTTTTTTCAAAATGAAGAAATTTCTTGAAAAAATTAATGACAACGCTGTCATTTGTTGTGTAACATCAATTCAACATGAATGAAAAACCGTGTCCAACGAAAACAATAACGCGGTCTAATCCAGAACAAAGTAGGGGTCTTTACATGATGGCTAAACAGGTTAACCAAGACCAACTATACATCGGCGTCGATGGTGGTGGAACAAAATGCCGCGCTACAATTTATTCTCTTCAACATGGCGTTTTGGGTACGGGTCTAGGCGGTCCTGCGAATCCCCTACATGGTCTAGAGCGCACGCTTGAATCTATCATGGTGTCGACACAAATGGCGTTACAAGACGCAGGTCTTCGTGTTGAACAAGTACATGAGCTAAATGCAGGTCTTGGCCTTGCAGGTGTTAACTTACCCGCGCTCTATGACAAAATCACGCAATGGGAGCATCCCTTTAAACAAATGTTCCTTACCACAGACTTACACACCGCGTGTATCGGTGCTCATGAAGGTAGCGATGGTGCCGTGATTATTACGGGCACCGGCTCCTGTGGTTTTGCGTTAGTTGATGGTAAAACAGTGAACTATGGTGGTCATGGCTTTGCTCAAGGCGATATGGGCAGTGGCGCATGGATGGGATTAGAGGCGGTAAAAGCTGCATTACTCGATCTTGATGGCCTTGGCGAAAAAACGTCATTGAGCCAAGTATTACTAGAGCACTTCAGTGCGAAAGGGGCTATGGGTATTGCAGAGCAAATGGCGGGACAACCGTCTAGTGGTTATGCAAAGCTGGCTCGTTATGTATTAGAGCAAGCCAAGCTAAATGATGAAATTGCTCTTTCTATCGTAAAGTCTGGTGCGGAATATATTAGTCGTTTAGCGAAGCGTTTACTTGAACTAAACCCACCTAGACTCTCTATGATCGGCGGATTATCAGAGCCGCTACAACCTTGGCTCGACCCAGAAGTTGCAAAGCAAGTCCAATTACCGAAACAACCTCCTGAAATGGGGGCAATTTACTTTGCTATTCAAAGTGCAGGTCAAGAATTAAAAAAGGCGAACTAATGACGACTCAATGTTATTTTGCTCCAGAATTTTTTGATGGTGAAAGTGTTAGAAAAGACGTTTACTTCGAAATAAACAACGGCCAAATTGGTTATATCAATGAGTCGCAAGCGACCAATGTATCTAAGTTATCGGGACTAGTTGCACCAGGCTTTATTGACGTACAAGTTAATGGTGGTGGCGGTGCATTTTTTAACGCCGAACAATCGACGGCATGCTTGGCGACTATGGTTAAAGCACATGGCCAATTTGGTTCCACGGGATTAATGCCAACCCTTATCACTGACAAAATTGAAGTGATGCAACAAGCGGCAGACGCAACAGCAGAAGCTATTGCTACTAAACAGCCCGGAGTGCTTGGGATCCATTTTGAAGGTCCACACTTATCTCATCCTAAAAAGGGTACGCATAGCGAAAAGTTCATCAGACCAATTTCAGAGCAAGAATTTGCGGTTTACGCGCGTCAAGATTTAGGCATCAAAATGGTGACTTTAGCACCTGAAACTGTGCCACTTAGCGATATCGAACGCTTGATTTCATTGGGTGTGAAAGTGTGTATCGGTCATTCAAACGCGGACTATGACACCGCTAACGCTGCACTCAATATTGGCGTTGATGGCTTTACTCACCTATTTAATGCAATGTCTGCGTTTACTTCCCGTGAGCCGGGCGTTGTCGGCGCCGCGCTTTGGAATGACAATAGCTGGTGTGGTTTGATTGTTGATGGCCATCACGTTCATCCATTGTCGGCGCAGCTTGCGATTCGTACTAAGCAGCGCGGCAAAATGATGCTAGTGACGGATGCCATGCCTCCGGTTGGTACAGATGATACGGAGTTTGACTTTTTTGATGGCAGAAAAGTTATTCGTACCGGCGATCGATTAAATTCAACAACCGGTGAGCTTGCTGGTAGTGTATTGGATATGGCAAGTGCGGTGCGAAATACCGTCAATACGCTTAACGTGAGCCTAGCGGAGAGTTTGCGCATGGCCTCTCTTTACCCTGCGCAATATCTTGGCCTGTCTCAAAAGGGGCATCTAAGATCGGGTGCTGATGCTGATTTCGTGGTGCTCAACAGCGATTTGATTGTGAAACAAACCTATATTGGTGGTCAGTTGCTGTAATTGATTTGCAATTGAATAGTGGACGGAAACGGCCGCTTAAGTTTCCCTGATAAAACCCCGCAGCAGTACCGCGGGGCTTTGTTTTTTAAGCTTAGCCGGTATTTGGTTAAGCATGGGTGGATCGACAACTCAGGAAGTTAATGTCGTGTGCGTAATGATAGAGTCATGATTGCAACGCGCATCAAAACTAACCTTGAGGCAAATGGATTTGCTTGATTGAGCGATCCATAGTTAATGTTTTCACGCGGATAAATAACAATGACAACGAATAATAAGCCAAAGCGACTTGCGTCTTTAGATGCCTTACGCGGCATGGATATGTTCTGGATCTTAGGTGGCCAGTCTATTTTTGCGGCACTGTTTGTATTGACCGGATGGCAAGGCTGGAAGGCTTTTGAAGCGCACACGCTACACAGCCCTTGGCATGGCTTCACTTTTTATGATCTTATCTTTCCACTGTTTATCTTTTTATCGGGTGTGGCGATGGGCTTGTCACCTAAACGTATCGACCATCTGCCCTTTAATGAACGTAAACCGTTTTATCTCAAAGCACTGAAGCGCCTTTTGTTACTGTGTGCTTTTGGCGTGTTATACAACCATGGTTGGGGAACTGGGATCCCAATGGATCCTGACGGTGTTCGCTACGCCAGTGTATTAGGTCGCATTGCGTTTGCTTGGTTCTTTTGTGCTTTGCTGGTTTGGCATACGAGTTTGCGAACCTTGGCCTATGTGGGTGTAGGCATATTGATATTTTATTGGTTATTGCTTTGCTTTATCCCAGTTCCTGGTGGGCAAGCGGGGGACTTAAGTGCAAATGGTGTTGGTAGTTGGAATGCGTTCATTGACACGTATTTACTGCCAGGGATCAGTTATCAAAATCGTCCGGTTGACCCAGAAGGTGTGCTGTCAAGCTTACCTGCCATTGTAAATGCTATCGCAGGTGTATTTGCTGGTCGTGCTATTGCTAATGCACAAACGCAAGGAGAGTGGAAAACCGTTGGTATTTTGACAGGCTCTGGTGTACTCGTCTTAGCACTAGGTTGGCTTTGGGACATGCAATTTCCAGTTAATAAAGAACTGTGGACAAGCTCATTTGTGCTAGTAACCGTTGGCTGGAGTGCAATTCTACTTGCGGTATTTTACGCGATTGTAGATGTACTGAGTTTTCAGCGTTGGGCGTATCCATTTGTTATTATTGGGGCTAATTCCATTATTATTTATTTGGCGTCAAGCTTAGTGAATTGGACCTTTATTAGTAAGAGTGTATTCGGTGGCGTGATTGCCGCCGTGCCAACAGCGTGGCAGCCGTTAATTGCTGTTTTTGCGCTACTGGCGGTACAGCTTTTAGTGCTGCATTGGATGTATAAACGCCGTATTTTTGTAAGTGTATAATATTTACAAGCCTTCTTTCAAAAAGCCCACCGTTGTGGGCTTTTTAACACCTTTCGATTGCATAGAGTAAAAAATATCCATATTTTTTTTCACTTTTGCTTTACAAGCGAATTATTTCTGATAATAATGACAGCGTTGTCATAATGGTAATAACCTAATGTTGTGTATCCCAATTAGGTTCGATCTGACCTTGCTTTGATTGCACGCGAGGCAAGGCTCAGATCCCATTTTATTCTAATCATCTCAACATTTGGTTAATCGTATGCAAGTAGTCATTTTAAAAGACGCTGCCGAAGTGGCAGCATATGGTGCAGACATTTTTACAACGCAATTAAAGCGTAAAGCTAACTCTGTGTTGGGATTAGCGACGGGTTCAACACCGGTCGCTTTGTATCAAGAATTAATTAAGCGTAACCAAGCGAACGAAATCAGTTTTGCTGAAGTTACCAGCTTTAACCTAGATGAATATTTAGGCTTAGATGGCTCGCACCCACAAAGTTATCGTTACTTTATGCAGCAGCAGCTGTTTGACCATATCAACATTGATAAAAGTAACACGCACGTACCACCGGGGGATGCAAAAAATCCAATTACGGCGTGCGGCGAGTATGAAGCGCGTATTAAATCTGCTGGTGGTATTGATGTACAGCTATTAGGTATTGGCAGAAATGGCCATATTGGCTTTAACGAGCCATCTTCTGGCTTAACGTCACGCACTCGGGTTAAAACCCTAACGAAAGCGACGATTGATGATAATGCTCGTTTTTTTAAAGCTGATGAGTACCAACCTCACTTGTCAATCACTATGGGTATTGGCACGATTTTAGACGTTAAAAAAGTCGTGTTATTAGCGACGGGTGAAAATAAAGCCGATGCTGTTGTTGCTATGGTGGAAGGCCCGTTAACTGCGGCGTGTCCTGCTTCGGCACTACAAATGCATCGTGATGCTGTAATCGTCATCGATGAAGCTGCGGCATCTAAGCTAAAAGATATTGAATTTTATAAGCATATTGAAAACGAAAATCAAAAGCTGTTGGACTATCTTGCCTCTCTGTAGTGTGAAATCACACTGTAGTTTTCAAAAGCCCATTTATGGGCTTTTTTTTTGCCTGTACCTTTGTGCTATGGTAGTTTTAAGGTCTCACCGAGGTGGATAAAATGTTCCAGAACACGAAGGAATAGGGGCTTGCTGTATTACACGCAAATGACGTTGGACAGAGCGTCTAACGAAAGAAAAGATCAAAACTGGTTATTATCTCAAATGGGTGACAATAGTCGCTGGTTATTAATTCAAGACGACGCTAATTTAGTGCGTGCCCGAGATAATGAATTACATTATCTTTCTCGAACAGAAGTCGCTGATTTAGCACTCCAAGACGCGATATTCTTAGGTCGTGACGAAGCGCACAGCTATTTTGCGCTTGACGTCTCTAAACAACGAGACAAGCTTTCTTTTATTGACTCCGAGTCAGAATTCATCGACATGCGCCAAGTGGGTCGTAACTTACCAAAGCAACAAGGCTCAATTGGCGTGCTTGCACGAGGCTTATGCTACTGGCATAAAACCCATTGTTTTTGTGGACGTTGTGGGCAACCCAATAAAATGGTTGAAGCAGGTCATGCAAGACGTTGTGTTAACCCTGAATGTCGCCATATGACGTTTCCACGTACAGATCCAGCCGTTATCATGCTTGTCACTCATGTTTTCCCTGATGGCGTTGAACGCTGCTTGTTGGGCCGTCAGGCTGTTTGGCCAGAAGGTGTATTTTCGACGCTGGCTGGGTTTGTTGACCCCGGCGAGTCGTTAGAGCAAGCAGTTATAAGGGAAGTGATGGAAGAGGCGGGTGTTGAAGCATACGACGCCACTTATATTGCCTCACAGCCTTGGCCATTCCCGTCATCACTTATGCTTGGGTTTATCGCGAAGGCGAAAACCACGGAGATTTTTGTCGAGCAAGATGAGCTTGAGCAAGCTAAATGGTTTTCACGGGCGGAGCTTAATACATTTTCAGAGTGGGGCGATACAAAGCCCGGCTATAAACTTACCAGAGAAGACTCGATCTCCAGATATTTAGTTGAATACTGGCGTGCACAATCAGAAGAGTAATTATGAAAAAGCATACTAAAATCGTTGCTGCTGGAAGAAAAGCAGAATATACCAAAGGGGTAGTAAACCCAGTTGTTCAGCGCGCCTCTACCGTAGTTTTTGAGAGCGTTGCCGAAATGCAAGAAGCGATAAAAGGCCGTGGACATCGCACTTTGTTTTACGGCCGCCGTGGCACCAATACCCATTTCGCCTTGCAAGATGCCATTACTGAGCTTGAAAATGGTGCAGGTTGCGCCTTATATCCATCTGGTGCTGCTGCTATCGCACAGTCACTACTGTCATTTTTAAAAGCAGGCGATCACTTGCTGATGGTGGATACTGCGTATGAACCAACCAGAGATTTGTGCGATAAGCTGTTAAAAGGCTATGGTATCGAAACCACTTATTATGACCCTATGGTTGGCGCTGGTATTGACGCGTTAATTCAAGACAATACCAAAGTGTTGTTCTTAGAGTCTCCAGGTTCAATCACCATGGAAGTTCAAGATGTGCCTGCGATGGTTGAAGTTGCAAAGCGCCGTGGCGTTATCACTATGCTTGATAATACGTGGGGTAATGGCTGGCAGTTTCGTCCGCTCGATCATGGTGTTGATATCAGCATTCAAGCGGCAACCAAGTATATTGTTGGGCATTCGGATGTCATGATGGGGGTTGCCGTTGCAAACGAGCGTTATTGGCCTGAGCTTAGAGAGCACTCGTATTTACTTGGTCAATGTACCTCTGCAGATGATGCCTATTTAGCACTACGTGGGTTACGTACTATGCCTGCGAGGTTAAAACAACATGAGCAGTCGGCAATGACAGTGGCGAAATGGCTCGAAGCGCATCCGCTCGTGGATCACGTTAGACATCCCGCTTTTGAGACTTGCCCAGGCCATGAATTCTTCAAGCGAGACTTTGATGGTAGTAATGGTTTATTTTCAATCGTAATGAAAGAAGGTAGCCAAAAGGCGATTAACCGCTTCTTAGATGCTTTATCCCATTTTAAAATGGGTTTCTCATGGGGCGGCTATGAAAGTTTAGTTACAGCCAATAAAACCATGGAGCATTTGCGATCAACCACAGGTTGGACATTGGGCCCCGTGATCCGCCTTCACATCGGTCTTGAAGACGTAGAAGACTTGATAGAAGATTTAGAACACGCACTTAAGGTCTACGAACAAAACCTCGGCAAATCTTAAAATTTCGGTTCTACTTATTGGTATGGGGTGCTTCATTTTTAACGAGGCTCCTCGGATTTATTGAGCCACAATAGCTGTTGGATCAAGACTGAAAACTGTAGAGAATAATACCAGTTTGGCGCAGTTTAAGCGTAAGGCACAGGGAACCTTTAGAGGGAGGTTATGTCTAAGAGACATGTCATGAAAGTATTGAAAACTGAATTCAAGGAAAGGTGATGAAGTTAAACAGACTGATTATGTTACCGGTAATCTCACTCAGCGCTTGTGTAGTAATGCCTGTGCAAGACACTGCTCATACCAACAAGTGCGAGATTTCATCGGATAGAAAAACCCTAAAGATAGTCGATGTTGCAGATGAAACCAATACGTATTATTCCGTGAGTGGAATTATATTAACGCCGATACTCGTACCTACTACTGCTATTATTTCGGGAACTTATGTGCTGGCAAATAATGCCTATCGTCTAGGGGAAGAGACGATAAAATGCGAGAACAAATCTTAAAACCAACTACAAACTTATTTAACTGTTGCGTTGTGTGTTGGTTTAAGCACAGCGCAATGCTCCAAACCACTTGTGCGAGCTCCTTGGTTTGCTGAATTTTTACTTTTCTTAAGTATTTAGCCTTCAGCCTACAAATATCTCCTTTTTACATTTTTTCTAATGCACTGAAAAATTTAGATATTTTAATATCTTTAAGTTGTTTGCCATTTAGACTTAACTTTTTTCAAGCCGCTTTTACCACAAAGCGAAGCCGGTGTTATCCCAATACAACACCTTCAGCTTGTTCTTATTTTTATTATAAAACGCAAACATTAGGCCGCTCATTGCAGACCCAGTCAGTATTCTATGGCCTTGTGTTTAGGTGAAGTTTACTCTGTTCCTAGCCTTTTTAGCGGAAATTTCGTCAGGTGCTATTGCAAGTCAGTTAAAATTTTTATCCAGCGACTCCTCGTTCAGCATCGTGTACAGAGAGCCCACACCATCAAGTAACAATCAATACTCTTTAAGCTTAGGTAAATATTTAAATATAAGTGTTGATTTTAGGTAAAGTTATTGTTAATTTTGGTTGGTGTTTAGCATTATAAAAGCAGTAATAACATTAAATTAAAGGAATAACGATTATGACAGCCGTCATTAGAGGGATCGGTGTATGTGTCCCACCAAATATTGTTACTAACGATGATATTTCAAAAACACTTGATACCAGCGACCTGTGGATTCGTGAACGGACGGGAATAGAGCGCCGGTACATGGTAGATGGCGAGATATCCACTATGGATCTCGCGATTAAAGCCGGGCTTAGGGCAATCGAATCGGCACAAACCAATAAAATAGACATGGTTATCGTTGCAACAACCTCTCCCGAAAGACTTTGCCCGGCAGTTGCTCCAGAAGTGGCTGACAAACTGGGGCTTAAAGGAGTCGCGGCCTACGATATCACGTCTGCTTGCGCCGGATTTGTTTATGGCATGGCAACCGCAAAGGGCTTTGTGGAAAGCGGCATTGCCGATACTGTTTTGCTTATTGGCGCGGAAGCATTTACAAAATTTGTTAATAAAGATGATAGAACCACTTGGCCAATTTTTGGCGATGGCGCAGGTGCTATGGTTATCGGCAAAGGAGAGCCAGATGAACTAGGTGCGATTGGTCAATTTGATCTTGGTGCTGATGGTTCTCTCAGCGATGCATTATGCACACATGCAGGGGGGGCAAGGCAAAGGGTTAAGGACTCCTTAGGGCAACACGCGCAAAGCCAAGCCTACTATCTCAGTATGAATGGCCGGGTCGTATATGAAAATGCAGTTTCACAAATGACCCAGTCTTCGCTCAAAGCGGTCAGACAGAACGATTTGACCATCGAAGAGTTAGACTGGATGATCGGGCATCAAGCCAATATCAGAATTCTTCAAACAGTAGCGTATGAGTTAGACCTACCGGAATGTAAAGTAGCCAGCAACATTGCTGATCATGGCAATACGCTTACGGCTTCAATTCCATTACTACTAAACGATTATGCACACAGCAACCAGCTAAAACCAGGTCAGAAACTTCTAATCACAGCATTTGGCGCAGGTTTCTCCTGGGGGTCAACGGTTGTGACCTGGCCAGATCTCAGAACCTATCCAAAAGAATGGAATTAATTTTCCAATCATTTTTTCATCAACAAAAAAACAAGCGAGGCAATTATGTTTTCACTAAACGAACTTAAAACGATCATTGAAACTAGATTCAAAATGGATGTATCTACAACTTCCGGAGATACTTCTCTCGAAGACATCGGTTTTGATTCTCTTTCTCAGCTGGATCTTGCTCAGGCGATCCATAAACAACACGGCATTAAAATTAGCGATGATGATATGGAGTCAATCTCAACGCTAGATGATGTTGTTAATTATGTCAGCGGGAAACTGTCATGAGCAATCAACCTGTGGTGATTACCGGTATGGGGATGATCACCCCTGCAGGTAACTCTGTTTCAGAAAACTGGGACAATATCATCAAAGGCGAAACCAAAGCGGCTTTAGACCCAAGTCTCGAAGATTGTCCGGTTAAATTAAGTTGCAGAGTCAACAATATCGATGAACTGGATATGGAAGTAGCCAAACCTTGGTTTTGGGACGACTATGCAAAGTTCGCCCAACTTGCCACTCTTGAAGCTCTGAGATCGGCGGGATTGGATCACAAAAATTGGGAAGACCCGACACGCGTAGCTGTTTTAATCGGCTCTGGCGCCGGTGGTACACAGACATTGGAGGCGCAACATCGCGCTATGTTAGAAGGTGATTATGAAGATTTATCTCCTCTGACATTGCCAATGGGGTTATTAAATATGGCTGCCGGGCAAGTTGCTATTGAGGTAAATGCGCTCGGACCGTGCTTTTCTCCCTGCAGTGCCTGCGCGTCAGGTGCTATGGCAATTGGACTAGCTAAATATCTAATTAACAACGACATTGCCGATGTGGTCATTGCGGGAGGAGCGGAAGCCGCCATTACTCCTTTCTATGTCTCGTCGTTTGCAAAAATGCGGACGTTGAGTTTAAACCCCGATCCTGCTACGGCTTCGCGCCCGTTTGACAAAGAGCGAAACGGGTTTGTTATTGGAGAGGGAGCCGGTGTTCTAATCTTAGAATCTCAGGCACATGCGAGCAAAAGAAATGCCCCTGTAGCTGGTCATTTATTAGGATATGGCTTTTCGGCCGATGCTCATCACGTAACAACGCCTCACCCTGAAGGCGAAGGCGCATTTTTGGCGATGCAAGCGGCACTAAAAGATGGGCAATGTCACCCCTCTGATGTTGGTTACGTTAATGCGCACGGGACATCAACTAAAGGCAATGATGTTATTGAAAGTGAAGCGATAAAAAGGCTATTTGGCTCACAAGTACCAGTTAGCTCAACAAAAGGAGTCACAGGTCACTTACTAGGCGCAGGTGGTGCTATTGAGGCTATTTATTGTCTCAAAGGGCTTCAAAGCGGCGTTATCCCCGCCAGTGCGAACTTGAAAGAGTTGGACCCAAATATCAATGTAAATGTAATTGCAGGTAACTCCATTGAGCGACAGTATCGCATAGCGCTATCAAATTCATTTGGTTTCGGAGGCCAAAACGCGGCGCTGTTGTTATCAAATTAATAAGGAAAATTATATGGAACTACAGACAAAAAAGGACTTGCTAGGCTTTATCTACAACCGAGCTTATGACTTGGATCATAAAGATCTGCAGGTTTTATTACGAGACAATATTTTCAAATACCAAAGTGGTCTTAATATGGCCGAGTTGGGTAAGCTATCTTATAAAAGAAGTGAATTTATACACTCTAAGATTGAATCTCCTCTTGAGGTACTGGCAAATCCCTCTAGGCTATTTGCCCTTGCTGAGTGGGCAGGTTTGCTTGATGTATCTTGCTTCTCAATCATCATGGTTCACTATAACCTAACTATGGGTACATTCTATGACCATGCATTACATAACCAAGCGACCGCTGCAGAATTAGAAGAATTAAATAACCTAAAATCTTTCGGGCCTTATATGGCCACTGAACTAGGGTATGGAAATAATGTTGCCGCATTAAAAACGGAAGCAATCTATGACCATGATGAAAAGTGCTTCTTTCTGAATACACCTGACTGCCTGGCACAAAAATACATGTCTTACAGCGGCTTTTCAGACATACCTAAAATAGCTGTTGTAATGGCAAGACTAAAAATTAAAGAGAAAGACCACGGTGTGTTTCCCTTTGTTGTTCGTCTTTGCGATGAAAACGGGTTACGTGACGGTATTCAGGCGATACCTTGCCCAGAAAAACCAGTGCAAGGTCTGGACAATGGCCTCACTTCGTTCCACAACCTGAGAGTCGAGCGAGATCACGCTTTAATGGGTGAGATCGCAGCTATCTCAGAAGATGGAGAATTTGTAGCCAATATTAAGAATGTACGAGCAAGATTTTTAAAATCTATGTCGCGCATCATGCCCGGTCGCCTTTGTGTTTCGAGTGCTGCGCTTGGAGCAGGCAAAGCGAGCTGTTACATTGCCTTGAAATTTGCTCAATATCGTTTATCTAATGCGCCTGGTGCTAGCGATACTGCAATTATACATTTCCGACCATTCCAGCGAGCGTTGTTTGTTAACTTGAGTAAAGTGTATGCCATGTCTGCATTAACAAACGATGGCAAGACTAAATTCCTCGATGGCGATGGCAAAGTAGATAACGACTTAACAACTCAAATTAATATCACTAAAGCCATTGTAACCTGGGAAATGGCTGATGTTGTCTCAAACTGCCGAGAACGAGTTGGCGCTCAGGGGATATTCTCTATAAATAAAATCACTGAATATATTTCCTTGCTGCAAGGCCTAGTAACGGCTGAAGGTGATAACCAAGTCCTAATTGCCACTGCGGCTGGGCAACTTGTCAATCAGTCTCCTGCGGCTCTTATCCATACAGGTGATGAGCACCTGAGTGAACTGTCTGTAGAGAATATCATTACATTGTTAAACGCGAGAGAAAGCCACTTACATAAGAGCATTTCAGAGAATAAGATAAACTCAGCAGGTAGTTTCTTTGATGAGTGGAATGACAACGCAAATGATTCTATTAAGTTAGCCCGTCTGAGAGGCCATCGATTAGCGCTGCAAGCTCAGGCGAAATGGCAATGTGAGTCTTCTGTAGCCCAATCACATTTGGAAACTTTAGGTCGCTTGTTTGGGTTATCACTTCTAAAAGAAGATTCAGCCTGGTATTGCAGTTGTGGTCTAGTCCAGTGTGAGCTGATTCATGGCTTGGACAGAGAAATCGACAGGCTTTGCCTGCTCCTCGAGCCTCATATCAACACACTCATTGACGCGTTTGGCTATGACGAAGCACTTTTTGATGCTCCCATTTGCTTCCCTGATTATGGCGAACAGTTTACGGCTAGATCCGAACGTATGAATAGCGAAGGAAAGCGTTATGAATAAGCACTTATATAAATGCCCCGTGAGATGGTCTGATATGGATGTCTATGGTGTAGTAAATAATGTATCAATCATGCGTTTGCTCGAAGAGGCTAGAGTTGATTTTATTTGGGGGATTTCAAAAAAAAATGGCGATGCATTTTTCGATCAAGGCTCGGTAGTTGTGTCTCATTCTGTTAGATATCATGCTCCATTGGTTCACAAGCATGAGCCCGTGAACATTACAATGTGGGTAAGTGACATATCCGCAGCGACAGTAACCATTGCATATACCGTGCATGATGGCGATCGGCTTTGCACTTCAGCTGAAACAACTATGGCACCTTATTGCTATAAAAAGTCACGGCCCCGGTCTTTAAGTGCAGCAGAAAGTGCATTTTTCGAGACCTACCTTCATCAGGATAGTGGTGTTACTTTATGAAGTTAGCAACCATTTTAAGCAAGGGTAGTCGCTACCCTTGCTTAGTTGACTGCAATGGTGATTTAAGAGATGTGTCGAGCATTATCAGTTCTTGGTATGATACAGCGCTGTCACTTAGCGCACTCAACACCTTAATTTCCGATGTTAACTTAACCTTATTACCTAAGTTTAATGACCAGGAAGTTCAGTTTCTAGCGCCAATACAGCCAAAACAGATCATTTCTATAGGGCTAAATTATAGAAAGCATGCTCAGGTAGCGGGCCTTTCTTTACCAAAGGAGCCCATTATTTCTTGCAAATCAATTGGCTCTGTATGTGGGCCGACAGACCCAGTGTTAATCCCTACGCACGCCAACCACGTCGACTGGGAAGTTGAACTCGGCGTTGTCATCGGCGAAACCTGCCAATTATTGGAGTCAGAGCAACAAGCACACAACTCGATATTAGGGTACTGTGTCGCCAATGACTTCTCAGATAGACAATGGCTACTTGAACGTGAAGGTGAATGGGTAAAAGGCAAATCTTTTCAAAGTTTTTGTCCTCTAGGACCATACGTTGTGACTGCTGATTCCTTCTCTTACCCTCTGGACCTAACGTTAACTTGTTACGTTAATGGGGTCTTGAGACAAAATGGAAGTACGACAGACATGGTCTTTACACCTGCCTTTTTAGTGCATTATGTCAGCCAGTTTATGACCTTGTACCCAGGTGATGTAATACTGACGGGAAGCCCGGATGGTATATCCCTTGGAAATGACAATATACCCTACCTCAAGCCCGGAGACCGCGTTACAACACACATCAGTCAGCTAGGTTATCAAGAGCAACTTTGTCAACGTTACCCACAAAGTGAGGACATTCTAAATGAAGAATACACCATCTGACTTTGGTCTGACGATGACGCCCCATATGGTCACAATAGATTGGCATGAAGCTAACGGCTGGGGCGATATTCATCTTCAGAAATATCATGACCTGTCTCTGGCGCCACATTCTCAGTGCTTTCATTATGCTCAAGGTGTATTTGAAGGGTTAAAAGCATTTAGGCAAGCAAACAACGATGCGGCATTGTTTAGAGCTTATGATCATGCTCGTCGTTTTCAATCTTCATGTGAGCGCTTAGCCATCCCTGTGTTAGGTGAAGATGTGTTTGTTGATGCGTTGCTTACGCTGCTTAAAGCAGATCTTCAATACCTTCCTGATATAAGGGAGGGTACGCTTTATTTCAGACCTTTCATAATCGCAACTGAGCCTTCATTAGGCTTCTATGGTCGAGCTAAGAGCTTCAAGTTTATTGTTATCGCGTGTCCTATGAGCAACTATTTTAGCTCAACCAACGCCATTAACATTATGGTTGAGTCCAATTACAGTCGTTCAGCTAAAGGTGGAACTGGTGCTGTTAAAGCGATTGGTAATTATGCCGGAACCATCCTCTCTCAGCAGCAGGCCAAAGAACAGAACTATCACCAGGTTCTGTGGTTAGATGCCAACCACAACAAGTATATAGAGGAGTTAAGCTCCTCAAATATTTTCTTTGTTTATAAAGACAAAGTTATAACACCTCGCCTAAGTGGCTCGATTCTACCGGGGATTACCAGAGATACCACCATCAGTCTTATACAGCAAAATAACTTTACCGTTGAAGAGTCAAGCATTGAGCTGCAACAACTTATTAATGATTGGTATAACGGCGATCTGTTAGAAGTCTTTGTTACAGGTACCACCGCGGGTATCACCTCAGTTAAAAAAATTGATTATTTACAGCACAGCCTTAATTTTGAACAGTATTTGACCGCGCAAACACTCGCTCAGAAGTTATCAGATATTCAAATATCAAAAACACAAAATAATCAATCATGGCTAACCAATCTGAATTGTCATAAAAAATAAAACAATTAATTTCAAGGAATTAGATATGCATAACAACATTGAAAAAAAAGCGGCTTTCGTATCGGGAGGCGCCAGAGGTATAGGACGAGAAATCGTTCGTCACCTTGTCGCACATAATTATAATGTCACATTCACCTATCGAAATAACCGAGAAGCCGCAGAGTCACTAATTCAGGAATGTGATGGTTCTGTGCTCGGTGTACTTAGTAATGCAGCAGATAAAGATAGCATTTGTCTGGCAATTGAGAAGCACATTACGCAATTTGGAAGATTAGATTATTTGATAAACAATGCGGGTATAAACAGAGATAAGGCTTTTAAATCCCTATCTTACGAAGACTGGCAACAAGTTATAGATACTAACCTATCAGGTACCTTTTTACACTGCCAACAGGCAATCAAATACCTTATAGAAACACAAGGAAGCATTATTAACATTGCGTCTGTATCTGGCTTAATAGGCGTAGCAGGCCAGGCAAATTATGCCGCTAGTAAAGCTGGCATATTGGGTCTCACTCGTTCACTTGCCAAAGAGTATGCAAGCAGAGGTGTTAATGTTAATGCTCTAGCCCCTGGTTTTATCGTAACGGATATGACAGATAAACTGCACGAGCGAGTAAAGGAGCAAGTACTAGGCTCGATCCCGATGAAGCGATTTGGCAGTGCAAAAGATATTGCAGAAATTGTCACTTTCTTAGGCTCAAACTCTTGTAACTATATGACAGGGCAAGTTATTCCTGTTGACGGTGGACTTTCAGTTTAAAAAGGAAAGATGATGGTAAGTCAAAATGCATTAACGGTATTTGAAGCACTAAAAAATCTTGGTGTCGACTGTTCTATGGATGAGGATCAATGCGTCAAGCATGGACAAGATCAGTCACCTATTTCTACCGTGATTTCTCCTGATATAGTCGTGTACCCGAAGCATACTCAGCATGTGATGGACATTGTATCTATCGCTAATCAAATGAAAATGCCGATTGTACCTTTCGGAGCTGGTACCTCTGTTGAGGGTCACGTGCTACCAATTCATGGGGGGATTGCCATGAATATGACACA
This sequence comes from Pseudoalteromonas flavipulchra NCIMB 2033 = ATCC BAA-314, assembly GCA_000814665.1. GTDB lineage: Bacteria > Pseudomonadota > Gammaproteobacteria > Enterobacterales > Alteromonadaceae > Pseudoalteromonas > Pseudoalteromonas maricaloris. The sequence continues at coordinate 74,552 of JWIH01000021.1, forward strand.
CATGAACCAGATTCTCGAAATTTCTCCTGAGTCTCTTACAGCAAAAGTGCAACCAGGCGTTACCAGAAAGCAGCTTGATCAGGCACTTGCTGCATATAATTTATGTTTTCCAATTGGTCCAGGAGTGAATGCGACGCTAGGTGGGATGTGCTCAACCGGTGCCAGTGGTACCAATGCTGTTAAGTATGGAACAATGAAAGAAAACGTGCTCGGGCTTGAAGTTATTACAAGCGAAGGAAAGCTTGCTAAAACAGGCACCAAAGCGAGAAAAACAAGTGCAGGTTATGACTTGACTAGATTGATGATCGGCAGTGAGGGAACGTTGGGTGTATTCACCGAAATTACGCTGAAGCTTTACCCGGTACCAGAGCAAATATCAGTGGCCATTTGTTCTTTTGAAAGTATCTCTGACGCAGTCAACTCTGTTATTAGTATAATTCAGAATAGTATTCCTATTGCGCGAGTAGAGCTGATGGATGGCCATACTGTTTCTTTAGTGAATGACTATAGCCAACTTGAACTATCTGAAATTCCAAAGTTAATCTTGGAGTTTCATGGATCGTCGCAGTATATCAGTGAACAAGTTGAGAGAGTAAATTCAATCGTATCTCAGTTTGGTGGTTCCGAGTTTAATTGGGCAACTGAAAAAGAAGAAAGAAACAAACTATGGCAGGCAAGACACGATACCTATTATGCCGCTATCGCCTCAAAAGAGAACGCTCGTTCGATTAGCACTGATACATGTGTTCCAATAGATAAATTGGCTGATTGCTTACTTGAATCGATTAATGAGGTTAACGACTCAGGTCTCCCTTATTTCCTTGTGGGGCATGTTGGAGATGGTAACTTTCATTTCGGATACTTGATTGACCCAGATATTGAAGCAGAGAGGCAAACTGCTGAAGCATTAAATTCCAGACTCATCGAACGTGCGATTAAGTTTGAAGGGACTTGTACAGGTGAGCATGGTGTTGGAATGAGAAAAATGCACTATCTGGAACAGGAATTGGGGTCCGAGTCCATTAGCCTTATGCAAAAAATTAAACAAGCACTAGACCCTAATAATATCCTCAACCCGGGAAAAGTGGTGCTGCTGAATTCAGTACAGGAAGACATCGAAGGTTAAGTATGCACACATTAATAAGTACACCATTTGATGAATTACACCTAGGTAAAAAGGTCACTTTATATAAAAAAGTTACTGAATCTGATGTCGAACTGTTTGCACAAGTATCTGGCGATTGTAACCCGCTTCATCTTGATGAAGTGTTCGCTCAACAAAGCGTTTTTAAAACTAGAGTTGCTCATGGCATGCTAAGTGGCGCGTTGATAAGTGCCGCGCTAGCGATGGCAATGCCCGGACCTGGGAGTATTTATCTTGGTCAGGATCTAGCATTTTTGGGCGCGGTAAAGATTGATGAAGTTATACGTATAGAGCTTACAGTGCGAGAGAAAATAGGGATCAACAAAGTTCGTATCGAAACTAACATTTTCAATAGTGACAACAGGAAAGTGGTTGCAGGAAATGCTCAGTCTTATGTCAGTTCAGATCAACACTCTATTGAAGTGAAAGCCTTTCCATTTTCTTATATTGGTATAGTCTAATAGAAATGTCTTAACCGCAGGTTCAATAACACTGAAAAAGGAGTGAGTTAGAATGCAAAAACAGGAAGGTTTTAGAGGAAACCTCGAAATGATTGCTTCAATGACCATTGCAGGGACCATAGGCTGGTTCGTTGTGATGTCAGAACAATCACCGGAAACGGCAGTTTTCTGGCGTTGTTTATTTGGGGCCACTTTCATGCTTTTAGTTTGTTTGTATAAGGGCATTTTTAAACAAGTTAAACTCAATAAACCGTCACTCATATTACTAACAGTTGGTGGTGTGGCTTTATCACTCAACTGGCTGTTTTTATTCAAATCCTTTTCGCTATCATCCATTGCAATTGCTACGATTACTTATCATATTGAACCGTTTATACTTGTCTTGCTTGGCGCTATCTTTTTTAAAGAGCATATTTCTACGGACAAAGTGTTGTGGCTAATATGTGCTTTCTTAGGAACCATATTTATTATTGTGGGAAAACAAGAAGGAGGGGCGGCGCTCACTGATAAAGACACTTACTTACAAGGTGTATTTTATGCGGTAATAGCCGCGTCCTTCTATGCGATTGCGGCTATCACGGCCAAAAAGCTGAAGCATATCCCACCTCATATTATTGTGGCATTTCAACTTTTTATTGGTATTTTTGTGCTTCTTCCATTTACTCCTTTGGGAGATATTTCTGCCATTTCAGCTGTATCTTGGTCTTTTTTAGTTACGATAGGGATTATTCATACCGGGCTGATGTGTTTACTATTATATAGTGCCATTCAGAAAATACCGACCGCTTTGGTAGGAGCGTTGTCTTTCATCTATCCGGTCGTTGCGGTTATCGTTGACTGGGCGGCATTCGATACACGCTTGACGTTACTACAATTCGCTGGTGCCAGTGCAATTTTGATAGGGGCGGCTGGTGTCAATCTAAACTGGCGGATCACAAAGAAAAAGTTAAAAGAAAATCGGAATGAGCTCGTTTAGCTCAAAATAACCTGTATTAAACCAGGCAGTCGGCTTTTCAAAGCACACTGTCTGGTCTGTACTCATTCATTTTAAGCCCCCATAAAAATACTAGATAGAACTCACAGAGCATTTTCTGATTTTTGAATATGGGTCTAGACCAGGCCTCACAGGCGGCTTAGAGCAAACTAGAGGGTCGTCAATGTCACTTTCATTCTACAAAGCGGCCGTTCAGCCAACTCATTCCTGCCCAAAACAAGCTAGAAAATTTTGCTCAAGGGGTTAACTGCTTGATTAGGGCTGCTTTATAAAATCAAGTAGTTAACCTAATTAATTGTTCAGGCTAGCGGCCTCTTTATGCGTAAAAAATATAATTGCTTATTAAGGCAAATTTAGGTGTAATGAATACATAATAAGCGCTGAGCAATGCAGGGAAAGCTTAATAACGCTAGCTAAACTGATAACACTAGCTAGGAAAGTGAGAGCCTCCAAAAAGCGATTATGCAACACAAACTGCGTGTCGCATAAATACTAAAATGTTATGTGTTCTAGCGAGGATTGAGATGTCTGGAAGTTACCCTGCAAAAATAAAGAAATTACCTCTCTACGATGGTCGTTTTGATGCTTACAAGCTAGAGGCTAAAGATAGCGATGTTTTGTTCGCCTCATATCCTGCGGGAACTGAAATTCCACTACATACACATGATACTGACAACTATGGTGTAATAACTAAGGGCGAGTTGATTCTAACTATGGGTGGAAAAACTGAGAAAATAGGGCTCGGGCAGTGGTATCACGTTCCTGCCCACGTCGAACATTCAGCTCGGTTCGAAGTAGAAACAGATGAAATTGAATTCTGGTTTACAAAGAACACCTAACACATATGAACCTTATCCGGTCAAGTAAGCATAACGATTCTTTTTAGCTGCTTTTAAGCAGCTAATTTGTATTGGCAACGCTTAAACCTGTTCAATTTCGTTATGTCGGTTAGCCGTTAAATCGTTTACGGCAAACACATATAGGGGCGTTACGCCGTAATCTCTTATTGCGATCTCATCGCTGCCTAAATCAGTCGATACAACTTATCGTTTAGGGCCACTAGACATTCATCGGTTAACCTTAATCTTGCACTACTCAAGGGGATGGCTCATTCGTCCAGTTAGTTAAAGGCTCAGCTAAGGTGTAAACGATTCAATTCATTGCTTAAACAAATGCGCACCAATGGGGTGTCTAATCAAGGCCAAATAGCTTATTACTTCGACAACACTTACCTGTAAAATTCAGCTATTACTGACAAAAACACAAATAATGCATGGTTGTTCGTGCTTATCTAGTTAGGTGTAGAGCTCACCCCATTGTGCGACTTAGCTTTTTAAAAAAACGTTCATCGTCGAATACCGTTTTGTTCTTAAGCATAAAATAAACACAACGACCGAGCTTATGGGCGAGCACTGAAAGTGCTTTGGCTTTGCTCATGCGTTTTGTAATTTGTTTAAGTAGCACCGAGCTTTGTCATTTCCACGTAAATAAAGTACAGCGGCTTTTCACTGAACGCCCATTTCAAGTGTCCATTTCCAATTTTATTGCCGTTGGTGCCATAGGTTTTGCCAGCGCGCAAATCGCCGCGCAAATCGCTGACACCCACCACTAATTTGCACCTTCCTAAGATACCGCCTAAGCTTTATTTCTGCACTCAAAGGATTGAGAAAACCAAACTATGGCAACTGCCCGTAAAAGACAGGTCAGTTTAACCGACACCAAATACTACCACTGTATCTCCCGTTGCGTGAGGCGCGCCTTTCTGTGCGGTGAAGATAAATTTTCTGGCAAATCATACAAACACCGCCGGGATTGGGTTGAAGAAAAGCTCCTGATGTTGGGTTCCGTGTTTTGTATTGATATTTGTGCTTATGCCGTGATGAGTAATCACACTCATATTGTTTTATATGTTGATGATACAAAGGCTAAGCGTCTGTCGGATGAAGCGATTTTGATACGGTGGCACAAGTTGTTTAAAGGTAATTGGATAAGCCGTAAATTTACAGAAGGTGAGCCTCTCAATGAGTCGGAGCAATTGATACTCAACGAGCATGTCTCCAAGTACAGGGAAAGGCTCGCAGATATTAGCTGGTTTATGCGGGTACTTAACGAAGACATCGCCCGTCGAGCAAACAAAGAAGATAATTGTACAGGCCGGTTTTGGGAAGGACGATTCAAATCCCAAGCATTACTGGATGAAGCTGCACTGGCTGCTTGTTTGGCATATGTAGACTTAAACCCCATTAGAGCCAAAATCGCCGCAACGCCTGAAACCTCAGACTACACCAGTATCAAAAAACGCATAGACCATGCGAAGCTGGGCAAGCAACCAAAAAGCCTACTACGCTTTGCAGGCAGCCCACGAAAACATATGCCAAAAGGTCTGCCTTTTGAACTCAAATCCTATATTGAATTAGTTGAACTCACAGGCCAATGTATTCGCGCCGACAAGCGAGGCTATATCTGTGAGTCTCAACCCATTCTTACTCGATTAAATATCGAACCGGAAAACTGGATAAAACTTACTACGCAGTTTTCTCGGGTATTCCACGGTGCAGTTGGACGAGAGCGAACAATAACCGCTTACTGCGAAACACTTCAAAAACGACGACGGACGAACCTAACAAATTGCGAGCGCTTGTTGGCTTAGCAAAACTCACATTCTCAACGCTAGAGTTTCTTTCTGTTGTATTTGCAGCGCCTTGTCGTGCGTGATAATCCTGTTTTAGTGTAGAGATACGCTTGAGTGCTAAAAATTAGCCTATCGATAAACGTTTTTGACCAACGTGATGGAAGTATTTTTATACTTTTTTACTTGGCCTCCTCAGATCGGGTGTTAATAGTAGTGGGAGTCACTTATTTTAGTCCTTAGTTTTGATGCTAATAGTGATGGGTGTCAGCGATTTGTCTTGTTTTTCTCCTCGTGGGGATTCATTATGTCTAAATGTAAAAAATGAGTATCCATCATGATCAGAGTATTATTAATCCTATTTCTAATCAGTTTATCAACCCATTATGCTAAGGCTAATGAGCTGAATGTGAGCATTAATAGCTATTCTGATGCTGCTGCATATATAAAGGCGGCTTATGAAAATGGCCTAGATAAAAAGTGCTGGGATTTCAATACCACTCAAAGAAAAGTAGTTGCCTTTCTGGGCAGCGAAGAACTAGACGACAAGCATGAAAATAATCTATCTAAAAAATCTACAGAGCTAAAGCCATTCGACTGTAATGTCTTAGCCTCTGTTATTGATATGTTGCATTCAAATAAAAATGTGATTTTAGCAAAATATCCAAAACCCCAAAAATCTGAAGCTGCATCAGACTGGAAGAAATTACCTTCTAATAATCCAGTATTTTATAGCCAAAATGGTGGTTCAAAAGCAATTCTGAGTATTAATGAAAGAAACTCTCCGGAAATATCACTGCTTACAGTTAATTCAAACTGTGACCTAAATAGCAGATCTAAGCAAGGTGAGTCTTTTATGTATGTAAATAAAACTCTTGTTAAGTTTGGCTACGTATGCAATGGCGACATGCAGTCCATATTTTTTGCTAAAAGCCAGAAAGGAAAAGAATATATACTTAAAGAGTTTGAGGATAAATCTAAAGTTTGCTACGCACTCAAAGAAGAAATAAAAGGTTTGTGCTTTAGTGCTATCGGATTTAAGAGCTTAAAGCGCGAACTCCTCAATATAAAGAAACAGAGAGATACTGCAATATAGTTTTATTTTTGGTAATCACACTTATTCATCTTCAAAATAAAGATGAAGAATTCGGATCAAGCCAAGGCTTGATCCGGTTTTCGCTTAGTGTTGTGGCTGTGGTGGGAAGTTAGCCAGCAATTCCGAAATGGTTTTGTTAATTGACGCAGTTCTTTGATCTGGTGATTGGTTGCTACGTAAGCGACCTTCTTTTGCACCACGCCAAACTAGCTGATTAGACGCTTTGTCTATCATATCGAGTACTAGCGTACCTACTTCATATTCACGTGTTGTGGTCTGTGTTTGCCAGCCAATACCCCAGTAGTTCCAACGCGCACCATACGTGGTGTGAAGTGAGTCAGATTCAATTTTTGTATCAACTGATGCGTGATAGTTAACCAGTAAGTCGGCCGATTGCGGATCGGTGAGGGTGAAACCTTGTTTGCTCATTTCGTTTTGAATTGCACTGCGGATCCGCTTTTCCATTAAGTCATTGACCTGGTATTCACGACCATTATTTTTTAGGTCCGCTTCGGGTGACCAAGCATAGGTTTTGTAGTTAGCGAATTGTACAGACTTATCATAATCCCAATCAGGGGTTTTGGCGCAGGCCGCTAACATCAGCACCAAAGTGGCGATAACAATATTCTTAAACATGTGTCTTTACTCCTTAGTCGGATGTTTGCTCTACCTTAACGTGTTAAGGCGTTAAATGGTAGAGACAAGCATCCTTTAATAATTGTGTCTAAGACATTAACTTGGGATTAATGTTCCACTTCTATCCAGTCTTTTTCATCCACCCAGTTTTGGCTACCTTGTGCGACACTGCGGATCGGCACCAAGTAGTCACAGCTGATCTGTGGTTTCACCGATGCAAAAATTGGTACAAACCCAAAGCTTAGTGCGGTTTCGATAATAGCCTTTTGGTTTTGTGGGTCGATATCCGCGGCTTCATCGATATAAATCGGGATACGATACATTGCTTGCTCTTGGTCAGATAGCAGATAGCGGATAAATAGCATGCCACATAAAAGCTTGATAGTGATCCGCGTACCGTTTGAGCCGGCCGAGTCAATTTTATCAAAATGCTCGGTGTCACCTGCGCGGTTGACCACTTCAAAGCGAATGTCGAAGAGATCGGTTAACGTCAATCCCGCTTTATCACTTGCCAGTTTGATGATGTGATCTTTCGCCTCATTAACAGATTTCTCTGAACTAGGCTGCTCGCTCAGTAAGTCTAAGCTTTCGCCTTTTTCATATAAATCTGAAGTGCTGATAATGGTATCTATGCTATCAACTAGCATTTTACGAGGGATGACATTGATTTTGAATGCCTGCAAGTTAGAGATACGATGCTGGCTTATGCCTTTGTTAAAGCTGTTCATCTCTCGGCGTAAGCGGTCTAAGTCTTGACGCAGTCCTTTAATGGTTGCGGCCACTTCAGTGAGCGCCACTCGCGCTTGTTTATCTACCGCTTCACGTTCATTATCGAGATTGTGATAGGCACTGATGAGTTTTTGATACTTAATGGTAACGTCAGATTCGTTTTCAAACTTAGTGATCCCAGCATTGTAGATGTGCAGGTAAGTATTACGCACGTTCACGTCTAAGTTTCTAAGCTCGTTACATTCTTTATTAAATTGGTGGATCACCTCTGAAAGGTTATCAAAATCAAGATTAATGTCGATTTCATATGGTGCTAGCTTACCCGAGTACAGATCTAGCGTGTGGTCGATACGTTCTGACTTCACCTGCTTTAGGCGGTCGGCTTGGCGCACCAATAAGTCTTGCTTGCTTTTAATGATAGAGCGGCGGTCTGAAATTGAACCAGCATTGCGTTGAATATCGTGTAAATACTCGTCAACTTGCTCTCGTTCCATCTCTAGTTGCTCTTTTAGTGCTTGTTGAGCATCGACGGATTGCAACATGGTTTGATATTGCTCAAAGCGTTTCATGGCCGCTTCTGTTGCCATGAGCTCATCATAAAGCGCATCACGTTCTTTTTGCTTTTCAGCGACGTTTGCAGCTACTTCACGCTGCTGCTTTAAGTCGTTAAGCGACTGTTGTAGTGACTCCAGTTGTGCTTGCAGTTGGGCTTTGTTCTCACCACTTTGCATTTGTACTGGACTCAGTTTTTTCAACTTAACGGTAGCGCCAGGCACCTTAAGCTCACCACCTTGAACTGACTTAGATAGCGACTCTAAAAATGCACCAAAGGCATCTTCGTCTGTGATATCAATTTCACCTTGAGAAGTGGTTGAAAACGATAATAAATCTGGGTTCAAGATCCGTGAGATCTCTTCCACTTCTTTTAAAGAAAGATCTTCACGCATACGAGTAAACAAGTTGAACTCAAGGTTCTTGAGTTGCAGTTTTAAACTCTTAATCTGCTTTTGTGTTTCGTTGATGCGAAAATCAAGGGTGTGGAGACTTTGCCCCTGTGCACTATTAATAGAGAAGGAAAGTTGCTCATATTCCTTTTTCAACAGCGTTAAATTGGTTTTAAGCGTTGCATGATTAGTTAGTTCAAATTCACGTTTTAACGCGTGGAAATCGGTAAACCATTGCTCAATTTGAGTTTGTTTACGCTCGATATCACGAGACTGCTGAACATATAGTTGCTGCTTAGACTCAAATTCGCGCTTTTCGGCTTCGATGTCTTCCAGCTGTGTTGCCAGCTCTGCAATTTGCTCGTTGTGATAGTTATCATATTCAACCAAAGCTAAATCGAGTTTCGGGGCGTAAGCCGCCAGTTTACCTTTTAATACCGCTTCATTTTCAAGCATTTTCTCAAGGGCTGAAATTGGCTCTTGCATCGACTCCAGCGCATTTAGCTCACGGCGAGCGCGGTTGACCTTATCGAAAGCGCGACGCCAGACTTCATAAAAGTCGACTTTCGAGTTCGACATATGGCGTTCGAACACCTTGAGCATAAAGCGCTTTACGTCCTGTGCGCCGAGTTTATGCAGATTCAGAATACGACGGAATATTTCTTTGTATACAGGCGCATCTTGGACATTATTCAGTGGGATCATCTTCAGGTTGATATCACCATCAAATGGGGTGGCGCCACCTGTGAGCAAGGCATTAAGTTCTTGTGCTTTTAGCTCTACAGGCTTAAGTTGCTTTTCCTGTAAGTGATTAAATAGCTTGGTGTACTTGATGATACTTTTACCTTGGGTGTAATCATCAAGATTCAGTTTGCCTTGATAGCAAAAAAACTGGTGCGCGTAACCGGCGATTTTCCCCAGCCCCGCAACGCCAATGACCACATCGCCATGGGGGAGGTTGGCTTCCAGCAAAATATAGGATTGATCAGAAGAAAAGTAGAACTTACGCGTTTCTTCTAAATCGTGACCATCCCATTCAGTCAGTCTTAAATCGTTGATAAGTGGAAACTGCAGCGCATTGATCACCGAGCTTTTACCAGTGTTATTCGGAGCGCAGATAGACGCGCTTTTATCCAGAGGAATGACACACTTAGCGTATCCGGCGGTATTTAATAATGCTAGTTTACTTAAGCCGTACAACTGCTCGCTCATAGCTCGTCCTCAATATCATATTGTTCTTCGTTTACTTCCATTAGCGCGTCAATGTAGCGATAAATCGGTGCAAGTAGCATAAAGCCTTGCTCAACCTCACGGGCTAGACCCAGTCTCACCATACGCAAAAACACGTCTTTTCTGAGATCTGAGCCCGAAAAAATCTCCAACTGGTCAAAAAGATGCTTATTGAGCTGTACTATGGTTTGCATTAGCTCTAAATCGCAGCTTTCATCAAATAGTACGCGAAGCGGATCTTTACCTTGGTTGGCATAGTGCTCAATTAAAATATAAATGGTTAGGGCAATCGCACGGGAAATTTTCCCCATATTTGGTGTGCTTTCATCGCTTGCCAAATAATAAAAACCACGGGCATCGTGCTGTAAATCATGGCCTAAGGCTGAAAATAGCGCTTGATAGCTATCAATTTGCTGATCTAATTCTTGCCAAAGGGTCGTGTCTTGCTCACTGATATGATACCCGCTCACCAGTTTTTTATTAATGGCTTGGAGTTCATTGAGCATGTCTAAGTTAATTGTCGTCATAATGCTAATCTTGTTTTGCTTTGGCACTAAATGGATATAAAGAGAAGGTATGCGATGCGATAGTGATCTTACTCTTTTGTTGTTCTTGGCTAAGTGCCAAGTCAGATTCGTTGATCAGCTTTTGATAAAGAAACAGCATTTCGTCTGCTTCAAGATCTGGGTAGCTATCGTTTAAAAAGCCCAATAGTGCCTGGCGCTTTTTACCGGTTTGTTGAAATCTCGTTTTTACCGAGTTGTAATCTGGAATGTTAGGACTCTGATAAGCTGGCACATCGTCGTGATCGGGCAGCTGATATTCTTCATGCTCAAACTCAACGAGACTTGCCATATAAGCGACCATGTGACGCTTTTGCCCAAGGTTAAAACGTTGAATGTCTGACACAAATTCTGGTTGAACTGGTGAGAGTAAACGGTCAACGCCGCGCTTTCTAATTTGTCCAAGGACTTTAGAGGCTTGGCGTGTAATGAGTGTATTGCGGCGTAGCTCTTCTCGTAACGGCATAAGTAGGTCGGCGCTGCGGCTTAGACTTTCTCTACCAATGAGGTGCATATCTAAAATGCGTGTTCTGAGCTGCTCCAGCATACGTTTGTCTGCAGCACCACGGCCTAATTGTTCAATCTCGTCAATTTGTTCACTGACCTGAAGCTCTATTTGATCAAAGCAGCGTTGGAAAGGGCCATGAATATCGACCATTTCCAGCATAGGTTCGATATATTCGTCAAACGCTTCCAATACCGCTTTATATCTCATGCCAAGAGACAGCGTTGAGGTGTCAGACTTTGCTTGTTCAACCAAGTTCATGATAGCGCTTTCGTTATGCTCGAACAGCTTAACAATTTTACGAACGCGTTCGTCCATAATGCGGCTAAAACGGCGTAGCTCAGAGTAGTCAGCCTCTTCACCAGCTTGTGCGATGCGATTACCTAATCTTTCTAAGTCTTTTACCAGCACCGTGATCTCTTCCGCTAAACCAAGACTCTCTTCTTGTAAAAGAAAGCTGGCGAAGTCAGCGATTGCACGGTTGATTTCTAACTGTGAAGATTTAGCTAAAGGGATAATAATTTCTTGTTGGAGTAATCGATTGGTTTCTTTATAAATTCGTTCACTCGACCAGCTAGGGTTTTTCTGTTTTAGGATGTTTTGTACATCTTTTAGACTGAAATCTGCGAGCTTAAATCGTTTAAAAAGTAGCTCGAGTACGCTCCAGTGTTCATTTATCGTATTTAATAATTTTTTTGCTGGGATCATAACTTTCCAGTGTGTAGTAGCTAAGTTACATCGCTACTTCATCAATTTGTCACAAAATGTTTATCGTACGTAGCATGGGGACTGTGATGGTGCTAGAATCCGCCGCGAAAACGAACCCACCCCTTGTTACATTTAATTACAGGTTGTTTACGCATTATGGTCACGCCCATTATTCTAACCCTGATCGCCATCGCTTTTATACTCATCGTTATAGAAGATATTATTCACGTAAACAAGGCCAAAACAACGCTTTTTTTTGGTACTTTATGTTGGATTATCGCCTTTATCTCTCCAATTCATGGTCAAAGCCCAGAAATTGTACAAATTGAGCTAGACCATAACATTTTGGAAATCGCGACACTTTGGCTGTTCTTAATGGCTGCCATGACGTTTGTGGCCTACTTGAACTCAAAAGGGTTTATCCAAAATATTGTTCACCGGATCATGCCAACCCATATTAGCGAACGCAAGCTAATGTTTTTGGTCGGTGCTTTTGCATTCGTATTTTCGTCAATATCGGATAACATCACCGCGACGCTTATTTCATTAGCTGTAGTCATGTCTTTGAAATTAGACCCGAAAAAGTTAATTAGATATGCGACGTTAATCATCTTCAGCGTTAACTCTGGTGGGGTATCATTGATCACCGGTGATGTAACCACCTTGATGATATTTCTAGCCGATAAAGTGACTATCCCTGATCTGCTTTTACTAATTGCCCCTTCTATTTTTAGCGTATTTATCTTAGCTGCGATGCTATCAATCGGCATGAATGATAAGATCACCTTTGAAAAGGCTGAATTACGCAGAATTGAAAAGACCGATATCACCATTGCACTCATCTTCTTATCAACCATTTTTGCTACGTTATTCTTAAGCGTGCAATACCACGTACCGCCGATGCTAACTTTCTTATTTGGCTTGTCTTTGATGTTCTTAATGGCGCAATTCTTGATGCGCAAGAAAGACGTTAATAAGAAAATCATCGACTATATCCGTGAAATTGAATACGACACCTTATTGTTCTTTGTGGGTGTGCTGTTATTAGTTGGTGCGTTGAAAGAGGTCGGTGTACTGTCTAAGTTTACCGATTTATATCTGCATCTTGCGCCGGAATACGCAAATTACTTGGTCGGTTTAATGAGTGCGGCGGTAGATAACGTGCCGTTGACGGCTGCGCTATTAAAAGCAGACATTACGATGACTCCAGCGCAATGGCTAACCTTTACTTATGCGACTGGCGTTGGTGGCTCTATGCTTATCATTGGTTCTGCAGCGGGGATCATTGCAATGAGTAAGGTTAAAGCCTTAACTTTCTCAAGCTATCTTAAAATGAGTATCTACCTGCTTATCGCATATACCATTGGATATAGTGGTGCGTATTTCGCGGGTCAGCTTATTTAAGACCAATGGATTTAATTTTTTACCGCTTTGGGATAAGTTTTTCATAAATAACTTGACACCTAGACGGCTAAAAGATAATTTTCTTACATCGCCCGCATTGATTGCGGGCTTTTATTTTGCTTTTATTCAGATTAACAAAGGCAAAATAAACAGAAGAGGCGCGATGCTTAGGTAGTTAGTGTGAGGTGACGAGACCAATGACCACTAGTGAGGGAAGTATTCGCCGAGGAGAAAAGTTGCTCGTCGCAACGATTCTTCGGTTTACGAGGCTGAATCCTCGGAACTGTCACCGTATTGGTGGAGAGCTTCTGGCAAAGGTCATTTCAAGCGTTCGTCTTTCTAGAAATCCCATGCCGAGTTCTCCTTATAAAATTTGACTGTGCCAACAGTCGAGAGGAGAGAAAATGAATTCGCAGTATGTTGTAGCCAAATTTGGCGGTACCAGTGTCGCTGACTTTGAAGCTATGTCTCGTTGTGCTCACATTGTTCGTGACAACCCAAATGTTCGAGTGGTCGTTGTTAGTGCATGTGCTGGCGTAACCAATCACCTTGTGACGCTAACCCAACAAAAGGAAGATGAAGCCGGGCGCAAAGCAGTTGTTGCAGCGGTTGAAAACATACAGCAAGCGATTATCGATCAAGTGTCTTTGGATGCTGATCTTGCTGAGGGTTACAAGCAAACTTTCAGTGAATTTGAAAGCCTTGCGAGTTTACCTGCACTTAGCAGACAGCAATGCGATGAAATGTTGAGCTTTGGTGAGCGCTTTTCTTCTTATTTGTTTACCCAAATATTACGGAATAATCAGGTTCAGGCGTCGCGCTTTGATGTGCGTAAAGTGCTTAAAACAGATAATCAATTTGGCAAAGCGAATCCAAATGTTGCAGCTACGCGTGAAGCTGCGCAAACCAGTTTGATCGCGCTACTTGGCGACACAGTGCAGGTGACGCAAGGGTTTATTGGTAGTGACCAATACGGCCAGACGACCACGCTTGGTCGTGGCGGTTCTGATTATAGTGCTGCATTGTTAGCTGAGGCAATTGACGCGTCAAGTGTGCATATTTGGACCGATGTTGTTGGTATTTTTAGTACTGATCCGCGTTTGTGTGTAAAGGCTAGACCTATTCCTCGTTTGAGTTTTGATGAAGCGGCAGAAATGGCGACATTTGGTGCCAAGGTGTTACATCCCGCAACTATATTGCCAGCGAGTCGTAAAGGTATTTCAGTATTTGTTGGTTCAAGTCGTGATCCGCAAGCGGGTGGCACTTGGATTGAAAAAGAGAAAACGGCGCAAGCAGGCATTCGCGCAGTGACACAACGCAAAAACCAAATACTATTGACGTTAAAGAGCCCTGAAATGCTTCTTGCTAGCGGCTTTTTGGCTCGTATCTTCACCATTTTAAGCAATTACAATATATCGGTTGACTTGGTAACGACTTCGGAAATTAGTGTTGCGCTTACGCTGGATAATGCGCCGAATGCTTCTCGACCCGAGCTAGAACAAGCTTGTTTGGATGAACTTGGCGAGTTTTGTCATGTGACCGTTGAAAATAATCTTACTTTGGTGGCCATGATAGGTTCAGAGATCCAGTTGAAGAAGTGCCAACTTAACCTGATGGATGTGTTGTCAGAGTTTAATATTCGATTGATATGCCATGGTGCGAGCAAGCACAATCTGTGCTTTTTAGTTGAGCAGCAGGAGTCAGATCAGGTCGTGCAGTCAATTCATGCTAAATTACTAGAGGTTGCGTAAGTGAATTTATTGTTTTTTAGGAACTAATAAAAAAGTTGCATTATTGAGTAATGGGTGGCACTTTGTTTATAACGGTTAGGGTCTGCTGACCATCAAGTTTGTTTTTCCCTAGGAGTGCTATCATGAATTATAAAGACGTCTACGAATTCTGGTTTGTTGAATGCACTGAATCAGATTGGTGGAAGAAATCTGCGGACTTTGATCGCATAATAAAAAATCGCTTCGGTATTTTGCACCAAATGGCGCACCAAGGTGAGCTTTCGAGCTGGAGAGCAACACCACTTGGCGCGCTGTGCGAAATCATTATCTTAGATCAGTTTTCACGCAATATATTCAGAGACACTCCAGAGGCGTTTGCCAGTGATCCTTTGGCGCTGAGCCTCACCCAACACGCCATCGAAAAGGGCTATCACCGCCAGCTCAATGATACTGAATTGATGTTTTTATACCTACCTATGATGCATAGCGAAAGTCGCATCATCCATCGTGCAGCAGACCATTATTTTCGCGACCTGCCCAATTATGATTTTGAAGTCGCGCATAAAAAAATTATCGATAGATTTGGCCGTTATCCCCATCGAAATGAAATACTCAATCGCGATTCAACAGAAGAAGAAATGGACTTTCTAGAGACGCCCAACTCGAGTTTCTGAGGTACGGCTCGAACCTCTCGCATTTTTAGCGGAAGTACGTATAATCGGCCGTCTACAAAAATAATGATTGATTACAGACATGGCTCATACGCGCGATGGATTTCAAAGCCGACTTGGCTTTG
The DNA here is from genome assembly GCA_000814665.1 of Pseudoalteromonas flavipulchra NCIMB 2033 = ATCC BAA-314. GTDB lineage: Bacteria > Pseudomonadota > Gammaproteobacteria > Enterobacterales > Alteromonadaceae > Pseudoalteromonas > Pseudoalteromonas maricaloris. The sequence goes on from JWIH01000021.1 coordinate 90,121, forward strand.
TGTTAGCAGCAGCTGGTGCGGCTGTTGGACTTGGTAATATTTGGGGATTTCCTACACAAGCCGCAAACCACGGTGGCGGTGCATTTTTACTGGTTTATTTTGCGGTAATTTTCTTACTCGCATTACCTGCACTTTACACAGAATTGTACTTAGGCCATCAGGCACAAGCAAACCCAGTTAAAGCACTTAAGACAGCCTGGCGTGAAGGTAATCCGAAAATAGGAGCCGCGGCGGGGTATATCGGCCTTGCTGGTGCTATCGTGATGCTCAGCTTTTACTCCATTGTGGCTGGATGGATGCTGTCTCATGCACTTGATCCTCTTGCGCAAATGGCTGAATTAGATACCGCACACCAGTTTCTTAGCGGTGACTCAATGCTGAGAAACTTTATCTTTACGCCATTGATGTTAATTTTGACTGCGAGCATTATTCTTAAAGGCGTAAAATCAGGCATAGAAGCTTGGTCGCGCAGACTTATGCCGTTGTTACTGGTATTACTGCTTTGCCTTATTGGCTATATGGCGACGTTAGACGGCGCAGCAGAGGGGTTTAGAACGTATTTAGTTCCGGACTTTTCAAAAATTAGCGATCCTGATTTGATCATCGCGGCGATGGGGCAGGCGTTCTTTTCGTTGTCGTTGGGTGTGGGCTGCATGATGATTTATGGCTCGTACTTAAAACCGAATGAAAATCTACCTAAGCTTACGTTTAGTGTTGCAATGCTAGACACCAGTGTCGCATTTTTGGCCGGTTTACTTATTATCCCTGCAATATTCGTTGCGCAGCAAAATGGTGTTCAAGTATTTCAAGACGGCAAATTAATCGGTGAAGGCCGGTTGATTTTTGCCATTTTACCCGAGCTATTTGCCAATATGGGGGAAATGGGATTATTGGTTAGCCTGACTTTCTTTGTGCTTATGTCTATTGCGTCGGTAACTTCTACCATTTCTTCAACAGAAATTCCGGTATCTTTCTTGGTTGAAAACCATGGCTTTCAACGTAAACAAGCGACTTGGTTGGTTACGTTAGTTATCTTATTAGCATCGAGCACGATTATTCTAAACTTTGATTGGCTGTTCGAATTGGTGATCAGTCTATTCACGCAATATCAGCTACCATTGATGGGACTGTTCTACTTTATTACTGTTGGCTGGGTTTGGAAGCGTGGTAATCAGCTTCACTTAGAATCTCGTGGTGCACATTACTGGTTTGCTCAGTACGTTAGATTTGTTTGCCCAGTCTTGATGACCGCGGTATTTATTAACGTAGCGCTGGCAAAGTAGTGATCATTTATTTTCAAAAAACGGGAAGTATAGGCTTCCCGTTTTTATTTTGATAACAAGGCTCAAAAATCACGAGGGGAAACGAACTCCCCAGCTTGAATGCTCTCATAAGTTCGTTGCGCCAATGAATCTAGGTTGGCTAAATCTTTTCCCATTGAAGCCAGTTGGTTTGTCACTGGAATAATATCGATATCTTCAACCCCAGAAAGTTGAGCCACTCTGGCAAAAGTATATGCGTGCTTATATTTTTCGTGTTTGTAGAAAATACTGACTAAAGATGAATAGACTTCTGGGTTAGGGGTATGGCCGCTTTTATTCAGCTCTAATACGCGGTAGAGAATATCAACGGTTTTATCATCATCTACTTTGGCGTAAAACTCTGCGAGGAAAAGCTGAATTTCGGGATCGTTTTGAACTCTAGGGTCATCCTGCATGTTCAAAAGCTTGTTCATTGCTGTGCGATCATTGTTACGAGACCAATGATAATAAAGTAGGCCTGGGTGGTTACTGCCTTTTGTTTCGTTATAAATACGTGTCATTTCTTTTAGTGCAGTGAGATGACCTTCCACTCGTGAAGTGGTTTTTTCTTTTAACTTGATGTGCTCAATTTTGGCAGCGCGAGAAACACATAGGTTGTAGCTTTCTAAATTTTGCAACAAGTCATATTTGTTTTCGTCCGTCGGTGACTTGTATTCGTGATAGCGCGCGTAGATTAGCGACGCACGTTCGTCTTTACAGTGACTGTCTTTATTTAAGTCTTCACAAAAACCAGGCGTTTCGCTACACACTTGGTTCAAGGTTAGGGTGTCGTCGCAACCAGCAAGTAGTAACGCTGCAAAAACTAGCGACTTTTTAAACGCCATAGTTTGACCTCAATGATTTTTTATAATTATAGGGGGTTACGCCCGAATAAACAGGGTAGAGCTAATAGTTTACTAGTTTAACGCAATGAATTGTTCGGTAACAGTGGAGAATCACGGCAGTTTAAATTAGAATAGCCGTGCCCATTCGGGCTATCCGTTCAAAGAAAATTGTTTATTAGGCAGAAAAAATGACCTTATCTCACGAGCAAGAATATCAAAACAGCTGGCAAGAGCGTCAAGATTATGCAGAAAGCATGCAACCCCTAATCGGTCGTCTATACCGTAACAAAGGCGTTGAAATCTCTGTATACGGTCGTCCTCTTGTAAGCGCAAGCACCATTGATGTTATCAAAGCACACAAAACAGTAGCACGTTTTGAAGAGCGTAAACTACGTCTTCGTGAAAGCTTTCCATTCTTAGAAGTGATCAGCAAAATGGAATTAGCACCAGGTCGTGTTGACCTTGGTAAGCTAGCTTATGCCTACATTTATAAAAATGCAGGTGAAGGCCGCTCAATCGAAGAGTTTTTAAATGCAGAACTTGCAGAATTACTAAACCAAGGCGCACGTCCAGAACCTCGTGACGTCGTTCTTTATGGTTTTGGTCGCATTGGCCGTTTATTAGCACGCCTACTTATCGAACGTGGCGGCTCTCACGCTGATTTACGCCTACGTGCAATCGTTGTTCGCGGTGGCCGCGATGGTGATCTTGAGAAACGTGCAAGTTTATTGCGCCGTGACTCAATTCATGGTCCTTTCAATGGTTCAATCACAGTAGACCATGAAAAAGGTGCGATTAAAGCAAACGGTAACTACATTCAAGTTATCTACGCAAACTCACCTGAAGAAGTGGATTACACAAAATACGGTATTGAAAACGCACTTATCGTAGATAATACAGGTGTTTGGAAAGATGAAGATGGCTTAGGTAAACACCTTAAGTCAATTGGTGCGTCTAAAGTGCTACTTACAGCGCCAGCTAAAGGCGACATCAAAAACATCGTTTATGGTGTTAACAACTCAGACATTCAGTCTGAAGACAAGATTGTTTCTGCAGCAAGCTGTACAACTAACGCAATCACACCGGTATTAAAAGCACTTAACGACAAGTTTGGTATTAAAAACGGTCACGTTGAAACGGTTCACTCTTACACCAATGACCAAAACTTGATCGACAACTACCACAAAGCTGAGCGTCGTGGTCGTAGTGCGGCATTGAACATGGTTATTACTTCAACCGGTGCTGCGAAAGCGGTTGCTAAAGCACTGCCAGAGCTTGCTGGTAAACTAACTGGTAACGCAATCCGTGTACCAACACCAAACGTATCAATGGCAATTCTTAACCTAAATCTAGGTAAAGAAACAACTGCTGAAGAGCTAAATGAATTCCTTCGTGAGTCCTCACTTTACTCTGAACTACGTGACCAGATTGACTACACTGCATCAACAGAAATCGTGTCTACTGACCTTGTGGGTAGCCGTTATGCAGGTGTGGTTGACTCAAAAGCAACTATCGTTGATGGCGACCGTGTAGTACTTTACGTATGGTACGATAACGAGTTTGGTTACAGCTGTCAGGTTGTACGTGTAATGCAAGACATGGCGGAAGTAAAATTCCCGAGCCTACCTCGCTAACACGAAATTTACGATAAAAAGCCAGCACCAGCTGGCTTTTTTAGTTTTTGAAACAAATTGGTTGTGGTAGGCTTGCAAAGATAGGTCAGCTACAATTAGCTAACAAAAAGTTATGTAATTACTTAGCGCGAACAGCAGCGCAGCATTACAACTTCTTTCAGTTGTAACATTGTTCTGAATGGGCGCCAAGCTAGGTATGGTAACAGTGTATTTACACAGCAGTTTTTAACTTATTTAGGGAAACCTATGCGCATTACGAGTAATTTCGATAGTGGTAATATCAAGGTGGTAAAAGCAGAATCACCTGCGGATATTCAACTAGAAATCAATAAAGACAATGAGTCAGACTTTTTTCAATGGTTTCACTTTAGACTTGAGTCTACGCCTTTTTTAGAGCACAAAATTCATATCAACCAGCTACTAAACTCAGCCTACCCAGAAGGTTGGGATGATTATCATGCGGTTGCATCTTACGATCGTCAAACTTGGTTCCGTGTGCCAACCCGTTATGAGAATGGTACATTAACTATCGATTTTGAGCCTGAATGTGCTCACACCTACTTTGCTTATTTTGCGCCTTATAGTTATGAGCGCCATTTAGACCTAGTCTACTGGGCTCAAGCCCATGATGCGTGCGTTGTAGAGACGCTAGGTCAAACGCTTGATGGCCGTGATATGAGCTTACTCACTATTGGTGAGCCGTCAGATGAGAAGAAAAAGATTTGGATCACGGCGCGCCAGCACCCAGGTGAAACAATGGCAGAATGGTTTGTTGAAGGTTTGCTTCACAAACTATTGGATGACGAAGATCCACATGCCGCTGCACTGTTATCGAAAGCGGTATTTTATGTCGTGCCAAATATGAATCCGGACGGCAGCGTTCGTGGTCATCTGCGTACAAATGCAAAAGGCGTTAACCTTAACCGTGAATGGCAAACGCCAACACTTGAGAACTCACCTGAAGTTTATTATGTATTAAATAAAATGCATGAAACTGGGCTGGATATGTACCTCGATATTCATGGTGATGAAGCACTACCGTATAACTTCGTTGCGGGTAGTGAAGGTATTCCGAGTTATGATGATCGCCTACAGCGTTTGGAAGACGCTTTCAAGGCGGCACTGTTAACTATCACACCTGAGTTCCAAGATGAATTTGGTTACGATAAAGATGCACCGGGTCAAGCAAACCTCACCGTTGCTTCGTGTGCTGTCGGTGAAGCGTTCAAAGCGTTGGCTTATACCGTTGAAATGCCGTTTAAGGACAATGCAAATCTGCCAGATCCTTACTTCGGCTGGTCAGACCGACGTTCATATCAGTTTGGTCAAGACACCTTAGCTGCAATCTTAAATGTGGTTGACGACTTAAGATAAGTTTAAAGACGGGTAATCACCATACTGATTACCCGTTTATTTTTGTGCGTTTAAAAGAACAACAAAATAATATTTAAAAATAATAAGGTAGAGCACCTCGACAGGGTGTAATAACAACAATAAAGGGGAATATTCGTGGATGCGTTAGGCAGCTTATTAGATAGCTTAGATGGAATGTTAGGTGGTTCACCTTGGTTCCCGTATGTTCTGTTAGGGGTAGGTTTGTTTTTTACAATCTACTTGAAATTTCCACAGATCAGATATTTCAAACATGCGTGTAAAGTCGTTACTGGTAAATATGATAAAAAAGGCCTAGAAGGCGATACCACACACTTCCAAGCACTCGCAACGGCACTTTCTGGCACAGTTGGTACTGGTAATATTGGTGGGGTGGCGCTGGCAATTTCAATCGGCGGGCCAGCAGCATTATTTTGGATGTGGATGACGGCTTTTTTTGGTATGACAACCAAATTTGTGGAAGTCACACTGTCGCATAAATACCGTGTACAAACAGATGATGGCACCATGGCTGGTGGTCCAATGTACTATATGGATCGCCGCCTAAACATGAAATGGTTAGCGGTATTATTTGCAATCGCTACTGTGATTAGCTCATTCGGTACAGGTAGCTTGCCGCAGATCAACAACATTGCTCAAGGCATGGAAGCGACCTTTGGTTTTGCACCGATGGCGACCGGCGCTGTGCTTTCAGTTTTACTTGCGCTTGTTATACTTGGTGGTATCAAGCGCATTGCTGCTATCACTTCTCGCGTTGTGCCATTAATGGCCGCGATTTATATTCTTGGCTCTTTTGCCGTTATCTTCTACAACGTTGAGAATATCGTTCCTTCTTTCCTTTCTGTATTTACAGATGCTTTCACGGGTTCTGCGGCAGCGGGTGGTTTCTTAGGGGCTTCTTTTGCTTATGCATTTAACCGTGGGGTTAACCGAGGTCTGTTTTCTAACGAAGCGGGTCAAGGTTCAGCACCAATCGCGCACGCCTCGGCAAAAGCCGATGAGCCAGTGTCTGAAGGTATGGTTTCCATTCTTGAACCGTTTATTGACACAATCATTATCTGTACCTTGACGGGATTGGTTATTTTGTCATCGGGTGTGTGGACCGAAAAGTTCGAAACCCATTTCGAGCGCTCGTCTATGGTTATCTTAGACGGTAAATATGACGAATCGAATCAACAAGACCGAGATGCATTGTACGCCTACTTGAATGGTAAAAAAGAGCATACTGTCAAACCGTTCAATGGTGAAATTGAGGTCGTACAGGGTAAGGCAGTAACAGAAAACTTTACCGTGATCCACTCGCGTTCTATTGGTGAGCAAGTACGTTTTGGTATTACAGAACGTCACAAGTACACAGGAACGGTCGAAGTGAAAGACGGCTTGCCAACAGACAATAGCATCAGCGTGATTGGTTACTCTTTAGTGCATTCGGCAGAGCTAACAACCAAAGCATTTACCCGAGGTTATTTGGGCGAAAATGGTAAATACATCGTTTCGATTGGTTTGTTGTTATTCGCGTTTTCTACGGCAATTGCATGGTCATACTATGGCGACCGCGCGATGATTTATCTTCTTGGTAGTCGTTCGGTTATGCCGTATCGCGTATTCTATGTTGCAGGCTTCTTCTGGGCGTCGTTTGCTGATACGACACTAGTGTGGAAGTTGGCTGCAGTGGCCATCGTAGTGATGACGTTACCTAACTTGTTTGGTATTTTACTACTCAGAAAAGAAATGAAATCTTCGGTTAAAGAATACTGGGAAGATTTCAACAAAGAACACAAACAGTGAGCGAATTTTAATTAAAATTATCTTGTCATTTAAGGACAAGAGTTTGCAAAGGTAGTAGAATAGGGCGCCTCACAGGTGCCCTTTTTTGTATTATGGAGAAGTAACACGATGGCAATAGCACAGTGCCCAAGCTGCGGTAAATCTATTTCCTCCAAACATAAGTCCTGCCCGCATTGTGAAACCAATTTAGCAGACTTTTCTCAAGAAGACAGAGAGAGAGCGGCCTCTAGAAATCGTGTAAAACGTCAGCAATCTGTAATGAATTACTCGTTTATTGCACTGATCCTAGTACTAGGTGGATTCTTATATATCTATTGGCAGCAGCCTGACCCTAACTCGTTTGAAATGATCGCAAGCAAAAGCGTTATAGGCATTGGTGCGGTTTGGTACTTAATTAATCGAGTCATCCTCGTTATTTTGAAAAAGAAAAAGTAGTAATGAATGTAGATAGCTTAGTTCAAAATATTACCCCTGAAGTATTCGAGCGTTTGCAATACGGTGCGTCAACCGGAAAGTGGCCTGATGGTACACCACTAAGTGATGCGCAAAAAGAGCAAACCGTGCAATTGGTCATGCTATATCAAGCAAAAGTAGCTAAGTCCAATGAGCAGTTCACCATCAACGAAAAAGGTGAAATGGTGCAAAAATCCAAACGCGAATTACAACAAGAATTCAAAGCCGACAATGAAATAGCTAGGTTCAGTGAAAATGATCTTTAAACACCTTTTTACACCGAAATGGAAACACCCAAAGGTTGACGTTCGCTCACAAGCAGTGGACAAGTTAGACTTAAGCAAAGACGCAACTTTACTACATACGCTAGCACTTGAGGACGAGTCTGCGCAGATCAGAAAAAAGGTACTTACTAAGGTAAATGACCTTGGTCTTTGGTGGAAAGTTTATAAGCAAGATAGCGAGCTAAAAGAGCTTGCTGAGCAGAAAATTTCGAGTGCGGTTATTAATCAAGACACCGCACTGCAGAGCAACATTCGTGAAGAATACATTGAACGCTATGCGCCAGCTAAAACACTTGAGAAAGTTGCGTTAATTGAAACCGATTTAGCAAATAAAGTTAAACTGCTTAAGCGCCTTGCGAACGCCACGTTAATCGAAAAATCGTTCAAAGAAGGTGATGAAGCACTTCAGATCGCTATGTTGGAACTGATTGCACAGCATTCACTTGAAAAGAGTGTCCTAAAAGCAGCCAAAGGTGAAGCGCTGACTTCTCTTAGTGGATCACTGGAACAGCAGCGATTAGCAAAAGAAATGCCTGCTCAAGTTGCTGAGCAAACGCGAGTTGTGCTTGCCAAGTTAAACGCGCTAAGAGATAAGCAAAACTATGAAACGGTGAACGCACAAGCACAGCAGTTATTTGCACAGTGGCAAAGCATTGAGCTTAAGTGGTTAGATGCTGAAACAGTAACTGCACTAGATGCAAAGTATCAACAAGTAGCAGATAAATTAAACCGTCATCTCAATGAGTTACAAGTTAAACATCAAGCGCAGCAAGCTGAGTTAAAGCAAAAGCAAAATGAAGCCCTAGAGGTCGCTGAATTAACTGCTGAACTTGAGGCCATTGAAAAATCGGTCGAAGTTGCATGTAAAGCACTAGACTTAGCCCCACACGATGCACTAGTTAAGCGTAGTGAAGTATTAAAAGGCAAAGTGTCTGCACCTCAATATGTCACTGTTGAAGCGCTTGGCGAGTTCACAAGAAAACTGCAAAATATTGAGCGTGATCTTGCCGATTTACCCGCACTTATTGCTGCAAGTGAAACCTTCAATAATGCCTTAGCAGAGTTAAAGGCAGTTGAAGTACCAACTTCGTTAGAAGCGCTTGATACCCAAGTACAAGCACAAAAAGACTGCTATGTTACAGCGCGTAAAGCGTTAGATTCACTGCCTAAGGTATTGCATAAATCAGCAAAAGCTGAGCTATCAGATGCAAGCCAAGCGTTTATGACAGCTATCGAGCCGCTGAAAAATGAGCAAGAAAAGGCACTCAAAATCGCGAAGAAGAAAGCACGCGATGTGCAACGACTAATTGATCAGGGTCGATTTAACGTGGCATTTGGTGTTTTTAATGGCTTTATTGAGCAGTTTGAGTTGCTTACGCCAAGCTACAAAAAGCAGCTTGAAAACCAGCATGAAAGCTTGTCTCAAGCATTAAAAGATCTTAAAGATTGGCAAAAGTATGCAGCTACACCTAAACGTGAAGAATTGCTTACGGAGCTTGATATCAAACTGGCTGAGGAGTCGGTTGACCCTGTTAAGCGTGCTGAGGAAGTAAAATTACTTAGAACACGTTGGAACGAACTTGGTCATGTTGAAACGGAACAGGAAAAAGCGCAAGCAGCTCAATTTGATGAAAAAATCGAATTATTGTTTGTACCTTGTCGCGCTTACTTTGCGGAGCAAGAAGTACAGCGTGAGCAGGCAAAAATAGCGCGTGAAGCGGTGATTGAAGAAGTCAAAGCACTGCTTAGTAGTTTGGATAACGAGGGTATTGATTGGCGAGAAGTGGAAGCACAATTTAACCGCCTAGCCAAAGTGTGGAAAAATGCTGGCAATGTGGATGCCAAAGTCTATCAAAAGCTGAATTCGATTTACCGTGAGCACCATCAAGCGGTTTACGAGAAACTTAAAGCCTTTCATCAAGCCAATGCCGTTGAAAAGGCTAAGTTAGTTGAAACTGCACAGCAGCAGCTAGAAGCTGAAGATTTAGCTGCAGCTTGTGACTTACTGAAATCATTGCAAAAACAGTGGCAGCAAATTGGTTTTGCTGGTGCCAAACAAGAGCATACTCTGTGGAAAGCATTCCGTGCCCATAATGATGCCGTGTTTGAAAAGCGCAGCGCACAATATGCAGAGCAAAAAGCACAGGAGAAGTCACAAGAAGCCGAGCAGCGTCAGTTGCTTGCAGAGTTCGACAACAAGGTCATTGAAGCGGTCACTCAAAATGAACTGGCTGCCATTCGTGACGAACTCAATACATTTATTGTAGTACCAGGACTGAAGCAAGAAAAGAATCGTTTATTGTCACAAGTGAAGTCGAAATTAGATGATTTATTTTCTTCCCAGCGTCGTGAAAAGTTCAATGAACTGGTGGAAGCGGTAGAAGCTGACGGTGATATTCCTAGCTCTTGGTTGGGTAATAATAAAACCTCGCTAAACGCTGCTCAGTTGCTATTGAGACTTGAGATTTTAACGAATCAGTCATCACCGGAAGCGTTGCAAAGCGAAAGAATGTCTGAGCAAGTCGCGATGCTGGATGCAAAACTGCAAGGTGAAGAAAGCAGCCTTGAGACTTACCTTATCGGTTATCTAGCTGAGGCTGACAAAGCCGATTTAGTGATGTCAAAAGGCAGGTTACTTGCTGTTTTGAACGCATAGTCATTATATACTTTGAGCCTACTCAGAACACTCTGGGTAGGCTTCTATCGATGTAAACTTTATCCGCCTCTAACACCTCTTGAGCTCGGTTTGAATGCTAAAGTTAAGTGAAATCTGCTTAGTGGCTCTAGGTAGTTACACCACTTTGTCTTAATACTTTGCTCTAGTAACCAATAATAAGAAGAAAAATAATGACCAACAAACTTTACCAATATCCACTTGCGCTTGCGTTTACCTTCAGCTTAGTTGCATGCTCGGTAGGTAATCTTAACGCTACTCATGGTGAAGACCTAAGCCATTTTGCTGGAAATATTAATGTGGCAAGTAGTCAAAGAGCCGGGAACTTATCCCTACAAAATGGCAATATTACGCTAGCTGAAGGGGCCAAAGTTAAATCTGCAGAAGTGACTAACGGTAATGTTCAGCTTGATAAGCATAGTGAAGCGCAGTCAATTAATATTGATAATGGTAATATTATGCTGATGGAAAAAGCGCACGTATATGGGAGCATTCAGGTTACCAATGGTAATATTGAGGTTGGTGAGTCGGTTCTAATTGAAGGAAACGTCATCAACACGAGCGGAGATATTACAATTGCTAGCGGCGCTACTATTTTAGGTGATGTGATTTATCGTCAGGCAGGATATCTTGCTTCTAAGCTTGAGAAAGACATACCAACGCTTACAATTAGTGATGGTGCAAAGATTGTTGGCACTATCCAGCTTTATCGTCCTATTCATATTGAACCTAAACATCTACAAAGTCAGATCACTTACCACTATAAACAGTAAGCTGCATGAGAGTAAAGTGAGCGCAATACGCTCACTTGTGCTCTTACTTAGCGCTAAGTATTTGTGCTAGTTTGTGCACATCATCAATAGCACGTTGTTTTGAGCGCTTATGCCTGTCGTCGCCAAACTCTTGATACTCAGATGCGATTTCATAAAACGTTTCAGCACCTAAATATGGAGCCAACTGCTCGATATGGCTACTTAGGTGATTCAAATGATATTGTGACTCACCTTTTTTAAATGCAAATTCTCCCCAAGATGCCAGTAATACGAGAGTTTTACCTGATAAAATTGGCTCCAGTGGTTTATCACCTCGTGCTAAATCAAAGCTGAAGGTTTTATTTACTCGGATCGCCAGATCAAACCAAGCCTTTAGCACTGCAGGCATGCCGTAGTTATACATAGGGCTTGCGATCACGATAATATCGGCATTGGTCACTTCTTTGATAATTTCGTCAGACTCAGCGAGTACTAAGCGTTGCTCTTCGCTCAATACTCCTTTTGCAAATGCAGCCGCTATAAATGCTTCATCGATGAATGCAGGTTGTTTCACGGAGAGGTCGCGATGGGTGATTTCTACTTCATGTATGCAGCTGCTAAATTTTGTCAAAAATTGCTCACCTAACATCCGACTAATTGACTGATGTTGCGAACTTGTCTCACTATACTTTCTTGCGCTACTACTTATATATATAATGTTTTTCATGGCTTTTCTCCAGTTATGTCCTGTGTTTTATTCTGTGCTTACGTAAGCAATGTGACAACTGAGAAGAATCCACTTATAGATGAGATATACTAACTTATAGGTTTGTTATGTTCACACATTTACCGTCTTTGAATAATATAAAAACCTTTGCGGTTGCCGCGCACTACTTAAGTTTTAAAGATGCAGCGCAGGTACTTAATGTCACCCCTACGGCGGTGTCGCATCAGATAAAGTCGCTGGAATCACAGTTAAGGGTTCAGCTTTTTGAGCGCAAAACACGAGCAGTGCAATTAACATTACAAGGACAGGCACTGGCAAAGGTGTGTATTGATTCACTCAATATGCTTGATAATGCGTTTATTGAGTTTACTGAGCAAAAGAACGATTTGCTTATTTCATGTTGTAATTCATTTGCTGCACTTTGGCTTGCTCCGAATATGGCTGCCATTAATCATGCTTTCCCAAACCAAACCGTCACAATATGCGCGAGCGATCAACTCATTGATTTAAACAAAGAGAAACATATTGATATCGCCCTGCGTTATGGCAAAGCGGATCCGAATTCTAATGAAACTCATCTTATTACCGAGAAAATAGGGCTTTATGCTAGTCCAAATTATCGGGTGCCAGACCACGGTAAACCTGTACTATTTCTCACCCATTGGCAAGACGAAACAGGGCTTGAAAATATTCCTTGGCAAGCGCACATTGACGAAAGTCATTATGACTTGCGTTATTTTGAGCAAGAACACTTTGTCTTGCAGGCGGCTGTGGCCGGGCAAGGGCTGGCACTATTGAGCGATGTATTAGCAGAGTCAGCAGTAATACAGGGGTGGTTAAGTAAAAGCCCAACAATGGAGGAATTTTCAGGCTATGGCTATTGGCTTAGGCAAACGACTTATCGCAAGAGTTCGGCGATTGTTCACCATTTTACCATTTGGCTGGCAAGCGCGTTACAAAATATCAAGGCCAACAAAGATAAGGACATAAGATAAAAAGATAAAGGACAGGCACTTTTATCAATGAGCAAATAAGCCGTTTTTTAATATTGATCTATACTTTTGTGGAACTTAAGTCCTTATTCGAGAAGTGTTTATTACTAGGTGGTGATGTGATGATCAAAATCCTGCTGATGAGTCTCATTTTATTTCCCGCTTTATGTTTGAGTGGTGATTATACCTTCGCCTTTGTGCCGCAGCAGTCTGCAAATAAGTTAGCCAAAAATTGGCAACCTATTCTCGATTATCTCAGTGATAAAACCGGAGATAACTACACATTTAAAACCGCTAAAGATATACCAACCTTTGAAGCTAGGGTACTGCAGCAAGAGTATGATGTGGCATACATGAATCCCTATCACTTTGTTGTATTTAATGAGCGGGTAGGTTATCAAGCTATCGCCAAGCAAAGAGATAAAATGATAAAAGGGATCATCGTGGTTAAAAAAGGAGCGGGTATTACTGACTTATCGCAATTACGAGGAGAAACGCTTGCTTTTCCGGCTCCTGCTGCATTCGCTGCGAGCATTTTGCCCCGAGGGGAATTGGCGAAGCAAGGTATTGAATTTACGGCAAGATATGTATCTTCCCATGACTCAGTTTATCTCAACGTGTCGAGAGGATTTGTCAAAGCGGGGGGCGGTGTCATGCGTACTTTCAACAACGCCGATCCTAAAACTAAATCACAACTCGACATTCTCTGGACGACAAAAGGTTATACACCACATGCATTTGCTGTAAAAAGAGCAATGCCAGAAGATGCAAGGCAAAGATTAGTAGCGGCGTTGACCTCTCTTGAACTGACTGAAGAGGGAATGAGGCTACTCGAAGCGGTGAATTTCAAGGGCATTATGGCAGCGTCGAACGAGGACTGGCAAGACGTAAAAGCGTTAGGACTAGAAACCTTGGTTGGCAAATAGTACTGGGATGATTAAGAAGCGCCACGACGGAATGAAAAGGCTATCGTTAAGACTCAAAACCATGATTGGCACCGCTATTATTGAAGCTGTGCTGTTGAGTGCGCTCATATTTGTGGTGATTGATTTTATGATGGAGTCCGCAAATGACGCCATGAATAAACGCGCAACCACGACTGCACGTTTGTTTGCGAGCGCGACCAAAGATGCTGTGCTGTCGTACGATTTAGCCACGCTAGATGCTTTTACCAATGAGTTATTAAGCAACCCAGATATCCTTTACGTTAAAGTGAGCGATGGTGAAAGCCAAACACTTTCCTTTGCTGGAAACGAGCGCTTTAAAACGCGCACATTTGAAGATGATACGTTAGTTGCGAAAGTCACGGACGGTATTTTTGATATTCATGCTGATATTGTTGAGGGAGGGACACTATTTGGCACTATTCAGATAGGCATAGATATTGGCACCATAAATCGAACGATGTCAGAAGTAAAACGCTGGACGGTTTCTATCGCGCTGTTTGAAATGGCGTTAGTTGCTATTTTCTCTTATTTTCTGGGGATATATCTCACAACCAACCTGTATATATTGAAAAGCCAAGCTAAATTTATCGCTCGTAATGTCAAAAAAGGCGTATTTGATTTCAAATGGAAACCAATACAGAGTAAAGATGAGTTACAAGAACTGTCTTTAGCGTTTGATGAACTATCACAAACTTTAGCCGAAGAGCATGAGCGTCGAGAACGATATAAGCATGATTTGATTGAGCTAAATAAACACTTAGAAGAACTGGTGGCACAGAGAACGGAAAAACTGAACCAGAAAAATCAGCAGCTTGAGGCTACGAATAGAGAGCTTGAAGCCGCGCAGCAACAGCTTGTTCACTCAGAAAAAATGGCCTCTGTGGGTAAATTGGCTGCGGGAGTTGCCCATGAAATAAATAATCCGCTCGGTTTTGTGATGAGTAACCTTGATGTGATGCGTCACTATCATGGCGATTATGCTGAGCTTGCAAAGCGTGCGGTTCAGCTTGGACTTGAACCTGGTGAACGTCATGCGTTCAATCAATTTGTTAAAGACAAAGACTTTGCTTTTATTAATAGCGATTGTACTGAACTGATTGATGAGTCGATGACTGGGCTACAAAGAGTTTCTGCGATTGTGAACGACCTCAAGCAGTTTTCAAGAGCTGATACTATTCAATTGCAACCTTGCGATATTAATGCATGCATAAAGACAACGTTAAATCTGGTTGAGAGTAAGCTCAAATATCATGCGAACGTGATCACACAGTTAGGCGAAGTCCCTCAAGTGCTGGGGAACCAAGGCAAGCTAATTCAAGTAATGACAAACTTACTCATCAATGCAGCGCAGGCTTTAAAGAGTGAAGGAGAGATTAAGGTAACAACGTATTTGGAAAATGGCAGTGTTGCGATCAGTGTGCAAGACAGTGGCGTTGGGATCCCCAAGGAGATCATTGATAAGATATTTGACCCGTTTTTTACTACAAAGCCTGTCGGTAAAGGCACAGGGCTCGGGCTCTCCATTAGCTACGATATAATCAAAGAGCATGGCGGAGAGTTATTGGTTGAGAGTGAAGAGGGCATTGGGACATGTTTTACTATTTTATTGCCGCCGTGCAAGTAAGAAATTGGGTGATTTTATTTGGAGGGTAAGCGGTGTGTTACTATGGGTTGGGTCAAGACCTGTTACACCTTGAAGCGCTAGTTGCTTTTGCCAAATTTATTCATTGACGACAAACACGCGAATACGATGTTTATCTGGGTCTAATACGATAAAACTATCGCCATATACCTCGGCTTGCGGGACCTGAGCAAACTCAATATCTAGTAACTTCCATGTATCGTATAAAGCAAAAAACGCCTTTTGGCTTGGTTGCATAATAGAGATTTCAGTACCGCCCCCGGTAATGCGACTTGGTGGTGTAAGGGCTGTGTTTTGTTTAAGTGCAATGGAGATGTTGTTTGCACACTTCATAGAAACAAAAGTTGGAGAAAGCTTTACAGTCTCACATTGGAATAGCCGTCTATAGAACGCTTCGCTAAGCTTGATATCGCTTACATATAACACCAAAGAATCAACGGTGACCATCATGGAATTCCATCATTTTTTAAAAAGTTGCAGCTACGATACTCTCTCGGTGTGTCAGTTACTGTCAGTAGCTTTAGCCTAGAGGAAGAGGCTCTAGTTATGGTGAGTAGATAGCTTGTTTAAAAATAACCGGCGATCGTGTGAAAACGGATCACTCAGTTGTTGGTATCTGCTACTCGAAAGTCGCTCGGATGCCATTGCGAATTGACACTGACACCCTCGGAATTTGGTATTTAACCTGAGGTTTGGATAAGGAATGTTCCAACTCATTGTTGCTAAAGCACAACTTAGTTTTCTCCTTGTCTAGCCAGAGAGTTTTAGGGAAAACACCGCTTCCGCGTCCTGCTCTCGCTAAGGTACCTACATCCTGTAGGCAAGGCGAATTTACGCATCAATAGCTGGCTATTGATGCGTAAATTCAACGCAGTTAGCGCTAAAACTGGCTGCTAGAAAGGCATTAATTATCCGCAGCTCAGGTTATTTATTTGTTGTTTTGAGTAAAGCTCATCAGCCAATTAATATCCCATGTCTCACCGTCATCTACCGAGAAAGCTTGTTCCCACTTTGGCTTGTCCGGGGTGGTAGCATCCCATCTAAACCTGACTTTTGTAAGTCTGCCACCAAGTAACTCCTCTGCGTAAAAGAGGCCGATGTGATTTTGAAAGAACCCCACGACTGGAACACTGATTTGATCCGCAAAGCGGCCATCAAGCCACCAAATAGTCCATAGCTTACTGTTGGGATTGAATGAGCGGATAGCCGCTGCTCGAAATGAGGCGTCAGGAAAGTGCAGCAGGTTATCTTCTATATTCCCATATCCGCCGAGGATTTTGCGAGTTGTTGACTCCGCTGAAAATTCGACCCAAGGTGAGTTGCTATCCAGTAGATTGTGACGTCGTCGATGGGTAACTTTCCAGCAACCAATTGCAAAATCAAAATCATTTATTCCCGCAGAGTCGGACTTAATAAGGTCGTTACTTTGTTTCGTCGTTATGGTCATTATGTATCTCCTATTTGTGGAAAATTTGATCTGAAAGTTTCGTTCACTTAATTGCTAGTCATGTTAGTCTACTTATATAGCTGCCATTTTGTGTCACATTTAGAGTATGAAAAGAACCACCTCATCAGGTCATTTAGCAAGGCTTGATAAACTCGAGAGCATGTTAAAGTCGGAAGATTTTTTAACGGTGCGTGCCCTGTCTCATGCTTTGCACGTATCAACACGAACTTTATATCGAGACATTAATATCTTGAGAGATAGAGGGCTTCCCATCGATGCTGATAAAGGTAAGGGAGGTGGTGTTAGATTGCATCGTAGTTGGGGAGTGGGGAAACTCAGCTTAACAGAAGAAGAGGCGGTGGATTTATTACTGAGCCTTGCAATGTCAGATAGACTAAATTCGCCGCTGTTTTTGGAGAGTTTGCAATCTATAAAATATAAATTGTTGGCGCTGTTAAGTACTGATCAAAAGCGAAAGATAGAGAATCTGCGTAGTCGGGTACTCATAGGCAGCTCTGCATCGCCCTCGGTACATGCGTCCTATGAGCAATCAGACGTGCCAATTTGCAGCGCACTGAAGCAGGCCTTCATCTCTAAGTTATGCTTGGAAGTAAGCTATGAAGATGAAAATAAAAGAGAGACGCATAGAGTCATAGAGCCCCATTATTTGTATTTTAATACGCCTGTTTGGTACATATTTGCTTGGGATCATTTACGGATGGATTTTCGCGTATTTCGTGTGGATAGAATGAAGCGGTCATTCGCGTTGTCAGCGCGTTTTGAGCTCAGACCAAAACAGGAGTTTGAGCATTTAATCGAGACAGATAGTCCCATATCACTTTAACTTCATGTTATTAACGCTTACAGTAATCTCGCACACTGTCTAACGGTGTGTAGAGCAAAGTGAAACTGGTGTTTTTAACAAAAAGGAAAGGTTGTATGGTTACTTGTTACTTAAAATATGTTGTTGATCCGGCAAAAATTGCTGACTTTGAGGAATATGCCAAAATGTGGATCCCACTCGTCAATCGTTTTGGTGGGCAGCATAATGGCTACTTTTTACCATCGGAAGGTGCAAGTAATATTGCCTTGGCATTATTCACCTTTCCCAGTTTGGCGGCCTATGAAACGTATCGCAACGAATCGTTTCAAGACGCACAGTGTCAGGCTGCAATTAAATTTGCAGAAGATACCGGTTGCATAATCAGCTATGAACGCAGCTTCTTTAGACCTGTATTTGAATAAAGGTGAGTAAATGGAGCTGAACATCCCGTGCAACTAGATATTTCTGCCAATCTCAAACTACAAAACCTTGCTTTGACGCATGCAAAGCCATTATTTGATTGCGTACAAAGTAGTCGAGTAAGTTTACAAAACGTACTGCCGTGGGTTGCGACATTACATACCGAGGCTGATGCAGAGCGATACATCGACACACGTATAAACAACCAAGTCGGCGGACTTTGGTCTGCTATTGAATTTAATTGCGAGTTTTGTGGTGTGTTTGGGATCAAGTATATGGATGCGCAAACGCAAACTGCTGAAATCGGCTATTGGCTTGGCGAAAAGGCAAGAGGTCACGGCTTAATCGGTCTAGTGCTTGAACAGGTTATTGCCAGGCTTCGAGAAGTAAGTGATATTAAAACTGTGGAGTTTCAATGTTTACAGTCAAATATTGCGAGCCAGCGGATCATTGAAAAAATAGGCGGTCAGTTTGTTGAGTCCTGTGTCAATGATCTGGGCGTAGCAGGTGACGAGCCGTTATATATCTATCGACTCGCACTTTAGTTTCGCCTTTTTAGAGGAACGAGCGCATAGTTGCTATGCGCTCAACTGATTAGTTTACCTCATATTTAGCAGGCACAGCTCGGCTTCGTAGGGTAGTGACGATAATTTGCGGTAATAGCGGCATTACAATCATGCCAACCATCAAACTATACTGAAGCGGCGTGAACGTCTCGCCCAGTAGCACCAACCCCGTCAAAATACCTGCAACCGGATTTGCAATACCACCAAAGGTAAAGTCCACTACAGACATACGCTGCAGTAACCACACGTACAAGCTATAACCCAGCGCAGTGTTCAGGAGTACAACCCATAACATGCCACTGAGATTGGTCATCGAGAAATTGTTAAAAGCCGCAATATACTTAGCTGGTGCGATCAGGCCGTGAACGCTTGATGCGAGCGTGAGAATAACGCCGCCAATAATGAGTTGCCAGGTTAACACCGTCCACCAATGCATGCGATCACCAAGAGACTTAGTGATTGAGCTGCCGATCACGATACAGGTTATTGCCGCAAGTATTGCCGCTAAACCAAGAGGGTTTAAATTCAGTGAACTCGGATCAAATAACAACCAGGCCAACACAATAAGCGCCGCGCCGCATAACGCTTGCACCAATCCTGGACGTTGCTTATTGACCAACCAATGATAAAGCATGGCGAACACCGGCACAGACACCATGCCCACGCTCGATATGGCAGATGGTAGCGTTAACGACATCACAAAGATCATGCTAAAAAACGCCGCGATATTAATCGCCCCAAGGGCGCATAGTATTTTCCAGTCCGCTTTTTTTGGCAAACTTGGCTTAACCGCTAGCAAAATAAGCCCAGCCGGCAGCGCTCTAATTGCGCCAAGTAAAAGAGGCGGCCAGTCCGCAAGGGTGTATTGTGTTACCGCGTACGTGGTGCCCCATAAAAATGCAGGGATCATCGCGAGGAGTATATTCACATTAACTATCTTTATGTTGAGATACTTTGCGGTAAGGTATTACTAAAAATACTTTTTGTAAAGTATCTTTATGTTAAGATATTTCTTTACAAAGTTTGTTGTCGGGGCAAATATTGATGGATGCGATTGATAGAGTACAAGAGCAGTGGGCTCGCGAAAAACCACAGTTAGAAACAATGCCCATGGCAATAATGGGTCGCTTAGTGCGCATAGCTAAACATATGGAAGCCGAAGTTGAAAAGCTGCACAAGCAATACGGCTTAAATTTGGGCGAATTTGATGTGTTAGCTACCTTGCGCCGCAGCGGCAAACCATTTCGCTTAACCCCATCAGAGCTATTTAAAACCATGCTACTCACCTCAGGCGCGATGACCAACCGTTTAGATAAGCTAGCGGCAAAAGGCCTTATCAAACGTGAGCATTGTAAAGAAGACCGCCGCAGTGTAACCGTTGAATTGACAGCAGAAGGCCTCGCCCTGATTGAAAAGCTGATTGAACCGCATATTACCATTCAGGCCCAATTGGTTGAAGGGATGAGTAGAGAGCAGCAAACCTTGTTAAATAGTGTGTTAAAAGAGTGGTTAACGCAATTTGAGTGAGGATGTAAACAGTCTTATAGGCGGTTCACCCGCCGAGAAGTGATGCCTTCGGATGTGGGGGAAAGTGGTGTTGCCTGCGCGTTCAGGTTTTACTTAAATCATCGGACTGTTTGCAAGCAGCACATAACCATCATAGTGTAGTAGGTTCGAATAATCGAAGCGCTATTCGACCCACTAAACCTTTGTACTCATCACGTACTCTGGATACCCTGTATGTTCATCTTTCTGTTCAGCGATAACACTAAAGCCTTGAGATAGGTAAAACTGATAGCTTGCTTGATTTTCTTTGTATACACAAAGCGTCAATATCGGTCTTTGATTTTTTGCATGAGTAAGCAATTGTTTGCCTATGCCGTTTCCCTGCCGCTTTGGTTTCACAAATAGGGCGGCTAAGCTGTTTTGGTGTAAAGCGTAAAACCCGACAACGTCGGAGTTCAGCTCGTAGATGTAAACCTCTGAAGCAGGGAGATAAATATTACGCATATTTTCTAAATTAGCTTGCCAAAACTCAGCTGAGATAAAGCCGTGTGCTTGAATGGATGCGCTCAACCAAATTTCAAGTATGGTATCTATGTCATCTTCAGTGTATTTTCTTATCATGATTGCAGCGTCCGTAATTTTTCAAGCACTTCGTTTAGTACAGCAATTCCCATTGTTTTTTCCACGAGGGAATTCATATCCCCTTGAAGAAATTCATTCCAAGATACGGTTTTGGCACCTGAATTGTGTGCATATCTACCATACGCAGATAACACAGTTCCATCATCCTGAATGGAGACGAGATAAAGGTTTTGATCCGGCGTATCAAGCCTACGCTCGAATAGTGTTTTAGGTTGTTTATATTCCATGACCGTTTATCAAATAAAAAAGTGGCGATGTGAGTTCAGGTCTCAAGTCTGTGTTGAAGGTACTTAAAACGTACAGTGATTACCTTTTCATTCCTTGTGATGTGCAAATTATCATTGGGCCATACTTGGTACAAGTGCTTTGTTGGCGAGATGGCATGCTTAATCTTTAAAAAAACCAAAATAAATTACAAGACCGACCTGAATACGTTAACTTGAGATTGCTTTTTTGATAGGTATCAAAGCGCATCCACGCGCTCCTCGTTCATTCTTTTGAAACGACGCGATCGAGCGAACCAAGAAAACGTCGCCCTAGCATCACACTTAATCCTCAAATCCTAAGCCGATATAGTGCAACCGTCTTGTAAGGCACGTCCCTGTGCCAGACAAGACTTGGCCGACATCCTGTCGGCACATTGCATATCGGCTTATACTTTTCGGGTGTGATGGAGGGGGAAATAAGTTGCATGTGAGATTTGGCTTTTCTTTAGCAGCTGAACTGTTTGCAAGCAGTACACCAGAAAGAAAATTCCAAATGTTGCCCAAGAGTTTTATTACGCGCCTATCTACCTGTTTACTTTGAAGTTGTTCCGTGGGATTCTTAGATAAACCAATAGCGTTCGAAGTGACTATTTTTATTCAGGCATTTTGGAGAATATAGACTGTGAGAGTTTTCAAAAAAACTAAGGAGTAGGGATGAAGTCTAAAGATGATGTTTGGAAAAAAGCTTGTTCAACATCAATGAATAAATGGATAGGTATTATTGAAGAAGAAACAGAAATTGTTTCATTTGGTTCTAATCCAACACAAAAAATGCACGATCTAATTGATAAAATTAAACATGCAATTGCAACAGGCGATAATTTCGATACATCTATAGATGAACTTATTCAAGAAACTTTTGATAAAGGCGTTCAGAGTGGCTTTGCCAAAGGGTTAGCTAAATTTATTGATGGTTCGATAACAACAAAGAAAATTAGAAACGAAAATAGTTGGATTTTAAGCACCAATTCAAAGCAATATCAAATCACCGCCAAGTTGCCAAGTGCTGGCGAAAAAACAATTCAAACTACTTCATATATAAAAATCAGTGAGCATGGCTTTGAGTAACAAAGGTTAACATGTACCTAAACGACAGTACACAAGATAGCAGGCTGTATTTGTTTGTCGCTATGACCAAGCTTTTCCACGCCCATCGCTCATATACTGGCGTTGGTATTTTTAGAGGCTAATGTGAAATTTGATCCAGCATGGGAGTTCATCGATAACTCCAAAATAGTAAAAGAACAGTTTGATGAGTTGCCTAGTTTTCACGATGCCTATATTGAGAAGTTAGCATTTCATAGTGGTAATTGTAATGATGGCGGTGTCATTCAGCCTAGTTTATTAGTTGTACTCGACTTACCAGTCAGAGAGAGAAGTGGAGCTTCTTATGAGTTCCTGTATTACATACAATTAGAACTTGAGCTATCGGGCATTATTAAAGCATCTCTTAGAGACTTCACTTATGATAATTGCTTGTATTTTTTGAATATTTCTCGTAAAGAGGATTCTGGTTTACTTACTGTAAAAATGGACTCATCTACAAATGGGGATTCGTTTGAGTGTGAGGTTAAATGTACGTCGGTCACTGTCCAAAGCTGTAAAAAGAAAGACTAACAAAATGGCTAAAAAATTAATTAAGCAAAATTAAAAGTTTGTGATTAGTATTTGTTATTTACTTTTTTAAACACCAGTAAGTTAATCTGCTCGTTAACCGTCTAAGCATACTGTCAGGAGTAATAGATTATGGAATTAAAAGATTTTGGATATCACTATTTTGATGAATTCATGAAGAATAATGATATATCAGTCTTACCTGATAGCTATCTTGGTCATATGATGTTGACAAATGCAGAAAATGGCGTGTGTGCTGGTAATTATTCGAATTTACTTAATCTTTCAGTCGCAGTCGAAGCATTAATTGATCGTGATATGCACATTTCATGGTTAATAGATAATCTGAAAGCTTTATCAACATCGCCCTATACTAATATGCATGAACAGATTAACCTTAACTCGAAAGTTGCTGCTGAATTGATTGCTGGTGGACTCCTAGCTGAGTCGTTTAATGAGCTTAAGCCTCTACCTGAAGCTAAAGGAGATAAAACGCCAGACTTTAAGCTATTTGACTCTGGTTATGCTGAGGTTTATTGCCCTCAGACATCACAACAAAATATAACTGCTGTGAATGAACAGAAAAAAAATCAAAAGGGTAAATCTGTTGTTCTCGCCTTCTCATACCCATTAACAGGTCAGACTGCCGGAGCTAAGAAATATCCAGCCAATAAAGTAATTGACCGCGTCATTAATTATAAGCGCGAGAAAGATCAGGCTCGTGAAGATGCTACAAATTTATTGTGGCTAGATTTAACTCATGGCTTTGATGTATATAGCAGCGATACACAACCACTAAAAACAGTTTTACACGCAGGTACAGCCTATACTGGTAGTTTTGGTGTTTGGCATGCATTTTATGGGAAGGCGGGTGAGAGCGTATTTGCTTCTGAAAGAACTGAACTTAAGTATCTAGACCTTAACTTTGATTCTTATCAACAGCAGAAAGAAGGTCTTTTTAGACAGCGTAACCAATTGCATGGTGCAATTTTGTTATTGAAGGACGGTATTATATTTTTTGAAAACCCCTGGTCATCTAGACCACTTACAGAGTGTGTTAAAAAGAAAATATCTCAACTTCATCGGTTCCGTGCAAATTTCTCGTGGTTTCAATGTGGTACACAGCAGCTTCATAGCTCTGTTATTGATAATGAGCTAGTTAAAATTAATTGGTTATATCAAAGAAATGGCTAACAAAAGCATTAAGTTGACGTTTTAGACTAGGAATTTTGAGGCTTGGTGGGTTGGTTGCGGTGCACCAGATTAAAATGTTTACCACAGCACAATGTTAAAACTTGACCCGTACTTACTATCCAAAGATCAACCCCAAACAAAAAAGCCACCTTTTTAAGGTGGCTTAATCTAACCCCGCATCCGGTTATTTATGCTTTACAGCCCACAGATGCAGTAGTTCGTGTGCAATGGTGGCGGCGGCGATTGCAGTGAGCTCGCTTTGGTCGTAGGAAGGGGAGACTTCTACTACGTCCATGCCTATCATGTTTAGCCCTTGCAGTGCGCGTAAAATCTTCAGCACTTTGTCGCTGGTTAGGCCGCCACATACTGGGGTGCCGGTGCCTGGTGCGAATGCTGGGTCTAGACAGTCGATATCAAAGGTTAAGTACACCGGCAAGTCGCCAACGCGTGCTTTGATTTGTGCTGCTATTTCTTCGGCACTTAAGTCATTTGCTGCCATAGCATCAATCACGCCAAACTCGTGACCTTGCTCTGTGTATTCGGTTCTAATGCCAATTTGCATTGAATGCTCTGGGCTTATTAGGCCTTCAATCGGAGCATGATAGAACATAGTACCGTGATCATAGCGTGAGCCTTGGCTGTATGTGTCTGTGTGCGCATCAAAATGTACGAGCGCCATTTTACCGTGAATTTGCTGGTGAGCACGCAGCAGTGGCAGGGTCACAAAGTGATCGCCGCCTAGGCTTAATAGCGTTTTGCCTTGCTGCAAAATTTGCAGAGCAGCTAGCTCAAGTTGCGCAGTAAAATACTCAGGATCGCCAACCGGGTAAGTGAAATCGCCAGCGTCCTGAAGTTTAATTTTGTCCCACAATGCAAATGACCAAGGGTATTTTTTACTTTCCCACGCTAAGTGTACGGATGCGCGACGGATTGCATCTGGACCCAAGCGTGCGCCTGGGCGTCC
Source organism: Pseudoalteromonas flavipulchra NCIMB 2033 = ATCC BAA-314 (assembly GCA_000814665.1). Lineage (GTDB taxonomy): Bacteria > Pseudomonadota > Gammaproteobacteria > Enterobacterales > Alteromonadaceae > Pseudoalteromonas > Pseudoalteromonas maricaloris. The sequence continues at coordinate 114,994 of JWIH01000021.1, forward strand.
AGAGGTTGCCAAGTCAAATGGCAAGCCAAGTACCACAACGTCTGAATCAATATCTGTGATATTGCGTACCATTGGCTGACGTAAAAACGTCATGCCGTTGGAGTACAGAGAATGATCGGTGTGATCGAATAAGTGGCTCATGGGTTAAAAATCTTCCAAATAAGTATAGCCGTCAAGGCCGGTTTCAAGCTCTGCTAGGCAGGTAGCTCGTTCTTCAAGCGGTAGTTTGCTTTCAACTAGGTTGGCAAAGTTACGCTTAAATTGTTCAACATCAAGGTGTACATAACGCATCATATCGGCAACAGTGTCGCCCGCATCCACATTACCAAGCGACAATTCGCCCTGGTCATCTAATGTGGCTACAACGGTGTGGGTGTCGCCAAATAGGTTGTGCATGTCACCTAAAATCTCTTGGTATGCACCCACCAAGAAAAATCCCAATAAATAGGGTTTATCTTTGCAAAATTCAGGCACAGGTAGCGTGGCTTCAATACCTTGGCCATCCACATAATGCTCCACCGTACCGTCAGAATCACAGGTAATATCCAGCAATACCGCGCGGCGCTTTGGCGCCTCTGTTAACCCGCTGAGTGGCAGGACAGGGAATACCTGTTCAATACCCCAAGCGTCTGGCAAAGATTGAAATAGCGAGAAATTCACAAAGAATTTATCCGCAAGCTTAGCACTGAGTTCGTCAATAATTGGGCGATGGAAACGGTTTTTGTTGTCCATACGCTTGTTCAGCTCATAACATACACGCAAGTTTACTTGCTCCGCCCATGCTCTTTGCTCAAGGCTTAATAGGCCCATCGCAAATTGGCTGTGTACTTCTGCCAAGTCGCCCTGCGTATCATGAAAAATTTCAATCAACGCGCGGTCGTCGCTCTGCTCGTTGAGCGCCTGCCAAGACGTCCACATATTGTGTAGTAGTCTTGGGGCGTCATTTACCGGTGCAGTTATCTCTTCTACTTGATAGCTTTCAGTGCCAATCACATCGGTGATTAATACCGCGTGATGCGCCGTTAACGCACGACCCGACTCAGAGATGATCTTTGGCATTGGCTGATTGTATTGCTTACAGGTATCGCCTACCGTGTAAACGATGTTGTTAGCATATTCAGCTAAGCTGTAGTTCATCGAGTTGGATGACTGGCTACGCGTTCCATCGTAATCCACTGCAAGTCCGCCACCTACGTCTAAATTCAACAGGTTTGCACCTAAACGGCGTAATTCGCAGTAGAATCTAGCTGCTTCGCCCACACCAACGCGCACGTCACGAATATTGGCCATTTGCGAGCCTAAGTGAAAGTGCACCAGTTGCAGCGCGTCTAGCATGTCAGCTTGCTTTAATTGGTTAACAACCGTAAGCACTTGCGATGCAGACAGACCAAATTTGGACTTTTCGCCGCCGCTTGCTTGCCATTTTCCTTTACCTTGTGATGCCAAACGTACGCGTAAGCCTAAACGTGGTTTAACGTTGAGTGCTTTGGCTTCTGCCATCACGATGTCGAGCTCAGAACGCTTTTCTAAAACGATATAAACTTGATGACCTAATTTTTCACCGATAAGCGCAAGGCGGACGTATTCTCTGTCTTTGTAGCCGTTACATACGATCACTGCGCTGGTTTTTTCACTGAGCGCTAATACGGTAAGTAACTCAGCTTTACTACCAGCTTCTAAGCCAAGCTGTTTTTTATCGCTGGCCGCTTGGCTTGCAATAAGCCCCTCAATGACTTCTTTTTGTTGGTTTACTTTAATTGGGTAAACCAATAAATAATCTTCTGGGTAGCTGTAATCAGTAATCGCCTGATTAAACGCACCAACAATATTATGTACGCGCTGTTCTAGAATTTGTGGAAAACGCACTAGCGCAGGAAGGGTATAACCCTCAGATTTAATTTGTTGTGCAATGTTTGTCAGAGTTACGGCGTGCTGTGGCTGCTGTTGGTTCGGCATCGCAGTAACCTCTCCCTGATCATTAATACCAAAGAAGCCTTGGCTCCAGTGGCGCACGTTGTAGCATTCACGTGCTTGCTCAGAAGAGGTAAATTTGGTCATTCAAGTTCCTTAACGTAAGTTAGAGTTCAGCCTGCAGTGCGCCATCAATGGCGGCTACTCACTGAGTGATAGGTCTCATTAATTTTCGCGCATTAGACACAAATAGAAAGTCTCAGTCTAATGAGTTATTTTGCTCGTCAAGAGTGACAAATCTTTCCCTTAGTTTAGTTGCGCTATAACGTGAATTAAGTGAGTGTAAACAAGGAGTAGTAAATTCTACTCTCGGGTTTTTTAAGCTAACGTTTCATCAAAACGCAAGGTTTGCATCGATGACAATCAATATTATTTATATCGTTTTAGGTTTATCACTGTTGGTATTCGGTGCTGACCGTTTAGTCGCGGGCGCATCTAAACTGGCTGCGAGCTTCAACGTACCCAGTTTACTAATTGGATTAACTATTGTGTCCTTTGGTACCAGTGCTCCTGAGCTTGCGGTCAGTGTGCAATCTGCAGTAGCTGGGCAAGGCAGCTTAGCTGTTGCCAACGTGCTTGGCAGTAATACCTTTAATATCTTATTTATATTGGGTATATCAGCGCTGATAGCGCCGCTGGTGGTGTCACAAGCATTGGTAAAAAGAGATATTCCTATGCTAGTGATCGCCTGTTTTATTGTTGCTGCGTTGGTTTGGGATGGTGAGCTAGGTCGCTTTGATGCTGGATTGCTGAGTTTGCTCTTGCTGCTGTATGTTGTGTATTTATTTGTGCAAGGTCGTGCGCTTAGTCACAAAAATGATGAACCAGCGTCATCGCAACAACCAAACCGCTGGCGTGAGCGCGCTGTTAATACAGTGCAATTTATTTTAGGGCTTGGTTTGTTGATATTTGGAGCACAGTTGATGGTTGATAACGCGGTGCAACTTGCCCGTACTTTAGCGGTGGATGAAGTGATGATTGGCTTAACCATTATTGCAATAGGTACTTCGCTACCAGAAGTGGTTACCTCAGTAACGGCGAGCATAAAAGGGCATGCTGATATAGCGGTAGGAAATGTGATTGGCAGTAATTTATTCAATTTACTCGGTGTCCTAGGCGTGGCTGGACTTATCAGCAATAGCCCTTTGGAAGTGACAAATCGTATGCTAAGTGCGGATATTTCGGTCATGATCGTTGCAACTTTACTTTGTACTCCACTACTTATTTCAGGCCTGAAGCTTAGTCGTCGAGAAGGTGGTATCTTGTTTATGGGTTATGTAGCTTATTTCATTTATACGTTGAGTTAATAAAGTTTCAGAAGTTTCTGAAACTTTGTTGCGTTTATCGAGTAAACTAATTAGTATGTTATTGGGAAAACTTAAAAATGAGAAAGGACAATGAAAACAATAACATCAGCAGTATTCGGACTCGTCGCTTACAGTTCAGTGGCCAGCGCCAACCAATCAGTTCATGAACACGATTATCAATATGTGGAAATAAATGGCAACAAACTTGCCTATGCTTGTAAAGGAGAGGGCGAGACTACCGCACTTTTACTAGCTGGGATGGGCCTTGATGCTCATGAAACCTATAAAAACACCATTCATAACACAAACCCAAAAGGCTATCGTTTATGTTTTTATGATAGAGCGGGCACCGGAAAAAGCACTTTTGCCAAGCCTCGAGTACGGACTATGTTGGAGCTTACTGAGGAGCTTGAGGCATTCACTCAAGCCACTAAAATGGATAATTTGGTACTTGTACCTCACTCTTTTGGTGGTTTTGTTGCAAGAGCCTATGCCAACCGAAACCCTGAAAAAGTAAAAGGTATGGTGCTTATCGATATCGCTCATGAGTCTTGGTATCACGATATGAAAAGTAAGATGTCCAAAGAAGCATGGAAGATAATGGAATGGATCATCAACTGGGAGCGAGATACTCATTCATTAGAAGATTTTGAAGAGGCTTCTTCCCATACAACAATGTACAAAACCAGTCGAAAAATGCCAGTTACTATACTGTCGCGTGGGATCCCTTATGTGACTATCCGCTCTACCGGTATGAGTTATGCTGATGTTGATGTTTATACTCAAACTTCAAAAGACTCCCAAATAAAGCTGCAAGAAATTGGCGATAATGTTACGCCCATTACCATGAAATATGCGTCTCACCTGTTTGATGAAACAGATCCATTTATTGCCATCAAATATATTGAAGAAATGGTGAAAAAGGTACAATAATATTTTTTACGCAAAGGGTTAGCGGTTATACTGCTGCTAACCTAACTAACAATAATAAAGCAATGTTCTCTCATCACATAATCAGTTCAAAAATCACGACTTTCTTAGTAGCTGCAGCTGGCTTTGCAGGGGTGGTATTGTCAGTACTGGATGTATTTAACCATCCGGAATTGACGTTAATCCTCGACTTTACAGCAAGCTTTTTATGCTTGATGGTTGCGTTTAAGTTATATCAAAAGCAACTCAGGGCCTTAAGCTGGGCTGCGGTGCTCGGCGCGCTTATGTCCATTGGCGTAGTCGTTGATGATACGCTAATCCAATTTTCATCAGGGCTGCTATTAACGGTTCAGTTGAACCTAGAAACCATAGCCGTAAACATTAACTTGCTTGGCTTGATTATCATCGCGACTGCGCTCACGGCAAAAATAAAGCTAACTAATTCAAAGGAATAATCAATGGAGCTACTGACCTATCTGCAGACGCATTTTATTACCAAAGAAACCTTGCTGCGCGAGTCGCAGTTATCCCATCTTGAATTGACTACGTTAATTGAAAAGCGTTTGATGCCAAAAGCCGCCTATAAGTTAGCATTGAAGCTCGAATGCGATTCTTTCTTTGGCGAGCACAGTGATGAAAGCTGCCTGGAATTTTATCCGCAAGGGGCTTTAGTGTGGCTTGGTGCTGTGTCACAAGTAGCGGATGAAGCACAAGCCTTTGCACTCTTTAGTAAACGTTATAAAAACCAACTGCATAGATTAAAAGCGCAAGGCTTTAATCCGCGAGATGCAAAACTGGATCAAGACATCGACGCGCACTTAGAAAGTGAGTGGCAACACTTCCTTGGCGGTATTTACGGACTTTGTACTAAAACGGGTTTACCTGAAGATATTGCAAATAAAGAAGCCGCTATCGTTATCATCAATGAGTATTTGGCACGAGATGAACATTTGAGTCTGGATGAACTGACTCAGCTTCACCAAGTGGTTGATTTATTGGATGAGGCCAGTGCCTTATTTGCGCCTCATGAGCGTGAACGTAGCTCACGCAAGCGCTTAATCGACGACGTAAGAGCAAAATTTCCAAAGCCTTTAACATCATAATTAACTGTTTTTCGCTTTTTAAATCATGTGAATTGACTTCACATCCATTTCACACCTGTCCGCATAAAGTGTCTGTAACAAAACAACACAAGGGTCAACAGGCCCGAGGACAGGATGATGAACAAATCACTATTAACCTTATCTCTCGTTGCTGCCTTATCAGCAACTTCAATCAATGCGGTTGCGCAAGATAAAAATACACCTCATGTGCTCATGGTGCTCAGTAGTTATGGCGAAATGGGGACTGATGGCTCTTTAAGCAAACCTGGATTTGAATTTGACGAGCTCAGTAAAGCGTATGCCGTGTTCAAACAAAATGGCATAAAAGTCACGTTAGCCTCGCCAAAGGGGGGTGAACCACTGGCCGATAAGTTCGATAAGAACAAACCCTACAATCAAGCATACAGTAACGATACGACTGCGATGGCGCAGCTTAAAAACACTAAAAGACTGAGTGAGTTAGAGCCCTCACAATACGATGCTGTATTTGTGGTTGGGGGCAAAGGCCCAATGTTCGACTTGCATGACTCCAAGCCGTTACAGGCAATTATTCGTGATATCTACGTTAAAAACGGCGTGATTGGTGCGGTTTGCCATGGTCCTGCGGCATTGGTGGATGTAAAGCTTGAAAATGGAGAGTACTTAATCGCTGGTAAGCGAGTAAATGGTTTTACTAACGAAGAAGAAGCAGCGTTTGGTAAAAAGTGGACCAAACAGTTTCCATTCCTACTTGAAGATAAACTCATTGAGCGTGGTGCATCGTTTGTGCAAGACGGTTTGATGTTGAATCAGGTCAGTATTGACGGTCAATTGATCACAGGGCAAAACCCTTTTTCTACGGTAGATACTGCCAAAGCGATGGTTGCGGCGCTAGGTCTGACGGTAAGCGAGTTACCGCGATTCAAAGACGATGAAAGTATCTTGTTGGTAGAAGAGTTCTTTTCAGATAGCAGTAAAGCGAAGGCGCGTTATTTAGCGGATAAGTCATCATTTGATCCTATGTTGATCGGGATCTCTGGTTTATATCAAGCGCAGCATGCGCAAACTGCTCATCAACTTGCCGTGGCCGTTGAGTTGATGCAATTAACCCTTGCAGATATTGAACACCCCATGTTGTACGAAGCGCTAGTAAATGCACAGCTCAAACTAAATGATGTATCTGGCGCAAAATCCACAATAGAAGCAGCGCTTAAAAAGCACGGTACGGCGGAGAGTTTGATTGCACTAAAAGAGAAAGTTTATGGTTAAGCAAAACTGGAGAAAAGCAATGTTAGTAGTGACTGGAATTATCGCGGGCGTTGCCGCTGTTTGGTATGCAGTTTTTGGATTAAAGCCATACAGCGTTACGCCGGAGGAATTAACGCAAATATATAGCTATGAGCAAAAGGCGGTGGAGGTAAATCTTTCACCATTAAAAGCCAATCACTTTGCGCTTGAGTACAAAACGTTTGATGGCGATAAAGTCAATGGTCATATTCTCTACCCAAGTAATTACGACGCGACCAAACCAATGCCCGTTATGGTGGGTGTCCACGGTTTGGGTCGAAGTGATGTACGCTGGATACAAGAAAGTTTTAAAGGACGTGAGACATACGAGCAAACGGATGAACTTACCAAAATGGCACTAGCAAATGGGTATGCTGTGATTGCTATTGATTCGAGGAATCATGGTAAGCGTAAAAATCTTGATCATAATATTATTGAAGTGATGCATGATTTAGATTGGTGGGGCAAGCGCGAGCCCTACGAAAACATGGTTATTGATTCGGTAAAGGATCACAGAGTTCTGCTTGATTGGATTGCAACCCAACCGCAATTTGATCAAAACCAAATCAGCGTTGCAGGATACAGCATGGGAGGTCAAATCAGTTTAATTTTAGCTGCACTGGATAAACGAGTAGATAATGTGTTATCAATTGTGCCGCCTTACCTGACTAACGCGGTGGCACGAGTGGCGATTAAAAACTTTGCGACGGCAGTTGATTCTCCCAAGGTGTGGTTGGTCTCGGCTGATGACGATGAATACACTAGCGAGCGTGAAAATAAAGCACTATTTGAAGCCATTGCGAGTGTACAAAAACATCATGTCGTCATTGAAGGCGGACATCTCTTGCCTGAAGGCTACTACAAAAAACTACAAGGCTGGTATTAATGAAAACAAGCTCACAACTCAATATTTTAGTGATTGAAGATAACACCGCGATTGCAAGTAATATAGCCGATTACTTTGATATGCAGGGACATAATATGGACTTTGCTTATACGGGAGAGCAGGGTTGTGAGCTTGCATTAACGCAATATTTTGACTGTATTATTTTGGATATTATGCTGCCAGATATTGAAGGGCTAGAGGTCTGTCAGCGATTAAGGCTTAAAGCCGACAGGCATATTCCCATCATCATGTTAACTGCTCGAGATACCTTGGACGATAAATTAGCAGGATTTGCGCAGGGTGCGGATGATTACCTCACCAAACCTTTCTCGCTAGAGGAGCTAGCGGCCCGAGTCAGCGCATTAACTTGCCGATTAAATCCCACATCTGCTGCAAGAACGCTTAGTGTGGGGGACGCAGATAAACAGGTTACGCTCAACTATCAAAATCAAACAGTAACGCGGGGTGAGACTGCACTCGTGTTACCGCCAATATTGTTCAATATTCTTAAAATTTTGATGGAAAGTTACCCTCGAGCGGTGTCAAAGAGTGAGCTTGTTGAGCGTATTTGGGGCGAGGAGGGCACTGACTCGGATTCTTTACGGTCACACATCTATCAATTACGCAAAACGGTAGATAAGCCATTTCCAACTACCATTATTAAAACCATTCACAGCGTTGGCTTGGTGCTGGATTTATAGCTGAAATAGCAACTGAGAAAAATGAAAACAAAACAACTAAGAAACCGCATCATCACTTATTTTGTCTCTATCGTCGTGTTGCTCAGTGTATTATTTTCACTGATCACTTTGCTTTTTAGCTACATCATAGAAGACAGTTTTTTTTATCAAATTTTAGAGGATGAAAGAAAGCAGATAGCGCTTCAAATCGTCAATAACGAGACACCAAAAGCACATTTTGACTTCGTTACATTTCATCCTACAACCGACACTTTACCTGCGGTGGTAAGAACGCTACTCGCTGAGGAACCAAACCGCAAAGAGTTTAGCGCTGAGGCGGGTAAACATTATCATATCGCCTTTCTAAACAAGGACGACCGTGGACAAGGCATATTGCTTGCTGAAGTAAGCGGCCATCTTGTAGTGCGCGAACTGCGAGGCTTGATGCTTGGTTTTTCACTGACCCTATTGGCGATTGGATTAGTAATCGCGCTATTGCTAGCGCTCGGTACGGTAAAGCTGGCAAAAAAACTACTTAAACCTTTGGATGAGCTTATGGTAATTGTAGAGGCGAGTCCCGTTGAAAACCTACCGACCAATTTTGCATCTCAGTTTTCGCAAAATGAAATTGGTAAATTTGCACAAACGCTAGAATCAGCCCTTGCTCGCATTCAAGCATTCGTTGAGCGTGAACGCCAATTTACCAGAGATATTTCCCATGAATTGAGAACACCTGTCACCATTTCCCAAGGGGCGGTCAGTTTACTCAACCACACTGAGTTAAACAGTAAACAGCAAGAGCTAGTGGCAAGGATAGCGGAATCTGACCAGCAGATGCAGCTAACATTAGAAGCGCTACTTGCCCTTGCCCGGGAAAAAGCCGATACACCGGAGCAGACTAATTTACAATCCGTGATTGAAGCTTGCATTATTAATAACCAAGCGCTGTTTGAGCATAAAGTCCTAAGTATTGACTTACCTGGCAATGTATTTGTTCCTATGGCCGCGCAGGAGCTAAGATTGGTAGTGCAAAACCTGTTACAGAACGCTGTACATCATAGCCAAGGTGAGCAAATTCATATTCGTTACAGAGATAATACACTAACGATTGCGGATAATGGCCAAGGGTTACCAGAGATCTTTACGGCAAACGAGCAAGCCTTTGAGTCTGGAATGCGGGGTCCTAATAGTTTAGGAACAGGCATTGGCTTATCGCTAGTAAAGCGTCTTTGTGAGAAGTTTTCTGTGGAAGTGATGATTGAAAGTGGCGAAACGGGTGTATCGGTTCACTTAAAGTTTGCTTAGGGTCGTTGTTGACCTGACCCAACAGAGAATGAAAAGGCACGGCGACTTCCGTTATCGTGCCTTGAGAGAGTTTAATTGATACAGCTAAGCTTCTTAATTGAACTTAAGAAAACTCAGCGATAACCAATACTCTCTTGTGTTTAGCACTATAAAAAACAATCCCTTCGCCACCGCCCTCAAAATAAGTGGAGAAGCAGAAGGTGCCAAGGTAGGCAAAATCTACGTCATGCTCTTCATCAAAAAGGCCAATTTTACGAGTGGAGTAGTGGCTGTAGTTCTCGCCACTTTGCTTATCCATAGCGTCAAAATAGCGCGTTTCATCATCGCCTTCTTCATCCCACAAATAGGCGTCCCAATTGCAACCGAGTATGGGTTGCCCACCGAATTCAAATAGCGGAACGCTTTCATCGTTTTCGTCAAGGGAGTAGTTAAGTCGTTGATGTTTGGCGTAGAAGCTGGCTGCTTGCTGATAGTATTCGCTATAGTCTTCAAAATCCTCCTTCTCTTCACTTAGATTGTCAACATTGTGAGCGTCAACTTGCCACCCATTGTCTGTCAGTGAGTAGGAGATATAAGGAAGGTCGCCATCAAAAATCTCCATAGAAATCGGTAATGCGATAAGTACATTATCATCGCTGTTTACGTCTAACTTTGAATAGGCAAGTAGTCCGATTGGTAATAGCTGATTGTCATTAAACGCGACATCTTGGCTACTCGGGAATGGCTTGTAAAAATCAGTCGCTTGTAACACTTTTGTCGCAGGGCATGCGAGCGCCGAATCTTTAATGTAGAGGGCCATAAAACAACTCCTTTTTATGGTTTATTTTTTGGTAATTAATACGTTAGGCTTGTATTTGGTGCGCACCATATAGCGATGCGTGTGGAAAATCAATCAGTGTAATAACTATTCGGGCGTTAGCGTGCCTGTCCTTTATATTTTCTCCAAATTTGTGGCTTATCATGCCTATGATAGGGCCATTGCAGTGCTGGATTGTCCGCTATAATACAAACTACATCAGGTGAGAAAAGTAGATACGCCATGGAAAATAGAACATTTAAAATAAAAGTAATGGATCTAACTGAATTAGAAATTGCTGCAAAGTGGGCCCTGCAAGAAGGGTGGAACCCTGGGCTTAGCGACGCACAGTGCTACTATCAAGCCGATCCAAATGGCTTTTTAATTGGCTATCTAGGCGATGAACCTATCGCTTCGATTTCGGTGGTTAAGTACGATGATTCATTTGGTTTTTTAGGCTTTTATATCGTTAAGCGTGAGTATCGAGGTCAGGGTTATGGGATGCAGATTTGGCAGGCAGGACTTCAATATTTAGCGGGTTGTAACGTCGCACTGGATGGAGTGGTCGCGCAGCAAGAGAATTACAAAAAATCGGGTTTTAAGCTCGCCTACCGTAATATTCGCTACGAAGGAGTGGGTGGCGGCGAAACGCCTGATTGCACAAACTTAGTGGCACTTGAAAGATTACCGATAGAAGAGGTCATTGCGTACGACAGTGCGTTTTTCCCAACAAAAAGAGTAGCCTTTGTTGACGCTTGGATTAACCAGCCAAACTGCCACGCTTTAGGCATTAAACAGGATGACACACTTGTAGCCATAGGTGTGATCCGTCCTTGTCACGTTGGCTATAAAATAGGGCCTCTTTACGCTGATAGCGTAGAACTTGCAGAAACACTCTTCTTAGCACTTAGGTCCAAGGTATCAGCAACTGAGGCCATTTATTTGGATGTGCCAGAAGTAAATGCAGCTGCTGTTGCGCTTGCACAAAAGTACAAGATGTCACTTTCTTTTGAAACCGCAAGAATGTACACCGCTAAACGCCCAGATTTGCCATTAGCGCGAGTGTTCGGGGTAACTTCGTTTGAAATTGGTTAATGTTTTCACTCAAACAGCGAGTCATAAAGTAAATGTATTGCTTTGCAAATTTCCGGCTCTGAAAGTGCGCCAAAGCCGAATCTAATATGGCTGGCAGGGGACTGTGAATTTGTAAACACTGAACTTAGGGTAAAGTCTTTACTGGGTGCAAAGCTCAGTGGGTTTGTCTTTGCAACAGTGGAAATGTCAAGCCATAGTGCCAGTCCGCCTGTGGGAATATGATAGGAGATCCGAGTTCCAAAGACGCGTTCGAGTTCAGCCATGGCAAAATCTCTACGCGCTTGATATTGCCTTCTGGTTTTGCGTATGTGGCGTTTGACTTCACCTAAATCCATTAAGCTCGCCAGCACGATTTCCGAGACGGTATTACCTTGTCTATCAATAAGCATTATCTGTTGTGCAATACGTTCGATAAATTCAGGCGCGGCGGCAATGTACCCAAGCCTCAAACCTGGGGCAAACACTTTTGACATTGACCCGACATGAATCACGTTTTCAGAATTTGGCAGGCTTGAAAGTGGAGGAATAGGCCGCGTGTTGTAGTGAAACTCATGATCATAATCGTCTTCGAGTATCGCAAAATTATACGCTTTTGACAGTGCTAACAATGCGAGTCTCCGCTCCATCGGCATGGTTACTGTGGTTGGGTATTGGTGGTGAGGAGTAACATACACCGCAGCAATTGGATGGGTAGCTAACAGTGCTGCGAGCTGCTCAGTATCGAGACCGTTATCATCGATTGGACAAGGCAAAACGACAAAGCCGTGGGCCTCAAATGCCGCCTTTGCAGGGAGATAACAAAGTGCTTCAACAACAATTGCACCTTTACGAGGATCGAGCACTTTTGAGGCGAGATAAATGCCCATTTGACTCCCTCGAACGATGCAAACCTCCTCGATATTACAATTCATAAAGCGGTCAAAGCTTAGCATGTTTGCAATTGCACCGCGAAGCTCTGGTGTTCCTCTTGGATCGCCATACCCAAGTTGCGCCTTGCGACTTAATTCGATGCAAACTTTACGATAAGTTCTGGCGAGCAGAGTATAAGGGATTAAGCGAGAATCGGGACTGCCATCATTTAAACTGGTGAAATCACTCAATGGCTCTATTGCGTCTTGATAGAGCATTTCAACAAGGCCAGATGTTGCCTTGGTCTTTTGCGTCATCGTGACCAGATGCTGTGCTGAATCAGTTAACGATTGCTCGGGTAATTCATAGGCAACAAAAGTCCCTGAGCGAGGTTTTGTGAGCAGCCAACCTTGTGCTTCTAGTTCTTCGTAAACAACTTGTACGGTTTTTCGATTGATACTTAATTGTTCAGCGAGTTTCCGAGAACTCGGCAGCAAAGTGCCGGGATTTAACCTGCCCAAAGTGATGTCTGAGGTAATTTGATTGAGCAGTTTGGTATGTATTGTTTTCCCCTGCGCGTGGGTCAAACAAAAGTGCATTTGCCAAGATTTGGACATAACGGTGTATTTATCTGGACCAGTTGAAATTAAAAAACTGGATGTTATTTTTGGTCCAGTTTGGCGTTACTTTAGCTTCGTTGTCAAGCAGTAAAGAGGAGAGTATACGTGAAGACAGCACTAATGAGTAAAGGGGAGCTGATGCAAAACGCTCAGCTTCAAATGCAAAACCAACTAACCACAAAGTCTTTTAGTCAACGTGAAAAACTCGCGCTAACCTGTCGAATACTCTTTGATAAGGGTCATGACTCGGGGCTTGCAGGCCAGATAACCTGTAGAGTAGAGCATGAGAATCACTTTCTTACTCAACAGTTGGGACTTGGGTTCGATGAGATCACGGCAAACAATCTGATTGAGGTGGACGCAGATCTTAATCCAATTAACGGAAAGGGGATGGCAAACCCTGCAAATCGGTTTCATACCTGGATTTATCACCATCATCCTGAAGTGAATTGCATTATTCACACCCATCCTACCCATGTGGCGGCGCTTTCAATGTTAGAAACCCCACTGATAATCTCGCAAATGGATACGTGTGCGTTATATGAAGACTGTTCATTCGTGGCTAATTGGCCGGGAGTGCCTGTGGGTAATGAAGAGGGCAAACTTATTTCAGAGGCGCTTGGCAATAATCGTGCGGTGTTTTTGGCTCACCACGGCCAGCTAGTGACAGGAAAAACGATAGAAGAGGCCTGCAACTTAGCGGTGTTAATTGAACGCGCTGCTAAGTTACAACTCCTTGCTATGGCGGCAGGAGACATCAAACCTTTACCTCCAGAGCTTGCTCGAGAAGCGCATGACTGGGTGTCGACAGAAAAAAGAAATCAATTGAACTTTGCATACTATGCAAGGCAAGCACTCAAACTCCATATTGATTGTATTTAAGGAATTGCGATGAAAATTTCAGGTATTATCGGTTACACCGTGACACCGTTCGATCCCTGTACGCAAGGGGTTGATTTGGCTAAACTTGGCGAAGTGATAGATATTTTACTTGCAGGCGATGTGGATGCGATAGCTGCGCTTGGCAGCGCAGGAGAGGCGGCCTATTTAACCGCGCAGGAGTGGCAGCAAGTTGCTGAATTTACTGTCAAACATGTCGCAGGGCGGGTTCCTGTTATGATCGGGATTGCAGCGTTAACGACTGCACAAGCCACGACTTATGCTAAGTATGCCCACCAATTTGGTGCGGATATGATCATGCTTTCACCTTTTTCTTACTATCAATTGAGCGAGCAAGAGATATTTGAACATTATCAGCAAGTGTCGAAAGCTTCGCCGTTACCTATCATGCTCTACAATAATCCGGCGGTATGTGGTGTGGATATGACACCTGAGTTAATGCTGGCAATGGTGGCAGACATTGAAAATGTGGTCGCGATTAAAGAGAGCTCGGGTGACATACAGCGTATGCACAAAATTTATCATCTTAGTGAGGGAGCGGTGCCATTCTTTAACGGTTGTAACCACATGGCGTTAGAGGCATTGACTGCCGGTGCAGCAGGGTGGTGCACTGCGGCGCCATGTTTAATTGGTGATAAGCCAAAACAGTTATTGCAGGCTGTTGCAAACAGCGAATTTGAACGTGCTCAAGGGCTATTTTATCAACAGTTTGAGTTTCTGGAATTTATTGTGAGCTCTGGCCTTGCCGCCGCAGTAAAAGCTGGGTTCGCACTTAAAGGTATGGATGTCGGTGGTCCAAGAGCGCCATTGCTACCACTCAATGACGCTAAGCAAAAACAGTTAGCGCAATTACTAAGTAATTTGCGTTAATCGAAGCGGTATTGCTGATAGGTTGAAGTCAATAGCTCAACAAACTCCCGTACCTTTGCGGGAGTATATTGCTTCGACAAGTACAGTGCGTGAATAGGATAACTTTCATCGTGTAGTTCAGGTAGTAGCTGTACACAACTGCCCATAGCTAATTCATCTTTAAATGCCCATAGCGGCCCGTAATGCACACCAAGGCCAGCGTTTACCCAATTTTTTAGCACTGCAACACTGTTGGCGATGAGTTTACCACTTACCGTAACGGCTTCACGGTGCAGGCCTTTACCGAGAATGAGCTGATCACCAAGTTTAGGTTTATTGTAAAAGATAAAATCCAGTTTGCTTAAATCGCTAAAGCGTTGCGGTTGTCCCATGCGTTCAATATACGATTTAGAGGCCACCAAGACCCGTGGTACATGGCCTAGTTGTCGGCAAATCAAGGAGGAATCATCCAGTTTGCCAATCCTAATTGCAATATCGATTTGTTTAGCCTTGAGATCTTCAAAATGACTGCCGAGCAGTAACTCGATATTGAGATCTGGATAGGTGATTATCATGGTTTGTACCACAGGAGCAATGAAGCGCTCGGCGAAGTCGTGTGGAGCTGCAACCCTCAATGTCCCAGAAGGCACTGCTGAGGTGCCTGAAATCGATTCTTCTAATTCCCTTTTTTCATCTAGTAATTGCTTTACGCCTTTATAGTACTCAAGCCCAACCTCAGTTGCAGCCGTTTGCTTGGTGGAGCGCTGTAAAAGTTTTACTCCTAATCGACTTTCTAAGTTTGCGAGCTTTCGGCTTACCGAGGAGGGATCGGTACCTATCACTTCAGCCGCAGATTTGAGGCTGCCAGATTCAACGGTAAGAACAAACAAATCTTCTTCAGTAATCGATTTCATAGCGGATGTGAAAAATGCAATTAGTAAATGACTAAAATCACTATACCTGTATCCCTTTCACCTAGCTACACTAAAAGTCGATTGAATATTTCAAGTAGGAGAAATAGGTATGTCTAAGCAGTTAACAGGTAAGGTCGCGTTTATCACTGGGTCATCCAAAAATATGGGGAAGGATTTTGCTATTGCGCTGGCAAAGCAAGGCGCTGATCTTGTCATTCACTATCATAGTGCGCATTCTAAACCACAAGCACTTGAAACCCAGAAGGAAGTTGAAGCGCTGGGTGTTAGGACTACGTTAGTACACGGAGATGTCAGCAATAAAGCGCAGGTAATGAATATATTTGAGCATATTATTAGTGAGTTTGGCGGCGTAGATATCGTTATCAATAATGCCGGTACTATCAGCAAAAAACCGTTTGTTGAGTATAGCGAGGAAGATTTTGACAGGCTATTTGGGATCAACTGTAAAGGGGCATTTTTTGTGATGCAAGAAGCCGCTAAACATATTCGTGATAACGGTCGGATCATTAATATGGGCACTTCGCTGCTGGCAGCATTTACTGGAAATTATGCGCTCTATGCTGGCTCAAAAGCACCACTTGAGCATTTCACTCGTGCGCTAGCAAAGGAAATCGGACATCGAGGAGTGACCGTCAATACCATCGCACCAGGTCCAATTGACACTGACTTTTTCCATGGCGAAGAAAACGAGCAAACCGTTAATTATTTGCAGTCTGCAAGTGTAATGAACCGACTAGGGCAAGTAGACGATATTACCCCTGCGGTGCTTTATCTTGTGTCGGAGCAATCACGCTGGACGACTGGGCAAACTTTGTTTGTTAACGGAGGCTTTGTCACTCGTTAAGTATGCTATGAGGGCACAAGTTGGTTAGGCGGTTTGTGCCAACGTTTTGTTCGCCAACAAGATGGTAAACGTTGTGCCATTTCCGGTTTTGGAATTGACTTTTAAGTCACCTTCTAAATGTTTTTTGACGAGATTATAGGTGACGGAAAGTCCAAGCCCGGCATGACCATGTTGGCGAGCTGTGGTGTAAAAGGGCTCAAAGATCCGGTTTAGGACCTCATTACTCATACCGACGCCTTCGTCTTTGACTCGAATAAATATTTTATTGTCAGTGATCTCTAAACGAACAGCGGCAAACGGCTGGGTGTCGCTATCATTACTAAAACCATGCACTCGGGCATTCTCTAGCAGCTGCAACAAGATTTGCTGTAGCGCCTTAACGTTGATTTTGACCAGTTGTTCCAGTTTTCCTGTTGCGCTAAATTCAACGCGCATCTTTAACTGGAAACGGGCCGTTTGTTCGCAATAATCGCGAATAACGGCTTCTAGGTCGACAAGTTGCTCGACGTCAGTTTCTTGCTCTGCGGAGATATTCTTGAACTCTTGTACTAGCTTTGCCGTTTTGCCGAGATTTCGCTCTGCGATAGACAACCCAGAATCCAATGCTGCCATAATTTCTAAAAACTCAGCGTGCGACAAACGCTGCGCTTTCATGCCGGTTTCCATCACATCCACTTGCTCTTGGCAGGATGACACTGCGGTAATCGAAACGCCAAGTGGGGTATTTACCTCGTGAGCCAATCCCGAAACTAAACTACCTAGGCTCGATAATTTTTCCGCCTCTACCAGTTGCTGGTGGATCACATGAATGTGGCTAAGGAGCTGATTGATGGCAAGGCTAACATCAGTCAATTCATTGTGGTTATCAATGTCGATACGTTTTTCGAGACTCGAGCTCTCAATAATGTGATTGATTTGCGAGCGAATATGATTGATTGGATGTTGAATAGAGCGATATAAAGCGAAGCCAACGGCGATTAAGCTCACCAATACAATCACAGAAAAAATAATGAGCAACAACTTTAGTTGGCTAAATTGTTGCTCGGTTTGCTCCACAATACTGAGTGCGACGTCATTTTGTACCTCGGTGAGTGCTTGTAGTGACGCAGTTAACGGATCGAACTTTTCATAAAGTGCAGTAACAAACTGATTTTGTGGAATCGCTAAAAATGTCCCTTGATTTATCGCGCTTTGGAGCGTGGCAATATGCGTAAATACGGCCTGCATTTGGAACTCAATGAGTTCAACTTTGACTTGCTCCGCCGTCACCAAATATGTGTTTAGATAGCTTTGCCAGGCGTCGTTCATGACCCGAGTAGCATCTGCTATTTGCATCAACCCCTCGTCTTTGGAGACCAGCCCTGCACGATACTTATGAAGTATGTCGACAATCTGAATCGCACCGTGATCTGATACTTTTTTTATTTGAATAAGCGGCACAACACGATCGGCGTATAGAGATTCTACTTCTGACTCAAGGTGAGCGTAACGGTTAAAAGCATATCCAAGCAGTAAGGCAAGCGCAATGATGGGAAACACAATTAGCAGCCATAATTTATGGCGAATATTAATTAGCTCTAGCACTACAGATAACTCATTTTTTACATATCAACTTGAAGTATAAGTGCTGTTGATAATGTCGCCATTTTTCGTGGTGAAAATTAAAAAAGCATAATGTGCGACTTGTGTCGCACTTTTTTGTTTGTTAATGTGTGACATATGTCGCAGTTGTGAGAAAGACAATGAAACCTAACTCAACCGAACTAATCGTTTTAAAAATCCTTTGGCGTGAACAGCCAAGAACGGGCAAAGAAATTCACACAGAAATAGGATCAAAGCTCAGCTGGAGCTACTCATCAACTCGAAAAACTCTTGAGAGAATGTGTGAAAAGGGTTATCTCGCCGAGCAAATGCAAGGCAATAAAAAAATATACTCAGCTGTCCTTGCTAAGGTACCGACTCTCGCACTTTATGCCCAAGAGTTTGCAAAGCAAATTATGGAGTTGGATGAGCCTCTGCCAATCGCTATGTTTTCAGATAGTAAGTTAATTGCAGCGGATGAATTAGATGAATTAGAAGCCATGTTAGATGAGTTAGCTAAGACGCAAGGTGATAAAGAGTAAGGTATGGAACTAATATTAATTTCGGTCTTGCTGTGGGTGGCGCTTAGTGGCTTAACGTACGCACTAGGTGTGAAATTTTCCGCTCGGTATGTACAGAATAAAGGACTTTGGTGGGGCGTGCTGGCAGTGACTTTTGTGCCTTGGATCCCACTTGAACACATGGAGCAACACAACGCCATTCCAGCCGTATTGTTTAATGCCAATTTACAACAATTTGCAGAGCCGCTGCTGGCAATGACGAAGCGCACTCAAGTTGCGTCTGACTGGCTAAACCTGACGCTTATGGCTGTATTTCTGGTCTATTGCGTTGGGCTAATCGCTCATCTTTTGGTACTTGGGCGACAGTATTGGCGAGTAAAACGCCTCTGTAGCACCGCCTCAAAAATAAAGCTCGGCGCACGGAGTTGCTATCAATTGCCAATTACTTGCTCTCCTTTTGTGTTCGGACTGTGGCAACCTAAAGTGTATTTGCCGGTGGAATTTGACACGCTACCAGAGGCAGAACAGCAAGCACTTATTCTGCATGAGTTAACCCACATAGATAAAGGCGATCACATTGCCGTCGTAATTTGGCGAATACTCGCGACGCTTGCTTGGTTTAATCCGTTTATTGCAAAAATGGAACAGGGCTTTATTCGAGCGATGGAATATCGCTGTGATGAGGTGACGATAGCGAAGCACGGCCTTGAGCCTTTGGCTTATAGCAAAGCATTAATGAACTCTTTAAAACGGGCTGCTGCTCCGCCGAAAACGATGAATATGACAGCAAATTTTGCATCTAACTCTTTGACTTTAGATGATTATAAAAAGCGTTTTAGCGTTATTCTTAAATCTAAAAAGAAGCCAAGTAATCTTGTGTTGATAGGGGTTTTTGTGTTGCTTAGTTCAGGTTTAGCCTATGGCAATATTCAATGGACAATGGGAACGGCAATGGTGAGTAAAACATGGACATACCCGGTCGTCACCCCTGAAATAACATCAAGGTTTGGGCATGTATCGAACTTTCGTCACAATAAAGCACATCAAGGACTGGATTTAGCTGGCGGCGTTGGTGAACCTGCGATGGCGGTTGCCAGCGGTACGGTCACGATTGCCGATGATAAAACCTTGCCTGAGAATTACGGTAAAGTGGTGTTGATCCATCATGACAATGGTTATCAAAGTCTCTACGCACATCTTGATAGCATTGATGTTGAGGTGGGTGAGCAAGTATCACAAGGAGAAGTGATCGGTACCATAGGTGAAACCGGTCGAGTCACTGGTCCACATCTACATCTAGAAGCTTTACATAACAACACGCGCATTGATCCGCTGACCTTATTGGAAAATTAACATGATTAAAAAGCTTTCTATCGCCATTGCAATGATGGCAACTTTTGGCTGCTCGAAACAACCCGAGCAGACTCATTCGGTCAATAAAGCGCAAGAGAACACCTTTGTGTCGGCGCAAGCAGATCAAGAGCAAGCTGTTGTACATAATGGATCCGCTGAAGACTCAGTCGCGGCCCAAATCACTCAGGAGCTAAAGCCAGTTCAAGATATTTGTTTACTTGAACTTAAATCGGGTGAGAGTTTAGCGAATCTCTTAAGTCAGTTTGCATTCAGTGACCGCGATAGTTGGCTGGTGGAACAAGCCGTGAGTACGTGGACATCACTGACTAAGCTCAAGGCTGGACAGTTAATAGAAGCAGAGCTTGTAGACGGACAAGTACAGCAGATCCGCTTTGAATATGCATTTGCTCAGGTTATTGAGATTAAAAGAGTGGATGAGCAGTGGCATGCATCGCTAAGTGAGCTTGAAACCGTCACGCAAACAAAGCGTTTATCGACAAGCATAGATTCTAGCTTTTTTGTGGACGCCAGCAAAATCGGGGTGCCCAATGATATTATCAATCAAAGTATTGTGGCCTTATCTCACCTTGTCGATTTTCAAAGAGAAGTATATGCTGGTGATCAAATTGATTTTGTATTTCAAGAACAGCAGCTTGTGGTTGCCGAAGAGTTACTCAAGCAAATCTCCAAACCTTTAGCATTACAACATGTTGCGCTACTTTCTGGAAAAGAAAAATACCGCTTATACCGCTTATACCGGTTTACTGATAATAGCGGAACGACCGCTTTTTACCACTCAGATGGTACCCTCGCGCAAAGCTTTCTAATGAAAACGCCCCTTAACGGTGCTCGATTATCGTCAAACTTCGGTAAACGTCATCACCCAGTATTGGGCTATACCCGAATGCACAAAGGGATCGATTTTGGTGCGCCTGTTGGTACGCCTATTATGGCTGCAGGCTCAGGAAAAGTACTCAAAGCTGGGTGGGGCGGCAGCTTTGGTAATCGCGTAGTGTTAGATCACGGTAAAGGCTATCAAACACTTTATGCTCACTTAAATGGCTTTGCGAACGGTCTCAAGGCTGGGGGGCGAGTAAAGCAAGGCGATGTGATTGGCTATCTTGGGAATACCGGCCTGTCGCAGGCGCGTCACTTACATTATGAAGTGCATAAAGATGGAAAAGCCATCAATCCACTCACCCTAAAACAACCAAAAAACACCAAGCTAAGTGACACGCAATTTGATGAATTTAGCGCGCAGGTTGCACAAATTACCACACTGCTCGATAGCGAAAACACAAAGCTAGCTCACCATGATGGACAGTCGGGCCGCATAGGTAATGCCGATGACTAGTCCTGAAAGAAATCGCATTAACAGCCTCGACTTTATTCGCGGGATAGCAATCCTATGTATTTTACTTATCAACATCGAAAGCTTTGCCTATCCCAATCCATGGGGCAGTTACCAATATGGCTTTATGACGGATATAGACAGTGAGGTAAGGTACTGGGTTTATGTATTTGCTCAGGGCAAGTTTTACGGACTGTTGGCGATGTTATTTGGCGCAGGTCTCACCATTATTCTTCAAAAACAGCCATTTGAATTTGCTATTAAATTAAGTGCGGCTAGGCTAGTGGCTTTATTTATACTCGGCCTTGTTCATGCTTATTGTATTTGGAGTGGCGACATTCTCTATCACTATGCCGTGATAGGAATGATTGCCACCACCGTCATATTACTTGGCACCCGGGCCATCAAAGTCAGCATAGTAATTTGTTTGGCGTTTATGTTAGTTGCAGGTTTTGGCAGAGCAGAGCGCACCATCGCCCAATATGATGCTTACCAAGCAGCACTCAATGTGGACGAAGCGTCTCGCACACGAGACCAGCAAAAAGCGATTAATCGGTGGCAGAATAAAACCGAACCACGGACACCCACTCATCGTACTTTGGAAGAAACGCCAAGCTTAACTGAGTATTGGCAGGAAAACTTTGACAGTCCGCAAGTCCACAAAGGTAAGCTGTTTTATTCAAGTATTTTTTGGTCCACGCTAATGATGATGCTGATAGGCTCGCAGCTGTTTCAATGGGGATTGTTCTCAAAGACTAAACTTAGCCCATTTGCGGTAGTGGCACTGCTTTGCTTGATTGCGGTGTCATGTTATGCCACTCAAGCTCGCTATTTTCATTGGCTACAAAGTTCACATATCCCAGTGTTATCTTACGCTAAACAAATGATCATTGTACTTAACCGGGAGCTGCAAGCGATTGTTTACTTGGTTTTGTTGTCTTTACTATATAACCGTTGGTTGCATCGCTTCAAACCCCTTGAGGCGATAAATCAAGTGGGTCGATTTGCGCTGAGCAACTACATTGGACAGTCACTGTTATTGGTGGTGATATTTTATGGCTTTGGATTACATAATACGCTAAGTCGCAGTGAGCTCTTGCTCTTATGGCTTGTGATTATGGCAGTGCAGCTGCTGTTAAATACGGCTTATGGGCGATTCTTTAAAGTGGGACCCGTTGAACGTGTATGGCGCAAACTAACAATTAAGTTACATGCATAATCGACTCGAATTTTTTACAAATTCGAACTTCATACCTAAGCTAACTTTGACCTAAAATTGATGTCTATACGTTAGCTTGAGGTAAAGTATGGAAATAGAAATAACACAAGGATGGGACATTGAGCATGCGCAAGCGGCTGCTGAGCTTTATGTTGATGCGTTTGGTAGCAAATTTAAAGCCGCAGTGCCGGATCGCAATAAGCTGATCACTATTATCGCGAAGAGCTTCATCTCAGAATACTCTTTTGCTGCCTTTGCAGAAGGCAAGTTAGTGGGGGTTGCGGGCTTTCAATATGGCAAAAGCGGTTTTACATCGAATATGGGCTTTACTGGACTCATTGACGAATTAGGCTTACTAGGTGGGGTTAAAGCCGCAGCGGTGTTTACCCTATTTGAGCGAAAGCCTGCGCCCAATGAAGTGGTGATGGACGGCATCGCTGTTGCAGAATCGGTCAGAGGACAAGGTGTTGGCACTGCGCTTCTAGTGGCACTGCAGCGCTATACCAAACAAAGCGGGTTTCACGCTTTACGACTTGATGTAATTGATTCTAACCCCCAAGCAAAAAAGCTTTATATGAGAATGGGCTTTGTTGCCTCCCATCACGAAGATTTTTCTTATCTCAATTGGTTAACCGGTTTTAGCGGGGCAACAACGATGTTGTGGCGTCCATAGGACCGGTTCTCTTTGCTGCTAAAAATAAACGTGAAAGATAAGCAGACCTTAGACATTTGCTTTTGCTATGAAGTAACAAGTAAAATGCCGAACTTTACGCATAACCAGACACCAACATGACAGCAATAAATCCTGTATCGACCCTCCTTAATCATCTGCAAACCCAAGCCGTACCAAACGAGCTAAGGCGTCTATTTCATGGACGTGGTCGTTGCTATGAAGGGCTTGAACAAATCACAGTAGATTGGTTACAAGGTCAGCTCTTAGTCTCTTTATTCAAGGAGCACGACGTTGACTTGATAGCGTCGTTAAAGCAGGCATTATTATCACTTGTGGAGACTGAAGCGTTTAACGGAAAACTCTCTGCTATTTTACTACAGCATCGTTATTTGCCTGACTCAGATCTCGAGGTTTTGTATGGTGAATTAACCGCTATGCCTATCGTTGAAGAAAATGGACTTAAATATGGCTTAAAGCTTGGCGTAAAACAGAACATGGGACTGTTTTTAGATATGCGTTTGGGTCGTGAGTTTGTTAAAGCTCAGTCTACGGGGGCTCGGGTACTTAATCTGTTCTCTTATACTTGCGGGTTTTCCGTCGCGGCAATTGCAGGCGGTGCTGCCCATGTTGTGAATCTAGATATGGCAAAAGCGGCGCTCAAGCAAGGCCGAGTCAACCATCAACTCAATGAACACGACCTCAGTAAGGTGTCTTTTTTAGGCCATGATTTATTCAAATCTTGGGGAAAAGTGCGTAAATATGGGCCGTACGACCTTATTGTAATTGATCCGCCAAGCTTTCAAAAAGGCAGCTTTGCATTGACCAAAGACTATCAACGTATTTTAAGAAAGCTTCCTGAGTTACTTACGCCAAATGCCCAAGTGTTGGCGTGTGTGAATTCTCCCGATGTTTCAAGCCAATTTCTGATTGATGAAATGACCAGAGAGGCACCAACGCTCATGTTTGTTGAACGTTTACAAAACCCACCTGAATTTAAAGACATTGATGAGCAAAGCAGCCTCAAGTGTTTAAGATTTAAAGCAAGTTAATCTATTTTTTAGCACTTTAACTTGGATGTAAAAGTGTGGACTAATACAGATAACCATTTAGCATTGAAAAGCGACCATTCAGCAATATTCAGAGTGCTTTTCGACGCTAAATGCGTACCATGAACGTATTCAGTCACTATTTGTATTGATTATGGTCAATCTCACATTGCAGCGAAATGAACAATTCGCAATTTTAGCTATCGTTGCCGCAATAAGTTTTGCTATCAGCCTTACTGATTGGGTGCAGCGGGGCATGTTGTTGTCGACAAATATCGCGGTTTCTTCTATTTTGGCGGTTGTGTTCCTCTACTGGTTACCTATGGTGATAAGTTACGTACTCATCATCCGTTTCAAGATAGGCAATTGGCCGCTGCAATATATCGGCTTTTATGGACTGATGGTAATGGGCTGTTTATGTTGGGGTGTACTCAGAAGTGGAATGTTAAATACCCATGCATTTTCACTGTTTGAGGCGCTAACCATCGCACTGCCTTGGTCTAGCGGTATTTTTGTGGTGATTAAGTTCTACCTTTCCCAAAAGTTGTTAAAACAAGAAAAACAGCTTCGCCAACTTGCTGAAATTAAGTTATTACACAGTCAGTTAAACCCGCACTTTATGTTCAACAGCCTCAACACAATTGCAGCCTTTGTACCAAATCAACCAGAAGCAGCACGGTCTTTGGTTCATAATCTCGCTGCGGTATTAAGATATTCATTAACGCATTCTGTGACAAGCGGAAAAATACCGAGCAAAGTATCCGTTGCCGATGAGCTAATTGCACTAAATCAATGGTGCGAGATAGAGCAAAGCCGGTTTGGGGATGCGCTTATCATCGACTTTGATATCGACGATGCATTATTGAGCGAAGTAATACCGCCAATGATTTTACAGCCGCTTTTGGAAAATGCAGTGAAACATGGCAACAGTAGGCCGCTTCACATTGATGTATCAATCAAAAAGTTAGCGAACCAGTTAGTGTTTAAAATCAGTGACAACGGGGTGGGCTTTAAGGAGCAGGACATATTGGGTTCGTCAGATGCGGGACTCGGTCTTTCGATAACGCGCTCACGGTTAAAGTTAGAAGAAAATGCTGAACTTAGGCTTGGTAACGACATGCACAGAGGTGGTGCGGTTGTCAGCTTTTCACTCACACGAGGAGCAAAGGAATGTTGAACATTGCCATTGTGGAAGATGAGCAACCGGCCATTGATAAATTAACTGAACAACTTAGCCAGATCACCAAGCACAACTTGGTACTGACTTGTAACACGCCATTAGTATTTCTTGATACATATCGAGAACTTGCGATAGATATTGTCTTTGTCGATATTAACTTGCCAGAATGCAATGGTGTTACTTTGGTCGAGAAACTTCAAGCGACGGGGTTTTCAGGTGCGATAATTTTTACCACGGCCTACAGTGAGTTTGCGGTTGAGGCCTTTACGCTCGGCGCGGTTGATTATTTGCTCAAACCGTATAGTACTGAACGCTTAGCGTTGGCGCTATCAAGAGTCAATCGTGTTATCGCGACAGGATTCGCCGCTACTTTAACGAGTAAGGTGGCGGGGAAAACCTCACTAATTGATGTCAGCAGTATCGAACTTATCAAGCTAGAATACGGTCAAGCTATTGCGTTTAGTAATGGACAGCAATATCCCATTGATGGCTCCCTTGAGGAGATCCAACAGCAATTGCCAACACATTTCTTAAGAGTTCACCGTAATGCCATTGTAAACCAAAGCGCGATAACGGCGTTTGAACGCTGGGTTACAGGGGGTTACCTTGTCAAGTTGCGAGATAGCAATTTACAAGTTGTGACCAGCCGGGGCGGTGCAAAACTACTCAAACAACAACTGAGCAACATAGGGCTCAGCTAACTCAAAAAGGTAATAAAATGATGAAAACTATAATGCCATTTTCTTTGGTAGGGCTTCTTGCGGCCTGTTCAAACACGACTATACCAGATGTTAAACGTCAGTTTATCGATGATGGTCAGACTCATCCATTGGTTGTGGTGTTAGGTGGCAGCGAAGGGGGGAATACACTCGCTAATCCTCAGTGGAAACCATTTTTAGATGGGTTTAATGATATTGGTGTCTCAGTAGCGGCACTTGGTTATTATGGCACTGAAAATACATCGAGCAGTGCAGCTGAATTATCTTTGAATGATATAGCCAAACGGATAAAAGCATTGAGTGCAGACCCAAAGATAAACCCAAATTGCGTAACGGTGTATGGTTTTTCTAAAGGAGCGGAGCTTGCGTTATTACTCGGTGCGCACTTTGATGAGATAAACCATGTAGTGTCCGTTATGCCTAGTCACGTAAGCTGGAATGCTGTTAAGACCTTGTCTTCTCGCTCGAGCTGGACGCTTAGCGGCAATGCTCTGGACTACATTGATGCACCCCTGTTGTCATGGAAAATGCAAAAAGGGAACGTAACGGGAGAGTTTACACCTGCCTTTGAGGCTGCATTGGCACAGGCAACGCCTGAAGCAATTGCAGCCGCTCGCATCCCGGTTGAAAACACCAATGGGCCAGTGTTGCTGGTCTCTGCCAAATATGATGAAATTTGGCCATCGTACAAAATGGCCGGATATATTGAAGCTGATTTACGCGAAGCTAGTTTTTCTCATCCATTTAAACATATCGCACTTAACTCGGGTCACTACAGCTTTAACAAAAAAGTGCAAACTGAGGTAAATCAATTTTTAAGCGAAACCTTGGTAGCACGTTGCGCGAATAAATAGTAAGAAATTCACCTTGCTTTTGTATTGCTGGTCGTTGAAAAATTTAGCGAGCTGCAGGTAACGTTGTGTCTGCAGCTTTTAGTCGCTTTGTGTATTTTGCCGGTGTGATCTGAAAGATAGTTTTAAACTCGCGAATAAGATGAGATTGATCAGCGTAGCCGCAATCTAGCGCGAGTTGAGCGATGTTAATGTCAGGCGTTTCTCTCAGTTTTTGTTTAGCCAATCGAACTCTATAAATGCGAGCTAAATGTTTAGGGGTGATCCCACAATGTGTTTTAACTTGTCTCTCTAATTGCCGTTTTCCGATCGGAGTTTGAGCATATGCTTGCTCTAAAGGGGTCATTGAAACAATATGCTCAAGGAGTATTTGGGTATGTAGAATAGAATTCTGTCGAGGAATTGGCATATTCAATATCGGCTCTAGAAGTCGAAGTAATGCTGTCAGGTTGGCACTAGTTTGCAGCGTGTTCAACAAGGGCAATATATTATTGGGATTTGCTATAGGGTGTTGCAGCGTTTTCAGAAATGCCAGTCCCGCGGGTTTAAAGCGGATCCCGAAAAAACATGCCTGTTCAGAATAGTTGACTTTGCTAGACTGAATGGCAATTGGTTGCAGATAAAAGGGGGCTGTGAGCGGATTGTCATTGAAGCTAACAAGCCCACGAAGAGGGAAAATAAATCCAGTTGCCCCGTCGCTTGGAAGCCAAGTTTCTCCGCGCTTATGTGATTGTGCAAACCAGATAGCTTGCACATAGTTAGCGATTTCACCTGTTGGGTTTATTAATTCAAGCGTTAGTTCTGTGCTCATTGAACTCTACATTCGGCTTAAACATTTTCACGATCCGATTCCAGCTGTTGATAGCATTAATAGCGATAGTTAACGTGGTCAATTCTTTATCATCAAATTCTACATTGAGTGTTTGATAAAAAGCATCATCAATCACTTGTGCGTTTGTCAGCTTTTCACAAAGCGCTAATGCCAGTTTTTCTTTATTGGTGTATAACGGCATGTCTTGCCATGCACTTAATCCAATAATTCGATTAGTGGTTTCACCATACTCTAGTGCCTGTTTAGTGTGCATTGCAATACAAAAAGCGCATTGATTGATTTGTGATGCTCTAAGTTTAACAAGCTCCCAGATTGTGATTCCAAAAGTTGCGTGGGCTTGCTGTTTTAATAGTTCCTCTTGTTCCAATAAGTGCTGAATAAGTTCAGGTGCCTGATTGAAGTAGTCTGCTCTTTTCATTTCTGGATCCTCATGTTTAGTGATACGTATAGTGTAATGAGGTGTAAGCGGTAAAAATTGAAAAAAAACGTCTTTGTAATAAAATTTTAAGGAGGGAACACACAACTTTAATTTAAAGGATGGTTGTTAAATAATGTGCGATGTAAATCTTGCTTTAGCGCTTTATCATTTATCCATACTCAAAAAAATCTGGCTTCAAGCCAACAACACTTTCACAAATAGACAGCAGCAAGGAGAGTCTGTCGAGTTCGAATTATATAAAACGACTTTCGATATACTAGGTCTTAGCCTATCTCAAGCACATCAGTTACAGTTTCAATATGCTCATGATTACGATAGCTTTATTGATGCAATTGTTACAATTGCTCAGCCGAGTAGTGAAAAAATAGCATTGCTAAAACATGTCACCTGCCACTTACCTTGCCCCGACAGCTATCAAGAAAAAATAGCTGCTGTTCAGAATATGCCGGATGTACTCACTGAGGACGACCTGAAATGCTGGCAGGACAACGGCTATGTCGTCGTTAAAAATGCGGTGAGTGCTGAAGGCTGTGCCAATGCGAGAAACGCCATCCAAGACTATTTGGAGATTGAATTAGCAGAACCAAAGACTTGGTATAAGGTTAACCACGAAAAATTGAGTCGTAGTATGGTGCATTTAGTACAACATAAAGCACTGGAAGACAATCGGAATTCGATGAGAATTCATAAGGCCTTTAGCCAGTTATGGCAAAGCGAACAACTGATAGTTTCGGCCGATCAGTGTGGGTTCAACCCGCCTGAAACTGCGCAATCTAGTTTTCAAGGTCCTGATCTACATTGGGATTTAGATTTCTCTAAGCAACTCAAGTTTGGCACGCAAGGGATTTTGTATCTATCAGACACTGAAGAAAAACAGGGTGCAACAACGGTTGTGCCAGGATTTCATACGAAGCTAGAGTCATGGCTTGCAGCTGCCCCGTGGGATCCATGTATACCAAACACCGAGTACTTACATCAACTGGGTTCCAAAGCAATTGCAGCCAATGCCGGAGATATGGTGATTTGGCACCAGTTTTTACCTCATGGTGGTAGCGCGAATACAGCAAACGCACCTCGTATAGTGCAATACATTAATATGCATCCATTCCCCGAAATGTAGAAGGTGAAAAAATCTCTATTTGGTTAAATTTTGTCTTAACTTGGCGGCGAGTAAACAGTAGTATGATTGTGAAGTTTGGGAGAATGTAGCAACTCACCACAAGGAAAAGCCGTCGATGCAATTAGCACAACTCAATATAGCCACCGCTAAATACCAAATGGATGCGCCAGAAATTCAATACTTTGTCGAAAGTTTAGGCCGCATTAATTTACTCGCAGAGCAAAGCCCTGGCTTTATTTGGCGCTTAAAAGATGAAACCGGTAATGCAACAGAGATTAAGGCGTTTGATGATCCAAATATTATCGTGAATATGTCTGTATGGCAGTCGGAGCAAGCGCTCAAAGATTTTATGTTTAAAACCGCGCATAAGGAATTTTTGGCGCGTAAAAAAGAATGGTTTCACCGCGCTGAACAGGAAACCTACGTGTTATGGTGGGTTGAAGAGGGCCATATCCCGACGCTAGATGAGGCCAAAGAAAGACTTGATTACCTGCGTCGTTTTGGAGATTCGGCTTATGCCTTTACGTTTAGAAATAGTTTCACCGAACTAGACCTAAGGGAGAGGGAAGTTTGTGAAGAAGATTAATCTTGTGCACCGATGAAATGATAATCAACCGTAAAGGTGTAGAGCCGCGTGGAGTGGTGAATACCGATTATGTTGGTGGTACACTTATCGCAGATCATGATGTATGGACTTAACGAAAAATGCGCGCGGCACTAAGAAGCAAGATAATAGAAGTATGTGATAAAAAAATCGCACAAAAAGGGGATAACGTTGGCGTATCATTTTACGCTTTTTTTGCCAATAAAAACACGGACCCTGCATTACTTATGGAAGCGGCAACTTGGTGGATACAAACTCACGAACTAGACCACTTCGAAAAGGCGTTAAAGATAAAAGCAATGGCTGAAAGTGGAAAATAGGTCTTAAAGGATATTGTCATGGGCCATCAATCGAGATGACCCAACTGGCAGTTACAGCGTGTAAAACGAGACAAAAAATACTGCAACAGATGCAAGTGCAAACATAGTGTACTCGGTGATAGTTTGTTTGCGTTTCTCATCATCAGTTTTAGGGGCTGTCGCTATCATTAGCAGGCTAGTGACAAACATTGCTAATGAATATAAACATAAGATTGATAAAGTAGCATCTGTAAACATATAAGCCTCGACTTGGTTCTACTCATTTTAACTACGTGCATCATGGTCATACAGATTAACCTCTATACACGTTTATTTAAGTTGTATTCGCTTCTAATTACAGTAAATTATACTGTGTTTTTAGGTGTTTCTGAAAGGAGTAAAAGATGCAAGTTGAGTATTTTGTGGTTGACGCATTTACGCGTAAACGTTTTGGTGGTAACAACGCTGCAATCGTTGAGGTTGAAAACTGGCTTAGCGACGCCCTAATGCAGCAGATAGCCATCGAAAATAACCTTTCCGAAACCGCCTTTTTGAAGCCAATTGATAACAATCATTATGAGATCCGGTGGTTTTCTCCAATTACTGAAATTGACTTTTGTGGTCATGCCACGCTCGCCGCGGCGTATGTGCTTTTTAATCACAAGGGAAAATCAGGTGAGATAAAATTTCAAACCCAAGAAGTCGGGACACTCACTGTTAAACAAGTGGCTGATGGTCGCATTGTGATGGAATTTCCGAACTTAGCCCCTGAGTTAACTAAAGCCCCCGACGCATTGCTGGAAGGGCTGAACGTAACACCGACGCGGGTACTTAAAAATCGCCAAGCGTACTTTGTGATTGTTGAGACTGAGCAGCAAGTACGCAGCTGTGAGTACGACAGCGATAAACTGAAAACCCTTGCGCCTTTTGATGTTGTGGTGACAGCAAAAGGCGATGACGTTGATTTTGTGTCGCGCTACTTTTGGCCTGCAAATGGGGGCGATGAAGATCCGGTTACCGGCTCAATTCATGCCGGGTTAGCGCCATATTGGGCAAAGGCGCTAAACAAACAAAAACTTCATGCACATCAGGCTTCAAAACGTGGCGGTGAGCTATTTTGTGAAGTGACTGATACGAATGTCATCGTATCTGGGTTTGGTGTACTTTACGCAAAAGGAATATTCGAAATTGAGGACGAATAAGATTCACTTCATAGAATATGAGTTTCATTTTAGGCGTGAACCTAATCCCCAAATTTAGTATTCTCTAGCCAATTTAAATTTAAAAGAGTTGTTATGGCAAAACAAATATGGGTAGATGCCGATGCCTGTCCCGTGGTGATAAAAGAAATGCTGTTTCGCGCTGCAGTGCGTACTTCTACCACGGTTACATTGGTTGCAAATCAATATCTAAAAACGCCTCCGTCTCCTTTTATTCAAAAGCTTCAAGTCCCAAAGGGATTTGATATTGCGGATAACGAAATCGTGAAGCGCGTTAATGAAGGTGATTTGGTTATTACCGGCGATATTCCACTCGCAGACGAAGTTATTGAGAAAAAGTGCACCGCACTTAATACGCGCGGTGAATTGCTGACAAAAGAAAACATAAAATCTCGCTTAAATATTCGTGACTTTATGGACACGATGCGTGCCAGCGGCGTACAAACTCAAGGGCCACCACCTTTGTCTCAAGCTGATAAGCAAAATTTCGCCAATCAATTGGATACTTGGATCACCAGAAACACAAAGGGGTAGGTATGGCTTACAAGGCGAGTTGTTTGTGTAAAGCGGTTCAAGTTGAGATCCGTGGACCAATCAGCGATATCATTCACTGTCATTGCTCCTTGTGTCGTAAGTCTACAGGCACAGCTTATGCAACTAATGGCTTTGTGCTGTGGAGTGATTTTGTGATTCTATGTGGCGAAGAGGCACTAAACATCTTCGAGTTTAAACCTGGAAGAAAGCGCCATTTTTGCAAATATTGTGCAAGTCCAATTTTTAGTTCGAACGAAAGTGAGCCAAAGCGGGTGAGGTTAAGACTTGGCATTTTGGACTCGGATATCAAAGAGCGGCCGATATCACATAACTTTGTCTCTTCAAAAGCCAATTGGGAGGACTTGGACGTGCCGCTTCCTCGTTATGATGCATTTGAACCTAGCCGCGATTTATCAACAACATCGGGAGGTAACTTGTGACGGGTATTAGCGATTTATCTCAATTATTAAAAGACATTTCCCCGACGCTTGATGAAACACCTTTTGTATTTTGTACAGCGCAAAAAAGCCTCGCTGAGTGCGTGATTTTCAATCCAATTGCGACCTTTATGGAGCGCGAGGGGTTAACGCTGGTAGTCACCAAGCAAATGGCAGACGAGCATGGATTGGATTACAGCTGTGTGATGAATAAAATTACCTTGCAAGTGCATTCGAGCCTAGAAGCCGTGGGATTAACGGCTGCATTTTCCAATGCGCTAAAAGATGTTGATATTAGCGCGAATGTAATTGCGGGCTTCTATCATGATCATATTTTCGTACCTGTAAATGATGCTAAGCGGGCGGTACTCGCGATACAAACGTTGGCAAAATGACATTGATAAATCTCGAAGGTTATTAGGTAGCATGAAAGTTTACTTTAAAAGAATGGCCTCCAAAGGTGTGTGTCCTCCGAGAAAACCGCTTAAGAAAATCCTTTGGTCATGGGTTGGTGCAATGGTGGGGATCTTGTTGATTACGGTGATTTCTAACCTCGCTTTACCATATGGTGTTGGCAGCGCATTGCTCATAGGCTCTTTTGGTGCAACTGCTGTTTTACTCTATGGCGCTCCTATGGCAGAGTTCTCTCAACCGAGAAATTTACTGGGCGGGCATTTCTTTTCAGCTTTACTCGGTGTCAGCATTTTTATTTTGCTTGGAGAAGAGAGTCTGTTTGCAGCACCGCTTGCGGTATCGCTCTCAATTGTTGTAATGCACTTTACTCGAACCTTGCATCCACCCGGTGGAGCGACCGCGCTAATCGCCATTATTGGTGGTGAGTCTGTTCATAACTTGGGATATATGTATGCATTTTATCCTGTGTTGATGGGGGCTCTGCTGATGTTATTGGTCGCGCTGTCTGTGAACAATATGTCGCGCAACCCCAAGCGGCATTACCCAGTTTATTGGTTCTAACTATTTTATATAAAAATTTAAAAGGACAGGCATGTCAAAAATTGAATTCGTCCCTTACCAATTAGTCCCAGCTAGCTTTAATCCATGGCGTGAAATATTTGTTGAAGTGGCAGAAGAAGTGATGGTGGCATTAGCACACCCTGAACTTGAATTTCTACACTTTGGTTCTAGCTCTTTTAAGGTTGCTGGCAAAGGGATCGTCGATATCTCTGTGTTATACAAACCCGGGCAATTAACGCAAGCAGTTGAACATCTTAAAAATTTAGGCTTTAAAGATCAGCACAGCGATAATCCATTTCCTGATACTCGTCCTAGAAAAGACATCGCGGTGATGTATCAAGGTGAGTTGTTTCAAGTGCATGCTCATGCTATTGAAAAAGGGAGTGAAGAACATATCAAGCAAGAAAAGTTTAAAGCTTATATGCTCAGTAATCCTGACGCGCGTGCGGAGTATGAAACTCAGAAGCAATTAGTAATAGCGCAAGGTATAGCCTCCCAAGATGAGTATGGAAAAGCTAAAGCGCCATTTGTAAAGCGCACTTTAAAGGACATCCACTTTAATTAACTAAAGCCTGATTAATCATATCTTTATAGCTGTTAGTGTTAGGACAACGACTAAGACCTAACGCTAACAGCTTGCCATTTACTTTATTTAGATACCGTAGTCATTGCAGGATGCGAAATTGGTGTTTATCTAGTTATAAGTTTTAAGGGACAGGGACTTAAGCTTAATCTATGTCGTTTTAGATAATTGCATAATCTTTCGTCGTTTGATTCTAGATATCTGTTTTTATATACAGTATTATTTTGTTTTGCTTGTACACCAACATTAAACCGTAAAATAAAGGAATAGCAGATATGATCCCAACGATTGAAACGAATCGATTAAGATTGGTCGCACCCAATAAAGACGCTTTTGAAACCTATAAAAAATTTTATACAGACGGATCTGCTTCGAAAATGTATGGTGGTCCAATAGGCATAGAGCAAACTTGGGCTAGGCTTAAAGCTGATGTAGGCTCTTGGTATTTACTTGGTTTTGGTGTGTGGGTAATTCAACTAAAGTCGAATGATAGCTATGTTGGTACATGTGGTTTTTGGCAAGGCAAAGAATGGCCAAAAGAATTAACATGGTGGGTGCTACCCGAGGCGAGAGGCCAAGGAGTTGCAACGGAAGCTTCGCTCGCTGTATTAAAACATGCTTACAATGTATTTAATTGGGAAACTGTCGAGACTTACATGAATGATGATAATGGCGCTGCTCGAGCTTTGGTTGAAAAGCTAGGTGGCGTTAAGGTAAGACGGCAACAATTTAACGATGACCTGAGCCGAGATATTTATTTTCTTCCAAAACCTTAGCGGTAAATCGTGGTGTTGAGCACAGCTCTGAAAGTTGCAGGTTTAGTCCACTTTTCGGAATAGGAGGTAAATAATGGTGTGTGACAAAGGACAGGCACATTTATGTTGATGTTTACAAATTTAAGGCATGTGTCTAAGCTTTAATTTCTTCAATTAGCATTTGCATGTTCAAGGAGTGAACAATGGGATTAGCAAGGAAGTATCAAATCAACTTGTCAAATACACATTATTATCATTGTGTGTCACGTTGCGTCCGCCGCGCCTTTTTGTGCGGTGAAGACATGCTGACTGGCAAATCTTATGAGCATCGACGAGCCTGGGTTGAAATGCGATTGCTTTTTCTATCCAAAATATTTTGCTTGGATGTTTGCGCTTACGCGGTAATGCCTAATCACACCCATGTGGTGTTGTATATCGATGATAAAAAAGCACAAAAGCTCAATGATAAAGCTATTTTGCTACGCTGGAGCAAGCTTTATAAGATATCTTCGCACGCTCATCAGTTCCTCCAAGGTAAATGCTTAAATGAGGGGCAAAAAGGTGTGTTGAGCAAAGAAATAAATGAATATAGAAGCCGCTTAGCGAGTATTAGCTGGTTTATGAGAGGGCTCAATGAGCACATCGCTCGACGTGCTAATCAAGAGGATGAATGTACCGGACACTTTTGGGAAGGGAGATTTAAATCTCAGGCCTTGCTTGATGCTTCAGCCTTGTTGGCATGTATGGCTTACGTAGACTTAAACCCCATTCGTGCAAAATTAGCTAGTAACCCCGAAGATTCAGAACACACTAGTATAAAACTTAGGTGTGAGTTTGCAAAAAGATGCAAACAGCCAAAGTATCTAGCGCGGTTTTTAGGAAATACCAAAAAACATATGCACAAAGGTATACCCTTTGAATTACGTTCATATCTAGACTTAGTTGATTCTACAGGAAGATGCATTCGTGCTGATAAACCCGGGCTTATCGATCCGCGTCAAGAACCTATTTTGGAGCAATTAGGTCTAGAAGCACGTAATTGGTTTAAACTTACTACCCAGCTTGAGCAAACTTTTCACGGTGCGATTGGTAGCGCAGATTCGATAGAGGCTTATTGTGAGCATCGCAATTTAAGGCGACGAAGTAATATTTCGCAAAGCCAACGACTTTTTACGTAATATGAACTTACGTAGACGGCCAATTTAATCCGGTTGTAAGTGTTTAACTGCTCGCTCAGGTTGAGGGAGCAGTTAGTCGTGCACGTTGTATGAAACACTCAATCTTATTTGCACAAAACCATCGGTCTTACTTTATTTGGCTTTTCAGACTTCCAATTAATTGTTTCTACAAATTGATTATTTTAACCAGCCTAATCGGTTCACCATCAACGTCAAACTCACCCGTGATCTCAAGTAATCCATTTTTCAATCCTTGTAACTTATCTACTTCAATTACTTGTGTTTGATAAGGTAAGAAAGTAACAGGCTGCCGCCAAAGTGAATCTTCATTTTGAAATGATTGAAATGGGGTAAAATCGACGCGTAATATACCACTCGATGCACCTGAATAGGGACCGGTTAGCGTAATGGTTATATTGTCTCGAATAGTTACTTCCATTTTTACCCCATCAAAAGGTTTCTCTGGCGTTCGAAGAGGCTTTTGTTGTGTTAATCCGTGCCAACTAATCACTAAGTTCTGAAAGGTATGTTTTGGCAATAGAACACGGTGTTCACCTGAAGCTAGAATTTTTTTGTAGTTACCGTAAGTTAGCGCAATATCATGGATACTGGGATTGTTGACGTAAAGATAGTGCAATCCATCAGAAAAGTAGTTCTGGATGTTGATACCACTTAGCGTAAAGAGCGCATCGTCGCCAAGGGTTGATTGCCATTGCTGCATCAAGCGCTTGAGGGTTTTATTCTCAGTTTGAGTGACTGTCCTTGATTTCTGTTTGCTAAATATTTCGCGAAGTGGGGTCATACAGTCACTTAACTGAGCGCTATATTCCACACAGGTATTAAAGGCTCTGCGCAGTAGCGATGCATCTTTAAAGTGCCAGGGATTAGTGGTTTGTTCATTCGTGATCAAGTAATCATGGGCGGCAAAGTAGGGCGCTATTCTATGATTATTATTTCGGCCAAGAAGACTGATTTTTTGCAAGCTAAGCGCTGAAATGTCGATTTGGCTCAATTGTAACCTAGCCAGTTGCTCATGATGTTGTGTTTTCATTTTAATAACTAGCGCATCGTCCTGCTTTGAAAACGTGAGCGCAAGTTGATGATATTGTTTGATATCCATGCGTAATTGCGGCAGCAATGCGATAGATTTTGCGGAAAACAATGCTTGATTGCTTGAGACCGTTAACTTTACTCCTTCTTGAAGGGTAAATTGCAGTAAGTTGTCTTTACTAAAATCAACTTCTTCAACTTCAGAGCGTCCAAGACGCGCATCTAAGCTTTGGTTTGTTAAATCAGCGATTAACGCAAAGCCAATTTCCCCACGTCTGATCTGCTCCGGCTCGAAGTCGATTAGTGCTGCAACACTATTCTCATCAAGTGAGTTGATTAGAGGTGTTTTATCTGGTGTAGGAAAATCCATCACGGCATGTGTAGAAGAGAAGTTTGGATGAATGTCGAGACGATTAAGTGTTTTGCTTTCGGTATTTCTGAGCCAATATGTGGCACCGTTTTGCTCCCAAGGCCCATCAACAATATAAAAACTTGGCGTGGCAGAGCGCACAAACGCTGCAAACTGCTGTTCAAGCTGGGGCCAATTGGGGAAGGTCCGTTTTAAGAGAGCATTTGCAGTTGGCAAGGTGTTTTCAGAGTGAGGGTTTGCGTCCATTAATTTGCCGATAAAGCGTTTAAAATATTGATATCGCTCAGGGTCGCTCAATAAAAAATGTACGATAAAAAAGTTGAGCCCGCGTTTGAGTGATGGATCATCATTGATTGCTTCGAAAGATGGCTGTCCATTTTGGTGATACTGCTGTAAACCTAAGTGCAGATAATTCATTGGAGCACGGTCGAAAACCATCACAGTTAACTGCTTTTTATTTGGATCATATACGTGGCTTGCAATGGCATCTGCCATCCCCTCAGTGATCCAATTGGGTGCCCAAGTTGAGTGACCGTTCAGTGCCATATGAAACGCATGCATGGTTTCATGGATCACGATGTAGCGCTGGTGATGCTGGCGATGACTCGGAAAGTTGTACCCTGCGCGGTTATAAAACATGGTTTCGCCACCAGCCGTTTTATGTACGCCTCGCAAAAAACCGTCGTCCAGCATGGCTTCTTTTGTACGTTGGCGTGAACTGCCATAGACGACAGCAATTCTCTTTTTATCAATCGCTGCAGGCGCCATACCAAACAATTCAACATAGTGAGGGTAAGACATTTCTAGTAATTCTAAATAGAGTTTTACTTTGTCCTCAGGAAAATCACTTTTTAGCGCAAAATGTTTACTCACCCACCAGTCATAGTCCCGCGAGTTGGCTATTTTTCCATCGCTATAAGTCAGCGGAATTTGTTTACCAACATGTTGGATATCAATGTGTCTCAACGTGCTGACTCGACCATTAACGCTTATTTCAGAGCGCATATCAGCGGGGCTTGGAATAGCGGCAATATCGCTTCTCGTAGTTTTACATCCGCTGAGTAAAGCAAGTATTGCAATTAGAGGAGCAAATACTAGCCGGGGCTTTTGGATAGAGGGTATTCGCCAATAAAAGGTATGGAATAGATAAAATAAAGACATGATACTTTTCTCTCGTTATTATTTGTGTATATTGTATGCAATATAAAATAACAAAGATAACAGGTATTGTCATTATGCAAAATCAGCAGCAGTGGTGTGAACCAGATCTCAATGAGGCAAATCGGTCAACGTCGCCGTCTGGGTTTGGTCGAACTTTTTACATTGCGAATATCATGGAAATATTTGAGCGGCTCGCTTGGTATGGCTTCTTCGCCGTGTCATCAATTTACATGACAACACCGAAGTCGCAAGGTGGTATTGGCTTTACTGATATAGAGCGTGGCGCGGTACAGGGGATTATTCCCTTCTTTTTATATCTTTTGCCTGTTGTAACTGGTGCGCTAGGAGATCGCGTTGGGTATAAAAAGATGTTCTTTTTTGCATTTTTGATCATGACGCCAAGCTATTATTTATTGGGACAGGCACAGAGTTTTTGGCCGTTTTTTGCTGCGCTGAGCTTTGTTGCCCTGGGTGCCGCTTGCTTTAAACCTGTGGTCGTTGGCACCGTAAGCCACAGTACAAACGATGGTAATCGTGGCCTTGGATTTGGGATCTTTTATACCATGGTGAATATTGGTGGGTTTTTAGGCCCATTGGTTGCGGGATATATGCGCGCCATAAGCTGGGATGCGGTATTTATGATGTCGGCGATTTGGATTGCCATAAACTTTATTCCCTTGATGTTATTTTACAAAGATCCGCAAACATTACCTAAAACCAAGCAATCTTTTACTCAAGTATTAAAAACCGCGCAGTCGGTGCTGGGTAATACACGTTTAGCACTTACGCTGTTTGTCGCACTGGCGCTATTGATGTCAGCAGGAGTTGGGTTTTCTAACTACAGTCAGGCGTTTACTTGGATTGCAATATGGTTAGTAGCTAACTGGGTGTGGGACAGGGTGCTCATAAATCGAGCACCGACTAAAGCATGGTGGCAACAACCGATGAAGGTGAGTAACCTGCCGTTTGCGTTATATTTGCTGATCCTTGCAGGCTTTTGGACTGTTTATAATCAGCTTTTTTATACTTTACCTGTGTATATCCGTGATTATGCAGATACCCGAGATATATTGGCGTGGTTTGGCGATTCTGGCGTCGCGTTTTTAGCACATGTTGATATTGATAAGTTAACTGCTGCCATTTTTGCGCTGTTCAACGAGCTTAAGGAAAGCGGCGCAGTATCCATTGAAACCATTAGGCTTGAATGGGTTCATCTCAAAGTGAATGTCCCGCATGAGCAAATACAGTTGATACTACAAACGCTAAATGCGCTTCACGATAATGGACAGGCACTTTCACAGCACCAAGCGCAAGCCCTTGCTGAACAACTCGTACAATATCGTCAAATCAACCCTGAGTATCTCATTAATTTAGACTTTGCAGCGATCGTAGTCGCACAAATTTTGGTGAGCTTTCTCTGTCAGCGATTTAGACCATTTTATGTGTTAGTTACAGGCTTACTGGTGATGGCGGCTGCGTTTATCGCATTACTTAGCGATAGCGACTGGTTAAGCGGTCAGCTC
Organism: Pseudoalteromonas flavipulchra NCIMB 2033 = ATCC BAA-314; assembly: GCA_000814665.1. Lineage (GTDB taxonomy): Bacteria > Pseudomonadota > Gammaproteobacteria > Enterobacterales > Alteromonadaceae > Pseudoalteromonas > Pseudoalteromonas maricaloris. The sequence continues at coordinate 154,904 of JWIH01000021.1, forward strand.
ATTGTCACTGTTATATTGCTTATCGCGCTTGGTGAAATGCTTGCCTCTCCTAAAAGCCAAGAGTATGTCGCGAGTATCGCGCCCCAATCTCAAGCTGCGTTGTATATGGGGTACTACTTTGTTTCTATGGCGCTGGGCTTCTTATTTGCTGGATTTTTATCTGGTTGGAGCTATAAAGTGTTGGTGCAAGACATGTCGGAACCAGAGTTAATGTGGGGGCTATTTGCCGCTATCGCAGCTATAACCGCCATTGCATTATTCTGGTTTAACAAAGTGATAATAGACAGAAAAACATAGTTTTTTTGAAATAGGAACAGTTATTGGTCGCGATCGGTTTGTTTGCAAGCCATATTCTTTCTACACTCAAGCAAAAAATGAGGAAGTAACATGAATAAAAAAATATGGATGAGCACGGCACTCTTTGTTTCAAGCAGTGTGTACGCGCAAACGTATGTTTTAAATGCTGACTCTGCGATTGATGTGGTGTCAGGCAAGCTTATCTCACCTGCAACTGTGGTCGTTGAAGACAATAAGATTATCTCAGTCGGAAAATCAAATCGTAAAGCCTATCCAAAAGGTGCTGAGGTGATAGACCTAAGTGGCCACACATTATTACCCGGTCTATTTGATATGCATGTCCACTTAACTTCAGACGCACATGTTCATGGCTACAAAAGGTTGCAACGCACTGCACCTCGTGCGGCAATTACTGGTGTTAGAAACGCCAAGCGCACACTAGATGCGGGCTTTACGTCAGTTCGTAACCTTGGTGCTGCTGGCTATGCTGACATCGCGCTGCGCGATGCCATTATTGATGGTGACGTATCAGGCCCACGTGTAAACGCAGCAGGTCCTTCACTTGGGATCACTGGCGGCCATTGTGACAACAACCTCCTAACCCATGAGCATAAAGTATTTTCAGAAGGGGTGGCTGATGGACCTTGGGCAGTAAGGCAAAAGGTACGTGAAAATATTAAATATGGCGCTAACTTAATCAAGTTCTGTGCAACGGGTGGCGTACTATCTAAAGGCACTAAAGTGGGTGCTCAGCAATATTCCCAAGAGGAAATGACGGCGATTGTGACCGAAGCACACTTACGCGGTTTAACGGTTGCTGCCCACGCGCACGGTACGGATGGTATCAAGTCTGCAATTAAAGCAGGTGTGAATTCAGTAGAGCATGTAAGTTTTGTTGATGATGAAGCCATTCAGCTAGCCAAAGACAAAGGCACGTACTTTTCTATGGACATCTACAATACGGAATATATCCTTGGCGAGGGCGAAAAGGCAGGTATTTTGCCTGAAAGCTTGGATAAAGAACGTAAGGTGGGTGCAACTCAGCGTGCTAGTTTTACAAAAGCGGTAAAAGCAGGCGTGAATATGGTGTTTGGCTCTGACGCTGGTGTTTATCCTCACGGTGACAATGGTAAGCAGTTTAGCCGCATGGTGAAATTTGGCATGACTGAGCTACAAGCCATACAGGCTGCCACTATTAACTCGGCGATGTTACTCAAGCAAAACACACAATTAGGCTCACTTGAGGCGGGGAAACTTGCTGATATAATCGCGGTTAAAGGCAACCCACTAAAAGACATTAGTGTGATGGAAAACGTCATCTTTGTGATGAAAGATGGCCGAGTAGAAAAGCAATAATTTAGCGTCTACGCAGAACTTGTTCTAAGTTCTGCGTAGACGCTATGAGAAGCTGGTTGGAATTCTTTTTTAGCCTCACTCTTGCTTGCTAGGCTGCCTTAGAGGTTATGAGGAAGCTTTCCTGCACTGCCCATAGTTTTACCTTACATTGACTCGGGGAATAGGGGGAGGGGGTCTTACTATCTATAAATTTTCATAACAACCATTGATGCTGCGGTATCCACATTCATTAGGGTATTCACTCCCTGTGTCAAAGCCGCTTGAGCAGTGACATTGTTATTTTGTTGCGCATTGATAGCGTTATATGCAGCGTTTGACAATGCTTGGCTCACGGCAAGCATGAGCTTACTTGTTGCTAATGCAGGTGAGTCTCCAAGCACTTTAGCGTTTGTTTGAGACACTGAATCGGTAACTTGACTATTTACTGCAGTTGGAAATGCCATGTTTATCTCCTTTAAATAGCTAATACAAAAAGACACATAACCCTGTGGAATGCAGAGGTACTATTCTCGGCTCAGAGTATGCTTACATTCAGTCTAGTCTCTATATTAGAAAGTGCATTCAACCTTAAAGGTTAGTACAACAATTATCTAGAACTGAATGTAAAATTGACCGGCTGGGGGGTGACCTTAGCCGTTATACGAACCGCATTTGTTGGCTCTGAGCGTCCTTGGACTTGGGAAAACTGTTGAATAATTTTGACGTTATCCGCTGACAAATGAACTAAAAAGGCGCACAATAGTAGGCGTTGCCAGACAAGGTATTTCATGATGGATTTGAAATACCTAAGTGCTTTTCTAAGACCCTAGAGTACTTAAGTATTATACTTTTAAGGGCAACATGATGAATACGCAACTTCCTAAAATCGTGATAGTCGGTGGTGGTGCTGGTGGCTTAGAGTTGGCAACACAGTTAGGACATAAACTCGGGAAAAAACGCCAAGCAGAAATCTTATTAATTGATAAAAATCGCAGTCATATTTGGAAACCGCTGCTTCATGAAGTCGCGACAGGGTCTATTGACGCAGACTTAGATGGAGTGGTTTATTCTGCTCATGCAGCAAAGCATTATTATCAGTTTCAACTCGGCAGTTTTAGCCACGTAGATTCAACCAATAACACCATCACGCTGAGCGAGCTAAAAGACGAACTCGGTCATCGTATTCTCCCAAAGCGACAAGTCAGCTATGACTATTTAGTGCTTGCCATTGGTAGTATTAGCAATGATTTTAATACGCCGGGGGTCAAGGATCATTGCTTCTTTCTCGATTCAAATCAGCAAGCTGAGCGATTTCAGCATGCACTCCTCGATAACTTTACACGCTTACACCAAGACGATGACCCGAAGCACTCGTTAACCATTGGCATTGTTGGTGGTGGCGCTACTGGCGTTGAGCTTTCTGCTGAGCTGTATCATGTATCAGACATGTTGAAAATGTACGGGCTGAGTAAAATGACAGCCAAACGCCTTCGTATTGATTTAATAGAAGCTGGTCCTCGAATATTACCTGCATTACCAGAGCGTATTGCTAATTCAGCTAAACGGGAGCTTGTGAAGCTCGGTGTCACGGTGCGAGAAGGCACCCAGGTAAAGCAGGCAACTGAAGACAGCTTTATTACTAAAGAAGATGAACAGCTAAAGGCAGACATCAAGGTGTGGGCTGCGGGGGTAAAAGCACCTGACTTTATTAAAGAGATTGGGCTGTTCGAGCTTACTCGCAATAATCAAATTAAGGTAAATCAATACTTACAAAGCAGTGTAGATGAGCATATTTATGTCATTGGTGATTGCTGCGCGTTTACCCAAGCAGATGGCACTCAAGTGCCGCCGCGTGCTCAGTCGGCCCATCAAATGGCGCAATGTGTAGAGAAAAATCTAATCGCGACACTAAAAAATCTACCTTTACAAGAGTTTACCTATAGTGACCACGGCTCTTTAGTGAATTTATCTCGTTATAGCACCGTTGGTAGTTTAATGGGAAACCTAACCAGCAATAGCTTTTTTATTGAAGGCAAGATAGCGCGATTCATGTACATCTCATTGTATAGAATGCATCAGCGCGCAATTCATGGTATCGCAAAAACCTTTGCACTATGGATAAGCGAAAAGGTGCTAAGAGTGGTGCGGCCAAAAATGAAACTGCACTAAGTTAACCTGAACTTCAGATAATTAATGCCTTTCTAGCAGCTAGCTATAGCGCTAGCTGCGTTGGATTCACGTCCAATAACCAGCTATTGGTGCGTAAATGCGCCTTGCCTAAAGGATGTAGGTACCAGCGTGATAACAGGGCGCGAGAGCAGAGTTATCCCCAAAACTCTCTGGCTAAGTGAAGCAATTTTTAGCATTTTAAAAGCCGATGAAATTCGGCTTTTTGCTTTGTTGGCTTTGCTGTTTGAATATCAACTATTAAGTGACTGTCCACGATAACGGCCATGTAATCACGTCATAACTTACTCAATTTGTGTGCCTGTCCACGAAAAGGCCAGATAACCAATGAAAGCTTGATGTAGATTAGTGATTAATCATTTCCTCTTTTTTGATTAACGAAAGCTGTCGTGAAGCTTGCACATTTATCCTAGTATATTAATCAAGTGATTAATGGAGTTGAAACATGACAAATAAGCTAACGGAAGCCGCTGTTACCCCGAGAGAAAAGCTCATCACCGCTGGTAAATGTTTGTTTATTAACCGCGGATATAATCGAGTCACGACTAGAGCAATTGCGGATCTTGCAGAGGTCAACATTGCTTTGATTAAGTACTACTTCGGCGATAAAGCGGGGCTGTTTGAAGCGGTATTTCGCGAAGTTGCAGCACCTCTACTGAGCTTGCTTGAAGGGATTAAAAAATCACAGTTACGCGAACTCTCACCGCTCATTTTAACTCAGTTTATAGAGCGCTACTTTCAGGTGATGAGCCAATACCCAACGCTACCTAAGATCATTTTTATGGCACTACATGATACGCACTCTAAAGAGCATGAAATCATAAAAAAGATTTTCTTTGAGCATGTAGAGAACGGTGTCAGTACTTTAAATTCGACCTTTCAAACGCTTTCGCCTGCAGAGCCCATTCGAGCTGAATGGTTACTTTTAACCTGTCTTGGCTTGTCGGCATTTCCTTTTTTGGTGCCACCTGTGATGCAGCCGCTACTTGGTATCGAAAACTCGGATACTGAGCAGTGGCGCTCCCTTGGCAAACATCAGCAAGCTATTTTTAACGTGTTTCTATCCCAGCATATTGAACGGAAAACATTATGAAAACACCGTTTTACATCATTAGTTTTGTGTTATTGACGCTTTTGGTTGGTTGCTCTAAACCCGAGCGTAAAATCTTCGGCATTATCGAACGACCGCAGGTGCAGATCAGCAGCCCAACCGGAGAGTTATTAGTTGAGTTGCTGGTCGAGCGCGGCGATAAAGTAGTAAAAGGACAGCCACTGGCGAAGATCGATGACGTGGTGCAGCAACAACAGGTTAATGCTATTGAACAACAAATCGCGCGCTTGCAAGCGCAATATAGATTGTTACTCTCAGGCACCCGAGTTGAGCAAGTTAAACAAGCCAAAGCAAGGGTGCATGCAGCACAGGCCGCTTGGGAAGAAGCTCAGCGGCAACTTGTTCGGCAGAGGCAGTTAATCAAAGACAAGTTGACCTCTCAAGATAGGGTCGATGCCGCCTCAGCCAATGTCGAGTCGACACTTGGTATTTTGCAAGAGGCCCAAGCGCGTTTGAAAGAGCTTGAAAATGGCACGAGAGAGGAGACAATCGAACAAGCAAAAATCGCAATTACAGAAGCACAAACACAGTTAATTATCGCCAACAAACAGCTCGCTGATCTTACCCTTAAAGCACCGACTTCCGGCATTGTCGAAGATTTACCTTGGCTTGTTGGTGAGCGTCCCATTAAAGGCGCACCGATTATTTTGCTGGCTGCTGACGACAAAACATTCGCACGGCTTTATCTGCCGCAAACCCAGCTTGCTAAAGTCTCTTTGGGAAGTGTGCTAAATGTGCATTTCGATGGCAGTGATACAAGTCTACAAGGCACCGTCAACTACATTAGCCAAAGCGCGAGCTTCACACCTTATTTTGCACTTTCACAAGAGGAAAGAGCACGTTTAATGTATGTGGTGGAAGTGCTGCTCACTGATAAAGTGACTGTCCCGTCAGGCACGCCGGTATGGGTGGAGCTGCAAGAATGACCAAGGAAATCGTGATCCAAAGTGAAGGGTTGGGTAAGCAGTTTAACGACTATTGGGCGGTTTCAGACTTAGACCTTACCGTAAAGCAAGGCGAAATTTACGGTTTTCTGGGGCCAAATGGCTGCGGAAAATCAACCACAATCCGGATGTTGACTGGACTGTTAACGCCAACCACAGGTCATGTCAGTATTATGGGAAAGGATGTGCAGGCACATGGTGAAAGCTTACGTAATCGATTAGGCTACATGACGCAAAAATTCTCCCTATACGAGTCGCTAAGCGTGCTGGAGAATCTCGAGTTTGTGGCGAAAATTTATGGTTTATCACGCAATGATGTTAAGCGTAGAGTGGCTGAGCTGCTACAGGAATACCAATTAGAAGATAAAAAATCGGTGCAGTCCGGTGCATTGAGTGGTGGACAAAAACAACGCCTAGCGCTTGCCGCCGCTGTTATTCATAAACCAGAGTTGCTCTTTTTAGATGAGCCGACGTCAGCGGTTGACCCGGAAAATCGTCGTGCATTTTGGGAGCAGTTATTTAGTTTAAGTGCGCAGGGCACGACCATTTTAGTGTCTACCCATTATATGGACGAGGCAGAGCGTTGTCACCGGCTTGCTATCTTAGAGCAAGGTGTAAAGCGTGCGGATGATAGTCCCATCGCACTGATGGAACAGTTAAAGGTTTCGGTGTGCGAAGTTGTGGGTGACGACGTTGCGGCATTAAAAACACGTTTAGCTTCATTACCGAGTGTGATTTCCGTCTCCCAAATAGGTGCTCGCCTAAGGGTGTTGATAAACAAAAAAGAATCACAACCTCTGGCATTATTGCGAGCTGAATCTGGAGGTGGTTACGAAGTGGATTTCACTCGCGCTAACCTCGAGGATGTGTTTGTAACGAGTACAGGGAGGGGCTATGCTGAGCTTGCGTAGGTTAAATGCCATCGTCAGTAAAGAGTTTATGCAGCTGGCACGTGACCGTATTACCTTTGCGATGATTGTGATGTTGCCATTGGCGCAGCTGTTGCTATTTGGTTATGCAATTAATACTGATGTCAGACATGTTTCCGCAGGTATTGTTGATTTTAGTCAGACTTATCAATCCAGACAGTTGATCCAAACCGCAGCCAACACTCAAGTGGTTGACTTTATCGGCTATTACGATTCAATTGCGGCGGCTGAGCAGGCCATTACCAGAGGAAAGGTGAATACCGTGTTGGTTATTCCTGCTGATTTTGTGCGTCGGCAGCTCAATCGTGATTATCAACTAAGTGGCTATAAAGTGGGTAATAGTACAGCGCAACATAGCGTTGCGCAGTGGTTGATTGATGGTTCCGATCCGTTATTAAGTGGTGCCGTGGCAGGGCTCAGTAAGTTGCCTATTAGCATCAAAAGGTTACTTATGCCTGCACTGCCAGATCCAGCTTTTGCGCTGCAAAATTACTTTAATCCAGAGAAACGTTCGTCGGTTAATATTATTCCCGGTTTGATTGCTATTATATTAACGATGACGATGATCCTATTTACCTCATCAGCGCTGGTTAGAGAGCGTGAGCAGGGTAATATGGAATTTCTTATCACCACACCGGTTCGGCCAACCGAACTAATGTTAGGTAAAATTCTACCTTACATTCTTGTTGGCTTTATTCAAATGGCGATAATACTATTTTTAGGACATTGGCTATTTGATGTACCGCTCAATTTTGATATGCCAAGTCTACTTATCGTGACGTTGTTGTTTATCACCGCGAGCCTTACCTTAGGGCTGCTTATCTCCACTAAAGCCAAAAACCAATTGCAGGCAATGCAAATGACGGTTTTTGTGTTACTGCCTGCAATATTGCTATCTGGGTTTATGTTCCCATTTGCCGCGATGCCAAGAGCGGCGCAATACCTTGCAGAGATCTTACCTGCCACACATTACGTAAGGTCGATCCGAGCTGTAGTGCTTCGCGGCGCGCACTTTAGCGATTTGTATTTTGATTTACTCTGTTTGGTCGCCTTTAGTGTGATTGGCTTTATGATTGCGACGATGCGCTTTAAAAAGCGATTAGATTAGTTGTGTAAATATGTAGGTACTGATAACTTACAGCGAAGTGTTGTTTTAAAAGGAAAATTTTGATGGACTTGCAATCTCTCGCCGTGTTTGCGGTAGCGTGTCTCGCGATTAACCTCATCCCTGGTCCCGATGTGATCTATATTGTGTCCAACACAATGAAAGGCAAAATGTCAGCAGGGCTAAAGGCTGCGCTGGGTTTAGGCACCGGTTATTTCGTTCATACTATTGCCGCTTGTTTAGGATTATCAGCGATTATTTTGAGCTCAGCTTTCGCGTTTAGTGTGGTGAAATGGCTCGGCGCTGCTTACCTAGTTTATTTGGGTGTTCAGTCGTTATTATCAATGTGGCGTGGCGATAGCCAACTGCAGGTAAAGCAAACCGAGGTTGCAGCAGGCAACGTCTTTATGCAGGGGGTATTAGTGAGTGTTTTAAACCCTAAAGTGGCGCTGTTTTTCCTATCTTTTTTACCACAATTTGTTGACCTTTCAGCACAGTCCACCTCGCTGCAAATTTTAATGCTCGGCATGTTGTTTAGTGCCTTGGCGACAGTTTGTAACTTGATCTACGCGGTAGCCGGAAGCTGGCTATTCAATCGTCCTAATGCTAAGCGGTACTCTCGTGCACTTGAAGGTGTCTCGGGCGTATTGCTGCTGGGATTGGCTGGAAAAGTTATCGCGAGCGAGAAGTAGAGTAGTCAAGGGTGACCAAACAAGGTAAAGCAATGTAGTAGAGTTACACGTGGAAAAGTCTAAAATCTGGAAAGACAAGTCTGTTGAGGGTGTCGAGCTTTTATCAGCGCAATATACTAAGTTTGAGTTTGCCAAACATTGGCATGATGAATTGGCTATTGGCGTGATAGAAGAAGGTGCGGAAGGTATTCTCTATGGCGGGCAAAAGTTGATTGTGCCTAAACATCATGTTATTGCTATCAACCCCTCTGAAGTGCACACCGGATTCCCGGGTGTGCCAAGTGGCTGGCGCTATCGAATGTTTTATTTTGATCTCGCATTTCTACAGCGACTTTTTGATAATATGAGTGTGCACTTAGCGCCCGTTGTTAATCGCACCATCATTGATGATAATCGTCTATTTTTAGGTTTATTGCAGCTTCATCAAGCCATGGAGCAAGCCAGTTTCACACTGACAAAAGAGTCATTGTTGCTGATGACTTTAGAAAAGGTGTTTACTCAGTATGGCTCAGTGACAAACCCTGAAAACACTGCTTTTATTGATACTCACAGCGTGTTTCGTGCAAGAGATTATCTTTTTGATAACTGGCAAGAAAATATTTCACTCGATGAGTTAGAGTGTTTAACGGACAGCACTCGGTTTCAATTAATTAAAGGTTTCAATTCTGCATTTGGCCTGACTCCACACCAATTCCTCCTGCAAATTAAAATCCAAAAGGCCAAGCTGCTGCTTGCTAAGGGCATGACGTGTGTGGACACGGCGCTAACCTGTGGCTTTTATGATCAAAGCCATTTTAGTCGCAACTTTAAGCGGGCATATGGGGTATCACCGTCTAATTACAGGTGCTGATATCTAGGCCTTTGGCTTATTTCAATTTTGTACAAGAACATGCCTTGCGATTTCTGTACTTTGTGTGCTTTCACATAAGGAGAAGTTTCAACCATGAGTTTGTTTATCATTTGGTTTAGTGCCATGTTCCCGTTAGTTTTTAGTCCAGGACCTGCAAATATCGTATTTGCTGCATCAGGTGCCAATGTCGGAGTGAGGCGATCATTAGGACTCTTGGCCGGAGTTGACGTTGTGTATATTCTAAAGTCGCTGCTGGTGGGGTATGGTCTTGGCAAAGTCGTTGAGTCTCACCCCATGGCTTTGAATATTATGCAATTGATAGGTGCAATTTACCTTATTTATCTGGCAACGAAGTTTTTTGCCGCGACTAAGAACATCTCAGCAAATGATAGCAAAAAATTAGGCTTTATCGATGGGGCGTTGCTGCAAATATTGAATAGCAAAGGATGGGTATTAGTCTTTATTATGTTTACGCTTTTTAGTGAGCAAGCAAATGATACCTTCGGCGCGTTGGGCAATTTAATTCTGGTGTTATGGCTTGCGATACTCAACATTTCGGTGCATTTGGTGTGGATTAAAGCTGGCGACTTGTTGGCACGAGTGTCGAATAACCCAAATTATAATAAATGGTTGAATCGGTTTTACGGCGGCTGTTTGTATCTGGTCGCGGTTTGGTTAATTTTCGATAATGAAATTTGGCGCGGAGGTTTGATCTGAGCAAAAATAAAGGCTTCTAAATGGAAGCCTTTATTTGTATACAAGTAATAGGGTGATTACATCACTCGCATGCCAGGCTGTGAGCCATCGTCTGGGTTCAAGATGTAAATTTCTTTACCACCTGGGCCTGCAGCTAACACCATGCCTTCTGACATACCAAAACGCATCTTACGAGGTTTTAGGTTTGCAACCATTACTGTTAACTTGCCGATAAGATCTTCAGGTGAATAAGCAGACTTAATGCCAGCAAACACCTGGCGCGTTTCACCACCTAAATCAAGCGTAAGTTTAAGCAGTTTATCTGCACCTTCAACATGCTCTGCGTTGGCAATTTTTGCGACACGCAGATCTACTTTGGCAAAATCATCGAATTCGATTTCCGCAGCGATTGGCTCTTTGGCAAGCGGGCTATTCGGATCTGCTGCTACAGATTGACCACCCACTTTCTTTTCAAGACTTTCTTTCGAAGACTCGATCATCGCATTCACTTTATCAAGTTCAACACGCTGCATTAGTGCCTTAAACTTATTGATTTCATGATTAACAAGGGCGTTGTCAACGCTTTCCCAACTTAGCTCAGTGTTTAAGAAAGCTTCTACATTTTTCGCCATACCAGGAAGGATAGGCTTTAAATAAGTCAGTAATACACGGAATAGGTTAAGACCCATAGAGCACACTTGATGTGCACGCTCAAGCGTCTCTTCATTCTTTGCAAGCACCCAAGGTGCTTCGGCATCAATAAACTGGTTTGCTTTGTCAGCAAGGGTCATGATCTCACGTACTGCGCGGCTGTATTCGCGGTTTTCAAAATGTGTCGCGATTGAACCCTTTGCAGCAACAAAGCTAGTTAGTAGCGCTTCGTCCATAACAGAGTCGCTTAGCTTGCCGTCAAATTTCTTAGTAATAAAGCCCGCGCAGCGACTCGCGATGTTTACCACTTTGCCCACTAAGTCTGAGTTTACGCGTGCCGCAAAATCTTCTAGGTTGAGGTCTAAATCCGTAACGCCGCTGTTTAGTTTAGCCGCGTAGTAATAACGTAAATATTCAGGATCTAAGTGTTCAAGGTAGGTGCGAGCCTTTACAAAAGTGCCTTTTGACTTAGACATCTTAGCGCCATTCACGGTGACAAAACCGTGAGCGAATACGTTATTTGGTTTACGGAAATTAGCGCCATCAAGCATTGCCGGCCAAAATAGGCTGTGGAAGTAGATGATGTCTTTACCGATAAAGTGATAAAGCTCGGCGTCAGAACCTTCACCCCAAAACTCGTCAAAGTTTACGCCTTGTTTCTCGCAAAGGTTTTTGAAGCTTGCCATGTAACCGATTGGTGCATCCAACCAAACATAGAAATATTTGCCAGGCGCGCCTGGGATTTCAAAACCAAAATAGGGGGCGTCACGGCTGATATCCCACTGCTGCAAGCCGTCTGCAAACCATTCGTCTAGCTTGTTCGCCATTTCAGATTGCAGACTACCTGAGCGTAGCCATGTTTTTAGCATGTCTTCGAATGCAGGTAAGTCAAAGAAGTAATGCTCTGAATCTTTCAAGATGGGTGTCGCACCAGACATCACCGATTTTGGCTCAATCAACTCTGTTGGGCTGTAGGTTGCACCGCAGGCATCACAGCTATCGCCATTTTGATCTTCAGACTTACAAGTCGGGCAAGTACCAGTAACAAAACGATCTGGTAGGAAAATGCCTTTCTCTGGATCAAATAACTGTGAAATCGTGCGCTTTTTGATATAGCCTTTTTCGTCTAAACGAGTGTAGATTAGCTCGCTTAGTTCACGGTTTTCGTCACTGTGTGTGCTGTGATAGTTATCAAACTCGATATTGAAGTCTGCAAAGTCACGCTGACGCTCAATACTCACCTGCTTAACCATTTCTTCAGGCGTGATACCTTGCTTCTGTGCATTGAGCATGATTGGCGTGCCGTGCGCATCGTCCGCACATACATAATAGGCTTCATGGCCTTGTAGCTTTTGGAAGCGAGCCCAAATATCGGTTTGAATATATTCCAGCAAGTGGCCTAAGTGTGTGGGGCCATTTGCGTATGGTAATGCACTGGTAATGAGAATTTTTCTCTTCGTCATAACGATTCCATGAATTTAGCGCGATCTTTTTAATTGATGGTGTTGAATTGGTTGATTATTCACCGAGTTAACACTTGAATGGACAAGTGTGCTTAGTGACTCACCTTAGTTCAGACCATGAACCGCGAATTGACTGGTTTTAATGAGTTGAATGTTACATAATTCCGTGGCTATTTTCATCATCCAGAGGAGTTTAATTTGTATGTTTGGACTGGAAAAATGGTTTGCCAAGGGAAAAAACACCAAACAGGCAATCATTGAGCTTTTAAATGGCTATCGTAGTGCCGCATTACCAGTGGGCATTGATGCAAATTGGGTGATCAAAACACAAGAATCAAAGGCGCAAATTCAAGTACAAATTAATTTTCCATTTGCCATCCAATGCGACCAAGATGTTGCTAGTTATCTACAGCAACACTTAGGCAAGCCCGTTGAGGTGACATCGAAAGTCGTCGTTGTCGGCAGACCAAAATTTAAAGCCATTAAACATATTATTCTTGTTGCCTCAGGTAAGGGCGGGGTGGGTAAGTCTACCACTGCGATTAATCTGGCGTATGCGCTACGTGCTCAAGGTGCGAAAGTTGGTGTGCTAGATGCTGATATTTATGGCCCTTCGCTACCTAGTTTACTGGCTCTTGAGGATGAAAAACCTCAGGCGAAAGATGATAAAACCCTACTACCAATTGAAAAGTCGGGCATTAAAGCCATGTCTATCGGCTTTTTGGTCCCAGCAGAGGACGCCACTGTTTGGCGAGGACCAATGGCTTCTCAAGCGCTTACTCAATTGTTAAATGAAACGGATTGGGGTGAGCTGGATTATCTGATTGTTGATATGCCACCAGGCACAGGAGATATCCAATTGACCATGACGCAAAAAGTGCCAGCCAGTGGTGCGGTGATTGTTACTACACCGCAGACCTTGGCGCTAGCAGATGCACAGAAGGGCATCGCAATGTTTGACAAAGTGCAGCTCCCTATTTTAGGTTTGGTCGAAAATATGAGTTACTTCAATTGTGAGCAATGTGGTAGTCGCAACCATATTTTTGGTCACTCTGGTGGCACCATGCTGGCGAGTCGCTATGGTGTGCCTCTGCTCGCGGAAGTACCGCTTAACGAACAGATTAGAACAGCAACGGAGCAGGGCGAAGATATCATTGCCACAGTCCGTGAGCCTAATTCAGAAAGTAAGACTGACAATCATGGTATAGCAGATCACTATGTTGATTGTGCCCAACTGGTTGCCAGTATGTTATATTACCAATCAGACTCAACATCGGGTGTTGAGATTGTGATGACGGAAGACTAAGAATGAGATTATCGGATACCCATATTCGAGAAGCGATTGAACAACAACGCATAATCATCGAACCTACACCTAAGCCAGATATGATTTCAGGCGTTACCGTGGATTTAAGACTGGGTAACAAGTTTAGAGTGTTTCAGGACCATGCCGCGCCTTACGTTGATCTCAGTGGTCCTAAAGATCAGATCAATGCCGCGATGGAATCCATCATGAGTGACGAAATTGTGTTAGAAGATGGCCAAGCGTTTTTCTTGCACCCCGGAGAGCTGGCGCTGGCAATGACGTATGAAAAGGTAACGCTACCTGCCGACCTTGTTGGTTGGTTAGATGGCCGCTCGTCGCTGGCGAGGTTAGGTTTAATGGTTCATGTTACTGCGCATCGTATCGATCCCGGTTGGTCTGGAAACATCGTATTAGAGTTCTATAACTCAGGTAAGTTGCCTTTGGCACTTAGGCCGAATATGAAAATAGGTGCGATGAGCTTTGAAACGATGACAAGTGCTGCGCAATTCCCTTATAACGAGCGTAAAGACGCTAAATATAAGGATCAAAATAGTGCGGTTGCTTCGCGTATTAGTGACGACAGTTAATTGAATAGGTAGGCGAGAGGATTTGTGTGTAAATGGTTGGCCTATTACAAACAAATCTGACGCTTAGCTTGGGAATAACAGCGTCTAGAGAACAAGTTGTTATTCCGAGTCTAGACTAGTCCCTCAACTTACCTAAACGGCATGCCATCTTTACATTTTTGCTCCCCCATCAAATAGCCATAACGATTTAAATTCAATAATATTTTTGCATTTGCTTTGATCCAAACCATACTTATTGTAATGCGTTTTTTATGTTGTCGGCGAAAGCGTCATGCGAATGACTGCAGTAGACAAAGTGAAATAGGTGTTATACCAATTGAATTAATTCTCTAATCAATTTGAAGGGTGAAATAGCATATTAGCTTAGTTAAAAATTTCTCATTTAGATCAACTGAATAGCAAAATTTTTGCCTTGCTACTAAAGCTATTTCCCTGCTTCAAAATAGATCATTTACTTAATACAACTGGTAATAGTGCGCGAATGACGTTGCTTCCTGATTTGCAAAGAGAAGCTCATAGCCAATGTATTCGAGTTGGTGTTTTTCTTGAACGTTAACGCTTGGTTCTTTGCATAATGAATAGGCTGATAAATCACCGTCAAAGTGACTCAAGGAGAACGGGTATGTGGCTTAGCGCTGCTAGGTATGCCACGCTGGTGTTTACGATAATTGTGTGTTGCATCTTTGCGATGTGGGCTACTGCTGAAACGCAGCTGGCCGCAGAAACTGTAGAAGCAAGACCTTTAATTTCAGTAGGCTATGGTGACTTTTCTGAGGCCCAGTTTAGTGTATCGCAAGAAACGGTAATTATTCCAAAGGGCGTTGCGGTTTGGCTTCGAATCACAAGCCTCGTTCGCGATGATCTGTCAGACCAAGTGCTAACAGTCGCACGTCCATCCATGGGTAGTGTGGAGTTTTTTACCACAGACCCTATTGGAAAATTAACTCAAATCCCCGCAAGTAACAATCATACATCGTTATCTCATTTTTCACCCCATCTGGTGATTGATGCAAATAGCCATATTGAGCCGATCATTGTTAAAGTTCAATCACCCTATGTTTCCTTGTCCAGAGTGAGTATTGATCCTTATGAAGTTTATATAGAAGATACCAATGCTCATCTATTTTTAACTGGGTTGTTTCTGGGGGTAATGTTTTTATTGAGTATTTTCATGCTCAGTACCGGTATTATTTCGAAACGCGCAAGCCTGCTTTCGGTTGGTGGTTATTTGCTGTCATTAGCCTGCCTTTACGTCACCCATAAAGGACTCGCTGATATCTTTTTCAGCTACCAAAATAGCATTCATTTTTTACATTACAGTGGCAGCTTTGTGTGTTTTGCACTCGGCTTCAGCCTTTTGTTTTTTCATCATTTCCTTACTAAAAATAGGCTTGATAGAAAGATAAAGCTAACCATCAAGACGACCGCATATATCTACTTACTCAGTGGTGTCATTGTGGCGTTTGCGAAAGTGGATTTACCGTTTGCACTTCAGTCCATAATGGTTATTGGTGCAATTGTATTAAGCACGATGATTTTGGTAAGCCAAGATAAAGACAGTCGTAAAGAAGTCTATTTTTGCTGCGCAATTTGGTCTCCTATGGTGGCGGTACTAATTGGTTTTGCTGGGAGTCAATTAATACAACCAAGTGAGCAAATATCAATCGTAAACCATGTTTTGATCAGCCTACATTTAATGCTCTTACTACTGTTTGTGGTTTGGCATGATGCGGAAAAGCGGCGTATGTATATTCATTACGCTGAGTTTGATAAAGAGACTGCACTGCCCAATAAATTCGCTCTGTTTGGTTCGCTCGCTAAGCTTGAGGAGCAAAATAAAGCGCATACATTGTTGCTTTTTAAACCACTGATCCTGCCATCAATAAGACTGAGTTTTGGCTTAACCTTTGCAAATCAGCACATCAATAAGTTATTCAAAGAGGTCTCTGAGCAAATCAATACTTATGGTAGCGCTGCCGTTGCAAATAAAGGAAACACACCTATTTACCGCCTAGAAGACCAAGTGTTTGCCATCGTGCTTGATGGTAAAATAGAGGTCAGTCAAGTTGAGCAATATGTATGTATTTTATCAGCTGTATTCGAAGAAGGGGTTGGCTATAAAGACACGCAGATTGTCGATAGTCTAGAGGTTGGGGTTGCGAATTATCCAATGCATGCAAAATCCACAGAGAAGCTTATCCAGCGTGCGCTGCAGGCTCTTAATACTAAGTCACACAATGGTCAACGTTGGCATCTATTTGATGTTGAAAGCTCTATTTCGACTGAGCGACAATTAAAGCTCACCTCGTTTCTTAAAAGTGCGATAGAACATGAACAGTTCAGTTTATTCTTTCAGCCGCAGGTAGATCTCAGGACTGGCAGGGTATTTGGCTCGGAAGTGCTACTGCGCTGGCTTCACCCTGAACTAGGTTACATACCACCTGATGAATTTATTCCGATTGCGGAGTCTTCAGGGCAAATTTACGAGATCACCGAATGGGTGATTGAACATGCGCTTCATTATCAAGCCGAGATAACTAAGTTATTGCCTGAGCACGTTATTTCAATCAACGTATCTGGTCGTGACTTGAGTAGAAGAGAGTTGTCGGTACAGCTCATTACGCTTATCAATGAATTATCACTCGCACCTTCTCAAATAATGATAGAGATCACGGAATCTGTAACAATAGGAAAAGAAGCTGAACTTAAAGGGGTGTTAGATGATTATCGTTCAATCGGCGTAAAAGTGGCGATTGATGATTTTGGTACTGGATATTCGTCACTTGCATATTTGAGTAAACTTGGATTTGATGAACTTAAAATTGATAAAAGTTTTGTGATGGATATTGAGACATCTAAGAGCAACCAAACAATATGTAAAGCGACGTGTGATATGGCGCACAGTTTAGGCTCAAGGGTGGTGGCTGAAGGGGTTGAGGATATCAATAGCTACATTCGTTTGCAGGCCTATGGCTGCGACTTTGCGCAGGGCTATTTTATTTCACGTCCGTTGCCGTTCACGGAGTTTAAGAGTTGGCTTGGTAAAGTCACCTATGCCGGCGATATAAAATCTTTCCTAGTTCGCTGAAGTAGTGAAAAATGGGCTCAGCGCATCGTTCTCTCTGTTTGCGCTTTGGGTAAATCCCCAGTTTTTCTTGCTCTGAACCTTTAATTCCCGCGGTCAAAAATGAATTTGATATATCGCTGTGGTAGGCAATAATGGCCTCGAACATCCGAGCTGTTAGCTCCTCGGGCAGTGCGTAATAAATCTGTTTGTTTGCGCTATCAGCAATCTTGGCGGTATGAAAATACCGATTTGGTTGTTGATGTTGTTCATCTAAAAAGGTATGCGCAAAAAACGTTGCTAAAGCATTGTTCAGAGGGTGTAATACGGTTTCGGTAGAAAGTAACCAAGCTGATGATGCAAAAGACTTTTTTGGCTGAGTTATTAAATGCTGGCAAATATAGTGATCAAATGCATGCCACCATTCGTGGGCAAGTGCGCCACCACCGGCATTTTTTGCCAAGGCGAGTGTTCTTGTATTTGCTGCGTAATGCGCTTGAACACCTTGTTGACCGCCTGTGCCAAAATCAAAATTAAGTGTTCCCCGAAGGCCAATGACCTGTGGCGGTACTTGTAGTATTTGGGCTAGATCTGCGAGGGCATCATAAATTAAATTGGCGGATAAACGGGTTTCTTCAGGCGTAACCCAATGACCAATGGTCATGGTTTTAAAGCCAAAGGTCTGTTTGATTTCACTGAAATCAACTTGATCGCCGAATCGATAATCGGGTCCTCGGCGAGTGTATCCGCGCTGTAGTCTCGACCTTGGCATTCTCTTCCTTTAATACCGAGCCTTAACATCATCAGGCATTCGCTTCATCTGCTCTTTCACCATACCAGCTTGAAGTTTGTAGAGAACCGAAGTTTCGCATTGATCTACAATCTCGAGAAATTGAGCTGCCGCTTCAAGTGTTGATAAACTGTATTCATGTTTAGATTTACGAATAGTATATTCACTTGCATTGACCGAATCGAACTGGAAACTGGGCAACTGGCTTAGCCACGGATTGAGGTTATAAAGCTTAGTGGCTTTCTTCCAAGTACCGTCCAATAAG
This sequence comes from Pseudoalteromonas flavipulchra NCIMB 2033 = ATCC BAA-314, assembly GCA_000814665.1. GTDB lineage: Bacteria > Pseudomonadota > Gammaproteobacteria > Enterobacterales > Alteromonadaceae > Pseudoalteromonas > Pseudoalteromonas maricaloris. The sequence continues at coordinate 173,176 of JWIH01000021.1, forward strand.
ATGATGGCATCAAGCTTTTGAGCGTGATTATACTCTGTAGTTAAGGTCTTAGCGTGGCTGTTTGGGTAGAGTAGTGCTACATGGTTTTCGTTGCAGAAGTTAATCAACTCTTCAAAGTCAGTGGTATTTTCTCCAACATACAGCGCAAAACTGCCTAACTGCAAGGCGAGGAGCTTTGCGGTATTTTTGGCGACTTTTACTTCGCTCGGATGCTGCATGATAATAACTTGAGTCGCATTTGGTATCACGTTACCAATATAGGAGCATACGCAAGTTTTTGTGGGAAACTGACAGACTGGACAGGTATTACGTTTCATGTTTGATGAGGTGTTTCTTAATATAAGTCATATTTTATCATATCTTGCCCGCATTTACTTTGCACAAGAAACCAGATTTGGCTAGCATAAGTAATAGAATATTAAATTTAAGGAAAATTATGAGCATCGTAATAGATGAAGGTGCCCTAGAGAACATGCAAATGTTACTGGGCGAGCAATTCGAAGATACGGTTCATTTTTGTTGTTCTGAATTCGAGCGGTTAGAATCGGAGTTGATGCTGAATTTGAATCAGGATCAAGAAGCTGCCATTCGTCATGCTCACAGTTTAAAATCTAATGCTGCCCAGTTTGGGGCTGCTAGTTTGAGCGATTTGGCAAAGACGATTGAGCATGCCCTCATGCAAGGGGAGCAGGATATTGTTGATGACTCTATTGAGAAGCTGGCAGCACAAGTTGCAGGTTCAAAAGCGAAATTGCAGCAATGGGTGAGTGCTCAATCTTAAATCCAGCATCAGCCAAAGAGCGGAAATTAGGTCGTTTATACGGCCTTTTTTATTGATATTGCTCTTATTCATCCCACTCCAACCACTTCACTTTGTAAGTTGCTTTTTTGAAGCATAAAAAGTTATCACAAGCATAGAATTTAGACGGCATTGTGATATATGCTTGAGCAAAATGAGGGGGTTATAGATGCTACAAATAACAAAAAGTAATAAGCTCAATGGTGTGAGTTACGATATTCGTGGTCCAGTATTGGATCAAGCAAGAAAAATGGAAGACGAGGGCATGAAAGTCCTCAAATTAAATATTGGTAATCCGGCGGCATTTGGCTTTGATATGCCAGAAGATATGCACCGAGATATCATAAAAAACTTATATTCTGCGCAGGGGTATTGCGACTCAAAAGGATTGTACTCTGCCCGAGTCGCCGTGTATCAATATTATCAGCAAAAAAGCTTTCCCAATATTAGTGTCGATAACATCTTCATTGGCAATGGCGTCAGTGAATTGATCCAAATGACCGCACAAGCCTTACTCAATGATGGTGACGAAGTGTTGATCCCCGCACCGGATTATCCGCTATGGACTGCCGCTGTTAAATTATCAGGCGGTAATCCAGTGCATTACCTTTGTGATGAAGAGCAAGACTGGTTTCCAGATATCGAAGATATCAAGCGTAAAATCACGAGTCGCACAAAGGCATTGGTGCTGATCAACCCAAATAATCCGACCGGTGCTGTATATGACAAAGCATTGCTCGAGGCATTAATTGACGTTGCCAGAGAACACAAGCTATTAATACTGAGTGATGAGATCTACGAAAAGATTTTATATGACGATGCGGAGCATTTTTCAATTGCGAGTCTTTGCGATGATATCCCGGTTATTACTTTTAATGGTTTAGCGAAAACCTATCGTGCGGCCGGGATCCGCATGGGCTGGATGGTGATCAGTGGTAAGCATTCAGTGATGCGGGATTTGATCACAGGCTTAGAAATGCTTGCGTCTATGCGATTATGCGCCAATGTTCCTGCACAGTTTGCCATTCAACAAGCGCTTGGAGGCATACAATCCATCGACCAACTCATTGAACCGGGTGGGCGTTTGTATGAGCAGCGTGATATTGCGTTTAAAGGTTTAAACGATATCGAAGGGATAAGCTGTGTAAAGCCAAAGGGCGCGCTTTATGCGTTTCCAAAAGTCGACGTAAAGCGGTTTAATATTAAGAATGATGAGCGCATGGTGCTGGATTTGCTCAAAGAAGAAAAAATTCTACTTGTCCACGGACGTGCTTTTAATTGGCCCAGTGCGGATCATTTTAGATTAGTGTTTTTACCACATAAAGATGATTTACAGCCTGCAATGGATAGAGTAAAACGCTTTTTTGCGCATTACAGTCAGTAACATCTGTATTAAAAAATAAAAAAGCTCGGAAGTTTCCGAGCTTTTTTGTGGGCTAGTAATGCGTTACTTAGTGAGTATTAGAATTTAGCTCCGGTGTAGTTTGTTGGCTATCAGCCGAGCCTTTACCTTTAAACCATTTGCGGCCAACGCGTTTAACATCTTCAAGTGCCACATATTGACAAGGGATAAGTACGAGGGTGATCACCGTGGCAAACAACACACCGAACGCAAGCGATACCGCCATTGGAATGACAATTTTAGCTTGCAGGCTGGTTTCCATAATGATTGGTACAAGTCCGATAAAGGTGGTCAACGAAGTGAGCAAGATTGCTCTAAAGCGTTTACATCCGGCCTCGACGGCCGCGGCTTTTAAATCGATACCTTCTTCGCGTGCTTTATTGACAAAATCCACCATAACCAAAGAGTCGTTTACCACAACCCCTGCCACGGCAATAATTCCAAAGAACGACAAACTACTCATTGTCATTCCCAATATCATATGACCGAATACCGCACCGACTACACCAAATGGGATCACAGACATGATGATGACAGGCTGAGAATAAGAGCGTAGTGGAATTGCCAGTAGTGCGAAGATAATCATTAATGACAGGGCAAAGTCACGAATTTGCTCCGCAACACTGTCCATTTCTTCTTGTACGCGACCCGCCACTGCACTTTGAACGCCAGGGTAGTTCTTTAATAGACTGGGAAGATATTCGTCACGAACCTGTTTTGCTATCTCAAATGGTTGTGCGATTTCTGTATCAACTGATGCCCAAACATTAATCGTGCGTTTGGCGTTTTCGCGGCGAATTCGGTTCACACCATCAACCAATTTTACATCAGCCACTTCTACCAACGGCACTTCTGCACCTTGAGGCGTTAAGATACGCACATCCTGAATGTCACTAATGGCATCACGGTGTTCTTTAGGATAACGGATCATCACTTTGATCTCTTCACCATCACGTAAAATACGCTGTGCTTCAAGGCCGTAATAACTGAAGTTTACTTGGGATGCAACATCTGCCAACGTCAGTCCAAGGCTATACGCTAATGGTTTAAGCTCAAGCTGCACTTCATCGGTTGCTGATTGCATAGAGTCATTGATATCACCAACACCTTCAATAGTTGCTAGCTTGTCTTTTAGTTTCTGTGCGACTTCGCGGAGCTCTTCTTTGTGTTTACCTTCTAATCTAAAGCTAATATCTCCGTCATCACGGCCACCATTCATGATGCTATCTTGAATGTTTAGCGATTTAACACCAGGCAGTGCAGGCATTGCATCACGCCAGCGGGCGCTGAGTGCAAAGGTATCGATTGGGCGTGCATCTGGTTCAACCAAGATCACCATAATATTTGCGCTTGTGCGGCCATTCATATTCACCATGTAATCACGGATCATTTTCTTGCCATACTCAGCCTCAATTTCTTTGTCGACTTTCAGTACCATTTGCTCAATTTTTTGAATTGACTCAAGCGTCGCGTTTTCTGACGAAGATAAGTTCATATCAATCGAGATACGTGGAAAATCATGTGGGATTTTTGGGTTAGCAACAAACTTCACTAAGCCACCAGCAAACATCCCCGCGCTGACAATTAAAATGGTTAAAAAGCCAACGATAACGGTATAACGGTAGTGAATACAGCGTACAATGAATGGGCGGTACGTGTTTTCAATGAAAGATTGAAGGCCGCTATCCATTTTTTCCCTGAGGCGGTGGAACGGATTTTTAGGGTTGCTTGGTTTGTCTTTCATCGCTGCTAAATGCGCAGGTAAAACCAGCTTAGATTCAACCAAAGAGAATAGTAAGCAAAGAATTATTACGCCACCAATTGCTTTAGAAAATGCTGCCGTTGGGCCAGTTGCTAATGTTTGCGGCAAGAAAGCAGCAACAGTAGTAAGCACACCAAAAGTGGCTGGGATAGCAACACGTTTTACGCCACGAACGACATTATCGAGGCTATGACCATGTTTTTCTATTTCAGCATGGGCGGATTCACCGACGACTATCGCGTCATCAACGACAATCCCCAACACCAAAATAAAGGCAAACAGTGAGGCCAAGTTAATCGTTACGTCTAAATAGCCCATTGGCATCATTAAAAATGCACCTAAGAAGCTAACTGGCAACCCCATCATTACCCAAAATGCTAAACGCACACGTAAAAATAGAGCAAGCATTAGCATAACTAATACCCCACCTAACGCCATATTTTCTAGCATCATGTTAAGGCGGCCATTGAGGTAATAGGTCAAGTCAATAAAAGGTTCAAGTTCTACGCCTTGTGGCAGTGAGCCTTTCTTTGCCTCAAGATAGTTCTTAATGATATCAGCAACTTTGGTGATGTCTTGGTCTTTTGACGCGCTAACTTCATACACCAGTGAGTTCTTACCATTGTATTTAGAGTATTGCAGTCCTTCTTCAAAGCCATCGTTAATGGTGGCGACATCGCCTAAGCTAACCTGTGCGCCGTCTGGTAGTGTTAGTAAGGGGAGTTTTCTAAACTCGTCACCGCGATAGGCTTGGTTTTCAACTCGCATTGAAATATAGCCATTTTCGGAGCGAATTTGGCCAGCAGACATGTTCGCTGAGAAGCTCTTTACTGCATCCGAAATTGCTCTAAAACTTAGGCCGTATTCGCGCATTTTATCAGGGCTTATCTCAATAGAGATTTCGTAGTTCAGGCCACCATCAAAGCGTACAAGGTTAACGCCAGGTAACGACAGCATTTCTTCATGAATGCGATTACCAAGCTCTTTAAGATCATGGGGACTCAAGTCGCCATTGAGCGACAACCACATCACTTCTTGGGTTGCCTTGTCGTGACGCACAATAGGGCGTTCCATTCCAGATGGGAAAGTTGAGACGGAGTCCACTTGCATCTTGACTTCGTCGAGTACCTCTTTGGTGTTGTACTGCTCGTCTACTTCTATCCAAGTTTGCGAGTAACCGCGATTAGAGTAGGTGATCAAGCGTTTGATCCCTTCGAGACCTTCCATGGATTCCTCGATCTTAATCGTGATCCCTTCCTCGACCTCTTGAGGTGCCGCGCCCGGATACACAGCTTGAACACTTATCCAGTTACTATCGTATTGTGGAAACATTTGCTTGCGGATCGAAAACGCGGTAAGCAAGCCGCCCACAATAATAAATATCATCAATAAGTTTGCTGCAACTGGGTTACGTGCAAACCAAGCAATTAAGCCTTTTTCTGTGCTTTGACTCTGCATGAACCTTACTCCTCTTTGAGCGCCAATTGCGTGTTAGCGCTTTGCGAAGGAGTATTGTCTGTACGTAGTTGCATTCCTTCAGAAGGATAGTCCAGCGCTGAAGTAATGACCTGTTGGCCTGACTCAACGCCGTTATCAACGACGACCATGCCATTGTACTCTCTAATAATATTGACCTTTTTGTAGCTCAGCTTGTTATCATCATCCAATGTTGCAACGCGACCTTCTTTCACTAAGTGATGAGGAAGCATAGTGGCATTTTGCACTAACAAACCTTGAATATCAGCATTGATATAAGCGCCAAAACGTAGTGGTTTTGCGTTGTTGTAATAAGGCTGTTCGACTTGAGCAACAAGGTAGGTCATGCGACTTTTGTTATCGATAACACCTTCACTGCGGACGATCTCGCCTTTCCAACTCATCGGTTGACCAGCGACTTCTGCTGTGATCACGACATCGGTGCCAACACCTTGTTGCGGTAAGTATTTCAATTCATTATCGGCAACAGGGAGGCGTACTTCCGCAACAGATGTCGCATTGAGTTTACCAAAGCCATTACCGGGATTGACTACACTACCAAGGCTTACCGTACGAGACTCTATAATCGCATCGTAGGGCGCTTTGATGTAAGTACGCTCCAAATTTCGGTTCGCTCTTTTCACTGCAGCCTGCGCCGCTTTAAAGCTTGCTAACTTTTCAGCGAGCTGAGGTTTTCTTAAATAGAGCTCGGAAGGTATTTTTTCGTTAGCGTTTGCTTTAATCCTTTGCCATTCTGCTTTTGCTACTTGCACCTGAGCTTGTTCTATTTCTAGCGCTGAGCTGGCTTGTGCTAAAGCCGCTTCAGCTTCAATCAGCGACGCTTCATAGTCATTCGGGTCGATGCGAGCAAGCACGTCGCCTTCTTTGACAAAGCCACCTTTGACAAACTTGTCAGACAATGAAATAACTTGACCACTGACCTGAGCAACAAGCTCAGTACTGTATTTTGGCATCACGATACCGTATGACGATACGTTAAGCTTAACTTGGTCAATATGAATAGGTTGAACCTGTACGAGAGGATGTACTATTTCTTCTTTCTTCTCTTCTGGAGGTTGTTTCATTGCAGACATGGCAACAGCCGCTGCAATTCCCACCGCAAGAACGGCAATTGGTAGAATTATTTGTTTTTTACTAGCCACGTTAAAATCCTTCCTGTTGAATGATTTTTAATGACCCAGATTAACGGCTCTAGATCATCGATAAGCTTAAGAATACGCGAATAATTATGTCGAGGTGTTTAAATCCAGACTGAATATGTAACAAAGCTTTGCGTACCTAAATTTATCGTTACATTCTTAAAAGCGATTGATGCTTTTACGTGTAGTCGATTTTTCGATAAAATGCACCACTTATTGTCAAAATTGCGAGAAACAGAATGGATTGTAGGCTTGGTTGTGGCGCTTGTTGTATAGCACCAAGTATTTCAACACCCATTCCCGGTATGCCAAATGGTAAAGCTGCGGGGGAGCGGTGTATTCAACTAGATGAAAATAATCTGTGTAAACTGTTTAACCAGCCAGAGCGCCCACAAGTGTGTTTGCAATTTAAGGCCATGGAAGATGTGTGCGGTGACAGTAATGAAGCAGCGATGCAGATCATCACAGAACTCGAAATGTTGACCTAATTAGCCTCTGGTTAACTGATAAAAAAACGCCCAGAAACTTACCTGCTAAGTTCTGGGCCTAGGGAAAGGCTCAAGATTGAGCCGTGCGCTAACTAAAAACACCTTCTAAGACTGTAGGGAGAAGTAGAAAGTACTGTTAAGTTTAGTTAACCTTTCATTCTTTTTACAAATAAATGAATGATTTATTAAGTTTATATAAAACAAAGAGTTGTTCTTTATATTCATAATTGGTCTTAAAAATATCAAAAGGGTATATTCAGGTTATACCCAAGTTATCAACAGGCCGTCTTTAATTAAATCCCGAGGCAAACTGTTTTTAACTTTATTCTTTTGCCATTTTCCTAACCCGATGGCACTGCCACATAGTGTGAGGATCACCTCTCCCGTTAGTTTGGTAACTTCATCTAGGCGTATATCCTTGCCATTAAAGTAATCTTTTGCTTGCTCTTTTGTTAGTGCTAAAGTGTTTTTAGACGCTAAGTGACCGAAAGTAGTGGCAAACTCATGCTCTAATCTTACCCCGTTTTTATGGGTAGTACCGATTAAAATCCCTATACGAGAATATTTGATCTTATCTTGGATTGCTTCAAAGTTGTCAGGAAATAGCCACACCTCTTTATCGCGCTGCATCAACTTACCGTCAAGTTGGGCAATACCAAACTGTTTTTTTAGGGCGGATAACAATAGTTGAGTGGTTTTCTTGTCTAGTTCTTCAAAAGGGAAAGCCCCTTTTTTCTGTTTTGGGTTTTTAACGGCAACAGAGTGTAACTTCTTAAATCGAGCAATGAAAAACCCTTCGCTATCATATAGCTGAGGCCACACATGCAAGTATCCTTCGGACGTTGTTGCTTTTTCAGCACCTTCAAATAAGGTCGACAGGTTTTCGACTGCTACTGCTTGAGGATAATTATCAATGAGGTGTTGGCATACTTGCTGATTTTCCAACGGTGTTAATGTGCAAGTTGAATACACTAAGGTACCACCTGGCTTTAAGGCTTGAAATGCGCTGTCTATCAGTTGCTTCTGCACTTGTGCAATTTCAACATTAGACTCAATTGACCAGTTTTTAAGGGCGTTTGGGTCCTTTCTAACAGTGCCTTCTCCAGAGCATGGCGCATCAAGCAAGATGTTATCAAAACATTCATGCATATAATCGCCAAAGATACAGCCGTCAAAGTGAGACAACGCAACATTCCGTATGCCCATACGTTTCATATTTGCTGCAAGCGCTTTGAGTCGAGATGACGATAGCTCATTAGCGATTAGTACGCCGCGTCCATCCATATAAGCTGCGAGTTGCGAAGTTTTCGAACCCGGTGCTGACGCCATATCCAAATTAATATCATCACTGCAGATAGTCGATTTCAGTGCTGTTGGCGGCAACATAGAACTTGCTTCTTGGACATAGATGCAGCCACTTAAATGGATATCTGTGTTGCCGATAGCAAGATTAGTTTCTTCTTGTTCACTTCTTGATATCCAAAACCCTTCCTCACACCAAGGGATCGGCTCTGCCTGCCAATCACTTTTTTCGCAGTAGGTTAAGAATTCCGTGATAGACATTTTTAGGGTATTGACTCTGACTGCTCGGCGTAAAGGAGACTGGCACTTATCTATAAAGTCTTCGATGCTAAGGTGATCTGGTAAGTAGGTTTTTATGTCGTCCAGAAACGCGCTGGGAATATAAGTTGATTTGTCCACGCAGTTACTCAAGTTATAAGCTTTCTCTCATTTTACACTTTCATGGGTGAAAAATGCATGTTTGTTGTGACGATGCTGATTATTAAGCAAAACTCATGGCTGACAATAAAAAGCTATGGTTATATAATGCTCGCGAAATATCGCGAGGATTGCTATGTCTATTATCAAACACTTTTTGGCGGACCCTAAATTATTATTGAATGCGGTTGGAGAGGGGATCTATGGTTTTGACCTTTCTGGTAACGCTGTTTTTGTAAACCCGGCCGCAGAGCGTATGACTGGGTGGCAAAGTGATGAGCTTTTGGGGAAAAAAATACATCAGTACCATCATCATAGTCATGCAGATGGGAGTGATTATCCAGCCGATGAATGTAACATCTACAAAACAATGTTTGATGGTAAAACACGACAGGTAACCAATGAGGTGTTCTGGCGTAAAGATGGAAGTTGCTTTCCCGTAGAATATACCTCAACCCCAATCTTTAAAGATCAGCAAATTATCGGTGCAGTCGCGATATTTCGCGATGTATCGCAACAGCACAAAACTGAAAATGCCCTAAGAGAGGCGCTAAATAAAGTTCAAGTACTTACTGAGCAACTTAAAGATGAAAATGCCTACCTTCTAGAAACATTAAATGAAAATTGGCAAGACTCGGGTTTGGTGGGCAGTAGCGCAATATTTCAGGCTATGTTGGCGCAGCTAGAGCTGGTTAGTCAGACCGACAGTACGGTATTGGTTTTAGGGGAAAATGGCACGGGTAAAGAGCTTGTTGCCAGAAATCTGCACCGCCTTAGTGAGCGTTCATCGCAACCTTTCGTTAAAGTAAATTGCGCTGCTTTTTCACCAACCTTGATTGAATCTGAATTGTTTGGACATGAAAAAGGTGCATTCACTGGAGCGAATGAAAAACGTAAAGGACGTTTTGAGTTGGCGGATAAAGGGACAATATTTTTAGATGAAATTGGTGAGTTACCGCTAGAAGCGCAAAGCAAGTTATTACGTGTATTACAAGAGCGAGAGTTTGAGCGTGTAGGGGGAAGTAAGTCGATTCAAGTAGATATACGGATAGTCGCGGCGACCAACAGAGATTTATGGAAAATGGTCGAAGAAGGAGGGTTTAGAATGGATTTATATTATCGTTTAAACGTTTTTCCTATTCGAGTGCCTGCACTGCGAGAGCGTATAGAGGATATACCAGTATTGGCCAACAACCTCATCGTGCAGCTCAACAAAAAGCTGGGTAAGCAACTACGCGGGATCTCAAAAAAGGCTATTCATGCGTTACAGCGTTATGATTGGCCAGGCAATATTCGAGAACTCCAAAACGTGTTGGAGCGCGAAGCGATATTATCTAAAGGTCGTTTACTTGATTTATCTCAAGCACTTAACGCTACTGAACAGCATAAATCTGAAGATGGTGAGCTGACTTTAGCGCAAGCGGAAGCTGAGCACATATTAAGAGTGCTAGAAATAAGTAACTGGAAGATCGCTGGCAGCAACGGGGCGGCTGATAAGTTAGGGCTACCCGAAAGTACGCTAAGGTCGAAAATGAAAAAACTAAAAATTGCTAAACTTTCGTGATATTTCGCGCCTATCCGTGATATTTCGCGATATTGAAAATATCATAAAAACAAATGCAATAAAAATCAATGCGTTATAAACTTTCAGATTGGTCTGAAAGTTGCAATATCAAACTCGTGTATTACCAATGTAGCAAATAACATGAAGTTTGATATCAAAGAAGAAGACATGATCATTAAGCCCTATAAACAAGAAGGGCCTATTTACGTCAGAGAGCAAAAAGGTTTTTTCCAAAAAATAAGAAGAAACCTTGGCTGGTTTTTAATGTTAACTTTCGTTCTCATTCCTTGGATCCCGTACAACGAGCAGCAGGCCATCTTGCTTGATTTTGGTAAGCAGCAATTTAGGATATTTGGTGCCACCTTTCTCCCTCAAGACTTTATGATTCTAGCCTGGATTTTTATGGTGGGTGCCTTTGCTTTATTCTTTGTCACGACTTGGCTGGGTCGCGTGTGGTGTGGTTATACTTGCCCACAAACAATTTGGATGCTGATGTTCACTTGGGTTGAGCACCGAGTGGAGGGGACTCGCAACCAAAGAATAAAGTTGGACAAATCAAACTGGGATAGCAAAAAAGTCGCTAAGAAAACGGCCAAACACGCTATTTGGTTGATAATTTCGGTGTTTACTGCCACTTCATTTATGGCCTATTTTATACCTGCAAAAGAGCTGTATCTAGACATGTTTACGCTTGAGTGGACTGGCCTTACTTCCTTCTGGGTATTTTTGTTCGCACTTTGTACCTATGGAAACGCAGGCTTTCTACGAGAAAAAATGTGTACTGTGGCGTGTCCATATTCTCGTTTCCAATCGGTTATGTTTGACAAAGATACGTTAGTCGTCACCTATGATAGTGAACGAGGTGAAAATAGGGGTCGTCGTAAACGCAAAGAAGACCCAAAACAGCTGGGACTCGGCGACTGTGTAGACTGTAATTTATGTGTTGAAGTTTGCCCTGCTGGTATTGATATTCGTAATGGCTTGCAATACGAATGCATTAACTGTGGTTTATGTATCGATGCGTGTAACGAAACGATGAATAAATTCGGCTATCAGCCAGATTTGATTAAGTATCAAAGTGAGCATCAACAAGCGGGTAAAAAGTCGAATCCATTTAGGTTAAAAATAGTGGGTTATGGTGCTATCACTGTAATGATAGTAGTCACTATGGTGATTTGGGCATTTAATCGTACACCAATAGAAGCTTCTGTCATTCGCGACCGTAATGCGCTTTATCGTGTTAATTATGAGGGATTAGTCGAGAACCCATACACCTTAAGTGTCATAAACAAAACACAGCATGATTTAACTTACACCGTGAGCTTAAAGGGGCTACCAGATGCGAAATTAACAGCCCCAATGACAACGCATATTGCTGGCGGTGACATGGCATTAATCCCTGTAACGGTCACCGCTGATGGCTATGAGCTAAAAGGTAAACGGACTCCAATCCAATTCACGATAGAGTCGCAGCAAGATGCCAAGATTAGCATTACCAAGGACAGCTACTTCTATAAAAATTAGTTTACACTCCCCCCGACTCAAGGCGCTTGTATTATGAAGCGCCTTTTTTGTGTGCATATATGCACAATCTGACGCTAAATTTATGGCTTTCTCTCTGAACTTTTAGCGTATAAGCTTACTCTTATTGAGAATGAGTTTTATTAGCTGAATATTATGTTTAAAAATACATCACAAAACTATGGTTTGTTAGCCATCATCTTTCATTGGCTCAGTGCGCTTGTGGTATTTGGCATGTTTGGTCTTGGGTTGTACATGGTTGAACTCAGTTATTACGATCCTTTCTACCGTGACGGCTTACACATTCACAAAAGCATCGGGATACTGCTAGCAGCTTTGATAGTACTTAGGCTGGTTTGGAAGTTCACTAACTCTAAAGTGAAGCCCGAAAGCGAAGCCACTCCCATGGACAAATTGCAAAACATAATAGCGCATGTCGTTCACATCGTTTTGTATCTTGGCTTGTTTGGGCTGTTTGTCACAGGTTACTTAATCTCTACCTCGGATGGCAGAGCAATCGAGGTATTTAACTGGTTTTCTGTTCCGGGTATTGGAGAGCTGTTTGAAGAACAAAGTGATATTGCAGGCACTGTGCATTTTTACATTGCTTGGGGGCTCATTGGATTAGTAGCGCTACACATTGTGGGAGCGCTAAAACACCACTTTATTAATAGAGATCGTACCTTAGTTCGCATGCTCAAGGTACCAAACGCTACAAAAGTTGAGGATTAAAACATGAAAAAAACAATCATTGCATTAAGCATGGCGGCTATGACCTTATCGGCCGGAGTAAATGCTGCGGATTATGTAATTGATACTAAAGGTGCACATGCCTTTGTAAACTTTAAAATTAAACATTTAGGATACAGCTGGTTGCATGGTCGATTTAATAGCTTCGAAGGCGACTTCAGCTATGATGCAAAAAATCCAAATGCATCAAAAATCAATGTAGTGATCGATACTGCTTCTGTTGATTCGAACCATGCAGAGCGTGATAAGCATTTGCGCGGTAATGATTTCTTAAACGTTAAAGCAAATCCTAAGGCGACTTTTAAGAGTAACTCGATTACTTTTAGCGATGATACAAATGCGAAGGTAAAAGGAAGCTTTACACTCAATGGGGTAACAAAGAATATCGAGTTTGATATTCAAAAAGTGGGCGAAGGTAAAGATCCTTGGGGTGGATACCGAGTTGGCTTTGAAGGCGAAACCCAGTTAAAACTTGCTGATTATGACATTGATTATGATCTAGGTCCGGCATCAACGCACGTTACCATCGGTTTGCACTTGGAAGGTATTCGTAAGTAATCTCTACTAGCACCACGTGTTTCTACATACGTGGTGCTGCGCTTTATATTCTAGGTGGAGTCCACTTTTAAAACGCAATATTAGGGCCTATTTACCTTTCAAGTTTGTTTTTGCAGCAGTTTGATTGGTATTTGTACAAGGCAGAGCCTGCGTAGCATAGTTATTCTATGTGAGTCAGGCGATAAAGACTTTGTGCTCCTGCAAAGTCACCTTACCCCACATCCTTGTGGGGCAACACAGAAGAAATACCAATCAAGCGCTGCCCTTTGGGTTCACCTGAGTGCGCTTTGTTCATTGTTGCTCAACTTTTGCCTAGATTACTAGGCGGCAAGTCGAGCGTCGCGACCAAAACACACTCAGAAGAACAAAAATCAAACAGCAAAGTTCAACAGGCCCTAGTTTTACAAAGTTAGTTTTTAAAAATACTAGCTAGCTGTGGCTGAAATTGCTCTGGTAACCAACGAGACATAGCCAGTCTAAACTGCTCGTTTTTATGGGCTTGTTTTAACGCTTCGCTAATTGCAGCGATCTGTTCCTTACCAATCGCATTGTTATTACAGCCTGCATATCCAGCAGTTATTTGCGAGGCGATACTCAATCTGACTTGTGTCAATTCATCTTGCTTATCAACATGCAATTTGTGGTAGTGGTGTTCGCTTGGGTATCCGAGTATCACGTCGACTCTTTTTTTGAGCAGCATGATAGTCAAACTCTCTAATGTATCTCTTCCTGGTCTTACAAGCACTTGCTTGGTAGGCAAACTCGCCAATAACGCATCAATTTCATGACCAAACGACCGGTTTGCCGCCACACCTACGGTTAGCCCGTGCTCAGTTACGAGCTTTTCCAAATCAATTGCGCTGTTGGTAATGCCAAGCGACTGTGCGACATCTTTCCTTAGTGCGGCAGAGGTTGACAATCCAATGGTGGAATACTCATCACTAAAAGCGATATGTCTTTGTCGCTCGGGTGTTTTATAGAGGGAGATCATACAATATTGGTTGTTGAAATTAGAGAGCTCATGTATCGCCCTCGATGCGGGGAACACTTTATAATTGAAGGTGTAGTCGGGCATCTGTTGTTGGATGAGTTTTATCAATAACTCGTCCCGTCCTTGTCCCTCCAAATCATCAGAAAGGATATAATAAGGCGCGAAGTCTATCGCAATCCAAGTTATTTGTTTTGCAAATACGAAACTGGATTGGAAGGCAATGAAGAGGAGTAAGATGATTTTGATCAAATTGGGTCACTCTTGCTGAACTTACAATAAGCTTAGCATTGTTTGCGATATTGATGATTAAATTAATGTTTATTTAATTTGTATTTAATGTTTACAGAGGTTGGCGGTATGCTAGCTTTAAAAGAGGTTTTAGTTTTGGGTAAAAACGTGCTAGTTAAAGCTTTGTCAAGCGATTGAATATAGAGTTTGATTGCAGCGCGTTAATCCAATATAAGTAGATAAGGCCGTATGGCAAGGAAAGTCATACAAGTCAATAACTATAAATTATTAATAAGGAAAACCGATGGCTATATTAATCGTTACCGATATTTTCGGTTATACGGATCATATTGATCGTTTTGCTAAATCACTTGGAAGTGGCGTGCAGGTGCTTTCACCATTTATAGAAGAACCAAACAGTGTCTCTGAGTCGGATTGTTATGAGCTGTTTTTGGCGCAGTGTGGTCATCGTTTATATGCTGACAAAGTATCAGCAGCGATTTCTGAATACAAACCAAAACTTATTATTGGCTTTAGTGCAGGCGGAGCTGCAGCGTGGATTGCATTGTCTGAACAAGGTGCATCTCACTCTGTTGAGCAGCTTATCGCATTTTATCCCAGCCAAATACGTAATCATCTAAATATTAAGCCTAGTTGCGATGTGTCTATCTTCTTTGCTCAAGTTGAATCTCATTTTGACGTTGAGCCCGTTATAGAACAGTTAAAAGATAAAAAAGGGCTGGATTGTATCCGAACGCGATATTTACACGGTTTTATGAACAAGCTCTCGGGTAACTATGATGAGTACGCATACTCGCATTATCAGTATTTTTGCCAGCGAGAGGCACGCAACTATATCGAGGTTGTGCAACGAGAGGCGGAGTTTTCGTAACAACATACGCAAAAGCGGCTTGAGCGAACTACACTAAACACTAACTTATCATACTTTAAGGAGTGAAAGATGTATCCCGAGTTGCCTGATTATCAACATTTTTATAGTAATCCGATCGCCAAACCTCCATGTAGAATGCTAAATGCACAAATGTATGGCTTCTTTGTCAAAGGAAAGAAATCAACAATCCAAGCCTATGTTGATAAAACGCTGAATTCGGTTTCTAGTAGTGAATTTGTATTCAGGGCTTTAACGGATTGGTGCTTATTGACCTTTACGGATATTGAAAATATCGCATCAAAAGTGCCGCCATTTAGTAATTATGGATATATGCAAGAAACCGATGTCATTGTCTGGTTACCAATTCTGCAAGTCAATCTCGAAACGTTAAAAGCAGAGCATCTGTATTGGTATCCTGCGTTTATCTCTGTCAACAACATTAACGCGCTGATAAATGGTCGAGAAATATGGGGCTACAACAAATATTTATGTCGCTACGAAATGCCTGATAACTTTGGCGACCCACTGAGCTTTTCCCTCTCTCTGGAGACCTTTAAGGAATTTGATCCCAACGTCAAAATGGCATGGCATGAATTGTTATCCATTGAACCTGAGGATGACGGGGAGTCATGGCTAAAAGAAGTGTTGGAAGTGGGTGAAGAAATTGCTGAGCTTTTCAAAGATTCAGTGTCTGATTTAAACGTCGATAGCCAATTTCTTAAACAGTTCTTATCGGGTTTTACCCACCCACAAATGGATCAAATATTATTTAAGCAGTTCCCAGATGGCTATGCCGAGAAGTCTGTATATTCGGCAGTGGTACATTCCCCTTCTGAGGTGAAGAAAATCCACAAAATTGGTTTTATCAAAGATGACTTAAGCCTGAATCTACAACGAATAGATGCGTTTCCACTCGATAAAATGTTTGGCATTCCATTAGGCAAAAGCGAGGTCAAACTACCTTACTTTGTGAAAATGGACTTCGATCAGGCAGGTGTGGAAGAAATTGTTTCCAGTGCTCAGAGTATGGCTAATCTCCATCGTTAGTGTATTTGTGGCATAAAAAAACACGATTTTTACTAAAGCGATATTTGCATGTTTAGTTGTCTTCCTATGTGGCTTTAGGTGTTGCTCGTCAACACGTTTGAAAAAGGAAGGCTTATGAGTAAACAAAAAGTAGCAATACTTGGCGGCGGCGTTTCGGCGATGACAGCTGCGGTATACATGACTGAACAAGAAGATTGGCAAGAGCGCTATGATATTACCGTTTATCAGCAAGGTTGGCGTTTGGGAGGCAAAGGGGCGAGTGGTCGGAATGCTGAATACGGCAAACGTATTGAAGAGCATGGTCTTCACGTTTGGTTTGGTGCCTATGTCAATTCTTTTAGGGCTATTGAGACAGTTTATAATAAGCTTGAGCGCTCAAGTGATATCCCCATTCACACTTGGCAACAAGCACTAAAACCGCATAGTTTGGTCGTGTTGCAAGAATATATCGACCAGCAATGGCAAACTTGGTCAGTAGATTTCCCTGAGATCCCAGGTAATCCAGCAAATGGCACTCTCGATTTACATTTTTGGCAGATTTTAAAATTACTTGCGGCTTGGCTACACAAGTGGGTTGATGATTTGGAGTGTGAAGTTGAGAAAACCCACAAATCCACGCAACTCAAAACTAAAAAAGAAAGAGATAAAACGCTGCTTGCTCACTTGGGACAGGAAGTTAAAAGCTTTTTTGATAGTGTCGAAGATAAAGCCAAGACCTTATTTGATGACGCAGAAAACCATGTTCAAGAGGTTGTATCCACACCAAAGCTGTTAATAACGCAACTCAGTAATTTTTTGACGGTGCGTGAAGCTGATCATCGTTTAGAGAATAAGAAAGATCACTTAGTTGTTTGGTATATGGTTCGAAAAATTAGGCGTTGGTTGCAGTCTGAAGTAAACGACTTAATTGATGACAACCCTGTCATTAGACGTCTGTATATATGTATAGATTTAGGTGTTGCGATGACCATAGGCATGCTCCGTGACAAAGTCTATTCACGAGGGTTTGGTTATCTTGATCGATACGATTTTAAACAGTGGCTCAAGCGCAATGGCGCAAATGAATCGCTGTCTGTGGAGTCTGCGCCTGTCCGCGGCTTTTATGACCTCGTTTTTGGCTATGAGGACGGTGATTTTAAAAAGCCGAATGTCGAAGCGGGAGTTGCGGCTTTGGCTATGCTTCGGATTATGCTGTGTTATCGCGGTGGTGTGATGTGGAAAATGCAAGCCGGGATGGGAGATATTATTTTCTCTCCTATCTATGAGCTGCTCAAACATCGAGGCGTTAAGTTTGCGTTTTTTCATCAGGTTGAATCGTTACACTGTGCACAGGATGATGATGGCCATTATGTTGATAGTATTCAATTAATTCAACAGGTTAAACTAAAAGAGACGCAAAATTACGAGCCTCTAGAATTAGTCAAAGACTTGCCATGTTGGCCAAGCTTTCCATTGTGGCAACAAATTGACCCGCAGCAAGTAGCACTACTTAAAGAACATGAGATTAACCTAGAGTCTTACTGGTCTAATTGGGAGACGGTTTACCAACAAGCATTTGGACAGAGGTTGCCGAGAAAAACACTAAATAAAGGTACTGATTTCGATTTAGTGATTTTTGGGATCTCAGTGGCAGGTCTTGAGCCACTTTGTCAGCAATTATTGGCTAAAGATAACAACTTAAAGTTGCAAGCCGAAAAGGTCAAAACTGTTGCGACTCAAGCTTTACAGTTGTGGCTCACTAAAACTGACAATGAACTGGGTTTTCACGACCCTTCTGGCAGTAATGAGCCACCAATATTAAGCGCATTTTCTCAACCCTTTGATACTTGGGCTGCGATGTCTAATTTACTTGAGGTTGAAGATTGGCCAAATACTCAGCCTAAGAACATTGCCTACTTTTGTAGTGCTTTTACCTGCGCAGATTATCCACCTCCGAGCGATCATGAGTTTCCTGAACGCATGAAAGCTCAGGTAAAAGAAAACGCATTGCAAAAGCTTAGATTACAGATGCAGCCACTGTGGCCAGAGGCTTATCATGGTGACGACTTCGATTGGAACGTATTGTTTGATGTTGATAATAAGGAAGGCGAAGTTAGGTTCAATACTCAGTATTGGAGGGTGAATGTCGACCCCAGTGAGCGTTATGTGTTAAGTGTTGTTGATAGCAGTCAATTTCGACTGCCTACGGATGGCAGCATCTTCGAAAACCTCTACATTACCGGAGATTGGATTAAAACCGGTGTCAATGCAGGTTGTGTTGAAGCTGCTGTGATGGCTGGCATGCAAACGAGTAGAGCTATCACCGGATATCCTCAAAGCATTAGTGGAGAATCAGGATTTGAGCCGTTTAACGTTTGAGTAGTCATACTGACGGAGTAGCCCAACTACATTTCAAGCCTTGCAATTTGCAGGGCTTAAATCCCATCTGGGTATAATTTGTATGCGTTATGAACGATAACTTGAACCTTAAAAAGGTAATCGGGTTCATTTGTTTGGGGGTCTTTTTAATTCAGCTATACTGATAGTGCAATTGCATGATATAGCTCGGGATTCAAACTATGCCACATCCAAATGTGCTGTTAAATACGATAACACTAACATTACTCTCAGTAGTTTCGATGGAAACGTCAGCACAAGTCGAAGAAGAAATCGAAGTCATTGAGGTATACGCCCAAAAAAGAAAGCAATCTATCAATGATGTTGCTATCGCTGTTAAACCCATATCCGGACAAGTCATCACTGACGCGGCACTGAAAGATACGACCGAACTGGGTAGTTTAGTTGCGAATGTAAAAATCAGTCAAAATGCAGCTGAGGGCACGCCTCCAGCGGTCAGCATTCGAGGTGTCGGACTTGTCGATTACAATACGGCCAACACTTCTCCGGTTGGGGTGTATTTAGATGGTATATCTGTTGGGTCTGCGAATAATCAAATCATTAACTTGTTTGATGTTGAGCAAGTAGAAGTATTGAAAGGTCCACAAGGTACACTTTTTGGTAGAAATACCACTGGGGGGGCAATTTTAGTGCGCACGGCGCGCCCAACAGATGGTAATTTTGCTTCTGTCAGTGTGGGGGTCGGTTCGGATTCTTTAACAAGAGCACGTACGATGCTCAACTATAGCCTAGATCAAAATAGCGCGGTGCGACTTGCCGCAAGCCACAATAACTATGAGTACACAACTTATAACCTCCAGCCTGACGCTCCTGAGGCGTATATGGAACAAAATGATGTTCGACTAAGTTATTTTGGCGAGTTTGATAAGTTCAGTGTTTTTGTGAAATTAGATTATGGTCATTGGAATGGACTGGTTCAGCCGGTCGGGAATATCGGATTATTCTCAAACCCTTTGGATGGTTCATTATGTTCTCCAGCGCAAGCGGGCACTAGCAACTGCGTTGATGCGCTTGGTTTTAATATTGGCAGCGACGATTTTTGGGCTGTGCGGGTCAATAATTATCAAAAACATCACAGTATAAGCAAAGGTGTTACAACAGAGATCGCGTATGCACTGGATGACCGGTCTCAACTTATTTATCTTGGGGCTTTCAATCGCTTAGATAGGATACATGGATTTAATTGTGATGGAAGTCCATTTTCATTATGTGAAGGTGAGTTAGGGCTTAAAAATGAAAAGCTGGTGAATGAGCTTAGGTTTGAGCAAAGTATGGAAACCGGATTTCTGACGGTAGGCTTATTTCAACTAGAAGAGCGTATTTACCAAGATAATTTCAATGACCTATTACGTGATTTTAGGGGAACCCCTAATGGTGCAAGTGCGGCAACCTTTTTCTATGACAATGATATCAAAGTAAAATCAATGGCTTTGTTTGGCCAATATGAATATGAAATCAGTGAACATACAGATGTACTTGTAGGAGTAAGGTACAGTGATGAAAAGGTAAATTATGACTCTTTCTCATACCTCAATGTACCGTTTGGAGATAACCTCGCTGGCATTTTAGTCCCTGCCTACGACATTGAGGGAAAAGAGTCCGATAGTAATTTGTCTGGAAAGTTGTCAGTTATCCATAAAGTTAAACCAGATAAAAGTGTTTATTATAGTTTATCTAATGGTGCAAAAAGCGGCGGCTATAACGGTGGCTTCCTTATTTCGAAGGATGCCGCGATACAGGCAAGTTATGGCCCCGAAGAACTAATCGCCCATGAAATAGGAGCAAAGCTGTTATTTAATGAGCTTAAACTGCGTACAAATTTGGCCGCTTTTTACTATGATTATAAAGACCAACAGGTATTTATGAATCAGGCTTCAGAAGTACCTGGAGCACCGCCTTATCAGTTACTTGAAAACGTAGGTAAGTCAAAAATCTATGGTGCTGAAATAGAAAACACTTGGTATCTATCGGAGCAAACTCAGATAAGCTTGGATATAGGGTATATACCTGAAGCTAACTTTGAGGAATTTATTGATCCAGTTGGCGTTGTATTGACCGACAATCGCTTACCGTTTACATCCGAATGGAATATCTCTGGACAAATAAATTATGCATTTAATTGGGATGAAGTTAGTATAAAAAGTAGAATAGCATTTGATTATCAAAGCGAATATTACTTTGACCAAAACGAATCTCCCTATGCTAAGCAGCCCAGTTATATGCTTTGGAATGCCAATCTACAGGTGGAGTATAGAGACTGGCAGTTAGGTATTTGGGGTAAAAATCTTCTAGATAAAGAGTATAGCCATCTTAAATTTGACCTAAGTAGCTTTTTGGGAATGTTGGAAGACTTTAAAGGTGAGGGGAGAAGGATAGGCATGGATGTAACATATCGCTTTTGATTTTTTTGAGCACTATATAGAGATAAGTCACCTGACTTGGGGGTAGAAAACTTGCAGATCAAATACCGAACCACAGGTAACTTTACTAAGGTAACTGGCTAGAATGCGTTTACTACTGATCATTTTCAGCATAATTCTGTTTTCTAGTTTCGCCTATGCAGATCAGGCTGTGTTGAAATTGACGCAGCCTTGGCAATATCAAAATTTACATCATGTTGGAAAGGCTTATGAGGCAAGTTCTAGTACAAGGTTTCCTCAAAGCTGGGATGAGTTGAGTGCATGGGAATCTATTCATGAGCCACTAAAGAAGAGAGCACTGTTTTCTGGTCGTTATTTCTTGGTGACTAAAGTCAGAAATGAAACGCCATTGAATGAATTTGTGCTCTATCCATACAATACGGTATTGAGCAAAATTGAGTCGAGGATATATACACCAGAAACGGTCTTGCGAGTTTTTTCTGGGGGCAAGGTCGAAAATGAATTTGCATTTCATTATGGTAATCAAGTCACGTTAGAACCGAACCAAGATTATTATATCGTTACGCTCTTCGAGAGTGATTTCTTTTACACTCCTGTAAAATTGACCATTGAGCCTCTGAGAGATTTTCAGCAGGAAGTGGTCTATGAAAACCTTATCATGACGCTTTGTTTTGGTGTCGGCATTGTTCTTGGGCTATATAACTTATTAATCTACATCGGCTCGAAAGATATCACTCATTTTTATTACGCATTATTCACTTGTGTGTGGGTATTTGCATGGAGCCATTTCTTTCATATTCCCGACGAGCTATTTGGATTTTACTCTGCAAACTTGCATTGGTTAGGTTTTGCGCTTGCGCCATTAACCAACGCGTTATTTTATATCCATCTTTTAAAACTCAAGGATGTTCATCCAAACTATGTGTCGATTTCTATCTGGCTTGGAGTGATAGCTGCTCTTGGACTACCGTTTTGTATTCTTTTCCCAGGTTTTGGCTTTATTTGGGCAACATTGGTAACGGGATTAGCACTCTGTTTCGGACTATTTGTCGGCATTAAGCGCTGGGTTGAGGGCTTTAAACCAGCTCGTTATTTTGTGATGGCATATATCGCAATGGCGATCCCCAATATGGTGGGCAATTTAACTAACTTAAGTTTGCTGCCTGAATCGTCGAGTAACTTATATCTTTATGGTTTAATAGGTACTGCGCTTGATGCATTACTGTTGGCTTTTGCGGTTGCGGACAAATTTAGAATAACCAGTGAAGAAAATATAGAGCTCAATAAAAACCTTGAAGCAAAGGTGTTAAAACGTACTTATGAGTTAGAGCAGGTGGCCTCAGAGCTTAGAGATGCTAGTGAGGCAAAAAGTCGATTTTTGGCGAACATGAGCCATGAAATAAGAACACCAATGACGTCAATTATTGGTTATGCCGATGGCATTATGCTCGGAGATATCAAGCCGCATGAGCGTAATCACGCAATCTCTGTTATTTTACAAAACTCGCGTCATGTACTTGGACTAATTAATGACATTTTGGATATGTCTAAAATTGAGGCTAATAAACTAGAAGTTGAGTTGGTGGAGTCAAACCTTTTTCAAGCAATTGCGCATGTCGATTCGTTATTGGGTAAGCAAATTAGAGATAAAGGGCTTGAGTTTGCATTGAATTATCACTTTCCACTGCCTGATTTTGTGGTTATTGATCCCACTCGATTGCGGCAGATATTACTAAATCTCACATCTAACGCAATGAAGTTTACGACGGTTGGTAAAATCTCGATTGATGTGGCGTGTCAAAACGAGCGCCTTATGATCACGGTACGAGATACCGGGATAGGAATGACAGCGGATGAACAAAAAGAATTATTTAGTGCGTTTTATCAAGCCGACTCTTCCACATCAAGGAAATATGGTGGAACAGGGCTTGGACTAAATATTTCCAAAAGCTTAGCGAGAAAGTTAGATGGTGATATTTCGGTAGAAAGTGAGGTAGGTTCAGGTACTGCCTTTACTCTTACTGTTGGCCTATATACCACCGAGAAAACAAAGTGGGTGCAAAGTCTCGCTCAAATTGGCGATGTTCGTGAACAAGGTACAATACCAGATGAAATAAATCAAGAGCTTAAAGGTGAAGTGTTATTAGCTGAAGATAACACAGACAATAGTAAGCTTATTAAGCGTATTTTAGAGCGTATGGGCTTATCTGTTACGGCGGTTGAAAATGGTCAGCTAGCGGTACAGGCGGTACTAGATGGTGATTTCGATTTGATATTAATGGATATTCAAATGCCGGTAATGGATGGTGAGCAGGCGTTTAGCTTTATTCAGGCTACGGGGTGTAGCACGCCTGTGATTGCATTAACTGCCAATACCATGCAGCATGAAATTGAGCGTTATTTAAAACTTGGATTTAGTGATCATCTCGCAAAACCTATCGATAGAGTCGTGTTCAGTCAAAAAATAGCCTATTATTTGGATATCCAAGTCGATGAGGAAGTTGATCTGCCCGAAGCTGAGTTTTATCAGTTAAAGCAACAGTATATTTCTGGGCTGCATGAGCAAATCATTCAGATCAAGAATCAAGCTAAGTATCAGGATTACGATGCGTTAGCAAAAACAATTCACGCGATTAAAGGCACTGCTGCGATGTTTGATTGTATTGATATTCATAAAATCGCAAACGAGTTGGATGTTAAGCTGAAGAATAAACAACTCGAGTGTGTAGAAGTACAGCTAACTGAATTACTTGGCGCAATGACAGCCGCTATTGAGTCAGAAAAGCAGCAAACCAAACAAGCTTAGTTTTCTACGCCTTATAAATATTTACAGCGGATAGAGTGACCGTTCAAGGATGCCATAAAACACTTTATCTTAATGGCTGCAGACTGTAGATTTGAGTTTTACTTAAGTTAGGGAAATCCTCCCGCTGCTTATAGTTAGCATATAGATTGGAAAATATGGTGGTTTTGGATAGTTTATCTAGGCTCGCAATAAATAAACGTCCACTGTTTCCATCTCCCGATATTACACTGCTTTTACAGCACTGCTGAAATGAGGAAATAAGCGTTCTGATAGTATTCTTATTGCCCATATCTTGTAGTGCAATCTCTGCTTCTATAAAGAATGCAACCCCACTCCAATAGACTCTTTGCTGCGCGTTTAATGACCACATATGTTCGCTCACTGTTTTAAGTGTCCCTTTATTCATTAGTGTATTTTTTGCGCCTCGGCTGAGCCCTGAGATTAATCTTGTATGAAACTCCCCAACATTAAAAATATCGTTCTCTAGCATAATGACATTTTGTAAATAGGTAGCAAGTCCTTCTGCAAGCCAGAAATCGGAGTGGTCAAGTAAAGGATGATAAAGGTGAGCAATTTCATGGTACAAGGTCCAATCTTTAATCAGCACTCGGCTTGAGGTAAATCGTTTGATTTGGAGTAGAATAGTATCGGGTTTGCCACGTTGAATCGTGCCCCATGGCACTGGCTCAGATGCGAATAAGCTCGGTTCAATAATAAATGGAAGTGTTTGCTGTTGCAGTGCTCCCAAGGAATACTCTGTTGCTTCAACACCGCGTTTTAGCCACGTTTCCACATGTTGTCTATCACTACTACTTATCCAGCCCTTATATTCGATTTCAATTTCGGTTGCCTGTGTAGCTACAATTAAATTGAACGACAGTATTAGCATTAATAATTTCATTATTTTCTCTACAAGGGTTACTTCGTAAATAGACCTGAGAACGCATCATTTCATTTTTGATGTTGAGATTATCTCAACTGACCTCGTTGGGTGATTGTGTAAAACTGAATAAAACAACGTTAAAGGGAAATAAGATGAAAGTCACCGCACTTAGTTTATTGTTATTGAGTCCTGTTGCTTTGGCAAACCCACTTTTAGGTACTTGGGAGTTTGTTGAGGGAAAATATGCCACCACAGATGGCATTGTATTAGCGCAAGCGCCTAGCTTGACGTCGATAAAGTTAATTACTGAGGCTCACCACAGCTACATTACGCAAAGTGAAGGAAAGTTTAAATACGCTGGTGGAGGGAGTTACAAAATAGAGGGAGATAGATTTATCGAAACCTATGAATATGGAAATGTTACTTCCTTACTTGGTCGAACGATGTCATTCAGTTACAAGATTGATGGTAATTTATGGCATCATGAACTGTATGAAGATGGTAAGTTCGTCGAGAAGGAAGTATGGAAAAAAGTTCAGTGATCCCAAAGAAGATGCGTTATATCAGTCACGCATCTTCTCAGCTTCAAATCCAGTACACCGAAACACCAACATTGAGTGCAAAGCAAGTGCTAATCAAAGTGCATGCATTTGGGGTTAATAGAGCAGACATTTTGCAAAAACAGGGGAAATATCCTGCGCCTGAAGGCGATAGTGGGATATTGGGTCTGGAAGTGTCTGGAACGATAGTTCAAGTGGCGTCTTCTGAGCTTGAACATTTACTTGGTGATCAAGTGTTCTGTTTAACCTCTGGCGGCGGTTATGCTGAGTACGTGGTTGCACAAAGTGAATTACTCATGCCGTTAACCGAAGGCTTGTCATTGAGCTATGCGGCAGGTTTAGCAGAAGTATATCTTACGGCCTATGATGCGATTGTGCGAACTGGGCAGCTAAATTCTAATGGGGTTTTACTATGCCATGGCGGTGCTTCAGGTGTTGGCAGCGCAGCGATAAGAATTGCAAAAAGGCTAGGTGCAACGATCATTACTACCCAAAGTAGCAAGGAAAAGGCCGAGTACGCAAAGGCTCTGGGGGCGGATCACACTATTAATTATTTAGACTGTGATTTTGCTGAAGAAATGAAAAAACTTGGTTTGAAAGCAAATGTCATTCTTGATCCAGTCGGTGGTGAATACCTCAGAGCGAACCTAAGAGTTGCAGCAATGGATTGTCACTGTGTGATGCTCGCTATGCTAGGTGGAAGATATACAGAACTAGACTTTGCCAAGTTACTCGCGAAAAGGTTTAACTTGCACGGAAGTACGTTAAGAAATCGCTCTTTGGACTATAAAAGGGAATTAGTGAGAGGTTTTCTGAATGAGTTCGGCTCGGAACTGCCGGATCAGACGATGAAGATACCAATATATAAGGAGTTATATTGGGATGAAATTGAGCAAGCCCACGATATTCTCGAACACAACCAGAACCTCGGGAAGGTGATAGTTAGAGTTAGTTGACTGTTTATTTATACAGTTGTTATTCTATCACTCTTAGTGATTAGAGGAGTGAATATTTTGACGTTCAAAATTGAAGAGAAAGTACCTTGCCCTGAGGAATATTGTGATTTGCGAATAGCCTCTGGATTATCTGCAAAATCTCTAGAAGCAGCCACAAGGGGACTACCTAACTCATTATACGGGGTTGCAATTCGACATAACGAACAACTTGTGGCGATGGGCCGGGTGGTTGGAGACGGAGGTTGTAATTTTGAGGTTGTCGATGTTGCTGTCAATCCGCTTTATCAAGGGCAGGGATTAGGGCGTACAGTAATGGAATATGTTGATGGTTACTTAGCAACAAATGTTTTGCCGGGCTCTTAT
The DNA here is from genome assembly GCA_000814665.1 of Pseudoalteromonas flavipulchra NCIMB 2033 = ATCC BAA-314. Taxonomy (GTDB): domain Bacteria; phylum Pseudomonadota; class Gammaproteobacteria; order Enterobacterales; family Alteromonadaceae; genus Pseudoalteromonas; species Pseudoalteromonas maricaloris. The sequence goes on from JWIH01000021.1 coordinate 199,879, forward strand.
GTTTCAATGATTGCGGACGAGCCTACTTTTTATAAAAAACTGGGTTACCGCCTTGTATCTCCAGCGAGTCAAGGAATGACAAAGAAGTTCACAGTGGATAAAGACTGAATCTTCCCAAACACTACGCATTTACGCTGCCTTGCTCTGTACTCCAAGTTGGTTTCTTCGATTGCTGGAACGCCATATTTGGTCAAGTCTTGCAGGTATCGCAAGTAACCCAATGAAAAATATGCAGATGAGTAAATCCCAATACCAAGTTTGCGTTGTGTAAGTCTGGCTCCAAGGCTGCAGAAAATAAATGACTACGGTATGGAAAGCAAATACGGGTAACGCATGTTGCCCTAAAAATACGGGATACTTCAGCGTAAAGAGCCTCGGTATACGTCGGTTTAATAACATAAACAGGTAAACGGCTAATAATAAACTCAACTGATAAACTACCGAGGCGTTACCACTTCCTAAGAGATACGGCTCCATCAGTGCTGGAAACCAATATTTAGTAATAAACAGAGCGGTGATACATGTGAGCAAGCATATCCGTACGGCAATGGGAAAATCAAAAGAATAGCCTTTATGGTGTTTTAGGTAGCTTAGAATAAAACCCATATAAAAGTATATTTGCCACGCTAAAGGGTCAAAGTAGCTCACATTGATTGTGATATCGGAAAATATAACGTTAAATGGACCAGCTAAAGGCTGAATTGTGACGTGTTGCGATAAAAGCCATATAAGGACAGAAGATGTTGCGACTAACCAAAGTTGGCCACGATTTATAGCAAGTATTGCAAAAGGCAGAAATATCATTGGCACAAGATATAAGATAAGTATGTCATGATAACCTGGGTGTTCAAGCAATAAAATAGCCGAAATATAACTTTGAAAGGGGTTGTTGAACCAATTTTCTGCATTAAAAAAACCTGTCCACTGTTGGATATAAAACGGAAATATCCAAACGAATATGAAACTGATGGTAATGGCTGTAATATGAAATCCATATATGGTTAAACAGCGCTGCCATACTTTGCGTTGAAGCTGTGTTTTATTACTGCTTAGCCTTCCGTAGACAAGATATGCGACAAATCCAGACAAGAATACGAAACCCTCAGCCGCTGTTACAAACCTAAGGGTGCTCTAGTGAGTTGAGGGAAGAAGTGACCATATAAATGGTTACAGGCAATAATAATTAGCAGCCAGCCACGTAGGCCATCGTATGCTAAATTCCTTTTCACTGTTCCTACCCCAAAGCCTGAAAGTTAATCTACTACTCTGTACCTTTTTTACTTATCATGCTAATGAAATAATTTAATATAGACCTGATTATAGTGGAGAAAGTGCTATCTTTTTCGACTTTAGTTGAATTATAAAGATTTAAAATTGGTACAACCGAGTGGATCCGAATTATCGACTCTTGGCGCGGGTTATAGAGAGTAGGTAGTGCTTTTTCTAGATCTAAGGTTGGTACAACCGAATGGATTTAACTAGATAGTAAATATTGTAGAGTGGTACAACCGAGTGGATCCGAATTATCGACCCTTGGTGCGGGTTATAGAGAGTAGGTAGTGCTTTTTCTTTAAGAGTGGTACAACCGAGTGGATCCGAATTACCGACCTTTGGCGTGGGTTATAGAGAGTAGGCAATGCTTTTTCTTTTTGGATTTAACTAGATAGTAAATATTGTAGAGTGGTACAACTGAGTGGATCCGAATTATCGACTCTTGGCACGGGTTATAGAGAGTAGGTAGTGCTTTTTCTAGATCTAAGGTTGGTACAACCGAATGGATTTAACTAGATAGTAAATATTGTAGAGTGGTACAACTGAGTGGATCCGAATTATCGACTCTTTGCGCGGGTTATAACGAGTAGGCAATGCTTTTTCTTTTTGGATTTAACTAGATAGTAAATATTGTAGAGTGGTACAACCGAGTGGATTCGAACCACCGACCCCTACCATGTCAAGGTAGTGCTCTAACCAACTGAGCTACGGTTGTATTATAAGATTTGGTACGACCGAGTGGATTCGAACCACCGACCCCTACCATGTCAAGGTAGTGCTCTAACCAACTGAGCTACGGTCGTACAATAACATTTTCGTATTAATTGTTTTCAGGTCTGTGCCTGTCAACGCGTTGTAATATATAGTGACTCAGCTAACGGATCAAGCGGCTTTCAGTAATTTTTTGATTGTTTGCCTTTTTTTTGTTCATACTGGAGGGATTTCACACAGCTCGTAAAATTTTTGCCACCATTTTACGTGTGCTTTCGCAGAATCTTTAAGGTTATCCAAGTGTTGTTGAAGCGTGAGCGGGTCGACAACGTTATTATTTTGATACAATAGGTGGATAGGTTGCCAGGCTGAGATCAACTCTTCCATAGAAAGAGAGAGCATCGCCTGATAAGGCTGAAGAATGGATAAATAATATTTGTTGAAGATATTGTTTATGATCTCTGCCTGCTTTTTATTTCCGCCACTTTTACAAAGGCCATCTCTCAGCCTAAGTTGTTGTAATTGGCTTGTAGTCACATTATTCAGTTGAGTCTGCTTACGGACGCTCGTCACCAAAGATGAGATAAATCGCTGAGAAAGCACTTTTATAGCGGGTGTGAGTGTAGTTGGACTGAGATTTTCTGGCGTATCCATGTTTATTACTAGCTCTGCAAGCTCGTTAACGGCCTCTAGCATGTTGCTGTGGGCTGCTGGCAGCTCTAGCGGCACCTCTTCAGCGAGTAACAAACTCAAACTTGCCAATTCTCTTTCAAATGTCATCATATGAAGAAAGTAACGTGGAAGCTGTTGTTTCTTTTCCTGAACTGCTTGAGTTAATGTTTGTTGCAGCTCGTCGCTTGTGTTTGGGTGCTGAATGCAGTGAGGCGCTTGTTGGATAAATAAGATGTTGTATTTCAAGCGTTCGCTTGGGTAACTAACTTTCCCTAATTGATTATTGTGCGCAGCGACGAGATTTGTGACTTTGCAGTGTCCAGCGGTCACGATGTCTAACATAGAGATAGTTAGCTCACTTGTCGGCAATGGTACTTTTTGTACCTCCGGATTGTAAAGTGGTGCTGTGTGTACCACCTCTATGTCAGTCGCGCTCGCCAAACGTTGTTGATATTCAACAGCAATATCGCTCGGCTGCTTGCTGCAGCCGACCAAAGTAGAAAGTATTAGCGTACTAGCTATTCGCTTGACTAATCTCAAATTTCACCCGTTTGTTTACGCATGTCACCAATAATACTGCCGCCGTACTCAAGCCAATAATGATACCAATCCAAAAGCCTTGAGGACCCATCGCAGGCGTTATTAAATCGGTCTTTGCTAATACATAGCCTAACGAAAACCCAATTAGCCAATATGATACAAAGGTAACCCAAGATATTGGTTTAGTATATTTGAGCCCCCTTAACACACCATTTGCTGAGACTTGTAATGCATCGGGTAATTGATATAAACAAGCCAGTACCATAATGCTGGTTGCAAGAGCGGCTACTTCAGTATTGTTGGTATAGAGCCAAACAATCTGATCTCTTCCTATATACGTAATGAGTGCGACAAATAGTGCAATTAAGGTGGCCAAAAGAAACGCGGTATTCACTGAAAGTTTGAGTTGGTCTAAGGCTCCTTGTCCAGTTAGATTACCGATCCGTATTGCAATAGCCATCGACAAACTTAAAGGCATCATAAACAGCATAGTAGTGACGCTGGCAGCAATTTGGTGACCAGATACGGAAATAGGACCTAGATCTGCAATAAATAAAGGAATGCACGCGAATAGCGTAACTTCAAAGAAGGTTGCCAATGCAATTGGAAAGCCAAGTGCTGCAACATATTTCATCATAGATAGACTTGGTTTAGTAAAACCGCTGATTAGGGCCTTTCCATCTATGTGTTTACTCTTCAAGCTATATACCCACTGTGCAATTGCCATTGACCAAAGCACGATAGATGTAGCGAGGCCACAGCCCGCACTACCAAGCGCTGGCGCACCAAATTTACCATAGATAAAAATATAGTTAGCAACGACATTGATACAAAGACCAACAATGCTGATGTAAAAAGCAGGCTTTGTTTGCCCAACCCCTTCGGTGACATTGCGGTATACCGTGAAGATCAAAAAGCCCAATAGACCCCATTTCACAAAATCAATATAGCCTTGAGCGAGGGTCTGAACATTCTCACTTGCTCCTATATTTGAAAAAACCATAGAAGTAAAGTTCGCTAAAACCAAACCAACGGTAAAAAGCGCTAAAGCAAGATACAAGCTTTGCTGGAAAAATCGTTTGATCCCTGCGGTGTCATTAGCACCATGGCAATGCGCAACAATACTCGTAAGTGCAAGTAAGATCCCTTGTAAACTAAAAATCAAAGGGTTCCAAACACCCGTAGCAATAGAAAGAGCAGCTAAGTCTTCAGCACTGACTTGACCTGCCATCATCGTATCAACGACGGTCATTAAGACTAAAGTAACTTGAGCGAGAAAAACGGGGATCGCAAGTTGAAGCAAGCGTCTGGCTTCCCAAGTTGAAAAATTCATGGTGAGATACTACTTAAGGCGTAAAAACGTTAGTTTATTTTAGTGCTTTGTTTTAAGCAAAATTTTGCGGCTAGCAGTCGCAACTATTTTTATCTAGTTGGATATTCAATATAAATTAAGTACATCTCTTATTGCGATTTCGCTACAATCTCAAGGATAAACTAAGAGGGTAGATATGTTTACAGGAATTGTTCAAACAAAAGCGACGGTGGTGTCGGCAAAGCAGGTCGATAATATTTTAAAATTAGTTATTTCTGTTGGTGCTGAATACCTCGATAAGCTGACCTTGGGTGCGAGTATCGCAATTAACGGATGTTGCCTAACTGTGGTGCACTTCGAACAGCCAGAAAATGACGTGGTAGGACAAGTTTGCTTTGATGTGATTGATGAAACATTGAGACTCACTAATCTAGGTGAGGTACAAAGAGGGTCGCAGGTAAATTTTGAACGCTCGATGACATTTGGTACAGAACTCGGCGGACATATAATTTCAGGTCATATTCAAACAAGCGCGAATATCAGTGAAATACATCACAACGAAGGTAATTGTAGGATGCATGTAGCCTTGCCAGAAGTGTGGCATAAGTATGTTATGTACAAAGGCTTTATCGCGGTAAACGGTGCGAGCTTGACTGTGGGGGAGCTTGATCATACCGGCTTTTGGTTACACCTAATACCTGAAACGCTGACGCTTACCAATTTGGGTATAATGCGTGTGGGAGATACTGTGAATATTGAGATTGACCAACAAACCTATACGATTATTAATACCGTTGAAAACTACATGAAAAAGCAAACTCTATTGAAGCACAACTAGTACCTTGCCCGAGTAATACCCTTTACGTCTATCTGTAGGCACCAAAAGTACAGGCTGATGTTGTGCCAACCTGATAAGCAGCTCGCAAATGAGCTGCCCTTTATCTATAGCACTTCTGCTTTGGTTAAAACACTTGCTCGTCGTCGCTATCAACCCTAAGCTCAAGCTTATTGTGCAGTTGGTCTAAGTGCATATTTAGGTGTATTGGATTGCAACAAGCAGCACAGTCTTCGTAGTAGTCCTGATCGCCTTCACTCGCATCAAGATTGACAAAAATATGATGTCCACAATGCGGACATTCAATACGTTGTTGATATAGGTTTTTCATTGGCCCTCCACCTGAATTGGCCAAACTAAATATCTTTTAACTATAGCGCATTGTGACGAAAATATGGCAGTTATTTGAGCAGGGCTTGTACTTGTTCAGCCGCGTCCCGTATGTACTTGCCAGCAAACAAGTTTGCTTGCACTAAAAGAGGATATAAGCGATAAATGTCTAATCGCTCATGTGCATTTTCTGCGAGTGGATAGATAGACTCGTAACCACGATAGAAGTCATCTGGCAGCGGAGCGAATAACGAAGCCATAGCAATATCAACTTCTCTATCACCGTAATAGCAAGCTGGGGAAAATAGCACGGGTTTTTGATGGCTAAAGCCAATGTTACCATGCCAAAAATTACCATGAACCAGAGACGGTTGAACTTGGTGCGGAAGGAGTGGCTTAAGCTGCTCCACAAACGTATCAATATCAGTGAGGGTAATCCCTTTTTCAGCAAGCAATTGCAGTTGCCAACCAATTCTTTCCTCAGCAAAAAAAACTTCCCATTTTTTGTGCCATTGATTTGGTTGCGGAAGCTCATGAATATAATTATCTTCTTCTAGGCCGTACATTTCCTGTTCATGACGTTGGTGCATTTTAGCAAGGCTTTGACCGCACTCAAGCCAGTTTTCATTGCGATGATCAAGTTCTAACCATTCCAGCACAATAAAGCAGAACTCAACACTCGTACCTAGGGTAATTGTATCGGCCACAAGGAAATCAGAGTCGCGAATAAGCTTTTCACGATTAGATGCTTCACATTCAAATCGCTCTAAAGCCTGAATTGGAGCAACTTTGACCAAAAATTGATGGGTATCGTCTGCAATCTTATAAAGTTTTTTAGACCCATAACTTTTTAAGGTTTGCTTTGAAGTAAACTCAAAAGTGTCATGGAGAGATTCAGAGATTTGTTGGTTGACTTTGTTCCACATAAGTTAGATCCAACATATTCACTTACTCTAAAATATGGTTGAAATTCTCAAGATCACAAATACTTGAGGCCTTTTTCTAAAAAAAATAAAATATCGCGTCTGTCATTTTATCCAAGGGAAGTACATTGAATAAAAATATCATCACCAATTTACTCGCGATACTGCTAACAGGTACTGGCTTCGCACTAGAAAACGACGTGTTGTTTTCGGTTGGATTGTTTGCTCTATCTGGTGCTCTGACGAATTGGTTAGCAGTACATATGTTATTTGAGAAAGTGCCTTTCCTCTATGGTTCAGGGATTATTACGCTTAAGTTCGAATCGTTTAAAGCATCGATTCGAGAGCTCATTTTGAGCGAGTTTTTTAGTAAAGAAAAACTAGGAAAATTTCTCGGCAAGGAGCATCCAAAGTTTGACTTGGCGCCGATAGCCAATAAAGTCGATTTAAATCCAGCGTTTGACCGTTTGTTAAGTGTCATTGATGCGTCGCAATTTGGTGCGATGCTGCAGATGTTTGGTGGGACTGAAGCTGTACAACCGCTGCGAGAGCCATTTATTGAGAAAATGCGATTAGCAATAGTTGAGCTCGGTGAACAGCCTGAGTTTGATGCTGCAATTAGTGAGTCGCTTAGTAACGGTCTACTCGGTGATGATTTACATCAAACCATTGAAAAAGCGGTAGATGAGCGACTTAATGAGCTAACGCCGAAAATGGTAAAGGAGATTGTACAAAACATGATTAAGACTCACTTAGGTTGGTTAGTTGTATGGGGAGGCGTCTTTGGGGGTCTATTTGGGTTATTGGCTGCAGTTGTATAGCTGAACAAAGAAAAAGGCGCAGTCAGGGATTGCTACGCCTTGCTTTTTTGTTTACAAACATGTCGACATGGCTACTTTGAACCTGAGACAAAAATGGTCTTTTTATCAAGTTTAGCGATGTCTTTAATACTGGTTTCTACATTACTGTCTACACCAAGGAAGTCCGCAGCCTTATTAAATCCGTAGGTTGCTGCAAATTTGCCGACTGGCATATCATTACAGTGTAGTTTTTCTTCTACAACACGTCTTTTTAGGTGGTTCTCTTTAATGGTGTGGAACAAGTGAATCTTATTGTCTTTGACTACCGACATACAAACTTTAGTCGCTTTACTATTATCCGCAGCAACAAAGTCTGCCGCAGATGCGGTACCTGCGATCAAAAGCGAGGTTGCACATACTAAATTGAACAGTTTCATGGTTAGCTCCTTGGCTATCTCTAGGACACGTTCTTAGTATTACTAAAGTTGCTGCAGAATGCTGTAAATCAAGTAATTCCGAATGTAATAGAGTATGTCAAATGTGTGCAGGCTTTCTATCTATCTGTAAAGTAATAAATTATTTTGTTTCTAAGGATACAAATAGCAAAAACTTTTTTCACTATAAAATACCATTATCGATAATTTAACACTTCATTCTTAGATTTACTTCCTCTTTGTTACTTATGCCACTTGATGTGTCAAAACGTGTCAATATTGACGCTAATTTACATTCAGTTATGGCAACTAAGGCTTTTCTAAATTACTCACTGATGACAACATGCGTTATAATGTTCGGACGTTCGTCGTAATTACTTGTCACTAAAACTCATAATTGCGTAAAGTGCGATGGCATGAGTTAAAGTCACAAAAAAACAATAGAGATGACAAAAATGTATAAATTTGCTCCCTCCCTAGTCGTAGCTGGCATTGCCGCAGCTTTGATGGGCTGTCAGGATAACGGCCCACAAAAAGAAAAAGTTACCATAGAGAAAAACCCATACCCAAGTACCTACAAGCCTGTACCTTCTCAGTCCACCCTAATCACTAATGCTACCGTTTTAACCGGAACGGGTGAAAAAATAGAACAAGGTGATGTATTTATTGTTGACGGTAAAATCAAGCAAGTTGGTAAAGACCTATCTGTCACGGCAGATATTACCATTGATGCTGAAGGCAAATGGGTAACACCTGGCATTATCGATGTGCACTCTCATTTAGGAGCTTACCCCAGCCCAAGTGTAGAATCGCACAGTGATGGCAATGAAATGATTAACCCTAATACTTCTCAAGTATGGGTTGAGCATTCTGTATGGCCGCAAGATCCAGGCTTTAACCGAGCTAGAGAAGGTGGGATCACCACGCTACAAATCTTACCTGGCTCTGCAAACCTATTTGGTGGTCGTGGTGTTACCTTAAAGAATGTGCCGGCACCAACAATGCAGGCAATGAAATTCCCAGATGCGCCATATGGGTTAAAGATGGCATGTGGTGAGAATCCAAAGCGTGTATACGGCTCCAAAGGTGTTGCCCCTTATACTCGTATGGGTAACATGGCAGGATATCGTGAAGCTTGGGTTGAAGCTGGTGAATATAAGCGCGCTTGGGAACAGTACGAAGCCGAATATGCTGCTGGATTGAATCCGGATGCACCAAAACGTGATATCAAGTTCGATACGCTTCGTGGTGTGCTAGATGGTGAAATCTTGATCCATAACCATTGTTATAAAGCAGAAGAAATGGCAATGATGATCGACTTGTCTAAAGAGTTTGGTTATCACGCAGGGACGTTCCACCACGGTATTGAAGCATACAAGATTGCAGATCTGTTAGGTGAAAACGGTAATTGTGCTGCACTGTGGCCAGATTGGTGGGGCTTTAAGATGGAAGCCTATGATATGGTTCAGGAAAATGTAGCAATTGTAGATGCAGTGAAAAACTCATGTGCGATAGTTCATTCTGATTCAGATACCACAATCCAACGCTTGAATCATGAAGCCGCAAAAGTGATGAACACAGCTAACCAGTCTGGCTTTAACATCAACGAGCAGCATGCAATTAAGTGGATCACCTCGAACGCAGCTAAATCGTTAGGCATTCAGGATAAAACTGGATCGCTTGAGCAAGGCAAACAAGCCGATGTAGTAATTTGGAACACCAATCCGTTCAGCGTGTACTCTCGTGCAGAGCAGGTCTTTGTAGATGGTGGTAAAGTCTATGATCGTCACGATGAAAAATATCAAGCGGTTAGTGATTTTATGTTAGGTCAAAAGTAAGGAGTTGATGAGATGAAAACCATGAAACTAACCATGATCACTAGCGCATTGCTAGCTCACTCTGTAGCTTTTGCCAATGTTACCGCAATTACTAATGCAACGATCCATACCGCGACAGATGCGGGCGTACTTGAAGGTGCGACTTTAGTTATCGAGAACGGTAAAATAAAAGCGATTAACCCAGATAACGTGACTGCTGATGTAACGATTGACGCCAGCGGTAAGGTTGTCACTCCAGGCTTTATCGGCTCAATGAACCAGCTTGGTTTAGTTGAAGTCGGTGCTGTTGCTGCTTCTCGTGATGCTGGTGATGACGATGCCGGCGTAGACTTTGACGCAAGCACCGCATTTAATCCACGTAGTAGCTTAATTGCCTATGCAAGAAAAGGCGGTGTAACGCAAAACTTTGTCGCACCTTGGGGTGGTAAAAGTGAGTTTGCAGGGCTTGGTTTTGTTGTTGACTTATCTGGTGAATTTAACAGTGTGACTGACAAGCAAACAGCGTTAATTATTCATCTGGGTGCCAAAAGCAAAGGGTCTCGTGCAAAAGCGTTAGATAACGTTGTTAAAAAGCTTGAGGCACAGCAAGAAAAGCTTGCTAAGAAAGACAAAAAAGACGAGGGAAAACCGAGTTCAGAAGAACAAGTGTTAACTCAAGTGCTTGCGGGTGATATGCCTGTGATTGCAACGCTTTCAAGAGCGTCGGATATTCTTGAAGCGATTAAGCTAAAAGAAAAGTTTGGTTTAGATCTGATTATTCAGGGTGCAGATGATGCGGTAGTGGTCGCTGAGCAATTAGCTGAGGCGAAAGTACCTGTTATTTTGAGTGCGGTATCAAATCTACCAGCTAGCTTTGACTCAATGCATGCAAGTCTAGATAACGCAGGTAAGCTTGAGAAAGCGGGTGTCAATGTCATCCTGTCAATTGGTGGTGACGGTAGTCATAACGTCTACCAGCTACGCTTTGATGCGGGTATTGCTGTAGCAAATGGCATGAGTCATGAAGGCGCACTTAAGGCGGTTACCGCTAACCCCGCGAAAGCACTGGGCATTGATGGCGGTGTGATTGAAGCTGGTAAACGTGCAGACATCGTAATGTGGAGTGCGGATCCTTTCGAATTTAGCACCACAATCGATAAAATCTGGATCAATGGTGAGGAAGTGTCTACTGAGTCACGCCACGATAAACTAAGAGACAGATATACAACAGATTCTGATATGCCTAGAGCGTATACGAAGTAACGTTTTTATACAGGGCCTCATTTGAGGCCTTTTTTAATTCGGTTTGTCCCGTCCTAAATACACTTGGCGGGTTTTGGCAATCCTGCTATTTTTGTTGCTTGTTTAGCTGGGCCTTTTGGAAATAACTTATATAAATAGATGCTATTACCTTTATCCTCACCTAGTGCTTTAGCCATTGCCTTTACCAGCATACGGATCGCGGGGCTGGTGTTGTATTCGAGATAAAAACTTCTCACAAACTCAATGACTTCCCAGTGAGCATCTGAAAGCTCAATGTTTTCCTCTGCGGCTAGAAGCGGTGCTAAGTCTTTAGACCATTGAGTATGGTCTAGCAAATAGCCTTGTTTATCTGTCTCGATAGTTTGGTTGTTAAATTCTAGCATGATGATTACCAAGTAATTGAATTGTTCATCGTAATGGTCAGCTCAACCCAATCTTTGTCAGAGATAAGCTCTACTCCGGCCTCTGGGACAATGCCTCTGGCACTGGCGCAAGTTTGCAGCATCACCACATTTGCATCTCCAGCTGAGATACGCGTTTGCCCAAAGCAGCCATCATTACATAATAAAATTGTGTCGTGATGGGATACAAACTGCAGCTGATCGCATGCTTCGATACTAGAAATAATATGTAGCGTACTCATAGTGTCACCACAAAGTCATGTTGTTTGATTAACGCAAGGATTTCATGTTGATTTTTGATTTCAGTATCAACAGCAAGGGAGTGTGGCGATATGTTAAACTCCTCCATCGCTGACTGACAGACATAAACCCGCTCGACATCATAAATTTCCAGAGTTTTTAATTGCTTAAACATGTCTTTTAAACCCAGTAGTGGAGCATTGAGGGTTTTCTGGAGCGATAGCACAGCAGAACCGGTAAAAAGCCAACTTACTTGTTGATCAATCGCTGCATAGATTAGTGCGACATCGAGCGCTTCTTTCAGACTATTTTGGTCAAATGGACTGGTTTGAGAAATAATTAACACGTTTTTACTCATTTAAACTGCATCCACTTATCAGACTTACTCGAGATCATGGCAAACTCCGCAAGGCCTGCAACGGTGAAAGGGCTAACGTCTTCGATGCTAACGCCGCGTTTTTCTGCTGCTGTGACACACAACAACAGGGGGATCCCTTTATCTTTGATGCGTTGCCAAATCGCGTTGACTTGCAATTCGTCGGATGCGTGTATGATATTTTGACTGGCGTGATAAACACCATCTTGGTATAGAAAGATACACGCGATTTGATGGTCACTTTTAATAGCGGCATCGACATACCGTTCTAGTAAAGTTAACTTTGACTGTGCAGCTACGCCAAAGTGCACTGATATGGCTATTTGACTCAAATTTTACTCATAAAAAAGCCCCGTAATGGGGCTTATTTTATCAGAAATTCTGAGTTAGTCATCCGACGCGCCTAAAAGGGCAAGGATACTGGTGAATAAGTTATAAATACTTAAATACAAGCTCACAGTCGCAAGCACGTAGTTTGTCTCGCCGCCGTTGATGATGCGGCTTGTATCGTAAAGGATAAAGCCAGACATTAATAAAACGACTGCCGCGTTAATTGCCATGAACGCGATGCTTGATCCAATGAACAAGTTTACTAGGCTTGAGATAATAACCACGATTAAACCAACCGTTAAAAAGCCACCCATAAACGAGAAGTCTTTTTTCGTAGTTAGTGCATAAGCTGATAAACCGAAGAAAATTAGCGCTGTTGTGCCAAGTGCTTGTGCTATCAACATGCCACCATTTGGTAGTGCAGCATAGTGATTAAGCATAGGCCCAAGGCCGAAACCTAAAATACCAGTAAATAAGAATACAAGACCGATAGCAGAAGATGAGTTTGCTTTTTTACCGATAACAAATAGCAAACCAAATGCAACTAATGAACAAACAATACCGGTAAACGCTGGTAATGCCATTGTCATTGAAATTGCGGCTGTTACTGCACTGAACGCTAATGTCATTGCCAATAGGAAGTAAGTGTTTTTCAACACTTTGTTTGTTTCCATTGTCGACATGACAGGTTTTGCAGTGTTGTATGAATGATTGAATGCCATGATTCAAGCTCCTTAATAAAACATGCTGATCCCAAAAATAACTGAGATAAGAGTATCAATTGTTATATGTTGGGGCAATGATTTCTGGATCAATATCTGTCGTTAATTGGGTCTCTACGGTAATAGTTACTCAATACGTAAGACTTTGAATATTTTCAAAAGTTCGCTGAAATATCAAAAATACGCATAATTTTGACTGGTTCTTAGACGATTGAGCCAAATTTTACGCAAACGATCAAATAATTGAAAAAAAAGCTTCACAAGCGCATAGGGATTCTCTATTATTCGCCCCGCTGCGGAGAGATGGCTGAGTGGTTGAAAGCACCGGTCTTGAAAACCGGCATACGTTAATAGCGTATCTAGGGTTCAAATCCCTATCTCTCCGCCACTTATTTTAGATTCATGCTCGTAAGCGTGGATTGTAGGTTTTGGAGAGATGGCTGAGTGGTTGAAAGCACCGGTCTTGAAAACCGGCATACGTTAATAGCGTATCTAGGGTTCAAATCCCTATCTCTCCGCCACATTTAAAGCCCTCAAATTTGAGGGCTTTTTTGTTTCTGATATCAAAAATCTCCCGCCTTGCGATTTCACCAGTATTCTCTTGATAAAAATACTTATTAGACCAAAGTCGGCTAGTGCAGAGGCACTGCTTGCACAATACTCAGTAGTGTTGAATGAATAATCAGTGTAGAGAGTGTTGAATATGAAACAAGTTGGCAAAGGAGTAGGGTTCTCTTTACTATCACCGTTAATCGTGGGTGGCGTGCTTGGAATTTACTACAGTTTTACACTCGGTCGCAGTGAAATGTTCTTTAACTTACTACTTAGCGCAATTTCTAACGCATACATCGTTGGTCTTGCAATGTGCCTTTTCGTTGTTCCCGGATATATCCTTATGTTTAGGTACAACAAGGTGCAATATGGTGGTCTGTTAACACTGGGCTTACTTGGTGGTGCGGTATTTAGCTATCTTTTCGCTGCACAATCGGGTGTCGGTTTTATTGTTAACGCCTTAATGTCAATGCTCGCCGCGGGGCTATTCTTGTTTGGTTTACGGGCAGGTTATCGTAAAACTGAGTGATAATTAACCGAGCAGTGTCAGTTTTACAGATAATTAATACTTTTTCAGTCGAAAAGGTTTTAATTATTTCTCCGAAAGAGTACCTTTAGCTTTTGTCGTTCAATTCGTGAATTTGATGGTAATGCAAAAGCAAGACTTTTATCAGACTTTAGTTAAACAAGCTCAAGGGCTAATTAGTGGTGAACACAATGTGATTGCCAATATGGCAAACTTGAGTGCGCTTTTATTTACAACTCTTGAAGATATCAACTGGGCAGGCTTTTATCTTATGGATAGCGCTGAAGAGTTGGTTCTTGGGCCATTCCAAGGCAACCCAGCCTGCATTCGAATTCCTGTTGGTAAAGGGGTGTGTGGTACAGCCGCTGCAACTTGTGAAACGCAATTGGTTGAGGATGTTCATGCGTTTGCTGGCCACATCGCTTGCGATGCAGCATCAAATTCAGAAATTGTGATCCCTGTTTTTAAAGATAATAAAGTGATTGCCGTGCTAGACATTGACAGTCCTAGTCTGGCAAGATTTGACGAGCAGGATAAGATCGGATTAGAAGCGTTAGTTAAAGCGTTTGAGGAAACGCTTTAATGAAAGATATGCTTCAGGTACAAGATTATTTGTTTTCCTACGCCGATGTTGGTGATTGGGAAGGCGAAGAAGAAGTTGTTGCAGAACGCTTAAATGAACTTATTCATCACGCATGGGATTTGCTTCCCGAAGATTTAGACTGTGACACAATAGATAGGCTCATAGAAGGTATTTGGGAACATCTTCGCGGTGATTTAGCGCTTCTTGAAGCAGATATAGAAGAGCTAATTGACTGGGTTACACACTATATAAACTCGTCGCTCGATGAGCAGATGTAATTAATAGGTTTAAAAATGGAAACCACAAACAAGCTAAAAGACACAAATGAAGTATTAGACTTCTTATTTTCAGAATTTCCTAACTGCTTCAAGCAAAAGGAAGGGATTAAGCCATTAAAGGTTGGTATTTTCAAAGATATCGCTGAGCGTATTGAGGGGTCTGACAAAGTCAGTAAAACTCAAGTTCGTCAAGCACTTCGTAAATACACTTCAAACTGGCGTTATCTCGAAGCAGTCACTAAGAACGAGTTTCGTGTAGACCTAGACGGCAATCAAGCTGAGAAGGTTGAACAAGAGCACGTTGAACACGCAGAAAAAGCATTGGCCGAGAGCCGTGCAAAAATGGCTAAGCGTAAAAAGCCACAGCGTCCAAACAATCGCGATGGCGAAACAAAATCTTACAAAAAGAAACCTCACTCTAGGGATCGTCAAGACCAAAAACGCCCTAAAATGAGTAGTAAACCTGCTGAAGTCAAACCAAAGCGTAGTGGTAAAGTTGAACCTTTACCGGCTGAACAGGTCAAGGTTAATAACAAAGTTAAAGTTAAACTTGGTCAAGCGCTTGTTAACGCTACTATCACTGAAGTCAAAAATGATGAAGTGCACGTAGAGCTTGTAACAGGAATGCAAGTTAAAACTAAAGCAGATAGCCTATATATCCAGTAAGGAGTTGTATATGAGTAAAAAGTTACCACTCATTTCCCTAGTCGCCGCGTTCGTATCGAGTGTTACTTTAGCCTCAACAAGCACAGTCACTATTAAGGACTTGCCGGTTCTTAAACCTGAAGCGCAACACACAACGGCTAGTAAACGAGTGACTAACTTATTTACTCGACAACACTACAAACGCTTCAGCTTTGATGACATCTTATCGGATAAAATTTTCGATCGTTACGTAGAAGCCATCGACTTTAATAAGTCTTTGCTTCTACAGTCGGATATCGATAGTTTTCAACAATATCGTAAGCAATTTGATGATGCATTGATCTCAGGAAAACTGGGTTTTGCTTATGATATGTTTAATCTAAGCATGAAGCGTCGCTTTGAGCGCTATGATTTTGCCATTGGCTTACTCGACAAAGAAATGAACTTTGACAAAAAAGATGAGTTCATTTTTGATAGAGAAGAGCAAAATTATGCAACCGCGACAAGCGAACTTGACGAATATTGGCGCCAGCGTGTTAAATCTGATGCGCTGCGCTTAAAGTTGACTGGAAAAAATTGGGAAGAGATCAAAGAAGTCCTTACCAAGCGCTACAAAAACGCGCAAAAACGCCTAGTCCAAACGAACAGTGAAGATGCATTTCAAGTAATCATGAATGCGTTTGCACGCAGTATTGAAGCGCACACTTCCTATCTCTCGCCACGCCGAGCCGAACAGTTCAAAATGGATATGGACTTAGAGCTGGAAGGTATTGGTGCGGTATTAAGTTACGATGAAGATTACACCGTGATCCGGAGTTTAGTTCCTGGCGGCCCTGCGGACAAAACCGAAAAACTTAAGCCGGACGACAAAATCATCGGTGTAGCACAAGATGATAAAGAATTTGTAGATGTTATCGGCTGGCGTTTAGACGATGTGGTCGATCTCATCAAAGGCCCAAAGGGCACCAAGGTTCGACTTCAATACCTTAAAGGTACTGATAGTCACGGGACGCCTAAGGTCGTTGAAATTGTTCGTGACAAAGTAAAACTGGAAGACCGCGCAGTTAAGTCTTCTGTTTTTGAAGCTAAGTATTCTGAGCTACAAAGCAAAATAGGCGTGATAGAAATCCCGAGTTTCTACAATAATCTTTCTCAAGATGTAAAAACTGAAATCGCTAAACTTAAAGAAGCCAAAGTAGATGGGGTGATCATTGATCTTCGCCAAAATGGTGGTGGTTCACTTTACGAAGCGACCCAGCTATCCGGTTTATTCTTTGACCAAGGTCCAGTTGTTCAGATCCATACCGCTTATAACCGTGTTGAAAGTCAGCAAGATAGAGATGGCATTACCTTCTACGATGGACCTTTGACTGTTTTGGTTGACCGCTACAGTGCATCGGCATCTGAGATTTTTGCTGCTGCGATGCAAGATTATGGCCGAGCAGTGGTGATTGGAGAGCAAACCTTTGGTAAAGGCACCGTGCAACAACATCGTGGCCTCGGTAAAAATTACGATTTATTCGAAAATCCTTTGGGAAGTGTAACCTACACTATTGCGAAGTTTTATCGTATCGACGGTGGCAGTACACAGCATAAAGGCGTGATCCCTGATATCTTGCTACCATCGGCAATCAACCCAGAAGAGTGGGGAGAGAGCCAAGAGGATAATGCACTACCTTGGGATAGTATCGTTCGTGCAAAATATGCGAGCCTCGATAATTTGTCGCCAACTATCCAATACTTGAGTAAGCGTCATGATGAGCGAGTAAAAGTGGAGCCTGAATTCGAATATATTTATAAAGATATTGAAGAATACAAAGCGCGCAAAGACGATAAGGCGATTTCATTAGTTGAAGCTGAGCGTATCAAAGAGCGTGAAGACCGCGATGATCTGGTATTAAAACGCACGAATGAAAGGCTGAAACGTCTCGGTTTAGAGCCAGTTAAAGATTTGGACGATGCACCAGAGGTTATTTCAGAATTAGACCCTTACCTTGAAGAGGCTGCGCTTATCACGCAGGACCTAATTTCATACGGGCGGGTAGCCAAAAACGAAGTTAAAAAATAAATAAAAGGCGCTTCAAGCGCCTTTTATTATGCCTTTTACACTTACTTTTACTTAACTAATTTTGTTATGATCTGCCGGATTTTCTAAGCTGATACTCTTTTGAGGCTTTTTGAGAATGGTGCGTGGCTCGACCACTGGCAACCTAGCTACTCAAAACGGCTCAAAACGGTATACTGCAAATAAAATAATTATAAGCATGGGTCGTCGTGCGTAGGAGTATTCCTTTTGAAACAACAAAAACAGCCGTCATTTATTGACGCTCTTATACCGATCACTTTGTTGGTCGCTTTGCTAGGTGCTGCGGTGTACCTCTATGGTGACAGTTCATCATCAGGTCCAAACCAAATAGCCTTGCTTTTTGCAACATTCACTGCGGCGCTCGTTGGCCTAAAAAATGGTTTTACGTGGAAGACGCTTGAAGAAGCGATGATAAAGGGGATCACTATCTCTCTTGGTGCCATTATCATTTTATTGATGGTAGGTGCCCTAATAGGTACTTGGCTGTTGTCTGGTACAGTTCCCACACTGATTTATTACGGACTACAAATTATCAATCCAAGTTGGTTTTATGCCGCGAGTTGTTTGATTTGTGGGATTGTGGCGATGAGTATAGGTAGCTCGTGGACGACGGCCGCAACCATAGGTGTAGCGCTATTAGGTGTAGCGACTGGGCTTGGCTTAGATCAGGTCGTAACCGCAGGTGCAGTCATTTCAGGTGCCTATTTTGGCGATAAGTTAAGTCCATTATCTGAAACCACAAACTTAGCGCCTGCAGTTGCCGGTAGTGATTTATTTGATCATATTCAACATATGCTTTGGACCACAGTACCTAGCTTTGTAATCGCACTTATTATATTTATTGTCATGGGCTTCAATGCTGAAGCGTCAAGTGAAGCGGGGCGAATAGATGAAATTGTTTCGATACTACAAACTAATTTCAACATTAACCTGTTAATGCTAGTTCCTTTGTTGGTGCTGCTTGGGCTTGCTATCAAGAAAATGCCTGCTTTTCCGGCGATTTCAATCGGCGCGGTGATAGGGGCGATA
This sequence comes from Pseudoalteromonas flavipulchra NCIMB 2033 = ATCC BAA-314, assembly GCA_000814665.1. Classification (GTDB taxonomy): domain Bacteria; phylum Pseudomonadota; class Gammaproteobacteria; order Enterobacterales; family Alteromonadaceae; genus Pseudoalteromonas; species Pseudoalteromonas maricaloris. Next base: position 218,556 of record JWIH01000021.1, read on the forward strand.
TGGGCAGTGCTGTTCCAAGGTGATCTTATTGCAAGTCAAATTGATGCTAGCCAAGGCGAGTTAGTGGGCTATGTGAAATTGGTGTGGGCGACTTTCTTTGATGGTTTTGCATTGCAAACAGGCGATGCAAAAATGGACGACTTGTTAAGTGGCGGTGGCATGTCATCAATGCTAACGACAACTTGGCTGGTGATGACGGCATTGATGTTTGGTGCCATTATGGAAAAAACTGGCTTACTTGATGTCTTTGTACGCAGCATTCTTAAAATTGCAAAAAGCACGGGCTCACTAATTGCCTCGACTATTGCAACTTGTATTGGTACAAATCTAGTTGCCGCGGATCAGTACATCGCGATTGTTGTTCCTGGTCGTATGTTCAAAGAAGAATACAAAAAGCGCGGTTTGAAGAGTGTAAACCTCTCTCGTACGCTGGAAGACGGTGGCACAATCACTAGTCCACTGATCCCTTGGAACACCTGCGGCGCATATATGCAGAGCGTACTACTGATCAATCCGTTTGATTATGCCATGTACGCATTCTTTAACTTGATCAATCCTGTGCTGGCGGTCATCTACGCGTATCTTGGTATCAAGATCCTTAAGATTACGCCACCTACGGTAAACGCAGAAGAACCAAATGAGACAGCAGGCCGTGCATAAAATAGTGCATTTGCAATCTTGCTCAGGCCTTTTCCAACAGGTCAAATAGAAATTAAACGCCTATCCTTAGAATTGGCGATATCAAATTTGTTTTATCACTCGCCCCTTTTTGGGGCGTTTTTGTAAGGAATATATATGACTCAAAAACCACAAGCCAAATTTCTTAAAGATTACCTTGCACCAAGCCATACTGTTGATACGCTGTGCTTGACCTTTGAGTTAAGCCCAAGAAATACCATAGTGACTGCCGTCAGTCAGTTTGTCGCGGTGGGCAATGCGACACAATTAATATTAGATGGTGTCGACTTAGAGTTAGTATCTTGTCAGGTAAATGGTGAAGAGTGGCAAAGCCTTGAAAAATCTGACTCTGAATTGATTCTTTCTAACTTGCCAAAGGCCTTTGAGCTCAAAATTGTCACTAAAATTTCGCCGCAAACAAACACCTCACTTGAAGGTTTATACCTCTCTGATGGTGCTTACTGTACGCAATGTGAAGCGGAAGGTTTTAGAAAAATCACCTACTTTATGGATAGACCTGATGTACTGACAACTTATACGGTGACGATCATCGGTGAGTCAAAGTATCGTTACTTATTATCAAATGGCAATAAAGTTGAAGAAGGGAGCTTAAGTGACGGCAGACATTTTGCAAAATGGCACGATCCGCACAAAAAACCAAGCTATTTGTTTGCCTTAGTTGCCGGCGATTTTGACGTATTAGAAGATAATTACAGCACTAAATCGGGTAGAGAAGTGAAGTTGGCGTTATTTGTTGATAAAGGCAATTTACATAAAGCTCCCCATGCTATGACGTCATTAAAAAAGGCCATGGAGTGGGATGAGTCAAGGTTCGATTTGGAATACGATCTCGATATATACATGATTGTCGCGGTTGATTTTTTCAATATGGGGGCAATGGAAAACAAGGGACTAAATGTTTTTAATAGTGCCTGTGTGTTGGCAAGCCAAGAGACTGCGACAGACCGAGACTTTCACACCATTGAGTCGATAGTTGGACATGAATACTTCCATAACTGGACTGGAAACCGGGTTACTTGCCGTGATTGGTTTCAGCTTAGTTTAAAAGAAGGCCTAACTGTATTTAGAGATCAGGAGTTTAGCAGCGATCTAGGTTCTCGAGGCCTCAACCGAATCGACGCAGTAATGGCGATGCGTACACATCAGTTTGCAGAAGACGCGGGGCCAATGGCACATCCGATAAGGCCTCAGCAAGTTATTGAAATGAATAACTTCTATACCGTAACTGTTTATAACAAAGGCGCTGAAGTGATCCGCATGATGCATACCTTATTGGGGGAAGCAAACTTCCAAAAAGGGATGAAACTCTACTTTGAGCGTCATGACGGACAAGCAGTGACGTGCGATGATTTCGTTAATGCAATGATGGATGCTTCTGGTGTTGATTTAACGCAATTTAAACTATGGTACGAGCAATTCGGCACGCCAAGAGTAAAAGTGGCTACCGAGTATGACAAACAGGCGCAAACATATGCAATTACGGTGAGCCAAAGCCATGCTGATTGCGACCCCGTAAAAGCGCCACTGCATATTCCTTTTAAGCTAGAGCTTTTGGATGAGCAAGGTGAAAGCATTCCGTTGCTAACAAAGCACGGAGAAATCCAACGAGCGTTAGATATTACTGAATTTGAACAGCGGTTTGAATTTGAGCAAGTTGCAAGTAAACCCGTTCCTGTATTGCTAGAAGATTTCTCAGCGCCTGTGCTTATGGAGTACAGCTATTCCATTGATGAGTTACTACATATATTGCGTTTTGCGCGCAGTGATTACGCTCGTTGGGAAGCAGTGCAGCAAATCTTTATGATTGAAGTTAAACGAGCGGTTACGTCAGGCGATTTCAAACTGGATTCAAAAGTACTCGATGCGTTGTCCGCATTGGTGGAAACATTAGATGGAGACCTTGCGCTATTGGCTGAGTTATTGACTTTACCAACGTTTGATACGCTAGCTAGTCAATTTGAAATTATCCCAGTAGACAAACTCGTTTCAATTTCCGATGCATTTGAAATGCAAATTGCGCAATCACTGCAATCGGTGTTTGAACACGCTTATTTGTCTTTGCAAGACTCAGGCTCATTAGAAGCAAAGGATGTCGCGATCAGAGCCTTTAAAAATAAAGCGCTTTATTACTTAGCGAAAACAGATTCCGATAGTGTTGCCAGCGCGCTAGAAAATCAATTTTCTTCAAGCAATATGACCACTAAGTTGGCATCATTAAAAGCAGCCGTCGCCGCGCAGCACACAAAGGTGGAAAGCTTGTTCAGTCAATTTGATAGCCAATGGCGTCACGATAGTCTAGTCATGGACAAATGGTTTGCATTAAGTGCAAGCTTATCTAATGATGAGGTGATATCGAATATAAATACGCTTTATGCGCATCCTTGTTTTGACAAAGGCAATCCTAACCGTGTTCGCGCATTGATAGGAAGCTTCGCAAGAAGTAACCCCGCGCAATTCCATCGTACAGATGGCAAGGGCTATGCGCTATTGGGAGACTTATTAGTGGAGCTAAACAACATCAATCCACAAAATGCGTCTCGTATGATCACGCCGTTCATGTCATGGAAGCGTTATGATGAAACGCGCCAACAACTGATGCGGGCACAATTGAGTCGTTTGGCTAACTTAGAAGGCTTAAGCGACGACTTATATGAGAAGGTAGAGAAGGCGCTAGCGCAGTAGATGAAAGAGTACTTCTTTTACATGGATTTGAGCTACGACAAGTGCCTCGGTTACTACTACGGGCACTATACTTCAGTGCAAGTGATTGAAGATGGGGGGAAGAGTATTCGCTTCCCCGCAGAGCGTATTCGCCCCTTTATTTCATCAATTGGGATCAGGGGGAGATTCCGTCTCATCTTGGATGATAGCAATAAGTTTCTATCGTTAGAAAAAGTCACTTAATCGAAGTAGAACTGCAAAACATATTTTATTTTTGTTAAATGAGTTTGTTATAAGCTTGAAATACGTGTTATAAATTATCTGGTAGGACGTCTTACCAAGAGTAAAATACGCCCCTAGAGGCGAAAAAGCGTTGATTTAGTTGAGCAGTATTTGTATTTTCGCGGTTTCGCTTCTATCGTTTAGACAACAAAAAACAATAACTCTAAGAGCTTAAGCTCTAGACATGACCCGCCAAAAGGGGGAGAAATAATGATAAAAAGATCGCTCTTTGTGAAAAACAAAATCATGCTCGGTCTTAGTGCGGCAGTAATGGGAGCTGCCGCCACGTCAGTACACGCGGCCAGTTTTGAGGTTGGTGATTTCGAAATTACCTTCGACTCGACTTTTTCTTATGGTCAAAGCATTCGCGTTGAAGATCGTAACTTTGATTTCATCGGTAAAAGTAATCATCCACAGTTTAACTGGGATGGTTATAAAGCAACCACTGGCAATACCATCTATTCTTCGTCACAGATCTGGTCACAACAGGGTGCCTATTCAAATAATGGTGATGCTGGTAACCTAAATTTTGACTCTGGAGATACTTTCTCTCAGTTGTTAAAAGGTACCCATGATTTAGCAATTACCAAAGATAACTATGGTTTGTTCACTCGTTTCATGTATTTCTACGATTTTGCGATGGAAGATGGCGATTTTGCGTATAGCAACCCTGTTTCAGGCAAAAAAGTTGACCCGTGTGAAGACGACGATACCAGAAAACAAGTCTGTTCGGATTTACGCTTGCTAGATGCATTTGTTTGGGCGGATTTTGACCTCAATGATGGCAAAAACCCGCTCTCCGTGCGTTTAGGTCAGCAAGTCGTTAACTGGGGTGAAAGTACGCTTATTTCCCATGGCATTAACGTCAACCCAGTGGATATTGACCGTTTGAAAGCACCAGGTTCTGAAGTAAAAGAAGCCTTTATCCCTGTCGGTATGCTTTGGGCGTCGATTGGTTTGTCTGAAAACGTCAACCTTGAAGGTTTTTATCAGTATCAATGGCATGAAACCAGATTGCCAGCGACGGGTAGTTACTTCTCAACCAATGATTTTGCATCTGAAAATGGTTATATGCAAAATGTACAGCTTGGTTTTACTTCAAACCCTGATATCGATTTGTATCACCTAACTGACGCATTAAACAGTTTATATGCTGATGCAACAGCTGCATTGGTTGCTCAAGGCGTCGTGCCGACAGCTGAAGCAGTAGGTAGTGCTGCAGCGTCCATGTATATGGCTTATCCAACTAAAGTAGCGCTTAAAGGAAAAGGAAATAACGGTAAGAGCGAACCTGATGATGGTGGTCAGTACGGTTTACGCTTAGGTATTTTCTCTCCAGAGCTAAACGACACTGAATTTGGTTTGTATTACATTAATTACCACAGCCGTAGACCTCTGATTTCCGGTAAAGCTTCTAACTTTACAGGGCAAGCGATCATGGCTGATTTAGCTTACATCGCACAAAATCAAATTACCGCAGACAATGTCACTAACCTAAATGCCTTTACTCAAGCGCAAATTACCTACCCAGAAGACATCAAACTGTATGGTTTAAGTTTTAATACCGCAATTGGTGAAACCGCATTTGCTGGTGAAGTGGCATATAGACAAGATGAACCACTGCAGATAGATGACGTTGAACTACTTTACGCAGGTATGGTTGAGCAGTTAGCCGCTGCGGGTCTGCGTGATGATTTGGCTGGTTTATCTCAGCTTAGTCAAGGTGACGATATCGCTTATGTGGGTCCTGGTGAAGTCGCGCAAGGTTATATTTTGCGAGACACTATTCAAGCACAGTTTACTGCAACACATTTGTTCGGACCATCGCTAGGTGCAGATAGCTGGGCAGTGGTTGGTGAAGTAGGTGCTGTTACTATTAAAGACATGCCAGAGTACGATGAGCTTCGTTTGAATGTTTCAGGTACTGGCCGAAGTGGCACGATTGAGGGGCTTTCTGGCCGAGATTACAATCTTATCCACCAAGCGGTTTCAAATGGTCCAGAAACCAACCCATTCCCGTCGGCTTCTGCATGGGGCTATCGCCTTATTGCTAAGGGTGAGTATAACAATCTATTCAGTGGTGTGAATTTTTCTCCACGCGTAGTGTTCTCACATGATGTTAACGGTATCACCCCGGATCCTATGTTCTTGTTCATTGAGGATCGTAAATCGCTAGGCATTAATCTTAACTTTAACTACCTAAATTCGTGGTCATTTGATTTTGGCTATAACACGTTTTGGGGTGGTGGTAAGACGAATACCTTTGCGGACCGTGATTTCATCTCATTCAACATTAAGTATTCAATTTAAGGGCTTTCGATATGTTTAGAAAACCTACATTTATCGCAGCAACAATAATTACAATGCTATCTGCCAGCAGCGCTATGGCGAAAATGAGCGCTGACGAAGTTGCACGTTTAGGTAAAGACTTGACGCCTATCGGTGCAGAGAAAGCGGGTAATGCTGATGGCAGTATTCCGGCTTGGAATGGTGGGATCACTGCGCCTCCAGCTGGTTATGAAGTGGGCATGCACCATCCAGATCCATTTGCTGATGACAAAGTATTGTTCACAATTGATAAATCAAATTTAGATAAATACAAGTCATTGCTAAGCCCAGGTCAAATTGCGCTATTTGAAACGTATCCAGAAACGTTCAAAATGAACATTTACCCAACTAGACGCAGCGCGTCTTATCCGCAGTTTGTGTATGATGCAACAAAGAAATACGCATCTACAGCAGAGCTGATCGAAGGTGGTAACGGCATTAAAAATACCGCTATCGGTATTCCGTTTCCGGTGCCGAAAGATGGCTTAGAAGCTATCTGGAACCACCTATTGCGTTTCCGTGGCTTGTCGATTGCACGTTACGGCGGTCAAGCGATGCCCACGGAGTCAGGTGCTTACAACATTATCGGTTTCGATGAGCAATTACTGGTTAAGTACTCTGCAACAGATGCAACGCCTGAAGCGTTGCAAGAGTCAAATATCTTGTTTAAGTTTAAGCAGCAAGTGACAGAACCTGCACGTCTTGCTGGAACTGCATTGCTTGTACATGAAACCATGGACCAAATTTTGACACCTCGTCAGGCTTGGACCTATAACGCAGGCCAGCGTCGTGTAAGACGTGCGCCAAACGTTGCATATGATGCACCAGGAACTGCGTCAGATAGCTTACGTACAACAGATGACTTTGATATGTTTAACGGCTCTCCAAACCGGTATGATTGGAAACTTGTTGGCAAAAAAGAGATGTATATCCCTTACAACAGTTACAAGCTACATAGCGACAAGCTGAAGTATGATGACATCTTGATGGCCGGTCATATCAACCCAGAGCATGTACGATATGAAAAGCACCGCGTATGGGTAGTTGAAGCTAACCTGAAAGAAGGTACTCGTCATATTTACAAAAAGCGTGTGTTCTATATTGATGAAGATAGCTGGCAAATCCACGTAACGGATATCTATGATAACCGTGATCAGATGTATCGCGTCGCGATGGCACATGGTCTTAATTACTACGAAGTGCCGACGCATTGGAGTACGTTGGATGTCTATCATGATCTAAACTCTCGTCGCTACCTTGCGATTGGGTTAGATAACGAAGAAGACATGTATGACTTCAGTCAGTCTTTCAACGATAACGAGTTTACTCAGGGTGCGCTGCGCCGTGAGGGTCGCCGTTAATCAAATATTATCAGGCTGAAGCAACCTCGCTTCAGCCTTCTTCCTCCTTTCCTCTCACAACTCGAGTGTTTTCTCATGATGAAGAAGTTAGTAGCAGCCTCGATTTTAACTATGGCGCATGTAGCAGTAGCCGAAAGTAGTGATCAGATTTCAGCACAATCAGCCCTGATGGTCGCTCACCCAGAACAAACGCTTTTCACGGATATTACAGATAACGGTGATGCGTTAATTGCGGTAGGTAAACACGGCACAATAATTATTAAACAAGAAGGGCAAAACTGGACGCAGGCAGAGGTGCCAATTCAATCACTGTTGACCTCTGTGACATTCAAAGGCAAAGATATTGGTTGGGCTTGTGGCCACGACGCTAGCATAATCAAAACCACAGACGGTGGTAAAACATGGGCGCTAAAACAATATCTACCAACATTGGAAAAGCCTTGTCTTGATATTGAGTTTATTGACCAACAACACGGCTTTGCTGTGGGCGCTTATGGCATGTTTTTTGAAACCACTGATGGTGGTGAGTCTTGGACAAAACGTTTTATCAGTGAATTTGTTCACCCCGATGATGTCGACTACTTAGCCGATTTAAAAGAGCAAGACCCCGCGGCATACGAACAAGAAACGGCGTTTATTCTTCCCCATTTTAATCGCCTGTTGATCGCCGAAGGCATGATGTACCTTGCCGGTGAAATGGGACTTGTGGCACAAAGCGATGACTTAGGAAAAACATGGCAAAAATTTGAGCCTTTTTATCGCGGTTCATTTTTTGCTGTTGATCAAACCTCAGATAAGCAACTTATTGTTGCGGGCCTTAGGGGTAACGCATTTATTGGTAATGCTCAGCAAGTAGTTCAACTTGATACTCAAAAAACGGCGACAATAAATAGTATTGCCCACAAAGATAATGTGACCTATATGTTTGCTAACAGCGGCGTAATATTCACGTTGAAAGCAGGTAAGCTAACCTCAAAACAACTAAAAACCGGCCACTCTATTTTAGCAGGTGTGGTTAAAAAGAATCAGCTAATTCTAGCTACGGAGCAGGGGATTGCTGAGGTAGAGGTGAACAACTAATGCAAGCGTTTTTAAATCAATTGGTATACGCCATCTTTAGGCATCGTCTTACCGTCGTGTCTTTTTTCGTACTGACGACGATATTTTTGGGCTTCAAAGCCACGCAAATTCAGCTCGATGCTTCATTTAACAAAAATATTCCACTAAATCATGAATACATGAAAGTTTACTTGAAGCACGAAAAACAGTTTGGTGGTGCAAATAGTATTCTTATTTCTGTTTGTGATAAAGATGGTGACATCTTTAATGAGCCATTTTTCACTCAGCTAAAAGCGGTGCATGATCAGCTCTATTTTATCCCAGGTGTTAATCGTCCACTGGTGAATTCAATCTTTGCACCCAGTGCGAGATTCGTTGAGGTGGTAGAGGACGGCTTTGCCGGTGGACCTATTATTCCCGCTAATTTTCAACCTACTGAACAAGGCCTAGCGGTTGTAAAGCAGAACATTGAAAAAGCAAAAGTTGTGGGTCGTATGGTTGCAAGCGATTATTCTTGTGCCATGGTAACCGCTCAGCTAATGGAAACCGATCCGCAAACTCAAGAAAAGCTTGATACCTTAGCCTTTGCGCAAAAATTAGAGTCTGAGATCCGAGCGCCTCTTAGCACTGACAAAGTGAGCATACATATTATTGGCTTTGCGAAAATGGCCGGTGACATTGCTGATGGTGCGAAAGGTGTAGTGCTTTTCTTTGCGTTAGCAATTGCTTTTACCTTTATTATGGTCTGGATGTTCTGTAAGAGCTTTAAGCTTACGCTGCTTCCGATTGTTTGTTCATTTATTGCTGTGATTTGGCAGATGGGCTTACTCAGTACTTTGGGTTTTGGTGTTGATCCCATGTCTATTTTGGTGCCTTTCTTAGTCTTCGCCATTGGCGTGAGTCACGGTGTGCAAATGATCAACGCGATAGGTAAAAAAGTAGCGGAAGGGGTAAGCTGCAAAGTGGCTGCTGAAGCGAGCTTTAAAGCATTACTTATCCCAGGTGGCATTGCTCTACTTTCGGACACCGTTGGCTTCTTAACTTTACTGGCAATCGACATCGGCATTATTCGTGAACTTGCTATTACTGCCAGTTTAGGGGTTGCAGTTATTATCTTTACCAACTTGGTACTGCTTCCTGTAATGGCATCGTTCTTTGAGTCTGCAAATATTAAGCGACTTGGTGATGGTAAAAACGCCAGCCATGGTATGTTTGAGGCAATGCGAGAGGCCTTGGTGAAAACCACAGACAAAAAAGTGGCCAGAGTGATTTTACTTATCAGTGCAGTATTGTTCGCATTTGGCTACTGGCAATCTGAAAAAATGCGTATTGGTGATTTACATGCTGGTGCACCGGCGCTACATGAAGATGCCAGATACAACCAAGACACTTTCCTTATCTCAGACCGTTATGCCATTTCTTCTGATATCTTAAAGGTCATTGTCGAAGCGACACCTGCGGCTTGTACCGAGCACGATACAATGGAGCGTATTAGTCGTTTCCAATGGCGAGTAGAAAACTTACCGAGTGTACAATCGGCTGTTTCTTTAAGCTCCGTTGCACAAGCGGTTAATGCTGGGTACAACGAAGGTAACTTAAAGTGGCAGACGTTACCAAGAAATACCGCTTCTCTAGTTCAAGCTACCTCTCGAGTAGAGACCAGCTCAGGGTTACTTAACGGTGATTGTTCGGTGATGCCTATTATCATCTTTATGGCAGATCATAAGGCCGAATCTATCGACCATGTGATTGCAAAAATCAAAGCGTTCTCAGAAGAAGAGGGAACTGATGACGTTGCCTTTAAATTAGCATCAGGTCCAATCGGTGTGATGGCGGCAACAAATGAATCCGTTTCCGAGGCGCAGGTTCCTATGATGATCTACGTGTACGGCGCGGTGCTCCTGCTGTGCCTCGCGAGCTTTAGGAGCGTGCGAGCGACTATCGCAGTGGTACTACCTTTATATGTGGTATCAACGCTGGCTCAGGCGCTTATGGTACAGCTTGAAATCGGTTTAACGGTATCGACGCTACCGGTAATTGCTTTGGGTGTGGGAATAGGTGTCGATTACGGCATTTATATTCTATCCTCTATGATGGGACAGCTTAAGCAAGGTATGCCGTTGTCGGTTGCCTATCGAAATGCGCTTGCTGAACGAGGCAGTGCGGTACTGTTTACTGGTATCACATTGGCGATTGGCGTAAGCACATGGATTTTCTCTGCGCTTAAGTTCCAGGTTGATATGGGTATCCTTTTAACCTTCATGTTCTTGGTAAATATGCTGGGTGCTGTGCTGCTTTTACCGGCAATTGGAACGCTTATCTGGTCTGACCAGAAAAAATAATGTGAATAATTGTGCTCCTTTTTATTTGGTATTGGCGATTTATATCTATTTTTTGTGAATAGATGAGCAAACAGCTGAAAAGCTTGAAATGTTTTCGTCAAAAAGGCTGTTTATTAGCGTCAGAAAGGTTAGAATTTACCTGACTCCACGCTAATAAATGGCTGTACAAATAATCTACCGTTCAAAGGTGGTATAGATTAAGGAACACATAATGACACAAAATGAAGGCACAGCTTCTGTTATCCTAGATAACGTCTGCAAGCTTATCCATAAAAAAGTCCATGCTGACAAAGTGTCACTTGTCGAAACGTTTGCCAAAACCTTGTACAGCAATATGTCTAAAGAGGATTTGGCACATCGTAACGACAGTGACTTATACGGCGCAGCATTGAGCCTTTGGAATGCCCTTGATAAAAACAAGTCTGACGATGCCGTCATTCGCGTTTTTAATCCTGAGGTTGCAAAGGATGGATGGCAATCATCGCATACAATTGTCGAGATAATCGCTAAAGATATGCCGTTTTTGGTTGATTCAGTGCGCATGGCGATGAATCGCAAAAACATAGTCTCTCACCTATTACTTCATTCTCCACTTAAGTTACAAAGAAACGATGCCGGTGCAATCACCGCGGTTTCTAACTTAAAAGCAGAACAAGAATCTACGTCTACTAAGACCGTATTTTTTATCGAAATCGACAGGCAAACAGATGATTCGGTGATCGCTGATTTTACAGCTGAGCTTGAATCTGTCTTAAATGATGTTTCTGTTGCGGTTGCTGATTGGCTACCAATTCGCGATAAATTGGTGAGCGTAAGTAAAGAGCTGCCGACCCGTCATTATAGTTGTTCAAAAGAAGAAGTTGCTGAAGCCGTCGAGTTTTTAGACTGGCTGGTTAGCGACAACTTTACCTTTATGGGCTACCGCCAATATGATTTGACTCCAGTTCAAGGTGACTATGAACTGAAGCCAGTTGAAGGCACAAGTCTCGGCCTGATGAAAAACTCAGGTGATGACCACAGTCGTTTATTGTCTGAATTGCCTGAAGTTGCGCGCAAAGAAGCACGTAGTAACAACTTGTTGATCTTAACCAAGACAAATTCACTTTCACGCGTTCATAGACCCGCGTATATCGACTATGTTGGTATCAAGCGTTTTGATGATGAAGGTAACGTGATTGGTGAAGACCGTTTCATTGGCTTGTTCTCTTCTAGCTTCTACAACAACAGTGCGGTAGATGTTCCGGTACTTAAGAGTAAAATTAACCGCATCATGGAGCAATGTGACTTTGCTAAAGGCACACATGCATACAAGGCGGTTCTCAATATTCTTGAAACCTATCCTCGTGATGAGTTAGTACAGGCACGCGAAAGCGAGCTACTTGAAGTGGCAATGGGCGTTCTACAAACTCAAGAGCGTGACATGTGTCGCTTATTTGTGCGTAAGGATGTGTATGGCCGTTTCTTCTCTTGTATGGTTTATGTGCCGAGAGAGCGATACAACACTGCGTTACGCCGTGAAACTCAACAACTGCTAGGCCGTGCATTTAAGTCTAGCGACAAAGTAGAGTTCACCACCTTTTTCTCTGAATCAACACTGGCGCGTACGCATTACATCGTGCGTGTTGATGACAACAACATAGATTACAACGTGAAAGAAATTGAAAATAACTTGGTAGAAGCCGCTCGTACTTGGGAAGACAAGCTACAATCTGCACTTCTTGAAAGAACGGGTGAGTCTCGTGGTAACGAGTTAAACCGTAAATACACGAATGCCTTCCAGTCTGCTTATAAAGACCAAGTATTGCCAAGCGCAGCAGTCGTAGACATCGAAAAGCTAGAGCAACTAAATGATGACAACAAACTTGAGATGCTGTTCTACAGACCTCAGGAAGAAGCAACGTCACAACTTGTTCGTTTGAGCCTGTTCCATAAAGCAGAGCCTATTCACTTATCAGACGTGATGCCAATGCTTGAGAACTTTGGCCTACGTGTTATTGGTGAAACACCATACGCGGTGAAGACGACTGATGGTCAAGTAAACTGGATCATGGATTTCTCTATGCTTATCGACAGCAAAGGGATCACTGATTTTGACAAAGTATCAGCACGTTTCCGTGCGGCATTGACCAATGTGTGGAATAACCGCCTAGAAAACGATGGTTTCAACCGTTTAGTGTTATTAGGTGGTCTAACTGGTCGTGAAGCATCTATCCTGCGTGCATATGCTAAATACATGCGCCAAATTGGTGTGACGTTCTCGCAGTCTTACATCGAGAATACATTTGACCGTTACCCGCACATTGCAGCGATGATCGTTGATCTATTCGTGAAGAAGTTTGCACCGAAGAAAGTTGCCACTGAAAAGGCACTTCAGAAGGTTGTTGATGCTATCTATCTAGAGCTTGAAAACGTAGCGAATCTAGATGATGACCGTATCATTCGTTTGTACGTTGATATGATCAATGCAACGCTGCGTACTAACTTCTATCAAAAAGAAGCTGATGGCACGAATAAGTCGTACACGTCATTCAAGATCCAGCCAAGCGCAGTGCCAGATATGCCATTGCCATTACCAGCGTTTGAAATCTTCGTATACTCTCCACGCGTAGAAGGTGTTCACCTACGTGGCGGTAAAGTGGCTCGTGGTGGTCTACGTTGGTCAGACCGTCGTGAAGATTTCCGCACAGAAGTACTTGGCCTAGTTAAAGCACAGCAGGTTAAGAATACGGTTATCGTACCTGTGGGTTCTAAAGGCGGTTTTGTTTGTAAACAACTTCCAACTGAACGTGAAGCGTTCTTCAAAGAAGGCCAAGAGTGTTACAAGATCTTCATCCGTGGTCTATTAGACATCACAGATAACATCGTACATGGTGACATTGTGCCACCAGTGGATGTTGTACGTCACGACGAAGACGACCCATACCTAGTTGTTGCAGCGGACAAAGGGACTGCGACTTTCTCTGATATCGCAAATGGTATCGCTGAGTCTTATAACTTCTGGCTTGGTGACGCTTTCGCGTCAGGTGGTTCGGTTGGTTACGACCACAAGAAGATGGGTATTACTGCTAAAGGCGGTTGGGAATCGGTTAAGCGTCACTTCCGTGAAATGGACGTTGACTGTCAAACAACTGATTTCACAGCGGTTGGTATCGGTGACATGGGTGGTGACGTATTTGGTAACGGGATGCTGCTATCTAAGCACATTCGTTTACAAGCGGCATTCAACCACATGCACATCTTTATCGATCCAAACCCAGATGCGGCAAGCTCGTATGTAGAGCGTGAGCGTCTATTTAATCTGCCACGTTCAAGCTGGGAAGATTATAATAAGGATCTAATTTCTGAGGGCGGTGGTATTTTCTCTCGTGCAGCGAAAGCAATTACGCTAAGCGCTGAAATGAAGAAGATGATAGGCACTAAGAAATCGAGCATGACACCAAACGAGTTGATCAAAGCATTGTTGAAGATGCCAGTTGATTTACTGTGGAATGGTGGTATCGGTACTTACATCAAGTCTAAATCTGAAACTGACGCTGAAGTAGGCGACCGTGCAAACGACGCGCTACGTATCAACGGTGGTGAGCTTGGTGCGAAGATCTTTGGTGAAGGTGGTAACTTAGGTGCTACTCAGCTGGGTCGTATCGAGTTTGCTTCAAACGGCGGTCGTATCAACACTGACTTTATCGACAACGTAGGTGGTGTTGCCTGTTCGGATAATGAAGTTAATATCAAGATCCTACTTAATGGCCTAGTTGCTGAAGGTGAATTGACGAATAAGCAGCGTAACGAATTACTGTATTCAATGACTGATGAAGTATCAGAATTGGTACTGAAAGATTGTTACCGTCAAACGCACACGCTGTCGGTTACTAAGTCTAAAGGTCCAGCGACGCTGAAAGAGAAAGTACGCTTTATCCATGCACTTGAAAAAGACGGCAAGCTAAATCGTGCAATCGAATTCTTACCAACTGATGAAGAGCTAGCAGAGCGTGCGGCGGCAGGTAAAGACCTAACGCGTCCTGAGCTATCTGTATTGGTTTCTTACTCTAAAATGGTATTAAAAGAGACATTAGTTGTTGATGAGATCTCAGAAAATCCATACTACCGTCAGTTGCTAGTGAACTCATTCCCAGCACCGCTGCGCGAGCGCTTCAATGCTGCGATGGATAATCACCCGCTCCGTAAAGAGATCATTGCAACGAAACTTGCAAACAATATCGTTAACGACATGGGTCTAAACTTCATGGTTCGTATGCACGAAGAGACAGGTGCAACGGATGCAGAAATTGCGGTTTGCTACTCAATTGCAAGTGCAATTTTTGAAATGAAGGAAACGTGGTCAGCGATTTCTGCGCTAGATAATAAGATCCCAGCGGCAGTTCAAACGGAAATGCTATATCAATTACGTCGTACGGTTCGCCGTGCAACGCGTTGGTTCTTGCGTCACCGTGACAAGTCTCAAACTATCGAGCAAACCATCGCGTTCTTTGCACCAACATTTAAAGATTTAAGTGCAAATCTACACAACTACATGGTTGCAAATGAAAGCGAGCAGATCGTTGATAAAGCACGTGACCTTGAATCTCAAGGTGTGCCAGCTGAAATTGCACTGCGTATCGTATCGCTTTCAAGCTTGTTCTCTGTCATGGACTTAGCGGAAGTTGCACATAGCTCAGGTCGTAAGATCGGTGTTGTGTCTAATACCTACTTCACGCTCGGTGCAAACATGGGCCTACATTGGTTCCTTGACCAAATTACGGCTCAACCTGTTGCAAACCATTGGCAGGCGCTTGCTCGTGCTTCATATCGTGAAGAGCTGGATTGGCAACAGCGTTCGTTGTCAGAGGTTGTGTTAAACAGCTTTGCTGGTGATGACAGTGATATCAATGAACAGATTGAACAGTGGATGGATAAGCAAGCAGGCTTACTACATCGTTGGCAGCAAATGCTAACTGAGTTTAAGACGTCGCAAAGTCATGACTTTGCTAAGTTCTCAGTTGCACTTCGTGAGCTAATGTTACTAAGCCATAACTGCGATACTTCCAAATAATCTAGAAATCGCTACAATACCCCAGCTTTGACTGGGGTATTTTTTTGTCTAATGCCATTGGCATAATCCATTTAGCTAAAGTTACGCTTGGGTAATTTTAGCTAAGTCGATTACGTTATCAATACTGAGGAGCTACCATGTTTTACGATCTTGCGCGTCGTTTTATGTTTAATAAAGATGCGGAGTGGGCACACGATTTTGCCCTAAACAACCTGCGCCGCTTTGCGAATACGCCAATGAGCCTTGCATGGTCTCAATCAGTTCAAGACAAACCAGTTAATTTTCTAGGGTTAGAATTTAAAAATCCAGTCGGGTTGGCCGCCGGTCTTGATAAAAATGCTGAGTGTATCGAAGCATTTGCACAAATGGGTTTTGGTTTTATTGAAGTAGGGACTGTCACGCCAAGACCACAAGCGGGTAACGACAAGCCTCGGATCTTTCGTCTACCTGAAGCAAATGCGATTATTAATCGCATGGGATTCAATAACAAGGGCGTTGATTACCTAGTCAACAACGTAAAAGCAGCAAAATACGATGGGATCCTTGGGATCAACATTGGTAAAAATAAAGATACACCGAATGAGCAAGGTAAAGATGACTACATTCACTGTATGAGAAAAGTATTTGAGCATGCCTCATATATCACCGTGAATATCTCTTCACCAAATACACCGGGTCTGAGAGATCTACAATATGGCGAAGCGCTAGATGATCTTTTGCAAAGCCTAAAAAATGAACAGATGGATCTTATCGCCAAGCATAACAAGTCAGTGCCTATGTTGGTAAAGATCGCACCAGATGTCGATGGCGTTCAGTTAACCCAGATCGCAGAATCATTAGTTAATAATCGTATCGATGGTGTTATTGCAACTAACACAACATTAGCCCGAGATGCGGTAGAAAACCTAGAGTACGGTAATGAAGCAGGTGGTTTGTCTGGTAGACCTGTTCGTGAAAAATCGACGCATGTTGTCAGCGAATTGAAGCGTATTACCGACGGTAAGCTACCAATCATCGGTGTAGGTGGTATTGACAGTGCGGAATCTGCAAAAGAGAAATTTTCAGCTGGTGCTGATTTAGTACAAGTCTACACAGGCTTTATTTATGAAGGGCCAGCGCTTGTTAAAAAGATCGTTTCGTCCTTATAAGGATCGGTCATATAACCAAATGATCCAAAACAAAACGTTATTATAAAAAATTTCATCATTGCGTTTTTCGCGTTATACTCCCACTTACTAGTTGAGCTAATTGGTTGGTGGGAGAGAAGTTTTGCAAGCTTCAAAAGAGTGGCAATGGATCCGCTGCACAGAAAGGAACAGGTTGTTAATTGATTTGGGTGACGAGCTTCAGCTTTGCACGCCTTTTCGTTTGCGCCACCTTACTGAAGACTCAACCGCTAATCCCAATTTTAGTCTCAGCGAAGCTGAATTTTATCAGAGTGTATTTTCCTACCTTTGCGGTTTTGGTGTTTGGAATGAGCCCAGATGCTGCCAAATCGCTTTAAATGCAACTGCGGCAAAATTTCACTTACAACCGATGCAAGCAAAGAGCTGGTTTTTTAAGCCATACTTTGGTGGTGAACCTGTGAGTGAGGCGGTTGTGTGTTTAAATTCCAAGTTAAGCCGCGGCGAGTTTCTAATTATCGAGCATGATGGTCAATCAAGCCTTTGTTTAAGCTTGAACGAGCAATTTATTCTTGATGAGGGAATAGAGCTTGAACAATTTCAAGCGATAAAAGTACTGAACGATCGGTTAGCGCCTCTTGTGTTAACACACCGAGTTCACCAAAGCGCATAGCCAAGTTCATCCTATCGTTTTATTGACCAGCAATTATTTCCTATATTAATCTGTACCTAATTTGAGTTGTTTGCTGATCTAGGGAACAGAATGCGCTGCCTCTGCGATAAAACATTAAAACTAACTTATGCCGACGCTGAAGGACATTGCGGTTATCAATGTCAGTCATGCGGTGCCATTTGGCTGCCGCGCAAATTTATTGATTCCATTAAACATACTTATCACTTTAGTTATATCGATTTTATTGCAAAGCGGTCGTTGGTTGAGCGAGACGTTTTACAATTATGTCCTGATGATGGTCATACACTTAAAGACTATACGCTCTTTGAAGCTAGTTTTAGTGAGTGCGGGTGCTGTGGTGGCGTGTGGTTTGAAAAAGGGGAGCTCCATAACTTACTGCAAAATTACCAAAGCAAGAACTCGAACATAAGCGCGCTAGATAAGTTAGATTTTCTGAACTTGCTAAATTTTTAACGTAATTTATCCCCATACAACCAAGCTCAACTAATAACTAACGATAACTTGTGTGTTATACTGCGCCCAGTTGAAATTTAAGGGTATTCAAATTGCAATTTATCGCATTGACATCTATTGGTGTAGAGCAGTTACTGGTTGAAGAATTAACCGAGTTTGGTTTTGAAATAAACAAGCAAACCGTTGGTTCAGTTAAGTTCACAGGCGCTAATCTAGACGTACAAAAGTTCTGTATGATGACACGATTTGCAACGCGCGTGATGTTGCTTATCGATGACAAACCAGAAGTGAATGACAAAGATTCTCTCTACAAGTTTGTTCGTTTTCAGGCATGGCAAGATTGGTTTAGCCCAAAGCAGACCTTTGCAGTAGAGTTTAATGGTACGAATAATGCGCTTAAAAATACGCAATTCTCTGGTCTGGTGGTTAAGGATGGGATCGTTGACTACTTCAATGACCTGTTTGAACAACGTCCAGATGTTGACAAACAGACACCGGATATTCGCATCATAGCGAAATTATCTAAGCAAGGCTGTGCGCTATATATCGACTTCTCGGGACCTCGCTTGTCTGATAGAGGTTATCGTGACAAACAAGGTAAAGCGCCAATTCGTGAACATTTAGCGGCAGCGCTGGTTAAACGTAGCGGCTGGCTTGAAGATACCAATAAGCCACTTTTTGACCCCTGCTGTGGTTCTGGCACGTTATTGATTGAAGCGGCATCTATGGCGCTTGGCTTACCGACTAACCTTAATAAAGATTTTGCCTTTAAACGCCTACCGAGTTTTCGTGAAAGTAAGTTCACCGAGCTTAAAGCACAATTAAATGTACAACCAGAGCAAAAGAGCTTATGGCTGATCGGTAGTGATATCGATGAACGTGTGCTGTCAATTGCCGAGTGTAATGCCAAGCGCGCAGGCGTTGAGTCACATATTAAGTTTAAGTTTGAAGATGCCAATCAGCTTAGCCTTGCTGCTAAACGTCCCGGCACTGTGCTGAGTAACTTGCCTTATGGTGAACGTCTAGGTGGTATGGCTGAAATTATTACGCTATATCGCAATATGGGGATCGCCTTTAAAAAGCACTATAAAGACTGGAATTTGGCGTTACTTGCAAGTGAAGAAAGCCTATTAAAAGTGCTAAAACTAGCGCGTAAAAAGTCTTATAAATTCAAAAATGGCCCGCTCGACGTGCTGCTTAACCTGTATGAAATGAATGAAATGCAGGTACAGCAAAATAAACAAAGCAGTGGGCTTAATTTTGAAGGCTCGACTGCGTTTGGCAACCGTTTGAAGAAAAACCTGCAAGGCTTAAAAACTTGGCTGAAAAAAGAAGACATTAATGCGTATCGTGTTTATGACGCGGATATCCCTGAGTACAATGTTGCAGTTGATGTATATAACGACAACGCAGTCATCTTTGAATACAAAGCGCCAAAAGAAATTGACGATAGCGTTGCGCAAAAACGTTTGCAAGACGTGATCACACTGACCGCCGAGCAGCTGAATATCGACCCGCTAAACATCGCGGTAAAAGTAAGAAAGCGCCAAAAAGGTCAAGAGCAATACAAGGCCCTGGACAAGCAAAACCGCACTGAGGTAGTAGAAGAGTACGGTGCTAAGTTCAAGGTTAACCTATTTGATTATCTTGATACAGGTCTATTCCTTGACCACCGCTTAGCCCGCAAGTTTATTCAGCAACATTCGAAAGATAAGCGGGTGTTGAATCTATTTGCATACACAGGTAGTGCTTCTGTGCATGCCGCAGTTGGCGGTGCTAAATCTGTTACCACGGTAGATATGTCAAAGACCTATCTAAAATGGGCTGAAGAAAACTTTGAGCTAAATGGTTTGAAGAATCCACGTTTCAGATTTGAGCAAGCGGATTGCTTAAAATGGCTTGAAAGAGCAGTTGGTCAATATGATTTGATATTCTTAGACCCACCAACATTCTCTAACTCTAAACGTATGTCTGACGCATTTGACGTACAAAGAGATCATTTAAAACTACTCGGTTGGGTAAAGAAGATATTAGCACCGAATGGTGTATTGCTGTTTTCTAACAACAAACGCGGATTTAAAATCGATGAAATGGGACTTGCGGCACTTGGCCTAACCGCTGAGGAATACTCATCGCAAACCTTGTCTTTGGATTTTAAACGTAACAAGCAAATTCACAACAGCTGGTTGATCCGTCATGATTAAATGTACCTTATTCCACACCGATGGTTGTCATCTTTGTGAAGAAGCGTTGACGATGTTAATTCAATTTTTGCCTGAAGCCGAAATTGAACTCGTCGATATCGTCGATAGTGAAGAGACGATGACGGAATATCAATATAGAATTCCAGTGATTAAAAAAGGCGAGACAGGTCAGGAACTTGGCTGGCCTTTTACTCAACAACAACTACAAGAATTTATAGACTAATATGGATCTCATTCGAATTGCTAAAGCCCAACTGGCTTTTGGCTCACACCCTATACTTGACCAAGCTGATGCCGTTATTGAATCAGGCGAGCGCGTTTGTATTGTGGGCCGAAATGGAGCCGGTAAATCAACGCTATTGAAAGTACTTGATGATCAAGTTCAACTTGATGATGGTGAAATCAACCGTGTTGGTGGATTAAAAGTTTCAAGGCTAGAACAAGACCCACCAAAGGGCGCAAATGGGTCGGTCTTTGATTATGTTGCGAACGGTTTACCTGATGTTGCTGAGCTGCTCATTGAATTTCATGAAGTGAGTGAAAAACTACAAACCAGCCAGTCAGATAAACTGATGACCTCGCTTGAGCGTCTGACTCAGCGATTGGAAAGCGAAGATGCGTGGCGTTTTGAGTCAAGGATCAAGCAAGTGTTAAGCCAGTTGCAATTAGATGCGAATATGCGCCTAGAAGAACTCTCAGGTGGCTGGCTACGCAAAGTCGCGCTGGCCAAAGCCTTGGTGAGCGATCCAGACTTGTTGCTACTCGACGAGCCGACTAACCACCTTGATATGCAAAGTGTTATATGGCTTGAGCAATTTCTGAAAGAGTTTAAAGGGGGGATCGTGTTTATCTCTCACGACCGTGCCTTTATTCGCGCAATGGCGACTCGAATTTTAGATTTAGACCGTGGCAAGTTGGTTTCATACCCTGGAGATTATGCGCAATATCTTGAACAAAAAGCCCATGATTTAAAAGTGGAAGAGCAACAGAATGCCTTGTTTGATAAAAAGCTTGCCGAAGAAGAAACCTGGATAAGACAAGGGATCAAGGCCCGGCGAACCCGTAACGAAGGGCGTGTGCGAGCACTAAAAGCGCTCCGTGTTGAGCGCAAGCAACGCATCGAGCAGCAAGGTAAGACAGACTTCAACATCGAGACGGCGGATCGTTCCGGTAAGCTGGTCTTTGAAGCGAAACATTTAGACAAAGCATTCCAAGAAAAATGCATTGTGAAGGACTTTTCAACGCTGGTGATGCGTGGCGACCGTATTGGCTTGGTCGGTCCTAATGGAGCAGGTAAAACTACGCTGTTAAAAATGCTTTTTGGTGATATTAAACCTGACGCAGGCAGTGTAAAACAAGGCGTGAATCTGGAAGTTGCGTACTTCGACCAATACCGTGAAAAATTGGATGAAGAAGCAACCGTGCAGGATAATGTCGCAGAAGGTAAGCAAGAAGTAATGATGGGCGGCCGCTCACGTCATGTGCTTGGCTATCTGCAGGACTTTTTATTTCCGCCTGCGCGAGCTCGAACTCCTGTAAAGGCATTATCAGGCGGTGAAAAAAACCGCTTATTGCTTGCAAAGCTCTTCCTTAAGCCTTCAAATATTATTGTGCTGGACGAGCCGACCAACGACTTGGATATTGAGACGCTTGAGTTACTTGAAGAAATCTTAAACCAATACCAAGGCACGGTGCTGGTCGTCAGCCACGACCGAGAGTTTATCGATAATACCTGTGGCAGTGTTTGGGCGTTCGAGGGCGAAGGCCTAGTGACGGAAATTGTTGGCGGCTATAGTGACTTTGAGCTGTATCAGCAAAGACGAGAGCAGCAAAAGAAAGAAGCACAAAAGGTTCATCAAGAAAAGCAGCAACAGGCCGAGACTAAAAAGGCAGCTGCGCCTGCTCGTTCAAATAAGCTGAGTTACAAATTAAAACTTGAATTAGAGTCGTTGCCCAGTAAAGTAGAGGAACTTGAAGAGGCAGTGAACAAACAACAAACACTGGTCAGCGATCCAGACTTCTTTAAACAAGATCAAGAAACAACCCACAAGGCATTGAACCATTTGACTGAGCTAGAGTCGAAGCTGGAAGCCGCGTTTGAACGCTGGGAAGAACTAGAAGCATTACAGAATCAGCAGTAAGGATTAAAATGAAATTTAAACTTTTAGCCGCGAGTGTCGCCGTAGCCCTTTCACAACAGGCGGCCGCTGCCACCTATCAGTTAACTGAATTACCAAGACATGATAATAGCAAATATAGCTACGTGTCGGATGCCAATGAAGCTGGAGACGTGATTGGTCACGCTTCCAATTTATTTGGTGTAAAGATTGATGTGTCGTATATCGACTTCGATGATTCAACACTCAAAAATTATTACGACAGTACAAAAAAGCAGTACGAGCTGATCGAAGAAGAAATCACCTTCACACTAGAAGATATTCAAAACAATGATGCAGCTAATACGAATGCTCAAGCTCATGCATTTATGCTGTCTTATGTTATGAATTCAAGTAGAGTAGCTAGCCAAGAGTATCAAAGAATTGAAAGAGCAATTTCTTTGACATATAACAATAATACCGCAGAAGAGTTTGTGGTATTTGATGAACAATCTCCTGATTACGAAGGACTCACTCGCTCGGTCACTAACTATCTTACAAGCATCGCAGAAGACGGGACAATAGTAGGCTGGGGCTCTGCACCTTTTAAAAAGATAACTTTTACTCCCGAGGGTGAAACAGAAGAAGAAACTTATTTTGTACGTGATTGGCGAAATAAAGGTATTTTAGTTACACCAGCTGGAGAGAAAATTAGGTTAGAGCCTGCCTTTACAGAATATGGCGGCCTTTCTCTTGCCACTGATATTAAACAAACCGCTGATGGCGGCTATATTATTGTGGGACAAAGTTCAACTTCGTTATCGCAAAGAACAACAGAAAATATAGAAGACAGTTGTGATGGTGTGGATGAACCAGTCGATGTGTGTATTCAAAGATTGACCTCGCCATATCATACTCGAGCCTACAAGTGGACGTTTGATAACGATTTTAACTTAGTCAGTTCAACCGATCTTGGACTTGGTTTTACACCAGATGAAGATGATGAACGAGCCTATTCAAGCATGGCTGTGGCAACTAATGGGACGGGATTAACGGTTGGTTATTCTCGTGCACGTCGTCAAAGTAACGATGATCTTCTACCTTACGAACAAGCCGTTTACTTTACTAACAATGAAATTAAGCGCATTAAAGAAGTTGAGAGCTTTATCGAATATAGTCAAGCGGTTGATGTAAATGATAATGGCACGATTGTTGGTGTGTTTGGACGTTTTACTGGTGGCTCAAGAGATTATGACTCAACAGGTTTTTACTTTAATACGAATACCGCTGAGTTCAAAGAAATGCCTGCATACTTTGAGGGTTCGGCGACAGCAATCACAGATATCAACAATAATGGCTTTGTTGTAGGCCAAGGTGTTACAGAAAAGAGTGGTTCTAACCGTCGTCGTGAAGCGTTTCTATATGAAATTGGTGCAGAAAAACTAGTGAATATAAACTCACTTCTTCCTTGTAAGAACGATTCTTTCCCTTACACCATTGCAGAAGCTGTGAAGATCACTGATGACAACAAGATATATGCGATTGCGACCAAAACGGTTGAAAGACGCAATACGTTGGGTGAAATTGAGAAGGACAGTAAGGGCGAGACTGAGTATGAGTCGGTAAGTTTACCTGTTCTACTTACCCCAATTTCTGGTGAACCAGAAAACTGTACACCACCTGAGGCAGAAACATATGAGCGTCAATCTGCAAGCTGGTCTTGGCTTAGTTTACTCGCGTTACCACTAGTGGCGCTGAGAAGACGTCGTAAAGCCTAAAGTACAATTTAGACGATAAAAAAGCCCGGAAGGGCTTTTTTTGTGTTTGAAAAGAAATATTAGCAAATTCAATTCGATATTTTGTTCAACCAGTACAAATCTTAACTATACTGGTATTAGCCTTGGCCGCGACTTTGCCACGCTTTATTCACAGAACGTCGCCACAGGTAATCGATACCGAAAAAGCCGATAATAGCGGCAAGTGTTGCGCAGATCAAAGAGCCGACGATAAATGCAGGCCCAATCGTTGTTAGGCTTTGTGCAAGCCATTCCCAACTCGCCTCAAAATGGAATGGCTGTTGTTCTTGGCCAAGGGCAAATACACCGACTAAGTAAGAGCAATAAAATATCGGCGGCATCGTGAGTGGATTAGTGATCCAAACGAGAGCAATAGACAAAGGCAAGTTGACGCGAAATGGAATCGCAAGTGCTGCTGCCAGTACCATTTGAAAAGGAACAGGGATGAATGCGAAAAATAGCCCCACCGAGAATGCGCCACGTGCTGAACGCCGGTTTAAATGCCAGAGGTTGGCATCATGCAGTAACTTACCAAAGATTTTTAATGATTTCTGTTGTTTGATTTTATTATGATCAGGTAAAAAGCGTTGAATCGTTTTTTTCGCCATTTGCAGCTGCCATCTACTTGGATTCTGATATGTTTTGGAATAATTCTAGGTTGCTTCAGTGCGGTATTTCTTCTCGACAATTGGCGATTAGCCGCAATAAGCATATTCCTCTACTTCATGGGCCGCTATTCTAAGCTTTTTTGTCCTATATTGGCAGGATTTATTTTAGGGATTTCCATTGTTCTTAGTCATTACTTTGTTTTTTATCATCTAAAAATACCAGAAATGTGGCAATCGCAGCTTGTTACTGCTTCGGGTAGAGTTATTGAGGTTGATAATTCTGTGATTGGTGAAGCGTTAAAGGTAAAGCTAGAGCAAGTTGAAGGCTACCAGTTTGCGCGTTGGCGTACTGTAAATGCAAAGCTTTATCGTGATTCATCAACGCCTATGTTGACAGTTGGTGACCACATTGAATTTACGGTGAAGCTTAAGCGTTATCGTAGCCGAGCTAATATCGGACTTTTTAACGCTGAATTGCACGCGTTTAGAAAGCATATGTATTTCAAGGGCAGTATCAAAACAATCAATTTGTTAGTGAAGGACACTACGTGGCGTGATAATTACCGCATTTTCATAGATAAAAAGCTCAATGGGCTCAGCTATGCTTGGCTGTATTATATTTTATTAACAGGCGATACAAGCAAAGTCGACTTCGAAAACAAAACTCAATTTAGAAGTCTTGGTTTGAGCCATCTGTTAGCGATTTCAGGGCTTCATATCGGAATGGTATTTGCAATCGCGTTTTTGCTGATAAAAGTCGTGCTGCATTGTACCCCGGTAATAATCTCCCAAGCAGCCAACTTGCATCAGTGGTGTTTAGTTTTTGCGTTACTGTTGTGTTTTGGGTACGTCATTCTCTGCGGCTACAGTGTATCGGCGATTCGAGCTGTGATCATGGCAATGGTATGGGTTGCATGTTACCTCTTTGCCGTGCGCCTTAAAGCACTTCAGGTGTTAACGGCTGCGTTGACAATCGTCTTAGTGGTAGACCCGTTTTCACTACTCAATCCTGGTTTATATTATTCCTTTTTGGCGGTAGCTATTATCGTAACGTTAGTGACAAAAGTTGGCCGAGGTTTAGGTGCGAAACTGCTTGCGTTAATTAAGTTGCAGCTTGCGTTATTTATCTGTCTGTTGCCACTCAACCTCTATTTTTTTTCTGGTGCGAGCATCATTTCATTGGCTGCGAATATCATAGTGATCCCGTTGGTTTCTGCCGTTGTATTTCCGCTACTACTGCTTCATGTTACTGCGTTGCACGCTATTGGTTGGCAACTTCCACTTCATCTAGTTGATAGTGGGTTAGTGGTTCTGTTTGAGCTATTGCAAAACTCTCCAGTAAGTTGGGTAGATATACCCAGCGTTTCGTCCGTGTTTCTCATAACCAGCTACTTAAGTGCGTTGTTGCTGTTTTTATTCAGAAATTGTTTTGGTTTATTACCTATATTAATTTTCCTCGTTCAGTATCTATTTCGAGCCTCTCCGCTATGGCAAGTCGATGTTTTTGACGTCGGTCACGGAACGGCTGTGTTAGTTTCTCGCAATAACAAAGGGCTGCTCTATGATGTGGGGGCCAAGTATTTTGGCTATTTTTCGATGTTCGAGTTTGTGATCAAACCCTATCTTTTGAATAATCGAATTACGCTACAAGATACCATCATTAGTCATAACGATGGTGACCATAATGGTGGCGTTGACGACCTCATAGCTTTTGACGGCGGGAAATCGTTACAGCGTTTTCACCCAGCAAGTGCTGCAGATAGCTGTGTGCTTGGAAAGCATCAATTTCAAGGGCTAGACATATCCGTGATCTGGCCTCAAGAAATGTCGAACAATGACAACAATAATTCTTGTGTGGTTAGTATCTCTGATGGGCAGTTTACGCTTTTATTACCAGGAGATATTGAGAAAGTCACTGAAACTAAGTTACTTAACCTCGAAAAAGAAGCACTCAAAGCCGATATATTACTGGTTCCACATCATGGTAGTGGCAGCTCTTCGAGCGAGCAGTTTATTCAAGCGGTTGACCCAGATATTGCGATATTTTCTCGTGCCTTTTATTCGCCTTGGAAAATTCCCAATGAGAAAGTGATTGAAAGATACCAAAGAGTAGGGAGCACACTATTGGATACCGCCTTAGATGGCCATATAAAGATCTCAATTTTTGCTCAAGAAATTACCGTCGAACGAGCTCGGGAAGTGGAAAATTACTGGTTTCTCAGATAATCCATTCAGTTTTAACGATTTGAAAGTTACAATAATGCCATATAGAAAAGTAGAGGCTGGCTATGCAACCAACCGACAAGCAGATTTACGCTAGATTATTTAGCTATGTAAAAGACTTTAAACTCGCTGCCATATTTTCAGTAATTGGCATGATAGGGTACGCTGCGATGGACGCTTCGTTCGTTGCATTAATGGATCCGTTTATCGATGAGGGCCTCACTGCAGGCAATCGCGATGTACTAAAACTGGCTCCCTTTGTTGTCATCGCGTTAGTTATTGGACGCGGTATCTTTAACTATATGGCATCGTATTGCTTGTCTTATGTTGGGTCTCAGGTTGTGCGTGCGTTGCGACAGCAACTTTTTGAACATATGTTGTATCTACCAGTGTCGTTTCATGATCAACATTCTAATGGTGAATTGATATCAAAAATCACTTTTGATACTGAGCAAGTACAGCAAGCCGTCACTAAGGCGCTTCAAGTGCTGATCCGTGAAGGCGCATTTGTATTTTTCTTACTTATCACGATGTTTTATGCAAGTTGGCAGCTATCACTCATTTTCTTAGTTGTGGTACCAATCGTGGCGGTGATAGTTACTGTGGTGTCTAAGCGTTTTAAGAAAATCTCCAAGAATATTCAAGATGCGATGGGAGAAGTGACGAAAAGCTCTGAGCAAATGATGGCGGGTCATAAAGTTATTCATGGCTTTGGTGGTCAAGATAAAACCATCTCTCACTTTGCTAAAGTTAATAATCATAACCGCCAGCAACGCGTAAAAATGGATGCGACTAAAGCGCTGAGCGTGTCTATCATCCAAATCATAGCGGCGAGCGCAATGGCGGTGATACTCGCGATTGTCGCGATGCCTTCTATGGTAGATAAAATTTCATCGGGCACCTTTGTCACTTTGATCACCTCTATGATGATGATGCTGCGTCCTTTAAAACAACTTGCCAATGTAAATAGTGACCTGCAACGCGGGATCTCTGCGGCGAAAAGTGTGTTTGCGGTAATTGATCTTGAAAAAGAAAAGGACACTGGCACTCAGTCTTTATCTCGTGCTCAAGGTAACCTACAAGTCAAAGACTTAACTTTTACTTATCCATCTAAAAGCGATCCGGTAATTGAGTCATTAAACCTTGAAATCAAAGCCGGGCAGAGTATCGCGTTGGTTGGTAGAAGTGGCTCAGGAAAATCAACGATTTCTAATCTTTTACCACGTTACTATGATATTGAAGCGGGCAGTATAGAGTTAGACGGAACGAATATAAATGATTATCAGCTTGCGGATTTACGCGCGCAATTTTCCATCGTGTCGCAGCAAGTGGTGTTGTTTAATGACACCATTGCAAACAATATTATGTACTCGTTAAAGCAACCCTTATCGCAAGAAGCCCTAGAAAAAGTCGTAAAACAAGCCCACGTCTGGGAATTTGTTAAAGATCTTCCTGAGGGCCTAAATACTGTTGTTGGTGAAAATGGCGTGATGCTTTCTGGCGGACAACGACAACGTATCGCCATCGCGCGTGCTATTGTAAAAGATGCACCTATCCTTATTTTAGATGAAGCCACATCAGCATTAGACACAGAATCTGAGCGTTTGATCCAACAAGCGTTGGAAGAGCTGATGGCTGATAAAACAACCATAGTAATTGCCCATCGGTTATCGACAATCGAGCGTTGTGACTGCATCTATGTGCTAGATAAAGGCAAGATCATCGAACAAGGCAAGCATGCTGAATTGGTCGCGCAGGAAGGGGTTTATCATGCACTTTGCAAAATGCAGTTTGGTGAGCAATAAATGGCATCAAAAATAGAGCAAAGTTGGTATAAAAAACCGGGACTACTAACACTATTATTGCTTCCGCTAAGCCTGTTATTTGGACTTATTAGCTTGGTGAGAAAGGGGCTTTATAAACTCGGTTTTTGCCCCGCGTACCGCTCGCCTGTTCCGGTTATTATTGTCGGTAACATTAGTGTGGGCGGTAATGGCAAAACGCCATTTGTGCTTTGGTTAGTCCCTTTTCTTGAAAAGCTTGGTTTTAAGGTTGGGGTGATCAGTCGAGGCTACGGTGCAAAACCTAGCTCAACCCCGTTTTTGGTCACTGAAGCGACCTCAACGGAAGAGGGCGGTGATGAACCTTGTTTACTCGCTAAACGATTGAAATGCCCCGTGATGATTGGTGCTGATAGACAAGCGAGTATTGAAAAATTATTAGGTAATAGCGATGTAAACATCATCGTCAGCGACGATGGGCTACAGCACTATAAATTGGCACGAGATATTGAGTTCTGTATTGTTGATGCTGTGCGGCGCTTTGGTAATGGCTTATGGATGCCGGCAGGGCCCCTTAGGGAATTACCTAAGCGTATTCAGAGTGTTGATCTTGCCGTATATAATGGTGGATGCGAAAGTTATTCCTACACGTTAGAGACTGTTGGTTTTTTTCGTGTTACAGATGATAGTCCAGCATCCAATATTGAAATGGCTGGCGCTTCAGTCTGTGCTATCGGCAATCCGGCGCGATTTGAAAATACGCTACGAGATAGGGGGATTGTTCTGAGTGAAAGCCTACATTTTGCGGACCATCATCCATATCAAGCGTCCGACTTCGCGCAAATCGATAACGGCGCTATTTTTATGACAGAGAAAGATGCGGTAAAGTGTCGCACTTTTGCAAAAGATAATTGGTATTACCTCAAAGTAGATGCCAAACCTACATCAGCGCTTGAAAAAGCGGTATTAAATTTACTTAAAAAGAAAGAGATTTATCATGGCCTTTGATACCAAATTACTAGAAATAATTGCCTGCCCAGTATGTAAAGGCAAATTAAGATATGACAAAGAAAACAAAGAGTTGATCAGCACAGCAGCTAAGCTTGCTTATCCAATTAAAGATGATATTCCTGTGTTATTGGAAAACGAAGCGCGCGAGCTGAGCAGCGATGAGGTTGAGCAGTGGAATTCGTAGTCGTTATTCCGGCACGTTATGCTTCAAGCAGGCTGCCTGGTAAACCACTTGCCGATATCAGCGGTAAACCAATGATCCAGCGTGTTTACGAACAGGCAATTCAATCTGGCGCGGCAGCGGTTTATATCGCAACCGATCACAGTGCGGTATTTGAGGCAGCGCAAAACTTCACTGATAATGTGCTCATGACGCGTGAAGATCACCAATCAGGTACTGAGCGACTCGCCGAAGTTGTTGAACAACTGGAGCTGAACGAACAAACCTTGGTGGTTAATGTGCAAGGAGATGAGCCACTGCTAGAGCCTGATAACATCGCACAAGTGGCAGCACTACTGCATCATTCTGATGCACCGATGGCGACTTTGTGCGTTGATGTGGAAGATGTAGAAGAGGTGTTGAATCCGAATGCCGTAAAAGTGGTGTCTGATATTCAAGACAACGCACTGTATTTCTCTCGCTCGTCTATTCCGTTTCAGCGTGACAGTATGTTAACGCTCGACAAAAATAGCATTCCAGTGAGCCATTTTAAACGTCATGTTGGCATATATGCCTATCGTGCGGGCTTTATTCAAACCTATTTATCGCTAAGTGTTTCACCGCTAGAGGTGCAAGAGTCGCTAGAGCAGCTACGCGTGCTGTATCATGGATACAAAATTAAGGTCGCTAAAGCGGCTAAGCCGGTGCATGCTGGAGTGGATACTCCTGAAGATTTGGCACGGGTTCAAGAGATACTGAATGGAAAAGTTTAAGCTCATTGCGGACGAGGTAGACTATGTGGTTGCATACAAACCACAAGGTATGAGCTTCCATAGTGAGGACGGTGCAGGTTTTGTTGCCTTACTGACGGATCAACTAGGCTATCCCTTATTTCCAGTTCACCGCCTTGATAAAGTCACATCGGGACTCATTCTTTTAGCGAAGTCTAGCGAGGCTGCAAAGCAGCTGACGAGCTTGTTTT
Organism: Pseudoalteromonas flavipulchra NCIMB 2033 = ATCC BAA-314; assembly: GCA_000814665.1. Classification (GTDB taxonomy): domain Bacteria; phylum Pseudomonadota; class Gammaproteobacteria; order Enterobacterales; family Alteromonadaceae; genus Pseudoalteromonas; species Pseudoalteromonas maricaloris. The sequence continues at coordinate 249,470 of JWIH01000021.1, forward strand.
CCGCTCGGAAAATAGACAAATTTTACCTAGCGTTAGTTAGTGCTAAACCGAAGAAAAAGCAGGGCTGGATAAAAGGTGATATGGCTAAGTCGCGTAGAGGCACCTATAAACTGGTTAAAACTAAGCAAAATCCTGCGGTGACTCGATTTTATTCATGCTCTGTTGCGACCAACCTACGCGCTTGTATCGTTAAGCCGTTTAGCGGTAAAACACACCAAATTCGGGTGGCACTAAAAAGCATCGGTGCGCCAATTTTAGGTGATTTAGCCTATAGTGGAGAGCCTGCAGATAGAACGTATCTTCACGCATTTTGCCTTGAATTTGAGTGGCAAGGTAACCATCAACACTATCAAGCGGCGCCTGAAGGTGATGGTGCATTTGGCCATTTATTGGCACATGAAATCTTTGCAAGTTGGCAAAATCCAAGTCAATTAGAGTGGTAACATGACTGATTCGAATAGAGAACTAAGATTTGGCGGCATTGGTCGGTTATACGGTAACGCCGAGTTAGAAGCATTAAGTAAAGCACACTTTTGTGTCATTGGTATTGGTGGCGTTGGCAGTTGGGCTGTAGAAGCGTTAGTGAGAACGGGTATAGGTAAAATAACGCTTATCGATATGGACGATATTTGTGTAACCAACATTAACCGTCAGTTACATGCTCATAGCGAAAGTATCGGGATGCAAAAGATTGAAGCAATGCGAGATCGCTGTCTTGCGATTAACCCAGATTGTGAAGTTACCCTGATCGATGATTTTCTGATGTTAGATAACATTAGAAACTACATTCAAGGCTTTGATTATGTTATTGACTGTATCGACGCGGTTAAAGAGAAAGCGGCGCTAATCGCGCATTGTAAGCGCAATAAAATACCGGTGATCACTACAGGTGGTGCAGGCGGTCAAACCGATCCGAGCCAGATCCAGTATGGGGATGTGGCAAAGACGACCCATGATCCGCTGCTGGCAAAAGTACGTTATATTCTCAGAAAACAATATAACTTTAGCGATAATCCAAAACGTAAATTTGGCGTGGATTGTGTGTATTCTACAGAGCAGCTCGTTTACCCAAGTACCGATGGCACTGTGTGCAAAGCAAAGCAACAAGCTGAAGGTGGGAAAAATATGGACTGCGCGACCGGGTTTGGCTCTGCTGCTATGGTAACTGGGAGTTTTGGTTTTTTTGCGGCGTCCAAAGCAATACGTAAGTACCTAGATAAACAAAGCAAAAGCAGCGAATAAGTGTGCTCGTTTGAGCACCTTATATCACGTTATTTTAATATCTCTGCTTGCACTTGGATCTGTTCAACAATCGCACGTATACCATTACCTCTAGATGGGCTTAGGTGAGCAATTAATCCAAGCGACTCAAACAGTTCATAAGCATTAAACTGGCTTGCTTGTTCTGGCGTTTTACCTGCGTACGCTGCAATGATGATTGCAAGTAATCCTTTGACAATACGCGTATCTGAGTCAGCAATAAGCACGAGCTGCTGCGCGCTTTCATCTAAGTCCAGATAGAGCCAAACTTTACTATCACAGCCTGACACTATCGCTGAGTCGACTTTCAGTGCATCAGGAAGAGTTGGAAGTTGTTTACCTAGCAGCATAATTTCACGATACTTGGCTTGCCAGCCATGACTTTCAGATAATTTTTTTGTGATATGTTCAATATTCATAAGTTCAATCTAATAATTCTATTGTGGCACTTAACGCATTAATAAAATGCTCAATATCGTCTTGGTTATTATAAAAAGCCAAACTTGCACGTACTGTTCCATTAACCTTGAGCATTTTCATTAGCGGCTGAGTACAATGGTGTCCGCTTCTGACTGCTACGCCGTATGTATTGAGTAGTGTGGCAAGATCGTAGTGGTGTTCGTTTTTATAGTTAAAACTGACGACGCCAACATTGTTTTGTGTATCGCCATAAACCGTGATGCCTTCAATCTGTCTTAGCTTTGCTAAAAGGGAGTGATAGAGCGCTTGCTCATAACGTTGAAGTGCACTGGGATCAATCTCGTTTACATAATCTATCGCTGCGGCAAATCCGATAACGCCAGAAATATTGGGAGTGCCGGGCTCAAACTTGCTAGGTGCCTCTCTATAACTGGATCGCTCGAAACTCACTTCTTTTATCATTTCGCCGCCGGTTTTGTATACCGGGAGCGCATTTAGTTGCTGGTATTTACCATAAAGTCCGCCGACACCTGTTGGTCCAAGCGCTTTATGAGCTGAAAAAACATAAAAGTCGCATTCCAGCGCCTTTAGATCAGGTCTCAAATGCAGTAAAGACTGTGCGCCGTCGATAACCGTGATGGTACCTAAGGCCTTGCAAACCGAAATGAGCGACTCAATTGGATGAATATTCCCAAGTGCGTTTGAAACATGGCCCATTGCTAACACATCAGGTTTATGCTGCTTTAACATCGCAATAGCGCCTTGCTCATCGAGGACGCCGTCTAACATAGGTAACACCAGCAAAGTTGCGCCTGTACGTTGACAAGCTTCTTGCCAAGGCACTATGTTAGCGTGATGTTCAAAGGGACTGATGGCAATGACGCTGTCTGAATTTAAGCTTGCACTCAGGCCATGAGCCACCAAGTTTAGTGATTCAGTTGCGCCGCTGGTCCATACGATTTCTCGTGTTTCAACATTTAAAAAATTGGCAATTGTTTCTCGGGCACTTTCGTAGCGAACAGTGGCGTTTTCACTAAGCGTGTGTAAACCTCTATGTACGTTTGAATTCTCATCTTGATAAAAAGTTTTTATGACATCAATGACTTTGTTCGGTTTTTGCGCAGTTGCAGCAGAGTCAAGATAGCAAAGCGGCTGTCCATCAAGTTGTTTGTTCAAAATTGGAAAGTCGTTGCGCAGAGATTGGATGTCAGTCATAACGTACCTGAGTTAATTGAGCAGCGCGATTCTAACGAATACGCGGCGATATTAAAACAAAAAAGGCCGCATTAAGCGGCCTTTTCAAACACAATAACGAGATTATCTGTCGTTTTGTGTTTTGTAGTCGCGAGACGTGTAGCCTTTGTAAAGCTGACGCGGACGACCAATTTTGTGTCCTGGTTGAGAAAGCATTTCGTTCCAGTGTGAAATCCAGCCCACAGTACGAGACATCGCGAAGATAACCGTAAACATGCTTGTTGGAATACCGATTGCTTTAAGAATGATACCAGAATAGAAGTCTACATTCGGGTATAGCTTCTTCTCAATGAAGTAAGGGTCTTCTAGGGCAATCTGTTCAAGTTTCATTGCTACGTCAAGCAGTGGATCTTGAATGTTTAGCTCTTTAAGTACTTCGTGGCACGTTTGACGCATTACTGTCGCACGTGGGTCAAAGTTTTTATAAACGCGGTGACCAAAGCCCATTAGACGGAACGGATCGTTCTTATCTTTTGCTTTTGCAACGTACTCGTCAATACGATCAACAGAACCAATTTCTTCAAGCATAGTTAAACATGCTTCGTTTGCGCCGCCGTGTGCAGGGCCCCAAAGTGATGCAATACCTGCCGCGATACACGCGTAAGGGTTTGCACCTGAAGAGCCAGCAAGACGAACTGTTGAAGTTGACGCGTTTTGCTCGTGATCTGCGTGAAGCATGAAAATACGATCCATTGCTTTAGCAAGTACAGGGCTGACGTTGTAGTCTTCAGCTGGCACAGAGAACATCATGTGAAGGAAGTTTTCTGCGTAGCTCAAGTCGTTACGTGGATATACGAACGGTTGGCCAACGTTATATTTGTACGCCATTGCAGCAATTGTTGGTAGCTTAGCTACTAACTTGATTGCACAACGCATACGTTGATCTTCGTCAGAAATATCCAAATCTGAGTGGTAGAACGAAGATAACGCACCAACTACACCACATAGCATTGCCATAGGGTGTGCATCTACACGGAAGCCTTGGAAAAACGCAGCAATCTTCTCGTGCATCATTGTGTTGCGAGTGATCTCATCTGAGAACTCAGCTAGTTGTTCTTCGCTTGGTAATTCACCGTTTAATAGTAGGTAGCAAAGTTCAATATAGTTAGAATTTTCAGCAAGTTGCTCAATTGGATAACCGCGATGAAGCAGTACACCTTTGGCACCGTCAATGTAAGTGATAGACGAGTCACAAGAGGCAGTCGACATAAATCCTGGGTCATACGTAAATAGGCCGTGAGCACCTAAAGAACGAACGTCAACTACGTCTTGACCAGCTGTACCTTCGTAAATTGGTAACTCAATCGGATCGTGACCATCAATATGGACTGTGGCTTTTTTATCTGCCATCTATTTGTCTCCTATTTAATAACAATATTCTGATTGTTATGTTGTGATACTAATGTTAAGCAAATTCAGATCATTCTAACTTATAACCTAGGTTAAAAGTCAATTTTTCTGTGATTTATGCATAAATGTATAATAAATATTCTACGGCGATTAAATATTAGACCATTCGCTAATTCGCAAGCGTCTCTATCTAAACAAGAATTGTAAAAGGGCGCATAGCCTTATATACTGTCAACGGTTTTATACCGTATCGTCTGTGGGTAAACCTATTTTTACATCAATTTTTACACTCGAGTGAACTTTTTGGTGTCCTAATTGGTTTATCTAGAGTGTGCCACCTACATTTGCAATATGTAGGTGGGTTTCATAAAAACAAGTAGATGAGCTCCTTTGTGGGCAAAGATGGGCAAGTAACTGTGAAAAAGCAAAGACCTGTAAATCTAGATCTTACGACTATATCTATGCCGCCAACGGCTAAAGCGTCGATTCTTCACCGTGTCACCGGTGTCGCTTTCTTCTTCGCTTTGACCTTTGTGATTTGGGCTTGGTCTGAATCCCTTTCTTCTCCTGAAGGCTTCGAGTTTGTAAAAGAACTGATGTCTGGCTTTATCGCGAAATTCATCGCGTGGGGCACCCTAACTGTATTGTCTTACCACATCATCGGTGGTATCCGTCACATGATCCAGGATATGGGACATTGGGAAGAATTAGAATCAGGCAACAATAGCGCGAAGATTGCACTAGCACTTTGGGTTATCGTAGCAATTTTGGCTGGAGTATGGATATGGTCTTAAATCAAGCGACTCTAAAGCGTGATGGCGTACAAGACTACGTGTCACTACGTACAACTGCGTTAATTATCCTAGCTTACGCGGTATTTATCGTAGGCTATCTTCTAATTACTCCTGAACTGACTTATGAAGCTTGGTCAGGGTTGTTCTCAAACTTAGCTGTGAAAGCAGCAACGATGATCACACTAGTATGCATCATGGTACATACACGCATCGGTTTGTGGCAGGTTCTAACTGACTACGTTAAGAACTCAACAACTCGCACTATTCTTGGCTTTGTATTAAACCTTATGGCTTTAGCTTACGTAGCTATTGGTCTGTTTGTTCTGTGGGGTGTTTAAGTGAAATATAACGTACGTGAATTTGACGCAGTTGTAGTCGGTGCAGGCGGTGCGGGTATGCGCGCGGCACTTGCTATCTCGGAATCAGGCAAAACTTGTGCTCTTATTTCAAAAGTTTTCCCAACTCGTTCTCATACAGTATCAGCACAAGGCGGTATCACCGTTGCGCTAGGTAACTCTCACGAGGACAACTGGGAATGGCACATGTACGATACGGTTAAAGGTTCTGATTACATCGGTGACCAAGATGCTATCGAGTACATGTGTAAAACAGGTCCAGAAGCTATCACTGAACTTGAGAACATGGGTCTACCTTTCTCTCGTTTTGAGAACGGCCGCGTATATCAGCGTCCTTTCGGTGGTCAGTCGAAAAACTTTGGTGGCGAGCAAGCTGCACGTACAGCAGCCGCAGCGGACCGTACTGGCCACGCGTTGCTACACTGCCTATATCAGCAAAACGTTAAAAACAAAACAAACGTTTTCTCTGAGTGGTATGCACTAGACCTAGTAAAAAATGACAATGGCGATGTAGTGGGTGTCACCGCAATCGACATCGAGTCAGGTGAAATCACTTATTTCAAATCAAAAGCAGTTGTTCTTGCAACTGGTGGTGCGGGTCGTATTTTCGCATCAACAACGAACGCACACATCAACACGGGCGACGGCGTTGGTATGGCGGTTCGTGCTGGCATTTCAATGCAAGACATGGAAATGTGGCAGTTCCACCCGACAGGTATCGCCGGTGCGGGTGTACTAGTAACAGAAGGTTGTCGTGGTGAAGGTGGTTACCTTCTAAATAAAGATGGCGAGCGCTTCATGGAGCGTTATGCGCCAAACGCGAAAGACCTAGCGTCACGTGACGTTGTTGCACGTTCAATGATGACTGAGATCCGTGAAGGTCGTGGTTGTGATGGTCCTTGGGGTCCGCACATCAAGCTGAAGCTTGACCACTTAGGTGCTGAGACACTTAACTTACGTCTTCCAGGCGTTTGTGATCTAGCGAAGACATTCGCACACGTAGACCCAGCAGAAGAGCCAATTCCAGTAATCCCAACTTGTCACTACATGATGGGTGGTGTACCAACTAACGTTAACGGTCAAGTGCTAAACGTAGACGGTCAAGGTAATGAAAAGATCGTTGAAGGTCTATTCGCAGTAGGTGAGATTGCGTGTGTATCTGTACACGGTGCAAACCGTCTAGGTGGTAACTCACTGCTTGACCTTGTTGTATTTGGTCGTGCGGCGGGCAACTTCCTTGGTACTTACTTGAAAGATGCTGAAATCGCTAAAGAAGCAAGCAACGATAACGTAGACGCAGCACTTGCGCGTACTAACCGTTGGGAAACTTCTGCGAAAGGTCAGGGTGAAGATCCTGTACAAATCAAGAAAGATCTACAACGTTGTATGCAGCTTAACTTCTCGGTATTCCGTGAAGGTGACGCAATGGCTGAAGGTCTTAAAGAACTTAAAGAAATTCGTGAGCGTCTACAGTACGCACGTCTTGACGATAAGTCTGCTGAATTCAACACGCAACGTATTGAGTGTCTAGAGTTAGATAACTTGATGGAAACAGCGTACTCGACAGCGGTTGCTGCGAACTTCCGTACGGAAAGTCGTGGTGCACACTCTCGCTTCGATTACCCAGAGCGTGATGATGAAAACTGGTTGTGTCACTCGATTTACAACCCAGAGTCTGAGTCTATGAGTAAGCGTGAAGTTAACTACGCGCCTAAGACTCGTGAAGCATTCCCACCGAAAGCACGTACATACTAGGAGCTAAGCGATGGCAACTTTAGAATTATCTGTTTATCGTTATAATCCTGATGAAGATGCGGCACCACGCATGCAAGACTATTCTCTAGAAGTAGAGGAAGGTCGTGACATGATGGTGTTAGATGCTCTTATGCAGTTAAAAGAGCAAGATCCATCTTTATCTTTCCGTCGTTCATGCCGTGAAGGAGTATGTGGTTCTGACGGTATTAATATGAATGGTAAAAATGGTCTTGCATGTATTACTCCAATTTCTGCTTTGCAGAACGGTGGTAAAGGCAAGATCGTCATTCGTCCATTACCAGGTCTTCCGGTGATCCGTGACTTAGTAATCGACATGAGCCAGTTCTATACGCAATACGAGAAGGTTAAGCCATTCTTGATCAACGACAAGCCAACTGGTGGTGAAGAACGTCTTCAGTCAATTGAAGAACGTGAAAAGCTAGATGGCCTGTACGAATGTATTCTTTGTGCATGTTGTTCAACGTCTTGTCCTTCTTTCTGGTGGAACCCAGACAAGTTCATCGGTCCTGCGGGTCTTCTACATGCTTATCGTTTCTTGGCTGATAGCCGCGATACAGCGACAGAAGAACGTCTTGCTGGTCTTGATGATGCGTTCAGCGTATTCCGCTGTCACAGTATTATGAACTGTGTTAGCGTATGTCCAAAAGGCCTTAATCCAACTAAGGCAATTGGACAAATTAAATCAATGTTGTTAAACCGTTCGGTATAACACATACTACTAGCTAAGATGGCAAGCAAAAGCTTGCCATCTTGTTTTCGTTTGAGTTTCTGCGCTAGATAAAAGGGCTAATAGATGCACGAAGGTGTGATGAAGGCATGGCTAGAATCTTCGCATTTGTACGGCGGTAACGTTGCGTACGTAGAAGATCTATATGAGGCGTATCTAGATGATGCAGCTTCAGTGCCAGAAGAGTGGCGAGAGGTGTTTGATCAACTACCTAAAGTTGATGGAGTGGATGTTGACACTAAACATTCAGAAGTAAGAGCGCAATTTGCGGAGCTTGCTAAAAACAAACACAGAGAAGTCGTGGTTTCCGCAGAGGGTTCTGCTGATGCCAAGCAAGTTAAAGTTCTGCAGTTAATTAATGCATTCCGTTTCAGAGGTCATCAGAACGCAAACCTAGATCCTTTAGGGATTTGGGATAGAGAACGTGTTCGCGATCTTGACCCTGCTTTTCATGATTTAACCGATGCAGACTTAGATAAAGAATTTAACGTTGGCTCTTTTGCTTGTGGCAAAGAGACAATGAAACTCAAAGACTTGTACGCTGCGCTTAAAGCGACATACTGTGGCTCTATCGGTGCTGAGTACATGCACATCACGTCTACCGAAGAAAAACGTTGGTTACAACAGCGTTTGGAATCGTCCTTCTCGAAGCCACAATTCGACAAAGAAACCAAACTAAGAATCTACAAAGGTCTAACTGCTGCAGACGGCTTAGAAAAGTACTTGGGCGCAAAATTCCCAGGCGCTAAGCGTTTCTCTCTAGAAGGCGGTGACTCACTTGTGCCTATGCTGAAAGAGCTTATTCACCGTGCTGGTGAAAGCGGTCAGCAAGAAGCCGTAATTGGTATGGCCCACCGTGGTCGTCTAAATGTACTAGTGAATGTATTGGGTAAAAACCCACAAGAACTCTTTGACGAGTTTGCTGGTAAATACGGCGAGCACGCAGGTTCTGGTGACGTTAAATACCACATGGGTTTCTCTTCAGATTTCGGTACGAAGGGCGGCAATGTTCATATGGCATTGGCATTTAACCCATCTCACCTTGAAATCGTAAACCCGGTAGTAATGGGTTCGGTACGTGCTCGTCTTGACCGTTTGAATTGCCAAAGTGGTTCTAAAGCATTACCAATCACAATTCACGGTGACTCTGCAATCGCAGGTCAAGGTGTCGTTCAAGAAACGTTTAACTTATCGCAAACACGTGCATACGGCGTTGGCGGTTCGATCCGCATCGTAGTTAATAACCAAGTTGGTTTCACTACGTCAAAACGCGAAGATACTCGTTCGACTGAATACTGTACTGATATCGCTAAAATGGTTCAGGCACCTATCTTCCACGTGAATGCAGATGATCCTGAAGCCGTTGCTTTCGTTACACAAGTTGCACTTGATTTCCGTAACAAGTTTAAACGTGATGTGGTGATTGACTTAGTATGTTACCGTCGTCACGGCCACAACGAAGCGGATGAGCCAAATGCAACGCAACCGCTGATGTATCAGAAAATCAAAAAGCACCCAGTACCTCGCCAATTGTATGCTGATCAACTTGTGCGCGAAGGTGTGATTTCTGAAGACGATGCGAAACAAATTGCTGACGATTACCGAAATGGTCTTGATAAAGGCGTTTGTGTCGTAGAAGAAATTCAAAAAGAAACCAAACACTCATCAGATTGGTCTAAGTATGTTGGTCACGATTGGGACACGCCGTATGAGCCAAAGGTTGCGCTAGATAAACTCAAAGCGCTTGGCGAAAAGATTGCGAGCTACCCAGAGGCTCATAAAGCACAATCACGCGTTAAAAAGATTTACGATGATCGTAAACTTATGGCGCAAGGCGAGAAAATGCTTGATTGGGGTATGGCTGAGACATTGGCTTACGCGACCTTGGTTGATGAAGGCACTGATATTCGTCTTACCGGTCAGGATTCTGGTCGTGGTACATTCTTCCACCGTCATGCCGTAGTTCATAACCAAAAAGACGCGTCTACTTATCTTCCACTGCAAAACATTCGTGAAGGCCAAGGCCTGTTCGAAGTGTACGATTCAGTACTTTCGGAAGAAGCGGTACTTGCATTCGAATATGGTTACGCGACAGCAGAGCCAACGTCATTGGTACTGTGGGAAGCGCAATTTGGTGACTTCGCCAACGGTGCTCAAGTCGTATTCGACCAATTCCTAAGTTCAGGTGAGCAGAAGTGGGGTCGTTTATGTGGTCTAACACTACTTCTTCCTCATGGCTATGAAGGTCAAGGTCCAGAGCACAGTTCTTCGCGTTTAGAGCGTTATTTACAGCTTTGTGCTGACCACAATATGCAAGTATGTGTGCCGTCAACACCAGCGCAAGTATATGCAATGCTACGTCGTCAATCGGTTCGTCCACTACGTCGTCCTCTGATTGTAATGACACCTAAGTCGCTATTACGTCATCCATTAGCTGTTTCTAGCCTAGAAGAGCTATCCGAAGGCGTATTCAATAACATGATCGATGAGATTGATGATATCAATCCTGAAAACGTTGAGCGTGTTGTGTTCTGTAGCGGTAAGGTTTATTACGAACTACTGCAAGAACGTCGTAAGCAAGAGCTTAACAACGTGGCTATCGTTCGTGTTGAACAGCTATATCCATTCCCTCACAAAGAGATGGATGAGATCATGGCTCGCTACCAGCACGTAAAAGATTTTGTTTGGTGTCAAGAAGAGCCACAAAACCAAGGTGCTTGGTACTGTTCACAGCATCATTTCTGGGAAGCTATCCCAGCTGGCGCAAATCTGACTTATGCAGGCCGTAAGGCTTCAGCTGCACCAGCATGTGGATACATGTCTACACATACTAAAGAACAAAACGCGTTAATTGCTGACGCTTTAACAATTAAGAAATAAGGAATAAGAGATGACAACCGAAATTAAGGTTCCTGTTCTTCCTGAGTCTGTTGCCGATGCAACGGTTGCTACATGGCATGTAAGCGTTGGCGATAAAGTGACTCGTGATCAAAACTTAGTTGACATCGAAACGGATAAGGTCGTTTTAGAAGTTGTAGCGCCAGAAGATGGTGTTATCGTTGCAATTTCTGAAGAGGAAGGCGCAACCGTTCTTGGCGAACAAGTTATTGCACAACTAGGTGCTGCTGATGAAGCAGCGGCGCCTGCTCAATCAAATGAAAAACCAGCAGCGTCAGAATCGGCGCCAGCAGCAGAAGGTAAAGAAGTGGACATTAAAGTACCTGTACTTCCTGAGTCAGTAGCAGACGCTACTATCGCAACTTGGCACGTTCAACCAGGTGAAGCGGTTAGCCGCGACCAGAATCTAGTTGATATTGAAACAGATAAAGTGGTTCTTGAAGTTGTTGCACCTGAAGACGGTGTGATGGGTGAGCACATCCACGCTGAAGGTGAGACAGTACTAGGTGATCAAGTTATCGGTAAAATCGTTGCCGGTGGCGCACCAGCTGCATCATCAAGTGCGAAGAAAGAAGAAGCACCAGCTGCTGCTTCTGACGAAAACTCAGATGTACTAACACCATCTGTTCGTCGTCTTATCGCAGAGAAAGGCCTTGATGCTGCTAAGATCAAAGGTTCTGGTAAAGGCGGTCGCATTACTAAAGAAGATGTGGATGCTTTCCTTAAAGCTCCAGCAAAATCAGAGTCTAAGCCAGCAGCTTCTGCACCAGCTGCCCCGATAGGTGAGCGTACTCAAAAACGTGTACCTATGACTCGTCTACGTAAGACAATCGCTAACCGCTTATTAGAAGCGAAGAACTCAACAGCAATGCTGACAACGTTCAACGAAGTAAACATGAAGCCAATCATGGATCTTCGTAAGCAGTACCAAGAGGTATTTGAGAAGCGCCACGGTATTCGTTTAGGTTTCATGTCTTTCTACGTGAAAGCGGTAACTGAAGCACTTAAGCGTTTCCCTGAAGTTAACGCGTCAATCGACGGTGACGATATCGTTTACCACAACTACTTTGACATCAGCATCGCGGTATCAACACCTCGTGGTCTAGTGACTCCAGTACTACGTGATTGCGATAAGCTTTCTGTTGCTGAAATCGAGAAGAATATTCGTGAATTGGCTATTAAAGGTCGTGATGGCAAACTAACTGTTGACGATATGACTGGTGGTAACTTCACTATTACCAATGGTGGTGTATTCGGTTCACTATTATCTACGCCTATCATCAACTTGCCACAGTCTTCAATCTTGGGCATGCACAAAATCCAAGAACGTCCTATGGCAGTAAACGGTAAAGTTGAAATTTTACCTATGATGTACCTAGCACTATCTTATGACCACCGTCAAATCGATGGTAAAGAGTCAGTTGGTTTCCTAGTAACAATTAAAGAGTTGCTTGAAGATCCAACACGTCTACTACTAGACGTATAATATTTGTTTAAAGAATAAGCTGTATGCTCGCATACAGCTTTTTTTTTGCGCCTTTGGTCTAAGTGGGGTTTTCATCAGAAGCCTTGGGATCTATACTATGTGCGCAATTTGGGATAGCTGACTATTTGCATAAATATTCAGCTTTTTTAGTATAAAAAATTGGATAAAGCATCATGAATTTGCATGAGTATCAGGCAAAACAACTTTTTGCCGAATATGGTTTACCTGTATCAGAAGGCTTTGCTTGTGATACACCTCAAGAAGCAGTTGAAGCTGCTGGTAAAATCGGTGGAGACAAGTGGGTTGTTAAGTGTCAAGTACACGCTGGCGGCCGTGGTAAAGCTGGCGGTGTTAAACTTGCAGACAGCAAAGACGAAATCCGCGCATTCGCTGAAAACTGGTTAGGTAAAAACCTAGTTACTTACCAAACAGACGAGAAAGGTCAGCCTGTTGCTAAAATCTTAGTAGAAAGCTGCACTGATATTGCAAATGAACTATACCTAGGTGCTGTTGTTGACCGTGGTTCACGTAAAATCGTGTTCATGGCATCAACTGAAGGTGGTGTAGAAATTGAACAAGTTGCAGAAGAAACGCCTGAACTAATTCATAAAGCTGAGATCGACCCACTAGTAGGTCCTCAAGCTTACCAAGGTCGTGAGCTAGCGTTCAAACTAGGTTTGAACCCAACTCAAGTTAAGCAATTCACTAAGATCTTCATGGGTCTAGCGCAAATGTTTATCAACCACGACTTTGCTCTACTAGAGATCAACCCTCTAGTTATCACAGACGCTGGTAACCTACACTGCCTAGACGGCAAAATCGGTGTAGACGGCAACGCATTGTTCCGCCAGCCTAAGATCCGTGAATTCCACGATCCTTCACAAGAAGACGCTCGTGAAGCACACGCAGCAAGCTTTGAACTTAACTATGTAGCTCTAGACGGTAACGTTGGTTGTATGGTTAACGGTGCAGGCCTTGCGATGGGTACTATGGACATCGTAAACCTACACGGCGGCAAGCCAGCTAACTTCCTAGACGTTGGTGGCGGCGCGACTAAAGAGCGTGTATCTGAAGCATTCAAGATCATCCTTTCTGACGACAATGTTAAAGCAGTATTAGTTAACATCTTCGGTGGTATCGTACGTTGTGACATGATCGCTGAAGGTATTATCGGTGCGGTTAAAGAAGTTGGCGTAAACGTACCAGTAGTTGTACGTCTTGAAGGTACTAACGCTGAAGCTGGTCGTGAAGTACTAGCGAACTCTGGCCTTGACATCATTGCAGCTGAGTCACTAACTGACGCTGCTGAGAAAGTAGTTGCTGCTGCGGAGGGCAAATAATGTCTGTACTAATTAACAAAGATACTAAAGTAATCTGTCAAGGTTTCACTGGTGGTCAGGGTACTTTCCACTCTGAGCAAGCTATCCAGTACGGTACGCAAATGGTTGGTGGTGTTTCTCCTGGTAAAGGCGGCACAACTCACCTAGGTCTACCTGTATTTAACACAGTACGTGAAGCGGTAGAGTCAACTGGTGCAACTGCATCTGTTATCTACGTACCAGCGGCGTTCTGTAAAGACGCTATCCTTGAAGCGATCAGTGCAGGTATCGAACTAATCGTATGTATCACTGAAGGCATCCCTACACTAGATATGGTTGATGTTAAAGTGAAGCTAGAAGAAACTGGCGTTCGCATGATTGGTCCTAACTGCCCAGGTGTTATCACCCCAGGTGAAACTAAGATCGGTATCATGCCAGGTCACATCCACTTACCTGGTAAAGTAGGTATCGTGTCACGTTCTGGTACTTTGACTTATGAAGCAGTTAAGCAAACAACTGACGCTGGCTTCGGTCAATCTACTTGTGTTGGTATCGGTGGTGACCCAATCCCAGGCACTAACTTCATCGACGTACTAGAGATGTTCCAAAACGATCCGCAAACTGAAGCTATCGTCATGATCGGTGAGATCGGCGGTACAGCTGAAGAAGAAGCGGCTGAGTACATCAAGCACAACGTAACTAAGCCTGTTGTTTCTTACATCGCAGGTGTTACAGCTCCTCCAGGTAAGCGTATGGGTCACGCTGGTGCAATTATCGCAGGCGGTAAAGGTACAGCTGACGAGAAATTCGCAGCACTTGAAGCCGCGGGTGTTAAAACAGTTCGCTCTCTTGCAGAAATCGGTTCTGCACTAAAAGAGAAAGCGGGTTGGTAAGTTAATACCACACGTTAAAAAGGCTCCTTATGGAGCCTTTTTTGATCTACTTAACCTGAACTCGGGATAAGAAGTTAGTTAATCCACTAAAATATCCAAGTTCAAAAGTGTAATATCACTCTAGCCAGAAGTTATCTCTTAATACAATGCAAATTTGCGTAAATAGCTGACCTATTGCAAGAAAATTTAACGCAGTAGTAAGGGATAACAGCTGCTAGCGAACAAGTTGTTATCCTGAAGCTCTGGTTACTTAAGTAACCTGAGCTGCGGATAATTAATGCCTTTCTAGCAGCCAGTTTTAGCGCTAACTGCGTTGAATTCACTTCCAATAGCCAGCTATTGGTGCGTAAATTCGCCTTGTTTTCCCTAAAACTCTCTGGCTAGACAAGGAAAAAACTAAGTTATTCTTTAGAAACAATGAGTTGGAACATTCCTTATCCAAACCTCAGGTTAAGTAGATCAAAAAATTGGTATTATCACAGCGAGTGTAATTAAATTGACTTCAGTGAGAGGACTGTGTATGCCTTACCAAACTTTAGGTCAGCTCTGTGAAACAATGAAAGCTGAACTCTTAGCGTTCACTGATGAACATCCTGAATTTATTAGAACAAAACATGCTCGAGGCGAAATAGTGCTGTCACAAGGTGCTAAACAGGATATTGGCTATTTTATCGAAAAGGGGAAGCTAGTTTCCTCAGCTATCAGCGAGGGTGGAGAGATAAGGCATAAGGAGTTTTATTTTCCAGGTGAGCTATGTATTTTGTATGCCGAATGGATAAGGGACTTACCCAGCCACTTTCAACTAGCTGTAATTGAAGATGCGATATTAGTGCACGTTCCTTTGAGTCTGTTCAAGCAGCAGACAACAACAGAGCTTAAATTAAAGTTGTTTCAACAACAGTTACTCTTTAAAGAGGCAAAGGAAGCTTTTTTACTTTTAAACACGGTTGAAGAACGCTACCGATTTTTACTTGAGTATAGAACTGATTGGGTAATGAAGATTACTAATCAAGATTTGGCAAACTATCTAGGATGCACGGCACAAGGGTTATCAAGAATTAAAAATAGAATAAAGAAAATAAATTAATTAATTTTAATAATAAACCACTATTAGAAAAATAGGAATTATAGTGGTTTATTATAATTTAGGGGTTACTCGTTAACGGTTTTAGTATTTAATTTACTGCTTTGCAGTGGGGTATATACATCTCTATACATTACTGAAGAACCAAAAAAGCTCCTGTAAGTGCCAATTATCACCTTACCACCTTCACATGTGGCTTCTTCTTCAGTCAAATACCAAGGCGTATTTGAACGCTCCGAAGCTGAATAACTATAGAGTACGCCATTAACGCTTGTTATCCCATTAGCTGCATAATAGCACTCACTTGAATAATAAGTAACTTCTTGGGCAGATACTACCGATGCTCCTAATACCATAGATAACGCAATGAGTGATTTCATTCTATTTTCCTTTAAAATGTTAACTTATGTTGATTTGAGAATTTATCATAGAAGAGTTTTTAAAATATGCCACCAGTAATTTATGAAGTTTTTTATTTAAAAGTTGCAATTTTTATATTAGTTGCTATTTGAAGGACTTTTGTCGTAATTTGAAGTTGTCTTGCTAGAGATAAAAACAGCTAGAGCAAGACAATTTAGTCGGTGGTGGTAATCGTTAGTAGCCTTATAAGCTATATTCACGTTCTACCTTAGCAATACGAGTTGTATAGCTTTGATACCATTTTTTATTGCCGTTCTTTTGCGCCTCAATATGCTCAGCATTGGCTTTCCATGCTTTGATTGATTCTAGGTCGCGCCAATAGGAAACGGTGATCCCAACCTCTTCACGCGCTGATTCTAATCCTAAAAACCCGGGTTGAAGCTGTGCAAGCTCGACCATTCTCGACGCGGTTTGGGCGTAGCCCTCATCGTCTTCATTTTTAATATTGGTAAAAATTACGGCGTAATAGGGTGGTGGTGGAGTAGTTGCTATCATAAGTTGAAGCGCAGTAAATTGCAGGTATTAAGTTTATACCAATTAACCTGTGCTTAAATCAATCACGATAAATGATGAGTTGCTTATCAGAGCATCTCATCATGTAGGTATCGCTAAGGTTATTCAACCCCAAAAGGATTGTCTATGCTATGTGCAGGTTCAGTAAACCAACGTGGACCATCGTCGGTCATATAGAAATGATCTTCCAAGCGAATGCCAAATTCATCAGGAATAACCAGCATAGGTTCATTTGAAAAACACATTCCAGCTGCAAGCGGTTCAGGGTTGTCTTTGACTAAATAAGGCCATTCGTGGATATCTAAGCCGATACCGTGTCCAGTGCGATGTGGGCAACCAGGTAGTTGATAATCAGGACCGAGACCATTGCTAGCAATATACTCTCTCGCGGCCTTATCAACAGCGCCACAGGGCGCCCCAATTTTGGCTGCATTAAATGCTGCAATTTGCGCTTGCTTCTCGATTTGCCAAACGGACTTTTGCTTTTCACTGGGGTCGCCAAAAACATAAGTACGGGTGATATCACTAAGATAGCCGTGTAACTTACAACCTGTGTCGACGAGAACCACATCGCCTTTTTTCAGCGTTTGTGGATTTTTTACACCATGTGGGAATGACGACGCCACACCAAATAGCACAATACAAAAATAATTGCCCGGTGCCCCCACTTTTTTGTGCGCTTCATTAATAAAAGCTTCAACTTCGGTTGTGGTGATCCCTTCATACAGCATAGATGCCGTTGCTTTATGTACGGCAAGTGTCATGTCCATTGCACGTTGAATAAGGGCAATTTCATTGGCCGATTTATGCATTCTACAATGCGCGGTTAATGCCTTTGCATTGATAAGCGAAAGCTCAGGTGCCGCGAGTCTGATCCCATCAGCAACAAAAAACGCAGTGCTTTCGTCAATGGCGAGTGTGCCTGTGCTATCAATATTGAGAGTGTTAAGTACGTTTGCGACGAGCTGGTAAGGAGATTCTTCTTCTTGCCAAGCATGAATAGGGCCTTCAATCAGCCAATAATCCTTAATAGAGCCAATTTCAAAAAACGGGACGATAAACTGAACTTGTCCATTGGCGGGTAAAATAGCACCGACCAAACGCTCACTGGCGTACCATTGTAAACCAGTAAAGTATTTTAAATTTGTACCAGCATTTAAATAGAGTGCATCAATGTTGTTCTGCTGCATATATTGTTGAGCTTTCTCTATTCTTGCTAAATACTCGCTTTCGCCAATTGGCGCTATGCCTTTGGTCATATCTTCTAAGTTATCTAGCGCCTGTTGCGCGCTCTGGTATGCAATACCTTTCATTTTTGTGATCCTTAGCTAATTAAATCGAGCAATACTAAAGGGAGTAAGATCGATGTCGTTGGGCTTGTTGTCAATAAGATCTGCGATACATTCACTTGAAATTGCGGCTTGGGTCAGTCCTAAGTGCTGATGACCCAGTGCAAAATAAAGGTTGTGATGATTTGGCGCTTGTCCGATGACAGGTAAATAATCTGGGAGTGAGGGACGGCAGCCAACCCACAAGTTATCATTTTGCTGTGGCAGCGATGAGTTTAACAATATACTTGCATGATGCAATAATGCGCGAGCACGGCGGTAGTTGGGTTTACTCTCCAATGTGGCAAATTCTACCGTGCCGGCCAGTCGCAAACCTTGTGACATGGGCGTCATAATAAACCCTCGCTCACTTGATGCGACAGGTCGTGTAAGCGTATTATTCACTGCCAACATGTTGTGATAACCGCGCTCGGCAATCATGGGCAGTGAGTAACCTAAAGACGCACAGAGCGTTTTACTTGCAGCACCCGTTGCCACAACGACTTTGTTAAAGGCCATCTTGTGGTTATTCGAGTTGAGTGTGTAGCCATGCTCTGTGTGGGTAATATTGTCGATCGAGCCTTGTTGGAATGCTCCCCCTAGCTCCATAAACTGCTCATATAACGTCAAACAGAGAGCGTAGGGATCTGTGCTATGCGCGACTTTATCAAAATACAGTGCCGAGGTAATGGTACTTGATAGGCTCGGCTCCATTTCTCGGGCTTGATCACCTGTAAGTAAGCTCACTGAGATGTCTTGTTCGGCGTATTTTTTATAGCTTTGACGTGCAGAGCTTTCGTCACCTTCAAATACCAGTAAACTGCCGTTGCTAGATATAAGTGTATGATACTTATCACCAAGTAAACGCTGGTATGCGGGTAGTGCGCGTTCATTTAAACTTCTAAGTGCGATTGTACCTTTGTGGAAATAGCTACTTTTCATTTGCTTTAAGAAGCGGACAAACCACGGAATATTTTTGAGCAAAGAGGTGGTCTCAATTCGCAAAGGCCCCACCGGATTGACTAACATGCCAGGTACTTTTGTGAGTAAAGCTGCGTCTGCCATGGGGAATACCTGCTCTGTGGCAAAATGCCCCGCGTTACCCTTAGAGCACCCCTCTGCGGGCTGATTTTTATCGAACAAGGTAACAGCGTGGCCTCGTCGAGCTAATTGCAGTGCGGTGGTGATCCCAATGATCCCTGCGCCTATCACTGCAATTTTATTATTACTTTCCACAATTTACCTCACCATCCTAAATTGTATTTCCACATAGACATCAATCAGGCCTCGTTTAAATACCTACAAGAAAAAATTTACCACTTATAAATCATAAGATTACAGATATTTAGGCCAGTCATTTGAGTTGATGGCTAAAAAATCTCTCTTTTGAATATTGATTATTGTATACAATATACCTATGATGGCAAGCACAATAACTAAACAACCTAATGAAAGGCGAGAACCATGAACGTAAATTGGCAGGGTGTATATCCAGCAGTAACCACTCAATTCCATGATGATGAAAGCATCAACTTTGATACTACCAAAGAGATGATAGATAACCTGATTAACGAAGGGGTTCATGGCATCATAGTATTAGGCACCGTCGGTGAAAATTGCTCACTCACGGCTGACGAGAAACGCCAAGTTTTAAAAGCTGCAACAGAAGTGGTAGGTGATAGAGTGCCACTACTTAGTGGCGTGGCTGAAACCACAACTGCGCTTGCTGTCGAGTTTGCCAAGGATGCAGAAGCGCTCGGCATAGATGGACTGATGGTATTGCCGGGGATGGTTTACCGCTCAACCGAGCGCGAAGCGATCCATCATTACCAACAGGTTGCGCGAAGCACGGCATTACCGATTATGATTTACAACAATCCGGTGACCTACGGTGTCGATGTGTCTATTGAAGGCATGAAAACCTTAGCTGAGGAGTCCAATATTGTTTCTGTAAAAGAAGCAACGGAAGATACCCGTCGTATTAGCGAGCTGTTTAGCGCATTTGGCGATCGCTACGTGGTATTTGGTGGTGTTGATGATATCGCACTGGAAAGCCTGATGCTTGGTGCGACGGGTTGGATCTCGGGATTGACCAATGTATTCCCACGCGAGTCAGTGGCTATTTATAAACTTGCTGAACAAGGTCGCTATGAGGAAGCGCGCGCGCTGTGGCGTTGGTTTTTACCTTTGCTACGCTTAGATACTATTCCCACACTGGTACAGTGCATCAAATATGCAGAACATTTGGCTGGACGTGGTAGTGAAGTGACTCGTTCTCCAAGATTGCCACTCACCCAAGAGCAAAAGGCTTACGTGAGTCGTTTGTACGAGGAAGCGATGGCAAATCGAATTGACTTAAGCCAATATAACTTGGACTAAGCGTATGATTTTAGGCACCTACTATTGTATAGATGGCCACACCTGTGGCAATCCCGTGCGCTTGGTCACAAGCGGTCATCCAACGCTTTTGGGCGAGAGCATGAGTGAAAAGCGCCAGCATTTTTTACGTGACTACGATTGGATAAGGCGCGCACTGATGTTTGAGCCTAGAGGCCATGACATGATGTCGGGTGCCTTTTTATATCCACCGACCACTGCTGATGGGGATGTGGCAATCCTATTTATCGAAACCTCTGGGTGCTTGCCTATGTGTGGGCATGGCACTATCGGGACAGTCACTTTTGGCCTTGAAAGCGGCCTTATTACTCCAAAGGAACAGGGGGTACTCAAGCTTGACACCCCTGCGGGGCGCGTGAATGCTTATTATGAGATGAAAGCAGGTAAAGTGACTTGGGTAAGGCTCTACAATGTGCCGGCATTTTTGGCTTACCAAGCGGTGCCTGTCCATGTTGATGGGCTAGGGGAGCTCATCGTTGATATTGCCTATGGCGGTAACTTTTACATTATTGTTGAGCCTCAAAGTCTATTTGCTGGTGTGGATCAAAGTTGCGCCGCCGAATTACTGGCGTGGAGCCCCAAAGTGCGCGCGGCAGTTAATGCGCAAATAAATCCAATTCATCCTGAAGACTCTACCGTGTGTGGTGCCTCCCATGTGTTATGGACAGGCGCGCCACAACATCCAGATAGTCATGCGGCCAACGCGGTATTTTATGGCGATAAAGCGATTGATAGGTCGCCTTGTGGTACCGGCACAAGTGCACGAATGGCACAGTTGTTTGCAAAAGGACTGCTAAAAGATGGCGATACGTTTGTTCACGAGAGCATCATAGGCAGCCAATTTATCGGTAAGGTCGAAGGCACAACTGAAGTCGCGGGAAAAGCCGCAATTCTGCCAAGTATTCAAGGTTGGGCACGTCAAACGGGAAGTAATTGTATCACTGTAGATGACGAAGACCCGTATGCATTTGGTTTTCAGGTTCTCTAGCCATTAAGACTGAAAGAAAACAGGAGCTAACAATGAATTTATCAGGAAAGAGCTACATCAACGGTGCGTGGCAAGCCGCACAAGCGGCAACAACGTTTTACGCGTTTTGCCCGGCAACCAATGAACCGTTAACGCAAGCATTTTTTAACGCCAGTGAAGCACAAGTAGAGGAAGCCGTTAATGCAGCGGAGCAAGCTTTTAAGGCTTATCGTAAAACGTCGATGACTGCTCGTGCAGAGTTTCTAGAAACCATAGCACAAGAAATTCTCGCCTTAGGTGATGAGCTGATCACCACCACAATGGCAGAAACTAACCTGCCAAGGCCTAGGCTTGAGGGCGAGCGTGGCCGCACGGTAAACCAATTAAACGCATTTGCCGCAGCGCTGAGAGATAACCTAGCAGAGCTCAGTCTAGATAAAGAAGAGCAAGCAGACACAAATCGCACGCCGGTGCCTAAGCCAAAAACACAGCTTAAGCATATTCCTATTGGTGTTGTTGCGGTGTTTGGCGCGTCAAACTTCCCGTATGCCTTCTCTACGCTCGGGGGCGATACCGCAGCTGCGTTAGCCGCCGGCTGTCCTGTGGTATATAAAGGTCACCCAGCACATCCAGCAACGTGTGAACTAATGACTAAGGCCATCGCCACAGCAATAAGCAAGTGCGATATGCCAAGCGGGGTGTTTTCAATGCTGCAAGCGAAAGCATACGATGTCGCGCATTGGCTGGTGAAAGCCGAGCCTATCAAAGCGGTTGGATTTACAGGCTCCTTTGGCGTTGCAAAGGCATTGCAAGACACTATCGCGAAGCGCCATGAACCTATCCCGCTTTATGGTGAGCTTGGCAGCGTAAACCCGCAAATTGTCTTACCTGAAAAGGTACAGTCGCAAGGCGCAGAGCTTGGTGCACAATTTGTCCAGTCCTTACTTATGGGTAATGGCCAATTTTGCACTAGCCCCGGTATTTGGTTGGTGCCAAGCAATCATTCACAAACATTTATCGAGACGGCTAAACAAAATATTAGCGCAGCGCCTTCAGATACCCTATTGACTTCGGGCATTTTAAAAGCTTATCAAAACAGCATCGCGGCGCTAAAAGCACACCCTCAGGTAACCTTATTAAGCGCTGGTGAGCAAGCACAGCCGTTTCACGCAAGCGCCCACTTGTTCCTAACGGATAGCGAAAGCTTTGCAACCGATACAAGGCTTAAAGAAGAAGTCTTTGGGCCAAGTGCTTTAGTGGTGAGCTATGACAACTTAGCGCAGCTTGAAGACTTAATCGCAGACTTAGATGGACAGCTCACCGCCAGTATTCATGGCACTGAGTCTGACCTACATCAAGCCGAAGATATTATAGAGGCGTTACAATACCGCGTAGGTCGATTGATTTACGGGCAAATGCCAACGGGCGTTGAAGTGTGCGCCACCATGAACCACGGTGGGCCGTTTCCGTCATCAACTGATGTACGTTCAACATCGGTAGGGCTAGAAGCGCTAAAACGATTCGTAAGACCAATTTGTATACAAAGTTAAGCAAACCAAGCCCATAGTATTGCTATGGGCTTTTTTATTTAGACATAATTCGCACATCGAACTTATATACTCGACAAACATGCAATTTGAACTCAGATACGTTTATAATGAGTTCATAAAACAATAATTACTAAATACTATGGCGATTGTACATAAAACTCGAACTCAATTAGTTGCTGAAGCAATTCGTGAAAAAATCCTCACTGGCGAAATCAAAGCGGGCGAGCCGCTGAGGCAAGCCGCGCTGGCAGATGAGTTAAATGTAAGCCGTATTCCCGTTAGAGAAGCACTCCTGCAACTAGAAGCCGAAGGCTTAGTTAACTTTGAAGCGCACAAAGGTGCGACGGTCACTCGCTTAAGTGCCGAGCAAATCGATGAAATATTTGATCTACGGGCATTGTTGGAAGCTGAGCTGTTACGCCACTCAATCGACAAGTTAACCGCACGCGACCTGCTCGAAGCTGAAGCCATCTTAGCCGAGCTTGAAGAAGCCACTGCCGCTGGTGATACACAGCTGGCAACGGGCAAACTCAACGCCGAATTTCACAGCAAACTCTACAGCAAAGCACAGCGCCCACAAACTCGCGAGCTGGTGGATGTGTACAGTAAAAACTCCGAGCGCTACGTGCGCATGCACATCCTACTTGCGGGCGGCATTAAAACCGCACCAGAGGAACACCGCCAGCTATTAGAGCTATGCCGCGATAAAAATACCAAAGGGGCTTGTGACTTTTTGAAAAAACATATCACCGGCGCAAAAGATGATATCAAAGCATTGCTGCTAAAGCTTGAAAGCGAGCAGTAGGTAAATTTGGTTGTATAGGCCCTAGTGGATTTCTGAATAATAGTCATATCTATTCTCATGGCTATTGTTCAGGACGCTATGATTACATATATATCAAATTAGAAGAACAAGTGCTCATTAATACCCGTACTAGAGGCTGCTCCTTACCCAAACATAATCATATCTAACGACCCCAACTTTGATTTATATCATCCTCGCAAGACTAAAGTCTCATCAAAACTTGGCGGTTTTTTATCTATCTTTACTAAGTTCCAGCGAAACTGAGTAACTTAATATGACAACAACAACCTATCAACAGGCATATCAAACATTTTCCCAAGACCCAGAGGCATTTTGGCTTAAAGAAGCGGCCCGGCTTGATTGGCATACGCCACCAAAAATCGGACATAACCAAGACCATGAGGGGCTGAGTCATTGGTTTAGTGATGGTTTGATGAATACCAGTTATTTGGCACTCGACCACCACGTACACCAAGGCCGAGGCGAGCAAACTGCATTAATTTATGACTCGCCGGTGACGAATACCAAACGCAAAATTAGCTATCGCGAGTTGCTCTCTCAAGTGAGCCATTTTGCGGCTGGCTTAAATCAACTTGGTGTAAGCGTAGGGGATAGGGTCGTAATTTATATGCCCATGGTGCCAGAGGCGGCCGTTGCTATGCTTGCTTGTGCGCGCGTGGGTGCTATTCATTCCGTGGTGTTTGGCGGTTTTGCACCTCATGAGCTTGCGGTGAGAATAGATGATGCGAAACCAAAACTGGTGATCAGTGCGTCTTGCGGAATTGAAATAGGCCGCACCATTGAATACAAACCTATGCTGGACGAGGCGCTTTCGTTGGCAAAACATCAAGTTGAACATTGCATTGTGTTACAGCGTGAAGCATACCAAGCGCAGATGTCATCGCCAAGGGACCTAGATTGGGCTGTGGTGGCAAACACGCCTGAATCCTTTGATGCCGTGCCGTTACCAAGCACGCATCCGCTTTATATTTTGTATACCTCTGGCACCACAGGCACGCCCAAAGGAGTAGTGCGAGAGCAGGGCGGTCACGCTGTGGCATTAAACTACAGTATGAAAACCGTTTACGGCATGGAGCCCGGTGAAGTGTTCTGGGCAGCATCCGACATTGGCTGGGTTGTGGGGCATTCTTATATTGTCTATGGCCCGCTGATTTATGGTTGCACCAGCGTATTATACGAAGGAAAACCGATTAAAACTCCAGATGCAGGGGCATTTTGGCGAGTGGTTGAAGAATACCAAGTGGCAGCACTTTTTAGTGCACCGACGGCATTTCGTGCCATAAAAAAAGAAGATCCGAGCGCAGCGCTTTTGGCTAACTACAACACCAACAGTCTAAAAGCGCTATTTTTAGCAGGTGAACGACTTGACCCTGCTACCTACGACTGGCTACAGTCCACCACAAAGCTGCCGGTAATTGATCACTGGTGGCAAACGGAAACGGGTTGGGCAATTGCGTGTAACCCAGTTGGGATTGAATTGATGCCTACAAAGGCGGGCAGTGCCACAGTTCCTACACCGGGCTATCAAGTCGAGATCCTTGATGTGGACGGCAGTACATGTGAAGCCAATCAACAAGGTGTTGTTGCGGTGAAATTACCACTCCCTCCCGGTTGTTTAACCACTATTTGGAATAACACGGCGCGCTTTAAAGGCAGTTACTTATCACAATACCCCGGCTATTATCTATCTGGTGACGGCGGCTATTTTGATGAAGACGGCTACCTGTTTATTATGGGACGCACCGATGACGTAATAAACGTAGCCGGGCATAGACTGTCAACCGGTGAAATGGAAGAAATCGTTGCTGGTCACAATGCAATTGCAGAATGCGCCGTATTCGCCGGTAAAGACGAGTTAAAAGGTCAAGTACCCATTGCCATGGTGGTATTGAAAGATGGCGTAAACACCACTGAGTCGGCAATTGCCGAGGAGATAAGAAGCCTGATCCGCGAAAAAATCGGCGCGATTGCCTGCCTTAAAACCATTAAAGTGGTTGAGCGTTTACCCAAAACCCGTTCGGGTAAAATTCTCAGAAAGAACCTACGCCAGCTGGTAGACGGAGAAGACATTATCGTGCCATCTACCATTGACGACCCCGCCATTATTGAAGAGCTAAAGCAATTGTGGGATGTGAGCCAGCACCAATAGTTTTTGTGTGTTAGCAGGTTACCCCTAACGCTAAACGCGCATCAACATTAGTTAGGAGCGGGTTCATCCCGCGATCTTTTGAGTGCGGTTACCTCAAAAATCTGATATCGCGATAAATCACGACCTACCAGTTTTAGTCACGTTCTGCTATTGTCCGCAAACTGTCCGGTGTCCGTCCAATCCCCTTGAATAAAGCCGTTTAATCTCATAAATACCATATAAAACAATAATATAAATTATGGCATGCTACTTGTAATTAGTTATTCATGATAATCGCGGACACCCACTTGTCCGCAAGGAGGTAGCATGATTAAAGATACAAGTGCGCAAGACAAACAAATCGCAAAAAAGCGAACCATAAAAAAGCCTGTGATTGCGTTATTGGCCGTTGGCATCACCTTAGGTGGATTAACCAGTGCTTGGCCAAGCATTAACACGATTCTGTCAGCAGAGCAAACCGTATCGCGGGAGCAAGTACGTCTCGCCACGGTAGTGAGAGGTGATATTAGCGAAGATATTCGTGTTGAAGGGCGCACGCTCGCTGCGAATAATCCCGACTTATACGCCATCGCATCGGGCACAGTAACGCTAAACGTTAAACCCGGTGACGCCATCAAAGCAGGGCAAGCGTTGCTTAGTATCGATAGTCCCGAGCTAACCAACCGTTTACTACAAGAAGAGGCGACATTTGAACGTTTACAAACGGAAGTTGAGCGCCAAAGGATCTCGATTAAACAGCAGCTACTCGATACCGAACAACGCATGGAAATGGCGAAAGTAGACTTAGAAGCGGCAGAGCGGGAAATGGCGCGCTCAAAACAAAGCATCGAAAAGCAAATTATCTCAAAATTAGAGCTTGAACAGTCAATGGTAGAACTTAAGCGCGCGCAGCTACAAGAGCGGCACGCCATCGATTCGCTGAAGCTTGAGCAAGAGCGACTTGCGTTTGAGCTAAAAAGTAGCGAGCTGAGCCTAACCAGACAACAGCATATTTTAGAAGAAGTGCAGCGTCAGGTAGCGGCACTGAACATTATATCGCCGTTGTCGGGTATTGTTGGTACGGTGCATGTCCAGCAAAAGCAGTTTGTACAGCGAGATGCGGCGCTAATATCCTTGGTTGACCTTTCAGAGCTTGAGGTTGAAGCGCAAATACCAGAAATTTACGCCGACAATTTGGGGGTCGGCATGGCCGCGGAAGTATTTATCAATCAATACCAATATCATGCAAAACTGGTCGCTATTTCCCCTGAAATTGAAGCTGGCCGTGTCAGTGCGCGAGTACGTTTTGATGAAAAACCAAGCGGTCTTCGCCAAAACCAAAAGGTATCTACAAGAATTATCCTGTCGCAAAAGCAAGACGTGCTCAAAGTAAGGCGTGGTGCATTTGTTGAAACTGGCGCAGGGCGTTTTACCTATGCGGTTGTCGGTGAGCAGGCTGATCAAACACCCATTCAGCTCGGTGTAAAAAGTATTTCTGAAGTTGAGATTATCGAGGGCCTGAGTGAAGGACAAGAAATCGTGATCTCAAGTTTAGATCCGTTCAATAACAAAGCGCGAGTATTACTCGGGAAGTAGCCCCATCTTGCGCATCGAATAAGAATGAGAAGGAATAGATAATGTTAAAGATGAATGAAGTAAGCAAAATTTACCGCACTGATCTCATAGAAACCCATGCGCTCAGTAATGTCAACTTAACCATTGAAGAGGGTGAATTTATTGCGGTTACAGGGCCGTCAGGATCGGGTAAAACCACTTTTTTGAATATTGCGGGTTTATTAGAGCGTTTTGAGCGTGGTGACTATTTTTTAGATGGTGAAAACGTTGCCAATCTTAACGATAAAAAGCTGTCACAGCTAAGAAACGAAAAAATTGGCTTTATCTTCCAAGGCTTTAATCTTATCAGCGACTTATCTTTATATGACAACGTTGAAGTCCCCCTTATTTTTAGGGGAATAAAAGCCAGTGAGCGTAAAAAGCGCATTGAAGAAGCGCTTGAACTCGTTGGGCTTGCAAGCCGAATGAAACATCATCCTGCACAACTAAGTGGTGGGCAACAGCAGCGTGTGGCTATTGCCAGGGCGCTTGCAGGGAAACCTAGATTCCTACTTGCGGATGAGCCAACGGGTAACTTAGACAGCTTAATGGCAAGACAAGTGATGGATTTATTACAAGAAGTGAATCAGGCGGGCACCACATTGATTATGGTAACCCATGACAATGAGCTGGCTCGACGAGCGGGTCGTAATATCCAAATTCTTGATGGTGAGCTAACCGACATCACTAAATCTCAGCTAACCGAACTGGCAGTGTAGGAGTAAGCGATGAAAGAGCTAATACTATTAGCTTGGCAGGGATTAAAGCAAAAACCCAAGCTAAGCGCACTGATGGTGATCAACCTTGCAGTTGGGATCACCTTGATGTTGACGATGTCAGCCATTGTAAAACAAAGCAGCAGTGAGGTGATTGGTCATAAGGGTGATTACTTGTACACCGCGGGTCTGAATTTTTTTGATAGTGACCAAGACGTTGTCGATTTTAACCAATTTCCTCGCTGGACATATCAAGATGCAGAGGCGCTTAAGCAAGCGGATTTACCATACGAGCATCTATCATTTAACTACACCACAGAGTTTATTGTGGGGCTGGCGGATAACTCAGTTAGGCCTATTAGTGTAGAAGCTTCTGGTACAGATAGAGATATGTTTAGTGTGCTAGATGCGCCGTTTATCCACGGAGCTTCTTGGAGTGAACAAAGCCAACAAAGTGGTGAAGCGGTCGCTGTGATCAGTAAAAACGCTAACGACCATCTTTTTGGTGGGGCGAATTCTGTCGGGCAGTTTATTCAAGTTCAAGGCGAACAAATACAAGTCGTGGGCGTGGTTGATTTAAGTAATTATAAACGTCGTTTCCAAGATTTGAGCTTTAGTAATAATTACAATCACGATGCTTTTATCCCGCTAAATTATGCCTATGCGCAAAACTTTCCACGAACAGGGCAAGTATCGTGTAGAACCGACGATTTATACACCGCAACCAACCCACGCAGCGGCAATATCGACATGCTGAAAAGTGCTGAATGTGGTTATTTGACGGTTTGGTTCCAGTACCAAAAAGATATGGGGGCGGCACATCTTGCAGAACTAAAAACTTGGTTGAATAACTATATAGCAAATCAGCAAGCGGTAGGCCGTTTTCAACATAATAATCTCACCGATTTTTATAGCATGGGCGAGCTCTATATTTTGATCCAACGCTTTTTGGCATGGGAAGCCATTTACCTAACGTTTTCGTATTTTCTGTTTGGTATTTGTTTAGTGAATACGGTTGGCATTTTGCTCGCCAAATTCCAAGCCAATCGCAAGCTTATTTCCCTTTATCGAGCGCTCGGCGCAAACCGTGGGGTAATAATGAAAATTCACTTTTTAGAGATCTTGATGCTCACGGTTGCGTCCGTAGCACTTGGCTTTGTATTGGCATTCGCGGGACTTGAATTGATGTTCCACCTACGTATGTATCAGGCAGATTATATGGCATTTGCCGAGCAAGTTCGTCAAATCTATCAGTTTGATGGTGAGCTGGCACTTTTGACCACCATAGGCATTTTCTTGGCGGTTGGGATATCTGGATTATATCCGATATACCGTAGTAGCCGTGTATCACCAGCTGCGGAATTAAGGGGGTAAGTATGGCGATTAAACATATTTTAAAACTGATCTTAAAGCAAAAAAGTATTGCACTGTTAATCATTCTACAAATCGCGATCACCGTGATGATTGTCAGCAATACCGTGTTTATCAGCTATGCAACGCTGCAAAACTGGCTAATTCCTTCAAAGTTGGAAGAGCAACAAATTCTCAATGTAACGACACGTGTGTTTGATACCTCGGTAGACGTGCAGTCACTTATAGAAAAGGATATTCAAGCGATAGAAAATGTTCCGAGGGTCGTTGCCGCATCTTATGCTGGTAGAGAGCTGGTATTAAACAGCTTAGGCCCTGGATGGACTATTTTTAAAGATACTCAACCAGAAACGGATTACAGCGTGTTCGGCTACTTTGGCTTAGATGAAAAAGGGGTAGATGTACTTGGACTTGAGCTCGTTGAGGGGCGTAGATTTTATGCCAGTGAATTTATCAAAGGTGATGAGGCAACAAAAAATGCAGGCGTTATTATGATAAGTGACGACCTTGCCACGTCCTTATTTGGTGATGACTCTGCTCTTGGACAGACGGTGTATATTTCAAGACAACGCATTCCACATCAAGTAGTTGGTGTTTATAAAGGTAAAATGCTTGGAGAAGGCGCAACATACAATCAACAACCCTACAATTCGGGGGTTGTACCTGAGGTTATTTGGGGTAACCGTCAACGGGCAAATTATTTAGTCAGAGTTGAAAAAGGCGTGTCTGAGCGAGTGCTAGAAGAAGTTGAAACGGCACTTTATCACACCAACGGACGAATGGTTGAGCGAGTAGAGTTTGTTGCCAGAGCAAAAAAACGTTTGTGGGATGGCCGTAGCACCTTTGCACTCACCATGGCAGGTATAAGCATCATAGCATGCGTGGTCACCGCGCTTGGTATTATCGCACTTGTCAGTTTTTCTGTTAGCCTAAGAAAGAAAGATCATGGTGTTCTTCGTGCGTTAGGTGCATCTAAAGGCAAAGTGATGTGGTCTTTAATTAAAGAAAATACAATTTTAGTCTTTATCGGTTTAGTGCTAGGCTTTGGTCTCTCGATTTTGCTTTACTATTTTTTGATGAATAATGTTCGCGTGCAAAGTGTGGTAGAGATCCCGTTATTGGTTGGGGTAGCTATTTTTACTTGGCTTGTGAGTACATTGGCAGTGTACCTGCCTGCCAAAGAAGCTGCGAAAGTGTCGCCGGCACAAGTAACTAAATCCAGTTAATAATAAAAACAACAAAGCCCCGAAAGGGGCTAAATCTACAAATTAGGATAAAAAGCGTTCATGAGTGTATTGGTAATTGACGATAATCCGGATGTAATTCAAGCCATTAAAGTCCTTTTGTTGCTCAATGATATTCCGTGTGAAGGTGTTACCTCTCCGCAGCTGGGCCTAGAGAAGGTTCGTAGCAAACAGTTCGACTTAGTTATTCAAGATATGAATTTTACCCGAGACACCACCAGCGGCGCGGAAGGTAAAGCCCTGTATAAAGCCATTCGAGATATAGAGCCAGACTTACCCATCATCTTACTGACCGCTTGGACGAATCTTGAAATGGCGGTGGAGCTTATTAAAGATGGTGCAGCAGACTACTTAGCTAAACCTTGGAAAGATCATAAACTCGTCACTTCAGTGAAAAACTTGCTCGAAATGCGCGACCTACAAGAGCAAGTAAGTAGCGCTGCTAATCAGCGCAATGCCAGATTACAAAAGCTAAAAGCGCAATACGACCTGTGTGGTGTGGTGGTTGCCGATCCGGCCATGTTGAGCTTGCTTGAAATGGCGACGCAGGTTGCGCACTCCGATGCGCCAATTCTGATCACAGGACCAAACGGCGCTGGAAAAGAGAAAATTGCAGAAATTGTGCAAGCCAATAGCAGCTATAAACATAAACCCTTTATTAAAGTGAATGCGGGGGCCATTCCGGCGGACCTAATTGAGGCCGAGTTATTTGGGGTTGAAAGTGGTGCTTATACAGGCGCACAAAAATCGAGGGCTGGGCGCTTTGAAGCAGCTGATGGAGGCACCTTGTTTTTGGATGAAATTGGCAACTTGTCTTTGACAGGTCAGCAAAAGTTACTAAGGGTTTTACAAAGTGGTGAGTTTGAACGCGTTGGCAGCACGGTCACGAAAAGGGTAAATGTTAGGGTGATCAGTGCCACCAACAGTAATTTACCAGAGGCCATTCGCGCAGGTAGTTTTAGAGAAGACTTGTATTATCGGATCAATATGATTGAGCTTAAACTGCCGCCACTATCTGAGCGAAAAGAAGATATTGCCGTGTTAGTGGATCACTTTTTGCCGAGCAATAAGAGTTTGAGTAACACGGCAATGAAGCAGTTAAAGCGCCACTCATGGCCTGGAAATGTCAGGGAGCTTGAAAACACCATAGGCCGTGCTGTGTTGCTGAGCCTTGGGCAAGAAATTGAGTGTGAGCATTTAGCAATTCAAATACCACAACATGAAGAGCCGCTTGAATATACACAAGCAGATATCGAAGCAGCATTAGACAGCGCTGATGGCGTAGTTAGTAAAGCTGCACGAAAGCTGGGATTAAGTCGGCAAGCACTATACCGGAGAATGGAGAAGTTTGGTTTAAAATGACGGTGTCTCTTCAAGCAGCGGTGTCTGCATGCCTATTTGTATCACTATTGGTGTTTGCGGCTATTTTATGGCTGGCAGCTTCATTTGCAATACCAATTATTCTGGCAATTCCAGTGGGGCTGCTTGTCGCGGCGGTAGTTGGCATTGTCGGTATCAGTTACTTTTTCTCTCGCCAACAGCGGATCATAGATTGCTTAACGGACGGGATCCGCAGTTTTAAAGATCAAGACTTCTCAGTTCAAATTACACATTTTGAAAGCATAGAAATGTCTGATTTAATTTTGGAATATAATCGTTTATCGACAACACTAAAAAAGCAGCGCCACGCCACCAGCCAAAGGGAGTTACTACTCGATACTATTTTGCAGGTGTCGCCGGTGTCGATTTTACTGTTAAATCAGTTTGATCAAGTGGTATACGCTAATGATAAAGCAGGAAAATTACTGAATAACAATAAGTCGTTAAGCGGCCTAGTGCTTCATCATGCCATTGCAAATGCAGACCCAAAGCTGCAAACTATTTTGCTACAAAAAGAATCTGGATTTGTGACTTTTCAAGCCAATGATGAAAAGCAAAGCTATTACTTTTCAAGGCAGAGCATAACACTCAACCACCAGCCGCACGTGTTGCTTATGTGTCAAAATCTATCAAGCGAAATGAGCCGTCAAGAAGTAGGGCTTTGGAAAAATGCCATCCGTCTTATCAGTCATGAACTCAATAATTCATTAGCGCCTATTTCTTCACTGACTAACTCCGCAAATACAATTGTTGAGCGCAGTGCTGAAGAGCAAAACCACGCTCTTATTCAACTGTTGCCTGAAATGCTGGCAACCATTAATCGCCGCACCGAAAACTTGAGTGAGTTTGTCGCTAAATATAGCGAGTTTGCGAGGTTGCCCGCGCCTAATATTACAGAGCAACCCTTGCAGCCCTTACTTGATACCGTTGGTAAGCTTTATGACTTTACTTTGCTCGCATCACTCCCTGTAGAGTGCGCTTTTTTTGATCCCATACAGGTAGAGCAGGTATTGATTAATTTGGTTAAAAATGCCCATGAATCGGGATCTAAGATAGATGAAATAGGTGTTAAGTTGCTGGTTGATTATCAACGTCTGATAGTCGTGGTTGTTGACAGAGGTGTAGGAATGGAAGAAGAAAAGCTAGCAAATGCAGTACTACCATTCTTTTCTACTAAACCCAGTGGCACAGGCATAGGACTGAGTATTTGTAATGAAGTCGCCATTGCCCACGGTGGACAACTTAAGCTATTTAATCGCGAGAAAGGTGGTCTAATGGTGCAGTTTGATCTGCCCCTCGTTGCGCCTAGAGCATAGCGTTGTTATTGCACTGACCCATATCGGGTGGGAGCGGGTTCACCCAGCGATCTTTTTGGTTTTAATGCCGTATTTCAGGCGGCGGAAATCTTTTGTCGTGATAAATCACGACCTACAAATATCAAGCTTCACAGGTTTATTCTGTTGCACCATTTTCTGCTAAACCCATATCGGGTGGGAGCGGGTCCACTCAGCGATCTTTGGGTTTTAATGCAATACATTGTGCGGTGGAAATCCTGTGTCGTGATAAATCACGACTTACAAATATCAAGCTTCACAGGTTTATTCTGTTGCACCATTTTCTGCTAAACCCATATCGGGTGGGAGCGGGTTCACTCAGCGATCTTTGGGTTTTAATGCAATACATTGTGCGGTTGAAACCCTGGGTCGTGATAAATCACGACCCACAAACAATACTGGTTGAGCGCATATCTATCGACAGGCAAAGGCAGAACAGTGATACTTAAGCAAGTTGACAATATAGGGAAATGAACTTGAACACGAAAACTCAAACGACCAACCATTTTCTACTCTTCGCGGGTGTGTGTACAGCCATTGCGGCAGTGGCGCACATTGGCTGCATTATCTTTGGTGCACCTTGGTATCGATTTTTTGGTGCCGGCGAGGAAATGGCTACTATGGCCGAGCAAGGGCTTATTTATCCGCACATTGTCACTGCCGTTATCGCTACGATTTTACTGCTCTGGTCATGCTACGCGTTTTCAGGGGCGAAACGGATCCGACAATTACCTATGCTTAAAATCGCCCTGTGTGTAATAAGTGCAATCTTTTTAATAAGGGGAATTGGGTTTGTTTTTATCATGCCAACGATCCCAGATAACAGCATGACGTTTTGGCTGGTGAGTTCCTCTATTTGTTTGGTAATAGGAGGGGCTTACGCGCTTGGAACCAAAAAGGCATGGTCACAAATCTAGCAGCATTAAAAGCTAGCACTTCAGGTGCTAGCTTTTTGTTTAGACTAGGCAGTTAACCTTATTCATTCAGTGCCGTTCTAACACCGGCTTCGAGCTCTTCGTGAACAGATTTAAATAACCCAAGTTGGCGTTCAATGATATGTTCAGGTACACCCGCCATAGCGCGTGCTATGTTGCCGTACAAGCGCTGCTTTTGGGCATCATCAAATAGGCAATATAGAGCACGAGGCTGTGAAAAATCATCATTGTCTTTGCGGTGGTTGTATCTATCTGCCATACCCTCAAGTTCAAGAGCAGGGCGTTTATATTCTGGGCGCTCTTTTGGGCCACCCATCGAGTTAGGCTCGTAGTAGGCATCTTCGTTACCACCAGGTTCATTGTTAAAGAACCGCATTGCACCGTCTTTGTGGTAATGATGTACTGGGCATTTTGGGCGATTAACAGGTAATGCCTCATAATGCGTACCGAGTCGGTAGCGGTGAGCATCGGCATAGGAGAAAATGCGTGCTTGCAACATTTTATCGGGAGAAAATCCAATTCCAGGCACCACGTTAGACGGACTAAATGCAGCTTGTTCTATCTCTGCAAAATAATTGTCTGGTACGCGATTTAATTCGAGTGTGCCAACATCGATGAGTGGAAAGTCGCCATGCGGCCAGACTTTGGTTAAATCAAACGGATTGTGTTGGAACTGTTTTGCTTGCGCTTCAGTCATCACTTGAATCTTCATATCCCATTTCGGATAATTTCCGCGCTCTATGGCCTCAAGCAAGTCCTCTTGAAAGCTCTCCCTGCTTTCGCCAATTACTGATTTTGACTCTTCATCGGTATGATGCTGGTGGCCTTGTTGGGTTTTCATATGAAACTTCACCCAAACTCTTTGGTTTTCCTCGTTAATCAAACTAAAGGTATGAGAGCCATAGCCGTTCATGTGCCTTACATCCGTTGGCAAGCCACGGTCAGACATTAAAATCAATACTTGATGCAGGCTTTCTGGCGACAGTGACCAAAAATCCCATTGCGCGGTGTTGGAACGCAGGTTGGTTTTTGGGTGGCGCTTTTGGGT
The DNA here is from genome assembly GCA_000814665.1 of Pseudoalteromonas flavipulchra NCIMB 2033 = ATCC BAA-314. Classification (GTDB taxonomy): domain Bacteria; phylum Pseudomonadota; class Gammaproteobacteria; order Enterobacterales; family Alteromonadaceae; genus Pseudoalteromonas; species Pseudoalteromonas maricaloris. The sequence continues at coordinate 284,858 of JWIH01000021.1, forward strand.
GTGAATAAAATCTGGGAATTTATACGGATCACGGACAAAAAATACGGGGGTATTATTGCCAACTAAATCCCAATTTCCTTCATCAGTGTAAAACTTTATCGAGAAACCTCTTACGTCACGCTCCGCATCCGCAGCCCCTTTTTCTCCGGCTACCGTTGAAAAGCGCATCAGAATGTCGGTTTGCTTACCAACCTCAGCAAATAGCTTTGCCTTGGTATATCGGCTTATGTCGTTTGTTACCGTAAATGTTCCAAACGCACCCCATCCTTTAGCATGCACGGTACGCTCTGGTATACGCTCTCTATTTTGATGCGCCAGTTTTTCGATTAACTGGTAATCTTCAACCAATAAGGGGCCTCTAGGACCTGCGGTAAGACTATTTTGATTATCGGCGATTGGATTACCTGCGGTGGTGGTTAATGGACACTTGGTCATTGCTCGTTTCCTTCATATAAAATTTAGAAATTAACAGCAATAAATGAACCAAAATAAAAGTGAAATAAAAACAATCTGTTATAAATGTTGTCGGCGGGGGATGTGAGTTTTACTGAGCAAAGTTTTCAGAGTGATGTAAGCGCTACGTGAATTATACAGACTGTTGAAATGCAGCGGTTTCATCCGCTGCAAATTTAGAAATTAATGGTAGCTAAAGTATTAGAAAAACCTCGTTGAATTCCATAAACGTGTTTTACCACTATCTAACCCAACAAACTGCACCGTACCAGTCGTTACGTTACTTGGTAATGTATAGCTAATCGTTTTAGCTTGAGTACCATACGCAAATGCAGAAATACGTTTTACTTTAGTGCCATCAATGTATACGTCTACGTATTCTGTGTTGGTTACATCAAAATTATACACTCCGTTAGTTTCAGCAACCGACGCAAATCTATCTGAATTAAATGCTACCGTTGCACGCGCTGTAGGTTTTGCGAGTAACTTACGAGCGATCGTATTGAAATCTTGAGTATCACCATCGAATATGTCTTCAACGTTATAACTGACAACTTCATTGGCAACACAGCCGTAGTCCTCAATGAGCGCATTGATGTGATGACCTTGACGTACCGACTGACGCCACGACACCCGCATACTTTGATCATAAGGTAGCGCTTGATATGGTGCACCCACGTACTGTACAAATAAACCATGCTCAATTACGTTTGCGCCACCTGCTCCAGTACGTTTGTGCTGTCCAAATACGGTTGCAATACCGTTATCTTGCATACCACATGTGAACATATCACCTGCAGAGTAGGTGTTAGCGTTTGCCCAAACCCCCACGTTACCATAATATGCTTGACCAATCTGGTTTGCTGCATCTTTTGTCATGAATGAGGTTGCAGCAGAGTATTGTTCATTGGTGCCTTGTACGTCAGCTAATACTTGATGCCAATTATCACTTAGGTAAGTACCGAACAGGGAATTATTTAGGATATGGTGGTTCTCAGGTGTGTTGATAAAACGTACATGAGATGGAGTAACAAGTTTTGGTGTAAACAGTTGTAGTAAATAGTCGTTGTATAGAATATTACCGCCAGGGTTGCTTCTAACATCAATAATAAGTGCTTTTGTGTCACTTAGCTGGTTATCTAAGATATCTATGATGGCAACAAGGGCAGTGTTAGTTCCATTTTTAGGTGAAAAAGAGGCAATCTTAATATAGCCGACTGACTCGCCGTCTACTTGTACTTTATTCCATGTTACCGTCGGCTCAGCAGTGGCATTGGCTGCTAGGGCAAAAGCACTATCTTGTGCTGCCGCTTCTAGCTCTTTAAATGTAGCAAATTCATAGTTAATACTTTGCGTAAACTGCGCTGCATTATCCTCTGTATTCGCTTGTGTAGTCGGATTTCCGTTGTAAACCAACCAAGGCAAGTTAACACTATATATTTCGCCCGTTTCGTAAGATTCCAAAGTAAGCGTTAGCGCGTCATTTTGTGGCGGCATCTGTTTATTATGTGATTTGATAGTCAAGTTATTTAACGCACCAACAAACCCGCCATCTGGATTAGCCCCACCGCCTTGGAATAGTGTGTTGTTTACTACATCCGTTACTGCTTGGCCGTTGTATGCAATGACTTTATCACCTAAAGAAACCGTTGATGTATCTGGTGCAAGGACGGTGTAGTTTTGCCAGATACGGTTTACGCGTACTTCCTTGCTGCCATCTGTATTGACGGTTTGTGCAAAATGAACTGGCACAAAAGAAACAAAGTTTTTCATTGGTGCCGGGTAGTTATAGTCCAAATGAAAATCTCGCTGAGATAAGAAGATCTTTTGCAGCTGCTGATGAAATTGAGAAGAACTTAGATTTCCCATGTTATTGATTAAGTCGTCTACTGCAACGACTGGGTCTAAGTGTCCGGCCGGAGAAAGTCCGTAGTACAGGTTTTTGGCATATTTATTGACGTATAAACCGTCAAGTAATAGTTTTGCTTGCTCAGCTACAAGCGCTTTTTGTTCATAACTATAATCTTGAATACTAATTTGGTCGCGTGTGTCTTCAAGATAGGATATTTGTGCCATTGCACCCGTTGTAAAGCTTAATGCCAGAAGGCTGGCAACTGTTGATAATTTAAACATATTGTTATTGTCCTGTATATGGAAACAAAACTGTTTTATATCTTTTGGGTACAAAAGTCGATAGGTGTTAAACAAAATGATAATAATTTATTGCTTTTATGTGTGTTGATTAAACCGAACTTCCTACTCTTTGTAGGCTAACTAAGGAGAGTATTGGGGAGAATTGAGTTTTAGAGGATTATTTGATTTGCCACGCAACACCCATTTGCGTGGCATCAAGGATGTCGAACGCAAATTAGGCTGTTTGATGTAACTCTTGCTCCATTTGATCTCTCATTTTAAACTTTTGGAGCTTACCCGTTACCGTCATCGGATAGGCATCAACCAATTTGATGTATTTTGGCACTTTGAAATAGGCGAGTTTATCTTTTAAAAATACACGAATATCTTCTTCCGAAATATAGTGTCCGGGCTTAAGTTGAACCCAAACACATACTTCCTCACCATATTTTTCGTCTTTGATCCCAAATACAGCGGCGTCTTGAATATCATGATGATGATAAAGCACTTCCTCAATTTCTCTGGGGTAAATATTCTCGCCACCGCGAATGATCATGTCTTTTATGCGGCCGACGATGCTAACGAACCCTTCGTCGTCCATTACCCCTAAATCGCCAGAGTGTAGCCAGCCGTCGTCATCTATGGTCGCCGCCGTTTTTTCTGGGTCTTGCCAATAGCCTTTCATTACACAATATCCTCGGGCACATACTTCACCAGGCGTACCAATTGGGGCAATATGTCCTAGCTCGTCAATAATTTTGACCTCGGTATGTGGCATAGCACGACCAACAGTCTGCACGCGTTTTTCTACAGGCGAATCGATCTCGGTAATATTGTTGATTGGGCTGCACTCGGTTTGCCCGTAACCAATGAGTACATCGGTCATATGCATTTGGGTTTGTACTTGGCGCATGACCTTTTCTGGGCAGGTGGAACCTGCCATCACCCCAGTGCGCAGCGAAGATAAATCAAATTGCATAAAGTCTGAGTGTTCTAATTGTGCGATAAACATTGTCGGTACACCGTGAAGCCCGGTGCATTTTTCTCGTTCGACAACTTCTAAGGTGACAAGCGGATCAAAGCTATCATTAGGGAATACAGCGCACGCACCTTTACTAATACAAACGAGATTACCGAGTACCATACCAAAACAATGATAAAGCGGCACGGGAATACAAAGCTTGTCTTGCTCTGTGAGCTTCATGGCATTGGCGACGAGTAATCCGTTATTGAGGATATTACTGTGGGTGAGGGTGGCGCCTTTCGGGTTGCCTGTAGTACCTGAAGTGAATTGAATATTGATAGCGTCACAGGCATTTAGGTTGGCTGCAATTGCATTTGCCTCAAGATAATGGGCATCATTTGCTTTGGATAACAAAGTGCTGAAATTCATTAGACCCGGTTCAATATCCTCGTCAATCAGCACAATCTGTTTGAGTGAGGGAAGGCGCTGTGAAGATAATTCGCCAAACATGCAGTCGTAGGATTCTGGTGCCAGCTCTCTGATCATGTCAACGTAATGGCTATGTTTAAACGACTTCGCCATAACTAACATCTTACACTCAACGTTGTTTAGCACGTATTCAAGTTCGCTTGGGCGATAGGCGGGGTTGATGCACACCATAATTGCACCAATTTTAGCGGTTGCGAATTGCACTAGACTCCATTCAAGGTTGTTCGGAGACCAAATCCCAACTCTATCCCCCGGTTTGATCCCCACAGCTAAAAGGCTTGCGGCAAGTTGATTTATTTTTGCGAGGTACTCACGATAATTTAAGCGAACTGATTGATGAGAGACAACAATGGCTTCTCTTTCTGGATAATTGTCGACAATATTTTCTAGATATTGCCCTATGGTGAGTTGAGTGAGCGGTGCTACTTGGGGGCCTTTGAAGTAACTCTTTGTAAGTGCACCTGCTTTTATTAATTGGCTCTCGGTCGTCATATCTTGTCCTTGCTGTTGATCTCTAGTTTTTATCATTATGCTTTATCAGTGATAACCTAATTGTCGACAAAATCAAGTGCAATTGGACGAAAAGCATGAAATTACGACTAATGGCTAGTGATAAAGTGTGTAATAGCAAGGTAGTGGAAAGGTGGTAGTAGCTTTATCAGACATATAAAAAACGCCTGAAAATTCAGGCGTTTTGTGGTTTAACTTAAGGGATGTTATTAAGCTAATCCTTCATCTGTATCGACATGCTCATCTTTATGATGCTTCGCGATTTCATCTGAAAGTTCTTGCTTAGAACGCTTCTCTGACATCCGTCTTGCCATTAGCCAGTAAAAGAACAGGGGCAAGAAGAATACTGCAAGGAAGGTAGCCGAGAGCATACCACCCATTACGCCAGTACCCACACTGTGTCTTGCTCCTGCGCCAGCTCCAGAACTCATAACCAGCGGAACTACGCCAAGTATGAAAGCAAGTGAAGTCATGATAATAGGTCTAAAACGCAGTCTTGCCGCTTCAAGGGCTGCGGTTGCTGGACTCCATCCTTCTTGATATTTCATTAGCGCGTACTCGACAATAAGAATGGCATTTTTACTTGCAAGGCCCAGTAGGGTAACCAAACCGATTTGGAAGTAAACGTCGTTGGTCAGCCCAGCAATCCAGATTGAGACCAGTGCACCAAAAGTACCAAACGGTAGCGCTAACATAACCGAGAATGGCAATGACCAGCGCTCATAAAGTGCTGCGAGGATCAAAAATACCATGATCACGGCCATACCGAGTGCAATACCAGTTGTGCCAGAGTTTTGCTTTTCTTGGAACGCGGAACCCGTCCACTCGTAAGTCATATCTGGTGGTAGTACTTTGTTGGCGATACGCTCAAACTCCGCGATAGCTTGACCTGAGCTGTAGCCAGGGGCTGCTTCGCCCATTAACTTAACTGCAGATAAGTTATTGTAACGATTCATGGTTTCCGGACCGCGACTATACTCAACATCCGTAAATGCAGAAATTGGTACCATTTCGCCACGATTGTTTTTCACATAAATGCGGCCTACATCTTCCGGTGTCATTCTAAACTCGGCTTCAGCGGACATAATCACTTGCCATGCACGACCAAATTTATTGAAGTCGTTGACGTAGTAATTACCTAAATTGGCTGCAAGTGCGTTAAACGCAGAATTGATATTAACCCCCATGGCACGCGCTTGTTCACGATCCATATGCACCTTTAGCTGCGGTGCATCAGGACGCCATAGCGTTTGAATGCCTGTAAGGATAGGGCTCTTCTGCGCCTCGGCCATGATCATCTGCATGCCTTGCTTCAATTTAGCGGGATCAGAGCCGCCTTTATTTTGCAAGAAGACTTCAAATCCGCCTGTTGTACCCAAGCCGAAAATTGGCGGTGGGTTAAACGCCAGCACTAATGCTTCGTTAATATGCGCGGTTTTCATAAATAGCTCACCAACTAGTTCTTTCGCCGACACATCGCGTTCATCCCAATGTGTTTGTGTCACGAACATAGTCGCCGCGCTGTTTTTGAAGCCACCACCGATGAAGTCCATTCCCGTAAACGCCACGACGTTTTCGTTAGCTGGGTTAGACTTTGCAGCAGCTATCACTTCATCGGCCACTTTAGCGGTGCGCTCTAATGAAGAGCCGTCAGGCAAAAACACCGCTATCATGTAGTAACCTTGGTCTTCGTCTGGTACCAAAGAGCTTGGTGTTTTTTGCCACAGGAATACCGTTGCACCAATCATCGCTACCATCAATGTTAGGCCTACAAAACCACGGCGAACCATAAAGCTAACCGCGCCAACATAGCGTCCGGTTACACGATGGAACCAGTCATTGAACCACAAGAAAAACTTGGCATCTTGTTTGTGCTCGTGCTTAAGCAGCAATACACAAAGTGCAGGCGTCATTGTCAGTGCAACCACACCGGATAAACTTACAGAGATGGAGATTGTGATCGCAAATTGGCGGAATAGTTCGCCTGTTAACCCACCCAGGAAAGCGATAGGTACAAACACCGAACACAATACCAATACAATCGCGACTACGGGGCCGCTTACTTCTTGCATCGCTTTAACCGCTGCTTCTCTAGCCTGCAAGCCTTGCTCATGCATAATCCGCTCGACATTCTCAAGTACTACGATGGCGTCATCTACCACGATACCAATCGATAACACCATACCGAACAGCGTAAGCGTGTTAATCGAGTAACCGAGCATATAGAGACCTGCAAATGTACCAAGTAACGAGACCGGAACTGCAAGCGTTGGAATTAGCGTTGCACGCCAGTTTTGCAAGAACAGGTAAACCACTAAGAATACCAAGATCATTGCTTCACCAAGCGTTTTTAACACTTCTCGAATTGAGACTTCTACAAAGCGTGTGGTGTCGTAAGAGTTAACGTGAGCGAGACCTGTAGGGAACTGAGGTTTGATCTGTTCAATTTCAGCCTCTACTGCTTTAGCCACGTCAAGCGCATTCGCGCCCGGTTGTAAGAATACACCGAGTAATACCGCTTCTTTACCGTTAATAGTACCTTGGAAGTTATAGTCTTTAGAACCAAGCTCTACGCGAGCAACATCCTTAAGGCGCAGTGTTGAGCCATCAGGGTTTGCACGAACGATGATATTTTCGAACTCTTCAGCCGTCGATAAACGTCCTTTAGCGGTGACACTATAAACGAGTGATTGCGCGTCTTGAGATGTCGGTGTTGCACCAATACTACCCGCTGCATACTGAGAGTTTTGCTCTCTAATTGCACCCGCAATATCGTCAGCTGTGACTTGCAGTTGACTCATAATATCCGGGCGCAACCAAATACGCATGGCATAGTCTTTAGCACCGAAAATCTGCACGTTAGTCGTACCAGGAATGCGTTTGACGCGGTCAAGGATATTCATGGTGACGTAGTTAGATGTCCAGAGACTTTCTCGAGTACCATCTGGCGAATAGAATGCGTGTACTTGTAAGAAGTTAGAAGATGTCTTTTGAACCACCACGCCTTGGCGTCTAGTTTCTTCAGGGAGACGAGCTTCTACTTGCTTCACCCGGTTATTTACATCTACGGCAGCTTGATCAACATCCGTTCCAATCTCAAAAGTAACTGCGATCGTCGTTACGCCAGAGTTCGTACTGGTTGATGTCATGTACATCATGCCTTCAACACCGGTAATCGCGTTTTCGATAGGGGTTGCAACAGTTTGTTCTAATACATCTGCTGATGCACCAGGGTATACCGCACGTACCTCAACTTGAGGTGGTGCAATTTCGGGATACTGTGCAACAGGCAAACTGCGCATTGCAGCAAGCCCGGCAAGCACTATCACGATAGAGATAACAAAGGCAAAAATAGGCCTGTTTATGAAATATTTGGAGAACATCAGATTATTCCCCTTGCTCGCTCACAGACACTGGCATACCAGGGAAGAAGATCCTCGCCATACCTTCAACGATGACAGGTTGACCTTCTTTTAAGCCTTCGCGAATAACCCACATATTCTCATTATTGAGCTTGACCCATTCACCAACTTTGACCGGCGCAGGTAGGGCTACGGTTGCACCTTGTTCATTTTTGGTAGCAATGTAGACAAATTTCCCCGTACCATTGTCTAGTACCGCTCTTTGTGGAAGTACAACGGCATTATTGCGTACCGCACCAGAGAGCTTAACTCGCACAAACTGCCCCGGTCTTAACTCGCCATTTTCATTAGGAATACGAGCTTGTAACTCACTGGTACCCGTAAAGCGGTTTACCCGGACGTCGCTAAAGTTTACTTTACCGGCTTGTCCGTACAGTGAACCATCTTGCAGAATAATCGTAGTATCAAATTCATTGTTTTCCGGTAATGACAATGAGCCATTTTCTACATCTTGGCGCATTGTAAGCTGCTCACGCTCTGAAAAGCCAAAGCGAGCACGAATGGTGCTGATGTCGGTAAGTTCAGTTAATAGTACACTCGGACCGGAAACATAGCTGCCTTCTGACATCAGCTCACGACCCACAATACCAGAAACTGGTGCTTCAACTTTGGCATATTCAAGGTCCAGCTTAGCTTCACTCAACGCGACTTTTGCAGATTCTAAATTCGCAACTGCAATATCGTAAGCAGATACTGAGTTATCAAAGTCGCGCTTTGATACTGAACGCTCGTTCTTCAAACGCTCAAGCCTTTCGCTCTCGCGCTTAGTTTGATCAACGTTTGCTTTTGCTGCCTGAAGTGCTGCCTGCGCTTTTTCTACCGCTAATTCAAAAGGTTTAAGCTCGATGGTGAATAATGAATGACCAGCTTTTACAAACTGACCTTCCTCAAAGTTGCGAGATTCGATGATCCCAGACACTCGAGAACGAATTTCGACTTCTTTATCACCCGCGAGAGTGGCCGGAAGTTCGATATCGAAAGGCACTGATTGAGTAGTAACTTGTTGTACACTCACTTGCGCAGGTGGCATTGCATGGCCCCCTTGCTGTGGTGCTTCTGAACACGCTGACAAAGTGCCTAACGTGAGCATTAAAAAAGATAGGTGTTTAACACGACTGCGTATTGATGCTGGATACATGAACACTCCAATTCCTATATTATCATTTTATGCTGCCCCGGCTTCGACGGGGAACTACCTTGCAATTTGCCTTTAATAACGCACACTCAACTGGATGCAATCAGTCAAGTGACTTCATTTCATACCTTAACCACACCAAAGTAAAGGCTATTTGTTCGACAATTAAACAAGTAAACGGTAGTGTATACTTAAAGAAATAAAAGGTAAACGGTTGCGTGTACTTTTCTTCAATTTAGGTATACGATCATGTGTACTTTTTATTAACGACTTTATTGATTAAAATAAAGGGAATGTTGATTTATTACGAAGAAGGCTTACCTCTGTATAGAGAGGTGTTTCTTGGTATACAACTGACCATGTGAGTAGCAGCTATCAATGGCTCGCTTTTCCCACTATTAATTAAAGACAGAATAAGTAAATGACGCAACTTTCACCAAAACAGCAGTCAATTTTATGTGCAGCGATAGAAGAGTTCGCTCAAAAAGGCTTGCAGGCGACGACGATGGAGTCGATCAGTCAATCAGCGGAAGTATCAAAGCGCACGTTATACAAGCATTACTCGACCAAAGACGAGCTCTTTGATGCCGTTGTTGAGCTTCTAATTGAGCGAATTAAGCCGATAACTGCGATACAATTTATCCCAAACTATGACTTTTCAGTGCAACTGCAACATCTTGCGAAAAGCGCAATGACTTTGTTGAATGACGAGGATTATATGCGTTTGTCGCGTATTGTGATGATTGAATCGATGCGTAGCTTTGAGCAAGCACAGAATTTAAATGAAAAGTTTAGTCATTGTGAAGCCGCGATGATCCAATGGTTCGAAGATGCTGCGAATTCAGGGTGTCTTGGTAGTTTTGATGCGGACTTTGCCGCAGCGTACTTTTGGGGCGCACTGAAAAAGCTAGGCTATTGGGAACGCGCAATAAAATGGCAAGCTCCGCTTCCAGAAGCAGAGCTTGATATATTAGTTGAAAAGGCGGTCTCGCTATTTTGTAATGGCGTTACTCAACCCCAATAAATCCACCGGTTTGATGCGACCACAGTTTGGCGTAAATACCACCTAAAGCTAGCAAGGATTGATGGCTTCCTTCTTCTACTATCCGACCTTCATCCATAACGATTAATCTGTCCATTTGTGCAATCGTGGATAACCTATGGGCAATTGCAATAACGGTTTTACCTTCCATCAGTGCATCTAAGCTCTCTTGGATAGCTTGCTCAACCTCAGAATCTAAGGCTGAAGTAGCTTCGTCTAAAATTAAAATTGGCGCATTTTTCAGTAATACACGGGCAATGGCGATACGTTGGCGTTGGCCACCTGATAGTTTCACACCGCGTTCACCTACTTGTGCGTAAAAGCCAGTATTACCGTGACTGTCTTCTAAGTCTTGGATAAAATCGTAAGCCTGCGCTTCTTTTGTTGCGGCTATTAATTCTTCTTCTGATGCATCAGGGCGACCATAAAGAATATTGTCACGCACGCTGCGATGGAGCAAAGAAGTATCTTGCGTCACCATAGCGATATGACGTCGTAAGCTTTCCTGCTTTACTTTAGCAATATTTTGGCCATCAATTTCGATGCTGCCGCCGTCGGTATCGTAGAATCTCAGTAATAAGTTCACTAAAGTCGATTTACCTGCACCTGAGCGGCCAACCACACCAATTTTTTCGCCGGGTTTGATATGTAGGTTCAAGTTGTCGATGACATTATGTTGTCTCGCTGCATCTTTACGCTTATAAGCGAAGGTAGTGTTACAAAAGTCGATTTTTCCAGCTTTAAAATCTAACTGTGGCGCTGTTTGTTGGTCAACAATATCAAGCGGTCTTGAGAGTGTGTTCATGCCGTCTGCAACGGTACCAATATTTTCGAATAGGCCGCTAATTTCCCACATTATCCACTGTGCCATGCCATTTAGACGTAAGGCTAAACCTACTGTAATCGCAATTGCACCAGCGGTTATTGCATTAAATGACCATAAGTAGATTGAAAGCGCGGCAACGGAAAATACCAAAAGATAATTTAAGGCTTGAATACTAACGTTTAAGCTAGTTGCTAAGCGCATTTGCTTATATACAGGTTGAATAAACACATCCATGCTGTCTTTGGCATATTCTTCTTCTCGTTTGGTATAAGAGAAAAGCTTTACAGTGGAAATATTGGTGTAGCTATCAACTATCCTTCCCGTCATTTCTGAGCGCGCGTCAGCTTGCTCACTAGAAACGCGTTTTAGTTTAGGAACAAAATAGAATTGGAAACAGATATAGCAGCCAAGCCAAATAACCAGCGGGATCATCAAACGTATATCACTGCTTGCAACAAGCGCGAGCATTGCGGTGAAGTACACTAAAATATAAACCAGCACATCGAGTAGCTTCATGACCGATTCGCGCACGGCTAGGGCAGTTTGCATCACTTTAGTTGCAATACGTCCTGCAAACTCGTCTTGATAGAATGTCATAGACTGCTTTAGCAAGTAGCGGTGTGCCTGCCAGCGAATAGCCATTGGGTAATTACCCAATAAACTCTGATGCAAAATGGCGCTGTGAAAAAAGACTAACAGTGGCAGCGCCACTAACGTGATCACAGACATTCGGATTAACTCGGCTTGTTTGGCTTCAAATAGAGTTTGTGGTGTATAAGTGGAGAGCCAGTCAACCAAATCACCCATAAAGCCAAATAATGTTACTTCCAAAATTGCGAGTATCGCAGCACTTAGCGACATAAATAATAAGGGTAATTCCATTCCCTTAGTATAGAAGCGACAGAAAGCCAACAAACCTTGTGGTGGCTGACCAACTTCTTGCTCGGGAAAGGGTTTGGTAAAGCGTTCAAATACTCGATACATGGATGATCCCTAAATTTGTTCAGAAGCTAGTCTACCTTGATAGTATGAAATGCGCGAGTCACAGATTGGTGCTCAATTTGCACGAATGATTATAGTTGTTTTTGGTTGAGTAGTTTTTGTGTAATGAGCTCGCCAGTGACAGCATCATAGCTACTCAAAGTCAGTGGCGTAGAATAGTGCTTTAAATACACCTGATCATGTGGTTTTTCTACTGTAATTTTGTCGATTGGGACGAGCTTATTACCGTCATCGACAAAAAATGACAGCTCTAAATAGCATGGAAAAACCTTTTTACATACACCAAGTGATTGTTGTTGTAGATCAAACGTTGAGGAAAGCCAGCTTGGCCTATTATTGATTTTCGTGGTTTTGGGCCAAGTTACAGAAAGATCAAATCGTTGCGGATCTGAAGAGTAGTGCTGAGATTGGCTTGCTACTCGTGCGAGCAGCAAAGGAGTATTGCCACTCACTGATTGAACCTCAGATAAGCGAACCTGATCAACGGTGAGTGGATTAATTGTCAATGTTTGTTTGAGTTCACTCGCCAGTTGGTTTTGCTCATCTAGTTGAGAAAATCCGAGGTGAACGAGTAATTTTGCATCACGATTGTTATCAAATACTTTTTCTTTTAAGTGTTCAGCCGCGGCTTTGGCTCTACCTTGTTGTGAGTCGTGATCGTAACTAATAATCTCGTAGCCAAGTGATTTGGCTTCAAATATCAAGCTAGCGTAAGTCGCTTCCATGGTGTAGATCCCATGTTCGTATGTTGTAAAGCCATGTTTATTTATTTGCTGCTCAACGCTTACTTGTGGGGTGAGCGCTTCTAATGCAAGGTAGCGATAGCCTTGTTCGTATAAAGGCTTCAACAGGGCAATCGTTAGCGCTCGGTGTTTAGCATTATGATACGCTTCGTTTACCATAGTAATATGCGTTTCAGTTGCCTTTTGCTCTATGACTTCTAGCGCAGGAACTAGCCGATAATCGTTTAGCAACATATCTGGATTGATCACCCCAGAGGTGAGTTTTTCTGCTTCAAAATAATTGCCGACGATAGAATGATAGGTTGCTGCATATTGAATGTTTGCTGAGCTGCTATCTAAATGCCCTTTGACTGGAATTTGGCTTTCGAGTGACCGTGTGTTTTCAAACACACGTTTATCTGAGTTAACACCAAAGATTAAAGAAGCAGGGTTAGCGCTTGAATTTGCTAATGCTGTTACGGATATCAGCGAACATGCGCTAAAAATAACGGCTTTTCCATATTGTTGAGGTAACACCTAAATCCACTCCTTGCGGTTTATTTCGGTTATATTAATAGCATAAAAGCGCGGAGGGCTGAATCAAATAAAAGCAAATTTTTTACAAGTATTTTATATTTGAATTATTTACAGGGGGGATAAATGTGGAAGCAAATAAAAAGGCCAGTAGCTAAGTAACTGCTGGCCCTTGATATGATTATTCTTCTTTGCCGTATGTTTTACGAAGAATATAAACATAGGCATTAATGAAAGCTTGCTCTTGAAACTTTTTCAACCCAGTGTCTTCATAGTCAACAGGAATTGGGTTTCTTTTTAATTGCTCTTTAACTTCAGTGCCAGAAAGTAACTGCACGTCCACGCCTGAAATTAACTGGATTGCAGCTTCCATTTTAAAACCAGCCGCACTACCTGCGAATTTACCTTTGTGTGGGCGCTGACGAATGGCGATAGAATCTACGCCGTAATCTTCTACTAGTTTTGCAAAGTCGAATTGGAACTTGCGCATTTCATCAAGTTCTGTCCCTTGGTTACTTAACGTAAAGCGGCGCTGACGAATGTCTCTAATATCAAAAACATCATCTTCTTTCGTTAGCATACAAAGCAGAGCTTCGCTGCCTGAAATTTCAACCCCAAGTGTTCTCATTTTCGTGTCCAGATTATGCAAAAATTGAATTATCTCACAGTGTTATTTCTATTGCTATCGCTGCATGGTCAGAATAGCAAATATCTTCGTCCATACGCTTTGGATCAAGGTGAGCATCGTAACTGTAGTAATGTAACGACTTCACCCTGGGCGTTTCTCGGTTGGGATTGAACTCTTTTGAACAAAGAATGTAATCAAGTACATTGCCCTCACCTTGATAGTAATGACTGGCTGGTTTTTCTTTGTGGTTGTTGTCGGCGTAAAGAAAACTGTCGAACAACCCGACACTATCAAAGCCATTACTAGCAAGGACGGGTGGAAAGGCTTGCGTCATAAAAGATAATGCCGGGCTGTCTAATGCATCATTGAAGTCGCCCATCACCAATGTTGCAGCTTGTTTCTCCCTTTGTGTTTTTAATGCATCGTAATAAATGATGGAAGCTTCGAGTGAACGTGAGATCTGCGACTGCATCGTACCTACGGTTTCGTGAAGCAATGTAAGTAGCGGGTCATCTTGATTGGAATCTCCCAGCATGTGGGCCATTGAATGTACGCGTTGAGACTTAAAGTGCACGGCATAACACGCGAGTAACCCAAAGCCTGGAATGTCGAACTTACATTTTATCGGGGTGCGATTGAATTTAAACTGATGTTGATTATTAAGGTATTCGAGTAATTCGGGGCAGGGCTCTAACGGCGCAAAAGATTTAAATGGTAGTTTTGATGCGATAGCGACTACCGGTTTAAACAGTACCGATGGGTATACGTGATCAGGACTTGGCGCATCGACTGTGGCAAAGTGAACAAGACCTAAGTCTTCGCACAGCATCTGTAAGCTATCAGGTGAGAAGACTTCTTGAAACACAATGACATCGGGGTTTATATGCTGAATGAGTCCCGTGATAAACTGAGTTTTGGTTTGCCACTGTGTTTCATTATAGTGCTCATGAAGTTGATAAAAAGAATAAGGCGGCGCTGCAAAATTTAGTAGATTAAAGGTTGCAAACCGATAACGCTTTTTGGCCACGAATAATCCCAAAATAGTATTTGTAAATTAATAGATTAATTTTAGCTCTAGGCTTGCACTTAGCCAAGTAACACGCGAGAATAGTGATTCTTATTCGAAAGTCCTCGGATGAGCCGCGATAATTCGCGCAAGACAATGCTTATTCGTAAAAGCGTTGATAGGCACACTTTAAAATTAATTAAATACATGTGATGCATTGTAGGTGTCACCACTGTAAATAGGATTTATCATGCCAGTTATTACTCTCCCTGACGGCAGTCAGCGTATTTTTGAAAACCCTGTCACTACTCTAGAAGTCGCTCAAGACATCGGTCCTGGCCTTGCGAAAGCAACGATTGCTGGCCGTGTAAATGGCGTTCGTGTTGATGCTTGTGACCTCATCGAAAATGACTCAGCGCTTGAAATCATCACCGCAAAAGACGACGACGGTCTTGAGATTATTCGTCACTCGTGTGCGCACTTGATTGGTCACGCTGTAAAACAATTGTTCCCAGAAGCTAAGATGGCGATTGGTCCTACCATCGACAACGGTTTCTATTACGATGTTGACTTAGAGCATTCGCTTACTCAAGAAGACCTTGAAGCGATTGAAAAACGCATGTTGGAGTTGGCAAAAACCGACTACGACGTAGTAAAGAAAAAGGTGAGCTGGCAAGAAGCGCGCGATGCATTTGCGGCACGCGGTGAAACCTATAAGATGGAAATCCTAGACGAGAATATCGCGAAAGATGACCGCCCAGGTTTATATCACCACGAAGAATATGTTGATATGTGTCGTGGTCCGCACGTACCAAATATGAAGTTTTGTCACCACTTCAAGATTATGAAAGTGGCGGGCGCATACTGGCGCGGCAACTCAGAAAACAAGATGTTACAGCGTATCTACGGTACAGCTTGGGCTGACAAAAAGCAGCTAAAGGCGTATCTTAAGCGTTTAGAAGAAGCTGAAAAGCGTGATCACCGTAAAATTGGTAAAGCACTCGACTTGTGGCATTGGCAGGAAGAAGCGCCAGGCATGGTATTCTGGCATAATGATGGCTGGAGCATTTATCGTGAGCTTGAAGATTTTGTTCGTGAAAAACTACGCGAATATCAGTACGAAGAAGTAAAAGGTCCGTTGATGATGGACCGTGGCTTGTGGGAAAAATCAGGTCACTGGGACAAATACTCAGATGCGATGTTCACGACTGAGTCAGAGAAACGTGAGTATGCTATTAAGCCGATGAACTGCCCAGGTCACGTGCAGATCTTTAACCAAGGTCTAAAGTCATACCGTGATTTACCATTACGTATGGCTGAGTTTGGCTGTTGTCACCGTAATGAACCATCAGGCGCACTACATGGCTTGATGCGCGTTCGTGGCTTTACTCAAGATGATGCGCATATCTTCTGTACAGAAGAGCAAATCATGGATGAAGTATCTGCCTGTATCAAAATGGTATATGACACTTACTCGACATTTGGCTTTGAAAAGATTGTTGTAAAACTTTCAACTCGTCCAGAAAAGCGCATTGGTGAAGACGAAATGTGGGACAAAGCGGAAGCTGCATTGGCTGAAGCGTTAAAAGTTAACAACATCGAGTTTGAATATCTGCCGGGTGAAGGGGCGTTTTATGGTCCTAAGATCGAATTCACGCTGTATGATTGTTTAGAGCGTGCGTGGCAATGTGGTACAGTGCAATTAGACTTCGCACTACCAGGTCGTTTAGGTGCAACTTATGTTGCGGAAAGTAACGAGCGTAAAACACCAGTTATGATCCACCGCGCAATTCTGGGTTCACTAGAGCGCTTTATTGGAATTCTAACGGAAGAATATGCTGGTCAGTTCCCAACTTGGCTTGCGCCGAAACAAGTTGTGATCATGAATATCACGGATAAACAAGCGGATTATGTCCACGAAGTAGTACAAAAGTTGAATAAACTTGGAATAAGAGCTTGTGCCGACTTGAGAAATGAGAAGATTGGTTTTAAAATCCGCGAGCATACTTTAAAACGTATACCTTATTTACTAGTGGTGGGTGACAAAGAAGTCGAGCAACAAGAAGTTGCAGTAAGAACCCGTACTGGTGAAGATTTAGGTAAATTATCGATTGATGATTTCATCGTTAAAGTTAGCGAAGAGATTAAAAATCGACTATAAATATAAACTTGCGTGTACTTTACTTTTTCTGGTGCACGCATTTACTTTTGAATTTTTTGGAGGAACGTACCATTAGAGGCGGCAAAAAAGGGCAAAATAACGCTCAGAAAAATCGTATTAACGAAGAGATTACAGCGAAAGAGGTTCGCTTAATTGACGCTGAAGGCGAGCAAGCTGGCATTGTCTCAACAAGAGACGCACAAAACATGGCGGACGAAGCAGGTCTAGATCTGGTTGAGATCAGTCCAAATGCTGAGCCACCGGTTTGTAAAGTGATGGACTACGGTAAGTTCCTTTTTGAAAAAGCAAAAATCCAAAAAGAACAAAAGAAAAAGCAAAAGCAAATTCAGGTTAAGGAAGTTAAATTCCGTCCTGGTACAGATGTTGGTGATTACCAAGTCAAGCTACGTAGCCTTCGCAAGTTTCTTGAGGGTGGCGACAAAGCTAAAGTCACAATTCGCTTCCGTGGTCGTGAAATGGCGCACCAAGAGATTGGTATTGATCTACTAGAACGTATCAAGACTGAATTGGAAGATATCGCATCAGTTGAGTCTTTCCCGAAAAAAGTAGAAGGTCGTCAGATGATAATGATGATGGCGCCTATTGCTAAAAAGTCTTAATCTCGGCATAATACGCATCGAATTTAACGCAGGTCTCAAGTGCTAACGCCACCTGCGTTATCCGGTTTTAAAGTAAGGTATTGATCCTTCACCGGTTTTAGGTAGTAAGCTAGGCCTACAAGTGAGTTTATCTCCGCCTACTTACATTGTGTTAAAGCAATATCATTCGGAGTTATTGCAAATGGCTTATAAGCTAAAATCACACAGAGGTGCTGCTAAGCGCTTCAAAAAGACTGCTTCTGGCGGTTACAAGCGTAAACAGTCGCATCTTCGTCACATTCTGACTAAGAAATCTTCAAAGCGTAAATTACACCTTCGTGCTAAGTCTATGGTTCATAAGAATGACCTAGGCCTAATCGATCGTATGTTACCATTCGCTTAATAGAGGATATCAGAAATGGCAAGAGTTAAACGCGGCGTAGTTGCACGTGCACGTCACAAAAAAGTATTAAAGCAAGCTAAAGGTTACTATGGAGCGCGTTCACGCGTTTACCGCGTAGCTTTCCAAGCGGTAACTAAAGCTGGTCAATATGCTTACCGTGACCGTCGTGCTAAGAAACGTACTTTCCGTCAACTATGGATTGCTCGTATCAACGCAGCTGCACGTCAAAATGGTCTTTCTTACAGCCGTTTCATCAATGGCCTTAAAAAGTCATCGATTGAAATCGATCGTAAGATCCTAGCTGATATCGCAGTATACGACCAAGTAGCTTTCGCAGCACTAGTTGCTAAAGCAAAAGATGGTCTAGCTGCTTAATAAGCGGAACTAGAATTAGTCTTAGGACTAAACCTAGTATTGAAAAGGAGCCTTAGGCTCCTTTTTTAGTTTTATACTCGTTATCAACGCAAGCGTTAGCGGTTTTTTATTAAGATTTTATCCAGCATCTTACTGCTCAATATTCGTTTTAAGTATCCCATCAAATAGGTCGGAAACGTAACGTAATATCTCGGCTTTGCAGTCTTCGCACTCAGTGCGTGTTGCAGCGCTTTATAAACAGCTTCTGGTCCTAAGGTAAATTTTTGTGGTGCTTCTTCTGAGCCTAATCGGTTAAGCTGCGCCTGATATGCATTGTGATGTACACTATTTTCGTGATCGATATTCGCTAAAAAGGCGTGTTTCGCGTTCTCTCTAAATTTAGACACGATTGGACCTGGCTCTATTAGGCTAACTTGAATATCGCTACCTGAAAGCTCCATACGTAGGGTGTCGGTAAGTCCTTCAAGTGCAAATTTACTCGCGTTATAAGCGCCACGATATGGCAGAGCGACTAATCCAAGTACGGATGAGTTATGAATAATGCGGCCTGCGCCTTGCTTACGCATTTGCTCAACTGCGAGACAGGTGAGCGTATGCCAGCCAAAAAAGTTAACTTCAAATTGTTGCCGTAACACCTCTGTAGGCAAGTCTTCTACCGCACCAGGTTGGCCGTAGGCACCGTTATTGAATAACGCGTCTAACTGACCATCTGCGATTGTCAAAGCTTGGTTAAAGCCATCATTTATACTTTGCTCGCACGCTAAGTCGAGCAAAATACATTGAATGTCTGTGCCTTCAAATTTATTCAAGTCTTTTGCATTTCTAACCGAAGCAATAACTTGATATCCTGCTTTTGACAATTGCACAGCGCAGTAATAACCAATCCCGCTAGAACAACCTGTGATTAAAATTGATTTTTGTACGCTCATTTGATCCCTAAAGTTATGGTTATCTGCGATTAACTGCAAATTTTTGTTGAATCACCGCACATTGTAAGCCGATATCTAAAATATTGATATAATTGGCAGATAAAAGCAGAGGAATAGAGAAATATGATGAGTTCCAGCATTATTATGCTTACTGCAATGCTAGGTATGAACGGTCATTTACCACCTTTGATAGAGTGGCAGGGCAAAAGTGAACAACTATTACAACAACAGGGCCCATTAACGACTGATTTTGAACTAAGCGGTGCGATAGACTCTCCTGATTATGCTGACACGATGGCATTCGTTGACCGCCTAGTGGCTGCCAATCCGACCCAGTTTAAGCTAGAGACGATTGGGTTTAGCAATAGTAATCGTGCGATTAAGATGATTGTTGCAACGGAGCAGGGCGGTGACAAGTCAAATGTTATTAATAATGGTAAGCCAACCATTTTAGTACAAGCTGGTATTCATGCAGGAGAAATTGACGGCAAAGATGCGATGTTTATGTTGCTTCGCGATGTTGCAACCGGTAAGCGCCGTGATATCTTGACGAAAGTGAATTTACTCTTTATCCCTATTCTCAACGTCGATGGGCATGAAAGGCGCAGCGAGTTTAACCGTATAAATCAACGCGGCCCGACTGTTATGGGCTTTAGAACCAATGCCAATAACTTAAATCTGAATCGTGATTACACTAAATTGGATACGCCAGGAGTTAAGGCGGTCATGCAGGTGATTAACGAATATAATCCGGATCTGTACATCGATGTTCATGTAACGGATGGCGCAGACTACCAATACGATGTCACTTATGGTTTTAACCCAACTTTTGCAAGTGAGTCACCTGCAATAGCTGAGGTGTTAGAAAATCAGATTTCGCCACAAATTAATGCAGCGCTTGCCGCTCAAGGGCATATTCCAGGTCCACTTGTATTTGTGATGGATAAGCGAGACTTTAAAAAAGGGTTGGCTGGTTGGGTGGCAACACCACGATTTTCAAATGGTTGGGGAGATTTAAAAGGACTGCCGACCATACTGGTAGAGAATCACTCATTGAAGCCCTATAAGCAGCGCGTGTTAGGCACTTATGTGTTTATGGATGGCGTTATCAGTGGCCTTTCAAGCAATATTCAGGCATTACGAGAAGCGGTTAAAAAAGAGGCTGAATTCACACCGAAACAATTGGTTGTCGAACGCAGCTATGCGAAAGAGCCGGACTACATTCAATTTAAAGGCATCAAATACAAGCAGTTTGAAAGTGCATTGTCTGGTCATTTGGAAGCTAAGTATTTAGGCGAGCCGCAAGACTATGAGAAGCTGCCAATTTATTGGCAGAAGGAAGTAAAAACAACGGTGAATGTACCTGAGCAGTTTTACATTCCACCAGCATACCCTGAAGTGATCGAAAAATTAAAGTTGCATGGAATAACCGTTTCTACACTACCAGATGGAACGGTAGTGGAAAAAGTAAGCCAAGCTACAGTAAAAGACTACAAGTTCGATACTGCTCCTTTTGAAGGGCGCTTTAGAGTGAATGCGACTTTCGACATTGAGGAACTCTCAGACAAGGTCGATCTCAGTGGGTGGTATAAAGTGGCAACGGCACAAAAATCTGGAGAGTTGGTGACTCACTTACTACATCCAGAGGCGCCTGACTCACTTTTTGCTTGGGGGGAGTTCAATACTATTTTCCAACGTACAGAATATGTTGAAAATTATGCACTTGAACCTTTTGCGCGAAAAATGCTAAAACAAAATCCAGCAATGGCGCTAGCCTTCGATAAAAAAATACGTGAAGACAAGCAATTTGCAAACGATCCAAAAGCGAGGATGGAGTGGCTTTATGCAAGAACTCCGTTTTATGATAATGCGTATCTTAAATATCCTGTTTTGATGTCGTTTGGAGCAAACTAACCATGCAAGTGTTCACAATTCCAGTTACCCCGTTTATGCAAAATTGTCGTGTTATCGTGTGTCCAGAAACACAAGCCACTGCAATTGTAGATCCAGGTGGTGAAGCGGAAAAAATTATCGCGCAGTTGGACACTTTGGGGTTAGTGCCAAGCATGATCTTGCTTACCCATGCGCACCTTGATCATGTGGGAGCAAGTACAGAATTAAGTGAACATTTTAACATCGAGATTATTGGGCCTCATCAGGGCGACCAATTTTGGTTAGAAGCCTTACCAATGCAATCGCAGATGTTTGGTTTTCCTAATCATGCTGCTTTTTTACCATCAAAGTGGTTAAATGATGGTGATAAGGTTAATGTGGGAAACCTAGCTCTCGAAGTCAGACATTGTCCAGGGCATACTCCAGGGCACGTGGTATTTTATGAACCAAACTCAAAACAGGTTTTAGTAGGAGATGTGTTGTTTAAAGGGTCTGTTGGTCGTACTGACTTTCCAAAAGGCGATGCAGCCCAGCTAAAACAGTCTATACAAGATAAGCTGTTTACTTTGCCTGATGAGGTCGTGGTGCATTCGGGTCATGGTGAAAATACCTCAATTGGCTTCGAAAAGGCGACAAATCCTTTTATGAGTGGCCGATTTGGTTAAATATAGTGGAAGTGGCATAGTAGTGGTATGCATTTTTTAATTTGCTATGCTTCAGGGAATAACAATCAGCATCGGTTAATAGACTGATGTGCTAACTAAACTAGAATAGATATGTCATTGAACCAAGTAGATCGCCAGATACTGGCATTGTTACAGCAAGACGCAAGTCTTTCTACCGCTGAAATCGCTGATAAAGTGGGACTATCTCAGTCACCTTGTTGGCGTCGCATCGCTAAATTAGAGCAAGACGGTTACATCAAAGGCAAAGTTGCATTGCTGGATGAGAAGAAACTCGGATTTGATATGTTAGTTTATGCGCATGTTAGGCTTTCAAACCATGGCCGCAATAACCTTGCCGAGTTTGAAAAATTGATCTTAAGTTATGACGAAGTGACAGAGTGCTATTCTATGGCAGGCACCATGGACTTTATGCTGCGTATCATTTCGAAAGGCATTGAAGGCTATGAGCAATTTGTTCGTGATAACTTACTTAATTTAGAATTCGTCCAAGAAGTACATTCAAACGTTACAATGACTTGCGTTAAGCGCAGCACTTCCTTACCACTTTAATACAATTTGTTGCCCTGCTTCGTTGGGTAGGGCTTCCCGTCATCTTTTCACCATTGTTCTATACTACAATATAAACCGCTTTATTGAGCTATGTATTGCAAACGAGTTTGCGATACAAGCTTGTATCTTATTTGTTAAAGGCGCTGCTTTTTGCTAAAATCCGCCGCCTTTGTGTTCATAGTCAATTCACACCAGAGGATATTGATGTTTAATCTTATCAGCAAAGCGCCTAGCTCTGCTAAAAACGATGTACTGTCTGGGCTTACGGTCGCTTTGGCACTTGTGCCTGAGGCTGTGGCTTTCGCTTTTGTTGCACAAGTAGACCCATTAGTCGGTTTATATGCAGCATTTATTGTCGGTCTTGTGACTTCAATCTTTGGTGGTAGGCCGGGTATGATCTCGGGTGCAACAGGGGCTCTTGCCGTGGTAATGGTGAGCCTTGTTGTTGAGCATGGCGTAGAATATCTCTTTGCAACCGTATTACTCATGGGCCTCTTACAAATACTCGCGGGTATATTTAAGCTCGGCAAGTTTATACGTATGGTACCGCATCCTGTAATGCTAGGCTTTGTAAATGGCTTAGCTATCGTTATCTTCCTCGCCCAGCTTGGACAATTCAAAGTACTTGACGAACAGGGTAATCTTACGTGGATGCAAGGTGAGGCGCTATATATTATGGCTGGCTTGGTAGCATTGACTATGGCCATTATTCACTTTTTACCAAAGCTAACAACCGCTGTGCCTTCGAGTCTAGCGGCGATTTTAGTGGTAACCGGAATTGTTATTGGTTTAGATTTAGATGCTCGTAATGTGCTTGATTATCTGAAAGATATGTCAGGTAATGTAGATGCAACGATAGCCGGCGGTTTTCCTGCTTTCCATATCCCTGAAGTACCATGGACATTTGAAACATTTAAAATCATCTTCCCATACGCACTTATCCTAGCAGCGATTGGTTTGATTGAATCTCTACTAACGCTCACGTTAATCGACGAAATCACCGAAACACGTGGTCACAGTAACCGCGAATGTATCGGTCAAGGTGCGGCTAACGTTACTTGTGGTGTGTTTGGTGCAATGGGTGGCTGTGCGATGATTGGACAATCAATGATCAATATTAATTCTGGTGGACGTAGCCGTTTGTCAGGTATCACAGCTGCATTATTACTACTTGTATTTATTCTGTTTGCGGCAAGCCTTATCGAGATGATCCCGCTTGCGGCGTTAGTTGGTGTAATGTTTATGGTGGTATTAGGGACTTTTGAATGGTCAAGTTTTAGATTAATAAGAAAGATCCCTAAATCAGATGCATTTGTAATCGTCTTGGTGTCGGGGGTTACAGTGATTACAGATTTGGCCATCGCAGTTTGCGTTGGTGTCATTGTTTCGGCACTCGTATTCGCGTGGGAGCATGCGAAACATATTTACACCAATAATTATATTGATGAGCAAGGCTCCAAGGTATATGAATTACACGGACCTCTGTTTTTTGGGTCGGTGAAAAACTTTGCTGAGCTGTTTGATGTTAACAATGACCCTGATGATATCATTGTTGAATTTAAACATAGTCGTGTTGCTGACCACAGTGCAATCGAAGCGATAGATGCGTTAGCTGAACGTTATAAAAAGGCTGGTAAAACGCTGCATCTTCGCCACTTAAGCCAAGACTGTAAAGTATTGCTAAGTAAAGCTAAAGATCTCGTTGAGCTAGACGGCCAAGCAGATCCTACTTATAAAGTGGCATCTGACAAGCTTGCTTAATAGCGACAGTTTGAATAGATGAAATAAATTAACTGGTTAATTTATTTCAAAAAAAGGCACTAAGGTGCCTTTTTTATTTGCGGCAAGGTGTGTAAAAACTGAGACCACCAGCAGTGAATAGAGACGACATGCTGAGATATAATCCAGTTAAGATAGAAGAGGTATAATCATTTTGAAGTGGCAATCACTGGTTGATAACAGGCAGAGATTTTTCTGGGTATTACAAATAGCCGGTTGGCTGGGCTACGCGCTAGTTAACTATATTGGCTCAAAAGTCTTTGAAATGCGTGATATTTATGTGTTTGTCATCGCATTAAATGCTTATG
Source organism: Pseudoalteromonas flavipulchra NCIMB 2033 = ATCC BAA-314 (assembly GCA_000814665.1). Lineage (GTDB taxonomy): Bacteria > Pseudomonadota > Gammaproteobacteria > Enterobacterales > Alteromonadaceae > Pseudoalteromonas > Pseudoalteromonas maricaloris. The sequence goes on from JWIH01000021.1 coordinate 309,406, forward strand.
CAGGTTGCTTGATGACCGTACCGCTACGATACCTCTATCGTAAAATTTGGAATGCAACACCGTTGGTGCTGATATTCGTTGTGTTTACGGCGTCATATGTAACTGGAACACTATGGGCGGTCGTTCAGAAGTTTAATCATTGGGAAATATATCGCCACGGATATCGGCCGGATGAGTGGTTTTATTACTTACAGCAGGGACTAGACTCTGTCTATATCATACTCTGTTGGAGTGGGCTGTACTTTGGTATTAAGTATTACCAGTTGCTACAGAGTGAGCGTCAAAAAGCTTTGAAAGCCAATACTATGGCCCATGAAGCGCAATTGAAAATGCTGAGATATCAATTGAATCCGCATTTTCTATTCAATACGCTTAATGCAATTTCAACGCTTATATTGGTTGAAGAAAACAAAGATGCGAATCAAATGGTCTCAAGGCTCAGTGATTTCTTGCGCCATACATTGAACACAGATCCAATAAAAAAGGTACCGCTTGAGCAAGAACTACATGCGTTAAAGCTGTACTTAGAAATTGAGAAGGTGCGCTTTGATGAGCGCTTATCTATTGAGCTTGATGTGACAGAAGAAGCGGAACAGGCACTAGTACCAAGCTTGATCCTACAACCACTCATTGAAAATAGCATTAAATACGCAATTGCCCATATGGAGCATGGCGGCAAAATTGAAATAAAAGCGCAGGTGTTTGCTAATGAACTACTCTTGGAAGTAGGAGACAATGGTCCTGGCGCGGAACTGGAAGATGGGCAACTGAAAAGTGCACAGGGAGTGGGTTTAGCGAATACCAAAGACCGTTTAAAAACCTTGTACGAAAACAACTATTCATTTGTGCTCTCGGATAATGAGCCAACTGGTTTGAAGGTAAACATTCGCGTTCCATATGAAAGGGCGAAGAAGTAATGAGCAAAATTAGAACACTAATCGTAGATGACGAGCCGCTAGCGAGAAAAGGGTTAGCGGTAAGGTTAAGAGATTTTTCTGAAATCGAAGTTGTAGAATTGTGTGGCAGTGGTCAACAAGCAATCGATCTATGCAAATCAGAGGACATAGATCTGGTCTTTCTCGATATTCAAATGCCGAACATGAACGGTTTTGAAGTAGCGAGAGCGTTAAGTGAAAGTGTTAAACCATTGCCTGCTATCGTATTTGTAACCGCGTTCGATCAATATGCTGTAAAGGCATTTGAGATCCATGCGCTGGATTACATCTTAAAACCCGTTGATGACAACAGATTAAAACAGGCGGTGGAGAAAGTGCAAAGCTATTTAAAAACACAACAAGACAATGCGCATAAGAAAAAGCTAGCCAGCTTTGTTGCAGGGATCACTGGTAATAACTGTGAAGAAATCCTTAAAAAACTTGCAACAGGAGATACAATTGAAGATAAAAAATTCCCAGAGTCGCTCGCGGTAAAAGAGCAGGGTGAAATCATTCGAGTATCTACATCGTCAATTCAGTGGATTGATGCAGCCGGTGACTACATGTGCTTACACTGTAGCGATGGTCAGACTCATATTTTACGTAAAACAATGAAAGATCTAGAACAAGAGTTAGATCCAACGTTATTTGTGCGCGTACATCGCTCTGCAATTGTTAATACTAAGCAGATCAGTAAACTGGTCACGCAAAGCAGTGGCGAATATTTATTGGTACTTGAGAATGGTCAAGAGCTTAAAGTCAGCCGTAGTTACCGTGATAAAGTAAAGGCCGCACTCGCAAGCTGATACGATAGCGAGCTAAAGTGATTTGCACCGTGTTTAGCCTACGGTGACGTAGTGTATTTTATGTGCTTGTACACTTTAGAGTATTCTAAGGAAAGATGAACTAGGCAGCAAGGCTACCTAGTTCAACGCTTTTACACTGTGACGATTTTCAGCGTGTTACTGGCGCCGATAGTTTCCATCTTATCACCGTGTGTGATGATCACTGTGTCGCCTTTTTCCAATGAGCCTGCAGCAACTAGCGTGTCAAGTGCTTCGCGAACGGTTGAATCATCAGAGCATTGTGTCGAGTCAAATCTTACCGGATATACACCACGATAGAGTGATGCCTGCCCAAGCGTTGATTGATGGCGAGACAGTGCGTAAATAGGCAATCCAGAACTGATACGAGACATCAATTTTGCGGTATTACCCGATTCAGTTAGTGCGACAATTGCCTTTACTGAGTCTAAATGGTTTGCTGCGTACATTGCCGACAGCGCGATAGTTTCACAGGTATCAGCAAAGCGGCTGTCTAAACGATGTTTAGATATATGGATCTGTGGTTGAGATTCAGCACCTAAACACACACGTGCCATTGCCGCGACCGTTTGTTCTGGGTAATCACCAGCTGCGGTTTCCGCTGAAAGCATTACCGCATCTGTGCCATCAAGCACTGCGTTTGCGACATCCATAACTTCAGCACGAGTTGGCATTGGGTTGTCAATCATTGACTCCATCATTTGGGTGGCAGTGATCACCGTACGGTTTAGTGAGCGAGCACGGCTGATAATTTGCTTCTGTTTACCAACAAGAGCGGCATCGCCAATTTCTACACCTAAATCACCACGGGCAACCATCACTGCATCAGAAGCCAGTACGATGTCGTCAATCGCTTCTACGGTTTCAACCGCTTCTGCACGTTCGATTTTTGCAAGTAACTGCGCATTAGACCCCGCTTTTTCTGCCAGTCCTCTAACGTAACGCATGTCGTCACCACTGCGAGGAAACGAAACCGCGATATAGTCCACACCAATTTCAGTTGCAGTGATCAAGTCTTCTTTGTCTTTGTCAGTAAATGCAGGTGCGGTTAAGCCGCCGCCTAAACGGTTGATCCCTTTATTGTTCGACAATACGCCGCCAACTTTAACACTGGTATGAACCAAGTGACCTTGTACTTCTTCAACAACAAGTTGAATAAGTCCATCGTTTAATAACAGCAAATCGCCTTGCTTCACGTCATTCGGTAATTCTTTATAGTCGATACCCACAGCTTCAACGTGACCTTGGCCAGGCTCCATTTTTGCATCGAGAGTGAATTTTGCACCCACTTCTAAGAACACTTTGCCTTCTTTAAATGTTGAAACGCGGATTTTAGGACCTTGTAAATCTGCAAGGATCGCTACATTTACGCCTAAGCGTTTAGCAATTTCGCGAACGGCTTCGGCTCTATTTTTGTGATCTTGAGCGACACCGTGTGAAAAGTTTAGTCTGACTACGTTGGTGCCGGCACGAATGATTTTTTCTAAGTTGTTATCTCTATCCGTCGCTGGCCCCAGTGTTGCGACGATTTTTGTGCGTCTAAGCATCAGATTCTCCTGTTAGCTTATCAAGGTAAGCAAAAACTTATGAATGTGTTAAAAGTAAATCAAAATTGCTGTTTTTTTACACATGCCACATTGTAAAATCACGATTTAACTAATTAGAGCATAAAGAATTATGCAAAACCCTTTTTAACACTCGAATTAAGTTATATGATCTATATGTCATCATTATGACACCGGTGTCAGTGGCCGTCAATCTCGAATATTTTACCTTACAGCTTAGGGGACTATTTGAGATTTATCACAAAATTGGTGAATTCGTGCTGCTGTCACTATATTGCTATACAGTGAATTGTGTTAGCTGTCATATTTTGGGGACCGATATGATATCAGTGAATTGTGTGTCTCGCTGGTCAATCATGGTCGCTCAGGTATAATGCACATACACGAACGCATAAAGTTTTGATGTTACCGAGGAGGAAACTAAATGCAGGTTGCATTAGTTGGTTTGGGTGTGATGGGTAAAAACCTCGCGCTAAATCTAATTGAGAAGGGGATGACCTTAGTCGCTTACGACAAGAACCCCGAAGTAGGTGCGGAATTATTGAGTTGCGCACAGTCGTTAGGTATGGCGGAGCGCTTACACATAGTGTCTGATCTCGGTGATATGATCAGAAGATTAGAGACTCCTCGCTCGATTTTATTACTCGTTCCTGCAGGTGAACTAGTAGATAAAGTTTGTAGCGATTTGGTTGAAGCTGGAGTTGAAAAAGACGATATTATCGTTGACTGTGGTAACAGTAATTACAAAGATGGTATCGCACGTAAATTGAAATATCAGAATAAATTTGAGTTTGCCACTATGGGGATTTCTGGCGGTGCCGAAGGTGCACGTCATGGTCCTGCAATGATGGCAAGTGGTTCAGAAGGTGGCTGGGAGCGTATCGAGCCTTGGTTCGAAAAGGTTGCTGCGAGCTACAACAATGAATCATGTTTCGCGCGTGTTGGGCAATCTGCCAGCGGTCACTTTGTTAAAATGGTGCACAACGGTATTGAGTATGCGTTGATGCAGCTCATTGCGGAGCTTTATCAATTGCTTCGTCTGGGTACCGGTCGCTCTCCTAAAGAAGTTGCTGAGATTTTTGAATCTTGGTCTGAAGGTAAATTAAATAGTTATCTACTTGCAATTTCTAGCCACATTTTAAGTCTGGAAACAGAGCAGGGCGAGTCTTTAGTCGACCTTATCGACAATAAGGTAGGAGCTAAGGGCACTGGCCTTTGGACGGCGCAAAACGCACTGGAGCTTGGTATTGCCGTACCTTCGCTTGTGGCTGCGGTACAAGCTCGCCATCTCACCAACACTATTGATACTCCAGCTGCGAAAGAAATGACGTATGCGAATAAATCAACGCAAACAATTGAGGTTGATTTAGACGAGTTAAAAGACGCATTCTATTTTGCCAGTTTACTATGTTACCGCCAAGGTCTTGCACTGATTAAGGGCGCATCTCGTGCACACCAATGGAAAGTGGATCTCAATAAAACGCTACAAACCTGGCGTGCGGGCTGTATTATCCGAGCTGATTACTTAGACGATATCGCTGAAGGTGTTGAATTTATCGATTCACTTGAGAAGCCTGCACTTGCACTACGTAGCATTACAGGTAAAGCTGTGGCGACTGGTTTGTCTTTCCCAGTGCTTGCTGCGACGCAAACTTATATTGCAACACTGAGCACGCCAAGCAACGGGCACTTGGTGCAAGCACAGCGTGATTACTTTGGTGAGCACGGCATAAAGACACACAGTGGTGAAACTTGTCACCTTACTGATCTTGTCGATATCGAAGCAAAAGTTAGATAATAATCGACGTTCGGAGTAGAATATTTCGAGTTGATTTAAAAGCCGTGGTAACGATACCACGGCTTTTTTGTTGTGTTACTTTTTCGCTTTACTGCTATCGAGTTAGCTCACCACGCAGATTGTCTTGCATCAAATGGCGGATCGTTTCAAGCTCTAGCTGCTGGCTAAATAAATAGTGTAGCTTTGTTAAGCACGCTTCTAGTGTCATATCGTAGCCGCTGATCACACCACAGTTTAATAACGCATTTCCTGTCGCGTAGCCGCCCATATTCACTTTTCCTTGAATACATTGGGTGAGGTTGATGATCACCACTCCGCGGTCGCTGATTGCTTTAAGCTCAGTTAAAAAATGCTCGTCTTGTGGCGCGTTACCAACACCGAAGCTTAATAAGATCAGCGCTTTCATCTCGCCACGCATTAGGTTCTTAAGGATTTCAGTTGAGATCCCTGGATACAAATGCATTACCGCGATAGGTTGAGGTGAAATCTTGGTGACTTGCAAGCTTTGCTCAACGTAAGGGCTTAGCTTCCCTTCGATCAGCTGAATATTGATCCCAGCTTGTGCCAGCGGTGAAAGGTTTGGAGAAGCGAATGCATCGAAGCCATCAGCATGAGCTTTGATTGCTCTGTTACCGCGGTAAAGTTTATTGTTGAAAAACAAACTCACTTCGGCGATAGGGTAGTTAGCAGCCAAATACATCGCGTTTAACAGATTTACTTGACCATCAGAGCGCAGTTGTGACAACGGAATTTGAGAGCCGGTCACTATCACAGGTTTAGTTAAGTTCTCAAACATGAAGGATAGTGCAGAAGCAGTATAGGCCATTGTATCTGTGCCATGGAGCACCACAAAACCATCGTAGTCGTGATATTTTGATTGAATGTCATCCGCGATAAGCTGCCAGTGATGCGGTGACATATCTGACGAGTCAATTAACGGGCAATATTCATGAATATCAAAAAGCGGCATTTCATCGCGAGTAAACTCGGCGTTATTTTTTACCGTATCTGTTAGGTATCCTGCAACCGGAACGTAACCGCGACTGGATTGCTTCATACCAATGGTACCACCGGTATAGGCGATATATATTTTTTTTCTTTTCATAAAAAAGCCCAGAATAAAATCTGGGCTCAGTATAACAATTACAGCACCACAATTGCAGTGCTTAATCGATTTTACTCAGGTGAAACGTTACACACTAAGCAAAGCGTATAGACATGGTTAGGATCGTTAAGCTGGCCTAACATCTGAGTTTGTAGTGCTATTGTATTGCTAACACTGTCTAGGGCATTTAATGCAGTTTTTGCGAATATCGATTGCTCAGGTACAAGGGCACTAATGGCGCTTTGCACCATAGACGCACCAAATAATTGTTGCATCAGCTTTTCTTGCTCGGTGAGTGTTTGTTCAATAGTGATAACATCATACATCTCTAAATTAGCAAGACTTGCTGCCGCTTCAATGGCATCGTTCTTGTTACCTAACTTATCAACTAGGCCAAAATCAAGCGCCTGAGTTGCTAGCCATACACGTCCTTGCGCAACATCGTTAACTGCTGACTTATCAAGATTTCGCTCGGTTGCAACCATAGAGATAAACTTATCATAGGCATCTTCAACCCCCATCTGGATAAGGTTTTTATAGCCACCATCTATCCCTCTGAATGGAGATTGGCCTTTTAATTCGGTTGTCGCAACACCATCAGAATAAATTCCTAATGAGTTTGCTGCATTTTCAAAGGTCATGATCATGCCAAATACACCAATAGAACCCGTGATCGTGCTTGGCGATGCCCAAATTTCATTAGCTGATGCCGCAATCCAATAACCACCAGAAGCTGCAACTGAACCCATTGATGCTATCACAGGTTTTCCAGCGGCTTTTAGTGCAAGAACTTCATTACGAATGGTTTCAGAAGCAAACATGCTACCACCGCCAGAGTCAATTCTTAGTACAACGGCTTTCACTTTGTCGTTAAGGCGAGCCTTTTTAAGTAGTGCAGCTGTTGAATCGCCACCAATAGCTCCCGCTTTACGCTTGCCATCAGAGATTTGACCTTTAGCAACAACCACTGCGACTTTTTCGGTAAATGGATTTTCTGCAAACTCTTTCGGTGGCAACGTCGTTAGATATTGATTGAACGAGACCTGTTTAAAAGATTTTCCCTTTGCATCGAGACCAACTTCATCGATCAGTTTCTGTGCAAATGCTTGATTGGTCGTTAACGCATCGACCCATTGGTTGTCGATAGCGTATTTGGCGGAATCGCCTTGTGCCGCTTCCATTTTGTCTGTTAATGCAGCGAAGGTTTCATCAAAGTTAGCCACATCGAAACCGCGGTTTTCGGCCACTTCTGTTTTGTATTGTGTCCAAAGCGGGGTGATCCATCCAAGATTTGACTCTTTTGCTTCAGGTGACATATCGCTGCGAATATAAGGCTCAACGGCCGACTTGTATGTACCAACGCGGAAAATATGTTGCGTAACTTTTAGCTTATCAAGAGCTTCTTTGAAATACAGAGGATACATGCCAAATCCGGTGATATTAACTCCACCGTATGGGTGTAGAGAAATTTCATCGGCTACCGAGGCGAGATAATATTGAGCTTGAGTGTAATAAGCACCATGCGCATAGATTTTTTTGCCTGCTGCTTTGAATTGCGCGAGCGCGTCTTTGATATCTCGTAATTTATCGAGATGGGCGCTATGAAGACGTTGTAAATCAAGATACATCACTGTAATGCGGTCATCTTGAGCCGCTTTATTGATAACATCGATGACATCATCTAATAAAATTTCGCTTGGCTCTTCTGAGTCACCAAAAGCATCACTCATTGCCGCCTCAACAGGGTCAACATAGGTCAATTGCTCAACTATGATACCGTTCAGGTTTAAACGTAGTACGCTTTTATTTTCGACCTTAACCTGATCCTCACCCGATACAATGCTTATCACGATGGCGATAAGAATGAATAAAAACAGCAGATTTAAAATTAATCGCCTGGAAAAGTTCAGTGTGGCCCAAATGCCTTTAAAAATATTCGCTATCAGTTTCAAAATGATCCCTTATGCTTAACTTCAATACAACTCTATACATTTATCATATATCAGAGCGAGTTTCATGAATAATAGAAAAACGTAACGAAGTATTTTCATGATTGAAATATCGCCAATGCTGCCAAATTCGTTAATTTCTTTCTCCTTAAGACTTGCCAAATAATAAAAAAACGTTAATGTTCACAGGTAAGACCAGTTTTGTGGGGCGGCAAATGTTAGAACAAGAACTACAACTTAAACATACCAGTTTGCGAAATCGCTTGGTAATGGGATCAATGCATACCGGGCTTGAAGAAGGGTGGCACAACCGAAAGCGACTGGCTGCGTTTTATGAGGAACGAGCAAAAGGTGGAGTGGGTCTGATCGTAACCGGTGGCTACAGTCCAAACCTACGCGGTAAGTTGACACCCATTTCTTCTTCTTTTAACTCGTTATACGATGTAATTAAACACAAAGCATACACTGATGTAGTACATAAGCATGGTGGCAAAATTTGTATACAGTTACTACATGCTGGGCGCTATGCTTATCATCCATTCAACACTGCACCTAGTGCTATCAAAGCACCGATTAATCCATATAAACCAAAAGCAATGAGCTTAAGTGCCATCAAAGGTACGATTAAAGACTTTGCTCACTCAGCTAAGTTGGCCGAAAAAGCAGGCTACGATGGTGTGGAAATCATGGGCTCAGAGGGATATTTAATCAATGAGTTTATGGCGGGTCATACTAATAAGCGCACTGATGAATATGGTGGTAGCTTAGAAAACAGAATGCGATTGGCAACAGATATTGTAAAAGCGGTTAGAGCAAAAGTGAGCGATAAGTTCATAATCGTTTTTCGTCTGTCGGTCATGGACTTAATCCCAAATGGCTCAACACCAGAAGAAGTTGTGCTTCAAGCCAAAGCTTTGGTCGCGGCCGGTGTGGATATTCTCAACACTGGCATTGGTTGGCACGAAGCGCGTGTTCCAACAATTGCGTCGATGGTGCCTCCAGGTGCTTATCGTGAAGCGTCACATAGATTAAAACAAGCCGTTGATATACCCGTTGTAGCAGTAAATAGGATTAACACCCCAGATCTTGCTAATGACATCTTAGCCAAAGGGGATGCCGATCTTATTTCTATGGCGCGTCCGTTACTCGCTGATCCTGAATTCTTTAATAAATATCAAGAGCAGCGATCGGAGCAAATTAATATTTGCATCGGCTGTAATCAGGGGTGTTTAGACCATGTATTTAAGGGCAAACGAGCAACATGTTTGGTGAATCCACAAGCGGGATTTGAATTGGATTATCCACTTCAGAGCGCTCAAAGGAAAAAACAAGTACTCGTTGTTGGCGCAGGACCTGCTGGGTTGTCTGTAAGTTACTATCTCGCCAAAAAAGGCCACCAAGTCAAGTTGATTGATAAAGGTAGCGAATTAGGTGGTCAGTTTAATTTAGCGATGCGAATACCAGGTAAAGAAGACTTCCAACATACGCTTAAATACTATGTCAGCGAAATAAATCGCTTAGGTGTTGAGCTTTGCCTAAATACACCATACGAAGAAACAATGGCAAATGCGTTTGATGATGTGGTATTTGCAACGGGTGTAAGCCCACGTATGTCGAAAATAGAATGCGCAGATGGGAAACGTGTGTTTGCCTATGACGAAGTGATTAAAGGTGAAGTAGAATTAGGTAATAAAATTGCTATTTTAGGTGCCGGTGGTATTGGCTTTGACATGGTAGCGTTTTTAACTGAACAGCGAGAACAAACGATCCCTGATTTTAAATCGCAGTGGGGAATAGAATGTGAAGCGCAACCATCACAAGAGCAAAGGCCGATTTATATGTTAAAACGCTCAGGAGGACGTTTTGGTAAAGACTTAGGTAAGACCACAGGTTGGATCCACAGAGCCGTTGCAAAACATCACAATGTTCAGCAAATTGCAGAATGCGAATATATCAGCTTTGATAATCAAGGTTTGACTGTAAGAGTTGCGGGTGAAGAGCAACTGTTAGATGTCGATACGGTCATTGCTTGTATTGGGCAAGTTTCTAACGATAGCTTGTTCGATAAAGAGGCACTACCAGAAAATCAGCACGTTATTGGAGGGGCCAAACTGGCGGCAGCGATTGATGCTAAGCGAGCGATTGCAGAGGCCCTTCAGGTAGCAAGAAAGATCTAGGGTCTGTTGATCTTTGCTGTTTGATTTTTGTTCTCCTGAGTGTGTTTTGGTCGCGACGCTCGACTTGCCGCCTAGTAATCTAAGCAAGAGTTGAGCAACAATGAACAAAGCGCACTCAGGTGAACCCAAAGGGCAGCGCTTGATTGGCATTTCTTCTGTGTTGCCCCACAAGGATGTGGGGTAAGGTGACTTTGCAGGAGCTCAAAGTCTTTATCGCCTGACTCACATAGAACAACTATGCTACGCAGGCTCTGCCTTGTATAAATACCAATCAAACTGCTGCAAAAACAAACTTGAAAGATTAACAGGCCCTAACGAAATAACCCAGCCCAATCTGCGGTCTATACTGATAATTCAAACATCAACTATGGATCGCATATGCTTGCCAACCTACTAAAGCCGTATCGGCAACTACAACATTTTTCTGGTATCGCGCCATTACTCATGCGCCTTATTCTCGCGCCAGTTATGATCATTGCAGGTTACAATAAATTAAATTTGTCTAATCCGGACGCGACATTTTTACAACGCCTCCTCGCTGATCCCAATATTGTCGCATGGTTTGGTAATAGTGAATGGGGGTTAGGTTTACCTTTTCCTGACTTACTTGCCTTTCTTGCCGCTTGGGCGGAGTTTTTAGGCGGTTGGTTAATTTTGCTTGGCTTGCTTACGCGTTTAGTGTCTATTCCGCTCATGGTGACTATGGTAGTTGCTGCAACGACGGTGCATTTGGAGCATGGCTGGTTTTCGGTAACGCCAACAAATCCAGATACCAGCGCCGCAAAAGTATTAGACTGGCTAGGCTTTGAAGAAGCTAAAGTGAGCTTAGAAAATAGCGTAGCAGCAAAGCAACGTTTGGATTCAATTAAAGAGATAGTCGAAGAAAATGGCAGACCAAATTATCTCTATGAAAGAGGCAATATTGTTATTTTAAACAATGGAATTGAATTTGCGGCAACTTACTTTGTATTACTATTGTCACTATTTTTTACCGGTGGTGGACGTTATGTCAGTGTTGACTATTGGTTGAGGCTACTTATTGATAGGAAACAACGCAATTCACTTCCCGAGTAAAATGAATTACTGCCAGGATGCTATCCAGAAATCCGTGATGTCGCGTGGTCGAATTTAAGGGAAAATGATAGACTACAAGCCACGTAATACCAATTTGCTTAAGTATTTGGTCTATTTCGAGACACGTAATAAGTCAAATTGGTATAATTCACGGCCATTTTGAAGGCACAACACGGGATGAGTTAATGGACGCCATAGAATTACTCTTAACACGCCAGTCAGATAGCAACCTGTCTTTTCCTGGACCTAATCCAGCTCAGTTAGAAATCATTAAAAAAGCAGCACTAAAAGTGCCAGATCATGGTGGCTTAACACCGTTTCGATTTATTACAGTAGAAGAAAAAGGCCGTGAAAAGCTGGGTGAAATCTACTATCAAGCAGCGGTGAAAGAGCAGCAAGCGCAACGGATAATAGATAGAGCGAGACAGCTACCAGAGCGCGCGCCAATGTTGATCATCGCAGTATCTCCTTATCAAGAACATCCAAAAGTACCTCGTATTGAGCAAATTCAAAGTGCAGGCTGTAGTGTACTTGCTATGCAGCAAGCGGCTTTTGCACAGGGGTTGTCTGGTGTGTGGCGAACGGGCTACTTTGCCCAGAGTCCAGAAGTGAAAAAGCAACTTGGTCTCGATGAAAAAGATGAAATCGTTGGCTATCTTTATTTAGGCACGCCTACGGTGCAATGTACTAAGCCTATAAGACACAAACCAGAAGATTTCTTTAGCAGTTTATAAGGATACGCAGCCATGGCATTACATGTAATTGATCACCCATTAGTTCAGCATAAACTTGGACTCTTGCGAGAGCTGGGTATATCAACCAAAAATTTTCGCGAAATTGTCTCGGAAGTGGGTAACTTACTCACTTACGAAGCAACAAAAGATCTGACTTTGAGCGATCAGGTCATTTCTGCTTGGGACGGCAACGAGTTAACAGTTAAAAGGCTGACAGGCAAAAAGATCACCTTGGTGCCAATTTTAAGAGCCGGTTTGGGAATGCTAGATGGCATACTGCAGTTGATCCCAGCAGCCAAAGTAAGTGTTGTGGGTTTACAGCGCAACGAAGAAACACTTGAACCTGTGCCTTATTTTGAGAAGTTGGTGGGCAATATCGATGCTAGACTTGCATTAGTTATTGATCCAATGCTTGCGACTGGTGGCTCGCTGATTGCTACTATCGACATGCTAAAAAAAGCCGGTTCAAAAGAGATCAGAGCGATTGTGCTGGTGGCAGCGCCAGAAGGAGTAAAGCTTGTAGAAGAAGCACACCCTGATGTTGAAATTTACACAGCAGCATTAGATAGCCATTTAAATGAGAAAGGATATATAGTCCCTGGGCTTGGTGATGCCGGTGACAAAATCTTTGGTACGAGAGCCTAAACAGTTATAGTGATTAACAGGTTTTGGTTTTTTGATCTAAAACAATGATACAAAAAAATATGCTAGTAAAAACATGCCTTCCGCTTTATTTTTGTTAAAACAACAAAATAATATTAAGGATAGACCATGTATTTGCTACGTATTTTTTTGTGGCTAAGCTGCGTTTCTGCTTCAGCAAGCGAGCTCCCCAGCATTGAAAAAATAGAAACATTTGCAACCAACTATCATCTCAATCTCAACATACATACACAAACAAGCAGTCTATCTGGCAGCGCAACGATAACGGTTAAAAATCAAGGAACAACACCAACTAGAGTAATCCCATTAAGACTTTATCGCTTGCTTAGTGTTGTCGATATCACTTCGGAAGCGGGTAAGTCCCTCAACTATACACAAGGAATAGTAAGTAATATTGATGACTCACTATTTCAGTCTAATTATATTAAATTATCGTTATCTGAGGCGCTCCAACCCGATCAACAAACAACTTTTACTGTTAATTATTCTGGCCATATAAAGGGGTATGTAGAAACTGGGATGGCTTATATTAAAGATGACATCACCCCTTTGTTTTCTATTATTCGTATGGATGCATATGCTTATCCGCTCATCACAGTGCCTGATGATAGGGTCAATCGCGCGTCACGCTTTTGGCAGAAGCTGTATAACTACACCGCTAACATCGAAGTCGATAGTGGCTTAGTAGTAGCAAATGGTGAAATTTTACTAGGCGTAACAGAAACCGATCAAGGACGAAAGGTTTATTCATACAAAAACCAGAAACCCTCATGGAGAATGGACTTCATGGTCGCACCATATACCGTGACAAAAGGGCATGGCTTTAAGCTATTTACGTTACCGGGAAATAAATATGCAACTGACTATATGGAAAAGGCAAAACAAACCATAACATTGTATGAAAGTTGGTTTGGTCAACGTCAAAGCACTGGTGAGTTTAGCTTTATAGAGATCCCAAAGGGGTTTGGTGCTCAAGCTGATGTTACCGCAATTATTCAAGACAGCGAGGGGTTTGTGGAGGTAACTCGTTTGTATCACGAACTGAGTCATCTATGGGACCCACGTTCGAATGAAAGCTACTCACCACGCTGGAATGAAGGTAAGGCTACCTTTTTAGAATATTTAACGGATTCACGGCTGAATAAAAGGGTGTCTTTAAGCTCGCATATGACAAACGTACTAAAACGAGCAAAAAACCAGTTCGTTAAACAGCCTAAATATTTAACGACTGCGTTTGAAGAGTATGGAAAAGCAGGGCTTAATGCCTATTCGGTAGGGGCGCTATTTTTTGCGCTTTTGCACCATGAGCTAGGCGAGGAAAGGTTTAATCATTTACTACGTACTTTTTATGCAGCACATGTTAAAAGCGGAGCATCAACAGGCGACTTTATCCTTGCACTGCGTGATTTGAAAGATCCTAACATTGATTGGATATTATCTCGTTGGGTGAATAGCCATAGGTTCACGCTTGATATCTTAGACGCTACCAACTTTGAGAACTTCATCACGTTGAGTATAAGAAGTAGTAAAATATAAATAATCCAAATAAAAAAGCTACCCACAAGAGGTAGCTTTTTGGTTTCTATAAAAGAAAGGAATCGGTATTAAAAGTAGCCTCTAATGCCAAGCTTGATGTTACGACCTGGAAGAGGGGCTTGCTCTTTGATAAACGAGCTATGCACAAAGCCTAGCTCATCTGTTAGGTTATCAAGGTTAACATAACCAACCATGTCACTGCCCATAAACTCAAAGTCATAGTTAAACGACATATCCACTAACGTATAGCCCTTAGTTTCACTTTCATAGCTCGCGATGTTGTCTTGCTTGAAATAATGCGTCACCGTGAAGTTAGCAGTTAGGTTCTCGTAACTGTGTTCGTAATCAAGACCTAGCTTGTTGCTTGGGATACGTGGCAAATATTCGTCGTTATCTAACTTCGCTGTCAGCGAATCACCAAACACTTTGACGCGTGCAAAGTTGCTTAGTTTGTAATGGGCATCAAACTCGAGACCGTATAGTTTGGCATCACTGCTTTCAAACTTAAACACTGGAACCGCGCCTTCATGTGCATGATCCGCCACTTCTAAACCGTGCTCTGGACTATAGATATAGTCTGTTAATGCCTGATAGTAGAAGTTTTCGATGTCGTTATAGAAGAAATTAACGGTATAACCAAAGTCACCTGAGAACTTTCTAAAACTGATGTCTAAGTTATTTGATGTCTCTTGTTCAACATCTTGCGGCTCAAAGTGTAAATGATCACCTTCTAGCTCATAACCAAGCCCTAGTTCATAGGTGCTGGTTGCGATATGAATGCCATTTGAAAGCAATTCGGCGGTTAATGGTGCGCGCTCCGAGCGAGACAGCGAAACAGCAACGTTTTGGCCTTCAGCAAAGTCGTACACACCACCAATAGACAAGCTTAGATTGGTCATTTCTAGGTCATAAGAAATAAACCCATTATCTAAGTTACCACCATGGCCGTGGTCGTGATCGTGTTCACCTTCATGTTCGTGATCTTCTTCATATACTTCTAGCTGGTTGCCTTTGCTTGATAACTGGTAGTCTTCAATACGAGCACCTAACTCAAGTGTGAAGTCTCCAAAACGACGTTCTTCAAGGATATAAAGTGCGTGCGTTTTGGTATTGGTCGATGGTGTAAAAGCTTCTTCACCGTTCGCGGCGTAATCGCTGTCGGAGAAATGATAACCAACAGTGCCGTGCCATTCACCTAAGCGGTGCTCTGCGGTTAAGCGTAACTCGGTTGTATCATTTTCAAATACAGTACCTATGTTTCCATCTTCAATTTCAGCATGTTCGTAATCGGTGTAGCCGACACGTAGGCCAACAGATTCAAGCCAGTCACTGTGTACTGCATAATTTACAAGCCCTTGCCAACGGTCTTGTTTTACTCGAGCAAATACGGATTCTTCTTCGTGGTCATGCCCTTCCTCTTCATGCTCGTGATCATGGTCATGACCAATATGAGAGTGAGCAGGAATGCCATAGTCCGTATCAACACGGCCATAAGAGAAACCAACGGTCAGATGATCGCCAACGTAACTTGTACCTAAGTTAAATTGCTCAGAATCGATAAAGGTATTGTCGACGCGATTGGCGTACTCTGTTTCATATTCTTCTGCTTCGTGGGCATGATCTTCTCCTTCATGTTCATGCTCGTGTTCTTCATGTTCTTCATGTTCGTCGTGCGGTAGCGCGAAATTAGGGGTTTCATAGTCACCACCTTTACGCTTAACGCCATCGAAATGGAAGTTAAAGCCGTCAAAGCCTGATTCTAATAACACCGCAAAGGTATTGGTATTTGAGTTGGTGTCATGGCTATAGTCGGCTGCGCCCTGAAGGCTTTCGATCACATCAGTCGGAATACGATTATCAACGACATTAACCACACCACCTATTGCACCTGAGCCGTATAGTAGGGTAGCTGGGCCTCTTAGCACTTCAATCTGTTGCGCTGCAAGCGAGTCGTTGGTGTTGGCATGATCAGGACCAACGCGCGAGGCATCGCTACTGTCTAACCCATTTTGCGTGATTTTGACTCGCGGTCCATCTAAGCCACGGATAATAGGGCTTGAACTTACCGGACCAAAATAACTGGCATTGATCCCAGGTTGGCCTTTTAGTGTTTCACCCAGTGTGGGTTTTGCACGGTTTTTTAGTTCATCACCGCTTAATACACTCACTGGAGAGGTCATTTCCATACTATTTTTGTGCAGGGCAGAAGAATAAACAACTATGCTCTCAACGGACGTTGGTGTTAGCTCAACACGTACGAAACCTTGTTCTTCGGTAACATTAATACGATGGTCTAAGTAGTTTGGCTTTGAGATATGAAGCTGCGAGTCAGCATCGAGCTCAATCGTAAATTGGCCAAATTTATCTGACTTTACCGATTTGCTTTTGCCATGAAGGTGGATAGTGGCGTTACTGAGCGGTTGGTTGTTTGCATCAACAACTTTACCTGTTAGTTGTGCAGCATAAGCTGGCGCTGCACCTATCATTGAAATTAATGCGCTGGCGATAAGAGACTGCTTAAACATATTTTTATTACCACGAGTTAGGTTATGTATTGAACGAGTGAGCTGTTCGACTAATAGAGTGATAATATAACACTACAAATTTTGCGGATCAATAACGTTATACTATAACTTAGTTATTGTTGAAATTAGAATTACAGCTATAGTTAAGAAACAAGCTAAAGTGAGCACAACATAATGAACAAGCCATTTGTTTTCAAGGCAAGGATTAAGGTTGCTGACTTATTTCACCATAGCCACCATGAAGAAGCGTTTACTACCGCCATGTTGTCAAAAGAAAGTAGCGAGCATTTTGCGATGAAACTGCTTGGGATCTGCGCACTGTCTTTTGATAAGCCGGCAAAGTGGAGCAAGGCGGAGAAAAAACATTGGCCGGACGTATGGCTAGAAGACGACAACGACCAGGTTGAAGTCGCTTTGTTTATTGGTACCTTAGAGGTCGATGAGATACTCAAGTATGAAAAGCTTTATGCTAAGGTTGTGGTGTTGTGTGCTGACGGTGAGCAATGGTTTGAAGAGCGTCGAGCGCAATTACAGTTTATTGGATCTTTCTCTGTGTTTAGTATTCCCACGGACTTTGTAGCTGAATTGTGTGAAATGCTGACGCGAAGTTTACATTGGGACGTGATTTTTGAAAATGGGGCGATGAGTGTTACTGATAGTGAACACTACATTCGTACTCAAATTACCAAGTTGATTTAACGTATTAGTTAGGGATAACGGCTATTAGGCAAGTTGTTATCTCTTGGGTTTTGGTTATTTACGGCAACTCTATTTTAATATGGCTTGTGGGTCTGCTACAGCACAATAAAATTTCCCCATCTCTCACAAAAGCAAGCGGCTCGTTCGCGTACTGTGTTTGTCCTTCAATGAGCTTGGCGCGGCAGGCGCCGCAAAAACCCTCGCGGCATTGATAGGGGACTTCAATATTTGCGGCTTCAAGGGTTTCGAGTATCGAAGACGAAGAAGCCACATATTCCAGTGGCTCCTCAATATTCTCAACCTGAATTAGGAAGGATGGCTTTTCAACCATTACAGGTCGAAATCGCCAAAGTCAGAGGCATCAACTTCAGAGTCGATTTGTCCAACAAGGTATGAGCTGATCTCAGCTTCCTGTGGTGCAACTTGAACATTGTCAGAAACAAGCCAAGCATTGATCCACGGAATAGGGTTCGATTTGGTCTCAAATTGCGTTGGTAAACCAACCGCTGACATACGAATATTTGTGATGTACTCAACGTATTGACACAAAATATCTTTGTTTAGTCCAATCATTGAACCGTCTTTAAACAGATACTCAGCCCATTCTTTTTCTTGCTCAGCTGCTTCAACAAACATCTTAATCGCTTCGTCACGGCATTGTGCTGCCACGATAGACATTTCAGGGTCATCTTTGCCTTCTTGCATGATATTCAGCATGTGCTGTGTGCCAGACAAATGAAGCGCTTCATCACGAGCAATTAGCTTGATGATCTTTGCATTACCTTCCATAAGCTCTCGCTCAGCAAAAGCAAACGAGCAGGCAAAACTCACGTAGAAGCGAATAGCTTCTAAGATGTTTACCGACATGATGCAAAGGTACAGGAGCTTTTTCAGTTCAAACAAGTTAATGACGACCGTTGTGCCATTAATTTCATGCTTGCCCTCACCGTATTGATTATAAAGGCTTACCTTTTCTATCAGTTCGTCATAATACTTGGTCACTGCATCCGCACGTTCAACAATTTTGTCATTGCCCACGATGTCGTCAAAGATCACTTCCGGGTTTTGCGTCACATTACGAATAATGTGAGTGTAAGAGCGGCTGTGGATCGTTTCACTAAACGCCCAAGTTTCGATCCAAGTTTCAAGTTCAGGGATGGAGACGATCGGCAAAAGTGCAACGTTAGGAGAGCGACCTTGAACACTGTCTAGCAATGTTTGATATTTTAGGTTGCTCAAAAAGATATGTCTTTCGTGCTCAGGAAGTGCCTGAAAGTCCAATCTATCCTTACTTACATCTACTTCTTCTGGACGCCAGAAAAACGATAATTGCTTTTCAATTAGTTTTTCGAAAATAGGGAACTTCTGTTGGTCGTAGCGAGATACATTAACTGTTTGCCCGAAAAACATCGGTTCTTTTAATTGGTCGTTATGATTTCTGCTAAACGTAGAATATGCCATAAATGTGTTACTCAATACCTAAAAAAGCGGGTGAAGACCACCCGCATAAAAAGTTATATCTTACAAGCGCCGCCTTCACAGCCATCGTCTTCTGCTTCTGGTTTCAACTCATCTTGAGCATCCGAAGCACCGTCGCGGGTATTATGGTAGTAAAGTGTCTTAACACCAAGTTTGTACGCGGTGAGTAAGTCTTTTAGCAATAGTTTCATAGGAACTTTACCCGCTTCAAACTTACTTGGATCATAATTGGTATTTGCAGAGATAGTTTGATCGATGAACTTCTGCATAATACCAACTAGCGCAAGGTAACCATCGTTAGATGGAATATCCCAAAGTAGCTCATAGTTGTCTTTGAGGCGGTCGTACTCAGGTACAACTTGCTTCAAGATACCATCTTTACTTGCTTTAACACTGATATGACCACGAGGTGGTTCAATACCGTTTGTTGCATTTGAGATTTGCGATGATGTTTCCGATGGCATCAAGGCTGACAACGTTGAGTTACGCATACCATGTTCTTGGATACTTGCTCTTAATGCATCCCAGTCAAGGCGTAATGGCTCTTCACAGACTTTATCAAGGTCACGCTTATAGGTATCTATTGGCATGATACCTTGTGAGTAGGTCGTCTCGTTAAACTTAGGACAAGCGCCACGTTCTTTTGCCAGTTCATTCGATGCTTTCATCAGATAGTATTGGATCGCTTCAAATGTTCTGTGTGTTAGGCCGTTAGCACTACCGTCTGAGTACTTAACGCCATTCTTTGCAAGATAATAAGCAAAGTTAATCACACCGATACCCAGTGTACGGCGTCCCATCGTTGCATTGTACGCAGCAGGAACAGGGTAGTCTTGATAGTCTAATAGGTTATCAAGTGCGCGAACCGCAAGCTCTGCTAACTCTTCTAGCTCATCTAGAGACTTGATGGCACCTAAGTTAAATGCTGAAAGCGTACAAAGTGCAATTTCACCTTCAGGGTCATTTACATGGCTTAACGGCTTCGTTGGTAGTGCAATTTCAAGGCATAGGTTTGACTGGCGGATCGGTGCAACCTTAGAGTCAAACGGACTGTGTGTATTACAGTGGTCAACGTTTTGTAGATAAATACGACCGGTGCTCGCACGTTCTTGCGCAAACATTGAGAATAATTCAATCGCTTTAATGCGTTTCTTACGAATAGCCTCATCTTGCTCGTACTTAACATACAGTTCTTCGAATTTATCTTGATCTTCAAAGAATGCGTCGTAAAGACCTGGCACATCTGATGGACTAAATAGCGTGATATAGTCGTCTTTAATTAGGCGGCTATACATGGTTTTGTTGAACTGCACGCCATAATCTAAATGACGCACGCGGTTCTCTTCAACACCTCGGTTATTCTTTAGTACTAATAGGTTTTCAACTTCAAGATGCCAAAGCGGGTAGAATAGGGTCGCTGCGCCACCACGCACACCGCCTTGAGAACAGCTTTTAACAGCCGTTTGGAAGTGCTTATAAAATGGAATACATCCTGTGTGGTACGCTTCACCATTTCTGATTGGGCTACCTAGTGCACGAATACGACCAGCGTTAATACCGATACCAGCGCGCTGACTGACGTATTTTACAATCGCAGAAGAAGTTGCGTTGATAGAATCTAGGCTATCAGCACATTCAATCAGTACGCAAGAGCTAAACTGACGTGTCGGCGTACGAACACCAGCCATAATTGGCGTTGGTAATGAAATTTTGAATGTTGAAACCGCATCGTAGAATCGCTTTATGTAATCTAGACGCGTTTCTTTCGGGTAGTTTGCAAACAGGCTTGCAGCAACAAGAACATATAAGAACTGCGCACTTTCATAGATCTCACCTGTTACGCGGTTTTGTACAAGGTACTTACCTTCCAACTGCTTAACGGCTGCATAGCTGAAGTTCATATCTCGGCTATGGTCGATGTAGCTGTTTAGCTCATCAAACTCTGCTTTTGTGTAGTCAGTAAGAAGGTGCTGATCATAGCGCTTGTCTTCAACCAGTTTTACCACATGGTCGTGTAAGTGCGGCGGCTCAAAACAGCCATAGGCTTTCTTACGCAAGTGGAAAATAGCCAAACGAGCGGCTAGATACTGATAATCTGGAGACTCTTTTGAGATCAGATCGGCTGCAGCTTTAATAATCGTTTCGTGGATATCACCAGTACGAATACCGTCATAAAACTGGATGTGTGACTTTAATTCAACCTGAGAAACTGAGACGTTATCTAGGCCTTCTGCCGCCCATGTAATGACACGATGGATCTTATCTAGATCTAACGGTTCTTTGCGACCGTTTCTTTTGCATACAGATAGCTGTTGGTTCATGTTATGTGCCTGTATTCCTTAGGAACGCGCTTTAGATGTCGCACGAATATAAAATTGTTTAGCAAACCACCACTATATATGGTGCCCTAGTGGCTAGGGATCACAAGATAGTGGGGTTGACGTGAATTTGCAAGAGAACAACTCGGGCAGAATTGTGGATAAGTTTGGGATAATTTATTTATGTAAGTATCCACTAACCTATGACAATCCACTTATCTGCCCACAAAGAAAAATCAACAAAAAGATGACGCTTTTCAGCAAAAATAAAAAAAAATTCTAACTGATTTTTTTCTACACAAATTCGTATCTATTATAGCAAAAACACAATATATGGTGTTTTATTTTTTTATCAACACTAAATATGCGATAACGTGTCTAATGGGTTAGTAAGATAGAGATCCGCCTGCCAAGACTTAGCTTCAGCTTCAGATGGAATGAATCCCCACATTGCCGCTGCACTAATCATTTTTGCGGATTTTGCAGCAATAATATCTCGCTCAGCATCGCCAACATAAATACATTGCGCTGGTGAAACCCCCAATTTTGACGCCACTAACAGTAAAGGCTCGGGATTAGGTTTGGCCACCGCCAGTGTATCTCCGCATACTACTGTCTCGATCTTTGCAAGTTCAGGGATCTGTTTTAGTAGCGGAAGTGTTAAAAACTCAGGTTTGTTGGTCATGATCCCAATCTGAATCTCTTTTTCTAGAAGTGCCGCTAATAACTCACCAATTTGCGCAAAGCATTGGGAATGTACAGATAAATTCGCCAGGTAGTAGTCGAGTACACCTTGACGTAAAACCTGAGTGTCGTAGTGCTTTAATGACTCACCAAATCCTACCTGCAACATCGCTGCTACGCCGTTTGAAATCGCACTGCTATATACCTGTTTGCCGACAGTAGGCATTTTATTAGCAGTTAAAACGTGGTTTAGTGCAGCGCCCAAATCATCACTGGTATCCAGCAAGGTGCCGTCTAAATCAAATAGTACCGCTTGGATCATGCCAGCTTCTCAAAGTGTAGAATGTAGTTAACTGAAACGTCTTTCGTTAAGGTAAATGTTTTGCCGATAGGGTTGTAGTTAATCCCTGTCGCAGCTCTAACTTTGAGGTCGTACTTTTCAGCCCAGTCAATTAAGGTCGAAGGGCGAATAAACTTATCATGCTCATGCGTGCCTTCAGGAACCATTTTAAGCAGCTTTTCAGCAGCGACGATAGCTAGTAAATACGCTTTTGTAGTTTTGTTTAAGGTAGAAAAAAATACATGACCGCCGGGCTTAACTAGCTGTGCGACTGAACGAATAATGGATTCTGGGTCTGGTACGTGTTCTAGCATTTCCATGCAAGTTACTACATCGAATTCACTTTGGTGCATGGCTGCGAATTCTTCCGCTGGCACTTTTTGATAGTCTACGTTAACGCCGACCTCTAATGCGTGGAGCTTTGCGACGTTAAGCGGCTCTTGCCCCATATCGATACCGGTTGCATTTGCACCCAGCTTAGCCATGCTTTCTGTTAAAATCCCGCCACCACAACCGATATCCAATACTGTTTTTGCAAATAGGCCTTCACACTTATCGTTAATAAAGTCCAATCTCAATGGGTTAATGTCGTGTAATGGTTTAAACTCTCCCTCTCGGTCCCACCAGCGCTCTGCTATTTCTTCAAATTTAGCGATTTCATTAGGGTCTACATTTTGATGTTCGGTCATAAAAAACTTCCTCGTCGAATTGAGCGCATTATAAAGGGGATTAGATAAAAATAGCACCTGTAAAACGGTAAAAAGTGTGTTAGCATGCTTGACGAATTTTATAATAAACAAAGCCCCCGCTGATACTCTGAGGCAATTCGGCTATTTTTTGAAGCGCGTTTAATTGGCGCTTCAGCAGAAAGAGCAATTTGATATTCAGATAGCATCTCAACACAAGTTGTAGTGTGACACAAAAGGGGTGGACACTGAAGGAAAGTGGAGTCAAATGTCTGATCTCGCCAATGAAATCCTGCCAGTCAATATCGAAGATGAATTAAAAAATTCATACCTAGATTATGCAATGAGTGTAATCGTAGGTCGTGCATTACCTGACGTACGTGACGGCCTAAAGCCTGTTCACCGTCGTGTATTGTTCGCGATGAATGAACTTAAAAATGACTGGAACAAACCTTATAAAAAGTCAGCTCGTGTAGTTGGTGACGTAATCGGTAAATATCACCCGCATGGTGATAGCGCGGTTTACGATACTATTGTACGTATGGCTCAGCCTTTCTCTCTACGCTATATGCTCGTAGATGGACAAGGTAACTTTGGTTCTGTCGATGGTGACTCTGCAGCTGCGATGCGTTATACCGAAGTACGTATGGCGAAAGTCGCTCACGAGTTACTTGCTGACCTTGAAAAAGAAACCGTTGATTATGTACCAAACTACGATGGTACAGAGCAAATTCCAGATGTGTTACCAACTAAAGTGCCTAACTTATTGGTGAATGGTTCATCTGGTATCGCGGTTGGTATGGCGACCAATATTCCACCTCACAACTTAACTGAGGTGATCAATGGTTGTTTGGCTGTGATCCAGAATCCAGACATCACCATTGAAGAGTTAATTGACTATATTCCGGGTCCTGATTTTCCGACTGCTGCCATCATTAGCGGTAAAAACGGCATCGAACAAGCCTATAAAACAGGTCGTGGTAAGATCTATATTCGCGCGAAAGCTGAAATCGAAGTCGATGAGAAAACAAACAAAGAAACCATCATCGTTCATGAAATTCCTTACCAAGTTAACAAAGCAAGACTAATCGAAAAGATTGCAGAGCTTGTTAAAGATAAAAAGGTTGAAGGGATCAGTGCACTACGCGACGAGTCTGATAAAGACGGTATGCGTATTGTTATTGAAATCAAACGCGGTGAAGTCGGTGAGGTTGTACTAAACAACCTATACGCTCAAACACAACTACAAACTGTGTTTGGCATCAATATGGTTGCACTAGATAACAACCAGCCCAAGTGTTTCAACCTGAAAGAAATGCTTGATGCGTTTATTATTCACCGTCGTGAAGTCGTAACGCGTCGTACTGTATTTGACCTGCGTAAGGCAAGAGACCGAGCGCATACGCTTGAAGGCCTCGCAATTGCGCTAGCCAACATTGACCCAATCATTGAGCTTATTCGTAAGTCACCAACTCCAGCAGAAGCGAAAGCGGCGCTAACTGCGCGAGCTTGGGATCTTGGTAACGTTAAATCAATGCTTGAGCGTACTGGTGAAGAAAATGTTGCGCGTCCAGATTGGTTAGCGGAAGAATTAGGGATCCGTGATGGTCAGTACTATTTGTCTGAGCAACAAGCCCAAGCAATCCTAGACTTAAGACTTCACAAATTAACAGGTCTTGAGCACGAGAAAATTCTGGCAGAATACAAAGAACTACTCGATCTTATCGCTGAGCTACTGTACATCCTTTCTACTCCAGAGCGTTTGATGGAAGTGATCCGCGATGAGTTAGTTGAAATCAAAGAAACGTATGGTGATGAGCGTCGCACAGAGATCACTGCAGCTGCGCACGATATCAGTTTAGAAGATTTGATCAACGAAGAAGACGTTGTAGTGACGCTTTCTCATGAAGGCTACGTGAAATATCAACCTCTTAGTGATTACGAAGCTCAGCGTCGTGGTGGTAAAGGGCGATCTGCAACTAAGATGAAAGATGAAGACTTTATCGAACGTCTACTCGTTGCAAATACTCACGATACAATTCTTTGTTTCTCCACTTCTGGCCGCTTGTATTGGTTGAAAGTTTACCAGCTGCCGCTTGCATCACGTGCTGCGCGCGGAAAGCCAATTGTTAACTTGTTACCACTCGAAGCTGATGAGCGTATTACGACAATTTTACCAGTTCGTGAATACGAAGAAGATAAGTTTATCGTCATGGCGACGGCAAGTGGTATCGTTAAGAAAACACCTCTGACTGCATACAGCCGTCAGCGTGCAAGTGGCATTATTGCTATCAACTTGAACGAAGGCGATAGCCTGATCGGTGCTAACATCACCACAGGTGAAAATGACATCATGCTATTTACTGAGCATGGTAAAGTTGTACGCTTTAACGAGAAGCAGCGAGATTCAGAAACAGGTGAAGTGAAGCGTGATCCTGAAACTGGCGAAGAAATGTTGGCTTTACGTCCGATGGGCCGTACAGCAACCGGTGTTCGTGGTATCAAGATGCCAGATGACGTGAAAGTAGTATCACTAATCGTACCACAAGGCGATGGTGCAATCTTGACCGTAACTGAAAATGGTTATGGTAAGCGTACACCGCTTGAAGAGTACCCAGCGAAGAGCCGTGCAACACAAGGTGTTGTGTCAATCAAAGTTACTGAGAGAAATGGTTCTGTGGTTGGTGCGGTTCAAGTTGATGACAACGATGAAATCATGTTGATCTCAAACCGTGGTACGTTAGTTAGAACGCGTGTAAACGAAGTTTCTACGGTAGGCCGTAACACCCAAGGTGTTATTCTGATCCGTACGATGGAAGAAGAAAAGGTAGTTGGTCTTCAACGCATCGAAGAAATTGAAGTGG
Organism: Pseudoalteromonas flavipulchra NCIMB 2033 = ATCC BAA-314; assembly: GCA_000814665.1. Lineage (GTDB taxonomy): Bacteria > Pseudomonadota > Gammaproteobacteria > Enterobacterales > Alteromonadaceae > Pseudoalteromonas > Pseudoalteromonas maricaloris. The sequence continues at coordinate 335,361 of JWIH01000021.1, forward strand.
AAGCGCTGCCTGAAGGTGACGTTGCAGAGCTAGAAGGTGAAGCAACACCTGCTGCGGGATCTGACGCAGAAGAATAAAAAAATCCTACCCAAAAAAAAGCGACTTCGGTCGCTTTTTTTCTTTCTGTCAATTTTTTCAATCTGTTCCTCTATGACAAGAGCCTGAAGCCTGATAAATTAAGGCTACCAACAATCCGACGTTTTAGTCGGGCAGCCCACTGTTCATCCTAAAAGTCATGAGAATAACGCTATTCTTTGGATGATCTAGATTATTTGGAATGAGGAAAAATATGACGGTTTATAATTTTTGCGCGGGTCCTGCGATGTTACCTGTTGAAGTTATGAAAAAAGCGCAAAAAGAATTTCTAGATTGGCAAAATCTGGGTGTTTCGGTGATGGAAGTGAGCCACCGTTCGGCACCGTATCTCGAAATGGCAAAGCAATGCGAAGCAAGCTTACGTCGTTTGATGAACATCTCTGATGAATTTGAAGTCCTGTTTATGCATGGTGGTGGCCGAGGTCACTTTGCTGCTGTACCGTTAAATCTACATGTAGATGGTGTACCTGGCGTATATATCGAGAACGGGATCTGGTCTACCGGTGCGACGAAAGAAGGTGAAAAATTCACGCAAACGCACGCGATTAATATTCGTACTGACGAAAATGGTCAATTCGATATTTTACCTGTCTCCGAATGGAAGTTACCAGAAAACGCTTCATACATTCACTATTGTCCAAACGAAACCATCGACGGTATCGAAATATTTGACGTTCCAAAGCATGCAACCGCACCAATTGTAGCGGATATGTCTTCCAATATTTTATCTCGTGAAATTAACGTCGATGACTTTGATTTGATCTATGCTGGTGCGCAAAAAAATATCGGTCCTTCAGGGCTCAGTATCGCCATTGTACGTAAGACGTTATTGAAGCGTGAAGGGCTGCCCAGACCTGCTATCCTTGATTACGCCATTGAGGCTGATCAGCAAAGCATGTACAACACACCACCGACATTTGCATGGTATCTTGCGTTTGAGGTGTTCAAGTATCTTGAAAGCATTGGTGGTGTTAAAGCCATGGAAGCGCACAATCAAGAAAAAGCAGCCATTTTATACGATTATATTGATGGCTCTGACTTCTATTCAAACAAAGTTGCAAAACATTGTCGCTCATTGATGAACGTACCATTTTGGTTAAATGATGACAGCCTAAATGCTAAATTTTTGGCAGAGGCAGAACAAAACGGTTTAATTGCACTTGAAGGCCACCGTTTTGTTGGCGGTATGCGAGCTAGTATATACAACGCCATGCCAATTGAAGGGATCAAAGCGTTAGTTGCATTTATGGATAAATTCGCACGGGAGAATAGTTGATGGAACAATTGACCCTCAAGCCTATTACTAAAGTCAGTGGCAGTGTGACGCTACCTGGCTCTAAAAGCTTATCAAATCGTATTTTGTTGCTTGCAGCGTTGTGCGAAGGCACGACAAAAGTGACGAACTTATTGGATAGCGATGACATCCGCCATATGTTAAGCGCATTGTCTCAGTTAGGCGTTGAAGTAACCTTAGAAGACGATAATACGGTGGCACTGGTCAAAGGAAATGGTGGTAACTTTAACACCTCCGTTGAGCCGCTATTTTTAGGCAATGCCGGTACAGCATATCGCCCATTAACTGCAGTGCTTGCAGCTATACCCGGTGATTATGAACTGATTGGTGAGCCACGAATGGAAGAGCGTCCAATTGGCCATCTTGTTGATGCCATGCAAACGCTTGGTGCTGATATTCAATATCTCAAAAACAAAGACTACCCGCCGTTAAAAATTACAGGTAAGCAACTTGCTGGTGGTGAAGTTGAGATTGACGGTAGTATCTCAAGCCAATTCTTAACTGCATTATTGATGGCTGCACCGCTTTTTAGTGGCGATACGAATATTGCGATTAAAGGTGAGCTGGTTTCAAAGCCTTATATTGATATTACCATTGGCGTGATGGCGCACTTTGGGGTTCATGTCGAAAACCACGATTATCAACATTTTGTGGTAAAAGCAGGCCAACAGTATCAATCTCCTGGAACACTTATGGTCGAAGGCGATGCCTCGTCAGCCTCTTATTTCATCGCAGCAGCTGCAATTGCAGGTGGTGAAATTGAGATAAAGGGAGTGGGTAAACAAAGTGTGCAAGGTGATATCGGTTTTGCCAAAGTGATGGAACAAGTCGGTGCAGACATTGATTGGCATGATGAGCGTATCGTTGTCCGAAAAGGTGAGCTAAATGGTGTGGACATTGACGCCAATGCTATTCCCGATGCGGCGATGACGCTTGCAACCGTAGCGCTATTCGCAAAAGGTAAAACAGCAATTCGTAATATCTACAATTGGCGCGTGAAAGAAACCGATAGGCTAGCTGCTATGGCGACTGAACTTAAAAAAGTAGGCGCAGAAGTGGTAGAAGGGCACGACTTTATCGAAGTTACACCACCGGTTAATTTTAATTTTACGGATGTAGACACATACAATGACCATCGCATTGCGATGTGTTTTTCGATGGTGGCAGTGGGTGGTCAAGCTATCACGATTAACGACCCTAAATGTACGGCAAAAACTTTCCCAACCTATTTTTCAGTGTTAGAAAGCATTAGTCAGTATTAATTTCATCCAAGGTGTTGAAGATGTTCAGCACCTTAAAATCTTCTCTAAAATAGTCATCATAACAAAGTCAAATACACGCATATTTGACTGAATTTTATTCAATCAAAGCCAGTCTGCACCTGACATTTAGTGCCTTTCACTGTACTAATAATTTGAGATATAACAAAAAATGACAGGTAAATAAGGATATATTCAGCAAATTGACGTATACTATGCGCCGTCAAATTCAGGTGAGCATTTTTAGGAGGTCTAAATGCAGGCAGCTATGCCAGTTATCACCGTAGACGGCCCAAGTGGTTCAGGCAAAGGAACTGTTTGTCGCTTGTTAGCTGAAACATTAAATTGGGAAGTGTTGGATAGCGGTGCGATTTATCGTGTGCTTTCGTTAGCAGCATTACACCACCAAATTGCAACTGATAACGAAGAGGGGTTGGTCCCACTCGCTGCCAATTTGGATGTACAATTTTCTATCGATAAAGAAACTAAAAAAAGCAAAATTGTACTTGAAGGTGAAGATGTTACTAACACCATTCGCAATGAAGAAGTCGGCGCGGCAGCGTCAAAAATTGCGGCGCTACCTCGAGTGAGAGAAGCATTATTACGACGTCAGCGCGCTTTTAGAACTGAAGTTGGCTTAATTGCAGATGGACGTGATATGGGAACGGTGGTATTCCCTGATGCTGAACTTAAAATTTATTTGACTGCAAGTGCAGAAGAACGTGCTCGCAGGCGATTTGTTGAGTTGAATGAGAAAGGCCATGATGTTACACTAAGTGGTCTGTTAGAAGACATTAAAGCTCGCGATGATCGCGATATGAATCGCAAGGTTGCCCCATTAGTTCCTGCTAGCGATGCGATAGTTGTTGATACAACTGAGCATAATGCTGAGCAAGTGTTCAAACAGGTTATGTCTTTTATTCAAGACGCCATTGTGGCAGGTAAACTTCCAAAAAGTTGTTTACCTAAGTAATTTTTTAATGACACAGGCAGGAAGCTAGTGTTTATTTAACAACCCCATGCAGCATGGTTGCTAATTGGTAATTTAACTTTATAGAGACGTATTTAGTATGTCAGAAAATTTTGCGCAGTTATTTGAAGAAAGCCTACAGGGTTTTGAAGTTGAGCAAGGCTCAATCGTTAAAGGTACAGTAATCGCTATCGAGAACAACGTTGTTCTTGTTGATGCTGGCCTTAAGTCTGAAAGTGCAATCCCTGCAGAGCAATTCAAAAATGCTGCTGGTGAACTAGAAGTTGCTGTTGGCGACGAAGTTGATGTAGCACTTGACGCTATCGAAGACGGTTTCGGTGAGACTATCCTTTCTCGTGAGAAAGCGAAGCGTCACGAAGCTTGGATCCGTCTAGAGAAAGCATGTGAAGAGCACGAAACTGTTGTTGGTATGATCAACGGTAAAGTTAAAGGCGGTTTCACAGTTGAAGTTGATTCAATCCGTGCATTCCTACCTGGTTCACTTGTTGATGTACGTCCAGTTCGCGACACAGCTCACCTTGAAGGTAAAGAGCTAGAGTTCAAAGTTATCAAGCTAGACCAGAAGCGCAACAACGTTGTTGTTTCACGTCGTGCTGTTATCGAATCTGAGAACTCACAAGAGCGTGAAGAGCTTCTTCAAAACCTTGTTGAAGGTCAAGAAGTTAAGGGTATCGTTAAGAACCTTACAGACTACGGTGCATTCGTAGACTTAGGTGGTGTTGACGGTCTTCTACACATCACTGACATGGCTTGGAAGCGTGTTAAGCACCCTTCAGAGATCGTGAACGTAGGTGACGAAATCAACGTTAAAGTACTTAAGTTCGACAAAGAGAAGACTCGTGTTTCTCTAGGTCTTAAGCAACTTGGCGAAGATCCATGGGCTGCTATCGCTGGTCGTTACCCAGAAGGTGCTAAGCTTACTGGTCGTGTAACTAACCTAACTGACTACGGCTGTTTCGTTGAAATCGAAGAAGGCGTTGAAGGTCTAGTACACGTTTCAGAAATGGATTGGACTAACAAGAACATCCACCCTTCAAAAGTAGTTTCACTAGGTGATACTGTTGAAGTTATGGTTCTTGAAATCGACGAAGAGCGTCGTCGTATTTCTCTAGGTCTTAAGCAGTGTAAAGCTAACCCTTGGCAAGAATTTGCTCGTCTTAACAACAAAGGCGACCAAGTTTCTGGTAAGATCAAGTCTATCACTGACTTCGGTATCTTCATCGGTCTTGACGGTGGTATCGACGGTCTTGTACACCTATCTGATATCTCTTGGAACACTCCAGGCGAAGAAGCTGTACGTGAATACAAGAAAGGTGACGAAATCACAGCTATCGTTCTACAGGTTGACCCAGAGCGTGAGCGTATCTCTCTAGGCGTTAAGCAAATCGACGCTGATCCATTCACTAACTACCTAGACGCCAATAAAAAAGGTGCTATTGTTAAAGGTAAAGTGACTGAAGTTGATGCTAAAGGCGCAACTGTTGAGCTAATCGAAGGCGTTGAAGGTTACATCCGTGTAGCTGACATCGCGCAAGAGCGTGTTGAAGACGCGACTGCTGCTGTTTCTGAAGGCGACGAAATCGAAGCTAAATTTGTAGGTGTTGATCGTAAGAATCGTACTATCAGCCTATCAGTTAAAGCTATCTACGAAGCTGAAGAAAAAGAAGTACTAGAGAAGCTTAAGAAAGATGAGCCTGCGTTCGAAAACGCAATGGCTGCAGCTTTCAAAAATGCTCAAAAAGACTAATTAATCAGTCTTTAAACTAGGAAGGGCGCTTAGCCCTTCCTTTTACACTAAAGGAAACATTATGACAAAGTCTGAATTGATAGAACAACTTGCACTGCAGCACGCTCACGTTCCTGTTAAAGATGTAGAGAATGCGGTAAAAGAAATCCTTGAACAAATGGCTGGCTCATTATCAGACTCGGAACGTATAGAAATCCGTGGTTTTGGTAGTTTCTCGCTTCACTTCCGTTCTCCTCGCACTGGTCGTAATCCTAAGACGGGCGAAACAGTAGAATTGGATGGTAAATACGTACCACACTTTAAGCCAGGCAAAGAGCTGCGCGATAGAGTAAACGAAAGCTTAAATAATTAAGTCTAACGGAGCTAAACTTGGTTGCAGTATTGAAAAAGGGATTAGCTGTTGTTGCCATACTGATTGCATTTTTAGTTGGAACACAAAATCCACAAGTTGTTAATGTCAATTTTGTAATTGCAAGTGCAGAGTTACCACTCGCAACCTTAATGAGTATTTGCTTAGCTCTTGGGATAATTATTGGTTTACTTGTAACAGCGTCGGTTTTATCTAAGCTTAAATGGCAAAATCATAGCCTAAAAAAAAGTAATAGTAAGCTTAGTCAAGCAGCCGAACGCTAGTTATGATCGAGCTGCTGTTTTTATTACTACCTGTAGCCGCCGCTTACGGTTATGTTATGGGTAAAAATAGTGCTAAGAATCAAGCCCTAGAGCAAAGTAGACAAATTACTTCTGAATACAGTAAAGGCCTAAAATTCCTACTAGATAGGGAAGAAGATCAAGGTCTCGAACACCTCACCAAATTACTTGAAGTCTCAGCAGACTCCGTCGACCATTATTTAACACTCGCATCGCTTTTTAGAAAGCGGGGAGAGTTAGATAGAGCGATAAAAATTCATGAGCTCCTACTTAAACAACCTAATCTAGATGAAGAAGTGGTGAAGTCCTGTCGCCTAGAGCTTGCTCAAGATTACGTCTTAGCTGGCCTACTGGATAGTGCTGAAGAACACTTGGTCATTCTTGTAAAGCTTGGGTTTAAAGATGCACTCGACCCAATTTTAAACCTTTACTCTCAAACTAGAGATTGGCGAAAAGGCGTTCATATGTATGAAGCGCATTCTGAGCTTTTCAAAAAGTCGTCTCATTGCGCCACTATTGCAAACTTCTATTGTGAAGCTGCAAATCAAGAAAAGAATCCAAGCCTATTTGAAAAAGCGACAGCGCTCGCGCATGAAACAGTAAGACCTTTGTACGAAATGGGCAAAGATGCATACAAACAGGATGATTACGTGAAGTGTATATATTATTGGCGAAAGCTCGTGTGCCAATTTGTATTTATGGCACCACTAGTAATAGAAGACCTAGAATCCTGTTATGTTAAATTAAATATTCACGGTCAATTCTTTGAGTTAGTCTCAGAATTATTAGAAAAAGGAGGCGTGCTGATCAGAATTAAGTTTTGCCAAGGGTTGGTCCAAAAAGGTCATATTTCTGAGGCAATAGAGTTTCTAACTGATAGTTTAAAGCGTGAACCATCAATTAGGGGCTTTAGTTATTTGCTGCAACTCATTAGCGGCAAAGATGCTAAAATAGATCACGTACTACAAGAAATAGATAAATTGGTGAAGTCTTATATTGCAACTAAGCCAAACTATCAATGTGGTCATTGTGGGTTTACAAGTCATACGATGTATTGGTTATGTCCCTCCTGCAAACATTGGGAGTCACTTGCTCCAAGCCGTGGGTTAGACGGTTTTTAAGTTTTTAATTTGGCCAAATAGGGTAACTATGTCGACACAAGATTTAAAAAAGGTTTTGATTGCGCTTGATTATGATAATGAAGAAGCAGCATTATCATTTGTTTCTCAGCTTTCACCTGACGAATGCCGATTGAAAGTAGGTAAAGAGATGTTTACCTATTTTGGCCCTCAGTTTGTAAAAAAACTGGTAGATATGAATTTTGATGTATTCTTAGACCTGAAATTTCATGATATTCCAAATACAGTCGCAAAAGCAGTAACTGCTGCAGCTGAGCTTGGTGTGTGGATGGTAAATGTTCACGCTAGCGGCGGTCACGAGATGATGTCAAAAGCAAAAGAAGCGTTGATAGCTTACGGCGATAAAGCGCCGTTACTTATTGCAGTGACCGTACTAACGAGTATGGATCAAGGACAATTATTAAAGCTTGGAATTGAAAAAACGCCTCAAGAGCAAGTGCTATATCTAGCAAAATTAGCGAAAGAGTCAGGCCTAGACGGCGTAGTTTGTTCTGCACAAGAAGCCGAACTTTTAAAAGCTCAACTCGGTGAAGAGTTTAAGCTTGTAACACCGGGTATCCGACCAGCAGGAGCTGATGCTGGCGATCAAAAACGTATTATGACGCCTGAAAAAGCAGTGAAAGCGGGAAGTGATTATCTAGTGATAGGGCGTCCGATCACTAAAGCTGAAGATCCTGCAGCTACGTTGAAGGCGATTAACACTAGCATAGCCGAAATTTAAATTGCAAAGCCAACGTAATATTCACGTTGGCTTTATTTTACTGTCCAAGTCGTGTGTCGCAACTATAGGCGAAGTAAAACTCCTCTGGAAGATATTGAGCATAGACCTTAGTCTTGTTGTGCTTATTGATATACCACTCACCCATGAACGTGTAATTTGGATCATCGCTAGTAATGAAATTAAACTTCTCTAGCTTTGTTTTATCAGTCGCTCCAATTTTTAGCGTCAGCGAGTTGTCGTTAAGTTTGTAGTTTCCCCTAGCCAGAAAGTCATATCCTCTATTACTTTCAGTTTGCTCAGTTGCTCTAGCTATCACTAAGTTCTTGTTTGACCTTATACAAATTTCATAAAGAAGGGATTTATAACCATATTGTTCATACACAATGGATAAAATACCTTTTGTTAACTCACTAGTAGAATACGGGAATGCTGTACTAGACGAATCGCTAGTACCCAAAGAATCGCTAGTACCAAATGAATCACTAGTACCAAATGAGTCACTAGTACCAAATGAGTCACTAGTACCAAATGAGTCACTAGTACCAAATGAGTCACTAGTACCAAATGAGTCACTAGTACCAAATGAGTCACTAGTACCAAATGAGTCACTAGTACCAAATGAGTCACTAGTACCAAATGAGTCACTAGTACCAAATGAGTCACTAGTACCAAATGAGTCACTAGTACCAAAAGAATCGCTAGTATCAAGCGATTCATTCGCGGTATTATTGGTTTGGGTTACACTTCCGTATAACTCCTGATTAATTCCATCACTAATTATTTCAGCAGCAGATGCAATTGATTGTACAGTACTTGCTAAAACCACTGTAGTAGGTAAAACAGCAAATAAATTAAATTTCACGATCTATCCTTACAATAACTTAAAATTTCTGTTTTTATCTTTGTTACTATTGCACATAGTATAGGTTTTATATTTAAGAAATAATCCTCCTTTTTATCCTTAGGTATATGGTTTGTATGGTTGAATACTCCAAAAATGATATACTTAAAGCTACCCGATAAGACGAGCATAACCTCTCTTTCATTTGAATTTGATTCTAAACCATTGATGAAATTAGAAAGCGTCGATTTTAATTCATTTAATGTTCTGGTTTTTTCTAAATCTTTGATGTGCGAATTTAATATTTCACAACATCTATATAAATTGTTTTTAAATGTAAAGTTTATATGGTTGAGGTTGTTTATTTTTTTCAAACTTTTTTCAAATAGTGAAAAGGAAAAAGGAATTGAGTTTTGTTTCAACTCCTTTGTTGGTATTGCACCATTTATCAATGCGCCATTACTTATATTCTCAACACTCAGATCAGGATTAATCTGGATTAACGATTCAACCGCTTTTCTTGATTCGTTGAATATTCGAGTTGTTAACACTCTTTCAGTCTGATTACCTAGCACATAGTGCTGACCAGTAAAGCGACATCGACTCAAAGCATCTCTTTCGTTATAGTATTGAGAGTGCTTACAATGATGCATTTCCTCATCAACAAAACCATAATCACATCCAGATAATACAAACTTTTTTACGCCCAGACTTACAAGTGCAGATATCGCTGTATTTGTAACAGTTGGGTTGCTGTAGTAAAGCGGAGTGATTGCATGCTCTTTTTTAATAATTTCTGTTGTAATGTCATTTGCTTTAAAAAAAACTAATCTATTCTCGAATGCTAGCAGAGTTTTATGGTAGACGGTGTTTAATGTTATCAATAGTGTATTTTTCAATAAAGGACTTTTTAGGTAATCTTCTTTAATATAATAACCATCCTTACTTCTCTCCATTTCTACATGTATATGTGGAACAATGTTTTTTCTAAGTAGACTCGGTAATGATGTCCCACATGATACAACAATACCATTAAATTTATTTATATCATCAATTATAAGATCTAGCGAAGGACCATTTCCTACAATCAAAGCTTTATGGCTTTCTAGAAAAGAAAAATCTGATGTTTTAAAATTTTTTAGACTTTTTATGTTTTGAGAGGAATGTTTTAAACTCATCATCTCATCTTCCATAAAGCCCCATAGACTTACGAAGGAGTTTCTCCATTCCTTAAATGATTCATATATTTTGTCAAATAACTGACAGTTATAGTGTCTAAATAAACTAATATCACTAAATATTCCACAACTTCGATTAGACGAGTAGGATGCTAAACTATCTAAAAAGTCACTATAGCTCTTACAGTTAATGAGCTTTAGATTACCACCGCGTGCTTTACACTCATTTTCTATCGTTTCAAGATCGATGTTAAACCGGCCTAGGGCTTCAAGCTTTTGATCCTGCTCAATAATTATCACATCTATATAATTTAGCTTGTTAAGTAATGCGGGAACGTGATAGCCAGCACCTAAGCCAAGAATGATGAGTGTACTGGATGTAGGTGTCGCGTTTGGCTTAAATCCCAATGCTAATGCAATGTCATGTGATTCATTTATAAATTGTTGATGGCAATACTGTGTTTCAGCTATGGATAAATTTAGAGAAAGGTGAGTTGGTCTATTAAAGAAAAGTTCCACTTGCTTAATGCACTGAACTTTAGGGTCAATGCCATAGAATTCTAATTCGATAGACTTAGCATGTAATTTATCTCGAATCTGAGGGAAGTGTGATTCGTTCTGTGAAATTTGAATACTTGCTTTCATATATTGTTCTAGTCCTTGATATCTAATTACTCGATAAGCATTAGAATTGAGTACCCATATTAGCATCAAACCTGAAAATTTTCTTTCAATTTAATAGAGAAGGCACCTTGCGAGGAGCAACCATAGATGATGGATTGAAGTCTACTCTAAAAGTAATGTGTAGGGTAACCTTGTATTTTATTCGCTATTTAGTGATAAGTTAGTTGGGTATTAAGCAATATTTGATGGAAGCTTGATTAGCCATACCGTTAGTATGGCCTATCGATAACAGGATAGTTGTCTCTTATTCTTCGTTATCAGCAGTTTCAAAATTTAAACTAAACTGACCACTGCGCTGTACTGAGAAAATGGCCTTTTGCCAGTTCTCTTCTTGATTTGATGTCGCATTTTCGAACAAGCTTAAAAAAAGAACGGAAATTTCATCACTTACTGGTATAACGTGTGCTTGTTTTGGTGTGCTAGTGTCATAGTAAAAAGCGGAACACCTAGGCATATTGTCGTCATGGTAGTCCAATACGAGCCGCGCTTCACTCCACGGCTCTTTAATTTGTTGGTATAGATACTGGCCCAATTGTTGTGGGACTTGTCGGTTTTCTTCTCGCATTCCAACTCCTTGTTATGTTCAGCGATAAATGTTGCTCTGATTTTACTGGCGACTTTTGGCTTTAGTATGTGCTATAAATTTGTAGATCCCAAAACCGACCAGTATAAATATGATCGACTGACCCGCGGCTTTACTTATGATAACCGCATCGGAAAATAGCCCTGAAAGTATAGACATACAGATAAAAAACGAAAGCACTGATGTTAGTAACACAATGGCTTTTATCCAAGGTTGAACTAGCTTATGTCTCTGTTTGCTAATCAATACGGCAACGATAAAACTGATCAAAGAAACCAAAAAACCAATAAAATACTGTTCCGTTGTGATCATGGTATTTCCTTATTAATAGGTGAGTAAATTATTTTATTCATTTTCTGTCGCTTTAAAGAAACATTTCATAAAGTGTCCGGCTCAATTACCCTCCGGAATCACTATTGACTCAATAAAATCATGGCATTCAAACTAATAAATTAACCCGTACTTTGCCAAGAGTCGGGTAAACAAAAGTGCCGTCGTTCCTGGTGCTTGCTTCCTGGCGCTTGTAAGCACCGCGGTCGTGTGGGTAAATCTTTAGTACCTCGCCATTTTATACGGTCTTGTGAATAGCTAACTTTTAAAATAAGGGAGCTGATCAAAGATTGTACATTGGTTTTTACAAAAACTTGGCTTTTCTCTGTTTGTTTACGTAGTTCAGTCCTTGGCTTTGAGGTGAATTGATAAGAATAAGTGTGCTCAGAGGTCATCCTCGTACGAATTTCAAAAAGGGGATCCTTGAAAAAAGTGCTTATTTGAACTGGGTTGATTGTTTCAAAAGTCACATTATTCCCAGCCAAAAGTTTGTAAGAAAAATAGGAGCCTGATCCTAAAGTGCTATGGTAAACAAAAGCTTCATTTATACAAGTGCTTAGTTCAAAACTAACGACCTTAGTACTTTGGCTTATGCCGTAAATGGTCATCCTTGTGTGCATGATATTTAACCTTAGTTGATTTAAAAACTCACACAACAATCCATAAAGCTTGGTTAATGTAGTGTAAACATGATTTTTTGATGTAATTATCTGTTATTAAATAAATTCATATAATAATAGAGGTTATTACATGGATTGAGTCGAATTCAAGTGTGTTTTTTATAGCTTGATAATATTAATTTGATATTAAGGTTGATCTAGAAAATTCGTTTGTGTATCGTATGCGCCGTTCGAGAATGTACATCAAAAGTCCAGATGTTTAGTGTGGTTTTTGTTTTCAGGGAAGTGTCTATCTCAACAAGTTGTAAGAAAGCTTAATGCAAACTGAATTGCTCACTAAGCTTCATGACTTCCTCTCTGAATGCCCAATAAAAAGTAAAACCTACAAAAAAACAATGGCTTAAATATTTTTTAAGAAGATTTTTGAATGTTAACTTAGTATTCAGTTACAAACTGCATACTTGTGTTCTGTAATTTCTTGTTAAATAGTTAAATCAAATGTATTTTTACTATTGTACTGGAAATTAAAAAGATTAATTGTTTCCAATAATCTAATTTGGATGTCTTATAATTGAGGCGGATATGGCTAGGAATGCTTTATTTATAATGGTTTTGTTTTTGACTGGTTGTATGTCTACTTACGTTAAGTTAGACGTAACTGCTACTGATAACATAAATTTAAACCAGTTTAACGAGCCACTACCTGTGGTATTAAAAGTATATCAACTTACTGATATTCAAGCGTTTAAAAATTCTACATTTGAACAGCTTTGGAAGTCAGATAAATCAATTCTGGCTAACACCTTAGTTACGGTGGAAGAACGCACCGTAAACCCCTCAGATCGTATAAAAATCGAGTTTGAACAAGCTGAATCTGCAAAGTACGTGGCTTTTGTTGCGCTATTTAGAGATAGAACGGGTGGTAACTGGCGCGCATTTTATGACTTAAATGATTGGCCTGTGCCGTTATCTACTTCTCTAGATATTGAAATTACAAGTAACTCGCTTCGCTTACCTGAAGTAGAGGAGGACAAGTAATGCAGCACAACAACGTATACAAACCTGTTTGGGCTGAAGGTTTAATGCTCAGTCAGCAGCACTTACAACTGTTCGATCAATACCAGCAATCTCAACTAGCTGGTGTACAGCAAAGTCTTAGAGACAATGCATATGGTTTAGACCGCATTGTATTCGACGAATCGGCATTAGCCAAAGGTGTAGTCAAACTGCAAAGTATTGCGGCAATCTTCAAAAGTGGTCGTCATATACATCATGTTTTTGCTGACGACGAAGCACCTATGTTTGAGCTTGAAGATAACAAAAGCGAATACATCATTAGTGTGGCGCTCGCGAACAATCATTCAGTAAGTAATATCCAAGGTTACCCGCAAACTGGGCAGCTTAGTGCTTATGACTGTGATTTTGTTGAGCTTCAAGATGCACATGATCCAAACCGAAAAGCAGAAGTGATGGTTGCTAAGCCTAAACTTATGCTGGTTGAGTTCAGCGCAAGTAACAGTTTTATCGAGCAATTGCCTTGCATAAAAGTTATACGTGGTGAACATGGGCAGTTCGAAATTGACTCAAGCTATATTCCTCCATTGCTAAACATCAAAGCCCATGGCTATTTAGCCGAGCGTGTAAATAAACTCGTCAATATGGTTGAAGCTAAGTACACCGCGATGTTTACCAATCGTGCGAGTATGGGGATCGTGGAAGATTTTGGTCCAACAGAACTCAAACACTTTTTGTTATTACAAACATTTAGCTCTGTTTTTCCTGAGATTAAACAGTTAAGTACCACAGCCAAAACTAGTCCTGATGCACTGTTTATGGCACTAAATAAACTGATCTGCCAACTGATAAATTTCGAACCAGAAGCGAGTAAATTTGAGTTACCAGTTTATGACCATCAAGACTTAACGCGCAGCTTTGGTTTAATCGAATCTCATATTCAAAACCTTATTGGTTCGATAAGTGCAGCACGCTCGTCTGATCTAGTACTCAGTGCAATCTCTCAGTCTATCTTTGAGGTTAAAGACATAGAAAGCAGTACCTTGACACGGGGTGAGCTATACATTGCGGCTTTCTATGAAAACGAATCTACGCAATGGATCGAGTTGTTTGCAGAGCAGGTTAAGCTGGCAGCGCCAAGTCAGTTAGAAATATTAATCGCTTCAGCGCTTGGTGGTGTGAAGTTAACACATTGCCAGCGTCCACCAAATAGAGTGTCTGTTAAAGGTGGATATGAGTATTTTAAAGTTGAACCACATGGTGCTGCTTGGGAACAAGTTGTACAGGAATTAGCGTTAAGAATCTTTGTGCCATTTAGCCTTCAAGGCGTGAAACTTGAAGTGGTTTCAGTGGCGAGTAAATAGTTAGTAGGTAAAGGTCATGGAAGCGTCGAAAAATAAATCTGAACTAGTCGCCTGCATTTCTCCGGTACTTGAAGTGCTTACTTCAATTCGCCAGGGCGGGGCAGATCATCAAGGAGTTGATGGTCTACGCAGTAAAGTCATGGATGCTTTTGATGAATATGAAAAGAGCTGTTATGACGCACGGATCAGTGCGTCGGAAATGCAGGAAGCCAAATTTGCATTAACCGCTTTGGTCGACGAGCAAATCATGACGGCACAGAAGCCGTACAGTATGGAGTGGATGGCGCGACCTTTACAATTAGAATTATTTGGCAACATGCGTGCGGGAGAAGCTTTTTTTGAAAAGCTTGAAAATATCCGCCGTGCAGCAGCGCAGCAACGCACGGTTTTGGAAGTCTATTTTGTATGTTTACAACTGGGTTTCGAGGGGATCTATAAGATCAAAGGGGTAGAGCAACTCAAAGCGTTGATGTTGGATGTTAGAGCGCAATTAGAAGAGCTTGCTGGACCTGCAAAATTACAGCTTTCTGATAATGCAAAACCGCAAGAAAGTATGGTCACTAAAGTAGGAAGAAACCTACCTTATTGGGTTATTTTATCAGTAACGCTTGCTTTACTCGCCAGTATGTATGTTGGTTCAACGTATTTTATTGAGAATCGTGCGAACCAGCAAGTCGTGCAAATTGATAAGCATATTGAAGTACTAACGCAGTTAGAGAAAACAGGGAAAGCGAGGTAACATCATGTCAGGAGTAAATCGTAGTGGACTAGTGCATCTAGTCTTAGGATTTTTGTCATCTCGTGCGACGGCTCATTGGGTCGGCATATTCGCAATTTTGACGCTAATTTGGTTTGCTGGTCGGTTTATTGGCCTTGAAGATCAAAATCATCGTTTAATGGTGATGGGTGCGGTATTTGGTCTGTTTTGTCTTACTTTATTAGTTCGATGGTTGTGGGTGAAGCGCTCTGGTGACAAGTTAGCGAAAGAAATTGCCAATAATCATGCGGGGACAGAAGCCGAAGTCGAAGAAATTAAAGCCAAAATGGAAGAAGCGCTGTCTGCATTAAAAGCTTCTCATTTAGGCGCTGGCTATCGTGGTAATGCTGCGTTGTATGCATTGCCTTGGTATATGATCATTGGTCCGTCGGCTGCGGGTAAGAGTACGTTATTTGCGAATTCTGGGCTGCATTTCCCTTATTCAAAATCTAATCAACTGCATATTCAAGGTTTTGGTGGCACACGTAATTGTGACTGGTGGTTTTCAGATCAAGCTGTTTTGATTGATACTGCAGGTCGTTATACCACTGAAGAGTCAGATAATGATCAATGGTTGTCATTCTTAAAGCTGTTACGTAAATACCGCTCTAAACAGCCAATCAATGGGGTGATGGTGGCGATTAGTGTTGCCGACATCTTGACCTCAGACAGCGAACAGATCCGCGACCACGTTAAACAGATCCGCGCTCGTATTGATGAGTTAATTAACCAACTTGGACTTATCTTTCCAGTATACGTGGTGTTTACCAAATGTGATTTGATCAGCGGCTTTGAGCCTTTCTTTAATGAATTAAGTGAAGATGAGCGTAAACAACCTTGGGGCGCGTATTTACTTGAGGAAGATGGCACCAATACCGGTGAAGTGGCGAGCGAGAACTTTTCAAAACATCTAACTGGCCTATATGAGCGATTGTGTGATCAGCGTCTAGTTAAAATGACGCGTGAACGTAACGCCCAACGTAAACAACTGATTTATGATTTTCCTAATCAGTTCAAAGCGGCGTCTGCCAAAGTTGAAGAATTTATTGACACATTATTTAAAGAAAACCCGTACCAGGAAGTACCGTGGTTTGCTGGTGTGTATTTTACCTCTGGTACGCAAGAAGGTACGCCTATCGAGCGTAGCGCAACGAGCAAACTATCTACGTTTAGATCTGTATTGTTTGAGTATCGCCAAGAAAGCATTACCTCCGCGTTTTTTATCAACCAAGTATTCAAAGATGTGTTGTTTAAATTGCAAGATCTCACTCGGGGTAACCGGAAAAAGCGCCGCGTACAAAAATGGCTCAAAGGCTTTGCAGTATGCTTGTGTGTGACGTCGGTATTTGCTCTTGCGGGCTTGTTGGTTAACTCTTATACCCACAATCAACAGCTTTTAACAACCAGTGATAAATTAACGACTGCTGTTGTTAATACACGAGTTGAAAACCAGCCGTTGGCAGAGCAATTTAACTCAACTTTGTCTCTTTTTGCACACTATCAAGAGCTAATCGGTTATGAGAAAAAGCTGCCTTGGTATTTCTTACTCGGGGTTTACAGTGCAGATAACACTATTAAGCCAATAGAACAGGTATTACGTCAACGTGTACAAGCGCTCATTGGCGAACCAAGTTCGGAGCTTGTGCAACAAGCACTTTTTGAAAGCCACCAAAACTGGATTGCACTGCTAAGTACAGAAGAACAGGTAGCTAAACGTATCGAGCCAAAGCTACGTGATAAGTACTATCAAGCACTTAAGCTGCAACTCATGATGAGTAACGAGTTTGAGCGTTTAAATAAAGACTATGCGAAGTCTGAGCTACTGGACTACACGGCGGATCGCTTAGAGCTAACGCTAAACGAAGACACGCAAGCATTAACAGAGCAACTGTCAGGATTGATTGATTTTTACTTAGCTCAATTAGCAGTTGAGCCTACACCGCAGCAGCTTGCGATTTGGCAGAATAATGATTTCTTGGTGAGTCAGGCGCGTTCAGACTTAATGAGTGCACCAGAACCAACCGCGTTATATGAGCAGATCAAAGCAAAAGTAACGGTATCAAAAGCCGCACTAACGCTTGATCAAATGATGCAGCAAAACAACAAAACCTTTTTGCAGTCTAAGATCAGCATTCCATACGTTTACACCAAAGAAGCATGGGAAAACGAAGTGTACGACGCCATCAAGGTCATTGCGAGCAAAGCATTCTCTGGCGACTGGGTGATGGGCACAGACAACGCAGAAAGCCAAGGCTCTGTTGATGAAGCAAAAGCAAGCGCTTTGGTCAAATCAATCCGCGCGCTGTATTTCAGAGACTATGCCAATGTGTGGTTTGAGTTCTTAAACTCGGTAGAAATAAGCCCGTTTAATACGAGTAATGCAGCAAGTTTAACGCTAGCTCAGCTGTCGTCACCAGAAGGTCCGTTGGTCGATTTAATGGCGTCAATCGATGACAACGTGAATCTAATTGATTCACCAAACAAAACGGTAGAAACAGAAAAGTTGACCGAGCAAGCTAATGCGTTACTTGCAAAGTCTAAAAACAGCAAGGTTAAAGGTGCAAAGATAGAAGCCGCTGCGAGAAAGCGTGTACCTGAACTGTCGAGTCGCTTTGCAGATCTTCGTCGCTATACGGCAAAAGGAGAAGAGAACGCTCGCTCTGATTACCTAGAGCAATATCTCGGTGCTTTGAGTGCATTTCATTCAGACATCAAAACGATTGCGGCGAGTAACAATGATGACTATATGGCGATGTCATTTACTCAAACGCTGTTAAATGGTGATAGCAAAAACCATGCGCTGCAAAGTGCATGGGTGGTGGTCGAAAGCCAAGTCAGAGCGCTTGACCCAGATACTAAGCAAGCACTTGAAAAACTACTAAAAGCACCCCTTTTAGCGAGTGTGCAGACTGTTATGAACGAAGCAAAAGTACAGCTTAATGAGCGTTGGTCTAATCAGGTATTCTTAACATACAAAGAAAATATCCGTGGTAAATATCCGTTCAATATCGACGGGCCAGATGCAGCAGTTGAAGATATTAGTGAACTGCTGAACCAAGAGTCAGGTGTGTTCTGGCAATTTATGGCTGAGAATCTATCTCCCTACCTTCGTTTAAAACGTGGTGAGTGGGTAGAGAAAACCTGGAACGGTATCGGCATTGGCTTTAAGCCAGGAGTACTAGACAAGCTAACTAAGGCGAGAAAGGTAACGCGTTCGCTATTTCCTCGAGACGGTTCTGAGGTAGGGATTAGCTTCCAAATGATGCCTGTGGCACAAAAGGGATTAAAAGAAACTTATATCGGCTTTAGTGACCAAAATTACCGTTATAGAAACGAACCTGAAGAGTGGCGTCGTTTTAACTGGCCTGCTCGTGCGGGCACTGAAAAAGCAGTGGTATATGGTTTAGACAGTGAAGGCCGTAGAATTGAAATCGAAAAGTCAGGGCCTTGGGCATTCCTAAAAGTATTGAATGAAGCGAATGTGCAGTGGGTTCGTGGTACTGAATTTATGGCAACGTGGCAATTACAACGAGAAGCGGAAGAAAGTATTGAGCCAATCCAAGTTCAAGTTGCACTTAAGTCGAGCAGAAACAGCGGCATATTCAGCAAATATTTTATGACGTCATTTGCGCTGCCTGAGTCTTTGTTTGATACCAAAGTGAGTGTGGCTTCCAATGAAAACTTGGCGTTGAGGTAACACAGGCATGTTCGGTTTTTTTAATAATAAGAAAGTCGCCAAGGTACCAACGACTCAGCCATTTGGATTTATGGGTAAGAACCCAATTCAAGCGGACTTTATTAAGTTTAACGTTGACTCAAGAGAAGCAATAGCACTTGAACGCTGGCTTCAAGAAGGTTACGCAGACATGAGCCGACAGGCGTTGATAAAAGATGCCGCTTCTCAAAAAGAGCAGTCAACGCTATTTTTTATCGCCTCAGGTCAAGACGAAAACTGTTTACTAGGCACACTACAGCCAAGCGAAGATAAAAGTGGAAGACAATACCCATTTTGCTCGTTTGTATTATCGAGTAATGCGGACTACAAACAAAACCCTGCATTTCTATTTAGCGAATGTGGCAGTGCGTTTAAATCATTAAGTTTAAACCATGAGCTGATCAGAAACTGCAGTAGTGTTGAGCAAATGCGCCATAGCGCACAGGAGCTTAAGCAGGCAAGTGAGCTGGTTTCGCAACCGATTGATTTTGATAAGGCAATGTCTTCACTACGAGCTTCACCGATACAGCGTATATGGGATGCGCTTGAATTAGAAGATCTTGACCAGCGAGCACAATTAATCAGCCAAGTGATGTCTGCGCTTAAAATGATCAAAACCCAAGGCTGTTTGCGTTGTCAGTTTGGATTGAAGTTACCGATGCCACAAGTGGGTGAAGATACCCAGTTGTTAGGTGCATTTTGGCTGCATCTTATTACCAATATGGTGGCCGATCATCACTGGCAGCCTTGGTGTTTTTATAACTATGGTCAATTGAGCCAGAAAGCTTCGCTAGTGGTGTATTGCAGACCTATGCCGGCCTCGTATTTTGCGTCAGTTTGGCTTGAACACAATAGCTTATCGACGACCATTAATCTAACAGGGACTTTGCCACAACATCCGGTGACACCGCATATGTATGAATTGGCAAAAGCATCAAATATGAGTGTTTTCGATGCGCTAAGAAGTTGGAGTAAGTTATGAGTCAACCACATAAGTATCAGAGCTGGCAGCAGTGGTGTGAAAAGTTATTAGCGCCTCTAGGCGGCATGCCATGCGGTGACGATTTGAAATACGAAGAGTCATTTAAATTACTAAAAGCCTCCTCGTCAGGTGTTGCTGAGCCAGACTTCAAAGCTAACTTTATTTTGGCATCAGAGCTTTTAGAAAAGCAGAGTAAGGATATTCGCATCGCGTCGTATCTAGCGTTGGCCGCTACGAATGAGTTTGGGCTCGAAGGTTTGATCCACTCGTTAGATTTGTTTAATCAGCTTTTGCAACAGTATCAGGCGCAGATCCACCCAGTGAAAGAACGTGCGAGAGCATCGGTTCATACTTGGTTCTTACAACAACAACAGCGCTTACTTGGTGTTGCTACAGCGCATAGTGCGACAATGCCGGAGCAATGGCCAGAGTTAAAGCGCGTACTTGAAGAGTATGCAACAGAATCCGTGGCAATACTTGATGCAGACTCAGGTCCGCTTGCTGATTTAAAACACTGGTGTGAGCAAGGTTTGATTTCGCAACCAGTTCCTGTACAACCTGTTGCGACGGTACAAGAGCCTGTCGAAAAGCATGAGGTGGTCACAGCAGAGCAGCCTCAAGTACAGCAACCTGTAGCGGCGACTTCACAGCCTACAGCTGTTGCTTCAAAGCCAGTTTCTACACTTGCTATTGCCGTGGAAGCACCGCAGTCAGACTCGGCTTATACAGAGCAAGTTCGCAAACTATTGGCGTATGACAAAGAAAGCCAAAATTGGATGCGAGCGATTCGCTTGGCACGTGCAGTGAGGTGGGGGGCGCTTGCATTACCACCGCACGATAATGAGTTGAAAACGCGCTTACCAGCCCCAAGGCAAGCGGCATTTGTGCCTATTGAAAACGCATTAGCCGCACAAAATTTTGCTCAGGCGTTAGAAAAGGCAGAAGCCTTATTCATGGAAGGGGCGATGCATTTTAACCTTAATTTACAAAGGCTAGCCATCGCTGCACTTGAAGGGCTCAAGTTATTTAAAGAAGCACAGTGGATAGATTTAGAACTTGCCGCAATCGCTGATCAATACCCAACACTGCTCAGCCTTAAATATGAAGACGGAAGTGAGTTTTGCTCAGCAGCAAATCGCGAGCGAATTGGCGAACATAAATTACTAAGCCAAGGTGCCGGTGCAAACACAGACGATAATCAGAAGATTTGGTTAGATAAATTTAAAGAAGCGCAGGCGCTTGTTGATCAAAGTAAACTTTCGCAAGCACTGCAGCTAATGGAAGGGTTTGCGCAAGACAAGTTCGATTTTGCGAAGCAAAAATTATATCAAGCACGTTTATTGATGCGCAGTGAACGCGCTGATCTTGCCTATCCAATGTTTGAGCAGCTGCTTAAAGACATTGAACAGTACCGACTGGACCTATGGCATGAGTCGTTTGCTCTAGAGGTTTGGCGTTATGCCAAGCAATGCAATGAAGCAGTATCCTTGGAGCAAGGAGATGAATTTGACCTACGAGCAACTGCGATAAAGCAGCAGATGCTCGTAACCAAAGTAAGCTCAGCGATTGACTGGGTTTGATTGTTAACCGCTGGGCTTGTAACGGCAGGCGCAACGACTGATTAAATAAGGAAAGACTATGTCTGATACGTTTCAAAAAGAGATCCCAAGAGCGCGGATTAATATAGCGCTTGAGCTGGAAACCGAAGGTGCAACGCAAAAGAGTGAACTACCGATGAAAGTTTTGGTGGTTGGTGATTATTCCAACGGTCAAAACGACAGTGACCTCGCTGAGCGAGAGCGCATTGCTATTAATAAAAATAATTTAGAGCAAGTGCTAAAAGACATGTCACCAAAGGCAAAGTTTCAAGTATCGAACAAAATCGCAGGTGATGGTGAAATCGGTATTAACCTAACGTTTGATGATTTTAAGTCATTCGATCCAGAGCAGGTTGCAGCGCAAGTACCAGAGCTTAACAAGATGATGTCAATGCGTAACTTATTACGTGATCTGAAATCTAACTTGCTTGATAACTCAACGCTGAGAAAAGAGCTTGAGCGCATTTTGCAGAACAAACCAGAACTTGATGAGTTAAAAGCACGCTTAAACGAGTTAGCGCCGCTTTTGTCTGAGCAAGAAAAACAACCGCAAGAGTAAGGACACGAACCGATGAATATGCAAGAAACGTTAAACGTTGAAGCACGCAAAGAAGAGACTTTGACAGCTTCAGCTTATGAAACAATCTGTAATCTTGTGTCTATTGAGCCGGTTTCAAGTGAAATCAGCATAGATAACTTCCGTGATGCTAATAATCTTGCGGAAACAGACACCAATGAGCGCTTAACTGCTGCTATCAATGTCTTTTTAGACATGGCCACTAATGACAGCAAAGAAGTATCGCGTATCGACAAGTTATTACTTGATGACTACATCGCTAAAGTCGACAAAATTATTTCTGAACAGCTGGACGAAATTTTACATCATCCGCAGTTTCAAAAAGTAGAGTCAGCGTGGCGTTCACTGCGTTATTTGGTGAATCGTTGTCCAAATAACTCAAACGTAAAGCTTGAACTACTTGATGTTGATAAAGAAACGCTACGCGATGACTTCGAAGAAGCACCAGATACCACGCAATCTGCGCTTTATAAGCAAGTGTATACGGCTGAGTATGACACACCAGGGGGCGAGCCAATTTCGACTATGGTGTCAAACTTTGAGTTTGATTGTTCAGCGCCGGATGTGTCGTTATTGCAAGAAATTTCAAGGGTGTCTGCAGCAGCACATTGTCCTTTCTTAGGTAGTGTTGGTGCCAAGTTCTTCTTAAAAGATTCGCTTGAAGAAGTATCAAAAATTCAGGATTTGGGCTCTTACATGGAGCGTGCTGAGTTTTTACGTTGGAAGAACTTCCGTGAATCAGAAGATGCACGTTACATTGGTTTAGCGTTCCCACGTTTCTTACTGCGCTTACCATACGGCGACTTAAACCCAATTCGTCACTTTAACTATCAAGAAGACGTTAGCAGTGAGCATCATGAACGTTATCTATGGGGTAACGCGACATTTGCGTTCGCGGCAAATATCGTCCGTAGCTTCCACCAAAATGGTTGGGCGGTAAATATTCGTGGTCCACAATCTGGTGGTCGCGTTGAAAATCTACCTCTGCATTCTTTTGAGGCAGGTCGTGGTCAAGAAACTAAGATCCCAACGGAAGTACTTATTTCTGAAACCAAAGAGCTTGAGTTTGCAAACCAAGGGTTTATCCCTCTGAGCTATTACAAGAACAGTGACTTTGCGTGTTTCTTCTCTGCAAACAGTGCGCAAAAGCCACAAATTTTTGAAACGCCGGAAGCCACCTCTAACTCGCGGATCAATGCAAGATTACCATACATCTACTTGGTATCGCGTATTGCGCACTATATGAAGGTGATCCAACGTGAAAATATCGGTTCAAGCAAACCTCGTCACGAGCTAGAGCAGCAACTTAATGATTGGTTAGGTGCATTAGTTACTAAGATGAATAATCCAGACGAGTCTCTAATTGCTACGCACCCGTTAAAAGATGCCAACGTGACTGTGTCGGAGATCCCGGGTAATCCTGGTTATTACCGTGTGAATACGTATGTTGTTCCACATTTCCAAGTGGAAGGTATCGACGTACGCCTCGCACTCGTTGGTCAAATGCCTGGCGAAAAGTGAAGGCCTCCTGAAGAACCAATGAAGCGTATTTAGGGCAGTGAATGCTGCCCATTATAAAGCATGATATTGAACCTTAATTGTAGCGGTTCAGAAGTATCGGCAAGCGCTTATGAGATATTAGTTGAGTTTGCATCTAAAAGTGCAAAAAGAAAAAGTTGTTAAACCGGGTTAGGTTGATAAGCGCAATAATGGGAAATAGTTACTAATAAAAAGACCAATTTTAATATGGTTGCTGGTAATAAATGGTATATTTATGAATATAGAAGCAGAACATATTTTTTGGAAAATTATATTTTTAGTGCAATGTTCTTTAACTGTGTTTTTAATATACGATAATCAGCTTTTTACTTCGTCTGAGATTAGTGTTGCGTTTGTAGACATTGTTGTCTTTATCTTAGATAGCTTGGTTTTGGCAGCAAACTTATTGCTCATATTACAAGTTCGTGTGTTAAGTCGAAGAACATGGGGTTTGGTAGTTTGGGTGTGGTGGTTTGTAAATATATACTCGTTGTTAAACGAATTTTATTTGGGCGGTTATACCTCGTCTGAGATGTTGTTTTTTGGAAATATAATCTGGATTTTAATTTTATTTTCCTTGCCTGTAGTTAAGTACAGAAGCTTTATAGGAAAACCTATTAAAGCTGAGTAAAGTTAAAACGATTTATACTTCCATGATGCACTTTAGTGCATGCGTTAAACGGTGGAAGTGACGTGCACCTTGAACTCGTTAGTCAACAACCTAGCGATAGATAAAGACCGTCAATATAAGTGAATAAACCTATCTAAGGCTAAGAAGGTAGCTTTAGACAAGAATCGATGAGGCAAAGGATTGTCATGTTTAAACGAAAAGTATGTAACTGGTTGATGGTGTTAAGTACAGTCTTGGTGACTAACTTGTCATATAGCCAGGAGATGACACCAGAGCTCTTTTTTGCAAAAAAGAAATTACAAGAAGCTGCTATCTCTCATACCGCGGCGATGGAAACGTGTTTTGAGCATGCTCCACGAGTAAAACCAAGCCAGCTTAAGGTAGGAGAATTTGAAACAGAATTCGTTGTTAAAGCAATAAATTACCTTCATTACGTAGCGCTTAATGATTGTATGCAAGACCATGATGTAAATTTTTTAAAAGCAGTTGAGCACTACAATCAGACGGCGCCAAAGGATGAAGTGATCACGGTAGACAGTTTTGTGACGCTTAGATGGAATGAAGAGCTTAGAGCTGAATTCGAATTTAAACAGTTACCCGAAGCAGTTCAGCAGCACTTTTTGCAGCTGGATATACTAAAAACGCCATTTGATGCGGCGACGTTAGTGATGGAATTACGTGGTGACTTATAACATGTAGTGAAAGATTGCCCCAAGTTGGCTGCCACCAACTTGGGACATGTTCCCAAATTGGCATAAAGCGTGGCGCTTTGTTTGGGGATCAAACGTGAAAAACACGCGTTTGATCAATGCCTTTAATAATTAGGAAACATCTTATCTTAAAAGGAGAAATTAAAAATGGCAATTCCAGCGTATATGTGGTTAAAGGACGACCAAGGTAACGACGTTAAAGGTTCAGTAACTGTAGCTGAGCGTGAAGGTTCAATTGAGATTTTGCATTTCGATCACGAATTGCGTATCCCAACTGATAACGACACGGGCGAGCTAACAGGTACTCGTAAGCACGAGCCTTTTGTTATCACAAAAGCTGTGGATGCTGCTACTCCGTACATGTACAAAGCGTGTTCAAACGGTCAAACATTAAAGCAACTTGAGCTTAAATGGTACCGTATTGATGACACTGGTACTGAGCGTGAGTACTTCCGCCATACGCTTGAAGACGTGAAAATCACTTCAATCACGCCAACAATGCACAACGTTAAAGATTTGGATAAAGAGCGTTATCCTCACCTTGAAACAGTGCACATGCGTTACAAGCGCATCACTTGGACGTACCTAGACGGTAACATTGAGTTCTCTGACTCATGGACTGAAGGTCGTTAATTTCGAGTGTTGGAGGCCTCCTGGCCTCCTTTTCAAGCTTAAACTAGTTCGCGCAATGAATAGAGAGCGTATTTTTCTATGGCCTTATTTGATTTGCTAGCTCAACCATCACGTCAAGCCTATAGCGATAACAATTTATCGCATCTAAGCGACAGCGTATGTAAACACCTAACGCAACTATTGAATGCGCGTAGGGGAGTGCTTGAGCACTTAGGTGATTATGGTTTACCGGATGTGGAAGATCTATATGAAGGGCTACCTTATTCGCAGCAAACACTTGCCAATGAAGTAAAAAGAACCATAGAAAAGTACGAACCAAGAATCACTAACCTCATCGTTCGACCCATCGACATAAAAGAGGAAAACTGTGTGATTCGATTTGAGATAAGAGCGCAATTAAAAACCGGCGAGATAATCAGATTGAATACTAAGTTTGCGTCAGGTGGTAAAGCAAACGTCAATGCAGGAGGAGCAGACTAATGGATATGCAGCAATATTTTGATGCGCAAATGAGGCTGTTAACACAAGCAGGTAAACAATTTGCTCAGCAGTATCCTGAACATGCCGGCTTTTTAAATATTGACGCGTTAAAGGATAGAGATCCTCATGTTGAGCGCTTGCTCGAAGGAGTCGCTTACTTAACGGCATTTACGCAAAAGCGATTGGACGAGACGCTACCTGAAGTGTCTGAGCAGGTACTCAGACAGATTTGCCCAATATTATTAAATTATTATCCGTCTACGACGGTGCTAGAGTTTGCGCCAAAACTCACCATGCAAGGACTGGTGAGTGTGCCAAAAGGCGCGAAAATCTCTTCCCATAAAAGTGATAACGCCCCTGTGGCTTGTCACTTTACTACCACCGCAGAAACGAAAGTGTTGCCGTTTGAGATCTACTCTGTGGACTATCATGAGATCCACACTGGTGCGACGTTAAACTTACACCTTAAGCGGTTAGGCCAAGGCAGTTTAGACGATTACGATCTCTCTAAATTGCGGGTGTATTTGCGTGGAGACACGCCGCTTTGCGCCAGTCTTTATCAAATGATGAAGAATCCAAACGCAGCGATAGAGGTTGAGACTGGAAAGCTTGGCAGTACGACGCAATATACCTTGAACAAGTCAAAAATTGATGCGGCTTTTCATAAAGACAGCACCGGAATGTTGCCGAATAGCGAACAGAGTCATCCCGCTTATGCGTTGTTGCTTGATTACTTTAACTCTCGTGAAAAGTTCTATTTTGTTGAACTAACGGGACTGGATACACTAAATATTGATCCAGACACTAATACCATCAGCATCAAAATAGCCAGTGATATTAAATTACCGCCCGGTAACAAAGTAAATGCGGATAATATCCTGCTTAATTGTGTACCTGCGGTAAATATCTACCCAGTAGATGCCGAGCCTATCCGAGTGAGCGAAAACCAAACCGAATACCAACTACATCCAGTGCAAAATAAACTTGGAGAGAGTTTTTGTTATAGCGTTAAGTCGGTACAAGGCGCAAGTAGTAGCACGGGAGAAGCCATCGACTTTGTTTCTCGGTATAGCACGGTATATGAAGATAACGCCCATTTGTATTCACTGATAAGCCGTGACATTGGCGGGGTATCGCCACAGACGTACATTCAGCTTTCAATGCAAGAAGTGGGTGATATTACTACTTTATCGACCGATCTGTTGGCGCATAACGCGGCGTGGCCAAGGCAAACACTGCAAGAAGGCGATATCAATGCACAAAGCGCTGATGTACCGTCGGTACTTAGCGTTAAAAATGTCGTAAGACCGAGCAAGTTGCTTAATTCTCCTGATCAGGCTTTACATTGGCAGCTCATTAGCTTATTGAATATGCGTTTCTCTCAACTAGCAGAACCAACCCAACTGAAGAAGCTATTGGCGCTGTTTGATTGGTCGGAGCGCTCTGAAAATCGAAACCGTATTGAGAGTATTCAAGGCGCTGAATCTAAACCTATCTCATTGCTACAAAAGGGCGTGTTCGTTAAAGGGATAGAGATCCACTTAACCCTAAACGAAAAGAGCTTTGTTTGCACAGCCGATGCGTATCATTTTTGTGATGTGTTGCATCAGTTCTTTAAATTATATGCGCCAATTAACGAATGTTTAAAAACCAGAGTGACGCTGCTGCCAAGTTACCATGAGTGGGAATGGGACGTGACGGCAGGCGACAGTTATCAGGTGTAAATGATGGAGCAGCAAAACCAACCCATTTGGGCAAAACTGCCAGAACCGATAGCTAATTTGATGGCCACACCTTGGCGCTTTAGTTTGTACAAGGCGCTAACGCTTATTGAACAGCATTGGGCCAGCAATAACGAGTTACAAAGTGGCCACAGTCATCGCGTTGAAATTGCACCGTATAAAGAACTTGGGTTTCCAGCGTCAGACGTTAGACGCTGTGAATTGCAAGTAAGGCAACGAGGTAAGCTGAGGCTTGAAACGTCATTTCTCGGTTTATATGGCGTTGATGCTGCGATGCCGCACTACTTGTTAGAGCAAGCCGCAGGAGACGAAGAGGTAGGTGCAAGAACACGCGCATTTTTAGATCTTTTTAATCATGTACTGTATTGTCAGCTATTTCAAAGTTGGAAGAAGTCTCAGATTAATCTTGCTGGCATTGGTGCGCAGCAATTTGATCAAATAGTTGCTGCGGTATTTGAAAATAACCAATCGGATAAGAGCAAACTAAACCTCATTAGTGCCAAACAAACCAGTGCAGCTGGGCTTGAGCAAGTATTAAAGCAAGCGCTACAAGACGAAAGCTTAGCGATTAAAGATAATATCGTTGAATGGGAAGGTATTACTGAAGCGGGCAAGTTAGGCTCAAAACAAAGCGGTTTCTCATTGGGTGGTAATGGCGTATTGGGTAAACGCGTTTTGGTCACCGGCAATCGTATTTGCATTGAGCTTGGTCCAATGGACGAGGCTGAGGCACAGCTATATGAGCAAGGTGGTGTAAAGGCGAAACGTTTATCACAATTATTAAATTGGCACACCTCAACCAAAATGAATTGGCAACTGTTAGTGCAGATCAATCGCCAAGCGCGCGAGGGCACTCGGTTAGGGGCTGGCAAGCTTGGGGTAAGTTGTGCGATAGGTAAAGTTAACGCACGCATAGAGAAGAAAATATATTCACAATCACAGTTTTAATGCGAACGGGAATAGCAAGGATTAAAAGATGGACGCAACAGGCATAAAGAATCTCATAGACAAACTCAATCATCACAGCGCGACAGCGTTAGAAGCCGCGGCTGGATTCGCAGCGAGTCGAAAGCATTTTGAAGTGCTACCAGAGCATTACCTATTAAAGTTAATGGAAGAGCACAATGACGGCGATGTTGCGAAGATTTTACCTTTCTTCGAAGTTGATCAAGACGCATTGTGGAATAGTGCGCTCGAATTTATCAATCAACAAGATGCTGGTAACCCGAGCAAGCCGGTTTTCTCCCGTCGCCTCTATGAGTGGTTAGAAAAAGCATGGCTCAGTGCAAACATGCGCCATCAAAATGATTGGATCACAGGCGCTGCGCTGATTGACTCGTTCAAAGACATGGCGATATACAGCCCTGCATTTGGACTGGCGCGCGAGTTCGACAAGATTGATACGCACTTCTTAAAGCAGAACTTAAATAAGATCTGTAAAGGCTCGACTGAGCGTCAAGTATTCAGTAAGCCAAATGCTGACAACACGGTGTCGAATAGCCGTTCACAAGGTGAAAGCGCGCTAGAAGCATTTTGTGAAGACCTCACTGAAAAAGCACGTTCTGGTGCAATTGACCCAGTCCTTGGGCGTAACGAAGAGATCCGTCTCGCAATCGATGTGTTGTGTCGTCGCCGTAAAAATAATCCAATCTTTGTTGGTGAACCCGGTGTTGGTAAAACTGCAGTGGTAGAAGGACTTGCTCAGCGCGTTGTTGAAGGGCAAGTTCCGCCAGAACTTAAAGAAGTTAAGATCTGCGTATTGGATATGGGTCTGCTACAAGCCGGAGCAGGTGTAAAAGGTGAATTTGAGCGTCGTCTTAAACAAGTCATTGATGAAGTAAAGAGTTCAGCGACCCCCGTTATCTTATTTATTGACGAAGCGCATACCTTGATTGGTGCTGGTGGCGACGCTGGCATGGGGGATGCCGCAAACCTACTAAAGCCGGCACTTGCACGTGGAGAAGTAAGAACACTTGCTGCGACGACATGGAGCGAATATAAAAAATATTTTGAGCGCGATGCTGCGCTTGAACGCCGCTTTCAATTAATTAAAGTCGATGAGCCAACCGAGCAAGCTGCAAAGCTCATGCTCACGGGGCTGAAAGATAAATACGAAAAGCACCACCAGATTCAAATCACAGACAGTGCAATTGAAGCCGCGGTTACGTTGTCAGCTCGATATATCACAGGTAGACAATTGCCTGACAAAGCCATTGATGTACTAGATACCGCAGCTGCTATGGTCAGAATGGGACCGGCAACGTCGCCTGTGGTGATTGATAAAGCCAAAGAGCAGATCCGTTACTATCAAAGCAGAATTGAGCGCTTGGCAATCGAGTCAAAGCTTGGGATTGCAGATCAAACCTGTATTCAAAGTCTCACCGATGCGCTTACACAAGCCCAAGAGCAGCTTGCTGAGCTTGAGCAAAGCCGTGAGCTGCAAATTGATACTTATAATGCCCTACACGGTGCGAGTGACGAAGAGAAACCTGCGATTAGACAAGCGCTTGCTGCGTTAAATCAAGATGACAATGCGATTTTCTCCGAAGTGACCAGTGATACGGTAGCGCAAGTGATCGCAAGTTGGACTGGGATCCCTGTGGGTAACATGGTGAAAGACGAGCTGGAGAACTTACTTAAGCTTGAGCAATCACTGGCACAAAGCGTTGTGGGGCAAAATGCTGGATTGACTGCGATTGCACAAACCTTACGGGTAGCAAAAGCGGGTGTATCGGCGTCGTCTGGGCCACTGGGCGTATTCTTATTAGCAGGTCCTTCTGGGGTTGGTAAAACCGAAACTGCAAAACACATAGCCGAACTACTATTTGGTGGCGAGAAGTTCTTAACCACGATAAACATGAGTGAATATCAAGAAGCACACACAGTATCACAACTCAAAGGCTCACCACCGGGTTATGTGGGTTATGGTGAAGGTGGGGTGTTAACCGAAGCTGTGCGCCAACGTCCATATTCTGTGGTGTTACTTGACGAAGTGGAAAAAGCCCACGCAGATGTCATGAATATGTTCTACCAAGTGTTTGAAATGGGCGTAATGCGTGATGGTGAAGGGCGTGAAATCGATTTTAGAAACACGGTTATCATCATGACTTCTAATTTAGGGGCTGAGCAAATCATCAATGCTTGTACACCAGAAACCGAGCAGCAGGCCATGCAACAAATGGTGGATGGGATCATTCAGCAAGGTGTGCCTGAAGGCGAAGAAGCACAAGACAATAACGAAGAAGAAACACCGTTTGAGAGACCGAGCTTTCAGCAGCTAGTCAACTTAATTAAGCCAAACTTGCTCGCGCATTTTGCACCAGCGCTTTTAGCACGGATGCAGGTCGTGCCTTTCTTCCCGCTTGATACTGATGTGTTAAAACATATCGTGGCACTAAAGTTAGAGAAGGTCGCAGCGCGACTTCGTGACAATCACGCTATACAACTGCGCGTAGATCAAACAGCGCTAGATTATCTAGCCGATAAATGCGCTATGTCTGATAGCGGCGCACGATTGGTTAACGCAACAATTGAACAACAAATTTTACCTGGGATCGCTCGCTCCATTTTGGGCTTTATGAGCGAAGAAGATATGCCAGATCTGCTGACGCTGACACTGGATGAAAATGGTGAAATTGAAGCCGTATTCGCCGACTTAAGTTAACGGTAGATACGAGTAAGGAGACAAAAATGGAAATGTTCGCATCACTTGCCGATAAACTGCCTAAGGCAAACGAGAGTCACTTTGCAATTGAAATTGCGGGGTTGTCTGGGAGTTTATTTAAAGTATTGAGTTTTGAATCACAGAATGACAGCTTATGTAGTGACTATCGCTTCGATATTGAGGTGTTAAGTGAGGAACTAATTGAGCCTGATCTGGTGATTGGTAAAGATGTGACATTTTCCATTACGTGGGCGATGTCTGACAGAACGGTTTCGGGAATCATTACCGAATATGTTTGCCATGGTCGCAGTCATCAAGGCTACGTGTATACCTTATCTTTTCAATCACTTTTGGTGTTGCTCAAGCATCAACGATCTAATCGCGTTTTTACCGACATGTCGGCGGATGCCATCGTTAAAAGCGTGTTAGACAAGGCTGGGTTCCCGTCAGGGAAATTGCAACTGAAGGGATCATCACCTTCCCTTGCCATGACAGTGCAATACGACGAAAGTGACTTTGATTTTGTAACACGTCTAATGCGCCGCTACGGTTTTGTTTACGGCAGCACAGAGTCAACGGGTAGTCAAGCCAACCTTTCGGTATTTGGCAGCAGCAGTGATTTTTCTTCAGAGATGGAAGAGATCATTTTGCCTTATGCATCACCCACCGGACAGGTAAGACCGAGCGAGTCTGTCTTTGCCTTTTCTAAAAAAGCGAGCCTAATAAATAGCGGCTTTAGGCTGTATGACGAAGACTATGAAAAAGGCTGCGCATTGTCTGTAAATAGCAATAATCAATCAGAGGTTGGTGGCTTTGGTGAAGACTGTATATTTGCTGAAAACTTCATGACTGAAGGCGATGGCGATGCGCTTACCAAAGTACACCAGCAAAGCATTGATTGTCAGCGAAATCTTTTTGTAATCGATACTGACTGTCGGGCGCTTCGTCCGGGTGTCGCTTTAACCATAACCGATCACCTTAATTACAGCGGTCGTTACTTAGTGGTGTCTGTTGCTCATAAAGGTTGCCAAGGCGGTAGCGTTGAATACGGTTCCAAGGTAAAAGGCTTAACCTATAAAAACCAGGCGACGATTATCCCAATTGATGTGCAGTTTAAAGCGCCTGTTATTAAGCGCAAAAAGGTTTTTGCATCTTTTAACGCCACGATTGAGCAAGAAGTGGATGACAAAGGGCGCTATAAAGTCAAGCTGCCATTTAACCAAGATGGTGAAGGAGAAGAGAGTAAACCGACTCGACTTATGCAGCACTATGGTGGGCCTGGTGGGCACGGCATGCACTTTCCTTTAAACAAAGGAACCGAGGTTATGGTGGCGGGCGAAAATGGTGACTTAGACAGGCCTATTATTCTCGGTGCGCTATTTAACCATGAAGCACTAAGCCCGGTGACTGCAGAGAATGCTACTGAAAATAAATTGGTGACGAAGGCAGAAAACACTTTGTTGATGGATGACAAGCAAGGCGAAGAGAAAAT
The DNA here is from genome assembly GCA_000814665.1 of Pseudoalteromonas flavipulchra NCIMB 2033 = ATCC BAA-314. Taxonomy (GTDB): domain Bacteria; phylum Pseudomonadota; class Gammaproteobacteria; order Enterobacterales; family Alteromonadaceae; genus Pseudoalteromonas; species Pseudoalteromonas maricaloris. Next base: position 368,393 of record JWIH01000021.1, read on the forward strand.
CCAACTGTTCACCAAAGCGCAAGAAAATATGCTCGAATTTAATGCCACAGAAGGCAGCGAATTTATCAAGCTTGAAACCAAAAAAGGTTACATCGATATTAAATCGAAAGAAGCGATGACGCTGCAATCACAAGCAAATATTGTGGCACAAGCCGACAAAGAAATAAGCATTCGCGCAGAAGATGCAGTGTATATCCAAAGTATTGAGTCCAATATTGAGATCAATGCCAAAGAGACGATTCAACTCACCGCAGACACCGACATTAAAATTCAATCTGCTGACAGCAATATTCAATTCGAAGCGCAGCAATCCATCAATCTTGAGGCCGCGCAAGACATCAGTTACTTCAGCGTTGATGGTAATGTTGAGCTTGCGGCGCAAAATGGTAACTTCACCATCAATGCCGATAGAAACATTTCAATCGTTGGCCAAGGTAGCGGCTCAATTCAGCTTTCTCAAGGCGGCGGCAAAATAGAAATTGATGCGGCAGGTAATATTACCATTGATGCGAACAACTTGAACTTAAGCGCCAGCAACATTTCAGTGTCTGGCTCAGCAATTAGCCATAACTAAGCAGGGAGCAAAGTCTATGAAAACCAATGTTGTACAATTTCCACCGTCGTTAAGCAACATCGTATGGCGTGTATCTGCCATTGATAAATTAGGCAAAGTGTTACGAGTGAAGTGTGACGAATCTAATGTAGAAATGAAGGTTAAAGGTCAATTAGACAGTGTGACACGCGTAAGTATTGACGATGAAGTGTTGTTACATAGCGTGGCAATACCTGTCGTTATTGGTCGCTTAGCTGCACCGCAAGACTTTCCGGCAGCGTCGGTGACAAATAACAACGGTACCGTGGTGTTAAATGGCGAGCAAAAAGTCTGTGTCAAAACCAAAAATGGCAGCATTGCCATTAACGGCAATGGTGAGATACAGCTTGAAGGTAAACTGTTAAACGCCGATATTGAGCAAGATCTCAGCCTCCAAGGCTGGCCAATTCGATTAAATTAAGCTGATATGGTGTGACTATGTTTTTAGCTGCAACCAAATTGGCCGTTCACCGTCAACAACTTAAGTCGCTTTGGCGTCATTATCAAAAGTTTAATGCGCGCCAAGTAGTTGAGACTGGGCGTTTACATGCCCTTGAAAAACAACTATTAAATCATGTGTATACCTTAGCTGAGACGGACGAAGAACACTGGATAAATCGCTCTCAACTAGATTGTATCGCGCACGGGTCGATTGACGATGTATTTACGTTAACCCAAGAGATTGACTCACCTCAGCTGTTGTTACTCATTAACCATCTCTTTGGGACAAGAGCACTTGAAGATCAAGCTAGTGAAATCATCACGGCGATTAACAGCGAACCTGCGCTTGCTGAGCTGCTCATTCATAACTTGTCAGCATGGCGCATTGATTTAGGTGATGCACTCAGGCAGCGAATTTTATCAACAGATGAAAATTGGCCTACGAGCCTTATCTATTTAGCATTTAGTACGGCTAACTTGTCGCGCCACCAACTCATGGCCGCACTTGAACATAGCAACCCTGAAATTGCCTACACGGCATTGGTGAATATGTGGCTGTGTAATACAGAGCAACTTTCAGAGCACTTAGTGAAGCGGTTTGCGATGACCGATGATACCGCGCTAAAAGCAAAACTATTGCAGCTGGCAGGCTTACTCGACGAACCAAAATGGGATGAACCATGCTTACTTTATTGCCAGCATAATCCAAGCTACATTGCAGAAGTGTTTCCGTACTTTTCTCATACCCGTTCGTTACAAAATCTAGTTAAGTTACTCGAAGTCCCCAGTACCGCTCGTCCGGCTTACGAGGCGTGGAAACAAATCACCGATCTCGAATTGCCTGAAGAATTCGCAATAAGTGATGCGAAAACTGGTATTCAATCTCAAAAATCGCAAAAACTGCCCAGTTTTAAGCAAGCAGAATACGAACGCCAAGCTTTAATAACAGCAAATACCCAACATCAACTCGCAGGGCGTAAAGTCTCTGAGCCAGCGGCTTGGTTACAACAGGGATTGGCTGGCCTTGCTATACAGCGCAAGCTTTCCAAAATTTCCTCGCATGCACTTGGCGCTGCGCTTTTTTACATGCCGATGGCTTATCTTCAGTGGCAATCAGTGAAACAGGAGTTGAACCATGCTAGTGAATGAATCCGAGTGGCAAAGTAGCACGGTTGAGGCTTGGGATGAGGACAAAGATCCTATCGTAGTCATCGCTGTGAAGCAGAACTTTGAATACGACGTAAAGGGTAATGTATATCCCGATCCAACTGGAGCGCCTGTTGTACTTGCTGATGACTTTGACGGTGAAGGGCTTGAAGCCAGCCCAACCGCCGTTAGCGAAGTTCAGCCTTATAAAACCGGTTTTGAAGTATATGGTGAATTGACCTGTTTTCCACCAACCGACAAGCAAGCGCGAGTGATAGAAGTAGGACTCAAACTTGGCTGTGACGATAAGGTCTTTGTTGATAAATTACTGCGAGTTACTGGTGAGCGTGTGTGGAAGCGATCGCTATTCGGGCCCGTGGCGAGCGATCCACTAGTATTATCGTCCTGTGTATTAAATTACCAACTTGCCTATGGCGGCACAAGTCCGTCGGATGAAGAACAAGTTTCGACCCAAAACCCTCTTGGTCGTGGCTATAAGCTCAAAAATAAAGAAGCGAAAGGCCAGCTATTGCCACAAGTGGAGTATGCTAATCAGGTATTAAAAAAGCCGAGTCACGACACTGCGGTAGCAAGCTTTGCAGCGATCCCACCATTTTGGTCGCCAAGGGGTGACAAACTCCCAGAGGTTGACGAATCCCAAGCCCTCGCGGGTAAGTTTCCATTTAAAGAAGTAGTCCCCGCTGCGCATTATCAAGTCGCGCCGCAAGACCAACAAACTCCAAACCCGTTTAGTGATGGCTGGTGGATTGAAATGATGGGCTTGACACCAGATTTACCTTATGGACAAAGCCTAAAGCTAACGTTGCCCAGAATCGTACCTCGCTGTCGTTTGGTTAATGGCCCAGACGCCACGCCTATTGATATGCAGTGTGATACGCTGGTAATTGACTCGCAAACACAGCAGTTTTCATTAATATGGCGAGGAAGGGTAAAAAAGAGCCAAACAGGCAGTAACAGTGTGTTCTTAGTAGAAGAGGCGCAAGCGCAAGGAGTGGCACATGCAGTTTGAATTAATCGCGCTAGAAACCCCCGCCGGTAACCACCCCAGTGCTTTATATACCGCGGTCGCAAACAACATGCGCTTTTGCACGCCAAGCAAAGCCATTGTTAGATACGATAGAAGCCTCGATGCCCCATACTTGCGCGCACAAATTGAAGAAATCTCGGTCACACGACGTAAAGACCGCTGTTTAGCCATTTTAGAATCTTTATTAAATCAGACAAAACAACGGTTTGATGGCAGTGCCAACACATGGGACGGCACCATTAATCTAATTACTGCCAACGCAAAAGCAGAAGAGCAATATATAGAAGTGTCTGATGTTAGGACGCTTTGTGACCATCTTGAGCTGAACGTTGATGATATTCAGTTGCATCAAACGCTTGATATTGATTCGCTCTCGCCAAATAGTCTCTATGTATTTGTAGATAGTTGCGTTGGTTATGATGAAGCGTCAAAACCAAACTGGGTAGGCAAGCTACAAGTTGTTGGCGGCCCTGAAGGTGTTGTATTAAGTGAAGGCGGTTGCGCATTGCTTGGTACAAGTGCTAATAAAAATGCATGCCAAACCAAAGCATACCAGGGCGACTTAGGTGAGCTATTAAAAGAGCTGCACGCAGAGGTAAGTGAGCCCTATATTTCGACCCGCTTACTTAGTGAGCAGTGGCAAAGAGAATGGCTTAATGCTAGCCGCGTCTTGTACCAAGAACACGACGCGTTAATAGAGCTAAATAACACGGCAAATACCATTGGTTATATTGGCGCTGGCCATAATGCAATGGGGCTTGCGGTTGCCAGCAGTTATTTACACAACCCGTTAAATAGCCACATTGAAAGAGTGTGGCTGATCACAGAGCAAGAAAAACCACAATTAATCTCAGTAACAAGGAGTGTGTTATGAGCTTTATCGCAGCAGTAAAGGGAAAAGAGCCAGATTCGATTCAGTATGATCAAGATGCCATGTCGGCAACGCTTCGAGTAGGCGGGAGTGTGTCGTGGCGACATAATAATCCCGCATTGCTAAAGCTTACTATCGCAGCGAAAAATAATGGCGCCATTGGCTGTGTAAATGGGATTGCCGTATTTCCTGACAAAGCCAGCGGTGAAAACGCATTTATAGATGAGATTGCGCGCGCTAAATATGGCGATATGGTATTGGGTGAAATGATAACTGAGTTTGCCAGTGACTATATTGTCCCACCGCCTAAGTGGAACGATGAAAAAAACGAGCCAATTTTACCTCATCAAGAGCCAGAAACTGGCATGGACATGCACATGCCCATTGATAACCCTCGGGCATTTTTAGATTTGGTTGAACGCAAAATAGGATGGCAAGCTGGCACTGAGGAACAAATCGAAAAAGACACAGATAGCGAAGCACAGCAGGTAGGCATCGTGAGCGGCCAAAACGCATTAATTAATGGTCGCACTGCAGTCCATAAAGACAGTGGTGGCATGCTAAGTACCATAGATGTTTGCTGGACTAAGATTGGTAAAGTTGTTGTGCCAATTCCTTATAGCAATCTCGCCAAATCTGGTGATGCAGCGAGCACGGCAAGCTCAGTAAAAATCAATGGCAATCCCGCAGCCAACATCAAAAGTAACTTTTCAAAAAGCACAGGCGATCAGCCCGGCAGAAAAAAAGGCATCGCCAGCGGCACTATAAAAGGCAAAGCCGAATTTATTCTTGGCTCTTTTGATGTGTATATCGAAGGAAAACCCGCCGTTCGCCAAGGAGATCTTATGATCTCTAACAGCAAAAATACGCCGCCTTCTCCCCTTAACCAACCGGGCGGTGCTACCCCTAGCTCACTGTCAGTGGCGAAAAGAGATGCAACGGTTACAGAACAAGACCCAATCCAGAGTGCATTTGGTCTAAATAACCAAAGCAGCCGTAGTCTTATTTCACAGGGAAATTTCGTGATAAAGCAAGGCGCAAACAAACAACAAAAAAAACTAGAACAGGGAGGGCAATAAAGCATGGGCGCACATATTTTTAATACGGAACTCAACGACGAGCAAGCACCTTGTACGCTGGAATTGCAACTTCAAGGATTAAATGGCAAAGATTGTACAGTGCCACTTGGTTTTGCTGAAGTTCAACGAGCGTCATCACCAAAACCGGATGACCAAATTCCTTTTGTAGAGACGGTAGAGTTACGTGTATTCTCAGAAGCGTCGCTTGATATTAATAAAGCAAAGGCACCTGAATACGTGCCCATGTTTAAAGATCAAAAAGTATTTCAAGAAGATGAACCGGTTGGTTACTACTACTTTTTTGTTAATGGTTATTTGTGGCGAGAAATAGCCGCCATTTCAGGTGGCATGCTCAGTGAAGTTGACCTTCGTGAGTATCACGGTCAAAGCTTCAGGCCCAACAACGGCACGCACATGCCAAGACTCACACTACCAATTCGCGCAAAAGGCCTATTCTCAGACTCAACTGCAGTTGAAACCATGACTTATCAAGTTGCCTTTTCACGCGTGCAATGGTCGTGGGATTACATCAGCGCGCTTGGAGATATGAAACCTGATGACAGCCGCTTTGATAAAAAGCCAATGACGTCAAAGTGCCCAGACGAAGGTAAAGCCTCGACCTATCGTAGCGAGCGCATGCAAACTATCGACTTTTCATCAGCCCCCAACTGGGACAATATTGAAAACCTAAAAGCCAACGAAAACGGTGAACCCTGTATCTATTTGCATGACGTTTTGGGGATTGTACAAAATTTAAAACTCGAGGGTGATGTCTTATATCTGGCGTTTGTGCAGCATCAAAACCACCTAGCTTCCCAAGACTTTTACGATTCCGCACTCCTTGCCTCAACCATGTTTGCAAACCCTGAACTTTTTGAATCTAAGATGGAAAGTTATCAAGTGCGGGGGTTCGATGGACCAGAAACTAGACATAACTTAGTATATACAAAGAATGATAAACAATCAGAAGCAACACGAAAGATAGGCGAGAGCCTAAGTCTTGAAAAGCTGCAAAAGCATTTAGTCCACACGCCGAAAGAACTACCGAACCTCATCACTAAAATTAAGCAATTTTTACGCTTTAGAGAGGAGCTGCTCCATTTTTTTGAGGGCAAATACGGTGAACAGAAAGAGATTAATCTGGCGGATACCTGTCGAAACAATCAGATAGCCCCACCCACCAGCTTCACCGCCGCCTACTGGGACTTGAGTCTTTTGTCGCCGCTTGCTTATCGAAATGCATTTGAATGTGCGTACGGGCACTTAAATAGCTTAAATATTTCTGAAAAAACATTTCCTATTTACTTTCCTGCATTGGTTGACCATCAAGTCCGCAAGTTTATTGTTCAGAAGCTTAAAAAAATACACGAAGGTTATAAAGATTTCACTTCGGAGCTTCATTCGAACGATAACTCATGGTTATGCGTTCAATTTACGCCACAAGAAGATTTGTATGGCGAAGATTTAAAATCAGAAAATTACATCGTTGATAATATTCGAAACGAGTTTGGTGCTTATAATCCTGAAAAGCTTACACAAGCAGCGTTTGAAAGAGACATAGATAAAAACGAGTATCCCTTTTTATTTCTTGAGCTTAGATTTCTCCAAGTAGTTGAGAAAGGGCTAAGTGAAAACCTTATATACTGGCAACAAAGCTTCGCAAATAGAACGCTTGCAGATGCCAATCAATATATAGGTTTCTATCACAAGGTAGGAGCCATAGCAAAAAGTGCCAGCTTAAGCACCTTTAGTGATATTGAATTGCACGATTTTAATAATGTACCTGCCAACCGCGTAGTTATCACTGCACCTATGACTAAGCACCCTTTATTTGAAGCCTTTAAGGTACAACAAAGAGATATAGATAAAGCAAAGAAACAAAACCGAACAGTGATACCAGAGTTAGGTGAACAACATGCTAAATCTGAGCACGCTCTAACAAAGGCTTTGGCAGCAAGAAAAGCGGGAAAGCCGATTCACGGAAACCACATTACAACGATAGCCACGCGACTTCGTAATGAGCTTGAAGGCTATAAGGTGTTTAAAAACTTACCTGCAAGTGTGGTGAGAGCAGAAATTGAAAATATGCTAGATGAAGTAATTGACATTGAAGGGACCTTTAAAGACCACACGAGTGTCGGAGGTAAAGTACTCACCAGACTCGCATCCAACTTTTCTAGGGAAGAGATCTATGAAGAGAACATTAGAAGAGCGGAACGAGGTCTCAAAACAATTAACTATACACCACGTCAAGTAACCGAATTTGAGGGAAAACGCTTTGCCTCTATTCCACTTGCTTTGCTCACGGGGATCACAGTCATAAAAACCTATATAGACTATGAAAAAGAGTTTGCGCAGGAAAAAGGTGGTGCAGGTTACAAGGCGGTTAAACATTTCTCATTGATTGTAGGTGGATTAGCCGCTGTAGGCACAGTACTAGAAAATTATGATAACTCCAAATTTACTAAAGCGATTACAAAGAACTATGCTACGAATCCAGACCTAAATGTTAAAATTACTGCTTTAAGACTTGTTGGTGGAGCTGCAGGAGTCGCTGCCGCCTTTGTACAATTTTGTGATTCACTAAAGCTTTATGAGAAGCGTGATGTAGATGCAGCTGTAGCTGGGGTAATTTCAGCTGGGTTGGGGCTCGCTAGTGCTTTTTGGGGCGCTTATTTTGTGGCAATGGGGCCTATTGGTTGGATGCTTTTTATTGGTTCTATAGTATTTGCGATCTTATCCGCACTGTGGACAGACTCAGAAATAGAAAGGTGGTGTAAACGCGGTATTTTTAGTAGTGCTAATGTTAAACTTGAGGATCTAAAAGAGAGCAAAGATAAAGAAGAAAAAGCCTTTAGCAACCCCCAAAAGTATCTTTTGCATATTATGAAAATAATCTTAAAGCCTGTGGTGGAAATTAATAAGGTAGGCGTGGGAAAGTATATTGTTGAGGTCTACCCATCTGATTTTATTAGCGGTACTTCAGAGCTGGAATTATCAATGAGCTTTTTGTCAGGCTTAGGAGGTGATCCATATAACCGACTAAGACAAGGTGACTTAAAAAAAGTCGAAGGTTTAGGTACCTATAAACCAACCTATGATGAAAATAATAAAATGATCAAAGCAAGCTACCTTATTTCTATTGATGAGGACTATCTAAGCTCAGTAAAGTTTGCGTTAAAATTTAGGTTTAACAATGAAATAACTACTAAAGGGGAGTACGATGCTTGACTCTTTTCATTACAATTATTACTTGACTATCAACAACTTTGGATTTTATAAAAAAAGAGCTGGAATTTGCTTTACAGCAGATATGATAACTGGTGTTTGTGGTAAGCGATTTAATAAGCCGCATCGTTTTAAAACCTGCACCAGCGGTAACTCAATAGTTAGACTCGTATTGTTGGCGCCTCTTTTGCCTTGCTTGGTTGCTATGAGTGGGCTTTTAGGAGCAATTATCATTTGCTTATTCGAAGGTCAGCCTTGGCTTGAATACGCAAAATGGATTGGTTGGCTAATACTTATTAACTTTGCGCTAGTAAATCTTACCCCTTACCTGTCAACTTTTGTTAAAGAAAAGTGCGTTTATTTTGATAGAGAAAACCAAAAAGTATCGTTTACTTTTGATATACCTCATTGTACTGAGCGAGATGAGTTCGGAAATTGTTGCTTTGACTACTCAGAGATAAACTTACGCTATCAACGTGTAACTACAGACCAATATGGTGCAACGACTTATGCACCAATAATCAGCCATAAAGATGGACAGAAGTTCCCTAAAGCGAAAATTACCGCCATCGTAAATGAAAATGGAAGAGTGCCGATAGAGTGCCTTATGTTATTTGAAGATATCCGCCGCTTTATGGATAAAAGCAAACCACTCCCAGAGTCGCCTGAATATGAAGGGTTTAGGCATCTAGACCCAGTTACAGCGGAACATGATAAAGCGATAGGTAGACCTGCTAGCTATTGGAGCGAGATGTCACTCGAGCAACAATTTAAGGTAGCAAATAAGATATATGAACCAATCTACGAGCTTAATGAGGAGTTTCCTAAAAAGCCACTGCCGGAGATGAAAGAGCCGTGGAAGCACTGGAAACCAGATGGTAAAAAAGGAGAAGGGAAAGGGTTGAAGCATGAGATTCTACTAATCGCTATGCAGCTATTTACAGCAAAGCCTATGTAAAAGTGGCTCGAGAGTAGGTAAGCTAATGATAGTCAAAAAAGTGTAGACGTTAAGAACTTCAAGGAACAAAAAATACAAGGAGAGTTATGTTTGACTCTTTTCATTACAATTATTATTTGACTATCAACAACTTTGGGTTTTATAAAAAAAGAGCTGGAGTGTGCTTTACAGCAGATATGATAACGGGTGTTTGTGGTAAGCGATTTAATAAGCCGCATCGTTTTAAAACCTGTACTAGTGGAAATTCAGTTGTAAGGTTAGTTTTATTAGGTCCTTTTCTTATTTCTCTATCACTTATGTTAGGTTTTATTTTGACAATGATCCTAGCTCTCTTTTCTGGTGAGCTACAAGCCTATCACTTGCAATTAATATTACTATTAATGGTGATAAATTTAGTGTTGGTTAATCTTACTCCTTACCTGTCGACCTTCGTTGGAGAAAAATGCGTTTATTTTGATAGAGAAAAACAAAAAGTATCGTTTACTTTTGATATACCTAATTGCACTGAGCGAGATGAGTTCGGAAATTGTTGCTTTGATTACTCAGAGATAAACTTACGCTATCAACGTGTGTATACAGATCAGTATGGTGCAACGACTTATGCACCAATAATCAGCCATAAAGATGGACAGAAGTTCCCTAAAGCCAAAATTACCGCCATCGTAAATGAAAATGGAAGAGTGCCGATAGAGTGCCTTATGTTATTTGAAGATATCCGCCGCTTTATGGATAAAAGTAAACCACTCCCTGAATCGCCAGAATATGAGGGGTTTAGACACTTAGACCCGGTTACAGCGGAGCACGATAAAGCGATAGGAAGACCTGCGAGCTATTGGAATGAGATGTCACTCGAACAGCAGTTAGAGATAGCGAATAAGATATATGAACCAATCTACGAGCTTAATGAGGAGTTTCCTAAAAAGCCACTTCCGGAGATGAAAGAGCCGTGGAAGCACTGGAAACCAGATGGTAAAAAAGGAGAGGGTGAAGGGGTGAAGCATGAGATCCTACTAATCGCCATGCAATTATTTACAGCAAAGCCGATGTAAAATAAAAGAATTTAAGTATGAGGTTAGACTTCAAATATAACTATTATCTAAACATCAATACGTTTGAGCGTTATGAAGCTAGAGCAGGAGTGAGTTTTACTGCTGATATGATTGGTGGTAAATATAGTAAAAGATTTAACAAACCCCATAGGTTTAAAAGTTACGGTGGGGATAGTTCAGTCGTGAGAATATTTCTTTTGAGCCCTTTTTTGTTTTCAACGTCTTGTATGTTAATCAATATTTTGGTGCTTATCGAATGTTTATTCACAGGTAAACCTTGGCTTGAGTATTTACAAGTGATAGCTTGGTTATTGCTGATTAATTTTGCCTTAGTTAACATAATGCCTTACCTCTCTAGTTTTATGATTGGTAAGTATGTTTACTTTGACAGAGAAAAACAAAAAGTGTCCTTTACTTTTGATATTCCAAATTGCACAGAGCGTGATGAGTTTGGGCATTGCTGTTTTGATTACTCAGAAGTTAAATTAGATATTAAGCATGTTTTTACAGATCAAACAGGCGCGATGACATATGTACCGATTATATGCCATAAAGATAGCTATAAATACCCCAAAGCTAAAGTGACAACGATAGTCAACGAAAATGCTCGTAGCACAATGGAGTGCGATATTTTGTATGAAGATATCCGCCGCTTTATGGATAAAAGTAAGCCACTCCCTGAATCGCCAGAGTATGAGGGGTTTAGGCATCTAGATCCAGTTACAGCGGAGCATGATAAAGCGATAGGTAGACCTGCTAGCTATTGGAGCGAAATGTCATTGACGCAACAAATTGAGATAGGAAACAAATTATTTGAACCCATCTTGGAGCTTAATGAGTTACACCCTACCGAACCTCTTCCTGAGCTGAGCGAACCTTGGAACTATTGGAAACCAGATGGTAAAAAAAGAGAAAAAGCGGGGATTAAAAGAGAGTTTATGCTGATTGCAATGCAGCTATTAACATCAAAACCGATGTAAAATTGGATTGAGAGCAGGTAAGCCGATAATGGTCAATCAAAAGGGAATTGGTGATGAAAAAGATTGAAGAGACGACTCAAGAAGAATGATGCTTAGCTCTTTTCACTATAACTGTTACTTAAATGCAAAAACGTACGGATCCTATAAAAAAAGAGCTGGCGTAAGCTTTACAGCGGGTATGATTGATACCATTTACGATAAGCGATTTAATGAACCACATCGTTTTAAAAGTTTTGCTAGCGGTAACTCGATTGTTAGAGTGGTATTATTAAGCCCTTTTCTTATCTCGTTAACATTAATGATTATATTTGTAGGTGCAATGCTCGTTGCTCTCTTTTCGGGAGAGCTTCAAGCTTACTATTTTCAGCTAATAGCGCTACTAATGGTGATAAATTTAGTGTTAGTCAATCTTACTCCTTATTTGTCGACCTTAGTTAAAGAAAAATGCGTTTACTTCGACAGAGAAAGACAAAAAGTATCATTCACTTTTGATATACCTTATTGTACTGAGCGAGATGAGTTCGGGAATTGTTGCTTTGATTACTCAGAGATAAACCTGCGTTTTCAACGCGTAACTACAGATCAGTATGGTGCAATGACCTATGCGCCAATCATTAGCCATAAAAATGGGCAGAAATTTCCCAAAGCCAAAATTACTGCCATTGTTGATGAGAACCCTCGTAGCCCGATAGAGTGCCTAATTTTATTTGAAGATATCCGCCGCTTTATGGATAAAAGTAAACCACTCCCTGAATCGCCAGAATACGAGGGGTTTAGGCATCTAGACCCAGTTACAGCCGAGTATGATAAAGCGATAGGTAGACCTGCAAACTATTGGAGCGAGATGTCGTTTGCACAACAAGTTGAGATAGGGAATAAAGTATACGAACCCATTAAGGAACTGAATGAACAATTTCCTAAAGAGCCACTGCCGGAAATGAAAGAGCCGTGGAAGCACTGGAAACCAGATGGCAAAAAAGGAGAAGGAAAAGGGTTGAAGCATGAGATCCTACTAATCGCCATGCAGCTATTTACAGCAAAGCCGATGTAAAGTGGCTCGAGAGCAGGTAAGTTGATAATGGTTAAGCACAAAAGGAATTGGTGATGAAAAAGATTGAAGAGATGACTCAAGAAGAGTGGGATATTTATTTAATAGAAAGGGCTAAAGAAAGAAACAGAAAATACCGCGAAGAAGCTACCGAAGAAGAAAAAGAAGACTTTGCAAAAACTGACGCATATATAGATAGAGAAACAGGTTACCGTCTTAGCGGTATTTTTTATGAAGAACTACCAAAAAATCATCTTCATAACTTAAGCTATAAGGAACGACTAGCCAAGGCTGAAGAACTAAATGGCTGTAAGTTTAAAGACGCAAAACCCTGTAAAGACGCATTTGCCCCAAGAGATGATTTTGATGGCCCTGCACGTCTCTTTGGTGCATGGAATTGTGACGGTGAAAAAGTTGCGGTAGTTCGTCACCCAAGCTTAATACTTTTTCGAATGGTAATAACCATATTGTCTGCAATTGCGGGATTTATGTTGATTGTACTGACACTGGTTCATACATTTCCAGTAGACTATTTATACTTGAGTTTGGCAGGTCTTTTCATCACGCCTTTCTTGTTGTTTAAATTTTCTGACGCTTTACGGTTTATTGATAACATAGAGTTTAATCGTCACACTGGGTTGGTGCGAACGCCTTACACCTTGTTTAGAAAACCATTTTATATCCCAATAGAAGACCTTGAATATGTGGTGGGCGTTGAGGTGAAAAGCGCAAGAGGTGGCGGCTCGTTCCAAACAGGTTATCTAAGTTGCAGAAAGTATCCAGAAAAGTTTTGGTTTGGCCATGCGATTGGACTTGGAGATGGTGGGAACCTAAACGATTGGGCTCAGATAAATCGGTTTATGGATATTACCCAACCGATAGAAGAATATTACTACGAAATCATGGAGTATCACTATAAGCTCGATAAGAATGCCCACTTTAACGGCCCATTTCCCGAGGTGATGAAAAAGTACTTTGATGCCGACGACTGCCAAGTAAATCGCATGGAAGTGTGGTAGGGCGTTAATCATTACAAGTGCTTTCTAGTGGTTGACTAAAAGGAATTGGTGATGAAAAAGATTGAAGAGATGACTCAAGAAGAACTTGAAGAAATCATCAAAGAGGGCGACAAAAGAAGAGAAAGATATTATCAAGAAGAAGCTAGTGAAGCTGAGAAAAAAGAATTGGAGGAAATGCAAAGGTACTCAGAACGAAGGTTAAAATATATTAGAGAGGGAAATTTTTATGATGCGTTATCAAAAGACTACCTCCATAACCAAAGCTATAAGGAACGCTTAGCCAAGGCTGAAGAACTAAACGGCTGTAAGTTTAAAGAAGCAAAACCCTGTAAAGACAGATTTGCGCCGAGAGACGACTTTAGTGGCGTAAGTTACCCTAGCCAATGCGATGGTCGGGTTGTTTCCGTACCGCGCTCACCGGGATTATGGTCTATTAGGCTGCATGGGTTGGTATTAGGCCCTATTATTGGGATTTGTCTGTTAGGGGTAAGTATGACAGACGACAGTATGCCAGCTTGGCATTCATGGTTGGGGCTGTTTCTACTGACTGCATTCCCTTTAATAATGTACAAAATAGGGAATGCAATTCGTATTGTGGATGCAATTGAGTTTAACCGCCATACTGGATTGGTAAGAACGCCATACACCTTATTCAGAAAGCCATTTTATATCCCCATAGAAGACCTAGAGTTTGTTGTTGGTCCAGAAGTAAAAAATATGCGAGGTAGCGCATCGATGCAAACGGGTTACTTAAGTTGTAGAAAATACCCCGAGCACTATTGGTTTGGAAATCGTATTGGTATTGCAGGGGGCGGCGATGCTCACGATTGGTCACAAATGAATAGGTTTATGGATATTACTCAACCAATTGACGAGTACTATCACAGTGCTATGGAGTATACGTTTAAAAAGAATAGGAATGCTCACGGCAATGGTCCATTTCCAGAGGTGATGAAAAAGTACTTTGATGCAGATGACTGCCAAGTTAATCGCATGGAAGTGTGGTGATAAGAATTCTAAAAACTTTTATCTGTAGATACGCGGGTCTCAGTATGATAGCTATTTCAACAAGCAAACCAATTTAATATCAGTCTCCAATTAGGTGGATACCAAGGTACCAGTAATAAAGCGGGTATTCATTTTTGGCCGTCTAGAGTGCATGTTAAGTTTTTGTGGCAAAGCAGCTGCATGTACTAAATGAGCCAAAAATTTAGGAGATTATGTAATGGATAGAAAATGGTTATTACCATCATTATTGGCATCAAGTAGCCTTCTGGTCGCATGTGGGGGCGGTAGTGATGACGATCCACAACCTGGCGATAACACCGGAGCCAAAGGTTCAATAAAAGTCATTGTACAGGGCTTACCCGCAGGTTCCGAGGCAGACCTAACGCTAACAGGTCCTTCAAGCTATAGCGAAGATATTTCTACCACCACTACACTCAATGCGCTTGCTACGGGTGAATATAAGCTAACCGCTACGTCTCGTTCTGTAAATCAGGCACTGTATCAACCAAATGAAGAATCAATCACCGTTGATTTAAGCAGCAATGAAGAAGAAACAATCACCATCACCTACCGGACATCAGTCAATGCAGAGGGAACAGTAACGGGATTTGGCAGTGTGTATGTGAACGGTGTGCGCTATGAAACGACACCGGAGCAACAAGCAAACCTTAAAGTCGGTATGCAGGTTGACTTACAAGGTAAACAAGGAGCAGATGGTGGCTTTGCGGTTGCAGACTCTATTACCTACGACGCAACCGCTAAAGGTGTAGTGACTGCAGTAGACTATGCAAATCAAACAATTACCGTTTTAGGTCAAGAATTTGGTGTCGATAAGCGCACAAAGCTCACTATCGCATTTACTGAGTTAAATACGGGAGACTTTGTTGAGATCAGTGCGCTGCATCAAGGGCAGGGGCAATACATCGCTACCCGTATTGATGTTGAAGAACAAAATGGCGAGTTTGAGGTTGAAGGCAAGGTTTCTGAACTAAACCTTGATGCCAAGACATTTAAATTAGGCGCGCTTATTGTTGACTACAGTCAAGCAACAGCGGTTGAAGGCACAATAGAAAATGATGCAATAGTAGAAGTAGAAGCATCAAACTTACCTGTAGAAGGCGTTTTACTTGCGGATAGCGTCGAGGTTGAAAGCGCCAATTCAGCGCCTTCGGGAGCGGTGGCTAAATTCGAAGGAATAGTAACGCAAGTCAGTGACGATGCTTTTGCAATTGGCGGCCATACTTTTACATTGAGCGATGAGACTGACTTTAAGAAAGGCGACGATGACGACTTACAAGTCGGTATGCGTGTATTTGTGCTTGCAGTTGCAACTGAAGAAGGTTTAATCGCCAAAAAAGTACGCTTTGATAAGCACTCTGAAATCGAATTAACCGGTGTCATTGACGCAATTGATCTTGAAGCACAAACACTAACGGTATTTGGTAGCAGTTATTTTGTAGATAACTATACCCAATTTGAAGATGAGTCAGATGCTGAGGACAAAGAATTAAAACTCGAGAAGCTTAATATTGGCGATGTCGTTGAAATTGAAGCTTTTGGCTTTGAAGGTGCTTATGTCGTGAGAGACTTAGAGCGCATCTCTGCGAGTGATTTTAATGATCAGCAAGAGCATGAAGTTGAAGGAAAAGTTACTGCTGTGAATGCAGCTGAGCAGACAATCACTGTTGGTAAACTGGTCTTTGCTATCAATGGAGCAACCGAACTTGAGCTTGAGAGTGATGTTGATCTAACGGTATTTTTTGAAAAAGTGGCGGCAGGTGATATCGCGGAAGTTGACTATGTGATCCAAGGTGATGCACTTATCGCCACGAAAGTTGAGGTTGACGACAAAGACGACGACTTTGATGACCGAACTTTTGAATTATCAGGTAAAGTTTCGGACTTTAACCCTGTCGATGCAACTTTTAGCCTCAATGGTAAAACCGTGTTTTTTGATGAAAACACCGAGTTTAAAAACGGCATATTTGTTAATGACGACTTCGTTGAAGTCAAAGCGATTCAGCGTGCCGACGGCTCAGTTTTTGCGCTTAAAATTGAAATCGAATCTGAAGACGGCATTGAGCTTGAAGTTGAAGGTGACGTCACCAACTTCGTCTCAGCGTCTGAGTTTATGGTGAATGGCATTTCAATTACCACGGATAACAATACTGAGTTTAAAGATGGAAGCAGTGAAAACTTAGCTAATGGCGTCTCTGTTGAAGTCGAAGGGGTGTTAACCCAAGATAACGTACTATTGGCTAAGAAAGTTGAATTTGATGATGACGATGCCGAAGAAGTAGAGATTGCGGGGGTTATTGAAGACTTAGTTAAGGACTCTCCGTTTGATTATCAGTTCAATCTCGGCGCGCAGCGTGTTCAAGTTACCGCAAACACCGAGTTTAAGCATGGTAATTTTGAAAAACTAGATAATGGTTTAGAAGTGGAAGTCGAAGGGTACACCACAGATGGCGTGAAAGTGATTGCTAAAGAGCTAAAGTTTCAAGCAATAAAGTACGTAGAAGTTGAGGGGTTAATCACGCAAGTTGATTCAGCAACCATGTTTTATGTGCTAGGCCAAAAAATTAAAGTGTCTGAGCAAACTCAGTTTGAAGATGGTAGTCAGTCTGATATTGCAACGGGTAAAAACGTTGAAGTGGAGGGCTATTTAGTAACCGAGGATGGTGAAACTTATATTCAAGCAGAAAAAGTAGAGTTCGAAGACTAAGTATTACTAAATGTTAAGCATGCAATTAAAGCCTCCAATATGGAGGCTTTTTTGTATATTTATCACTTTAAAGTTAATTCACTTCTCCTGACTTAGTACCGTCATATTTCTAGCACTTAACTGCCATAAAAGCTTAGCTTTCTTGACTTTTTTCCCTCGTATAGTGACACCCGCCACGCAAAACGCAACGGTTTATTCTGACTCGCTGTGCTTCTTGGTTCAGCTTCTATGAAGTGGAATAAGAAGAGACGTGAATTGGTATTACTGAAATAACTAAAAGCATGCGCACGGGTATGCAAACAAAGTAAAGAAAGGACTTATGAAAACAAAACTACTTCCAATCGCACTACTGTGCGGTGCCACAAGCATTATGACTGGTTGCTCAGATTCAGATAACAATGTTGATATAAACGTGCCGAAAGGACCTGATATTCCAAAAGAGGGCACTGCGGTGTCTTTGCGTTTACTAGAAACCACAGATTTGCATGCAAATGTATTGAACTACAACTACTTTTCAGATAAGCAAGATGACAAAGTGGGTCTAGTGAAAACTGCGGCGTTAATCCATCAAGCGAGAAGCCAAGTTAAAAACTCCATGCTGGTAGATAATGGCGATTTGATCCAAGGTAGTCCACTTGGCGACTATATGGCGAAAATCAAAAACCTCAAAGAGGGAGAAGTTCATCCTGTTTATAAGGCCATGAACACACTAGAGTACGATGTAGCAAATATTGGTAATCATGAGTTTAACTTTGGCTTAGCGTTTTTAGACGAAGCAATCGACGATGCGAATTTTCCCTATATTAGTGCAAACGTATTTAAGGTTGATGGTGACGAAGATGAAACAAATGATGTGCCGTTATTTAAGCCTTACCTAATTCAAGAAAAGCAATTCTTTGACGAGAATGACAAGCTTCAGGTGATTAAAGTCGGCTTTATCGGGTTTGTTCCACCGCAAATCATGCAATGGGATAAGGCCAATCTTGAAGGCAAAGTGATCGCCAAAGACATCGTAAAAATGGCAAAACACTACGTACCTAAGATGAAAGCTGAAGGCGCGGATATTGTCGTTGCTATTCCGCACTCAGGCCTAGACGTGTCAGCCGATAAGCCAATGGCTGAAAATGCATCATATGCTTTGTCCAAGGTGGATGATATAGACGCCATTATGTTTGGTCACGCGCATGCAAACTTCCCAGGTTCGGGCTATGCAGACTTAGCGGCACATGGTGTTGATAATGATAAAGGCACAATCAATGGCGTTGCGGCTGTAATGCCTGGTTTTTGGGGCAATCATCTTGGTGTAATTGACCTAGATATCCAATTTAAATCAGGTAAATGGGTGGTGGTTGACTCACAGTCGACGCTGAAAGCTATCTATGAAACGGATGAAAATCGTAACACCGTATCTTTGGTAGAAAGCGATGCGGCAATTGAAGCAGCGGTACATCGTGAGCATGCTGAAACTCGCGCATGGGTGAATGAGCCTTTTGCTAAAATTACCAACACAGTGAACAGCTATTTTGCGTTAGTGAATGACGATCCCTCAATCCAAATCGTGACTGACGCACAAGCATGGTATACAGCAAAAATCGTGCAAGGTACTGAGCTTGATGGATTACCTATTCTGTCTGCAGGTGCGCCTTTCAGAGCAGGGCGTGGCGGGCCAGATGACTTTACCGCAATACCTGCAGGTGATATCGCCTATCGTAACGTTGCGGATATGTACATTTACCCGAACGTACTTAAGGTGTTGAAGCTCAAGGGCAGCGAAGTGCGCGAATGGCTTGAAATGTCTGCAGGACAGTTCAATCAAATCACACCAAATACTGAAGGCGTTCAAGCGCTGATCAATCCAGACTTTCCTTCATATAACTATGATGTACTAGATGGTGTGACGTATCAAATTGATGTCACTGAGCCTGCACGCTACGCGGCAAACGGTGAAAAGGTGTCAAACGGTAACCGCATTAAGGCATTGAAGTATCAAGGTGAGTTGGTGAAGGACGACCAAGTATTCTTGGTTGCAACGAATAACTATCGTGCATCTGGTGGCGGTAATTTCCCAAATATTAAGGGAGATAAAATCGTCGTTGACTCGCCAAATGAGAACCGTCAGGTCGTTGCTGACTATATTACTTTTGTTAGCGACCAAAATGGTGCTGCAGGACTTGATCCGTCCGCCGATATGAACTGGTCGTTTGCACCTGTAGTTGGCGCCAATATTGAATTCTTTAGCTCAACCAGTGCGGATGCTGAAACTTACAGTCAGCAATTTAATCATATTCTACCTACCGGCAAAACCGACGAAAGAGGTTTTGCACTTTATCAGCTGGATTTAACACAACCGCTGAACTAATACACTACGCCGCCATATTTTGGCGGCTTTTTTATTGCTTCTTTTTATAATTTTCAACGGGATTTGACGAATGAAACAAGTAAACTTCAAGCTTTGCAGCGTAGTTTTGGCTGCAGCTATATCCACTTCTGTATTTGCAGCGCAGCCGTATGACTGGAATAACCACATTCCAGTCAAAACACCAAGCACAAACAACAATGGTAAGACAGTATTATTTGATGTGTCACACGGTGGCGTTGAAGGAAATGCCGATTGGGTTATTGATGGTGCGTTTTCAGACTTTGCGGATGCATTAGTTAATGAAGGATATACCGTAAAAGAATATCGTGGTGTTGATTTAAACAATGACGGCAAGATTAGATTCTTTGACGACCGTACCTCTCAAAGCAATCAAAATGAAGCGGTTATCAGCTACGATGCGATTAAAGATGCAGATGTCTTTGTATTGGCAGAAACTAACCGTCCTTTCACTCAATCAGAGCAAGCGGCGTTATTGCAGTTTGTTGCGGATGGAAAAGGGATATTTTTTATTGCAGATCATTATGACGCGGATCGTAATCTAAATACGTGGGATGCCACTGAAGTCTTTAACGGCTACAACCGCTCAGATCTGGCCAAGTATAATCTAGGAGGTGAGTACGGTGACTGGCGTAATCCAAAATCAGCAGACATGGGATGGCTTGCAGAAAACTTTGGGATCCGCTTTCGCTTTAATGCCGCGGATTACAAACAAGGCGTAAGTGGTATTGAGTCTGCGAGCAAAACAGAAGGGATCACACTTGGAGTTACTCCTGTATTGATGGCCGCAGGCGCGACACTTGCGATTGTAGATGAACAAAAAGCGAAAGGCTTGGTTTATTTTTCACCTTCAGATACACCGGCTAAATGGCGTCATGCTAAAGATGATGGACTTTACTTTGGTGGTAGAAATGAAGGCCCGTATGTTGCTATCTCAAAAGCAGGGTTAGGCAAAGCCGCATTTATTGGTGATTCTTCTCCAATTGAAGACGCTACGCCTAAGTACAAGCGTCAGGATAATGGCAATAGTAAAAAGACGTACCCCGGCTGGACAGACAGTGGTAATGCGGCTGTACTTTCGGTCAACATCATCAATTGGCTAGCAACGCCTGAGTCGTATCAGTACTTTGATGGTACTAACGGTCATGCAAGCGGTGAAGTAACACCAGTGCCAATGGCGCCGCAAGAAATGTCTGATCCAAACAATGGTCAACCATGGGGGACGCCTGCATCGGGTTTTGATGCATGGAATACAGATAGCTATAAAAATAACTCTTTCAATGCGCCTTATGGTTCAGGGCAAACCAACCCAGATCCTAATCCCGATCCAGAGCCAACTCCTGATGGCGCGATTTCTGTAGCACAGGCACTTGCTGCTTCAGCTGGGTCTAAATTTACTGTGTTAGGTAAAGTGACAGCCGAAGTAAACGGTATCTATGGCCTATTACTCACAGATACTGCCAACGCATCGTTAAGTATCAACGTAAAGCTTGAATCTGCTCAGCGCAGTGACTTTAACCCGCAACTCAATCCTGAGATCCTTGGTCAATCAGTCATAGTGACTGGTACTCGAGACAGTTATATGGGTGAGGCTGGTATTCGTTATGTAAGCGATATTCAGATTGCACCAGTGGCATTGTCGGTTGAGCAGGCGCTTGCAACCGCCGAGGGCAATGAAATTGAGCTTATAGGGCGTGTTAAATCTGCACTTAATGATATCTATGCTCTAGTACTTGAGGACAGCCAAAATCCAACTCATACGATAAATGTTAAACTTGAAAGTCACCAGCGTGCTGCATTTAGTCCGCAGCTTAATCCATCCATTCTTGATTCTACTTTAGTTATCAAAGGTGTTCGCTCATCGTATATGAGTGCACCGGGGATACGAGAAGTAAGTGAGATACAAACCGTTGGTACAACGACAGAGCCATCTAGTGATATGAGTGTTGCTGACGTATTAGCGCTAAATAATGGCTCAGCAGTGGTAGTCAGTGGCAAAATCACAGCTGCTGTAAACGATATCTATGCACTTGAATTAAGCGACCCAACAGTTGCTGGCAACAAGCTATATATTAAGTTGGAATCAGCTCAGCGCGATGCATTTAGTCCCAAGCTTAACCCGAGCTTGATTGGTAAATCACTGAGAGTTGAAGGGATTAAAAATGACTATATGAGTCATCCCGGTGTTCGTAATGTTACTTCACTTGTATTGTTAAATTAAATCAATGTAATTGACCCTCCTTAAAGTAGGCATAGCGACGTTTATGTCTACTTTATTCTAAGCGTTATTCCTGTATATTCTTTGTTCATTCATTATTTCACAAACTACACTTTTGAGGTCATTTACCTAGTTTGGATGGTAATGATTTTTATTTGTGTTAGTGTGTCGGCGTTATAGTGACATAAACTCGCCAGCTGCAATGCTTCGTCGAGATCAGTAGGTGCTATTGCATAGTGTTTACTGAAAGGAATAGTGTTTTTAATTTTGGAACAAACTACATGAAATGCGTTTGCTTAATACTCTCTCTTTTATCCTTTAACCTTTATGCTGCAGCGGTCAATGTTGTGGTCACTGATGTAAAGCAACAACAGCTTGAACGAACTTTGTCTTTAACCGGCTCAATTAGTGCAGCACAACACGCACAAGTGTCAAGTTTAACCGATGGTGTAGTAACTAAGATCTCAGCTGAAGCTGGTGATATTGTTGAAGCAAATGCTGTACTGCTGAGTCTCGATGCCGCTTTAGTAAAAGCTGAGCTGAAAAGTGTAGAAGCAGCACTTGAGCGCGCCAAGGTCGATCGCAATAATGCGATAAGATTGGTAAAAGAAGCACAGTCTCTGTCGCAGCAAAAATTATTTGCGCAAACTGAGCTTGCTGACAGAGAGGCTAAGTTACAAGCATCAGAAGCCACGCTTTTAGAAGCACAAGCTAAGATAGCTTATCAGCGAGAGCTCGTTAACCGCCATCAATTAAAATCGCCTTTTACGGGGGTGATAGCAAGGCGCACGGTTAATTTAGGTGAGTGGGTGACGCGTGGACAAACGGTGTTTGAATTAGTGAGTAGTGATATTTTGTGGCTCGATTTGCAAGTACCACAAGAGTACTTTCAGCTTATTAATCTTGGCCGCGTCGTTAATTTTAGTGTTGCAAGCGCGCCAAGCGTACAGCATCAAGCTCATGTATTGGCAAAACTTCCTATCGTTGACAAAACTAGTCGCTCGTTTCTATTAAGATTGGCAATCCCAACAGATGCGCAGTTGCGTGTCGGCGCATCGGCTACGGCAAAACTGCCGCTAATTCGAGTACAAGACCAAAGCGTGATTATTCCTAGCGATGCGATTTTGCGTCATCCCGACGGTGGGTTCAGTGTCTTTGTGGCCGTTGACGGTCAAGCAAAGCGGTTAAACGTTCAAATTGGTGAGCGAATTAATGGTCATATTGAAGTTTTATCAGGCTTAGAGATAGGGCAACAAGTGGTGGTTGAAGGCAATGAGTTATTGCAAGAAGGCCAGGCATTAAACATTGTACCGGGTTTATAGGAGCGGGTGATGTTAAGAGCCTGTGTAAATCACGCCATTTTAGTTGCAGTAACGGTATTGATCTGTTCGATATTGGGTATTGTTGCCGCGTTTAAAATTCCGGTGCAAATGATCCCAGATCTTGAAGTAAGAACCATCACTGTGGTGACCAATTGGCCGGGTGCCACGCCACAAGATGTTGAAAAAGAAATACTTATAGAGCAAGAAAGGTATCTTCGCTCAATTGCGAATCTAACTCGCATGTCCAGTTATGCCAATACTGGTGAGGCAGAGATAGAGCTTGAGTTTCCATTTGGTGTCGACGTCAACGAAGCGCTCATAAACGTGAGTAACGCGTTATCTCAAGTACCAAGTTATCCTGAAAACGTTGACCAGCCGGTGTTATATAGCAGCGCGTTTTCGAGCAATGCCTTTATGTTTTTTAATCTAAAGCCGCAACCGGGAAATCCACTCAATCTTGATATTGATATGCTTCGCGATTATGCCGAAGACTTTATTCGTCCAGAAATGGAAAGAGTCAGTGGAGTATCTCAGGTTGGTGTGCGTGGTGGTGCACTCTATCAAGTACAAATTTTGGTAGATCAAGAACAATTGGCGAGCCGTGGAATTAGCTTAGTGGACGTTAGAAATGCAATACGCAGCCGTAACCAAGATGCCTCTGCCGGCGATATAGACAGTGGTAAACGGCGTTATTTACTGCGTATGGTCGGCCGCTTTGAGTCAGCTAAAGCGCTAGAAGAGCTGGTAGTCAGTCACCGTGCGGGCACCACAATTAAGCTTAAAGACATCGCTCAGGTAAAGCTTGATCATTATGAAGTGCGCGACATTGCCTATAACAATGGCGAGCGAACCTTAATGCTCTCGGTGAGACGGGAAAGTGGTTCTAACGTGATGGCGATTAAAGAAGAAATGATGGAGGTAGTGGCTCGCATCAACCGTGACATGCTCGCAAGTAATGGACTACAACTGACGCTATTGAGCGATGATGTTCGTTACGTTAAAGGATCTGTTGAAAATGTTTGGACTAATTTAGCGCTAGGTGCGGTGCTTGCGACTCTGGTGATGTTTTGGTTTTTAAAGAGCCCACGCTCGACCTTTATTGGTGTGATGGGCGTTCCAATTTGTACCATCGCGGCATTTTTGGGTCTGTTGCTATTTGACAGAACGATCAACGTGATTTCCCTCGCCGGCGTTGCATTCGCCATTGGCATGACGGTTGATAACACCATTGTTGTACTTGAGAACATAGAGCAAGCCAGACGCCGAGGTCTCGATAAACTTCAAGCTGCTATTACCGGTGTTCAAGAGGTATGGCCTGCGGTGCTTGCTTCAACCCTGACCACAGTGTTGGTATTCGCACCTATTTTGTTTATTCAGCAAGAAGCCGGGCAGCTTTATTCCGACGTCGCAATTGCGATTTCTGCTGCAATCATCGCTTCTATGTTGGTGGCCTTGTTTGTGGTGCCTGCGGCAAATGCAAATTTTGCCTGTAAGGAGATCTCCAGTGGCATGTTGTCTACGCCTAAACTGCCAACGTTTATTCCGGCGATGTTATCAAGTCCACGTGCTCGCATAGTGTGTATTGTATTCGGTAGTGTGTTGTTACTCGGTGGTGCGTGGTTATTTATGCCTAAAGCCGAATATTTGCCGGAGGGAGAGGAGCCAAAAGCGTTCTCTATGATGATAGCGCCTCCGGGCTATAACCTCAGCCATATGCAAAAAATTGGTGATGAACTACTTCCTTATTTAAACAAGCATTTGGAAAACGATGACAGCGATTTTGTATCAGGTAAAACGTCGTTGCCACCTTTAAAGTATTATTCGATGTCTGTTGGTGTTGGCAGCATTTGGCTATTGAGTGAACCATACAACCGTGAATACATCGATGAAATGATGGAGGCAATCACGACCAAGTTTAGAAGCTACCCAGGAATGCGAGCATTTTCTTCACGAGGCTCGATTATCTCAAGTAATGATGGCGGTTCTAGAGCGGTGGCTTTGGATATCAGCGGTACAGATCAAACGGCGCTCTACCGCGCGGCAGATGCAGTGTATCGGTTAGCGGGGGAAGTCTTTGATAATCCACAAGTGGATTCTGCACCATCTTCTCTGACACTCGACCAACCGCTAATAGAAATCCAACCAAGGTGGCAACGGTTGGCTGAAGTGAGTATGAGTGCCGACGAACTCGGCTATACGGTCGCAGCCTTGAGTGACGGCGCCTATGTTGACGAGTTGATCTTAGACGATGATAAAGTAGACGTCTTTTTATTTTCTGAGTCGGGTAATCAGCAAAGTCTTTCGCAATTAGCGCAATCTCCGGTTGTCACTAAAGCTGGACTGATCCCGCTGAGCGCTTTGGCCGATCTACGAGAAAAAGCAGACAGTGATAGTTTGCGTCGAGTTGATGGTCGCAGAACCGTGACTGTATATATTATTCCGCCAAGAAATGTTGCGCTAGAGGAAGCGCAGGAATTAGTAAGAACGGAATTATTACCGCAGCTTCAGAGGCAGGGCGATCTGCTTCCTGGTGTCAATGTGAGTATCGGTGGTGCTGCCGATCAACTAGACAAAACCAAAGAAGCGCTGGGCAGTAATTTTATCGTTGCATTAGCGCTGTGTTACTTATTACTTGTCGCAATCTTCAAGCATTGGGGCTATCCGCTATTTATTATGGCAACAGTGCCGCTTGGCATGGCAGGGGGTTTACTTGGACTAATTGCTATTAATGGTATTGGTAGCATCACAGGCACTTTCCACCAGCCTTTTGACATGATAACCATGCTCGGCTTTTTAATCTTGTTAGGGACTGTGGTTAATAACCCTATTTTGATTGTCGATCAAAGCCGCAGAAACCTTGAGAGTACCGCGATGAGTGTGTACGAGGCGGTGATCTCAGCACTACAAACGCGATTAAAACCGATTGTGATGTCAACGATGACAACCCTATGCGGTCTTGCGCCATTGGTGTTTATTCCAGGAGAAGGATCTGAGCTTTATCGAGGCGTTGGCATGATAGTGCTTTGTGGTATTGCTATGGCAACTATCGTCACACTCACCATTTTACCCGCGCTATTAGTCAGCTTTTTAAAACGGCCGGTAGAGAGTTCTGTAAGCAAACTCTAACCATATATTAATCACGCTGTGTATATTACAAATGCCTTGCTTGAACTTTTCCGTTCAGCAGGGCATTTTTATTGTTAAGTGTTATGAAAGCTTGAATTTAACGGTTTTTGCCCACAGTAAAATAAGATGCGTACAGGTTTATATAATAAAAAGAGCACAACATGACATCTAACATACGCTCTGCAATTATCGCTGAGGGCGGAGGTCAAAAAGGCATTTTTACAGCGGGCGTGCTTGATGCTTTTCTTGAGAAAAAATTTACGCCTTTTGATTTAAAAGTGGGTGTCTCAGCGGGCGCACAAAACCTCGCAGCTTATTGCGCTCGCGCCAGTCAATATGCGCAAACTGCTATTGAATCTCTGACGACGGAGCAGCAGTTTTTCCGTCCCGCGCGATTTTTTACCGGTGGTAATGTCATTGACTTGGATTGGTATTTTCAACAAGTGGAGCACAGCGGCAAAGTACGGTTTCCAACTGAGCCTAACCACCTCACGCCGGAAAGTAACTTTTATGCGGTTGCAAGTCACTTAGACTCGCTTGAGCCACACTATTTGCATACGTGGCACGATAACATGTTTACCCATTTAAAGGCTTCTAGTGCAATTCCTTTTTTATATCGTCCAGGCGTTAAAGTTGCGGGTCACGGAATGATGGATGGTGGCGTGGCCGATCCTTTACCCGTACGCTGGGCACACAGTCAAGGAGCCAAGACGATTTGGGTGATCAGAACCATTGAGGCACATGACGATGGTAAAATGCCAGTGCTTGAGCGCTTAAAGCCAATTATGCGGCGGGTTAATCAATCTCCTCGAATGTTTGAAATGTATCATCACTATCAAAGCCGCTATGCTGATGCGGTTAACTTTATGAATTCACCACCAGAAGATGTTAACGTCATTCAAATAGCGCCCAATAGACCGCTGGGATCCATGGTTTTAGGCTCAAGCCCAGAGACCTTAAAGTCTGATTATAAATTGGGGTTTGAACTTGGATTAAAAGCGGTAGATAAATGGCGTGATATGCTTGAAGTAAGTGTAATGTAACAAGCAAGCCTCAGGTTGAGACTTGCTTGCTATTTGCTTGTGCTTAAGACTTGCGAATTGAAATAGAAGTCGCTTCGATATCAATTCGGCCATCTTTAAATAAACCACCGATGGCTTTTTTAAAGTTGGCTTTAGAGGTAGAGAAAGTACGCTTGATGGCGTCAGGATCTGACTTATCGCCTAGCGGTAAATAGCCGCCACTTTCTTCGAGCTTGCTATAAATGATTTCCGCAAGGTCTTTAACCTTACCAATACCTGGCTTTTCTAACACGATATCAATCTTATCTTCGTCATGAACCGCTTTTACAAAGCCCTTCATGCGCTGACCAATATACATGCGCTTAAATACATCATTGAAAAAGACCAATCCAAAGTGTTTCTCATTGACTATCACTTTATAGCCAAGATCGGTTTTTGCCGCGACGATTAGATCTACTTCTTCGAATTTTTCGTACTCGGCTTTTGATTTACTTAAAAACTTACCCAGCGCACTAGACGCACAAATACGCTTACTGGCGTTGTCTAGGTAAAGCCTAACCAAATAGCTATAGCCGTCGCGCATTTTCGGTTTTTGTTCATTGAAAGGCGCTAACACGTCTTTTTCAATGCCCAAATCCATAAAAGCACCAACCTTATTGATCTCTTTTACGCGCAGCAGGGCAAACTCACCGACTTGTGCAAGTGGCTTTTTGGTTGTTGCCGTTGCGTGTCCCAAGTTATCTAAATAGATAAATACTTCAACAGAGTCGCCTTCTTCGTTGTGCTTTGGCACTTCTGCTCGAGGAAGAAACACATCGCCAAGCTCACCACCGTTTAAATAAGCACCTTCCGCGGTAAGCTCTTCAATGGTTAACATTTTGATTTGACCTAACATGATTATTCCTCGTCAGTTTGTGGTTTTGGTTTGCGACGCATCGGCATAGTACCGTCAATATCAATTGGTGGCGGGACCACTTTTCTCGGTTGTGACTTTTTCACAGGCTTTTTCTTAGGTTTATTTGTTTGCTTTGGCGCAGACTCTGCAGAGCGATTTTTACTCTGCTGCGGTTTTTGTTTAAGTCCTTTGAATTTACCAACAAGACCGGGGACTTCTTCAAAACGTAGTGGCTCATCAAGATAGTTTTTGATTGCTACATAGCTATCCCAATCTTTAGGACCAACAAATGAAACCGCAGTGCCTTTAAACCCAGCACGCCCTGTACGACCGATACGGTGGACATATTCTTCTGCCTGCTTAGGCAAGTCAAAATTCATGACATGAGTAACAGAGAGCAAATCGAGACCACGAGAGGCAACGTCTGTGGTAACCAGCACTTTATAGATCCCACGGCTGAAGCTTTCCATGATGTCTAACCGCTTATTTTGTGGCATATCGCCCGACAACGATACCGCTTTAATCGACATCTCATTTAGCAGTTTGCTTAATCGGTTTGTGTCGCCACGGGTTGCGGTAAAGATAATGCACTGTCCTACGTCATCTTGTGTGATGAAGTGCTTAAGCAGTGCTTCTTTATGATCTAAATGATCGGCAAAGTAGAGTGCTTGCTTAATGTCTTCATGCTGCTGGTGGGCATTGCTCAACATAATGCGCTTTGGTGATTTAAGTAATTGACGTGACGATGCTTCAACTTGAGTATGGTCTAGCGTGGCTGAAAATAGCAGCGTTTGTCTTTGGCGGTGATCCGCAGAGTCATTAATGACGTCCAACTGTTTTTCAAAGCCAAGGTCAAACATACGATCTGCTTCATCAAAAATAAGCAGTTCAAGACCGCCTAAAAATAATGAGCGATTTTCAACGTGATCGGCAATACGACCAGGAGTCCCCACCACAAAATGCGGGTCGCGGCGTAGCGCTTTTACCTGATCATTGTAGTTTTCACCACCCAAAATCTTACAGACTTGAATATTAGTGCCAGCACACAGTGCACGACACTCAGAGAACACTTGAGTCGCGAGTTCACGAGTTGGGGCTACGATAACAACGCGAGGATCGCGTTTGCTCAGCGCTTTTTGTTTCATTACACGCTGTACGGCAGGCAGCAAGAAGGCTAGGGTTTTGCCAGAGCCTGTTTTAGACTGCGCAAAAACATCGTGGCCAGCTAGAGCCGTTGGGATGGCATGCGCTTGGATCTCGGTCGGTTCCGTGATCCCTTGGTGAGCCAGTTGTTGTTCTAGGCGCGTATCTATCCCAAGTTCAGTGAATCTCAAGTCAATTTCTCCAAGTCTTGAATTTTAAAAACACGAGATTATACCAAAGCATAGACGCTATCGGATATAGAATTTGTGTTTTTTGCATTTTAATCAAAAATCCGTAAAATACGCGCCTCAGCGCCGGGTTTGCGACTCGGTTTTCGTGCTTTACACATCGTCATGCTTAATGTGTAAGCTAATCAAAGCTTAAATCTAGGAAAATACAATGTCAGAACAATACGTTGTTTGTGCTATGTACAAGTTTGTCTCTTTACCTAACTATCAAGAGATAAGACAGCCACTTCACGATGTGATGGCAGCGAATGAAGTTCGCGGTACATTATTACTTGCCGAAGAAGGCATTAACGGTACCGTTGCCGGTAAACGTGAAGGCATTGATGCGCTACTTACATGGTTAGACAAACAGCCGGGCCTTGATAACATCGTTTATAAAGAGTCGTTCGATGAAACTTGCCCTTTCTACCGCACTAAAGTAAAGCTTAAGAAAGAAATCGTGACCATGGGTGTGCAAGGTATTAACCCTAAAGAAGTGGTTGGTACGTACGTAAAACCACAAGATTGGAACGCATTGATTTCAGATCCTGACGTTGTGCTCGTTGATACGCGTAACGACTATGAAATCGAGATCGGTACGTTTAAAAATGCCATCGATCCTAAAACCAAGACTTTCCGTGAATTCCCTGAGTGGGCGCAAAATAACTTAAACCCAGAAAAACACAAAAAAGTGGCGATGTTCTGTACTGGCGGGATCCGCTGTGAAAAATCAACAGCGTATATGAAAGAGCAAGGCTTCGAAGAGGTTTATCACTTGGAAGGCGGCATTCTAAAATACTTAGAAGACGTGCCAAAAGAAGAAACCATGTGGGAAGGCGAGTGCTTTGTGTTTGATAACCGCGTTGCTGTCGATCATGATTTAAACAAAGGATCTTATGATCAATGTCATGCTTGTCGTATGCCAATCACAGAAGCTGAGAAGCAACTTGAAGAATATATGGAAGGGGTGTCTTGTCACCACTGCCATAAAGACTTAACAGAAGAGCAAGTTGCACGATTTGCTGAGCGTCAAAAGCAAATTGAACTGGCGAAGCTGCGCGGCGAAGGTCATATCGGTCATGAAGCACAGGATGCTATTCGTAAGCGTAAAGAAGAAAAGCTAGCGCAAAAAGAAGCGCAACGTCAAAAGCGCTAAAGATGCAATGTACTAAGAATACATAACAAAGGGACTAGTTGGTCCCTTTTCTCTGCTAGACCTTTCACTGCCAGCTATTTGTGCAAGCGCCATTCGCTCTGCAAATTTTTCATGTTAGGTGTGTAGCCTTTTCTAATTTCCGTATTCGAAATCTAACTCTGAAATCAAATTAATTCATAATAATCAATGGGATATTTTTTATTTTCAGATTGGTGTCTTCCTTGCTTATTCAAAGGTTATCGCTGTAAATCTACAAATTGATTTACGCCGTTAAATTTTTGAAGGAGCTTTATGATGCCAAATACGGTAACCACAATTAATCCTACGACAGAGCAACCCGTTAACGAATACACGTTAATGAGCTTGGACGAGGCGCAAAAGTCGGTGGACTTAGCCAATGACTGTTATTCATTTTGGAAGAAAACCACATTTACACAAAGAGCACAAAAGCTAAACAGGCTTGCTGACTTAATCGAGCAAAATAAATCCAAGTTAGTCTCACTGATGACCGAGGAAATGGGCAAAGTGACGGAGCAGGGTGAACAGGAAGTTTCCTTGTGTGCTGAAATTTGCCGATATACCGCTGAGCATGGCGAAAAAGAATTACAGGATGAGCATCGGGTATTTGAGCAGGGACATGCCATCATCACTTATCAACCAATAGGCGTGATCTTAGGAATACAACCTTGGAACTTTCCGCTTTATCAGGTGATTAGATACAGTGTTTCGAATGTGATGGCGGGCAATACCACGGTAATGAAACATGCCTCAAATGTATTTGGTATGGCTAAATTAATTGAAGAGTTGTATTTAGAGGCCGGTTTTCCAAAAGGTTGCTATCAATCACTGTTAATTGATGGTGAGACAGCCAGCGAGTTGATAAAGAACCCATATATTCGCGGGGTTACGTTTACCGGAAGCGATAAAGTAGGTAAACAAGTTGCAAAACAGGCTGCTGAGCTTTCTAAAAAAACCGTCCTAGAGCTTGGTAGTAACGATGCCTTTGTGGTGCTGGCAGATGCTGATATTAATAAAGCGGTGTCCGCGTGTATTCAAGGTCGTATTGTCAACAACGGTGAAACCTGCGTTGCAGCGAAGCGCTTTATTATCGTTGATGAAATTTATGATCAGTTTAGAGAGGCTTTTGTGGCTGGCTTTAAGCAGCTTAAGGTGGGAGACCCAACCGCAGCAGACACCGACTTAGGCCCTATGGCGCGTAAAGATTTACGTGATGAATTACACCAACAAGTTGAAGCGTCCGTTAAGGCGGGAGCAACTTGTCCACTTGGTGGAGAAATTCCAAAGCAACAGGGGTTTTATTATCCAGTCACCATTTTGGAAGACGTTAAACCCGGTATGCCGGCTTATGATGATGAACTATTTGGCCCTGTGGCGTCGCTAATTCGTGTGCATGATGAGGCTGAGGCGATGATGGTAGCCAATGATTCACGCTATGGTTTAGGTGGTGGCATTTTTTCTGAAGACACTCAACGTGCAACAGAACTTGCTATCAAGGAGTTTGATACTGGCATGGTGAACATCAATGGCTATTCGTTGGCGCAACCACACTTGCCGTTTGGTGGTGTTAAAGACAGTGGCTATGGTAGAGAGCATGGTGGCTTTGGGATCAAAGAGTTTGTTAACGTGAAAACCGTAATGGTCGCAAGCGTTGAATAACGCAAACCGATCCTGACGTTTGCTTATACGCTGGAGCCAGTAATACTGGCTCTTTGCGTTTTAAATTGGTTATAATTCGCGTCCATTTTTTACAGCGAGAAAGACACGTGGGCGAAGCGAGCTTAACAACCTTACATTTATTGGCAACTGATCCAAGCGCAGTGGCGCAAGCGGCTGAACTTGCACGTGACGGTCATCTTGTTGCGGTTCCTACAGAAACCGTTTATGGCTTAGCAGCAGATGCAAGGCAACCCGATGCGGTAAAAAAAATCTTTGTAGCAAAAGGACGCCCAGCTGATCACCCGCTAATCGTACACCTCGCTGACAAGTCTTTGGTCACTGAGTGGGTGGAAACATTGCCAGACTATTTTGATGCCTTAGCTGATGCGTTTTGGCCGGGACCACTGACGATCGTTGCCAAAAAGCAAGCACATGTGAGCGATATAGTCACAGGCGGCCACCCAACCGTGGGTATACGTGTACCAAATCATCCTGCAATGTTAGCATTATTGCAGCACATTAACTCCGGACTTGCTGCGCCCTCTGCCAATCCTTACAAAAAAATTAGTCCAACCACCGCCGAGCAAGTGTTGTTTGGATTGTCCGGCAAGATAGCGGCGGTGTTAGACGGCGGTCCGTGTGAAGTAGGACTTGAGTCTACGATTGTCGATATATCTTCAGCCACACCGAGGATCTTGCGAGCAGGCCCTATTACTAAAGCTGCACTTGAAGCGGTGCTCAATATTGAAGTGGATGAGCCTGATGTGCACACTGTAGCCGTCCCTGGTAACGTAAAAGCCCATTATCAACCAAGCAAACCGCTTACCCTGTTGTCAACGGAAGAGTTAGTTGCTCGCCTAAGCGGCCAGTGCGAAGCGAATACCGGTGTGTTGTATTATTCATCACAAATAGAGCGAATGATCTCTGAGAATTCAGCAAACAACGAGCTGGTGGATCTGAAACTTGGTGCCGACAAAGCCAAGTATGCGCAGGGCCTTTATCACGGGTTACATCAATTGGACCAATCAAGTGCAACCGAGATTTTGTTGGAAGCACCACCAACGGCGCCCGAGTGGCGCGATGTTAACGACAGACTGATGCGCGCGGCCGCGCAATAGACATAATTTGGCGCGGTAGCCTATCGCGCCTTACTCTGCCTCAATCTTTACATAACTTTACCTTACTTTACATGGGCTTATCTTGCCTTTAAAACGCTGCAAGGCATACTGCATCTTATCGCACTTATACTGTGTGTTATCGAATAGTTTATCTTGATGTGAGTGATTAACTGTTACACTCAAATATAGCTAAGAACAATGGAAATTATTAAGGTTAATATGTGTAAAGTAACGCGCTTGGTGGTTTTTACGGCCACTATGCTGATAACCAATGCCGCTTTGGCGAAACCTTCGCAAGTGATTGCAGAGCCTATTCAATTTGAAAGCAGTAGCCAGCAAATTCAGGCAGTAGGTAATGCTGAAGCTATTCAATCGGTTATTTTGTATCCCGCAATTGGCGATAGGGTGACTGCGGTACATTTTAAACCGGGCGATCAGGTTAAAGCGGGTACTTTGCTATTGGAGCTAGATTCACGCCGCCAAAAAGCAGCGCTTGAAGAAGCTAAAATTCGTCTTGCAGATGCGCAGCGCACCGTCGACCGCCTAACTGATAGCCAAAAGCGTGGTGCCGTCCCAATTAATGAATTAGATAAAGCGGTAACGGACAGAGATTTAGCAAAAGTCGCCTTGATCCAAGCTAAGAATGAATTAGAAGACCGCCAAGTGATCGCCCCTTTTTCTGGCGTAATGGGACTCACCGACGTTGAGGTTGGAGATCGCATTACCACCCAAACCGCGATTGCGAGTATCGATAACTTTGACAAGTTGTATGTTCAATTTGCGGCACCGGAATCGGCGTATGGCATGCTTAAATCGACCGATAGCGTGCTGCTGACACCTTGGAATGATAATTCAACACGGATCGATGCAAAGATAGCGCAAATGGACTCTAGAATAGACCCAACAGCCCGCACACTAAAAATTAAAGCCATCTTTGAAAACCGCAATGACCGTTTTTTGCCTGGAATGAGCTTTAGAGTATCGCTAACGGTATTAGGTGAGGAGTTTGCCGTTATTCCTGAAGCTGCACTGCTTTGGGGCGCAACAGGTCCTTATGTATGGAAAGAAGTAGATGGCAAAGCTAAGCGTATTGATGTCAAAATCCAACAGCGTTTGCCGGGTAAATTGCTGGTATCAGGTGATTTGGCAGCAAGAGAGTTATTAGTTGTAGAAGGGGTGCAACGTCTTCGTCCTGGGCAAGAAATTGCGGTGACGAATGCACTGGCGAAGGAATAAATCGTGACTAAACCGGAGTTACCACAGTTACAAGACTTACCGTCGATGGCCATTCGCCGTCCGGTATTAATCGTTGTATTAAATTTATTGATTATTATTGCAGGTATTGCTGCTCTTGCCGGCGTTGAAGTTCGTGAACTGCCCGATGTGGACAGGCCGCGTTTAACGGTGTCCGCATCGTTTCCTGGCGGCTCGCCTGAGACCGTCGACACCGAAGTAACGAGTAAGTTAGAAGGGGCTGTCGCGCGTGTCAGTGGTGTAAAAAGCATTCGTGCACAAAGTGAAGAAAATAATGCACGGATTGTTGTTGAATTTCGTCCGGGCATTAATCTAGATGATGCAGCCAACGAAACACGCGAATCCGTTTCTCGAGTACAAAGAGAGCTACCTGAAGAAGTTGAACGTGTGTCCATTATTAAAGCGGATAATGATGCAGAAGCCGTGGTGTCTTTAACTGTAAGTAGTGCCTCTTTAACACTTGAAGGATTGACCGAGCGGGTAGAAAAAGACTTAGCGCCGCAGTTTTTAACTATTCCCGGCGTGGCCGATGTGCGCCTGAACGGCGATAGAGAGCGAGTGCTGCGCGTAAGACTTGATCCCTTAAAACTGACAAGCTTTAATCTAACCGTTCCGGATGTTGCTGCGGCGCTTAGACAAGCACCGTTTGATGTACCCGCAGGCAGTTTAAAGTCGGACGACCAACAACTGATTGTCCGTGCCGATGCCACCTCTGTAACCGCTGAGCAGGTGAGTGATATCATCATTCGTGGTGAGACTCGGGTGGGGGATATTGCCTCTGTGTATTTTGGACCGGCTGATCCTCGCTCTATGGTGAGGCTTGATGGAGAGCCTGTAATTGGTCTTGAGATCATTCGCCAAGCACAGTCTAATACTATTGAAATCTCAGATGAAGTGCTGCAACTCGTTGATAAGATAAAAGTACGCTTTCCAGATCTCGAGCTATTCGTCACCTCCGATGATGCACAGTTTATTCGCTCATCCGTAGACGAAGTCTTGAGCTCTTTAGTGATAACCATATTGCTGGTGGTATTCACGCTTTGGGTATTTATCGGCTCGTGGCGTGCGACGCTTATTCCAGCTTTTGCAATCCCGGTCGCGCTTATCGGCTCTTTGGCGCTGATCTGGGCGCTTGGCTTCTCGGTTAATATTTTAACCTTGCTAGCACTGGTGTTGGCCACTGGACTTATCGTCGATGATGCGATTGTGGTTAGTGAGAATATTCAGCGTCGTCGTGGCGAAGGGATAGGTCGTCGCGCTGCGGCGGTACTTGGGACAAGAGAAGTCTTCTTTGCTGTAGTCGCGACAACCGCAGTACTTGCTGCGGTATTCGTACCGATTGCCTTTTTACCCTCGACTGCGGGCCGACTGTTCAGGGAGTTTGGTGGCGTGTTAGCTGGTGCCGTGATTATTTCTTCATTTGTGGCACTGTCATTGGTGCCAGCATTAACATCTAAGTTAAAAGTAAAGCAAGATAGCAAAAAGCACCTGTTTTCAAGTGTTGGTGTGAAACTCGCAGAAATGTATCGCGGTACGATCCACTGGGTACTTGACCATGCATGGCTAACCTTTGGTGTATTTGTGGTTATTGCGAGCTTATCTGGTGCGCTCTATTCGCAATTGGATAATGAGCTTTTGCCATCTGAAGACAGAGGTAAAATTCGCATTTTCGCAAGAGGGCCTGACGGTGTTGGTCTTAACTTTATGGATAGACAAGCCAAACAAATGGAAGATATTTTATTACCTTTTGTTGAAAGCGGAGAAATAGAGTCAATCTATACGGTTGTCGGTCAGTGGGATCCCAATATCGTGTTCATCACTGTGCCATTAAAGCATTGGGATGAGCGTCATTTCTCGCAACAGGAAATTATCGATAAGATCAGAGGACCGCTTGGTAATATACCTGGCGCACCTGCTCGTGCCTTTGGTGCAAACAGTTTAAATCTTAGAGGTCAAGGTGGTGGTATCGAGCTTGCGCTACTTGGTAACGACTATTTAGAGATTTTTAAAGCAGCGCAACAATTTGCGGCTTTGGTTGAAAAAGAAATGCCAGACGTGGCTCCAGTGCAAATCTCTTATCAACCCTCGCAACCTCAGCTGCGCGTAAACATTGACCGTCGAAGAGCAGAAGAGCTTGGCGTTAGTTTGAGTGATATCTCAACGACACTTAGGGCGGCCATTAATGGCGATGATGTTGCTGATTTGAATGTTGGCGATCAATCCATACCAATTATGCTGCAAGCTCAAAACCATACCATCAGAGACCCAAGTGATTTGGCTAACCTTTATGTTGGCAGCCGCTCTGGTGCATTAGTTCCGCTAAGTAGCCTTGCCGTTATTGTAGAAGAGGGCGTAGCTGCCGAGCTTGAACGCCACGCTCAGCGTCGTAGTATCGAGCTGGATATGAAACAGCCAGAAGACATGCCTATGGCAGAAGTGGTTGAAAAATTACGAACGCTGGCAGATCAGAGTTTACCTGACAGCGTGACGCTGGCGTTTAAAGGTGAAGCGTTAACCTTTGAAGAAACTGCCAACGAAGTGTTACTTACCTACGTGCTGGCGTTTTTGATTGTGTTGCTCGTACTTGCTGCACAATTTGAAAGTGTAAATAGTGCCGTTGTAGTTATGATCACAGTTCCGTTTGGGATCACCTCCGCCATACTGGCGCTGTATCTTACAGGTACTTCGCTAAACATATACTCGCAAATCGGTTTAGTGATGTTGATTGGTTTAATTGCTAAAAATGCCATCTTGTTAGTTGAGTTCGCAGATCAGTTACGTGATAAAGGACGTTCGGTAAGACAAGCCGTTGAAGAAGCAGCAGTGATCCGTTTACGTCCTATCATGATGACCTTAGTGTCCACATTGCTTGGTGCTTTACCGTTGATTTTATCGGTAGGTGCAGGTGCTGAGTCGAGAAATGCAATCGGTTGGGTCGTATTTGGCGGTTTAGGCTTGGCGGTTTTCTTTACGCTTTACCTCACACCTGTCGTTTATCTCGGTTTAGCGAGATTTACAAAACCGAGGGCGGATGAAACCAAATTATTAGTGGATGAACTTGATAAAGCTGAAAGTTAAATTCCACGGTTAAAAATAAAGTAAGGTGAGCGCAGCAATAGCTGCGCTTTTTTTATACAGTGATTAATGTTGTGGTAACACATTCTTTGATACTTTTTGTTGAACTTTTCATTATTTAAACTGTCACAACCGATGTGGTTGTTTTATAGCCAGTATGTTTGCTACTCTAAGACAGTAAATCCTGTTTTCTATAACAATAATAAAAATAACAAGCTAATTGAAAGAAGATGTGTCATGGGTAATTTATTTTTAAAAGAACGGGAAAATTGGACCGCCTGGATTATTTGGAGCTTGATAGGATGCACGGCAACCGTTGCATTATCGAGTTATACCAGTGAGATATGGATGGGGCTATTGGCGCCTATCTTGGTATTAGGATTACTAACAACATGGATGAGTTACACCAAGCGATTTGATTTTTCCAGAGCATTCAAAGTGCTTAGTACCGTTGTGTTGTTTTCATCTATTCCGGTTATCATTGAAAAAGTGCTGCCTGCAAAAAACGCAGTCATTGGTATGATTGACTCGGGGATCATCGTGATTGCAATGGTTATCGCCAGTTGTATTTTTGCTTACATTGCCAAAAGGCCAAAGCAATATTATTGATTATTCGGCTATTATTTGCGCTTTTGAATGCAAAAATCGAAATAGTGCTTTACAACCGATGGATAACTCCATAAAATGCGCGCCAACAACGGAGAGATGGCTGAGTGGTTGAAAGCACCGGTCTTGAAAACCGGCATACGTTAATAGCGTATCTAGGGTTCAAATCCCTATCTCTCCGCCACCTCATTCCCAAAACCGCCTCCAAATGGCGGTTTTTTTCGTTTGGAGGCGTGTATGTCTGCGGCTAGTAACATGGCAATAATAAAACATAGTTCTATTTGGATTGTATTTAGTTATTTTTATCTTAGTGGTCTAAACATGGCGCTTACGTTGTCGATTGATTCGCAACAAGACCCTGATATTACGATGACGCTGCTGCATGTTTTTTTATTCAATTGCCTTGTTGGTCATCTGATCACTAAATATGAAAAATCCTGGCCAGAAATTGCCAGTGTGGTTATTGCATTATTTGGTGTGGTTGGATTTGGACACTACTTTGTTGGTAGCTTGGGAGAGTACAGTGATGAGCTTAATATTGGTCTTGTATTATTGCTGCCATTTGCAACCTTTGTAATGAAAAAACTCAAACAATATGCCGAAGAGAAAGCCGCTAGTTAGCGGTTTTTTTGTGTCCGACGAATAGCTCGACTGCTTGATAATCAAGCAGCTCCGGTATCTTGCCTATTTTGGCTGTGATACAATCTAAGATTCTTGTTAATAAAAAATATGGAAAGACTATGTCTCAATTCAACACAGACGCAGATAAAGCGAGCTACGGTATTGGTTTACAAATGGGTGAGCAACTTAAAGCAAACCCTTTTGAAGGTCTAAACCTTAACTCTGTATTCGAAGGTATGAAAGATGCTTATGCTGGTGACAGCTTCCGCGTTGAGATCCCTGAAATTCAAGCGGCATTTGAGAAGATCAATGCTGAAATCCAACAGCGTCGTGAAGAAGAAGCTAAAGTGTTAGCTGCTGAAGGTGTTGCATTTCTAGAAGAAAATGCAAAGCGTGCTGAAGTAACAGTAACTGAGTCTGGTCTTCAGTATGAAGTAGTTGAAACTGGCGAAGGTGATAAGCCTGTTGAAGATTCAAAAGTACGTGTTCATTACCACGGTACTCTAATCAACGGTACGACTTTTGACAGCTCTTACGAGCGTGGTCAACCAGCTGAATTCCCAGTAAATGGTGTTATCAAAGGTTGGACTGAAGCACTTCAAATGATGCCAGCAGGTTCAAAATGGCGTCTATACGTACCGCATGAGCTTGCATACGGCGAGCGCGGTGCAGGTGCTGCAATCGCACCTTTCTCAACGTTGATCTTTGACGTTGAACTACTAGACGTACTTTAAGTCTATGCTTTGAGTGGATCTGTTCGATCCACTCTATTATTCCATTTAGCGTTAATACTCCCTCAAATTGAGCGACTAAACAACAAAAACTTTTACCTCGCCGACACAGACCTCGCTACCTTGCCCATAGCTGTGCTATCGACAAGATTTTCTCGTCTAAAAATGAATCGTTGAATTAGGCTAGTTGATATTACTTTTGCTGCATATTTTCTTTAACCCGCCTCATTACTTCCATTCAATACTAAATACACATTCTCCCAAAGCTTTGATAATGCAATTAGGTAGTCAGGCGTTTGAAAATGGGGACAGTCGCTGTCGCCATATATAACGGCTTTAAGTTGTTCAAGTACGGCTAAGTTGGCTTTATCGCGCAATGTCATTATTTCATTCACCGTAAACGCATGTTGCTCCAGCAGGTAGTGGCTTCGCCACTCTTTACTAGACATAGTGATAGGTGATGGTAACCAAGTTAATGGACCATAAGTATCGCTTAGCAGTAATGTGCCATGGTTAAATATGGCTGAGACTCTATGATTGATAAATGTTGCTGAACCATCATCAAACTCAGACGCAAAGTTTTGACAAAGCAGCGAAATGGACATCTCCCCGCGTTGTAGCAAAATACTAGCAAACGCACTCGGAGTAGCCTTCGGTTGAATGGCTACTGTCACATCAACTTCGTCGGTAAACAGACGACAAATTAAATCCAGTCCCGAATACAGTGTCCTGAGGTTAACGGCGAGGTCTAGATGCATACATTGGCCTTGTGCTGCGGCACTGAAGTAGCTGTCATAGAAAGAGCGAATAGGATACAAATCGGCGAAATGGGCGTTCACCCAGAACCTAACGCCATTCGCTTTTGCGACTGCTAATGCCTGTGCCATCGAGGTCGGCCCAATTGGATGTTCACAAATTACATGAATATGTTTTTCTAATAGTGCGATAGTAATCTCAATACCGGCATCGCCAGCGATAGCCACACAAGCAATATCTACTTGTTTGTCTGTTATCTGCTCTACATTGGTGTAATGTGGTACGGCAAAGGACTGAGCGTACTGTGTTGAGCGAAGACCACCAGTTGACAATATGCCACTGAGCATCAATCCCGTATTTTGAAACTGTAATGCCCGAATATAAGTAGCACCGTAATTTGTTCCGCATACTAAAACTTTCATAGCTGAGTCCTTATGCAATGGGGTGTGGATACAAGTTAACCGCGCGGCCTGCCAAGAGTTTATGCAATCTTGGGTTGTCAATGCGCTTGAATTGTTCGCCAAAGTGAATGGGCTGCATATTAACACCAACAGCTCGAGCAACTCTAAATGGACTTAATGCAACGTCTGAAGCAGTGACGTCAACAATGGCAATATCAACCCCCGCTTTGGTAATGCGCTGTCTTAGATCTGCGGCTCCCTCAAGTGTAGGATAAGACCAGCATGATAGCGGTTTAGATTCAGATTTAGGCTGTCTCATGAAGTTAAAGGCGGATAAGTGTGCACTAGAGAAATAAAATGCAGCATGATCCTCTAACGTTCTGACCTGCTCTACGGTTTGTGGAGCTTTATGCCCACTCTGCATTAGGCTGCAAAGATAGGGCATAACATGACCTTGCTCCAATAGTGCTTTGGTGACAGCCACATTGATGTTGTCATGGGTTGCTAGTGAAACTGATACCGCAGGCGTGGTGAAGCCATCGCCTAGACCAAGGCAAACTACCGTTGGGATATGGATGCCGACGTCAAGAAGGTATAACTCTAGCGCTATGCCTTGCTGTGTTATCGATTCGACCATGAGCTTCAACTTGCCAGTTAGCAAAGAGTCGGCATCTAATCTAGTACAAGGGAGTTGGGCGTACCAGGTAAGCATCATCGCATCTCTTTCAATGAGTTCGAAGCAGGCTCTGACAGCGGCATCTTCGTTATCTTTACCTGCCGCTAAGCCATTAGAAGAAACTTGACTGAATTGTTCTTCATAAGGGCAAGTAAAATTAAAGTAGCTCACTAAAGCGGGCACCCAAGTAGCGCGACTTGTGCCAATCCAACTGCCTTCAACCCAATGAATTTTTTGTTTGCTTCGCCATTTACTAAAAGGAAACCCTGGTGTTGCATACTGCTCGGGAGAATAGAGGACTAGATCTGCTGGGTTTACGTAGTCTCCTTGAAGTTGATTTACCGTGGCATAACGACAGTTACGAATATCGTATCTTGCTGCTGAATAACGTTCAAGTGCTTCACCCACGGCACTAATATGAGCTGAAAGCGAGTCTAATCCTTTGCCTGAACCAACTTGGCCTTGTGTTCTCGGATCAAACTTACCACTTGTAAAACTACTTAGGCTTGCAGATGCGGTGACAGGGAGTTCAGGCAAGTGGGGGGCATGGCCCGTTAGTTGTTTTATCACGCCAAATTCAGGGTCAACCCAACCTCGCATCATTGTTTTAAATTGCTCAACTGTCTCTAATTCAGAAATGGCTGATAACGCCTTATTGCAGGAAGAGATATCTTGTTCGCTAGGGCCAGAGCATACTGCGCATTCAGGGACTGGAATAATAGGGTGGAGCGAGCTTTCTCCACTAACCAAATTGGTTGTTCTGGTAGTATTTTGCAGCACAGATTGCGTGTACTGTAACAAAATGGTTTGTATATCAGTTGCAGCCTGCATTGCGATTGATGCTGACATACTACTTAAAATTGAATGGGCTCGAGCGCCGGAATGTGCTTTATTCGTGATCTCATCAATCTTGTGTGCAGTTTGCGGATTTATTGCGGTGCCAAGTTTTCGCAGCCGTAAACAGTTCCAGCATCCACCGCCTTGATTGGTAACATATGGACCTACATGCCCGGTTAGTCCATCAATTGAGACGTAAAAAGTAGGTAGTGCAAGCTTAGCTAAATGCGTGGCGATGTTGGTATGCGCACTGAGCGAGTCCGATGGCAGAGAAATAACAACCAGATCCCAGTTTTGAAGAATAACTTCATCTAATGGGGAGTTCAGTTCGGCAGTTTGTGCACTAACTTCTGAGTGAACAAAGCGTTGCTTTAGGTAGTCTGTGAAGGCATCGACCGTTGTAGTATTACTTGGCAGGTGATTAACTGCATGATGATAATAGCCACTTTGGTTAGTA
The DNA here is from genome assembly GCA_000814665.1 of Pseudoalteromonas flavipulchra NCIMB 2033 = ATCC BAA-314. Taxonomy (GTDB): domain Bacteria; phylum Pseudomonadota; class Gammaproteobacteria; order Enterobacterales; family Alteromonadaceae; genus Pseudoalteromonas; species Pseudoalteromonas maricaloris. Next base: position 411,280 of record JWIH01000021.1, read on the forward strand.
CAATTAGCATCATCAAGAATATGAATATACCCCACGCCAGAATTTAACAGCTCTTCTAGCATAGGCATCGCCCAAGGCGTTAACCCTATACACAGAATACGGTTATTCTGGAGTGTTCGTGGATCACGCTTTGCCTCATTTTGCCACGCGTTAATAAAGCGGTATTGTTCAGGCCAAGGAGCTGAGGTTGAGTTGATAACAACGCGTTCAATGAGACCTTTTTGCTCCAATAAGCGCAATAATTGCTCAACACTAGCGCTAGAGTATTGCGTTATCTGTGATGCGATCTCATCGAGGCCAAAGTCACCATTTAATAAAGGAATAATGTCGTCAACAAAAGCACTTATGTCTTTTCCATGGAGTTGAAAATCTCCAAGATCAGAGCGTAGCAATACTCCCTCATCGTTAGGTAAGATACTTGCGGCAGGTGATAGCCTTATTTTATCTTTATTCATATGCATCCTCTGTAAGTTATGGAAGCCCCGATAGAGAGGCTTCACTAATGTCTTTATCCTTGAACTGCACTCAACATACAGCAATAAATTGGACCTGGTGTACAGGTATAACATTGGTATGTTGGGTTACTTCCGGCACACAATTGTGCACCTTGAAAGTGATTAACAGAGGGTTGACACAACACACACTGTGTTGGCTGACAAGTAACGCACTGCGGTTGACATAATACACACTGTGTTGGCTGACAAGTAACACACTGCGGTTGACATAAAACACACTGTGTTGGCTGACAAGTAACGCACTGCGGTTGACATAATACACACTGTGTTGGCTGACAAGTAACACACTGCGGTTGACATAAAACACACTGTGTTGGCTGACAAGTAACACACTGCGGTTGACATAATACACATTGTGTAGGCTGGCAAGGAACGCACTGCGGTTGACATAAAACACATTGTGTTGGCTGGCAAGGAACACACTGCGGTTGACATAATACACACTGTGTTGGCTGACAAGTAACGCACTGTGGTTGACATAAAACACATTGTGTAGGCTGGCAAGTAACGCATTGCGCAGGCTGGCAGGTTACACAGAACGAAATGATACAAGGAACACACTGTATGCTTTGTGCGCATTGAACACTAGCGCCCCCTGAAGGTTGACACTGTAGACATTGCAATGATGCAGATTCTGGCGTAGCAGTAGGCTGACAGTGAAGGCAGCAGTTACAGAAATTGACAACACAAGGTAGGCAGTTTGTACAAGGCGAACATGGAGTACATGGTGTGCAAGGAGTACATAAATAGCAAGGACTGCACGTAAGGGCGCAAGCGTCGCATTTACGTACTCCCTCTGCTTGCTGCTCAGAATATTGCTTTTCTAATTCTTTAACTTTTGAACTTAGCTCAGTGAGCTGAACCTGAAGATCTTTAACGTCATTACTCATTTTCAAATCCTTTATGACCAAAGTCATGGCTTTAGATTGATATTTGGTGCCGAGCGATAGACACCGCTAAATTCGCCATGGCAAATAACAACAAGGTTGAGACCTGACTAACTACATGTAGATATCAACTTATATTTTGAACCTAAGCGAAATCCTAGTATCGCTATCCCACCTTAAACAGGGTGTTTGCAGTAATGTGGGGAAACAGTAGTTTGCTGTTTTTGGTGTTGTTAAACTGTAGCGAGATATTCTGTGTGTATTGCAGTTGCAACGCGCCATTGGATAACCTTTCTATCCAGTAAGTGGTAGAAAAGTTTGGAACGTCTACATGGTTTTTACAAAATGGGATACTTGAAACTAATCCATCATTGTCACTGTTAACGGTCAAAATATCCGTTTTAGTGATAGGGTTATATGCTTGGTTAACTAGCAATTGTTGTTCTAACACGATATTCGGATTGATATTTGGATTACTCGGTGAGTTTTCGCCATACAAACCCGCAATGGCAGTACCTGCCTTAGTTTCTGGTTGCGGCAGCGTGTTGGCAATGGGAATTTCTGGACGACCATCGACAAAGTGATGATTTCCAAGTGCTAAAATTGAGTTACCGTGTGGAATTGAAACCTGTTTGACTATCGCATGCTCTGGATTTTGTATTGGCACGTTTGCTCCACCTGAAGGAGCGGGGATATAAGGAGGGCGGTTGTACTTACCTGAACCTTGATTGGTGGTGGCTAAATTGAGCCAAGTGCCATTTTCAGCATGCACAAGTTGGTCTTTCTTGTCACCGTCGGCAAAAAATACACGTTGCTCATAAAAGATCGTATAACTATTTTGTTGATAATCGCCACCTCGATTTACTACTTTTCCTTGTGTAGCGCTAAAGGTGATCACCTCGTAGTAAGGGAAATTAAATAATATAACCCCTTCTGGAGCAGTTTCTTGCGGCAGCGGCATGACGTTAAATCCCGCAAAACGAGCACTTGCCCAAGTGCCGATGAGATCTGCCAATGGCCCAAGTGCGCTGAGGGTTTCTGGCTGGTTATTTCCTCCTCCTGTTGCGAGTAAAGGTATATTGTAATCTGGGACAAAACCTTGCTTGTTAGGTTGCAGCGCAGCTTGTAGGTGATCTGCTGTGGCTTTTGCTTGCTGATTGGTGACAGTATTAAACATAAAAAACTCCCTTTAAAAGGTTTGTTAATAAAGTGTTTTCAGTGTTTAATTTAAGTATGGTTATGCAAATTGATCGATTACATCACATTACATTGAGGGCTGTGTTGTGCATATGAATACTTAGGTGTTTGAATTGGCAGGGTTCTATGACCTCGGGTGAGCGCTATGTTGGTACAACTATAGTAAAGCGCTGATGTTATCATGAGAGATCTCAAAACGCACAATGCAAAACGCTCCCATGAAAGGGAGCGTTTTTAGCAAAGCTGAGTTTGTGACGTTTTAGTAAGTCGCACTGCCTTTAGTACGAGGGAAGGCAATAACGTCACGTACGTTGCCCATGCCAGTAACATAAGCAACCAAGCGCTCAAAGCCAAGACCAAAGCCTGAGTGAGGCACTGTTCCATACTTACGTAGGTCGCGGTACCAGCTGTAATCTTCTTTGTTTAAGCCCATCTCTTCAAGACGCGCATCTAGCACATCTAAACGTTCTTCACGTTGTGAGCCACCAATGATTTCACCAATACCAGGTGCAACGACATCCATAGCGGCAACGGTTTTACCGTCTTCGTTTTGGCGCATGTAGAATGCTTTGATATCACGAGGGTAGTTTTTGATAACTACTGGTGCGTTAAAGTGTACTTCAGCAAGGTAACGTTCGTGTTCTGACTGTAAGTCGACGCCCCACTCAACAGGGAATTCAAACTCTTTATCACATGCTTTTAGAATTTCGATAGCATCTGTGTAATCTACCTGAGCAAAGTCTTTATCGATGAATGATTCTAGGCGAGTAATGGCATCTTTTTCGATGCGCTGTGCGAAAAATTCCATATCATCACGACGTTCATCAAGTACTGCTTTAAACACATACTTCAACATGTCTTCTGCAAGCGCTGCGATGTCGTTAAGGTCGGCGAATGCCACTTCAGGCTCAACCATCCAAAATTCTGCTAAGTGACGAGAAGTGTTTGAGTTTTCAGCACGGAATGTTGGACCAAAAGTATAGATTTTTGAAAGGGCACTCGCGTATGTTTCACCGTTAAGCTGACCAGATACGGTCAAGAATGCTTCTTTACCAAAAAAGTCTTCAGAATAGTCTACATCGCCTTTGTCTGTGCGTGGTAGGTTGTTCATATCAAGTGTAGATACACGGAACATCTCGCCTGCGCCTTCACAGTCACTTGCGGTAATGATAGGCGTGCTGATCCACTGGTAGCCACGCTCATGATAAAAACGGTGAATAGCTTGTGCAAGACAGTTACGTACACGCGTAACCGCGCCCATAACATTAGTGCGAGGGCGAAGGTGCGCATGTTCGCGTAAGTATTCAATACTGTGGCGTTTTGCAGCCATTGGGTATGAATCTGGATTCTCAACCCAGCCTAATACCTCAACGCTGTTCGCTTGGATCTCAAAAGATTGACCTTGACCTTGTGATTGTACAAGCACACCAGTCACCGCTACTGAACACCCAGCAGTAAGACGAGTCACTTCGTCATAATTATTCAGCGAATTAGGGACTACGGCTTGAATAGGGTCAAAACAAGAACCGTCATGAACGGCTAGAAATGAAATACCTGCTTTTGAATCACGTCGTGTACGGATCCAGCCTTTTACTGTTATTTGGCTGTCAACCGCAACGGTGCCTGCTAGTAGCTCCGTTATCGCTGTGTGGCTCATCTTTACTCCAAATGATTTATTTTTTATTTGTAAATTAAAAGACAGAGTGTCTTATCGTCATGTAAGCCGTATCTTACCTGCGATGGACAAATAAAAAAACACTGAAATGCAAAAAACTGGGCTGAAAAGAATGAGTAAAAGCCATGAAAAAACAGTCGGACTGTGGCATTATGAATGTTCGATGATAAAAATAGCTTTATTAATACTAACAGTGACGTTCAAAACTCGATGAAACAAGTTTTTATTTTGAGGGGTCTACCTGGCTCTGGAAAATCGCATTACGCGCAAACGCTAGCCGACGATTTCGTCTCCGGCGATGAAACACAGTATTTTATCTGTTCAACCGATGATTATTTTCTTAATGAAAACGGCGAGTATCATTTTGAAAAGCAACGCCTTTCAGAATATCACAATTTAAACTTAGCCCGGTTTATTAATGCCTTAGCTGAAGGTATCCCTTTGGTCGTTGTTGATAACACCAATATCAAGAAATGGGAGTTTGTTGCTTATGCGTCAGCTGCTGTGGCAATGGGTTATCAAGTGAAAGAAGTCATTGTTGGCGAAATTAAAGATAAATCCCTACAGCACTTATATGCCAAACGTAATAGCCATGGCATTGGTTTGAAAACAATTTCAAAAATGGCCCACCTTTTCGAATGGTGATCAAGCTTAGGGAAGTGTAACCCTAACAACGCTCGCGTATGTAAAACAGGATAGTATCGTATCCGATCTTACAGTTAAAAAGAGCGGGTTTAGAATTCGCCTTCGAGCAAACAAAAGACGGTCGTCAATGTTAGCTTCATTCTACATATCGGCCGTTTAGTCAACTCATTCCTGCTCCATTTCGATTCAGCAGTGGAATGTGCAACCAACTTTTTTAGCTTCAGTTGACCCAATTTTCGTAATGCTACTGAGTTTCGAAAGGGCTCTGACATTTATATTGTGTCTAACGTCATTGTGGCCCAGTAATTCTTGAACACTTCTTATATCACGACCAGCTTGAAGCAAATGGGTTGCAAAGCTATGCCTAAACGTATGGCAGGTGACGCGTTTATTTATTTGAATATTACGCACGGCATTCCCGAGCGCTTTACGAATAACACTTTGATGTAAATGGTGCCTGCAAAGTGTTCCTGTATAAGGATTGATACAAGTAGTGCTGGAAGGGAAAATAAACATCCACCCATGCTGCCTAAACGCGTTGGGATACTTGCGTTCTACGGCATTTGGCAAAGATGGACCTATCCCGTGAAGGTTGTCATCCTGTTGAATCTTAATAGCCATTTCAATATATGTAGTGAGCTTTTTTGAGCATCTATTGCTGAGGATGGTTTGCCTATCTTTATGCCCTTTTCCGTCTCTAACGGTCAGCGAAGCTCTATCAATATCAATATCAATATCAATATCTTGGATACGTAACCTGAGGCATTCTGAAACTCTTAGTCCGCTACCATAGAGTATTTCTATTATTAGTCTATCACGGCCATCAAGTTCATTTAGTATTAGTGAGATTTCTGATGGGGATAACACTGTAGGTAAATGTCTTTGTTTAGTGGCATAGCAAAAACCTAAATCCCCAAGCTCATGGTGCAAATGCTTCTGATACAAATAGGCCAACGCGTTAAGTGCAATTTTTTGTGTGTTGATAGCCACATTTCGTTGGTTGGCAAGGAAGGTTAAAAATTGTGTAACCTCTTCCGTTCCCATTGTCTCAGGGTGACGCTTGTGGTGAAAGTTAATGAATGCCTTAATCCAATATAGGTAGGTTTTTTCTGTTCTAATGCTGTAACCACGCATACGCATTTCTTCCTGAAGACCTTTCAGAAATGGGCTTTTTAGACTCATGATAACTCCTTATCTTATGTTGCTGTATATGTATACAGTGTTATTTGGAGTTCTCGGATATCAAGGGAAATAATGAAAAAATTTTTGCGCGTTTACGCATGAATAAATTAAAAATATTATTTTTATCAAGAGATTATTTATTTTCGATTTGAGATAATAGGTTTGGGAAACGCGCATGCGCATTTTTCTAGATGGTATATTTAGAAGAATGCTGATAAGTTCTTTACATACTGATAGTTAACTGCGCGCGTTTTCACTGGTCCAACGAGGTGAACGCGCATGCGCACGAATAAAATGTTAGGCTTCAAAAAAACGAATCATGAGTAAAGAACCTACAAGAAATGCGGAAAAAATCATTGAGGCAACTACATCGCCCCTTGGATTTTTTGTGCTTGCACTATTGATTGTTGAAGCCTTTCTAGCAACTGTTCTTATTGGTGCCAATCTAGAAAGTGCTGATAAAGTAACAGGTATGTGGCTTGGTGTTGGGTTGTTCGTTCTTGTTACTCTGCTCGTATTCTTATTGGCTTGGTTCAAGTCAACTGATCTCACATTTGATAAAAAAGCACATCTTGAATATAAGCAAAATTTGGAGGTGCAGGAGCACTTATCGGAAATTGGCAATAAAACCAAAAAGTCAGTTTCGTCTATTGTTGGAGAGGTTATAGAAAATGAGTCTTAAATCCCCAGCAGATATGTTATGCAAAATCTTTATGGATGAAATGCCTAGTGATTTTTATTCATCACTATCAGCTAATGCATCAGATAGTGAAATAAGAAGATTAATTTGCGGTGTGAGCTCTAGTCCATCTTTATCCAAAACCGAAAAGAAGCAAGTATTTAATAATCTCTCTTCTCTTTCCAGATTTCAAATTACGGAACTTATAAAAGTATTTGACGAAGAGTCAAGCAGTTTTTCAGCTTTAACTGAAAATGCACCGGAAGAAGTTTCGGAGTTGGTCGGATATAGCACCGCCACATGGCTCCTTACGTTTGACGAGTCATTGAGCAACAAAATATCAATTTACAACAATGATGCCATGGAGCGATTTTTTGATCTTTGCCGTTCCGCTAAATATCAAGACAGATTCGGCGTATGGACTAGCAACGGCTATTATTGGGCAGGTTTTATCAAAGCTCTAACAGAAAACAATGAATGTGAAAAAATTACGTACCCATTGAAAATGCTAAAGCAAACTCTGAACGATACCAATTTACATAAAAATGAGTTGATTAGCCTAACAAAAGCATCCAGCGGACGCGCCAAAGGCGCGCGCCGCTGATGCTAGGCGTTAGGCATAAATAATAGGCAATTATAAAATGAGCGAAGAAATTTCTGAACTTGATTACGCATCTTATACGAGTAGATTTGGACCGAATATGTTTTACGGTCTAATTGAAATTATAGAAAGTAATATTGACAACTATGATAGTCTTATCTGTCACTCGTATCCAAAAGGTAATATTAGCTCGACAAAAAAAGAATATATTGATTGTATTATATTCGATACTGCTGTTTGTATGTCTTACACGAATCTACATACATTTTTTATCGAAGAATATTATTTCTATATTGGTAACGACAAGCCGAGACATTTAGGGAACATCATCTCGAGATTAGTTGATGAGCACCAGTTGGAAATTGAAGGGTTAGATGAATTTCTCAAAGGGTTAGAACTGTTGAGAAGGTTAAGAAATAGAATTAGCCATGATATAGGTCGTATAGATAGTAAGTTAGGGGATTTTGGTGGGAGTGAAGATTTTAACCTAAAAGCTGAGTGTGATAAGTTTTTTGGTGTGAGATTTTTTAAAAATAATAGCAGCATATTTACCAGTGAAGTTAAGAACTCTCTTAAGTTAGTTAGATATTTTGCAAATTTCGTCATTAAATACTGTGATTTGGTCTTTGAAAAGAAGTTGGCTGAATAAACTTTTCACGTAACAATGCATCAAAACAAGTGACATCCATCACAATTAGCATCCAAACTGAGGTAGTGAAGTAAAAAAGTATGTAAACACCTCAATCACAGGGTACAAAAACGTTTTTCGATAAGTTATTTTTAGCACTCAAGCGTATCTATGCACTAAAATTCGGTTATCGTGCACGACAACGCGCTGCAAATACAGCAGTAAGAAATTCTAGAGTTGAGAATGTAAGTTTTGCTAAGCCAGTAAGCGCTCGCAGTTTGTTAGGTTTGTCCGTCGTCGTTTTTGAAGTGTTTCATAGTAAGCGGTTATTGTTCGCTCTCGACCAACAGCACCGTGGAATACCCGAGAAAATTGCGTAGTGAGTTTTATCCAGTTCTCCGGTTCAATATTTAATCGAGTAAGAATGGGTTGAGACTCAAAGATATAGCCACGTTTATCGACTCGAATACATTGGCCGGTGAGTTCAACTAATTCAATATAGGATTTGAGTTCAAAAGGCAGACCTTTTGGCATATGTTTTCGTGGGCTGCCAGCAAAGCGTAGTAGGTTTTTTGGTTGTTTTCCCAGCTTTGCATGGTCGATGCGTTTTTTGATGCTGGTGTACTCTGAGGTTTCAGGCGTTGCGGCGATGTTGGCTCGAATGGGGTTTAGGTCTATGTAGGCTAGACAAGCAGCCAGTGCTGCCTCGTCTAGTAATGCTTGGGATTTAAATCGTCCCTCCCAAAATCGGCCTGTACAATTATCTTCTTTATTTGCTCGGCGGGCGATGTCTTCGTTGAGTACTCTCATAAACCAGCTAATATCTGCGAGTCTTTCTCTGTACTCATCAACCAGCTCGTCTAATATCAATTGTTCCGACTCGCTGAGTGGCTCATCTTCAATAAACTTCTGGCTTATCCAATTACCTTTAAACAACTTGTGCCATCGAATAACAATCGCTTCATCAGACAGACGCTTAGCCTTTTTATCATCAACATATAAAACAATGTGGGTGTGATTACTCATCACGGCATAAGCACAGACATCAATACAGAACACGGAGCCCAACATCAGGAGCTTTTCTTCAACCCAATCTCGGCGGTGTTCATATGATTTGCCAGTAAATTTATCTTCACCGCACAGAAAGGCGCGCCTTACACAGCGGGAGATGCAGTGGTAGTATTTGGTGTCGGTTAAACTGATTTGTCTTTTACGGGCAGTAGCCATAGTTTAGTTTCCTCAATCCTTTGAGTGCAGAGTTAAAGCTTAGGCGGTATCTTAGGAAGGTGCAAATTAGTGGTGGGTGTCAGCGATTTGAGCGACAACGGAGAAATGCAGCGAAGATATTGTGGCGGTAAATATGCGTATGGCGGAGGTCGAAGCATTATCGAAGATCCCGGTAAAGGAAATAGATGGAGCATCGCGCTAAATTTGCCTAACAAGGCGTTTAAGAGCGATTCCGCAACGCGTGCCAGTTTCGCTTCGCTCACAGTATGGCACGCGTCACGTCACGCCTTAACGCGGCGTTGAGGCTGTAGAATTACTCTTTTCAGGTACTGGGTTGTTGGTTTTGGATTGACTATTTCTTAACCTTGAATCGAGTTGGTTACTGTGATCTAATAGCTATTATTCACCCACGGTAACCTGTTATGGCCAACTACAAGCCAGACTTATCCTGCCAAAATAAATTCATTCCAATCAATTTCGCTGAGCAAATTTTGCCGGGAACCTTTGAATATGCGCTTTGTTATATTGTCGAAAATAAGCTTGACTTGTCGGGCTTTGACGCTTGGTATAACAACGACAAAACAGGCGCTGCGGCGTATCCGCCCGAGGTGATGTTAAAGGTTATTTTACTGGGCTATGCACATGGTTTAATCAGTAGTCGGCGAATTGCTAAAGCGTGTGAAACAAACATTTTATTTATGAGTGTGTCGGGTGATATTCAGCCGCATTACACATCAATAGCGGGTTTTGTGGCTAAAATGCACGAACAGATTGAACCGCTATTCACACAAGTGCTGATGATATGTGATGAAGAAGGCTTGATAGGCCGCAACATGTTTGCCATTGATGGGTGCAAATTGAAGTCCAACGCAAGTAAAGAGTGGAGCGGTACATTCGATGAGCTAGGCCGTAAAAAAGCCAAATTAGAACGCGCAAGCAAACGCATAATTGAGCGCCATCAAGCGCAAGATGGCTTAAGTGAAGAGCTGGTCACTCAAGACTTAAAGCAAAAAGAAAAGCTAGATAAAAGTGCAGATAAAATCACCGCGTTCTTAGCTACTCACGAAGAGAAAACAGGCAGTAAAGGTAAGCCGGTTAAAAGTAATATTACCGACCCAGACAGCGCGAAAATGACCACGTCAAAAGGCACAATTCAAGGCTATAACGGGATAGCGATAAACGATGATAAACATCAAATTATACTACAAGCACAGGCATGGGGCTCGGTGGGCGAGCAACAAACACTGCAGCCAGCCGTTGAGCAATTAAAACGACAACTTGAAAAACTGAACAGTGATAAATTCTCTCACAAACAGGCCATTAAATTTACCGCAGACAGTGGATTTAATAGTGAAGCGAACCTTGAATTCATGGCGCAAAGTGGCTTTGATACTTACATAGCTGATAACCAATTTAGAAAACGCAACCCACTGTTTAAAGAGAGCGAAACCTACGAAACAGAGCAAGAAAAGCGCCGATTAAAACGCAGTAAAGGCAAGCCACGCTTATTTACCTCAGACGACTTCCATTATGATGAAGCAACACAAACCTGCCACTGCCCCGCAGGGAACGAGATGTGGCGAAGCGGTATCAATGTAAAAAGCTACAACCAAGAATACACGCGATTCTGTGGTTACTTAAAAGATTGCAAAGTATGCCCACTACAACAGCAGTGCATGCGAAAGCCACCGATAAAAACAGGCCGACAAGTACAGTTTAAGAGTGATGAGTCTCGCAAAAAAATCAGTTACATCGACAAAATGAAAGTAAAAATAGACAGCCCAATAGGACGACGACAATACAGCAAACGACTTGGATGTATCGAACCTGTATTCGGCAACATCACGGTGAATAAAGGGATGAATAAGCTCACATTACGCGGCCAAGTAAAAGTCAATGCTCAATGGCAGCTATACTGCCTTGTTCACAATATCGAAAAGTTACGAGAAAGGGTGTCGTAAGCTAAGAACAACCTGACCTAACAGCTCCGAAACGCCTCTCAAACCACAACAAACCAGCTTAAAAAAACGCCCTAAAATAACAACTCACACCCAACTAAACGATTGAATCAAAATAGGAACTCAGTTATCGTTTGTTGATTACAAAAACAAATTTGAAACGAGTTATTCTACAGGCTCGTTATATGCCAAGGAAATCATGAAGTATTTATTCATAGTTTCACTAATTTTTACTCTTATTGCATGCAAGGGCGATGGATACCTTAGAGGTGAAGTAGAACCATCGCAAGATGGTAGAACTTACTTTGGTGTAATTGATAATAATGGTGGAAATTGTGGGCCGTTACTATTAGATGGTATAGCTTGGGAGCTACCTCTCGGTGAAGTATCAGAAATAGAGCCTGGTGAGCATATTATTCACTGTGGATCATCTATTAGTTTTGTTATCCCCAACGGCGTGGTTTTTAAGTTCGATTATTGGGGGCCATAGGCATATAACACATATGAACCTTATCCGGTCAAGTAAGCATAACGATTCTTTTTAGCTGCTTTTAAGCAGCTAATTTGTATTGGCAACGCTTAAACCTGTTCAACTTCGTTATGTCGGTTAGCCGTTAAATCGTTTACGGCAAACACATATTGAGGGTCTCTTATTGCGATCTCATCGCTGCCTAAATCAGTCGATACAACTTATCGTTTAGGGCCACTAGACATTCATCGGTTAACCTTAATCTTGCACTACTCAAGAGGATGGCTCATTCGTCCAGTTAGTTAAAGGCTCAGCTAAGGTGTAAACGATTCAATTCATTGCTTAAATAAATGCGCACCAATGAGGTGTCTAATCAAGGCCAAATAGCTTATTACTTCGACAACACTTACCTGTAAAATTCAGCTATTATAAAGTACAGTGGCTTCACTGAACGCCCATTTCAAGTGTCCATTTCCAATTTTATTGCCGCTGGTGCCATAGGTTTTGCCAGCAGATTCTGCTTTGCACTTAACTAGTCGACAATAAGATGCAAATTTTTGTACAGACTCGAAGCGGTTAATATCACCAATTTCATACAAAATAGTCATGGCTAGAATAAGACCAATACCTGGTATGGTACGCAGTTGTGCGTAATAGTTTGGTTGATGCTTTTTAGCTTTACTCTCTAAATAATATTCAAGTTTTTTAAGCTCTTCTGCGTAGGCATCGAGGATGGCTAGATCAAAGTTAACATTGCGTTGGACGGCTTGGTCGTCAAAACGCGTTTGGAATTCTTGTCGAACACATTTGTTTTTCATGTGTAATTCGAGTGGCGGGTAGTTGTACTGGCTATTTGTGTTAACTATATGCGCTTTCAGTTGTGCGCCATGCTGAACCAGTCGCGTTCGTCTGCGAAGTAAATCGCGTGTTGAACGCATATTAGCAGGATAATTGTAAGCCAGCGGGAAGTTGCCACCACGCAATAGACTAGCGATTTTATAAGAGTCAATCTTATCGTTTTTGGCTTTACCACCGTGAATAGCTTTCATGTAAAGCGCATGACCAAGCACAAAATCAATATCATGTTCAGCACATAAATCACTCACCCAATACCAACAATGCATGCATTCAACACCGATAACGATATCTTCGAGATAGGGCGAAATCAGTCTAAGTAATTCATGTTTATCAGCTTTTATTTTCTGATGAACAACTTTATTACCACGCTCATCAATAATGCAAATGTATAAAATGCGTGCATGAAGGTCAATTCCACAATAATATTTATGAAAAGTAGTATAGAATTTCATTGAGCTTTCTCCTTTGGGTTTCGTCGCCTAGAAGTTTAGCTGTTCGCTAAACTTCGGGAGAAGGTTCAATAAGTATCAAGGCCATTAACTTCGCGCCATAGAAATTTTTATGCGAAATAAACCTAATACAGACGTTCTCCCAACTCGTTTTGTCCAAATACGAGTCAGTCGAGTGTCCGTTATCGCAATTAGATTAAGATATGAAGTTGCTGTTGAACGGCCGAGTTTGGCCCTTATGCGACAGTCAGATTTGATTAAGCCCTAGCAATCAAACCTGATAGATATAATTAAGACTTATTCAAATTAGAGCTTTTAGCAGCCTGTTATCCGCAAACGCTCTAGCTAGATAAGGAAGTAATTATACTTAATATTAAAAGCAAGAGTATAATTGAAGACACCCACCGTTATTTGTATCTGTGAGGGTATAATTGAAGACACCCACCGTTATTTGTATCTGAGCTGGCAAAGTGAGATTAAAACGTGCGGAAACACTTAAAGAATATGGACAAAAAGCGTTCTTAGATAGGGTGACCTTTGGCGGGTAGAAAAAATAACTGACACCCAACACTATTAATATCCAAGCTGAGGAAGTGAAGTAAAAAAGTATGTAAGCACCTCAATCACTGGGTATAAAAACGTTTTTCGGTAGGCCAATTTTTAGCGCCCAAGCGTATCTCTGCATCAAAACCGAGTTATCGCGCACGACAACGCGCTGCAAATACAACAGTAAGAAATTCTAGCGTTGAGAATGTGCGTTTTGCTAAGCCAACAAACACTCGCAGTTTGTTAGGTTTGTCCGCCGTCGTTTTTGAAGTGTTTCGCAGTAAGCGGTTATTGTTCGCTCTCGACCAACAGCACCATGAAATACCCGAGAAAATTGCGTAGTGAGTTTTATCCAGTTCTCCGGTTCGATATTTAATCGAGTAAGAATGGGTTGAGACTCACAGATATAGCCTCGCTTGTCGGCTCGAATGCACTGGCCTGTGAGTTCAACTAACTCAATATAGGATTTGAGTTCAAAAGGCAGGCCTTTAGGCATATGTTTTCGTGGGCTGCCAGCAAAGCGTAGTAGGCTTTTTGGCTGTTTACCTAATTTTGCATGGTCAATACGCTTTTTGATGCTGGTGTAGTCTGAGGTTTCAGGCGTTGCTGCGATTTTGGCTCTAATGGGGTTTAGGTCTATGTAGGCGAGACAAGCGGCCAATGCGGCCTCGTCTAGTAATGCTTGGGATTTAAACCGTCCTTCCCAAAACCGGCCCGTACAATTATCTTCTTTATTTGCTCGGCGGGCGATGTCTTCGTTAAGTACCCGCATAAACCAACTAATATCTGCGAGTCTTCCCCTGTACTTATCAACCAGCTCATCTAGTATCAATTGCTCCGACTCTCTCAGTGGCTCACCTTCAGTAAATTTTTGGCTTATCCAATTGCCTTTAAACAACTTGTGCCACCGTATCACAATCGCTTTATCCGACAGGCGCTTAGCTTTTTTATCATCAACATATAAAGCAATGTGAGTGTGATTACTCATCACCGCATAAGCACAGACATCAATACAAAACACAGACCCCAACATCAATAGCTTTTCTTCAACCCAATCACGACGGTGCTCGTATGATTTTCCGGTAAATTTATCTTCACCGCACAGAAACGCGCGCCTTACGCAACGGGAGATACAGTGGTAGTATTTGGTGTCGGTTAAACTGATTTGCTTTTTACGGGCAGTAGCCATAGTTTGGTTTCCTCAATCCTTTGAGTGCAGAATTAAAGCGTAGGCGGTATCTTAGGAAGGTGCAAATTAGTGGTGGGTGTCAGCGGTTTGTTTTAGCTCCCAATTAACATATGGAGGTTTTAAATGGGATTGATTTTTAGAGAAGGAACACCGCTAAGAAACAAAGTGATTTTGTCCTCTTTTGGTTTTTATCTTTTATTTACCTTTATCGGCATGTACGCAAATTTTTTAGTTAACGAGAAGGTTTATATAAAACTACTCGTATTGAGTTGTATTGTTTCAGCTGTCATTATCAGCTCGGGCTTATATTTCGTATTCAGGTCTAGACATTCGCACCAAATGCCTCCACTACAAACAAAACAGAGAGTTATCTTCGTTCTTTTTTTAATTCTCTTCGTTCCACTTTTTTCGATTTTTTCAATTGCAAAAGGTTTACCTGCTTGCATTCATTATACTGTAGCAAAAGCTGCTCAGCACAAAGTAACATTTAGAAAAACTACTTCATCCAAAATTTGTGGTTATGGGATTAAGATCAAAGAATACTCTTATTTCGCTAATGAAGAAGTTTGTGGGTTAGAAAAAAGCAGATGGAGAAAGTTCAAAGATGGCGACACATTAGTATTAATTGGCAAGAGGTCACTCTTGGGCTTTTCTTACGTTCAGCACAGAGAAAAAATAGGAGGAAAATAAAGACACCCACGACTATTAATGAATTAAGTTGTACTCCATACAAACTAATTAAACAGTGGACGCAAAGCAGCAGGCTTGCGCTTATTCTTTGCTTAGTTTAGTCTGCTATTTCCCGCTGTTTATTAAGGCGTTATGCATGAACGGAGTGTCAGTAAATATGAAATGGATTATCTTCAGTTCGATCTTAATGATCGTTTCAGGTTGTGCTATTAATCAACCAAGAAGTATTGACCAAGAGCCTAGTATTAGCGAAGTAGTGACCATACAAAAGGAATTTCCACCACAAATTTGGTCTGACCATAAATTACTGGATATAAGTGAATCTAAATGCGCGGATAAAAGTATAGAAATATTGTCATCACTTGGATTCGTCGGGGTTGTCAAAAGCTCCCACGGGGAGTTTGTGTATGGGAATTATTCAAATAATAGAGCCGCTATAAAATGTACTCGGGTAGAAGGTAAGACCTTTGTTTACGCAGTGGTTGCAGGCCCCAAGGTTGAGGTCGTTCAAAAGCTAAGAAATGAGATAATGTGGCAACTCTAAAAAATGCATAACAAATTGGTTAACAGGAACTAACTACGCGGCATAAGCGACCCCATTACCAAAGTGCTAGCCCTTAGAAAATTTTTATGCGAAATTCGCCTGACACAGCCGATGACCTAAAACTATCTGGCTAGATAAGGAAATAATTTACTGTGATTTTATAAGCAATGAGTTAGCCCAGCCCTCATCCATTAAATGCGCCAAATAAAATAAAAGCCAGCAATTTGCTGGCTTTTTTGATATTTTTACATTTACATGGCGTCGTACTCGTCCTGCCAGAAGAATTTTTCTTCCCCAAATGCAGGTTTTAAGTCATCCAGCCAGTGGGCATTTTCGTCGAACTTGGCAAAGAACGGACGCTGCACCCAGTCTGGGTTTCGTGCTTGAATAAAGCGCAGCACAAACACCTTTTCGCCTGCGACTTCTGTTACGCCAGACACTTCAACTTTTCCAGGACCTGCACTCATTGAAGGGCCTCGAACTGTGCGGCTCACACCAGAGACTTGCTTATAAGCTTCACGGAATGTTTCCCACGTTTTGTGTAACGGGATTTCAAAGTAACGCTTAGCGCCGGTATCTCGCTCGATAAACATGTAGTAGGGGATCATGCCAAGCTGCGTTTGCTCTTTCCACATGTCAGCCCACATATCAGCGTCTACGTTTATATTATTTAAAAGTGGTGCTTGTGTTCTGATCTGTGCACCAGTTTTGCGGATGAGTTTAATCGCTTCACGTGTGACTTCAGTACGCAGTTCTTGTTTGTGGTTAACGTGCGCCATGATTGATACATGCTTTCCGGCATCAACCAACTCTTTTAGCAAGGTTAACAACTCTTGTGCGTCCGGATCGGTGACGTATCTAAACGGCCAAAAAGTGAGAGATTTAGTACCGATCCTGATGGTGCGAATATGGTCAAACCTTGGCTCTTTTAGCGCCTCTAGGTATTTACGCAATTTAACGGTGCGCATTACCATAGGATCGCCACCAGTCATCAATAGATCGGTCACTTCAGTGTGTTCGGCCAAGTAGTTGTGGAGCAGCTCGGCGTCGTTATTGTTAAATCGGGTAGCTTTGCCAACAAACTGCGCCCAGCGGAAGCAGAATGTGCAGTAAGAGTGGCAGTATTGTCCTTGAGACGGGAAAAACAACACTGTTTCTTTATATTTGTGTTGGATCCCGTCTACGCGTTCACCTTCATACTCAGGAACATTTTTTTCCATTTGACCAGCTGGGTGCGGGTTTAACTTTTGACGAATTTTGGTTGCGAGGTTAAACACTTCTTCTGGTGTATGTTCGCGACTTAACAAATCGGCCATTTGCTCGTATGACTCGTCATCCAGCATGCCACGCTGTGGGAAAGTTAATTGAAAAACGGGGTCGTTAGGCACTTTATCCCAATCGATGAGCTCTTCAATCACAAAGTTATTAACGCGAAAAGGGAATACATTGGCAACGACTTTCATTTGAAAGCGAAGATGTTCAGGCAGTTTATCCAGTTGCTCTATCTTATCGATTTGGCGGTGTTGGTAAACAGTAAAACGAGGGGGCTGATAAGCTTCAGCTGGCTGCAATTTGACGGTTTGCTGCATAGATAATATGTCTCTTTTCTCACTTGCTAATAATAAAAACGACCATGGTAACATGCCATTGATGTTATTTCAGGTACAAAGCGAGGAAAGTTCGAAATAACGCAATTTTGTTGAATATGCGCCATTGTTTTAGATTACATTGTCGAAATTAGGTCATGAAATAGACCTAATTCCAAATTTAATGTGTTTTAGAAGTGTTCGCCTTCAATGGCAGCGTAAATCGCGTCAATGAGTGTTTCAATATCTTCATTTGAGGTGATATACGGCGGCATAATATAAATTAACTTGCCAAAAGGTCTTATCCATACACCTTGTTGAATGAAGAATTTTTGGATTTTTGCAACATTAACAACCCGTTCTACTTCCACCACGCCAATCGCACCAAGGACTCTAACATCTACGACTGCACTTAGATTAAGACAGCGCTTGAGTGCGTTTAGCGCGCTCGTGACTCGTTCAATATTGGCCATTGTTTCTTGGCGTTTTAAGATTGTGAGACTAGCTACAGCAGCGGCACACGCCAGCGGATTTCCCATAAAAGTTGGTCCGTGCATTAGCACTTTCGCTTCGCCTTGGCTAATACCCAAAGCCACCTCTTCTGTTGTTAAAGTGGCTGCGAGCGTCATGTTTCCGCCAGTAAGCGCTTTGCCAACACACATAATGTCCGGTGAGATATCTGCGTGTTCACAGGCGAACATTTTACCTGTACGGCCAAACCCAGTCGCAATTTCATCTACAATCAGTAGCACCTCATACTTATCGCATAGTGCTCGAAGCGCCTTGAGATATTCTGGGTGGTAGAAGTTCATGCCGCCTGCATTTTGCACTATCGGTTCGATGATAAATGCCGCGACCTTTTCATGATTAGCGGCAAATGCGGTTTCTAATGCGCTAAGTTCATCTTGACTTTGGCTGCCGTAAAACTCACTTTTAGGGGCATCGACAAACACTTGCTCAGGTAAAAAGCCTTGGTACATGGCATGCATCGAATTCACAGGATCGCAAACGCTCATCGCCGCGAATGTATCACCGTGATAGCCTTTTTTGGCTGTCATTATTTGGGTTTTATTCTTTTTGCCTTTACTCAACCAATATTGGATCGCCATTTTGATTGCAACTTCAACACTAACTGAGCCGCCGTCGGCTAGGAATACTCGATTAAGTGGGGCTGGGGTTAGCTCCACAAGTAGTTTGCATAACTCCACGGCAGGCTGATGAGTTAGCCCTCCGAACATGACATGGCTCATCGTGTCCGCTTGATTTTTTATCGCAGCGATTATTTCTGGATGACCATAACCATGCACAGCACTCCACCAGGATGCCATACCGTCAATGAGAGTTTCGCCAGTTTCAAGCTCAATTTTGTTCTCGAATGTTCTTGCGGCTGGATAGACGGGCAGAGGGTCAATCATTGATGTATAGGGGTGCCATATATGCTTGCGATCAAATTCAATATCGATTGTTTGTTTATTGTTCATTTGTAAACCTTGTGGGCGCATGTAACGTTGACAATACTAAGCTAAGAAGTAGACTAAGCCAATCACCGTCAGTTTGACTGCGCTAAATTTAATCACTAGAAAATACTCGTGTTGTAAATTTAGGCAAGAATAAAAAGAGAATGAAAATATGGAATTAGGCGCGCTAAGACACGATTGGACACATGAAGAAGTAAAAACACTGTTCACCATGCCTTTTAACGACTTACTTTTTTATGCAGCAAGTATTCACCGCAAAAACTTCAATCCCAATGAAGTTCAAATCTCCACTTTGCTGTCTATCAAAACGGGTGCCTGTCCTGAAGATTGCAAATACTGCCCACAGTCAGGTCATTACAAAACGGATCTTGAACGTGAGCGTTTGATGGAAGTGGAAAAGGTTGTAACTCAAGCTAAGTTGGCGAAAGAAAAGGGCGCGACACGTTTTTGTATGGGCGCCGCTTGGTCTGATCCAAAAGATAGAGATATGCCTTATATCGCCAAAATGGTGAAAGAAGTTAAAGAGCTAGGCCTAGAAACCTGTATGACTTTGGGTAAACTGGATAATCAAAAAGCGCACACGCTAAGAGAAGCGGGCCTTGATTATTACAACCATAATTTGGACACCTCACCTGAATACTACGAACAAATTATCACGACAAGAACTTATCAAGACAGACTTGATACCCTTGATCACGTCAGAGATGCAGGAATGAAAGTGTGCTCTGGTGGTATTGTAGGAATGGGAGAGCAGGCATCTGATCGTTATGGTTTGCTGATCCAATTAGCAAACCTGCCAAAACAACCAGAAAGTGTACCGATTAATATGCTTGTTAAAGTTAAAGGTACGCCACTTGAAAATGTTGATGACCTCGATCACTTTGAATTTATCCGTACTATCGCGGTTGCGCGTATCATGATGCCACACAGTTACGTGCGTTTATCTGCAGGTAGAACGGCGATGAATGAACAGATGCAGTCTATGTGTTTCTTCGCTGGCGCTAACTCAATTTTCTATGGTGATAAGCTATTGACCACGGAAAACCCAGAAGCAGACGCCGATATGAATCTCATTAGAAAACTTGGGATGAACCCTGAAAAACGTGAAGATTATTCGGATGAGGCCTATGAGGCATCGTTAAGCTCTGCAATTGCAGACAAAGCGACATCAGAGCTATTTTACGAAGCCAACTAATCAATGTCGTTTGAGTATATTCAATCTGCCTTAGCAGCCCGTCACGCTGAAGGGTTGCTAAGAAAGCGCATTGTGGTTGAAAAGGCCTCTGCAAGTAGAATAAAAATTGCCGATCAGCAATATATTAACTTTGCCAGCAATGACTACCTGGGACTTGCAGACTCGTTGGAGTTTAACACGCTTGCATGCACTGAAGCCGGAAGCCGAAGTTCGGCGCTTGTTACGGGTTATCTTGATATTCACCGTCAGCTAGAAGATAAGCTTTGCAGCGTTTTGGGTTATGATGCAGCACTGTTATTTCCAAGCGGTTTTGCTGCTAATACCAGTGTATTAAAGGCATTGTTCACGCCCCAAGAAAAGCAATTAAGCGCTGCGGTGTTCCAAGATAAGCTCAACCACGCCAGCCTGTTAGACGGTGGTTTAGCGGGCAGCGCTAAGTTTGTTCGCTTTAATCACAATGATTTGACGCACTTAAGGTCTCGATTAGAAAAAACCAAAGCCGACAGTAAACTCATCGTGACTGAAGGGGTGTTTTCTATGGATGGAGACCAAGCGCCAGTATCTGAAATCAGTGTGCTGGCTAAGTCTCATTCTGCGTGGCTCATGGTCGACGACGCTCATGCGTTTGGCGTTGTGGGAGCGCAAGGACTTGGCACGATTGAAAGCGGCATTAAACCTGAAATTTTGGTGATCACCTTTGGCAAAGCGATGGGCTGTCAAGGAGCTGCGGTATTAGCGAGTCATGATGTGATAAATTACATGACGCAATTTAATCGTGAGTTTATCTATACAACAGCGTTGTCGCCTATTATGGCAAGCGTTGCATTATGCCAATTGAATAGGTTGCTTGCTGCATCTGAAGCGAGACACAAATTACAAGTAAACATCGACTATTTTAAGTCGTTAGTTGCACAAACTAACTTATCTCCCATTCCTAGTGATACGGCCATACAGCCTCTGGTGTATGGTAGCAGTGAAAATGTATTAGCGGCGCAACATAAACTTAAGGAAAAGGGGCTTTGGGTTGGCGCTATTAGGCCACCAACTGTGCCGCAAAATACCGCACGATTGCGAATAACAATAACGGCACAGCACAGTCACGAAGATATAGAAACATTAGTCTCGGCCTTAGTGGAGGGAGCATGAGCAAAGCACAAAAGACGCAAACAGCGAAGTGCTTTTCAAAAGCCGCGCAATCATACTCTCAACACGCTAACGTGCAAAAACAGGCCGCAGATGTACTCTTTTCACGTTTAACACAGCAAAATAGCGAGCTTGGTGCGGTGCGTATGTTTCCTCGGTTGCTCGATTTAGGATGCGGGCCACATGAAAACTTTCATAGATTAAACGCTTTCACGAATCATTATGTTGGAGCGGATCTTAGCTTGGCTATGTTAGCAAGCGCTGAAAATACGACAAATAGTGTTTGCTGTGATATGGATAAACTCGCTATTCAATCAAATTGTATCGACTTAGTCTTTAGTAATTTTGCAATTCAGTGGTCTAATTCCCCGCAAGCGTTGTTTGCGCAATTGTATGAAGTGCTAAAAAAAGAAGGGCGAGTGTTGCTAAGCTCCGTGCTAGACGGCTCGTTAAACGAAATTGATAGCGCATGGCGAGCCATCGATCAGTGTGGCCATATTAATTCATTTTATTCGCTGTCTGCACTTAAATCTTTTGCGCTACAGGCCGGGTTTGCTGTGACTTGGGCGGATGAAGCGTTATTGATTGATACTTATGACACGCCGTTAAAGGCGTTACGCTCGGTAAAAAATATCGGTGCCAACGATGTAAAAACCGCTTCTCGCCGACAAGGTTTGTTAGGCAAATCAGCCTACGCTCAGCTGCTGAGCAGCTACCCTGAGAGTAAAAATGGTTTTGATGTCAGTTATCAAGTCGGATTTTTGGAGTTAAGGAAATGAATCAAGCATATTTTGTAACTGGGACCGACACTGAAGTAGGTAAAACCTATATTTCTACTTTATTACTAAAACTGTTAGCCAAGCACGGTAAAAAGACTTTTGGCTATAAGCCGATTGCGGCAGATGCTGAAGAGGCATTTGGTGAACTAGTGAACGTTGATGCTATCAGTTTAATGGAAGCTGCGACGGTGCACGGTACTTACGAGCAAGTTAACCCATTTTGTTTTGCACCACCAATTGCCCCGCATATTGCAGCCAAACAGGTAAATGTTGACATCACAGTTGATAAGCTACATGAGCGCTTTAGTGAAATTCAGCAACTGGGCGCTGAGTATATATTATGTGAAGGTGCCGGTGGCTGGGCATTGCCCATTAACGACAATGAATATCTGTATGATTGGGTCTCCAGAGCACAACTTCCCGTTATTTTAGTGGTTGGCATGAAGCTAGGCTGTTTGAATCATGCGTTTTTAACGGCAGAATCTATCAAGCAAAAAGGACTGAATTTGGTTGGGTGGATAGCAAATCAGATTGACCCTGAAATGTCTGTATTTGAAGAAAACCTTGAAAGTTTAAAGCTTCGCCTAGACTGCCCGCTGCTTGCAACAGCGCCTTACAGTGAGGGCACACCAAAGCTACAGCTTCGCTCAGCGTTACTCGAGTTGTTTGAGCTTAAATCAGGTACCAGTTAATATTAAATAACCTAAACTCGGGATAACAATTTGTTCTCTAGCAGCTGTTATTCCTTACTACTGCGTTAAATTTGCTTGCAATAGGCCAGCTATTGACGCACAAATTTGCCTTGTATTAAGAAATAACTTCTGGCTAGAGTGATATTACGCTTTTTAACTTAGTGATTTTAGTGGATAACTAACTTCTTATCCCGAGTTCAGGCTAAATAAAGCGGCTTCTAATAGTAGTAAGCCGCTTTGAGTCTGTTAATTACAACCTTTTTGAATGGTTTGTGTTGTCACACTGACCTCAAAGTCATTGTAATCGTTATCGTTTTGATCTTCCCAACGTTGGTTGGTACCTGAGACTTGGTACTTGGTTGATAGTGTATTGCTGTTACCATCGATAGCGAGCACATAGGTAAATGATTGTCCTTGAAGGATGTCATAGCTGCCGGCACTGCCGTATTCATCAAGCAATTTAATATATTGGCCGTTTACTTTGATACCCCAGTCATTATTGAATAATGAGTCTTCTCTGACGAACGCGTAATTGATCCGCATATAGTTGTCAGGCACACATGCGGTTTCATTGTCGAGTATGTTTCCCGATAGGGTTTCATTGCCTGAGGTATTGCTCACGCCTGTTACGCTCAAAGAGAGTTCCCGATCGCCAGTGTACTCAGTATCGTCTATTGTTGCTATTTGAATGGTAGCAGTTGTGCTGCCAGCCGGTATTACCAATGAGGTAGGTGGTGCTACGTAGTCATCTGATTGCGTTGTCACATCATTGACCGCCACCGAAAAGCTGACGTCCTGCTCGAAGGCTTTACTTAAGGTAATTTGATAGCTAAGGGTACTTCCCTCATAAACCGCGTTTTCAATACTCGTTAACGTAAAAGACGGTGGCGAAGGAGGGGTTGGTGTACCGCCGCAACCAGAAACGGTATAGCATGTACTGCTGCCATTTGGGTTATATGCAAGGTCATTTACTCTTATTGGTAATGTATTGATATAACAGGTGCTTCCTGTATCAGGGTTTAGTTTATAAATCGCGCTTTTGTTGGTGTGTCCGGCGTCATTAATGATAACGCGACTGATAATAAGCTCTCCATTGCTATTAAGGCTTGCCCCTGTAACGGAAGTTAAGTCGTGATCAGATAATTT
This sequence comes from Pseudoalteromonas flavipulchra NCIMB 2033 = ATCC BAA-314, assembly GCA_000814665.1. GTDB lineage: Bacteria > Pseudomonadota > Gammaproteobacteria > Enterobacterales > Alteromonadaceae > Pseudoalteromonas > Pseudoalteromonas maricaloris. The sequence continues at coordinate 435,238 of JWIH01000021.1, forward strand.
AGTCACAGAGAAGTCGTTGGTATTAACTTGGTAAACGGCTGCACTGGTAACTAGGATTAAGCGGCCATTATAAAACTCAAGATCGCCGCGGTATTTTCCCGCCAGTGAGGGGAGATCCGAGAGCTTAGTCGCGTCGCCTGTGTTTTTATCTATGCTGTATATAGAATCGTAACTCGTTCCAATGAGCCTATCGTTTGTGCTGTCATATGCCAATCCCACCAAATAAGCCGTTCTACCGACTATGGTATGAGAGGTTCCATCAAAATATGCCAATTGAACATAGCGATGTTTTTTACCTTCAATGGGAATATCTGCATCAGCTGGTAAGTTTAGATGACTGGTATCAACTTTATAGTCGATTGGCCTTGGTGCGGATGCATAGTACCAACGTGCACTGCTAGTATCATAGGCGAGTGCTGCCGAACTAAAAGCAGCTAAACTATTGGCGCTGGCTTGTCCTGCACCTTCATCTAGGCCAAACAAAATACCAATATCGCCGCGGCCAGCGTTAATACCAAAAACCTGACCTGGGCAACTATCTGCATAGGTGTATGTGGAAAGTAATGTTGAGATTAAACCAAGTGTTGTGAGTGATGCTTTTAACATAGCAGGAACCCTAAAAAGTTTACGTCCTGTAACTTAAAACAACACAAAGCAATGTCTTCGCAATTAAGTCCAACTCAATGCGATGACTTAATCCTTTAAGGCGGGCGCTTCCATTATTGACTTTGCAATCTAGCGCTATAATTGATCATAATTTACACTTTTACAACAGTAAAATAATTAAAAAGTATTAATTATTTGATTCTTGCCTATTTTTAAAGTTTGGTAATAATGACTCAACGATTTCTTTTGCTGAGATGGTATAGCGTACGCCAGAGAACATCACTGATGCGTTTTCATCGATCCCTGTAATGCCCGTTAACGTCCAGCCTTCACCTCTCTCTGGGCAGTAAACCTTTGTCGTTGGGGGGATAACGGTAAACTCTTGACTCATATTCATTCTCCAAAAATGCTAAATTATAAAGCAATATAAGCGATCATAATATTGAAGGTGTATTTGCTGCAATAAGTGCTACCATTTCGGCAGATACTTAGACCTGAGCATTTTATGGAATTTGAAACACCAAGGCTAGTCATCAGGCCCATAAGGCACAAAGATAATCCGCAGTTATTAGCATTACTTAATTTACCGCAGGTAAAAGCGTATAACGATTACGGCGACAACCTCACTGAAGTAGACCTTAAATGCATGATCCAAATGGATATTGAGCGTCAATATGAAGGCAGGGGTGGACGCTTTTGCCTCGTGTGCAAAAGCACTAAAGCGGTGATTGGGTGTATTGGTTTCTATCACGAAGACGGTGATATTGAGGGCCTACATATTGGCTATGAATTACTACCTGATTATTGGGGTAAAGGCGTGATGTTTGAAGCTTTACGTTGTCTATTTGCAAACAAAAGCCAGATTGAGTTTAAACTCAATGTGATTTTGGCGCATGTATCGGCTGATAATCACCGTTCATTAAACCTACTCAAGCGTTTAGGGTTTTGCGCTGTTGGAAATAATCTGTATAAAATTGAGCTATAAAAAAAGGGCAACTTAATCGTTGCCCTAGTATGAATGTGAAAAGAATTACGAAAGTGCTCTAATTCTCTCATCAAGTGGCGGGTGAGAAGCAAAGAAGTCTGCAATAGACTTACCTGAAGCAATACCAAAAGCCATCATTGAGCCTTCTAATTGCGATTCATGGTTGTGCTTCAAACGCTCTAATGCTGAACGCATTTTTTGCGCACCGACTAAATCCGCTGCACCTTTATCTGCTGCGAATTCTCGTTTACGACTAAAGTAAGCGACAACAACAGACGCCAAAATACCAAAGAGGATCTGGAATATCATATCAAAGATAAAATATGTCCAGCTTCCACCTGATTCTTCTTCATCGCCATTCAAGAAGTTATCAACAATCCCCGCCAATACTTTAGCGAAGAATATAACAAAGGTATTTACAACACCTTGGATCAAGGTAAGCGTAACCATGTCGCCATTTGCAACGTGCGACACTTCGTGCGCAAGCACTGCCTCTGCTTGATCCTGATTCATATTGTGGAGTAGGCCAGTACTTACAGCAACTAAGCTGTTATTTTTACTCGGCCCGGTTGCAAACGCATTCATTTCAGGGCTGTCGTAAATCGCAACTTCTGGCATTGCAATTCCTGCTTTTTTAGCTTGCTCTGCGACAGTAGAAACTAACCAATGTTCAGTTTCGTTTCGTGGTTGCTCTATAACATGGGCCCCTGTAGATTTCTTTGCAATCCACTTAGACATGTAAAGAGAGATAAAAGAACCACCGAATCCAAATACGGCAGCAATAACCATAATGCCTGTATAGCTTCGGCTAGAAATACCAAACACAGACATTAAGACAGATAACACAATTCCTAACACAAGCATCACTGCTAAGTTAGTGATAAGGAATAAGATGACGCGTTTCATTTTGACCTCGTTAGACAAAAATAAGGAACTAAGTAACTTTTCCCAGGCACTTGCTTATTACACTAGTCCTAGATGCTTTATATGGTCAGAAGTTCAAAAGCACAAGTAAATTCGCATGAATATTCAAAAGAGAACACATCATACAATTTATTGACTAACCAATTTCAGCTTCTGAGATAGGGAGTGCAGCATCTGGTCAACAGAGCTATGCTCATTGCTTAACCCTTCTAATAAGGTCATAAAGTAGCAATCCATCATAACGGTTGCTTTTAACTCATTGTATTCCTGCTCACTGAATAACAAGTGTTTGAACCAATTGAGTTGTCCCGTAAAGAATTCGCTATGCCAAATAATCCCACAAAGCAGCTCTTTACTGAAATCTCTATTGCTAAGATAAAAAGCAAATAAATACTTTGCATAGTGGCGTAACTTTAAGCTGGCACTATGCTGCTCATCTGTTGCTTTCGCTTCATTAATTAGTTCATCTATTTGGTTATGCATTGCGACTTTGAGCATGTCGAGCTTAGTAGGGAAGTGAGAGAAAACCGTTCCCGTTGCCACGTTTGCTGCTTGGGCAATTTGCCGAGTAGTGGTGTTTTCAAAACCATTGTCTTGAAAAAGTTGCCAACTAGCACTGAGAATTTTATTGTACGTAATTTCTCTTTTTTTCATATGGTTACCTTTTTATTTGCGAAGAGAGTGTAGCACAATTCCAGATTATTTAAGAGATCAAGTTTGCAAATAATGAGCGCGCTCATTATTATAATTGAGCGTGCTCATTAAATTTCAATAGGAGTTGTTATGCAATATTTGAGCTTATTCATCGGATACATTCTGTTCATCCCTTTTATCTTTTTTTACAGCTATATTCTTGGCCCAGCTTTAAAAATGGTGCTGATCCCAGGTGGTCTGGCGGTGTTATGCTTAATTATGGGTCCTAAAACGTTTTTCTCTCACTTTAAGCGTGCGAAAGCATTAAGTATTGAAGAATTGGTGGTGTCTAAATAACTCAGGGTGCCATCGCGTGATAATTGCAATAAGTTGATTCTTCGCATTAAAGACGAACTCAGGTATAATGCTCGCAGCTAAGGTGTGAAGGACCTTAGCCCTGTATCGTTCAAAATTAGTCGAGGAATTATTATGACCGTTGGCATCATTATGGGCTCAAAATCAGACTGGCCTACAATGCAACATGCAGCTGAAATGTTAGATAAATTTGGTATTGATTATGAAACTAAAGTAGTTTCAGCTCACCGTACTCCACAGCTTTTAGCGGATTATGCTTCGACAGCAGCAGAACGTGGGATCAAAGTTATCATTGCCGGTGCTGGCGGTGCTGCACACCTACCGGGGATGGCGGCAGCATTCACAAGTCTGCCTGTACTTGGCGTTCCAGTAAAATCAAAAACGCTAAATGGCGTGGACTCATTGCTATCAATTTGCCAAATGCCTAAAGGTGTTGCGGTAGGTACGTTAGCGATTGGCGACGCTGGTGCTGCAAACGCAGGTTTGCTCGCTGCTCAAATTTTAGGTTGTCAGCAGCCAGAAATTTTTGCAAAAGTAGAAGCGTTCAGAAAAGAACAAACAGAAACTGTACTAGCTAATCCAGATCCTGCGAAATAACATGAATATTCTTGTTTTAGGGGCGGGACAGTTAGCCCGTATGATGAGCCTATCGTCAACTCATCTTGATATAAAAGTGTTGGCCTATGATGTTGGCAGCCAAACGGTAATAAACCCCGTTACCTTTGCAACAACACCAGAGTCATTACAGCAAGCCATTGACAATGCTGATGCCATCACTGCCGAATTTGAACATATTCCACATGATGTTTTAGCGCTTTGCGAACAAAGTGGTAAGTTCTACCCTGGCGCAGAAGCAATAGCCACAGGTGGTGATCGCGCGAAAGAAAAAGCACTACTAGATAAAACATCTGTGCCTTGTGCTCCTTTCAAAATCATTACTGATAAAGCGCATTTCCTCACAGCGATTGATGAGTTAGGCATGCCTTTGGTCGTTAAAACCTGTCAGGCAGGCTATGATGGGAAAGGGCAATGGCGAGTAAAATCAGAATCTGAAATAGACAATACTTGGGCCGAAATGTCCGAGTTTTTGCAAGCAAGCACTGAAGCACAACCTCACTCTATCGTTGCTGAAAAAATGATACCGTTTGACCGTGAGGTGTCGATTATTGGTGTGCGTGCTAAAAATGGCGAATGTAAAATTTATCCTTTGACTGAAAACCAGCATACCAATGGTGTACTGACCCTATCAATCGCTGGTAAAGAGAAAGCAAATATTCAAGCGCAAGCGGAAGACGCATTTGCGAAACTTGCGAATGCACTCGATTATGTTGGTGTACTTGCTATTGAGTTTTTCGATGTTGAAGGTCAATTATTGGTTAATGAAATAGCGCCAAGGGTACATAACTCAGGACATTGGTCTCAACAAGGGGCCCATGTAAGCCAGTTTGAAAACCATATTCGTGCCGTTGCCGGTTTGCCGATTGGTGATACAAGCCTGCTTCGCCCAACCGCGATGATTAATGTGTTAGGGCAAAGTCACATTCCATCGCAAGTTCTTGCTGTCTCAGGGACAACCAGTCACTGGTATGGCAAAGATGCGAAACCGGGCAGAAAAATGGGGCATATCAACGTGTCAGCTGACTCACTGCATAAGTTAGGTGAAGCACTGGCAGAGCTTGCTGACATCTTGCCTGAAGCAGACTACCCTGGGGTTATGGAAACCGCTCAGCAATTAATTTTGAATTAGTACTACTGTTTTTAGCAAAAAAGGTCCATTGTTAACTAAAAACCTAAGCTTATGATAACTATTGAGTTAACTCATTCTTTATAACAGAGCTCAGGGTAGATATAAAAAATTTATTTTTTTTACTGTTATTTTTGGAACTCTTTTCTGATAGTGCGGTCTACTATTGTGAGGCGCGGATAGGCCTCATTTCATACTCGTTGTCCATCAACGACTATGTGAGCGCAGAGAGTATTTGGCCAGCATCCCTATGCTGGCCTTTTTTTGTCCCACCCATCGTGCTTTTAATCTTAAATCTGTCGATATTCCGCTGGCTTTCTGCTTAAATTAGGCAAATTTAACTATTATAAGAAAGTCACATGTTGAAACTCTCTCTTATCTCGATGGCCGTCGCTTCAGGTTTATTCCTTTCTGGTTGTCAAACCACTGAAGTCAGCCCAAAACCACAACAAGTTGAAACCAATTCACCAGTCCCACAAATCGTTGCGACTCCTGTTGATTTCGGTGGTGAGCAGATCACCTTAAAACAAGCAATGGCGCATCCTGATTGGTTGGGAAGACAACCAGAAAGCGCATACTGGGGAGCTGATAGCAAAACCGTTTTCTATAAGCGTAAGCAAGCTGGTTCAGAGTTAAGAGATCTATTTAAAGTCAGTAGCGCACAAACAAGCGAAGCGGTTTCGCTGTCAGATTTGCATGCCGTTGGTGCTGCAAACGCGATTTATAATAAAGGTCGAACGCTACAATCTTATGAATTTAAAGGCAACATATTCGTTAAAAACCTGAAGTCTGGCGCTTTGACACAAGTTACTCATTCTTCGGACTATGAGTATGCACCGCAATTCTTAAGTGATAACCGATTAGCTTACCGTTCAGGCAATGCGCTATTTGCGTTCGATTTAGCCACTGGCTTAACCAAAGAGCTGGTAAAGTTACATTTAGCGGATAAGCCTGAAGGGGTGAAAGAGCCAAATGGATATATCGCTGAGCAGCAACACAAACTGATTCAATTCGTTGCGCTAACGCACAAAAACAGCAAAGATCGAGAAGCAAGAAATCAAGAGATAGAAGCAAATAACGCAAGTATCCAAGATAATCAGTTTTATCTTGGTAAAGGAAAAACGCTTATCTCAGTTAGCCTAGCACCTTCTGGTGACAAGTTAATGGCCGTGATCACAGATGATAAACCAAGTCGTTCCGATTCTGACATCATGCCTAACTACGTGAGTCAAAGCGGTGACATTGATCCGGTAAAAGCTCGCCGCCGCGTTGCAGACACTAAACCAATGAATTCTGATGTTATTTTCATTGATTTAGCAAAATCAGAGCAAGTCACGCTGAGCTATGATACTTTGCCGGGCTTTGATGAAGATGTACTAGCCGAGGTGAAACGCGAAAATGCTAAGGCAAAAGGTGAATCATATAAGAGTGAAAAAGCACCTCGTGATATCAACTTGATCGACACATGGGGCTGGAGTCAATCCGCTATCCAATGGAATAGTGACGGTTCTCAAGTCGCAGTGATGCTTGGTGCTTGGGATAATAAAGACAGATGGTTAGCGACGGTTGATTTTGATAAACAACAATTCGTTTCTCAGCATCGCCTACACGATGAAGCATGGATCAATTACACCTACAATGATTTTGGCTGGTTAAACAACCAAGATGCGTTGTACTATCTTTCAGAGCAAACTGGATATAGCCAGCTTTATGTTAAGCCGCTTAACGGCAAAGCAAAAGCAATGACTTCAGGGAAGTTTGTGGTTTCTGAACCAACCTTAACCCAAGATAGTCAATTTGTTTATTACAAAGCCAATAAAGATCACCCAGGTTTATACGAAATTTATCGCGTCAATTTAGCAAACGGTGAAGATGAGCAGTTAACTGATTTAGATGGTCTGACTGATTACCAGCTAAGCCCAGATGAGCAAAAGCTGTTGTTAACTCACTCAAAAATCATGATGCCTCCAGAACTTTATGTGGCGGATGCAGCGCCAAAAGCAGCGGTGTCACGACTCACTAATACGGTCTCAGATGCATTTTTAAATAAGAAGCTAATTGCACCTAAGATTGTCGCGGTTCCTTCAAGCCATCAAGGTGAGCCTGTCTACGCAAAAGTATATTACCCAGCAGATTATCAAGAAGGCGAAACGGGTAAGAATCGTAAGGCTGTGATCTTTAACCATGGTGCGGGTTATTTGCAGAACTCTCATATGGGTTGGTCTAACTACTTTAGAGAGTTTATGTTCCATTCACTTCTCGCGAGCGAAGGCTATGTCGTCATGGATATGGACTATCGTGGCTCTAAAGGTTACGGTCGAGACTGGAGAACGACAATCTATCGTCATATGGGTAAACCAGAAATCGAAGATTTGGCAGACGGTGTTGAGTGGATGGTGAACAACGCTAATGTTGACCGTGGTGCTGTAGGTACTTATGGTGGTTCATACGGCGGCTTTATGACATTTATGGCGCTATTTACTCAGCCGGATCTATTCCAGGCAGGCGCAGCTTTACGTCCAGTCACCGATTGGGCCTATTACAACGACCCGTACACCTCAAATATCCTTAATCGCCCAGATGTAGACCCAATTGCATACAAACGCAGTTCGCCTATCTATCATGCTGAAGGTTTGAAAAACAAGCTTCTGATCAATGCACCTATGGTTGATGATAACGTGTTTTTCCAAGATGTTGTGCGCTTGGTGCAACGCCTGATTGAGCTAGAAAAGGAAGACTTTGAAACGGCGATTTATCCAGTTGAGCCCCATGGCTTTAGACAGCCATCAAGTTGGTTGGATGAATACCGTCGTATATACAAGTTGTTCAAAGAAAACTTGTAATCAAATGGGTGGATAAAAAGCCAGCTTAAGCTGGCTTTTTTGTTTTATAAAATAAATAGATAACAGCTAAAACCACACCACCAACTGCACCAAATAGATGTGCTTCAATGGCGACTCTCGAGTCTATCAGTTTGGCTACATCTGTGCTTGCACCCGCATATTGCTCCCAACATACCTTTGCCCACACACCAATAAACAACAGATATCCAGTTGTTAGCTTGCGCTTAATATCTTCAAGTGCTCCCCATACTATAAGCCCATGTAATAAGCCACTCAAACCTGTATATACAACGATGTTTAGCGAAAATAGCAAAATCATGAGCCCGGTAAAGAGGCCAAGGAAAAGCACATTCAGCCAATATTTTCTTAGAGTTGTATATTCGGCATGTAATAGCCAAATAAATAAGATCCCAAGCAGGTTTAGCATCAAGTGATACCAATTGCTATGGGTAAACTGACCGCTCAAAATACGCCATATTTCACCATCAGCAATTGCGTTTCTGTCGAAATCTAAGTGCGGGCCAAGCCCGAACAACATCAGTATTGTTGACAATATCGCCAAAGACGCAGGGCCAATGAGATATTCTTTGTTCGTTGGAAGTTCAAACATACGATTTCACGTTATTATTTTTGCATATTGTGCCTAATTGCTTTTATGATGCCAAATATAAGACGTAAGCAAAGTGGGTATTATGAAACATACACTTGCATCACTAACCGTGATTGCCGCATTCAGCTTTTCAACCAACACCTTAGCTGAGCAACAAAAAATCGAAATTAGAGAGCCGGAAGCCGCAACAGGTTTCCAATCTAAAGAAGCACGCACCGCAGAAAAGTACATGGTCGTTGCTGCCAACCCCTATGCGAGTAAAGCAGGTCAATTGATGCTCTCTAAAGGGGGAAGTGCGGTTGATGCCATGATAGCGACTCAACTTGTGCTTACATTAGTTGAGCCGCAATCTTCAGGCGTAGGTGGGGGGGCTTTTATCCTGCACTACGACAAGAAAAGCAATGAATTAATTAGTTTTGATGGAAGAGAAACTGCACCAAAACTTGCCGGCCCTGATCTGTTTTTAGATGATACGGGTAATGCGGTTAGATGGATTGAGGCTGTGGTGGGCGGTCGCTCTGTAGGTGTGCCAGGCATTCTACACGCGTTTAAATCAGCACATGACAAATACGGTAAACTGCCATGGCAGGAATTATTCAAACCAGCGATTGAATTAGCTCGAGACGGATTTATCGTCTCTCCACGTTTAAATATGCTGCTTGAGAAAAAACTCAACCCAGGTTTGACAAAGCTCAGTCCCGCAAAAGAGTATTTCTATCCGGATGGTAAAGCACTACAACCAGGGACCCTTAAAAAGAATCTGCCTTTGGCAAACCTATATTACAAAGTAGCAACGCAAGGGATCCAAGCCTTTTATGAAGGGCAAAATGCCACCCAATTAGTGGAAGCTGTGCAAAAGTCTGAAATCGCACCTGGCAAATTGGCGCTGAGCGACTTAGAACATTATAAGAGCAAAACCCGAGACGCTATCTGTACGGAATATCGTGTATATAAAGTTTGCTCTATGGCACCGCCTAGCAGTGGTGGTATTGCCGTTTTGCAAATGATGAAACTGCTTGAACCGTACGACCTAGGTAAGTTTAAGGCAAATGATCCAGAAGCCTTGCACCTCTTTACTCAAGCATCTCGCCTAGCGTTTGCCGATAGAGATTTTTACGTTGCTGATCCTGATTTTGTTGAAGTGCCAGCAAAAGCATTGCTTAACGAACAATATCTATTAGGCCGTAGCAAACTTATCGGTGAAATGGATAATCACGACTTTCCAGTAGGCGACCCAACTTCGGGCACACTCGCTTATGCTATGGATGATAGTTATGAATTACCTTCGACCAGCCATGTGTCGATTGTAGATGCAGAGGGTAATGCCATTTCTATGACAAGCTCGATTGAAATGGCATTTGGCTCGACGGTGATGGTCAACGGATATTTACTCAATAACCAATTAACCGACTTTGCGCTTTCTCCAAAAGTAGGGGATAAATGGGTCGCTAACCGGGTAGAAGCAAACAAACGCCCAAGAAGTTCTATGGCACCTGTAATGGTATTTAACAAAGACGGGTCGCTTAAATTGATAGTCGGCTCACCGGGTGGCAGCCGTATTATCAACTATGTTGCTCAAACCTTAGTTGGTGTACTGGACTGGGGGTTATCTGTTCAGGCTGCGATTGATTTACCAAAAATCACCAATCGCAATAAGTACACAACGCTGGAAAAAGGCACTGAGCTGACAAAACAAGCACCTTACTTTGAGAAAAAAGGCCATGAAGTACAGATCCGCGACTTAAACTCAGGACTACATGCCATTGAGGTTCGTGGAACACATTTAATCGGTGGCGCAGATCCAAGAAGAGAAGGTGTTGCACTCGGTGAAAGCAGCGAATAAGCCGTGGTTTCTTAAGTGCTTTTAGGCTATAATTTTGCGTTCCAGAAAAATGCGTTTAACGTGCTCTGGAGCGCGTTAATAATGGTCTGATGAGCACTAAATTCATTGTAATTTAATCCTTTTCGACAATAATGAACCCTTAGACTAAAAAATTAGTGTCAAGCTTGTAAATATGACTAAACAAACCGATCCAAATTATCTCTACATTCCCTATTCAGGTCCTACGCTATTAGAAACACCATTGCTTAACAAAGGGAGTGCATTCTCTCAACGTGAGCGTGAAAATTTCAACTTAGCAGGACTACTTCCTCCTCGTTATGAAACAATTGAAGAGCAAGTTGAGCGTTGTTATCAGCAATATTCAAGCTTTAGCGACAACCTAAACAAGCACATTTACCTGCGCGCTATTCAGGACAACAATGAAACGCTGTATTACCGCTTAGTACGTGATCATTTGGAAGAAATGATGCCAATCATCTACACCCCGACAGTAGGTGATGCATGTGAGAAGTTTTCTGATATCTATCGCAGCTCTCGTGGTTTGTTTATTTCTTATGAAGACCGCTATCAAATCGATGATATTTTACGAAATGCCACTAAAGGCAAAGTAAAAGTTATCGTGGTGACAGATGGTGAACGTATTTTAGGCCTTGGTGACCAAGGTATTGGTGGTATGGGTATTCCTATCGGTAAGCTGGCACTTTACACCGTATGTGGTGGGATCAGCCCTGCTTACACGCTGCCTGTTATGCTTGACGTAGGGACAAACAACGAGAAGCTACTCAATGACCCAATGTACATGGGCGCTAGACACCCACGTATCGGCCAAGCTGAATATGACGAATTCCTAGATCTATTCATTAAAGCGGTTAAACGCCGTTGGCCAAATGTGCTGTTACAGTTTGAAGATTTCGCACAACCTAACGCAATGCCACTATTGAAACGTTACCGCGATGAAATTTGTAGCTTTAACGATGATATCCAAGGCACAGCTGCGGTTACTGCGGGTTCGCTGTTAGCCGCTTGCCGTGTGAAAGGGGCCAAGCTCTCGGAACAAAAAGTAGTGTTTGTTGGCGCAGGTTCCGCTGGTTGTGGTATTGCTGAGCAAATTATTAGCCAAATGATTTCAGAAGGAATAACCGACGAGCAAGCGAGAAGCCAGGTGTTTATGGTGGACCGTTTTGGCCTTCTGACAGAAGGCATGGAAGGGCTAAGAGATTTCCAAGAAGCGCTAGTTCAACAACAAGCAAACCTTGCGGATTGGACATACAGTGGTGAATTTGCATCTTTATTAGATGTAATGCACTGTGCAAAACCAGACATCTTAATTGGTGTATCAGGTCAAGCGGGCCTATTCACTGAGCAAGTGATCCGTGCGATGCATGCAGGATGCGAACAGCCAATTATTTTCCCATTAAGTAATCCATCACGCCAGGTTGAAGCGCATCCAAAAGATGTGATTGAGTGGACTGATGGTCAAGCAATTGTTGCTACGGGAAGCCCATTTGAACCGGTAGTACATGGTGAGCAAACAATCATCATACCGCAATGTAATAACAGTTATATCTTCCCAGGGATCGGCCTTGGTGTACTTGCAGCTAAAGCGAACCGTATTACAGATAGCATGTTGATGGTATCTAGCGAAATGCTTGCTGAATCATCACCACGTGCTAATACCGGCAAAGGTAGCCTACTACCAGCACTAACTGAAATTGAACCGTTGAGTAAGCGCATTGCTTTTGCAGTTGCTAAAAAGGCAATGGAAGAGGGCGTTGCACTTGAAATGGAAGACGACGCAATTTGGGCAGCTATAGAGAAAAACTATTGGCTCCCTAAGTATAGAAATTACAAACGCTGTAGCGTCTAATTACTTTTACTGAGCTAAAACAGAAATCGCCGCCAACTCACATTGGCGGCGATTTTGTTTATCAATCACGCACAAAATTTGAGTGCACTACGTATTACTTCGCAAAGTGACAACTGCTCATTTTGTTAAAGTTTGTTACCCTGAAATCCAATTCAGTAGTTGTTAATTGAAATATGCTTGAATATGCAGGTATCACATTTTAGGAGCAAAAGATGCGAATTTTAACTGGCTTACTGGCATTATGTTTATCTGGATTTAGCTTTGCAGGCGCATTGCCTGACTCGCCGCATTTATATGTTAAAGGCACTTCATTTATTCAAGTACAACCCGATATCGCAACTATTCGTGTTGCCATTACCGAAAAGCAAAAGTCGCTGCCCACAGCTAAAGAAAACGTCGATAAGATTATGGCTAAGGCCATCGAAATCGCTAAACGCTTCGATATTAAAGAAGACGATATTCACGCAGATCAGCTGAATGTCTACAGACAGACACGCTACAATCGAGAATCAAACGAAGAAGAGTTTGATGGTTTTCGCGTAAGTCGCAGCCTGACTGTAAAACTTAAGGACATTAAAAAATATCCAGAGTTACTTCAAGAGTTTGTAGACAGCGGCATCAATCAGTTCAATAACACGGAATTTGGTGTTGAAAATGAAGGCAAGTATCTGCAAAGCCTCAAAAAAGCCGCCATCAAAGATGCAAAGAAAGCAGCTAAAGAGCTAGCAGGCGAGTTTGATGTTGAATTGGCAAAACTGTACTCAGTTTCATTCCAACCAATGCAAACGCCAGTTCAGCCTTACGTGCGCTCTGCAGCAATGGCGATGGAAGCAGATCAAGGCGCATACAAAAATGCGTATAACACAGGTGCAATTACATTAAACGCGGAAGTGTATGCTGTTTACTTAATTGAGTAATACTGGCTGTGAACTAATTAAACTTATACACTAAGCCCTCCATTGGAGGGCATTTTTATGATCACCGGTTTATATGCGGCATTGCTGGCACTAATCTATATTAAACTCAGTTTTAACATAATATCACTCAGACATAGACACAAAGTATCGCTAGGAGATGGCGGTATCGATGAACTGCAAAGTGCAATACGGATCCACGGTAATTTTATCGAGTACACACCTTTCGTGCTGTTAATGATGTTGTTACTCGAAACTCAACAAATCAACCCATATCTACTTCATGCTTTTGGCATTGCTTTTTTGTTTTCTCGAATCGCACACTATGTTGCACTCGGTAAAACTAACTTTTCAATCAGAAAAGTAGCGATGGCGACAACATATGGAGTAATACTTATTTTAGCGTCATTTAACATCGTGTATTACTTTATCTAACTATGACAAAACATAAATTTCTGGTAACGGGTTTACCACGAACGGGCACAACAAGTCTGTGTATTGCTGCATTAGGTGCTGGATACAAAACAGCACACACGGCATACACAAGGCAAGCATTAGACTGTGCTGAATTTATTGCTGACACGCCCGTTTTCTCTGATTATGAAAAATTATATGCTCTATATCCTGAAGCCAAAATAATCCAGTTAACACGAGATTTTGAGCAATGGCTTCCCTCAATTAAGCGTTTGATGACGGCAATGAAAGAAAACTTACTGTCACAAAGAGGAGGCTTTAACGACACGATTAAGCGTTGTTATTTGGAAACTTTTTCTGATTTTGACAAACATTTTGAAGACGATGGTTATTGGCGGGATTGTTATAGCAAGCATCATGATAGGGTGCTTAGATTTGCAAAAATGAATCATATTCCTTTTATTACGGTCAACCTAACAGCTGCTGATGCCGAGCAAACGCTTGCCGAATTTATAGGCGTGACTCAAGAAAAAGTGACCATCCCGCATGTCAATATTGGTGGTAAAGTAACTGCATGGAAGTGGTTTTCACACTCCAATAAAGTGGAATCGACACGTAATGGCAAAGCAGATAAAGACACAGCGCTCTTTAGTATGTAAGTTCGCTCGAGCGCCTGAGTTTGTTATACTCACCACAAGCTGTATATACAAGATAGAATTATGTTTGAATTAAAATATCACACACCTTTTAGCTGGACTGAAAAAGTCCTAGCCGACTTTGATACCTTTCTTCAAGATCATGCCGCTGCAGAAAAAAAAGCAGCCGGAATGGCGATGGCAATGCTTGGTCATTACCCAGACAGGATCAAGCTAGTAAAAGCGATGGCAGATCTCGCAATAGAAGAAATGATCCACTTTAAACAGGTACTTAAAATCTTAACCGAGCGTGGAACGCTATTAGGAAACGACCAAAAAGACCCCTATATAAAGCAAATGCGCGCATTGTTCCGCCAAGGCACTGACGAATATTTAATTGATAGATTACTAATCGGCGCAGTAATTGAGGCTAGGGGCCATGAGCGTTTTTCTTTAGTTGCAGAAGCGCTTCCTGAAGGCAAAGAGAAAGACTTTTATGTAGCAATCGCCAAGTCAGAAGAAAAACACAAAAACCTCTTTGTGGAGCTCGGCTACGAGTACTTCGACAAATTAACGATAGATAACCGCCTAGAAGAAATTCTCATTGCAGAAGCGGATATTTGCAAAGGTATTCCATTTAGCGCAGCGCTTCATTAAAAGCAGCCACATGACTCGAGCCAATAAAGCCTCAACAAGTTACAGTGTGGCTTTATTGTCTCCCATATTTCTAAATACTTATTCAGTGAAGAGAACGGTTTCACTAGACACATCAATTAAGATTTCTAGTTTCGCCCAGTGCATTGTGTTCCATTGAATACTTTTGGTTTCAAAACGACTCATATTCGAAGCAACTAATATCGCAATAGTTATAAATCAACCAGACGAGTAACACTGAACCTTTGATTTTATAAGGGATTAGACTTTCCTCATCTATAATTTACTCCATTTAACATAACGTAAAGCAGGGGAATAACGATCCTCCACAACCCGCAAGGGCAGTGGAAATTTTAATTTTTGCTGGGACAAAATGTCCCGATAATTTAGCCTTATGCAACTTGCGAACGCCAAATTTTTTCCATTTTTTCATCACCTCTCTTTTTTGCCTTCTCCGCCTCCAAATATGCCATAGTTTCCAATGGTTTAGGGTGTTCAGCAATGACAAGTAATTGTAGAGCGCTATAGTCTGCAAAATCACCCTCTCCGTTTCTAATGCGACTAATCGCCTGTTTTGAGATACCAGTGAGTTTGCTGACCATATAGTCAGACTCAATATCTGCAACCTTTTTGAACCAATCTAGTAGCTCAATTGAACTGGTTATTTTCATAAGTTATCTATAAGAATTTGCTGCGCTCTAAGGTGAATGATAGTCCCACTGAGTTGACTTTGCACTAGTCACAGCATGTTGACCTAGTCACATAGGTGTGACTATTATCCGCTCCATCGTAAGAATGACTTTAGTTTAAGCAAGGAACGGACATGCTAAACGAGCACAAACTATCCGTGTTTGAAAAAACATTCCCCGCACAATCAGCGGTGAATGCTGTTGCTGATATCAGACCTGATACCAGCGCTGCGGCTATCCTTGCTCGCGCTAAAATGCCGAACAAAGAACGTTTGGCGGAATCAAAGCTTGATAGTCACCAATTGCGTTCTGAGATTTTGCACACCCATAGCAACCTAGCGGTCATGCTAGCCAATGGCTATTTAGTTACCGAAAAATTCTTTGGTTACGCTGAAGCGCGCAAACGCTTATTAGAAGCGGATAGGGTACTTACTTTAGGCGGCATCAATCTCAGTGTTTCTGATGATGAGCTATGCGAAATCGCAGAAGACAAGGCGCGTTTATTCGAATTGCGCTTGAAGTGCAGTGAACCAACTTACAAGCTCTATAAAAAACTATGCGCTGACTTTCGTGTGTACTGCATTGAACCGCCAACGTTTGATGATGATTACTTTACGTTATCACCTGCTGAGCGCTCAAAGCTTTCACCTGCATATCGCCAAGGCGTAATGAATCAATTGAAAGGCGCACTCAATCGCATGGCTTGCCCGCTTTGGTGGCGTCGTCGTTTACGTACCAAACAAGCACTTGTCATCGAGCAATTAGCCCGTGATATGCGTACCGTACATAAAAAATCATCGCCCTATGTCAGTGAATTTACCATTCGCAGCAAGCGTGAACGTAACGCCAAATCAGACGCGATAATGAATGATTTGTATGTTGTGCCAAATGATGCCAATCCCTTTGATAAATTTGAATCATTGAAAGACGTTGCTGCTAAAAGCTCAACCTCTGGTAAACAGCTAGCCGCTGAACTTATGGTTCGCATTCGTGGCTTTGAGGAATGTTCAAAGACACTCGGCCACCGTGGAGAGTTTTACACCATCACCGCGCCTAGTCGTTTTCACTCAGTACATGCAAGCGGTATTCCTAATCGCAAATATAACGGCTCAACACCGAACGATGCACAGGAGTATTTCAATGACCTATGGAAACGTGCAAGGGCATTGTTCGCTAAGGCTGATATTCGCCCTTATGGCTTTCGTGTTGTAGAGCCTCATCATGACGGCTGTCCACACTGGCACATGCTGCTGTTTATGGAAAAAGGTCAAGCAATCAAGGCTCGTAAAATCCTCAAGTCTTTGGCACTTGAAGACACCCCAAGTGAAGTCCGTACATCATCAACCCGTTTTAAGGCAATCAGCATCGACCCCAAAAAGGGCAGTGCTGCGGGGTATATCGCCAAATACATCACCAAAGCTGTTAACGGTGAACACATCAATCAAGTGACTTGCTCTGAAGCTGGAAAAATCTCAATCGCTCCCGCTGATGCAGCCGAACGCGCATCCACATGGGCGAGTACTTTTAATATCAGACGTTTTCAGCAAATTGGTGGCCCGAGTGTGACCACATGGCGCGAACTTAGACGCCTTGGCATGGGTGAAAGCGGCAAATGTGAGGTTGCAAACTCTATGAACACAAACTTAGACACGGTTTCCCGTTACGCCCTTGAGAAAGTAAGAGCTGCGGCCGACGCTTCCGATTGGGCGGCTTTTTGTCTTGCGATGGGTGGTGTACAGGTTAAACGTAAAGATCAAGCCGTGCGCATTCACTATCAAATCCCTGACATCGTTGACCAAATCACAGGGGAAATCAGCCGCAGTGAATCTAATAGCCCGTACTTCACCACCAAATATGGCGATATGCCAGCCAAACGTATTTTGGGCGTTGCGTGGGACTCGGTTGTGGTGATTACCCGTCGTGGTACGAATCAAGTGCTAACCGAAAAAGACATTCAATCACAGCGCAAGATAATGCTCGGAGTATCTGAATCTATCCAGAACTGGGTAGACGATGGCCGCTTTGAACAACCAAGCGTTGAAGAAATGCAGTTCTTAGAATCCTGCGCAATCGAAGACTATCAGAACATGTGTTTGTTTATGGATTACGAGGCACTTTCTGTAGTCGGTAGCGACGAAGTCGCCTTGGACTTGTGTCATTAACTGTAACCCTAAGGAATTCACATGCAACACAGCAGATTAAACGACCTACTACGGTCACAACATCAACTTATTGAAGACTATTCAAAGGAGCAATAACCATGGCCAGTATTGAAGGTGCAATCACAGACTTACAACGTGTTAACCGTACGGACGACAAAGGCGCACCCTTGCCTGAAACCGCTGAATTTAAATTTCACACTAAAAGCCCCGCGAGCATTTGGACGGTAAAAGTGACTAACGACCAAATGGCTAACGGTACATTCTCGCAACTAGAAAAACTCCAATCCGACCCGAATGGGTGGGGCTTAAAACCTGTGCTACTGAACCTTGAATATTACGAGGGCGCAAACGTAGCACGCCAAATGGAATGGAAAGGCTTCCGCTTGAACTCAATCGCAACACAGCAAGCGAAGTAAGGAATTAACATGCAATGCGTCACTATCACCGAGTCAGGCCAGCTCATCGCTACCACACAACCCGCGTGCGAATACGTGCTATTGACTCAAGCTGAGCTGACGCATTTGCAGTTTGACGGATTGGTGAACACGCTCAACGAGCTGTTTGCCTTTGACTTGGCCACATTCGGCCTAATTAACGCGGCAGCATTAACCGCATTTTTTACCGCCCACGGTATCGGTCGAATAGTCCGAACGATGGGTAAAGCATAAAACACACATTCAATGTTAAAAAAGGAAAATACCATGAAATTACTATCAAAAATCACGCTTGGCGCATCAGCACTTCTAGGCTCTGCAATGGCATCAGCGAATACCGATGTAGCGTCAACCATTTCTACGGCGGTTTCAACTGCGCAAACCAACTATACAACCGTTGTTGTTGGTTTGCTCGCGCTGGCTGCCATTGGTTTTGGTGTTGGCTTCATCATTAGCAAGCTATCTCGTTAATGGTCACGACAGTGCTATTTGGTACGTTCCTCGTTTGGGTCTTCGTTGAAGGCTTCACAAGCGGGGTTCGTACCTCCTAAACCAAAGGCGTTAATATGCGAATTATCCTATTAGTGGCGCTTTTTAGCGCCTTTTTTACCTACGCAGAAATTGATTATACTGACCTGAAACCCGCTGAGAAAAAAGAAAGTCACAGTTTTAGTTGTGTTGACGCTGCCAATCGAGTCGTTTTTACAGTTAATTCAAAATTTACTCCTCTATCCATCAATTACTGTGTTACTTACATTGAACAACATAAAGTAAAAAAGCCGACTCCTCCATGCCCTCCCGGAGACCCACGTTTCAATATCTATGGTAACACCGTTAAAATGACTCAATCCGTTTATGAAGCGTGGTATTGGAAAGATGGAAGTTTTGGTGGTTGCTCTAATGCACCCAACAATAACGTTACCATGCATGCGCTTGAAAACCCCTCTGATGAAGATTTCCAGTGTCCTCCTGAGGGCTACCCTAAGTACATTAAAACGGTGATGATGGAAGGGACAATGTTTTGTGGTAAGGAGAAGGAGCCTGTCGACCCTAAAGACAACCAATGTCCAGAGCCATCCCCCTCCGACGCCACCATCTTTGATGTAAGCGGTCAGGGGCAGGTTTGTTTTGACAACCCTAATGGCACTCAATGTCGCATAAAGACTCAACCAGATGGTACATATAAGTTACCTACTCAGTATGGTTCACAAGAAACGTCTGTTTGTCGCCCTAACAATGATGACCCAGCGACCCCTCCAGATGAGCCTGATCCAATTGACCCGACTCAGCCTGATAAACCGACTGACCCTGATGACCCAAATACGTCAGACCCATCAAATCCAAGTGACCCTGACACAACTGATGGTGATAATTCAGATAAATCTGACCCGATTGAGGCGATGAACCAAATCAATGACAATCTCACGACGCTGATTGATAACGAGTCGAAACAAGGTGAAGTGCGCAACAAGCGGATTGAAAACACCAATGATCTACTAACTCAGATTAGGGATTTGACGCAGGTTCAAAATGAAATCAATCGCAACACGAACGATATTTTATCACCACTGGCTGAGAACTCAGCGAAGAGCATAGAAGCGTTAAACAAATCTAATGAATTACAGCACGACGAAATCGAAGCCACTTTTTTAACGATGGAAGCCATTGATGACCAAACCCAGATTTTAGACACATCAATAAAAGGGCTTGGCACGCAATTGACAACCATAGGTGAGGGCATTCAAACGCTGGTCGACCAAGGGGGCGAGCCATGTACTGGGCCAGACTGCCCAACAACCCCTTGTACTGGTCCTGACTGTCCAACAACCCCATGTACTGGCCCTGACTGTGAACCCGAGCCAGAGCCAGAACCTGAATGTGAGGGATTTGACTGCAAAAAAGTCACGCAAGAGCGCAAGCAAGGTGGACTCACCGAGCTTTTCAAAGATGATGCTGTCGAGGAAGTGAAAGGCCAGATTGAAGAACAGTTGGAAGAAAATCGCACACAGATTGAACAAATTCAGTCTGAGCTGAACGGGATTTTGGATATCTCGCCGAGTATCGGCGGCAGCTATGAAGACCGCAAAATCAATCTATACGGTGAAACCATAGATATCTCTGTTGCACGGTTCTCATCGTTCTATCAGATGCTATCAGCACCACTGATGCTAATTGCTGCTATTTCAGCACTGTTTATTTTATTAAGGGAGCGCCATGACTAAATCACACATTACATTCATCATCGTTTTGTTTCTCCTGCCAACATTGGCCATTGCAGATGATTATGAAGGCTATGAGGGACTGTTTAATTTCATCAACGACTTTGCAACGGATATTTGGGAGTTTTGGGATACTGACGTACCCGAGTTTATTACTCGATTCTTTGCATGGTTCGTTGAATACGCCACGCTCATCAAGCTAAAGATTGAGTTTGAAACCATAAAATTCTCATGGGAAGTGTCTAAGAACATTATCGAGAACTTTCAAATTGGTTCGCGCATTACCTCGGCGGCCAGTGCGCTACCAAATGATGTTAGAGCCGCGCTTGTAGATATGCGTGCGTTTGATGCACTCAATGTGATCATTCAAGCGCTGGTAACTCGATATGTGATGAGGTTCTTATAATGGCAACGTCAATATTTCATGGTGCGCCTGGTTCTTTCAAATCCGCCTCTGCTGTGTGGTTCGAATTACTGCCAGCACTAAGAGCTGGGCGGCTAGTTGTCACGAACATCGAGGGGATTAAGCCAATCGAGGACATCGAGCAGGAACTTAATGAAACCTTTCCAGAGACGGCCAAACTATGGCGTATGTCGAGCCAAAGTGACACAGGGCATAAGCTTTGGCGAAATTGGTATCATTGGATCCCATGTGGCGCACTCATCATCATGGATGAAGTCCAAGACATATACCCAACGGAAACCACGCAATTCAAACCTGAGTCGTGCGACTATCAGCCCGTCCAAAACTACCAAGAATTGCTACCCGAAGACTGGTATCAATATCACTTAGACACCTTAGAGACCTACAAGCCTGACAATCTAACCAGTGGTGATGTAGATGATTTAGGTATCGAGATATTTAACGAACACGGACATATTATCTACCCCAAAACGCTTAAAGAGGCGTACATGCGCCACCGTAAATACAACTGGGACATTATCTGCTGCACACCTGATATTACGTCCGTGCATAAATACATTCGCAACGTGAGCCAATACGCCTACGCACACAAATACTTTGACGGCCTAGCCAAAATCCCTTATTTCTATCGGAGACCACGAATCCATGAACATAATCCAAAATTGGATGGCAAAACGCCAAACAAAGCCGACCCCAAAAAATGGCGCAAAATCCCCGTCCGCGTCCACGACCTCTACAAATCAACTGCGACCAAATCTATTACAAGTGCCACAGGAAAGAATTTCCTTCTCAGTCCTATGTTTGCCTTTCCGGTGGTTGTGGTCACTCTGTGCATTGGTTATTTCTTCCTATATTTCAGTGGCACATTTGATGTGGAGAAAAACCAAGAAACCGAGACAGCTAGTGTGGAGGGTGCTCAAACGAATTATCGTACTACTGGTCATCATGACACTGTTTCGTCTACTCGCACTGAACCTATTCATGTAGGGCTACCATTCAATGCCAAGAAAGCACAAATTAGTGCGATATTGACTACAGTTGATGGCTCTGATGTAGATTATTATGCAGTCATTGAGTTCGATACTGGAGATGATGTTTTATCATTAAATACACGTGACATGAAACAGATGGGTTTTCATGTCGTCGTTTATAACCAATGTTTTGCAAAGATAAGTTTTGAAGACTTTGAATATAACGCATTTTGTAAACCAACTATACCCACACCACCTAGCAACGAACGCGAGCAAAAACCCATCAATTTAGCTGGATTTGGTGGCGCCGCGCCAAGCGAAGCCTGAGCGCAGCGCGGCGACACCAAACATCAACATACACAACCCGTCACTGGTGACATATGAAAACACGTAATCAACGGTATGAACAAAAGCAAAAGGATAGGGGACTTAACAAGGTTACGCTTTGGGTTCCTTGTCAATCAGAGGTCGAAATCAGACAAATGGTCGAGTTCCTAACCGAGAACCCTGACCACATCCCATACATGGCAAGGAGCTTAAAAACTGGCAAAATGCGTAAGATCACATAACCCCGCATCAACCAATCACATGAAAAAATAAATGGATTTTTTGATACTTGTTACGTAAATCAAGTTGGTGTATATTTTGATTATCGTTACATATATCAAGTTTATATCATGGTAGAAATTGAAATCATCTCATTCCCAACTGGCACGACAATGTTTAAAAACTCTGCCAATGACGCCATTGCTACATTAGATAAGCATGGTGTGTTTACTTTTCAGTATGAGCCTGAAGGGAGAAGGCCTATTAATGTGACTTGTCCCATTCTGACAACTGATTTAGATATATTAAGAGATGCTTACTACAAAACAGGGCTGATAAAGCATACTAATTTAGTGGAAGCTGACTTCTTACCAATTGGCCATGGAGGAAAACGAGATGGGGCAGGTCGCCCACGTTCCGACGAGCCAAAGAATCCTTATCGTATTACTAAGGAAGAAAAAGCTTTGATAATTCGATTACGCAATATTGGAAATACTACTAATGTGCAATACTCCTCTTTGCTAAAAATGCTCAATCAGAGATTGGATGATCTAGAAGGCAACACATAAGCAGAAAAGAAGGGGATTTTAGCAGATGCTTGTCACCCTGTGGCATATAAAGGACTTTTAGACTATTTTGTTTCAAGTTTGTATCGTGCACTTGTTAAATATAAGCTTTAGCTTATGAAGTCCGCACTCTTCATTGATTTGGATTGCAATGTGAGCCGGACGGTAACCCGCGAAGCGGTGCCATATATTCTTGGAGACCGGAACCCGAGCGCAGCGCGCTCCCTCTGATAAACCGAAACCAACTTACATTCAATACCGATCTAACGGTAAAAACTCTATATAAAGTACCCCTTAGTAGGGGTACACAATAAAACTAAGCAGACTTATCCTTTTTGGAGTTTTGATATCTAAGCATTGCATCTTGAAACTTAAATCTGTCACTCAGATTTATAAGTTCATTACCCATACTTTTTAGCTGCTCAGAGGCCTTAACTAAGTCTTGAAGATACTTGATTTGATGTTCAAGAGCAGCTGCACGGCTTTCATGGAAGTGGTTGCTTCGTTGAAGAAAGTCTATCTTGTTAATATACGAAGCGTCGTATTTTGCACCGCGAGGAGTTACCAATCTAGACTCACGATCAATAGAAAAGTCTTTCCATTCTTCACGGATGCACATAATTCCATCAATTCTTACTTTTAGTAAATCTACAGCACGAGGACAAGGGTTATCATCCTTAATCCAGCGGTTTAAAGTTCTAGGTGTTACATGAAGATACTTTGAAGCTTCCTTCTTGTTTATATTTCCGAAATTCATAAATCCAGCTCTAAATAGTAAATCATTAAATGTCATTTTGGACTCCTTTGACGAAGTAGAGCGTCGGTCGTCCTGTGCGAAAGATACATCTTTTATATAAATTTTTCAGATTGGAAATTCGGTTATTAATCGAAAATACAGATATTGAACCTAAATTAGGAAACTTAGTAAAATAGGGCTTACGAACTAAATTTCTATTCAAGCACCATAACAAGCCAAAATGTCTCATATTTACCTATTTAACATAACGTAAATTATAGGGTGTAATGAATTATGTGAGAAACCATATAAAGCACCTTGCTAATGTCCAATACTAGACGGTATCGGACATTAATAAAAAGTTTACTGTATTTTCTATTGAGCTATGGTTTCGCTTTTTATAGTATGTGGTTGAATTTGTAATTTGAAGTATCGACATATGGAATTTGTAAGACCGCTAGAACCAATCTTGATAATTGATGACGCTGTTGAGATCAGAGATTTTCTGACACAGATTTTGGAGAACTTAGGGTTTGAAGAAGTTTATGGTTGTGAAGACTTTGATTCCGCAAAGCCGCTACTAAAGCATAAACAACCCAGTGTTGTCTTTTTAGATATTGAGCTTCCCGATACAGATGGCACCGAAATTCTTTCCTACATCAACGAAAACTTTCCTGTGGCCCATGTCATCATGTGCTCTGGCCATAATAGTATGGAGAATGTTCAAAATACTTGGGAACTTGGTGCTAAGGGCTTTATCGCTAAACCTTTCAATGCACATAAAGTGGATTCGGTAATGAAGCGTTTAGAGCTGGTTACATGAATGAAGAAATAAAGAAACTTACCGATGCGCTCTCTACCGTTATTTTAGAAAAGCCTGAACAAATAAAACTCGCGATCTGCAGTCTTTTGTGTCGCGGCCATCTTCTAATCGAAGATTTACCAGGTATGGGTAAGACAACGCTATCTCATTCTCTTGCTGATGTGTTAGGTCTGACATATCGTCGCGTGCAATTTACGAGCGATCTGCTCCCAGCTGATATTACCGGCACTTCTATTTTTAACCGTGAACATCAGTCTTTTGAATTCCATCCAGGTCCAATTTTCAGCCAAGTTTTACTGGCCGATGAAATCAACCGCGCAAGTCCAAAAACTCAAAGCGCGTTGTTGGAGTCCATGGAAGAACATCAAGTAACCATCGATGGCGTAAGCCATGAGCTCCCTAGCCCATTTTTTGTGATTGCAACGCAAAATCCTCAGCATCAATCTGGCACGCATCCACTGCCTGAGTCACAACTAGACCGCTTTTTTATGCGTATAAGCTTGGGATACCCCTCGGAAATGGCAGAAGCGCAGCTAATTAAATTAGCTGGAAAAGCGAGAAAATTGACTCAAGCACCACAAGTGATCGATGGTAAAACACTGTTGGCGTATCAACAAGTTGTGCCTAACATTGTGCTAAGTGACGCTATTATTGATTACATCCTTCGCTTAGTTAATTACACACGCAGCTCAGGTCAATTTAGCGATCCTTTGTCGCCAAGAGCTAGCATTGCACTTGCAGCCGCTAGTCGTGCATATGCGTTTATTAGTGGTCGAGATTTCGTGATTCCCGATGACGTTCAAGCGGTTTTCACTTCAGTCTGTGCTCATCGACTTGGCGTCACCACAACGAATGAAGCAGAAGTTAAGACACAGGTCTTTCAAAAAGTACCGGTACATTAAGCATGATTAACCGCTTGAAACGGAAAGTTAAGCAGCATATTTATAAACGACATCAACGCTCAGAAATACGGTTATCTCATAATAATATCTACATACTGCCATCTAAGGATGGCGGTTTTTTTATCGCTGTGGCTTTGCTTAATTTTGTATTGGGGATCAACTATCAGAATAATCTAATCCTTGCAGTGTCCTACATTATGGCTGTGATGATGATAGCCGCCCTATTTTTAGGTTTTTTTAACTTGAACAATACAAATGTCCGATATTTGGGAAGTAATGCTAATTTTAGCCCATATAGTTCATCTATTAGACTCAGTATTTCATCTAGCGCAGAGGTCCAATCTCTCAGACTTTCAAGTGAATACAACCAAATGGCTACCCATATTTCCAAAGTGAGTGATGAAAAAGTTCTCGAGCTAAGTGCCCCTGAATTACCTCGCGGCGTATATGATACGGGGGTAATTAAAATCCTCAGCTACTTCCCATTTGGCCTTATTCGTACCTGGTCGTATATAAAACCAAACGATGCTTTCTACGTGTACCCTACTCCATTGCCCGTTATAGACACAGAGTTTAGCTTCGGCAGTGCCTCGAATACTAGCCAAAGCATACAACAGAAAGAGCGTTCAGTTGAGTTCGACCATCTTTCGCAATATCAAAAAGGGATGAGTTTAAGCCGCGTTTCTTGGAAGCATTACGCCAAGACTGAGCAAATGTTAATTAAACAGAATGCACCGGAGTCGGCCGATTTACACCGCATTATTTTCGATTATTCTAAGCTTTCAGGCAGCAAAGAAGAACGTCTGAGTAAACTCTGTACTATGGTGCTTGACGCCGACAAGCAACAAACAAGTTATGCCCTGTTACTGCAACAAAACAGGATCCCGTTCGGTCAAGGTGAAGCCCATAAACTAAGTTGCTTGGAGGCATTAAGTGAATTCTAGCTTCCCAAAATGGTACTACAGCACATCACTATTTTTATGGCTGCTGAGCATTATTCTTGTTGATGATTTTGGTATCGGCTTTGTCGGGTTATGTACCGTTTTGACACTGTGGCAAGCATCCAGATTGGTGACTAAACCAAGCGTGTTAAGCATTCGTTTTATTAACTTGGTCACTTTACTCGGCGCCATTGCGACGGCCTCATTAATAGGTCTAAAAAACAGCGTGAATGTTTTTGTGGCTTTGATGTTGGTTGCATCGCTACTGAAACAAGTGCATGCCACGCAAGCCCGCCAATTTACACAAATATGTATTTTGAATTTCTTTACTTACCCGTGCTTATTTCTTTTTACACAAAGTATATTTGCAGCATTTTTTGTATTAATTTTGTTGGCTGTTAATTTAGCTATCATGCTTAATCTCGAGCAAAACCTAAGGTTCAAATCTGCGCTTAAGGTAAGCGCAAAGGGATTGGTATTGGTGCTGCCCGTGGCTACTTTATTAGTTGTTTTTTTACCAAAACTCCCGGCATTTTGGCAGTTACCTGCACCGCAGAATCAAGCAAAAACAGGATTATCTGAGAATGTAGATCCTTTCAATATCGCAAATTTATCCCAGTCCAGCGACTTGGTGTTTCGGGCATCATTTGAGGACACTCAACAAACGGGACCTTTTTATTGGCGTGCAATTATTCATGATGAGTTTGACGGACGGCAATGGAAAGTCTCTGAGTATCAAGGTACCAATATCAGAGCGTTGCCCAAAGAGCCGATTGGCGCAGCTACCATTATTGCGCAGCCAAGCCAACTACCCTGGTTGTACGGCCTGTCATACTCTTATTCAAAAAACGCTAAGTTGAATAGTAATGTGTTTGGCACGGTCTATTTGAAAAACCTATCAGCAAAACCTGTCGAGTATCAAATCGATTTCACTGGCTTTGAACCCCAAGATTCGTTAAGGCCTTGGTATTATAGACGTAATACCGCATTACCTGACGGCATTAATCAACAGGCAAGGCAATTGGCGCGCGATTGGGACAGTCAATCGACAACAACGAGCCAATTCATTGAATTAATGAAGCGCTATTTTTTGCAAAATGGCTTCGTCTATACCTTAACACCAACAATAGCGCAATCTGATGATAGGATTGATGACTTTCTATTTAGCTCGTTTAATGGATTTTGCGGTCACTATGCCTCTGCTGCGGCATTTCTACTGCGAAGCGCGGGTATCCCTGCTCGCTTGGTATCTGGCTATCTGGGCGGTGAAAAAAATGACAATCAGGGCTATTACAGCGTTTATCAATATGACGCACATGCTTGGGTTGAGTATTTTACACCAGGAATTGGCTGGCAACGCTTAGACCCAACCGCCTGGATTGCCCCAGAGCGCATGACAGGGAGTCTTTCTCAGTTAGAACAATTATCGAGTGAGTTCAAAATTGGTTTGGGCTACAGCTTAATTGGGTTGTCTAATTGGCAATCTATTAATTGGTTGCGATTAAAGCTTGAGGAGCTTGACTATCAGTGGACTCGCGTCGTCATTAATTTTGACAAAGAAAAGCAAGGCGCACTGTTTAAAGAGTGGTTTGGGAGCAATGGTCAGCTTTGGGCCGGCATATTTTCCCTGTTTATACTGCTTTTGCTCTCAATTGCGCTATTTTACCTTAGCAAGCAGCTTACTCTGCATAAACGCCCTATCGAACTTGTCTATTACAATGCTATAGTGTCCGATTTCAAAGGGCAGCTAAGTGGCACTACGGCGAAACAACATATTGTTGAGTTATGTAAGTTGTTTCCTGAGTTAGATGCGTCGCTTTGGCAGTTTTATCAATTAATTGAAAAGTCACAGTATCAACAAAAACCACTTAATAAACTTGAGCTTGGTGAGTTGAAGAGGTTGTATAAATCAATAAAAAGAAAGGCAAGAAAATAGTATGAATGCTGTTATTTTGGGCGTCTTGCTCATGCTGGGGTTAACCCTCTTTAGAATAAATGTAATTGTCGCCATGACCGTCAGTGCAATAGCGGCGGGCTTGGTGGCCGGTTTAGATTTGAAGACAACCTTAAACGCTTTTAATGATGGGCTATCTGGCGGCGCAGAAATAGCCTTAAGCTATGCCATGTTAGGTGGGTTTGCAGTTGCTATTTCAAAGTCTGGCTTAACTCAAATCCTCGCGCAAAAGCTGCTCAAATTGGTTAATGCTAATGATAGCGAAGGCTCAACGTTTTTAAGCATGTTTATAATGGTTATCATTTTGGCTTGCTCGATTGCGTCGCAAAACCTTGTGCCAGTCCATATTGCGTTTATTCCTATCCTCATTCCACCGCTATTAGTCGTACTGAACAAGCTGACGATAGACCGCCGTGCGATTGCGTGTATTTTAACGTTTGGCTTAGCGACCAGCTATATGGTGTTGCCATATGGATTCGGTGGCATTTACCTTTACTCTATTTTGCATAAAAACCTTGTAGACAATGGTTTAGAATTGGTTAAGTTCGACGTGCCATACGCTATGGTGATCCCTGCGCTTGGTATGCTGATTGGCCTGTTGATTGCCGTTTTCATTACTTATCGTAAAAAACGAGTTTATGAGGTGAGTCAACAGCAAAGTACTCAGTCAAACACAGTACCTGAAGGCCAAGAAGCAACTAAAGTCATGATCGTCGGCGGCGCTGCGGTGCTGGCTTCTCTCATTGCACAAAATAACAGTGGCTCAATGATATTAGGTGGGCTCGTTGGCGTGATGATTTTTAGCCTCTTTGGTATTGTGAAATGGGAACAAAACTCCGATGTTTTCAGTAAAGGTGTGGCGATGATGGCAATGATAGGTTTTATCATGATCTCTGCTCAAGGCTTTGCCTCCGTCATGAAAGCGACGGGTGATGTGGCAAGTTTAGTAGCAAGCTGTGCCGATTTTGTTGGCGATAATAAACCACTTGCCGCTGCGATGATTTTACTTGTTGGCTTACTTATTACCATGGGAATTGGCAGCTCATTTTCAACCGTGCCAATCATTGCCACGCTATTTGTACCTTTGTCTCTAGAGGTTGGCTTTTCTGCTATGGCTACCGCCGCCTTGGTGGGAACCGCAGGTGCACTAGGCGACGCGGGCTCTCCTGCATCAGACTCCACACTTGGACCCACTTCTGGCTTAAATGCCGACGGCCAGCACGATCACATATGGGATTCCGTGGTGCCTACATTTATTCACTTCAACATCCCACTACTCTGCTTTGGCTGGATAGCCGCGATGGTGTTATAGGTTTATACATTCATGATGGTATCAAGGCTCCCCGCCTTGATACCTTTAGCTCATAAACATACTGTATTTTATTTGTCTCTAATGTCGCTTTTGTCTTATTAGTTTTCTTGTGCTATACCAATAGGTAAGAGAATTAAAGCAAAAAGACTATGCAAACACTTAAACCAAGCGAAATAGCCAGTTACTGTAACGTACACCAACGCAGTGTGAGTCGTTGGATTGCCAATGGCGAATTAAAAGGTCATAAGCTTCCTGGACGCGGTAACTACCGTGTCTTACTTGAAGACTTTTTATCCTTTTTAAACAAGCACAAAATCCCCCTTTCGCAAGACTTTATTAGCGACTATCAAATCGCAGAAAGTGGTCTACACTCTGATAAAGAACGGGATTTAGCTAAGGTGCTTATCATTGATGACGAGCCCCAGTATAGAAAAGCGATACGACGAGTGATAGGCAACGATTATTTGATACAAGAAGCTGGGGATGGCTTTATGGCAGGCATTGCCATCTCGGAGTTTAAACCAAGTTTAATCACGCTCGATCTTTCCATGCCGGGAATGGATGGCTTTCAAGTGATCTCATTTATCCGCGAAAAAGAAGAATTTAAAGCGATTAAGATTTTGGTGGTCTCTGCGTTAAATGATGTAGAACTTGAAAAGGCCAAAGCGATGGGCGCCAATGACGCCCTTTCTAAACCGTTTGATAACTCTATTCTGTTAGAAAAAATTAATGCGCTAATACAGGGGTAGCTATGAATGCACCTATCATGTTGGTTGATGATGAAATTGATATTCTAAAGTCGCTTAAACGCACTCTGCGTTTACAGCATTATGAAGTGGTATATACCGATGACCCAAGACAAGCGCTTGGTTTGATACAAGAGCACAAACCGCATGTGCTTATTACTGATTTCAGAATGCCCAACATGAATGGCCAAGAGCTTATCCAAGAAGTGAAAAAGCATGATCCTAGTATTGAATGCATCGTGCTCAGTGGGCAAGCTGACTATGACGATATGAAGTCGCTGATCAACGCGAATAATACCTTTAAGTTTTTATCCAAGCCTTGGAATAACGAAGAGCTGTACACAACGATAGAAGCGGCACTCACAAACCATCACAAAAACGAATTAAAAACCCAAATCCTGCGTAATAATAATGCACCTTTAGTCGAAGTAAATACCATAGGTAATGTCATCGATTGCAATTACGCTTACACGGAACTAGTGTTGAACGAGGTCAATAAAGGTAACTTTTTTCAACTGTTTAATTTTGAAAGTGATAAATGCCTTGATGATTTTACTGAGCGCAGAATTGCAACACTAAAAAGCTCAGGGGTGTTATGTCAAGTTGAGCTCAAGCTAAAAACAGAATCCAGCTACCTACTTATCATTAAACCCCTCTCCAGCGAGCAGGATAAATATCCAAACTTCTATCAGAGCAAACTGGGCTTTCTTGAACATATCAATCGCACCGATAACTCTGTCATGATCTGCCTGAAAATTCGAGATTTGTTGGTTAAGAATATCATTTCTAATACCCCAATATATTCAGATACGTTTAAAAAAATCATAGATCATGCTCTACTGAGCGAAGCGACTCATTTTTCGATGCTTGAAATCAGCTTTGATCAAGCCATTTTCTGGTTAGATTCAGTACAAAGTGAAATTGAGGTACACAAATTTTTAGATGAGTTAATCAACTCAATTAAACAATTTTTCATTCGCAAAAATATCCAAATCAAGTTCTCTGTCTCGTACACCATGATTGAGCCTGAGCAACCACTCTCGGAAGCAATAGACAGCTTAGTTATCTATACCCAATTTGTTTGCGAGTCTCGTACTGACTTCTATATGCGCTATTCGCAATCACTGCTTTCAGAAAAACTAAACGAGCATAAAGTTTCTGAGGCATTATTTAACGCCGTTGATAATGATGAGTTTTATCTAAGGTTCCAGCCTAAACTTAATTTAAATGAACATTCAATCAATAGTTGTGAAGTGTTAATTCGCTGGAAGAACACCCAGTTTGGCGCTAACTCACCAGATTATTTTATTCCGTTGGCAGAAAAAGACGGACAAATAGTCAAAATAGGAACTTGGGTGCTTGAGCAGGCGTGTATCGCACTGTGCGAATGGCAAAAGGAAGAACTAGAGATCCAAAAAGTCGCAGTGAATGTTTCACCTTATCAACTTTCCGACCCCTGCTTTGTACAAACCATGTATTCGATTATTGAAAGGTATTCGCTCAAACCCGAGCAATTCGAGTTAGAAATCACCGAGAACTTTGTTTTAGAAAATCTCGAGCAAGCTAAAACTAAATTACTACAATTAAAAGAAATCGGATTCTCCATTGCCATCGATGACTTCGGTACGGGATATTCCTCATTGGGCTATATTTCAAAGTTGCCAGTGGATGTTATCAAAATTGACAAAAGCCTGATTGAAAACATCGACAGTTCAAAATCAGCTCGAGATCTTGTCCAAAATGTTATTCGATTAGTTCACGACCTTGAATTAAAAGTTGTCGCTGAAGGTATAGAAACCGTGGAACAGCTTGAAATTCTAGAACAGTTAAAATGCGATGAAGTACAAGGATATCTCATCGGAAAACCTGTTTTACTTGAGGAGTTTACTCACTATGTCTATTAAAAGCCAAGTGCCACGGATTGTGCTCGTTGATGACGATGAGTTAATGTTGAAGTCGCTCCACCGCCACTTCAAAATCAGCATGGAAGGCGCTGAAATATTGACCTTTTCATCACCTAAACAATTCATAGAATCCCTAGATACGTTAGCGAGCATCGATATCTTAGTGAGCGACTACCTTATGCCATCGATTAACGGTGTTGAATTAATCAATATCGTGAGGCGCCGTTATCCACAAGTCCTCACCGTGTTATTAACCGGCGATACCACAGGCAAGGTACTGTGTAAGTCTTCAATTTCTGCTACCTTTATCGTCGCTAAGCCATTTAGAAGAGAAGAATTCGATGAGGTTATCACCGCTTTTTATCGACTCAATGAGCTGCCATTAAGTGAAGCAATAAAGCGTGCCCTAAATGAAACTTTCATTGAAAACGAATTGCCTATCTTGCTAAGTAAAATTGAAGACATTGATTTAGATTTTCACAAGCTTGAAGCAATGCTGGAACAAGAGGTGCTCATTCAAGCTAAATTATTCCACCTGTGTAACAGTGCTTATGTGGGATTATCGACAAAGCAATACTCTCTCTCAACCGCAATTAAGACGCTCGGTGTGGATTTAGTGTCTGCAATTATTGTCTCTGTGTGTTATCACAATATGGTTGCAGCCAGATATGATATCACGAACTGTGAGCAGTTAAGCGATATTAACTTTAAAAAGGTCAAGTTACTTAAGGAATTGGTACACAAGCTACATGACGCATCAATTGACTCTGAGCGCGTTGTTTTTGTTCAATCCTTATTATTTCTTGGCGAGCTCGGCTCAGAAATAGCTCAGCTTATTACCGAAAGTCAATGTCATTCCCCACAGAGTTGCTATATCGAGAAATTACACATCGCCCTTTATACAGCCACGTTAATTGGCTACGAGTCAGCCATCACAGATCAATTGTATGCACTCATTAATGCCCTAGAAACGGCTAGCTCAGATTGCAATGCCACTAAGCTATTGTTGCTTATAGACACTATCACCAATAAAGAAGTCAATCAGACGGTGATCAACACCTTTTTTGATCAAAAGAGCCAAGATTGGTTGGAGCTTTTCTATGAACTCAGAAGCAAATACTTTAGTTAGTTACAAAGTACTGATATTAGACGATGAAACGTCAATACTTAAGGCGTTAAAACGAGTCATACGGCTGCCTTCGGTAGAGGTTGTCAGTTTTGATAATCCTTTTGAAGCTCTTGAGTACATAGACACGCACCCCGTTCAGGTTATTATCTCTGATTTTAGAATGCCGCTAATGAATGGTGGAGATTTTTTAAAACGAGCCAAAAAAATAACCCCTGGTGCAATTGGCCTAATTCTTAGCGGTTATACCGACTCCGATATGCTTATTGATATGATTAACAGCAAGGTTGCGCATAAGTTTTTGTGTAAACCATGGGAGAACGACAAATTACTCGAAGAAGTTAATGCAGCAATAGACGTATACAATAATAATTATTTTAAAACGGTTTTACAGGAACAACTAAAAAAGCGTGATTGCCCACGGGTATTAATCAATAACGAAGGCCAAGTTGTCGAGCATAATCTCAGCAAAGACATAGAATCTCAGATACTTGCAGAGTTCTCGGCATGCTTTAGTGGTAATGGCATCTACCACACTCCTCTTGGTGTTTTAAGATGTGAGATCCGCAGCAATCCAAAAGACGAAGAGTTCTATCTGATCACCATAGAAAAAGTCGAAGTAACAGACGAAATTAACGTCTATGAAGTTATCACTGAACTGCTATTATGTTACTCGATAAACCCCGTTCTCACTTACTATGCGTTGCCAACTTGCGAACTCACCACAGCGAAATTGGCAGCTGCAGCGCAAGAAGTTTTCAGAAACTATAAAATATTACCATCACCGACCCATAACTATCTGTTCGTACTGGATAACATTGAGCAATCCTTACTGCCAAGAAAACAGATAGAACTAGAAATTCAGTTGGAAAAGTTACTCGATACCGCACTACCTCACGAGATACAAAGTAATACCACTCAACTTGCAGCATTTTTAAATAATGGAGAGTAGGCGTGGATACTTTTGCAAAAGTTGAATTAACACAAGATTTAGTCGAATCAAGCTTTCCGCTCGCCGACCTCAATACGCTACTTACCTCCCTATCTGATTATTTTGAGGTACCAATAACTTTAGTCACTGTAATCGAAGGGCAATGGCAACATCTTATCGCCAGACATGGGATCCTAGCCGATAGGACACCGGAGCAAGATGCTTTTTGTAAGAGCTTAATCAAACATAACAGGTCTTTGCTTGTTCCAGATACCGCCTTGGATGAAAATTATGCCAATAACCCGCTCGTGACTGGCGAGCCCTACATTCGCTCATACTTGGGTGTACCTTTTAGACTCGACGGCAAGCCAATCGGTGGCGTATGTTTAATCGATACCAAACCGAAAAACTATGCCGAGCGAGATGTTCATTTACTCGAGACGATCAGCGGTCTTATCACCAATATTTTAGAGCTACAAAAAAACTATTCGTTATACCTCGAAGATCAAGAGTTAATCCGCTTTTCACCAATCGTGTTAATTAAGTGGAAGTACAATAATGGGCTGCGCATTCGTACGGTTTCTCCGAATATTGAGCGCGTGATTGGTATTGACGCTTTTCACTTATGCTCCGGGGAATTGCATTTCGAAGACTTACTCACCGAGCCAAGTGTTGAGAAATTTCATTTTAACTTACAAAACCACTTGGATGGGTTAGAAGCGTCTGAAATTTTGCTAGAGATGGCATTAGACTCAAAACAGATCTGGATCCGTATGATCACCGTGGCGCATTTTAACCACGACGGCAGAATGACAAGCATTCAGGCTTTTATTACCGAAAATACTGCGCAAAAGTACACCGAAGACAAACTCAATGAGACGAACAGACAGATGCGCCTGTTGCTAGAAGCCTCAGAGCTAGGTACATGGGATTGGAATATTCCAGCAGATATCAATAAAGTTAATAAAAAGTGGTGTGATATGCTTGGAATTGAATTTGAATACGTTGAGACCAGTGTTAATTACTTCCGCCAACTTATTCATCCAGCCGATCGTAGTCACGTAGAAAGAGACCTAGCCAAACACCTACAAGGGTTAACCGATGCCTACACCACGTCCTATAGAATGAAACATGCCGATGGCCACTGGGTGTGGATAGAAACCTATGGCAAAGTGGTTGAACGCGATAATAGCGGCAGAGCACTGCGCCTTGCTGGTACTCACCGGGATATTACCTACCGGATGGAAGCACAGTTGCAAGAGCGAAAGCAAAAACAATTACTGTCTTTTATCAGTAAAGCACAGTCAGCCTATTTAAAGACTGGTGATCTGTCTAAATCATGCCGTGAGATTCTAGAAGAGCTCATCGACATTGCGGATAGCCAATTTGCGCTGATCGGCGAGCTTGAGTATACCGCCGGTGTACCAAGGCTCTTTATTCATGCCATTTCAGAAATGCAGTGGAATGATTTAAGCTCTCAATTGGTACAGAGATATTATGATAACGATCTCTATTTTACTGATTTTAATAATCTGTTCGGATCAGTGATCCTGACGGGAAAAACCGTCATTAGTAATGAACGAGGTAAGCACCCTGCATCGAAAGGCACGCCAAAAGGACATCCAAGGATCTCTAAGTTTTTGGGGCTGCCGATAAAGCTCAATGGCGAATTGGTCGGTATGATAGGACTTGCGAATAAGTTTTTTGACTATACCGAAGAAGATGCAAAATTCTTACAACCACTGGTCGATTCTCTAGCGGGTTTATACTATGCGGTTAAACTCGATAAAGAGCGCCAAGAAGCAGAAAACAAACTGCTTGAACTTGCAATGACCGACACCTTATCAGGCCTGCCCAACCGACGTGCCTTTATGGAAAAAGCCGCCGAAGTTGGTGAGATATCCTTCCCCTATTTAATTGGTATGGTAGATATCGATAACTTTAAGTCAATTAATGATACCTACGGTCATGATGCTGGTGACAAAGCCATTAAGCTGATTGCTTACACCATAAAAGATGCGCTACGCAGTGATGATTTTACTGCGCGAATGGGAGGTGAGGAGTTTGCATTTGTGTTACTCGATGCCACACATGGATCATCTAGCGCATTGATTGAGACCATCAGAGAATCCATATCTAACTTGGAGATTACACTGTCAGAAGAAGAGAAAATACATCTCACGGTCAGCATTGGTGTAAAAGCGGTACTTCCCGAGATGGAAAAAATGTCTATTACAGCACATTTAAATGATGCTGATAAAGCTTTGTATGAGGCTAAACATACTGGCAAGAATAAAGTAGTTTGGTTTGAATAACAAAATATTTCATATTGCTTGATATACTTTAATTTCGCGTCAGAAATAAAAATGGAAAAATGATGAAACAGCTCTCACTTAACCTAGCTGCACTTGGATTTTTAGTCACCTCATCTGTAGCTTATGCCGATTATACTGCTGAGTTAGAAATTGACCGAATGCAGGACACACCGTTTAAAGAGTGTAGCGACTACACTTTTCGCCAAGTTATGAATAATTTTTTTACCGAACTCACTTGGGATTATCTCACAAGCGATTGGGGCAGAAACTACATAAATATTGATGGTTATGTAGAAGAAGAAGGCGAAAAGTTTGATTTTCTTCTTCAATACGAAGTCAAATCTGATGGGACGTTTGAATTTAACGCTATGGAGTTCTTAGGAAAAGCAAAAGACGACTCGTTTATTATCATGATGCTCGACAAGATTTGCTATCATTCAACCGGTGATTAGCGCTTCAACTCGAAGCGCTAATCTGCTTCTAAATTTAGTCTGCTGTAACCCTGCACTGGATGGGCTGTTGGTAATAACCCCAAGTTAATATTGCTACATTACTTTGTACTTTAAGGTGATAATCGCCACCGCGGTAATGAGTATCACTGGCGGAGTTATCGATGAACATCAGCTTTTCACTGTCATTAAATTCTGCGACCATGCTTAGTGGCTGAGTATCATAGTAAAAAACGGATAATAACTTATCGTTACAGAGATACGTCGTATGCCCGGAGCTAGTCACTAATGCAAAACGAGCCTCAAGCTCGGCAATACGGTGCATATACGACTGCTTCAAACAATGCGTGCTATCGCTAGATTTCCAACACGCATTGCGCCCTTTTATCCACCCTCTTTGCTCGGCTTGAAGCTGCTTCGAATGCGGCTCTTTTACAATTTTTTCATACACAGAATTGAGCCTGCGATCCAGTCGAGACAACGCCGCACTATCACAAATAACGGCTTCCATGCTTCCAGCTCTTACCTCGTTACAAGCGAATGAAGGCGTATGTAGGGGATGTTGTTTTAAGTGCTCGTCAATATAGCGACACCAATCCTGCGTGCCAATGTCGGGCTTATCCGAGTAACTTCTTACACCAAGTTTAAACTCAATGACCGATTGCCATTCTTGGCTGCCAAGATCAGGACCATGCCCGCTACCATCGCCACTCTTTAAAAGATTATCGACCTCTATCATCCACTGCTCGCCACAGTGAAACGCTTCAACGTTCGATTGCTCGGTGGGTGTTAACACTGTCCTATTTTGTGGCGCACATCCAAATAGAGTGATGGCTATAACCGCAGCCAATCCATGATAAAAAGTTCGGGTTAATATGGTCGCTTTCAAGCTAATTTCCTTTTAATCGTGTAGACAAGAGTTGCGCTTACCCCAACAGTAACACTATGAAAAACATTGAGTTATTGTCGTCGGTACGTCCGCTAGTGTCACTTCTTTACTGTGGGCATTTAGCTTAATGGCCTCTTTGGGCATTCCAAATACAATACTGGAGCTTTCATCTTGTGCATAAGTCTTCGCCCCCGATTTCTTCATTTCTAACAAACCAAATGCACCATCAGCGCCCATTCCGGTTAATATAAATCCGATAGCATTGCTTCTAACTTGCTTCGCAACAGATTGAAATAATACATTGACCGAAGGTTTATGGCGCTGCACTGGCGGCCCATCTTTGAGCTGAGTGTAATAGAATGCACCACGACGAACAAGCTGAAGGTGATGGCTTCCTGGCGCGATGTACACATGGTTAGCCAGTACGCGTTCGTTATGCTCAGCCTCTTTAATCTTTAATTTTGAAATATCATTTAGCCTTTGAGCAAAGGCTTTAGTGAAGTTGGCTGGCATATGTTGTACCACCACAATACCAGGCAATTCGGGTTCTAATTGACTAAATATGTACTCAAGCGCTTGCGTCCCCCCTGTCGAAGTGCCGATGGCTACCACTTTATCAGTGGTATTAATGGCAAGGTTGGTAGTGCTCATTGCGACATTGATAGCAGGCGCACGGTTTATGTCTTCCGTAGAAGACTTTGGTCTGTAGAATCTCGCTTGCTTAACCACTTTAATAAATTGCTCGCGTTGAGACTCAAGAAATGATTTTAAGCCACACTCTGGTTTAGTTAAGATTTCAAATGCGCCAAGAGAGAGTGCCTCTACCGACAATTGAGCACCTGTGGTTGTTAGCGATGAACAAATGATCACGGGGATGGGTTTATTGGCCATAAGCCAGCGTAAAAAGGTAATACCATCCATCTGTGGCATTTCTATATCAAGAATAATAACATCTGGCGGCTCTTCCAACACGCTAGGCTGCGCCAAGACAGGGTTGCTAAACACCTTAGTTACGCAGATTTCAGGCGAATACTCCAACATCGCAGTGACCGTTTGTCTTACCACAGCAGAGTCATCGATAATATAGACGGAAATTTTATTCGACATCAGGTTGCTCTCCTGCTCGATAACGCAACATGAAAACGGTCTACCCTGCAAGCGCCATCCTTGAGATCCACTTGAATTCTCCGATAATAAGGGCCACCAACATCACGCGCGACAAGCCTAAATCCATAATCGTCAATCAGCTTATGACTCATTTCGATGTTTCGCATACCGACAGTCTCTGGACAAGACGTTTTGAACATCTCTCCACCACCAAAAAGCTTAATCTCCACACAATTCTCAGGGATACTAGACCGCTTTAAATATTGGCGAACCAACGAAAAAGTCTTATCGACATATTTAGCGGGCTCATCATCATTCGGCTTTTCTGTGGTTGGCAATAGCATATGACTCACAACAACTAGTTGGTGCTGCTTAGACACTAAAACAAATGAAACACAGGACCCCAGCAAGGTATTGAGCGTTGCTGGACGAAATGACTCAATCGCCAAACTACCCGGCTGCAAAAATATTGATTCAACGTCTCTGCTTGGCATCAACATTTTGCATACACCGCAGGGGCGATTGATTCAAATTTGTCATACACGCCATTTAAGCTCTCGGAGTGTCCTAAAAACAAAAAACCTTGCTTCGGCATCGCCCTGTAAACATTTTCTAGGATTTTTACCTTTTCATCTTTTTCAAAATAGATCAGTGCATTACGGAGGAATATTATGTCAGCTTTACCACCGATATAAGGCACAAGTAGATTATTTTTGAAAAAATTAACTTTATGATAGAGCTCATCATTCACCATGATATAGCCGGTCTTCTCTCCGACGCCATTTAGACAGTATTTCCTTAGGTATTCGTCAGGAATGTTTTTAGCACGATGTAAGGGGTAAATTGCCTTTTTCGCTAAATCCAGCATCCGCTCAGAAATATCGCTGGCACGCACCACCCAATTCCCGTGACCATAATGCTCCTGCGTGCACATGGCCAAGGTGTATGCTTCCTCGCCAGAAGAGCAAGCCGCACACCAAATATCTGGTGCAGACTTTTGGTAGTACGTGGTAAACAGCTCTGCTAGCTTTTCAAAGTGTTTACGCTCTCTGAAGAAATAGGTTTCATTGGTAGTCAGCAAGTCGATGCACATATTTCGCTCACCTTTGTTATTGGGTATCTTTAGATACTCAATGTACTCACCATAGCTACTTAATCCTAAAATCCTCAGTCTTTGATTTAGTCGTCCACAGACTAAGTTCTTTTTATGATCCCTAAGATGTATTCCTGATTCGGCTTTGAAGAAGTCAGCAATACAGGTAAATTCTTGATCGCTAATAAAGTCCCCAATCATGTGGCACCTCCTTAGAACTGTTCAAAGTGCTCTTTTGAGCGAGCTTGCCCAGCACTAACTTCTTTTCGCTCAGCGACGGGTTGTGCTTCTGTTTGCGGTTTTCCGCCTTCTAACACTCGCATTTTGCTTTGGCTTTCAATATCTCCGATTTTAAAATAGGCGACGAGCTGGGTAAGCGTCTCTGCTTGACTGGACATTTCTTCCGCGGTGGCTGCTAGCTCTTCTGACGATGACGCATTTTGCTGCGTTAGCTGGGTGATTTGATTCATCGAGTCGTTGATTTGGCCGACACCCGCAGCTTGTTCGTCTGACGCTGCGGAGATCTCTTGTACTAAATCAGAGGTTTTACCAATCGCAGGTACGATTTCAGCAAGTAGACTGCCTGCCCGCTCGGCTTTGCTCACTGAGCCAGATGCCAACTGAGATATTTCCTGCGCTGCAAATTGAGATCGCTCAGCAAGCTTTCTGACTTCTGCAGCCACCACAGCAAACCCTTTACCATGCTCTCCTGCTCGAGCCGCTTCTATGGCAGCGTTGAGTGCCAACAGATTCGTTTGATAAGCAATGTCATCAACAATACCTATCTTAGAGGCAATTTGTTTCATGGCCGATACGGTCTCTTCCACGGCGCTACCGCCTTCTTGTGCTTCACCCGCAGCTTTCGATGCCATACCGTCGGTGATTTTGGAGTTTTCTGCATTTTGTGCAATGGATGCCGTCATTTGTTCAACCGAGGCTGATGTCTCTTCAACTGACGAGGCTTGTTCGCTTGCACTCTGTGCCAATGACTGTGCTGTAGAGGAGACTTCAGTTGATGCCTGCGCTAGCGATTCAGAGTTAGAACGAACATCACAAATAATGCGACTTAAACTGGAGATTGTACTATTGACGCTTTGCTTCAACTCGTCATAGACACCTGAATAGCTTCCTGCAATCTCAACATCAAGGCGACCTTCTTTTAACCCCTCCATGACGTTAGCAATTTCTTGAATCGGTTTTTCAGTCGCTTCCAATACCTCGTTAAGACCATCAGTCATGGTTTTAAATGCGCCGGCATAGTTTGAGGTGTCTGCGCGATTTTGGATGTTTCCTTTGACCGCTTGCGAAACCAACTCGACGATATCGGTCGCTAAAGTATCTAACACATCGGTGAGATTGGCTGTACGTTGCGCCAGCTCACCTAAAAGCCCTTGTGCTTGTACTTT
Source organism: Pseudoalteromonas flavipulchra NCIMB 2033 = ATCC BAA-314 (assembly GCA_000814665.1). GTDB lineage: Bacteria > Pseudomonadota > Gammaproteobacteria > Enterobacterales > Alteromonadaceae > Pseudoalteromonas > Pseudoalteromonas maricaloris. Next base: position 476,930 of record JWIH01000021.1, read on the forward strand.
GGGCTTTAATGATAAGTTACCTTCACTCACTGCGTTGAGCACGGCAAAATTGTCCTCAAGTACCGATTCCAGCACTTCCATCGACTTATTATATGCCTCTGCAATTCTGCCTATCGATCCCTCTAACTCACTGGCTTCAATGCGTCTGTCAAACTCCCCACAAGCTACCGCTTGGAAGGCAACACCAAACTCTTCTTCTAACAAGCGCTCTTTGCGCTTTTCATCAGTTATGTCTTTCCACTCAACCGTAGTAGAAATACGCTTATTGTTTTCATCAAATACAGGGGTGATCATGAGCTCCAAGCTGTGCTCACCAAACCCGAGTCTTGCAACGTGCGTAGAGTTTAAACTCGCTAACATAGTGCGCTGGTGGCTTGGATTACGGTGGAATTGGTCGATACTTCCTCCCACCAGTTTGTCAACGCAAAAGGTAGGTAACGTGCTTTGGATCGCAGTTTCTAACCTGAGTAACATGTCTCGCATGGCGCGATTTATATAAACAATATCGTAATTTTCATCAGCCAGCATAATACAAGCGGTACTGTAATCCATGGCTTGTTTATAAAAATCGCTATTACTTCCAGCGCTCAAACTCGATTGGCTGATTAATTTAGCCACGAAACTACAGTTGGCAATGGGCTGTGCTAATTTCATGATTTCTAATTGATAAGATCCGCTTGGCATATTAACTTTGGTGGTCTTATCAATCAGCTCGGAAAAGTTATTGTGCAACGACAGCATATCAGTAATATATCCACCATCACTTTGTGCGTTATTTGCAATAAGCTGGGTAAATTGATTGCTTTGATGAACAATCCGACCAGCACCATCTAGGAGAGCAGCAAATGTGCCTGTAGTCTCGATAGCCTCTAATTCTGCGTTGCCTTTAAGCAAACTTAATACATTGGTCGCAAGTGTTTTGGCTTCCCCTTCATATAAAGCGGGGTTTACTTGGGTAAGATCTGAGTGTTCAATCGCGTTTACGACTGCCTTCGACAGTTGATTAACTTGTTTGTCAAAGATTGCTGGTAAAATTCCCATTATGTATCCCCTTATTAAGAGTTAGCTAATTTTCTAGATTCAGGTTCATGAGCAAAATCATGAATAAGCTTTGGTACATCAAGAATGAGCGCAATGTCTCCTGACCCTAAAATACTTGAGCCACTGATCCCCGACATCTTTTCAAATAACGCACCGAGTGGTTTGATGACCGTTTGAAACTCACCTAACAGCTGATCGACGACGATGCCTGCTCGCAACTGACCGTACTTCACAACGACAATACTTGGTCTGATCTTAGGGTTCGTGGGTAAGTCGAAAATACGACTCAAATGAATAAATGGCAGCACTGTACCGCGCAGATTAATGTAATCGGTTTGACGAGTTGCACCATTGCCAAGCGGAAGTTCAATACACTCTGTAACCATATCGAGTGGAATGACGAACTTAGCATCAGCAACACTCACCATAAAACCATCGATAATGGCCATGGTTAACGGCAACCTGAGTTGGAAACACGTACCTTGGTGCTCGACAGATTCAACACTCACCGTTCCACGTACCGCTTCAATGTTTTTTCTCACCACATCCATGCCAACACCGCGTCCCGAGATATTTGATACTTTTTCGGCTGTGGAAAAGCCTGGTTCGAAGATTAAGTTAGCAATTTCTTTGTCGGTAAGCTCAGTATCAGGTGAGATCAGATTACGCTGAATTGCTTTTTCTTTAATTTTCTCTTTGTCTAGCCCGCGTCCATCGTCACTGATCTCTATTACAATACTGCCCGAATCATGAAAGGCTTTGAGTGATAAAGTACCGTATTCAGGCTTTCCACTGTCCGCTCGTTGTGCTGGTGACTCCATACCATGATCAATGGCATTACGAACTAAATGCGTAAGAGGGTCAACTATCTTTTCAACCATTGATTTATCAAGTTCGGTTTCAGCCCCCATAATTTCTAAAGAAACTTGTTTTTCTAACTCCTTTGAGGTGTCGCGCACCACACGGCTAAAACGATTAAACGTTTCGCCTATCTGTACCATTCTGAGTTGCAGTGTACTGCTTTGCACATCACTAACGAGTTGTTGAATATGCTCAACAATTTCAGTAAGGGCCGAGTCACGTATTGTTTTAGTGTGATCTTCAAGTGCCGCAGACACGATAACCAGCTCGCCAAGTTCATTGACTAATTCATCTAGCTTCTGCGCCGGTATTTTCATCATTCGCTCGGGATTCTTTGGTTTGACTTTATTATTTTTGGTGGGCTGTTTATCAGTTTTGACAAGTGTTGGCGTTGGCTTATCATCTTCAATTGGGGCTATCTCAATATTTGATTCTGCAGCAATAAACTCAAATGCTTCATTAATATCTTCTCGCGTAGAGTGATGTATCTCTAGCTGCATTCTAAAATGGCATAATTCTAGTTCATCTGGTGTGACCGCGTTAAGCGCAGGTACCTCATCAATTAGCCAATCAACTTCTACGGTACTACCTTTACTTTCGATGTAGCGAATAATCGAGAGCGGATCAAAACCATCCACCATGCAGGCCTTATAAAACTGCGCTGAGACTCGAAAGCTCTGCGTTGCTTCTTGATTTTCGACAACGGTTTGCTCACTTGAGGCTTGGTCTTGCAAACCACTATATGACTTTAAACTTTCTAGCAGCCCAGCTTCAGCATCGGTCAACGCCTGAGGAAAATCTTCGTTTGACTCTAAGCACTTAATTAACGCATTTATATGGTCATTACATTCGAGCAAAGTCGAAATCAGTTTTTCGCAGGGATTTAGCGCGTGATCACGAAGAAGCTCCATTGTTGCTTCAACAAAATGCGTAAAATCGACAATATGGTCATAGCCAACAACACCGGCTGAGCCTTTTATGGTATGTGCAGCACGAAACGCCTCGTTTATGATCTCGTCGTCACTATTTGGCAGTATAGACTCCATTGCCAAGAGACTTTCTTCAAATTGAAGTACCAACTCCTTGGCTTCTTCAATAAAGACCGCTTGAATTTCGGATAAATCAACCATCTTACCTCCTTTGCGCGCAGTTTGATGCAACTAAGGTATTGAGTAGCCATAAGGCACAAGGTGAGTGATGCTCATCGACACCTATCACAGATAACGGCTTTTCCGTACAACACTGTGCGAGTGCAACAACTAATTGAAAGCCTGCAGCGTCCACCTCCAGCAGCTCGCTAAGGTCAATCGCAACCGCCGTCGTGTCATCGCTTAACATGAGCTGCCATTTTGCTGCCACTTTGCTCACTTCATAAATGGTCAATACTTCTGGCAGCACAATGGTTAAGTTGCTCATATTTATGCTCCTACGCCAAAATACGTGAAACGGTATTAATCAGCTTTTCGGGTTTAAACGGCTTTATCATCCAAGCCTTTGCTCCCGCTTGCTTGCCTTGACTCACGAAATCCGAGCCCGATTCTGTGGTTAGCATCAAAAAAGGCGTAAAGCGATATTGGCCCATTTCTTTCACCTTCTTCAACAAGCTCAGCCCGTCCATGTTTGGCATATTCAAATCACTAATGATCAGGTTGATTTTGCCGTCATCTAGTTTGTTGATTGCGTCGAGACCATCACAGGCATCAATGACTTCATAACCTTCAGCGAGTAGTGTCATTTTTGCCACCTGACGAATTGAAGCTGAATCATCTACTATCATAATTTTCTTAGTCATAAGACCTCCTAGAAAAATGTTACTTCGTCTTCAACATGGTCGTGTTGAGACGTATTTTCAGTGGTTGAAACATGACATTCCCTTTCTTCTTTCATGGTGTAAGAGTTGAACATTTCTTGCTGTAATGCAGCCAACCCGTCCTCACCTTCGGTCCTGTATAGTGAGACTAATGAAGTAAGCCCTTTGCAAATGTGCTCTAGCTTTTGGCTCACTCTATCTTGAAATTGAAAATCGGTTATCGCGTCGTCGACGTTCGCTTTTATCTTGCTTGCGGTATCATCTAATCCATGTACCGATTGCGTCAGCTCATTAGCGACCGTCGCCATCTCATTGAGCACTTTTCGGATATGTAATTCAGCGTCATCCATAAGCGTAACGTCTTGTGCCTGTGATTCGGTGAGCTTTTCAGTATTGTCAGCAACGGCATTGGTTAAGCCGTTCATCTTTTCAATAATAAGCTCTGCAGCTTCTGAGGTAATATCCGAAAGCTCACGCACCCTTTCCGCTACCACGGCAAACCCCCGGCCGGCTTCCCCCGCTCTTGCAGCTTCAATTGATGCGTTGAGTGACAATAACGTGATCTCTTTTGATATTTTTTGAATAGATTTGGTTTGCTCAGTTAATTCCTTGGCGGCATGGCTTACAGCTTGATTGGAATTGACGACCTCGAGTTTTGAACCAAGAGCCACACGCAAACTGTGCAGGACTTCATTGAGTTCTTCTTGACTGTGTTTGGCAAAACAGTGTTCATCATCACCGAAGTTTTCTACAGAACCTCGTGCCGATTCGATCGTGTTATTTAGTGCCTGTCTTAGCTCTGAAAACTGCAAGGTGAGCCCTGAAACCGAGTCATTACCCAAGGTTTTAATACTGTAGACCTGATTAATAACGGTTTCTAAAATCGCGGCAACAGATTCTGTATTGTGCTGCTCTACCTCGCAATGCTCTTGCATCTCACTCGAATAACTAGCAAATGCCTCGCAATCAAGAATGACTTTTGCGGTTAAGTGACGCTGCCTTAACGTTACCGCTAAGAGTGCACTGGTGATGAGCACTGAAGATAACGATAAGATATCAACGCGAACACTGAGTAATAGCGTGAGAGACAATACTAGGCTTAGCAACACCGCAGCGCTAATGTAGTACTTGTAGATTGCCTTTAGCTCATTAATTGGAAGTATCTGCATTATGCTGACTCCCCAAGGTGACTGCCACGCTCGCTTAACTCTATCAGCTCAGCCATCTCTTCAACTGAGAGAACTTTTTCAAGGTCTAGCGCGATGAGTAGCTCATCTCCGCGTCTTACCATGGAAGCGATGAAGTCGGCTCTGATTTGCGCGCCAAACTGAGGTGAGTTGGTTAGATCTTTTGCGTCAACTTCTATGACTTCATTAACGCCATCAACAATGACACCCATCTCAATGAGGTTGTCAGAAATACAGAATTCACAAATGATAATGCAGGTTCGTCTGCCAACTTCTATTACTTCTCCACAAAGCCGAGCTGACAGATCGATAACGGGTACAACTGAACCTCTTAAATTAATCACTCCTTTAATAAACTCAGGCATCAAGGGGACTTTTGTCACGGAGCCCAGTTCAATGATCTCCTTTATTGACAGGATCTCAATTGCGTAGCAATCCTGTCTTGACTGAAAAGTGAGATATTGCAATGACTGTGTGTTTTCTGTGATCGCTTGCATTTTTCGCCCCGTCTCATTTGTCTTATATGTTACTTTAGTCTCATATTTCTTATCTGTCAAAATTTGAGCAATAATTTATGTTAACTATTTTTGAGTGGTAAAAATAATCTTAAAAACAGGTGGTTATAAACAATTTCGTAGTATTGAGTATTACCGCAGTGACGGATTTATAGTGGATTTTTTGACAACGAAACCTGTGGCAGAAAACTAAAGCCAACTGATTGAAAACTGGATAATCAGAACAAAAACAATAAGGAAGTACATGAATTGCAAAGAAACGCTAACCTAATGAAGGCTAATTTTATTATGAACTGGGTTTGATTGATTACTTATCCGTAAATTCGTCGGAGAAATCTGCTTCGCTGAGCTTAGGAAAGGATACCGTAAACGTTGTGCCTACACCAACTTGTGAGTCAACTTGAATGCGACCCTTGTGCTTGGCGACGATGCTATATGATAGAGACAGACCAAGGCCAGTACCTTGACCAACAGGTTTGGTGGTAAAAAATGGATTAAAAATTTTATTGATGTCCTCAGCTGGGATCCCTTTGCCAGTGTCTTGGATGGCAATAATCACCTCGTTTTGTTTATCTTCGATAGAGATAGTTACCGCACCGCTTGACTCTATCGACTGTGCAGCATTGATGATTAAATTTAAAAATACCTGATTAATCTGCATCGGCTGACAATATAGCAACACTTCATCATCAAGCGAGTAAGTTTTGTTGATAACCGCATGGTACTTAATTGAGTTATTGGCTATTTTCAGCGTACTTTCAATCCCTTTAATGAGATCTGCCTCTTGCCACTCCTGGTTATCAACATGAGAAAAGGATTTCAAACTCTCAACTATCTTAGAGACTCGGTCCAGCCCTTCTAAGCATTCTTGCAGTAATTCAGGCACGTCCTCCTTTAAAAAGTCGATACTATGCTGATTTTGGAGCTGCTGCTCCTGCTGTGCTAAACCACTGTCGGCAAGTGTACTAAAATTCGATTCATAAAAATCTAGCATCGCAAACAGTCCGCTAGCCTGACCTTCTAGACTTTGAATATTGGAATTCACAAAACCAATTGGATTGTTGATTTCATGCGCCACGCCAGCAGCAAGTTGGCCAATTGCAGCCATTTTCTCAGACTGTAGTAATTGGTTTTGTGCAGCTTCCAACTTAAGGTTGAGTGTTTTTAACTCCTGCTTTTCTATCTCTAATGCTTCGGTTAGACGTTTTTGCTCTTGATAATAGCTCGCCAGCTCCGTCACATCTTGTATGATCACGCATACTTTTTTCACTTCTTCAGAATGCTCAAAAATCGGCACATATTGAATGTTCTGATACATTGAAGTTTCATCGCCAGTAACAGGACGGCTGCTGCTAAGCTCAAACACATGAGGACGATGCTCCCAGTAGCTAAAACTTGCTGCTTTTAAAGCAAAAACACTCTTCAATTTCCGCTTAATGATTTTTGCAGCTTCAGGAAATACCTCGTCGATGGACATGCCCTCAATATTTTTGGGAGTGTTATCCGGTAGCCGGTTTTTCAGAAATTCATTCGCAAAAACCACCGTATGTGCTTGGTCTAGGACACAAATTCCAACCGGAATGTAACGCTGCAATTCGCTAAACACAGTCAGTCCTCTATTCCAAGCATGGCATTAAGTTTTTGGATCACTGTTTTAATGGAGTTTTCATCTAAACAAATAATCACTCTCGAATCAAAAGCAATAGACTCGATTATAAATGCAATTTTCATTACTAATGTGGTTTTCCACTCAGCAATGTCGTCGGATAGTTGATGTTTATAAATAGTCGGCATAGTCAATGAGGTTTTAAGCTCTAACTGACTAGAAAAGCCGTTTAAACATGCACCAGCCAAAATGTTAGACAAATCTAATAAGACTTCATTGAGATCAGAGTCATCGAGTGGACTATCGTAGTCCATAAGCTCGGCTATTTCTTGTAAGCCTTGCGGTGACAATAGATTAATGACTTCACCTTTAATTTCCCCTAAAAATGACTGCCTCGTTCTGTAAACATGTGCAGTATTACAGATCTCATTGAGTTGATTTGGGCTTACCGAAGTAATTTCAGGGATAGATAAGCTAATTTTCGTTTCAATTAATCGAGCTAAAGAGTTCGCTGCCTGGCCCATGGATATATTCATTAGCTCTTGCAAGCCATCCCTTTGCTCTTCACTGAGTGGCATGTTCATAATAAACCTAGCTCTTGTAGCGTGTTATGTAACTCTTCTTTTTGTAGTGGCTTTTGCAAAAAGCGAAATGCGCCGAGTTTATCCACCAACTTCTTCGCTTCGGGCTGAATATCAGCGGAAATAACGATTACCACGGTTTTTGCATGGTGCTCGTGTAGATGCGTAAGAACTTCAAAACCATCCATTTCTGGCATAGTGAGATCCAAAAATAACACCTCAGCTTTGCCCTGCTCAACCATCACCAATGCTTCTTTGCCATTTTTTGCCTCACTGACCTCGACATCCCAGTCTTCAGGTATTGCCCTAAGCACAGCCTTTCTCGACATCATAGAATCGTCTGCAACGGTTACTGGAATTGCCATGAGCACCACTCCTATTTCACTATATTGGTAAAAAGTATGGTCTTTGGCTTTTTGACTGTCAAAAAATTATGAGTAAAAAATGACTCATTTGTCCTCTGAACGAAAGAGATTCAACTTAGAAATAACAAATAATGGCTCGATTAATTATCATAAATGGGTTTTAGCCGTTCTTGACGAGTAGCAATTTTAAAAATATTTGTACGATGTGTTCCTTTTATTCTATTAAATATAGGGCTAAGCCCTATATTTGCTTTAGAGATTTTAAAAATAAAATCTTAGCGAAAAACTAGCTATCAAAGCCGTTTAGCATTTTGTCACAAACCACAGGAGTTGGCCTATGATTGTCATCGACGGCAACAAAGGTAAAACTACCTGTAATTGCTAAGTGTTTATCATCTTTGTGCATTCTTTCAAGATAGATTTCAACATCAACCTTTAAGCTGGTATTACCAACATGCACTACTTTCGATACTAATTCAGCAAAAGTACCAGCAGGAATTGCCTCTTTGAAATCGACTCGGTCTGACGAAATCGTTACCAAAGGTTTGCGACAAAAACGCGTTGCAGCAATAAAGGCAACTTCGTCCATCCAAGCCAGTGCGTCACCACCAAATAAGGTGTTGTGATGGTTTGTACGGCCTGGGAATACGGTTTTTGTTACGTGTGTGATTGAGCTTTTAATGCGTTGCTCAACAATGGCTTGTCTTTGTTCGTCTGTCATTTTTGTACTGCTTTATCCGCTAGTTTATCTTTCATAAGTAGAGCTGGGTCGAGTCGCTCCCCGAACCAATTAAAGCGCCAATCTAAATGCGGGCCAGTTACCCTGCCCGTCGCGCCAATTTCAGCGATTTTATCGCCTGTTTCTACCGTATCGCCAACCTTAACATCCAGTTTACTAAGATGGATATACGTAGAGGTAATGCCGTGACCGTGATCGATAATCAAAGTGCCGCCACTGTAATAAAGATCTGGATTTGCAAACACCACTTTACCCGATACCGGCGCTAAGACCGGCTCACCCGTTTTGTTTGCGATATCTAATCCAAAATGTGGTCGTTTTGGCTCACCATTAAAATATCTTTGGCTACCATAAACACCTGAAATACGGCCCTTCGCAGGTCTGAAAACGGGGTCTTTAAAGAATAATAAATCCGAATTGCCTTGTCTTGCTTTTGACACGGCTTGTGCTTCTTCACGTATGCGCTTTAGCACCGACTCTGGTGGCGAAACATACTTTTTCGCCACTCCCGTGATCTTGTCTATATCGTAATCTCTTTTCGTGATCACTATCGCTTGGCGATGCTTTTGACCATCATCAGACTGCCAACTCAAGATGTGGTTAAGTTCAGCATCACGGCCAAAACCAAACACGAAATAGCCATCTTTAGAGCGCTTTAATTCTGTTTCGTTTAGCTTTATCTCAGTTGCATTTTCAAGCTTACCGACGACCAAGCCACCTTGTGTCAGGTTACCTTTTAATTCAAGCGCCTCAGCAAATAATGTGGTGCTCGCAAGCAATATGACAATTGCACGTTTAAGCATACGCAATCGCTCCTTTTCCAACCCCTTCGTATGCTCTTACTTCAACCTTATCATGTGGATTTTCAAGCTTTATTTGGCCTGCAAGATAGTCCGCAATACATTCAACTGTTGTATCGCAAGGTAATATATCGCAACGCGATTTGCTGATCGCCAACTCAAAATATCCCTGCGACGAGGTATACGCGAACGCATAATCTTTATCTTGAGCGGTTACATACTGAAGCAAACTAGGATCAATCAAGTCTTCTTCACTGCCAAGATAAATATCTTGCCATTTATCCGCCCATTGTTTTTGTAATCTAGGCATGCTGATATCGTTGAGCTTCACACCAATCAATGAACGATGACCATGAATAATACGCTGACAGTTGCCATCGTGTTTCTTTAAGCCATGGCTGTAGTGATAATAGAAGCCTGTTGCGGCCTCTGGACGCAGTGTTATATCTAAATCTTTCACGTTTTCAGGCATATGCGGCATAATAACAGACTTAAGGTAAGCGATTGCATTGACTTCATTGATTTCATCCCCTTCCACTACACACACCGCTTCTTCCGGTGCATTCATGGCTAAGTGATTTCCATCAAATTGCATATCAAATTCAAATCGGCCTTCACTGTGTTTTGCATTACACGCAAGCGCGCTGGGTACCGCTAATTTGTGGTCCAGCTTTTCGTCGATAATACGTTTGATTTGCTTTTTAACTTTTGCAAAGTCTAACACCATAGACTCTTCGTTTAACTCACCATGCAGCACAATATCGGTGATCCAACTTTCACCTACCGCACCACGACGTGGGCAAAGGTACGAAAAATCAATTACGGTCAAAGAGTCAACAAAAAGGATCATAGATCACCCAAAATAGCCTGCTAAAAAATCATCCCCGATTATAATGATTTTCACATTATAAATCGCCCCTAATTGGAACTGATTTGCATTTAATCTCTTCAATTTTTTGAAATTTAATCAAATAGACATATCTTTAGCGCAAAATTTACAAGTCTCGGTACGCTTTTTAACTGTTCGGAGTTGTTTAGCGTACATCTGTACGCTAAAGTAGCGTCAATTTGCAAGGTAAGAAGAAGATTTATGGAACCGAAGAACAGCTATACAAAAGAAGAACTTATTTTATGTGGTCGCGGAGAAATGTTTGGTGAAGGCAACTGCCGCCTGCCTAGCGACAACATGCTAATGATGGATCGCATCGTTCAAATTAATGATAACGGTGGTGAGCATGGTAAAGGTCAAATTATTGCTGAACTCGATATCAATCCTGATCTGTGGTTCTTCGACTGCCACTTTAAAGGTGATCCAGTAATGCCTGGTTGTTTAGGTTTGGATGCGATGTGGCAATTGGTTGGCTTCTTCCTTGGTTGGTCTGGTGGTCCTGGTCTTGGTCGTGCACTCGGTGTGGGCGAAGTGAAGTTTACGGGTCAAATCTTACCAACTGCTAAAAAAGTGACTTATCGCATTGAAATGAAGCGCGTTATCAAGCGTAAGCTATTTATGGGTCTAGCAGATGGCATCGTCGAAGTTGACGGTCGCGTGATCTATGAAGCAAAAGATTTGAAAGTAGGTCTTTTCCAAGATACCAGCGCATTTTAACTTTTTCGCTGTTATCGTTTTATAGCTTTAAAAACACACAAAGCCCCATCTGGGGCTTTGCTCTCCTAAAATTCGGTATCAGGTTTTAAAGATGTTGCGATTATCCATCGCTTCTCGCCATCCGCCTAACCATTCTGATCTGTGTTCTACTTGTTGATAGGGACAATTTTCTTTCGACCGACCGGCTAATCCTGCCTTAAATCCTTGTGAATGTGCTCTTTCTAAACGGTCTCTTTTCTGTCTCTTCATAGGTAATATCCTCACCTTTTTCTCGATCAGCATTAGCGTTTCTAATACTGTGTAGTTCAAACTTAAGCGAACGTCATTCAAAACGAAGATCGTGACTTGCGATATAATGACAATTCGTACTAACAATTTAAATTAAAGATTTTATTGAGAAAAGTTAAACACGAGCGACATCGTATTTCATACAGATGTGCTACTTACCGATGAGATTTGGCCAAACCCATACCTTCAATAAATCACATCTCAGCGAGTCATGCAATGATCAGAAATGTAATTCTTGTACAGTTAGGCACAAAAAGCATAATTAATTTACTTTTTAATGGAAAGTGAGGTATTTAAGGCATGTTGAATAGGTTTATGATATTATTTTTCTATATTTTGCTGTAAAAAAACATTCATAATTTAGTAATAAAAAGAGGCTGGACGAATCCAACCTCTTTTCAATAACTTGAGTTTTTAAATCGAGCAAAGCTCGATTAAGCAGTACTATCTTAGCTTGCTTTAATCACCTCTACACCACCCATATATGGTTTTAGTGCATCAGGCACAATAATTGACCCATCTGCCTGTTGGTAGTTTTCTAAAATCGCAACTAGAGTACGACCCACCGCTAAACCAGAACCATTAAGAGTATGAAGTAGTTCTGGCTTCTTCTCACCACTACGGCGGAAACGCGCTTGCATACGGCGCGCTTGGAAATCCCACATGTTTGAACAAGAAGAGATTTCTCTGTAGGTATTTTGCGCTGGTAACCAAACTTCCAAATCGTACGTTTTCGTCGCACCGAAACCCATGTCTCCTGTACAAAGCACCACTTTTCTGTAAGGTAAGCCAAGTGCTTGTAAAATTTGCTCAGCATGGCCTGTTAACTCTTCAAGCGCTGCCATAGAATCTTCAGGTTTTACAAGCTGGACAAGTTCAACCTTATCAAACTGGTGTTGACGAATAAGTCCGCGCGTATCACGCCCATAACTACCTGCTTCGCTCCTAAAACAAGGCGTGTGCGCCGTCATCTTAATCGGCAGCTCTTTTTCGTCGTAAATAACATCACGAGCGCAGTTAGTTAACGGTACTTCTGCCGTCGGAATTAGGCTAAAGCCATCTTGGTCTTCAGATAATGCTTCTGTATGGAACAAATCTTCTGCAAACTTAGGAAGCTGACCCGTGCCAAACAAGCTCGCTTTATTCACAAGATATGGTACATACATTTCGGTATAACCATTTTGCTCAGTGTGCGTATTCAGCATCAGTTGTACAAGTGCTCTATGCATACGTGCTACGCCACCGCGCATCACTGTAAAGCGAGAACCACTTAGCTTAACACCAGTTTCGAAATCGAGACCCTTATCAAGCGCTTCGCCAAGGTCAACATGATCTTTAACTTCAAAATCAAACTGCTTTGGCTCACCCCAAGTGCTTACTTCAACATTCTCAGACTCATCGGCACCTGCAGGTACCTCTTCAGCAGGGAGGTTTGGCAACGACATTGCGTAGTCATTAAGTTCAGCAAGAATTTTATCCTGCTCTTCTTTCGCTGCACTTAATTGGTCGCCCAAGTTTGCAACAGCATTTAGTAAAGGTTGAACGTCTTCCCCTTTCGCTTTAGCTTGACCAATCGCTTTGGAGGAACTGTTACGCTCACTCTGTAATTCCTGAGTTTTGGTTTGTAGCGCTTTGCGCTTTTCTTCTAATTCGGTGATCTTAGCAACATCGAGTTCAAAACCACGCTTTTTCAGACGCGCAGCAGCTTCCTCGATGTCTTGACGAAAGTATTTAGAATCTAACATTGTTTTTTTAACCTTTTTGCATGATGAGGCAGAGACCAACCCAGGCCATAAAGATACACGCCACCACGTTTAATGTGACGTTAAACGCCATTTTCACATATTGCCCTTGTTGAAGTAACAACAAGGAATCCATTGAGAATGTAGAAAAAGTAGTCAGCGCACCTAAAAAGCCAATACCTATCAACGTTTTAGATGGTGAAACCGAAATAACTTCTTTTTCAATTAAACCGTAAAGCACACCCATCAATAATGAACCAAGAATATTAACGATCAACGTCCCAAAAGGGAATCCCTTACCTAAGAGTTTTATCGACATATCGCTGATAAAAAAGCGTAACATTGCACCAAACGCTCCACCTAGCGCAATTGTAAGATAATTTATTAGCATCGCTACTTGTACCTCTTGGTGCTACTTTGCGCATTTTGCGTCTGTAGATAGTTGAGCTTGTCAGCGATTTGTTTCTCAAGTCCCCTATCTGTCGGATGATAATATTGTCGCTCTTGAATGGCTTCTGGGAAGTAATTTTCTCCAGCAGCAAACGCGCCAGGCTCATTATGTGCATAACGATATTCTTCGCCAAAACCCAGCTTTTTCATTAGTTTTGTCGGTGCATTTCTGAGATGTTCAGGTACGGGGTAATTTGGATCACTTGCAGCATCACGTTTAGCTTGATTGAACGCCATGTAGACCGCATTACTTTTTGGCGCACTTGCAAGATAAAGCGTTGCCTGTGCTATCGCACGCTCTCCTTCACTTGGCCCTACCCGATGAAATATATCCCAAGCATTTAACGCAACTTGCATCGCTCTTGGGTCTGCATTGCCGATATCTTCAGTGGCGATAGCCAGCAATCGCCTTGCAACATAGAGCGGATCGCCTCCACCTGCTAATATTTTGCAATACCAATAAAGTGCCGCATCTGGTGCGCTGCCACGAACTGACTTATGAAACGCTGAGATTAGGTCATAATATAGGTCGCCCTTATTGTCATAACTTGATAATTGGCTGGGCAATACTTGTTTTAGTACAAGTTCATTCACCAAATGAGTGTTTGAATTTGGCTCAAAACTTAAGTCAACCGCCTGCTCCAGCAAATTAAGTGCCTTTCTCGCATCTCCCGAAGCTGCTTTGGCGATGAGTTCAAGCGCGCTGTCATCAATGGTGATCGCTAATTTCGACAGCTGTTCATCGCGGGACAACGCATCTTTGAGTACTTGACCTAATTCATCCTCTACAAGCGATTGTAAGGTATAGACACGCGCGCGAGACAAGATCGCGTTATTCAGTGCAAAAGAAGGGTTTTCAGTGGTCGCGCCAATAAAAATAAAGGTGCCATCTTCAATGTGAGGTAAAAATCCGTCTTGCTGGGATTTGTTAAAGCGATGTACTTCATCAACAAATAACAGCGTACGTCTACCAAATTGAGCTAATCGGTTTTTAGCATCGACGACCGCTTCACGAACCTCTTTAATTCCCGCGCTAACGGCAGAAAGTTTGATAAGCTCTGCATCCGCATAGTTGGCAATGATCTCAGCAAGGGTGGTTTTACCCACTCCGGGTGGCCCCCAAAGGATTAGGCTATGACAGCGCCCAGATTCAATCGCACGATAAAGTACAGAGCCTTTGGACAAAATATGACTCTGCCCGACATAATGCTCTAACGAGGTTGGCCGCATTCTTGCGGCCAACGGTCGTACATCTGGTGTAAAATCAAATCCTAAACTAGTCACTGCCTCTTTGGTCGTCTACGACCACTCCTTGTGGAATTGTAAACTCAAACAAACTCTCTTTTACTGGCGCATTGACTTTGCTTTCCTTAAAGCTAAACGTAGAGACTTGACCTGAAATATCGTTCACTTTCAATAGTGCTAAGCCATCGTTTTTGTCATCAAAACGCAGTGTTAATTGCTCTACCTGCGAGTCTACTTTGTTTTTTGGCGTGATCAGATATTCTTGACCGTTAAGTGCTACGTTGTACTTCAACCATTGACTATCCTCTTGGGTCGTAAGTAACACAAATGGTGTGGTATCAATGAGTTTAGTCGTATCTAGGATGGTCACTTGCTCGGCAAACGTATCGTAGTAATAGGTTGTTGCTCCGCTTGATACAAATAAAGTGTCATCCGGCATCTCTTGTTGCCAGCGGATTTTTAGTGGCTGCGCTAAGGTTATCGCCCCTTCGCCGGTTTGCAATTCATTGCCTTCTTGATCTTTAACGATTTGCTCAAACTTACCTTGAAAACTGGTTAATTCAGCCAGTCTTCCTTTTAGACTTTGCATCGCTGCCTCATCAGCCCACACAGGCTGAATAAAGAGGTTTGATAATACCGTTAGCAACGCAATTTGCTTAAATTTTTTCATTAATTGGCTCCACCTTTTACCAATACATCTCGTGCACCATTATGACCAGGAGCACTTACCACTCCCGACATTTCCATTTGCTCAACTAATCGAGCGGCACGGTTATAACCAACTCTTAACTTACGTTGTACACTCGAAACAGACACTTTGCCTGTTTCAATAACAAACCCAACGGCTTCATCATAAAGTGGGTCAGACTCTTCATCCCCACCTTCCGGTGCTTCGCCTGGTAGTAAAATATCCTCGGTTGCTTCACCGCATAGAATTTCTTCTACGTAGTTTGGTTTGCCTCTTGCTTTCCAGTCACTCACTACCGCATGTACTTCATGATCGTCAACAAACGCGCCATGTACACGAACCGGAACACTCGTTCCTGGCGGCAAATAGAGCATGTCACCCATACCCAATAGGTTTTCTGCACCTTGCTGGTCTAAGATTGTACGTGAATCAATCTTACTTGATACTTGGAACGCCATTCGCGTTGGTATATTCGCTTTGATCAAACCGGTAATAACATCTACTGATGGACGCTGTGTTGCCAGCACTAAATGTATGCCTGCCGCACGCGCCTTTTGTGCAATACGTGCAATTAACTCTTCTACTTTTTTACCAACAATCATCATCATGTCGGCAAATTCGTCTATAACGACCACGATACTCGGTAATTTATCTAGCTCTTGTGGTTCATCCGCCATACCGTCTGTATCTTTAAAGAGTGGATCTAAAATTGGATGACCCGCTTCTTTAGCGTCTTTAATCTTTTGATTGTAACCTTTGAGGTTACGAACACCGAGTGCCGACATCAGCTTATAACGGCGTTCCATTTCCCCCACACACCAGCGTAGCGCGTTTGCAGCCTCTTTCATATCGGTAACCACTTCGCATAATAAATGTGGGATACCTTCGTAAACTGAGAGCTCAAGCATTTTCGGATCTATCATGATCATTCGCACATCTTCTGGCGGCGACTTATATAACAAGCTTAAGATCATGACATTAACGCCCACTGACTTACCAGAACCAGTGGTACCGGCCACCAGCAAATGCGGCATTTTGCCTAAATCAGCAACGACCGGTTGGCCTGCGATATCTTTACCAAGCACCATAGTCAAAGGAGATGGATTTTGTTCAAACTTAGGGGCGCCTATCACTTCAGACAAACGCACGATTTCACGGTGTTTGTTAGGTAGCTCTAAACCCACATACGTCTTGCCTGGGATAACCTCAACTACACGCACACTGACTGCAGATAATGAACGCGCTAAGTCTTTTGCTAAACCGGTGATCTTAGCAACTTTGATGCCCGGCGCGAGATCTAACTCAAAACGCGTAACGACAGGGCCTGGATACACACCAACTACCTGTGCCTGGACATTGAAGTCTAATAGCTTAGTTTCAACTAACCGCGAGACCTGATCTAACTCTTCTTGCGAAATTGGATTCTTAGCCTTGTCCGGCCTATCCAAGAGATCTAATGACGGCAATGGATCTGCAGGTGGCTGAGCTTCTAGAAGCGCTTCAAATTGCTCTTTTGCGCTTGGTGGAGGCTGATAACCGTTGGCCGCCTTTTCAGGTGCTTTAGACTTAAGTGGCCTTGCCGGAGAAACCACTTTGGTTTCGTGCACTGGTGCTTCATCCAAGGCATTTAATGCCGCGACAGTATCCAGTGGCTCATCCTCTATCGCTGAAAAGTTGATTTCTTGCTCTAGAATATCATCTAGCTCATCAAATACCGACGGCTCTTTCTTCTCTTGTAGATCAGAGTGCGGTGCAGACGTGGATTGAGGTGTAGGTTCAGTGTTCGTTTTGCGGAACAATTTATCTTTTAATTTGCCAAGTCCACTGGGTTCTTCTTCAGCATCGAAATCTATATTAATTTCCGTATCAGTTTGTTGCTGGAGAGTCTGCTCAAGATCATCTTTTCGCTCGCTAGCTATTATTGGTGTCTCACTCTCTACTCTATCCGTTTTGGTGCCAGCACCCTCAGATTTCTGTGAAACTGACTGCGTTTGCTCTATATTGCGCTCTGCTGTCAGCCTATCGCGTAACCATCTAAAACCGGCGAGTACCTTTTCACCTAAATAATCAACAAATTCAACCCAAGACACACCGGTAAGTAATGTCATTCCGGCAAAGAAAAAGCACAGTAATAGTATAGAAGTACCGGTAAAGTTAAAGGCAGGCATCATTGCACCAGCAACCACATCCCCTACTACCCCACCAGATGAGAAATTATAGATATCATCGAAATTGATGCTGCTAATTGCACTTGCAGAGGTAATAAACAGTGTCGCGCCAATTAGGCGTAAACCTAGCGTGGTGTAATCGAGTTGCAGTAGCTTATGCGGCTTTTTAAATAGTAGATAACCAAGAAACTGCAGCGCAGCTGGGATCAAAAATGCCAACCAGCCGAAACTCAGTAGCATAATGTCTGCCAGCCAAGCTCCGGCAGCACCCGTTATATTGTTTACTTTTACGTACTCACCGGATTGAGTCCAAGCAGGATCGGCTGGGTCGAAACTTATCAACGCACACAACATAAATATTGCTGCAGCCGTGCTTACAATCAAACCTGTCTCTAAGAGGCGTTGCACACCATTTAAGCGCATTGTAATTAAACCTTTTTTCTGTTTCTTTTCCGGACTATAAACGCCCAAAACGTCAGCAAATTAGTGATTTGCGTTAGTATTGCTGTATATACTTACACCTTACCAAGAAATACCTCAAGGTGCACAAGGTTTTATTACTTCTCCTTCTTCTCCTTTTACTTCTTCCATGACCACAAAAGTGCGACTTTCACTGATGTTTGGCAGTTTAAGTAAAATTTCTCCTAAAACTCCGCGATATTCTGACATGTCGGTCACTCGTGTCTTTAATAAATAGTCGAAACTACCCGACACAAGGTGACATTCAATAATTTCGTCATGCTGCTTTACTGCTTGATTAAATCTATCGAACACATCAGGCGAGTTTTTATTCACTGTAACTTCAACAAACACTAAAAGTCCCTGTCCAAGCTTAGCAGGATCGACTACGGCTTTATAACCTCGAATAAATCCTTCTCGCTCCAGCTTTTTAACGCGCTCCAAGCAAGGCGTAGCGCTCAATCCTATGCGTTTGGCTAATTCTACGTTCGAAATTCTGCCATCTTTCTGAAGTTCGACTAAAATCTTTCTGTCGATTCTGTCTAGTTGTTGATACATAGTGTAGTTTTTTATCCTGAATGATTCATTAATTTAGAGTATATCACTACACTGAAATATTAAAACAGTGAGACACACTGGCTATAGGTAAATATAATAGTCAAAAATTTTACCCCGTTCTTATTTTGAGGCGAATATTATGATTATTGGTGTACCTAAAGAGATAAAAAACCACGAATACCGCGTTGGTATGGTTCCTGCGAGCGTTCGTGAACTAATCAATCACGGTCACGAAGTCGTTGTTGAAACAAATGCTGGTATCGGCATTGGTTTTACTGACGAAGATTATGTTCAAGTTGGTGCTAAAGTTTTAGACACAGCGGCAGAAGTTTTTGCTACTGCTGATATGATTGTTAAAGTAAAAGAGCCTCAAGCTGTTGAGCGCGCAATGCTACGTGAAGATCAAATCCTATTTACTTACCTTCACCTAGCACCAGACCTTCCACAAACAGAAGATCTAATCAAGAGCGGTGCTATCTGTATCGCATACGAAACGGTAACTGATGCGCGTGGTGGTCTTCCACTGCTAGCGCCAATGTCAGAAGTTGCTGGTCGTATGTCAATTCAGGCAGGTGCTCAAGCGCTTGAAAAGTCACGTGAAGGCCGTGGTATGCTGTTAGGTGGTGTACCTGGTGTTGAACCAGCTAAAGTCGTTGTGATCGGTGGTGGTATGGTTGGACGTAACGCAGCGCAAATGGCTGTAGGTCTAGGCGCAGACGTTACTATTCTTGACCGTAGCATCGATGTATTACGTTCTTTGAATGCACAGTTTGGTAGCCAAGCTAAAGTTATCTACTCAACGGCTGACGCACTTGAAAAGCACGTACTAGAAGCAGATCTTGTGATCGGCGGCGTACTAATTCCTGGTGCAGCGGCTCCTAAGCTTGTAACTGCAGAACACATCAAAGCAATGAAGCCTGGTGCTGCTATCGTTGACGTTGCAATCGACCAAGGTGGCTGTATTGCTACTTCTAAGGCGACTACACACGCAGAGCCAACATACATTGTTGATGACGTAGTTCACTACTGTGTAGCTAACATGCCAGGTGCTGTACCTCGTACTTCAACGTTTGCACTTAACAATGCAACGCTTCCGTACATCATCAAGCTTGCAAACTTAGGCTACAAACAAGCGCTACTAAATGACAAACACTTCATGGACGGCTTAAACGTTCTGAAAGGTCAAGTAACGTGTAAAGAAGTGGCAGAAGGCTTCAACATGGAATATGTTGACCCGCGCGCTGCACTAGAAAATGCTTAATTTTGAATTTAAGTAGTAAAAAGGGCTTCAATTGAAGCCCTTTTTTTGCTGCTATACTAATTCGCTTAAAAGACTAAATGAAATTAGTTTGTCTCGAAATTCACTTCTGTATCTTGCGTTAACGTAACGTCTTTTGTTTGATACAAACTAAAATCTGCATCTATCGTTTCGGCATCATCCAAATGTCCTAGGCACGAATACCCTACTTTGTAATCTCCAGAACCAATAAATGCTATCTCATATTCACTCTCGGCATCTAAGTTTGCGGTTGCTACTGGCGCTGAACCTTCATCACTGATGTCGCCAGGCACTGCAACATCCGCTTTATAAAGATAAACAACGTGTTTGTACTCTCCGACTAGAGGAGCTAGGTCCGCATTATCTGCTATACATGCATTTTTCACAGACTCGCTAACCATGCCCTCAATCTCGAAACTGGTTAACAGATTTTCCAAACGGACAGCTGTTGGTTTTAGATAAACGGTGTCATCATTTGTGCGCTTCAACAGCGCCTTATTTAAGTCAAACTCCAATACGATTTGGTTCTCACCTTCATTTAACGAGAAGTTATTGAGTTGGATTTCACCTACACCATCGTTGCCTTTACGGGTTACGGCTAATGGTGCTTGACTACCATCTAAAAAACGCACGCTAGAGGTTAAATCAAAATTAGACCCCGCACTACCGTTTACAACATCGGCTCTGATCCACTCATAATCACCAGCATCGATCTCTTGGTCATTTACAACCAAATAGATATCATCACCCGTATATTCAAGCAGATTGATTTTCATTGGATTACCCTGTGCATCCAAGGTATCAAATGTGACATCTTCTTTTCCAGATGCTCTAAATGTCAGCCGTTGAATAACAAGGTTTACCTCTGCAAGATTATTCACAGCAGCATCTGACACACCAACACTTACGGTGGTTTTTTGGGTTGGTTGCGTGGTGTTGTTGTCGTTTGAGTCAGAACCTGAACCGCCACCGCATGCAGCGAGTATCATTGCCGAGGCAATTGCTGTTAAAGCTGGTTTATACATGATGTTTTCTCCTCTTCTAAGTTTTAGAGAATAGGAATTGCACCATGAATAAATAATTAATATAAACGCAATAATTTGAAATACCTTCAAATCAACGCAGAAGATTTGGCATTTTCTTATTAAATGTCATAAGTTTAATGTATCAAACTTATTGGAGTGTGGCCGTGAAGTTTAAACACAAAGTCGTATCCGTCTCTGCGCTTGTGCTGCTTGCAGCATTACTGATCTTATCTGTTATTCAATACATTTCCGTGCAATCAGCAATCAAAGCACAAGCCGAACAAAGTGTGAATGAAATAATTCAAGGAATTGGTAACACTGTCACTGCGCAAATGAAAGGAGCAACCGATCTCGCCGCTCTTGCTACCAATCTCGTGGCTTCCACTGACACCCTAGACGCAGCCTTTCCTATCCTCTCGCAGCCACAGCTCACAACCTCTTTCCTACTGATAGGTTATGGTGAAGAGCAAACAGGAAAATATGTCGCTAGCGATCCAAATTGGAACCCTGGTGCAAACTGGGACCCGAGAAAGCGACCTTGGTATACCGACGCAAAAACTGCACGAAAGCTCATTATCACAGCGCCTTACGCTGACGCAGTAAGTAACGAAATTGTGGTATCAATCGGTGCACCAGTGTTTAAACAAGGCCAATTCAACGGCGCGATTTTTTACGACGTTAGTTTGGCAAAACTCGGCGAAATGATTAACTCGTTCAACCTGCTCGACGCAGGTTTTGCCTTTATGGTGAGTAAAGACGGGTCGACTATCTCACACCCTGATGTAAAACTAAATGGTAAGTCTTCTCGTACATTTCTCGGTGACATAAGTATCTCAGAAAATATCCAATACGTTGAAGTAAATGGCGAAGACAAATTAGTACAGTTTAAAGAGGTCGAAGGCTTAGATTGGTATTTAGGGGTGATGCTGGATGAAGACACCGTTTTTGCTGCACTTTCACGACTGCAAAGAGATGCAGCCATATTTGCCTTTATTTCTGTGGCACTCGCGACTGTACTACTTTCTTTTGTAATTAGCTTATTATTAAAGCCGCTTGATGAAATCAACACCGCCATGGCTGCTATCGCACGCGGTAATGCGGACTTAACCGTACGATTAAATACCGAGCATGAACCCGAATTTGCAGCACTGGCGCAAAATTTTAATGCCTTTACCAGTAGCTTACAGTCTCTAATAGCGAATATTCAGGGTTTAGGCCATGAAGTTTTAAACGATGCTCAACAAACATCTAAAGTTGCAAATAAAGCCAAACTTTCCATTCAAGAGCAATTAGCGAGTATCAAAGTCCTTGATGAAGCAACAACACACATGTCTGCAACTGAACATCAAGTAACACAATCTGCCCATGAAGCCGCTGAAGCAATTAAAACCACCGACCAAGTTGCTCGCCAAGGAGAAAAAATCGTTGCAGAAACAACGGAGACAATTCAAGAGCTATCTAATCAAATCAGTTCGGCAATGACCGTAGTTACGGAGTTAGAAAGCTCGTCTACAGCTATTGAGCAAATATTATCGGTTATCAACAGCATCGCTGAGCAAACAAACCTCCTAGCGCTCAATGCAGCCATTGAAGCCGCAAGAGCTGGTGAGTCTGGCCGTGGCTTTGCCGTCGTTGCTGACGAAGTGAGATCGCTTGCACAAAGAACACAAGAAGCCACAACTGAAATCCGTGGAATGATAAGTCAACTACAGTCAGGTTCAGAAAGCGCGGTTACTGTAATGAAACAAAGCCAACATTATGTCGATAAAACGGTTGAAAAGGCAGAGCAAACTCGAGCCGCGCTTGAAGATATGCGTAGTGCCATTCGCCATATTGTCGATTTGAATTCCCGCATTGCTGATATGCTGAATGAGCAAAATGACATTGTAAATAACGTGAATAGCAGTAGCTCATCAATTCGTGGTATTTCCGAATCGGTGTATAGCGAAGCTAAGAGCGTAGATGCCACCATGCAGTCTCAAGTAGAAAAGATAACAACCCAAGAACAACTACTTGAGCAATTCAAAGTTTGATTATCGGTAAACTAAACCGTTATTATAGAGACAGTTGTAAAGCGGCGCGATGCCAAGAGATAAAACATGAAAGCGAATTTGCAGGAATTATTTGAACAGTATTTTCAGATAGCTGAACAGGTTCAGATCAACCTCTACCCGGTTGATGACAATATGGTTCCAGAAAACGAATATCAATTAGAAGCTGCAATTCCGCCGCTATTTAAACTCGCGAACGAAATTAATGAGTTAGATCTTAATGCCCTGCGACCACTTCGTAATCTGGGTGATATTGCCAATGAGTTAGCAGCTTATTTGCAGGCGCAATCACGTAAGATTGATTTAATTATCAGCCATATTCTCGCAACCGAAGAGCCTGACGACAGTCATCTATTTTGTGACAGCTACGGCGGCGGCGGCCTGACCGCAACGTTAGAAGCAGATTATGAGGTCGGACAATCGTTACGAACTAAAATATTTTTGCGCAATGAAGCCAGTGCTATCTTTTGCTACTCAGAAGTCATTGCCAAGCAAGATGGTAAGTTCACCCTCGCCTTTACCGCTATTAGAGAAGCGGATCAAGAGTTGCTCGTACGGGCGAGCTTACACGCCCAGACCAGACAACTTAAGCTGAAGCAGCAAAAAGACCAATAAGGCATTTAACGCATTAAGTGCCTTCTTTAAATGCTCAATTATCTTCACAAAACTTACTGACACACCTGAGGTTAATGATAAACTATAGGCTTATTATTATATGGTGATGATTTAATGAGTTTTACTTTACTCCCAGAATGGGCACCACAAGACGCTATCATGCTTACTTGGCCGCATTCTGATACCGATTGGAGCGACATTCTCAGTGACGTTGAACCTGTGTACGTTGCACTTTGCCAACATATTACCCAAGTTCAAGAAGTCGTTATCGTGGCGCATAATGAAGCGTTAAAACAGCATATCGAAAACTTACTCTGCACTGCTGAGGTTAACTTAGCCAAGTGTCACCTTGTTGTTACGCCTTGCGATGACACATGGGCCCGTGACCACGGTCCACTTACGACGCAAACAAGTACAGGAAATCTATGTATTAAGGATTTCACCTTTACGGGTTGGGGTAACAAGTTTGCTGCGGATTTAGACAATAAGATCAATCAGCAGCTAGCCAAACAGGTTCTCAACCCAAACTGTACCTTTGAAAAAGTTGACGTGGTACTTGAAGGCGGCGGCATTGAGATCAACGAGTCCAATGTCCTATTAACTACTTCAGAGTGTCTGTTGAACCCAAATCGCAATCCACATCTAAGTAAAACCGAATTAGAACTATTGTTGCAAAAAGAGTTGGGTGCTGAGTCATTCCTGTGGGTAGATCATGGATACTTAGCCGGTGATGATACGGATAGTCATATCGACACTTTAGTGCGTTTTGCACCAGATAATACCTTGGTATATGTTAAGTGCGACGACAAATCAGACGAGCACTATGATGCCCTCAATAAAATGGAACAGCAGCTACGCACATTCCGCACCCCAAATGGCGATCCATACCGTTTAATTAGTTTACCTTGGCCTAGTGCTAAGTTTGATAACGAGGGTGAGAGATTACCTGCAACCTATGCAAACTATCTGATCTTGAATAAAACGGTGTTAGTACCTATCTATGGCGACGACAAAGATCAAGAAGCACTGGACAAAGTCTCTCTTGCCCACCCAGAAAGAACGGTAATTGGCGTTAACTGCCTACCAATCATCCATCAATTCGGTAGCCTGCACTGTATTACGATGCAGTTACCAAAAGGTTTTTTAAGGTAAGTACCATGACTGAAAAAAACATCAAAGTTGGTATTGTTCAACATAGCAACTCTATAGAACTCGTAAACAACTTTGCGAAAACCTGTGACGGTATCCGAAAAGCGGCAAGTCAGGGTGCTAAGCTTATCGTTTTACAAGAATTGCACCGCAGCTTGTATTTTTGCCAGACTGAAGACACCGATCTCTTCGACTTAGCGGAAACCATTCCAGGCCCAAGCACAGACTCACTAGGCGCACTTGCAAAAGAGCTGAATGTTGTCATCGTTGCGTCGTTATTTGAAAAGCGTGCAACAGGGCTTTATCACAACACTGCAGTTGTACTTGAGTCTGACGGTACGATTGCTGGCAAATACCGTAAAATGCATATTCCTGATGACCCAGGTTTTTATGAAAAGTTTTACTTCACTCCTGGCGACATGGGCTTTACTCCGATTCAGACTTCTGTAGGCAAATTAGGCGTACTGGTGTGTTGGGATCAATGGTTCCCAGAAGGTGCGCGTCTGATGGCAATGGCGGGCGCTGAGTTTTTAATCTACCCAACGGCAATCGGCTGGGATCCTCGCGATGACAAAGCAGAGCAAATTCGTCAACGAGATGCTTGGATAATTGCACAGCGTGCACATGCAGTGTCGAACGGAGTACCTGTGATCAGCGTTAACCGTGTTGGCCATGAATCAGACCCTTCAGGTCAAAGTGAAGGTATTCAATTCTGGGGCAATTCTTTTGTTACCGGTCCACAAGGCGAAATGTTATTGCATGCATCTGAAGAAGCTGAGGAAATCTCGGTTGTTGATGTTGATCTTGCACGCAGTGAATCTGTTCGTCGCATCTGGCCGTATTTAAGAGACAGACGAATCGATCACTATCAGGATCTTTGCAAAATTTATCGCGATTAATAAATAGGAGTAATCAATGGCGAATGTGCAATGGAACAATTTACCTTGGGTAAAATCAAACAAGGATAAAATTTCGTGGGGTAATTTAGTTGGCAGTAGCTTATCACTGTGTTTGAGTGAGCACATCCAACAGCATGACAACTTAGTTGTACTCGTCACCCCCGATACACCTTCTGCACTTCGCCTTGAACATGAACTGGGGTATCTTTTAAAAGATACCCCAGTCATGATGTTTCCTGACTGGGAAACATTACCCTATGATCACTTTTCACCACATCAAGACATTATTTCTCAGCGTCTTGCGACGCTAAATACACTCAAACAGGAAAAGCAATCCGTACTCATCATTCCTGTTTCAACCCTCATGCTACGTACCGCACCACCAAGCTTCATCCACGGCATGAGTCTTCAGGTAACAAAAGGTGACACAGTCGACGCACAAAGCTTGCGTGATACCTTAACTCAAGCGGGTTATCGTCATGTTCAACAGGTAATGGAGCACGGTGAGTTTGCTGTTCGAGGCTCTATTATTGATTTATACCCCATGGGTAGCCCACTCCCCTTTAGATTAGATTTCTTTGATGATGAGTTAGACTCCATTCGTCATTTTGATATCGAAAGCCAACGCTCAAACGATGAGATTGATGCTATCGATTTATTACCGGCGCACGAATTCCCAACCAATGCAGAAGACATTGAACGCTTTAGAATTAATTACCGTGAAGCGTTCGGCGCAAGCAGTGAAAAAGACAGTATCTATATGCAAGTCAGTAAGGGGAACTGGCCAGCGGGTATAGAGTACTATTTGCCGCTCTTTTTTGATTCGTTAGCGACGGTGTTTGACTATTTGCCTGAAGATACCGTATTTATGCCTTTTGGCGACATTGAATCTGCAGCGCAAACCTTTTGGCAAGACGTATCTAAACGCTACGAAAGTCGCCGGGTTGACCCACTTCGCCCTCTACTTTCACCAGCCAAGCTATATCAGCCTATAGAGACCTTGTTTGAAGGCCTTAACGGCTTCTCTCGAATAAAGCTTAGTCAAGCAATGCTGGGAACCAAAGCGGGCAATAACAATGTCGCAGCGGAATTAATCGACGATGTCCGCATTGAGCATAAACAAGCTAATCCATATCAAAAAATCCTCGATTACATCGCAGCTGAGAAAAAGCAAAAGTCTCGGGTGTTATTCAGTGTTGAATCAGAGGGCCGACGAGAGTCACTGCTTACCTTATTAAAACCGACAGGACTAAAGCTTAAGCCTTATAAACGCATTGCAGAGTTTGTCTCTAGCGACTCAGATGTTGGTGTGGTCGTCACTCCACTTGCTACCAGTGTGAAACTACTGGATAAACAATCGCTGTCCATCATCACCGAGCAAGAGCTGTTAGGTGTTAAGATCTCCCAAAAGCGCCGCCGTAAACATAAATACGAACAAGGGCAAGATGCGCTGATCCGAAACCTCGCTGAGTTAAAAGAAGGTCAACCTATTGTTCATTTAGATCATGGTGTAGGCCGCTATTTAGGGCTAGAAACCATAGATGCAGCAGGTATTGCTACCGAGTTTGTGACTATCATCTATGCCAATGACGCTAAACTTTATGTGCCAGTTTCTTCGCTTCATATGCTCAGTCGTTACTCAGGAGGTGAAGAAGCTTCTGCACCACTTCATAAACTGGGTAATGACGCCTGGGAAAAAGCAAAACGCAAAGCGGCTGAAAAAGTCAGAGATGTTGCAGCTGAACTCCTAGACATATACGCAAAGCGTCAAAGTAAACCGGGATATGCATTTAAGCTAGATGCAAGCGCCTATCGAGACTTTTCTGATAGCTTCCCATTTGAAGAAACAGACGATCAACGCAATGCAATCACAGCCGTACTTGCAGACATGCAATCAAGCCTAGCAATGGATAGACTCGTTTGTGGTGATGTTGGCTTTGGTAAAACCGAAGTGGCCATGCGTGCTGCATTTGTTGCCGTCAACGATAGCAAACAAGTGGCTGTCTTAGTGCCAACTACGCTCCTTGCCCAACAACACTTCGAGAACTTTAAAGACCGTTTTGCCGATCTGCCTGTTGAAGTCGGTGTGCTTTCGCGCTTTAACTCAGCGAAAGAACAAAAAGAAACGTTACAAAAACTTGAAGAAGGCAAAATTGATATTGTAATAGGCACCCATAAGCTTATTCAAGAAAACATCAAGTTCGCCGATTTGGGTTTGTTGATTGTTGACGAAGAACACCGCTTTGGTGTGAGGCAAAAAGAAAAGATTAAGCAGCTTAGAGCGGATGTCGACATTCTTACCCTTACCGCTACCCCAATTCCGCGTACACTGAATATGGCCATGAGTGGTATGCGTGATCTCTCTATTATCGCGACACCGCCAGCCAAACGATTAGCAGTAAAGACCTTTGTGCGAGAGCGCAACGACGAGCTTATCCGCGAAGCAATTCTGCGTGAAATCAAGCGCGGTGGACAGGTTTACTTCCTCCACAATAATGTCGAGACAATAGACAAAATCACCGCTGATATCTCGGCACTCGTGCCAGAAGCCAACGTCACCACTGCCCACGGGCAGATGCGTGAAAAAGAACTTGAACACTTGATGGGTGAATTCTATCACCAAAAGTATAACGTGCTTGTGTGTACAACCATTATTGAAACCGGTATCGATATCCCCTCTGCTAATACCATCATAATGGATAGAGCCGATAAACTCGGATTGGCACAGTTACATCAGCTTCGCGGCCGTGTAGGACGAAGCCATCACCAAGCATACGCATACCTTCTCACGAAGAATAGCCAAGCCTTAACTAAAGACGCGGTCAAACGATTACAGGCCATTGAGCAACTCGAAGACTTAGGCGCAGGTTTTGCCCTTGCCACCCACGATTTAGAGATCCGAGGTGCGGGTGAGCTACTGGGAGATGACCAAAGCGGTCAAATTCAAACCGTTGGCTTTACGCTGTATATGGAAATGCTGGAACAAGCAGTTGAAGCCTTGAAAAATGGTAAAGAACCAACACTCGACAACCTACTTCAGCAGCAAAGCGAGGTTGACCTTAAATTCCCAGCACTGCTACCGGATGATTATATTCATGATGTAAATATTCGTCTTAGCATGTATAAACGCATCGCAAGCACGAAATCACTGGCTGAACTCGATGAGCTGCAAATCGAATTAATCGACCGCTTTGGGCTGTTGCCAGATGCGGCGAAAAACCTTTTTGCGGTGCAGTCTGTTAAGCTAAAGGCAACTCAATTGGGCATTAACAAGGTCGAGGCAAACCCTAAGGGTGGCTTCTTTGAGTTCAGTAGTCATACAAAAGTTAACCCAACATTCATCATAGGATTGATACAAAGTAGCCCGTCAACCTATAGAATGGAAGGCGCGAATAAACTGAAGTTCCTGATAGAAGAAAAAAATGGCCAAGAGAGATTAAAACTGGTCAATGCGATGATTGATGACTTTGAGAAAAAGGCTGTAGCATGAAAACAATAAAAAGTCTGGCCATCCTAGCGGCTTTGGTAAGTAGCGCGTCTGCACATGCCACCCGTTGGTTTGAAGTAGAAATGATAGCATTTGAGCAAGAGCCTAGTTTCTCTTTGCGAGAAGACTTTAGTATTGAACCTGAGCCGCTCAATCAAAAAAACATCAAGTCACTATTATTCGACGGTTTTAATACCACCGGCTATAAACTATGCTTGGAAGGCAGTGAGCAGTTCGCTGAGCACGATTTTATTCGTGGATTAACATCGGGTGCACGCTCCAGTTCTTGCGATCCAGATGCAAACTATGTTGAAAAATTCGGCACTTTGCCTCTTTCACCGCAAGTTGAGCCACAAGAACATATGGACTCAATTTATTTATTGAATGAGTCACAGTTTAATTTTTCTAACAAAATTGCCGAGTTAAAACGTAAAGGACTCAAGCCACTGTTGCACACTGGTTGGCGATTCCCTGAACAAAGTAACAAGCGTGCTCCCAACATCGAAATTATTGCTGGCAAACAGTTTGCGCCACCATCCAGTTATAGCGTAACTGAAAATGACGATCAGTTTTCGTCACTATCGAAGCGCTTTAATATTCAAGAATCAAAAGAGCAAGTGCATTGGCAACTTGAAGGCTTGATTAAAATTCACGTGAGACACTACCTTTACGTGACCACGGATTTAGATTTAAAGTACGAAGACGGCAACGACATTCGTACTGCTCGTATGTCCCAATATACACGCGTGTATAGCGGCGACATACATTACTTAGATCACCCCAAACTTGGGGTCATCTTTCAAATAAGAAAATACAAACATTAGACGGGCAACCCTATGAAAAAATTACTAACTGCTGCTGCGCTACTCACCCTAGTCGGCTGTTCTAAAGTAAGTTTAGAAAACTACAATAAGCTAGAAGTAGGCATGGACAAAGCTGAAGTTGAGAATATTCTTGGCTCTGCTGATAAATGTGAAGAAAAAACGCTACACACCAATTGCATTTGGGGAAGCGAAAACAAGCACATTAAAGTAACGCTGCTTTCAGATAAAGTAACTCTTTATTCAAAGAAAGGTATTGAATAATCCTGAAACTTGTTATCGAGACTCAATAATAAATTGATTGAGTCTCATACCTTCCATCACTCAGTAGTTAAATAATGTTATAAAATTAGTGTCAAATAAGTTATCTCTCTTTGAACAAATATCCAATTCGTAAACCAATCAATACAATTAATTTTTAATTTCCCCAATACAACAACAATAAATTTAACAATTAATAACAAAATACTAAAAAAACGCGTAAATACTAGCTGCACAGTATAAAATGTAACAAATTAATTTTGAAAAAGTAAATTATCAATTGAGTGTGTAAATTTGTAATTAATCTAAATATAGTCGCTATTGCATACATAGATATGCTAAAAAATAGGAATAATTATGAAAATCAATACACTCTCATCGTCGATCAAAGCGGCTTTAGCCGTAAGTGCGACAATCGCAGCGGTATCTCCAGCAGTATACGCAGAAGAACAAGACCCAAATCAAGCTGTAGTAGATAAAGTTGAGCGCATAGAAGTAACAGGTTCACGAATTTCTCGAGTTGATCTAGAGTCAACACAACCTATAGAAACAATTGACTCTGAATATATAAGTAAACGAGGTACAACTAACTTAGCATCAGTGTTAGAGGAAGTCCCTGGTATCGCGCTTGCAGCGACAGCAAACCTTTCAAATAACGAACAAGCCGCTTCCCAAGGGGTTGGTCAAAGTACCGTTAATTTGTACGGACTGGGTTCTCAACGTACCCTATCTCTAGTTAATGGTGCACGTTTTGTTTCAAGTAATTCACCTGTAGGTGGCGGTAGTGCACCAGGTAGTCAGGTAGATATAAACAATATCCCGGTTTCTCTTATTGAGCGAGTAGAAGTAGTTAAGGTGGGTGGTGCCCCAGTGTATGGCGCCGATGCAGTTGCAGGTGTTGTAAACTTTATCTTAAAAACTGACTATGAAGGTGCCGAATTCTCAGCTGACGTAACGAATTATGACGAAGCAGGTAAGTACGATAAGTCATTCCGCGGTTTATTTGGCGGAAACTTCAATGAAGATAAAGGCAACTTAGTTTTTAGTTTTGAATACCAAGATCAGAAGAGTATCTTAGCATCCGAATTACCATCATGGGTTGACCAATGGGGTGGTTATACGCCTTTGGGATCTGACGCGGTAGTTGATGCCGATGGCAACCCTGTTGCAGGTCAACGTCGTTTATACCCAAATGGTAGAGCTGGAATTCTATCAAACTCTGGTCTTATCACTCCAGGACCGACAGCGGTAGTTAATGCGGGTTTAGGTGCGTGGCCAGACGGTTCATTTTTACAATTTGACCCAAGTGGTAACGGACAATTAATTCCTTTCAACACAGGGACACCTACAGGTAATGCTGTTTGGTCTTCTGGTGGTGACGGCTTGGACCTTGCTGAATCTAATACTGCTCGAGAAGGGTTTGAGCGTTACAACTTTACTATATCAGGTAATTATAAGCTTACAGATGATATCAACATGTCTGTACTAGGCTTCTTTAACTCATCAGATGCGGTAAATGAAGGCTACCAACCAAACAAATATAGTTCTGGTCTATTCAGTGGCCTTGGCGCTGCACTTAAATTCGACACAGACTATGTTTACTTACCAAGTGAAACTAGGAATCGCCTTGAAAACTACCTTGGTGGTCCTGGTGAGTTTTATATGCACAAAGCTTGGACTTCACTGGGTAAACGTAAAATTACCAATGAATCTGATGTAAGAAGTATAAAAATTGGCTTTGATGGCTATTTTGAACTGGGAGAAAACGAATGGAAATGGGATGTTTTCTATCAACAGGGTGTAAGCAAAATATTCTCTCAAGACTTTAACATCAACGAAAATCGCTTCTTAGCGGCTATCGATGTTGGTTATAACAATGGCACTATTGACTGTAAAGCCAACTATGTCGACGGCTATCACGACAAGTATACAACTAGCGGTTTTGGTGTAACAGAAACCCAATCAGTACTAGGTGAAGTTGGCAAGTGTGTTGCGTACAACCCATTTGGCCCTGCTTCTCAAGAAGTTCTTGATTATATCACCTACCCTGCAATGGGTTATTCACGTGTTGAACAAGATATCCTTCAAGCGTTCACCACAGGTGATATTATCGAATTACCTGCTGGTTATTTAGCAGCCGCATTTGGTTACGAAAGACGTACAGAAAAAGCAAGCTTTAGTGAAGATGGCACAAATGTGTTAAACAGTGGTTTGGCTAATGCATCTACTTCAGGTTCGTATACTACACAAGATTTATTTGCGGAAATCAGTCTACCGCTAGTTTCAAGCGATATGGATATTCCACTTGTAAATACGCTGAGCGTTGACGCTTCGTTCCGTAGAATTGACAATGATGCAGCGGGTAAAGACAATGTTTGGGCTGTAGGTCTAAATTACCAGCCAATCAGTGACCTAATGGTTAGAGCTAACTATTCAGAAACCGTTAGAGCACCATCTGTTACCGAACTATTTTTACCAGTAATTCTAGACTCTCAATTCGGCACAGATCCTTGTGATATCAATAATATAGATAAAGGTCCAAACCCAGCAACAAGAAGAGCTAACTGTGAAGCTGCTGGTGTACCAGATGGTTATAAGGCGGTATCAGGCAATGCTTCAAGGGTTGGTACAACTGGTGGTAATGTAGATCTTGAAAGCGAAAAAGCAGAAGGTTTAAACATTGGACTTGTTTATGCTCCAGAGTGGTTTGAAGGCTTCAGCTTTAAAATTGATTATATAAAGATCGATATTGAAGACGCGATTGTTGACTTCACTCTCACCGACATCTTAAATGCATGTTACGACTCTACTAATTACCCGAATGAGTTCTGTGGTAAATTTAGACGAGGCGCAGACTTCCAGATCCCTGCTGATAAAGCGTTTGAATCTGGCTATGTAAATGCTGCACTTCAAGAGTTTGAGACATATGAATATGAGGTCATGTTCAAGCGTCCATTGCACCAATATCCGCTTATTGGTGGATTACTACCTGAAAACTCTGGTGAGTTAGGTATTCGTTCACGTCTATATAACCTTAAAAAGGACGCTGAATCTAATACCGGCTTCGACTTCGAAGACAATACAGGTGAATACGAAAACCCAGATTGGCGTGGTGATTTAAGATTTGACTATACTCTCGAAGACATTAACGTGTATTTTGATGTTGAGTACTACGGTGAAGGTAATCGCAACAACGACTCTACTAATTTCTATGATTATATCGATCAAAACGGTAATCCGTATAACAAGATCCAATCACAGACTTTATATACTTTAGGTGGTTCATATTACTTGAATGATAATGCCGTTGTGCGTTTCCGAGTGGATAATCTATTCGATTGGTACCCAAGTGTTCGCGAGCTATCAGTTGCTAGATACACTTATGGCCGCGTATTCAGCGCTGGTTTCACGTACAAGTTTTAAAATTTCTTAGTACGTTATAAAGCTAGATGCCATTTCATAAGTGAAATGGCATCTTTTTAAGGCTTCTTTTTGCTCCCGTGAACAGAGATCTTAACAGTACAACTTAATACTTGCTCAATTTGAAGAAGCAAATCTGGCGCTAACTGCGTTAAAAGTTTCTCATTTAGGACAACTAAATAGCAAAATTTAAGCCTTGCCCACAGGATGTAGGTACCTTGGCGTAAGCAGGATGCGGAAGCGGTGTTATTGACAAGTTCCTCTCGCCTAAAAATAGATCACTTAATTAAGCGCATTCGTATAAGACTTCCAGCTACGCACCTACTGCACCCAAAGTACAATTCCAACGAAGCATATGGGAAGTAATTCAGATTCACTAATCAAATTGAACTACATAAGATTTAAGGTTAAATATATAACTTGCAGGTATTTGGAGTTATGCAACCTTGTTAAGAATTGTCTCGCACATCAGAGATGGTGCGCCAATCAATCCAAGTAATTCACTCAGTGAAACTTACCTAGTTTTAAAGCTTTATAATTGATTGAATGGCTATTTTTATCGGCCAAATCATGTTCAGCTATTGCATTGACATAATTTCAGCATGACTTTCACAGTAATTTCCAATTCAATAATTTAAATATTACCGCTTACTACTGTTAAATTTTTACAAATAAAAAAGGGCCGTAAAGGCCCTTTACAACAAGTAGAAACTAGCAAAAACAAGGATTAGCGCATTGCCATCATCATTTTAGCCGGTTCCTCTAGGAAGGTTTTCCATAAATTATTGAAACGTGCGATCGTGCCACCATCAATAATACGGTGGTCGCCAGACCAACTTACTTGCATGATAGAGCGTGCAACCACATTACCTTGTGCATCGAAGCGTGGTAGCTGCTGAACTTTGCCAAGTGCAACGATAGCAACTTCAGGTTTATTGATAATCGGTGTCGCAACAGTACCGCCAATCGCCCCTATGTTTGAGATTGAGATAGTACCGCCTTTCAATGAATCAGGAGACACACGCCCTTCCCTAGCGGCTTCTGTCAGTTCAGTAACAGATTGGGCAACTTCTACAATCGATTTGCTTTGGCATGATTTAATATTTGGTACAAGAAGACCCAGCTTGCTGTCCACCGCCATACCAATATTGTGGTCATCAAAATAAGTGATTTCCGTACAGTCATCATTTACTTTTGCATTCAAAATTGGGAATTCGTTGATAGCAAGTGACAACGCCTTGATAAAAAATGGCATCATCGTCAGCTTCACGCCTTGTTTGGCATATTGCTCTTTCAAAGCACCACGAAGTGCAATTAAATCGGTTAAGTCAATCTCGTCACAGTAAGTGAAATGTGGGATCGTCGAAACAGAGGCCACCATCTGTTTGGCCATCGCCGCTTTCATACCACGTAGAGGCTCAACTCTTTTACCACCTTCTGAGGTAGGAACCGACTTTTGCGTTTGAGGCTGTACCGTGGTGCTAGCTTCATTCGTGGTTGAAGCGCCACCTACACCGTGCTCAAGGAAATGTTCGATGTCCTCTTTATAAACGCGACCATTTTTACCAGAGCCAGGCACTTCAGAGAGGTCAACACCAACTTCGCGCGCCTTGCGGCGTACTGCTGGAGAGGCAATCGCTTTACCATTTTTCGGCAAACTACGCGTAGCCTCATCGTTTGCAGTAACAGCTTGTGCTTTACTTTCTTTAGGCTTGTGGACATCAGCGATTGGATCGTCTGATTTTCCGGCGTGAGATGACGCCAACTTCATTTGAAATAGCGGACTATGCACCTGTGCTATCTCGCCTTTTTGATAATAGAGTTTTTCAACAATACCATCGTACTTGGCTGGAATTTGCACTAGCGCCTTGTCAGTCATTACATCACAAACGGCCTGATCTTCTTTGATTTCATCACCTTCAGCGACAAGCCATTCAACAATTTCGCACTCAACAATGCCTTCACCAATATCTGGTAAGATAAAGTCTTCTAGTACAGCACTGGTTGAAGTTGTTGGCGAGGATTGAGGTGCTGATTGCTCCGGCTGAGCAGCTTGCTCGCCGGCAACATCCATTGCAAACAAAGGTTCATGCACCTTTGCAATTTCACCTTTTTCGTAATGCAGCTTAGTGATCACACCGTCATGTACCGCGGGGATCTGCACTAGTGCCTTATCCGTCATTACGTCACAAATAGGTTGATCTTCTTTTACTTCGTCACCAACAGCCACCAACCACTCGACGATTTCGCACTCTACGATGCCTTCACCAATATCTGGTAAGATAAATTCTTTAGCCATAACTTATCCTTAAAATTCCATAGAACGTTTGATAGCGGCGAACACTTTAAGTGCATCTGGCACATATTCTTTCTCAAGTGCTAGAGGATATGGCGTGTCTAATCCACAAACTCGCTCAATTGGAGATTCTAAATGCAGGAAACACTCTTTTTGTATGGTTGCTGCAATCTCAGCGCCAAAACCATTCGTGATTGGCGCTTCGTGGCTCACGACCAAACGACCTGTTTTAACCACGGACTTGGCTACCGTGTCCATATCCCAAGGAAGAATGCTTCTTAAGTCGATTATTTCACAGCTAATACCCGCTTCTTCAGCTTTTTGCGCCGCTTGTTCGATGATTTCCATCTGCGCGCCCCAAGCCAATAGCGTTATGTCAGTACCTTCTTTAATCACTTCGGCTTTACCAAGCTCGATGCTGTAATCTTCTTCTGGCACTTCACCAACAGAAGCGCGATACAAGCGCTTAGGTTCAAAGAAAATAACCGGGTTATCGTCTTTAATGGCAGCACGCAGTAGGCCTTTTGCTTGATACGGGTTACGCGGTACTACAATTTTAAGACCAGGTGTATGTGCAAAGTAAGCTTCTGGTGATTGTGAATGATATAGACCACCTGCGATACCACCACCGTATGGCGTACGAATTGTTAAGTTACCCACATCAAACTCATTACCTGAGCGATAACGGAACTTGGCCGACTCGTTCACGATTTGGTCAAATGCCGGGAAGATATAATCCGCAAATTGAATTTCAGCAAGCGCAGGGGCACCAAACGCAGCAAGACCATTGGCAAAACCCAAAATACCTTGTTCAGTCAATGGTGTATTAAAAACACGATGTTTTCCGTATTTTTCTTGAAGGCCTGAAGTTGCACGGAATACACCACCAAAGTAGCCAACATCTTCACCAAAAATACAAGCCTGCGGATGCTCCGCCATCGTGATATCTAGCGCCGAATTAATGGCGTGTAGCATGTTCATTTTAGCCATTATTTAATTCTCCCTGCTGTGACTGGGTATGCGTCTGGATAAGCTTTAATATGCGCTTTCAATTCATCATATTGCTTCTGCAGCGATGGAATTGGCGTGTCATAAACATCTGAGACCAGATCTTCTAATGCAGGCTTTTGTACTTTCTCTGCAACCTTCAATGCAGCCAAGATATCTTCACGGATTTTCTCTTTTTCCGCATCATCTTGGGCTTCATCCAACCAATCTTGTTTTAGAAGCCATTGCTTAAATCGATTTACCGGGCAACTATTTTTAAATTCAGCTTCTTCATCTTTGGTACGGTAACCAGACGGATCATCAGAAGTTGAGTGCGCACCCAATCGGTATGCAATAGATTCAATCATCACAGGCTCACCGTTTTCAACTGCAATTTTACGCGCGGCTTGTGTCGCGGCGTAAACGGCAAGCGCATCGGCACCATCCACACGGATGGTCTTAATACCATAGCCAACACCGCGAGCGGCAATACCATCACCTTTGAACTGTTCATCCGCAGGTGTTGAAATCGCATAACCGTTATTACGTGCATAGAAGATGACTGGTGAACCATGCACTGCTGCCATGTTTAGACCAGCGTGGAAATCACCTTCTGACGCTGCACCTTCACCAAAATAGCAAATCGTGACGTTATCAATTTCAGACGTTAGCTCACCGGTTTCTTTATCAATGTGTTTTAGCTTTTGGCCGTACGCATAGCCCGTTGCTTGAGGAATTTGCGTTCCTAGCGGCGACGAAATAGTCAGGTAATGTAATTCTTTAGAACCATAATGCACAGGCATTTGGCGGCCTTTGCCTAAGTCCTTCTCATTCGAGAATAACTGATTCATGAACTGCTCAAGCGAAAAACCACGATAGTGAATTGCGGCTTGCTCACGGTACTGAGCCATGATCATGTCATCTTCTTTAAGCGCCGCAGCACTTGCCGTAACAGCGGCTTCTTCGCCAAGACATTGCATGTAGAAGCTAATACGTCCTTGACGCTGAGCACCTTGCATACGCTCGTCAAGTAAACGAATAAACCGCATTGTAGAGTAAATTCTTAATGCCGTTTCTTTATCAATATCTGGTGCTGTTGCACCGTCTAAAACATCGCCTTGGTCACTTAAAATCTTTAATGTAGGGATATTGAGTGCATGACCATCTATAAATTCCAGCGCGTGGCTGATATTTAAGGATATATTATTGGGGTTAGTCATAACCTACCTTCTCTTGTTGTCATAACAAACTTACGGAGTTCAAACCCGACTTTCTCATACGAGATCTGGTTTCAGATTGCGTAAGACGAAAAGAGTCTTAACTCACCTCGCATTTATGATTGTGTTAATTGGTCTTGATCACATTTGTGGTTAGTATGAATAACTGGTCTAACAACTTATCAAAGACTGAATAATATTTGCGATTTAAGTAAGTAAATTAAATTAAAGCGTTTCAACTTTACGTTAACGTAAACGGTTATTCAACTAATCCTAGATGAATAACCGTGAAAATGCATCAATGTTTTTGGAAAGATTTTGATACGAAGGCAAGTAGAATTTTACATCTATGATTTATATGAAGTTTTCATCAACCTCTAACGGTACAACGGTTAGTAATGCACGTTGCCCCAAAGCAACATTGGCATTTGGGAAGATAATAGCTTCGCCCTCAACCTCAGCGAAATACTGCTTATCTCCGTCCGTCGCGAGTAATTCACCTTTCGAAAAGCCTGTAAAATTCTCTGCAGAATCAGGGAATGGAAAAGAAAATTCGGCTTGAGTACGATTGATAGTACGATGAACCGTAAATAGTTCAAATTCATCTGCATTAAATTCTTTATATTCTACCTTTTCTTGGCTAATTAATGCTTTTAAAGTTTCCTTGGTTTTTGCAAAGCTAGCCATGTTATTCTCACCAAATGGCTTCACCTGCCCAAGTTCGATAGTGAAAGCATCGGCCCCAAACTGGTAAGAAGAAAAATAACTAAATGTTGTCGCCGCCGAGCGCATCATTAATACGGTATTGACACCGCATGACAATAAAAACTGCAGCTGTGATTTCTTCCACGGCTTACCATGTAAAAATGGATAGACAGCAAACTTCTCGTTTTTAGACCCTCGAATAGCAGTGTGAAGGTCATAATGACAACGATAGCGCTCGTCACCGCCCTGTTCAAAGAAAGCCCTGACATAACCTTCTAGTTTTTGCGCTCGGACCTTTTCGGGGTTATCTGTTTCTTGATTATGTGCGCCGTTAAATAGGCGGTTTAGATTTTCATCGACAAAACGCTGGCCAATATTAATGGATTTCGGGTTGCCAAAAATAAACAACACCCGCTGCGCCAATGCCAATCTGCCAGTAATAATATGTTGGATAAGCTCGTCACATATTTCAATTGGCGCGGTTTCATTGCCGTGCACAGCGCTCGATAGCACAATATCTTTTGTTGTTTCACCTGCCGGCGTAAACTGGATCACACCAGTATCATGGACTTCCACCAAGGTACCGTTGTCTAAAGTGAAGTTTACGGGTTCAAGTGTAAATTCGTTATTTCTTGTGATAGTAAGAAAGTCACCGCTTTGTTTTAATTCTGCTAAGTACGTCATAATTCCAAATTGATGTTGTTGAGTAATACCAATTATCTTAATTAAGTGATCTATTTTGAGGCGAGAAAATCTTGTCGATAACAAGGATAAAATTTTGCTATTTAGTTGTTCTAAATAAGAAATTTTTAACGCAGTTAGCGTCAGATTTACTCCTTCAAATTGAGCAAGTATTAAGACTAATTGGTATAACCCGCATTGGGATACAAAAAAGCCATACGAGGAGTATGGCTTGTAGAAGCTTTTTGTTAACTAATCACTGAGTCAACCAATGTCTTTGCCTCATGTTCAAGTTCAGCTAAATGCGCTTCACCTTTAAATGATTCAAGATAAATTTTGTAGATATCTTCAGTGCCCGATGGGCGCGCCGCAAACCAACCGTTTTCGGTAACGACTTTAAGGCCACCAATAGCCGCGCCGTTACCAGGGGCATTGGTTAATACCTGAGTAATTTTATCACCTGCTAGGGTGTCCGCCTTGATATTGTCCGCGCTTAATGCCTTGAGCTTTGCTTTTTGCTCAGTATTTGCGGGCGCATCGATACGTTTGTATACAGGCGCGCCAAATGCTTGTTCAAATGCTTGGTAATGCTGAGATGGCGATTTACCTGTAACAGCTAGGATCTCAGCGGCAAGTAACCCCATGATAAAACCGTCTTTGTCTGTACACCATGTGGTGCCGTCTTTTCTTAAAAACGCTGCGCCAGCACTCTCTTCACCGCCAAACGCGAGCTCTCCAGCTGCTAACCCGCCCACAAACCATTTAAAGCCAACTGGCACTTCGTAAACT
This sequence comes from Pseudoalteromonas flavipulchra NCIMB 2033 = ATCC BAA-314, assembly GCA_000814665.1. GTDB lineage: Bacteria > Pseudomonadota > Gammaproteobacteria > Enterobacterales > Alteromonadaceae > Pseudoalteromonas > Pseudoalteromonas maricaloris. The sequence continues at coordinate 517,321 of JWIH01000021.1, forward strand.
TCTCGACCATTTGCGCCACACACTTTGTCAATCATGGCACTAGATACCAATGTTTTACCGATTTTTACTGAGCTCTTCCAGCCTCGGTGTTTAATGAGGTAGTCAATTGCAACCGCTAAAAAGTGATTAGGATTCATCAGGCCATCAGGTGTGACAATACCATGTCTGTCGAAGTCTGGGTCATTACCAATACCGATATCGTAGTCATCTTTCAGTGCTATCAAATTAGCCATTGCATAAGGTGATGAACAGTCCATGCGCACCTTGCCGTCTTTATCAAGTGGCATAAAGGCAAAACTTGGGTCGACGACGTCATTTACAACCGTTAGCTTCAAGTCGTAGTGTTTGGCTATTACAGGCCAGAAATTAACACCTGAACCACCAAGAGGATCCACCCCAATATTAACTCCGGCTCGAGCAATGGCTTCCATATCAATTATATTACCCAAGTCTTGAACGTATGGTGTGATCAGATCTTCATACTTAATAAATCCAGATCTTCTCGCTTTCGCAAACGGGAATAACTCAACTTCAACCAAATCTTCGAGTAGTAGCTGATTGGCTCTATCTTCAATCCATTTGGTGACATCGGTATCGGCCGGTCCACCATTTGGTGGGTTATATTTGAACCCGCCATCTTCTGGCGGGTTATGTGATGGCGTCACCACAATGCCATCTGCAAGCTCGTGTGGATTGTTTAAATTGTGCGAGACAATCGCGTGGCTGATCACAGGGGTTGGTGTGTAGTCATCATTTTCTTGTGTGATAACTTGTACTTCGTTGGCCACCAAGACCTCAATAGCCGAGTTGAAAGCGGCTTCCGACAACGCATGGGTGTCTTTACCAAGAAAAAGCGGACCGTAAATATTGTTGCTTTTACGGTAATCGCAAATCGCTTGAGTAATAGCCAGAATATGCGACTCATTGAACTTAAAATTGAGTGAGCAACCTCGGTGGCCACTTGTGCCAAAGGCGACACAATGCTCTGGGTGCGCTTCTAAGTCAGGCTCATTTAAATAGTACGATGAAACCAGCTTAGGTACATTTACCAATAATTCTTTCGATACCTTTTTGCCAGCTTGCGGATGGATCGCCATAAGATTTCCTTACTTATAGGTAGTCTCTAATTTTCTCGGCAGCTTCATCTGTGTAACCTAACACCTTAGCTACTTCATGAAGCATCATTTTCTTTCTAGTCGTATTTGAATTTGTCATCACCCAATATTCACTGTCTGCAATATTTTTCGGGTTCATACTGCTACCACTTTCGAGTAGAGCATTTTTACTCGTAGCGAAGTAAATTCTATCGCGGCCCTTAATTTCAAGCACACTATTAAATTCGGATTTATGTGTACGATGGAGCGCCGATAGGATAAACAAAAAGCGCCCGACTACACCTTTTTGCATGGCGAGCTCTTCTTTATTTAGAATATTAAAGACATTCGCTGCTGGCTTTACAGGTTGGCTTGGTGTTTTTGTTTGTGACTCAGCTGCAATTTCTTGTACTTGTTTTTCTTCCTGCTGTGCGACGGGTTTAGATTCTGTCCCAGGAGTAAGTTTTAATAAACGACGTAAAATCTCAGAAGCACTTTCTCCAATACTTTGTGTGTTACTTGCAATGTATTGATATAGCTCGTCATCTATTTCTATCTTTTTCATGCGTTTCCTGTCATCTATGCTAATTAGGAGCAACTCATTTCAATTGTCACTTAGTATATCCAAATTTAACTTATTACTCTATGGCTTTGCATTTTTACTCTTCAATGTCACAATTAGCGCCAAATTTGGAGGATTTATGCAGTTAAACTATCAACAAATTGGCGACCAAGCCAAACCTAGTGTATTTGTTATGCACGGACTATTTGGTTCTTTGGAAAATGTAAATGTGGTGGCAAAAGCACTTGCTGAACATTTCAATGTGATTAACGTCGATTTGAGAAATCACGGTCGCTCTTTTCATGATGAGCAAATGTCCTATCCAATAATGGCAAATGACGTCAAAGCACTAATGGATGAGTTAAAACTGGATAAAATAAACCTCGTTGGTCACTCGATGGGTGGTAAAGTGGCAATGCAATTCGCCCAGTTATTCCCAGAAAGCATCAACAAACTTGTCGTATTAGATATTGCACCTGTTGACTATCACTCAAGACATGATGCAATAATTGCTGCGCTGAACGAAGTGCAAAAAAGTGATGTATCAAGTCGTAGTGAAGCAGATACCATTATGTCGCAGTATATTGAAACCGTCGGCGTGCGTCAGTTTTTGCTCAAAAGTTTAGCAAAAAATGAAGAAGGCAAACTTGCTTGGCGTTTCAATTTAGATGTAATTACTGAAAAATACGATACAATCACATCAAATATTAATGAAACTCATTCCTGTTTGTGCGATACTTTGTTCATTAAAGGGAATAATTCTGACTACATCCTGCCTGAGCATAGGGATGCCATCGCTCGTTTTTTCCCAAATGCGCGAGCAAAAATAATACAAGGTGCGGGCCATTGGCTACATGCTGAAAAGCCCGAAGCGGTAAATCGCTCAATTATTGATTTTCTTCAATAAAACGAATCGAATTTACCGTTATAAACTTAATTTATGCATTTAGGTTATGTTATAGTAGCCGCCGTTTAAGTATTGAGTAGAGCTCAGATGGTCAGTCAATTTATAAATGAATTTGAAACGCTAGGGCTGTGGTTTGCGCTAGCTGGTATATTCTTTTTCATCGGTATGGCGATTCAGGACGTACTGAAAAAAGGTGACGTGCCAAAGTTCGGACGCTATATCGTTTGGCTGGTGTTGTTTCTTGGTTGCTCTGGATTTATAGCAAAAGGCTTGATCCAAGTGTTTTGGCAAGGCGCAGGTGTTGGATAATGGCCAAGGCTGAAACAGATAGAACGACTATCGACCTATTTGAAAATGAAAAACGTCCCGGACGTCCTAAGACGAATCCACTGCCACGAGAAGTGCAGTTAAAGGTTAACAAGCGCAATCAAATAAAGAGAGATCGTGCTCGTGGCCTAAAAAGGGTAGAATTTAAGGTTTCATCAGAGTTGTATCAAGCGCTAAGTGATATGGCAGAGTCGCAAAACATTAGTCGAAGTGCACTCATCGAGACCATCTTACAAGAAAAGTTAGCGGTTAATAGATAGAAGGTAAGCAATTAATGGCAAGCGTAGGTATTTTTTTCGGCAGTGATACTGGTAATACAGAGCACGTTGCTAAAATGATTCAAAAAGAGCTAGGTAAAAAGCTCGTTGACGTAAAAGACATTGCTAAAAGTAGTAAAGAAGAGATTGCTGAATTCGATTTACTACTGTTCGGTATTCCAACATGGTACTACGGTGAAGCGCAATGTGACTGGGATGATTTTTTCCCTGAGCTTGAAGAAGTCGATTTCGAAGGCAAACTCGTTGCAATCTTTGGTTGTGGCGATCAGGAAGATTATGCTGAATACTTCCTTGATGCGATGGGCATGATCAACGACATCGTCACCGAACGCGGTGCTATTGTTGTTGGCCATTGGTCTACCGATGGTTATGACTTTGAAGCGTCAAAAGCTGTAGTTGAAGATGGTAAATTTGTTGGTCTTGGTATTGATGAAGACCGTCAGCCAGAGCTAACAGAGCAACGAGTTAAACAATGGTGTGCACAAGTATATGACGAAATGTGCTTAAGCGAGCTGGAAGATTAATTCCATTTGCTTTGCACTTGCTGCCCGAGCAAGTTATCCTTAGGTATAGCGTCGTGAATATTGACCTAAGACAAATTATAACTAACAGATTGAGACAGATTTAATGACTGATCACAACTTAGAGCTTAAAAAGGCTGGTTTAAAAGTAACGCTTCCACGCATCAAAATTTTAGAGATCCTTCAGTCTCCTGATAATCAACACATCAGCGCAGAAGATGTGTACAAGATCTTATTAGACAAAGGTGAAGAAATTGGCCTAGCTACGGTATATCGCGTACTAAACCAATTTGATGATGCTGGTATTGTAACACGTCACCACTTTGAAGGCGGTAAATCTGTTTTCGAGCTGTCTGGCAGCACGCACCATGATCACTTGGTATGTTTAAAATGTGGCAAAGTTGTCGAATTTGAAGATGACGTTATTGAAACACGCCAAGAAGAAATCGCGAACAGCAATGGCATCAAGCTAACAAATCACTCACTATATTTATACGGTGAGTGTGAAGATAAAGAAGCGTGCAAAAAGTACGCTGAGGAAAATGGTAACTAACCTACCTTTTCGCCAATTTAAGCATTAAGCCAGCAAATTGCTGGCTTTTTTAATTTGCTGCATAAACACCACCTTCCATTTATATGGTCACTATATCGTAGAGTACAATTCCAGCTGATCTTTGTATGCTTTTTTAAAAGCAGCTCTAGAAACGCAAGTCTCTAGATACTTTCGGCAATAGCTATATTGTTTTAGCCCATCAAACCTATCGACCAAACGAAGTACATCAGCCATCGCGATGTCTGCAACAGAAAATTGCTCAGCCAACCAAGTTTTTCCCCGAAGATATTCATTCATGTGTTTCAAGCGACTATGTAAAAATCGCTCTATCGCTTTGCTGCCATCACTCTCAAAAGTATCTCCAGAAAATTTCAAAATTGTCCATGGAAGAGTTGCCATTTCTACAGAGTTGAGCGCGGCGAATAACCACTGTATTACCGATGACCTATTCTCTGTGGATATTAATTCATCGCTATGTTCAGCGATGTATAACAGACCAGCACCACTTTCGAATATTTCCTTATCTTCATGGCTAAGCCAAGGAACTTGGCCAAATGGTTGATGTAAATAATGCGTATTTTCTCGTTCATTGAAAGCGGTAAGTTCTATATCATAGGGTATGCCCGCCTCTTCTAGCGCCCAGCGCAAGCGAATGTCCCTGACATACCCTCTTGGCAGCTCAGGCACCCAATCAAACGTGGTAATGGTAAAGTTCGGCATATATCAGCTCCATGTCAATTGGACTGATAACTCAGCCCAATTTAATAACTAAGGTTAACACTCTACTATTGTCTTAAAGCCACCATAGATAAGCCTTTTGCCATCAAACGGCATTGGATTAGCTTCTTGATCGCAAATAGGATCTTTAAATACTTCTGCCATTCCAGCATCACGGACTTCTTTTGAAGGCCAAGTGATCCAGGAAAACACCACAGTTTCATCAGGCTTACATTTTACAGCCAGTGGAAAAGAGGTAAGCGTTCCATCAGGAACATCATCCCCCCATGCCTCGACAACGCGTTCTGCCCCAAATTTTTTAAACACTTTTGCCGCTTTACTGGCGTGCGTTTGATATTCTTCGCGCTTATTGTTGGGTACGGCGCATACAAAACCATCAATATAACTCATCTTTGACCCCTCTATTATTCTCGTCTTTGTGCTTCATAGCTGACATTGTTCTCGTCTTGCAACTCGCGAACAGGCCGAATTTCAATGCTGCCATAGCGTGCAGGCGGAATTTTACTCGCCGCTTGGATAGCCTCATTTAAGTCTTTAACATCAAGTAAATAAAAGCCCGCAAGCTGCTCTTTAGTCTCTGCAAATGGGCCATCGGTAATATCAACTTTACCCGCTCGTATCCGTAGTGTTGTCGCACTTTGGGTTGAGAGCAATGCGTTACCCCCTATCATCTGCTCGCGCTCTTTTAATGATTCCCCGCACGTGATGCATTCACGGTTAAGTGCGTCCCATTCATCTTGTGAGAGCTTTTCCATTGCTTGTTCATCGTAATATACCAAAGCAACATATTTCATAGAGTGTCCAGCTCCTTATTAATTAGTATCTGAATAGCGAGCGTCTTTTGCTGCTCGCTTTCACTTAGCTATTCCGTGATCAAGGTTAGTTAGTATTACTAGGTAACATCACCATCCACGCAACACCGAATTTATCAACGACTTGACCATAAAGGGGGGACCAAAATGTTTCTTGTAATGGCATTCTGACCGTGCCACCATCGGCTAGAGCATTGAATGCCCGGTGAGCTTCTTGTTCAGAATCAATGGTTATAGACAGGCTAAATCCTGCAAACGAAGCATCATCACCACAGCCGTCAGATGCAAAAATCTTCATATCGCCAATACTAAACTCACAGTGCATTACTTTATCTGAAAAGTTTTCTGGTATCGCACCATCAGGGATAGGATCTGGACTTTCGTTAAAGCGCATAAGCAGACCGACTTTGGCATATAGATGCTGTTGATAGTATTCAAGTGCCTCTTCGGTAAGCCCTGCAAAAAACAAATAATTGCAAACATGCGCGGTTTGCATCGCAATCTTTTGTCTTAATTGTTCTTCGTCTTCGAGGATTTCGCCGCTGGGATCGATATCTGCAAAGTCAGCCATTTCATAAAACGGTCTAACTTCAATATCAGATTCCTCATTCATGGGATTAGGACAGCGCTTAACCCATTCTAGCGCCTCTTCCATTGATGTTACTTCCCATACCCAATAACCTGCAATTAACTCATTAGTCTCTGCAAAAGGTCCTTTAGTTACTATGCGCTCTTCGCCTTTAAAACGAACGCGAACTCCCTCTTTACTCGGCTTTAAACCATCACCAGAAGTCATTATTCCAGCATCAACTAATGCATTATTGAATTCTCCCATCGCAGCCATTAATTCCGCGGTTGGTAACTCCCCTGCTTCAGACCCTTCACTCGCTTTTACAATCACCATTACTTTCATCGTCAATTCTCCTGTTGTTAAATAGAGCTGGATAACCAAAGGTTACCTGCGGTGTTAATATATAAAGTGCTCTATACAATCTAGTCGAATGCATTCTCTAGAGATCGACAAAGTAAGGAAAATTTTCTTAATTAATTTTCACCGAGCTTGAGAAGCTTTTGTTTGAGAACTCTTTGCTCTGGTAATTGCGTTGTTAAGTTAAGAGCCATTTTAAATGCATTAATCGCACTAGCCGTTCTGCCAGCACGAGATAATAGTTCGCCATAAGCCGCATGAGCCAAGTGATACCTTTGCATTTCTTTGTGCTCAAATAGCCGCTCTATAATGGTAATACCCGCATCCGGCCCCTCTTTCATAGCGATTGCGACCGCTTGGTTGAGCTCAATAACAGGAGACGGGCTCACTTGGTGTAACTGAGCATATAATTCAACAATCTGTGACCAATCTGTCGCCGCGGCGGTTGTCGCAACTGCATGAGTCGCAGAGATAGCCGCTTGAATGGTGTAAAAGCCATATTCACCGGCGCGCATTATTTCAGCGACCAACTGCGTACCTTCTGCAATCATATCTTTACTCCAAAGGCTTCGGTCTTGATCTTCCAGTAAAATGATGTCGCCGCAGGCATTGGTGCGCGCCGCCTTTCTTGCATCACTCAGGAGCATCAGGGCGAGTAACCCCGCCACTTCTGGATCTGGCGTTAGAGAATAAAGTAAACGAGTTAGGCGGATAGCCTCCGAAGTCAGTTCACTGCGTATTGCAAGTTCGCCTTGTGTTGCTGAATATCCTTCATTAAAGACCAGATAGATAACTGTCAGCACCGCATCAAGTCGGTTGTTAAAGTCAGTGTCGTCTGGCAGCTCGAACGGAATGCGGGCATCACGGATCTTCGCTTTGCCGCGCACAATTCGTTGCGCCATTGTTGTGTTAGACACCAAAAATGCACTGGCAATCTCCTCTGTTGTTAGTCCACAGACCTCCCGCAGAGTAAGCGCAACTTGTACTTTTGGATCAATAGCCGGATGGCAGCAAGTAAAAATTAACCGCAATTGGTCATCTTCAATTGCATTGGCGTTTTGCTCATGAGCTTGGCCTGCGATGTCAGAAACCCCATCCAAGTCAGTAGCAGCAACTTCTAGCTTTTCTCTTTGACGTTGCTGTTTACGTATTGCATCAATGGCTTTAAAGCGACCAGTAGAAATTAACCAAGGGACTGGGTTTTCTGGCATGCCTTGAGTTGGCCAATGTTTTAACGCCACATTAAACGCGTCTTGCAATGCTTCTTCCGCTAACTCAAAGTCACCTAGAAGGCGGATCAGTGTGGCGTAAATTTTCCGGCTTTCTTGCTTGTACAGCACTTCTATAGACTTACGAATAGCATTGCTATCGCAAGCGAGTTGATTGCTCATCACTTTCCTTCGTCAGCTAGGTTATCGCCATTTGAATTGGTATAGTCACTATTTCATAAATCAGCAAGAGCCTCAACTTGACACCATCAACTCTGAAAGACTCAGCAGATTGGTTTTAGCCTGGGCAGATCCACCTTCTTTTTCCTATACTCTGCTCGCGATGCAATTAAAGCAACCGGGGTTTGCATTGTGAATATGCACATATTCGATTTTATGGTCATCAAATATGGTATGGAGGCAGTCTTTAATTTCCATTCCTTTTACTATTTGCGCCTCAATCATTACACCCAAGCTGTCGTAGGCTCTGATGGACAGTGACCTGGTTTGCAAGATTTCTGGCACTTCATTTACTTTAGGCTCTGCCAGTACTGCATTTTCCCTCACAAAGATAGGCCCAGAAGAGCGATATGGCGATAAAGTAGTATGGTGCTGATAATGTAACAACACCACCACCTCCCCAATCTCGGCTTCTTGTAGGGAAACGCGACAAGGATAGCCGGGTTTAGCGTCAACGACGAGTTTCTTGGCATGTAATGCCGCTAGTTCTTCATCACTTAAAGAAAATAAATGCTTAAATTGTTTGTAGTCAATCGCGTTAATTTGAAATTGTGTTGTCATGTTTACCACTCCTGCTTTCACTATAATTAGTGTAAAGAACTAGTAGTTAATGACTGGCCAGAAGTGGTACTAACACCTAAGTGTTAACAACAAATGTTTTGGGGTTTTTGGGAAAGAAAAAGTCAGGCTGACGGTCGCATAAAGCAAACTCACGTGTATTTTTATAGGGCAGCTTCATAAACCCTGCTACGCCATAATCTTGAATACTAACCGCATATTGCATGATCCGAGTCAGTAGCGCCTTAAATTGCGCCTCTTTGTTAGCATCAAGTAGCCGGTAGTAATAATGAATTTTCATCCTATCTTGCAACGATTCAAAAATGATGCAACCTGTATGATGGATCTGATTTAACTCGAACACGCATTGAATTATCTGTCTGGGCAGCTGCAGTTGCTCGTCTGGATCTTTGCCGTCTTCAAAGTATGAATGCGGGCGTGTAATTTCATTGCTCGAAATATCGCTAACGCTAAACTCGAGTTCTGGCAGATGGTCAAATTGGAACGCACCGGTGCCATCACGAGTCAATTGAATAGTTTGTCGCGCGTCGAACAAACAGCATTTAAACAAGCCTTTTTGTTTGATCCCCTGCGCAATCATTACGGTGGCGTTCAACGCGTCTTTAAATGCAAGACTCAATGTTTCATCGTGTAAAATAAGACTCGATTCAACAAATACCTGCGCGTCTTTCCAATGAAAACTAAGACCACCAACGACCGGATATTTTGCCAGTCTGCTGATTGAGGCCAAAAAGGCTTTCTCGGTATCGCCGGTATCAAACAAAAACTCTTTATAATATCTATCTAATTGCGCGTCGTTTACGTCTCTTAGATTGTGTTTATCATCAGCACGACGCAAAAACTGCTTGCGTGAGCTGTAGACGACCGTTTCAGGCTTAACTGTGGTTTCGTACGTCCAAAAAGGAATGCGGGATTTTTTCTCTGACAGTGTTAAATCAGGTAAATACATTTTTGCCATTGCTGGCATATTACGAACAAAGTAATCCCCTGCACTATCCCTCGTTGCTTTGTCTTTGCTAAGCATGCCATCTAGCACCTGCGCAAATACTTTTGGCAGCCCCAAAGCGCTAGCAGGAATGACCTGAGCACCAAAGCGACATGATTGTGCACTGGCCAGTGCATAAATCGTCGACGCAACGCCTTGTTCATCGAAACGAGGAGAAGATTGTGCACCCGACATTTGCTCATCGCCAATAAAATACACATCTCCCATCCGAGCGTTGGTCGTACTTACATCAGATGACATCAAGTCCATGATATTGCTGGCGATGGGTTCACCATGCACGTCCACCTGAGCATAAACTGAGCTTCCCCAATCAACCAAAGAGAAGCCATCTGAGGCTTCATCCCATACGATATTAGATGGCTTAATATCTCCATGAACGATGGGCTGAGGAGACATACCATTGCGACGCTCACGCAAATCAACTAACACATTCCTGAGTTTTAGCGCGAGGCTTACCAACTCATGCGCTTTAAAACGGCCCTTTTTGAGTGAGATCTTTTCTAAATCTTCACCAGGGGCACGCTCCATCATTAAAATGCCTTGTTTTTTTACTCGTTCGAAGGCATAGAAGTTTGGCACCATCGGGTTGTCAATTTGCGACAACATATAGCCTTCATCTTCAAGCCTATCACGCACACTTTGGGCAAGCGTGATCCGAGAAAATTTAAACACCCAGTCTTTCCCCATATCACTTGTACCAGCAAATACGAAGCCAAATGCACCGGAGCCAATTACCTCAACATGTTTATAGCCAAGTTGGCTCAATTGTTTTTTACAGATATTCAGCCATTGACGGTGCTTTTTTGCATCATGATGAGACAGTAAGTAGATGGACTGCTGTTCGTTGATATAGAAGTGTTGGATGGATTTTTCAGACATAATTGTACGTAGAAAAAGCAATAAAAAAGGTCGACATTAGCCGACCTCATTGGGTATTAACCTTGCTGTTCTATCTTAGCCCACGAATCACGTAGACCAACAGTTTGGTTAAACATTAGCGCTTCTGACTTGTTATCACGACAGAAGTAACCTAAACGCTCAAACTGATAACCTTGCTCAGGCTTAGCGTTTGCAAGTGCTGGCTCAAGTTTGGCATTTGCAATGGTTACCAAAGAGTCCGGGTTTAACACTTCCGTGAAATCTTCAGCAGCCGCTGGGTTTGGTACAGTAAATAGGCGGTCATACTGACGCACTGGCGCTTCAATACAATGTGAAGCAGATACCCAGTGAATTACGCCTTTCACCTTGCGACCATCTTCTGGGTTTTTACCCAAAGTATCAGGGTCGTAACTACAGTAGATTGTCGTAATATTACCGTTTTCGTCTTCTTCAATGCGCTCAGCTTTAATCACATAAGCATTACGAAGACGCACTTCTTTACCTAGCACCAAACGTTTGAACTTTTTGTTCGCTTCTACGCGGAAATCTTCTTGTTCAATGTAGACTTCACGGGTAAACGGTAGCTCACGCTCGCCCATGTCTAATGTTGGGTGATTAGGCGCTTGTAGCATTTCAACTTTATCTGCATCAAAGTTTTCAATTACTAGCTTAACCGGGTCAAGTACCGCCATTGCGCGTGGTGCATTTTCGTTTAAGTCGTCGCGGATACACGCTTCGAGCATGCCCATTTCAACCATGTTGTCCATTTTGGTTACGCCAATGCGCTTACAAAATTCGCGAATTGCAGCTGGTGTATAACCACGACGACGAAGCCCTGCAATTGTCGGCATGCGCGGGTCGTCCCATCCTTCAACATGGTTATTAACAACCAAGTCGTTGAGCTTACGCTTCGACATCACCGTGTATTCAAGATTTAGACGAGAAAACTCGATTTGCTGTGGATGACACTCGATGCTGATGTTATCTAGCACCCAGTCGTACAAACGGCGGTTATCTTGGAACTCTAATGTACAAAGTGAATGCGTGATCCCTTCAAGCGCATCGGAAATACAGTGCGTAAAGTCATACATCGGATAGATGCACCACTTATCACCGGTTTGATGATGGTGTGCAAAACGTACACGATAGATGATAGGGTCGCGAAGCACCATAAATGAGCTTGCCATGTCAATCTTAGCACGAAGAACACATTCCCCTTCTTTAAACTCGCCATTTCTCATTTTTTCGAATAAGGCTAAGTTCTCTTCAGGTGAAGTGTCACGATAAGGACTATTTTTGCCAGGTTCAGTAAGCGTACCGCGATATTCACGCGCCTGCTCGGGCGACAGGAAGCAAACGTACGCTTTGCCATTTTCGATTAGCTCAACTGCGTAGCTATAGAGCTTGTCAAAGTAATTTGATGAATAGCAAATTTCGCCATCCCATTCGAACCCTAGCCACTGTACGTCTTGTTGGATCGACTTAACGTAGTTGATGTCTTCTTTTTCTGGGTTGGTATCGTCAAAACGTAAGTTACACTTACCTTGATAATCTTGGGCAATACCAAAATTTAAGCAAATTGATTTAGCATGGCCAATGTGTAAAAAGCCATTTGGCTCAGGTGGAAAACGTGTGTGCGTAGACGCATGTTTGCCACTGGCAAGATCCGCATCAATAATGTTGCGAATAAAGTTTGATGGGCGATTTTCAGTTTCCGCCATAGGAAATCTTTCCTCTGAATTATGCTCTTAGTTAACCTCGGCATTATTACAAAAACTCAGCCGAACTTACAGCAATTATCTGCGCTGTATCAGGATTTATTCATTCGGTTAAATATTCATCAGGTTTTTGTGACAAATTTTGTTCTAGCGCAATATTTCCGTCACAACTTCATCCTATAGTTGCGCCATCTCAGTGTTTATACCACAAACACTGCTTAAGTCACGTTACCGAGGAAAGGACAAAAGTAATGGCTTCAATGAATTTGAATCGTGTTTATATATCAACTAAGGCTAGGAACAATCACTATATTCTTGCTGAGTTTAAACCGGATGATGCATTCTATGCATGTTTTGACTCCAGCAGCGCGTGTTACGAGCGTTTGTCTCGTCAGCTATTCGCACTGTGTGACGAATATGAGCTGCATAATGTACATGTTATTGCGAACGATAAATTGCCGGTGGTGCGTTACCATGACGAAGCCTATACCATGCAAACAGAAAAGCAGATTTTGTTTTTCTATAATCCTAAGTTCCACGAAGCGCACCAAACTTATCTCAATGACGGATACCAAGCGCGTAAAATCCGCTTATTATTTTTAGCCACGGGAAATGAATTACGCGCCAATGCAGCGACCTTTCACAGCAAAGTGAAAAAGGTGCTTGATGCACTTAAAGAAGGCTTTTCTCCGCTAGAGCCTCAGTTTAGAGTGAGAGACCATCAACATTTAACCTATGACCTATTTGCCAAAGCGAAAGGTGACAAAGAGTCGTATGGTTATAAGTTGCGTGCACTTTACCCACGTTATCAAGCCAGAAACTGCACGTTACCAGAAGAATATAGTGAAATGACCTACGCGACCTTTAACATTCCAGTGTCACGTGCAATAAAAACAGAGTTCCAAAGCCAAATGCGCCCTGGTGATTACGGACAATTCTATCGCACACTAGAAGATGCATTTCTATCTTCTTGTGCCGATAAACAGCTCAATATGGTAGCAATGGTAGCCGATGGCCGTCTGCCTATCATCAGAAGCGCCAAAATCGATAAGTCCGATACTAACCGAGAGCTACAAAAGCTGAGTTTTGATACCAGCTCCGGTGACAATCAAATTTACTCGCTGCTTAACGAAGCAAACCTAGTGGACACCATTCGCTTTGTGATCGTTGCCAATGACAAAGACAAAAAAGACATGGGCTATGGTCGTTTTATGAATCACGTAGAAACGGCTATTAAACGCTTTGTTGCGCAACTTCCTGTTAATGTTGAAAAGCAAGATGTCAACGTACGCTTCTTCCAGCATATTAGTTACGACTATTAAAAGATAAAAGGGAGCATGTTCTATTAGGGTGTACTTTTATCACCCTAAGGCAAAGGAATATGCTCCAATTTATCACCGGGGATCATATCGAACCTACCCTCACGCCAATCTTGCTTCGCTTGTTCAATACGGGATTTACTAAAAGAAACAAAGTTCCAATCAATATAAGGGATTTTTTTAAACGCCTCTCCGCCGAGCAATACCACTCTGCTATTCTCATTGAAATGTAATTGCGCGTCGTCGTCTTCAAGTAATACAAATGCTCCTGCACTATATGATTTATTCGACACCACCACTTCGCCGTAAATCACATATACGCCAACTTCTTGTGTCTGATCGGGTCTTTCAATATGTCCGCCAGCTTTTGCCATCACATCAACATAAAACATAGGTGAAAATGTTGGGACAGGAGAATGCAAGCCATACGCACTGCCGATAATGACCCTAGCCATCACCCCTTCTAGTTGCCTAGTAGGCAAGTCAAAACGGTTTATATGTGAGAAACTGGGTTCAACTTCAGCATTTTCTTCCGGTAGCGCCACCCAGCATTGCAAACCATGAATAGTATGTGATTGCGCTTTGGTTTCAAACGATTCTCTCTCCGAGTGTACAATGCCGCTCCCTGCCACCATCCAATTTACATCCCCTGGGTGGATCTCTAGTTGATTACCAAGAGAGTCACGATGGAGCAAGTTACCTTCAAACAAATATGTGAGAGTTGCAAGCCCAATATGTGGATGCGGCCTTACATCGATACCATCACCAGCACTGAAGTTACCGGGGCCCATTTGATCAAAAAAGATAAAAGGACCTACCATACGTTTCGCACGCTGCGGAAGTACACGGTTTACTGAAAGACCACCGATGTCATGTGCTTTGCCATTTAGTTGAATTGCCATTACTTTGCTCCATCATGTTTTGTTTTATTATGGAGCTCAGTAACCAGAAGTAAAATACGCAATTAAAGATACAAGCATTCTAGAAAATAGAATCACACCGACTTGTACCAAGTGAGGCCTGAATACGGTTGCTGCTGCAAACTTTTTAACCGACTTTGCAAACTACCACTATGGATCTCGAGTTTGTGATGATCGGGGTCATAAATATAGAGCGAGTCTCCTTCGCTGCTATTTTGCTGCCATAAGCCGACTCCATTATCCAATAATGTTTTAGAAAAAGTTGTAAAGTCTTCGGCAGCAATATTGAACGCTATATGACTGTAATCTGAGCTTGGAGATACCTTACCTAAAGATAAGCAAAGCCATACGTCACCAAGCGCTAAATATGCCCCTTTGTCCCAAGTTACCCAAAGCTCGCATCCCAGCAAGTCGCAGTAAAAATCCAGTGATGTTTTTAGGTTAGACACTGTGATTGTGATGTGATTTAAGCCGGTTAGCACACTCCCTCCGCTAGACATGAAAAAAGCCGCGACCATAGGTACAACGGCTTTAACAACCAGAATTATTTTTCTTGATGTAGGCTAGCTACAAAAAGAAGCGTTACAGTGCCTGTTCAAGCTCTGGTAACGCATCAAATAGGTCCGCAACAAGGCCATAATCAGCCACTTGGAAAATAGGCGCTTCTGGGTCTTTGTTGATAGCGACAATGACCTTAGAATCTTTCATACCTGCAAGATGTTGAATAGCGCCGCTGATCCCAACTGCAATATATAAGTTAGGCGCCACAATCTTACCGGTTTGGCCCACCTGCATATCGTTAGGCACAAAGCCCGCGTCAACTGCAGCACGCGATGCACCAATTGCGGCCCCTAGTTTGTCAGCAATACCATTTAGCAAGGCAAAGTTTTCACCGTTTTGCATACCACGGCCACCTGAAATAACAACCGGTGCGGCAGTTAATTCAGGGCGCTCAGATTCAGTTTGTTCAATGCTCACAAACTCACTCACTTGAGAGGCAATACTTTGCGAGCGATCCTCAATGTCACATGCTGCTTGAGTCTCTACGGCATCAAATGCTGATCCACGCACAGTGATAACTTTTTGTGAGTCTAATGATTTTACAGTCGCAATTGCATTACCCGCATAAACTGGACGCTTAAAGGTGTCTGCATCAATCACATCGATAATTTCTGAGATCTGTGATTTGTCGAGTAACGCCGCGACACGTGGCGCGATATTTTTACCTGTGGTAGACGCTGAAAACAAAATGTGTGAAAAGTCACTTGCTAATTCAACAACTAGCTCAGATGTGTTTTCTGCCAATTGATGTTCGAATGAAGCATCGTCAACAGCAACCACCTTTTGTACGCCAGCGATCTGTGCAGAGTGATTGGCAGCCTCAGCAATGTTGTGACCTGCAACTAATACGGTAATGTCGCTAGCTATTTTTGTTGCAGCAGCAACCACCTTAGCGGTTTCAGGTTTCAATACACCATTTTCATGCTCAGCAATAACTAATACGCTCATGAGATCACCTTTGCTTCTGTTTTTAACTTGTTTACTAACTCTTCAATGCTCTCAACCATCACGCCACCAGAGCGCTTAGCTGGCTCTTCAACTTTCACCAATTCAATACGAGGAGCTAAATCAACGCCTAACGAATCCGCAGCGATTACGTCTAGTGGTTTACGCTTAGCTTTCATGATATTTGGCAATGAAGCATAACGAGGTTCATTTAAACGCAAGTCTGTTGTCACGACAGCTGGAAGTGATAGCGATACCGTTTGCAAACCGCCATCAACTTCACGCGTCACTTGCACTTTATCGCCTTCAACTACAACTTTAGAGGCAAAAGTGCCCTGAGCACGTTTAGTTAACGCCGCTAGCATTTGTCCCGTTTGGTTATTATCAGAATCGATAGACTGTTTACCTAGAATGACCAGCTCTGGAGTTTCTTGTTCCACTACCTTAGCCAGCAGTTTTGCAATGTGTAGAGATTCAAGCTTTGCGTCTGTTTCAATGTGGATCGCTTTATCTGCACCCAGTGCAAGCGCCGTTCTCAATTGCTCTTGGCAAGCTTTATCGCCAATTGATACGGCAATAACTTCCGTTGCGGTGCCAGCTTCTTTTAAACGAACCGCCTCTTCTACTGCGATTTCACAAAATGGGTTGATCGCCATTTTAACATTGCTCAAATCAACATCACTGTTGTCAGATTTGACTCTTGCCTTTACGTTGTAATCAATCACGCGTTTGATTGGCACAAGTACTTTCATGGTTACTCCATCATCTGGTTATTCTCTAAGCTGACGTCTACGTCAACAAATTATTTTATTGGTTTCAGACTACTTCCTGTTGACGTAAACGTCAACCTCAAATAACCTTAGTTTAACGAAAATCAAACTAAAGCCTCTCTTTAGTTAATCTACCGTCAAATAGTGTGAGGTTAATAATGGTCGAACGTGAAACCATGGAGTTTGATGTTGTGATAGTTGGTGCAGGTCCTGCGGGTCTGTCTTGCGCTATCCGACTCGCTCAACAGGCTCAAGAAAAACAACAAGAATTAATGATCTGTGTAGTCGAAAAAGGCTCAGAAGTAGGTGCACATATCTTGTCGGGTGCAGTATTTGAAACCAAAGCACTAGACGAACTTATCCCTGATTGGGCTGCAAAGGGCGCTCCCGTAACAACGAAAGTGACGGGTGACGACATTTATTTATTCAAAAATGAAACCAATGCCACCAAACTGCCTCATTTAGTGGTACCAAAAACATTTAAAAATGACGGCAACTATATTGTTTCGATGGGGAATGTTTGCCGTTGGCTCGCTGAACAAGCAGAGCAACTTGGCGTTGAAATTTTCCCAGGCTTTAGCGCCCACTCTCTAATTGTTGAAGAGCAACAAGTTAAAGGTATTATTACCGGTGATATGGGCCTAGATAGAGATGGCCAGCCTAAAGACAGCTATATGCCTGGAATGGAGCTTAGAGCGAAATATACCGTATTTGCTGAAGGTTGCCGTGGCCACTTAGGCAAACAACTTATAGCTGAGTTTAAACTGGATAAAGACGCTTCCCCTCAACACTATGGGATCGGCTTTAAGGAAATTTGGCAAGTAGACTCAAGCAAGCATAAAGAAGGTCTTGTTGTACACGGCACAGGTTGGCCGCTCGACAATGATACCCATGGCGGTTCATTTATGTATCATGCTGAGAACAATCAAGTCGTGGTCGGGTTAATCATCGACTTAAATTACACTAATCCACACCTAAGCCCATTTGATGAATTTCAGCGTATGAAGCATCACCACACCTTTGCAAGTGTACTTGAAGGTGGTGAGCGCATTGCCTATGGTGCTCGCGCAATCGCCAAAGGTGGCTTCCACAGCCTACCTAAAATGCATTTCCCAGGTGGTTTATTGATTGGCTGTGACGCAGGTACCCTCAACTTTGCCAAAATTAAAGGCAACCATACAGCAATGAAGTCCGGTATGCTTGCAGCCGATGCCATCATTGAGGCACTCGGCCAAGAGAGCGCTCCGTCAGACTTGGTAAGCTTTGCCGACAAATTTAAGGCAAGTTGGCTTTATGATGAGCTTTATCAATCTCGTAACTTTGGTCCAGCAATGCATAAGTTAGGTCGTATTATGGGTGGTGCCTACAATATGATTGACCAAAACATTTTCTCAGGTTCGCTACCATTTACTATTAAGGACGAACATCAGGATCACGCACAGCTTAAGCTTGCATCTGAATCGCAAACTATAAGTTACCCAAAGCCGGATGGTAAATTAAGTTTTGACAAACTTTCTTCCGTATTTTTATCGAATACCAATCATGAAGAAGTGCAACCATGTCATTTACAGTTAAAAGATTCTGATATACCAATCAAAGTCAATTTAGCTAAGTTTGATGAGCCTGCACAGCGCTACTGCCCCGCAGGCGTGTATGAAGTAAACGAAAACGAGCAAGGTGAGAAGCAGTTTGTCATCAATTCGCAAAACTGTATTCATTGCAAAACCTGCGATATTAAAGATCCGAGCCAAAATATAACCTGGGTCACACCAGAGGGTGCCGGTGGTCCAAACTATCCAAACATGTAATACCATAAATCCTAAATTGCGGGGGCGAAATGCCCCTTTCTTTCCTATACTTAGCGTATATTTTTAAAAATAGAGCTGAGCCTATGCCACAACAATCCGTCACCTTTCGATTTTTAGCAGAGCCCACCGACGTCAACTTTGGCGGTAAAGTACACGGTGGTATGGTCATGAAATGGATTGATCAAGCTGGATATGCTTGCGCCGCGGGTTGGAGCGGTAGCTACTGCGTTACCGTTTCAGTAGCGGGCATGCGCTTCCACCGCCCAATTCTTGTGGGTCAGATTGTTGAAGTTTCCGCGCGCATTGCCCATACCGGGAACACCAGCATGCAGATTTTTATTCAGGTGCGCTGTGGCGATCCAAAAACGCAGCGACTTGTCGAAACCAATCACTGTATTATCAGCTTTATCGCTATGGACCAGGCTGGGTATCCAATTCAAATTCCGCAGTTTAAAGCGAAAACCGAAGAGGAGAAAAAATTAGAAGCCTATGCGGTGAAAATGAAGGAAATAGCGATCCAGACTGAATCGCTATTAGAAGAAACCTTGTCCGATAGTAAATAACATAAAAGTCTGATAACAAAAATTGAAGTGTAGAAGTTCAGCTACGATTGAACTTCTATCAGTTTAAAGGAGCTATTCGGCTCACCAAAAACCAAGACATTACACTCACCCCAACTTTTCGGTATATTCCACTGCATATTTTCAGCAAATTTAAATTGTGAAAACTGGTTATCACATCTTACTTCAAGGGTATGAAGTGCGCCTGAAACCTCAGTGATAGCGAAATTTGGTCTGACCAATGCGTGCGTCCAGACATCATCATTTTTGATTTCAGCGGCTATAACAAGCATCTTGCTCTTATCTGCTATTAAAGCAACGATTTCATCTATGACAGGTTGAACTGCCGACTTGTAAGTGTCTTGTCCATCTAATTCCATTAGTTTTTTATGGTTTTTCAGCGCTCCTTTATATTCCTGCAGCTGGGTTTGGAGCTTAATTGCATTGATAAGTGCGTTGGAGTAGAGTTCAGGTTTAACGATATCCTTGCCGTGCCAGATGATCCCTTTATGCGCCTCAAGTTCTTGTCTAGGTTCAGCTGTTAGTTGAAAGTATCGCGCTTTTACTAAGTTAAAAAACGCTTCTTCATATCGATTCCAACGACCTTTTTTTGCCAGTTTATCAATATGTTCTTTAGCTTCTTCTAGTTTACTTTCGTCAAGGAGGTTATTGATGTTGCGATAACTTCTCACAAAACCTCGAGATGCCCCTTCTTCCGCATCTGACATATTGAATGAAAACATCACACTATTTTTGCACTGCTTAATCGGTTTACCATCTTTTGTTGCTGGAGAATATTGCCAACGTTTGATTGCTCGCAGTGCAGCGCGTTCGAAGCCTTTCTGTCCAGATGAATCCTCCACTATCGGAGACGCCACCGAACCATCCTCATTGATGATATAGCTCAGCGTAACCCAGCCTTCACCGCCGACTAACGCAACATTACGTGGATACTGAGGAGCAACTCTTTCAACAGCCGATGCATTTACGATTGTAGATAAATGTAAGTTTGGCTCGCTTTGCGCAAATGCGTCTGTTGTGAGTGAAGCGAATAGAACTGAGGTCATTAAAGTAGATTTAATAAAATTTTCCATATCAAATTGTCCGTTATTGATAGCAGCTAAAATATAGCACAGACTTTATATTACCAACAACGCTCCTGAAATAGGGACCTTATTTTTAGGATTTTGACTCTGATAAGATCCGTACGTCCTATGAAAAACGCGTGCCTTGCTGGTCCTGCACTTTAATGGGAGCTAGATAATGTATTGGCTGTAGAGCCTATGAAAACTAGAACTCAAGATACAAAATCATTTGGGAATATTGGCTGGCTAGTTAAGCTGCGCTAAAGCAAATTTCTTGCTAATGTAAATATGGCTTTTTCACTTGCAGCGAGCGCGTCGCGTTTGCTTAAGTTGCCTTCTTTTAATAATTGTAAGCTTACTTTTTCCGCTTCTTGACTGAGCAGTACATCCATTTTAGTTGGACTTACCGCCCCTTCGGTTAAATCATTAATTATTGCTTGCAACGATGCTCTGCGCTCCGATATCGCGCGGATCAAAATAGGCTTTAGAGGAGAAGATTTGCAGAGTGCTTCTTGACAGCTTTGGTCAACCTTTCTATGAAACTCCATTATTTACACTCATCTCGTTTCAGGCGATTAAATGCTTGTAATTTTTCTCGTAAGCCTTGAATTGGTTTTATGTCTTCGACCAATTGCTTGTATTCGTATGCTCTAGTACCAATAATGTGTTCGTTATCTGTGCGTAAACTCGAACGTAAGCTATTTTGGGGCGAAAAAGTATACCGATTCATGTTGCGACTTCCATCAATATTCCATTATTTACAAGGTTATGCGAAAAATCTGAATAAATGAATTACATGACATTACAGGGCTAATTACGAGCAGGATTTTGTGAAAGTCAGGATCAATAGTAAACTTCGCTCATCTTAATTAAAACAGAGACCATAGTGGAACAAATCACTATCGAGCCCATCGGCTTTATCCAATCTCCTTATAAACAGAAGTTCGCTATCCCGAGACAACCAAGGCTTGTCCCAGAGGCAAAAGCCAAGCTTAGATTTGTTGGTGAATTCAATCGCGAAGAATTTGTTCGTGGTATTGAAGCGTTCACGCATATTTGGTTGTTGTTTCGCTTTCATGAAACCGCTGATAAGGGCTACTCTGCGCTTGTACGCCCTCCGAGACTCGGTGGCAATGAACGTAAAGGCGTGTTTGCGACTAGAGCGACTTTTCGACCCAACGGGATTGGCATGAGTGCAGTAAAGCTTGAGGGCGTAGAATATAAAAATGGTCAGCTGGATCTGTTGCTCTCCGGTGTAGATTTATTGGACGGTACACCAATCATTGATATAAAGCCGTATCTCCCCTATTCAGATGCCTTGGTGGATGCCACAGCAGGCTTTGCTGATACTCGGCCAGAAACGCAAATGTCTGTTAGTTTCTCAGACGAGGCTATTGTTTTTATTGAAAAACAAAAAAACTATCCTGAACTTCAGCAATTCATTACCAATGTACTGAAGCAAGATCCTCGTCCAGCTTATAAAAAGAAACGCACATCACAGCAGGACTATGGTATGAGTTTGTATGATTTTAATATCCGCTGGACAGTAGATGGTGAGCATAACCATGTCACTGAAATTTCGTTAGCAAAATAGCAAATTCAGCGGCTTGTCAATAAACTTATAAATTATGAAGATGTTTAGGTATTAAAGCTTTTTAAGCGGCTACTGCACTGCTAGAATAGCCGCCAATAAGAGAACAATAAGTAACTTATACTGGAATAATAATGCGTACGAGTGAATATATATTAGCGACTCTAAAAGAGACGCCGTCTGATGCAGAGGTGGTAAGCCACCAGCTAATGCTTAGAGCGGGTATGATCCGTAAATTGGCTTCAGGTCTTTATACTTGGCTACCATCAGGCCTAAAAGTTTTCCGCAAAGTAGAGCGAATTGTCCGTGAAGAAATGGACAAAGCGGGAGCGATTGAGCTGCTAATGCCAGTGATCCAGCCTGCAGAGCTATGGGAAGAGTCAGGCCGTTGGGAACAGTTTGGTCCTGAACTACTTCGTATTAATGACCGTCATGGCCGTCCATTTGCACTTGGTCCAACGCATGAAGAAGTGATCACTGATCTTGTACGTCGCGAAATCAACAGCTATAAGCAACTGCCGATCACACTTTATCAAGTCAGTACGAAAGTACGTGACGAAGTTCGTCCACGTTTTGGTGTGATGCGCGCGCGTGAATTCACCATGAAAGATGCCTATTCATTCCACATGACTGATGAGTGTCTTGAAAAAACGTATCACAAGATGTTCCAAGCTTACTGCAACATTTTTGATCGTTTAGGCGTTGACTACCGTCCTGTTATTGCTGACAGTGGTTCAATTGGCGGCAACCTATCGCATGAGTTCCATGTACTTGCAGAGTCTGGTGAAGATGCAATCGCATTCAGTGATGAAAGTGACTACGCTGCAAACATTGAAAAGGCAGAAGCGCTTGCGCCAACTGAAGCTCGCCCAGCGCCAAGTAAAGAGCTTAATACGTTTGACACACCAGAAGCTTTCACCATCGCTGAACTAAAAGCAAAACATGGCGTTAAACCACACCGTGGTGTGAAAACACTCATCGTGTATGGTGCACCAGACGAAGATGGTAAACGCGGCCTTGTCGCACTTATCGTTCGTGGCGATCATGATTTAAATGAGCTTAAAGTTGAGAAATTAGCACTAGTGGATTCACCGCTAGAGATGGCGAGCGAAGAAGACATTGTTAACACTATTGGTGCAAAACCAGGCTCTTTGGGGCCTGTTGGTCTTTCAATGCCTGTTATTGTCGATCGCAGCGCAGCTATCATGGCTGATTTTGTTGCTGGTGCAAACAAAGATGGTGTTCACTACAGTGGGATCAACTGGGACAGAGACGTAAGCGCTTATACTGTTGAAGATATCCGTAACGTGGTTGAAGGCGATCCAAGCCCTTGTGGTAAAGGTAAAATCCTTATCAAACGTGGTATCGAAGTAGGTCACGTGTTCCAGCTTGGTACTAAGTACTCTGAAGCAATGAAAGCTGGTGTACTTGGCGAAGAAGGGAAAAACCAAACATTAACCATGGGTTGTTATGGTATTGGCGTTTCTCGTATCGTTGCCGCAGCAATCGAGCAAAATAACGATGATTACGGTATCAAATGGCCTGTTGCTATTGCGCCATTTGAGTTGGCAATCGTGCCAATGAATATGCATAAGTCTCACCGTATCCCAGAGATCGCAGAAAAGTTCTATGCAGATCTACAAAATGCGGGAATTGATGTGTTATTCGACGACCGTAAAGAGCGTCCGGGGGTTATGTTTAACGATATGGAACTTATCGGTATTCCATACACCCTAGTGATTGGCGAGCGTAACCTTGATGAAAATAAGGTTGAGCTGAAAAATCGTCAAACTGGCGAAAAACTAATGCTGGATATTGGATCTGCGGTTGAAACAATCGTTAATGCAATTAAAAGCAAATAAGCCTACGTAAATTGTATAATAAAAGAGCATACAGATGTATGCTCTTTTGTCATATTAGCTTCTCCTAACTGCCCCGCCACTGTCATCTTTGCCTCTTAGCATTGTCATTATTACGCTAAAGAGCCAAGCCATGAAAACAACATACTATCCGAGTATTTGGATCTCAGACGTACACTTGGGCTACAAGGACTGTAAAGCGAAGTTCTTGCTAGATTTTCTCAACAAAACTGAATGTGATGTACTCTATCTGGTTGGTGATATCGTTGATCTATGGTCAATGAAACGCCAGTTTTTTTGGGATCCATCCCACTATCAGGTATTAGAATGCATACAAAAAAAAGCGGGATCTGGTACACGCGTTATCTACATACCGGGTAATCACGACGAAACCTTCAGAAACTATGTTGGGCAAACGCTTTTTAAAGTCGAAGTGCATAAAACCTTTATTCATACCACTTCCGCAGGTAAGCGGTTTTTATTACTACACGGTGATGATTTTGACTCGGCAACAAGATACAACAAATTGATCAGTATCATTGGGGATGCCGCTTATGATTTTCTACTCTTCTTAAATCGCTGGACCAATCGTGTACGGCGCTTATATGGCGGTCATTATTGGTCGCTTGCATCTTGGCTGAAAAAACGCGTGCATAAAGCCAGAGAGGCCATTGCCGCATTCGAGAATGCAGCAATTCATGAAGCGAAGAAACAAGGTGTCGACGGTATTATCTGCGGGCATATCCACCAACCAGAGATCCGTGTCGTAGATGGTATTGTGTACTGCAACGATGGTGATTGGATAGAAAACTGCACGGCATTGGTTGAAAACCAAGAAGGTCGTATCGAATTGCTGCATTGGTCAGATGTACAATCTGTCCTCAACGTAGTTGAAATTGACAATGTTAAAACCGATAATGTTGAAGCCGCTTAATTAGCGGCTTTAGTTCTTTCGGTCACTCTTCTTTTAATAGCTTATGCAGTAAATCGATGCGTTTATTGATACGCTTGTTTTGCACGTGTGCCTCTGCGCTTAAGCTCATCATTAAAATCAAAAAGATGTATAAAACGGGTTGTTCAATAATTTCCGGATAGCGATAAATTAAAAATACGACTGCCGTTAGCATACCGATGATCTGGTAGAATCGTCGCTTATTATTAGGCCTCAGCGAATTAAACTCTTTTAGTATCGCTTCCTTTCGCGACATATCCTCAAACAGCGCTTGAGGACAATCCTGATTTTTCTTCATATGCTTTCACTTATGTATAGCGAAGTTATATTCGAAATAAACAATCGCCGTTGGTTAACAATACTTGTTGCCCAAAATGGGGAATTACCCAAGCTTTATCACTTAAAAAGACGTTTTATGAAAACAATCTCCGCTTTTGTCAGGTGTGTTATATCACAAATGTGGTCATTGCCCAGACAATAATACCGATAATAAACACTAGAATGCCATATTGAAAATGCCTCACCATTGGGAACACCGCTTTATCCGTACGCTCAATAGACAAAGGATATTGCCAATGCGTTAACGCAAGTAAGAGTGGTTCGGCTTCTACGCTCATGCCAGAAAGTGAAACCGTTGCGCCATACTCAGTATCAAAGACCAAATCAACAATATGATTACGACGAGTCGACGCGGTTAACCTATCCAAGTCGCTGACTGTAAACGTATTCCAGTGTACCTTAATATCGTTAACTTCATCCTTTTTTACCTCACGTGCTTGTTTATCTGTAAACAGTAACGCAGGTAGCAGCAAACTATTTTCCTCAACCTTAATTTGGTTACAGGGCGATTGGTAAACAAAATAGTGTTTATTACTGATGAGTAAAGACGTCAACCAATAGCTCAAATACGTGAGCACCAAAAATACCAAACCAGCTATGTAATTTTGTGACGAGTAAAGAATAAAGCAGGTCATTAGAGCAAAAGCCCCTACCACCATCCAAACAATATGCAGCTTATGCTTAGGCGTCGGTAGTGCACATCGTAACACGGAGAATCGCGCTTCAATATCGCGATTGCTATTCATAAATAAAGGAAATAATCTTGCAAGGCTAGTGGAAGTTGAGCTCGTAGCTGATCTTCTATCTACATCCGCGCCCGCCGTTGGTTGAACGTTATGGTCAAGAGCTGATGCAGACAAAAGCGCGGTGAGTTTATCAGCTTGCCGTAAACACGAAAATGAATAGACCGCAGGCTCCTCACTTTCTGATAGATAACTTATACCAATATAATTGAGTTGCTTGTTACCACCCGAAGATACATCAGTCACAGTTGAAAGCGGTATCACACACTCGTCTATTCGCCAAACACTTACATTCAATAACGATAGTTGTTTAGTGATAACAAACTGCTTTTGTGCAGGGTCAAACATTAAACGATTACGGTATGACAATAGTAACAAAGAAATCACTAAGTAGATCAGAGCTTCCAAAAAGCTTGACCCGACTAAGTGAAAAACCGACGATAACAAGAATAAAATGGCAATGCCTTTAGTAACTGATCCACTGACTGACTTAAGTACCGTGGTTGATGTCATCCTACATTCCTTGAGTGACTAAAATTGAAACCTACGACTTCCGCAAGCTATCCAAATAAACAGCAGGCTAAATTACAAAAAGTTAAGCACTGAATAAGGCGTTTATCGTACAGAAAAACGCCATAACTCTCAATGACTCACGCCTAGCTGAAACTTTACCTAAACAATACGGTTTCTTTATTAAACCATTTAACGCAGCACACGAGTAACCCCGCTGCTAAAACAGCAGAAGCGCCAAAAATTAATGCGACGTATCCATAATCAACCGTGCCTTTGATGATTTCTTTAATCGCTAATGCGACATTGGTAATTGGGATCAATGCGGTTTTTGCGGTTAACTCCATATTTGGCATTAAAGACATCACAATGGGAATGAAGATCCCCATGCTAAGTGGTCCCATGTAGTTTTGTGCTTCTTTAAAGGTTCTGGCGTAAATTGAGATGGCAAGTGTTAGCGACGAAAGCATCACAGCAACAGGAAGCAACAACGCAAAAATCAAGACAAAGTCTAATAATGCAACCGACGAGAAGGCGTTTTTAATAACATCTAGTTCGACAAAGCTACTGGCAATCCCTATCCACAGCGCCATACTGGAGACCGTGATAAGCGCACAGAATATTGAACTGCTCAATACGGTTAAAAATTTACCTAACACCAGCTCCGTGCGTGAGATTGGGGTTAATAACAGCGTCTCTAAAGTGCCACGCTCTTTCTCTCCAGCGCCTAAATCAATAGCTGGATAGCTCGCCCCCATCAATACCAACGGAATTAACATGTAAGGGATAAAAGCACCTAACTTCTCGCCTAAATTTTCGCGTTTGTCAGCAGTATCCACTTTAGTAATCGATATGGGTTGGAGCACTGCCGCTTGCTCCGCTTGCGACAATCCCAGTGAGGTTAACTTCACCGCTCTGAGTTCATCAGAAAACTTCTTAGCAAGTTTAGACAAGCGGTCGTAAATAAAGTTGATAGATTGCGCATCGTTAAACACGATTTTCCATTCACTTTTTACGCCAGACTCTAGATTTTCAACCGGATCGGATGGAATAAAAATCCCAACATCGATCACGCCACTTCGTACCGCATCACTCAATGCTTCGACGCTATCAAGCTTGAGCTCACCTGCATATTTCTTAAAACTTTTATGATAAAAAACCTGCTCAGAGAACTTTTCAGCATAGGCTTCATTTGCGATGTAATACGTATGAACTTCTTGCTTCGCTTCAATGGCGGCTTGTGAAGCCATAAAGCCGACTAAAGCCATAATCACGGGAAATACCAGCATCGGTAGTGCAATCACAAAAAACAGTGTTTTGCGGTCGCGCAGCAGCTCTCTAATTTCTTTTAAAAATACCTCAAACATGCCGTGCTCCCGTTAACAAATTTAAAAATGCCTGATTTAGCTCTTCACTTTGCCCCTTTGCTTTAAACTCAGCCAAGCAGCCATCAAAACAGGTGATCCCTTTATCGATAACAGACACCCTATCGCACAATAATGCAACTTCATCTAAGTGATGGGTAGAAAATATAACGGGTGTACCACGCGCTTTGAGGTCGCGAATAAAAGAGATAACCGTTTGTGTAGTCATAATATCAAGGCCTGTCGTAGGCTCATCTAGTACCACGACTTTAGGGCTATGTACCACCGCCCTTGCTATATTGGTCTTTTGTTTCATACCGGTCGATAGGTGTTCAGCCCTTTTATCTAGAAAGGTCTCCATCTCTAAGCGCTGAAACAGCTCATCGCATTTCGCTTTTAATGCTTTTCCTTTTAAACCATGAAGTCGTGCAAAATATTCAACATTTTCTTTGGCGGTTAGACGTCCATATAACCCTGTTGACCCTGATAAAAAACCGATGGCTTTGCGTGCAACAACAGGCTTTTTCACAATATCCTGACCATCCACTAAGATAGTGCCGGCATCCGGCATCAGTGCAGTTGAGAGCATACGCAAAGTGGTGGTTTTTCCCGCCCCATTGGGGCCGAGCAATCCAAGTACTTCACCTTGCCCACAGTGCAAGTTAACCTCTTCTACACTGTGAAAAAAACCATCACGCTCGCGAGGATCCGTCTGACTTTTTTTCTTTTTGTGTTCGCGAGTCAGGGCGAAGCGTTTTTTTAATCCATTGATAGCTATCATGCTATTTCCTTCTTTTCGGCCTGAAATAGTCCGTATTTTGATAAAATTCTAAATCTTGTGGCTCATGCCAGTTTGGGATCCCAAGCAGCGGAATGGGTGACATTTTGGTATTATCTTCAAGCAGCCCATCATTGATCAGTGCGACCAATTTATCATCTAACCAACGATATTGTTCGCTTAATGAAAGTTGCCAAAATGCGGCATCAACATTGATACACACCAGTTTTCCCGTCAGCCCAATAAAGGGATTGGTTAGCATCTCGTAGTTTGCGTGGCCAAATACGAAAGGCTTTAGGTTTTGCTGCCATTCTGAGCGATTATCGTAAAATACATTCAGCCATTGGTGTGATTTAAAGGCATCACGCCATTTATCATCATCGATTGCCAACACCAAACCACACTCATCAAAAAGTGTTAACGCGTTACGCTTTTTACTCCGCTGCTTTAAACCAAACTGCGCTATTTCTTCGATATGTAGGGCATTTAACAAAGCTTTTGTTTTTGGGAATAAACACCAAATCAACGCACCAAATAAGTCGTGCCAATTTTGACTACGCGTCGGTACCTGGTGGGTTTCAAAGATAATCTCTTCATAGTATTTATCGCCAAAGTCTATCGTTTCATCGGCCACAAAGCGGGTATCATACTGTTGCAAGCTAATGCTGTTTACGTGCGAAGACAGCCACTGGGGGCTTGGCCAGTCTTGTTGGCTTTTTAAGTCAAAAAGCTGATTTAAATGGGAAAATGGTTCAGCATGTAAACATGCAACCTGCCACGCCTCAGGCGCTGTAAACTTTTTCATTTGATTGAGATACTTATCATGCAATTAGCCGACTATTTTACTGAAGCGCCTGATACTTGGCAAAAGCCAATTGTAAATGAGCGTAACAGGCTACATCGCATGCTAAAAGTAAGGTAATTATTAAAAATTGTGCTGTGTTCTGTACCAGCTACGGATTTTCATTAATTTCTATCTCCTCTAGCCGTCTTGTCCCGCTCGAACTTTTACGCATTTTATGTTACTACTTATGGGTTCCTAACAAGTAAAAGAAAGGCAATTATGAAACTTAAACTGACGCTCAGCGCTTTATCTATGGCGGTGCTGGCGGGCTGTGTTAGCACTAGCAATAGCCCCCAAGACATCGATACTGCATACAATAGTATTAACGATGCTCAACTCAGAGCCCATATTAAAACCCTTGCCTCTGACGAATTTGGCGGCCGAGCTCCGTCAACAAAAGGTGAAGAGCTAACGCTTGCCTATTTAACCAAACATTTCAAAGCGCTTGGCTATCAGCCTGGTAATGGCAACAGCTTCTTGCAAGAAGTGCCGCTTGTTTCGCTTGAAGCCGATCCTAATATGACGTTAACAATCGGTGGCAAAAACTACGAATATAAAAAAGACATGGTGATGGGCTCAGCCCGTATCAGCGAACTCGAGTCAATCAAAGATTCAGAGCTGGTTTTTGTTGGCTATGGCGTAAATGCTCCAGAGTACGACTGGAATGACTACGAAGGCCTAGACGTGAAAGGCAAGACAGTGGTGATGCTAGTAAACGATCCTGGCTTTGCTAACCCTGTGTCGGGTAAATTTACCGGTGAAGCTATGACCTATTATGGTCGTTGGACATACAAATACGAAGAAGCTTCACGCCAAGGCGCAGCAGGTGCGATCATTATTCACGAAACAGCGCCGGCTTCTTATCCTTGGAGCGTAGTAGAAAACTCTTGGAGTGGCCCACAGTTTGGCTTCCAAAAAGAAAATAACAATATGGACCGCGTTGCGGTTGAAGGTTGGGTAACGGTAGACGTTGCTAAAGAGCTGTTTCAAAAGGCAGGACTTGATTTTGACACTGCAAAGAAAAAAGCTGCTGAAGGCGCATACCACGTTGATATGGGCAACCTAAGCGCGTCAGTTACCGTCAAAAACACCATCAAAAAGTCAACTTCGTATAACTTTATCGCCACCCTGCCAGGTAGCAAAAAGTCTGACGAGCACATCATCTACTCAGCACACTGGGATCATTTAGGTACCGATCCAAACCGTAAAGGCGACCAGATCTATAACGGTGCGCATGATAATGCCAGCGGTACAGGCGGTATGATTGAGGTAGCCGAAGCCTTTACTAAACTGCCCACTAGCCCTAGCCGTTCAATTACGTTTTTGGCTGTGACGGCTGAAGAGCAAGGTCTATTAGGCTCAAAATTTTATGCTGCAAACCCTGTTATTCCAGCAGAGAAAACCGTTGCTAACATCAATATGGATAGCCTAAATTTATTGGGTAAAGTAAAAGACATCAGCGTAGTTGGTATTGGTAAATCTGAGCTTGATGAAATGCTAGAAACCGCAGCAAAAGCGCAAGACCGTGTCGTTTCAGGGGATCCACGTCCTGCCGCTGGTGGTTACTATCGCTCTGATCACTTCGCATTTGCGAACATGGGTGTGCCTGCAATGTACGCCGGTGGTGGAACCGAAGCACGTGACGAAGAGACTGAAACCTACCGTAAACGTATGGGCTTAGTATTGCGTGGTTGTTATCATCAGCCGTGTGACCGCTACCGTGAAGAGTGGGATTTAAGCGGCGCGATACAGGATCTACAGCTGTTCTTTAAAGTTGGCTATGATGCCTCTGAGCAAGATGCATGGCCGAAATGGAAAGCAACCGCAGAGTTTCAAAGAAAATAATACAAATGATATTGATTTTCATTTAAAATAAAATTAAAGTGCAACTTAGACAATACACGGGTTGCACTTTATGTTTTCATCTCTACTTCGATACTCTCAACCAGCACATGGCGCTAAGGTGAGTTTATTGTTCAACAAACGGCTAATTTTACCCCTCGTTATTATTGTACTTTTAGCATTTGAAACGGCGAGACCAATTGTGGTCAGCGCACTGAGTGATGCATTCTTTCAAGTCAGCGTTTTTGTTGCTGCTACCCTGCTCGTGTACTACTTTCTTGTTGACAGAATTCCACAGCTTAATCTCAGTTATCTGAGTACCAAATCCCCTATTCTCGAAATAGCCATGGCGTCAATATTGGGCGCACTGCCCGGCTGTGGTGGTGCAATTATCGTGGTCACCCAATTTACCAAAAAACAAGCAAGCTTTGCTTCAGTTGTCGCAGTGCTTACTGCGACGATGGGAGATGCAGCGTTTTTGCTACTCGCCAAAGAGCCTCTGACAGGCCTCACTATCATCGCGATGGGCGTTGGTGTGGGTATCGTGAGTGGGCTATGTGTGCACTTAATTCATAAACCCGACTTTTGTGTCCCGCAGACCATCAATGAGGTCGAAGAAGAAACTTTACACGCGAGCCGTGCGTTTAGTTTAAGCCGTAAGGTGTGGAAGCTATGCTTACTGCCTAGCCTTGCAATTGCGCTCGCGATTGCTTTTAACGTCGACTTAGCACCTTTTGATACAGAAATTGCTTGGCTTGGTGCAGCATTATGCCTTTTTGCTGTTTGCGTGTGGGCACTTAATTCAAAAGGCGTAAGCTATAAAGATATCACCTGTGAAGAAGGTGAATGCGACCCACCGTCAAAACTCACTAGAGTGCTACAAGACACGCACTTTGTGACCGCTTGGGTCGTTGCAAGCTTTTTGCTTTACGAGCTATCTACCGCGTATTTAGGACTTGATCTCGCGGTTTGGTTTAAAGACTATGCGCTGTATGCACCACTGGTGGCCATTCTTGTCGGATTATTACCTGGCTGTGGACCCCAAATTGTTGTTACAACGCTGTACCTGCAAGGCGTCGTGCCATTTAGTGCCCTTGCAGCCAATGCCGTTGCTAACGATGGCGATGCGTTATTTCCAGCGATAGCATTGGCACCAAGGGCAGCACTATTTGCCACTATCTACTCTGCAGTGCCTGCATTTATCGTGGGCTACGGCCTCTACTACATTAATTTGGCTTAATATTTGAGCACGTCGACGAAGTGATCTGAGGCAGGCTCAGTGCGCTAACTCATACACGATCTGGCAGTTTAAGGTTATGAGTTCAACCAAATCTGAACGTCCGTAACTAATTAATGGCCGAAAAGAGCGAATAGCGGGCGGTCAAATAAACTTATTTTTGGACAAAAATGTTTTAGGTCGTCGGCTGTATTAGGTGAGTTTCGCATAAAAATTCCTATGGGCTAACGCCGCATTAAGGTATGAGTAACGCTTGGCTATACTTGAGCGAAGCCAAAATGCCAAGTGTTGCGGATAACTATTAAGTCCTTTGTTAGCACTATAAGTACTCTTGACCAACACTTTGCAGCACAGAAAGCATTGCCAACACTTCAGATGCTACATAGCTACCATTATTACCTTCGAAACCATAGCGCCATGAAACGAAATGTTTACTATTTGTTTCAAAGAAACTTTCAGCAGATAACCCCATCTCTAGAGCATCGAACTTGCTCACTATTTTCTCTTTGTACTCACAAGGTAAACCACCAAACAAATTCTGTAAGTTATGACCTTGTTGGCTAACGTTGCCTATGGCTCTTTCGTATTGAACAACCCCTTCGCAGTACACAGAAGGTTTTTTAAAAACTGTCTTTCCATCAAAACATTTCAAATATAGTTCAAGCGCGAAACTAGCATTTACTATAAAAGGCGCACCGCGATATTTCATTAACTCTGATTCATGTAATACGTCTGCCGCAATATGAAATGCTTCTGCCTGATAATAAATTTTAGGTTCTACTTGCCTTACCACTTTCATCGTAACCTCATATAGTGCTAACTCCTCAATCAGTCGACGCGTTAGCGGTCGGCTGCACTAATTTGTTAGGGTTTACAAGCTTGCTCTTTAACCAATTATTTATATCGCTTACTATCTTTTCGCGCATGCTTTCGCCATTAATATTCGCGAACCCATGATCGAGCGCTTCATATCTTCGGTATTCAATGTTTTGCTTTTTAATCTCTCTAAGGTTAGTGATCATTTCATCGACTTTGTCGGGTGATACAGATAAATCTCCACCCCCTTGAAGAATAAGCAAAGGTGTGTTCACCTTTTTTAGAACGTCAAATTGATCAATAGATAGCATCTGTTGCCACCACTTGTAACCATGTCCACTTACTTCGAGCTTATCTGGTTTGTTGTTAAGAATGTGAATTGAAAACTCTTTAAAACCAATGATACTTGCTTCCGCTTCTGTACTATTTGCGGCGTTCGCAGAAATATTGTGTGTGACATCATCAATGAACTTTCTCCCCCCTCCATTGAAAGTGATTGTTGCAGTTATACCGTCAATTGTCGCTGATACTAAATTCGCTATAATTGCCCCTTCACTACCACCTAAAACAACAAGATTAGAGTATTTATTTTGTTTCCGTATAAAGTCTAAAACTTTCATAACGTCAGTCACACGCTGATCCGGACTGTCGTTTTGAATGTATTGTGCTGGACAGTCTTTACGTTCAGCATCTTCGCTATAGGTCAGCGCGCTATCAATACCGTATTTTTCAATTAAGAGGACGTCTGCCTCTGGCCACACATTCTGATAATCTGTAAATATTGTTTCGATTTTTAGAACGCTGTTGCAATCAGATCCCTGAAGAATCAACAGCAACGTATCACTCTGTGACTGAGGGAGCGATCGAAGGAGGTAATAAGATATATTAGTGCCATCATCTCTACTTACGGTATGAGTGCTGATGTTTTTCGCATTCAAAGAAAAAGTAAAAATAGTAATGCTAAATATACTCCAGTTTTCATTTGCTACCCTAACACCCTTGTTAACGGGCAGCAAAACATAGCGGCGATTTTGTTGAACACTTGGACTTGCACAAAACTAAATCGCCGCGGAGTTTTGACGTCCCTGTTGAGCAGTTTGTTATATGCCTATTTACGTTTTTGACCTTATTAGAGAAAATCCGCCATCGACATGAATTCGGAAATTGTTATTAAAGCCACTTTTAATCGTGACATCGGTTAGCGTACTACATAATTGTTCTTTAGGGCATAGTGAATGGACAAGCTCAAAAACATAGCCACCTTGAGCTAAGTAGATTGTGATTTCTTCGCTCATATTCAGCCAAACCACATAGTTTCCATCTATTTTTAGAAATACAGTTGCTAAAGAACCATGAAAACCAACATCTCTAGTGATTTTTACAGGGATAGTACGAATGTCGTCAGGCTTATATAGACTTTGATCGTACAACCTGTCTTTAGATGCAAGTTTTATATCCTCTGCTTTTGGTGGTTGAGTAGCACAGCCAGAAAGAACTACTGAAAGTAAAATAAATGGTAATACTGCTTTTTTCACAAAATATCCTTTTTCCATTTTATTTAATATGACCGCCAGATGATAAGGCATATAAAAATTTAATAGTGGGTGATGAGATGGACGCTCCCAAATCGGCGTCAATGCGCCAAACTGAAAGTTGCAAACACAGTTATTAGGAGAGTCCATCATGAATAACGTTAGCACGCTTTCAATTGATCTAGCAAAAAATGTATTCCAACTTTTATCGTTTGATAAGCAAGGTAATAAATGTTTTTCCAGAAGGTTAGATAGAGCAAAGCTCTTGCAAACATTAACCCAATTACCTGCTTGTAATGTTGTTATGGGATCATGCTCAACGTCTCATTATTGGGGGCGGTACTGCTTACAAGCTGGGCACCAAGTTCAGCTTATCCCTGCGCAACATGTTACCCCTTTTGTCCGTGGCAATAAAAACGATAAAAATGATTGTATGGCGATTTATGAAGCGAGCCTTCGACCTAACATTCGCTTTGTTCCTGTAAAAACAGAGCATCAACAAGCAATCCTAGCACTACATCGCTATCGGGAACGGCTCATACATAATCGAACTGCCTGCATCAACCAAACATGTGGTTTGTTACTTGAATTTGGCATCGTCATCAAGAAGAGCTTAAAGTCTTTTCGTGCAACCATTGCTGATCTGCTCAACCGTAACTTACATGGAGCTTTAAATCTACTCCTCAGAGACGTTTATGAAGAAATGCAAAAGTTAGACGCCAATATTAAAAATGTAGAGGCACAATTTAAGCAGTTTAATGAACAGAGCCAAGCTGCTCAAATTATCCAATCCATCCCCGGAATTGGGATTATCAACACATCGGCATTGAGTGCCACAATAGATAAAGGAGAAGCATTTTCTAATAAAAAGGAGTTGGCTGTGTGGCTTGGGATCACACCACGTCAATATGCTTCGGGTGAAACCAATAAGATGGGAGGGATCACCAAACGAGGTGATCGTTATCTTAAGAAAACAACTCATTCATGGTGCCCGTACAGTGGTCAATCATGCGCACAAAAAGCAGGATGATTTAAACAAATGGATCAACGCATTGGTAGAACGTCGCGGTAAAAATAAAGCGGTGGTAGCCACGGCCCACCGATTGACTCGCTTAATGTGGATATTGCTACAAAGAAATGAACCTTATAAAGCCCAATATACACAAAGTGAGGCGCAATCATGACTCAAATTATGGCTATCAAGGAGCCCGGGGCTCGAGCCCGAGTGGGTGTTTATGAGCCCTTGATAGCCATATTCTCATTGCTGTAAACATAACGATGAACAAAAGGTCAAACCTACCTAGTTAGACCCGTTATAGACAAGGCATTCAATGCCGCGTGGGTGTATTCTACTTTTTGGGTGGCTAGGTTCGAAACTCATTAGGGGCGCTGAAAGTCAGTTAAGCCCGAATATATGTCAGAGCAGCACCTTATTTAGGGTGACTCAAAGTGACTGTTTATCAATACTTACAAATAGTAAATGAGAGATAAATAAAAGAAGCAACAAGGCTGTTAAAACAACCTTGTTGGATGAGTATTACTTGACAGCAGCAGAGCGTCCATATATGTCATCAATGATTTCTTAAGACGGATGGATAAAAGTGCATTACCCAAACGGATAATCTGTTAGATGAAACGCCCTGTGCGGACCCGCATGCAGGGTGTTGTGGGGGCTGAGGGCTAGATACCCTCGGCCACCCGATTAGCTGGGCTTGTTAAATATAATAGATTTCAATTCGTTAGGTGTAATTGTATGTCCTTTTCGGTGTAACATTGCATGACAATTGGGGCATACGGGAATTAGATCTTTAACGGGATCAACTTCATATTCACTTTTTATTTCTGATAATGGCACTATGTGATGAACATGAATGAACTCCTTGCCACGTTCACCATAAGTTTTTTCAAAGTCAAACTCACAAATCTTACAGAGATACCCCAATTCATCCAAACAAGCCTGACGTGCCTGAGGGTCTCTCTCATATGCATTAACAGTAATCGTTTTTTTTGCTCCCTCAAAAATAGGGCTGCCACTTCCAGTAGTTTCTTTACTTTGGGGAATTTCTATTTGAACAGCTTTAAAAGTATCCCCTTCAACCACTAATTTTCTTTTTTCTATTAGTGGGTTAAATCCATTGGCTAATGTTTCGCCTTTTTTATTCTTGGTAGTTTCGGTCTCAAAAACTAAAAGATCGTATCCTTGATTGATCACTTTATCTATATGCTTTAGAGAATGTGAATAGCCATTTCTCGACCATGAAGGGCTTAAAATTACATCTCCATTTCCCACATTCAGACTAAAAAGAATCTGCTTTTTTGAGTCACTACAATACGAATACTTACCTTGAGTTGACTTAAATGAGAGGCCCATAACTCGATTAACAAATTGTGTTCGTGTTTCATTTGCCATTGTAACTCCTATTTACAGATAAATTTTTGATAAAGCGCGGATACTAGAGAGCCAGCTAACGAGCCTGTAGAATAACACGTTTCAAATTTGTTTTTGTAATCAACAAACGATAACTGAGTTCCTATTTTGATTCAATCGTTTAGTTGGGTGCGAGTTGTTATTTTAGGGCGTTTTTTTAAGCTGGTTTGTTGTGGTTTGAGAGGCGTTTCGGAGCTGTTAGGTCAGGTTGTTCTTAGCTTACGACACCCTTTCTCGTAACTTTTCGATATTGTGAACAAGGCAGTATAGCTGCCATTGAGCATTGACTTTTACTTGGCTGCGTAATGTGAGCTTATTCATCCCTTTATTCACCGTAATGTTGCCGAATACAGGTTCGATACATCCAAGTCGTTTGCTGTATTGTCGTCGTCCTATTGGGCTGTCTATTTTTACTTTCATTTTGTCGATGTAACTGATTTTTTTGCGTGATTCATCACTCTTAAACTGTACTTGTCGGCCTGTTTTTATCGGTGGCTTTCGCATGCACTGCTGTTGTAGTGGGCATACTTTGCAATCTTTTAAGTAACCACAGAATCGCGTGTATTCTTGGTTGTAGCTTTTTACATTGATACCGCTTCGCCACATCTCGTTCCCTGCGGGGCAGTGGCAGGTTTGTGTTGCTTCATCATAATGGAAGTCGTCTGAG
>JWIH01000022.1 GCA_000814665.1 Pseudoalteromonas flavipulchra NCIMB 2033 = ATCC BAA-314
GGCGAGCTTTAACTCGGTAATTTCAAGGTCAGGCTCTGCAACAAGGTAAGCGGCCAGCGCTTTGCCTTGCGGTGCAGGTACATCAATCACTACTGCGTTTTGTACGCCTTGCTGGTCGACAATAGCTGCAGCAATCTCTCCTAATTCGACACGATAACCACGAATTTTCACCTGCTCATCGTTACGACCGAGATATACCAAGTCGCCGTTGTCTAGGAAACGGGCAAGGTCACCGGTTTTGTAAAGCTTGCTATGGGCGGGGTCGTGACTAAATGGATTATCAATAAAGCGCTCAGCATTGAGTTCAGGGCGGTTTAAGTAACCACGGGCAACCCCAAGGCCTGAAATATATAACTCACCCGGCGCACCAATGGGCATGGGCTGCAGCGACTCAGATAATACATGAAGATTAACGTTAGGGTAGGCTTTACCTATGCCTTGATGAAGGCGTGGATAGGCCTGTGCTAGCATCGCACCGACTGTGGCTTCCGTTGGGCCATATTCATCGAAAATAGCGTTTACATGGTCGCTTAATGCGGCAATGGCCTGCTCAGTCAGTGCCTCACCACCGAGCATTAGGGCATCAACTTGTGCATCGCTGCCAGGCAATAGCGCCATGGCAAGACTCGGTGTGGTTTTCACAAAGCCAACGTTCGCGGTATTTAGATGAGCTCTAAAGGCGGCGGCATCAAGAATATCGCCTTCATAAACACACACCGTTTGTCCAGCAAGGAGCGGGCATAAGGTGGTGGTCACCGACAAGTCAAAACAGTAATTAGAAGAAAAGTCGATATTACGATACTTGTCACCTAACTGGCGGGTTAAGGCGTGAAGATAGTAAAGCACATTGTGCTGCGTGAGCATTACGCCTTTTGGTTGTCCGGTTGTCCCTGAGGTGTAGATGATATAAGCCAAGTTAGCCAACGCGGTTGGACGCACTAAGTTCTCGTGCTCCACCGCCAGTGCATGGGTGTTTACGCCGAGCGCCTTCACGCCGAACGCCTTCACGCCGAGCGCCGCCATTTTTCCAAGCACAGGCTCAAGTGAAGGCAAGTGGCTTTCCTGGGTTAGCACTAAGTCGGTGTTGGTGTCGGTTAAAATAAATTCAACCCGAGCTTCGGGGTAATCTGGTGAAACAGGCACATAGGCACCACCGGCTTTGAGCACGGCCAAAATAGCAATAAGCATCTCGCTACTGCGAGAAAAGTAGAGGGCGATAGGGGTATCGGCAGGCAATAGGCCAGCTTGTGCTTTGGGGTGCTGAGCAAGGATTTGCTGTGCAAGGGCATTGGCTTTACCGTTCACTTCGGCATAAGACAGCGCTTCACCACTACTGGTTAACATGGCCGTCAGCTCAGGGGTGTTAGTGGCGTGCTGCTCTACTAAGCTGGCCAGATCTTTGTCGGTAGCAAACGACTCGGCGTTGTTGTGCCATTGGCTAAGCGTTGTCTGCATTTGGTTATTGACCAAGCTAATGCTTTGATGGCTTTGTGTCAGTCGTTCCCCAAGCTGAATCAAAATAGCTTGTACTTGGTCAAGGATCCACTCTGCCCGTGCTGTGCTTAACCATTCTCCGTTGTAGTGCATCACAAAGTCTAATCGGTCTTGCTCGCTTTGGGCCACCACAGAAAGCGGATAGTCGCCTTTTTCTATTGATTCTCTGAACTTCCAGCTGCCGGTATTTTCTGGAGTCGGGTAGTTTTCAAATACAAAGAGGGTATGGAACAAGCGTTGACCATCACGTTGCAGTTTCGACAAGCTCATGTCGCTGTGGCTATTGAGTGCAGCTACGCCTTTTTGAATGGCTTTGAGAATGTCATTACAACTTGCTTCTGCTTGCCAATTCACCACTAAAGGTAAGGTGTTGATGAACAAACCGACCGCTTGTTCAATCCCATTGACTGGAATTTCACGACCGGAAACTGTGCTACCAACAATCGTTTGGCTATCACCAGAATAGGTTTGCAATAACTTATGCCAAGCAAATTGCAGTGCAACGTTGAGGGTTACGCCAGCTTGTTGACAAGTATGTTGTAGCGACCTAAACGCCTCGCCTTGAAGGCTAAATTGTACCGATTGCACTTGTTCAACGATTCGACTTTGCGACAAGTCATATTGGCCACCAAGCAATAAGTTAATATCGTTTGCGGTGTCAAATTCGGCTTGTTGTTGCTGCCAGTATGTTTGAGTTTGCTTGGTATTTTTAAGGTAATAAGCTTGCGCCTCTAAATAGGTTTGCTGCGCTTGCACCTCAGGTGTTTTCCCTGCACAAAGCTGGCGATAATACCCCGCGACAGCTTGCAGCATTAACGGTCCACTCCAGCCATCATTAATGGCATGGTGCTCGGTTTTGATAAGTGTGTAGAGGCTTTCACTGCGCTTAAACAAGGTGAAGCGAATAAGCCCCGGTTGACTTAGGTCAAACGGAACTTGTCGGTCTGCGGCTTGAGCTTTGCTGATGGCTTGCTGTTGGCCGTGCTCGTCAAAGGATGATAGATCTACTATGGTGAAGTGACTGTCATCAATACTGGCGTCGCGACACACCACTTGGAGTAGACATTCTTGCCAATCAAAAGCGGTGCGTAGAATAGGGAAGCGAAGCGACGCTAAACGCCAGGCATGAATAAAGTGTTCAACCTCTAGCGCTTGTTCAATATCCATGACCAATTGCACTCGGTAGGCATCATCCGTTGGGAAGTTAACAGCATGATAGATAAAGCCTTGTTGCAAGCTATTTGCTGGGTAAAGTGCTTCGATATTATAGTGCTTGCTCAGCGCTTGATAATGCCCATAAGACAAGTCGCTTAACCCCAAATCGCTAGGAGTTTGCTGCGGTGTTTGTACTGCTAGTTCGCAGCTTGCATTAATGACCTGGTGAAGCGCCATTTCAAAGAGCTCAACAAATGCCAGCGACTGTGATTGGTTCAACCTCGAAACCACATCAAAGTGAAGCTTGTCACCGCGAACTGCGCCATTGATGTTGAGTAGCAGTGCATTGTCAGCCTGAGCGTTTGCCTCTGTCATCACATAGCCTGCTTGAGTATCATCCAGCTGCCAGTCTCGGCTTTGCTGTTGTTGCTGATTCAATTGACCTAGGTAGTTAAAGCTCACCTGAGGGCGAATTACGCTGACTTTGCCAGCTTGTACAAAAGCGCCATAGCCCACGCCTTTATCCGGGATCTGACGCAGCATTTCTTTAGTGTTTGCGATGGTTGCAATCACGTTGTCGTGGTGTTCAAGGCGCACAGGATACATACTGGTAAACCAGCCTA
Organism: Pseudoalteromonas flavipulchra NCIMB 2033 = ATCC BAA-314; assembly: GCA_000814665.1. Classification (GTDB taxonomy): domain Bacteria; phylum Pseudomonadota; class Gammaproteobacteria; order Enterobacterales; family Alteromonadaceae; genus Pseudoalteromonas; species Pseudoalteromonas maricaloris. The sequence continues at coordinate 3,273 of JWIH01000022.1, forward strand.
GGGTTTGCGACACATCCAAGCGCGGATCTATATTTTCACGACCATGACCTTCAAGTTGAATATGATTAACGGTACTGTCAAAAGTGCTGTGTAGGGCAATATTGAGTGCCGCCAAAAGCAAGTCGTTAATGTCAGTATTCAAACCAAGATTGGCATCTCGTAGCAATTTAGCGGTCGTTTCTTGCGCAAATGTGATGCTGTATTGTGATTGTGCTGAGTAAGTGGGTTGGCTAGTAAAGCCTTTTTGTACCTGCTGCCAATAGTACGCTTGCTCAGGGTAAGCCGAAGGGTAGGTGGCAATGGCATCCACCCACTGACGATAGCTGGTAAGCTTGTCTGTTAGTGCTTCACCACTTAATAGGGTTTGTAAGTCTTGGCTTAACACCCGCCACGATACCACATCAATAATGGCATGATGGAAGGCAAAGAATACCTGACTGCCCTCGGCCGTTTTCACCAACGCTGCCTGCCACAGGGGGCCATTGAATAAATCAAATTGGCTTTGTAGTTTGGTCAATTCGTTAAATAACGCGTCTTTACTCAGAGCCGTCGCATCAAGTAATGGGACTTCAAGCTCTATTGCCGCTTGGTACGCTTGTTTTACCCCGTTGCTGGTCTGAACAAAGTGACAACGTAGCATGTCATGATGCTCGCTCAGCGCTTGAATAGCTTGAGTCAGCCCCGTGTGTTCAATGTGTTCAGGTAAGTTAAGGGTAAATGCTTGGTTCCAATGGTGTGGATTTGGTAGCCCTAAATCGAAAAACCACTGTTGGATAGGCAGTAGTGCAAACTTACCACTTAACCTACCTTGCTCCGTGATAAGTTCGATGGTTTCAGTGCTAACGTGTTGAATTAAATAGGCCTGCGCTGCCACGCTTGGGGCGTCAATGATGTCTTTAACCTGAAGGTTAAAGCCAGCTTTACGCAGCGCAGACACAAGTTGAATACTGACAATAGAGTCGCCACCGACTTTGAAAAAGTCATCATTAACGCCCACTTGTTCTAGACCCAATACTGACTGCCAAATACCACACAATTGTTTTTCTAATTCGCTGCTCGGTGCTTGATAGTTGTCTTCATCTACCACCGTTGGAGTAGGCAATTGCTTGTGATCCAGCTTTCCATTGTTGTTAAACGGTAACGCCGACATCACTTCAAAGTAGCTTGGGATCATATAGCTAGGTAAAACCTGAGCCAGTTCCTGTTTTACTGCATTTAGGTCTAACTCGCCGCGCTCTGGTACCACGTATGCGGCAAGTTGCTTGTTGCCCGCTTGTTCGAATACCACCACAGCAGCGACTTTCACTTGCGCCAATTCGTTGAGCTGTGCTTCTATTTCAGCAAGCTCAATCCTGAACCCGCGGATCTTCACTTGGTGATCGTTACGGCCTAAAAACTCTAGTACGCCAGACTCGGACCAACGTCCTAAGTCTCCCGTTTTATACAGTTTATCTAGCCCGAGTTGTTTGGCCTTTGCGCTTGCAAAGGGGTTATCGATAAAGCGCGCAGCACTCATTTCGGGTTTATTAAGATAGCCACACGCAAGTCCGGCTCCTGCTATAAATATCTCGCCTGTCGCGCCGTATGGCACTGGATTAAGATGTTTATCAAGCAATAATACTTGGCGATGATTAATGGCTTGGCCGATGGGCACCGGGCCATCAATATTGGCGCATGGATAGAAAGTGGTAAATGTCGTGCTTTCAGTTGGGCCATACGCGTTTATCACCAACTCTGGTCGCGTATCTCGGGCGAGAATGCGTTTGACTATGCTTGGAGTGATTGCCTCACCGCCTGTTAGTACGCAGCGGACATTGTCATAAATATCAGGTTGTTGTAAATACAGCGAATCAAACAGTGTGCGCGTTAGCCAAAGTACACTAACACCGTGTTGTTTAATTAACCTTGATAGGCTGTCAGGATAAGCGCCTTGTTGCGCACTTGCTACAACTAATTTGCAGCCGTTTATTAGTGGTGTCCAAATTTCAAACGTTGCGGCGTCAAAATTTGGATTAGATAGGTGAATAAACACGTCGTTTTCTGACGTGTTTATTAAATCAGTATCTTGTACCAAAGAAACAACGCCACGGTGTGGAACGACCACGCCCTTTGGCTCACCTGTCGTACCCGATGTATAGATCACATAGGCTTCGGTTTGCGCATGTGCACCTGATAGTACGGGCGCTGCATCAGACAAAGACAAGCTATCTAAGCAGGTAATTTGCGGCTCTGCATCACAACTTGCAACGAGTGTTTCGATACGCGGGCGCAGCTCGCTTTGTGTTAAAATCAAACCAAGTTGCGTGTCGTTGAGCATATACTCTATGCGCTGATCTGGATAATCAGGATTAAGCGGTACATAAGCGCAACCCGCCTTTAGGATAGCCAGTTTTGCGATTACCATTGCAATAGAGCGTTCACAGAAAAGCCCAACAAAGCGATGGTTAGCGCCAACGTCCACATGATCTTTAATGTAGGCGGCAAGCTTATTCGCGCTTTGTTCTAATTCTTGGTAGGTCAGCTGCATTTCGCCTTCAACCAGCGCTATTCGAGCTGGCGTTTTTTGTGCTTGCTGAGCAACCAACTCATGGATAGTAGAGTGCAAATAATCCGCATGCTCATCTACCTCAACCATTGGTGCTCGCTCATCATTACTTAACAAAGAAATTTGGTTATGCGGCTGGTTTTCATCAGCAATAATGGCATCTAACACCAATGTCATTTGGGTGAGCAATCGCTGTGCTTTGCTTGGTGCCAGCATGGTTTCGCAGAAGCTCAACTTAAGTAGCAAGATATCTTGTTGTTCAACAATGCTGATGGTGAGCGGATAGTCTACTTTTTCAATCATCTTATCGAACGACCATTCGAGTACGTCTTGTCCCGCTGGCGTCGGATAGTTTTCAAATACAAATAGACTGTTGAACAGGCGAGTATTCGGCTCTTGTAGTTGCGACAGTGAAACACTGCTGTTGCCGTTAAGTTCTGCAATTTTTTCTTTCAGCGCTGTAAGCTGGGTGCGAATACTGGCCGTTTCTTGCCAATCAAGGGAAAGAGGTAGGGTATTGATATATAAACCAACACTGGCATGGATCCCGTCAATGGGTAGTTCACGACCCGAGACCGTTGTGCCTACTATGGTTTGCTCAGCGTCGCAGTAATATTGCAGTACTTTATGCCAAGCAAATTGCATTAAGACGTTCAGCGTGAGCCCGTGTTGTTTAGCAAATGCTTTGAGCTGTTGATGGCGCTCTGAAGAGAGCTTTAATTCGCTCGCTGCTGCTTTTTGGATCTGTGACGAGCCAGATTGGTCAATATTTTTACTCAATAAGCGGTTGATATCATTGGGCTCACCAAATTGTGCCTTTTGGTTTTGCCAATAGCTATCGCTAGATTTTTGATTTTGCTGATAGCGCGCTTGTGTTTGTAGGTAAGCCGTTTCTTCTTCAACAATGACCGGCTCGCCTTTGGTTAGTTTGGCGTAGTTTTGATGCACGGTTTGCAGCATCACCGGAAAGCTCCAGCCATCGCTGATGCTATGGTGTTCTGCTTTAATTAGGGTGTAATGTGTATCGGCGCGTTTAACGATAGCAAAACGCATTAATCCCGGTTGAGTCAAATCGAAAGGTGTATTACGGTCGTCGTGAATGAGCTTATCGATACGTGTCTGTTGTTCAATGTGGTCTAACGTACTGAAGTCGTGAAAACTGAAGTGATTTGGGGTAAATCCGGCCCCTCCTTTGATCACTTGGATGATTTCATTTTCCCAGTTGAACGCAGTACGTAGCGCAGGGTAACGCATTGATGCCAAGATCCAAGCCTGTTGGTAAGCATCGACATCGAGTGTTTGATGGTAATCGATGACTAACTGAACTCGGTAAGCATCGTCATTTGGTTGGGCAAGGTGATGATAAACAAAACCTTTTTGCATACTGTTAGCATCAAAGATGGCACGGATCTCAGATGCCTTTTTATGCTCTGTCGCTAGTAACTGTTCAAAGTCTTGTTCGGAAAAAACTTGCTGCGATACAAGGTAATCTAATAATGCGGCTTTATTTGCTTTGAGGTAGTCAACCCATTGTTGGCTGAGTCCTTGCTCACCATGGACAATCTTAAGTTTGTCTCCATTGGCCCAAAGCGCAATGTTATCCTTTGCAAGTGATTGGCATAAATTCAACATGGTTTAAATCTCTAATTCTTGTGTTTTTTCAGACTGAGTCGTGGTTTGTTCTAGTTGTGTTTCACTTAACTGGGATTGCAGTGCAGCTAGTTGCTCCTGAGAAAGCGAGCCCGCACCAAAGTCGCTAGGGGTGCTTACACCGCCGCGCTTTTTCGCCTCGAGCGCCGTATCCAATACGTCATGTAGCGCTTGTGTTAAGTGAGTAGCGAAGGCATCGGTAAGATTGCCATCTAGCAATGAATCCACTTTGATCCTGAGTTGCTCGCCTTGAACCAGCGCATTGATATCGAGGATCAGATCCGAGCCGTTTTGTGCAGAACTTGTCTCGGTTTGCAGTTGGTTGTCTATTTGCCAAAGCGCATCGCTTTGCCCACCCATTTGGCCTAGGTAGTTAAAACTGATACTTGGCAACGTTAAGCTGGTGTCTTGCAGTTGTGCACTACCAAAACCAAGACCTTTATTTGGGATCTGGCGTAGCGCCTCTTTGGCATCAATAATGGTGTCGCTTAGTGTCGCTTGTTGAGTCAGGCGTAGCGGGTACAAGCAAGTGAACCAGCCAATTGTTTGGTTGATATCAGCATCATCACGCCACATTTCACGACCATGACTTTCCAACGTGATAGCATGCTGAGTTTGCTTAAAGGTTTTACTCAATGCTTGGCACAAAGCAGCCAGTAGTAACTCTTCACCTTGCGTATTGAAGCCAGCATTCGCGTCACGTATTAAGCGGGTCGTGGTTTGCGCGTCTAGCTCTAACCAAGCGGTTGACGGTGTTGCAGCCATGCTTGGCGGATAGCTTGGTAAGTTGGTTGCTAAACGCTGCCAAAATGCCATTTCTTGCGGGTGTGCTGCCGGGTACGCTTGCATCATTTCTACCCATTGTCGATAGCTGGTGCGTTTACTCAGCAACTCTCCTTGTGCTAAAAGGGTTTGCAGATCTTGCGCGATGATCCGCCAAGAAACCGCATCGATGATTAAGTGGTGAAGCGCAAAGTGAAGCAGGTCGTAGTCTTCGCAAAACGCTTCGATATGTGTAACTTGCCAAAGTGGGCCATTACAAATATCGAACTGGCTTTGTCGCGCGTTGAGCTCTGCTTGTACATCGTGCGACTTGCCGTTAAGGACGTTGAGTGGCGCCATCGTACTAACATCGTTATATTCTTGCGTAATATGGCCTTCAAATTCCATAAAGGTTGTGCGCAACATATCATGTTGATCACTTAAACTGTGTAGCGCCTCTTGTAATTGAGTTTGGCTAAAGCCGCTTGGGATCCTGATTGCAAATGCCTGATTCCAATGATTCTCCTCCGGTAGTGCTTTATTGAAAAACCATTGTTGAATTGGCAGTAGATCAAAGCGTCCGCTCAGCAGGCCTTGCTCTTGTGTTATCTCTCGTTGAGTCGCTTGTACACTAACAATACGCTGACTTAACGCCGCTGCAGTTGGACAATCAAAGATATCTTTTACTTGTAGTTCAATGCCTTGTTTTCTGAGCAAAGCAACGAGTTGAATCGTGAGAATAGAATCACCACCGATAGCAAAGAAATCATCTTTGGTGCTCACTTGCTCAACACCAAGCAAAGTTTTAAATGCTTCACACAGTTGCGCTTCCGTTTCGTCTTGCGGCGCCACATATTCGCTTTGGCTTACCAGTTCAGGCTCTGGCAACGCTTTACGGTCTAATTTACCGTTGCCAGTCAAAGGTATTTCCGCAAGCTCAGTCCACGTTTTTGGCTGCATATAACTGGGTAGCGCTTGACTCACATGGGCTTTCACTTGGGCAGTTTGGCCGTAATGTTGTGGCTTAAACTTGATATAAGCGGCTAGGTAGGGAACACTTTGTAGGGTACGGTCGATAACCACCGCTTGGGCAACTTCTGGCAGTTGGTTGATCACGCTTTCGATTTCACCCAGTTCAATACGGTAGCCACGGATCTTCACCTGATTATCGTTACGACCGATATACTCTAACTCACCATCCGGCAGGCGTCTTGCCAAGTCACCGGTTTTATACAGTCTGGCTCGTCCTTGTTGAATATCTTGTTCGCTTGCATATGGGCTGCTAATAAAGCGTTCTTGACTGAGTGCTTCGCGGTTTAAATAACCACGAGCAAGACCTGCTCCGCCAATATATAACTCACCGCAGGCGCCGGGTTCGACCAACTGCAATTTGGAATTTAGCACGTACGCTTTCATATCTAATATGGGTCTACCGATATGAGAGGCTTTAGAACTTGATTGTTGCGTGAGTGCTTTATAGGTGACATGCACCGTGGTTTCAGTGATCCCATACATGTTGACCAATAGCGGCTGTTCATCGCCGTAGCAGTTCCACCAAGGGTTGAGCATTTCGGGGTTAAGTTTGTCACCACCGAAAATCACATACCTCAGTTTGTCAAAATTCAATTTTGCGCTTAGTGCCGCTGCACTAAATTCATAGAATGCGGCAGGAGTCTGATTAAGCACAGTCACTTGATTATCTGAGCAGTAGTCTGCAAAGGCCTCAAAATCGCGGATCAGGCTGTTGTCAGGAATGCAGAGTTTACCGCCATAAAGTAGGGCACCCCACATTTCCCATACACTAAAGTCAAAAGTATAGGCATGGTAAAGCACCCAAGTATCGTGATGGTCAAAGCCATAATCTTGCTCCGTCGCCGTGAACAATCGAGCGACGTTTTCATGAGTTTGCATCACGCCTTTTGGTTGGCCAGTCGTACCTGAGGTATAAATGATGTATACCAAGTCCTGCGGTGATTGGCTGATGACAGGGGCTGTGTCGCTTTGTTGCTGGGCATTGAGTGGTGTAACTAATGGGCAAGCCACCTCCGCCAAACGGCATTTGTCTTGTGCGGCGGCATACTCTTGCTCGTCGACAATCAACAGGCTTGGGTTAGTGTCACTTAGAATAAAGGTTGTTCGCTCGCTGGCATGGTCGGGAGACAGCGGCACATAAGCCGCACCCGCTTTAGTGACAGCAAGAATTGCAATCAGCATCTCGATAGAAGGCTGCATGTACAGCGCAATTAACGTATCGGCAGTGAGGGTTTGTTGATACTGAGACTGATATTGCTCCCGTAAATGCAAGGCAAGGGCGTTGGCTCTGGCGTTAAGGGTTTTATAATCGATAGATTGTGTTTGGGTTTGTAGTGCAATTTGATCTGGGTGTTTACTTACCGCTTGTTCAAACCAGTGATTTAAAGTGGTGTCGGAAAAGAACGTTTCATTATCTTGATTGCTGCGCGCCAAGATAAGCATTTGCTCTTCTTCATCCAGTACAGGCAGCTCGGCGATATTAAGATCGCTAGAGTGGGTAAGTAATTCAATAAAGCGCGCCTGAATATCGGTGACCCGTGTCATTGCCACGCGAGAAAAGACAGACTTAGCGGCGACCACTTTACGACAAAGGCCACCTTCGGTTTCAAAATGCGTAAATTCGATATCAAATTGTGAAACACCAGGCTCAATGGATACCCCTTTGATAATGGTATCTCCCGCTGTGCCCAAAGCAAGTTCGTACCCTTGGCGACCAATCATCAACGGGGTGATCCCTGGACGAATGCCATTGCTTTTTAGCTTGGCTAAGTAGTTACAGGTGACATTAATATGCTTTGCAGCGTCTTTATTATTATTTCCTGACAGCAGTAATTGGGTGAGCTGGTTACTGACTTCACTGATAAGCGATGCGCCTGTGTACTGCTCAATATCGCAAATAGAAACCGTTTCAACGTCTGAATAATGACCTAAGATCGCGCGTGTCTTACGGGTGCGGCGAGCCATCGGGATCCCTATGGTCAAATCGGTTTGCCCAGTGGTATGAAATAAAGTCAAAAAGACGCTGGCAAGCACGACGCTAAAACTCGTAACGCCAGCTTGAGAGGCCACCTGTTTTACTTGTTTGAGTGCCTCTGGGTTTTCTTCACGAAACGCGATGCCGTCATAATGGTGCGCTAGTGCCTCAGTATTACTCTGGTAAAAATCGATAGGATAGAGTTCGCTCTGTTGTGAAGTTGCTGCACGCTCAGGCTTTTCTTCAAACATCACTTGATAATCAAGGGGGGCGAGATCAAGTTCAGAGTTATCAAGCACCGCTTCTATACATGCGAGTAAATCGCTCATCAGTACTTGCAATGCCCACTGGTCACAGTTGATGTGATGCCCTTTGATGGTCAATAGCAAACGAGTTTCTGAGCTACAAGCGTAGAATTGAAAGGTCTCTTTAGTGATATCGATAGCTTGCTCAATTAAGGTTTTGGCGGTGACAGAGTCACTAAAAGCGGCAATCTCATCAGGCACGGCTAATAACTTAGGGGCACTGGCTAATAATTCGAGTTGTGGCTCGCCATGAGCCTCATCAATACGACTCGATAAAACTGGGTGCCTTGCAAATAGCAACACTAAGGCTCGCTCTAGCGCCTCGGCTGTGAGCCCGCCGGTAAATTGTACCGCGCAAGCGATGTTATATACTGGATTTGCCAAATCAAGCTGTTGGGCTTGCCATACGTGAAGTTGCCTCGTTGTCAGAGACTTGAAATTGGCGGAATTGGACTGTGAGTTCATTGCGTGATCCTTGTTTTTTCGCCTTAACACAACGGCTTTTGCCAGTTTGCTTTTTGGTATTTTGTTTGCTGTAAGCGTGCTAGGTGTCGCGCTACTGCGGCGACAATCACCTCACACGCAAGCGTTGGGCGTTGCTGTAAATACATATGACAGCCATCGACATGATGGTGCTGAAAATGGTTCTCGCAGTACTCAGACCAAGCTTGGTGTGACTCAGGCTTAACCAAGTGATCTTGTGTGGCGAGGATCAGTTCGACCGGCATCGTCAACGTGATGTCTGTACTGACGGGTTGCTCGGCTAACATAAAGTCGTCTTTAAACATAGCGGCCACAACCGCTTCTACGTCCTTCGTTAAACGATGTTTAGGCAGCATGTCGAGATGATATAAAGTCGTGAGCAAGTCCGAGTCAGTCAATTTTGAGTACTGGGTAGCCGAGGGAATACTTGGCGCGCGACACCCAGATAAACAGAGTAAATCCGGAGTTGTCAGTGCATGTTTAGCAAGATGATCGGCAAGCTTATAAGCCACCATCCCGCCAAGGCTGTGACCAAAAAACACGCACAGCCGCTCACTACGCGGCTGAAGTTGCGTGCTACTACTTAGGTGACTAAGTGCCTCATCCCAGTCCCGTAAAGATTGCATGCCTGCTTTAGTTCCACGGCCCGGTAAGTCGATGCCGTGGAGTTGCCAATGCGCAGGTAAATGTTTGGCCCATTCCCTAAAAAACAAAGAAGAGCCACCTGCGTGATGGAAACAGTATAAGTCAACCGGCATCATAGCTTGAGCTCCAGCGTTGGTGTGAATGCGATGGATTGACCGGTGAGCATGGTGTTGGTTTTCATAAAGTTGACTAGGTATTCCACCAAGTCTTGATAGCTGTATACCGCAGGTCGTGCACCCAGTACGCCTCCTTTTAGGTTACGCTTTTGGATTCTTGCGGCTTTGCTATCGGTAGCCAGTAGCGGTAACACAAAACTGTTCACTGCCAGCTTGCTACCTTGATACTCGCGCGCGAGCGTCATCATCAATGCATTATGAGCGTGGTTACAGACACTGGCGGTGGCTTCTAATTCGTAATTTAAGGTGTCTGATTGCGTTAAAAAGACGAGGTTTCCACCACTCACTCTGAGGTTGTCGGCAATGACTCTGAGTGCTGCAAATGCGCTTTCTAGACGTGCAATCACTTGCTCGCCAACGGCAATGTCTTCGAGTAGATTGCTTTCATCAAGGCGATTGGCACAATGCAGTACCATCACTTCTTGCTGATTATTATTGAGTTCAAACCAATCTAGTAATGTAGTGGTATTTAACTCAGAGAGGGGAGCGTTGAGGTGGATATGGCTCGCTTCTGGATTATGCGCGAGCACCTCAGCACTTGCATTGATAAGGAGTAACGGATGTTTTTGCGACAGCAAATGGGTAACGAAGTGGCTATCAAATTCACTTGTTGGATAAAGTAAAATAAACGCTTGAGCATTCATACCGCAAGCCCTCCATCCAAACGAAGCACATTTCCCGTTTGGTAGTTAGAGGCGCTAGAAGCGAGATATAGCGTGGCATCAGCAATTTCTTTGACGCTCCCAACACGACCAAGTGCGGTATGTTTTAGCACCGGGTTGATAATGCTTGCGGGGATATCATCAATCATATCGGTTGCAATAAACGTCGGAGCGAGTGCATTACAGTAAATACCACAGTGACCATATTGCCGTGCAATAGTCCGAGTGAGGCCAATAATTGCGCCTTTTGAGGTCGCGTAGTTGGCTTGGCCTTCACGTCCGCTTATTCCGCTTTGCGACACCATGTTGATAATCTTGCCTGCACCTTGCTTAGTCATGACTGGTAATACCGCTTGGCAACACAGTAATGTACCTTTGAAGTTAATATCTAACACGTTATGAAAAGCGTCGTACGACATCTGAGAGAACAAGCTATCATTCGTGATCCCAGCGTTATTCACTAACACATCAACCCGACCCGTGTCGCTTATCGCTTGGCGAATAGCGGAGTTGACGAACTCGCTGTCGGTAATATTGCCGCTTTGTTGAGTGAAACGAGCTTGATACTCAGGTTTGTGTAACTCCGCGATGGGGGTTTGTGTGCGACAAATACCGTATACTCGAGCACCACCTTGCAAAAAGGCGAGTGCGATGCCTTTGCCTATCCCTTTGGATACGCCAGTCACTACTACTGTCTTTCCAGTAAACACAACCAAGTTCCTTAATCCGTGTAAACAATCGTGAGTTCGGCTTTTGCAACCAACTCATCTTCAACGTGTGCTTGTGCTTTAAAGCGCGCCATCGCACCAAATTCAGTTTCTAGTTTTGCCGTTACTTTAATGATTTCGCCGGGGCGAACAGGGCGACTAAATTTGGCTTTTTCTATGGAAGACAGCATGCCCCCTTTGTGCGTGTTGTTGCAGCACAAGCCGCTGATCTGCGCCATGGTCTCAATGATTAACACACCCGGGAAAATAGGCTCATCCGGAAAATGTCCTTGCAGACCTGGCTCGTTATGCGAGACAAACTTCAATCCAACAATCATCTCTCCCGGTGAATGTTCGATTATCTTGTCTGCAAACTTAAATGGTGCCTTATGCGGCAAGTTATCGGTGATCATGATTTTTCATCTCCCCAGTCAAAGCAGAAGTAAACGATGAGGAAGAACACCACGCTGGTGACGCCTAAAATAATCAATTGACGACTTACCGCAGCCAGTTCAACGCCTTGGTTTGCGACTAAGCGCAGTGCATCCAAAAACGCAGTGGTTGGCAGTAACGAAACTATTTCTCGCAATAGAGTGGGAAAGTTAGCGGTGTCGAAATAAATGCCCGATAAGAACATCAACGGAAAGTAAAGTAAGTTAGCTATCCCTGATGAGACTTCAACCCGTTGGCTACGGGCGCCGACTAACACGCCGAGCATACAGATACAAAATGAACCGAGTGCCATTACTGCAATGATATCCAGCACGTTTCCTTGCAGCGTGTAACCAAATAAAAAGTGAAATGCGACGAACAGAATCAGCATTTGGAACACTAGTAAGAACAAGCGTGCGAGCACGATCCCAATGATGTAATCACGGCGTTTGAAAGGAGAAAGGCGTAGACGTTTAAAAAAGCCGTTTTGTCTGTCCGACACTAAACTGTTGGCAATCGACACCAGTGCTAAACCAAGGACTTGTAACACGATGATCCCAGGGATCAACCAGTCAGTGTAACGATAACCTTTGACGCTAATGACATTGCTTCGCATCTCTTCGCCGTTAGCTTGCGCTTTAAGACGCAATAGATAGTTACGTGCCATTAACGACTCATCGGAGTTATGAGTAGAAAACATAGCGTTGGGGGCAAGGTAAACTTCAGGGCTCACCTCATTTTGCAGTTTACGTAGCACTGAGCCTGGTGAGCTGATCACCTCCGCCAGCTGAGCAGAAGCAAAGCTGTCTTCCAGCACAATTGAATCGGTTTGTGAGAGGCGGGTAACGGTAACGAGTGGATCTTCCTCCATCGCTTTAAGCCATTTCTGTTCAATTTGCTCGCCATGCATCACCACCACATTCATAGGAGACATTTTTGGTCCACCAGAGAAGGCTTGGATCAACAATAGGGCGATGAAAATAGGTAAACCGAATGTCCATAGCAATACCGCTTTATCACGGAAAAAAGGTCGAATATTGACCATCATTAATTGCCAAAATGGATATAACTTAGTTTGACTTAACTCAGGCATAACTTTCCCTCTCCATCGTGGAACCTGTGAGTTTCAAAAATACGTCGTTGAGTGTGGCTTTTCTGGGTTCTTTAATCACCGGAGTCTCAAAGGTGCGATTAATAATGTCGCTTGGCGCGCCTGACTCTATGATTTGACCTGAATTAATGATGGCTAAGTTGTCGCATAAGAACTCTGCCTCATCCATGTAGTGCGTCGTTAACATCACACAGGTACCGGCTTCTTTGAGGTCTTTAATGATGTGCCAAAACTCTTGGCGACTCGTGGGGTCAAGTCCCGTAGTTGGCTCATCTAAAAACACCAACTTGGGCTGGCCAACCACTGCCATCGCCAAAAATACGCGTTGCTTTTGTCCACCACTGAGTTCGCTTAGCCAAGCGTCCTTTTTCTCGCTTAAATTGAAGCGCTCAAGCAGCGTATCAATTGGCGTGTAGCTTGGGTAAAAGCTGGCAAATAGCTCGACGCACTCTTTTACTTTGAGTTTTTCGTAGAGGTTATTGTGTTGCATCACGCCACCCATAAGGCTGCGAAGTTTGGTTTCGTGTTGCTTCCAATTAAGACCGAATAACGTCACTTCACCTGACGTTGCACTACGCAAGCCCTGAAGTATTTCCAACGTCGTGGTTTTTCCGGCGCCATTGGGCCCAAGGAGTCCAAAACATTCGCCTTCGCTAACGCTAAAAGAGACGTCATCGACGGCAACTTTTCGTGTTCTTTTGTAGACCTTCCTTAAGTTCTTCACTTCGATCACGGTCGTCATCTTATTTCCTTACTGTTCGTAAAATACATCCCGTCATACTTCCCGCGAGATTAACGCTTAGGAGTAGGGTTTGATCTAACTCGGTATCACCAACTGGGGTGTTGAGTGCATGCATTAGCGCACGCACTGCTAATTCTGTACTGTGTAGAGGCGTGGTTTGTGGTTGATATTTTATAAGTTGAGCTTGTGGTAAATGGCTGTCCAAGCTTGCTGCAATGGTGGCAAACGCTTCGTCGTGATGAGTACTTAACACGACATTGCCCACTTGGCTTAGCTTTCTAGCTTTGCTTGCCAATAATCTGTCTAGTGCTTGATGTTCCTGCGCATCATTGATTTGAATAAAATCAATGAGCTCTGCGAGAGGTTGGTAGCCTGCCGGTAACACCTCGCTGGTTGCCAAGAGCGCCGCACTGGAAAAATGACCGATATCTGCTTGGAATTGATGTGCAGCCCAGACCTGCTGCGAGAGTGCTGTGTCGTCTTGCGAGCTACATACCATCGCATATCGACTTCGACCTTCACGCATATCAAGAGTTGCGCTCCAAAGCGCATGTAGAAAGTCATTGCCTAAATCACTCACACAAGTGGCCGAGTTTTTAAAGCCGAAGCCGAGTGCCAGTTGCCCTAATGTGGCATTGACGACGGTATTGGGGAAATGCGTACTTTTTAGCTCTGCGATGCCATCTTGAAATGATGCGAGGTTTTTATCTAAGGTTTCCAGCGAGCCAATGGGATTAGCATAGTAGGCTGCGAATTCTGGCAGTGGTAATTGAGCTAAATTGAGATCGCTGTCTTGTAAGGTAAATTGGCAGGCACCTAAGGCAAATTGTGCAACACACGGTGTACGGCGCTGGAAAAGTGCGGGAAACTGCTGTTTTAAGTTAAATTCAGCAAAGTGGTCGGTGCTATTTTGTCGAGCATTGTATACTTCAGTATCAGACAGGCTGGTGGCAGCAAGTAGATACACCGGTTTTGACGCCGTGTTAATCGACGTTTTCTGATGTTTACTGAGTAGCATGCTGGTGTTGTGGCCACCAAATGCTGAGTTAGTCACCGCAAAAACATCAACAACCTGAGGTCTGGCCTGATTGGTCACTAATTGATACGCATGGCAACACGACCTTATTGAGTCGACCCCCAGTGTTGCTGGTAGAAGTCCTTCATCCTGGCTGACCAAAGTTGAAATAAGTTCTACGGCACCAGCGGCACCAAGGGTATGACCAAAGTAAGATTTACTACTTGAAACCGAGACGTCGTGCATGGCCTGTTCACCAATGGCTGATTGGATCCCTTTTAGCTCTGCGCCATCATTTGCTGGCGTACCAGTCCCGTGGCTGTTGATATATTCAATATCACTTGCTGCAACGGGCGCATAGGACAATGTCTGCGTAAAAGCGCGGCGTACACCATCGCCCTCGGGGTTAGGTGCTGTAGCGTGGTGAGCATCTAAGCTCGACCCTGTCGCGAGCAATTGATATCGCAGCGTTGCGTTACGCTGATTGGCATGTGTTTGCGATTCAAAGACTAAAAAACCTGCGCCTTCACCTAAACTTAATCCCATTTTTTCGCTGTACGGAGCACAAGGCTCAGGACTCAAGGACTGTACCGACTGAAAGCCGCCGTAAACCAGCTCGCTCAGGGCATCCGCACCGCCAGCAATGACGACATCTGCTTGGTCGTTTTCGATGAGTTGTTTAGCAAAAGCAATGGCACTGCTACTTGCGGTACAGGCCGAGGTGAAAGTCATTACAGGGCCCTGAATACCGAAGTGGCGGCTGACATCGGTTGCAATTTGATGTGGTGGATAAAACTTAAACCCTAGTTGATGCTGACCTTTAAGGCTCTCCATCAATGAAAACATACCGCAGTTTGCATTACCGAGAATAAATGCCACACGGGTACTGTCCATCTGATTTAAGGCTAAATTTGCATGTTCAAGTGCTTCTGTAACGGCATGGATAGCGTATTGGCTCGCCAGATCCATATCAAAATGTTCTGCGCTGTGATTCTCGTAGTTGATAGCGAGCGCCCCAACATTGTGTGTTAGTCCCTGTGTGTCGAAACGATTAATGCGGTCAATACCAGTGCGGTTTTCCTTGATGCTAGTTAGCAGCGCTTGGCGATTTTCGCCCGCTGCACAGAGCACACCATAACCAGTAATGAAAGTTTGTTGTTTATTATTCATGTACGCATTCCTGTAGTGCCGAGAGGGTGATTTTGCCGAGCTCGTTTTCTGGAAATTGCGCCAAAAAATGAACCTGCGGCGTGGGTAAATCTTTAAACCAACTTCTGATGTCCTGAAGTGTAGGGATGCAAGATAGTCCTTCGACAAAGGCGACCAGCTCGCCCCCTTTATTATTGTTATTGTCCTCGATAAAAAACACGCGATGGCGAAGTCCCACAAAGCGTTCTTGGAGGACTTTTTCTATACTTTGTAGCGAGTAGCGTTTACCTGCATATTTAAATATTTGGTCTGCGCGCCCACCGTGTGTGAATTGGTTTTCATTGCTGAAAATCAGCTTATCTTTGAGCTCAAACTCATCACAATTAGCCACTAAAAACGGTGATCTCAACATGGTTTTGTGCTCGCCATTTTGATAAATGTCGACCGCAGTGAACTTAGTAAAGTGCGTTTCGTTGTTGCCTAATGGACGATAGCCGATACCGCCGGTCTCAGTGCTTCCTAGTACCTCAAAAGCTTGTATTGAAAGTGATAGGTAAGAAATAAGGTCGGCAAGTTTTTGCTCTTTCTCACCTTTGAATGGTGCACCTGAGCTTATTAAGTAACAGTGGTTTTGATTTAACTGATCGGCCACAAAGTCAAACATAGTTGGCGTTAAGATCACACCTACCTGTTTGTCTTTTACAGGTTGTAAATCCGGTGTTGAACCGAGTTCATAACACACCGGTTTGCCAAGCTGCAGAGGGAGCATAAATGCCCAAATAAAGCCGAACATGTGGCGGATATCAACGCAAGCACAGAAATAATCTACTGAGTCAAACGAGAAAGTGTCAGCAAAAGTGACGGCTTCTGCATGGAGTGAGGCGATGGATTTATGCCAAGTTTGTGGCTTGCCTGTGCTGCCTGACGTTTCAAAGCCAATTGTCTTATCGCTATGCTGTTGTAAAAATGCCGTCATGGAATGAAACGGAGCTTCTACCTCTTGATTGGCAAGCGTGAGTTCTCGCCAGCTAAACGCATTGACGTTCGCGGCCGCATTCGCACTTAATACCGGAGTGATATTGTGTGCTAATAACACCATAGTGCTCACAATGATATCGCAGGGCGTGCTGTCTTTGATAAGGCGAACCTGACCGTTGATCTCACACTCTAGACTACGCTGTATCAGTGCTAGTAAATCGGTCTCTTTGAGAGAGGTGACTTGATCTGCCCAAGTCTCCAAGGGTGTTGCTTGTTTTTGTTGCGTTAAGTTTAACGCTATTTGGCGTGTTAGTGTCGCCAAAGTTACAGTGCTCAATTCGCCCAAGTCTTTTAATTGGAACGCTTTTTTACATGCAGCAGATAACTGCATAAGGTCGACCGAGTCGAGAAACAGTGGCGCCTCAATTAAATTGGCGTCGTCACTTAGTACGTCTAGTTGTTCTTTATCTACTTCTAACTCAGCTTCAATCAGTTGCATGAGTGTTGAACGAATGGCACTGTATGTTTGCATGGTGTCCTTCCAAGCGAAAATGGTTACGGTCAGATCAACAAGCTTCAGCTGTTGTTTGTGCTTCAACTTGTTCGTGAACAAAGCTAGCTAAGGTACTGACGTTTTTCATTTTTTCTTGAATGGTTTGTTCTGGGTAATCTTTGAACTTAAGGTTGTATTTTTTCTCGATAGATACCACAAGATCGAGCACCTCGATGCTGTCTAGATCTAGACCGTCACCGATAAGTTGAGCATCATCTTCGATTTCATCAATGCTATCTACCACTTCTAAATTGTCGACAATGATGTCTTGTTTAATAAATTGTGTTATTGATTCTAAGCTACTCATTTTTATATCCTTTTTAGTTTCTCTGGTGTGTAGTTTTCGTCTCATTAGCGGTTTTTGAGCAACAACAAGCCCTAGCTGGCGGCAGTGAAGCTGCCAGCTATAGCGTTATTGTCATCTCAAAAATGACTTAGAGAGGGTTACTGCTCATTAAATAGGGCGTTAACCATATTGTTGATTTCGACATCCATCGGCCTATCTTCAATGACTGGTTTGAAGTTGCTGCTAATTTTGTCGAAAAACTCGCGAGAAAGTACGTTAAGTTTCTCTGCTTTTGCATCTTTCCCATCAACATAAAATGCCTGGCGGATCGCCATTGCCTGAATGGCAATAACTGGCTTGATAAGATCTGTTATACGACGAAGGTCACGTGCGGCGATGGTGCCCATGCTGACGATGTCTTGGTTTAGTGCTTCTGTTGTGCGTGAAAATACTGACATCGGGCCTGCATTTTTAAGTGCTTCTGCAACAAGAGAAGAAGAGGTAATTTGCATTGCTTTGAAACCGTGGTGTACCCAAGCTTTGTCGCCAAGATCTTCACGCGCAACCAAGTTGTTAGAAATTCCACCGTTAAGGCGATCATCAACCAAAATGCCTAATTCACGCTCTAGTAACGCGCCCATGTTTGCAACGAGTGGCTTGAGGGTGTCGCACACCGCTGCAACGTGACCACCGTAGAAGTGACCCGCGTTGAGGATAAGGTCGTTCTCATCATCAAATAGTGGGTTATCGTTCACTGAGTTGATTTCAGTCGTTAGGATCTGTGATGCCCACATCTCAGCATCAATTAATGGACCTAACACTTGCGGAGAGCAGCGAATTGAATAGCTATCTTGTAACCTGAACGTTTCTTGCTTGCCAAACTCAATGTTGTCATCGGTTCGGTTTCTGCGACCTAAACGCTGATCGACGTTAGTTAAGCGTTCTAGAATTTTCTCTGCGCAGATCTGCTGTCCGCGGTGTGGTTTAAGTTCGTGTACGCGTTTATGGAATGGCGATGCACGACCTTCGATAAGTTCGACATAAAGCGCGATCAGTTTGCAGCTTAAATCAATGCCGCGGCGGATGTCTTTTAGCGCATTCGTGGCGATAGCAGACATAACCGAAGTACCATTCATGATAGCTAAACCTTCTTTCGGCTTTAGCTTGTATGGCGCAATGTTTAGCTCTTCTAATACTTCAGCGGTTTCACGCAGTTGTCCTTGATAGTACACCTTACGCTTCCCACCAAGTGCGGCACCGACATAAGAAAGTGGTGTTAAGTCGCCGCTCGCGCCTACTGAACCCATAGAAGGGATAGCCGGGATGATGCGGTTGTTTAGGAAGGTTTCCATCTGCGCCAGCAATTCCCAACTAACGCCTGAAAAGCCTTTGGCATTACAGTTCATGCGGATCAATAAAGTCGCGGCACAATCAGACTCTGAAAGGTAATCACCAACGCCACAGCCATGATAAGCTATGAGGTTTTGTTGTAATTCTTCAGAGAGAGAAGTCGAAATACGGTTACTTGCTGAGTTACCAAAACCAGTCGTCACGCCGTATATATCTTCTTGATTTGCTAATTTATTGTCCAGGTATTGACGGTTTTGCTCGATTCTAGCTTTTAGTGCCAACTCGTCCAATTTTACTTTGGACAAGGGCTGAGCTGCGTAATCTTGCACTGACTCCAGAGAAAGTGATTGATCTTGCGAGATGAAAACAATACTACCGAGCTTTTTCTCGACCTGAATTGCTTCCTTTTCTGTGTTGTACTGGTTCATGACTTTCCTACTCTGACTAAAATAATGAATCCGATTGTGATTTTCACAATGCTTATATTTTTGTATGACGGGAAACTGTTTAGAAAACCCAATCATACTTGTTAGAGGCGAGTACTACTTAACCAACGTCCCGTGTGTGCCAATCCGTTAACTTGGTCGGCTTTGTCGCGATACTATTGTCGCTATCTTTGTTACAAGATTATTTTATTTGTAAATAAAAAATATTAAATGTGATTTTTTGATTGTTGTGTTTTAAGAACGGCGGCTAGGTTAAGCCCGAGTTTTCAGGGTGTCAACACGAAAAATTTGACATTTTAATGTTAATTAAATCTAACGTTAACATAATTGAAATGTTATAAAATGATTGCAATATGGAGTTGTTAATAGCTATTTTTTATCTCTATGAGATATAAAGAATTAATTGATTTTTAAAGCTAAAACTCTATTTTTATTGCGCGTGGAAAGTTTAATAAAACTGACTTATGACAAATGTCACTATTTTGTATGGTCGGATCTGAAAATGAATAGAATTGACTTATTTCGGCAGAAAGTTGAATTTTTTGTGAATAAAAAATGCGTTATAAATATAAATCTAGACGGCTAACCGTTGAGGTTGCCGGAATATCGGCAGCCTCAAAAGCGGTGATTAATTAGTATTCTAAAACGGTGCTCATTAATCCAGTTTCACCGACGACGAGTAAGTAAGAGCGGTCTAGTGATGCATTGCAAAGACTTATAACCTCATCACCCATCATAATATCTTGATTACAGTCATCCACTTGATACCAGCTACTGACTTCTCCTTTATCAAATTCAACGTCTGAACCGTTAATATTTAATGTCATTGTTTTGGAAGCTAATACTCGTACGGTAAATTTATTATCGTGATCATCTTTAGACTTTCTAACCACCTTTATATCTAAGGTATCGTTGCTATCCTGCATTACAACAAAGTGATAATCTCGGTCATTACTTACCTTAATTTTTTCTTGTTCTACCATGCCAAGCTTGTTGACTGACTCAGCATAAAAACTGATTTCACGGTTGGTGTTATGTTCGTGTGTTATGCGTACGGGTTCTGAACCGGAAGCTAGTACTTTGACGCGATATTTATCGTCAGCGACATTTCGTTCATCACCGTCTAGCTCAGTGTTAGCAAGGTGAAATGCAATTTCATAATCGGTGGCATTAACCAAGTTATATTGGTTTTTATAGATGTCAGAACCGAAGTTAGCGGTCTCGACATCTTCAGACGAACATGCAACCGCTAATAGGGATAGGGTGGCTGCAGTTAGGATACGAAAGTTCATAGTTGATCTCCTTTATCAATATTTTGAACATAGGTCGTTATTCAAGCGATTTCGGAGCAAGAGTATAGGATGGAAAAATGAAAGGTTACTTAATGATGTTTATAAGATGTTAAAAAATGTAGTGTGTAAGGCTTTGTTACAAAATAAGGTACGTAAAATGCGCCATTTTACTTTCTAACTAGGTGATAAATATTAGCTTTTGTAATAAGTTAAGTTTTATGACAACTACATTTTTAAACATAAATATAAATCCCTATTTGGATTTATAGTGTAGAGCAAGATGATAACGATAAAATCTCTAAGTAAAAGCTTCTCCAAAGAGGTACTGTTTGACAATTATTCACAACAGTTTGAGCATAATAGAATTTGTTTAGCGGCGCCGAATGGCGTAGGGAAAACCACCTTACTGAGTATGATTGCTGGGCTTGATGATGCCTTCAATGGCGACATTCTATTACAAGACAAGAAAATCGATAAACGCCAAACACTTGTTGCACTTGCGTCAGACAACATTCCATTTCCTGCTTTTTTGCGTGCAAAAGAGTTATTAACTCTCACATCAACCGCATGGCAATGTGATTTTCCTTCGCAGCTTGTAAACGACTTTCAGTTTGAAACCTTTTTAATGACGCGTTACGCGGATCTCTCCTCTGGTAACAAAAAGAAGCTTCAGCTTATTAATGCCTTGATGCGTAATACCCCTTATTTATTGCTCGATGAGCCTACTGCAGCTTTGGATGCGGCAGGCTGCGAATATATCGTTGAGCTCGCACAAAGCTACGCTGGCATGGTGCTGATGACAAGTCATGAGCCTGAACCTTTTTTACAAGTTGGATTTCATTCTGTTCCCTTAACACCAAAGCAGGGTAGTTAATATGCTTTATTACTATCGTTACAGAAAAGCATCACTTTCCCTATCGCTGCAAGCGATAGGCCAGCAACTTCAGCAATTTGGCTTGATGATAGCTGCATTGTTTCAAGTTTATCTGTTAGGTTTTATCGCAATACTATTTATGGGTATAGGTAAAATTGTAGAAAGTGATAATCCCATTGCACAGGTACAAATTGCATGGGGATTACTTGCGGCGCAAAGCTTTATTCTATTTGTGTTTCGAGATGCGGTTTTGGACAAAGCGCACAGAAGTTACCATCACACGATCCTCGATCGTGCCATCCATCAAAAAGTGGCGGATGGATTGTCCGTACTGGTTGTTCACCCCTTATTATTGATGACGCTAATTCTTTGCTACTCGATTGGAATTGAGAAAATCACACAAGCATGGCATTTACTGTTTTTTGCGGTGACGCAATTCTTCGTTGCTCTTTGTTTTATTTATCGACCTTTGGGGACCAGTATTGGATTATTGATAACAGCCATTATCAGTTTTGCTGTTGTCGAAATTACTTGGTATTTGATTGCTGTAAACCTAATAGTGTTTGGCTGTGCTGCTTTGCTACCGCGTAAAGTGACGTTATCGGTAATGGTTAAAGGGTTGACGACATTTTGGCTGAGCTTTGCTTACAACCACTATTTTGTGTTGCTTTGGCGCATTGTGATGAGTGTGTTGGTGCTATGGTTTGGCGCGATCTTAAGTGTAGAGCGCTCCGATCTGATGGCAAATTACGTTCCAGGTCTGGTGACGTTAAATCTATTATGGTGGTCGAGCCTTGCCATTGATCTCAAACCTGAAGTCTACGACCGCACTGCATATTGGTTGAGTATAGATAAGCTGCAATCAGCAAAGCAGAGCATCTGGATTATTGTGTTGACGGCTGCCGTCTGTTTTTCAGTGCCTGTCTATATGTTATTAGGACTGAGTGTAGTGAGTCTATTACCCTATGTCTTTCTGCCACTTTTAGTGTTAAGTGCATTAAAAAGTCCACAGCATTTAGCTATGACTTGGCTCAGCACCTTAGTACTGAGCTATACCGGGTATGTGCTTTTGTAATGATAATCGTTAGTTAGCAGCTTCTGGTAGGCGAGTCAGTTTCTTGATATCGCCTTCTACACTTTCCATCTTTGCTATGAGTAGATCCCCAAGCGCGTCGATATCGTAATGCCAAATCAAGTGGCCGACTTTTTTAAGCGTAGGGTTTTGCGCTGGCATCAAGGTGAGTTGCCAAATGTAGTCCTCTTTTGACCAAGCGGATTGCCAATAGATGTCGTTGCCGCGAATTCTTAAGTTACTAAATTGATTGGTTTGTTTTTGACTTAGCGCATATTTATTTAACGCTTCTGAGTCGCTTTCGAAGAGCGTCTCGTACTCCAGCAATAGGTTTTGTTGTAGCACAAACCAAGTTTGTCTCTCGGGGTGATAAAAGACAAAGTCAGCTGTACTGTCATGGCTGCTGATAAGCGCCCCAGACAAGCTGTATTGGTTTAATGTTTCGCCGTCATAAGCCCATAGTGTTTGCTCATCTATCCAGCCCATGCTTTTGATGGGCAGACTCAGCTGTGACTTGAACTGGGTGAGTGGGCGTTTTCGGTCGTATATCACTAAATCGTTATCACGGTTTGAGGCCAAATAGCTCAGCTCTGGACTCCATACTAAAAAACCAACGTACTCATGCCCCTGATAAAAGGAAAGCTGACTGATTTTATCATCGCGATATAGATACACCTCGCATACGCCGCTGCGCCTCGACATAAATGCCGTTTCCCCCAAGCTGTTGGTCAGTGGTAAATAATCGATGCTTGAGCTTGAAAATAAGGGGAGATCGTCTCGGTCTTTGATATTAACTTGAAAACTCTCCAATGCCGCGAATATATCACCGCGATTATCGCTTGAGAAGCTCGTGTATAAGCCAATTTCCGTTTCTTTGATGGCTTGACTGTCACCGTCTCTAAAGTGTCGCGATAGGCTGCCATATTGACTCGCAATCACGGCTTGATGATAAACATCAAACGCAACGGAAGTGACAGGGGCTGACCACTCCAGATGTACCGTGCCATCAAGCGCTTGTAGCCTTGCTAACCCTTGTTTATCTTGAACCAAATAAAAGGTTTTGTCTTGCCACGCTCGAAGGGCCATTTTTAACTGTTCATTGGCTGCCAAAGCAAGTGGCAGCTTAACCATTTGATGGGACTCAAGTCGGTAAAGGTGTGCTGCTTTGGCATTATATTGGCCGAACGTTAAGATAAGCTCTTTGTCACTTTTCCAAACGGGTTTAGTACCAACTTGGCAAGGAAGAATTTGCGAGCTATGAAAAAATTGCCCTGCGGCAGTCATAACATGAAGTTGGCAGCCACTACCTTGATATTGCCAAAAAGCCAGTTTGTCTGAGTCGGGACTCCAACTTGGAAAACTGATCCGCGAATCAAAGCGGTGTTCATTTAATTGATAGCCTTGTTTGTTGGCAATAATAAGGTGAGTAAAATCTTTTACATAGGCGATGAGTTCTTTGCTTTGGTGGGCATCAACGTCAAATTCAAGGCCAAGCTCATGACTGAGACTCGAGGTTTCGTAGCGTGATGGTGTTTTTTCAGTCGGTGCTTGATTAAAAAAGGCGATTGCGCCAAAGCATAACACTGCCATTGCGACGGCACTGAGTGAAAAAATACGGGACTTGGCGATTGCTTTGACTGGTTTTGTCGTATGACGAGGCGCTATTTCATGTCTTTCTAGTGGCGCGATAAAGCGATAGCCCCGCTTTGGAATGGTTTTGATGTAAATTGGGTTTTTAGGGTCGTCTCCGAGCACTTTTCGCAGTTTAGTCAGAAGCTGATAAAGGCTATTGGGTTCGACAACCGCGTGTTGCCACAGCTGCTCGGTAAGCCAATATTTCTCAAGCACTTCGTTATGATGCTCAATAAAAAGCGCGAGTAACCTTGCCATTTGTGGCTCAAGTTTTACGGTTTCTTGGCTTTGCCTATGTGTTAGGCAATCTTGCTGGAGATCAAACTGCCAATGTCCAAAACAAACCATTTCTACTTCCTGTGCCTGCACGCCGAGTACCAATTTCAATAATCAAAACAAATTGTTCCCATAACGTTAGCGTTTCTTAAGATTAAGTCAATGTTTATAAAGGTTAAGTCAGCTTTCTTCAGAAAAAGTTAAGAACTTTTTACGGCAAAGTTTGTTGCAATAGCAGGCATAACTCTGAGGAAAGTATGTATGAATAAAAGCAATAAATTTTGGCTCGGTTTAAGTTATCCCATGATGGCAGGCGCTGCACTTGCGGAACCTATCGTGGTTGATGGTAAGTTGAATGAAGCGCAGTGGGGTTCTGCCACGCACTTTGAACAATTTGTTCAGGTTGTGCCTGTAACTTTGGCATCTGCTAATGACAAAATTACCGCAAAAGCCTTTGCAACCGCCGACGGCGTT
Organism: Pseudoalteromonas flavipulchra NCIMB 2033 = ATCC BAA-314; assembly: GCA_000814665.1. GTDB lineage: Bacteria > Pseudomonadota > Gammaproteobacteria > Enterobacterales > Alteromonadaceae > Pseudoalteromonas > Pseudoalteromonas maricaloris. The sequence continues at coordinate 27,897 of JWIH01000022.1, forward strand.
TATATTGGTATTAAAAACTTTCAGAATAAAGCCGAGCGCAAGCGACAATTCAATATCCATGACCGTTTTATGCAAGCTGACTTCAATCGGGTAGTTGTGGACTTTTCAGGCGACGGTAGTAGTGCATATCAATTTTCGGTGACATTAGGTGGCGGCTCGCAAGATGGTGTTGTAACCCCAAGCTTAAACGTGGATTACGATTGGGATGGGGATTGGCACTATGCCAATCATATTGACGATACGTATTGGACCACGGAATTATTGATCCCTTGGCATACCGTGTCGTTTCAGCCAGGAGATGAGCAGGGGCTTACAAAGATTGGCGTTTCGGTACAGTTGTATGAACTTAAAAGTAATTTTATCTATGCAAACCATGAGGATACAACAGCAAATAGCGATTTCTTCCTGACCATGCCAAAGATCGCAGCACAGATCCCCGCGCATTCTCAATTGGCATTTGTGCCTTACTTTGCGCATCAGGCTCAATTTGCGCCTCTAAGCACTTCGCCTTCCGAGCGCCAGCATCAGTCCGATGTTGGCTTTGATTTGTTTTACAAGCCTTCTCATCATCAGAAGGTGAGTCTTGCCGTGAATCCTGACTTTGGTCAGGTGGATATCGATGATGTTGATGTGAATTATTCGGCCGTGGAAACGCTTCGCACCGATAAACGTCCATTTTTCACCCAGGATATCAGCCTTTTTGAAGTTGCTGCACTTGAAAGCACTAAGCTTATTCATACTCGTCGTATAGGGGCATCAAGTGATGATGGTACACGCGCAATCACCCCCATAGATGCGGCGCTACGATTTGTACATAAAGGAAAGTCGGTACAATTTGGTACTTTTGCTGTGTCTGAGTCGGACTTTTCGGACGATATTGGTAAGCAGTTTTTTGCAGCAAGAGCTAATTATCGCACGCAAGATTGGCAGGCCGGTGTACTTGCGACCAAAACAGACAGGCCGTTTCTTGAACGCGATGCCATGAGTTATGCCCTTGATGGCCAGTATCGTAGTGATACTTGGTCTTTCAAAGGCGCGCTATTACAAACTGAGGTAGAAACACAAAAGCAACGTGTTACAGGTCAAGGTGTATCGCTAGACGCGGAGTATCAACATTCGTTACAGACGAAGTTCGCTGCGCGCTACTTTGCTGTGGATGACGAATTTGATAACCGTGATCTCGGCTATATGAAACGCAATGACTGGCAGGTGAGCGAGCTTTATGGTGAATACGCGATGCACCCAAAAGACAGCTGGTTTACCAGATTAAAGCAGTCACTCACACTGAGGCATGAGCAAAATAATGCAGGAACTGGTTTAGCGGCCAGACAAGCATATTTAGCGCAGTTTTTGTTGGCAAATGGTGGTCAGCTCAACCTCGGGCTAGATTATTACACCACTGGTAAACAAGACAACTTAGGGCGAGGCACCGAAGTGTTTGAGATGCCCAGCCGTGTAGAGTCTCGGGTCTTTTATCAAAGCCCTTATGTGGGAGATTTTTCTTGGGCTGCGAGTATAGAGCTTGACCAAGAAGGAATATCAGGCTCAGCACAGCAATACGCCGTGGATTTGACTTGGATGCCACACTACAACTGGAACCTTAAGTTGAGTAATTTCTTTAGAAGCGGTGATGGCTGGCTGATGGCGAACGGGCAAAATCGCTTGAGTGAATACGACAGAGATGAGTTTTCCAATAAGTTGGAATTTAACGGTCGGATCACCGACAACCTTGAACTCAGTGGTTCGCTACAGTGGACGATACTTGAAGCGCAAAGTAAGACGATTTATCAAATTACCAATGGCGAGCTTCGCGAAATTCATGGTGACACCAGTTTTGACGACAGGCGCTTAGCAAGCCAGATAAAACTGCGTTATCGCATGGGTGCATATTCAGACATTTTCTTAGTGTATCAACGAGGAGGTGCAAACTTTTCGACACTTGAAAAGTCGCAGGTCGGGCGCAGAGATTGGTTTGGTAGTGTCGCCGATTTATGGCAACAACCAGTGCAAGACTTAGTGACGTTTAAAGTGCGATATTTATTTTAAATCACTAGAGCTGTGTTCCCCCCGGCTCTAATCTGCCAAGAAAAAAGGTCAGAAAATTCTGACCTTTATATCCACGCTAATTGCTAGGGTAGTATGGATCACACTACCTAAACAAAAATAGTTATGCTGCGTCTGCTTTACTTGATTCCTTGGTTCTTGCTTTGCCAGCAAGTAACTCTTCAGGGTCAAAGTCATCAACGTTGATAACGGCAAGACGTTTTGCTTCAACGGCAGTCAATTTAGCTGCTTCGTCTTCGCTCAGTACACCTGCTTCAAGTCCCATTGCTGCTACTTTATCAAGTTGCATAAACGGTAACTTTTTACCAGTACCACGGCATACCTTTTCAAATAACGGCTCTACGGCAAGAATGTCTTTTAGCGTTTGCTCTTGCTTACCAAGCAAGCACAGTGGCTCATCTTTTAAGTAGATGTGTGTTGCAAGGCGATCACGCGTTTCGCTAGGTACTTGAAGTAACTGAGCAAGTTTGTGCTCCATTTTGTCGGTTGGTTTACGAACCGGACGACCAAATGGGAACAGTACCACTTTCAACAAACCACGTAATGCAGCAGAAGGCATGTTGTTGATTAAGTCAGCAAGGGCACGTTGACAAAGGTACAGGTGTTCCTGACAAGACCATTGCACAAACGGTAAGTCTTCTTTACGACGACCTTCATCGTTATAGCGCTTAAGCGTTGCAGAAACCAGATAAAGGTAGCTTAATAAGTCGCCTAAACGTGCAGAAATACGCTCTTTACGCTTCAGTGAACCACCAAATACAGCCATACAAATATCAGACATTAATGCCAATGATGCACTGTAACGAGCAGCATTACGATAATAAACCGCGGTTTCATCGTTAAATGGTACTTTGGTGAAACGTGCACCGGTTAGGGCTAACCACTTAGTTCTTACCAAGTTCGACATAGTGAAACCGATGTGACCCATCAAGGATTTATCGAAACTATCAAGCGCTTCTTGCTTATCTTTGATAGAACAAGCCTCAAGTTCAGCCAGTACAAAAGGATGGCAACGAATAGCGCCTTGACCATAGATGATCATGTTACGGGTTAGGATGTTTGCACCTTCTACCGTAATTGCAATTGGTGCACCTTGGTAACCACGGCCAACGTAGTTATTTGGTCCTAGGCAAATGCCTTTACCACCATGAATATCCATGGCATGGATGGTTGAAGCACGCATTTGTTCGGTTAAGTGGTACTTCAAAATGGCAGAAACAACCGAAGGCTTTTCACCTAAATCTACCGCGCCAGTTGACATAGTCACCGCAGCATCAGAGCTATACGCATAGCCACCAAGTTTCGCTAGTGCCTCTTCAATCCCTTCCATCTTACCGATAGGAAGTTTGAACTGGCGACGAATGCGACTGTATGCGCCACTTGCAACTGCAAGAGATTTAATACCACCGGCAGAGTTTGAAGGTAGCGTAATAACCCGACCAACCGACAAACACTCAACCAACATGCGCCAGCCTTGTCCTGCCATTTTTGCGCCACCGATAATGAAGTCGAGTGGTACAAACACGTTTTCGCCTTGGGTAGGACCATTTTGGAATGGCACATTCAGTGGGAAATGACGGCGGCCAATTTTTACGCCAGGCGTGTTTGTAGGAATAAGCGCACAAGTAATACCTAGCTCTTCTTTATCACCTAATAGACCGTCCGGGTCGCGCATCTTAAACGCCAGACCAAGTACAGTCGCAACAGGTGCTAAAGTAATATAACGTTTGTTCCACGTTAAGCTAATACCTAATACTTCTTCACCTTCCCATTCGCCTTTACATACCACACCAAAGTCTGGGATAGATGAAGCATCAGAGCCCGCTTCTGGTGACGTTAATGCAAAACAAGGGATTTCATCACCCACTGCTAGGCGAGGTAAGTAGTGTTCTTTTTGCTCGTCAGTACCGTAGTGCTGAAGTAGTTCACCTGGGCCTAACGAGTTAGGTACGCCCACGATAGACGAAAGTAAAGTTGATTTACTGGTAAGCTTTTGTAGTACACAAGATTGCGCGTAAGCTGAAAACTCAAGACCACCGTATTGCTTTTTGATGATCATCGCAAAGAACTTGTTGTCTTTTAAGTATTGCCACACGTCTTGCGGTAAGTCAGTCAGCTCGTGTGTTGCTTCCCAATCGTTAAGCATGGCACACACTTCTTCCACCGGGCCATCCAAAAACGCTTGCTCTTCAACGCTCAAGCGTGGCTTTGGAAACTGATGAAGTTTATCCCAGTTTGGGTTACCACAAAATAGATCGGCTTCCCACCAAGTCGTACCTGCATCAATCGCTGACTTTTCGGTTTCTGACATTGTCGGCGTAACTTTTTTGAACGCTTTAAATGCTGGAGCCACGATGTACTGCTGACGCAGGTTCGTTACTGAAAGCGGAATAACAATCGCTAAGAAAATTAACCAAGAGATAATGCCAAATGCACCAGCAAAGGTGCCAACTAGCATTGTAACTGCTGCAATACCTAGAGCGGTATTCCAGCTTGCGCGATGATAGCTTGCTGCACTGAGCAAGGCTAACAACGCGAGAACAAATATAAGTGTCATGTTGTTCTTCCTTATAAGAGGTCTGACCACCCAGTTAGACTAGCTGGTTAACGCTGATATTTCAAGCGTCTTCATACCTTCTGGGCGAATTAGTTGATGCCTTGTTGTGACATATTATTTACGTTTGGTACTGAATCTGAGTGTTAAATGACTCATGCCTCTCTTGTTGTTAATTTGAAGGTTACTTTGACTAAACCCCATCTACAACCTAAGAGGATTTTCAACGTTATTAATTACTGAACGATATTTAAGTGTAATGAACATAGTGCAATGTGGCGAAACTGCACATGAATTTTCTTTCAGCGAAGTGCCTAATATGTGCATTATAATTGCCAAAACTTCATGTCTAATTTGCATTGAAATACACGTTAATGTTTCTACAATTGGGTTAAGCATAGCGACAAAATGGTGCTTTAAGAATTGCTAAGGAGTAGCAAATGCAGTCCATTTTCTTGGTAGCTATGTGAGTTAGGATTTACCGCCACGACCTAGTGTCGCGGTTGATATTGCTGTCCATGTTAAGGAGAAACAAGATGCAGCAGAGTATTTTTTATCTAGTCACTATTTTGGCCTTTGCGGCTATGTTGTCGGCCTTTCACCTCTTTCCTGAAGCGGTAATTTTTAATGTTTTTAGCAGTTTGTTTGCTGCATTACTTGGCTACCGAGCTTATACCCGTTGGGCTTTATTATTGTGTTGTATTAACGTGTTGGCCATGACGTTTTGTCCTTTGCTTGATTCAGGTGGCTGGTTAAGTCTCAAGGGAGCGGTCGTTTTTGTGTGCTGTGTGATGTTTTTTGCAATAGCGTTTGGTTGCAATAAAGCGGTGACACAAAATAAAAGGTTTTATTATTAGTCGCCTACCTTGCCATGTTAAACTCGACTCAGGCGATGTGTAATCGCCTGAGTACTCGAGACAATAGGTGACAGGAAACCCGCATGCGAATATTAGCCGATCAAAATATGCCCTTAGTTGAGTCATTCTTCTGCGAAATTGGTGAGGTAACTCGGTTTGATGGCCGTAACCTTCAACCTGACGAGCTGAAAAACGTCGATATTCTGTTGACTCGCTCAGTCACTAAGGTCAACAAGATCCTGTTAGCACGAGCCGATAAACTGAAGTTTGTGGGGACTGCGACAATAGGGATTGATCATATTGATACTTCATTGTTGGCCAGCGCCAATATCTCGTTCAGCAGCGCACCAGGCTGTAATGCGATAGCTGTTGCCGAGTACGTGATAAGCGCTCTACTTGCATACGCACAAGAAACCTCCACACCACTTCAAGGTAAAACGATTGCCATCATTGGTGTTGGTAATATTGGCGCGTGTTTAGCATCAAAGCTTAAAGGGCTTGGTCTTACGATATTATTGTGTGATCCAGTCAGGCAGCAAGCGGGGACATTGGATTCACATGTAGCGTTAGATGAAGCTTTGGCTCGCGCGGATATTGTGACATTTCACGTTCCATTAGTTAAGCAGGGCCCGCATAAAACGGTTCATCTACTTGATGCATCGCGGATAGCGGCATTAAAGCCGGGTACGGTGATAATCAATGCAAGCCGTGGAGATGTTATCGATAATCAAGCGCTTTTGCACGCGATAGAAGGTGGGCAAACGCTTGAGCTGATCTTAGACGTTTGGGAAAATGAGCCGAATATTTTGCAGCCATTATTGCAATATACTCGCTTTGCCTCTGTGCATATTGCCGGCCATACGCTAGAGGGGAAGGCGCGAGGCACGCAAATGTTATACGAAGCTGTATGCCGAGAATTCGATTTACCAGCCAGCAAAACGATTAGTGATTTTCTCCCTAAACCAAGTGTCACTGGCTGTCAGTTGCAAAGCACTGCCAATGAGCAAGATATTGTCAATTTAGCGCATCTTGTTTATGACATTCGTCGTGATGATGGCATCATGAGAAAACAGCTAAACACATTGGGCTTTGATACCTTGCGTAAAGCATATCCCGTGCGTCGAGAATTTAGTACAATTGCAGTCAATAATGACTCACCAATCAGTGAAAAGCTTTACCAACTTGGCTTTTCTGAGCACAAGAGTTAAGTGCTATGGTTGGTATATTACAGAATGAGGAAAAATAATGTCGCAAAAATATAATGTTGCGGTACTTGGCGCAACAGGTCTTGTTGGCAAGCAAATTATCGAATTACTAGCGGAACGAAAATTTCCTGTAGACACATTGTACCCACTCGCGAGTAGCCGAAGCGCGGGTGAAGAGATTGATTTTATGGGTGAAAAAATCGAAGTTCTGGATGTTGAAGAGTTTGATTTTTCTAATGCCCATATCGGTTTGTTTTCAGCGGGTGGTTCCGTGTCGGAGAAATATGCACCAATCGCCGCTGAAGCTGGCTGCATTGTGATAGATAACACCTCACATTTTAGATACGACTTTGATATTCCATTAGTCGTTCCTGAGGTGAATAAAGACAGCCTTGCAGATTTTAGAAATCGTAACATCATTGCTAACCCAAACTGCTCTACAATCCAAATGCTAGTGGCGCTTAAACCAATTTATGATGCCTATGGCATTGACAGAATTAATGTTTCAACATACCAAGCGGTATCTGGCGCAGGTAAAGAAGCGGTAGACGAGTTGGCTAAGCAAACTGCAAACTTAATGAATGCAAGACCGATGGAAAACGAAGTGTTTAGCAAACAAATCGCTTTTAACGTCATTCCTCAAATTGATGCGTTCCAAGAAAATGGTTACACCAAAGAAGAAATGAAGATGGTGTGGGAAACGCAAAAAATCTTGGGCGATTCGAGTGTTTTGGTTAACCCGACTGCGGTTCGAGTTCCCGTGTTTTTCGGTCATGCTGAAGCCATTCATCTTGAAACGCGCATGCCTTATGATCTTGAACATGTTAAGCAGTTACTTGCTGATGCGCCGGGTGTTGAGCTAATTGAAGACGAAAACGATTACCCAACACCGGTAAGTGATGCAAGTGGTAACGATACCGTTTATGTAGGCCGTGTAAGGCAAGATATTTCACATCCATTGGGCTTAAACTTATGGGTGGTATCAGACAACACCAGAAAAGGTGCAGCAACAAATAGCATTCAAATTGCAGAAGCCCTTATAGAAAGCTATCTATAAGCACCCTTTGATATCGCAAAGTAAGCAAAATTTTGCTTACTATTCTGCGTTATAACGGCAAACTTCTGCCAAGAAGTTTGCCGTTAGGTCAAATACTTGACTATTCTTCACCTATATCAACTATTCCAGAATCAGTAAAAAGCATTATAACCATGTTAACTTTCAATACGTTGCAATGGATATTCCAACATATCTGGTTTATAGTTTGCATTTGGAATAGAGCTTGCTTCAAAGCCATAATAATAAAATGTCGTTTAACGGGTGTTAAACATTTGAGTAAAGGATCGGCATGCGCGGTTTAGCCTTATTTAGTATCTTTGTATTCGCACTGATTGCCACACCAGTATATACCCAAGAGGGGGTAGTGCTAAAAGGCCCTAAAGGGGTTGATTATGGGGCTCAAGGTCGGTCAATAGGGCCTATCAGACCCACGGATACATTGTGGCGTATAGCACAAAAAGTGCGACCAGATGACTCGGTCACCATTTATCAGGTGATGAAGGCGCTTTACGATAAAAATCCTAATTCATTTCTAGATAAAAACCTCAACCATATGCAGGATGGGGCGTATTTACGTATTCCTACCATCAATGAAATTCGCAGTGTAAACCCTGAGTTGGCAAAGCAGAAGTCAGATCAAGATGACAAACTTTGGGAAATGAAGCGTAAGGGATTATTGAATCCAAATGCAATAAACGAAGCTGAAAAAAAGGTTACACAAGCTCGTAAAGTCGATGTAGAAGAAGCTAAAGAAGACCTAACTAATCAACTGCGTTCTTTAAAGATGGAACAGGACATGCGCCTGATGGACTTACAAAAAGAGTTCAAATCCTCGGTGCGTAATGTTGAAGAAATCCTATCCGAAAACAATAAATTAAAACAGCAGCTCGGCGCTATTTCTACTGAACTTCAAACGGTTCGTACCCAACTTGGTAAAGACAGCGAAATCCAGCAACAGCTTAAGGCTGTTATTGACTTACAAAATGAAATGATTGACCAGCAGGCAGCTCAGGCAAAAGCGCAAGAAAGTAGCGAGTTAAGCACATTCTTTAGCTCACCAGCTGGCATTGCATTACTTGCCACATTACCAGCGCTACTGGCAATTGCTGGATTAGTAATGTACCTACGCCGAAGAAACCAATCTCAAACGTCGACAGATGACGACGATTTTCTTCCGCAAACACCATCGGTGGCTGCAGGCACTGCGGCGGCGGGAGCTGCAACCGCTGCGACTGCATTTGACCCTGAGCCAGACCCACTTGATATCGGAATGGGCGACGATGAAGACGCACTGGGCGCAAGCGTACAGTTAGATGACGATATCTTACCTGAAGACGATGAGATTACCTTTGACTCACTTGATGACGACTTCGATGAAGGAAGTGATACGTTAGACCAAGATGAATTGGATAGCTTACTAAACGAAGATATTTCGTTTGATGATGATCATGACGAAGACTTTATGCAACAGAGCTTTGACGAGGCTGGTGATGAAGTTTCGCTTGATCTTGATGATGGCCAAGATATTTTAAGTGACAGCGATCTTGATGATTTGTTCAATGAGTCTCAAGATGAAGAAATTGATGTTAGCGATGATGCCCTTGCCGCTCTGAGCGAGGAACTCGCAGATGAGCAAGCGGATGCTGGTGCAAACGATGATGATATCGATTCAATTCTTGATGGTGCGCTAGATGAAGAGCCCGAATTTAGCGGTAATTTTGATAGTGAGAGCTTAGTCGATGCTGATGATATCGATGCGCTACTTGATGCCTCTCAAGATGCTGACGATGATGCATTGCCTGATTTTGAGGAACCAAGCACTGAGCTTGCGGGTGATGATATTGATGCCCTGTTAAATGAAGTGCAAGACGATGCGTTAGCTGAAATTGACGAAGAGTCAGATACGCTCGACGGTGATGATATCGATGCTTTATTGGATGAAGCGCAGGAAGATACGTTGCCGGAATTAGAAGAAGAGTCAGATGCTCTCGCTGGTGACGACATCGATGCTTTATTGGATGAAGCACAGGAAGATACGTTGCCGGAATTAGAAGAAGAGTCCGACGATCTAGCTGGTGACGATATCGATGCTTTATTGGATGAAGCGCAGGAAGATACGTTGCCGGAATTAGAAGAAGAGTCTGATGAGCTCGCTGGTGACGATATCGATGCTTTATTGGATGAAGCGCAGGAAGATACGTTGCCGGAATTAGAAGAAGAGTCTGATGAGCTCGCTGGTGACGATATCGATGCTTTATTGGATGAAGAAGCGCAGGAAGATACGTTGCCGGAATTAGAAGAAGAGTCTGATGAGCTCGCTGGTGATGATATCGATGCTTTATTGGATGAAGCGCAAGAAGATACATTGCCGGAATTAGAAGAAGAGCCTAGTGATCTTGCTGGTGACGTTACTGATGCTTTATTGGATGAATCGCAAGAAGATACGTTGCCGGAATTAGAAGAAGAGTCCGACGATCTCGCTGGTGATGATATCGATGCTTTATTAGATGAAGCGCAAGAAGATACGTTGCCGGAATTAGAAGAAGAG
>JWIH01000023.1 GCA_000814665.1 Pseudoalteromonas flavipulchra NCIMB 2033 = ATCC BAA-314
GGGAGGCTTTGAAGCAGAGACGCTAGTTTCTGTGGAGCCGACCTTGAAATACCACCCTTGTAGTGTTGATGTTCTAACTTAGGCCCCTGAATCGGGGTTGAGGACAGTGCCTGGTGGGTAGTTTGACTGGGGCGGTCTCCTCCCAAAGAGTAACGGAGGAGCACGAAGGTTTGCTAAGTACGGTCGGACATCGTACGGTTAGTGTAATGGTAGAAGCAAGCTTAACTGCGAGACAGACACGTCGAGCAGGTACGAAAGTAGGTCATAGTGATCCGGTGGTTCTGAATGGAAGGGCCATCGCTCAACGGATAAAAGGTACTCCGGGGATAACAGGCTGATACCGCCCAAGAGTTCATATCGACGGCGGTGTTTGGCACCTCGATGTCGGCTCATCACATCCTGGGGCTGAAGTCGGTCCCAAGGGTATGGCTGTTCGCCATTTAAAGTGGTACGCGAGCTGGGTTTAGAACGTCGTGAGACAGTTCGGTCCCTATCTGCCGTGGGCGTTTGAGAATTGAGAGGGGCTGCTCCTAGTACGAGAGGACCGGAGTGGACGAACCGCTGGTGTTCGGGTTGTGATGCCAATTGCATTGCCCGGTAGCTACGTTCGGAACTGATAACCGCTGAAAGCATCTAAGCGGGAAGCAGGCCTCGAGATGAGTTCTCACTTTGACTTAGAGTCAACTGAAGGGCCGTTGAAGACTACAACGTTGATAGGCGAGATGTGGAAGTGCTGTGAGGCATTAAGCTAACTCGTACTAATTACCCGTGAGGCTTAACCATACAACGCCAAAGTGGTTTATAAGCGACAGAAGTTAATAGACTAAAGTAGACAAAGAATTTAATAGCTTTTTCCGGATTTACATTGATGAGGTAGACTTCATTGATGAACAGAATTTCCTGGTGACTATAGCGTTTTGGACCCACCTGACCCCATGCCGAACTCAGAAGTGAAACAAAACAGCGTCGATGATAGTGTGGATTACCCATGTGAAAGTAGAACATCGCCAGGGCCAAATTTAATATAAAAATAAGAACTAAAAAACAGTATTTTCCTGATGACCATAGCGTTTTGGAACCACCTGACCCCATGCCGAACTCAGAAGTGAAACAAAACAGCGTCGATGATAGTGTGGATTACCCATGTGAAAGTAGAACATCGTCAGGGCCTAATTAAAGAAACCCGTTACAGCAATGTAACGGGTTTTTTGTATTTGGGCTTCAGTACAACGCGAGATAAACTCGCTCCCACCGCAGCATAAGCACATTGTAGCTTAGTAGGCGGTTTACCCGACGATTTGTGTACACACATCCAAGTCGAAGACGCTGAAAGCTTCCCAATCTACAAAGTGATCACCTTCGCGAGATAATCTCGCTCTCACCACTGCATAAGCAAAGTGCAATATGGTAGGAGGTGGTTTATCCACCGATTTGTATATCTATTCGTCTAGAATATGCTACTTCCCTTTTAGGTATCTAAAGAAGGAGAGTTAGCAAATCAAAGCGGCAGTGAAATTGTAAATTTACAACCTTGGTTTAGCTGGCTTGATACGCTAATGTTTCCTTTTAATAATTTAACGAGTTCGTTTGTGATAGCAAGACCAAGCCCTGCATTGTGTTTGTGGTTACTTAGGCTATTTTTAGCCTGAAAGCTAGCGTCGAATATATAGGGAAGATCAGTGGGGCTTATCCCAATGCCAGTATCATTAACACTCACTAAAACAATATCTTGTTGCTGCTGTAATGTGAGCTGTATTTCGCCACTAGCATCAGTGTGTCTGATAGCATTATCGATAAGGTTTGATAAAATCCTGTCTAATTTCCCGATATCACTATATACACTCACTTCGCTTGCTTTCGGGCTTATTGAGATGGTTATTCCGCGCCGTTTAGCTTGCAATGTAAATTTAGCTGCAACGTCATACATAAGTTCAAGTAGATTAAAGGGTTCAATATGAAGTTTGGTATGTCCAGCTTCTAGATGGGCGAGTTCAAAAATTTGCGCGATAAGATGATTGAGCTGATTTATATTTTTGCTGGCAATTTCGATGTGCGAAACGATATTTTTGTCACTCGTTTGTTTTTCTATCAGTTCAATGTAGCCTTTAAGCGAGGCAAGTGGTGTGCGGAGATCGTGGCTTAGCTGTGAAAGTAGTTCTTTCCGTTGTTCATCTTTGAGATTAAGTGTGGTTAATTGCTGCTGAATTTTATCCAGCATAGCATTGACGCTGCGACCCAGTTGATGGATCTCATCATGTTTTTCGGGCCAATTTATTTGGGCATCACGACTAATATTAAAATGGTTTTGGCTGACTTGATCTATATATTGAGTCAGTCTGGACACGGGCTTAGTGATTTTATTAAGTAGTAGCAGCACAACAACCAGCAAAAAGAACAAAGTGCCTAATAACCAACTTACCCCAAGCATTACCTTGTCTGAATTTTTTAGTTGCTCAATAATGCTATCGTATTTTGACGAGCCGATGATGATATATAGATAACCCTGCAAAATATCTTGATTAAATACAGGGGCTACAGAGAAAATTTTACTGCCGTTAACGCTTCTCGGATCGTCACCAAATACAGGTAGTTGGCTATCGCTCTTTAGGAGTTTTTTTAACGGGGTAACATCAATTTTCTGACGTTTAACCTCTCCAGGGGATGCAGAGTAAGTTAATAGCTTACCTTCAGGGGAGACAAAGTAAAACTCGAATGAGGGGCCTAAGATCATCAAGGTGTGAAATAGATTACTCAAACCGTCATAGTCGTACACTCCTTGTTTTATCAGGGGGTTATCGTCAACAAGATGGGTCGCAAGTGCGAGGTGTAATTGTTGTTCTGCTTGAGATTTAGAGACTTGAGATAGCGCTTGAGTCCACCACACAAAAATCGCTGCTATGACAACGAAAGTGACAAATAAGGTCAGTGCGAGTTTTTTGTAGAGTGAGAGCTTCATACGCTTTGCCCGCTAAGAGAGGCTGAATTTAATTTGTAACCAACACCCCATACTGTTTCTATCACCGTATTATTTGAAATAGCTTCAAGCTTTGCCCTCAGACGATTAATATGGGAGTTAACGGTATGCTCGTATCCTGAGTGTTGGTAGCCCCATACTGATTCTAATAGCTGGGTTCGAGAAAACACGTGATTTGGGTGTTTAGCAAAAAACTGCAGCAGCTCAAATTCGGTTGCGGTAAGGTCTAATCTAACATTAGCCAACGAAATTTCATGACAACAGGCATCGATAACTAGGCTCCCAACTGCAATTTTATCGCGTGGGAAGTCCGTATTTTCAGTCTGCATTGGTTGCTTAAGTTGCCTGACATGGCGTAGCTGGGCTTTCACTCTTGCTTGCAACTCTCTCGTATTGAAAGGCTTGCATATATAGTCGTCCGCACCAACTTCAAGTCCAATGATCCTATCGATATCGCTACTTTTTGAGGTGACGATGATGACACTACTCATAGGGTAAAGCGCCTTAAGCTCTCGACAAAGGGTTAGTCCATCCATATTAGGTAGCATTAAATCCAGTAAAATCACGGCAAAATCGTTCGCTTTAGCAGTCGACAATACTTGGCTGCCGTCGGCAATATGCGTTACCTCTAAAGCTAACTCCTCTAAATGCACTTGGAGTAATCTCGCTATGTCTAAATCATCTTCAACTAGCAACACGTTTTCTAACATAAATAGCCCTTTATGAAAGCGCAAACGCCTATGGCAGACGTTTGCGCATAGGCTATTTAACTCTCTCGATTGTGACTGCAAGCAGTGGGTTATCAAATTTATGGACACTAGTGAGCGTTGAACTTTGGAGTCCATCATCACTACCAACTACACCACTGTGCATCGTCACCATGTTGTGATTATCGTTGCGTTCTGCGTTAAAGCCCTCACCGCTATCTGCTGGGCCTGGTATGGTTCCCGCGGCTTCACTATTCAGCTCAGTGCCAGCATCGTAGGCAAGTGTTCGATACATTTGCATCTCACCTACGGGCAGCGCAGAGACGTCTATAGCATTTAGACCGGAAAATCCATCATTGGTATTCACCATCATGGTTAATAGCGATAACTTAAGCTCAGAAAGGTCAGTAGTTTTGATGGAAAGGTTGGTTGTCGCACCGGGGCCTAAAGGTCCATCCGTTGAGACGGATGCTTGTGTCATCTCTTCGGCTATGATGTCGCTGTTATTTCCGCCCTCTGCAAGTTGCTCTAATGCTTCACTCGCTGGCATGCCGACAGTAAAGTAATGACCAGACTGATGAAGCAGCGCTGCAATTGGTGACATAGGCTGTGCATGTGTAAGGTTCGTGATAGTGATGGCAAACTCATACTCAACTGGCTCTGGCTCAACCGGAGGCTCTGGCATCACCATATTATTGTCATTGTCTCCACATGCACTGAGCAGGAGCGCAGACATCGCAATTAATGCTAATTTCGCTTTCATAGCTCCCCCTTATTTTACGGTTACTGTTACTTTAGCTACGGGATTTAACCAACGGTGCACGGTGTTATGCAGATCGCTATTACCGCCGACTTGCTCGTCGTCACCTACGTTGCCTCTGTGAATATGGACCATGGTGTTTTCTTCACTTGCTGTGACGCCAGCACCTTGAGTTCCAGGAGCTGCACCTGGCGATGCCGGGATCCCTAAAATACCGGGTGCACCAGAGCCTTCGACAACCAATTCATTATTCGCTTCAGTACCCGCATCATAGGCATTAAGGTAAACTTCATAGGTGCCGGCAGCGCTTGGAATAGGCCACGCATTTAATCCTACAAATCCATCATTGGTAGGAAGTAGCATTGCCACAATTGAAAGATGCGTATTTCCCTCACTGGTAGATATCATCGCCATTGTAGAGCCTGCGGGTGCAAGTAGCCCCTCAGCTGGGTTGGCGACCATATTGGCGTTTGAGCTTTCGAGGATTTGTCCTAAAGCTGAAATGTCACCGCCTTCGGCCATGGCTTGCAGTGCTTCAGAAGCTTGCTCACCGAGTTTAAAAAGAGCGGTGTCTTGATTATGAGCAGCCACCAGTAAAGGCGTATAGTAAATGCCGTGAGTGAGGTTAGTGATTTTTACTTCAAGGTCTTGTGCCAACGCAGCGCTTGATAAACACGTTGCGACTAATGTTGTCAGGATTTTTGCTTTCATGATGTACTCTTCTTATTAGGATTAACAGTCTCCTTATCATGGCTGCAAGATATTGAGATAGGCTCACGGAGTTATCACGTTTTTATCACAAAAGCGTAGAATACTTATCACAGGGCTCAGATCAGCGGAGCTTAGGGTAACTTGAAGTACGCCGGAACGGTTCTAGTCGGTCGAGAACTATCAATTCGTTCTGCAAGGTAGGGATAATGAGGAGTAAAAAACTCCTCGTTACTAGAGAGGTGGGTTAGGGCTTATCGAAATAACTAAGGTTGACGCCAAGCACACTATTGGCATCAGCAAGCGTTACTTTGTCTTTAGTGTTTGGCGAAAAGTTAGGATCGATATATTCCATAATCATTTCATTAGCAATTTTCCGGTAGGCGATTTGTATTGCTTCTGACGAGCTACAGCCTTGGTCTGTTTCAAAGACCTCGCTTAGTGGCGCTAAACCAAACCCTTTTTGTAGCGCTAAATCTGTCGAACGTAACGCGCCTTCTACCCAGCCCTGATAATCAGAGTAAGCTTCACCGCAGGTAAATAGATTTGGCAACGGCTCCACTAAATCTTCGATGACGTCTTTATCATTCGCACCAATTGCCCATTGATGTACACCAAAACCAAATTGAAGATTTTCAGGGACATTAAAATTCACATTCCCTTCCCAAATTCGAGCGCTTGTGAGGGTGGGCTGAGGAACATAATGTGTATTAAAAATGTCTTTAAAGAATTGTGTCGCTTGTCGTACAACCGCTTCCGAGGCTGGAAAAATATCACTGGGAATAGATTCAACGAGTTCCGACTCACGAGGGTGATGATAAAGCTCACCTTTGTTTTGCAGTGCACTCCAAAAATTAATATTTAAATAATCACAGTAAATAGTCAATGCGGCTGGGCGACTGTATTTAGCGGCTTCTATCCCTTCGAGTTTGTGTTGAGTTTCAGAGTTAGGCTCTGCATGACGCTCGTTATACATAAGCGCGGCTGCAAGCTCATCATCTAAAGCATAAAAGGGATAAACAGAACCCGTTGGTAAATCGGCAAAGTTAGGTCCAAAGCTGACAGCTGGACGGCCTGTCATGCCGGTTCCCCACCATGCAGTGTCGTAGTATAAATTAATCTTCAGGAGCGGTTGGTTGCTTGTGCTTTGCAATGTATCCCATAACGCATCGCGCCGCTGCTTTGGTAGTTGTTTGAATACATCCGACGCTATGAACAACTTTTCAAGCGCGAGCCTTGGTAGCCCTAAAATAAGCTTTTCGGCTTTAAATGTTCCTTCGCTTATCTGTCCGTCTTGCTCGGTTTTGGTGTACTTAAGTACATATAGATTGTCTGCTTTATCAAAGGCGATGCTATCGATGCTCGTTTGCAGGTAAATCTTCTCTTTACCTATTTTATCCACCAGCGCGTTTGGCAGGGTGCTAAAGCCGTCTTTAAAAGTTCTAAATTCGACATCTGCAGGAAAGTCTTCCAAAAGCTGATAGGCGACACCCGCATTCATTTTCGATAAGAAGGTGCCATTAAAGCCCAAAACACGATACAGCATGGTGATACATTCTTGGCTATAACCCATATCAGTGAGTAAATCCCACAAAGACCAATTATATAGCGGTTCACCTTGCCATTGACATTGCAGACGGAAATCTTGCCAAAACTCTGGACCGCGAACCTCTGGCCTTGAATCGAACTGTGGATTCACTTGCAAGATACGATTAAAAACAACATTAATAATGTCTTTGGGGTTAACACCTTGCTCGTTTGGGTCGAGGTTATAAAGTGCTGACCAAATATGATAGTCGTCTTGTTCGGCATCGTTTACCGAAAAGCTGGTACCACGAAAGTAGACCCGGTTATTGCCGCCACTATTCATAGGGAAAGGGACTATCTGATCTTCTAGGCCTAACTTTAGAAAGAGGGCCATTAGGTCATCCATACCCTCAAATAGAAACCGCATACCACCTTGTTCTTCTTTGACTGTAATGGTGCTGTCAGGCTTTGCTCCAGCGCGGTTATCTCTGAAATGGATAAGATCTGAGTCTAATCTTCCACCTGTGCGGTTGCTGCGCTCAAAAATGGCGAAGTCATCAACGTCTGTTTCGCACTGTAATCGCCAAGCGCTATACAAACCAGACATACCAGCCCCTATCACTGCGACTTTCACCGCGTCTGGAATGAGTTTTTGACTGATGTCCGTACCTATTTTGTAGTGAGTCATGTGAGTTCCTTAGTCGACTATGTCTCACACTTTGAGGCTGACTGCTTTTATACCAGTTGGTATTACTTCCTAGCTCGCTAAGTGATCTATAACGTATCTATGCACTCCAACCTGTTGAGTGCACTTCCCAAAAATTTGTTGCAACAAGCCAAGTATTGCTTTCTCAGCCTGATGCAAAACCCAGATACTACTTTAGTACACTGGTTAAGTTTGTGTTAATTTTTGCGGCAGGTTTTGCCAAGTGTTTGTCTAAAAAGTGCGAATGCCATGAATGTAATAAGCTTTTATTCTTGGCTGAACACTAATTTGAGAGATGGAACATATTTGTTCCATACCGACTAAGTTATTTAGTGTTCAATGAGTTTAGCCAACAATAATATGGGGTAAGAAACGGCTAAGATCTTGGGTGATCAGGCTTTTATCTTCACGAACACCAATTCCAACTGCTTTATCACCGACAATCCATGAGCCGATGAGCGTATTGAAGCCTGCAAATTTGGGTAAAGGTGAGTAAGCTTGATAAATATAACCTTCTTCGCCATATCCACCAGCAGACTGTGCAAGTAGTTGTTGATCTTTTCGGATCTCAATATTCGCTCCTTCGCGAGAAAATAACGGCTTCTTCACATAGCCGGACTCGCTGCTTGCAATTTTATGCTTGTCCTGTTCAAAGTATGCCGGTAACAGATTTGGGTGATTGGGAAAGGTTTGCCATAGCAAAGGTAAGATTGCTTTGTTAGATAAAATCGCTTTCCAAGCGGGCTCTAGCCATTGCACTTTTGCTTCCGATAATTGTTCGCTATATTCATCTTGAAACATAAATTCCCACGGGTATAGCTTAAACATCCATTGGATTTTTCGATCATCAAGGTCGACAAAGTGTTGGTTATCAAATCCGATATCTTCGATAAAAACTTGTTTCGTTTTGAGTCCAGCTTCCATCGCGCAGCTGCGCATATATTGAATGGTGCCCAAGTCCTCAATGCTTTCTTTGCAGCAAGAAAAGTGTAGGGGAGCACCACGGTGGAATTTATGCAGTTGATAAAAGCGCTCTATTAGCGCTTCTTGAAGGCCATTAAATTGATCCGCATTACGCGGTAACCTACCGGCTTTTACCTGTTCTTCAAGCCATAGCCACTGCCAGTAACCTGTTTCGAATAAGCTGGTGGGCGTGTCGTAATTGGCCTCCAGCAGCTTAGCTGGTGACTTACCATCGTAACTAAAATCAAAGCGACCATATAGTGCTTGGTCTCGACGACGCCATGAGCGAGTCACTAATTCCCATTGAGACTCTGGAATAGCAAACTGTTGCAGAAGTGACTCGTCATTACACACTAAATCGACAAGGTGTAAGAGCATTTGGTGGAGTTCATCACTTGGGTCTTCCAAGTCTTGCTCAATTTGTTTTAACGTAAATTGATAATATGCACTTTCGTCCCAATACTTTTCACCATACATAGTATGAAATTCAAAGCCGTGGGCTTTTGCTTGTTCACGCCAGTGTGGGCGTTCATCAATAGAAATTCTTAACATGAGTGTAAAATCGATCCGTCTAATACCAATTGCATAGATACTTGGTAAATTACAGAATATGTAATAAAAAGCCGAGTGAACCTCGGCTTACCTTTTATCAAGAGAAGGTTGGCTTAGCTGCCCCAACTGCCGCCACTACTACGAGAAGCAGTACGACCAAATCCACCACGACTGCGTGATACTGAGCTGGCACGCGGTTTGTAATTGATGGTTGAGCTTTTAACCGATGTTGTACCCGAAGATTTTGCAGATGCGACAAACCCGTTTTGTGCATTTCGGTAGCTAAAGAAGTCATCACGAGAGCGATACAGCGGTTTAGCGCCAGAATAGTAAGTGCCACCTAAGTACGCTGCCTTTTTCTTCTTGCGCTTTTTCATCATGTCTAGGCCTTCGTCTACTGCTTCTGCAAGTGCAGCAACCATAAAGCCTGCCATAATTGGACGCCAGATCTCACCACTCGAATTTTCACAGCGATCAAAGCCAAAGTCGCTTTCGCACAACTGCTCAGAGGCATATTTGGGCGCTTCTTGGCGATGGCTATCGAGTGCTTGTTGGTATTGAAACTGGCATGCTTCTTCTTCAATACCGAATGATGTGCATTCATCAACGTCTTTAAAAAGTAACGCCGATTCGTCGCTATCACCACACGCGGTCAACCCTCCTGTGGCGCCCATTAATAAAGTCAATTTGATTGTTCTACTCCTTTTCATCTTGACTCCTTAATAGGTCATGCAAGCGGCATTCAAAATTCCAGTCGCAAGCGAGGCACCACCTAAAAACAAACCTGCACTGATGTGATTGTTTTCGATTTTCTCAGATAGCTTTGGCATATACAGCCTTACCATGAAGAAGGTAGTTAACTGCATGACTCCCGCAATAACACCCCAAATGGCAAAATCAATAAGAGAGACTGCATTGACTGCGGCACTGGCGATAGGCAAAACAAAACCAATTAAGGTACCGCAAAACGCAGTTGCAGCAGCAGGGTTGTTTTCTTTAACTAGTTTCCACTCACAATAAGGGGTAACTTTGGAGTAAATAAATAAAAAGACTAAGGTAAGTAAGTAGGCAAGACCGAAGTAGGTAATAAAAGGGACAAATCCTTGTAAAGAATCCAAAATCATAATTTTCTCTTTGTTATAGCATCGAATTTGAAATCCGATAGATATTAATCATCATCGTAGGTGAGCTGCTCCAGCTCGCGATGCAGTATATCATCATCTCCAAGGTTAAGTTCAATAAGGCGCTTTAAATGCGTCACACTATCAAGATCGATTTGGCGGCAATGTACACCTAGATGACCTTCTTCAACATGACGAACTTCTACCTCCATCGTAATTTGGATATCACTCCCTGGTAGGTAAAAGTTTAAACTTGCTGGGTCGTTTTTGAGTGGCACATAGCCATCGGGCAGGGTGAGTAACGCGCCATTGAGCGATAAATCCAAGATTTCGCAGCTAAAATCACCGCTTGAGGCCATAAACTGTGCCTCGTTTGAAAAAATAACTCTAGAAAAACGTCGACGTTCTTTCATTACTGATCCTAATAGTCCGTATAGGTAAAGAATAGCTTATATCATTGTGCTCGCTACTAAAAAATGACAATAAATTACGCTGGTTGGATAGGATTGCTGCTGCAGTTTGATTTGCTACGTACCTCCATAGTGCGGCATGAATAAAGAAAAGCAGGTATTAAAAATAATAAAGGCTCCTAACGAGGAGCCTCAGATTATCTATCGTCGATAGGCTTATTAGCTAATCTTCTTGTATTTGATACGTTTAGGCTCTGCCGCCTCAGCACCAAAGGTCTTCTTCAGCCACTCTTCGTATTCAGTGTAGTTGCCGTCAAAGAAATTGATTTGGCCTTCATCACGGTAATCTAGAATGTGAGTCGCGATGCGGTCTAGGAACCAACGGTCGTGCGAGATACACATAACGCAGCCCGGGAATTCCAAAATCGCATTTTCTAGCGCTCGTAACGTTTCAACGTCGAGATCGTTGGTTGGTTCATCCAGCAACAATACGTTACCGCCTGCTTTTAGTAGTTTTGCTAAGTGCAGACGATTGCGCTCACCACCAGAAAGCTCTTTTACAAACTTTTGTTGGTCGTTGCCCTTAAAGTTAAAGCGGCCAACATAGGCGCGGCTTGGTACTTCAAAGTTACCAATTTTAAGAATGTCTTGGCCGTTAGAGATCTCTTGGAATACGGTGTTATTACCGTCCATGTCATCACGGAACTGTTCAACAGTGGCGATTTCAACCGTTTCACCAATAGTGATGTTACCACTATCTGGCTGCTCTTGACCGCTTAGCATTCTAAACAGCGTTGACTTACCCGCGCCGTTTGCACCGATGATCCCAACAATTGCACCTTTAGGTACGTTGAAGTTCAAATCGTCAATCAACAATCTGTCACCGAAGCTCTTACGTAAGTTGCTCACTTCAATCACTTGGTCGCCTAAGCGAGGACCAGGTGGAATGAATAGCTCGTTGGTTTCGTTACGCTTTTGATAGTCGTTTTGCTGAAGCTCGGTAAACTGCGCCATACGTGCTTTAGACTTAGCTTGGCGACCTTTCGGATTTGAGCGTACCCATTCAAGTTCTTTTTCAATCGACTTCTGACGTGCTTTCTCTGATTTTTCTTCTTGCTTCAAGCGTGCATCTTTTTGCTCAAGCCATGAAGAATAGTTACCTTCCCACGGAATACCGTGGCCACGGTCAAGCTCTAAAATCCAGCCTGCTACATTATCTAGGAAGTAGCGGTCGTGGGTGATCGCGACCACTGTGCCCTCGTAGTCATGAAGGAAGCGCTCCAACCACGCAACCGACTCGGCATCTAAGTGGTTAGTCGGTTCGTCAAGAAGCAGCATATCTGGCTTTTCAAGTAACAGTCGGCAGATAGCAACACGGCGTCTTTCACCACCTGATAGGTGCTCAATTTTCGCATCCCATTCTGGTAAACGAAGCGCATCGGCAGCGCGCTCAAGCGCATTATCTAGGTTGTGACCGTCATGTGCTTGGATGATAGCTTCTAATTCGCCTTGCTCTTTAGCTAGCGCATCAAAGTCAGCGTCTTCCATTGCGTACTCTGCGTACACTTCGTCTAATCGATTCAGGGCGCGCTTAACTTCGCCAACTGCTTCTTCAATCGTTTCACGAACGGTTTTGCTTTCATCTAGTACAGGTTCCTGCGGTAGGTAACCAATCTTAGTACCAGGTTGCGGACGTGCCTCGCCCTCGAATTCATTATCCACACCCGCCATAATGCGAAGTAAGGTCGATTTACCTGCACCATTAAGACCTAAAACACCAATTTTAGCGCCCGGGAAAAAGCATAAAGAAATGTCTTTCAGAATAGTGCGCTTAGGTGGCACAACTTTGCTCACCCGCGACATGGTATAAATATATTGAGCCATGAGTTTCCAATCTCTTTTTTAATTTAGATGTATTTTAGAGAAAGCCTTCCAGTGCTGCAATGTTGATAGTTCAGAACGAGGAAAAAACAATATTTAGGTTAGTGATAGTTAACTGTTGTAATTTTTTATTTACCTTTTAATAAGTTAAATAATTAGCCTGTTTATTTATCCAGTGTTTAATTGTAAGTTTATCATTCATAGGTCATTTTTGACCTGTTTCCAATCCGAGGAATCGCTATTATATCACTACGCTGAAGAAAGTTATTAGATGAAAATGTTAACGAGTGTGGTGGGTTTTTACCGGAACTAAAAACTCGATGGCAAGGATGAACGGCTACGTTGTTTTCGCTTTTCAGCGATCCCCATTCAGCTAAGCAGAACAAATTTTCACTAGTCGTGTTTATTTTTTGAGGTAAGGAGAACAATGACACTTATAAACACAACCACATCCAGACTGGTGGGTCAAAGCAAACCAGCTCCAACAGGAGCCGAAATTCTTCGTGTTGCGCGAAAGCTCAGAGGTTACACGCAAGCTGAATCAGCCGCTCATTATGGTATTGAGGAGCGTACGTTAAGACGATGGGAAAATAGGGAATATAGCCCACGCTGGAATGATGTTATTGGCCTAGTTGAAGATGTGTACTTACTCGATATTTTAGAAGTGATAGGAAAAATCCATGACCAACAAGCAAGTGACAATTAAACAGGTACGTACTGCCCTTAAGCGCTGGGGTAAGTTTTGGTGTAGTAAAGAGCTAGGTAAGGGCTTTAGCCGTCAAGCTGCAACTGAAGCTATTGGCAGTTCATCAAGCAAATACGTGAGTGCAGAGCAGATGCATGTGCCAGATGAAATTGCTCAACTTACCGCATCAATTGAGTTACTTAGACCAGAATGTAAGCGTGCAATCCGAGCTAAATACATGATGCATAACAAGGTGGTCGATGCAGCAAAAACATTGGGTTTTGACAGCAAGCGTTCAATGGAGTTTTGGTTATTGAAAGCTGAGCAAAGCTTGATGGTTAATATGTCGACACATTAGCAACAATAAAGGGGAATTGTATGTCCGTAATGAATACAGTAGAGCAACTCAAAAAACATGAGGGGTTTCGCCAATTTCCTTACCTTTGTACCGCGGGAAAGCTGACTATTGGCTATGGTCGAAATCTCGATGATAAGGGGATTGATGAAGAAGAAGCAGAATCACTACTTGCGAGCGATGTAGAAAATGCCAAAGCGGCGGTGGCGCGCAGGATTGCAACCCAACACTGCAACGATGCACGGATGGCGGTGCTGGTAAATATGGCATTTAACTTAGGGATCACAGGGTTACTTAACTTTAGTCGAATGTTACAAGCGGTCGAAAAAGGTGATTTTGATACCGCTGCGCTTGAAATGTTAGATAGCCGCTGGGCAAGACAAGTGCCCAATCGCGCGCAAGAGCTTGCTCAACAGATGATCTCTGGGGAATGGCAATCATGAGTCTATTAGGTAGCCTATTTTCTGCAAAAACAGTGGCTCCGATAGAAGCAATTGGCAATATTCTTGATGAATTGTTTACCAGTGAAGAAGAAGTACTCAAGCAAGAGCATTTAAAGGCGAGATTAATAGCAAAGCATGCATTAGTACAAGCGCAGATCAATCAAGTTCAAGCAGCGCATCGCAGTGTGTTTGTTGCGGGGGCGAGGCCTTTTTTGATGTGGGTGTGTGGTCTAGGCTTTTTGTTTTCGTTCGTGATTAATCCAATTCTACAGTGGTTAATGCCTGAACATGGTACGCCTGAGTTGCCGCTGGATGTGATGTTAGAGCTTACGCTTGCCATGTTAGGGCTTGCAGGGCTTAGAACCGTTGAGAAAGTAAAAGGGGTCAGCAAGTGAATCATCCTGAACAATGGCAAATGAAAAAGGAGTTTAATTTGGCCCACATTCTCACCACCATTGCGCTGTTGGTGTCTGGTGTTATTTACCTTGGCGACTTAGATAAAAGGATCACCACAAACTCCCAAGAGCTTGACCACCTCAAGCAAATTCGCCAAGAAGACCAAAAGCGCATCGAAAAGCGCTTAGATTCTATAGATAAAAAATTAGATACGTTGCTCGGTGCCCGCAGAGTGGGTCCGTAGCGCCGCTATTATCGGCCGTATTGGCTTTCTTTATCCAACCCCATTTAAAAGGAGAGTAGCATGAATAATGCTATCGATTTGACGCGCCTATCTGCACCTGATGTGTTGGAGACAGTCAGCTATGAAGCTATTTATCAGGAATTAGAAGCGCAATTGCAACAGCAGTTTCCAGATTATCCATTTCTTCCCTCAGATCCAGCAATAAAGCTGATGGAGCTTTTTGCCTATCGTGAGGTATTGCTGAGGCAGCGTGTAAATGACGCCGCACAATCTGTGATGGTGGCATATGCTACGGGCAGTGATTTGGATCATTTGGGTGTTTTGTTCGGTGTGGCGAGAGAAGAAGCGGAATCGGATGAACGCTATCGCTTGCGGATCCCACTTTCTCTTGAAAGTCATTCAATGGGAGGTACATCAGGTGCTTATCAGTACCATGCGTTTACCGCTTCTGCAAAAGTGAAAGACGTATTTGTTGAATCAACATTGCCGGGCATTGTTGAAGTCCATGTGTTACCAGTTGCTGAAGTGGTGACTTTGGAAGATAAAGAAGCACTAAGAACGGAGGTGTTACGTTATCTCAACGACGAAGATGTTAGACCGCTTACGGACCTTGTACACGTGCATTTGGTAGAGCCAACGGCCTACACGATTGAAGCCGATATTTACTTTAATGCAGGTATTAATACGGAGCAGGTTAAAGTGTCCATCCATCGTGCAATTGAAAACTTTATTCAATCGCATTACTTGCTCGGGAAAGAAGTACCCAGCTCGGGACTTATTGATGCTTTGCATCAAGGAGGCGTAAGAAAAGTGAAGCTTCGCTCGATGCATGACGACCTTTCTCCAAGTGCTAAAAATGCAGCTTATTGTCGCGATGTGCAATTACACTTTCCAACGGAGTGAGGTGAGTTATGACAAGTTATCACAAATTGCTGCCACCTGGCACATCACCGCTGGTTCGCACCATTGCCGAGCAAGTTGAAGACTTACCTAGTAAGCTTGGGGTAACACCAACTATCCCAGAATATGTAGGCAAGCAATGGCACCCAAAGACCTGCCCAGAGGCTTTATTACCTTGGCTTGCATGGTCTTTATCAGTAGATGAGTGGGATGAAAGCTGGCCGGTAGATACTAAACGGGCATTTATCGCCAATTCGGTCAAAGTACATAAGCACAAAGGCACGGTTGGCTCGGTAAAGCGAGCATTGGCAGCGCTAGGGGTAAGTGTTGAGTTTTTTGAATGGTTTCAAGAAATTGATGATATAGCTCTGGCGCCTTATCAATCAAAGCAGCCGCATACCTTTATGTTTATCGCGTGGGCGAATGAAATTCCGTATACCAGTGACGCTGTCATCTTAAGCCCAGAGCTTTACCAAGCCGTTAAAGATGTTACTGATAGCACTAAACCAAAACGTGCCCACTTCGATTTTCTAGTTGGTGCCAAAATGAGCCTAACACTGCAAACTGCCTCTATTGCCAGTGGTTTGCAGGTTGCGAGAAAGTCAGCGCAAACTGAGGCCGTAAAAGCACCCGCTGCCACCGTATCAGCGGCATTTGCATTGGCAAGCAATAAACAAATCGCAGCGACAGGCCGGTATATGAAAAGCCAGCATGTGAATGCGTATTTACAAAGCTCTGCGCGGGTAGGACTTCACTTAAATAACCGTCGTCATGTGGTTAGCCGAATTTATTTAACCAATGAGCAAAGATTGCCTGCCGCCAAGTTTGACTGTACGACGGAACTTGCGAGCACTTTGCACTTTACTAATCGTCGTTTTCAAGTGGCTAGATTCTACTGCCACACTTATACCAATTTGTCTTAATACGTGCTCAATTTGAAGGAGTAAATCTGACGCTAACGGCGTTAAAAATTTCTCATTTAGAACAACTAAATAGCAAAATTTTCGCCTTGCCTACATGGATGTAGGTACCTTAGCGATAGCAGGACGCGGTAGCGGAGTTATCGACAAGATTTTCTCGCCTCAAAATAGCTCACTTAATTAAGCAAATTGGTATTAATCATCGCAGCAATTTAGCCTACAACCGCTATTGGAATAGCGAATAAACACTTCAATTGATGTCATCAGCGTTTACCCAGCGGTAGTACCTATTGGTATAAAACCCATTGCTGTCATTTCATATCAATGTGCTTAATAAATCAGCTTATAAATCGAGTTGTGTATTGATGCGGGTTGATATCACTCAACAAAAGGAGACAGGTGCTGTGAGCACGATTTTACGGCCGACCATCACCACCGCGGGTTTGGAAGCAGTATTTAACGCCCAAAAAAATGGCTTTCAAGCGAAGATCAGCAAGGTAGGGCTTGGCACTGGTAATTATACGCCAGATCAAGGCCGCCGCCAGCTACAACAAGAAGTCCACCGCATTATGGTGGCAAGTGGCGAAGATAAGGGGAATGCCCAAATCCATATGAGTGTGATTGATGATACCGATCACAACTTTTGGGTCAATGAAGTGGGCTTTTATATCGAAAGCGAAGCAAATGGCCAAACACAAGAGGTGCTATTTGCGGTGTATTCTTCACCAGATAGACCTATTGCTTATAAATCGGCGGAAGTCGATTTACTTCTTGCTTTTGATTTGGTGCTAACGGGCGTGCCTGCCGACGCCGTTACCATCGTCGATAACGGCGTTAATCTAAATATTCTTATCGCCCCTGAACTTGCCAAGCTAGGCGCTGCGCAAATTAACAATATGACTCGTCATCTTAAACAGAAGTTTGAGTTGATGGACAAAGGAATTTTATAGGAGCAACTCATGGCATTAGAACAAGATATTGCTAATCTCATCCAGTCTACCGATGCTTTAACGGCGGTGGTGGATAACAAGGCGCAGCAGCTCGATAACCAAATGGCTGCCTTTGACACGCGTATTGCGAAAAAAGAGCAAGATGTCGACAAATTTATTCAAGAGGCGATGCCAGAAACACGCTATGTTCAGGATATTTTTATCGGGGGGTCAAAGGATTATTTTTATCCGGTGTGGTGGACTACGCCTGGTAATGCAGCGGGCGTGAGTAAGGTTACTATCGCTCGTCAGTATTCTTGGAATGCCGACACACAACCTTTAAACACCACAAGTCCTCATCAAGCGGCACTTTTACTTGAATTGGAGGGAAATGCAACAGCTTGGCACGGTGATGCAAATTTTCTACACGTTAAACGCTTTCATGAGCGTTATAACCCAACCGTAAGCCATGCCAGTTTTGCTATGTACTGCAAACGCGAAAAAGCTGATTCAAGTTTAGATCTATATGGTGGCGGTGAAGAAGGTGCCTTTGGTGCGTTCTGTGCCACTCGCAGCGGCGTCTATCTCAGAGGCGGCGGGCTTACATATCGAATTATTAAAAACTGGAAAGGCGACGTATGGTTCCATGACGGTAGCGATCAAGAGAGACGGAATCTATATGCAAGAAGCTGGGATAATTGGACAGTTCGTTGGTACGCAGAGCCAATTCCATTTGCCGAGCGTTTAGCCCCAACACTAAGCTCAATCCCTTACGCAAACCATCCATATACACCACCAACAGCTTAAAGGAGTCACAATGGAAATTAAAACCTTAAAAATCGGTGATGATGAACTTATCAATGTACCGGCAGATGAAAAAACACTGGCAGACTTAGGAGTAGCCAGTGCTGATATTCCGGGCATTTTAGCTGAGGCAAAGCAGGCTCAGCTTGCAGCGCAATGTATGCACGCTAGAAGTTTTGCTTACCAGTGCGAGTCTGATGGTCTTGCCTTCGATTATCTAGCGGCAATGGCCGAATTTGGTGAAGCGAGTGAAGCAGCACAAGCGGCAAAAACTGCGTGGCTGCAAGCGCGAAGCACCATTAAAAACCGTTATCCAAAACCGCAATAACACCAATCTACAACGACTTTAGGCTATTAAGCCCACCATTCGGTGGGCTTTTTTGTGCCTGATTTAGCGCTGAGATAACACTCGGCATTCCTTTTACAAATTGTATTAACCATATGGAGAAAAAATATGGCATTAGAACAAGATATTGCCAAATTGATTGAGGCGTCAAACGACCTCACCGCAACCGTCGATAATAAAATTCAAGATATTACGGCGACTTTAACTAGCAGCGTTGTTGATGCAAAAAATAAAGTCAACTCGGAGTTAGGCAAAATAGATCAAAGGTTTGACTCTGCCCGCAAAAAGCAGTCGCATTTTCGCGTGACTAAAAACCAAGCATTAATTCCCAATGAGGCAGGCACTTTTCCACACTCTTGGAGTGGTGGTTATGTAAAAGAAGCAAGACTTTTAGAAACAGTTACAACCGGAGTCGAAACAGACCAAAGAACACCGCTTGCAAGAGAATTTTTACGAGCAATTAATTCCGACACCAAATACTTTGCCAAGAGTTTTAATATTTGGGAATTGGAATATTACCCAAATCGTCGAGGCGAGAGTGCACATCAATCTGCATATCTAATGTATCAATACTTTAGAACACCAACTATGGTCACTGTTGCTGCTATCGTAAAGCATATTCGCGGGACTGTACCAAATAGTTGGTGGTGTGAAGGTTTAGAGGCTAATCAAGAGGCAAAGCTTTGTGGAAGAACCGCCTATTACGGTCGAAATAATTATAGTCACTGTCATCCTTATGTTCATGGTGAAGGGAAGCCAGAAGATGAAACTGGCGTGATTCAAATTGCCCTTCCTGCCGTTGTGACAGGAGAAGTACCTTTGGATGATTGGGGACAATTCGCCTATTTGGGTGACGCTACACAAAATGCTTACGATTAAGGAGAATAAAAATGGCAAAACTAATAGTAAATAACCAAATTGTTGACAAGTTCTACGACGCCAATACCCCACATTTTGTAACTCAAGAGTTTGTTGAAGACACATTTGGAGTGGGAACAACATTCACACTAGAGCTAAGCGCAGTTGAGACAGCACTACAGAGCAAGCAGTCTGCGCGTGAGCAAATTGCTCAACAAGTTGCAGACACAGACACATTGCTCGGTACAACGGCAGATACGGCACAATTACTGCTGAAAGAGCTGAGCAGTTTGGTTACTTCACTTAGCACCGCGCAATCACTGGATGACGTTAGAGCTTCTGTGAGTGGACTTAAAGATAAGATTGGCCATATCCACGCTGATGTGCAATCGGGAAGCTTAACTTTTCCGTACCAAGTGAAAGGCGAAGCTCAAGTGATGCACGAAATCGCCGAGCGTGCAAATGGTGTCAGCCAAGCACTGCAAAGCAACGTTTAAACATACCTACCACAAGCACCCAGTCATTTTTGATTGGGTGCCTTACAACAGGCCCCATTATGTCTTTAACTAACTTCAGTGCGGTCAGTCTTAGTCAATTACCCGCATCCGATTTACTTGAACCCGTTGAATTTAAATCGCTTTATAACGAGCTAAAACAAGCCGTAGAGCACGCCTGCCCAGAACTTTCTGAGCTACTACCTAGCGATCCCATCGTCAAGCTGATGGAAGTCTTTGCTTATCGAGAGTTGCTATTACGTCAACAAATTAATGAAGGCGCGCAACAGGTGCTGCTGGCAAAAGCCACGAGCAGTGAACTCGATTATCTGGGGAATCGTTTTGCGGTGATACGAGAAGCTGGGGAGAGTGACGAGCGCTTTAGAGCGCGTATTCAATTGGCATTAGAAGGGTTTAGTACAGCAGGGCCAATTGGTGCTTATTGTTTTCACACGCTTAAAGCCTTACCTCAAGTTAAGGATGTTTTTGTTGAGTCTCCCGAATTTGAGTTGCTTCAGGTCGAGCCGCCATTATCAGACTTAGTACCAGAGCATACGAAATTGCTGCATTGCTCCCATGCCGCTAGGCTTCTAGATGCCGCGCCGGGGGATGTTGCCATAACGGTGCTGACAGATAGAGGCAATGGCATACCAAATCAAGACGAAATCACAGCAATTACAGAGCATTTGTTTCAAGAAGATATTAGGCCTTTGACGGATAGGCCACGAGTACTCTCAGCTGAGGTAAAAGAATTTACCCTCCGCGCCACGCTTTATTTATATCCAGGCCCTGATGAAGAAAAAGTGAAATCTACGGTAGAGCAAAGCGTGCAGCAATGGTTAAAAACACATCATAAACTCAATCATGATATTCGTCTGTCTGGGCTTTATAGTGCGCTACACCAAGCAGGTGTGCAACGTGTTGAGCTGCTCTCACCCACCGCCGACATTATCAATACCCCTTGGCAGGCTGCGTTTTGTACACAAGTGGAGATAAACATTGCAGGAAGAGATATTTAATACACTATTACCGCACGCAAGCACTAAGCTTGAGCATGCGCTGGCAAAGGCGCTAAGCAAAGTTTCCGCGACTCCTGTTCCACTTGGTAGTCTTTGGGATCCCTGGCGATGTCCCGAGCATTTTTTACCTTGGCTTGCGGATGCACTCAGTGTGGACTTTTGGGATAGCGCTTGGCCAATTGAAGTGAAGCGCAAGATTATAGCGAATAGCGTGCCCGATCATCGAATAAAAGGGACGGTTAGTGCAATAAAAAGCGCGCTCTCCACTCTAGCCGCAAAAGTTGAGCTTAAAGAGTGGTGGCAACAAGAAAATCCTCACGCGTTTACACCGCATTCTGCACAGATCATTGCGTTGGCCGCTCAGAACCTAGACCCAGCAGGCAGCACGCTGCTGACTCCTAAGTTGCAGGCACAACTTTGGCAAGCTGTGGTGATGTCAAAACCATGTCGCAGCCAAATTAGTTTGCGTGTAGGCGTACAGCAAAGTGCAAACTTATCGCTTAATACCGTCAGTCAGTCTGCGAGCCTCCAGCGAACATGGATGCCTCAACAAACAGATAATATTGCAAATGTAAGCCAGTTGTATCTTGCTGGTACTTCTGTTTTGCAAGGGGTGGGCAAAATATCCGGTGAAGTGCGCTCTGATCTCAAAAGTGCTTCCAGCCTTTATGTTCACGCAGTGCCTTTTGCTATCCAAATCCAGCGACAGTCGTTTTATTGCTATTAATACCTAAACAAAGCTGCTGCAAAAACAAACTTGAAGATTAACAGACTCTAAAGGAATGACTCATGGAACAATTTACGCCGCTTATTACGCAGGCGGGATTAAACGCGGCCGTTAATGCCAAAGCCAATGGTTTTACCATTGATATTAGCGCGATTGCGGTAGGCACTTCTGGCTATACGCCGTCTCGTAGCCAAACTAGGCTGCGAAGTGAAAAAAATCGCGTGGCGATTGCCGGCGGGCAAGTTGTTGGTGACGGGCAATTTCATATTACCGGACATTTTATTGACGATGCTGAGTACGCGGTACGCGAAGTGGGTTTTTATCTTGCAGATGGCACTTTGTTTGCCGTTTGGTCGCACCCGCAAAATGTACTTTTTTATCAAACTCCAATTGCACAAATTGTACAAGGGTTTGATCTGCTGTTAAGTGCTGCACCCGTAGACGCTATCACGATTAATACCACAGGCGATTTAACGCTTTTCTATGCCGGTGAATTTCTCGACATGCTGGTGGCACAAAGCCAACAACTGAATGCACAAATTCAAGCGAATCACCGACAAATTCAATTCAACGACAGACTACTACAGCTAGGAGTGTAATATGGCGGATTATCAGCCAATGACATTAGAGCAGCGCATCGCCGCACTGCAAGCCGAGAACGGCAAATTAATCGATTCAAATAATGCCCTCACCCAAACCGTGATTGGCAAAATGGGAGAAATTAATCATGCGCTGAGTGATGCGCAGCAAGATATTAGCGAAGCGATTACTTTGGCGGGATCAAAAACAGATCAAGCGATCCTTAATTTTGCGGATAGCCATTCTGATCTCAAAGTGAGTTATTATGATCAAGTTGCGCATTCAAAGGCTTCACTTGGGGTAGTTGCTGATCCAGAAGATGAATCTCGCTCTGAGTGGGTATTAGTGCCAACGACGAGCATTGGTTACCATATTTATCCAACTGTTGGTGCACTTACTAAAATTCATTTAGTTCATGGGTACTCATATTCGCCCGGGTATAGTGAAGCGCCACAATATGAGCGAGACTGGAGTGTAACCTATATGCAATTTGTTTTTGCGAACTATGCGGCGACGAGTGCAGAGATCAATGAGCAACTGAATACAAATAGCGTGAGCGTTAGAAATTTTGGAGGCTGGTGGAATGGTGCATCGACAGGCTCAATTCCTGTATTAAAGTTTTCTCAACATCATCCATACTCGAGGTTATTTGTGCGATTTATTAACCGTACTTTTGTCCCTGCTGCAACTTCAGAGCCACCACAAAACATCGTTGAATTTGGTGGTAACGCCACTTTTGCAGTTGACCGTGTTATTAATTATCCAAGAATCGAGGTGTAATTATGCAAGAACAAATTCCTTCACAACAAGACCATTTAGCGACACTCGCGTACCTAGACAAGCAAGTAAAGCGCGGGCAAATAAACCGAGCTGTGGCAGATGTAGAATCTATTATTGGGACTACTGCAGATACAAGCCACCTAGTATTAGTTGAGTTTATTAAACTGCTTGATGGCCTCAGCAAAGCAACAACACTTGCCGAGATGCGCGCAACGGCGTCACAGGGGGGTGACAGCCTAGGTACATTAACCACAAAAGTGTTGAATAATGAAATTCAGTTTCCCTATCAAGGTAAAGGCGCTGAAAATGTTTACCAAGAAATTGAATCTCGCGCCACTGGTGTTGCAAGCATTTTAACGTCCTCAGAATAAGGCACTCTATGGCAAATCAATCAATCGATCTTTCCACTTTGCCTGCGCCAAATATCCTTGAACCACTTGATTTCGAAAGCCTGTTCCAAGCACGTAAACAACGTTTTATCGAACTTGCACCTGAATATGCCGAAGCGTTAGCGCTTGAAAGCTCGCCGCTTGCGATTTGTTTGCAAGTTGAAAGCTATCGCGAGCTGTTATTACGACAGCGCGTCAATGAAGCCGCTGCGGCTAATTTGTTAGCTACCAGCCAAGGCGCCGATCTTGAGCATCTTGGTGCTTTTTATGGGGTGGCTCGGTTGCCCGATGAGCATGACGAAACCTTACGAATGCGTATTCGCAACAGCACTATAGCGTCCAGTACGGCAGGTAGTGCGGCGCATTATCGTCATCAAGCCATTGAAGCTGCACCGGGATTAATCAAGGATGTGTCGGTGCAAAGCCCAGGGGATGGGCTGGTGGTGGTAACGGTACTTGCAAAGTTTGACACTGATGCAGAACAGGTTTTAGCACAAGTTAAAGAGAGGCTATTTGACGACTCGGTGAAAATGCTAACAGACACGTTAGAGGTCAAACTTGCACAGCCCATTTGGGTAGATGTTGAAGCTGAGCTTTATCTCAATACTCATGCTTCTGAACTTATTATCAATAAGCTGGAGCAAACGTTGCAAGACAACTGGCTCAAGGTCACGACACTTGGCTGGGATTTAACGCCAAGCTGGCTGCATGCACAATTACATAGTACGGGAATTAGGCATATCGAACTGCTTGCTCCAACACAGTTAATTGATGTGGCAGCCCATCAGTACGTTATGCCCAAGTCAATCTCGCTGACATTAAAGCGAGGCTAAGATGACGTTATTACCCCCTAATCACACTTTGCTGCAACGGCGATTGCAGCAAAGTGTTGCCGTGAGTGACGATATTCATTCGGGTATCTCAAGGTTATCTGGGTTTAAGGCCGAGCCGCACGACAACTTGTTGATGTGGCTCGTTTGGGAGTATGGCTTGGAAGCTATTTTGCCCTACAGCCAAGATCTTCGCGAAACCATCAAAGAAGGTCTGGTTTGGCAGCGACTTCGCGGTACACCAAAAAGTGTAGACATCGCGCTCAATTGGCTCAACTTTGACGAGGCTGAGCTTGAGGTTGATAAACCCGGACGCTACTTTTATCGCTATCAATTGGCATCTGGCAAAATTCCAGGGAACAAGGCGCTTAAAGATATCCATCAGCTGCTTGGACTATCTGCCCCAGTAAGAGCCAAACTTTCACGTATTTATCATGGTTATGATGTGCGTGAACTGAAGTTGTCTCAAAGTGGTTTTGGAGCGCTTCTATCTGATGTTTCTGGCGTACCATTTCATGATGGCGATAACACGCTATGCAAAGTCAGCTTTGGTCGCAGCTACCAGCAAGGTGTGAGTCATAACGTGACGAATGCCTCCGTACACCTCAGTAGAACACATAGTCAGCGCAGTCATTACCTCACCACAAAACGCTTGAGTGAATACAAGCTCAGCGACAAAGAGCCTTCACAACTGCCTGTAAGCTCAGCCCGAATTAGGCTGCTTTCGCAGCATCGCGTGTGGTCGACAAGAACATGGCAGGGTGAGTGGCAACAGCGCTGGGGGATACTTGATACAGCTGGAGGAATGCCGTGTAAGTTCAGCTTGAAACATAGCCAAGTAACTTCCCCGGCAAATGCGATCCTTCAAGCGGCTGGAAGCTTTAAAGTTTCTATTATTTACCGAAGATAAAACAATCAAATTAAAAGGAGCAGTCCTTGGCCACTTTAACACTTCAAGGCCGAAAGGCGCTTGCACGGCTAATGCAGCAGCAGGCTATTTATTTGGCGTGGGGAAACGGTGAATCAAGTTGGGATAATACTTTGCCGCCAACCCCTACCAATACTACACAACTCACCAATCTCATTGGTTATCGCAAGGCAAAGCAAATTCGCTTTTGTGAGCCGGATGAACAAGGCGAAATTCAGGTACCAACCGGAAAGTTCCGCTTAAGCGATACCGCCAGCCAACATCTATATTGCCAATTCACCTACGACTTCGAAGATGGCTTGGGTGAGCATATTCGCGAGCTTGGCTTAATGCTTGGTACGACACCAAAAACGGGCATTCCAGCTGGAAAATATTACCTCTTACCAGACGAGGTTGTAGAGGCTGGTGAGCTTATTTTGCTTGAGCATCGCACGGCACTATTTCGTGATCAAGGGGTACGCGAAACGTTTGAGTTTGTGATCAGTTTTTAAGAAGAAAGCAATGATAAAAGATTATTACCAGCAGTTTGATCCTGCAAAGCAATACAGTCAGCTATTGTTTCGAGCGAGTAAAGGGTTGCAAAGTCGTGAACTTAACGACCTGCAACTGCAGTCTCAGCACCATGTAAAAGGCATCGCTGATGTATTGATGAAAGATGGGGATGTGGTTAAGGGGGGCGAGGTGGTTATTGACCAAGCTCATGCCGTTGCAACCATTGGCGCATCCTCAGTATATCTGCAAGGTGCGGTACATGATGTCGACACTAAACAGTTAGCCATTGCGCTAAATAAACTCGAAATTGTCGGAGTGTGGTTAGCAAAGGAAGTGGTGACAGAGCTTGAAGATTCAACACTTAGAGATCCAGCCATTGGTGCACACAATTTTGACGAAGCGGGTGCCGCGCGACTGAAAATCTCGGGCCGTTGGGGACTGAGCGACAGCCTTGACTATCCCAATAGTGACTTTTTTCCCGTTTACCAAATCGATCATGGCACGCTTATCGTTAAACAGCCGCCGCCACAACTAGACTCAATTACCAGCGCACTTGCGCGTTATGACCGAGAGTCAAACGGCGGGAGTTATGTGGTGAGCGGACTCAATGTCAGCTATCGAGAGAGTACGGCAAGCCGCCAGCACTTTAATGTGCAAGAGGGAAAAGCGCATATCAATGGCTATGAAATAGCGTTTAACACCGCACTACCTGTTACGCTGCCAAACGACCCCGATGTGCGTGAGGTGATCAATGAGCCGAGCCGATTTAGCGCCAATACCCAAGGCGCTATGCGAATTGATTTAGACTTTGCACCGGTGCAGCGCATTGATCAGGTGACTGCTGAGGTGAAAAAGCGTACCTCTCTGACTCGAGGCCACGCGCAAACCGGCCAAAACACCGATCCCTTTGATGATGACTCTGTGATTGAAATTTTGCAGATCTCGCAAGGTGGCATTGAATATCAGCAAGGTATCGACTTTATTTTTACCCGCAATCATATAAGTTGGCGTGATGGTGGCAATAAGCCAGCTTCAGGTACGTCGTATGACGTGGTGTATACCTATCGCCGACCTATTGAAGTTGATGCCGACGAAACCGGTTTTTGGCTCGAGCAACAGTTAAACGAAGCTGAAGAAATGCTCGAAAATGGCCTTGTGGTCGTCGATTATCACTGGTTTATGCCACGTATTGACCTGCTCGTGCTTACCCCCAATGGTCATGTTGAGCGGATCAAAGGTGCACCCGACAGAATCAACCCGCAAGCACCTTTAGTGCCTCATCAACACCTGGGGCTTGCCCAAGTGCAGCAACACTGGGGGAGCGCGCCGCCGCATATCCACAATATTGCGATTGAAGCGGTACAAATGACAGATCTTGCGTTGATGCAACAGCAGATCTCAGATTTATACCAATTGTTGGCTATTGAACGCCTACGTAACGATACCAATGCTCAGTCACCTGCTAGCAAATACGGCGTGTTTGTTGACCCGTTTTTAGATGACGATATGCGCGATATTGGACTTGAACAAAGCGCTGCTATTGTGGATGGCGAACTCATGCTGCCAATGGCCGCAGAAATAACTCAGTTGTCACAACCACAAGTCCAAACATTACCGTACGAACTCGAGGACGTCTTAGTACAAGAGAGCCGTACCGGTGAGATGAAAATTAATCCTTATATGGCATTTGAACCACTGCCTGCGGATGTCACGTTAACCCCAAGTGTTGATCATTGGACACAAACCCAGACTCAGTGGACAAGCCCTATTACTCGCAGGTTAACTAGCGGTGGAGGTCGTGTTCGTCGCGTCATTACTCAAACGAGTACTGAGCGAGTTGGTGTGCGCCGTCAGCAAGCCGAGTTCTTGCGCACTCGTTGGGTCAACTTTGCTATTTCTGGGTTTGATTCAGGTGAGCAACTGGACTCACTGTTATTCGACGGCATTGAAATTATTTCAGAGGTGCAAGCATGATCCAAGCAAATACACGCGGTGAATTAGCCGGTCGATTTAAAGTGCCAAATAATGTTCCCGCCGGAACTAAATTGGTGCGATTTATTGGTAAGCAAGGTTCGGCAGGAAGCGCTAGTTATACAGGTAGTGGCGTGATTGAAGTGGAAACATTGCGGCGCGTCAATAGCATTATTACTCAGCGTTTTGACCCACTCGCACAAACCTTTATTTTGGAGCAATCGCGATTTATTGCCGGTGTTGAATTATGGTTTACCGCCAAAGGACAGGAAACGGTTGAAGTACAAATTCGTGAAGTAGTTCAAGGTATTCCTACGCAAACTGTGCTGGCAAGTAGCAAAATAAGCTGCGATGAGATAAAGCTAAATGACCAACCGACACTGTTTACCTTTACTCCAACCTTTTTAAATGCCGATCAAGAGTATGCGTTGGTTGTGTTAACCGATGGGGCCGAGCACAGTGTTGCTATTGCAGAGCTCGGTAAGCTTGATCAGGCGCACAACTGGGTTACCTCTCAGCCGTATCAAGTAGGAGTGTTGTTATCATCAAGCAACGCTAGCACCTGGACGCCACATCAGGATAAAGATCTGACATTTAGGTTAAAGGCCGCGAAATTCGCAGAGCAAAGTAGACGGATTGAACTCGGCAAGGTAGAAGTTGAACAAGTAACGGATTTAATGCTCTTAGCTGTTGTCCAGCGCCCAAGTGCAGATACTCAAGTTACCTTTGAACTCACGTACCCTACTGGCAATAAAGAAAAAGTGCTAAGCGTTCAAGAGTGGCAACCAAGTACGCTTGGAGAAACCATAACTGGCAAGGTTAAGGTCGCTGCTTTAATGACGGGAACACAAAGCTTAACGCCTGTACTTTTTGCGGGCAGCCAGTGTGTTCATGGGCAAGTCGCGCAAACTGGAGACTATATTTCTCGTGAGCTGCGCTGCCGTTTAGGCGGTGATTTAACGGTAAGCTTTGAAGCGAATATTCAAAGCCACTCAGAAGTACAAGCTTTGATGCAAAAAGGGGATGTTTGGCTACCGCTTGCACTAGATAGCAGTGCAGTACTGAACGATGGTTGGCAGCAGTTCAACTACACCTTTAACGGTGTTGATACCGCCACAACACGGGTGAAACTGGTACTGAAGGGGACTCCGGCACAGCGCCCTAGAGTACGAAATCTACGCACATTTACTTTGTAGGAGAAATTGTGGACATCAACCAATTTACTCCATTTCAGCAATATCCACTCCCTCACCCAGATAATCTACTTGAACAAGACGTACAGCGATTGATCAATGCGCTTAAGGCAGTTGATGCAGATATCTATCAGCAGCAACTGGCACATCAACAAGCTCAAGTAGATATCGACAAGCGCTTTAGACGGCTTCGGCTCAATCAAGTGTTGGGTGAGACCCTGCTACCAATTTAAAGGATTTATAAGAGGAAATTATGGCAACAATTCAACAAGCCGTTCAGGTAATGGTCGACAAACTGGTCGCTGATATGAACGGCAGCACTCCGCTGAGTGCAGAGGAGCAAACCTTAGTCACGAATGCAATAGCGCGGCTCACAGATAACGCTAAGCTTGAACAAGCCGTTGTGGCCGTTGCACAGGAACATTTGGATGACTCAACCCAGCTATTGCAACAGGTTGCAACTTCAGCGATCAACAATATTGATTCTGCTAAAGCTGATTTAACCGCGTCGACCGCTGAGCTGGTTACCAGGGCTGCAAAACTAGCGCTACTGGATCAAATAGGTCCATTGACGCAACAAATTAATGAAGTGGTCGCGAACAACACTGCTGCAACACCAAAAACCTTATTCGCGATAAAAAATATTGATACGGCGAATAATAATGTCAATTTCCGCCGCTCCACATCGGTTTTGGCTATCTATAATAGTGATGGTACTTCCTATCTCACTCGACCAAGTTATACCGCAAATGCCGCAACGGACACATGTCGTTTAGATCATTTACAAATTAGCCAAGATGGCACGTCATCCACCGTACTAAAATCAAGCTTTGTCCATAATAATGCCTTTGAGCAAAACCCTGCGACTAAGGTGTATCAACACGGCGCAAGTGCCATTGTGCCGTTGGGTTTAAAAGCACAACCTAATGATGTTAGTTTTGAAATCGTATATAGCACCCAAGAGTCTCTGTCAGCGAATGCGACGGAGTATGGTGGTATTTTTGTTTTAGGGCAGGGATTTACCTCGCGCACTTTGCCCAAGCAAAACCTAAATGCTCAAGATAAATTTGGTATTCCAACGCGGTCCAGTTACAACCATAACGAGGTGGCTGTGTTGTATAACAACCAAAAGCACTGCTTAGTGGTTGTCGACTCGGGTACTAACTTGGTTGTGGAAAAATATCGCGATGGCAATCACATTACTAACATCGCCATCGCGAATGCAACTGAATATCAGAGTTATGTGGATAACGGTGACTTTACAACGATGGTATTTATCGCAAATACCTTAGCGCAGCCGCATGGAATAAATCGCTATAACCACAGCGAAGCGGCGATGTCGAGCTATTCATATAATTACTACGGTTACTTTGGTCTACTTGGTAGCGAAGTAAAAATGGCAGGTGATAAATTCAACGCACATTATCTCTTCACTGAAGAGCAGAAGCTTCAGCCGATCAATTATATTTTTACTAGTAATAGTGAGCCATACCGTACACAAAGTTCAAATGGTACAGAGAATAGTGAAGGTGAAGTGAATGTGGTTATGGAAACACTAGATGGCGAGTTACTGAGTTCGTATTGCTATCGTTCTAAGGCTGATAGCTTAGGATACGATGGGGGCGTAATAGCAACAGCCATTCAAGCGATGAATCCATACTCACATATCGGTGTTATTAATGAGCACTACCTATATAACCAGTATGGCCTCGCCAGAACCTGTCGCGCGATTTAAGGAGTGAAAATGAATATTTATTACGACAATAATAAAGGGATGTCTATTGCGGGTAACTTTTGGTTGGTACACCCGCAAACGGGTGAGCAATGGAGTAAAGAGTCGGTAGCACAATTTATAGCTGAAGCTCAGTTAGAGACTGAAGAAAACTCTGAAGTTGAGTATTTAAAACAGCAAGTCATTACGCGCATAAAGCAACTCGCTTATAGCAAATTGCAATCAGAACTGTGGCGAGTAGAGCGCGCAAAAGAGCGTGAGTTGAGTGAGCGGTTGAACGGTAATGAAGAAGGTGCAGCAACAGAGCGTGCAAACCTACTCGCCATTTTGCAGCAAAGAGAAGTGGTGCGTGAAAAAAGCGGTGAGTTAGAAGCTGCGGTGCTTAGCCTTACCTCTCAAGCTGAATTACTAGAGTTTGTGATTGCGTTCTAATAATTTCACAGCAGGTCAGGATTGACCTGTTTTACTCCCTAAAAATCAGTAAGATAGACCTATGCTTGAGAAAGTTAACAAGCACACAGGTTTCCAATCTCCAAAGCCCACAAGCAAGAGTTTGCTGTGGGTTTTTTATTTTCTGTTTAGTACCGGAGAGTGCAATGCCATCATCTCAGTTAATCGATTTATCTAAGCTAACACCTCCAGAGCTATTAGAAAATCTGGAATATGAACAAATTCTGGAGCAGTTGAAAAGTAAATTGAGTGAGTTAGTTCCAGATGTTAGTAAGACGCTAGAGCTAGAATCAGAGCCTTTAACACAGTTACTCAATACATTTGCATATCACAGCATGCTGCTTAAAGGACGAATAAATGACACCGTCAAAGGTAACTTGTTGGCGACAGCAACAAATAGTGACCTAGACCATATTGCAACGCGTTATGGTGTAAGCCGTTTGCCAGAAGAGTCAGATGAACGGTTTAGACACCGAATACAACAAGCATTCCATAGTTTAAATACGGCTGGAACAGCTGAAAGTTATCGCTATCATACATTTTCTGCAGATAGTCGCGTCAAAGATGTTCATGTTACAAGTCCTTCACCTTGCCATGTAGTGTTGACCATTTTGAGTCATGAATCAGCCAACGGTATACCTTCATACGCACTACTGAACAAGCTCAGAGCAACGTTTGGACTCAAAGCAGATGCGGCTGATACCGTATCTGATGTGCTTGCATTGCAAAAAGTGCGGCCCATTGGTGACAGAGTTGAAATTGTGCCAGTGACAGTGAAGCCCTATACCATCAATGCCCGAGTGCAACTAGCCCCGGGACCAGGCAAAGCACAAGTTAAAGCACAAGTGTTGGCCAATTTAAAAGATTTCTTTGCACAAACCAGTGTCATGGGCACTGCGATAAAGCGCTCAGCACTGTTTGCCACTTTATATAGTAGCGGTGTAGAAGATGTTGTACTCGCTGCACCGAATGAGAATGTCATAATTGCGAGCCATGAAGTCCCTTGGTGTGAAAATGGCATCGCTGGCTTGATATTTGAAGGTGATGTGTGAGTGATAGTAAACCAGTACACCGAGGAACTGAGCTGATTGAGCAAATACAAGCCACTCAATCCCCAATTTTTACTGTGCTGAATGAAGCTGCAAATTGCCTAGAAACATTATGGCAACCTGAGACTTGCCCAATCGAATTATTACCTTGGTTGGCGTGGAGCCAAAGTGTTACACAGTGGGATGAGCAGTGGCCAGAGTCTATAAAACGGCAGATCATTGCGCAAAGCTATGAACAACACAAACACCTTGGGACGCGTTTTGCCATTATTAACGCGTTAGCGCCTTTTGGATATGACACCCGTATCACAGAATGGTTTGAACAAGTACCCAAAGGCCCTGCCGGGACAATCGCTATTGATGTTGCGGTGTCTGATAGGGGGCTCAATGAGTCGTTATATCAGCAGATATTTCAAACCATCTCAGCGAATAAGCGCCATAGTATTCAGTTTAATTTATCGCTCAGTTTATTATCTACAGCAAAAATTCAGCTGGCTTCAGCAGCGCTATTTGGTGCTTCTGTCACTGTCTATCCATACTATGCCAGCGAGATTGTAAGCAATACCCGTATGCGCCTTGTGGTAGCCAGTCAGTCTTGCAGTTATACCAATATTTACCCTCGGAGTAGTTATGCCCCAACCACAATACTGGACCATGCTGACACCAGCGGGTCGCGCTAAAATAGCCAATGCCATTGGTACTGGCGTTAAAATCAACTTAGTCAAATTTGCCGTGGGTGATGGCAATATTTTACCTGATGCGGAGCATCTCACGAGTGAGCGATTTAGAGGACTGATAAATAGCTCCAAAACGCTAGAAAACAATCCTGCGATGCTTGAGATCATCGGTATTGTCCCTGCCACGGAAGGTGGGTTTTATGTTCGTGAAGCCGCTTTTTACACTGAAGACGATCAAGCATTTGCCATTGTTAAATACCCTGAAACTTACAAGCCAAGTATTGAAGACAACGCCAGTGCTGAGCTTGGAATAAAAGCGGTGATTGATGTGGTGCAGTCAGAAATGGTGAATTTAAAAATAGATCCATCTATGGTGTATGCCACGCAAGACTATGTAAATAATGAAATTAATAAATTTGTAGGCTTACTGTCTCTTGATGGTGGCGCATTTTCTGATTCTTACCCCAATGTTCCCTCGTTAGACGGAGGCAGTATTTAATGTCGAACAAAATTCAGTTTAGGCGCGGACCTGCGGCAAACCGCACCAATGTCACGCCGAGTAATGGTGAGCCAATATGGTTGACCGACAGCAAAAAACTATTTATCGGTGATGGCACAACCCCTGGAGGGGTGGATATTTTCACCACCCTTGGTAGTGCTATTCATCGTGATGCAGGTAGCGGCGCAAACCATGTGTTGTTGCTAGACAGTACCGGTAAAATTCCTGAAAATGTGTTACCCAGTCTTGCAATAGGTGAGCCGTTTGAGGTCGCCAGTCAATCTGCCATGTTAGCAATAAATGCACAGCCTGGTGACTTGGCAATTCGCACCGACGAGAACAAATCTTATATTCTCAAGTCGACACCTGCGAATGTATTAGCAAACTGGGTGCTACTGCGCACACCAACAGATAATGTTTTATCTGTAAACGGTAAAACGGGAGCTGTAACGGTTAACAAAGCAGATGTTGGCCTAAGCCAAGTTGATAACTTATCGAAATCACAGTTGTTTACCTCACCTATGTTCACCGGTACGCCAAAATCACCTACACGAGCACGCTCAGATAATAGCACCAATATTGCAACCACCGCTTGGGTACGAGACTGGGTTAGTTCATTGGGTCTCGCTGTTGAAGGCGGCGATATTGACGGGGGAGTATTTTAATGGGGCGACGGATCCAGTTTAGAAGAGGCCCAGAAGCAACACGATTACAAACTGTACTTGGCAACGGCGAACCGGGGTTTTCAACAGACACAAAGCAGCTTTATGTCGGTGATGGCGAAACGCTTGGTGGTGTGCCGGTTTTGATGGGGTTTTATCAAGTAGTTGAAAACGACATGGGGGCGGTTGCAGGTGGTACATATTTGTTTGCAACGGCTTGTACCTTACATTTGCCACAAACAGCGCCTGAAGGTTCACATATTACAGTGAAGCTACTG
This sequence comes from Pseudoalteromonas flavipulchra NCIMB 2033 = ATCC BAA-314, assembly GCA_000814665.1. GTDB lineage: Bacteria > Pseudomonadota > Gammaproteobacteria > Enterobacterales > Alteromonadaceae > Pseudoalteromonas > Pseudoalteromonas maricaloris. The sequence goes on from JWIH01000023.1 coordinate 33,939, forward strand.
AGCAATGCAGGGGCAAGTAAAGCATCTCCTGCCAAAGTGTGCCCCCCAAGTGGGCAATCAATTGGGCGTGGTGAGGAAGCGGGAGCTGAATATCATATGACAATACCGAATAGACAACGTGACTTTATATTTGTACAAGGAGGGTGGATTTTAGCATGAATAATGTATTAACTGATTATGACGATACAAGTAGCGATTTCCCTTTCTATAAGCCAAAGTCAATTGATTTGAAAACCGTTGGAGATTTGCAGAACCAATATAAAGATCGAACTTATATAAACAACCCGTATCAAAAAGGCCATTGTTTGTTTATAGCCCATAATGCAGTTTACTATTATCATGAAACTACTGAACTATGGCAAAAAATCTATTCGGAAGACAGTAATGGTGTACTTCAAAAAGACGTATTTTTTTATCAATTAGATGGTCAAAATTATGTCTTATTGACGTTTAAAGAGCGTAATACTGCGTCGGAGTTTTCAAAAGTAATCTCTGTCAATTTATTAAATGGCCGAATTGTACGTTCTTTGTCACTGCCAATAGAGCACTATTTTGGCTATTTTGTAGTTCAAAATAATCAACTGTATTTATCGGGTCAAATTGCAGGCAGGGGTAAGAAAATCCCTGTAGATTTGACAACGCTGACTATTGATATTGAAGCCGCTGAAGATTATGGTTTTGGCAGAGGACCTCATAGTTTTGTCAATGGTTTAGTGTCTCTACTTCAATGCAAACCTGATGAGGAGTTTGGTCAGCTAAAGGTTGAGCTAAGGTTTGGCCCTGAATTTCACTTAAACTCCGCAACAAGTCCAGTAAAAACTTTTATCTTACCTTATCGTGTATTTATGCCATTTAGTACCATGCGATTGAATCCAAAGGTTATCTCATTTGATACGGTTGCCATGCTCGGAGATAGGCAGAATGAACCCAGTGATCCTATTGGTAGGGATGTGCCTATTTCAAAGGTATATTGGCCAATATCAGAAATAGATAATTGGCTGGCAAGTATTATTGAATATTATACAGGTATTAACTTATGGGAATGGGTCTAGAAATTTACTTTATGTCCCCAACCGGTCAGGATTGACCTGTTTTACACCCTAAAAACCAGTAAGATAGACCTATGCTTGAGAAAGTTAACAAGCACACAGGTTTCCAATCTCCAAGGCCCACAAGCAAGTGTTTGCTGTGGGTTTTTTTATGGCGCAAAGCGAGGAGGTGATGATGGCATTTGAGCGATTGGACTTATCGCAGTTGCCCATTCCTAACGTATTAAAACCCTTAAACTTTGAGCAGCGTCTAGACGCATTAAAGCAAGAATTGCTGCAAAAGGATAGCGCACTCCAAGAGGTAGTAAACTTGGAAAGTGAACCTCTGACTAAACTGTTAGAAGTCATGGCATATCAAGGACTGACTCAGCAAAGCATGCTAAATGACGCAATAGAAGCGAACTTGCTCGCGAGTGCTTCAGGGAGTGACTTAGACGCAATCGCAGCGAGGTTTAATGTTGCAAGGCTTGGGAATGAGGATGATGAGCGTTTAAGAGCGAGAACGCAACTGGCGTTTGATGGACTGAATACCGCAGGGAGCGCGGCCTCTTATCGCTTTCATGCATTGTCGGTGAGTAATGAGATTTGTGATGTGCAAGTTCATAGTCCAAGGCCATGTGAAATAGAGCTAACCGCCTTGAGTCGAATAGGGAAAGGTACACTAAGCGCGGAGCTGCTGAATAAATTACACGTCGCCTTTACCCCTGAATCGTCAACTCAGCCTGAAGTCTCTAAAGTGAGACCGCTTGGCGATAGAGTCACAATCAAGCAGCCACAGATATTGACGTTTAACATTGATGCGGAACTTGAGATTTTACCTGGCCCGTCGCCTGAGGTGATTGTGGACAGTGCCTCAGCCGCGCTCGACGCTTACTTAACTGAAAGACGTCAGCTTGGTCGGCAGATCACGCGAGCGGGCATTAGCAATGCTCTGTTTTTATCCGGTGTTGAAAACATTAGGTTGGAGTCGCCAAGTGAAGACATTATACCTCTAGATATTGAGGTGGCGTATTGTCAGCAAATGGATTTGCGAGTAAAGGTGGGGGGGCAGGATGACTAAGCTTTTACCTCACAATGCGTCAACCTTAGAGCAGTGGTTAGCAGAGCTGCAAGCCAAACCTCGAACTATCCGAGCGGGTTTATTAGCGGCCTTAAAACTTGAACAGCGCAGCGATGATGAGCTAGTGGAAATTGCGCGTTATCTCTCGTTGACGGAGGTCGATTGTCTGGATTTACGCAGCGCACTTAAACGCTTATCAAGCAATAAGCTGCTGCCAATTATTTATTCTCAAGTGTTTTTCCCAAGGGATGCACTTGAGCGGCTAGCGATAAGTGTCGGACTAAGTGGGCTCTCCCTCAAGGATGATGAAGCACGAACCCAATTGCGTGATGCCTGTGTACTGAACGATACACGGCTGCTCTTAACGAGTCTTTGGCAACCCGAGCTTTGCCCCGAGCCTTTATTGCCTTTTTTGGCGTGGAACTACTCAGTGGATGAGTGGGATGAACATTGGCCTATGGCGATTAAACGTCAGGTCATTACTGATGCGTTCACGATTCATCAGTGTAAGGGAACCCCATTTGCGCTACAAAAAGCGCTCGATAGTCTCAATATTGAAACCGAGATCAAGGAATGGTGGCAGCAGGAAGATGGTTTGCCTGGCACTGTGCAGATCTGGGCGCTTATTAATCAGAATTTGGACGACCAACAACAAGGATTGTTGACCTCCCAGATGCTCAAACGTATTCGCCGTGTGGTAAACGCAGTGAAGCGCGGTGCTATCCATGTTGATTTACAATTGGGTATTGCGCTTAAAGAGCAAATTGGTGCGGCAGGTCTTGGCAAAGCGCCTTTGAGTCTGAGCAATACCCAAGTGTTGGGGTTAGGGGTAAAACCTGAGCAAGGCAAAGCCGTATTGGGGACATGTGGCCATATAAATCACTATGGCTATCAAATGTTAAATACCGAAGGCGCAGGCGTTTTACCTAGTGAAACGCAGGCAAGTTTAGGTGTGTTAGCGGTTGCAAAACAGCTGAATGCACAAATGCATACCAGCCAAGGAATAGGCATTCATCCTGATGAGTTAATGCAAGGAGTGGTACTCGCCAGTGGTATGCACCGACTTCAATATCAACATTATCATTTACAAGGAGCGACTTAATGTCTGCACTAACGCTGCAGTTTACCCATGCGGGACTTGATGCCCTACTCAGCGCTCAAGCGCGAGGCTTTAAGGGGCAAATCAGCCATATGGCGTTTGGCGATGCTGCTTATACGCCATCACAAAATCAAACTGAGCTACGCAGCCTTAAAGAGCGTGTAGCTATTGCCGACAGCGACTATCAAGACGGTGAAAGTACGAGCCTTAAAATTGCAGGCAAATTCGACGCACCACTTGAATATGCCATCAGAGAAATTGGTGTTTATTTAGATAGCGGCGAAGTAGACGCAAGCGGTGAGCCGGAGCTGATTTTGCTGGGGGTTTACTCAAAAGCCAACACCACACTTGGTTACCGTACACCTGACGTTAAAGTACTACAGTGGTTAACGTTAAGTTTGGCACAGCTGCCTAGTGAGAGTATTGAGGTAAAGCTGGGGGTCGACAATCTTAATCTGATTGTTGACAAAGAGCTGGCCGAAATGACGCTAACGCAGCTCGATACCATGCATCGGCAAATCAAACAGGAATTTCGTTTGCAACAACAGGAAACAGCGCTAAGTGAGCTGAAACAATTGCTCACCAGTGAAGTGACACGATTAGATACAACACATGCCGCTCGGCTAGATAATCGCGTAGCAGCATTCCATGGCTTATTTAACGCAGAACTTGCCAATGTGACGACAGTACAGCTAGACACCATGAACCGCCAAACCAATCAAGAAATTAGATTAACCAATCTTGAGCATCAATAAGGAAACACTATGTCAAATGACAATTTAACCATGACGGAGCGCCTGAGCCAGGTTGCCACACGTGCCAACGCACTGTGCCAAACTGTTGAAGATCAGGTTGGGATTATTCAAAGTACGCTAGAGAATAAAGCTGAGGAAGTAGATCAGCATATTGACTCTTCTACTGTTGAACTCACTGCAGCTACGAATGGAATGAAAGCGCAGGTAAATAGTTTTATTGATAGTCAATTTAGAGCTGAACTGCCGTTCTTCCGTATTACTAAGAATCAAGAGCTGAAAATTAATGGCTCTTTAACCCCAGGAACTAAGGGGATCCCAGATGGTTACCACTGTAGGAATAGTAATCATTACGAATGTGAAATCGTAGCCTATTCAGAGCATGGGAAGCTCAAAGAAGATAAACACCCTGAAATCAGAGCTATGTATGACCAAATTCAAGGTGGTACTCCAAAATATAATCAGCCTGATTTTGCAATCGTACGTATAAAAGCATTAGAAGTGGATGATTATCCAGCATTTGAAAATGCATACTCCATTTATCAAGGTGGTTTACCTTACAACAACGCATTGACCTTTGGTGGTTGGATAAAAGCTGAATCAGGAAAGGTTCGATTTACTTATCCGTCCGATGAATTCTTAGTTCCAACAGATGACAAATGGCATGAAGTAACTCGACAATCAAATATGCCTAGTAGCGGTGGTGTGAATTACACCTTTGGTCCTCACATTTATCTAGAAAAGGGAGCTAGCTGCCTAATTGCTTTACCTTCGGTAGTTGCAGGTAAGGTTCCAGAAAATCGATGGGGATATTTTGAAAAACCAGTATTTGAGAGGCAACTATAATGTTAGAACAAATCGTAATGAGAAAAGATGAGCTAGGCGGAGAGCGCAGCCAATTCGATATTGATTGTGAATTAAGAGCGTACCTTAAAAAAACGGATTGGTATGTGATAAGGGAGCTGGAAACGGGAGAGACCATTCCTGCTGATGTGAAAGAATTACGCAAGCTCGCCCGAGAAGCAATAATCACTCCATTTAATTAACCTTCTTTCGGGCGTTTCGTCCATCTTCGGCTTTTTAATCTAGCCAATTTATAATTTGAGAGCACAACTATGCATCGACAAACCTTGATAGCTAAGGTGTTGGCGTGCCTGAGTGCCGGTCTGTCTGAGCTTGCTCAAGTTGATTTACTAAAAGCAAGCCAGCCACAACCGGATTTAACAGAGCGTGCACAGCTTACCCTAATCCCAACCGCTGAGCGACAAGCCAGTGAACTGCAAGCGAAGGGCGCCGACAAAGGCGTGACTTATGGGCCTGCGTACAATAAAAACCTGAGCCCAAATGCACTCGACAGACGAGTGATGACTTTGCAGCTTGAACTGGCGCTTGAAGAGGCTGAACCCTCGGCGTTGATAGCGCGGTTGGATAACTTGGTCAGTGCCGCTGAGGCTTCGATTATAAAGGACGAAACGCCCGTCCCTTGGCAACACTTTATTTGCGAAAAAAGCAGTTTTAGTTATAGCAACCAAGTCAATTCAATGCTCGCTAAGACGACGCTGACTTGGCAGTTTTATTACCAAGTTGAGTACCCCGAGGAGGCCGGTGTGGAGGTAACAGAAGTGTACCTTGGCCCGCATGGTGGCGAGCATCGCTTAATTTATAAAACCCCAGAAGAAGGACCGATAGCGTGATAGCCAATCAACATTTTTCAGACTTAGCCATGTCCGACTTACAGCAGCGTCTTACTAAGCTAATTAGCCTAGGAACGGTGCATGAAGTGGACTACGAAACGGCGACCGTCAAGGTCAAAATGGGTGATTGGATCACGGCAAAGTTACCTTGGCTAACGGCGCAAGCTGCTCATGATATGACTTGGCAAGCCCCTGAAGTTGGTGAGCAAGTGATGGTGTTATCTCCCTGTGGAGATACTTCCCAGGGAGTGGTACTTGGCAGCTTGTATTCCAGCTCGCAATCACATCATCATCAAGATCATGTTCTTGGTGCTGGTGAGGCATATGAGCAGGTGTCTGACAGGGAAGCGGTGAGTCGCACTAAGCATAAGGATGGTGCGATGGTGGAATACGACCGAGAGCAGCACATTTACCATTTGTACGTGCCTAACACCAGTGGCAACGAGGTAGCGCAAATTAAAGTGCACTCGGCGCGAGATATACACATTGAGTGTGGTAACGATGCCACGGTGATCGTTGGCAATGATGCTAACGTGCAGGTTGCAAACAATCTAACAGCGCAAATTGGTAATGATGCGGTGGTAAATGCTGATAACAATATCAGTGTGGCAGCAGCGAATGAGCTATCGCTTGAGGGCAGCAGCATAACAATGAGCTCAACCTCAGGGAATATTGAAATAGCGGCCAGCGCGACGCTGAAATTAAACGGCGCAAACATCAGTGCACAGGAGTGATTGGATATGCCAGTGATAGCAGTGGATGGCGATATGACAAATGTTCACGCGCAATTTGTACCAGGGACGGCTAGTGCCACACAGTCGAGTTTTACCGTCGCAGGTAAGCCGGTACTTAGGGTTGGAGATCCCATCAGTGACCATGTATTTTCACCCGATCCAAAAGTAAAACACGTTGGCGTCACGATAGCTGCCGGTGCTGGTAGCTTCACCATTGCAGGAAAAGCGGTCGCGAGGATCAGTGATGCAGCGAGTTGTGGTGGCAAGCTCGCGGTTGCGGGCGTCGCTTCATTTAGTGTAGGAGGGTAACTCAGCATGATAGGAATGAATGCCAAAACGGGCAAGCCGCTCGGCGGTGTTGAGCATCTAAAACAGAGTATTCGCGATATTGTGACCACACCGCTTGGGAGTCGAGTGATGCGACGCGATTATGGCTGCGGTTTATATGAGCTTGTAGATAGGCCTTTTTCTCACTCTCTGGTAGGGGATATCACTATGACCATCGCCAATGCACTGGAGAAATGGGAGCCACGTTTTCAACTTGATGGTGTTGCAGTACACCCAGCGGGAGAGGGCAAGTTGTCTATCGAAATAAAAGGATTGTATTTAATCAACGGGGAGCCTGTCACCATCGAGGGTATCCAAATCTAAGTCATTTTTTATTCACCTTATCCGTTAGGTATAAGGTCAACAGACCCTGGGCCATACAAGGCAGCTTGTATGGCCTTTTTTATTCTCTAACTGACATGTCTTTAAAGGAGATAACTATGTCAAAATTTCTACACGGTGTAGAAGTCATTGAGGCGCAATCCGGCACGCGTCCAATCAAAACAGTAAAAAGCTCAGTAATTGGTGTGATTGGTACTGCACCTAGTGCAGATCCAGAAAAGTTTCCACTTAACACACCTGTATTGGTTGCTGGTAAACGTGCTGAAGCTGCACCGTTGGGCACAGAAGGAACACTACCTGCGGCAATGGACGGTATTTTTGACCAAGCTGGTGCGGTAGTCGTTGTGGTTCGTGTCGATGGTGCTGATGAAGCTGCAATCATGTCAAACATGGTTGGAGGTGTGGCAGCAGACGGTTCTTATGAAGGTGTACAAGCTTTCCTTGGTGCTGAGTCAGTACTTGGCGTAACACCACGTATTCTTGTGGCGCCAGGTTATGCACATCAACGCCCTGAAGGTAATCGTAACCCAGTTATCACAGAACTTGTGAATGTGGCTGAGCGTCTTCGTGCGGTTATCATCGCAGATGGTCCAAACACCAACGATGAGGATGCAAAAACATATCGTGCCGACTTTGGTTCGCGTCGTGTGTTCGTTGTTGACCCTCATGTCAAAGTATTCCGCGATGGCAAAACAGAAGTTGAACCTGCAAGTGCACGTGTTGCGGGCATGATTGCTAAGTCGGACAACGACCGAGGCTTTTGGTGGAGCCCAAGTAATACCAATATGAACGGTATCGTGGCAACTTCACGTCCTATCGACTTCCAGCTGGGCGATGCTAACGCACGTGCGAATATGCTGAACGAAAAAGAAGTGTCGACCATTATTCGTCAAAACGGCTTTAAGTTGTGGGGTAACCGTACTTGTTCTGACGACCCTAAATGGGCATTCCTGTCAGTGGTACGTACCGCAGATATGATCAACGACTCACTACTGCGTGCGCACATGTGGGCGGTTGACCGCAATATCACCAAAACTTACATCGAAGATGTTACGCAAAGTGTTCAGTCATACCTAGATAGCTTAAAAGCACAAGGTGCAATTCTTGGCGGTCAAATTTGGGCTGATGAAGAGTTAAACACACCGGCCAATATTCAAGCGGGTAAAGTGTATTTTAGCTTTGACTTCACGCCGCCAACACCGGCTGAGCACATCACCTTCAAGAGTATTCTAACTAACAACTACCTAGAGGAAATCGTATAATGGCAATCTCTCCAAAAATTCTTAAAAAATTCAAGCTGTTTGTAGACGGTAAAGGCTATCTAGGTATCGCTGATGAAATCCAGCTACCAAAAGTAACCGTAAAAACTCGTGAAGTGACGTCGGGTTTCCAAGCGCCAGTTGAGCTTGATGTTGGCCAACTTGAAAAGCTAGAAGGCACAATCACGTTACTTGAATACAACGCTGATATGATGAAGCTACTTGGCGATTGGAGCGGTGCAACAACGCCATTAACGGCTCGTGGTGCTATCCAAGCGCAAGGCGAAGCGCCAGTACCAGTGGTGGTAACGCTTGAAGGCTTCTTCAAAGAAGTGGATATGGGCAGCTGGAAAGATGGCGAGGAAGCTAAGCTAACGCTGCAATATGCAATTCAGAAGTACAAGCTACAGATCGGTCAAGATGTAATTTACGAAATTGACCTATACAACGACGTTCGTACCGTTAATGGTAAGGACCAAATGGCAGCACTTCGCGCAGCAATCGGAGCTTAATCCATGAAAGAAATCATTACCTTAGCATTCCCAATTACGGTCGATGGGCATGAGTATGCAGAACTGACAATGAGACGACCAAAAGTACGCGATCGGTTAATGGTGGATAGAGCGGATATCAGCGAGTCTGAAAGCGAAATTCGTTATTTCTCGCACTTATGCGAAGTTTCTCCAGATATCATCGAAGAGCTTGATTGGAGTGATTTTGTGAAGCTGCGAGAAACGCTACAAGCTTTTCTCGTGTCCCGCCAAAGCGCTTAAAAGCCATGGTTATCGCTCTGGCCAAATATACTGGCTGGGGCTTGGCCGAACTCAACGCGCTGACCGAAGACGAACTCATCGAGTGGTTTGAAGCAGCGCTTGATTACAAACAAGCGACAGAAGCGGGCTAAACCGATGACCGCAACCGCCCCTTAACCCTTTAAGGGGCGCATTTCCGTACTTTTAGACGCTTTAGCTTAGGCCTCAGCTTAAGCTAAAGCGTTTCACTTTTCTCTATCTTCCTCAGGTAACGCCATGACAAAACAAGGTAAACAGGTTCGTTCACGAGAGGCGAACAAAGTCAAAAATAAGTTGCCACAGGTAACTTCGCTTGCTAACCAAGTTGCACATTTAGGTAGTCTAGTTGCAAAGCTCAATGCCAATTCAGCGACTAGTGCGCAGATCCAGCAATTAATCTCCATCATGACTCAACTTAATGCCAGCGCGGTGTTAAGTCCACAGGCTCCGTTCTCAGTACCTGAATTTCAGGCACCTGCCACTGGTGAAAATGCTGTGCCTAGTAGCCAGCTGGTGCAGCAAGCTGAGCAGGTTATGTTGGCGTTGCCCGATTCTTTACAGCATGCGATAAGCGGCTTGTCTGAACGGGTTGCTGAACTAGATTTCAGCGCCGCAAGCCAAACCGTACAAGTTGAATTGGCGGCATTAGCCGAACACGTTCCTTCACTTTTTAACGCAATTTCCGTTGCACCAGCCGTGACTGCGGCGACAAATGCATCCAAGCAAGGTCAATCTGTAATCGATGCTCAGCAGCAATTTTGCCTAGATGCAGCGTCACTGGGTCAAGCTTTGCCGGAATTTGCATCGAGTTTAGATTTGGCTGCTTTGCCAAAGCAGCTGCTCGAAACAGGCAATTTGTTGAGCAATATTGAGTTTGCAGAGGTACTCAAAGGAGAGCTTGGTTCGTTAACAGAAGCAGCTCCTGCGTTATTAACTCAATTTGGCTTTGACGATGCGGCAAATGTGGTCACGCAGTTTGCGCCAGCTGTGAACCAATTGGATATTCCAGGACTTATTCAAGGCGATTTACAAAGTTTGCAGCAGGCTTTACCAAGCTTGCTAGAAGCCGTTGATCTTAAGTCATTAAACCAAACTCTTGCGCAAGAAATACCGGCGCTTGCACAACTTGATTTAGCCGGGCTTGCTAATGGTGAGCTGGGGTCGTTGGCCGCAACATTACCAAACTTACTTGAGGCGGCGGGACTTGATGGTGCCGCAAACTCGGTATCTGCGGCTTTGCCAGCGCTACAACAATTGGACTTGGGCGCAATTGCAGATGGTGATATCCAGTCGTTGCTACAAAGTGCTCCGGCATTATTAGATGCATTGGATATGCAAGGTGCGTCACAGGCTTTTGGTTCAGTTCTTCCTATCGCTGAAAAACTCGATTTTAAGGGCTTAATGGATGGTGAGCTGAGCAGCTTAGTGGATGCCGCACCTGAAGTGCTTAGAGCATTTGAACTTGGCGATGCTGCGGATAAGCTACAAGCTGCGGTTCCTGGCTTAAAACAACTGAATCTCAAGCAAATTGCCAGCGGTGACGTATCGAGCCTTATGGCGGCCGGTCCTTCGTTACTAAAGGCATTTGAATTAGACGGTGCAGCTGGCGTACTCGAAAGCGCATTACCGGCATTAGAAAAACTGGATGTCGACGCGATTTTGGGGGGCGACATCAAGTCCCTTGTAAGCGCTGGCCCCGAATTGTTGAATGCATTTGGGCTAAACGATGCGGCAAGTGTACTAGAGCAGCACGCTGATCTACTCTCCAATATTGATTTAAAAGGCATTCTCAAGGGAGATCTATCTTCACTTACCAACAGCTTACCAGATTTATTTGGTGAGTTTGGATTAGACGGTATTAGCGATGATTTATCTGAGTCGTTTGCTGAGTTAGAAAGCGATGTTGAGAAGAAGAAATCTACGCGTAAAAAAGGACGCAAGAAGCGAGGCAGAAAGCGTAACAAGCGAGCTAGGTCTTCTAATCTAGCGGATAAACAAGAAACGTCGGCGGAGCGCGAGCACAAGCCGCGCAAAATCAACAACCGAAGCGCCAATAAACCCGCTTTGAAACTGTTGGACGGCGGGAAAGCCCCCAGCGTAAAAGCACAGTTAGATAATCAAGCATCGCAACCAAAGTCCAAAGCAAAAGCCAAAAAAGTCAAGATGATGGCTGCCGCAAATGATGCTAGTTATCAAAAGCTTGGCAGTTTCTCTCCAGCTAAAGGTGGCAAACTTGGTCAGTTATTCAAGGGATCTAAAAAGTTACTTGGGCGTGCGGCTGCACCGCTTAGCGTGGCGTTGAGGCTGTAGAATTACTCTTTTCAGGTACTGGATTGTTGGTTTTGGATTGACTATTTCTTAACCTTGAATCGAGTTGGTTACTGTGATCTAATAGCTATTATTCACCCACGGTAATCTGTTATGGCCAACTATAAGCCAAACTTATCCCGCCAAAATAAATTCATTCCAATCAATTTCGCTGAGCAAATTTTGCCGGGAACCTTTGAATATGCGCTTTGTTATATTGTCGAAAATAAGCTTGACTTGTCGGGCTTTGACGCTTGGTATAACAACGACAAAACAGGCGCTGCGGCGTATCCGCCCTCGGTGATGTTAAAGGTTATTTTACTGGGCTATGCACATGGTTTAATCAGTAGTCGGCGAATTGCTAAAGCGTGTGAAACAAACATTTTATTTATGAGTGTGTCGGGTGATATTCAGCCGCATTACACATCAATAGCGGGTTTTGTAGCTAAAATGCACGAACAGATTGAACCGCTATTCACACAAGTGCTGATGATATGTGATGAAGAAGGCTTGATAGGACGCAACATGTTTGCCATTGATGGGTGCAAATTGAAGTCCAACGCAAGTAAAGAGTGGAGCGGTACATTCGATGAGCTAGGCCGTAAAAAAGCCAAATTAGAACGCGCAAGCAAACGCATAATTGAGCGCCATCAAGCGCAAGATGGCTTAAGTGAAGAGCTGGTCACTCAAGACTTAAAGCAAAAAGAAAAGCTAGATAAAAGTGCAGATAAAATCACCG
>JWIH01000024.1 GCA_000814665.1 Pseudoalteromonas flavipulchra NCIMB 2033 = ATCC BAA-314
CAGAAGCCGCCTCAACGGAAAGTGCTGACGAAGATCCACGTAAAGCTGCCGTTGCCGCCGCAATTGCCAGAGCTAAGGCCAAGAAAGCAGCTAAAGAGGCTGAAGAAGCAGGCGCAAGCGTGAGCGAACAAGCAGAAGCCGCTCCAACGGCAAGCGCCGAGGAAGATCCACGTAAAGCTGCCGTTGCCGCCGCAATTGCCAGAGCTAAGGCCAAAAAAGCCGCTAAAGAGGCACAAGAAGCTGGCGAAAGCGTGAGTGAGCAAGGCGAAGAAACAAATGAGCCAACGGCGGGATCAGAAACAGACTCCAGCCGTACAGAGCAAGGTGCTGAGGGCACATCTGAGCAGCAACAAGCACTTAGCCCTGAAGCACGTAAAAAAGCCGCCGTTAAAGCCGCAATTGCGAGAGCAAAAGCGAAGAAGCAAGCGAAAGAACAAGAAGGAAATGAACCGTCATGAAACTAACCATGGCCTCATCCCCGCACAATCATAGCCATAAGTCGGTCAACAAAATCATGATGACCGTCATGGCAGCCTGTATTCCCGGGATCTTAGTCCAAACCTACTATTTTGGTTTTGGTGTATTGATCCAGTTGGCTTTGGCGCTTATTACCGCAAGCCTTGCTGAAGCGCTAGTGCTAAAGCTAAGAGGTCGAGCGATATGGCCCAGCCTCAGCGACGGCAGTGCTTGGCTCACCGCTGTGCTGCTGGCCATCAGTATTCCGCCGCTAGCCCCTTGGTGGATAACCGTCATTGGTGCATTTTTTGCCATCGCTATTGTAAAACAGCTATACGGTGGCCTAGGCTTTAATCTTTTCAACCCGGCCATGGCGGCCTATGTATTATTGCTGATCTCCTTCCCTGTACAAATGACTTCGTGGTCACCTATTCAAGCGCTCACGCTAGAGTCGCTAAGCTTTGTCGACCAACTCGCAATGATCTTTACCGAGTCCACCAGCCAAGGTGTTACACTTGACGTATGGCGTGCAGGCGTGATTGACGGTGCGACTGGTGCAACGCCATTAGACTCGGTAAAAACCGCTGTCTCACAAGGCTTAACCGTGAATGAGGCGATGAGTAAGCAGGGTTTTGGAGCGCTTGCGGGACTTGGTTGGCAATATGTTAACCTCGCCTTTTTGCTAGGTGGTCTTTATCTGCTAAAAGCCAAAGTGATCAACTGGCATATTCCAGTGGCCTTTATTGCCAGTCTTGGCCTTGCTAGCGCAATTGGCTATATCATTGCCCCTGAGTCAGAGCCCGGCACCCTATTCCACTTGTTAAGTGGCGGCGCTATGCTTGGTGCCTTTTTTATTGCCACCGATCCGGTGTCGGCCTCTACCACTAACTTAGGTCGCCTGATTTACGGCGCGGCAATCGGCTTTACTGTCTATGTGATTCGCCAATTTGGTGGCTATCCAGACGCCGTTGCATTTGCAGTTGTGATCATGAATATGGCAGTGCCACTTATCGATCATTACACTCAGCCTCGTACTTATGGTCATGGAGCAAAATCATGATAATTCAATCGATGCAGAAAAATGGCCTCATCCTCGCGGCATTTGCACTAGCAACAACAGGAGCGGTCGCACTGATTAATGACCTCACCAAAGATAAAATTGCCAACCAAGAGCAACAGCACCTGATGCAACTACTTTCTCAGGTGATTGCAGCAGATAAGTACGACAATACTTTGTATTTGGATTGCACCACCAGCAACACCTTAGAACTCGGCCCAGGCGGCCCGCACACAATTTACAGAGCCAGACTCAATGGCGAACCCTCGGCTCTTTTAGTGAGACATATCACCCCGAAAGGCTACAGTGGCAATATCGATGTCTTAACCGCTGTCGATAGACAAGGTCTGATCTCAGGTGTGCGTGTGACGCGCCATGAAGAAACTCCGGGTCTTGGTGATAAGGTAGAGCTGGCAAAGTCGGCTTGGGTAACGACTTTCAACGGTGTTCAAGTTGAAGGGGAAGCAGACCCTAAAATGAATGTGAAAAAAGACGGCGGTCAATTTGATTCATTTACCGGTGCAACCATTACCCCACGCGCTGTGGTAACCTCGGTAAATCAGGCCGCATGGTTTGCCAAAACTCATTTTGATGCGCTATTTAACGCGCCTAATACTTGCGAGGTGTCGCAATGAGTCAGTTAAAATCGCTCTTTCAAGAAGGTACATGGCAAAATAACCCAGCACTGGTACAGCTTTTGGGCCTATGTCCGCTCCTTGCGGTGACTTCAACGGTAACCAATGCGTTAGGGCTTGGTATTGCCACATTACTGGTACTGGTTGGTTCTAACTTTACCGTATCGGTGGTGAGAAACTGGGTGCCAAAAGACATTCGTATTCCTGTTTTTGTGATGATCATCGCCGCCTTTGTTACGGTTATTCAACTACTCATGAACGCTTATACCTTTGGTCTGTATCAATCCCTTGGTATATTTATTCCGTTGATCGTGACCAACTGCGCCATTATTGGTCGTGCCGAGGCATTCGCTTCGAAGAATAGTCCGCTGTTATCGGTTTGGGATGGTTTAATGATGGGACTGGGTTTTGCACTGGTGCTATTTGTACTGGGTGCAATGCGCGAATTGATTGGTCAAGGAACACTATTTGATGGTGCCGAGCTACTCCTTGGCAACTGGGCAAGTGTATTGCGTATTGAGATCTTCTCATTCGATCATCAATTTTTAGTTGCAATCCTGCCACCAGGCGCCTTTTTGGGCCTTGGTTTTTTGATTGCCGCTAAAAACATTATCGACGCTCAGCTCAAAGCCAAAGCAGCGCCAACAGCCGAAGAAGTAAAAGGTCCTAGAGCACGGGTCACTAACTTAAACTAATGCGGTAATAATAATGCCAATTTGCAGCGATACCGTCACTATCGCTGCTTAATGAAAGTAACTGCATGCTACCGTCATCGAATTTAGCAAGTAAATCTTATGAATAAACAAAAACGTATAGAAATACTCACGCGACTTAGGGACGAAAATCCGCACCCAGAAACTGAGCTAGAATACTCGTCACCATTCGAGCTTTTAGTTGCCGTTACCCTCTCAGCACAAGCCACTGATGTTGGAGTGAACAAAGCAACGCGCAAACTCTTCCCTGTTGCCAACACACCAGAAAAGATCCTTGAGCTTGGCCTTGAAGGCTTAAGAGACTATATCAAAACCATTGGTTTATTTAATTCAAAAGCCAATAACGTCTATAAAATGTGTCAGATCCTCGTCGACAAACACGGCTCCGAAGTTCCTGAAAACCGTGAAGCACTAGAAGCACTGCCGGGGGTCGGTCGCAAAACCGCCAACGTGGTACTAAACTGCGCTTTTGGCTGGCCGACAATTGCCGTAGACACCCATATATTCCGCGTCTCCAATCGCACCAAGTTTGCCATGGGTAAAGATGTGGTGGCAGTCGAGCAAAAGCTAGAAAAGGTTGTACCAAAAGAATTTAAAGTGGATGTCCACCACTGGTTAATCCTTCATGGCCGCTATGTGTGCACCGCGCGTAAACCTAAGTGTGGCAGCTGTTTGATTGAAGATTTGTGTGAGTTTAAAGAGAAGACTGATAGCTAATCTTTGTTTTAGCATAAGCACAACTTTTATTTGTGGTGGTTACCGTGAATTTGTTGTTTCGTAAAATTGTTCAAGCGATATGAAAACACAGCTCGCTGCGTAAAGCAGCTCCTACTTCACGCCACATTCGTATCGACGTGATGGCTAGCCTAAGGCAATACCACTGCTGAATACCCTATTCCATCTGGTCCGTTACCAGCAGGGAGTTCAAATAAGGTTTTGCCAGATACAATATCTATAACAAGGACCTTATTTTTTTGGTAAGCGGATAAAAATAAAGTGCGATCGTCTGGATGGAGGATCACGCCTTTTGGTCCTGTTCCCGGCTCAAACTTTATTTGACGCAGCTTTTCTTTGTGCATTGCATCGATCACATCAAGGGTGTGATTCCTATAGTCTGGGATCACAGCAAACTGCTCATCGCGGGTAAGTAACACACGGTATGGAAAGCTATAGCCTTTCCATTGCTTAATTATACGCTCATTTGCTACATCAAACACGGTAACTAAGCCATCATCGTTGCTACCAACCCAGAGCTCTGAGCCACTTTTATTTATGGTGATAGCCTCTGGTACTTTTGGCATTGAAATTTTGCGAAGTAAGGCACCTGACTTTACATCTAATTCAGACACTGAATCTGCGCGCATATTTGTGGTGTAAACACGCTCGCTAGACGCCGGCAGCGCCACCATATGAGAGCCTCTTTGCTCTGTTGCTATTACTTTATCAATTTTCCCCGACTCTATATCAACGATTACCACACTGTCGGAGCCTTCAGACGATACTGCAACGCGTTTTTGGTCTTTTAAAAACAACACGCCATGTGGCCTTGGATAACGAGACAAATCAATGGTTTTTACTTTTTTTGCTTGCCGAACGTCAAAAACACTTAGACTATTGCCACGTGCATAATTAGTGACAACAGCCGTATGCCCGTCGGCACTCATTGCTAATTCATGTGGTCCTCTGCCGGTTGCGAGCGTCAGCTTAATTTTTCGGCTGCTAAGATCGATGAAATCAACCGAGTCCCCCTTTTTATTTACAACAACCAATGTTCCCGACAAGTTATTTGTATCAGCCCATGAAGGGAAGCTGATTAAACACCCAAATAAGAACACATACACAACATAATTAACCAATCTCATTTTGACTCCTTTTGATCTGTTAGCTAGTACTGTTGTTTTTATCACTACTGTATTTATCATTGAAAAGCAATCGTAATACAGCCTTCAAAAACACCCTATCCCAAATTTAACTCAGACACGCCTGATACTCGAAACCTTCCTGTTTCCTATGTTGAATAGCACACTTTCCATCACTCGCAACAACTTCCTCGCCTACATCCGTTTTACAATTTCTGGAACATTTTCAAAGTATTGATTTCACAAATCACTACGCTTTCTTTATGCTAATGAAAGTCTTTAAATTTTAATGCGAATATCATTATGCTACCTGTCCTTCGTATCTTGTTAATAGAACAAGAGCCAGCTGTATTGCAAGCGCTCTCAAGCAATCTGTCAAAAACGATCCCTAATTTTGAGCGAGAGGATGTTCAACTCGATATTATTGAATGCCTCGAACTTTCAAAAGCCTTGGAGCATGTCACTGAAGATGGTGATATTCAAGCTGTCGTGCTGAGTTGGGATGTGCACAACAAAAGTGGCGAGCAAACCTATAGTCGCTTTATCGAGCAATTAAAATGTATTCGTCTAGAATTACCGGTTTACGTTATTGGCGATGACACTAAAGGGCTTGAGATAGTCAACGAATCCGAGGAAATCGAGTCTTTCTTCTTTAAAGATGAAGTTATCTCAGATCCTGAAGCCATTTTGGGATATATGATCAATGACTTTGATGACAGAGCCGAGACGCCATTCTGGACGGCGTATCGCAGCTATGTCGGCGAAGCGAACGACTCTTGGCATACTCCGGGTCACAGCGGCGGTTCGAGCTTTAGAAACTCTCCTTATATCAAAGATTTTTATCAATTCTATGGCCGTAATGTATTTGTCGGAGACCTGTCCGTATCGGTTGATTCGTTAGGTTCACTGTCAGATAGTACCAATACCATTGGCCGCGCTCAGGAGTCAGCTGCAGCAACGTTTGAGGTTAAACGCACCTACTTCGTAACCAACGGTTCGTCCACCTCGAATAAAATTATTTTGCAAACCCTACTTCGCAAAGGCGATAAGGTGATCATCGACCGCAACTGTCATAAGTCAGTGCACTACGGCATTTTGCAATCGGCCAGTTTCCCTATCTATTTATCGAGTATTTTAAATCCAAAATATGGCATATTCGCACCGCCTTCACTGGCTGACATCAAGCAAGCGATTGAACAAAATACCGATGCAAAACTACTGGTGCTCACAGGCTGTACCTATGATGGTTTGCTGAGCGACCTGAAACAAGTCGTAGAATTTGCCCATCAGCATGGCATCAAAGTCTTTATTGATGAAGCTTGGTTTGCTTACTCGCTATTTCACCCTAGCTTGCGCCATTACTCCGCCATTCATGCAGGTGCCGATTATGTCACCCATTCGGCGCATAAAGTCGTATCGGCATTTTCGCAGGCGTCTTATATCCATATTAATGACCCCGATTTTGATGCTGATTTTTTCCGTGAGATTTACAGTATCTACGCCAGCACCTCGCCCAAATACCAACTTATTGCGTCTTTGGATGTGTGCCAGAAGCAGTTGGAGATGGAAGGCTATAAGTTACTCAATGCGCTGCTGAACCATGTTGCAGAGTTCAAACAGCAGATGGCCTCGCTCAAACATATTAAAGTGCTTGATAAGCAAGACTTTATGAACATATTCCCACATTTTAGTGGCGATAATATGGGGCATGATCCGCTTAAAATCCTCATCGATATTAGTGAACTACCGTACTCATTAAAGGATATTCATAAGTTTCTGCTAGACGAAATTGGGCTGGAGATTGAGAAATACACCCACAGTACCATCTTAGTCTTACTAACCTTGGGTGGTACACGCTCAAAGATCATTCGTTTATACAATGCCTTAAAGAAACTTGATGGCGGCAAGGTAAAACTATCGAAGTCAACGCGACGCTCACGCTTACCTGAGAATTTACCCGCTATTGACCTTGCTTGTATTCCTAGTGATGCCTTCTACGGCGAGCGTGAATCTGTACCTATTAGCAAGAGCAACAACCGAATTTGTGCAGGTTTAGTCACCCCGTATCCTCCGGGGATTCCGCTTTTGGTGCCGGGTCAACATATTACCCAAGAGCATATTGAATATCTCAAGGAGCTGGCAGGGCAAGGATTGACCATTCAAGGTAGTTTCGATGGTGAGATCTATGTGCTTAAAGAAGACAAATAACGCGAGCTAATATCATAATCCAGTACTAGGCAAGCCATTTTAAAACGTGGCTGCCTAGCGCTTGTAGAGCTTTGCGTTTTCCTGCAATTACGCTAGCATTTTAGCCCTTCTCGCGAAGATATTGGTTTAGCTCGGTTATATCAACGCTATAAATATTCATAAGGCCATTATGGATCCTTTCCTGTCGCTGAAGCAATTCATCATAATTGTTTACAGCTTTCACATCTGGGTTTTTATCACTTGAGAAAAACAAAGTATTACCGTCAGCTGATAGGATCGGATCTGAGTCCATACGACGCGAATTGATTTTATCGCCTAGATTTATCGGTTTCCCCCACTTGCCATCTTTTTGTTTAACCGATACATGCAAATCATAGTGACCTAAACCGCCCGATCTCATTGACGTGAAAAATAGCAGTTTTCCGTCCGATGAAACCTCTGGATCAGCATCACTTGCTGTGGAGTTGAGCTCTGAAATCTCAATTGGCGCTTGATATCCATCAGGGTGGTACTTAGAAAGAAAAAGATCTACGCCGCCCGTAGCTCCTTTTATGATAGATGAGAAGTAGATATCTTTATTAGTGTGTATAGTTGGGTAGATCACAGTATGATCTCCGTTAATTTTGCCAGGCACTAACTCAGGTTTGCCAAATTTATCACCATCATAGCTGACTTGCCACATCTGAAAGATCCCATTTTCCACGTTCTCTACCGGCCTTCTGGAAGTAAAATAAAATGTGTTACTGTCTTTGGAAAAGTACGGATTTGTATCGTGAAATTCACCGCTAAAAGGAAGCAATGTTGGGGTTTGCCAAGTGTCCCCTTGTTTGTGAGAAATGACTAAAGCACTGTGTGAAAATCGGGCTAAAGCTCTAACAAACGCAAACTTTTTACCATCTGGAGACAAACTAGAACCGTACTCAAATTGATTAGTCGATACTATGTTTGGCGCAAACAAGCTTGGCTCTAGGTTGTTTAAAATCACCGCTAACTTGTCATCAGCTTGTACTGACCATTGCGCAGAAACTGCTGAAATCAATAACCCTATTTTAGCGACTGTTTTACGCTGTATCATATAAATATCCTTTTTTGTTATAGTACACTTTGTTTACTTTTTGATAATTGTATGTGTGTTGAATCAAACTGCTTGAAAAGTAACTTTGTCGCCAGATGATATTATCAAAACATAACTGAAATTAAAAAAGCAACAATCCCACATGACTTAGTGATATATAGAAGCTTAATAAAAATTACTTTATAGGGCATGTTGATTTTAAAAGTCGGGCTGGTTTTGCAGTAATTTATGATGTTTTTAAGCGACATTGCGCTAATACAATGTGTTATGCCACATAAATCAGCAGAAAGTCATCATAAGTGCTTATCCCTTGTGACTTACTCACCGCCCTAATGTTTATCACCTACTAATTTAAGCGCTCTTCTGGCACAGCTATTGCTTATAAAACCACAGATGTCATTTTTTTGATTTGGAGTTTTGTATGGAATTTGCGTTACTTGCTATTTTGGCTCTAGTGGTCGTTGCTTCCATTGTCGCTTCTAAGTACACCGATGTGGGTGGCAATCCTTATCCGTTTAATCGTAAAGAATCTGTTTTTACCACCGTTGAAGCATCGTTTCTACAATTATTAGAACGTGCCGTTGGCGATAGATATAAAATCGTTAGCCGCATTAAGCTCATTGATGTGATTGAGTGCAAGCCGGGGATCTCTCCAAAAGCGCGTCGTGCCGCGGTAACTAAAGCTAAAAATAAGCAGTTGGATTATGTTTTGGTAGACAAAGAGACACTGAAAATTGTTGCCGCTGTTGATTTGGTCAATAACGCCAATAAAAACGGCCACAAAGCACAAAAAGATTGGTTTGTCAGTGGCGCTCTGGAATCTGCGGGTATTCCACACATTCGCATGAAAATCAAAAGTGGCTACCAAAGTGCTGAGGTGCGTGCGGCAATCTTGTTCAAGCTTGGCCAAAAAGTGGAGATGCCAAAGAAAACCAGAAACCGCACCTACAAACCTGCGGTGCTGTCTCCTTCACAGGCAAAAGCACAGTCAACTCAGTTGGCAGAAATCTAGCAAAACGGGCGTCAGCCCGTTTTTTGTTTTACCTATCAAAACCCCTTTCGTATAATAAAAGCAATTTTGACACTGGGGCTTTCCCCACCACAAATTAGGAATCTTTTGATGAAAGTAGGCATTATCGGCGCAATGGAGCAAGAAGTTACCATTTTGCGTAACACCATGGAGAACCCGCAAACATTGACCAAAGGTGGCTTTACTTTTTATACCGGCAAACTGGCTGGTCTTGACGTAACGCTTGTACAGTCTGGCATTGGTAAAGTGGCAGCAACGGTTGCGACAACTTTGCTTATCGACAACTTTGCGCCAGATTGCGTGATCAACACGGGTTCTGCAGGTGGTTTTGAACCATCACTAAACGTCGGCGATGTGGTGATTTCAAATGAAGTACGTCATCACGATGTTGATGTTACTGCATTTGGCTATGAAATTGGTCAAGTTCCACAAATGCCTGCTGCGTTCACTTCGCATGCAAAATTAGTTGAGGCAGCAGAGCAAAGCGTACATGCGCTTGAAGGCATTCAAACTATGGTTGGTTTGATCTGTACGGGTGACTCATTTATGTGCGACCCAGTACGCATCGACAAGGCGCGTGCAGACTTCCCTACGATGTTAGCAGTCGAAATGGAAGGCGCGGCAATTGCGCAGGCTTGTCATTCTTTAAACACGCCATTTGTTGTGATCCGCTCGCTATCTGATATCGCCGGCAAAGAATCACCGCAATCATTCGAAGAGTATCTAGAAGTCGCTTCTGTTAACTCTTCTAAGATGGTGATGGCACTACTTAATAAGCTGGATAAGGTTGCGCTTTAGTGCTCGACAGCTTGCTTCAGGCCCATGAGGGCCTGATCATTTTCTTGCTGGCGATTTTTGCCAGCCTAGGGGTAAGGTTATCAACACTTTATCACCCTAATATTATTCTTAGCCTTATATTTAAAGCGATTGCCGAAAAAGTTTATCGCTCTAAAGCCGCTTCTAGCTACCAACTTTTATCCGGTACACTCGGCTTCCTCCTACCAATATTAACCATCACTGTATTAACTTATGCGGTTATTAGCTTTGCTTTTTATCCTAATTGGCTCGGTGGGTTGGTGTTATTTTTATGCTTAGATATTAGCCATGAAAGCCGCGCTAAGCGTATTTCCGCGCTGATAAAGTCAAAGCAAAAAGTAACCGCAAGAGCCGTGTTGCAAGGAATGGTAGCAAGAGATGTAGAGAAGCTAACAGAGCTTGGTATTTGTAAGGCCACCATAGATAGCACCGCATTAAATACCCTGCGCCATTTTTTTGTCATTGCTTTACTGTATCTAACGGCAGGCCCCTATCTCGCGCTATTTTATAAACTATTACTGCTATGCGACCATGCTTGGCGGCAAGTAATGCTCCCCTCAAGCCGTTTTATGGCAAGCCTTTCCCGCATGATTTGGCTCGTTGAGTTTGTGCCTATTCGATTATTAATTACCTGCTTTTCGTTGCTACTTAGACCAAAGCAAACTTGGCACTACATTAAATACTACGGCCGTCACTTTAGCCAAACGAATACTGGATGGGCACTGAGCTTTTTTGCAGCAAATTTACATACACAACTCGCAGGGCCGCGCTTTTATTTTGGTGAACGTTATGAGGTGATGCGGGTAGGTGCAAAAACGCAACCCTCAGCTGAGCATATTCAGCATTTACTCGGACTACTCAATCAGATGCGCTGGCTATTTATTGCCACTTCCGCCTTACTACTTGTAATTATTAATTTTCTCCGGCTGATGGCTTAGCTTGGAATCCTTAACCTGAGCTTCGGATAATTAATGCCTTTCTAGCAGCCAGTTTTAGCGCTAACTGCGTTGAATTCACTTCCAATAGCAAGCTATTGGTGCGTAAATTCGCCTAATTACCCCTAAAACTCTCTGGCTAGACAAGGAAATAATTTAATATTAATTTAAAAACAATGAGTTAGTTCATTTCTTATCCAAACCTCAGGTTACTTAGAAATAAGCTCCCCACTTAGCCAAAAACAAAAAACCCAGCACAAAGCTGGGTTTTTGAATGCTCAGAAAAACTTACTTTTTCTTCACTGCTTTTTTGTTTGGAAGGTCAGTGATTGAACCTTCAAAGATTTCAGCAGCTAGACCGATTGACTCGTTCAGCGTTGGGTGAGCGTGGATAGTAAGCGCTAGGTCTTCACCGTCAGCACCCATCTCTACTGCTAGACCGATTTCACCAAGCATTTCACCTGCATTGATACCAACCATAGCACCACCGATCACGCGGCCTGACTCTTTATCAAAGATAAGCTTAGTTGAACCTTCAGTACGTGCAGAAGCGATTGCACGGCCAGAAGCAGCCCACGGGAATACCGCAGTTTCAATGCTTAGACCTTGCTCTTTTGCTTCTTTCTCAGTCACACCAACCCAAGCGATTTCTGGATCTGTGTATGCAATTGAAGGAATACACTTAGGATCGAAGTAATGCTTCTTACCAGAGATAACTTCAGCAGCAACGTGACCTTCATGAACCGCTTTGTGCGCAAGCATAGGTTGACCGACGATGTCACCGATAGCGAAGATGTGATCAACGTTAGTCTTCATTTGCTTGTCAGTGCTGATAAAGCCACGCTCATCAACATTTACGCCCGCTTTGTCAGCGTCAATTAGCTTACCATTTGGTGTACGACCAACAGCAACGAGTACTTTGTCATAACGAACTTGGCCTTCTGGTGCTTGCTTGCCTTCGAAAGATACGTAGATACCGTCTTCTTTCGCTTCAACAGCAACCACTTTAGTAGAAAGCATTACGTTAAACTTGTCTTTAACGTACTTTTGGTAAATCTTGATAACGTCTTTGTCAGCCGCTGGTACTAGTTGATCAGCAAACTCAACTACGTCGATCGCTGACCCTAGTGAACGGTAAACTGTACCCATCTCAAGACCGATGATACCACCGCCTAGTACAAGTAGCTTTTCAGGCACGTCTTTAAGCTCAAGTGCACCTGTAGAGTCGATGATACGCTCGTCTTCAGGAATGAAAGGAAGGCTTACAGGCTGAGAACCCGCTGCAATGATTGCGTTATCAAAGGTCACTGTTTTCGCACCGTCAGCACCTTCAACAGCGATAGTGTTAGAACCTGTGAACTTACCGTAGCCGTTAACTACAGTTACTTTACGCATCTTAGCCATTCCGCCAAGACCACCTGTAAGTTGACCGATCACAGACTCTTTCCATGAACGGATTTTGTCTAGGTCAATTTGTGGAGCACCGAAAGAAACACCGTGAGAAGCCATTTCTGCTGCATCATCAATTACCTTTGCAACGTGAAGAAGGGCTTTTGAAGGGATACAACCAACGTTCAAGCACACACCACCTAGCGTGTCGCGAGATTCGATTAGTGTAACGTCTAAACCTAAGTCTGCTGCACGGAATGCTGCAGAGTAACCACCAGGACCACCGCCTAGTACAACAACTTGAGTTTTGATTTCGTTGCTCATGTTATTACCTTAACTGTTATTTGAACGGGTTTACTCGTCGAGAGTAGCCGACCCAAAGTGCCTGCCAAACACCCGATTCGGGGCACAGGGCAGAGAGAGTTATTATTGCTCGAAAGTGTATCATTCACACTCTCTATTGTCCCGCCTAATTATCAAGCGGAACAACAAAATACAAGAAAACCGCATCACCTAAGTCATGCGGTTTCTATTCTTACATTACTAGCTGGCGAATATCGCTTAGGTAGTTTGCAAGTGTCACAGTAAAGCGAGCTGCTAGCGCGCCGTCAATGACACGATGGTCGTATGAACAGCTTAGCGGCACCATTAGGCGCGGCTCGAACTCTTTACCATTCCATTTCGGTTTGAAGTCTGACTTAGAAACACCCAAAATCGCAACTTCAGGAGCATTTACGATTGGCGTAAACGCCGTACCGCCGATACCACCAAGGCTTGAGATAGTGAAACAGCCGCCCTGCATATCAGCAGACGTCAGTTTACCGTCACGTGCTTTCTTGGAAATTTCCATCAACTCGCGTGATATCTCAATGATGCCTTTCTTGTTCACGTCGCGAACAACAGGAACCACTAGACCATTTGGTGTATCAACCGCGATACCGATGTGAACATATTTCTTCAAGATTAAGCTCTCACCACCTTCAGATAGTGAAGAGTTAAACGTTGGGAACTCTTCAAGTGCTTTTGCAGCCGCTTTCATCACGAATACTAATGGCGTGATCTTCACACCCATTTTCTTCTTCTCAGCTAGCACGTTCTGTTCTTTACGGAACGCTTCAAGCTCTGTGATATCTGCTTCGTCAAACTGCGTAACATGTGGGATTTGTACCCAGTTACGGTGAAGGTTTGCACCCGATAGCTTGTTGATGCGAGAAAGTTTCTTCTCTTCTATTTCACCAAACTTGCTGAAGTCTACTTTTGGCCAAGGAATAAGACCAAGCTCACCGCCGCCAGTGTTGCCACCTTTTGCGATTTGACCAGACTCAACTTGCTTAACCAGCTCTTTCACGTAGTTTTGTACGTCTTCTTTTAGTACACGGTTCTTACGACCTGTACCTTTAACGCGAGCTAGGTTAACCCCAAACTCACGCGCTAAACGACGTACCACAGGTGAGGCGTGGGCATACTGATCATTGGCCACAAAATCATCTTTTTGTGCAGAGGCTTTTGGTGCTTCAGATTTTGCCGCTGGAGCCGCAGATTGAGCTGGTTTTGCTTCAGTTTTAGCTGCAGCCTGAGGTGCAGGTGCCGCGCCTTTCACTTCGAATACGAAGATTAAAGAACCCGTTGATACTTTGTCGCCAGCATTGACTTTGATCTCTTTAATCGTACCTGCAAACGGAGCTGGTACTTCCATTGAGGCTTTGTCGCCTTCAACCGTGATAAGAGATTGCTCTTCTTCAACGCTGTCACCAACAGCAACCATGATTTCAGTGACTTCAACTTCGTCGCCACCGATATCTGGTACATGCACTTCTTTTTCAGCCGATGCAGCAGGTGCTTGCTCTTCAGCTGGCGCTTCTGCAGCTTCGGTAGTCGCAGGTGCATCACCGCTACCTGCCACTTCGAAGATGAAGATCAATGAACCGGTTGACACTTTGTCACCCGCGTTGATTTTCACTTCTTTGATAGTACCTGCAAATGGTGCTGGTACTTCCATTGAGGCTTTGTCGCCTTCAACCGTGATAAGCGATTGCTCTTCTTCAACAACATCACCCGCAGCTACTAAGATTTCAGTGACTTCAACTTCATCGCCACCAATATCTGGTACGTGAACTTCTTTCACTTCTGTCTTGCCAGAGGCGCTTGCTTCTGGCTTAGCTTCTTCTGCTGGTTGCTCTGCCGGTGCTTCTTCACCTGCCGCTTCAAAGATCATAATCAAAGAGCCAGTCGATACTTTATCGCCTTCTGCTATTTTGATTTCTTTAACTGTACCCGCCACTGAGGCAGGTACTTCCATTGATGCTTTGTCGCCTTCAACAGTGATAAGCGATTGCTCTTCTGCAACCGTGTCACCTACGCTTACTAGGATCTCGGTTACTTCAACCTCATCGGCACCAATATCTGGAACATGAATTTCGATTGCCATCACTCGTCCTCTTATGCGTAAAGTGGGTTAGTTTTGGTGGTGTCGATATCAAATTTCTTGATAGCGTCAGTCACTACTGATTTTTCAACTTTGCCTTGCTTAACTAGCTCGCCAAGTGCAGCAACTACCACGTAACCGGCATTTACTTCAAAGTGACGACGTAGGTTTTCACGGCTGTCTGAGCGACCATAACCGTCTGTGCCAAGCACTTTGTAAGATGCGCTCGGCATAAATGCACGTACTTGATCAGCATAGTTTTTCATGTAATCCGTAGCAGCAATTGCTGGCGCGTCACCAAGTACGCTGGTGATGTAAGCCACTTTTTGCTCTGCTTCTGGGTTAAGCATGTTGAAACGCTCTGCATCTTGACCGTCACGAGCAAGCTCGTTAAATGACGTTACAGAGAATACGTCTGAGCCGATACCGTAGTCGTCGCTTAGGATCTGCGCCGCTTTACGTACTTCGTTCAGGATAGTACCCGAGCCCATTAGCTGAACCTGTGCTTTGTCGCCAGTGTAGCTTTCAAGCTTGTAAATACCCTTACGAATACCTTCCTCAGCGCCCTCAGGCATTGCTGGCATATGGTAGTTTTCGTTCATTAGCGTTAGGTAGTAGAACACGTTCTCTTGCTCTGGACCGTACATACGACGAATACCATCTTGCAGAATAACCGCTACTTCAAATGCAAACGTTGGGTCGTAAGAAATACAATTAGGCACTGTACCTGCTTGAATGTGCGAGTGACCGTCTTCGTGCTGTAGACCTTCACCATTTAGCGTTGTACGACCAGCAGTTGCCCCTAATAGGAAGCCACGCGCTTGTTGGTCGCCCGCCATCCACGCCATATCACCTACACGTTGGAAACCAAACATTGAGTAGTAGATATAGAACGGGATCATTGGTAGGTCGTTCGTGCTGTATGACGTTGCCGCTGCAACCCATGAAGACATCGCGCCTAGCTCATTGATACCTTCTTGTAGTACCTGACCTGACGTTGCTTCTTTATAGTAAGAAACGATATCGCGGTCTTCTGGGCTGTAGTTTTGGCCGTGCGGGTTGTAAATACCGATTTGACGGAATAAACCTTCCATACCAAAAGTACGCGCTTCATCAGCAATAATTGGAACAACGCTCTTGCCGATATTCTTGTCTTTTAACAAGATATTAAGTGCACGAACATATGCCATTGTGGTTGAGATATCACGCTTTTGTTCTTCTAGAAGCGGTTTAAATGCATCTAGCTCAGGTAGCGTAAGCGTTTCTGTGAAGTTAGGTAGGCGCTTAGGTGTATAACCGTGAAGCGCGTTACGACGAGCATGTAGATATTCGTGCTCTTTTGACCCTTCTTCTAGCGTCAAGTAAGGTAGCTCTTGTAATTGCTCATCAGATACCAAGTCATCTAGACCTAGACGTGAACGTAGGTGCGCTACGTGTGTCATGTCCATTTTCTTAACTTGGTGAGCAATGTTTTTACCTTCAGCCGCAGCGCCCATGCCGTAACCTTTAACGGTTTTAGCTAAGATCACAGTCGGACGACCTTTGGTGTCTTGTGCCGCTTTAAATGCAGCAAATAGCTTAGATGGCTCATGACCACCGCGCTTCAACGCGAAGATTTCGTCGTCAGTCATATCAGCAACAAGCGCTGCTGTTTCTGGATAACGACCGAAGAAGTGTTCACGTACGAAAGCACCATCTTTTGCTTTGTAAGTTTGATAATCACCGTCAACTGTTTCATTCATCAGTTGCAGCAATTTACCCGTAGTATCTTTGGCAAGTAGCTTATCCCAACCAGAACCCCAAACGACTTTGATCACGTTCCAACCAGCACCTTTAAATAGGCCTTCTAGTTCTTGGATGATCTTACCGTTACCCATTACTGGGCCGTCAAGACGCTGTAGGTTACAGTTGATTAGGTAGCATAGGTTGTCTAGTTTTTCACGGGCAGCGAATGAAATCGCACCACGTGATTCTGGCTCGTCCATTTCACCATCACCAAGGAAGGCGTAAACGCGTTGCTCAGACGTATCTTTTAGACCACGGCCATCTAGGTATTTAAGGAAACGCGCTTGGTAGATAGACGCGATTGGACCTAGACCCATAGAAACCGTTGGGAACTGCCAGAATTCAGGCATTAACTTAGGGTGTGGGTATGAAGAAATACCGTTACCGTCTACTTCCTGACGGAAGTTATCTAGCTGCTCAGCGCTTAGGCGGCCCTCAACAAATGCACGAGCATAAATGCCCGGAGAGATGTGACCTTGGTAATACACTAAGTCACCACCGTCTTTCTCGTTTGGTGCACGGAAGAAGTGGTTGAAACACATTTCATAGAATGCAGCTGACGACTGGTAAGAGGCCATATGCCCGCCCAGCTCAAGATCTTTCTTCGAAGCACGAAGTACGATCATAATAGCATTCCAACGGATGATAGAGCGAATACGACGCTCAAGGTTCACATCCCCTGGATACGCAGGTTCTTGATCTGCTGGGATAGTGTTGACATAGTTAGTCGTAGTGCCTGTTGGCATATCTACGCCATCAAGACGCGCTTGCTCTAATACTTGCTCTAACAAGAACTGAGCGCGCTCTACGCCTTCTTCTTTTACTACCGACTCAAGCGCCTGTAACCATTCTTGGGTTTCTAGCGCGTCTACGTCAATTTTATTGACTTCAGACATATGGAGTGTTCCTTATGTTTAAAATACGAATTTATTCTATTTGTGCCAATTCTTACTGAATCAAGTCCGATTACTGCTGTTTTGTTCTACGCAGTGAACGTTCTATTCGCGAACGCTCTTTACCGGCTTCTAATAACGCTTCTTCGATAAAGGCTAAGTGGGCGTTACTAGCAAGTCTTGCTTGTTCAGGGTTACCATTGATCACCGCATCTAATAACAACTTTCTGTGCTCACCGAGCTGCTCACTCACGTCTGATTTTTGCACCAAGACCGTTAAGTTTTGCAACACGTTTTGCTCAAGCAATGACTGCATCCCTTTTACAAGATGAAGCAGGACGACGTTATGTGATGCTTCTGCAACGGCAAAGTGAAAAGCATTAATTGCCCTTGCCTTTTGCATCAGGTCATCACCTATCTCTGCAATATTGTCAAAGCTTTGTTGTACCTTTGCAAAGTCATTCTCTGTGCCCCTGAGTGCCGCATAGTAGGCGGCGATGCCTTCTAATGCATGACGAAACTCAAGTAAATCGAACTGAGATTCTGGATGCTTACTGATCAAGTCGAATAACGGATCAGTCAGCCCTTCTTCTAGCTGATTCTTAACATACGTGCCACCACCTTGCCGACGGGTAACAAGCCCCTTAGCTTCCAATTTCTGGATAGCCTCACGAAGTGATGGACGCGACACTTCAAACTGCTTAGCTAGTTCACGCTCAGGCGGCAACTTTGCACCGGGTAATAACGAGCCCTCGAGGATCATATTCTCAAGCTGTTCTAGTATTACGTCGGATAATTTTGCTGCTTTAATCTTTAAAGACATTGAAATAACGCCAATTTTTTATGATGTGACCTAGCCAGATCGCTGACTTATTTTAATCAATTTGGTAAGAATTAACTTCATAGGTAAATTGGTCATACCAAATTTGCACAATACGTTATCAAAATCCATGACAACTGTCAAAATTCAGCCCAATTCAATAATTAGCTGAGTGTAAAAACAACAGTTGGCGTGCATAAACTTTAACCAAGAATCGGGCAAATTTAAAAGGTGATTTAAATGGTCAGACCAGATGCACATATACCATTTAACGTAAAATCAAGCTGCCAGAAAGGCGGTTTGGATAAGGCAAGTCTTAATCTAAAGCGGCCAATGACGATTCAAGATAGTCTTTACGATTGTTGGCTGCAAAGCATGCTCTAAAATCCCACTGAATACACTATTAGGCTTTACGTGTAATAACATTCTTTATGCTTTATATACCGTCAAAATAGGCAACAGGCCATGCAAAACATTAAAAACAAATTTGGATTCTAACTTATGAATGATTTCGCAACGAATCAGGACATTATTTGGTTTTAGCAAAGCCAAAAAGCAATCAATCGGTAAACACACGAGAGCAGCGAGCACGATACTGAGCAACATAGTCTTCATCCGCCCATAGTTTTTTTAGCCCTTCGTTATACAACTCGACATATTCACTATGATGCTTATTGATAAGCAAATAGCCTTTTTGGATAAAAGCGGGGATCGCTTGCGCAGCTAATAACTCCGCTTCTTCAGCTGGCAGTTCCTGCTGATAGGACTTCGCCGATTTTTCGTCCATAATCATAATATCCGCACGGTTTCGTAGGATCAGTGCCACATTTTTACTGGTATACGTGGCATATGAAGTTTTGATTTCAAGCGTCTCTATCGCCTCTAACAGAGAAGGCGGATAAGTTAACCCTTGATTGAGCAACAATCTAAATGGCTTAAGATCTGCGTAACTCGTATAGGTAAACGCTAAATCTCGATGGTGATAAAAGCGTGCAGTTTCTTCCGTAAGTGGGTGTTGAGTGTAAATATAGTCTTTGCTCCTTTGCTCACTGTAATACCAATAAGCACTACCAATGTAAGCCGCCTTCATTCCCTCTTGATAGGCGCGTTCCCAAGGCATAAATAAAAACCGGACTTTGATATCAGAGAGCGCAAAGACATCTCGGATCACAGCAGCCACACAGCCTTGATCTTGTTTCGCTTGATCTAAGTACGGCGGCCATTGCCCCGTCGTAATATTCACCTGAGTATCAAGCGCGCTCGCACTCCCGCCCACACAACACAGTAAAATCAACGGCCAAACTACTTTCATCTGTATGCTCTGTTATTTTTTCAAAAAGTATAGGCAACGAATTAGATTATGGGTACATTGTTGTAGAAAAAAGAATGGCAAATAATGCAAACGATATGCTATGACACACTAAAGTAGATGTTATTTAATGCCATGGGAGTAAGCCGATAATCAAATTACCCATTGCCAAGTTTACCGATAATCGAGTATAACCAGAGTCTCTGGGCATGTATTATACAAGGATATCACTTTGGTTTGGCGGGTCTTTGTCCTACTACTTATCATCACGCTGATATTGTTTGCGCTTTATTTTATCTACCCAAGTGCAGCAGCAAACTCGATAAGGTCTATCAAGCCTTTATTGACTGAATTAGGCATACAGCTAGACGCCCATACCGAAAAACATTTAAGTCAGCCAGACACCACTACTCACCTAACGGTTGCATCACCAAAAGCAACAAGACAACAGCTACCTGAAATACCAGAAAAAACCTTTTATAACCTAAACGGGCACAGTGATATTGTTAATATGTTCAGCGATATCTCAACACCTACCTGTGGAGCACTAAAGCGCGAAGTATTTTCCTTGCAAACGCAATTCAACGACATTGAAAATTTTAAACTTAATCTAACGGGTGAGCCCGTGAGCCCTTATGTTGAGTATCAGGCGCAGCAAGCCCTCAACGTGGTGTATATGATGTTTAAGCACTTTTTTAACCAGCTAGCACACAAAAAAGCCTTATCTCCCATCCAGTTGAACATGCATATTGCCGCCAATGACGCTGACTACAATGAACTAATTCTCTCTCGCGATGCAGAGCCCGCAGGCACCTTGGGTATGTACTTTTTATTTCAAAACCAAGGCGTTATCAATGGCGGTCGCACAGAAGAAGAAACGCTAAGAACGCTCATTCATGAGTCCGTGCACGCCCTCGTTTTTTACTATTTCGGCGTAACCCCTCGATGGGTAACGGAAGGCTTAGCCGAGTATTTTGAGCACCTAAGAATCACCGAAACAGGTCAATTTTCGGTTTACCTCTCTGACGAAGATTGGTTGACGAAAGAAGGAATTTTGAAATCGCGCTTTGCCAAACTTGATATTAACACCCTATTCAATAGCGAAAATCAGTGGCAAACCATGCAAAGTGCCACCTTATATGCCAATAGTTACCTGTTTACGGGATTTATGGTCGAGCACAACAGCAACGCTTTTTTCGAGTATTTACGACAAGAAAGCAGCAATCCGTGCAATATTGTACCTGCACAAAATATCGAGCAGCTCTTTCGTAATTTTAATGAAAACGTCGAATCACAATTTGAGGGATGGCGTAACACACCTCGCCAAATTCAACGTGGCGCATGGCAATAACTCTTCCTATGAGGGTATAGCAATTAAGCTGTTTGTAACAATGACAAAAAACTATCAGCATAGCCTCCTAATTAGCATTGCAGATAGTTTTGTAGGGAGGCGGTTCACCCGCCGAGAAGTGTGCTTTTCGGGTAGTCGTAGCCCACGGATAGGCGTCGAAACCTGTCAGGTGGACGGGCTGAATTCACGATAAATTTCGAGAAATCAGCCGTTAGCAAAATAAACCTCCATGTTTAATATCAAAGCGCATCCATGCGCTCCTCGTTCATTCTTTTTAAACGACGAAAAAGAACGAACCAAGAAAATGTCGCCCCAACATCACACTCAATCCTCAAATCCTAAGCCGATATAGTGCAACCGTCTTGTAAGGCACGTCCATGATGCCAGACAAGACTTAGCCGACATCCTATCGGCACATTGCATATCGGCTTAGGATTTTCGGGTGTGATGGAGGGGGAATAAAGTTGCTTGTGGAATTTCCACTTTCTCAGTAGCAATAGAGTAGTTTATAAGCTCAAAAGCGGCTCCAGCCTCACAGTGTAAATAGCGTTGTGGGAGGCGCTTTACCCGCCGAGAAGTTATGCTTTTCGGGTAGTCGCAGCCCATGAATGGGCGTCGAAAACTGTCAGGAGGACGGGCTGACTTTACGATAAATTTCGAGCTATCAGCCGTTAGCAAAATAAACCTCCATGTTTAATATCAAAGCGCATCCATGCGCTCCTCGTTCATTTTTTAAAACGACAAAAAAGAACGAACCAAGAAAACGTCGCCCCAGCATCACACTCAATCCTCAAATCCTAAGCCGATATAGTGCAACCGTCTTGTAAGGGTGAGGTTGCCAAAGCCACTGCCTTTTACTGTGATATTACCTTGGCTTTGAATGAGTTGACTTCCCGCCGGGGCGGTGATGGTAAGGTTGTTGTCTGCCTTGAGCTTTATATCACTTTGGATAACACTGCGATGGCTGCGACCCGCCTTAAGGGTGATATTTTGTGTGGAGCTTAAGCCAAGGCTCTTGAATTTTGTGGTAAATATATCGAACAAGATATTGCACGATGTATATGCTAACTGTCATGTGCTGTCCTTTGCGTAGAACTGGTTTATAACTTGATTTCAGACTTTAAAAAGTCGTAATAAAAAAGCCCGTCCTCTCCATGATCTTCAAAAATTTCTTTTCCGGCTAACATATAGGCCTTAAGTAAAGCATTTTTACTGCGCTCTTTATCACCTAACTGATAATGACACTGGCCAGCTCTAAAGTGAATAAATGGGTTGTCGAGTGCTTCAGGGTAGTTTAATGCATCCAGCATTGAATCTAGGGATTGTTGATATTCATCAAGCATATAATAACTATCCCCAATAGATACTTTAAGCCAAACGGCTTGCTCCCAATCTTCATCTGGATCAGCGAGTAAATCGAAGGCTTTTTTCCAGAGTGTCATTGCGCCTTGAAAATCTTCTTCATCAAAAAGGTCATTGCCTTGCTCGCAATACTCTTCTATCTGGTCATGTACATTCATTGGTTATACTCATTAAAGAAGGTTTTGTATTTCTTAGGTTGTTCTACAAAGCATCTACCCCGTGAAATAGAATTGGCTTTAGCAAACCATTCATATGCTTGTTTAAAGTTACCCATTTCAAATAATATAATTCCTTTTATGAAGCTTGGGCTATCATCATATGAAATGCAAAAGTCTGAATTTAAGTACTCATCAATTAGTGCTTCGGCCTCAGCAAGCTTCTCGATCGTAATAAAGTGTTCACAAGCAGAAGTAATAATAATTAATGATTCTGACCACTGGCTCTTCGGTGAGGGGATTAATTCGATAGCTTCTTGCATTGCAACAAATGACTCATCTATTTTTCCTCTGTCTCTAAACTCCAGAGAACGATTAAATTTTTCATTAATCTCATCACTTAATCTTTCATCTAATTCTTTCATTTTTTCAACTTATTAATTGGGGATAAATAGGTTTCTTTTAACTTAGCTCCCGCTGAACGGTTTAGGCTGTAATGGTCCAATGTATAGTTATTTGGGTCAAGCATCCACTTCCTAACTTCTTTCGACTTTGCGCCATATTGCCTACCTTTCGTATTCCACCACCTTACTGCATCTGTCGGGTCATGTGCCATGTCTGCTTGCGACAGCGGGTGCCAATTTCCTTTGCTGTCTTTAAACTGAGTTTTACCGAATTTATCTCTTATCTTACCTTCTTTACGCATCCTAGCAATGACCTCTTTACCAGTGCGAGATGTTTTACTTGGTGTTTTACCAAGGTATTTCAAGCGGTTCGATATCTTACGAGCTTTCTTAGTTTTTGTATTATTTGAACTCTTGTTTCCAGCCCCCGGCAACTCATTCCCTTTTGGCGGTTCCAACTCATCAGCTTTGGCTTTGGAGGGCTTGTCGGTGACGCCTCGAATTGGTGATTGGCCTTGATATTCATCCAGTGCTTTATTAACTCGCTGTCCGATTTCTTGGGCGGCTTGTTGCATATGCTGGTCGATTTTGGGGGTGACCTCGTCTAGGCGTTTAACCGTGGCTTGCATGCCTTCGATGGCGGCGTCTGGAAGTAGTAGGTCGTAGTGCCAGCTGGTAGACATATCATCAAGTGAATCGCGCAGGCCTTTGACGATGTTTTTAACTTCCGTGGCGGATTGTTTTCCTAGGTCTTGCCAGTTGATGTCTCTTAGGTATTTAACTGGGTCGCCTTTGCCGAGCTTGCGTAAAACGGCAAGCGCAGCAGAGAGCGATTCTCCAGTATTTTTTAAGATAACCTTGCCTACGCCTTTGACTGCGGAGCCCACAACTGGCACTAAACCAATACCCGTTAGGGTAAAGGCAAGCCAAGCGTCAGTGTCGTTGGCTTCATCATCGTCGGTCAGTAACATGACATTGGCGATGATATCTCGTAAATCCATGACTTGGTCGATAATCGGTATCATGGAAATCAAGGTACCTACCACGATTTGTGACGTGGAGGGGTTTTGATTAAAGTCGCCTTGTAGTGTGCCCCACAACCAATCACCTGCTTGGGTTGCAATGCCATTGGCTTCTATCAGTGGTGCAGTATTGCCGCTGCGTACCATTTCAGCCGCTCGCGCTGGGGTGATTTGTCCATACAGTGGATTTTTAGGGCGATTATCTTCTGGCAGGTAATCGCGTTTGTCCTCACCATATTGCACGGTGTATTGACCGGGCGGTGCATTCTCAATTTTTGCTTTACCGCTGTCGTCTAAGTTACCGGTCAGCGCTGTGCCGTTTGCAAATCGAATGGTATAAGGCGCACCCATAATTGGGCTGCCATCTTGATAGGTATAAGACAGCTCAATGGTACTGCTCATCATGGTAGCAATGCCATCGGCGGCAAGTGAGAGTCGAGCATTCTCAGAGAGGGCTTGAATTTGCGGTACACTCGGCATAGTGGCGCTTTGTTTGCCGCCAATATCTTGCTCCATGCTACCGTCAAACACGGTCATGGCTTTGCCTTTTAAGGTCAGTAACTTGTCCGCAAAGATGTTGACGTTACCACTTGAGTCAATACTGATTTCACTGCCACCATTGGCAAGGGTGAGGTTGCCAGAGCCACTGCCTTTAATCGTAATGTTGCCTTGGCTTTGAATGATTTGACTTCCCGCCGGCGCGGTGATGGTGAGGTTGTTGTCTGCCTTGAGGTTTATATCACTTTGGATAACACTGCGATGGCTGCGACCCGCCTTAAGGGTCAAATCTTGTTTGGCGCTGACGTCAATTTGATTGGCGGTGACGTCTAGGTTGGTTGTTGCATCGGCAATCACCGACTTTTTACTCTCCAGTGCCAGTTGTTGTTTGGCGCTGGCAATAAAGGTTTTATTGGTAAGTAGTCGGATTGCGCTTTTAACACTGCCAAGTTGTATGTCTTTGGCTGCAAAAATATTCATTGCGCCTAGTTGCGCAAGCCAGTGAATGTAAGGCTGCTTTTTATCCCCATGTAACACCAAGTGCTGGTTGCCCGCTAAGGTTTGCAACACAATATGCGGGGTATTTGGGGTGTCATCAAACATCAACAGGTTTTGGCCGCGAGAGCAGAGCACGTTTTGGGCGTTATTGGCGCTAGTAACAACAGATGGTTGCGTGTCATTAAGCGCAAACCCTAACAGGTAACTTTGGTCAGGGTCGTTGTTCATGCAACCGATGAGCACATTACTGTCTGGCAGCAGTGGAAAGTGTAATCCCGTTGGTTGCTTTTGGCCGCGACAGGCATATTGTGTGAGGCGCTTTACTGATTCGGTGACCTGACTATCAAAATGTACTTGCGTGGCATATTGCCCTTGGGTATCTAAGTGAGGATTGGCCTTTGACCCCGACAGCGAGCGCACTGTGGCGGTAAACACCATCGGTTTTGGGCTATGCTCTGGGGGCGCGATACGTATTGGCTCACCTCGTGGTACACACACCGACTCGCTATGATATGCAACTTGCTTAGGGTCATTGGCACTGCCTTGCTTATACACCTGTTTACTGCGAATACAGGTATAATCGCCACCTTTCGCTGTGCCCAATTTACCATTTAACGAAAACGAATAACCGGCATTGGCTTCGGCTACGTTTCCTACTAGCGTGACTTCATTTTTACCTTGTTGAT
Organism: Pseudoalteromonas flavipulchra NCIMB 2033 = ATCC BAA-314; assembly: GCA_000814665.1. Taxonomy (GTDB): domain Bacteria; phylum Pseudomonadota; class Gammaproteobacteria; order Enterobacterales; family Alteromonadaceae; genus Pseudoalteromonas; species Pseudoalteromonas maricaloris. The sequence continues at coordinate 25,382 of JWIH01000024.1, forward strand.
AGGCAAGCTCGAGATTGCCGGTGCGCTCAAATTGCTCAGCAGGGTTTTGTGCAGCAGGCTCAAAATAACTGCGCTGCGCCGAGCTGACCGAAGTTGGCGGATGGGCATTCATATGCACTTGTGAGCCACCCATTTTAAAACGATGGCGGCTTTGGCACTGCGTAAACCCAACAAAGCCAGTTTTATGCTCGTGCACCAGGCCATCTTTATCTGTCACCGACAGCAAGCCTCGCTCAACATAGGGGCTTGCAAGATTCCCCTCGGCAATCACTATCGACTCAATAAAATCATGGCATTCAAACCAATAAATTAAGCCGTACTTTGCCAAGAGTCGGGTGAAAAAGGTGTAGTCGTTTTCAAGTGCTTGTACGCACTGCGGTAGCGTGGGTAAATCTTTAGTGACTCGCCATTTTATCCGGTCTTGTGAATAGCCGGCTTTTTGTATCAACTTATTGAGGACAGTCTGGACATTGGCTTGTACAAAGATTTGGCTTTTTTCTGTTTGCTTAAGTAACTCAAGGCGAGGCTTTAAGACCACCTCTGCACCACAGGTGTGCTCAGACACAAAACCAGATTGGATATCAAACAAAGTCCCAGTGAAATACGTTGATATTGCATCTGGTGACTCAATTTCAAACGTGAGCATATTGCCGACAAGTAATTCATCAGCCAGGTCAAATTGGGATTCTAGGTTCGCTTTGAGTAAAAAGCCGCTATTGATACAGGTCGTGAGTTCAAAATCGACGACATGTACAGGATGGTTTGTACCATACACCACAATCCTTGTTTGCATTTTTTATGTCCACTGTTGTTGGTTAAAGCCGTTCCACCAATACACAGTACTACTTCCTAGTGTGCTGCGATTGGTTTTTATTTGCGCGCTATTGTTACATAAAAGGCAAGCATTTTTAACTCATTTTTTTAATCAGCATTCGAATGCTTATCTTTTGGTGTGACGGATGGTTTTTAAATCTCAAGCCAAATAAAACGGTGTCAGCTAGCCCTCCTTGGCAGATATCAAAGCGCATCCATGCGCTCCTCGTTCATTCTTTTTAAACGACGAAAAAGAACGAACCAAGAAAACGTCGCCCCAACATCACACTTAATCCTCAAATCCTAAGCCGACATAGTGCAACCGCCTTGTAAGGCACGTCCCTGTGCCAGACAAGACTTGGCCGACATCCTGTCGGCACATTGCATATCGACTTATGCTTTTCGGGTGTGATGGAGGGGGGAATCGCGCTGTCTGTTAGTTCTGGTTTTATCCAGTAAAGTAGCTAATTAGCTTACAAGCACCACAAAAACGATCGGTGTGAACTCCTAATTAACAGTCTAAATAGTTTTGTGGGAGGTGATTCACTCGCCGAACAGTTATATTTTCTGGTGTGGTATTGGCCGTGTGCACTAGTTTTTCTCTCAAAAGCAGCTAATTTTCCTGCAAGCACCAAACAAAACTATCAGCGCCTTGTATCTCCCTCATCACACCCGAAAGTAAATTGCCAATGAGTCATTTCAGCGCATGGATGCGTGAAAAGCTGTGACAGGGCCAAGGATGGCCCTTACACCGCGGTGACGTTAATATTGGTAATTTACTTGAGGAGTAAGTGTGATGTTGGGAGTGCCCTTTCTTTTGCTACCTTTTCTTTGGGCAAGCAAAGAAAAGATAGTCGTAGCCCATGGATGGGCGTCGAAACCTGTCAGGAGGACGGGCTGACTTTACGATAAGTTTCGAGCTATCAGCCGTTAGCAAAAAAACCTCCGTGTTTAATATCAAAGCGCATCCATGCGCTCCTCGTTCATTCTTTTGAAACGACGAAAAAGAACGAACCAAGAAAACGTCGCCCCAGCATCACACTTAATCCTCAAACCCTAAGCCGACATAGTGCAACCGTCTTGTAAGGCACGTCCCTGTGCCAGACAAGACTTGGCCGACATCCTGTCGGCACATTGCATATCGACTTATGCTTTTCGGGTGTGATGGAGGGGGAATAAGTTGCTTGTGAGATCTTCTAAGGTTTTTGCGATTAAACTGCTTTAAAGCATTGCAAAAGCTATCATCGCAGAATGCTTCCTAATTCACAGTGCAAATAGTGTTGTAGGAGACGGCTCACCCGCCGAGAAGTTAAGTTTTTTGGGGGGGGAGAGAGTGCCCTGTCATTAGGCATCAAAGAAGCCCATGGATGGGCGTCGACACCTCCTGTCAGGAAGACGAGCTGACTTTACAAACAGTGTCGAGTTAATGTTGAACTTTACCGACAGTGGAGCAATCGTATATTGCTCCACACTAAAATCATTCAGCAAGCCCTAGTCATCTAGTTTTACGGCTCCAGTTATCCTATCTATTTTCACCGAGCCTGAGCCTGATTCGGTAATGGTCAAGGAGCCGGCATTTACCACACGAATATTTCCAGCACCGTCTTCTATTTGAACGTGGCCCTTCACTGCTTCGATATCCGTATTGCCCGAACCATCAACGATTGTGACATCGCCTTGGGCGTGACGAACTCGAATATTACCGGATTCATCATCGATTTTAATATTGCGTCCGCCTTCAACAATCAGTGAGCCAGAGCCATCGATGATATCAGCGTTGCCGCTAAAACCGCGAAGGGTTAGATCGCCAGACTCATCTTCTATTTTGATATCCGTGCCGCCAGTCACATCAATATTACCCGAGCCATCCTCCAACTCTAGTGTATCGATCAACCCCTTTATGGTTATGTCGCCAGAACCATCGTCGATAACAAGTTGCTGGACGTTAGTAATATGAATATTGCCACTGCCGTCATCAATTTCAGCACCTTGAATATCTTCTAAGGTGATATTGCCAGAGCCATCATCTAGTTTGATAAAACCTTTGATATTTTTGATGGCTATATCCCCAGAACTGTCATCAAGTGTTAGCGCAAGTTGGCTTGGCATGGTGATGGTTAAGTCAATTCTAGGGCTATTATTGCGATACCATTGTACACCAGAACTTGTATCTGAGTCGGCCACCAACATGGCGATGTCACCGGATTTTTCTAGTGTAAGTTGGTAGTTCTCTGCTTCTGTGGTTAACACTGAAGCTTCCACTTGGATCGCTTGTTGGTTATCGTATCCAATGATCTGGATATTACCCGAGGTGGTATTTGCATCAAGTTTGCTGATGTCTGCAGCGTTGAGTTGCAAAGATTTATGGAGTGTTTTGGTTGCGGCTGCGCTTGGAGAGATATGTACGACACAGCCAGATAAAAGGCTAAGTGCAGCTAAACTAGTGAGGAGCTTTTTCATCATTGTTATTTTCCATAGTGGTGATGACATAAGGTTATCATTCAGCAATAGTTATACCAGAATGAAGTTATAAAAAAATCAATAGATTAAGCAGGTAGCGAACCTTAGGGTGGTCAAAATAGCGAAATCAAATAGTGAGCTGAACCAAAAGATTGCAGATATGACTGTCATATGGCTGTAAATCCGACAATGTAGTCTGGCGCTATTGTTTGTTGATTTTTCTGGCAGTGCAATGAAAGGCATAACCAAGACAACCGAACTACACGCTGTCAATCCGAAATCATTCGTTGACAGTCACTGTAAACCAGACGCTGCTGTTTTTTTGGGAGTGGGAAGTGCCGCCAGCGCTGCAACTCTTGGGTGCTCTGCCTGTGTATTGACCCATAAAGGCCTACCTTGGTTATTGATAGATTGTGGCTTTGATACGGTGTCGCGTTATAAAAAGCATTTTTCGTCATTACCCGATGCTGTGTTTATCACCCACCTTCATTATGACCATGTTAGTGGATTGGAGCAGCTTTACTTTCAGGCTGCATTGAGTCAGCACCAAATCACGTTATATGCCCCAGCAGAGCTAATCGTTGGGTTGTGTAATATGCTTGCTTACACCGGACTGAGCGAAGGGACTTGCGGCGTATGGCAGGTTTTTCGTTTATTTCCAATCTCAGAGAGCTTTCTTCATCGTGGGCAACGTATACATAGTTATGCCGTTCGTCATCATGAGCCCAATAGCGCTTTTTCCTTACATCTCCCAGGTAGCCTGTTTTACAGTGGTGATACCAAAGCTATTCCTGAGCTGCTCCATCATCACGTCAGTAACGACGAGGTTATTTTTCATGATTGCGGTTTTGCAAACAATCCCAGTCACTGCTCCCTTAATGAGTTGTTGATGAGCTATCGTGAAGACATCATTAAAAATATTTGGGTCTATCATTACCAGCATCAAGAAGATGTTGTGAAGTTCGAACGTGCAGGACTCAAAGCGGCTATCGCTGAGCAGCCGATTGCGCTCTAAGTTTGCGACTGAGAAGTTAAATAGGCTTTTAATTCTCGCACAAACTCGCTGCCGATCTCATGGTGTATCGCTTTTATTTTTTCGGCGCACTCAGTGGTGTTGTTATCAAGTGCTGAATATTCTAACGCCTGTAGATGTTCAGCTAGTACCTCTGCACCCACTGCTTTGGCGGAGGTTTTGAGGTAATGGGCTTCGTCTTTTAAAGCTTGAAAGGCACGAGTTTGGTATGCAGTTTTAATTTTTGCGCAACTAGATTTCGATTGTACTAGAAAGTCGGTGTAAAACTTTTTCGCCGTAGCAAAATCATCACCGATTAAATCGATAAGCACCTGAGGGTTGAGGGTTTTGCTCATTGTGTAAAGTCCATATCTAACCATTTACCTAAGGTGTTTTTAAGCTCTTGTAATCGCACCGGTTTGCTAACATAGTCATTCATGCCACTATCTAAACAGAGCTCTTTATCCCCTTTCATAGCGGCGCCTGTGACGGCAACAATAGGAATCGCACTGCGCTCTTCACTTGACTCAAATGCGCGAATTAACTTAGTTAATTCATAGCCATCTATCTCTGGCATATGGCAATCCGTCAACAAAAGCTGATATTGCTGGCTTTTATACATCGCCAAGGCTTCTTTACCGTTATTGGCGATATCACAGGAAACTCCAAGTCTAGAAAGCTGTTTGACGATGAGTTTTTGGTTAAAGGGGTTATCCTCGGCAAGGAGTATATGCTGCTTACCACTCGTATCCGATTCATCATCGGTAGGGCTAGATACTTTATCGTCTAGTGAAAGTAGCGCATCTAGTTCACTGAGATCGTTTAATTCACCTAAATCAGTCTCGTCACTTTGCTGACTTGCTTTAAGTTTACTCAGTAATTGACCGATGGCGTATTGAGTCTGTGGTGCAATTGGTTTTGGTTTTTGTGTGGTTAACGCTGTACTGTTCAAGTTAGCAAACGCCTTTTCATCAAGAAATACTAACTCTGGAATAGGTGATCGTATTTGCTCTGCAGAGGCTCCGGCTTGCGTTGTGACAACACGAATAAGTGCGGTATCGTCTGTCTCTTTGATTTCATTGGGTGACTCGATGACTTTGAGCTCATTGCAAAAATGCGTGCAGGCATTGTACAACTGAGTCAGCGCCAACGAACTTTGCCAATGGATATCACTTAACCAATAGAGCGTATTAAATAGAATATTGGGTTGCTGTTGTGTTCTTGGGCGCCAAATAGGAATGGTAATGGTAAAAGTTGAGCCTTCACCGGATTTGCTTTTTAAGACGACCTTGCCGCCCATTAAGTCAATAAGTTTGCCACATATTGCAAGCCCTAACCCCGTACCACCGTATTTTCTCGTGATAGAGCGTTCGGCTTGTGTAAAGGGGGTAAACAGTTTCTTTTGTACTTCTGGTGCAATGCCAATGCCGTTGTCTTCTATCTTAAATATCAAGTGAGATAAGGCTACGCCTTCACATGCCCAGTGCACATTGATGGTGACTTTCGCGCCGCCTTCGCGATCTGCAACACTAAATTTGATGGCATTGCTGACAACGTTAAAGATAATTTGCCGTACTCTATTTTCATCGCCAATCACTTCTAGCGGTAGTTTTATGTCCTCATGCACCGTTAATTTTACTGATTTGTCTCGCGCGTGGGCTTCGAAGGTTTTGATGATGTTATTGAGCATTTTAGAAGGGGAGAAAGGATAGCTCTCAAGCTCCATTTTCCCTTGCTCAACTTTGGCTAAGTCTAAAATATCATTTAATATTGAGACTAAATTATTGGCTGAAATAGACGCGGTTTCTAAAAGCTCTTGGTTGTCTTCATCAAGCTCTGATAGCGCCATGAGATCTAAGGAGCCGATAATGCCATTCATGGGGGTTCTGAGTTCATGGCTCATCATGGACAAAAAGTCTGATTTAGTGCGATTGGCCTGCTCAGCTTTAATAATAGCAGCCTCAAGATCGGCGGTGCGCTCTGCAACGCGTTGCTCTAATTCTTGATTAATGTGCTGGAGCTTTTTCTGGGCAATATATACATCGGTTTGATCGATAACAACGCCGTCAATACGTGCTGGCCGACCCTGTTCATCAAGCCCCACAACACCTTTGGCATACACTACAACAATATCTTTATCGTTGAGCAAGCCGCGATAACGCTGCTCAAAGGTTTCACCTGAGTTTAGCGACGCTTCTAGCGCTTGAGTAACACGTGCTTTATCGTCGGGGTGAAGGCTTGCTTCCCAAAGATGCAAATTGCCAATATCGTCTTCCGAAAGCTTAAAAATTTCATTCGCTTGATGATCCCAATTCCAGATCCATTGATTCGCCACTCGTATTGCTCGCCAAGTGCCTATTTTCCCCGCTTGCATGGCAAGTTCTTTGCTTTCTTCTGCATCATGTAATGCGACTAGCATGTCTTTTTCATGAGTACAGTCAGCTAAAATCCCATATACACTGTGTGTGCGAATACAATACTTAACTTGTTCTCCCTTGAACTCAAACCAATGAATTGTTCCCCTAACCTCAAGCCGGAACTCAAAATGCAGCATAAGACCTTGTTCAATATGGTGAGCGAGTAGCTCGGCAAATAGTGGCTGATCTTCGTGATAAATCATGCTTTTTAAGGTGTCCCAGTCTAGTTCTGCCGAGGCTGGGAGGCCTATCAGTGATTTGAATTTAGGAGAGAAATACGCTGTCTTATTAAGGAGATCGTAGCACCAAACCCCTAGGTTTGCGCTGTTGACGGCGTGGCGCAAAATTCGAGTTTGTTCGTCTTCCAAAGGATTTTGACAATAATACGTAGAGAGCTCGGCAATATGTACAAATACTTCGTTGCTGTGAACATCATAAAATGACAGTAAAAATTGTACATTTGGCGACGTGCGCAACGACACTTGTACCAAAGAGCCGTCAGCAATTGTTTTTTGCTGCTCTTCTACGCATAAAGGAAAGATAAATAAGTCTTCAAGGTGCTTATTGATGACGTTATCGACAGGTGCGAACAGTTTTTCCGCAACGGCGGTTGTATGACTGACATACCATTCAGATGTAACAATCAAAATTGGCATACTGTCTTTAAGCGCAGTTAGCATCGTATCCCCCATAATATCCTCATAAAACAATATAGCAGTTCATGATTAACTTGCTGGATTTATGGTCGATCTAGTGAGGTTTAGGAGGATGGGTAAAGGTTGTAAATTGTAGATACTGAGGTTATAGAGTTTTGTCTAATGCGTGATGGTGAGGAATATAAATTAAAGTAGAAAGCCATCGCGACCTATGAAGTCGTCGATGGATTGATTAAGAGAGTCTTATTCTTAAAAGAAAAATAGTTAGCAGTGTAAAGCAATATTTTGCTTTCCTCTAACCATACGAGTATCACATTACTCGGTGGTTTACACTGCCTCTACATTGAGTCTTTCTGCGAGTAGCTGGCGCTCAGTATTTAGTCCTCTGTAGTCTCGAAGTCCTGCGAGAAGCGCCCTGATTAATACGGTATCAGGGTTTTCACCTTGTAGTTGAGCCTCCAACAGAGCGATTGTATGGTCTACGATCTCACGCTTTTGTGGTGCAAGCTTTAGCTTTTGGGATTTTTCTTGGAGCTGTAAAAAAGCTTGTTGGACTTTTTGTTCGTGGAGTTGTCGTTTTTTGGCTTCGATCGCTTTTTGGGACGGGAAATCCTGTTCGGTTAACACCGGCAACAGTGCTTGATTTGGTAGCGCTGCACAAATTGAGTCCATGCATGACACCACCCAATTAACCAGCTTTTCAGTGTCGAAATCAATACCTTCTATCACGGGCAGCGAAAGATAATTAGCAATAATACCATCAAGCGTCATCGCGAGATCGGTTTTCCAAGGCCGGACTTGCTCGCCATAGTTTTCAAGTAAAAAGCCTTCTTGTAGCGTAAGCCACGTCAAGCGAAACTCTTGATAGAACATGATCAAGTTATTTGAAAAGCTCAGTGACTCCTCCTGCAATAAGAGTTGAAACATCGCCTGGTACTGCTGTAAATCTTCGTGCTGGAAGCGGATTTGTTGTTTTAGCTTAGCAATTGGTGTCAATTTATCACTTTCTAATATTGCTCTGATTTTATCTAGCAAATCCGCTGTTTGACGCTCAAAAACGGCTAATAGTAGCTCGTCTTTTGACTTAAAGTGTAGGTAGATAGCACCTTTCGAAATGCCCACTTTATTGGCGATGGTTTGCATGCTAAAGGCACTATCGCCCTCTGCTAAAAGTAACTGCTCCGCGCATGCCAGTATTAATTTCCGCTTATCAGACATAGCTCCTCCTGTTCACATTGCAGTATACAGTCAATTTAAAAATGACCAATAGGTCAGTTTTATATTGACTAAATTTAAAGTGTGGTCAATTATTATGTTGTCTATTCAACGGGAATATCATAATTATGAACAATACATCATCTTTAATACAGCTAGTCAGGCGCACGCGGCCAAGCCGCCTATTACTATCCACTCTGGTTTTATTTACGCTTATCTCTAGTGCTTTAGGTTTGTTGGTGCCTTTGCAAACGAAAAAATTGCTGGAAGAACTCGGAGAAAATGGTCATTTTTCAAATGAACAGGTAGTCATATTAATTATGGTGTTAGTGTTTTCCGCTGTGCTAACAGGGCTGATGACTTACATCATGGGTAAAATTGGCAATGAGCAAAAGCTTAAATTACGCGGAGACCTTTTTCAGCACCTCATTCGTTTGCCTGTTTCCTTCTTTGATAATACTAGAGCTGGGGAGCCCGCGAATCGTATCGTAAAAGACACTGAAATTATTGAAAACCTTGTGAGCGAGCAGTCTGTGTCTTTTATATCTGGTGTGGTTTCATTATTTGGCTCTTTTATTATTCTATGGTTTTTAGACTGGCAAATGACACTTGTAATGCTTGGTGCAGTGACGGCTAGTTTTCTGATTATCTTACCGTTTTCCGTGAGGCTAACGGATCTGTCTAAGTCATTACAAGATACTGAAGCCTCTATGCTAGGAAGGTTAACCGAGCTGTTTGCTAATATCCGCTTACTAAGAGCACAAGGTGCAGAAAAAATAGAAGCTAAAAAGAATAACAATGAATTGAAGTCACTCTATAAAACTGCAATGTCAGAACATACGCTTTTAGCGACCATGGGCGCATTGGTGAATTTAGTGATCATGGCTTCGATAGTGTTAGTACTAGGATTTGGCGCATCAAGGGTTGCCAATAGTGCAATGACTCTGGGCGCTTTTGTTGCGTTTATCATGTTTTTACTGAACATTGTGTTGCCGATGGGGCAGTTGAGCATGGTGGTAGCCGCGTTTAATAAAGCAAAAGGAGCGGCCGTTCGTATTAATGAGATCTTAGCAACGGCACCGGAAAATGAAAGTGGTCATACAATTAGCCTGACTGATAAGTCAATTTATGTTCGCAATTTATCTTTTAGCTATGTTGATGATAAACCGGTATTTAAAAGCTTGAGCTGTGAATTCTTAAGTGGAAAAACGACCGCTATTGTTGGGCCATCAGGAGTTGGTAAGTCTACACTCTTTGCTTTGTTGCAGGGCTTTTATCCGGTGAGGCGTGGTTACATTGAAATTGCAGGGCTTAATGTTGAAGAGCTAGACCGAGCCAATTTAAGAGCGCAAATCGGTTACGTTGCGCAAGAGAGCCCGCTGCTGTGTGGCACCTTACATGAAAACTTGGTCTACGGTGCTGATGAAACAATAGATGATGGACAATTACAGCATGCCATCGCCACGGCCGATTTAGCAGAGTTTATAGCGACACTACCTGATGGGTTGAATACTCAAATTGGTGAGCGTGGCATTACTTTGTCTGGCGGACAAAGGCAACGAGTTGCATTGGCGCGAGCACTATTAAAAGACCCAGCATTACTGCTGTTGGATGAAGCAACGGCAAGCCTTGATTCACAAAGTGAAGCTGCTATTCAAATTGCTCTGAAAAATGCAAAAAAAGGTCGTACTACAATTATCGCTGCGCATCGACTCAGTACGGTTATGGATGCTGATAATATTATCGTCATTAATAAAGGTGAGATTGAATCACAGGGAGATCATCAGTATTTGATGCAACACTCTTCGCTTTACCAAAGCCTAGTGAACAAACAGTTCAGCCTGCAAGCTGCAAGCTAATAACTTTGGTTGAGGCCTGTCAGTTGGATAGGTGGAAAGTGAATGAACAGTAATGTCATTGGTAAATGGTTGTATTAATACTTTTTGGTGTTTTTTTAGAATTATATAGCACTAAAAGTTTAGATGTGATAAAAAGTAATCGTATTTAACTAAGTGCTATTTTTGTTATTGGTTAAAAAGGATTGGTTTTTAGGGAAGACAAATTAATTTTCGTAGGTTTGTTTATGCCCCATAGAGCATCACACACAAGTTCGCATACCTCTATCCCGCTGATTGTAGCGCTAACAAGCGTGTTGTTATTACTGACTTTACTGAGCTTTCCAAGTAAGAGCAAACAGTCGGTAGAAACCAAAGTAGCAATACATAAGAGCGGCGCGATAAAGCATGAAGTCCGCCAGACAGAATAAGAATGAAAAATTCGTATTTACCTAAAAGTATCTAATTCACACCATCACCTTACACTTTGTAACAGTTCGGGGTTACTAAATTTTATTTATTTAAAACATATGGTTAGTATCTTGAGCTAACACCACCATAAAGTTTCCGTAGGCATTCAGCCTATCATCTTGCCTCTATAATTTGCTTATTATTTCTAACTCGGTATAGTTTGACGTCGGCCAGAATAGTAATAATATTGCTCAGTTTATGAGCACGGGACAAATTGGCCTTACTTCTCAGAGGCAGGTATGCAATTAATTCAGTTAAAGTCAGATGACCCACAAGTAGTCGCGGTGTTTTCTGAAATCGATAAGCTTATGAACAGCTTATATCCAATCGCAAGTGCACAGTCTTTATCAATAGAAGAAATTAACCAACCTAACGTGTATGCCGTTGGCTTACAAAATGAAGAGGGCATTGTAGCGTGCGGTGCGATTGTAAAGCAGTTTGATAAAACCTTATACGGTGAAATTAAACGCTTGTACGTAAAACCTAGCTATCGAGGTAAAGGGCTTTCTAAACGTATTATGCAAATTTTGCTTCACTACGCGGGTGAAGCGCAGATCCCACTTATTCGGCTGGAAACCGGCTCTAAGCAAGCCAGTGCGATAAGTCTTTATGAGAGCTTGGGATTTGAGCGATGTGAACGCTTTGGTATGTATCGTGACAACCCGTTAAGTGTCTTTATGGCGTTATCGCTGAAATCTTAACGCTGTAAAATAGGGATTGTCGGTATCGGCAGAGATACTGGCAATCTCTGCAAGTACCACAGTGACCGTTTGATTTTCTCGCTCTAAAACTAAACACTCCTGTTTGCCGACTATGGCCGTGTTTTCGCACCTGCCACGCACAACGTCACCATCTTTCATCTCAATAGTAACCGCTAGGCGTTTTATACACGCCAGTTCAATATAATCATACTGTTGGCAACTGAGCATAGATACGTCCTTATTGAATAAAGCCACCTCTACTCACAGGTGGCTTTTGAAGCTTGGCTTATGGCTAAAGAGACTTAATTCCCATATTGTAAAGCGTAAAGCCATAAATATCGGCATACTGTTCAATTGTCTTGCTTATCGGTGTGCCTGCGCCGTGTCCAGCATTGGTTTCGATACGAATAAGCGTCGGATTAGCACCTGTGTGTTTGCTTTGTAGCTCAGCGGCAAACTTATAAGAGTGTGCAGGTACTACGCGGTCATCGTGGTCACCTGTAGTGATCATAGTTGCTGGATAATTTACACCAGCCTTTACGTTATGCACAGGTGAATAACCTTTCAGGTATTCAAACATCTCTTTGTTGTCTTCCGCCGTACCGTAATCGTAAGCCCAGCCAGCACCAGCAGTAAACGTGTGGTAACGCAGCATATCAAGTACCCCTACCGCAGGTACAGCTACTTTGAATAGGTCTGGACGTTGTAACATCGTTGCACCTACTAACAAACCACCGTTCGAACCACCGTTAATTGCAAGCTTTTCACTTGAAGTATAATTTTCAGATACTAAATATTCGCCTGCAGCAATAAAGTCATCAAAAACGTTTTGTTTTTGCATTTGAGTACCTGCTTTGTGCCATTTTTTACCGTACTCACCGCCGCCACGTAAGTTTGCTACCGCATAAACACCACCCAGCTCTAACCAAGCTGCACGTGTTGGGCTAAAGTAAGGCTTAAGACTGACATTAAATCCACCATAACCGTACAACAGAGTCGGGTTGTTACCATCCTGTTTCAGCCCTTTTTTATGGGTGATGATCATCGGCACACGGGTGCCGTCTTTTGAGGTGTAAAAAACTTGCTTAGACACGTAAGCATCTGAATCAAAATCTACTTTATCTGAACTATATAACTCGCTACGCCCTGATTCTGCATCGAAAGCAAAGATAGACCTCGGGGTGTTGTAGTTAGTGAATGAGTAATAAAGTACTTTATCTTCTTCCTCACCGCTAAAGCCACTCACAGTGCCTACACCTGGAAGCGCAATGTCACGGATCAGTTTACCTTTGAAGTCATATTGTTTTACCAATGAAATTGCATCTTTGATGTAAGTCGCAAATAGGTAACCTGAACCTGTTGAAACCGATAGTACATTGTCGGTTTCTGGGATCACATCTTGCCATTTTTCTGGTTGTGGCTGTTTCGCATTGACTTTAACGATACGACGGTTCGGCGCATCTAAGTTAGTGCTTAAGAACAATGTGTCGCCTTCACTGTGGATCACGCTGGTATCAGAGTTGGTATGATCTAAAATCGTTACCCAGTCACTGTTTGGTTTGCTTAAGTCACGAATAAATAACTTGTTACCTGATGTTGATACCGCAGCAGAGATCACTAAGTATTTTTTATCGTCTGTTACACCACCATAAACATAACGGTGTTTTTGCGCATCAGTGGCACCAAAAATGACCTTATCTTGATCTTGAGGTGTACCAATCTTGTGATAATACACTTTATGTTGGTCAGTTTTTGCAGAAAGTTCACTGCCCTTAGGCTTGTCATAGCTTGAGTAGTAAAAGCCTTCATTACCAAACCAAGAGATACCACTAAACTTCACATCGACCAGCGTTTCACCGACCTGCTCTTTAGTCTCGGCGTTTAGCACAATCACTTTACGCCAGTCACTCCCACCTTCGGAAATTTGATAAGCCACTAATGAGGCGTCTTTACTAAAACTTAATCCTGCAAGCGATGTTGTGCCATCTTCACTCATGGTATTTGGGTCTAAAAATACCTCAGCCTCACCACCTTCTTTTTGGCGGTACAAAACACTTTGGTTTTGCAATCCATCATTTTTGTAAAAATAAGTATAGTTGCCGTGTTTAAAAGGCTGAGAAACACGCTCGTAATCAAGTAGTTCGGTGAGGCGTTTTTCGATGTCTTTACGATATGGAATCTGCGATAAATATGCTTGAGTAGTCTCGTTTTGTGCTTTTACCCACGCAGCGGTTTCTGCGCTTTTATCGTCTTCTAACCAGCGATATGGATCTGCCACTTGCGTACCGAAGTAGTTGTCTATCACTGTGCCTGTTTTAGTGATTGGATATTTCACAGATTGCGTCAATGCCGCATTATTAGATTGTTCATTTTCGGTATTAACACATCCGACAAGCGCAAGAGCAATGGCTCCAGCTAGTATCTTCTTTATCATTGTGGGGATTCCTATTGGTTCTTATTAGCTACTATCTCGCCGCAGTTTCTTGCGCCTTACTCAGCAATAAGACTTTTCGATACGGCATTTTTCGTTAAGCATTTATCAGTGTGGGACATGATTACGCTACTAGAATTGCTGTGGATTGTAGTGAAGCTCGTGTATTTGTCTACAAATTGTAGACAAATACACGAGTAAGAAGGTTAAATTGAAGTTGATTTGGCGTAATTATTATTGCCTTTGCATAAATATTGTGACTTCAGCCATTACAATACCGAACTTTTCAATATAAGAGCGGTTCATGAGAGTGGTTTGGTCAAACGACCACATCCAATCATCAAAGTGTACTTCGTAGCTGGTGTCGTCAACGGGTAAGTCCATTCTATACTGCCAATTCATCGCATTGCCGTAGGTTTCACCCGATGCTGAGTTGAGAATATCGTCGGCGCGGCCTGAATACTGGTTGCCTGATGCCTTTGTAATAGTCCAAACTCGTGTTTTGACGCCATCACCGAGCAGATAGTTGAAGGACTCATCTAAAACAAGCTCTGACTGGTTATTGATTGAACCTTTGATATCGACGGTAAACTGTTGCACTAAGTTGCCATCGCTGTCTTGGACTATCCCCCATGCTTTTATGTCACCAACAAAAAACTCATAAGGGTCAAATTGCGGTTTAAGTGTCGAGTATTTTTTACCGTCAATGCCCGAACTACAAGCAGATAATAAAAATAGAGTGAGTACTGCAAGAGTGATGCGCATTGTTTTCTCCTTAGGCTAGAGGCCTCTTTGAGTGCTATTGCTTTTTATATATGAGCCAAATAGCGAAGATGAAATTAATGGAAAAAAGCCATATGCTACTTCCGCTTTAGACCTAGAAGCTCGGCTCGCATGGCTGGTTCGGATGTTTTTTCACCGAGCCAAATATTGAAAAAACGGATAGTAAATTCCGAATCTTTCACTTCGCCAATAAGCTTTTTATCTTGGTAAAACTGTGTAGTTCCTTCGGGGGTTCTTACACCAAAGAGCAGGGTCCCTTTAGAGACATCGGGGAAAGTTTTTTCCATTTCTGCCAGCCATTGCTCACCTTGACTCGAATTATTAAATCCTTGCTTTTCCATCTCTTTAAGAGATCGTTTTGCTATCTCTTTACCGTCAAGCGCGCGTAAATAATGTAGTGCCAATACAAAAGGTTGGTCTTTAGAGTACTCTCCTTGGGGGGCATAAAGGCTGGCATCATAAACATCCCAAAACAAATAGGTCATTCGACTTGTTTTGCCGACTTGTTGAGGGTTGTCTATAAGTTGATTTACAAGATCACTGGCGCTTGCGAAACCCTGAGTGCTGAATAGCAACATCAAAAAGGTAAAGATCGTCCTTTGCATACTAACCTCTTCCTATATAAAAACGATTAGTCTCATATACGAACGAGTTGGAGAGTTTGTTCACTTTGCTGCTGTCTGAAAGGTGCTGTCATCCCCCTTTACAATTTGCTAAGCTGACTAAAACCTACATACAGGAGTTATTATGAGCCTTTCAATTCGCCCAGCAGAAGTAGCTGATGCCGCGACAATACTGCACTTTATCAACGAACTTGCAATTTATGAGAAAGAGCCAGATGCAGTGCTCAATACCGTGGAAGAAATAGAACAGAAATTGTTTGGTAAAGAAGCCAGAGCACACAGCGTTATTTGTGAACTAGATGGTGAAGCAATCGGGTTCGCAGTGTATTTCTTTAATTATTCTACTTGGCTTGGCAAGCACGGACTTTATCTTGAAGACTTATATGTGTCACAAGACAAACGCGGTGTTGGTGCAGGTAAAGGGATCATGAAGTACCTCGCAAGACTTGCACTACAAAAGGACTGTGGTCGCTTTGAGTGGGTGGTGCTGGACTGGAACAAACCATCAATCGATTTTTATGAAAGTATTGGTGCTAAAGCACAAAACGAATGGATTATTTATCGCCTATCAGGGCAAGAGCTCATCGATTTTGCTGAGCAAGTATAGTGAAATTTATTGGCCTGTTGGCTATACATTATTTGAAGAGAAACTCCGATCTTTAACAATTGAGCCGAGTAAACATACGTAGAATTTGTACCCAATATTTTTGGTGAATATTGTAAGTGTGATTTTTATTAATAGAAACAATACTATATATTTAGAGTGTTCCCCGCAGACGCGGGGCTAAACCGCCAACAATGATGGAGCTGCACCAGGCGCACGTGTGTTCCCCGTATGCACGGGGCTAAACCTGAGTTTTTCAGGTCTGAATCATGTGCTGTAATTCGTCCGTGAAGCAGTATCCTTCACGCATTCATGCGCTCACCTTAGCTGGCTGCGAAACGATGATGACTCCAGACTTCCTGCCTTTCGGGTCAGCAGAGCTGTTCAAAAATATTCCAGATATTTTTGTCGGTCCTACTTCGCCCCCGTTCGCACGGGACTAAATCGGAGTTACTCAGGTCTGGATCATGTGCTGGAATTTATTTATGAAGCTGTTAACCGGTGGGGACTTTGGACTTGCTCATACACGCTCCGGATTAAGTGATAGCCAACCTTGTTCGCCGGTTACTTATCTACATGGCCTAAATCGCGCTCAGGATCTAATAAATCTCTCACTCTTCTTTTGAGCACCTTGGCTTCTGGAAAGCCATCATCTGCTTTGCGGCACCAAATTAACGTATCGTTGCAGTAAATTTCGAATACGCCTTTACTTGCAGGCGCGAGCGCAACTTGCTTTAAATCGTCGGAGAAAGTTGAAAGCAGCTCTTGTGCAAGCCAAGAAGCTCGCAGCATCCATTGGCAAAGCACGCAGTAATGAATTGTAATGATTGGTTTTTGCATGAATTTACATTAACTTGAAGATTGTGATTGGATTTTAGCACTGTGATTTATGATGTGGCTAGTATGAAAAAAACGGGGGTTACCCCCCGAAATTATCCAGGGAGACCTCAATCATAAGGTCAAACTTTAAGTTACGGGTTATTCACATAGTAACAACCCCTTTTGTGGTAAGTTGAGGGGGAGACGTGATGAAAATTAGGATTCTAGTGATCGTTTCTATATTGAACCAAAGTTGCGTTTAAATTATCAATCCAACGTTGTCTATTTTTAAATTCTGATTGTATTGCCTGGCGTTGAGTCGATGTTAGATCAGGATGCCAAATTGAGAATATAAGTACAATTCGGTCACGGTCGCTGCCATTATGTGCCATATGCAAATAGGAGTCATCGAAGATGGTGAGTTGATGTTCTTGCCATGAAGCACGCTCGCCATTGACGTCTAGGTAACAGTCATGGGGAATATCTATGGCTAAATGCACTGTTAAGCTGTGGTTCGAAAGGCCGTAATGTGGAGTGATGGTTTGGCCTTTGGCTAATTTAGAGTAAAACACTTCGTATGGAGATGCTGTTAAGCCATAACAAGGTACTTTCTCTAAGGCCTTTTTGAGTATAGGAAAGTGCTTTGACACTGAAACGTTTTCCACACCCTCTTTAAAAAGGGATAACGCTTGCCAGTTGTTACTGTTTGCGAGCATTGGAAATGCGCTTTCATACTCTTTACCCGACAAATAAGGCGTAAGGTGTGAAGATGCGCTACTAAACGTAGTGTGGAATTCTTTGATGATGTCGGGGATCGTAGCGTTAAAGCTTTCATACCATGCAAATTGCTCCGCGGGCCAGATAGGATGAGCACTTAGATTCGCAACGTAAAAAAGGTGTGGTGCTTGGGCTGTTTCAAAAGGTTTACTACTGTATTGCACCCAGCGACCCGACTCAATGCTTGATGCTGTACCAAGGTTCTTTTCCATACACTGCCAAGCTTTTTGGAAGCGCTCAAGTGTTTGAGGGGCGGTGCTATTGGCGAGTTGAAGGCGCTTAAAGCTGCCTGTGAGTGCTTCACATAGGGTGTAACATACGAGTGCTGTACTGTCTTCTCCCCTCTTCTCTAATAAATGTCCAAGGTAGAGATACACTAAGTAGTTTTTGGGTGCCAGAGTAAGGCAGTGAAAGTAGGCCTTTTCACTTTCAGGTAACGCTCCAATTTGCTCTAAAATTACAGCAACCCGATAGCTTAGTTCAGCACTCTGAGGATAGCTATCGATTAGCTTCGATAATAATAATGGCCAACTATTTTGTGGCTCGCATTCGAGAATTGGCTGTAAAAGTGAATCTATATTGAGTGGTTGTATCTCTTCGTTTGTCATTAAAGTGGTTTCTCTTTCTATTTAACCTGAGCTGCGGATAATTAATGCCTTTCTAGCAGCCAGTTTTAGCGTTAACTGCGTTGAATTCACTTCCAATAGCCAGCTATTGGTGCGTAAATTCGCCTTGTTTTCCCTAAAACTCTCTGGCTAGACAAGGAAAAACTAAGTTGTTCTTTAGAAACAATGAGTTTGAACATTCCTTATCCAAACCTCAGGTTATTTATTAAGAACGCCAATATCGAATGGCAAAGTCATTCGATAGTTATTACTCGTAGGGTTAAATGGCTGTGTTCCATGCCAAAAATAAGAGGGGAAGATCACGATTTGCCCTCGTTGAGGTTTTACGGTTTTGAATGGTGGAAAATCGTAGGGTGGTGCCAATGGTGGCCGCCCAAACTCAATTACACCATTATTGCTATCGTCATTTGGCGTGTTGATATATAGAACTACACTAATCCAGCCTGCGGGGTGAATATGGCTTACGTGGAAACCTTGCTCCGTCAGTTTGACAGACCATGAGCCTGTAATGCATTTCTCTTTGCGTAAATGAGCTAAAAAGGGATGCTCTGGATCTAAATCTAACTTATTAAGGCATTTATCTATATCTCGCAGCAGTTGAGTTCTAGCTTTGGAGATGATTTCGATATCTCTATTAAGCAAGCCTCCTGAAATTTGTGAGCCATTTACTAAGGTCTGTTCACTTGGAGCTTGTTTACCTTGATGAAGTGTTAGTAAGCATGACTCCAACGCTTTAAGAAAGTCTTCAGTGTCTTGATAGCCGCTCGGAGCACCTAAAGTTGTGGTCAGAATAAAATCAGGGTTGCATAGAGCGTGGTGCTTTTGTTTATCGGTAGCTTGATATACTACGCTTAGCCAAGCTAATGCAAGTTGTGAGTTGGGCTGCGCTTGCAACACTTTTTCGAGCAGGGATTGTGCGGTACCGAACTCTCCAAGCTGGATTGCAAATTTTGCTTGCTCACATATCCTGTCGTAATTAATGACTATCTTATTGGCACTATCGAAATACTCAAAGGCTGCATTTAGATCATTGTTTGTGGCCGCCAGACGCCCTCTTAACGCGAGTAATGTAGCGGAAGTATCGGCGTAACCTGACGTCTTGATACATTCCTCACATAACCTGTACTGATTGGTATTCCAGTAAAGTTCAGCTAGGCACTCTATGAGTTCTAGGCGGTTATTTGCTGACTCCATCGCGTTTAGTAAACTGGTAGCAAAAAGCTGATGCTGCCCACTTTGCCAATAAAGCTCGTTAATCGCTTTATGTATGATTGGATTGTATGGGGCTTGTTTCAAAGCCAGATTGTAGGCTTGTTGTGCTTGTTCAAATTGACCATTTGCAAAAAAGCAGTCGCCGAGGTTGTAAAGCGGTTCATAGTGCTCAGGTGCTTTTTGATGCACAAATTTAAAGCATTGAATCGCTTGGTTAAATTTAGCCTGTAATTTATAACAAAGGCCCAAATTGTGTATTGCCCGAAAGACAACCGGAGAGTGTTGAGGAACTTGTTGATAATAACCGATCGCCTCACTGAGGTTTCCTCTTGTTTTTTCAACGTCCCCGAGTATTTTGGTGAGTTGTCCAGAATCATCTAGAGATTGTCCTTTGAGAGCCCATTGGCTTGCCATGTCGAGCTGATTTTGTTCAAGATACAGAAGCGACAAGTTTTTAAGTAAATCTAGATTTTTGGGCTCAGCTTCATACAGCGCAAGGTAGTGGGCTTCCGCTTGCTGTAAATCACCCGATAGCCAGTAACATTTGGCTAGATGAGTTAAGATTTCAGTTTTAAGTGGAGCGAGTTTAGCGGCATCACTTAATGAGGTTATTGCGCTTTGCCACTCGGCTAGTGATTTATAGCAAATTCCCAAAAGGTAATGCAGATCGGGGTGAGGCGAGTCAGTAAAAGGCTGTAACTTAGTTAACGCTTGTTGATATTGTTTTTGTTGGATCAATTTGAAAGCATCTTGAACTGCAATAGTAATTTCGGGCGCTTGCTTCATATTATTTTTTCTTAAACGGTCAATTAGACTGAGCGGCATACTTTTTATTTTAGCCAAACTCGACTTAGTTGCGAGTAAAGTGTTGTTCTTTTGAAGTTTTGTTGGTTTCGATCAATTTTTCAGTAAACGCGATGGAAAATTTAGTAACTCACTGTAGATAAAGGACTTAATACAGCAACAACAGAAAAGGGAGCCGAAGCTCCCTAGTCTTTCAGTATCAACTGATTAGAACGTGTACACAGCACTCACGAAGTAACGTGGGCCAATTACGTCATACAACTCTGGGAATGTATTTGCTTGTTGTTGAGCATCACCTAATGGCGTTGGCTCAGTGTCTAACACATTTTTAATACCAAATGTTGCTTGTACATGGTCTGTGAAGTGGTAGCTTGCGCTAAGGTCAAGATACCATTCTGCTTTAGAAATCGGAGCGATTTCGTTAGTGCCTGAGTCGTCATCAACTTCGCTCATGTAGCGAGCTAGAGCTGTAATGCTTAAGTCGCCTGAAGTCCAAGTAAAGCGGTTATTACTTTGGAACTCAGGGCGTGGCGTACCACAGGTATTACCGAATTTACCTTCACAGTAATTTGTTTCAGTGAAGCCAACACTTGGCGTTCTAAAGAACTCATCTAGGATGGTATTCTTAGAGTTAATGTTCAGTGTTGAACCGTTCTCACCAATTCCAAAATCAAGCTCTGTGGTCCAGTTGAAGTTAACGTCATAACCTTTTGTGCCTAGCGACGCGATGTTCGCGTTGAGCGCTGTAACAAGGTCAACGTTACCGTCAGGACGACGAGTAATTGCTTGACAGAACTCTGAGTTAGGATCTTTAAGTTGGTTGTAACAAATATCTAGAATATTGTTTACGCCACCACCTAGTACATCGATAGCATCATCAATCGTGATATCAAAGTAATCGATTGTAATGTCGAAGTTTTCGGTCGGTGTAATAACAAGACCTAGAGTAACCGTTTCTGATGTTTCTTCTTTCAGGTCAGGGTTACCACCGAAACTGCCTTCGATTTGCGCGTTTGCTTGTTCAAATACACCAACTTGAGAAGACGCAACACCGTGAGCCTCACAAAGCGCTCTGTCAGTGGTACCTTCTACAAAGCCATCAACGCTACATGGATCGGTTGCGCTTGGGAAACCATTTGCAGCGCCCTGGAATAGTTCGGCGATGTTAGGCGCACGTACAGATTCTTGATAACCAGCTCGGAACGAAACGTATTCGTTTACTTTCCAGTTTAACGTGGTTGCAAATGAAGAAGCATTACCAATGTTTGAGTAATCAGAAAGACGTCCCGCAAACCACAGTGTAATGTCTTCAGCAAATGCCGCATCAGTTACTAATGGAATATCAATCTCTGTGAAGATTTCATCAACACTATAGCTACCAACTGTTGGTTCACCAGCGTTAAAGCCCAAAACATCACCTGATGCTAAGAATTCATCAGGGCGGAAGCTTGAGTCATCAAAACGGCTTTCGTAACCAATTACGAAACCTATAGGCATATCAGCAGATGGTACGGTAAATGGTAACTCACCAGCAAAATCGATGTGGAAGATTTCTTGTTTGATGTTTGTTACGTTAGATGCACCAACATTGATAAAATCAATCGCAGCCTGTGAAATATTACCTTCACCGAATATGTTCAATGGTGCACATCCACCAGATGTGTCTTGACATGCGCTACCGTCATCAGTAACTAAAATAGCTTGTCTGAAACGCGTTTCAGAAACGTCATTATTAAGTAGATTAGAGCGGTCTAGTTCAGAGCGGCTGTAGTAAGCATTGTATGCCCAGTCACCGATAAAGCCATCTACACCGACCAATAAACGCATCGCATTACGTGTATCAATCGCTTGGCGTGGACCGTTTTCAACCATACGACGACCGATTGTAGCGAATGTAAAGTTACCATCGGCATCAAGTTGACTAACCATGTTACCCGTTGGTTCACCGTCAGCATCAAGTTCAGGTACTAACGCTTTCATAGCAGCTTGAACATCTGCACCGAAGAATGGACTGTCAGGGTTAACTACCAAGCCATTTACGAACGCAGGAGTTGGAGCTAGCTGTTGCGGAACTTCGTTGCGGATGAAAGACAATTCGCTATATAAGCGAGTTTCATCATTGATGTAATAGTGTGCAAAAGAGTTAAGTGTTAGACGCTCTTGCGGTAGTTGTAGGTAGTTATCAGGGGCATAGTTGAACGCGTCTGATGATGTATATGGTAGGCCTTCACCGTTAGGACCAAAACGGCCTAAAGTTGTACCGTTAGGAAGTGTAGGGCCGGCAAATATACGAGTGCCAGGGATACCTGACGAACCACCTGGTACTAAACCTGTATCACCTTCAGTGAGTGTTACGCTAGTGAAATCTCTGTCTCCTTGGAAGATTGATTCACGTTTGGCGTAACCGATATAAACAGTAGCGTTACCTTTACCGTCGGCAAAGTTCCCACCCAAGGTAAGGTCAGTGTTGAACTTTTCCCCATCGCCTTCTTCGGTGATGTCGTATAACGCAGAAATTTCAGCGCCTTCGAAGTCATCTTTCAAACGAAAGTTTACAACACCAGCTAGTGCATCAGAACCGTATACCGCACCTGCACCACCTGTAATGATGTCTACACCTTCAATAAGAGACGCTGGAATAGTGTTTAAGTCGACAACACCTGTTTGTGTCGCTGGTACCCAGCGGCGACCGTTAACAAGTACAAGGGTACGCTCATTGCCAAGACCACGTAAGTCTACTCGAGCGGTACCGTCACCAGGGTTATTTGAGCTAGGGCCGAAAGAAGGAACTGTTAGCGGTAGTTCGGCAAGCTTTTGCTCAACGTTTAAGTTACCCGACATGGCAAATTCAGAACCGTCTAGTTCGATAACTGGTGTTTTAGCAGTTAACGCAACACGTTGAATACGAGAACCTGTAATAGAAATTCTTTCGACTTCTTCATTAGCACCATCAGCTGCTTCCTCGGCTGATGCTTGGATACTTAAACTTCCACCGATTAGGCACGCGGAGGTGATAAGCATACTTAACTTAGAACGCTTGAATTGTTTCATGATATCCCCTGATAGGTTTGTTTTAGATACCCTTGGCGAGTCTAATAACTCATCACAAAGGCTTATTAGTATCACGACGAAGTTATGACGGAAGCTTGGAATATGCCAGTTGAGATACGTAAGGTGATGGGAATCAGTGACGACAGGCGAGAAAAAAAAGATCAAATTTAATTTGCAGATTACATAGTGACAATCTATAACAATAACATGTTAACTATTGTGAAATAGGATACAAAGTATTAGTATCCTTGTTAACCTGCTGATGTGTTTAAGGTGATGAATGAAAAGAGTGACGATCTCTATTCCTAGCTATTTATCTGAGCTTGGCGTCGAAATAAGTACAAAATTAAAAGAAGTCGCAGTTTGTTCCCAGTTTGTATATTATCAAAATATTGTTGATGTTTTAGAAACTATTAAAGTGGGTGAAATCGACTGTTTGTTAATTGATATTTCACATGATATTGACCTGAGACAGCAAGAATTAATCACCAGAAATTTTGACTCTGTGCCAACTATTAAAATAACGACAGATGTTAAATTAAATGCTTCTACAACAATGAGTGTTGATGGTAAAGATACAGAAGGTGCTCTGATCACCAATATTCTTCAGCTGGTATTCTCGCATTCTAAAGAAGCTTCATCAGAGTATGTCCCGAATCAAAGATTGATTGTAAAAGACTCGGGGCACATTCATGTGATAAAAGTGGAAGACTTAGCTTGGGTTGGTGGTGCGGGAAACTATGTCGAACTTCATATGATCAATCGGCAGCGCTCAATCTTGCATAGGGACACGATGTCAGCAATGGAAAAAAGTCTTAAAACCTTTGGCTTTTCTAGGATCCATAAGTCTTCACTCGTTAATTTGAATGCTATCAGTGAACTGAAGACAAGAGATAATGGAGATTACGACGTTATTCTAGAAAACGGAGATTCACTCCACCTATCAAGACGTTATAAACAAAACTTGTCTTCTCTTTTACAGCCAACATAAGCTGACTATAGTGTCAGCTCACTCCTTTGGCAAAATTCACGAACTCGCTGAAGATAGAGTCTTTAATTAATCTATCGGGTGTGAAAGCGTAATAGTTTTGATACGTACTTTCGATAGTGCCAATGAGGCAGACATCATAGTGCCGTTGTAATTCTGATTTTATCGAAAGTGGGGCTGGAAAAATGCCAAACCCCTGCTGACCTAATGCTTTCATCAAGGCACTGTCATCCACATGACCTGCGACTTTGATTTCTATATTTTGCTCTTGCAGCCAAAATTGAATCGAATTCGTTACTGGGCTGTGTTTCGCGGGAAGAATGATTGGTTGTGCTTGTAATGACTTTGGGTAGTTTGCCCTAAGTTCTTCACAACTAGAAATTGAACCATAAAAGCCAATCTGGCTCTTTCCTATTTCGTGACAAAATACTTTAAATGGCAGATTACTATCAAGAGGTTTGTCCGCTAGTACGATATCGAGTTTATGCATCGCCATCTGAGCCAATAATTCAGACTGCTGACCATCAATACAGTGCAAGTTGGCAACTTGCTCATTTTCTATCAAAGGCGCAAGCCATTTTGATACTAACGATTTTGGAATGGCATCTGAGATACCTACTTTTAATGTGCGATGTATGGCTGTTGCACCATCTTGTGTTGTTTCTAACCATTCTTTGGCAATCGAAAACATATCGTCCGCATATTGCTTTGTTAAAATGCCGAAGTCAGTCAACCTGAGTCCTCTGCCTTCTCTTATAAATAAAGGTTTCCCTAGCCGATCTTCTAAGCTTGATAGCTGCGCGCTGATGGTTTGAGGCGTCAAATGAAGGACTTTACTTGCACCTGCGATGCTGCCTTCATTGCTTACTTGCCAAAAATAGTAAAGGTGATTGAAGTTTATGTTCATATTGTTCGTAAAAATCTTACTTTTAGTTAGATATAATCAGCTTTTATCTTTTCTTGAACATTAGTAGATTTGATCTCATGGCGCAAGTAGAAGTTGAGAGAATGTCCCGGATAGCGTAAGCGTTTTTAATTCGAGTCATTCTAAGTTTTCAACAAAGTTATATGTGATGCGATTGTCTGAGGTAATGATGAAATTGAACCTTGTTGATGTAAATGAGCCGATAGCGGTGTCAAGTAAAGTGGCTTTTGCTAAAACAATAAATGAAGCGTTGTGCGGCTATGCAAACAATATTCGAAAAATAAATGTACGAATTGAAAAACAGGTGGACAAGCAGATTGGCAAGTTTACCTTATGCCAAGTTGAGCTTTTATTACCCGGATTACCAACATTAAAGGTCAAGGCAAAAGGTAAAACTTTGTTGCAGGCATTAAATCGGGCATTAAGCAACTGCAAGCAAATCTTAAAACAGAATTATTTTAAACTCGGTTAGTTTTCAGTACCGAGTGATTCCATTCCCAAGCACTTGCAGCGGCAAGGAAGCCGCGCAATTTTTCTTAAAGATCCTCGATAAATTACCGATATGTAGGTCAAAGGAAATCATATTGGCCAAAGAAAATGAACGTGAACTTTTTAATTCACTCACCAGCTCAATCAACCTCGAGTCAGATGGAGCAGAAAACCAAGGTTGAAGAAACGGCAGAATCTAAACCACTCAGATTATCAGAAAAAGATATATCTAAGTTATCTGGAGAAGAGGTAAGAGAGGAGCAGGAAGAAGCAGCACTACCACCTCACATTCAAAAAATGGTTGAAAAGCTAGAAGAACTCAGAGAGAAAATAAAGGAAGAGCAAAAATTACTCGAAGAGCTAAAAGCAAATGACGCTTATTCAGATGAAATTAAAGCGGAGCTAGTTACACAAAAACTTGAATATATTTTACGTATGCAGAATCAAGTTATTGAATTAACCCAAAATATCCAAAAAGCTTTAAAAGAAGCTGGGATAACCGATCCTGGCATCTTGCTTAAAGCGTTAGCTTAAAAACCCAACCAACAATATTTTACCTTGTGCCATATTTGGACGTTGGCAACATAAATCTATGCGCATGTTTGCGGCGGACTTATACAAGCGTTTTAACTTAGGAAAAGGCTTAGTGACCAACTGTAGGGCTTTTACTCTAAGGCTCCTTCTGGTTATGCCGTCTAGAAATGCATAAGACGTAGAGTTTAGTGCTGAGTGGCAGGCGCTTAACATGTCGTCTGTTATCTGATGTTGATGAATCGCTTCAAACCCAGCTTGATCAGTTAAATTCCCTGTGGATGCGGCAAGCACACAGACAGAGTACACATCAAATATTCCGATTGCGCGAACTTTCTGGCTGCTCGGATCTTCGTATGCGACCATGACACACGGAAGGTTATCGGGATTATATTCCATTTGATGCACCTGATAGAGTCTCAGCTCTGTATCAATATGTTTGTTCATTAGCTTTTCAAGTTGCCCAACTTGAGGCAAGGGCACGCCTTTATGTAGCGTATGAATTTCTCTCGTTTTGCTGCTTTCTTCTGCGGCTTTGACTAGCGGCATGATTTTGTTATGAAGGTCGTCGTCAGCAAACGGCTTTGACAGTACAAACGCAGCGCCATAGTCAAGGGCGAGCTTAATTTGCTCACGATCGTCGACAGTCGTTACCATCGCCATGGTGACATCAAGCTGTTTTTGTTTGATTGCTTTGACGAGAGCGAGTCCTGAAATATCGGGCATATGCCAGTCGGTCAATACAATATCTGGATGCCAAGAACCAATAATCTTTAGTGCTTCTTTTGCACTTTGTGCTTTCTTTATCAACAGCTTACGATATCTAAAACGTACTAAACCGCGACGAATAATCTCAAGTGTTGCCGCACTGTCATCCACGAGCAATATCTTCACACATTACCACTTTATTGAAAAATATAGATTTATTATAGGCATGATTTTTAACCAATACTAAAATGAAAGTAAGAAAATAATGAGTGCGTAATATGTTTCTAGGCAAACTACCAGTCGATGTATTTATCTATATGGCGGTGAATATCGGGCTACTGATATTAGTTTTTTGGTTTTATATTTTGCTGTTAATCCTGCGAGAGTTTAGATTGTTTGCAAAGACTGCTGGTGGAGCTGGGACATCCAACGCAGAGCAACAGTATCTGCTTCAACATTGTCGCGATGCAATTAACAAGTCAATGAAGTTTGTCGAAGATAACCAACACACCATTCAAGAATTGGCTAACTTACAAGTTCACTTAGAACAGCAATTAGCTGAGGTTAAACGCTCAACACAGGATCATATTTCGCCAGAAGAGCAAACTCGCATGGATGATTTAAACAGTAAGTTGCTTAAATCGCATCGGCTAATAAAAAAACTTCGAGGAGATTTGTCGAAAAGTTTAGAGCGACTTAAGCAAACGAGAAGAAAGCTATATGACCAATATGAGTCTACAGAGGAACTACAAAAAGAAAATGACACATTAAAGCAGCAACTAGAAGCCTCTAAGTCTGTGGGAGGTACATCCGAGCAAGAGCTAGAGCAACTGGTCGCAACCTTTGAAAAAGAGCGCCAAGATATGTCTCAAACTATCAATGAATACAAAAGACAAATTGCCGAACAAAGCCAGGCGCTGCAACAACTAATGGTTCAAGAACAAGAGGTTGAAGATGGTCCAAAGTTGCAAGCTATTCAAAAAGAGTTGGAGCAAACCCGAGATGCACTTGAGCACTTGTCCAAAGAGAAGAAGTTTATAGAAAGCCGATATTTGGAGGTCGTCAAGAATCAAACCAAATAGTTAACAAAGTGTTTTATTTCTCGTGACATTAGTCTTGAGTTTGTGTAAGGTTTAGGCACTTACATTACCTGTTTTGCTTTTTATCTTTTGAGATTTTCTTCACTTGAAAAGTGACGAAAAAGATACATTCACTCGATTTCAAACTCTATCAAGTGACGTAAGCGCTAGTTGAGTGAAT
Organism: Pseudoalteromonas flavipulchra NCIMB 2033 = ATCC BAA-314; assembly: GCA_000814665.1. Taxonomy (GTDB): domain Bacteria; phylum Pseudomonadota; class Gammaproteobacteria; order Enterobacterales; family Alteromonadaceae; genus Pseudoalteromonas; species Pseudoalteromonas maricaloris. The sequence goes on from JWIH01000024.1 coordinate 53,593, forward strand.
GGCTGTGAAAAGCACTTGTAAAGTGCATATTTCTCAATAACAAAGGCAGTTGTAAAAAGGATTATTTCATGGCCTATATTCCAGATACGAGTGCTCAAGACTCGGTGGTTGAAAGACCTAAAAAAAATAAAGTATTTATAGCGGTAGCAAGTATTCTCATAGTTATTACTATTTTGTTTTTTGCACCAATTGTCGGGCAGTGGATAAGTGGTCAAACAGCTGTTTCAAGCGATAAAATTCATATTTCGGCAGTTAAACAAGGTGACTTTGTTCGCGATATTTCTGTTCAGGGAAAAGTCGTCGCAGCACGGCGTCCGACAATATATAGCCCTGCTCAAGGGACTGTGACCTATTTGGTCGAGTCGGGAGATAGCGTGATTGAAGGTCAAACCCTTGCCGTAATAGATAGTCCTGAATTAAAAAGCGAGTTTGCACAGCATCAAGCTAAGCTAAATCAGTTAGATACTGAACTTCAGCGACAAATCATTCAAGCTAAAAAACAGGACTTAGCACAGGAAAACTATTTAGGTAAGGCTACCGTTGTATTGAATGCTGCTAAGCGTGAAATGCGTCGCTCTGAAGACGGTTTGAAAACTCAAGTTGTCAGTGATATTGATTATCAAAAAGCCAAAGATGACCTGGAAAATGCGCTGCGGGAATATCGCTTAGCAATTAAAGAAGTTGAATTGCAAAAAGAAAGTCAGAAGTTTGAGATTCGGACCAAAGAGCTTGAACTTGAAGCACAAAAAGTCAAAGTAGCAGAGCTTGAAAGGCAGGTCGATGCACTTAAAGTTGTCTCACCAGTAGGGGGACTCGTTGGTAATTTAGTAGTCGAGCAAAAAAATTCAGTGGCTAAAAATCAGCCACTATTAAGCGTGGTCGATCTCTCCAAATATGAGATAGAGGTACAAATACCTGAGAGCTATTCAGATGATTTAGCCTTAGGAATGTTAGCCGAGGTGAACCTCAATGGTGACGTTTATAATGGCGAAATCGTTGCAATTTCGCCTGAAATTGAAAATGGTCGTGTTGCCGGAAAAATCCGATTTAGAGACGACACTATTCAGGGGTTAAGGCAAAACCAAAGGTTAACTAGTCGAATAGTACTCGAACAAAAAGAAAATATTGCCTACCTGCCACATGGTCAATACTTGGAAACATACAATGGACAGTTTGCTTATGTGGTAAAGGAAGGCACGGCTGTCAAAACGCCAATAAAGATTGGATTGAGAAGTATTGGACAAGTAGAAGTACTATCGGGGCTTAATATCGGCGATCAGGTTATCACCTCTGACGCGCGGATCTTTAAAGATGCCCCCAGTGTGAAAATAATTCAATAAAGGAGCTGCAACATGCTATCCATGCGTCACCTATCAAAAGCTTATTATACAGACACAATAAAAACTCAAGCTTTGCAGCCATTTGACTTACGTATAGAGCAAGGCGAGTTTGTTTCTGTGGTGGGGCCGTCTGGCTCTGGAAAAACAACGTTTCTAAATATTACAGGCCTGTTGGAAGATTTTTGCGACGGTAGTTACGAATTGGATGGTTTCAATGTTGAAAAGCTAAGTGATAAGGCTAAGTCAAAGCTACGTAACGAAAAAGTGGGATTTATTTTTCAAAGCTTTAATTTAATTCCTGAGCTAAACCTATACGATAATGTTGATATGCCACTTCGCTATCGCAAATTATCTTCAAAAGAGCGCCATGAAAGGATCATGGATGCGTTGAATAAAGTTGGCCTTGCATCACGCAAAGATCATTATCCATCACAGCTATCTGGTGGCCAACAACAACGAGTGGCGATTGCTCGTGCAATAGCCGGTAAGCCTTCATTTTTGCTTGCAGACGAGCCGACGGGTAACTTAGATAGCAAAATGGCAGATAGTATTATGGAGTTGCTCATGGATATTAACGCGCAAGGAACGAGTATCGTGATGGTAACGCATGATACGCAACAAGCTGAGAAAGCACATCGCATTATTGAAATTCGTGATGGCGTGATAATTGAGCGAAAACATTGTAACAAAGCGATTGCTTAAGGATAAGTTATGCTTAGCTACTATCTTAAATTAGCGCTTATTTCATTGCGGAAAACGCCATTTTTGTCATTTTTAATGGTTGCCACAATAGCTGTAGGTATTGGTGCTGCTATGACGACTTATACAGTGAGTTATCTGCTACAAAAAGATCCGATCCCTACAAAAAGTGACCGCTTGTTTAATGTTCGATTGAATAGCTATGGTCCAGACAAGCCGTTTAATATTTCCCAAGGGAAAGAAGTTCCACCTTTTATTCTTACCTATCAAGATGCAATAAATCTACAAAATGCGAAACAGGGCGTTAATCAAACGCCTCTTGGTAGTTTTAAAATAATGACTCGCACCACAGAGCAGTCAATTACTGAAGCAAAAATGACTCCAATCCGAAGTGCATACCGTGACATCTTCAACATGTTTGAGGTACCGTTTAAGTTTGGTGGTGCATGGGATGAAATTGCCGATCAGGATGGGCTGCAAGTTGCGGTCATCAGTAGCGAGCTGAATGATAAGTTATTTGGTGGAGAAAACTCCGTCGGTAAGTCATTGCTCTTAGGGGATTTACAGTACCGAGTGGTTGGTGTTACCGACGATTGGTATCCTATCCCCAAGTTTTTTGATTACAGAACTCGTGCTTTCAACAAACCTAGAGACGTTATTGTCCCATTCCAAGCGCAAATTAATAACGAGTTGTGGACAGGCTCCGACGTGTCTTATCAATGCTGGAAAGAACCCGCTGATGACTCATTTTCGGCAATTTTAGCATCTGAATGCGTATGGGTCTCCTACTGGGTTGAATTAAACTCCGCGTCAGAGCGCAATAATTACATGGACTTTTTGGTTAATTACTCGATGGAACAAAGAGAGTATGGTCGCTTTTTACGAGAGCCTTTACATCAATTATTTAATGTGAAGGAGCAATTAATTGAAAGAAAAATTATCAAAGATGATGGCAATGTAGCTGTGTGGCTTGCATTCGCATTTCTTGCGGTTTGTCTGCTTAACTGTATGGCAATGATGGTCGCAAAGTTTCATGGTAAAGCTGGTGAAGTTGGGCTTCGTAGAGCGGTTGGAGCTTCTAAACAAGATATTATCACTCAGTTTACTGTTGAGACCTGTATTATTGGGCTCTTGGGAGGGATACTTGGGCTATTACTTGCGCAAATTGGTTTGAGTATCACTGCGCAATTATACAGCCATCTTTATGCTGAGATGCTTGAGATGACCGCAGGTATAGTCATCATGACGATTGTATTGGCTGTGGCGAGTGCTGTGACTTTTGGTTTGCTACCGACTTTACATGCGGCAAAAGTACAACCATCTAGTCAGCTAAAAAGCCTGTAGGAGCATGACCATGAGAGATTTATTGCCAATTTTAAAAACCTTAAACAAAAATAAGGCTTCTCCGCTACTACTGATATTGCAAATTGCGCTGACATTTACAATTTTGGTTAATGCCATTTATATGATGATACTTAAAGAGCAAGAATTGGTGCAACCGACAGGGTTAGCCGAGAGCCAGCTGTTCAGCTTTAGAACTCATTTTGAAGGCAGCGATGAAGAAAAAAATGCAGCTCTTGATACCGACCTTGCCGATATCCGTGCACTAGCCAGTGTTGAGAGTGTAAGTACGATCACTAGTATGCCGCTTACTAACTGGGGCCGCTCACTAGATGTTGGTTTAACCCCTGAGGAAGATGAAAGGATAACTCACGCAGGCTACTATGGTTCGGATGACACCATTGTAGATACGCTTGGACTACGAGTGGTTGCGGGTAGAAACTTACAACATAATGATGTGGTACACACCTATTTTGATGGCCATACGGAATCAGCCAGCGTATTAGTTTCGCAGGACTTGGCACATAAAATTCGTCCTAACGATTGGCGCAGTGTGATTGGAGAAACTATTTATGTTGAATCGGTACCGCAAAAGGTTGTGGGTATCGTTGAAACTATGAAGTCACCTTGGCGATTTTGGTACGCTTACGATATGACCGTAATAAGTTCGGTTAGAGAACATTATGAAGAAAGCATTATAGTAGTAAAAGCAAAGCCTGGCCAAAGAGAAATTGCAATGGAGGAAGTTCAAGCCTTAATGCTTAAAAAGCCTGGTCGTCAACTTGATGCCTTTAAATCCTTCGAGCAAATAAAAACGGAAAACTTACAAGCTGATTATGCGGTGAGCCAAACGCTAAAAGCGGTGATCGCAGCTTTGGCGTGTGTAACTATGCTGGGGATATTCGGTCAGGCAAGATACACCGTTTATAAACGTCGTAAGCAGATCGGTACTCGTCGTGCTCTTGGGGCGACTCAGGCTGATATTCTACGTTACTTTATGATTGAAAATGCGGTGGTGTCTTTGTTTGGCATTACACTAGGCATAGTCATCGCAATCACTGCGAATATTTATTTAGTTAATTACTTTGGGCTTACCAGTGTACCCGGTGATTATTTGATTGCAGGTGCGATAGTAATGTTGCTCGCAGGTCAGTTGGCGGTTACTTACCCTGCTATGATTGCTGCAAGAGTGCCTCCAGCTATCGCAACTCGAACAGCATAGCTACACGCTCCGCACTGAGCGCTGCTATTTCAAGCCTTCCCTTACTTTGTTAAAATAGCAAGTGGAGGCTTGAAATTACTATGCTTAAAATCTCAAATAATGTCACTCTAGCAGAGTGGGAAATCGATATTTCCGCTATTCGTGCCCAAGGTGCGGGTGGACAAAACGTCAATAAAGTCTCCAGTGCCATTCATCTTAGGTTTGATATCAACCGCTCAACACTGCCTGACTTTTACAAAGCGCGCCTGCTTGCACTTAAAGACTCTAGAGTGACCAAAGAGGGTGTCATTGTGCTTAAAGCCCAAAGCTTTCGTACCCAAGAGCAAAATAAGGAAGATGCCTTGGAGCGCTTAAAAACGCTGATCTTAGAGGCCACCAAAGTTGAAAAAGCACGCAGAGCAACCAAGCCAACAAAAAGCTCGCAAAAGAAGCGCCTGAATCAAAAGACCAAGCGCGGGCAAACCAAATCACTGAGGGGATCGGTGAACTGGTAATGACCTTAGTTGTTGATGATGTGGTTTCTTAATTTTCCCGCCAGTGTACGGCAAACTGAATACAAAACTCATTCGATTTAAAGCTGCTTGAACTAGTCATTAACCAGATATGTAAACGTAACTGTCAATATTTTTTTCTTAAACATTAGATTAGATGTAACTAATTTTAATTCCTTATATTTCAAAGCTATAGTCCACAGAGCCAAATTTTTCGCAAAAAAGTGTTTGCTTTTTAGTCTGTAATGTTAAAAAGTAACAGAGTAATATTAGATTTTTGTTAGTAAGTAACATGTGATGTGTAGGGGCGTTTAGAGCACGTCACTGTGTGGTAGGTTTTTGGGCTGTGGTGCTAGTGATGGCATTGCTGGCTTTTTCACTGGTTTTTAAAAAGAAGAAAGGAACAACAAAATGTCAAAACTAGTCACCGATATTGGTAAACATAACCCTAAACGAAGCAAACTGAGCCTTGCGGTTTCGTCTGTACTTCTTGGGCTTTCTCCACTTTGGGTTGCTGCTGAAACTGTGGGTCAAAATGACAGCGATGTCAAAATCTCGGAACAGAACGAAGCGGTTGAAGTCATTGAAGTTCGTGGGATCAGAGGCAGTATCAATAGCGCACAAAACATTAAGCGCTTCGCTGATACGGTCAAAGACGTGATCACGGCGTCAGATATCGGGGCATTACCAGACAAATCGGTGACTGAAGCGCTGCAGCGTGTGCCGGGTGTTACGATTGAGCGATTTGCATCATCCGATGACCCTAAACATTATGCTGATGAAGGTACAGGCGTGCTGGTTCGTGGCCTAGACAGGGTTCGCTCTGAGGTGAACGGCAGAGACGCTTTTAGTGCAAATCCGTCAGGCGGTTTGAGCTATGAAGACTTTCCTGCTGAATTGCTAGGCGCAGTGGAAGTGGTTAAAAACCAAACTGCGGATCTTATTTCAGGCGGTATATCTGGCACGGTAAACCTTATCACCCGCAAACCATTCGATTCTGATGAGCGGCTTATCTCGTTCAATGCAAAGGCCAATTATGGCGACTTTAGAGAAGAAGTGACGCCTTCGTTTTCAGCGCTGTTCTCCGACAGTTGGGAAACCAGTGCAGGTAAGTTCGGATTTTTAATTGCGGCTTCTTCATCAGAATATCAGACTCGAGGAGATGGTGTTGGCCTTGGCAATTTCCACTCTCGAGGCGATTCCTTTATTCCTACCTTGGATCAATGGGGTGGCATAACCGGTGTTGATCCATCATCGCCTGTGGATGGCCCCGCTTTACCAGGGCAACCAGCTGGCAGTGTATGGCATGTGCCTGTCGCTATCCATATGAGCACAGCAACTAATGACCGTGAACGTACCGGCTTAACCTCTTCACTGCAGTGGGCAAATGCCGATGAGACCATAGTTGCGACATTAGAGCACATTCGCTCAGAAGCGTCTCTTGAGTGGAATGAGCGCCAAATAGGACAAGCAGCTCAAGGCTTTAAAGGTTTCATGGGGTCTTCACAAAATTGGACTGAAAATACGGAAAGCGGCCATCCACTCACTACAGATGATGGTTTTGTGACTTCCGGTATTGCACTTGGCGTGAGTCCAGAAACGCCATTCTTTTATCGTAGCCGCTGGAATTACAACGAAAATACCGTGAAGGACACTTCATTTAAACTAACGTTAAAACCAATAGATAGATTGACGGTCGATTTTGATTACCAGCGGATCGACTCCGACAAAGAAGTGCAAAACTACAGTATGTCGGGTCAAACACGGGGAAACCATGTCCACGTTGTCTCGCCTTATTTCCTCGATATGCGTGGCTCAAGGCCGACAGTGGAGTTTCTCAGTGACAATATTCTAACGGCAGGTTGGTCACCCAATGAAGATTGGAATGGACCTGTGCCTAACCTGTTTTTGGGCAGCGGTATGGAGCAGGTTGAGCGCAATACGGCAGAGTCAGACAGCGTTAAATTGGATTTTAAGTATGAGCTAGACGGTCATTTCACGAGTGTCAGTTCCGGTTTTTATATGTCAGATAAAGACCTAACGGTGCGAGATACCGCTTACGAGGGCTGGTCTGCAATTGGCACTCCTTGGATCCAAGATGACCGGAATGCCGCCGCGGCAGTAAATCGTCCAGAATTATTTGAGCGCGTTGATTTTTCAGATTATTACAATGGTCAGGTGTTACAGGGGCCGGTCAATAACTTCTTGTTCCCAAGTATGGATCTGGTGAAAAACTACGCCGACTCTTTGCGTCAAGGTTGTCGTGATGGTTGGCACAATGCCACCAACAGTGCGGCAAACAACGGCACATGCTCTGGCACTTATGTACCTTATGCAGACAAACCCAATCGCGTTGAAGGCCCATTCGCCGCACACAATATAAGTTCGACCAACGAGAAGCGTACTGAATTTTACATTCGCGGTGATTTTGACTTCGAGTTTCAAGACATTCCAGTGGTGGGCAACATTGGCCTGCGCTACGTAAACTATCAACTTGAGTCTACGGGCGCTTTGGTGCAACCGGCCCTTATCAAGCGTGGTGAAGAGGGGACATCACTTAATAATGTGATGCAACAAGCAGAGTATAAGCGATATTACGACATTGCTGGAGGAGAGTCCGAACTCAGTACCGTTGAAGGCACAGATTACAGCACTTTGCTTCCGAGCTTAAATTTGAGTTTTGGTGTATCAGAAGATGTAGTGGTGCGATTTGGCGCATCAAAAGCGCTGTATTACCCAAGTTTAGTTGATGCCAGAAATATCAGTATTCTTAACTTGGATTACACTCGCGTGCTGCAAACTCCCGGCGCTGATTACGACGAGGCAACTAACCCCGTTGTTGGGCTAGACGATATCAGTCTAACCGCACTTTCTGGGAATCCATATTTAGAGCCTGAAGAAGCGATCAATACTGACTTAACTACCGAATGGTATTTCGCATCCGCAGGTTACGTGACGGTAGGGTTATTCCACAAAAAGCTAGATAATATAATCCGTAGCCGCGCCTTTGATCTTGATGTGTCTTATGGCGGTGAAGATTATGATGTATCTGCTTATGGCCCTGCTAACACTGGCTCTGGCACCATTCGTGGGATGGAGTTTTCCTATTCTCAATTCTACGACATGTTACCGGGAGCATGGAGCGGTTTAGGTTTGCAACTTAACTTTACCTATATCGATCAAGATGGACTTGAAGATCCAAATGAAGTCTCTAAAGGCACGCTTGGTTTCGATGAAAGTGGTAACCCGCTGACCGATAATCGTAATACCTTCCGAGTGTTTGGAGGTTTGCCGCTACAAGGTTACTCAGACCAAAACTTTAATATCATCGGTATGTATGAGTACGAGGATATTTCTTTTCGCCTTGCATACACTTGGCGCTCTGAGTATTTGCTCACGCTTAGGGAATCTGAAGAGTATGTCCCTGCCTATGCAGAGGCGTCAGGTATGATGGACGCAAGCTTGTATTACACCATCAACGACCATTGGAAAGTGGGTTTTGAAGCCAGCAATTTATTGGATACGGAAACCAAAACCAAGTATCAGATGGACCAAGCTGGGACAAAAACGCAGGCACTCAACTTTACCACGGATAGACGTTTTGCATTGAGCGTCCGTGCGACTTTCTAACGTCAGCAAAGGCCAAGTGCAGCTTGGCCTGATACCAATCGCAGTAAGTCAATGCGCTATTTTGATGTGGAGAATTAATGTTTAAACTCAAGGATTTGAATAAACGATGACAATATTAGCGAAAGGCACTGGCAATCCACTGCAACTAGAAGATAGCGGCTGGGATATTCTCGCAGAGCAGGTCAGTTTGCCAGTTGCAGTGATAAAGCAAGACGCCATCAACCACAACGCGAATTGGATGGCGAATTTTGCAAAGGAAAGCCAAGTATTATTGGCACCCCACGGCAAGACGACGATGTCTCCAGCGCTATTTACACTACAGCTTGAACATGGCGCATGGGCCATCACGGTAGCGACCGTACCACAAGTTTCCGTAGCCATAGTTGCGGGCGCAAAACGAGTAATCTTAGCGAATCAACTTGTTGGCGAATATCATATGAAGCAAGTTGCTAGCATGCTTACTGATACTGACGTTGAGCTCTATTGTTTTGTTGACTCTATTGCAAATGCCCATGCCTTAGGCACATTTTTTACTCAGCATTCGCTGTGCATTTCCATTTTACTCGAGGTGGGAGTTGAAGGTGGTCGCGCTGGTTGGCGCAATCTTGCAACGTTAGTGCAGCTAGCCAATGTATGCCAACAGTATGCTAGTTTAGAGGTAGCTGGCATTGGGTTTTATGAAGGCGTGATCCACGGTGATAATGCCGAGCAAAGGATTGCCACATTCGTTAGTTCAGTAATAAAAACGGCGGCAAATTTACGACAAAAAAACGTGTTTTCAAAGGCGTTACCTATTATCACGGGGGCGGGGTCTGCTTGGTACGATGTTGTGACAAAGACACTAAACAAAAGTGAACAGGCTCAGCAATTTCGTTTTGTGATCCGTCCCGGCTGCTACCTTATTCACGATACTGGGATCTATCAGGATGCGCAGCAAGCGGTGTTATCACGGAGCAATCTCGCTTGCGATTTGGGGGAAAGTTTGGTGTCGAGCTTAAGTATATGGGCTTACGTGCTTTCGACTCCAGAGCCGGGTGTCGCGATAATTGGCATGGGTAAAAGGGATGTCGCATTTGATGCTGGCATGCCCACACCTGAGCTGATTTACTCTCCGCCGTCAAAGCAGCTGTGCTCATTAGGCGGCGCGGTAAAGGTCGAAAAAATCATGGATCAACATGCTATGGTAAGTATTGCATCTGGGTGCGAGGTACAGGTTGGCGATATGATCTGTTTTTCGACTTCTCATCCTTGCTTGACCTTTGATAAGTGGCGACAAATTGGTGTTGTTGAGCGAGATTGGGTGATCACCCAAACCATTTCTACCTATTTTTAATTGAGGCGAAGCTGTGGACATTATTAGCAAAATTAAGGAAGGTTTGGGGCACTTTAGCCCTGCGGAAGAAAAAGTTGCCCGGCTTATTTTGGCTGAGCTTAACTTTGCCGCAAGCGCATCCATTAGTGAGTTAGCTGAAAAAGCACAGGTCAGTCATGCCAGCATCACACGGTTAGCGCGTAGCTTAGGCTGTACCAATGTACGTGACCTTAAGTTTCAGCTTACACAATCAGCCGCAATTGGTGAGCGTTTTACAAATCCTGAGCCAATTGAAAAAGAAAAGATTTCTCATGTTTATACCTCTATTCAGGAGATCCTCACGCTCAATGCGGGACTCATCGATGAAGCGGTTGTGGAGCAGGCGAGTGAAGTGATTTGCGCCACACGTCATTGCTTAATTTTTGGGGTTGGTGGTGGTAGCAGCTTGATGGCACAAGAATGTCAAAATCGCTTATTTCGCTTGGACGTACTTAGTAATGCTCACTCCGATCCTATGATGATGCGCATGGTTGCTGCGACGGTGAATAAAGGGGATGTGGTGATTTGTCTCTCGCATAGTGGTGTTTCTCCTGATGTGAAAGCGGCGGCGCTTATCGCCAAAGAGTATGGTGCAGAGATTATTGCTATTTGCCCAGTGAGCGACTTGGCGGACATTGCCGATCACCACTTAGTCATCAAAACTCAAGAAAGTGATTACATCTTTAAGCCCAGCGCTGCACGCTATGCCATGATGGCAGCGGTGGACATTTTGTCGAGCGAAGTTGCTATCCGTAATCAAAAGCGCTCAAGAGAAAAACTCCGACGGCTTAAAACCCAGTTAGATCAGCATCGAGATAAAAACAGCAATATGCCACCTGCCGATAAACGCTTTCCGCTGGGGGATTAATGCTGAGCTCATCTCCTTATGTTGATACCCTCATTCAAGGCGCAACGGTGTATTTTGAACCAGATTCTGAAGCGCAAGTGGTGGATGTCGCGATTAGCAAAGACAAAATTGTTGCGCTTGGCAACTGCAGCCATTTGCAAGCACTGCAATGCATCGATGCCACGGGCTTAGTGCTCGCGCCTGGTTTTATTGACGTACATACCCATGATGATCTTGAAGTTCTGCGAGGCCCATATATGCTGAGCAAAGTGAGCCAAGGTGTCACCACCGTCATTGCCGGTAATTGTGGCATTAGCGCAGTGCCTTATTGTGCAGATCAAGCGCCGCTTGACCCCATTAACTTACTCGGGGAACAGTCAGAATTCGCCTATCGTGAACTACAGGATTATCAACACGCCTTTAGTAAGGCTGCTCCGAGTGTCAATTTAGCCACGTTAGTTGGTCATACAACGCTCAGAGCGCAGGTCATGACGGATTTATCTCAAGCCGCCAATGCGCAAGAACTTGAACAGATGAAAACCTTGCTGCATCAAGCGATGGCGCAGGGGGCGATAGGCTTTAGTACTGGCCTTGCTTATTACAATGCGAAGGGGGCAAGTCAAGCTGAAGTGAATGCGTTGGCCGAGGTTGTTACACCATTTGATGGTATCTATACCACGCATTTACGCACAGAATTTCAAGGAGTCATCCGAGCTATGGATGAAGCCTTTGCTACGGCAGAGCATGCCAAACTGCCGCTGGTTATTTCACATATAAAATGCGCTGGTAGAGAGAATTGGGGCAGAGCGCCTGAGGTATTAGCGCATTTTGAACTGCATAGAAAAACGCATCCAGTGAGCTGCGATTGCTACCCTTACGCCGCGAGCTCAAGCACCTTAGATCTTAATCAAGTGACGGAGGAGACGGATATTTTTATCACTTGGTCGGAGTCTCATCCAGAACTTGCACAGCAAAGCTTGGCAAACATTGCCACGCAATGGCAAGTGTCTCAGCGTGATGCTGCAAAGCGCTTGCAGCCAGCGGGCGCTGTGTATCACTGTATGCTGGAAGATGATGTGCAGCGGTTTGTAAGTTATGAACACAGCATGGTGGGGTCTGATGGTTTGCCGTGCGATCCGCATCCGCATCCGAGACTGTGGGGGACATTTCCGCGGGTGCTTGGACATTACTGTAGAGAACAACAATCGCTGCCGTTGGCATTGGCTATCCACAAAATGACAGCGCTGCCAGCGGCGCGCTTTAAGCTGCGGCAACGTGGCAATATTCAAATTGGTTATTTCGCCGATCTGGTGTTATTTGACCCCAACCGGGTGTTAGACCAAGCAAGTTACAGCAATCCAAAACAACTTGCCTCAGGCATTGTGAAGGTTTGGGTGAATGGCAAGCTCAGCTATGTTGAAGGCGCGAATGCAGACACCATTGTCGATTTCGGCCGAGCAGGACGATTTTTAACGCGTCAAAACTAATAAAAATCAAAAAATCATCAAGAGGTTAACATGACAATAAGAAGAATAGGTGCTGAAGGCGGTACGGGTACTGGTGGACAACACTTACCCTTTGCACGAGCGGTTGAAGCTGGCAGTTGGTTAAAAGTCTCGGGGCAAACGCCAATGCGAGATGGTGAAGTGGTTGAGGGTGGCATTGTTGAGCAGTCGCGTCTGGCCATAGAAAACTGTATCGCGATTATGACCGAGGCAGGTTATGGCCTTGAGCATGTTACGCATGTTTCTGTGGTATTAACTGACGCAAGATATTTTCAGTCCTTTAATAAGGTTTTTGCAGAGTATTTTTCAGCGCATCCTCCTGCGCGAATTTGCATGGTGGCCGACTTAGTCGTGGATTGTAAAGTTGAGGTTGATGTCACCTGTTACAAAGGCGAATAGACGTTATACGAACAACAATGTTCACAGGAGGAGAAGCATGACGGATAGTCAGCAAGTGTATTTGCTTATTTTTCTGTTGTATTTGTCTGCCATGATATTGGTGAGTTGGCTGGCATCTCGGTGGCAACGGTCAAATTGCGACTATTTATTAGCTGGGCGAAAAGTACCGCTGATGCTGACGCTAGGCACCACCGTTGCCACTATGGTCGGCACCGGCTCGTCGATGGGAGCGGTCGGCTTTGCCTATCAACACGGTTGGGCGGGCACGCTTTATGGCATTGGCGGCGCGCTGGGTATTTTATTGCTGGCTTGGTTGTTTGCGCCGGTTAGGGCTGAGCGCTTCGCGACAATGAGTGAAGAGTTAGCAAGCTATGTAGGCAATCATCAAGTCGTTAAAAAGCTCTTAGCAATATTGATTTACGCGGCAAGTGTCGGCTGGCTTGGCGCACATTTGATTGGCGGGGGCATGTATTTAGCTTGGCTCACTGGGCTAGATGAGACCAGTGCAAAACTGATTATTGGACTGGGGCTTGCGGTATATGTGACCTTAGGCGGATATTCGGCGGTAGTCTGGACGGATGCTATTCAGGCCGTTATTTTGTTTTCGGGCTTTTTGTTGATGACCTACTTTGTAGTCGAGGTGGTCGGTGGTTGGCAAACGCTAACCAGCGCTTCGGTTGCAGCGGGAGCTGGGCTCTTTTCATATCAAAATATTGGTTTATTGCCTGCTATTTCAATGGCGCTGGCGGTGCTGGTGGGCGTATTGGCAACACCATCGTTTAGGCAGCGGATCTACTCCGCCAAAAGCATAAGCAGTATTCGTATGTCGTTTATTATCTCGGGATTACTTTATTTAGGGTTTTCATGTATTCCTGCTGTGATTGGTATTGGTGCTTATGCAGTTAACTCGAGTTTAGACAACCCTTCATTTGCTTTCCCCTATTTGGCGTTAACGGCAATGCCGGTATTGATTGGCGGCTTTATTTTATTGGCGGGTATTTCCGCAACGCTTTCTAGTGCCAGCTCCGACGCCATTGCTGGAGTCAGTGTGTTGGTTGCTGATATTTATCTAACTTGGTGTAAGGGAAATATTGCGCCACACAATCCGCTTTTGGTCTCTCGTATTGCCATGTTGACTACCGTATCGCTGGCATTATTTATGGCGGTGTTGTCGAGCGACATTATCAGCTATATCACCAAAATGATTTCCGTTGTATTAGCGGGGCTTTGTGTGATGGGGTTATTGGGGCGCTTTTGGCAAGGTTATACTTGGCAAGGCAGTTTAGTCACCTTGATGGCAGGTTCAGTGGCTGCCCTGCTCATTGGTATGAACGACGATTGGCTGGCTTATTTTGGTAACCCGATTATTCCTGCGCTGCTCAGTGCTTTGGTGTTTGGTGTATTGACGAGTGTGGTGACAAAACCCAGTGTTACCGCATCGCCCGAAAAAACGGAAGTGACATCATGAAAAGCGCAATAAAACAGTTGGTGTGTTTTGGTGAATGCATGGTGGAGCATAGAGCAGACGGCACTAGCTCGTTTGGCGGTGATACCTTTAACACGGCTTGGTATTTGGCTCAGTTACTCAAGCAAAGCAACGATAACCACATCGCAGTCAGTTTTGCCAGCGCCATTGGTACGGACAAGGCCAGTACAAACTTGCTTGATATGTTGTCAAACACCAACATCAGACAAGACTATATTGTACTTGAACCACATAGCGCGCTTGGCGAGTACTGGATTACGCTCGATGAGAAAGGAGAGCGACGCTTTACCTTTGCCCGTGAACACAGCCCGGTAAGGCAGTATTTTAAGCGTGATGAGACCTTAACTCAGGCGCTTCACAACAAGCTTATTGATGTAATTTATCTCTCTGGAATAAGCCTTGCCATCCTAGATGAGTCACAGAGAAAGCACTTATTTGAGGCGTTAGCCGCGTTTAAAAACCGAGGTGGGCTCATATTTTTTGATAACAACTATCGCCAAGCCCTTTGGCATAGTGATAACCCAAAATTGAGTTATCAGGCTGTAATGGCGCTGGCAGACATCGCATTTTTAACCGACGAGGACGAATATGCAGTGTATGGCACCGCAAATGTGGACGAAATAATCGCAGAGCATCAAAAGCAAAGCTCACAACTCTTAGTTATTCGCCAAGGCGCTCAGCCATGCGTGATCGCGCCAGCTGACGATTTTTCACCTATTTATATCGCGGCGCAAAACATAGCGTCGCAACTTATCTTAGATACCTGTGGTGCGGGCGATGCGTTTGCGGCAGGGTTTTTAGCGCATTGGCTGAAAGGTTGTGATTTGCAAATGGCTGCGTGCTTTGCACACCAAGTTGCCGCCGAGGCTATTCAGCATCATGGCGCGCTGATATCCGCCGACTTTCTGCCAAAGCTTGTTACTCAGGAATAGTGTCATTATGAGAATGTACTTTAGTCTTTTTTTATTCACCGTGTTGTTGCCGATTTTAACTGCAAAAGCAACGCCACTGTCGCTTATACCCATGCCGCAACAAGTGAGTACGAACGAAGGCTCGCTGGTGTTTGATAACGAAATCAAAGTTGCGATACACGGCTTTAGTGCGCAGAGACAGGCATTTCTGCTCGCCAGAACGCAGCAATACATTGAACGCATTACTGGAAAACCTATCCCTTTACGGGTAGTAAAGCGTGGCAAAGCGGACTTAACCATTCGCGTAGAAAATATCGAAACCGAGTTACAGTTTCCTCAGCTGAATATGCCAGAAGACTACCTGCTTCAAATTAAAAAGGGTGGAATAGTGCTCAGCGCAACCTCCGTTTTCGGCGCGCAGCATGGTCTTGCTAGCCTATTACAATTGGCCCAGAGTAATACATCGAGGCAATTCATACTCCCCTATACAACGATCAGCGATAGTCCTCGCTTCCCTTGGCGTGGGCTACTTATTGATAGTGTTCGCCACTTTATGCCAATTGCGACAATAAAGCGCCAACTCGATGGTATGGCCGCGGCAAAGCTAAACGTTTTGCACTGGCACTTAACTGATGACCAAGGCTGGCGAATGGAAAGTAAGGTGTTTCCTAAGCTGACTCAACTGGCTTCAGACGGATTGTATTATCGTCAATCAGAAGTGAAAGAAGTGATTGAGTATGCAAGCCTTTTAGGGATCCGCGTGGTGCCTGAATTTGGAATGCCGGGACATGCAAGCGCTATTGCCGTCACTTACCCAGAGTTGATGACTAAAGTGCAACCTTATGAGATGGAGCGCCATTGGGGAGTATTTAAGCCACTGCTCAATATCGCAAGTCCTGATGTGTACGCCTTTATCGACGATTTACTGGCTGAGATGACGAGTTTATTTCCAGACGGCTACCTGCATATTGGGGGTGACGAGGTAGAGCCTGAGCATTGGTTGGAAAGCCCTGAAATACAGGAATTAATGGCAAAACATGCATTGGAAGACGGTCACGACCTACAAAATTACTTTAATACTCGCGTACAAAAGCTTATTGCTAAGCACCAACGTGTGATGATGGGGTGGGATGAGATTTTTCATCCGGCGTTGCCTACGGATACTGTCGTGCAATCTTGGCGTGGTCATGATTCGCTAAATGCAATTGCAGAAGCAGGTTATCAAGGCATTTTATCAACCGGGTTTTATATTGATCAGCCGCAGTATTCATCATTTCATTACCGTAACGACCCACACCCGGTGCTACCGACAGTGGATCTCACTCAACCGCAAGTATTAAGCATAGGCTTTACGGTCCCACGCCTAAAAGGCAGCGCAGTCAAAGGCGAGCTCGTGGTGTTGGGTGAACAAGTGCTTATAAAGCTTAATAACAATCGCCATCAGTTAGTACAAACAGATAAGCCAATTACTAGCAAGACTCAGCAATTTACCGCAGCCATGGATAGTTGGATGGGACCGTTACAGTTTGAGTTTAATACAGCGCAGCAACAAGGCGCGGCAATGATTGGTAATAGCCGTTATCCGCTCATACTTGAGGCGCTTGAAAAACCACAGCCAGTCGAGGTTTCAACACCGTTAAGCCAAGAAAATGGTGCACGTATTTTAGGTGGCGAGGCGACCATTTGGAGCGAAATGGTCAGCGAACATAATCTTGATGTCAGAATATGGCCGCGACTTTTTGTGATTGCTGAGCGTTTATGGTCCGCTAAAACGCTTACAGATAGCAAGCAGATGTACGCGCGGTTGGATCATATTAGCGATTTTGCACATAACGTCATTGGCTTAGGTCATAAAACGCAGCAACAAGCGGGTTTTAATAGGCTTATCAGCACAACCTTGGATGAACCAAAGCGCAAGGCTACGCTTGCATTACTCACTCATCTTGCAGAGCTTATAGAGCCGAGTCACTATTACACGCGTCACCATATTAAATTCTTAAACGACGAGTATCACCAGTTTGCAGCGCTTGATAAATTTGTCGACTATATTGCGGTTGAAAGCCGTCAGGTGAGGCTGCTTGAGGAGCGAGTCGCAAGCTATATCGCTGGTGATAACACTGCCTTAGCGCACATTGGCGCGATATTGCAACGTTGGCAAGCGGGGCTTGAGGCGTTAACACTGTTACAGCAAAGTCCAAAACTTACAGAAGCACACTCAACGGCGTTAACGGTGACGCAGTTTATTACATTGAGTCAGCAAGTGCTTGAGGTTTGTAAAGGGGCTTTACAGACTCCGCACCTAGATAGCCAGCTGTTAGCGCTGCAAAATTTAACGGATGAAGTGGTCATAACTGGAATATATCCAGTTCGAGCGCTTTACCTTCATTGTAACTAGGAAAGTCATGAGAAAGGTCATACTCAGTTTATTTTTGCTACAGAGCAGTGGTTATATAGCTGCCAACACGGTTGTAGATACACAAGATTGGATAACGGATGGTATTTTCACGCAAGGTATTGAGGGACCTGCGGTGGATGATGCCGGCGTGTTATATGCGGTTAATCATCAACAGCAGGGCACTATTGGTAAAGTGACAGCGCAAGGCAGAGCGGAAACCCTACTGACGTTAAAAAATGGCTCTATTGGTAACGGTATTCGCTTTGATAAGCAAGGCAATATGTATATAGCCGATTACGTCAATCATAACGTACTTAAAGTCACCAAAGCGGCACTTGCACAAGGTGGTGATTTGTCACAATTCGTGACGGTATTTGCTCACGATAATCGCATGGATCAACCTAATGACCTTGCGATCATGGACAACGGAATTCTTTTCGCCAGCGATCCTAATTGGCAAGCCAGTAGCGGTAAACTTTGGCGTGTAAATACAAACGGAGCAGTAACCCTATTAGAAGCGGATATGGGCACCACCAATGGCATTGAAGTTAGCCCTGACAATAAAACACTTTATGTGAATGAAAGCGTACAGCGTAAAGTATGGCGCTATGAGTTAGATGAACAAGGCAATATTAGTAACAAACAATTATTTATCTCGTTTACCGACTTTGGCTTAGATGGTATGCGCACGGACAACCAAGGCAATCTATATATCGCCCGTTATGGCGCTGGTGTGGTCGCTGTGGTTTCACCTCAGGGCAAGCTAATGAAAGAAATTAAACTGAACGGCAAGCACCCGACTAATGTGGCTTTTGGTGGCGAGGAGGGGAAACGCTTATTTATTACCATGCAAAAACGTGGCGCTATCGAGATGGCTGAGGTGGAGTTTGCCGGACGAGATAAATAGTTCGGCTCAGTGTAAATTAGCCATTAAAGATAGGTAACTGGCAGCTCGAAGTTGAGCTGCCATATCGAATACGCTGCTAAATCTGCTTAGTCGACTTTCCTGCAAAATAAGTTTCTTTTAGCCGGGTAATGACCTCGGTGCTTACCCAATAAATGTTTGATACATCACCGGGTTCATTATATCTACCAAAAAACAGGTATTTACCATCAGGTGTAATTCTTGGGACGGTTTCTGAATAAGGGGTATTGACCCCTTCACCTAAATTTATAGGGCTAGACCAAGTGCCATCCTGCTCCTTAAAATAGACATATAGGTCGTTATCTTTTCGACTTTTATCGCCTCTGTGACGACTATTAACCAATAGGTAATCGTTAGCGGGCGAAATAAAACCATGAAATCCAAACTCAATATCAATGGCTTTGGGAGTCGTAAGCGTGCCGTTTTTATTTTCAGCGGTATACATTTTGCGTTCTGACATATTGGAAAAAACAGTGTCGCCATTCGCGCTTTGGTTGAAGTCTGAAAACTTACCCGTATTTATTGCCGAATCGAACCTTTTAGCCTCACTCCAGCCACCTTTGCTACGGGTAACGTACCAAATTCCGGACGCTTTGGAGTCATCTGAACGCGCGGTAAAGTAAATCCGATTGCTGTTCAAACTTACATGGGGGACCAGTTCATAACTCATTATTCCACCAGTAAAATTTGCGTCTTGAGGTTGAGTCCACTGTGCGTTTTCTATTTTTGAATACATGATCCGTGGGCTTGAATCCACATTTTCTTGCTCTTCAAAGGCAGTAAAATACACTTCCGTAAGGTCGGGAGAGAACGACACGCCGAATTCATAACGACCGTTAATCGAGATGATATCGGGGGCAAAAAGCTGCGCGGTTAACCCCGGCGGTGTCTGGCCAAGCCAAGGTCCTTCTAGCGTTGGAAAGGCTTCGTTAGCATAGGCATGATTGGTGAGCATGACGGCTGCAAAAAGTAAGGGGGTGGCGGGTTTTATAATATTCATGCTGTTCTCCTTAAGCGCTAGATAAACCTGCTTACAGTAGCAGGGGGTAAGCGATTTACATTATTCTCTTGAACAGAGAACACTGTATCAGCTATGGCGTAAAGCCACGTGTAAACTAATGTAAAACAATAACTAAATCACTAAATAGTTCCGTTCCTTGATTGTTAAGATTGCTACAGCGGTTGTTATTACCACCGCTGTATCCACGTTCAATTTTTGGTGGGTGTCGCTGTATTCATCGTCGGGTTATCGTATTTTCAACTACAAAAAACAAGCCTGCCGCTAGCGCACCAGGCTTTTTGCTAGATTTTCAATCAGTAAAAATTGTTTTGCGATATCTTCAGCCCAGCTGGGATCATATTCATTTTGCAGTTTTTTTGGACTAAATAAATTGGCACCATAGTCAAGAGAGATCAGTATATCGCTACCTTCTATAAACATTTGGGCTTTTACTTCGGGGATTTTTAACCCTTTTGGTAGGTTACCGGATGAAAAGAACGTTTTGACTTGCGACAATTTCGCCATATATTCTGGCGTGAGTACTGCGCGGCAGGTTTGTTCATCTTTAGCATAGACTTGATACTCTTTTTCAAAGTCTTTTTGTTCAAGTTTAACTCGCTGTAATCCTTTTAGAGATTGACGTCGACTTATCAGCATGTTCCAAAGTCCCGCATCTTGTAATACCACGATTGGAGTATCTACAGGTTCAGGCATACTCAGTTTTATAACTGCACCATTAAACAAACGTTTACTGTCATTATTCTGATGAAGCGTGCGTATATGTACTTCAGTAAAGTAAAAATGAATGCCATTCACTTCGCCGTTAAATCCATCTTCAGCTACAGCTCGTCCTCCTTCGGTTAATATACCTGCACTGATAGCTTCCTCGCAGATAAGTAAATTACCGCCGACTGAATATTCTAAGTTAAGTGCTGAAGCAATTGGCGCCATCATATAAGCTCGAGTTAACACTCCCTTAGTGAAAGACTTAAGAGAGTGTTTTAACAAAAAGTAGATAGGAATTATTGAGATTAAGAGAAAAGGCGCAAGAAATAGTAACGGGATTGCAATACCAATTGCCCACCACTTATAGCGTTTAAGCGGCTTCAATTTATTGTCAAGATCGCTATCAAAGCTAGATGTGGTTTTATCTAAATTGTAATAGGCCTCTTTTAATTGCATCTCAACACCAGCTAGGCGTGGATCAATATGATGGAGAGACCTTTGGTCTAATAAAGCCATAAACTTTCCTTGTAAGTCATGTTTAAATACAACTGGTATAAAATTTTACCCAAATAAAATGGTCAAGGTAAAATTTTTGTTTTATGCGGTATTCACCGCTATACCTATCCCTAGATAAATTAGTTTGCCAGTGGCAAAGTCAGAGTAAACTTAGCACCGCCAAGTTCAGAGAATCCGACATGGCAACTGCCGCGATGCCAAGTGGCGATTTTGCGTACGATAGCCAGTCCAAGGCCATAGCCACCGTTATCTTTGCTGCGACTTTCATCTAAGCGCGAGAAGGGAATAAAAACCGACTCCCACTGAGATTTAGGAATTCCATCACCGTCATCCTCAATATGGATATAGGCATTGTTTTTGTCACACTCAATATTAATCGCTATGGTTGAGCGACCATATTTATCAGCGTTTTGTACGATATTTTGCAAAGCCCGAGAAAGATAATGTAGGTTGCCAGAGATTATGACAGTATTACTCATTTTCTTGAACGTTATTTTTTTATCGGTAAGCTTATTGAGTTTGCTTATCTGATCGCTGACAAGTTCACAAAGGTCAATTGGCGTTATCTCAAGTTTCTCTACTTCAAATTCAAGCCGTGCGTAAGCTAGCATTTCATCAATCATCGCCTCCATTTCGACTACATCGTCCGCCATATCACTTGCTTGCTCACGGCTTTGCTCTGGCAGCATAGCTAAAGCAAACTTAAGTCTGGCAAGTGGGGTGCGCAGGTCATGAGAAACCGCATTAACGAGTAGTTTTTGGTTTTCAATTAGCCTTGCAACTTGAGACGCTAAGTCGTGGATCTGCTCGGTTAAATTTGAAATGGCAGAAAACCGGGAATGTCGGGTCGCTTTGGGCAGTTGACCTTGAGTGAGATTTTCGGTGATATATCTCAGTTGCAATAAATCAAGCCACAAGGGCCGTATCCACAGCATAAGTAAAAACGCGAGCACGGCATAAGAAAGCAACTTGATGATCCATTGTTTATTGGCGGCAGAAGCCGCCGGTGCTAATGGCCCTAATTGCAGCAGCAACGTTGAATCGGGTACTTTGAAAGTCAGCCAAGCGCGGCCTTCATCGTCAAAACTCGTTAAAATACCACCTTGAACTAAAGTGCTGGCTTGCTCAGGCAGCCAAGCGACATCGTCCATGTTGAGTATTTTGAGCGTTTCTGACTCTTGAGGTAGCTGATCTGAGGAAATCGTGGATTTCAGTGTGTTGGCAACCGCTTTTGCGTGTCGCAACTCATCGGGCGCGGAGTGCACCCAATGAGACCAAATAGCTTCGCTCACTTGGTTGATGACGACAATACTGGTAAACACAGCCAAATAGAGGCTGAGTAATAGTTTTAGCACAAATACACTAGCCCCAAGCAGACTTAGAGCAGAGGTAGCCCTTACCCCACACGGTAATAAGCCTCGCGGGTTGCTCTAGATTGTCGCCAAGCTTTTTACGCAAACGGCTAATACGTACGTCAACGCTTCTATCTAATCCGTCATATTCGCGGCCAACAACATGTTTATAGATATAGTCTCGACTCAGCGTTTCGCCCGCATGGCCTGCCAATGTCTTTAGTAAATCAAATTCATAGCTTGTGAGCTCAACTTCATCTCCAGCCAAATAGACCTTACGGTCCGATTTATCGATTTGTAATTCGCCTAAGGTAATGGAATCAGACTGAACTTCATCATTCTGTGTACGTCTTAATAGCGCATTCAAACGGGCAAGTAGTACGTATGGCTCAACAGGCTTGATAATGTAATCATCAGCACCGATTTCAAGCCCTTTTACATGGTCGAAGTCGCTGTCTTTGGCGGTAAGAAATAAAACCGGCCCTTTAAACTCACCGCGCGCAGCTTTGCAAATAGAAAAACCATCAAGTCCCGGTAGCATAATATCTAAAATGAGAATGTCAGGTTTTTCTGCTTCAATCGCTTTAATGGCGTTAATACCATTGTGTAATTGAACGACTTCAAAGCCGTTATGGATCAAGAACTTTGCGGTTAACTCCGCTAGTTTTACATCATCTTCGACAAGTAATACCTTGGCCATTAAAACACACTCCAATCGCTTCTGAGTTTGCGTCTATATTGTTGGTTGACGCTTGTGTGTACTTCAATATTTTGTTTTGCAACAACGTTATTTTTAGCATCTTTTAGGGTAAAGAGCATGGACTTTGAGAGTTGGATAATTTGTGTTGATTTTGCCTCCTTGGCCTGCTCCCAGCATTGTAATTTTTGTTTTTCCTGAAATAAACATAGGTTCATTTTAGAGGGTGATTGCCAAGCAATTTTTGCCGTCATTTCACAGCGTTGCCCTGCTTGTTTCACCATACATGTAATCGGTTTTATTTCTAAATTAATGCCATTGTTGGGTTTGGTTAAAGCTCTACTTGGTGCGCTGAAAATTATAATTATGATTAAGTACAACCTAAAATTCATATTTTCCCCCGACAAAAACCGTCGCGGTATAGCTATCCTCGACTATCGGGCTATCTGTCATTGTGCTATCAAGTTGCTGATATTTGGCGTTAAATTTAAAGGTCCAAGACTCACTCACGGGATAAGAGTAGGCAAAGCTAACATAGGGTTGGAAGCTTGAGCTGCCTTTATACCATAGCTCACTATTCGGTGTATCCGCTTTGTCTATGCCGTAGTAATAGTCCACCAATTGTCGACTTTTCCATTTTAGCCCCGCTTTAATAAACACATAAGTGTTAGGTAAATTATCGAATCTAAAACGATAGCTAACTCCAACATCAGCATTGTAACCTTGATAAGTGTTGGTGATATCGGTGAGCCATGATGCGCTGATTTTTACGTTATCACTCATTATCCAGTGGGCTAAAACGCCGCCATCTATGGCCCATTTTCTCGACTCAATATCGTCTAAGGAGATAGCGGTTTGCTCTGCGGCAAATTCACCGCCAGGCAGCTCATTGCTGGCATCAAACCCCATTTTTTGCACGAATATATTACTTGGGTGAAATTTCTCGAAATAGGCCTGCTCGGTATTAAATGTGCCGATCAAGCTAAGATCAAATTTATCAGTGTAGTGAAAGGTATAGCCCAAAGTCCCATTATCAAGAAAGAGGTGTTCACCGTAATAACTAATATAGGGCACAACAACTAAGGGAATATTTTCACCGTCATGGAGTGGGTTGGAGATCACGCCGCCGCCAAGCGCAATGCCAAATCGCCATTCATCGACTGGCGTACACTCGCTGTCATTGGCGTCACATGGCACCGCCGTGGCATTTACCTGAGTGGTAATCAGCAAGGTTAAGGCCATTAATAACTTATTCAACTTGGAACTCCAGTTCTGAATTTGGGCTTTGCACTGGCTTTTTAGAGGTGTCAATCAAAGCGCATTATTACTACCAGTGTAATTTACCAGTCGCTGTACAAATTACCAGAAAGGGTAACATTAAATAACAAAACAAGTAGCGAAGATAACAGAAATTTTAGTGTGAAAGTTTAGGCTTACGTTGGCACTTAACTTACAAGGAAACATATCATGAGATGCAAAATTTGGCTCAGTCTTCCGCTTGCCGCTAGCCTTTGCGCATGTGGTGGTAGTAACGACAATGATGAAGATAAATTACCAGAACTTAACGCGCTTAATAATAGCTCTGCGCCGTTGAAGTCAGCTTCATCAGCACAGTTTAGTCAGTTTATTAAAAACGGCATTTTCGTTGCCAGCGGTGGGTTGAATAATGGCGATGATTTGGAAAATCCATCAGCAACCACAGATAGTGCACCTTACTCAGGCACCAATCAACTGGTTGAAGGGGTATCAGAAAGCGACCGGATTAAATTCGATGGCCGTTACTTATTCATCGGTGGCTCGACCAGCGTTGCATATGCGGATACTGACAGCAAAACCTTCGTTAGGATCTTAGATACAGAAGCTACGGATGTCCCTACACAAGTTAATGAATTAGCGGTATCAGATTCAGAGTTTGCAAGCCAAAATCTTTACCTTAAAAACAATCAACTCATCAGCGTATTAATGGACTATGAGTATGATTTTGCTGATGATATGTCATCGCAAGAGGTGCAACCTGAGGTCAATTATCAAGGCGTGATTGAGCTTGCTTTTAGTAACGTATCCCTACCCGCACAGGCTGAGGTCGAAAAACGCTTTCAAATTGATGGTTCACTAGTTGGCAGCAGATTAATCGGTGACAAACTCTATGTTATCGCCGACCATACTATACGCTACAGTGGTTTTAATAGCGCTGACAAAGTAGCAAGCTACAATCGCTTAATGGACACTAACATTAACGATTTATTACCTCAATTTAGAAATTTAAAGCAAGGAAGTGTAGCGCCACTGGTTGCCGCAGATGGCTGTTATTTGCCTGCCGATGCTACTGCGCAAGATGGATATAATGGCTTAACAACAGTGACTGAGATTGACATTCGCAATCCTGATGAGGTGAAAACAACTTGCGTCAGTACGCGCACCTTTGGCTTTTATATGTCTGCAACAGCTGTGTATCTTTACAATTACTCCTTTAATGACAGTGATGGTGATGTCAACACATCAATCTGGGATCCATCAGGCATAGTATTACATAAGTTATTGTTAACGGATGAAGGGGTGACATACCAAGCAACTGGTGAGGTGGAAGGTCAACTTGCTCGTGTCAGCGATACGATGGCTGCAACTCGATTTGATGAAAAAGATGGCGTTCTGCGCGTAGTAACGAGTCAGTATGATACAGATATCGGTAATAGTCATAAGTTGTATATGCTCAAACCACAAGGGAATGAACTCAACACCGTGGCGACGCTACCAAATAGCCAAAATCCAACCCCTATTGGCAAAATTAATCCGGATACAGGGCTTGTGGATGAAGACATTTATGCGGTTAGATATTTTAACGATACCGCCTATATCGTGACCTTTAGACAAATAGACCCTCTCTACGTTCTGGATTTATCTGACGCATCACAGCCTAAAATCGCGGGAAGTTTAGAGATCCCCGGTTTCTCTTCTTATTTGCACCCTGTTGGTGACGGCTTGCTTCTTGGGGTAGGTCAGCACCTTGGAGACCCTGATGGAAACGTGCAGCCCGGCACCAAAGTGAGCTTGTTTGATGTTGCAAATCCTGCTGAACCCAAGCTATTAAAAGATCATACGTTTGCAGGGGGATTTACACCGCTGGAATATGATTATCGCGCTTTGGCCATGCTAAAAGACAATGCCTCAGTAACCCGGTTCACTTTGCCGATTGTTTACTGGAATACAGAGCAAGTGAATGAAAGTAGTTATAACTGGTATAGCCAAAACGATCTCGCCGCATTTGAAATTATCTACGGCGTGGACTCAACACTCACTTATCGCGGGAGTAGCCGTGCCGAGGTAGCAACGCCCATAGCGAGTGACAAAGCACTCGGGTATACCGAAGCAGATAGAGGGCTTATTCAGGCTGATAAACTGCTTTATATCCATGGCAACTACGTGTGGCAGAGTAATTGGCAAACGCCTGCTGACAACAGTGGACCACATTAACCTAACTCCCTTTGAATATTAGGTTGTTGTACACTGTTTCGTTGCCAAGCGGTGAACTGTAGCACTGCTTACCACAGCTTCAGAGTTAACGTTACTTTTGCTGAGTCTGTATCAGCGAAACAGTGATTTTGGCCCCGCCCAGCGCGGGGCTTTTTTGAATTACAATGGTACCGCCAAAACGAGTGACTATACGTTGCACAAAGGCCAAACCAATGCCATACCCTGATTGCGATTGAGAATCGTCGCGATAAAACGGTAGTAGCACTTTGTCTCGAACCTCGTTACTTATACCTATTCCATCGTCTTCAATTATAAGCTTAACCTTGTCATTATCGACTCGGGTTGCTAGTGATACTTTAGCGTTGGCATATTTTATCGCGTTAGATAATAAGTTATTGATTAGCATGCGTAAGTACTGACCTTCACCGATGACCCAGCAAGGTTTTGACGACAGTTTTAGTGTTAAGTCATGATGGTGGGCGTTATTAGCTAACTGGCGAGTCATCGCATTCAAGTCAACAGGCTGAAGTTCCACGTCGTCAAGACGGTGCTGCAATCTTGCGTAATCTAAAATAGCATCAATCACTTGCTCCATTTCATCAAGGTTTTGGTTGATCCTATTTTCGTACTGTGTCCGCAGCTCATCATCATGAGTTTCAACCAGTGTGTCTAGCCCCATTCTTACCCTTGCAAGTGGCGTACGTAACTCATGAGAAAGTCCGCTGCTTAATAGCTTCATGTCAGTCATTAACCCGGCTATTTGTCGTGCCATTTGATTAAACGCTTGCTCAATATCCTTTAAGTACCATACCGTACCGACTTGCACGCGGGCGTTGAGTTCGCCTTTACCCAGCTGATGTGCGGCATTTTTGAGCTTTAACAGTCTGGCAATAAATGGGGTTAAAAAGGCGACGACGACAACGATAACGATAGCGTAAAATAACAAGGTCATGAGCAGGCCATATTTAGTCTGCAATTGCTTCTGCATTGTTAAAATATAGACACTTTCTTGGTTTATAAGTATGCAAGCGCTTACTGATGATTCGCTTTCGAGGTAAATAAACCGCTGTTGAGAGAGTTTGCGGCTTAAGCTCACAGGAAGTGGATAGTCGGCTCTTGGTACAAGTTGAGCGGTTAGTGTTTGGTGCAGTGGGATCGCAATAATTTGTGATTCAGGTATGTTGTCTTTAGCCATTGCGGCAATAATTGGTGCGGTTGTGCTAAGTGGATCGTAGTGGGCTTCATTATTCTCTGAGGATGAGGCGATAAGTGTGTCAAATATCAGACCTGTGATAACGCTTGCGAGCGTTAAGATGGTTAGCAAAGCAAACACGAAGCGCCACATTACCACACGTCCTTCGCCAACTGATATCCTTTACCCCATACCGTCTTTATTTTAAATGGGTTTTGGCCATCATCACCTAGCTTCTTTCTCAGTCGCGAAACACGCAAATCTATAGAGCGGTCAAACCCATCATAATCAAATCCTCTGAGTGCTTTAGTAAGCTCATCTCGGGTAACAATTTTTCCGGCTTTACTGGCAAGTACCCAAAGCGCATCAAACTCATTGCTGGATAAGTTAACGGGCTGCCCAGCAAAAGTAACGCTTCTGTCTTCTTTATTGATATAGAGAGCGCCAAACTCAAGTGTTTGTTTGGGAGCGGTATCTTGAGGATGATGGCGCCTTAATAGCGCTTTTATGCGAGTTTCTAATAACCTGCCTCTTACTGGCTTTTTGAGATAGTCGTCAGCACCCATCTCTAAGCCGATAATTTCATCAATTTCCTCATCCCTTGCTGTTAGCATTAATATTGGGATGCTTAGCGACTGACGAAGTTGCTTGCAGACTTCAAAGCCATCTAAACTTGGCAGCATACCGTCTAAAATCACCAAATCGGGAGGACAGGCTAAAACGTGCTCCAGCCCGTCTTGACCATCATGATATAGCCCCACTGAAAATCCCTTGGTAGAGAGGTAATCACTCAGCCACTGGGCCAATTCTTTATCGTCTTCTATTAGGACTAACTCGGCTACCACAACTACTCCTAGAAAAGTCGCCAACGCACGGCGTTACTTTTTTGTTGTTTAAACACCCAAGCATATTGCAGAGCATAGCTTGCGAGAATATCCTTGTTATCTTCTAAGGTAATAAGCAAATCTTTCTCAACTAAAATCTCGCCTTGCCAACTCGCGGTTTTTTGCTGCTGCCAACAAACCAGCTCTTTTTCATCGGCATGGAGACAAAAGTTACCGGCCACAGAGGTTTGCCAGGTCACTGAGAGGTCGATAAAACATTGCTGACCTTGTTCGAGCGCAACACATTGCCCTGGTTTTACGGTCCATACGGGGACGTTAATTTCTTCTTTCGCTTGAGTTTGCATTGCGAGTAGGGCTAAGCCAAATAGTCGTTTTTTCATATTTAGCTCCTCAAAAAACGTAGCTAAGTGACAAGCCAATGCTTTCACCATGCTCAATTCTATCGTTAAAACTGACAATTGCTTTGGTGATAGGACTATCCATAATACCTGATGCATATTTGGTGTAGCTGACGTGGCCATCGACTATCCAATTTTCTGTTAAAGCGCGTGAAAATCCGAGCTTTACCCCAAGATTAGCCCCGCCTTTGGCATCGTAACCTTTAAATGGTGCGCCACCGTAGTAATAATCTAACATGGCCGAGTTTCGGTATTGTGCACCGACTGCGCTATAAAAGTGCCAGTTTTTGTATTGCCAGGGTTTAGAGATCCATAATGAAGCGTAGCTACCATCTGAATAATCTGAGTTAATCACTTTTGGTGCAACAATAGCTCTAATTTGTAAGCCAAATACATCCCCTGTAGCTCTTACCCCAAGATAAGACGAAGTGTTTAGCTCATAGCGAGTCCCGCCAAAACGGTAATTTATTCGCCCATGAGCGGTTGAGAGTAGGGCATCAAATTCCCAATTTTCTGTTTCATAAAACTGATAACCGAGTGCAAGTGCTGGGTCAAACTTCTCAGCGCGGCCTGGAAATTCGACAAATAGACCATTACTAAAATAGTAGGCGCCATGTACAGTGGGCGAAAACGAGGTCTCGGCATTATTGTAAATATCGCTGTTGTAATTTATCCCGTAACCAATGGCCAAATAGCCGTGACCTTCTTTTTTTGCGTTAGTGCTTTTGGCCTGCGCTGCACTTGCGGCCATAAGCACGGCTGCAATCAATAAATGTGTTTTCATAGCAATTTCTATTAGTTATTAATTTGCTAGTTACTGTAGTGAGTGTAAGCGAGTATAGCTGTATCGACTTTCTGCAAGTTGTATCGAATTGTATCCAGCTTGTTCTGGCTTTCCATAATGGTCTGACATTATGCCTGAAAATAAAGGAAGTCGTTACTGTTTGATACATTTTGAAAAAGTCAGAGACAGCATGGCGTGCATACCTTAGTTATTGTTTTATCACTTAAACGAAACGAGGTATTTCTCATGAGAACACTAAAACTGGTCACATTATTGTGTGGTGGTCTGTCGTTATTTGGTTGTAATGACGGCCCATCGACGTCTAACCCTAAACCGAGCCCTGTCTCTCCTCCCATAGCCGAAGTTGATTTTCAAGCGATGCTCGAACAAAGTGTTGCAGTCGGTATTCCAGGTATTGTGCTCTATATTGACTCGCCTACGCTTCAATTTTATGGTGCGGCTGGTTTAGCAGATAAAGAAAACACGATACCCATGACCACGGACGCTAGGATCCCAAATGGCAGTGCGGGGAAAAAAGTAACAGCGCTCTTAATGGCGATGTTGCATGAACAACAGTTATTAGATCTAGATGCACCGATAAGTGACTATTTGTCTGACGAACTTTTACAACAGATAGAAAACAGTGACGAAATGTATGTTCGGCAGTTACTCAATCATACGGCTGGATTATATGATTATCTCAATGATGCTAACGGTGAATTTTTTGCTGCAGTATTACAACAGCCAGACTTAATAAAAACGGATAGCTTTGCACTGCAGTTTGCCCTCAATCAAGAAGCCAATTTCAAACCCGGAGCTGCGTGGAAATATTCTAATACCGGATATTTATTGGCGGGCCTAATTATGGATAAAGTTTTGGGGGAGCATCACTCAAAGGCGATGCGTGAGTATATCTTTGAACCATTTGGCTTAAGTAGTATGAGTTATGGAGGAATCGAAAAGGCGTTTGGTGAAATTGCATCAGGGTACTTTGTTGATGATGAGGGCAATGAAATTAATACGCAGCCTTACTATGCCAATATTGGTGTGGCTGATGCACCGATTGTATCGACGGCTAAGGACCTTGGTGACTTATTTAAAATCATAATAACGAGCCCTGATATTCCCGCTAAGGTGCGTGAGCAATTGCTAGGCGAATCTGTATGGGTGGATACTGATGTCACCGGACAGCAATACAGCATGGGTATCTTTAGCGAGCAAGTCGGAAATAAACCGGTTTATCATCATAACGGTGCTGAGATTGGGTACGCGACGTTAAATTGGTATCTGCCGTCAGAAAGCATGGTTATGAGTGCAATTATTAATTGCCAAGGCTACAACCAATGCAATGCAGAGATTGACAAAATCTCAGATAAGTTACGCGATACACTTTTTGGTTTGTAAAGATAAGGGGCTACTCAGTAGTAGCCCCTCAAGTCAATGCAGAAGTCTAAAACTGGTATTTTGCTCCAATAAACGCAAAACGTCCTACACCTGAGCCGTAGGCACTATCAAAGTTACCTGAGCCGCCGACGATAAACGGACCTTTTTCATCAAATAGGTTATTCACACCACCATAAACAGAGAGAGTGCGGTTATCGCCTAGCTCCATGCTGTAGTTTACCGTTAAGCTATGAGTCGTAACTGATGGCAGCGCACCTTGCCAGAGCGGCTCTGGATCTGCGATACAGCTTGTCTCACCAGCTGTACAGCGTTCGTTATTTTTGGCGATAGCAGCTTGCCAGTCTTCATATCTCGAACGGCTGGCTTCCACTGCACCTTTATATTTTGTGCTCCAGCGTACACGCCAATCATTCTTATACCAAGTCAGTGAAATAGCGCCTTTGTCTTCAAAGATATCGGTGTTGAGGTAGCCTTCATAAAGGTCTTCGTATTGTCCATCAGGACCCGTACTGGTGATTGAGTATTCGATCACGTGTGTCCAATCGGCTTTCACCTTAAAGCTACCGTAATCGCTAGCGTCATACACATATTCTAGTGCGATATCGTAACCTTTAGTGCGGATCTCATCCGTGTTGATGACACGTTGATTGACTTCATAAATCTGCCCTTCTTCATCGCGTTTAATATCACGACAAAACTCGTTACTGTCACCGAATTCCATAGACGAAGCGTAACAAAACTTAATGATGTCTTCGTTAGCAAGTGAGCTTACCGCATCATCAATTTGAATATCGTAGTAATCTAGCGCAATTCTAAAATCCGGTGCAAAGGAAGGCGCTAAAGATAAACCAATGGTGATGGTATCTGCGGTTTCCTCAAACAGCTCGCTATTTCCTGAGTTGGGTGAGTAGCCGTTATTTTCGTCTTCAAAAGTACCTTCAGTGGCGATAGCGGCTTGTATTCCCGCATCTTTACGGCAATTGTCGTGGCCTGCATCTGTTGACGTCGCGGTAACACCATCACAGATATCATCAAAGCTATCATAGTCACCACGAGGTGGTGACATAAGCTCGGTGATTGTCGGTGCTCTCATAGCTCGAGCCCAGTTTGCACGAATGGAATAACCTTCGATTGGCTCATAAATAAAGCCAGCCTTGTAACTTTGGATTAATCCCGTATTTGCCCAACTGTAATCTGCGATACGAGCAGAGACCTCGGCGCTAAGCGATTTTGCCATTGGTGCGTCTTTTAATAGCGGTAACGATAATTCACCGAAGATTTCACGAACACTTACATCGCCTTCAAATGTGGGCACATAGTTAAACGTGACGCCACCATTTGGCACGTTGGTCGATACGCTCTGTGTATCTTTTCTGTATTCAAAACCAAAAGCTGAAGCAACGGCGCCTGCTGGGAGTTCAAATAAATCACCAGTAACAAATCCAGATACCGTTACCTGATCAATATCCGTTGTAATGGAAGGATTGGCGCGAATATAGTCTGCCGCCTCAGGTGTGATTGAGCCTTCACCGAATAAATTAATTGGTACACAGCCTTGGCTACGTGCTTGCTCGTCTTTACACTGAATCGTACCATCAGCAAGGCGCTCAGCATTTAGCGCCTGTTTAACTCGCGCAACGTAGATTTCGTTACTGCGGGTTTGTTCTTGCTTAAATTTGCCGTAGCCAACAGAAACATCCCACTCCCAGTCATCCCAAATATAACCGCGTAGACCGCCCCATGTTCTGATTGTTGTTCTTTCATTACTATTCACTATGTTACCGACCTCTGTGAATAGTCGATCCCAGGTCACACCTTTTGAGCTTGCCTTATCTCGAATTGCTTCTGGCATATATGGATTATCATAAGGAATACGGCCCATACAGTCTGAGCCAAATTGATTACTGTTTGGGTCATAGGTCACAATTGCGTCGCACTCGTCTTCGCTTTCAGGCGACTTTACATTGCGAGAGGTGTTGCGGCTGTACTGCAATTGAAAGTAAGCTTCTGTACCTGAGTCAAACTCATACTCTGTTTTTACTGCCGCTGAGAGGTCTTTGTCAGGCACCTTTAACATTGTAAATTGCTCAAAGTCGATGCCGTGAAGTTCTTCTTGCCAATCATCCCTTAAGGTTGTGCCGTCATACCAAAAGCCTGAATCGGGTTTAAAGCTACTTGATTCGTTAAATACACCACCTGGAATTGAATCGCTTAAACTTGTCCACTGGGATTTATCAATATCTCTCATGCAGTGATAGGCACTTTTTGTATCAGGGTCGTAGTTGGCAGTGAGCATCACGTTGCACATACGGTCGGTATCGTAGTCCCAGCTATTTTGTTGCTGTGCACGCTTTCTATCCCAGTAGCTTAGTCCTTTTTCTTCGTCGTAAGTAGCACTGACAAATAAGTAGCCTTTACCATTATCGTAAGTCGTACCGTAATCAGCATTTACCGTATATTCACGAGCGCCGCCTTCGGTACTTTCACCACCACGAGCACTAAATGTAGCCCCTTCTTGATCTTGCTGAGTTATGATGTTCACAACACCTGCAACTGCATCGGAGCCATAAGCCGCTGACGCACCACCGGTAATGATTTCAACTCGCTCAACCATACCTTTGGGGATGGTTGATAGGCTTACATAGTTGCCTGAATAACTGTTAGAAACTACTCGTCTACCATCAATCAAAGTTAGCGTCCTACTGACACCTAGCTCGCGTAAGTCGATAGTTGAAAGCCCAGTATTTTGAACACTGCTTTGCGAGTTACCATTGCCTGTACCTTCACTGACCTGAGGCATTTCTTCAAAAAGAATATCTGAAAGCGAACCGAAGCCTGCATCATTGAGAGACTCAGCCCCCATAGTGGCGATAGGAGTAGGTACCGAAAAGCTATCACGCTTGATACGAGAACCGGTGATGACGATTTTTTCTAGTGCTTTATCTTCACCTTGCGTTTTAACTACCGAACTACTTTGTTCAACTTGTTGGCGGTCGATTTGTTGCTCTTCTGCAGTTGCTGTATTGCTACATGCGAGCGCAATAGACAGGGCGAGTAATTTAATATTATTGTTAGGTGACACGGGAGTCCCTCTTTTAATTTCTGATTGTTGTTTATTTATTAGATAGTTAGGGCTTATTGAAAGAAGTACACACCTCATTGTTTTGACTAAGCAAAAAAGCACTGCACCTCATTTTAGCCATTGTGACCGTCACTATGATTCATGCAACGAATTGGACATCTATTCTTTGACGTTTTTAACTCTATTTAATATCTATTCTAAAATAAGTATATAATTCAATTTGTTAAATCTTATTTCTTGAGGTGTTGCATTGTTGCCATGATGTTTGTCGCGTTACTTTTGTCTTTTGGTCGCTAATTTAGGTATGATTTACAACGTATTTACTCATGGTTATAAAAATGCAGCACAGTGCGACTTATCAGTTATTAGATGTCAATATTGATCCGGTTGGGCATATTTTGTCCAATGCCGGGCAGGAGTGTTGTGTCCAACCTAAATTTATCGAAGTGTTGACAGTATTGGTGCTTGCTTACCCAAGCGTGGTTACTCGAGAAGAAATCATTGAGCAGGTTTGGGGGGGGAACCTATTTGTTGGAGAGAAAGCGCTAACTAATGCAATTTGGCATCTTCGCAAAACTTTTAAAACCCTACTTGCAAGTAACGAGGAAGAAAGCAGCACCGCTGATTTTGAGGTGATCGAAACCATAAGAAAGTCTGGATATAGACTAAAAGCACAGCCAACCTTCGTCGATATCCAGGCTACTCCCAGTAAGCCAGGCGAGCAAAATTTGCCTTTTAAGCTCAAAGTGGCAGGGGGAGTCGCTACATTATTCATTCTACTGAGTGTTTTTATATATTTCTTTGTTGAACAGTCAAGTCATCAACTCGAAGGCGTGACGGATTATCCTGGACGTGAGCTTTTTCCTAGTGTCTCCCCGAATGAGCAGTACCTAGCGTTTG
Organism: Pseudoalteromonas flavipulchra NCIMB 2033 = ATCC BAA-314; assembly: GCA_000814665.1. Lineage (GTDB taxonomy): Bacteria > Pseudomonadota > Gammaproteobacteria > Enterobacterales > Alteromonadaceae > Pseudoalteromonas > Pseudoalteromonas maricaloris. The sequence goes on from JWIH01000024.1 coordinate 88,502, forward strand.
CTTGGCGAAAGTTTGGCAGTCATGCAGGACTATATTTAAAAAATCTAAAACGTCCTGATGAACCTCTTGAAGTATTAGTCGATGGCCCTGGAAATGTGTCGGTATCCGTGTGGGGGCGAGATAATCGCACGCTCTTTTATATAGAGAAGCGCTCAGAAGCATGTACGATTAAGTCACTGGATATAGTGACCAAAACACAATCAGATATAGCTAGCTGTATTGCAGATACGACCACTACCTTAAGCTATTCAGCTGAAAAAAACCTCCTTGGATTTATCGCAAAGCAAAGCCCTATGGATCCTCCAAAAGTAACCTTGCTAAATTTAAACGATAAAACAGCGACAGAGTTAGGCTGTGAGCTAGATTGTGACGGGAGTGGGCTTGAAAGTATTGCGCTTTCTCCCGATGCCAAGCAAATCGCGATTAGTCGCAACTTGCCGAACGGACTTGAAAATCTCTATTTGAAAAATCTGGATACCGGGAAAGAAGTTAAAATATTAAGTGGACATGATGACCTGCGAGGCGTGAGTTGGCATCCCAATGATGATTATTTGGTTGTATCAATGATTGAACATGGCGCACGTCGCGCGTATAAACTTTCACTTGAAGGTAAAGTATTGGGGACATTGCCGTTTGATGGGTTAAGTTACCCAAGCTTTAGTCAATCAGGGCGTTTATATTTTCATGACTGGAACATTAATACTTCTATTATGAAACTTGACCTTAACGCGCAGGTCACCAGTTCACCCTTTCCATTACTACAATCACAAACTAGTTTCCGTTATCCCAGCTATTCACCTGTGTCGGAGCGTTTACTCTTTGTGTCTAACCAATCAGGGTTTGATGAAGTTTGGGTGTCTAATTTGGAAGGTGATAAACGAATACAACTGACAGAGCTTGGGTTACAAGCAATGCACCCTGTATGGTCACCTGATGGCACTAAAGTGATTTTTACCACAAAGTCACATCAAGGAAGCCAACTTCAACTTTTGGATATGGCCACAAAACAAGTAACGCAACTCAAAACTGGGCTAAAGTATCACGGTAAACCCAGTTGGTCTCACGACGGTAGCTCAATTTATATTTCTGATGACAATAATGTATTTCGCATTTTTCTTGATTCAAAAACCGCTCCAGTGAAGTTAACTACTGGCACCACCGCACTTGAACATGAAGGGTTGTTGTACGTATATAAAAGCGAGACACAAGAAATGTGGCGTATCGATCTGGCAACTGGGGTCAACACGCTGTTATTTGAAAATGCACACTTGGCTTCGAGCGCAAGCTGGTCCGTGTCCGATGCGGGACTTTACTATTTGTATGTTCGTCGTGGAGACTTCCGCATTAGTTATTTTGACTTTGCCAGTAAAGCGCATAAAGATATTATCCGAGTTCCAGAACGTAGCTTTAGCCGAAGTCGCGGGCTTGTATATATAGCAGAAAAACAGTGGCTGCTATTTACCGGTTACGAAATCCCACAAGTAGATATAAAACGAATCGAAATGTAGTCATGAGTCACAATTTCTCGACTATCATAACCACAGGTTTGGATAAGAAATTAGCTATCCCAAGCTCAGGTTATATAACAAACTCAAGGCAATTAGCCCTTAGATGAAGGATTTAAACAATGATTGAAGCTGGACAAAAATTACCACAAGCCGAGTTGAGCGAACTTACTTCAGACGGCATGGTTAATCACGAAGTGACAGCGTTGTTCGCTGGTAAGAAAGTAGTGCTTTTTGCGGTTCCAGGTGCCTTCACACCGACTTGCTCTGCGTCTCATTTACCCGGTTTTGTCGTGAATGCAGATAAACTTGCTCAAAAAGGTGTTGATATCATCGCATGTATATCGGTAAACGATGCTTTTGTAATGAAAGCTTGGGGTGATGCACAAAATGCAGAAGCAATTATGATGCTTGGAGACGGCGATGCGAGCTTTACCAAAGCGCTAGGGCTTGAAATGGATACCGGTTCATTTGGCGGTGTACGTTCGCAGCGTTACGCTATGATTATTGAAGACGGCGTCGTGACAACACTCAACGTAGAACAACCTAAGCAATTTGAAGTCAGTAAAGCAGAAGTTATTTTAGATGCTCTATGACTGTAAAAGTCAATGACCTGAAGTTCAGGTAAATAATACCAGTTCGCTTTGAATGGCCTAAAGGTGCGCTTGTCTGAGCGAATTGGTATGAAAAAGAACGACTATTTTTAAGCCACTGATAAGAGGTGATAAATATGCACTCTGATTGGGCTAAATGCCTCTTAGCTTTTATAAAGCCGCACGGGGGTTAATTTATTTACTGGAATTTTCCGACAATGTCAGAGGTCAATATGTGATGGTAAAATCAGCCCATGAATTTGACGAGTGTGGCTACGTTATAAAACACAATTTTATACCGTCCGGCGAACTTAACAAAATAAAGCAAGTCGTTTTAGCGTTTCATCATGCGTGGCGGGCTGACAATAATGACTTTTATCAAAACAGAGCAGTAAATTCTGCCTATCTTACTGCACCAAAGTACCTAGGCGAACAGCAAAGGCTTGTCCTTTTTCAATTCATTGCCTCTACTCCTCTGGTGTCTCTAGCCACATCCATATTTTCGGGTGAGTTTAGGTTCATGAATACTCAGCTATTTTTTAACCCAGTGAACGCTACTCAACTCAATTATTGGCACCGAGATCCGCAATACCATTTAACCCTCGAAGAGCAAAAACAAGCGTTGTTGTCGGGGCCCGAAGTGGTTCACTTTCGGTTAGCACTGGAAGATGAGCCCGGAATAGAATTGATACCAGGTACCCACAAGCGTTGGGACACAGTTCAAGAGTTAAATGTGAGGTTAGAGCAATCAGGGCATCATAATCATGAAAGTCTGTTAGAAGGTAAAACTATTCCACTGAAAGCGGGTGATCTTCTCGCTTTCTCAGCCAATATGATACATCGCGGTATTTATGGCAAAAATAGGTTGGCACTTGATATATTATTTTGTGAGCGTGACCCCAAACTCACTCAGTATATTAACCAAGAGTGTTTACCCGAGGGAGAAATGCTGACGTTACTTGACGTACCACATGTTTTTCACCGTTAAGTAGCTTATTTCGAGGTAAGTAAAGCTCAACACGATTAGCCCCTGTTGAGCTTAAAATATGAATTAATTAACCTGAGCTGCGGATAATTAATGCCTTTCTAGCAGCTAGTTTTAGCGCTAACTGCGTTGAATTCACTTCCAATAGCCAGCTATTGGTGCGTAAATTCGCCTTGTTTTCCCTAAAACTTGCTGGCTAGACAAGGAAAAACTAAGTTGTGCTTTAGCAACAATGAGTTGGAACATTCCTTATCCAAACCTCAGGTTAATTAGATTCTATAAGTCGCATTCGCAGGATTGGAAAAGGTTTTCCCATATCGTCAGTTGGTGAGCGTTCATATACCTTAAAACCTTTTGCTTCATAAAAGCCGACGGCTTCTGGGTTTTGCTCATTGACATCAACAAACTGCACATTTTGTGTTTCAAGCGCAAAGTGAAGCAGCTCAGTTCCGACACCTTGTCCTCTGCTTTTCGCGAGTACAAACAACATCTCGATCTTTCGGTCATGTACACCAATAAAACCGACAATATTCGCGTCGCTATTTTTTACACAGTGCAGTGTAACGTTTGGAAACGCCTGTTCAATAATAATAGGTTTAAAATAAGCGATATCCGCGTCAGTGATAAAATCATGAGTGGCTCGCACAGAGTCTTCCCAAACAGCCAGTAATTCCTGGTAATCGTTTGGTGTAACTGGACTTATCATCATTTTTCCTTTTGCCTAATAAAACAGTCCAAATGGGTAAAACAATAAACCAAAGGGAGATTAGCCAGCCGGACGAGCATAACATACCCGATGCATTAAGGGTACAACGGGTATTACAGTAAATTACTTGTATGTGGTTGTATCGATAGTGCGCGCCCTTAACTATTCATCTAGTCGAAAAAATGCAACTTGATCGGTAAGTAGTTTGGCTTGATTTTCCATATTTCTACCTGAACGAGATGTTGTTTCAACCAGAGTAACGTTCTGCTGAGTAATATTATCCATTTGCGCGATGGTGGTGGAAACCGCAGCTATCCCTTCAGCTTGCTCTTTCCCCGCGTTATCTATATCGGCCACCATTTTGCTCACCTCGGCAATTGATTGCATTAGCTCATCGAAAGTCGTGCCAGACTCGTATACAAGTTTGCTGCCTTGCGCCACAGCATCAACGCTATTTTTGATCAATGCTTTGATTTCACGTGCCGCTGATGCACTACGTTGAGCAAGGTTTCTCACCTCTCCGGCAACCACGGCAAATCCGCGTCCAGCCTCACCAGCCCGGGCTGCTTCAACGGAAGCATTGAGTGCTAAGAGGTTGGTTTGGAAAGCTATTTCGTCAATGACACTAATAATGTCAGAGATTTTCGTGCTGTAAGATTCGATTTTACCTACTGCGGTAATGGCATCATCAATCGATGCTTTACCTGAGTGTGCTTTTTCTCTAACAATAGTCGCTTTCTCTGCTGCATTACTTGCGCTACTCGCATTCTTTTTAACCGTAGCGGTAAGCTCTTCCATAGTGGCGGCGGTTTCTTCTAAGCTCGCCGCTTGATTTTCAATGCGGCTATTGAGTTCTTCGTTGTTATTCGCGATTTGTTTAGCCACATCAAACACTTGCTCTGCACCGTTGTTTATGGTGTTAACTAAGTCGCTTAATTTATCGAATAAGCCGTTCATTGCTTGTTGTAGCACCGAGAACTCGCCACCTATGTGGTGGGTGATCCTATGCCTTAAATCACCTTGCTCCATTGCCAAGATAGCATCTTTAATATGTTCAACCGCTTGTTTTTGTTCTGTGATATCCGTTGCATATTTAACGACTTTAAAGGGACGGCCTTGTTGATCGAGGATAGGGTTATAAGACGCTTGGATCCATACCTCTCGACCTTGTTTTGCCAATCTTAAGTATTGTCCTGAGTCGAATTCACCTTGGTTGAGCTTTTGCCAAAATTGCTGGTATTCAGAGCTAGTGGCTTGTTCGTGTGTGGCAAAAATACGGTGATGTTTACCTTTGATTTCATCAAGTGAGTACCCCATCGTATCTAGGAATGACTCATTGGCCCATAAAATAGTACCGTCCATTGCAAACTCAATGACGGCTTGTGATTTACGAATGGCTTGAAGCTGACCATCAAAATCAGCAGCAATGGCCTTTTGCTCGGTAATGTCCGTTGCGAACTTAACAACTTTTATTGTCTTGCCTTGCTCGTCTAAAATGGGGTTGTAGGTAGCACTAATCCAGATTGCTTTGCCACCTTTGCCTAAACGGTGAAACTCTCCGGATTCAAATTGGCCCTGTTTTAAACGCTGCCAGAATGCTTTGTATTCACTGCTTTGCGCGTAAAAGCTGTCGACGAACATGCTGTGATGCTTGCCAATGATTTCTTCTTTCTTATAGCCCATGACTGACAGGAAGTTTTCATTTGCTTTTAAAATATTACCTTGCAAATCAAACTCGATAACGGCTTGCGAGCGATTGATGGCTTTGAGTTGTCCGGCAAAGTCGAAAGACGCCAGTTTTGCTTGAGTAATATCCGAGGCATATTTGACGATTTTGCCCAACTGGCCATTTTCGTCATAGATGGGAGTATAGGTTGCTTGGATCCACAGAGTGTTTCCTGATTTGGTTAGGCGTTTAAACTCACCTGATTGATGCTTACCTTGTCGTAAAGCGTGCCAAAAGTCTTGATATTCGCTGCTCTCAGCGTCTTCTTGTGCCACGAATAGTCGATGGTGTTGACCTTGTATTTCACTTAATGTGTAACCAACTGCATTTAAAAATAGCCTGTTTGCAGTCTTTATGTTGCCGTAAGGGTCAAACTCAATAACGGCTTGAGTTTGTTTGATGGCATCAACTTGCCCTTGAAAGTCAGCGGCTTTTGATTTTTGTGCGGTGATATCTGAGGCATATTTTACGACTTTGATAGGCCTATTCTGTTCATCAAAAATTGGATTATAAGTGGCTTGGATCCATATCGTTTTACCTGATTTAGTTTGCCTTGCGAATTCACCTTCAAAAAATTCGCCATTGTTTAGACGTTGCCAAAATGCTTGATACTCCTCACTGGCTGCGTAGTCATCCTTAACAAACAGACTGTGATGCTTGCCTTGTATTTCTTCTAAGCTGTATCCCATAGCGGACAAAAAGTTGTCATTCGCGCCCAGCACTTTACCGTGCATGTCGAACTCGATAATCGCAAAGGACGCTGATAAAGCTTGTAAATTTGCACTCATGTTGGCAATGGTGGTGAGGTAATCACTGATGTCAGTCGCAATAATTAAAATTCTGCCTTCTTGAGTACGTGATAGCTCCAGTAACAACTTCTTCGGTTTGTTGTCATTCGCAGTATTGAGAGAGAGCGCTATCTTTACATGTGCTTGGTGCTCAAGTTGAGCGAGCCCACGCTTAAGTGCGGCGGCATCGGTTGAGGTGTGGCATATAAAAGCGAGAGATTTCAGCTCGTGGGTAACTGGGTATCCGAGTAAGCGGGTAAAGGCTGGACTAACCTGAAAAATATCTGTTTGATAATCCACTTCTAAGTAAGGCGTAGTTGCCTTAAAGTGTTGAAATAGCGCTGTATCTTGTCCATCTTGCTTTTTTGCTTTTCCCAAGCCAAACGTGATCATATATAAGCCACCCGTAGCGGTAAATTTTAACAATATTAACTATAGTAAAGTTGCTTAGGTCCGCCACAAAATAGCCGCAAAACAAGCATATAATCGTGCGACTTAAAGCAAATTACCATCACGGATAATTAAGGGTATAGCCGTAACTCAAATGTCTTGGTAAAATCTTCGCCAATTTTTATAAAAACGAGCATTAAGATGGGCAGAGCATTTGAAGTCCGCAAAAACGCCATGGCAAAAACGGCGGCGGCAAAAACAAAAGTAAACTCAAAATACGGAAAAGAGATTTACGTTGTTGCTAAAAATGGCGGCGCAGATCCTGAAACGAACTTGTCACTACGTCGTTTAATCGACAAGGCAAAGAAAGATCAAGTTCCTGCACACGTTATTGATAAAGCAATCGAAAAAGCGGCAGGCGGTGCAGGTGAAGATTACACGCCAGCGCGTTACGAGGGTTACGGTCCAGGCAACAGCATGATCATCGTTGACTGTTTAACAGACAACATGAACCGTACTATCAAAGATGTTCGCTTACCGTTTACCAAAACTGGTTCAAACTTAGGTAACCCAGGTTGTGTGGCGCATATGTTTGACCACTTTGCAATCTTAGGATTTGCAGGTGATGACGACGAGTCAGTTTTGGAAGCGCTAATGATGGCTGATGTTGATGTTACTGACGTAGAAGTTGAAGACGGCCAAGTTTCTGTTTTCGCACCTCACACTGAATACTTCAAGGCGAAAACTGCACTGACAGAAGCGTTTGAGGGGATCACGTTTGAGGTAGACGAAATCACTTGGGTGCCGCAAACTCACGTAGAAATTGAAGATCCAGAAGCAATCGAGACATTCGAAAAGCTAATCAATATGCTTGAAGATGTGGATGACGTACAAAACGTTTACCACAATGCGATTGTTAAAAGATAAGCCGCTTATCGATATAGCGCATAAATAGTTAAGGCCGACATAGCTCGGCCTTTTTATTGCCTATGCTTTACACCTCGCAACATTAGTTTTTATCATGGCAACAGGAAACAATAATAGTAGCGTTTGCGAGCCAATATAGATGACCCAATTAACGTGCCTTGCAATGGGAAAGTAGCCATCCCCTTGGTTTGCGAACAGCCAAAATTGACCGATGATAGCATCCGCTAGCATTGCTAGGATAAAGCCGCTGGCAACTGCGTAGTTGGCTTTTTCGTTGAATTTAACGTTTCGAATAATAAGCCAAAAGCCAAATACGCCGAGCAAGGTCACTAATAAGCTATAACTTGCGCTCAACAGCAGGGAGTATTGGCTTATCGTGGGTAGGTACATCATTTGATAGCTAAGCGACGATAACGTAATAGACACCACAACCAATACGGTCGCGGTTGCTAATGTTAATGCAAATTCCCGCCTTAAAAACCGAATAAGCAGTCCAAGTAAAAGCCCATAACCAAGGGCAAAAAACCAAATGGAGTCGATCAAGTAGTCATGCTTTATGGTTTGATCTTGACGATGATAAAGCTCAAAGAGATTGAAGTTGACGATATCTCCGCCAGTACACAAGAGCAGAGCAATCCAACAGAGTTTTATATCTTTGTGCAAACTGCTAGGGCTAGTAGCCAAGCTGGTTTTACGAACATGCCACCCTAATCGCAACACAAGAAGTAGTGAGACTGATGGTAAAACCCATTGAAATAAGGCTTGGTGACTTTGCCAAAGTAGGCTGCTGCCAAGCAAAGACGTAACCGTTGCAATGCCAAGTAAAAGCAGTGTGATAGGTTTATAGTGGATGGTTTGCAGTATATTATTCACGGTCATTCCTTGTTGGCAATTATGGCAAGCTGTTTAGAGGCTCGTTTCTGCCACCTTAAGCAAAGTGTAATAATTATCCGCGTAATTGCCTCTTGCTGTATCAATTTACAGTACAATCATTTACAGTATTTGTCTTGCAGATCTATTACATTGCTACTTTTTATAAGGGTAACTCTTTCATGTCTAATCTTAAACTCAATATAGCGCTTTCATGCTCAGTTCTTGCATTGGCTTTTTCTGGGTTTAATGTCATTCAAACCAAATTAGCAACCTCTCCTGTGGCAACGCACGTGTATCAGAGTCCTACTCAACAGCCTCACTATAATGCAACTCAGTATACGCAGGGCACTCAGATTTCAACTGACGAGTCTGAACAAGTTGCTAAGTTAATGGCTCGGATCAATAAACTTGAAACGAGGTTACAGGCGTTGTCGATGGAAAAGTCAGATTTACTCTCTGAGCAGGCGCCAGATGAGTTTGAGTCTTTAATCTTCTCTTTGATAGAAAAGCGTGAACAGCAGAAAATCGACGAGATGAAAGCAGAAAACCCGATTTATGGCTTCTATGAAGACTTACCCGAAGACTACGAAATGCGGATCAAAACCGATCCTGAGTACGCAAGCCAAATTAGCAACGAGTTAAAACAGAAAATTCTAAACAGTAGTTTATCGGCTACGGAGCGTTTAGCTGCAATGAGTCAGCTGCAAATGAACATGTTTATGCTAAATCGCAATGAGTTAGAGCAATATGATTATCAAGCAGTAGAATCTATCCTCAATATGACGCATAACATGAGTGATGAAAAGTTGAGGCTACAGGCGCTTGAGCTTGTGTCGCGTACACCTATCGTTGATGAGCGTTTGTCACAGTCATTCGTGAAAATGCTAGAGCAAGAGCCTAATGATTACGTGAAAAGTCTCGCAGCAGAAGGATTGATGTCACAGTACTTCCAGTCAGGCGCCGATCCAAAGCAGCAACAAAGGATCGCACAAGATTTGCTGTCTCTCTACGAAAATGCATCAGACCCTAAGGTTAAAGCCATCCTCAAAAACTTGATGGGCGATGAGCGTATGCTAGAAGAGTTAAAACGCCAGTCTAATGGCTGATGTACATTAAGGCTAACTGAGTGAGAAGCTGAGCTTTACCAAACTTTGGTACTTTTAGTAATAGTTACACTTGGGTGTTCAGCTTAATCCCCGGCTCTAGTTAATTAACCTGAGGTTTGGATAAGGAATGAACTAACTAATTGTTTTTAAACACACATTAAATTATCCCCTTATCTAGCCAGAGAGTTTTAGGGATAACTAGACGAATTTACGCACCAATAGCTGGCTATTGGAAGTGAATTCAACGCAGTTAGCGCTAAAGCTGGCTGCTAGAAAGGCATTAATTATCCGCAGCTCAGGTTAATTAATACCGAAAATCAAGGAAATGATAAATGCAAATCGTTGCACTTGATGCGAGTGTTCCATCACTTGATACATTAATAGCAGAAATCGATGCGCTGATGAATTCGCTATATCCTGCTGAAAGCAACCAGCTATCGGTATTGCAAGAGTTATGTTCACCTACTGCGCATTTTATTGGCATTGTCCAGCATGACGAGATCATTGCTTGCGGCGCAATCGTCGAAAAGCATCATGATTGTCTCTATGGTGAGTTGAAAAGACTGTATGTAAAGCCAAATCATCGCGGTCTTGGTTTATCAAAAGCAATCTTGTCCGAGTTAATCGCTTTTGCAGATAATCGTCAATATCCACTGATACGGTTAGAAACCGGAGTTAAACAACCAGAAGCCCTCAGGTTATATGCGCAGTTTGGTTTTATCGAAAGAAAAGAATTTGGTGATCACAAGTCGGATCCGCTGTCTGTCTATATGGAGTTAAAACTTGGAAAATAAGCAGTTAGATATCGAATATCAAGTAATCAAGGAACATATCAATGAGTTTCCGACCCCCATCACGTTTAAACAAGGCGCCAGATTGACCGTTGGTGAAGAATATGAGGGCGAAGAGGGGTGGGACAATTGGTTTTTCTGTGAAACTGAGGAGCAAGTGTCTGGTTGGGTACCTGCTCAAGTGTTTCGCTTAGTCAATCCCAAACAAGGTATCGCATTAGTGGACTATACCGCTCAGGAACTATCGGTAGTTCATGGTGAACACTTATTAGGGCATAACCAACTCAATGGTTGGGTGTGGTGCTCAAGTAAAAAGTCAGCGCTGCAAGGTTGGGTACCGCTTCGTAATCTAACACCAATCTAGCGGGTGTTGCTTTTTAGCAACACTCCTCTCTTTTCTCTACTATTTTTTTAAAATACTTGTGTTTTTCGTCAGTTTCCCGCCCACTCAGTCACTTTTATAGCAATTATTTCAAGATGGGCTTTAGTTTTAATCTATTGATTTTTAACTGTTTTTATTTGTTTTCTGGTTTCTTAGAAAATATAAGAAAAAATTTTCGATATTTTTATAAAAATTTTTTCTGACGGCTCTACTCAATACCGAATGTGAATGATTGTCGCATGAAACTTAACCGCTTTGGGCTGCACTTACATCCTAATTTTTTATGGTGTTGCTTTTATGCGACATCTTAACTTATTGAAAATAAATATGTTTTTATTTTATCTCAAAGTCACCTGTTGCTAAATGGCAACAATCTCACTGAATCCGCCCTTAATGAAAATCTACCTTTACTTTTAACCTATTGATTCTTAATTGCTTTTAAACTTTGGCATCAAAGTTGGAATAGTTATCTCGAAAGCAAAAAACATTCGCTTCAACACAAACCAACGTAGAGAAGCAGAAACGACAAGTTTAGAAATATGAGAGGAACTGATTATGAAAACTTTAGCAATCGCACTATCAGCAGCTGTACTTTCTTTCGCATCAGTAGGTGCTCACGCAAACTCTGAGTTTGATAAATACGATGTTGATGGAGATGGCTACATCTCACTAGGCGAATCAAAAGCAAATCCAAATTTGATGGCGCAGTTTAAAGACCTTGACGCCGACCAAGACGGTCAATTAAGCCAGTCTGAGTTTGATAACTTTGAAGGCTAAGCACGAGCCGACGACATAATAGCAAAGTTTTAAATATACCCCAATTTAAGGAAAAGATTATGAAAAATGTATTAGCAGCACTATCAATCGCAGGTTTATCAATAGTTTCAGCGTCAGCACTCGCTGGTGATGACTTCGCAAAATTGGATACTGATGGCAACGGTTCAATCAGTGTAACAGAAGCGAGCGTAAGCGCGTCATTGAGTGAGCAGTTCGCGGATTTAGACGCTAATGCCGATGGCGAACTAAGCAAGTCAGAATACGCAAATTACGAAGGCTAATTTGGCACTGGATTTTATAATGAGTTAAAGAGCTGGGTCGCATGCCTAGCTCATCAGAACAAAATGACACAATTGAAGGATTAGATTATGAAAAACGTATTAGCAGCACTATCAATCGCAGGTTTATCAATGGTTTCAGCATCAGCATTTGCTGGTGGCGATTTCGAAAAACTAGATACTGATGGCAACGGTTCAATCAGCGTTACTGAAGCAAGCGTAAGCACTTCGTTAACTGAGCAGTTTGCAGACTTAGACGCGAACGCCGATGGCGAGCTAAGCAAATCTGAGTACGCGAACTACGAAGGTTAATCGCTAGGTGGGCATAGCGCCCACTGCCTTTAACACCATTACGAAAACGACAGAAGGATTGGACTATCATGAAAAACGTATTAGCAGCACTTTCGATTGCAGGTTTAACATTCGCTTCAGCTTCTGCATTAGCTGGTGAAGATTTCACTAAATATGATACTGACGGTAACGGCACCATCAGCATGACTGAGGCAAAAGTAAATCAGTCGCTTGCAGAGCAATTTACACAACTAGACAGCAATGCCGACGGTGAGTTGAGCGAGTCTGAATTCGCAAATTACCAAGGCTAATCAAGCCGTCCAAAAGCAAATCATATTTAGGAAATTTTAGGAGCAGAATGATGAAAAATGTACTTATCGCACTATCAATCACAGGTCTAACATTGGCTTCAGCAAATACTATTGCTGGTGAAGATTTCGCAAGCTATGACACAGATGGCAACGGTGCTATTAGTATGAGCGAAGCAAAAGTAAATACAGCGCTTATCGAGCAGTTTAAAGACTTAGATGTAAACGCTGACGGAGAACTAAACGAAACTGAGTTCTCTAACTTTAAAGGTTAATTTGCGACTAGAGCCGCAATGAGAGACGGGCATAGTGAGGAGAATGGCTATGAAACTTAGAACGGTATGTGCAACGACCATAGGTGTATTGGTGAGTACGATGGCACTGGCAGCAACCTTGTCATTTCAAGATGTAGACAAGGATAAAGACGGGCAGATCAGCCAGCAAGAAGCATCAGTATCATCAACACTACTCGGTCAGTTCGAGAAGCTAGATGCAGACAAAAATGGTCAGCTAAGCGCTTCTGAATTCTCTAACTTTAAAGGCTAGGAGGTCACAATGAAAAAGTTAGCAACAGCAATTACAGCCGCCACAGTACTTTTTGCCGGCTCAGCAATGGCAGCAGAATTTAACGATTTTGATTTAGATAAAGACGGTTTTATCTCTAAAAGCGAAGCATCACTGTCAGAATCTCTTGCTTCAATCTTTGATAAGCTAGACAGCGACGGAGATGGCAAACTGTCTGAGAAAGAATTTAATCAGTAAGCAAGTGGCAATCCAAAGCGCCACGCCTCCCCAAGCTCGACTTTGTAGTCGGGCTTTTTTTATTTCGAGCTGCTAGGGAGCTTAAGGTTTAGATAGTGAAGGGATTAACTTAATTCATTGATCCAACGAAGCTCGCGGATCCATTTCTGCATTTTAGGAAAGCCTTGTTCTGGGCAAGTCATATCCCATGCATTGAGTAATGGGTAGCCGAACCCTTTCCCTTCCTTAAAAGCACTTACGAAGCTATTGCTGGCGCCTTTATAGCCATCTTTATGTAATACAACCTCTAGAGGCAAGCCAATATATTGAATGGCAGCAATCGACCATGCAATGGCGGCCATTTCTTCCCCTTGCATGGCTTGCTTCTCTCTGCCATTTTTTAGGCCATTTTTATACACGTCTTCATGAAGTTGGTCGCGGAATATCGGCTCACATACGGCAATATGACCAGCTTCGTGCAATATATCGCCAGGATATAGCAATTTCTCATTATCAATATAAAGTGTCCCCATTACCGTTTTCAGACCCGGTAAAAACGTATTTTCCTCGACTTCATGAAATCGAAAAGGTAGCTGGATTTCGGTGAGAAAATCACAAATGCGTTTAGTATGCTCGTGCATGGTAATTCCTTTAATTGGCCAACTTACATTTTTAAGTGAGTTTAACCTAATGTTTCATTTGCGCAAATTACCATAAATTACAACTTATTATAGAGGTAGCTTGATCACCGCTAGCATCTCACCATCGTCTTCATTGATTCCAATTTCTTGAAAGCCAAAGCTCGCGTAAAACGATTTTGCAACGGGGTTGCTCGGTACATAACAGATTTCTATGGTGGTAAGGTTTGGTGTCAGCTTGATTTCTTCGAGTGCGAGGGTGAGCGCTTTACGCCCAATCCCTTGTTGCTGAAATTGTTGATCAACCATAAAGCGCCAAATGGAGATGCGCTCTATACTCTCTTGTACCCACATTAGCATCCCAACAGCTTCATCATCTTGATAAATTGCGCGTGTGGTATAGCCATCATTAAATGTTGATTCCACGATGGAAAACATGTTGCAGGCTACCAAATCTTGCTGCTCAGGGCTGACATCTAAATCGCAAATGGCTTCGTAGTTGTGTTTATCAATGGCTCTTAGAGAGATATTCATCACGGCGTCCTTGTATTGTTATAGAAACACTATTTCAAACATGGTTGTTTTGGCAAGAGAAAGTTTGCTTTATAAAGCAAACAATCATTGACCGTTAAGCGCTTCTTCCCCACACTGAAAGCACCTTCGGCTTTATGTCGTTTTGCCTAAAACAAGGACCTTGTGATGCAGCTTACCACATTACTCAATATCTCCATTCCTATGATCCAAGCGCCAATGGCGGGCGTGCAAAATTGGCGCTTAGCGGCCGCAGCGACAAATGCCGGAATACTCGGCTCAATCCCTTGTGGGATGCTGAGTAAGGAGCAGATCGTTGCTGAAATCGAGCATTTTAAAGCGCATGCTTCTGGCCCATACAACCTTAACTTTTTTTGCCATGAAATGCCGGAACTTGACCCTTATCAGCAAGATAAGTGGAAGAAAAAGCTGGCTTCATATTACGATGAGCTGGAGTTAACACCTAGCGATGACATGGGGATCTTAAGACGCCCATTTGATAGGGAAATGGCTGAGGCCATTGCCCCTTATAAACCTCCCGCGATCAGTTTTCATTTTGGTCTTCCAGATGCCGAATTGGTCGAGTTGGTAAAGTCGTGGGGGACGATTATTTTATCTTCAGCAACGACCTTAGAAGAGGGGATATGGTTAGCTGAAAATGGTGCAGACATCGTGATAGCACAAGGGATTGAAGCGGGCGGACATAGAGCAACCTTTACAAAGGCAACTCTTGAGTCTCAGCTACATACTCGTCAATTGGTCACCATCCTCGCTGATGCGCTATCGGTTCCTGTAGTAGCTGCAGGTGGTATTGCTTCTCATCATGATGTCACTATGATGCACGAATTGGGTGCCTGTGGAACACAAATAGGCACATGCTTCTTACTATGTGATGAAGCAAGCACCTCTTTGGTACATCGTGATGCACTTAAATCACTGGCTGAACCGTCTGCCGTGACCAATGTGTTTTCTGGTCGCCCTGCGCGTGGGATTGAAAATCGCTTAATGATAGATCTTAATTTCATTAATGAAGATGTACCGACTTTTCCATACGCATCAGCTGCTTTGACGCCATTGCGCGCTGCTGCTGAAAAGCAAGGAAGTGGCGATTTTAGCCCGCTTTGGGCTGGGGTTAACCGCCAAGGTTGCATGGAAGTTAGTACACAAGAGATGGTAGAACATCTATGGAATGTTAAATAAATCATTTAAGTTAACAAATTTGACACATTTCGAGTTTATGCTCTAGCGTTTTATGACAAGGCCAACCCAGTTGTGCCTTGCTCTTTGTTACCTACGTAAGTCGATTATTTGCTTGGGTGACGTATTCGTTATGACAATAATAAACACGGAGTCGTGCATGAGACATTCTATTTTAACAGCAGCGTTATTCGCTTCTTTTTCTTCGCTGGCAACCCCTACTTGCCCAAGTATTACCGCATTAGAAACCCATTATGCAGCACCTAATATGGTCAAGCGTAGCTTTTCTAGCTCATTTAACAAATACTTATCTTGGCTGCCGAGTTACCATATGGTACACGATCAAGTAACCGCTGCCGGTGCTGCAACTCAGATCACTGCTAAATTTGACTACGGTAGCATCACTCATAAAGACTTGGAATTCGAGTCGGTGGAGTTTTACTACCGTGCTGAGTCGGACACAAATTGGCAGTATCTTGGTGAGCAAACCACCAATGGCGATGGTAAGGCGTTTATCACCTTGCCTGAATTATCGGCAGGTCAGTATCGTATATACGCAGGCGTACCAGCTGACGGCTCCGGTGCACAAGGTTATGTCACGGTCGTTGAGCCAGGTACTCAAGCGGTCCTGTTTGACATCGATGGTACATTAACCGAATCCGATGCCGAGCAAATTGGCGACTATACCGGAATAGATCATGCTGACCCCAAAGATGGCGCCTATGATTTAGTTCGCCACTATCTTGATTTGGGCTATCAACCCGTATTCTTAACAGCCAGAGTGTATTGGTATGCCAAAGGGACGCGCGGATGGTTAAATTGGATGGGCTTACCGCAAGGCTTTCTACGCACATCACTTAGCAATGAAACCAGCCTGTTTAAAACGGCAGAATATAAAACTGCGGAGATTAATCGCTTAAAGGCGCAGGGCATTGATGTCGTTCGTGCTTATGGTAATGCCAAAACAGATGCTGAAGCCTTTATCAAAGCGGGGATCCCAGCTTCTGAGGCGTTTACTATTGGTTCTGATGCCGGACATTACGGTACCACAGCAATTACCGGCAATAGTTACCAAGTGCATTTAGGTGAACTCACAACTTATCCTCACGCTGACTGCTTGTAGACCTTCCCCTCGATTGATCCTAATTTTTAGAAATTCGCAAAAGGAGCCGTATTTTGGCTTCTTTTGGGGTACTCTGTGCGTGCTAACCTCTGGGCCTAGGTACTAACTTACACTGCCATTATTTACTTTTGTTTACGTAACATTCATCAAAATTTCATTTTTTACACTATTCTGGCTTGACCTCTGACCATTGTAATCTAAAGTTTATTTGTTACTAAATTGTAATAATTGGAGCAAGTACATGAAAAGGTTTATTCTCAGCGCCCTGCTTGGGTTGCTATCGATCGTTACCTCTCCCGCCCACAGCGGTGAGGAGTTAGAGTATCCCGTGGTATTAGTTCACGGTCTGTTTGGTTTTGATAATCTGCTCGGAGTAGATTATTTTTATCGCGTACCACAGGTGATCCATGATGAAGGTGGGCAGGTTTATGTTGCAGAAGTATCATCAGCCCATAATTCAGAATTGCGTGGTGAGCAATTACTAGAGCAAGTTGCGTTGGTTCGAGCATTAACGGGTAAAGACAAAGTTAATTTGATTGGCCACAGCCAAGGCGCGCAAACAATTCGCTACGTCGCCTCAGTTAAACCTGAGTGGGTGGCCTCAGCGACTAGTATTGGTGGCGTAAACTGGGGGAGTCGTTTTGCAGATGTTGTTCGCGGTGGAGTAGACAGTGGCTCATTTTCGGAGCAGTTTTTAGCGTCGCTTGCTAACGGCCTTGCGGGGTTGATTGATTTGTTATCTGGTAAAGCAACCGCACCAAAAGATGCACTCGAAGCACTAGGTGCTTTGACCACGGCTGGCACATTAGCATTTAACCAAAAATACCCAGAGGGTGTGCCAAGTCATTATTGTGGCGAAACGCAAAGTCTAGCGAGCAATGGTGTGCATTATTTCTCATGGAGTGGCAGCAAAGCATGGACCAACGTATTTGACCCCGCTGACAACGCACTTGCACTGTTCTCTCAAGTTTTTGATGAGGCCAACGACGGCCTAGTATCAGCTTGTTCTAGTAATTTAGGTCAGGTGATCAATAACCAATTCAAAATGAATCATTTAGATCAGGTAAACCACACCATTGGTATTCATCACTTGTTCGAAACAGACCCATTAACCGTTTATCGCCAGCATATTCGCCGCTTAAAAGGTTTGGCGCTATGAAAAAGTGGGGCCTTTTGTTAATCATTTTGACTATGCTGTCGCTGGTTTATATTGAGAGTGAACAGCAAGAGACGCCGCGTCATGTTCCCCGGTTAGCGGTGTTATCTGAACAGCAAAATGATGCCCATAAGGTCCCACAACCCACAAGGAATGCATCTGTAAGCGCACATTGTGAGACCATTAATAAACAGCATAAGTACCAAATCGACGATTGGCTTTTTGAGCTACAAAACCATAACCAAGCCGAGCAGTGGCAAGCTTATCTGGAATTATTACCACAATGCCTTCACGAAGTTACAGGTCTCTACGTGCAATTTAAGCAGGCTTTAATTGATGTGGACACACATCTTAATCTACAAGAACGTGTTGAACTGCTACATGCGCTGCAGCGGCAATTTTTTACGGATGAAGTGATTGCAGTTTGGTTTGAAGATGATAATGCGTGGGATACGCAAGCTTTGACCCGATGGCAAATTTTGTCAGACGCATCTATATCTGAATCGCAAAAGCAGCAATTAATTGAGACGCATATCAGTGGGCTTCCAAAGCGTGAACAAGTGTTATTTCAAACCTCAGCCCAGTTACACACCCTAAACGCAAATTGGCAGCAAAAACACTATAACGAACTAAGCGCTGAGTACGGCGATGAAGCCGCAACGCGTATACTTGAAGTCCAGAAGCAACAACAGCATTGGCAGCAAAAACTACAGAGCTTTATGCTGCAAAAGCAAAATATTTTAGCCGAGCTTGGTGATAGCCAAATCGCAAAAGAAAAAGTCGAGTCACTACTCAAACAAACCTTCACGGAGAACGAGCAAAAGCGAGTTGCTGTATTGGTTAAGTGATAATTTTTAGTTATTGATAAGATGTATAGGCCGATTACGTGGAGCAGCCAAACCTGCAGCCATGAGCCCATCTTGGTAACTAGTCAATACAATCAAACAAGCAGTAAAACATGAAAATTGAACCAAACCTGTGGCAGCTTTATTTACAAGTATATTTTCAACCAATACAGCCAGTCCGCTTTGATACACGGGGCGCTATCTTGAGCCTTTGGAATCCACATGGAAAGGTATTTTGTAAAGATAGAAATCAGCGCTTATCACGATTTTGGCAAGGGGCTTTACAGCGTGCAAATTTGCCTTATCAGTTGCTGTGGGGCGGTGATCAGCAAATGCAATATCGAGAGTTAAGTGCTTATATAAAATGTGATTTAGCATCGGGATACCGATGGGCGGCACGATTAAACCAATTGGGATTTTATTTCGTTGAAGATAATCAATTGCATCTCTATAACAGTAGCGATAAAGCGCAAAGCGATGTGGTGACGGATAAGTTCGTATCTCGGCTTTGCTTTGTTGCACTACCTAAAAATAACTCTGGGTGTCTAGCTGCGCGAGGCGCAGTTTAGCTGTTTAATAACAGAACTATCGATAAAGATAATGCTTAGTTGGGAGACCGAATGGAAAGGCGATTTAATCGAGTCGCCTCACACCGTTTCACCGATTTCTTCATCCACCAAGCTTTTTATTTCCTGCCTCACCCACTGGTGGATTGGACTGTTGTGATGAATGAGATGCCAAAATTGTTCAACTTGAAAATCGGCAGTGTGGAACGGTAAATCGGCTACCGTGATGTCATAACGTCTACTTAAATGAGTGACCAGCCGCTTTGGTAAAGTGGCAATCAGATCCGTGTTAATCAATAACTCCGGCACCATCGAAAAATGGGGTAAAGATGCCACTACTTCCCGCTGAGCATTCAACCTTTTCAGTTCATGATCCATATCCGTTTTGCACAAGCCATTACCAGAAACGATTAGATGTCGGTTCTGGCAATAGCGCGCTAACGTCATAGGCTGATGAGCCCATTTATGCTGACAACACATTACTATGGCATAATTATCATTAAATAAACGCTGTTTAAATACGTTGGTGGGTGTCTCATCTGTGGAGTACAGTAATAAATCCGCCACCTTTTCCAAGTAGTCATGAAGCGGTATAAACGAGTTGTAAGACACAATTTGTAATTTCAAATTTGGAGCACGCTGTTGAAAACGCGCCAACAATTTCGGCACAATCATCATCATTTCGAAATCCAGCGCCCCTATAGTGAACACGCCTGAGTATTGCAGGGGGTCAAACTCATCATCCACCAACATATGACGAATAGTTGTGAGTGATAGCTCCAGTTCGCTACGAAGGCGCTCACCTTTTGCAGTTAAACGATACTCATTTTTCACCTTTACCAACAATGGATCAGCAAATTGCTTACGCAAGCGCATCAGGGCTCGACTCACTGCTGGCTGGCTCATGTTTAATGCTTGAGCGGCTTGACTAATATGCTTGTGGATCAACACCTTCTCTAAGATCGTTAACAAATTTAAGTCAATACTGCGTAGATTCAACTCAGGTACACCCATGCCATCACCGTATAAAGTTATGCGTAAATGATCTACATACTATAACAAACATGCATTTTTGATATATTTGTTTTTGTTTTATCTTTTTTTCATCTTATTGAGGAGAGAAAAATGAAACTACCCACCCTAGCTTTAACCCCTATTGCTGCTGCAGTGTTTACTTTTAATGTCAGTGCGTTGGGCCATGACCATAATAACCAACACGCAATTTTATTCCCTGGTGAAACGGCTCAAATCGAAGTTGAACCATCAGCAAAGCACTCGCTGAAAATCGGCCAAAAAATCAATAACCTTTATGAACGCCAGTTTGATGACAGTAAATTCACTGTACAAAAATTGGGTAAAAACACCTACTGGATCGGAGTAAATTACTACAACGCTACCGTTGTGGTGTCCAAAGACTCGGTGTTGCTGATTGACCCTCTTGGTGATGGTCGTATTGATGCGCTTTTTCGAGGCATTCAATCCATTACCAATAAGCCGATCACTGCTATTATGTATTCTCATTATCACCTAGATCATGTAGGTGGAGGTAATCAACTTATTGACTTAATTAAGAAAAATTACCCAAGGGTGGGTCATGTCCGTGTTATCGCTAGTCAAACCGTTGCTGACAAGATCAACCTTCACGCTGAATTGAACGAAAACGGTGTGAGAACCCCTAAAGTTCCTGCACCAAATGAAGTGTACGATTTGAAAAGAGCTAAAACGGTCAAATTTGGCTCCATAAGGCTGAAGATGATGGCACCAGAAGGTTCTGGTCACACACCGGA
The DNA here is from genome assembly GCA_000814665.1 of Pseudoalteromonas flavipulchra NCIMB 2033 = ATCC BAA-314. GTDB lineage: Bacteria > Pseudomonadota > Gammaproteobacteria > Enterobacterales > Alteromonadaceae > Pseudoalteromonas > Pseudoalteromonas maricaloris. Next base: position 109,512 of record JWIH01000024.1, read on the forward strand.
TAACACGATGATTCTAATTCCAAGCGATCGCGTGCTGCATTTCGCTGACATGATTAACCCTGATCAGCTGCCGTTTTACAATTTTGCGGGAGCGGAAGATTTCCATGGTTACGAAGTGGATCTACAAAATCTTCTGAGGAAACCGCTCAGTAAGCACTGGAACTTTATTAATGGCGGTCATGGCAATATAGGTTCAAAAAAGGACGTAAAAGATCTGCTGGAATACATTGCTGATGTTAGAACTGAAGTCGGTAAACAATTAGAAGTTGCGCCCTACACCCCAATTTTTAGTGACGGCAACCACTTCATTTGGTTCAAACGCTGGCAAGAAGAGATCATCAATAATGTGCATTCCGAGCTAGCGAACAAATATGGGCACATGTATGGTTTCGATTCAGGTGCGGTGGAAACCCACGCAGCCATCATTTTGGCTGATATGATTGATCATTAAGTTTACTCGGCGCGCTAAGCGCCGATTTTTTGTGCATAAACTAAATTGAAGAATCGGCTCTCTACCTGTTGCATAAAGCCAACTACCCACGGCCAGTCAGATAAATTATCAACTATATTTGTCTACCCGGGGATCTCTAGTACCTGAAACTAATTTACAAATGTCTTATGAAAACAATGCGGGCAAGTGGTGCGAAAACGCATGTTAGCTATATTTTGACCTTAGTAGGTGTGCAGCACGAATAAAAAAACAGGGCCTAAATCAGGCCCTGTTTGCTCTACTTAATTGGTTTATTTTAAGTCAAAGCGGTCTAGTTGCATTACCTTCACCCAAGCGGCGATAAAATCGTCTACAAACTTCTGTTTGGCATCGTCCGATGCATAGACTTCGGTAATTGCGCGAAGTTCAGAGTTAGAACCAAAGATTAAATCAACCGGTGTTGCCGTCCATTTTATCTCTCCAGTTTTACGGTCACGACCTTCATATAAGCCTTCTTGCCCCTCTACTTTTGACCATTTAGTCGACATATCTAGCAGGTTAACAAAGAAGTCGTTGCTCAACTGACCTGGTTTGTCAGTAAATACACCGTGCTCTGAACCTTTGTAGTTTGCGTCTAAGCTACGTAGGCCGCCTAATAGTACCGTCATTTCAGGTACAGATAGGTCCAACATATTGGCTTTGTCTACTAACATTTCAGTTGGTGACATAAATGCTTCATCACTGTAATAGTTACGGAACGCGTCAGCTTTTGGCTCCAGATAGCTAAATGATAAGACATCTGTTTGTGCTTGTGAGGCATCGGTACGGCCCGGTTTAAACGCTACATTTACTTTGTAGCCTGCGTCGTTTGCGGCTTTTTCAACTGCTGCAGAACCACCTAACACAATCAAGTCGGCAATAGAGACCGCTTTTTTACCAGCGCGCTTATTAAAGCGGGTTTGAATGTCCGTCAATGTAGCTAGTACTTTGTTTACTTCGTCAGGGTTGTTTACCTCCCAACTTACCTGAGGCTCGAGGCGTAAACGGCCACCGTTTGCACCACCACGCATATCAGTAACACGGTGGCTAGATGCTGCAGACCATGCCGTTCTGATCAGTTCTTGCTTTGTTAGACCTGAGTTCAAGATTGATTTTTTCAGGGCGCTTATGTCCTTATTATCAATCATCTTGTAATCCGCTTTTGGAATTGGATCTTGCCAAGTCAGTACTTCGCTTGGTACTTCTGAGCCCACATAACGGGCTCTTGGACCCATATCACGGTGGGTCAATTTGAACCAAGCCTTCGCGAACGCCAACTCATATTGCTTTGGATCTTTGCGGAAGCGTTCAATAACCTTACGATATTCAGGGTCAAATTTTAATGCCAAATCCGTGGTGAACATTATTGGTGCGTGGCGTTTACCTTCAATGTGGGCGTCTGGCACTAGGTTTGCCGCAGCTTTGTTGTCAGGGATCCATTGGGTCGCTCCTGCTGGGCTTTTTGTCATTACCCAATTGAAATTCATTAGGTTGTCGAGATAATTGGTTGACCATTGAGTTGGTGTGACCGTCCAAGCCCCTTCTAAACCACTTGTTGTGGTGTCTGCACCTTTACCCGAACCGCATTTATTTTTCCAACCTAGACCTTGTGCTTCAATCTTTGCAGCGGCTGGTTCTTTACCCACACAATCAGATGGCTTTTTCGCGCCATGTGCTTTACCAAAGGTGTGACCACCCGCGATAAGTGCGACCACTTCTTCGTCGTTCATGGCCATGCGACCAAATGACATGCGAATATCTTTTGCGGCAAGTAATGGATCTGGTTTACCGTGTGGACCTTCAGGGTTGACATAAATAAGTCCCATTTCAACTGCTGCCAATGGGCCCTTTAGTTTGCCCTTGTTGTCGCGACGCTCGTCTTTTAAGAAAGCATCTTCTGGACCCCAATAAACTAAATCTGGTTCCCAATCGTCTTGACGGCCACCGGCGAAACCAAAGGTCTTAAAGCCCATTGACTCAAGCGCAACGTTGCCCGCTAAGACCATTAAGTCTGCCCACGATAGGCTACGACCGTACTTTTGTTTAATCGGCCATAATAATCGTCTTGCTTTGTCTAAGTTTGCGTTATCAGGCCAGCTGTTTAACGGATCAAAACGTTGTTGGCCACCTGCCGAGCCACCACGGCCATCGTGTACACGATAGACCCCGGCGCTATGCCATGCCATACGGATCATAAAGGGACCATAATGACCCCAGTCGGCAGGCCACCAGTCTTGTGAATCGGTGAGTGTTTGCTCAATGTCTTTTTTGACTTGCTTAAGATCTAGTTTGCTAAATTCAGCAGCATAATCAAAATTTGCGCCGTAAGGATTGGATTCTGGGCTGTGTTGTCTTAATGGGCTTAGGTTTAGTTGTTCTGGCCACCAAAATTGGTTGGTTTTTGCTTCACTCATTGCTGCAAAGCTCGGGGCTGATAGCGTTGTTGTTACTGCGAGCGCGACGGCAGACAACATCGTTCTAGATTTTCTATTCATGGGAGGTTCCCTCGTAATTAAAGTGTGTCTCAAACTGCGTGTTAAACTTTAGTTCACAAATTAGAAAGAGAAAATCCAGAAAAACAAATTGGTATATTCGGAAAAATAAATCGATAAAAAATTTAATTTATCAAAGTGTTATGTTTATCTTCTATAGCAAGAATATTTTTGAAGTGAAACTTTAATTTAGTCTTTTGCAATAATTGGCTTGGAACAGAAAGCTTGTAAGACCATATTGTATGTTGGTAGTTAACTAGGTGCGTAAGGGTTGTGCAAAAAAGTCTCGTGATTGTATTGGAGATGAAAAAATATGTGGCGGAGTAGTGAGTTCTACTCCGCTTTATTCGCCAATATTGAAAATAGCAATGGCACTTGATGCCCTTTATTCAATAACTGAAAGCCGTGTCCAGACACCGCCTCTAAACCTTCAAAGCAGTTATATGGACTAAAAGGGTGCTCATCAAAGTGGGTAATTGTAAGACCTGTTTGCATTAATGACTGCATCACTTCGGCGATTGAGTGCGGCCAAGTCGCAATGGTTTGTTTGCTATCTTGGTGGTTCTCGGTATAGGTTGATTCTTCGCTAATATCCGGCTGAGTTTGTGGGAAGTAAGGGTAACCTAAATGAAGGTCAATACTTGGGTGAAACTCCACAAAACAAAACTGACCGCCGGGCTTTAATGCACGGGCAATAGTGGCAGCCCACTGAGATAAATCTTGTAACCAGCAAATGGTGCCATAGGATGCAAAGACAATGTCGAATTGTGTGGTATTCTCAAGCCCAAATTGCGTGATATCCCGACAGATAAAACTGGCATCAAGCCCAGTTTGTTGAGCCAATGTATTTGCTCGCGTAATGGCTTCTGTTGAAAAGTCGACACCAGTTACCTTAGCCCCCAACCTTGCGAATGATAGGCTATCTAGGCCGAAGTGACATTGTAGGTGAAGCAGACTCTTGCCTGATACATTACCGAGTAGCTCACATTCTATGTGATTGAGCGAAGAGGTACCTTGTAAAAAGCGATTGACGTCATAAAACTCAGAGTCAAAATGTGCCTTGGCTCGTTCTTCCCATGCCGCACGATTGAGAGAGACATAATCCATATTGAATTCCTTATTTTTGTGGATTTTCTTTAACAATAAAAAAGTTGGCTTTGTTAGTCTAGCAAAGCAGTCTAATCAGCCGATTTGGTTAGACTGCTTTTGTACTTTTCTTCAATCAAACAGGCGGCAGCGATACATAGATGGTCCATGTTTTTTGCTGCAATTATTTGTGCTGACTTTGGCAATCCGTTCTCATCAAAACCTAAAGGTACAGATGTAGCTGGTAATTCTAGTGCATTGAATAAGCCTGCGTAAGCGAAATCGGCGGGATGGAAGAGCATTTTGCCATGTTTTGGCGCCGCGCTTGGAAATACAGGCATAATCAATATACCATTGTCTCCAAGCTGATTTTCGATGTCTTTTTGTAACCCTAGTCGTGTTTTTGGATCAAGGCTGACGCACTTTTTGAGGATTGGGAGTGAGTACTGATAAGTTAGTGTTGCTAAAATAGCAGGAAGTGAATACTGGCTTTTATGAAGCATGTATTTAACTAACTCCTGAATTGGACGGATTCCTTGACCATCTGATATAAGTTCGGCAATGGAAAGGTGCTGTACTGCTTCAATCCATATCATCAATGCATCTTTAATGGCATGGTGGTTCCATGATTGTACATTGGCCCCCATTGAAGCAAACATTTGACCCAATACATCAATAGGCTCACTCACGTTTGCGGCAACAGCTCTTGCAAAGGTAACCTTAGGTGATGAGCACATAAATACAGAAATTTCTGTTATATTAATGTCGCAGCTAGAAAAAGCGGGTAAATGTTTGACGTTCTTATCCAGGCCATCAGGGCCTGCCATGATCTTTAATAGCGGCATTAAGTCTTTAGCTGTTTTAGCTATTGGGCCTGCGCAAAAAAATGCTGCGACTTTTTGAGCATCCTGATTTTCTAGTCCAGTATCATGAAGAGGAGGGTGGCCTGTTAATGGAACTAGGCCTCCCGACGGTTTATGGCCATAGACTCCGCAAAAAGCTGCAGGGATCCTTATTGAGCCACCACCATCGGTTCCTACGCCAAAAGGTACGATACCAGCCCCAACTGCGGCAGCATCACCTCCACTGCTGCCTCCAGAGGTGTAGTTCAAATTCCAAGGGTTAGAGGTTTTTCCGTAGACTGGATTACTACATTCAGGCCACAACGCCATTTCTGAGCAGTTTGAAAGGCCAATAACAATAGCACCAGCCTTTTTTAAACGGGCGACAACAGTGGCATCATTCGATGCGTATTTTTCTATGCGTTTCATTGATCCAACTGTATGAGGAAGTCCTTCAAAGCCAAGACTCTCCTTTACTGTAAACGGCACACCATGTAAAGGTCCAACAACCTTACCTGATTGGATCATCAAGTCCGCTGCCTTCGCTTCTTTCAAAGCTAAAGCAAAACGCTCAATGACAACTGCATTGAGTTTACTGTTGCGTAGACATGTTTGAATGGCGGCCTGTACGACTTGGAATGAAGTCACCTTACCATTCAAAATGTCTTCGGCAATAACAAATGCACCTCGTTTCCAGCATATGTAAGGTGTATCAGACATATGTTTACATTTCCATTTCTGATATTTCTCTTGAGTCAACCTGAGCCGGTTGGTCGTCATTTTTCATCATCGACTGCAGAGGGGGGGTGTGCTTTTTATCGTGCGTTAAGCAACGTAAATGATCACCCATATTTGTGTACGGAGAAGAAAGTGAAGAGTTTACCTTCGCTTTCTTCACATAAAACGAGGGAATACAGAAAATTACAGTAGACTTTATGAGGTCTGAGGCAATTGCAATAAGACTCTTGGTCATGACTACTCCATGCTTTATGTTGAATTGCCATTTTACTTTTTTCATCACATATAGGCGAAGTCGAGCTAGTTTAAAGAAATATCGAGAAACGAATCGAGCGCGATCTTTATCGTTAGTCGCCCTGTATAATCTAAAATTTATTGTTTTTTCATAGAGGTTAGGTATTAATTCAGGAGCTAATGGTTGAGACGGATCTATTTGTTCAGTTATAAGCTCTAGTAACTCTGGAAAAGGGTAGCATTTAGGAGCATTTTCTTTACTAAAGCGGGGAAGCAATTTTGCAAAATGGTTAGCAGAGCGGCCATCTAGGTAACTACCGTTGATGAAATTAGGTAGTACGACATGGAAATAGCCCATATTGGCGACTTTAAGTGTCCAAGCCATTTTGAGAGGGTCGTTCATAATGAGATACCAATTACTCCAACTATCTTGGAGTGCTAATTGAGCTTTTACATGACGCTCCATTGCGTCAACATAATCCTGTGTAAGTTCATGATTTCGATCCTTGCTAATCATAGATGCTATCTGAGTGATTTCATGTGCAACATAAGCAAGACCTGCACTGTTTGCAGGGTCAAAAGTGAAAGCGGCATCTCCAAGTAAATACCAGCCGCTTTTTGAGTAATATTGCTCAGCTTCGTACATGTAGTTGTTGTAGCTACATGTATCATCTATGCTACCCGAACGTATCATGGCTGAAATGGAGGGATGGTCATTGTCTAGAATAGTTAGTAAGGATTCTAACTGAACATTTTTTTGTCCTAATAGCTCTGGCCGATAGGTTATGCCTATACTTACGTGATCTTTGCCTGTACTCGCTTTGAGAGGAATAATCCAAATCCAATATCCTTGGCCATAAAAATGATGGGTAACATAGTATGGATCATAGCAGTGGTGGTTAACTCGAGTATCCGTCATTTCAAACAGTTTTGTACGGTCAAACGAATTCATCCTGAACCAAAAAGAGCTGCGTTGATAAGCTGGGGCTTTATGCAGTTGCAATTGTTTGGCTAGTAGTCTTCGTCTTCCACTCGCGTCAATAACCCAGTCAGCGTCAATGTGGGTGGTCTCTCCGTTTTGCCCTTTGAGAACAACTTGATGTTTATGGTCACTATTATCAGATAAAATAACCTCCTGTACATCTTGATCTATTCTACGTATTCCTAATGTCGCATTGATATCTCTAATATCTTGATCGAATACGTTGCGATTTAGATTAAAAGACGGGAGTCGGTTTATTCCGGGGGCTTCATGTACAACATATTTGTTACACTTTTTGTCGTAAGATTGTTTAAAGTAATAAGACAAACCATATTTATGATAATGTTTTTCTTCTAGCAGAGTACTTAATCCAATCGCATTTAAAAATTGGACGGTCACTTCTACAGTGGATTCCCCAACCAAAGGAGAACGTGACTTTTGCTTACCTACTAATGTTACATTTATATCAGGGAATTTCTTTCTGAAGTACATAGCAGCTAGGTTACCTGCAATACCGGAACCCATTATGATTAAGTCGCTTTTCATTGTTTTTCCTTAATTACGATCTAACGAAAGCTAAACGTATCTACCTGGAGAGATAATGTGATTTGGGTCGATACTAGATTTTATGTTTCTAGTTAGCTTATGTGCACTTAGCTGTCGTTCATTAAATAGTTGTACTTGCCCAGAGCCAATTCGATACGGTACAAATCCATTGCGTAAACCGGCCTCATACAAAGCTTTATAGCAAGCTATCGCTTGCTCACTTTCGGTTGTGCTGCTCGCTGAAAAGAGTATTGGAAGCGTGCTATCAAAAGCAAAAGGTGAGATGCTCGTTAAAGTGATTGGAGCATCAAAGCCATAAACGTTACATATATCTGTAACCATCTTGACGTAACGATCACAATCCTTCCCTGACATAGATACTATTGGTGCATACCAAAGCAGTCCACACTTATCTCTCGCAGGGTTGAGGTTTTCATCGGGTGGAGGATTTCTTGCTCTCCAATATGCTAAGGGGAGGGCTACTTCGTCTGGCTTTCCAGCCATCATTGATAGGCCTTTACCCATTTTTTCAAGGAGTGTAGTTACGTTTTCTGAGCAAACCTTAGGCAAGTAGCTTACGGCTGACTGCAGAAAACTGAGTTTTGCTTTATTGATAAAGAGAATTTTTACAGTACTAGGGGACAGCTGTTTTTTAATGAATTTTTTTGCTGACTTTACACTGTCTTTAGTTCCGTATATGGCACCAAACCCAAACCAAGATTTGATATTGTGTACCGATGCATATTTTTCTATCTCATTTGGATCTAGTGGGTTGGTATTTCTATTATTTCTTAAAGATGCTAGTGTAGAATTCATCGTGATTGTGCGAGTTGAATTAATAATGTTAATCCCACCAACTCCTAAGCTGGGAATTGACAAAATATTTCTAACTGAATTTACAATGCTTTCGAGGCTTTCTGACTCAGGCAGCCAAAAGTAAAATGACATTACCTCAGGTGTTCTGCGGGCTAGAGTGATTGTGGCACTAGTGACTATTCCATAATTACTTTGGCAAAATAGGCCGTCTGAATATGGGCCAATTCCCCATTTATATGCGGCACGATATCCCTTTTCCTCCAAAATTTCCGACATGGGAGATTTATATTCTTCCCCATTCGGCAACACTGCATTTATTGAGATTATGGACTGAAAATGGTCTGAAATCGGTGTTATTCCATAACCTTTTTCAAGTGCGTTACCAAGTATACTGCAATCAGGTCCAGCCCCTGTAACAGGAACTAAAAAGTCAGCGTTTCTATCTTGGAGAAATTTATACAATTGACCTTGAGTAACTCCTGGCTGAAGTTCTATAAGTCCTAGTTCGGCGTCGAAATAAACAATTTCGTTTAACTTGGATAAATTAACTATAATACTGATTCGGCCATCGCATTCCGTTGGAGGAACGGCGCAACCATATCCCCAGTTTTTTCCTGTACTCACAGGATGTAGTACGAGATTATAAGTGTTAGCTATCTTGACTATATCTTTAATTACCTCAACGTTAAGTGGGTAAACAACTCCTTGTATCGAGCTCGCTCTCTTAATTGTGTCTGCTATAGAGAGCTGATCGATGTTGTTACCAAAGTGAGCTTCGACAGAGTCTGATAGCTCATCGAATAACGTCTCGAGCAGATCTGTTGAGTTTGTAAAGTCGTTCATTTTAAAAATTTAACCCTGAAATACGTAGGAATAATTTAAGTTGATTAAAATCCGACTTTCTGTCCTTTGGTAAACGCTGATACATTTTAGATATTGAATTATCTAAGCTATTATTTTTCTTTTTTTTCCCGTTTGTAATAACTACAGATACTGGACTGATTGGTGTGGAAAAGACTTTAAAATCACTACTTAGGTTATCACTTACAACTTTTTTGAACTCTTCTATTGAAAATGCTGCTTTAAGTGAGTAATAGTAATCTTTTGCCAGTATAGAATTTTGCTCCAAGCCAGAGCGGGATACAAAATAATCTATAGATTTTTCTTTTTTTAATTTTCCGAAATCATTTATGTATAGAAATCCACCAGGCTTTAATACTCTAGATATTTGTTTAAAAGTTTCATTTAAATGATGTAAATCGGGAAGGTGGTGTAATGCCATCGAAGAACATAAAACATCAATACTATTATCTTTAATAGTGCTCAATTGACAAATATCCTCCTCACGAAAACTAATGTTAAAAAGCCCTTTATCATTAGATATCTTCTTTGCTTTTTCAAGCATCGGGAGTGATAAATCAACACCTAAAAATTGACATTGCGGATTTAACTGCGCAATCATGCTTAGCAAAATACCTGAACCACACCCTAAATCTAGCACTCTATCATTAGGGGATAGTAAAGAGCATGTTTTGGATAAATGATATAAATAAGTGCCAGACAGAGTTCCTGAATCTCTACCACCTTCAGTGTAAGCTTCCACAGCCGGTATATTATCCATAATTAATTCAGGTTCAGCCTCTCGAACAAAATCCGAGTGTCCAAGTAGCTCTCTATATGCTGTTTTAATAAGCCCAATGTCCATTGTTATCCATTCCTATTCAATGATTTAAAACTTTCAAAATAAAAATCTTTTATTTTCGACATGTTTTCAAAATTAATTTGAAACTCACTTAGTGCGAGTTCAGTATCCTCTTTACTCCATTGTGGTATTTTTTGAAACTCAGGCTCAAATGGAGAGCTTTCAGGAATGAAAACGTTGTCAAACTTTTTCTCACAAAAAAATTCATAAAGATTTGTGTTGCTATTTATCATAAAACCTGAGCGATTATATATTTCTTTAAATTTCTGGATTGCATTAGGTACATCGAGAGTTAGAGCTACCGCTAGAGCATTATTATATTTAGGATGATTTTTTATTTTTCCTAGCTGACTGAATAACAACACATCTCTGAAAAATCTTAGACTGCTTGGGTGAACAGATATCGCGAGGTTATCAATATATCGAGAGCGCTTAGCCCAGCGAAACATAATGTTATACAGCATCAATGAAACGCCAAATCCTTTTTTAACTGCCAATGCACCTACTTCTGCAACTCTCCTTTCAGCTTGACGAATCGACAATATCTCTTGTTGGTGAATGCTCTCCATTGGTAATCCAATGTATGAGTCCTCTATTAGAGATAAAGTACCAACAACTTCATCGCCTTTCTTTGCGATAAATACAGTCGAACTTGAACTAAGATTGAAGGCTGTAAGCTCAGGCATAGGCTGGTTTTTAGGTATAATGCCTCTCTCTTTATACATGTAATCAATTAAGTTTATCGCTTGCTTTCTTTCGTCATAACTATTTGCAAGCTTATATATGACACCATTGTTTTCTTTTATTGATTTACATATTTTTTTAAATGCTAAAGAACGATAAACTGAAGTTGGTATTAAGTTTTCTAAAGACAGCTTTTTATATTTCAACGTGTCCATGTGATACTTCCTTTGGTATAAAAATATTTAGATTTTGATAGAGCGTGTAGCTTTTTCTAGTAATCTATGAGAGATAGGTGTCTCACTTTTCTGCCACTTATTACATATATTTAAAACCCAATTTGGATTATCTTTTGCACAGTCATTTAACCAGTTAGCAACAGAGTCTATGACATATTTGTCTTGGTCAGACTTAAGGTTATTTAGAATTACTTCGGCTAATTCAGGAGCTTTCTTTAATTCAGGTATATGTTTACACCATACACCGCGGGGCCTAATACTCTCTGATGCAAATCGTCTAATTCTAGATGAGTCGGAATATGTTAATGGTTCCAGTAAGCTAATTGCTGCTGTAATATCGGAAGCTATGTCCGCCCTAACAGCAAGCCAAGACCATTCACGAACACCAAAGTGATGGTCATCAATCAATGGTATAAGTGAGCCTATTTTTTGTTCTAGATTAAGGTTGTTATCACAGCCAATAGCGTAGGCAACCCACCCTCGAACTAAGTCGGAAGGATGTTTCTGTAGCGCTGATTTATCTCGCGGAGACAGTTTTGAATTTAACAACACTCCCATGGCTGACATCCTTTTCGTGATCCCTAAGTTTCTCGATTCAGATATAGAAATAAGGTCATCGGAAGTGAACAGACGCAAAGATGTTGCTAACTCTGCAAAATCAACCTCCAAGCATTCGACTAATGTCTTAGATTCCGTAATCCCATGATTTAATTTATCTAATTCTAATTGGGTTAGTTGTCCTTTTCGGCTAGCCCCTTTTTCCCTTGTTGCCGTATTCATTTTTCATATAACCTATAACTGTTTAGTCATCTAATAACTTGACATCTAACTATTTGGTGCTACAGTAAATCAAATTATCAACTCAATGTAAATAAAAAACAAAAAATGTTTCTTTGTGTGAATTTTTGTTTTATTTGATGTTGTGTTTTCGGAGGCGCCTCATCTCTTAAGTTGATTTATGCTTTAGTGTTGGTTATCCGCCGATATTTTAGCTGTTTCAAGGCTTGAATCGACTCGACTCATGGTAGAATGGGTGGTTTGTTAAAAATTTATTCTCTTTGTGATGCTTCGTGTTGTGTAAAGTTAAAAAATTGAGGTGATTTATGTCTGAAAATAAAGAGTTCAGCTTTTCTGAAAAATATAAGCTACTCCTCTCATTAGAAGGTCGAAAGACTGACATTATAAATATGCAGTCCGTTTTTATTATTTTATCGATGGCAAACTTAATTAATTTAAGTTGCCAGAAAGAATTAGGTAAATACGATATGCAGGAGAATAGACTTGTAATACTTTTAAAATTATACAAAGAAAAAAAATCTTTACAGGTCAGTGATTTTTCAAAGCTACTAGATATTTCCTCTGCTACGGCGACAAGCTTATGTAAACGTTTGGAGAGAGATGGGTTAATAACAAAAGTTCGCTCTGAAAGTGATAATAGGCAGGTTTATACCACGCTAACAAAAGAGGGAGTTAGTTTTGTTGAATCAATAGCTTTTTCTCATAAAGACTGGATCGTAAATTTACTTGATGGAGTAAATAAAGACGAGCTTAGTCAGTTTTTTACTTTGGCAAAAAAAATTAGTGTTGAACTCAACAGTAATATTGAAAATATATCAAAAAAGGAATGATAGATGAAGATTCTTTATATTTCTTCAAGTGTTCGAAGCGAACAGTCACTTACTAATAAGCTTGCAAATGAGTTTATTGCGAAGTTGCAAACTCGATTCCCTGAAAGTGTGGTCGTTTCTAGGGACTTGGGAGACCATCCGGTTAAAGGGCCTGACCTGCAATGGACTCAATCAAATACAATTCCAGATTTGGATAAAAGTTCACATGATTGGGATGTGTTGGCTCAATCAGATGCGCTTATTGAAGAAATTGTAAGTGCGGACAGAGTTGTTATTTCAGCACCTATGTATAATTTTTCCGTCCCATGGACTTTAAAGTGCTACATTGACAATATCGTACGAAACGAGCGTACTTTCACAATTGACCCAGTAGAGGGCTTTAAACCAAAACTATCAGCGGATAAAAAACTGGTATTAATTACCTCAAGTGCTGGTAGCTATGAGTCAGGTACGCCAATGGAAGCCTATGATTTCTGTACACCTTATATTCGTTCTGTATTTGGGTTCATGGGACTCACGGATTTTCATGCGGTATCAGCAGTTAATCAATGGGCAAGCGAAGAAATGAGAAATGAGGCGATAAACGAAGCACATGATGCTTTGGAGGCGTTGTCGGTCTCTTGGTAATATGGATGAGTTTTGACTAGAGAAAAATTATTTAAATCTATTCACTGCTTACTCTCTAATAACTAGGCTATGAAACTGTTCTAAATTAATATTGGAAGTTATCGATATAGGTCAGTTTATTCTGACAATATCGATAACTTTATCACCCTCAGAATTGTTATGCGCCTGAGGAATAATTGTTTTATTTCTTCGGGTCGTGCTTGTCGAACCACCACTGAATATAAGCTACTTTGTTTAGCAGGTTAGATGGCCTTTTGGTTATTCCGTGTGAGGCATCTGGAATTCTGACCATAGCTGTTTCTACACCTTGCAGCTTAAGCGCTTGATAATACTGCTCAGTTTCTGAGATTGGCGTACGATAATCCGCTTCACCTGTCAGTAGCATGGTTGGGGTTTTTACATTACCCACATAGCTAATAGGCGAGCGTTTCATATAATGTTCCATGTGCTCCCATGGTTTTCCTGGGAACCAGTAGTCCGCAAAAAATGGATAGAAATCTGCTGTTAATACAAAGCTATACCAGTTGATCACCGGTTTTGCTACGACTGCTGCTGCGAATCTATCCGTGTGACCGACAGTCCACGCGGTGAGCACGCCGCCACCTGAACCGCCCGTAACAAACAAGCGGTCTTTGTCTATATAGCCTTCGCCAATCAGGTGATCTACACCTGTCATTAGGTCGTCAAAGTCATGGCTTGGGTAGTTATGGTGGATAGTTTGAGCAAACTCTTTGCCGTAGGAGTCGCTGCCTCGTGGATTCATGTAAAGCACTACGCTGCCTTGGGCAGCAAAAAGCTGTACCTCGGCGCTAAAGTGTGGGCCATAGTTTGCAACTGGGCCACCGTGGATCTCAAGTACGAGCGGATACTTTTTAGATTTATCGAACCCAGGAGGGTAGGCGACCCAAGCTTGAATTGGCAGTTGATCATGTGTCGACTTTAGCCAAACTTCTTCAACTTTTGCCAGTGTTTTATCGCCAAGGGCATCTTCGTTAAGCTTTGTAATTGGTCTTGGCTCGCCGCGTTTTACAATTGCGACATCGGCAGGGCGCTGGGTATCTGCGAGTGTAAAAGCCACTAATCCACGGTCACTGATGGCATAGTCACCACCGGAATAGGGGCGACCAAAACTAACACTACCAATGGCATCCGTTATCTGCTCAAAACGCCCTTTTAACGGCTGATAGCCAAGTGTGGTTTTCCCTTCACTGTCATAACTCACATAGACGCCACGGCTGTTGGCGGCCCAAGTGACAGAGGCAAGGCTTCTATCTAAATCGGCTGCATAGGTTTTGGTTTCGCCTGATTTGAGATCTTTGACATAGAGTAGGCTATTCTCGTAATTGGTTTTTTTATCATCATAACCAAGGTAAGCCAGATAGCGGCCATTAGGTGACACCTCTGGGCGATTATCTGGGCCAACTCGGTCAGTTACCGCTGTGATTTCAAGCGAGTTTAGGTCTAGCTTATAGACTTCGCTGTTGGTTGGGTTTAATTGGTTATCCTTGTGGCGATTAGCCGAAAAATACAGCGCCTTTGCGTCATCAGCAAAACTCAGTTCGCCGCCATGATCAAAGTTGCCAGAGGTTAACTGTTTTGCGTTGCCACCGTTGGCGTCAATTTTGAAAATATGATTAAAGCCCGGTTCGGTATAACCAGCACCGTCGGCGCGATAGTATACCTCATCGATAAATACGGGGGGTTTTGCCCATTCTGTCCCTTTAGGTTTCCCTGCAACAGATACCGGTGGTGCCTTTTGGCTGGGAACAAACTGGCTAAAGTATAAGCTTTTACCATCTGGTGACCAATGTAGTCCTGATGGTCCATGGGCTAAATTGCTGATCTTGGCAATGGCACCGGTTGCTAACCATTTCACATAAATTTGGCTGCTACCGTCGCGAGTAGAAACAAAAGCGATGCGATCATTACTAGGCGACAGCACAGGAGAATAATCCATGTGCAATCCAGAGGTAACTGGCTGCATTGCATTGGTAGCAAGGTCTACAGACCAGATATTACCGACTTTTCTATCACTTTTGATATCCATGCGGTTGCGTACGAAGAAGACTTTGTCACCGTCATTGGTGATGTCAATTTGATTAGCATATTCAAGATTAAATATATCGGTTGGCTCAAGCGATGCGGCTTGCACAGCGCAAGCTGAGCTTGCAATAGCGACGCCTGCTAGAAAGTATTTCATGACTCATCCTGTTTCTAATTATCATTTCCACTATGCGCCATATTGCAGCTTAATCAACTCTTTGCGGTGAACAAATTAAAAATCCATAAAAAAGTGCTTTACCTCAACTTAACTTGCGGTTTTATCGTTGCCTCCAGTTAGCGGAATTTACAAAGAAGAGGATGATATGTATGTACTTAGAACACGTAAATTTGGTAGTTAGCGACCTAGAAGAGGTGCTTCACTTTTATCGCACCGCATTTCCTCACTGGAAAGTTAGAAGCAAAGGGCAAGGCGAATGGTACGGCAAAGCACGAACCTGGCTGCATTTTGGTGATGACTATCATTATATAGCGTTTAGCGATCACGGTGAGGGTCAAAACAGAGCACTCGAAGGTCACCAAGTCGGTTTGGCACATTTTGCCTATGTGGTTCAAAGTATCGAGCGTGTCGTCAATAGGCTAACCGAAGCGGGTTATACAGTTGATAAAGTCGGAGCGCAGCATCCACACCGAAAAAACGTTTACTTTATTGATCCAGCCGGATATGAAATTGAGTTTGTGGAATATATGAGTGATCTGCCTTCTGAGCGTAATAGTGATTAATGTAAAAAATAGGCCCAAACTAGGGCCTATTCGTGCGTTATATCTATTGTTGATAGTTTGACCAATGTTTAATTTGTTCAAATACCGCTTTCGGTGGTGCCGTTTCCTCATGCACTAATTGAATGTCGGTATGCATGATGGACCGTTTAGGACGCATTTCAGTCGTTTGATGCGAATGACCGCTGTTCGCACCGCTCCAGAAGCGTGTAAAATTCAGTATTAAACTTGACCATTCATCGTAGTCAGTCAAAATGGATGTGTTTTCACTGTCATCATTGAGGTTAAAGTCCACTAAAACATCAGAAGTGCTGCCATTACAGTTGAAATCAATGGCTTCTGAGTTGGGATTATTAAGGCCTTTTGATTCGTCCAATTTGGCTTCGTCTAATGGCAGGTTTTTACCATGAGAGTAGTCAATAACAAAGTTCGTAATATCATCTGTCGGGCCGTTTAAAATTGCAGAGCCTTCCGGAAAGCAGTTTTCGTTTTTACGGAACCAGCGACGTAAGTATCGATCGCCTTCGTTATTGCCAATGGTTGATAACCCACTGAGTTGATACAAATAATTCATCACGCTAAAGTGATTTGGCTTAAAGTTAGTATTTTCATTGCCACCGTGATACAAACCGAGATTATGCCCCAATTCGTGCATAATCGTTCCAGCTTGGTAGTTGTAGGTCACATTGGTCATGAGCTCAGACTCTAAGTTCAGTCCCCAATTCCCCAACGAGATAATAAGGTCGTTGCCAAATAACTCAGCTAAGCCAGAAGATCCGCCACTGCCGTCTGCTTCTTGACTGTTTGCCATCAGCATATAGTGAAAAATTGGTCGGCGTTTAAGATCAAAATGCTTGGCTTTGTGATCAAGAATACTCGGCGCTTGCTCTGAACTGGCAAAGGTTGTGGTTTGTACAAAGGGGATCTGCTCGCCGCCACCCAAATCATGTTGTTCAGGTGATAAGCCTTCTGTTTGGTGATACAAGTTACCTACGTCAAAGTGCACTGCTATATCTTGAGCTGCAAACGCCGCTTTTACTTTGTCTAGTGCGGGTTTGTGAGGCGTAATACCTGCATCATTACTTTCCATATAGTCAACTTCTATGAAAATATCTCTGACGCCAGCTCTTGCACCCCATTCGTATAAAGGTAAGCCTGCGAATGTGCCACCAGGCTGCTCTGAACAATCAGGGATTCCGTCTAAGTCCTCATCTTTATCACAGAGCACATCATTATTGCCGCCAGGTGTAAAAAAGGCGGCAGATTGCCAATCGCTAATCGAATTGGTATCTGTTAATAGGCTTGTTCTAACAAGGCTTTGACCTAGTTGATTTGAAACTGGTAATAACTCGGCACTCTCTTGCCATTCTGAAGGCGTTGCTGGTGCTTTATCGCTTTCGCCAAAACGGACAAAATCAACCGTTTCACCTTGCTTGTTTTGTAATTCGACATACCCAGATATATACCATGCTGGCGCAAACTGTCCATCGCCGACTAGCATCAACTGATTAGAGCTTGTCACGCTGCGCTGCCATGTTTGAGGTCCATGTTCATTTTGCACTACGATATATTCGCCCGGTTCAAGTAGCTGTGACTTCAACGGAAAGACTTTAGTGCCGCCATCATTGTAGTTTTCCAACTCGATGCTTTCGGCAACGAGTTGATAATTACTCAAATCGATAGTTTCGTCTGTACCGTTGTAGATTTCTACCCAGCGGTTATCATCGATATACCTAGACGATGAAATCTCGGTGATAAGTAAATCTTTCTGTCCAGTAACAAAAGTAAGCTTTTCAGCTTGGGCGATGGCAGTCCCATAAAAGTTGGTCACCGTTTCTGAGATGGTTAATTCATATTCAGTGCCTGCTTTAAGGGGCTCCATTGGTGTTAAAGAAAAAGCGTATCCATCTTCTTGCTGTGTTTGTCCTACTGAAAATTCTACGCAAGTTTGATTACCAGATTCTCTTATATGAATTGCGCCATTACACTCTGAAGTACCAATTTCACTTGACCAAGACGCGGACATATTGTCGTCAAAGTGCAGCTGGATCTCACCTGTTAAGCTAACCCGAGTCGCTGAGGACTCTGGCAAACTTGTCATTAGTCGTGGTGCTGTTGTATCGATAATTTCTATCTGAACTTCTGCAGAGTTTGTGAGGTCGCCATCGCTCACGCCGAAGTGCAAAATCTCTTTAGTTATGTTGTTATGAGTTGGGGTATAGCTGTATGTCTGCGTTGTTGCATTAATTAATTCAACAACACCCGAAAGTGCCGGCTCGAAAGTGACCTCCAGTGCATCGCCATCTTCATCTTTTACATCCAGAGTAAATTCTAAGGTGTTGTTATATTCAAGGCTGTGTTCTGACCCTGTAATTAGAGGGGCTCTATTTATTTGTTTGATGGTGACAGAAACTTCTTTTTCTGCCTTATCACCGTCATCATCTGTAGCAGTTATCAAGAAGGCTACTTTGGTATCTTCAGTGACTTCTGGTGCAGTAAAAGAAAGACTAGAATCGCCCAAGGTAAGATCGATGACGTCTGGTCCTGAGGTTTGTTTTATTGTGCGAGACGAAATTGATCCATCACTGTCTGAAATTGTAACCCCACCACTTAGGAAGCTCCGCTCCCCAATGCTTGCTTCGATTGCGGTTACGATTTCTGGTGGAGTATTCTTATCATCACCGCCAAAAAGGTCACAAGCACTCAGGTGTACTAATCCTAAGCTGATTAAAGAGAGTTGAAATATTTTTTTATTCATTATTATTTTCTCTGATTGTTACAATATACTTACTAAAAACTTACCCTTTTTAGGGTCTTTAAGTACAGAGGTTGATGTTAATGAATGTAAAAATAGTCGACGCGGGGTTTATTCTGCTCTCAGCTTGGCTGTTAAAACATGATCTTCCCATTTTCCAGCAATGCGTAGATATTGCTTAGCATAGCCTTCTTGTTCAAAGCCTAGTTTTTGCAACACTCGCGCGCTTGCCACGTTGCTGGGCATATAATTTGCCATGATCCTATGCATGTTTCGCTGATCGAACATATGTGAGATTGCAGCTTCTAAGATCTCGGTCATATAGCCTTGACCCGCAAATTGTGATGCTATGGAGTAGCCTAAATAACAAGCTTGAAACGGACCTCGTGCAATTTGGGTGAAGCTACATAGCCCAGCTATCTGAGGCCGTTCTGGCAATAACGCAATAAAGTGATAAGCGGTATCGGATTGTGCGGCATATTCGGCTTGCTCTGTGTGTGCCACCCAATACTCCATTGAGTAGTAGCTTTCTGGTCGAGACGGCTCCCACGGTGCAAAGTAATCACGGTTCTCTAGGTGATAAGTGGCAAGCTTCTCTGCATACTCTGAAGTGAGTGCAACAAGTTTTGTTCTTGTTGTACGGATCATATCCTCAATAATCCAAACTTCTCGTCATTTACCCACTTTCCGTTAATTTGGAAGTTATGTTTTAGCGTGCCTTCAAGCTCAAATCCTAGTTTTTTGAGCAAATGGTGAGAGGCATGATTTCCTTGGGTAACGGTGGCGATGAGCTTGTGGTAATTACATTCGTGCAAGGCAAAATCAATGACGGCTCTAGAAGCTTCAAGGGCGTAACCCTTTCCTTGAAATTCGGGGGAAAGCATAAAACCTAACTCAGCCTGTTGAAATGGGGCCCACATACTTAAAAATCCGTGTAGTCCAATAGGGGTCGCCGTGGCCGTTTCTTCAATCACTAAGGTGAGCCAGGTGTTATTTTCTTTGTGCCACTGCCCAAGTCCGGCGCTTAAACCATGGTTAAACTTTTCACGCAGCGTAGCTTCATCGGTGATCTCACCGACAAAACGCATGACATCTGGTTGTTGATGAAGTTCTAACCAAAGCGGCCAATCTGTATTAAGTATAGGCCTTAAGGTAAGTCTTTCTGTGGTGAGCTGCATGTAAAGTCCTTTCGCTGAGTTAACTTTCACTTATTAAACATATACGGCCAGACTATCACAAATTATTGATTTATCACGTTTCTTATTTCTTCAATTAAGGCAATGCTCGCCTCATTGTCACCGTGAACACATAAGGTATCGGCGCGTAAGGAAAGTGACTTCCCGCTTGCAGTTGTAACACTGCCTTGCTGGTGTAATTGCTTAACTTGCGCAAGTAGCGCTGATTTGTCATGCACTGCACCCGCTTCAGAGCGGGGAGTCAGTAAGCCTTCATCGGTGTACAGCCTATCGGCAAAGGCTTCAAAAATCAGTGATACATTATAGTCGTCGGCGAGTTGTTGGTGACTTGCTTGTTGCGCAGTGGCTAGCACCATCAACTTAAGCTCACTTGGATAGTGTGAAATGGCCTTGATAACACAGCTTAATATCCTTTGTGACTTCATCATATCGTTATAAAGTGCGCCGTGTGGTTTTACATAATTTAGTGTTAAGCCTTGCACCTTTGCCATCCCTTCAATTGCGGCAATTTGGTAATGTAAGGCGTTGATTATCTCTTGCTCAGAGAGCTGCATTGAGCGGCGGCCAAACCCTTGGCGGTCTGGATAGCTTGGATGTGCGCCAAGCGTCACTTGATGCGTGTTGACCAGCTTTAGTGTTTGCGCGAGTACATCAGGATCTCCTGCGTGAAAACCACAAGCGACATTGGCCATGTCGATATGTGGCATTACGTGTTCGTCTAACCCCATTTTCCAAGCGCCAAAGCTTTCACCCAAGTCGCAATTTAATAACATGCTTATTTCCTACTTCGTTACTGCAAGCTCTAAATCTTGTCTATCTGTCACCAATAAATGGTGCGGACTATTCATAATACAAAACTCAGGTGCCGCTTTTGCTATGGCTAACTGGGCTGTCAGGCTGGAACCCCAAAAAACCGGAAGCTGCCCCTCTTTACAAGTCAATGGCTCGCCAAAATTGGGCTTGCTAAGATCTTTGATCCCAACCTCATTTGGCTCACCAAAATGAAGTGGCAACGCATAGGGAAGTCGGCTCAATGTTGCCGCTTGAATGGCACTAATAAGATTTTGCTTGGTTAATGGGCGCATCGCCAATATTTGATTCGCCTCGTACTTATCTACTGAGTTGCAAGGCAAGTTACTGATGTAAAGTGGTAAAGGCGTGGTTGGATTCGCTGATGGCGGGTTTATTCCATACTGCGCGAGTAAGTTATCAAAAGAAAGATAACTGGCAAAAGCAAAGGTAACTAAATCGTCGCGCCAGTGCTCTTCTATATTATGGCACTCTTGGGCGAGCTGGCCATGCTTTAAAATCTGATACTTGGGGAGGTGGTAGCGAATGTCTATATCTTTCCCCAAAGTGTCAAAGTTAAAATTACCCGGCTCGCTGGGCGGAATAATTAGCTTGCAAACAGATTGATTACTCTCACAAAAGCGAAAGAATGAATATGCTTCGCTTTGCGGCAAAATAATCACATTACATTGTGTGAACCCAGGCACGAACCCTTTAGTAGGGCCCGTATAATCACCATCCTTGATCATTTTTCTTATTGCATGTGGTGCACTTAAAGAAGCACTGGGATCCATAGATTCCTCCAATTAGTGGTTTACTGTTACAGGCAGTGAACCTTCCGCTTTCGCTATTCCTAAAATCACTTTGGCCAGCGCCGTGTAGGCAGGCCCAGTTACTTTTTTATCATGATTTACGTCTACATTATAAGCATAACTTGCTAATACTGCGTTACTAAGCGGGCCAAAGGTACTAATTTCGTATGGTGCTCTTAGGCTGATAAATAGCTGCTTTTTACCCAGTTCCTGACCGTATTGCAGTAATGCTTTCAGCGCTTCAGGTTGTACATTACGCGCCACCCCATGCTCTCGTAACTTTTTCACATCGTCCATGCCACCAATCTCTACCGCACTTTGTGGTGGTGATGCATGTGCGGCGATTATCACGTCGGCCTGTTTAATTGCATCATGTGCAATGTTTGGGTCGTAGGCTTGTAGGCTTGTACAAGAAAGCGTGAGCGAGGTTTTGCTGTATGTTTGTAATGCTTGCTCGAGTGCAAAACATTTTTGCCTATCAGGCATGATAAGGTGAACAACTTGAGCGTTACCTCTGAGCGGTAATACACCATCGTTTTTTACTTCGGTGATAGCCGCTAGTGCAAGCTCTGCTTCTAAGCGACGATGGCTTGGATTACCCAGTGTTGAATTGGCAATGGCCAAAGAAGCGCTCGATTGCGGCAGCTTTGTCTTGAGCTTAGCGATACGCGCCATAGAACTGCTAAGTTGTTCTTGGTTTAGTTTATTGGTATCAAGCGCGTCAGCTAGCTGAGCCATATATTGCTCAAAGCGTTTGATGTCTGCACGATTGCGAATTGCAATAGGCATTAGCGCGATATCCACGCCGGCATTAAACGTTTCAATTGTCGCATCGATTGGATTAAAAAAGTCGCTGATCCCAGCCATATCTAGCGCATCGGTGACGGTCACGCCTTGGTATCCCAACTCGTGTCTTAGAAGTTGTGTCATGATCTGATAAGACATAGTCGCGGGCCTTATCATGCTCTCACCTTGAGAGTTGACGACTTTACTGTTGTCGAGCGCCGGATATTGAATATGGGCTGTCATTATCATGCCAGGAGGTGATGCTTTGATTATCTCGGCAAAGGGCAATAAATCTTGCTGGTTAATTTTGTCGCGGTCGTGATCAACACGAGGTAGTCCTGTGTGGCTATCAACATGTGTATCACCGTGGCCAGGAAAATGCTTTAGCGCAGAGAGAACGCCTGCTGCCTCAAATGCTTTTACCTGCGCAAGACCTAATTTGGCGACCACTTCCGGATTTTCCGAGAATGAGCGCACATTGATCACCGGATTGTTCGGGTTACTGTTCACATCTACCGTTGGGGCGAAGTTTACGTTGATCCCTAAGCTATTTAGCTCTTTTCCAATTGCGCTTGCCACTTTGGTTGCGTAAGTATCATCCTGTTTTGGATAGGTTGCTCCAATGCTCATATTGCCGGTAAACGACGTTGCTTGTTCACGATTTATTCGCGCAACACGGCCACCTTCTTGATCGATGGCAATAAATAAAGGAAGTTGACTTTTACTTTGTTGTGCCGCACTTTGCAAAGCATTGGTTAGGCTGACGATTTGCGCGGTGTTTTGCACATTTTCGGCGAACAAAATAGCGCCGCCGATGTCGTATTTGCTTATTAATTCGTACAACTCAGGCGGTAAAGTTGTCATCGCTGCTCTGCAATCTCCACTTGGCTTTTTGCTTTCACCGCAGTAATAGCGGAAATCGAGCATAAGCTTTTGTCCAAGCATTTGCGAAGTGGTCAGTGGCACTTGTGCTGCTGTTGCGTGAGCTGAAGTGATGAAACTCATGAATGTGATAGTTCCTAAAGTAGTGAGCAGAGATAATAATCGCACAATCAATAATAAACGCTGAATAAAATTGCCTACACTTTAACACTGATTTAGAAGCGACTACAAAATGCTTTCTATTAGGCGATAACAGCATAAATGAAGCACAGATTTTAAAAGGAATAAAAAATGAACAACCATATAAACTATGTAGAATTAGCAGCAAAAGACTTAGTAGCGACACAAGCTTTCTTCGAGCAGGTGTTTGATTGGCAATTTGAATCTTACGGGCCAGATTATATTGCGTTTGCAAATTCAGGCCTTGATGGCGGCTTTTTCCGAGCCGATGTGTCTTCTAAACAAGCGCAAGGTGGAGCGCTCGTAGTGTTGTACAGCGATGAGTTGGAAGCCGTACAAAGCAAAGTAGAGCAAGCGGGCGGAGAGATAAGCAAAGCTATATTTGAATTTCCTGGCGGTCGTCGCTTTCACTTTATTGAACCGAGCGGCAATGAATTTGCGGTGTGGTCTAAATAACCTGAGCTTAAAAATAATTAGTTAACACATACCTTATTCAAACCTCAGGTAAATAACTAGACGATGTGTTGTAAAGCCCCTTTACAGCACACGTAAATACTGAGGTTTTATTGCAATAATCTTTCGTTTTCAGAACAGATAAAAACTTGAATTCGTTGCTATTGTGAACAATAGTTATTAAACACTGATGCAAACATCTCTTTGTGTTTGATACCTACTTACTGCGTAATCAGCCAATAGACTTATCTAATGGGTTTAGGTTTAGCGTAGAAGTGCAGGTGGCAAGGGCAATCATTGTACAAAACACCGCTAGATGCATCATCACCATACTTAGGTTTGATTAGGCAATGAGACGGATATTCTTAGTTGTTGGTATTTTACTCTCCTTGACCATGCTTATGGCCGATAAATTGGGCCTATTCTTATTATTGCCTATTACTTTTATTGCCATCAGCGCTTTAGTTTTTTTGTTTGTAGCACTACTTTGGTGGCAGGCACAAGATACTAAAAAAATTATGGTTGATGATGACTCTAGCGTGCCACAAGCGTTGTTAGACAGCGATGGCGTTATTCTACAAGCCAATGAGCAAATGCAATCCATACTGGGTGTTGGCAGCTCAGTAATAGGGTTAAAACTTGAAAATTTAATCACTGTGAGCGGTAACATCGATAGCGAGGGCAAGAGTGGTGCAATAAGCATGTTCGAAGCGCTTGTTATGCAAAGTTATGGTAATTGCACGACCAAACACAGTGGCAAAGTTATTACTCCTGTTGCTTTACCAATTAAAGTCGCGGATACCGTTACAGGATATCTCTGTTATTTTAATACTAGCAGCAGAGAAAACCGCCTCGCTCAGGCACTAGAAGAAGAAAAAGAATTGCTCGAAGTGACGCTGAGCTCTATTGGTGATGGCGTGATCTGTACAGACGTAAATGGCGTGATCACTTATATTAACCCTGTCACAGAAGCCATTCTCGCGATGTTAAATGAAGAAGTGGTTGGGCGGCGATTTGATGATGTTATGTCTATGTATCACGAAGAAACCAAAGCTTCGGTGAATAAATTTCCTGAACTTTGCCTAAAGCAAGGCCATACCATTTGTTTACCTGAACTCACTTCCATTACCAATCATCTTGGTCTTACCTTTGCTATCCAAGATTCCTTCTCTCCTATTATAGCTAAAGACGGCAGCTACCTTGGCACTGTAATGGTCTTTCAAGATGTGACTGAGTCGAGATTAATGGCGAAAAAAATGAATCACCTTGCTCATCACGATGCATTGACCGGGTTACCCAATCGCTTATTGCTGCATGACCGTTTAGTGCAGGCTTGTAAACGAGCCAAGCGCATGAGTCATCAATTTGCTTTGGTATTTATTGACGTCAACAAATTCAAAAAAATCAACGACTCACTGGGGCACGATTATGGCGACTTATTACTCAAAGAAATTGCGAGCCGATTAACTCAGCAAATTCGAGGATGTGACACCGTTGCCAGAATGGGAGGCGATGAATTTGTGTTACTCATTGACGGGATCCAAGACAAAAAATATGTACGTAAGGTGGTGAGTAAAGTATTGAGTAGCGTTAATGGACAATATTGTTTGCGCCAAGTTAGTCTAAAAGCTACGGTGAGTGCTGGCGTTGCAATTTACCCTGATGATGGTGACAACACGGAAGCTTTGTTAAAGCATGCTGATACCGCAATGTATCGAGCTAAAAAAGCCACACAAACGGAGTTTCAATTTTATAACGCACGCCTAGATCACGAATCGGAGCAGCGTTTAGTGCAAGAAAGTCGGATCATTCAGGGGTTAGATAATCGAGAGTTTATTCCTTATTACCAGCCTATTGTCGATGCGCATACCCGCAAGATTAAAAAACTTGAAGTGCTCGCAAGGTGGCAGCAAGATGAACAATTGTTGGTACCTGAAGACTTTTTTGAAGCGGCATGTGATGGCGATCTGATGGTAGAAATTGGGCAACAGCTCAGAACCCTGGCCTTTCAGGCGATGAAAACATGGTTTTACGAGTACGATAATCTCGTGGTTAGCTTTAATTTTTCGCTTGCTGAACTCACCAATAAAACTGTAATAAAAAACTTTATGGAGCAGGCTGCACAACATCAGTTGCCATCTCGGCAAATTGAAATAGAAATCAAAGAAGTTGACCTGATAGAGCTACTTGATAAAGCACCAGAAGTGATGGCGGAATTAGAGCAAACTGGTATGCGGATCTCAATTGATCATTTTGGTGTCGGGCATACCAGCATGCTGTACTTGCAGAAGCTCACGTTTGAAACCATTAAAATTCCACCGGCTTTCCTTGCGACCCCTCAGTCGGTTGCCTCACAAAATGATATTGCAAAATTGATTGTACAGATGGCAAAGAGCTTGGATGTAGAATGTGTGGCGGTAGGTGTTGAAAGTGCGTTGCAAGCTAAGTCTCTTAACCTCAACGGTTGCCACCTTATCCAAGGCAACCACCTTTTTGCCCCCGCCCCAGAGTTCGAGATCACCCCAATTCTCAGTACCCATATGAGCATAGAACGGCGCAGATTAGGTCAGAACTAGGTACATTCTAGTACCTCAAATCTTTATAGTTTATGCGGTATGTAAATAAGTACTTTTCGTTGAAATAGACAAACACCTCATCATTTTAGGCAAACATTCATAATTACGCTTACCTATACTAGATAGCAACAAAGCGCAGTGTTCTTGGCAACGTATATCAGCGCATTAGTCACATTCATTTTTGAGGGTTTCACATGAACAAAGTTACTTTTCCAAACACAAATGGTTTAGCTATCACGCTTTCTGGTTTACTCAATTTACCTACAGAGTTTGACGAGTTGAAGACTTATCCTGCCATTGTTGTTTCTCATCCCGGTGGTGGCGTAAAGGAACAAACTGCTGGCACCTATGCATCTAGATTGGCGGAGCAAGGGTTCGTTGCCATCGCCTACGATGCTTCATATCAAGGGGAAAGTACAGGTGAGCCTCGTCAATTAGAAAACCCACATGTGCGTACCGAAGATATCAGTGCTGTGATTGATTACCTTACGACCCTGCCATTTGTTGATAACGATCGAGTTGGTGTTATGGGGATTTGTGCTGGCGCTGGCTATTCGGCGAATGCAGCAATCAATGACCAAAGAATTAAAGCGGTTGGTATGGTCAGTATGGTAAATATTGGACAAATGTTTAGAAATGGTTGGGATAATAGCGTAGCTGATGCACTTGCTATGCCTTATATTCAGGCGGGGTCTGACGCTCGCTCAGCTGATGCAAATAGCGATGAAACAGCAACAATCCCTTTAGCACCACTTAGAGAAGAGGATGCCCCTAATGAAGAACTTCGCCAAGCGTGGGAGTACTATCATACAGCGCGAGCCGCACACCCTACTGCGCCAGGTTTTGCAACTGCGCGAAGCCTGACTCAAATCATTACATACGATGCTTTTTTTAAGTCTGAAGCCTTCCTTACCCAACCTCTACTTGCGGTAGTTGGCAGTGTTGCAGGTAGCAAATGGATGAGCGATGACCTGATAGCAAGAGCGGCTTCAACAGACAAAGCCATGCATGTTGTTAACGGAGCAAACCACATGGAATTGTACGATGGCGAAGCGCAAGTCAATGAAGCCGTAAGCGTGTTAACAGCGTTTTTCAAACGTACGCTTTAGGTTTGGCTGTAAAAGGGGAATTATCACTCGTTACTTGGAATTGGAGATAACAATGGTTCAGCAAGAAATTACGTTTAGAAATAAAGACATGGCTTGGGATATCGCCGCTCTGATGCTAACCCCAGATGACTTTAATCCCTTGAACAAATACCCAGCGGTAGTGTCAGTACATCCGTTTGGTAGCTGCAAAGAGCAAACGTCGAGTGCTATCTACGGACGAGCACTTGCCGATGCTGGCTATGTGGTTATTGCTTACGATGCCAGCTTTCAGGGTCGTTCGGGAGGACTACCGCGATTCAAGGAAGATCCGCATCAGCGAGTTGAAGATATTAGCCATGCAATAGATTATTTAGTTACCTTAGATTTCGTGGATGCAAACCGTATTGCTTCACTTGGGATCTGTGGCGGCGGTGGTTATGTATTTAATTCAGCGCTTACAGAGAAAAGGATAAAAGCCGCGATCGGTGTGACGCCCGTCAACCTTGGTCGTTTGTTCCGTGAAGATTTCTCTGAATTTAATCCTTTAGGTACGCTTGAGGCGATATCACAGCAGCGTACCGCGGAAGCATTGGGGGCTGAAGGGCAAGTAAATGAGCTGCTACCGCCAAGCCTAGAATTTGCTAAACAAAACGGCTTAACGGAGCGTGATGTTTTTGAAGCGACTGAGTATTACAAAACAAAACGAGGCCAAGCTGAGGGCGGTGCAACGCGGATGTTGTTTTCGCACGCGCACAAAATTTTAAGTTGGGACGCGTTTGCATTTGCTGAAACGTTGATGACACAGCCTATGATGGCCATTGTTGGCCAAAAGATAGGTGCATTTGGCGCTTATCGTGATGGTAAGGCAATATACGGGAAGTCATTTGCTTCGGCAGACAGGCAATTGGTTGAATTATCAGAGTGGTCTCATTACGATCTTTATGATCATCCAAAAGCCGTTGCGTTAGCCATGGAGCAAATTATTCCATTTTTAGCTAAGCATGTGTAAGCACTAAGGGGGAGTTAAATGGTTGAGGATTATCGTGAACTCGTGAAACCACTGGCACAGCGTGTACTGCTGTGCTGTAAAAAGTCCGGAGATCATGAGAGCCAAGTACAAAAGCTCTCCATGCATATTCGCAGTGCCCCAACAGAGCCATTACATTGTATTTATACGTTGAGTTTGGCGGTGGTGCTTCAAGGTACAAAGCAAATCTCGATAGATAACGAAATTTTGTTTTGCTCCGCAGGCCAAGCTATGCTGACGACGTTTGATTTACCGCTCATTTCTCATGTGACCGAAGCCTCTCGCCATCACCCCTTTGTTGGTATGCTTGTTAAACTCGATTACAACCTTATTTTGCAAACTGCGGCGGAGCTCAACTTAAGTAAGCCCGCAAAGCAGTCAGTCTCCAAATCTATCTCAATACATCATATTGATGCAGGCTTAACCGACGCATTGTCTCGATTATTTTCTCTTGAGTACGACGCAAATTTGCGAGATAGCTTAGCGCCGCTTATTGAAAAGGAAATCGTCATTAGATTGCTACAGGGGCCGCATGCTGAGACCTTAACTCGGTTGGCTTTTGAGGGGTCTGCAAGTAGTCAAATTGTAAAAGCAGTGAGCTGGCTTAAAACCAACTTTATGCGACCAATTGAAATCAATGAACTGGCGGAGCGAGTGCACATGAGTGCGTCTTCTTTTCGGCAGCATTTCAAAAGTACCACAGGCACAAGCCCATTACAGTATCTTAAAACCCTGCGTTTACAAGAAGCGCGAGAGCAAATGTTGATTAATGGTTTAGATGCCAACCAAGCCAGTGGTGTGGTGGGTTATGAGAGCCCGTCGCAGTTCAGCCGTGAGTACAGTCGATTATTTGGATTACCACCGCAAAAAGACATTCAGAGACTTAAATTGAGCTAAGTTTAATAAAAATATTCCTAAAACTTTCCCTTCGTTCGTTTATAGATTTACAGAGCTTCACTCACTTGCTCTGCCAACAACAAGAATGAAGGGAATACCATGAGCAATAATACATCTCGTTATAACAAACACCTTATTGCGCTTGCTATCAGTGGCGTGTTATTGGGTTCGCACACAGCGGTTGCACAAACAAAAGTACAAGAGACGCAAGAAACTACAGAAAAAAAGAAACTACTCGACCTGGAGCGAATTGTCGTGACTGGCAGCGGTGGGCGTGGCCAAACTAAGTTGGAATCATCGGTCTCAATTACCACTTTAAATGCCGAGCAGTTGGCGCGAGAAGCACCGCTAGGTACGGCGGATCTACTGGAAAGTGTGCCAGGCTTTTGGGTTGAAGATTCAGGTGGTGAAACCAACAATAATGTTGCGCCTAGAGGACTACGTGGCGGTGAAGGCTTCCGTTACATCGGCGTTGAAGAAGACGGGCTACCTGTGGTGTACGACGGCGTATGGGTTGATTTTTATCAGCGTCAAGATATTACGATTGAACATATGGAAGCGGTTCGTGGGGGTACCTCAGGTCTACTGACCACCAATGGCCCTGCGGCATTAGTAAACTTTATTACCCGTAAACCGGATGACATTGAAGAAGCGACGATCCGCCTAACTGCTGCCGATTACGGCATGTATCGCGGCGAGTTCTTTTATGGCACGCCCATTAGTGACAACTGGAAAATGTCGATAGGTGGCTCTTATCGTCGTTCTGATGGCGTGAGAGACACAGAGTTTACCGCAGATCACGGCGGCCAACTTCGACTCAATTTAGTACGTGAGTTTGACAAAGGCCAACTCACGCTGTCTGCCAAACACCTCAATGACCATACCACTTTCTTTGTGCCTATTCCGCTTAGAGATCAAAGCGACCCTAAAGGCATTGCTGGTGTCGACCCACAGCATGGCACCTTGATTGGTAATGGTCAGCGCTTTTTACATTATTTACAGCCTGATGGCAGCTATAAAACACGAGACCTTAAAGATGGGCAGCATACCAAGTTTAGTACCATAGGCTATCACTTAGATTGGGAGTTAAGCGACCGTTGGCTACTCAATACAGCTGGCCGTTACTCACAGTTTGAAAACGACATGTATATTTTGCTTAACTTCGATAACTCGACGCTCGTCAATGCCAATACCCGACTTGGGCAGCAAGATGTGCAAAATATGCTGGACCAGTTTGCCAGTGATGGCGCCGTTGCCGCACGGTATCGATATGTCGATAGTGGTGAAATACTGACAGATGTCAGCAATTTAAACGGAAACGGCTTAGTCACCACAAGCTACCCGCTTTATTCGCGCTATGATGCCGAACAGTTTGTTAACAAGCTCAATTTTACCTATGAAGGTGATCAGCACACGCTGACCATCGGGTGGTTATTTGCCTATGTAGATGCGGATTCCTTGCCAGTTGATAAATGGGAATCGCAGTTTTTAACGGAAGTAAAAGACAATGCTCGATTACTCGATATTGTTGCAGTTAACAGCAATCAACAAGTGGTTGGTCAATTAACTGACCACGGTTCAACAGGTTATGCTCCTGGTTGGGGACAGGCAACCGCTTTTGGTACCAGTACTTCCAACTCTTTATTTATCAATGAACAATATCAAGCAACCGATAACCTTCGTATTGACGGTGGTGTTCGGATTGAGTGGTTGGAGCTAGATAGCACCGCCTCCGCAACCACATTTGCACAGCCTGTTGCGGGCGCTTTTGACAGCGCTGGTAATGACATAGATAACAATCTTGCCAACAATTACGTCGATATGCCGTCAAACAAATTTCTGTCAAAAACTCGTAGCGAAACCAAAACCGCATGGACGGTGGGATTCAATTATACCTTCTCGGATGATGTGTCAGTATTTGGTCGTTATGCCGATGCCTTTGAAATGCCAAGGTTAATGAGCTTTGGTCAGAATATTCACTCGGGGGTTGATGCCGACTTTAATGACAGCGTTAATCTAACCTTTAGCGAGTTGGGTGCTCGCTATGCTGGTGATTCAATTGGCGCATCACTGACCTTGTTTAGAACTAAATTTAATGACTTAGTGGAACGTAATTTTACCGGCAGCGATGGTGAAGTGGCGAATCAAACCATAGATACAGTCACCGATGGTCTTGAGTTTGAAACAGTGTGGCAGGCGCATGACAATTTACAGCTTGAGCTGACAGGCGTGTTGCAAGACCCAAAAATGGAAGGATTTACCGGAGCATTTGCACATTGGGAAGGCAAGCAAGTGAAGCGCACACCCAAAGTGCAGCTTAGGTTAACGCCAACCTACTACTTTGACGATGGCGATATCTATTTAACTATTCACCATTTAGGAGAGCGTTACTCAGATGGGGAGAATAAGTTTGAGCTCCCTGCCTACACCACAATCGATATGGGGGTGAATTATCGCTTTACCGACGCGGTTGCGCTGCATGTGAAAGCGACAAATATCAGTGATGAGCTCGGGTTAACCGAAGGAAACCCGCGGGCCATCAACGATGTTCAAGCAGGATACGACTATTACTATGCTCGGCCGATCTTAGGACGCACCATCAGCGCCTCGCTGACGCTTAATTTCTAGTATTTCCCTTGCTAATTTGCACACTGCCCAGTGCTCATTAGTTCACTCAAGCCCGCTAAAAGCGGGCTTTTCTCAGGAAGTTATTTATGAACCAGAGTGTCTTTTATACATTTTTGCAAAGCAGTTTATTACTGTTTTCTTTGTTGCTCACACCACTTTGTGCAGCGCTACAGATCACCCCAAAACCACTGAGTGCTAGTGTTGGTAATGATCACTTTAACCTTACCCATGACAGTAAAATTACCTTTAACCAGCAGCAAGCTCAAAGCGTTGCGCAGCAATTAGCGACCTTTTTACGCTCGCCTACGGGCTATCAGTTGCCAGTGTCTCAGGCTGATAGCACAACTAAAAATAGTATTGCCTTTAAGATTGTCGATATACCGCTATCTCAAGAGGGATATGCGCTGAGCGTGACGCCTGAAGGGGTTGAAATACAAGCGAATACTGCGACCGGATTATTTTGGGGGATGCAGTCACTGCGACAATTACTCCCTGCTGAGATAGAGTCGCGTATGCCCATCAATCAGGCGAATTGGGCAATACCTGCGGTAGAAATAAAAGATCAGCCCCGATTCTCATACCGTGGCATGCATTTAGATGTAAGTCGGCACTTTTTCGATGTGGCGTTCGTGAAGCGTTATATCGATTGGCTGGCGATGCATAAATTCAATGTCTTTCAGTGGCACCTAACCGATGATCAAGGCTGGCGAATCGCCATTGATGCGTACCCTAAACTAACCGAGATTGGGGCAACACGGCCTCATACCGTGGTTGGCCATACCTATGATTATCAACCATTGTTTGATAATAAAACGGTATCGGGCTTTTATACCAAGGCGCAAATTAAGGACGTGGTTGAGTACGCGCAGGCGCGACATATTGAAGTGATCCCTGAAATCGATATTCCGGGGCATAGCAGTGCGATGCTTGCCGCATATCCCGAGTTATCTTGCCACCAGCTAGCAGTAAAGGTACAGCCGCAGTTTGGTATTTTTGAAGATGTGCTATGTCCCCGTGAAGACGTGTTTGCGTTTCTTGGTGTTGTATACAAAGAGGTTGCCGAGCTATTTCCGAGCCAATATATCCACATTGGTGGCGATGAGGTGATAAAAAAGCAGTGGTTAGAAAGCCCCGAGGTGAAAAAGTTGATGCAACAGCATCAGTTAACCACACCTGAGCAAGTGCAAAGCTATTTTATTAAACGGGTCGCTAAAATCGTCCAAAATCTTGGCAAAACGGTAATTGGTTGGGATGAAATATTAGAAGGAGGGGTGGCGGATGACGCCGTGATCATGTCTTGGCGGGGCACGGAAGGAGGTATTCAAGCTGCAAAAATGGGCCATCAGGTGATCATGAGTCCTTATCAATATATTTATTTTGATGCCTATCAATCGCGCAATCTTGATGAGCCCAAAGCCATCCACGGGCTTTCAAGTCTAAAAAACGTTTATCAATATGAGCCACAGCCCAGCCACTTAAGCGCTGAGCAGCAAGCCTTTATTATTGGTGCGCAAGGTGCACTTTGGACTGAATATATAAAAACACCTCGTCATGCCGAGTATATGCTGTTTCCGCGCTTGAGTGCGCTGGCCGAAACATTGTGGTCGAATAAAACACAAAAGTCGTGGTCTGATTACAGCCAATATCGTTTACCCGCGCTTTTAAAACGCTACCAGCAGATGCACCTCAATACCGCTTATAGCAGCCATAAGCCTATTATTTCAAGCGAGATTAATGGGCAGCAGCTTGTCGCCACCATTATCTCTGAAATTGCCGGCACGGCTATTTACTATACCTTAGACGGCAGCGAGCCAACGCTACAATCGCAGCAATATCAAAAGCCGCTAGTGATAACTGACGAAACGCAGCTTCGCGCCCGCAGTTATGTAAGCGATTTGGGGCAATTGGTAGGCGATGCGCGTTTAACGCTTTCACCTCATTTAGCGCTTGGAAAAGAAATAACGCTTGCCTCGCTAGCCGCCGAAGGCTCTGCGACTAAGCTGCAGGATGGTCAATTTGCTTATGATCAATTTTACAGCGTTGATGATTATGCGATTTTTTACGATACCGATCTTGAGGCGGTTATTGACTTAGATGCGTCAACGCAAGTGCAGCAGGTTAAGCTGGGCTTTGACAGCGGGCGACATAGACAACTGCACCCGCCAACACATATTCAAGTGCTGGGTTCAAGTGATAAACAGCAGTGGCAAACGTTAGCTGAGGTTAATAATCCGCGTGGGCCCATGTCGGTGTTGTCGTTTGCTCCTGTAAGTGTGCGCTTTTTAAAGGTGGTGGCCATTAATAGTAAGCAATCTGACGATATTCAAATCCCCAAACTTCCCCTGTATATCGATGAAATAGCGGTATATTAATCACACCAGCCCTAATACTAAATGCGTAATTAGGGCATTATTTATGATTCCATTCCCAACTTCCTCGGCTCAAACGTTTACATAGATAGAGTGGCAGCAGTACGCGCTCTATCCGAACAATAACAATATTTTAGGAGCCAACATGTTTGCAAAAAAACAGATAATTACTGCCTCACTGTCAGGCTTAGCCTTGTTGACTGCGAGCCACTATAGCGTCGCACATCCTCACCCAGATAACTTAGCATTACGCTGGCAAGTCGTGGACCATGGCATTGGAGAGAATATCTTTCTTGGCAGTTTGACGATTACTAATAATGGTCTTGAGCCGTTGGGTGAGTCTGGCTGGGCGCTTTATTTTAGCTCGGTAAGGCCGCCTGCAAGCGTACTACCAGACTCAGATCCAAATGGTCAGTATGCGCGCCAGCATATCGCCGCACAGAATCTAAGTTTAGAAAATGCCGATGACGCAAAAAGTGGTGATTACTTTGTGCTTAAGCCCACAGCGGGTTTTGCCCCCATTCAACCGGGTGAATCTCGTACTATTGAAATCGTTGCACAGTATTGGCAAATGCTGAAAAACGACTCACCGTCGGGTTTTCACATTAGCTACAATAATCAAGCGCCTCAAGCTGTGCTGGTGGATGTGATGATGGACCCTAGCGATCCAAAACAAACAAAGCAAGCGGTTAACGATAATATGCCGGTGCAAACGTCCGCCATCCGATTCGCCGAAAACAGCGCGACGCACATGGCATTGCCGCTGAAAAATCGCTTGGTTCCGCAGCCCCATTCAGTGGTCACACCGAATGATGAATTCTTAACTTTGATGAGCCAATTAACCAGTATTTCAGCGCCGACTTCATTGACCAAAGAAGCCTCCTTCTTACAAACTGCGCTGCGCGATATTCTGAGTGGCACATTTGCGATTAATAGCACTGTGCAAAATGGCCCGAACCTTATCAAGTTGCAGCTAGACCCAAATCTCGATACCAATCAAGACAATCAGCCGGACTCAAGTGGCTATAAGCTTGAGGTCGATGCATTTTCGGGGATCACCATTACCGGAAGTGACGCCCAAGGGGTGTTTTATGGCATTCAAACACTTCGTCAAATGATCCCTACCGCTGTGTATAAAACGGCTAAAAACTCAGCCATTTTGTCCGACAATGCCGTACTACCCGCTAGCACCATTTTGGATGCACCACGGTTTGAATATCGAGGCATGATGCTGGATGTGTCGCGTAATTTCCAAAGCAAAGAAACGGTATTTAAGTTGTTAGACTTAATGGCTTTTTACAAGTTAAACAAATTTGAAATTAACCTTGCCAACGATGAAGGTTGGCGACTAGAAATACCCGGTATTCCTGAACTCACGGAGTTTGGGGCAAAGCGAGGGTATGACCTGAGCGAAAGCACGATGCTGCATACGTTTATGGGAGCTGCCAATGGTTTTGCACCAGGAGATGGGATTGAAAATAAACCCACGGATGAAACCGCTGCAAACTTAGGCACCGCGCCTAGTTATCAGGGGTTTGAAATTGCTCAGCAAAATTTTCTCGGTAAAGGCTGGGGCTACTACACGGTGAATGATTTTAAAGAAATTCTTCAGTATGCCGCTGACCGTCATATCGATGTGATCATTGAATATGATTTTCCAGCCCATGCGCGCGCAGCAATCAAAGCGATGGAATATCGCTACAACAAATACAAAGATAGCGACCCAGTTGAAGCAAATCGTTTTAGATTGATTGATCCGCTCGACCAGTCGCAGTATTACACCCCACAATTTTATACCGACAACTTTGTGAACCCGGCGCTTGAGAGCACTTTTACTTTCCTCAACCATGTAGTGAGAGAAACACGCGCCATTTATGATGCTGTACCCGATGCAACATTGACTCGGCTACATGGCGGTGGTGACGAGCTGCCACATTTAGGCCCGAATGAATGGTGGGCGCAATCTCCAGCGGTCGATCTAAACCCAGCTACGGCGGGCAAAACCGATGCAGAGCTGTTTGACTACTTCTTTTTACGCTGGAAGCAGATAGTCAATCAGCATGGTTTTGATATGGCAACTTGGGGCGATGTGTTGTCGCACAATGGTACGGGTAATGTTAGTTACGGTGAGATATTCCCCGTGTTTTGGAATAACGTGTGGGGTTGGGGCAATGAGCATCAGGCCTACAAATTTGCGAACCAAGGTCACAAAGTCGTGCTGGCCCATGCGACAAACTTGTATCTTGACCTTGCGTATAACAAACATCCTGATGAAATAGGCTATCACTGGGCAGGTTACACAGATACCAAAAAGGCGTTTGAATATCGTCCGTTTAATATTTACGCCAATGCTGAACGTGACAAGCTAGGCAATCCAGTGCCGTGGGATCCAAAATGGGTGGTACTGAGCGAAGCGGGTAAACAAAATGTTCAAGGTATTCAGGCGCAACTATTTGGCGAAAACCAAAAGTCACCAGAAATTCTTGATTATATGACTTTCCCGAAATTACTGGGTGCTGCTGAGCGTGCATGGGTGCAAGATATGCCAGCGCAAGGCGCAGCGACTACTGAGGCTTGGCACACCTTTACCAATACCTTAGGACAATACGCTCTACCACTATTGGATTATTACCAAGTGGTCGATATTAATGCTCAAATACCACAGCAGGTAGGGGTAAATTATCGTATTCCATTACCTGGAGGCGCGATTGAAGGTGGTAAGTTAATCGTCAATACCCGGTTTGTTGGCATGGCTACGGAGTATTCGATTGACCAAGGCGCAACATGGCATCGCTATGAAGGGCCTGTGACATTGACCGCGTCATCTAAAGTACAACTCAGAACGGTGAGTGATTCGGGCAAAGTAAGCCGAGTCGCAACGGTTAATTAAGCAAATTGGTTTAAGCAACGCCAGCGAACCTATTAATTTTTGGTTATTTATGGGTTCGCTGCACGCTAACACAAATGGAAGAGTAGGATGCGTATTCATGCCACCGTTATTATCTTTTAAGCGTAAAGCAGTTGATACCACTAAAGTAGCTGCAAACGATGGCCTTGCACGTCGTCAGCAAGTAGAGGAGTTGTTTTTAAAACAACAGCAAAAGCTGATCCGTCACATTATGGGCAAAGGATTAGACAAACGTGAGGCGGAAGACGTTGCCCAAGAGGCGTTTGTGAAATTGCTTGGACTTGAGCAGGATAATGTCAGCAACTACATCGCCGCGTACTTGTATAAAATTGCAACCAATTTGGCCATTGATAAGCTGCGGCGTAAAGCGCGTAGCCCGTTTGATGATCGTGAGCACGATAGCGATCAAATGCCACAGCCTTGTGCAAGTGCTAACCCTGAACAAAACCACCACAACCAAGAGCTACTTAAAGAAATGGAAAAGTCTCTCGCAAGCTTACCCGACAAATGTAGGCTGGCTTTTTTATTGTATAAAATACGTGGTCAAAGCTATGAGGAGATAGCTTTGACCTTACAGATATCCCCAAGTATGGTAAGAAAATATGTATTACGTGCAGTTCGTCATTGCTACCAGCAGTTACAGCATGAGCTTTGATCATGAGTGTTAAGGATATAAACATGACTCCATTATCTGACGATTTAGCAATAATTGAAGAACAAGCCGCTGATTGGTTATTAGTCTTAGACGAGCAGCAGATCTCACCTCATGACAGCACTCACTATCCACAGCCGCTTAACGTGTGGTTAGCTGAAAATCCGCTTCACAGTGATGTGTTCAACAAAATGTTGGAGTTTTGGACGCTTTCAGCCCAACTTGACGATGACTATGTTACTCAGCAGCTTGCACAGCTGGATGCACAAAACGCCACGGCTGTAACTGACATTAAGCCACAGTCCAAACGCCGCGCTCAGCCTTGGTATCTTGCGATTGCCGCGACTTTGCTGCTGGTTGGCTTGGTAACTTTTATGGCACCGGAGCAGCCACTACAGCAAGCACCTGTTGCCAGTGCGAAGCCAACACCAGTCGATACAGTGTACAGCGAGTTCTTTCAAACTAAGGTCAATGAGCACCGCACCATTACCCTTGATGATAATAGTCAGGTTGATTTAGGGGCCAATAGCCAATTGGCTGTACGCTACAGCAACACTTCAAGAGAACTGCTGTTGTACCAAGGTGAGGCGCTGTTTAGCGTGAGTAAAGACAAACAGCGACCGTTTATCGTGCGCTACCAAAACAGCCAAGTCGAGGCGCTAGGCACAGTGTTTAATGTTCGCGCCAATCCGGCTTCAATTAGAGTCGATGTGCTTGAGGGCCGTGTGGCTGTGACTCAGCAACAAGCCATTAAATTGACCCAAGGGCAAGCGGTAGAAGTCACGCAGCAAGGCGAAGTTACCCGTAGTAAAGCCCAAGGTGAAGCGTTGACCATGGCGTGGCAAAAAGGCTACTTAGTGTATCAAAACGCAGAATTAGGCAATGTGCTTAATGATGTGTCGCGATATAGCGAAATCAAAGTGAAGTTAAGCGATCAACGCCTAGCAAAACTGACCTACAATGGCACCTTTTTAACCACTGAAATAGGCGATTGGCTCAATAGTTTAGAAAAAATTTATCCAATCACTGTGATGCAAAAAGGCGAGGAATACACCCTAATCGCGAATTAGCTAAAAGTGTCATAGCAAAGTCACAATATAAGTGGTACAAAGTTTATACAATAATAAAGCCATTGATTTAAACTATGTTATTCAAGCTATTAATCCCGCTGTTAGCGTGGTTAATATGGTTTGGTGGCGTTGCATTTGCTACCACGGATCATCAATTTAACTTGCCTCAAGCGACTTTGCAGCAGCGTTTACTCGATATTGCTGCGCAAAGTGGCTGGCAGTTAAGTGCAGCCGAAATTCCAGATAACATTAGCGTTGAACAGATAACTGGCCGCTACACCCTCGAACAAGTCTTGCTTACCAGCTTTCAACAAGCTGCCTACGACTTTTCCCTAGACCCAGAGCAGCAGCGTATTTTTGTGACTCCTAAAAAACTTGAGTCTGCACAACACTTTGAGCGCATTATCGTAACGGGTGTAAGCGGCAAAAACCGTAGCATTTTAAACTCGTCTATTTCAATCACTCAGCTTGCAAGTCTACAACTTGAAAAACAAACACCGTATTCCAGTGCAGAAGCGCTTAAGAATATCACCGGCTTTTGGGTTGAAGACTCGGGTGGCGAAACTAACAATAATGTTGCGCCAAGGGGACTCAGAGGCGGCGAGGGGTTTAGATTTATCAGCCTGATGGAAGATGGGTTGCCCGTGAGCTATGACGGCATTTGGGGGGACTTTTTTTTACGTCCAGACTTAACCCATCAAGCCATTGAAGCGGTGCGTGGCGGCAGTAGCGGTATTTTTACTGTGAACGGGCCTGCGGCAATGGTGAACTATATCGGCAGGCGAGGCTCAGAAAATCCTTTTAATTTAGTGAAAGTGAGTCAGGGATTGAGTTATGACTACACTCGTTTTGATGGCGTGTTTAGCGGAGCGTTGAATGATGAATGGTTTTATACGGTAGGCGGGTTTTATCGTACTTCCGACGGTATTCGGGAGCCGGGTTATCAAAGCGACTTAGGCGGCCAAGTGAGTGCGCGCCTGAGCTGGTTAACCGATGCATTTGAGCTTGATTTTAGCTATAAACATTTAAACGATAAAACCAGCTTTTACGCGCCTTTAGTGATGCAAAACAGCGGCGAAATTCGAGAGCTGGCGAGCCTGCCTTATGACGATGGAACGCTACTGAGCGACGATCTCAGGTCTCTCACCTTCTTCACTCCGGAAGGACGCGTGCAGCGTGACTTAGAAGACGCTCAGCAAACACGCCTAAATAGCTACACTTTACTATTTAATACGCCGCTTTTTGAACACGTTAACCTGAGCAATCGTACGCGATTTTCAAGCCTAAACAATGATTTGTATACCTTAATGAATTTGGGCAACCAAACCATAGTCGACGCCACAAGCCGATTACAACACGCTGATATCAACGAATTTAAACGCCACTTTGCAAATAGCGCATTGCGCCCTCGATACTTACGTTATTCAGATAACACCTTAGTTGCCAACCCTGCAACGCTTAATGGTAATGGTCTCGTGACCGCTAGTTATCCTTTATATTCACGTTACAAGCAACAGCAGCTGGTAAATCATTTTAGTGTGGACTATCTCGACGCGCAGTGGTCACTGACCCTCGGCCATATTTACGCTCGAAGTGATTTCGACGAGTTACCACTAGATAAATGGCTTGGCGCGTTACTAACGGATGTAAAGCATCAACCAGAACGGCTGGACATCGTACTGGTTGATGGGCAAGAAAATGTGATTGCCAATTTTACCGAGCAAGGTTTTTTATCTTACGCCGGTCCCGTTTATTTAAGCGGTAGCGGCTTGTCTCAATCACATTCGCTGTATGCCAATATTGACTGGCAGCTCACTGAAAACCTTAGAGTTGATTTGGCACTTCGTAATGAACATCTGAATCTCACCAGCACGCTACTTGAAGGGGCAAAGTCGTACACATACTCATCAAAGGCCACTTATTCTCACTACCTCCCGGCTACCACTTTACGTGATTCCTTTACGCAAAATGCGCTCAGTATTGGCGCAAATTACCAAATTGGCGACGCTATGGCGATATTTGCACGTTATTCCGACGCCTTTGAAATGCCACGGCTCATTAATTACGGCAATGGCCTCGGGTGGGCTAAAAGTGAAGAAGAGCGCGTACAACAAGATTTTGGTCAACCCATTCGCTTGGCTTTAGGTGAAGTTGGACTGCGTTATCAAACCGCTGATTGGCAGTTTAGTGGCGCGTTATTTGAGACCAAATTTGATCCGCTCCCGCTCACGGTGTATCGCGGTGCGGCTACGACTCAACAAGCCGTTTCAATCAATACCCAAACTCGAGGGTTGGAGTTCGAATTTGACTATCAATATAGTCCAGCTTTGCAATTTAGAGCGATAGGTGTGTGGCAAGACGCTGGGTTTTATGGCATTCCTAAGCAATTGCCACAAAGCGAATTTAATGGCAATCAAATAACGCGAACGCCGGAGTTACAACTACGACTGACGCCGGAATACAAAGCAGGACCTATTACCGCGGCTATCACCTGGTCGTATGTTGGTAAGCGCTATTCGGATATCGCTAATCGTTTTGCCTTACCTGCCTATCAAACATGGGATTTATTTACCGAGTTGGCAATTAATGAACAGCTCAGCGCACAGCTAGAGGTTAAAAACCTCACCAATGCTTTGGGGCTAACTGAGGGCAATCCTAGGGATGATTTAAGCCACCAAGAGGCCATCTTTTACGCTAGACCCATTTTTGGTCGCACCATCAAACTTTCTTTAAGTTATCAGTTTTAAGCGACACCGCTATTATTCGAGCAATTCTATTCCTTGACTTAAAGTGAACTTGAAGTTGTATGCTCCTCTTAAGCGAATGACAGTGAACAAACGATAAGAGGTAGAGGCAATGCAAAATAGCTTAGATAAAATCGTCAATGATATAAAAGCCAACTGGAGCGGGCTAAATTCAAGCACCACAGTAACTGTACGTGAATTGTTAAGTGAACTTACTCAGTCTCCACCGCACGAGCCTTGGCTTGCGAGCATTATGCGTGAAAGACTGGCATCAAAAACACTCTACCAAGACCCTGAATATGGTTTTATGCTGCTAGTCCATGCCGAAGAAAAGGGCACGTACCGCCCGCCCCATGATCACGGCGCAGGTTGGGTATTTTATGCTGTGCAATCTGGCGAAATGGAAATGACAACTTACAAACCCATCACCACAGCAAGCGGCGAAACCCACCTCGTATCCCGAGGAACAGACACGCTCAAAGCCGGCGATTGCCGAGTGTTTCTACCCGGCGATATCCACGACACCCGCTGTTTAACAGATAACTTCGTTCAATATCGTTTAACCAGTTGTGACTTTAAAGAAGAGAAACGCTCAGGACGGATGATCCAGTATTTGAGGGAGGTGTAGTGGTTTGCCGTAAACGGTTTTAACGGCTAACCGACATATCGAAGTTGAACAGATTTAAGCATTGCCAATACAAATTAGCTGCTTAAAAGCAGCTAAAAAGAATCGTTATGCTTACTTGACCGAAGAAGGTTCATATGTGTTAGCTTTCTGCAAGCTTCCATTTAATAATTTCTTGAGCCTTAATAAAGCTTTTTCCATACCACTGTTCGTAACTTTCAGCAATCGGGTAACCATGATTTATGTCTGTTAAATCATCCCACCAAGAGTCTTCGGAAAATCCTACATCTAGGTGAGAGCCCGGAAAAACTTCACCATTTAATAGCGCAGAAAAGTCTTTTTTATTTAAGGTCAATCCCCAGCACTTAGTGTACAATTTCCTTTTGTCTCTAAGCTCTTTTATTAGTTCGTAAAAGCTTAGAAGTTGGCGTTGCCCACCTCCACCGACCTCATCACTAATATGCCAAGTTCTACCAAGAATAAGATATTTCCACTTTGTAAGCTTCAACAATATAAATGCAGCTGAAGTACTTGTTCTTTCTCTAACAAAATATATCCCTTCTGGATTGAGACTGGTTATTGTTGGAAGGTACCCCATTGGATCACTATGCGAAACTAAGTCATTTGAGAATGGTGTTGATTTTCCTTCTATCAGCCACAGCTTCCTTACCCCAAACGTATTTGAAAAGTGATCTATAAACTCAAAAGATGGCTCTTCTTTACCAGTAAAAACATTTTCCAGCTCACTAATTTTGTGCAATTTCATGATCTGAGCTAGCTGGGGAATTGTAAACTCAGAGTAGTTCCGACCTTCATTCATAAGGTCAAGAGTTTTCCTAAACCTTTTAGCAACTTTTTCAACCTCTGTTTCTTCTTTTATTTCTTCTACCTGCGTTGGTTTTTTCACTATATTTTGCTTAAAATCCGTTGAGTCTGATTTTTTACTTTCGGATTTATGTTTAAATAAAAATGACAAAACGAACGTGATAACTACCACGCCAACCCCAGAAAACAGCCACTCTTTATTTTCGATTATGTAATTTAGCATTAATAAACCTTTCTCAAATTCTAATTCAAATGTACCACTTGGTTCGTGAGTTCAGATTTAGATAGCTAACGCACGTATTAGGGGCTGA
The DNA here is from genome assembly GCA_000814665.1 of Pseudoalteromonas flavipulchra NCIMB 2033 = ATCC BAA-314. Taxonomy (GTDB): domain Bacteria; phylum Pseudomonadota; class Gammaproteobacteria; order Enterobacterales; family Alteromonadaceae; genus Pseudoalteromonas; species Pseudoalteromonas maricaloris. The sequence goes on from JWIH01000024.1 coordinate 152,948, forward strand.
TAATAGCTTGCTAAAATGTGAAGCGTAGCAGAACCGAGCGAGCTATTAACAGTCCCATTGCTATATGCGTTTGTTAGGTGTTTATTCTACCAAGCTACCTCTAATAATTTTTACACAGCTTGCAGGTAACTCAATTGGTTCGAGAGAGTAACGAATACCTGCAGTGCTTCTATTTAAAGGGAGTTGATAGGCATCTATTAACTCCAATGTATCCATATTCAGCATAAATGTATATTCAATATTTTGGGAATAACTTGAAGCTTTAATATTAAAATACGGAGGTAACGTAGAGCGCGTATGGTACCAAGAACTTGAAAACGAAAGTTTATTGTTGACCAAAAATTTTGAAACACACTCAGGTAGAGTTAACTTGTTGTTGGCGATTGATAAAGCGAAGTTTTCAAGTTCAAATGTAGCCGGCAAGTATTCTTTGGGAAATCCTATTAGTTGCCCACTTTTTTGCAACTTTATACCAGTATCTCTGTGCGCAAAAGCAGCGCTACTTATAAGTATTGAAAAGAATATAAAACTCAATCTCATCCTAAGGAACACCTAGCATTTTAGTATTTATGCGACATGCGGTTTGTGTTGCATAATCGCTTGTTGGACTGAGCCGCTACCTGCTCGGTGTATCCGAGTTGGTGTTGTTTATGGCATGGCTTACTTAGAAAAACAGGCTTTTTGGAGGCTCTCACTTTTCTAGCTAGTGTAATCAGTTTAGCTAGTGTTATGTAAGCTTTCCCTGCATCGCTCAGCGCTTATTATGCATTCATTACACCTAAATTTGGCTTGATAAGCAATTATATTTTTTACGCATACTGAGGCCGCTAGCCTGAGCAATTAGGCAGGTTAACTACTTGATTTTACAAAGCAGTCCTAATCAAGCATCCCCTCCTTGGTTAATATCAAAGCGCATCCATGCGCTCCTCGTTCATTCTTTTTAAACGACGAAAAAGAACGAACCAAGAAAACGTCGCCCCAGCATCACACTCAATTCTCAAATCCTAAGCCGATATAGTGCAACCGTCTTGTAAGGCACGTCCATGATGCCAGACAAGACTTAGCCGACATCCTGTCGGCACATTGCATATCAGCTTATGCTTTTCGGGTGTGATGGAGGGGGAATCGCGCTGTCTGTTAGTTCTGGTTTTATCTCCTGAAGCAGCTAAGTCGCTTACAAGCACCACAAGAATTTATCAGCGCCTTGTGTCTCCCTCATCACACCCGAAAGTAAAGTGCCAATGAGTCATTTCAACGCATGGATGCGTGAAAAGCTGTGACAGGGACAGGGATGTCCCTTACACAGCGGTGACGTTCATATTGGCGATTTGCTTGAGGAGTCAGTGTGATGTCGGGAGTGCCCTTTCTTTTGCATACTTGTTCTTTGGGCATCAAAGAAAAGTATGTCGTAGCCCATGGATGGGCGTCGAAACCAGTCAGGAGGACGGGCTGACTTAACTCATCATCTCGAGTCTTTTGGAAAAGTCACCTTCCATGGTACGTATCAAAGCGCATCCATGCGCTTCTCGTTCATTCTTTTTAAGCGACGAAAAAGAACGAACCAAGAAAACGTCGCCCCAGCATCACACTCAATCCTCAAATCCTAAGCCGATATAGTGCAACCGCCTTGTATGGCACATCCCTATGCCAGACAAGACTTAGCCGACATCCTGTCGGCACATTGCATATCAGCTTATGCTTTTCGGGTGTGATGGAGGGGGAATAAGTTGCTTGTAAGATCTTCTACGTTTTTACGATGAAGCTGTTTGCAAGGGTTACAAAAACTATCTGCATCGCCTCCTAATTAACAGTCTAAGTAGTTTTGTGGGAGGTGGTTCACCCGCCGAGAAGTTATGTTTTTCTGGTGTGGTTAAGGGGGGATTAGTTTTGGTTGCGAGTTCTAGTTTTTCTCTCAAAAGCAGCAAATTTTCCTGCAAGCACCAAAAAAGCTCTTAGCACCGTTTTCCTCCCTCATCACACCCGAAAGTAAAGTGCCAATGAGTCATTTCAACGCATGGATGCGTGAAAAGCTGTGACAGGGCCAAGGATGGCCCTTACACAGCGGTGACGTTCATATTGGCAATTTACTTGAGGAGTCAGTGTGATGTCGGGAGTGCCCTTTCTTTTGCATACTTGTTCTTTGGGCATCAAAGAAAAGGTTGTCGTAGCCCATGGATGGGCGTCGAAACTAGTCAGGAGGACATATTAGCCTTACCCTCCTTGGCTGATATCAAAGCGCATCCATGCGCTCCTCGTTCATTCTTTTTAAACGACGCGATCGAGCGAACCAAGAAAACGTCGCCCCAGCATCACACTCAATCCTCAAACCCTAAGCCGATATAGTGCAACCGTCTTGTATGGCACGTCCGTGTGCCAGACAAGACTTAGCCGACATCCTGTCGGCACATTGCATATCAGCTTATGCTTTTCGGGTGTGATGGAGGGGGAATAAGTTGCTTGTGAGATTTTCTACGCTTTTTACGATGAAGCTGTTTGCAAAGGTTACAAAAACTATCAGCATAGCCTCCTAATTAGCAGTGCGGATAGCTTTGTGGGAGATGTATGGACTCCTCCCCCTTATCGGGAGCAAGAGAAAATAAGTGACCCCCATCACTATAGTAATTAGTGGTGGGTGTCAGCGATTTGCTTTTAAGCTACCATAGTCAATTACACGCTAAGACAAAGCACATCAGAAACGATATCAATGTTGATTTGTGTCTTTGACATGATTATTTCTTCTCCACGATAATTGCGGTGATTGTTGTGTCACCAACATTTTTAACTTGATGTTCCCATTGGTCATGCCACATCACGTAGCCATCCGGGATCTCCAAGGTCATGTCTTTTTCACTCGTTGTTATCGTCGCCTTGCCACCTTTTTCGAAGTAAACAGTCTCAGCATTGTGTTTATGCCAGTTATCCTGTTCCCCTGGTTTGAGTGTCATTTTAAGTACGGTAACCTCTTCGTTCTCTAGCAGTAGTTGATATTGGTTTGGAGATGCAATGTGTGCAGCCTCGACCTTCGTGTCTTGTGCAAACGCATTTCCAAACAATAGGACTGAAGTAACAGCTGTAAATACAACCTTTTTCATAGGAATTCCTATTTATGCATACCACGAATAGGGTAGTTGTTTGCAGGATTTCGTATCCAACCTAAGCCACTAATCAATGACTGAAGTTCAGGTCTTACAAACGGGTTGTTTGAAATATCTACTACGTGAACTTTTCCTTCATTATTGACAACAAATAGCCCCGGCTCAGCAAATGGATGATCAGTTTCTTCAGGCGATCTTGGATCTGATATAAACAACCCAAGTTCTTTCATTTGTTCAACAGTAAGACCGTATGCGATAGGGAAAGTCACATTAAGTCTTTCCATATGACTTTCGAGTTGTTCTTTACTGTCACCAGAAACGGCTATCAAATCTACGCCTGTTTGAGCGAGTTGGTCTTTCGCACTTTCTAACTGGTTTAAGTAGCGAGTACAAAGTGGGCAATGCTGCCCTCGGTAAACAACAACCATCTTCCAATCCAAACCATTTTCAGGCGTAGACAACTTTTTAATATCACCATTTAGAAGTTTGGTTTCAATTGCAGGAAAGTCTGAACCTGCATGAAGCTTATTGGTATAATCAATGCTCATGACTGTTCCTTAAAAATGCTTGTTAATGTGCGTTTCGAAACGTTTGAAGTCGTTTTCAACATCTGCGTTTTTCATCACATCAAAGCACGCAAATGTTTCCATTGGCTTCATTCCAAAGAACTTGAAGTTCATGTGCATAGGGAACATTAAATCGTCGATTGATTTCCCATCGAAGAATTCTTCTGGATCATTAAAGGCTTCTTCCGGCGCATTAAAGGTGAGAGACATCATGTATTTGGTGTTGGTTAACGTGCCGCCCTTACCATAGTTTTTCTTTGGTGATTCTGCTGTGCGACCGTCGCCAACACATAAAGCTCCTCCCATGCCTGCTGTGTATACTTCATCCATATACTTTTTGAATGACCAAGACACGCCCATCCAATTGCTTGGTGTTTGCAAAAATACAATGTCTGCCCATTGATGAAGTGCTAATTGCTCCTCCACATCGTACCCGTCACTCATTGTTACTACGCGCGTGTTATAACCTTTATCTTCCAGCATGGTTATTGCCTTATCAATCAAGGCTGCATTTAGCTTACCTTCAGAGAATGGGTAATATTGGTGGGCATTAATAATTAATACGTTTTTAAGATCAGTAGTGCTCATAAAACAACTCCAAACTAAATTTCAGCAAAAATAAGTAAGAGAGACACTCTCCTACTCAATCAATGTGTGGTATATTTTAGTAACCTGATTTAAGTTATCAATTAGTATACTTTTAGTAACCTAGTTGTTTTTTAGGAAAACTGATGGAAAGTGTCGTAAAAACAGACAGTAAAGGTAGAAAAAAAGTTTTAAATGCATGCACTGAACCCTGTGCTATCGAAAAAGGCATGCGTTTAATTGGCGGAAAGTGGAAAGGTTCCATTATTTATCACCTTAAAGATGAACCTGTAAGGTTTAATGACTTAACCCGTATGCTTGGCGGTGCCAGCAAAAAAATGGTCGACCAACGCCTAAAGGAACTAGAAAGTGAAGGGATGGTTCGTAGAAAAGTGATAAGTGACAGACCTGTCGCTGTAACTTATGAATTAACCGATTTTGGCAAAACCGCACTGAGTATTTTAGATGAACTCAGGATCTGGTCAGAGTCCCATCAAATTTAACAGTAGCTACTTTGAATTATTTAGCACAGCCCAATGCAGATTCTTATTTTGGAAATCTGCTTGGCGATTTTGGCGGAACAAGGCATGTAAAAAACTTGCCACTCACAGTGAAAAAGGCATTGGATAATCATTATCTAGTCGATAAATTTATAGATAACCATACAAAAATAACTGACACCCATCACAATTAGCAAGCGGCGATTGCCGAGTGTTTCTACTTGGCGATATCCACGACACCCGCTGTTTAACAGATAACTTCGTTTAATATCGTCTAACCAGTTGTGACTTTAAAGAAGAGAAACGCTCAGGACGGATGATCCAGTATTTGAGTGAGGTGTAGTGGTTTGCAAAAATTCAAGGCGATAGTGGGTTTAATTGTCGTCGCTGACATCTAATCATGCCGTTTTGAAGGGAGTTATGGCTGCTAAGAGCGAATTTGAGACTGTCGGCGCTCTTCTTGGGAGAGTCTTCGATGCTGCATAGCAGGTGTTCAACTAACTCATTTATGCTACAAAATCCGTTAACATAAATGAACTAAGGGTCAGATTTGAGCAATGAACAGGCATTCAAAATATCCCTTCGTGTAGTTCATTTAGGCATGGGCTTACATTTTCAAAAAACGACCAATTTCACACGGGTTTTCAATAGGTGGTCAATATGACTAATTAGTGGTTCTATTGAGTAATCTAGTCGAAAGTGAGAATGTTAACATTATGAAATTATTGGTTTTTATGTTGGCGCAAACCTTGCTGTCTCAAGGTTTCTTTAATTTCATTATGGATTAAAAAATGAGAAACCTCGGATATTTTTTGTTTTTACTAATTTTTGCGTCAGGTTGTACTACAAACAATAGAGACCAAAGTCACACTTTCAACGAAGAAAAACACCAATCAAATGACGTTACTATTGTAGAAGAGGTCGTTTTTGAAAGCGAAGGTGTAAAATTATCAGGGAGCATGTATATACCTAAAGATGCACGAGCAGCAGTAGTACTAGTGCACGGCTCTGATCCAGTCCCACGAATGACTAAGTTAGCACAGTCACTGGCTAAGAGAGACTTACTAGTTTTGACGTACGACAAGCGTGGGGTTGGTGAATCTGGTGGCGTTTACGTAGGGCCTCAGGTGGGAACCAATAATATAAGTGTTGATAATTTAACTTTGCTTGCGAAAGATGCAAGTGCTGCGGTAGATGTGGTTCATGGCTATGACAAAGAGTTATCGATTGGACTTATTGGTGCGAGTCAGGCTGGCTGGATTATTCCAATTGCCGCACTCAATAATCAATCAGTAGAGTTTATGGTTCTCTTCAGTAGCCCTACAATCACAACTCTGGAACAACTTAGATTTCAGTTTTATACAAATGGTAGAGAAGACTTTTGGAAAACTCATACTGATGAAGAATCGCGTGAACATACTTTAAATGATCCTGACAGATATGATTTTAAAGCAACGGACCCGAAAATTTCTTTGAATTCTTTATCGATACCTGGGCTCTGGCTCTTCGGAGAGCAGGACATACAGGTCCCAGTCAAAATGTGTATCGAGCAACTGAATAGGATGAAAGCTAAAGGCAAGCCTTTTGAATATGTATTATTTCCATCGCTAGGCCACAATACTAATAAAGCAGAGCCTCTAGATATTGCGATACAATGGATAAAGCAAAATAATTTTTCCCACTAATTCGCAATTGTTGTTTTGCTGATGTTGATCAAATAGAAGAGCGTAGTTAACTAATGGCTCAAATGTGACGAAGCGGCTATGCCGAGCGTCACTGAGCTCTCTTGCTGCTAGGTCGACTTTATGAGCACCCTAAATGAATCTCCGCTTCTGACAGTTCAAGTTTAGACTTGTCCAGTTTAACGGATATCGGTGTTTAACACCGATCCTAACCCTATACGCTACCTTCTGATTCTATGACCAAAATTCTCGCTTCGCCACGAGGATGGGCAACATGCTCAGTGCCAATTGAAGCATAAAAAATATCACCAGTTTGCAACAGGGCTGATTGCTCAACGCCATTCTCTTTGTAAAACATGTCAACCTCGCCGTCTAACACGACAAAGACTTCTTCACCGTCATTAACATGCCACTTATAAGGCTGATCAGTCCAATGCAAGCGGGTTGTAATACCATTCATATTGGCGATGTCTTTTGCGCCCCAAGCGCGTTGAGCTGTGAATGTTTTGCTTCTAATTATTTCCATGATGCTTCTTATTTTTGAATTGCTAATATTCTCAAATTTTTGCGTTTATAGGCTTTGTTGCGTTTGATGAATAGACGGTTACGTAAGGTAGTGCTCAAAAAATCAAGAGCAGTATATTGCTTGGTGCTTTATACAATGTCCAGTTAAAGGGCTCACAAACTATAAAGTTATTTTATCCAGCATAAGCGCAAATAGTGTTGGACGTTACTGTGATCATTCAACTGAGCGATCGTTTTATCCTCTTTCTCATTGGCTAATGCCACTTTGGCTTTAAATTTAGGTGAGTGGTTTCTACACTTTCATGTCATGGGCATACAAAAGCACTAATGTACCACCTTGTTTTTTGGCTAGTTAGTTGCTGCTTGAACACTGCAGGATAACCTTTTTCTAATAGAACATTTTCGGCCAGTGTTTCTAAAGCATTAGCTTGGACTATTTCATTTTCACTACGTCTAATTGCATAACCTGAGATTTTGTATCCCGATCGAGCATTTACGGACGAAAATAGCTCTCTAACTCTGACTCTGCCTTTTGCTCCTTCCATCTCAAGTTGTTGCTTTATAAACTCTGCTTGTTCTTTAGCGCTAGCTCCAGATGTCGTACACCAAAAGATATCATAATCCCAATCTTCCCAATCAAAAGTAGGTTTAACGCTTCTGTCTGTTCTTAAATTACTATCTTCTTCTATTTGAAATTCTTTCTCTTTTGCAATTATTTTTGCAGTTTCTTGCTTGATCATTGGTGTCCCGCCTGCTTCTAAAACGCCTAACAAGCGGCTTCTTAATTCACCATCCACCATAACTAAAACAAACTGCTTCGCTACTTCCTGCTTTCGCTCGTTTTTTTCTTCTAAAGATAGCTGAACGAGATCATAAATTTTGAAATTAAATTCTCGTTCGGCATTTATCCTCTCACGCTCATCGCGCGCCTCTTTAATTGCAATATCTACGGCAGCAACCTGCTCCTTTAACTCTCGATCTAAATTTGAGACCGAAAAATTTAAAATAGCTACCATCGCAGCTATTGTGACCGTAATAAGAGGTATAAAAACGTTTTGTAAAAATGCACTAAAAGGTTTCCAATTCACCTTTAAATCCTCCAAAAATCCCGTGTTCCTATAGTGGGTTCTTGTTTGCGTCCTTTCGAATATCCAATCCTGACGGTACTCTTATTGGCACTTGAATACACTGAGTCAATTAGTTGAGTCAAGGTTATGCTTGTTGTCGGTTGCTTCGACCAAACACCGTAAAGCAAATATAGCCACTCTTTCGTAGTTCCGCTGTCATTCGGTGCCGACGATACTTAATTTATTCGCTTTCGGTCGTAGCAGTCTGGTTGTGCACAGCGAAAATATCACCGAATTCACTTTGGTGAGTGCAGACCTAAGCGATTACCTTCTGTATCTATAAATAACGCGAAAAAACCGCTTTCGTCTGCATGTGGGGTTTTGGGGGTCAGTATTTTCCCACCGTTTTCTTCTACTTTTGATAGCACTCGTTGTAGGTCTTCACCTGCGTTTAAATACAGAGTGACGCCGGTGCTGGAAGGAGTGTAACCTTCGCCTTGAACAATCACACCTACGGTAGATTGCCCTTCGTACGGGAAGAGTGCCATTGTCATTTCAAACATATCTATGGTTTCCATGGAGACCGCAAAAATACGGCTGTAGAACTTTACGGCGCGGGTTAAGTCGGTTGCTGGAATTTCAAAAATTGATGCAAAGCTGTGCATGTTATCGTCCTTATTTTCTATGTGTGTCTGCTAGCTATTGGTGACTAGGCTGGACTCGTTTAAGATTCAACGAGTTCGACTTTAAGATAGCGTGGGGAGACAACAATTAATTGTAAAAAAGCGACAGGACTATTTATAGAAAAGCCGTGAAAGCGTCATGCCTTCGTCATCGAGAAACGTTCGCGGGTTTACCCCCGTGAGTGCTTTAAAGTCCTTAATAAAGTGAGACTGATCATAATAGTTGCTTTTGTACGCGATGTTGGTGAGATTGTCTTCACGATTTATGAGGAGTGTTAAAGCGCTTTGCAAGCGTACAAGTTTACTTAAATGTTTTGGACTAATACCGACAAGGTCTAAAAACTTCCGCTCTAGTTGGCGCCTTTTGTTGGGATTTGATTTGGTGATTGCATTAACCGATATATCGCCATTTTGTGCAAAGATAATGTCTACCGTTGTTTTTACAATGTGCTCAATTGTCTGCGGGTCGCTCAGCTTGTGAAGGAGAAAGGCCTCTAAAATCTCAATCCTTTGGTTTGTGTTTCGCGCTTGGATGATATCACTTTCAAGCTTTGCGGCCTCATCTGGCTTAAATAGCTCGTAAATCGATGTTTCTTGATTTTTTAAGCTCTTTATAGGTTTCAAAATAAAGTGGGAAAAGGCAGAAGGAAAAAAGCTGGCTGCAAAAGTATGAACGTATCCGATTGGTTGAATATAAAAAGGTGAAACGGTTTGTCCAAGTACCATTGCGCGCGGTTGCAGTATGTAGTCATGTTCTGATGTATAGCGCTTAATATCGTCGCCCAATATAAAGGCCAGCTCAATGCAGCCGTCGGGGACAATACGTTGCTTTGCGGCATTTTTATCTGCAGTAATTTCCAGTGTCCAAAAGCAATTGATAAATGAGGACAAATTTTCACTAGGTAAAAATCTTTCGTAATCCATAAAGTCTCCGTATCTAGCTATGGACACTGGTAAATTTAGCAACCGTTTTATGGTCTGCTTTTTAGACGCGCTATACTTGCTACTAACCTTTATTGATATGCTTATTTATCCAATCTTGGTAATAAGATACACGCGTTAATACTGCGGTTGAACCGTATTTACCTAAAGTATAATTTTCCAAATCGCCTTCAATTTCTCGCCACGCTGCCAATCCAACCAATACCGGAGTTGAGCCTTGATAAATGATTGCTGCGCCGCCGCTATCTCCAGAGCCTATGGTGCCTTCTAACGGTAGCGCATCGGCTCCTTGTTCGAAGGTAAATCTGAGCCAGTGGGCTTTTGCTTCTGTGATCACGTTGTTGTAAACATGCATTTGATAGTCGTCTTGAGTGAACGCCCAATCTGAGAAAAATTTGGTGACTTGATACCATGCATAGGTCGTTAGGCTTGGTCCCTCAGAGTCGTGCTCTTCACCCGTTATCCCCGTTCCGATAGCGCCGCGACCAAACCCAGTTATTTCCATACCTAACTCTTCATTTCCCTCATATATAGCGATGGGTTGAATGTGTGTCACAGGCTTACTTAAGCGAATTAATGCAATGTCTTTGGCGTTATTTAGCTGCTCCATAAGTGGTGCCGGATCGCCTTCACTCCAATCACCTTCTACCTTTTTGTAATCCGGATGAATAATGATTTGTGCAATTTGATTTTCAACACCATGCACCATGATAGGTTTGTCTTGATAGTCATACATAAACGTATAAATGACGTGAGCTGGTGCCAATAACCAATGCTTATCGATTAACACTGAACCGCCTTGAAATGGCATATCAACATAAAACTGCGGGATGCTGTTAACCTTATATAAGTCAGGGTCAACATCATGCCTTTTGACAACCGCATAGTTCTGAAAAGAGGCAAACATGAGCAAAAAAATGGCAAGGTATTTCATCATTATTCCTTATTTATTATATTGTTATTATTTCCAAAGTGGCCAATAAATCATCATACTGAAACTTTCTTTTCAATGCATCAATAAATGTACCTATTTTCATACGGCACTCCCTCTCAAAAATATCTGCATGCTCACCAGATTAAAAGAAATAAAAACAAATGGTTATTGTCATGCTATGACGCCAAAAATATTGCAAGTTAGCTGGGAAACATGATTGATAAGAAATTTGACTGGTGCAATCAAGTTTGTGAGGTAACAGCATTAAGGTAAAGTTAATTTATGTGCTCTAGGCTAGGCTATTTGCCGTTTATGCAATCAAAAGCGAGTTGCTTGCAAGGAGATCTCTGAAAGCTAAACTGCTTTACGGCAATCACATAAAATAAATTGAAAGGAACAACGCATGATAAGGATGATATTTGCAACTTTTCTATTGCTTTGGGGCACGCAGGTTAGCGCTCAAGAGCTTATCTTATCGAAGGTCGTCAAGTTAAAGGTTGACTCACCTATCACTATTTCGCATGTGTCTGAAACGTTAGTGTTGGCGTTTAAAGACAGTAAATTGCTTCACGAAACGTTAGATCCGAAAAGATTTATACCTGCTGTTGATTTATCTGGGCATGAACATCAATTTGTACGGAGTTTGTTTGAGGTCGATTCAAGAATGAAATTGCCAGCTTGGCTCCAGATACTTTCAGAAGAGGTCGCAAGCACCTATCAAATACAGAATGTCCAACAAAAATCTATTCAAGAAATTACGATATTTAGTAGTTACAACAAAGAGGAAACACACGGGATAGTGTTTATTCTTGAAGCGCAAGTAATTAATAAAATAGAGGTTTTTGGACAACAATCACAGTTTCAAAATGTGATAAATAACATAGCGACAAGGTTTTAGGGAGCTAATAATCAAAGTGCTGTGGCGGAGAGCCAATCACTGCTGCTCAGCACGTTAAGTTACAGGCTTTCGATTCGCTAAAACTATCTAAGGCTTTGCTGCTAATCCAGTTAAGCCAATCAAGCTTCAAACCCAACCACGCTCTTGACCTCAAGTTCACTTGAAGTAGTACAGTCACCACTTATTAGCATGGCGCAATGGTAGGAGTGGTAACGCATGTTAGAAGATACAGTAAATACAGAGGATAAAACTGCTCTGGGAGCCGGACAAAAGCGAGTGTTATTCAGCTTGGCTGTGGTACTCATTTTGCCAACGCTTGGCATGAGTAGTATCAATGTCTTGTTGCCAACACTTGCTGAGGAGTTTGGCGTGGGGCAGGCATTGGTGAATTGGGTCGTTGTGGCATATTTGCTTTCGCTTACCGCGTTTATTCTTGGTGCTGGCGCTGTTGGAGATAGCGTTGGCCGAAAAAGGGCACTTCGCATTGGGATCAGCGTCTTTTGTGTGGGCTCCATTGTCGCTGGGCTGAGCGTAAATCTTTGGATGTTGATTGCTGCTAGGCTGTTTCAAGGCATTGGCGCTGCGCTGTTATTATCTCAAGTATTTGCACTGGCAAGCGTTGCGATGCCAAAGCGTAAAGTTGGACTTGCAATGGGGCTACTCGGTACTACCGCAGCGATTGGCACGGCACTGGGGCCATTGCTAAGTGGCGCAATGCTAGAGTGGTTATCATGGCAGTTCACTTTTTGGTTGATGATATTGCTTGGAGGTGCAGCTTACTTTTTAATAGCAAGATTTCTGCCTGATGATGTCGCAAGTCCACCTGAGCTACAGCGTTTTGATGTTATTGGAAGTGCGTGGCTGTCGGCGTCATGCCTATTTTATGTGTTGGCTATGCCATCGAGTAGTTCGTTTAGTCTTGTCTTGCATAGCGTATTTTTCTTATTTTCAGTGGCTTTTATCTACTGTTTTGTACAAAGCCAAAAGCGTGCTCAGTTTCCACTTGTGAGTTTGGCTTTTCTGAAACACAAGTTACGCAATACCTCATTAATCGTGAGCTTTATAGTTGACGCCATCGCAATGTCGACATTAGTTGTCGGGCCTTTTTATCTCACTTATGCGTTAGGGCTAAGCCCGGTCACGGTTGGTCTTATTGTGTCTATTGGACCTTGTATTGCTGCTGTCGCTGGTTATCCGTCAGGCGAGGTGGTTGATCATTTTGGTATCGCGTTTGCCATGTTTTTGGGCTTGCTGATGATCCTCATTGGGACAATTAGCTTTGCAATCCTACCTTCATTATTTGGACTTTATGGCTATGTTGTCGCGTTATTTGTGTTAACTCCCGGAAGGCAGTTGTTTCTAGCGGCTCACCATACCTTTGTGATGACGACAGTAGCCGAAAAAGAAAAGGGCATGGGGTCAGGGCTCATTAATTTATGTAAAAACTTAGGGCTAATGACCGGAGCCTCATTACTTGGTGGTGTATTTAGTGTGTTGTTGCAGGTAAAGAGTGCGGCCTTGGCAAGCTCCGCACAACTTAATATGGCATTTTCACTGACTTTCTTACTCGCTGCACTGTTTATTTTGGTATCGCTCGTTGCCTTATTTGTGATTAGCCGAAAGCAAGCGTTTTAAAAGTAGAATGCGTATCTCGAAAAATTTTTTCGTCCTTTTTTCAAACTTAAGGTTTTCTTAATTTTCGCTTTTTAAAGTTTTTACATCAGAACAGGAAAGGTGTGAAAACGATGGGCGAAGCACTACAAGCAACAAACTCACAAAGTCGTCTTAGATGGGCAAACAAGACTTGCGGCGCGCGTGCTGAATTGGAGCACGCTATCCACAGTGGTTTTGCCCATGCTTTTGGCGCTGACATTCATGAGTATTATCCCCTTTTAAGCCATTTAAACTACCGTCAAAGCGATTGCTTTTTAGGTCTTAGATTTGCAGCCAAAGACGCATTATTTGTGGAGCAGTATCTTAATCGTCCGGTAGAGCTGTGTCTCTCAACGGTTTCAGAGCGTAATCATATCGCAGAACTTGGCAATTTGTTCTCAACAGGCCGAATGGCAACGTTAAGCCACTTTATTGTACTGACTCAAGCACTGCTTGAGAGTGACATCCGCTACTTGGTGTTTACGGCAACCAAACAAGTGCGTGCATTGATGAAGTTATGCCAAGTCGAGGTTAACAAGATTTCTTTGGCACACGGCACTATCGCTTCAGCCAAAGATTATGGCAGCTATTACCAATGTGCTCCGATGGTTTGTTCGGTCGATTTACATCAAGCCCAGCAGGTGATCACAAACACTGAAATGTATCAACACTTACTACAAGGACTCGAGGTGGAAATCGCGAGCTTAAAAGAGGCATTTTTATATGTGTGATTTCTTAAAAAAACTGCCACATCAAGACAGTGATGTGATTTTACAACAAGGGCAAACTCGTCTCACTTTTGCTGAGGTAAAGTCTTACACGCAAGCATTGGCAGAGCGCTTTATTGTGATGAGTGGCGAGAGTGTTGCGGTTTCGTTAGACAACTCTATCGCTTGGTTATTGGTAGATTTTGCGCTATTACAAGCGAATAAAGTGTCTATTCCAGTACCTCATTTCTTTACCACAGCACAAGTTGAACACACCCTTGAGCAGTCAAAAGCAAACTGGTTGATCAGCGATACCAAGCTTGAAAATAGCGCTGAATTTTCGGTGTTGGATGTCTATGGTCAAGCAATCTATGTATATCAAACTAGGTGCGAAAGTACGGGAACCTATTTTCCTAAAACGCAAAAGATCACTTATACCTCAGGTTCAACAGGCGCACCAAAAGGCGTATGTCTGTCGGTTGAAAACCAGCTTGTCGTGGCGAGCAGTTTATGCGAAACCATCGCACTTAATCGGCCTAAGCACTTGTGTTTATTACCGCTACCTGTGTTGCTAGAAAACATCGCGGGTGTGTATGCGCCGCTGTTGAGTGGTGGCATGGTTGAGGTAACCGAACTAGCGTCGCTAGGCTTTTCGGGCAGCCAGTTGCTATATCCACAAAAGTTGCTGCAAAAGATAAGTGAAGTACAACCAAATAGCTTAATTTTAGTGCCTGAGCTGCTGCGTTGCCTGCTAAGTGCCACGCAGCAAGGATGGCAACCCCCTGCAAGTTTACGCTTTATTGCAGTCGGTGGCGCGAAAGTTGACACTGAACTGCTACAGCAAGCTAAACAGCTGGGCTTACCTGTGTTTCAAGGGTATGGACTTTCCGAGTCGGGATCTGTTGTTGCACTGAATACTGGTGAGCAAGATGGTAGCGTCGGTAAGTTACTGCCTCATATTCAGGCACGTATTGTGGCAGATGAATTAGAGATCAAAGGGAATAACTTTTTAGGTTACTTGGGCGGCGAAGCGATAGCCCAAGATGCGTGGTTAAAAACTGGCGATAGAGTGTCCAAGCGTGAGCAGCATTTTGTCATTGAAGGCCGGCTAAAAAATCTTCTGATCAATAGCTTTGGACGCAATATTTCTCCCGAGTGGCCGGAGTCCGTTTTGCTTGCCTATGTACCTTTACTGCAATGCGTTGTGGTGGGTGATGGCAAGCCATTTTTAACGGCGCTTATTTATACCCCGACACAACTAACAGCAGCTGTGATTGACAACGCCATTGAGCTTGCCAACCAGCAACTCCCTGATTACGCAAAAATAAAACGTTATGTGCGCGTAGATGAAGCCTTTTCGGTAGGTAACGGCATGCTTACCGCGAACGGTAGACCTAAACGCGACGTGATTTTAGCTAATTTCGCGCAGCAAATTTCAGCGCTTTACTCCCAGAATCAATACGAAGCGGCAGAGCCCGTAGCTTCGGTTTAAAAGGAAAACGACAATGAGCAACTTTTACCAAACCCTACAATCAGAAACGGAACAAGCGCGCCAATATCTACTAAGCGCACCAATTATTCATGATGTTTTTCATGGTCAGATCACCAAAGGCCAATACGTTTCATTTTTACAGCAGGCGTTTCATCACGTAAAGCACACAGTACCACTCCTTATGGCGTGTGGCGCAAGGCTTGATGACAGTAAAGAATGGTTGCGAGAAGCGATAGGGCATTACATCGAAGAAGAAATGGGACACCAAGAGTGGATCCTTAATGATATTGCCGCCTGTGGTGTGGATAAAGAGGTAATACGTCATAGCATGCCAAGCTTCGCAACTGAAATGATGGTGTCTTATGCGTACGACAGTATCGCTCGTAAACATCCATTGAGCTTTTTTGGCATGGTTAATGTGCTTGAGGGCACTTCCATCGCACTTGCCGATGATGCAGCTCGTCAAATTGCGAATAAACTTGGTCTGCCTCGTAGCGCATTTTCCTATTTAACATCTCATGGCGCGTTAGATGTTGAGCATATTGACTTTTTTGCAGGGCTGATGAACAAGATCAGCTGTGAAAAAGAGCAAGCGATCATTATTCACAGCGCTAAACAGTTTTATCGCTTGTACGGCGACATATTCCGCAATATTGAAGCGGTGCCTGCAGGTGTTGAATTTGCGGAGGTAGGTTGATGAAAGCAACAAAACTTGCCGTTATCACTGGGGCATCTCGGGGGATCGGCCGAGCCATTAGTAAACAGTTGGCCATGCATAATTGGCGTTGTTTGCTGATTGGTCGAGACAGCGAAAAATTAAAGCAGGTGATAGCGGGGTTATCCGGAGAACACGATTATCTTGCTTTAGATATCACCGCTGAGGACGCTGCGACACAAATCGCGAGAAAAGCGGCGACTATGGGTGGGGTTGACTTACTCGTCAACAACGCGGGCATTAATACCATGGCTGGGTTTGCTGAAATTTTACCAATTGACTTGAAAAAGCAGATGGAGACGAATTTATTGGCGCCCATGCTAGTTAGTCAAGCCTGTTTACCACAACTGATCTCAAGTCATGGCACCATAGTTAACGTAGGTTCAGCGTTTGGTTCTATCGGCTTTCCATACCAAAGCAGTTATTGCGCAAGCAAGTTCGGTTTGCGTGGTTTTACAGAGGCACTGACGCGGGAACTCGATAACCAAGTAGCGGTTAAATATCTCGCGCCACGCGCAACCACAACTGAAATGAATGACGACCGCGCGACAGCTGTAAACCATGCACTAGGCAATCATATGGACTCGCCAGAGGTCGTCGCACAAGCCTTTATGAAATTGCTCCATAGCAACACCAAACGTGCTGCCATTGGTTTTCCTGAAAGGTTTTTTGCGAGACTTAATGGCTTGTTACCAGAGCTCGTTGATAACGCATTAATCAAAAAAGTGAAAACCATCCAAACCATTTTTTCCACTAAGGAGTCATTACGATGAACGCACTAAAAACCTTGTTAGTTTCAGCAACATTACTGGTATTCAGTCAAGGTGCTTGGGCTGCATTTGACGATGATCTTAGCCAAGTCCAAACTAAATGGGCAATGGTAAATTATGAAACCGAGGGCGATGCCCAAGAAAAAGCATTTGAAGAATTGGTTAAGCATTGCGTGGCATTTGTTGAACAATATCCAGATCGCGCTGAAGCTTACATCTGGCGTGGTATTGTGCAGTCGAGCTTTGCAGGAGCGAAAGGTGGC
Organism: Pseudoalteromonas flavipulchra NCIMB 2033 = ATCC BAA-314; assembly: GCA_000814665.1. GTDB lineage: Bacteria > Pseudomonadota > Gammaproteobacteria > Enterobacterales > Alteromonadaceae > Pseudoalteromonas > Pseudoalteromonas maricaloris. Next base: position 170,025 of record JWIH01000024.1, read on the forward strand.
TTGGGGGCGCTTGGTCTTGCCAAAGATGCGAAAGCCTCATTTGAAAAAGCCATTGAACTTGATAAAAACGCACTGTCTGGTTCTGCATTAACGAGTTTAGGCACGCTCTATGCTCAGGTCCCAGGCTGGCCAATTGGGTTTGGCAGCGATAAAAAGGCGAAAAAGCTGTTCCAAGAATCATTAGCGATCAATCCGGCAGGAATTGATGTAAACTATTTCTATGCACAGTTTTTATATGACGAACGTGATTATAGTGCTGCACTTGCGCACTTGAAAAAAGCGCAGAATGCGCCAAGTCGTCCAGGTAGAGAAAAAGCCGATGAATACCGCCAAGAAGAAGTGGCACAGCTATTGGCGAAAGTCGAAAAAAAGCTAAAAAGAAGGAATAAATGAGGCTATTACTTGTAGAAGACGATGAGCTACTGGCACAGGGGCTCATCGCATCACTCAAAAAAGAAGGGTATGCCATCGAGCACGCGCCGACGCAAAGACAAGCAATCAGTTTTGTTGAATCTGGTGAATTTGAGCTGGTGGTGCTTGACCTAGGTCTACCCGACGGAGACGGTTTAGCGGTACTCAAGGCGTTAAAAAAAACCAAATCGCAAACCGCTGTGCTCATTCTAACGGCAAGAAATAGTCTTGATGATAAGATTGCAGGATTGGATTTAGGGGCTGATGACTATTTAGCTAAGCCGTTTGAGCCTAAAGAACTGTTTGCGCGTTTACGGGTGATTGGTCGACGCTTCACCAAACAAGTGAGCAGCACGTTGAGCTGCAACGATGTCGTGTTAGATCTCGCCAGTCACGAGGTGCTTGTAAGCGGTAGCACTCAAGAATTACCTCGTAAAGAATATATGCTACTCAAGGCGCTGATGGAAAACAGCGGCCGTGTGCTGTCTAAAACTCAGTTAGAATCTAAGCTCTATGATTGGGGAGAAGCTTTAGGCTCTAATGCTATTGAGGTACATATTCACCACCTCCGCAAGAAAATGCCCGATGGATTTATCAAAACGCTGCGTGGCATTGGCTATGTGGTTGGCAAGGGGGCTTAGTGGGCACGAAAAGCTCGCTTGGAGGTGCTTCAATAACGAGAAAGTTGACCCTAATTTTAGTGTCAGCTTTGGTGCTGACTGCATCCATGGCGCTGCTACGGGGTTATCACTCCAGCATGGCGATGGCACAAGCACAATTAGACAGCCATTTAGAGTCCATCGCAACACTCGTTAATACTCAAGTTACTGCGACTACCTTGCCCAGTGGCGCGGGTAACAACGCATTTTACTTTTTAGTGCTTGAACACAATCAAGTTGTTGCGGGTAGTGAGCTACTTGCTAGGTACAAGAACAAGCTTAAATATCATGCTGGGTTTAGCACCCAAAATGTGGGGGCGACTAGACTCAGAACCTTCAGTGAAGCGTTTGGCGAAAGGCAAATACTGGTGGCTGAGCCGGTACAAAAGCGTTTTGCACTTGCTGAAGGCATGATTGTCTCCGCAATGACGCCATTGGTGGTGATTATGCCGTTTCTTGCGGTGTTTATTGCATGGATTATTTATACGGCGTTAAAGCCTTTACGAGATCTTTCTAAAGAGCTTAGACGACGTAACCCCAAAGACTTTACACAGCTGGCAGTGCAAAGCGACAAAGCGGAAGTGGCAATCGTTATCGCGACACTAAATGACCTCTTTCAAAAGGTTGAAGTCGCGTATCTCAAAGAGCGTTATTTTGCTTCCGATGCCGCTCATGAGTTAAAAACGCCGATCGCAAGCTTAAAAATTCATCTTCATAATTTAACGCATGATACTAAGCATCCCAGTGCCACTGCTATGTCAAAAGGGCTTGAGCAGCTAAACCATGTGGTTGAACAAATGCTGACGTTAGCGCGTACAGAGCCAGAACTGTGGCATAAGCAATTTGCGCAGCAAGACTTAGTGGCATTAACTCAAGACTTGATTGCTAACTGTTACCCGAGAATTGAACAAAAATCACAAAATATCAGCTTAGAAGCGTCAGAAGCGACCTTAGAGGGCTGTGAGTTCACATTAACCACATTATTTTCTAATCTAATTGGTAATGCGATTAAATACACGCCAATTGAAGGTGACATAGAAGTAAAAATTCAGCAGCATGCGCAGCGGGTTGTATGGCAAATCGATGATTCGGGTTGTGGTATGTCGGATGCGGAAATAGAACGAATTTTTGACAGATTTTATCGCGTTGGTGGAGATAAACACCCTTCAGGGGAAAAAGGGGCAGGTTTAGGAATGGCGATAGTCAATCATATAATTGCAATTTATCATGCAGATATCTCTTTTGCTCGTAGTCATTTAGGCGGGCTTAGAGTTTGTGTAAATTTACCGAGGGGGCTGGATGCTAAGGACTAAGGTCTCTTCGCTGTCTTTCGCGCTTGGTTTGCCTTTGGCGACCTGTAGTTTCGCCTTGTGGGCGGAAGAAAGTTATACCATTATTCTTAAAAATCATTTATTTACACCAGCACACGTTGAGGTACCTGCAAATCGTAAAGTAAAGCTCATCATCGAAAATCAAGACCCTCAGGTTGAAGAGTTTGACAGTTTTGATCTTAATCGTGAAAAAGTGCTTTTTCCGAACCGTAAAAGTGTGATTTATATCGGCCCGCTAGCACCCGGTGAATATAGTTTTTTTGGTGAATTTTCACCAAATACAGCACAAGGTATCGTTATCGTGAAGGAGCCAAACAATGCTTCTTAATGCGGTGGTGGTGAGCGTGAACCAATTATTACCAGTAACTGTACTTTGGGTACTATTAGCACAATGTACCAATGCTGCTTTACCACTTAAAACGACACTCATCGCGTTGAGTGCGGGGCTAGTCGGCTGTTTTGGCATATGGTTTTTGGGTGGAGAAATAGCCTCGAGTTTTGATTATCGCGGGTTCGAGTTATTGCAAATAGGACTGCTACTCAGTTTATTTTGTTTAATGATTGCAACAAAACGCACCGGACATACGGCACTTGCAGCCTTGGCCTTTGGACTAGCCGTGGTATTGTACTTGCACCATTTGGCAAGCTTTGCGTTCTCTTATTCAAAGCCTGCGGATGGTCAAACCCTCGCCATTGGCACCTCGCTTGGTGTGGGGATCTGTTTGAGCTTTTCTATTCTACTCTTCTTTTTCCTTGATTGGCTGAAGAGTAAGCACTTACCTTGGTTGTTGCTGTTGTTATTGGCTTTACACGGTGCGAGTAAGGTGTCGATTGCATTGGACTTGGCGCTTCAAGTGGACTTAATTAGTGCCGCCAGACTTGAAATAGACTTGCGACAGATTGTGGACGAACACAGTGTTGTTGGTAGAGTGCTAAGAGTATTAGTGGGGTATGAGGCAACACCAAATGCTGCGACGCTTGCAGGGTTTGGAGGCGCGTTGATTACGTTCTTGGGATGTACATATTGGAGAACAGCGCATGCGAAATAATGTTTTACTCGCGCTGCTGGTGAGTTTTTTTTGGATTGTGGCGTTTAGTGCAAAGGCGGATGGTATGGTGGTGGATAAAGTTTATCACCCTTATGTGATGCCGCTTGAGCGAGAGTTGGAATGGCGACTACTATCTCGGCAAACCGAGCAAGGGAACGTGTTGGCACAGCGTTTAGGGCTTGGTTGGAGCCTCACCGAAACGATGACCATCGAAGGTTACGCGATAGGTGAGCGCGACGATGAGGGCAATTTTGACTTGGCTGCTTACGAGTTAGAGTCACGGTGGCAATTTGTAGAGCAAGGGCGCTTCTGGGCGGATATTGGTATGTTGTTTGAGCTTGAAAAACGCCATAAATTCGATGCCTATGAAGCAACCGCAGGGTTTTTATTTGAGAAGGAATTTGGCCGCACGAGCCTTACCATGAATGCATTTTTGGTGAGGGAGTGGGGTAAGGACATTGAGGATGAATGGGAATCTGAGTTTAGAGCGCAACTGCGCTACCGCTTGTATAGTGCTTTTCAGCCCGCAATTGAAGTCTATGTCGGAGAAGACTTTTTTGGTGTTGGCCCAGGGTTTATCGGGCTGCATCGATTCGAAGGTCAAAAACAGCTGAAGTGGGAAGCGGGTTTTATTTCGGAGATCAGCCAATCTGGCAAAGATCATAGCTTTAGACTCGCATTGGAATTTGAGTTTTAAGTGTCGCTTTTACTTTGTTTAAATAAAGGGGAGATGCAGCAAAAATGTCATTAGCTTATGGTGCATCTAGCTGCTAACTTTAGAGTCGAACTATAGACATCAAGGAAACGATATGTATCGCACGCTAACTTTATTGGGGTTGTTGTTCGTTAATAGTGCTTATGCACAGATTGCGCTTGAACGTGATATTCAAGAGCACATCGTGGTTGCGAACAAAGTATCTTTGCAGGTTTATCATGTTGCGGGCAATGAACCTGCCGTTGTTTTTGAAAGTGGTTCTGCAGCGCCTGCAATTTATTGGACTCCAGTAATGATGGGTCTCGCGCAGCAAGTACCCAATGCATTGGTGGCCTATAACCGTGAAGGTTATGGCAAAAGCGAGCTTAGTCGCAGAGCCTATAGTATTGATACGGATAATCGTAATCTTCGTGAAGTGTTGAGAACGCTTGATATTCGGCCGCCATTTATTTATGTCGGTCATTCATACGCATACTATGTAATGCAAAACTACATCACCTATTATCCAGAGCAAGTTGCAGGCTTGTTGTATGTTGACCCTGTGACCGTTTACTTCATCGATAAAACCCACGCCTTAGCGCAGGATAAGCTACTTAAACCCTTGAGTACTCTGCCAGAAAATACCTTCGGTGAAGCTCTGCGCCGGGAAACTCAAGCGCTAAGTGAAACCGTTGCGAGTGTTCGGGCGCATCAAGCACCTGATCATATACCGTGTCGTGTTATCGTTGCCCAAAGACCATTTGATCCAACTCAGCGCGATGTTAAAGCATGGCGAGAAGGACAAGAAGCGTTGGCATCACATTGTGATTCTGAGCTAATTATAGCCAAGGGAAGTGACCACACCGTACCTATGAATGCCCCGCAAGTGGTCGTGGAGCAAGTGGTGCAATTAATTCGAAAGTTAGAGTCAAAAAAGCCCCTGTAGTTTTATGAATATTTTATTTCAATCTCTATTATTTACACGGGGTTAGGGGAATAATGTGTTTAAAAATAGGGCGTTGAAAAAGCCGCCAAAAAAATATTGATATTTGTCATTAGCAAGTCATATTGATGATTAAAAATACATTGACTTAGGGCGGAATCCCTATATGATGTTCATAGACAGAATTTGAGTCAGTGTTTTAAAATCTCCATTACGTTGTTGTATAAGTGTTTGCTTGTAGTAGTACCGTCCTGAAGTTTTATCCACTCTACAAATTTAGGTCTATGCGCCCACATGGGCATAGCTCATCAATGCGCAGCATTGGTTTTTGTTTTTATATCAGGATTAGTATTATGTCTAACACTCTTACAGGTACCGTTAAGTGGTTTAACGAGTCTAAAGGTTTTGGTTTCATCGCTCAAGAAAATGGCCCTGATGTGTTCGCACACTTCAGCGCAATTACAGGTGACGGTTTCCGCACCCTAGCTGAAGGCGACAGAGTAGAATTCACAGTTACTGACGGCCAGAAAGGTCCTCAAGCTGAGAAAATCGTTAAGCTTTAATCGCTTAATTGATGAAGAAAAAGCAAGCTAAGGCTTGCTTTTTTTGTGCCTGAAATAACATATTAGCTTCGCTAAAATTTTGCTATTTGCTCCCTCTAATTGAGCAAGTATTAAGGCAAATTGGTATAATACGGCTAGACAGATTTAACCCCTCAAGTTGGTATGGTATTTCTATGTGTCTTGGCGAGCTGTTCAAGCGTATTGATCGCAGAAGCATAAATCTCTCGCGATGTCTTGTTGAGCCCACCGCTGGCTGCTGAAATTTCAAATGTACGCTTCATATCACCAAGCAAATTGATCTTTTCGTGAGGGTTTTCAGTCATTGATATCGGCGCGCCGATAGCCATCATTTGGCCTGAATCAATAAATCCTCCCTCGAATAGCTCTTGAGACATAGCTCGTACTTCTGTCGCTGAAATGTTGTGAACGTTGTATTTAGAGGCAATATTTTGCCAATTATGTTCGGCATTGTTTGCGGTTTGGCTAATGGAAACTTGGGTGTCTTTCTGTACTGCTTCAGCCTCTTTTGGTTGATTCTGGCTATGGCCGCTATAAATTGTTGGTGATCCAACCCTTTGGGTTTGACTAACAAGCATAGGTAATCCTTTATATGATGAAATGCAGATTAATAACTAAGCAATTGTCGTGCCGTACCATTTTGGGTGGCCATTCTTAATTCAATAGCGAGTTAAAGAAGAATATAGAGGGCGCCCTACTCACTTTTACAGTATCATATGCCCATGATACACAGTCTTAAAAGTGATACGGTTAATTATGTCTTTACCACCTTGCCCCAAGTGCAATTCTGAATATGTTTATCAAGATCAAAGTCAGCTAGTATGCCCTGAATGTGCTTACGAATGGGATCCAAGCGTGACTGCTACCGAGGACGACATTCAAGTAAAAGATGCCAATGGCACACTATTAGCGGATGGCGATAAAGTCACTGTGATTAAAGATCTTAAGATTAAAGGCAGCTCACAAGTCATTAAGATTGGCACTAAGGCTTTGGTAAGGCGCGTGCTCGATAAAAAAGACCATGAACTTGACTGCAAAGTTGATGGTGTTGGCGAAATGATGGTTACGGCGAAATTTGTGAAAAAAGCAAATACTTAAGTGGATAAGTGTTCAGAGGTTATGGAGTTTTAAAGCGCCATTGACCGCTGCGAAAGTTAGCGCTCATAAGGTCACTGGAGTCACAGACACGCAAAGCAGAGAAGCCATAGGTAATGACGGAAAAACGGGTAACTGTCAGGTCAAGTCTGAGCTAGTACATATCATTACCACCTGACACTGCTGCGTCAAATACGGCTGTCAAATTTGATCAATATCTAAAAACCAAATCTGACAGATTAACAGTCAGCCTTGTTTAAACTAGGCTTATATTTTTTTAGACTAGATTTCTGCAGCAACCACCGAAATCTCAACAAGCAATGCATCACGAGCCATGCTCGCTTCTACACAAGCGCGAGCTGGTGCATAACCTTCAGGCACCCATGCATCCCACACTTCGTTCATTTCTGCAAAATACTTCATGTCTTTAATATAAATTGTCGCAGAAAGAATGTGTTTGCGGTCGCTGCCTGCTTGAATAAGTAGCTCATCAACTTTCTCAAGCATGGTTTCAGTTTGTGCCCTAATTCCTTGCTCGGCGTCTTTACAGACTTGGCCACATAAATAAATAGTACCACTGTGTTTTACAATGCGGCTCATTCGTTGTTTGGTGTCAATTCGTTCAATCACTGTTTTTCCTCTCTAATCGTTACTGTAATCAGCAGGTTTAATAGCGAAATTTTATCCCTTTTCAAAGATATGGGCTACTCTTTACACTAGTAAACCAGTTTCACTAAACCATTCTCTTTTGCTCTTTTTTTGTAGGAGTGTTTGATGTTTTTCAAAAAGGATAACGTAACACAGCTGCTGGCAGAACTGGATTCTGTTAAAAATGATAATACATTACTTCAAGTACGCTTGGATGATGTTGAACGAAGATTACATACTGCCTATGAAGAAGCTGCAGAGGTGGCAAAAGCCGTTGAAATTGAGCGAACTATAGTACAAAACTTCTTTTTATCTTTAGAAATGCTTGATGCTGTGAGGCACGATGTGGCTACTTCGGCTGATCTACTGAAAGGTGAGGAAACGAGGTTAACGGGTAGTTTAAAAGATTTTCAGGGGATCAGTGAAGGGCTAACAAATTGTGTTCAAGTCTTGTGCGGCTTAACAGAACAATCTACACGTTTAAACACGTCATTTGAGCAATTATCGCAGTCAGCATCAGAAATTAATTCATTTGTTTCACAAGTACAGAGTATTGCTGAGCAAACCAACCTACTGGCTTTAAATGCGGCAATTGAAGCAGCCAGAGCCGGTGAGCAGGGCCGAGGGTTTGCTGTAGTAGCAGACGAAGTACGAACACTTGCAGGTCGTTCATCAGAAGCGGCTGAGAAAATCTCTAGTTTAACTAACGTGACAACGCAGCACACTGATAATGCATTTGAACATGTTAAGCAAAGTACAGAAGAGACGCTGGTAGTATCTAATACAGCCTCAGAAATCAATGAATCCGTCGGATCTATGGCTTCAACCTCAAAAATGATGGCCGATGTAATTTCAGCAGCCAGCATGAGCACGTTTGTGCAAACGGTGAAGCTTGATCACTTAGTTTGGAAAGTAAACATTTACAAGGCGATTCGAGAAGGTAAGGAGGGGGATGAAAGCAAATTTGCCGATCATCATCAATGCCGCTTAGGTAAGTGGTATTACGAGGGAGAAGGTAAGGCTGATTTTTCTAATTACGGTGATTATAAACGTCTAGAATCACCTCATGCCAAAGTGCATGAATCGGGAATTAGCGCATTGCGAGCTAGTGCGCGAGGTGACAAAGAGACACTGATCTCTATGTTAGCAAATATGGAAAATGCCAGTATGGAGGTATTTGATTGTCTAAACGGTTTAGATAGTAAAATGAGAGCCCCATAAATGCTGTACTACAGCTCTAAAACGCGTCGGTAAGCTTCTGTTTTACTAATCTTAGTAAATGCACTACGTAGTCTCTCAACGATCGCTAAAGGTAACTGGTTGTTCGTTGCAAGGTAACCTTTTACCGAGAGTGCTTCCACATCGTATAAAAAGGTAAAGTGGTCGGCTGGAAGGTTAAGTTCCGTGGCCATGGTTTTGATATAACGCGGATCATCAATCACTAAATCAACGCGATTTGCAACGAGTAATTCATATGACTTTTCGATGTCGCTGGTTTGAACAAAGTTAAACCCTAGTGCTTTAAGTGTGCCTTCGGCGATATCACCACGCTGAACTGCTATTTTGTATTGTTTGGCATCCTCAAGTGATTGAATTTTTATGTCCTCACGATAGCGATTGGTAACAAACCCTAAATGAAACACAGCAACGGGGCCAATCCAATGAAAGCTGTCTTCTCTCTCGGGGGTCTTTGCGATGCTATAAATCAAGGTATGTTTATCATGCTGCGCTAATTTAAAAGCTCTAGCCCAAGGGTAAATAGAAAACTGTCCCTCGAGTTCAGCCGCTTTTAAAATCGCTTTGACCAGATCAGTACTTGAGCCTGCAACTTGGTGGTTTTCTATGGTTTGATTGGGTGGAGAAAGTTCCGTAACAACCTGTAATTTAGCCCATAAGGGCAACGGGCTAATCAGCAAAATAAATAGTAGTAGACGTTCAACAACAGCATTCGTCATTACTAAACAACTCCACATGTTAATGCGTTAATCTATATTTAGCATAGATGGATTTTATTTTTCCGTCATTAACCATTCGTCGCAAGGCGATATTTATTTCCGTTTGTAGCTCAGTTAGATGAGGCTGCAAGCGCATATGTACGGGTAATCGGCTTATTTCATAGCAAGACTGAAATTTGCGATACTTTGGTTGTTGTGAAATATAGTAGTCTGCTGTCACCGAACCAATCATGATGTAGTCTAAACGCTCATGTTCAAGCTGTGCGAGCAGTTCTTTCTCCGATACATTTTCATAAACTACGATCTTGTCTTCGCCCAAGTGCGCTTCAAAATTATCGTAACGATATCCTCTTACTTTGCCAACTAACGCGCCATAAAACTGCTCGGGCCTATGCTTGCCCACACAGCGAGACTGATACCCAAGCAGCACTTCGGTTGAGAAGGCATAGTCGATGCTGTAAATCCCCGGAACGTCTGCTTCGGCCCGCCACACTTTATTGATCCCAGGTTCAATATCTATTTTTCCTTGGTCGAAATAGCGCTGTCCTCTGGCGACAGAGAGCGGCATAAACTCAAATTGGTGTGAAGTCAGTTTTGCCAATTCTTGAAAAATGTCGACAAAAATACCTTTGGGCTTTCCCTGCTCTTCAAAATAGTAAGGAGGGTTAGCACCGTGATAGACCAATACGGTATAGGTGTTCGCCTGCGCTAAACCGGTTATTAGCAACAGGGTAAGCATTACTATTTGAAAACACCGCATCGCAATCTTCAGGCTAAAGTAAAGGTATCTTCATAATATGCATGATTTTTAAGCGATGCAATTAATCCTTTCCTGATACCGTAACGAGACAAATACATCAGACTGATTATTTATCACAAGCTATAAATATGGTGAATACTGCTTATATTGAAAATTGTCGACAATTTACGGTCTGGCTGGTTGACGTGCGCGTCAACCAGCACTATATTGTCTACAACTTAAATTACTAAGACTGGCTAACTAATGATGAGCTTTTTTGACGAGCAAGCGGTTACTTCTTCTGATAAAGCATTCTTTCGTATGCGAAAGGAAATTGTAGAAGGTGAAATAGCAGCAGGTTCTAAGCTCAGCGAAATGGAATTGTCGACAAAGTATGAAGTCAGCAGAGCGGTTGTTCGCGAGGCAATTAATCGCTTGGAGGCATGTCACTTAGTTGAACGTAAAGCCAATGTCGGGGCGCGCGTTGTTACTCTCACACCGGAAGGGTTAATGGAGCTTTATCAGATCCGTGAAGCACTAGAAGGTATGGCGGCAAGGCTTGCAGCGCAGCACATGACTGACACTGAAATTCAAGACTTAGAAGGTTTGTTGTCGAGTCAATTCGATGAAGTCAAAAACCAACATTCTTATTATCAAGAAGCGGGCGATCTCGATTTTCATTACCGCATTATTCTTGGCAGTAAAAATGCGAGTCTTATCTCTATGCTAGTCAATGGACTGTACCACTTGGTACGTATGTATCGTGTGCAGTTAGGGATGGCCGGTCCCCGCGTCACCACGGCATTTGACGAGCATAAACATATCGTTCGTGCGATCAGTAACCGCGACCCAGAACTGGCAGAAATACTGATGCGTCGACATATTCAATATTCTAAAAATAATATCGCAACCAAGTTAGCAAGCAATCAATCACATTTTTAAGAGAGAGCATCATCATGAGCGCAGGAAAAAAATTTCGTGAAGCATTAAAAGCCAACAAACCGCTTCAAATCGTCGGTACTATTAACGCATATAGCGCGATGATGGCAAAGAAAATTGGTCATCAAGCTATCTATCTTTCTGGTGGTGGCGTTGCTAATGCATCTTATGGTTTACCTGACTTAGGAATGACATCTCTAAATGATGTAATTGCAGATGTAAGTCGCATTACCTCAGCTTGTGATCTACCTTTAATGGTCGACATTGATACTGGATGGGGCGGCGCATTCAATATTGCAAAAACCATCCGAGATATGGAAAAAGCAGGTGCAGCTGCGGTACATATGGAAGATCAAGTTGCGCAAAAACGCTGTGGTCACCGTCCAAATAAAGAAATCGTGTCGACCGAAGAAATGGTTGACCGTATTAAAGCAGCAGTTGATGCACGCACCGATCCTGACTTCTTCATTATGGCAAGAACAGATTCTTTTGCACAAGAAGGGCTAGAAGCGGCAATTGAGCGTGCAAAAGCTTATGTTGCGGCAGGCGCTGATGGCATTTTTGCAGAAGCGGTACAAACTGAAGAACACTATCGCGCATTCAGCGAAGCACTTGATGTGCCCATCCTCGCGAATATCACTGAGTTTGGTAAGACAGAACTTTGGAACAAAGCTGAGCTGGGTGAGTGGGGCGTAGATATGGTGCTTTACCCACTGAGTGCGTTCAGAGCGATGAACAAAGCGGCGGAGCTAGTGTATCAGTCTATTTTAGAAAATGGGGACCAGAAAGCGGTACTCGATACCATGCAAACCCGAATGGATTTGTATGATTACCTTGGCTATCACGATTATGAGCAAAAGCTCGATGCATTATTCGCCGAAGGTAAAAATAAGTAAAAAATTAAAGCTGTTCAGGGTTGCTCAGCAGCACAAAATATTAATACCCAGCAGGTAAAAAATTCAGGAGATAATAATATGGCTAAAGTACTAAGTGGCGCGGGCCTTCGTGGTCAAGTAGCAGGAAAAACAGCACTATCAACGGTAGGTAAGTCGGGCTCAGGTTTGACTTATCGTGGTTACGATGTAAAGGAACTAGCTGAAAGTTGTCAGTTTGAAGAGGTTGCTCACCTTATCCTTAAAGGTAACTTACCAAATCAAGCTGAACTGGACGCTTATAAAAGCGAGCTAAAAGCAATGCGCGGTTTGCCGCAGGCGTTAAAAGAAGTATTAGAACGTATTCCTGCTGATGCACACCCAATGGACGTATTACGCACGGGTTGTTCAATGCTTGGCAATCTTGAAGGTGAAGTAAGCTTTGATGAGCAAGGTAAAGTAACCGATCGCATGCTAGCAAGTTTCCCAAGCATTATTTGTTACTGGTATCGCTTTAGCCATGATGGCGTTCGTATCGATGTGGAGACGGATGACGACTCAATCGGTGCACATTTCTTACACTTATTGCACGGCGAAAAACCAAGTGAGCTACATGAGCGTGTGATGCACGTATCACTTATTCTTTATGCAGAGCACGAGTTTAACGCATCAACCTTTACAGCGCGTGTTTGTGCGTCAACGCTTTCTGATATGCATTCATGTATTACTGGTGCAATTGGTTCTCTACGTGGTCCACTTCACGGTGGCGCAAACGAAGCGGCAATGGAAATGATTGAGCGCTTTGAATCTGCGGATCACGCAGAGCAAGAAATGATGGGTATGCTTGAGCGTAAAGAAAAGATCATGGGCTTTGGTCACGCTATCTATTCAGAATGTGACCCTCGTAACGAAATCATAAAACGTTGGTCTGAGAAGCTAGCAGCAGATGTGGGTGATACAGTACTTTACCCTGTATCTGTACGCTGTGAAGAAGTCATGTGGCGCGAGAAAAAACTATTCTGTAATGCCGATTTCTTCCATGCATCAGCTTATAACTTCATGAAGATCCCGACTAAATTGTTCACACCAATCTTTGTTATGTCACGCTTAACAGGTTGGGCTGCACACGTTATGGAGCAGCGCGCAGATAACCGTATCATTCGTCCATCGGCGGAATACACCGGCGAGGAGCTACGTCCAGTTCCTGCCATTTCTGAGCGTTAATCGAACACTGTTCGAATCTATTCTGGCGGTCGCCATGGCCGCCTGTTCTCCGTCACCGATTGTTGGAAGTTGTTATGAATACTCAATTCCGTAAACGTTTACCTGATTCTGAGCTTTGCTATTACGATACAAAAGAAGCGGTAGAAGCCATCAAACCAGGTAGCTACGAGACTTTACCTTATACCTCACGCGTCCTTGCTGAAAACTTAGTACGCCGCGCTGAGCCTGAAAAACTCAATGATTATCTTGAACAAATTATCGAGCGTCGTCGCGATTTAGACTTTCCGTGGTTTCCTGCTCGCGTGGTTTGCCATGATATTTTGGGTCAAACTGCGCTAGTCGACCTTGCGGGTTTGCGTGATGCTATCGCTGAAAAAGGCGGCGATCCGGCTAAAGTCAATCCAGTCGTACCGACTCAACTGATTGTGGATCACAGCTTGGCTGTAGAGCACGCCGGTTATGAAGAAGATGCATTTGAGAAAAACCGCGCGATTGAAGACCGTCGAAATGACGACCGTTTTCATTTTATCAACTGGACCAAAACGGCATTTAAAAACGTTGATGTGATCCCGCCAGGCAACGGTATTTTGCACCAAATCAATTTGGAAAAAATGTCGCCAGTTATTCAAGCGCGCGACGGTGTTGCCTTCCCTGATACGCTTGTTGGCACCGACAGCCACACGCCACACGTTGATGCACTTGGTGTTATTGCCGTTGGTGTGGGTGGCCTTGAAGCAGAAAGCGTGATGCTTGGCCGTGCTTCATACATGCGATTGCCGGATATTGTTGGGGTTGAAATCATTGGCAAACGCCAACCGGGGATCACCGCAACAGATATCGTACTGGCGATCACTGAGTTTTTACGTAAAGAGCGCGTTGTTTCTAGCTACTTAGAGTTCTTTGGTGAAGGTACGCAAGACCTTAATTTAGGTGACCGTGCGACAATTTCAAACATGACACCAGAGTATGGCGCAACCGCGGCCATGTTCTACATCGATGAGCAAACCATTGATTATTTGAAGCTCACAGGCCGTGATGACGAGCAAATCAAGCTGGTGGAAAAATACGCTAAGCTGACAGGGCTTTGGGCTGATTCTTTACAAAACGTGCAGTACGAGCGTGTACTTAAGTTTGATTTGTCTACGGTGACGCGTAATATTGCAGGTCCTTCAAATCCGCATCGCCGTGTTGCAACTAATGACCTTGCTAATCAAGGTATCGTTAAAGAGATTGAAGCGCCAAAAGATGGTTTGATGCCAGATGGCGCCGTGATCATTGCTGCTATCACCAGCTGTACGAATACCAGTAACCCACGTAACGTCGTTGCCGCAGGCTTACTGGCGCGTAATGCCAATAAATTAGGTCTTGCTCGTAAACCTTGGGTGAAAACGTCTTTTGCACCGGGGTCAAAAGCGGTACGTTCTTATATGGAAGAGGCAAAGCTCCTACCTGAGCTTGAGCAGCTCGGTTTTGGTGTTGTTGCCTTTGCTTGTACGACTTGTAATGGCATGAGTGGCGCACTTGATCCGAAAATTCAACAAGAAGTGATTGACCGCGATTTATATTCAACGGCAGTATTATCGGGTAACCGTAACTTTGACGGTCGAATTCACCCTTATGCAAAACAAGCCTTTTTAGCTTCACCGCCGTTGGTTGTGGCTTATGCAATTGCAGGCACCGTGCGTTTTGATATTGAAAATGGTGTTTTAGGTCGCGACCAAGAGGGCAATCCAGTCACGCTTAAAGATATCTGGCCAAGCGATGAAGAAATCGATGCGGTGATCAAAGAAAGCGTAAAACCAGAGCAGTTCCGCGCCGTTTATGAGCCAATGTTTGACCTCACGGTAGACTATGGTGAAGACAACGACCCACTTTATCAGTGGCGTCCAACGAGTACCTATATTCGTCGCCCTCCTTATTGGGAAGGGGCACTCGCGAGCGAGCGTACCATGAAAGGCATGCGTCCATTAGCGATTTTAGGGGACAACATCACGACTGACCATTTATCGCCATCGAATGCGATTTTAGCAAGCAGTGCGGCGGGTGAATATCTGGCCAAAATGGGCTTACCAGAGGAAGATTTCAACTCATACGCGACACACCGAGGTGATCACTTAACGGCGCAGCGTGCGACATTCGCCAACCCCAAACTGTTAAACGAAATGGTGGTAGAAAACGGTGAAGTAGTACAAGGTTCACTGGCGCGTGTTGAGCCTGAAGGCAAAGTCACCAGAATGTGGGAAGCCATCGAAACCTATATGGAGCGTAAACAGCCGCTGATCATCGTTGCTGGCGCAGATTACGGCCAAGGCTCGTCTCGTGACTGGGCTGCAAAAGGTGTGCGTTTGGCTGGAGTTGAAGTTATCGCAGCAGAAGGGTTTGAGCGTATTCACCGTACTAACTTAATCGGTATGGGTGTACTACCGCTTGAGTTTAAAGCGGGCACTACCCGTAAAACGCTTGAACTCGATGGTACAGAAACCTATGACGTTGAGGGTGAACCAGCACCAGGTGCTACATTAACTCTCGTGATTAACCGTCAAAGTGGTGAGCGTGTAGAGGTGCCTGTGACTTGTCGATTAGATACCTTTGAAGAAGTATCTATTTACTCTGCAGGTGGCGTGTTACAACGCTTTGCTCAAGACTTCCTCGAAGCGGAAGGCGTATAACCATGAGTCAATTTAAGCCGCAAATTAAAATTCCCGCCACTTATATGCGTGGCGGCACCTCTAAAGGGGTGTTCTTTAATTTAACAGATTTACCCGAGTACGCGCAGCAACCGGGTGAAGCGCGAGATAACTTGCTGCTACGTGTGATTGGCAGCCCAGATCCCTATGGTAAACATACCGATGGCATGGGCGGTGCAACTTCCAGTACCAGCAAAACCGTGATTTTAAGTAAAAGCGACAAAGCCGACCATGACGTGAATTATCTTTTTGGTCAGGTTGCTATCGACAAACCATTTATTGATTGGAGCGGAAACTGTGGCAATTTAACGGCTGCGGTGGGGGCATTTGCAATCAGCAACGGCTTAGTCGACGCGAATAAAGTGCCAGAGAACGGTGTTGCTGTCGTTAAAATCTGGCAGGCGAATATTAGAAAAACCATAGTGGCGCATGTTCCAATCAGCAATGGAGAAGTGCAAGAGACGGGCGACTTTGAACTGGATGGCGTAACTTTCCCTGCAGCAGAAGTGGTGGTTGAGTTTATGGATCCAAGCGACCCAGATGTTGATATGTTTCCGTCGGGCAATCTCGTCGATACGTTAACTGTGCCTGATGAAGGCACCTTTGAAGTGACCATGATAAGTGCCGGGATCCCAACGCTTTTCTTCCGTGCTTCCGATTTAGGTTATGAAGGTACTGAGTTACAAGAAGCGATTAATGGAGACTCAGCTGCACTAGAGCGATTTGAAAAGATCCGTGCTTATGGCGCAGTTAAAATGGGTTTAATAGGTCATATTGACGAAGCGAAAGTTCGCCAACATACCCCAAAAATTGCCTTTGTTGCACCTGCTAAATCTTATGCAGCATCGAGCGGTAAAGCGGTGGAAGCCAATACCATCGATTTAAACGTTCGCGCCTTGTCTATGGGTAAGTTGCACCATGCGATGATGGGCACTGCCGCTGTGGCGATAGCAACCGCAGCGGCAATTCCTGGCACCCTAGTTAACGAAGCCGCTGGTGGTGGCGATCTTAACTCCGTGACCTTTGGACATCCGTCAGGCACCTTAAAGGTTGGCGCGGAAGCGCTACAAGAGTCTGGCCGCTGGCAAGCTAAAAAAGCCGTCATGAGCCGCAGCGCTCGCGTGCTAATGGAAGGCCGAGTTCGCGTCCCAGAGGCGTAGCTCCATACTAAATTAAAGGCTCTGTTCCCAAGAGCCTTATTCTCTACATAAGAAAACTCCCGAGTTGTTGCTTGGTCGTGAAGGTGTGCCTGCCATTCGGCTTCTTCTTTGATTTCCACCATGCAGACTTGTAATTCATAAGGACGATATGATGTTTGAAGCTTTACTTTCTGTGGCAATCACAACCGCGGTATTACTTGGCTCACCCGGTCCTGCGCCACTTGCACTGGCTGCGACGGGGGCGAGTCAAGGTGTTAAAAAAGGTTTCCCGTTCTTAGCTGGTATTTTGACAGGATTGCTTGTCGCGGTGATCTTTGCAGCCACAGGGGTTGCAGGGTTACTGGTTAGCCATCCCCAAGTGACACTCATGCTCAAATGGCTTGCAGCCGCCTACTTAATTTATGTTGCCTACAAAATTGCAGCAAACAATGCGGCGCTTGGCGGTGCAGGTGCGCAGCTACCGAGCTTTAAAGATGGGTTTATTCTTAACCTCCTCAACCCCAAAGCCTACGCGGCTTGTATCGCTATTTTTGCGACGGCTTCGGTGTCGGCAAGCTCAAACCTAGTTGCTACGGTACTTGCCGCTAGCGTGTGCTACGTGGTGGCGATAGTGGTCGACACAATGTGGCTGGTATTAGGTGGTGTGATTTTTAAAACACTGAATGATGAGACCGTACTTAAACGGATCCGAATTGGTTTTGCGTTGACTTTGGTTGTGCTCGTTCTTTACGGGCTATTTGTCGTTTGAGGTTGATGGGAAGTCACAGGCATAGCTTTTAGACTTGAATAGATGTAATAATCTGAGTTATGCAACCGTCACTCAGAAAAGCCAATGATCGCCCCACCAGATGAAAACAACGTCCCCATAAGTGATATCCATGTTGAATTTTCGGACTCGGCATTTGCTTTGAGAACGTTAAGAGCGGGTGAATATCAACGGTTGGAGCACCTGTTTTCGCTTAGATATGGTGCAGAGTACGATGCCGAAGAGTTATTAAAGTTACGACAACAAAGAGTGCTAGTACCTTTTTTACAAGCAGCTGAAGATAAATCAAAGCACTGTATTTGTGTACGGCAAACTCAAACGCGCGAAATGCTTGGCATGATCTTAATTACAGTCGATGACTCAGCGGCCAAAAAAGTATTGGTAGAAGAGAGTTGGTTTATTCACGATACTCTGTTCGACAAGGTGTTTTGTTTATTCGTGACAGAGTATTTGAATACTCTAGGCTTCGCTTTGGTTGAATTTAGAGTCGACGAGCGTAATGATTTAGTACGCCGGTTGGTTGAGCAACTTGGTGCGCACTTTGACGGCATATTACGTCGTGAAGGTGTTTATCGGAACGAGTGCTTCAACCTTGCTGTGTACTCTATATCTCAGGAAGAGTGGCAGTGCGTTGTTCCTCTGTATTCTATTTACAAAGCATTGCCACAATAATAGGGAAGCTTGAAGTGTGCATTTATGGAAAGTAAACCAAAGTATCGGCTGGGTCCGTTAGCGCGACTAGCTCGGTAACTTGATAATGATGCATGTTCCGGAATTAGATTCTGTTTCACACTCAATTACGCCATTAAAATACTGAGTGACAATAGCGAGTGCAACACTTAGCCCTAAACCCAAGCCTTTTTGGGTGCGATTACCGACAACAAAAGGATCAAATACTTTATCTTTGATTTCATGTGGAATACCGCTGCCGTTGTCCGTGACTTTAATCGTATATCCAAGTTTTGAGGCTTGAGCTGATATAATCACACATGGGCTTTGCATTGAGTTATCAGCAAAGGCGTGGTAAAACGCATTTTCTATTACAGGTTGGAAAACCTGCTGTAACAACCTTTCAGGCGCGGTGATAGCAAGTGCTTCGGGAATATCTAAGGTAATATCAATATGTGGGTGTTGATTGGCAAGCTCACTCACACATCGTGTGATAAGTGGCTGTAAGTAAACAGGCTTTACTTCTCCTTCAAATCCAGTATTAGTGATGATTTTGAGCTTGTCGATAATACCTGTGATCCGCTCGGTACTATTGACGACGAGCTTGGCACAACTCTCGATATTTTCTATCGAATGCAATAAAGCAGACTTGGCGATTTCATTTTTATTGACCCTTTGTCTTACTCCTTCGACAAGCAATAGTTGGTTACTGGAAGCGGTCATCGCGACGCCAATCGGCGTGTTAATCTCATGGGCAAGTCCTGGGATCAATCGCACCAGCGTCGCTGACTTTTCGGCGTTTATCAGGCGCTTTTGAGTCTCACTGAGTTCACTGATCGCGTGATTAAGTGCATTGTTTTTTTCTATTAACTCTTCAGTTTGGCTTTTTACCTCCGTATTTAGATAATCAATAATACTTTTACGGATGGCCGAGCGAGAGTTGTACAACGCGATGAGGCTAAGTAATAGCAAGATAAAGCAAACAAACGCGGCGCCATAATAGGACTTTACCTTTTTATTGCTGCTTGCAAGAAGTGAGCTGAAATCCAGCTCTCTGCGTTCTAAAAAGGCATTGATGTGCGTCATTATTTGTACTTTACTTTGGAGGTAAGCCTCGCTGTACAAAGTATTTAGGGCTTGCTGATTTTTCCCTGCTGCCACGAGTTCAAAGGCTTCACGCTCAAGTGACACGAGTGCTTCACTTTTATCCTCTGCATTTCGCAACATAGTTAATTCATCCGTAGAAACCCCATTTTCTAATAATAATGTCAGTAGCGCTTTTGGTGCTTCTTTTTCAAATGGTGCTTGACCCTCTTTGACCAGCAACATGTCCCAATAGACGCGGTGCAAATGCTTAGGGCGGGGGGAAGTGCCGTTACGGATCGTTAAGATCTCATCAAAAAATTGCTTAAATTTGGGGTTGCCCGTGGCGGCATAAGCCCGAGCCATCATGGTGAGTTGATCTGAGCTGAGTCTCAACTCTTGGGATAAACGAACAAGATTAAAATTTCTTTCTATTTCTTGCTCTTGCGCTTCCTTATTGACGAATGCCAAAAATGTGAACACCACAGAAAGAAAAAAAAGCAGCATGGAGAGCGCTGATATATGGTAGAAGTACTTAAAGCTAAACGACTGACTTGGGTGAAGTATGTTGCTTTGACTGGCTGCCATGTATTCAACGTTGTTAAGACTCGAATACACAAAGTATAGTTAACCTAAGCTCGGAATAACAATTTGTTCTCTGGCCCGTTGTCATCCCACGTTCTGGTTGGTCGTTCTCGGCTTTTGTCACTTTGCCGAAGTGAGAAAGCAGCCAAATGGATAACAAGTATTTGGCTGCTCGATGGGTCTAGTCGAATGTAAGTACAATCCTGCCATTGATGTCGCTATTGAGCATATCGTCAAATATATCATTGATTTGCTCAAGTGGCTTGGTTTCAATAATGGCTTTTACCTTGCCCTCAGCAGCAAACTGTAAGCATTCAGTGAGGTCTTGACGAGTACCAACGATACTGCCAACAACACTAATACCTTTAAGAACGGTATCAAATATAGGAATAGGCATTTCTTCAGGTGGTAAGCCAACGAGCACACAAGTACCGCCGCGCTTTACGCTGTTAAATGATGTGGTAAAGGCTGGCTTTGAGACCGCGGTACAAACTACGGCTTGGACTCCACCTAGCTTATTTTGCATCAACTCTGCGGGATCGCCCTGCTTAAAGTCGATACATAAATCGGCGCCAAGATCTTTTGCCAGTGCTAACTTTGATTCGCCAGTGTCAACCGCAACTACATTCAGCCCCATTGCTTTGGCGTATTGCACTGCTAAGTGACCAAGGCCACCTACACCAATAATGGCAACCCATTCACCAGGTTTGGCTTTTGATACTTTTAGTGCTTTATAGGTGGTGACACCCGCGCAGAATAGAGGTGCGGCATCGACAAATGATAAGCCTTCGGGGATTTTTACCACGTAGTTGGCATCGGCTTTACAGTACTGTGCGTAACCGCCGTCGACGGAATAGCCACTATTTAACTGCTCTGGACATAAGTTTTCGTCGCCTTTTAGGCAGTGTTCACAATGACCGCAGGCGCTATGAAGCCAAGGTACACCCACTCTATCACCAACGGCTAGGTGCTTAACATCGTCAGCTTTTGCGATAACGGTACCCACACCTTCGTGACCAGGCACTAATGGTAATTTAGGCTTAACTGGCCAGTCGCCATGACAGGCGTGTAAGTCGGTGTGGCAAACGCCACAGGCGGCTATTTCAACGATGACCGACCCTTGTGTAAGTTGCGGTTTCTCAATTTCTTGAATTTCTAACGGTTGTTTAAATTGGTGCACTAACGCTGCTTTCATCTTTTTGCTCCTTGATTGAGTCGAAGTCTAGTTGCTCGCTGTTGGCGACAATGACCTGTCCTGATGAATTAACCGTGATAGCTGAAGAAGTTGAAGCAATAACAATAAACTCAGAAACTGGGTTCGCAAAGTCAGATGCGTATTCAACCTCTAGCTGGCCAATAACGGTATCTACTGCTGTATTTTCCTCGACAGAGAATGACTGATCAGCGGTGATGATTGGCGCTTTCGCTGATTCTTCTGACGGAGAAACAATAACTGGCACCGCCCCGTTACTTGATAGAATCATGAAATCATTGTCGGAGAAAGTTAGGTTTGCTGACTCACCAGGTGCAAGCTCTGTTACTTCATTACCAGCATCATCAACGAGCATAGCTAAACCTTCCGCTTCAGTTGTAGCTACTTCCATTGCTGGTGCTTTTATCATAAAGCTATTCGCGAAAGCTTCATCTAATGAGTTAGAAGGGATAGGCATCCAAGTCTCTTCTTCCGTGCGGAAGCGAATTTTGGCTTCCACTCCAGTTGCGATCTGCTCGGCAGTAAGTCCAAATGCATCGGCACAACTGCTCATGGTGACGAAATTATTACCTGATGCAAAGTTAATATTAGTAATAAAACCGCTTCCTGAACCATAACCATGAGTAAATGAGATAGCACTACCAGATAGGAAATTGCCAAACCATTCTTGCTTGCCGTTTTGAACAGTTACATCATAAGTGCCATCTGGCGATGTCTCACCTTCAGCTGGCAAATCGAAATCAGCCATAAAGCCACCTTGATAAGTGTGGATAATAGGTTGATTAGTAACCATGGTCGTGAATAGCATGTAACCGGTATCACAAACGCTAGTTGGAACTGAAGTTGTTTCTACAGAAGCACCGATTATATCTAAACGTTCGCTATCACCTGTTTCATCTTTTGCAACAGTTGGAGCGAAAAATGGCTCTAAAGTCGCAGCGCCAGTATTGGTTAATACGTGTCTAGCACCTTGGTCATCAACGACAGGCATGACTTTAGCATTCGCGGCGGCTTTTGGTAGCACATGATAAACCAAGTGCAGCGCTTTTGCGTCGCCAGACATAAAGTTCAATGCACCATCAAGCTCTAACGTTGTAAGGTCGTGTGTTGCATCCAAGAATGCCATGTTGGCAGAAGTTAATGTCCACTCAGGCAGTTTAGTTGGATCTATAGTTGCTGTGACGTCAAACGAGATGGTTTGTCCTGCAGGAACGGTGATTGACTCAGGAAAGGCCATACTGAGTGCACCACGCTCTGCGTCGTCAGCAAATCGCTGCTCATATGCCAATGTATAGGTCTGTTCTTGATTCGAGAAGTTTTTAACGACTACCTTCTTGGTGATAGATGAAGTTTCAGATAGTGACACCAAGCCAAATGATAGCGCTGCTTGCATCGTATCTTCAGCCCATGCTGCAACTGGAAGGTTTGCCGCTTTTTCAACATCTACAAGACCTGAGCCGATAAAGCTGATTGGCGCAAGCGCAGCATTTGGGTTTTGCGAGCGAGGCTCCATGGTAACATCTAAGTTAGCCGCGTTCATTAATGTTGCTTTTAGTTCAAAACCATTGCGATTTGGTAGTGCTTCTTTAAGCATACTCATGGCTCCAGCTGTAATAGGGCCAGAGAATGAAGTTCCACTTGCTGGAGTGAGTCCATCACCAAGGCCTGGATGTGCAGTCATAATGCTAACACCTGGCGCTGTGATTTCAGGTTTTAACCTTCCGCTGATAGAAGGTCCACGAGAGGTAAATGACGCGATCATACCTTCTTTTAGAATGATTGTGGCATTCACATTATAGGCAACATTGTTTCCAGCCAATAACTGTTGTTTAAGTGCTTTACCTTGGCTGTAGCTCAAACCAATAGTTGGGATCTCAATACCTGGAGCACTGCCTCCAGGCTCTGTTGGACCACCACCTTCAACATTATTGGCAATCATAACCAATTTAGCGCCCTTCGCTTGGGCGTTTAGCACTTTTTGGGTGAAGTTACATGCACCGCGGTCAACGAGGACAGCTTTGCCCGTAAAGTCGACCTCATCTGCAAAAGGATCACAAGCAATAGATGTTGCATCTCCGCGCTCGTTCTTTTCAGTCTCAACAAATGCTAGCGGGGTTGTGTCGCTACTAAATTCAAACTCTTCAAAGCCCTCAGGGTTAAAACTTGCCGCACCAGCTTCAGTCGTTTCGCCCATCAAGGACGCTAAAATGTGCTGACCTTTTATGACAGAGTGCTCCATAGCACCAACAGAAAGTGCATTATCTGTTGTACTTGGACCACCAACTATAAATGGTGTAGGGCCATCATTACCTGCTGAGATAACAACGTTAGTACCTAGCATCACGGCTTTATCGATAAGTTCTTGAACTGCATCTGCACGATTATCGCCAAAATCTCCGCCTAGTGACATGTTAACAACATCTACTCTGTCAGAAATATCACCGTCCCCATTGGGATCCATTGCAGATTCCAACGCTAAAAGTTGAGCCAAGCCAGGGCAAGTTTCTGCACAGACGGAGTAAACAAATAATTCAACGTTTGGTGCGATACCTGTTACTGAATGAGAAACGTGTGTACCGTGGTTAGTACCTGCATCAATTGGATCTGGATCGTTGTTGATAAAGTCATATCCACCTAATACTAAGCCTTGTGGCCAAGCCGGCGTATCTGCAGGGTTGCTTGCAGCCGCTTCATAAGCTTCAACTGTGCCAGGGCCACCAAACGCTTGGTGGGTGTAATCAATACCCGTATCAAGTACCGCAACACGAACTCCTTCACCTGTAACTTCACCAGTGGAAACTAAAGGCGTTGCCTTTATGTAGTCGGCACTGTCTGCCACATTCAATTTATAATCAAATACAGGTAACACAGAATGTACCAATGGATTGTGTAGTAGTTTGTTAACTTCAGCTTCTTCGCCATTGACGATAATTGCATTAGATAGCTTAGACGTTTTAGCGACAACCTGCAGCGTAGGACTAGTGCTAGCGATTGCGGTTTCTACGCTCTGTTGAGCTTGCTGAATACTTGATGTTGCATTTTTGACGTTAATACCAGTAAGGCTTTGTTCTGCAATAGAAGGTGTGTGTAATTTAACTAACCACGTAACGACGTTGTGAGTTGATTTTCTCGCCTGTTTGTTTTTAAAATCGGGATATTGGCTTTGTAAAGGAGGTTTGTTTTCAAAATTATATTGATTGTACGTCGCAGCGGTAACGGTAGAAGAAGATAAAGCTGTCACTACGGCGATTGCGAGTGCTGACTTATTTAGAGTTGACATCGGATTTCCCCATCATACTTGTTATGATTTTTATTTGTTTTGTTTACATCCTGGATCAGGATTTGAACAAATATAGTTCCTTTTTGGGTGTCATTTCAACTTTTTGTTACGGAAAATGGGATTTTTAATTTTTTAATTCTTTTATCATTAACAATTTCATGACGTAGGATCATTAAGTGGGGAATATGCCTTTTCTCATTGTTTCGAACGTTGCTGAGATGGTGAAGCCAAAATGCATTAGCAACACAGCAAGTTAATTGAATATTTTTATTGCTAATATTTTCACACTATTCTTAAATAATAATTCATTAAAAAGAAGTCGTTAGCCCAATAAATCTTATATATCACAGGAAAGAAAATGGATCTTAATAGCTTTAATCTCGGATGTTTAGCAGGAATTTTTTCCGCAAATAAGCAGTCTCCTGAATTGACTGTATTGTTTGACGAGTTCGTGCAATGTTTTGGTAAATTGAGTGGCGTTGATACTCAGTTTGATTTGAATGATTGGAGTAGTGTTCACACTGAGTATGGTGTAGCCATTTCCCCTGTTCAGGCCGCTAAATGTTCTCAAGAACAGCTGCGTAGTTTGGTTTTTATGCAGGGCGTAAAAGCAGCGATTGAAGATAAATTGAGTGAAGGCTTATCCGAAGTTCGTATTTTATACGCAGGCACCGGTCCCTACGCCACGCTATTGCTTCCATTGTTAGCACTACGCCCCAGTCTTCCTATAAAAGCTACCCTACTTGATATACACCCAGAAAATGTCGTAGCGGTGAAAAAGTTAATTGATACTTTTGATGTCGAGCACTGTATCGAACAGCTGGTTTGTTACGATGCATTAAAATGGCAGGGTGAAGAAAAATGTAGCTTTGATATCGTGATTTCCGAGACGATGACGGCACTACTAAAAAGAGAGCCACAAGTTTGGATCTTCAAGCATCTATTTCCCTACCTCAAAGAAGACGGTATTTTGATCCCTGAGTCTATCGCATTATCGGCAACATTAAATAGAAAAGGGGATCAAATACACATTGGAGAGTTTTTTAACTTACAGAAATCTTCGGTACAGAAACTCAGTGGTGGTGACGATACGCTATTAAGTGGGAAGCTGGTTATCCCAGATAGCCACCAGCCAGGAGATGGCTTTAAGTTGCAAACGGATATCGTCGTTTATGATAGCTACGCACTTGGTGAAAATGAATGCAGTCTCAATATTCCGTTTACCATCCCATGTGAAGCAACTAATTTATCAGCTGGCGCTATTGTCAAATATGCATACGTCAATTATGAATCTCCCGAGTTCGTGTTTGAATTCCCATCACCGCCGAGTTTCGTGCAAGATAATTGCCTTGCGCCCATAGATGAACAGGGAAAGCTTGGCCTTGTTGGAATAAAAAGTGTTTTTCAGCATTCTCAGCTCATCAAGTATGGTAAGAATATGGCTATGCCTGAAAATCTTTGGTTATGTCAGCAAGCTTTGTGTGATGTTTTTAATGTTTCGCTTCAAGATTGGCTAGCGAAGCTCTATCAATCCGTTACTTTAGAGGCTTTTGAGGAGTGGCTAATGGAACAAGAATCGAGATTACAGGATAGCCTTTTTATTAGTGAACTTAATTCGAAACTTTTACTTAAGTATAAAAGCGAATGAGATGGTCACATTAGTTCGAGGTGTTTTTACACAACTTCCAGCTTTGAGCGAAATGGAGAATGCGGATGATAATAAGGAATTTATCTTGAGCAATTCGCTGCTTGCTCATCAGCAGTTATTTTCTGAATCCAACATACACTATTTAACAATCCACTCAGGCAGTGAAATAGTTGGCTTTATTATTTTAGCCGTTGAACTAGAACTGAAAAGTGTTGAATTTCGCCGGATTGTGGTTGCTAAAAAGGGATTGGGAATAGGGCAAGAAGCGATAAATCAGATGGAAAAATATGTGTTAGAGGAGTTGCGTATAACGCGCATTTGGCTAGATGTATTTGCTGATAATACACGAGCACAACACATATACCAAAAGCTTGGATATCAGCAGTTCGATACGATGCCTTACGACAATAAAATCCTGTTACTATTCGAAAAGCACTTACATTAATGTCTAAATCAAGTAACGAAAATTATCAAAAATGGTTAGCTGTATATGGGCGGTTAGTGGAGTTTTCACTCGAGGATTGGCTGCTTATGGCTCCGTATATAAAAATCGGTCATATCACAGCCGATACGATGCTATTCGAACAGGGTGAGAAAATCTCGAGTGTTTATTTCTTATTAGATGGATATGGACGTTATTTCTACCTAGATGAAAAGGGTAATGAACGGAACAAATCTCTGCTACAGAAGGGCGGGGCATTCTCTTGTTTATCTTGTTATCTAGAAGAGCAGCCGAGTCCATTTTCAACGCAAGCGCTAACGGACAGTGTGATTGCCGAAATTCGCTATGCTGACTTAGTCACTGTATCTGAGAAAAACCTCAACTGGGGGCGGTTTGTGCGCAAAATTTATGAACAGTTAGTGCTTAAAAAAGAGAAACGCGAAGCGGCGTTACTCCAGTTAAGTGCAAAGGAAAGGTATTTACGCTTTATCACAGAAAATCAAGCATTAAGCCGCTCGGTTGCATTGCGCCATATCGCGATGTACCTTGGGATCACGGATGTATCACTGTCGAGAATTAGAAAAGAGCTTGGCTTAACATAGGTTAAGGCGCAGCAACAAAATTCGCATTACCTTATCTTTAATTTTTGTCCTACAGATAAGGAATAACATCATGCAAAAGCTACTGCCTCCTATTTTACTGTTTTTATTTGTCATATTGATGCCTGTGGTGTGTTGGTTAACTGCTGCACCACATTTTATTTATTACCCTTTCAATCTATTAGGGTTAGTACCGATTGCTTTGGGGTTTGCACTGGCCAAGTCGGGCAGCACGATATTCGCGAAGGAAGAAACCAATATTATGACTTTCAATAAGCCTGATAAATTAGTGGAAGCTGGGGTATTTCAATATACCCGCAACCCCATGTACCTAGGTTTTGTCATTGCATTACTGGGCTATGCTGTATTAACCGGTGGTGCACTTGTGTCATTTTTGTTTGTGATTGCTTTTTTACTTATTGCCGACAGATGGTACATTCAATTTGAAGAAAAGATGATGGAACAAACTTTTGGAGATGCCTATTTACGCTATCAAAGGAGAGTGCGTCGTTGGCTTTAAATTCCAAGCATAAATGAGGATAAAGTGGTGCAAGATATTGATTATTCAAAATCCCTAAAAACAATCGTTGGTAAGGTGGTTAGAGTGTACCAATCTGGAGATATGCTTACCCAAGATCATCAACCTCAGCGACTCAATATTGAGTTAAACGACGCGCAACAGGTAGTGCGTATGTGGTGGGGATAGCCCCGCCCAGTTTGCATATTGATTGATGAAGATGGTGTATCTCGTCCAATAATATGACTATAGGTATTAAGATGCATATTGGCCTAGTTAAGGTATTTTTTGTTTTAGCCACGTTCACGAGCCTAGCAGCCTATGCCGTTAGCTACGATGAAATAACAGATATTGATGTGCTGGCGGCGCATTTTGATGAGCCCACTTTTGAACAAAACTTCTTAGAAGAAGGCATGGAGTTCATTTGGTTTTATTTTAAGGATATTGACCACTCTTTTTTGATTAATACTGAGACGGGAGAGGTCTGCCATCATTTTAAAGGCAAAAAGAGAGAGTCTTGTTTTCCGGCAAGCTATTTTGAGTAAATCTGTATAAAGGAGCAGCGATGTCACACTCTAGTTGTAATTTAGTCCAGTCCCCTTGCATCAGAAAGTGTTGTTTGGATGATGAAGATGTGTGCTTAGGCTGCTTTAGAACGTTGGACGAAATCACCGGCTGGACAAGTTACAGCGAAGATGAAAAGCTCAAAGTCTTAGGGCATTGCACGAGGCGCAAACAGCAACATGATCAGAAATATAAAGGAAATTAAATGAAATTGATGATTGGGACCGAATCAACTTGGTCATTAAGAGCGCTGTTATGTGCGTCTATCTTAGATATTAAGTTAGACATTGAACTTATCGATTTGGCCTCTTGTGATGACAAAGCAAAGTTGGCCAATGTATCGCCGACTAAACAAGTACCAGTTTTGCTCGTGGAAGGTCATGTCATTACTGATTCACTCGCGATTGCAGAGTTCTTCAACGACCTTAGTGAAGGCGGTTTGCTACCACAAGACCCTTATGAGCGTGCACAGGCACGTAGTCTTGTCGCTGAGATGCACGCTGGCTTCACTGCGCTACGCTGTGAATTACCTTTTTCTTTCACGCCAAATACGTCAATAAATTTGTCGGATGCGGCAAAGCGCGAACTAAAAAGGGTAGAGACTCTTTTTGCTGCGGCTCACTCCCCATTTATGTTTGCAAAGCCAACTATGGTCGATGCATTTTATGCTGTGCTTGCTTATCGTTTATTTAGCTACGGTATTCAATTGGCGCAGCCCGCAACGGAATATCAGAATGAATTGGTTGCATGGCTTGAAGCTCGCAGCGTATTGCACTTAGTGCATCCGTAGTTTTATAGTGAGTGCGAAAGTACCGTATGAATCTTGAATTTAAAGAACTAAGCAAAAGTCGAAGTGCCAAGTTACGCAAAGTAATACTGCTTAATAGTGTGTTATTACCAGCCACAGTACTTGGTTTTGTCTACCTGCCAGACTTACTCCAAGCAAACATTAATGGTGCTGGAAAACTCATGGCTGCCGTGGGGATGGGGCCAGCTATTGCATTGGTTTATAGCATTATTATTGGTGTGGCGGAGCAACAGTTTGCCCGGTTTGATAACCAAGGTATTACCTTTGGTGGTCCTGTCTCTGGTGAAACCTTTTGCAACTGGCTCGGCGTGCGTGAGCTGACATTGAGCGACGACCAAACAGCGTTGCACGTACAGAGTTCAGGCTTGAATACTACGGTGATGTTTCCATTAAAAAAATATGGAATTTCGCTCTACGATTATCAGCAAATACAAATGTTTCGCTTTCGACACAGTTATTAAGTTGTTAGTGTCTCGATTTCGACACATGTTTTATCGAGTACGAACTCAGCTCTACTGTATTGTATTGATTTTTATATAAAAAATATTTGGCCTAAAATTTGATTCATCATCTGTATTCTCAAAGTGGAGTACAGAGTATGGATATAAAACTGGCGAAAACAAAGCGCATGCCGCTTAAGAAGCTCGCATTGCTTGTTATTGTGCTACTTGTGGTCGGTTTGGTGTTTTTTGCCAAAGCATATACCCAAAGTGCATCAAACGTGGTTTTCCAAGAAGAGTTAATCGTTGCTAAAGTTCAACAGGGCGAGTTTGAACTCAGTGTTAAGGGACTTGGCAGTCTTGCATTGGAAAAACGCCATTTGGTTACCAGTAGTAGTGGTGGAAAAGTAGTTGAAGTGTTGGTTAAACCGGGTGAAATGGTCACTCAAGGTACGCTACTTGCTCGGCTTGAAAACCCATCACTGCGCGAAGCGCTCATTCAAAAACATAGCCAACTTACCAAAATTTCAGCACAACATGAGGCCGAACTTGCAGAATTAAAGGCCAAAGTGCAAGAGGCCCAAACCGCACATCATGATGCTTTGCTGGCTTATAAAGCCGACAAAATTCAGTGGCAGGCGCAAAAAACCTTAATAGAAAAGGGCAATAGCACTATCTCTATGCTTGATCATCAACGCAGCGAGTTTGCAATGCAGCGTAGTCAAAAGCAAGTGGAGTTACAGCAAGCTAGGGTTGCCACTCAGCAAGAAGTGCAACAGGCAAAAGCCAAAGCGCAGCTGGCTGAGCAAGCAAGTCTACGTTCCGAAATAAAGCTACTTGAAGAGAATATTGCTGCACTTGATGTGCGCTCGCCAATTACTGGACAAATTCAGGATGTGCTGATTGAAGTGGGCATGCAATTGTCTAATACCAGCTCGGTTGCAGAGGTGGCAGATCCGCGTTTGCTGGTTGCTAAGATAAACATCGCAGAACTAGATGCGCCGCATGTACAAGTTGGGCAGTCGGCTACAATCGATACTTACACTTCGCGTTTTAACGCCATCGTAAAACGCGTTTCCCCAAAAGTCACCAATAGCCAAGTTGAGGTAGAGCTGAGCATTGAAGGCACTTTGCCAAGAGAAGCCAGAGATAAGCTCAACATTGAAGGGGTTATTGTAACGAGCCATAAGGCCGAGGCGATATTCGTCGCAATGCCAGCCAATGCTGTTGCAAATAATCAAGCGAGCGTGTTTGTTGTTGATGAGCATCTCGCCACGAAAAAAACGGTTAAATTTGGTCAGCGTTCGGTAAACTACATCGAAGTGCTTGAAGGACTTAATAAAAATCAAACTATCATTATTTCCGATATGGAAAAATACACTCAAGATAGCCAAGTGCTAGTGCGTTAACAGGACATCATTATGAACTCAGTCATTCAACTTAATAATATCGAAAAGCGGTTTCAGACGGACGAAATTGCAACTCAAGCGCTAGACGGCATTAATCTCGTAGTAGAGCCCGGCGAGTTTGTGGCTATCACGGGACCGT
Source organism: Pseudoalteromonas flavipulchra NCIMB 2033 = ATCC BAA-314 (assembly GCA_000814665.1). Taxonomy (GTDB): domain Bacteria; phylum Pseudomonadota; class Gammaproteobacteria; order Enterobacterales; family Alteromonadaceae; genus Pseudoalteromonas; species Pseudoalteromonas maricaloris. Next base: position 201,174 of record JWIH01000024.1, read on the forward strand.
CAGGGTGCGGCAAGTCAACGTTACTGTCAATTTTGGGCTTGATTGATGAACCAAGTAACGGCGAGTACTTTATCAGTGGTAACCAAGCATTTAATTTAAGCTCGGACGAGCGTGCTCATATTCGCGCTAATCATATCGGTTTTATTTTTCAGGCCTTTAATCTTATCAGTGATTTAAACGTGCTCGAAAATGTCATGTTACCGCTGACTTATATCGGCGGCATTAGCCAAAAAGAAATGGAGCAAAAAGCCAAAGACGCGCTGGCGATGGTGGGATTAGAAAACCGCATCAATCATTTTCCTTCTCAGCTTTCAGGCGGTCAGCAGCAACGCGCTGCAGTTGCAAGAGCCTTGATTAACTCCCCAGATCTCATCCTTGCCGATGAGCCGACCGGTAACTTGGACTCAAATAATGCCCAGCAAGTGCTAGGGTTGTTAAGCGAGCTTCATGCTGCTGGAAAAACGATTTGCATGGTAACGCATGATATCGAATCTACGACTTACGCTAGCCGTGTTATCTCTATGCTAGATGGCACAATTTTAAGAGACAAAAAGCAGCTTGAGCGCGCAAGCAAAGTCGTTGGAGCTTAGTATGGGATTACTTCTAGACTTTCGTTATGCACTGAGAAACATCGCCAAATCAATGCGCTTTACGTTATTGATGATGTTTATCATGGTTGGCAGTTTGACCATATCTTTGATTGGTTTTAACTATATTTATACGGTGGCATTTTCACATAGCCAAGTGGGTAGTGGCAGCCCAGAAATCAGGATCTTTAAGGTTCGTAACCCTATCAGCATGCAAAATCGGTTTGAATACAGCATGCTGCCACAACTACGAGAACTCGATGAAGTTAAACAACTTGAGGAGTGGCTTTATATTGCGCCAGCGAGTGTTTGGGTAAGTGACGCTGAGCGAGGCAATCATTATCGAGGCTCCTATGTTGATGAACGCTTTTTTCAGTTTCTGGACATTAAACCTGCACTTGGGCGATTTTATACTGCTGAGGACTTTGTGGGAGCTGCTCAAAATGTGGTCGTGATTTCAGACTATCTCTGGTTGCATCTATTTCAAGGTAGCAAAGACGTCATAGGGCGCACAATGGTCGTTGACCAAAAGCCTTACGAGATAATCGGTGTGATGCCCAAACACAATAACTTCCCGATATTTTCTAAACTTTGGCTGCCACTTAAAGGCAATAACACAGCACCTACTGATGCCATCGATATTATTTATAAGATGCCAAATGAGACGGTAGAGGCGAAGCTTGAGCAGCGTTTAAGCTTATTTTTCACTGATTATGCACAGCAACGCGTTAGCCAGTCAGCACTTGAGGTAGATAAAACCGTTCGTGTTGAATCTATGACCTTGGTGGAATATAACACCGACGGTGAAGCGGTATTTATATTTACCCTGTTTATGGCTGGTATCGTGCTTATTTTGCTTATTTCCTCAATCAACATTGGTAACTTACTTTTTGCCAAAATCATCGAGAGACAAAAAGAGTCAGCTATTCGCGCCGCGATTGGCGCGAAAAAATTAAGGGTGGTTCAGCAGCATGCTTGCGAGGGTTTGATCTACTGCGTTAGCAGTTGGGTGGTGGCGCTATTGCTAACGGATCTTGGTTTGCGAGCGCTGAACTTTTTTATGAATATGATGTTTGGTGGCAAAATGCCGTACTGGTGGTATTGGCAGCTAAATACAGTCACCATCTTGGTGTCACTACTGCTGATAAGCTTGGTATTTGCTATTGCAGTGCTGTTACCTGCGGTGAAAACCGCTAACTTTAACATCAATGATGTACTGCGAGACGGCACGCGTGGTGCAACCGGAAAACAGGCGGGATTGATGTCAAAACGCCTCCTGTCTTTGCAGGTGACCTTAGTGAGCTTTATGCTGATGGCGTCGAGCACCATAGGCTATGTGATGTATTCTATGGCGGGAAATATTGACGGCGAGACCCTCAAAGGGGTGTACTCAACTGAGCTGCAATTTCAAACTGAAAGCGAGTTTTCGAGTGATAAAGCGGTCAAAATGGCAAGCGCATTGGTCGTGGGAATGACATTGGATCCTGCCTTTAAAGAAGGGCGCGTGTATCAACGGGAGATGGAGCTTGATGTGCTAACAAGTGAGGGCGAAGTTTATACCGATAAAATCATAAATATTGAAGCGGTATCCCATCTTTTTAAGCGCGAATTGCAAAGTGGTAGGAACTTCACGGCACAAGACAACACAGAAGCGGCGCCCGTAGTGATCATTAGCCAGTCTCTCGCACACGCGCTGTTTGGCAGTGAGGAAGTATTGGGGCGCTCACTGATGTTACGTGATGCAAAATGGCCAAGCGCTAAAATAGTTGGTATTGCAGTGGATGAGATGAGCGTTGTTGCTAGCGATCGTCGTCATGAAGTCTATTTTAGTTTTCGTCAATATGCGCCAAAGGAAAATGCAATGGCGGTTAAGTTCATTACTGAGTTGCCGCCAAGCCAAAGTTACGAAGCCTTTTATCGCGTGTTAGGTCGGCTCTCAAGTAAGCTCGAAACCAGCTATATTTTTGATCACTACGACAACCATCGCTCTATGATGGGGGCGTTCACCAGTATCATTTATGTGTTTTTGATTGTGGGTGGATTTGCCTTGACGCTTTCTTTAATTGGTATTTATGCCATGGGCCTGAGTAATATTAACAAATCTAGCTATGAAATAGGCATTCGCCGTGCGCTTGGCTCCAAAGATCGTCAGATCATGTTGTTATTTATTAAGAAAAATCTAACCCATACCGTTACAGGACTGACTATTTCTGCATTAATTTTCTATATCTTATGTTATCTTGCTGTAGACTTTTTCCGCGGTATTGTGCCGTTTAGTGTTATGTTTGGTGCTGGTAGTATCACTCTATTACTGGTATTTGCTGCGGTATGCCTTGCGCTTTATATCCCGGTGAAACGCAGCATAAAAGTCCAACCTGCGGTTAGCTTAAGAATGGAATAATAATTTGAAAAAGGTGCTAATAGTAGACGACTCGCTTGATATTCAGGCGAGTCTGAAGTTTTTACTTGAAGATGAAGGCTACGCTTGTCACGGTGTGGTGACACCAGAGGCAGCATTTGATTATGTCAGTACACAGGAAGTGGACTTGGTGCTATTGGATATGAACTTTACCCAAGACACTACCAGTGGCAAAGAAGGGCTGATGGCGATTGCTAAGCTCATTCAAATCGATCCGCTCTTACCTATTGTGGTAATGACTGGCTGGGCGACGCTAGACCTTGCCGTAGCTGCTCTAAAGCAAGGTGCGGCCGATTTCATTGCAAAGCCATGGGATGATGAGCGCCTTGCTCATAGCATCAAAGTACAAATCGAAAAGCGAGCTGACAGACAACATTTAGCGCGGCTATCTGCTGAAAACGAGCGCCTTAAAAAGCCCCAACACACAGTAGATTTTGTTACGCAAAGTGAGAAAAAGCAGCGTGTACTGACACAGCTCACCCAGTTGGCACAAAGCGATATGAACATCTTGCTGACCGGTGAAAATGGCACAGGAAAGAGCTATTACGCGCAGTATGTACACGAGCATTCAAGTCGTGCTGGTGGCAGTTTTATCTCGATTAACATGGGGGCGGTGAGTGACGAGCTATTTAACTCTGAGTTATTTGGCCATAAAAAGGGGGCATTTACTGATGCGAAAGCAGATAGAGTGGGGGCATTTACACTCGCCAGTAATGGCTCGTTGTTTTTAGATGAAATTGCCAATTTATCTTTGCAGTCTCAAGCAAAATTGCTTCAAGTGCTAGAAGAGCGAAAATACGTGGCGGTTGGCAGTCACAAAGTCTTGGACAATACTGCGAGGATTATTTCTGCCACTAACTGCCAACTCAATGAAGCGATTGCTAATAATCAGTTTCGCCAAGACTTATATTATCGATTAAATACGGTAGAAGTAGAAATACCGCCATTAAGAGCGTGTCCAGAGGATATCTTGCCTTTAGCAGAGCGTTTTTTAATGCGCTTTAGTCATGATTATAAAAAACCACCACCGAGCATTATGCCCTGTGCTGCTAAAGCACTGAGTGTATACGATTTTCCAGGTAATGTGAGAGAGCTTAAGCATATGATGGAGCGCGCGGTGTTTACTTGTTCAAATGCTCAGGTATTTGCTAGTGATTTGGCGCTCAACGCTACACCGTACTCAGCGTTGCAATCGATGAATACTGCTACTGCGAGCGCATCAGAAAATCATGATTTAACGCTGGATGAAATTATTGAGCAAGCACTCTTTAAAAGACTGGAATTTCATGGTGGTAACGTATCAAAAGCGGCGAAGAGCTTGGGACTATCGCGCAGTGCGTGGTATCGCAAAATGGACAAATATGAGTAGGAGATAAGCAAACTTGTTTTATCGATTTGGACACTGGCTGTTAAGTGCATTACTACTTGTAATTACTAATGTTTTACTCCTTGTGCACGACTATCCAGCAACACTTATTATGTTGATAGACTTAGTATTTGCACTATGTTTTGCTTTGCTCGCTTATAAATATGGTTCGACTAGACAAAACACCATTAATCTCATTGATACCTTGTTGATATCACTTCGCCAAGGCGATTATGCCCTAAGAGCGGTACACGGCAAAGACGCACAGTTACGTTCAACGGTGGAGCACTTAAATGCGCTTGCGCAAACCATGCAAGCCGATCAGCGAGCGCTGGCCGAGCAAAGTGACCTGTTAAAACAAATCATTGAAAAGCTTGATTGTGCACTTATCGTGTTTGACAGCCAAAGCGTTGCATTTGCCAACAGTTACGCTGAGCGCACCTTTTTTGACTGTTACAAAGACGATGCTTGGTGCTGGTTTCAGTCATTACAAGCTCAGCAAAAACAAGGAAAGGTTTCGGTGATGCTAGAGGGGACTGAGCACGCTTTTTTACTTGAACACGACAGCTGCTACATTGCCAATAAACCTCACACTTTACTGGTTTTAAAACAGCTCGATAGCATTTTATATCAACAAGAAAAAGACGCCTTACAGCGTTTTGTTCGTATTTTAAGTCACGAGATCAATAACACTTTAGCGCCGATAGGCACAGTAGCGCGCAGCCTTACCAAGCGTCTAAACGGTGAGTTAGATATAGAAAGGTTTAACAGTGGACTGTCACTCATCAACGAGCGCGCCAATTACCTTAAATCTTTTATGGGCAACTATGCCTCCCTTGCCAAACTGCCTCCTGCGCACAAGCAAATTGTCGCGCTCAATGAGTTTTGCGCTCAGCTACAAAGTATCTACCCGCAACTAAAGGTAGAAAGCACAGCCGACCTGCTCGGTTTTTTTGATACGAGCCAAATCAAACAGGTGCTTTGCCACCTCATTAATAATGCTCAAGAAGCGTGCACGCCTTCGCCAGAAGTTACACTCAACATCACCCCAGATGCTGACAAATTAGTGTTTTTGGTCACAGACACAGGTCCCGGTTTTTCTAACCTAAACGAAGCTGCTGAAGCATTTTACACCACCAAAGCTGATGGCAACGGCATCGGCCTGATGCTCTCTCGTATCATTATTGAAAACCACGGTGGACAACTCAAACTAGGCAATAACCCAGACAGTGGTGCAAAAGTCAGTTTTAGCGTAGAGCGGGGTGGGAGTTGAGTACTGAAAGCAGCAAAAATAACAAAGAGACCCCGAGCAAAAGTAACGAAGACACCCAATGTAATGTATTCATAATAATTAGTGAAAGAGCGCAACTATGAAGCGGGTTACAGGGTGAAAAATTAATTAAAAAACAACATTAATAAGGATTGTTTATGATATCACGATGCATTTTATTGGCACTGGCACTTGCTAGTACAATTGTGTTTGCAACTCCACATAATGGCTCGCTTGACCCAACTAAGGGAACTTGGCAAAACAAAGATGAAGATGGTGATGGTGTGTTAGATGAGCAAGATGAGTTTCCATTTGACGGTCAACGCGCTCGTTATCCCGAAATCGTCGAGATTGAACCTAATGATAACCCTAGCAATGCGGTAAAAGTTGCGCATCAACTTCCGTTTAAAGTAAAGGGGGTGATTTCAAACGCGGGTGATAATGGTGATTTGTACCAGTTTAGTGCAAAAAAGGGCGACTATATCTCAGCTCGCATTATCTATAGCTCAGATAATTTTAAGCCCAAAGTGTATTTTTCTGAGCAAGGTGGTTTGGTGATCAACTCATCGCAGATCCATACCCATAGCGCACTCAAAATGGCGCATATCCTGACTAAAATACCCCATGATGGAAAATTCAATTTGAGCGTCATTGATGATTTGTCGGGTGGCGCGCCGGACTATTCCTATGAAATTTACGTATTTAAAGATAATGACACCGATGGTATTGATGATCATGCCGAATATGCAATTGGTGTGGAACCAACTCGTATTGATACCGATAGGGACTCTGTTCATGACTTCTATGAGTATTATGTAAAGCAAGGTACTACACTCGATGAGGACAACAACGGGGTAATTAATTTATTGGACTTAGACAGTGATGGCGACGGCATTAGTGATAAGCACGAAGGCTCAGGAAATGCAGATCAAGATGATAAATTAAACTTTTTGGATCTTGATTCTGATAATGACGGTATAGCGGATGCCGACGAAAAACTCAATACGAAAGGATGGCCTGAAGACTCTGACAAAGACGGGGTTGAGGATTTTATTGATCTGGATAATGATGGCGACAAAGTTTTAGATATTTATGACGCCGAGCCATATGAGCGAGTGCGAGGCTTTAAATTGAGTGATTCACCGAGTGTACAAATATCCTCTCAAGCTGGCTATTACAATGGCTATTCATTGCCTCGAATTTATCGTATCGGCGATAGTGTTGTGTTTTCTGGAGATGACTTTGCCGGGCTGGAGAACCCAAAAGTAGTTATCTATAACGGTGAAGAAATTTATAATATCACGCCAACATCGCACACTAATTCAGCGCTAATCTTTGAACTCAATCTACCATTTCGTAAATATAAGGCATTTATTTACACTCGAAATAAGCGTTCTAATGAAGTGCGATTAAGCCCATACAAAGCGGGCTCACCGTTAATATTTGGATATGCCTCAATCAAAGTTCAAGAAGGCGAGCAATATGAGCTTAAGGGAGTGGGGTTTGATGATAAAACCCGTATCACAATGGGAAATAAAACTCTTGTTCCTTCAACTCATACACCATCTAGCCTTACATTTACGATACCAACCGGGATAACAAAAGGCATATTACAATTAACGAATAATGTTGGAACGAGCAATAAGGTTCGGTATCGGCTGCAAGCACGCTAAAAAATAAACAATAGCAGACTAAAGAAGATTAAAACACCCACCGCAAAGATAGAGAAAAAACGGTTCAAGTTTGTCGTGGGTGTCAGCCATTATCTGCTCTAATAAAGGAAAAAAGATGAAATCTAGGAATGGCATTATAACTTGGGGCTTTGTTATTTTGTCCCCGTTGGCACATGCTGATATCAGTTATATTGATAAAACTCATATATTGAATACGCTTACAAATAACATTGAGCAACAATATGTTGAAGTAAAAAAGATAGATAAAATTTCAGACGCTCTTACAGAGCTCAAAGCAAGTCCTGCATTTACTCATAGTCCGTCACAAGAACAGTTTGCCTCGCTACTAACCGCAGAATTGCAAAAGTTTGACAAGCACTTTACTGTGCAATGGCGAAATCTAAATGAAAGCCAGAATAATAAAACAAAGCGTGAATCTTGGTTTACCAAATTAAGTCGGAAAAATTCAGGCTTTAATCGTGTTGAAGTACTCGATGGCAATATAGGTTATGTTGACTTTTGGGGGTTTGATGAATTATCGAAAAACTCAAAAAACATAGCAGAAAGTGTAATGGGGTTTGTATCTAATGTAGATGCTCTTATATTTGACCTTCGTAATAACGGGGGCGGCAGTGCTGAAATGGTGCAGTTTATTAGTAGTTATTTTTTAAAGCCAAACACCCATTTAAACAGCATTTATTGGCGAGCGACTGACTCTACTCGTGAATTTCGTACTTTTGATAATGTTAGCGATTCAATTCATCTGGACACTCCCATATACATACTCACGAGCAATGATACGTTCTCTGCGGCAGAGGAGTTTGCTTATAACTTAAAGTACCTTGAACGGGCTACTTTAGTGGGGGAAACAACGAAAGGTGGAGCAAATCCTTGGCAGTTTTATGAGCTAGGAAGTGGTTTTAGAGCTGGTATTCCAATAGCGAAGGCTATTAATCCGAAAACGAAAACAAATTGGGAATCGATTGGCGTTAAACCTCATATTGAAACATCGCAGACTAACGCCTTAGATGTGGCGTATAAAATAGCGCTTAATGAAGTTAAAAAGTCAGTAAGCAATGAACATCAAATCAAGGAAATTAACGACAAGCTTGAAGAGTTATCGAATGACACACCATTCAAAGAGACGCCACAAAGCACCATGTAATAATAGCGACCGTTATAATCATTACGAATAGAGGGAAGATTAAAGGAAGATTAAGACACCCACCTCAAAGATACAGCCAAAAACGGTTGAAGTTCGTCGTGGGTGTCAGCCTTTATCCTTAATTATCTCTGCCATTATCTGCTAATTTGTTATTTCACTATCCAAGGCACTATGACATGGTCATAGCCAATGCTTAAAGACACGTAGACTAATAGCGCAGCCATTACTAAGTTAAAAGCTTTAAAATACTTGGGATCGGAGATCTGTTTACCCATCATTGAACCCACTATCGAATAGCTAGTGGGGGCTCCGAATGCAAGTACAGCAAGGAGCATTGACCATATGACAACGGCAATGCCGGTAATGCCAACGCTTGGAAACTGAATGGTAGAAACCGGCAAGGTTGCGATTAGCGCTTTGGGGTTGAGTAGCTGCATGAAAAGTCCGTCTCGAAAGCTCAACGATTTGGCCGGACTTCGCGTATCAGAGAGCTCAACGTTAGCATGTGCCACTTTCCAAGCAATATATAGAATATAAAGACACCCTGCCAAGCTTATAAAAGGCAGTAGCTGTGGATTAATAAACTTGAGCCCGACAATCCCTAAGATAACGAACAAGATGAACATTGCCATTCCAACGCCGGCGAAAAAACCGAGATGAACACGCGTCTGTTTGTTTAGACCACTATGTAGGCCAAGCAAGTTGATAGGCCCAGGGGTATACATTACCCCGATAGCATAGGCGAAAATTTCTGACATGATTTACTACTCCGATATAAGCAGTCGACGAGCTAAGCTAACGGCCCAACTGCAACTGAAATTGTTTTGGTGTCATGCCAAATACGCGTTTAAAGTTACGATTTAAGTGACTGGCATCAGCAAAGCCGGACTCTACCGCTGCGGTGGTGGCGCTACGGCCTACAAGTAGCTGTTTGCGAGCATAGTTGATACGACAATTCAAAACATACTGGTGTGGAGTTATGCAAAAGTGTTCTCGAAAAGCTCGAATAAAGTGATATTTAGACATATTGGCGACATCAGCGATGTCATCAACCGAAATATCGTTGGCAAGATTAGCCAATATATAGTCTTTAGCTCTTAGTACTAAAATTTCAGCCCTTGTTTTACGCAGTGGTAACTCTAAACAGCCATGCAAACGAACCAATGATTGAGCCAACTGAAACAAGGCGGCTTCGTGCTCAATTTTGGAGTAGGATCGTCCCAAAAGTTGCTGAGATATGGTAAGAACTTGATAGCGCAACAGTGGGTCATTGAACAAGGTGTCGTTAAGTCTTAGTACTGTTTCTTGTTTATAACCAAGAGAGCGAAACAGTGGTTGCAATTCTCTTGGGTGCACGTAAAGCATCACATATTCTAAGCTGTGTTCGCCCCCAGAATGACCGTCATGGATATCTTCGGGATTGAAAAGCATTACGCAGCCAGGCTGACTTTTATAAAAAGCACTGCGACAGAAAAAGTCTTGTCTGCCTTTTAGAGTGAGCCCGATCGAGTACTCTTCATGAGCATGTTTGGTGTAGGTGAAATCACTCATGGTTGCGCTCAGCATGGACACATCATCCTGCTGAGCGCTATGGGTATATATAAAGTGATTATTTTTACTCACACTCCCTCCTTCTGTTTGAGCACTTTTGCAAAACTACCAAGTCAATATATTCAAGCTATCAATAAAAAACTTGAACGAAATTGCTGATGTATCCACTTCGGAGTTTGCTTAATACTCTTCACAAGGAAACTTAGTTAACCCGGGCTTTGGTCATTAAACCTATCAAATAAATCACAATAGATGCAAAGCCAAAGAGCAGAGGTGATTCAACTGCTTACCTATTACGGGAAAATATTTGATACCATAGCTGCCAACGAAGGTTAGCATGCCGTTAACCGAATATATATTGAAGGTCGGAAATTTACCCCTAATGAAACATCTTAAAATATTTGCCGTAATAATCTCAGTGCTTATTTTCAGTGGCTGCGCCGCCCACATTCAAGAGACAAGTAAAACAGCGAATAGAGCTGTAGGGAAGACGCCACAAAGTGTATTTTTGGATATTACTTCATCGCACTCAGTTTCTAAAAGTAAGTCACTTTCTAACAGCATTAATGAGCTAAAAGCGCTAATAGCCAAAGACTTTAATGGCAGTATTGTTGAGTCTGGAAGTGCAGAACAAGCACCTTTATCAGTCGAGATCACCATCGAGCACTTTCGTTATGTGTCTGGATTTGGTCGCTTTATGGTAGGTGTAATGGCGGGTGATGCCGAGCTGAAGCTCAATGTAAAGCTAATAAACACCGACACTAACGAGGTGGTTGGTGAGTCGATACTAGATACTCGGTCTGAGTTTATCGAAGGTATTTTTGGTGCAACTACTTCTAGGCAGCTTGAAGCAGTATCTAAGAAAGTGGTGAGTATGATTGGCACGGTGGAGCGCGAAGGTAAAACTGATAATACCGCTAACTCTTAGTCGATATTGAAATTCCAAATACTCAAAGAAACCTAGTTTTTGACGATGGGGCTCCTGTATACCTTTTTGAGCCCCACTGATGCGCATTACAAACAAAGGGACGTGAAGTTAATATGAAAACGAAGTTTGTTGATATTACACTTGTTCTAAAAGCCTTGATGTTAACTGTCGTGATCGGCATATTTTTTAACGCGAAAGCGTGGGGTGATAACAGCCCACAGCTGTTGCGTGATAGCGCAGGTAGCGATGTACAAGCGCCCTTGGAAAATCCAGATTTAAAAGGACTACGGACTTATGTTGATGACTGGGTCAAAAAAGCAAGGGTGCAATATAATCTGCCAGGAGCTGCGGTTACCATCGTCAAAGACGGTGAAATTGTATTACTCAAAGGCTATGGATTTGCTGATGTATACAGCCAAGCTATGGTTAAACCGAATAAAACACTATTTCGCATCGGTTCTATCACCAAAACAATGACTGCACTTGCAGTGATGCAGCTGGTGGAGCAAGGTAAGCTATCTATAGATACTGATATAAATGAATATCTGAGCGAATTTAAAATACCTGACACCTTTGAAGCGCCTATTACAATCCGTGCCCTATTAAGTCATCGGGCAGGTTTTGAAGAAGCGGATGCCGGTAACTTGTTCGTTGAAAATGCCTCAGAAATGCTCAGTACAGAGCGATATCTCGCAACACATATGCCCAAGAGAATTTGGCCACCGGGTGTTAATGTATCCTATTCCAACTATGGTTTTGCTTTGCTTGGTTATCTGGTCGAGTTGCAGTCGGGTATGGATTTAGCGACTTATATGGAGCAACATATTTTTTCTGTACTGGGTATGCAAAACACGACATTACGAGAGCCAGTAAAAACCAGTGCTGCCTTAACAGCGATGAAGCCTGAGCTACAGCAACAGCTTGCAACGGGGTATTTTAGGGATAGACAAGGCAATAATATCGCCAAACCTTTTGAATTTATTGGGCATGTAGGTGGTGCGGGGGCCATTTCTGCAACTGCACATGATATGGCGCTTTATATGTCAGCTCTGATGGGTGATAACAACCTGTTCGTGCAGCCAACTACCCAAAAAACAATGATACATCGACTATACGACGATAGACCACTGGCGACGGGGATTGCTCATGGCATGTTTGATGGCAAGCTTAAGGGTTATGAGCAACGTCATCACTCTGGTGCCACACATACGTTTGCCGCCAACATGGTGATCTTTCCTGAAGTTAAATTAGGCATTTTTGTTTCAACTAACGTGTTGGGAAGCGGGGCACACTTTGTTGAGGCTTTACCTACTGCGATATTTAATAAATTTTATCGAAACAAGCCGACAAGTCTTGTAAAGCAGTCGCAGCTCAGCACATCTTCCCAAGCAAATGTCTACACGCAAGTTTTAAAACAGCAAGTTAGCCAAGCAAACCTTGAAGATTATACTGGAACATTTCTGAGTACTCGTCGTTCGTATACTCAACTGGAAAAACTGGCCGCATTAGATGCGGCGGCTGAGATAGCCATTGATGATCAAAATAGGTTAGTTATGATGGTTGCAGGGAATAAAATAAAACTGAAGCACCTTGAAGCGGACGTCTTTCAAGCCGGAGCTCGAGACGCGCCTATTTTTTACTTTTATCGCGATGGGACAAGGACGGTAAATCGTTTTTCGGCGAGTATGTGGTCTGGCGATTATGAACGAGTAAGCTTCTTACAAAGCCCACTTTTCTTCAACTTGGCGTTGGCGATACCTTCGTTGTTATCGCTATCCACTTTGCTGTTCAGTTTTGTTCGAGCTCGTAAAAGCAAAAGACTTGGCGTAGTTGAAAAGCTGGCATTTTTTAGTTCAAGTATGATACTTGCAGCAGTGCTGGGCTTTGTTTTAATGAATGCCGGTATTGTGTTCGATGAATATCAATTTCACGCAAGCTTTCCCACCATAGAGGTAAAGCTGCTACTGTCTTTGGTGATAGCAATCGTTCTCACGACCTTTTTGAAAGTGCTAAGTCTTCCTATCATGTTGCGCATGAGTGATTTGCATTGGTTTTATAAAATACACTATTTGATTTTTACACTGAGTTGCTTGAGTTTTATTTATGCATTTTGGATTTGGAATGCGGTTGGATTTAACTATTTTGGCTAGATTTCAGCTTTTGTGTTTATGTTCTTCTCGAACGAATGCCAAATTAGGAGACAATGCATTACCAATTATCTGTGAATAAAAAGCGATAGTGAAGTTAGTGCCATAGCCTGATTTAGTTGTGTAGAGCAAGCTGCAAAACACAAAAAACCAGAGAAACCAAGTTTATAGTTTTACAAAACACTGCAAAATAATGACCGTAATGTTTAGAGTCAAGAATTGAATCAAATCATTAACTCGGCTAAGGTCGGTAATGTAATGAAAAATATATAAAAAAGAGCAATTCTACAGCTCATCATAATTTAAGGTAAAAGTTAATGAAAAGATTCTTTCTAGGGATCATAGCTTACACTTTTTCATCGTTAGGATGCATCGCTCAAGAGCAAAATATGAATTACGCCTTTATTGGGCATTGGATATTTAGTAAACATGAAACGATTGAGAGTTTTAAAAATTCAGCAATGACAGAAGCCGAAGTCAACAAGTTCTCATCAATATTACAACCAGCAGAAATAATCATAACCGAAAATATATATTCAGGGTTTATTCGCGGCAGAGCGCCAACTCATACTCCATATTCAATTATTTCTGTTTCTGACAGTGGCCAATGCTACAAACTTCAACTTGAGGATCCAAGAATACCTTTAGATATCCAAACGCATGAAGTGTGCGTAATCAACGATAAGCTCTTGCTTCCATCTGTTAAGGGTTCAAAGGAAGTTTTTAACAGAAAACGATAACATGATGCTAGATATAGCATGTTAAGTCTGTATTTGCGTTATTCAGGCTCCACTCGTATGCAGTTTCTACCTGCTTTTTTTGCTTGGTATAGGGCAGAGTCAACTCGCTTTAGCATCTCTGATAGGTCTTGCCCATCTTGTAAACTACCTACGCCAAAACTGGCTGTGATCTTGTGTGGGCAGGACAATTGAATGGCTTCAATCGCTTTACGGATCCGCTCAGCTACTTTCTGTGCATCATTAAGACTAGTGTTGGGGCATAAGATAAGAAACTCTTCACCGCCCCAACGAGATGCGATGTCCGTTGACCTTAGACTATTTTGAATTTCCTGCGACACACGCACCAGCACTTCATCGCCGATATGGTGGCCAAACCTATCATTCACTTGCTTAAACAGATCTAAGTCTAGAATAATCGTGCTGAGGGGGAGCCCGTTAGTTAAACACTCGGTCGTTTCCTTGTGTAGTGCCTGATTCATTTTCCGACGATTGTATAAATTGGTGAGTTCATCCTTATTCGATAGCACTTCCAATTGCGCGGCCTTGACTTTATCTTGTGTGACATCCAGCATCAGGCCAATTGAATTAAGTGGTTGGCCAATGCCGTTTAGTAGCGTTTCACAGTGGTGTCTTACATAAAGTGTGGAGCCGTCAGCTCTAGTTACAACATGCTCAAATGTGGTGCTTCCACCGTCAACAAAAACATTGTGGAGCTGCTGTTTTATTGCTAGCTCGGCGCTTGGATCTAGTGCATTGATAAAGTCGTCCCACTGTGTAATGGCTTCGCCATCAATACCGAGCATGGCAGCAAGTTTATCGCTCATTTTAACGCTGTAGGTTAGGTGGTTAAGCCGCCACGTACCGACATTAGCAAGCTTTTGAATATCCAGCAGAGCTTTTCTATCGTATTCGTTCTCACGTAACCTTTGTTGCAGCTTGTGGTTTTCTATTTCTAATGCCAGAACTTCATCTTCAAGTTTAGCAATTAGATCTGCGTCATCTGATTTAGGTGGAAATACTTCGCTCATGCATAACCCATTGGCTAATTCAATTTTTCTGCGCACGTGTATTGAGTGCTTCTTCGGCCATTTGTGTGCCGACTAGTCGCGATTTTATTTTTTCATATACTATTTCTCTGGTTGTTGAACTATCATCGGCGAATGGCGAAAAACCACAATCATCACAAGTGCCTAGCTGTGGAATAGGAATAAATTCACTCGCCAGTAACACGAGATCTCGTACGGATCTTGGGCTCTCAATTTCACTGCTGTTCGGGTTAATCACGCCAATAAATACACGTTGAAAGGGCTTGAGGATGCTGCCTATCAGCTTCAGGGTTTTCTTGGGGTTCTCTTCACCTCTAAGTGCAACGTAGAAGCTTCCTGCATTTATGTCGAAAAGCGTAGGCAGCAGATATTTATAGTCAATGTCGGCGCTATGGGTTGCATCAATATCAGCTCCCGGACAGGTATGAATACCAATTCGTTGCCTTTCGCTATCACTAAATTGGGCGAGACATTTATTGATTAGCTCAACAAAGGACTTGAGGGTCTGACCTGACGGGTCTAGTTTTAAAGACAGCCTCGCTTCCGTAAAGTCAATTTGTACTTTGTGTGCACCCAGTGCTAAGCAGCGTTTTACTTCGCCAACATGCTCAGTTATCAAATCACTGATAAAACTTTCGTGATCGTAATTTTCAATCCCGTGAGATGGATAAACTAAGCTCAACATTGAAGGAGAAATAACGGCTTGTTTGACGGGCACAGTTGCGTGTTTGAGTGCGAAAGCGAGAAATTCATCCGCCGTATGTTGATAGCGAAATGGCGGAACTTTAAGGTGTGGCGCAAAGACCCGAGAGTGACCATCGTTAAAATCAACGAGCAAGCCCTGATCTGAGTAGCAAGGTGAATCGTGTAAGCAATAGTGAGCAAAACCATCAAACTTTCTTTGCTCGCCATCACTGACGACCTGACAGCCAATCGCTTCGAGCTCTTTTATCACTTGTTGTGTTTCACGCTCTGCAATTTCGTTTAAAACCGCGTAACTTATCTTTCCTTGCTTATAGTCCCTGTAAGCGCTTATTAAACAGGGATTTCGAGGAATTGATCCGATTTGTTCGCTAGGGATCTGGAACCGCGCCATCGTAGTCTACCTTCTCGAGTTGCTTATTCTAAGTAAAACGATAAAAAGCCATAAATAATCAAACAAATGTGCGCTTATACCAACCCAGTTGCTTTGTCTGTTTTACAACCGCACAAGCGCCACTGTGAGTATAGGATCAAATAGATATAATCGCCTTGATTGCATGGGATTTTAGTCGGTGAGATAACCGTTAGTGGAAGCTTCAAGCGAGGCTTGGTGGTGTTTTAAAGCTAACTTTAAATGCTAATTTAAAATGCGAACTTTAAAAGTAGTGAGCCCCTACTTTTCTATATTTTAGATTAAAAACGAGTCGATTTATGAAAAAAGCCGCTTTACGCGGCTTTTTCCTTACTTCTTGTACTTTTCAAACCAAGCGAGCGAGTGCTCGATTTTGCCGATCATCCGAGAAGGACGGCCTGCAATTCCATGTGGCGCACCTGGAATTTTGACCAGTACAGAGTCAATTTTACGTAGCTTAAGTGCTTGGTAGAACTGTTCGGTTTCGGCCATTGGCGTGCGCAAGTCTTCTTCACCCGTCATTAGCATGGTTGGTGTGGTTACGTTGCCAACGAGCGAAAGCGGTGAGCGCTGCCAATAGTGTTCCATGTGCTCCCATGGCATACCCGGGAATTGCGTTGGAATTTGACCAAGGCCACTGTCAGCGGTAAGCACTTTGCTCAGCCAGTTGATCACAGGCTTTACGACAACCGCAGCGTTGAAACGGTTCGTTAAGCCAATCGCGTAGGCTGTTGCGATACCACCTGCAGAGCCGCCAGCAATAAACAGATTATCTTTGTCGATAAAGCCTGTCTCAAGCATAGCGTCTACCCCTGAGTTATGATCGGCAAAGTCTTCTTTCGAGCTGTATTTGTACTTGAGCAACATTGCAAAGCGCTCGCCGTAAGAGCTGCTGCCTCTGTGATTGTCGTAAAATACCACATAACCTTCAGCGGCATAACGCTGTAATTCTGCTGAGAAATGGGGGCCGTAGGCTAAGTGTGGGCCACCGTGAATTTCTAGTAGTAACGGATATTGTTTTTTCGGGTCAAAATTTGGTGGGGTAATATACCAGCCCTGAATTTTCTCCCCGTCGAACGATGAGCTATACGTGATCTCATGCACTTTACCAAGGGTTTTATGTGCAAGTAGGTCTTCGTTAAGGCTGGTTAATTGCGTTACTTTGCCTTTTCTTGTTGTGATAGCGATGTCTGCAGGGCGCTCACTCGAACCTTGAGTAAAGGCAATTTCCCCATCAAAGTTAGCACTAAATTCACCGCTTAGATAAGGGCGACCAAGGGTTGTGCCTGAGAGTGTATCTGTGATGTCGGTAATTTTGCCTTTTGTGGTGATGCTCGCGAGCTTTCGCTTGCCGTGGTCATCGTAAGTCATCGCCAGTCTATCACTGCCAATCCAAGTTGGGTCTTGGATTGAGCGGTCAAAGTCTTTGGCAATCATGTGGGAGGTTTTGTCCTGCCAATCCATAATATTCAGTTTGCTATTACGGTAAGGGTTTAGCGCGTTCGATGCACTAAGGTAAGCCAGCTGTTTACCATTTTCGGAAAAGCTAGGTGCGTACTCACGACCAGGAGTCGACGTAAGCTGGGTGATATTACGGTTAAAATCAACTTCGAATAAGTCGCCTTCTAGGCGCTTGTATTCCCAGTCTGCAATGCGGTTTGCTGAAAACACAATCGCCTTTGCGTCTGCTCGCCACGCGAGTTTCCCACTATGGTGATAATTACCAGAGGTTAATTGGCGTGGCGTGCCGCCTTCACTCGGTAACACGAAGATCTGGCGATAGCCGGGTTTGATAAGGCCACTGCCATCAGCTTGATAGTAGGCTTTGTCGATAACAATGGCAGAATCGGACCACTTCGCGCCTTTTGGTTTTTCTGGCATTTTGGCAATGACCGCTGGCTTTTCGGCAACCTTTTGGCTAAAAGCCAGCCATTTGCCATCTGGTGACCAAGTTAAGCCACTGATCCCAGATTGTAACTGTGTAAGTAGTGCCGTACGGTTTTGAGCAAGATAATGCACATGAATTTGTGTGCTACCGGATACATTGCTCATAAAGGCGATTTTGCTACCATCTGGTGACCAACGAGGTTGACTGTAATTGTTTTCATCAGAGAAGAGTGGTGATTGTGCACCTGACTTAGTATCGACCAGCCACAGGTTTTGTCGCTTAGCATCCTTCATTACATCATTGCTGTTACGCACATATACCACTTGAGTACCATCTGGTGATATTTGCGGGTCGTTTGCATATTCCAGCTCAAAAATGTCTTTAGCCTGTAATCCCACCTCAGTCTGTGCGACTGTTGGCAATGCAGCGCAAGCCAGTAAAGTGCAAATGAGCGTCCGTTTCAATCCATAAGGCATAATGCCACCCTCTATATAATTTTTATTTAGGGCTACATAGTTATTCAGGTGCAATTCAATGTCACCTAATACGCGATAGAACGAAATAAAAACTCGATGTGTCAAATAGAATGGGAATGAGTGGCTGTTTTTTGTGTGAAATCGGATGAAAGTTGCGGATGTTTGAAGTGAGTGTCCGTAAGTTGTCTGCGCGTAAGTTATCTGAAAAAATGAGTGTTCATCAATAATGGCAAGCCGCTAAAGCTGCGCCGCTATCATTCCTTGAAGGCGGCACATAATTTAAGTTTTATTTAGCTGCTAGCGTTATGATTAACCAAGCTTGATTAAGCTGATTTTTTGGCTAATAGCTCTTGGCGCACGAGTTCAGCCCCTGCGCTCAATGCAGCGAGCTTACCTCTTGCCACTTCACGAGAAAGTGGTGCCATACCGCAGTTAGTGCATGGGTAGAGTTTGTCGGCGTCAACAAACTCAAGCGCTTTGCGTAGTGTGTTGGCAACTTCTTCTGGCGTTTCTATGGTGTTGGTTGCAACATCAATCGCACCAACCATCACTTTTTTACCACGGATCAACGCTAACAAGTCGATTGGCACGTGAGAGTTATGGCACTCTAAAGAGATGATATCGATATTGGATTTTTGTAGCTTAGGAAACGCCTCTTCATATTGACGCCATTCTGATCCTAAGGTCTTTTTCCAATCGGTGTTGGCTTTAATGCCGTAGCCGTAGCAGATATGCACAGCGGTTTCGCATTTGAGTCCTTCAATAGCACGTTCAAGCGCCGCAATGCCCCAATCGTTGACCTCATCAAAAAAGACATTAAACGCCGGTTCGTCGAATTGAATGATATCGACTCCAGCTGCCTCTAGCTCTTTGGCTTCTTGGTTAAGGATCTTAGCAAATTCCCACGCTAGCTTTTCACGGCTTTTGTAGTGGTCATCATACAGCGTATCTATCATCGTCATAGGACCTGGCAATGCCCATTTGATAGGTTTGTCTGTTTGGCTGCGTAAAAATTTGGCATCTTCAACAAAAACTGGCTTTTGGCGAGATACTGGGCCAACCACGGTCGGAACACTGGCATCATAGCGGTCGCGAATTTTTACCGTTTGACGCTTCTCAAAGTCCACACCGCTTAGGTGTTCAATAAAGGTGGTTACAAAGTGCTGACGGGTTTGCTCGCCGTCACTCACGATATCAATCCCTGCAAGTTGTTGCTCTTGCAAAGCAATACGTAGCGCATCGTTTTTGCCATCAATAAGCTCGTCGCCCTCTAGTTTCCAAGGTGACCAGAGGGTTTCTGGCTGAGCAAGCCAAGCGGGCTTAGGTAGACTGCCAGCAGTAGACGTTGGTAATAGTGTTTTCATAATAAATGCTGTTCCATATTCCCGTTGATTATAAAGCGTAATTTGCAGACCACTGTTCAAGCACGGTTTGGTAAGGCTTGATAAAATGCTCTTCGGCAAATCGACCTTGTGCAATCGCCAACTGACTGCGCTCTTCGCGGTCATAAACAATCTGCGTTAATGAGTGATCTAGGTTTTTCAAGTTTGGCTGATAGCACTTGCCTGCAACCGCATTGGCGTTGTAAATCTCAGGGCGGTAGATCTTTTGGAATGTTTCCATAGTGCTGATGGTGCTGATCAACTCCAGATTGGTGTAGTCATTCAGTAAGTCACCAAAGAAGTAAAAAGCCAAAGGTGCAACGCTATTTGGTGGCATAAAGTAGCGCACCTGTAAGCCCATCTTTTTGAAATATTGCTCAGTTAATGATGACTCATTTGGCTGATATTCAAAGCCAAGCACAGGGTGCTGATTTTCAGTGCGGTGATAGATTTTGTTATCCGATACACTTAGGCAAATCACCGGTGGCTTACTAAAGTGACTCTTGTAAGCTTCTGAATCGACAAAGTATTTAAATAGCTTACCGTGTAAGTCGCCAAAGTTAGCTGGGATGCTGAATTTAGGTTGATCTTTATTATGATCAAGCAATAGCACGCTAAAATCATAGTCACGTACGTAAGATGAGAAGTTGTTACCAACAATTCCCTCAATGCGTTCATTGGTTTTGTGGTCAACAATATTGGTTTTTAACACCTCAATTGACGGGAAAGTTTGTCCACTGCCTGCAATATCCATATCAACTGAGACTATCTCAAGCTCAACAGAATAACGGTCGCCTTTTGGGTTATCCCAGTTAGCCAATGCGTTAAAGCGATTATCAATCATCTTTAAGGCATTGCGTAAGTTTTGCTGGCGGCTTTCGCCTCTTGCCAAGTTAGCAAAGTTAGTGGTGATCCGCGTGCTGTTTGACGGATGGTAATTCTCGTCAAGACGAATGCTCTTAATAGTGAAAGTAAACTCGTTATTCATGTTCTTCAGGTATCCAATTCTAATGCTGACGCGCTCGGCAATTACGTTTCACTGCGATAAACAGATATCCACGGGGAAGCAGTGAGAGTACCGAACATTAAGTGATGTGAGATTTATACGTGGATCACAAGATGAAGAAAAACGGTTTTATTTCACATAAAACATGAGTCTGATTCATGAGTTACAAAAATAGATGCTGCTTATTGAGTCACATGTGCAGGAAATATGAGCAATTGTAGAGTGAAACCCTTTGGAAATCCGAAAGTCTAGACTGCTAAGCGTCTAGGTTGCATTTATTTCAAGTAAAACGTGAGGAATATTCAAGGCTTATCTAAGTTAAAAGCACCAATGGCAAAGCGTTATGTTGTTATACTCGCCAGCGCTTAGGTGGCACAAAGGCTAAAAGCAACGCCGATATTGCTCACTTAGGTGATTGCGCCTCAATTAAAAGAAGAGATAAGTGGAATGAGTGAGTTGATATTGTTGTTTGTGTATTGTGCACTACTCGGTAGTGTTGTCGGCTTTTTAGCCGGGTTGTTAGGTATTGGCGGTGGGCTGGTTATTGTTCCGGTGCTTAGCAGTATTTTACTGTATTTTAAGGTGTTACCACCGGAGCAAGTGGTGATAGCCGCCGTAGCGACATCGCTGGCATCCATTTTATTTACTTCTACCTCATCGGCAATCGCGCATCATAAAAATGGCAATGTACCGTGGGATGTAGCGCCGTGGATAATGACGGGCGTTGCACTAGGCGCGCTTATCAGTGGTTTTTTGGCTGCGCTATTACCCGAAAACGCAGTGCGCATTGTATTTGCAGTAAGTGTGGTATTGATAGCAATAAAAATGTTTTATAGCAGCAAAAATGAGAGCACAACCCGAAGGCAGCTGCCAAATAAAGGCATACTTACGGTATTAACGACGATCACCGGTGGTTTATCTGCCATGATAGGCATTGGCGGTGGAGCGCTTTTGGTACCGCTGTTGACGTTTTTCTCTGTTGATATGAAAAAGGCCATAGGATGCGCTTCTGCATGTGGCATTGTTATCGCACTGTTTGGCTCTGTTGGATACATTAGCTCGGGTAGTGCGCAACTTGCACTCACAGATGGTTTTGCCGGATTTGTTTATTTGCCAGCCCTGTTGGGAATTGTATGTACCTCTTGGTTTACTGCACCAATGGGGGCTAAAGCCACGCATCACTTGCCCGTTGCCACGATTAAAAAGGTATTTGCGGTGCTGTTGTTAGTGATGGCTGTGAATATGGTGGTAAATTAAAGGCTTTTGAGCCAAAACGAGCTATGGCGTGTTTGGCTCAAAAGCGCAGCAAACCTTACTTTTTGAACGGATCTTCTGTGGGCTCAAAATGCTTGTTTAATTTGCCGTTTCTGGTGCTATTGATGTACTCACCAGAAGGATTTTCGCTTATCAATGTGAAGGCACTGACTGGCGATTCAAACTTAAAGTTTGCCAGCTCCACCCAAGCAACATGGGGCGTGCGAGCATTGCAAAAGTAATAGGTTTGGCTCCTATGCGCAGCAACGGTTGTCCACAAGGTATTAGATATATTTGGGCTGGCACTGCTTATAAAATTATAGCCAAGAGGTACAGATGCACTTGCCGCAACCGAGCGAGCCTGTGCAAGGGCGTCATGCTCATCGTTTGGTAAGTCTAAGTGATTAAGATAAAACGCAGCGCGCTCGAATCTGTCGGTTGAATATGGGCCACCTGGGATCGTATGGCTTGGATGACTGTTTTTGTCGCTCCATTGCCACAGCCAATAATCATTAATTTTTAGCTGTTCTTCATAGCTCGGCTCATTAGTGACAACGCGATAATCTGCGCTATGGTAGATGCGAAAAGTACCATTATTAACTTCTATAATGGCTGAGTCCCCGCTGATATCCGACACCATTAAATGTAGCGCCGCAGTTTTTCCTTCACTGTTGGGAACTTCTGCTCCGAGGATCTGAATTTCTTGTTTGCTAAAAACGTCAACGACTTCTTTAACAAGGACAAACTTGTCTAACACATACTGCAACCAACGCAATACGCTTAGCTGTTTTTTATTTTTGCATACTGACTTACCGTACGTCGCGCCTGAGTCGTACAATACATTTGCGACAAGCCCCATAGAGTTCATACCATCGGAGGCTGCCCAGCCACTGCAATCATCTCCAACCATAGCGACCACACTACTATAAGAAGATGTCCACGTAAGTGGGTTGCGAGTTTTCTCGCTTGCTATTGCCTCTAGCTCAGAAACAGGCTCAAGCCCCGATTTTTTTAGTCCTTTTTCAAGTACAAACAAGCTGGTAGGTAATATAAACATCCAGTCCATATTTCTGGCAGTAGCCAAATATGCTCTGTTCCAGTTATTAAAAACTCTCGTACACATAACAACCTCACAAGAAAGATAAATATCCTTTTGATGAGTGGTTTCTCATCAATATACTGTTTCATACTAGGCTTTGAAAAAGGCTAAATATATTACAGAAAGTTACAGTGCATTACAGGAGTGGTAAGTCAGTAGCTATTAGCGTGAAAAACTAACGATTCGACAAGTATTCGTCTCAGGCTCCCTAAAACAAAAGTGGTGTGAGGTTAGTAGAATGAGTATATTTTCAAGAATTGGGTTAATTGCTATCAGGTATGACGTTTAGAGGAAATGGGATGATAAGAGAGATAACTCGGAATGATTTTGAGTCATTTTGGCCAACATTTTCAGAAGTGATCCAAGCGCAAGAAACGTATGCATTTGACTCAAATATGAGTATGGAGCAGGCATTTTTACTTTGGTGTGAAACGCCGCTCAAAGCTTTTGCATATGTTGAAAATGGGCAAGTACTTGGCAGTTATTATTTGCGACAAAATGCGATGGGTCCGAGTAGCCACATATGTAACTGTGGTTACATGGTGTCGAGTTTGGCTCGTGGTAGAGGAATTGCACGGTTGATGTGCGAACACTCCCAGCAGCAAGCATTAGCGCTGGGATTCGAAGCCATGCAATTTAATAGTGTGGTATCGACCAATGAACTGGCGATTAAACTTTGGCAAAAACTTGGTTTTACCATTGTGGGCACCATTCCCAAGGCATATAAACACAGGAAATTGGGCTTGGTTGATAGCTATGTTATGTATAAATGGTTAGCTGATTAAAATGGACAGGCTCTAAACTAACGTGGCGAATGTTATTTTGCGCAGTCGATCAGTATGTGTTTACTGCGCATAGTCTGAAGTAAAAAGCTGATAAGCCGCTTGACGTTGGGTATGGATTTTTTTGTTGGATGGGTCAAGATCCATAAATCTGCATAGTGCTCACTCGCTGGTGCAAATTCAATTAAATTAGGGAAATGCCTTGCAATATAGTGCGCCCCTCTGATCATACCAAGCCCTTTGGATGCAGCCTGATGACGCAGCACCAAATCTTCAATTGATAGAGAAACTGGGGCGGTTGGATAGGGCGTATCAAGTAGCCAAGTCGGTCTTTCTGCTACGCCGGCGGTTATCCAAGAAACGCTTTCACTCGTGCGTTTATCGAGATAGTCTTTATGCATGAAGTAGCCAAGTGAAATCGGAAATAACCGGTGACCAACTAAGTGCTCATCCGGAACGTGAGAAGCTCGGATCACGACATCGGCTTCTGATTTCTCTAGATCGGAAAGTGCATAGGTAGTATTAATCGACAGCGTGAGATAAGGATTGTTTTGCTGAAATTCATGTAATTCGTCGAACAAGACAAACTGCAAAATCGCTGGGGGGATAGATAAGTTTATTTGTTGTTTTAACTGCTTAACCGAAGTGTTAATTTGGCTTAAGTGAGGGGCAAGGCTAGCTTCCATGTTTTCAGCGGCACTGAGCAGCTGTAGTCCCAATTCGGAAAACGAGACTTTGCCTTGCGAAAGCATGCATATATCAAGACTAAAGCGTTGATTTAAAGCATGTAGCCTACGAGATACCGTCGTGTGGTTTACGCCTAGAACTTTGGCCGCACCTCTGAGTGTATTGGCACGCTTTAATGCAAGCAGTAATTGAAAGTCGTCCCAGTTTTCCATGCCTACAACACCAAAGTTTAGATGCAATTAAAGTAAAGTGTTTTTCGCATCATGTACAGCGAACGCAGATATTTTCCATTCACCATCAACTAAATAGACGTAATAACTTGCGCCTACTTTGTTAAAAAGTGCGCCTGATTGGGTGTATCGCTCAGCGATGTTGCTCACTAACGCAATATTTTTATCAAGAAAATGAATATTGACCTTGCTCCATTTTACGTAATTGACACCTTGTTCTTTTAGGCGTGTTAAGAATACTTGCACCTGTTTATTCATTTGCGTTTGTGTGATCACGCTCGGCTTTGAGCTTGATGACATTAACATAAGCGTATCTGTGTACAGTTGAGGGCTGGTTGGTAAATCACCAGTTTGCAGATAATGGTTGTATTTACTCATGTAGCTGTCGAACAGCTTATTGATTTTAGTTGTGTCCGTTTCTGCCAATAGCTGGCTACTAAAAGTAAATAAAATAAATAGGATAGCGGCTCTCATAAGATGTTGCTCCAAGTCAGTTTTTTATGAGTCTAGCAGGCAAAAGCTGGTTTTATGTGGATTATTATGTGATTGCTATGTTGCGCTTACGCACCACGAAACTAAAGAATTTTTTCAAATACAGGATTAGCCTAATTGTCGAGTCAGCAAATCACAGATGAAGCAGGCTTGTTATCTGCAACATAGCGATAGTCGAAAATCAGCAACAATGTAGTGCGGGATTTCGGATTGAAATGGATGCTGCAACCCTTACTCTATGGTGTAACTCAAACCGTTAAGGATTGTTATGACTTCACTTGCTGACATGCCATTTTCTTTGCTCGAATTAAGCCCGATGAAAGAGCAAGATACCGTTTCACGAACCCTCGCTAACAGCGTGGCTTATGCGCAAAAAGCGGATGAACTTGGCTTTAAACGCTTTTGGATGGCTGAGCATCATAATATGCGTGGCATTGTCTGCGCAGCAACCTCCGTATTGATAGGGCATATTGCCGGACTCACTCACAATATTCGGGTAGGGGCGGGTGGCGTGATGTTGCCAAACCATCCACCGTTAGTCGTCGCTGAGCAGTTTGGCACTTTAGAAAGCCTCTATCCGGGGCGTATTGACTTGGGATTAGGGCGCGCGCCTGGCAGCGATCCTATTACCAGCAGAGCACTGCGTCGCGATGACAGACGTGCGGAGCAATTTGACGATGAAGTCGCTGAGTTACAAGCCTTACTCGGTCCTTATGATGGTAAATCCTCGGTGCGTGCTATTCCGGGTGAAAACACCAAGGTACCAATCTGGTTGCTTGGTTCGAGTCTTTATAGTGCCCAGCTCGCCGCAAAGCGAGGTTTACCTTATGCATTTGCGGGTCACTTTGCGCCACGATTCGTGCATGATGCTATCGCACTTTATCGCCGCGATTTCCAACCATCAAAGGTGTTAGATAAACCTTATGTAATGCTTGGCTTACCGGTAGTTGCAGCCGATACCGACGAGCAAGCGCAGTATTTAGCTACCACGTCAAAACAGCGTATCCTAGCGTTGATGCGAGGTCAGGCGTTATGGCTGAAACCCCCCGTTGACTCGATGGAGGGTCTATGGAATGCCCAAGAGCAAATGCAAGTCGACAGCTTTTTAGGCCTATCTGTGGTTGGAAGCCCTGCGACTGTCCACCATAAACTCAGTATGATTAAACGTGAGTTAGCGGTCGATGAGTTTATTTTTACCAATGACTTATACGAGTTAAACGATAGAAAACATGCGCTTGAGATATTAGCGAGCTTAGCATAGCTTTAGTCGTCCCTAAGCAAGCTACTCGGGTTACACCGCAGATTTCAAAAATGATTATAGATAGGCCACGGAAGTGGCCTTGTCAGTCTCTATACAAAAAGTACAAAAATCGTACTTTACATAATCACACAAGGAAGGTGAACCGCAACAGATACGCAATCTACACGTGTTCCGACAGCTTGAGGACGATCTTGGTACTCTTGCTTCCCTCCCGCGATATTTGGTGTTTGAGCAAGGTTAAGCTGAAGCGACTGAGATGAAAGCGATTTCAAACTTGACTTTTTTATTTTTAATTTCATTACTTATTCCTTAGTTATCAGTATGTTATTATAAAATTTATTTACCCACCTTATCCAATTGGGTCGAACCAAATTTTCATGTTTTTGTAATGATGTCAAACTTTTGAGTTTTGTGGTTTTTATGTAACTAAATTGTTTTAGCCGGGTGTTGTAACTTTGTAAGCTGAACTACATTGATTCTTTAAGTTATGATTACCTAGTAGTCAATAAGTAATGGTAAGGAAAAGTGATGGAGCAAGTCGTACGCGTCGGGGTTGGCGTGGTCATAATGCACCAAAATAAAATTCTACTTGGCGAACGCATTGGCGCTCATGGCGCACATACTTGGGCAACACCAGGTGGCCATTTAGAGTATGGAGAAGAGGTTGAAGCATGCGCAATAAGAGAGGTGTATGAGGAAACGGGGCTAGATGTTGTGAACGTTGAAAAGCTTGGTTTTACAAATGATTATTTTGCCGATGAGCAGAAACATTATGTCACTCTGTTTGTCATGGCAAGGTGCGATACTCATGATGCAGAAGTTAAAGAGCCAAATAAATGCAAACAATGGCAGTGGTTTTCGCTTGATGAATTGCCGCAGCCTCTGTTTTTGCCTTTGGTGAACTTTTTAGAAGAAAACAACACACTTTATCAACACTAACATAGCAACTGGGGCACAGCATGGACGAGATAGTCGTTAGGTATATTCACTTTATCGGTATTTTATTTTTGGCATCGACGCTCGCGATTGAAAACGTGCTACTCTCCAAATCAATGAGTAGTCAGAGCATTAAGCGGTTAGCGGTAGTTGATGGTTTGTATGGTGTCAGTGCGCTTGTAACCCTTGGCGCAGGGTTAACGCTATGGTTTGCAGTTGGCAAGCCCAGTGAGTTCTACACTAAAAATCCGATTTTCCATGCCAAAGTCGGACTATTTTTGTTAATCGCTTTACTATCTATCATTCCGACTGTGTTTTTATTGAAGCACCGTAAGACAACAGCAGCTAATTTGTCTGTGCCCCAGCGTATCATCGTCATTAAAAGACTAGAAATGCTGTTACTTTTAGTTTTACCGCTACTTGCTGCACTTATGGCAAGAGGCTATGGGTTGCCCTCATCATGAAACAAAATATTGTCAATATTGCGCTCGTCGTTAAAGACTACGATGAAGCCATCGACTTCTACGTCAATAAACTAAGTTTTGAATTAATAGAAGACACCTATCAACCCGAGCAAGACAAACGCTGGGTGGTGGTGGCACCGCCTAATTCTCATGGTACGACGTTACTACTTGCCAGAGCTTCTACGCCAGAGCAGCAGAAGTTTATTGGTGATCAAGCTGGTGGGCGGGTATTTTTATTTTTAAATACCGATGATTTCTGGCGTGATTATGAGCGCATGAAGTCTATTGGTATCCAGTTTATTCGCGAGCCACAAGAGCAAGATTATGGCACGGTTGCTGTATTTGAAGATCTCTATGGCAACCGCTGGGACTTATTGCAGCTAAACCCTGATCATCCCATGGCAAAGAGATGATCTCAAAGTTACCAAAATGGGTTGAGGTCGGCGCCTTTATATTGGCGCTCGTCGCAGGATTTGTGAATGCAATCGGCCTACTTAGCTTCGAGCATCAATCCGTTTCTCACTTATCCGGCACTGCGACTATGCTCGGAACCAGTTTTTTAGGTGACAATCTTAAAGAAACCATGCACTTATTTGGAGTGTTACTCGCGTTCTTGCTTGGCTCTGCACTTGCGGGGTTTT
The DNA here is from genome assembly GCA_000814665.1 of Pseudoalteromonas flavipulchra NCIMB 2033 = ATCC BAA-314. Taxonomy (GTDB): domain Bacteria; phylum Pseudomonadota; class Gammaproteobacteria; order Enterobacterales; family Alteromonadaceae; genus Pseudoalteromonas; species Pseudoalteromonas maricaloris. The sequence continues at coordinate 229,778 of JWIH01000024.1, forward strand.
TGCTGCATGACACCACGTTAAGGCTTGGCAAACATTACGATACCGCGCTGATACTTGAAGCTATTTTGCTTACCGTGTCTCTCGTATTACTGATGCAAGGCTCATTTTATGGTCACTTTTTTGCCTCCGCGGCTTGTGGACTACAAAACGCATTAGCCACCACGTACAGTGGAGCCGTGGTGAGGACAACCCATGTAACAGGAATATTCACTGACTTAGGGCTAATGATTGGAGCGCTATGTAGAGGCGAGCCACTGGATACCAGAAAAGCAAAACTGTTTGTGTTGATAATCTCAGGGTTTGTGGCAGGTGGCGTGTTAGGCGCTTGGCTTTATAACAAGTTTTACTTTCAGGCGCTGTGGTTGCCTATAACCATTTGTTTGTTGATCGCAGGTGTTTACCGCTTTGCGCTTAGGGATAAGGGATAGTACACCGTTGTGTTGATGTATCTTAGTTTGGATTATTGACTACTTAATCGACATCGTATAAATTGGCGCGCGATTTTAATTTGGATCTTTCCGCGATGTTTTACATCCTATTTAAGAATTTTGTTAGAAGGCTTTGCTCCGCGCATTAACACGATGAAGTGTTGCTCGGAGCTTACTTTCTAAATCTTCATCAGAGGCATTGGCGACTACCTGAATAAAGGTGGACGGCGTCAGTGTATCTGATGATTGGAAAGACGAAGCCGGCGATGATACTTCATCGCCGGCTTTTTTGTGCCCGAAATTCAGTGGCACACGTTTTCGAATTTTTTTGAAACGGGAGGTCGGTATCACAGCCGATCTCCCGTTTTTATGGATGTAATTTAATGAACTTGATTTTAAAAGGCCTGATAATGCCAGGCAGTAACCTAAACAAAGACCAACTTAATATTGGCTTTATTTCTCATGCTTTGCTGAACACTTGCAAGGTAAACGTTTGCTGCGCAAAAAAGGGGTAATGAGATGTTATTGACTTTATTACTCGCCTTTATTGCATTTTTAGTTGGGGCCGATGAGCTGATGCTTGGGCCTATTCTTGAGCCTATTGGACTCGAATTAGGTGTAAAGCCTGAGCGGGTTACACTGTTTATTACCACTTACAGCGTTGCCCTAGCGATTGTGGCTCCGCTATTTGGGGCACTCTCAGATAAAGTAGGGCGCCGCGCTATCATCTTGCCTGCAATCGTGGTTTTTGGTGGTGCCTCCATAGTGACAGGGCTTGTCACTTCATTTGAGTGGGGGTTGGTTGCTCGTGTGATCACGGGGATTGCCAGTGCTGGCATGCTACCGGTTGCATTTGCCATCGCGGCAAGCTCTGGTGAAGATGCGCTAAAGCGGATCGGTTGGGTGCAAGCAGGCTTAACCCTTGGCATGATCTCAAGTCCTGCGTTTGGCGCATTTTTAACGCATTTAATGTCGTGGCGAGCGGCTTTTGTTGCACTCGGGATCGCTACTTGGGTTGTGGCGTTATTACTTACTGTAAACCGCCGTGCGCTCCCAAATGACAAAGCTGGAGAAGGCACCAAGATATCAGTCAAGCTATGGCAAATCCCCGGTGTTGTTGGCGCGTTACTTACCATGTGTATTGGTTTAGGTGGTGGTATTGGTTTGTTCAATTTGGTTGGGCAGCATTTACGAGATACACAAGCACTGTCAGTGTGGTTTATTGGTGTACTGTATGCCTTATTAGGCTTAGTGAGTGTTGCTGGAAACTTGATGATGCCAAAACTCGCAACCCATTTTGAAAGTGGACGGCAGGTCATGCGTGCGTCATTGGTTGTTTGCCTCATCGCTAGTAGCGGTCTTTATTGGTATCAAGGTATCTCTCTTATACCGTTATACTTTTTGATGACACTTTGGGCATTGGCTGGCGGCATTGGTGCTCCGGCATTACAGGCATATATTTCAGAGCTTTCGCCTGCACATCGTGGTGTACTTATCTCACTGGCCATGAGCATGATGCACATTGGTGTAGCGATTTGGTCTGCCGTCGCGGGTTTTGCTTACAGCCTAGGTGTGGCTGCGATGGCGCTGCTTGCTATTATTTTGTTTAGTCTTGCCATTTGGTGTTTGCGCCCCGTAAAAGGGCATCACTTTAGGAGGTAACTAGCAACTTGCTTAATTTTAGCTTCATAGTTGGGAGCTGAGTTAAGCGAGCTGATTAAACAGGCTGGTGTATGCCAGCCTGTTTAAGTGCAGGTTATTTTTCTGCCGAAAGTCCAAATACCTTTGCAACACCCAGGGTTGGTAAAAACATATCAGAAAGCGTGATCTCTGCATCAATCCCATAGGTACTCATTAATTGAGCGTTACTGAGTACTTCCTCTGGGGATCCGGTGGCAACTAATTCGCCCTGTTGCAGCAGATATACCTTATCGGCAAAGCTTGCAGCGAGGGCTAAGTCATGTACCACTGCGACTACGCCCGCTCCCAGCTTAGCTATTTGCTGAGCTAGCTTCATGACTTGATACTGATGATATAAATCTAGGCTAGCGGTAGGCTCGTCAATCATCAGGTAGCAGGGTTTGTGCGCATGTAAAGTGGGGAGCAACTGGCAAAGCACCCGCGCAAACTGAACCCTTTGCTTTTCTCCCCCTGATAGCTGAGTAAAGCACCGCTTTGCTAAATGCTCGACTGATAAAGTTTGCATTGCTTGCTGTGAATATTCACGAAGCGAGTCTGGTGTACAATTGTGCTGATGTACATAGTGCGACATATCCACTATCTCTTGCACGCAAAATGGGAACTCACAATCATATTGCTGTGTGAGTACGGCGCGGATATGGGAAAGGTCTAGGGCATTTAAGTCTTGCACCCGTTGTTGATGATAGGTGACATCGCCCTGTGATAGAGAAATATCGCCGCACAGCGCCTTGAGTAGGGTAGACTTGCCTGCCCCGTTGGGGCCAAGAACAACGGCAAACTCCCCCGGGTTGATTGAAAAATCAATGTCTTTGAGCAACAATTTTTGCCCCACTTGGACACTGACGTTATGCGCTTCTAACATACTAAAGCTCCTTTATACGATACGTTTTTACCAGCATGATCAGGAAAAAAGGGCCTCCTAAAGCGCTGGTGATAAGGCCTATCGGTAATTCAGATGGGAGAATGAGTGTGCGAGCGAGTAAGTCTGCCAAACACAGTAAAATTGCCCCACCCAACATCGAAGCAGGTAACAAATAGCGGTGATCTGGGCCGATTAATAAGCGCACTATATGAGGAACAATAAAGCCAACGAATCCAATAATACCAGTTAGCGCAACCGCTGCACCGGTGCACAATGCGGTATAGGCAAACACTTTCTTTTTTAGGCGCACGACATCGACCCCGAGGTGTCTAGCTTGTTGCTCGCCAAGTAAATAGAGGTTGAGCGGTTGAGCTAAGCGGCTAAAACCAAAGCAGCAAGCCAACATTAAACACAGCGATGGGATGATAGTTGTGAAACTATTGCCTGCAAGTGATCCCATGCTCCAAAAGGTTAGGTCGCGTAACTGTTGATCTGAGCTGATCAACGTTAGTATTCCAATGACCGCACCAACAATAGCGTTTACTGCAATACCCGCTAACAACAAACTGACAATTGTGAAACGATTACCTTGGCTGGATAAACGGTAGATTAAACTACACACACCAAGACAGCCGAGAAAAGCACCGATTGGCACGGCGTAAATTCCATAATAATCAGCAAATCCACTGAGTAACGTAGAGCCTAAGACGATAGTACTAATTGCGCCAAGTGCGGCACCACTAGAGATCCCAATTAACCCTGGATCTGCCAGCGGGTTTCTAAAGATTGCTTGCATTGCGGCGCCGCATGCACCAAGTCCAGCACCAACCACAATTGCGAGCACTAATCTTGGAAATCTAATTTGCCAGATCACCGCGTGTTCTAAGTTGCTTGATTGACCTGCAAAGAGAATATCCATCAGACGACTGTAGCTAATGCTCACTCCGCCGCTGGTAAGGCCAATAAAGCTCACCACGATACAGCCAATAATCAGTCCCAACAACATCCATTTTCTGGCAACTTCAGCGGGAATTAAAGATTGCTCAAGTGCTAGCATTACAGAGACTCATTTTTTGATGCAGACTGGGCTGCTCTAAATCGATAACCCCTGGGCAGCGTGGCGTCTGGGTGGAGTAAGGTCGAGAGCTCAACCACGGCTTGTGGCGTGCGTGGGCCCATGCCAAGCAAATATGTCCCATCAATTAGTAAAACCCTGTTGTTTTTAACGGCGTTTGAGAACTTAAAGTGGGGAACTTGGCTTAAATCCATCGCTTTTTGCTCGCCATGGCGGCCCATACTAATGATGACATCTGGATCCATGGCGATGGCCGCTTCGGTTGCGAGCGGCTTCCAACCGTCAAAATGCTGTGCTGCAACATTAACGCCGCCAGCTGCGTTGATAACCTCATCTGCAGAATTTCCAGCACCCGCAACAATTGGTTGGCCACTACGCAGGCTCAAAACAAATAATACCTTAGGTTTGTTGTTCACTTGTTTTAGGACATGCGTTAAGGCTTTTCTGTCGGCTTGAATATACTCGACTAGTGCTTGGCCTTTATCTTTAACTGCCAGTAACTCGGCGATTGTTGTTATTTTTTCTTCGACGCCAGCAAGATTATCGTTATCGCTGAAAATATAAGTGGGTAATCCGGTGTCTTGAAGCTGTTTTAATACCTTATCTGGGCCTGTATCTGCTTCACCGAGTAATAAATCAGGATTAAGGGAAAGGATCCCTTCAACGTTGATTTTTCTTACGTAACCGATTTGTGGTTTATCGGTTGCAGCAACAGGAAATACGCTAGTACTGTCCACGCCAACGATACGATTTTCCTCGCCAAGTGCATAAATAATCTCTGTGATAGAGCCACCAGAAACCACAATGTTTTTGGCACCTTGATCCGCATAGGTAGGTTGTAGAACAGAAGTGAGTAATAGCAAACTAGAAGTTAGCAGTGTCGTAATTTGAGCTTTCATTACAAATCCAAACTTGTTAGTATTTATTGCGAATAGTAACAGTTATCATTTGCTTTTATCAATATGAAATTAATTATCTGCATCACTGTCTCCGCTTTGCTGCATGGTTTGTGGTGGTTATTTCCTACAAGCTCTGCGCTGGTGTGGCACTCAGGCGTTGCTGCAAATGAAGTGAGTAAAGTCACCAAGCCACTCATGATTTCGTTTGCGGCACAACCTTCCCAAGAGCCGCCTCAAAAAGTGGTAGCAGAGCAAGTGCCATCTGATTTTAACGGCACTACGCACTTACTTAAAAAACCACAAAGGCAAGAACAGGAAGCCAAGCCTGTACCTAAACCCAAGCAACAGGCCAATGAGCGGCCACAACCTAAAAAGCTTAACGAAGCCATAGTGACTGAGAACAAAAAAGCTATCGAAGTGACAGCGCCTACCTCAACACGAGAAAATACGTCGCAGCAAGAAGCGACGCAAATGGCCTCAGCGAGGCATCTCAGTGAAGCAAATAGTACTGATGACTCTCCTGTTAAATTAGATGCTTTACCTTTATTCAAAGCACCAAGACCTGCGCTTAGCTACCCACTGCGTGCCAAGAGAAGAGGGCTTGAAGGCGTGACTATTTTTGAAATTGAACTGGATCAAAAAGGTGAGATTGTGAATTTAACTTTGGTTAAAAGTAGCGGTCATCAATCTTTGGATATTGCTGCTCGCAAGAACGTTGAGCAATGGCAGTTTCATCCAGTTTTTCGTGACGGTAATGCGGTAAAAGCCTTGTTTACCGTACCCATTAAATTTTCCCTTTCTTAGAGAGTAATACTACGATGCAGTCTTGGTTTTCCCAACTTGGCCCGATGCAGTGGCCATTTTTATGTTTGTCGGTTATTGCGCTTGCGGTGATCATAGAGCGGCTTTGGGTGCTCAGCCGCGCTTGGCTTACCGTTCATGAAATCAAGCGTAAACCCCATTTTTTTCGTAGCAAAGCAGTCGGCGCTTTGCGGTTACAAGGGTATGTTTTTGAGTGGCGTAAGCGGTTAGTGATCTTAAGCATTATCGGCACGCTAAGCCCATTAATGGGACTATTTGGCACCGTCTGGGGGCTGGTCTTGATGTTTAAAACCATTGCCGAAACTCAGCAAGCGGTGACGCCTGCGTTATTAGCGGATGGATTATGGGAAGCCATGTATTCAACCATGGCGGGATTGGCGATAGCCATGCCATGTCTACTTATTTATGGCGTTTTGCAAGCGATGGTTGAGCGTTTTCAAAGCGAGCTTGTGCTCTATATGAATACTCAATTTACCTTGGTGGAGACGGATAATGCTTGAGCTGCCGACACCCAAACCTCAGCACCTAGGCGCTGATTTAACCGCGTTACTCGATGTGCTTTTTATCGTCCTTGTATTTTTGCTGCTCAGTGTGGCTGTAAAACTCAACGTCTTGGAGGTCAACTTACCAACAGCGGGAAAAAATGGTGAGGTTGTACTGGAAAAAACACCTAAGGTAGTGAGCATCATGTTCAATCATGATCAAATAGCCTATGCCTTAGATGAGCAGCCGTTTAGCGCGGAAAACACGCTGATACAAGCGCTTGGTCATTTAGACAAGTCAGAGGTGATTTATATCGCCGTGGATAAACAAGTACCCAGCGAAGCACTGGTATCACTTTTTGCACAGCTTAGTAAGCTTGAGATTCAAGTAGCGAACTTAATAGTTAAAAGCGAATAAAAACAATTACCATTTAGATTAGTCTGTGTTATATTGCGCCGCGACAATCGCATTTCATCTTGGATGAGCCTGTTTAGATAAGACAGGACTAGGGAAGATCAGGGGCAAAGTTGAAGTGCGTGTAAAAAATAACGACACTCGGAGTATTCTTATGCGTTTATCTAAATTAACCCTTTTCATCGTGCTTGCCACTTCTGCCACCTGGGTACAAGCCGCCTCTTCTACCAATGAGGATGTAGATCAGTCGACAGTGGTAAAAACAGACTTAGATGCAGTGACTGTAACGGCAACACGTACCGCAAAAACTGCATTGCAATCGGCACAAGCAGTGAATGTTATTTCGTCGGAGCAAATAGAGCGCAAATTAGATAGCAGTGTATTTGAGACCTTAGATACCATTCCTAATGTTTCTGCCAGTGGTGGACCAAGATCGACAGGACATAAATTCAATATTCGTGGCTTTAGTGACGCGGAAGACGTGATGGTGACGATTGATGGCATGCTGCAAACTTTTGAAAAATATCGCATGGGTAGCCTGTTCACTGATCCTGAATTATATCGCTCGATAAGCATTAAACGAGGCACGAGTACCGTACTTCATGGCGGTGGTGCGCTTGGTGGTGTTGTTCAGTTTGAGCTAAAAGACGCCGCTGATTTTTTACAAGATGGTGAAGTCGCTGGCGCTAAAATTAAACTTGGTTATGATAGCAACAACGCTCAGAAGAATGCCTCAGTGATCGCTTTTGCAAGACCGCATGATTCACTCGACTTGCTTGCTGGTGTGGTAAAGCGCGACAGTGATGATTGGGAACTTTCTAACGATGAAACTTTAGATAACTCGGCAATCGAAAACAGTTCTGTTCTGTTAAAAGGCGAATATTTCTTAAGTGATGATGCCATTGTGGGGGCAAGTTACACCGAGACCACAGATAATCAGCGAACCGAGTTTAATACAACAGATCCGGGCGCATGGGGGACGGTGTACCGTGAGGTAGAGCAGTCCGTTACTAATCTGAGTTATGAACTAAACCCTGCAAATAATCCCTACCTGAACCTCAGCGCTAAGGCCGGTTATACCAGCAGTCAAGTGGCTGAATCTGATGGTGTCGGCATGCTTGAGGACTACATCGGTATTGAATCAAACTATGAATACAACATCACCACTCTGGATGTAATGAATACCAGCGTATTGGACTCACATACTTTGACCTATGGTGTGCAATATACCGACAAAGAGCGTATTGGTGAAAAGACAGCATTACCATGCTTAAAACTTAACTACGAGACCTATGCTTGTGAGCAATATGGTCCGACTCCAACCACCGCTGAGATGACATCCCAACCGGGTGGTACGCAAAAGCGCTCCGGTGTGTATATCCAAGATGAATTTACTTGGCAGCAACTTACTGTGATCGCAGGGCTTCGCTATGAACGCTATAGCACCTCACCAACAGCTAAATTTCAACAGGCGTTTGCAGCATTAGATAGTAAAGTGACACACAGTGATTGGGCGGGTGCTTTGAGTGTAAATTACCAACTGACACCACAGTGGGCTGTGTTTGCAAACCGCCAAGAAGGTTTCCGTGCGCCACTCATTGACGAGCTGTACGATCAATACGGTGGCAGACAGCCAGGATTAGCGTTAGACGTAGAATATAGCAATAACACCGAAGTTGGCGTGACCTATCAGGCAAATAACATACTCACTGACAATGACACATTAACTGCGCGTTTTATCTACTTTGATATCTCGGTAGACGATGAAATCACGTCGGTCACCAGTAATGTGACCAACCCCGTACCTGCACCACGTTATGCTAATCGCGCTAGCAATGATAGAGATGGCATTGAGCTGGAAGTAAACTTTGCAACACCACGCTTTTACAGCAACTTTTCTTACAGTGACATAGACGGCAAAGATCAAGATAACAAGCCTTTATGGTATTTGCCTGCAGACAAAATGGCTTTAGATTTAGGTGCCTCGTTATTTGATCAAGCCGTTCAAGTTGGTACGCAAATAGTCAGGCGTGGCGATCGTGATGTGCAGGTGATGGACAGTGCAACAAGGCAATACTCAACGCAAACACAAAAAAGCTACACCCTGACTGATTTATATGCGAGTTGGGATATTAATGCTGCCTTTAATCTAAGAGTTGCTGTCGATAATGTTTTTAACAAAGAATACAAACTGATGGCTGGTACCGGTGGTGGAATAGGCGATTACGGTTTTGGCCGCAACATTAAAACCCAGATCAGCTGGCGTTTTTAAGGAGAGATCATGAAGCAATTAATTCAAGACTATAAAACCTTGTTAGCGGGTGAACCAAGGACACGGCCCGTTGATGCTGCAATGCAACTGGGCGTGAGTGAGGCCGAATTATTGAATGCCCAACTTGAAGAAGCGGTGACTGCCACAGTAACGCGCTTAGATGAAACGCAGCTTGCCGATATCCTCAAGAGCCTGAAAAAGCTCGGTAAAGTGATGGCGTTGACGCGTAACGGCAGCGTGGTCAATGAAATTAAAGGGTTATACGAAAAGCTCTATGTTTCAGACAATAATGGCAAACTAAGTGGTATAGCGATTAATCCTAGTGGTATCGACTTACGGCTATTTTTGTATCGTTGGCAAAGCGTATTTTTAGTTGAAACTGAAAGTCATACGAGCTTGCAGTTTTTTGATGAAAATGGCCGTGCGGTACATAAGGTTTATACCACGGCTGAGTCGGACTTTAATGAACTGGTGAATATTAAAGCGCGCTATCAACTAACATCACAGCGCTCTTTTAGCGTGAAGCCATTTGAACTTGTGGAGCCTGTAATTACCTCGCCTAGCGCTGAGCAATTAGATAACTTTAGGAGTCAGTGGAGTGAGCTTGAGGATGTGCACCATTTTCCAAAGCTTTTAGAGACATACAACCTTGAACGCTTGCAGGCCCTTGAGCTCGTCGGCTCACCATGGAGCTTTGAGCTACAGAGCTTTGAACTTGCTGATATATTTCAACAAGCAAAAACGTTTAAGCAAGAGATTATGGTATTCGTTGGCAACCCAGGTGCGGTACAGATCTTCTCTGGGAAGGTTGAAAACCTCAAGCAAGTTGGCCCTTGGTTTAACGTCTTAGATCCTGAGTTTAACCTGCATATAAAAGCAGACGATTTGACCCGCGCATTCGTGGTCAGAAAACCCACGGATAACGGCAATACGGTGGTTACCTCTATTGAGTTTTTTGATGCCAATCGCGAAACGGTATTAACGCTATTTGGCCGCCGCATTGAAGGCAAAAAGCAAACTAGCGAGTGGCAAGCCCTCTGTGAGCGATTGATCCACAAAGGACAGGTTGCGGCGTGATAAGTTTACCCTGTTAGTAGCAAAGCCCTGTTCATAGGGCTTTTTTCATTTTTACTCGCTAGGTACTAGGAAGACATAATGAAAGAAAGACAATGTGCAAGACTAATTATCGTCAATGAAAAGCAAGAGTTACTGCTATTTCAGTATCAGGATGAACATCACCATGAAGCTTTCTGGGCAACGCCTGGTGGCGAATTACAAGGCAACGAGACTTACCTAGATGCCGCTGCTAGAGAGCTCTATGAAGAAACAGGGTTGGAGCAAGAAATAGGCCCCGTAGTGAAAGAGCGTGAAGCTATTTATGCAGTTGCTCGCTCCATCCCTGCGGTTTGGCAAGAAAAGTACTATCTTATTCGATGCTCAAGTAACGACGAGGTCTTTGCGGCACGTTGGACTGAAGAAGAAAAAGATACAATTCAACAATGGCAGTGGTGGAGCCTTAACGCAATGACGCAGGTAAATCCAGCGCAATTTAAGCCTGAGTGGTTGCCACAACTGCTTCGAGAGCTAACCGATAAAAAACCTGAAAAACTATCTTAATTCGCTTTTTTAAAATGTTTTAACCAAGAGGTGGGTTAAAGTATTTGTATTGCTTAAGTCATTACGTGAATAGGTTTTAACGCGAACAAATAACGGTGGAGGTCACTGTTAACTTTTGTTAATGCTCTAGAGTTCTATTGTCTTTTTCTCAATAGTTGGCACATTGGGAAACATGCCTCACTACCTCTTTTTCTATATCCGAAGGATGTCAGTCTTGCTTTAGTTTCTGCTATCATAATGGCAAAAAAATCATCTTATGATATGCAGATGGAACTCAAAGAGTTTATCAAATCCGCTCGGAAAAAAAGATAAACTCAGTGTTCAGAAGATGGCCGATCTCTCTGGTGTGCCTTATGCTACGATCCGAAAGTTTGAGTCATCTGGTAACATCTCATTGCGGCAGTTTCTTATGCTTTATGAGACTGTCGGTGACTTGAAAAAAGTGAAAGAGCTGACAAAGTTATCTGAGCCTGAATATAAAACTATAGAGGATGTGCTTCGACATGCTTAAATCAGCCTAGTTAAAGTTACGCGTATCATGTGCAGTGTTACTGAGTTTCAAAAGCTTATTAAGCGCTACATTTTTAATTACCTAACGGTTAACCAAGATGATCACAGTAAGAATTTTAGCTTTCTTGCCAGTGACACCGATAACTGGACACTATCGCCTTTCTACGACATTGTTTATAGCCCCAGCCCTTACAAAGAGCATATGACGGCATTTGGCGGGAATGGCCGAACGCCAAAGCGCGCGCTAGACCAGTTAGCAGCTCAGTCTGGGTTATCTTCAAAGAAAGCGATTATGGTGATGGTTGAAGAAATCTTCGAAATAACTCGCTCGTTTCGCAATCAAGCCAAAAATTTAGGTTTGTCACATACCCTGATCAAGGAGATTGATAAGGATATAGTCGAAAAGTTTACTATTTTGACAGGGTAATGTGGCCCGAGAAAACTGTAATTTTTTAACCTATCCGACTAAATTAACGTATAAAGTTCATGTGTACTGGAGAATAAATACTCAGTACGAGTATGAATATGCAAAACTACTAGGCACTTATAGCGTTAATATCCCTCGTTAATCACACCGCTCAGAGCTAATTCAGATAAGTACAGCTCAGCTTCAGAAGCAAACAATCTCAAACAAGAGAGCTTTCGACCAAATACACAAAAAAAGCGCCGATTGACAATTTATCAAATAACAACAATACGGCATAGTATGTTATATTGTATCAAATTTTGCATTCCAGAAAATAGAGATACCAGTGAACAAAAAATTACTACTCTCCCTCATTTTGGTGGCTAATGGCACCACTGCGCAAGAATCAGCTTCAAATCATAGCCCAAGTGGGGAAATCGAACGTATAGAGATTAAACAGGTTCGGCAGCCCTATCGTGGTAATGTACCTTTAGTTCAAACGCCTCAAGCAGTCGATACCATTAGTTCAGAACTGCTTGAAAGCGAAAGTATTACTCGCTTTATGGAAGCGTTAGAACTCACACCGAGTGTTGTTAGGCAAAATAACTCTGGAGGCATGTTTGATAGCTTTGCTATCCGTGGTTTCTCGGGCGATGAAAATAATCCATCAGGCTATCTTGTCAATGGCTTTAATTCTCGAGGCTACAACGGCAATAGAAGTACAGCCAATATCGAAAGCATTGAAGTCATGAAAGGTCCAGGCTCTGCGTTATATGGGCAAGGGGAGCCCGGTGGCACTATCAATATCATTACCAAAAAGCCTCAGTTCGAAGAGCAAGGTTATATTCAAGCAACGTTTGGTAATTACAGTAAAAAACAGTTTGAATTTGATTACACAAACTCAGCTACCAAAGAAACTGCTTATCGACTAAATGGCGCATATGAAGATTCAGACACACATAGAAGCCATGTTTCAATCAAGAGCGTGCACTTATCGCCGTCGATACTGTGGAATATTTCTGATGACACGAGTCTGAGCTATGAAATGGAAGTACTCGATCAGAAAAAGCCGTTGGATAGAGGTGTGTATATTCTAAATAATGACTTTGATGACGTTAACACGGACGCTTTTTACGGTGATATTCGTGATGGTGCGCACCAAGTTGAAGCCCTAGGTCATCAGTTAGTGTTAAACCATAGGTTAAGCGATGATTGGCACATACTCACTGGGTTTGCTTATCGAGATTCTTCATTTAAAGGTGTATCTTCAGATACCGAATTATCGGATGGTCGACAGCTGATATACACAGACGCGAGCCTACTTTCTCGTCAAAGACGTGCTCGAGACTACGAAGCTTTGGATGTTTCTGCGCGTATTGAACTCAGTGGTGAAATTGAATTTGGCAGTGTAAAGCACAACATTCTAGTGGGCGTTGATCACTATAATTTTGACATTGATACTGACTATAAAGTATGGCGTACGGCATGGGGGTCGGGTGATACCACCTATAGCATTAACCCAAAGAACCCAGACTACACGCAAACACAACCAGAGCCTGTATTAAAAACGTTGACCGAAGAAAGCCAAAAAGGTCTAGGTATTTATGCCCAAAACTTGATCGAATTGACCGAAAACTCGAAAGTATTAGTGGGTGTCCGTGTTGATAAATTTGAGCAAGACATTCTTAACCTTCGTAGTGATGAAGCGCAAAGCCAAGAGCAAACCGAGTTTACGCCACGCTTGGGTTTTATTTATAACGCGAATGACAAAGTTAATCTGTACACAAGTTACGCAGAAGGGTTTAGGCCAAACCCAGGTTTAGATTCTAATCGTAATGCGTTTGAACCAGAAGAAACTAAATCTTTTGAGATTGGCGCTAAATGGCAAGGTGTTGCGGATCGTTTCTCGGGTAGCATTGCACTTTTTGATGCGCAAAAAACCAATATGCTTACCGCTGAACCTGACACAGGCCTATCGGCAACCTTGGGCGAAGTAGAAAGCCAAGGTATTGAATTTCAATTAACGACTGAGTTAACCGACGAGACTGTACTCGCGCTTGCTTATACTTATACCGACGCAAAAACCGCAAATGATGTGATTAATGCAGACTGGGGCGTGCCTATTTCCAAGGGCTCACGTTTGATCAATATTGCAGATCAAATTGGTCATGTTTCACTAAAGCATTACACCACTTTTTTAGGAAAAGAATCCTATCTTGGGGCAACCGTGAATTATGTGGGTGATCGTCTGGGCGAAACAACAGACGCAAACTTCATTTTGCCATCCTATACGCTAGTTAATTTATCGGCCTCGGTCGAATTAAATGACAAGGTAAGTGTGAAACTGGACATCAACAACCTGTTTGATAAGACTTATTTTGAAAACTCCTATCACAAACTATGGACCATGCCGGGATCACCTACAACATACAGCGCAAGTGTGAAGTATCAGTTTTGATCCCTAATACGAGCGTAAAGTCTTAGCATATTCTAAGTCATCAGCTTGTCGAAAGAGTAACAGTCTGAGTCATTTTACTTGGGCTGTTTTTTCGTTTTTAACACGAGAAAGAATGTAATGAATAATCTTCAAAACAGTAAAACACGGTTGTCTTCTATCGATATACTGCGTGGCATCGTGATGTTATTTATGTTGGTTGACCATGTGAGAGAGCGGTTTTTCTTGCATGTACCAGTTCTTGATCCAATGGACATTCATACCACGAGTCCAGATCTGTATTTTACTCGTTTAAGCGCCCATTTTTGTGCGCCTATTTTTGTCTTTTTGACAGGTTTATCGGCTTGGTTGTATGAAAACCCCGCAAACGGTGCGAAGCGGTCGGCCCAATCATTTCTTATAAAGCGTGGCCTATTTTTAATTTTACTTGAAATGACACTGGTTAATTTTTCTTGGTTTGGCGCGTATCAAACACTGTACTTACAAGTTATTTGGGCGATTGGTGTGAGTATGGTGGTATTGGCACTGATGGTCGCTTTACCCCGCAGCGTGATAGCAATATTGGGTGTAAGTATTGTCGCTGGTCATAATTTATTGTCGCCCATCGAGTTTGCACCGAATGAAATAGGTTATACCGTTTGGACGATTCTGCATGACCGAGGTTATTTAGTCGCAGATGCTGTTGTTAACGTAAAAGCGTCTTATCCGGTTTTACCTTGGATTGGCGTTATCTTGTGCGGCTATGCGGTAGGGCCTTTATTTTCAGGCTCAGTGTCATCGCAAGCACGTAAAACCATTTTATTGCAAAGTGGGACAGCTCTGTTAGCGGGTTTAGTGATTTTAAGAGGGTTAAATCTATACGGAGAAACACTTGATTGGTCTCAACAGGCAACAACACTTCTTACCACGATGGACTTTTTTAACTTTACTAAATATCCGCCGTCTCTCGATTTTATTTTACTTACCTTGGGAGTTGGTGCATTCGTGTTAGCGTTTTTAGAGACTAATGCGCTCAGAGTATTGGAGCCGGTTCGAGTGTTAGGGTCAGCGCCAATGTTTTTCTACATTACGCACCTATACGCGCTACTTGTCCTTAGTATATTGGCACAATGGCTATTTGGTACGAATCAGCACTATGGTAGCAGTCAAACTGCATATTTTGGCTTTTATCATGTTTGGCAGATATGGCTATTCGCAATGTTTTTAAGCGTGCTTTTATACCCATTATGTAAATGGTTTGCAGGTTATAAACGAAAAACATCAGCGCGATGGGTAAAGTATTTTTAAATATTTAAATACTGTTTAAGTTGTTGTTTTTATATAAACGAAGTGGGTGGCAGACAGAGCCAATAAGCGAATAGCAGACACCCATCATAATATAGATGCGAATTGTGGTGGGTGCCTGTGTTCAATAGAGCTATTTTTCCGTTGATGGAACTAATGCTGCTATAAACGGCGGCCAACTTGTTGGCCGTACAGTGCTGCAGTTGCATGAGCTTGATAGCCTTATGAGGCTGTTAGACCCTCATTCCTGGCGGAAGAATGTCAAATTTTGGTACATCGTTCGGGAATATTGCCCATGCTGGAGCTGAAGATACGTAGATTGACATTTTGGGGGTGTACTTGTTGTCTTTTAGTGATGTTGCAGATACCGAATAAAAATTACCTACAGTTATTTCTGCACATAAAACAGTGCTGCAAGTACCACAAAATTGATAATTTACGTCTTTACCAGAATTACCAACACGTGTGTAGGCTAATGGTGCCCCCTTTGTAAATTTAAAATTATCTTTAGACACCCAAAGACCAAACCATTTGTCTGAGCCTGTAAGGGCTTGGCACGCTTTGCAATAGCAAAAAAGTGAATTTATTGGTTTGTTAACAAAGCTAAACTCAATGTCACCGCAACTACAATTTCCAATATGCTTTTCCATGTTACCTCCGAACTGATTGATGCCTAACGTAGTATGAGAAGTTAAATATTCATATTTAACCTGAGCTTCGGATAATTAAAGCCTTTCTAGCAGCCAGTTTTAGCGCTAACTGCGTAAATTCGCCTTGCCTACAAGGGTGTAGGTACCAGCGCGATAGCAGGACGCGAGCGCGGAGTTATCCCCAAAACGCTCTGACTAGATGAAGAAACAATTTAATGTGACTTTAAAAATAGAGTTAGCTCATTTCTTATCTAAACCTCAGGTTATTTAGTTTCTGCCAAAGATGAGGTTTCATCCTAGGGTGTTTTTTATATATGATAAAGAACATATATAAACGTATAAAAACTAATACCAATGCCCTATACAGAGAAACACAAAAATTCTACCCGCGAAAGAATCCTTGAAAGTTCTTTCAGGCTATTTGCAATGAAAGGCTTTGAAGGTGTTACGATTGACGGTTTGATGAACAATTGCGGGCTCACCCGAGGTGCTTTTTATGCGCATTTCAAAAGTAAAGCTGAGCTTTACAGTGAAGCATTAAAATTTAGAGCGAGCAGTACTAAACTAGCCAACCTTAAGCCGGAGGGGATATCCAACAAACAGTGGTTGTCTCTGTTGCTAAATACATATTTAAGCTTGGAGCATGTAAAGGGAGATAGTGCTTTGTCTTGTCCGTTAGCGTTCCTGGCTACAGATATCAATATGCAGGATAAGGCAACAAAAGCAGCTTATGCCGATGTTTATTATGGGATGAATACCGCAATTATGAATTATGCGAGTAGTTATTGCGACTGTGACGAACAAGATATTTTTTCGGTAACCGCAATGATGATTGGCGCAGTCGCTATAGCTAGAACACTTCAGAGCCAAGATTCGATAGAAAGTTTATTGGCCGCATGCCGACGAGAAGCGGGTTTAAAGTTGGGCGGAATATAATGTCATCTAGGTAAATGGTAGGCGGGATCGGGTCTGTGTAGGCCACATTTTTGTTGCCTGAGCGTATTTGAGCGGTTTGTTATGTGTGGATTAACCATGCAGAGAACAAGAAACAGACTAAAGAGATAAGAAAGCCAACAAACGGAATTTTGAACCAGTATTTTTTGCCAATATTAAATATGATGCACTTACAACTACGGGTAGCAATGAAAACCAAAGAGAGTTTTCGATAACTTCAAAATTATTGATTGCCAAAGGAATATAAATAGCTGCCAACAACATAGCCCCAGGCTGTGACTAGCATTAAAGCCTATCCAAGCTCGCCAAATTGTTGTTTCTTTCGTAAGCTGTGGCGATGTACGCTTCATAGCTTCGGCTGCGGAAATATCATAAGGATTAAATTTTTCAGTGGAAAACGTATACACCAAGTGAATAGTGCCCAGCACACCGAATATTGATACACCGGTTATTATTAGGGCCTGTTGGTCTTTCAAGTTTGTTTTTGCAGCAGTTTGATTGGTATTTATACAAGGCAGAGCCAGCGTAGCATAGTCATTCTATGTAAGTCTGGCGATAACACAGTAGAAATGCTAATCAAGCGCTGCCCTTTGGGTTCATCTGAGTGCGCTTTGTTCATTGTTGCTCAACTTTTGCCTAGATTACTAGGCGGCAAGTCGAGCGTCGCGACCAAAACACACTCAGAAGAACAAAAATCAAACAGCAAAGGTCAACAGGCCCTAGTATTTGCTCCATGCTCCCTCACTGATTTTACAAATAACATTTTAGTATTTATGCGACACGTAGTTTGTGTAGCATGATCGATTGTTGAACTGAGCTACTACCCTGAGAAATTAAGCAGGTTAACTAACAGATTTTAAGCTGCTGTCTCGGCTGCAAACTCGTTTGCTCTGCTATAGTCACCGCTGCATCTAAATTGAATATGCCAATTAACCGCATAAATTAAATCGCGGACACCCACCATAACATAGGTGGAAATTATAGTGGGTGTCAGTGTTATTCTTCAATTTGATGTAAATAGCACGCCCGACTCGCCCAGCAGAGCCTGTTACCAATATTCTCATTTTGTGTGCCTTTTACTATTTGAAACTCGAAGCCGCCTATCAGAATATTATGAGGTATGCTGATTGTAATCATTCGAATTTATAAAAATAGCAGCTTCAAGACCATTTTATCGCCCAGTGCGGCTTTGAAGGCTGAAGCTAATGTTAATTTTTGTCAGATTAATGGATTGAACAATCAAGCAAAGTAAAACTAATAGTGCGCCCACCCAAGCTATTAATTTAAAACTTTCTCCCAGCAGCAAAACTGCCAATACTGTTGCCATTAAAGGTTCTAGCAAAGTTATCAGTGTTGCATTGCTTGCTTCAATAAATGTTAAGCCATATGCAAATAATAAATATCCCAGAAACATAGGAACAATTGCCATATAGAGTGAAATTGCGCTATTGGTGACGTTTAAAAACAAATTTTCACCTGTAAATAATAGAGAAGGTAACAGCAGAATTGCTGCTCCTCCGAACAGCCCCGATATGGCGGTTTTGGAGTCAATGCCTTTTTCTATAAAGGATCTTGCGACCCACGAATAGCACGCGTAAGTTAATCCAGCGATACATCCTAATATAATTCCTAAAGTATTTAGAAATAAATTAGATGTTTCGTCAGATGTAGGCTCTTTAGCGGTCGTTAGCAAAATGACACCAATCACACCAAATGTACAACTTATGCTCCATTTTTTTGAGAATGGTTTTTGATTAAAGAGACGCTCTAGAACGGCTGCAAATATAGGCGCAGTAGCTATTGATACAATAGTACCGATTGCAACGCCAGACAAATACATGGAGGAATAAAATGCCAGAGGGTATATTGCAACTGATAAAGTGCCAATAGCAAATAGACTCTTTCGTTTGATAAGCAGCCGATAGTTTACGAATAGACTGCGAATGTTGGTCAGTGCCATCATTAAGCCACCAACGCCCATCGAAAATGCGCCTATTGCTAGTGGACTTACATCGCTTGATAAGCTTGCAGCAGTACCTGTTGTTCCCCAAAGTAAACTGGCAATAACAACAGCTAAAATGCCTTTAATAGTTTCAGAACTAAGTAACATAATTACCTTACAGATTATCATTTGAGAGTTAGATAATATGTTATTAAATGGGTCTATTTTTGACTATTCGGACGGAATGCTTATCAATTTGGGCAGACATTAACTTTTGAAATTTTTGGGAGACAAGCCAAAATACTGTTTGAATTTACGGCTAAATGTCGATAAATCTTTATAACCAACTTTCTCGCCAACTATCTGTAGTGAGTAGTCTGTATGTGTCAGTAATGCTTGCGCTTTTTCCATTCTAAGTTGTGTTATATGCTCAAGCACAGTTGCGCCCAATTGCGCTTTAAATACTTTTTTAAATTGAGTAGGGCTTAAATAAGCGACTTCAGCCAGTGTCGTAATATTTAGTGGTTCGGCAATGTTTTCAGTAATGTAAAGCAGCACATTGTTAACTCTAGCATCCAGTTTAGGGAGCAAGTGCTGGCTTTCTAACAATACGTAAAATGTTTCATACATTGACTGCTCAATGAGTGGGTTAATTTGATTTTCTAATTGACTCTCAATAAAAAGTAGATAGGTTAGCAGAGGCTTATTTATCTCAAAAACAACCTGTTGCGATGAAATAAGATTGTTGGGTAGACAGCGCATATCAGCAACAATAAACCGTGCCTGGCGCTCTGCCGCAAACAAATGCTTCTCATTGGCACGAATAACTACGCACTCTCGCGGCGAGACCTTACCACTAAAATTGCCAACTTGTATGTTAATGACTCCTCGCAATGGCAAAACAACTTGATTGAACTCATGCGAGTGGGAAACCGGGTTTGCACTGTAAGAGCGAATGGATAATAGGTTTGGCATGCCAACTACAAATCAAATTGATAATTCATAGCAATTTAATCGGTATTTTACCTCGCGACAAGAGTCGGCTTACCTTTACACAAGTGTAGACACTAACGATTGATGGCAGATACCGACTATAGCATAGATGCAAATTGTGGTGGGTATCTGTGTTATTCTTTATTTTGTTAGCTATACCTGAATACATATGTTCGGCCAAGATACACTACATGTACAGTGGCTAAAATTGGTAGTAAATAGAAAATCAAGCCGTATTCGTTAGAGCTCAATAAGGTACAGGTTAAGATTATTGCAGCTATACCCGACATTATAAATAGCCGCATTTTTGCTGGTGCAATATAGACTTGTGTAGGGTTAAACAAATGCAAAACTAAACATATGAGTGCTGTAAGCCCTAAGCACCCGCCAATAGTAGGCAATAGATAAAACATTGCTTCAGGCTCAAACGGAGTAGGACTGAAGAAAATTGCAGGTACGAATATGAAACTCATAGCCAGCATAATAGTAGCTGGCCCAAAACATAGGATAACTTCGAACAATATTAGGAATCTAAATAATGGCTTCATCTTGGTATAGCTAAATCCCCAAAAAAAAATAAGTAAACTTAGTGTTGGTGGGCGATTAGTTCAGCAAATGGTATGACATGTTTTGTTATACAACTTTTAACTCATGAGTCCAATCTTTCCATGAAATCGACTTGCCCGGTAATGCTATTTTTGAGAAAGGCCACACTGATTGAAGCCAATTTAAGACAGTCTGATACAGTATTTTTTCTAACGCAATACTATCATCTCGAATCCACAAGTAGACTTCGCAGTCATAATTTAGTGAACGGCTTGGATCTATATAAACAGAGCCTAGGCATTTTTCCTTTGAATTGTTAAATATGGAATATGCAAAAGCATCCCTTGATTCAAATTCTTGTTTATGAATCTTTAAGCTTTCTATATTATCTTCGAGGGTCATATTAACTTTAGGCCACTCAGTTTCAGGGCCAAATATTCCTTGTAGCCTTTTTTGACTGGACATTACTGCTTCAAAGTCTAACTCAGCAACTTCTTCTCCAAGAACTCTGAAGTGAAAATTTTCACTATCAAAAAACGTCGGAGGCTTAAACGATTCAGGAATAAATGGATTGGGCATACTCTGGGCTATCCGTAGTTGTATAACATTTTAGTATTTATGCGACATGTAGTTTGTGTTGCATAATAGCTTGTTAGACTAAGCCGCCACCTGCTCGGTGTGACAGAGCTGGTGTCGTTTATGCTATGGCTTGCTTAGAAAAAATAGGCTTTTTGGAGGTTTTAGCGCTCTTTGCTAGTTTGAACAGCTAATCTATTATTAATTAAGCTTCCCTGCATCGCTCAGCGTTTATTATGTGCTCATTACACCTAAATTAGCCTTAATAAGCAATTATATTTTTATAAGTATAATAGTATGATGAACACTCATTTTTCTGATTTATAAAAGCTTTCTAACTTGTCTAAAAAGTCGTGCAGTTTTTGGTTCATTTCGTCATAGTTATGGTTCAGTAAAACCTCTGGCTCATCTACAAATCGATACTGTAACGCGTCACTGAGGTCGTCATTTTCAATCAGTGATGCGACAATATCTTTGGTAAATTCCATATGGCACTGAAAACCGTATACTAGATCTCTGTAGGCGACAATTTGCCTTGGGCACCCTTCGCTATATGCAATCACTTGTGAGCCATTGGTGAGCCCCGGCATATCATTATGCCAATGTCCGACATCCAACACTTTTCCAAAATGACTAAATAGTGGGCGTGTCATCCCGGCTTCCGTCAAGGTTATCGGATATTTTCCTATTTCACGTTCAGGGCTAGGCTCAAATGCTGCACCTAACGCTTCACCAATGAGTTGCGACCCTAGGCATATGCCAAGCACAACTTTTCCGGCGGTAATCGAGTTCAAGATGACTTCTTGTTCACCTTTTGCATCGAAGTGTGGGCATTGCTCAATAGTTGTTGCCGGATCTTGAGGTCCTCCCATTACAATCAAAAAATCTAAGTCTTCGATATTTTTTGGGAGAGATTCGCCTTGATAAACTCGCGAGTAGGTAATGGTATGGTCGCGTTTATTTGCCCACGATTCATAGGCACCGGGCGCTTCAAAATGTTCATGAACGATAAAGTGAATATGCATCTTTTTGCCTTTTAATTAACGATAGGCCATAGATGGTATATTAAATTCGGATGGCGTAATTTATACTAACAGACGTTTAATGTTGATAAGCCGCCAAGATGCAAGCTAATGATCTCATCAAAGGTTCTTCTGATAAACAAATCGTAACTAAAACGATTAATATGGCTTCTGGCTATATTGATGACTTCCATTCACATTCGTGGCATCAAATTGTGTTTCCTTTGCAGGGGCTATTACAATCGAGTATCGGCGATAAAAGCGGGATTGTTCCTCACAATGGTATGCTCTACATACCCGCAAATACAGTGCATAAATCCATAGCGATTACAGATACACAATTTTTGGCGATTTACCTTAATCCCGACAAATATGTTCAGTATGGAGACGAACCAAAATCCTGCCTGGTAACGCCATTTATTAAAGCATTAATACTGCTTCTATTTGAAAACGAGACGCTCACTCAAGCAGAGTCCAATATCACACATTTGCTAACGGTATTGCGGGATCAAATCACGATTGCAAACCGTTATGAAATACCCCTACTCATACCTACCGATAAACGCCTTTTATCCATTTTCTTACAGCTTAAAGAACAACCGGATTTACCATTTACGTTAAAGGAGTGGGCAACAAAAGTGGGCGCTTCTGAGCGCACTTTGTCGCGATTGTGCTCAAGAGAGTTTTCTCAATCATTTTCACGGTGGAGACAAAATGTGAGGTTAGTTTTATCTTTGCAATTGTTAGGGTCGCAAAAGAGCATACAGGAAATTGCTATCGAGTTGGGGTACGCTTCTGACTCTGCGTTTGTTCAAGCGTTTAAGAAATTGTTCAACCAAACACCGAGAAAGTACCGAATTGCCAACTTACAGCACGACGTAAATTTATTTTGATCAACTTCTGCTGCTTTCAGGTTACCTGTACTAGAGACGAAAGTATCTTATCGCGAATGCTTTTAAGTTCTTCTCGCTTTATGTAGTCTAGGCGGGATTTGATTATTGGAGGCATTTCGCGATGTTGCGAATTCTTTTATGTGCTAGCTTAGGATTAGCACCAAGTTTTGGGTTAGTTGCCAAAGAGGTAATGACCCCTGACAAGCTTTGGCAAGTAAAGCGCGTAAGTGCGCTTGGGTTATCTAAAGACAACACCCATGTAATTTATCGAGTTACAACGCCAAGCGTTGAAAACAATGACTTTGATAGCAAAGTTTATCAAGTGCCGTTAAAGGGTGGGGCGTCTCAGCTTTTAAGCGCGTATCAAGGGATATTGTCAGACGACAACATTTCGCCAGATGGCAGCAAAAAACTATTTCATGACACTGTAAATGTTGAAGCTGTGTTAGCCACGGATAGACACAAAGCGCTTACGCTAGCAGATGCTTATGTGTTTGATGATTTAAACTACCGCCATTGGGATACTTGGAAAGACGGCAGTGTTAAACATGTGTTCTATCAGGATCTAATTACAGAAGAAAAAGTCGACATCATGAAAGGGATGCCTTTTGATAGTCCGACGTCACCATTTGGTGGTTCAAGCGATTATGTTTGGGGCCCTAAAGGTGAAAATATCTACTACGTCAGTAAAAAGCTGACTGGCGCGGAATACGCGAGCAGCACCAACACAGATATTTATCGTTATAACTTAGCGAGCAAGAAAACCACCAATCTAACCGAGCAAAACTTGGGTTATGATAAAAGCCCTGAGTTTTCATCGACAGGGCTGCTGGCTTTCTTACGTATGGATGAAGCGGGTAACGAGGCGGATAAAAATGACATTATCGTTAAGTTGGGTGACAGAGAAGTCAACTTAACTGCGCATTGGGACGGCACGGTAAGCAGTTTTGAGTGGAGTCATGATGGTAAGCATATTTATTTTATTGCACCAATTGATGGGACAATCCAGCTATTTCAAGTAGCGGTGAACACCAAAACCAAAGCTAATCCAAAAATTCAGCAGCTAACCAAGGGCATGTTTGATGTTAATAGCATTGTCGCTGCTTTAGACGGTCAGTTAGTGGTTACTCGTAATAGCATGAATCAAGCAAAAGAGATCTTCCGCTTTGATCTGAATAGTAAAAAGCTTGTTGCGCTGACAAATGTGAACGAGGCGTTTTATACTGATTTGGATTTACCAAACGTTGAAAAGCGAATGGTGAAGACAAAAGACGGCGAAGACATGCTAACTTGGGTTATCTACCCACCTAATTTTGATAAGCGTAAGCAATATCCAACGCTGTTATACCTTCAAGGTGGTCCACAGTCGCCGTTATCACAGTTTTATTCCTTCCGCTGGAACTTCCAAGTGATGGCATCACAAGGCTACATTGTGGTTGCGCCAAACCGCCGTGGTATGCCAGGGCACGGTGTGAAATGGAACAAAGATATCAGCCAAGATTGGGGTGGTAAGGTAATGCAAGATTACCTTGACGCTATCGACGATGTTGCGAAAGAGTCATATGTTGACAACAAACGTATCGCGGCAGTTGGTGCAAGCTTTGGTGGTTACTCTGCGTTTTACTTAGCTGGTAATCATGATGGCCGCTTCAAAACTTTTATCGCGCACTGTGGCATTTTTGATTTGCGCAGTATGTACGGCACAACCGAAGAAATGTTCTTTGTGAACAACGAATTGGGTGGCGCGTACTGGGAGCAAAACAATGCGGCCATCAGCAAGGCATACAATCAGTTTAACCCAATCAGCTATGTGGATAAGTGGGATGCGCCGATGTTCGTGATCCATGGTGGTAAAGATTACCGTGTACCGCTGAGCCAAGGGATGCAAGCTTTCCAAGCCGCTAAACTACGTGGCTTAAAGAGCCGTTTCCTTTATTTCCCTGAAGAAAACCACTGGGTACTGACACCGCAAAACGGAATAGTCTGGCAGCGTGAATTCTTCAAGTGGTTAGAAGAAACTCTATAATTGATGTCACGACTAGTTAAGAAAATGCCAGATCGCACAGTGTGTAGTCTGGCATTTTTGTTTTGCAGTGTTACCTTGGTGCTGCGCAAGTATTGTTGTGCCCAAAAATTGGCGGCATACTAAATTAGTCAAAGGAAAATAGAAGGAAAATTAAATGATTAAAAGGATAATAAGTAGTTTTTGGTTACTTGTGTTGGCTGTGAATACACAGGCAGCTGAAGAAGCGTTAACGATTGATAGTGTAGTGCCTAACAATATGGAACTGGCTTTTCCGAATGATGCCAATATTTACCCAGATATCAGTGACTTCAAGGTACTTAACGCGGTACTGATGAGTAACGAAAACGGTGAGCGCTGGGCAATGATCACGATTAAAAACCAATCGAGTGGCCGCCGTACATTAACACAAAAACATCTGTTGGCACTAACGGCGAACGGTCAAAGGATCGCACCGATGAAGCTTTCTGAAAGTTTTGATGGCGGTGAAACGCTTTCACTCACACTGGCTTTCGGTGAGAACAAGTTTCCGTTGCTTAACGTGTATACGCGAAATTAATAAGCTTTAGTAGCATCACTTTTTACAACCATAGTCACTGTGCTAAACGTTGCGACTTAGGTAACCATGTTTGTTAGCACCTGATATTTAGCTTCTGACAAACTCCGATTGATCCACATCAGCAATTCATCAATCAAAAATAAACAATGCATCAAGTTTTAAAAGTTTTTATTTCATAAGCTTAGCCAAAAGTGGAGAAAAGCATGAAAATACTTTTAAAAAGTTTGATGTGGTTAAATTGTGCATTGTTTGCGTTAGTTACTCACGCTCAGATAGCCTCAAAATTACAGCATATCACTGTGAGTTCAAAGTTAGTGGGAGGGCCTGTTGATGTACAAATATATTTGCCTTTTGATTTTGATGTTAACCGAAAAGAGCCATACTCGACGCTTTATACAACTGCGGGAGAGAGTCGTTTTGATGTACTGAAAGCTGAAGTGGACTGGTTGAGTCACACTAGTTTTTCACCTATCCCGCAACTTGTGATTGTGCGAGTGCCCAAATTGAATTTTGCTGGGGCTGACAAGTTATCTGACCAAGCGTATTTTGCCTTGCTAGCTCGCGTGTTAGCAAGTGAAGTTGAACCAACATTGATACGGCAATTTAATCTTTCGCCGTTTAAAGTCATTGAAGGGTACTCAAGCAGGGCGGCGATTGCTTTGAATTTATTAGGAAAGATGCCCGGGTATTTCCAAGGCGCGATATTGTCTGCGCCAGTTTGGAGTCAACTTCCCAAGCAACTAAAAGAAGATATTAGTGACAACATCGCCAAGGGCGAACTTACCAATAACCTATATATCAGTCTTGGCAGCTTTGACGAAAATAGGCCGTTTTTTGCTGCGCTCGCCGTTTCAAAACGACACCAACATTTGATGCTAGAAGACTTAAGTCAACATCATTATCATGTAGGCGCACAGCTAGCGCTAAGACATGGATTACAACATATTCTTGGCGCAATAAAGCTTCAAGATTATGCTCAATTTGACAAGTCAGGCCTGAATGGGTTGCGAGAATATCACCAAAAACTAGAACAGCGCTATGGGTACTCGATTGATATTAAGGCCAATCAGCTTGCTCTAGGGCAATATTTATTCGCGCAAGGCAATACAATACTTGGAAAAAACGCGTTCGATGAGCTACTTACGACTATGCCTAACTCTGTTATTTACAATTTACGTTATGGGCAGACTCTTTTGAATGCGGGCGATACAACACAAGCAACACTTCAGCTAAAGCGTGCCTTGCTACTAGCAACAGAGCAAAAAAATGAAGAAGCCAAACAGTATATTGAACAAGTATTGTCTCGGCTTTAGCATTATTAAGAGTGATATAAAGGTGGCGCACATGTGTGAGCCACCTTTATATTAGTGGTTTTCTGGTTCTGTTATTTTTACTTTAACTTGGTTTGCGCTAAGTGTTTTTGGTGAGTCAGCTAAAACCTTAAAAGGATGTAGTTGAACATCTGTGATCAAGCGAGTCTGCTCGTCAGATTTGCCCAATATGTCCAAAACTTGCGTGTTGACGTTATAGCGCCAGATAGTCGCCTGTTTGTCGGGAATAATCAGCTCATTCCCACGTAGGTAAAAACGCCAATGCAAGGTAATTTTGTCTGTTATTAGCTGTGGTTTGAGCGAATTGTTGACGAGTACTTTTAAGTTTGGCTCATCTGGTGTGGCTATATAGACAGTACCGTTTTTCTGTATTTGTGCCCAGTGAACCTGCCCCTGATAAAGTGGCTGTTTATGGTTGGTTACAGGGTCGAAAAGTACTAACTGTTTATTGCCAAGATCATTGATGAGAAGGTAGTTACTTCCTTTTATTTCAATTGATTGCATTATAATTTGCTTTTCAAATAAAGCAGGGAAAACTTCAATGCCAGTGACTAAATTGATTTTCAGTAAGCTTTGTTTTGACGCTGCCCACAATTGTTTACCATCTTTTGTCCAGATAAAAGACGAGATATGTCCGTTATGGGTGAGTGGGATCTCTTGCTGCTCTTGCTTTAACCAAACTTCACTGGTACCTGTACGATTAGAGAGAAATGCAATGGCATTTCCACTTGGTTGGAATTGCCCTGATAGCTCGTCGTAGTGGCTGATTGTAAGTCGGCTTGTAGAGTGGTTGTCTTGAATATTAATCTGCTTTTGCTCTCGGACTTGTGTCGCTAAATATTTGTTATCTTTAAGATATTCAGTGATGTAAAACGATTCTGAGCCGATTGCAGGAATGGTTTGTACAAGCTGGAGGTTTTGGAAAATGTAGAGCGCAGATGCGGTTGAAAGTATATGTGTTGTATCTGGCCCATCTACTAGCACCAGCGAACGATCCAATTCTACACCAGACAATTTTTCTTGTTGAAGAAGTGAAAGCTCGTTTTCTCTGCTAATTATGTAACTAGAGAGATAAGCCTCTTTATCTGGATCTTGGGTGAGTAAAGTAAGTTGACCCTCATTAAATGAGGACGCTAAAATTGTTGCAGTTATAGGTAAAGGAGTAAATGTGACTGAATCTGAGTGCGGAGTAAAAAGGGCATACCCGTTACTGGCGATAAGTAACACTTGATGACCAACCCAGTAGGCTTGCTGTACTTCGCTATTAAAGCAAGGAGAGATCACTTTTCTGGCTGCAAACCTTGGTAACACGACGATAGCTTGATGACACTTAGCTTGTGATTTTGTTTTGCGTGTTTCAATGAGTACTGCTTTTTTACCATCTTTGTTAAGCTGAGGTTTGCCAACAAAATCCAATGCACGGGTAACTAACTTAGTTGTCTGGAAATCCAAATCCTTTACTTTTAGTTCCGCTGCTTGCGGCGTTCTGGCCACATATAACAACCTTCTACCTGAGGTAATTGTCGCAGTGCTTTCCAACTCCAATCCGTAACTTACAGGTGTAACCTCTGAAAGTTGGAAATTAGCTTTTGGCATAGTTGAATAGATAAACAACATACCGAAGAGGGTGATGAAAGCTGCGAAATAGAGAATATAGGCTCTCAGCTTTTGGCTTAAATTAGTATGCTGATCCCCAACTTGTAAACGATAGCCCTTTTTATGAAAAGTCTGGATAATACGTTTATCACTATCCCCAAGTAGTTTTCTAAGCTGAGCGATACATCGTTGAAGGGCATTTGGGGCGACGACGGTATTTTGCCATACAGAATTAAGTAGGTGCTCTTGCGTAACAAGCGTTCCGCGATGCTGATACAGTATTTCAAATACTGCCAGCACCTTTGCCTCTAATTTGATTGTCTCATCAAGGTAGATAAGTTCACCCGTGGCTAAGTCTAGCTTACGGTTATTGATTGTTATCATTATTATTTGGGAACAGCAGTCGATACAGCTAGTCTATCTTGTATTGGCTATAAAAATAACCCATCAAGAGTCATTTAACTTTAGCAACTGAACCTTTATTAGAAAATTGGATCAGCAGGGTGCTGGTTCATTTTTGAATTATAAACAGCCCCCTATTAATCGCGCTTGGCAGCCAAACTGCTAACTGCGCTCTCAATATTTGAGTCTCCATATTCATGCGCTTAGCACAGTAGGTTATTGCTTCTTGATAGCGCAGCGGTTTTTCTCTCAAGTGCAGTAATAAATCCGCTTGCCAGTCATTTAATACATTCATTTTGATGCGATATTGTTGGCGCGATATTGCAATATGCGTTTGCTCAGGCATTGGCAAGGTGTACGGTTTTGCTTGCTCAAGCTGGGTTATAAGAGAAAGCAAAGGGTAATCGGTTTGAATGAGTTGTACGGATTCTGGCACCGACATGACAAAGTCTTCGGCAATGCCGCAAAGGAGTTCAATCTCGTTTATTAGCGCTGTTGATTTCTCGGTTTCCGGTCCTGATTTTAACAGTGCAAGCGCTTTGGCTCTTTCAAACTTAGCCAGCTCTGAAGGCAAGCTAAACATAGCTTGCTGGTGGGCATTAAAATCACCGCTAGGTTTAGTGTGTGCTAAAAAATCAGCGAAGCGTGAGCCTAGTTGATGTAGTGTCCAAGACTCTGAGGGTAAGGTGACAATAAAGGCTTTGGCGAAGGTGTCGAATACTTCATCGCCCATAAACTGGCAAAGTAGAGCAAACTCTCCCCGAAGACATTCTACTAAACGCATCACATAGCCTGCAGCATAGATGTCTACTCTTCTCATGGCTCCCAGTGTTTTGTTACTTTTTACACAGTCATGCAGCGTTAAACCATGTGGATTTGCAGCGGTATTGAGCTTTTGTGGTAGGTCGCCTCGTACCATTAAAATGGTGCTAAGCCACTGCTGAGTTTGCGTTAAGTCTGGCGTTTTCATTATGTTAATTCTGCTCGCTCTTTGATGATTGGAGTTGACAGCGCGTTGGTGTTAGTAACTGTATCTTGCTTTGGAATATGCCCTGTCAGTACCAGTTTTGCTTTGCTTAACTCATCAACGAGTTCTGGAAAACTGGGAATATTGGCATCCCATTCTAGTAGGGTAGACACGCCACCCGTTAAGTGCTGCGCCAGTTGGTAAAGCTGCCAAACCTTGGCGGGCACTGGCTGGTCATGAGTGTCTATCAAACAATCACCGCAGTCACTAGGACCGGCTAGATGGATTTGAACGATGTGTTTATGGGGGAGTTGACGAATAAACGCTTCGGCGTCAAAACCATGATTAAAGCTACTAACAAAAACATTGTTTACATCCAACAGCATACCGCAGCCTGTTGCGGTGACTAACTCACTAAAGAACTCGCTTTCAGTGAGGGTTGAATGTTGAAATTCAAGATATGTTGATGGGTTCTCAAGCACTAAAGGCCGTTCTAAAAAATCCTGAACTTGGTCAACACGGTTGATAACGTGTTGTAGGCTTTCGTCAGTCAATGGCATAGGTAGGAGATCGTGACTATTCAAACCAGCAATGCCTGTCCAACACAAATGATCGGAAATAAGCTGTGGCTTAACGAATTCACTTAACTCCTTGAGCTTGCTTAAGTATTCAAAGTTAAGCGGGTCGCTGCTACCAATATTCATTGACACACCGTGCATCACTAGCGGGTATTGTTCCTTTAACTGAGCGAGGACATGCCGGCCATAGCCGTGATTATCTATATAGTTTTCACTGATGATTTCAAACCAGTCGACGCTAAGAGATGTACCGCGATCTAAATGGGGCATAATAAAGGGATAGTGCTGGCTTCTCAGGCCAACACCAAACCCCAAGTCGGTTAGTTTTTCGATAGCGGACGCAGCAAGCTGCTGCGTCCGAATTGGATTTGTCATGCTATCTTTCCTATCAAGTTGATGGAGGAAGAGCTAGACGAATATCTGAAGGTTTTGGCTTCTCTTTAGGTTCGCCATCTTCGTTCAATAAACCATTGGCATTGCAGTATGCTTGCCAAGCAATATTGTATACGGCATCCCCTTGTTTATAAGGCATTAGCACATGATCTGCAGATTGATCGGTTGGAGCTTGTTGGCCTTTCGGATAAATGTAATCAATAGCAGAGAAGCTGTTATCTTTTAGGTTAAACTTAAATAACTGCATATCGTATTCTTCATCGGAAAGTTTTGGGAATAGTTGAGAGGCTGAGATAGGCACTGCACACCCACCCAAGTTATTACACTTATTATCAGCAGGTGCACTTTTTGGCCCTGTTGATACGCTACCACCACAGCTACCGCCTGGCGTTGTGCTATGAACAAAACCACAGCCACCTTGTGCTTTACAGTCGTTACTTCCCTTACAACTATGATAAACCTCAGGAGGAGGTAAGTCATCCGAACCTATGTTGGTATAGCTCATTCCTTGGCAGGCGTGATAAAGGGTGTTCGGATTTTGCGGGGCGATACCCGTTACTAAATCCGGCGCAATTCCCGTGGTTGCCCAGCAAATCGAAATCCTATCGCCTGAGCCACCCATTGCAGGGCCCGGAAATTCACTGGTTTTACCCGACCAATAACGGTCAAGTGCTGTAGTTAGACCTTTAATTGTGCCTACCGCAGATTGACTGAATAATTGATGCGTATTGCCAATATTGGACGAGAGTTTAAGGTTGTTAAGCGCTTTTACTACACTGCTGACGCAAGGTAGATTTGGGTTTTGCTTAGCTGCTTCATCACCGCCGTTGGGATCCAATAACGCCTCATTCCAGTTATTACCCTCAGCAAACCAAGTTGACCATGTCATGTAACGTTCGTCCGATTGACTTGAAGGCTTCTCAAAGTCGACAATGAGCTTCATGGTATCGGTAAATATTTGAAAGTGATCTTTGTATTTATTAGTGATCCGCGCACAAGCCGAACCCGAAATTGGGCCTTCACCGCAGCTTGCGGGATAATCCGCCTTCAATGCTTCTGCACTAGGTTGAAACTTCTCTTCTACGGTGCTGAGGTGGATATCATCCGCTTTAGCCACTTTAGCAGCTAGGAGGTTTTGTGCCCATTTTTCATCTGCCCAGCGTTTACAAATCATTTCTGCTACACCATCACCTTCACCTTGATCAGTAATGGCATTTACATTATTCATTAACGCTTCTTTTAATGCAGTATGATCTTCTTTTACGTTGAGTGAGCCTTTAATGCCAGGGAATTGTGGCTGATAATCTTTGTTACCTGGGCGCTCATTAAAATAGTCACGTTGAATGGTTGCGTAGTCGAGCAAGCTGGTGCCATCGTCATATTGGATCTGAATATAATCCCAATAGCTGAGGTACATGTGTCCAATCGAACCAAACAGCGGTAGGTTTTTCTCAGTGTAATCTGGTTTCCACCAGTCATAAGGTGCTTGCTCAAAATATTTTGGTCGTTTTGTGTCTTTGTTTGGTTCTAAATATTGTTCTTGGATAATTTTCTTTGCGTTTTCTTCCGTTTCTTCAATTAACATAAAAAGTAATGTCTGCTCTTTGTTGAGCTCAGTGGCATTAACACGAAGATCTTGTAACGTTTTATTTGGGAAAATTTGCTTAAAGTAAGCTTGAACTTCAGGGCTTAATTTAGACAAATCGTCACTGCAATCAGCAAAGTCCAAAATATGTGGAATACTACTTTGATTGTTATAGCACTTCCAACCAAACTTCTCGTCAATTAATGCTTGGCTAGTAAAGCTTGGTGTGAGGCCCAATTTGCTAGCCATGTTTGAGGCCAGTTGTAAGTGCAGCATTTCTTCAATAAAAACACTATACACACCGTTAAACACTTGCTGGTTCACAGAGAGTTTAAATGCGTCTTTTTGGTTGTTTGGGTCGTCATTGTCACCAACCAAAGCATCGATATTAAAAAGCGGTTTAAGCTCTACGTCGTAGCCTTTGTTTAGGCGGTGCTCTGGTATATATCCCGCTGTTGGACCAAGTCCAGGCCAGTAACGGCCGGGGTAGAGATTTGAAGAGTCCGCAATCTGGTGTGTACCTTGAATCGAGTAGAGGCCGGTCATATAAAGTGGGATCGTGAATAACTCCACGTTAATAGCGGCTTGTGCAATTGCTCTCAGACAAGATAAATCAGCAGCCTTATACTCGCTATTGCGTGCTTTAATTTGTTGTTTTTGTGCACTGCTTAAGAAGATGGAGGCATCAATTTCTTTATCTACTTCTACCGATGGGCCTGTTTTGTTCTGCACATTCATGGTTTGCTCCTTTGTGACGGTGAACGTTGTGCAATACCACTGGCTTAAATAAAAAATACGTTAGGATATAGGATATTTATCCAAGACAACTCAAAATTTAAGCAAGTTGATGTCGGTGAGCGATGAACACTCGTTATACAAAGTAGTCGTAAAAAAAGATAAGGTCGATTACGAGATATTACATGGTGGTAACTTTTTCATAACCTATTTAAGAGGCACAAAGCGAATAAGCAGAAAGAGATAAAAGAAGTGGTTTAAAGTCAGAGCCTTAAACCACTTTGAGGAGCTAGTAACGCGCTCAGAACTTAGATGGTGCAGGAGGCACTGTCAGTGTTTTCTTTGGGCTATCTTTTAACTCTTGCAGTAGCTCTTTCACTGCACGCTCGACAGAAGGATCTTTACCTGCATGAACAAGTTCAGGTCTATCGATCACTTCGATATCAGGGCTGACGCCTTCGTTCTCTATAATCCAATTACCATCGTTATCTAGAATTCGGAAAGTTGCAGCGATAACCTGGCCTCCGTCAACAAGACTAGGATTGCCAGAGATACCGATAAGACCACCCCAAGTGCGAGTACCAATCAGTTTGCCAAGGCCCGCCTGACGGAAGTAGTAAGGTAAAGCATCACCGCCTGAGCTTGAATAACCATTGATAAGCATCGTTTTTGGACCATCGTGTGCAAACGAAGGTGTTTTTGTTGGTTCAACACCACGGCGTTTCCAATAGTTCAGTGGTTTACGGGCAAGCCAAGTGATCATGTGCTCAGGGATAAAGCCGCCGCCGTTATAACGGTCGTCGATGATCAACGCATCTTTGCTCGTTTGTGGCATAAAGTTCTTAAATAATGAACGGTTACCATCATAATGGGTATTTGGTAGGTGAACGTAGCCAATCTTACCGTTTGATAGTTTATCCACGTAGTCTGCGCGTGATTGAACCCATGCCATGTAACGTAAGCCTTGCTCGCTGGCGACAGGTTTTACCGTGGTTTTCCAGCTATCATCAGCGCTTGGTGATTTACTCAATACCAGCTCAACTTGCTCGCCTTGGGTGTTTTCAAGTAGCTCGTAAAAGTTAACCACGTCTTTTACCGAGCGACCATTTACCGAGATGATGTAATCACCCGTATTGGCATTCACACCAGTTTCATCGAGTGGTGAACGGTAGTCTTCATGCCAGTTCTCACCTTTGTAGATACGCTCAATTTTTACGTAGCCAGACTGATGAGCGCTTATTTCTGCGCCAAGTAAACCATGCTTTTTGCGCTCGGCTGAAGGGGCATCACCAGATTGTACGTAAATGTGACCTGCGTTGATTTCACCCGCAATTTCGCTAAGTACATAGTCTAAATCACTACGGTGTGCGACAGCGCTGGCAAGTGGTTGATACTTCTCCAAGATAGCATCCCAATCTTGACCATGGTGATGCTCGTCGTAGAACCAGTCGCGTAAGGTGCGCCAGCCTTCTACATACATTTGTTGCCACTCAACTTGCGGGTCGATTTTCAGTGTCATCTTAGACAAATCAAGCTGACTGGCTTTTAAATCTTGCTTTGGCTTTGGTGCAATTACACTGAAGTTGTTACCAGCGCGAGCGATCAGGTGCTTACCACCAGCGGCAACTTTATAGCTGCTTACGCCTTCGGCGACGGTTTCAAGCTTGCTATCTGGTTCCGTGCCGAGGAGCTTTAACGCACCGCCTGTTAAGGTTAGTACGCCCCCTTCAACACCTGTAAGCGCACCGTAGTTACCCGCTGGGGCTGAGAGTGATACAACCCGCGACATAAAGCCGTTGGCCTCAATGCGATTTGCTTGTTTTTCGCTGTCCTTTTTCGTTTCATCGTCTGATTGAATGCTTAACTCATCACTTTCAAAGGCATTAAGCGGCTTAATCTGACTATTCACCGCAACGCTATAAATGCGTGTGGCATTATTAAACATATAATCAAATTCATAGCTGCTAAAGGTGAGGTTATAGTCACGCTCAGAAGTGAAATAAATGTAGTTACCGTCAGGCGAGAAAGTAGGATTACGCTCACTGGTCATGTTGTCAGTCAGTCGAGAGACCTTTTTATCTTCGGTATTATAGTGCCAAAGCGAGGCATAACGGTTTTCATTGTTTTTAACAAAAACAATATCTTCACTGTTTGGTGACCAAGTATATTCGGTTAGACCATCTTCGTCGTATTTGGCGGTATCAATTTTATGCATATCACCAGATTTCGCATCGACCCACCATAGCGTGTGGTTTTTATCAGCAAAGAGCAGTTTGCTGTTATCAGCCGACCAAATTGGCGTAAAGCGCCAGATGGTACCATTGTCGGTTAACTGGATGGTTTTGTTGTTATTTGCTCTATCTTTGAGATAGATCTCATATTCACCTGTTTTATCGCTCATGTAGGCAATATAACGGCCATTCGGTGACCAGCTAGCTTCAATTTCACGGCCTTCAGGCGTATAAGATAGATTGCGAGTAGGGCCCTGTTTTACTGGGACTGAGAATAACTCACCACGGGCAGTAAACAATGCACGCTTACCATCGTGTGATATATCCATAGAATCGATAAAGTCGCTAACGTTTTTACTATATGGCATGGCATATTGACGCACACCAGCAACATCGATTTTTAGCTTTTTAGTTGTCTTTGTCGCTTCGTCAAAGCGATATAAGTAACCGCCATTTTCGTAGACAATGGCATCTGGTCCGGCTGATGGCCACAGCACGTCAAAGTCTTTGTGGTCAGTCATTTTAACCGGTGACTTGCCATCGCGATATTTATAAAGGTTGAGCGTGTAGTCACGATCAGACACAAAGTAAATACTGTCATTCACCCAAGTTGGTTGCTGATCTGTGGCTTTGTCAGTGGTGAGTTGTTTAGACGTATTGTTTTCAAGGTCGTAAATCCAGACATCCTGCGCTCGACCACCACGAGAGCGCTTCCAGGTTCTAAACTCTCTGTCGATTGGCGTGTAAACATACTTGCTACCATCAGGGGAAAGCATACCACCGCCAGTTTCTGGGATGGCCATCGGCTGCTCAAGTCCACCTTCTACTGGTACCATATAGGGGCGACCCATACGTTTGCCCCACGGTGTTCGATTTGCTCTAAAGACGATATGTTTGCCGTCAGGCGTCCAATCCATCACACGGTAATCGAACCCACCACGAGGTGGCATTTGCCCAACATCGTTGTAATAAGTGAGTTGCTTTAATCCTGAACCATCAGCATTGATCACATAGATTTGACGGCTGCCATTATACTCAGCGGCAAAAGCGATTTTGCTGCCATCTGGAGAGAACTTAGGGAAAGTCTCAAACCCAATATGGTCAGTCAGACGTTGGCTTTTACCTGTGTTGGTATTGGCAGTATAAATGTCGCCAGCATATACAAAAGTGACTTTATCTTTGTGAATATCTGGAAAGCGGAGTAGGCGGGTATCTTCGGTCTGATACGCTGAAACAAAAGGCGCGGCTGCCGCAGCAATGGCGAGCACGAGTGTTTTTATCTTCATCATAATATAGGCATTTCCGTTATTATTTTGATACATAATAACGATTGATAAGCGAAATGCACCCAATTTAGATGAGTAGCTTGTTTCAAAATGTGAAAAAACACCCCAACGCGGAGTGTGGTCGCGAAGAGGTGTTGAGTAGTTGGGGGGGAGGTACAGATGTACCTCAATCATGTGTTGATTTAGAACTGAGCAACAAAAGTTAGGTTGCTTGTTTCACCGCCGTCAGTGTCAACTACACTACCTTTAAGGTAGTAAGTGTCGTTGAAGAAGTATTTAGCTTCTACTGCTAAGTCTGAATCATATGAACCTAGACCAAGCGCAAAGTTGCGAGTGAAGTAGTAGTTTGCAAGCACGT
The DNA here is from genome assembly GCA_000814665.1 of Pseudoalteromonas flavipulchra NCIMB 2033 = ATCC BAA-314. Taxonomy (GTDB): domain Bacteria; phylum Pseudomonadota; class Gammaproteobacteria; order Enterobacterales; family Alteromonadaceae; genus Pseudoalteromonas; species Pseudoalteromonas maricaloris. The sequence goes on from JWIH01000024.1 coordinate 266,626, forward strand.
TTGTTACGTTGTCGTCAAAACCATCAGTATCAATACGGTTGTGCTCTAAGTCGATTGTGAAGTAGCTGTCACCACCAACGTGCATGAAGTAACGTGCACTTAGGTTTAGGTAATCAAATTCGTCTTCAGTTTCAACTGTGAAACCAATGTAATCTGTAGAATTTAGTTCGTGATTGTACTCAGCTTTGAACCAAGTAGTATCACCGTTTTCAAACTCTTCTTGGCGAATACTTAGCTTTAGGTTGTCGTTGTAAAGGTAACCAAAACCGAAAGAGTAATGGTCGTCAGCTTCGCCAAGATCTGCGATGCCAGCAGTTACAAACCATTCTTTAGTGATAAAGCCTTCACCACCAGCAGAGAAAGCATTTGAATAATCATCGTTAAAGTAACTTACGCCTACATTGCTGTCCGTATCAAGGTAGCCAAAGTCATCCCATACGCCTACTGATTCTTGAGGTGCGAAGAAATAGCGAGAAGAAAGCATCAGTGCGCGGTTGTCAGAGCCATCATAGTCATAATCTGTGTAACTAGCGGTGTTGAACCACTCTTTTTGTACGTTACCAGTGTTAGCCTGAGCTGCTGCTGAAACAAGTAGTGAAACAGCTGCGATAGATAGTAGTTTTTTCATAGTCATCCCTTTAATTTCCATATATTGAGCTACATCGACTCAACGGCGCGCATGGTAGTATTAGAAATCTGAACGGAAGCTGACAATAATGAAAAAAGTTTGGATATTGGCAAAAAAGCTGAGACTTAATTATGCTTTTTATCTATAAGATAAACATAAAGGAAGAGAACATGACGAATTCATTCCATGGTATATCAATAGGCACTGAGCGCTTTGGAGATGATATTTATCTCACACTTAAGCCTACAGGTAAACTCACTCATGAAGATTATGTTGTTATTACACCAATAATCGAGAGTGCACTGAAAGCAGTAACAACGCCTAAAATCTATGCATTTCTTGATGCGACTGATTTTGAAGGCTGGGAGCCAAGAGCCATCTGGGATGACTTCCGACTCGCCTTTGAGCATAGCACTGAATTTGCCAAAGTAGCAATATATGGCGGCAAAAACTGGCATCGACTTGCTGCAACAATAGGTAACTGGTTTGTTACTGGTAAAGTGAAGTATTTTGATGATAAAGAAGATGCGCTGAATTGGCTTAATGAACGAGAATGATTAAAGTTGAATTAAATTCATGATTTGTGCGCTGTGGCTTGAGGCGCTAATCACGTGTGCAAAAAGTGGATTATTCAACCTATCATCAGTATAGTGAATTAACACCATTGGCTTTTGTCATAACGGCTTAGGAGCTTCAACTGTGAAAAAAATACTGATCACTGGTGCAAACCGCGGTATTGGACTTGCGTTAACTAAAACCTATCTGCAGGCTGGTTGGCACGTGTTAGCAACGTGTCGAGACCCGCTTATTGCTTCAGAACTAAATTCTCTTGCGCCAACTTTTCCTGAGCTCCAAGTATTTGCCCTAGATGTGACCAATTACGACCAGATGGAAGAATTAAGCGAGAAGCTGGCCCCTGTTGCCATCGATATTGTTATCAACAATGCGGGCATTTATGGGCCGAAAGATTATGCGTTTGGTGAAACCGATATAGAAGCGTGGCGAGAAGTGATGGAGGTTAATGTATTTTCCACCATGCGTCTTGCAGAGCTATTTTACACCCATCTTTGCAACGGCAATGAAAAGGTTTTTGCAGCCATCTCTTCCAAGGTCGGCAGTCACACCATGAATACTAAAGGCGGTGGCTATATCTATCGCAGTTCGAAGGCGGCGTTAAACTCAGTGGTAAAAAGCCTATCAAATGATTTACTGGGTGAAGGGATCCGCACCGTTGCTATTCATCCCGGCTGGGTCCAAACGGAAATGGGTGGCCCTAACGCGTTAATTACCCCAGACGAGTCTGCAAATGGGATCTATTCCGTATTATCTCATTTCGTGGATGCACAAAGCGGCGGTTTTTACGACTATAGCGGTGATGCTATTCCTTGGTAGTTAAACATTAGCTAACCTGCGCTGACACGAGAAATAAAAGATCCTGACTACTTAACGAGACAGATGCATTGAGTAGTGCCCACATAGTAGTAAAGGAATGTGCATACAGTGGTAGAAGTTCAAAATTTAGTCTTCACGCGTCGTGATGGTGACTTGAATCGAGCCGTATTAGATGAGCTTAGTCTCAGTATTGCCGCTAAAGAACAGGTCGCGATTGTTGGGGATAGCGGGTCGGGTAAAACTACCCTGATCCATCTTATTGGTGGTTTATTAAGGCCTGATAGCGGCAGCATTGTTATTGATGGCCAAAATATTACTCAATTTAATGATACCGAGCTGGCGCTCTATCGTCGTGGTTTGGGAATGATATTTCAACACTATCAATTACTTGCACCTCTATCCGTCTACGACAATATCGTTTTTCAAGCACAGCTCAATCAATTGAACCCAAAGCAAAGCGATGTTAATGCGCTGGCTGAGCGCTTGGGGATTTTGCATAAATTAACAGCCTTGCCTCAGCAATTGTCAGGTGGTGAGCAGCAGCGAGTTGGTATCGCACGTGCCATGATCAACAAGCCTAAGTTATTGCTGGCCGATGAGCCGACGGGGAACTTAGATGCTGCGAAAAGCGAAGAAGTGGTATCACTTCTGCGTGAGCTGTGCGAAGAGCAAGGCGTTAACTTGCTTATGGTTACGCACAGCCAACACCTTGCTGACAGCCTAGATAGAAAAATCACCATTCAAAATAACCGTGCTTATGGTTAAAACGATGGAACGGCTGAGTGCGTTATCAGAAATTAGACTGATACTCACAGTTTTTATCCAGTTCTACAAAAGGCATCTTTGGTTGTTTTTGCTATTCGTTTTTGGCTTATCTTTGGGTAGTGCTTTGCTTGGCTCAATTCGAGGACTAAATCAAGAAGCAACAGATCGCTATCAGCAAACCAGCGCACTTATTAACAATCCAATTAGTCACTTTGTTCGGCCAAGCGTAGGCCGCGAGATGTTGACTGCCGATGTATGGACGGCGCTTCGAAACGCAGGAGTCGTATCTGCTGAGCCTGTTTTGGAAGGTGTGCTTACCCTGCCGAACGGGAACAGGCTCCGGATCAAAGGAGTTAATACTTTGCAATGGCTGTCTGTGCCTAAAGCGCAATCACAGGGAGGTAAGTCAGGCAATCAAATAGCACCATTACGATTCGGATTTAACACAATTTACGTATCTGACACGATGGCTCGACAGTTGTCGCTCAGTAGGCATGAGGTGATCAAGCTTCTTAATACGGATGTACACTTCGTTGTTTTATCGGAACTGACTGGTGATACCGCATTAGCCGATATTGCATTAGTTGACCATTTACTGAATTCAGCAGGTCGAATAAGCTATATAGAGATCTCAAATGCAGTATTAGATGAGACAAAGGTTAGGCAGATTATTGGTGATAATGCACAGTTGCAAAGTGCACAAACCCAGTCATTCGACTCGTTGTCGAAGGCGTTTTTCTTCAACCTGCAAGCACTTGCATTCCTGGGTTACGTGGTTGGCGCTTTTTTAAGTTTTAACGCCATAAAGCTTTGTCTGCACGCAAGAAAAAAACTACATCAGCAACTCACACTACTCGGATGTATTCAAGCAAATGTAGTTGCAGCGGTAGTCATTGAGGTGCTCGTCTTAAGCTTGATTGCCGCACTGGTGGGCGCAGGCGTGGCTTTCTTGGGGGCAAACTTATTGGTGAGCGAGATCTCTATGGCGTTGGAGAGCCTATTTGCATTAGATAGGCGTTTACCGGTTCATTTCAGTTGGTCAGTCGTGCTGCAAGCATTTGTGTTAAACCTTTTGGTACTTGCCAGTGTGGCCTATTACCAAGTAAAGCCTCTTACTTTTTATAAATCTTGGCAGAGTAAAATAGTGAGTGGAAGTCTACTGCTTGTGGCTGCTGGGTATTTTTATCTTGGTAGCGAAGCGCCATTTCATGCGCTTGGGCTGTGTGTTTGCCTCCTATTACTCTTTTTTATGATAACACCAGAGGTATTGCGAGCCGTGTTTGAAGGCATACCAACTCAGCATCCAATAGTTAAATGGATGAAAGCAGACAGTGGCGAGCAGATCAGAGTACTTGCAATAAGTGTTTATGCCGTATTGCTGGCGGTTGGCACTTCCGTAGGGTTGCAAATTATGGTGAGCAGTTTTAGTTCAGCTTTGCAGATCCATTTAGATGGTCGCCTAAGCGCAGATTTATATGTGAGGCCTAGTGAAGTCTCTGATGTGCAATATCAATGGCTCTTAAGCCAAAAGGATATTGAAAAGGTCGGTGTATTTTGGCGTGCAGAGATACGTTATGGCCTGAGCTCACATCAACAAGGTACTCAATCAGCGAGTTTGATAAGCTTCGGCCGTTCGGGTGAGCATCACTACAATCTTACGCTACTTTCGGGATCACCTTCTAATAATGAGGTGCTTTACTATGATGCGAATAAGAACGTAAGTGGGTGTCTTGCTAATGAGCCAAGCAAATTATTGTATGGCGTAAAGATGGGCCAGCGTATTCGGTTGCAGCAAGGCAAAAAGCATATTAACTGTGAGATAACGGATTTTTATTACGATTATGGTGAACAGCGCGCGGTGTTTGTCGCTGTTAGTGATGCAATTGAAAACACTGGGCTTAACTATGAAGCACATGGTTTTTCAATTGTTCTAAAGCCAGATATTGATATCGCTTTATTCAAGCAAAAGGTCATGCAGCAATTCCATTTAAACGACTCTCAAGTGGTTCAAAATCAGCGCTTTAAACAATACGCTATGCGTTTGTTTGAACATACGTTTTATGCAACGCACGCGTTAAATTTAATGATAGTTGCTATCGCGCTATTTGGGTTGTGGGTATCATTACTGACACTTGGCGCTAAGCAAATTCAACCTTTGGCCATCTTAAAAACATTAGGCGTTACCACTTGGCAAGCGTTTGCCATTAAATTAGCACAGAGCGCTGTTATTCTGCTTGTGAGTTTAGTGCTGGCGACGATACTCGGAGGAATGCTCGGGTGGATATTGCTTAAATTTGTGATGCCAATTGGCTTCGGTTGGACGATCCCTTTTCTATTACCTTATCTTGATATCGCGGTCTTTATCACCCTCATTTTTGGTTTAGCTTTGCTGGTTAGTGTACTACCTCTACTCAAACTGAGTCGTCACGATACTGCGGATCTGTTGTATGAAGACTAATTATTTTATCGTTTTATTACTATTAATTGTGGGAGTCGGCTGCACACCGGAGCTATCAGAAGTCCCTAATTCAAAAAATGATTTTTTCAATCTTGAGTTGGGTGACCCCGTTTCTCCTTCATACCAATTAAGTTTTCCGCGTGATCACGGCAGTCACCCGGACCAAGGCATTGAATGGTGGTATGTTACTGCAAACTTAAAAAGTGATTCAGGGCAAGAGTTTGGTGTTCAATGGACGTTATTTAGAACCTCAGCTGTCAGCGGTCAATATGTCAGTCCATGGTGGGATGGTGAGTTATATTTTGCGCATTTTGTAATTCAAGACAATACAAGGCACCAAGCCTTCGAACGTTATGGCAGAGCAGGACAAGTAAAAATTCAAGCTGACCCATTTATCACGCAATTAGATAATTGGTATTTGCGCAGTGAGACGGAAACATTTTTTCCGTTAACGCTCCATGCTGAGGAAGGAAAAAGCCGTGTTAATTTAACACTGAGAAAAAGTCCGATAGTGCTTCATGGGAAGAATGGTTACAGTGAAAAAACGTCCGACGGCCATGCCTCTATGTACTACAGCTATCCTTTTTTAAGCGTCTCGGGTGAGCTTACTTTTCAAGGTGCAACACATCAAGTCAGCGGTGACGCGTGGTTCGATAGAGAATGGTCTTCCTCGTTTATCAGCAAATCACAACGCGGCTGGGACTGGTTTAGCATTCGCGGTCAAGACAGGTCGAATGGTGCACTAATGGTATTTTGCATTCGTGATAGCAAACAAGTCTACAAAGACTGTCGAGGCACTGAGATTACAGCTGAGGGTAGCGCGACAGAAATAGCGCATAAAGATATTCAATTAAGTGTTTTGGAGCAGGTTTCATTAGGTGGAGTAAGCTATCCATTTAAATGGCAACTACGACTAAAGCACAATCCTGTTATTCTGATCGAAAGTACCAATCCTGATGCGAGAAACCAGCTGACTATCCCGTATTGGGAAGGAAGAGTAAAAGTGTCCGGCGGCTATACCGGTGAAGGGTACGCTGAGCTAGTCGGATACGAATAGCCCGCATTGGCTATACCGATTAACTCGTACCTATATTGTCTTTATATTTCCTAGTGAGATAGTACTAGCCCACAATAAACATGAATTTATCCTGAAATCTTGTTTTGACAGCGCTTTTTTCTGTCAAACTCAGTCCTAGAAAGCTAGACTCTAAGAATATCTTACTATCTGTGTTGCTATGTTAAATACGTTTTTTGTAACCGACCCCGCACCAGAGTTGCTACTCAACGGAACTTATGATGCTACGCTTGTGGCGTTATCTGTGCTTGTGGCTGTTATTGCCTCATTTTTTACGCTTATCCAGATCGACTTTGCTGAGCAAAATCAAAATAGCCGTATAAATCGGCTCGCAAAATTTGGCGGTGCTGTGGCCATGGCTGGTGGCATTTGGAGTATGCACTTCATTGGCATGTTAGCGTTTTCACTCTGTGTAGAAGTGGATTACGATCCTTGGCTTACTGCGGCGTCTATCTTCCCCGCTTTCTTAGGCTGTTGGGTTTCGTTTGATTTGATAACACGACCAAATGTCACACTTGCAGTTAAGGGGCTTGCCGCTGTCATTTTGGGGGCCGGTATTGGTACCATGCACTATAGCGGTATGGAAGCCATGCAGCTTGGCCCTATGCTGGGCTATGACCCTACACTTTTTGGTTTATCCATTATTGTTGCGGTGTCACTCGCTTTCATTGCAATTCAAACGAGAAGTAAGCTGCGCGATTATGTCAGTGACAACAATATCAGTGTCGTGAGGTGCTTAGGTGCTTTGGCGCTCGGGGCGTCGGTATCGGGAATGCACTACACGGGCATGCAGGCGGCAAAATTTGTATCTGATTCACCAATAATCAGCCAAGAAATGCAAGATCAGCACACACAGTCACTCGCATTGTTTATTGCTGCTGTCAGTATGATCATTAGCGCTTTATCTGCGCTTTTTCATACCGCGAGCAAGTACCGTTCGGTGGCTGCAGACAAAGCAGCTAATGAATCTAGGCTTGCGGCGATCCTAGAAACGGCCGTTGACGGGATCATCACCATCAATGGTGACGGTATCATTAAGAGCTGTAACCCGTTAGTTGAACGAATTTTAGGATGGTCTGAGCGAGAAACGGTTGGTCGCAATGTTGCGGTGTTTTTACCTAAAGAAGCGCAAACGAAAGTATCATTCGACAGCGCTTACCTTGAGCAATTTAAAGGGGTTGGTCGTGACATCAAGGCGCTACACAAGCAAGGGCATTTAGTGCCTATCCGATTGGGGATAGGAGAGGTTGAGCTAAAAGACCAAAGTGTGTTTTATGTTGGTTTTATCACTGACCTAACAGCCCAAAAGCAAATGGAAAAAGCGCTGATTGAGCAGGAAACGCGTTATCGAACACTATTAAATAACATGCCAGGTGTGGCGTTCCGCTGCCGGATTGATAGCGAATGGACAATGTCGTTCGTAAGTCCCATTGTCGAGCAGCTTACAGGTTATCGAGCAGAGGAGTTTATTTCTGGGCAAGTTCATTTTGCTGGCTTGATTATTGAAGACGACAAAAGTTTAACGCACGATGTGGTTGAACAAGCACTGCAATGCGGCAAAGCGAGTTACTCGCAGGAATATCGAATATTACACAAGTCAGGCCATACCAAGTGGGTGCTGGATAAAGGTTCATTTGAATACGATCAAGCGGGTAAAGTTGAGGGCATTGCGGGCGTATTACTTGATATTAGCGAGCGCAAGAACATGGAAGACGAACTACGTGCCGCGAAAAGCATCGCTGAAAGCGCAGCGGCTTCCAAGCAAGCGTTTTTGGCGAACATGAGTCATGAAATTCGCACGCCGATGAACGCCATTTTAGGATTTAGTGAAGTACTGAGAGAGTCTGAGCTGAAGCCCGATCAAAGTAAGCATGTAAATACGATACTTACCAGTGCAAAGGCGCTGCTGCATTTACTTAATGACATTTTAGACTCCGCTAAGCTGGACCAAGGCAAGCTCGACCTGATTGAGAATGATTTCTGTATTTCTGAGCTACTCGACAACGTGGTATCGACGTTTTGGTATCAAGCAAAGAAAAAGGGCTTAAAACTAGAGCTCACGATGAGTCACAGTTTGCATCAAACTTATCATGGTGCTTCCGACCGCTTACGGCAGGTATTGGTTAATTTATTGGGTAATGCCATTAAGTTTACTGCACAGGGCAGTGTAGAGCTTAGCGTTGAATCCTCTCATGACGATTATGTGCTGTTTAAAATTGCGGACACAGGTATCGGGATTGCCAACGATAGACTAGATTCTATTTTTAACCCCTTTGAGCAGGCCGATGAGAGCATGAGTCGCCGCTTTGGTGGTACAGGCCTTGGAACGACCATTAGTCGCCAGCTAGTCGAGTTAATGGGTGGAAAAATATGGGCTCACAGTGAGCTTGGAAAAGGGTCTACTTTCTACTTTACTGTGCCTCTTAAGAAAATCGCGGCATTCACAATAGCGCAAGATGTTCATGTCGAACTTCCCCCATTAAATATCTTGGTTGCCGATGATATTCAACAAAATACCGAATTGTTGAGCTTATTACTTGAAAAGCAAGGTCATAGTATAGAGGTCGCAGGGGATGGGCTTGAGGCCATCGAAAAAGCAAAAGCGCAACAATACGATCTTATTCTAATGGATATTCATATGCCGGGTTGTGATGGACTTGAGGCGACGCGCACTATCAAAGCATATGAACGAGAAAATAGGCAACAAGAGACACCGGTAATCGCACTCACCGCGAGTGTGTTAGGCGAGGATAGAGCGGCTGCAAAAGCTGCAGGGATGGCTGCATTTGCCTCAAAACCGGTGGTGATAGAAGATTTAACTCGCACCATTGCTGAAACGCTCAATATCAATATTGCTCATACGGCGATTGGAGTAAGGCAAACCAGCAACAAACAGCTTATAAATAGAGCTAGAGCGATAAATTTATGGGGCAGTGAAGCTCGATTTTTAAAAGAATTGGCGCGTTTTTGGGACGGTAAAAGAGAAGAAGTGATAGCGCTTTTTGCCCACGAAGGTCAGTTTACGAATGATGTACTACAGAATATTCACACCATCAAAGGCGTTGCTGGAAACTTGGCGTTGGAGACACTTTTTGCTCTGCTTGAGCAAATAGAGGGTAAGAAGGAAATTGACGAGCGCTTGAGAGCTAAAATGGCGCTCATTATTGAAAAACTAGACGACGTGGTTGGACTGAGTGATGAAGAAGTTGTAACCAACGCGTTGAGTGAGGGCGACGTTTTTTTGTTTAAGCAAAACTTGCCACAAGTAAAAGAGATGATAGATGAGGCGCAAGTCGAGGATGATGTGCTTGACGCTTTGTTAGAGAGTGCGCCCCTTACGTACCGAAGCCAGGTAGAGGCGTTGAAACATGCATTGGATGATTTTGAATTTGAACGTGCGGAGGAAATTCTCGCACAATTAATGAGTACTGATGTGTAATGATAAATGACCACAAGCCTCTGATCCTAGCCGTTGACGATGAAGCAACGAATCTCCAAATTTTAAAGCAAACGCTGGGCAATCAATATCGTATGAAGTTTGCAAAGTCAGGAAAATTGGCGTTGGAGTTAGTTAATAAGGAACTACCTAACTTAATTTTACTCGATGTCATGATGCCGGAAATGACAGGCTTTGAAGTCTGCTCTAAATTAAAAGAAGACCCTACCACGGCGAGGATCCCAGTGATTTTTGTGACCGCCTTGAGTGAAGAGTTTGACGAAGCTCGAGGTTTTGAGTTGGGTGGTGTTGATTACATCACAAAGCCTATCAGCCCTGCAATAACTAGAGCCCGAGTGAAGACGCACTTGTCTTTAGTCAGTGCCACTGAGCTTAAAAGTGCATACGTTGAACTGATGCAACGGCTCGGTCAGGCGGCGGAATACAAAGACAATGAAACAGGCCAACATATTGCAAGAATGAGCCGCTACTGCTTTGTGCTTGCTAAAGCTTGTGGTTTACCGGAAGCGTATGCTGAAGATTTGATGCTCGCCGCCCCGATGCATGATATTGGCAAGGTCGGGATTGCCGACAGCATTTTACTGAAACCCGGACGTTTAGATGCCGAAGAGTATGAGGTGATGAAACAACATGCTGAGCTGGGTGCAAGTATACTCGCGGACTCTGATTCAAAACTCGTCAAGCTTGCATATTTAATGGCAATGGAGCACCACGAGAAATTTGATGGAAGCGGTTATCCAAAGGGATTAAAAGGGGAAGAAATCTCACTTGAAGGACGGATCTGTGCACTTGCAGACGTGTTTGATGCACTTACTTCAAAGCGCCCATACAAAGAGGCTTGGCCTATTGAAAAGGCATTGGCCTTTATCCATTCTGAAAGTGGTAAGCATTTTGACCCAAAATTAGTTGAATTGCTCGATGAAAACCTACCAGAAATCCTAAAGATTAAAGCGCAGTATGACTGAGGGGAGTTTATCTTCGCTGGCTAATTGAAGATTAATTCTTGTGAGCATAGAGAGAGTAGTAAGGCATTTTTAGGCGGCATATATTGTAAAGCATTTGCTATGTGAATAATTTGTATCTATATTGGGTTCTAACCATGGAACTATCAACAAGGATACGATTGTGAATTCAGTTTCAACGATGGCAATAAGTCTTACCACCATGTTAGCTTCACTACCTAGCATCGCCAGTTCAACAAATTTTATGGAGCTTGGGTTTGGTCGGTTAGCGTTCGATAACGTCAGTGAAATTGAGCCTAAAGGCTTTGTCATTACAGCAAATATAGAGTTTGGTGGGCTTTACCTAGAAGGTTCTTCTGCTCTTATGGCTGATGACGTCGCGGTTACCGGATTAGTTTATGGTGCAGAAGAAGACGTTTTAGCCACTTTAGATTTCGATGTTGACTCTAGAACTTATACTCTATTGGCCGGTAAGCAGTTTGATTTGAATGATCATAGCCTTATTGATATTTATGGCGGTTATTCTAGGCATAGACTGGAGATAGCTTATTCAGGCTTAGTCAATACGACGCACTATGATGGTTACACCAATAAAGAGCTTATATTATTTCTTAATCAAGGGGAAAATGAGTCAAGTGATCATTATCATTTAGAAGCTGCTTATGACTATACACATGTAGACCTTAATTTTAGGGTAGGTGTTGGCTTTGAGCGGATCCAGGATGATGTAAGTGAGAATAATTTAGTGTATCTGGCTGAGGTTGGATATCGTTTTACCAATAATATTTCCGCAAACGTGAGCTATAGAAATGCTGAGGTCTACGATACTCTTAGTCTGAATTTGAGGTATAGCTTCTGACGACAATGCCCTTGTCATGTCGTTAATCTTATTGTGAACGGCATGGCATCCACTTCCAAAGCGCCTAGCTAATTTTCTTCCGCCTGGTTTACGACATTGAGTGAACCAGAACAAGTTAACGCATTGATTAATAGTAACAAACTTTGTTACAAAATCATTTTGTATTTATTTTGGGTTCTAGTTGTATTTATATGTAATTGCCGTAGTATGCGCCACGAATTAAATACGAGAATGATGGAGTGGATCGTGAATTCAATTTTAAGGCAAGTGGCATTAGTATCTGCATTATTTGCATCAACAGCCAGCCTAGCAAACTCAACAGACTTCGTTGAACTAGGTTATGGAAAAATCACGCTTGATGGCGTTGATGAATTCAAGCCTACGGGTATCGCAGTTACGGTAAACAAGGCATTTGACGGCTTTTATCTTCAAGGTACTTATGCTGCATTAAGTGATGATTTTAAAGGTACTTTAATCGAAAGCGATTATTACGCAAATATAGAAACAACGGTTAAAGTTGAGACAGATTTAAACTATCTTACCCTTTTAGTTGGTCATCAGTTTGATGTAACAGATGCTGGCTTTGTCGATGTATATGGTGGTTATTCTAGATACAAATTAGAAGTGGATTACTCAGGCATCGCAGATATTGCTTATAACGATGGCTATAGTTATCAAGAAAGCTTCTCTGATAAAGAGAGTGACACGAGCGATCATTACCATATTGAAGCTGCCTACGAGCATTCATTCGGAGCTCTGAATGCACGTGTTGGTCTTGGTCTTGAACGTATTCAAGATGATGAAAGCGAAACTAACTTTGTATACTTAGCCAAGCTTAGTTACCAATTTACCGACAGCATCTCGGCTAATGTTAGCTACAGAAATGCAGACGAATATGATAACTTTGGTGTAAACCTAAGATATAGTTTCTGATATCACGGTTACTAGGGTCGACAGTCTCTAGGTAAGATGCGGTTTCTTTCAGTAGAAATCGTATCTAAAACAAAATGCATGTTCTAATCCAAACTTTTGCTACTATACCTGTTAACACCAAGCTATTATTTCTCTAGCATTTGTGTTCATCTCTTCGAGTTTTCCTATCAAATTAAGCTTTTTGCATCGCACCCAGCATGTAATACCAATTAGTCTTAACACTTGCTCAATTTAAAGGAGTAAATCAGGCGCTAACTGCGTTGAATTCACTACCAATAGCTAGCTATTGGTGCCCAAACTCTCTGGCTAGATAAGGAATTAATTTAATGTGTTTTTAAAAACAATTAGTTAGCTCATTCCTTATCTAAACCTCAGGTTAAATAAATTAATATTAAAAGTGTTTTTATTCTAGAAACACTTAAACGTGCAACAAAACCTTGTTATGCTCCGATCTTTACTATGTAGATAGATAAGGAGATGATCATGAATTCTACAGTTAAGTTAGCTGCTTGCCTTTCAGTATCTTTGGTAAGCTCAAATTGCTTCGCACAGTCAAAAGATTACGTTGAGATAGGTTATGGGAAAATCTCAATCAAAGAGCTGAGCGAAATAAAACCAACAGGGCTTGCGCTGAGCGCAAAAAAATCCTTCGACCAATTTTACCTACAAGGTACCTATATAATATCGAGTGATAAAAACAGTCAGCAAAATGATATCGCTAGTGGCGTTGGCGCTCGAATCATCGAAACAGAAGTTGATACAGACTGGAAACAATTTACTTTACTAGTGGGTCATGAATTCCAACTATCAGAGCAATCATCGCTGGATTTATATGGTGGTTATTCTCGGCTCAAATTGCAAATGGATGCAACTGCGGAAGCGGAATATATTATCAACCGCGAATACCGTTATAGAAATGAAATTGACGTATCAGCTAACAACGATGCCGATCTTTATCATCTTGAATTGACTTATGCGCGCTCAGTAGACTCATTTGATGCGAGGGCCGGTATTGGGTTTGAACGCATCAATGGTGAGGAAGGAGAAAGTAGTTTTGTATACCTTGCTGAGATTGGCTACCATTTTACTGATCATATTTCTGCAAATCTAAACTATAGAAATGCTGATGTGTACAACAACGTTGGTTTTAATCTGCGCTATAGCTTTTAGTCGTTGAAAAAAGGTGCGTGATGGGCGCACCTTCTTAATTTGCTAAGCGTATTTATCCATCAACTGAGCATATTGGTAATACGCGAGTTGGCCTACTCTTCTTAATTGCGGCATCGGAAACTTGGGTAGTGGCTTAGTATAGATTGGTAAATTAGGGACTTTAAGACCCATTAATTTTTCAGCAAGTCGAATACTTGCCTGAGCACTAAACGCTACACCTGAGCCGCAATATCCAAGTACATATCCGGTATTGTTTTCGCTGTAGATATGAGGAAGGTCATCCAGTGCAGCGGCAATATAACCACTCCAAAAATAATCAACTTTAACATCGAGTTTAGGAAAGCAATCGTTAAGTGCTGAGCGCAAGTTGTATTGATATTTTGCATTGTCCTGATCATGCCCAAACACCGCGCCTCGCCCACCAAACAAAATACGGTTGTCAGGAAGACGACGATAGTAGTATTTAAGCCGTCTGGTATCCATGACGACTTGCTCTGTGATTAAGCCATTGGCTGCGAGTTGCTCGTCGCTGAGTGGTTCAGTCACGATAATACTACTTAAAATAGGCAAGTAACGCCCTTGAGTTAACGGTGAAAACTGTCGCTGAGCATAGGCATTCGCTGCGATCACTACCTTATTTGCTGAGACTTTGTGGCCGTTCACTTCGAGCTGGTGGTTGCCATTTTGGTTCTGGTGGCGGGTGACCAGACTGTTTTCATAAAGTTGCACATCAGCTTGCTGAGCTAATGCCTTGTAACCTAGCAACAGCTTCAAAGGGTGAATACCAAACGCGTTGTCAAATCGCAATGCGCCAAACCCTTGCTGGTTGTGCATATAGGTTTCGGTCAGTTGTTGCCGAGACAGTAATTGATGGCTCTTGCTACCCATGGTTGCAGTGAGAAATTCGGACTGCGCTTTTAGTAGCGAAAATGCTTGCTGATTGTGTGCAACTTTCAAATACCCAGATGCTTGCACGTTGCAGTCAATGTGATTGGCGTCGATATGTTCACGGACTAAAGCAACGGCGTTGTTGTACTCTTGATATATGGCTTTACTGACATCCAGACCATACTTTTTGGCCAGTTGCGCATAACCAAGCCGTCCCGTACTTGGCAGCACAAATCCTGCATTTCTCGCGCTCGCGCCAAAGCCAACTTGATTTGCTTCAAATAGGGCAACGCTTTGATGATGAGTGGTTGCCAAATGGTAGGCGGTAAGTAAGCCCGTAAAACCACCACCGATCACTGCGATATCTACTTGTAAGGGTTTATCTAGCGAAGGGGTGGGTGCACCTAAAGGGTAGGTTGCAGCCCAGTAGCTGTTGGCAAAAGCTTGGCCTTGGCAATGTGGCTGAGTGAGTGGATCAAACCCTGACATCTTAAAACTCCAATACCATTTCTGCTGCTTGGCAATGGCATTCAGTACCACAAATAGTACAAACATAGCCGTGATAGATACAGTCGTCTAACCACTTATCATTATGGACTTTAATCAGTTTGCCACCGGCCTTAGTGAAGTATTTAACGGCTCCGTTACCTGGGCTTTGTTTCCAAAGATGAGCAACGCCAGCTCTCGCGCCTTGTTGTTTTAATGCTGTAATTGCGTGCTTTAGTAATTGGGGGCCAATACCTTGGCCCTGTGCGTTCGGTGATACCGCGATACATTTAAAATATGCCATATCATTTTGATCAACAGGCCACAAAGACGGTGAACTCCACTTATCTATAGGCCATTGTCCGGCACTATATGACGTTCTGAAGCCGAGTAACTCATCTTCATCGTTTAGGGCAACAAAGGAAGCATTTATACCATCTTTATAGCCTTTTTGGTGCATTTGTTCAATGCCCGCGTTATCAAGATAATTATCACCATGAACGAGATTACCAAGTGCGATAACACGCTCGAAATGTTCTGGTTGTAAAGGAATGATTTTCATAGGCTCTCTGTTGTTGTTATTTACTGTGAGGCATTTTGACTAGCATATCACGTTAGATTATGTACCAAAAACGCAAAGGTTCATCGATTTGAGTAAACGTTATTACATGTGTTGTCGGAATAAAAAGTGAACAAAATTTGACAGCGATGTCATTTTGTTAATAATTGTTGAATTGGTGGGTTCCACTATTAACAACAACATGTAAAGGAAAAGTATGAACAGTCTAAAATTAGCGACCGCAGTTTCGCTTGCCATAACTGCAAGTCAAGTGATGGCCATGAGTCCGCAACCCGATCCACAAAACCCTAATGGTTATATTGTTTCTCGAATAGAGTTGGATAATGCCCAGAGCGCGAAGACCAATAACCCAATGTATGCGATTTGGTCAAAAGCACTGGAAACAAGAGATAATGCGGTTGTAGAGGCCATTGCGCCTGGGCTTGCCAGTAATCCAGATAATGTAAAAAGAGCTGAGCGGGTATTTGGTCAAACTCAGTGGCAATTTCTTACGCAAATGGCGGCGCCTGAATACACCTATACGCGCTTTTTGCGTGCTATTGGCAAGTTTCCCGCATTTTGTGGCGACTATACTGATGGTCGAGACGCCGACGTAATCTGTAAACGCTCAATTGTGACTGCATTTGCGCATTTTGCCCAAGAAACCGGGGGGCATATTGCCAAAGACAACACTTCTGATAACCCTCTCGGGTTAGAAGAGTGGCAACAAGCATTGGTTCATGTGCGTGAAATGGGTTGGTCAGAAGGGCAAGCTGGCTATACCACAGGGTGCGGACAAAATGACTGGCAGAATCGCCGCTGGCCATGCGGGACAGGGCAAGGATATTTTGGCCGAGGCGCTAAGCAGCTTTCATATCACTTCAACTATGGCGCATTTAGTGAAGTCATGTTTAATGGTGATGCCACGGTGCTATTAAACGATCCGGGTCTAGTAGCAGACTCTTGGCTAAATTTAGCGTCTGCAATTTGGTTTTTCTTAACGCCGCAAGCACCAAAACCTGCAATGTTACACGTTATTGATAGAACTTGGACGCCATCATTGCGTGAAAGTGAGGCGGGGATTGGTTATGGCTTTGGTACCACGATTAATATTATCAATGGTGGTATTGAATGCGGCGCGCAAAATAAAGACAAAGGTCAGCCCGTTAACCGCATTCGTTATTGGGAAGGACTCTCGCATTATTACAACATCACCATTGAAGCTGATGAAGAAAATACCTGTTGGCAACAAACACCATACGGCAGCTTAAACCTCGACGGCGCGACTGATGTCCTTTACACCAACTGGGAAGGTGATTGGGCTTATTATGCCGACCGCCCAGGAGGTTATTCATTTGAGTGCAAACTCGTGGGGTATCAAACAGCTTATTCCGCACTTGTGCCGGGAGATTACGAGAAATGCGTGACAAACTTTTATCAATCACACGCAAGCTGGCCTGAAGTTCGTGTCGTTGATGACTTACCAACCAACCCGACTGAACCGCCTGTTGATGGTGTACCTGCTTGGGATGCCGACAAGGTTTACTTAAAAGGTGATAGAGCGAGCTACAATGGTGTGATCTACGAAGCCAAGTGGTGGACCAAAGGAAATATCCCAACTGCCGATGGCTCGGGTCCTTGGTTAGCGGTTAACTAAATAACCTGAGCTTCGGATAATTAATGCCTTTCTAGCAGCCAGTTTTAGCGCTAACTGCGTTGAATTCACTTCCAATAGCAAGCTATTGGTGCGTAAATTCGCCTAATTACCCCTAAAACTCTCTGGCTAGACAAGGAAATAATTTAATATTATTTTAAAAACAATGAGTTAGTTAATTTCTTATCCAAACCTCAGGTTAAATAAGCTAATAGCTGTGGGGCTTACTATATTTGCCCCACAACTTTTAAGATTCTCTGGCAAAGATCATAAACTTCAATTGATGCCCCATGGTATGCGCGCTAAAATAGTGTTTTAGCAATAATCGAGACCATATCGTGTCTGTAACTCGCTCGTTAGTCCAAACTCTGTCTGAGTGCATTGAACATGTGCTAGATACTTCTCTTCATGCCGATAAAGCATTAACTCAATTACTACAGAACAACCAACAGTGGAACCTTGATGAAAGGCAGTATGTGGTGAGCAATTATTACCATATCTTCCGCTTTAAACGGTTACTGGCTTACCTACTTGAGCATGAAGAAATGCCGCTAGATGGCTTTGGCTACTGGTTAATTTGCCAAGTTGTTACAGCGCAGCCGCTTCCAGAGTGGGTGGATACCGAGCGTTATAATCTGGAAAAGCTGCAAAGCTTAATTGAGCAGGCGCCTCAAGCTGTTCGTTTATCTTTACCTGATTGGTTAAACGAGGTTGCAAATGAGCAACTGGGTGAGCAGTGGCCTGCGGTTGCATCCGCGCTAAATCAAAGTGCCCAACAATATTTGCGAGTCAATAGCCTAAAAAGCGATATTGCGACAGTAACAGAGTCTCTGGCAAAAGAAGGGATCAAGGTTTCACAGGTTGCGCTTGATTCTCATGTTGCGCTAAAAGTTGAGTCCAATAGCCATCTGTTCCGCTCTCAAGCGTTTCAGGCGGGTTGGTTTGAAATGCAAGATGCAGGTTCTCAGCAAATCGTGCCTTTTTTAGAAATACAGCCCGGCCATAAAGTGGTTGATGCCTGTGCAGGCGCTGGTGGCAAGAGCTTACATATAGCGGCGCTAATGGAGAATAAAGGTCGCTTGTTGTCTATGGACGTCCATGAACATAAGCTTGAAACGCTGAAACAACGAGCGAAACGTGCTGGTGTGCATGTTGCTGAAACGCGCGTTATTCAAAACAATAAAACCATTAAGCGTCAAAAAGAGAAGTTTGATCGCGTGCTACTGGATGTGCCGTGCTCAGGTCTTGGTGTATTAAAGCGTAATCCAGATGCAAAGTGGCACTTGAATTCGCAAAATTTAGACACACTTATTGCTTTGCAAACCGATATTCTGGCGCGCTACAGTCAAATGTGTAAGGTGGGCGGCAAATTGGTGTATGCAACTTGCTCTATTCTTCCTTCTGAAAATGAGCAGCAGGTTGAACGCTTTTTGGCAAATAACCCCAATTGGCAGTTAGAAGACTCACTACGTTTACTGCCAGGAGTAAATTCAGAATTTGACGGTTTTTACGCCGCACGATTAGTAAAAAATAGTTAGGAAACAAGATGAACCCAATCATTGCATTACTTAAAGAGCACAATATTTCGGATGAACAGATCCAAGCGGTATTTACCCAGCTGACTGAAAATCCAATGATGGCGATGGCGACTATTCAGCAACTCGGTATTCCACCCGAAAAACTTCAACAGTTGATGGCTTTGGTAATGCAAAATCCTGCACTGATCAAAGAAGCAGTTAACGAATTAGGTCTTGATTTTGAAAAGGTTGAGGCTGCAAAAGCACAGCTAAAACAGTAGTATTAATGGCTATGCCCTAGACAAGCTCAGCCTTGTCTAGGGCATAGCTAAATAATTCACATGCAGATCAAATCTTGTGAGTAAAACCACTGTATACCCCAAATAAAAATGTAAGAATTGCAGAAAATAGTGTCGAGCCTATCGCGTAGGCAAGTATTGCCTTACCCCAATTTTTCCACTTTATTAGCTCATTTTCCGCCATTTTATAGTTAAGTATTATGCTGTACAAACCAGAAAATAAGAGCGAAAAAATTGCGTAAAGCTGCTCGGCGAAGATGCCCAGCATTAGTGGAATTGAGAATATCAGTATGCTTAGGGTTAGAATGAGTAGGTGTCCTATACCGTACTCCAGCATTGTGTAGGGCGCAGAACGATACACTAGCTTAGAGGCTAATCCGAGTAAGAATGCCAGAATAAAGACGCGATAAATGTGCGTTGCTTCATATAGTGCGATTTCAGATTGCCATTTGAGCTGCTCTTTCGATTCCAAAAGTTGACTGCTGGATATGAAGCTGATTTCAAGTAGATGCGAGGCAAGCACGATCACGGTGAGTAGAATAAAACTAAACTTGAAGGGATTACCAAAACGGCTTCTCTGTCCATTCAAGTATCCAAGAATGGTCTTAAAAGGTCGAAGTAATAATCCAAAAAGTAATTTAAAAAAAGGGGATTCGAGTTCAAGCAGTGCGCTTTGAAGCAAAATGCGTAAGTGTTTAAAGGTCAGCCTCGATGCTTTTTTCTGTCCACAACCTGAGCAGTACTCGCCAACAAGTTGAGTGTGACAATTTAAACAGTGCGATTGATTGTCAAAATTTGAGTGTTCCATAGATGTATTTATTATTTTTTCTTGTCGACGAATGCTACCTTTTTTTGTCTCTAATAATCAAACAATATAGGTGTTAAAGCCCACTTTTCTAGTACTCCATCTGAACTTATCGTCGTGAGCATATTGCTATCGGAGATGTGTACATCATAAACGGTGCTGCCCAAATTCAGTTGTGCTATTGGCCAACTGACAATTTCTTTTCCCGACGTTAATTCCCATAACGATATATATTCTTTGGAAGAGGTGGTTAGCAGAAACTTGTCGTCAGCGACGAACTGTGCACTTCGAAAAAACTTGAAGCGCTGAGGATAGGATAGAGATAACACTGCTTGACCTGTGCGCGTATCAATGAATTTTTGGTCTTGCAGCGCGTCTGATACGAACAGCCAGTTTTCATTTTGTGATAATGCCAAACTGGTAATACGATGAGGCAGCTCATAATCTACAGTGACTTCTTTACTAGTTAACTCAAGCTTTTTAGCGTGACCATCTAAAGAGGCCGAGTAGAGCGAGGTTAAACTCCGGTTAAAAATCAAATGTGTAATGCTACTTTCATGAAGGTTTATTCTGGTGATGATTTGCTCATCTAAACTCAAAAGTAGTGCGCTGCCGTCATTGTAGCCAAGGACGATAAGCTGCTCGTCACTGGACCACAGAGCCTTGGTAACGCGAATGAACGAGTCAAACTCAGGTAACGGATAACTGACAACTTCGTTTGAGTGCAATTGCCAGATGTTAAGTTGGGTGTCCGAAATACTCAGAATACTGCGCTTGTTCGGCGCTATTAAAGCGTCACGAAAAGTAAGTTGGTATTTACTTCCTTCGACTTGTTTAATCAGCTGTTGGCTTTGGTTATCCCATACTTGTAGTAAATGATCGTCAATGAGTAGTAAGGTTAGCGCCGCGTCACTAGAAAGTTGGGCGAGACTAACCGGCAACTGAGTCAATTGTATTTGCTCTGTTGGCTCTAGAGTTTGCCTTTTGCTACATCCTGTGAGGATAAGCAAAGCGACTATCATTGCGTAAAAAGCGAGTCTCATTCTATACCTTAAGTTTTAGCCTTTCCCTCTTTCTCAAAGAAAGTTAAACACATCCTAATGACAGTACCAAAAATGGCTTGTGCTGTATTTATATATCGGCGTAAGGTAAAGCTCCATTAATATTAACCTTGGAGTATGGAGTGAAAGGGTTTCTTGGTTTAGTGTTACTTGCCGCAATTTGGGGTGGCTCATTTTTATTTATGAAGGTGGCTGCCGGTGTCCTTGGTCCTGCTGTACTCATTGAATTTCGAGTCTTATTTGGTGCGCTAACGCTCGCCGCGGTTGCCTTAGTATTAAAGCGTAATTTACATTTTTGGCAGTACAAAAAGCACTTTCTAATCCTCGGGCTGTTTAACTCAGCATTACCTTTTATGTTATTCGCTTATGCTGTGCAAACGCTTGACGCTTCCATGCTCTCAATTTTAAATTCAACCGCACCATTTTGGGGGGTGTTAATCAGTGTGTTTTGGCTAAAAGTGCCGACTCAAAAGTCAGTGTGGCTAGGATGTGGATTTGGGATTGCAGGTGTTATCACGCTAGTTGGGTTGGATAGCACCGTATTGGACGAAGGTGCATGGTTACCTATTATTGCAACCCTGTGTGCGACTCTGAGCTATGCGGTGGCCTCTCATTACACCAAAACGGCACCAAAAATGAGCGCATTCAATCATGCCCATGGTAACTTATGGGGCTCTGCGCTATTGGTATTGCCTTTTATTTGGTTTATGCCAATGAGAGAAACGCCTGACTCTACAGTGATAAGTGCAGTAGTTGGACTTGGCATATTATGTACGGGCTTTGCCTATATTCTCTATTTTAAGTTAGTCGAAGATCTCGGCGCTGCATCTGCTTTATCTGTTACCTTTTTAATTCCAGTGTTTGGGATTTTATGGGGACATCTCTTTTTGCAAGAGCAAATCGGTGCTAACACAATCCTTGGCAGTATTTTAGTCTTGCTAGGAGTCAGCCTAGTAACTGGGCTACAAGAAAAGATATTCCCATCAAAAGCGATGAAGGAGCTGTAGGTGAGAGGTGCTGGTTTCTTAAGAAGGGTGGTCAAAAAAGTGTTTCTCAGAAACGATAAAAGGGCCTAAAAGGCCCTTTGGTGAAGTATCGTTCAAGTTAGTGTGGTCACTTTAACCCCTTAAAGCAACCAACCAATTGTTTTGCAACTGCGGCTTATCTCAATAAGTTTCTAAGCTAGCGAGAGGAAGAAACCTGCAATTGCTGCACTCATGAGGTTAGCCATAGACCCTGCTAACACTGCTCTGAGCCCTAGGCGAGCGATATCCTTTCTACGACTTGGGGCCATACCACCAAGTCCGCCTAGTAAGATGGCAATCGACGATAAGTTAGCAAATCCACATAAAGCAAATGTGACAATCGCTTGAGTGTGTGTGCTCAACGTATCGCGATAATTCATATAATCTAGGTAGGCAACAAACTCGTTAACTACCAATTTTTGGCCGATAAAACTACCTGCCGTCACGGCTTCCGACCAAGGTACCCCAAGTAGCCAAGCAACAGGGGCAAAGACGTAGCCTAAAATTTCTTGTAGCGTCAGTGTTGGGTAATCAAAAATTCCACCAATACTGCCTAGTAAACCGTTTAGTAGCGCAATAAGTGCCACAAACGCAAGTAGCATCGCACCTACGTTTAGTGCCAAGTGCATACCGCTTGATGCACCTGATGCTGCTGCATCAATTACGTTTACTGGTTTATCATCACCACTATCTACATCAGATAGGTTTTCGTGTGGCTTCTCGGTTTCTGGCACAATCATTTTTGCCATTAAGAAACCACCAGGGGCAGCCATAAAGCTCGCGGCAATGAGGTATTTAAGCTCAACACCAATCGCCACATAGCCCGCCATAACGGAGCCTGCTACCGTCGCCAAACCGCCCACCATAACTGCAAACAACTCTGATTGCGTCATTTTTGGAATAAACGGTTTTACGATCAAAGGGGCTTCCGTTTGGCCGACAAAAATATTTGCCGTAGCTGAAAGCGACTCTGGTCGTGACGTTTGTAGTAACTTTTGCAAGCCACCACCTAAAATTTTAATGATCCAGTTCATGATACCAAGGTGATACAACACAGCAACGAGCGCTGAGAAGAACACGATCACTGGTAATACCTGAATCGCAAAGATAAACCCTAGCGAGTCTTGTTTGGCTAATGGCCCGAACAAGAAACCGATACCGTCATTAGCATAGCTAATCACTTTGGCAACCGCGCTAGACATTGAAGCTAATACATTTTTACCTGCTTCAATAAAGAGTACAAAGCCACCAATAAGGACTTGCAATAAAAATGCAACGCCTACGGTACGCTTATTAATAGCACTGCGATTTGTTGAACACGCAAATGCTACGCCTAGGAGCATCATCATGCCCACTAAGCTCATAATTGTTGTCATGCCAATTTCCCGTTATTCTTGTAGCAAATATTTTATTTTACTTTTAATAATATCAATCGCAACGCGATTCATACCGCCACGGGTCACAACCAAGTCGGCATTATGCTTGGATGGCTCGATAAACTGATAAAACATCGGTCTTACCGTCGCCTGATATTGTTCTACCACAGATGACAGACTTCTTCCTCTGTGCTCTATATCTCTTTGCATGCGACGCAGCAAACAAATATCCAAAGGTGTATCAATGAACACCTTGATATCAAACTCTTCACTTAATGCAGGATCGCTCAGTAGTAATATACCCTCGACGATTAGTATCTTAGCAGGGTTTACTATTCGGGTTTTATCACTACGTGTATGCTGTCCGTAATCGTAGGTAGGAACCTCTACGGATTCACCTAGGCGAAGCTTAGTTAAATGCTCGCGTAACAACTCGTGTTCAAACGCATCAGGATGATCATAATTCGTTTGAGTACGATGCTCTATAGGTAAATGCGATTGATCTTTATAATAGGCGTCCTCTTCGATTACCGCGATAGTGCCTGAGGCAAGCTCATTCACTAGTTCGTTGTAGATCGTTTGACTAAAAAGAGACTTACCAGACGCAGATGCGCCAGCTATGGCTATAATAGTTCGTGTCACTAAAGTTCACACCCAGCAGTTGTTTATGTTGGAAGATCACAATAGCAAAAAAGACACGATTAATCTCTTTTGCCTCGCTTAATGAGCAAATTTAACGGGTTTGGCGGACTCAAAACAGGACTTATGTCCGCTTAAGGGCGACAGAGCTAAATTAGCAAGATCGCAGCTTTTCGTGAATTTTGTGACTATTTTATGACAGCGGACTTATGTCCTGTACGATTTTTTTAACCAAACATAAAGTAACCAACGCTTAAGGTAACCATGTATTTAAGAATAAATAACAGCCTGAGCAGTATAGAGAGGTATCTATGGCAAGAGCAATCATTTTAATGGCGGATAGCCTAGGCATTGGCGCAGCACCGGACGCAGAAAAGTTTGGTGACGTAGGCGCTAATACTCTCGCTCATTTATTGCAGGCCTATAAAGAAGAAAAAGGACAAGCGTTAGACTTACCTAATCTTTCTAAACTAGGCCTTATTGCAGCATGTGAAGCTGCAGGTAAAGAAACTTGCGCTGTGGCGCAAACCATAAAACCAAGTGCTGCTTGGGGATATGCAAAAGAATTATCGAGTGGTAAAGACACGCCGTCTGGCCACTGGGAAATGGCAGGGGTGCCAGTATTGTTTGAGTGGGGTTACTTCCCAAATACTAACCCATGTTTCCCACAAGAATTTATAGATGAATTGTGCAAACGTGCAGACATACCTGGCATTTTGGGTAACTGTTACGCGTCGGGCACAACGATTTTAGAACAGCTGGGTGAAGAACACGTACAAAGCGGTAAGCCGATTTGCTACACCTCAGTTGATAGCGTCTTTCAAATAGCCGCTCATGAACAATCGTTCGGACTTGACAAGCTTTATCAAGTATGTGAAATCGCACGGGCACTGCTTGATGAAATGAATATAGGACGAGTGATTGCGCGGCCATTTATAGGCACTTCAAGTGCCGACTTTATTCGTACTGGTAACCGCCGAGACTATTCGGTATTACCGCCTTCGCCGACTGTGCTAGATAAGCTAGCCAATGACGGTGGCGAAGTAATTAGTATTGGTAAAATTGCAGATATTTATGCGCATCAAGGGATCACACAAAAGCACAAAGCGCCTGGCCTTTTGAATCTGCTAGCAAAGACAAGCGAAGTGATGGACACAGCGCCAGACCATAGTCTTATCTTCACCAATTTAGTCGACTTCGACGAAAAGTTTGGTCACCGCAGAAATGCAGTGGGATATGCAGAAGCACTTGCTGAGTTTGACGCATTTTTACCGGAAATTATTGCCAAACTAAAAGCTGATGACTTGCTTTTAGTGACTGCCGACCACGGTTGCGACCCAACCGCAGAAGGCACAGATCATACGCGAGAGTACGTGCCCGTATTGGCATATACACCGGGTATGAACAATACTCCGTTAGGAGAAAGACAAAGTTTTGCTGACATAGGTCAAACGCTTGCCCAGTGGTTTGATTTAGATGCAACGCAGTACGGTGAAGGCTTTAAGGCCGAGATAAAAGCCTAACTAAAGGAAACAATATGAGCACTCCACACATTAGCGCAAAGCCAGGTGATTTTGCAGAAACGGTATTAATGCCGGGCGATCCACTAAGAGCAAAATACATTGCAGAAAACTTTTTGGAAGATGCTCGTCAGGTAACTGACGTTCGCAACATGTTTGGTTTTACTGGTACTTACAATGGTAAGCCAGTTAGCATCATGGGTTCAGGCATGGGTATTCCATCTATGTCAATCTACGCTCGTGAGCTTATTGTTAGCTTTGGTGTTAAGAACCTGATCCGCATCGGTACATGTGGTGGTATTAGTCAAGACATCAAGATCCGCGATGTGATCTTTGCACAAGGCGCAAGCACAGACTCAAATGTGAATCGTGCTCGTGTACGTGGCTATGACTTCGCTGCGATTGCTGATTTTGGTTTATTAGAAAATGGCGTAAACGCTGCTCGCCGTTTAGGTATTGAAGCAAAAGTTGGTAATGTTTTCACTACAGATACTTTCTATCAAGCCGATGGCGAATTTTATAAAGAATTAGACAAGCTAGGCGTAATGGCTGTTGATATGGAAACAGCTGGTTTATACGGCGTAGCGGCTGAATACGGTGCAAAAGCGATGGCACTATTCACAGTAAGTGACCATGTTATTACTGGTGAAGCAACGCCACCAGAAGAGCGTCAAAGCACGTTCAATGAAATGGTTAAAATTGCGCTAGAGTCAATTTAATACAATTTGAAAAGTTCCTTGGTAACGTAATCGCAGAGTTTTGGAGACACGCCTAAAACAACGCGAATCACACCCAAAAAAGCCGCTTGAAGCGGCTTTTTTTTTGATCTTGGTCCATCCAAAATTCCCTAGTTTACACTACATAAAGGTGGTAGAGTTTTTCTAATGATAAGGTATTGGTATTGGACGATGGCGATTTTTGTTCTGGGCTTGTTAGCATTAATGGCGAATGCAGAAGTTGACTTAGATGCGTTTGAGTCTCTGGTTAAAAACGCGCCTGATGAAGCGCTTAAGGCATACCAAAGCGCGATTGCTCGGGAGGATCTTGCTGTTGCAGATTTATATCAACTTCATTACCTTGCCATTAGAGCGAGTGCCAATACGTTCAATAACGCCATTTTTATTAAAGCGCTAAATACGCTTAAAGCGCCACCCTTCAAGACTTTGGCTGACGAAGATAGGGCGAAAATTCTGACTAATATTGGTGTTGGTTATCGTCGCCGTAACCAGAATGAACAAGCTATCTGGCATTATCGATGTGCAATGAACACTCCAGCCAGCTTCCAGCATAAGTCCGCACTTAAAGTGAACATCGCGATTGCGTACACGCGCCTTGAACAACCCGCGATTGGCTACAATCTCTTAAAAAGCGTGGATAGAGATATATTACCAAGCTTTATGCAAGCAGGGTTGTTAACCGCGCTTGGCAATGCAACATTTGCAATGGGCGAAGCCGATGAGGCGCTGAGCTATTACGTTGATGCGGCAACCCATTACGCAAAAGATGAAAACTATAGGGCTGTGAAGCAAGTATCAATCAATGGTCTTGGGATATATGTACTCAACTCAGACTTCTCAAACTACCACAAGGCGCTTACTGATATTGCGACGGAGCCTTCCCTAATAGAAGATAATCAACATTATCTTGGTTGGTTGCGGGAGCTGGTACAACAGCTAGAGCAAAACAAACAAGCCGTAACCGTGTCGACAACAATGAAAGCCTATTCGCTCGGCGCTGCAAATGCAGGATATGCGTCCATGGTGAATGCGCATATCGACAAGTTTAATCTGTCGCTGCCCAAAGTCACTTCACAGATCATCGTCAGAGATCCGCTTCCTGTTGAATTAGGAAAAACCTGGTGCCCGAAACTTTGACAAAGCCAATTTTTTTGCCATGGTTATGTTATCGTTAAATAAATACGGCTTGTGAGTTTTGGAGAAATAATGTCGCAATGGGTAAAAGGAGAAATCGTCGAAATCACACATTGGACGCCCACATTATTCAGTATCAAATTTAAAGCGGATATCGCACCGTTTAAGGCTGGTCAATATACTAAATTGAGTTTACAACAAGGGGAAAAGCGCATCGCGCGAGCATATTCTTTTGTAAACGCGCCGTCAGAACCAATTCATGAAGTCTTGTTAGTTGAAGTGCCCGATGGCAACCTTTCAGTGCCTTTACATCAGCTACAAGTCGGTGATGAGCTCAATGTAGCTTACCAAGCAAACGGTTTTTTTATACTAGATGAACTACCACCTTGCGATACGCTTTGGATGATAAGTACAGGTACGGCGGTTGGCCCATTTTTGTCTATGCTCAGAGAAGGTGACGTGTGGCAGAGGGTTAAGCGGGTGATCCTTATTCATGGTGTGCGCCTAAATGCAGATTTGTGTTACCGTGAAGAGCTTGAGCAGTTGCAACAACAAAGAGATGGCTTTACTTATGTGCCGCTTGTTACACGGGAACAGCCTGAAAACGGTTGCCAAGGCCGTGTCACTGAACTGATCGAAAACAAGCAATTATTAACTCACTTAGGCTATAAGCAGTTTCCTGATAGTAGCCATTTTATGCTCTGTGGTAACCCCGAAATGGTGAAAGAGCTAAGTGCCCAGTTGCAAAGTATGGGATATGAACGCCATAGGCGAGCCAAGGCTGGGCATATCACCGTTGAGCAATATTGGTGATCCTATGCAGGCTTGTGTTATTTGTCTCTTGTGTTTATTAATGCTGGTAACCGCGAATACTGTGTCTGCAGAGCCAAAGGTCATTAGGGTTGTGGACGCTGCGGAAGAAAATGGCACACCGCAGAACCAATATTTTTTGTCAGTCTTGCGTTTAGCTTTAGATAAGTCACGAGAGCAATATGGCGAGCATTGGATAGAACCGATTGATTTACCAATTAATCAGTCACGGCAATTTAAGGAATTGCTAAAGCACAATGTCGATGTGTTCTGGACAGTCTCAACAGCCGCTAGAGACACTCAAGCAAAGCCGGTGGCCATTCCCATCGCGTTTGGCAGCTTTGGTATAAGGGCACTGGCAATGAACGTGGCCGACAGCGGCAAGCTGAATGTGCATTTATCATTAGCTGAGCTACAACAGTTCAACGTCGTCTTGGGGCAGGATTGGCCCGATGTTCAGATTTTTGAAAAAGCGGGTTTTACGGTAGAAAAATATGTTGATGGGTTGGCAGTTTACAGAGTGCTTGCAAATAGTACCGGTAAGATTTTTCCACGAGGTGTCATTGAAGTCGTACCTGAGCTTAAGGCGTTCGATAACAAGCAAGTGACTTATAGCGATAAGAACCTGTTGCTCTACCCTTCAATGGTGTACTTCTATGTCCGCAAAGAGGATATTAAACTGCATAAACGCCTTGAGTATGGCTTAACACAAGCATTTGAAGACGGCTCTTTGGCTGCGCTTTTCTATGACAGTAATATGATGGTTGAGCTGAAAAAACACTTTAATTTGCAAGGGGCTGCAATCCATCAAATTGAAAATCCGTTAATTATCTCTAAGAAGCAGCTCGATGTGATTACGCAGTTACAAATCGAGCTGCTAAAACAACTTAACTATTCACCAGCTCGTTAAAGCTCTGGTTATCTGCAAGGCTTGCAAACGCTGGCTCGTGTTGTAACTCGTTCTTTAAGTTAGGCGCATATTCCAAAGCCATACGGATGTCGGCCATCGCATCTGCATGCTTATATAGCATGGAGTAAGCACACGCGCGCTGCCAATAGGCATAGCCATAGTCACTGTCAATTTCTAATGCTTGATTACACAAAGCAATTGCAGTGTTGGTTTGACCAAGCTCTAATAACGCATCGGCTTTGTAGGCAATCGCCTCGACATCTTCCGGTTTGCGATTTAGGATCTCATCGTAAATTTCAATTTTAGAATTCATGTCACTCTCAAGATTTGCCCGCATCCACAGAGAGTGTACTTCATTCGTTATAGAGATTTTCTTCTGGTTATTGAGGATTTCTTCAGAACGTTCGCGTAATTTCTCTTCAATAACCTGAAGGCGCTTTTCATATTCGTCGGTGATCGTGCCAACGCGCAGGCTAACGATATCTTCTACTTTACTCTTAATATCTCTAAAAGAAGTCCAACCAACAACCACTAAGATGGACGCAGCTGCTGTGATCAAAAAGAGCACATTATTGATGGTATCCGTGGTGTAGGTAATTGCACGATCTGCAGTATCCAGCTGAGAGTGGCTGATTTTCTTCTCTATATCAGCTCTTAAGCGCATTTGATCTTCTCTGACTGCTCTTAATTCATCAAGAATATAACGCTCAATTAAGGGCCTATACATAGGCTCTTGTAATTGTGATAAAGCCTGTTGTTGTTGGTTTTCTGTCGGCTTTTGTGACGCTGCTTGTTCATTCGCCATGCTCGTAAAACTACAAGCGACGAGAAGGATAAATAGTACTATGCTTTTCATATTGATGTTCTTGAAACTTTATATTTTTAATATGGTGCATGAGTTAAGGTGGAATTGCAAAAAGCGGAGAAGAAATATTGGCTTATGTAATGAAATTAGCGATTTATAGCCTGATTATACTCTCTTTAACGAGTTTGAGTGCCTCTGCAAAAGATCTACTGGTAGTAACTGAAGAGTGGAAGCCGTACAACTTCACCAATGAAAAAGGTGAGGTTGTTGGGAGAGCAACAAAAAAGGTAAGGGAAGTGCTTGCTGCTGCTGAAATTGACTACGAGATAAAAGTTTACCCTTGGGTACGGGCAATGAAAATTGCCAAAGAGCGCCCAAATACAATGATTTACTCTATTTATCGTACCGCAGAGCGTGAAGCTGACTATGAATGGGCATGCCCTTTGATCCGTCCTGTGGGCGTGTATTTCTTCAAACTTAAAACGCGCAAAGATATTCAATTGGCTTCATTGGAGGATGCCAAGCAATACACGTCTGCAGTAGTAAAAGGCAATATCTATTATGATTTTTTGATTCAACACGGATTTACTCAAGGAGAGCATTTGGTTGTTGCCGCCGACTCCAAAAGCTTTTACAAACTCTTTTTCAAAGGACGGATAGACCTTGTAATGTCAACGGAATACATCATGAGTGAAGAACTTAAAACTGCAGGGCTTAACGATGACGAAGTTACACCGCTTTTAGAAGTGACGAAGGCAAGTCAGCAGCGTGGATGTATGGCATTTAGCAAGGATACAGCTCCTATGCTCATAGACCGAATTAGGCGTGCACTGGTAAAGCATAATCAAGAATTTGTTGGACCATAATAGGCAATCCTTAGGGAAAGATTGCCCAGAGTGTTAGGGCACTACTCAATATTAGTAACTAAGCTCAATTTGACCAACTGCCACGCTGCCTTTATCCCACGTTGTTCTGCACTTGAGGTCCAAAACAGCGCCACTTTCGTAGTTATTATCTAAAGTGGTGGTATGGCTAACAAATTGCTCTTCTGCTACGTTTGGATCAGATATATCAGTCCAATAGAAACCTTTACCTGTCTCTCTAAACTTGAACCATTTATCGATACCGCCGTCGCTCACTTTACGAATTTTTGAAACCAAACAAAAGGCATTAGTACCAGTTAGTCCTTTAGTTGTTCCATGAACGGTTAGCGTAAATTGGCCAATATTGGCATTTAGCGGCACGCTACAGTTGAAATAACGCTCTGTTCTTAAGTAGGCTGGATTGAAAATAAAGTAGCCATTTTCCGTGGCGCCCGCTTGTTCGCTGTGTTTTTGTGTTAACGCCTCTAAGTTACCAACCGCATTCGCATGTTTAGTGAAAGCAGCAGCCTCCAGTTTACTGTCTAAAGCACAGTTATTTGCACCTGAGTACAACTCCACAGTAGCGTATGCTGAGTTCGCAGCGAATAATGAAGCGATAATCGCAAGTTTGGTTTTCATACTAATTCCTTGTTTTAGTTAGCGAAGTGGGTACATTAACAGAGTGAGCTGTTCGTGTAAATTAAATGTTTTTTAAATATTGATGAATGTGTTTTTTTAGGAGAGTAAGAAGAAAAGCGCACCACACGGTGCGCCTAGTCAGTGCCGTGGTGAAGGGGAAATTAACTAAAGGTGTTACACCAATCAAACCCTTCATAATGATAAACGACTGAGCAAAATAAAAAGATCATCATTTTTTAAAGTTTTGCAGCTTGTTGCACCACAATCGCGTGGCGCTTTGCTAATCTTTGGTGATCTTTATCGTATCCACCACCAATCACGGTTGCGACAGGGACACCATGCTTTTGACATAAGGTCAGCACCAGTGCATCTCGTTTCGCAATGCCAAGCCATGAGATATCCAATTTACCTAAGTTATCACCTTGCCAAACATCGACACCAGCGTCGTACAGCACAATATCTGGATTTAGATCAATCAATAATGACTCAAGTGTATGTGCGACAACTTCTAGGTAGTGAGTGTCACTGATCCCTACTTCTAAGCCAATATCTAAATCGCTATCATGCTTACGAAAGGGGAAGTTTTTCTCGCAGTGGATTGAGCAGGTATAAACATACGGGTTGTGCTTTAGCATAGCGGCGGTACCGTCGCCTTGATGAACATCCAGATCAAAAATTAGGGCATTGGTGATCTGATTACTATCTAGCAACTGCGTGGCTGTAAAGGCAAGATCATTCACCATACAAAAACCAGAGCCAAAATCATAGTGTGCGTGGTGCGTGCCACCGGCTAAATGGCATGCAATACCATGTTTAAGCGCAAGTTCTGCAGTTCTTAGCGTTCCAAGCGGCGCAGTAAAAGTACGTGCCATAAGCTGCTCCGACCAAGGCAAGCCGATACGTCGCATCACT
Source organism: Pseudoalteromonas flavipulchra NCIMB 2033 = ATCC BAA-314 (assembly GCA_000814665.1). Taxonomy (GTDB): domain Bacteria; phylum Pseudomonadota; class Gammaproteobacteria; order Enterobacterales; family Alteromonadaceae; genus Pseudoalteromonas; species Pseudoalteromonas maricaloris. The sequence goes on from JWIH01000024.1 coordinate 298,964, forward strand.
TTAGCGTCGAGTTGGTTACCCCATAAGTCCCAAATATATTGCTCGCAGTGCACATTTTCGAGCGGCGATGGGTCGCCGGGCTCAGGACTAAAAACATTGTTGTGAATGAGCCCTAATGCGTCTACTTCTTGGTATAGACGCGCAAATTTACTCATCACGAAGCGGTGCTTTGGGTCAAAATTGAATGAGTAATTAGAGTGATAAACTAGTGGTAAATTTGGGTTGTTCAAAAACGGCTCCGGAAATGGCGATATGGCAGTGTAGCAATATCAATCCCCGAAGCCGAGCGCTTTAGCTTTCAGTGTAGCTTGTGTTCTGTCTCGTACTTGTAGTTTTGCGAGCAAACAAGAAACCGAGTTACGGATCGTACCTTCCGCTTTATATAATGCATTGGCGATTTCCTTATTGGAATATCCTTTCGCGATTAGTTTTAAAATATCCTTTTCTCGTGTGGTGAGCTTATCTAAAGTGGGGTCAGGTTTTAGTAAGGTCTCAGCAAGCTCGTCTTGGATAATAAGTTCACCTTGATGGACTTGTCGAACGGCATCAATTAACTCTTCTAAGTCCACGTCCTTAAGAAGGCAGCCTTTAGCACCAAGTTCTAGGGCTAATTTTAGCTTTGCAGTATCGTTGAAGGTAGTGAGGATAATGACTTTAAAGTTTATAGCCAAAGGCAAAAGCTCGGTGAGTACATCAACACCATCTAGCTCAGGCATTCGCATATCTAAAAGCACAATGTCAGCTGTAATTTGGTTTGATTGAACCTGTTGAATGAACTCACTGCCGCTGCCACAGCTTCCAGAACAAATAATGTCACCACTTAGCGAAAGCAGTGCTTGCATACCTTGGCGCACAAGCGCCTGATCATCGACTAGGTAAACTGATATTTTAGCCATTTGTCGTCCCAAAATGGATAGTTAATGTTACGCCTTGATGAGTTGACACATCAAGACTGCCGCCGAGTTCTTGGATCCGCTCCTGCATACCAGCCAGACCATTTCCAAATCGAATACTATTTAAGGTAATGCCGTTATCGCTTATTTGTACTTTTAATCCTTGTTGACAATACACTCGTACTTGCATTTTATCCGCCTTGGCGTGCTTCAAGGTATTGGTGATGGCCTCTTGGCAGCATTTTAGAATGCAATTGGCATAACTTAGTTTCTCGAGTAATGGGTGATGTTCATAGTCGAGTTCAATGTTAAGACGAGGGATAGATTCAGTAAGCCTCAGCAAAGCATCATGGAGATCGATATGCTCGTTGCTACGCTTGTCGCTGACTAAATCGCGAATACATTTTAGGGTGTCTTTAGCTTGCAAATAGCAGCTATCTAATAGCTCGGTCAATGGTGCCGCTGCAGTTCGTCTTGCGACATCTAAATTTACAATCAGACTGGTTATTTGATGTCCAACGTCGTCATGTAACTCTCTTGCTAATTGAAGCCGCTCTTGTTTAGCAATACTTTGGCTTAGCAGAGACTGCGTTGCAGATAGCTGACTGTGGGCGAGTTGTAGCGCTTCTTTGGCTTCTTGTTCCTTTTGCATTCTTTTACACACCACGTACGCAAATAACTGAAAACAGGCAAATAACACTGCGTTGAGATATTCAAAGCCATGTCCCCAAAAAAAGTATTGCGACGCAACATACAAGCAAGAGGTAACTAGGATATACCCAAGCGCAAAGCTCAAAGGAACATAAAAAGCAAGGATCCCAACGAGTTTTACGTTGTAAATGAGATGAATTGCGGCGGGGGAGGTAAGGTTAATTGACTGGATCAAAAGCGCCAATACAAACAGCATCGAATATCTAACCTTGTAGCCATAGTATTTTTCGGATTCATTGATACATAAAAGCACGAGGATCAAAACACCGATATGCTGTACCCAAGGCAGCCATTGTGCTTTTTGCTGAGCATAAACTAAACTTGGTATTGCAACGGCTAACCAAGTGAAAATGGTTGTTACCAACCAAGCCGTCGGATAGCGAAAAAACGCCGACATCTACTTACTCCGCTAAAAACCTGCTCCGCAGGTATTATTCCTTTATTCTCTTGCGAACCTATCCTAGCAGATATTTGTGACTCTGTGATGATGACGAATGTCATAAGTTTTACATTGTAAATCAAAGTGCAATAACGGTTTTTCACCCTTGATACTGCATTGATTTGTGGCACCACTATTCCTGTTCTATCTTTATGTAACAATCTTTTCATAATTAGGGATACTCAGAATGAAAAGTGTTAAGGCAAAACTTATTTCTGCGGTAACTGCGGGTTTAGTGGTAATGCTCATCGGTGCGATGATTACTGTTTTGGTGATGAAACGCGTCGCGGAGCAGTATGACAGCATGATAGACAATGAATTGGCTGCTCGCGAGCAAATAAACATAGTGCTCGATGATTTCAAAACCCAAGTACAAGAGTGGAAAAATGTACTCATTAGAGGAAGAGATCCTGCCCAGCTAAATAAATATTGGTCAAGATTTGAAACCAAAGAAGCTGAAGTACAAAAGCAACTCAGTTCAATTGTTTCAGCCTATGCGTTACCAACCACCCTAGAAAATAAGTTGCGTGAATATCAAAAAGAACACCTCACCTTAGGACAAAAATATCGTGAAGCGGTGGAACTATTCAAAAGTTCAGGCTTTGATATTAGCCTTGCTGATGCTTCAGTAAGTGGAATAGACCGCCAAGCAAGTGTTTACTTACTTGAAATTAATAAGCAAATTAACGCGTTAGTAGATACGAGAACGAGTGAAATTGTCGCGACAAAAAACCAACTTATCTTTTTTAGTACCCTAGGACTCATCATTGTTGCGCTTGTGACTTTAGGATTACTGACTTGGTATATGCAGCATTTAATCACTCGTCCAATCCGCCGTGCATCTGATGTGGCGAAGGCAATTGCGAGTGGTCGATTAGACAACAAAGTCGTTGTACACAGTAACGATGAAATAGGTAACTTACTGACAAATTTACGGCAAATGCAAACTAGCTTACTTGATGCGACTCAAAAGCTAGAGCTACAAGCAAAAGAAAACTTACGGATCCGTTATGCGCTAAATAACGTGGCCGCGCCCGTGCTTTTATGTGATGACAGTAATCAAGTGCTCTACGTAAATGCACAATGTGATTCTTTATTTGATCGTTACCGCACTACGTTAAGTGTGCCGACTGAAGTCGTTAATCATCCAATTCCCGAAGCTTTACTTCACAGCTCTAAAGCACTGCACCAGGCTGCGGGTCAATTAGTACGTCAGCTAGAGTGGGAGTGGTGCGTAGGTGACATAATCATTGCAGTAACCGCCAACCCAGTTTCCGATCAAAATGGTAGGGTGTTAGGTACGGTATTTGAATTTAAGGATTTAAGCCAGACAAGACGTGCAGAACAACAGGTTGAACAGCTCATTAAGTCAGCTTCCGATGGCAAACTGAGTGAACGTATAAACCTTGAGGGATACGTTGGCTCTATGAAATTAATAGCCAGCGGACTTAACAAACTACTTGATGCTGTTGAGCAGCCCATTAGCCAAACAAAACAATATCTTACTTCGCTTTCAAAAGGAGAAATTCCCGAGCAGATTAGCGGTGAGTTTAAGGGCGAATTTGCGCAAATACATATGGCCTTACAGCGCGCCACCTCATCACTATCGTTACTTATTGAGGATACTTACAGTTTAGTTGCCGCCGCAGGAGAAGGGGAGCTCTCTACTCGCGCGGATGAAGCCAAACATCAGGGTGAATTTCGGAAAATCATTCGTGGCGTTAATGAAACGCTTGATGCGGTCTCTAAACCCGTAGCCCTTACTAGTGGATATCTAGAAAGTATCGCAAAAGGAGAATTACCCGCCTTAACGAATGATGGTTATAAAGGAGAGTTTGATAGCATCTATCAAAGCCTCTTTGCTTGTGTTGGTGCGATTAAATTGATGCTAACCGATGCCGAAAAGCTTGCTGAAGCGGCCAGCGAAGGAGACTTGCATCATAGAGCAGACGCTAGCAATCACCATGGTGCATATGCCTGCATAATTACAGCCATGAATGAAACGCTGGACTCGATTGAAGCGCCACTTAAGGAGTGCATGAATGTGATGGATGGGCTGTCTCAGGGAAATTTAACTCGCCAAGTTGAAAAAAGTTATGCGGGTGATTTTGCGCTGCTGAAACAATCGGTAAATACCAGTGTTGGCAACTTAGCTAATATGATGCAAAAGCTACTCGCCATGGCGGAATCCATCACGGTTTCGGTACAGCAGATCACCACAGGCATCGAAGAGTTAAGTGAACGATCCTCTTCTCAAGCTGCATCTATTGAAGAAACACGGGTATCAGTTGGTGAAATCACCGAAACCGTGCACTCAAACGCCAGTAATGCGCAATCTGCTAATCAGTTGGCTATAGAAGTTAACCAGCAAGCACAGCAAGGTGGAAAGGTGGTTGAGTCAACGATTGAGGCAATGACCGAAATTAGTAAGAGTGCTAAAGAAATACTTACCGTCATTGAGGTTATTGATTCTATTGCGTTTCAAACTAACTTATTAGCGCTGAACGCCTCTGTTGAAGCTGCAAGAGCGGGAGAAAAAGGAAAAGGTTTTGCGGTCGTTGCCTCAGAAGTGAGAAATTTAGCGCTGCGCAGTGCAAGCGCCTCAAAAGACATTTCTGAGTTGTTGGGAAGCAGTAACATCAAAGTGAAGCAAGGATCTAAGCTGGCGTCAGAATCCGGTGAGACGTTAAAAACCATCGTGGAAAGTGTGTATGGACTTGCATCGCAAGTGCAAACTATCGCTGAGGCCTGCAATACGCAATCAAGTGGTATTGAGCAAATTAATCTAGCGATTAAACAAATTGATGGTATCACGCAACAAAACAATACTTTGGTAGAGATGACGAATGCATCGGGGCTGTCATTGTTGAGTAAAGCCAATGAATTAAGAGAGATGGTTGAGCAATTTGATATCGGCAAGACTAAAGCGGAGTTGATGAAAGTGGTGAGCTAAAGATCAGCAAAATCTAGCACATACGGTTGCTAATTTTATTGTTTTTAGGAACATCACGTGACATGATTGGATAAACTTGGTGGCTTTTTAGCCGCTAACAATGTTTAGGGATGAGGCATAAACCATGGTTACACCAATCATTATTATACTGTTACTTTGCAGCCCGTTATTACTCGGTATTATCTATTCAAAGGTAAGAGGCGTACAGGTAGAGACAGCAACGCTTGCCTGTTGGGGTCTCGGTATCGCATTTATGTTCTTTTTTATTGGCCATATCGTAAAAGCACAGGGAATGGTAGAAATGTTACCTAGTTGGGTGCCGTATAGGCTTCCTTTGGTGTATTTCACTGGTGTCATCGAACTCGTCGTAGCGATTCTGTTATTTATACCTAAATATCAATTATCTACAGCAAAAGCGGCTATTGCCATTTTTATCCTGTTTTTTCCCGCAAATGTGTATGCCGCGCTCAACAGCGTTGGCTTGGGAGGACATCAGTGGGGACCAGTTTATTTGCTAATTAGAGCACCACTGCAAATCATATTGATTGCTTGGGCATATTTTATGTGTGTAAAACCGCTATCAATGCCTGTGGCTGAAATTAAATAAAGCTCAGCTCAAATAGAACATATAAACAGAAAGAGGAGTGAGATTTCCTCACTTCTCTCTCTGCGTTTTGCGACTATTGGCCTTTTACTTTCTCATTCTCTAGGCAAGGTTTACCAGCTAAATGAGCCGCCAAAATTTGTGCTATTTTGTCTGTTAGCCAGCTCGGACCTTCGTCAGTCATGTCGTTGTGTTTTGCATTCGCTATCGTGACAACACAATCCTGATATTTTTGCTTTTCAGCAATATTTGGTAACACTCCTTTGTCTGCTGGAAAGTCACTTGCTCGTATCGACAATACCTTTACATCAAGGCTTCTCGGTAATGGCACTCTGCGATGGTCTAGCGTAATGATTTGGCTTACAAATTTAGCGCCGTGATTGATTAACCATGCTGAAATGTCACCGCCATTAGAATGGCCAATTAAGAGGATATGCTCAAAGTCAAAGGTGGTGAACTTCAGCTTAAAGTAATCGTGAATAAACATTAGCGTATCAGCGCCACGCTGCCAGTTTTCTGCGCGTGTTTCGTATAAGTTCCCTTCGACGGAAAGAGGAGGGTCAGTTGCAAGCTCATGGCCTACAGTAATAACCAAATATCCTGCTTGGTTTAGCGTCTTGACCAAGAATTGATAGTCGGTATGTGAGACACCATAGCCGGCGCTTAGCAGAGCAACGGGACAAAGCGCTGCAGTTGAGCAGTTATCGGTATTGGATGGTTGATGAATTTCTACAGGAATTGCTCTATCACGAGCGGGATCAATCACGGTTTCAGCGGCCAAGGTGAATGGCAGACATAGCAATAATAAAAATGAACGTAACATATTTATCCTAAAAAATAGTGGCGCTCAGCAAAAGCCAAAAGCGCCACAACTGGTTGGAGTCTTTTACAAGTTATTCAAAAATTGGTTAACTGATACTAGCTCTCTTTGCTTTTGCATAATGCAGGTATTTGTTGCCAATTCCAGTTGTTTAAGTGATTTACTTAAGCCTTCTATCTCGTTTTGCATTGGTCCAAAAAACTGCTGCGCCTGTTTTAGCGCATCTGCGTCACAGTACGAAAAAAGGTAAAAAGGTAGCTGTGACTTGGCAAAAGGAGGGAAGCGTTCCTTTAAGCGCTCAAAGTGCTGATAAAACCACTTTTGATAAAGCGCTTTTCGCTCATCGCTTTTACCATTCCCGCTTAATATGTAATTAAAGTCTGAGGCTGTTACATGTTCGCTTAGGGCATAATCTAGTACTTGTTGTTGCAATTCTTGAGGACCAAAATACCCCATGGCAAGCAATAGGTTAGTACGCTGAGTTGGGTTATTAGTAGTTTCAAATACCTTTTTGTACGACTTCAACAGCTCAGCATCACCGTAATAAGCGGCAATTTGCAGGAAACTTCTCGCCAAGTAGGGGTCAACTTTATCAGGTGACGTTAAATATAAACTCGCTTGTTTTTTGGCATGCGTAATAATGGTTTGATGCTTGGTCTCGAAAGCCAGTGCTCTAACCAATGCTGCACGTATTTCCGATGTGGCAGCTGGTTCATTTGCATTTGCCTTAAGTCCATATCGAGAAAATGCAGGCTCAACATAAGTGGTATAAAGTTTCTTCCAAAGTAACTTATTTGAATCGTCTTCATACTGTTTATGTTGTGATAGTAATTGAGTAAGAGCGGCCTTTGCTACTTTGGGATGAGTGTCGTTAATAAACTCACTGAGTGTTAACATCAACGCATTGGCATTTATTTTTCCAGACTCCATCAGCGCGTCAACATTGCTTAGTAAGTCTAATCTCTCCCGCTCGTTTAGCTTGTTTGGGGCATGTGATATTAGGCTTGCGAGTTGAGACTCAGAAAGATCCCAGCGGTAATAACCTGTCGCATTGTCGTTTGGTAAGATCCACTCAGGCTCAAAGTCTAATTTAATCTGTTGTGTCTTGGAGTCTAGAAGTATTGTCTTAGTGGCCGTTTTGTCACCTTTACCATAGCGCAATGTTATGGGGATATGCCAAGTTTGTGCTGCCGCTTCTTGCCCTTTTATTACAAAACGTTGTTGGGATAAGGTGGCATTCTGACCATCTAACTTAATCGTCAAAAGTGGAAATGAAGCTTGTGATACAAATGAGTTTAGCACTGTCGCAACATCTTTATTAGACACTTTACCCAGCTCATTCCAAAGATCTTTGGCTTCTGCATTTTTATAAGCAAATTTACGGATATAATTGCGCATGCCTTGCTTGAATACGGCTTCCCCAAGCCACTGCTCAACCATGTAAAGTACCGCGCTACCTTTGCTGTACGCAAGTCCCAAGCCGTCTGTTACATCAGACTCTGTAATAACCGGTTTGCGGATCGGTGAGGTAGTTGCTTGAGCGTCATAGGGCATGGCACTGTGTTGAGATAAGGATAAATTTGTCTCTAGCTCAGGAAACAACTGTAATGTGATCTTTGCAGCCATCCAAGTGGCAAATGCTTCGTTTAACCAAAGATCATTCCACCATTTCATCGTAACTAGATTACCATACCATTGGTGTGCGAGCTCATGAGCAATAACGTTCACATGCGAAGTTTGCGCTTGTCTTGTCGACGTTGCTGGATCGATAAGTAATATATCTTCTCGGTAAGTCACAAGGCCTGCATTCTCCATTGCTCCGAACGGAAATTCAGGGACTGCGACTTGGTCTAGTTTTTTATAGACATAGGGTAAGTCAAAATAGTCTTCAAGTGCTTTGAGTATCTTTGGCGTGTTTTCGATGGAATAAGCGGCAAGATTTGATTTCTTTTGTGGGGTAATAATGTTACCTGGAACCGACATCCCTTTAACATCAAGTACTTCGAATGGGCCAACGGACAAGGCAACTAAATAAGAAGGAAGGGGCGGCGTCTTGTCGAAGTAGTGGGTGGCCATGCCATTTGACTTTTTGGTCTCTAAAACAGGCGTGTTGGCGAATACTTTTTGATCGTCAGGGGCGGTAATAGTGAGTTGAAATGGAATTTTATACTCAGGTTCATCAAACGTTGGTATTGCTCTTCTTGCATCACTCATCTGAAACTGAGTAAATAAGTAAGGCACGCCATTGTCTATGGTTTTATAGAGACCGACGCTATTGCGATTGTAAGGGGCGGTATAGTCAATAGTAAGCGTGTAGCGACCCGGTTGCAGTGTTTTTTCACAACTTAGTCTCACTTTACCGGTTTCGAGCATTTTGTCTCTGAGCTCACACGACGCTTTTCCGACTAACTCAGCAGCGTTGATCGCATAGTCTAATCCGTTGAGCTCAATAAATTGGGTGGCTTTGAGCACCTCAAGTTTTATAGTCGTGTGTCCTGAAAAACGCTCCTTAGATGGATCTAAGTTAAATGTGACTGCTTGCTCTATCGGTTTAGCTACGGTGGCTAGACGATGAAGTTCAGCATTAGATTGGGCATCAACAGAAGCGCTAGTAGCTAGTAAAATAGCACTGCATATCAGAGATTTAGATAGCATAAAAATCCTTTATCCATATTTGTTATTGTTGTAATCAATGTGCTGTATGTTGTCACTAGGTGTGAACAACACATAATGAGCGCGATGTTCCATTTACTTTAACAAAACTTGTTGCAAAAAGAGTGTGGATAAAGGTTTGCTATCCGATCAATATTTTAAATACTAAGTAATATCAATAAATTGTAGCGGTGGGCTAGTCGACTTTTTGTGTAACAAAAATTGTAACAGGCTCCACCGTACTTAATTATGTTCCCACATATTGAAACTACTTATGTTTCACTGTGTGTTCTAACTTCAGATAGGCTCCGATTATATTTAACCAGTGTAATAACCGTGACTTTGGCTTTGGTTTGCAATAATTCATTGTTGCTCCTGTCGTAGTAGTGAGTAACCTGAGTTCAGGTTAAGTAATTTATGACAGTATCTTGGGTCAAAATATGGCAGGATACCAACGATAGTTAATTACAATTAATATAAGTTGAGCTTATGGATAAGAGGTTAAGGCACTTAAGTGCACTACGCTGTTTTGAGAGTGCTGCTCGGCTCCAAAGTTACACTCAAGCTGCGCTCGAATTGAACATTACGCAAGCGGCAGTAAGTCAACAAATGCGGCAACTGGAAACTGCACTTGCAGTTAAGCTTTTTGTAAGAAAAGGCCGCAATATGCACTTAACTGAAGCCGGCGAAGTGTTGTTAATGTCTACTCAAAGTGCGTTTAAGCGCATTATTGGGGGATTAAATCAAATTCAAACGCAAGAATTGGCTGGTAGCTTGACCATAACGTCAACCCAGTCTTTTTGCTCTTTATGGCTAATGCCTAACTTATCTTCGTTTTACGAGTCTCATGACGACATCCAAATTCGTGTGCTTGGCTCTAATCGCTTTGAAGATATTCGTTTAAATCATATTGATATCGCGATCCGGTTTTCTACTAAGAAAGAGTTAGCGTGTCCCGCCGGACTTGAGCAGTTATATCTTGGGGAAGATAGTAACTACCCTGTTTGTTCACCAAGCTACAAAGAAGCGCTGCAAATTAAGTCTCCGAGTGATTTAGCAAGATGCAACCTTATTCACCACGACGATGACAAAGTAAGCTGGGAGCAGTGGTTTGAGTCTCAGGGGATATGCGGTTCAAGTATTTGTGCCAAAGGCCCACACACTCGAGTCTCTTCTAATGACATGGCATTGAGTGCGGCGCTTAAAGGCCAAGGTGTTGCAATCGTCTCCAAAGAGCTATTTTTAGACTTTCAACAAGCTGGACTTATTGTGCAGCTTTTTGATATTCCTCACCCTGTGGTATGGCAACGCTATGTGTTATTCGATCCCTATTCACCAAAAAGAGCTCGGATCCAAGTATTTATTGATTGGCTTATTAACCACTTGCCATAAGGCCTAGTTATGGCTCATTAATTGAGCCACTTTCGTATTATTTCATGAATGCGGAAGTAAATGTGAACTTGAAATAAATATTAAACTAAAATTTAACATTGCCGAATTAGACTCCGTTCCCGCAAGGAAAACTAGCAAGGATGCCAACATTCAAATACCGAGGAAACGATGAAAACTTATACTCTCACGCCAGCCGTGTTGATGCTCATGAGCAGCGTCGCCAATGCCGAACCTGAAGTTCACTACGAGTCTTGTAAATCCACTTTTAACTATCTAGCCGCACAGTATCAAGGGACGACGGATAAAAATAATTCAGGTTCGCAGTGGTGCTATTTAAAACAAAGCATTGAAGGCGCAACATGGGGTCATGTCAGAACAGAAACCATCCCAGAATTCAAAACAGTAACTGGAAAAGCGTGTAAAACGCCATCGGAGTATCAGGGTGAAAAATTTTATGGCTGTACAACCCGAAATCACACCGCACCTTGGTGCTATGTTGAAGAAGGCGGCTGGGAAGAGTGCCAACCAGAAGCGCCGCCAGCGCTTTTAGCTCACACTCAACCCCTACAAAGTAAGCGATTAGATAGAGTTGCACTTGGCTCATGTTTCAAAACCAAAGGAGATATGCCCGAAGCGCTCGCTAAACTGATTGGTCAACAACCGGACCTATTTCTTTGGTTAGGGGACAATATCTACGCAGATACCACCGATATGGCAGTGATGCGCCAGAAGTACGATGATAAAAAGAACAATAGTGAGTATCGCAAGTTTTTAGAGGCTAAGATCCCAGTGATGGCGACTTGGGATGACCACGATTTTGGTTGGAACAATGAAGGCAAACATTATCCACAGAGAGTAAACGCACAGAAAGAATACTTACGTCACTTTGATGTTGATAAGGCTGATCCAAGACTAAACGGTCAAGCTGGTATTTACGAAGCCAAAATGCTGGGGGGCTCGGGCGAAACCACACATGTGATCACATTGGATGCCCGTTACTTCCGCTCTCCAACCTTTTCAAGTTACGGTGCGTGTGAAGGTGAAAGTAGCACCATATTGGGAGAGGCGCAGTGGCAATGGCTTGAGCAAGAGTTACAAAAGCCATCAGAAATCAAGCTCATTGCAAGCGGCATTCAAGTACTGCCTCCGCTGCATCAAGGCAGAAGTAAAACTAACTACTGTGCTTATGGAGACGGCAAAACATTTAATGCTGCCATTGCATCATTAGAAGAAACAAATATGTCAGGTACTAGTTATGAGTCTTGGGCTGAAATGCCAGCACAAAGAGAGCGTTTGCTTAGGTTGGTACAGAAATCAGTGAACGAAGGTAAGACTAAGGCCGTCGTGTTTTTGTCTGGCGATCAACATTGGGGAGAGCTTTTGCAAAAGACTATTCCCGCAAGCAGCACATATGGTCAAGCAGTTAACGTCTACGAAGTGACGGCATCAGGGTTTGGTCAAAACTGGCCTTATCATATCGAAAACCCATTAAGGTTACCGATCTACGCAGATGACAAAGGGGATGGCAATTTTGCCAAAGCATGTCAGTTACCGTTCAAATATGCAGGTGTAACCTACCAAGGTTGTATTACGCGAGACAACGATAAGCCCTGGTGTTATACCCAAGTGGATGATAACCAAAAAGGAATTGAAGGTGAGTGGGGCAACTGTGCGCCAGCAGGTGCCAGTATTCCAACCGGACGAGTTGGTGCAATAAGCAAAGACATCGCAAAGTTGACAACATCTAACCGCCATTTGATTAATAAATCGGGAAGTAACTACGGCTTGATAGATATAGATTGGCAAAATCGTGAACTGAAAATGTCTATTGAAACGGCAAACGAGGAAGCGGTTTCAACTATTATCAAGTTTTGATGTTTCGTTATTAGCTGAGCTTATTGCTCAGCTAATAAGATAGTAACTCTTTGTAAACTATCGAAATAAAATGTATATTGCGTGCAATCTAGGAAGAAAGCAGGTAAACTGCACTTCGGATAGTACTTCAGGCAAATTAAAAGGACATTAATTTGAAATTTGTTATTTCACTTTTACCCGCACTTTTTTTGACTAAATTAGTTTTTTATCTTACTGATTTTGAATATTTTTTATTCGAAGATCCCTTTGACTTCGGTAAATTGCTTATCGATATCAGCGTTTTTGGATTCTTTTATTTTATCGCTATTTTAGCTTACGAGTACTTCTTTGGTGAAAAGTTAGAGCTCAAGCGCCAAGTCTCGAACAAAAGAACGAAAGGTTCAACGTAAGTCTATTGAGAGCTCGAAGGTTTTTTATAAGGCTCTAGTAAGCGAAACACCAAAAAACCAACCGCGCTTAATACAATTGCGATTTCATATCGTTGATAAGCGCTTGAGATCCCTATTGCCCCGGTTAACCAAATACCTGCAGCGGTTGCTGTGCCATGTGTGGAATTATCATTTTTCACAATAGAGCCGCCACCAATAAAGCCAATTCCAGTAATGACACCGTACATTACTCTTGCTTGCGCTTCATGTGATTCAAAGACGTCCATACTTGTTAAAATAAAAGCACAACAGGAAATAGCGACTAATGGGAATGTTCTAAGCCCCGCGCTATCGGAACTACTTTCTCTATTAATAGCCAAAGGTAATGTAAGTAAAAACGCAAAAATAATTTGGTAAAAGTGATACCAAATGAGTGCTAAATCAAGATTAATCCAATCTGGCATTTTTTATCTCCTATACTGTTATTGGGTTAAAGCAAAAGGCATTCCTTTGAATTGGCATAACCCATGCAGAATGAAAGCGTCTATAACTTTTAGGAGAGAACAATGGATTTATTGAGGATCATCATTGCAATTCTGCTTCCACCACTTGGTGTATTCTTACAAGTCGGTCTTGGCGGGGCTTTTTGGTTAAATATTTTGCTTACATTGTTGGGTTATATACCAGGAATTGTGCATGCAGTGTGGGTGATTGCCCGTCGGTAAAAAGCGGACAACAAGTAACAATAACACGGTAATCTTTGCAGGGGATTATCCTGCAAAGATCTCCAGCACAATTGGCATTACTGAAAGCACAAGTAATGCAGCCATCACAAAATTAAACCATCTACGACTTTGCTCATTTTTTAATACATGTTTCAGCGATGAACCAAACACCAACCAGATCCCAACACAAGGAAATGACACCAGCAGAAAGACAATGGTGATCATCAAGTTTTGACTCATAAAATCTGCGCCAGAGGAGGTATAAGTTGAAATAGCACCTATTGCCACAATCCGTGTTTTTGCGTTTACCCAAAGGCATTTTTTTATCTGCAGTTTAGTCTTTGTTTGGTCGTGACAATTGGATTTTATACTTCACTATTGAGTTTGTGTGTAAAATAGGTAATTAGTCGAGGTGTTGTTTTTGGTTTTGTTATAAGATAACATATTTAAAGTTATGGTATAACATAAATAAAAATAGGATCTCTCTCATGGTATTAAAAGGTAAACTTTTGGCAGTTGCCATTTCCGCAATTCTCCTTTCCGCTTGTGGTGGTACTGAACATACAATCGTAAAAGTAGACCCGCCAACACAAGACAATGGTAACGATAACGATGGTCATGATGATCACGATCATGGAGATGCGATCACAGACGCAAATGGTCGCCTGATAGTCACTAGTGCAGATAGTAACGTTGTGAATGTGTACTCAACGGCGGATAAATCACTTATTGACTCAATTGGTGTTACTCACTATCCAAAATATGTATATAGCTCTGAAAATCACCGCTTTGCTGTGTTGGTGCAACGAGACCAAGGTTTAGTGGAATTTATTGATGGTGGTTTATATGAGGAAGAGCATGGCGACCATCACCATATTCATGAAGAAGCGCCTGCACTTGCTTCGTTCCATTTAGAATCAGTGAAGCCAACACACGTTACAGTGGGTGAGTCGGGTATTGCTGTATTCTCTGATGGCGACAAAGACAGTCAACAGAATGCCGGTGCTGCAATGTTCACTGAAGCGCATATTAGCGGCGAGCAAAGCGAAGTCGCTGCGCTACATTATGACACTTACATGCACGGTGCAGCGCAAGCTCGAGGCGAATTTCTAATTAGTACGATCAGAGACCCTCAAACCGAAACTTCTCTACCTTCGCAAATTGGTTTATATCATGCGCATGGTGACCATTTCCATCAAGAGCAAGTATTTAACGTAAGCTGTCCAGCACTTCACGGCAGCGCGCAAAATGAAGAAGCAGTGGCATTTGGTTGTGGTGATGGTGTTGCGCTTATCACTCAGCAAGGCGAAAGCTTCAGTGCAGTAAAACTCGCCAATCCAGATTACTTTGCTGACGGGCAGCGAATTGGCACCCTTAAAGGTCACCATGATGCAGAGCAGTTTATCGCATCAGCAGGTAATGATGTGCTGATGGTTGACCCAGAGCATGGCCATATCGAAAAGCTTGAATGGCAAGTAAGTGATAACTATCGCATCGCGAGCTTTGGATTTAGCTTTGCGGGTGAGCATGTTGTAGTGATGGATACAGCAGGTAAGCTCAGCATTTTTGCCGGTCATGATCATGATGGTGAGCACCATTTTGAAGCAGCAGGTGAAGTACAAGTTAGCGATGCCGATTTAACTACGATGCCAGAAGGTCACGGTTTCCAAATTACATTCTCTCATTCAGAGCAAGCGGTATATGTGAGCGATCCAATTGCAAAACAAATCAAAAAGTTTGATTTAGAAGAAGCCAAACTAGTAGACACGTTTGAACTAGATTACGTACCAGAAAAACTAGTATGGCTTGGTATTGCAGCAGAGGAGTCTCACGACCATTAATACTTAGCTAACTCATGTAGTCCCTGACAATTTTTAACACTGTAGATAGTGGCTTTGCCACCTTAGTTAAGCTAAGGTGGCTTTTTTTAAGGAAAAAATATGAAAATTAGAGCAGCCACCATCAACGACTTAACCACACTTCTAGACTTAGAACAGCAAGTGATCGAAGCGGAGCGTCCGTATAACGCAGCAATCAAATCGCAAGACGCCAAATACTATGATCTTGAAAAATTACTCACTTGTTCGAATACGTTAGTGGTTGTTGGAGTAGTGTCAGAGCAAATAGTGGCGACAGGGTATGTGCAGATCAGAGCATCGAAACAGCAGCTACAACATTCGCAGCATGGTTATCTTGGTTTTATGTATGTAACACCTGAGCATCGTGGTAAAGGTTTGAATCAAGAGATCATGGAGCACTTAATCGCTTGGTGTAAAACCCAAAACGTCAACGATTTTTACCTTGATGTATACAGTAGTAACGCCGCAGCAATTCGCGCGTATGAAAAAGCGGGATTTACACCTTGCCTGCTGGAAATGAAGCTACACCTCTAGGTCACAGCCAAAGATCACAGCCAACCTTTGTGTTTAAAGAATAGGTAAGGCGCAAAACCAGACAGTAGCATAATAGCAATGGCAAAAGGGTAGCCCCATGCCCAGTTTAGCTCTGGCATATTATTAAAATTCATTCCATACACACTGGCAACCACAGTGGGTGGCAAAAATACGACAGAGGCAATGGAGAAGGTTTTAATAATTTGGTTTTGTTCGATATTGATAAAACCCTGCGTAGAATCCATCAAAAAATTCACTTTATCGAAGAGAAAGGCGCAGTGCGACATTAAGGTTTCGATATCTCGTGTGACTTCCCGTAGCGTTTCTCGCTCCTCAGATTGCACCCCCACATGACGCATTAAAAACGAGATATTGCGCTGCGTATCCATCAAACATAAGCGCACTTTACCATTGGCATCTTCTAGCCTTGAAATACGACTAACGGCTTCTTCTAGATCTGAGTCTTCTTCCTCAAGTACATAGGCACTGAGCTTTTCAAGCTGGTGGTGCATATCCTCAAGCATATCCGCGTGGTTTTCGACTTTTTGATCGAACAAAGTCACTAACAGCTGTTTTGGGTTATCGCACGCCACTTGCCCTTTACGCGCACGTAGTCGCAGCAATCTAAAATCCGCAAGCTCGTCATCACGAATGGTTAATAAGCAGTTCTTTTGTAATAAGCAGGCCACGGTCACCGTATTAAAACGCCCATCATTGGGAGACATAAACAAAGCGTGTACATGCAGACCTTCGCTGTCGATAAAACAGCGCGAAGAGGCTTCAATTTCCTCTACGTCATCCGCACCAGGAAGGGTAATATTTAGCGTGTTTGCAAGGGCAACTCGCTCCTCCTCAGTGGGATTAATAGTATCTATCCAATGGGCGTTTTTGATCGCTATTTCAATCGGGGTGTCGGCGCTTGGTTCCATTTCGGAAATTACACCGTGTTCAATCGAAAAAAACCTCAGCATCTCATTACTCTACACGACGACTCTTTGGCAAAGTATAAGAGTGAATGTATTAATCAACAATGACAATCCAAAGGTTATCTGCAGATTATTCAGCTTGATAGGTGTAGATATTACGTGCCGCAACCGAGTTATTCATGATTGTTGTGTAATTAGCAATCAATTTAAAGCCATGGCGCTGAAATAAATGATTCACCGCTAAGGCATCTACTCGACAACGAGTGTGGATAGGTTGGCGAGTAGCGGCTAAGGTGTCTTGCAGTAATTGCTTGCCAATTCCTTTGCCGCGAATATTTGCATCAACCATAAAGTTCGAAATATAGAGGCCTGACGTAAGATCAAAGCGCGCCTTATCTTTAAAATGCGCGATTGGCACTAGCGACAAACTACCAATAAGTTGCTGTGTTGAATCATCAAAAATAACGCGTACTTCGCCTTCTTCGATTTCCTTTTCCATAAGCAAGCGAATGGCTGCTTGGTCTATTTCTTCATTACGTGGCGGCGCTGAAAAAGTCGCGATGTATAGCTCAGTAAGCTGCTCAACAATATCGCGGTTTGGGGTAGAGATTATTTCAATCATGCAGATGCGCTCCGTGTTTTTGGATCAGCTTGATAACTTTCAAGTAAGTGCTCAATATTACGTTTAAACAACTCGCTGGCATGTTCTGTTAGTACCGTATTTTTCGCTATCGCATGGCCTAGATACAAGTTGTATAGCTCGTACGCCGCGCACTGCGCATCAAGCTCAGGATGAAAAATACCACTTTCTATCCCTTGCACAATTTTATGCTTAATATAGCTAAATAATCGGTTATGTTGCTCGGTAACTTTGGTATGAATAGGGCTGTCTGTATGGCAATTAAACTCAACCAACGCTTTGATAAACGGGCAAGTTGAATGTGGCTCATTAAATAGTTCACGAGTCCAGTCGGCCCAAATAGAAAAGAGCATTTTGAGTTGTACAAGGGGATCTTGGTGTCGTGCCGGTGCGACGACATGCAGCATAAATTGATCTTCACAGTAATCGAGGATCGCCAACTGCATATCTTCTTTACTGTCAAAATGCGAGATAAGCCCGCTGCGAGACAAGCCACAAAGCTTTGCCATAGAACCAATAGTGACTTCTATCAAGCCATATTGGCTACTAAAGCGCATACCTTGCTCTAAAATGGTTTGTCTCGTTCTCTCGCCTTTGTTCATCACTTATGCAGTTATTCTTTGAGTAATACGTTGAATAACGCCAGTATCGCCTAAAATGCGGCGATGTCCAAGGCCTGAGGTTTGGATTAAACGCTCAGGAGTGGCTGCGATAAGCGACTCTACGTGTTCAAATGGCGCAAATCGGTCCTCGGTATCGTGAATAAATGTCGGCTTAAACTTAAGTACACCGTCGTGGAATTTATCTCGGATCAAATGCCAATGCGTGCCATACCTTGTGGTGATAGCGCCTAACACTTGGTGCAGCATTTTTTCAGAAATGCCCGCTCGCGCGACGCGCTCAAACATCAGCTCAAAAAACTGCACGGGAGTTGCAACATTAATAACCACGCGATTTTCTAGGCGATAATCTGGTAAGTTCATCAGCGCCACAGCGCCCATAGAATGGCCCACCAAAGCCACGATATCATGGCGATCGGCTTCTAGCTTTTCAATCAGGGTATCCAGCGCTTCAACAAAAGCCAGCAAATGGGCTTGCTTACCATGAGATTGCCCATGGCCAACATGATCAATCGCCACCACGCAAAACCCTGCCGCAACGAGTTCTGGGATCAAGGTATCAAAGCAACTGCTGTTATCGGCCCAACCATGACTTAATACAACGGTCTTCGGACCAAGGCCAAACACGTTTACATGAACGCGACCAAGCGAGGTCAGAATATTGAACTCACCATTGGGTTTTTTATTTTTAAACTGATATTGACGCTTACCATGCGGGCTCATCAGTAACACCTGACCTAACCTCGAAGTAATAGGTGGCGCAAGCGTGCACATAAGCCCTGTGACACCCCGGCTTATCTTGGTAATAAGCGACCCGTCTTTGTCGTTAAAGTAGCTGAATTTCATCCTGACCTCTAAAAAAGAACACTTGTACTTTTATTAAAATAGAACACTTGTACTTTTTTGTAAAGCATAACAATCACCTTTTAATATTGCAGCTGGTTTACTATGCGATACACCCCCGCGTAGGAGCTGGTTTACCCAGCGATCTTTTTAAAACGCCGGCTGCGGATTACTCACGGCTATGAGGGCATATCCTCAATAAGGTTTGTCTTTAAAGAACGGTTAAACGTGAAAAACGATGAAAATGCTTCAAATTACGTAAAGTTGGTGAAGTATTGAGTGCTTTATTGTTTTTTTCATTGCAATTTATCGAGAGAAGCTTGTCTTTATATTTAACTAAATGTAATGTTTGGGTTAATTTCAAGGGAGCTAACGTAAAACAATGGTGGACAGATGCAAACGCCAGAGGAATATGAGGTAAGCCAGCGGATAGGTAGGTTAATACTTGGGTTAAAGCGTACCAGAGGTATGACCCGAGAAGATGTCTGTAAACGTTTAGGTATAGGTTCGCGCACGTTAGACAATTACTTAAACGGGGTGAGCTCATTTAAACTTGGGACATTGTTAAAGTTTGCGGATCTTTGCAAGGTAAAGCTGGCTGATATTTTGGATGATACCGAGGCGCTGAAGCGCTTGTATCCTGAGAATATTAAAGACAAAGGCAATATCTTTTTGCTATTTACAGGCTATTTTGTCGGCGTTATGGTGCTTGAATTTACCTTATTTGCTTTTCTTATTTTGTTATTGTTTTATGCGCGTAATGACAAGAATAGCCAAAGCATTGTTGCAATTTTTATATTTGCTTTTTCGTTAGAAATCGTTGTTGCATACTGGTTGAATTATGTCGTCTTCCCAGCTATTGAAAGCTATTACATTGAAAATATCTATGCTTTTGCGACACAACTTTTACTGAGTTTACTGCTGGCGTTAATGATCAAATACAGAATGTTTTTAGGTGCGTGGTTTACCAAAGGGAATTCAGCCAGCATTTTTGAGAAGAACCAAGTAGATGCGCCGCTTTATGCACTCGCATGTACTTTAGCTATGATTGATTTTGCCGCATTGATGGAAAACTTTATCCGTAACCTAGAGCGTTTAGGAATAAGTGAAGAAGTTGCCAAACCATTTTGGGAGCTAGCCTTTATTTATAATTACTTTGCTTATATCAAAGCCGTGCCTTATCTGCTCTGCATGTTTGTGTTATACGCAGGAATAACAGCGCGCCGTAAGCAGGTTTTAAATAAAGCAAATGCTGCGCCCATACAATAAGGTGAAGATTTTCCCATAAAAATAGAGAAGTCTGTGTGTTTTTAATTATTGATTTTAATGGTCTGCAAAACAACAAATAAGCGGGTGTAGTAAGGGTTGCTTAAATCGATTGATACCAAAAATTCAAATATAATGGTAAGTTTGTTTCTGTTTTGGGATGTTTTGCGAGTGTGCCCCTAAAAATAGTACTGTCATCTACTTGTCTTTATATTTAACTAGATGTAAACTTTTGGTTAAATTGGTTGGGGTGATTGAGAGATATGGTGGGGCGATGCAGACGCCAGAAGAATACGAGGTAAGCCAGCGTATCGGCCGACTGATACGTGGGCTAAAGCGCAAAAAAGGGATGACCCGAGAAGAGGTTAGCCGGCGTTTAGGTGTGGGTGACAGGACCCTTGATAACTATTTAAATGGCTCTAGCTCCTTTAAGCTTGGGACATTGCTTCGGTTTGCTGAAATCTGTAAAGTAAAGTTATCAGATATTTTAGAAGATACAGATAAGCTCTCTGGTCTGTATGGAGAAAAACATGAGGAAAGGAACAATGAAGGCTGCACAGAAAAAGCCGACAAAAATAGTCCTTAGTAGCTCATTGTGCAAATTAATATCTGGAGCAGGTCTTCAAACTGGAAGTGGGTCTAAAGATCAACAAGCTAAATCTACGCAGAAAAAAGATAATAGCCAAGGTTGATCAATGGATTGGTTTGTTTAGTTTATTAATGTTTACAAGCGCCATAGCGTTATTGTTAGTTTTTGCAGGTGCAAGTAAGACAAGCTTTTGGATCTAAGCTGAGAAAACATGAGGAAAAGAACAATGAAGGCAATACAGAAAAACCCAACAAAAATGGCCCTCAGTCGCTCATTGTGTAAACAGATTTACGGTGGTATTGGTACTTCAAAAGGAGAAATTCCTAGGGGTGTAGAGGCGGAAGCTACTAAACCTGACTCCTAGACGATGTTTAAGTGAAGCCAGTAATTAGAGAGTAAGTATATATGAAAAGTTTATTTAGCCTGACTTTGCCAACGAATCAAAAGAAGCTCATAAACGAAGTTCTTAGTCATTCAATGTGTAAATTGGTATGTGACGCTACTGTTGTCAAAGGCGGGGATCTAAGAGATCAACAAGAGGCTTCTTCACAACAAAAGTTGAACGGTTAAGGTGTATCATGAAAAGTTTATTGAAATCGGCTTTTTCAACAAATCAAAAAGAGCCCAAAAACTCAACACTTGAACGTTCACTTTGTAAGCGAATTCATGGTGGTTCGGGCATGAGTAAGGGAGATGGGGTTAAACCTCAAGCACAAAAGGCAGATAGTAAGGGGGGGGGGATATGAGGAGCCTGTTTAATATAGCTTTGCTAACTAGTGTTTTAGCAACCCTGTCTGTTGTGTTTATTAAAGTATCCATCTTAGAATTTATAATTCCTGTTGCATTGATTATATTAGTATTTATGTCAAAAAAGGATGTTAATAGTCAGTTGCTTACACTTTGCTTCGCTTTCGTTTTTGTTCTAACGTCAGCAGCTATGTACACTTTCAATACAATAATTAAGCCTGCTGAGCCTAATGTATTTTTTCAAAATATTTATGGTTTTTCGATTAATTTGACATTGAGCTTAACTTTACTCTTCATACTCAAACATAGAATGACAGTGGCTGTATTACTTACAAAAGGCAGAACGGCTTCTGTTTTTGAAAAGAATCATGCAGAGGGTCCTCTTTATTTCTTAGTTTTAATCCTTGTGTTTGTTGACTTTATGGCTCTGTTGGAAAATTTTATTCGTAATCTTGAACACATAGGTGTAAATGAAGAAATAGCTAGAGCTTTTTGGGAATGGACATTCTTTTATGATTATTATGAGTATCTTAAAGCCGTACCTATTTTCTTGTGTATTGCACTTTTGTACGTTGGGCTGATTGTCCGTACTAGAAGACAACCAATTCAAAGCCAACCTTAAACCCAAGCAAGCGCAGTATCCCCATTTGTCGTGATACTGCGTTTTAGTATTTGCAACTGAGGTCAAATTTACTATTTAAGAACAAAAATTTTTAATTTTCCGTGTTTGTAACTTCAATTCAATATTGTTCGCTCATCTCAATCCTAATGTATGAACCGCTTAAATATAAACTGCCCTGAACATTTACTTGTCTTTATATTAAACAAAATGTAATGTTTGGGTTAATTTTGTGGTTTGGTTAAAGGAAGTGTGGGGGCGATGCAAACGCCAGAAGAGTACGAAGTAAGCCAGCGCATAGGGTTGCTAATAAAAGGTCTAAAGCATAAACGCGGGATGTCTCGAGAAGATATATGTCGCCACCTCGGGATTGGCATGCGAACGTTAGACAACTACCTTAATGGCGTTAGCTCCTTCAAGCTTGGTACGTTAATGAAGTTTGCTGACTTATGTAGAGTCAAACTCGCCGATATTTTGGATGATACCGAAGCGCTCTCACGATTGTATCCAGACGATATGAAGGACAAAGGCAGTATTCTAGCCTTGCTAATGACTACGGTAGTAAGTGCTACAGTTTTTGAGCCGATCACCTGTATTTTACTTTTTGTCTTAGTTTATTTATGTAAAGAAGATCAAAATAGCTTATCGCTAACTTTGATTTTTGCAGTTGTGCTTTCACTAGATGCAGTAATGGTATTTTACTTAAAAAATATTGTTTTCCCTGTGGTTGAAAGCTATTACATCGAGAATATTTATGCTTACGGTGGCCAGTTAATCTCAAGCCTACTGCTGTTATTTCTGCTCAAGTACCGAATGGCACTTTCAGTTTTTTTCACACGTGGTAAATCAGCCTCGGTATTCGAGAAAAATTACGTGGAAGGACCATTATATTTCTTAGCGTTAACGTTAGTGCTTATAGACTTCTTTGCATTGATGGAAAACTTTCTTCGTAATTTAGATCGCCTAGGTATGGATGAGGAAGCGTCTAAAATATTCTGGGAAGTTACGTTCTTTTTTGACCACTTTGCGTATCTAAAAGCTTTTCCGACACTATTGTGCATTACTCTATTATATATTGGATTGCTCGCACGTAAGAAGAGCCGCCAGCAGCTATCACACTTTTAATAACAATAGATTAATTATTAGATTCAGGAAACGGTAGGTCGATGCAGACGCCAGAAGAGTATGAAGTAAGCCAGCGCATAGGACTGCTAATAAAAGGTCTAAAGCATAAACGCGGGATGTCTCGAGAAGATATATGCCGCCACCTCGGGATTGGCATGCGAACGCTAGACAATTACCTCAATGGTGTTAGCTCTTTTAAGCTTGGTACGTTAATGAAGTTTGCCGACCTCTGCAGAGTTAAACTCGCCGATATTTTAGATGATACCGAAGCGCTCTCACGACTATATCCAGACAATATGAAGGACAAGGGCAGTATTCTTACGCTAATCTTGGGATCGGCTTTTGGCGTAATTATTTTTGAATCTACTTTATTTATCTTATTGTTAGTTTTGTTCTTTTACTCTTACAAAGACAAAAATAGCCAGCTGTTGACGCTTTGCTTTGTAGTAGTATTTTTGTGTTCAACGGTAGCTGTTTATGCGCTGGTAAATGTTATTTTCCCAATTCTTGATAGTGGATATCATAAGAATATCTGTGCGTTCACCATTCAATTTTCACTCAGCCTTTTATTGCTCTTTTTGCTAAAACATCGGATGGCTTTTGCGGTGTTGCTTACCCGAGGAAGAAGTGCCTCTGTGTTTGAAAAAAACTATGCGGAGGGGCCATTACATTTCTTAGTTTTGACCTTAGCGTTAATAGATTTTTTTGCGTTAATGGAGAACTTTCTGCGCAATCTGGAGCATTTAGGTATAAACGAAGAAACCGCAAAGGTGTTCTGGGAAGTAACCTTCTTTTATGACTATTTTGCTTACTTAAAATCAGTGCCTATGCTGCTGTGTGTCGCGGTACTTTATATCGGGTTTATAGCTCGAAGAAAT
This sequence comes from Pseudoalteromonas flavipulchra NCIMB 2033 = ATCC BAA-314, assembly GCA_000814665.1. GTDB lineage: Bacteria > Pseudomonadota > Gammaproteobacteria > Enterobacterales > Alteromonadaceae > Pseudoalteromonas > Pseudoalteromonas maricaloris. The sequence goes on from JWIH01000024.1 coordinate 323,042, forward strand.
GCTCCGCTACAAGTTGGGTATCTTGAGTCAGTACCAAAATAGGGCTGTTAACATATCGTGCTGTATGTGGATTAGCACTCTATGGGGTAAGCTATCTCGTCGCGAGTGTTACATTAGGATGGTGTTTAGTGGATTTAAATTACCGTAATAGCCATCTATATTTGCTTGAACCCATTCATCTTTTGATATGTCTGGCTAATTGACAGAAAAGCCTAAGAAAAATAGTAGCTCCTCAAAGAAAAAACGTTGAGTTCTACCATTGCCCTCTCTAAAGGGATGAATAATATTTAATTCACAGTAGATATCCGCAAGCTGGGCTAAGATTTCTGGTTTAGCTGCGTTTATATCCAATGTTTCAATTTGCTGGAACTGCTTTTGTACTTCAACATTGATTCGTGAACAAGTACAAAACCGAGTTTCCCCTTTGGAAATGTCAACAGTTCTAATCTCGCCAGCCCAATCATATACATCTTGAAATAAATCAGTGGAGATGTCGTAAATGATTTAAACTAAATTCGTGGAGGGATTTGATTGTAGAAGAGTATTTACTATATCTAAAGGCGGTAAACGCTAGCTCAGCTTCCGCTAACTCATTTGCATCTGTAATATTAAGCTTATTAACTAGTACGTCAGATTTTGGATAACAATAACTATCCTGAGCAACGCCGTATTTATCTCGCATATTTTGCTTTTAAATCAGCAATTGATTTGCTCACGCTCTCTTTTTTAAAGCTTAGACCTTCGTATTTAGCGCTTATTTCAAAGTTGCTCATTTTAGGTATAAATGTTTGAACATTTTTTGCTTTTTTCACCGAAGTAACAGCCATAAATACACCTCTTGTCTGACTTCTTAAGTATGACTTAGCACTATAGTTATGCCAATAGTTCAAAACAGCCCGCTTCTTTTACTTACACCCTAGCTTAGCGTATATGAAGCACCATTCGATTTTGATCGTTTGATATGATATCTGACAATTAATGATGACTTAGGCCCCTTGCAAAGCTAGCTTCGTGTGTGGGTCATTTTGTCTATGTGCTTAAAAAACTCAGAGGACAACATGTCTAATAAAAGTCTTAGTGCTCGAATTCCTGCCTATAAAATGGTATTTGCAAGTGGCGAACTGCAGAAAACCTATAAGGATCTCGTCTCTATCGTTTAATCTTTAAATCTATTTAACTCCATTTCTAGCGAAAAAAAGAGTGCTAGTAGTAGCACTCTTGTCAATGCAAAACTCAACAGCAATAACCTTTAGTTGCTAGTCCATGCTTGGGGCACTGGAGTACACCAACTCAATTAGGTTATTCATCGTTCTTGATTTTTGCATATAAGCTTTTTCCATATGGGCAAGCTCTTGTAGTTCAAATAAGGTCGTTTCTACGAGTGCCAGCCACTTTTCTGTGGTGTCTGGTACCGCTTCACTTTGCTTTGTTGCTTTTTTTAGTGCGTCGTAATAAATAGTTAAGTCACGATATTGGCTTTGATAGTCCATTGTTGTTCCAACCCGTCTCTTTTAATTTACAGCAAGGTAACAGGAATTCTCAGCAGAAATCTGCGGAAAATAATTTTTTTACAACTTTTTAATTCGAAAGATAATTAATATTAGCAAAGGCGGAGATCACATCTTTCGCAAAAGCAATGCGAGGGTGCTTTAACGCGCCCTTTTTCCATACCAAATAGATGTTGTTTTCGGGGCCTACAGGGCCAAGCTGGATCAGTTCACCTGCTTTAATGAGATCTCGGCAGAGATAATCGGGGAGAACGGAGTAACCTATTCCAGAGCGAATGATGTTAGCAATTGCTCTAATGTCTGGGCAAATAGCGATGACGTTAGAGTTGCAGCTCGCATTAAATACACGGTCAAAGTATTGCCTTACCAAAGGTAAGTCTTGGTCGTACGTGACGACGTTATAGCTTGAGAGTAAGTCGGCGGTAATATCGCTGTCTTGGATTTCTCGGCCCTCTAAACGGTTCATCACTAGCCACAGTTGTTCTTTATCTAGAACGAGATAGTCAAAGGTTGTGGGATCTGGCGCAGAGGCGGCAATGGCGATGTCGGCGGTGTCGTTTATTAGTGCGTCGAAAATGTTAATTTTATTGCCAATATGAAGTACCACGTTAATGTTGCCCGCTTGCAATAAGTTGGCGATTTGTGGACCGGAGACAAAGCTTAAATACTCCGCGGGACCAGCAATATTTAGTGTGCCAAACACCGCATTGGAGCGTGCCCGAATTGAGGTGATCTTCTGCTCTAAAATATCGATATGACCAGACACCTGCAGCGCTAAGTCATGTGCTGTTGGCGTTGGCTTTACACCTCGTGCTTGACGTTCAAACAGGGCTTTTCCTACTACCGCTTCCATGGTTTGAATATGTGCAGTTACAGCCGGCTGCGACATCCCCAAGTTGGCCGCAGCCTTGGTGATATTTTTGCAGCGGTATACTTCCACAAAAGTTTTTAGTTGGGTGAGATGAGACATAAAACATTCGAGCCATAAATATTCTGATTGCTCCTACCAATTTATCCGAATTCTCCCGTATCCGCAAATCGCCTAAACTCGTCGATATTGAACTGGTATGAGGAGCCGGGATGAAAAAAGGTATAGTGAATACGTTGGGCTGGGTGTCATCGTTATTGGGTGCAGCACTTGCGCTTAGCGCTCATGCAAGTGAAGGTGAGGTGTTAGTGTTACTTTCGAGCGAAACCTCGATGGAACTTGCCAGTGGCGAGACAATAGAAACAGGTTACTACCTCAATGAGTTTGGGATACCTGCAAAGGCATTGGTGGATGCTGGATATAAACTAGTATTAGCAACACCAAAAGGCAATGCCCCTGCTGTTGATCAAAAGTCAGTGACGGTTGATTACTTTGGCGGTGATGAGACTAAATTACAAAGCATCAAAAAATTTATTGCTAATCTGCCAGACATTAACGATACCGCAAGTTTTAGCGAGATCCTCGCTGCGGGGTTAGACGAGTTTGATGCGGTATTTATTCCAGGCGGACACGCACCGTTAATTGATTTGGCGAACAATCCGCAGGTGGGTGAAATTTTGCGCCATTTTAACCGCGAGAATAAACCAACAGCCGCGATTTGCCACGGCCCAATTACGTTGCTGTCGGCACAAAGTGAATCAAAAGCGTATTATCAGAGTTTAACAACACAGTCACCTGTTCGAGCGAAAAACTGGATTTATGACGGATATCAAATGACGATATTTTCGAACCCGGAAGAACAGGTATTTGAAAGCACGTTAAATGGCGAAAAGCTTAAATTTTACCCAGCAGCCGCGATGTCTCAGGCTGGAGGAGAGATGCAGTTTGCAAATGCATGGCAGCCAAAAGTGGTTGTTGATAGAGAGCTAATTACAGGGCAAAACCCGTTTTCAGACACATTATTAGCAGAAAAGCTGCTAGAAATGTTAGCGAAAGAACCGAATATTCAACAGTAAGGAATTGAGCATGCTTAATTTTGTATTTAAAAATCAAACCGAAATTCTTTTTGGTAAAGGCCAAATGCGTGAAATCACCTCACGATTACCGGAGGCTGCAAAGGTGCTGCTACTGTACGGTGGCGGCTCGATTAAAAACAATGGTGTATACGACCAAGCAATGAGTGCGCTGACAGGTGTTGAGGTTGTGGAATTTGGTGGTGTGGAGCCAAACCCAACATATGAAACACTAATGCAAGCGGTCGCGACAGCAAAGCAAAACGATGTGAACTTTATTCTTGCGGTTGGCGGCGGCAGTGTTATTGACGGCGCAAAGTTTGTGGCGGCAGCTTTTAACTTTGACGGTGAGCCTTGGGACATTTTGGTAAAAGGCGCAAGCTTTAGCAACCCATTGCCGATTGGTGCTGTGCTTACTTTACCTGCGACTGGCTCTGAGAGTAACGGCAACTCAGTAGTTACTAAAAAGGCAACTTCGCAAAAGCGTGCGTTTTCGTCACCGACGGTACAGCCGCAGTTTGCGGTACTCGACCCAGAGTACACCTATTCACTGCCGCCTCGCCAAGTGAGTAATGGGGTAGTGGATGCGTTTGTTCACGTGATTGAGCAGTATCTAACGTATCCAGTAAATGCGCCACTGCAAGACAGATTTGCAGAAGGTATTTTACAAACGCTTATCAGCGAAGGGCCAAAGGCGTTAAGCGAGCCTAACAATTATGATGTAAGAGCAAACGTTATGTGGTCTGCAACTATGGCGCTAAATGGCCTTATTGGTCAAGGCGTGCCACAGGATTGGTCAACGCATATGATTGGTCATGAGCTAACGGCATTGTATAACCTTGACCACGCGCAAACGCTTGCGATTGTATTACCTGCGGTGATGTATGTGCAACGAGACAAAAAAGCCGAGAAAATCAAGCAACTTGGTGAGCGTGTATTTGGTATTGCAGCCGCAGACGAAGCACAGCAAATTGACCAAACGATAAAAGCAGTTCAAGACTTTTTTGAGTCGATGGCGGTGCAAACGCGTTTAGCTGATTACCAATTAGACGAAAAAGCAGTACAAGAAGTTATCGCTAATCTAGAAAAGAACGGTATGACGGCACTAGGTGAGCACGGCGATATTGATTTAGCGAAGGCGAAAGAGATTTTGATGCTTGCGTTGTAAAGCTTATTAAAATCACAAGAGCAGGCGGATCAGCGTCTGCTCTTATTTTAGCCCAGATAACATACAAAAATTGCGTGATTGATATCGCTTTAAACACAAAACTTTTATCTATTATTGAAATTGGTTGCGTGAAATACTTGGTTTACCTCGCCTATCTTCAGTGCTAATCTACGGCAGTATTCAAAAAAGTTTAAGGAGAATTTGATGATTGTTTTATTGAGCCACCCGGTAAAAGTTGTAGCTAGGTGTGATTAGTAGACGCTAATTTTCGTCTCTTCTAAATTTTTACTCCTTTTACCCGGTGTGATGCCTAACGGGCTTCTCCGGGGTCAATGATATTCATTAACCCTGCTTGATTTTTGCAGTCTTTCTGCATTTTTGAGATTTTATAATGAATACATCTTATTCGCCAACACAGCTTGGTTGGCAAGCATTTTTTCAACAGCAACTGACACTCACAGAACTGGAGTCATCAAATCTTGGCCGCGTGATAGCGCACCACAGAAGTAATTATTTAATCCAGTTGCAATCACGGCAAATTTCTTTAGCTACTCATGTATCACTGCCTAGTATGACGGTTGGTGATTGGGTTTTGTTGGATGAAAATTATCAATTTATTAGGCTATTATCCCGCAAATCGGTTATTTCAAGGAAAGCTGCGGGCAGTAAAGTCGCGGAGCAATTGATAGCCGCAAATATCGATAGCCTGTTTATTGTTTGCTCGCTAAATCAGGATTTTAATCTAAACCGGATCGAACGTTACTTAGCACTGGCTAATGAAGCGCAAGTGGAGCCAATTGTTGTTTTGACTAAGAAGGATTTGGTTGAGGGTTGGCAACAGCAAGTACAACTCGTTCAGGAGTTGGATCCATTTTTGACAGTCGAAGCGATAAACGCGTTGGAGCCGAGCTCCGTTGAGTGTCTAAAAGCTTGGTGTAGCACGGGAAAAACGTTGTCATTTGTAGGTTCATCAGGTGTGGGTAAGTCCAGCTTGGTGAACACGCTGTTAGGGTGTAAAGAGCAGCTCACCGGTTCAATCCGTGAAAATGATGCAAAAGGGCGGCACACAACAACTGCTCGCTCGTTGCATTTTATGGACAATGGCTCAGTGCTGCTCGATACGCCAGGAATGAGAGAGATCCAACTAGCCGACTGCCAACAAGGGATCAGTAAAACATTTGCAGAAATTGAAGTGTTAGAAAGCGCCTGCCGTTTCAGTGATTGCTCGCATCAAAATGAGCCCAGATGTGCTGTTCAGCAAGCGATAGAGAGTGGAGAACTTGAAGTTAGGCGCTTCAACAACTTCATAAAACTAAGAAGTGAACATCAAAGAAACAACGCCAGCCTAAAAGATAAGAGAGACAAGGAAAGAGCACTTGCAAAGAAGTATCGTTTTGTACAAAGCGATACTAGAAGACTAAAAAAGGGCTACTGAGCAGTACTAGCTAGTTCTGTTTTATCTTAAAGCAAAGTGGACTCGCTCCACTTTGGTTTCGTTTTCTACGCTAAAGTACAGCTAAAGCGAAAAGCGGATAAAAAGACACCCATTTAAATTTAGAAGAAACAGGGGGAGGCATTTAACGCTGTGACTACTCAAAAGCTATGTAAACTAAAAAGTAAACTCTAGATCTTTAATAACCCTTGATTGGATACTCCTAATTAAACTATTGTCTTTAAGTGCACCAGAAAAGCGGCCAGTTCTAACTCTCTGAACTTCCATGTCAAATTCACATGGTTTTGAAGTTGCAATCTGCTCTAGATCTATGAGGCTAGCGCTTTTTGCATTGAATGTATTGCTTGTCGAGTTTCCAAATTGTGTTGAGAAAGAACCTGTCACTAACCCGCCCGTATTATTCGGGCATGCATAGTTAACGATAAGAGATGTCTCACTCGCTAAGTCTATTCCATCAATATGAATTTCAATATCTTCATCATATCGAAAAGTTTTCTCTGCTTCGGGGGTAAGTATCAGAAAGCCTAAAGGAAGCTCAACTGACGCAGAAGCATTTTCTTCCTTCTTCCGATTTAACTGGATAGTATATAGGCTGTTACCAGTTACAACTGAGGATCTGCCCTCGTAATCAATATCTAGAATGTCGGTATCTTTAATCAGTTGGATCGTCTGACCATTTACGATCGCTCTTAGTGTATCGCCTTCGCTTAAGTTTACATTAGAGCCGAACGAGTCCCCAACATTTAACTCGGCCACGATTCGGGCTCTTTCTCCATTTGAATTTATTGATATATCCGCACTAATTGCGTTTGTTTTCAAAAGATTAGATTCTGTTTCAGATGTGCAGGCCGTGAGAAATGTGCTGATACTGGCTACTGTTATAGGTAGCAGATAAAGTTTAGATGGTTTCATTTTTTACCCGTGATTCATTTAAAAACAGATTCTCCAATTTAGAAACAGAGATTGCAAGTTAAAAAATGTAATGGAATTGTACGAAAAAAAGAAACAAAGTGGCACCCAGTCGAATTATGAGTCACACTTCAGAGCTCAATTTACAAGGGTTCTCTGACTATGGCAGAAACCAAAAAAACCTTCGTTCGTGCAAGTTTTGCAAGGTAGTGAGTTGAGTAACTTCCCCATCTGTCAGGGTGTTTCAAACACCAGAGAAGTTAGAATAATATAGTCAGAATGAATATGTAGCGAACATAGCTATTTGGTACAGCAACGTGGTTGTACTGAATATTGTAGGTATAAAGTTCTTCAAGCTAAATCTCTCCTGTTTATGGATAATTAGCCATAATTCAAAATTATAGAGAAAGCTATGTACTGCTGCGCAGAAAATGGCAAAGCTTATCGACATCCACTATAACTTCAGGTCTGATTGATCAGCAAATAGTTAGCCAAGCATGTGTGTAGCCATTGTGCCGGTGAGAATCAATTGCACTGGGTTATTAGCGTCTCATTCAGAGAGGTAACTGCGCAATAAATTGGGGCCATACTATAGGAAATTCCAACATATTCAATCATGTAGAACTGAATCAATTAAAATGAGAGACTGCCTTAAAAACCAGTGTACGATGAAAGCAACGCCGCGTTGGACATTGAATATTTAGATAAGGTGATTAGGGCTTAGCTGTTAACAGGGCAGAGCTTATCTTCAGTTAATGGTTGTTAACGAAGTATGCTCTCACCCTGAATGAAAAAGGAACTCAAAACGCAGAAGAATTACTTAAGGCGAGTCATGAAAGATATTCTGAGAAAAATCACAGAGCAACCGAGTGCAAAGTTTATTAAAAAGTTACGCCAAGCAGAGCGGCTGTTAAAGCAAACAAAACGAGTAAAAACAAACTCTATAGCCTACACGAACCGGATGTTGAATGTATCTCTAAGGGAAAAAGTGCGAAGCCGTATGAGTTTGGTGTTAAAGTGAGTGTCGCGACAACATTGAAAGAGCAGTTTGTGGTTTGCGCTCATGCAATGAACTGTCGATAAAGATAATGCTCAGTCTGGATTGATTACTGATATAGTTCAGCCAGTCTGAGCATCAAAACCTCAATATTCAGGATCGACCACTTACTAACTCACTCACGCGTGAGTTTCTGATTATCCTAGCATGGCTATAACACACCTGTATTTTGTAGCTTTAGGTTGATCACTTGTACCGTTTGCTCTGAGTGCGAATGGATGAAAAAATGAACGCCTTCACACAGACTATCTCACTGTGGACAGCAAACTGATGCCATGAGTCCAACTGAGCTGAGGTGATAGTATCTTTTTTACCTGAAAGTATTGTCATGTGCTCTGCAATTAGGCTGCTTTGTTCGCATTTATGCTGCTCTGCGAGGTAAAAATCGCTCCTCAGTGTCGGCAGGAAAAGCTCGAGTAGCTCCATGTTACCCAATACTTCTGGCGGTGTACCATTGAGCTCCTTTATCACCTGAATGAATTGCGCATTATTCAGGCTGGTAGAGTCTTTATCTAGGCAAGGTAATTTGGGCCCGGGACTGCCAGGTGCAACAAAGTGCTGAGGTTTACGATAACCTAAGTGAATTGCTCGGCGCACAACCGCAAGCGCGACTCTGCTGCCTAAGCTATGGTCAAATACCGCGTAATTACCATTCAAATCAGAGCTTAATTCAGGCTTCAGTGCGTCAACCAGTTGCGTCATCTCTGCGAACGGTGCAAGCTCGAAGTTTGATCCTCGGCCTGGAGGTTGAACAATACACAGTTCTATATGAGGGTGCAGCAGCTGCTGCCATGGGATAAATACGTGTGTACCTCCGCCTGCATAGGGAAAACATATCAGCTTAACTTTGGCTGCGGGTTTTTTACTGGTCTTATAATCCATTTATTCATTTTTAAATCAACTTATAGAGCTGACGTATTGATAATCATACATTGAGGCAATGCCTGACACTCATTATGAACTGCTTATCCAATGTAAAAAATATCGCGAGGATTCAACTCCTGTGACAAGAAATTCATTCATTGCTGATCTGAGTGAGCACAGATTAAATAAAAGACGTGTTTATTGTTCACCGCAGCTCAGTTGACTTGCTGCAACAAAAATTGCTGTGTTACTTTTAATTGCCCGAAAAATGTTAGAGCAAGTATCTACTGTAAGTTTATGAGTTTGTTTATCAAACTAGCTTGTACTGATATTAGGCTAAGGTAATACAGGCGAACGCCAGCATTATCAGTACAAAGCAGCCTGTAGGACAGACGACATGGTTAGGTATAAATGCGTAGTGAGGTTTACATGGAACTGAATATTAAGGACAGCATTGAAAGACACAAGCGTTCCACATCCGGGATTCAGGTAAAGCGTTTATTACTGTGTGCGGTTATTTGCTTACCACTGCTTGGCTATATGTTCTTTCCAACTGTACCAGTTATCAAGAAAGAAGAACTGAGGATCTCCAGTGTAAAGCAAGGAGAGCTGAAAATTGAAGTCGCAGGTTATGGCAAATTGCGCTCCTGAGATTTGCACGTGATTAGCAGCGATGACAAAGCGATTGTTGAAAAAGTATTTTACTATCCCGGTGATCGTGTTGAAGCCAATACCGTGATCGTAGCAATGAACAACCCGGAATTGGTGCGCAAGGTAGATCAAGCGAGGTTTGAACTAGTTAAGCATAAAGCGAGCATGGAAGAAAAAAGCTTCAGGATCAATACACGCTACTCGAGCAAGAGCAGGTGGTTCACAACTTGCGTAGCCAAATTCAGCTGGAAAAACTCAATCATGACGCACAGCTTGAGTTACATAAGAAAAATATTGTTTCAGACATTGATTTTGAGCGTACAACGTTAAAGCTGTCCGATCTTGAGAAGCAACTTGAAACCAGTATCGGCCGTCTAGCGTTTTTAAAAATTCTTCATGCAAAACGAATTGAGCCACAACAAAAAATTGAAGAGCAATTCCAGCTTAATTATGATACGGCTAAACAAATGCTGGATAGAATGCAAGTGACCGCGGGCATTGCGGGTATTCTCCAGGAACTGACGGTGGATATCGGCAGCAGCGTATCTGCCGGGGAAAAAAATAGCCTTGATGGGGTCTGACAGCGATCTGGTCGTAAGGTTACAGGTTCCTCAATTTAATGCGGATAGAATCAATTTAGGTACACCTGGTCATATCCAGACCTTGGCGGGCAAGGTAGGCACTGTGGTACAGCGGAGCGATCCGACGGTCATTGATGGCAAAGTGAACATTGAAATGGCCTTGGTCGGCCAGTATTTTCCTGGGCTAAGGCCTGAACTCGCGGTCGGTGGTAATATTGAAATTGATACAATCAAAAATGCCCTCTACATTGAGTTACCTGAAAGTGTTAGGGCAAACTCGGAACAAGATTCGCTCAAAGTGGTCGATGACACCGGGCATTGGCAAAAGCTCCGGTTTGGTATGCAGTCAGACAGTCTTATCGAGATTAAAGGCGGTGCGGCTGTTGGGGATCGGTTTGTATTATCTCCCTTGGCTAATTTTAGTGACGCAGTAAGCCTGAAATTAGAATAACAAACGTTCAGATTTAAAGATGCATCTAAATTGACATTAGCATGCGTTTTGCTAGGTACTTGATGTGTCTGAATTATGAGCTGGAATATGCAGTGTTAAAGCATGCCATCTATAGTATTATAAATAAAATTTAACAATCAATAGTTTAAGGCATGAAGTATTTTTTTATAACAACAATATTTTTAAGCTCATTTTTGCTATTTGGGATCCAGCCCATGGTCGCAAAAATCATATTACCGTATTTTGGTGGGGGGAGTGCGGTGTGGACTGCCTGTATGCTTTTTTATCAGAGCTTATTATTGGTTGGTTATCTTTATTCATTTTGTATTAGTAAGCTGAAAACTGTCTATCAGCAGCTCGCGGTGCACAGTGTGTTGCTGGTTGTCGGAATGGCACTGATGCCGCTTAGTCTGGAGTCAATTGCGACGACGGAAATTTCAACACAGCCGTTTTTTGATATCTTCACTTTACTGTTGCTGGGAATAGGTGCGCCGTATTTTGTGCTGTCGGCCACTTCGCCACTGCTTCAGTATTGGCTTAGTCATTCGGTAAAAAGCGTCCAGGTCTATCGGCTGTATTCAGTTTCGAACGTTGCAGCCATGATGGCACTGTTTTGCTATCCATTGATCATCGAATATAACTTGGCGCTGTCTATGCAGGTCTGGATGTGGTCAGGTTTATATATCGCATTTTCTTTGTTCAATTTTTACTGCCTTTATCAGGTCTATCGCAATACGGACAAGAAAGCCACTCAGCCAGTTCAAACAGCGCAATCTAAGCTGGCATCAGGGGTAAATATCACCAGATGTATTAAGTGGTTTTTACTCTCTGCGACAGGTGTTATTCTGCTTGTATCGACGACCAACAACCTGACGATCAATGTCCCACCGATCCCTTTCTTATGGACTTTACCGCTGGCGTTATATTTACTGACATATATATTGTGTTTCTTCGATGAGAGAGTGTATCTTAAGTGGTACTGGAACCTTATGTTTTCTGTTGTATCCTTGGTGGCACTGTTTTTATTCTCTATTGGCTCGCAGTTTGCGATCACTGAACAAATCTGCCTGTATCTCGTTGTGTTGTTTGTTGCTTGTATTATCTGCCATGGTGAAATAGCCAAATCTAAACCAGGCAACGAAGACATGACCCTGTTTTACCTGATACTGGCTGCTGGCGGATGTGCAGGTAGTGTATTTGCGTCCATTCTAGCCACTGAATTGTTTACTCAGTACTATGAGTACATTGTTGGTATATGCTTGGTCTTTGTGTTGTCCATTGCAATGGAATGGCAAAAACAGCAAGGGAAAGTAGAGCGCAAATTGGTCTACCTAAATGTTGTAGGTTGCTTGGTGTTTGTCAGTTTGTTTTACCTGATGCAAAGTCAGTTTAATAAATATAATGTTTACGAATCTCGTAATTTTTTCGGTATTATACAGGTGAAGGATATTGTGAATATCGATAATCCACAACGCAGGCTAATCGATGGCTACACGTCGCATGGGGCACAAGCATTGGCTCATCAAGGTAAGCCTATGCCATTAAGTTACTATCGCCCGGAAACAGGGGTAGGTATTATGCTCAACCTGATGGCTAATAATGGCTCAGGTAATAAAGTGGGCATTATCGGTCTGGGTGTGGGGGCATTAGCATACTATGGGCAAGCACAGGATGAGTTTGTATTTTATGAGATCAATCCGGATGTTGAGTATGTTGCTAAAAGATACTTTAACTACCTGACAACCTCGGCGGCAACTATAGATGTGCGCTCCGGTGATGCGCGGGTGAGCTTAGCTAATGATTACCAGCAAAATGGTGCTCAAGGGTTTGACATGCTGATTGTGGATGCGTTTTCAAGTGACTCTATTCCTCAGCACTTGTTAACCAGAGAAGCGCTCGCCTTGTATGAGCAGCACTTGGCGGCTGATGGGGTGCTGGTGTTCCACATTTCCAACAGTTACCTAGATCTGAGAGCGATTATGTCTGGTATCGAAGCGCAAAGTGGCTTGCAGTCTCGGTACTTTAAAACATCAGACTCCGCGACCGATACAGATCAAGCTGAGTGGGTGATATTCACTAGTAATATGCGCTATTTGGCTGATCCTCAAGTGGTGAGTAGGAGTGTGCCGCTGCGGGAAGTGAGTCAGAATGTGATCCAATGGAGCGATAACCATTCCAGCCTCCTTTCGGTGATCAAGCTATGAAAGCGGGGCGCCATCATAAAAGGGTGGCGCCTGAAACAGAGAGGTTTTTTTAATCGGATATTTGTGCAGTTTGGAACTGGCCATGTCTGGCGCAGCTCTAAGCTGTCCTTAAATGTAGTACTAGTAGGTAAACGCTGGTTGTATCTGACTTATGTTCAACAAGTCGCATACACTATCGTGATGCCAACGCCAAAACGATACCTGGTAAGCCTTGTCCTAGCAATAATTAGGGGAGAATGCAGGTGAAGTTCGGGAGAGTTATTTTTCTCAGGGGAATTTATGGGGTCTGTTTTAAAAAGGTTTGTGCTTCTGCTGCTGATTATGCTCGGTATCGCATTGGCCTATATTTTCACTACGTTTAAGTTTGATAGCGGCAAAGAAATTGAGCTCAAATATGGTCTCCTCCCTTATTGCAAGGTTTCTTTAGTAAATAACAGGGACAGGATTGCTGTCATATATACGGTCTGTTAATGAGTTCTATTTGAAACTCTGACCTAGATGTAAATCGCGCATATTGTCCTAATCAGGTTATCGGTATTTAGCTACCCCTGAGCTCGACAGGTTTTCAATATGCCGGTTTGACCTGTTATGTCATCTACTTCAGTCACTTTCGCAATTCGGTGAAAGAAATCTACTTATCTTGCTTGATATGCCTCTTTTGATACTGTAATTGCCCAGGCCACTCTAGCCATTTTATTCGCATAAGCGACACAGGCTTTATTATGCCCTCGCGTTTGTACAAGTCGATTTATCCAAAGACTCAGTTGGTCTGTTTTATACTTTGCTCTCGATACAACCGATTTCGCCCCTTGAATAAGTAAACACCTCAAATATCGATTACCACGCTTACTTATCCCGAGCAAAACTGATTTTCCACCCGTACTACGTTGCTTGGGCACGAGCCCTAATGAGGCTGAAACATCTCGCCCTTTTGTATAACCACTACCATTACCCACTTCGTTAAAGTAACGACTTGCAACTATTGGCCCTATGCCCGGAATACTCTGTAAATTGACGCATATCTCATTGTTTTTAACTTGCTCTTTTATCTGTTGATTGTACGTTTCAATACTTTCATCAAGCACTTGTAGGAGTTTATAGAGTTGGCTAAGCACTTGTTTAAAGCTCGCGGTCAATACTCGCTCCTCACCTAACAAAGCAGCCACTTCTTTGCGAACATTTTCGATACCTTTAGTAATGGCAATGCCGTACTCAAGTAGCAAACCTCGAATTTGATTACTCAGTGCTGTTCGTTGACCAATTGCAAGCTCTCTCACTTTATGGATTGTTTGACTATCTTGCTGCTCTAATGTTTTCACTGGAACTGAGTGAATATGTGCCTGCTGTGATGCAATTAAATTTGCATACGCATCGTTGTAATCATTTTTATTCTCCGTCAAAAATGGCTTCACGTGTTGTGGTGGTATGAGTTCAACTTGAAAACCTAATTGGCTAATTTCACGCCCTTAATAATTAGAGGTTCCACACGCTTCCATGACTAATTTACAATTTGGCATTTTTGCCAAATAAGTCAGTAGTTGACGACGTTTAATAGCTTTCTTTACTACAATCTTATTAGATAGGTTACATCCAATAAAATGAAAAATATTTTTTGCGATATCGATACTGATTGTTGTAATTTGCATTTGGTCTTCTCCCATTTTGATTGTTTGCAATTCAATCATGGCGCACCGATGCCGAGTGTGGGAGGAGACCATTACATCAGGTTACTTAGTAACGTAATACAGCATGCTAAGCCTAAAACAGCATTTACCATTCACGCTGTATGCTCATGAATATACAGCGTATTTTTAAATTGCGATTGTGGATAATAGAGTTGGGGTAGAAGCTGATATTCGCAACAAGACATTTGAGCTGTTTTATACATAGAGGCGTCATATTGGCAATGTTAGCCTTTGGCTAACTTATTAGTGCTGCAACAGCTCTGTGGCGAGATACATTGTGAGGAGTCTTAATTAGGGGGCGAAAAACTCCGTTTTTCTGTAGCTAAACACGTGGGCAAAGCGAGTGCACGTTCATTGCAGCCAGAGCCAGAGAGAATAAACACAGTCAATGTTAGAGACTTTGCTTTATTCGCTCTATCCGTTGCTCAAAGCTTGGGTGTGTGCTTAACCAACTATGCTGTTCGTCGCTTTCCTTGGCGAGTTTTTCGAATATAGAGATCATCGCATCATTATTACCATACAGCGTCATTAGCTTGTTGTGCGCGTACAAATCAGCCTCAAGCTCAGCTTGTTGAGAGTAATTTTGGTTGATACCTAACATTGCGCCCTGCATCATAAGATCTGAGAGCGCAGAGATGTCACCCAATACGACACTCAAACTGACAAATACGATAGACGAGCTCACAAGGGATTCCATGACGTGATTATGCTCCACATGGCCAATTTCGTGGAGTAACACTGCGCTAAGTTCTTGCTGAGTCGATGCCAGTTCGACCATGTTATCGGTGATCACAATGCTACCATTGGCCAGTGCCATGGCGTTGGCTTTATCTTTCCACTGCCTAAATTCAAGTTTAAATTCACGTTCACTCGATGCATTGGCGCCAAGCAACGAGACAAATAAAGCTCGAGTCTCTTGCTGTTTGATTTCACTTAGCTTTGACTCCGAGAATTCCGAATTATCTAGCTCATTTAGGCTTCCTTCGTCGATGATTTGGTAGATTTGTTTGGGCAGTGAGGCTGAGATCTCTTCAGCGAAGTAAGGCACGCCTTTGGTATAAAACTGATAACCACTAAATAAAACGACCACAACCGTGGCCGCTATAATCCAAAGCCACTGCGTTTCTTTAGATTGTTTGATTCTGCTGTGTATCTTTGAGCTCATCTAGCACTTCTCGCATCACATCGATGTTGTATTTTCTCACTATTTTTTGGCTATTAAATAACTGAGGTAGCTCAATTAAACACACTAAAATTAGCAGTATCCAGCCATAAAAGAGAATAAGCGCAAGCCCTATTAGCATCAAGGTGAGATTAATAGCACCACGTGCAGTTTTACCCAGATAAAAGTGATGTAAACCTGCAGCAAAGAAGTAATTGAGTACGGCGTAAGTATCAGGATCTTTTACTAGCTGTTCTTCTAGTTGGTAGTACTGCTTGCGCGCTTCAGGACTTAGCTGAGCAACTTGATTTCTCAAGGATTCTTCTTGTTCTCTTAATGCTATTTCGTCCATGCAAACTCCTAGGATTAGGTTATGGTAGGGGATCTGATTTTACTTCAATACAATCTGGATCATTGCAGCGCCTGATCCGACAAAAACCGATACGCACGCCTTTAAAGAAGCCGTATTTTTCGATTGCTTGATAGGTATATTCAGAACATGACGGTGTAAAATTACAACTTATATTGAAGTGGGCTTTTGCTCCACCATTCGCTTGATAGCGGCGAATGGCAGACAGAGCAAAGCGTTTAAGCACGTTTACGACCAAGTGTTAAGATCACGGCTTCGCGGCTCCAAAATAGCATAAAACGTTTGTTTTCGATAACTTGGAAAACAAGCTGCCAGCCATCTTGCGCTTCCATGTTTAAAGTTGCTTCAAGCTTTTTTAACGGTAATCCACTTGAGCCAAGTAACAGTGTGCCGCAGCCACCTTCAACTACATGGATAACTTTATATTCGTCGTATTGGGTCATAATACATCCCTGATTTAATTAGAATAAGTGAGATTTAATTCTATAGTAGCCAAGTGATCGCGACAATAGCGATTTTGTTGTTATTTTTTTAATTACAACAAAGTTTGATATTACTCATGAATAAAGCAAGATGTTACCCCAAGTGACCACTCTACAACGGCTTCAGCATGAAGTTTAGTTGTGTCATAAAGAGGGACTTGAGTATGCACTTGTTGAACGAGCAAACCTATTTCTGTGCAACCTAAAATTACCCCTTCAGCCCCTTGTTGATAGAGTGCATCGATGATGTCTAGATAAGTTTGTCTTGAGCTTGCGTTGACTTCACCGCGACATAGTTCGTCATAAATTATGTGGTGAACTAAAGTTTGTTGGTCGCAATTAGGTGTTATGACCTCAATGCCGTGAAGGTCTTGCAATCGTGCTTTATAAAAGTCTTGCTGCATCGTAAATCTCGTACCTAACAGCGCGATGCGTTTTACGCTGTCATCTTTAAGTCGCTTCGCGGTTGCGTCGGCAATATGCAGTACCGGTAAGCCTGACGCTGCGCTAATTTCATCTGAAATTTTATGCATGGTGTTGGTACAGATCACAATGGCATCTGAGCCTGCACGTTTCAACGAAGTTGCCGCACCTGCCAAAATGGTGGTCATTTTCTGCCAATCACCAGCTGCTTGAAGCTCAGCAATTTCGGCAAAGTCGACGCTATACAAGCAAAGCTTAGCACTGTGTAGTCCGCCAAGCTTTGCTTTAACGGTTTGATTGATAAGCTGGTAGTAGCTTTGTGTTGACTCCCAACTCATACCACCAATTAGCCCAAGTTGTTTCATAGTGATTGCTCGTTATTTGCTGATAATAACGACAATAACGGATCTGGGTTGAAACTTGAACCGTCAGCTTAAGGCGAGTTGACGGTTTTTCTTACTCTTGAGTTTCTTACGCTTTCTTTGCCACCATAAATATAACCCAGTCAAGCCAAGTAATACGGGGGCGAGTCCCATAATACACCAAATTATTTTACTGGTAAGCCCTGCAAAGTGGCCAAAGTGAAGCTTTCTAAAACTGTCGATTACCCGGTCTACAGTAGACGCCGTTCGAATATCGTAGGCAAAGGTTTGTTTACCAGATTGCGCGTCAAAGCTAACCGTTGCTGCATAGTTACTAATGAACGGGTTGGCATCGGCCACGCTGCCAAAAATGGTAATGCTGGTTTGCTCTGGCTCAAATGGAAATAGCCAGTAGGTCGGTTTAAGTCCGTCAACCGCACGATGGCTTTGGGTCATCATGGCATCAAAATCTAATGAGTGATTAAACATTGCGTGGCTGACAATATGGTGCTCATCTTCTTGATGCTCAAAAGCCTCGTGGTAATACTCCACTGCATTAAAGTAAACGCCAGTAATGCCGAGCGCGAGTAATACTGGCGCACTCCAAATGCCAATTACCTTATGCAGGTCGCTCATCATGACGAGTCGAGGAGCTTGTCGCCTAAAGCTAAAGAATCGCCGCCAAAAGCGCCGATATATCACTAAGCCGGAAACACCGAGCAGGGTAAAAAGTATAGCCACAGCTAAACCGATAACAACACCCATGTGTGGAAAGGTTTTACTCACATCATCAAGTAGTAAGGTGTAATGTAGGTGGAGAATAAAATCAGTAAAGTCGCTGTGAATACCCACAGGCTCGCTTAGCATTTTACCCGCGTATGGATCTAGATACGTTTTAAACCATGTGTCTGTGCCATGCTTTAATAAATAGACTCTATCAGCTTCGTAGCCGTTATCGAATATTTCCCAGCTACCAATTTCATAATTTGGGTGGGTGTCTGCGACATAATTAACGAGCATCTTCATGGGCTGACGTTGGACGTCTTGGTCCTGATAAGTCAATGTCGCTTGCTTTGGAAGTAATAGGCTATCTATCTCGAACTTAAACACCAACATGCTACCTGTGACTGACATAACGGCGAGCGGCAGTATCGCGATTAATGCCATTGCACTGTGCCATTTAAATAGTGTTTTACGCATTGTTTTCCTTTGAGTTAAAGCTAAATGAGAATGAATAAAGAGATGAATTAACAGGCTGAATTAACAAGGACACCCACCTTAATGCTTGCAGGCGCATTAAGGTGGGTGTCCGTTTAAATCTTTCAGTCTATGTCCTTCCGTAAGCTCTCCTAGATGAATGACTAAAAGCGATAGTGAAGACCTATATCGGCTTTGCGCTCAGCACCCATCCAGCAGTTGCTTTCGTCATAGCATGCACCAACGTATCGCTTGTCACTGAGGTTACTAATACTAAAGGTGATCCTGGCTTGCTCGCTGAGTTCATAATCAAAGGCGATGTCGAATAAGGTATAGGATGGCACGGTATCTGAGTTGTATTTGCCAACATAACTCTCGCCAACATACCGAGCACCAACACTTACTTTAAGTGCGTCTAGCAGGTTTGGATAATAGTTCAACCAAAGCGATGCGGTATTATCTGCAACCCACACTAAGCGTTTCCCCACCAAATCTTGGTCTAATTCATTTTTAGTGACTTTCTGGTCTAGATGCGTGGCATTGAACTGCACATCAACTTGTTCGTTAAAGGTGTGAGAAGCCTCAAGCTCAATACCTTTGGACTGGATTTCACCAGCTTGAGTTTTCGTGACAAAGTCTTTGCTGTTAATGATTTCGTTCTGCTTGGTGAGATCGAATAGCGCAAATGTTAGCTGTGTATCGCGAGATTGATATTTAACGCCAAGTTCCCATTGTTCTGCTTCAGTTGGCTTGAAGGCTTGTTGAGTTATGCTATCTTCTCCTGCAACGGGTTCAAATGACTGACTATAGCTCACGTAAGGTCGCCAACCAGAATCCAGCTGATAAAGTGCGGCAATCCTCCCGGTGAGTTGGGTGTCATCAATATTTGATTCCGTTTGCCACTCGGTGCCAGCGTAGTTTTTATCAGCAGTAACATCACTGGTGAAACTGTCGTATCTAAGACCTGCCAAGAGGGTCAATGCTGATATTGTCACTTCGTCTTGGATGTAAAACGCACGGTTACTTTGTTCAATATCGTGCGCTTCGGTATAGAAGTTAAGTGGCAAAGCGCTGACATCAAATGCTGCATAATTGGGCGCTGCTAGGTTGATGTTTGGTGTGCCTGTCCCGAGTGTATCCCAATACCCTACGGTTGAGCTTAAGCTTTTGTATTCAAAACCTAAGAGCAAGTGATGTGATGAGTCGCCAACTGTAAAGTGAGTAGACAATTGATTGTCTAAAACATAGCCATGTTGCGTTTCATCGGTTTTATATGCTGAACGGGCAAGTATGGTGTCGCTATCAGCAATTAAGTTTTGGTTATAGGTATTTTGCTGCAGGCCTTCTGCATCGGTGTAACGCCAGTTGGCAAACAAAGACCAATCGTCAGACAAACTGTGTTCCAACTTTAGCCCTGCCATTAGCGTTGTTCTATCAAAATTAGACCAATTGATATCGCCTGCAAATGCATCTGCATCTAGATAACCATAACTTGCGCGCGTAAGCGTACCAACGCTATGTAAGGGGGTAGATGGTATGGCTTTGGGATCGTCTTGGTAATAAAGCTGTGCAGTTAACGCCGTATCATGGTTCGGTTGCCAGCGCAGTGAAGGTGCAAATACAGTGCGTTCTTCTTCAGTTGTTTTTTGCTGGCCATCACTTGTTCTTGATAGCGCAATGGCACGATAGCTCAGCTCATCGGTGATCACACCTCCATGATCAACGCCGATTTCTTTGAGCGCTCTGCTACCGACTCTCAGGCGAACCTGTGTTTGCTCAGTGCCATTGGCAAGCTTTGCGATTTGATTCACCATGCCACCTGGTGGTGCTGAGCCGTAAAGTACTGACGCAGGGCCTTTTAGCACCTCAATGGTGTCGGTGGCAAAGGCATCAACTTGAGGATATAGATTCCAAAGATTATTGGATTGCAGTTCTAGGCCATCGTAATAATTTCGATAAGATTCAAAACCGCGAATAGTGTATTGGTCAAAAATGGTGACTGTACTGCGGCTTTCTGGTGTGATACCAGAAACATAGCGTAACGCAGCATTGACCGAGTCAGCTTGGCGTAGTTGCAGGGTATCTTGATCTATATGAGAAATAGAAAAGGGCGCGTTGATTGGTGCTAAAGACGACTTTGTTCCGGTACTTTTATATTGACTGCCCTGAACTTCTATTCTTTCTAACTCATCTTTTTGGTTTTCATTGGCACTGGTGGTTTGAGAAAGCAGTGAGAGGCACACTGCAGCATAGAGCGTGTTAATTTTCATTGTTCTACTACTATGGATAATGAGAGTGATTCTTATTATATATATTTTGCACGGTTCAGTTTTGTCTAAGAGTGCACTCGTTGTGAAATTTGTTTGGGAGAAAGAGAAAATAAATGTTTAAAACGACGGCTGAAGTGCGCCTGATTTTTAAATCCGCTATCAATAGCAATTTGATTTAAGGATGCGGAACTATTGAGTAACTCAAAATAAGCGTGAGTGAGCCTAGTGCGGATCAGATATTCACTGGCACTCAGATCAGATGCGGCAAAGAGTTTGTGAATATAACGTTTTGACCAGCCAGAGTGCTCACATAGCATGTCGATACAAAATGCTTCATCACTTGCATGTGTAGAGATGAGCCGTTTTAACTCCGCCAGTGGCGACGTTGGCAATTGGGCCGGCTTGCAAGTACTTAGATGCAGTACAATTTCATCTTCAAGCCATTTTGCCGCTGTTAAATTTAGCGTTGTGGCGGTTAAGGCGCTTTTGAATAATGTTGATAGACCAGAGGGAATTGTCAGTGCTTGTCCATGCAAAAGCCGCTTGCCGGTTCGAGATGCTAGCCAATTGATTGGAAAGTTGAAGCTAACGGCGTGGTATTGTGTCGGAAGGTGAAACACATGTTTTTGATTTGCCTCAAGATAAATTAACTGTGTTAGATCAGCACGCTGCAAGGATTGCTCAGTCAGCCACCAACCATTTCCTTCAGTGATAAGGATCAAACTGCCATAGTTTTCAGGCATCATCGCCGCAGTTTGCGCAGTACGATGGTAAATAATACCATCGAGCTTTACTTGCGAGATACTACTACAGATGAGCGGCACTTCGGTGTGTAGTTCACCGTCAGACACATGGTCATAAAACCCTTGATGTAATAATTGGCTGTAGAGATCTAATACAATACTCATTAAAAACAAAAATGGCGGCTCAAACGAACCACCACTGTACTTGTTTTTTCAATAAATCCCAAACGAAATGAGATTTATTTGTAATAAAGCTAATTAGTAGCTTGCAACAAGTGTTACACCTGAGAAGCTAGAGTAGCCACGTAACTTGATGTAATAGGTTGCACCTTGGCCTGAACTTAAACTACAAGATTCATTATTACCATTTAAGAACGGACGACAGTCATAGGTTGATGTCGTAGGTGCCGCACCTTTACGAACATACAAGTCTGCATCGCCAGAGCCGCCAGAGCTTGCAACTGTCAAGGTTACATTCGCTGGAACATCAATGGTGTATTGCAACTCTTGGCCAGATGCACCAGCTAGACCACTTACTGGGATGCCGTTTTCTAGGCAGTTGCTACCACAGCCACCTGGATCTGATGAGTAAGTACCTGTGAGGGTCGCATTTGCATACGCAGCGTAACCATTTAGCATCACATACCAATCACCTGCAGTCGGATTGGTGAAATCGCATGATTCATTGTTACCATCCAGATACGGGCGACAAGCGTAACTATTTAGCGTTGGTTGAGTGCCTTGCTGTACATACAGGTCGGCATCGCCAGTACCACCAGCAAGTGAGAAGTTCAGCGTGCTAGCACCTGCTGGAACAACCAACTTATAGAAGGTTTGCTGACCAGATGCACCAGATGCATTGACGCCTTGGCCATTAACTAGCTCTGTGATTGGATCTGGATCTGGGTCCGGATCAGTGCCATCAGCTAGTGTATAAAGTAGCTCGTTAGGTGAACCGCTTTGTGGGTTAGAGACTTTACCTTTTGATGAGCGTTGGCTCAGCAAGCTATCAATTTGTGACGGGCTTAGACTTGGGTTTTCATCCAAATATAGCGCAACAGCACCCGCAACGTGCGGTGCGGCCATCGAAGTACCGCTGATGGTATTGGTTGATGTATCTGAGTTATACCAAGCAGAAGTAATACTTGAACCTGGCGCATAAATGTCTAGACAGTTACCATAGTTTGAGAAACTAGAACGGGCATCGCTGCTTGTGGTTGAACCCACAGTGATTGCATTGGCTGCACGTGCTGGTGAGTAATTACAGGCATTGCTATTGTCATTACCCGCCGCAACAACAAAGCTAACGCCTGAGGCAACTGCGTTGTTCACTGCGTCATCAACCGCTTGAGAAACACCACCACCCAAACTCATGTTAGCAACGGATGGGCCTGATGCATTGTTTTTAACCCAATCGATACCAGAGATAACGCCTGAATATGAACCCGAGCCGTTACAACCCAATACTCTTACGCCAACGATATTGACGTTTTTCGCTACCCCATATTCACCGCCACCAATTGTGCCTGCAACATGGGTACCATGACCGTTACAGTCTGTTGCATCATTGTCATTATCAACAAAGTCATAACCATGTGATGCACGGTTACCAAATTCATTGTGACTAATGCGAACACCCGTATCGATAACATAGGCCGTTACACCAGTACCATCAAAATCATAATGGTAGTTTGAGTTTAGTGGTAGATTACGTTGATCGACGCGATCTAGACCCCAAGTTGGATTAGCTTGGTCGCCGCTTGCTGTGATAGCAGGGGTCACTGTAACCACTTGGTCTTGTTCGATATAGTCAATATTTGGGTTGTTAAGCAGACCTTTTAGTTGTTTTGCCGATGCATTAATCACCACACCGTTTAGCACACCACCAAACTCTTTTGTAATGCTTACGTTATGTTTATTCTGTAACGCTTTAGCTTGCTTATTAGCGAAGGCTGCAACCGCTTTACTGTCTTTGACATTTAAAACAGAAGGTGTTGTGAACACCACAATATACTGATCATCGATTGCTTTGTTTGACTCTACGCTAAGTATTTTAGCGGCTTGTGCGTTGACTGAAGTCAAACCCGCTAATACTGCAAAACTAATAGCACTTAATTTACGCATTTTGTTGTTCCTTGCATGTTGTTTTGTTTAATTGTGTTTACCAATCTCAAGGTTATGAATTTATCTAGCTGCTGTAGACGCGTTATTCACCAAAGTTCAACGCTTGATTGCGTTTGTTTTGAGATAATGAACAACGCCAGCTAAATAAAAATTGCACATAATTTCGACTGGTTACACTAGGATAGAAGTAAAGCTTAAAAAATAAACAAAAAATACAAAAAAAATTTACAATGTGTTTTTTAATGCATAGGTTAGCTGACCAAATAAGCGCGAGGTTTATGCTTGTTCTTTATATATTATCAATAAATACAGTTGGTTAATTTTGATTTTAGAGAGGGGTAACGCGACAGGGTAAGAGGAATAAATAGGCTGGAAAAATTCCAAATGAGTATAAGGTATGTGATTTTTGTTAATTTATCTTTACGTTTAAGCTTGGTTTTTGACTTTTAAATTCTAAACAAGGACGAAGCCAATCAAGGTGAAAACCATGCTTATTATTAAACTTGGTTGATACAGCTTTAACTTCTCTTTGACCCTCATTTTCTATGCCGCTTTGTTGAATATCGCGGTTATATAACCTGAGGTTTGGATAAGGAATGTTCCAACTCATTGTTTCTAAAGAATAACTTAGTTTTTTCCTTGTCTAGCCAGAGAGTTTTAGGGAAAACACCGCTTCCGCGTCCTGCTCTCGCTAAGGTACCTACATCCTGTAGGCAAGGCGAATTTACGCACCAATAGCTGGCTATTGGAAGTGAATTCAACGCAGTTAGCGCTAAAACTGGCTGCTAGAAAGGCATTAATTATCCGCAGCTCAGGTTATATAGCAACTTTAAAGCCACTAAACCATCCCAAGTTAAGCCCTTTTTGCAGTAACTGCATCACCATTGCTGTACCTTGTGCTAAATCATCACTTTGCTCAGCCGCGTATTCACAGACAAAACTAAACGGCAGTGCGTTCTTCATGCTTTGTAGACAAGCAAATTCGGCTTCCGTTAACGAGTGATACCCAGTGCGCATATCGCGCTCTCTGGCGAGTATCCAGTAGTTTGGTTTTGTCGACACTTCAGGGACCGCTGTACTGTTCTTTAACGCTTGCCAGCAGTCAACCGCATTATGTGTAAATCCCAATAAGTGAACGCTGGGGTGAAAAGTAAACTGCAAGTTTGGAAATTGTGCTGCTGCAATTTTTTGTAGGTGCACAAGTCCCAATTGAGGCGCATCTTCTGCGTCAAATGCACTGAGTAATGTACGTTCAAATTGTGCGATTTCAGTGAGAATAGGGTAGAGCTTAAATGGCTCAAATTGACTTAAATATTCAGGAAGCGCGTCGCCAAACTGGCGCAATGAGGTCGAACGTGAAGGAAAGTGCTCTAGATAGCCCGAAAACATCTCATCAAACAGGGCATCACCCAAATAAAAGCCAAGCATTTCGTGATCTTGTTCTAACACTTTTTTTAATCTGATGTGGTAAGCGTTAGTGTATATTTGCGCACGTTGCGCGACATTCAGGCCACTTTGATATTCAATTTCAGCCATTAATTGGCTGTTATCGCCTTTTAGCATTGCAATAAAGGCGTGCTGCAGCGCGGCGAGATCAGCCATATGTTCTCCAACTGCTAGGGGCTATTCCTTTGGCCAAGTTCAGCTCTTGTAACAATCCCGCGAGCTCAGGAAAGTTATCATCACGCTCAATCATGGTGTTAATGGGAGATCTGTTTTGAGTATATTGTCGATATAAACTCCATACCTCTTCGCAAATTGGTTGGTCGTGCGTATCAACAATATGGGTCCCAAAATCGCTATGGCCGGCCAGGTGGATTTGCGCGACTGCTTGTGTTGGTATGGCGTTTAGGTAAGTTATTGGATCGAATTGGTGATTGCGCGAGCTTACATATACATTGTTGATGTCGAGCAATAACTGGCATCCGGTACGCTGGTGTAATTCGCTCAAAAACGCCCACTCTGTCAGCTCAGATTGTTTGTAGTTTAAATAACTTGAGACATTTTCAAAGATCATTGGACGCTCAAGGTAATCTTGTACTTGATTGATTCTTGCGGTGAGATGTATCAGCGCTTCTTCAGTGTAGGGAAGTGGCAATAAATCATGGCTATTAAATTCGCCTAAGCTGCTAAAGCAGAGGTGATCTGACACCCATTCGGGTTCAACCCGTGCGATGGTGCGTTTAAGCTGCGCAAGGTAATTCATATCTAGGGGCGAAGTACTGCCTATTGACATCGATACTCCGTGCATCACAATGGGGTAGTGCTCTTTAATCTGCGAGAGGTAATACCAAGGCTTGCCGCCGTCGACAAAGTAATTCTCAGAGATAATCTCAAACCAATCTACTTGTGGCTGAGTGTCGATAATAGCGTCAAAATAACACGTGCGTAGGCCAAGACCAAAGCCCAGAAAGGGTACTGACATAATTGCGCTCTTTTAATGCATTGTGCGTGTTTGTCTATTGCAATAATAAGCTTGATAGATAAACACGCGCCGAGGTTAAAGCTTATTAGCTTTCTGCTTTGCCACCAATGTCAGCACAGGCCTTTGCTGGCATGCTGACAAATCCAGTCCCTTTGCAAGAAGCGTGTCCCGCACAAGCATTACTGGCGGTTTTACAATCGTTATGGCCTCCGCAAACGTTGACATCGTGGCAGTGCACAAGGTCGGCCTTTGCGACACTGCCAACCCAAGCGTCTTTTTGATTGCCACCGACATCACTACACGCTTTGCTCGGCATGGCAACAAAGCCAGTGCCTTTGCAAGAAGCTTGTCCTGAGCAGGCATTACTCGCTGTTTTACAATCGTTATGTCCACCACAAACATTGACATCATAACAATGCACTAAATCTGTTTCAGCTGTCGCAGCTTGTACGCTTGTAGAATTGTTCTCTGTGCTATTACAACCGACCAAACCCGCTACCATCATCGCCATTGCAGCGCCCGTTAATGCTTTCATGTTTTTAATCCTCTTTGTTATCTATTAACGTGCTTAGCTTCGGCCAAGGGGCTGCTTATCTTTCAAGTTTGTTTTTGCAGCAGTTTGATTGCCATTTATACAAGGCAGAGCCAGCGTAGCATAGTTGTTCTATGTAAGTCTGGCGATAACACAGTAGAAATGCCAATCAAGCGCTGCCCTTCGGGTTCACCTGAGTGTGCTTCGTTCTTTGTTGCTCAACTTTAGCTTAGCCCACTATGCGGCAAGTCGAGCGCCGCGATCAAAACTCACTCAGGAGAACGAAAATCAAACAGCAAAGGTAAGCAGCCCCTGGGATTATCGAAACGCAGTCACGTTATAAAAGACCTAGTAACCGCAAGATCCATTTCAGTGTAGAAGAAAAAATGGGGGATAAAGTTAAATCTTACGAAAATAGGAAGGCGTTAATCCCGTCCAGCGTTTAAATGCACGGCGAAAATTAGTGATGTCGCTAAACTGTAAAGCGGTTGCAACTTGTTCATTGGAATAGCCTTGCTCAGCCACGTAAAACATGGCTTGTTGACGATGCAGTCTGTCTTTTTCGTTAATAAAAGTAGTCTGATGTAGCTTGAGTTTGCGTTTAAAAGTTGCAGCGCTCATGCCCATTATTTCGGCGATTTGCTCACTATGATATTTAGGATATTTTAATTGTAAGCGATGCAATTGGGCGAGAAATCCACGCTGTGGTGGGGGTAAGGCCTTTAACTGCCGAGCCACTAAATAAGGAAAAGTGCCAATTTGCTGCTGAGCTAAAGCTTGGTTACTCATTACAACGGCAAAATCACTGTGATCAAAGCTGTAAGCTAGGTGTATATGGCTCAGGTATTGCGCGACTTGTTTTGGCTTTGTATACGGAAACTGCAATGTTAATGTGGTTTCTGGGCTGCGCCACTTAAGGTAGCCACAACAAAGACTTGCCATTGCTTCGCATAAAAATCGCGTGACCGCAGGCTTACCTTCTGCAATGGCGGGTGAAAACAGTAAATGGCAGCTTGTTTCTGTCTGGAGTTTTCTAATGTGGTAAAAAGGCAATATATCCAAACCTTTAAGCAGTAGAACTTTGAGTAATTGCTGTATGTTGTGGCAATTAAATAGCAGCTCGGCATGGTGACTGATCAGCGTATTAAGTAGGTATTGGCCGTAAATAAAACTGACTTCCTGACAGCTTGTCTGACTGATAAGGTTGCTTACTATTGTTTCAAACTGCTCATAACTAATGCGGGTTGGATTAGCGTGCAGATCGGTATAAAACAATTTACTGCCTTTCAAAATGACGTCTGCATGTACACCGCGCTGGGAAGCTAACTCCACTATAGGAAGTGCAAAATAGCGACTCGCAAGTTGTTTTGTTTGGCACTCAAAGTAGGACATTAAGCCGCAGCTACCTTGGTCTGATTCAGCTCGTTCACAAGCGCTGCTATCAGAGGTTCAAATTCACAGTGTTTGTCATCAACTTCGATACAGCTCCATCTCACAGCACTATATTGCGGCTGGTTTTCACCGTCATCATAGTTGGCATGGCGGGCGATAAATTCGGCCGCACGGTTAGCAAAAGCTTGGGCTTGAACATGGTTGGTTTGTGGGTGAACGACCACAAATTTATCTGCCGCAAAACGACATAGCAGATCACTCTCTCGCATGCTCAAAGAGAGCATATCGGCAATATCGCGCAGTAACTGATTACTTTTTTGCATACCATGCTGGCGAGAATAAGCGGCAAAATCACATATATCGAATAGCGTTAAGCAAAATGGGCTATTGCCATTGGCAAGGCGAGATTGTTCGTGGCGAACTTGATTTTGCATATACTCTACGCTGTAGAGGCCGGTGACAAAGTCGGTCATGCTGTGGTCACGATAAAAACGCTCTTTTTTCATTAGGGTTTGATTGAATATGCTTTGTTCTTTATACCAGTAATAGGCTGAAATACTCATCAGCACCATGCCAAAGCAAGCTGGGATCGCCTCAAAACTGGTTAAATAATGGGGCGTGAATACCACCATCTCATCCAAAAAATCCCACAGCATAGAAACATACATGGCACTCAACCCTGCAAACAGTAGGTTAGTGACGAGCCCTTTTGGTCGAGTGAGCAAGGTCACCGCAATCCAAATCAGTGTCATCAGCGTGAGGCCACCTTCACCAAGGCTATCGAGCCAATTGATGTCCGACAGTGGTCGCAGTATTGAGGTATAGGCCGTGATGGTAATGGCAACTAGTGTGAGTAGCACTAGTAGCAACCACCGCGATTGATGAAGTAAAAAAGGCTGAAGTTTCATGTTTGTTGTCTAGTCAAAATGTAGAGCGATATAGTAAAAATTTGCGCTTGGTGCTGATAGGGTCAATTTAGCTCAGTAAAGGCGATGTTTTTATGACAAAAACCGCAACATTTTTGCGTAACAGCAGCTAGCAAACCGATTGGTATTCAGAGTTCAGGTTAAATATCGTTGCCAAAATCCTAAGGGCTGGGGGTCATATCGGCTCAAATTCACGAGTTCGGCCGGCATAAACGCCTTGTTAAAGGCAGCAGCGCACTCTAGTGAAATAAAAGCGTCACGTTTTCGCACTAGGGTAGCCGCGACGTTTTAGCGGGGCGCTAAAATTCTACTCAACCTGTGCGAGCAAATAATGAAAAAAAATCTACCGACAAGCTTTACGCTTTCTGCCGTTGCGATGATCTGTGCTGGACTGACGTTAAGCTCAGCTGCAAATGCTAACACCCTATCAGGGCAAGTTAGTTCCGTATCACAAAAGAGCCACTTTCAAGGAGCAAAAGTGGTGATCAAAGAATTAGACAGAACCCTTATCTCTGAGCGAGATGGCCGCTTTACGGCAACTAATCTCCCGGCGGGTAATTATACGCTTGAAATAAGTTATCTTGGCGCTGAAACAGTGACTAAAAGCATCACAATTACTGATAACCAAGTCACCGATGTTCAAGTACAGCTTGGTTCTCAATCGGGCCAAATGGACGATATTATTGTTGTTGGGCAAAGAGCCGGACAAGCAGGTGCACTAAACCGACAAAAAAATGCTCTGTCACTTAAGTCGATCGTCAGCGCGGATTCCATCGGTCAGTTGCCGGATCAAAACGCAGCAGAAGCACTGCAACGTCTGCCTGGACTTTCTATTCAACGAGATCAAGGTGAAGGCCGTTTTGTGGCAATTCGTGGGATCGACCCAAACCTCAACAATGTGACCATCAATGGTGCCAACGTGCCTTCTCCTGAAGCGGGCGTGCGCTCGGTGGCGATGGATGTCATCCCAAGTGAGTTAGTGCAAAGCCTAGAGGTGAGCAAAACGGTCACACCGGATATGGACGCATCAGCGGTGGGCGGTAGCATCGAAGTAAAAAGCCTCAGTGCTTTTGACCGAGAAGGGCAGAGCTACAGCGTGACGTTACAAGCGTCACACAATGAACAGGTGAGCGAGACCAGCCCAAAAGCGTCGTTTAGCTTCACCGATATTTATGCCGCAGGCAAAGAGGTGGAAGTTGGGGTTGCAACGGCGGTATCTTGGTTTGAGCGTGAGTTTGGTTCTCATAATATGGAAACCGATGGCGGCTGGATGGAACTAGAAATGGACGATGTGAACTCAGGAGAAGAAGTGAGCTTCTTTGGTGCTGAGGAAATGGAGCAGCGCCACTATCGTATTACGCGAGAGCGTTTAGGGGCGGCACTGAATCTTGATGTCCATCACAAAGGGTTTAACAAATACTACTTACGCACGCTCTACAGCAAGTTTTCTGACGATGAATTTCGTCAACGCAATGAGTACAAGTTTGACAAAGGCGATGTATTTGCCGATGAGCTAAGCCAAAATGCGGCCTATTTCTCAGGTGCAGAAATGGATAGAGATACCAAAGACAGATATGAAGAGCAAAGCATTTTATCTGTGGTTTTGGGCGGCGAAAACTTAGTGCAGGATTGGTTTATTGAATACAGCATTGGCTACTCGAAATCAGATGAAAGCGAGCCAAATCGATTGGATACCTCATTTGCTGGAGAAGATTTTGCGCTAGGGTATGTACTGGATGGTAAGACACCCACGCTTGCAGCGGATGAAGCTTCCCAGCAGCTTAGCAATTTTGAAATCGATGAAATTGTCTGGGAGAACAACCTAAGTGAAGATGAAAATACCAGCTTTAGACTGGACTTAACTAAAGACTTCACTTTACTTGGTCACAATGCGCAAATTAAATTTGGTGGTAAATATGCCGACCGTGAAAAGTTTAACCGCGTTGATGCCAAGCTATATGACGGCGGCTTTGATGACCTAACGGCGAAAGACTTTGCCGCCAATGAGCCTGAGTATGAGCTTGGGGCCTTTGGTCCGGGTTTAAGTCGCGGCCAGATCCGCGACTACTTCTATAGTAATCGCAGTGCCCTTGAGCTAAACCAGCTTGAAACTGACATTGAAACACAAGGTCGCTCATACACCAGTGAAGAAACCGTCACCGCGCTCTATGCCATGCTGACGGTCGACATTGATAAACTCAATGTTATTGCGGGCTTTAGATACGAAGACACAGATTATGCAACGAGTGGTAATCGTGTTGAACTCATTAATGATGAAGTGAATGACGTTGAACGCGTCGAGATCAACCAATGGCAAGTTGAAGATAGCTACGACCATTTATTACCAAACTTAACATTACGCTATGAAATCAGCGATAAACTGATCACTCGTTTTGCCTATACACAAACTCTTGCGCGTCCAAGCTTTGAAGATGCAGCAGCATTTCAAATCATAGAAACAGAGACCACAGAAGATGATGGCGAAGTTGAAATTGAGCGTAAAGCCGAAGTTGGAAACCCAGACTTAGACCCATACAAGTCAACAAACTATGACTTCTCGGTAGAATATTACCCCGGCGCAATTGGCGTGTTATCCGCAGGCGTTTTTCACAAAAACGTCGATAATTTTATTGCCAAAGCCGAGGTGCAAGATAACGGTCAGTGGCAAGGCTATAAAGAAGTTATTCAAAGTGTTAATGGCGGCGCCGCTGAACTAACAGGGGTAGAACTTGCGTACACGAAGAACTTTAAAAATGGTTTGATGCTCTCAGCTAATGGTACATTTATTGATGCTGATGACAATCTACCAAACCAATCCGACACCGTGGGCAACCTAATGTTTGGTTATGAAAATAGCCAAATAAGCGCAAGGTTGAGTGCGTCGTACAAGAGCAAAAGCTTTTTGTTTGAAGAGAACAAGCAGCGCGTTTTCCAAGACGACCATCTGCAACTCGATTTAAGCATGAAGTACTTTTATACCGAGCAAACTCAGCTGTATTTCAACGCGATCAATTTAACCGATGAGCCGATGAGCATTTATCAAGGCGACACTCGTTACAACTACCAATACGAAACCTATGGGCGTTCATTTGAGCTTGGAGTAACGGTAACGTCTTTCTAAGAGAGAAGTAGAGGTGGGTGTCCTTGTAAAAGCAAAAAGATGTATTGAAAGGAAGGATGTATTAAAAGGACACCCACCGTATCGAGCTAGGGTCTTAGGTATTAGCAGGACACCCATCTTATTTATATGTAGGAGGATGCAGTGGTAACATTGTGTCAGTAACAATGAAAATAACATCAATAGCTTTACTATTCACGCTTAGTGGCGCAGCGCAGGCCGCGGAAAATATTAACTTTCTGGCCTTTGGTGATGGCGGCTATCACCCAGATTATCCAAAAACAAAGCACATTAAATCGCCTAAAAATAAGGCCGAGTTTATTGCTGCTGAAAAGGCGGATTGGTTAGAAGAGCATCGTCCAATTGAGGAGTTTAATCACGCGCCTATTTATGTTTATCCGGGGACCGAAACCGCAACGGAAGAAACCGGCGCATTAGTAGTCGGGCAGGCAATGGCCTCTTTGTGTGAGAAAAAGCCATGCGACTTTGCTATTCAGCTTGGTGATAATATCTATCCTGACGGTGCGGCGGCTAACGATGGCAAAGACGACCAAAAGCGTATGGATGACTTGATTTTAGGACCGCTAAAGCCACTCCTTATTCAAAACCCAGAGTTGGTTGTGTATTCAGCGTTAGGCAACCACGATTGGAAGACGTCTCGTCGCGGCGTGAAATTACAGACCGAGTGGATGGCTAAGCAAGCTAATTTTCATATGGATGGCAAAGGTTATTACAGCTACACCTTTGGTGAGAAAGACAATAACGTTGAGTTTTTTGTGCTTGATACCAATATGCTACTCTCTGGCCAGCATTATTACGAAATTCCACTAAAATCGGATGGTAGTGAACAGGGACTGGCAAGTGCACTGGCCAGTGGTCAAGCCGAAGTTGAAGACATTGAAAAACATGAGCAACCTGTCAATGGGGAAGATCACAGGCAATTGGCTTGGCTTGCAAATGGGCTTAAAAACTCAACCGCAAAATGGAAAATTGTATATGGACACCATGTACTTTGGTCGATTGGTGGCACCAAGTACGATGAAGCTCATGTGCTACGCCGCTTAATCTTACCTGAACTATGTGAGTATGCAGATGCATATATCGCAGGCCATGAGCATGATTTGGAACTGTTAACGGACGACTGTTCGCGTGTACTCCCCGGAAACACAAAGCCTAAGTTACCACTTATTATCAGCGGCGCCGCATCAAAAATGCGTGGCACGCATACACCGCTTGCTAACTATCAAGAAAAGCGTTATCCAGAGTACGACCTAGTCTGGAATAAAGCTTTTACTTGGGGTTTTGCGCATATCGAATTAGACAACCAAAAAGACATGCTCAATGTGTCGTTTTACTCAACACCAAACGATTTAAGCGGTCAGCTGGTGCCAGAGCATAGCTTTAGCTTCGCTCACCGCAGTAAGTAACGGATCAGCAGGCGATAAACATGCGGTTTTAAGTATTTAAAAAGGGTGAAATACAGATTGAATGTAATGCTGTGTAATTGATAACTTCCGTTTTGATGAACTAGATTTAACAGGAGTTTTACATCTTAAGGAAAGCATCATGCTACCGTCATCAATTACACGCACTAAACTCCAATTACTTGGAATGTCATTATTGCTTGCTACAAGTACACTGGCTGCGCCAAGTGCGCTTGCTTACTCGAACGATACTTCTTGTAAACCGAATAACGATTGGTTTGGCAGCCCTGTGCCAAACCCTCCTGAAGGTGCAAATAGTCCGTTTGCATTTAAAGATGGTAAAGATCTCTCGACAAACTGCGATTTTCATCAGTGGTCGTGGAATAAGTTTCTTTATTTAACGCAGCCTGACAAGCGTGCTCCTGGTGGCTTGTTGATGTTTGGTTCTGGGTTTTGGCAGGTTGATAATGCGCTAAAACCTTATTTTGCCCCTTGGAATGATTTATTAAATCCAACCGGACTTCGCCCCGCAAATGTGTTGATCCTTGAAGATATAAATCAAGCAGGATCAGATGGTGTTATTTACAGCAAGTTTGGTGGGACTCCCGTACATTATTCGATCCACGTTAACGATACTTATATGAAGTCAGCAACCTCCCACCCAAAAGCAGATAGTAAAGCTGAATTTGCTGTGGGGTCGGTTGAGTTAAAGGTTGCTTGGATGGATGTCAAAGCGCTGCAGCAAGTCTATCCAAAACTTGATTTAGCTGAGCATTTTTATATTCGTAAAGCGGTTTACCAAAAAGACAATAAATATAGTGGTACGGGAGAAGTAGCGCTCGTTGGCATGCATGTTGTCGGTGTGGTTGAAAATCACCCTGAGTTTATTTGGGCGACGTTCGAGCATAAATTGAGTGCACCAGATTACTACAGCTCTGAGGGAAAGTTTAAGAAAAGCACGACTTACTTACAGCAAGATAAAGTAGTGAGTAATAGTCACGATCTGCTATTTTATCGGGGCGGAACCGAGGTGCAAAATGCACATTTAACGTATCCAGCTTCTGAAACTACGACCAACACGTTTCGTTTATATCAGTACGGCGTGCCAAACGGCAATCCATATATAGCGGGTAATAACCCTGAGCTGGTGGGGAGTCAGACACAACAAGCTCAAGATGAAACTAACTTCAATAATATTACTGAACTAAATAGCTTAGTGAATGTAAAACTGGAACAAAAGAATCCAGTTTGGAGTAACTACTTTTACGCCGGATCAATCTGGCTGAGCACGCAAGATTACGATTTTGCAAATGGTATTAGTGGCAATATCGTGGGTAAGGGAGCCAACGAGGCGTTACGCGGCTCATTGGCGGTTGCCAATATTACTATGGAAACTTATACCCAAACTTTCAGCGATGTCACTGGCAGCGAGCCACAAATTAAACCAGCTAACTGTTTCAGCTGCCATGGTGTAAGTGCAGGTAAATCAACGATGCAAGTAAGCCATATCTACAATAACTACTTGAATTTAATGCAAAAAAATCAGTAAATCAGGTTTCCTGAGTACGCAAAGGCTCATAATAGTAAGCCACCGATTTTAGCGGTGGCTTATTACTTCAAGGAGTTTAATCAATTTGCTTTGTGGGTTGCTTTATCTTTTGCATTAGAAAGAACAAAAGTCCTATAAAAACGATATTGATGAACGCCATGATAAGGGCTACTTGATCCTCTGAGTGCCCGCGAAAGTCAGACAGCAAATCAGCAAAGATAAATAGGCTATAAAACGTACCTGCTACATTTAAGCCCCATCCTACAAAACGGGATGTCTTTATAAGCTGAGTGTAATCGCTAAGCTTTGCCATAATAAAGTGATACCCATACATCACACCAACGGCTGCCATCATTAAGCCGACAGCTGCATTGTCGCCTCGTTTATTTAAATAATATGCATCGAAACATAAAGCACCAACTGCAAAGATGCCTATCAAAATAACAATGGCTTTAATCAAAAATTCAGCGACTGGGTTGGGCTCTCGCTTTGTTGAAACTTGAGATCTTGTCATCGTAACTTGCTGACCATTCCGTATTACTTGTTGCGGCTGTTGTTGATAAGCTTGACCATATTTGGGTTGTTGATTTTGCACACTCACATCACTGATTGCACTAGTGGGCGTTCCTTCATCTAGAATATGCTCAACGCATTTCTTAATTAACTTTTTTATTGTCACAAAAACTCCTTGTTATAGAGATTAATTCGAGTATTACCAAAACACTTTATCTAACGGACGGTTATTTTTTAGGTCATAAAAGGGGGCTTGTTTTATTAAATCTTCACCTAATATTTGAATATGGTCTTGGTGGTCAAGATAGGGGCTTTCTATCGTTTCTTGCCAGCCTTTATAAAACGAACTTGGTATGGGCTGAGTGGTATCCATAAAACGGTGGATTTCACTCCAAAGCTGCACGCTGCTGTCCATATCCTTTGGCTCCCAATCGGTGGAATAAAGTGTCTGGCGCTTAAGTGTTTTTGGGTATCGCAGTGGGGCTAAAAACGCCAAGTTATGCCTCACGCCTTTACCCGAGGAGACCTTTACAATATACAGTTCAACTTCATCAAGTGTTAACGAGAAGCTCCCTTCATTATTGCCAATGGGAAATGTGACAAGGCCGGTATTTCGGAAGAAGTCGACCCGTAGCACTTCAGATGTATGGTGTTTAATTCTATGAACTCGGTAAAAAACGAAGCTTGCAAACACCACTAACCCAATCATAAGGTAAAGGATATGAGGCTCAGATTCTTTCAAGTATACGGGGAGACAAACAAGCGCAAATATTGAGGCCATATAAGCAAAAACGACATTCGCAAGTTTCCCTACTCGCGCAAAGTCAGCTCCGCCTAATGCGATACGTTGGTTCGATGAGAGCAAGTCATTATCTTGCAAGACAAAGTCTGCTTTACTATTTACAGCCACTTTTTGCATGCCTTTACTAATGTTAAAGT
This sequence comes from Pseudoalteromonas flavipulchra NCIMB 2033 = ATCC BAA-314, assembly GCA_000814665.1. GTDB lineage: Bacteria > Pseudomonadota > Gammaproteobacteria > Enterobacterales > Alteromonadaceae > Pseudoalteromonas > Pseudoalteromonas maricaloris. The sequence goes on from JWIH01000024.1 coordinate 359,465, forward strand.
CTCGTGGTATCGAGTCCTCTATTTTTAGCAGCGGTGTTTCTTCTATTGGTCGATCATGCACTACTTTATCTACAGGCACCGAAGGTGTTAACGTTTGCGTCTCCTTTTTACCCTCAGTTTCCATCACCTTTTCAACAATTTTTTTTACCAAAATTGCTATAAAAGTAAGAACTGATTGATTGGATTTTAACTTGTCTCTCATGGGTAGCCTTTAGTTAATTTAGGAGTCGCTGCAACACGCCAGCAGGGCTCATGCCATAATCTTCGATTTCGACGTTAATGACTTGCTCAGCCCAAAGATCTGGCTTTTCTATCTTTCCTTCTTCGTCTCTTTCTGACGCAGGTAACCTTAACTCTTGAGATGAACCTGAGTATATTGTTGCTCCTTTGCCTCTAGGATATTTTCGACACCGCATTCTGATTTGAATTTTAGAATGATTAAATTTATCAAAATAGGGATAAAGTGCACTTTCTTCAAACTCAATAATTAAACCCGTTAAACTAGGATTAATGATAATATTGGCATTTTGCCAAAAATAATCTAATGCTGTTTGAGCTTGCCCCGTGGGTGCGACAGCAATTAACGAGCTCCAAGGTTTTCCCGCTAATAGTGGGCGAATGTCCAGTTGAATGTCTAAATAACCAAGCTCTGACTCTGGAATATGACCTGGTATTTGCACATTGAACTTTGCGACTTGGAACTTGCCTTTGGATGTTACTTTGTCATATATCCGAGAAGGTGTGTGTAATTGTACAACTGATACATCACTAATTATTTTTGGAGAAAATAACTGATCATAGAGACTATGAAGTGCATATTCGGGATTTGTCTTCCAGCAGTAATAGGGGTTGTCACCAATCCAATCACGCTCGCCACCACCATATGCATCACTGCCCCAAGGACAAGCTTTAACCCAAGCTTCCAGCGGTTCGTCGCGTAATAGATAATAAATACCATATCCAAGTAACACCAGAATGAGTCCTACATAGCCCAGTTTACTCATGGGGTTTAAAATAATGCCTCTGGTGATCGTGGCAAGTATGGTTGGCGCGGTTTCAACTGCTAGCGCAACAAAACCTGCGGTAGCAATGCTGAGGCCCGCAGCGCCACCAGAATCGCCGCGCTTAAACGCGTAATAGGCATCAAAGCCCGACAATCCGGCACTATATGCAGATGCTAGGAGGTTTAATCTAGCTGTCCATGCCATGATGTTTGCTTTTTTTGCAAACTCAGGGCCGAATTTACGGATAGCATCAAGATTTCCTTTTGTCATTTTGTACTGTTGAAATTCTTGATATTGGCGCAAGCTAGGTAATCCAACTTTCATCTCTGTGATCATTGAGAGAGTAGAGAAATGAATCGCTGCCAAATCGGCAATACTACCCATGAAGTCAACGAGTTTTCTATCTCCACTCATATCCCAATTCAAAAATGCTTGTCGAAAATTAGCAATTTCAAAGATATATACAATACCGAGTATACCCGCCATTCCTCCCTTTAATGACTGCCCTGATACAGACTCTGTAACTGCCGCATTTTGCCATTTTTGTAGGTTTGCGAGCCTATCAGACAACTTCTTAAGTGCTGAATGTTGATTATCTAGCTCTGTTGCATACTGTTTTGCCTCTTCTACTGCCGCATCGTATATCGCTTGGGCTGTTGATTCTGCTGACTTGGCTGAGACATCAGCACCAGTAATTTTTATCAAATATGCAATGGATTTGTTTTTGCTTTCAATCGTTGTGATGGTTTCCGCTTGATTGAGAGACTGGGTTAGAAATTCAAGTCGTTTGTTTAAATTTAGTACGTCTTCTAACGATAGTTTGAGCTTAGAGCCTCTATATCCAACGTCTATTTTGCGTTTATTACTGCCGCGAATAATTTGGTTGAGTTCTTTAATTTGCTTTTCTGCAGCCAATTTTCGAGACTGAGGATCAAGTGGCATATACCCTTCAGGAAAATTCCCGTTGAGGTAATCTTGCACTCTCATTTCCACTTCAACTAGGTACCCAGGTGCCGAGATATCGACCAAGCGCATCAAAGGTTGCAACACGTCTGCTTTTGCATCAATGAGTTTTGCAAACGGATATTTCTTCCAAGCATTGTTTACCTTCACAAAAGAGTTGACCTGTTTTCTAGAACGACTGACGGCGACTTTTGCTTTAGCAAATTTAGCCTCTAACTCTCTTAGACGCGCACGCTCCAGTTCTAATTGTTGATCAAGCTGCGCTCTGCTCATTCCATGTTCTTGCTCTGTTAAGTTTTCAAGCACACTTTTCTTATACTCATATTCAGCACGCTTTTCTTGTAACTCTTTAAATGCTTTTGCTTTTTCTCTTTCAGCGTCGGTAAGGGCTTGTTCTGACTGCGCTATCTCATGTTGTGTTGCATCCATTGCCTCACGAGTTTGGGCCTTTTGTTCCCCAAGCGTCCCCGAATGTGTAGAGAGATTATAAGCGGCCTCTGGAATTTCGAATAAACTGCCTGCTAAGCCCATAATCACTTGGGAGAGGCGGCGCCCCATTTGCTCACTCTCTTCTTGTGGCAAAACGGCTTCTTGATCATGGATCTTTTGTATTTTGGCGCTAGTTAAAGGCAATGCAAAGCGATCATATTCCGCTTTTTCGTAGTCGTGTAGTTTGTCGCCTGTAGGCTTTGGAAACAAAAATTGGGTGATTTGCTTAGCTGGTTTTGTTGGGTGTTGACCCAGACATTGCAGGATAAAATCTTGCCCCTGATAGCCTGAACTTAACTCATGCCAGAACTCTTTGTCCGTATTAAGGTGTGCAAGCGGTGCGGCTGGGTGAGGCTTTAAAGCGAGAAATACATCGGTGACCAAGTCGTATGCTTCAAAGAACCTCAGATCTGATTGGTAGGCATAGTCTTTAAAGCACTCAGTAAAACCGGCACTAAGAGATTCTTGGTTTAAGAACTCGACTAGTTCGTCAGAGATTTCTGCAATGCGGCGAGCAAGTTTTTGGAAGGCCTTTTCTTCCAAAAACTTAAAGAATTTATCTTCCTCTAAATGAGAAGTGCGCCAGTCTTTTAATTTATTGGCAAAGTCGACTGCGTCTTCATCTGACTCTACAAGCTTCTCTCCACTGCTTTGAATTTCAATGTCTTTATCTAAAATCGAATTGGCTTGATGGTAAAAAACCTGCACCATAAAGCTGGCGAGCTCATATTTAGCTTGTTGTTGCAGATCAATTTCACCGGTTGCACTATCTAACCCTGATAATTTATTGAGTAAGTGCTGAATATCCGTGGTGAGATCTTGAATTTGTGAAATGAAATATCGAGCCACATGGATCCCGTCAAAAATCGGCACTTGGGCGATTTTATCGCGCTCTGGAAGGTGCAGCTTTTGATGAAGTGTGGGGGTGTTAACTACTTTGCCTTGGTCGTTATAGCCTGTGGCAAATTGTCCCAAATTATCTAGCTTAATCATGCGCTGTGCTCTGAGCGCTGCTGCATCTCCTGGGGCGGGGCAATGTCTCTCTTCGTCAGCGAGTGGTGTGCCGGTATTTAAGCGTGGATCCTGCTCATTCAAACCGCCAAACAACAAGATTTGCTCCCACGACCACTGCACTTCGGACCACGCGATTTCTACGCTTACTTCGTTACCATTTAGTTTATGCGGAACGAGAATACTGCTGGTTGGCTTACAGGTTGCTGCACGCGTGCCTTGCGGTCGAGTGTTTGGCTTATTGGCCGACTTTTTCCAACGTAAAAAACCTTTTTGCCAATACAAATTTACATCTGAGAATAGCGCCGGAGCGTCAAAGTCTTCAGGTTCGATAACTTGTAGTTCACGCCATAAATAGCCATCGACATAAATATAGATAAATCCGCTGGTTACCGGAGAGGCCGATTGTAGTTGTTGTTCTGGCGTGTCGTATAAAAATGGATAAATGTGCACCAGCTCAATGTCGGCATCGCTGCTTTGTTGATCTACCGTGTTTGAAGTGTAAAGAGGGACCTTATAATAGCCTTCTTTTGTGCCATCAACCGAGGTGTCTTTGAGCATCAAAGAGACCACTTCTTTGTCGCTTGCATAACCCTCAAAAACAAGTTCTCTAAAATTACCGTTAGCATTGGTTTTGGTTGGTAAAGTGTGGCTCATCCTATCTTCACCTCTTCATCGCTAGGTTTACTACTACCGGACACTTTTATATTGATCTTATTGGTACCGTCTTGGCTTAGTGGCTCTGCGCCAAGCACTACATCAAGGCCTGCAGGAGTGGCACCACCGGGTTGGTTCAATGGTGCGGGGGGCGTATTTTTATTATTAGATACCATTAAATCTCCCTGCCTAACCGCAGGCTTTCCCTCGATGTAAACATCAAAGCTGCCTTGCAGAAACTCCGCTTTTTTACCCAATGTTCGACTAGCAATACCTTTTTTATTACCGGGCTGGTCTCCCGTACTTTTTGAAAAGTTAGACTTGATATTGGCGGCACCGTTACCTTGAATTTTTACTGAGCTGGCAACGCTTGCGGCGTCTGATGAGCGGGCGATGTTGCCATAAGGAATAGGCACAACCACTTTGCCTATCTTAGTCAAACAAACGTCTATTGTGCTTAACACACCGCCGCTGCCGCTATGCACAGCGGTTCTGCCGTTAATGAGAACGTTCGCGTTTGACACGATAGACGCTTGTCTGGCTTCGGCTTCAAAATCTCTGGCAACATCACTCTCAGTTCCTACTTGCCAACCCAGTTTAAGGGTTACCAAGTCTAAGAATGCTTGTGGGTCGCTAATTGGCAGACTCACATCCATTCCCGTTATTGGCTCAATATGCGGTAGAACAGCCGTTTGGTTTTGTTCATCCCATTGTGGTGGGTCGATGATGTAGTCAGGAATAAACGCATTGACCATTTGGCCTAAGGTAAAATCGCCGTATTTGGCTCTTTCGATTTCTTCTAAAAAGGCTTGCTCTCCCGCAGCACGGTCGGGAAATATCGCGATACGATAAGCTTGTCCAAGCGCTTGATTACGTTTGGCACTAATATTTAATGGTAGTAAGGCTGGATTGTTGTGCCGCCAAGAAGCAGAACCTGAGGTTCGTAATTTGGCAGTTTGCGCGTCGACATTGTATTGCACGCTCTGGGCTTCGTTGCCTGCACTGGCGCCGATAAAGCTCATTGTGTTGTCCTTAAATTATTCCTTTAGTCGCAGTTTTTTGTATTTATCCAATACAAACGGCGTAATTGTTCCGCATTGTCTGCGCTTTGTCAAAGAGGGCATTATTGTGAGCATTTATTAACGTAAGCTGTATAAAACAAGTGAGAGTAGTAATGGAAAGGAAATGTGAGGATAAACCACCTTACTCATGCAAAGTGGTTTGGCTCGACTTGAAAGGATAACTTCAGGAGATTTAGTCAGCTAGGCAAAGCTTTCGTTGATGAGTTCTGCGCTATAGCCTGCGTCTGCAATAATAGTGATAATCTCGTCTTCTCCTTTTGTGCTTGAAATTTCAACGATTTTATCATCTAGGCGGACATTCACTTGCGCTTGGCTATCAGCCGTTTGCATTGCTTCTGTGATTGCTTTTACGCAGTGACCACAGACCATTTTTTCTACTCTTAGTCTTAACATCATTATTTCCTTTGTGGATTAAAGTGTTTGCACTGTGAAGCTTCCCTTGATGGTAAGGTCAACTACTATTTAACAATAAGAATTCCTTTTTCTTCTATTAGATGAATGAACAATTTTGTTTGACCTTACCATGAGGGTAAGGGTTAGTGTCCAACAATGAGAATGAACGCGTTTGCGGAGATAGAAATGGACAAGGTAATAAAATTTAATGTATCAGGCATGACATGCGCCTCATGCGTTGGCCGAGTTGAGAAAGCCTTAGAGAAAGTGTCTGGCGTTGTCAGTGCCAGTGTTAACTTAGCCTTGGAAGCGGTGTCTGTTGAGGGCAGCGCGGAAGTGTCGGCGTTGGTGAGTGCGGTTAAAGATGCAGGCTACAAGGTCAATACCAATGAAGTGCAATATCAAGTTAAAGGCATGACTTGCGCGTCTTGTGTGAGCCGAGTGGAAAAGGCGACGCAAGCATTACCACAGGTAATTAAAGCCGAGGTCAATTTAGCGACTGAAAAGCTAACCTTAACTTTAGTGGCAGAGTTACCGTTCGCTGAAATAGAAGCCAAGCTTAACAACGCTGGTTACACTGTGGTACAGCCACAAGCTGACTCGGACGAGTCAAGCGAACAAGTGGCAGCAACTCCCTTTTATCGCGCTGATTGGTTCCCAGCAGTGGCGTCACTGACGCTCACCTTACCTATGGTGTTCCCCATGTTTGCCATGTTGTTTAACCAAAACTGGATGCTCCCGGCGTGGATGCAATGGGCATTGGCCACGCCTGTTCAGTTTTATTTTGGTGCGCGTTTTTATCGTGCCGGATGGGGAGCAATAAAAGCGGGAACGGGGAATATGGATTTGCTGGTGGCCATCGGCACCAGTGCGGCGTATGGTCTGTCGCTGTATTTGTGGTGGACATTCAGCGGTGAGCATGGCGCTCCACATTTATACTTCGAAAGCAGCAGTGCTGTGTTGAGTTTGGTGCTGTTGGGCAAGTATCTTGAACATCGAGCCAAGCGACGTACAACCAGCGCCCTTAAAGCGCTTGAAAGCTTAAGGCCAACATCGGCTATGGTCTGGCGTGATAACAGTTGGCAAGAAGTCCCAGCTGCGGCAGTAAAAAGCGGCGAACGACTTTTGATCAAACCTGGTGAGCGTATACCGGTTGACGGCGTTGTGGTTGAAGGCCACTCACAGGTAGATGAAGCGCTTATCAGCGGTGAAAGCGTGCCTATTTATAAAGCACAAACAGATAAAGTTACTGGTGGTTCGGTGAATCTTGATGGCGTGCTTGAAGTGGATGCAACCAGTGTTGGCGCGGAATCAACGTTGGCAAAAATTATTCGTTTGGTAGAACAAGCACAAGGTGCGAAAGCACCAGTGCAAGCGTTGGTGGATAAAGTGAGTGCGGTATTTGTACCAGCGGTATTGGTGATTGCACTCATTACATTTTTTGCATGGGGGCTCAGTACAGGAGATTGGCCAACAGGTATTCTGAATGCGGTGGCTGTTCTTGTTATTGCTTGCCCCTGTGCGCTTGGTTTAGCAACACCTGCCGCGATTATGGCAGGTACTGGCACCGCCGCGCGCTATGGGATCTTAGTAAAAGATGCTGGTGCATTGGAGCAAGCAACTGCCATCGATATGGTGATTTTTGATAAAACGGGCACGCTTACGGTGGGCAAACCTGAGCTTAGCAATATGCACACTTTTACGTATCATCAAGACGATGTGTTACAGCTGGCGGCATCGTTACAGCAATACAGCGAACACCCGCTTGCCAAGGCGGTGGTAAACAAAGCACAAGAAAAGCAATTGTCATTACTCCCTGTAAGCGACTTTAAAGTGGTAGCGGGTAGAGGCGTTAAAGCACAATACCAAGATAAAACAGTCTATTTGGGGAGCGGTTTTTGGATGCAAGAGTTAGGCTTAACTTTACCTGCGCTACCAGAAGAAATACCCGGTGCTTCTTTATCTTGGTTAGTAAGCCAAAATAGTGAACTGAGCTGCGAGTTTTTGGCGCTATTCTACTTTACTGACGAGCTTAAAGCTCATGCCTATACCGCGGTCAAACAGCTTAAGCAGCAAGGGATCAAAGTTGCAATGTTGACTGGAGACAGCCAAAGTAGTGCACAGTACAATGCTAAATTGCTGGAACTGGACGATTATAAAGCGCAAGTACTGCCAGAGCACAAAGCTGAGTATATTGCTAATGCTCAACAGCAAGGTTACTGTGTGGCAATGGTCGGCGATGGGATCAATGACGCCCCAGCGCTGGCACAGGCTGATCTGGGTATCGCAATGGCTACCGGTACGGAAGTGGCGGTAAGCGCGTCGGCAATGACGCTGATGCGTGGCGAGCCAAGCTTAGTGGCATCTGCTTTAGTGATGGCAAAATTAACCTATCGCAAAATCAAGCAAAATCTATTTTGGGCATTTATCTTTAATGTCATTGGCATTCCATTGGCAGCACTGGGTTACCTTAACCCTATTTTTGCAGGTGCGGCGATGGCGGCCAGTAGTTTACTAGTCATTAGCAATGCGTTGTTATTACAACGTTGGCAACCAAAGGAGTAAACGTCATGGAAAAACTGATCACAATCGGCGAAGCCGCGCAGCGTACTGGGCTCTCGGCAAAGATGATCCGCCATTATGAAGCAAGCGGGCTACTAAAGTGCAGCAAACGAAGTGAAGCGGGTTACCGGCTGTACGACTCGCAACAATTACAATTGCTAGGTGTGATAAAGCAAGCACGAAAATTGGGATTTCCTATTGCGCAGATCCAATCTTTACTCGATTTATTACAAAACCCAGACCGTACTAGCCGTGAAGTCAAATCGATAGCGCAGCATCATTTGAATGAGATTGAGCATAAAATCAATGAACTTCAGCAAATGCGTGAGACCTTGAAACAGCTGTCGGACAACTGTAGTGGTGACGAAAATGCAAACTGTCCAATTTTAGATGGGCTTTGCCAAAATAGCCTAAAGTAGCCGAAGGTTAGAATAGCCAAACGTTAAAAAGCCAGTCTTCAATGATGAAGACTGGCTTTTTTGTTGTGCAGAATAGCGCTAAGCTTCGAGTAATAGTCTTGATTGGGTAAGTGCGAGCAGTGCACTTTGTAACCTTGGCAGCGCCGCTTCAATTTCACTCGGTGAAATAGTACAAACGGCAGCGCGATACCAAAGCTGTGACGCTTTAGAACGACAGCCGAAACTGGCGAATGGCACCAGTGCTAATCCTGCGCTATCAATTAAATACCGACTGACTTGATCTGCATTTTCGAGTACGTTTCCGTCGGGCGTTTCCATATTGATGGCGTCTATCTTCAAGGTCATATAAATACCGGCGTTTGGCATAAATGAATCGATTGCTATGCCTGCGCCTTTCATATCCTGAACACCCTGATGCAGTACCGCCATTGAGGCTAGTATTTTTTCTTTAAAGCCGGCTAAATAACTTTGTAGATAGGCTTCATTTTGAAATAACACCGCGGTGGCAAGTTGCTCTGCCGTCGGGGCCATTGCACCTATATGTTCTTGGATCACCTGCATTTTTGCTATCACTTGGTGTGGGCCTGTCGCCCACCCAACTCGAATGCCTGTTGCGGCAAAAGCTTTGGTGCCAGCATCAACCACAATTAAGTAAGGCTTGATATCTGGGCAAAGCGACGCTGGATGATAATGCTCAACCTCTTGCATTGTCAGCATCCAGTATACTTGGTCGTAGATAACGTAGAGCGGTTTGGCGTTTATCGCTCTGCGGCGCGCGTTTTCTGCGACAACCATGTTGCAGATTTCACTGAGCTGTTGCTTTGAAAACATGGAGCCGTTCGGGTTTTGCGGTGAGCATAAGGTGATAAGGCGCGCGTCAGATATATGCGCATTAAGCTGTTCCGCTGTAGGTAAAAACTGATTTGCTTCGCTGGTTTCAATTGGCACGTGCTTGCCACCACACATGGTGGTGTAAAACATGTTATTCCAAGAAGGCACAGGGTAGATCACCTTGTCATCTGCGCTTACCGTAGCGAGCATTGCAGAATACAGCAAAGGCCTTGCACCGCCAGAGATCAGCATCTCCGTATCTGGGTTGTAGCTGACGTTAAAGCGCTTTTTAGTTTGTTTTGCTACCTCATCGCGAAGTGATAATACCCCCTCAAGCGGGGGATAATCGTTATGCTTGTTCTCGTAAGCTTGCTGGATCTGTGCGGTAAGGTAGTCGGGCATCGGAAATTGTTGCGTGTCAAAATCTCCAATGATCAAATCACAAATTTCCTTCCCCTTTGCAAGCTGCTCCTGCACGTAAAATTCAAGGTGAATAATGTCCGAGTAATCAAGTGCATTGGCTAAATTCGATAAGTTTTCCATTGTTATATTTTTCTCCTTAAGTATTTGTTGCGGAATAATTTAGTTTTATTTAGACACGCAAAGTTAGCGCTGCGACTTCTCTAACCTTGTTGAGTGCGAAGTCAATTTCGGCTTCTGTAGTATGTCTGCCTAGGCTAAAGCGGATGGTTGCCTGTGCCAGTTCATCCGATAGCCCAAGTGCGGTTAATACGTGGCTTGGCGATAGATTGCTTGACGAACAAGCTGAGCCAGTACTGACTGAAATGCTTTTCTTTAATAAGCTCAGCATTTTTTTACCGTCGGTGTCTTGAAAAGAGACATTACAAACATGGGGGAGTCTTTCCTCGCTCATGCCATTGACTTGCACCTGTTGCAGTTCCAGTAAACCATCTTCTAGCTTGTCTCTTAGCTGCTCAACTTTGTCAATTGCGCCATTGCTCAGTTCTCGCTGGGCAAGTTCCACAGCCTTGGCAAAACCAACAATGCCAGGCACATTTAACGTGCCACCACGTAGCCCTTGCTCGCTTCCACCACCGGTGATCTGCGGTCTAATATCAACCACTCTATTGCCATGCTGATGTCTTAAATACAGGCCGCCAACCCCTTTAGGGCCATAAATTTTGTGTGCCGAGCAAGTTAAAATATCAATAGGGCAAGTGGTCAGATTGATATCGACCTTGCCTAGCGCTTGTGTGGCGTCAGACATAAATAGAATGTCATGTTGCTTAGCGATAAAGGCAATGTCGTCGATTGGATTAATGGTGCCAATTTCGTTATTTGCGTACATCACGGTGATTAAAATCGTTTCAGGTGTGATTGCAGCCTTCATCGCATCGATATCAAAGCTGCCATCTGGTAGCGGCTCAAGATAAGAAACGCGAGCGCCTTCATGTTCTAGATCTCTAAGTGTTGCAAGCGTTGCAGGGTGCTCAATCGAGGAGGTAATAATGTGCTTGCCTTTGTGATTACAAGCACGAAACACGCCGCGGATCCCCAAGTTGTTGCTTTCAGTCGCGCCAGAAGTAAAGATAAAATTTTCAGGTTGTGCGCCAAGGGCATCAGCAATTTTTTCACGCGCTTGTTCGACCGCTTTATGGGCGTTCCAACCATGTAAACCATACATGCTCGCAGCATTACCAAAGTCGTTACAAAAGTAAGGTAACATGGCTTGTAACACTGCTTCGTCGCACGGTGTTGTGGCGTTATGATCTAAATAGATAGGAAAGCGTAGCGACGCTTCCGTGGTGGACTTACTCTCTAGTGCTGTAATGAGTGACATAAAAAATCTCCGTATAAAATTGGGGCAACAGTCAAATTGAAGCGGATAAATGCGTGCGTTACGCTTCGCAAGCTTCGGCTAGGGTGCTGGTTTGGGTGTTAATGGAATAATCTTCCATATCAAAGTCAGACAAGAAGATATTGGAGATCTTAACGATATTGTCGCCAAGGCTTTCGTCTTGTAGGAAAAGTCCTAATGCTACTTCAGTACCGTTCACGACTTTGTGAAAGTCATCCATTTCAGAGAAGTCCATAATGTGGAATACCCCTGCCTGAGGGTTCATTTTCAGTGCTTTTTGGTATGTATCTTTATAGTGCTGCGCCATGATAAGCGGGCATTTTGCAGTCCATATATCCTTATCTTTTGATTCAGCTAAAACGATGTCTACTCCCTTACTGTTTTCGAATATAATTTTAGTTACACCGTTGCTCGTTGCGAGTGACAATTGTGGGAAACTTGCTAAATCTTGCGCGATGATTTTACGTAAAGATTGGATCCCACGGTTTTTACAATTGCGCTCACCCTGAAGTACTAAGCGGTCGCGTTTTACAATACTGTAATCACTTAATATGGCTTCTAGCTCGTCAGGTAATGGCGCAAGCCCTTGGCTGTCGGTGGTCATTGCTGGGGATGCAGAAATATCACAAGACTCACTACCGCACTGTAAGCCCAGATCGTCTATCAACACGCCAAGCACCACTTTAAGTTTTTTCTTGTGCTCTAGAATCGCGTTGTTAGCAACATTTAACACCTTTACCATTGAATCTATTGAGAATTCGGTAGCGGAATAACGCGGATCAAAATGCCCACCTTCTAGATAAAAGGCGGAGACAGTCGGGTAGTGTTCAGCGACATCCATACGGATCATCTCTAGGAGTTTTTGCTCTACTTTTCCAACCATTTTTTCTTTTAATTTCATTTCGTTAGTCTCTATCTGTAGTTGTGTTAAAGGTGTTTAATACCTTTGAGTAACGGCCTAATTAGTTTGTTTACCGACAAGCATGTGCCAAAGCGGTAACGCACGAAGTAATTAATTTCCATGCCCTACTAACAAAGTGAGGTTAATAAAAAGTCAACTTCACCTTAAGGATGAATCTGCCAAGTTAAATAACTGTAAAGATTGCCACGGTGGTAAGGTCAATGTTTGTTTGCGTAAAAATTGAGTTTTTTAGAAGTTTTTTTGTGAAACTTTCATTTCAATTGTTTTAATCGAGTCAGCGCTAATTGGTGAAAAAGAAAACCAAGATCATGCTAAGTGACTTGTTTAATTAATAAACATCTTTTAGGCGGAATAAGAAGTAAGTAGGACTATGCGGATTTCTTCACCGAGTTGAGTCATTGCCGTTTGCACGGCATTTGCGTTAATCAAAATAAATGCGATTAGCTAAGCTAAAACATTGGGTTACATATCTATGTTGATTTAGTGAAAAGTGGTTTTTGTAGTTGCTGTAATGTCTCTGTAATGTCTCTGTAATGTCTCTGTAATCTCTTGTAACTCGGTGTAATAGATAAAATCACGACCCTTAAATATGCTTTTAAAGTAATAGCTTAAAGGAGCATATTAAAATGAATAAAGAACTAGATATTGCCATTGTGGGTGGCGGTGTATCAGGTGTCTATAGTGCATGGCGTCTTCAACAAGAGCTTGGTGATACACATCGCATAGGCTTATTTGAGTATAGCGATCGTATCGGTGGTCGTTTGTACAGTCGCACGCTTCCGGGGTTGCCCAACGTTGTGGCTGAGCTTGGTGGAATGCGCTTTATTCCTGACGATCATGTGATGGTGAGTACGCTGGTGGATGAGCTAAAACTCCAAACCAAAGACTTCCCAATGGGCTCAAAGCTGCCGTTATACCCTTCAAATGCAGAAAGCTCTCCTGAAGCAGGCAGTGAAAACAACCTCTTTTACCTGCGCGGACAATATTTTAGATATCGTGATTTCGCAGAATGCCCAGACAAAATCCCATACAAGCTTGAAGAAACAGAGCGAGGCTATGGACCGGAAGATCTTCAAGTTAAGGTCATGAACCTCATCTGCCCGGGATTTGCCGATATGTCTCTTGCAGAGCAGATGAAAGTCAAAGTGTTTGGCAAGGAAATCTGGCGCTTTGGCTTTTGGAACTTGCTTGAGCATGTGTTGAGTAACGAAGCATACCTGTTTATGAAAGAAGCAGGGGGCTACGATGCTAATGTGGCGAATGCCAGCGCGGTTACTCAGCTGCCTGCCACTGAATATAGCGATGATACGGTATTTAAGACCCTAAAAGATGGTTTCCAGGCGTTACCGCTGAAGTTATGTGAAGAGTTTGCAGCGGCACCGGGCTGCCTTGACCGCTGTAAGCGCGTTAACATGTTGCATCGACTTGCAAAAATTGAGCTGCACCATTGTGGCGAGTATCGTTATGAACTCACTTTTCAACCAACACAAGTGAATAGCAGTGGGAAAGTGGTTGATAAAGAGGCTCCAGCGTACAGCGTTAAAGTGAAGCGGCTTATTTTGGCTATGCCAAGGCGCTCGCTTGAGCTGATTGAATCGCCGTTCTTTGACGACCCTTGGTTAAAAGAAAACATTCCGTCTGTACTTATCCAAAAAGCGATTAAGATGTTTATGGCTTACGAGCAACCTTGGTGGCGCAGTTTAGGCCTTGTTGCTGGGCGCTCTGTCACTGACTTACCAATCCGTCAAACTTATTACATGGGCACGGAATGCGATCAAAAAGAATGCCTTGAATACGAGACCAACGAAAAAGGCGAACAGGTGTGTAAAGTAGAGCATACCTATGGTGAGCCTAATACCAACTCGCTGCTAATGGCTTCTTACAATGATATTGGCACTATCCCTTACTGGAAAGGTTTAGAAAAGGGCGAGCATTACCAAGGCTATATGCCAGCCTATGGTGCACAAGGTTATACCGAAAATGAGATAGTACCTAAAAACCAGTATCAAATTACCACCGGGATGGTTGAAGCGGCACATCGCCAAATTCAAGCGTTACATAATCAAAAAGCACTCCCAATGCCATATTCTGCTATCTACCAAGAATGGGGGGATGACCCTTATGGCGGTGGCTGGCATGAGTGGAAAGCCAATTATCGTCTCGATGAGATCATGTGCAGAATGCGCCACCCGGTTGCGAGTGAAGAAATCTATATTGTTGGCGAAGCGTACTCCTATGAACAAGGCTGGGTTGAAGGAGCGTTAAATACGGCTGAATCAACATTGGCTGAGTTCTTTGCTTTACCAACGCCTAATTGGTTATCCAAAGACAAAGCCCAGTATGAACAGTGGCTTGAGTCACACTACAACTACTTACCAGTAGATTGCCGTAAAGGTGGCTGCTCGTGTCAACATTCTGAGCAACAGCCAAATGCCAGTTCGGACACGCTAGACGAAGTCACTGAGTTCGCTTATCGAGGTATTAATCATGAGTACCGCTAATTTTAAGGTTGCTGACCATTTACTGTGGCGGTTAAAGCAGTTGGGCCTTGATAAGGTGTTTCAAGTGCCTGGTGACTATGTGCAAGAATTTATGACTGCTCTTGATAACTTTCCTGGTATTGATGCAATAGGTGATGTAACCGAGCTAGGGGCAGGCTACGCGGCGGATGGATATGCAAGATACCGAGGTATTGGCGCGGTGTCTGTGCAATACGGCGTTGGCACGTTCAGCGTATTAAACGCCATCGCCGGCGCTTATGTCGAGCGTAATCCTGTTGTCGTTATATCGGCAAGTCCGTCGGCTGAAAACCGTGTAGATATTGAAGAAACAGGCGTGTTATTTCATCACTCTACCGGCGACTATAGCGCAGATAAAAAGGTGTTTGAAAATGTCACTGTCGCCAGTGAAATTCTTTCGGATCCCGCTTCTGCTCCTGACATTATTGACAATGCGTTACGCCTTGCCATGAGTGAAAAGCGGCCTATTTATCTAGAAGCATGGCAAAACGTGTGGGGCGCAGCTTGTGATAAACCAGATGGCCATTTAGTGATCCCAAGACCTGCATCTAATCCTACGATGATGGCAAATTTACTCGATAAAGTAATCAACCGACTCAAAGAAGCTGAGAAGCCGTTGGTATTATTAGGCATAGAGATCACGCGACTTGGCATACAAAGGGAAGTTGAGAGCTTGCTCTGTACTCTCAATATTCCGTATACCACGACCACGCTAGCCAAATCAGTATTAAGTGAGGCGCAAGGGCTTGGGAAGGAGTTGTTTGTTGGCACCTATGCGGGTGAAGCATCATGGCCTGAAACGTTTGATTTTGTTAGTAAACGAGATTGCATTTTAGCGTTGGGCGCGATATTCACCGACGATTACCTGACCATGTTAAAAACGCAAGGTAACGAATTGATCCGCGTGAATATGGGCAAAGCAAGAATTGGTAACTGCGAGCGTTTTAGTGGTATCGATTTAGCACAGTTTATTGATGATTTAACGGTGTATATTGAGCATTACCCGATGCAGCATCGTGCGCTTTGCTCGTTGCCGGAAAACCCCTATTTGATAAGTCCCGTACAAGATTGCGATACCATCAGCTACGAAAACTTCTTTTGCACATACCAAAAGCAGCTAGCCCAATGCCAAAAGGTGCGTGACTTCAACCTTATTTTAGGTGAAAGCTCTTCGCTTTATATGGCGGCTCGTTTAACTGGTATTGATGAAAGTCGCTTTATTAGTGACGCTGCTTGGGGGTCGTTAGGTCATGAAACCGGTTGTTCACTCGGCACAGCCTTGGCTGACAATCGGCGTAGTGTAGTGGTTGCCGGCGACGGTGGGTTTATGATGATGTGTCAAACACTGTCTACCATTAGCCATAACAAACTCAATACTGCAGTGTTTGTAATGAGTAACCAAGTGTATGCAATTGAGCAGTCGTTCGTTGATATCTGTGCGTTTACTCCTGCGGGCGCATTTGCACCATTTGATGATCTGCATCGTTGGGACTATAAATCATTAGCGAATGCGTATTCTGTTGAATATTTGAATGTAGAGACCGTCGCGGATCTAAATGAGGTTTTTGCTGCGCTTCATGAAAACCCAAGTAAGCCATATCTCATTAAAGTCAATATTGATAAAAAAGATCTCGCACCGGCGATACAAGATCTCGCCGAAGCCATTACGGGTAACAAAGTGGACGACTGTCCATGTGGAAATAGCACAGCGCAAGGAAACAACAATGCCTAAACAATCCAATAAGCCAATTCCTGAATCTCAGTTAGAAGAAGCACAAAAGCGTATCGACCGCTATTGGCGCGCGACACAAGGATTTATACTCGCGTTAGAAAGCAAGCATGGCTTTTCTGCAAAGCAGTTGCTTACTTTATTGCCAACGGGGGGGACTTCGATGGAGCGCTTTAGAGAATATCAAGCTAAAGCGCTTATCTTTAACACACGGTTTCAGTTTTCGCCCTCGGTGATTGTGATGTGTAATAACACCGATGATGTAATGCGCGCCTATCAAGAGGCGATAGCGTTTAACTTACCCATTCGGGTGCGCTCTGGCGGCCATGATCACGAAGGGGAGTGTAGCGGCACAGATGTGGTGCTACTGGATTTAAGCGGTTTAAAAGACTTCTCCATTGAGAAAGAAGGCGATGACTATATCGCTCATATTGGTTCTGGATATCGCTTTTATCAATTAGTCCCAAAGCTTGCAGAATCTGGTTATAAAGATATTCCACCGTTAACCATTCCACATGGCACTTGCGCCACGGTTGGGTTAGCTGGGTATATTCAAGGCGGTGGTTGGGGCCCGTGGACGCGAGCAAAGGGGATGTGCTGTGAGTCACTCGTTGGTGCGACTGTTATTTTGCAAGATGGCTCGAGAGTTGAAGTCTCTGAAACTGAAAACGAAGATATCTTATGGGCGCTACGCGGAGGCGGGGCGTTAAGTTATGGAATCGTAACGGAGTTTAGAGTTAAAGCTTTTGAGCTACCCGATGAAATCCACCGCTTTGAAATTAACTGGAATAATGAGGCGGTTGGCTCTACAGACTTAGCAACTTGGCAGCTGCTCAGCCAGTGGGAAGATGCGATTAACGATACGGGAAAGGATACCGAGAACTTAGTTGGTACTAACCTAAAAATCAACGCCATACCAGATGTTAGCGAGTGTAAAAAATCATCTGGTTACGAAAAAGCGTTAGCGCACCCAAGCACTATGTACGGCTATTGGCAAGGCTCCGAAAAGGCGCTGGTTCAGTTTGCTAAGCAGTATTTTCCTGCTGCTAAAGTGCAGGTGACGGGCACGGACACCAAGCAGAATTATAGTGAAGCATTGATGTCTGACTGGTCACGAAACTCCTTGGCTAATCTCAAAAAACTGGGATTAAAAGGAACGTTAGCTGCAAGCCTTGATGGGGAACCATTTACACCAGATTTTGATGCCCCAGCGCCACACAAGATCACCTCAAAGCTAGTGCGTGAGTCTGGCCTTACTGAACAAGGCAAGTTGGCGCTATTGCGTTCACTCACATCGCCTTTACTGTTTGCACAAAATGCCCCACTTGGACTATTTAGTTACGTCACTTTAGGAGCCATTTCGGGTAAGTTTTATGCCAATGATACGTGTGATGATGCTAAGAAGCGTGTTGCCTTTCCTTATACTACTGCGCAGTACACCATTCAATACCAAACTTGGTGGAATACCGAGTTAAAATACGACGGCAGTTACGACAGCAAACGCCTTGGTCAAGCAAATCCAGTATACCGCTATGTAAACCGTGCACTTGATTGGATTGAAGTTAGCCGCGACACCACTATTGAAGGGGCATACGGCGCGTTTATCAGCTTTAAAGACGCATCCATCCCGACGAAGACCTACTTCCAAGAGAATTATGAAAAACTCATTGAAATCAAAGAGGAGCATTCGGGTTTCACAGTTAAATTAGACTGTGGTAAAAAGGTTTACGTTAACTTTAATCGCCTAAGAACCCGTAAGACAATTATTTAACAGTGTTAAATACGAAGAGCAAAAAGCCAGTATCGGCTTTTTGCTTGGTTTCACCTTGAGGTAGGAGATGTTTTACACAGCGACTTTGTTATTTTTATATTGAATTTTTGGCTGGTGAGATGAGGGGATTTCTTCATCAAAAATTCGTTGAAAAACATAAACCCTCGGCGGGTAAATCGCCTCCTACAAGCCTATTTACGCTACACAGTAGGAGCTGTTTTACACAGCGATCTTGTTGTTTTTATATTGAATTTTTGGCTGGTGAGATGAGGGGATTTCTTCATCAAAAATTCGTTGGAAAACATAAACTGCTCGGCGAGTGAATCGCCTCCTACACGCCTATTTACGCTACGTAGTAGGAGCTGTTTTACACAGCGATCTTGTTGTTTTTATATTGGATTTTTGGCTGGTGAGATGAGGGGATTTCTTCATTAAAAATTCGTTGGAAAACATAAACTGCTCGGCGAGTGAATCGCCTCCTACAAGTATGACTTCACTACCGAGTAGGAGCTGTTTTACACAGCGATCTTGTTGTTTTTATATTGGATTTTTGGCCGGTGAGATGAGGGAATTTCTTCATCAAAAATTCGTTGGAAAACATAAACTGCTCGGCGAATGAATCGCCTCCTACAAGCATGACTTCACTACAGGGAGGAGCTGTTTCACACAGCGATCTTGTTGTTTTTATATTGGATTTTTGGCCGGTGAGATAAGGGGATTTCTTCATCACAAATTCGTTGGAAAACATAAACTGCTCGGCGAATGAATCGCCTCCTACAAGCATGACTTTACTACAGGGTAGGAGCTGTTTCACACAGCAATTTTGTTGTTTTTATATTGGATTTTTCGCTGGTGAGGTGAAAGGGTTTCTTCAACGAGTATCTGTCGAAAAACATAAACCCTCGGCGGGTAAATCGCCTCCTACAAGCCTATTTACGCTACGCAGTAGGAGCTGTTTTACACAGCGATCTTGTCGCTTTTATCATGTGCTTTACGCTGCGGCCTTGAAAGCATTTTAAATATCTAACACCACCACTTCCATTTGGTCTTGCGCATCATAAGGCTGGATCTGCATTTTTATTTGGCTCTCAGAAAGCAACTCCAGCTGACCTTCTGCGGCTTTGTATTTGCTATGAACGACCTTTACCGCATGAAGACCAAACCCGATTTCTCGCTCTAAGCGTAAAACTAAACCATATGAGGTGGTGGCACCACCGTTGGTTCGGTAAAGCACATAGCTATCGTCATTGATGTTTAGTCGATTAAGTTCGGCAAAGGAGTTGTCAACGCCGCTTCGTTTGATCTCGGAATAATCACCAGCGGCAAAGATGAATACGATGAAACTCGGCACTGCTGCGGCCAAAGCGACTAAGAAGCCAGACACTTTGAGTAACTTGGTGTGTCGAAATAACGACCACAGCAACACAGAAGCGGGTAAGGTGATAGCCAGTATCATAACGAAAAGGTAATTATGCTGAGGAGCCGCAAATCTTAATTCCCAAGGCAAATTACTCATATTTAGGGTGACTAGTAACACAACAATGACCAGCGCAATACTTGAAAGCAGTTTCATCTATTAAACCTAAATTACAACCAAATCAGTAAGACCGAAAATAAACCTATTACTATTTAAACAAACTGAATTTCCCAGTAAATTCTTTAAGCTCTGTGCTATCGCCAAACATGCAAATGCCAAAGTACTCTAAGTCTTGTTCAGGTGTTTCTGCGGTGGCGCTTACTTGCTGTTCGGATGTGCCAACAATCATGGTATCTGTAAAATCGGTAAAGGGGATGTTCCGAGCCTCAAGCTCTGCTCGCACTTTTCTGATTTTATTACTATTATCCGCTTTAAGCACAATAAAAGGGTAGTGCGAAATCGATGGGTGAATGCCGCCATCTTTGTCTTGGTACGGTAAAAAACAGAGCTCATCGGTATTACCAATTTGGTCAATGAGCCCAGCGCTCATATGGCCAAGCGCATTAAAAAGCCGACCAAGTTCAACTTTTTTATTGAGCACAGCAACAAATCGCTTTGAGTTTTCGTCCGGTAAAACGGAAAAATCAGTCATAGACTTCCTTGAGTTAAAAAAGAGGCGCTTAACCATATCATAATAAAGCGATCACCGCGCCTCGGTGTCGATAATTGATTGTAATTCCTTAAAACTTTCCTAAGGAGAGACAGTAAATTTTGTTAGGCCAATCAGTTGTCCTGAATTGGTGACAACGTGCACCTCCCACTTACCTGTTGAGTCGGCGGGAAAGTTGGTTTTATGGCTCCAAGCACGATAGCCTTCCTCGCGTCCACCGCTAATATTTAAGGGGATTCGGTCAACCACTTGTTTGTTGTGTACCCATACGTGAAAGATTTTTTCGTTTAGTCCTCGAGGTGCTTTTACCGCACTCCAACTGTATAAGCCTTGTTCGTGAAGCGAATGGGTATCGAGGTGTTGGATACTGTTCATTGGCTTTCGTTGTTGCCTATCAACCTCATAAGCCAGTGCTATGTCGGTGAGTCGTAAGGCCGCAGGGGGAACCCAGCTACGTAACTGCCACAAGCCAGCGCTAAGTGCACTTAGTAGCAGAGCCAATAAGGGAAAACGCCACCACCTTGCGTGTGGCATGACATTACCAAGACTCGGTAGGGTAAGAATAATGGCGGTGACTAGCGCTATTTGTATACTTTGGTCAGTTGTCAGGTGAAGCAAAATAGGAAGCGTAACTGAAATCACAACAAATAAGGCAAAATTATGGAATACCATAAACAGCACATTGTGCCGGGCTAGCTTTTTGTAATATATCGGGTCCACAACGGAGATCAACGCGCAGAGTGCAATTAAGCAGGTAAATGCAGCCTGTGGATGATTCCATGTTGTGGCAGCCAAGAAAAAAGGTAGTGCGAAGAATAGACTTTCCTGTTGCACCATTTGTAGGGCAAAGCGCATAAAGTTGGGTGACAACAAAATACCAAAACGTTGCTCCACTTGGTCGCGAAGCCAGTTATCAATAATAAGCCACAGCCAACTGGTGAGTAAAAGCAGAGCGATGATCTGTGAAAACGACTCTTTCCGTTCAACTAAAATAAAGCTCGCTATACCGCTACAAAAAGCCAGCGCTGCCATCAGGCCCGGCCACTTCTGCATCATCAAAATAAATTTTGTTATTAGGTTTTTGAAATAACGCATGGAAATCGAAATTGCTTGCTGATTTTACCATTGAAGCATCTTAACCATGAATGCAATATGAGCTTGAATACTTTAAAGATTTGTACGTTTAGCATTCGCAAGGGGAGTGGACAGGAGGTTTTCAGTTGTTGACTTTAGATACGCGAGATATTTAGTGTGAGCGCAAAGTCTATCAACCTGTGTTTTTCGTTGACGCAAACATTGGTTGGCTGAAGTACAGAGTTGACATGTTGCGCTTTGACCCCAGTCTAGCAGTTTATAGTTTACTGATTAGCGTTTCAGACTTGCCAATCAATTCGCTTGAGTCTTTACCTGTTTTTTGATGGATAGTAACGAAATACTCGATTGGATATTTCAGCCTGGAAAGTACCATTTTAGGTGCATTGAGGCTTTTATCTACAGGCGTAGGCCAAGTAATAGAAACGCTTCCAGTCGTATCGTTAAGAATGCAAGGGTGACTTGTACCTTTGAAGCTAGTTACGGATGTCCCATCGATGTTGGCAAATAAAACTGAGCAAATATATAGCTTGTTTTCTGGACTGAAATTCTCAATGGCGTAATCGAAAGAAATCTTAATTTCATGTTTTCGTTGCTGTAAGTTGCCAATTTCTTCAACTTCCAGATTGGACAGTGATGCAGTGCTTAATTCTATTTTAGAATAATCTATCGTTGCGCAACCACTGAGGATGAGCAGTGATGCTAAAATAGGTAATACTTTCATTATTTTCTCCTTAAAATAAAGTCTGTAATAAGTAGTTAAAACCTTCCATAATTTGCTCTTGTCCAAAGCCTATTTAATGAAAGATAACGTGACGTGCAGATTTGCATGATAGGAAAGGTAACGAAAAATTAAATTTTTGTCACTATATTTATACAAATAAGCTATACATCGCAGGTTTTAGCGGCTGTAAATGTGTTTTGATTTTAGCGCGAATGTCACTCGACTGGTTTTGGCTTAACTTAAAAGCGCCATGCATCGTATTGATTTTAATCTTGAAAAAGTTAATGGCGTTAAACAGCGATTGGCGTTGATTGGCAGGCACGCTATCAAGCTGCCAATCACTATTTGAAAACTGCTCAAAATGCGTTATTTGTGCTTGCATTGACGCGTATTTTTCATCATCAGTAGCAATAAGCGCGAGCTCACCTTCAACTATCACATTTGCGTACAACCACGTGGGGAGCTTTATGTCAGGGATAACCGCGGGTGAGAGGTAATGATCTTCACAGTGGAAAACTGCTTGAATAACACCGTCCGCGTGGAAAATTGGGTTATCTTTTGTAGCGTGTCCAAGTAAATAAGCATGGTCTTCACTTAATGTTAGCGGTACAAAAACGGTGTTTATCTTGCCTTCCTGTATCACCGTCAGCGTAGCCAGCGGATGTTTTGTGATCACAGATCTGAGTATGTTTGGATTGCTTTCAACGTAGTAATTTCTTGGGTAACTCATAACTTTTCCTCCAACCTCGCTTTCACTTCAGGCCACATCTCGTCGGTGATGGCAAATCGTGCCGTATTACGATAACTTCCGTCAGGCAGGCGCCTATCTTTTAACGACAAGCCTTCAAAATGGGCACCTAGGCGTGCGATGGCATTACGAGACTTATGATTACATTCATGCGTTTGAAATTGCACACGTACCAATCCAATCGCTTCAAAGGCATATTTGAGCAACAGGTATTTGGCGTGGGTATTAACATGCGTGCGTTGAAATTCAGTACCAATAAAAGTGTGGCCGATTTCGGCACTTAGGTTGAGTTTATCAAGTCTAAACAAGCGGCTATTACCAGCCAGTTTACCTGAGTCTTTATCAATGATTGCAACAACCAGTTGTTCGCTTTCGTCAAACTGCGCAGAGCCGTAAAACCATTGCTCTATGGTTTTTTGATCGCGACAATAATTATTAAATACCCATTTCCAGATCTCAGTTTTTTTGCCTCGAGCCAATAACTCAGGTAAATGCGCGGCTTCAAGTGGGGTGAGCTTAACGCGATTGGATTCTAGCGTTTGTTTTGAAAACATCAATATTTCATTCATTCTGTGTTTTAATGCTTGCATATTGCGCTGATTTTGGTTGATATAAAACAACCAGATTTAATAATTTAATTAGACCAGTTTTGATTTCTATTAGCCCAGAAATACAGTCTCAAGATGCTAAGCATAAACGCTTAGCAGATGTTTTACGCTGCGCCATTACTGAGGGTAAGCTCACACCCGGTGACAAACTTCCTTCTGCCCGAAAGCTGGCTGAGTTACATGGTATGAACCGGCACACGGTGATGAATGCCCTACAAAACTTGGTAGCTGAAGGCTGGCTAGTGGTTAAAGAGCGTAGCGGTTATCGAGTCAATACTGAACTGCCTATTTTCAGTAGCCAACAGATAACTTCAGAGGTGCCTTCTACACCACAAATCGTACCGCAATTTGCTAAAACACTGACCCCAGTAAGCAGCACTAAGCGTACGGCCTACCGCTATAGTTTTGCAGGGGGCTTACCAGATCTTCATGCCTTTCCCTATGATGAGTTTAAGCGGTTTTTGGTAAAGGCGTGTCGCAAAACCAATGTCAGTCATTTTCACTATTCAGACATTGCGGGGTGCGAGTTACTGAAATCCCAAATTCAGGCGTATTTGCGCAGAGCGAGGGGACTAGTATGTGATGATTTACTGATTTGTAATGGCTCCCAAGAAGCGCTCTCATTGGTGGCAAATGCATTTATTAACCCTGGTGATGGTGTTGCCATCGAGATGCTTGGTTATCCACCTGCGCGACACGCCTTTACCAATGCGGGCGCTGAAGTTTTTGCATTAGCCCAAGACGCAGAAGGCATTAAAGTGGAGGCCTTGGCCCGCTGCCTTGAACAAAACAAGGTGAAGCTGCTGTATTTAACTCCTCTACATCAATATCCCACTACAGTGACTTTATCTGTACCAAGGCGCATGGCGATTTATCAGCTGTGCCAGCAGTATGGCGTGTTTATTATTGAAGACGATTACGATCATGAGTTTCATTATCTCTGCCCGCCGTTGCAGCCGATGGCGGCAAGTGACCCAAGTGGTATTGTGATTTATATTTCTACCTTCTCAAAAATCATGTTTGCTGGTGCTCGTGTGGGTTATATGAGTGCGCGGGCAGATGTACTTGCGCAATTGGTGGCACGTAAGCAGCTACTTAATCACAAAAATGATGCCCTTACCCAGTTGGCTGTGGCTTACTGGATGGAAGAGGGCGGGCTTGAGCGCCATTTACGCCGCATGACCAAAGCCTATCAAGTACGCCATCAGGCGATGGCGCAGCACCTAAGCGAGCTTAAAGCCAAATTAGATATCGACTTTGAAATGCCACAAGGCGGTATGGCGTATTGGGTAAACAGCAAACGCGACGTCTCGAGATTATCTGAAAAAGCGCTTGAAAAAGGGATTTACGTACAATGTGAGCCTGAATTTACCCTCGATAAGGCTAGTAGTTTAAGTCATATTCGCTTAGGCTTTGCGGCGCAAGAAGTCGAGCAACAGCAAGCTGGGCTGAGTGAGTTATTTGCTTTGGTCGCAGAGCTGGAGAAAAATCATGAATAAGCAACAAGCACTGGCCGAATTTGTTACATTCGGCCCACACAAAGCGCAGGCGTTAAATATACTATTGAGCGATAACAGCGCAGTATCGCTTGCTATCAGCAAGGCGATGTTAAGTGTGGTATTAGCAAAATATCTCAGCGGTGAAATCGACGAAGATGACCTCGAAAATTGGGCTGGGTTTGTTGAACTGCGTGACGAGATTGATTGCACCCTGATAGAAGATTACCTCTATGCGTTGAATAATCCAGAGCTGATGGGTGGAATTAACCTCGATTCCATCGGTAACATGTTGAAACTCATTAAAGGTTAAACACAAAAGGAAATACCATGAGATTAATAGCGGCTGCATTGTTTTTATTAAATTGCCAAATCGCGTTGGCGGGAGGAGGTGTATGTGAAAACCCTATCTCAACCATAGACATCAACGAGTGTGCAATGAGCGAGCTTAACGTCAGAACTGAAACACTTGAACGTTACTACCAAAAAAGCCTTGAACATAATGCTTTTGATGAGCAACTGGTAGAAGCGATTAAAGCCTCGCAGTTGGCGTGGCAAAGCTATCTCGATGCACACTGCGGCGCGGTATATACCCAATGGCGAGAAGGTACTATTCGCGGTGTGATGGCACTTGAATGTCGTAAGGAATTAGTAAAAACCAGAACCCATACTCTTTGGGCTAACTTTTTGACTTATATGGATAGTACGCCTCCTGTGCTGCCAGAACCTGAGTAAACGCGTGGTTGTGGCGATAACTTTTCAATCGCCTCTTGGGGATATTATTCCTGCAGTGGTTGTGCCTAACTTAGTCGGGAGCGACCACTGATGATGTCTTATTCCTCAATAGCATCACGCCTATTCCAATAAACCATAGGATTTGTCCGAGACCAAATATAGCCGTAGTAATCTCAAAGAATGGGTTCTTGGCAAGGAAAGATAGACCTGAAAATAAAGTTAAAATCCCTGCTAGACTCACAAGCAAACCCCAATAATGAAGCTGTGGGCTAAATATTTTATGTTTGAGACCGACGCAACTGATTGTAAGCACCCAAATCGCGCCAACCAATTCAATGCCACCGCCAAGTGCATCTACCACTATCGAAATGGTGCGATTGATCGTTAATGCAAGCGAAGGATCCATCTCATGAAATTTTGCAATCGCTTCAATGCTGGTTAAAAAAACCATGGTACTGGCAAGGACAATCGCCGCCCAAATATAGCCAACAACGCTAGCAAACTTCATACAGTCAGGTGACATTGTGTGAAAGCGTTGATGAATTGCTTGCACCAACACAATCAGGGCAAAACTGAAAATAATCCCAATCACGATATAACCAAGAAAAAAGGTATCGCGATTTTGCACAAAAAAATCTAGATATAACGCTGGCGTATTGTGCTCACTTGAGTCCAAAACCCCAAAAAATAGAACAAAGCCGAACAGATAAGTCGCGGCTTCTGTGAGTGCAGCAACACCTCCCCATTTTTGTAATGACATAGTACACCTGTAAAACTCGTTTATTATTGTTGTATCCAGTTTAGCAACATATTAAGCATCAACTCCAGAATAGGGCGTGTTAATTTGTAACAATAGTTTATTGAGCAGGGAAGGGGATTCGGGAGAGGAGAAGAGCACCGATAGGTGCCCTCTAAGCCATATTAAAGATGAACGATGCTATCTGCATTGCCATCAGGATCGTTCGATGCTTTACCATCAGTACCTGGGTTACCATTTCGCATCATGATCACAGCACAGGCCGCAGGTGAAGCCATTGAAGTGCCTGACATCGTCGTTGTTCCGCCACCATTTTTCAGTGATAAAATGCCAACACCAGGAGCTGCATAGTCTACAGGTGGGTTGCCATAGTTTGAAAAGCTTGCAAAACGGTCATTTGAATCGGTCGCTGAAATAGTGAATACACGGTTGTGTGAAGCACTAGCTGGAGATACATTTGCCGCGTGCTGGCTTTCGTTACCAGCGGCTACCACAAAGAAAGCACCAGATTGTTGAGCTGCGCTTTCAACAGCATCATTTAGCTCTTGGTTGAAGCCGCCACCCAAGCTCATATTTGCGCAGTCGCCAGGATTTGCATTGACCGCAACGTGATCGACACCAGCTAAAACACCTGACCAGCTGCCAGAGCCGCGAGCATCTAACACTTTTACTGGAACTACAGTGGTGCCCGCTGCAACACCCACTACATCAATATCGTTATCGAGCGCGCCAATCGTACCCGCTACGTGTGTGCCGTGGCCGTTGCCGTCGTCCATACCTGCATTTCTACCGCTAGAAAATGCAGAGAAACCGCGGCTTGCGTCAACGTTTAAATCTTGATGATCTAAGTCGATACCAGTATCAATAACCCAAGCGGTATAACCGTTGCCATTCACAGGACCGCCAACACGCGTTACGCTCCAAGGTGTTGTTTGTGGGTTATTACCACCACCTGGTTTTCCCTTTGCCTTTGCCGGGCTTGCATACACTTTACCATCGGGAGTAAAGCGCATCACATCGCTATTTCCTGCAAACGCGGATTTAGCTTTGTCACAGCTCATGTTCACAGCCATGCCTTTAATGGTATTTTTATAGACATGTTTCGCTTGTGCATTCGCTTTTGCGACCATGCCACGCGCTTTACCTTAAACATCAAACTTTGACATATCATCTTTAAAACGCACGATGCAGGTATTCGCAATTTCCGCATCCACGGCTGCGCCTTGATACGTTGCATCTTGTGCAAAAACGGTAGTAGCACCAAACGTCGACATGATGGACAAAGTAAGTAGTGTTTTTTTCATCTTATTGTTCCTATTTATAATTATTTTAAAATTAACCTTTGAAACAGGTTGGTAACAAAGTTAGCTGTATATTAATAATTGTCAAAGGTAGAACGAAAAAAATATCTACTTTTTCCTATTTAGGTGCATAAATGAGTAGTATTTTGATTTTAACTTATCCAATCAAGTTGAGTTTACGCGCTGTATTGGAGTGGGTGTGTTGTTAGTATTGGGCTGCATTCTAGTACTTAACTTGAGATTGGATGAAGAATGAGCAAACTTATTGTATTTAAAATTTGCCTTAATCACCCGCAGCTCAGATTACTTAATACATTAATGAATGGGGGGATTGGAAAGGAAAAAATAAAAGAAAAAATAAGTGACATATATGGACGCTCAGCTGCTTGTAGTAGTCAACTAATTCCGGACAGTGAATTAAGTTTTTCTTCTGCTACTGCTGGAGCTTGCATATCGTTATGACTACGAGGCCTTCTCCAGTTGTAATAGGTCATCAAGTAAAAGCTAACGTCTTGTTCAGCTTCTTTAAATGAACTGTAGCCTGTACTTGGAAGCCATTCCGTTTTGAGACTTCTAAATAAACGCTCCATCGGGGCATTGTCCCAACAATTTCCTCTGCGGCTCATACTTTGTGTTATTTGATATCGCCATAGTCTTTGCCTAAATTTGATTGAGCTGTACTGACAGCCTTGGTCAGAATGGAACATAATTCCCCTAGGTTTGCCTCTTTGTTCATATGCTCTATCTAATGCTTTGATAGTTAATGCAGTATATGGCTTTTCTGACATAGCCCACCCGACAACTCGCCGCGCGTATAAATCAATAACTACTGCTAAGTATGACCACTTCTGACCAGTCCAAATATACGTGATATCTCCACACCACACTTGATTTGGATTTTGCACATCGAACTCTCGATTTAACGAGTTTGGTATATCAGGGCGTTCATTCACCGCTACTTTATAAACGTGTGGTCCTGGTTGTTTCGACACAAGGTGCATATCACGCATTATCCGCCTGACCTTGAATAAACCAGCCTCAATATCTAAATCTGCAAGCATTGCTAAGAGTGTACGACTACCCGCAGCGCCTCGACTGAAATTAAAGCAAGCGTTTAGTTGCGCTCTCAGCTTAATCTCATTGACGTCAATGATGTTGCGACGTCTTTTATAGTCATAAAAACTTGAACGAGCAATATCAAAGACGTTACAGACCATTTCTACCGGTTCGTGCTCACTTAATTGGTCTATTAACGAATATTGTTCATTTCTTCTGACATTAAGAGAGCTGTAGCCTTTTTTAGTATCGATTTTTCTCGCTCTAAGCGATTGATCCTGGCTTCAAGCTCTTGAATCTTTTGCTGTTCAAGGGTCAACGCTTTAGACGTAGGCGTTTCACCGTTTCGTTCACCCTCAAGCTGTTGTACCCAGCGCCTTAAGGCGGTTTCACCAATATCCAAAGAGTGACATGCATCTTGGAGGGAGTAGCCTTTATCTAAAACTAAACAAGCTGCTTCAAGTTTGAATTCTTTACTAAATGTTCGACGTTTTCTTGCCATTGGGCACCTCTAGTTGAGTGGTAATGATACCACCTAAAATAGTGTCCGGGTTTATTGAACCACAACATACTGACTACCGTTCTTGCACCGAGAAACAGGTTTTTCCTTAATGTATTGCCTCGTCTTTTGGGGATATGACCTATCTTGGCTTTTCCGCCTGATGAGTGCTGGGTCGGTGTAACACCTGCACATGCCGCCGCCCCTCTGGCATCACTAAATTGTGAAGTATTGCCTAGAAAGGATAGCAGCTCTATCGCGGTAATTGGGCCAACGCCTTCTAATGCCATTAAGCGCTGGCAACTGTCATTTTGCTTGGTTATCGCTTCAACTTGTTTATGTAACTGTGCTTTAGCGTCGCATTGTGTTTTATATAGGTCATAACTCACCGCGAGTGCTTGTTTTAATGCGATAGGTAGCGCATTTTCAGCATCTTCTAAAATATCTGGAACGACTTGTGTTAACGCAGCATCGCCTTGATTAATGACAATACCAAACTCTAATAGCAAGCCACGTATTTGATTTGAAAGCTGAGTCTTTTGTTTATCTATTAAGGCTCTCGCTTGACTCAATGATTGTAACGTTTGCTCTTCAACTGTCATGATTTTACAGGGCTTCACGTTATATGCTTGGCTTGCACTGGCAATAGCGAGGACATCATTTGCATCGGTTTTTTGGCCTTGCCTAAACGCTTTTACGAACTTAGGGGGAAGCAACATGACATCATGCCCCAGTGACAGTGCTTTTCGAGCAATATGCTGGGCGCTACCACAAGCTTCCATCACGACCTTTGAACCCTCGGCTTTTGCTAGCAACTCAAGCATAGGTTCGCGTTTCATTGGCTTATTAAACTTGAGTTTATTGCCTTTCAGCTGTGCTACTTGGAAAATGTTTTTCGCCAAGTCGATAGCAATTAAATTAGACTGTGTCATGTATGGACTCCTTATTTGGTAAAAGTGTTTTGCAATATCTTTATACCGTACTCTCCCGATAAGGGGGAGGAGTCCATACATCTCCGACTCGCTGAGTGGCTCACCTTCAATAAATTTTTGGCTTATCCAATTATCTTTAAACAACTTGTGCCATCGTATGACAATCGCTTCATCCGACAGGCGTTAGCCTTTCTATCATCAACATATAAAACAATGTGAGTGTGATTATTCATCACAGCATAAGCACAGATATCAATACAAAACACAGACCCCAACATCAGGAGCTTTTCTTCAACCCAATCTCGGCGGTGCTCATATGATTTTCCGGTAAATTTATCTTCACCGCACAGAAAGGCGCGCCTTACGCAACGGGAGATACAGTGGTAGTATTTGGTGTCGGTTAAACTGATTTGTCTTTTACGGGCAGTTGCCATAGTTTGGTTTCTTCAATCCTTTGAGTGCAGAGTTAAAGCTTAGGTGATATCTTTAGAAGGTGCAAATTAATGGTGGGTGTTAGCGATTTGGTGTTCTAAATGCTCGGAACTGCCTGAGCGAGGGCAGTTTACTGTGCCCGAACACCTCGAGATCTTTCCAGCCTTCACAACCAGATAAAACTGCCGAGATGATAAGAAATAAAACATCAGCAAGATCATGATGTAGATTGATAGAAGGATACTTATCTTCAACAAGTTCAAGGTGGCTAAATAACGACATAATTAACAAGTAGATAGTGATAATGTGGGCGTTATTAGATCAGAAAAAGACCGGGTGTTAAAGCCTTTTTACAAAGTGCGATCCTGCCGTGATTATTCCACATCTTTCTATGATCGCTGCAATTAAAGTACAAAAATTATTTTATAATGTATTGAAAATTTTATATACAAGTCCATAGTAGAGGGAGCTATCATCTAACATTTTCAAGAAGAAGGAATCACACAATGAAAGCAACTCTCGCAATAATACTTTCATTTGCATTTGTTGCAACATGCTCCGCTCAAGAATCACAACTTAATTTGAAAGATTTCGCACAGCAGTATTTTGATAAAATGACCGCTACTCAAGCACCAACAGCGAGCGAGAAAGAAATTGAGGCTTACTTAGCGTTACTGACAGATGATGTGGGTCATTCTCATTTACCTTGGGTAACTGACGATTCACGGCAACCGAATGGAAAAGCTCTTAAGCGAAAAGGCATGATGTTTTATTTAGGTGCGCACACGAATTACAGTGCCGAACTCTTAGATGTATTTGTATTCAACAGCTCAGCGATAGCAATTAGATACAAAAACTATGCGAAAGGTATCCACCCTGAAACCAAACGGCCAATTGAGTATAGCCAAACCATGATGGAAGTGCTAGAAATTGAAGATGACAAGGTTGCTGTAATTCGTAAATATCATGAATAAGCAGCAGCCCTTTTACACTTTGTTGTAGTTCAATGAACTTGGACACTATTTTAGAGGATATCATTAGCATTCGACTAAAGGTATCGGATGGCAAAAAAGTGTCGAACATTTAGTAAAGAAGTTAAACTTGAAGCAGCTTGTTTATTTTTGGATAAAGGCTACTTTCTCCGAGATGCATGTCACTTTTTGGATGTAGGTGAAATCGTTTTAAAGTGCTGAGGCAACAACTTAGGCTTGAACGCGACGGTGAAACGCCTAAGTACAAAGTTTTGCTCCCGAGCAACAAGAGATTCAAGAGGTTAAAACCAGAATCAACGTCAAAGAGATTGAACTTAGAGCACAACTAGATACTTGCTTCAACCTCAGTCGAGGCTTTGCGGATAGTCGTAAACTTTCAGTAATGCTTGCGGATTTAGATATTGATGCTGGTTTAATTAAGGTCAGGAGGGTAACGCGTGATGTGCAACTTGTGTCAAAAAAGAACAGGAGCACACACTAATAAAGTAGCGCTGAATGAACGTTCTGATATATCAAACCTGCTAAATCGAGAGTTCGATCTGCAAAATCCAAATCAAATGTGGTGTGGAGATATTGCAGTAGACATTGATTTATACGCGAAGCGAGTTGTCGGGTGGGCGATTTCAGAAAAGCCAGATGCTATTAGATAGAGCATATTAACAAAGAGGCAAGCTTAGAGGAGCTATGTTGCATTTAAATAAGGTGAGCAAGATGTTAGCATTTACTTGGTGAACTATTACAACTGGGAAGGTCGCATAGTTTTATAACGAGATTCAAGCTCCAGCTGTAGCAGAAGAAAAACTTAATTTACTGTGTGGAATTGGTCAACTACTACAGAGAGAAGGATTGACCGAATTGATTTTTGAAAACTAGCCCAATGGTTAAGTTGAGAATACCGTTGCTATATAAGATTCTTAATGATGAAGTAGATAAGGTGGCGAGACCTAACCAACCTAAAACATGGGTAGTTGATGGTAAATCCGATAATGGAAACGTATTAGGACTGCTTACTATTGCAATGAGTGGGTAGTCCCGACATATGAGTCATGTGGTTGTTCATCTGAAACAAATCTGTATATGAGGTATGAAGCCAGAAATATTGTTACTTCACGTTAAAATTATGTCGCTTTGGCTGTTAGCTATCATTAAAGGAGCACCGAGTGAGAAATAGTTCGACTACGTTTGGTTTTTTACTCTACTAAAGACAAGTGAAAGTTGGATGTACCTTGCTGTTGGAATGAATTTATATTATCGTCGAACTGTTGGCAGGCATGATGACTGGTTTAGTTATAAAAGACGTGATTTAGGCTTTTAACCTGAGAAAGACAGTCTAGGATTTAATGCTTAATTCTGACTATACGAATAAGCGATACCGTAAGTTGCTAAAGCAATTTGGTATGCGAGCAAGCATGGGGGCTCGTTGTGATAGCGCTGTTGCTGACTAGGTGAGACATTACAATTTAGAGAGACTGTAGTCAGCTAATAATGATCAGCCACACGCTGAGTATGAAAATGTTTTAAGAAAAGTGTTCGGCTGGAGTTGACCAGAAAATTCAAGCAATGGTGCAAGTAGTTTAACGTTATGCCTATTTGTTTGATATTAATAGTTTTTACAAGCTTATTTGTAGCTATTTAATCGTGCACAGTTATTTTTTTTGCTTATTAATTAATAAGGAATAGTAAGTGGATTATACCGACGATATTATAATTGATAGTCCAAAGTTACATTGGCCAATGGCCGAATACACAAAAGGGCATGAACCTCACTTTCTTTTTATAATTACACCGCCTTATTCGGGTAGTACTGCTTTGGCAGAAATTTTAAATACGAGCAATAAAACGATGCTTTTGCATGAAAGTGGTGAAGGTCAGTGGCTTGTTCCTGGCCTATGTGAGGATGATAGATGGAATAGCAATAAGGTTATAGATTATGCATCTGTCAAATCTGTTTGGTTAAATCAATATCAAAAAACAAAAGCTCAAAATCCAAGTGTAAAAGTTGTAGTTGAAAAGAGCCCGTCCAATATGGTGAGGATAAAAACGCTTGCTAGTCAATTTGATTCTTGTTCATTTTTGGCAAATAACCGAGACCCTTATGCAAATTGCGCGAGTACTCTGTATCGTCATCATGAAGCGGATGAGCTTTCTCAAAACGAAAGGCTGGAGATACTTTCGGTCATGGCAGCAGCATGGTTGAAAAGAAGTATGACCATTTTAGAACTCGTTACTTCACTCAATATCCCGTTGGTTACTTATGAGAATTTTTGCGAAGACCCAATGATTCTATCTAGGGTGTTGGAGTTACCTGAAGGAGTAGCTGAGAGTATTGATCCGTATGCAAAAGTTCAGGTGAAAGACTATATGACCAATCAAATAGTCAATAAAAATGATATACAAATCAACCGACTATCATCAGCGGAAATCTCACATTTAAGTAGCATTTTTGATTGTTACTCTTTCTTATTGGAGCATTTTAACTACAAGATTCTATAAGGAATGTCTAAATAGTGAACACTAAAAAAACATCTCATGCGTGAGATTCTTCCGATG
This sequence comes from Pseudoalteromonas flavipulchra NCIMB 2033 = ATCC BAA-314, assembly GCA_000814665.1. Classification (GTDB taxonomy): domain Bacteria; phylum Pseudomonadota; class Gammaproteobacteria; order Enterobacterales; family Alteromonadaceae; genus Pseudoalteromonas; species Pseudoalteromonas maricaloris. Next base: position 393,645 of record JWIH01000024.1, read on the forward strand.
TTAAAGAGGAGCACTTATTTGGTTCTATCACTGACATAGTAGCGTCGTGAGCCTTTAAAGTTTTTAAGCTGAGTTATTATAAGATACTCACTTCTGTCTAATCAATTAGCGTAAGGCTGTATTCTAATACAGCTTTTTAAAGACAAATATTTTGCAAAAATAAAAATTATTACATTAGATTCAAGGATATTTATGAGTAATGCCAATTCATCTCTGGATATGAAAATATCCAGAGAAACACTGAGGAAGATATCAAAACTCAAACGTGACAATTATAGTTGTCTATTAATAATTCTTTTTAACTGTTTAATAGTTGCTGTTTCTATATATGTGTGTGTTGTAGTTTCTTACATATTTTATCCTCTGGCTGTGATATTGATTGGTTCTGTGCATCGAGTTTTCGCAAATTTGTTGCATGAAACCTCACATAATACATTCGCAGAAAACAAAATACTCAATCATATTGGTGGCACTTACCTCTCTAGTTATTTAGTATTTCATATGGCTGTTCCATACAAATGTTCTCACATGAAGCACCACAGTCACCTAGGAGATAGACAAGAAGATCCTGACTTTGAGTTTCATATTAGCTGTGGGCTATATGATAATTCTCAGCCAGTTCATTGGTTTATTATCAAAAATATTTTACTGTCTATGATTGGGTATAGATCCATTCAGTACATCAAATACATATTTAAGGATAGAATCTTTTTTGATATGACCGGTCAGTCAGATAAAACAAAACGTGAAGCGCTTCGAGAGCGCTGGGCCTTCTTCGTTTATTGGGCCGTATTGGCGTCCTTAATTGTATATTTTGGAGTTATCACTGAGTTTATTTTGTTTTGGCTTGTGCCTATGTTTACCGCTGGAATAACGATCGGCTGGCTGGCAGAGCTAGCAGAACATTATCCGCTGCCGGAATTAGAAAAAGAGAGTTTGTTTTTAACTCGTAATCGAAATGGAACTTGGCTAGAAAACTTTATAATTGGAAGGCACGGAGACAGGTATCATCTTATCCATCATTTAGCGCCTAATATTCCCTGTTATAAATACAAAGCAGCCCATCAAGCGTTATTAAATGAAGAAGCCTATCGTAATTGGAATGATATGTGTGGCGGAATTTTTACGTGGCGTAATGACAAAGAAGAGAGCTTAATTTCATTTATAATCAAATATAGAGATTGGCAAAAAACAAACCCTGATAGTGAATCATTTTGTACGTATTTAATTCAAAAGCAGGCTAGTTAAATGATTAGTTTCAGTGCTTAACCAAAAAAATGCTATGTAGAACATGGAAATATATAGTCTAAACATTGAATAGAAGTTAGTTGATTACTTCTTTTTATAGGAACATTTATAGTGTTAAAAAAACCATTACTTAGTCGATTTATTTTTCTTATTCTATTGCCGTTAGTCGCATTCTTAACTTGGCTAGGCTTTATTGCTCTTAGTAGTTTACCAAAGACAGACGGCAGTTTTGAAGTGTCTGGTATAGAAGCTCCGGTAGAAGTATTGAGGGATGACTGGGGCGTTGTTTTTATAGAAGCTAACTCAGATAAAGATGCTTTTTTTACTATGGGATATTTGCAAGCTCAAGAGCGATTATGGCAACTTGAAATACAAAAACGTATGGCAGGCGGCCGTTTAAGTGAAGTGTTTGGCAAAAGTATGGTTGAGCAAGATGTTTTTATGCGTAGTTTGGGTCTATATTCCGCAGCAGAAGCCGCTTTTGACAGCTTATCACCTGATGCAAAAATAGCTTTAACCTCATATGCTAATGGTGTGAATGCTTGGATTGATGAATCAGATGCGTTACCTTCAGAATTTATGATGTTTGACATTCAGCCTCAATATTGGAAAGAAGTTGATTCGTTAGCATGGATAAAGGTTTTTGCACTAAATTTAGGGGGGAACTACCTCGATGAGTTGGAGCACTATGCTGCATCTCAAGTACTTGATAATGACAAACTACATTTTATTTATCCCGACCTCAAAGGGGAGACTTCGCCGACAGAGGTAGCTAGTTTTTCGATCGAAAGTGGCTATTTAGCGTTAGCAAATGAGCTTTTTAATAAACAGAACATGCAACTACAACTAGGTGGAAAATTTGTAGGAAGTAATGCGTGGGCTGTCAGTGGGAAAGTAAGCAGTAGCGGAGCTACCATACTAGCAAATGATCCACACCTAGGATTACAGATCCCATCGTACTGGTTTTTTGCCAACATAAAGGGAGAAGAAATTAATGCAAAAGGTGCGGCTTTAGTAGGGCTTCCCGTGATTTTGTTTGGACAAAATACGCACATTGCTTGGGGAGGCACTAATTTAGGAGCTGATGTTCAAGACCTTTTTGTGGAACAAGTTAACGTTCATAATCCGGAACAGTACTTAGTCAATGGAAAGTGGCAAGCCATTTCCGAAAGAACTGAGTTGATCTCAGTGAAGCAAGACTTTCCTGCTGCGATGAATAAACCACTTAAGCCCTTAAAAGTAAAAGTAAGAAGTACGCGTAATGGCCCAATAATAAGTGATGTATATGGCTTGATCGAAAACCCTGTTGCTTTACGTTGGACTGCTCTTGATCCTGATGACACGAGTTTTCAAGCATTCTATGAGTTGAATTATGCGAATGACTGGGACGACTTTAAAAGCTCTGCAAATAGTTTAGTCGCTCCAGCGTTAAATCTATTGTATGCAGATAACGATGGCCTAATAGGGCTTGTCGCAGCAGGTAAAATACCGGTACGTAAAACAGGTAAAGGGTTACTGCCATCTATCGGTTGGGATGATAGGTTTCAATGGCAAGGCTTTATACCTAGAAAGCAGTTACCTGAAATTAAGGATCCTCATTCAGGGTACATCGTATCAGCCAATGATAAAGCCTTTAGTGACGATTACCCTTATTTTATCAGTGCCAAATGGGCACCAACAGCTCGAGCTGAGCGAATTAGTGAATTGCTAGCGAATAAGTTAGAGTCTAATAGTAAGGTGACGATGATAGACAATGCGACGATTCAGGGTGATATAAAAGATTTGGCTGTAGCATCAATACTGCCATTATTGAAAGAGGTTCACTGCGAAACCACCACTCAATGCCAGGCAATAGAAGTGATTAAAAATTGGGACGGCAATATGACTAAATCACACGTAGCGCCGACAATAGTGACCGTCTGGCTTGATCATCTTCGTCAGACTTTATTGCTTGAAGATCTTCAAGCGCCATACAATAAGCTAGAACTTGACATGTTTTTAGGCAGGATCATAGGTAACCTAACAATTAGTCAAATGTTGGACATGCTTAGCACAGGACAAGAACATTGGTGTGATGGACCTAACTCTAGTAGTCATTCAAATTGTAATGGCGTGTTACTTTCGTCTTTGGATAGCGCTATCGAAGAGCTTACCAAACTGGCAGGAGATGATATAGAAGGTTGGATTTGGGGGGAGTTGCATAAAACGGTTTACCAGCACCAGCCAATTAGCCAAATAAAGTTACTTAAAGGGATTTTCGAGCGAAGTATCAATAATGGTGGCAGTGTGAATAGTGTAAATGTTGCTAATGCATCTTATCAACCATCTCAAGGCTATGAGCAAAGCTTTGGTGCAGGTTTTAGACAGATAATATCATTGGGTGGTGCGAGCGGGGAACACTGGTTTATGAATAGTACTGGGCAGTCCGGCAATATTTTGAGTAAACATTATGATGACATGGTTGAGCCTTTTAATAATCTAGAATATGCAACTCTTCCTTGGTTGTTAGTAAGCAAAAATCAAAAGTTAAGTTTATTACCCAAAAATAAATAAAGGCCTAGTTAATGAAATTATTTGATGCATTTATCCATAGGTCGCCAAACAAACTGTTTGCTGCGATAGTTTTTGGTTCATTAGCTGGTGTTGCGTACAGCTTGCTTATCCCTATAGTGTTAAACAGTATCACTGGAGATAGTCGTTTTGTTGCCGAAGATACAGCTAATGCTATCGTATTCGGTATTGAAGTAGCTAACCAGAGTTTTGCCACTGCGTTCTTGATTATTTGCTTATTTATATTTTTTGCTAGAACATTTTCCCAAATAACGTTAACAAGGTTAGCGCTTGATGTGACTTCTGATCTGCGCAAAGACATTTATCAAAATATAGCAAAAGCTTCGTTAATTAATTTAGAAAATGTTGGTTCGCCTAAGCTGCTAGCGACAATCACTAAGGACGTTGAAGACATAATGAGAGGCGTGAAAGTGTTGCCTGATTTGATTATTTCAATGGTTACTATTGTTAGTATGCTGAGTTTTTTGTTGCTATTAAATGCTGAAGCCTTTGGTTTTGTGTTGGCGGCTATTCTATTTGGTGCATTAACTTATCAAATTCCAATGTTAATTGGGCGTAATTACTTTATCAAAGCCAGAGAGAGGGTTGATGATTTGCATGAGGGCATTCGAGGCTTAATTTATGGCGCTAAGGAATTAAAGCTCAATACAAGTCGAAAAGAGCATTATCATCAAGTTGAGTTAAATGATGCAGAGTCTGGCTTGATTAAAACACAAAAGACAGCTTTGGCAATTGTTCGTAGCGCGATGAACTATGGTGACCTTATTGGCTTTTTTGTTATTGGAGTCATTACGTTCGTATTTGTTAATTACAGTGATATTAGTAGCGAAGAGCTGATTGGCGTCATAATGGCAATGTTATATGTTACCGGCCCTGTCGGGTCGATTTTAAATACTTTTCCAGAGTTGTCTATGGCAAAAGTTTCATTGCGAAAAATAACACATTTACGAAAGCTATTAGCAGAAGAAGCGTTTAATGAGTCAGTCGAGCCGATAAAACCTTGGCAGTCAATTACAGTTAAAAACTTGCGTTTTATTTATCCTAGTCAGGAAGAGGATACATCATTCTCTGTTGGACCTGTTTCACTTCAACTCAAGAAAGGGCAGGTTACTTTTATCGTGGGTGGTAATGGTTCGGGGAAATCTACATTAGGCAAAATGCTTACCATGCACTATTTACCAACAGCGGGCAGCATTAGCTTTGATGATGTCGAAGTAACAAAAGATAATATTAATAGTTACCGGCAATGTATTTCATCTATTTATTCAGACTATTACCTATTTCAAAGCCTGCATGGCTTAGGTAACAAATTAGATGAAGACAAAGTACAGAAGTATTTAACCAAATTAAAGCTGCAAGACAAAGTGACAATAGAAAATGGCCGCTTTTCTACACTTAAGCTATCGGATGGACAAAGAAAAAGATTAGCACTCCTAGTGGCTTATTTAGAAGAAAAGGATTTGTATCTGTTTGATGAGTGGGCGGCGGATCAGGACCCTGACTTTAAACACTTTTTTTATTATGAATTGCTAAAGGAATTAAGAGAGGCTGGAAAAGCCGTGATAGTAATAAGTCACGATGATAGATACTTCGACCTTGCCGATCAGGTCATTGTAATGGAAAGGGGGCTGCGCAGAGACGAGTCCAGTGTGACTATTCCTACCGAGGCGCCAGAAGAAAAACAAGAGGAATTTGTGTGAACATCCATATGATCCCAAATAAAATAGCCTTGACTTCAACCCAACGAGATATTTACTTTGCCCAGCTTAGATATCCTGCCAACCCATTGTATAATATTGGTGGCTTTATTCGTTTTAAAAATATAGACCCAAAGCGTGTGCAACGAGCGCATGCTCAGATGGTACGAAATCACGACGCGTTTGGCATACGTATTCTGTCAGAAGAAAGCGGTTTAGGGCAATATTTAACTCAAGTGCGTGATACGAGTTTACCGATAGTAGATTTTAGTGATAAGTCTGAGAGCGAAATTGATTTATGGTTAGATAAACAGTTTCAAACACCATTTGAAATCCATGACGAACCTTTGTTTCGTTCTTTCTTGATAAAAATGGCCAAACGACATTACCGTTATGTATCATTAGCTCACCATATAGCGGTCGACGGCTGGGGATTTGCAAATCTCGCTAGGTTGATTGGTGTTTATTATAATCAAGACTTGGCTGGCAAAAGTGCACCTGAGTTGGAAATCAGCTGGCCTGATATCGTCGAACTGGATAAGTCATATGTAAGTAGTACGAAATACCAAAACGATAAAGCATATTGGCAAGAAAACCTTAAGGATTTATCTACTGAGCCACTTTTTTCGCCAGATTTGAATGTGTCTTATGAAGGCGAGGACTGCATTCCAAGTCGTAGGGAAATTAGCGTTTTACCGAAAGAAAAAGTTGTTGCATTGAAAAAGGCAGCAGCCGAATTAAACATCGCTTTCCCGCAATTGTTACTTTCAGCTTACGCACTATATTGGATATTGTCATATCGAAAAAAAGAATTAACGATAGGTGTTCCCGTTCATAATCGTAGTGGTCATAAACAAAAGTCTAAACTAGGTGTTTTTACTAGTATGAGCCCTTTACGATTAAACCTAGATGGTACGAATAGTTTTAAGTCAATCGCGGTGGAGATATCATCGCAAATAAAGCGAAATTTTCGTCATACAAAATTTCCTATTGGCGACATTTATAGTTGTATTAGTCGTTCCGCACAGAGAGCACCTTTGTATGATGTTGCATTTAATTTTCTGCATCTGGATAGTGATATAGAAATCGAAGGGCAAACAGCTGATCTTGTGTATTGGTCACACAGTCACGAACAAACACCAGCGATGCTCAATGTTTGGGAATACGGTGCAACCGACTATGTTGAGTTGCAACTCGATCACAGCTTAAAATGGCTCTCGCAATTGGCAGCAAGGCGTGTACTTGACGGCATTGTTAAAATATTGGAGCAGGTATTAGTCAACCCTGTTATGTCAATTGACAGGCTTGATACTTTTGGTGAACAAGAGCGGGCGTTGTTAAGTCACCTTTCAACACCTTCACTTTTGCCAAATAAGTTAGGCCAAGACTCAATTATTAGCGCTTTTGAACACCAAGTTTTACAGACCCCAGATAAGATAGCCGTACTTGATAGTCAACATGAAGTAAGCTTTGTTGAGTTGAATATAAAGGCTAATCAATACGCAAGAGTATTACAAAACAGTGGAGTGGTTTGCGCAGATATAGTCGGTGTTTCTTTAACGAGAGATAAGGACTTACCCGCAATTTTATTGGCTATTTTTAAACTAGGGGCTGCTTATGTTGCTCTTGACCCTTCAATTCCAGAGCATCGTCTTGCGTCAATTGTTAACGACAGTGGCTTGAAACATGTCGCTGTGAGTGAGCAAGTTACTTTTCCGCGTTTGTCTAATTATCAAATTGTTGAGTTAAGTTCGGAAAAGGTCGTTGAATTGAATGGAGAGAATCTTAATTTAACTTATTCACCTAACGATCTTGCTTACTTAATTTATACGTCTGGTTCGACTGGTATACCAAAAGGGGTGGAGATCTGTCATAAGAACTTAATGGCTTTGATTAATTGGTCTTTAGAAGAGTTTAGCAAGAGTGAGCTTCGTTGTGTCCTTGCAAGTACTTCGTTAAGTTTCGATTTATCTGCATTTGAGTTGTTCGTCCCTTTGTCGTCGGGAAATTGTATATATGTAGTCGAAAACGCGCTGGAAGCGATGAGTACGTGTCCTGTGGTGTCTATGATAAACACCGTTCCCTCCGCGATGAAAGTATGGTTGGAGCACAGAAATATCCCTAAATCTGTCGTTGCTATAAATCTTGCAGGGGAGCCATTGCCAATGGCTCTTGTAAACGATATCTTCGAACAAAACTCAAGTCAGACTGTGCGAAATTTGTATGGGCCCTCTGAGGATACGACATATTCAACTTGTATGGCTTATACCGAAAAGGTACACATTTCCCCCGCCATTGGTAAAGTCATTAGTGGTAGTTGTGCCCTTATATTAGATCAGAGAGGGAAGGAGCTACCTGTTGGACATATAGGAGAACTTTACCTTGGAGGTAGTGGCGTAGCCAGAGGTTACCGAAACCTTTCTCAATTAACAGATGAAAGGTTTCTTTTTCTTAAAGCAAGCGACAATGAATCTATGAAATGGTATCGCACTGGTGACCTCGTGCGATTGGATGATGACGGTATTTTGCATTATGTTGGCAGAATCGATGAGCAGATCAAACTGAACGGTTTTAGAATAGAGACTAATGAAATTTCAACTGTATTGACTCAATATCCCAGTATTAATGATGCGCTTGTCGTTGCTAAAGTTCAATCAGAGCATAAGTTTTTGGTAGCTTATTACTGCGCAGCACAACCTATTGATAATAAGTTGCTATTTGAGCATATTAGTAAAATATTACCAATGTATATGGTGCCTCAACATTTTTGTTTTTTAGCAGAGTTTCCGCTGAACAAAAATGGTAAAATAGATAAAACCAAATTACCTGATATTAAAGTAGAAAGTTTAACTGAGGCGTTTGTTGCCAAAAACGAAGTCGAACGGATGTTGTTGACTCTATGGCAAGATTTGTTAGGTGTCCAATCAATTCCTATTGATCAGAGCTTATTTGAATTAGGTGGTAGCTCGCTGTTGGCAATGAGAATGTTGGCTTTAATCAATGAGACTTTTGCGACACAATTTACACTTGTACAATTGTTTTCACATGATACTTTGCCAAAGCAGTCAACACTTCTTCAACAAAACTGCGTCAAAAAGCATCAAGTTGTAATCAAGCGCATTGACTCAAACCGCGCTCCACTTTCGTTGGCTCAAAAACGTATTTGGTTCACTGAGCAAATGGCTGGTAATCAAACGATGAATAACATGGTGATTTCCTATAGGTTATCAGGTGCTCTCAACGTTGCAAAACTAAGACAAGCACTTGCAGATGTGGTTAAGAATAATGCAATATTGAGAACGACTTATCATCTAGATCATGAGTTGCCTTATCAGTTGGTAAGACATAATGCTTCCGTTGAGTTCGTTGTTGATAAACTGCCCGCAGGCGATATGAAAGATGTCCTAAATGATCTTTATGCCCAGAGGTTAAATAGCAAGTTTGACTTAGAGTCAGATACCATGTTGCGGGCCCATCTGTTCACAGAAGATGCTAGTACTAGTTACCTATTTCTTTCCTCTCATCATATTGCGTTGGATGGTTATTCGATTAATCTCTTGCTTAAAGAGTTGTCTGATATTTATGACTGCAATCTTAGTGGCAATAGGCGTGATTGTGATTTACCGCTAGAAGCGCCAGAGTATGGCGATTTTGCGACGTGGCAAAACGAAAATAAGCATCAAATTGATATAGATTTTTGGCAAACTAAGCTTGAAGGGGCGCCAAATTTGCATGGGTTGCCCTTGGATAATCCAAGATTAAATAATACTCGCATTGATGGACGATGCTCGCGTACATTTGTCGATGACCAAACAACTAAACAGTTGATCAAACTGTGTGAACAGCACAAGCTGACTCTTTCTAGCATACTGTTTAGTTTGTATAGTTATCTGCTGATGGTATACAGCCGCCAGCAAGATATTATTATCGGTATTCCTGTGCTAGGTAGAGAGCATACTAGCTTGCAAAAAGTGTACGGTGTATTTATTAATATGCTGCCAATCCGAGTTCAGGCTAAGCACAATGAGTCACTTGTGAATTGGATGAGCTCTATACAGTCTGAACTTTTCGACGCTTTACCTCACCAGTCGACACCGTTTGAGCAATTAGTTGAACAATTAGCCACGGCTCATGATTCGAGCTATGCACCTATATTTCAGATCATGTTTAATTATCAAGAATATAGTTTCGATAATATGACATTACGGGAAGTATGCAGTGAACGATTAGTGCATGAACATAGTGCTGTGAAGTATGATCTAGAACTTCATGTAAACACCATGTCGGATGGGTTAGAACTTAGTTGGTTATACAACCAAGCTATATTCGATAGCACTACAATCAAGCAATGGCAGAATAGTTTTGAACTGTTGCTAAATACCTTTGTGTCAACCCCAGAAGCCAGCCTACACGAGTTAAACTTACTTAGCAGATTAGATTCAAGCAAACTGGTCCAGTGGAACAAAAGCAGTCGTGTACAAAATGCTGAGAAAAACTTCCTTGCAGCAATTTATCAAAATTTTGATTCGACAAGTATAGCGTTCGTAATGGGAAAGGATGTGATGTCATATAAGCAAGTGGGTGAGCTGTGCACCCACTTTGCAAAGTCAATTTTAGCGGCTGGTGTCACTCAAGGAGATGTGGTTGGGATTATGTTACCGCGTGGTCAAGTGTTGCAATGTAGTATGCTTGCCACGATGCTACTGGGGGTAACATTTGTTCCTTTGCCAATAAATTTTAATGACACGCGATTAGCTTACATTATTAAAGACAGTGGCATTAGTCATATTATTACCAAAGATGAAGTTCGAGCGAGCAAGTTGTCGTGTTCGACTTTGATACAAGTGCGTGATATTGAGAATTATGATTTAGTCGCTTCAACAACAAAAGCGCTGCCAATCCGTCAATTTCATCCAGATGCAACGGCCTATATTTTATATACGTCGGGCTCGACAGGAAGCCCCAAAGGGGTGCCGATACACTACGGTGCTTTAAACAACTTTTTAAACGCAATGTTATTGGCGTTAGACTTAGGTAATGCGAAAACTTGGTTGGCCTTAACTACTAATTCTTTTGATATTTCACTTCTAGAATGGCTAGCGCCTCTAATTAGAGCAGATCGTTGTGTACTCGTTAGTGATGAGCAAGCTGCTGACCCTTTATTATTAAAAGAGTATATCGAACAACATGAAGTCGATGTTATTCAAGCTACCCCATCAAGGTGGCGGCAAATGATAGAATCAGGCTGGCAAGGAGGTAAGCGTTTAACTCTATTAACAGGTGGTGAGGCTCTAGATACACATTTGCAGCAATTACTGTCTGAGCGAAGTGGTACATTATTCAATTGCTATGGACCAACAGAGGCAACAATTTGGTCCTGTATAAACAGAGTAGACAGTCAGGCTAGTGAACGATGCCGCTTAGCCTTAGGGAAAAGTTTAAGCAATTATATCCATGCTGTAGTTGACGAAAATAATCGATTGTTACCCATGGGAGCTATCGGAGAACTAGTAATCAGCGGTGTCAGTGTTACAAACGATTATCACAACTTACCTGAGTTATCTGCAACACGTTTTTTTGTTTGTCAACAGCATCCATATCAAGGGAAGCGCTTTTATTTGACTGGAGATTTGGTTCGTTTAGACGGCTCGGGTCGTCTGAATTATATAGGCCGAATTGACAACCAAATTAAAATTAGAGGGACTTTAGTTGAGCCAACAGAGGTTCAAGGGGCGCTGTGTTCATTGCCAGAGGTTAACCAAGCTTTCGTTTGTGCATTTGATAACGGGCGAGAGCAAGAGCTTGCTGCATATTTAGTGCTAAACGAAATAGCTTCTCTTGTTGATATACGAAATGCGCTACTAAAAATACTGCCCGACTATTTAGTCCCTTCTAGATTTGAGGTTTTCGATGAGATGCCGCTTACCAGTAACGGAAAAATTGATATTAAGGCGTTACCAAGCTTCAGCAGGCAAATGATTGTTGAACCAACTTTGGCTCAAGGAAAGACTCAGAAAATACTTGTTTCTCTATGGTGCAGTGAACTTGATGGAATCAATAAAAATGTATGCGTAGAAACAGACTTTTACTCGCTGGGTGGAAATTCTATGCATGTGGTTAGGTTAGTACGAAAGATTAATCAGCACTTTGACTTTATCGAGTTTTCGGTAGCAGATTTTTTGGCTGATAGTCGGATAACAACGATTGCCTCGCTATTAGATGAACGTACTTTCTATCAAAATTTGACGAGTGACGCGAGCGAATATAGCAGTATAACTGTGATCTAACAGAAATAAAAAGATGTTTTGTACTCAGTCAGTTTTGACGGCGATACGAAGTGTGTTGAAAATAAAAATAAACAGAATTTATCACTATGAATAACCAAGATATCGAAAAAGAAGAGTGTCATTTTTACTCAAGAAGTCATGAAAAATTAGTTGCAGAGCTTGCTAAAGATAAAAATAAAGCTGTAAAAGTAGCGACTGAAGTTGAACAACGACCTTTTCCAAAATTTGCTCTGGCCGAATTAGAATTATTTGAGATAAGTCCGTGGCCATTAGTTATCTCGCAGAAGTGGGAAGAACGCTTTGATAAATTCATAAAAGGAATTGGTCCAATATTGTGGAAGTCACTCTTGCTATATTTTGGTGATGATGCCGAAAAGTTTGCTGATAACACTGGACTCCCCGTTGTAGTTCTAAATATTCTCAAGGAGGCAACACTGGACCCTTACAATTTATTTGTTAGGCATGATGTGATGGTAAGTGGCAATGAGATCAAATTATTGGAAGTCAATGCAGGCACTGCGATTGGTGGTTGGGAATTGAGTTTAATTGAACGGCGAATGGCGGATGCATTGCACTTGATGACTGGTCTTGATTCTGATTCTGTTGCAGCAGCCTTGATATTTGAAAAGCTCTTTAATAGCTTGGCAACACAAATTAAAAGACTTAAAACACCTTACCATACAGGTAATATTCTTTTTGTTTTTGAACGAGAGCCTCCGCAGGATCTACTAAGACTGATTGGTAAACAATTACAAGAATATTACGTTAATAGTTCAGATTATGTGGCTGGAGAGGTTATTTTAACCAGCGGAAGCCTGGGGATTAGTTTTGGGGAAGAGGGTGAAGTCCGGTTTAATGGTACGGTGATTAACGGATTGCTGATGGCTGGTGCTAGTCTTGGTGTTTCTCTAACGCTCGCTGAGGTTAGCGGACATTTAGTTTTTCCTGATAGTTTTATTTATAAAATACTCGGTCAAAAAGCATTACTCGCTTTACCTCATAAACCTCAAGTAAAAGCAAAACTGGCTAGTAATGAGCGTGAATTTGTTGATAGGCATATACCTTTTACCGTCACAATGGATGAAGAAAAAGTAGAGTTTCGGGGACAAATTAGCGATTTAGCATCACTTTTGAGCGCACGACGTTCGGATTTTGTCATTAAAAAGTCCAGTTCTCTAGCTGGTAAGGATGTATATGTAGGTTGTTTTACTGAGCCAGAATTGTGGCAAGAATTAATAGAAATACTCTGTGGTAATGCACATTGGGTCGCACAAGAATATTGTGAGGCGGACAAATTCTTAGCCGCCGATAAATCCTGTAAAGTGGTTAAGTATACGCCGGTTTGGGGGGTTTTTGGCTTTGAAAATAGTTATTGTGGCGCTTTTGTAAGAGCTAGTATTGACTCAACTGAGGAAGGGAACGGAGTGATTAACTCTGCAACTGGGGCGTTGGAATTTGCGGTATTAGAGGAACAAAATAGTCAGACCGAAGAAGTTGGAGAACATCACTCAATTGATATTGCAGCGAGAGGAAACAGCTATAAGCTTGCTGCTTCTTATGGTCAATTAACCGATCAACTTGTTCAAAATAAATCGAAATTGGCACCGTTAGTTTCTGCTTTGTCAGAGCGTCGCTTTCCAGAATTTGCTCAGCGTGGATTAAATACATATCCATTAAGCCATTGGCCCTTGTTGATTGATCAAAACACTACTTCTAAGTTTGAAACATTCGTACAAAACTTTGAGTCGTTAATACGCCATGTTGTTGACTATTGTTTTGTTGAAAACTTGCAAAGTTGGAAAGATTACTTCGGTCAAGGGCAATTCTTACTTTCTCTATTTTCAGAGCAAGAAGTGAATTATGATAACTTGCTTATTAGACACGACACCCTTATCAGTAATGGTACGGTTAAGATGTTAGAAGCAAATGTTGGTTGTTCAATTGGTGGCTGGGAAATAGATTTATTTGAGGCGTCTACTTTAGACGCTGTCGAAAAGCTCTTACCAATCGACAGGAGTAATTTTGCTGCGAGGCCTTTCTTAAAAAATCTTTTTAATCACTTTTCTGCGGCGATAGAAAGATTATCGTTGGCAAACAAAAGTCGCAATGTGTTGTTTGTTTCTAAGCCAATGGAGCCTCACTTAGAAGAGTTATTTCAACAACAACTACAGCAGATGTATCAGTCGCAAAATGATTACTTGGGAGGCGAGGTTCTTTTTGGAACTGACCCACATCAAATTACATTTGAACAAGACAATACATTAACTTATCAAGGAAGGGCGTTTAATGCGCTAGTTATGCCTAATTTAAGTGCTTACCCTGAGTTAGCTTTTAATATCACCCGAGCGGTAATTGAAGGGTATGTTATAAGTGCTGATAGCCCTATGTTTGAGTTACTCGGTAATAAAGCAATGATGGCGCTATTTCACGAGGAGGATGTTAAAAACTCCCTTCCTGATTTACTTCGAGACTTTGTTGATTCCAGCATTCCATATACTGTAAAACTAGATAGTCCCGCGGTTAGTTTTGACGGAAAAGCCTGCTCTATAAAAGATTTATTATTATGTTATCAAGATCGGTTTGTCCTCAAAAAAACAGATTCTTCTCATGGTGTTGATGTCTATATTGGACGATTTTGTGATAAGGCAGAATGGCAAAAGCTGGTCTTACAACTTTTGGGAAGTCCAGAGTGGATAGCGCAAGAGTATTGTGAACCTGATAGCGTAATTGGTGCAGATTACTTATCCAATGTTTCAGAGTTTTTACCTGTATGGGGATTATTTTCAGTTGAAGGACATTATGCAGGGGCACAAGTTCGAGCTGAAGACGTAAATCATAGGCATGGTGTCGTTAATACGCATCAAGGAGCTAGTGTATTTGTAGTTTTGGAAGACAAAAGTCCTCTTGCTAAAATATCCAATACTGCAAGCGATGCAAAAAAAAGCGCTACCAATATGCTTTATTCTGAAACATTTGCAGCTATGAGCGATTTTTATACAAGAAAAGGAACTCATACCGGTCATGTATTACCGTTTACTTTGGATGGCTTACCTAAGTTTATGGGATTTCATGAGGAGTTACATTACTTACCATTAGTTGTGTCTCAAAAGTTAGTTTTAGATTTCGAAGGTCTTATTTTGGGTTACCCAGGCGTTGTACTGCGAGCAATTCAGAGCATGTTACCTGATGAACAGACTTTTATTGAATTGCTGGATGAGTCACCTTTGCTTTTTGACGTGATGAGGGATTACGCCCCCAATCCTGCCGAACTAATGTTTAGATTCGATATTCATTGTGATGGCGAACAATTAACTATGCTGGAAGCTAACTTAGGTACAGTGATAGGTGGTTGGGAGGCTGACTGGTTAGAGCCAAGGGTGAGAGCACGTATTGCTGAATTTGAAGAGCAAAGCGAGCCCGAACTATATTACCGTCAAGTTACGCCTCAGATGTTCCGCAGTTTAATTGACTGTATTCTCGAAATGAAGCGAGAAAATGCAACGGGCATTATTTTGATTGGAACTGAAGCTGAAAGAAGTGAAGAATGGCTTAGCTTTGAAAGTGCACTTGAGCAGGTATTTGGTTCGGTCAAAAAAGGTGGATATGACCATGGGCGTCTTATTTTTTTCCACGAATGGCAAGAACTTGATTTTTCTTCACAGGGGAAAGTTTTTTACCAAGAAAGTGAAGTTGATACCGTATTTACGGTAACTCCTCGATTGGAAAATCAAAAGGTAGGATTGTTAAATGCACAATTGATGTCAGCCTATTTAGCTAAAAACCTGGTTTTCCCTGACTCTCCGTTACACCAAGTCTTTGGTAACAAGTTAGTGATGCCTTTGCTCCATGACTACAAGAACTCCGGTGAAGCAAGTAACGAGGATATTGCATTTATTGAGCGGTACATTCCTTGGTCGGCTAGGTTGAATTCGTTACTGCAAGAACGTCATATCGACAAATTGGAACAGGTTAAGCTACACCGTCAAGATTACGTATTGAAAAAATCAGCTTCTAGTAAGGGGAGTGATGTTGTGGTTGGTAAGTACAGCGGGCAAACCCAATGGTTGGAGGCAATAGAAAGAGCGTGTGTTGAGGATGATTGGCTTGTGCAGCGCTATAGCCCAGCGTCAAAAGTTTATCTGCCTGATAGGGGAGAATTAATCGAGAATGACATGGTTTTGGCCGTATATGGTATGAGAGATCGTTACAGTGGTGCTTGGGCAAGGTTAGTGCGCAAATGTGATACAGGGGTTATCAATGTTGGTACCGGCGCTGTACCAATGTTAGTTCTTGAAGAGCTTAAACAACAGCAAATCGTAATTATTTGAAGGTAGTAAAGATGGAAATTAAAGAAATATTAGAGAAAAGCGTTGCGGCTGGATTACGGATTACGCTAAACCAACAAAACCTTCAAATTCACAGTGATGCACCGCCAGAACCTGAGCTATTGGCGATGATCAAGCAGCATAAACCGGCTATCGTGGCCTTTTTGCAAAAACATATAAGTGATGTCAAACAAACCGATGAGATTGCTGTAGTTAATGTGGATAATGGCTTTCCGCTGTCTATGCAACAACAAAGTTTGCACTTTATTGGACAATTATATTCTGATCATAGTCAGTACAATTTATGCCGGGTTTTTTCTTATCAAGGGCAGCTGGATATTAATGTAGCAAACCAAACTATTCATTATTTGGTTAATAGACATCCAATGTTGAGCTTACGCTTTGATGAACATGAAGGGGAAGTTTCACAACAGTTTGTCGATCTTGCTTCGGTATCTGTGCGCAGTGAAAGTGGAAATATAGAAAGTATTTTATTGAATGAACAGAAGCATCAGTTTGCGTTAGATGGTACACCGCTGATTCGTGTTATTCATGTTCCAATCGATGATAAAAGTGGTTGGTTATTGTTTAATTTGCCACACCGTGTGGTTGATGGGAAATCAATATCAATTGTTACTCAAGAGTTCGTGGAAGTATACCAAGCGATCTCGCAAGGTAGAGAAGCGTCATTGCCAGCACTGCCTATCAGGTATAGCGATTACGTCGCGTGGCAAAACAGCCCAGAACAGTTGAAAAAACACAGCGATGAATTACATTATTGGTTAAATAACTTACAGGAGTATCCACCGCTTCATTCTCTTCAGTGTGACTTTCAACGACCTGCAATAAAGTCAACCGATGGAAAGATGTTCACGACAGAGCTCTCGGCAGAAATGAACCAGCGCATTGATGCGTTTTGCAAAGTAAATGCTGTGACACCGTTTATTTTGCTGCAAACTTTAATGGCTGTGTTAGTTAGTCGCTATAGCGGCGAAAAAGAGGTGGTTATTGGGACGCCGGTTGAATGCCGAAGCCACAAGCAGCTCGAAAATTTGGTTGGTTTATTTGCAAATAGCGTAGCGATTAAGAGTTCAATAAGTCGCAATATATCGTTTCGTGAACAGCTCGAAAATAATAAATTGCAAATACAACAAGCGATGTCGAATCAAGATGTCCCTTTGAGAAAAGTAGTTGAAAGTGTTAACCCAGACAGAGCAATGAGTCACTCACCTTTATTTCAATTATTTTTTAGCTTAGATAATGACTCTATCAATGATATTTTGCTTGATTCAGTAACACTCACTCCCGTATCACTTGGTGAAACCACGAGTAAATTTGACCTAGAACTAATGATAAAAAGGGGAGATAAGAAATCATTAGTTAATTGGCATTACGATCATAGGTTATTTACCGAGACGTCAATAGCTTCCTTTGCTCAAAGTTATTTGCAGTTGTTGGAGGAAGTACTCGATAATGTTGAAGTTCAATGCGAACAACTGGATTTAGACAGAAGCAGAGTGATACCTATAGCACTAGATCAGTCTGAAGGAGAGCTCTTACATAAATTGATAGAGCATCAAGCAGAGCGTTATCCAGACAAAGTCGCTATTGAAGGTGCTGATTCAAATATCAGCTACAAAGCTCTTAATGAAAAGGCAAACCAAGTTGCTCATTTCTTAATTAAGCAAAAGTTAAGTGCAGATGAATTTGTTGGGGTGTGTATTGAGCGAAGTATTGCGTCAGTCATTGCTATTCTAGGGGTTCTTAAAGCTGGTATTGCCTATTTACCAATTGATCCAAAACTACCTCAAGCTCGCCGTCAATACATTGTGAACGATGCTAAGATTTCACTGGTTTTGAGTGAGTTAAATGAAGACTTTTGGACATCGGTCAGTTTGTCAGACATCTTGCAAAGAGAGTATGCGACTTGCAATCCAAATATTGTTATACACCCTGAAAGTACGGCATATGCTATATATACTTCAGGCTCAACTGGTAACCCTAAAGCGGCGGCGATAAGTCATAGTAATGTATTTGCATTACTCAAAGGCTGTAACCGTCACTATGGTTTGAATGAACAAGACAGAGTTACTAATTTCCACTCTACATCATTCGATTTTTCAGTGTGGGAAATTTTCTCAGCGCTTACCAACGGCGCTACGTTATACATAGTACCAGAGCCACTTAAGTTAGATATTCGTTTGCTCACTAAATATATTACAGACAATGAAATAACCTTATTAAGCTTAACCCCGTCAGTATTTTACTTATTTGCAGATGAAATGCTGAAGCAAGGTAAAGCTCACAAGCTTCGTTATGTTGTGTTGGGTGGTGAAGCATTAGATAAACAGAAAATTCTTCCTTGGCTTGAAAGTCAGCATGACGGACAAGTACGTTTGATTAATATGTACGGAATTACCGAAACTACAGTACATGTGACTTTTCATGAGGTAACTCTTGATTCGAGTGACGCTTCTATCGGCGTTCCAATAGATGGTTATGAAGCGTATGTGGTCAATGAGCAAGGTAGCTTGCAACCTTGCAATGCTGTTGGAGAATTATGGATCGCGGGTAAAGGAGTTGCTAAAGGGTACTTAAATCGTGAGCAGTTAAATCGTGATAAATTTTCAGTGGTTGATCTAGGTGGCTACTCTAAACGAGTTTACAAAACAGGAGATTTAGCCTGCTGGAGCCCTGACGGAAGTTTGCGTTATTTAGGTAGACGTGATCAGCAAATTAAAATTAGAGGCTATCGGATTGAGCCTGGAGAGGTAGAAGCTGCAATACTGTCTTTAACTGAAGTCACAGGAACGGTAGTTGATAAAATAACATGCTCTACAGGTGAGCAGTTGGTCGCCTTTGTTAAGTGTAATTCTTCGAAAATAAAAAATATAAACGAAGTGATTAGCGCTAAAGTGAAGCAGTCTTTGCCTGCATATATGGTTCCTAACATCATTAAAGTAATCGAAGAAATACCTGTTACTCGCAATGGTAAAGTAGACAAACAGCGACTAATGGATACATTACAAGATACGGCTTTTGTTGAACGACTACCTTTATCTACAAATACAGAAGTTGAACTTGCAAATATATGGAAAGAGTTGATTGGTGTTTCACAAGTATTTGCAGATGATAACTTTTTTTCGCTAGGAGGACATTCGCTCGTTATTGCTAAACTGATCGCGTTAATAGAACGCCAATTCGGTAAATCGCTTTCATTGACGTCTGTTTACGAAAACCCTCAACTTGCAGATCTCGCTCGTGTAATTGATGCGGCCAATTCAGAGAAACATATTATCGACAAGGTAAATGCACAGGTTGATGTTGAACCGACTCCAATGCAAAGCTCAATGTGGCTTGCATGTCAGATAGAAGAAAATTCGAGCAAATATAATATTCCAGTCACGCTAAAACTTGAGGGTACGGTAGATCAACAAGCTATTGTTGATGCATTGACCTCGATCGTTGAGCGTCATGAATCGTTGAGAACTCGGTTTTTGAAACGCGATGACAAATTGATTACTCAAGTTAACCCTGATATCAGTTTACAACATGAGTTTGTAGATCTAAGTGATCTAAGTCCAAACCTAAGGTTTGAAGCGCTCGCTGAGCATAAACGAATTGAAGGAGAGCGCAATTTCGATCTCAGTTCAGATACATTGATAAGAAGTCGGTTATTAAAATTTGAACCACTCGAGTATTATTTATTGTTAACGGTTCATCATCTGGCTTGTGATGCATGGTCAATCGATATTTTGTTTGATGAATTTAGCCAATTATATAATTGGACACACGATCGTCATACGCCAAAACTACCAAAATTAGATATACAATATTGTGACTACGCGGCGTGGTATAACGAGAAAAATACGTCGGCAGATATAGGAAAAAGCAAATCGTTTTGGCAGCAAGAACTGGCAGGAGCACCCTTGGTTCATAGCTTACCTTTGGACTTTGCGAGGGAAAAGTTGGTCAATAATGAAGCCGCTTATCATAAACAAGTGATTGGCGGTAAAGTGTATAGAGGATTAAAAGAGTTGGCACAAAGAGAAGCGCACTCTTTGTTTAATGTCGTTCAGCCACTGATAGCTTTACTATTAGCCCAACTAAGCAACGAAGATGATATCTTGATGTTATGTCCGTTTGCAGGGAGAGGTAATAATCAAACGGAAAATCTGATCGGTTTATTTAACCAAAACATTATTTATCGTACCACCCTATCAGCTAACGCTAGCTTTTCAGAATTGATATCAGACAGTCACGCGTGGTTTAAAAGGGCTGTTGAGCACCTAAACATCGCTCATGATGAGGTTGTCAAAAGTGTGGCTCCACTGCGTCAATACGGATTTACACCTTTGTGTCAGGTAGCTCTAAACTTTTTAGTAAAATCATCGCCAAAGCCCCAACTCAACGAGGTAGTCTGGACTGATATTTCACAAGAGTACGGTATTCAAGATTTAGATCTGCATTTTACTATTGTAGATACTGGAGAAGCGCTAGAGGTTCGGTGGCTATATAAAAAGTCTCTTTTCAAAAATGATACCATCTGTAATTGGGCAGATAAATTAGCAGCGCTCAGCGCTGTGACTGTAAATAATTCTGAAAAACCACTGGCTCAATGGCCTTCTTCTTCGTGGAAACATTATGAAAAGTTAAATAGCTTGTCTTTGTTTCCTACTGAAAGTGCAAACTATATTCATGAAGCGGTAGAGAAGATGGCTGATAAGTTTGCAGACAAAGTTGCAATCGTTGCACAAGACGCTCAGTTAGACTACAAAACATTGAATGATACGGCAAATCAATATGCTGCGTGCTTGATCGACAAAGGGGTAAAACCTGGACAGTACGTCGGAATCTGTGCTGAGCGCAATACTAACTTTGTTATAGCAATGCTTGCAGTACTAAAAGCTGGTGGCGCTTACGTTCCTCTTGTTCCAGATTTACCAGAAGATTATTTGGAAAATATTGCGTCAGACGCCGAAATAGACATTATTCTGACGGAGCAGGCTTTGTTACAGAAGTTTAATTTTCTGTCGTATAAACGAGTTATTCCAACAGATATGGCTTTTAGAAAAGTACTTTTAGCCAAGTACTCTACCGACAATGTAAAGCTAGAATTGCAACCTACCTCAGTACAACCTGCTTATGTGATTTATACTTCAGGTTCTACAGGTAAACCTAAAGGTGTAGAAGTCAGCCACAATGCGCTCGGTAACTTTGTTAAGCATGACCAGAAATTACTAGGAATGGATCAGCATAGCCGGTTACTTAATGTGTTCTCCTTCAGTTTTGATCCCGCTTCAGGCGTAATTTTTTCAGGGCTCACTGCGGGGGCTTCAATTAATATATGCCCGACACATGAAGAACTAGCTCCTTATATCGAAGAACACAAGCTAACTCACTTGATTTTCCCAACAGCCCTTGCGGCAGCTACGCCAGTAGGAGATTGGCCACATGTCAAAGTAGTGAGCGCTGGGGGAGAGGCCTGTTCTCCATCGCTCTCTCAAAAATGGGGAAATCAGTTTGAGTTTTTTAATCTATACGGACCTACAGAAGCAACTATTTACGCGTTAAGTGATAAATATGTTGCAGGCAAAAAGTTGACGATAGGTAAACCGATAAGTCACTCTGGATGCTACATAATAAACAAGCTCGGCCAGATTGTTGATGTTGGTCAAGTCGGCGAGTTGGTTATATTTGGAGCTAGTGTCGGGACGAGGTATTTAGATAACGAGTTAAATGAAGTTAAATACTCCGTGATACAAACACCTAGAGGCCCTGAAAAGGTTTATAAAACAGGTGACTTAGCACTGCTAAATGAAGATGGAAATGTCGAATATAAAGGAAGAATAGATTCACAATTAAAAATACATGGCTACAGAATAGAGCCTGCACAAGTTGAGGCTCAAATAATGACGCTACCTGAAATTAAAGAGGTAGCTGTAGTGGTACATAAGCCTGAAAAGGGTGAACCACAACTTGTTGCCTATTATAGCTCAAGTGACGGCAGCAATATGTTTGATTTTGATTCTCATCTAGAGGGGAAATTACCACATTGGATGTTGCCGTCATCGTTCATTTATGTAGAGGCATTGCCACTGACTATAAATGGTAAATTAGATGTCAAAGCGCTCCCTCAGCCTTTATTGGAAAAAACAGAGATGGTTCTGCCAAAAAGCCAATTAGAGCAGGAAGTGAAAAATATTTGGTGTGAAATACTATCACTTGAAGATATGTCGATGTCCGATGACTTTTTAAATGTTGGGGGAAGTTCCTTAACGGCTATGGTTTTGGTTAACCAAATAAAAAGTAAGTATAAGATTGATATTAAAGTGAAAGATTTATTTGAACATTCAACCCCTACTAAGTTTGCAGAGTTACTTGAATCATTAAACGATAGCGTTGAAGAGGTTGAGCATGCAGTTGAGATGGAGTGGTAAAATGCAAACTAATAATAATTTTGAACATGTACAAGTTTTCTTGTCAGAATTAAATCAATTGGGAATACAGCTATTTTTAGCAGATGGAAAACTAAAAAGTAAGAGTAAAGCTGATGCAATAACACCAGAAATAGCTAAACGCATAGGAGCGTTGAAAGAAGAGCTGATTAGCTATTTATCAAGCCATGTTTTCGACTCGGGTAATATCACTGCTGTTAACAGGCAAGGCTTATTAAAAGCTTCATATGCTCAAAATCGTTTATATTTTGTAGATGCTCTAGAGCAACAGTCAAATCATTATCACAATATCGTCGCGTTGGACTTGAAAGGTACACTTGATTCAGCAGCGCTAGAGCAGTCATTAAATGATTTGATAGAAAGGCATGAAATTTTACATAGTGTTTACTGTGAGCATGAAGGAGAGGTATACCAGAGTGTTCAGCCAGGACGAAAATTAGTATTAAGCCAGGTTGAAATAGCATCTAATGAAAATGAAGTGCTTAACTTGATCGCAACCGAGGCCGACGTTCATTTCGATCTATCGAAAGACTTATTGCTGAAATGCATTCTAGCAAAACATGATAAAGAGCATCATACGTTAATTATCGTGCAACACCATATAACATCAGATGGTCGGTCTGCCGATATTTTTGTTGCAGAATTAGGAGAGTTGTATCGCGCTAAGGTGACAGGTACATCTCCACAATTACCAGAGTTAACTCTCCAATATGCTGACTTCGCTCATTGGCAAAAGCACCCGGCTAACATTCAAGCTATGCCTAGTTTGCTAGAGTATTGGGACAAACAACTTGAAGGATTACCACAAGTTCACAGTTTAAATTTGTGTTATAAACGGCCAATACAAAGAACTTTTGAGGGAAGGTCTTTAGATCAGCCCTTCGAACATACAGTATATAAAGGTGTAAAGGACATTTGTTCAGCTTTTAATGTTACCCCCTTTATGTTGTTAAACTCGGTGTTTGCAGCGTTAATAGCAAGGTATAGTAATCATCAGGACATTGCTATTGGTACACCTGTTTCTGGCAGAAACTTGCAATGTCAAAATATGATAGGACTCTTTGTGAACAGCGTAGTACAAAGATTCAAAGTAGACTTAAAGGAACCTTTTACGCAATTTTTAGCGCATAGTCGAGCTATGATGAGTGAGGCGTTGAGCCACGCTGATGCACCATTTGAAAAGGTTGTTGAGCGAGTCAATCCAGAGCGAAGTAGTAGTCATGAGCCATTATTTCAAATTCAATTTTCTTATGAGAATATCGATGGAAGAACGCTTAAATTACCAGGGTTGCAAATTCAACCCTTAAATATCAAGGCGAAAGTAAGTCGATTTGATTTAGAGTTAGCGATTGTTGAGAAGGAAGGTGAATTTCACGCAGTTTGGACTTATAACAAAAATTTATTTCAACACGATAGAATCGTTTCGTTATCTCAACATTACAAAAATATAATTGAAGCCATCATTGCAAACCCTGAGTTACCAATAGAATCTTATCCTTTGATGAATGATGCACAAACCTTAGCATTGCAGGAAAAGACAAAGCCAGAACAAAGCTTTATTAGTGATTGCGATAGTGACAAAACACTCCATGAACTATTTATTGACTCTGTGATTCGAACGCCAGAGGCTATTGCAGTGTGTGATGAACAAGGGGAGATTAGCTACCGTTCGCTATTTGACTCAGCAGCTAGCTTGGCTAAGATAATAAAACCAAAGATTACGGCAGAAGAGCTTGTTGCTGTTCGATTGCCAAAAGGTCGTGGACAAGCGATCGCAACACTCGCTGTTGTTATGGCTGGTGGGGCGTATTTACCCGTAGAGGTTGACTGGCCCTGTGCTCGCTGTGAAGGCATATTTGAACAAGCACAGTGCCGCATACTTATAGGGCAGGAAGCATCGGGCCAATTAGCGCATATAAAGGAATTCATTGATATAGATAAGCTTGTCGTTGTGCCAGAGGAACCTTCAAAATGGCAAAATGATGTTCAGTCAAAACGCTTGGCTTATGTTATTTTTACTTCAGGGTCTACAGGAAAACCGAAAGGTGTGGCAATAGAGCATAGGATGGCTGTAAACACCATTCTTGACATTAACGCCCGTTTTGCCGTTACTAATCATGATAGTGTGTTGGTTGTCTCTGCATTAAGCTTTGATCTTTCAGTTTACGATATTTTTGGCTTACTCGCCTGTGGCGGCCGGGTTGTATTTCCGCAACAAGATCAAGCGAAAGAGCCTGCCCACTGGTTAGCATGTGTAGAAAAGTTCGGCATCAGTATTTGGGATACGGTACCAGTATCTGCTGGTATGCTCGTCGACCAATTGGTATACCAAAATCGAAAGAGCACAGCGTCTTTGCGCCATATTTTAATGAGTGGTGACTGGGTTCCACCTACACTACCTCCTATGCTTAAAGAGCATTTTCCAGGTGTACGTACTCATAGTTTGGGGGGGGCGACAGAAGGGTCTATTTGGTCAATTCACTATGATATTCATGAAGATACCACTCAATGGTCTAGTATCCCTTATGGTAAACCAATTACAAATCAAAGGTTTTTGATACTGAACGATGCACTAGTACCTTGTCCAATTGGTGTAGACGGAGAGCTATTCATAGCCGGTGAAGGCGTAGCGAGAGAATATTATAAGGCTGAACAACTCACGCGTGAGAGATTTATACACCATCCTGTGACTAATCAGCGGTTATATCGTACGGGTGATATTGGTCGTTATCGTGATGATGGCAACATCATTTTTGTTGGCCGTGTAGATCAACAGGTAAAAGTTAGAGGATATCGCATTGAGCTGGGCGAGATAGAAGTTCAATTAAATAAAATTACAGCAGTAGAAAAAGCGATTGTTAGAATTGTTGGTGAAGGAAGCCAGTCACGTATTACCGCTTACATACAACCTAATATTGGTGACATGGTTTGGATTGAGAAATCAGATGAACGAGATTTCTTTGAGCAAATAAAAGCGATTTTAGCTACTACATTGGCAGATTACATGTTGCCGTCAATTTTCGTAACTGTCATGAAGTTTCCTTTAACGGCCAATGGAAAAGTTGACTTTAAAGCACTGCCTCAAGCAGAAGAAGTTACAGATAAACCAATCGTTTTACCTAAAACACCCCTACAAACAACAATGTGTAAAGTATTCTGTTCTGCCCTGCAAATAGACACGATAAGTATAGACGACGATTTTTTTGCAAAAGGAGGACACTCTTTACTCGCTAGTAAAATTGTGAATGAGTTATGTGCCCAGATAGGACTTCAGATTCCACTTCGAGTGCTATTTGAAAACCCGACAATTGAGCAATTTAGTAAACATGTTGCTACTCTCAACAAAGAAGCTAACGTGAACCAGCTGATTCAACCTGATACTAACCCGGTTAAAACGCCGTCATTTGCTCAAGCTCGAATGTGGTTTGATGAAAGGTTAGAAGGCAATTCATGCAAGTATAATATGGCGGCGGCATTTGAATTTGAAGGTGACTTAGATGTATTAAGGTTATCAAAAGCGTTTAATACAGTCGTTGAGCGAAGGGATGTATTAAGGAGTCGGTTTTTTCTTGTAGATGGCGAATTAAAAGTAGATTTTCATGACGATTCTACGTGCGAGTTTACCCAAGAAGATATCTCTCATTTTGATACATCAATTCAGCAAGATAGACTAAAAGCCATTTCTCGAGCGCATGTAATGACGCCTTTTGATTTGGCAAAAGATATATTGCTTAAAGTTAAAGTCGTTAAATTGAGTGAAGGTCGTCATTTGCTATTGGTATGCGTCCACCATATCGCTGCGGATGGGCTTTCTGTAGAGATACTTACCAATGAGGTTATTGGCTGTTATAAGAATAATGAAGAGGAAGTTAACACGTCTGCAATTAGCTACTACGATTACGCTCGGTGGCAACGAGAGCAATTGACAGAAGAAAAAATTAACAGGCATATTGACTTTTGGCGTGGTTATTTGTCGCAAGCTCCAAAAGTCCATGGCTTACCATTAAAAAATAGTCGTCCAGCACATCAAACTTTTGCTGCGACCTCTAAATATTTCCGCATTGAAGAAAACGTGTATCAAACATTGAAGTCTTATTGTGTGAAACAAAAGGTGACATTGTTTAGCGTATTGCAAACATCATTTGCAGTATTGCTGTCTAGCTATAGCCAAGATAGAAGTATCGTAATTGGCACACCTTTTAATGGCAGAGAACAGCAACAATTAACCGATATCGTTGGCTTGTTTTTAAACCTGATCCCAATTCATACACACTTTGAATTAGAGCAAACATTTAATGAGCTATTAAAGATTAATGGTCAAGGAATATTGTCAGCTTTTGAGCATAACCAACTGCCATTTGAGCATATTGTGGAAGCGTTAGATGTGAAGCCCAGCTTGAGCCATAATGCGTTGTGCCAAATAAAGTTTGTGCTGCAAAACTATCAGACTGGTGAGCTAAACGTGCCGGATATGAAAATAATGGCAAAACAGCTAGACAATGAGGTTACTCGGTTCGATCTAGACTTGACTGCAATGGAAGATGCAGATGGTATCTCATTAGAGTGGACATTTAAGGATGAATTATTCAGTCCAGCTTTAATAGAGAAAATGGCTCTCGGGTACAATCAGTTGCTTGAAAACATATGCCGTGATCCAGATGTAGCAATTCAGCAGCTTCTACCTAACGAAAACTCGTTTTTGATTGACGGTAATGAAAACAATATAGACAGAGAAAAAACCGTCATAGAGCTATTTAGTGATGTGTTGAAACACTCAGAACATAAAATAGCGATTACTGATGAACTTGGCGAGTATAGTTATTTACAGGTGCATAACCGAGCAATAAGACTTGCTGCAGCCTTAGAGCAAATGGAAGTTGGAGCTAATTGTACCGTTGCGATTTTAAGTACTAGGAAAGCACATTTATTAGTAAGTATGTTAGGCATCATGATGAGTGGTGCGAGTTACATTCCTATTGAACCAAGCTTAAATCAAAACCGAATCGAAGCTATTTTGATTGATGCGGATGTTGATGTGGTATTGGTTGAGGAGTCATTTGCTGAGCAGAATGCGTTATCAAGTGTCGATTATTTTACACTTGATGATTGTTTTTCTGAGGGCTGGTTTGAAGAATATGCTCAAGATAGCATAGATGTAGCGTTTCCTAATCCAAATGATACTGCATATATTGTTTATACATCAGGGTCAACAGGAACCCCAAAAGGTGTGGAAATTTCACATAGGGCGCTCACAGATTATTGTGTATATGCCCGAGAAAACTATTACAAAGACTGTTCAATAGGTAGTTTTGTCGTTACTTCTCATGGTTTTGATATTTCTGTGCCATCACTGTTACTCCCCTTACTCTGTGGTGATCAGGTGATACTGTCGACACCAAATAAAGAAATAGAGCAGTTGGCAGAATATGTATCAAACCCTTCGAATAGTCCTGTATTGGTAAGAATGACGCCTATGCATGTAGTAGCACTAAACATGCTCTTGGAAAATAAAGAGGTTAACGAAACTCCCCATGTGTTTGTAATAGGGGGCGAGCAGCTATACTTTGAAATGGTCAACAAATTAAAACATAGGCTACGTAAAGCTAAAATCTATAATCATTACGGCCCAAGTGAATCAACGGTTGGTTGTCTGATATACCCAATAGTTGGGGAGAACACGATTTCTAGTGGCCCTGTGCCTATCGGTAGACCGATGGAAAATACCTCCGTATTAGTTTTAGACCACAAAGGGCGAGAAGTACCTTTTGGTGGTAAAGGTGAATTATGGGTGAGTGGGCCTTGTTTGGCAAAGGGGTATGTTAATCAGCCTGAGTTAACTGCAGACAAATTTTCTTATCGTGATCAAGTAAGGTATTACAAGACAGGAGATCTCGTTTCAGTGAATGAAAGTGGTCAACTTGTCTTTATCTCACGCATTGATAACCAAGTCAGTATAGATGGTTTTCGAATAGAGTTGAACGATATCCGTTCTAATATTATAGCTTGCGAAGTTGTTGATAATTGTGCTGTAAATACTGTCGAAGTAGAAGGTAGAACAAGAGTTGTAGCGTACGTTATATATAGCGACTCGGAGCAAACAGTAGAGCAATTGGAACAGCACCTCTTATTAGAGTTAAAGAAACGGTTACCTAAATACATGATGCCTTGGGCTATTGTTCAAGTGGAAAGCATTGCTACAAATCAGAATGGTAAAATCGATTTTGATGCTTTACCGCTACCAAAGGAAGAGCAAAAACCTCGTGAGGTGGTAGAGCCTAAAACTGAGTTAGAAACTTTACTTTGCCATATTTTTACTAAGGTTCTTGGACGAACAATAATTAGTATTGAGGATAACTTTTTTAATTTAGGCGGTGATTCAATCTCAGCAATACAAGCTGTTGCAGAAGGACAGAAAAAAGGTGTCAAATTCTCTCTACAAACACTATTTGACTATCCAACAGTTAAAGAATTATCAACTATGGTAGAAGAACCAGATAAACTGCAACCTAATCAAAAGAGTGAAGGGGAAAGTCTGTTGTTGCCTATGCAGCAGCAATTTTTTAACAGAAAGTTAGTTAATGAACATCACTACAACCAATCTATTTTATTAACTGTACCAGAGTCTTTAAACCTAAAAGTATTGAGACAGATGTTTGAATGTTTGGTCAATACCCATGACTCACTGAGACAGTATAGTGTTGATGATAAAATGTACTTTGAACCAAACGAGGGCGAACTGTTAGATAAAGCGATAAGTTATTCCTCGATGAAGAATATGAAAGCGGAAATTGATGCACTTCAATCAAGTTTTAATTTAAGCCAGCCTCCGTTGTTTAAAGTTTGTCTTTTTGAAGATAATGGGCAGCCGGAAAGGTTGTTTATTGTTCTCCATCATTTGTTAGTAGATGGTATGTCGTGGCGCTTAATGTTGGACGATCTGAATTGCTTGTTTGAACAAATTGAGCAAAACTCTTCTTTAGAGCTCATACCACAAACGCTCTCTTTAAAACAGTGGAGTGAACATGTTGAGCGATATAGCCAATCCATTGAATTTGAAAAAGAGTCTAGTTACTGGCATAGTCAACTTGCTAAAAAGGTCGACAATTGGCCTCATCGTATCGTAAATTTCGATGCTAATACGCAAAATGAACTGATCTCGCTTCAGTTTGAGCTGGATGAAATAATGAGTAATGAGCTTGTAAGTGCTGCTAACACAGCTTATAGAACAGGCACGCAAGAATTACTGCTTTCTGGAGTAATACTCGCATTAAATTTATGGACAGAAAATAATCGTTTTATTACCTATTTAGAAGGCCATGGTAGAGAAACATTGGATGAGGTAACTCCAAGTCGATTAATGGGATGGTTAACGACCTACTACCCTGTGCACATTGATATATCTCAATGCACTAATACAGGGGAGGTGATCAAGGTAGTCAAAGAAAGTATGCGCGTTGTACCTTCCAATGGACTTGGCTTTGGGTTGTTAAATAAACAGGGTTCTGTGATTCAAAATCAAGAATTGGCTGTTGAATTCAATTATCTTGGTCAATTTGATGCGACATTTTCTGATAATAGTGCCTTTGGCGTTGCTCAAGAAAACCGAGGTAATGAGCGTTGTCCTATGCAACAGCAAAGAAACGGTATCTATATAAATGCGGTTTTAATTGATGGTACGTTGAAGTTTTATTTGTCGATTGACACAGCGAAGGTAAATAAATCGTCAGCTTTTGATTTGTTGGCGCTTATGCGTACTCAAGTTGAGCTTATCGCTACACACTGTTTGATGGTGCTAGAGCTTATTGATAACGAACCTGAAAATTCTGCACGGTTGGATAACCATTCAATGGCAAATTCTACAGAAGAAGAACAAAATATTGAGGAATTTACAATTTGAATACGTTCAATCTGTTAAGAGAGCTAAGAGCAAATGGCGTTAAAATTTTTCTTGAGAGAGAGAATATTCGCATTGGTGCTGCTAAAGGCAAAATATCTCAGCAACAACTTGAGTTGCTAAAGCAAAACAAATCTGAGCTAATAAGTTTATTAAAAGAAGAGCAACGGTTGCTTGCAGAACAAAAGAATATTCAAACTTTAACGGTTTCTGACTTCCTGCTTGCAACTGTCACTTCAAGTCAGCTTAGTGCATGGCAAGAGAAGTATGAAATCGAAGATATATATGCTGCAACCTCTATGCAAGCTGGGATGATCTTTCATAGTCTAAAAGACAAAGGGGCCTCTTTGTATGTTAACCAACTTTGGTGTCGACTTGATAAGTCTATAGATTTAGATGACATGAAATTGGCTTGGGAGTTCCTTTTACAGCAACACTCGATATTTCGTACAGCTTTTGTTGGTCAAGAATCGCAGTTGCAGCAATTAGTTTGCAAATCGTCCGATATTCCATGGAGTAACTACGATCACACACATTTGAGTGAGGCTGAGCATGAGCTACAATTTCAACAGTTTTTGGAAAATGATCAGTTAGTAGAGTTTGATTTTGAACATCCTCCTTTATTAAGGGTTGCGACGTTTAATTTAGCTGATGGTAGTCACCGAATGGTATGGACATACCATCATGCGTTAGTGGACGGCTGGTGTTCTAACTTGGTATTGCAAGGCTTGATTGAAAATTACAAGACAATACAACAAGGGAAGTCTCCGAGGAAGGTTGCGTTAGAGAGTGATTACAAGCGCTATATTCATTGGTTATCCAAGCAAGATCACAAAGAAACTGCAAGTTATTGGCGCAATAAATTACAGCCGCTCAATCACTTAGTTTTATTAGCTGACCAAGATCAGGGGGGGGCTCCGAGGTTTAACGCATGTAAGATTAATCTATCAGAACGTCTAACTGAACAATTAAACCAGTGTTGTCGTAATCAAAGTATTACACTAAACAGTTTAGTGATGGGCGCTTGGGCATTATTAGTTCACAAA
Organism: Pseudoalteromonas flavipulchra NCIMB 2033 = ATCC BAA-314; assembly: GCA_000814665.1. GTDB lineage: Bacteria > Pseudomonadota > Gammaproteobacteria > Enterobacterales > Alteromonadaceae > Pseudoalteromonas > Pseudoalteromonas maricaloris. The sequence goes on from JWIH01000024.1 coordinate 425,171, forward strand.
GAAAGTAATAGTAACATAATCAGTTTTGGTGCTACGGTAGCTGGTAGGCCTGCGACGTTAAGAAATGTTGAAAAGACAATTGGATTATTCATAAATAGTATTCCTGTTGTTAGCCAGTTCACAGGAGAGGGCTCGTTAGTAGACTGGTGTAAAAGTATTCAAGATTATCTTGTCCAAAGCAATGAACATAGTTACTACCCTCTGACAGAAATTCAAAAGCAAGCGCCTATTAATGGCAAATTATTTGAGTCTTTAGTTGTTTTCGAAAACTACCTAGTAGAAAAAAATGACTCAGATGAAACACCCTTTGTTCAAGATGTTGGTCACAAAAACCAAACAAGTCAGCCCTTAGCGTTAGTTGTATTACCTGCTGTTTCACTTGGCTTTCATTTAGGTTATCAGCAGCAATTATTTTCAGATAAAAAAGCTAAGCACTTATTGGACGAGCTTCAAAGTATATTGGAAGTTTTTGCTCACTCTGAGCCTAAGGCATCCATTAGTCAGATGTTGAATTCATTGGGCGTAGTGAATAGAGAAACGGTAACTGTATTGGAAGGAAGGGATAGGGAAGAGGTATTACACCGCTGGAATGATACACAGCTTGATTACCCTAAAGACTTACTTTTGCATCAATTGTTTGAGTCCCAAGTTAGTAAATCACCTGATAGAGTCGCGTTAACTTTCAAAGGCAGTAGCCTGACTTATGCTGAGCTTAATGATAAAGCTAATCAAGCGGCTAAATTACTTAGACGAAACTATTTTGAGAAATATAGTCACGATATGCCTGCGGAAACCTTAGTTGGTTTATATTTTGAACGTGGTTTTGAAATGGTGGTGGGGATCTTAGCCTGCTTAAAAGCTGGTGCTACCTATGTGCCCATCTCTCCCGACTTTCCTCCTGCAAGAACGCAGTACATAGTGGACGATACAAATACTTCATTTATTCTGTCGCAATCTTCGCTCATACCTAAACTAGATATTGAATTATCAGATATGATAAATGGTCCTGATTTAATTGAATTAGATCTAGTAATGAGTAGTGCTGATGAATCAATAGCACCTTTTGTTAGTGATGTCAGTTCCTGTAATCTCGCATACGTAATTTACACTTCAGGTACTACAGGAAACCCTAAAGGTGTAATGATTGAGCATTGCAATGCCGTACACCTTGTTTATGCTCAACAACTAGCTTTTCATGCGTCCGAATGTCAGCGTTCATTACTGTTCGCAAGCTATACCTTTGACGCGTCTGTATCAGAGCTGTTTATTGGGCTAAGCAATGGTCATGAGGTGTTTATTTGTAGTGATGAAGATCGCGAAGCCGATAACTTAAGAAAGTTAATTCAGAATAACAATATTGACTTAGCAACCATACCACCTGCATTGCTACAAATTATGGCAGAACAAGGGGGGTTAGCATTAAAAGTCCTCGTATCAGCCGGTGAAACTCCAGCTAAAGGTGTCCTAGAAACGTTTCGTAAGAATTCATGCGTCATTAATGCTTATGGTCCAACGGAATCAACTGTTTGTGCGAGTACTCATAAATATCAGTGTGAAGGGGATGACGCACTTATTGGGTTGCCAATTCGAAATGTCTTACTTTATGTTCTAGATGAACAATTACAGCCAGTGCCCAATGGTACGCAAGGTGAATTGTACATAGGGGGCGCAGGACTGGCTCGAGGGTATTTAAATCGAGCAGAGCTCACGGCGGAGCGCTTTATTGACAACCCGTTTGTAGATGATGCGGCAAGGGCATTGGGCTATACCCGGTTATATAAAACGGGGGATGTGGTACGTCGTCGAGAGGATGGCAATATAGAGTATTTAGGGCGTAACGATTTCCAAGTAAAGATCCGCGGCTATCGCATAGAGTTAGGTGAGATAGAAGCGGTGTTGTGTGAGGAGACATCAGTACGTCAAGCAGCTGTGATAGACCGAGCCAGAGATGATGGTAGTGTGTATTTAGTGGCGTATGTGGTGATGCAAGAAGGGCAGACGTGTGACTCGACACACTTAGTGTCGCAGTTAGGCGCAAAACTGCCAGAGTATATGATACCGAGCCACATAGTCACGTTAAGCACACTACCGCTGACGTTAAACGGCAAGTTAGATAGACGCGCATTACCGGCTCCGGAGATAGACAGCGAAGAGTTTGTGGCGCCTCGTAATGAGACAGAGCAAGCATTGTGTCAGGTGTGGCAAGATGTGTTGGGGTTAGCGCAGGTGGGCATAGAGGATAACTTCTTCCGCTTGGGTGGGGACTCCATTGTATGTATACAGTTGGTATCACGTCTGCGTCAGGCCGGTTATGTTTGTCAGGTAAAAGACATCTTTAATGCCCCAACCATTGCGCAGTTGTCTTGTTTATTAGCAGACAACATGCTGAACGGAGTTGCTCAGGTTGAAGCTGAGCAAGGCGAATTGGTTGGGACATTTGATTTATTACCCATTCAGCAATGGTTTTTTGATAAGGCATTACCAGCACCTCATCATTGGAATCAAGCCTTTATGGTACGTCTTCCTAGCACAGTAAGCCCCCAAGCATTGCAAGCTGGGCTCGAAGCGCTAGTTGCGAGACACGATATGTTGCGCTGTCGATTTATCGATAATAAACAACAGTATTATGGGATGGATGAGGTAAACACCGAGCTGTTAACATTAGACGTTAGTAACTTAGATGAGGCGCAGTTACACCAGCAACTTACAGCTTTTCAGTCCGAGTTTGATTACCAGTTTGGGCCATTATGGTGTGCTGTACACTTAACGGGCTATGACGATGGAAGTGCTCGATTGTTTATGGCGTTACACCATCTGATTGTGGATGCTGTTTCTTGGCGTATTTTAGTAGATGACTTGAGCATGATTATGCAAGGGCATACACTGCCAGATAAAACAAGTAGTTATCGCCAGTGGGTTCATGCATTAAAGGCATTAGAACCAGATACAGAAGAAATACGGTATTGGCAGGGGGTTATGGCAACCCCTTGCAGTTTGCCAACTGCTGAAGAAACAATCATGGTTGATGTATTACAACAGTCTTCAGAAGTAACAGCGCATCTATTACGAGATACTAACGAAGGTTTTAATACCGAGATTAATGATGTGTTGTTGAGCGCTATGGTATTAGCGTTAAGTGAAACACTGGGTGAGCAAGCGTATACGCTAGGATTAGAAGGACACGGTAGAGAGCCAATGGACGAAACATTGGACTTATCGCGTACTATAGGTTGGTTTACCACACTGTATCCAGTGCGTTTGTTAGGACAAGAAACCGTTGCGGATACGTTAATTGCAACGAAGGAAACATTACGTCAGGTGCCAAATAAAGGATTAGGGTTTGGTGCGCTGCGTAACAAAGGTGAACTTGGGGGAGCCTTGCCAGCTATCATGTTTAACTACCTCGGCCAATTTGGAGATGGCTCAGGACAAGTTGAAGATTGGTCTTTGGTAGGAGAAGATGTGGGCATGACTAACGCTGCAGGCAACGAAGACAGTGCACTGTTGAGTGTTACTGGCGCGATATATGAGGGACGCTTGCGCTTTAAAGTGGTAAGTCGACTATCTGAGTTAGTGCATCACAACTTTAATGAGGCGTTTACATCAGCGTTAGCAGCGGTTGTGGCAGCAGGGTGTGCGCAAGCCAAGCTAGGGGGGCGTAAAACGCCGAGTGATTACGGGGTTCCGACATTGTCAGCTGCTCGTTTGCAGTATTTACAAAAGACGCATGACATTGAAGCCTTATACCCTGCCAGCAGCTTACAGCAGGGCTTTATCTACTATCACCTGAATGAGCCAGACGACGATGCGTATAGAGTCCAAGTATTATTAGATTATCATTGTGCTTTGAATATTGCGCACTACCGTCAAGCATGGCAAATGGCGTCACTGCGTTTCCCCAGTTTACGCGTATGCTTTGATTGGCAAGATACCCTAGTACAAATAGTGACTTCAGGGGTTAGCCTAACCGACGAGCACTTTAGTGTGGTTGACATTAGTCAATTGGCGTCAGATGTACAGGAGCAAGAAATCGAGCGGTTGCAGCAAGAGGCACGGATGATTGGCTTTGACTTGAGTCGTCCGGGACTGGTTAGGTTAACCATCGTTAAACGAAGCGATACCTTGTACACGGTGATTAAAACAGAGCATCACAGTATTTCGGATGGCTGGAGTGGGCCGGTACTGGGGCAAGCGGTACACGAATATTATGAAGCATTGCAAGCAGGTCTCACGTGTGAGATAAAACCAGATCAGGCTTACTTAAATGCACAGGCTTACCAAATGAGCCGTCAGGCGCAAAGTGAAGCATTTTGGCAAGCACAAAAGCAGCAGTATGGTGAAGCAAATGATCTAAGAGGCTTGTTTGATAGTTCAGTTGAACTGGCGGATAGCCACCTTAATACGGCTCCTAAGGAGCAGGCCTTGGAGCTAACAGGGAATGCATTAGCTCAGTTGAAGAACATGTGTCGGGAAAGCGGGACGACGGTGAATGTTGCGTTGCAGTTTGCTTGGCACTACTTACTTCACGGCTATACCCAAGATAATCAAACATTAGTGGGGACAACAGTATCAGGTCGTGATTTACCGATTGAGGGTATTGAGTCGAGTGTCGGTTTATACATCAATACGTTACCACTTTCGGTGTCGTGGGATGAACAGCAGAGCGTTGAAGGCGTTTTACAATCAATTCAGCAAAGTATCGCGATGTTGAACAGTCATAGTGCGATATCGTTGGCGAAGTTACAGGAAGGGGGGCACCGCTTATTCCACAGCTTAGTCGTATTTGAAAACTACCCAAGAACGGCCTTAGAGGGGGCAGAAGGGATCATCAATCAGGTTCATTTTAGGAAATCAGTGGAGAAAATGGACTATCCGCTCACATTACGTGCGTTTGAGCGTGATGAGAGCTTAGTGATGGCCTTGTGTTACAACGGAGATTGGCTAAGCAACAAGCAAGCAACGCGTTTATTGTCTCAGGTAATGCGTATTCTCACGCAATTACCCCAGGTGGAGAGGTTATCTCAGTTATGTCTATTGGATGAGCAAGAGCGCACTGCGACCTTATTAGAAGGTAACGATACACAAGCGACTTATCCCATTCATGGTACTCTGGTGAGTGAGTTTGAACGACAAGTATTAGCAAGCCCAGAGCATATCGCTTTAGAGATGGGTGGGGTCCAATTGAGTTATCAGCAACTTGATGCGCAGGCGAATCAGCTTGCACGAGAGTTGCGTGATAGGTATCAGCAGCGCCATAGGCAAGCGATGCCAGCGAATACCTTGATTGGTCTGTATATGGACAGAAGCGTCGAAATGATGGTTGCGGTGTTAGCTGTGCTGAAAGCAGGGGGGGCATATGTGCCAATTTCACCAGAATTTCCAGCAGAGCGAACGGCCTTTATCCTAAAAGATACGGGGTGTCCGTTTGTCTTAACGCATGCGGCAGGTGCAGAAGCCTTGCAAGGCGGATTAGCAGAGCAAGAGTGCGCAGCAGAATGGTTAGCCGTTGAACAAGTGATGAAGCATACTGTGGCCAGCGATACAGCACTGCCGTTGAAAGCAGGGCCAGAAGATCTAGCATATGTTATTTATACCTCAGGAACGACAGGGCAGCCGAAAGGGGTAATGATAGCGCATCGTGCAATAGTTAATCGTATCAACTGGATGCAAAAACGCTACCCGTTAAGTAGTGAAGACAAAGTATTACAAAAGACGCCTTACATTTTTGATGTATCAGTATGGGAGTTATTTTGGGCGCACTGGGCAGGCGCCTCGTTGGTGATGGCAGCACCTGATGTGCATAGACAGCCAGAAGCCTTGCATACATTGATAGAAGAGGCAGGAGTGACAACATTACACTTCGTGCCTTCGATGTTAGCGGCATTTTGTGCAGAGATGTCGAGTGAAGGTAAGGTATTACCGCGCAGTGTTAAGCAAGTTTTTAGTAGTGGAGAGGCACTGCAGGTGAGTCATGTGGATGCTTTTTATGGTTTAGGGCAGCATGATGCGGTATTACACAATTTATATGGCCCAACGGAAGCGTCAGTGGATGTGAGTTATTTTGACACACGAGAAGCGTTTACGAGCCATGTACCGATAGGCAAAGCGATAGATAACACGCAACTCTATATCCTTAACAAACAATTACAGCCAATGCCCAATGGTACGCAAGGTGAATTGTACATAGGGGGCGCAGGACTGGCTCGAGGGTATTTAAATCGAGCAGAGCTCACGGCGGAGCGCTTTATTGACAACCCGTTTGTAGATGATGCGGCAAGGGCATTGGGCTATACCCGGTTATATAAAACGGGGGATGTGGTACGTCGTCGAGAGGATGGCAATATAGAGTATTTAGGGCGTAACGATTTCCAAGTAAAGATCCGCGGCTATCGCATAGAGTTAGGTGAGATAGAAGCGGTGTTGTGTGAGGAGACATCAGTACGTCAAGCAGCTGTGATAGACCGAGCCAGAGATGATGGTAGTGTGTATTTAGTGGCGTATGTGGTGATGCAAGAAGGGCAGACGTGTGACTCGACACACTTAGTGTCGCAGTTAGGCGCAACACTGCCAGAGTATATGATACCGAGCCACATAGTCACGTTAAGCACACTACCGCTGACGTTAAACGGCAAGTTAGATAGACGCGCATTACCGGCCCCGGAGATAGACAGCGAAGAGTTTGTGGCGCCTCGTAATGAGACAGAGCAAGCATTGTGTCAGGTGTGGCAAGATGTGTTGGGGTTAGCGCAGGTGGGCATAGAGGATAACTTCTTCCGCTTGGGTGGGGACTCCATTGTATGTATACAGTTGGTATCACGTCTGCGTCAGGCCGGTTATGTTTGTCAGGTAAAAGACATCTTTAATGCCCCAACCATTGCGCAGTTGTCTTGTTTATTAGCAGACAACATGCTGAACGGAGTTGCTCAGGTTGAAGCTGAGCAAGGCGAATTGGTTGGGACATTTGATTTATTACCCATTCAGCAATGGTTTTTTGATAAGGCATTACCAGCACCTCATCATTGGAATCAAGCCTTTATGGTACGTCTTCCTAGCACAGTAAGCCCCCAAGCATTGCAAGCTGGGCTCGAAGCGCTAGTTGCGAGACACGATATGTTGCGCTGTCGATTTATCGATAATAAACAACAGTATTATGGGATGGATGAGGTAAACACCGAGCTGTTAACATTAGACGTTAGTAACTTAGATGAGGCGCAGTTACACCAGCAACTTACAGCTTTTCAGTCCGAGTTTGATTACCAGTTTGGGCCATTATGGTGTGCTGTACACTTAACGGGCTATGACGATGGAAGTGCTCGATTGTTTATGGCGTTACACCATCTGATTGTGGATGCTGTTTCTTGGCGTATTTTAGTAGATGACTTGAGCATGATTATGCAAGGGCATACACTGCCAGATAAAACAAGTAGTTATCGCCAGTGGGTTCATGCATTAAAGGCATTAGAACCAGATACAGAAGAAATACGGTATTGGCAGGGGGTTATGGCAACCCCTTGCAGTTTGCCAACTGCTGAAGAAACAATCATGGTTGATGTATTACAACAGTCTTCAGAAGTAACAGCGCAT
>JWIH01000025.1 GCA_000814665.1 Pseudoalteromonas flavipulchra NCIMB 2033 = ATCC BAA-314
GGCATTCAAACCAATAAATTAAGCCGTACTTTGCCAAGAGTCGGGTGAAAAAGGTGTAGTCGTTTTCAAGTGCTTGTACGCACTGCGGTAGCGTGGGTAAATCTTTAGTGACTCGCCATTTTATCCGGTCTTGTGAATAGCCGGCTTTTTGTATCAACTTATTGAGGACAGTCTGGACATTGGCTTGTACAAAGATTTGGCTTTTTTCTGTTTGCTTAAGTAACTCAAGGCGAGGCTTTAAGACCACCTCTGCACCACAGGTGTGCTCAGACACAAAACCAGATTGGATATCAAACAAAGTCCCAGTGAAATACGTTGATATTGCATCTGGTGACTCAATTTCAAACGTGAGCATATTGCCGACAAGTAATTCATCAGCCAGGTCAAATTGGGATTCTAGGTTCGCTTTGAGTAAAAAGCCGCTATTGATACAGGTCGTGAGTTCAAAATCGACGACATGTACAGGATGGTTTGTACCATACACCACAATCCTTGTTTGCATTTTTTATGTCCACTGTTGTTGGTTAAAGCCGTTCCACCAATACACAGTACTACTTCCTAGTGTGCTGCGATTGGTTTTTATTTGCGCGCTATTGTTACATAAAAGGCAAGCATTTTTAACTCATTTTTTTAATCAGCATTCGAATGCTTATCTTTTGGTGTGACGGATGGTTTTTAAATCTCAAGCCAAATAAAACGGTGTCAGCTAGCCCTCCTTGGCAGATATCAAAGCGCATCCATGCGCTCCTCGTTCATTCTTTTTAAACGACGAAAAAGAACGAACCAAGAAAACGTCGCCCCAACATCACACTTAATCCTCAAATCCTAAGCCGATATAGTGCAACCGCCTTGTAAGGCACGTCCCTGTGCCAGACAAGACTTGGCCGACATCCTGTCGGCACATTGCATATCGACTGATGCTTTTCGGGTGTGATGGAGGGGGAATACGTTGCTTGTGAGATCGTCTACGATTTTAGCGATTAAGCTGCTTTAAAGCATTGCAAAAACTATCAGCGTAGCCTCCAAGCTCACAGTGTAAATAGTTTTGTGGGAGATGTATGGACTCCTCCCCCTTAACGGGAGAGTACGGTATAAAGATATTGCAAAACACTTTTACCAAATAAGGAGTCCATACATGACACAGTCTAATTTAATTGCTATCGACTTGGCAAAAAACATTTTCCAGGTGGCGCAGCTGAAAGGCAATAAACTCAAATTTAATAAGCCAATGAAACGCGAACCTATGCTTGAGTTGCTAGCAAAAGCCGAGGGTTCAAAGGTCGTGATGGAAGCTTGCGGTAGCGCCCAGCATATTGCTCGCAAAGCGCTGTCGCTGGGGCACGATGTCATGTTGCTTCCCCCTAAATTTGTTAAAGCGTTTAGGCAAGGCCAAAAAAACGATGCAAATGATGTCCTCGCTATTGCTAGTGCAAGCCAAGCATACAACGTGAAGCCCTGTAAAATCATGACAGTTGAAGAGCAAACGTTGCAGTCATTGAGCCAAGCGAGAACCTTAGTAGATAAACAAAAGACCCAGCTTTCAAATCAAATACGTTGCTTGCTATTAGAGTTTGGTGTTGTCATTAATCAAGGCGATACAGCGTTAACACAAGCGGTTCCAGATATTTTAGAAGATGCTGAAAATGCGCTACCTATCGCATTAAAACAAGCACTCGCGGTGAGTTATGACCTATATAAAACACAATGCGACGCTAAAGCACAACTACATAAACAAGTTGAAGCGATAACCAAGCAAAATGACAGTTGCCAGCGTTTAATGGCATTAGAAGGCGTTGGCCCAATTACCGCGATAGAGCTGCTATCCTTTTTAGGCAATACATTAAGGAAAAACCTGTTTCTCGGTGCAAGAACGGTAGTCAGCAGGCTAAAACATAAAGAAGCGACCACAGAGAAAGAACGCTGGATAAAAAACCTACTCGCCAAGAAAAGCGTGAAATGTGTTGCCATTGCATTGGCCAACAAAACGGTTAGAACAGCCTATGCCTTACTTAAAAACGGTTCAACATACGAGCCAAAAATCTTAGCGGTGTAGCACTGAGTAACAGAAGAACAAATCAAGATAAATAGAACGTAAAAGCAGAAAGCATACTGAGATTACCCCTAGTATTGAACAAGCCAAGATAGAGCATTAAGCGGTGAGACCCACCCTTGAGAGCCTGTTAAACCGCAGGTGTATACAAATACCGCGTGGGAGAGAAGGCACAAGGGCGCGAATACATCAAAGAGGCCGAGGTAGCACCTCATCAAGAGCCCGGATATAAGCACGCAATCACACTAATAATGCTAAAAGTGGCTTGTACAATTGGAGGAGTCCATATAAGGCGGTTCACCCGCGAGAAGTATGCTTTTCAGGTGAAGAAGAAGTGCCTTTTCTTTTGCGCAACGATTCTTTGGGCATCAAAGAATCGTAAGTCGTGGCACTTGGATGGGCGTTGAAACCTGTCATCAGAGCATAGAGGTTCTACTTACTACAGCTTGTGAATACAAAAGCAAAAAAGCCAGATTTTATCTGGCTTTTTCAGTTTTTATGACTTAAGAAAGTCTTGGTTCTTGGGAGTCGTTTGATTTTGCTGAGCATATCATCATGGTCAGTACCGCGCCGCAACATATCGCCCATGCGATATAGATTAAGCCTTCGAAATTATCGTAAATAAATGTCCATGATTTGAAGCCTGAAGACCAGATGATATTTTCTATTAGTGCCAATAGATTGACTACAGCCATATACATGAAAATCCAATGGAATAAGCCGTCAAAATAGGTTAACTCGATTTGCTTGGATTTTGAGATGAGACGGGAGAGCTGTACTCTTAAAATTAAGGCTAAAGCGGTTATCATTGTGAATAAGAATTGAACACCATAGATGAGTGTGCCTTGAAGTAATTTATTTTCTGAGGGGGTTATGTAATTGATTAAGCCCGTCTCAAAAGATATATATTCAATACAAGTAAGTAGTAACATAATTCCTGAAATATGAATTATGTTAATATCTTTTGCATAAACCCCGTATATGGCACATACAGTGAGCATAGTAACAAATAGAGGGGTAACTACTTGTGGATCCCACAATTGAATATAGAAAAATGCCAAAGAGGCGATACTGAGTAAAATTAAATTTGAAAGCTTCATTTCTTATCCTTGAGAATCTTCTTCGGATTGTACCCGAGGAGGCTTATAAGCTGTATTACCCCCTGACACTAAATAACAAATATTTTGAGGAAGTTGATTTAAGTTCCCTTCAGTTATGTTTTTGCTTTTAGTTTCAACACCTTGTTCCCTCTGTGGTTTATAAGCACCAGTACCAGCAGCCACGACGAGGCACATTTCTGATGTGAGATTATTTGCGTATTTTTTCAAGGTTTGTCCACTTCTATTTGTATCACACTGCGTCCTAGGGGGCTTAAACGCTGTAGCACCACCAGCAATAGATGAGCATATATCAGTAGAAAGTTGACTTGTATTGCGGTTATTTGTCTTTTCTCTAGGTGGTTTAACTGCACTGTTACCACCACTAACCCTTACTAGCCCACCTTTTGCTAGTAAGTTACTGGCAAAATTTGCTGTCTTAACAGGCTGCTTTCTAGGCGGGTTATGTATGCTGAAGCTATCAACAGAATGACAGTTTCTTGATACAATAATACCTTTATTGAACAAAGGCTTGGAGAATAGAAAACGTTGTGTTAAGCCCAGAAAATTTACCTTTTTCATTAGTCATCATCCTGTATTTTTGTTTTTTCAGAGCCATTCATCGTACTACTCAGCTCTTTGATCTGATTAAGTAAAGATTTAGCGTCTATTTTGCAGAACATAAACCACTGAAAAAGTTGCTTTGATCTTATATCGCTTACGTCTAGCTCATAGTTACTAATGGTTTTACGATCGCACCCAAGCTTTTTTGCCATCTGTTCTTGCGAGATACCGGCCTTTCTTCTCATTGCTTTTAAATCATCGCCATTAATCACGTCCTTTTCCTTTTTTCTATGATGCGGAGACTTTTGCGCATCTAATTAAACATAATGTTAACAATAAAGTTGAAACATTAAAACAGAAAATGAACATGCTAAGTTTACTAAAAATTGATGAAGTTGTAGTCACAGCCGTGCCGGGCTATGGGTTACACGATATTTCTAAATATACCAAAGGTCAACAGGTGGTTTACATAAAACATGTTTTTGTATCCAAAATTCATTCGCTAGTGAAACCAAATATAACTGCGGAAGAAATAGACTTTTTGCGTAGGCTCGATCAGGCACATCAACACTGTTACTTTTTAGTTTATGTAAAGAGCAAAACTACAGGGCGATATGATTCTGCCTTTTTTATGGATGATATAGAGGCTATAAAGGGACTTGAAGTGATCGAGGTAGAACCACGCTTGAAGAATTTAGATACTATCTCACAAGTGATTAGAAACGTTTTACTATAAAAAGTAGCTGTCTCCTCTTCGTTTTTAATTCTAGTCGGGTATAAGTAGTCGTATTTTGCTCAAAACCGCCTGTCAGTTAAAGCCCATATCAATTTGTCTAAATGGTAAGGCAAGTGATGAGCAAATACAGTTGGAGGAATATTTTCCTCCATTCAATCAGTTCAACTTGCTTAGCTTGACGCGAGGCAACGGGCACTTGGGGTTTCACCGGGTTCGATGATATTAATATTGACCTCTTTTAAGTCACCGATTATGGGTTTCAAAGCTTTATCAAAACGATTTGCTGCGGCTTCGATTTTTTCGGCATAGTCGTCAATGGCATCAAAATTAGCGGCGTGACTTTCAATTACTGCCTCAATCTGCTTGGCCTTTTCTTCTTGTTTTGCCAGTAGCGCTTTATTGATCACAAGTCGATCGTCGTCTTCTTGTATCGCCTCTTTACTAATGGCTTCCATTTCTTTGCTGAGCAGTGCGAGCTTGTCTTCAATATCTTTCATTGGTAACTCAGAAGCTGACATATCAAGCTCTGCCGCTTTGAGTGCTTTGTATGCAGCCACCTGTTCGGCGTCCATGGTGTGTTTGATTATTGGGTTACAGTCTTGGTAAGCGATAAGCTGGTAGCTGCCTTGCGTTTGCGGCTCGGTTGGATTTGCATTGGAGTAGCCAACGCAGGCACTCAAAGCCAGTGTTACCGAAATTATGAGTATTGATTTTGTGGTTTTCATAAGCACCTCGAAGGAGTAAGTCTGATTTACAAAATTAGTCGCGGTGTAGTTTGAAAAGGTTGGTTTTAGATGCGCAAGTATTAGTAACAAAATATGAATCGGGCAGTGAGCTTAGAATTAGTTGCTACTTTTATCAGGCGCTTGGCATTGGTATTGTGCAATTTCTTCGGCGTATTTGGCTTTAACTAACTCAACATAATGATTGAGGTTTTTATCAGGACGTACGGTAAAGGTCAGCTCACTTTTATGTATCGCGGTGATACGGTCCAAGCGAAATTCACGGTAATCACTGCGGAGCTGACAAAATGCGACCAGCGTCCACTTTCCACCCCAATAAACCAATCCGAGTGGCTCGATAATACGCTGGGTTTGTTGCTTTGCAACGTCTTGATACTCAAGTTGTACACACTGCTTAGCCGCAATGGCGAGCCTAAGTGTAGCGCTAAAGGATTGTTGTTGTGGTCCGTGCTTAAAACTCGAGACCAAATAAGGGGAGTGGTCATGCTGTTGTTTGAGGTGAGCGGGTAGCACGGCCTCGATTTTGGCAATGGCCGCTTTTGCATGCGCGCTAAGTTCGGGATCCGTCCATGCTCCAACCATTTTACTACCAAGTAACAATGCGGTGAGTTCATCATAGCTAAACATCATAGGGGGTAGAGGATAATCGGCAATGATATAGCCGACACCTGCTTCCCCCTCAATTGGCACGCCAGAACTTTGTAAGTCCTGAATATCGCGATAAATCGTACGCTCAGATACCGTAAAGTGATCGGCCAATGATTTAGCGGTAACCGCTAATCGTCGACCCTTGAGCAGATCCACTAACTGAAAGAGACGTTCTGATTTATGCACGAGTTTTCCTTGTTATTCAAATCTCAGATTGATTAACCGCTACATGGGGTTTGAGAGAGCACATTACTGTGACTAATGGTGACACTCTCGCTGTCTATGTATTGCGTTAATCTTTGGCATACTTCGGTTGTTGGGAATTGCGCCGAAACCGCTTTAGCATGCTCCATCGATTGCCAATAAATAATATCTAAATACTCGCCAGTCTGACTGTCTTTAGTCAACGAACGATATAGTAACCCAGGTTGCTGTTCAACCCACTCGGTAAATGCTGGGTTTACACTCATAATGTCACTCTCTGTAGCACCAAGAGCCAATTTAAATTTTACAATCTCTACGACATTTTGTTGCATGGTCTTTCTCCTTTTTGAGTTCAAGATGAGTAAACCACGATGTTGTGTCAGGGAGTGTCAGTAGTGTTTAAATATACAGTGCATTTTATATCTAGATCTGTATTAGGATTTAGGGTACTGCAATTGGCAGGATTAAACGTGTAAAGGATAAGGAAATGAAATTAAGTACAAGCATATTTGCAACCAGTTTGGTTGCATCCGCTATCTGCGCTTCCCATGTTTTTGCAAAGGATATAAATGACAGCGATGTCAAAAAGCTGCATGTCTTGGCAAAGCAAGTTGCATCACAAAGTACCAGTGGGTCGTATACTTTTGCTATCAACTGTCATACCAACCCCAGCTTACTGAAACGTGCCGTTGAGCAAGTAAGTTGGCCTGTCGATGAAATTACCTTTGCTATTCAAGGACAATGTCAGGGCCCAATTAAGATCACGAGACGTGGTATCACCATTTCAGGGTCTGATAATACTCAAGATGTTATCTCTGCGGCGCTAAACGACGTGCAGCCGACCATATTAGTGGAGTCTGGTTCGGTTAAGCTCAATAACTTAGGGGTTGTTAGCACCGCTCAGCAAAGTAGCGTAACGGTGACGGCGCAGGGAATGGCAAGATTGGATAATGTCGCGACTCAAGTGCAAGGCACTGAGCCTGAATACCACTATATCGTGACAGATAATAGTAACCTTTACTTAAGTAATCTAAACCAAGCCAAAGTGAAAATAGCAGGGGGCGCTTTTGCTGAATTTGTAGCCGGAAATCAGGCGATGACAGCATATGTGTTTGACACCGCCAATGCTAGAAGTACCCAAGGGAACCAGTTCGACGCAGTACAAGTTGCTGGAAATGGCTACTTTTTAGCAGATGGGCAGTCGCATATAAACCTATTAATGATCTGGAGTAAAGGCGCCGCCGAAATCGACCAGCAAAGTAGTGTTGGTGAACTGATGATGGGCGGCCAAACCTTGTTTGCTGCTTATAGAAACTCGACCTTGTCAGGGCCTTACAGCTTCTTTGGGAACGTGGTTTTTGAGTTGGAGCACTCCTCTGCGACAAATTGGGTAACGCAAGAAAGGCCGCACTCACTGTTTTCTGGTAATAATGCCGTCGTGAATGGCGAACTATTTCCAAGTTGGAGTTGGCAAGGACAGGCACCACAACCTGAGTGACCTGAGCTTCAAAACAATGAGTTAGCGTATTTCTTATTCAAACCTCAGGTTGAGTAATTTATGCTACTACGCCGCTTGGTATTATGCTTTACTACTAAGCGGCAACGATTAACCTAAAGGCAGAAGAATAAGATGGATCATCAACAAGTACACGACTACTTGCTTGCAAAACCCTATACCAGCGTAAGTCAACCTTTTGGTGAAGGCGTTGATGTATATAAAGTGAAAGACAAAATGTTCGCGACGTTGGCGCTTGGTAAAATGGGCAAAGAAGATGACGAGCATCCCCATTGGCGCGTAAATCTCAAATGCGATCCTGATGAAGCGCAAGCGCTGCGAGATATTTTTAGTGCGGTGTTACCGGGTTACCACATGAATAAAAAGCTCTGGAACACGGTGGTGCTCGATGGCTCCATTCCTACTGGAGAACTTGAGCGGATGATGGATAACTCATTTCGCCTTGTAGTCGAAAAAATGCCGAAAAAGCAGCAGGGGATTATCCTTGCGCAGCATCAATAGATGCACAAACGACTTGGTACACGGCGTTCACTTTAGGCTCTGTGAGCGCTTGATTTGCCACAACAAAATGTACGGGGAGCGAAAAGTCTAGCAAACTCGACAAGGCAACTTCTGCTCCTTGATCTGCAATGGCGTTGGTTTCAATAAAACTCACGCCGAGCCCTGCCTTAACTAAAGCCAAGCGGGAGCGCTCATCCGCAGCATTAATATTTACCGAGTTTACTTCGCTTAGCTGTTGATCAAGTTGCTTATCAAAAGGGCAGCCTTTTCCCATACGTATCCACGTCATCTGTGCTAATTCGGCTTTATGTGATGGCACAGGCCAAGATGCAGGATAAGCGGTGGTAACTGCAACTTCTGTGAGCGGTACAGCGCTAAAATGTGCAGGTACTTCGCCATAAATAACCCCACCATCAAGTAGGCCATCACTGAGTTTGTCGACGATGACACCACTTGAGAGTAATTCCAGCGAAAAAGAAAGACTTGGAAAGTGCTGGTTGAGTGTTTTTATCAGTGTGCCAAGTTTGCTCGAGGTGCCGATAGGGTGGTTCAAGCCAAGTCTGAACTCGCCTGTGAGCAGTGTTTTGGCTTGTGCTGCGGTATGCATTAAATCATTTGCACTTGCAAGCGTTAACTTAGCTTTGTCTAGCAAGATCTTACCTTGTTCTGTGAGCTGCATCCCTTTGCTAGAACGATGAAACAATACGGTATTGAGTTCTTCCTCAAGCGCTTTGATATGGGCGCTGATAGCAGGTGGTGTGGTGTACAGTCGTTTCGCTGCTGCTGTTAGATTTTGGGCTTCTGCAACCGCAACAAACGACCTTAAATGGTAAAACTCCATTGCACTAAACTCAATCACGTATTGAATACCACCAGTTTAAATGAGCTTGCTGCGATTGCCTATTCTGAAATGATGAACATCGCCTTCAAAAAATATGAATTCATTAACGCCAGTCGAGTGCGTAACGTAGTTGACCTCGGGTGAGGTTAAATAACCTGAGCTTCGGATAATTAATGCCTTTCTAGCAGCCAGTTTTAGCGCTAACTGCGTTGAATTCACTTCCAATAGCCAGCTATTGGTGCGTAAATTCGCCTAGTTATCCCCAAAACTCTCTGGCTAGATAAGACGATAGTTTAAGGTGATTAAAAAACAATGAGCTAGCTCATTCCTTATCCAAACCTCAGGTTAAATAATTATCCGCAGCTCAGATTATTTAGGACCCAAGGTATTTAAATAGGAGTTAAAAGATGAAAGTAGATGTATCACAGTATTTTGCAATGAAGCTGGCTTGCGAAACGGATTGTGCTGATGTTTATCAGGCGATGTTAACGGGGCAGCAGGATTTTGTGCTATTTGATGTCAGGTCGAATGAAGCCTTTGCCAAAAGTCATGCTCAAGGCGCAGTCAATATGCCAAGCGCAGACATAAGCGAACTGACGATGACTAAGTATGACAAGGTTACGCCAATCGTGGTTTATTGTTGGGGTCCTGGGTGTAATGGCGCAACAAAGGCCGCGTATAAGCTTGCAAAAATGGGCTATCAAGTAAAAGAGATGATAGGTGGAATTCATTACTGGGAGGATTTCGAGCGTTACCCCGTTAATCGCCGAGTGTCTCAGGCACAAAGTTGATGTAGGTGCATTTTTCTTCATCTCATGATTATACTGTTATTCATTCACGGCACATTTATCAGTGTGTAAAGTGAGTGAATAATGATAATAACAAGGGAAATATCATGCCGAAACTATTGTACTGCGCCATATTTTGCTCGTCTTTGCTAAGTCAGACATCCTTCGCCACTGACTCGGCTCAACATCAAGTTGAACAAGTTGCTCATAACCTCTTACCTAAAGTGCAGTTAGAAGGCCAAAAATATAAACCTGTAGATTTGCAGACGCGTCTTCAAGAAACGCATTTGCCGGGCCTAAGCCTTGCCGTGATCAAAGATGGTAAAGTGGTGTGGGCTGAGGGGTTTGGCATTGCAGATAAAAAGCAAAATCGAAAAGTGACCACTGAAACACTGTTTCAGGCAGGGTCAATTAGTAAGCCCGTTGCAGCGCTTGCGGTATTAAAGTTAGCACAAGACGGTAAAGTCGATTTAGATGCTGACGTTAATCAATATCTCACCTCTTGGAAAGTACCAACAAACGAATTTACCAAAGCCAATCCTGTTACTTTGAGACAGTTAATGACTCACACTTCGGGGCTCACTCAACATGGCTTTCCGGGCTACGTGCGTGGTAGTAAAATTCCAACCGATGTTGAAGTCTTAATGGGTAAAGGCAATACCGACTTAGTGACGGTTGACACTTTGCCAGGTAAAGCTTGGCGCTATTCTGGCGGTGGTTACACCGTAATGGAATTGCTCGTGGCAGATGTGACAAAAATGCCATTTGAAGAGTATGTCCAACAGGCAATTTTAACTCCGTTGGGTATGCACAATAGTACCTATGCGCAACCACTACCAAAAACGCTATGGTCAAAAGCCAGTGCTGCGTTTGACGATAAAGGCGAGCAAGTCGAGGGGGACTGGCATGTTTATCCAGAACAAGCCGCTGCTGGTCTTTGGACCACTCCGGTGGATCTTGCTAAATATATTATGGCCGTACAACAAGCGTATGCCGGCAATACCGTGGGGCCCATCACGCCAGAGCTGGCGAAGCAAATGCTTGAAGTTCATCATGACGTATGGGGTTTGGGACCAGAGCTTGAACAGCGTGAGCAAGGACTTATCTTCACCCATGGTGGTAAAAATAAAGGCTTTAGCAACCGTTTTGAAGCATATGTAGAAAAAGGCGAGGGTATGGTGTTGATGTCCAATGGCGACTCAGCGAGTACCGTATTTGGTGAGCTTCGTATTGCCATCAGCGAACATTACGGCTGGGATTTTCTACGCAGTAAAAAAATAACAGCGATTACATTACCTGAGGCACGCGCAAAGCAATTGGAAGGTCTGTATGCTTATGAGAAAGATCATCAGTTTAAAATGAAAATCACCCGAGATGGTACGCGATTTAACGTCTTAGATATGGCTCGCGATAACCTGATGGCATTCGTTGCCACAGAGGAAGACACCCTGATTGAGCTTGAAGGGGGCGCAGATGTCACCATTGAAACGAATGACAAAGGTGACATCACTGCGGTGATTTGGCGTGGCCTATATCGTTTTGAGCGGATTTAATCGGAAGCTTCACTTCAACGAGTAGCCCGCCAAGCGGGCTATGATTGGCGTTGATAGAACCGTGATGCGCCAACACAATATGTTTGCTAATCGCAAGTCCAAGCCCCGAGCCGCCAAGATCCCGACTTCTGGAGTGTTCACAGCGATAAAGTCGTTCAAAAATTTTATCTAGCTCCGAGGTTGCTACTCCTGGGCTTGAATCTTCCAGTGTGATAATGGCATATGAGTCGACTAAGCGTGTATGTATTAGACTGGTTCCCGCCGCATCGGTGTAAAAATGGCTGTTCCGTAAAAGGTTCAGGATGACCTGTTTTAGACGCTGTGGGTCGCCTTCTACCAGCAAGACTTGCTCACTTAAATTACAGCGCAGAGATTGCTGCTTTTTCGCAAAAACAGGCGTGAGTTCAGAGCAGCAATCCTTGACAATGGTATTAATATCAAGCGGCCTGAGCTCTAACGACATCACATTATTGTCAAACCGAGCGGACTGATAAATGTCCGAGATTAAGGTATCTAGTTGGTTGATTTTACTATTCACTTTTTTATAGGCGACATCAATATCAGGCTCGATATTAAATTGCATCGCCTCAATTGTCAGTTTTAGTCCGGTTAACGGGGTACGCAACTCGTGAGAAATATCGGCGAGCAATTGGTTTTTTTGCTCTAAAGCTCGCGCGGCCATGTGCTGTTCTAAGGCTTCTAGTTTTTGTTTCTGGCGTTGTCTTAAAAAGTATATGGCAAGCCCTGCGAGCAGCAACAGCGCAGAGGCGATGGCCAAGCCTCGCTGCAACTTTAGGTTTTCTAAATTTGCTTGTTGCAGCGACTGTTCTTTTTGTAACAAGCTAAGCGCTTGTTCCTTTTTCACAAGTTCTATGTTTAATGCCATTTTGTACGCTTTGTTTTTATCACTAACCTTCTTTAATTCAGTTTGTGCTTGCTGATATTGTTTTAATTGAGCAAGTGCGGCTTCAAACTCGCCTGCTTGTTGATAAATTGCGGCCAGCTGTTTGTGAATATCACTTTGAGTTTGAGTGCCAAGCTGAGGTTGCTTTAGTAATAGTTCAAGCTGTTCTTTGGCGTCTTCACTTTTATCTTGAGCCAAATAGACATTAGCAAGTGCCAGCCTAACGGTGCGCTCTGTTCGGTTGGCACCGGATTTTATCGCAAGTGTAAGCGCTTCATTTGCACTATTTAAGGCTTCATTCACATCACCTTGAGCTAGTTGGACATTGACTAAATTACTTAATTGCCAAGCCGTGTCGCTGTCAGCCTCCATTTTTTTTGTTAGGGCAAGGCCGTTTAGAATAAACACCTGAGCTTGCTTATACTCTCCCTGTTGATATAAAACTTGGCCAATCTTACCGTAACTGTTGGCGATATGACGCGGATTACCTAATAGCTTATCAACCCTGAGCGCCTGCTCAAAATGTGATAGTGCAAGAGGAAATTCTTCTAAATCACGGTAGAGTTCGCCGATGTTGTACAGTGAGTTGGAGATCCCTTGCTGGTTATTGCGTTTGCGCTGAAGCATAAGAGATTGTTCATGGAAGCTGATAGCTTGCTCAATTTGGCCCATGTAATCGTAAACAATGCCAATTTGGTTATAGAAACTTGCGAGTCGCGGAACATCATTAATGCGTTTTGCAATTTGGATGGCCTGCTCGGCATGATTTAGCGCGCTACGGTAGTTTGCCCGAAAGCGGTTAATATGAGCAAGGCGATCATGAATATCTGCAATTAACCGCTCACCGGCTTGAGAGGTGGTGTTGAGTGCCAGCTTAAGCTTTTCTTCTGCCTCTGTCGCGCGATTTTGACTAAGTAGCACCGTGGCGTGACTCAATAGCAATTTACTCTTGGCATCAGGATCTGCCACTTTATCTAACACCTGATTGAGCTCATCTATCGCCTGATAAGCAGTTTCATAATGGCCAAGCAAAGAGTGAGCTTCAATCTTCATTAGGCTGAGTTTAAACCAAGCTGCTGAAAGATAAGTTGGCGTCGTGTTTTTGTTTAGGAGTGTGTCAATTTCTTCAAGCGCAACAGATGGGTTATCGGTTAACAGCAGCTTCAACGTTTCAAGCGTGGGTAATAGTGCACTGGCATGGGTGGAAAACGGAGTTAAAAGTAAAAATAGCGTAAATAGTGCTTGGACAAAAAGCAACCTAACTCTGTTTAACACTGCAAAAAACCCCATTACCAACAAATATATCTGCATTATAGTTGATAACCATGGAGCAAATATAGAGGAGTATTTACTCTAAATTTCAGATTCTATGAGTTGTTGTTGCATGTGGGCAATTAATTGTGGAAAAAAGACATTAAATCCTGACTCTAGTTGTTGATAGTGCTTTGTAATATCCCTTTCACTGCCAGCAAATTGGTTTTGAAAACGAATACGTTTAGCGATGTTATCGAGCGCATGGCCCACACCAGCTACGGATTCATAGGTGGCAA
Source organism: Pseudoalteromonas flavipulchra NCIMB 2033 = ATCC BAA-314 (assembly GCA_000814665.1). GTDB lineage: Bacteria > Pseudomonadota > Gammaproteobacteria > Enterobacterales > Alteromonadaceae > Pseudoalteromonas > Pseudoalteromonas maricaloris. The sequence goes on from JWIH01000025.1 coordinate 13,696, forward strand.
ACCAATCATTTTGTGTCATTGCGCTAACGACTCGTTGCATGTGTGCGGGCATGATGTGCAAGTTATCGTGAAGCAGGGAAAAGCTCTGACGCTTAAAGTCGTCAAGCGAGGTGCTGTGATATTGCTGCCAGTGTTTAATCAAAAAGTGGTCATATAACACATCCAGTGCAATGCCTGCAAAACGGCGACGCGTGGGCGAAAAAAGTTGTTTAGCGGATTTTGTAATCGAGTGGCTATCGGTAAATTTATCGACTTGCCTATGTGTTTGTAGACCAAGTTGCACAGGTTTAGGTAGTGCTTGTATATTCACGCCTTTTTGAAAGTCACCGAGCAAGTTACCAAAGTGCGATGCGGCAGTCGGTTTGGCAAAGTACAAATGCGCCAAATAATTCACAGAAACATCCCTCCAACCATTCACTCTAAAACAGGGTACCGCATTTGTCCGCACATACAAATACCCGCATATATAAAGCACTGCTTAATTCAGGAAGGAGAAACTTAGCTTAGGCTATGCTTGTCTCCATTGCTGGAGAACATTAGGGGAAGTGTGATGGCGTTAACGGCTGAATTGAAGCACAAGACCAAGCGATTAGTGGAATCAAAAAATATGCTCAAAGGGATCACGGTTGCCTCTTTTTTAGAGTCAACAATCGTGCCTATTCCGCTTGAAGCCGTGATGGTGCCGCTTATGCAAGCAAGGCGAGAAAAGCTATGGCTAATTGCGTTAATGGCGACGGTTGGATGTGTGATTGGTGCTTTATTTGGTTATGCGTTGGGTTACTATTTACTTGATGCCGTGGGGGATTCCGTTATTGAGCTGCTGTCGAGTCAGTCTCAGTTTGAGCAAGTGAAAGCGCAGATGCAAAGTCAGGGGTTTTGGTTTGTGTTGACCTTAGGTATTGCGCCAGTACCTTTTCAGATTGCCATGTTAGCAGCAGGCGCCACAAAATTTTCACTATTACAATTTCTAATTGCAACCTGTATTGCCCGTTCACTACGTTATTTTGGCTTGGCGGCGGTCGTTTACTTTGCTGGTGATCAGGCCGAAAAGCTAATTAAAAAACATAAAATAAAAGCCGTTATTCTCACAACGGCCATTGTGCTGCTCGCATGGTGGATAGCTAGTCGCTAGTATTTTCTATACAAAAACTTTGATTCATTTTGTGAGCGTGCAAAAGCGAGTAAATCATCGCTCAGTGTTAGTGGCTCTGACACTAATGTTTGATACTGTTGATAAAAATTATGAGGGGCTCCGGCGTGCTCAAATAAAGTGAGCGCTGCTTCTCCCTTGCGTACATACTCTCTGTAATCTTTGGGTTTATTCAGTAATTGAATATAGGCAAGATAAAAAGGCTCAAATTCAGCATGTCTTTCAGAACCTGCCTGCTTTAGCATGAGATCAATATTGTACAACAGCTCGCTTTGATGCTGCATCGTCTCAATCAACTTGTTTTGATCTTGGCGGATCATTGAGGCTACTACTCGTTCGTCAAAGTTATTAAGTTGTTCGGTCACTGTTTGATAAATCTTTGCAAATTGAGCTTGATGTAAAACACTGAACTGTTGTTGCAAGTGGCGTAAAAAAATAGCTTCCTGTTCAACTAGTAAACCTCGTTGCCGTTTTGCTTCTACTAATACCGCTTGGTAACTTTGAGATTGTCTTTGAATATTTTGCAGTGTTTCAATCTGCTCAGTAATTGTTTTTATCTTAGTATTTATGGCAAGCAGCTTTTGATTGATCTCGATAGTATTCCACTTGCTAGGAGAGTGGTTAAAAAAAGAGGTGAACGATATTTCATTTTTACTTGCTGTCGTGTGCAATTGGACTAATTCATCAATCAACTCAGTAAGTGGGTAATCGATAGATAACGCACGCAGCAATGTATCCGCTTGCAATGAGTTATTAATATCTTTGGATTGTCCAGCTCCTATCTGGGCTGTAACAATGTTGCCGTTGTCATAGGCGCGTTGTGCATCGGATAGCAAAGTGGAGGCATTCAATGTTTCTAGGTATAACGCTTGCCACTTATTATTATCATATTCATTGAGCGACTTGAGCGCGTTAAGTTGGGCATCTAAATTTCGTTGCTGTTGAGCAAGGGTTAATTCTTGCTCTATCTTAGTAATTTCTGATGGCGTGCAGGCCGCTAATGCAGTTAGAAATATAATAGAGAGTAGTTGCTTCATATCGTTATTGTTTTGTATTCCTTTTGTCTAACGTTAGCATCATCACTGCAATGGGGCAATATTCCTATATTGGGTATACATTTCGATATTTACCCACACTTGCATTGTTCAATGGCTGTCTGATCTGCATTTTGCTGGCTGTCGCTGAGTAATAACCTTGTTTATAAAAGTGAAGTGCATTGTCTTGCCAATCCAACTCGAGAAATTGACAGACTTCCTTCATCACAGCCTGAGGTATTTCTACCAGCGATTCATAATTCACAAACTTAATTTGAGTCGGATGTTTTTGCGCGGCATCTTGCAAAAACGCATAAGTATCATCATACATAGCTTGAATATCTTGCATCTGGTATGAGTAACCATGGAAGGGGCTATTCGTTTGATATAGCTGACGGAAGTTTGCGATACAAGTATCTGTTCTGTCTCGCTTCATCACGACAAATTTCGCGCGTGGAAACGCCTTTGCGAGCAAATCGATGAAGAAAAAATGAAATGGTTGTTTGTCTATAAAACGTTGAGCACCAGCAACGGACTGCGTGGTGAAGATACGGTATTGCTCAATGGCGTTAGCTTCTTCATAGGCGTGGCTGATATGTTGAATATTGCTGTCGTAGTCATGAGAAAACCTAAGTGTTTGGGGCAATATACTGGTCTCTCCCAGCGGTTGTAGTGGCAATTGCGCTAAGATCTGCTCCATTAAACTGGTGCCTGAGCGTGGTAGCCCAATGATAAATACTGGTGCAAGCGTTTGCTCTGGAGCAAAATCAATAGGCTTGTCTAGAAGCTTGCCAAGTGCTTGAAAATAGCCAGTCATTTGTTTAGATGAATAGGAAATTTCGGCACTTATCGCTTGTTTACTGGCAATAAGGCTTTGCCATGCCTTGGGATAATTTTCCTGCTTTTCGTATTCGAGTGCCTGCGCATGGTAAAGCCGTTGTAATGTAAGTGGTGCAGTTTTCGTTGTTATTTCAGTTGCTAACTGAGCGATGCGAGTCGATGCTAATTCTACAGGAGTAAGCTCTGAGTAGGCTAACTGGCACTTTGCATTACTTGGGTTTGCTTGCACTAAAGAGGCAAGCAGCGTCCGCGCTTGTGCTAATTCACCAGACATCTTTAAATGCATTGCATAGTTGAGCGCGATTTCAGGACAGTGTGGTGAGCGTGTATAGGCATGGCTAAAATGCCAACCAGCGTCAGTATATTGATTTAATCTCAGTAATATATTTGCGAGGGTATCGTGCTCAGATCCCGACAACTGTGTGTTACCTAGCAAATGCAGAATATAACTCTTTGCCACTAATGGTGCTTGGGTAAAAAGCGCAAGTTTGGCAGCGCTCAATGAGTAAAGTGCGCAGGGAAATAAACTTAGGCACTTGTCGTAAATTTTTAGCGCTTTGCTGAGGTTACCGAGAGCGATATTCAATTCGGCCAATAAGGCGTACGCGTGGTGATCGTTGGCATTGGAATTAATGCGAGCGACTAATGCGTGATGCGCCGCTTGAAATTGACGCTGTTGAATATAGCTTTGGATCTGATTGTATGATGTCATCGCAACGTAAAGAGAGTGAAGGTAACTTCACTCTCTATTTTAGTTTTTTGCTGATTATAACTCAAACTGGTAGTTAAGCTTGACCCCAACGGTACGAGGTGTTGTGACATAGTGTCCGTACACTCGCTGCTGCTCAGGCAAGGCTTTGTTTAGCGCCGCGAATTTAGCTTCACCAGCCCAAGACTTGTCGCGTCTTACCGAGGTGAAAGCAAATTTGTCAAACAGGTTGTCGACATAAAAAGTGATGGCCCATTGCTCGCTTGAAAGCTTCGCACTGAGGTTAGACAAGGCAAATCCTGGTAATACCTCTCCGTCAGCTTTGAGTCCGACTTTCGTGTATACGTCACTCTGTGCGGTTACTCCATAATTAACGTTAAGCATTTTGTCGTCGAACACTTCCTGCTCGTAGCTTAAACCGAATGAGAACTGCTGTTTTGGCGCGCCAGGTAGGCGGTCACCGTCCGCACCGTCATAGTACGGCTGGTAAAGCGCGATTTCTTCAGCGCTATAGTCACCTTCTTTGAATACCGCAAACAGGGCTGGTGCATCATCAGTTAGCTGTGCTTTTGCATAAGAATAGGTTGCATACACCGTCCACTGATCGTTCAACATAGCCCGTGTTGATAGCTCAATCCCACTAGAGTTCGCAGATCCAGCATTAGAGGTAATGATCTCTTGGCCGTTTACCGTCACGGATGAGATCTGTGCATCTTCCCAATCAACACTGAATAATGCGGCATTAAAATGCAGCTTGTTATTCAGCCATGTAGATTTTAATCCCAGCTCATAGTTAGTGGTGGTATCTGGTTTATAGCTAAGCTCATGCGGCAGTGCACAGATGATTTGTTGTTCTGGTAGTGTTTCTGGGCACGATTCCAATCCGTTACCACCGCCTAACCTAAATCCTTCACTGACAGTGAAGTACGTCAGCAGTCCATCTTGCCAAGTGTAATTGGCATTAAACTTAAACAAGCTACCATTGTCTTTGGCACTGACTTGCTCAAATGAAATTTGCTCAAGGCTTGGCAGGCCACCAGAATAGAGCGGGGTTTCAGCCGCTGACTCAGTTTTAACATCATAGCGATAGAAACGAGCGCCCACTGTGATATTAAAATCGTCTGAAAATGCATAGCCAACTTCGCCAAACAATGCTGACTCTTTGCTGGTGGCATTGGTCAGTGCAATATACTCAAGATCTTGCTCAATATTGTCGATTTCATCGCCCCAAAACGCCGTAAGTCCTGGCGTGTACTCTCTATCGTCCGAACTAATTTCTTGTTTGCTGTAATATACCCCTGCAATCCAATTTAGCGCGTTATCCCCTTTAGAGACTAAACGGATCTCTTGGGTAAAAGTGTCTTGATCTGTGGTGTCTTTAGTCAACGCGGTAAAACTAGGAAAATCCGCATAACCCGGCCAAATATCATAAAGTAGATCGGTTTGATCTCGTTGGCCTTGTTGTTCTTTGCTTGACCAACCGGATGCCGAAACTAAATCAGCAAACTCTAAATCGGCGTTGATTTCAAGGCTAAGCAGGTCGTCTTCTTGCTCGTTAGGTTCAAGCACACGGTACGCTGACTCGTATGGTTTGATCGTATCGGCAAGCGGGTGCTGTGCTGCAAGGCTTTGATATTGTGAAATTGAGTTAGCGCCATTTTCTTGCTTCTGATGAAAATAGTTCAGCGTGGTATCGATGTTCTCGCTCACCAACCAACGTAGAGAAACCCGTGAGGTTGTTATGGTTTCATCATTTGCATCCGCAACTGCGTTGATGTTTGCTTTTACATCCTCAGCATCTGACCAATCAGGATCTGGGTTTGAAACACCGGCTTGCTTAACCACATAATTGTAATCCATAAAGCCGGGGTTGTGATAGCGGTTAATGCTCGCGCGAACGGCTAATTCATCCATCACTATAGGCATATTGAAGACAGCACCTACTTCATGACCATGACTGTCACTTTCATTGATACTGAATAAGTCACCACTTAGTTTACCTTCAATAACGTCAAGCACTGGCGCTTTAAGCATGGTTCTAATCGCACCACCTAGCGTGCCTGCACCGTAAAGCGTACCTTGTGGGCCGATCAAGACTTCAACACGTTCGATATCGGTTAATCGCAAATCCACATTGATTGGGATTTCGCCGAGGTAAGTTGCCACTGTCCCTGAGTCAGAAGCACGTTCCGACGAATTAGTATTCAAGCCACGAACAATAATAGGTGAGCCCTCACGGCCACCTTGTTCTGTGATTGTCAAACCAGGAACCCATCTTGCTACATCTTCAAGGTCGCCAATATTTTGGTCGCTCATCACATCGCTGTCGACGGCAGTAATGTTTAATGGCGCTTCTTGAACTGTGCCTGCGCGTCGAGTGGCTGTTACTTGAATTCGTTCAATTGACTTTTCTTGAATCTTACTTTCTTCTGCTTGTGATTGATTAACAACAAAAAAACTCGAACTAACAGCTAGTGCGACTAAGCTTGGATGGAGCTTACTCATGGATGGTGGAACCTCAAATTAAGAATTAAACGTGACGAAATTTCAATCTTTAGAAATGGGTAACTATGCAGGTGGTGCATTTCTGTCCCGAGTTTAGAGAGAATTTCATACAACCGGTGGTGAATAAATTAGCCATGTTTTGTTCATGGTTTAGGTAAATTTAGCCACCCTGAAACTGCGGCGCATGCTAACATGCTTATTCGTATTTTGTGAATAATTATTTTGATTATTTGAATGGTTATCTCTTTTTTAGATAAGGTGATTTGCGAAAATTTTCAAATAGCTTAGAGTATTAACTCCGTATGTTTCTTTTGTACGTCGATTATCTTAAGGAAAAACAATGAAAAAGCTGATGTTTGCATTGTTGGCATCTTGTACGTTACTAGGTTGCTCTGACAGTGAAGTTGGTGATGTGTCACTCGGTCTATTTACGCTCAAAGATATAAAATTAGACTCTATGGTTGATCCCGTTGTAACGGGTGTGACCTGTCATGTGGCGAGTGTTGAAGATGATTTGAGCTTTTCGGACCCAAGCGATAGCTCTATTTCTTGCCGTCAAACGAGTGAAATAACACCGGCAATGCTGGCTAATATAGATAAAAGTGACTCAGGCGAAGTGGTATTTAAAAAATCAAAAAGTGTGTTTTTTAAAGCAATGAAGGTGAGAAGGATCTTTGATGCAAAAAACCAAACCTTGATGTACTTAGCCTATACCACTAAGGAAACCTCTGGTAGCTTTAAGCATAGTTTATCAACAGTGCCATTATGGGGAACTCAGGCTTATCAAGGCGTTAAAACCAATTAATTCGAATGTTGGCTAGCACATAAACCAACACGTTTTGATAATTGCATTTAGTAAATTATTTTTGTTTGAATTAAACCTTTTTACTCACGATTTCGACTAAGCTTAGTAGTGATAAGTTTAGGAGAAATCGTGATGTTAAAAACACGCTTTTTAGGGAAAACGGTCAATATTGCATTTGCAGTGATGACTGTATTGTTTGTTATTTTAACGTTAACAACTGATGCTCATAGCATCTCATCTCAAGCAACTCAGGTTGAGGTGTTTAGCCAAGACGAGGTGATTACCGAGTCCAAATCGAAGTAAGTTTGGGCTGTGATTTATCTTGTTTTACTGATTAGTGCCATTCGAAACGATGAAAATATAATATAAATATTGCGCTCGGCTCAGTCTCTGTTGTGCGTGGGGTTAAGTGCATAAATTTGCATGAAGTTTTTATGACATATACTCATGCTTCACTTACGCTCTGTATAGCGTATAAACTCTAAACTACCATCTCTGACTCATCTCATTAATAGTCTTAACTAGGCTGTCACCAAAATTGTAATTAATTTGTTGCGTTCTCCCCAGTCTGCATTAGCTTTAATTAGGGACTAAGAAAAAAGCAGCGCAGTTTGCAATCGGATATATGCAAGTTTCTGTTTTAAAAAATACGAATTTTAGCTGGCGTACTCTTTATTCGTCTGACTAAAACGCTCACACACAAGGAAGAAATATGGCACGCCAATTCGATAACTTTTATAGTCATGGGGCAATTAATTTTAGTGATTTTATTAATTGTGTTTCTAGCTTATATACTGGTCCAGACTGCTTGGATGACAGTACATTAAGACTGCTTGCTGAGATGTTGTATCGGCTTTCGCAAAACAAGCAATTTCTCGCGGCTCAAGTTGCGGGCAGCAGTAATTACCAACATCATGCCCGAGGAATGTTGGACAATGATGATCTATATGTACTTTATGAAAATAAACGACCATTTTTTAAAGTATGTGCACAAATTTGGCATCCAATGCCAAAGCGGGGGACTCAGCGCTGTTTTATTCCGCAAGTGCGAGACTACAATTTTACGGCATTGACAACCAATTATTTTGGCCCCGGTTGTGGCAGCAAGCTGTATCAATATGAATATAGGAAGGACTTACAGCAAGGCGAGCATTGTGATTTACAGTTTGGGCAGTTTTATCAATTTACCCCTGAATCTGTACTCTTTACAGAAGCGTCGAGAGATGTGATAGCGCAGGCTTTACCTAAAAGTTTGAGTATCACCATCAGCTTACAGTTGGAGCAAAGGCCACATGCTTGCTTTGTGTTTGACAAGTCATCTGGTCGCGTGCAGCAGATTATTGCTGACTCTGCATTTGGCCACAACGAAATACCTGAACCTCTGCTGCTTGAAGACTAAGCACTCTATCTAAGGTTATGAACTTTAGTTCAGGTGTAGAGAAAGTAACTTATTTTGCAGGATTCTATCTTTTATAGCTGTAACAAAAGCGCAAATATGTTACTTGTAGTTGCATCTATGAGAATAGCGTGAGCACTTTATTGCATTCTGATTTATCAATGAATGAAGTGCTTATACCAAATTGAACAAGTGTTCAGTCAAATTGGTATGACTATTCTATCACCAGTCTGATCTGCACTGGTATTTTTAGCTTTGACAACAACCCTAATGGAGCGGCGTAATAATGAATAAAATAAGCTTGGTAGCACTCTCTGTCGTGCTAGGTTTGAGCGGATGTGCTCAAGACAAGCCGGTAACGGAAACTACATCTGTTGCTAAAACCACTGAATCAACTCTCTCTCGTGCAGAAATCGACAAAGTCGTAGAACAGTACACCAAGCAGTTTATTAACCACGAACCCGCACTTGCCACTTCGCTCAAATTATCAAGTAATGAATATGGCCACTATGCTAATAGACTGCCGGATTACTCGGTTGTCGGAATGCAGGCGCTTCAGGTGGATATGAACGCAGCCGCAGATAAATTAAAACAATTACAATCGGGCGTGGCGAACTCTGACGACTTGTTGCACCTTAAAGTAAACGAAGTTATTGCACGTTATTATGCTGGAGATAAGGGCTTCTCAGCAGGTTATATTGATACTTGGGGCGGACACCTGCCATATATTGTCAATCAATTGTCTGGCCCATTGCTGGATATTCCGAATGTGCTTAAAGACCAACATGGAATAGAGAGCGAGCAAGATGCAAAAGACTATGTTGCGCGCTTAAATGCCTTTGTTGAAGTCACGAAGCAAGTTGCAAGTAAGGTAAAAGCGGATGCCAATAAAGGCGTAATTTTACCAAAAGTATTATTTCCAAACACGCTAGGTTATTTAGATAACTTCACGGCGCCAAGTGGTGCAGAACATCCTTTGGTTGCGTCGTTTAAAGATAAACTTGCGAATATTGATGGTATTACGGATAAAGCCGCCGCTGAATATGTTGCACAGGCAACACAAATTGTTGAGCAAAAGCTTTATCCTGAATTTAAAAATGTGTCTGCGATTATGCACGCTCTAGAGAGCAAAGCGCCTGAAAATGTTGGCATTTGGGCCCAACCAAATGGCGAAGCTTTCTACCAGCATGAGATCACCTATTTGGCCGATTCTGATATGAGCGCGGAAGAGATCCACCAAATTGGTCTTGCTGAGGTGGAACGTATTTCAAAGCGTATGGACGAAATTCTCAAACAAAATGGCTATGCACAAGGCACCGTTGGTGACCGGATGAAGCAGCTCAATGAAGAGTCGAGATTTTTATATGCGGATTCTGACGAAGGTCGTGAAGCGTTATTGTCGTTCTTGCGTGGTGAAATAGGGACAATTTTACAAAAAGCGCCAGATTATTTTTCTACTATTCCACCGCAACCTGTTGAAGTTAAACGTATACCAAAAGCCGTGGAAGCGGGTGCACCGGGTGGTTACTACAACGGTCCATCGCTTGATGGAAGTCGCCCAGGGGTATTTTCAATCAACCTAAAAGACATGAAAGCAGTACCAAGCTTTGGCATGAAAACCTTAACGTATCACGAGGCGGTTCCTGGTCACCATTTCCAAATTGCGCTTAATATGTTGCAAACAGAAATCGGTTTGATGCGTCAAAATGCCTCATTTAATGGTTATGTTGAGGGCTGGGCGCTGTATTCAGAGTTATTGGCTTACGAAATGGGGATGTATAAGGACGACCCATTTGGAGACTTAGGGCGTCTGCAAGCTGAGGCATATCGTGCTGCTCGACTGGTGGTTGATACGGGCCTGCATTATAAAAAGTGGACACGTGACCAAGCGATCACCTATTTTGCTGATGCAACCGGTACGGCGATGAGTGATGTGGTATCGGCTATCGACCGTTATATCGCTTGGCCAGGTCAAGCGCTTGGTTATAAGTTAGGTATGCTTAAGTTGGTTGAGCTCAGAGAGCACGCTAAGCAGCAGTTAGGTGATAAGTTTGATATTAAAGCATTCCACGACGTGGTGTTGCTAAAAGGCGCAAGGCCAATGGCGCTTGTTGAAGAAGACATCAAGACTTGGATTAACTCTTTGAAGTCGTAAATATACTTTTCGGCTTGAAGTCAGTACGCGATGCTGGCTTCAAGCTGATGTTATTTAAAAACCCCTATTTAATAGCGCTTGTTCATACTCACCATACTTAAATTCACTATCATAATTTGCAATTCGGCTTTGCCACGGCATTTTCAATAATTTCTTTGCTGCGATGTATATCTTTCTTTTTCAGCTCAAGTCCTGCTTCATCTTCATTTTTGACCGGTTGATAAGCGAGTTTTGCATAAAGCGCAAAGTGATCAGACCCTATGTTGTTGAGCCTTTTAATATCGATCACTGTGAAATGGTGACTCGCAAACAAATGATCTAGCGGCCATCGTGCAAACGGGTACTGTGCATGAAAAGTGTTAAACATACCTCGGCCAACTCTCGGATCAAGAAGCCCACTTATTTTCCTAAATAACCTTGTGGTTGGTGACCAAGCAACATCATTGAGATCGCCAGTGACTATGGTGGGCAAAGGCTCATTTATGACGCGCTTGGCAACCACCACCAGTTCTGCATCTCGCTCAATGGCCGTTTCGTTTTCGGTGGGGCTCGGCGGTGCCGGGTGCAAGAAATGGGTTTGGATCATGATATGGGGAGCGAGCTTGAGTTTTGCATGTATCGAAGGCACACCTTCCTCAACGATATATTCACATTTTGCCTCGTCTAGCGGGTAGCGAGAATAAACGTGCATGCCATACAAATTGGATTGTGGACATTTAACGCTGTAGGGCAGTATATCTAACAACGAGTCTAATTGTTGCTCCCATAGCTCATCACTTTCTAACGTGACTAAAAGATCAGGTTGATGTGTCCGGACTTGCTCCAATAGTAGATTAAATTGTCGATTGGTTTGCAGGACATTGGCGGTGATCAAACTGATTGTGTCAGCATCGGTTGTCGCTTTTTTTACCTCGACTGGCCAAAGCGGGGTGTAGGGTAAAATCCACCACAGTTGAAAACTTAAACAACCTAATAGAGCAATGACAGCAAGCGCGGCTACGCTTTGAAGATCAAGGTAGAAAATGGATAGCAGTAGTGTAAATGCAGTAATGACAGTGAGCTGAAGCCGTGGGAACTCCATTGCTCTAACACTCCAATGCGGATGCTTAGCAAGTGGCAATAACGTAGCAAGTAGGATAAAACCACACAGCGCGACGATAACCCAAGTCATGAAATTCCTCAGCAAATAGATGAATTTAAGAAGTATATTTCATGTTAGCTGAAATCGCTGTGAATAGTATCGGGTTTAGACGGTTGCCTAAACCCGATACTCGTTCAGGGATAACTAGTTGAGATTAGTTTTGGTACGGAGTGTTTTCCGCAAAATATTCATGGCTGTCAGCATTTTGAATCGCTTGACTTGGGTTTGAGTTTGCTAAGTTTTTCGCACCAGATTGGCCATAAACGATGTCATCTGTACCAGCAACGGCATTAAAGTGACTTAGCTCATGAACAATCGTGCCCGCACGTGAATCTGTACCTAGCTCATTTGCGCTCCAAAATGCGCGACATAGATAGACTTTGTATGGTTGATTTGGGTATACATAAGCAAAGTATGATTTGTTACAACTACAGTCAAAAGTGAGATCTTGGTTGTCGATTGCATCATTGATGGCATTGAAGTTAGATTTCACGGTTGCATAACGGTTGCTTGTCGCTGCGCCAAACCAAGTTTGATAACGCGTAGATGGGTTGCTTGCTGAGTGGCTATTTAGGTAAGCAACGGAGTCATTAGTGATCTGATCTGCAGCATTTAGTGCTGACAAAATACTGGTTTTTTCACTGTTACTACAACGACCTGTAAAACAAGTGCCATCAGTACAATCAGCCGCGCCTGCGGTTGGTTTTGCATTGACTTGAACATTGCCCTTCGTCATCGCAACGCCTTCAAGCCATAGATTGACCGAATTTGAGCTGAGTTCTGCTACATCGGCATGCATCATCGATTGCTGACCCATCGTTCTTGTAGTCATACTTGGGATTTCTTTTTTACCAAAAAGATCAAATGATTCAACATCATAACTAATTTCGTAGTTACCTGGCTGGCTAAGATCATAAAGGCCTGAAAGCTCAAATGATTTAGTGAGCGTTTCGCCAGACTTTAACTTGATAAAGTCAGCTTCAGTAGGTGCTGGGCGTTTGTAGTGAGGACCAAAGAAATTAACTTCTTTACCATCACGCGTAATTTTGAAAATATGCTCTTCTTCAAGGTCTGTATACCAGCTTAAGATTTTCTGATTGCCTTTACCCTGATTGGTGATGTTTAGCGTCGCAATAACATCGCCATTGCTTTTTGTGTCGACATCAACACTTACCGCTAGGTCTTTATTCATTGCTTGAGCATTCAGTGATGCGGTTACGGCTGCTGCGAGTAACCCTGTAGATAGTGTGCGTGATAGTAGCTTCATTATTTCTTCCTGTTGAGGTTGCTACAGTCTCTCGGCTGGCAGGTACAAAACCAGTGGTGAGGACTGAGTTTACTTGTTGTCATTTCGTTATTTTTAAAGGTGAATTCACTCTTCACTTTTAATTAACAATAATATATTCAATGTTTCAAGCAGAATTTTTACAACAGAGCTAAAAAATTCACATTAAAAAATTACCAATAATTTCAAATAACTGTAATGTTATTGAAAAATATGGATAAATTTAATACAAAACAGGGGTGAGGATAGTTGTGAATTTATTGTTTCATTCACATTGGTTTACATTGTAGTGTTTGAAATGGTATTCCAACCGAAGTTGAAATGGCACTGATGTTATCTAGCTAGCCATTATCAGTGCCAAACTGGGTATTAGATTTCGGTAATGATATCGTCGATAGCAAGGCGAGATTTAGGTAATTTAGCATTAAAATCACCTTCGTCTCGATAGCCCAATGCGACAATAGCAAGCGCGTCAAAGCCTTGCTCAGTTAACCCAAGCTCATTGCTGAGAATTTCAGCGTCAAAACCCTCAATGGGCACAGAGTCTATACCGAGTAGTGCGGTGCTTAGCAAAAATTGCCCAAGATTTAAGTAAACTTGTTTGCCAGTCCATGCTTTGATTGCTTCATCGCTGGTTTGATTTAAGCCGACAAAATAGCGACGGCCATTATTCATTTGTGCTTCTACCTCAGAGCCTTTTTCAAATCGGCCATCAGCACTTTCTTTGGCAAGCACTTTATTTAAATGTGCATCATCTATATTTTGTTTTGCAGCAAATACAACAACATGGGATGCATTTAGTACTTTTGCTTCATTAAATTTGTAATTCTCTTGTGTGCTTTTTGCCACTTGAGTTTTTCCAGCCTCAGTACTTGCGATGACAAAATGCCATGGCTGAACGTTGGTGCTAGACGGGCTTAGTCTTAGCGCCTGCTTGAGTAGGTCAATATCTGAATCACTAATTTTTTTATCAGGATCAAAGGCTTTTGTGGAATAACGATCGTGGATTGCATCGCGTAACGTGTACATATCAAACTCCTAAAATTGCTTTAAAGACATAATATGGATTTACATAATCAATAAAAAGATGATAATGAGTTAAATAGTTTCAAAAATTTTTTGAAAATGAATACACAAGATTTAATCGTCGTGATGAAAACGGCTAAACTTGGCAATATTAGCGCGGCGGCTGCGCAGTTAGATATGCAAGTTGCCACGGCGAGCGCCGCGATAAAGCGAGTGGAAAAGCACCTTGGCTTTCAACTTTTTGTGCGTTCTACGCGCAGCTTAAGGCTATCAAAGCAAGGTGAAACTTATTTGCCAATTTGCGAGCAGGCACTTGCGCTTTTGGCTGATGGCAAAAAGCAGGTGCTCGACAACGACAACGAAATTGACGGTGAGCTAAGGTTAACCGCACCGTCAGATTTTGGTCGTAATATCCTCCTTCCTTGGCTAGACGAATTACTGGATGAATATCCTAAACTTGCCCTGAAGCTTATTCTTAATGATCACAATCTCGACTTCTATCGTGACGGTGTTGATATTGCGCTGCGCTATGGTGCGCCTGAAGACAGTAGCTTCTACGGCTTTAAAATTTGTGATGTGCCACTGCTGCTTTGTGCCTCTACGGAATACTTAGAAAAACAAGGCACGCCAAAGGATCATGAGGAATTAAGCGAGCATCAAGGGCTATTCTTTTTGATCAGAGGCAGTAAGTTTGATACGTGGAAACTGACGAAAAATGAACAAACTTACAAAGTGGTGCTTAAAGGGCGTAGAACCAGTAATGATGCGGATGTGGTAAAGCGTTGGTGTGCGCAAGGAGCGGGTATTTCATTGCGCTCCGCGATAGATGTAGCAGATCAACTAGAGCAAGGCGTGGTGCAAAGTATATTAAATGACTACCGCGTTGAGTGTAAGCCGTTGTGGTTGATCTGCCCGTCAAAGCAAATGATCAACCCAAGCGTGAGAGTGCTGCGCGATAAACTAAGAGTGTACTGCCAAGCGCTTGTAGAAAAGGCCGAGCGATATAAGTAACGCGCTAGGGCTTGACTGAAGCGGTATTCTTAGGTTTGTCGGGTAAGTGGGTTGGATAACCAAACAGCGCCAACCATTTGCCTTTTAAAGTGTGTGCTTGTGAAAAGCGGTGGAACATATGACGCCACTGAGCAAAGTTAACATCTAAAGGGGTCTGCTTTGGTGCCGCACCTCTTATTCCATAGCAAATTGTTATATCTTCTCGCTCCTCAATAAAGGTGCCAAAAAGCTTATCCCAAATGATCAGCACTCCGGCAAAGTTTTTATCTATATAGTCAGGATTACTGGCGTGATGGACTCTGTGGTGGGAAGGCGTATTAAAAATTCGCTCTATCATCCCTAATCGATTAACCGTTTGTGTATGGACAAAAAATTGAAAAGCCAAGTTGATTGCGACGATGGCAAATACCAAGGTTGGGGTAAATCCAAGCAGTATCATAGGCAACCAGAACAGCCACATACCGACAATAGGGTATAGCAAGCTTTGGCGAAATGCGGTGGTAAAGTTCATGTTGTTCGAACTGTGATGGACCACGTGTGCACTCCAAAGCCAGTGAATACAATGTGATGCCCGGTGAAACCAGTAATACAAAAAATCTTGCAAGATAAACCCAAAGAGCAAAGTGAAGAGATTTAATTCGATTGTGAATAAGGCAAATTGATGAAGCCAGTAAAAGAGCGGCATCAGCACAAGCAAAGCCAGCGCGTCGCTGCCTTGGTGGAGCAAGGCGAGTAGGGCATTGAGTATTGAGTCTCGCCAATCATAGTATTTGCGATGCTTAATATATTCCCAGGCAACACAAAGTAAAAAGACGGGACTGAGTGCCAGCAAAATTAACGATACATCAATCATATACAGCTCCTTCTTTAGCCAAAGCTTTGGTACTTTATATGCACAAGGGTAACGGGTTAGTCATTGACAATCCTGCCAAACTGCGCCAACAATTTGTCCAAATACGACAAAAGGAACCGCAATGCATTCCACCTCGTTTGTATACTTTTATAGTGCGTGGGCATATCTCCATCACCATTTTACCGATGACAAGAGACTGCAAGGCGAGTTTGCTGAGCTAGTAGCGTCACGGCCTGAACGTGTAACACTCGTTGAGTATGAGCGGTTGCTTGAAGTTGGGCTGGAGTTAAGCGGCGATCCCTTAATTGGTTTTGAACTGGGTAAAGCCATTCAGTTGCATGACTATGGAGCGCTTGGTTACTTGGTCGAAACCAGTAAAGACTTGCAGCAGGCTATAACCTCATTATTGCATTACGACGCCATTGTTGCCGATATTGGCCTCGCTGTATTCACAAGTGATAGCGACAATGCCAAGTTAACTTGGCAACCAAAAACCTCGCTGGGTAAGCAAGCCATTTTGCGCAATATGACCGCTTGGGTGAGCGCTGCACGGCAGCTTTTGCGATCAACTTTATCGCCTAACCAACTCCAGCTTAGCTTTAGCGTGTGTGACTCAGAATTGCAGCGTTTGCAAACGTGGTTTGGCTGCCCCGTATCACAAAACTGCTCTGACAATGCACTGTTGTTTCCATTAGACTTTCTTACCATGCCAGTCGCTACCGTCGACAGCCTAATGCACGAACATATTGAGCAAGCGGTTGCAAAAAGCGTATCGGCGCTCTGTGATAATCATGATTTAAAAGCGCGTGTTGCTAATTTACTAGCGGCAAAGCATTCATTGGCCGAAATCAACCAAGCAAGTATGGCTAAGGCATTAAACATGAGTGTGCGTTCGATGCAGCGTAAGCTAAAAATACAACACACCAGCTTTAGAACCTTACTCGACCAAGAGCGAAAGCATAGATTTGAACAACTCATCGATAACACCAGATTGCTTGATATTGTAGACGCACTCGGTTTTACAGAGCAAAGTGCGCTCAATAAAGTTTGTTTAAAATGGTATGGGAAACCACCGTCAAAGCTAAAGTGAAGAACCGAAGGTAGGTAAGGTTTGGTTTGTTAGTTAAACTCCCAAATTCGGTACAAATATGTAGTGGGTATCATCGATTCTAGCTAAGTTGAGGTCGGGAACAATCTTTGCTAAGTTAAAGGTGCCTTAAACTTTATAAGGTATAATTAAAAGGATATTATGATGAAAAATTTATCACTTAAAGTCGTAAAGCTAAAAAGCCTCTCAAAAAAAGAGCCACTTAAACAAGAGGTAACGCCTTATATAGCTGGTGGAACTGATGTACCTAAGGACCCCATTACCTCCCACTGCTCAGACATTTGTAGTTCTGCTTGTAGTTGGCGAGGGTGTTAGTCTGTGGTTTGAATTTTTAAATAATTAATGCCTCACATTTGAGGCATTTCAGGTTTTTGAAGAAGTGTAAATCGCTGACACCCACCTCAACCAGAGCACTCACTGCTCGTGGTGTTCCTAAGCATGCCTACCACGTGCTATTTCATCCTTGATATCTGTTTGTAAACACGAGAAATCTTAATCGTTTCAATCAAATTTGATTGTATGTACTTTTATGGTTTTTAACTGTTTGAAATTTAAGTCTTTTATTCCGACCGCCGACAGCAAGAAAGATTTATCTTGAGAATCAAAATTACTCAATTGCTAAGTGCTATATTTAAGATTACAACTACTCCACTTTTATGTGGGCCCTTGAATTTGCCCACTAACCCTATGTTAAATCGTGGGGTGCCTAAACCATCATGTACTGATGTGCTAACGCATCGCCACCTAAGGATTATTTAGATGCTATCTACTCTATTCGTTGTTGATCAAAATGCAGATGTACTGCCTTTGGCAAATAACGTAGTGACGTTTGAAACGTATTTGCAAGAGTACCCAAAGCTCGGTGAATCAAAACTTCGAGTGATTAATTTATGTGACTGTGACCGTTATTTGAGCCAAGGTTATTACTGCTCTTTACTTGCTGAAGCGCGTAATCACCAAGTACTTCCGAGTCTCAAGATCATTAACGGTTTACGTGATGGCGATAATGCATTGTTTTTATCGCAAGCTTGGTTTGATAAGCGTGGGATCGCGATTACCGATGACGCTGAGTTGATCATTTGTATGGGCGAAACCCAACAGCCTGAGTTTGGTAAGTTGGCGGCGTATTTATTTCAGCAATTTCCTGCGCCTTTACTAAAAGTGACACTACAGCAGCAAGATAAAGGCGTGCGTGTGCAGGTGCAGCGTCGCGACTTTTCGACTCTGCAGGTGGCGCAGCTTGAGTTTTGTACTCAAGTATTAGGTCATGTGCATGCCACTCAGTGGAACAAGCGTAAGAGTCACAAAAAGTATCGCTGGGATATTGCGATGTTGGTGGACCACGATGAAAAATTGCCGCCAAGTAATAAAGGGGCGATCAGCCGCTTTGTTAAAGCGGGTGAAAAGCTTGGCATTAAAGTACATCCATTAGAAGCGGCTGAGTTATACAACTTAGGCCAATACGATGGGCTATTTATTCGTGAAACCACAGCGATTGATCACCATACTTATCGCCTTGCACAAGAAGCAGAGCAAAAAGATTTAGTGGTAATTGATGACCCAAGCTCGATCCTACGCTGTTGTAATAAGGTGTTTTTACATGATGCCTTTAATTACAAGAAGGTGCCAAGTTTAGAAACGCGATTTGTGAGTCAGTGTAATGAACAAGTAATCGATAAACTCATTGCTGAGTTATCGTTACCTATGGTGCTTAAAATGCCTGAGAGTTCGTTCTCAAAAGGCGTATTTAAAGTAAAAACCAAAGAAGAGCTTGGCGAGCGTTTACAAGAGCTGATGAGCGTCTCTGCGATTGTGTTGGCACAAGCTTACTTATACACAGATTACGACTGGCGTATTGGGGTGTTAAATGGCCGTGCGATCTATGCATGCCGTTACCATATGGCACGCAACCATTGGCAAATCTATAACCATGAGTCAAAACGTAATTTCTCGGGTGGGTTTGACACGCTACCAACGTTTGAAGTGCCAAAAGCGGTGTTACGCGCAGCGTTAAAAGCAGCGGCAGTCGTGGGTAATGGTTTGTATGGTATTGATATTAAAGAGCACAACGGCAAAGCCTACGTGCTTGAAGTAAACGACAACCCGAATATTGACCAAGGGGTTGAAGACAAATATCTCGGTGACGAGCTGTACATGCAAGTGATGTCTGAATTTTCAAGACGTCTTGAAGCGAGAGGTAAAAAGTAATGTTGCAAGCCGCGTTGGTGCTTGAAAAGGCGACACAGCACGATTTGAATTCACTGAACGCGCTGGAGCAAAGCTGCTTTAGTGCGGATAGACTGAGTCGCCGCCAACTCAAGCATTACATCAGTTTTGAACATAGCTTGCTGCTCACTGCAAAGTTAGCAGGGGAACTTGTGGGCTATGGATTGCTTTGGTTGCACCAAGGGACGCGGCTAGCAAGGCTTTATTCATTGGCGGTATCGCCTCATCATCAAGGTAAAGGGATCGCACGCCAATTGATGTCTGAGCTTGAAGTCAGAGCGGGTGAAATGGGCTGGTTATATATGCGTTTAGAAGTGGCTAAACGCAATGACGCGGCCATCGGCTTATATAAACGCATGGGTTATCGTGTATTTGGCGAGTATCAAAACTATTACGCGGATCATGACGATGCGCTAAGAATGCAAAAATGCGTGCGTAAGCTGTCGCAAAAGGCGGTGTTGCACCAAGCTCCTTGGTATCAGCAAACGACAGACTTTACCTGCGGACCGGCGTCACTGATGATGGCAATGGCAAGCATAGATCCAGGCTGTATGGGCGATCAGGCCTTAGAGCTTGAGATATGGCGTGAAGCGACCACCATCTTTATGACCGCAGGTCACGGCGGCTGTCACCCATTTGGATTGGCATTGGCTGCGGAACGCCGTGGTTTTGCGGCAGAGGTGATGGTGAATACGGCGGGCCCGCTATTTTTAGATGGCGTGAGAAGCGCGCAGAAAAAACAGGTGATGACCTTAGTTCATGAGCAATTCCGTCAAGAGTGTGAATATCGTGATATTGCTATTCATCAAGCCGATGTAAAGCTTGAACAGGTTGAACAATGGTTGTTACAGGGCAGTGCGGTATTGGCTTTGATCAGCACTTATAGGCTAAACGGTAAAAAAGCGCCGCATTGGGTGCTTATTACGGGGTTGGATGAGTTGTGTTTATATCTTAATGACCCTGATGTTGAGGACGACCAAAACCCTATCGACTGCCAGCAAGTACCCATCGCAAGGTCGGATTTTGAAAAAATGATGACGTTTGGCGCAAGCAAGTTAAGTGCGCTGGTGGTGTTGCACGAGTCATTTTAAATAACGTTTTCGGTTATAAGTCAAAGGGCCTGTATTCGGCCCTTTGTTTTTAGTGCTACATGGCGTTTATAGCGTTTTCAAAAACTCAACGATTTGCCATTTTTCATTGTCACTCAAGGTCGTGCCGTAAACGTGACCGCTGTTATCATTGCCCGGCATCACCTCGCCGCTGGCTTTGTTCACTTTGAACTCGTTCATGCCTTGATGAGTAATATAGCCAACATTGATAGGGTCGAATTCGCGACTGCCAACCCAGAAGGTATCTGGGCGCGACTCTGGTGATTGTAGTAGTGACCATAGGCTTGGCACCGAGCCATTATGTAAATAAGGCGCGGTTGCCCAAATTCCATTTAGCGGCCTTGCTTTGTAGACCCCCGCGTCGTAAAAACCATCAACACAATCTTCGTTAGTATTGGGCGTTAACTGTTGTCTATTTGCCAAATAGACTTTGAGGCGCTCTTCAATGGACTTTTTCACAGTGGTTTTCTTACCATCTGGCCCGGTGCGCTCTGCTATTAAGCCCGCTTCGATTGCTTTGATGGGATCTTTTAGCACTAGACCCACCACGCCATTTACTGGGATATCGATAGCGCTATCCACTGCTTGGAATTTGTCTCCCGCGATAATGTCGGTTTTTGTGCCTTCCAAGAACAGTGTTTTTGCCATGTGGCAGCTTGCGTTATTAGACATAGTCGGATCGGTACCTATCTCTTTTACCGGTACTTTTACTGCTTCGTAATCCTTGAGTAAGTTTTTGCTATCAATAAGTTGGTGGCAGTTGGCACAATTTGCTTGGAATAGCATTTTCCCTTGTGCCGCCTTATTGGTGTCAATCCCCGGAAGGTATTGCTCAGGCCAAGCTGGTGGCAGAAGTGTTTTTACCCAGGCTTCTAGTTGCCCTAACGCATGCATGTCTACCGTTGAGCTATATCGAGCATGTTTTCCCCAAACGCGCTGCCAAACCGGTGCTTCTTCAATGGATAACGAACCAAACACACCGACAACTTCACCAATGTTGCGTACTAATGGGCCGACCACAGGAATATTGGGGGCGGAAGCATTCCACTGCACAACATTTGACTGGTGCGTCCCCCATAAAAATGGATAGGAGACGGGCGCGGTGGGCGCATTTTTATTGTTAAGGTCGTCAAGCGCAAATGCCGTGCCGGCGTTTTGTATATTGCCAAATGCATCAAGTCGAGCATAGCTAGTAAAATCGTCTGGATAGTCTTCGGGCAAGTCATTAACGGTTTGTCGCTCGGCGGTTGCAAGCGCCACATGCTTGAGATCGTCTCGTAGATCATCAATCAATTCTTGCGATGCCCCTTCTTTTAATACGCGCATCGCGAAACGGCTAAACTTTTGATTATCGTTAAGGGTCGCTTCTAACGCGGCATTTAGGCGGCTAAAGAAGAGTACAAAGTTGGCGAGGGTGGGCGCACCTTCTACCAAGATTTTTGTGCCATTATAGTCAATTTGGTTAGTGTGACATGCGGCACAGGTCATCCCGACCCAAGCTTGTCCCGTGGTTTGATTGTTATGCACGGCAAAACCGATGGGCAAGCCTGAAGGGTTATTGGCGGCGGTTTTACTGGGCAGGTAGCGCAGCATTTCCATATGTTCGCTATCGCGAAAGAGCTTTTTACTGTTGGGTTGCTCTAACCAAGTAAACCAAGTATAGGGAATGATTTGAGACCCTTGACCTGTGAACCAAAAGTCTTGCCGAAGTTTATCTGACCACCCTTGATTGAGCCAAACTCGCTCAGGCACTTGACCAGATTCTGCAACCGGGTCGAGCGTTTCTTTTGGCACAGAAGGTTTTTTACTTGGTGAGCTACAACTTGCGAGAAACAATGTGCAAGCCACTGCCGCACTTACATATTTTATTACTAGTCTATTGTTCATGTTGAACTGTCCGTGACGGTGGAAGTACCAACTACCTTAGTACAAACCAATTAACAATCAAGTTACACGACATTACACGTGCCGCTAATTCACAAGATGAGAAAGTCTCATCTTTCCAAATATGAAATATTTATGTAAATTTATTTGTTTACACTAAATTTACTTTATTTGTTTGGGAGCGGTTGTGCGTCGAAGTAGTTTTGCCATTTTTCATGTTATGGCGGTCATAGTTATCTTGGTTGGGTTACTGACAGGTCCTCGTTTGGGCATTATCAATCATGATTTTCTTACGTTTCTTTCGCCTTTGCTTCCCCAAGGCGCGTTGTTGTCAGTGCATGTGTTATTTGGTTGCTTACTCACCTTGATTGCGATTGTTTTTACCGTGGCAACCATTCGCACACCGTTTCATGGCGCACCAAGCAAGTTTGATAAAGCCGTTAACTACTTTGGGTATCTGGTTATCGTGCTGAGTATAGTCACAGGATGGTTACTTTGGCTCAATCCAGAGAGTCTCAGTCTAGTGATTCATGGGTTATCAGCGACAGCCATTTTTTTGTATTTGGTGTTACATGGCATAAAGCATACGGTGTTTAAGGGTAAGCAAGTACTGAGTGTGTTATTGCCTAGAAACGCGCTTATTTTGCTCAGTTGCAGCATTGCTCTAGTGTATTTTTGCGGCCTTGGCATAAAGCTTATTGTTGCAGAGCAGCATTTACGGTTAGAAGTTGCACCGCTATCAAGGCAAAGCCACCTTGAAATAGACGGTAAAGGAGATGAGCCGGAGTGGTTGCGTGCTAAGCCTATTAAGTTAACTACATTTGGTGGTGCAAACTTCTTGGATGGGAGTAGTGAGGTCGAAATAAAAGCGTTGAGCAACCATGATGAAACCTTCTTTCTGATCCGCTGGCAAGATCCGAGCGAAAGCCTAGAGCATCTGCCGCTGGAAAAAACCTCAGACGGTTGGCAAGTACAAGAAAATGGCTTTTATCGCTTTGACGAGCGCACTTATTACGAAGATAAGTTTGCCATCATGCTATCGACAACCTGTGAACTAGGAGGTGATGGTACCGTTCAATACGGAGATGCGCCGCTTGCAGGCAAGCCCCATAACTGGCATGGCAAGGGCTATCATGCAAGTACGGACGGCCGCACGCGAGATTTATGGCACTGGAAAGCGCTGAGAACCAATGACATGTACTTGGCCGATGATAATTTTTTTGGGCCGCCTCAAAGCGTTGCACTTGGGCAAAGACGCTACACCGCAGGGTATCAACCTGATGGCAAAGAAAGCGGTGCTTATGTGATGAATTGGCGTTGGTACTCACCGAATGAGGTTACGCCAAAGCGAATGCCAATCCCATCGCCAGATATCACTGAGCGTAAAGTCCTTGATTGGTTTGCCAGCGAAACCTACAACCCACAACAAGACATGGCGAAAATTGGCGAACAGCTCCCGTCCGTGTTGTACCGTTCAAATCGTTTTGAGGGAGATAGAGCCGATGTTAGGGCTAGGGGAGAGTGGCACGATGGTTATTGGACGCTAGAGCTGGTACGTAAACACCAAACGCATTCTCCCCTTGATGTTGAACTGCGCTCTGGTGTTTGCATGTGGGTCTCCGCATTTGATCACGCACAAATCGCGCATACTCGTCACCACAGAGCGATTCAATTGAGGTATATGCTATGACCGTTGCCTCACGTTTAATACTTAGTTTAGCGATTGCCACTGTGGCGATTAGCTACTTGTTATTCAGCGCTCCTGAGCGAGAAATTCCAACTCATGCACGCTTTATTAAAGTCACCAATGACATGCAATTTTTGTCTGTATGGCAGGGCCCTTGGCATTGTGTCTATGATAAAAAGCTTAATCTGCTTTGGGAAGTAAAGCGAGATGATGAGTCTATTCACGATGGCTATTGGAGTTACTCTTGGTATGACGGTCAATTTGGTCATGCTGATCAAGGTGATTGTTATTTCGAAGCATCCCACTGCGATAGCCAAGATCTGATCCGTAAAACCAACCAAGCTTCATTATGTGGTAGTGCCGAGTGGCGCTTACCTACACCTGATGAGCTGCGCTCTTTAATTCAAACACCAAATAGTCCCGGAAAGCCCCATATCGCAAGTGATTTTTTCCCACACATTAAAAATGGTGACTATTGGAGTAGTGAGGCTGGCGTGTCGTTACCCAAGTCGTTTAAGCGTGAAAAGTTAGGGGCAACGGCCGTGAATTTTCAATCGGCAGAGACGCTTTCGCTCCCTTATGAAAACGCCGCATTTGTCATGTTGGTGGCTACGCCATCAACACCACTCTCATTGGCTCAAAGTCGTGTTGAGCCTGTTACTCTAAACTAGGAACCAAGGAAATGAAATATACTCAAATGGCAACTTTTGTGGTTGCAGCTGGTCTATCTTGTAGCAGTTTTGCTGCGAGTGACTACCATCGTCTTGTGTGGGACGCCAGTCCAAGCACTTCAGCAACCATAGGATTTACACCCACGTCAGGCACTAATCATATTGTTAAATATGGCAGCACAACGGATGAGCAGAGCTGGCAAAGTGCTGCGGTCAGCGCAACGTATACCTTTGACGGTGGCCTCTCAAGTTCATTTGTGAAATTAACCGGCTTAACCCCAGATAGTGCGGTTTATTATCGTGTTTGTGATTCACAAGGTTGCGGTCAGCGTTTGTGGTTCAGAACTGCGCCGCAAACGGCGTCAGGGATCACTGCTGTAGCTGGTGGTGATACGCGCACGGGTTGGACAACACGCCGTAAAGGCAATGAGTTGATCGCTAAAATTCGACCGCTATTTATTATGCATGGTGGCGATTACACCAATGCAAACTCCGTTTCTGAAATGCGTGAATACTTAAAAGATTGGCAATTAACCTTTTCGGATGATTTGATTGATGGCCTTGCATACAAGCGAATTTATCCATTTGTAGCAACACATGGCAATCACGAAGACGATAACTACAAAACGCTATGCGAAGTATTTGGCGTAGATTATGACCAAGATGGTGCGTGTACAGCAAAAGATACCTATGGTGCTTTTAACGTGGCGGGGCTGTTAAGGGTTTATACCTTAAATAGCCAATTTAAAAATAGTGGCTGGTCGAGCTATGCCACAGCGATGAACAATTGGCTGAAAAGCGACTTACAGTCTCAGGGCAACAGCGCAACGTGGCGTATCGCTCAATATCACAAGCCGATGTATCCTCACTATTCAGGTAAGTCAGATAACACCATATTACACACTTGGTGGGCACAAGACTTTTATAATAATGCGATGAACTTAGTGGTAGAGTCCGATACTCATATCAATAAACTGACTTACGCACTAACGCCTACCAGCAATGGCTTTACAGCAACGACCCAAGGCGGCACCGTTTATGTGGGTGAGGGAAGCTGGGGTGCACCGGCGAGAAGCGCCAATGATCCAAAAAGCTGGACTATCGACCTTGCGAGTATTCAACAGTTTAAAGTGTTGAGTGTGACAAACGATAAGCTTACTGTTCGAACTGCTGAGTTTTCAAGCAATGCAACTGCCTTATCTAAAGCGCAGCGAGATGCCGATCCGCTCGCATTACCGATGAATATGACATGGTGGTATGCCGCCGAAATTGGTGATGAACTGAATCTGATCAAAGCAAGCAATAATCTATCTGTGATAGAAACTCCCGTTATTGAGCCGCCAGCTGCAATTGAACTTATCAGTGGTCAAACACAAGCGAATGTCACTGGTGCTAAGTCTTCTCAGACACTTTATTACATTGATGTGCCAGCAGGAGCAACGCAGCTAAAAGTTGAAACGGCGGGCGGCAGTGGGGATGTAGATATGTATGTGCGCTTTAATGCGGAACCAACGACACAAAACTACGATTGTCGACCCTATAAATCAGGTAATAGTGAAGCCTGTACAATTACTCCAGTACAAACAGGTCGTTACTATGTCATGCTTGAAGGCTATGAGAGTTATTCAGGCGTTGCGCTAATGGCTACGGTTTATACTGACACTCCTCCAGATCAAGGTAATAGCCAGCAATGGTTGGATCAATCCGCCAGTAAAGGTCAGTGGCAGTATTATACTTTTGACGTGGCACAGGGAACACAGAGCCTGCAAGTAAAGGCATCGGGAGGTACTGGAGATGCTGATTTATATCTGCGTTTTGGTCAACAACCAAATAGTAATACCTACGAATGTCGGCCTTATGAAAATGGCAATAATGAAACGTGCACAATCACCAATCCAAATGCGGGAACATGGCATATTGGGCTCTATGGTTACGCCGCTTTTTCAGGGTTGACTCTACAAGCAGAAAGTCAATAATCCTGTAAATGAGAGCTTGGTGGTTATTGGTGTAACGATCAAGCTCATTTTAAAACTTACCGAATATTGAGAGTAACTTGACCATTCACAATTAATGGAATTGAGACAATAATCGAGGTACAATACCGCTGCATTTTTGGACATGCAATTGTCTTTATGCAACGACCTCTGACGCGCGCAATCGTTGCGGTTCGTAGGGAAGAATAAATTTACCACGTGTTTGGCTATGTACCGTGGTGATAACAAGGAATCAATTATGAATACAAAACTTCTCGTTGGCTTAGGTGCTGTGGCTATTGCCGTTGGTGCTTATGTAACCACTCAATCATCTTCTTCAAGCATTGCGATGGAGCAACTGGAATACGTTCCGGCTGATACCGCTGTATTTTGGGGGCAATTAACGCCTTTTGAGCAGCAAAAATATTTATCTTTTATGCCTGAAGCGCTTAGAAAAGTACAAAACCTTGAAGAAGCAACTAGGCTGCTTAGAAAAGAAAATGACAAACATCTGAATTTTCTGGCGACGTTATTAGAGCAGTACAATCTAGCGATGACATCCCCTGAGCAAATGAAAGCTATCTTAGGTATGGGTGAGACAGTTAGAAGTGTATTCTACACCGTTGGTTTGTTACCGACACTGCGTTATGAGCTTGCAGATCCTGAAGCTTTTCAGCGCACAATAAAAATGGCTGCAAAAGATGCCGAAATCACATACCAAGAAGATACGCTTGATGGCGTCGCATTAACGCGTTATCAGCTTGAGTTCGCGCCAGAAGCTAAAATTGAGCTTATCACATCCGTGCAGGGTCAATGGGTAACGACGACATTTAACACGCCTATTAACACCGAAGCGGATTTAAAAGTTGCTTTGGGTATTGCCAAACCAGCCCAGTCACTGGCGCAATCTGGCAAGCTTGAGCAATACAATACGCAGTTTGGTTTTGATGGTTCGTCAATTGCGTTTCTGAATCATGTGGCTATCGTCGATGGCATTACTGCAAATAAGCAGTCTGATTTGACTCGTATGTTAAATAACCTATTGCAGCTAGGTGGTGGGACTGAGAAATTAGCAGCGGTACGTGCTCCTGAGTGTCAGGCGGACTACAGTGAAATCGCCAACCTGTGGCCTGCAACGGTATTGGGTACTAAGAATATCCAATTTACTAATTCCGCAATCGACTTTGAAGTTGACACTGTTGTGGTGGGTAAAGATGCTGAACTGATGAAAGCGCTTGGGTCGATCCGTGGTTTTATTCCTGCGCACGTCACCAACGGTGAAGAGAAAGTGCTAGGGTTTGGCTATGGTGTTGATGTTGCAAAAGTCGCACCGCTTGTAAACACCCTTTGGGGCCGTTTTACTAAAGCTGAATTCAAGTGTTCTGAACTCGTTGCACTACAGCAGCAAGCGAAACAAAACAGCCCAATGGCTATTGCGATGATGACAGGCATGGCGAACTCGGTTAAAGGCGTGAGTGCATCTGTTTTTGATCTTGTTATGGAGCCAAATGACCAAGGCATGCCGGAACCTAAAACGTTTGATGCTCTAGTCACATTGTCTGCCGAAGATCCTTTAGTACTTGTTAATACGGTGAAAGGGCTTGCACCTATGCTGGGTCAAATTCAAATCCCAGAAGATGGTACTCCGGTTTCAATTAACCAGTACATTCCATCTCCACAGCCATTGGGTATGGATATCAAGCTAGCGGTTAAAGGCGATCACTTAGTGTTGTTTACGGGTGAAAAGGCGACAATTATTGCTGAGAAAATGGCAAGCCAAGCGCTAGAAACTAATGGCATGACGCATTTCAGTATGGATATGCAAGCGTTTTTAGCACCAATGTTAGAAGCGGCAAAAGCGACTGGTCAACCAATGCCTGAAGGTATTGATGCACTTTTACAGCAAAATATGGTGTTTGAGTTTAGTATGGATGTTGCAGATCATGGCCTTGTATTTGGCACTGATATGAAGTTGAAAAAACTATAACGAACAAAAATCAAATGATGTTAAAAATGCCGACTTTAAGTCGGCATTTTTTTTCTAAAACCACATTTGCTTTGTCAAAATTGGTAGCTTATCGTCGCTTTAATGTTTCTGCCAAGCTCTGCGGGGTCGTTTGCTTCACTTGCTGGCGCGCGCAAATAACGCTTATCCGTTAGGTTGTCTACACCAAGTCGGGCAGAAAAACCTGATAATACTCCCTCGCCTTGGTATTTTACGTTGAGGTTGTAGATAGTATAGGTTCCGGTACCGTATCCGCGTGTGATGAGATCTTCGCTAAGGCGCTGTTGAGCTCGGTAGTGTAGTAATTGAAAACCTATGTTTAGATTACTGTTCAATTGGTAATTGGTGTTCCAAGTTAGCTTATCTGCTGGCGCTTCAGAATATGGTTGGCGCGTAGGGTCAATAGTGCCTAAAAAGAAATTAGGTACACCGACGACATCCATATTCATAGAGGCGTATCCTAGGTAAAAGTCTAATTTTTTAAATGAATACTGTGCTTCAATTTCAATACCATGACTAAATAACTTACCAATATTTTTCGCACTGTAGTCACGATGTGTGGCGACAGGCACACCATTGCTGGGTTTGGGACCGGGTGAGCCGAGTTGCTTATTACCGCTTTCATCGATGTAATACATAAAAGGTACATTGTCGATGTAATTATTTATCTCACTATCGAAGTACATGGCTTTTACGCTGAAATTATCCGCGAAGGATAGGTCCTGCCAGCTCAAACCAAAACCAACTTCGTAACTTTGGGAGTCTTCGGCTTTTAAATCTGGTTGTGGTTCGCTAAAGCAAATTTTTCCACCAATGTGACACCTCCATTCGTCTTTTTTATACAACTCTTGGAGCGAAGGGGCTCGAAATGCCTCTGCGGCTTTAGCGTAAAAATTAAGATAATCCGCGACTTTAAAAGTTACTCCTAACTCGCTAGAAAGCTCAGAATCATCATTATCGGAATAGCCTGTAAAGTGATTACTTGAACGGGTGTATTTATCGAATCTCACACCACCTGTGAGGAGTAATCTCTCATTTAAAAACTGACTTTGATCGATAACAGAAAGAGACCAACTCGAGGCATCGCTATCGCCATAGTAAGTTGATTTATCAGTAGGGTTTTCGTCCCATTGTTGTTGGTCGAAGCTTTCGGACTCGTACTGCGCTTCAATGGCTAATTTGTGCTTTATCTTGCCATTGAAAGTAGCCAAGTTAGCAATTCTCAGGCCTTTACGCGTACTTTCTCCATTTTTCCCACCATCATAGTTAATTTTGTTGCTGCCGCGTTCAATATAACCTTTGGTGATTTCATCATAGGTTTTGCGCGCAAAAAGTGCCTGTACATCTAGGTCTACCAGCTCGCTAGCCCCTTGATATGTATAGTTGAGCATTCCTTCCAAGTAGTCATTTTTGTAATCTTCAGCAAGCGTGGGATAGGCCAATGCTAAGTCTATACGCTGGGCATACGGCTGATCGATTGACTCGGTTTTACTGAAATCAACTTTACTACTCAAAGTATGGTATTCATTGATGTACCATGTATTTTTAAGCGCGAGGTTTTGACGTTTTGATTGGTTTTTTATTTTACTGATCTGTTGAATGCTATCGTCTTCAGAAGCTTTGGTGTCTGCTACGACATCAATATCGTTAAACTCTACTTGGCCGAGGGATAAGACAGTATCGCTGTGCTCATTAAGATGGAATAGACTGACATTAATGTCATTGGCATCCGATACAGATAAATGGGTGACCGAAGCTTTGCCGCCAAACCCATGCTGGTCATTTAGGTAATCAGCAGCGTTTTTAGTAACTAGCCGTATACTACCTCCGATGGCTCCAGAGCCGACAGTTAAAGAGTCGGCACCTCGTAATACTTGCACTTGCTTTAATTGATCAGGGTTAATTCCTAAGGAATTAATTTGTGCGATATTTTGGCTGCCGTCCGAATCAATTTTACGTTTTACATTGTCTACAGAGATGTGTATTCGTTCACCGTATAACCCTCGAATGGCGGGTTGTCCAGAGAGCGGCGTCACGCTACCAAATAGTTCAACATTAGGGAGAGTCTTGAGTAATTGGTTTAAATCAGATGCTTGTTGCCGTGCTATTTGTTCTTCCGTTAGCGCTGAAACTGATGCGGCGACATCGTGGTTTAATGTTGCTAATTTATGTCCCAATACCTCTATTTTTTCAATATCGGAATGGGGCGATGCGGGCGTTTCAGCGTATGCGGCAAAGCCATAGAGCGTTGCAAGAATGGATAAAGAGAGAGTAGAGAGTTTCATATTATTAATCCTTAATAAAAACAATTACCATTTGCAGTTGCGGCGAGGATGTTAGTTGTTATAAGATCTAATTGCAATAAATAATTACTTATAGTTATATATTTGAAGGCGTTACTATTCTGACTTTTAAGGAAAAAACATGAAGAAAAACAAATTGCTCTGTGGTTTAGTTACCGTACTTTTGATGTCAACGGCTGACGCTAAAACAACCGAGTTTGGTGGCGGTGCGAATATGAACAAACTTGTGGTCGCCGCAGATGTATTAAAAAACACTGAGCAGTTTGTAGGCAGTGAGATCACGCTGTCGGGTGAAGTGGTCAAGGTGTGTAAAAAACGCGGTTGTTGGATGACACTGAAAGTAGATAACGGCGAGGAAATAAACGTAAAGGTACGGGATGGCGATATGGTTTTTCCAATGTCCGCCATTGGAAAGCAAGCCTATGCGACTGGAGTACTCGAGCAGTTCGAGTTAGACATTGAGAAAACGAAGCGTTATTTGGCTCATAGAGCACATGAAAACGGTGAAGTGTTTGATGCAAGCAAAGTCACTGAGGGAATGAATCTAGTTAGGCTCAAACCGGATGCAGTAACGATTTTAGAAGCACAATAAAAGCTATTTCACAAGTACAGCGTACTCGAAGTTTGTGCGCTGTGAATTTGGACTGATCACTACTTGGTAAGTGTCAGCGCCAAGCATCACATAATTTACTTTGCCGACTTTAAGTGGCTTTGGTGTACTATCTAAGTCCATGATCCAGACACCAGTTTCCGTATCCGGAGCCAAGTTTATTAAGGTTCTTCCGGCGTTATTTGGAATATATAAAGCGGCATTGCTACTTTTACCCCAAATCGCTTTGAGTTTGTGGTTTTCCGACACTAATGTGTAATCCGCAGGACCGGAAGGGCGCATATCGGTCTGACGTTTGATTTCACACTGTTCACATTGAATTGAGGGAGCTGATAGGTGCGTTTGCAGCTGCCCATCAAAAATGATGCCTTCTGAGGCGATTCTCCACAAAGATTGACCTTCGCCCAGCTGGTGGCATCCCGACATCAGTAAGGCTGAAAATAGCAGGCTGTAATGTTTGTTGAAAATAGGCACCGGATCACCAAAAGAAACTAGTTAAACCGGTACAAATAGTAGCTAATCTTTAGCGCCAATATAAGGCCTTAACGTTAACGAATGTAAAAGGCCGCATCCTAGAAATACTTTGTGTTTAACTACTACAGCCGCTACCGCAACTTGAGCCACTACTACAACTTGAGTTTGAAGAGCTTGAGGAAGAGGTGCTGCTGTCGCCACTGTCCATTGACGTACACCCGATGTGTCCAGCATAGGTTGTAGTGCTGGAATCGCCTTTGGTAATGGGCTCTCGAAAATCGGTTGCCGAGTAGTAATAGCCATTTGGGATATTAAGTAAGGCATCCAGTGCGAATAATATAGGTAAAGCAGCTGGTCTTCGCGGGGATATGCGCTCGATGCTACAGCAGGCTCGCCATGTCTTACGTAGGCTGAGTTGAGCTTTGTTTTTCCCTTTCATTGCCTCAGATGGACAATGATGTAAGAAACGGTCAAAGGCCTCGTAGCAAAAGGAGTGATACTCTTGGGTGTGTAAAATAAATTCATGCCACAGCGCATCGACAACCCGAGAGGGCATAGCTAAGGATTGATCTTCGAGCAATAAGTTCGCTTGAAAAAACTGCTTAAGACCTAACTCAACTTGTGTCAGTTGCTCATTAGTAAGCTCTGGATAATGGTGGCTGAGTTT
This sequence comes from Pseudoalteromonas flavipulchra NCIMB 2033 = ATCC BAA-314, assembly GCA_000814665.1. Taxonomy (GTDB): domain Bacteria; phylum Pseudomonadota; class Gammaproteobacteria; order Enterobacterales; family Alteromonadaceae; genus Pseudoalteromonas; species Pseudoalteromonas maricaloris. The sequence continues at coordinate 46,323 of JWIH01000025.1, forward strand.
GGGTCTTAAATGTGTGAGGTCGTAATCTTGAATAAAACTACGTCTACGTGCCGTCGTTTTTACTTTTTGATATTGTAATACGCCAACAAAGGCTACGAACGCCGCAACAAGTATAAGAAATCCAATCATGTTATTTCCCTATATTTTTGTGTCCTAGACTGACCGAATGTATAGAATGTGTCAATAACGGGAAATATTAGAAGCAAGATTGCTTGCCTCTAATTGATTTGATTGTAAGTTTCTTAAATAACCTGAGGTTTGGATAAGGAATGTTCCAACTCATTGCTTCTAAAGAATAACTTGGTTTTTTCCTTGTCTAGCCAGAGAGTTTTAGGGAAAACAAGGCGAATTTACGCACCAATAGCTGGCTATTGGAAGTGAATTCAACGCAGTTAGCGCTAAAACTGGCTGCTAGAAAGGCATTAATTATCCGCAGCTCAGGTTAAATACTCTGTTTGACGTATTCTCCGGGGGCATCGTAAATCCCCGGTTGTTCATCACTTTGTGCGGCACGAGCTGGGACTTGCTCTGGGTTTATTTGATGTAGCCACTGCGCCCAATGCGACCACCATGACCCGCTTTCATGCTTTGCCGAAGCAAGCCACTGGGCGGGGTTTTCTTGGTCTTGTCCATCAAACCAATAACCATATTTGTTTGCACTTGGCGGGTTGACCACTCCGGCAATATGACCAGACTCACCAAGCACAAAGGTGAGCGGGCTGCTGAGCTTTTTAGCCCCCTCAAAAGTGCCTTGCCACAGCGCAATATGATCGTCACGGGTAGAGAGAAAGTAGACAGGTTGCTTTACTTTACTGAGGTCAATTTTAGTGCCACGAATACTGACAGACTTGTCTTCAATAAGCTGATTATTGAGATATAAGTCTCGTAAAATAAAGTTGTGGCAGGCCGCTGTTAGATTTGTACTATCACTATTCCAGTAGAGTAAATCTAAGTCGGCAGGCGCTTTGCCTTTGAGGTAATTATTGACGAAGTAATTCCAATACAAGCTGTTTTCTCTCAGCATACTAAAAGAAGTACCGAGCAGATGCCCTGACATCACGCCATTTTGATTATTATACTGTTCTAGCGCATTAATGGTGGGCTCATTGATAAATGCGCCAAGTTCACCTGGCTGCGAGAAATCTAAAATTGTGGTCAGCAAGGTTGCACTTTTTACTCTTTGTTTGATGCGTTTAGCAGCAATATAGGCCATACATGTGGTGAGTAGAGTACCGCCGATACAATAACCCACAGTATGGATTTGCGTTTCGCCTGTTTGTTTTTCTGTTTGCTCTAAAGCACATAACACACCGTCGACGACATAGTCGTCAAACGCAATATTTGCCATGCTTGGATCTGGGTTTTTCCATGACATCATTAGCACGGTATACCCTTGTTCAAGTGCCCATTTAACCATCGAGTTATCTGCTCTCAAGTCCAAAATATAGTATTTATTAACAAATGGCGGCACGATAAGCAGGGGAGTCTTGTGCACTTGCTCCGTAGTCGGATGATATTGGATCAATTCAAACAAGTGGTTTTGGAATACCACTCTACCCGGTGTACAAGCCAGGTCTTCTCCAAGTGTATACGCATTTTCATTGGTCATGCTGACTCGGAGCATTTCAGTACTTTTGGTTAAATCTTTTTTTAAGCGCGCCAGTCCATCGAATAGATTCTGCCCGTTACTTTCTAGCGTCAGCTTGAGTAATTCTGGGTTGGTTGAAACAAAGTTGCTCGGTGATACTGAATTAACGGACTGTCTTGCAAAAAACGCTAATCGCTCTTTAAGTTTTGGGTCGAGACCTGGAGTATTTTCAATGGTGTTTTGTAGTGATTGTCCAAACCAAAGATAGCTTTGTTTTAGGTAGTTAAACCAAGGGTTCTCTTGCCAATCTGGGTCTACAAAGCGTTTGTCTCCACGCTCAGGGCTAATAATGTCTTCTTTCTCATCGGTAGTTTGCGGCATAAAACTGTTTTGAAAAATAGCAAACTGAGTTTGCCACCACGCATTTTGCTGTTTAATAAAGGTTTCCGGTTGCTGATTGAGTGCACTGAGCCAACTTTGTAAGTCGGCTTGGTTTTGCTCATTTAATGCATTTTGTAATGGATTCTCTTTACCAAAATTTGTCGCTGCGAGCTGCCACAATTCTTGGTTATATTGCCACCACGCAGTTAACCCTTGCTCAATATTTGCTTGAGTGCCCATACAGGTAGATCCTTTGTGTTGTTTGAACGGGTAAGGCGACCTAAGTCGCCCAAAATTGCAGGTTATTGCGCTTTCGCGGTTTTTAGCGTTTCTTTACCAAGAGATTCTAAGCTGTCTTTAAATTCTTGACCTAATTGAGAAAGCTTTTGACCATCTTGGATCATCTGTTGGCTTAGAGCGTTTAACGCGTTCAACTGACTTGCGTTAAAATCCATCATAGATTTTGCATCTTTGATTTCAGTCGCTTGCTTTAGCTGCTCAATGGATGTTTTAGTGATCTGTTCAGCCGAGTGCAGCTGAATTTTAGAGAGTGCTTCGATGTTTTTTGCTACGATTTGGTTAAACTGTACCGCTGGTGCAAAGAATTGCTCAGTTTGTTCGTTGAATGTTTTGAATAAATCGCTGTACATGGTCTTTTCCTTGTTATCGATTAAATTAACACAATGGATGATAGTGATTAGTTAGCACCACCGAACATCAGGTACAGCTCGCTCCCTCGGTGGTATTTAACCTGAGGTTATTTAGGTTATTGCATATATAGGCCGCCATTGAGCGACAGGGTTTCGCCAGTAATGTAACCGGCTGCTTTTGATGCTAAGTAAGCAACTGCAGCTGCAACTTCGTCAGGCGTGGCTAAACGTTGCATCGGTACTTGTGCTTTTATGCTATTTAATACGTCTTCACGCATGGCGCTTACCATAGGCGTTTCTGTGTAGCCTGGTGCTACTGCATTGACGGTGACACCGCTTCTTGCACCTTCATAGGCTAGCGCTTTGGTAAAACCAATCATGCCTGCTTTTGCGGCGGAATAATTAGCCTGCCCAAATTGACCTTTTAGGCCATTAACGCTGGAGATATTAACGATACGGCCTTGCTTATTTGCGCACATTGCCGCAAAGACTGGGTTGGTCATATTAAAGAGAGAATTTAAATTGGTGTTGATCACCTCGCTCCATTGCGCGTGGGTCATTTTTTTAAACGCTGAGTCGCGTGTGATCCCGGCGTTGTTTACGAGTAGATCGATATTCCCAAATTCTTGTAAGACCTGAGTCATCGCTGTGTGGCACTGCTCAGCATTAGTCACATCCAAGAATAAAGGTTTTACTGCCGCTGGGTTTATTTGTAGCGTGTTAAGCCAGAGATCAAAGTCGGCCTCATTACGCCTTTCGCTTGCTATCGCTACAACAAAAAAATCTTTTTCAATGAGTGTTTTCGTAATAGCAGAACCTATCCCACCAAAGGCACCAGTTACCACCGCAATTTGCTTGTTTTCCATAACGCTCCCGCGAAAAAAGAGGCTATACCAACATACTTCCTAGCCGAGTTAGCTTATCGAGTATTTTTGCTGGTATTTATGACAAATTGGTCGCGAGTTGATGTCAGTTTGAAGACAGCGGAAACGAAATTAGGAACGCACAACGTAAATTTAATTAAGTTTTTTCCAGCTTTTCCGATATGTATAGCAAACAGTGTCTATCCCAAGGAGTGAAAATGGATATTCAAATACATCAAGGTAGCTTATCACCGCTAAAGCAACAGACTGAATTGAAATCACAAGGCTCGGCCCAAGTTACTTCCAACCAGATAAAGACGAAATCACCAAGCGATGCGGAAGAAAAGCAAGAGGTACCCGCGATGCTCTCCAAAGAGCTTGATGATGAAGCAGCAGGTTATAAAGAAGATAACCCTGTATTTAAAGAGGATTATGAAAACTTAGAAAAGGCAATGGACCTTATTCAAGCGCAAATTCGTAAACTCCAAGAAAGAATTAATAAGCTGATGCAATCCCGAGAACAGCGATTTTTAAAAGTCGAACAGCACCCAGATGCGATTAATGATGAGCAGCAAGCTTTAATCGAACACGTAGGCAGTAAAAAGTACCGTGACCAAACAAAAGTAGATGAAGTGGAAGTGCTTGAAGAGCAGCTCTCTGAATTTAAACAGCAAGAAGCGGAGCTTCGCATTCAGATGTTAAAGATGATTTTGGCGGAGCGAGAACGGTTGGAAGAGCTTAAACGCAAAGGAAAACGGTAACTTTTTACCACTAAAAGGTAACAGTATGTTGTATAAGTAATTTTTGAGAGTTATATTTTATTGGATAATCTTTTGGAAATAATGCGTGGCGTGCCAACGATATCCATTTAGAGCAATAAACGCACTAGAAAAATAAAGTGTATCATATTCGGGAAATAAGGAGTTTAGAACGTGCAATATCAAGAGTCAGAGTTGTTTTATAGTGACCTTTTTGATGAGCTTTTCCCCATACTACGTTCAATCACGGGGCCAGGCTTGCGTCAGAGTTATGATATTTTCTCTCGTTATATGCCCTTGACAGTTCAGTCTATCCCGACAGGTACCTCGGTGTTTGATTGGACAGTTCCACAAGAGTGGCACTGTAATGATGCATACCTTCTAGATCCGGATGGGCAAAAAGTCGCCGATATGAAACGTTTAAATCTAGAAGTGGTAAATTACTCTGAGCCTGTAAATAGTGAGATTGAGCTCGAAGAATTGCAAAACCACCTATACAGCCTTCCTGAGTTACCGAATGCCATTCCATATGTAACTAGTTATTACAAAAAAAGGTGGGGGTTTTGTGTATCTCAGAATACTCGGGATAAGTTAAAACCCGGCACATATAAAGCGGTCATTGACAGCGAATTTGTTGATGGTCATTTGGATATTGCACAGACTGTCCTTGAGGGAGAATCAAAAAAGGAAATCCTGCTAAGTTCTTATTTATGTCATCCATCAATGGCAAATAATGAAATCAGTGGGCCTTTGGTGCTGCTCGGTTTATATCACCGAATTAAGCGCTGGCCACAGCGACGTTATTCGTATCGCTTTGCTTTGCATCCTGAAACAATTGGTAGTTTAGGGTTGCTTCATTTAGAGGGCGATTACTTAAAGGAAAATTTAGTTTCAGGTCTTGTAATCAACTGTATGGGTGGTGAGCCTGAAGAATTAGTATTCAAGCATAGTCGTAACGATAATGGATTGTTAGATAAACTGCTATATCACCTTAATGAACATGGCTTTCACCACCAAAACATTCCGTTCAGCCCATTAAGTGGTTCAGATGAGCGTCAATACAATTCACCAGGTTTTCAATTTCCAGTATGTTGCGTGAGTCGATGTTTTCATGCAGGTTACAGTGAGTATCATACTTCGTTAGACGATAAAGAAAATATGGGGATTAAACCGATATTGGATAGTATCGACAAACTTGAGAAGATTCTCATTGCGTTGGAGCAGACAGCAACGTTCGAGAACAAGTTTCCTTATGGTGAACCAAATTTAGGCAAGCGAGGGCTGTACCCGACATTGAGCTTTTTCAGCAAAGAAAGAGTTGGCCAATTAGAAGAGTTGAATCATATCAGGATGTTACTCAATTATAGTGATGGAAAGCATGACACGATAGATATTGCGAACTTATCGGGTTGTAGCGTAGTAGATATGGAAAGTGCGATCAGTAAATTAGAGCAACAAAGCGTTCTTGAAATGCTTTAGAAACGGAATGATAGCCAAGCTTTAAGCTTGTGCTATCATTTTTTAAAACTAGTTATTATACAACTTCAACATCATACTTTTTAAGTATGTTTTTCCCTTCGCCGTATGAACTAAAGTCTATGATATCTTCCATTTCTAACATGATATCAAATGCATCTTCTAATTCTGCAACGAGTCCCATGTGACCGACTGAGTCCCACTCAGGAATTGCTTGATAGCCGAAGTCATCGGTGAGCTGTGCTTCAGTGATGTCAAAAGCTGTAATAAAGGCCTGATTGTACTTTTCTAAGTTACTCATTTATTGTTCCTATTTGACGACGAGCAATAACTATTATTGTGAAAGAATATTCGTTGACTATCAATAGCATCTATAAAAGAATGTCAGTATCTTGATATATTAAAACACACTTGCCATGACAGAATACTATAATGCACTCGTAGTGGAAAAAAAATCTCCAAGAGAATTTGAATATCGAGTTAAAAGCTTGCCAGTGACACATCTACCTAGTTCTGAAGTACTCGTAAAAGTGCACTATTCTTCTTTAAATTATAAAGATATTTTATCCTGTCAGGGTAATCCTGCAGTGACTCGCCGCTTCCCTCATACTCCGGGGCTTGATGCAAGTGGGGTAGTTGAGCAATCAAATTCAGCTCTTTTTAAAAAAGGCGATAGAGTAGCTGTGTTTTGTACGCCATTGGGGATGAATTATCAGGGCGGTCTTGCAGAGTATATATGCGTACCTGCTGAGTGGCTCATCCGATTGCCAGAAAATATGTGCCTAGAGGAAGTAATGGTATATGGAACCGCAGGGTATACAGCAGCACTTGCCGTTGAAGCAATCGAAAAGCATGGTATCGACAAGTTAGCTAGTAAGGTGCTGGTAACTGGAGCTAGTGGTGGTCTTGGCAGTATCGCAGTATTACTTCTTAAGCATCTTGGTTATGACGTTGAAGTGAGTGTAACTCGGGAAAACGGTAAAGTTTTCCTTGAGAATTTAGGGGTCACCGCTATTGTTGATTTAAATGCGTCAGATGTGAAGACGACACAAAACTTATTGCCTTCAAGGTGGCAGGCAGTCATTGATGTGGCTGGTGGAGATGTGCTCGCTTGTATTTTAAAGCAGGTATCAGAGAATGGCATTGTTGTGAGCACAGGGCTTGTTGCGGGGACGCATTTTGAGACAAATGTATTACCTTTTATTCTTCGTGGGATCAGTCTAATAGGTATCAACGCGGAAGGAACCTCGGTCGAAAGTAGAAAAAGTCTACTGATAAAACTGGCCTCAATTTGGCGAAGTTCTGCGCTTTGCGATGTCTACACAAAAGTGAAATTAGCAGGGGTCAGTTGTGCTATTGAAAACTTTAAGGAGCAGAATATATATGGCAGAGTTGTAGTGGATATGGAAGCTAAATGATGATGAAAACTGCGGAACAAATATCTACCGCTTTGGATATAACCGCCCCTTTTTTAATGATCGATAATTACGAGTTGATTGAGAAAGGGAAAACGGCTATTGCGACAAAGTCTATCTCCGTTGATGATTGGTTTTTTGAATGTCATTTACCAAAATCTGGAGTCATGCCGGGCACATTGCAGATAGAAGGTATGTTACAAACGTTGGTGCTACTGATTTACGACTCATTTGAGCACGGAGAACATCGGGCTTATGTAAACAATATTAACGTTAAACTGATGAAAGCAGTCACAGTGGCCACTTGCTCGGAATTACGCTATGAAGCAACCATACTTTCTATGAGAAGGGGGATATGTAAGGGCGAAGTAATTGCTTTGTGTGACGGTACAAAAATTTGCGCAGGCACATTTAGTTATGCATCTCCACACTTAATGGCAGTCCCTAAGTCAGCTGAATGATTTACGACCAATAGCCTGAAATAACTGTTGGTCGTAAAAGGGCATTAATTATCAGTAGCTTTGGGTATTAATTAGCGCGTTTAACTCTTTGGTATACAGCTTATCTGCTACCTTGCCGGTTATCACTTCATGCTCTTGTTTCATCGGTCCATAGTAATCAACATATCGGTTATTTCCACTATTTAGATCTTGCAACATCATTTCATGTGCACAGAGTAGGTTGATGCTGTGAATGAGAAGAGGTCTTTTTAGTGTGGATAGGAGTTGGGATTCAATAACTGCTGCTTCTCTAAAGGCTCTATCTCCAGTATGGGTTAAAGAAGAAAAGTCACAAGTATCTAAGTCTCGAACATAAAACTGAGTTTCAATGTGCTGCTCTTTGCTGTTTTGTAAGAGCAGTGAACCTGAAAATGTTTTGACGTAGCGATAATCAACATCGGCACAATGCTCTGCATGGTGAATGCTTGAGAGTGATTTTACATAGTGATGCCCAACGCAGATTAGCTGAGTGTTGTTATTTATCACCCACTCAAAAATGGAATCGGGTCCAGTACTTTTAGCGATATAATTTTGTGTGAGAGAGGGGTAGGCGTGACCAAAAACTAAAAAGGAATAAAATGGTTGTTGAACTCTATGTTGCGGATATTGGGCTAACAACATTGCACCAAAAACACCGGTTTGTACTTCACTCTTGTAGGGAGAAAACGCTTTACTGTGAGGAAAACTAAAGTAAAACGAAGAAATAAGTAAAGATTCATTAGGTTTGAGTTGTTCTACCAATGAATCAACAATATATACTGCCGCTTTGTGCGCTTCTGTGTGTTTTACACCTGTTGCAGCAATCAGCATGCGAAAATCAACTGACAACCAATATACATCACTTTGACATTGATTAAAGCTCAATTGTACCGCTGATACGATATTATCAAGCGCTTGAGTGACAGAATGATGATTATGTTCAAATTGCATCTTTAATCCAATTACTTAGTGAGAAATGTTACTGCTTTTTGAGCTATTGATTTTGCGTCCAACCCTTGCTCGCCAAGCATATAATCGTAATCACCTGTTTTTATGTATGCATCGGGTAGGGCAACAGAAAGGTGACGAATACCACTGCCCAGAGGCGATAAATATTCAGCAATGGCGCTACCAAGGCCTCCAATTTTAGAGTGTTCCTCGACGGTGATAATAGGTCTGCCTTTGGCGATGATTTCTTGCAGTCTAGCTTCATCCAAAGGTTTGATAGTATGCATGTTAATGACGGATGCCGATATTCCTTGCTCCGCGAGTAATTCGGCGGCCTGCAAAGACTGGTAAACCATTGAGCCACAAGCGATAAGAGTTACATCACCCCCTTCCCTAAGCAGAATTGATTTTCCTATTTCAAATTGATAATCATCTGTGTAGACGATTGGACAGTTTGCTGTGCCTGTGAGGCGTATATACATGGGGCCTTTGAAACTAGCAGCGGATTCTACTAACTTCACGACTTCAACACAGTCAGCAGGGGACACAACTGTTAAATTTGGGATAGCACGCATGACCGCCATATCTTCGATTCCGAAGTGAGAGTTCCCCAAAAAGCCCATGCTTATCCCACCACCGATTGCGACAGCTTTAACATTTAGCTCCATGTAACCCAAATTCATTCGAATTTGTTCGCTTGCCCGCATGGCGATAAAGGGTGAAAAGGAAGAGGCAAAAACATTGTACCCCTCCTTTGCAAGTCCTGCTGCTACGCCAATCATGTTTTGCTCTGCAATACCAGCATTAAGAAACTTATCTGGGTAGGTCGTGCGAAAACGTTCTAACCCAGATGAACTCGCCAAATCAGCTGACATTACCATAAGGTCATCGTGCTTATCTGCTATGGCAAGAATTGCTTGACCATACACCCCTCTCGGACCGAGTCTTGCCCACTGACGTGCACTTTTAGACGTTATTTCCATTGTCGCTCCTTTCGTTATTTGAATTATTGAGGGCAGCGACAGCTGCTTCGTAATTAGTTTTAGTTAGACGATTGTGATGCCATGCGTTATCGCCTTCCATAAAAGAAACACCTTTTCCTTTAATCGTATTAGCGACGATGGCTTTAGGCTTATTTAGAGGTGCTTCTTCAAAAGCTTCAACAATGGCATCAATATCATGACCGTCAACTTCAATAACATGCCAGCCAAAAGCACGAAATCGTTCTGCCATATTGTCGATGCGAAGTACATCTTTTCCAAAGCCATCATTTTGTTGTTTGTTGTAGTCTATGATAGCGGTTAGGTTGTCCAGCTTCAGGTGGGATGCCAACATAGCAGCTTCCCATACGGAGCCTTCATTGGTTTCACCATCACCAACTAATGTATAGGTATGAAAAGGCTTTGCTTGTTTTTTAGCCGCGAAAGCGATTCCCACCGCCATTGATATGCCGTGACCCAAACTACCATTAGAGGACTCAATCCCTAAATCAAGATTCATCACGGGATGGGCGATTAGATCACTGCCATTTTGTTGAAAGGTATCAAAAACTTCTTGAGAAATGATGCCTGCGCCAAGCAGTGCAGGATAAAATCCAAGTACACCGTGGCCCTTACTTAAGATGAAACGGTCTCGTTCTGGCCAGCGAGGATCTTGGGCGTCAAAATTAAGTACTTTTCCATAGAGTACCGCCATGACATCAGTCATAGACAGAGCACCACCAATATGAGTAGATGTGCCACTGTGATAGCTAATATCGAGTATCTTTTGCCTCATGGTACGTGCAAACTCAGTTAATTCTGGATAACTCATTACATTCCTCTTTAAATTAAACCGCCATCAACGTTGAGCACTTGGCCTGTGATGTGCGTCGCTAAATCACTACATAAGAACAAAGCTGTATTTGCAATGTCTTGAGGTATCGCAGCCTTTTTCAGTAAACTTTTAGCGACGAAGTCTATTCTTGCTTGTTCATCCATCTCTTCAGCCATATCGGTGCTAGTGACACCTGGCGCAATAGCATTCACCCTAATACCGCTATCTGCAAGCTCTACTGCCATACTTAGGCTCGCGCGCTCAAACGCAGATTTGACACTTCCGTACGCTAGTGTACCGCGATCAATTTGATGCGTTGCACTTGAAAGAATATTGATTACACACCCTTGTTTTTGTCGCTGCATTAGTCTTGAAATCTGCTGAGTTAGCAATAACTGATTGAACAAATTCACTTCAAATAGCTGTTTAACATCATGCATTGAAGTCATTTGAAACAATCCACCCATTGCAACTCCAGCATTATTTATCAATATATCGACCGTTTTAGAAATTGCTCTAATATCTTTTATCGAGGATTTGACACTATCTTCATGGTTTAGATCTAATTTCACAAAGTGCAGATTATCTTGATGTGTCAAACTTGCCTTTGCGGTTTCAATGTCTCTGACAGCAGCGATTACCGTGCAACCATGTGCCAACAAGGTCTCGCTAATCGCTTTGCCGATCCCCCTGTTTGCGCCAGTTACAACGGCCACTTTATTTTTAGCAAGTTGCCCTGCAATGTAAGGTATCATATGACTTTCCTGTAAATAGGCCCACGTTCGTACACATCCTCAAGCAGCAGCCAGTCATCACTTTCCAAAGAGTTCCCGTCAGGAAAAGGAGGCACTGCGCCGGAACCAATTTTGGTTAACACGCTAGGGTGAGTGTAGTAGGCAGTAAGACATTGTTGGACGATATAATTGACTAAATAAACATCCACTCGCTTAGCTTTTTCAATGCAAAGTAAGTAGCTTTTTTCATCAAGGGAGGACAATGAGTTCGAAAACTTTTCTTGCGCAACATTATTTAAAATGAATAAAAACTCTTCAATTTGCTGTGGTTCTAAAAGGTTTGCTACAGCCTTATCTATATGCAGATCCGTCGCAGAGGGCATATTAAGGCTTGTATCTGAGGGTAAAACAACATCTAGAAACTGCGATAAACTCATTATACTACCCAACTCTTTATATTTTTACTGATGTGGTCACAAAATTTTAGAGTTAAAGCTTGGGCGGTAGCGACTGGGTTGACAGCTCCTGATGTGATAAAAACGCTGCTGTCGACGATGAAAAGGTTGCTTACTTCATGTGCTTGCCCATGCTCATTGACCACTGAATTTGTTTTATCTGCTCCCATTTTGGTTGTTCCCATTAGGTGCCAACCCGCATGTTTCACAGGATAATGAGCTGCTGAAATTTTCGCTCCGGCTTCGGCGAATAACTTTTTAGTTTGTTCGATACCATGCTCGAGCATTTTTTTTGTATTTTCATGTAGAGAATAGTGCACTTTGATACCGGGCATACCAAAACTATCCGTTTTCGAATAATCAAGCTCTATACGGTTTTCAGGATCTGGTAAATCCTCAGAAATGACGGCAATGCCCATATTATGGTTAAAATATTGCGAAAAGGCCTGATGATGGTTTTTTCCAAGAGGTATTCTTCTCGTTATGTATCCGGAGCACGCGCTATCTACTGCTGAAGAGCCCCTTAATACGTGCAATGTGTAGCCGCGCTTAAAGCCTCTATCTTCTTGCGTTTCATAAAATTGTTGAGAATAAATACTACAGCCCTGTGGACCGATGCTTGTATCTAGTGGTTCATCAAATACACCTTCGACATATGCGAGTGGATGTAGCATCAAATTGCGACCAACAAGGTCATAGTTGTTTAATAGCCCATTAGGGAAAAGTTCGGATTTACTATTTAGTAGTAATCTAGGTGTACCTATCCCGCTACAAGCGAGAATGACAAGGGATGCGGCTAAAAATTGCTCATCTCCATGTTTGTCATAATATTTTACTCCTGTTGCTTTTAGTTCTTTATCAACTGGAATATCAAAAACACGGCATTCAGTCATTACTTGAACGCCTTGTAACTTTGCTTGCGGCCAGTAAGTAATATCAACGCTGCCTTTGGCACCTTGACTACACCCGGTATTACACGGGCCCAAATTTATGCAAGGAGGTCGGTTTTGGTGGTTTTTAGTATTGATAGCACTGTATGACGGCCACCAATGCCAGCCAAGCCGATTAAAAGCTTGAGCCAATTTTTTCGCACCTCGCCCCATCGCTACTGGCGGCAATAAGTTTTCATATTCAGGGTATGCAGTATCTCCAACTAACCCTGCAACGCCCATCATCTCTTCATTTTGATTAAAGTAAGGAGTGAGCGTCTGGTAGTCAAATGGCCAATCCTCTGCAACCTTATCAAGCTTATATGTGGCAAAGTCAGAAGGGTGAAAGCGCGGAAAGTGCCCTGAATATAAGATGGTACTACCACCAAAGCCATTAAAATTGGCAAGAGATATAGCGGAATTACTGTTATCAATTGGGTAATCAGCCTTGTTGGCTCTAACATTCGGGTCAAAACTCGCTGACCGTTGCTTATCTCGCTCCCAATCCGCTTTGGTCGTAGGGTATTGGGCTGGGTTAGATTCGCGACCTTGCTCAATACAAACTATAGATAGGTTGCTATCCTGGCTGAGACGCCAAGCAGCGGCTGCTCCACTTGCACCAGAGCCAACAATAATAATATCTACTTTAGCGGTCATAACTCAGTTTTCTTTTTTGGCAGATATTGCTCGAGGATTTCCGGAATGGTAATCATCATATCGGCCTCACAGGCTATTTCGCCATTAACCTTTGCCACGCCCCTGCCTTTACAAATACCTCTTTTCCAAGACAGTACTTCGGTTTCAATTTCAAACTTTTCACCTGGTTTTACTTCTCTTTTATAGCGCACGGTGTGTTGCAAGGCATGTGTTACTTTACCCTTTAAGCCGGGAAGAGTAGTAATCGCGACCGTTAGCATTTGCGCTAACGCTTCGAGTTGCAGGGCGCCAGGCATATTTGGACCATCAGGAAAGTGTACAGGGAAGTACCACTCATTCATGGTTAGATTTTTATAGCCTTTGGCATATTTCCCGGGAATAACTTCCTCAACATGGTCAATCATGAGAAAAGGGTAGCGGTTAGGTTGATATTCTTGTAGTTCAACACAGTTTAAACTGAATTTTTCCATTTTTTACAAAGCCTTGTTTAAATATCTTAGTCGATAGTTACGATTCGGGATAATGTCGTTATTATATCGTATCCATCCCATAAATTGTGCATATTCAGTGCGTTACCTATGGGGACTATACGATCAATTCCACTACAGCCATTGCTATAGATAAACTCAGCAATAGTACTTTTCTCAACGCCTAAATAGCTCAAAGTTTGCACTTTCTCGTTGATTAGCGGGGCAAGCTGCGCTATCGATTTAATTCTGGTTTCGTAGATTAATCCACTCGTACCACGGAAGCTTTGTTGAGAAATATTGATGGATTTTACTTCAATCCTAGTAAGTTCAGGTGAAGCAATTTCAATATTGGCGATATCCTCATGGTCAATAGCTGCATTACAAGTATCCACAAACTTATTTAGTACCTGAATGTCTTCAATCGCGTATTTATCTGCCGCAATGTCAGCTAAGCGTTGCCAAAGTCGACTTTTTGCTTCTATAACCGAAGAGTCATCACCAAGCCAAACACACAGTTGAGGTGATGAGCAGCCCGCTTGATCTAGCTGATATATATCATTATAAAAATGGTGGCAGTGGGTATTGATAAGGTCGTCAGAACAACAGCTAATGTAGGTAGCATCAAGCAAACATAGAGAGTAGCGATCTGCAAACGCTATTTCTCTAGAGCGAGGAGGCGTGGCAAATTGGCGCATTTTATTAATGGTATGATCACCGCCCCAAATCACTCTTCCTGCTGCTTGGCTGAGCCAAAATGCAGTGACATCATCATTATGAGCATAGCGAATAAGAAAAACTCGTTGGGCGATTGGTTGGTACTCAGACTCTAATAATAATTGCGAGAGAGTTTGTAACGCAATATCTGTGCTGCGGTTTGATTTAGATGACAAGCGCAAAACACAGCTATTACCTGCAAGTAGCGCAAATGCGAGTGAATAAGCAAAGTTTATCGGTACGTTTGCTGGGCAAATATGAAAGGTTAAACCTAACCCTACAGATAGCCTGTTTGAGTTGGGGCTTGTTTTCATTGATAAAAGGTTGGCTTTTCTTAGCCAAAACGCGAGCGCCATTAGATCTGGAAGCGTATTTGCCTCTGGATGCCGTCGTAGCCTTGCTGAAAGTGTATTTAAAAACGATATGGTCTGCTCTTCCCAAACCCTTGTTGGCTGAATATGAAAATCAGATGCTGAGCCAACTAAGGTTGTAAAGTGAGCTTGAATGTTATTTGGAATAAGTATCACTGCACCCTCTCACTTCCGCTTGCTTTACTCTACCCAGTACATCAAAATAGGTACCTTTCCAGCCGCACTGGCAGTCATCTTCTCCAAGCTTTACACCGATATCTTCACTTAAGATGCTGTGTCCAGGGTAGCTATGAGGGAGTGCAGAAATTAATTGAATAAGCCCCAAATTACCATCTTTAACTGGTTGTAATGTTTTAAAATCTCTAATTATTACTTCAGACCATGATGAGCAGTGGAAGTGGCCCTGTTTACACTCCATAAAGATAGACCCTGTTTGCTCAATCATACCGTAGTAATTGTGTACACTCTGGATTGCAGTAACGTTAGCTAATCTAGACTTAAAATGTGACTTGGTTACCTTATTTGCTTCTATTTTCTTCCAGCCACCACCATGAAGCAAAATGCTTTCGGATAAATCAATTTTTTTGCTCAATTGCTCTAAGGCTTCAACAAAATGAAGCCAAACTATATAAGTAAAGCCAAAGATAAACTTTTTCTGTCCTTGATATTTGTCTATGAATGCGTTGAGAGCATCAAAGTTTATTGTCATATCATCATTCAATGCGTAAGTGATGTCTCGCCCATACATTGAAAACCCTAAGATACCCGCAGTACGAGCTGAAAACTTTGTTCTATTTTTGACGGTAGACGGACAGTCGATAACTAGCATTGGAAGGCGCTGTTTACCAATTAAGTGAGTAACTAGTTTAGAGAGTATTTTTACTTGCAGCGCTGATGTTCTTTTATCGAGATAAATTTTGGAAACGGATTGTCCAGAGGTTCCCGAAGACATCATCGTCTTAATAACACTTTCTTGTGGTACACTTTTTAATTCTTGAGATTTAAATAGTCTGACTGGCAGAGGAAAAAACGGACTAAATGGGTGGCTATTTAAGTCAATATTAGGCATAGACTGCTTAAGCTTTGCAAATGGCGGACATTGAGACAAATGAAGTTGATCTAGTTCAGCCAACTTTGATATTAATACAGATTGCTTTTGCTGCTTAGGCCATGCGTATGGTGGCCAATCAGATAATATTACTTCATCTACTTCATAAGACATTGATAATCTACCTTGCCACTTTCTAATCGAGGAATGTGTGAAACAGTTTGAATTTTGATGGCTGTAAAATTAATGGAAAATAGTTCTGCGAACGTTTTTTTAAGTGTTCGTAGATCAATTTCTTCGCCATTTACAATGGCAATATTTAGCTTATCATCAGTGCCAAAAGCGACACTTTCATACCCTAATTCTTGCAACGTTGCTTCAACATGACTCAGAGATATACGATTTCCAAACACTTTGATAAAGCGCTTTAAACGGCCCTCTATGTAGAAATAGCCCTGTTTGCAGCTTGCTAAATCGCCTGTTTTCAAAATGCCTTGGTTTTCATCACCTTTAGATAAGTCGAAAATAGTTTCAGCGTAACCTAAGCATACATTATCTCCCTCATAGACGAGCTCGCCTATGTCGCCTGACTCTGTGATGTCGTTACCTTGCTCATCTTGGAGCCATAGTTTTCCTCTCGGAATTGCCTTACCGATACTGCCAAGGTGCGTATTAAAATCACTAGGCTGCATATAAGATATCCTCGGTGAAGCCTCTGTTTGACCGTACATCACCCAAAAATTAATACCCATTTTGTTCGTCAATGTTTGTATCTTTGACAAATATCGCTCTGCTAATTTACCACCTGCTTGTGTCATCGTTCTAAGATGGGGCAATTTCATGGTATCAAGCTTCATTCTCAGTAGTGATTCATAATGAAATGGTACTCCTGAGAAACTGGTAATTTCGTGAGCCGTCATATTTTCCCAAAATGACTTGTCCATTATCGTTTCATTTGTCAGATAAATTGAGGCACCAGCAAGTAAATGGCTGTTTACAATAGATAATCCATAAGAATAGCTTATAGGCAAATGTACAATAGCGCGCTCTAATGGGGTGATAGATAAATATTCTTTGATAGCTTGCGCGTTACTCAATAGGTTTTGTCTAGAAAATCTAACGAGTTTTGGTGAGCCGGTTGATCCCGAGGTTGAAGCCAAAAATGCCAATTGGGGGTGTAAAGAGTGAGGTTTATTTAAGGGGTCACATAGTAATTGATATTGATCCTGTGAGCTTAAAACTGTGTACTTAGAGAAAATACTTGCTTTCTTTGCTTTGGTTAAAACATAGTCAGGTCGGTATGTGCACACTAGCGTTTCGAGCTGCTCAGTTGCCATATTTGCACTTAAAAACAGTACTACGACTTCAGCCTCTATTGCTGCTAGGTAATGAACAAGGCATGGGTAATCATTATTTCCGATGATAAAAAGTAAAGCCTTTTGCTGTAAGGGTTTTGCTGCATTTGCAACATCATCAAGCAGCGCTCGATAAGTATAGGATTCGCCGTTTTCAGTGATCACGGCAATGTGTTCTGGATACTGTTTGTTGATTACACTTTGAATCTTGGTCATAGGCTAAACTTTTGACGTTAAAACTGCTAATGGCATTACGCTTATTTTACAATAAAAATCCTGCAAAAATCGCGCCGATATCAGATGAGTATCACATGCTCAACGTGAACATATAAATAAAATATAGCGGTACGTTTAAAGCTGATATGAACTCAATGAATAGCGCTTACAACACCTGTAATGTTAGCTTAAACAAATAAAAACATTAACTTATAAGAAGAAGATAGAAAAGCATAACGTTAAAATCAGCGAAAATTCATCCAAATTTCATGGCGTCACTCTCACTACTTGCTAGCTTGAACACCCTTTGTAATTGATTTCAAAAGTTTAATTAGTAATAGGGAGCTAAAAATGGATAACAAATTATTGACGTCTGAATGGTTGATACTGTTCGTAACTTTAGTACTGGTCAGCAAAAGCCTTGCTCAAGACGCAGAAGTATCTTTAATAGGTCCTTATCTTGGCCAAACACCTCCTGGGGACACACCTCAAGTATTTGCGCTTGGCACGGTGTCAACAGAGCACAGGGATCACAATGCGTTTTTCTCTCCCGATATGAAAACTTTTTATTTTACGCGAAAGGATCTGAACGTGAACCGTTGGAGTTTAATTGCATACGAGCAACGAGGTGAACAGTGGCATGAAACGGTTGTTGGTCCAAGAGTTGGAAGGCCATTACTAGCACCAGATGGTGTGACCATGCATATGGGGAAATATGTTATGACGCGTCGAGAGGGGAGCTGGTCTGAAGCCAAAAGTCTAGGCCCTATGTTTGATAAAGAAAGTTGGGGGATCATGCGGTTAAGTGCATCTGCGAGTGGTACGTATGTGTTTGACGATTATAAAAGTGGCGATGTTATTAGGATCTCTGAGGTGAAAAACGGTCAACGCCAAAGACCGGTTAAATTAGGTCCTGAAATTAACACTGGTCTATATAATGCGCATCCATTTATCGCGCCCGATGGTTCTTACATTATTTGGGACGGGGTTCGAGATTCAGGGTTTGGTAACTCAGATCTTTATATCAGTTTTCGTTTGAAAGACGGTAGTTGGGGCGAAGCGATTAATTTGGGAGACAAAGTAAACACGAGTGCGCGGGAGGCGTCAGCGAGTGTAACGCCCGATGGTAAATATCTGTTTTTTAACCGTACCACACCTTCAAGAGATGCTGATATTTTTTGGGTTGATGCTCAGGTAATCGAAACGCTAAGACCTGCCAATTAACTTATTGGCATACAGCGCACAGTGATTACTTCGGTGTGCGCTTTATTCTTTTCTTTAAGTTAGTCAGAGCAAGCTGCTCAACAATGTTATCTACAAAATGAGCTTGATCTTCTGTGATGTTGAAAGGCAATGCTTTAAACCTAAACTCGTCACTAAATCCCTGTTGAATAGCCTGTTTGAAATAGTCCTGAGCCTTGTCATTTTGCTGATGGTAAAGGCTGATGAGGCCGAGGCTAAAGACTAATTCAGGGTCTTGGTTGCCGGCCTTTATCTGGTTGGTAATATCATCGGTATATTTACTTATTGATTGATGCTTAGCAGTGAGGAGTGACAAGTATAATTGACTGAATAATGCGTATTTACCGTGTTTTTCAACAGTCAGCGCTAAAACATTGGTCGCTTTATCATGATGATTGTTACTTAGATAAGAAAGGGCTGTGAACCAGTTTAATGTCTGGGTATTTGGCGCGGCTTTGGCTAATAAGTTAAGGTGTTGGATGGCTTTTTTATGCTGCGTTTGTTGCTGCAAAAACTGGACGTGTTCTAGTTGTATCCAAGGAGATCCCTTTACTTCTGGGCTGGCGTTGACAAGTACCTTGCTAAACCAGTTGGCCATATGCATTTTGCGCAGGCAGTGGAGGTAGCTAGCAACTACCTTGGGCTCGCTGGGAGAAGCCTCATAAGCTTGGCGTGCTAGTGGGTATGCATCAATGGTATTGCCTTGCAAAAGATAGGTTTCGGCCAGATGTGACTTTAACAAAGGCCAATTAGGTGTATTTGCTATGGTGCCATTTAGAAGTTGTTGTGCTTGATGGTAATGCCCTTGAAGGGTATGGACTTGAGCCAAAAGCAGATTTGCCGATGGACTATCAGGTGTTAAGTCCAGCGCTTTTTCTGTATTGATCCGGCTTCTCGTCAGCGCGTCTGCAACCTGATTATATAAGCTATAGTCACTCAATAATGCTCGACTCAAGCCCTTATAACTCTCATCTACGTCTTGTGATGTAGTGATGCTTTGCTGATACAGCGCTATCGCCCGTAAATTATCTTCTAAAGTTTGTCGGGTAAAGTGTTGCTGGGCGATGCTCAATGCTGTGTCCGAGCTTGTTGAAGAAAATGGTGAGGTAAAAGGGGAGTGATATATACCGATTATACACGCCAGAGCTAGGCCGATACTTCCGCCGGCTAGAGTAGTAAATCGCTTTACTGCTGGCGCTTGCGGTTCATGATTTATCTTATTAACGGTTGCGCTAAAGCGGTATCCGAAGCTGCGTTCAGACACGATATATTCTGGTTTATTGGCATCATCTTCAAGGAGCTTTCGTAGCCTTGCTATTTGTTTTTTAATCGCATCATGAGTCACGACTCGACCAAGCCAAACTTGTTGTTCTAATTGCTGGTGGCTCACAAGGTGAGGTGCATGCTCAATCAGATTCAGCAACAATCTATGCGCAAGCGGTGTCAGTACATGAGATACATCGCGATGACTGATGGTGCGAGAAGATACATCAAAATCCCATTTTTGATTCAACTGATACTGCAAGTCATAAATCCTGTGTTTTTTATTTTATTGATTTAAATGCTTTTAATTGTTCTGTCACGCAATGTCACCAAAGCACACTGGCAAGCCAACATTAGATAAGTAGAGTAAGACTCGTCATAACAATAAACAAGGATTTACATGAAAGCATTACCCCATTTACTGTTATTTTTATGCTTGTTTTCTATGCCTGCTCAGGCGACGACTCAACTGCACAAACAACTAGATGACTATATCGCGCAGTATCACCAAATTAAAGAGTTTGATGGTGCCGCTTTGGTTGCTCGAGGATCTGAGGTGTTACTGCAACAAGGTTATGGGTTTGCCAACGTAGAGTGGCAAATAGCAAATCAGCCCAATACTAAATTTAAGCTAGCATCAGTGACCAAACAGTTTACCGCGCTTTTGGTATTACAACAGGTTGAGAAAGGAAAGATTGAGCTTGATGCTAATATTTCCAGTTATTTACCTAAATACCGAAAGGATACGGGAAACCAAATCACCATAAGGCAATTACTTAATCACACGTCAGGCCTACCTGATGTGTTTAAACACCCTGAATTTCGCCAAGTGCAAAGTCACAACCCTTATAACCGCGATGAGTTTATCGACCATTTCTGCTCAGGAGACTTGTTGTTTGAGCCGGGCTCTGCATTTCGTTACAGTAATGCCGGTTACACTATACTTGGGCGTATCCTTGAGCTTGTGAGCGGAAAAAGTTACTGGCAACTACTTGAAAAGCAAATATTAGTACCGTTAGATATGAAAGAAACAGGGTTTGCCGATCATAAGCAGGTAATTAAAGGCCTAGCGAATGGTTACGATACCACGTTGAAGGGGTTCAAACATGCTGATTTTATTGACATGACAGTGCCTTTTTCCGCAGGCGCAATGTATTCAACGGTGCAAGATATGTATAAGTGGGACCGGGCATTATACACAGATAAGCTATTAACGCCTGAGACCAAGACATTGTTATTTACTCCCTCTAAACATAGAAATTACGGGTTTGGCTGGGAAGTCACCGACAAAGAAGATACCAGTCAAATTAAAACGCTGGTTCACCATGGTGGTGGCATCCCAGGGTTTGGGGCTAAGATTGCAAGAGTATTGGAGGACAAAACGGTTATTATTTTGCTGGATAATACAGGTGGCGCGCCATTGACAAAGATGGTTGATGGCATACTTGAAATCCTTGCAGGTAGGGCTGTAGCAGCGCCTAAGTTAAGTCCATATCGGCTGCTTTTTGCAACGATTTTATCTGACGGCGTTGAAGTTGCGATTAAAAACTATCAACAACAGGTTCGCAAAGGGAAGGGACTGAGTGAGCGCCAACTAAATCGCTTTGGGTATCAATTATTGGAAGTCGGTTATTACGACGCCGCAATTGAATTTTTCAAATTGAATGTTGCGGCACACCCAAAAAGCGTGAATACCTATGACAGTCTTGCCGAAGCCTATCTTATTAAAGGAGATAAAACCAACGCACGTGTTACTTATCGGCAGTTATTGCAATTAGATAGTAACCATGAAGCGGCTAAGAGGTTTGTAGAATCAACCTTGAAGTGAGCGCTGCAATCAACTTTTGCGATGTCTGTTACCGAGCATAGTTTTCTGATGATAGAGTGCCTCAATTATATAACGCCTAGCCGTACGTAGGCTTAGGCGCTATTTATCCATTATGGCGGTATTTTAGAGCGTAAACTTGTCGACTTGTGACTTTAAGTCGTGGGCAAGTTTACTCATTTCATTACACGCCGTCGCGGTTTGGTTGGCACCTTCGGTCATTTCAACGGCTGAGTAATTGATAGTTTCGATATTTTTGTTCAGCTCCTCTGAAACCACTGATTGCTGATGACAAGCTGACGCGATCTGCGTACTCATCGCTGCGATGCTATCAATTTGAGATTCAATTTGATGGATCATATTGCCAGCGACTTCCGATTGCTCAACACAAAGTGCAATACCTTGTTCACAGCTCTTGGTTGCCATGCCAGTTTCCTTCGACTTGGTTTGTAGGTCGTTGACGATTTCAACAATTTGCGTGGTTGAATCTTGGGTGCGTTGGGCCAGTGAGCGAACTTCATCCGCAACAACGGCAAAACCACGCCCTTGCGCGCCTGCACGAGCGGCTTCAATGGCGGCATTTAATGCCAATAGATTCGTTTGCTCCGCGATTTCTCTAATTACGTCAACAACCACATTAATGTTGTGTGAGTTTTTCTCGAGATTATTGGCAAGCTCGCCTGCAGCGGTGACTGTTTGTGCAACGTCTGAAATATGATTAATATTTGATTTAAGTGCGTCGCTGCCTTCTCTGGCTTTTTCACTTGCTTGATTTGCTGACTCAGCGCCCATTTCTGTACTTTTAGCTACTTCACTAATCGCTGCTTGCATTTGTGTCATCGCGGATGCGACGGATTGCAGCTCATTTTGTTGTACATTCATACCTTGGGCATTTTGGTAAGAAATGGCATTTACTTCTTCTACTGCTGCAGTTAATTGAATGGCAGAGTCATTGATCATGGTGATTAAGGCGTGTAACTGTGAACGCATTTTTTCTAAAGATTGGGTCAATAAACCGAGCTCGTTCTTGCCTGTATCTTCAAGTGTAATCGCATGATTTAGCTCACCACGGGAGATTTTACTCGCAAGATCCACGGATAAAGCAAGCGGTGTCTTAATCGCTTTACTCAACAGCATACAGATAATGACTATGGTTATTGCAACGAGTAATCCAGAAATCGCTAAAGTAAATAGGGTGCTATTAACTGCTGATATAGCCGAGCGCTCAGAATTTTCAACACTGCTATCATTTAGTGCTTCCAGTTCACTAAGCTCAGACATGGCGTTGGCAAACAGGGGGTAGCTATCTAAAATGATTCGATTCGCTTCTTTGGCATCACCATTGATGATGAGGCTCTCATAACGGTACGTGGCATTGACGTATCGCTGCCAAGCGGTAATAAACGCATTGAACAGTGCCTTTTCTTCTTTGCTGACAGGTAATGATTGATAAAATGTTATCCTGTCATTCAATGACTTCTTCAGATCTCTTAATATAGCGAGCCAGTTTCGTACCTCTGAGTCTTCAGGGTTTAACGCGGTACTAAACTCATCTTTACGTATCGTTGCTAAGTCAATTTTAATGTCTTTGATGGTTTCCATCGATGGAATGCTGGTTCTGACTATGTCGTTCAGATTGGCATTTACTTCCTTCATTCCTTGGTAGCTCATCAAGCCAACTCCAATGAAAATGACAAAAAGTAAGGTGAAACTTAACGTTATTTGGTTAGAAATAGATAGTTTTTTTAACTGCATTATTGAAGCTCAATGAATCCATGGATGATGATTGATATTTAAAGGGGCGGTATTTTATTTGAAAAGCAGGTGATATTAATAATTAAATGTTTTTTGCTAATGTTTGCAGTTTGTATTATTTGTTGATTAAATTTTGTGTTTTAGCTTTTCGTATTTTTGAGTGAAAAATCAACGTGGTTTTTTATTCTTTTTTAATGGTTTTATTTTTTTAAAACGTATTTAAGTTCGCGTATGGTACACTGAGACACTTGTGATTTTTAGTTTAACTAATTGATTTTGTTATAACTTGTTTTTTGGTGGATGAAATGGTTGCTGAATTTAAGTGAATAAAAATTCAGCGTCAATTTTAATTGTGAAAATTGGTATAGTACTCACACAGAGGATCAATTCAGTAAAAAAAATCATCAAGTGCGGCAGCAGCCATACTTAAATGAATAAAAGTTAAATAGTGATGAACAACTGATATTAGGTTTCGTATCTTTTATCGCGTTGTCTGGTCATTTCATCTCGCACCATTTGGATCATCTGTTGTTTTACATCTGCATATTGTGCTTTAAGCTCATCAAGTTGACGGGTTAAGACCTCAATTTGTTTTTCAGTCTCTTTATCGCGATATTGTTTGGCTCCAGTATGCTCGTATCTGAGTGTGTTGTCGTGTTGTGAAGGAATATCGCTATTACTCTCGTCGGAGATTTTCATTGATCGCTGTAAAGGCGCTTTCATCAATTCGGAAATAAGCTGCTGTAAATGCTCTACCTGATCCTTTAATAGGGCTTCTGACTCTTCTAGCGCTTCATATTGCTGTTTAAAATTTGGGTTGTTGTCTTTGTATTTTTTTGCCTTTTTGTCCATAAACTCAGTCAATATGGCCTCATTTTCTGGGTTTTCTTCCTTTTCTTCAGTCGAGTGACTTGTGGCGGTAGATGTTTTGTTGTTTGCGTTTATTGCGTCGGCAAAGTGATGTGGCTTCATTTGAATTTCCATAACATTATCCTTGTTAGCCCTGTTTTTTACTATATCGGAATATCACCTCAATTCTTTAGTCATTCAGCCAACACCTAAAGCTAAAAGCCAGGGCCAAAAACTTTCGATATGAAAATGGTTTTGTAAGAGTGATTGGAAAAGCTGCGGGTATCGTGGTCTTAGGTAGGATAACATTGACTATCAAAATATGGCGGTGTTACACATAAGTGTTAGTGATGCCAAAAAATGGCAAACTCTGTTTGGTAGATTATTTTAAAAAGAGGTAAGAAGATGAGAAAACTGATTATTGGCATTATGTGGTTTGTTAGCAGTGTTTGCTATGCACAATCGGAAACGATCACACAGCAAGCGCTGATGGTAAATCAAATGTCTGCAGACGCTTATACCATAGTGGACGTACGAAGCCCTGAAGAGTTTGCCGCAGGACATATCAAAGGGGCAATAAACATTCCCTTTAACGAGATTGAGGCGCATCAGAAAGCGCTAACTAAATTGACTGATACACCACTTGTTGTGTATTGCCGCTCTGGGCGTAGGGCAGGCATCTTTATTGAGGCACTAGCACCAAAAGGCTACACCATTAAACATCTAGAAGGTGATATGAATAAGTGGCTGGCAGAGTCTTTACCTGTGGTGAAAAAGTAGGGGGCTCCCTACTTTTTTGAGTAAATAGCAGAGGGTAATAACAAAAGGTAAACGGCAAAGTTCAATAGGGTTGGTCGCTACCACATTTTAATTACACTTAAAATAACTCCACATAACTAAAATAGGGACTTGAATATATTATTAATATAAATGATAATCACTATCGTTTTCAAAATGAAGTTAATTTAGGGAAAAACGATGCGCTCTTCATCTCCACGTACACTACACCATTCTTTAAAACTCTCTCTTTGCGCCACTTTTGTGCTGCTCTCAGTACACGGCAATGCACATGCCGCTGAAGTTGCCGATGATACGCTAGCAGCCGATGCTGCGGGTGACGGCAGGGCTCAAGAACTAGAGCATATTTATGTGACTGGCACGAGTGTAAAAAATTACACAGAGTCTGCGAACAAAGCAGCATTAAAAATGATTTTATCACAGCGTGAAACGCCTCAAGCGGTAACCGTTATCACAAATCAAATGATGCAAGATTGGCAAACGGTTAACATTGATGAGATCTTGGAACATGCAACGGGCTTTTATGCAAAGCGTGGAGCCAGTCTCGATAGGACACGTTTTTCTGTACGTGGCGGTGATGTCAATTTAATCCAAATAGACGGTGTGCAACAGTTTCCTGGTGGCCGAAGACCAAATGTAAATGGGGATGCGGTTGCTTACGAGCGCGTGGAGATTGTACGTGGTGCAAATGGTTTATTAACTGGCGTTGGTGACCCAACTGCGACCGTAAACTTAGTAAGAAAACGTGCAACAAGCGATGAATTTAAGGGCAGTGTGGCGGTTTCGGCCGGTAGTTGGGATAATTACCGCGCAGAGGTGGATGTGGCGAGCGGGTTAAACCAAGAAGGCAGTATTCGCGGCCGCTTTGTTGCTGCACATTATGAAAGAGATTCTTATATTGAGCGTTATAGCCAAGAGAAGACGTCAATCTACTCTACTATTGAGGCAGATCTGACCGACTACACCTTATTACGACTCGGTGTGGAATATGCTGATACTGCTTCAAAAGGGGCGATAAATAGCCATTCTCAGCCTTACTTTTACGCTGATGGCAGTCGCTATCAGGGACGCCGTGGTGACACCGGGATGACGGCAAAATGGAGTAGCTGGCCAATCGAAGAATACACCTATTTTGTTGGGCTTGATCACGCGTTTGAAAACGATTGGCAACTCCATGCCATCGCGACTTACAATACCATTGAGATGCAAGGTGGGCAGCTGTTTTTCGTCTATCCTGATGGGCCTATCAACCCAGATGGTAGCAGCGATAATGGATTCGGTTACAGTGCTGTAATAAGTAGCTCCGAAGATGAACAAAAGACAATAGACTTGTCACTCCAAGGCCCAGTAGAGCTATTTGGTCGTACGCACGATGTTATTTTCAGCTACAACCAATTCAAGCGAGAGCGTACGTCATTTGGTAATGAAGCAGACCAAACCACGATTTCATTAGAAGGATTAAATTTTCACGATTGGACTGGTGACGTGCCGCGCTATCCGTTTAAAGATTTAGGTCGTGATAGTTTGACGGTAACAGACTCTAATGGTGGATTTGTGGCCGTGCGTGTTAACCCGCATGATGATGTTAAACTTATTGTTGGCGCTAGGATCACCAATTGGGAGTACGATATTGACCTTTATGATCCTAACAACGGTAAGTTTCTTCGTAACCGCTATCATGAAAAGGTGGATACAGAAGTTACGCCTTATGCCGGGCTCGTGGTTGATATTAATGAACAATATAGTGTTTATGCAAGCTACACAGAAGCATTTCAGCCGCAAGCCTATTTTGATATCAATGATAAAATGCTCGACCCAAGCACAGGCGAAAGCTATGAGCTAGGGGTAAAAGGTGAGTTACTTGATGACACCTTGAACTTTACGGCGGCGGTGTATCGCAATGTTGAAAATGGACTTGCGATTGCCGATCCAAATTACCCAGACAGCTATCTAACTCCGCAGGGCAATAGGCCATATATTCAGCGCGGTGAAGGCGATACGACAGAAGGCTTTGAAGTTGAATTTACGGGCTCTATCAATGAGCAGTGGAATATCAGCTTAGGGCTGTCAAAACACAAAACTGAATCAAAAGATGGCAAAGAGCTGTTAACGGATCAGCCCAAAGAGCTGATCAATCTGTATACCACCTATGACTTTAGCGCGTTTGTTGACGGCTTTACTGCGGGGCTTGGAATTAATTGGCAAGGTAGCTTTTATGCAATACCACAAAGGCCATTGCCGGGCGGCGGTAGCGAGGCGTATAAGATCACACAATCTTCCGGTGCGTTACTTAATTTAATGGCAAGATATGAAGTGAGTGAACAACTTAGTGTGTCGCTTAACTTCAACAATCTACTGGATGAAAGTTACTACAACAGTATTTCATCTTGGGACGGCTACGTAATGCACGGCGAACCGTTCAATTGGCAATTAGGGATGCGCTATAGCTTTTAGTGAGTCAACCTAAGCTTGGGTGACGTAAGCTTGAAATACGGAATGCACCGCCGAAGCGGTGCATTTTTTTGCCTCAAATTCTTTGCTTCAAATCTTTTGCCTCAAAACAATAAGCAAATTGGCATTAGATTTTGCATTGTTCCGCAACTTCGTTATTATATAAAGCATATATGATATGTATATGGTTTATATAAATGGGTATCGTAAAAATTTCAGATGAACTACACGATGAGATCCGTGAAGCGAGCACTGTGATGTCGCGCTCAATCAATTCACAGGCTGAGTTCTGGATTAAAATTGGGCGACTTGCCGAGCGCAATCCAATGCTTACTTTTACAGAAATCATTACGGCAGAGATGTCGCGAGTGAAGTCACAACAGCCAAAAGGAAATTGAGATGCAAGGGGTTACCTTCAAAACCGCTGATGAGA
Organism: Pseudoalteromonas flavipulchra NCIMB 2033 = ATCC BAA-314; assembly: GCA_000814665.1. GTDB lineage: Bacteria > Pseudomonadota > Gammaproteobacteria > Enterobacterales > Alteromonadaceae > Pseudoalteromonas > Pseudoalteromonas maricaloris. The sequence goes on from JWIH01000025.1 coordinate 74,261, forward strand.
TCCAATTGATGCGCGAAAGTGGACGATTGCTTACGCAGGTGTTTGACTACATTGATAGTTGGATTGAACCCGGAATTTCTACGCTAGAGATTAATGATAAAGTGCACAACTTTATTGTTGATGAGCTTAAAGCGCGTCCTGCCAGCCTTGGTCAATATGGTTATCAGTTCGTCCTCAATAGCTCTGTAAACGAGGTTGTGTGCCATGGTGTGCCGAGTAAATCACAAATCTTAAAGTCTTCTGATATTGTAAACATCGATATTACGCTTGAGAAAAATGGCTTTATCAGCGACTCCAGCAAAATGTACGTGATGCCAGACGCATTACTCCCAGCCAAAAAGTTAGTGGCAACGACTTACCAAGCGATGTGGGCTGGGATAAAAATGGTTAAACCTGGAGCAAAACTTGGGGATATCGGTGCGGCTGTACAGCAAGTGGCAGAAAAAGCCGGTTACACTGTGGTACGTGAGTATTGTGGTCATGGGATAGGTAGAGAAATGCATGAAGCGCCAAATATATTGCACTATGGCAAAGCAAATACCGGGATGACGCTAAAGCCTGGGATGACCTTTACCATTGAGCCGATGATCAATCAGGGAAGCGCAAAAATTAAAACCAAAAAAGATGGCTGGACTGTGGTAACCCGAGATAAAAAGCTATCGGCGCAGTGGGAGCATACGGTGTTGGTAACAGATGACGGTGTTGAGGTGTTAACCCTAAGAGCGGAAGAAGCGTAAGCAGTGTTGTACTTACGCTTTTTTTAACATCAAGTGGGTATAACGACCTAGAGACGCGTAGGGCTCTTTACGATTGTATTTAAGCTCCAAGGCGAGCAAAGCATCAAAACCTTCATCCGCCTTACTCAACTCCCTTAAGTAGTCATGAAAACAGCGAACACCGGTTTTTTGCATAACGCTGAGTTTTGCTTTATCAAGCCAAGTTGCCATATCAGTTTGGCTAATTGGTTTATTGGGACTGAGACCTACTTTTTGCTTTACCTTAAGGTCTTTTTGCACATAGTCGAAGTTACCGTACACCATATTGGCCATCAGATGCGCCTCATGGTTGAAATACATTAGCGAAAGCAAGCCAGTTTCGCTTAGCTGCGACTTTAGCAGCATAAGCGCACTTTGTTGCTCAACCAGCCATTCAAGCACCGCATGGCACAATACTAAGTCGAATTGTCCTAAGTTCAGCGTATCGAGCGCTTGCAGGGGCGCGTGGATAAAATGAAGGTGGTCATTTAGTCCAGCTTCATGCGCGCGCGTTTTGGCAAGTTCAAGCATCTCTTCTGAAATATCAATCACAGTGACATGGTGGCCAAGCGAAGCTAAATAGAGCGCCAATTGCCCTTGTCCGCCGCCAACATCTAATATGCGTTTGCCACTTGATTGCGTTAGCCAGTCAACTTGTGCGCTTAAGTCACGCTTGAGCACCGCTTCTCTGATTTTACCTTTATTAGTGCCATAGATATTGTTTTTAAACTTGTGCGTTAGTTCAGCAAAGTTTCTATCTGTCGGTGCTGGTTTTTGTTGCTGCTTTTTTCTAGCCATATGCAAGATCACTTAATTAAGCAAAGTGCTATTAAACCGGGTTGTCGATATCAATAAATTCAACATCCAAACCATATTGCGCAGCCAAATATTCACCAAGTGCCTTCGCGCCGTAACGCTCTGTGGCATGATGTCCTGCCGCGATAAAGTGGATCAGCTGTTCGTTTGATGAATGAATGGTTTGCTCTGATGCTTCACCCGTTAAGTAGGCATCAATGCCTTGGCTTGCCGCGAGATCGATAAAGCTTTGCCCACCACCTGTACACCAAGCGATGGTGCTGATCGGGTGATCGCCTGCAACATTTAAGAGCGGCTTTCTACCGAGTTTCTCTGCAACTAAAGCGGCAAAATCAACAGCAGTCATTGGCGTCGTTAATTTACCTTTTACCGCTACGCTATTTTTATTCCAAGGTTCAAGCGGTCTTTCATATTCAAGCCCAAGTAACTTACCGAGCTGTGCGTTATTTCCGAGTTCAGGATGAACATCCAGTGGAAGGTGGTAAGCGATTAAGTTGATGTCATTGGCAAGCAGGGCTTGTAGGCGGCGCTTTTTCATGCCAGTGACACATTGATCTTCCCCTTTCCAAAAATAGCCGTGGTGAACCAAAATGGCATCTGCACCACGTTCAATAGCGGCATCAATTAAAGCTTGGCTGGCGGTAACACCCGTGACGATTTTTTGGATTTCGTCTGTTCCTTCCACTTGCAGACCATTTGGACAGTAATCATTAATTTGAAATGGCTTCAGTAATTCCGTTAATTGATTCACTAATTTGGTTCGTTTCATAACACCCCCTAACTCTCAGATAGCGCTAGTTTAACTGGTTTTACGATAGATCAAAAAGGGAGAATATCGTGGGGGTGGAAAAGAAAAATGAGCCGCTCGTCCATGAGTGAGCTCATTGGGCTAGTAACTGATTGTTATTAAGGGTTTGTCACCTCTACGTCTTGTCCTGTTTGTAGACGCTCTGCGCCGCGAACCGCGACTTTATCACCGGGATGTAAGATATCGCTGGTGCGGGGAGTAATTTCAACCCATTGGCCTTTGCCATTACCGACGGTGACAGGAATTTGTTCGGCTTTATTTTGCTCATCTATTTTGACGATATGGGTGCCTTGCTTACGTAATATTAAGGCGTCCCGGTCAACTAGCAATACGGGTTGTTTGCTGGTGAGCGGCACAGCCACATCAACTAATTGACCAATCGCCCACGTATGGGTTTGATCTGCTGCCAGTGCTGCACGCACTTCAACGGTTTGTGAGCGCGGATCGGTTGAGGGGATCACAGCTGTAACTTTTGCTGACGTATTATCTGGCTGCGATAAGTCACCAGAACGGATTGGCAGCACTATGCCTTTTTGCAAAAACTTCAAGTACTTAACTGGCACATATAAGCGAACTTCAAGATGATGGATATCTAATATGGTGAGCAGTTCATCGGCGCGGTTTATTTCTCGTCCCGCGCGTTTAAAACGTTCACTGATAACGCCATCAAATGGAGCACGGACCGTTGCGCGGGACAACTTATCGTCAATAACCTTAAGTTCGACTTCTGCTAAGGCGATATCCGACAGCGCTAGGTCATGTTTATTCTGCATTTCATCGACTTGGCTCTCTGCCGCACTGCTGGTTTTTGCGAGCTTTTTTAATCGAGTCAATTCTTGTTGATATAAGCGTAAATTGATCTTGGCTCGATTTAATAATTCGGCTTGGCGGGCTTTATCGAGTTCCAACGGGAGTGTGTCCATACGCACTAAGATTTCGTCTTTTGCGACACTGGTACCGGGTTCTGCTACGTACAACAAACGGCCACTAACTCCAGCGGTCAGCGTCACATCGTCTTTTCCATACAGTGTGCCACTAACTTCAATTTCGCTCGTGAGAGGGGCTTTTGTCACTTCAGCGACGGTGACTGGCACGACGGCGAAGGCTTGTGGTGCAACGATCCCAGCACACAGTGCTAAGGCCTGAAGTGTCTGTTTTATCGGGTTTTTCATTCTGTTCTCACTACTCACTGATTGGCAACTAGGCTGAGCGGGGCTTTGGCCGTTGATTTGTTTGTTTCGGATGGCGGAGTTTGCCGCCCAAGTTGCAATAAACTCGGCATCAACACTAAGGTAAATAGTGCACTGATAGCCATGCCACCGACGATGACGGTCGCAAGGCCGCGGTAGATTTCTGAGCCGACGCCTGGCATGAGCATGAGTGGCAGCATGCCAAACAGACTGGTTAAGGTGCTCAAGTAAACGGGCCTTGCTCTTAGTAACACCGCTTGTCTGACCGACGCCTCACGGCTCATGCCTGATGCCATCGCAACGCGAGTCTGATCCACCAGCAAAATGGCATTATTTACGACCAGCCCAAGCAAGATGATAAAGCCTATCATGGTCAGTAAATCCAAGGACTGGAAGGTAAAGAGGTTTAAAATATACAGAGCCAGCACGCCACCTGCGATAGCCAGTGGCATCACTAACAATACCAAGGCGCTGTCTTTGGCAGACTTAAATAGCGCGGTCATCAACAAAAACAAAATGAACAACGCAAGGACAAAATTCAGTGCCATTTCTTCCATTGCGGAATTCATCTTTTGCGCATTCCCCGCCAAAATAGCACCAGCACTGGCCGGCAGGCTTGCGCGCACTTTTGGCATTACCTGCTCACTCAAGATGGTTTGCACTTGCTGCAGGCTCATATCAGCCGGAGGTGTGACAACTATGCTGACCGTGCGACGGCCGTTGACACGTCGCAGCTGCGTCGGGCCAACTGTACGTTCTATATTCGCCAACTCGCCGAGAGTTTGAATTCCTGACTGAGGTGTTACGATGGGCAAGGCTTTTAGTTCCTCAGGGCTTTGCCAAGGGATACCACGAAGGATAACGTTCATACGCTCGTTACCATCAAAATACTCATTGACGAATAATCCACCGGTATAAGCTTGTACTGCTTGAGACACATCTCGACGCGTTAATCCCGCTTGGGTGATCCTGCGATCGTTAGGCGTTAATCTAAGCTCTGGCTCTGCCATATCCAATCGCGGCTGAGGTCTGGCAGTTGCCTCTGGTAGCGCGGTTTGTACTGCCTGCAAAGCCACTTGAGCTGCTGAGATTAAGTCGTCCATATTGGGACCTGTGAGGTCAATATTAATATCGCGACCATCGCCGCCATTGGCTACTTGGATCATGGAGCCGCGAAAGAAAAACACTTGAGTATCGGGAAGGTCGACGAAGATTTCTTCTCTGGCCACTTTCATCAGTTCTTCAACACGTTGAGGGTCGGCTGAATAGATAAAGCCGCCAGCATTAGAACCAAACGCATAGAAATTAAAGTCTTTAATACCTGGTTCTTTTTCGCCTTGGTAATAGGGCATTAAGCGCTTTTTCACGCGCAGCAGCAATTCTTCTTCCATAAACTGTACGTTGCCACCAGGTGGTGTCACTAGGTTAAAGAAAAAGCCGTCGGTAGGAGCTCTTGGCATAAAGTCAGTTTTTGGCAGCATGGTCATGGTTGCAACCACCGAGCCACCCAGTAATACGCCAATCCAAGTAAGTTGCTTTACTCTGTTATTGGTCAACGTCATGATGAAATTGGTGAGTTTTTGCCAGTATTGATGATAAGGATCTGGTTTTAGTTCAGAGTCTGGCCACAAATGATTTGCCAGTGGAATAAGGGTAATAGCACACAACATTGACGCAATAACGGCAATCGAGAGTGTCAGTGCTAAATCGGAGAATAGCTGTCCCTCAATACCCGCCATAAAGAGAATAGGTAAAAAGATGGCGACGCTGGTGGTTGTCGAAGCAAATAATGCTCCGGTCACTTGGGCCGCTCCTTTTAAGGCGGCTTTTTTGTTATCGAATCCTTCTGCTCTTAAGCGTGAGATATTCTCCTGAACTATGATAGCGGCGTCTAGTACAAGGCCTACTGCAAACGCTAACCCTGCCAACGAGATCACATTCAGACTGCGGTCAAAGATATTCAGTGCGAGAAAGGCGACCATCAATGAAATGGGGATTGTAGCTGCAATCACCAAAGTTGCTTTTAAGCCTCTAAAAAATAGCCACAGAATTAAACAAGATAAGAGTACCCCAAGGCCTAAATTACTTTTTACTAAAGAAAGTGCATTACGAATGTGGACGGAGGCATCAAAGCTGAGCTCAATCGACAAGCCATTCTCAGCCAGCGGCCCTTGGTTTAATTCATCAATTGCAAGGTTGATTTCATCAAGTAAGGCAACGGTATTTGCCTCGTTGGCCCGTGAGATCCGAATATAATAGGCCGGTTTACCATTGCGGCCACTCATGCCTAAACGGTCTGAGAAGGTGCGTTCCACACTTGCGATATCACCTAAGTAGATTGGCCTGTCTCCTGAATAGCCGACACGCATTTGGGCCATACTGGAAAGGTCGTATTGGCCGGTGAATCGCACGGTATATTGACGACGTCCAACGTTGGCAAGACCTCCAGAAGTATCGCGAGAGCTCGCAAGTACATTACTGATTTGATCTAAACTAATACCAAGCGCTGCGGCTTTGTGCGGATCGAAAGTAATACGCAGCTCTTTTGGCCGCTCACTTGCAAGATCAACGCGTGCCACACCGGGAATACGTGCAAGTCTTGGTTCAATAAACTCGTCGATTTGCTTTTGAAACTGCGCCATATCAAAGTCGAGACTATTTGATTGATAGTCTTTGGGCGTGACCAACAAAGTGGCTGCTGCTTCACCGTTATTACCGCCGGCGAATACGACTGGGTCTAGCGCATCAAGTGGCAACGGCGGAGCCTGATTTAAGCTTGTTAGCACATCAAGCATCGCTTGTTGCATATTCGCACCCACCGCAAATGTTAGCGTAATAGAGCCATTACCACGATTGATGTTGGTATTAACTTCAAGTGCACCGGGTGTATTTTTTACCGCATTTTCTAGCGGTTCGATGATCACTGATTCTATTTCTTCTGGAGCGGCTTGGCGCCATCCCGAGAAAATCGTGATCTGTGGTTGCTCAATATCTGGCGTCAACTGAATGGGCAGTTTAAATATACTTAACAGCCCAAATAAAACAATCAACACCAAGATGACAATTACACTCGCTGGATTTTTTAGCGAACCGCGTGTCACGTTCATTTGATATATTCCAATCTTGCTTTTTCTGCATTGTAGTGGGATGTAAAAAAAGTGCCAGTAAGGTGAAATTCACGTTTGCTAAAGTTAGCGCTAAACCGGCGAAAATAAGCGATAAAGCGCATTTCTGTAATACCTTGTAACGCTTTTTTATAGTTTGAAAAACTTTTTGATCTGAATTAAGGGCAATTGAACTTGTACTAGTAAGATCAATAGAAGTGGCTAAACTTAGCTGAGCATGATCAGTTCTTAGCAATAATTGATAAATGATGTTCATAAGGAGGTTATATGTACGTTGCGTTAAAATGGGACCATATTATTGGAGCACATTTTGTTCAGTGGATCGTTGTAAAATGCAGTGGCGTAATGGACAAATTTGGGTTACCGCAAGCCTTACCCCCTCGGCGTGATATTGCCTATTTCACCGATCCCCAATCTGCTGAGCAAGATGCTAAACAATTTGCGGATTACAAAAATACTGGGCAAATGGCGCATATTGAAAAAAAATACTCACCCAACTTGGGGGAGCACCATGGTTTTTGTCACTATGCGTGGGATCACACCTATCTGAGTGAATTAGTAAAACACGCTGTGCTCTATTGGGAAGATGGCAAACACTTCTCACCTGAGCCATATAGAAGCGATATTGCCTATTTTATCGATCCGCAAACAAGTGAAATGGATAGTATTTTCTTTGCACAATATAAATTAGAGCGAGCAAGGCTGCTGAGGCAAAAGCAAGACGCAGGTTAATACCTATTGGTATAAGCATATCGACTCACCTCACCGACGGGGGAGGTGAGTTTGTTATAGCAATTACTGAGCGTTATCTACATCACTTTGTGAGTACACTGGGTAGTCACTGGGTTTAAAGCGATTAAGGTTATTGAGGAAGCGACTGTCTTTAACGGGCAAGGTGGCAGAGCCATAATCATATTGATTGAGCTTTTCTCGTAACTCCGTGTTCGAAATTCCATCTCCAGCCATTTTGTACCAACTGATGATAGCGGGTGTGACAAAGCTGTAATAGTGGTTTTCAGCGATTTCGTTTGATTTGGCGAAGCGCAGTGCATGGGTCAAAATGCCGTCTTTATGATAGACAATTTTTAAGTGGCCATTCTCGAATGGTAGCTCATTAGCAGGTTTAGTGAATAAGTCGCCATGTGCGCTATAACTACCGTGTGTAACTATCCCATCTCGAGTCCATATCGCTGCATACTCCCAATCATGGCGGTGACCACCACCAAAGTAATCAAACACTTGATCTTTTTTGAAGTAAAGTGCATAGAAGTGTCCACAATACTCGCCGCTAGTCGTTGTTTTACAAGCGTAGCGATGCACAGTATTAGAAGTATTTAAAAATTGATTATCTCGGCAATCACCTGTGATGCGCCCCGATGTTTTTAGCCCTGAATTTTGCACGCCAGTTCTACTGATCCCTGCGCTAGGCAGGCAACCATCACCGTCAAAATCGAACACAGGTTCAGTACCATTGATAATGTAGGGGGCTGGTAGGGCTTCGTCTAATGCCGCAAAGTCATTGGCGTAAGCGTATTGTGTACACGCTGCAACAATTGCGAGGGACAATAAAGGGAGTTGTGTTGTTGTCATACTGCTTTCCTTAATAAATGCAGTTGTGCCGTTTTGCACAACCGCTATCGATTAGAATCTAAGATTAAAAAAGAAGTATGACTTAAATGTATATTTAATGTTAAGTTTTTTGTTGGTTGTTTAGCTTTTTTTGAAAGTCAGATCTGACAATTTCAAGTGCAGCCATGACTTCTTCTGCAGGAAGATCATGCTCTTCTAACAACATAATAAGGTCGACGGCAAGTTTTACATGAGTTGGCGCTTGTTCTAGAGGGGTACTCATACTTGAAATTGTTCCTTTTTAGCGATTTGTGCAATGGCAAAGTCAATCGCACTTTCTACCGCTTGTTCCATTTTTACACGCTCGGGCTGAGGCAGGTAAAACTCCATGTCGACATCGTAGCGAATATAACGCGATGGAAGTTGGTTCAAAACAGTACAACAAAAGTCGGCCATTACGTCTTCATCATAGATTTTATCTAACTTACGACGGACGATATGTTCGACTACCAGCTTTTCATAATAATTATGAATATCATCATGTAACTTCATACAGCCTCCTGCATATTCCTTTTAAGTTTATATCATAATAGCGGGGTTATCGAACAAAGCCAAAAAGGTTTGTTGATGTATATCTACAAGATGATCAACGTCGCGCTGATAGCCCCCACCTAGAGCAAAAGCTAATGGAATATTGAGGTGATGAGCATACTCAAAAACAATCGAATCCCGAGCCCTAACACCTTGCTTTGAAACACTAAAGTGTCCTAGTTCATCGCCTTGATACACATCTGCGCCGGCGTTATAAAGGATGATGTCTGGCTGGTATAATCGAACCGCCAGTTGTAAGGCTTCGCGGACGGTTGCCACATATTGCGCGTCCTGTGTATTCACAGGCAAGGCAAAGTCCAAATCGGATTGCGGTTTAACACGAGGAAAGTTACTTTCACAGTGGATGGAGCAGGTAATGATATCGTCTCTATCTGCAACGATCGTTGCAGTGCCGTCGCCTTGATGCACGTCACAATCAAAGATAAGCGCTCGCTCCACCCGTTGATGTGCAATGAGCGTTGCTGCGATTACCGCCCAATCATTAAATATGCAAAAGCCACTACCAAAATCGCGATGTGCGTGATGATAGCCGCCGCTTAAGTTTGCTCCAAATCCATATTCGAGCGCATACTTTGCTGCCGCTAAACCGCCACCTAGAGAAATCAAAGTGCGTTCAACTAGTTGTTCACTCCAAGGGAAGCCTATTTTCTTAATGGCTTTTTCGCTCAACGTGCCGTTTAGAAAGGCATCAACGTAATTACTGTCGTGGCAAAGTTGCAGTGCATCAGCTGTGATTTTTTGCTCGGGCTCTTTGATAAATTGAGCAAATTTACTGGCGTTTATTCGTTGGTATAATTTTTTATACTTGCTGATAGGGAAGCGGTGCTTTTCAGGTAGATTTAGCTCGCTATAAATAGGGTGGTAGTAAAGCATTAACGGCTCTGACTTTTCTCAACTTCTTGAATTTTTTGCTCGGTGGCGGAAATGGCCTTTCTGCAGCGGCCAAGGCGGGCATGAAGGGCTAATATTTCGGCATTGAGTTTGGCAGCTTGAGTGGGGTCTGCTTTGTCCATCTGTAGTCTTCTGAGATCAATCATTTCTTGCAATCGACGCTCAAATTCATGATTTTGAGATAGTTCCTGATATAACTCATGGGACGACTGCATAATCTTCTGCACTGCCTTCTTATACACTTTGGCTTTTTTTGGTGTATTCAGTTTGTTTTCTTTCGCCCAGACTGGAGTTGACTTTAACACCTTCAACACGGCTTCCATTTGTGAGCCTATCCGCTCGATGGCAAATGTAAAGGCGTGGCGTTGCTCACTTGGCGGCAGGTGGGACATTGCTTCTGCTATTTCTTCAACATAGTCGCTGAGCTTTAAGCTTTTAGTTCGAAATACACGGGCATCAAATAAGCTGGGCTGTGCCTGCATATAACGATTCTTATCAAACCATTTCGCGGAGTCAAATTGCGCTGCTTGTTGCTTTAAGCGGCTGACTTGTTGCTCAAGCTTGATAAGTCCTGTACTCACGAGAAATAAGCCTCAAAAATGAGCTTGCCCGCAAGTACAATAACCACAGTGTTAAAGAGTGGTTTGATCAGTTTGTTGCCAAACTTAATTGCAGAATGCGCACCAAGCCAAGCACCAAACATTAAAAAGGCGCCCATGGTGATACCCAGCATAAAGTTAACATGGCCCAAGGCTACAAAGGTGATAAGCGAAATAAAGTTGGAAACAAAGTTCATTGAACGAGCAAGACCACAGTTTAAAAGTAAGCTCATTTTATAGAGCATACTGTTAGACGCAGTCCAAAACGTACCAGTACCAGGTCCTGCCATACCATCAAAAAATCCCAACGATAAACCTTGCGCCCATTGCTTGATTTTGAGTGCTCGATTCGCTTCTGGCAAAGTATGGGAATCTGTTGGGCTTAGTCTACCGACCAAGCTATAAATTGCGACAGCGATGATAATAACGGGAATAAGTTTATTTAAAAACTCGATACTTAGAAAGTCGACAAGTAGTGTGCCCAATACGGCACCTATCGCAGTGGCAATAATAGAGCCAATCCAAAAGCTAGGTTTGAATAACTGCTTTTTGTAGTAAGTAAAGCTCGCGGTTAAGGAGCCAAAACTCGCGGCAAGCTTGTTTGTACCTAAGGTTAAATGCGGAGGAAGGCCTGCAGTAAGCAAAGCTGGTACGGTTAGCAGCCCACCACCACCTGCAATTGCATCAATAAATCCAGCAGCCAGTGCGACTAAGCAAAGTAACCCCCAAGTAGTGGGATCTAAAGCGAGTTCAAACATTATTAATCAATTTGCCTTTTGTATGGTGGCAGAGTATCAAGCATGGCTTTGCCATAACGTTTTGTAACTAAACGTCTATCTAAGATGGTGATACGGCCGGAGTCTGATTCTTTACGCAGCAGTCTACCACAGCTTTGTACTAATTTCTTTGCAGCATCGGGTACAGTGATAGATAAAAATGGATTCCCACCTTTACTTTGCACAAATTCCGCTTGAGCCTCTTCAATAGGAGAGGTTGGCACGGCAAAAGGGATCTTAGTCACCACGAGGTTCTCTAGGTATTTTCCGGGTAGGTCTAGCCCCTCGGATAAGCTTTGTGTACCAAATAAGATACTGCCGCGACCTAAGTCGATATTTGCTTTGTGACGAGTGAGTAGGGCGTCACGGGAAAGCTCACCCTGCACCAAAATATTGAGATTTTTACCTCTTAATTTTTCTACCACATGGTTCATTTGCCAATAAGAAGCAAACAGTACAAGGTTGGCCTTATTGGTGTCTAAATAAGTTGGCAGGGCATCCGCTAAATAATCGCTAAAGGCTTTATCCGTTGGATCTGTTTGAGTTTTTGGCAAATGCAATGTCGCTTGATTGGGGTAATCAAACGGAGAATCAGCCTTGATATATTTAACACCAGGCTCTTTTGCCAGCCCACTTTCGTGGGCGAAATGATCAAATGTGCCTAAAGCACTGAGGGTTGCGGAGCAGAGCACCGCGCCTGCACACTCACGCCAGAGGTTATCCTTCAAATAATAGCCGACTTCAATCGGACAATCGCAAAGTAAATGGTCGTGATGGTGTTTGTATTCTAAGCGTTTTATCCACCTTGCATGTGGCACGTTGTCGCCTTTTCGCGCATAGCTAAACCAAAGTTTGTTAAGTTGCTCAAGCCGGTTGATATATTGACCGCTTTCAACCAATAACGGATCGGCTAAAAATGCTTGCACATCGCCGTCTGAAACATCGCCCGACAGTGCATCATGCATCTTGGTAAGACAACGCAGTGCATCTTGCGTTGCATCAGCGATATCTTTTGCTTTTACGGTGAGCGCTTCAGGTACTTCGCCATGACTAAAGCGGTAGGTATCGTCATCGTTATAGGTAAAGTCGCTCTGATCGAGTATATCTCTTACTGCTCTGAGATATTTCGCCGCGTCATTGGCGGCATCGTTCAGTTTGAAATTCTGCCCAATGGCTTTTTGCGAAACCACGGTGTTTGCCATCTTTCCGCTAAACTTAAGTAGCTTTTCAAGCCACTCGATAGTGCCTTTAATCGTTGCCGCTGCAGAAGAAAAATCTCTGGTAATATGAGGCAGGTGGTGCGCTTCATCAATTACGTAAAATGTTTCTTCTGGTTCCGGTAATATCGTCCCGCCACCTAGTTCTAAGTCTGCCAATAACAAAGCGTGATTAATCACTAGCACATCCATTTGTGCAATCTTTTGTCGAGCTAAATGAAAAGGGCATAAGTGATGAGATTTTAATTGCCGTTGGCAGGCGTGTTTATCACAAGCGATAACATTCCAAACTTTATCTGGAATTGTGTCTTCCCAGCTATCCCTGTCACCTTGCCAGCGCTTTTCTTGGTATGCAAGTGCTAACTCTCTTAAGCATTTTTGCTCCATTTGAGAAAGCGGGCTGCTGGTTGTCGGCATCATCGACATTTGCATCTCATCATCGCTGACGGCAGCCATCAGTTTTTGTACGCAGATGTAGCGTTGACGGCCTTTTACAAGGTCAAATTTAAAGTCTATACCTGAATGTTCTTTTAAAAATGGCAACTCTTTGTTGATCAGTTGTTCTTGTAAAGCGACGGTTGCAGTTGAAATGACGAGTTTCTTTTTACTTGAGAGTGCAACAGGAAGCGCGCCGAGTAGATAGGCTAAAGATTTTCCAGTACCCGTTCCTGCTTCAATCACGCAAATACGTTGAGTGCGGTGATAATCACCAGAGAGTGTTTTTGCTATTTCGGCGACCAGATAATTTTGACTCGGACGAGGACGAAAGCCATCTAAAGCGGTGGCGACATTTTGATGTGCTTGGCGGATGGTTTTTTTTAGTTTGTCTGAGAGCATAATCTATTTAGCCTAGAGTTCTGATATGAAGCAAGCCTACCACTTGAGTCTCGATTTTTAGTTAATCACTGCGTTAATGGATAGGTTTTATTCTGTTTGTGACTTTATGTTCAATAAACAGGTGGATATAATTACAGTGATTCGTCTATTTTAGGGTGGTATTGGAGTTGGCACAAGCGATATATCAGGGCTTTGTTTTATCGAGACAGCAGATGCAGGTAAATGGCCAACTGCGCTTGTGTTATTGGCTCAAATCGCAACATCAGTTACTCAAGGTGTGGGTAGAGGATGAGCAGCCACTCTTTTTCATTAAACAAGATAAAAAAACGGAAGTAGAGCTGTTGCTAAGTCGCGCTCAGCTGCAGTTTAGTATCTCGCCAAGTCAATTAAAGCACTTCGATCAAGCCCCTGTTTGCGTTGTGAAATTTCGTACCTTGAATCACTTCTATGAGGCAAAACAGCTACTTGAAAATAAAGTCGCATTATATGAAGAAGATATTCGCCATGCCGACCGCTATTTAATGGAGCGCTTTATTCGCGGAGCCGCTTGGGTCAAAGGAAAAGCTACGCAAAAACCGGGCTATATCGAAATTACTCAGGCGCAATTTAAGGCTTGCGATGATTATAGACCACACCTTGAAATGCTTTCTATCGATATAGAATGTAACGGCGAGGGGGTCTTATTTTCGGTGGGTTTAGTGACCGATACAAAAAAGCTGGTGATCATGATAGGTGAGGCGCAACATGCTGCCGTCAATGTAGTTTGGGTTGAAGATGAAATTGCGTTATTAGAAGAGCTGGTCAAGCAAGTAAATCGTTTAGACCCTGATGTGTTAATCGGGTGGAACGTGATTGAATTCGATGCCGCAATACTTGTGGAACGCGCGCAGGCTAACGGCGTCGCACTTGCGATAGGGCGAGATGGCGGAGTGATGTCAACCTTCAAAGGTAACTATACCCGGGTGTTTATTCCGGGGCGAGTGATACTAGATGGCATTGATATGATGAAAAATGCGACCTATCACTTTGAAACATTTAAACTGAGCTTTGTGGCTGAGAAGATTTTGGGTGCTACCAAGCTTATCGCACAGGACGACAGGCTTGAGGAAATCATCAGGCAGTTCCATCATGATAAACCGGCGCTCGCAGCGTATAACTTACAAGATTGTCAATTGGTGCTCGACATTTTTAGTAAACTTAACTTACTTGAATTTGCCCTCGCTCGAACTCAGTTGACGGGTTTGGAACTCGAGAAAATGGGCGGCTCAGTCGCCGCGTTTACCAACTTGTATTTACCGTTACTGCACCGTAGCGGTTACATTGCACCAAATTTATCTGAGCATGGCATTAACTTTGACAGTCCCGGCGGTTATGTCATGGACTCAAAGCCAGGCCTCTATCAAAATATTTTGGTACTCGATTTCAAAAGCCTTTACCCCTCAATTATCCGCACTTTTTGTATTGACCCTATGGGGTTAATAGAAGGATTACAGCATCCTGAATATGCCATAGAGGGCTTTAATAAAGGTAAATTTAGCCGCACAGAACATCATTTACCGGGTTTAGTCGCTGCGCTCTCCAGCGCACGTGAACAAGCTAAATTAGACAAAGACATGATGCTCTCGCAGGCGATTAAAATCATCATGAATAGTTTGTACGGCGTACTTGGGTCTAAGGGGTGTCGGTTTTACGATCCTCGTCTTGCGAGTTCAATAACGATGCGCGGTCATCAGATTATGCAGCAAACGCGAACTTGGATTGAACAGCTTGGATATGAAGTGATCTACGGTGATACCGACTCAACTTTCGTCTGCTTACCCGAGTCTTTGCGTAGCGAAGCGTGCCAAGCAATAGGCAAGCAGCTGATGGCTGAAATTAACGAGTGCTGGCGCGCACTGCTGATGGAAAGCTTTGGCCTCCACAGTCATTTAGAAATAGAGTTTGAAACACATTATAGCCCTTTCTTTATGCCCACCATTCGTGGCCAAGAAGTCGGCTCTAAAAAGCGATATGTTGGACAGATCACCGAACTTGGCAAGCAAAAGCTGGTTTTTAAAGGAATGGAGACCGTGCGTAGCGATTGGACGGAAATTGCAAAGGAGTACCAACAAGCAATTATTCGCGCGCTGTTTGATGGGCTCGACACCGTTGAGATCACCCACCAATACATAAATGAGATTTTCGCTGGAAAAGTAGACGAAAAACTCATTTATAAAAAGAAGCTTGGTAAGTCTGTTGAACTATATACAAAAAATATTCCTCCCCAAGTAAAAGCGGCGAAACAAGCTATCGAGGATGGGTTGTTGCAAACCGCCAAAAAGGGGGTACAAATACCGTACTACTTAAGTACCGATGGACCTAAGTTCGCGCAGCAAGGCAAGCTCGTAGATATTGATTATTATCAATATGTTGAAAAGCAAATTCTGCCGATATATCAGATGCTTCCCAATGCTTCTAAGCTATCAATTCGCTCTGATGGGCAGCAAAGTTTCGATTTGCTTTAATCGAGATCGTACAATCAGACTGCCAGCGTCTTCCAGTCTTAAAATTAATTAGTCAGTTAAATACACTAAAATAAAGTTCCTTTTTTGTTAACTTAAAAACCCTTCTTTGCTCATTTATTACTCTATTGTTTTGTTTTAAAGGATTTTAAAGTTTTAATTTTAACCAAAATCATTTTTTATTATTTTAATTCAATTGTTTATGGATGGTTTTTATTGTGCCTTATATTGGTAATTGCAAAAAACAGCATAATTAACCTTGATCATTGGTCTGGTGTTTGTTTAATATCTTGCCCCTAATGTTGCTATTTTAGAAATTAACAAGGCAACAAAATAATAATTAATACAAGCTGTTTACAACAAAACAATCCAGGGTGATTCACATGCTAAACAATAAGTTAACTAAGGCGGTTCGCTTAGCGATCGCGTTTGGTGGCGCTAGCGCTGCCGTATTTGCAACCAATGCAGTTGCTGAAGAAGAAGGCGCGAAAAGCGTTGAGCGCATTGAAGTTACAGGTTCTCGCTTAAAGCGCACTGACCTTGAATCTACTGCTCCAATCACTGTTATCGGCGGCGAAGCGCTTGGCGATATGGGTATCAGCAACGTTGGTGAATTTGTTCAATCAAACCCAGTTATGTCTGGATCGCCAGCAACAACAACGCGTAACAACGGCGGTAGCGGTGGCGTATTTGTAGAACTACGTGGTCTAGGTTCAGAACGTACGCTTGTACTTATCAATGGTCGTAAGCCTGTAAGCTCAGACTTCCAGAATATTCCTGCTGCAATGATCGACCGTATCGAAATTCTAAAAGATGGTGCTTCGGT
This sequence comes from Pseudoalteromonas flavipulchra NCIMB 2033 = ATCC BAA-314, assembly GCA_000814665.1. Taxonomy (GTDB): domain Bacteria; phylum Pseudomonadota; class Gammaproteobacteria; order Enterobacterales; family Alteromonadaceae; genus Pseudoalteromonas; species Pseudoalteromonas maricaloris. Next base: position 90,783 of record JWIH01000025.1, read on the forward strand.
TGCATATGGTTCGTCAGCAATGGCTGGTGTTGTAAACATCATCACTAAAAAAGAACTTACAGGTGTTGAAGTTAAAGCAACAACGTCTTGGTACGACATGTTTAGCGGTGGTAAAGAGCAAAGCTTCCAACTAGTTGGTGGTAAAGAGTTCGATACAGGCCATATCACAGTAGGTTTCGATTATACCAAGCAGGATCCAATCTATCAGGGTGATGTGAAAGACGTTAACTTCTTCCAATATCCTTGGCAGGTGCTTTCAGAAGAAGGTGCTAAGAGTTTTTACGAGAACGGTTTAATCCCAGATGGTGACAATGCGAACGTATTCATTTTAGGTTCGGGTTCTACTCCTTGTGGTAATTTCTACGTTGAAGGTAAAGGTAACTTTACTAACGATAAATGCCCAAGTGGTGGCGACGGTAAGCCTTCTCTAAGTGACATGCGTCCATTTGTCGGCGGTGGTGAAGTAAACGATACTTACAACTACAACCCGGTAAACTTAATGCAAACACCTTTTGAAGTGATTAACTTCTTTGTTGATACTTCATTTGAGTTAAACGATGACCTTGTCGTATATACAGAAACACGCATCAATAAGCGTACTTCAAAACAGGAACTTGCGGCTGTACCTTTCGACACAGCCTATGATCCAGGTTATGTAGTTACACTTTCAAATGGTTCGACGGCTAACGGTGTATCAGCTGATAACTACTACAACCCATTCGGTGAAGATGTTTATCGCTCTCGTCGTCGTATGCTTGAAGGTGGTCGTTACTTCGAACAAGATTATGTTCGTTTCCAACAAGTTGCAGGTCTAAAGGGCGCAATTAACGATAACTGGCAGTTCGATGCTTATTACAACTATGGTGCAAATAGCCTTCAAGATACTGACTTTGGTCAGCTTTACGGCCCACACCTAGCAAAAGCTTTAGGCCCATCATTCAAAGATGACGCTGGCAATGTGGTATGTGGTACGCCTGACGCACCTATTTCTGACTGTGTATCGCTAAATGTATTTGGTGGCCCAGGTACTGTGACTCAAGAGATGCTTGACTACATTACTGCACCACTAGGCGATCACTACAATGATTCATTCCACCAAGTTCGTGTAGACGTATTTGGTGAGCTATTTGAAGTTCCAGCAGGTTATGTTTCAAGTGCATTTGGCCTTGAGTATTACACCACTGAGTTTGAACAAGTAAATGATTCTGGTAAGTTCTTTGATTCAGTGACTGGTAACACCAGCAAGCCACTAACAGGTCTATCTAAGAACTACACAGCTGCGTCGGCAGAGTTCTTAATACCATTAGTACGTGATTTAGGTGTTGAATCTGCAGATTTGACGCTAGGTGCACGCTATGACGACTTTAGCACAACAGGTTCAAACTTCTCTTGGATGGCTAAAATTGAGTCAAATATTTTTGATGGCTTAAAGTTCCGTGCAAACTATTCAGAAGTATATCGTGAACCAACACTAAGCGATTTGTATTCGCCAGAGCTTGATTCATTTGAAAGCGCTTCAGATCCGTGTTCTGCGGCAAACATTGGTGGCTTATCTGCAGCAGGTCAGGCTAAATGTCTTGAAATGGGTGCTCCAGCTGGCGGCCACAACAGTGCTGATGCGCAAGTTCGTACACGTTTAGGCGGCAACACAGGTGTCCAATCTGAAGAAGGTGAAACATTCACTATTGGTTTTGTGTGGGCTCCTGACTTTGTTGAAAACTTAGGTATTACTATTGATTACTGGGATATCAACATTGACGGTAAAATTGGTTCTCTAGCAACTGATGATATTCTGCAGGGTTGTTATGCCGGCCTTATCGAAGATATGTGTGCAAAAATCTCACGTGGCTTTGATGGCTCGGTTGATCGTGTAGACAGTCGTACAACAAACTTACAAAGCATGACTGCTCGTGGTATCGATCTTGATGTGAACTATTCATTTGACACAGACTTCGGTGCATTTGTAGCTAGCGTATCATGGACTCACTTCTTAGAGCGTGGCGAAGAAAACTTTGATGGTGAAACAGGTACATTTATCGTTGAAGATCTAGTTGGCAGATTTGAAGATGATACGTCTTACTTTGAAGACAAAATCTTATTCAATCTACGTTATGACCTAGACAATCTACGTGTTGTGTGGGCTGCGAACTATCAGTCTGGTCTTGAGTACGGTGACCTAACTTACATTAAGCGTGATAATTATGATTCATTAGCAGGTTTAGTTGCTAAAGTTGATTCATATGTGTACCACGATTTAACCGCACAATACTCATTTGATACAAACACAACGGTGCAAGCTGGTATTCGCAACCTAACAGACGAACTACCTCCTTATATCGAAACAGCGTTCAACGCGAACACTGACGAAAGTAACTTCAAGCTATTCGGACGTCAGTTCTTCTTAGGTGTAACTCAGAAGTTCTAACCGAAATTTAGCAATTTTGACCCAAATCGGCCTCTGTTGAGGTCGATTTTTTAAATTCCCCATTCTAGTTTGCCTCCTTCAGTACTAAACCCATCCAATTTGTAACAAGTGCTTCGGTAGTTGTTTTTTATTGCAGATATGAATTCTCAATGTTTATTGAATGTTGTTCCTTGGTGTGTGTAAATGTAGTGTTTGTACCTTTATTGTTGCGTAAAGAGTGATTTTTTGCGATGAATTACAAAAGTGATAAAAAAAATGAACTTATTTTTACTTTTATAACATCATGAAAAACAAAAGAAAAAAACTATTTTCATGTTAAAATAAAGCGTTTTTTGGTTTGTTTTATGAAATGATTGTTGACCCTATGTTGGTACTAAAAGTAGTATAGCTCTCGACACGATAACTCAAGCGATTTTAGGTACTAGATTTAAATTCTTTTAATCTGTTGTTTTTATTGAGTTTTTGTTCATTAAAATAAAAATCAGGGATCATCAATCATGTTGAATAATAAAATAAGTAAAGCTGTTCGTTTAGCTATTGCCTTCGGTGCAGCATCGTCTGCTGTGTTAGCGAGTACTGCTGTTTCAGCTGAAGAAAACACTGAAGAAGTGGAACGTATTCAAATTACAGGTTCAAAAATTAAGCGTATCGCTGCTACTGCGCCGACGCCTGTCGTTGTTATTGGTCGTGTTGAGCTTGAAAATGCAGGTGTCAGCAACGTCAATGATTTCCTATCTGAAATGCCAGCTGCAGAAGTTGGTCTAAGTCCTGAAAACTCTAATAACTATATCTATGCCAACGGTCTAAATACAACCGACCTGCGTGGTTTAGGTTCTAGCCGTACTCTTGTTCTAGTGAACGGTCGTCGCTTTATCGGTGGTTCTGCAGGTGATAACACTGTAGATTTGAACAACATTGCGACTTCAATGATCGAGCGTATTGAAATTTCAACTGGTGGTGCATCTGCGGTTTACGGTGCTGATGCCGTAGCTGGTGTAGTGAATATTATCACGCGTAAATCATTCGATGGCATTGAAATTGATGCTGCAACGACTCGTCCATTTGAAGGTGGAGGCGAACAAACGTTTGGCTCTCTTGTTTTTGGTAAAGAGTTTGATGGCGGCGGGTTCATCTTTAACTATGACTTTGCTGATCAAAAGCAAATGGCTAAAAAAGATAAATCATGGTGGTATGATAATCCGGTCTCTTTTGTACCTAACCCGGATAACAGAAGCGGTGAAGACGGCGTTCCTGCCGAAATTAAATACGAAGGCAGAAAGCATTACGGTCTTTATGATGAGTCGAGTGAGTTTACTTTAGGCGGCAAGCGCTGGACATTCGACGAAAATAAAAATCTACGAGAGTTCGATATTGGTAGCGGTTATTTACCAAGCGACCCGACAGCTGGCACTTATCGCTATTATCCTGGTGAATATAAAGATGGTATCGAAGAAGGTCTTGATGAGTTCTTCCGCACGCCTTTAACGCGCCATACATTTAACCTTGCTGGTAACTACGAGATAAACGAAAATCACAAATTGACCTTCGATACTATCTATTCTATCAGCGAAGCTTTCGGCCAGGGCTCACCTGTATTTTGGCGTACAGGCGATATTGTTATTCGCAAAGATAACGCTTTCATCAAAGACGATCTACGTCAGCTGATGGAAGAAAATAATGCAGAATCAATTTCTTTACGCCGTTTAGGTGATGACTTCGGTTCAAGAAAATACAATCAAGATCGTACTACTTTCCGAACGTCAATTGGACTTGATGGCTACATTGATGATAATTGGTCGTACTCTACATACTTCCAGCACAGCCGCTTACAACAAGATACGTCTTGGCACGGCGAAGTGTTAATCGATAACTTCCAAAACGCGCTTGACGCAGTTGTACGCAATGGTGAAATTGTTTGTGCGCAACGTGATGATGACGGTAATGTTGTTGGGTCGATTTTTGGTTGTTCACCAATCAATGTATTAGGTGCGCCAGGTCACTCACAAGAGACTATTGATTACATCTCTACAGTAGCGACTGCGGAACATGGTGCTACCCAAACAAGCTTTGGAGCCACAATAACAGGTGATGTTTATGAACTACCAGCAGGTCCAATTGGTACTGCATTCAGTTTCGAGTGGCGTAGAGATTCAGCATACGAAACGCCGGGAACCGGTATTCGTAAAGGTCTAGTGTTTGGTAACTCTGGTTTAGCATATTCTGGTGCAGTGAACGTGAAAGAATACGCAACAGAAGTTATTATTCCGCTAATTGCCGATCATGAATGGGCACAAGAATTAAACCTTGAGCTTGCGTATCGTTACATGGATTATTCATCTACAGGTGGTGATTCTGCGTATAAAGTAGGTCTGACTTATCAGCTTAATGATGACATTCGTTTCCGTGCAACTAAAGCAGAGTCGGTACGTGCGCCAAACGTTAATGAGCTGTATTCAGCAGCTGGAACCCAGTACTGGTCATATGGGCGCTTTGATCAATGTGCTGCGGACGAGATTGCGAATACAGATGACAAGTATCGTGATAATGTAGTCAAAAACTGTGCGGCGGCAGGTATTCCAGATGGATGGATGCCGTCTCAGCAGTGGTTAGATAGCGGTAGTATTGAAGGTAAGCTTGGCGGTAACAACCAGCTAGACAACGAAGTTTCAAGCGATGTTGTGTTTGGTTTTGTGTATACACCAACTTCTATTGAAGGCTTTGATATCACTGTAGATTACTGGAGCTTTGAGATTGAAAATGCAATCGAGAACTATGACTATGGCGAGTTACAAAGAAACTGCTACCGTGCTGATAGTCTAGACAACCCATTCTGTGGCTTTATTACTCGTGGTGCAAACAACGAAGTTACTAGCTTCTTCCAAACTTCTCTGAACGCAGCTGAAGAGAAGAAGAGCGGTGTTGATATCGAGTCTGTATACGACTTCGAAACTAGTATTGGTGAGTTCGGTGTCAAGCTGACAGCGACTTATGTTGAAAACTACGAAATTAACCAAACAGGTAACCCTATTGACCTGTTAGTTAAAACGGGTGAGCAAGATCACATGAGATGGCGTGGTCGCTTGAATACTAGCTATGAGTAAGGAGATTTCAGAGCTGTATTAGTTGCAAACTACCGTCATAGTACTGTAGACGAGCGCAATGGTTGGAACATCGAGCAACATAACTATAACGATATTCCTTCTTATACAACGTTCGACTTATCAATGAACTATCGAGTACTTGAAAACGTAGATCTACGTTTCGGTATTCAAAATATGTTCGACAGAACACCACCTAGACATCCTCTAGCGTTTGAAGACACTAGCTGGTACGATCCAATCGGTCGTCGCGCTACTGTTGGTGTGAACATCAAGCTATAATTTTTATAGTGATAAAAAGCCGCTCATTGAGCGGCTTTTTTGTTTTTGAAAACTTTCCAGTCCAAAAATAGATAATTTAAATAATTGAGTTGGTTTAATGGGCTATTGGATAAAGATCTACCTGTGCTTAACTATATAAGTTATTCGTTATCCAAAAGTCATGTCTGCTAACTTACATCGACGACCTTACTGGCTTTACGATAACGTATTTTGAAGCCACTCCAGGCTGGTAGTTCCCACCTTTTTGGGGCGTCTTTCCTTGTACCGTTGATATAAGTAAGTTCGATTCTTTTTCCTTTAAAATTATAACTTACTGCCATTGTCAGCGCTGGAATTGACCAGGTTAGCGGAAACTTTTCCGCAAATGGCGTTAACTCCCAGGTTTCAACTTCATTGAATAACAAGTCTTGTTCGCTGATTAGCTCTACATCGTCATAGCTTTCAATACCTAGCGCCGTTAGCTTGTCACTTAAAATCGAGTCGAGTGTGGGCACAAGCTCATCGCGTTCATGAAATTGGTAGAACAATGCAGTCTGCTCAATACTGGCTTCTATCTGCTTGGCCAAACCTGAAAACAGCGTATTATTTTGAATAAGAAATACTAAGGCATAAATAACATCCTTGGAGTTATCAAGGCGCTTGGTTTGTTGGCCTAAAACTTCGTCACTGTAATGTGTAATAAACTCACCCCAAAGCTCACCATTATCAATATAGGCTGAGCGCAATGTTTGGCTGCCAAGGCACATTTCAAGTAATTGCCTTTTCGTTAGTACTGCATTACACATCGCGAGCGTCTTGGCCTGCTTGGTACCTTTACCTGCGAGTGAAAAAGTATTTAATACCAGTAGTGCTTCTGCCTGTTCCGGTACGCGAGTATGGTTTGAAGGCATGACTTCAGCGAAGCCATTATTAAAACCATTACGACGGTTTTGCTTATTGATATAAACCCAATGTGGCATTAGCTTAGCTAACTCAATGACAAGTTTGTCATGGTCAAAACTGGCTGCCTTATCCAAAGGCGGTAGTGCAAATGCTTCACGTAATTGCGTGCTAAATTGCTGTGCTTCTGTGAGCGCCTCAGGCGTAATATCAATTAATTCTTCAGTTTGTCCTCTCACCACCGCGATAGCGATTTCTATATCTGAGCCTCGAGTAAATCGGCTATTTAATCTTGTTAAGCGCTCTACATCATTAGGTAGCTGGTAGACTCGGGCAGGCACAGACAGTAGCGAAATAAGGTCAATAGCCGCTTGACGTAGCGTGTTTGAAGCCAATTTATGGAGCACATAACCAAACTCAAAATCGACTGGAAGCGGGTACAGCAGCTTGCCAAGCGGAGTTGCGATGTTTTGTTCATCAATGGCTTCTAATGCTAATAGCTGTTGTTTAGCTTTATTTAGTGAGCTTTCAGGAAGTGGGTCGATAAAGTCAATAGACGAGACACCTGTTGTTGCGCAGCCCGCCGCAAGTACAAGCTCTGCCAATGACTCTCTTTGGATCTCAGGCGGGGTGCTGTCTATCAATGGCGCATATTGGCCATATAATCGCACACATAGTCCCGGTTGCGTGCGTCCTGCTCGTCCTAGGCGTTGCTTTGCTGAATCTCTTGCAATCGCATCTAAGCCTAATACGGTTTTTCCAAGGCGTAAATGAGTACGACGCTCAAGCCCTGAGTCAATCACGCAAGTGACATTGGGAATAGTGAGCGAGGTTTCGGCAACATTGGTTGCGAGAATAATCCGACGTGTACTTTGTGCGGTTAATGCAATGCGCTGAGCTTCTGGGCTGCAGCCACTATATAAACCAACGGTAGTCGCTGGCAGCGCTTTCACTTTAGCTAAGCTTGCTTGGATCTCGGCCTTGCCAGGTAAAAAGACCAAAATATCGCCCTGGCAATGTTCCAATGCGTATTGGCAAGCTGCAAAAACTCGAGTATCGAGTTGCTCTTTTTGGGGCATAGTTCTTGGATCGGGCGCGTGAAAATACTCTTCAACGGGGTAAATGAATCCTTCTGACTCTAAGATAGGGGCGTCTAAATAAGAGGCTAATTTTTGGCTGTTTAACGTTGCCGAGGTAACAATTAGTTTGTGTGATTGAGCTTGCTTTAAGAGCGCTAATAATAAGTCCATGTCCCAGCGTCTTTCATGAAACTCATCCAACATTACGACGCTGAATTCTGCAAGTTTGCTCTCAAAAAACCACCTTAATGCTACACCAGGCGTTGCATAAACTACCTGAGTGTCTAGTGAAAACTTCCCCTCAAACCGAATAGCAAAGCCCACCTTATCACCAAGTGGTGAGCCACTTTGAGCCGCAACATATTCAGCTAAAGAGGTACAAGCAATACGTCGAGGTTCTATGACTAATACTCTGCCATGTTGTGAGGCCCAAAGCGGAAGCTGGGTTGATTTGCCAGAACCTGTTGTGGCACATACAACAATCGCATTTTGTTCGCTTAGTGTTTGAGTAAACTGAGGCTGTAAAGATTCAATGGGTAAAGGCATAGCAGCTCATTTGCATTTTTTCGCCATAGTAACAAAGTTTGCTTGAAAAAGTGGGAGTCAGTACCAATTAATATTTGAAGACTTATTCAACCTGAACTCGGAATAAGAAGTTAGGGAACTGATATAAAATACGACTTCTAACATTATTCCTAGTTTAGGTTATTTTATAAAGGCCAAAAGCCATGATAGAAATAGTGCTTATTATCGGCCTTATTCTATTTGTTTCTCTGTATTGGAACTGGGAAAAAATTCAAAGACTGAAGTGGCAAAGGAAATACCAAGATCAAACGCTGAGTGCGTCAGATAAGCAAGTATTGCTAAAATACATGCCTATCTATCGTAAGATGACAGATGCTGATCGCGCACAGTTGGAAAAACATATTGTCTGGTTTCTTGGCGAGAAGCGGGTACTGGGTAGAGATGGGTTAACGGTGTCACGACCGATGACTTTAATTATTGCCGCAGATGCCTGTTTACTGGTTCTTAAGCAAGCTTGGCCACTCTATCCCAACGTCAAAGAAATATTACTCTACCCCAGTAGCTATTACGCGCCACAAACTGCTAGAGATGGTGCAGGTTTGGTTAGTTTTCACCAAACAGTTCGTCAAGGAGAGTCTTGGCCTGGAGGTACTTTAGTACTGAGTTGGCACGATGTACTTGAGGGAAATCGATTGCCTGAGGATGGTCACAACTTGGTGTTTCATGAATTCGCCCATCAACTTGACCAACAAACTGGTGCGACGAATGGAACGCCTGCGTTACCTGTAGGAATGAGTTACCAAGACTGGGGTAGGGTGCTATCAAAGGCCTACCAGCATTTAAAAATGCAGCTGTCCTACAATATGCCTCATGCTATTCATTCATATGGTGCGACAAACGAAGCGGAGTTTTTTGCTGTGGTAACAGAAACCTTTATTGAAAAGCCCTATGAGCTCAGACAGGAAAATCCAGAGCTATACAATTTGTTGAAAGATTACTATCAGTTTAATCCTGAAGAGTGGGTGCGCTAAACACCCATCCACAGTTAAGAACAAGTTAAAGAACTGAGATCTAGGCGTGGGCGATATTGGTCTACCAGCTTTTCATATTCAACAATAGTGTGGTTCATTTCCTCTGCAAGAGTATATTTGAACCACCAAGATTTGCTGTCTGTGAGGAAGCCACATTTATCAACATGCAAGCCAGAGATTGCCGCTTGTAGTAGTTGATCGTTTTTGCTCGATTCACCGATTAACTTGGTAAAATAAGCTCTTTGTTCTGCTTTGGCTATTTCAATAGATTGAAAGTAATTAAAGCAAATAAACGTAGTAGTTAATATTAGCGCGATTAATAAAACCAATATATAAGATAGTTTGTACATATCATCTCCTTTTGAGCTTAGCTACTAAATGCTCGGGTGTAGCTCATTTCCACACTATACTTTCGAGTTTTTAGCTAAATCCAGTGTATTGGCTTTTATAATGTCACAGTTTGTTGCATTGGCAAGACAAAATTGATATTCGCTTTTATCTATAAAACTTGCTGACTAGGCGAGGTAAACATTTCGATTGGGATTAAAATGATGAATTATCTCATTCCTTATCAACCTCAAGTTAATTAGGAAGTCAGTACCTTTGGTGCTGTATAAAGGGAAGAAACTACGACAACAATAAAGCAGTGGCTTCGGAAAAATTACTTTTCTTATTACCATTAAGAATTGATATACCTACAAAAACGCCCGGATATGGGATCCGAGCGTTTAGTTTAAGGCTTGTCATTCAAATGAATTTTGACAATTGAAGAGTTGACCTACTTAAGAAAAGCTAATTTCTTTTCTTTCGCGTTTTTCTCTTCTTTGACCTTCAGGACGGCGTTTATCGCCACCGCCACTACGTGGGTCTTTAAAGCTACGCTTACGGTCTCTTTGCTCTTCGCCTCTGCCCTGACCTTGGTCGGCAGGGTGAGTGCTCTTAGTCATGTTCATAGGGCGTTGACAGATGTGAACGCTCTTGAAGTGGCTAAGTACATCACTTGGCATATTCTGTGGCAATTGAACCGTGCTGTGTTCATTGAACAGACGGATTTCACCGATGAACTTGCTTGAGATATCCGCTTCGTTTGCGATAGCACCAACGATGTTCTTAACTTGAACACCATGATCACGACCCACTTCGATACGGTAAGTATCCATTGGACCTGATGCACGGTCACGGCTACGAGATTTGCGTTCGCCACGGCTACCATCTCTTTCGCGACGCTCGCCACGACGGTCGTCACGTTCTCTACGCTCACGCTGTTGAATTTGAATATCTTCAACTTTCAGCGGCGTTTGCTGCTGTGCAAGACACAATAGCGCTGCTGCTAAGTCTTCTTGGCTCAGCTCTAGCTTTTGTGCAAGGCCTGATGCCACTTTTGAGAAGAACTCAATGTCTTTGTGCTCAAGCGCTGTAGAGATCTTGGTCTCTAATGCACCAATACGCTTTTCTTCAACGACTTTCGCACTTGGTAATTCAACCTGTGCAATATCAGAGCGCGTATGGCGCATGATGTTCTTAAGTAAATAACGTTCGTTGTTCTTAACGAACAAGATTGCTTTACCTTGACGACCAGCACGGCCGGTACGACCAATACGGTGAACATAAGCTTCACAGTCTTGTGGGATATCGTAGTTAACAACAAGGCTTAGACGCTCTACGTCAAGACCACGTGCCGCGACGTCAGTTGCGATAACGATATCTAGTAAGCCGCTCTTTAGACGGTCTACTGTGCGCTCACGCGCCTGCTGGTTCATGTCGCCGTTGAGCGGTGCAGCTGAGAAGCCTTCACGCTCTAGTAGCTCTGCAAGCTGAACAGTGTCATTACGTGTACGTACGAACACGATAGCACCGTCGTAATCTTCCGCTTCTAAGAAACGTACGATAGCTTTGTTTTTGTGTGCAGTTGCACGCCAGTAAACTTGCTCGATCGTAGATACTGTAGAGTTACGCGGAGTGATTTTAACTTGTTCAGCGTTATCTAAATATTTATTACAGATTGATTGGATCTGCTTTGGCATAGTCGCAGAGAACAAACAAGTTTGCTTCTCTTCCGGTGTTTTCTCCATGATGCTTTCAACATCATCGATAAAGCCCATGCGTAGCATTTCATCTGCTTCATCAAGTACAAGTGCGTTTAGACCAGAAAGGTCAATCGTCTTGCGATTGATGTGGTCAATCAAACGACCTGGTGTTGCCACAATAATTTGGGCACCACGGCGTAGAGCACTTAGCTGAATGCCGTAGCTTTGACCACCATAAAGCGCTAGTACTTCAACGCCTTTAGTAAATTTAGCATATTGCTGAAATGCTTCAGCAACTTGAATAGCTAGCTCACGCGTTGGCGTAAGCACAAGAATTTGCGGTTGTTTAACGGATGCGTCTACTTGGTTTAACAATGGCAGTGCAAATGCTGCCGTTTTACCTGTACCCGTCTGCGCTAGTCCCAGTACGTCTTTTCTTTCTAGCAATAACGGTATACATTGAGCTTGGATCTCAGAAGGTGTTTTATATCCCAGCTCTTCGACTGCTTTTAAGATTGCAGGAGAAAGGTCTAAAGATTCAAACGTAACTGGTTCTGACATTAATGCGCCTCAACTATTTTAAAGAGGCGCGCATTGTACAGGAAAGATAAAATAAAAGCTTGCATAAAATCACACTATTTTATATGTGCCTGATATTGGTTAAAATTTAATCTACGTGATTTTGCTAATTTACTGGTAAAGGCCTAAATTTGCTTTTGCATAGGCTTCAAATTCAGTAAAGCCGCCAATGTGATCTTGGTCGATAAAAATCTGTGGTACGGTAGGGCAAGGTTTACCCGCTGACTTTTCAAGATCGGCTTTGCTTACGCCTTCCTTGATAATGTCAACATAGCGAAAATTGAAGTCATCGCGCTCTTGCGTTAAACGCTCAGCTACTTCTTTTGCACGAACACAAAACGGGCAACCTTCACGACCAAAAATAACAGTAAACATATTCTTTTTCTCCTCTAAACGGTTAGCTTCAGTATAGAGGATTAATCATGAAGGTAAATTAAGTTAAAATGATGAGATTAATCCAAAAAAGCGATTAACTCCGATAGACGGTTTTGATCAAGTGGAAGCCGAACTTGGTTTTCACAGGGCCGTGCACTTCAAATAACGGCTTTTTGAATACCACATCGTCAAAGGCCTTCACCATATCCCCTTTATTGAACTCACCAAGGTCGCCACCGCGCTTTTTTGAAGGACAAAGGGAATATTGTTTAGCCAATTTGCCAAAGTCAGCACCTTTGGCTAGTTTGGCTTTGATGTCTAAACACTCTTTTTCGGTTTTTACTAAAATATGATAGGCGCACGCTTTAGGCATGAAGGGACTCTCATTAAAAAAATAAATGCGATCATGCAGAGCTTGCGCGCCTATGGCAAGTTAAAATGTTACGCTGAAGCCAATAGAAGGACGCATTTCAAAGTCGTCGCTTTCCTCTTCTATATATAAATCATTGATTGATTTGACTCTATCGTAGTCAAGGTCAACATAGGCAGTATTGTCTTGGCCATATGCATTCATTAGTTCCAAAATTAGCTTGCCATCGAGACCAAATAATTCTGTTTTGCGTTCAAAACGAATATCTAGGCGGTGATAAGTGTCAAAACGCTCTGAGAATGGGTCGCCATACACAGGCAAGTAGCGGTTCTCAAATTCAGGATTCTCTTTTACACCCACAATTGGGGTATAGGCTTGACCGCTGCGAGCGGTAAAGTTAAAGCCTCCAGACCACTTTCCACCAAAGTCATAGTGGAACACGGCATTCAGAATAAATGGGGTATCGGCATAATAGTCACGCTTAATGCCAGTTAGCTCATCCTCACGCTCACTTTTTGCAAGGCTTACAGCAATCCAACCATACCAGTCATCGGTTTTGTTTTTGTTAACAATAAAATCAACACCGTAGGCTGTACCGGAAGTCCCATTAATATAGTTTACTTGAGATAAGGGGGCGCTTTTTGGCAGATCATCCATGGTTTTATAATAGGTCTCGACGGAATATGACCACTCATTTTCCAACTCCTGTTTAAAACCTAAGGTATAGTGAGTTGAACGCTGTGCTTCAAGTTCCGGGTTACCAACAACAGGTAAAATGTATTCAAGATCTTGAATGCGGCTGTAAGTGCCTGCCTTGGCTGAGATCACTGTGTCATCGCTATAGAAGTAATTGAGCGCAAGGCGTGGATGGACAATCGTTTCATCACTGTAATCATAATATTCACCCACTATCCCTAGTTCACTTTGCCAGTTTGGTGAAAATTGCCAAACGTGATTAACCCCAATAAAGGCAGAATCTGTTCCTGCACTCGATGTGCCCTTAATCCTTTCACCTTTATTTAGGTCACAGTCGGGGTCAAACTCGGTGCAAACATAATTAAAAGCATCGTAGCGGTAGGTAGATTTTTTGTCGTAGTAGCCGGCATCTGCAATGACACGTTGGTCTTTGTTTAGCTTATAACTGGCTCGTACTTTATAACTTAGTTGTTCTTCTTCAAAATTTTCAAAGTAGCCATCAGATAAAGTCGCGCGTTGACCGTAGCGCATAGTGGCTTGGTGATTGAGATAACCGACGCCTGCGCGAATATGTAAGTCTTTGGCGTAGTGATCCCACAACATGTTCTGACTATTAAATTTACGAATATAGCGAGCATCACCCTGATATTCTGGGGTTTTAAGGGCAAGATCTGACGCGCCTGAAAACCCAGCCGCAACCGAATCCTCCGCGCCATTGATATTTACCGTTAAGGTATTATTTGCATTGATATCCCACAGCCACTTGGCTTGATAGTCGTGATCATCCGGTGGATCGTTAATGGTGATCCCTGTTGGCTTGCCATCATCGTCCTCAAGTTCCTCGCCATCACTGAAAAACAGCGGTAAGGTACTTTTTCTTGCTGACACATAGAATGCGGAATTTTCAGTTGCTTTACCTTCAACAAAAATACCTGCGTTAAACATGGTTAAATCTAGCGTGGTGGCAATATCTTGGTATTTTGGATTACGCAGCGTGACGTCAAACACGGCACCAGTGGCATTGCTGTAACTGGTACCAAACCCAGCAGAATTTAGCTGAAAATCTTGAATTGTATTGCGGTTGAAAATAGAGCTGCCGAAATCGTGAAAGATATATCCTGCGGGCATAAAGTCCACTTCAAAGATATTGTCGTCAGGAGAAGAACCTCGCACGGCAGGTGCGCCCATAGAACCACCCGCAGCAACAACACCAGGCAGAGCAAAAGCAGCCCTAAGTGGGTCGCCCATGGCTCCTGGCATGTCTACAAGTTTTTGCGCATCTTCGGTAATTTCTGAAATAACTGAGCTGCGTTTATAGATAACTTCGATGTGTTCAATTTTCTCCTCGTCGGCTAATGCATGATTGGCAAGGGTAGTGCAGAGCACGAGGAGTGAAATTTTACTGAGCGTAAAGTGTGGGGCGTGGCGCATGGTCGGCTTCCTATTCATCCTTTGTTAAGATGTGCGTTAGCCTAAACGAAATAATTGTTGATTAATTTCAGAGAGTCGTAATTAACTGTAAGCGGTTTACTGAGGTTTCTTACAATCTCGCTCTGATCCCTATCTCGGATGAGTAACCAACAGAGCGCTCAGTTATTTTGAAGTCTTCATCAAGTACATAATATGTAGGGTAAGCCTGCACTTTATACGCTTGTGCCGTGCTCTGATTGCCGAGTAATACGGGCATATCTAATTGTAGATCGCTGACAAACTTTGTTACTTCTTCGGTGGAACGATAATCCAACGCAATCGCCACTGCTTTGACTTTGCCTTGCTGATGTAGTTTATCAATATTCGGCATGCTCACTCGACATACGCCGCACCAAGGCGCAAAAAAATACACGATACTTTGTTGACCTTTAAGCTGAATAGACGAATAAGTTTGCTTGGATTGTAAAATGGGCAGGTGAAATGGCGGCGCCGTTTGCTCTCCCGAGTCGGCAAGCATATTTCTTTCTTGATAGGCTGAGACGGCGAAAAACACCAGCACAATGATGACAGCTTGGCCAAGTAGCTTGAGCATACAAATGATCCCGTGATAACAGTAAGCAACAATAAAGACCGCAGTGTAGCGATCTTCATTGCAGCGGATCAATGTATTTGAGCTTAACCGTAGGGGTTGTCGCCTAGGTAGCGTTTCGCTTTTTGCTCTTTTAATTTCGCTAAGTCAACGAGTACCAGACCATCGATACAGTTATTAAAGTCGGGATCTATACTAAAGCTCAGAAAGTTCACGCCTTGCTCTTCGCAAAGCTCCGTATATTGCTTAAATAATGTAGGAACTTGAGCACCCATATTAGCAAGAATATGTTTGAGCTCTGCGAAATCTTCTTTGATGTCATCGCCACTGAACATGTGTTGATAACGGTTAAGCTGATCATTACTTAGCTTCATTTCGTTGTTCGGCGTGGCGATACCTGCAAGGTTTGAAAAGTAATGTTGGTAGTGATACACCAACATGGCTTTTGCTTCATCCGGTAACGCGTTTGAGAGGCTGACTGCACCAAACATATAACGGTGTTCTGGGTAGCGCTTTACGAATGCACCGATCCCATACCATAGGTAATCTAGGCTCTTGCGACCCCAGTACTTGGGTTGCACAAAGCTGCGACCAAGTTCGAGGCCTTTTTCAAAGTATGGGGTCATGGCTTCACTGTACGAAAACAAGCTGTCGGTATAAAGCCCGGATTGCCCGTGTTCTTCTATCACTTGCTTGGCACTTGCAAGGCGATAGGCACCCACCAGCTCAAGTTGTTTCGTGTCCCATAACAATAAGTGGTGGTAGTGCATATCGTACTTATCGATATCACGACGGTTACCACTCCCTTCTCCCACGGCCCTAAAGGCAATTTCTCTAAGGCGTCCAAGCTCTCTAAATATCACTGAGCTGCCGGTGTATTGGTAAACGTATATTTGCATGCCATCGGGTGTTTCACCGATACACTCGCACGCTTCCACTGCCTTTTTAAGTTCTTTGCGATTTTCTGGAACTGCAATAGGGGTTTGCGTTTTGAGTGGCAGTGGCTTTTTACTGGCAAGGCGATAAAGTTGCTTGCGAATAAGTGCTACTATCTCTTTGTCTTTTAGGTTATCAATAAGATAAGACTCTGGAGGAATGCTGGCGCCTATTTCAAATTCTAGCGATTTTTGCCTTTGTTTAAACATCTCTTTGACCAATAATAAACTGGCTAAAGGCTTATAAATCATACTGGTGCCGTAAAAGAGCGGACTGTTTTTCGCTTTGATAAAAATGGGTAGAATGGGGCAATTGGCTTTTTTAGCCATTCTTAAAAAGCCAGAGTTCCATTTGCAGTCTTTAATACCGGTTGGGCTTAAGCGAGAAACTTCACCAGCTGGGAAGATAAGTAGCGCCCCTTCCGATTTTAAATGCTTGTGAATGTTTGCCAGCTCTTGCTTTTTACTGGTTCCTGAGAGGTTATCAACAGGCAGTAATAGTGGATGCATTGGCGTAACCGACATCAACATCCGGTTAGCAACAACCTTTAAGTCAGGCCGTACTTGCGCCAGCACTTTGATTAGTGCCAGTGCATCTAAAGAGCCAATAGGGTGGTTTGCGACGATCACCACCGGACCTTCGCTTGGGATATGCTCTATTTGCTTTGGTTTAAAGCGAGCGTCAAAATCTAACTCATCGAGCACTTGTTCAACAAACTCGAGCCCCTGCAAATGGGGGTAGGTGTCAGCAAACGCGACAAACTCTTGCTCATGCAAGAGATAACCAAGCCCTTTTTTTACTAAACCTTTTACCTTTGGGGAGTTTTCAAGTTGTGGAAGATTTGCTTCAATGACTTTATCTACACTGATCATTTTTCATCACCTGTTGGCGCTTTTTTGCAAGAGTAAAAACTATTAATGACAAGCATGTTGCATTGGTATGTCATTTATTTTGCAGTGATAGCGTGTAGCGAGAATAAAGGAACAATATGGCTTTACTTATTTGTGTTACTGGTCGTAATAATGACAAGTTAGTTGCTAAGTTAGCAGCACTGTTGCCGCAGCAAACCTTGCTTGAATGGCCCGTTGATGATGTTAGCTTATTAAAGGAGGTCGAGTTTGTGCTGGCATGGAATGCGCCAGAGACGTTATGGTCACAGCTTCCTAATTTAAAAGTAGTGCATTCCTACGGTGCCGGTGTTGATAGCATTCCGATGCAGCTATTACCACCACATGTAGAAGTTGCGCGTATCGTTGACCCAAATTTAGCGGATGATATGGCTGAATATGTATTAGGCCAACTATTAAGCCATAAGCTTAGAGTTAGAGAGTACGGGGATAACCAATCTCAGCAAATATGGAAGCCAAGGCGCGCAAGAGCAGGTCGCACGGTTGGTATTATGGGGATGGGGCAACTTGGCCTTGCGGTCGCGCATAAGCTACACGTAAATGGATTTAACATCAAAGGTTGGTCCGGCTCTGCAAAACAACTCGACAATATTGAGCACTTCAGTGGGCAAGATGAGCTAGCTGCTTTTCTTTCAGGTATTGATTATCTTGTGTGCCTGCTACCATTGACTGAACATACCAAGGGGATATTGAACGCCAAGCTGTTTGCACTCGCGCCAGATCATTGCGTACTCATTAATGTTGCAAGAGGTGGTCATCTTAACGAGACGGATTTACTCAATGCGCTAGCGGCTGAGACGTTTGGCGGAGCTATTTTAGACGTATTTGACACAGAGCCGCTCCCTACATCACATGCCTTTTGGCAGCAGCCAAACATTAGTATTACTCCCCATGTTGCTGCATTAACCAGTTTAAATACGGCTGCTGAGCAAATTGCTAACAACTATTTAGCCATGCAGGAGGGCAAAACACTTGTTCATTTAGTTCAGAAAAAGCAGGGTTACTAATTGATTACATGGTTGTAATTAACCACAGAGCAAGGTGTAAAGAGAATAGTGTAAACTACTGTATAAAAAAACATCTTGAGTGTTTATGAATGATGCATTAATTTAACAAAAAAACAATAATAAAAAGGTCTAACCCATGAAGCAAAGTCAAGGTGGCGCGAAATTATCACTTGTTGTGGTTTCGGTTATTTTGTTAGGTGTATCGGCTTGGTTTAATCAAGCTAGTGCAAGTGAACTTCAGGGGACGACACCCACCGCAAATAGCAAATAAGCCGAGTGTTACTCGGCTTTTTGTTTTTTTAACGTTTAGCGTGACGCTCTCTATTTTCATGTTTTTTCTCTTCGCTCTTTCTTAGTAGTACGTAAGTAGAGCCGCTACCACCATGGCATTTTAGTGCAGAGTGAAATGCCAACACTTGCGGCATTTCTTGCAGCCATTTATTTGTATAGCTTTTCAGTACAGCGGGAAAGGGTTTACTGTTTAAACCGATACCATGCCTTAATAACAACACTCGGATGCTTTTTGCATGGCAATCTGTAACAAAGTCAAATAAGGCTTTACGGGCATCATGAAATGGTTTGCCATGTAAGTCTAAGGTAGCATCAACTTGATATTTACCTAATCTGAGATTTTTGTATACACCATCTTGGACGCCGCTTTTTTTATAGGCGAGTAGATCGTGTGGATCTAATAGATCAACGTACTCTGTAGATAAGTAATTAGGATCAAACTCAAGTTCTTGCTCGGCGGCCTCGCGTTTTGCGAGTTGCGAAATAGTAGGTTCGTTTTTGTGACGGCGTAATTCTGCTTTTTTGTCTTGGGCGAGCGGAGTGACGTCGCCCATTGAAGCTAAAAATAGCTCTTCATCAGTCATGGCCATACTGCTTCTCCATTAACAAGCAATGATGGCCATGATTTTAGCGCACCGAAGTGAAATAGGGAACTAGTCGCTGGGAACTAGTCGCTAGGAACTAGTGAACTTCCAGCTGACCAAAGGTATAGACTTTGAATAGATAAAAAGTATTTATCAAAATCAAGCTAAGGTTAGAAATTACACTGGTGTTCATCAGATCAAGGCTAAACGAGATAAAAAGTACGCCACATGCGCACACAGCAGCTACTCTTAGTAGCGTTTTATGGTTAATAAAAAAGGCACCAAAACCTAAAGTAAGTAATATTAAGTTAAGTAGCCAGTCGAGCTCGTTTGCCATTGTCTGTTTGGTTCTCCAAATGCGTTTAAAGGATCGCCATTATGGTGATCATTTATGCTTCATTCAACTGATAAATTTTATGATTTTCACATTAGAAATTTTAATGGATTAATGGTGGCTGAATACTTATGTAGCAGCGCTTGCATAAGTCGTTACAAATACCCAGACGCACTTTTTATTTCTTTGCGAATAGTCTCAGCTATAGTTAAGTATCTTCATGATTATCATAAACAAGTTGATGAATCAGCGCAGATTAAGAAATGCATACCTATACTTACTTACATATGTACAAACCTAAGAGAGTTCCGCATAAGGCGATAATAAAAAGCCGTAGGCGACAAAAATAATTAAGGAAAGGCAATGAAAATGCTCAAGTACTACCTGTTTGCAAGTCTCTGTTTAGCCGCACTTACGATCCACAGTATTGGATCTTGGCTAATGTTGCCGCTTGCGTGGTTTACCGTCTCTATTTCTTTAGTTACTTTTGCTTATGCAACCAACTATCCGCACATATTTAGAAAGCACGGTACAGGCAAAATTCCTTGGTATATAACCTGGCTATTTTGGCCTTACTTAGGCTGTGTACATTTATACAATGCAATTGAAAGAGGTAGAGATGTTGTTGATGCATTTCAGCCGCTTACAGATAATTTATTTGTTGCTTGTCGGTTATTTCCAAGCGATGTGGATATGCTTAAGGCGGAAGGGATTGAAGCTATTTTAGACGTAACTGCGG
Source organism: Pseudoalteromonas flavipulchra NCIMB 2033 = ATCC BAA-314 (assembly GCA_000814665.1). Lineage (GTDB taxonomy): Bacteria > Pseudomonadota > Gammaproteobacteria > Enterobacterales > Alteromonadaceae > Pseudoalteromonas > Pseudoalteromonas maricaloris. The sequence continues at coordinate 110,968 of JWIH01000025.1, forward strand.
AGTTTGATGGGTTAAACTGGTCTGCAGAACAACAAGGTTTACATTACCTCAATATTCCAGTGTTAGATCATCAAGCGCCTACCTCAGAGCAACTAGCGCATGGTATGGCATGGATAGCGGCGCAGCACGAGCTAAAGCGAAAGGTTGTGGTGCATTGTGCGTTAGGTCGAGGACGCTCAGTGTTCTTTTGTACTGCTTATTTACTCGCGACCAACCCCGATTATACCGTCCGAGAAGCACTCGAAAAAATTCAAAACCGCCGTGAAACGGCAAGGTTAAACAAGCATCAGCTAAAAGGGCTGACAAAGCTACATCACAGTCAAAACTTTACCCATAGTGAGCAGGCGGCGTTAGTTATTAACCCTGTATCAGGATCAGGTAAATGGTTTACCTATGAAAATGACATTGTGGGTATGCTGACGGAAAAATATAACTTATCGATTCACTTTACAGAGAAAGAGACAGATGTTGCAGCTTTGGCTAAACAGATCATGTCTGATAAACAGCCAAATATCATCATCGCAGGGGGCGGTGATGGCACATTAGCAAGTGTTGCTCATGGTGTTCATCAACACGATGTACTGTTTGGTATATTGCCTTTAGGTACTGCAAATTCCTTAGCGACCGTGTTACTCGGTTCATTGTCAAAAATAGATCCCATTAACCGTGCCTGTGAAGCAATTTTAGCGGGTAAAACTAAGCCTATTGATATAATGAACTGTAATGGCCGCACCGCGCTTTTAGCGGCAGCCGTTGGCTTTGGTCAGGAAATGATAGAAAAGGCTGGGCGTGAAGAAAAGAATAACTCGGGGCAATTAGCCTATATTCGAGGCCTTTGGCAGGCGGTAAGTGAGAATAAGCCCCTTAATTTTAGAGTGAGCTTTGATGGCGCTGAGCAATCTCAAATAGAATGTGTTAGTCTGGTTGTAGCGAATGCAGCACCAAAAACCACAATTCTTGCTCAAGGTCATGGAGAGCCAATCTATGACGATGGCAAACTAGATATTACGATTTTACCGGTTGAGCCGGATGGTGCGCAGAATCTTACGGTAGCCGAACTTATTTTACCTAAATTAGACGGCAAACCTTCTAATATTCGCACCGAGCAGTGCGAAAAGATAAACATAGAATTTGAGCAAGAACAACACTTTGCACTAGATGGTGAAGTGCTTAGTGCAAAAAGTATTGAAATAGTGATCCAGAAACACGCACTGAACGTAATGGTTCCGAATTAGGTATTTCTCGGTCATTCATTAGTGTGTAGTGTGTGAGATAAAAATCAAAAGTGGAAACACTATTGGAGTATTGAGAGAGGGACTCAATTGAAAACCGTTTTATTAGTAGATGATGATCATGATTTTGCAGAGCTGGCCTGTCGCATTGTCGAATACTTAGGCCATGACGCGTGTTTAGCGAATGACTTAGCGTCGGCCAGACAATGGCTAGAAACACAAAGTTTTGATCATATCTTTCTTGATTTTATGCTGCCAGATGGCAGTGGTTTACATTTAGTTGATGAAATCAGAGCAGCAGGGATCCGTACACCAATAACTATGGTTACGGGACATCCATCAGTAAAGTCAGCATTGTCGCAGCTTTGTCATGATGGGTTAAATTATCTCACTAAACCAGTTGATGCAGACGATTTTAGAAACGCATTAAGCCCTTCTAAGAACAAAGCCAAGCGAACCGAGAGTCAAGCACATTTTGGTGTGTTGCTGGGCGAGTCTACCAAAATGAAACATCTATATAAGATGATAGAGCGCGTTGCGGGTACTGATGCTAATGTGATGTTGATGGGGGAAAGCGGTGTAGGTAAAGAAATGTTTGCCCGCGCAATTCACAATGCCAGCACAGTGACAGGGGACTTGGTTAACGTAAACTGTGGTGCAATTCCGAAAGACTTGATCGGTAGCGAACTATTCGGTCACGAAAAAGGCGCGTTTACGGGAGCAAATGCTCAAAAAGTCGGAGTATTTGAACAAGCAGAAAATGGCACTTTGTTTTTAGATGAATTAACCGAAATGCCAATAGAGCAACAGCCAAACTTGTTACGTGTACTTGAAACGCATACGGTGACACGGGTCGGTGGCACAAAGCCGATAAAAGTAAACTGTCGGGTAATATCAGCGACTAACCGTAGCGTTGAAGATATTGCTACCAATGATGTACTGCGAGAAGACATTTATTTCCGATTGGCGGTATTTCCAATCCATATTCCACCGCTGAGAGAGAGAAAAGAAGACATTCCATTACTCGCCGAGCATTTTCTCCAGGGTTTGAATAAAAAAGGTAATAGTCAGTATGTAATTAAGGCGGCAGATATGAGCCGCTTGGTTGAATATGATTGGCCCGGTAATGTACGTGAACTCAAACACACAATCCATCGTGCCTATATTATGGCGGATCACGATGACCATAGCTTAGTATTTGATGCGAACTTCGCCTCACCATTCGCACAGGCGAAACGCATGGTGGAGCATGCGCAGTTAAATCGCGCTTCAATTCCACCACAGGTGGGCACGTCAAGCAGAGCAAATGCGATTCAAGTACCAACGCCTGAAATGAAGCCAGGTAAAACGATTGAAGAAGTAGAAAGAGAATTGATCTATCAAACGTTAGAATCAGTAGAAGGAAATAAGACGCTGGCCGCGCGAATGCTTGGGATCAGTACAAAAACGCTCTACAACCGTTTAAACGCTTATGAGGGAGAAACACAGTCATAATTTCGGGGGAGGAACAATGACACAACATGATCAAGGTACGCTCGCGAAGTTAGTGCATGACGCACGCAAGCCTTTGAATCAAATTTCAATGAATTCAGAGTTGATCAAACTTATCGCTGAACAACCTGATTCTCAACAACAGATAATCGAGATAGCAAATACGATTATTAAAGCAACCAAAGAGTGTAGCGAGCTGTTACAGACGCTGGTGGAGCAAGGAAATGATGAGTGAACAATGAGTCCAAGTTTAGTTATTTTATGAACTTAAGTAATAAACTTAACTTTATCTGGTTTGCGGTTGTTGTGAGTGTTGGCCTTGTAGCGTCCAATGCCCTAATCGGTTTTAACAATGTTAAAGAATTAAACCAAGTTCAAGAGAGTATCCGAAACACCAGCGAAGTAATGATGTCTCTGGATCAGCTGCATATTGCGATGTTAAATGCGGAGGCAGGACAACGAGCATTTTTAATCTCAAATAAAGAAAGCGATTTAGCACCTTTTATAAAAGCATTGCAAAACCTTGATGAGAGCATAGCTAAAGTTGGTCAGAATCACTCTGAAAGCGATGTACAGCAGCAAAAAATTAATCGTTATATCGAAGGGGTAAAAGCGCGATTTAAAACTTTGCAAAGTACGGTGATTGTTGCACGTAATACCGATACAGGTAATGAAGCTTTATTACTTGACCGAGCTGCGGATTCTGGAGGGGATCTACGAGAAGAGTTCACTCAGATCATGGCCGCAGAAGTGGACATCCGGACTATTCAGCTGAATCAGTTAAAACGTGTCCGCAAAGAAGCGCAAGTTAATATCGTTGTATTTACTTTGCTGAGCGCCGTGATGATTTTTGCTATTTTGCTACTTTTGGTCGTCAATCTACGCAGCGCAAAGAAAGCAAAGAGCGAGTTAGAAAAAGCAAACGATCATTTAGAAGAAAAGGTGCAAGCGCGTACCGAAGCACTAGAACATTACGCTGAAGAGCTAAATCGTAGCAACCGAGAGCTCGAAGACTTTGCGTTTGTTGCCTCTCACGACCTGCAAGAACCACTAAGAAAGATCCGCGCTTTTGGTGATCGCATCGAAAAGAATTATGGCGAGCACCTTGATGACAAGGGCAAGGATTATTTGGCTCGAATGACGAGTGCCGCACAGCGGATGTCAACGCTTATCACTGACTTGCTTGAGTTATCCCGAGTTACCACCAGAGCAAAGCCTTTTGAAGAACAGGATCTCAACCAAGTTTTACAGTTTGTGTTGGACGATTTAGAAATTGCAGTTCATGACAGTAGTGCGAGCGTAAACTCGGACGTGTTACCGACAATAAAATGTGATGCTAGTCAAATACACCAGCTGTTTTTAAATCTACTTTCCAATGCTATTAAATTCAGAGTAGAAGGGCGCGATCCGATTATTACAATCGCGGTTGAAAGCAGCCAATTGATGAGTCAAGATGCTTATACTTTTGTGGTAGAAGATAATGGCGTTGGCTTTGATGCTGAATATGCTGAGAAAATATTCTCGCCTTTTCAACGACTACATGACAGAAAAAAATATGCTGGTACTGGCATTGGTTTAACCGTGTGTAGACGCATTGTTGAGCGACACGGCGGAACGATTTCAGCGACCAGTGAAGATGGTAAAGGTGCTAAATTCACGATCACATTACTCGCTGAACCAACACCAATTATTCAGGAACTGAAGAATGAACTATAAAAAAACTCAGCCAATCCATATTTTGATGGCGGATGATGACGAAGATGATCGCTTGTTGGCTCAAGACGCTTTAGAAGAAAGCCGAGTACTCAATGCATTTCAGTTTGTTAAGGACGGGGTTGAGCTTTTGGAATATTTGAGAAATGAGGGAGAGTTTACTGATAAACAACGATATCCAAGACCGAACCTCATTTTACTTGACCTGAATATGCCAAGAATGGATGGTAGAGAAGCGTTACAAGAAATCAAAAAAGATCCAATACTACGTTCTATACCCGTGGTTATCTTAACTACTTCCAAAGAGGAAGAAGACAAACTGAGAGGGTATGACTCAGGCGCTGCATCTTATATTACTAAGCCCGTGGATTTTGATGGTTTAGTTGATTTGATGAAACATTTAGGCAAGTACTGGATTGAAATAGTAGAGCTGCCAAATTAATCCCATAGCGCTTGTGCAAACAAGCGCTACCTCACCGCAAGTCGTCCTATACTTGTTTCAACATAACGTGACGACCCAAACGAATTAATATCACTTCATTTGTGGAGGCTAGTATGACAAAGGAGTCGGTCAGTGAAGTCAATGTGCTGCTCATTGAAGATGACGAAGACGATTATATTTTAACCTTAGATTATTTACAGTCTATTCCTAACTTTAAATTTAATCTCGTTTGGCAAAGCCAATACCATCAAGCGCTAGAAGCACTGGAGAGTAATGGCTTCGATCTCTGCTTATTGGATTATCAATTAGGCCCACAAACCGGTTTGAGCGTGTTAAAAGAAGCCAGAGCAAGACAGGTTCATACGCCGATAATCATGCTGACGGGGCAATCAGATGAAGTGTTAGATAACGAAGCCCTAAAAGCGGGTGCTGAAGACTTCGTGCTTAAGTCAGAAATAAGCAGCGCTCGATTTATTCGTTCCATTCGCTATGCTTTGGCACGCAAAGAACTTGAACGTGAACGCCTGGAGCGATTGCGAGTCGAGTCTGACAGTCGAGCAAAAGACCGCTTTTTGGCACATTTAAGCCATGAGTTGAGAACGCCGTTAACGTCTATTCTAGGTTACACCAATCTCCTCTTATCTCGGGAAGAGTTGCAGAATGTTAAGCCTGAGCTTTCTATAATCAATAACAATAGCGAGCACTTACTTAATTTATTAAATGATGTACTCGACCTATCCAAGCTAAATGAAAATCGGTTACAGCTAAATAAACAAAGCACGTGTTTGAATAGCTTTCTAAGTGATTTATATAGTCTGTTTAAAATGGCCGCAGCCAAGAAAGGCTTGAGTTTTAGCATTGAAGCTAAAACACCACTTCCTCAAGATGTAAAGGTTGATAAAACACGACTAAAACAGGTACTTATCAACATTATTTATAATGCAATTAAGTTCACAAGCTCCGGTTTCGTGAAGGTTGAGATCACGTTACAAGCTGATGCAAAACTTGAGTTCAAGGTGATTGATACAGGTATTGGTATTCCTTGCGAGAAGCTTAAACGTATATTTAAACCTTTTGAACAAGTACAAAACGTCACAACGCGCACGGATGAAGGTGCTGGTCTTGGTTTAGCTATTAGCTCTGCACTCATTAAACTGATGGGAGGCGAGCTTGCGGTTGAGTCAACCTTGGGAGAGGGGAGTGAGTTTGGTTTTAGTATTGATCTTGGTGCTATCGATGAAATGACTCTGGCGCCATTGATGCTAGATAAAACCCAAAATGCGACCGATAACTCGCTTCCATCTGATTTGCAAGGGCATATCCTTATCGTTGAAGACATTAGTGAGATCCAGATGTTGTTGCGCACCCTGATTGGTCAAACCGGCGCAACCGCTGAAATTGCGGGCGATGGCATTGAAGCGCTTGCGATGCTTAAGGATGATCCAGATAAGTATGACTTAGTCTTTATGGACTTGCACATGCCAAGAATGGATGGTCGAGACACTATTGTTGCGCTCAGAGAGCGTGGTATTGATTTACCTGTTGTCGCACTAACAGCGGCCGCTCAAAAAGGCACAAAAGAAGAATTAATGGCGCTTGGCTTTAGCGATATGATGAGCAAGCCTGTTAATGTCTCTGAGTTAGGAGAATATTTAGCTCACTACTTGAGTGACGAGTTGGCAACATCTAGCGATGATGTGGCGCAAACTACCGGTACTTTGCGGTTTTTAGTGGTAGAAGACGACGCAGATACACGCAACCTGCTTAAGCTGTTACTTAATTCACTGCAAGTGAATGTGGTTACGGCAGAGTGCGCGCAAACTTGTTGGCAGCATTTTGTTGGTCCTGAGCGCTTTGACACGATTTTACTGGATATAGGTCTGCCCGATAAGTCTGGGCTTACGCTTGCGCGAGAGATTAAAGCACAAGATCCTAATCAGCATATCGTGATTGCAAGTGGTTTTGATCCAGAGCCGGAAAAATTGGCCGAGTCACAAGTAGATGACGTGTTGTTAAAGCCTATAACACTGGTGGATCTGAAAGAAATTAAAGAAAAGCTGGTTTAGATAAGAACCGAAGAATAGCGCAAGGAATTAAATGATACCTTGCGCTATTCTTTGTAGAAGTACGATTTTTCTTAGTGCACCAAACTTGCCATATTTAGCGCTGAGTGCGCCAAACATAAACATGAAGCCCAACCCTTGAGGAGAGCTAATCGCGTCGGTAAATACTTTTTTGGCTTTCACTTGGGTAAGGTGATTAAAATGTCTAGCGGTAATGAGCTTTTTCTTCTCTATCACCACTTCTTGGTGCAACTTATCAGTGATGAATTCAGCGAGCTTCGTCATTACTGGCCTCCTGCTTCGCAACTGAAGTATAAAACCCAGACGTCAGGTCATTTATGCTGTTATTAAAGAGCTTTAGCCCGGTGACGATCAGGTAATAAATCATTGCGATATTGATAGTAAGTACAATACCGGCAGAAATAAACCAGCTTAGGCCTGCGTAGGTTAAGGCGTAAGCAAATAACACATGCAAGCTGCCCCATACCATTGCCGTTAAAATTAAAGAAAACAGAATTAACCCGAGCGCGATACATAAAGTTTTTAAATTAGCTCTGAACTTCGCACCTAATAGGTTAATTTGTGCTTCAGCGATTTGCTGATAACTGTCGAATAATAGAGACACAGAATCTTTAAGCTCAGCGAGCGCTGGTGTGCGCTCGTGAGCAGCTGCTTGACGGTCTCTTACTTGAGCTTGGTCTTGCATGATTACTTATTCCTTAACAGCATAGTTGCCAACATACCGAGTGAAAATGCGATACCAGCCGTTTTTACTGGGTTTTCCGTTGCATACTTTTTCACACCAGATGTATTCCACGCACGTTCCCACTCTTTACGCTTGGCACCAATGGCTTCGCTTGAGTTATGACCTTTTTCACGCAGCGAGGTTTCAGTGCGAGATGCTGAAGCGTGCAGTGAATCTACTGACGCATGTAATGTATCTGCAATTTGATCCGTAACTGGGTGACTAGAATCATGGCCATTTGACAGTGGTTTTGCTGTGTTACTTGTCTGTGTTTGGTTTGCTTGGTTACTCATAAACTACTCCTTATTCGTTTAGTTCACTGTATTCGTTGCAAACCCTTTGCCAACTTAAAAGTTTAGTAATATCAGTCTATTAGATTTATCTCATGTTTTGTGTCGGTAGATGCGATACGAAGGGTGTAAATGTTACATAGCAGAACCTACAGGGTGTAGAGTTTAAAAAAAGTGACAGGTTTTATTTCTAGCTGTGAATGGCAAATATTACATCTAGAGTTTTTCTATCTTTAAATGCTGTTTTCTGCAAACAAAGGAATCGCGAGAAAGCACTCACATTATTCAATATGAGAGCCATACGCTGAAAACAAAAAAGGCGCTACCAAGTGGTAGCGCCAAAACCAGACTCTTGTGAAAGAGCCAGGACTGAGTCAAAGGGGAAATAATTGGGAGGCTATAAAGCCAAAATTACTGTTTAAAATTGATACTCGATTGAGACTGCTGCTACGTCCATATCTGGGTCGATATCGTCCTCAAGTTCGTAGCGCGTATATTCTAAACGCATGTTAATGTTTTCGTTTAGGTGGAACTCTACACCAGCACCATAAAGCCAGTCGCCACCTTCAAGGTTAGATGAAACACGACCTACAGCTGGAATATCAGCATAGATATCTGCATCCCATTCAAGCCAACCACCTTTTGCGTAAACTGAAAAGTATTCGTTTAATGGGGCTGAGAGACGTGTAGATAAAGAAATACCGTCGATTTCAGCAGAGTTGTCAATGTCACTTGCTTCGTCGAAGTTTTCATAGGCAAGTTCAAAGCTCCAATATGGATTGATTTTTGTACCTACATACGCTTTTAACATAGACGAGTCATCGTCGAACGAGGTGTCGTTCTCACGATCTTCCCACTGAAAAGAGTATTGGCCGTAACCGATACCTGTATAAATTTTATAATCTTCTAGTCCAAAATCAGACTCCGCGTGAGCAGCGGTAGATGCAAGACCTAGAGAAGCTAGTAGCGCAGCGGCAATAGTTAATTGTTTCATCTTTACTCCTTAAATCAATATAAATATGGGAGGGGGGAGTGCCCCCTCAAATCAAAATTGCTTATGATTTTTTAGTAACGCGAAGGTTATCTTTTACATCTTTAACGTCATTGGCGTTTTTCGCGATTTGCACAGCAAGTTTGCGCTCAGCTTCGCTACCAACATGGCCGTTTAGTGTTACGACTAAACCTTCCACATCAACATCGATGTCAGTACCATCTACATCTGTGTCAAACAGGTAGCGAGACTTAATTACTGTTGCGATTTTTGCGTCAGTAAAGCCGCTATCGCTTTCGTAGTTACGCTCTTTTTTGCGTTCATCTGACATATCAACGATAGTCAGGTCGTTTTTCACTTCTTTTACGCCATCGATACCTAGTACCAGCTCTTCAGCTAGCTTTTTGTCTACTGAGTGTTCAACTTTACCAGTTAGCACTACAACGCCATTTTTTACATCTGTGTTAATGTCAAAATTGTTCAGCTCACCGTTGAAAAGTAGCGTCGCTTCTGCTTTACCGTCTATCCAAGCATCGCTTGCTTCTTTTTCCCAAGAATTATCAGCAGCAAAAGCTGAAGCAGTAGTAAGTGAAGATACAAGTACAGTTGCAATTAATGTCTTTTTCATAATTAAACTCCTTTAATTTCGTAGTCGAATTACCTACTGCAGTTGTTGTGCCATGTTGTAAATTGCTGAATTTTATATATTTTTATTTTATGGGTAAGTTTTAAGGAAGAATTTACCGAGAAAATGTTTACATTACTTTGTAATAATTACCTTTTTCATGAACGGCTAATTAATATCAGTAGGAATGATTACTGCATTCGAACGTTGTTGCGTACTTATATAGGAGTTAGTAATTATGAATTTAGAAAAGTTTTGGACGTTAATTAATGATAAGTTAATCTCTTGGCTTGAATCCGGTGTGCAGTTACTACCGAATATGATCCTAGCCTTAATGATACTAATATTCTTTACAATGCTGGCTAAAATATCATCTATTTGGTTTTCTAAAGCGATTAAAAAAGCAATAAAGACAGAACAAGTTGCTTCTCTTATTAGTTCCATATTTAAAGTCTCTATTATTGCCATTGGGATTTTCTTCGCTTTAGATATAGTAAAACTATCAGGTGCCGTAATGTCATTGTTGGCTGGGGCGGGGATCATTGGCCTTGCTATTGGCTTTGCATTCCAAGACATGACTGAAAACCTCATCGCTGGATTTGTGATGGGAGTCAGAAAGCCCTTTATGGTCGGTGACATTATCAGAACCAAGGATTGCTTTGGCACGGTAAGCAAAATCAATTTGAGAAATACCTTGGTAGAAAATTTTTACGGCCAGCTGTCTTATATTCCCAACAAAATTCTCTTTAAGAATGAGTTACAAAACTACACTAAGCTTGGTAAGCGAAGGATAGAAGTACCAGTTGGTATCTCATATGCGGATGACCCAGAACAAGCCCGCGAGGTGATTGTTGAGGCCATTAATAAGCTTGATTTCGTAGTAAACCAAAAAGAAACGGATGTCTATGCAGAGTCTTTTGGTGATAGTTCTATTAATCTATTAGTGTGGTTTTGGATAGACTACCCAGCGGATCCCGGCTTTATGGTGGTCAGGCACCAAGCAATTTGTACAATTAGCCGTGTTTTAGCTGATAACGATATCTTAATTCCTTTCCCTATTAGGACGATGGATTTCAATGCAAAAGGCAGTACGACCTTAAGTGCGCAATTATCACAGGAATAATTTACATCTAGTTTGTAATATTTTCACCGCTCTGAAAGTTCTTATATTAAAAACCCTTGTAAAATAAAGGTTTATAATTTGGCATTTAATCTGCATTAACGAAAAGGACAGAAATAATATTTGCAAAATGCACTTATTAAATATTTAAGCGAAAGGAGTTATTTATGGCAGATTCAAATTACGACATGGAGCCGGTAAAAGAGCTCATTAAAGTATTAAATGGTGGTGTAGATTTTTACACCGAAGCTAAGAAGAAGCTAGATAATATCGAATTAAACCGCGTATTTGACCAAATGATTGTAGATAAAGCGCAAGCAATCTCGGATCTACAACCATTTGTTCTTATCGACGAGGGTGAAATAGAGACTGATTCAGCACTTAGCATCGACATTCGTGAATCGTACACCAAGTTGGTTAGTATGGTGAGCACCGACAAAGAGCACACCTATATTTCTCAGCTAGAAGAAGTGGAAGACAAAGTGTTGAGCAAGCTTGATAAAGCGTTAAGTAAAGATCTTCCACCTAAATGCAAGAGTGTATTACTGCAAATCCAAACCAGAATGCAAGCTTGTCACGATCAAATGAAGCAGTTGCAAGAGCTAACTGCCTAAGGAGAATGTTATGTTGAGTTGGGCTGTAATGTTTTTATTCCTAGCACTTGTCGCAGCCGTGTTAGGTTTCACCGGAATCGCGGGCGCTGCGGCAGGTATGGCGAAAATTCTATTTTTTGTGTTTATCGCCTTTATGATTATTTCGTTTATTTTTGGTAAAGCACGAGCTCCCAGGTAAAAGGGATTTAACGTACTAAAACGGTTTTAGGAGATAGATTATGAAATCAGCAATTACATTAGCGAAAGCATTTGGTTTTGTTTCAATTTTAGCACTTTTTGGCTGTAGTGAAGGCCCAGCGGAAGATGCGGGTGAGCGTTTCGATGAAACGGTTCAGGAAGTGGAAAACAGTGTAGAAGATGCCTGTGAAGATGTAAAAGAGAACCTGAACGCTGAAAACGAAGAGTGTTAAGTAGAAACAATTTCGACGTGGAATGTAAGAGGAGAAGCTGATAAAAGCTTCTCCTCTTTTTTGTAATAGGTTTAAAAATCAATACTCTAAAAAGGTGAGACACAGTAAAGAAATATGATGCACATCAAGACCACGCTGCTTAATCTGCAATTAATATTGTAATCTACGAACTTTGAGTAATACTTTATTTCTATGTTTACTCAATAAAAATCAGATTATGCTAAATAGGGTTTCAGTTAAAAGCAGATTGTTGTCGCTTTCGGGCATACCTGCGGTGTTTTTTATTCTTGCAACCATCTTCACAATCGGAACATTATCAAACCTTATCAATTACATTGACCGTATTTATGACGACAGAGTTGTACCGCTTAGACAAATAAAAGTGGTGTCAGATAACTATGCGGTGGTTATTGTGGATACGTTTCACAAGTTACGAGGCCATCAACTATCCAATGGTGCTGCGTTAAAGCAAATCGAAGAAGCTAAGAATATCGCAGAAAAAGAATGGAATAGCTATTTGTCCACGGACCTTACGAGCGAAGAGCGAAGCTTAGTAAAGCAAGTTGAAAAAGCAGAGATAAGTGTCAAGCAACTGCTGTCTAATTATATTAACCGAGTTAATGTAAATACCTTTGAAGAAATTCCTTACGATAAATTTGTCCATGACCTTTACGCTGCCTTTGACCCTCTCAGCGAAAGCTACAATGCACTTATTGAGCTGCAGCTTACTGAAGCGAGTGCGCTTCGAAACGTTGGTCGTTCAGAAGCCAGTGCTACAAAAATGGCGATGATTATCTCTTCTGTTGTTATTGTGATCGTAATGGTACTAATTGGCATGTTGATATTTAGGTCAATTAATGAACCGCTCAGCCGCTTACGTATGCGTATTGGTAATATTGCAAGAGATGCAGATTTAACACAACGAGTGGTAGTTGAGGGGCAAGATGAGTTAAGCCAGATAGGGAATGACTTCAATACCATGGTGTCTAGCTTACATGAGCTAGTTACCAATCTAGTCACAATCGTGAATAGCCTTTCTACGACCTCTAACGAGTTGAATGGTATCAGTCAATCGATTGCGGGTACTTCACAAGAGCAAGAGCAGCAAACTGTGATGATTGCAACCGCAGCAACAGAAATGAGCAGTGCGATACAAGAAGTAGCACATAATGCGATGAACACTGCGAACAAAGCTGAGATGTCCGGTAAGCTTGCGAAACAAGGGATGGATGTTATTTCGCAAAATATTCAGGCCATTGAGCGCCTTGCTAGTGAAGTAGGAGATAATGCGCAGCTAATTAAAGCGTTGAACGATCAGTCTAATGAAATCAACCAAGTGGTGTTAATGATCCAAGGTGTGGCTGAGCAAACAAACCTTTTGGCGTTAAACGCTGCAATAGAAGCTGCGAGAGCTGGGGAATCAGGCCGAGGTTTTGCGGTTGTTGCCGACGAAGTCAGGCAATTGGCACATAATACGCAAAAAGCCACGGAATCTATCCGAGATATGATCAGTAAGTTACAGGGCATGGCACAAAACGCAGTATCGTCGATGGAGAACGCGCAATCAAGTGCTGCTGCGGGGGTAGATAGGGCCAATGAGTCAGCTCAAATAATGACCGATATTGATAAGGCGGTGGATGAAATCGTTGGTATGAATATTCAGGTTTCAACGGCGACAGAAGAACAAACAACGGTGGTTGCGGAAATCAGTGAAAATATTAATGATTTCAGTAGCAGCATTTCTGAAATTACCCGAAATGCGCAAAGTAATGCCGATGTAAGTAACGACTTAGAAGCGTTGGCCGAGCAGCTAAACAGCCAAGTGCTAGTGTTTAAAGTTTAATGGTACCCATTTGGTAATTAACTTGAGATGTTCTGCTCTAAAGCTAGAAAACACGGCTAAGCTGCTTGATATGGGATAGGAAAGAGCGGGTTTCTAGTCAGAAGCCCGCACTATATTTTAGGCATTTTTCTGTGGCGGCTAAGTTTTAAAGGAATTGTTAACCCTATCACGCCACAGCATTTGCATAGTGCTTTACGTTAAAACAGATATTCCATACTTAAATTGTATGCTCTAGGCTCGCTGTACTTTTTCGGCACGAAACCGTATGTATCGTAATAGCTTTCATCTGTGAGATTACTGATATTCAGTTTAACGCTCAGCTGGCTAGAGAATTGATATTTGACGTGCGCATTTAGTAAAAGCTGGCTATCTTGCTCTGCGCGCACTGCGCCCCGACGACCACCTGCTGGAAGTCCAAGGTCAACACCCGGGACGTTTAAAATATCGACTTTTCTGTCCGTATCCCAAGTCGCATTTAGGCCTAAACGCCAAGCCCCATAAGTATATTTGGTGCTTGCATTGAGCGTTTGTCTTGGCGCATACAAGTTAATATCTTCGCCATGCTCATCGACAACATCAAAATCACTGTAACCAAGGTTTACTTGCCAATCATCTGTCAGCTTTGCTTCTAATTCAACTTCAAATCCATCGGCTTCAGCACCATCAACGGGTCGATACCTAGCAGGTCTTTGGTCTGCATATTCGGGAATAACAACACCGAAGTCCTCTTTTAAACTATCAAAGTAAGCGACGTTTAGACGTAGTTTGTCATCCCAAAGTGTGGTTTTGATGCCGACTTCTATGTTCCGGGCGGTGATTGGTGCTAATTGATTTAAATTGGCATCCACTTTATCCAGTTGCGGCTCATAAGCATCGGTATAACTTGCATACGTGCTGATCTGGTCATTGAGATTGTAAACCAGTCCCAAGTATAAGCTCTCACCGGTTTCTTCACCTTTATCGCTTGAGAACCCGCTCCAAGCAAAGTCACGCTCATTGGTACGTTCATAATCAAAAAATTTGACACCAAGAATGGCGTGAAGGTCATCCGTTAACGTTAACTTACTGCTAAGGGCAATGCTCTGTTCTTTCGTCGTTTTGTCCCAATAGCCAATGAATTGCTTATCTGTCGCGGTTAAATGAGCGGCCGGGTGAAGGTTATTAATCGATTGGAGTGGATAGAATATTGTTCTCGCGTTTTCATCCAGTTCTTCGAAGCGATCGTCAGTGGACTCAAAATCTGCATTTAAATAGGTGATATTTACCTGATGTGCGCGGTCAAATAACTCAAACCGACCAACCAGTCCCAAAATGAAATTAGTCCCATCAACCGTTTCAACCCAGCGTCTGTCACCGCCTTGAAGGCCAAGGCCTGTTTCTTTGTCTGGATTTCCACTAAAGTAGGTTAAAGTAATGTCAGCTTCTGTTTTGCTGTATTGTGCGCCAAAGTTAAGCTCCCAATCTAAATTGATTTGATGAGATAATTTTAAATGGTAACTTTGGTGAGTATTGCCGTTGTAACTATCTGGTGAAGATAAATTTGTTTTCTTGTCTATTTCGACGGAACTACCATCAGAGTAAAAAATTGGTAATCCCCAGGGTGATAGTTTCAGTTCATTGTCTTGGTAATGAACACTAAACGAGGCTTCGGTATCTTCGGAGAAATAATGATGCAATTGGGTGTATGCGACGATCTTATTACTATTTTCTTTGTCGACAAAGCTATCTCTTTCCTCATAGGCAAGAATAACTCGTCCGGCCAATGCTTCATCTTTCGTTAGGGAGCCTGTTGCATCTATGTGTGTACGCACTTTATTCCAAGAGCCAATCTCGGCACCAACTTCAACAAATCCACCTCGGTCTGGTTGTTTTGTGATGACATTTAATGTTGCCGATGGTTGTCCTGCACCCGCCATTAACCCCGCAGCGCCCCGAAGAACCTCTACTCTGTCATAGACAATAGTGTCTAAGCGACTCTCTTGTGGTCCAGCAATTGAGGTCGGTAAGCCATCTTTAACCAATGCATTGACGAGATACCCACGAGAAGTAAACTCAGTATTATCACCCGCTCCAAATTTGTATCTTGAGATGCCTGTTGCCTGTACCATGATGTCCTCAAGATCATTCAGTTCGAAGTCTTCTATGTAATCGTGGCTTAACACGGTAACAGACTGGGGGGTTTCTTTAATGGTAAGGTCAAGTCCTGTGGGACCCGAGTTACGCTTGATTGGCTTGCCTACAACACTGATCCGTTCAATATTGTCGCGCTCGGCTTTTGCTGCCGCATTTGGAGAAAAATAAAGGAGTGATAACATCAGAGCTAGTGCTGTAGATTGATGCGCTTTGGTTTGCATGGGTGTTTCCTTTCCTAAATTGTTTTTTCGTCACAAGAGATAAAGATGAAAGTTCCTATGAAATGTAGGAGCTATTTTTCTGAGATTGAACCAAGCTCTTGAATAGTTCTAACTGAAAACAGAAATTATTTTCAATTCTAAATGATAATTCTTTTTGTTACCATAAGGGGTAATGCAAAAAATGAATTATTGCCAAAATAATGGCTTACCCGAATCTCAGATTTGTTAGGTTCTGATTGTTAGATTGGGTGTCAATTAGGTTGGATAGCGCTGTCACAGGGCTTATCTATGTTTGAATATTAATACAAGGCAAGGAAGTGAAGTCGTTTTATGTCTTCGCTATTAGGTGGTCCATGACGGCAAAACAATGGTTCAACTGGCATAGTTTGAGTGGCGTGTGGTTTGGGGTGTTGCTGTTCATAATATGTTGGACTGGCGCGTTTGCGAGTATTGCCCACGAACTAGATTGGCTATTCAACGACCAGGTGAGGGCAGTAGAGGGCCAATCAAACATAAGCTTAGCAGCAGCTTACGAGATGGTACAAAAGGCGTATCCTGACGCCCGAATAGGGATTGCCTTTACAGGTCCTGATACTTATTTTGCGCATGACATCGTGATGCGAATGCCTGATAGTCCATGGCAACATGTTTATGTCGATCCGTATTCAGGAACTATTCTAGGTGCAAGTAGTTTTTTTAATATTCAGCGTTTTTTTCGTGATTTCCATATGCATTTTTTCGGCGTATTTGACAGCATCATTTCATACTATCTTGTGCTTATCTTTGCAGTTCCGTTGTGTATTTCGACCGTGAGTGCGCATTATGTATATCGCGGCTGGTGGAAAAAGTTATTTGCATTTACGTTTAGCGGGGATGCACGTGCCAAGATGGCAAGTGTGCATAAAATAAGTGGGGCGTGGGGCTTATGGCTTGCGGTTGTTATTTCGCTCACGAGTATCTGGTATCTATTTGAGTTTGTTCGCATGGATATGGTCGATGGTAAAACAGCTTTTACTGATGTTGGGGATTTTGCCGTTAATCCTTTGGCCGAACTGCCGCGACAGGATAAACCACAATTGTCGGTTGTGGAATTATTCGCAATAGTAAAAGCGGCGAGGCCTGACCTTGAGGTGAAAGCCATTCGCTATTCTGGAGGTTATTTTTATGCTGAAGGGCAATCGCAGGATTGGATAGTTCGGGATAGGGCAAACAAGATCTATGTTAACCCTTACACGGGGGAAGTTGTTTATAGCCAAACGGCATCGAGCCAAGGGCTGTATTGGCGCTTATCCGATACCGCGGACCCCCTACATTTTGGCAACTTTGTAGGGATATGGGGGAAAATACTGTGGTTTATATTTGGGATTGTACTTTCATTTTTGGTTCTCAGTGGTACTTACATGTATATTAAGCGGCAATTTAAATTGCGTCGCAAAGATGAATGCCGAGGTGTCGTGGTATCACTAGTGTTGGGTTTCGGATTGCTCTTATGTATTTGCTTTTACGCGCAACACACTATTGCGGGTTATGGTATGGCAGGAAAGTGGCCGGAGTTACCGACTGCTTCATTTACTTTTTTAGTAAGCTGGGTGTCACTCACTTGCTTGATTATCTTGTTTTGGAGCGCCGCTCTGCTCAATTTATGCCTGAAGCATCGGGGGGGGTCGTGATTGCTGCAGACCAAAAAAACCTCGCAGCTGCGAGGTTTCTTCACTCATGAAACTGTGATTAAACAACACCACGAGGTAAGCGGCAGTCGTGATCTTTTGCTGCTAGTTCAGCAATCCACTGTTCTTCCGCTTTGAAGCCTTCTTCGTTTTCTGTAACGATAGTAAAGCTCGCTGATTTTATAGCTGCAGCCTTAGGCGCTTTCTTAGTCGTTTTCGCTTTTTTGGCAGGCGCCTGCGTTTTATCACTTGCTACAGCTGACCCTGAAGTTAGCTCTTCGGTTAATTCGGCTACCTCAGCAAGACGCATGTTTTTGCCACCATCGATGCTATACCAACCTGGCTTTGCAGTGATCTCAGGCTTTTTGCCATGTGCAGCTTCGTACGCAGCTTCGAAAGCGCTTAGTACTTCAGTTTTATCTAGTTTACTCATCGTAGATCCTAGTCGTGTTGTACGCGGATACGCGGGTTAAGATTAAACTCTATTTATACCCATATTTGCGCAAATTTTCAATTTTTTACGTTTTTCAGCGCTAATTTATCGAACTTTAGCCTGATTTTGGTGTCTTTTTCGGCGCTTAAAGTGCCTCAGGGTCAATAACACGACGGATCGTGATCCACATACTTCCAAGCTGTTCATGCCAAATCCGAGTGACTACTTCTAAGGCCTTATGGTTTGGAATAAATTGTCTGCTCGGTGGGTATTGCTTGAAGTTATAAAACTCCGTCGGTGCAGCGAACACTTCTATGCCTTGTGCTTCAAATAGGTTTTTTGCTCGCTGTATGTGCGAAGCCGATGTGACCAATGCGACGTCATAATCGACTAGTAAAGGTGCTAGCATTTTTGCTTCGTCCGCGGTGTCTTTGGCATTGGGGTTTTGCTTAATACGTGTAGCGGAAATACCTAGGCTCTGTGCGGTTCTTGCCATGAGTCCCGCGCTTGTTGCATGGCCATAGCCGTAACCAGAGACATACAGCTGAGCCTTTGGGTAAATATTAGCAAGTCTTACGCCTTCTACTAATCTGGCTAGACCGCAGCTGCCAAGTTGGGCGTTGCTGGGGAGAGATTTATCTGGATATAAATCACAGCCAAGTACCACGATTTTATCTATGTTGATGTGCTTGCTTTGATTGAATGCGGCGAGAGTGCCTGTATCCCACTCAATAATATGTTGTGCGACATAAGGAGTCGATAACGCCCATGTCGTGAGTAAGACGAACCAGCTTGCGATGTAAGGCCCTTTACGCGTTTTGGCGATAAAAAGCATAAGCCCCATAAGCACCACTAAAGATAATGGTAACGGCATCATAAGTTGACCGATAACCTTTTTGACTTCAAACATTTAAACATGCCCTAGATTAAGATAAGCCTAACGCAATGCTAGCATGAGATGGGAGTTGTAGAAATGTCTAACAGTTAGGGCTCAAAAAAGAGCCCAGTCATCTATCTTGCAGTGGTTTTTCGGCAAGTATTGAGGAAATGACGATAAACAGGGTTATCTTTCATGCTTTTCTTCATTGCTAAATACATTGGACGATTTAGCCCAAGTGCGCCTAGAGGAATCGATTTAATTAGCCCTTGGCTCTCATAAGGTGTCACTAACCAGTCTGGTAATGCCGCAACCCCCATGCCTGCACTTACCAGTTGGAAGATTAATAAACCTTGATCGACGGTTTTTAGCGTACCGTCAAAGCGTGCATTTTGAATAAAATGCTTAAATATGTCTTGACGCTCGCGAGGAATAGGGTAAGAAATGATGGTTTCATCTTTTAGGTCGAGTGCTGTGACATAGGCCTTCTTGGCCAATTCGTGATCTGGTGCAACGATTAACTTTAACTTAAAGTCAAATAGGTGTGCGTATTCCAGTTGCTCTGGTTCGCGAATGTCTGAGGTAAGTACTAAGTCCAGCTCATCTTCAATAAGGTCAGGAATTGCGTCGTAGCTAAAGCCACGTTCGTAATCGACTTTAATGTCAGGCCAAAAGGTATTGAATTCTTTAATTGTTGGCAGCAACCAGTGAAAACAGGCATGACATTCCACGCTTAATCTGAGTTGCGAGATAGGCTGATTAAGGCTTTCCTTCAAACGACACTTTGTTGCTTCAACTTTAGGTAAAACATCGTTGGCAAGTTCCAATAATAACATCCCTTGAGGGGTAAAACGTACCGGCTGCGTTTTGCGCTCAAAGAGTTGGCAGTCAAGTTTGCTCTCAAGATCTTTGATCTGATGTGATAAAGCTGATTGAGTCAGGAATAGCTCTCGTGCTGTATTCACAAGAGAACCAGTTTCTTTCAAGGTGGAGATAGTCTTTAGGTGCTTTATATCAATCATTATCAACAATTCTCATATTTGAAGTGAGCAAATCTCAGCATTACTCAATATTACGATTCTATTTAGTTATTATCAATGTCTAGACGTCTAAATACCTACGGTGAATTGTTCAAAAATTCACAAATCCACTATAACACTAAAAATGACAGCGTTGTCACTACTTCTGTAAAAATTTTGCAAAAAATTACAATTTAATTTTATTCATATGAAATCTGAGAAAGCATCAATTGTTGTTTTTGATCATGAGAATTATATTTTGGACATCCATACATCTAGACGGAATTAAAATCATGGCATTAACACATAACTTGGGTTTTCCACGCGTAGGCAAAAAGCGTGAACTTAAATTTGCAGTAGAACGCTATTGGTCAGGCGACTTAACACAAGTCGAATTAATCGCGGAAGGAAAACGCATTCGTGCAGAAAACTGGGCATTGCAAGCTGACGCTGGTGTTGACCTTCTCCCTGTAGGCGATTTTGCTTGGTATGATCACGTGTTGAATATTTCATTGCTTGTCGGCGCTATTCCTAGTCGTCATAAAAATGATGAGTCGGTAAATCTCGATACTTTGTTTCGGATTGGCAGAGGGCGAGCACCTAGCGGCTGTGCGTGTGCTGCAAGTGAAATGACGAAATGGTTCAACACCAATTATCATTACATCGTCCCCGAGTTAACTCAAACGCAGGAATTTTCCCTAACTTGGACGGAGTTGTTTACTCAAGTAGAAGAAGCACAATTACTTGGCTACCAAGCAAAGCCCGTATTGATCGGCCCGGTAACCTATCTCTACTTAGCTAAATGCGTTGGTCAAGAGTTCGATAAATTGGCTTTATTAGATAAGTTATTGATTGTATATCAGCAGGTACTT
This sequence comes from Pseudoalteromonas flavipulchra NCIMB 2033 = ATCC BAA-314, assembly GCA_000814665.1. GTDB lineage: Bacteria > Pseudomonadota > Gammaproteobacteria > Enterobacterales > Alteromonadaceae > Pseudoalteromonas > Pseudoalteromonas maricaloris. The sequence continues at coordinate 131,769 of JWIH01000025.1, forward strand.
ACCAAGCTTGCAGAGCAAGGCGTCGAGTGGGTACAAATTGATGAACCTATTTTAGCATTGGAAATCGATGATGCTTATCGCAACGCGCTGCGCCGGAGTTTTGATGCGTTGAGCGGCCAAGGAGTAAAAGTGTTGTTGGCCAGTTATTTTGACTCCGTACAAGCGCATGTTGAAGATATCCGGTCTTACCCTGTAGAAGGCGTACATTTTGACTGCGTAACGGCAAACTACGACTTGGCTGCGTTAGAGAAAGTAGTTGGGAAGGATAGCGTACTGTCTCTCGGGGTTGTGAATGGTCGTAACATTTGGCGCTCGGATCTTGAAGGTGTATATCAGCAACTTGCTCTGGTTCATGAACGTCGTGGTAATAATCTCTGGCTTGCTCCTTCATGCTCATTATTACATACGCCAGTCGACTTAGATCAAGAGCAAAAGCTTGATAGTGAGTTAAAGTCTTGGCTCGCATTTGCCAAACAAAAAGGGCAAGAGCTGGCATTATTGAAAAATGCATTGGAGCAGCGTGATATTACCCAGTTGGTCGAATATTCTAAGCCTGTAAAAGCGCGTTTGACCTCTACTCGGGTGAATAATAATGAGGTGCAGCAGCGTGTTTCAGCGCTTACAGCAAAAGACGGTCAACGTAATAGTGAATTCGCAACCAGAATTAAAAAACAAGCACAGTCGCTAAATTTACCCTTATTGCCAACCACAACGATAGGCTCTTTCCCACAAACCCAAGCGATCCGTAAGGCACGACGTGATTATAAAGCGGGTACGTTGAGTGTTGATGCTTATCAAAGCCAGATGGAAGCGGAGATCCGTTATGCCGTTGAAGAACAAGAAGCGCTTAACTTAGATGTGCTGGTTCATGGCGAAGCAGAGCGCAATGATATGGTTGAGTACTTTGGTGAATTACTCGAAGGTTTTGCCTTTACTCAGTTTGGTTGGGTGCAAAGTTATGGTTCGCGCTGTGTTAAGCCCCCTGTGATCTGGGGTGATGTCTCGCGTGCGGCACCAATGACAGTTAATTGGACGAGTTATGCACAGAGCTTAACCAAAAAACCGATGAAGGGCATGCTAACAGGGCCTGTGACTATTTTATTTTGGTCGTTTGTCAGAGATGACTTAGACAAGCCGAGCATCGCGAATCAAATCGCATTAGCACTGAGAGATGAAGTGGTAGATTTGCAAAATGCAGGGATTAAGGTGATCCAAATCGATGAACCTGCATTTAGAGAGGGGATGCCACTCAAAGCCAGTCAGTGGCAAACCTACTTAGCGTGGGCGGCGTATGCGTTTAGGGTATCTGCAAGTGGTGTGAATGACGAAACACAGATCCATACGCATATGTGTTATTCGGAGTTTAACGATATTATCGCCGCCATAGCGGATATGGATGCGGACGTGATCACAATTGAAACGTCACGTTCAAATATGACCTTACTTGACGCCTTTGAAGATTTTGACTACCCCAATGACATCGGGCCTGGTGTTTATGATATTCACACGCCAAACGTCCCTGAGGTGGCATGGATAAAAGATTTAATTCACAAAGCAGCGAAGAAAATCCCGGTAGAAAGATTATGGGTGAATCCAGATTGTGGGCTAAAAACCCGAGCATGGCCAGAAACCCGAGCTGCACTTGAGAATATGGTGACAGCAACTAAGGAGCTTAGAAGCGAATTAGGGGAAAGTTAATCTAAACCAGGCCACATACTTCATTGTTTATATACAGTGAATTATGTGGCGAGTGTATCTAGCTTCTACTCAGTAAAAATGCCATCGCTTGATCTGCGGCTAATGGTTTAGAAACAATATAGCCTTGACCAAACTGACAGCCTTTTTGCTTTAATAGCTGCCACTGGGTTTCGAGCTCGATACCTTCAGCGACAACGGTTAGGTTAAGTGATTGTGCAAGTTTCAAAATCGCATCAACTAGCGGGTTTTCTCTTTCAGTTAGTTGGTCAATAAAGCTCTTATCAATTTTAAGCACATGAATGGGGAGCTGGTGCAAATAACCTAAAGCAGAGTAACCGGTGCCAAAGTCGTCAAGGTAAAGCTTCACTCCAAGGGATTCTAATCCTTGAATAATTTTGGTTGCGAGGGCGAGGTTTGCTATCAATCCAGATTCTGTGATTTCCAAACATAAAGAGCCAGGTGCAAGCTCATAATGATGATAAAGTTGCTGAATTGTATCTACGAACTCTAAGCTTGCGAAATGTCGCGACGAAACATTTACGGTAACACGAGTCTTCGGCAGCTTTTGCGCTTTCCAGCGTTTGAGTTGTTTGGCTGCTAATTCCAACAAATGTAAGTCAAGCTCAATGATCTGTCCGGTTTGCTCTGCAATTGGAATAAAAGCATCTGGAGAAACGAGCCCGTTTTTGGGGTGAAACCAACGGACAAGGGCTTCAAAGCTTACAATAGCGCCAGTCGTGAGAGAAAATATCGGTTGATAATACAGCGCAAATTCATTGTTTTTTATGCCATGTTGCAGATCATTTTCAATATCGGCTTGCTGTTTCAGGCGCTTGCGCATGGCATTATTAAAATAGCAGACTTGACCCCGACCCGAAGATTTTGCTTCGTACATGGCGGCATCTGCTTGCTGAAGTAAATTAATTGCGCTATCGGACTCGTTATCAGTGAACGCAACGCCAATACTGCCAGACGCTTGCAGAACATGACCATCTATATGAAGGGGCTTGGTTATAGCCGTGGTGATCCTATCAAGCAGCAGAGTGACTTGTTGCCTGTCTTGGACATTTTCCATAAAAATCGCAAACTCATCACCCCCGAGCCGTGCAAAGGTGTCGGTTTTGCGAATACAGCCATTTATCATCTCGACAATAGCAATCAAGAAATGGTCGCCAACATCGTGGCCAAGTGAGTCATTAATGCTTTTAAATCTGTCTAAATCGAGATAGATCAGGCAGTGCAAATTAGAGGACTCCACTCGCGCTAGTCTCAAAATGGCATGTTTGATCCGCTCTAATAATAAATAACGATTGGCAAGGCCCGTTAAATCGTCGTGCAAGGCTCGATGTTCTAGCGCCTGCCTTGAAAGCTGCCGGTCTATGGCCATGCTGACTTGACGACTTATATAAGTCAAAATAGATAAATCATGATTCACGAAAGCTTGGTCGTTATTGTAGCTTTGCAGCACAATCACGCCCTGATATTGATCATTAACCAAAAATGGTACGCCTAACCAAGAGCGTGGCGAGCGACCCACCATTTTAAAGTCACCCCGCGTGATATGCATTCTAAATTGATCGTTATCACACAGCAGTGGTCGTTGATTCTTCAGAATATAGTAGGATGCAGTATGCTTAATCTGATCTTTTGATACTTTTTGGTGTGCATTACATTTTTCGCCTCCCTCAATCAAATAATCGATTTCTAAAATATCCTGTTGAGTATCATAAAGGCCGATAAAGAAATTCTCGGCGCAAAGCTGAGAGGCAATGATTTTATATAAGTCATCATAAAAAGCTTCAAGGTTCTCAAAGCGGTAAGTAATATTCGCAATTTTAAGCAGGGACTTTTCTAAATTCTGTGCTTGGTGTAACTGGGCAATCGTGGTTTGGAGGTTTTCTAAGGTGCGTAACTGATGGATTTTGGCACTGAGCAGATGTGCGACCGTCGATAATATTTGTAAATGCGCGGAGGTAAAATAATCAGCCTCTGGATGCTCACAGTCAATCACACCGATTAAGTGGTCGTCATACTCAAGTGGTACACAAAGCTCTGACATGGCTGGTCGTAAGTCAGCAATATACATGGGGTGAGCGGCGACGTTTCCAGAAATAAAGGGCTCTCTAGTCGTTGCGACTTGCCCCGTAATACCTGAACCAATCTTTATCTTGGTTTGTTCAACACGATAATCCCCATTAGCATGGGAAACGCCCATACTCGCAGCGACTTCTAGATACTCTTGATAAGGATCAGCGAGATAGATAACACAATCTACAAACCCCAGTCGATTAACGACCTGTGTTGTAACGTATTCAAATAATTCGTCAAGTTTGGTTAGATGCAGCAGCGAGGAAGAAAATTGGTTAATGATGCTAAGCTGCTCAGTTTTTGATTCTAATTTTTGGTTCTCAGATAGCATACATATTTCTCATGAAAAGATGCTACTAAGTTAACTTAAATTGTACATATTTACCAATATTGTGAAAAATGAAAACGAGCTAAAAGTAAACTTACAAAATGAAATAATCTGCGGTTGGCCTGAAAAACTTTACTAACACCTATGTGCAGCCTATGATCGGGCAAATTCAGCAGTGGAAGAGAGCAATGACGAGCAAACAAACGCTAACGATTACACGACCAGATGATTGGCATGTACACCTACGTGATGGTGATGTCTTGGTCGACACGGTAAGAGATATTAGTCGCTACATGGGCCGCGCGATTATCATGCCAAACCTTGTACCACCAGCAACTTGCACAGAGACTGCTTTGGCTTATCGTGACCGCATTATGGCCGCTAATCCTCAAGGTAACTTTCAGCCTCTAATGGTGTTATATCTTACGGATAACACGACTCCTGAAGAAATCAAAAAAGCGAAAGCAACCGGCCATATTGTTGCTGCTAAGTTGTATCCAGCCGGTGCAACGACAAACTCAGCATCGGGTGTAACGGATATTGAAAATGTATATCCAGCGCTCGAAGCGATGCAAGAAGTTGGCATGTTACTACTCGTGCACGGTGAAGTGACGGACTCTTCTATTGATATTTTTGATAGAGAAAAAGTATTCCTTGAGACGAAACTAGCCAAAGTCGTTGATAACTTCCCGACGTTAAAAATTGTACTCGAACATATCACAACAAAAGACGCAGTTGATTTTGTTAATCAAGCGCCTGACAACGTTGCTGCAACTATCACAGCTCATCATTTGCTTTATAACCGCAATCATATGTTGGCTGGTGGCATTCGTCCTCACTATTATTGCTTGCCTATCTTAAAGCGTAATACGCATCAACAGGCGTTAATTGAAGCGGCGACAAGCGGAAGTAAAAAATTCTTCTTGGGCACAGACTCAGCCCCTCATGCGAAAGATAAAAAAGAAGCTGCATGTGGCTGTGCCGGTGCATACACTGCACATGCCGCAATTGAGCTATATGCAGAGGCATTTGAAGATGCTAATGCGCTTGATAAGTTAGAAGGCTTTGCGAGTCACTTTGGTCCGGACTTTTATGACTTACCGCGCAATTCAGATACCATCACGATGACTAAGTCTCCTTGGCAAGTGCCTGATACATACAAATTAGGTGAAGGAACGGTTGTGCCAATTAAAGCTGGGTCAACAATTGATTGGAAAGTTGAATAAGACTTAAACAAAGTGTAATTAAATCTTCTTAATTCTAACTAAAAAGCGCCATTATGGCGCTTTTTTAGTAACAAAATTAAAATTCATAGAATACAATTTGTTTTTTATTAATTTTAATATAGTATTCAATATAAATATTAAAACTAAGCTTAATTGAGAGAGTATCAATGCGTGAGATCAAGTCTTTTATTAAAAATGCAAGCTACGGTGATTTGGAAAAAGCGTTAGAGCTTATTCAAAAAGCACTGGACGAGCAAAAGGAACAACAGCAGGCTAAAGAAGAAGTATTGGCTATGCTGAAAGAAAAAGGACTTACGCTTGATGATTTAGTAGGCTCTACGCCAGCTGACCGTCGTTCTAAAGTAAAAGCAAAATACCGTATTGAAAAAGACGGTGAAGTAATTGAGTGGACTGGCCGTGGTAAAACACCTAAAGTATTCCAAGGTGTTAACCTAGATGATTATCTAATCTAACAATACTTTATTATGAAGGTTGTTCGGTATTGAACAGCTTTTTAAAATAGCCGAAATAAAAGGCGTATCTTATGGATACGCCTTTTTTGACTTAATTATTTATATCCTGAGGTGCTTATTTACGTTTTAAGACCTTACCAACAAGAAGCGGTACAAAATACGCTGAATCACTTTCGCAAATCAAGCGAGTCAGCTGTCATTGTGTTACCTACAGGCGCCGGAAAGAGTCTCGTGATTGCGGAGCTTGCACGACTTGCGAAGCACAAAATATTAGTATTGACTCATGTTAAAGAGCTCGTAGAGCAAAATGCACAAAAATATAAAAGCTATGGATTACAAGCGAGTATTTTTTCTGCTGGATTAAAAGAAAAGTCGTTACAGCACCAGGTGACTTTTGCCAGTGTGCAGTCATTGTCTCGAAACTTATCACAACTCAATCAATTTTATTCATTAGTTATCATTGACGAATGTCACCGAGTGAGTGGGGAAGATAATAGTCAGTATCAGCAAATTTTAAACCAACTGGCTCAGTTTAATCCTGAACTAAAGTTACTGGGCTTAACAGCAACGCCTTATCGATTGGGTATGGGGTGGATATATCATAAGCATTATCACGGTTTTGTTAGAGGAAAAGCTGAATCACCATTTAAGCAGTGTATTTACGAATTACCACTTAGATATATGATAAAAAATTCGTATCTGACGCCGCCTAATAAAATTGATCCTGCCGTTGAAAATTATGATTTTTCTAGTTTAAGTACAGATTCATTTGGACGTTATTCAGAATCTGATATGAATACATTATTACAAGCACAAACCCGTGCAACAAAGAGCATTATCACTCATTTATTGGCGCTCAGTGAAAATAGGGCGGGAGTAATGATTTTTGCCGCGACGGTTATGCATGCAAAAGAAATTCTTGGCTATTTACCCACGCAATATAGTGCGCTGATCACGGGTGAAACCAAATCTGCCGTGAGAGATGCACTTATCGTCCAGTTCAAAAATAGAGAAATTAAGTATTTGGTTAATGTTTCTGTGCTGACCACCGGGTTTGACGCGCCTCATGTTGATGTTATTGCTATCTTGAGACCCACGGAATCCGTGAGCCTCTATCAGCAGATTGTAGGCAGAGGACTTAGGTTAGACGAAAACAAGGAAGACTGTTTTGTCATTGATTATGCAGGCAACGACTTTGACTTATTTGCACCTGAAGTGGGAAGTAAAAAGCCAAATTCAGACAATGAGCCCGTACAGGTGCTGTGTCCAGGTTGTGGCTTTGCCAATATTTTCTGGGGCAAGGTAGATGAGCAAGGCAAGCTTATTGAGCATTTTGGTAGGCGCTGTCAGGGATTGCTTGAAGACGATGAAGGTCACTCGCAGCAGTGTGATTATCGTTTTAAGTTTAAAGAATGTGAGCAATGCGGTGCAGAAAATGATATTGCTGCAAGGCAATGCCATCAGTGCGGCGGAATAATGGCCGACCCAGATGATAAGTTGCGTGCAGCACTGAATTTAAAACATGCAATGGTGCTACGCTGCAGCGGATTATGTGGCGAAGTGCTCAGTGGCAATAAATTAAAAATTACTTACTTTGATGAGGATGGGGCAAGTTGTAGTGAAGTCTATGACTTTTCTAATCAAAAGAGTCTATTTATATTCCACCAGCAATTTGCAAAGCGGCGAAAATCTACGTCGGCACCTGCAAAATGGCAGTCAGCTGAAGAAGTAATAGACATTGACTTGATTGCTCCGGATTTCGTGATTGCTAAATTACACAAGAAGTTTGGTTGGCAGGTTTCTGAAAAGTTGTTTGATTATCAAGGTAGCTACAGAAAGGCTGACAAAAGTTAGCCTTTCTGTATAAAAATCGGATTTTCTGTGGCGGTTTATTCTTCAGAGGCCATTAAGCCCCAGCCATCACCATATCCTTCATAACCATTGGCAATGCTTTCAAGGTATTGCTCCGTCTGACTCAGTAGCTCGTGCATCGGGACCATAGTCACCGTGGTGATCACTTCCCAAACACCAGTGTCAGGACATTGTTGTAACTGGGTTTTCGGTGCTAATTCGTCTTTCTCAATCGCACCAATGAAACGCTTAGCATCATCAGCTTGCTCGAAAAGAATATAAAAATCGATATTCTGCATTTGCGTCAGATCAACGCCAGCAGCGGCAATCTCAGCTAGAAGCTCACCGTTATCATCATTTGGGAATTGCATAATTTCACTCTGCAGGTTCAATTGCTGCTATTGTCCGTCATCTTCAAGAAAATAAAAAGGATGAATGTAAATAAATGTGCGATAAAACCCACTGCGTTACAACAAAATACACCCTATGTTCAGCTTAAGCTCAGTAAAATTGCACTTTCTCTGAAAAGTCGTTTTACAGTATCCATTTTCACAAGCACAATGGCATTATCGATGCCCATAAGTCGCGATATTTAGGTCGTTTTATTTTAATGAAGCCGTATTTCTCTTGTTTAACACTAGCGCTTTTTTTGTGCTGCTTTTCCTCGTTTAACGCAGGTGCTGAGTCTCGTCCCGCATCAGTAACAATCTCCAACATTGAAGTCAAAGTCGAAAACGGCGATGTAGAAGACAACATCACTGGTTTTTTAAAATCTTACAAAGGTAAGCCAAAAGTCCCTCGGGTGATGAAAGAGGTGCGTGCAGACATACGTCGCGCTTTGCATGCCTTAGGTTATTATCATTTTGATATTCAACTCAGTGGAGAAGGGCAAAACGTCATAGCCGAAGTCAAACTTGAAGCACCACTGAAATGGAAAGATATTAATATTGAGCTTGTGGGGGCAGGTAGGGACAATGCGGATTTAGTTTCGCTTATCAAAGATGTACCAATCCAAGTTGGCAAGCAAATCAATCATAGTGATTATCAGGCAACGAAAAGCCGCTTTGAAAGCGAGCTACTAGAACTTGGATATTTTGATTATCAATGGCAAGAGTCCAAATTGCTTGTTCACAAAGCGAATCGCTATGCTGGCGTGCGACTGCTGCTCAACACTGGTAAACGTTATCAATTTGGTGACCTTGCTATTGAGGGAAACACCAAAGCGGCTAACTATATACGTTCGCTAAGCCCATTTTCGAAAGGGCAGCCGTTTGAAGCGAGCCTCTTGTCTGATTTTAATCTGTCTTTAAATGCCACTCCTTATTTTAGTGCGATAAAGGTTTATCCGCTGTTAAAGGACCGGACGAGCGATCAGATCCCAGTTCGGGTGAGTGTTGAAGACAAACCCGCAAATAGCTTTGAAGTGGGTGCTGGCTACAGTGATGATGTGGGGGCAAAAACCCGTTTTAAGTGGACTAAACCTTGGATCACCGAGGATGGTCATTCCTTTGAGTCCAATCTGAGGTTGTCGCAAAAGCAACAAGATATCACTGCCAGTTATACCATTCCCGTAGACAATCCTAATGACGATTTGTGGCGTGTGTTAGGCGGTTATAAGGTGCAGGATGAAGTAACGGAAGGGATCAACAGTCGGATTTGGAACGTACAGGTACAGCGACAATGGCTAACGGATGACGAGTGGGTGAGGACTGCGTTTTTGAAACGTGAACACGAAACTACGGAACAGCTAGGCGAAAAACAACGGACGGAAATGTTGATCCCAGGTATTAGCTACTTAAAGAAAGAAAGTAAAGGTGGCGCGTTACCTTATTGGGGGAACGAGCGCCTGATCTCCATTGAAGCTGCAGCAGATTCTGTACTATCGTCTGCAAATATGTTGAAAGTGAGATGGAACAATGAATGGCTAAGAAGCTTTGAAACCAAGCATTTATTTTTTGGTCGCTTAGACTTAGGGGCGATCGTGACAAAGGATATTGACCAAATTCCGTTTACCCATCGTTTCCTTGCTGGAGGAGATCAAAGCATCCGTGGTTTTGCCTATGAATCCATCGGTCCTCGCGATGACGAAGGGCGCATACTTGGCGGCAGATATTTAGCCACAGGCACAGTGGAATATAACTATCAATTCCACCCAAGTTGGCGAGCCGCTTTGTTTGTTGATGCAGGTACTGCAACGAACGATTTCTCGGACGCTTGGGAAGTTGGAGCTGGGTTTGGTTTTCGTTATTTAACCCCCGTTGGTCCAATCCGGCTCGATCATGCTTGGGGGCTGACCAAAGAAAGTAAAAGCACCCGTCTTAGTATTGTTATAGGACCTGAAATCTAATGCAGTTCAGAAGCTTAAGAATCAAAATCATTACTGCCATTATTAGCCTATTTTTACTGTTGGTTTGTTTATGTTTTACCTTGCCGGGGCAACAGTTGTTGGTTTGGGTAGCGAATAAAACGGTTTCAGGGTTAGAAATCGATGGCTTAGACAAGCGCTTATTATCTGGCGCCAAGCTTACGTTGCGTTATCACAATGACGATATCGATATTCGCCTTAGAGACACCAAAGTCACTGTTGAGTGGTTGACCTGTGCCAGCGTTTGCATTGCGCTAGATGCAAAAGCGATAGCGATTGTACAAAAGCAGAAAAGTGTCAGCGAAGCGGAAACTACGGAAAGTGGCCAAGTTGAGTTACCACTGCCAATTGCAATAAAACGTGCGCAAGTTCAGCAATTTTCGTTGGAAACGCCGGATATTACTGTGCAATTGCAAGGCTTAGACACGCAGCTTTCAGGTTCTGGTTCACATTTTAATGTCCCTTTTTTGCTGTTAGACAGTGTGAAGTTGACCACAAAGGCAACCGATCAGCCCGTGTCTGCAAAATCGCCAGCACCACTTAATGCATTAGCGCCACTCCAACTACCTAAGATAGACCTGCCGCTAACCGCCGAGCTCGGCGAGTTAAAGATTAACAACCTCGCGATAGATGAGCAGACGCTTGAGAATATCAAGCTTTCTCAAGTTGTAGTGGATGAAAATGTGGACGTGGATCAGGTTCAGCTTAACTATCAAGAATTTTTTATATCAGCAGCGGCAGAAGTCTTGCTTAACGACTGGACTATTGATCTGAGGTCAACCTTGAGTGCGCCACAGGGGTTAGCCAGTTTAACACTGGCGGGTCGCCCTCACGATCTTACGCTTACTTTGAATAGTGAGGGAATGGCGTTTGCAAAACTGCAAGCCCATGCAGATTTGACAGCGACAAACTGGCCTTTTGAGTTACAGGGTCAAATAGATAAATTAGTTATTCCTTCAGAGCCCACGACTTTAAAAGGTGCCACACTAGGTTTGAGCGGGGATGCCTCAAAATACCATTTGTCAGGCTCAATCGCTGTTAATACTGTGCAGTTTGGTGATGTTACCGCGACACTTGAAGGGCAAGGTGGACTACAAGCGTTTACACTCGCTAAAGCAAAGCTTCAGCTAGAAAAGGCGCAAGCGCAAATAGCAGGACAAGTGAACTGGTCGCAAGGGGTGAAGGGTAAAGTGGACGGGGACTTTTCTCAGCTACCAGTCGATAGATTGCTAGGGCTAGTACAATACGATGCAGGCCTGACGGAAAACGATATGCTGGCAGGGCAGTTCGCGCTTGATTTTGTGAGTCAAGGTGAGCAGTGGCAGGTTAATGTTGAGCGCTTTAAGCTCGATGGTAAAGTAGCTGGTGCCCCGCTTAATGCGGACGTTAAGGTCGTTGTGGATGAGAGCCTACTAGGTGAGTTTAGCCACGCACGCCTGAATTATGGCAAAAATAGCCTGACGGTAAGCGGTGAGCTTGGTCAGCAGTTAGATCTCGATATTGACTTTCAGTTTGAGCAAGCGGCAAATACGCTTATTCCAGCTGACTTAAAGGGCAGTGGTGAAATCTTTATTCAGGGCGACCACCTTAAGCCGAGTATTCAGACCGATATTAAGTTTGACTCGGTGCGCTACCAAAATATTGCACTACATGGCTTAACGACGAAAGGCACGGTTGATATTGCCAATGAAGTGACTGGGCAAATTAAACTGGCACTAGACCGTTTGATTGTTGACTCTGAAATGGTTGAAGACATTCGTTTAGCTGTGAAAGGCAACCAGCAGCAACATAACGCGACATTGGATATTCGTGATAAACGAGTGGTTGCAAGCTTTGAAGTCAATGGCAAGATGCAACAGTCAACCTGGCAGGGAGAATTATCGTCTGGTGAGGTAACTTCTCAAGGGCAAACAATTGCATTGCAAAGTCCTGCCGCAATCGTGATCAGTGATGTCAGTCAGCGCATTGCAAAGCAGTGTTGGCAGATGGGTGATACCGATTTGTGTTTTGCAGCCGAGCAACAAGGCACACAAGGGCAGGCCGATGTTAAACTGGAGAAATTGGCACTGGCTAAACTACAAACTTGGTTGCCAGCAGAGCTCAAAATAACAGGTGAAACTCAGGCCGTGGCTAAACTTGCGTGGCAAAATGGCCAAGTAACGCGAGCCGATGGCGAGCTGAACATTGTTGATGCCGGCGTTACGACTCATGGGCAAACATTTTCAATTTCTGAATTTAAAGCGTTACTAAAAACCAATAACAAGCAAATCCACGCTGATTGGCGCATGATCTCCGATACCTTAGGTAAGTTCAGTGGTGATACACGCGTGCCGCTAGATAAACAATCCCCACAATTAGCTGGTAATGTAAAAATAGAGTCAATTGAGCTGGCTAAGTTGTCAGCGCTACTAAACCGAGTAACGGAACAAAGTTTTGACCTGCAAGGGGAAGTGTTAGGGGATATAAATATCTCAGGCAGCCTCGCAGCCCCTGAAGTGAACGGTAAACTAACCGCTCAGCGCTTATTTATGTCTTCGGACTCTTTGCCTGTGGAAATCGATAAAGGTCACATCAATCTTGATTTTAATACCACTTCCGCTCAACTAGAGGCTGAGTTAACTGCAGCAAAAGGCGGCAAGGTGGCACTCACTGGCGAAGCCTATTGGTCGCCCGAGCTCTCTGCTGAAGTCAAAATAAAGGGCGAAAATATTTATGTGCAACCAGACTCACAGATTGAACTAACCGCAAGCCCGGATTTAACACTTGCCTATAAAGATAAGATTGCGCGAGTACTTGGAGAAATTGTGGTGCCGTTTGGTCGAGTAAACATTGAATCTTTGCCTGAGGGAGTCACCTCGCCAAGCGACGATGAAGTCATTGTTGATGCCAAGGTGCAGAAGCAGATGTCGGTGCCAATTCAACATGAAATAGACTTAAAACTGACCGTTAAAGATAATTTTAGGGTGAAGGCGCTTGGGCTAGATAGCTTTGTTACCGGTGCAATCGAAATTGATAAGCAAGTTGAATCGCCAATGTTAGCAACTGGAGAGTTGCAATTGCGAGAGGGGAAATATCGTGCATTTGGCCAAGACTTGTTGATCCGTACAGGACAAATTGGCTTCAATGGTGCATTAGATAAACCTTATTTGAACATTCGAGCTATTCGAAATCCAGCGACAACCGCCAATGATGTGATAGCCGGTGTTGAGCTCACGGGCAATATTGCTAAGCCGCGTTTGACTGTGTTTTCAGAGCCAGCAATGGATCAAGCCAAAGCACTGTCATACCTACTTAACGGTCAGCCTTTAGGGGAGTCAGAAACCTCTAACAATGCGCTACTCACGCAGTTTTTACTCTCACAGGGAATTGACCGCAGTGAAGGGTTCTTTAGTAAGGCGGGGGAATCGCTTGGATTTTCGGATGTTAACCTATCAGCAAAAGGCAGTGGTGACGATACACAAGTTGAGGTGTCAGGCTATATCACTCCCAATGTTCAGGTCAGTTATCGTGTTGGGGTATTTGAGTCTATTAATGAAATTGCGCTGCGTTATCGTGTTTTTTCGAAGTTTTATGTTGAAGCCACGAGCGGTTTGTACAACAGTATAGACTTCTTATACAAGTTTGATTGGGATGACAAATGAAACTGCTCTGGCTTGCTCTAGGTTTTGTGATATTTCCTCTCAAAGCACAAGAAACAACGGAAATTAGAATAAGCGCAGGTGCCGATCCGTACATTATAGAGTTGCTTACTTTGAGTTTGTCATACCAGATAGAGTCAGCGAGGCTCGTATCAGTGAGAAGTATTCCTTCTCAAGACAGAGCGGTGCGCCTACTTGGAGAAAAAGGGGGGCTGGATGTCAGTTGGTTAGTGACTAACTCACAGCGCGAAAAGGCCGCGAGCGCAATTCGCATTCCCCTAGTGAAAGGGATTTTGGGTTATCGCATTCCTTTAGTGCACAAACATAATCAAGCCTTACTGAGTGGCGTTCGCTATATTGGCGACTTGCGCCGAGTTACTTTTGGTTTACGCAGAGATTGGCCAGACCATCAGATTTTTGAGCGTAATGGCCTCAGTGTGACTTCTTTTTCACAAGAAGACAGTGGTTACGACATGCTGTTGAAAAAACGTTTTGATGTGTTGCCAAGCGATTTAGTGAGTATTGAAGCTGCACTGAGTGACACGGACTTGGTCGCAGATCAGCACGTGGTGTTTTACTACCCTTCGGCGGTATACTTTTTTGTTTCTCACGACAACCCGTTGCTCCATAGCCAAATTGAGAAAGGCCTCAAAAGCGCACTGCAAGATGGCCGATTTGAGGCGTTATTCTTAAAACACTTTTCCGCTCGTCTTGAAAAGCTAGATCTTAAAAACAAAACAGTCATAGAATTAGACAATCCAAACCTGCCACCCAGTGCGCCGTTGGAGGTGCCATTTTATTGGTATAAACAAGGAAAATAAGAATGAAAAAAACCTTACTACTTATTGCGCTTGCCATAAGTACATCCCCTGTCTTAGCAAAACCTTATACAAAGTCACCATCGGAAGTCGTTGCTGAGGCCAAAAGCAGCGACTGGCAGCAGTTGGACCCTGAAAATATTCTTAAAATAGAACTACAAACAGGGCCGGTCTATATCGCGCTTAACCCTGAACTTGCGCCCAATCATGTGGCAAATATTAAAGCGTTAGCGCGAGAAGGATTTTACACTAATTTGAGTATGTATCGGTTTGTGGAAAACTTTGTGGCCCAAGGCGGCGATATGTCGGACAAGAAAATGCCACAAAAAGGAAAAAAGGCGATTGCCGCTGAGTTTTTTCATAGCACAGAATCAACCTTGAAGATCACATCGCTAGATGCTGTGGACGGCTACGCGCCGCGTACCGGGTTTTTAAATGGTTTTGCCGTAGGACAAAATGATGCTGGAACCAAAACTTGGATGACGCACTGCGTTGGTTCGTTTGCCATGGCTAGAACTAACGATACTAACAGTGGTGGTACTGAGTTTTACATCACGTTGACGCCGCAGCGATACCTAGACAAAAACACCACCGTGTTTGGACAGTTGTTATCGGGAATGGAGCATGTTCAGCACCTAGATCGTAAACCTGTTGCGGGACAAGCGTTCAATGTTATCAAAGGGGTTACGGTACTTGCTGATGTAAAAGGTGCGCCTTCGTATAAAAGGCTAAAGACAAATACACCGATTTTTGAGTCGCTAATTGCTGCGCGTAAAAATAGAGCGGGAGATTGGTTTGTTGATACACCAAATCACACCGACATATGTTCGGTCCCCGTCCCAGTTGAAATGGAAGACGCGACAGGGGAATAAATAACCTGAGCTGCGGATAATTAATGCCTTTCTAGCAGCTAGTTTTAGCGCTAACTGCGTTGAATTCACTTCCAATAGTCAGCTATTGGTGCGTAAATTCGCCTTGCCTACAGGATGTAGGTACCTTAGCGAGAGCAGGACGCGGAAGCGGTGTTTTCCCTAAAACTCTCTGGCTAGACAAGGAAAAAACTAAGTTTTGCTTTAGCAACAATGAGTTGGAACATTCCTTATCCAAACCACAGGTTAAATAGCAATACTTAGATGTGATAAAAAGCCATGTGAGAACATGGCTTTTTTACGTTTTACTGTCGGTTAGTTCTTACCGCATACGGAGTTTGATCTTGTTCACTCGAACGATATGGATTGATATCTAACCCGCCGCGGCGAGTATAGCGCGCATAAACCGATAATTTTTCAGGGTTAAAGGTGCGCCAAAGCTCACAGTAAATGCGTTCAACACATTGCTCATGGAACTCGTTGTGGTCACGGAATGAGATTAGGTACTTAAGCAGCGCTTCTCGGTCGATTTGCTTACCACGGTAACTTATCACCACGCTTGCCCAGTCTGGCTGTGAGGTGATGAGGCAATTTGACTTGAGTAAGTGGCTGTGAAGCGTCTCGTCAACCACATCCTCAGAGGCAAATTGTAGTAAGTCACTATTTGGTGTGTAGCTATCAACTTCAATATCCAGCTCGTCGATACACTCACCAGGGAGGCGCGAGAAAGGAATACAATCGAATTCGTCTGCGCCAAATAATATCACGCTAACTTGGCTATTTGATGCCATGGAAAGATCCGCAGCTAGCGTTTGGCGCACGGTTTCCATCGTATCAAAGCGACTTTGGTTAAAGCTATTCAAGTAAAGTTTGAACGATTTTGACTCAATGATATGTGAGCTTTGGCAAGGAAACACAAAAGTGGCAACCGCAACTTGAGGTTTACCTTTGTTATTGAGCCAAGACAGTTCGTAGCCTGTCCAGGTATCTTCACCTTTGAATGGTAAAGCGGACTCATCAACATTGATTTGGTCACGATTGAGTTTACGTGCAATGGGGTGCAGCAGGCTTGGAGTGTAAACACTGGCATATTCTGTGGTTTTACCAAGCACAGAAGATTGCAGCTCTGGCGAATTACTGTAGTCTGTCATGTTAATTCAAATCTCGTTACAATGCGGTCATTATAACGAATGTTCACCTCGGGATTAATAGCAATTTGCTTAATTACACGAAACAAGTACTCAGCCCGAGGTGAGAAAAATAAAGAGAGCTTTATATATGACTCAGCCCGTAAATATGGCGCGCTTGCATCAAGCCTATGCAGACTATCATCAACAGACCTTCAAAGATTTACCGAGTACCGAGCATGATGAAAGTTGGCCGAGCCCATGTGAGCAGGGTGAACCGAACAAGCTTAACGAGATAAAATGGCTAGCGGTAGAGCGCTCGCCAGCGGGACATCTAAATGATTTAGCCAGAGCGTTGGAAACGCAATTTCCCGAGGGATTGAACGGACTGTATGGTGATTTCTTTGCTGGCAATATCGTGGCATTTATTGAGGGTAAGCAAATTGAGCTACTGCAAGTATGGAACGAAGATGACTTCGAGCGCTTGCAGCAAAATATCACCGGCCATATTTTAATGAAGCGCAGGCTCAAACAACCTGAAACCGTGTTTATTGGCTTAACAGAAGCAGATGACTTATTGGTGTCGGTCGATATCGCTACGGGTCAAGTTGGGTTAGAGTTTGTCGGTAAGAAGCAGCATCATGTTTTGGCTGATTCTATCGCAGAGTTTGTGGAAAAACTGACAGTCAACTACCCAATATAGCTAATTGATATAAAGGAGCTTGCGCTCCTTATTGAAAGTCCCACGAAATATTCGAGACCAATTGGCAAGTTTCGCAGCGAAAGTCGAAAAGGCCGAACCAAGGCTCTTCAAGTAACCAGTCTCCCTGGCAGCTTGGGCATTTTCTTGCTTTTTCTGCGGCGAGGTTTTCGCCGCCAACACGATACAGATAATAGTAAACCGGTTTTTTTGTGAGAAAG
Organism: Pseudoalteromonas flavipulchra NCIMB 2033 = ATCC BAA-314; assembly: GCA_000814665.1. Taxonomy (GTDB): domain Bacteria; phylum Pseudomonadota; class Gammaproteobacteria; order Enterobacterales; family Alteromonadaceae; genus Pseudoalteromonas; species Pseudoalteromonas maricaloris. The sequence goes on from JWIH01000025.1 coordinate 149,171, forward strand.
CGAATACGTTTGCTCAAATCCATGCCACGTCTAAACAAATCGCTACTCGTACTGGAAATTTCTTCCAATGCAGCAAATTCGCAGCGAGTCGCGCCATTGATCTGTATTTGATCGCAGGCTTGCCAATCTTCTTTCCATTTGATCAGTGCTTTATAATCACCGTTGGCAATAGCTGGGATTTTATATAAAGGCACTGGTAAAAAGTCGTCGCCACAATACAGTGGACTACAAGTGTGTACGTATGTGGTGTAGAGAATGTAGCTTGACGGTTCATGACAGGCATCAGCGCTGTTGGCATGTATATCTTGCCCAAAAACTTTGACCTTAGGTGCAAGCAAGCCTGATTGCTGTAGCTGGTCAATCGCAAACTTCACAAAAGGACTATGGTTTAATGGATGTAAAGCGTCTTCTTCTGGACACATCACACGAGTGACGAAATAGCCATCTTTAAGTACAGTTGGAAATTCGTCACCAATGATTTGACCATTAAAGCGAAGCGCGTTGACCACACGGTTAATGGCCTGCTCGGCAGCATCTAAGGTGGTTTCCTCATAGCAATCAAAAGTTAAGTCGACAACAAACACTACGACTTCTCCAATAAGGCAATGAGCTTATCAAGCTTAGCTTCAATTCTATCTAATTGGCTTTGTGAATTTGCTTTGACGACCTCTTCAACCTCTTGAAAGTGATCAATACAGGTAGGGTCTTGTTTGTACGCAGCAATGCCTGAGATGACGTCTGGCATTGCGACGCTTTGAGTTAATTTGCTTTTTGTTAGCGCGACGGTTGGAGTCTTTCCACTATCGACTAATTTTTTGATAGCTCTGGCAACAGCAGGGTGCATAGAGGTTCCTAAACGCCTAAATCATAGGAGTGGATCATAGCACCAAGTTACGCAAGGAGCGATTGCTTTAGCTATCTTAACATCGCATCTAGTTCGTCAATGATTTCACTCCAATCGGCGTCCTCTTTCAGTGATTCTTCAATAAAGTGACGCTGTCCTTCATTCCAAAATGGTGCTTGGCTTAACAGCATATCGTCAGGAAGGCGGTGTTGTTTGACAAACCCTTCAATCGCCTTGGGATTGTTGTCGAGCCCTAGTTGGGCAAATAAAGTACTCATAGTGTGGCGACTAGTATCCATTTCGTTCTCCCTCGTTTGCTTGAATTTTACTCACTAACTATAGTAAAGGTGGTTGTAAAACCTTTAGCAAGTCATCATCGATAAAAACCATAATGACTAATGCGATGATAAATATACCTGTCCACGACTGAATAAATTGTGACTTGTATCAATATCTATCACAAGCGAGTAGCCGTACATTATTAAAGTACACAGAAAAAATTCTGAGGTTTTGATATTAAGTAGTATTTCGGCATGATTATCAGAAGCTTGGGGCAATAACAATAAGGAACCGTGATGTCAGTAGAAACTTCTCAACATGAATTAATCGTTAGATATTTAAATCCAGAAGATATCAATGTAGCCGCGAGTGTGTTGTATCAGGCTTACCATGATGATCCGTTACTCAAACAGGTATTGGAGGCAAAACAAGAAGCAATTTTTGAAAAAAAACTCAGAGCCTTAATACGAGAAGAGTTGTCGGCATTTGGCCAAACGGGTCAGCCTATGGTGGGGTTATATCATCAAGATAGATTGGTCGCGGTAGCATGCGTTATTGCAAATGGCGATGAATTGGATGCAAATCGACAGTGGCATTGGCGATTACGACTCATGATGAGTGCGGGATATTTGCAAACTCAGCAGCTTATCGATAAAGAAAAGTCGATTAGACAAGCGTTGCAAACGCAGGAGCCGTGTCACTTTTTATCCCTAATTGCCGTTGACCCGCATGTTCAAGGGCTTGGCTATGGTCACTATTTACTCACCGCGCTGGATGATTTAATTGCACAAAGTGAAGAAACGAAAGGGATGGCAGTATTTATTACTAAGCCAGAACACGCGCAGTTTTTTGCGGGTCACGGTTATCAAGTTTTACAAAAAATGGCGTTTAGCTCTGTAGAAGGCACATTGTTATTTAAGAGCAAATAGCAACAATGGAAATTACCCTGTGAGATATCTCCTACGAGAATGTGGGTTAAGGCGCTTTGTAGTACCGAATTTGTAGTGTTATTTTTGTTTATCTTTTTGTTTTTAAATGAATTGTTCTACTTTTCTTTTAAATGACAGCAAAAAGATTGTTCCTAGCTATCTAACAAAAATGTTCGATCCCCGTAAACTTAACAATGTAAGGAAACACAAGAGCAGGAGCTCAGCGTCAAAGGATAAGGAATTTGACAACAAGAGAAGGATGTATTGCATAAGGCAAGGAAGATCTGGAACTCGAGGAAGCGAGTGTGAAGCGGAGCTTCACTAGGGATAAGGAGACACATGGAGTGTCAAGGAGCGCGGGAAGCGTAGTGGAGCAAGGAAGAGTAAATAGGGATGAGCAAGGCTCTAGGATGAAGGAGCGCAATCTGGATGACTGCGAAGTGGATGGGTTACACTGGACGTAACAATGTATAGGGAGCACATAGGGAATATGTGAAGCGGAGCCAAGATGGCGTAGGAGCGCGGGAAGCGAAGTGGAGGCCAAGGGGGCTAAAATGGAGATGCACTGGAAGTGCTAATGGATGACACAAGGATGAGAGCCGGGTAAGTCGGAGTACATACCCGTTCAGGGGAAGAAGAATTGGCGGATTGCTTTTGGGTTGTAAAGCAGAGGGATTGGATACCTCTTGGGATAATCGTCAGGATTGAGGCGCAGCAGATAGGCTAGCGCCTTAGTTTTTTGTGGCGTTTGTAAATTTGATATTTATTTTCCTATTAACTTAATTGAAGTTTTCAAAACTTTCCGCTTGCAGTTTCATTATTACCTTTCGATCTCATTGCTAGATTATTCCACTCTCATTTTAGTCTTATTTTTTAGTGCACGATGTTGGCGCAATAGCTAAGGAAAAAGAAATGGAATGGTATCTAACAGTATTAAAAAGATATTCCGATTTTAGTGGACGTTCAAGACGCAAAGAATATTGGATGTTTATCTTGATAAATGCGTTGATAGGCTTTGCAATTGGGATTGTCGACGGGCTTTTTGGAACCCTGTTTTTGACAGGTATCTATTATTTGACGGTTTTAGTACCGACGGTTGCCGTATCTATTCGTCGTCTTCACGATACTGGGCGCTCGGGCTGGTGGCTGCTAGTGAGCTTTGTGCCTATTGTCGGTTTATTAGTGATGATATATTTTACCACTATGGATAGTGAGGTTGGTGAAAACGACTACGGACCAAGCGTCAAAGGATATGTTTAAAATAGTCGTACTATAAATTCAGAGTAGGCACTTGTATTCATATGAATTTAAGTGCCTACTTTCGCACTCACCGAATTAACTTGCGATTTTATAGGCGGGCAATTCTTTTTTGACTAATCGTTCATTTTCTAAGTAAAGCTTACCTTGATAGGCTGACTCGCCATCTGAACTAAACTCAAACATAAATTGGCTTTTTATTCCAAGTTTACCGTCTTTTAATACCCCAAAACGGCGCTTAATACAGGCGACACTTAACAGTTGCACTTGCAAACTTTCAGCTTGATGCTGTGCATGCCTGTTTGCCGCTTCTGCGATCTGGCGGCTATACCAAAATAGCGCGATAACAGATGAAACGATGATAAAAAGCCAAAGCGTTGTCATTTAAGAAAATAACCTTCCAATTGCACGAGACAGAGTTTCACTGCGATTTTCTGCTCTAATAATCCCTAAAACATGTGGGCGTAACATAGGTATTGCAACTAAGTCTGCGAAAATACTGCTGAAAAGTCCATCGATTTGATTATTCTCAGCGGCTTTTTCCATATAGGTAAAGAGCCTTTGCTGGTCGGTTAGTGTCTCCCAAGCACGCCCTGCAATAGTGAGTAAGCAATCTGCATCTGATCCCAACTCAGATGCTAAAATGGCGTCTACGGCATGTGCGATGAGACCAAGCGCGTGACTTCCCGACATCGCACGTAAATTAGTGACTACGGCGTCCTTATCTTGCTGTTGGCATGCATGGGTCAAAGCGGCTACAAAGTCTTCGGTTTGAGATATTGAGATGGTAACGTGCTCAAGCATTGCGGCTAATGGGGTCTTAACTTCTGCTGGCAAAACAGCCCACGCTTGTTGCAGGTTGCTCGCGTTATGACCGTGGTCTAGACGTAGGGCAAAGTCAGCAATACCTTGTAGTGCTATTTCTTGCCAGCGCTCGAACCCAAGCTTGCCCGAAAAGTAGAGTTCGGCGTGCTCGTAATATTGAGAAGCCGGGCGATTAAGCTCACGCTTTAATAGCGCATTGAACGCAGCGAGTTTGTTCGCATTTGGCGTGAAGACATAAGGGTTGTTATCAAGTTTCCCTTGAGCGGCTTCACCCGTGAGTTGTGTACCTAATGCTTCGAGCACCATGGAGGCAAAGTGGTCACGACTGGCGATAATGAGCTTGCTTTGCTCATCTAGTGGAAATTTTAAAAACCAAACATAAGGATCAACTGTCGCCTCATTATCCCAAAATTGAATTGCCATGATGGCATGACCACCAAGTGGATACGGATAAGGGACTTGAGTATTCTCGATTTGCGCAAACTGCTTCTTATCTATTTTTGTGATCCGTCGACCCAGATCATAGACTCGCCACTGCGTACCGGCGTTTGTTAGTAATTCACCTAAAGTTGAAATTTGCGCTGTCATGAATGCTCTATATGTTACTTATATTTTCAATAGCGGCAATTATAGCTACTTTTAGGTGCGCTGATAAGCCTATGAAAAAGGTGTACTTGAGAGAATTGGCTAGCTCCTAAATAATGCAAATTGCTATAATGTAAAAAATTGAGAAAGAGACAGAGCCGATGAATTCGGAATTATTGATTCAGTTAGATGAACTAGAGACTTGTTTAAAAGCAACGGGTCTTTGGCAAGACGAGCCAATTTCGGCTAAGGCACTAACCTCTACGGAGCCATTTTGCTGCGATACGATGACCTTCGCGCAGTGGTTGCAATTTGTATTCTTGGACAAAATGCGAACAATGGTAGAAAGTGGTGAAGCATTACCGGAAAATATGGCGATTGCGCCAATGGCTGAAATGGTGCTGAGTGAACATCTTTATTTTAATGCGGTGCATCAGTGCTTAAAAAACCTTGATAATACAATTGCAAAGAGCGCGTAATGCTTGAGATCTTATATCAAGATGCGCATTATGTTGCGATAAATAAGCCGTCAGGGTTATTGGTTCATCGCTCGTTTTTGGATAAGCGAGAAACACAATTTGCGATGCAAATGCTGCGTGATCAACTTGGTCAACATGTTTTCCCCGTTCACCGTTTAGATAGACCAACATCAGGCGTGCTGCTGTTTGCGCTAAGCTCTGAGGCCGCGCGAGACATGAATGAAGTCTTTATTAGCGGTAATATTCAAAAACGCTATTTAGCGCTTGTTCGCGGGTTTGCTCCTGAATCTAGATTCGTCGACAGACCACTCAAAGAAGAACTAGATAAAATCGCTGATAAGTTTGCCTGTCAGGATAAAGCTCCGCAGGAAGCGCAAACACAGATAAATTGTTTATTGCAGGGTAGCTTGCCAATTCCTTTTGGTAAGTATCCAAGTATCCGCTACTCGTTGGTGGAGTGCTTCCCTAAAACGGGTAGAAAACACCAAATTAGGCGTCACCTCAACTATTTAGCACATCCGATTATAGGTGATGTCAATCACGGTGATAATAAACACAACCACTTTTTTGTCGATCATTTTGGCTTACGTCGGTTGATGTTATTTGCAACTAAATTGGAATTTGTACATCCTTATAACAACACGACGATTTCAATTACCGCAGATTTGGGGGAAGAAGCATTGGCTGTCTTCGCTCAGCTCGGCTGGTCAGACAACGAGAAGGACTATAAATAATGGCAAAAGTTTCCATTTTTGTGGGAAGTATGTATGGCAATGCTGAAAACTTGGCAAACGACAGTGCTGAGTTTTTGAATAAATCGGGTCATGAGGCAAGTGTTATTGAACCTGCTTCCATCGTTGATGTAGTGCAAGCTGAAAACATTTTATTTATTTCTTCCACTACCGGATCTGGTGATATTCCCGATAACTTGTTGCCTTTATTTTTGCAAATGCAAAGCGAATTTCCGATGCTAACGGGCAAGAAAGTAGCGATCATCGCATTGGGGGACTCTAGTTATGGCGATACTTATTGTGGTGCTGGAAAGCAAATTGATGCCCTGATTGAAGAGTTGAACGCTACTCGTGCACAACCGCGCTTAGACATCGATGCCTGTGAATATTTTGAGCCTTGGGAGCCTGCTGAGCCCTGGCTTCAAGCATTGGCAAAAAACCTTTAGGTTTTATCTTCTGTTCAGCATTACCTTTCAATTTACGCGGCTTAATAGGTCGCGTTGCCTGCTTAAATAGCAAACTCATCAGCATAGTCATAGTGACCAAAAAAACATAAATATTTACATTCTGGTTACGTTGTGTGACATTAGTCTTGGTTGTATGAAAAATAACCGAAATTATAAAGTTCAAAATAATGAAAAGGAAAAAATAATGATTAAACCGATTCTATTTGCTGTATCTGCTATTTTTGCCACCGCGATGTCGTCTAATGCTACCGCATTCGAAGAAATTTACCTTGAATGTTACAAAAATGGTGAGTTGTTATGGGCTGACTCTTTTACTGATTATCGAGACGCGGATAACGCATCGAGAATTTGCAGGAGGATTGGTGGTACGCCAATAATGTATTAACGATATCAGTTCTTTATGAAATTTCCTTTAATTAGTACCGAAGTCTAACCAAATTTTTTGGTTTAAATCAGCTGTAAGCGACGTTGCAACACTGTGTATTTAAACGATAGTACTGTCGTAATTTTTAAGGAAAAGTGAGTCAAAAGAGCTGCTTTAATATGTAAAAATCCAATATCATCACTGATATTGGATTTTTATTTTTAAACTCTATATCTTAGCGCTAAACACGTTTCGTCTGAACTTTCAGCTTTAACTTTTGACCTGGCTGCAGGTACTTCTGTCCAGTCAGGTTGTTCCATTTGACGATTTCATTCACGCTAACGTTAAATTTAGTGGCGATACGTGCTAGTGAGTCGCCTTTACGCACTTTATAAGTGATTGTGCGCTCGGTGTTGACGAGGACGGTTTGAGTCGCTGCCTTTTCATCTTTAAAGATGGTAAGCTTTTGTCCAAGGCGTAAAACCGCATTGGTTTTTAACTTATTCCAGCTAGCTAATTGCTTAACGGTCACATCATATTCGCGGCTGATATCCCACAATGTATCGCCTGACTTTACCGTGTGGCTGAGCTTTTTCTTGGTTACTTTGTTGGCGGCAAGGCGCACTTCTGGCGGTAAATGCTCACTTTGCAATTCGCCATCACTGAGTGGCACCAATAACTTCTGGCCAACACGGATCATATTGCCATCGATGCTATTGAGTGAGCGAATGGCGCCGATACTAGTATTAAACTTAGTCGCAACGACCGACAGGCTATCTCCTTTTTGCACCGTATAATATTGCCAACGAAGCCTATCTTTTACTTCAGTTTTAGCTAATTTCTCTTGAAAAGCGTCAACCTTTTCCATGGGTAATAATAACTGGTGTGGGCCATCTGGATCGGTGGCCCAACGATTAAATCCTGGATTTAGACGATAGAGTTCAGTTAAGGATATATCAGCCATTTCAGCGGCAAGCGCTAAATCGATTTGTGACCCTACTTCAACGGTATCAACAACTTGGGCATTGATTATAGGTTGCCACGCAACCTTAAACTCATCTGAGCGTTTTAAGAGGTCGGACAAGGCAAGTAATTTAGGCACATACGCGGTGGTTTCGCGAGGTAAATCGAGAGACCAAAAATCGGTAGGCAAATGCTTTTTACGATTTTTTCGGATTGCATTGAGCAACCGGCCTTCACCTGAGTTGTAAGCTGCAATTGCGTTTAACCAATCGCCTTCCAGCGTTTTATGGAGGTAGGTGAGGTAATCAAGCGCGGCTTGCGTTGATGCGATAATATCGCGACGACCGTCATACCACCAATTTTGTTTAAGGTTAAAGCGTTCACCGGTTTGTGGCATAAACTGCCAAATACCGGAAGCGGTACGGTGTGAATAGCCAAATGGATCGAATGCACTTTCCACGATAGGTAACAATGCGATTTCAACAGGCATATTGCGCTTCTCTACTTCTTCAACAATGTAGTAGAGGTAAGGCTCTGCACGTTTTGCGATACGGTCTAAATAGGCTTGGTGACGTTGATAGTAATTACGTTCGGCGACAACCGGTCTATTTTGTGGTACTTCGATAGATAACTGATAACGGATCCGCTCCCATACATCATCAAATACAGGCACAGCATCTTCATCTTCGTCTTGCCATGAGGTACTGAGTGTTTGAGAGATATCATAAGGGCTCGCGTGATCTAAGTTGGCCTGCTTCACTTGTTCAGTTGCAGTTTCCAATGGTGTTTCTTGCGTGATTTCACAACCACTTAATATTGCTAATGATGCAACAATAAAGGCGAGCTTTTTCATAAATGCGTTCTTTTGCTTGGGGGTTCGGACAAAAACTCGGCAATATTACCGAGTTTGTATCAGCATTTAAAGCTTCTTTATTATTTTATTTCGACTTCCTAAAAATCGTTAGAAATGCTTATCTTTGGCGGTATTGCAAAGAAAATGGATAATTTATTCAATACTTTCCATGTAAGTGCGCCAAAAAAGCGTCATTTTGGCGTTACATTAGGTCACTATTGAATATTTTAGAAGTTATCCTTCCATTTTCTCAGTGCACTAAAGCGAGCTTCTGGTGTATTTTCTGGCGCGATAAATTGCGTTGGTACTTGGGTGAGAATGGCTTCATTTGCGGCACGCAAAAATGGATTGATTGCTTTTTGTTGTTCAATAGTTGTAGGTACTGTGCGCTCGTTATTGGCACGTAATGACTTTGCTTGTTGGTGATACTGGGTTAGTGCTTGGTTAGTGGGCTCAACGGCCTCAGCAAAAGCAAGATTCGCGAGCGTGTACTCGTGTGTGCAATACACTTTACATGTGTCAGGTAGGGTGAGTAGCTTTTCAAAGGAGCGCCACATTTGACTTGGTGTTCCCTCAAAAAGCCTGCCACAACCTGCATTGAATAATATATCCCCCGTAAAAGCCAGCTCATCATTTACATAACAGATATGGTCTAACGTGTGTCCTGGGGTGGCGATAATGTTCAGCGTGGTATCAAAAAGTGTGATCTTATCGTGTTCACTAAGGCCATGAGTAATGCCTTTATATTTACCATTTTTAGGCCCGTAGACTGTTAAGCTAGGAAAATGTAATAAAAGCGGGGCAATGCCATCAGTATGATCCCAATGGTGATGGGTGACTAATATGCCTTGGAGTGTTAAATCAAATTTGGCGAGGTAATCTAAAACAGGTTGTTCGTCACCTGGGTCAATTACCCAACAGTTTGAACTTAGAGGGTCTTTTATCACCCAGATATAATTGTCATCAAATGCTTTGATTGCATCGACTTGCACCATAACGCAATGCTCTATAAAGTGATTAATAACACCAGTATAACGAGCTTAGTAAATGAAACCAGCGTTAAGTTTTTTACAAGGACCCAAACCCGATGAGTGGCAAGACTTTCCTCACGGTGAATATTTAAAAGTGGGGATCCAAAAACGACTGGATGAATGGCTACCAAGAATGTTTGGTTACCACATGCTAAAACTCGGCTGTTTGAGCGGTCAAATGAATACCTCTGCCAGCCCGATTAAGCATCAAGTTTGTGTTGCCCCACAAGGTAAACATGTCGGGGTATTTGCTGAAATTGACGAGCTACCTTTTTACGAAAACTCAGTCGATGCTTGTATTTTAAGCCAGTGTTTAGAGTATCATTCTGATCCGCATCATATTCTACGCGAAGCCCATCGCACACTTATTCCCGGTGGTTATATTGTGATCTCAGGTTTTAATCCCTTTAGTTTATGTGGTGTGGCGCAAATGCTTCCCTTTAGTAAAGAAAAACTCCCTTGGTCAGGGCGCTTCTTTACTCCATCGCGGGTGAAGGATTGGCTAGATTTACTCGGGTTTGAGATTGTTGGTGACGAGCGCTTTATTTATGCGTCTTTAGCGCGAGGCTCGAGGCTTTCTCGTTTTGCGCCATGGCGTCGTTTTTGCCGTCATTACTTAAAGCCGATGGGAAGCGTGTATATGTTGGTGGCAAGAAAGCGGGTGATGCCGCTCACTCCAATCAAACCTAAGTGGCATGTAAAGCCTAAGTGGACACCCGCTGTGAAAGGGGCTGGACTCAGACAAACCTGCCAAGATAAAGAATAACGAGTATTATTACTTAATATAAATCTTAAGGGAGCTGTTATTTGTTATTGAATGATCCCTTAGTTAGACGCTGGCTTCGTAGCCTTCATCTACAAGTAGGTTTGGACCTGAAGCCGCTTCACGCGCTAAGTCATCAACAAGCTCATTATATTTATTTCCAGCGTGGCCTTTTACCCAGCGCCATTGGATCGTGTGTCGGCTGGTGGCAGCGTCCAGTCTTTGCCATAAATCGACATTTTTTACTGGTTGTTTGGCTGCGGTTTTCCAATTGCGCTTTTTCCAGTTTTCAAGCCAAGACTCAATGCCTTGCTTAACATATTGGCTGTCGGTATACAGAATGATATCGCAGGGGCGCTTTAATGTTTCGAGTGCAACAATAGCCGCAAGCATTTCCATTCTATTATTGGTTGTGAGTTTATACCCTGCACTCATTTCTTTTTCATGTCCTTGATAGGAAAGGTAAACACCATAACCACCTGGACCTGGATTGCCTAAACACGAGCCATCGGTATAAATCTCTACGGTTTTTTGCACTGAATTGCCTATTTTTATGTAAAATGTGCGAATAGGGCAAAATAATAGCAAAGTTAAGCGAGCAACGATATGCACACACGGCAAATAGTACTGGATACAGAAACCACAGGTATTGATCCTAAAGCAGGGCACAGGATCATTGAAATTGGTTGTGTTGAGCTAGTCAATCGCAGACTAACGGGGAATAACTTCCACGTATATATCAACCCTCAGCGCGATATTGAAGAAGAAGCCATTGATGTTCACGGTATCACCAACGAATTTTTACGTGATAAACCTTTTTTCCATCAAATTGCGCAAGAGTTTTTTGACTACATTAAAGGAGCTGAGCTCGTCATTCATAACGCGCCGTTCGACGTCGGCTTTATGGACCATGAGTTTGCTAAGTTAAACCAAGGCTTTCCGGCGACCCATGACTATTGCCAAGTGCTAGATACTTTGGTGATGGCAAGGGATCTTCATCCGGGCCAGAAGAACAGCCTAGATGCGCTTTGCCGTCGCTACGATATTGATAACTCAAAGCGCACGCTGCACGGCGCTTTACTGGATTCTGAGATCCTTGCTGATGTTTACCTGTCGATGACGGGAGGCCAAAAAAAGCTGAATTTGGCGAATCAAAATAAAGGTGATAAGGCTAACTCAGCTGGTGGCATTATTCGTTTAGACAGCAATCGCCCTGCACTTAAAGTTTTACGTGCTTCTGCCGATGAAGAACAAGCACATACAGAACGTTTAGAGCTTGTAAACAAAGCTTGTGGACAAAGTCTGTGGCAGCAATAATGAATATAATCGATATCGTTGAGGTGGAGTAGACGCTTAACTAGGGGCTTTATCCCAAAAAAGATCACTCAGGCCATCAACGCAATGTGTAGGGTTAATGCATGAATCTAAAACAGCTTATCTTGGGGTTTGTACTACTAGTAAGTACGGTTGTTGGCGCTCAAACACCACAGATAACGATGTTGCAGCGGGACGGTAAGGTAAATGAAATCCCTCTTTTAGATAACCGTTTTCGCATTGATTATAATATTGAAGAGATCACTTTACTGTTTTTTCGCGCTCCTGGCGCTCCCGCCGTGGTACTTGTGAAGCCTGATGGTAGTAAATATTATGCGACCAGTTCGCTGGATAATGATGCACTGCAATGGTACGACGAAGTCAGTTATGACTTGATCATTCTAAAGAACCCGACGCCAGGCCCTTGGCAAGTCATCGGACAGATCCAAAAAAATAGCCGCATAATGGTGCTTGGTGACATTGAGCTCGAAGTTGAAGCTTTGCCCCCGCTATTATTCCGTGGTGAAGTGCTGAAGGTAACTGGGCGTGTGACTAATGATGGCAAGCCGATTGACGTGGGTTACTTCCGGGATGTCGTGACTTTGTATGTGGAGTTCTCTAGTACCAATAACGATGAATATGCCAACTTTGGTGCAGGTACGCAAAGCGTGACCGATTTTAAAGATGATGGCCGAGAGTTTGATGAAAGACCTCTGGATGGAATTTTTACTGGTGAGTTTAAATTAAACTTTCCAGCGGGAGAGTGGCAGCCTGAATTCTTCATTGAAACGCCCATTCTAAAAAGAAGAGTGATCAAATCACCTATTGTTATCGCTGAGCCGCCATTCAACTTTGAATTGATGCTAGCGGGTGAAAACGAGCTTGAACATGGCCTTACTATTACGATAGACGACACGGTTGTGAAACCTGAGACCATATTGCTACAGGGTAAAATTTTCTACCCTAATGGTGAAGAGCAGATGTTTACCTTAGATGCAGAAGAGCGGCTTTATCGTCAGCTGCCAATCAAGAATTATGATTGGGGGCGTTATAGTGTAGAAATCTCCGCATTTGGTGAAAATATCAATGGCCGTGAGTTTATGGCAACACTGCCAAATTACAATTTTGAAATTGAAAGACCCATTGAAAAAGTGCCTGAATTGGAAGCCGCTGCGTTACCTGCAGTGGAACAACCTGAGCCAGAACCAGAGCCGACTATAAGTACAGCGCTATTAGTCAGTATTATTGTTGCTGGTAACTTAGTTGTATTATTGCTCGGTTGGTTAGCCATTCGTATTCTGGTGCAAAAAAAGCCAATTAGACTAAAAGTACCAATGCCAAAGAATCCATTTAAGAAAACCGAAGAAGTCATTGATCTTGATGATTTAGGACCATCTGAAAATAACGCAGCAGGGAATGGTTCAAAAAATGACAAATCAGGTGATATTTTGAACCTTTCAATGAAAGATAACTAAAAAACACGGTTTTTTTTCAAAAAACGGTTGACTCATGAGGGGGTCATTCGTATTATTCACGCCGCTGTCAGGGAGCACACCTTACAGCAAACACTGCAAGAATATGACGCGGAGTGGTAGTTCAGTTGGTTAGAATACCGGCCTGTCACGCCGGGGGGCGCGGGTTCGAGTCCCGTCCACTCCGCCAAATTTCTTCGTAGTATCAATAAGTCGCGCTGGAGTGGTAGTTCAGTTGGTTAGAATACCGGCCTGTCACGCCGGGGGTCGCGGGTTCGAGTCCCGTCCACTCCGCCAATGCTTATTACAAACGTGCATTTGCTTCTTATGGAGTGGTAGTTCAGTTGGTTAGAATACCGGCCTGTCACGCCGGGGGTCGCGGGTTCGAGTCCCGTCCACTCCGCCAACACTTCGAAGCAAAAAAATGCGAATACTCAGTGGAGTGGTAGTTCAGTTGGTTAGAATACCGGCCTGTCACGCCGGGGGTCGCGGGTTCGAGTCCCGTCCACTCCGCCAATGTATCGCATAACTATATTCAAGCTTTATGACAGCTTGTTTACTCGCTGGAGTGGTAGTTCAGTTGGTTAGAATACCGGCCTGTCACGCCGGGGGTCGCGGGTTCGAGTCCCGTCCACTCCGCCAACACTAAAACGAGTAAAATAATATCATTAAGATATCTCTGCGGAGTGGTAGTTCAGTTGGTTAGAATACCGGCCTGTCACGCCGGGGGTCGCGGGTTCGAGTCCCGTCCACTCCGCCATTTAAGATATCTTGCAAATCTATCACTGCGGAGTGGTAGTTCAGTTGGTTAGAATACCGGCCTGTCACGCCGGGGGTCGCGGGTTCGAGTCCCGTCCACTCCGCCAGTTTGCATTTTCTTCTAAGCAAGCTTCCTTGACCAAAATCAAAAAGCTCATTTACGTTAGTCCTTCCCTTGTCATCACTGTCAAGTAACTCATTTTTCAACATAAGCTTATAATAATGTCGTTATAACTTTGCCAGTTGCAGCGAAGTGGTAGTTCAGTTGGTTAGCTGTTGCCTTAGAGAAAGCGGCCTGTCACGCCGGGGTTGCGGCGGTTCGACGCTTCGATTCGAGTCCCGACCACTGGGCCAGTTTGCATTTTCTTCTAAGCAAGCTTCCTTGAGCAAAATCAAAAATCAAATAGCTCATTTTCTTTAGTCTTTCCTTTGTCATCACTATCAAGTAAGTTATTTTTCAACATCAGCTTATAATAATGTCGTTATAACTTTGCCAGTTGCAGCGAAGTGGTAGTTCAGTTGGTTAGCTGTTGACTAAGAGAAAGCGGTCTGTTGCGGCGGTTCGACGCTTCGATTCGAGTCCCGACTATTGGGCCAGTTTTCATTTTCTCTTCTTAGCAGTCTTCCTTTAGAAAAATAAAAAAGCTCATTTACGTTAGTCTTCCTTTTGTCATCACAATCAAGTCACTTATTTTTCAGCATAAGCTTATAATAATGTCGTCATAACTTTGCCCGTTGCAGCAAAGTGGTAGTTCAGTTGGTTAGCTGTTACCTAAGTGGGTAGCATTCTGCTAGGTCAAAAGACGGTTATCTACGCGCCACACTCATTGTTTTACGTCTCAGTTCTTGTCGCCTTTTATACAAATAGACTAGGGCCTGTTGACCTTTGCTGTTTGATTTTTGTTCTTCTGAGTGTGTTTTGGTCGCGACGCTCGACTTGCCGCCTAGTAATCTAGGCAAAAGTTGAGCAACAATGAACAAAGCGCACTCAGATGAACCCAAAGGGCAGCGCTTGATTAGCATTTCTTCTGTGTTGCCCCACAAGGATGTGGGGTAAGGTGACTTTGCAGGAGCACAAAGTCTTTATCGCCAGACTTACATAGAATGACTATGCTACGCTGGCTCTGTCTTGTATAAATACCAATCAAACTGCTGCAAAAACAAACTTGAAAGATCAACAGGCCCTAGTTGTAGACCTCATTTCTCCTAAGCAAAACACGATTAACTTAAAGCGCAAACTATGGTTATTTTTTAACTCGCCTCTTTTCTAGCGATCTACTTGCGATCTGTCCTTATTTAAATATACTGTATATATAAACAGTATTTGGTGATGTATGGCGAATTATATAGATCTTCTTGAGCGTAAAAACCTGCTTTGGCGTGGGCGTGGACAGGCCGTGCAGCATGATGTCGTCAGTACTCGCTTTGCTGCACTTGACGATTTGCTGTGTGGTGGTTGGCCGCAACAAGGTGTGATTGGTGTGAAAACTGCAATGGGAATAGGAGAGTTAAGGTTGATATTGCCCCATTTTGTGGATGATAACCGTTTGAAGGTATTAATTAATCCTCCAGGGCAAATACATGCCGCGGCATTGCATTATCTATCGTTAGATCTCAGTGAATTTATGATATTGCAGCCACCAAGTGAAAAAGAAGCGCTGTGGGCTGCGGAACAATGTGTAAAAAGTGGTGCGTGTAGTGCGCTTGTACTTTGGCACGAAGCGCTTTCTATCGCTGCTGTAAAGCGTTTGCAGTTAGGTGCACAGGCGGGAAGTTGTAGGTTATTTGCTTTGTACCAAGCGCAGTACGCCCAGACTTTACCATTTACACTTTCAGTGGTTTTACAAGCACAGCACAGCGGTTTGGATGTGATGGTAAAGAAGCACAAGGGGTACTTTGCACATCGCAGTCTTAAACTAGAGAATCCCCACTATTGGCCCGAGCTTGAAAAGCCAAATCTACCTCATGTTAGCGATAATATAGTTGCATTTTCGGGCTATGAGCGGCGTTTAACGAGCTAGTTATGTGGTTATATCTCTATTTTCCTATGCTGCAACTAGAGGGAATGACAAAGCAAACGGTTTCCAATGATTTTGTTACACCCGTTGTTATTATTGATGGCCGAAAAAACCAGATAGTGCAGCTAAATGATGCAGCGCAGCAGCGAGGTATAAAAATAGGAATGGGCCTTGGGACTGCTTGTGCATTGTGTACACAGCTTCATGTTTTACCCTACGACGACCTTCTAGAAAGACAACAGCTATTAGAAATTGCCAATATGCTTTACCAAGTAAGTGCAGATATTGTAATCGATGAACCTAATGGCCTTGTGCTTAAAGTCGATTCTATGCTGTCGCTCTATCATGATTTGCCAAGTTACTGGCAAGTAATATCAGAACAATTAGCGCAACTTGGCAAGAGTTATTCTTACGGCATGGGTGAGTCCACAATAATGGCTAAACTCTTGGCGCGAGAGCATTGCAATGTGCTTGTGCTAACGCCTTGCCAAAAGCGTCATTACTTGGGGAAGATAGGGCTAACACGTACAAGTCTAGACAGTCGGGTGGTTGAGCTGCTTGCTCGCACCGGAGTTAAAAACGTGGCGCAGTTAGAGCAGTTTGCACTCAGTGAGCTGGCTAAACGTTTTGATACTGAGCTCGTACATTATGTAGGCAGCTTGTTTGGAAAACTAAAGGAAACTCTTAACTATTACCAACCTGCGGAAACCTTTGAGCTTACTGCACCTTTACTTTTCGAAGTCGAGGTAATGGCTTGGTTAGAAAAGCCAATCGAGCATTTGCTATCGCGTTTAGCATTATTCCTACAGCAACGTAACTTAGTAACTCGAACGCTTTATTTTACCTTAGCACTTCGAGATAAAGAGGCCTTAGAGATCACATTAAACAGCGCGGAGCCTGAATATAAGGCAGCAAATTGGCAGCGCCTGTTAAACCTCAAGCTAGAATCCATAACCTTAGATGCATCCGTACAAAGTGTTTCACTCAAAGCTGATGCACTAGAGACGCAGCATGCCACAATAAAAGATCTCTTCTCAACGCAGCAAAGTGCGATGTCTGCGCAGGGACTGCGGGCTATTCTATGTGCTAAGCTCGGTGAGCAGGCTGTGCAATATCTACAACTTACAGGCGATCCTCGTCCTGAAAAGGCCAGCACTTATAGCCACGAGCCGCATTTCACGACAATCAAGAGTAAATTAAGACCTACCATTCTATTTCCGAAGCCACAGCCTTTATGTGAAAAAGTCAATATTATTTCTGGTCCAGAGCGTATTGCTTCGGGGTGGTGGGATGGTGAGCCGGTTCAGCGAGACTATTTTATTGTGCAAAATGAACAAGCGCAGCGGTTATGGGTATTTCGAGAGCAAAATAACCATTGGTATATTCATGGAGTATTTAGCTAATGTCTTATGCCGAGCTTTTTTGCCAGAGCAACTTTTCGTTTTTGACTGGCGCATCGCGACCAGAAGAGTTGGTCAAACAAGCAGATTTTTTAGGTTATAGCGCAATAGCCATTACTGACGAATGCTCTTTGGCTGGTATTGTCCGTGCCCATGCTTACATTCGTGATCATAAACTCAAGATAAAACTGATAGTTGGGAGTTTGCTAAAGTACAACAATATTGAATTGGTTGCTCTTTGTCCTTGCCAGCTCGCTTATACAGAGTTATGTCGAGTGATCAGTAATGCTCGCCAGCGAACGGAGAAGGGACAATATCAGCTTAGTGAGTGGGATATTATGTCGCTTAAGCATGTTTTATTGTTGTGGTTGCCAAAGGGGAACAATCAAGATGTTCAAGCATTGCAATGGCTGTGTAAATACCACCAAAATAGAATATGGATTGGCTACCGACGTAACTTGAGTGCAGAAGATGTACATTACTTTACCCATTGTGTAAAGCTGTCAAAAGCGTACCAAATACCTATTTGCGCTGTTGGTGGGGGGCTTATGCACTGTTCATCTAGGCTTGCGCTACAGCACACACTGACAGCCATTCGACAGAATCGTGTGATAAGCGAGATCCCTGAGAAAATGATTAGTAATAGCGAGTCGGCACTTAGAGCTATCTCTAAGCTTAATAAGTTGTTTTCACCTACCTTTCTTGAAGAAAGTGTCAATATCGCGAAGCGATGTGTATTTAATTTAGACGCATTGCATTATCAATATCCTCAGGAGTTAGTGCCTACAGGATTTACTCCAATGGCTTATTTACGTGCGTTGGTCGAAAAGGGTAAACAAGTTCGCTTTTCTGATGGCGTGCCGCCAGATGTAGAAGCCATTATTGATAAAGAGCTAGCGCTTATTGAAGCGCTTGATTATCCGTTTTTCTTTATCACTATTCATGACATTGTGATGTATGCCAAACAGCATCAAATCTTGTATCAAGGACGAGGATCAGCCGCTAATTCCGTGGTCTGCTACTGCTTAGAGATAACCGCGGTTGACCCTCGACAAGTGGGCGTATTGTTCGAGCGTTTTATTAGTAAAGAGCGTAATGAGCCACCCGATATAGATGTAGATTTTGAACACCAACGTCGTGAAGAGGTGATCCAATATATCTACAAAAAATATGGCCGTAAACGCGCAGCATTAGCTGCAACGGTGATCACGTATCGTTTAAAAAGTGCCATGCGTGATGTTGGCAAAGCCTTGGGCATTGAAATGGCACAAATAGAGTACTTTATTAAGCATCTCAACCGCCGTGATAAAGGATTTAACTGGCAGGCCCAATTAGTGGAGCTAGGGTTAGAGCCAAACTCATTAAAAGGTCAGCACTTTATTCAGTTGGTTAATGACATTATGGGGTTTCCAAGGCATTTATCGCAGCATGTTGGTGGTTTTGTTATCTCAGAAAGTCCATTACATGAATTAGTGCCCGTAGAAAATGCAGCTATGCCAGAGCGCACCATTATTCAATGGGATAAAGATGACCTTGAAACCCTTAAGTTACTCAAAGTCGATATTTTGGCCTTGGGTATGCTAAGCGCTATCCGTAAGTGTTTTGGCTATATTGCAGCGCATACTAAGCGAAACCTGGATCTTGCCCAATTGACTCGTATGCAAGACGACCCTTTGGTCTATAAGATGTTGCAAAAAGGGGATAGTGTTGGCGTGTTTCAAGTAGAATCTCGTGCACAAATGAGTATGTTGCCAAGGCTGAAACCCGCGAGTTACTACGACTTAGTGATCCAAATAGCAATTGTACGTCCCGGCCCTATTCAAGGGGATATGGTGCATCCATTTTTAAAGCGACGGGATGGTGAAGAGCAAGTAAGCTATCCATCCGAAGCGGTTAAATCGGTATTAGAGAGGACCATGGGGGTTCCCATTTTCCAAGAACAAGTAATAAAACTGGCTATGGTTGCAGCTGGGTTCACTGGAGGAGAAGCAGATAGCCTACGCCGAGCCATGGCATCATGGAAGAAAACCGGAGAGCTGATGCAGTTTAGAGAAAAGCTTATTCGAGGTATGCTGGCTCGGGGCTATGAAGCACAATTTGCTGAGCGGATTTTTGAGCAGATCTGCGGTTTTGGTGAATATGGCTTTCCTGAAAGCCACTCAGCTTCTTTTGCTGTGCTGGCTTATGCCTCTGCGTGGTTGAAATACTACTACCCCGCAATGTTTTATACCGCTCTACTTAATAGTTTACCAATGGGGTTTTATTCGGCTTCACAGCTGTTGCAAGATGCATCAAGGCATAAGGTTAGCATTTTACCTATCTGTGTTAACCAGTCCGATTACGAACATCAAGTCGTACAAGAGCCAAGACAAGCAACGTTTGCGATCCGTTTAGGACTTCGGCTTATAAAAGGGTTAAGTGAAGAAGAAGCACTGCAATTATTACAATGCAGACCTCAAGAGGGGTTTGGTAAAATCGTGCAGCTACAACAAGCTGGTATTACCAACAGTACTATTGAAAAGTTGATTTCCGCAGATGCTTTACATCACTTTGTGGATAGCCGTTATGCTGCTAGGTGGTCGCTTGCAGATCACAGTAAAACCTTGCCACTATTCAGTGATATTGAAGAGAAAGAGTCGCAATATAGTCACTTTAGCGCCACAGAGTTCGAAAACTTACAGGAAGATTATAATAGCACTAAGGTCTCTTTACGCACTCACCCAATCAAGCAACTTGAGCAAGCAAAGCTTATAGTCCGAACGGTTAAGGCTAATGAACTGCTTTATCAACCGCATAAATCGTTAGTAACAGTGATAGGATTGGTGACAGGGAAGCAAGCCCCGGGTACCGCAAAAGGCGTGACTTTTTTTACTTTGGAAGACGAAACAGGCAACATCAATGTGATTGTGTGGTCTGGTACTGCTCGAGCACAAAAACAAGCCTATATGGGCTCACAGCTATTAGAAATAAAGGGTATAGTAGAGAAAGAGGGTGAAGTGGTACATGTTATTGCTGGTAGGTTAATCGATAGAAGTGAGTTACTAGCAGCGATGACAATTAAGGCTCGCGCTTTTCATTAATTATACTACGACAGAGCCGAAGTTCGTTGATTCACGGTGATATTGTGTAGCTCTAGATTATTTTTAATGGTTAACTAAGGGTTTTAACTTTTTGTTTGTTCTGTTACTTTAATGGGGCCTTAGGTTGGCTAAGGGAAACGTAAAAGGATATTATTGTGAAAAAATTATCACTTAAAGTTGCAAAATTAAAAAACCTATCGACTGATAAGCAAATTCCAAAAGCACAAACGCCTCACATTGGAGGTGGAACAGGTGTGGTAAAGGATCCGATTACAGATAACTGTACTAAAATTTGTACTTCAGCATGTAGCTGGCGTGGCTGTAATTAACTAATCTGCCTAACAAAGTAAAATGCCTCAATAATGAGGCATTTTTAGTGAAGTTCTAACCGCTTATTAACTCCATCATGGCCGCTATAAAGCCTTCTTGTTTGATTATTTGATATTTTTGACAGGTGTCTGGGTTTTTCAAATCGTGGCATAGGTATAGTGTATTGCGCTCAAGCGCTGGCTTTGGATGTAAATTTGAGTCAAATAGCACAGGATCAATACCAGGAAGACCCGGCCAATATACACTACTAGCCACAAGTCCTAATTTCTCATAAGTAATCAGTTGTGGTTTTGGCAAGACAACAAATAGTATTCCAATGACTGCAAGAGTTATCCACTTACCTTTTCCCTTAGGTCTATCATTATCTGTAGCAGTTTGTGCTT
The DNA here is from genome assembly GCA_000814665.1 of Pseudoalteromonas flavipulchra NCIMB 2033 = ATCC BAA-314. Taxonomy (GTDB): domain Bacteria; phylum Pseudomonadota; class Gammaproteobacteria; order Enterobacterales; family Alteromonadaceae; genus Pseudoalteromonas; species Pseudoalteromonas maricaloris. The sequence continues at coordinate 170,297 of JWIH01000025.1, forward strand.
GCTGTGCTTGTGCGGTTTGCTGAGCCTTCATCGCTGCAATTTGTTGTGGCGATGGTCGACGGTTTTTTGTTGTACTAGTGCGTTTCTTTTGGTTGGACTGTACTTGACCTAAAAGCGATTGTTTTTTTGATGGTTTTGCCATGCTTTAAGTAGCCTTTTAGTTGCAGGTCTCTATAATGCTTCTATGCTAAGTATAATAGCTTATTTTTACACTACAGCCTACGGGAAAGGACTATGGATCAAAATATCTCTATTTTAATCGTCGATGATGTAGGGACAGTTCGCAGCTTTTTACATCAAACCTTAATGCACTTAGGCATTGATCATGTAAGAGAAGCCTCCACTGCAACGCAGTGTGTAAAGTCATGTGAAGAGCAACATTTTGATATTGTCTTTTTAGATATTGAGCTGCCCGATGGTGATGGTAAAGAGTTAATTGCAACCCTAAATGAAATAAACCCGAATATTAATGTCGTTATGGTGTCGGCACACTCAACGGTAGACAATGTTAAAGATGCTATTGAGCGCGGTGCTAAAGGTTTTGTTGTTAAGCCATTTTCGCCAAAGAAAATCGCGGCTATGCTGAAGAAGTTTTACCCAGATTTAGAATTGGTTTAAAACTGCACTGATTTTATCTTTTGATACCAAAGTATATAAATTACAGACATAAAAAAACCGACATAATGTCGGTTTTTTCAATCCAGCAACAAATTAAAGTGCTTTGATCTTAGCAACTAAACGGCTCTTATGACGAGCAGCTTTGTTTTTGTGGATTAGACCTTTAGTTGCGTAACGGTCTAGGATAGGTGCAGCAACAGCGAATGCTTGAGTTGCAGCTTCTTTATCACCAGCTTCAATTGCAGCGATTACTTTTTTGAAGTATGTACGCATCATTGAACGACGGCTTGCGTTGTGCTTACGACGCTTTTCGCTAGTGATAGCGCGTTTTTTTGCAGACTTGATGTTAGCCAAGGTTTGCTCCTAACAATCTTAAAATAAGCTTAATTTAAAGGCCGAGGAATATGCCTGTTTTAATCGCAAAAGTCAATATAAATTAACAAGCGCGGCCTAATGTTCAACACCCAAGACTCGACTTGGGCTATTCTCAATTCTTAACCTGTACAAATCAAAACGTTGCTATGCGACATTTTTACTTTTATAGCAGGCAAGTAAACCCGTAATATCCCAAGTTGCACTAATAATTTGCAAAGCATAGCTTCACAAAGTGCCTTGAAAATCTCAGGTCTGAACCAAAGTAAACAGTCAAATTTCACAAGGTGAAACAGGCCTACCAAGGTTAATGGCGCGTATTGTATCAAAGCTGACAGGGCACGCCTAGTGCTAAATGCACAACGACTGTGGCATAATCTGCCGCGATTCACTGAATTTAGGAGTTAAGGTGGCAAAAGGGTTATTTAAATCGGGTATGATTGTCAGTGCCATGACTATGATTTCGCGGGTTCTGGGGCTAGTTCGAGATGCCGTCGTGGCAAACCTATTAGGCGCAGGATTGGCCGCCGATGTCTTTTTATTCGCCAACCGGATCCCTAATTTTTTACGTAGGTTATTTGCAGAAGGCGCGTTTGCTCAGGCGTTTGTTCCTGTACTTTCAGAAATTAAAGAAAAGCATGGAGACGATAGAGTAAGATTATTCGTTGCACAAGCCGCTGGGACACTCGGGACCGTATTACTTATTGTTACTATTTTAGGGGTAATAGGCTCGCCTGTGATCGCCGCATTATTTGGCACAAGCTGGTTTCTCGACTGGTGGCAAGGTGGTGCTGATGCCGAAAAATTTGTGCTTGCAAGCGCACTATTAAAGCTCACCTTTCCTTACTTATTTTTTGTTTCATTAGTTGCACTTAGCGGTGCGGTACTGAATGTTTATAATCGCTTTGCCGCAGCGGCCTTTACGCCAGTTTTACTCAACGTGTCGATTATTAGCTGCGCTATTTTTCTCCATGATAAATTTGCACAAGGTGCGTACGCTCTAGCACTCGGTGTATTTCTTGGTGGAATTGTTCAACTATTATTCCAGATCCCATTTTTGTTGCGCTTAAAAGTCTTGAGTCGCCCTCAATTTGCATGGCGAAGTCCTGAAATAACCAAAGTCAGAACATTAATGATCCCTGCATTATTTGGTGTTTCTGTTAGCCAAATTAACTTACTACTGGACACCGTCATTGCCTCTTTTCTCGTGACGGGATCGATTGCTTGGCTTTATTATTCAGACAGATTAATTGAATTTCCACTCGGCCTATTTGGTATCGGTATTGCGACCGTGATACTGCCTGCACTTTCTAAATTACACGCAGGAGAAAAAAGTGAAGACTTTCAGAAAACACTAGATTGGGGTGTCCGTTTTGTCATCTTCTTGGGATTACCTGCGATGCTAGGGTTGATGGTGACAAGCCCACTTATCATTTCAGTATTATTTGGCCATGGTGAGTTTGTTTCTCAAAATGCAGACAATATAAACAAGGTAAGCTTAGGGGTAGCCGCATATTCCGTTGGCTTATTAAGCTTTATGTTGATTAAAGTACTGGCACCGGGCTTTTACGCTAGACAAGATACTAAAACGCCTGTTCGAATTGGTATTATTACTATGGCACTCAATATGGTTTTCAATCTTATCTTAGCGCCTTTTATTGGTTATCTAGGCCTTGCATTGGCAACTTCATTATCAGCGTCTTGTAATGCGTTTTTACTTTATCGTCAGCTGTCACATCAAGGTGTGTATCAGCTAAGCGCATTTTCTCTTGGTTTTACTGCCAAATGCTTTGTTGCAGCGGTCGTGATGGCTGTATGTGTATACTTTCTCGGCGCACGTTTTGAATGGCTAGAGTGGGGACTGATGGAGCAGGTGCTATTACTTTGCGGATTATTAGTAACTGCGATGGTGAGCTATTTTAGTTTACTATTTATACTAGGGGTAAGATTGAGCACAATCCGAGATGCTTGATTCGCATTTTTAAGCAACTTGGGTATAATCGGGCTCTTTGATATTTGCTGCACAAAGGCACGGCACTATGCAACTAATCCGAGGGATCCATAATATTCGACCACATCATTTTGGTTGTGTGTTGACGATTGGAAACTTTGACGGGGTTCATCTTGGACATGTAGAGGTTTTGAAGGGGCTGATTAGCGACGCAAAACACTATCAACTTCCAAGCACAGTGATGTTATTTGAGCCGCAGCCCTTGGAGTTTTTTGCCAAAGATAAAGCACCGGCTAGGCTGACGCGATTACGTGATAAACTAGTTCTGTTGCAAGAGCTTGGTATAGAGCGAGTCATTTGCGTCAACTTTAATCGCAAATTTGCCTCGCAAGATGCAGAGCAATTTATCAAAGAAGTCCTAGTGACAAAGCTTGGAACCAAGGCGCTCACGGTCGGCGATGACTTTCGTTTTGGCCGTGAACGTGCTGGTGATTTTGCAATGCTAAAACGAGTGGGCGAACCGCTAGGTATGCAAGTAAAAGACACGGCAAGTTTTCGCAAGCAAGATTGTCGTGTAAGTAGCACGTTGATCCGCACGGCACTTGCGGCTGGTGATTTGCGTCAAGCACATGATATGTTGGGCCATACCTATGCCATTTCAGGCCGTGTTATTCACGGTTGGAAGAAAGGCAGAGAGCTTGGTTTCCATACTGCAAATATTGCCTTAAAACGCCAAGTGAGCCCTGTGCGCGGTGTGTATGCGGTCAAAGCGACTGTGAATCACAAAACACATTATGGCGTAGCGAATGTTGGCACTAAGCCAACCCTAAACGGAACGAAAGCCCTTTTAGAGGTGCATCTGTTTAATTTTAATGAGACCATCTACGGTCAGTTTATGAAAGTGGAGCTAATTGAAAAGCTTCGCGATGAGCAAAAATTCGAAACATTGTCGCAGTTAACAGAACAAATCAGTCGTGATGTTAGCAATGCAAAACAGTGTTTTTCTTTAACGTAGCCGATACGGAAAGTAGGATAAATGAGCGACTACAAACATACTTTAAATCTACCGGAAACTGAGTTTCCGATGCGTGGTAATTTGGCGCAACGCGAACCAAAGATGCTGAAAAAATGGTATGAAGAAGACCTATACGGTCAAATTCGCATTGCGAAAAAAGGTAAAAAGCCATTTATTTTGCATGACGGTCCTCCGTATGCAAATGGTGATATTCACCTAGGTCACTCAGTAAACAAAATCCTAAAAGATATTATTATTAAGTCAAAAACGCTTTCTGATTTTGATGCGCCTTATGTACCTGGTTGGGACTGTCATGGTCTTCCAATTGAGCTACAAGTGGAAAAGAAAGTAGGCAAACCAGGTAAGAAAGTATCGGCTGCTGAATTCCGTGAAAAGTGCCGCGACTATGCTAAAAAGCAAGTTGATGGCCAAAAAACAGATTTCAAACGCCTTGGTGTGTTAGGTGACTGGGATAAGCCATACTTAACCATGAACTTTGATTTTGAAGCCAATGCTATTCGTGTGCTTGGTCGTATTATCAAAAATGGTCACCTGCACAAAGGTGCAAAGCCAGTTCACTGGTGTACGGATTGTGGTTCAGCACTTGCAGAAGCAGAAGTTGAATACCAAGACAAACAATCGCCAGCAATCGACGTAAAATTTGTGTTTGCTGATCAAGCTGCAATCATTAGTGCATTTGGCTTGGCCGAAGGCCATGAAGGCAAAGGTGAAGTAAGTACCGCAATTTGGACTACAACGCCTTGGACATTGCCTGCAAACCGCGCTGTGGCAGTACACGGTGCGCTAGAGTATGCACTGGTACAAATTGAAGACGAAGGTCAAGAGCAGCGTATTGTGCTTGGTTCTGAATTAGTCAAAGACGCTGTTGATCGTTTTGGATTCAAGCACTTCCACGTACTAGGTTACGCGAAAGGCGCTGCGCTTGAGAATCTGCGCGTTGCACACCCATTCTTAGATTTCGATGTGCCTGTTATTTTAGGTGAGCACGTAACAACAGACTCAGGTACTGGTATCGTTCACACAGCACCTGGTCACGGTCAAGAAGACTTTGCAGCGGGTCAGGCTTACGGTCTAGAAGTTGCAAACCCGGTTGGTGCAAATGGTGTTTATCTACCAGATACACCGATTTTTGCAGGTCAGCACGTATTTAAAGCAAACGACAGCATCATTGAGTTATTAACTGAGAAAGGTGTGTTGTTCCGCCATAAGGCATTAACGCATAGTTATCCACATTGCTGGCGTCACAAAACTCCTATTATTTTCCGCGCGACGCCACAATGGTTCGTCAGCATGGATCAGGCTAACCTACGTGCTGATTCACTTAATGAAATCAAAAAGACAGAATGGTTACCAGAGTGGGGTGAAAGCCGCATCGCAAACATGGTTGAAGGTCGCCCTGACTGGTGTATTTCACGTCAGCGTACTTGGGGTGTACCAATCGCGTTATTTGTCGATAAAGACACTGGCAGCCTACATCCTGAAACGGAAGCCCTTATTGAAGCCGTTGCTAAATTAGTGGAAGAAAAGGGTATTCAGGCGTGGTATGACTTAGAGCCTAGCGTGCTGTTAAGTGAAGCAGATGCTCAACAGTACGTAAAAGTACAAGATACACTAGACGTATGGTTTGACTCAGGTGTAACACATGCGTGTGTTGTTGATGCACGCGAAGATTTAACAGGTCCTGCAGATCTTTACCTTGAAGGCTCAGATCAGCACCGTGGTTGGTTTATGTCATCAATGATGACTTCAGTTGCTATCAATGGTCATGCACCATATAAGCAAGTGTTAACGCACGGCTTCACGGTCGATGAAAAAGGCCATAAGATGTCTAAGTCATTAGGCAACGTGATCTCGCCGCAAGACATCATGAACAAGCTAGGTGCAGATATTTTACGTTTATGGGTAGCTTCTACTGATTATACGGCGGAAATGACCGTGTCAGATGAAATCTTTAAGCGCTCAGCTGACCGTTATCGTCGTATTCGTAACACAAGCCGTTACCTACTTGCAAACCTAAGTGGCTTTGATCCAAAAACGGATTTAGTAGCAATTGAAGATATGGTTGAGCTAGATCGCTGGATTGTTGCGCGTGCTGCGCAGCTACAAACTGAGATCAAAACAGCCTACGACAAGTACCAAATGCTTCAAGTAACACAAAAGCTGATGAACTTCTGTACTGGTGAATTGGGCTCGTTCTATTTAGACGTCATCAAAGACCGTCAGTACACCGCGAAAAGTGATAGCCATGCCCGTCGTTCTTGTCAATCAGCGCTTTATCATATCGCCGAAGCAATGACACGTTGGATGGCGCCAATCATGAGCTTTACTGCACAAGAAATCTGGGAAGTATTACCAGGTGAGCGTGGCCAATTTGTATTCACGGATACTTGGTATGATGCAATTGAAGGGGCGACAGAAGGCTCGTTGAATAACGAGTACTGGCAGAACTTACTCGCGGTACGTGATGAAGTAAACCGTGTACTTGAGAATGCACGTAAAGAAGAAGTGATCGGTGCGACGCTACAGGCTGAAGTAACGCTATATACAGGCGGTGACTTAGCTGAGCAGCTCAATGCCATTGGTGACGAATTACGCTTCGTATTACTGACTTCGAAGGCAACGGTAGAAGTAGTTAACAGCAAACCAGAAAACGCAATTTCATCAGAAATTGATGGTTTATACATTCGTGTAGCGGCAACATCGGCTAAAAAGTGTGATCGTTGTTGGCACTATACCGACGACGTAGGTACGGATGAGCAACATGCAGACATCTGTGGCCGTTGTATTAGTAACGTTGAAGGTGACGGCGAGCAGCGTCAATTCGCCTAGGAGTAAAACGTGACACAAACTACACAGAAAAGTGGTCTGGTGTGGTTGTGGCTTAGTCTACTGCTTTTTGCAGTAGACTACTTCACCAAAGCACTGGTTATGGCTGAAATGGAACTCTATGAGTCCATTGATATTTTGCCTATTTTCAATCTCACCTATATGCATAACTATGGTGCGGCTTTTAGCTTCCTAAGTGAAGCAGGTGGCTGGCAGCGTTACTTTTTAAGTGGTATTGCCGTGGCGATTAGCACTTTACTGATTTTCTGGCTACGTAAATTGCCGGCATCAAATTGGAAGTTGGGATTAGCCTATGCAATGGTATTAGGTGGTGCTGTAGGAAATTTATACGACCGTATCATTCATGGTTACGTGATTGACTTCCTACATTTCTATTATCAGGATTGGCATTATCCAGCGTTTAATGTGGCAGACATGGCGATTGTCGGCGGTGCTGCACTATTAATTTTCGATGCCTTTACCAGTGGCGATAAACCACAGGAGAAAAATGCGTGAGTGAGCAACTAATTGGAGCAAAGTCTGAAGTCTTGTTCCATTTTTCAATCAAGTTATCAGACGGTTCAGCAGCAGATTCTACCAAAGTTCATAATAAACCCGCTAAGCTATTTATGGGTGATGGCAGCCTGACGGAAAATTTTGAAAAGTGTTTGCTTGGGTTAAAAGCAGGCGATGAAAAATCTTTTGAGCTAGAGCCAGAAGACGCGTTTGGACAACCAAACCCTGATAACATCTATTATGTTGATAGAAGCAAGTTTGGTGCAGAAACCCCCGCTCAAGTAGGTAGCATCATTGCATTTACGCAACCTGATGGTACTGACTTACCTGGATTGATCCGAGAAGTAGCCGGCGACTCGGTAACTGTCGATTTCAATCACCCGCTTGCAGGCCAAAAAGTAACGTTTGAAGTTGAAATTCTTGAGGTAAATAACTAATGGATATCTTGCTGGCAAACCCGAGAGGATTCTGTGCAGGTGTAGATAGAGCGATCAGCATTGTTGAGCGTGCACTCGATATTTTCGAAGCGCCTATTTACGTTCGCCATGAAGTTGTTCATAACAAATACGTTGTTGATGGCCTGAAGTCTCGTGGTGCGGTATTCGTTGAAGAGCTAAATGAAGTGCCAGACGACAGTATTGTTATTTTCAGCGCGCATGGTGTTTCTCAGCAAGTACGCAATGAAGCGAAGCGCCGAGAGTTAAAAGTCTTTGATGCAACTTGTCCGTTAGTGACAAAGGTGCATATGGAAGTGACGCGTGCTAGCCGCAGAGGTACTGAGTGTATTTTGATTGGGCACCATGGGCACCCTGAAGTTGAGGGTACTATGGGTCAGTATGACAATCCGAATGGTGGTATTTATCTCGTTGAAAAACCAGAGGATGTAGCAGCACTCGAAGTGAAAGATGCTGACAATGTGTTCTATTGCAGTCAAACAACATTATCGGTAGATGACACTGCGGATGTAATTGACGCACTGCGTAGCAAGTTTCCGAACATCAGTGGTCCTCGAAAAGATGATATCTGTTATGCTACGCAAAACCGCCAAGATGCAGTTCGCGACTTAGCGGACAAGGTTGATTTATTGCTTGTGGTTGGGGCGAAAAATAGCTCGAACTCTAACCGCTTGAGAGAACTTGCAGATAAAATGGGCACCAAGGCGTTTCTTATCGATGATGCCTCTTCCATCGAAGAAACTTGGTTCGATGGGGTTGCAAAGGTAGGTGTAACTGCCGGCGCATCTGCACCTGAAGTGTTGGTTCAACAGGTTATCACTCGACTTAAAGAACTTGGTGGGGAAACGGTCGTTGAGAACCCTGGACAAGAAGAAAATGTCGTGTTTGCCGTACCAGTAGAACTCAGATAAGAGAGTTAGCACGATGACACCGCGTATCAGGTTGTTGTCTGCACTATTGAGTGAGCGAGGTGTGCTAGCATTGCTAGTTGCCTCGCAAATCCTCGCCTTTTTATATACGCTGATTTCCGCGACTGCGTTTTGGCAATCCCTTGGATTAAGCAGCTTATTTATTCATTTCACTGCCTTTTTATCACTTGCCGTGATAGCGATTGTGCGCCACGCTGTTGAGAAGCGCTCAGATCTAGTTGAAGCAGGTATTCTCATTTCTGTCTTCGTGCTTTGTACTGTTGTCACTAGTACGGCTTTTCCCTATGGTTTTACACTGCTCGGTTGGATTGATGAGGCAAAAATTGAATTGAGCTTATGGCGTAACATCGCAATATGTCTTTGCATTATCACACTTTTCGCGCATTTCTTAGCTATCTTTACCGATAATATTCGTAAGGTGAAAGCGCTATCTCAAGCGGAACTTGAAGCGTTACATGCGAGAATTCGGCCGCACTTTTTATATAACTCACTCAATACCGTGGCCGAATTGACTCATATCGATCCAACTGCAGCAGAAAAGTCAGCATTAGCCCTTGCCGATTTATCTCGCGCTGCGATGTCCACACAAAATATTGTTCCGCTGGAAAGTGAAATATCTTTATGCAAAGCGTATTTAGAACTTGAGCAGTGGCGCTTTGCAGAGCGTTTGAGGGTAGAGTGGGAGTTAGACAATGTCTTGGGAGATGTTTTGATCCCTGCGTTGATATTACAGCCATTGGTGGAGAACGCGGTTAGCCATGGGGTAGAGCCAAACCCAAATGGAGCGGATATTCGTATTCATATTCACTGTAGTAAACGCACCTTATCGGTGGTAATTTTTAACAGCTATGATGCAAAATTAAAGCCGACGCACCAAGGGCATGGCATTGGGATAAGTAACATCAGACGCCGCTTGGCTTTACACTATAATCAGCCCATTGATTTTAAAACCGAAGCCCGTCAAGATAGCTATACCGTCAGTTTTTCGCTACCGCTATGAAAACAGTAATATCTTACCTTATTGTGGATGATGAGCCGTTGGCAAGAGCTCGCGTTAAACGATTAATGCAAAAGCACGTAGGCTTTCGTTGTATGGGTGAAGTTGATTGCGCTGACAGTGTGGAAGCGCTACTAAAGCAGGAGTCTGTGCAGCTAATTTTTCTTGATATTTCGATGCCTGGTCAGTCAGGTGTTGAGCTTGCGAGCCAATTACGCCTGCAATTTCCGAGGATGAAAATCGTGTTTCTAACAGCGCATCCGGAATATGCGTTAGAAGCATTTGAACTGCACGCCAATGGTTATCTAGTGAAGCCACTAGATAGTGATAAGCTAGATGCTTTATTAACTACTATCTTTCCGAGTATGGAGACGCTAAGCTATTATGTTGGCAGTGAGTTGCGTTACGTTCAGGTTTCGGATGTTATTGTTGCCGAGGCGGATGAAAAATATACGCGAGTAACCTTGAATTCCGGCCTACAAGCACTAATTGACATGTCACTCAAGTCACTGTTAGATAAGTTTCCAACACATTTTATTCAAATCCATCGCAGTACATTAGTTAAGCGAACAGAAATTTCTGCTTTAGAACTACATGAACAAAAGCACTACGTTTGCCTCAAGTCGCTGCCCAATCGCTATGAAGTTAGCCGTAGAGCTTACACCCAACTAAAAATATTATTTTGAGTGTTAAGCGGTGAATAAACCGTTTATCGCCTCAATAGACCTTTCATACTATCCCGTATTGAGTTTCAAAGACGACGGCTTACACTGAAGCTAGGACAATTGAATTCTGGTTGAGATATGCATACTTCGCTAAAGCAACATGGCTTCACACTGTTAGAAGTGCTTATTGCGTTTATGATTTTAAGCTTTGGACTGCTTGGTGCTGTGGCATTACAAGCAAAAGCTAAACAAGCAAGTTTTGATTCTATGCAGCGAGCCGCTGCGGTAGAGCTTGCCAGTGACATCATGCACAGAATAAGAACAAATGATGCGGCAAATATAACCACACTTTACGATGTTGACTTTAATAGTACCGAAGACGTACAGGCAAACACCACGTGTTATACACAGCGCTGTAGTGCAGAAACGCTTGCGAAAACAGATATTGCTAATTGGCGTCAAGCGATAAGAGCAAGGGAAAATACAGGCTCGTTGGATAACGCGATTGTGTGTATTAATCCAACTTCAGGTGCCACTCCATCTGGGGTAAATGTGCAGGTTATTGTCACTTGGCGAGGGCGTCAGGCAATGACCGCTTTGGAAAATAATCCAGCAGCCGGGTGTGGTGTTGAAGACGATAGACGGCGTGCAGTTGTAATGGAAACTTTCGTCTTGTTAAGGAGTCAGCCGTGAACAAAATCCGAGGTTTTACATTGTTAGAACTCATGATCGCCATGTTTATCGGCGTATTGTTGTTAGGCGGCGTCATTGCTACTTATGTCGGTATGAAAGCGACGACCAACGACACCATGAGTATTGGAGAGCTACAAGAGAAAGGACGTTTAGCGCTTTCCATTATGCGGCGGGATATCGAGCAAGTTGGCTTTTGGGGGACTTTTTACGAGCAAGGTTTCACGGATGATAATCAAGCCGCTCCAGCTAACCCAGGAAGTGACTGCTCTGGTGGGATAAACAATGGTAGTTTTCCGAACAATGAGCCTGCTAATTTCAGGCCTATTTGGGCAACATTCACAACAAATGCAACGGCAATGGGATGCATAACTAAAGCTCGACCACAATCAGAAGTGTTACAGGTGAAGTTTCTGGAAGGGAGTCCTGTAGAGGTAACAGGTCTTGTGCCAGACGCAGGTGCTATCCAATCAACTAGGTATTATTTTATTGCACAGCAAGAGCAAGCCGAATTTATTGCAGGTGGCAATGTTGGCAACATGCCAAGCGTGAATGCGACACTTTGGCCATATAGTCACCATGTATATTATGTGAGTGAAGAGCTGCAGGTAATTAATAATCGTACTATTACTATCCCCGTTCTAAGAAGGCAAAGGCTACATGTAAACGGTGGTATGAAGGATGAATTAGTGATCGAAGGCGTTGAACAAATTCGTTTTGTTTTTGGTTTAGATACCAATTTTGACGGCCGAGTGGATAGATATAGAAATACAACAAATATGTCCGATGCTGACTGGGGCGCTACAAGAGGCATCTTATCCCTACAGCTGTTTGTATTGGTAAGGGTGCTAGAACCGGATGTTGACTTTGGAGTGCAGTCACGGTCTTACGTATTAGGGAATGACCCTAATAAAAGGACGTTGACTTATAACGATGCCATTAGACGTACCGTATTTTCAACCACAATATCAATGTACAACATGGGAGGCTCAGCATGGGAAATGTAAAGCAACGGGGTGTAGTACTGATCATGGCGATGGTCATGGTAGTCGCCATAATGGCGGTTGCAGTAACGTTAATGAGTACCAGTACGTTGGATATAAAAATGACCCATGCCGTCATGGAACGAGAAGAAGCTGAAAGCTTACTCTTTGGTGAAATGCAAAGATTAATTCAGCAAGAGCAGCCGCGTCCGGACAATATTTTTTTGCGTTCAAGGCAGCAGTTAGCAGACGAAGGCACAACAGTACAAACGCCTAATGGCCTACAAGCCACTGTGACTAACCTAAATAATGGTGAGCTAGAGCTGTTTTGTCCACGTCAATACGACTATACAGAGGGGTTTGTGTGCAACATGACGGAAGTCGAAGCCACTGTGGAATATGGTGATAGGGGACGTCACAACGTCACCATAGTGATGGGAATTGGTCAGGAAATTGTGAGCGTTTCAAATTAACAGCCTTTTTCGAGTAACTGATATGAATAAGTTAATATACACGATAGTTGCATTAATAGCGCTATCACAAACCGCTCAAGCGGAAGACATTGAGCTTTATGTTAAACATAATGTTTCTACTCGTGAGCAACCTCGGGTACTGATGTTGTTCGATACATCAGGCAGCATGGCGTGGGACTCACAAAATGGTAAGGCGTGTTATGAGCGTTACTCATATCGCGTGTGGACTGGCTGGCGTTATGAAACACGTTATGGCTACCGAGAAACAGAGTGCTTTAACGGTAGTAACTGTTATCAAGCAAATCAGTACAATCAAGCCGTTCAGGGCTGCGCGGATAGCCGTCTAAAAGTAGCACAAAATGCAATGCGCAGTTTAGTTAGTGATAATGATGATATTAGATTTGGCCTGTCTCGACTTTATTCTTCGAGTGGGGGTTATATTCTTAATGGGATTGGCAGTAGCCGCAGCGATATTGTTGATAAGATCAACGCATTACCAGCAAGTGGTTCTACGCCGCTGTCAGAAACGCTTTGGGAGTTATATAACTACCTTAAAGGTGGTGACGTATATTGGGGGACCAATGGCGGAAACGACAGGGATAAGGGGATAGAACGTGGTAACGACTATATTTCTGCGTTTAAGCCCGTGCGTGGCGAAGAAGAGCGGTGTGATACGTCAATCAACTTAATTTTAATGACGGATGGCGACCCTACCAGTGATACTGACTCTAACACAAGTATCGTTAATGAATATTACTCAGTGTATGGCGCCTACCCTAACTATTTCGATATTAATGAAGGCTCTGGTGTTACCAAAAACTATTTACCAGCTTTGGCTAAAACAATGCGCGGTACGTCTCAAGTTAAAGTTGACTTATACCCTTCTACGCCTGATGAACACGACTTTGCACGTGTGTTTACAATCGGTTTTGGTAACGGTATGTCTGGTACAGGCAAGAAGCTGCTGAAGGAAACCGCGGCGCAAGGTGGTGGGCAATATTTTCATGCTCATACTGCGGAAGAGTTGTCAGACGTACTCAAAACCACCATTACCAATATCAGAAATGTAAGTGCAAGTTTTAGTTCACCAACGGTGTCTGCCAATGCAGAAGATCAAACCCAAACAGGTGATGCACTTTATTACACTCAGTTTAAACCAGAGACACATACTCGCTGGCGTGGCAACCTGAAAAAGCTTAAGTTTGTGGGCACAGAGATAGTAGGTCAGGAACTGACTAAAGCGATAAATGATAAAGGTGCGATTGATAGCAATATCACAACATATTGGTCGCAAGCGGAATCAAAAGATGGCAACAATATTGAAAAAGGAGGAGTTAACTATGCGCTTGAAAATCAGGTTACTAGAAAAGTACTGTCTGATTTTGGTGGCGGTGATTTAGTTGATTTCACCTATAATAACGCCGAAAGTGCCTATGGTAATTTAACTAAACTTGCCACAGCAATGGAGTTAAGCGGTGCAAGTAAAAGTGAGATACAAAGTATTTTTAATTGGGCGATAGGTCAAGACGTCGACGATGATGATGGTGACGGTTTGAGATCTGAAAGAAGGCCAGACATATTCGCCGATCCCCTACACTCAAAGCCTGCAACGGTCGACTATGGCAATGGCGATATTCGCGTGCTCATTGGCACCAACGCCGGCATGCTTCATATGTTTAAAGATCAAGGTAATAGCGTAACTGAAAGCTGGGCATTTATCCCAGGTTCTTTATTACCTATCCTGAATCCAGTCAAAACACGTAAAGCCGAAACGAAACTGTATGGCTTAGATGGACCTATTACTGTGTACTTTCACGATGTGAATAAAAATCGTAAGGTGGAAGCGGGTGATAAGGTTTGGGCCTTTGTGGGAATGCGCCGCGGCGGCAATAAATACTATGGCTTTGATATTACCAATCCAGATTCACCCAAACTATTGTGGGGTGGGCCTATTTCCGGTGATTCAAACAAGTTTAAGAACTTGGGGCAAACGTGGTCCAAGCCCGTGGTGACTTTCATTGAAAAGCAAAAGGATAGACCTGTATTGGTTTTTGCAGCAGGATACAATACCAATAAAGACAATGTTTCGCGTAGCGATGATAATGATAAAGGCGTAGGGATTTACATGGTTGATATCATGTCAAACAATGCTGATATCGTTTGGTCGCTCACTGGAGATGCGTTTAAAGGTAAGCACAGTATTGTTGCGGAGCCAACGTTAACGGACTCAGATTACGATGGCTATATTGATAGAATTTATTTAGCGGATACCGCAGGGAGTATCTGGAGAATTGATATACCCGGTCCAAACCCATCTGATAGTACTGAGCCTTGGACTCATTTTGAGTTGGCGCGTTTGGGGAGTAGCTTTGCTGATGAGGATAGACGCTTTTTTTATCGTCCAAATATTGCTCGTACTTTTTATAGTAAGGTAACAGAGACTAGATATAACGGGAATTTGATTAAAGAGCGCAGAGATACGCCGTTTGATGCCATTGTTATTGGTAGTGGTAATCGCTCTAAGCCGACAGATTCAAGTGTGACTGACTACCTTTTCATGATTAGGGACATACATACGAAGACTCAGTCATTTGTAAATGACATTCCAGACCCTATATTAATTTCTGATTTAATGGAAATGAAGAACGATCCATTTGGGAATGCTGTAGACAATATTGACGACTTTATTGAACTAGAAGTAGAGCTGGCTAAGTTTAATGGCTGGAAGTATCAGTTATCAGGGGGCGAAAAGTCGCTCTCTGGAGCTACTGTTATTGGAGGAGTGGCATACTTTACTTCATTTACACCAGCAGATCAGACAACCCAACAATGCACATTAACAGGTGGTAAAGGGCAGCTTTACATGTTCCATTTACATTATGGTACAGGTAAAACTTATGTTACTTCACAGGATTTACCGGATACGCCGACTCTAGTTGTACGCAAAGATGAAAAGGGCAAAAGAATTCCTTATATCGCAGGCCCTGGGATTATAGCTGATGGCAGCAATCCATTTGTACCGCCGGGAATACCAGGGGAACCAGTGCCAGTTGTGGGAGATGACGACAAGGTTATTATCTTTAAAAATAAAACTTCGGGTATCAGAACAAGACAACTTTACATTTATAAGAGGGAAGATAGCGATGAGAAGAAATAGTACCCTAGACAAAGCAATATCAGGTTTTACCTTGATAGAAGTAATGATAGTGGTGGTGATCATCGGTATTCTCTCTGCGATTGCGTACCCTAATTACACTGAGTATGTGAGAAGAGGGGCAAGGGCTGATGCCATGACTTTGTTACTTGATGCCGCGAATAAGCAAGAGCAGTTTTTTGTTGATAATAGAGTTTACAGCGATAATCTAGCGGCAATCGGTGTAGCGACGGCAACGGAAAATGGTTATTTCAATGTAACACTTGAAAACGTTACTGCAGATACCTTTAGAATCGTTGCAACAGCCGTAGCAGGGCCGGTTCGAGGCGATGAACAGTGCCCAGCTTTAACTATTGATGAACTTGGGGTTCGTGGTGTGACTGGGACAACGGATCAAGACGCTATAGATAGGTGCTGGGAACGTTAATTTTCGGGGGGAGTAGCTAACTCCCCTTTGTATTCATACTAACTATCCCCGAGCTTAGGTTATTTAACCTGAGGTTTGGATAAGGAATGAGCTAATTCATTGTTTTTAATATTACATTAAATTATTTCCTTAGCTAGCCAGAAAGTTTTGGGATTAACACCGCTTCCGCGTCCTGTTCTCGCTAAGGTACCTACATCCCTGTAGGCAAGGCGAATTTACGTACCAATAGCGGGCTATTGGAAGTGAATTCAACGCTGTTAGCGCAAAAACTGGCTGCTAGAAAGGCATTAATTATCCGAAACTTAGGTTATTTACTTTTGACACTCATCAGTATCTTTTAGAGTGCTTCTCCCAGTGTAGCTAACTGACAACGACAATCCCATGGTAGAACTTGCGTTACAATAGACAAAAGTACCGTTATAGAGTCCCGCGAGATGACCAAAGCGGCGAAATATAATGGCGTTTCTTGGGTAGGTGAGCTTGTCACCTGAGTCTACTGAGTCCACAACCGCTAATTTATAATCATTGCCTGAAAACTCACCTTGAGGGTGGTAGTCGATAAAAACCGTTAACTGAGTGTGCCATTCTTTGTCGTCGCAGCGATTGTTTTTCAGTGGGCATAAAGTAACGGTTGCACCACTTGCAACGGCCTGAATGCGAGCAAAATTAATGGCTCGTCGCAACGCTTCTAGTTTTATTTTTGGTTTATCAAACTGAAATAAAGTCGTAAGACTGGGAAGAGAAAATAAACTGACGATGGTGATAATCGCCAAACACACTAAAGATTCCAATAGGGAAAATCCCATATGACGATGCATATCCTTTGCCTCGTTTTATATTTTCTTTAAGCCTAGTCGTTTATATATTAAAGGCAAGATTGAAACTTAGAGATATTTTGCGCATCAGTACTTTTGTGGTTATCCACAGGTATCTGTTGTATTTCCTCGATATAATGCTGTGCCAGCGGTTGAAACACTCAACTGCTGATTGTTGTCGTCACTACCAGGACAATAGGTAAAATTTCCGGCGTTTGAACCACTTAATAACCCACTCGAATCAAACCTTAGACGATTGTCACCAGAAAATACCATAGTGTCGTTATCGTCTACGACCTCCATCGTTCTATGGATAGTATCACCATTACTAAATGTGCCATTTTTATCACTATCAACAAACACGCTAATTCTGTTCGTTGCCCAATTATCTTGGCAAGTAAATGCAGTCCTAGCTTGAATATTGGCTGGGGGAGCTGGGCAAAGAATGACAATTTCGTCTGCGGCGGTTGCTTTTACACGAGCAAAAGCGATGTTACGTTGTAATTCTTGTAAGAAGGACTCTGCTCGGTTACGTTGCAGCAGGTTGCCATCAAAGCTAAATGAAATGGCCAACACGATAGCCAATATAGCGATGGTTATCATCAGTTCTAGTAGATTGAATCCCGCTGATTGTTTCATTACCGCCTCACAACCAAAAAGTAATAATTTATGATTATTATTATTGCGTGAAATCACTTCAACTTTCAATGTCTTTGTTTGCCTTGGGCAAGCGGATTGTCTAAAATCGACGCTATACTAAAGGAATCGAGATAGTCATGAAGAAAATAGAAGCAATAATTAAACCGTTTAAACTTGATGATGTCCGAGAAGCGCTTTCGGATGTGGGGATCACGGGTATGACGGTATGTGAAGTGAAAGGCTTTGGTCGTCAGAAAGGCCATACTGAGTTATATCGCGGTGCTGAATATATGGTAGATTTCTTGCCTAAAGTAAAACTTGATATTGTTACCGCAGATGAAGACGTGGACAGAGCGATTGAAGTTATCCTAAAAACCGCGCAAACGGGCAAAATTGGTGATGGTAAAATCTTCGTAACCGATGTTGAGCGTGTGGTTCGGATCCGTACAGGTGAAGAGGACGAAGAAGCGATTTAATACGCTGTTAAGTCAAATGCTTACCTTTTAAGGCTGCTTACCTTCTATTATGGGCAGCCTAGTTCCTTTCTTATTACAACTACAATCAAAATTACAACTACAATCAAATAAAACACGCTGACGGCTGATGTCTATGTACAGGAAACAAGTATTTTTTACTGCTGTAGAATGCTTGAAGGCGAGTACTGCTGGGAGAGAAGTCACGACATCGGTGATATCGTGACTTAGCACTCTATTTATTTGTTACGTGCGTTAACCGATTTGGCTTTTTTCACGTTATCTGCAAGGTCTGGCAGGCCGAGTTTGCGGTAGCTTTTTTCCATAATGTCAAAAGCTTGGGTCAGATAACTACTTTGAGAGTAGTGCTCTACTACATATTTACCACGGTTTGCTGCGGCAAGATATGCTTCACGCTCGAAGTAATATTCAGCGACTCTCAGTTCGTAACGAGCCATTTTGTTTAGTAACCATACTAAGCGTTTTTTCGCCTCTGGTGCATACGGACTGTTTGGATAGTTTTTAACTAACGTGGTTAAATCCTGAAAAGCAACGCGGGTGCGATTGGCATCGCGGTCGGCTCTGTCGACACCAAAATATTCTTGGAATGCGTTTTCGTCGGCTTTAATACTTACCAGACCTCGCATGTAGTACATGTAGTCTAGATCTTTATGATTTGGATTTAAGCGAATAAAACGATCAATAGTGGCAAGTGCTTGGTCAGTGTTACCTGTTTGATAATATGCATAGACTAAGTCCATTTGAACTTGTCTTGCATAAGGGCCAAACGGGTAACGAGCATTAATCGCACCCAATAATTCAATGGCGCGGGCATATAAACCGGAATCTAATGTTTGTTTAGCATCTTCATAAAGCGCTTGGGCGGATTTGTTTGGTACGCGTTCAATATCTTCTTGTTCTGGTGCGGATGAACAGGCTGCCAAACCCAAAACAGACGCGGCTAACGCCAGCCTAAAGGCGTGTGTCCTTAAGTTTTTAATCATTTTATTTTACTACCTTTGTTTTCTTCGGCTAGGCCAACTCGGCAAAACCGAGTAAACTATGCATTAATACGATTCTAACCCAGTCGAGCACGGCTTGCACTGGTAAATTAGGTAAAGTTTCAGATGTCAGAGCAAATTTCCCTCCAAGCGGAGGTTCCAGTCGAACTCGGTGGTAAACGTCTAGACCAAATATTGGCGCAATTGTTCCCGGATTTTTCTCGTTCAAGAATAAAAACTTGGATCCTTGAAGATAAAGTCACCGTAGATGGCGAAGTATTCAACACCCCTCGTGAAAAGTTACTTGGTGGTGAAAGTGTCGCTATCGAGACGGTTATCGAAGCACAACGTGAATACGAAGCGCAAGATATAGAGTTAGACATTGTTTACGAGGATGATGACATTCTTGTGATAAACAAGCCGATGGGGCTGGTGGTTCACCCCGGTGCCGGTAACCCAGATGGCACTGTGTTAAATGCTCTGCTGCACCATCACCCAGAAATCATTAACGTGCCTCGTGCTGGTATCGTACACCGTCTAGATAAAGACACTACCGGTCTAATGGTCGTGGCGAAAACTATTCAAGCACAAACGCACTTGGTGAAGAATCTGCAAGCGCGTGAAAACTTCACGCGTGAATACGAAGCGGTTTGCAATGGCACGATGACCGCAGGTGGTATGATTGAAAAGCCAATCGGTCGTCACGCAACCAAGCGTACACATATGGCAGTACATGAGATGGGCAAGCCAGCTATCACTCATTACCGTGTTGCTGAAAAGTTTCGAGCACACACGCGCCTGCGCCTGCGCCTAGAAACCGGTAGAACGCACCAAATTCGTGTACATATGGCGTATTTGAATCACCCGCTAATTGGCGATCAGCTCTATGGCGGCCGTCCTCGTCCACCAAGAAATGCGACTCAAGGATTAACCGAGCAATTAAGAGAGTTTAAACGTCAGGCATTGCATGCGATAAAACTGAGTATCGCTCACCCGATTACTGGCGAGAAGATGACATGGGAAGCGCCTGTGCCTGAAGATATGATTAAGTTGGTGGCAGCGCTCAGAGAAGACACCAAAGAAAACCCGGATTTAACGTTATAAGATGCAACTTGCTCAGTGGCCATTAACCCAATTCGTTGGGACATTATCAACAACGCGCAAGGGCGGTGTTTCAGCACCGCCGTATGATAGCTTTAATCTAGCCTTTCATGTTGGTGATAATGCTGAACATGTAGCCGAAAATCGCCGAATTTTACACGGCTATGTGGCCAACCCGATTGTATGGCTTGAGCAAGTGCATGGCGCAGAAGTGGTGGTGGTCGACGCGCAGTTTGAAATCGCGCAGGTCCATCAAGCCGATGCCTTATACACTCGATTGCGTCAAACACCACTGGCTATCATGACAGCAGACTGCTTACCCATTCTGCTTGCATCAAAAGATGGTGAAGAGGTAGCCGCTATCCATGGTGGTTGGAAGCCTCTCGCTGCTGGAATTATCTCGCAAACACTGGCTAAGTTTAACTGTGCACCTGAAGAGATCTGTGTATGGTTTGGCCCTGCGATTGGGCCTAGTGCATTCGAGGTGGGTGAAGACGTAGTACAGGCTTTTGAGGCGCAACGAAATACGGCATTTGTTGCTAAAAAAGACGGTAAATATCTTGCGGATATTTTCGAGCTTGCACAATCGTTATTACGCGAGCAAGGTGTAAAGGATTTTTACGGCGATAAACACTGTACAGTAACTATGTCCGAGCAGTATTTTTCCTATCGTAGAGACAAAACAACGGGCCGTATGGCAACTTTGATTTGGCGCAAATAATCAGGGTAAATTATTACTTTTACGCTTGATCTTCGTTCAGTTAATACCCATAAATAAGGTAATTCGATATTTTATATGGGTAAATAAATCATGCGTTTAGATAGATTTACAAGCAAATTCCAAGCTGCGCTTTCCGATGCGCAGTCATTAGCGCTTGGGCGCGATCACCAATTTATTGAACCTGTTCATTTAATGTACGCTTTGCTCCAGCAGAGCGGCTCAAGTGTGCGCGCATTATTAGCACAAGCAGGTGTGAGCGCCGACGAGCTTAATACTAAGTTGTCACAAACCATTGAAAAGCTATTTAAAGTAGAAGGTGTAGGTGGTGATGTACAGCTTTCAAATAACCTTATTTCACTGATCAATCTGTGTGATAAATATGCACAAAAACGTAAAGATAAATATATCTCCAGCGAGTTATTTGTTTTTGCTGCGTGCGAAGATAAAGGCCCATTAGGCGAGATTTTCAAAGCGCTTAACATCACCCAGCCAAAGATCGAGCAAGCTATTAAGGCTATTCGAGGGGGTCAAAAAGTGGATGACCCTAATGCCGAAGACACTCGCCAAGCTCTTGAGAAATTTACCATCGATCTCACTGAGCGTGCTGAGCAAGGTAAGCTTGATCCGGTTATTGGCCGTGACGACGAAATTCGCCGCACTATTCAAGTGCTACAGCGCCGTACTAAAAACAACCCTGTACTTATCGGTGAACCGGGCGTTGGTAAAACCGCCATTGTTGAGGGGCTCGCGCAGCGTATTATCAACGGTGAAGTTCCTGAAGGTTTGAAAAGTAAGCGCGTACTATCGCTAGATATGGGCGCATTGGTGGCAGGAGCCAAATATCGTGGTGAGTTTGAAGAGCGCCTGAAGTCGGTATTAAATGAGCTGGCTAAAGAAGAAGGCCAAGTTATTCTCTTTATTGATGAAATCCATACTATGGTGGGGGCGGGCAAAACCGACGGTGCAATGGATGCTGGCAACATGCTAAAACCCGCACTCGCACGTGGTGAGCTTCACTGTGTAGGGGCGACCACGCTTGATGAGTATCGTCAGTATATTGAAAAGGACGCGGCACTCGAGCGTCGTTTCCAAAAAGTATTTGTTGCAGAGCCAACCGTAGAGGACACAATCGCGATTCTACGTGGCTTAAAAGAGCGTTACGAATTGCACCACTCGGTGGATATTACCGATCCTGCGATTGTCGCTGCGGCTAATTTATCACATCGTTATATCTCAGACAGACAGCTTCCAGATAAAGCTATCGATTTGATAGACGAAGCAGGGTCTTCAATTCGGCTGCAAATTGACTCAAAGCCGGAGCAATTAGACAGACTAGAGCGCCGTATTATCCAACTAAAATTGGAAGATAACGCGCTGGCAAAAGAGAAAGATGAAGCGAGTCAAAAGCGTCGTACTGAGATGCAAACGCTCATTAATGAATTAGAAGCTGAGTATCGAGAGCTGGATGAAGTGTGGAATGCCGAAAAAGCCTCACTACAAGGCACGCAAGTGATTAAAGCTGAGCTTGAGCAAGCGCGTTTAGATCTAGAAGTCGCGCGTCGAGCAAGTGACTTGCAACGTATGTCCGAACTGCAATACGGTCGGATCCCTGAGCTTGAGCGAAAACTAGACCTTGCTTCTCAGGCTGAAATGCAGGAAATGAGTCTTTTAAAAAATCAGGTCGGTGAAGATGAAATTGCAGAAATTTTATCGCGCTGGACAGGGATCCCAGTCGCAAAAATGCTTCAAGGTGAGCGTGAAAAGTTACTGCAAATGGAAGACGAGCTTCACAAAAAAGTGATTGGTCAAGACGAAGCTGTTAATGCGGTTGCCAACGCTATCCGTCGCTCACGAGCCGGGCTTGCAGACCCAAATCGCCCAATTGGTTCGTTCTTGTTCTTAGGTCCAACAGGGGTTGGTAAAACGGAGCTGACCAAAGCGTTAGCCAACTTTATGTTTGATACGGAAGATGCCATGGTGCGCATTGATATGTCCGAGTTTATGGAAAAACACTCAGTTGCGCGCTTGGTTGGCGCACCTCCTGGTTATGTTGGCTACGAAGAAGGTGGCTATTTGACAGAAGCGGTAAGGCGTCGTCCTTATTCTGTGATTTTGCTTGATGAAGTGGAAAAAGCGCATCCAGATGTATTTAATATCTTATTGCAGGTCTTGGACGATGGTCGCTTGACTGATGGTCAAGGTCGCACGGTTGATTTTAAAAATGCGGTGATCATCATGACCTCGAATTTAGGGTCGGATGTCATTCAAGAGCAAGCAGGAAATAACGACTACGCGACACTCAAAGAGCGTGTTATGGCCGTGCTCGCGAGTCAGTTTAGACCTGAATTTATTAACCGTATTGATGAAACTGTGGTGTTCCACCCGCTTATCAATGAACATATTAAAGAAATTGCGAGTATCCAGTTAGACAGATTGAGTAAACGCTTAACTGAAAAAGGCTTTGCGCTTGAGCTCAGTGACGCCGCGCTTGATAAAATCGCTGCAAGCGGATTTGATCCTGTATATGGTGCCCGTCCTCTAAAACGAGCAGTGCAACAATATATTGAAAACCCGTTGGCGCAGGACTTGTTACAAGGTAAGTTTGTGACTGGAGATACCATTAAAGTCGAGGTTGTTGACGACCAGATAGTGTTCAATCACTAATATAGCTAAACGCTCTTACAGCCATACTGTAAGGGCGTTTTTCCTTCCCATACTGTAAATTTCTTCAAACTCCTTACCCTTTCGCGTATTCTACAAAGATAACAAACTGTCTTTTAAGAAAGCCGCATATGATAAATAAGTCAACCACTTACGGTATCTACGAATTTGGTGATAGCAATCAGCTGTGTAGTACCACCATTTCCTTGCCAGCGCTTAGTTCAGGCCAAGTGCGCATAAAAGTAAACAGTACCAGCGTTAATCCTATTGAAGTGAAAACCAGGCAAGGTCTTGGTTATGTTGCGGCGCAAAAAGGCGCAGGTGCCTTTTTGCCGCTCGGATATGATCTGTATGGTGAGGTGGTTGAGGTTTATGGCCCAGATAACCAATTTAAAGTAGGCGACCTTGTCATCGGTATGATTGGATTTGCAAGTAACCCCGGAACTTATAGTGATTATGTAGTGGCGCTTGAGGCAGAGCTCATCAAGGTTTCTTTGCAAGAAAATCCAGATATTGCAGGTCTTTGTCTTGCGGGTCTTACGGCAAAACAAGCGCTAGATAAATTTTCGAATCATAATCGTCCACTATATGTATTGGCACCAACCGGTGGCGTGGGGCATTTAGCAATTCAACTAGCACAGCTCCAAGGGCGAAAAGTCATCGCTGTCTCGACCCGCCCTGAGCACGAATTGTTGTCGAAGCTCAAGGTAACGGCAATAAGTTATGACGAATTTTATCAGCACCAAGTTGAATGCGATTTACTGGACTTAATTGGTGGCGATATTGCATTACAGTGTGTCGACTCGATGAAGCCGGATTCGCACCTAGTGACTATTCCCAGCGTCACCAAAGAAATCGTCTGTGAGCGAGCCACGACAAGGGGTGTAAAGGCTGAGGGGATGTTGGTTGCGAGTAATTTAGGCGATCTTAAATATTTGTATCAGGCGTACCAAGCTGGCAAAATCAGCATCAACGTAAGTCATTACTTTGCGATGGCGGATATTGCGCAGGCTCACCACTGTATGGAAAGTGGTAAGCATGTTGGCAAAGTTATTATTAAGGCCTAAGTGTACTAAAAGTAGCCATATTTAAATTGATTGCTCGGTTTAAATCACTCATTTAATGAATACACTTGGTATAATTTGGTTTCGACCCCATAAACTTGAAATTGGCCTGTAGGTTCGAGGAAGAATTTTTGAAACAATTAGACTTAAACACTAAGCTGGACTTATTGTCTGACGGCGCGCATCGCGGCGTTTTCAAAGGTATCAAAAGAGGTATCGAACGTGAGGCATTGCGGATCCAAGGGTCGGGAAAAATAGCGAAAACACCGCATCCAGAAAAGACGGGCCACGCACTGACCAATGGTCATATCACCACTGATTTTTCTGAGTCGCTACTCGAATTTATCACCCCTGTGAGTGAAGACCCACAAGAGACATTAGCGCAACTTTCTGATCTACAGAAGTTTACTTTGGCGAATATGGGTGATGAGTTACTGTGGCCTTTGTCGATGCCATGCTTTATTGAGGATGAAGAAGATATTGTCCTAGCGCAGTTTGGCACCTCTAATATCGGCAAAATGAAAACGCTATATCGTGAAGGGCTAAAAAACCGTTATGGCAGCATGATGCAGGCCATTGCGGGTGTGCACTTCAATATTTCGTTTCCAGAGACCGTATGGCAAAGTCTGCAAGTGATGTCTGAAGATGATAACCCTCAACAATCATTTATCTCCCAGCAGTATTTAGGCCTTATTCGTAATTTCAAGCGTGAAATGTGGCTGATAAGCTACCTGTTTGGCGCATCTCCTGCGCTTTGTCCGTCATTTTTGCAAGGCAAAAAGAGCGACTTGCCATTTAGTAAGCTAGAAAATGGCTCCATCTACCTTGAATATGGCACGGCGCTTAGACTGGGTGATTTAGGTTATACCAATAGCGCACAAAGCTCGCTTAAGGTGATGTATAACGATCTGGATGAGTATATTGCGGGCTTGCGACAAGCCATTCGTTGTCGCTCCGACTTATATCATGAAATTCCAGACTATCGAGCAGCAGAGCCAAAACAGCTGAATCGCAACATTTTACAAATTGAAAATGAGTTCTACTCGCCAATTAGACCAAAGCGCAATGCCAAGTCTGGTGAAACGCCGACTCAGGCACTTGAACGTGGTGGTATCGAATATATCGAAATTCGTGCGCTGGATGTTAACCCATTCGAGCATACTGGTGTCAGTCTTGAGCAAATCCACTTCCTCGATGTGTTCTTAACCTATTGTTTGTTAAAGCCAAGCCCTGAGCTTTCGTTTGAAGCGCAAAAGCTCGCTGGTAAGAATTTACATCAGGTGGTTAACCAAGGTCGCTGCACAGCACTTGAACTGAGTAAAGCGGGTGAGCCTGTGAGTGTGAAGCAGTGGGGCACAGAGATTTTTACAGACTTACTCAAAGTCGCAAAAATGTTAGATGCGAGTACCGAAAAATCAGTCTACGTGGCAACAGTGGAAAAATTAATGTTGTCAATTGAAACACCTGCACTTACTTTTTCTGGGCAGTTGCTATCTCAACTGAAGAGTCGTACCTTAGAACAAGGCTCAATGGGCATTGAACTTGCGAAAAAATATAAGCAACTTCATCAAGATATCAAATACGGTTATTACGATGAAGATACGCTGAAGTCATTTGCACGTCAGTCTTTCGAAGATGAGGCTGCGGTTAGAGCTGCTGACACGGTGGATTTCACGACTTTCCTTGACGATTATTTTTCAAGGGCATAATGCACAAGGCATAAAAAAGCGCAGCCATAAGGCTGCGCAAATAAATTTCAGGGATGAAACAATGCTAAACTGCTGCATTCATAAGTTCAGACCAATGCAAATTGTAAAAGTTCATTAGGTTTCGAAAAAAATGCAAAAAAAATTAATTTTAATTAGCCTCGCCGCTGTTTTATCCGGATGTGCTACTGCACCACCTAAACAACCTCATGATATTTGTAAGATTTTTGAGGAAAAAGAAGATTGGTACTATGACGCTCGTGATGCTCAAGAAAAATGGGGTTCACCAAAGCATGTATTAATGAGCATGATGTACCAAGAAAGCTCTTTTCGTCACGATGCGGCTCCTCCAATGGAATACTTCCTATGGTTTATTCCTGTTGGCAGAGTGAGCTCTGCTTATGGCTACTCTCAAGCCAAAACTCCGACCTGGTCTGATTATATTCGTGAAACTGGAAACTCAGGTGCAGATCGCGATGACTTTGAAGACGCCATCGATTTTATGGCTTGGTTTGTATATAAGACTCACAAAGTAAACGGCGTGTCTAAGTGGGACGCTTACGCACAATATCTCAATTATCATGAAGGCTGGGGCGGTTATCGTCGTGGTACTTATAAAAATAAGAAATGGTTAATGCAAGTCGCAAATAAGGTAAAGCATCGTGCTGCGCGCTATGCCGTTCAACTTAAACGCTGTGAAGATGATTTAGATAAGAACTGGTTCGAGAGAATTTTTTCTTGAGTAAATTGCGGTGTTACTTTTAACACCGCAATTGAATTTAGCTTTTACTTGCTTAAGAGTTATACCAATTAGTCTTAATACTTGCTCAATTTGAAGGATCAAATCTGACGCTAACTGCGTTAAAAATTTCTCATTTAGAGCAACTAAATAACCTGAGCTGCGGATAATTAATGCCTTTCTAGCAGCCAGTTTTAGCGCTAACTGCGTTGAATTCACTTCCAATAGCCAGCTATTGGTGCGTAAATTCGCCTTGTTTTCCCTAAAACTCTCTGGCTAGACAAGGAGAAAACTAAGTTGTGCTTTAGCAACAATGAGTTGGAACATTCCTTATCCAAACCTCAGGTTAAATAGTAAAATTTTTGCCTTGTTATCGACAAGATTTTCTTGTCTCAAAATAGACCACTTAATTAAGCTAATTGGTATTATAAGAAATTTTCACCATCTTGATCATGTTTTCTTTGATCTCAATGACTTCCATCTTATAACCAGAAATCGTTAAGCCAAGAGGCGCATCTGGAATATCTTCAAGGTGCTCTACAATCAGGCCGCTGAGGGTTTTAGGGCCTTCGGTAGGTAAGTCCCAACTCATTTCTTTATTTAAGTCACGCACGTTTACACTGCCGTCAACCATAACTGAGCCATCTCGCTGCATGTTTACGTCTTCGCTCGGCGCGCGCGTCTGCGTGGTGGTAAAGTCACCTACGACTTCTTCAAGAATATCTTCGAGCGTAACCAGACCTTGAATGTCACCATACTCATCAACAACAAGACCAATACGCTCTTTGGCTTCTTGGAATTTGATCAGCTGTGTATTGAGCGAGGTATTCTCTGGTACATAGTAAATCTCTCTTACCGCACGCAGTAGTGACGGCTTATCAAACTGCTCTTTTGTCAGTAGGCGTAGCGCATCACGAGCGTGAATAAAACCAACCGCATCATCAATTTGGTCACGGTAAAGTAGCACTCGGGTGTGCTGCGCATTCGTGAGCTGGCGAGCAATATCTTTCCACTCGTCATTGATATCTATCGCATTGATTTCACTGCGTGGGATCATAATGTCTTCTACGGTCACGTGATCCAGGTCTAAGATAGAAGTGAGCATGTTTTGGTGGTTTGAGGGCAACATAGCGCTTGACTCATTTACCACGGTTTTTAATTCTTCTTTACTTAGGCTGTGCTCCTCAATCTCTTGTGGTGTGATCCCGACCAAACGTAACATACCATTGGTGATCCAGTTGGTCGCAACAACCAAAGGAAACAAGACCTTCAACAACACTTTTAGGATAACAGAGCTTGGAAACGCGACTTTCTCAGGGTATAAAGCTGCGAGAGTCTTAGGTGTAACTTCAGCGAAGATAAGGACCACGAGTGTGAGGCCAAAAGTAGCTACTGCGATACCCATATCGCCATACAGGCGTAATCCAATGATGGTTGCAACTTGTGCAGCGGCAATATTGACGAGGTTATTTCCGATCAGGATCAGACCAATCAGTCTATCAGGACGGTTAAGGAGGTTACTTACACGCTTCGCACCACGGTGATTCTCTTTTTCAAGATGGCGTAGACGAATACGGTTGATTGACATGATACCGGTTTCTGAACTAGAAAAATAAGCCGACATCAAAATGAGCACGCCGAGTATGATAAACAAGGCGCTGGTCGATATGTCTTCCAACAGTGGATCCCTTTTTTACTTACGAAAGAGTATTAAGCGTTAGTGAGTTACGATAGTCAAGTTAAAGTTTAAAACCTGCCTAAAATCACTTCTTGTATAAAGCGACTACCAAAGTAACCTAAAGTTACGATGCCAGAAGCCGCTATGATTGAAATCACTACAGACTTACCGCGCCAGCCGAACTGCTTATGCCCAAAGGCGACGACGACATAAATAAGCCATGCAACGATAGATAAAATGGTTTTGTGAATAGTCTCTTTGGCGAACATACCGTCTAAAAAGTAAAAACCGGATGCTAATGCCAGTGTTAATAAACCTGTGCCTACAAATAACAGTTGATAAAGCTGCCTTTCCACTTGCATAAGTGGCGGTAGATGGCTGGTCATAATCGCCAAATCCCGCTGTTTTAAGCGTTTATCAATAAACATAAATTGAATGGCGTAGAGCGTGGCGATGATAAGTACACAGTAAGCCAACAAAGAAAGTGAAATATGTAAAACGAGGCCAACGTCTATGTTTATCGTATGCATAATAATGTGGTGTGGAATAAATAGGCTTGCTAATAACAGAATAGCGGCGAATCCATACACCACGGGCAGCAATAATGTTGCAGGGAAGCGTAAAGATACGGTCGTTACAGAAACAACGATAACCCAACAGGTTAACAAGGCAACGTTGACGGTACTGAGATCTTGTCCTTGGTGCGTAAACACTGAATTCACCAATACTAGCATATGAGTTAAAATGGCGACGGTGCTTAATATTAAGGTTTTCTTTTGATCTGGACCTTGTTTGTCAAATAAGCGCGATAAAACATGGCTGGTGGCCATGATGTAAAAGAGACAGGCGATTAATGACAAGCTAATAATCAACATAAAAATAAGTGCCTAATTTTTGCTTTCCTTTTTTAGCTATTGTATTTAAAGCCTATCCGCTTGCATAGGGTTTTATTTCAATCCGTTAACTTATTCTTATTTTCGTTCAACGAAAGCGTAAAAAGCAGAACAATCGGCTTGAATACTGTATTAGTGGCTCGCATATCAGTATAATGCCCGACAATTTCGAGATTTTGGAACCGATACATGTTTGAAAACCTCCAAGAGCGTTTAGGAAAAACGCTTAAAAACATCAGTGGCCGTGGCCGACTAACTGAAGACAATATTAAAGAAACACTCCGTGAAGTACGCATGGCATTGCTTGAGGCTGACGTTGCCTTGCCAGTTGTGCGTGACTTTGTAAAACAAGTAAAAGAACGCGCGGTTGGTGTAGAAGTCACAAAGAGTCTGAGCCCAGGCCAGGTTTTCATCAAGATTGTTCGTGAAGAACTTGAAAAGTCGATGGGTGAGGCCAACGAAGAGCTAAACCTAAACGCGCAGCCGCCAGCTGTCGTGATGATGGCAGGTCTTCAAGGTGCGGGTAAAACCACCAGTGTTGGTAAGCTGGCTAAATTCCTTAAAGAGCGCAAAAAGAAATCTGTGTTGGTGGTGAGTGCTGACGTTTATCGTCCAGCGGCTATCAAACAGCTTGAAACGTTAGCAGCAGAGGTTGACGTCGAGTTCTTCCCCAGTGATATTTCACAAAAACCGGTAGATATCGCAACGGGTGCTATTTCTCACGCGAAGAAAAAGTTCATTGATGTGGTACTTGTGGATACCGCAGGTCGTTTGCACGTAGATGCAGACATGATGGACGAAATCAAAGACTTACACGCGGCGATTAATCCAATTGAAACCTTATTTGTTGTTGATTCAATGACCGGTCAGGATGCTGCAAATACAGCAAAAGCCTTTGATGAAGCGCTGCCACTCAGCGGTGTTATCTTAACCAAGACGGACGGTGATGCGCGCGGTGGTGCGGCTCTGTCTATTCGTCATATTACAGGTAAACCCATTAAGTTTATCGGTGTGGGTGAAAGAACCGATGCCTTAGAGCCATTCCACCCTGACCGTGTTGCATCTCGAATTCTAGGTATGGGCGACGTACTGTCGCTTATTGAAGAAGTCGAAATGAAAGTCGATAAAGACAAAGCCCAAAAAGTGGCTGAGAAAGTCTTTAAAGGCGATGGTTTTACACTGGAAGATTTTGCTGAGCAGCTGCGCCAGATGAAAAACATGGGCGGTATGATGTCGATGATGGAAAAGCTGCCTGGTATGTCGAACTTGCCGGATGCGGTAAAAGGTCAAGTAAATGATAAGACCTTTAACCAAATGGAAGCTATCATAAGCTCAATGACGCCAAAAGAGCGTGCACGTCCTGAAATCATCAAAGGCTCGCGTAAAAAGCGTATCGCTGCGGGTTCTGGTACGCAAGTACAAGACATTAATAAGTTGCTGAAGCAATTTACCCAAATGCAGAAGATGATGAAGAAGATGAAAGGCAAAGGCGGCATGATGAAAATGATGAAGAACATGAAAGGCATGATGCCGCCGGGCATGTTCGGTGGCGGTGGGCCTAAGTTCTAAATCAAACAAAAATATCCCATCCTAAAATTGGTTGACGGTTTTAAGAGGCCAGTGATTTTGTCATTGGCCTTTTCAATTTGCTCTCGACCACGGCTGATGTAAACCTATGCTGTAGTCGCCGTGAGGTCGTTTAACTCCCTCCTTTTTGTTTTTCTAACATACTTAATCTAAGTAACCTGAGCTGCGGATAATTAATGCCTTTCTAGCAGCCAGTTATAGCGCTAACTGCGTTGAATTCACTTCCAATAGCCAGCTATTGGTGCGTAAATTCGCCTTGTTTTCCCTAAATCTTGCTGGCTAGACAAGGAAAAAACTAAGTTGTGCTTTAGCAACAATGAGTTGGAACATTCCTTATCCAAACCTCAGGTTAAGTACCAAATATTTTTGACACTCATCAGTCGTTGGACTAGCCTCAATCTGTCGTTTTAGCTCAGTTAACCATCGAGCTATAATGAGTGGCGTTCAGTGGTAGAGTAGTGCCACCCATGAGTTTCTTTCTACATTTATGAAGCAGACCGACAGCGGCGGCAGGTAGTGTTGACTTACACTGCGTATTACGACAACAGCGATTGTCGATAGTGAGTATTCTAAAAGTCTATCGTTTTATGTGTGCGCTTGTGGTCTATCACTACAAGGAGCAAGTCATGTCAAATCAACCAACAGATATTGAAAAACTCGTTTTTGCCGTGGAGATATTCGCAAATGCTGGTTCTAAAAATCCAGGCGCCAGCGATGAGTCTCTGTACCACACCATCTCCAACTCATTAAAAGAAATACCATTTATTGATGTCGACATAGTATGGGGACCTCATGCTCAAATGATGCCCAATGGTGAGGCATTTAACACGATGTACGTTGCACGGGTGAGTGGAACTGATCAGTATATAGTAGCAATAGCAGGTACTAATGGTAAATCATTATTTGATTGGATTTTCCAAGACTTTAATGTTGCCATCACAACCCCTTGGATTTTCGCCCCCAATGTTAAAGGGGCCGAAATTTCAGCTGCTACGGCATTAGGTTTAGCGATGCTGAATGTTATGATCCCGCAGGGGAATGTCCCAGGTAGCGGTATCCCTTTAATGCACTTTTTACGCGATACGGCTAAGTCGCCTTGTGGCATTACGGTCGCGGGGCATAGCAAAGGTGGTGCGCTTGCTCCCACTGTCGCCTTGATGCTGCGAGATCTGCAAGGTAAAGCACTACTGTGGGATCCTGCGTGTAACGCCACTGTCAAAACGATGGGTACGGCTGGCCCAACAGCGGGCAACGATGTCTTTGCCGCTCATTCTAATCAGCAGCTTCCAAATGGCAGCCTATCAGACGATAAAGCGGTGAGCGTGCGCTTTGCAAATAGTTTAGATATCGTTTCTCATGCGTGGGCTGAAAGTAGCTTGGAGGAGATTAAGACAATTTATGGAAGTGAAATTTCAAGCCGGATTGTTGATGGTTTAATTGATTTTGCAAAAGAACTTGCCAATCGTACAAACTACACGCAACTAGCACCAAGTGACCCTCCATTTGCAGGACAGCTCAATAGCAGTATCATTAGTTCAGAGAATTCTGACTTTGTGAATTTCTTACAGCAAGCTGCATATCAACATGTAAACAGCTATCTAGAGTACTTCCAAATCCCCATACCTGCGCAGCAAGCAGGGCTACAGCATCTGCTCAGTGAGCCTGCAATTGGAGAGCAGCTCAAGCAAACGATAGAGAGTATGGGGGAACGAGTTCACGGTAAACTTGAGGTTGAAGCAGCGTCCTCTACATTACCTTTATTAGGAGATGTTAGCACGGCTGAAGGGCAGCAGAAGGCGATAAAAACTTTGATTGCAGAAATGGATAAGCTACAGCAACCAATGGAATAACTGAATTCGTTTCTACGCCACATTTTAGTTTATTATCAAGGTGCTCAAGGGTGACAATCGCGTCGCTGTTGGGCATTTATCTAATTCAAACTTGCATTGCGCTGAAAAATGCGTAAAATGCCCGAGCTTCCCGTAATGGGAAGTACAAACTTATTAATGAAAACAGTCAATCTATGTAGAGGACGGTATGGTAACTATTCGTTTGCAACGTGGCGGCGCTAAAAAGCGTCCATTCTATCAAATCGTGGTTGCGGATAGCCGTTTCTCGCGTGACGGTCGTTTCATCGAGAAGGTAGGTTTCTTTAACCCTATCGCTGCAGGTCAGGAAGAAAAAGTACGTTTAGATTTATCTCGTGTTGATCACTGGGTAGGTCAAGGTGCAGCTCTTTCAGATCGTGTTGCGAAGCTGGTTAAAGACGCTCGTAAAGCGGCTTAATAGGCGTAAGTGTAACCATGAGTCAAAGTAAAACCTCGACAATCGTTGTTGGTAAGCTTGGTGCTCCTTATGGCATCAAGGGTTGGCTTAAGGTGCATTCATTTACTGACGATCCCCAAGGGATCTTCGATTTCAGCCCATGGTTGATAGGGCAACAAGGTAAATGGCAAAACCTTGAAGTGAGCGACTGGCGTCGTCACAACAAGGGATATATCGCTAAATTTGCACAGGTAAACGACAGAGACGAAGCAGTGGCTTATACCAATGCTGAAATCGCTGTTTATGCTGAGCAGCTTCCTGAATTACCTGAAGGGGAGTTTTATTGGCGAGATCTCATTGGCATGTCAGTAGTAACCGATAAAGGCTACGACTTAGGCATAGTTGATGACTTGATGGAGACTGGTTCAAATGACGTTTTGGTTGTGAAAGCAAACAAAAAAGATGCATTTGGCCAATCGGAAAGATTAATTCCATTCTTAACAGACTCTGTTATTTCGGATATTAATCATGACGAGAGAAAAATTACGGTAGATTGGGATCCAGCGTTTTAATGAGCGATCAGCAAAAGCTATGGGTTGGAGTGGTTTCACTTTTTCCTGACATGTTTGATGCGATAACTCAGCAAGGCGTAACGGGTCGAGCTGTGAAAAACGGCTTGATTGAGTTTAATTGTTGGAACCCGAGAGACTACGCCACTGATAAACATAGAACCGTGGATGACCGCCCTTATGGTGGTGGCCCGGGAATGTTAATGATGGTTGAGCCTCTCAAAAAAGCTATTCTTGATGCCAAAGCGGCAGCAGGAGAAGGCGCTAAAGTAATTTATATGTCCCCTCAAGGGCGAAAGCTAGATCAACAAGGTGCGACTGAATTGGCGCACTCTGAAAAGTTGATTTTAGTAGCGGGTCGTTATGAAGGTATTGATGAGCGGATCATCGAGTCTTATATAGACGAAGAGTGGTCCATCGGCGATTTTATACTGAGTGGTGGTGAGTTACCGGCCATGACATTAATCGATGCAGTAGCGCGATTAGTGCCAGGCGTACTAGGTCACAACCAATCAGCTGAACAAGATTCATTTTCGGATGGCTTGTTAGATTGTCCTCATTATACCCGGCCGGAAACATTGGATGATAAACAGGTGCCTGCTGTATTACTCAGCGGAAACCACCAAGAAATAGCCAAATGGCGCTTAAAGCAGTCTTTGGGTAGAACTTGGCAACGTCGTCCTGACTTGTTGCGTAACCTAGCTCTGACTGAGGAGCAGGCGGCATTACTTGCTGAATTTCAGCAAGAGAATGGCCAAGCTTGTGGCTAGAAGACAGTTACACCTAGGAATGTGAGAAATAAAATGGCAAAAGTAAACCAAAATATTATTAAAGAGCTTGAAGCTGAACAGCTTAAGCAAGACGTACCTGCGTTCGGCGCTGGTGATACAGTAGTTGTACAGGTACGCGTAAAAGAAGGTAACAAAGAGCGTCTACAGGCCTTTGAAGGTGTTGTAATCGCTAAGCGTAACCGTGGTCTACACTCATCTTTCACTGTTCGTAAGATTTCAAGCGGTGAAGGTGTTGAGCGTGTATTCCAAACGCACAGCCCTCTTATCAGCAGCGTAGCAGTTAAGCGTCGTGGTGCGGTTCGTCGCGCTAAGCTTTACTACCTACGTGAGCGTTCTGGTAAATCTGCACGTATTAAAGAGAAACTTAACTAATACGTCGCATTTATCAAATGCAGATAAAACAGGCCGCTTTATGCGGCCTGTTTTGGTTTTATCCCTCTCATTATTTCCATTCTGTGAATACTCACTGACATCTCAGGCGTCTTGTCACGATATTTTCATGGTTGCTTACTTTTAAAGCTGCGTACTTCTTGTTAGACTCGGTGTATTATTTAATTTACTACTGTATATATAAGTTTACATCATGAATGGGGCTAACGATTTAGAAGCAATACGCGTTGCAATAGATGATTGCGATAGTGAGCTTGTCGCGCTACTTGCAAAGCGCAAAGCATTGACCGAACAGGTTGGAAAAATAAAACAGCAAAAGGGCGCACCGCTACATGTGCCGAAGCGCGAAGCGGAGTTGATCAAAGCCCGGCGCGCAGAAGCTGATGCCAAAGGGGTAAATCCTGATTTAGTCGAAGATATTCTGCGTCGTATGATGCGAGAAGCCTACGAAAACCAACAAAGTGAACTTGCCTGTGCTGCACCAAAAATGTCTCCGGTTGTTATTGTCGGTGGTCAAGGCGCCATGGGTAAACTGTTTGCGAAACAGTTTAGGCGCTCAGGCTACGAAGTACGCATTTTAGACAAAGACAATCAATCACAGGCTACTGAGCTACTGAGTGATGCTAAGTTAGTATTGGTGAGCGTTCCTATCAATGCCTTTGAGCAGGTTATTAATGCGCTACCAACGCTGCCTGATGACTGTATTCTTGCTGATATTACCTCTGTGAAGCAAGCCCCGCTCAAAGTACTAATGAACAAGCACAACGGCCCTGTGGTCGGTCTACACCCTATGTTTGGTCCAGATATATCTCATTGGGTTAAGCAAACTGTCGTGGTGTGCGAAGGACGTATGCCAAAGCAATGTGAAGGATTAATCAAACAACTAAAGATCTGGGGCAGCCAGTTGGTACCCATGGACGCTAAAAAACACGACCAATCCATGCAGATCATTCAGGTAATGCGCCACTTAACCACGTTTGTGTATGGGCAGTTTTTATCTAAGCAGTGCCATTCATTAAAAGAGCTAAGAAGCTGTTCATCGCCTATCTACCAATTAGAGCTGATGATGGTGGGACGGCTGTTTGCACAATCCCCTGAACTTTATTCAGATATTATGCTCGCGCAATTTAATGATGTAGAAGGGTTATTGGCAAGCTATCAAGATACCTTTGAGCAGACATTGGCCAAGCTACAACAAGGCGACAAAGAAGGCCTAATGCAATCTTTCTCACAAGCCAAACATTATTTCTCAGAAAGTGCGAAACACTTCCTATCACAAAGCCGAGGCCTGCTTAACAAAGCCAATGACGCTAAAGTGTTGGATTATGAGGAAAGTATTTAGCGCCAAGTTATGCCTCCTACATCACAGTGCGAATAGTGTTGTGGGAGTGACTTTACGCCACGATTTTACGTAGGTCGCCATTTATGGCGACAAATAACCTTAACGAGCCAACAGAAAGCCCGGATAGAGCACCCCTCGCATGTAGCAAGTGATTTGTGTGTTGAAATTATAATCTTTGACTGGTAACTTACTAAAATAACTAAATAAAGTTAGCTAGATAGTTGTTGCTTATTTACTTGTGGATAAGAGAGATATTCAAGAATTGATGCGAATGAGCTGTTAGCACTCGAGGGGGAATTATGAGTAAATTTTTAAATTCGGTTGCCTTGCTACCAATGCTCGGTTTCGTTTTTACTATGATTTATAGTTTTATTGCAAAGGAAGAAGTTTATACAAATCACCACTGGTTTGTTATTGCCTTAGTTTCACTCCAAGCTACCGCTGAGCGTCTTAAAAATGTAAATTCAGTAAGCACGATGATTTTTGTTTCTAGTATTCTTGCAAACATATTATTACTTATAGCATGTGAGTTTGATTTAAAAATTACTCCAGCTACTTTTGTACTTTTCTTAGGTTATTTAAGTATTGGTTCTTTAGCTGTAATGGGTAATTTGGCAATGAATTGGTGCAAGCAATTAAGTGCTAACAAGGCCGTAGAGTCGGATTCGTAACAGTTGGATCGGTTCCGCTTTGCTTCATATTATAGCCAACAATCACTTACCGATTAAGGCTGCGTTATGTGCCAGTGCAATATTAGAGGTCGTATTGAGTTTTAGTATTAAGTCTAAGTTGCTGATCAGCGCAGGGGCAATTGCTTCAGTTTCCGCCATTTGGCACCTTCTTTGTATTCTCGGTGGACCTAATTGGTTTGCATTTGCTCGTGCACCTCAACCGATCATAGACTCTGCGGTTCAAGGTACTTTGCTCGCTCCTATTGGCACTGTAATCGTTGCAGGTTTAATGTTTACTTGCTCTGTTTTTGCTTTTTCTGCGGTTGGTTTAATTCGTAAAGTACCTTTACTGAAATCGGCTCTAATTATCATAGCAACCCTTTGCATTTTGCGCGGTTTAATTGCTATCCCAACATTTATAACTTCTTCGGGCTTTGATATTTGGCAAATTGTAGCAAGCACAGTTTGGTTTTATGTTGGTGTTTGTTTTATGGTTGGCAGTTTAGAGCAATATAGGCCTGGTAATTCAGGCACATAACAAGCTCATCAAAGATGGCGTCTGAAGCGTGGCAGGCACTCATTTTTCACTAATTTTAGCCAAACTTAATACGTCCCATATTGCGGCGTAATGCGAACTAATCGGAAAACGGAGCTTTTAATGAGAAAATATATATTCGTCGCACTAACAATTTTTGTTTCAGCTTCTTTGACTGCTAAAGAAGAAAAAGTAGACCTAAAAGAACTTGCTCAAAAATACTTTGATACTATGGTCGCAACTCAATCCCCAGAAGCGACCGAAAAAGAGCTTGAGGATCATCTTAAACTGCTTACTGATGATGTTGGTCATTCACACCTTCCTTGGGTAACCGATGACTCCCGTTTACCAGACGGTAAAGATGCAATGAGAAAAGGGATGACTTTTTATCTTGGCTCTCATACAAAATATAGTGCAGAGTTATTAGACGTATTTACTTTTAACCACTCTGCAATTGCTATCAGATATAAAAATTACGCTAAAGGTATTCACCCTCAAAATAACCAGCCAATTGAATATAGCCAAGTAATGATGGAAGTGCTGGAGATTGAAAATGGCAAAATAGCGGTGATCAGAAAATATCACGAGTAAAATCCACACAATACCTATGAACTTTCATAGGTAAAATAAGCATAATGGATCTTTTTAGCAACTAACCTGTATCGGCGATTTTTCAAGCTATTCAACTTCACTATGTCGAATTAGCCACTAAAACCTTTAACGGCAAACACATATAGAAGCGTTACCCCGCAATCTCTTAATGCGATCTCAGAGCAGCAAACAGAGTGTGAGTATTTACTATATAGGCTTGCTGATTTTTTCGCTTAAGTTCGACTCCGTGAAATAAATTTGAGGTGGGTGTCAGCGATTTCTTTTAAATTAAATTGATTTTAGGAGCGACTACGTAGGTCGCCATTTATGGCGACAAATAGCTTAGGTGC
Organism: Pseudoalteromonas flavipulchra NCIMB 2033 = ATCC BAA-314; assembly: GCA_000814665.1. GTDB lineage: Bacteria > Pseudomonadota > Gammaproteobacteria > Enterobacterales > Alteromonadaceae > Pseudoalteromonas > Pseudoalteromonas maricaloris. The sequence goes on from JWIH01000025.1 coordinate 208,971, forward strand.
TGAGACTAAAGAGCTTTGTTTGAAGTCCTAGCCTGATGAAGCGAAGTATCAATAACATCCGTGACTATTTGCATCAATGCTGATGATGCAGCTCGAAATTTGAGGTAGGTGTCATCGATTTCTTTTAAATTAAATTGATTTCAGGAGCGACTACGTAGGTCGCCATTTATGGCGACAAATAGCTTAGGTGCTGAGACTAAAGAGCTTTGTTTGAAGTCCTAGTCTGATGAAGCGAAGTATCAATAACATCCGTGACTACCTGTATCAATGCTGATGATGCTGTTCCAAATTGGAGGTGGATGTCAGCGACTACTTTTAAATTGCGTGTTGAAATAATAACCATTGACTGATAACTTACTAAAATTATTAGATAAAGTTAGCTTGAATGTTGCGTTTATTTCTCTTGTGGGTTATTGAGATATTCAAGAATTCGCGTTAATGAGCTGTTATGTTTCAGGTTCAAGTTTCGTAAAATGAGGTAGATATGGCGTATTGGCGTATGCAGTTACACCCGGATGATTCTGGGAATTCAGCTTTTCATTCCGCACAGAGTTTATCCGCAGGATTTATTGGTTTAGATTTTGCTGATCGCGTAGGGGATTTAGAGTTTGAAGAATTGGAGAAGATCCCTCAACACCAAAGAGATTATGTCGCTTTTGCAAACCAAATGAAGGTCGGTGATAAAGTTCTGATTATCTCTCACCACTTTCCATTTGCAGTTTGCACTATATCGGGTGGTTACAACTATATAAAAAATCCAGTACCAGAGTTGGGTGTATGGTTTCGACATTTCCGAAGAGTAGACAACGTGAAGTATTTTGCTGACTTTAAAACCAATGCAAAAGCTTGGCAGCAAATCAAAATGACAGACACAATTTCTCCACTTGTTAACGAAGGGACTTTATCACTGAATCTAATTCGTGAGATGTACCCTGAAACATAAACTGTTTAAGAGTGATCCGCAACGCGTGGCATTTTTACTATTCGTTGCATTGAGTCTTTAAGGTGGTGTGCGGGAGCTTCGGTTATGCGTTGCTCATACCTTAACAGAGCACGAGGCAAGTAGATTTATGCAAATTCATTCAATCGATAGAAGGTCTAATGTTGAACTAGAACTGTCATTTTTCGGTTATGCTGACGATGAAGAGTGGGTTAAGGAAGTTGGCGTTTATTCGAAGATACAAAGTACTCATTCCTTATCTAATCTGGCGTTTAAGGCATACTTATCTAGTTCTCATGATGACGAAATAGCGCAACTCTTAAATGCACTGAGTTCTCTTTACGACACCAGAACTGGCGAGGCGCAATTATTATTGCGTGGTGCAGCTGAAGATACCTACGACGACCGTGAGTTAAAACTAAGGTTTTACTCTCTATCGTCATTGGGGCATCTAGCAGTTGAAGTCACTCACTCGGGTAGTGAGCGCTATAGTAATACTGAAACGCTTGATTTCAAAACGAAAGCGACTTTTGAGATTGATGCAGAATTGCTTCAAGAACTAAGGTTGTGGCTGACGGGAAAGCACGCAGCTTGTTTGCTTGCCTAAAAAGAAATCAAAAGCAGAAGGCCAAAAGTTGTCTACTATTCGTTCATCACTGATTTTAGCCAATTACTTCCTGCTGTTTATGCAGGCGTGAGCCCAAAGGAGTAAAAATTGACGATAAGGAACTATTCAGAGGATGACTTTCGGTCCATTGAAGAAATATACAATCGCTCTAAATTAGACGAACTGAAAAATGAGGATGCGACGTTTATCTTATTACCTTTGTCAGAGGATAAAACACGAAACGAACAGTTATTCGAATCTCAAATCTTTGTATATGAACTAGAGTCTGTCGTTGCATTTTGCGCCATCTTTAAGTCAGAAATTAGGGCGTTATTTGTGCACCCTAGTCATCGAGGACGCGGAATTGGTAAAGACCTACTTGAACATTTACTTTCTCTTTCTTCACGAAAAATTAGTTTGTATGTTGCAGCTTCGAATTTTTCGGCAAAGGAAATGTATAAAAAGTTTGGTTTCGTGGTTACAGATACATTTGAAACCACCTACAACTCCGTAGCTGTAACAGCCAATAAAATGGTAAGAGATAACGGATAACAAGTTACTCAAAAAGAGCTAAACACCTGGTTTTCGCTCTTTCGTCACGAATTTTAGCTCAGGCTTGATACCGCACGGAGACATGTATGAGTAGTTCTATTAAGTCAAAACTCCCCTTATTATTTCTTGTGTGTATTTCGTTATGGTGGGGGTTCTATTACCAATCAAACGGTACGCTTAATGATTATGGCAGTGCAAATTTTGAATGGCTGTTTCTGTTAGATGCGTTGATAGTCTTGCCAATAGTCTGTTTTTTCTGTGTTGAAGATAGAAAAGAAGCCTTGTTGAAGTCGATTGTTTTAGTGTGTCTTGCGGTGCTCGTTGGCAGTTACATTATTCCCGAACAAAGCAAACTGGTTTGGCATTATCTTGAGAGCGGACGTTATGTTGTCTTGGTTGTTATTCTATCTTTTGAACTGGTCGCAATTTTAACCGTATACCTTGCGATCAAAGCCGCCATTGGCAAGAGTGAAGATCCCGACCATGCCATTGAGAAGCCAATTAAAAAATATGCGGGTGACGGCCCTGTTGCAAAGCTACTGAGTTTTGAAACGCGTATGTGGACCTATGCGCTTTTTTCTAAGCGAGTGCAGCCAGAAAGTTTTAGTGGCGAGCAGCACTTTACATACCATAATAAAGATGGCGCACAAAGTAATCTGCTTGGCTTTATTTTATTAATAGCGTTTGAAATGCCAATTATGCATCTATTTTTGCATTTTATTTGGTCCCCATTTGCGGCAAATATCTTTACTCTGCTGACGGCGTTTAGCTTACTATTTTTCTTTGCGGAGTACCGCGCTGTTGCAAAACGGCCTATTTCTTTGGTGGGAAATCATTTGTTCATCCGATATGGTCTTTATCAGCCATTGGCGATACCGTTAAGCAACATAGCAAAAATTCAGAAGAACATGGAGTTTGTAAAGCGTGCTAGGTCTATAAAACGTTATAACTACTCAGGCTATCCAAATGTTGAAATTGAACTTGTTGAACCCATGGGGAATGTTAAAAATATATTCGTCGGGGTAGATAATGCCGAACAATTTATCTCAGCTGTATTAGCTGAGGCATCACGGCATAAAAATGCATTAGCGGGAACTTTACGCCAAGAGCTTACGTAGGTCGCCATTTATGGCGACAAATAACTCAATTTTGGCCCTCAATTTTTACCCGTTAATCGGACATTGGTTTATCAATAACATATGTTCAGCTTACTGTACAAGTAGGGTAGTGAAGACTACACTTGTTCCATTAAATGTACATGTGGGGATGCTTATGAAAATCGTATCTTTTACTGAAGCTAGAAATAGTCTCAAAGCTGTTTTAGACGGTGTAGTTAATGATGCTGATACAACAGTTATAACACGGCGTGATTCTGAGGATGCAGTGGTTATGTCTTTAGACTACTACAATAGCCTTATGGAAACAGTGCATTTACTACGTTCTCCTCAAAACGCTGAACACCTAAACCGTTCAATAACACAGTACCGCGCTGGTAAAACAACAGCACGAGAGTTAATTGATGAGTAGTAGTCAACGTTTATTGGCGTGGACTGATGACGCTCGGGATGACTACCTATATTGGCAAACTCAAGACAAGAAAACACTTAAGCGCATCAATAAACTAATCAATGATGTTAAGCGCTCTCCATTTGAGGGCATCGGGAAACCAGAGGCGTTGAAAGAGAACCTATCTGGTTTTTGGTCTCGTCGTATTGATGATACTAACAGACTTGTTTACGCGCTCGACGATCAAGCGATAACGATAATTTCGTGTCGTTACCACTACTAAATCAGTTCAGCGATCTGGCATCTACAAGATGCTAAAGGTGAACTAACAAACGCTTGGCATTTTCGGTTTGATGTAGCTTTAATGTTTACGGCACAATGGGTTAGATAAAGTGCTAGCGTTGCTTACACTTTCTTACGTAGGTCGTCATTTATGGCGACAAATAACCAGCAACATATAAAATTGAGCATTGTTAACACGTTATCTAGATGTAATTTGTTCTTAGCGAGCCAATCGATGGTTCAGATAGGTGATTCCTTGCGTGTAGCAGGTGATTCGCGTGTTGAAATTATAATCTTTTACTGGTAAGTTACTAAAATTATTCAATAAAGTTAGTTTGATAATTGTTAGTTTTTTACTTGTGGATAAGTAAGATATTCAAGAATTCACGCTAATGAGCTGTTGTGCGATTGTCTAGATGGAGAGTTCAGTGAGAATATTCCTGCTATTTATCGATTGGTCGTCAGTCATAGGGAGTTTTGGAGACGGTGCGTTAGGTCTTTATGCGTTGTGGGTTGCAGCTGCTTCTAATTGGGCTGAATTATCAATTTCTCTTGATACATTCCTAAAACAATATGTGGCATTTATATATTGGGTTAAGCAAGTTGCTTATTATGTAATGCCGAAAGACTTTGCTACTTGGCTATTTAGTTTGCCGGCTCTCGCTTATTTTCCTGTTCGGATTTTAATGAGCATTGTAATCGGGTGGTGGGCGTTAAAAAAAGCAGCGCAGCTTGCACCGTCAAACGGGTATGAAGAAGAAATCGTATAACAAAGTATTGAATCGGACAATTTACAGTTAGCTGCTGTTCGCTTCGCTAAGTATAGCCAACTATAAATTGCCGTTTAATGCGGCGTTCATAAATAATAGATAAGTACATGAAAGAAAAGTTGGTATCATTTGATCTCGAAACAGATCTAGTCATGTCATTGCGGTGCTTACTTGACGCTTGGTCCCAAATTGAAAGAGGGCTAAACACGTATTTTAAATGGGCAGTGATCTACGGACATAACTCTGTTCAATCGGCAATGTGCTTAGCTCTCATTACATCGGACTCACGCCTAGTTCGGAAACAAGATAGTTATCACTCAGAGTATGGTGATTTAGATAATATTGAATGGCTTTACGAAAAGCTGCGGAAAGAAGACTTTCTTCCTTATATGGGTAGCAAAATAATTGATAGTCAGCGATTTGAAAAAGAAAAAATTAGCCGTTTGCAGACAGTTAGGAATACATTTATCCATCAACACCCATCACTTTATGTCTTTACATTTAATGAATTAGTAGAGTTAATCAGCATTTCTGTTGATCTAGTTGGGTTCTTAGTTAATGAAAGTGAGCGTCTAGCTATAAATTGGCATACACAATCTCAAATAAAGGGTTTGGTAGACGAGTTGATCACGCAACTAATAAACAGTCAAGTTCGATCGAACCCCGCGATCAAACCTGACAGCGATAATTAACTATTACAAGTAAACATATTCCCGCTTGTTACTCACTCAGTATCTTATCTAAATTCGCTTTTGAGCGGGCGACGCTTTCTAGTGGTGTTAGGCCGCTTGGGTATTCTTCTTGTTCGATTACCAGCCACTGTGTGCCGCCGTGTTGCTGCATGGTCTGGATGAGCGCTTTCCAAGGGTAGTGGTTTTCGCCAATGATTGGGCTTTTGTCATCTCCTTGGTGAGTACGTATTTTGATATGTGTCGATACGGTTCTTCCTGCATATCGCTTAACATAATCGCTGGGTGATTTACCTGCGTAAATCACCCAGCCGACATCGAGCTGCAGCGGAAAGTCGCTTGGGGTGTTGGTGGCGATATAATCCCAAAATGTGCTATTGGCGTATGGGTTAAATTCCTTTTCATGATTATGGAATCCGATCTTCATATCATAACGTTTGGCAATTTGGTGCACTTGGTTGAGCCGCTTTACAAATGCTTGCACTTGGTTTTTATCCCATGCTCTTTCATCCCAAGGAATAAAGAGCGTGGATACGCCTAAGGTTTTGTAAAAGAGTAGGGTGCTGGCTAGTTTTCCTTCAGCTAATGCGTCAAAGCCAATGTGGGCGCTGCTCGCAACTAAGCCGAGCTCTGCTAGTCTTTGTTTTAATTTGCTTGGGTTATTGGCATAGCTGCCAAAGTTTCCCGCAAACTCAACGCCATCAAATCCCATGTTGGCGAGTGCTTGTAAAGTGCCATCAAAGTCTCTTGCCAATTCATCTTTTACCGACCACAGTTGAACGCTAACGGGCAAAGACTGAAGGGAAGGCTGTGCATACAGTGGCGAGATAAAAATTAAAGCAATGAACAGCATTACTTGCTTTAATCGGTTGGTGTTTTCAACAAACATGATCTACTCCTAAAGAAAAAGCAGAGCTAGACTCTGCTTCGGTTAGTCATAACAAAATGACTCAAGGGTTAGTCGCGGTACGCATACTGGCTTAGTCCAAGCTCTGCGAGTACCCCATCTAGATGCGCCTTGGCTTCGGCAGTAGGCCCAGGATAATCACCTGCAATTGGTACATTGCCCAGATAACCTATGTCTTGACAGCCCTCAGGTGTGCAGAAGTAAGCGCCGAGAACGAGATCTTTAAAGCGCAAGAGTGCTTTACCTATACGCTGAAATTGCTCTGGTGTTTGTGCATTAAAATAAGCAATATCATCCATAATCTTACTTTGCTGCGTTGCACTAAGTTGTAAAAATGGCTTTTTAAAGCGCAAAGTCGACTCATCGTCAATCCAAGCAAGCGCATGGAGTATTGTCACTCTGTCTTTTTGTTGTCCGTGATACGGTGCGCTTACCCATTCATCGATCACACTTGGTACTTGCACTTCAGAAGCCGATGGATGATTTCCTTCCTTCGGCACAATAAAATCAGCTAGTACTGCAACTAACGTGAGCTGCGCTTCGGTGAGCGTGAGCGGCCAAGGTGACTCTGGCGGCATGATCATGTTTGGATCGGTGCCATATCCTTGAGCGCTAACTGGCTGTATTTCAATATCTGGCCAGTGCCCGGCAGTAGCCGTTTCACCTTCAATGGCCTTGCTGCAACCAGTGGTGAGTGTTACCGCAGATCCCGCAGCAAGCAAGCCTAACCATTTTAATGACTCGCGACGTGTCATGCCTGAAATATATTTATAAGAATCAACGCGGACAGGTGTATTCATCACAGCGCTCCTTTATCAATTTGTGCTGCCAACCAGGTGGAGTTGCGCATCGCTAAGGTCATTATGGTTAAAGTACAATTTTTATGGGGGTTAGACGCAAAGACGCCGGCATCCATCACAAATAGATTGTCACAGTCCCATGTTTGGCCCCACTGATTCGTTACCGATTCTTTTGCTGAACTGCCCATTCTCGTCGTGCCGACCTCATGAATGATCTCACCGCCTTTTGAGATGGCTTTTTCCGCAGGCGGTAGCTCGCCCACTTCGGCACCCATGTTCTCTAGGATCTGTTTCGCGGTTTTGAGACCATGCTCGATTTGCTTAAGCTCTCTGTCAGACCATTTGAAATGGAACTTAGCAACCGGGATCCCCCATTTATCTTTGACGTTTTCGTCAATTTCCATGTAAGAATCTTTGTTCGGTAGCATTTCTCCGCGCAGTGCAAATCCAACATAGGAACCATAAGCGTCACGCACTTGTTGCTTTAACTTGGGACCATAACCTTGTTTATTGCCAGACACGCCAGAGCCCGGTTGATTAAAGCCGCTGCTAATTTCAAAGTGATAGCCGCGTGGGAAATTAAGCTCACCTTTCTCATGGGCTTTGTGTCCCCACCAGGGAATAAAAAGGTGGTTCCCGGTATGGCCGTCTTCGTTATAACGTGGGCGACCTTTTAACGCAGGGATTTGTGCACCAAGCCAAGCGCCGGTAGAGTCCATTAGATTACGACCTACCTGACCACTTGAGTTTGCAAGTCCCTTGGGATGCTTTGCATGTTTGGAGTTAAGCAGAATACGAGCAGATTCACAGGCGCTGGCCGCCAAAATCACCACATCAGCATTGACTGCATGTTCTTGTGCAGACTTTTTATCGACGTAAGTCACACCAGTTACTTTGCCATCTTCATTCACCGCGACCGACTTCACCATGGCATCGGTGATCACTTCAAGGTTTCCTGTCGCTTTGGCCATCGGAATAAGCGAAGTTGTGGTTTGGAATGCCGCACCAATTGAGCAACCGTGGCCACAAGGTGTGGCGTAAAAACATGCTAAGCGGTCGTCTTTATTACGAGTCAGCACAGCTCTGTGCATTGGAACCGCTGGGATCCCCATTTTTTTCGCGGCAGCAGCAACCAATAATTCGGGTACTCTTGGCGTTGGTGGTGGCTGTAACACGCCAGGTGCAGAAGGGGGCATGTCATCCAAGCCGGTATTAGTACCACAGATCCCAACTATTTCTTCTGTTTTGTCATACCAAGGCGCAATGTCCTGATATTCAAACGGCCAATCAGCGCCATGTCCATCGCGGCTTTTGCCCTTAAAGTCGTGCTCACTAAAACGCAGCGAGTAGCGACCCCAGTGATTGGTGCGGCCACCGAGCATACGTGCACGCCACCAATAAAAGTCGGTGTTTTCTGCGCGTGTGTATGGTTCATCTGGTACTTGCCAACCGCCATCAATTGTCGCGTCGTAAAAACCAAAGTTTTTATCCTTATTGCCAGCGCCCATGAGTGGGGCTTCGCTATTACGGCGGAACATTGGGCTTTCTGTTTTTGGGTCGTAATTTCTGCCAGCTTCTAACAATAAAACTTTGTGACCTAGCTTAGTGAGTGTATAAGCGGCCATTGCACCACCGGCACCCGAGCCAACGACCAATACTTTATGATCAAATGTTGCCATGGTTACAGCTCCTTGATCTTAATGTTTTTAAACCAGACTTTGTCGCCGTGATCTTGCAGGCCGATGTGGCCTTTTTTACCTTCAGCAAACCCTTGCCATGTCGCAAATTTACTGTTCTTAACCAAAGCATTCCAAGTGGTGCTGCCAATCACGATACTCGTCGTGCTTACACCATTTTGCCAAACTTGTAGGTGGCTATCTTGCAGCTTAATACGAACTTGGTTCCAAGCTTCGGCAGCTTTATGTGCCGTACTTGGCGCGGCGAACAGGTCATAAATAGAACCTGCAAGGTGAGAGTCTATTTTATTGTCTGGGTGTTCTTTGTTATCTAGAATTTGGATTTCTGGGGCGTGGGAGTATATAGCTCCACCTTTTTCATCCGCCAATACAAAGATCCCACTGTTGCCTTTTTTAGAAATCTTCCAATCGAGCTGGAGCTCAAAATTCTGATACTGTTTTTTGGTCAGAATATCGCCGCCACCACCTTGGGTAAGTGTCATCGCGCCGTCCTCAACTTGCCACTGGCTATTTAGGCCGTCACTTTTAAAGTTGCGCCATTGCGACATATCTTTGCCATCGAATAGCAGTTGCCATCCAGCTTGTTGTTCTTGCGGGCTCAATAGGTTGTCAGTTGTACTAGCGCAAGCCGCACAACTAACGGCTAATGCCAGCGTTAGTATTTTTATAGAGTTGAGCATATTGGAACCTCGTCTGTTCACTTTTTACTTGTTGCTACTTAATACAAAGGGTATTACGCGTATTTCTCAACGCGTTTATTTTTATTGATATAAAGGTAAAGGCCGATAAAAGCGGCAATGAGAATGGCCGGGAATAACAGAATATTTTCAAGCACCGCTTGACCTGCAACTAGTTCTGATTGCTGCGTGGTTAAGTTCGCCGCTTGGGCTTCGAGTCGCGCCGAATCAATCCAACTACCAATTACTGGATTCCACATGCTGACAGCGAACATTCCCGCACCGCCCATTAAAGACATACCAAGTGCGCCTGTTTTTGGGGTGTATTCAGCAACGCAGCCCAGCATGGTTGGCCAAAAATAAGTGACACCCAAGGCAAATAATATTGCAGCCAAGTAGATTGCTGACCCTTGTGCTTGGCTCATCATGAAAATACCCGCGGTTGCCAATACTGCAGAGCCGAGTAACACGCCTGTCGGGTTAAAGCGGTGGACTATTGGGCCGGCAAAGAAGCGACCTAATGCCATCAAGCCTGTGATCAGTGCGAGGATCATCATAGGAGAGGCGCCTGACGCTCCCAGTATGCGTTCAATCCACTGTTGTGTACCAAGTTCAGTTGTTGCTGTTAAGGTCATACAGCAAATTAAAAATAGGTAGAGCGGAGAAAACAGGTGCTTGAGATTATTGGTGGTGGAATGATCAGTGCGGTCAAATTCAGGAAACTGTGACTTGACCATCATTGCACCGTAAATCAGCGTTGGAATTAATATCAAAGCAACTTGCCATTGCCAATTAAAGCCCGATGCAGTCATGGCATTCGATGCCAGTGCACCAATCACAATGCCGCCAGGAAACCAGACATGGAATCGGTTGAGCATAGTCGTGGTGTTTTTTGGATACATTTCGGCAATCAGTGGATTACAGCCAGCTTCCACTGAACCATTCGCAAAGCCGATTAAAAACGTCGAGATCAGCAGTAACCAAAAACCATCAGCGGTAATGGTTAAAACCAATCCTGCGAAGTGGCAAATAAAGGCGAGGGCAACTAACTTTTTGGCGCCAATGGCGTTGTAGATTGCACCACCTAAAATGGTTGCGACGGGAAAGCCCAGAAATGCCATGGCGTTAACCCAACCAAGCTCCGTATCTGAGAGCCCAAATTGCTCACCTAATTGCCCCAAAATACCTGCGCGAATAGCGAACGTCATTGATGTGACGACCAGTGCAAGGCAACAGAGCTGAAACACGGTCCGATTATGATTATTATTATTCATGGTCGTAGTCCTGTTTATTTTATGCCGAGGATTTGATTATTGCGTTCGGTATCGGTGCTACTTCCTGCAAAATCATCGAAGGCTTTTTCGGTTGGTCTGATCAAGTGCTGTTTGATAAATTCAGCACCTTCTTTGGCCCCATCTTCAGGGTGCTTAATACAGCATTCCCATTCCAATACAGCCCAACCATCAAAACCGTACTGTGTTAACTTACTAAATATTTTCTTAAAGTCGACCTGTCCGTCTCCTAATGAACGAAACCGTCCTGGCCGTTGTTGCCATCCTTGGTATCCGCCGTAAACACCGCAGCGGCCATTGGGGATAAATTCGGCATCTTTTACATGGAACGCTTTGATACGTTCATGATAGATGTCGATAAATGCCAAGTAGTCCAATTGCTGTAAAACAAAGTGACTTGGATCGTAAAGAATATTGGCTCGCGGGTGATTATTCGTCGCCGCTAAAAAGCGTTCAAAAGTCACGCCATCGTGTAGATCTTCACCTGGATGAAGCTCATAGCAGACATCCACGCCAACCTCATCAAAGCGGTTTAAAATAGGCAACCAGCGTTTTGCAAGCTCCTCAAATCCTTGTTCCACTAAGCCAGTTGGGCGTTGTGGCCACGGATAAAAAGTATGCCAGAGCAAGGCGCCAGAAAAGCTGGCGTGACTGGTTAGCCCAAGCTTAGCACTGGCACTGGCCGCTAGCATTAGCTGCTCTGTTGCCCACTCCATACGAGCCTGAGGCGAGCCATGCACTTTTGCTGGTGCAAAGCCGTCAAACATTTGGTCATAAGCTGGATGCACCGCCACTAATTGACCCTGCAAATGGGTTGATAGCTCTGAAATAGTAAGGCCATGCTCTGCGGCAATGCCAGTGATCTCGTCGCAATAATCTTGGCTTTCAGCGGCTTTTTGCAGATCAAATAGTCGCTGTTCCCAACTTGGTAGCTGAATACCTTTATAACCTAGGCTACTTGCCCACTGGCAAATACTATTAAAATTGTTAAATGGCGCCTCGTCCGAGACAAACTGCGCGAGAAAAATAGCGGGTCCTTTAATTTGCTTCATTCTTATTTTATCCAATGGTAAAGGGGTGCCACTTAGTGTCTTTTGCACTAGCTGCGACCGCGTTTTCAATAAATGCCATGCCACGGACTGCAGCGTTAATACTTGGCACGTCAAATTCTTCGTGTTGCACATTGGCTTGCTGCTGGTGTGCACGAATAAGGTTGGCGAAGTTAAGGTAGATATTTGCAAATGCTTCCAGATACCCCTCAGGGTGACCTGCTGGCACACGGGTTGCGCTAATGGCTGCTTGGCTAAGTGAGCCCACTCCTGTGCGGATCAACTGAGCTGGAGCATTTGCCGCACGTAACCACAAACTATTAGGTTCCATTTGCGACCATTCGATACTGGCTTTGTCACCATAGATTTTTAAGGTGAGATTATTTTCTTCGCCAAGGGCTATTTGGCTGGCCATCAACACGCCCTTAGCACCGTTGCCAAAGCGCAGTAACACTGTGCCGTCATCGTCGAGCTGTCGGCCGGACACAACCGTGTTTAAATCCGCACAAAGCGCCTCAATCTCCAAGCCACTCACATATTCGGCAAGGTTCGCTGCGTGTACACCGATATCGCCCATACAACAACTCACGCCAGACTTGCTTGCATCTAGTCGCCAGCTGGCTTGCTTGCTGTTTTCGTCATCTGCACTTGCAAGCCATCCTTGACTGTATTCAACGACGACTTTGCGTATTTTGCCAAGTTCGCCGTTTGCGATGCGGTGACGCGCTTCTTTCACCATCGGGTAGCCGGTATAGGTGTGTGTTAATCCGTACAAGCAATTGCTCTTTTGAAGCTGTGTTTGTAGACGTAGAGCCTCAGATAAATTGAGCGTTGCAGGCTTATCACTCAAGACGTGAAAGCCGTGTTCGATAGCGGCTGTGGCAATCGGAAAATGCAAATGGTTTGGGGTCACGATGGCAACAAAGTGGATGCGCTCCGACTCTGGTAATTCCGCCTCTTGTTGTAAGAGTGTTTGGTAGCTGGCATAGCAACGTGCTGGGTTAAGCCCGAGTTGCTGGCCCATTGCTAGGCTTTTGTTTGATTGGGCGCTAAATGCGCCTGCAACAAGTTCAATTTGACCATCTAAACGCGCGGCTATGCGGTGCACTGCACCTATGAAAGCGCCTTCTCCACCACCGATCATGGCCATGCGGATTTTGTTATTATCCATCGTTTAGCTCCGTCGAGTTATCGAGGTAAGTTAATCTGATGTTATTGATAATAGGTAACAGAAGCGCCAAAGTGATAATAAAAATTCGGTTGACAATGCAACAAAATCGGCGTTTAAAATAAATTATTATAATTATAAAAAGGCGGTAAATAGGGCAATGGAAGAGCAAACAATATTGAATAAAGCTGGCGTAAATCAATTGATTGCAGCATTTGATCTGATCCCAGACATCCTCTTTTGGGTCAAAGACACAAAAAGTAGAATAGTGCATGCGAACCAACACTTTGTTGAACATCAGGGCTATAAAACCCTAGATCAAATCTTACTGAAAACCGATTTTGACTTTTCACCGCAGCACTTGGCATTCCAATACGTTAATGATGATAAACGAGTGATGGAAGGCTTTATCGTAACGGATAGATTAGAACTCAACCAAACCGCAAATGGGGAATTGGCATGGTTTTCCACGTCAAAAAAAGTGTTACTTGACAGCGAAAATGCGATTATGGGCACTTATGGTGTTACACGACATCTAGCGAAAACGTCAAAGGCGTTGTCTCACGTAAGAGCCATTGAAGCGCCCGTTGAATTTATTCGGGCGCATTACCATCGTCATATTTGTATCGAAGAATTGGCGGAACTTGCTCACCTGTCGGTAAGCGCACTGGAACGCAGATTTAAGAAGCATTTAGCCAAAACCCCGAATCAATTTATCAACGAAGTGAGATTGGAAAATGCCCGTAAATTATTGGTCGAAACACGCTTACCAGTATCACAAGTCGCTTATCAGTGTGGCTTTTCAGAGCCAAGTTATTTTAGCAAGCAGTTTCGTCGTTTATTTGGTGAAATCCCGTCGCAATTACGTAAAGAGTTAACGTCGAGCGAGCGTTAACGCTGCGACTTCTGGTGATAATGCTGGTGTTACCAGCGCATTTTCGTATTCGGCAGCTAACCATGGACGAATAGGCTTAGCAATGCCCCCAACTAACGCGACTTTCTGTGCCCCTAAGCTCTGCAAATGACGGACATAACGCTCAATAAACTGTGCCGCGCTACTTAAGATCTGCTCGGCATAGGGATCGTTTGGCGTGGCAAAAACATGTTGAGCAAACTGGGCAAAATACTGGGGAGTGGCGTTTAGCGTGAGTTTGACTAGCTGTTCGGTACTGTGGCAATTCATGGCAGCCAAAAACGACTCAATCATCAGACTGCTAGGGGAAAGTGTATCAAGCACCTCGATGGCATGCTTCACTAAACTCAAACCGATCCAGCTGCCACTTGCACCATCACTGAGTAATAATCCGTGACCACCGAACTCCCTAAATTGTCCATGCGTCACCAGACCCGCGCAAAATCCGGTGCCAAGAATGATTACACCGCCATCTTCGTGTTGATGCGCACCAAGGCAAGCAATGTGTGCATCGGTTGAAAATTGAAAACGGGCAAAAGGGGAACGCCATTGCTGCATCGCCTCACAAGCCGTCGTGACGTTCGCGCCGGCAAGTCCTGCAAAAGCACTGATGTTGGCAATGTCGTGGTGGGGGATTTTTGCGTTTGTCAGCGCTGTCATTGTTGCGCTCAACATTGACTCTTGGGCCTGATGTATTGATGTTGCTATGTTTGCAGGGCCGCTGGTGGCCTCGGCAAGGAGCTGTCCATGTTGATCCTCGAGGCGAACTTTACATTTCGTCCCGCCACCATCAATCCCTAAAAATAGCTTCGATGCTGTCATTGTATTGCCTTTTCTGATCCGGTGAGTATTGCATTAACTAGCCTTGGGCAAACTTCATCGCCATGGTGCACGCCAGAGTGAGTATGTAGAGAGAGTGGACCAAATTCACTTAAAAGCCAAAGATCCGCTGCGTTTATCGTGTTGACCCCTCCACCAATCACAACTTCGATTTCAGCATTGAGTTTTTTCAGTAAGGCAATGAGCTGACTGGTACCAAACGCTGCGCCTTTGCCACTTTGCCATGTATTGCCGGCGGTTAAGACCCGCTCAACGCCTAACTCTAGCAGCGTCTCGGCTGCCTGCTGCCAGTTTGCAGCGGCGTCAAAGGCGCGATGAAAGGTGACAGAAAGGCCTAAGGATTTTGCCGTGGCAATGAGTGCTCGACAATGGTCAGTCGCTATCTCTTGATTGTCGTCGATAAAACCAAGCGCAATACCAGTTGCGCCAGCGCAAGCAATGCCATCTATCCCTTTTTGTAACTGATAGAGCATGGTGTCATCAATAAAAAAATGCGGTGCTTGGCGTAACATCACAATACATTCGCCAAAGCTTGGTAAATACTGGGCAACTGCCGCTATCGCCGTCGGGTTTGGGGTCAAGCCACCGCAACTCAGTACACCACAGAGTTCTATCCTTGTTGCCCCAGATGCAAAAGCAATTTGTGCATTTCGCTGCAACAAATGAGGATTATCGCTGCTGAGGCATATTTCCAAGTTTTTACCTGAATAGTTTGCCAAATTCATATTTCACTCTTGAAGTTGAATAATTTTAAAGTTTAAAATGCTTGGTTTTGAATATTTAATTAGTTCAATAAAAACATTTGGTTACACATGTTTGGAACGTTTTTAAATTGCCTAATATAGAAACTAATAATGAGTTTTTATGTTAATCAGACTATAAACCAAGGAAATTGAAATTGGATCTTTTTTTGACCTAAACGCCGATTTTGTCTTAGTGCAAACCGAAATTCTATTATCACTTTTTGTGGAGCGCTCCTATTCTGAACGAGTGTTTCACAAACCATTAACCCCTATAGGGAAACAAAAAAGGGTCGTCACAAAGTCATGCGTCATGGAGCAGCAAGGGACGTCGTGGCTTTACAAATTATAAAAAACTTGGAGATAGGAATGGCCAATAATAATAACAGACGCCATGTGACAGGAAGGTCACGGCAATTTAGCAAGTCTGCACTGGTCCTCGCTATGTTATCAGCTACTAACTGGGCAATGGCTGAAGAAACCGAAAAAGAGGAAGCGCAGGAAATCGAAACAATTGAGGTGCGCGGGATCCGCGCATCTATGGCCGAAAACTTGGCGATTAAGCGTTTATCAAACGCGATTGTGGATGCCATTACAGCAGAAGACATCGGCAAGTTTCCCGATAAAAATGTGGCGGATTCACTGCAACGCGTACCCGGCGTGGTGATTTCTCGTAGTGGCGGAGAAGGGGAAAACGTCAGTATTCGTGGTCTGTCATCGGATCTTACTTTTACGCAGTTAAACGGCAATTTTATCGCTTCTTCTCCGGGCTCGCCGTCCCGCTCTTTTAGTTACTCTTTGTTGCCTTCTACCATGGTGCAATCGGTTGAAGTCTTTAAGTCTTCAGAGGCGCGTTTAGATGAAGGTGGGGTTGGCGGCACGGTTATTCTTCACAGCCGCAAACCACTGGATATGGAGGCAAATTCTGGGGCGTTGAATGTTGAATATACCTACGCTGATGTGACTGAAGAGTACGAGCCTAATTTTAGCGGCGTTTATTCTTGGAAGAACGAAGAAGAAACCTTTGGCTTGCTAGTTGGTTATACCAAACAAGACCGCACCAACCGCTCTTTAGGCGGTGATATGTCGGGCGGTGGCGGTTGGCGTTGGGCAACAAGTTCAGACTTGCCAGCAACGGACACTGCGGGCAATGTGATTGCCGATAGTACACGTCGATTTGCAGCGTTAGAAGATGCTTATGGCAACGTCTATGACGGTGTTTGGGCACCGCAAGTTGCAGGTGTTGGGGTAACCAAAGAAAAACGTGAACGTCAGGGGTTACAAGCCACCATTCAATGGCGTCCAATAGATGATTTATCTTTAACATTCAATCATTTTCATTTTGAGCTTGGGCAAAACCGCACCACGTCACAAATGTGGATCCCAGAATGGAAGTACAACCCAGATTATCTTACCGGTATTACCCTAGACGAAACCGGTACGATTGTGACAGGCATGGATTTTACTAGTGGCGCTGGTGGCACTGAAGGGAATCTTGAATTTCCTTGGATCATTGGTAGTTATACGGTAGAAAAAGATACCTCGGATACCTACGACTTCGCCTTTGAATATGCAGGTGATTTATATGATTTGCGCGGTAAATTTGGCCACACTGAAGCCAGCGGTGGCCCTTCAGAGTCTTGGAGTGCGGCATATAAAAGCGGGCAACCTGCGAGTCGCAGCGATTCCGGACAGGTTGAAAACGCCGCTTCATTTGCAGGATGGCGATTAGGCGACAGAGTGTCGCTGTACGCCGATCCCGCTTTGCTGTCTAACCTTCAGGCTGGTATTGCCGGCGATCCCGATCCGGGGTCGACAGGTTCAAGCTTTGTCGTCAGTGACTTAGAAGAAGACTATGCCCAGTTAGACCTTGATTATCGCGTCGAGTACGGCATCGTTGATACGCTGCGTGTCGGTGCTAAATATCGTAAAGCGACACTGCATCGCGAAACCAACAACACCTTCTTCATCACTCAAGATGGGGCTGACAGAATTGCCAGTGGCGAGCTTGATCCATTCAGTCAAGGTGCCATTGATGAGGTGTCTTATCAGTGGATTGGTGGTATGCCAAAACTGGAGGATATTTTGAACGCAACGTCTGAACAAAATATCCCAGGCGGTTTTGAAGTAAATGCGATGCCCACGATCAATTGGGATCGATACCGCGAAATCGTGACCAGTGAATATGTTAAGCACACGCGCCGTGAGCCTGATTTTGTGTTCGACATAGAAGAAGAGATCATGGCCGCCTATCTACAGGCCGATTTTTCTTTTGGAGATTTTAGAGGAAACATCGGGGTACGCTATGTCGAGACTGAAACGCAGATTATGTCATCGGATAAAATTAACTACTTTTTAGATGACATTGATGATGTCACCGAAGAGGATATTTTAGGTGATGAGCGCCTTATTGACGTTGAAACCACCACCGTGCGTACCGTAACCGACTCGCAATTTTTACCTAGTTTCAATATTGTCTGGGATGCCAGCGACAATTTTGTTATACGTGGTGCTATCGCCAAAACGATGTCTCGAGCTCCGTTCAACGACATGGGTGCGCCAGAGCAGCTGACCTTTATCTCTCAAGAATGGGCTGATGATAGACTAGAGTTTAGAGGCAACCCTGTGGAGCCAGGGTGGCGCGGCTCAGGGGGTAACAAAGCGCTAAAACCATTTGAATCGGTACAGATGGATTTATCTGCGGAGTATTATTATGGCGAAGGATCTGCGGTTGGCATTGCGGTATTCAACAAAGACGTAGATAACTTTATCGTGCCCTTGATTATTACCTCAGTAAGGCCGTTTGAGGGCTTTGATAACCCTTTTACCGGTGTTGAAATTGTACCGCCGGGTGATATTACCGTCACGCCGTTTACCACCACCGCCAATGGTACAAATGCAACGTCTCGGGGAGTAGAGCTGTTTGCACAACATGCATTCGACAATGGCTTTGGTCTCAACGTTAACTACACCCTAAACGATACCAATCAAGCAGACATTAGCGTAGACGGTGAAAAGGTCGGTGAGTCTGCGCTTGTTGGCAGTGCCGATAATCAATTTAACTTCTCCGCCTATTACGAGAATGACACCTTTAGTGTCAGAGCATCATATAACCGCCGAGGAGAAACCGCTCTGGGGCTTGCGGACGGGCTCACTGTATATCAGGAACCATACCAACAAGTTGATGTGAACGCTTCTTATAACTTGATGGAAAACCTGATCCTAACCGCGTCTGTGATCAACCTAACCAAAGAAGAACCGAGAACCTTTTATGGTGAAGATTCTAAAGCGAGATTGCGCAGCAGCAGCTACACCGGGCAGCGCTACTATGCCGGGATCACCTATCGATTTTAACTTTGGCGATAACCATAAAGTAATGCAAACCGGGTGAAGTCGTGTCAGTACAACGAGAAACAATATCACGGCTTATCACCTGCTTGTGGTGCGTTTATATCAACCTAGTCACACGAGTTGGTTGATATGTAAGAAGGGATAAATATGAAAACGTTAAATAAAATAAGAAATGCGATCCCGCTCATTGCCGTTAGCAGTTTATTGGCTGCATGTGGCGGCGGGAGCGATGACCCAAAAGTTGAAGAAGTGCCAGTAACCCCTGCTGTGACGACGGCAGAAGTATCAGGTTCAGTGATAAAAGGCACGTTGAGCCAAGCCCGCATTTCGGTGACGGCGCTCAATGGCTCTAGCATGATGATGGATGAGAACTCGGCAACCAGTCAATCGGGGGAGTTGTTTATAGAACTGACGGGTAAAGCCGGGTTTGGCATTAATTCCACCATTAAAGTGACCGCCACAACGAGCGAAGGCTCGCAGATGCGCTGCGACGCCAGTCGCTGTGGTTCTGTAGGAATTGGGGAGCAGGTAAGTGGCGAGTATATAGCTGGTGTGACTTTGGCTACCTTAAGTCATGTCGCCGTACCGTTTGGTTCAAATGCCGATGGCAGTGCTGATGCGACCTTACAAATCAACGCCTTGACGACACTAGCAACCATGCTGGTGGAGCAGCAAATTGCTGAGGGGCGGAATGTCTCTACTCCCGAATTAATGGCATTGGCAAAAGTGGAGATGTCTGCGTTATTGCTTCGGGCCCTTGGCTGGCAAACCGGGAACACCAATGTTTTTGAGTTACCTGTGGTTAGCGCCGATCAATTAACGAATTTTGAATTAGGGGAAACTTGCACAACCTCTGACTCTGGTGAGCAAAGTTGCGAGATGACATATGTTTCCGAAAGTGTGCAAAGGCTTTCTCTATTCAATGCTGCATTTGCACAGTTTGACGAGCAAGGCTCTTTGCAAGGCGTCTTAAGCGACTCTGCTAGCAATCTTAGCGCCGCACTTGGCGGTGATGAAGTTGCACTTGAAGCGCTTCGATTACCAATTTACAACGCGCTTCAAGCTCACCCATTAACTGCGCAGCTAGGCCTCAGTGCCGATAGTATTATGGACTTAGCGTTACCATTATTTGATGAGCCGGTCTCCTCGGGACCGATGCAGCAAGTCGTGACATCAGGTGCCACTATCACAGCAAGAAATGCTATTGGTGATGCCGAGAGTGCAGACAAAGCATTTGATGGCGATCCACAAACTAAATGGCTTGACCACAATGACTGGCAGGGGCCACCCACAGAGGAAGCGCCATCTTGGATCCAGGTGGACTTTCCCACTCAACAAGCAATTAGCGGTGTTTACATTACCAGTGCTAATGATGCCCCAGAGCGAGACCCTGAAAACTTCTCGTTATTAGCTTCTAATGATGAGGGCGCGAGTTGGGTTAATTTGGGTAATGTGGTTGGGGCGTCGTTTGAAGCGCGCTTTGAACGTCAAGGTTTTGTATTTGGCAATGCGCAAAAATATACAAGCTACCGAATTGCAGTGACAAAGAACAAAAATAACGATGGCTTACTGCAAATTGGAGAAATTCAATTTGTTGGGCCGGTTTATCCGAGCGTTGACCATACTGATACTGAGACGTTTGCGGTCACGGCAAGCAACAGTATTGGTGAGGCAGAAAACCAAGATAAGGCATTTGATAACGACCCAACCACTAAGTGGCTGGATCATAATGATTGGCAAGGTCCACCTACCGTCGAAGCGCCTTCATGGATCCAAGTAGACTTTAATGAGGCGGTGGCAGTTAATCAGCTTGCGATGACGAGCGCCAATGATGCACCAGAGCGAGATCCTGAGAACTTTGCTTTGTTTGGCTCTAACGATAACGGGGTTACATGGCAGCAGTTGAGTAATTGGGTTGGTGAGTCTTTTGAAGCGCGAGGGGAGCGCCAAAGCTTTGCGGTAGCGAATCAATTGCCATACCAAAGCTATCGCCTTGAGATAACCAAGAACAAAAATAATGATGGCTTGATGCAGCTTGCTGAGATTGAATTAATCGGTCCAGAAATCTCTGGATTAGATCATGCACAAGTACAAGGTGCGAGTTACTCGGCGCGTTTTAGCATTAGTGATTCAGAGGGCGCAGCGCAAGCATTTGATAAAAATGTAGAGACTAAATGGCTCGATCACAACGACTGGCAGGGGCCACCCACGGTTGAAAATCCGGCTTGGGTTCAAGTTAGCTTGCCGCAAGCACAAGCGGTAAATACTTTGTACATTACCAGCGCCAATGATGCGCCAGAGCGTGACCCTGAAAACTTCCAACTTTTAGCATCTCACGATGGGGAAGTGTGGCAAGTATTAAATACTTGGGTAGGGGAGTCGTTTGAATCACGTTTTGAACGTCGTGCCTTTGCGTTTGCTAATGGCTTGGCTTACACACATTATCGCTTGTCTATCAGTAAAAATGCGAATAATGATGGATTAGTGCAAATAGCTGAAATTGAACTCGCCGGACCTCAGTATGCACTAGAAGATTTGTCTGACTTGGCTGGAACAAGCTTTACCGCGCGTAATCGTATTGGAGATGCGGAAAGTGAACAAAAGGCGTTTGATAATGATATCGAGACAAAATGGCTAGATCACAATGAGTGGCAAGGCCCGCCAACAGAGGAATCACCATCTTGGATCCAAGCTGATTTTACTGCGCCACAGATTGTGAGTGGTTTGGCAATCACCAGTGCCAATGATGCACCAGAGCGCGATCCCGAAAACTTCCAGTTACTGGGCTCTAATGATGGCGGTGATACGTGGATAGAAGTCGCGGTTTGGGTGGGTGAGAGCTGGGATGAGCGCTTACAACGAAGAGCGTTTACTTTCTCCAATGCTTTTGCCTATCGTAGTTATCGTCTAAATATTAGCAAAAATGCGAATAACGATGGCTTAGTACAGATCTCAGAAATCGAGCTTCTTGGCCTTAGCGGCGAATAGCCTGAATATCCTAAGGTTAAACAAATCTCAACCAAAAAAGCCAGAATGCGATTTGCGCTCTGGCTTTTTATTTTTCTCTATGGGAGTGACTTAGTATGATTGATTATAATACATCTACGGCTTGCAAAGACTCGCTTTGGTAGCAGCCCAGTAAGCGTACAAACTGGGTATGATCTTTTAATTCTTCAAGTGCTGCTTGGACTTGTGAGTCTGCAATATTGGCAAGCAAATCTACATAAAAGACTTCTTCCCAAGGGTTACCAGGTACTGGGCGTGACTCTAGCTTAACCATGTTGATATTGTGCTGTTTAAATACCATCAGCGCGTCAGCAAGTGAGCCTACTTGCTGTTTGGTGGCCATAATTAAGCTGGTTTTGGTTGGGATTTGAGTAGATACTTGAAGTGCTTTTCTTGCTACTACAATAAAGCGGCTATGGTTTTCGGTCTGATTCGCAAGGCCAGATTTCACCACTTCTAGACCCATATTTTTACCAGCTTGTGCAGAGCCAATCGCGGCACTGTTTGGGTGCTCTGCAGCTTCTTTTAATGCACTAGAGGTCGAGTCGCAAGTTTCATGCTGAATATCCCCAAGACCTTGAATAAAACGGCTGCACTGGGCAAAAGGTTGGGGGTGCGCATAAATTTTGTCGATCGCTTGTAATTCTGTGTCTGGCAAAGCTAGGAGGCAGTGCTCTACGGTATGCGTTACTTCGCCCACAATAGATACTTGCGCATGTTGCAATAAATCGAAGACCTCGTTGATACTGCCTGAACTGGTATTTTCAATAGGTAAAATACCAAAGTCAGCCTGGCCTTTTTCTACCTGCTCGGTGATTTGCTCAAAGCTTTGGCAACCCATTTCCACAAGCTTACCGGGACGACGGCTGAAGTATTTATGACAAGCAAGCTGGCTATAAGAGCCTTGTCCACCCAAGTAGGCAACGCGGTGTGTATCACCTACTGCATCGGGGTTTAAGTTCTTTTGCAGCATGGCTTGCTGGTTTAATACAGAGTCTTCTAAGATAGTTTGGAAAACGCTGTTTATATAAAAGGCATCAAGACCCAGAGATTTACCATATCGGATCAGTTTCTCCAGCAGTGCCTGCTCACGTGCTTCATCACGGATAGGTTTGTTGTTGGCAATCTTATATTCCAGCACGCCATGACTAATGCGACGTCGCTTTGCCAGTAAAATCAGTAATTCCGAATCTATCTCATTGATGTCATGCCTAAGGGCATCTAATGTATTTTGTGTCATAGGTCCTCACTCCCATTTAGCCAAAAAAAAAAGCCTCCCGAAGTTGGGAGGCTTAGCTATTCTTTTTCACTCGCGAACAGTCAAGCCTCTTCACCTAAAGAAGCTAAAAAAGAAATATGTGTTGCTGTTGCGTGTGATGAAATTCATTTATTCAAACCTTACTTTGAAACTGAATACATTATTAGCATAGAACTAAACGAGAAAACAAGTACTACTTTGGACGTATTGGCAAAAACCTAAGTTATTTAGTAGATAAGTGCCCAATCTCAGTGAGTTAAGTACGTTAATCAAACGTAACTTATTGGCGAGTCGAAAAATATTCTGGTATATTCAGGCAACACCACCACTGTAAATAAAAGAATAGGTTAACTTGTGGGCAATCGTCGTCCCCCATCAAGATATGGTGCAAGCTCTTTAAGTGTAAAGCTGTCGATGTTGATTTCGGCCGTGTGTTTGATCGCGGGCGTTTTTGCTGCAGCATTGATGCTAAAATCTGAAGAAAAGCAGTTGATCTATGAAGAGTATGATGAGCTTAAGCGTTTTAGTGCGCAGGTGAACAATCAGTTCTCAAATTACCTCGATCTTAAAGCCAACTTGGCCGAACAAGCCAATTCAGTGGTTTCCAAACACTTACTTTACGGTGTTCAAGATTTATCTGGCGCACAAGCGAGTGTCGACAAGCGTGGCGAAAACTTAGCGAGTACAGCCAAAAATGGCCTTTCTGCAGCTATGTATACTGGCGATTTAAAATTGCAGTCAGTGCAAAAGTTATTTTCTGAATCTGAATTGCTTTGGAATATTCTTGCGCCCCCACTGTTACAGGATTTCTTTAATTTTTACCTCTCTACAAAAGACGGATTTGTCCGTGTTGCGCCTCCTAATGCCCTATTAGCGAAAGACCCTAGGCTGGTAAATAATCAGCTTCATAACTTGCCTGTTTTACATGCTGAACAAAACCCAACGAGGGAAGCGGTATGGTCGGGCGTGTATTTTGATAGGGTTTGGAACAAATGGGTGGTCAGTATTTTGGTGCCTTTATACTTACATGACAAATACCTTGGGTTAACGGGTAGCGATATAGAGTTGACCACCTTACTCGAAAAACTACCTAAATCTGACCATCAGCAAGGTTTCATCGTTTTTGATAAACAGGGTCGATTATTGGCAGCTCCCGGCCTGTTTAAAACCACCGCTGCGACTGGGCAGCTATTGGACCACAACAAGCTACCGGAAGATTTGAGTAAAATAGTACAAACTGCACTTATTACTAAGCTGCCAAATATCCAAGATGAATTTAGATATAAAGACAACTGGCATATTATGCACGTGACCCATATTGCCAATTTAGATTGGTACATTGGGATCTATAAAAAGCGGGCGTCGGCTATCTCGGCCATTGAAGAGCTTAAAGTTAAGTTCTTTGGTTTGTTTATTTTGTATGCCATTTTTGTTGCGATATTACTGCATCAGGTTCTATATCAATTAGTACTCAAACGTATCAATGCGCTCGTTAAAGCAGTGAAGGGATTTGGTCGAGGGCAGTGGGATACGCCAACCTTGCCGCATACAGATGACGAAATAGGTCAATTGAACGCGTCATTTAATGACATGAGTGTTGAGATAAAACAACTTGTAAATGGCCTAAATCAACGTATTACAGAAAAGGAAATCGCAGAAAAGGCGGCAAACCGTTTGTCAAAAGCTGTGGCTTTCTCTGGTACTGGCGTTGTATTGACCAATGAGCATTTTCAAATTGAGTACGTCAATCCAAAAATGCAGGAAATGACGGGCTATGATGAACAGCATTTTATTGGCTCTCCGCTTTTGAGTATTATTTCAAAAGACATGGCAATTCTCATTGATGATATCGATATTGACTTGCGCAGCCGCAATCATTGGCGCGGAGATACCATGTTGGCGGGTAACAGAGAGGCACCTATTTGGGTCAGTTTGAGTGTGTCACCGATCCGTGAAGAAGGCGGCGCAATTTCAAGTTATGTCGCCTCAGCCCAAGATATTTCGTTTGTAAAAGAAAGCCAGCGTAAAATGGAAGAATTGGCTTACTTTGATACCTTAACTGGCCTCGCCAATCGAACGTTTTTCAGGATGCAGTTACGTAAATCCATGGCACTTGCCGAACGTGGTCATTATGCCTTTGCTCTATTTTACTTTGACTTAGATGAGTTTAAACGCATCAATGATACTTTGGGACATGACGCGGGTGACCGCTTATTGCTTGAAGTCGCGACAAGATTGAAAAAACGGCTCCGTGCAGAAGATACCATTGCCAGATTGGGTGGGGATGAGTTTGCGGTGTTACTGAGTGGCATCAATGAGCGAGAAAATGCCATGGAAGTTGCCAATATCATTCAAAAGACACTGGCAGAACCTATAAAACTGGGGAATAACGAAGTGATCGTCAGTGCAAGTATTGGCATTACGATGGCTCCGTTTGACAGTAAAGAAGAAGAGCAGCTGCTTAAACATGCAGATTTGGCAATGTATCAGGCCAAAGCAAAAGGGCGGAACACTTACCATTTCTATAGCCAAGATTTAGACGAAGCCGCTAACGAGCGCCTATATATAGAAAACGAGCTGCGTATAGCAATTAAAGCGCAACAATTTACCTTGCATTATCAACCACAAGTGAACAGTGAAAGTGGAGAGGTTGTAGGCTATGAAGCACTTATTCGCTGGTTCCACCCAAGCGAAGGAACTATTCCGCCAAGTAAGTTTATTCCAATTGCTGAAGCGACAGGCCTAATCGTAGAGCTTGGTGCATGGGTGCTAGAAGAAGCATGCCATTTTTCTCGTCGTTTAAAAGCCGCGGGCAAGATTGCCAACGTATCCATCAACCTTTCTGCGAGACAGTTTAAAGACGCACAATTGATCAGTACGCTGTCAGATATTATTGACAGAACTGAAATGGAGCCGACTCTACTACACCTTGAACTTACCGAGAGTATGTTGATGGGAGACGTGGAAGCGGCAATCATACAACTTAGAGATATCAAAGCCCTTGGCGTTTCACTGTCTATTGATGACTTTGGTACAGGCTATTCGTCTTTAAGTTATATTAAGCGTTTCCCAGTTGATATACTTAAAATCGACCGCTCCTTTGTGAAGGATATCCCTGAAGATCCGAATGATATGGAAATCACCGCAGCTATCATTGCGATGGCGCAAAAATTAAATTTGCAGGTTATTGCTGAAGGGGTGGAAACTGAGGCTCAGATGACGTTCTTGGCGAAAAATAACTGCTATATTGTACAAGGTTATTACTACAGCCCGCCGTTGAGTGAAGCAGAGATTTTGCGGTTTGCCCCTGCGGTATAGCGGCTCAGCCCCAAAGCATGGGGCTGAAAATAATAAGTGCCTAACCGCCTGCGATTTTCACTTTGAAGCCTTGGCCTTCTAATAATTGCTTAAGCTTTTCTCTGTCATCGCCTTGAATTTCAATAACGCCTTCTTTAACTGCACCACCTTGACCCATTTTTGATTTAAGCGTTTTTGCCAATTTCTTTAGATCATGCTGTTCATTATCGATGCCAACGACAAGCATAACGCCTTTGCCTTTGCGCCCTTTAGTTTGTCTTTCAATACGAACGGCGCCGTCTTTAAAAACTTTCCCTTGAACTTCTTGCTTTGGCTCTTTGGTGTCAATACGGCCTACATCTGTGGAGTACACAAGTCTTGATTCTGACATTGATTCTGGTCCTCTTGCGGGTTCTTTGCAGAGATCATAGCAAAAAGCAGATTAGATGTTTTTTATTTTTTGCTAAATGGTTTTTAAGCGTTATATTTAAATTGGTGAGGGGAAACAAATCAAAATAATTTAGGAGCTTAATGATGAGCTTGAGTAAAAACGCTTCTGCTGACGGTAAGACATTAACCATTCAAATTAGGGGCAAGTTCGACTTTAATTTGGTGCAATCGTTTCGTCAGGCGTATGCGGAGGTGAATGATCAAACCGAAAAGGTTGTTGTTGACCTGCGTGAAACCGACTATATGGACAGCTCCGCTTTGGGTATGCTGTTAAATATGAAAAAAACACTAGGAAGCTCAGTTTCCAGCATTCAAATTAGTAATTGTCGTCCACAACTTAAGAAAATCCTCCAGATCTCTCGTTTTGATAAGAAGTTTGATATTGACTGATCGCCGATAGATTAGCCCCTCATGAATATCTTGGTAGTCGACGATCAGGTATTAAACTGTAAGCTGCTTAAGGCAATGCTTGAGCAACAATTTTATACCGTTTTTTGTGCGCACAATGGTCGTGATGCATTAAAAATTCTCGAAAGTCAGGACATCGACATCGTGCTGCTAGACGTTGTCATGCCCGTAATGGATGGCTTTGAGGCTGCCCCCAAAATAAAGCAATATGCGGGTGAGGTATATCTCCCCATCATCTTTATCACCGCACTTGAAGATCAAAGTAGCTTTGAAAAATGTCTCGCTGTTGGAGGTGATGACTTTATTCATAAGCCGTTTGATAAAGTCATTTTATCAGCCAAAATCAAAGCGCATGCGAGGACACGTAGGCTCAGTCAACAAAGCAACGAACAGCGTCGGCAACTGGAATATCACTATAACCAGATAGAGCGAGAGCACGAGATTGTTGAGCACATTTTTAGTAATGCGCTTGCACAACAATCTGAATATCCTGAGATTTGTGAATACCACTTGTCACCCGCGTCAATGTTTAATGGCGATATGTTTTTAATGGCCAAGAGCCCAATGGGTGGCTTTTATTGTTTACTGGGTGATTTTACTGGTCATGGTTTAGCAGCTGCGGTCGGCGCGCTTCCCGCATCGCGCATTTTCTACACTATGGTGCAAAAGGGGATGGCGGTTGGTGATATAGCCGTTGAGCTCAATACCGCCCTTAATGAGTTATTACCCGGCCACATGTTTTG
The DNA here is from genome assembly GCA_000814665.1 of Pseudoalteromonas flavipulchra NCIMB 2033 = ATCC BAA-314. Lineage (GTDB taxonomy): Bacteria > Pseudomonadota > Gammaproteobacteria > Enterobacterales > Alteromonadaceae > Pseudoalteromonas > Pseudoalteromonas maricaloris. The sequence goes on from JWIH01000025.1 coordinate 236,913, forward strand.
CGCAGCAGCTATCATTGAATTGAGCAGCTCAGGGAAAAGTGTTTCTGCTTGGCTTGGTGGTTTGCCAGATTTATATCTGATTGACCAAAATGGTAGCCTTATTAAAACCATTGAGAGCCAACATATGGCACTCGGCATTCTAGAAGTCGATGAGTTTGAACGTAACCTGCTGCATTTTGAAGTTAGCCCCGACCAACGCCTCGTAATGGCGACAGACGGTATCATTGAGTCTGAGTCTGAGCGGGGGGAAATGTATGGCGAACGACGGTTAAAGCGCTTGCTGGCGAGCCGGCAGCATATTTCCACGGATCAAATTATCTCTGAAGTTCGCGAGTTTTCTGGCAATACGGAGCAACAAGATGACTTAAGCATCGCGATTATTAATTGCGTTGCCAGCGAGTCAATTGTTTCTGCGCCTAACCATTATTCAAGTTTGCCGTTTAATATTTCGCTATCTTTAGATGCCAAGCAGATGAAAACGACAGATCCGGTACTTGAGCTGGTGGATTTGCTTAGTGAAGTTGACGGTATTTCGGCACATCGCTCTAACATCTTCTTACTACTCTCAGAGGCCTACAATAATTCTTTAGATCACGGTGTGCTGGGGTTAGATTCTGAGATTAAAAACAAAGAAGATGGCTTTTTTGAGTTCTATAGTCTGCGAGAGAGTGTTTTGAAGGAGCTAAAAGAAGCGCTCATTATTATTTCTGTGCGCTACAGCCCTGAAGAGCTAAAGTTATACTTCAACATTTGTGATTCAGGTAATGGTTTTGAATCAAGCGAACGCAATAAAGCGCAGCAAGAGCATAGCCACGGAAGAGGTGTTAGCTTACTTAACGAGATTGCCCAAAGCGTTAGCTACAACAGTGCTGGAAATGAAGTAGAAATGATTTATTCACTCACCTCTAAATCGGTCTAAATTCCACTCAAGTGTATGTCACCTCAGCTTTAGATTCAGTGTCTACTGGTATTGCTTTATGTACCTGTTTTTTAGTGTTGGCAAGGTTTAGAGAGCATGGTAAAGTTGCATTAACTTTAGATGTTTAGATGGCTAAAATGTCAGATTATATTTCATTGAGCGGATTATCTATCTCCCGCGAGTTGCTTTTGCTGCAATTAGAAAAACTAGATGCTTATATTGAGAAAAATTCAAGCCCTGCTGTGTGGTCATATCAGATCCCTGAGCTTGGGGAAGGAGGCGCTTGTAGCTTGTTTGGGCACCTTCAGGAAGCGCCTTTTTTATTGAGTGACTACGTTGAAAAGAACATTGTGAATGAGCAATCGCTTGTCAAACTGCAAACGATAGTGTCAGCAGTAGTTGAATTTACAGCTGTTGATTGGTTTGGCATATACCAAGCAAGAGCGACAAATGAAGGGAAACAACTTCTCAAATTAGCGTACTCTGGCGCGCCGAGTAGACCGCTATTCCCAATAACGGAGGCTTTTGCCGCTACGTCAAATAATATTCAAACGGTATTAAGTGCTAAAGCTCGAGTGATTAATGACATCCCTCAATATGTCGCCAGTGGTGGGGAGTACTACACTTGCGATCCAAAGGTGAAAGCAGAAACCTGTATGCCATTATTCGATGATGCTCAAAATTGTATTGGAATTATTGATGCAGAAGCGTTTTCTGAGTCATTTTTCAACGAAGAAATTTTAGCATTGCTTGCAGCGGCATGTACGAGAATTCCTGACTATTTACCCGAATAATTATCGGAATAGTCCGGCTGTAAACTTGACGCCTTTGTGGTGCTGCCAAGTTTACAAAAATGAATAAAATTCTAGATAAATATGGTAACTGAGATGCAAGTCTCTATGTTACCATCAAGTCTACTGGAATCGGGCGTCAGCCGCTCGAGTTTGCATTAATTAAAATAAAAGAGATAAGCCATGTTCTCAGAGCTAAAACCACTTCCAACAGATCCTATTTTAGGCCTGATGGCCGCTTATAAACAGGACACTAACCCAAACAAAATTGACCTTGGTGTAGGTGTTTATAAGGACGAGCAGGGAAACACGCCGGTACTTAGAGCGGTTAAAAAAGCGGAAGCGTTTCGTTTAGAAAACGAAACGACAAAATCTTATATTGGTTTGGCTGGTAACTTAGACTTCTGTCAAAAGATGGAAACACTGTTACTTGGAGAGCATAGTACATTATTGGCAAATCGCGTACGTACGGCGCAAGCACCTGGTGGTACTGGCGCATTACGTGTTGCTGCCGAATTTATTAAACGTTGCAACACCAATGCAACTGTTTGGGTTACGACTCCAACTTGGGCAAACCACATCAGCCTATTTGAAGCAGCTGGTCTAACAGTTAAAGAGTATCCTTACTACGACTACGAAAACAAAGGGTTGTTGTTTGATGAGATGATCAATGCGCTGAAGCAAGTACCTAAAGGTGATGTAGTACTACTTCATGCATGTTGTCATAACCCAAGTGGTATGGACTTAAATCAAGCGCAATGGAAAGTGGTTGCTGAACTTGCGAAAGAGCAAGGCTTTACGCCATTAATTGATATTGCATACCAAGGTTTTGGTACCAGCCTTGAAGAGGATGCACAAGGCCTTAGAACGGTTGCGGATACAGTTGATGAAATTATCATCTGTTCATCTTGCTCTAAAAACTTTGGTTTATACCGCGAGCGTATCGGTGCGTGTTCAATCATTGCAAAAGACAGTGCAACTGCTGATGTTTCAAACTCAGTATTACTTAGCGTTGTTCGTAGTATCTATTCAATGCCACCAGCACACGGTGCTGATATTGTAAATACCATTCTAAGCAGTACTGAACTTACGCAAATGTGGTACGACGAACTTGACGAAATGCGCGGTCGTATCAATGGTCTACGTACGTTGATCAAAGAGAGCCTAGCTGCAAAAGGTGTTGAGCAAGACTTCTCGTTCATCGACCGTCAGCACGGTATGTTCTCTTTCTTAGGTATTAATAAAGAGCAAATTGACAGACTACGCACTGAATATGCTATCTATATGGTAGGCTCTAGCCGCGTTAACGTAGCTGGCGTAAGCAAAGACAATATTGACTACTTTGCTGACGCAGTGGCAAGCGTGATTAAATAATACCACGCTACACAGCACAAAATAAAAAACCGCAGAACATGCGGTTTTTTATTTTCAGCCTAAACCACCCACTGAAGTAAGTGGTTATTATCATTTAGGCTTGCTTAATTTTGGTTACTTTATCTGGATCTGACGCTTTTTCGTTTTCAGATTTGTTTTTGGCATTGGCCTTTGGTGCTACTTTGCCACCTTTTAACACAGACACAAAGTCATCTTTTTGTTTCGCAATTTCAAGCGCTAGGGATTCAACTTGTTGTTCACTCAGCGGCACGTCAACTTTCGTTAGCATGTCTTCCAATGCTTCAGCTACATCTAGCATCTTATCATAAGCATCAGCTTCTTTTTTAGACGTGAAAGTCATACGCTCGACTCCATTTCTTTCAACAACATATTTGATGATAACGGCCATGGTTATTCCCCTAGTCACTGTTTTTTTATACAGTAAATCGATTCGAGTGATTAAGCAAGTTATTTTGAAAATTTTTCAAGTGCTGTTGAGTGAAGTAGAATTAATTAAATTCATTAAAAACAAAAGCTTAATGTTTATTTGGATTTTTGAAAGAATGAATGTTTTTTGACAAAGTCAATGTTCCAATCTTTATTTAAAAAGCTTCTGCAATCACTCACCGAGGTGAATGCAGTAAGCTTTGGATACTTTTTACGCACAAGGAGTGTATATATGTTCAATAAACCCACCATACTTTCTATTTTATTGGCGCTAGGTTTAAGCTGTTCAAGCGTGCTCGCAAAACCTGCGGAGCAAGCAAAGTCAGTCTCTCAAACACAGCAGCAAAGTGTTGTACTCGATATTAATTCCGCTGACGCTTCGGCGCTTTCAAGTTTACCAGGGATTGGTATTCGTAAAGCTGAAGCCATCGTAGAGTACCGTAAGAAAATGGGGCGCTTTAAAACAACAACGGAGTTGCTGGAAGTAAAAGGAATTGGGAAAGGAATATTGGCAAAACTGGAGGGGAAAATTAGAGTCTAGTCGTAGTTATTGTGTGCGAGCTTAGCTGCTCGCACACAGGTAAATTGAAGATTAGGGCTTATTCGAGGCGTTAAACTCAGCGATTGCCTGAGCTAATTTGGGTTTGCCAAACTGTATTTCCAGTGGTGTGGTCAGTAGCGGATAAATTAATCCTGCTACCAATAAGACAGGTAATAACAACCAGCCTTCAAATACGACCAATGAGGCAAAAAACGGTGTGAGCAGTAGCAACTTGGCTATTCTTAACACAGCCTTTGTTTTTGCATCAAGGTGGCTAAGTGCAAGATGCAAAATCATCTGCTTGTCACGTAATTTAAACGCTCTCAGTTGCTCAATTTGGCTTAACCTAAAATGCATGAATGTGATATCTCAACTTCTTTTGGTAACGTGGAAAAATAAGAAAAGAATAAATGCAACGCTATAAAATGCAAAGATAATTTCCATCCATCCAGGCATAGATAATCCTGCAAAAGACCAATCTATGTTGCCGCAGTCACCCGTCGCAGCAAAAAAGCTTGGTAGCCATTCATGAAGCGGCATAAACGCAGGAAAGTTTGGTACAAAGTCACAGGTAAAAGCAAATGGATCCGTTGTGGTTTGCATGCTGATATGTTCACGGGCGATAAAATAACCCCAAATGCTGCCTACGCCCCACGAAACAAATGCCAGACTACGCAGTGCGAAAGAGCGAGGAGAAATCATACCGATTAAACCAGCTGCTAATAACCCCAACATAGCAAAACGCTGATAGATGCACATAATACAGGGCTCTAAACCCATACCGTATTGGAAATACAGTGCAACGGCTTCAAAAATAGCAGCGGATAGTGCTAGCAATCCCCAAGATTGCCTAGAGAGATGAAAAGATGAAATCTTCATTATAGAGAAACCCTTTTTGTTTTATTATGCTTTATCTGGCCGCGTTAGAGCAACCTTACTTCGCAGTGTGTGCTATCTTTGCGACGATTTTTCGACTCTTGTTACCTGCAGAAGTTCGAAAATATCAAAATAGACCACTTGATTAAGTCAATAGAGGTGAGACCGACATTATCAGTATTTCTATTCTGACGTATTTACTCATTCACTTTTCTCGAGGGCATCGATATGAAAAGTAGCACGCTCAATGGCGGAGCCATGTAAGATAACGTATTCAATATCGTTGTAAGCCGCGACTGACTGCAAAGGGTTATTATTTAAAAGTAATAGATTTGCTACTTTCCCAGCAGCGATACTGCCGTACTGGTTGTCTATTGCAAATGCTTTCGCATTATTAATGGTAGCAGCAGATAGCAAGCTAACGAGGCCTACTCCGGCTTGATCCATCATCGTTAACTCTTGATAAGTCGATAAGCCAGGTTGCGAGACATAAGTTGGTGCGGGTGGCGTATCTGAGCCAAGCAGCAAGGTTGCGCCATTTTTATATAGATAATTTAGTGCTCGTTGCCCTTGAGAGAAAACTTGCTCAAGTTTAGCCACCTTTTGTTGATTACTTATTTCACCCCAGCCTTGCCCCATTTCTCGAGAAAACCAGCGACCAGGTTCACTTTGATACCAAGCAATTTGAGACGGAGGCAATACGGTACGATATTCAGACGAGAAGGTGAAAGTGTTGTCAGTCACTTTCGCCAGAGCATTCATCACATTTAATGTGGCTTGATAGGCGATGTCTTTTTCGATGATGGTATCCAGCACAGCTTTTACATTGGTTGGCAGTTCGCTTTCGCTAGGGGCTGTATTTGGCGCTAACCAGTTCCAAAGTCCATGCGCCATAACGTTGATATTGGCATCTACAGCAAGTTGTTGCATATCAATGGCATTCGCATGTGCCATTACGGGTAACTTCAATGAGTTTGCGGACTCGACTAATTGTTTGGCAGTTTCTTGGTTAATAAGCGGTATAGCACTGTTTTCTCCGAAGCCATCTTCAAAGTACAGTTTGGCACAAGTTGCACCGTCAGATTTCATTCGCGTTAAGGGTTGATCTCCTTGGTGAGCATGTGCTTGAGATGTCGTTAGCTCATGAGCAGGATCGCCGTGTTGCGCAGCAAAGTAGGGTTTATGTTGATGTAGCTTTGAGTAACTAAGGCCTTCAGCGTTGTACCCTTGGTAAACCGGCATTGCGCCACAAAAGTAGGCGTCGGGTGCGGGGCCATTTGCTGTAAATTCGGTCATGCCGGTTGCAGTGTTTGACGGGTCAATAACTTGCGTGACGCCATAGTAAAGATAATTAGCGCCTTGCCGTTGTAAAAATGCTGCCTGCATTTGGCGAGCTCTAGGAGAAGTGTTAAGCAATCCCGGCATTGTTTTTAGGTGGACATGGCTATCGGTTAACCCTGGTATGAGGTATTGACCATGAGCATCAATGACCTGTGCTGCATCCGGTTTTTGACTTGAGTCAGAGACTTGTATAATTTTGCCATCTTGGATGGCGAGCCAATGATTGGAAATGATATTGACTTGGTGCTTATCAATAGGATTTAAAATGGTAGCATTGTCGATACGAAGGTCCACTGCTGCAAATAATGCATGAGAAGACAGGGCGCAACAGCCCGCAAATATTAATGTTTGTTTTTTCATAATGAAAACCAGTTAGTGTCGTATTAGATGCCTTCGAGCATAACTTGAGAGGTACTTTGTGTTTTAATTTTCATATAAATTAACTCTGAAATTTTTCTTAATTTAATTAAAACTATAATAATCAATAATATAAGGTGTTCTTGGGTTGAAAAATTTGCTTTTGGGAAATTGGCTTGTTGTGCCTAGATTGAACCAGATTGTGGAGTATCCGACTGGCCATGAATATACCGTCACCCCGAAAGTGATGAAATTACTGTTGGTGCTGATCGATGCGAAACCTGAGCCTCTGAGTATTGATACCCTCGTCGAGTTAGTTTGGCACCCGAAGGTGGTGTCTGACAATTCGGTCTATCAAGCTGTTGCGCAGTTAAGAAAGATTTTAAACACAGATCCGCAATACCAAGAATATATAGAAAGAATATCAGCTCAAGGCTACCGCATTCATCCAAACATTGCGCTTAGAGAGCATAAAGTGGCTGTGATGCCAGTGAGCAAAAAGCGAATTTGGCTGCTTGGTGTCACCATTACGTTGCTCGCTCTAATCGCTTTTTTTGCTTTTTATATTCAAACTGATCAAAAGCACAAGACACAAAACAACCCATATTTTGATGAGATCACTCTTGCCACACACCTATCCCAAAGTACAGCAGTGGAAGAGTTAGCGCGAGCGAAAACGATTTATCAACAAGTGTTATCTAAACAAAGTGATAATGTCGAGGCACTCAGTGGCTTGTGCAATGTCTTTATGGGGCTAAGTGTATATGGCGCGGTGTCAGAGTATGAATCGCTTGCTTTGTGTCGGCCATTGTTAGAAAAGGCACGGATCTTAGATGATACAAATATTGAAGTGATAACCTCTCTTGCACGCTTTGCGGTGATGGAGAGTGAAATTGAGCAAGCACAGGATTATTTTAAGCGCGGATTTGAGCTCTCAACCAAGCATGCTCGCCTATGGCATTGGTATGGTCGATTTCTTCGGGACCAACACAAAATACCCGATGCAATTGCTGCGCATAAACAAGCGTATCAGTTAGCACCAAACGATGCGGTTATTATCCGAGGATTAGCCTATGCCTATTTGAATTTTAGAGAGTTAGTGCTCGCTCGAAAATATTTTGATCGTAGCGTTGCCGTTGCCCCCCACACCAAAAACAATCCGCTCTATGCGCTAGACTTTTATCCGCTTAACCAGAATAGGGCAAGCCAATATTTGCTGTGGTACCAAAACAATCACATCAGTCATAGTAAATTGTACCCCGCGCAGCAATTGAGCCACATATTAGTGTTATTGAGTTTAGGGCGAGCAGAAGAAGCTGGGAAGCAATATCAGCAAGCCGCCAATTTAGGTTCAATTTCTACAGCATTTAGACTCTATGTTGAAGCCGGGATCGCATGGCGACAAGGTGATGTAGAAAAAGCTGAAGGACTCTTAAAGCAGCGATACGAGCTAGACTCAAAGGGTAATCATTATGTGATGCCTTATATTCTTGCTTTACTTGCACAGCAGAGAATACAACCTGCGCTAACACTTTTTGAACAGCATTTTGCTGATATCGCGGCGCTTAAATTGCCAGAGGCAGGCAATGTAGGGCAATACCTTACTTATGCACTGATGCTGAAACGTACAGGTGAACAAAGCAAGCTCAAGCGAGTAACACAGTTGTTGGCACAATACCTTAATCAAGGAAATCAGCTAGATGCAGCTTTATCACCTTACTGGTTCGCACTTAACAATGAAGCAGCAGAAACACAACAAGCACTGGCGCAGCTGCTCAATACTGGCTGGTTACCCGACTACAATGATAGTTTTTTTGCTACGGATCTTTATCTCGCTTTGACATCAGACCACGAATTTAAACAAGCATGGCTGAATAAGCTTGAAAGCAGACAGAACGAGCTCTAATACGTTTGGTTACTCAGGCATAAAGCTCGCTCTGTGATTTAAAAGTAGGGAGCGAATTTCTCTGGGTGCTTTCAATATGTGCAATACTGCTATTGATTATGCTTTTCACACATTAAAACTTCATCGCAGAATGGCAAACTACATGCCTTATAATTTGCGGTCAGAAAAATTACTAAACCGTTTGGGTTTTTGTAAAAGAAGGGTTGGCGCATGAGTACCTTAAAATTGCCGGTAAATGGGAAGATCATATACTTACCCCTCTCACGAGGAATCAGTGTGCATCACATTGCAAGTAGCGTGCGAAGCGCTGTTACGCATTTTTGTGTAAGCTCCGCCTTTCTATACAAAAATACTTCAGTACAATTTACCACTGTTGCGGCGTAATAAACATAAAACAATATGAGCAATCAACAACATTGGCAAAGGAAGTGGAGAGAAGTATTAGGAGAGTCGACTGACTCAATGCCTGATATCAGGGAGGATTATGCTCTTCATTTCGACATATGGAAACTAGATGATGAAAAGCTCGAAGCCTGCTTTTCAATATTTCCAAATGGCAAGCGAATACTTAAAAGAGTGAAAGAAGTCCGAAAAGTGTGTCCGCAATCTACAGATACTGATGATGAAACACTCTTAAGCAAGCTAAATCAACTCAATGAAAATATAGAGATTGTGCTTCAAGCATTCGGCGATCAAGCACTTATTGAGTTAAATAGAGAAAAGTCTTGCACTGAGAAATGTCGTGTTTATCGAGGCAGTGAAACGCTAAGGTGTGAAGTGTTTAAAAATGCGGATCCACCCACCATACATTTAGATGATGCACTGTCTGAAATTATCAAGAAACACTGTGGTGGAGAAGGTTACGAAGCACTTTTCTTTTTAAGTGAGCCGCTATACCAATTGGCTGGTTGCGATTATACCGTTTCGCATTGGATAGCATGGGCAATGGTAGAAAACGAATACGATACCGATCCTTACTACGAAGCATTTGAGTTATACAAAATGAAAGCAGAGGCTGGATGGTCTGATAAGGAGCAATTTGTTTACATTAACAGCTCAGTGTTTAGCGAAGATGAGCTCGTTCTGGCCAAGCCTATATTGCCTTAATTGAGTTCTAAGTCTCACACCGCATCACAATCTCACCTGCATTAAACATGGCTATTTTCAGCTAGGGTGATTTGTAGCTTGTTAGTTGAGCTTCATCTGGTACAATCAGTGGATTAACAAGCACAACCTGCCAATCAAGGCATTGATGTAATAATAAAGTGGTGTGAGATGAGAATTTTCAAAGCCAAGAGCCCAGCTGGATTTGCTGAAGAATATATTGTTGAGTCAATTTGGAACGGTGAATTCCCTCCGGGATCCATTCTACCTGCTGAGCGTGAGCTTTCTGAACTCATTGGTGTAACAAGAACAACACTGCGCGAAGTATTACAAAGGCTAGCTCGTGATGGCTGGTTGACTATCCAACATGGTAAGCCAACCCGAGTAAATAACTTTTGGGAAACATCAGGGCTTAATATTTTAGAAACCTTAGCGCGTCTTGATGAAGATAAGATGCCTGAGCTGACCGATCAGCTGCTGTCAGCGCGTACCAATATTAGTGCTATCTATACGCGTGCGGCGATAAAATTCAATCCGCAGCGTGTTATCGATATTTTGTCTAAGCATGAAGAGCTGGAAGACACCGCAGAAGCGTTTGCCGATTATGACTACCAAGTTCACCATGAGCTGGCGGGTGCTGGGCAAAACAAAATTTATGTGCTTATTTTAAATGGCTTCAGAGGTTTATACTCAAAAATTGGTTGCCATTACTTTTCTGATTCAAGAACACGAGGACTGGCGAGACAGTTCTATGCAGATTTAACCAAACTGGCAGAAAATCAAGAACACGATGGTGCTATTTCATTGATGCGTAAGTATGGTCACCAATCGGGTGAAATTTGGCAGCAGATCCGCGGTGATATGCCTGAAAATATCATGGACTAATGTCCACTGAGTGATAGACATCTTAAAAAGGCTTCTTCGTGAAGCCTTTTTTGATCTCCGAATGGCATTTTGAGCGGAGGCATTTTTGTCTCATCGAATTTATAGATTGGTGCTATCGGTAAATTCGATTGTTAATTATGGCGCTTGCCAAATACACTAGGCGCAAGTTTTGGCGGTGAGAATGACAAAGAGACTTTGGTTATGAATTTAGCTAGGGTTGTTTTTTCATGAGCACGCCACAATATTATGAACAAGATATTTTGGTCTCGACACGAGATACCAAGATAAGATTGGAAATAAACCTAACTATTGGAGATAAAAATGGGTGTATTAGTAGGCCGCAAGGCACCAGACTTTACAGCAGCAGCAGTACTAGGTAACGGTGAGATCGTAGATAGCTACAACCTGCACGAGCGTATTAAAGGTAAAAAAGCGGTTGTTTTCTTTTACCCACTAGACTTCACGTTTGTTTGTCCTTCAGAGCTAATCGCGTTCGACAAGCGTTACGAAGAGTTCCAAAAGCGTGGTGTTGAAGTGATCGGTGTTTCTATCGATTCTCAATTCTCACACAACGCATGGCGTAACACTCCAGTAAACGAAGGCGGTATCGGTCAAGTTAAATACGATCTAATCGCTGATGTTAAGCATGAAATCTGTCAAGCATACGACGTTGAGCACCCAGAAGCTGGTGTTGCTTTCCGTGGCTCTTTCTTAATCGATGCTGAAGGTAATGTACGTCACCAAGTAGTTAACGACCTACCACTAGGCCGTAACATCGACGAAATGCTTCGCATGGTTGATGCACTAGCATTCCACGAAGAGCACGGTGAAGTATGTCCAGCTGGTTGGACTGAAGGTAAAGCAGGTATGGATGCAAGCCCTGAAGGTGTTGCTAAGTTCCTATCTGAAAACGAAGGCGCACTATAATTTAGTGTCGACTTTATGATATCTCGCTGATATCAAAAAGAAACCCGCCAATTGGCGGGTTTTTTAATGGCTACTGATACCTCAATAGCTTTCTCAGGGTAAAACTTTGACTACTCGGCTACCTTGCCTACTTTAGCAAGTGCCATGCTAGTTAAAGTTGATAAACTGACCCAGTGATTTTATCAGTTGAATGCTCAGGTAAGCGGCAAATAAACTGATCACGGGAGTTGCGAGCAGACTCAGAAATTCGAGTTCATTAATCATTAGTCTCTTCCTTTTTTTCTTGCTCGTTGTTATTGGTTGTTTGAAACGCTTTCTCTAAAGACTGTTTGGTCTCAATTTTTATTTCTTCTAGATTCGCTTTGATTGACTCAGTGATAGCTTGCGTTACTTTGGTTTTTACTTCTTGAAGTAATGAAGCATCAATTTCTGCAGCTGTTGTTGTCATGCTTGCTGTAAACAATAAAGTTGTCATGCTTGCTGTAAACAATAAAGTTGTCATGGTGATTTTCGCTAAAGTAGTCATAATAAGTTTCCTTGTAATTTGTTAGTCGCAATAACTATTACAAAGGTTGTGCCAAAATGAATTTAATTTTTATGTTATTGATTTTTATGTATTTTAATTTTTTCTTGGCATAGGGGAGTTAATGGGGTGGTTAATTTGACCAGTGCAGGATGGGTGAAATGGCTAAAATTTAGTTAAATTTATTAAGGCTGGATTAAGCGAAGTAAGAAAGGATGAAGAACAATGTTTGGGCCGAATTAACGGCCAAAGTTAGGGTCATCAGGTAAATCAACCAAGATTAATACAGCCCCTTTACCGCCATATTCTAAAGGTGCTTGGTGCATCGCCAGTATATCTGGATGCTGAACAAGATACTGCGGTACTTTATGTTTAAGCACACGCTCACCAATTCCATGCACCACGCATGCACAAGCAATATGCTGCTTCTTACAAGCATGAATTAATGCTGCTAGTTCTTGTTTTACCGTTTCTTTATTTAGCCCGTGTAAATCTAAGATGAGTTCGGGCGCGTAGTCACCACGCCTTAGCTGCTTTGCTAAATAGCGATCAGCTCCGGGCTTTACGAAATTGATGGTTCCCGAGGTATCAATATCAGGAATATACTCGTCAGAAAAGTAAAACTCAGATTGCTGCTGCTTGACTTGTTGCTTCAGCTCAATGCTCTGAATTTTTTTCTTTTGTTTGAGCTGCACCTGATCTTGTTTGAGGGGTTTCACACCATTCAAAGACTCACGAAACATCGCGAAATCGTCATTTAGGTCAGCATTAGTGTTAGATTCTCTGTTCATGATGACATTTTAAATAAAAAAAGCATAAAAACCTAGCTTAAAAACCGCTACAATAGCGCCATATAGTTTGATCTTTAGAGAGTCATCATGACGGAAATGTCGCAACCACTTATTACCGAAGAAATGGCCGTTGAAGCCTTTCAAGACTTACATACCATTCAGGACTGGGTACGCTGGACAGCGAGCCAGTTTGTGAGTAACGAGGTATTTTTTGGTCATGGTACGGATAATCCTTGGGACGAAGCGGTCAGTTTGGTGCTTCCGGTGCTGCATATGCCAATTGATGCCCCCAAAGAAATCATGCATGCGCGTATGACGCAAAGTGAAAAAGCGCATCTGATAGAGTTTATCAAAGCACGTATCGAGCAGCGTATTCCCGTCGCCTACTTAACCAATCAAGCTTGGTTTGCTGGTATGCCGTTTTATGTTGATGAGCGTGTATTAGTACCACGCTCACCATTTGCAGAGTTAATCGCAAAACATTTTTCCCCGTGGGTAGCTGCACCAAATAAAGTAACGCGTATTTTAGATATGTGTACGGGCTCTGGTTGTATTGCGATTGCATTGGCCAAAGCATTTGAGCGCGCACAAGTAGACGCGGTAGATATTTCTTTTGAAGCCTTAGAAGTGGCTGATCACAATATCAATCAGCATATGATGCAAGACAGAGTCTTTGCTATCCAATCTGATGTATTTAGTGGTGTACCGGGTCAAAAGTACGATTTAATCGTAGCGAACCCTCCTTATGTTGATGCAGAAGACATGTCAGATCTGCCAGAGGAGTTCCATCATGAGCCAGAGCTTGGCTTGGCGTCAGGAGAAGATGGCCTTGATGTGACCCGCACACTACTGGCAGAAGCGGCCGGTCATCTAAATGATGATGGTTTGTTATTTGTCGAAGTTGGCAATTCTATGGTACATATGGAGCAACAATTTCCTGAAGCGCCATTTACTTGGTTAGACTTTGAGCATGGTGGTTTAGGGGTCTTTGTCGTATCCAAACAACAACTATTGGAATACTTTAAAAACTGATAGGGAGCCAATGCTCTCTATCGTCTATTTAGGAATGAGGAAAAACGATGGCAGGCAATAGCATTGGCCAATTATTTAAGGTGTCGACCTTTGGTGAAAGCCATGGCGCCGCGCTTGGTGGCGTGGTGGATGGTGTACCACCAGGGCTTGAGATCACTGAAGCTGATTTACAAATCGATTTAGATAGACGTAAACCAGGTCAAAGCCGCTACACAACACAGCGCCGAGAGGGCGATGAGATAAAAATTCTCTCGGGTGTGTTTGAAGGCAAGACCACAGGTACGAGCATTGGATTGTTGATTGAAAATACCGACCAACGTTCAAAAGATTACTCAAACATCAAAGACTTGTTCCGTCCGGGTCACGGCGACTATACCTATTGGCACAAATACGGACATAGAGATTATCGCGGTGGTGGTAGGTCGTCGGCACGTGAAACCGCCATTCGAGTCGCAGCAGGTGCAATCGCGAAAAAATATCTCAAGCAAGTCCATGGCATCGAAATCAATGCCTGTCTTTCTCAATTAGGCCCGATTAAAGCCGAGCATTATGATTGGTCAGCCGTTGAAACCAATCCATTTTTCTTTCCCGATGAATCTAAGCTAGAAGCGCTAGATGAATATATGCGTACGCTGAAAAAAGAAGGTGATTCAGTCGGCGCAAAAGTAAAAGTCGTGGCGAAAAATGTACCTGTTGGTTTAGGTGAGCCAGTGTTTGACCGTTTGGATGCTGAGATAGCGCACTCCTTGATGAGCATTAATGCCGTAAAAGGCGTAGAGATTGGTGATGGCTTTGATGTGGTTGAGCAAAAGGGCTCTGAGCATAGAGATGAGCTAACGCCACAGGGATTTACTTCTAATCATGCAGGCGGCGTTTTAGCGGGTATTTCTACAGGGCAAGATATTATCGCATCAATTGCGCTAAAACCGACATCAAGTATCTCGGTACCGGGGCAGAGTATTGATACCCACAACCAACCACAAGAAGTTGTTACGAAGGGTCGCCATGATCCTTGTGTTGGTATTCGTGCCATTCCAATAGCAGAAGCCATGTTGGCTATTACGCTCATGGATCACTTATTACGTCACCGAGGTCAAAACCAAGACGTCAATTTGCCGCACAAGCCAATTCCTGGTCATATCTAGCCAGTAGCGAGTAAGCTAATTTTGGCACAGTGATTGCTTTTCTTGGACAAATCAAGGAGAGCAATCATGATCACTTACCAAACCCACTCCGCAATTCGTACCACTGAGTCCGTTTCAGAGCAGCAAAGCCTTGCCCAAACTAAACGAGCTAATACCGCTGCGCAGGAGCAAGACTATGTCGCGGCTGCTAACATCGCAGCTCAATCATCCCCTGTACTCGATAATAAAGCCGACGATCCATATAAATATGAAGTGGTGGAGCGTAATCAGTCATTTCTCGAAAAAATGAGAGAAGCGGTAATGTTTAGCCGCTTAGGGGCAAATAAAGAGAAAATAGACGAATTAAAAGAGAAAATGGCAGAACTTGAAAAGCTTGCGGCTGAGGGAAAAATTTCACCTGAAGAATTAGAAGAGCGGATGGCCGCCTTACAAGAAGCGATGAGAGAAGCGGTAACTCAGGAAGAAAACAAAGCAAACAAGGATACGCTAATGAGTTAGTGAGGCTTAAAATAATAAAAGCCTCAACTGAGGCTTTTATTATAGCTATAAACTAACAGCGTTTAGCTGTGATATTTTTCACACGCTTCTAGCGTATTTTCGATTAAGCTTGCGACGGTCATTGGGCCCACACCACCTGGCACTGGAGTAATAAAGCTCGCGTTTTGTTCTGCGATATCGTATTGCACGTCACCTACCAGTTTGCCTGATTCTAAGCGATTAATGCCTACATCAATAACAATCGCGCCTTCTTTAACCCAGTCGCCTGGAATAAACTCAGGCTTACCGACCGCCACAACCAGTAGGTCGGCACGACGCACATGGGTTTCGAGGTCTTGCGTAAATTTATGGCAAACGGTTGTAGTACAACCAGCAAGTAGCAGCTCTAGTGACATAGGGCGACCTACGATGTTTGAAGCACCAACCACAACAGCATGCATGCCTTTATAACGCACACCGGTAGAGTCGAGTAGGGTGATGATCCCTTTTGGCGTACAAGGTCTCAGTGCTGGCATTCTTTGGGCAAGACGACCTACGTTATATGGGTGAAAGCCGTCGACGTCTTTATGAGGATCAATACGCTCTAATACTTTTTCTGCGTCTAGGCCTTCAGGTAGCGGCAATTGTACTAAGATCCCATCAACTTCAGGATCTGCATTAAGCTCATCAACAAGCGCAAGTAATTGCTCTTCGCTTGTATCACCTGGTAAGTCGAAAGATTTAGAAACAAATCCGACTTCTTCACAGGCTTTACGCTTTGAACCAACATAAACTTGGCTCGCAGGATCCTGGCCTACTAATACCACAGCCAAGCCAGGCGCTCTTAGACCTTGCGCTAGTCTGTCTTGAACACGTTGTGCAACAGTAGAACGAACTTGTTTCGCGATAGCTTTGCCATCAATGATGTTTGCCGTCATGATTGACCTATATTAAGGGTTAAAAAACTTGAACGATGATAGAGCCTTTAAATTCTTCTATACAAGCACTTTCATATATTGATGAAATGATTGCTTAATACAGATGAAAAATGGGGTCGCTCTATTTATATGTCCCTTTAGTTATTACAAAGGAGGACATTTGCCCGCTATTTTCTCAAAAAACAGCCAGTCCGCCAAGTTTGCATTGCGTAAAAGCAAAGGTTTTCATGATCTGTTCTACAAGAAGCGTTCAAAAATTGTTTAAGTCAGCTGTTTTATCAACAATTTGTGGCAAAATTAGGCAGTTGAAACAAAAACTAAAAAAAATATTTGACCTACTTCGGGCAAATCACTATTATGCACCCCGTTGCCAACGAGGACTCACCGATAAAAAGGTTCTTAGTTCTCCAAGGTCACAGTCGGCGATTAGCGCAGCTTGGTAGCGCACTTGGTTTGGGTCCAAGGGGTCGCAGGTTCAAATCCTGCATCGCCGACCACTTTTAAAATAAGAAAGTAGCATGAAGATGTTTACGAGTTTGCGCCCTTAGCTCAGCTGGATAGAGCAACGCCCTTCTAAGGCGTCGGTCGAAGGTTCGAATCCTTCAGGGTGCGCCATCTTATTTTAATCCACATGTAGTGGCGGCTGTAGCTCAGTTGGTAGAGCCCTGGATTGTGATTCCGGTTGTCGTGGGTTCAAGTCCCATCAGTCGCCCCATCTACATGCCAAAATTAGTCGGCGATTAGCGCAGCTTGGTAGCGCACTTGGTTTGGGTCCAAGGGGTCGCAGGTTCAAATCCTGCATCGCCGACCACTTCTACAAAATATATATGTTCGGCGATTAGCGCAGCTTGGTAGCGCACTTGGTTTGGGTCCAAGGGGTCGCAGGTTCAAATCCTGCATCGCCGACCACTTTCTCTCTAGTATCTCAGTCATTTATTTCAAATTTACTAACTTTTAATCAATTAGCACCAATATGCCTATTTATTTAACCTGATTGCTCGACTCCGTCGTTGAATAGGTTATAATGCCGCGTCTATTAATTAACGTAGTGCCCGTAGGGCAGGCAACAAGCGTCACATGCAACGGAGAGTTTGGCAATTTAGCCGAAGGCCCATAAAAAGCATGATGGTTGTCTTGTTAGTAAGGAAGGCGCTTTGTCGCCCAAAAATGAAGATTGAGGTAAATCATGCAAGTTTCTGTTGAGACGACTCAAGGCCTTGAGCGCCGTCTGACCATCACCGTTCCTGCAGAGAACGTTGAGACTGAAGTTAAAAAACGCCTACAACAACTGTCAAGAACACAGCGTATCGATGGCTTCCGCCCTGGTAAGGTTCCAGTGTCAATCATCACTAAGCGTTACGGCGCAGCTGTACGTCAAGAAGTTGCTGGCGATCTGATGCAGCGTAACTATATCGAAGCAATCATTGCTGAGAAAATCAACCCTGCAGGCGCACCATCTTTTGCTCCTAAGTCACTAGAAGCTGGTAAAGATCTAGAATTCGATGCAACTTTTGAAGTATACCCAGAAGTTGAACTTAAAGATCTAGACAAAATCACGGTTGAGAAGCCTGCAGTTTCTGTAACGGATGAAGACCTAGCGAACATGCTTGAAACGCTTCGTAAGCAACACGCTTCTTGGACTGAGAGTGATGCTGCAGCTGGCGAAAAAGACCGTGTAACGGTTGATTTCGTTGGTACAATCGACGGTGAAGAGTTCGAAGGCGGTAAAGCTGAAGACTTCCCTCTAGAGCTTGGTCAAGGTCGTATGATCCCAGGTTTTGAAGACGGTATCGTTGGTAAAAAAGCAGGTGAGGAAGTTGTTTCTGACGTAACTTTCCCTGAAGAATACCACGCTGAAAACCTAAAAGGTAAAGCGGCTCAATTCACAATCACTGTGAAGAAAGTTGAAGTTCAAGAGCTTCCTGAACTAACTGACGAGTTCGCAACTAAGTTTGGTGTTGCTGAAGGCGGCGTTGACGCACTTAAAGAAGAAGTTAAGAAGAACATGGAGCGTGAGCTAAACCAAGCGGTTAAAGCGAACGTGAAAGATCAAGCTATCAAAGGTCTTCTAGAAACTAACGAAGTTGAAGTGCCAAAAGCACTAATCGACCAAGAAATCGATGCACTTCGTCAACAAGCTGCACAACGTTTTGGTGGCAACGCACAAAACATGCCTGAGCTTCCAGCTGAGCTATTCCACGAGCAAGCAGTAACTCGCGTGAAAACTGGCCTACTACTAGGTGAAGTGATCAAAGCGAACGACATCAAAGTTGATGAAGATAAAGTTGCTGAACTAATCGACACAGTTGCTTCTGCATACGAAGATCCAAGTGAAGTAGTGGCATACTACAAAGCAAACGATCAACTAATGCAGCAAATGCGAAACGTTGCGATGGAAGAGCTTGCAGTTGAAGCAGTACTTGCTGCTGCATCTGTTTCTGATGTTGAAAAGTCATTCGACGACATCATGAATCCACAGGCTGCTCAATAAGTCTTTGAAGAAATCATTGACTTACAGCTAAGCTGAAGTTTAAATGGCTCGAGTTACTCTAATAGAGAATTCGGGCCATTTTTGTTTTTAGGCCTTGATATTGAAGCATTAAGTACTTATATCTTGAGGCATGGCTTATTTTATTAGCTATACTTATTTTACGAGTCAGGTTTCGTTGAGTATTACTGCTACAGTTATATCTACTCGTTTCAATTCGCTCAAAAAAGTATTAGCCTAAACACCGATCACAGAATGTTTTTATGGACCGCGCTAAGTCCAATAAAGTTGCTGCGAATAGGCAATAGATTCTGTGCTAATAAGGAATAAGAAAACATGAATGATGGTATGATCGATCCAATCAATGCGTTAGTACCTATGGTCGTGGAGCAAACGGCTAAAGGCGAGCGTTCTTATGATATTTACTCACGACTGTTAAAAGACCGTATTATTTTCTTAACTGGTCAAGTCGAAGACCATATGGCCAATCTAATCGTGGCGCAGATGCTGTTCTTGGAATCAGAAAGCCCTGACAAAGATATATTCCTGTATATCAACTCGCCAGGTGGTTCTGTGACCGCTGGAATGTCAATCTACGACACGATGAATTTTATCAAGCCTGACGTTAGTACGGTTTGTGTTGGTCAAGCTGCGAGTATGGGGGCATTTTTGCTATCTGGCGGTGCTAAAGGTAAACGTTATTGCTTACCTAATTCTCGTGTGATGATCCACCAACCTTTAGGTGGCTTCCAAGGTCAGGCTTCTGATTTTGAAATTCATGCCCGCGAAATCTTAGCGATAAAAGAGAAATTAAATCGCTTAATGGCGGAACACACCGGTCAGCCTTATGATGTGGTTGCGCATGACACAGATAGAGACAACTTTATGACTGCAGATCAAGCGCTAGAATATGGCCTGATTGATGCAGTTCACTCTCGTCGAGAGCTTAAGTGATTATGAATTAGCCGATGAGTTGAATTCATCGGCTTCTACTGTGCCAAAGCCAAATTTCTTTGGTATAGTTAAAAGAAATACGATGTTATCTAGAGATAACAGCAATTGAATGAGGTAGCTGAATGTCAGACACTCCAACAGACGGCGATAAGAATAGCAAGCTACTCTACTGCTCATTTTGCGGTAAGAGCCAGCATGAAGTTCGTAAGTTAATTGCCGGTCCATCTGTCTATATATGTGACGAGTGCGTTGAACTTTGTAACGACATCATTAGGGAAGAAATCAAAGATATTGCGCCTAAGCATGACGCGTCTGATAAATTACCTGTGCCAAAAGAGATCAGAAATCACTTAGATGATTATGTGATAGGTCAAGACCACGCTAAAAAAGTCTTGTCTGTTGCGGTTTATAATCACTATAAGCGCCTGCGTAACCAAGGCGGCAAGGGTGATGTAGAACTTGGCAAGAGTAATATTCTACTAATTGGTCCAACGGGTAGTGGTAAAACCCTTCTAGCAGAAACGCTTGCACGTTTACTTGATGTTCCATTCACAATGGCAGATGCAACGACATTAACCGAAGCCGGTTATGTGGGTGAAGATGTTGAAAACATCATTCAAAAGCTTCTGCAAAAATGTGATTACGACGTTGAGAAAGCACAGCGTGGTATTGTTTATATCGATGAAATCGACAAAATTTCAAGAAAATCTGACAATCCATCGATTACCCGTGATGTGTCAGGTGAAGGTGTACAACAAGCACTACTAAAACTGATTGAAGGTACGGTTGCATCTGTTCCACCACAAGGTGGTAGAAAGCACCCGCAACAAGAGTTTTTACAAGTAGATACTTCTAAGATCTTGTTTATTTGTGGTGGTGCGTTTGCAGGCTTAGATAAAGTCATCGAACAGCGCAGTACAAAAAATACTGGAATTGGCTTTGGTGCTGAAGTTAAATCTAAAGACTCTGAGCGCTCATTAAGCGAAACGTTTAAAGACGTAGAGCCTGAAGATTTAGTTAAGTACGGCTTAATTCCTGAATTTATTGGTCGTTTGCCCGTAGTTGCAACTTTGACCGAACTGGATGAAGAAGCACTAATTGAAATCCTAAATGAGCCGAAGAATGCACTCACTAAGCAATACGCGGCGCTATTTAAGATGGAAGGCGTTGACCTTGAATTCCGTGAAGATGCGCTACGAGCGATTGCTCATAAAGCAATGGAACGTAAAACGGGTGCCCGTGGTCTGCGCTCGATTGTCGAAGGCGTATTGCTTGATACTATGTATGAACTTCCTTCATTAGAAGAAGTGAGTAAAGTCGTCATTGATGAAACGGTGATCAAAGGCGAATCAGACCCTATTATGATTTACGAAAATAATGGTAAAGAAAAAGCGGCGTCTGAATAGCTCAGTATGAGATTGAAAAAAGGAGCCTAGCGCTCCTTTTTATTTCTTAGTCCACATCAGATAGAAACCAATATAGTCAGATTGCTATAACAATAAAGGGCAATAGTGAGACAAGTTTTTAGGGGAATTTTTTATACATTCCACCACGGTAAATTGAGTGTCAAAACTAAGCTTTTTATCCGTTAAATTGATCTCTACTTGATGCGGATTACTATAAACTATTGAACTTTATCTGCGTTATCCCCATATAGCTCAGTATTCCCAAAATTAATTGAAGTGCGAAGAGAACATAATGACGCTTGAAAGAACGGATCGAGTAGAAATTCCTGTGCTAGCGCTACGCGATGTAGTGGTGTATCCGCATATGGTGATCCCGCTGTTTGTAGGTCGAGAAAAATCAATAAAATGCCTAGAAGCTGCGATGGACAATGACAAGCAAATCTTTTTAGTTGCGCAAAAAGACGCCTCAGTTGATGACCCAAGCACTGATGATGTCTATCAGACTGGTACCATTGCAACGGTACTACAGTTACTCAAACTACCTGATGGCACAGTGAAAGTGCTGGTTGAAGGTACTCAACGCGCAAAAATAGATGAGTTTCTAATTACAGACGAATATTTCTTGGCGCAAGCTCAGTACATTCCATCTCAGGATGTGGATGAGCAAGAGCAAGACATATTAGTTCGCAGCGCAATTAGTCAGTTCGAAGGCTATGTGAAGCTAAATAAAAAGATCCCACCAGAAGTACTAACTTCAGTATCGGGTATCGATGAAGCTGCACGCTTAGCGGATACGATGGCTGCTCATATGCCAATTAAAGTACCTGAAAAACAAAAGGTGCTAGAAATTAACGATGTGACCGAACGTCTCGAGTATTTGATGGCGTTGATGGAAGGCGAGATTGATTTACTTCAAGTAGAAAAAAAGATCCGCTCACGCGTTAAAAAGCAAATGGAGAAATCCCAACGTGAGTACTATCTGAATGAGCAAATGAAAGCTATTCAGAAAGAGCTTGGTGAGCTGGATGATGTACCTGACGAATTTGAAGCCCTGAAAAAGCGTATTAGCGAAGCGAATATGCCGCAAGAAGCGGAAGAAAAAGCGCTTTCAGAGCTTAACAAACTTAAAATGATGTCACCTATGTCTGCGGAAGCGACGGTTGTGCGCTCGTACATTGAGACGATGATCAATGTACCTTGGAAAAAGCGCTCAAAGGTGAAAAAAGATCTAGCTGGTGCACAAAAGATACTCGATGCCGATCATTATGGTCTTGAGAAAGTGAAAGACCGCATTATCGAATATCTCGCGGTACAGCAGCGCACCAATAAGCTTAAAGGTCCTATCTTATGCTTAGTCGGCCCTCCAGGCGTTGGTAAAACCAGTTTAGGTCAATCTATCGCGCGTTCGACTGGCCGTAAGTACGTACGTATGGCGCTCGGTGGCGTGCGCGACGAAGCTGAAATTCGTGGTCACAGAAGAACTTATATTGGCTCAATGCCGGGAAAATTGATCCAAAGCATGTCGAAAGTTGGCGTAAAGAACCCGCTTTTCTTGTTGGATGAAATCGATAAGATGTCATCGGATATGCGCGGCGACCCTGCATCGGCTCTACTAGAAGTGTTAGATCCAGAGCAAAATAGCAACTTTGCAGACCACTATTTAGAAGTGGACTACGATCTGTCTGATGTTATGTTTGTTGCGACTTCTAATAGCTTTAACATTCCAGGTCCATTATTAGACCGTATGGAAGTCATTCGTCTTGCTGGTTACACCGAGGACGAAAAGCTAAATATTGCCAAGCAGCACTTAATTCCAAAGCAAGTGAAACGCAATGGATTAAAAGAGTCTGAAATCAATATAGAAGACAGCGCGATCATTGGTATTATCCGCTACTACACGCGTGAAGCGGGTGTCCGTAATCTAGAGCGCGAAGTATCTAAGTTGTGCAGAAAAGCAGTTAAGAACATCTTGCTAGATAAAAATGTTAAGCAAGTTGTGATTAACCAAGAAAACCTTGAAGACTTCTTAGGTGTACAACGTCACGACTACGGCAAGGCGGAAGACGGCGATAGAGTTGGTCAAGTTACCGGTCTTGCATGGACAGAAGTCGGGGGTGACTTACTCACTATCGAATGTGCGGCAGTACCAGGTAAAGGCAAACTTGCTTACACCGGGTCGCTGGGCGATGTGATGCAAGAGTCAATTCAGGCGGCAATGACGGTTGTGCGCAACCGTGCTGACAAACTACGCATAAATGACGATTTTTACGAGAAACGTGATATTCATGTTCACGTTCCTGAAGGTGCAACACCGAAAGACGGTCCGAGTGCCGGTATTGCGATGGTAACAGGCTTAGTATCAAGCCTTACTGGCAATCCAGTACGTGCAGATGTTGCGATGACAGGTGAAATTACCTTGCGTGGTGAAGTTCTGCCTATCGGTGGTCTGAAAGAGAAATTATTGGCAGCGCACCGTGGTGGAATTAAACGAGTTTTAATACCGAAAAAGAACGAGCGTGACTTAAAAGAAATTCCTGAGAATGTTCTTGAAGGGCTTGATATTCATGCGGTGTCATGGATTGATGAGGTATTATCACTGGCGTTAGCGCACCCAATAGACAGTTTTAGCGTGGAATCGCAAAAAAACTAAGAAAAAAGCCAAAAAATTGAGTGAAAAGGCTTTTCAAATCCAAAAGGTGTGTTAAGTTAGGCACTGTATTCAAGCCTACTGGTTCGGAAGCCCCGTAATCACTAGGCTTGAGAAAGATTTCGAGAATTAGAGAGTCGCTGTGATGTCTCTAAATGAATAGCAAAAGTTACCAGTAAGAAGTAACTTTTGACAATAACTATGGAAGAGGATGATATTGTGAATAAATCTCAATTAATCGATCAAATCGCAGCTGATGCTGACATTTCTAAAGCGGCTGCTGGTCGTGCGCTAGATTCATTCATTGAGTCTGTAACGGGTGCACTAAAAGACGGTGACTCTGTTGCACTTGTAGGTTTTGGTACTTTCTCAGTGCGCGAGCGTGCTGCACGTTCTGGTCGTAACCCACAAACTGGTGAGACTATTCAAATCGCAGCAGCTAACATCCCATCTTTCAAAGCGGGTAAAGCGCTTAAAGACGCAGTAAACTAATTCAATTTGAATTAGGCGGTGCAGAGTCATCGCGAACTGCTTCAAGATAAAAGGCGTATCTGCTAAGATACGCTTTTTTTATACCATCACTAATCTGATTGGTGTAATGCTTAACCCAAATCTAGCAAACACAAAGTGCTTAGGTGCTTTGACTTAGATAAGAGAAACAATAAATGCTTGAAAAGATCAGAGAAGGCTCGCAAGGCCCGGCGGCTAAAATCGTATTAGGTTTAGTCATCTTATCTTTTGCGTTAGCAGGGATCGGTGGTTACCTAGGTCAAACCACAGAGCAGCCTGTCGCAGAAGTGAACGGAGTAAAGATTTCACAAACTAAGTTTTCTCGTGCTTACTCAAATGAACGTGCACGACTAGAGCAACAGTTTGGCGAATACTTTGCACAGATTGCAGCCGATCCTAATTATATGGCGCAAATTCGCCAAGGTGTTGTTGATCAATTAGTACAACAAGAATTACAAACCCAACTAGCTAAAGAGCTTGGTCTTCGTGTGAGCGATGAGCAGGTTAAAAAAGCGATTGTTGAAATGCCATATTTTCAAATTGGTGGAGAATTCAGTAACGACCGTTACTTACAAGTTATCCGTCAAATGAACTTCCAGCCAGATAGCTTCCGTGAATATCTTCGTGACGAGATGACTCGTGCGCAGTTAATCTCAGCGGTTGCTGGCACTGATTTTGTACTGAAAAACGAACTGCAGCAATCTATTGCGCTACAGCAACAAACTCGTGCTATCGACTATGCGGTATTAAGCAAAGAGTTGGTGAAAGATGAAGTATCAGTGTCAGATGAAGAAGTTCAAAACTATTACGATTTGAATCAAACTCAGTTCCAAGCTCCAGAATTGGTGGCGGTTAACTATATCGAGCTAAAAGCTGAAGATTTAGCGCCTGCAGAACCAGTGACTGAAGAAGCGTTAAAAACGTATTACGAAGAGCAAAAAAACCAATATCTTGAACCTGAAAGACGCCGCGTGTCACACATTCTTGTTGATGCAAGCGAAGATGCTGAAGCCGCTAAACAAAAAGCAGATGAAATTCTGACTGAATTGAATAACGGCGCTGATTTTGCCGTTGTTGCAGAAGAAAAATCTGACGACGTGGTGAGCGCTGAGCTTGGCGGTGATCTAGATTGGATTGAAAGAGACATGATGGATCCGGCGTTTGAAGATGCAGCATTTGCGCTTGCCGCGGTAGGTGATGTATCTGAAGTAGTTGAATCTGAGTTTGGTTTTCACATTATCAAGCTAACAGACATTCAGCGCCAACAGGCGCAATCTTTTGATGACGTAAAAGACGACCTTCGTGCAGAGCTTGAAAAAGCAGCTAAGATTGATGCGTTCTATCAAAAGCAAACTCGTGTAGCTGAACTTGCTTTTGAAATGGCTGACTCGCTACAAGACGCTGCTGAAGCCGCTGGTGTTGAGATCAAATCAACTGAACTGGTAAGTCGTAACGCGCTTCCTGAGCCACTGAATTCACCAGCGATAAGCAATACTATCTTCACGCCAGAGCTGCTAGAAGACCGCGTAAACTCAGAAGTGTTGGAAGTTGCACCAGAGCATATCGTGGTGGTTCGTGTTGCTGAGCATAAAGCGGCAGCGACTAAGCCACTTGAGGAAGTCAGCGCGCAGATCAAAACGCAGTTGAGCAATGAAAAAGCGTCGACATTAATTGCAGAGAAAGCACAGTCACTATTTGAGCAACTACAAGGTGGTTCTACTTTAGCTGAGATTGCCAAAGCACAAAGTATCGAAGTGAAGAGCGTGTCTGAGCTTAAGCGTCGTAGCTACGACGTACCACCAGCTATTGCAGCTGAAGCATTTAAATTGCCTCAGCCGGGTGTGGCAGAGACAGAATCTGCACTTGTAGAGCTTGGTAACGGCGACTCGGCATTTGTGGTACTGAAGTCAGTTACCACGCCTGAAGTTGATGGCAAGGTTGATGCGCAGCAGAAGCAGTCAATCACCGCTTCTTACGCAAACAAAAACTATCTTGAGCTACTAGCAGCGCTTGAAGCTAAGTCTGAAGTAAAAAGACCACAACTTCAGGTCACAGAGCAGCAATAATCGTTTTTAGATAGAAGAAAGGCGCCAACACGGCGCCTTTTTTGTGTTTTTGGCCTCTTATTATGGTGCTTTTTTGTTAAGTTTTGTTTATTTAAAGGTTTTTAATTTATTAATTTCTGGCTGGTTAATTTCAAATAATAAATTCTTTATTGTTCCTTTATTGACAAATATTGTTCCCCTATTTAGTATGTTCGATTTTGGGAACGATGTGTATAAAATAGGAACTTTATGAAATATAGATATAGTGCATGGATTGTAGCCTTATTGCTATCAGTATCGGGTTGTAACAGTGATAGTAAGACTGTTATAGAGTTACCTGTAGAGGGAGGTCAAGGAGATAACACTTCAACTGACAATAATGGAACTAATACTGATAACTCCTCGGATACTGATAACTCAGATAAAGATAATTCCAATACCGACGATTCAAATTCAGATAATGCTAATTCAAATAATCCCACAAAAGAAACAAAAGAAGAGGTAATTAAGCGTATTCTGAGCGCACAAGGTGCAGAAAATGCTACCTCTCTTGCTTTAAAAGACTTTGAAATTGCTGAATTTGGATGTGTAACTGCGGCAAATCTATCTGTAATTCAGGGATATTTTAATACGACACAAGATGAATTACAGCTGACGGCTCTCAAACATCGATTATGCAAAGTTGTTGAGCTTTTTGAATTAGATAGTAAATCTTTACTCACACCGAACAGACTGAAGGAAGTTGGGCTTCGGGGCTTATTTTTTGAAGATGGTAAACTGGATCAGTGGGCATATGACGAGCTGATTTTAGCGATACCAGAGAGCCACTTTGAGTATGCTGCGCTTCAGGGGGCAGTTGAGGACTTCCATCATAATCAAAGCTCTGTTTGGCCTAAACAGATTAATATTTCTTTTGACGATGGTGGCGCATTAAACTCTATCCATGACCACCTTGATCTATTTGATAAATATAACGCAACATTTACCTATTATGTTAGCCATTACTCCACTATTGATCATTCAAAAGTGGCTGATATAGAAAACCGAGGTCACGAAATCGGTCATCATGGAGTAATTCATCGTCATGCGAAGATTTACTCCGAAGAAAATGGTGTTCAGAAGTGGATAGCAGACGATATCACACCACAACTTGACGCGATGAGAAGAGATGGCTTGACGGTAACGTCTTATGCGTACCCATTCGGAGCTTATACGAAAGAAACTGATCGTGAAATCAAGAAATATTTTACTCATGTACGTAAGTTTGCTTCTTGGTCTTCTGTTATTTATAGAGGTGAACGCAGTGATAGACCAATCACAACAGGATTATCTATGGACTCACACCGCTTTGATTTGGACAAAATCCAGAATGCGATTGATACCTTAAAAGGTGGTGAGACGCTATACTTAGCAACGCATGTCATTGGCAAAACTGGGAATGAGTGGTATATCACTCCCGAGAATCTTGAAAAGGTATTGGCTTATGCAAGTGAGAAAGGTTTAAAGTTTTGTCATACCAGTGAGTGTATGAATTTTAAGGGTAACACGACTAATTAATCTGAACTTTAAAAACAATAAGTTAGTTCATTCCTTATCCAAACCTAAGGTTAACTAAAACGGTGATTGAATAGGGCGGTCAATATTATAGCCGCCCTGATATTCAAAATAGAGTTAATACGGCCCTTGCTACGGCCTGCGAAGACTGATAATTCTGCCCCGTCACTATGCGGCTATCTACTTTGATAAAAGACGCATCCCGCTCTCCATACACAAAACTCCCTCCAAGCTCTTCCACTTTAGGCTGAATTTGAAAAGGAAAATGCTTGAAATAGGCTCTATCTGGATTTTCAAATGCGGTAGGGTAACCGGTGATTTGCTTTCCTTTGATGAGATACTCGCCATTTTTTAAGCGCAAATTAACGATACCTGCTGTGCCGTGGCATACGGCGGCAACAACACCTTGGTTTTGTTCATATATATGCATAGCTATATGTTGTAGAGTAGGGTTTTCCGCTACTTCGTACATGGCATTGCTGCCGCCAACATAATAGATTGCCGCATATTGGCTAGGGTCGACTTCAGCTGGGCGCATTGTGTTGCTGAGCGCATACATATAGTCAGGTTGGTAAAGGTACTTTTTATGTTCGCCGTTTGAAGTATTTATATAGCTCAGATTTAGCGCGCCACCTTGTGTGCTGACGAAATCAACAATTAGTCCTGCTTGAGTAAATACGTCATAGGCACTGAGTAGCTCTTCGAAGCTCGTACCAGCTGGCAGCTTGCTATCGCCATGAAAGGCCTTGCTTGATGCGACAATGAGCACCCGGCGGCCTAAGTTCGTTACTTGCTCGGAAATTAGAGTAGTTTGCTGCGCCGATTTACTGATGATTTTCCATGTGCCAGCTATTTTCTTTAGGAGTAGGTGGTCGATGTACTGTACGTTTGACTTCAATATATCAATGCGGATTTTGGCCTGTGCAAGGTGATCATTCACGCTGATATTTAGAATTTTGGCGCGCCTACCAGTGTCTTTTTTCGAGCCTTTATACCAACTCAAATACTCTTTCAACGGGACTTGCCACATCGCTTGATCTGACTTCTCTAAAATAAGCATCGCATCGGGATGAAACGCTTTTCTTATCACTTTAGGCTGGTTGTT
The DNA here is from genome assembly GCA_000814665.1 of Pseudoalteromonas flavipulchra NCIMB 2033 = ATCC BAA-314. Lineage (GTDB taxonomy): Bacteria > Pseudomonadota > Gammaproteobacteria > Enterobacterales > Alteromonadaceae > Pseudoalteromonas > Pseudoalteromonas maricaloris. The sequence continues at coordinate 265,996 of JWIH01000025.1, forward strand.
CGCGGTGCCACTGATGTAGTGGTTTAATGTAGCGGTAATTTTAGCGGTCTCATCCTCAAAAGCGATGGCGATGCTGGTTTGGATAAGTAGTAAAAATAACAATGGTACTAGTTTTGATAGGGTCATAAGTTTCTCCTGTTCTGATTCAGAAGAAATATAAACTTATTTAATTAAAGCAGTCACCTAGAGTATATTTTAGGAGTCTGAGAGTATGTTTTCGAAGTGCTTAAAGTTATTTGGAGAGTACCCTGTGAGCTTCTTAAATGCGGCAAAAAATGTGGATGCAGAATTAAAACCACACTCCAGTGCAAGGTGTTCCAGCGGCATGTTGGTGCTCGAAAGCAAGTGTTTCGCATATTCAACTCTCAAGCCATTGAGATATTGTTTAAAGTTACAATGATAATGGCGATTTACTATTTGCGATAATTTGTTGTGGCTCGTGCCTAATCGTTTGGCTAATCGGGGTAGCGTTAAATCCGGCTCAGTAAATAGCTTACTTTCTGACATTAGCGACTCCAGTTTGGCTATGAGCTGATTGTACTCCTCGTCGCTTATGTGCGTATTGGCATATTTCTTTTCATTAGCAGATGGTTTTCGTAGTAATTTGGGTGCGAAAAGGATACTTAAATAGAGCACAAAGCTGAAGGTGAGTGCTCCTGTGATGTAAGAAGTGAATGACGAAAAGAAATACGCGGCCCAAATGAGCCAGCAACCGCAGATAACAACCATAGATAGATGAAACTCGGCGTTGTTATTGGCGCTTTTGGCCGTAGCTAGACGATAAAAAGTATAAGAACTTATCAGTAAATAACCTAGCCAAAAATAGGATGTGCCTTTGTAACCCCACGTTTGCCAAATTTCAGGGTGAAGCTGATAGGGCATGAATATACCAAATCCAATAATAAAACCGCTTAATGCCAAAAAGTGTATTGTTAGATAACGATTTTTGGTTTTACTGTAGCTTGCAAGTACAAAGTTGAGCAGGCAGGGACCAAGCAAAAAGTAGGCACTCAGACCTATTTGGAGGATCGTTTTATCCAGCTCTGGGTTAAAGTAAAAAAGGACTGATTTACCAATTCGAATACAAAGTAAAATGAGGAGCACCGACACCCAGCGCAGTGCCTTTGCCTCCTGAAATTTTATTAGCAGTAGGGCGCTGAGAATAAAGCCGTTAAATACGCCAACAAGTGAGAAGAAAAATAACAGATGAGCACTAAAATCCATTTCTCATTCCCTCACGAAATTAAGCTGACAGCAGCTTCTGCATGGTTTTAGATTTTGGCGTATTGAATACACACTCCGTTTCGCCATATTCGACGACTTTGCCGCGATTTAATACCAAAATTTCATCACTCATATGGCGAACCAAACTCAAATGATGTGTGATAAGCACGTAGGCAAGTCCCGTTGCAGCTTGTAATTCCAGCAGCAGATTCACGGTTTGTGCACGTACGGACGGGTCTAATGATGACAGCGCTTCATCTAGTACCAGCACTTTAGGGTCTAAAATAAGGGCTCTCGCTAAGGCAACCCGCTGTAATTGTCCGCCACTAAACATATGAGGATAATAGTCTATGTGTTCGCCAAGTAGCCCGACTCGGCTGAGTGTGATGCGGATTTTCTTATAGCGCTGCTCTTCGGTGAGTTCAGTATTGTATTGTAGACAATCATCAAGCATATCCCCAATGGTGAGGCCCGGGTTGAGCGAGCGAGTTGGGTCTTGAAAGATAAGGCGAATAGTACGGCAGTCATGATTGCGAATACCAGCGTCTTCTACAATTTGGCCGTTTAGTAATATTTGTCCAGAGTCTGCCATGTCGGCACCGGCAAGTACTTTGGCGAGCGTACTTTTACCAGAGCCAGTCTCGCCTATGATTGCGAGGGTTTGTCCGGGAGCAAGCGCAAACGACACATCTCTGAGTACCTGCAACGAGCGGCGTCTGAACAGTCCTTGACGAGAAGTGTAGGACTTGTTTAAAGACTGTACTTTTAAGACGGGTTGCATTTTTGCTTCACCTTAATTAACGGAAAGTGGCAAGCGTAACTATGACCATGCGAGCGACTTTGCCTTGGCGTGACGACACATTCTTTTTGCGCTTGGGGGCATCTCGGCCCCAAGCGGCATCCTATGGGTAAATGCTGTAATGGAGGAATAGTGCCTTTCAATGCATAAAATGCTTCTTTATGGCCGAGTCCTTGACCAAAGTCAGGTAAACTCTTAACCAGCGCCTGGGTGTAGGGATGCAATGGCTGTTTAAAAATAGCCTGAGTAGGGCCTGCTTCAACCATCTGTCCGCAGTAGAGCACATGCATTGCATGAGACCAGTCGGAGATCTCTTCCAGCTCATGCGAAATCATTAATATCGACATGTTCTTAAGCTGGTTTAATGCCTTGAGCAATCGAAATACTTGCGCGCGGGCGGTACTCTCAAGTGCGGTGGTAGGCTCATCGGCAATAAGTAATTTAGGGCTTCTGGCGATGGCCATCGCAATCATGATCTTTTGGCACATCCCCTCAGAAAGTTCATGTGGGTAACTGCTGCAGATCTTTTTATCGTCTCGGATCCCAGCTTTGTGCAATAGTGCTCGAACCTTTTCTTTTCGTGCTTTTCTACGACCAAAAAAGCCACCTTTTAAGACGCTATCGGGAATAGACTCCGCGACTTGGTCGAAAATAGTGGCGGTTGGGTCAAGGCTTCGACTTGGCTCTTGGTAAATCATCGCAATATCTTGGCTGACGAGCTTTCTGCGCTTTTCTGAAGATAAACGCATAAGGTCAACACCACGCCAGTGCATGCGATCTGCGGTTACTGTCCAGCGCTGATTGAGCACCCCCACAATGGCCTTGGCGATTAGACTTTTACCAGAGCCAGACTCACCGACAAGTGCATGCACTTCGCCTTCTTTAAGGCTAAGGTTGACCTTATCAACCGCGCGAATAACACCGTCTTCGGTACGTAGTTCAATGGTGAGGTTCTTAATGTCTAGTAATTGCATTAATCTGCCTTACGTTGTTTCAGCGCTTCACGCAGTCCATCACCAACCAAGTTGGTAGACAGTACTGCCAAAAAGAGCAATACACCTGGGAGGCCTACAGTCCAAGGCGCGAGATAAATTAAACTTAAGTTTTCTTGGAGGATAGCACCCCATTCGGTAGATGGAGGCTGCGCACCGAGCTTTAAGAAACCAAGTGCGGCAATATCCAAAATAGCAGTCGACAGCGCCATGGTGAATATAACCACGATATGCTCGTAAATGTTAGGCAGTATGCCACGGACGAGCAGTTTCCAGCGTGTTGCACCATCAAGCTTAAAGGCAATGATATAGTCTTTACTAAGCTCAGTGACCACTAAGTTTCTAATCGAGTGGATGTATTGTGGCAATAGCGCGAAGATGATCGCCCACACCGTATTCATCAAACCTGGCCCTAATATAGCAATGATGATAATGGCCAGCAGTAACGAAGGAATGGCGAGCGTAATATCCAATAAGTGATTAAGAAAGCTGGATTTTAAGCCTCGACTGGCGCCAGCAAGCGTACCAAGTACGACGCCGAGTGCCGTGGTCACCAAGGCCGCAATGATAGATAAACCAAAGGTGAAGGTTGCTCCGTTCATTAAGCGCGATAAGATGTCTCGCCCTAAATCATCTGTACCGAGTATAAAGCGCACATCGCCATCATCATGCCAAGAAGGTGGCAGCAACAGGGCATCAGCATGCTGCTGGTTAACACCATAGGGCGCGATCAGCGGTGCTGTTAAAGCCAATACCGTCAGGGCAACAAACAGCCACAAGCCCACAAGCGCAACGTGATTTGAGCGGAATTTACGCCATAATCTAAATAAAGGTGAGCGATTAGACTCTTCGGTAAATAGATTAAACTTTGCCATGAGCCTGATTCCTTGCGAGCGGGTCGAGTATCGAGTGAATAAAATCAGACAACATGTTGGCAATGATAACGAAGAAAGACACCGCGAGCAGTCCCCCTTGAATAGCTGGGAAATCACGTTGATAGATGCTTTCAATTAACCATCGACCGATCCCAGGCCAAGAGAATATCACCTCAGTGATCATAGCAAGTGTGATGAGCGTGCTAAATTGGAGACCAATTTGTTTTATCACTGGTAGCAGCGCATTTCTCAGCGCGTGGTGAATGATAAGCTGGCTGCGATTAAGGCCTTTTGCTCTAGCCGTTTTAATATAGTTCTGGTCGAGGACTTCGAGCATAGAATCGCGAGTAAAGCGGATCAAAACTGTCGTTGGGTACATAGCCAGCACAACGGTTGGTAGCGCTAAATGATGAAGTGCATCCCAAAATGCGGCACCGCCATAGGGGAAACCTTCGAGGTAAATATCAATCAGAATAAAATGAGTAACGGGCTGTATTTCATAAAGTAAGCCAATTCTACCGGACATAGGAAAAAGCCCTAGACCCAGACAAAATGCCATAATGAGCAGCAGGGCTAACCAAAAAACTGGAATGGAAAATCCCATCAAGCTTAATGAGTTAATGAGCTTATCTGGCCACTTTTTATGATAAGCGCTGGCTATTACTCCACTTGGTACACCAATAATGACTGCAACCGTCAAAGCATATAAACACAGCTCAAGCGTTGCTGGAAATAGATGTTTCACATGAGAAAGCACGGGCTGGCCCGACGATAAAGATAAACCCCAGTCGCCTTCAAACATACGAGCCATAAACGCGCCGTATTGTACAAAGATATTTTCTTCAATACGGTATTTTTCAACTAGCACCTGCGTTTGGGCATAACTTGAGTTGACTTCCCCACTGAAGTTAGTGATCAACTCACCAGGAAACAGGTAATTGAGGGCGAAAGTAAATATCGTTAGGGTAAACAACATAAAGCAAAGCAAGCTCAGTCGTCGATAAGCATATTTTGCGAACATGTTAGTCTCTCCTTGCCTCAGCGAGCGAAATACCACCAAATGGACGTAGTGAGACGCCCTTGATATCAGAGCTAGTTGCTTGGAACCTTAGCCCGTGAGCAATAGGAACGAGAGGCAGTTGCTCAATGACCATTTTTTGTGCTTGCTGATAATAGAATTTTCTTTCTTCCATATCGTTGGTGTCTAACGCTTGGGTGAGCAATAGGTCAAACTCCGGATTACACCAGTTGGAAGGGTTTTTGCCGCTAAATGTTGCAGTACAGCTCAGTAATGGGCTGAAAAAATTGTCTGGATCTGGTGTATCTGCTGCCCAGCCTAATAACACGCTATCATGCTCATGGCGACCAACGCGTTCAATAAAGGTATTCCATTCGTACTCCACGATTCTGGCATTGACGCCAATATCACGTAAATCACGTTGAATAAGCTCAGCCATTTTCCGCGCGTTAGGATTGTAAATTCGCGACACCGGCATGGCCCATAAGGTCATGGAAAAACCGCCCTCAAGACCCGCTTGTTTCAAATACTCTTTGGCTTTTTCAGGGTCATATGTTGGCATTTTTTGCTGCGCTTCAAATGCCCATGAAGAAGGGGGAAGCATCGAGCGGGCTAAAATCCCATTGTTGTAAAATACCGCTTGCATGATTTTTTCAAAATCTATGCTGTGCGCCAGCGCTTTGCGGACCAGCGGATTATCAAATGGTGGCTTTTCGGTGTTGAATGCCCAGTAACCTATATTCAGATTTGCGGCCTTTTCAACTTCTATGTCTTTTCTTTGCTCAAGCACGGTGAGCTGGGTAGCACTTGGGTGCGCCGTAATATCACATTCTTTAGTTAGCATTTTCGCGATGCGGCTAGTGCCATTGGTGGTGATATCGTAGACCAATTGTTCCATGTATACCGGGTGTTTCCAGTAATGCTCATGGCGATAATATCGGATCAGGTTATCACGTAAAAATTCACGGTACTTATACGGACCTGTGCCGACGGGCTTTTGATCAAAATCTTGCTTAAGTTCAAGCTCTATAAGCTGATCGGCATATTCTTTAGAAAGAATGACAGCGAAGTCTGTGGCGATATTGGATAAAAAGCTACTTTCCGCGTTGAACAGATCAAAGCGAACGGTATGTTCATCCACTTTTTTTACTTGGCGGATCAGTTGGTCGAGTCCAATACTTTGAAAATAAGGATAATTTGCATCACCAACAAAGTGGTACGGATTGTAAACATCAAATAAACGGTTAAATGAGAATACTACATCTTCGGCATTCATTTTTCTTGTAGGGGTGAAATAGAGGGTATCGTGAAATTGGACATCATCCCTCAGGGTAAAAGTGAAAGATTTACCGTCTTCGCTGACCTGCCAAGACGTTGCCAACTCTGGTAAGAATTCGCCGCTTTCAGGATCAATACTGATCAAGGTGTCATAAAGCTGATTGGCAATAATATCAATCGTAGACCCTGTTGTGGTCACTTGTGGATTAAATGACACAGGGTTTGCCTCTGCACAATATACTAAGCCTTGTGACTTATCATTCACTTTATTTGGCGCCTGATCTGTACAGCCAAATAAAGCGGTACACAGCACACCAAAAAACAATTTACGCACCACTATGCCTCTTGTTTTTGGTTTTGGTCCAGTAGGTTGTATTTTTTCAAATAACCTCTCAGTTGATGATACGTCAAACCAAGGTTTTGTGCAGTTTTCTTTTGATTAAATTGACTAAATTCAAGCGCCTTTTGCAGCATTGTGATTTCATAGTCGTTGGAAAGCGATTTTAAATCACAAGGGAAGTCGAATTCGAGGGCAGGATCTGCCTGTTGTTCGTTATTTGGTTGCGCTGCAGGCAAAGGCTCAACTTTATGAGTGGCTGAAGTCGCTGGCTGGGCGCTTGACGCTTTGATCCGTTGACTCGGCCTAAATGGGCTAGCAAAGGGGTCAAACACAATATCATGAACCGGAATTTGGTCATTGCCATGACGATATAAACTACGCTCCACCACATTTTTGAGCTCTCGTACATTACCGGGCCACGGGTAATCAAGCAGTTTCTCGATGGCTTTGCGGGTAAAGCCGCTAAATAACTCCCATCCTAAATCCCGAGCCATATTTATCGCAAAATGTTCGGCCAATAATAAGATGTCTTCTTTTCTTGCTCTTAATGGCGGTAAGGTGATGACGTCAAATGCGAGGCGGTCCAATAAGTCGTGTCTGAACTCTCCTGCATCGGCAAGAGAGGGGAGATCTTCATTGGTAGCGCATACCAGTCGAGTATCTACTTTTACGGTTTGCTTGCCGCCAACTCGCTCGAACTCGCCGTATTCAATTACACGCAAGAGCTTTTCTTGCACCATTGCAGAAGTGTTGGCTAACTCATCCAAAAACAGTGTGCCACTGTTAGCGCGTTCAAATCGACCTTCATGGCGCTTGCTTGCACCAGTAAAGGCACCACTTTCGTGACCAAATAACTCACTCTCTAAGAGGTTTTCGTTTAGGGCTGCGCAGTTTAGTTTGACGTATTCCTGATCCCACCGCTCTGAGAGATAATGCAAACGTGCCGCAATTAACTCTTTACCTGTGCCACGCTCGCCAATAATAAGCACGGGCTTTTCTAAAGGAGCAAGCTGTGAAACCTTGTCTAGTACAGCTAAAAAGCTGTCAGATTGGCCTAATAAATTATCCTGTTGGCGAAAACGGCTCATATTGCCTAACTCTTAGTGGTTTTTACTAATAACTAGTGTATTTCAAAAAAAGGGATAACTAAAGGCTTTTTAAAAATAAAATAACCTTATGATTTTATTGTGTTTTTAATTTTGTTAAAGTTGGCAAGCTATTTGATACATAGAAGTAAGCAATTTAGCTATTAACCAAAGAGGTAACCACTATGGGAATTTTTTCTCGTTTTGCAGACATAGTGAATTCTAATATCAATGCTATTTTGGATAAAGCCGAAGATCCAGAAAAAATGGTTCGCCTAATTATCCAAGAAATGGAAGATACACTAGTCGAAGTAAGATCGACCTCAGCAAAAACACTCGCTGAGAAAAAGGAGTTAACACGCCGTCTAGATCAGCTAAAAGCACAGGTAGATGATTGGCAAACCAAAGCAGAGCTTGCACTAAGTAAAGAACGTGAAGATTTAGCACGTGCTGCTTTACTTGAAAAGCAAAAGTCTGCGGAGGATGTTGCAGCCCTTGAAAAAGAGCTAGAGCATGTAGACACGCACATTGAAAAGCTGCAGCAAGAAGTCAGTACATTACAAGATAAACTGGCCGACGCAAAAGCGCGCCAAAAAGCGATTGTACTACGCCAGCGCTCAGCAGAATCTCGTTTAGAGGTGAAAAAGGCACTCGACAGCAGTAAAGTAGATGATGCCCTAAATCGCTTTGAACGTTATGAGAGCAAAATCGATGGCCTAGAGTCACAAATCGAATCTTACGATCTAGGTAAGAAATCTTTAGCGGATGAGATTGCTGATCTGCAAAAGAACGAAAAGATTGACGATGAGCTTGAACAGCTGAAAAAGAAAATGGCTGAAAAGTGAAAATAGTCGCACCTACTGTCAGGGTAGGTGCTAACCAACTACAATAATAACAGCTAGGTTGAAGGCAGGAGAAGATTATGTTTGACGCAGAAGTTTTGATGGCTCCGTTGATTATTTTTATGGTCATAGTGGCACCACTTTGGTTAATTTTGCACTACCGTAGCAAAAAGCAAGTAAGCCAAGGGTTAAGTGAACACGAGCATCGTCAGCTTATCGAATTAGCCAGCAAGGCAGAAAAAATGGCAGATCGTGTTGAAACGTTAGAAGCTTTACTTGATCAAGAGTCACCACAATGGAGACGCAAGTTATGAGTAGACTAAAGCGAGAGCTATATCGTGACCCAAGTCGCGGCAAGGTAGCCGGAGTATGCGCAGGTCTTAGCGATTACTTCAACATGGAGTTATGGCTTGTTAGGATTTTATTCATCACAGCCGTGCTATTATCTGGTGGTCCATTATTTATCGTCGTGTATGTGGCATGCTGGTTTATTTTAGATAAACGTGAAGTGACACCAAACCGTTCGCTTGATGCGAAAGATGAGGATAAAGTATCGGTGAAGTTTAAGGTGTGGCAAAAAGGCGAGCCGCCAAGACAGGCACTTTATGACCTAAAAGACAGATTATCACGACTTGATGGTCGCATTCAGAACATGGAACGCTACGTAACTTCCCCTGAATTTACGGTTAGCAGAGAAATTGACAAGCTATAAGGCGGTATTGGCCGCCTTGGCATTTTCTTGAGGGGCACTTTTCTACTTATGACTACGTCACGTTTTCGAACCCCATCTTCCCTAGATAAGTTAAAACAACAAGCCAAAAAAACGCTCCACCGCTCTTTTGATAAGCATATCAAGCTTGCCGTAACCGGGTTTAGTGGCAGCGGAAAAACCGCATTTATCACTGCTCTTATCAAGCATCTGACTACACAAACGAGCACCGACAACTTACCGTTTTTAGATGTCGTGAGTGAAGGTCGTCTTGTTGCGTGTCGTCCTGAGCCGCAGAAGGCACTGGCGGTACCAACTTTTGACTATCAGCAAGCAATAACTTGTTTGTTGGAAGAGCCGCCAACATGGCCTGCGTCAACCAAACGTATCAACACCTTAACCCTAGCGTTTAGGTATCATAGTGAACGCGGACTCAAACAGCACTTAGCGCAAACCCATACACTATACCTTGAACTATATGATTACCCAGGTGAATGGTTAATGGACTTGCCGCTACTTAAAATGACTTTCCCCGAGTGGTGTGAGCAGCAATTTGCATTATTAAATAAACCTAAATATCAGCCATTTGCACAAACGTTCTTACAGCTCCTCGAGCAGTTTGATGGTACTGAAGCGGTGGATGAAAGTAAGCTGAAAATGCTTGCACAAAGTTACCATGCGCTTTTAGCGCAGCTGCAGCGGGACACTCGTTTATCTAACTTGCAACCTGGCCGAGCGTTGATCCCGGGTGACCTTGAAGGAGCGCCAATATTGCTGTTTTTCCCGGTACAAGTTCACCCAAACGACATTACCGAGCATTCACAATATCAACAGCTTGTGGAGCGTTTTGAAGCCTATAAAAAGCAAGTGATCGCGCCATTTTACAAAGATTACTTTTGCCAGTTTGACCGCCAAGTCGTGTTAGTTGATCTATTGGGTAGCTTAAGTGATGGCTATGACACACTGAAAGAGCAAGAAGTTGCGTTAAAGCAGATCCTCGCCATGTTTTCTCATGGTAAAAGTGGCTTTTTGTCTCGTTTATTTAACCCAAAAATAGATAAGGTGCTATTTGCCGCCAACAAATGTGATGGTGTCTTGAACGAGCAGCAGACCAATTTGACAAGGTTGTTAAATGAAATGCTGGTGGACAGTGCCAATGAGCTTCGCTTTAACGGGGTAACCGTGGATACGATGTCTCTTTCTTCGGTGAGAAGTGTTGAGTCGAGGGCAGTGAAAGAGGGGACGCAAGATGTGCAATGTATCTACGGCAAGCCAGTCGGCGAGCAGCAGTTTATTAATTATGTGCCACCAACCCCGCCTGATCACGTTCCAAAAGCGCAGGCTTGGCCTCAAAATGGGTTTGAGTTTTTAGCGTTTGAGCCGCTACCTGCGAGGCAAGGAAACTTATCGCATATCAGGCTTGATCATGCTTTGCAGTTCTTAATTGGAGATAAATTAAGATGACAGATCAGACAAAATCTTACCAAGGCTCGGGTAGGCGCTTAAACATCGATACTGAACGCCAAGATGAGTCTCAACATTTGGGTGGTGAAGGCAAAGTTCTCGGCAACGAGCTGGTTGTGAGTGAAAGCCTTGATGCTGTGCCTGAACCCGAGTTACCGAAAATTGAACGTATTTACGAATCGCCTTGGCGATTTGGGTTTAAGCAGTGCTTTTTGCTTGCGCTATTAATACTTATCATTGTGGAAGCTGCACTGACCTTAATAGAGAGCTATGAGCAAAATATTCTGCTGTTTAGTCTATACACCACCGTGTTGTCTCTTGGTTTATTGGCGCTATTTAAATTCTTATTTTCAGAAGTCATCGCACTTAGCAAGCTTAAACAACATCAGCAAATTAAGCATGATGCCCAGCGCTTATTACAGAGTGACCAAATTGGCGAGGCGCGAGCTTGGCTTGCGCCACTATTAAAAGCGCATCCAGAGCAAAAGGTTGCCGCATTTGAAGAGGCATTACAGCCTCACCACACAGACAAAGAAGTCATCACTTTATATGGAAAAACCTTGCTCCGAGGCCAAGATGCTGAAGCTAAAAAGCTAATTCAAGAGCATGCGACAACATCGGCGCTCTTAGTTGCTTTAAGTCCACTTGCACTTGTGGATATGCTGGCGGTGCTTTGGCGCGGAGTCGTGCTGGTGGAAAAGATCAGCAAACATTATGGTATTCGATTAGCGTATCGCAGCCGTATCACCTTGTACAAAATGTTGTTGAAGCAAATGGTATTTGTTGGCGCAAGTGAACTGGTAAGCGACCTTGCTGCGACCAGTGTGGGGGCTGAATTACTTGGCAAGCTTTCTACCCGTTCGGCACAGGGTCTAAGTGCTGGGATATTTACAGCCCGCTTGGGCTACAAGGCGATGGAACTTTGTCGACCATTGCCACGTTTGGAGCACAAACAAAGTCTTTTGAAAAATGCGATTAGCTCAGTTGTAGATGTGCTATTAAGGCGTAGCAAAAAAGATTAAACGGCAACAATTTTATACACCTCTTTAAGTAAAACTGGCTAGTCACAATAAGTGAACTAGCCGTCTCCCCATCTGGCATGCTTGTCTATTTTTCTAAACTGCCCTACATATTGGTTATTACACAAAAACGACGCTAATCAATTCACTACCATGTTTATTTGATTGGCAATAATAAAATCAGCAGGCAAGTATGAAAAAATTAAGAGATGACAGTCAGTGTATTCACGGACCCAATCATTTTGATGACCCACATGGGGCGTTAACCGCTCCTTTGTATCAAACCTCAACATTCCACTTTAAAGATGCAGCGCAAGGAGCCGCACGGTTCGCTGGTGAAGAGCCCGGTTATATCTATACTCGCTTAGGCAACCCTACGACCCGAGAGCTAGAAGAAAAAGTCGCTCGACTTGAGGGAATGGAAGATGCTGCGGCGACCGCCACTGGCATGGGTGCCGTTTCTGCATCGGTGCTGAGCTTTTTACAGCAAGGCGATCATATGATTGCATCAAGCGCATTGTATGGCTGTAGCTTCGCACTATTTGCGCATATGTTGCCTAAATTTGGTATTGAGGTGTCATTTATTGACTTAACCGATGAGCAAGCGCTACGTGATGCGGTACAGGAAAATACAAAACTATTGTTTGCCGAAACGCCGATCAATCCCAACATGACGGTATTAGATCTGAAAATGTTAGGGGAGATCGCGAAACAGCACGAGCTCTTGTTTGTCGTTGACAATACCTTTATGACGCCGCTTTTACAAAAGCCTGTGAATTATGGTGCTGATCTTATTGTGCATAGCGCAACCAAGTACCTAAATGGTCATGGGGATGTGGTAGCAGGGCTCGTGTGCGGTTCAAAAGAGCACATAGAGCTTATCAAATTAACCGTGTTAAAAGACATTGGCGCTACAATCAGTCCTCATGATGCCTGGTTAATCAATCGAGGATTGAAAACCTTAGCTTTGCGTGTACAACGTCACTGTCAAAGCGCACAAACGGTAGCAGAGTTCCTAGAAGCACACCCTAAAGTGAATAAAGTCTACTACCCAGGTTTACCTTCGCATCCTGGTTACCAATTTCTTGGTGAACAGATGAAAGGAGCAGGTGGGGTAATTGCTTTTGAAATCAACGGCTCGCTAGAGCAGGGTGAACAATTTATCAATGCGACTGAGCTGTGTACGTTAGCGGTAAGTCTAGGTGACCCAGAAACGCTCATTCAACATCCGGCATCAATGACACACTCTCCTTATACACAAGAGGAAAGGTTAGCTGCGGGAATTTCTGATGGACTAATTCGGATTTCAGTGGGGCTTGAAGACGTAGAAGATATTATTGACGATCTGAAGCAGGCGTTTAACAAAATATAACTGTAATTTAATTTTTACAAAGGGGCTGGGTTTGGCCCCTTTTTACTATGCGTGTAATATTAATTTTACGCGAGTGTATTTTATTGTTTACGAAAGTGCTTGTTGTGCGAAATGTGATAAACGTGCTCACTATTAAACTTTCCTTCACTTTTACTTAGTATCAAAGTCACAAGTTGAAGCGCTCCGAACCATCAACAGGACAGCAATTGAAATTGCAAGATCATCAACTCGGGGTGAAGTAAGTGAGAATGTAAAATGGCTAAAGCAAGTAAATATGTATCTAAGCAGCCAGATGAAAATGGTGTTATCGCTTGGACAGATGAAGAGAATCAAATTTGGTCAGAGTTAGTTGCACGTCAGCTAGCGTGTATCGAAGGCAAAGCTTGTGATGAATATTTGGCAGGCCTTGAGAAAATTAACTTACCAAAAGACCGCATTCCACAACTAAGTGAGTTAAACGAAGCACTAGCGAAAGAAACGGGTTGGCAGGTAGCGCCAGTGCCCGCACTGATTGATTTTGATGAGTTCTTTCGATTGCTTGCCAACAAGCAGTTTCCTGTAGCGACCTTTATTCGCTCAAGAGAAGAGTTTGATTACCTGCAAGAACCAGATATCTTCCATGAGATTTTTGGCCATTGTGCAATGCTAACGAATCCAGCATTCGCCGAGTTTACACACAAGTATGGTCAGCTAGGCTATGCCGCGGAGAAGAAAGACCGTGTATACCTTGCACGCTTATACTGGTTTACCGTCGAATTCGGTTTGATGCAAACAGAGCAAGGTCTGCGTATTTATGGTGGCGGTGTGCTGTCAAGTCCAGGTGAGACTCAATATGTTTACTCTGACAAACCAGAAATTAATCCGCTTAACGTGTTAGATGTGTTACGTACACCTTATCGCATCGACATTATGCAACCTGTTTACTATACAATTAACTCAATCAACGACTTATTTGAGATCTCTAAAATGGATATCATGTCGCTGGTTGAACAAGCAAAAGAGCTAGGGTTATTTGAACCTAAGTTTCCGCCAAAAGAAAAACTAGCAAGTTAAGGAATTATCAATGTCTGATTTAAGTGCACAAAAATGTGAAGCGTGTCGTGCGGATGCGCCTAAAGTATCAGATGAAGAACTAGCGGTTCTAATCAAACAGATCCCTGATTGGGTACCTGAAGTACGCGATGGTATTATGCAGCTTGAGCGTGTTTACAAGTTTAAAAACTTTAAACAAGCAATTGCGTTCACAAACAAGGTGGGCGATATGGCTGAAGAAGAAGGCCATCACCCAGGTCTTCTTACCGAGTGGGGTAAAGTGACGGTAACGTGGTGGAGTCATTCTATTAAAGGTCTTCATAAAAACGATTTTATCTGTGCCGCTAAAACCGACGAAGTATTCGCAAAGTAGGTCGACATTTATGTCGACAAATATCGGTAAGGTAAATGTCGGCAAATATCGCTAAGGTAAATATCGACAACCCCATGTCATATTTCGACCTACAAAATAAAAACGGCGCTAAACAAGCGCCGTTTTTATTCATCATTTAGGATAAAAGCCAAGAAAAGGTTTGTCTTTTCATTTTCCAACCAAATACAACTAGCGTTAGCAGAAATAGATTAATCTATTTCTTATCCTGCCCTCAGGTTACGTAAACGTAGGGCTAATTATGCCATTAGTCCACAAAATAGCGGTTGCAGCAAGAATGATGACTAACAGCACTAGGCCACAAGTCACAACCGAGCTGGCATAAATAAACCCACGCTCTTCAGGAATATGCATAAGAATAGGCACGCCCGTATAAAGCAGATAAACGGAGTACGCCAGTGCAACCATCCCAACCGATACGACAAACCAAAGCTCAGGATAAAATGCCGCAAATGCCGACATAAACATTGGTGTTGCCGTGTAAGCTGATAACTCTAGAGTCTGTGTATAGGTCGGTGTTGAGCCAAAAGTGATGGCCATCCAGTGGGCGAGATACGCCAGAATAAAGACGCCTGCAATCAATGCGCAGTACATTGCAACACCAATTAATATTGCTGACTCATGAGTTAAATAGACAGCATCCCCAGTACCAACACTCCAGCCTAAGTAGACTGAAGAATAGTACCCCATAATGCTTGGGATCAGCGCAACAAGTGCGATATGTGACAAACTGTAAAACATGCTTTCGTGACGGTTATCAATTGTTTGCCACTCTTCGTGCGGGTGAGCATATAAGCCCCATAGATGATTAAAGATCATAGTTAGCCCCTCAAATATAGGTTTGTACTATTTTTGTACAATTCAATTAAGTTATGAGAGATGAGTTAATTTTTGTCAAGAAAATGTAGTTGAATAGCAATATTACTATTTTCAGAATGGTCTAAAACTTCTTGGGGAATAGCCTAGTGGTGCACCTTGCAGCGAGAAGTTATGATAAAATGGCGCAAACACATTAGTCTTTTGTTGTTATGTTAGAAAAGTACACAGATTTACTTACGCCTATTAATCAGTTTTTGGGCTGTGAAACCCCGCAAGTTTGGATTGAAAAAGCAAAGCAAAGCGAGCACTTACCATTATTGCTTATCGATCATATGCATTGTGAGTTAAAAGCGGCGCAAAGTGCGGCCTTCTTAATTCGTAAATATGCAATAGATGATGCGTCTGCAAAAACATTGTTAAGTTGGTTGCAACCTTACGAAGATTTTATTTATCGCAGTGTTGGTGATGGCGAGTTTTCAGGCAGTAAAAATGAATTGATCGGTGAGCTAACTGCACGACCTGAATATGCCTACAATCAAGATATTTTGAGTAAGATGGTGAGGCTTATCAAAGAAGAGCTACATCACTTTGAACAGGTACTGGAAATCATAAGGGCACGTGATATTCCTGTTGAGTACGTACAAGCATCTCGCTATGCGTCTGGAATGATCAAACACATTCGCACTTATGAACCCGCAGCCCTGGTTGATAAACTGATCATTGGTGCTTACATTGAGGCTCGTTCATGTGAGCGTTTCGCCAAACTTGCGCCACACTTAGATCAAGAAATTGCTAAGTTTTATGTGTCGCTATTGCGCTCAGAAGCCAGACATTACCAAGACTATATTGATTTAGCGCATCAAGTTGCCAACGCAACCGATCCTAAGCGCTGTGACGTAGCTGGGCGCATTCAACTATTTCAGCAAGTGGAAAACGAACTTATCATCTCACTAGACCCCGATTTCAAGTTCCACTCAGGTGCGCCTATTTAAGCACTAAATTTATTCAAAAGGGTGGCAAAGGAGCTGCTGTTTGCCACTTTCGTCAACGACGATATATGAGCTTTGTGAATACCAATCGCCAAGCACAGTGCGTACCTTACCGCCTTGGTAGGTGTGCACTTTTGGTCTGTGGGTGTGGCCGTGGATCATATTGTCTACGCCATGTTTTGCGAACATTTCAGCTACTGCTTCTTCGGTGACATCTAGAATCTCGAGGGGCTTGCCTTTTTGGTTTTCAATGCTCTTACGTCTTGCATTTGCAGCGACTCTACGACGATACCAAAGTGGCATAGCAAGCATCAATCTTGGCCACCACCAACCGCGGCTCTTCTTACGAAACTTTTGATAGGCTTCGTCTTGTGTACACATCTCGTCGCCGTGCAAAATCACAGTAGGTGTGCCGTATAGATCTATCACCGCTTGTTCAGGTAGCAAAGTCATTTGGCATTCGTCAGCAAAGGCCTGTTTGATTAAAAAATCACGGTTACCGTGAATAAAAAAGACTTGAATGCCAAGGTGACTCAAGCTTCGCAGCTTTTGTGCAATACTCAGGGCGTAAGGGTCTCTTTCATCGTCTCCAATCCACACTTCAAAAAAATCACCCAGAATATATAAAGCGTCGACATCGGCGGTCATGTGATGGTCGAGAAAAGCGAAAAAAGCGTCGGTGATATCAGTGCGGTGCTCGGTTAAATGCAAGTCGGCGATAAAATAGGTTTTACCCATGGGACCTCAAAACTAATAAGGCCAGCATAAATACTGGCCTTGAATAAAAAGTAGGATATTACTCAGCAACGTATGCTTTTTCGATGATCACATCTTCAAGCGGTACGTCTTGGTGGAAACCAGAAGAACCAGTAGCAACACCTTTAATCTTATTTACTACGTCCATGCCTTCAACAACTTCACCGAATACACAGTAACCCCAACCTTGCGATGTTTCGCTAGAGAAGTTAAGGAAGTCATTGTCGTTAACATTGATAAAAAATTGTGCAGTTGCAGAGTGTGGATCTGGCGTACGTGCCATTGCTAGGGTACCCACTTTGTTTGCAACACCGTTGTTTGCTTCGTTTTTGATCGGTGCTTCAACTGGCTTTTGTTCCATACCTGATGCGAATCCGCCACCTTGAACCATAAAACCGTCGATTACACGGTGGAAAATAGTACCGTTATAAAACTCGCTGTTTACGTAGTTTAGGAAGTTAGCTACCGTTTCAGGCGCTTTGTCAGCGAAAAGATTAATACGGATTTCGCCGTGATTTGTTTCTAAAACAACCATGTTAGTGTCCATCGTGTTGAATGATAAAACCCTATTTTATATCAACTGGGCTTTTGTGAAAAAGCATTCCTTAAAAATCAGCGTAAAAAATCAAAAAACTGCCGTAATTCGTTATTAAAATCTAGAGGCGCTGCTATGCAGGTGGTATGATTAAAAGCACTTTTGTTAAAAAATGAACCGTACTTAGGAAGAAAACTACATGTTGCAGATTTTCAACACACTCACTCGCCAAAAAGCCCCTTTTAAACCGCTCAAAGAAGGCAAGGTTGATATGTACGTGTGTGGTATCACTATCTATGATTTCTGTCATGTAGGACACGCACGCACTTACGTTTCATTTGACGTAATGAACCGTTATTTACGTTATTTAGGTTATGACGTCACGTATGTGCGTAATATTACTGACGTGGATGACAAAATCATTAAACGCGCAGCGGAAAACAAAGAGTCGATTAATGACCTAACCGTTCGCATGACCAAAGCCATGCATGAAGACTTTACTGCGTTGAATATGCTGCCTGCGGATATTGAGCCGACGGTAACAGGGCATATGGACGAAATCATCGAGATGATCGCGCGCTTGATTGAAAAAGGCCATGCTTACGTTGCGAAGGACGGGGATGTATTGTTTGATGTTTCAACATTTGAGCAATATGGTCAGTTATCTCAGCAAGATTTAGAAATGCTACAAGCGGGTGCACGCGTTGAAGTAGCGCAAGACAAAGATGATCCACTTGACTTTGTATTGTGGAAAAAAGCCAAAGCGGGTGAGCCTGCGTGGCAATCTCCGTGGGGCGAAGGTCGTCCAGGTTGGCACATTGAATGTAGCGCAATGAGTTCAAAGCATTTGGGTGAATTTTTTGATATTCACGGTGGGGGTTCAGATCTGCAATTCCCGCACCATGAAAACGAGATTGCCCAATCTTGCTGCGCAAATAACGGCCGTTATGTGAACACCTGGATCCACACCGGCATGGTACAAGTTAACAAAGAGAAAATGTCTAAGTCTCTTGGCAATTTCTTTACCGTACGTGAAGTGCTTAAAGCCTTTGATAGAGAAACAGTACGCTATTTCTTGATCAATGGTCATTATCGTAGCCAGCTAAACTACTCACAAGAAAACCTTGAACAAGCACGTTCGTCGCTTGAGCGTATTTACACTGCGCTACGTGGCGTTGAGCTGGTGGAGGTCGAACTTAAAGGTAATGCTTACGTTGAACGTTTTGAGACAGCAATGAACGATGACTTCAATACGCCAGAAGCACTGCCAGTGATTTTTGAATTATCAAAAGAAGTGAATCGCTTAAAAGATAGTGACGCAAAAGCTGCAGGTGAGCACGCATTTATTCTTGTGAAACTCGCGGAAGTCTTAGGTATTGCGCAGCAAGACCCTGAATCTTTCTTACAGGGTGAACAAGACGACGACGAAGTGGCGCAAATCGAAGCATTGATTGAAAAGCGCCGCAGCGCTCGCGAAAATAAAGATTGGGCTGCAGCGGATGAAGCGCGTGATGCGCTAACTGCCTTAGGCGTTGTGTTAGAAGATAGCGCGGGCAAAACAACTTGGCGTAAAGCTTAACCTTCTTGGTACCAACACGATACGCAAATAAAAATGCCTTCACATCAATCGGTGTGAAGGCATTTTTATTTATAACACTACTATTATTTTTAAGGCGTTAATGTCGCCTTAAACTCAGGCGCTTTGCGTGCATTAGTCAACTGCTCGAAAGCATAGGCAAGCTTGATTAGTTTCGCTTCGCTATAAGCCTCAGCGAAGAAAGAAATACCCAGCGGTAGCTCGTGATGAAAACCCATCGGTACGGTAATGCTTGGATATCCTGCAATCGCGGCGGGAGATGACGAGGAGGCGGAGAAATTATCACCGTTAATGATATCGATACTCCAAGCTGGGGTATTCGTTGGTGCGATAAATGCGTCAAGACGATGTTCTTGCATTATTTTATCAATGCCTTGTTGACGGGCAAATTCTTTAACCAAAGCTTGGGCTTCTTGATATCGGTGTTCTGTGATATCGCCTTTCTTTGCTGCTTCCTCTATCAAATATTGATCAAAGTACTTAATGGTGGAAGGGTGTTGCTGGTTGAATTGGATGAGCTGGTTTAGGTTTTTTACTTTTACCTGCTCTGGTGTCGTGGCAAGGTAAGCATTAAGATCATGCTTAAAGTCATAGAGCAAAATATCCAATTCGGCGGAGCCTAAAGCTTCCAGCTCAGGTAAGTCTAACCCTTCAATTATTTCTGCGCCATTTGCTTTCATGGTTGCAACGGCTTTTGCAAATACCGCTTGAACTGCTGGTGGAAACTGACCTAGATGACTGGTGATAGCAATTCGTTTGCCTTTGAAACTGGCAGCATTTAAGCCTTGGGTAAAATCAATCGGCTGTTTTGCATCGGTAACGATAGCATTGAGCAATAACGCGGCGCCCATCACCGATTTTGCCATAGGGCCAGCGCTATCTTGGCTATGACTGATAGGAACAATGCCTTCACCAGAAACCAAACCGACAGTCGGTTTAATACCTACAACGCCATTATGTGCTGAAGGACAAACAATAGAGCCGTCAGTTTCCGTACCAATGGCGAGCAGTGCAAGACCTGCGGAGACGGCAACAGCGGAGCCGGAACTTGAGCCACATGGTGTTCTGTCTAACACATACGGGTTTTTGGTTTGACCCCCAAGCGTGCTGTAGCCGCTCGAGCTGAAACTTGATTTAAAGTTTGCCCATTCACTTAAATTGGCTTTGCCAAGGATGATAGCGCCGGCTTGCTCTAACTGGATGATAAGTGGTGCCGCTTGGGTTTTGACGTTGTGTTGCAGGGCGAGCGCGCCTGCGGTTGTTGCCATTGGCGCTCTGGTGTCGATATTATCTTTAACAATAACTGGCAGGCCATGAAGTGGCCCTCGGTATTTTCCCGCGCGTAGTTCGGCATCAAGCTTTTTAGCGTCTTGTAAAGCGTTGGGATTGAGCGTGATCACTGCATTGAGCATAGGGCCACTGTCGTCAAGTTGTGAAATCCTTTTTAAATAAAACTCAGTGAGTTGCGTTGCTGATAAAGTTCGATTTTGTATTTTGGTTTGTGCTTCGAGCGTGGTAAGGTCCGCAAGCGATTGACTATAAGCTGGCAATGCAAGCGCAAGACAAGTGGTTAAAGCGAGTAGGGACTTTTTCATGACGTATTTTACCAATCCGCAGTAGTATTATTGTTATTTATTTGTCCTTTATTTAGTCACGAGCCCTGTAAAAGGTCAAGCGAGTAGCCTGAACAAAGCATGATTTAGGCGTTTTTAAAACTTGTATTTTTGCTGCTAGCCACACACACTTAACTTCACGAGATAACAAAAAATATAACCATGATAAAAGCACCAATAGATATAGAAGTAGATATTCCGTGGCTTGATCAAAAGCTATTTTCATTAGGTAAATTTTCATTAGAGGTGGGAGAGGCACTCTCATTTATCGCGGTGATCGTTGCAACTTTGGTGATCTCCAAGATCCTACGACTAGCATTTAATCGTCTCGCGTCAAGACAAGGAGTGATCCAGCATACTTCAGCGTACGTGATTGGCAGGATCATTCACTACATCGTATTATTTATTGGTCTTATTATTGCGCTGACCGCCTTAGGAATAGAGATCACTGAGTTGGCGCTTGTTGCCAGTGCACTCGGCGTTGGGATTGGCTTGGGCCTACAAGGTCTAGTGAATAACTTTGTCTCTGGTCTGGTATTACTACTAGAGAAAACCGTCAAAGTTGGGGACTTTGTTGAGCTGACCAACGGGGTGGTGGGAGAAGTCATCGCCATTCACATGCGCTCAACTTGGATCCGTACAAATGACAACGTCGACCTGCTTATTCCAAACTCGGAAATGGTGTCAAATACAATTACCAATTGGACAATGTCGGATAAATATCGTCGTTTCCGTATTCCTTTTTCGGTGGCCTACGGCAGCGACAAAGAGAAGGTGAAGCGTGCTGCATTGGAAGCGGCCAAAAATGTCCAATATACCTTGAATACGCCGGGGCGAGAAGCAACGGTATGGATGACAGGGTTTGGTGATAGTAGCTTGAATTTCACGCTAGGAGTTTGGGTGCAACCTGAGCAGGTAAAGCGACCAACAGCGCTGGTTTCTGATTACCTCTGGGCTATCGATGATGCCTTCCGTAAATATCAAATCGAGATCCCGTTTCCACAGCGCGATCTTCATTTACGCAGTGGCTTTTCTATGGAAAAGCCTGATGAAAACTAAGTGGAGAATAACGGCTAGGGGGCTAGCCGTTATTGAGTTTACTCACTGAATGATTTTAACCACTCGTTGCGGGAATGGTATTTCGATTTCCGCATTTTTAATTGCGGCAAACACCGCTTTATTCACTTCTAATTTAGTTTCGATAAGTGAAGTCGTAGGCACCCAGTAGCGGTAGCTCAATATCACTGCACTGTCGGCAAATTCCTCAATCCCCACCTGAGGCTTAGGGTCTTGACTGACCTTAGCATTATCAGCGAGTACCTGATTGATAAGTGTTAATGCGCCTTGATAATCAGCATCATAAGCTATTCCTATTTCACCTTTAACCAGAGAGTTTGCAAATGAGTTATGGAGAATTTCTCCCACCACATGTTTATTCGGGATAGTGATCTCTACTTTGTCTTCGTTGATGAGCGTGGTATGTCCAAGCTCAATCATTTTAACTTGGCCGTTAACCCCTTTGATGCTGATGGTATCGCCAATCACAAATGGGCGGGTAGCAATGATGGCAAGCCCAGCGCCATAGTTTGCCAGCATACCTTGCAGTGCAAGACCAGCACCTAGAGACGCGGCACCGATGGCGGCGACAAATGGTGTGATACTTATGCCAACCTTGCCAAGAGAAATAATCACAAACATGGCAATGATAAGCACCTTGATCACATTGCCAATAAAGTTGGTTAAAGCAGGATCGATATTGTGTTTTAGCATCAAGTTTTCAGTCGCTTTAGACAGCTTTCTTGATAACCACAAACCGAGAAGGAAGATGAATATCGCAGCGAGCAATTGGAAACTGTACGTCACCAGATACTCTCGAATAATGTTGTAATAGTGTTCTATTTGCTCGATTTCTTGATTGATCACAGTCATATCCCGAGTTATTAAATTAGAGTAGCCAACCAATGATAAAACAAAGGCACCCAAAGTGCAGTTATCATGGCGGTAATTGTCATCGCCGCTGAAGCAAAAGCGCCAGCCATGGGGTGATGCTCTATCGCTGCAGCTGTGCCTATCGCATGGCAAGCAACACCAAGCGCGGTGCCTTTCGCTTGCATATGGTCAACTTTACACCAGTGCAAAATATGTAGTCCAAACACGCCACCAAATACACCAATTAGTATCACCATAATCGCTGCAATAGCGGGGATCCCCCCGAGATAATCACTAATGAGTAGAGTGATTGGTGTTGTAACCGACAGGGCCGCCATTGAAGCTGAGAGCTGTGGATCGGCTGCGAAAAACTGGCAAATAAGAAAAGCGCTTAACGTAGACAGTGAAACACCCAACCAACTGGTTAAGCACAATGCAAAAAATACCGGTTTAATTTGGTGAAATTGTTTATACAAAGGGTAAGCGAGTGCAACGACCGCTGGCTCTAACAAGTAATGAATTGGTAGCGTTGCTTGTTGATATATCTTGTAGTCGAACTTCGTGAATAGTAGAAATGCCGAAATGGCCAAAATGCAGATCAGCACAGGGTTTAATATCGGTAAGGAGATACGCTGATATAGTTTGCGAGCACTAAAAAATAACAGCACAGTGAGCGCTGACGCCATAATTATATTAATCACGAAACTTGATGCTCTTAACGATAGGGCTTAACAATACAAGACTTATTGTTGGAACACCAACTAGCAATAACAGCAGCATAAGCCAGTGGGATTGAAACAAACTGAGATGCTCTACCAAGCCCACTCCCGCTGGAATAAAAAACAGCGCCATATATTTTAAGATGGGCTCTGCTGCGGGGGCTAACCATTCTACTTTAATGATTTTTGTGGCAAGGAGTATGACAAGAAACACCATGCCAAGTAGGGCGGCTGGGATCTGTAAAGCACTAAGCTGAATAATCCATTTAGCGCTGAAGAGACACGCCAAAATGATGGCAAAGCCTAGTGCAAATCGTAATATCAACTTCGCTCTGTGTACCATTAAATTTAAATCCTCAGCGCTGCAATGGCCTAGCTGTATGATGCCTAATTGTACGCTCTCGTATTGCGATGACCATTATACTTTGGGCAAAGGGGCTTTAAATCTGACGTTACCACTTCATGCGAGGCAAAAATGGCTTTTTATTCTCACCAGCTACAGAGGCATTCTTCATCGCAATTTTGGTATTTTTGGCTGCGAGCAATTTGATTTGTGACCATGTTTCTAACCATAGCAGTTTACGGGCGGGCTGGTTGTAGGCTCGATTATACACTTTCTTAATTGCTGCAATGGCATCTGGCGAGCGTGCGCTAAATTGAGTCAGTAATTCTGAGAGTCTAGCGTCAACATCATCACAGAGCTCGGTAATGAGACCGTCCTTTAGTGCTTGCTGGGCATCTATTCGCTGTGCATGGACTGTCATCAGTAGTGCCTTATCCTTGTTCATTGTGGCAGGCAAAAGTAAGCTGCCACCCATGTCAGGGCAAAGTCCCCACTTGGCTTCCATAATGGCAAGCTGCGCACTGTTATCGGCTAAACGAATGTCCGCACCTAATGCAATGTGACAGCCACCACCTAGACAATTGCCTGTGATCTTGGCGATAACAGGAACAG
This sequence comes from Pseudoalteromonas flavipulchra NCIMB 2033 = ATCC BAA-314, assembly GCA_000814665.1. Taxonomy (GTDB): domain Bacteria; phylum Pseudomonadota; class Gammaproteobacteria; order Enterobacterales; family Alteromonadaceae; genus Pseudoalteromonas; species Pseudoalteromonas maricaloris. The sequence goes on from JWIH01000025.1 coordinate 290,348, forward strand.
GTAAAGCTTGCCAGCCGAGTACGACTCTTTGTGCTAAGTTAGCATTACCAGGTAACCATTTTTTAAGTAGCTTGATGATCCCAAAAGGTTTATTCAGCACGCTTTTTACATCTAGACCGGCACAAAAATGTGCGCCTTCACCTTGGATAACGACAGCTCTAATTGATTTGCTATTTCTAATTTTCTTTATTGCATTATCTAAACCAACAAACATGTCAACAGACAGCGCGTTTTGTTTTTCTGGTCGAGATAGGGTCACAAATGCGATGTTGTTCGCTTCGGAAAATGAAATCATGATGAGATGCTCCCTGCGGGTTTTATGCGATAGTTTTAGAGTAATAACTTAAAAGCGGTGTGACATTCAACTTTTACCGATAATTTGTTCGTCATTTAGCGTTATTTTCTGTTTGATTATCGCGACTAAGTATTTATGTTTTACCTCATTTTGCTATCATTGCGCCAATTTTAAAACAACAGGCTAGCGTCCATGACAGCGAGACTTTGTAGCATCGAAGAAGCCACTCACCAAGCATATGATATCTTCCTTGAGTTGGCCCCGGATAATCTTGAAGAACACGATATTAATATGTTCAATGAACATCGCGAAGATCGTGGCTTCATTGAAGAAAGTGAGCCGGACGAGAGTTGGTCAAGCATCACTGCGTATGAACAAGAAGCAGAGCCAGAGCACTTCGTTCAGGTTTTGGTCGGTATCGAGTTTGATGACTCGGATCAGGTGTACGCAAAAATCCTAATTAGCAGAGATTTAGATGCGCCGTTTTGTCATATCATTTGGAAGCAATAACCGGAAAGTAGTTGTCAGTGCCGTTTTTTAGAACTTTCGCCTTATTTGCAATTGGCTTGGTTTCGCTACCAAGCTTAGCTACGGATCCATTCGAAGATTTTCACGAATATGGCAAAATGCCCGATGACGAAATTCATCAAAAACATAAGGGCGAAATGCTGTACGGTGACGTTGAATTTGGCTTTATCGTTAACAAAGGTAATACGCAAAACACGTCATTTAAGTTAAAAAGTAATCTTTACCAAGATTTCCCCAAGTGGCGTAATCAATTTAAATTTAATGGACTTTATCGCCGCGAACACAATACAGAAACGGATGTCGAAGATGTCTCAGCATCGCGTTACTTTGGTTCGGCACAAGGTAACTACAAGCTAGGGGATGATAACGCTTCGTTCTTTATGTATGGCGACTATGAGCGTGACAGGTTTAATGGCAAGGAATATACCACGACATTTGCGCTTGGTTATGGCAATCGTGTGTACGAGGGACGAAAGAACACGGTAGATATCGACATTGGTCCCGGTATGTCTATCTCTCGTGTGGATAACGAAATCGAGCTTGAGCCGGAAGAAGATAGAACGGAGCAAGGCCAGCTTTTGCGTATGGCATTGCAGTGGGAAAGAAACGTGTCAAAGCGCACCCGCTTTAATCAAGACGTGAGTTTTGAGCAATCGCTGTCAGGTTTAAACTCCCGATTGTTTGCTGAATCTGCGCTAGTCACACAAGTGATTGGCGGGATTGCGCTGAAGTTTGCGTTTATTTACCGTTATAATTCGCAGCCAGAAAATGAAAAAGAAAAGGTAGACACCGAACTTGGTGCTACATTAGTTTACAGCTTTGATTAAGAAGACTATCGATGTATAAAAATACACAGTTTGCATGGGTTATATGGCTGTTTCTGGCCTTTATCGCCAGTTTTACCCTATTGGCAATTTTTCTAACTGGCAGTAATCTCGCTTTTGTCGGCTTTTTGGTGATCCTCGCGCTTGTTGCGTTTATTTTTTACGGCTTAACCATTCAAGTGAACCAAGAGCAACAAACGTTAAGCTGGTGGTTTGGACCGTCGGTCGCCAAAATGACCTTAAAGTTTGACGATATCGACTATGTTCAGCCTGTGACTAATTCTCTACGTCATGGCATTGGCATGCGGATCAGCACAGACGGTTGGGTATACACAGTTGCCGGATTCAATGCACTTGAAGTGGTGATGAAGGACGGCACTAAATATCGCTTAGGTACAAATGACCAAGCTAACTTGGTTACGGCAATGGAAGGTAAACTTAAACAAGAAAAAAGCGCTGAATGATCAGCGCTTTCTATTAGTAACTCGACTAATCTTAGTGGTCGTGACCACAACCTCCTTCGCCATGAACGTGGCCGTGGGCAACTTCTTCTGCTGTTGCTTCACGTACTTCAAGCACTTCAACGTCAAAATTCAGTGTGATCCCAGAAAGCGGGTGGTTCGCGTCAACAATGACTTCTTCGTCTTCGATACCAATGATCACAACGATTTGGTCGCCTTCATCAGTGGTAGCTCTAAATTGCATACCCACTTCGATTTCCATGTCTTCAAACATTGATTTAGGAACAGCTTGAGTCAGTTCGTCAAAGCGCTCACCATAACCTTCTTGTGGCTCTATGGTCACACTGAAAGTGTCACCAGCTTGTTTGCCTTGTAGGGCATCATCAAGACCTGGGATCAGATAGCCTGAGCCAAGCATCGCTATCACAGGCTCATCATCAAATGTGCTATCAATCGTGTTGTTGTCTTTGTCTTGAACTGAGTAGTGGATTGTCACTACCGAGTTAGGGCCAATAATCATATAAGATCCCGTTAGTTGTCTTCTAAAGAATAAGGTAGAGGTTGAATAGTAAGACTCACCTCTGGTGAATTTTTTGCTCTTAGCACCGCGTCTTGTGGTGTGTCATTTGGCATCACCGCCAGCGCATAATAACGGCCGCTGCTTGCATCAAAGGTTTGTTGAATAACCTTGCCACCACGACGCCAGTTGTCTTCAATCTGCAGTTCAATGTCTGCCTCTTCGATGCGCTCTGCCGCATTACCTGTCACTATGTACATGGCACGTTTGTTTTTACCAAGATAGCGCATACGAGCTACGGTTTCTTGACCAGTATAGCAACCTTTCTTAAAGCTGATCCCGTTAAGGGCTTGAAGGTTAACCATTTGTGGTACAAATTCGTCCACGTGATCGGCATCAAGGCTTGGCTCACCTGCTAAAATGCTGGCCGCAATAAACGGTGCTGGATTGCTTTGTTGTTCCACGTCCGCTGGTAAATCTGCGCCTTCGAACGCGATGAAAACAAAGCGCTCGTCTGCGAGTCTTAGCAGCTTGCCGTTGGCAACATCCACAGCGCTTGCGTCAGACGAAAGCTCAACGCCAAAGGCAGTAGCAAGCGCTTTACTGTCCTGAGTCATTAAGCCAAAGACTTCGCAGTCAGCAAAGTCAATGTCAACTTTGGCAAAAACGCCGTACTTTTTTAGCTCACGAAGTGATGCTTCAGCTTCGGCTACACCTGCAAGCATTAAGTAGTCGTCTTGATAGCGAGTTAAGCGCGACACAGACCAAAGTTTGCCTTTAGGGCTACAATGCCCAGACCACATAAAATTATCTTCTTTGATAAGGTTAATGTCTTGAGTAACCTGACCGTGCAAATAGCTAAGTTTATCTTGTCCTGAAATGCGAATAACCTTGAACGGAAGCGCATAAGCACGAGCAATTGACATAATGTTGATCCCTATTAAAGTGTTTTCGTAATGTTACCGTAAAATCATAAGTGGAGATAGGGACGGACGATTTCAATGTGCCATTTCTATAAGTTTTATGGCATATGTCCTGCACAGTGGGTATAATTTTCTCAATAGTTTATGAGGGGTTAATCAGTTTATGGTTGAGTTACTGCCTAAAGCTCGAGTTAAATGGGCTTGCCGTCGTGGCATGTTAGAGCTGGACGTTATTTTAGAGCCGTTTGTTGAGCAGGCTTATGACGCGCTATCCGACGAAGGTAAGTACGTGTTTCAGCGTCTAGTTACCTGTGAGGATCCAGATTTATTCGCTTGGTTTATGGGTCATGAAGAATGTCCAGATCCAGAGCTAAAACGCATGGTTAAGTTAATCCTTGATCGGATCCGCGTATAGAATCGACTTTCAACACAATCTTCAGAACCGCACCTTCTTTGTGGTTCTTTTTTCTTGCCTCACTTTTATCCTTTTTCTGCTGTTTCCTGCGCTGTGGTGGTTAGTCGCAATCGTATTCGCCGTGGCGGGTTATTGCAGTTGGCAAACTGTTTTATCTCGCACGCCAAAGGCGGGTACTGTACTCATGCTCCCGAAGGAAAACTTCATTGAAATACAGTCGCAAACGATAAATTTCAAAGGGCAGCTTATTGGTGCGACCATATGGTTTGATAGTCAAATAGCGCTAAAAATCATGGATGCGAACCAAGCTAAGCAGCAGGTATTTTTGACTCGACAGGCAATACCAGAAGCGGACTGGCGTTTACTTTGTCGCACTACGCTGCAAGCCAAGTAGAAACAGCAACCAGAGCATGGCGATAAAAACCAGCACATGCTCTACATGCAAATATTATTATTTTGTCGGTGACAAAACGGTAGGTGTGGGGTTTTCAGCCATGTCTGGGAAGTCAATGGTATAGTGCAGTCCGCGGCTTTCTTTACGTTCTAACGCGCTGCGAATAATCAGTTCAGCTACTTGTACTAAGTTACGTAATTCAAGCAGGTTGTTACTCACTCTAAAGTTGGCGTAATAATCGTGGATCTCTTGCTGCAATAACTCAACGCGACGTAGCGCACGTTCTAACCGTTTAGTTGAGCGAACAATGCCAACATAATCCCACATAAACAATCTAAGTTCGTGCCAGTTGTGGGTGATCACTACTTCTTCGTCCGAGTCGCTGACACGGCTTTCATCCCAATCTGGTAACTTAGATGGCTCAGGACAATTATCGATTTTAGCTAAAATATCTTTTGCGGCAGCGTGGGCAAACACAATGCATTCTAATAACGAGTTACTCGCCATGCGGTTTGCGCCATGTAGACCTGTGTAAGCCACTTCGCCGATTGCATATAAATTGTCGATGTCAGTACGACCGTTAAAGTCAGTCATAACACCACCGCAGGTATAATGCGCCGCTGGCACTACGGGGATTGGCTCTTTGGTGATATCTAAACCAACACTTAGGCACTTAGCATAAATCGTAGGGAAGTGCTCAATGATGAACTCTTTGTCTTTATGTGAGATATCCAGATAGACGCAATTTGCGCCCAATCGTTTCATCTCATAGTCAATGGCACGGGCGACCACATCGCGAGGGGCGAGTTCTTCGCGCTCATCGAAGTCAGGCATAAAGCGTGTGCCGTCAGGACGTTTAAGCAGCGCGCCTTCACCGCGCATGGCTTCGGTTATTAAAAAGTTTTGTAGCTCAGGGTGGTATAAGCTGGTCGGGTGAAATTGGTTAAACTCCATGTTGGCCACACGACAACCCGCACGCCACGCCATTGCGATGCCGTCACCCGAAGAAACATCTGGATTTGAGGTATACAAGTAAACTTTACTTGCGCCACCCGTTGCTAAAGCGACAAACTTAGCCGAGATGCTCTCAACTCTATCCGCTTTGCGATTATAGACGTAAACGCCTTTGATATCGCTTGAGTCGCCATGTTTATCTTTAATGAGATCGATGGCGTTGTATTGCTCAAGTATATTAATTTTTGGGTGTAACTGCACTTGGCTAATTAATGTGGTTTGAACGGCTTTACCCGTTGCATCAGCTGCGTGCAATATACGACGATGTGAATGTCCACCTTCGCGGGTTAAATGAAAGCGCTCTTTCCCTTTGCTATCCACTTCCATATCAAATGGCACGCCTTGTTCAATCAGCCACTTCAAGCAATTCTTTGCATTTGAGGCGGTATAGTGCACCGCATCGCGGTCACATAAACCAGCGCCTGCCGCAAGCGTGTCTTCGACATGAGATTCAATACTGTCATTTTTCTTATCGAATACTGCGGCAATGCCACCTTGAGCATAAAGTGTAGAGCCTTCTTTTAACGCCCCTTTGCTTATCACGGTAACATTACAGTGGTTTGCCAAAGAGAGCGCAAGAGAGAGTCCAGCAGCGCCACTACCAATAATGACTACATCAGTATTGTGGTGAGTCGTATTTTTCATATTCGAAGATCTTTACTGTTTTTGCGTTTAATTCTGCTATTTATACCACATCTGCTATCATAGAAGGCAGAGAGTTTGTTCCGTTTAATGAGAATCATTTAGAACATTTTGTGTGACTGCTAATGGAATAATGCTAAAAAGCAGCCAAGAACTAGTACGCAAAGATGGATGAATTCGTTTATTTTAAAAAAAAATACAAAAAAACAGAACTTTTTATTCAGTACTAAGTCAGAGTAGCTGTGAATGATGGCAACTAGATACGATTTAGAAAAGCAAAAAGAGGAGTACCGGCTCGAATGAGCGAGCAGGATTTAGATCTAGATATAGTTAAACGCGTTCAACAGGGAGATAAAAACGCATTCAACCTGTTAGTTGCCAAGTATCAAAATAAAGTCGCAGCGCTGATTTCTCGTTATGTAGCGAATCAAGGCGATGTGGCAGATGTGGCACAGGAAACGTTCATTAAAGCTTATCGAGCGTTGCCTAACTTTAGGGGCGAGAGCGCATTTTATACTTGGTTGTATAGAATCGCGGTTAACTGTTCAAAAAATTATTTGGTGGCGCTTGGTCGAAAGCCGCCAGCAAACGACGTAGATGCGGAAGAAGCCGAGTTTTATGATGGTGCAGACCAATTAAGATCGAACGCTTCACCGGAAAATCTATTGTTAAGCGACGAAGTGAAAGCAGTGATTTTCAAAACTATCGAGCGCTTGCCTGACGATTTAAAAACCGCAATTACTTTGCGTGAAATCGAAGGCATGAGCTACGAGGAAATAGCTGTCATTATGGATTGTCCGGTAGGTACAGTTCGTTCGAGAATTTTTCGCGCAAGGGAAGCGATAGATAACAATTTGAACCCATTAATAGGTGAGTCTTAATATGGCACAAGCTGAAAAACAAGTGACAGAAGATTTAACGACATCGCAAATTTTTGACGGTGATCTGTCACTCAACGCTGAAACTGATGTTCGTTTAGACGAACAAAAGTTTGCTCGGTATGCCTTGATTGGTGATGTAATGCGTAGTCAAAAGCAAGACACACCTTGCATTGATATCACCAGCAGCTTTGCAGCGGCACTTGAACAAGAGCAAACGTATAGTGAGCCGGCCGTTGAGCAAGTGAAAGAAACGATGCCAAAGAGCAATGTGATTGAGCTAAGTGCATGGCGTAAGCCGTTTGCACAAGTGGCTATCGCGGCAAGTGTGTCATTGTTTGCTGTGCTTGGGGTTAATACGCTAAGCACTGACGCGACTTTACCTGCGGGCGATACGTTACAGTTGCAATCAACTCCTTTTGCTGGAGGCGTTTCTCCTGTGAGCTTATCAACTGAGCCTGCGCTTGAATCAGCGGCTAAAGGCATTAGAGAGTTACAGCAGCAACGTATTGGTGCATTGGTGTTAGAGCACCAAAGACAGTCACGTATGGCGTATGCGCTGCAGCAATCTGGTGAAAACAGCACCGCTGAAAAGCAAGAGGAAAAAGAGCAATAAATGAGAGCACTGTTAGTTGTAGTAAGTGTATTTTTCTCTAGTTGGCTGTGGGCAAATGAAAGCGTATCAGCCAAACAACTGCTAAAAGACATGGCCGAAGCGGTGCATCATAGAAACTTTGATGCATCGTTTGTCGTGGTGAAAGGAAAATCTATGGAGCCTTACCGTTGGCTTCATGGTAACCAAGATGGGACTGAATTTGAGCTTTTAAGTTTGCTCAATGGTGCTGGACTTGAAATGATCCGCATTGGTGACAAAGTGACTTATTTTGAACCAAAGTCTGAGCCTTACACCATCCAAACAGATTCGATAGCAGGTCCTATTCCCGAAGTTTTATTCAAAAATATCGACAGCCTCAAAGAAAGCTATGATTTTGTTTTAGGGGGTAAAGGTCGGATCGTTGACAGACCTGCTCAGCTTGTCAGGTTAGAAGCAAAGGATGACGCTAAATACAACTATTGGTTGTGGATCGATACCGAGTCATCTCTGTTGCTAAAATCCGCTTACGTAAACCAACAAGGCGAATTATTAGAACAGCTTCAGCTTACCCATATCAGCGTGACTGAAACCCCAGCCGAACAATTGTTAGAACTTTCACAAAAGCAGTTTCCTGAAGCTGTATCTGGGTTGTTGAAGACACTTGAGAATGGCACAAAAAACAATTGGCAAATTGGTTGGTTACCTCAGGGCTTTGAGCTGCTAAAATCTGACAGACATAAGTTAGATTTAAACAATGAGCTGGCAGACTACTACTTGTTTTCCGACGGCCTTGTTGATATTTCGGTATTTGTACAACGTCCTTTACCGGGCCAGCGCCCAAGTGGAGCGCTCTCGTCAGGTGCAACAACGGTGTATGTACACAACACAGGTGCGTTTGACGTATCCGTAGTTGGAAATATTCCAGCAATGACCGCAAAAGCAATCGCTGAGTCTGTGAAAAGACCTTTATGATAGAACAAACTCTGACAGTTGCCGCCATAAAAGGCGCAACTGTCTACTTAGAAGCACAGCCAAAGCCCGCCTGTGAAGGTTGTAACGGCAAATGCGGCTCCCAAGTATTTGCCAAACTCTTTGGCACCCACAAAAAACAATTCCCTGTAGATTTGACGGAATCTGTCGAAATTGGCCAAAAAATTAAGTTGGCATTAGACGACTCTGATGTGGTGAAACATGCGTTTTATGTTTACATGATGCCATTGCTTTTTGCTTTTGCTGGCATGTTTATCGCAGCCCTCGTACTTGGTCTCAATGAACCTTTGCAGATACTTATTGCATTTACGAGTGCAGCACTCGGTTTATTTTTCGCCAGAGTCCAAGGGGATAAACTCAAACATCAGGTAAAAGTGATAAAAATTTACCCAATTAGCCTACCAATAACGCAAATAGATGGTGATTGTACTAAATAAAATGTAAAATCGAGGCCTTAATCTCTATTTGTGACTAACAGAAGTATTGAATCCAGTATATGAAGCATATCCGTAACTTTTCTATTATTGCCCACATTGACCATGGAAAATCGACGCTATCAGACCGCTTAATCCAAGTTTGTGGAGGTTTAACAGACCGCGAAATGCAGCAGCAGGTACTGGATTCGATGGACATCGAACGTGAGCGCGGCATTACCATTAAAGCACAGAGTGTAACGCTTAACTATCAAGCAAAAGATGGTGAAACCTACCAGCTAAACTTTATCGATACACCGGGACACGTTGACTTCACTTATGAAGTGTCGCGCTCTCTTGCCGCTTGTGAAGGTGCGTTATTGGTTGTTGACGCGGGTCAAGGTGTAGAAGCACAAACACTAGCGAACTGTTACACCGCGCTTGAGATGGACTTGGAAGTTATTCCGGTACTAAACAAAATTGACTTACCACAGGCTGATCCACTTCGCGTTGCCGAAGAAATTGAAGATATCGTTGGTATTGAAGCATTAGAAGCGGTGCGTTGTAGTGCGAAAACGGGGATCGGCATTGATGAAGTGCTCGAAGTGATCGTACGTGATATTCCGCCACCAGAAGGTGAGCCAAATGCGCCACTACAGGCACTGATTATCGATTCATGGTTTGACCCGTACCAAGGCGTAGTGTCATTGGTGCGTATTAAAAACGGTGAATTAAGAGCGGGCGAAAAGATCAAGATCATGTCTACAGAGCAAGCTCACCAAGTAGATAAGGTTGGTATCTTTACACCGAAGCAGACCAATACTGGGGTGTTGAAAACGGGTGAAGTAGGCTTTGTTATCGCAGGTATCAAAGACATCCATGGTGCACCAGTTGGTGATACCATTACCATGGCTCGTGATTCTGCAACAGACCGTTTGCCTGGTTTCCAAAAGGTGAAGCCTCAGGTATACGCGGGAATGTTCCCAATTTCATCTGATGACTACGAAAATTTCCGCGATGCGCTTAATAAATTGAGCCTCAACGATGCATCACTATTCTTCGAGCCTGAAAACTCAACAGCACTAGGCTTTGGTTTCCGTTGTGGTTTCTTAGGTATGCTCCATATGGAGATTATTCAAGAGCGCCTTGAACGTGAATATGACATGGATCTGATCACCACAGCTCCAACGGTAATCTATGAAGTAGAAACTAAGCACGGTGTGGTGAAAATCGATAATCCATCGGATTTACCACCGGTAAACGACATTATTGAAATTCGTGAACCAATTGTTGAAGCAAATATTCTCGTTCCGCAAGAATATTTAGGAAACGTGATCACGCTGTGTGTTGAAAAGCGTGGTATGCAGACCAAGATGACCTATCACGGTAAGCAAGTTGCGTTAACCTATGAATTGCCAATGTCAGAGGTGGTAATGGACTTCTTTGATAAGTTGAAGTCTACCAGCCGTGGTTTTGCATCACTAGATTACAACTTCAAGCGTTTTGAAGCATCAGACATGGTGCGTGTGGATATTCTGATCAATGGCGACCGCGTTGATGCGCTTGCAATAATTGTTCACCGCGATGGTTCACAAACGCGTGGCCGTCAGTTAGCTGAAGCGCTGAGAGAATTGATCCCTCGCCAAATGTTTGATATTGCTATTCAAGCTGCAATTGGTAATCACGTCATTGCGCGTAGTACAGTTAAGCAGTTACGTAAAAACGTAATCGCAAAATGTTATGGTGGTGACGTGAGCCGTAAGAAAAAGCTACTGCAAAAGCAAAAAGAAGGTAAGAAGCGTATGAAGCAACTTGGTAACGTTGAAGTGCCACAAGACGCATTCTTAGCAATATTGAAAGTAGGTAAGTAACAGGAAATACAAATGGCAGGTTATTTTTCAATTTTATTGGTGCTACTCACGGTCGGTTCAGGCCTTATTTGGTTGATCGATCATTTGGTGTATGCACCAAAAAGACAAGCTAGGCTTGCTATTGCGCAAGGTGCGTCTGACACTCAGTTGGATGCCGACATCATTGCGGAAATCGCACCTGAACCTGCCATTGTTGAAAACGCGAAATCAATTTTTCCTATGATTGCCGCGATCACGATTTTCCGTTCGTTTATTTTTGAACCGTTTCAAATTCCATCAGGCTCAATGATGCCAACCTTATTGGATGGCGATTTTATTCTTGTGGAAAAATATGCTTACGGGATTAAAGACCCTGTGTGGCGTAGCAAAATCGTTGAGACGGGTACACCTGAGCGCGGTGATATTGCGGTGTTCAAGTTTCCGCTAGACGAGCGTATTGATTTCATCAAACGTATTGTTGGTTTACCGGGCGACCATATTGTTTATCGCAATCGTCAGCTTTACATTAAACCTAAGTGTGAAGACGGGCAGAGCGAAGCAAACGGGTTGACGTGTGGCGAATATAACAAGATTGATGTAGATATTGTTAATCGTGACGAGTTTACGCAAGGCCCAATGCAGTTAGTGCGTCTAACCGAGCATTTGCCAAACGTAGAACATGATATTTTAATTAATCCTGAAGTGTTAGAGTTAACAGATCGCTACTATCAACAACCAGGTACTCGCCGCGATGAGTGGGTAGTACCAGAGGGAAGTTATTTTGCGATGGGTGATAACCGTAATAACAGCCAAGATAGTCGTATGTGGGGTTTTGTACCTGATGAAAACTTGGTTGGAAGAGCGGTATTTATTTGGTTAAGTTTTGATTTTGATAATGGCCCAGACAGCATTTTGCCAGGGTGGGTTCCAACTGGTGTTCGTTTTGAACGCCTAGGTAGTATTCAGTAAAAATGAAAAGAAACGTAGAAGAACTTTATAATAAAATAGGGTACAACTTCTCTGATAAGGCGCTGCTTGAGCAGGCTTTGACGCATCGCAGTCACAAAGGCCAGCACAACGAGCGTCTCGAATTTTTGGGCGACTCTATTTTAAGCTTTGTGATTGCAAATGCTTTGTATCACAAGTTTCCAAAAGCGCGTGAAGGTGATTTAAGCCGCATGCGCTCAACATTAGTGCGTGGTCAAACGCTGGCGGAATTCGGTGTGGAATTCGCGCTGGGTGATTATCTGCGCCTAGGTCCAGGTGAGCTAAAGAGTGGCGGTTTTCGCCGTGAGTCAACGCTCGCAGATGCAGTAGAAGCCATTATTGGTGCTGTTTTCTTAGACTCTGACATCGATGTGTGTAGAGATTTGGTACTAAGTTGGTACGAATCACGCTTAACTGCGATTTCACCTGGTCATAATCAAAAAGACCCGAAGACGCTGCTGCAGGAGTATCTACAGGCTCGAAAATTACCTTTACCGGGCTACACTGTAATAGATACCAAAGGGCAAGCTCACAACCAAACATTCACGGTCGAATGTATAGTGGAAGGGATGGAAAGTATAATTTCAGTAGGCAGCTCGCGACGTAAAGCTGAGCAAAAAGCTGCCGAAAAAGCGCTTAAGATACTAAAGAATGACGCTTGATACACATTGCGGCATGATTGCCATTGTCGGTAGACCTAACGTAGGTAAATCGACACTATTAAATAAATTGGTTGAGCAAAAGGTAAGTATTACCTCGCGTAAACCACAAACCACTCGTCACCGCATTATGGGGATCCATACAGAGGGTAACTATCAGGCGGTGTATGTTGATACGCCAGGACTTCATATTGAAGAAAAGCGTGCAATTAACCGCTTAATGAACCGAGCAGCGTCAAGCTCAATCGGCGATGTTGAATTGGTTATTTTTGTCGTAGAAGGGACGCATTGGACGCCTGATGACGAAATGGTACTGGCTAAAGTTAAAGACAGCGGTCGTCCTATCTTGGTGGTGATGAATAAAACTGATCAGGTAAAAGACAAAGACTTGTTGATGCCACATATTCAGTGGTTGAGTGAACAGGGTGATTTTATCGGGATCGTACCTATCTCTGCGAAGCAAGGTAAGAACGTTGATATGATCAGAGAAGAAGTGCACAAGCGTTTACCTGCGTGTGAGTTCTACTTCCCTGAAGATTACGTTACCGATCGCTCAATGCGTTTTATGGCGGCAGAGATCGTGCGTGAAAAGCTGATGCGCTTTATGGGCGATGAATTACCGTACTCGGTGACGGTTGAGATCGAACAGTTTAAGTGGCAAGACAACGGTGTTTGGCAGATAAACGCATTGATCCTTGTTGAGCGCGAATCGCAAAAACGCATGGTGATCGGCAACAAAGGCGAAAAGCTCAAAGTGATCGGTCGCGAAGCGCGTAAAGATCTTGAAAACATGCTAGACAACAAAGTCTATCTCGAATGCTGGGTTAAAGTGAAATCTGGCTGGGCAGACGACGAACGTGCTCTTCGTAGCTTAGGGTACGGAGAAGACTGATTGGATAGCGACTTTCGACAGGCCTATCTGTTACATCGCAGACCTTATAGCGATTCTCAGGTACTGCTTGACGTGCTGGTCGAAGGCGTTGGACAACTCAAAATGCTTGCCCGAGTAAAGGGCAAGCAATCCCTCAAACATAATGCCCAGTTGCGGCCATTTTCATTACTTTTACTGCAATATGCAGGCAGATACGATTTTAAATACGTAAATCGTTTTGAACCCACAGACAATCAAATCCAACTCGTTGGGCGGCAGTTATATTGTGGTTTGTATCTCAATGAGCTAACACAACGCGTGGTACCCACCAACGAACCGCTAGAGCAGATCTTTTCGCTCTATCAGCTACATTTAATGCGTTTGGCTCAAGATGAAGATGTGGAACCTATCTTACGCAGCTTTGAGTTGCAATTGTTAGGTGAGCTGGGTTTCGGGGTGGAACTGGAGTTTGACGCAGAAGGTAATCCAGTGCGGCCAAAAGCCGCGTATAAGTACGTATCTGAGTACGGTTTTATTGCAGTCGGTCGTGAACCTGATACGATACCGGGCAGTATGTTATTGGCCATTGCCAATCAAGATTTCCAAGACCTTGCCGTGAGAAGGGCGGCTAAGCTATTAACACGAAAATTAATGGCACCGCTGGTTGGTAAGCAAGGGCTGAAAAGTAGAGAACTATTTATTTCAAAGAAATAATACCAATTTAATCAAAAGTATAAATCGGTAAATCGGTAAATTGGTATTGCGGTATTAAGTGGGTGATCCACTTGCTACGTCATATTATCAAGGGATAAACGATGAAAGATATTTTACTCGGCGTCAACGTAGACCATATTGCAACGCTTCGTCAGGCGCGTGGCACTAGCTATCCAGATCCTGCACATGCAGCTGCAGTAGCTGAGCACGCAGGTGCCGACGGCATTACTATTCACTTGCGTGAAGACCGTCGCCATATTCAAGATCGTGATGTTTATGTGATGGCAAAAACCATCCAAACACGTATGAATTTAGAAATCGCAGTAACTGACGAAATGCTCGACATCGCTTGCGAAGTAAAACCTGAATATGTTTGCCTAGTGCCAGAAAAACGCGAAGAGTTAACCACGGAAGGTGGCTTAGACGTTGCGGGTAATCTAGATAGGATCACAGCGGCAACTCAGCGCCTAGCTGATGCAGGTATCAAAGTAAGCTTGTTCATCGACGCGGATAAAAAGCAGCTAGATGCTGCAAAACAAACCGGTGCGCCTTACATTGAGATCCACACGGGTGCTTATGCTGATGCTGAGAACGACACCGAAATGACCGCGGAGCTTGAACGCATTCGTGAAGGTGTTAAGTATGCTCATGGCCTAGGCCTTATCGTCAACGCCGGCCATGGTTTGCATTACCATAATGTTAAACCGATTGCACAAATGCCAGAAATCTACGAACTGAACATTGGTCATGCCATTGTTGCTCGAGCGGCAATTGATGGACTGGAAAAGGCAGTGCGAGATATGAAGCGTTTGATGTTAGAGGCGAGACAAGCATAACGCTGAGTGGTAAAGAAAAAGAAAGGGCTGTGTAGCCCTTTCTTTTTGCCTTGTAATCGAGTTAATACAATTGGTATCAAAATGAAAAAAATGGTGTTGGTCTTTGCAAGTTGCGCTCTTGTACCACAACTTAGCAAAGCGACAGAGAACAACGAATTTGAAATCATCACTACTACGGCATCCAGATTGGCTGAGACGACAGGAGAGCGCCCTGTAAGCCTCTCTTTGCTCACAGAAACTCAATTAGATGACATAGGCGTCACACATATCGAAAAGGCGTTGAGGCTTGTTGCTGGCGCAAATATACAACATGGTAATGGTCAAGAGTATTTACCTGCATTACGTTCACAAGTGCTATCTGGTGCAGGCGCATGTGGCGGCATTTTAATGGCTGAAGGTGGTATTGCACTCAGAGCCGCAGGCTTTTGTAATATCAATGAGCTCTTTGAATCGCACTTTGAAGCGGCTGAGCGTATAGAAGTACTAAAAGGGCCAAACAGCGTATTGTATGGCTCTAATGCGGTGCATGGAGTGGTTAATGTGATTACTTCAAACAGCATTCAAAAGACACCTAGGATTGCATTAGATATCGGCTCCTATGGTTATAGCCGAACTCGGATACAAGCTGGCGATAAAGCCCTTGGCTTGGGCGCAGCGTTAACCCTTACAAAAGATTCGGGTTATCGTGACGATGAAAGCGTTGAGCAACAAAAGTTAAGCGTCAAACACCAATATGAAGGTGAGAAGATTGGTGTCGTATCTGGAATGACATACACCCACTTAGATCAGCAAACTGCGGGTTATGTAACAGGAGTGGACAGCTATAAAAATAAGCAATTGGCAAAGCAAAACGAAAACCCTGAAGCATATAGAAAGGCTGAGTCATTTAGAGCTTGGACGGAAATAACCGGGCACTTTGATGATAGCAACACCGTACTGATAAAACCTTATGTACGCTGGCAAGAGATGGAATTTGTTAAGCATTTCTTGCCGGGTAAGCCGTTTGAAGAAAATGGTCAAACTGGTGTGGGGCTGCAAACGCTTATACACACTGAATTAAGTGACTCAATACAACTAGATTGGGGAATGGATGCAGAATATACCCAAGGCGAGATGTTGCAGTATCAGCCTACGCCGACTGAAGGTTCTGCATTTTTACGCTCAACTATTCCCACAGGAAAACACTACGACTATGAGGTAGATGCAAGGCAACTCGCGCCTTTTGCAAATCTCAGTTGGCGACAGGGTAACTGGTTAGTTGAACTGGGCGGTCGTTTTGAGTCAATGAAATACGATTATCGCAACTTTTTGCCTACTGGGCGTACCAAAGAAGATGGTTCGATGTGTACAATGGGAGGATGTCGTTATAGTCGCCCAGCCAGTGGCAAAAATAGCTTTGCTTATTTTTCACCAAAATTTGGCCTAAGCTATGCGTTCACTGAGCGAGATATTGCCTATGCTAACGTGTCTCAAGGTTATCGCGCACCACAAACTGCTGAGCTTTACCAATTGCAGCGAGAGCAGCTAAAAGCATCGCTAGAGGAAGAAAAGGCGGACAATATCGAGCTTGGCCTAAAAGGGAGTGCAGATAGTCTTGGCTATCAGGTCGCGATTTATGACATGGAAAAAGAAAATTTGATCTTCCGAGATAGTGACTTTTTCTATATCAATGATGGTCGCTCAAGACACCGAGGTGTGGAGTTGGAGCTGAGTTATTCATTCTCAGCACATTGGCAACTAGATCTCGCCGCAACGCGTGCTAAGCATACCTATGAACGAGATAATATTCTAGGTGGCATCAATATTAACGGCAACGATCTAGATTCAGCACCAAGGAACGTGATTAACGCCCAATTACACTGGCAAGCACTGGATAACCTCAGTTGGTCTTTAGCTTGGCATCATGTAGGAGAGTATTTTACTGACCCCGAAAATCTTCATCGTTATTCCGGTCACGATTTACTGAGTTTACGAGGAAAGTGGCAGGTAAATCCGCATTTGGCGTTGACAGTGAGAGTGAAAAATCTAACCGACGAACGTTACGCTGAACGTGCCGATTACACTTCATTTAGTGGTGAAAGGTACTTTCCAGGAAGACCGAGAAACATTCTAGTGTCACTGGACTACCGCTGGTAATACATGAAAAAGGGAGCAGAAAGCTCCCTTGTTTGAAACTATCGTGATATTTAGTCGTCTAGTGAGCGAAGTAGTGCATTGATCCCAACTTTTTCACGGGTTTGCTGATCTACTTTTTTCACAATAATTGCTGCATACAGGCTATGAGAGCCGTCTTTGCTTGGTAGCGATCCTGGTACTACCACCGCACCAGCTGGTACGCGACCATAATGGGTTTCGCCTGTTTCACGGTCATAAATACGAGTACTTTGTGAAATATAGACACCCATGGAGATAACCGCGCCTTCTTCAACAATCACGCCTTCGACGATCTCAGAACGTGCGCCGATGAAACAGTTATCTTCAATAATCGTTGGATTGGCTTGTAACGGCTCTAATACGCCACCAATGCCCACACCGCCAGATAGGTGTACGTTTTTACCGATCTGTGCACACGAGCCTACAGTTGCCCAAGTGTCTACCATAGTACCTTCATCAACATATGCACCAATATTAACGTAAGACGGCATAAGTACCACGTTCTTACCGACAAAACTGCCTTGACGCGCTACCGCGTTTGGTACTACGCGCATACCACCTTGTTGGAACTGCTCTGGCGTATAGTCTGAGAATTTTAATGGTACTTTGTCGTAAAACTGGTTAACGCCATCGCTCATTGGTTGGTTGTCACGAATTCTAAAAGACAGGAGTACCGCCTTTTTCAACCATTGATGTACAACCCACTCACCACTAATTTTTTCAGCAACACGCGCTGCACCTGAATCTAGCATTTCCAATGCGTTGACAATCGCTTGTTTTACTTCGTCTGATACCGTGGTTGGAGTAATGGTATCGCGGTTTTCCCACGCGGTTTCAATAGTCGTTTTTAAATCAGACATAAATTCCTCGTTAATCTGTTTCAGCATTTAATTTTTTGAGTAGGGCGCGATGAAGCTCAGCTTTTTGTACTTCATCTAGAGCCTTGTAATCTTTGTTTGAGACGACGAAAAAGTCTTCTGCGCGTTCGCCGACGGTTGTAATGCGCGCGGCATGAATATGTAGTGAATAGGCCTGAAATACCTCAGCAATTTTAGTCAGTAACCCCGGAATATCAATGGCCTGAATTTCAATTAGGCTGCGATCGTCGCGTGCGTGCGGGCGCAGTATAATTTTCGGTTTGATATTAAAGTCTTTAAACTTTTGTGAGCGGTTTTTCTTAACCCGTATCTTTCTTTTTGGATCTTTTAGTAAAGTTTCCAAGCCTTTTCTGATCCCCGCTGCACGGCCGGTGCTGAGTGGGTCGCCATTCACTTCTAGGATAACAAAACTAAAGACAACATAGCCATCTTTTGTGGTCATGACCTGAGCATGCTGGATCTGTGCTTTTTTAGAACCAATTACACTGACCAGTTTGGCGAATAACGCAGATTCATAAGGACTGTATACGAATACTTGCGTCCCGCCATGCATGGGCTTGTCAGAGACGATCACGCTTGGCTGGCTTAAATCATGAGACTGTAATAAATGCTCAGTATGCCAAGAGATCTGCTGTTCACTAAAGGCAGTAAAATAATTGGCCTTAAAGCGTGACCAAATTAGGTCAATGTACTCTTCGAAGTAGCCCAAATTAATCAGCCTTTGCTTGGCTTGGCGTTTCTTATCACGGATCTGATCGCGCATATCCATTGGGTTTTCAAGACCCAAGCGCAATGCCCGCTGAGTATGCAGATACAGCTCGCGTAAGAGGGTATTTTTCCAGTCGTTCCAGAGGTTGTCGTTGGTGGCACGAATGTCGGCAACCGTTAAGCAATAGAGATAATCTAGCTGACGTTCGTTTTTCACTTTTTGTGCAAATTCAGCAATAACATCGGGGTCGTTAATATCTTTACGCTGGGCTGTGACAGACATCAGGAGGTGATTTTGCACCAGCCAAGCTACTAATTTAGCGTCGGAAGCGGTAAAGCCGTGCATTTTGGTAAATGCCATGGCGTCAACGGCACCAAGCTCGGAATGGTCGCCACCTCGACCTTTGGCAATATCGTGAAAGATCCCAGCTAAGTAGAGTAGCTCTGGTTTGTCCATGCGGGCAACAATCTCAGAACAAATCGGGAATTCACTAATATGCTCTTTATCGAAATAGCGGTAGATGTTATTGATGAGTTTATGGGTATGCTCATCTACCGTGTAGGCGTGAAACAGATCGAACTGCATTTGACCAAAAATATTACGCCACTGCGGTAAATAGGCAGCGATGATCCCGTGTTTGTGCATCAGAGTAAACGCTCGTCCCATGCCATTAGGGTGTTTCAATAACCTTAGAAAAGCATCACGACAGCCTGCGTAATCTTGCAGATCGCCTAATAAACGGCGTCTGACTTGGCGCATAGTACGTATGGTACTTGGGTCAATCTGATTGATTTTAGGGTTGTCTGCAATATGTTCAAAGAGGACAAACAAATTCTCTCGACGGAAAAAGACCGAGGGGTTCTTAACGCGAATTTTATTGCCAATGCGCTCAAAGTTTCTGTCAAGTGGCACGGCTTCTTGTTCTAACTGCTCGGGAAGAATACTTTGTTCGAAATAGGAGAGCAGCATCTGGTTCATTTCGCGCACTCGGCTCATGATCCTAAATAAGCGTTTCATCATACGCTCAACTGAAGCTTTACCTTCAGAGCCAAAACCGAGGAGCTCTGCGGCATGTGGTTGATGGTCAAACAGTAAGCGGTTCTCACTGCGACCTGCGGCCAAATGTAGTGCAAAGCGAATGTTCCACAGGTTTTCGATGCACTCTAACAGCTCTTGATATTCTTCATGGGTCAAATAACCGTGATTGATTAACTCTTCCAAAGTTTCAGCGCGGAAGTGCTTTTTAGCGACCCAAAAAATGGTTTGCAGGTCGCGCAGGCCACCGGGGTTTTCTTTAATATTAGGCTCAAGGTTATAGGCGGTACCATGGCATTTTTTATGGCGAATATTCTGCTCATTGACCTTGGCGATAAAAAAGTCACTAGATTGCCAAATTGGGGTTTCAACGATATGTCGTTTGAGGTGTTCATACTCAATATGGTTACCACAAATGAGGCGGCTTTCCAGCAGGCTTGTGGCAAAGTGAACGTCATTTTGTTTTTGTTCTAGGACTTGTTCATGGGTTCTTACGCTATGACCAATATCTAGACCTAAATCCCATAAATAAGTGACAAAACGCTCTAAACAGCTGGTCACTTCTTCACAGGGAACGGATTTGGTTAGCACCAAAAAATCGATATCAGAGAACGGGTGTAACTCACCACGGCCATAACCACCAATGGCGATTAACGACAAGTCTGGTTGGTGCGCCAGTCCGGTTTCATTAAACAGTTTAATCAACAAGCGGTCGATAAATTCGGCTCGAGAGTTAATTAGATTTCTAACGGGTTGCTTGGCAAATTGATTGCTTAACCATTTGTAGAAAAAAGCAAGACAATCACGGTAATCGGTAAGTTCTTGTGCTTCGTCAAGAAGCGTCTTCACTTTGTTCGGTAATGCCACTTAGGATCCTGTGTCATGCGCGCAAAAACAGTAGAGTCCTGTTTTACACTAAATAAATAAGAATTGCGAGTGACGGGGAGGTGAAGGGTCAAGGATTGGGCAACTAGCATTGCGTGTAACTGATATCTAAACACAAGGGGTGCTGTAATCGCTGTAGCGTGAGTTGCGCAATAAAAAAGCCAGCAATCTGGCTGGCTTTGATAAATGCTTTTTGCAATTAAGCTGAATGCGTAATAACGCGGTCTATCGTCTCGTCATTGCGTAGCGTTAAGATCTCAACGCCATTATCTGTGACAAGCAGCGTGTGTTCCCACTGCGCCGAAAGACTACGGTCTTTGGTAACGACAGTCCACTCATCTTTTAGTAGCTTACATTGGCGCTTACCCGCGTTAACCATAGGCTCGATAGTCAAACACATACCAGCTTTAAGCACTTCGCCAGTGCCTGGTTTGCCATAGTGCATTACTTGTGGTTCTTCATGGAATTCTTTACCAATGCCGTGACCACAATATTCACGCACGATAGAGTAGTTAAAGCCTTCTGCATACTTTTGAATTGCAGCACCAATATCACCCAAACGCACGCCCGGTTTTACCATTTTTATCGCAAGGTATAGGCTCTCTTGCGTGATTTCGCTTAAGCGCTTACCTTGGATAGTTGGTGTACCGACGTAAAACATTTTTGACGTATCACCATGATAACCATCTTTGATCACAGTGATGTCGATATTGATAATGTCGCCCTCTTTTAGCGGTTTATCGTTTGGGATACCGTGACAGATAACGTGGTTAACTGAGGTACAAATAGACTTCGGAAAGCCGTGATAATTTAGCGGTGCAGGAACAGCACCTTGCTCATCAACAATGTAGTTGTGACAAATGGTGTTTAATTCGTCGGTGGTCACCCCTGGCTTAACATACGGCTCGATCATTTCCAGTACTTCCGCGGCTAAACGCCCGGCAACACGCATTTTTTCGATTTCTTCAGGGGTTTTGATCACAGCACTCATTTAGACTCCAAGTCAATTTAGATGAACATTTATTATGCACAAATTTTACGCATAAGATTGAGTTAATTCTTTATATATGGTATAAAGCGCGCCGTCTTTTTACAAATAATTCTTCCTCACACGATGAGATTGAATGTTTGTAGTTAAGACAACACACTTATTAATATTAACACACACACATATCGACACATACACTTGGGTGCATGCAGTTATAAAAACTTCGTGTTGGTGCTATGGGATATGTGGAGGCCTAACCCTAACTTTTAGAGGAAATATACAATGGCAAACGTTTCAATGCGCGATATGCTTCAAGCTGGTGTTCACTTCGGTCACCAAGCACGTTACTGGAACCCTAAGATGAAGCCGTTCATCTTCGGTGCACGTAACCGCGTTCATATCATCAACCTAGAAAAAACAGTTCCTATGTTCAACGATGCACTTAAGTTCTTACAGAACGTAGCATCTAACAAAGGCAAAATCCTTTTCGTAGGTACTAAGCGCGCTGCAAGCGAAGCAGTTAAAGAAGCGGCTATCCAAAGTGAGCAGTTCTATGTAAATCACCGTTGGTTAGGTGGTATGTTGACTAACTGGAAAACAGTTCGTCAATCAATCAAGCGTCTTAAAGAGCTTGAGACTCAAAGCCAAGACGGTACTTTCGAGAAGCTTACTAAGAAAGAAGCGCTAATGCTTACTCGTGAAATGCAAAAGCTTGAAAAAGGCCTTGGCGGTATCAAAGATATGGGCGGTCTTCCAGACGCTATCTTCGTTATCGACGCTGACCACGAGCACATCGCTATCCGTGAAGCTAACAACCTAGGTATCCCAGTAGTATCTGTTGTTGATACTAACTCAAACCCAGATGGTGTTGATTTCATCATCCCAGGTAACGACGACGCTATCCGTGCAATCCAGCTATACACTGGTGCAGTAGCGACTGCTATCACTGAAGGTCGTGAAAGCAACATCGTTGCTCAAGCAGAAAACGACGACTTCGTTGAAGCTGAGTAATTACCTGATTAGGTATTAGCTGTCATCAAGTCTTCATCAAATTATTGGTGAAGACTTGATATTCTTTATAAGCGATTAACTGCTTATCCCGTTGTTTGCCAAGCAGACCTTGAAAGATAACGGATTTTTATCAAATTGAGGCGAGCTGTACTTGATTTGATATTCAGCCAACCTAAGGTTGGTTTTATCAAGAACTGAATTCAGATTTGAGGATATTCTAATGGCTGTAACTGCTGCCCTAGTAAAAGAACTTCGTGAGCGCACTGGCGCTGGCATGATGGATTGTAAAAAAGCACTGACAGAAACTGGCGGTGATATCGATCAAGCAATCGAAAACATGCGTAAAAGTGGTGCTGCTAAAGCTGCTAAAAAAGCAGGCAACATCGCTGCTGAAGGTACAATCATCATCAAGCAAGGCGAAGGTTTTGCTGCACTAGTAGAAGTTAACTGTCAAACTGACTTCGTAGCAAAAGATGCAAGCTTCCTTGCATTTGCTAACGAAATTGCTGACGCAGCTGTAGCTGAGCAACTAACTATCGAAGACTTACAAGCTAAGTTTGAAGAGACTCGCGTTGCACTAGTAGCTAAAATCGGTGAGAACATGAACATCCGTCGTGTTTCTTACATCCAAGGTGACAAGCTAGTTGCTTACCGTCACGGCGAGCGTATCGGTGTTGTTGTAGCTGGTGATGCTGACGAAGAAACACTTAAGCACGTTGCAATGCACGTTGCTGCTTCTAAGCCAGACTACCTAAACCCAGAAGACGTACCTGCTGAAGTAGTTGAAAAAGAAAAAGCGGTTCAAGTTGAAATCGCAATGAACGAAGGTAAGCCAGCTGAAATCGCTGAGAAGATGGTTGTTGGTCGTATGAAGAAGTTCACTGGTGAGATCTCTCTTACTGGTCAAGCTTTCATCATGGAACCTAAGAAATCAGTGGGTGACTACCTTAAAGAGAAGAATGCATCTGTTTCTTCATTCGTTCGCCTAGAAGTAGGTGAAGGTATCGAGAAGAAAGAAGAAGACTTCGCAGCAGAAGTTGCAGCACAAATCGCTGCAGCAAAAGGCCAGTAATCACTTATTGTGATGCCTAATGACGTAAAAGCTGACATTAGCTTTGCGTCATTGCTGAAAATTCTCTAAAATAACCGCGCATTTATGTCTAGCATAAGCGCGGTTATTTTTTACCTCACTTTTAATTGGCCCGGATATTATGACTATCAATAAAAAACCTGTTTTTAGACGCGTTCTTTTAAAGCTTAGTGGTGAAGCTTTAATGGGAGATGAAGGCTTTGGTATCGATCCAAAAGTATTGGATCGTATGGCACAAGAAATCAAAGAGTTAGTAGAGCTCGACGTAGAAGTGGGTTTGGTTATCGGTGGCGGTAACTTCTTACGTGGTGGTTCACTTGCAGAAGCGGGCATGAACCGAGTTGTGGGCGACCACATGGGCATGCTAGCGACCGTCATGAACGGCCTTGCGATGCGTGATGCGCTGCACCGTGCTTTTGTAAACGCACGTTTGATGTCTGCTATCCCGCTAAATGGTGTGTGTGATGCGTACAATTGGGCAGAAGCAATTAGCCTATTAAAATCTGGCCGTGTTGTTATTTTCTCTGCAGGTACGGGCAACCCGTTCTTTACCACGGACTCAGCAGCATGTTTGCGCGGTATCGAGATTGAAGCGGATACCGTGATTAAAGCTACTAAGGTTGAAGGGGTATTTAGTGACGATCCGGTGAAAAACCCAGATGCTACGCTGTACCGCACGTTAACTTACAACGAAGTTATCGACAAAGAATTGAAAGTGATGGATTTAGCTGCATTTACATTGGCACGTGACCACAATATGCCAATCAGCGTATTCAACATGAATAAACCGGGTGCATTGAAAAATGTCATCATGGGTGAAGAGGAAGGTACCCTTATCTCTTCTCAAGCAGCAGAATAATCTGACGACTATTTCAGCAACTCGCAGTTAAGTAGCGAATCTCTAAATTGCGAGTATAATCTGGCATAACAAGAACAGACTAGGAAAGTATTGTGATCGAAGATATTAAAAAAGACGCTCAAGAGCGCATGAAAAAAAGTGTGGCTGCACTTGGAAGCCAGCTTTCTAAAATCCGCACAGGTCGTGCACACCCTGCGCTACTAGATGGTATTTCTGTTTCTTACTACGGTGCAGATACACCGTTAAACCAAGTAGCAAACGTAACGACGGAAGACTCTCGTACACTGGCTATCAGCGTATTCGACAAATCGCTTGCACAAGCGGTAGAAAAAGCAATCATGTCTTCTGACTTAGGTTTAAACCCAATGTCAGCAGGTACTGTGATCCGTGTTCCACTTCCTCCATTAACTGAAGAGCGTCGTAAAGATCTTATCAAGATCGTACGTGGTGAGGTTGAAGGTGGTCGTGTTGCAGTACGTAACATTCGCCGTGATGCAAACGGTGATATTAAATCATTGCTAAAAGACAAAGAAATTTCTGAAGACGAAGCACGTCAAGCTGAAGATGATATCCAAAAATTGACTGATAAGTTCATCAAAGAAATGGATACTCAACTAAGCGCGAAAGAAGCAGAGTTGATGGAAATCTAAATGTCTTTATCCTAGCGTTTATATTTACGCACTGTTTACGTATTGCAGAAATTTCTGCTTTGTTTCTGAGCAGTTAGCGTTTTTTTGGCTAGGTACACTGACAAATTTATTAGGTTTGAAGCGCCGCCTAGGGTATACTAGGCGGCGTTTTTTTTCACTTAAATTGGAATTATGGTTTTAGAAGCAGAGGTTATTTCGCAGCAATCATTGCCAAAACATGTTGCGATAATAATGGATGGCAACGGTCGTTGGGCTCAAGCTCGCAGGCGTCCTCGCGCCTTCGGACACAAGAAGGGCGTAGATTCGGTTCGCAGTGCTGTACAATTCTGTTCCAAGTTAGGTATAGAGTCTCTGACGCTATTTGCCTTTAGTAGTGAAAACTGGCGTAGGCCAGAAGATGAAGTCAGCACGTTAATGGAATTATTTATTTATGTGCTGTCTAAAGAAGTTAAAAAATTACATAAGAACAACGTAAAGCTAACCATTATTGGCGATCTTTCTCGTTTTCCTGACAGCCTCCAAAAGCGTGTTCATGAAGCTCAAACATTGACCCAGGACAATACAGGGCTTAACTTAAACATTGCAGCAAATTACGGTGGACGTTGGGATATCACACAGGCAGCACAACACCTCGCAAAACAAGTTGCAGCAGGTGAATTGCAACCAAGTGATATAACCGAAGATGCCTTGACAGAGCAGATGACGATGGCCGATCAAGCGAATCTCGACTTGCTGATCAGAACGGGAGGCGACTTCCGCATCAGTAACTTCTTGCTATGGCAAGCTGCATATGCCGAACTCTATTTTACCGACACGCTTTGGCCTGATTTTGACGAGCAAGCATTCTCTGAAGCCATTGCTTGTTACGTGTCTAGAGAGCGACGCTTCGGATGCACAGGAGAGCAGATAAAGCAGCTCCTCGCAGAGAAAGACGCAACAAGTTAAGGGTTCAAATTTGTTAAAACAACGTATTCTAACGTCAGCGGTGCTTGCACCTCTGGCTCTACTTTTGGTGTTTTATACACCGCTGGCAATGTTTAGTACGATTGCCGCACTAATCGTTTTGCTTGGTGCATGGGAGTGGTCGGCGCTTGCGGGCCTATGTCAAAAGCGTCAGCGTTTTACTTTCGTTGGCGTTATGGCGGTGTTAATTCTATTGCTTAACACCCATTGGCCGATACAGGATTTATGGCAGCAAGGGCGCTTAGTCGCTGATGCCAATTATGTATTTACGCTCGCTTTTGCGTGGTGGTTGGTCGCTACTTTCTTGGTGGTGAAATACCCACGAGCAGCTCGTGCTTGGAATGAAGGGATCATGATGCGCTCCATCGCCGGTGTACTGACGCTAGTCCCGTTGTGGCTTGCGTTAAACGTGATGCGTAGTGCCGGATATGAAGATGGCGAGCACATAGGCTCAGTCCTTATCATGGTGGTATTGGGCATAGTGTGGAGCGCGGACATTGGCGCTTACTTCGCTGGAAAGAATTTAGGTAAGCATAAGCTTATGCCTAAAGTAAGCCCTAATAAAACGATTGAAGGTCTTGTTGGTGGCGTGATCACCGCAGTTGTTTTTGTGTTAGTGTTTTGTCACTTCGCCGCAATTGATCTCAATATGTGGCCAATTTACGCTGCAATGACCATTATTATCGCGCTATTTTCTGCCGTTGGTGATTTGCTTGAAAGTATGTTTAAGCGCGAAGTAGGTCTTAAAGATTCAGGCCGTTGTTTGCCAGGTCACGGCGGTATCCTAGATCGCATTGATAGCTTAACGGCCGCGGCACCCATTTTTGCTTTTTGCTACGCTTGGACGGTTGTGCTATGAGCGAGCAAAACTTGGTAGTACTAGGAGCGACAGGCTCTATTGGACTATCAACCTTAGATGTCGTTAGCCGCAATAAAGAACAATATCGTGTATTTGCCTTAGTCGCAGGGCAAAACGCGGAAAAGATGGCTGAGCTTTGTTTACGTCATCAGCCTAAATACGCGGTTATGAGCTCTGAGCACGCAGCTCAGCAACTTTCTCAACGTTTGGTGGGCACTACCACTGAAGTACTCCATGGCGTTGAAGCAATGGCCGAGATGGCTCGTCACGTAGATGTGGATATCGTGATGTCCGCAATCGTTGGTGCAGCAGGGTTGTTACCGACACTAGCGGCAGTCGAGGCGGGTAAAAAAGTGCTGCTGGCGAACAAAGAGTCGTTAGTAATGAGTGGCCAGCTGTTTATGGATAAAGTAAAAGCGTATGGTGCGACTTTACTCCCTATCGACAGTGAACATAATGCTATTTACCAGTGCCTACCAACGACCATTCAAACGGGACAATCTTCAAACCTAAGTCACAGCGGTGTTAGTAAGATTTTATTAACCGGTTCTGGTGGACCTTTCTTGCAGCGTTCATTGGCTACCTTAGCTTCAGTAACGGTGGAAGAAGCGGTTGCGCATCCTAATTGGTCTATGGGCAGAAAAATCTCTGTCGACTCTGCGACCATGATGAATAAAGGGCTAGAGTTTATTGAAGCGAAGTGGTTATTTAACTGCTCGGCTGACGATATTGAAGTGGTGATCCACCCACAAAGTATGATCCACTCAATGGTGCAGTATCGCGACGGCTCGGTGCTCGCACAAATGGGGCAGCCAGACATGCGAACGCCGATTGCATATGGGCTTGCCTATCCTGAAAGAATTGACGCCGGTGTAGAGCCATTAGATTTTTCTCAGATTGTCGATTTCACTTTTACCAAACCAGATTTTAACCGTTATCCCAACCTCAAATTAGCGATTGACGCATGTCGTAGTGGTCAGGCCGCAACAACAACAGTGAATGCCGCAAATGAAATCGCTGTTGCGGCATTTTTAGAGGGTAAGATAGGGTTTTGCGATATCTATCGAGTCAATGCCTTAACGCTTGAGCAAAGCACGCTTGGCGTATTAGAATCCGTTGAGTCTATTATGGAAACAGACCGAACGGCCCGCCACCGAGCGCAGCAAATTATCGCCACATTGAGGTAACTATGTTTGAATTTTTCTGGCACTTAGGCTCATTTATTCTTGCTTTAGGGATTTTAGTTACCGTTCATGAATATGGCCATTTTTGGGTTGCCAGAAAAGCCGGCGTTAAGGTCTTACGTTTTTCTATTGGTTTTGGTAAGCCTTTAGTCAAATGGTATGACAAACATCAAACCGAATACGTTATCGCCGCAATTCCACTTGGCGGCTATGTCAAAATGCTCGATGAACGCGTTGATGATGTGCCAGAGCAGGAGCGCCACCTTGCCTTCAATAATAAGCCAGTACTTTCTCGTATCGCTGTGGTAGCTGCAGGCCCCATGGCAAACTTTTTGTTTGCCATTGTCGCGTTAGCGGCAATGTATATGGTAGGGGTTCAATCCGTAAAACCCGTCGTTGGTGGTGTGACACCAACCAGTATCGCGGCGGATGCTGGATTTCAATCAGGTGACCACATCATTGCACTGAATGATGAGTTAGTACACTCATGGCAAGACGTCACGTTTGAATTGATGGTGCATTTAGGTGAACCATCTCTGGTTGCCAAAGTACAAGATGAAAAAGGTAGTTTGGCTATTCGCACGCTACGTTTGAGCGATTGGAAACTGGAAAAGCAAGATGAAGCGCCACTGACCTCAGTCGGCATTACGCCTTATAGGCCACCGCTGACGCTGCAGCTCGGTTATATCGAAGAAGGTGCAGCTGCCGACAAAGGTGGCTTACAAGTAGATGACACGCTGGTTGCGATAAATGGTGACAAATTGGCATCGTGGCAACAGCTGGTGAGCCGAGTTCAAAAATCTGCAAATCAAGCCATAAGCATTGATATTCTGCGCGATGGTCAGCCACAAACCCTAACGATAACACCTCAGGCAAAAACTTCACCAGAAGGTGTCGTACAAGGCTATTTGGGCGTTGTGCCTGTGATGGAAAAATGGCCAAATGGTTATATTGAAACTAGACAATACGGCATCCTAGATAGTATGGTGCTTGGCATTCGTAAAACTTACGACTTGATTGCCTTAAGTTTCGACATGATCGGCAACTTAATCACGGGCCAAGTCTCGGTAAAAAACTTAAGCGGGCCTGTGGGGATCGCGGTTAGTGCCGGAAATAGTGTTAGTTACGGGTTAGTTGCATTTTTAGGCTTCTTAGCGCTTATCAGCGTGAATTTAGGAGTTTTTAACTTATTACCGCTCCCTGTCTTAGATGGTGGGCATTTAATGTATTACTTAATTGAACTAATTCGCAGAAAACCAGTCTCTGAAAAGACACAAGAGTTTGGGTTTAAGATTGGAGCGGCGCTTCTTCTTGCCTTAACGTTTTTTGCACTATTTAATGATGTTTCTCGGCTTTAAGCCGTGCGGTGCTAAAAAGCGCACATTATATGCAATTTAAATGTTTGCATTTTTGTTCAAGCATACAACGGATAACATAATACAAAAGCTGTAACGTTTGAATGTTGTGATGTAATGGGCCTTAGCGTATCGCGCCAAAATTGTTGTAAAGGATAAAGATAATAAAATGCCTATAAAAAAACACATTGCAGTAACCAGTTTACTGGGCGCTAGTTTTGCTGCCTTAGGGCAAAACTCCTTTATCGTAGAAGATTTAAAAGTAGAAGGGCTGCAGCGCGTTGCACTAGGTGCTGCATTGACACATATTCCGATCAACGTTGGTGACAATGTCGATCAGTTTACTATTTCACGCACAATCAAGGCGCTGTATAAGTCTGGCCACTTTGACAACATTGCGGTATTCCGTGATGGTAATCAGATTATTTTTAAGGTTAAAGAACGTCCAACTATCAGCTCAATCGAATTCGATGGTAACAAAGACATCAAAGACGAGCAGCTAAACGAGAGTTTAGAACAGCAAAATATTCGCCAAGGTGAGCCGTTAGACAGAACGGTACTTGATAGTATCGAAAAAGGCTTAACGGAATTCTTCCACAGTATTGGTAAATACAACGCTAAGGTTGAAGTCAGCATTGTTGAATTGCCACGTAACCGTGTGAAGCTGATGCTGAAGTTTGAAGAGGGTGATGCTGCTTCTGTACGTCAAATTAACCTCGTTGGTAATGAGCTGTTCTCGGACGAAGAACTTCTTAACCTAATTGAATCTCAGCAGGACTTACCTTGGTGGCGCTTCCTCTCTAATGACCGTTATCAAAAACAAACCATTGAAGGCGATTTAGAAAAGATCCGCAGTTTTTACCTAGACCGTGGTTATTTGCGTTTTAACATCGATTCAACGCAGGTTTCAGTAAGCCCAGAACGTGAATCAGTTTATGTTACGGCAAACATCACCGAAGGTGAAAAATATACCGTTAAAGGGTTTGATTTCATTGGTGACTTATTAGGTCGTGAAGACTTAATTAAAGGCATAGTGCCACTTCGTGCTGGTGAGCTTTACAACGGCTCAGTTGTGACGGCAACGGAAGACTTCATTAAGAGTTATTTGGCGCGTTTTGGATATGCCAATGCTGAAGTACGAACCGTTCCAGAAATCGATGATGAAAACAAAGAAGTACAATTAACACTATCTGTTGATCCTGGAAAGCGCGTATATGTACGTCGCATCGTGGTGAACGGTAACCAAAATACAGCAGACGAGGTGTTACGTCGTGAAATGACGCAGCTTGAAGGTGCGTGGTTGTCTAACCAAAACCTAGAGCGTTCAAAGCTTCAAATTCAACGTTTGCCATATATGGAATCGGTAGAGTTTGAAGTCAAGCCAATTCCTGGTGTTGAAGATCAGGTTGATGTTGACTTTAAAGTAAAAGAACAGCCAGCAGGTAGTTTCCAAGCGGGTGTTGCTTATGGTTCTTATGCGGGCCTTCAGTTTAACATTGGTGTCAGTGAGTCAAACTTCCTAGGATCTGGTAACCAAGTTGCTTTCAATATCAACACTTCGCGTGGTTCAGAACGTTATAGTGTGTCCTACACTGACCCTTACTTCACGCCTGACGGTGTGTCGCAAGGCAGCAGTATCTTCTACAGTAAGTTCGATGCGAGTGAGTTTGGTATCGTAGATTATAAATCGACCAGCTATGGTCTCGGTACTAACTTTGGTTTCCCAATTAATGCGATTAACCGTGTTAACTTTGGTATTCGTTGGATTGAAGAAAGCCTTTCGCAAATTTCGGACTTTGAGCAAACACGAGTACTTCGTGAGAGCTTCTTAAACGAAAGCGATCCAAATGCCGATTATGACTTTACTAAATATGAGTTAAGTGCAGGTTGGTCACGTGTAACGGTTAACCGTGGTATGTTCCCAACTGCAGGTTCTCGTCAAAGCTTGAACTTAAGTATTACTACACCAAACTCAGATCTTAATTTCTTCAAGATCAATTACGATTCACGTTTTTACTGGCCAATCAGTAATGACCATCGTTGGGTATTCTCAGCGAGAGCGGGTTTAGGCTATGGTAATGGTTATGGTGAGACCAATGGCTTTGAGCAAGTGTTGCCATTCCAAGAGTTCTTCCGTATTTCAGAGCAAGAACTACGTGGTTTTGACCGAAACACGATTCTACCTCGAGCGGTACAGCGTGCGCCTAAGTGTATTCCGGGCACACCTAAACCAGATGGTACATCAGGTAGCTGTATTGGCGGCGATCAGCAATTTGATACGCTAAATCTAGGTGGTCGTATCGGTGGTAACGCAAAAGCACTAGCAGGTCTTGAGCTTATCGTACCAACGCCATTCCTAGACGAAGAAAACACGAGTTCAGTAAGAACGAGCTTCTTCGTCGATGCGGCAAACGTTTGGGATACTGAGTTTGATGTAGACCGTTATAACAACTTGCCAGAAGATCAATACAATCTACTTTCTGATTTCTCTGATCCATCAAGGTTCAGAGTATCAACGGGTTTATCGATTCAGTGGATCTCGCCTATGGGACCTATGCTGATCAGTTTCGCTTACCCACTCAAAAAAGAAGAAGAAGACGATACGAAGACGATCAGCTTCAATATCAGTAATACATTCTAAGGAGTTTTATTGTGAAAAAATTTATTAAATCATCAACACTAGCCATGACTGCAGCACTAATGATGGGTGCTTCAGGTAGCGCATTTGCACACAAAGTAGGCATCGTAGACATGCAGGAAGTGTATAAGCAAATTCCACAAATGGCGAAAATTGAACAGACACTACAAGCTGAGTTCGCTGAGCGTCGTCAAGAACTTGAAAAAATTCAAGGTGACATTCGTTTCGAAGCTGAAAAATTTAAGCGTGAAGCAACGACAATGAGTGAAGAGCAAAAAGAAGCGCTTCGTGAAAAGATCCAAGGCATGCAAAAGACACTTGCTGAAAAAGGTCGTCCACTAGAGCAAGAAATTAAAGTTCGTCAAAACCAAGAGCTTGCTAAAGTACAAAAACTAATCGTAGATGCGATTGAGTCTGTTGCTAAAAAAGGTAAGTTTGACGAAGTTAAAGTAAAAGATACGACAATTTACTTCAATCCTGATAAAGTAGCCGACCTTTCTGAAGAAGTGGTAAAAGCGGTTAGCAATAAGTAATGACAAAACTTCACACCTTATCTCAACTTGCTGAGTATCTAGGTGCTCAGCTGCAAGGTGATGGCGATAAATCAATTCGAAATATCGCCACTCTCGCACAGGCAAAAGACGACCAAATCGCGTTTTTAGCCAACAGCAAATACCGTGGTCAGCTTGAAAGCACGACTGCGGGGGCCGTGATCTTGAGTGAAAAAGACGCGGATTATTTTGCGGGTAATAAACTCATTATCGCAGATCCTTATGTAGCCTATGCAAAACTTGCACAGAAGCTAGACTCAACACCTAGCGCAGCATCAGGAGTTCATCGTACAGCAGTTATCTCTGATACAGCAACACTTGGTGCAAACGTCAGTGTGGGTGCGAATGCTGTAATTGAAGATGGCGCTGTGATTGGTGATGATGTTGAGATAGGGCCAGGCTGTTTCATTGGAAAACATGCCAAAATAGGCGCAAAGACTAAACTCTGGGCAAACGTAACCGTCTATCATGAAGTACAGATAGGCGAACAATGTCTATTCCAGTCAGGTGCCGTAATAGGAAGTGATGGTTTTGGCTACGCCAACGAGAAAGGCGAGTGGGTTAAAATCCCTCAAGTTGGCACCGTAATTATTGGCGACCGTGTCGAAGTTGGCGCGAGTACTTCTATTGATAGAGGTGCGCTAGAAGACACCATTATTCATAGCAACGTCATTTTAGATAACCAGATCCAAATTGCCCATAACGTCGAAGTTGGTTACGGTACAGCTATCGCAGGCTGCACGGTACTGGCGGGCAGTGTTAAAATCGGCAAGTACTGCCAAATTGGTGGCATGACAGCAATCAATGGTCACAACGAAATTTGTGATGGGGTTGTCATTACTGGTATGAGCATGGTTACTAAAGGAATTACTGAGCCAGGGATCTATTCTTCTGGTTTACCTCACCAAACGAATAAAGAGTGGCGTAAGTCTATTGCACACTTACGCAATTTATCTGACTTTAAGTCGCGCCTGAAGGCACTTGAGCTGCTGACAGCACAGCTTAAAGATACTGATGTAGAATAAGGAAGCTATTTTGGCTAACGAATTAAACAGCTTTGATATCCAAGAGATTTTAAAACTTCTTCCGCACCGCTACCCAATGTTGCTTGTTGACAAAGTGGTAGATTTTAAGCCTGGTGAATATCTTCACGCGATTAAAAACGTGACGATTAATGAGCCTATTTTCACAGGTCACTTTCCAGAGCAACCTATTTTCCCAGGTGTGTTGATCTTAGAAGCGATGGCTCAGGCAACCGGTTTACTTGGTTTTAAAACGGTCGAGAATCGCAGCGAGAATGAACTATACTTATTTGCGGCGATTGATAATGCACGTTTCAAACAACCTGTTTTACCGGGTGACACGATGCATTTGCACGTTAAGTTCGAAAAAGAACGCCGTAACATCTGGAAATTCAGTGCTGAAGCTAAAGTAGAAGGCAAAACTGTGTGTTCAGCTGAAATTATGTGTGCTAGAAGAGAGTTTTAATGGCTATTCATCCTACCGCAATTATCGAATCAGGCGCGCGTCTAGGCGAGAATGTTTCTGTAGGCCCTTATAGTTATATTGGCAATGACGTAATCATTGGTGATAACTGTAAGATTGAATCACATGTTGTGATCAAAGGCCCATCTGAGATTGGTTCAGGCAATCACATTTTCCAATTCGCGTCAGTAGGGGAAGCCTGCCAAGATAAAAAGTACAAGGATGAACCAACCAAGCTAATTATTGGTGATAACAACGTTATTCGTGAGTGTGCGACTATCCATCGTGGCACAATTCAAGACGAAGGGATCACTCGAATTGGTAGCAACAACCTATTTATGGCTTACACCCATGTGGCACACGACGCAGTCATTGGCAGCAATGTGATTTTCGCTAACAATGCAAGTGTAGCCGGACATGTACATATTGGTGACTGGGTTATCCTTGCGGGTAATTCAGGTGTACATCAATTTTGTAAAGTGGGTTCACATGCCTTTATTGGTATGTACTCTGGTGTGAACCAAGACGTGCCGCCTTTCGTTACAACGACCGGCACGCCAGCGAGACCCGTTGCAATTAATACTGAAGGTTTAAAGCGTCGCGGCTTTGAGTCTGATGAAATCATGGCAACAAGACGCGCATACAAAACGTTGTTCCGTAAGGGGCTGCGTTTAGAAGATGCGTTAGAGGCGCTAAAAGAAGACGCTTCTGAGTTCGCAGCAGTTCAGCAAATGATTGATTTTATTGCGACTTCTAATCGTGGTTTGATCCGCTAAACTTGAACCGCAATACAGGTTATACTTACGCCATACATTTTGTATGGCGTTTTTTTATACTGAAAAATAACAATGGCTAACGAAAAAAATATCACCATTGGCGTGGTCGCAGGAGAGTTATCGGGCGATATACTCGGTGCTGGCCTCATAAACGCGCTAAAACTTCATTACCCCAATGCCAATTTTGTCGGGATCGGTGGTCCTAAAATGCAACAAGCGGGTTGTAAAAGCCTGTTTGATATGGATGAACTGGCTGTTATGGGACTAGTCGAAGTGCTTGGTCGCTTACCTCGCTTGCTAAAAATTAAAAAGCAGTTGGTGAACTACTTTATTGATAATCCACCTGATGTATTCATCGGTATTGATGCGCCGGATTTTAATTTGCGTGTTGAAAAACCGTTGAAAGCGGCAGGAATTAAAACCATTCAGTATGTAAGCCCGAGTGTGTGGGCGTGGCGTCAAAAGCGCATCCATAAGATTGCTGAAGCGACTAACCTAGTGCTGTCTTTGCTGCCGTTCGAAAAAGCCTTTTATGATAAACATGAAGTGCCTTGTACATTTGTGGGTCATACGCTGGCGGATGAAATTCCACTTGAACCGGATACCGCAGGTGCGCGTGCACAGCTGAACTTAAGTCAAGATGATACGGTTTTAGCACTGCTTCCTGGTAGTCGGGGCTCTGAAGTTGGCTTATTGAGCCGCACTTACCTCGCCACCGCAAAAAAATTAGTCGATAAAATTCCTGACTTAAAAATAGTCGTGCCTTTGGTAAACGAAAAGCGCAGAGCACAGTTTTTGGAAGCCTTGAACGAAGTCGCGCCGGAATTGAACCCAATTATGCTTGACGGCCAGTCAGCACTGGCAATGCAAGCTGCGGATAGCGTTTTACTGGCTTCGGGTACTGCCACACTTGAGGCGATGCTATATAAGAAGCCAATGGTGGTAGGGTATAAGCTAAATCCTAAGAGTTATTGGATTTTTAATACCTTTTTTACCTTTAACATCAAATACTTTGCTTTGCCGAATTTATTGGCTGATGCACCACTTGTGCCTGAGTTTTTACAGGCAGAGTGTAATCCTGACGCACTCGCTGATGCACTTTTCCCGATGTTAAAAGGCAATAATAGCAAGCTTGTGAGAAAGTTTTACGAGATACATGAGAACATTCGCCTAAATGCCAGCAAACAAGCGGCTCAGGCTGTAATGGAGTTAATAGATGCAAATTGAACGTCCTGATGTGCAGTATATTGCAGGCGTTGACGAGGTAGGGCGTGGCCCGTTGGTGGGTGACGTTGTAACCGCTGCCGTCATTTTAGACCCAACCAAACCAATAGTAGGTTTAACCGACTCAAAAAAACTGTCAGAGAAAAAGCGCATTGCATTGGCAGAAGAGATAAAAGAAAAGGCATTATGTTACTGCATTGCGAGAGCGTCAGTTGCAGAAATTGACGATTTGAATATTCTTCACGCAACGATGTTGGCGATGACACGCGCAGTTGAAGGATTGGAAATTCAACCTGATCATGTATTTGTTGATGGAAATCGTTTACCTAAGCTGAGTGTTGCGGCAACCGCAGTTGTAAAAGGGGATAGCCTAGTTGCCGAGATAAGTGCGGCATCCATATTGGCGAAAGTCACCCGAGACAATGAGATGTTAGCACTCGATGCGGAATATCCTGAGTTTGGTTTTGCAGGCCACAAAGGTTATCCAACCAAAGCCCACTTTGCCGCGCTCGAAGCACATGGGGTTACTCCGCATCACCGTACAAGCTTTAAGCCTGTGCAACGAATTTTGGCCGAGAAGGAGTAAGCATGCCAGCCCCGCAGTTTGTCCATTTGCGTGTACACAGTGACTTCTCAATGGTGGATGGTCTAGCGAAGACCAAACCAATTGTGGCAAGGGCCGAAGAGCTTGCAATGCCTGCGCTTGCCATCACCGATCAAATGAACTTATGTGGTTTGGTGCGTTTTTATGGTGGCGCACACGGGGCAGGGATCAAGCCAATAATTGGTGCGGATTTTTGGCTAAAGTCAGATCAATTTCCTGATGAACCAAGCCGAATTCTCGTTCTCGCTAAGAACAATCAAGGGTATAAAAACCTAACCTTGTTGATCTCCGATGCCTATCTTCGCGGTCATGTATTCCATCGCCCTGTAATTGATAAAGAGTGGCTTGCAAAATATAAAGAAGGGCTGATCCTTATCTCCGGCGCGAAAGATGGCGATTTAGGCAAAGCCATCCTAAAAGGCAATCCTAAGCTAATTGAAGAAACGCTGGCGTTTTACGAGCAGCATTTTAGCGACCATTTTTATATTGAGCTGCAACGCACCGCACGTGCACAAGAAGAAGAATATCTCCATGGTGCTGTGGAGGTTGCGACTGCGCGTAATATACCCGTTGTGGCGACGAATGAAGTGGTGTTTTTACACGAAAAAGACTTTGATGCCCACGAAATTCGTGTTGCGATTCACGACGGTTATACATTAGAAGACAAAAATCGACCAAAACGCTTTTCTAAAGAGCAATATTTAAAGACTTCAGAGCAAATGCAAGCGCTCTTTAGTGACATTCCAGAAGCTTTAGAAAACACCGTAGAAATCGCTAAGCGCTGTAACGTGACGGTACAGCTTGGCACCTACTTCCTACCAGATTATCCAACGGGCGATCTGGCGATTGAAGATTTCTTGGTAAAAGTATCGCGAGATGGTCTAGAAGAACGGTTGCAGTTCTTATTCCCTGATGAAAATGATCGTAAAGAAAAGCGTGGTGAGTATGACGACCGTCTGCAGGTTGAACTCGACGTTATCAACCAAATGGGATTCCCTGGTTACTTCTTAATCGTAATGGAGTTCATTCAGTGGAGTAAGGATAACGGCATCCCTGTCGGTCCTGGTCGTGGTTCCGGTGCCGGCTCTTTGGTGGCATATGCGCTTAAGATCACGGATCTTGACCCACTTGAATTCGATCTCCTATTCGAACGATTCCTTAACCCCGAGCGGGTTTCGATGCCAGACTTTGACGTCGACTTCTGTATGGATAGACGAGACGAGGTAATTGACCACGTTGCTAAACTGTATGGTCGAGACGCCGTATCTCAGATCATCACCTTTGGTACGATGGCGGCAAAAGCGGTAATTCGAGACGTAGGTCGTGTGCTCGGTCACCCTTATGGCTTCGTAGATAGGATCTCCAAGCTTGTACCTGGCGACCCTGGTATGACACTTGCCAAAGCGTTTGATGTTGAGCCTCGCTTGCCTGAAGCTTATGACAGTGACGAAGAAGTTCGTGAACTGATCGATAAATGTCGTATTCTTGAAGGCTGTACACGTAACGCGGGTAAACACGCCGGTGGTGTTGTTATCTCGCCTACCACTATTACCGACTTTGCAGCACTGTATTGTGACGAAGAAGGTAAATTCCCAGTTACCCAGTTTGATAAGAATGACGTAGAAACTGCAGGTCTGGTTAAGTTTGACTTCCTCGGTCTAAGAACGCTAACCATTTTGCAATGGGCGCTCGACATGGCGAACGAACGCCTTGGCAGAGAAAGTCGAGAACCGATTGATATTGCTGCGATCCCACTGGATGACCCTGCAAGTTTTAAAGTGTTACTAGACGCACAAACAACTGCGGTATTCCAGTTGGAATCTCGTGGTATGAAAGACTTGATCCGTCGCTTGAAGCCAGACTGTTTCGAAGACATGATCGCACTGGTTGCGCTATTCCGTCCAGGCCCGCTGCAATCGGGCATGGTAGATAACTTTATCGACCGTAAGCATGGTCGCGAGGAAGTATCGTATCCTGATGCGCAATATCAGCACGAAAGCCTACAACCTATACTGGAGCCGACCTACGGGATCATCCTTTACCAAGAACAGGTAATGCAGATAGCGCAGGTGCTTGCAGGTTATAGCCTAGGCGGCGCAGACTTGCTTCGTCGTGCAATGGGTAAGAAAAAGCCAGAAGAAATGGCGAAGCAACGTGCAACGTTCGAAGATGGTGCCAAAAACAATGGCGTCGAAGGCGAACTTGCGATGAAAATCTTCGACTTGGTAGAGAAATTCGCGGGTTACGGCTTTAACAAATCACACTCTGCTGCTTACGCGTTGGTGTCTTACCAAACGCTATGGATGAAGACCCATTTCCCTGCCGAGTTTATGGCGGCGGTAATGTCAGCGGATATGGATAATACCGACAAAATCGTAACCTTGGTCGATGAATGCGAAAACATGAAGTTGACGCTGCTACCACCAGATGTGAATGCCGGTGTCTACAAATTTGCTGTAAATCGTCAAGGTGAGATCGTCTATGGTATAGGTGCGATAAAAGGCGTGGGTGAAGGTCCAGTTGAAGCGATCCTTGAAGCGCGAGCCCAAGGGGGAGAATTTAAAGATTTATTCGACTTCTGTGCGCGAGTTGACTTAAAACGCCTAAATAAACGCGTGATTGAAAAGCTAATATACGCGGGAGCGCTTGATAAGCTTGGCCCAGATAGAGATCAGCCAGGGCGCGCGACTTTACTGGCAAGCTTAAAGGATGCCATGAAGTCGGCAGAGCAGCACCACAAAGCCGAATCACTTGGACAGAGCGACTTATTTGGTTTGCTAGCAGTTGAGCCTGAGGAGGTTGAACAAGCCTTTATCAAAGCCACGCCGCTCAGTGATAAAGAATGGTTAAATGGGGAAAAAGAAACCTTAGGTCTTTATCTAACAGGCCACCCAATTAATCAATATCGCAAAGAATTAAAATATTATACCTCTGGCAAGTTAGTTGACTTACAACCCGGTAATCGTGATACGGTAGCAACCGCGGCGGGACTGGTTATCAATGCTCGTACCTTGATAAACAAAAAAGGAGCGCGTTGGGGACTTATCACTTTAGATGACAAAAGTGCCCGAATTGATGTACGCTTATTTCCTGAACAGTTTGAAATGTACCAAGAAATGCTGCAAATTAACCAAATCTTGGTAATATCTGGACAGGTCAGCTTTGATAACTTCTCTGGTGGCATTACAATGACCGCAAGAGAAATCTCTACCATTGCTCAGGCGCGAGAAAAGCGTATTAGTGCAATAAAAATGACGCTAAATATGGCTCAAATTGACGCGAACTTCTTTGATAATTTCAAAAAAGTGCTAGAACCATATAAATTTGGAACGTGTCCGGTAAAAATTAAATATCAGCGTCCTGATGCATTAGCAGAGTTAACATTAGGAACACAATGGTGTGTGACGCCAAGTGATGAGCTTTTAACTCGTTTATCACTGCTGGCGGCGCAGGAATTAGAATTAGAATTTAACTAAACAGGTAGTTTAGAGCATGAGCCTCAATTATCTTGAATTTGAACTTCCAATCGCTGAATTGGAAGCAAAGATCAAAGAATTACAAAACGTTAGCCGCTCTGGCGATTTAGATCTTAGCCTTGAAGAAGAGATCAGCCGCTTAAAAGACAAAAATGTTGAGCAAACAAAGAAAATTTTCGACGGTTTAGGCGCTTGGCAAGTGTCTCAATTAGCGCGTCATCCGCTTCGTCCATATACTCGCGATTATATTGAACGCATTTTTACCGAGTTTGACGAGTTTGCGGGCGACCGTACTTTTGCTAACGATCCGGCTATTCTTGGTGGTGTTGCGCGTCTTGACGACAAGCCAGTAATGATTATCGGTCAGCAAAAAGGTCGTGATACCGCTGAAAAAATCAAACGTAACTTTGGTATGCCAAAGCCAGAAGGTTATCGTAAAGCATTGCGTTTAATGGAAATGGCTGAACGCTTTAAGATGCCAATCA
Source organism: Pseudoalteromonas flavipulchra NCIMB 2033 = ATCC BAA-314 (assembly GCA_000814665.1). Taxonomy (GTDB): domain Bacteria; phylum Pseudomonadota; class Gammaproteobacteria; order Enterobacterales; family Alteromonadaceae; genus Pseudoalteromonas; species Pseudoalteromonas maricaloris. Next base: position 331,013 of record JWIH01000025.1, read on the forward strand.
TCACCTTTATCGACACTCCGGGAGCTTATCCGGGCGTAGGCGCTGAGGAGCGCGGTCAAAGTGAAGCGATTGCACGTAACCTTAAAGTGATGGCAGCGCTCAAAGTACCAACCATTTGTACCGTGATCGGTGAAGGCGGTTCTGGTGGCGCATTGGCTATCGGGGTAGGTGACAGAGTAAACATGCTGCAATATAGCACGTATTCTGTAATTTCACCTGAAGGGTGTGCTTCTATTCTTTGGAAGAGTGCAGACAAAGCTTCACTTGCAGCAGAAGCAATGGGTGTATCAGCCTCTCGCGTAAAAGAGCTGGACCTTATCAATAACATCATTGAAGAGCCGCTAGGTGGCGCACACCGCAATTACGATGCGATGGCGAAAAACCTGAAAGTGCAGCTTAAACGTGACTTGGCTGATCTTGAAGCGCTAAGCACCGAAGAGATGTTAGATCAGCGTTATAAGCGCCTGATGTCATTTGGTTATTGTTAATACGGGTTTCTGCTCGTATTGATATCAATGCTAATTTAAGTTAAAAAGCCGCTATTGAGCGGCTTTTTTTATTGATTGTAGAAAACATGATTAATAGTCGGGTTTACCAACAAGTAGAGTCAGGTTTAAAGGTATTGAGCTCCAGCCTTGACGCCAAAGGGTTGTGCATTGCTTTATCTGGTGGTGTGGATTCGGTTGTGTTGCTCCATCTTTGTCGAGAATATGCAAACAAGCATAACGTTATACTCCAAGCGGTTTATGTTAATCATGGCTTGTCACAGCACGCTACACACTGGCAGCAATTTTGCCAATCACTTTGTGAAACACTTAATGTTCCCTTTGTTGCAAAACAGGTTGCTATTACTCGGAAAACCCGCACTAGCCTTGAAGCGCAAGCACGCGAAGCTCGCTATCAAGCTTTAGATGATGCGGCCAAAACAGGTTTTGCAATCGTGCTTGGACAACATGCCGACGACCAAGTAGAAACTTTCTTACTGAGATTAAAGCGCGGCTCAGGATTACTCGGGCTTGGAGCGATGAGAGCGACAACTCAGCTGGCATCTGGGCGCTATTGTATTCGTCCGTTACTTGCCGTTAGTCGCAGTGACATTGAAGCATTTGCACGGCAGTTTGGTCTTGAGCATATTACTGATGAGTCCAACGCCGACGATGCGTTTGACCGTAACTTTTTACGCAATCAGGTGATCCCGTTACTTACCTCTCGATTCAATGGTTTTGTCGCTAACACACTGCGCAGTATTGATATTTTACAGCGCCAACAAACCATAATTGATGAGGTCAGTGAAGAAGACTTGCAAAAGTGTCGTTGTCGGATGGCGCTAAATATCACGGCTTTACAAGGGCTCTCTTGTGCAAGAAGAGATAATGTCATCAGACTGTGGTTATCAAAGCAGGGCATAGAGATGCCGAGTCAAAAACAGTTGGATGAAATCGTACAACAGGCGTTTTCATCACGCCAAGACAGTCAACTTGAAATTCGTTTTAAGCAAGGCGCAGTGAGGCGTTATCGTGATGCACTTTATTGGGTAACGGAAAATAGCCAAAAGCATGATATTGAGACCGTTAACCTCAACGAACTCAGCGGGCAAAGTACACCTGTTGCTTTACAAACGGGCAAGGGGGTCCGCAAACCTTTCACGGACGAAATCGTTAGCATTCGTTACGGCAGACTTAAAGATAAAATCAAACCACAGGGCAAACCTGGTTCTAATACCTTGAAACATTGGCTAAAAGATTTACATATTCCAAGCTGGGAGCGTGATTCTATTGCGGTTGTTTATTACAATGATACACCGGTGGCGGTGAACGGACTGTTTGTGAGTGCCGAGCACGCAGAGGATAATGGCATTATTTGGGTAGTAAAAGATGACTGAAAGTAAAAAAATTGGCCAACAGTTAGCGCAAAAAGCGCCTTATGCGGTGGTGTTCACTGCGGTGGTGTTTATCGTACTCTTTATGTCGAGTGAAGTGGTGTGGCTGAATCAAATATTTGCTTCGGCATCAGGCATTATCAGTATTGTGTTTTTACTATTGTATTGGCATGGTAAGGGCGGAATGTATTTTATTCTTGGCTTACTTGCGCCAATGCTTGCGGTGATGTTTTCAGAGTTACCCGATTTCCTTGCGCTTGCATGGGTAATAAATGGATTTTTTAACGGCGCGGCGCTTGCCCTGATGGCATACCTATACTTAGGAAAAGATGCTCAGCGTTAACGCATAACACTGAGCAAAAGGGGAAGTGGTTTTTTTATACTGCGCGAGCGCAGTTTCGTCCGGCTGCTTTGGCGCGGTATAAGCCGCTATCCGAACGAGCAAATATATTGTCGGCAGTATCATGGCTCGATGCCAGCGTAAAGCCAATGCTTGTGGTCACCGTGTATTTAGCCAACATACTCGACTTTCTTACGGCTTCCATAATTCTTTCTGCGATAACTTTGTTGGTTGTAAACGCAGGGTCGTCAATTAAGATGGCGAACTCATCACCACCGAATCTAAATACCGAATCAGTTGCGCGCGTTGAGGTTTGCAAAATACGTGAAAACTCAACCAACACTTCATCACCGGCTTTATGGCCATGAACATCATTCACCTGCTTAAAGTTGTCTAAATCTAAAAGCATTAGGCTAAAATTACGATGTTGACGACGGCATCGTTCAAGCTTTTCTTCTAAGTTGTCTGCAAACTGGCTGCGATTGTAAAGTCCAGTTAGTGAGTCCTTGGTTGCTAATTGCAACACGCGGTTATACATCAAAGCGTTACGCATTGGGTAAATTAAACAGGCGTGTAATTTTGACAATTTTGCCTTGATAGCTTCACTAAATGGAAACTCACTGAAATACACCAGCTGGCCTAAGTGTTCTTTTTCGAGCTCAAGATCAAACGTACTAGCTGGAAATTGGCTATCGCTGTCCTTCATCTGAAAGACGCCAAGGCTACAATGGAACTGGAGTCCCGAAATTTTTGAAATTCTTGCCACATGCTCCGCGTAAATAGTCAACAGCTCTTCAATGTTGAGTGTTGTCTGAAGTTTGTCGACTAATCGCGCGTAGTGTTCACCGCCTTGCGTACTATACTGTTCAGAATTGAACGGCAAGTAATCGCCTCTGGTCGGCAATCTTTGTGTCAAAATATGGACATTTTCCATATTTCTTCCCCTTAAATACAACAATACATGATTAATATGCGAACTTTGTGCCAAAAATTTAAACTGGCTTAAAAACAAACGCTTGCTATATTTAAGAGAAAGAAAAAGAAATCCACCTTTATTCCCCGTCAATTTTTTCGCTCAGGAGGCAGATTGCAAAGTATCTTCGCGCAGGTTTTTGCCTTGCTGTTATGTGCAGTGATTTTAGTCTGGTCCTTTAAGCGGATTGGCTTGCCGCCTATTCTGGCTTATTTGCTCACTGGAGTCATTGCGGGCAGTCACGGCATTGGATGGATGAGTGACAGCCAAGAAATTCACTTTATGGCCGAGCTTGGGATTGTGTTTTTACTGTTCAGTTTAGGGCTTGAATTTTCCGTGCCAAAATTAATGGCAATGCGAAACGTAGTATTCGGTTTAGGGAGTTTGCAGGTCATTGTGACCACGATCATCGGTATGTTAGTGTTGCGTTTTGTGCAATATGAGTGGGTAGGGGCATTTGTGATTGCGAGCCTCATCGCACTTTCTTCTACGGCGGTTGTGGTTAAGCTGTTAAAAGAGCTGGGGATGCTCAACACACGTCATGGTCAGCTCGGTATTGGTATGTTGTTATTCCAAGATATTGCCGTTGTGCCGCTGCTCATCGCATTTCCGCTTATTTCCTCTGCGAGTAATTCAGAGCTGGCATCAGCGCTACTTTTTGCATTTGCTAAGGGTGCGGTGGTGTGTCTGGTTTTATGGGCAATAGGTAAGTGGTTACTACCTAGAATATTTAACGAAATCGCATTGGTAAGAACAGATGAGCTTTTTGTTTTATCTACCTTGGTTGTTGCCCTGTGCGCGGGCTCGCTCACTTATGCATTCGGGCTTTCAATGGCGCTCGGCGCATTTTTAGCGGGCATGATGTTAGGGGAAAGCCAATATCGGCATCAGCTTGAGGCAGAAATTAGACCATTTCGAGATATTCTAATGGGACTCTTTTTTGTCACCGTGGGTATGCAGCTAAATATTCCTTATGTGCTCGACCAGTTTATTTATATTGTTGCAGCACTTGCCGCGGTGCTTGTGATCAAAGTGTTGATAATCGTTGGCGTTGCGCAGTTAATGGGAGAGCGTAAAAAAGACGCATGGGGTGCTGGTATTTTGATCTGGCAAATGGGTGAATTTGGCTTTGTATTAGTTGCTCTTGCCAGTAAACATCAGTTATTAGACAAAAATGAAGTGTCCTTCTTGATTACGCTTGGCGTGTTGTCTATGGCGTTAACGCCTTATCTTATTAGTAAAACCGCGCATATTCTCAATATCTTGGGAATAGAAAAAGACTGGCAACCCGAAGCTCCGAGTGGTTATAACGCGGCTGATTTAAAAAATCATGTTGTGATTTTTGGTTATGCGCGTGTTGGTCAAACTATCGCACGATTTTTACGTCCAGAGGCTATTCCTTATATTGCGGTAGAGCGCAACCCGCAAATTGTACAAGACGCACAAATTGCGGGTGAGCCTGTGTTATTTGGTCATGCGGCACAAAAAACGCTGTTAAAGTCAGTAAATATTGATAAAGCGCGCTTGGTAATTATTACCTTCGATGACTTTGAACAGACGCAGGTGGTTGTTGACGCCATTCGTCGGCGTACCCATGAAGTTAAGATCTTGGTACGCATGAAAGATGACAGCTACATGGAGCAATTAAAAGCCATGGGCGTCGCAGAAGTTGTGCCAGAAACTTTAGAAGCAAGTTTGATGCTGGTTTCTCATGTGCTGTACATGTCTGGCGTGCCAATGCGCAGAATTTTTCGTCGCGTCAGTAAAGAGCGAGAAAATCGTTATCCGTATTTACATGGTTTTTTTGCTGGAGACAGCAGAGATCTGCATGAAGTCACAGGCGAGCGGTTAGAATATCTGCATGCCATCGCTTTGCCAGACCATGCATTTGCCGTTAACAAGTCAATTGCTGAGCTTGAGCTCAAGGTTAAGCGCGTTGATATTACTGCGTTAAGACGCGATGGCGAAGAAATTGCTCAACCAGATGAGCAAACCATTTTACGCGTTAATGATGTTTTGCTGTTAAAGGGGAAGCCCCGCCGCGTTGAACGTGCGGAGCAGTTTTTACTCGATGGCCTGCCGTAATAACGTTTTTTAAATTATGCTTTTTTAACAGATCGCCGCGTAAAGCGTCTCCTACAACACGGAGTAGGAGCAGGTTCACCCTACGATCTTGTGCGCTGTTTTTGTTGTTACAGCTCGCCGCGTAAAGCGTCTCCTACAACACGGAGTAGAAGCAGGTTCACACTGCGAGGTTGTGCTCTGTTCTGTTTTTGTTGTTACAGATCGCCGCGTAAAGCGTCTCCTACAACACAAAGTAGGATCAGGTTCACCCTGCGATCTTTTATGCTTTTACTACCTGTCGAGCTTGCTCAATAAATGCTGCTTAACGGTGGGCCATTCTGAGGCGATAATCGAATACACAACGGTGTCTCTTAGCTCGCCGTTTCTACCGATCTGGTGGCTGCGCAAGATACCATCGAGTTTGGCGCCAAGCCGCTCAATCGCATTGCGAGAGGCATGATTAAAAAAATGGGTTCTAAACTCTACGGCAATGGCGTCAAAATCTTCAAAAAGTTGCTGTAACAGCAAAAACTTACACTCCGTGTTAACCGCTGTTCGACGCACTTTATCGCTGTACCAAGTGTAGCCTAGCATGGCACGGCGATTAGCTATATCTGCATTGTAATAGCGAGTGGTTCCCACGATTTCGTTGCTGCTATTTAGCCTTACCGCATAGGCAAGGTTGCCTTCAGATCCTTGACTTATCGCAGTGTTAACATAGCGTTCCATATCGTCTGGATTGGGAACATTGGCATACCAAAGCTTCCAAGCTTCACCATCTTTTACCGCCTGTTGCAGCGCATTAATATGTGTTGTTGATAATGGTTCAAGGGTGACATGGTGTCCTATCAGTGGTTTATCAGTTGGCCACATGCGTTACTGCTTCCTTATTTCGAATATGGTTTAAATCTTACTTGAGTTCCAAAAACGCTCTCATTTCGTCCAAGCGGTTCATGCCGTCTTCAAATCCAAGCTCAATGAGTTTTTGTGTATAAGTTCGCTCAAACAGCAAGTAACTCGTTAAACTCGATGGAGAATGCTTTTTAACCCCCATGGTTCTGAGCAACAGCTTGATTGCCAATGGCATATCTTCGTAATAATTATCTGCGACTTCATTAAAATTAACCGTTGGCTTGATGAGCATATGATCTACTCGCCTAAGCTCTTTGTGCTTTTCTCTGGCCGGTAGCAAACTTACCGTACGGTTGACGCGGTCGAGCCGTTCGATGTCTGAATTTAAGGTATCGCTAAACACACTGTCTAGCAGGTGACCGGCGACCACAGACATTCCCGGAAAATGTGGCTCATAACCGAGCGGCTGTGGTAGTTTAGGCTGCTCAACACCAATCACAAAGATTTTATCTGCACCTAAATGAATGGCAGGGCTAAGCGGGGAGAGCTGGTGGATAGAGCCATCACCATAGTAATGATGCTTAACGCGCACGCTTGGAAAAACCATAGGTATAGCCGAACTTGCCATGAGTAAGTCGAGCGAAATTGTGCCCGGAACACCTTCGCGCTTTGAGCGCTGCCAAGGTTCAGCATTGTTCGCCTGATAAAACGCCACAGACTTACCAGTAGAATAGCTCGAAACCGTAATCGCGATGGCATCAAGATAATGGCGGTGTAGATTGTGATCGATGCGATTTAAATCAAGCACATTAGCCAGCAGCTTTCGAAGTGGCGAGTTATTTAACAAGCTGGCTGGTGGCTGATTAAGGTACTGCGCTTGAAAGCTGCGCATCATATTGGCAAATAAATGGCCGTATGCACCGGTAAACGAGCTTTTGTACACCATATCGGTGCTAAAGTTCTTCCAAATATATTCCACTTTTTTCACCGCAAGGTGAAAGCAAGATGCGTAACAGGCAATCCCCGCCGAGTTAATTGCGCCGGCAGAGGTGCCAGTAATGATTTCAAAGGGGAGGGGAGAAGTACGAGGCATACTTTGCGCAAGCGCCTTTAATACCCCAACTTGATAAGCGGCCCTTGCACCACCTCCAGTCAGTAGTAAGGCAATTTTTTTATCACTCGTTCTGTGCTTTCTCAAAAGAGGCCATCCTGCTGTTAAATTTGCTTAATTTAAATTTGGTCTTTTTATGCGTTATTTATCTTTGTTGATGTTGTAATGCTTTAGGTGCAAAGAGTTGATAACTCCAGTAAATGCGTTATTTTTAGTAGTAAAGTGCCACTTTGCCCTTAAGCCGCTTATAGGTTGTTTTATTTATTCTAGTTGAACCTAGCTAAAACCCAAGTTGTCTGAGTGCACATACCCGCGCAATATATTAGGCTATTATTTTGAAATTTAAGCACTAAAGCGCTATGGTGGCACAAACAAATTTTAACAAACTAGCGATTTAATTTAGTCGCTAATTGGCGCGATTTTGTATTTAATAAAGTGGCAATTTAGCTTAACTTCAATGTACTGAACTTAAGTTCGGTGCTCAAGTATTTTTATTAAGATCAAATATTTGAACAAGGTGTAGCCAGAGTTTGCACCACAACGCATTTTTTTAGGGTTTCAGCGCGCATTAAGTTATTAGTCAAGTATTTGGTGATAGTTTTACATTAACGCGTATCAACAATGACGAAGAGGGAGTCCCCATGTCAGAGAATCATCAAGAAGGTAATAAAAGACCTTCTAACAGCCAGTTGTTATTTGCCGCGGTAGTTGTACTAGCGTTGATTATTGTGGCTGTATTTGTGCTAGCACAAAAAGACACCCCATCGACGGAAAACCAAAAGGTAAAGCAAGATATTGTTGTGCCTGAACAAACAGAAACGCCACTGGTCAATACCGCAAGAGAAACACCACCTGAGCAAGTGGTTGAACCTGAAGTCACCTTGCCACCGCAACGAGAGCAAATCGAGCCAGAGCAAGTAGAACCGGTTGAACCTGAAGTAACACTACCGCCGCTTTCACAAAGTGATACAGAAATTAAAGAAGCGGTATCGAATTATCTTTCTAATCAAGCGGTAAAATTGCTGGCAGACGATGACGTGATCCGCCGCACGGTAGTTTATGTAGATAACCTAGCAAAGGGTAAAGTGGCAGAAAACCACTCACCAGTGGTGAAGCCGCAAGATGGCTTTAGCGTAATTGATGACGACATTATTATTACCGATCCTAACAGCTACGAGCGTTACACACCTTATGTCGCCATGTTCGACACCATGAGTACCGCGCAAGTGGTTAGACTATACGACCAATACAAACCTTTATTTGAAGAAGCATACGAAGAAATAGGCTACGAAGGAGATGCATTCAACGGCACGTTAACTGATGCAATCGACGAGTTGTTGACAACACCCATTCCAGACACCGCATTGCCTTTGGTAAAAGACTCAGTTACCTATAAATATGCTTATGCAGAATGGGAGCAACTTTCTCCGGCGCAAAAACAGTTTTTAAGAATGGGCCCTGAAAACATGAAAAAAGTGAAAAAGCGTCTAGAAGAAATCAAAATAGCGTTGAACAAATAAGCGCTTAGTCTCATAAAACCCATAAAAGCTTGGCAAACTGTTTAAACATCACCCAGTTAGCCAAGCTTTTTGACTTTTCCCTTGCATCCCCCTGCAATCTTCGAGATAATTCTTCCCGCGCCAAACAAGGCCCTCAATGGTAGTCTTATTGGTCCTCTCGCAACAATAGTACGTGAATCTGGTCAGGTCGGGAACGAAGCAGCCACAGCGTATGACTTGTGTGCCGGGATGTGGCTGGTAAGACTGCCACCCAAACCTCCATATTTGTTGTTTGAAGTGTAAGTTTTATTAATAGTATTCAAAACTATACTAAAACATACTAATTCCTATCTTTCTAAATTTAAAAACTAAATCAAATAAAACACTTATTCTTCGTTCGTTAGATCAACAACGCTTTATTAGCGTGTTCCCGTAGGTTGGAAAAGTCGTAAGCACTTTCCAACTGAGTTATGAAAAAAGTGTAACTGCTGTGCAAAAGGTTTGTCGGATGGCGGCGTTGCACGATTTATTCGACCTACAAATCAACAAAGTAAGTCATATTAATAAATACTTTGTCGCAATCCGCTTCCTCAATTTTGGCTACTTGTAAACCTAAAGACAGATCTGTGGTCGAAACTCGCGCATACCCAACCTTATTCACGGCAGTTGTTCGTTTAGAAAAGAACATGAAGGCAATAAGCAAGATCTGACCCTAATAGTTACTACAAGATTGACCCTCTGCCTTAAGGTGTGGCATCAGCGTCGAATACCAAGCGCGATGGGTTTCAGGCCCTAATAGAATATAACGTCGATGCTTCATTTGCCGACGCTATCAAATTGACTACTCTATAGAGTTTCTTTTCATAAGCACTTCTAACGCTTGCGAGAGTGCTTTGGGTGCGTTATCTGTATCGCCATTCACTGCCGCAAAATAAGCGCTATTTTGACTAGGATAAAGCAGGCTACTGACCGAAAATGCGACCGTAAAACCGTCATGACCAAAAGCCGTTTTATCTGACTTGACAAACCAGCCCATCGCATACTCAGAATGGCTGTCTTGAATTTTACTATAAGGCGAGAGCAATATTTTGTAACTCTCTTTACTCACAATATTGTCACCTCCCTGCATTCCCTCTAATACCGAAGAAAAATAAACGGCAAGGTCAGGTAAACTTATATTCACCGTACCGGCAGGACCATATACTTTTGGAGCAAGCTTTTTTTCTTCAGTTACCCCATGCCAGTGACCATTTTCGTAAATATGCCCTTTAGGCTGCTTTGCGCTCTCAAAGCTCGGTTCACCAAAACCATAATTAGTGATGCCTAATTGCCCAAAGACTTCTTCGCCAATAAGCCACTCCCAAGTCTGATTGCTGACTCGCTCTAACATATGTCCTGCTATCACGTAACCAACATTACTATACCAAAACTCACTTCGGGTTTTCACAGCAGCGGTATTAAGCACCTCTTTTGTTAGCTCATATCTTAATTCGGTTAAAGGCTTGGTATTGTCGTACCACTGCTGATTTTTTACACCTATGTCCTTTTTTAATCCGGATGTCATGCTCAACAGATTCTGTAAAGTAATGGTCTCATGTTCTGGTCGAATTTGGCCTTTAAGTTCAGGAAATATATCTATGACGGTAGTGTCAAAAGTAATGAGGCCTTGTTCAACTAAACGAGCGGCGAGCAAAGCGGTCATAGATTTTGCGACAGAGCCGATCGCCCAACGATCATTATCGCTTACAGGCTCAAGGCTTTGTATATCACGATAGCCTGTGCTGGCAATTTCGTACACTAAGCCATCTTTTACTGTCATAGCCGTAATTGCAGGTACATTATATGCCTGTCGAATACTTTCTAAATGCTGTTTTAATGCACCATCTTGTGCAATACCTACTTCTTTAGGGAGCTCAGTTTCATCAATTAAGGGCGAAGTTTGAGTTATATCCGAACCACATGCGCTTAATAGTAAGGTTAATAACGCTAAATGAGCGAATTTAAATGATGATTGTAAGTTTGTTATAAGCAAAGCAAAATCCTTTATGTTGGTTGTTAATGCTCCACTGTAGACTCAAATATTATTGAATTACTCAAAATTAATTTGTTTAAAAATGTATAGTTAGCTAATTTGTGTGGCCTTACTGCCGCTGCTACCCCTGCAAAAGGAAGTTTTATCGCAAGCCAGTCATGTGATATGTACCAGTCTAAGCGTAAAGGAACCAACTCCGGTTCACTTGAATCAACTCCAGGAGAAACGTACCCCATTATTGAAGTTGATGCCCAAGAGGCGCAACAAGTAAATTGGGTAAGAGTTAAGACTACATATAACCCTTCATCTGATCGCTGGGTGTCGGCCAGTTGTGGAGTTAAAAGTTTGCCATGGATGAATCACATTACGTTTGCTTGCCAACTGTTGCTCGAGTACATGGAAGCCAACACTGGGTTATTTTCAGACGCTAGTAAGTTGTTTCAATCATTTTTCATACGTTTATCACTGAGTAAAAATATGGCAAAACCCATCAGTATTTTTTGTAATGCGCTGTAATGTCCTCACTCATTTTTCGTTTCTATACTTTGTACGCAGCTTGAGGGAAGGCCTTCAAGCACAAGTTCGAAAGAAGGAGTTTGTTTATGTCCAGTCCAGCGAATGTCACAATTAAGAATAGAACAAATCAATCAATTACTACGAAAGTCACTCGAGACTCTTGGGTTGAGGGTGATGGCAGTTCAATTGATGGTAAAGTAATCCCTCGAGGTGAACATGGCGTCTTTAAGGTGGTCGCTAAAACAGGCCACCATGGTGAGTTAGATATTGATTTTATTGGCGGAGACAGCGGTAACGTACTCGGTACTTTGGAAATTTTGAGTATTAAAGATCCTCAGGAAGGTGTAAAGAGCCTTGCAGTAAATGCAAACCAAAGCGAAATAGATGTGTCAGCAATGGGATATAGAAGTTCGCCCAATGATGACGAATTACGAAGAATTAATTTCTTAATTGTCTAGTCGTTAATATTGAAAAGAGTAAGGCAGTTTTTTGTCACTAAAACCTGGTTTGTGTAGTGAAAATATCATTACTGACCTATACCTTAACTTCCTCATTAAAGTGGCATAGAGTTAACTTTCTCTATGCCAGCATGTTTTATACAGTATTTTAGTCTTTTAAAAGCGGTTACAAATGTTGTTTTCTTTTCTCCTTGAGAAAATCAACACAAATGTTAATGTTTTCTGCATCAGACATTTACCACTATCAAGGACTGAAACAGTGAAGATTAATTCACCACTAGTTAATTCGCAGGTCAATTTAGCCAGTAACTTAACCGCTAAAAAGGAGGCTAAGGCGCATAACATCGAACCTCAAGCACCAAAGAAGGAGATGAACGCTGCGGCATTGTCAGCCGAAAATACGCCAGTATTAACAGAAGAAGAAATCCAAAAATTAAAACAAGAAACTTTTGAGATTAGCAAACAAAATTATAAAGTGATGGGAGAGACGCAAGAGGCGTTTGCAACCACCTTAAGCGAGTTTGAAAAATTTAAAAAAGAACAAAGTAGCTTAAATCCAAGAATTGATTTGAGCTCTTTAGATTTATCGCAAGAGGAAGATGGCACACTAAAGCTCGTTGGTGGAAGTGTAGACGGTAAATTGCGTGAGGATCTTGAGTCTATAATTAACGAAAACAATAAGCTAAAAAATGCCTATGAACAGGTACATGAAGGACTTGCGCAAATTGTTCGATTCTCTGGTGCAGATCGGCAAGGCATCGAAGCAAAGGACCTTTATGGCAATATTAGGTTGAATGAGTTAAGCAAAAGCTTCGAAAACCAATTCCATGATACGGGCTTTGGTCAGGATTATCATACACTTGAGGACAAAGTGAATAGCCACCCAATGCTGTTTGCAATGAAAATGAACGAGGCAATATATCCTAGAATTAACATAAATGTGTAATTGAGTATTGATAGCGTGGGTAAGTCTCACATTTTGCATGACGCTCAAAAGTTGAAGATAGTGATGAGCGGACGCACACTACAATACTTCAGAGTCTAAAATATCAGAGACTGCTTGTTTAAAGTCAATCGGCAAAAATTCGTTAAAATGAAATTCACTTATAAACTATGACGTTAATAAACTTTGTAGCAGAATCTAAAGCTCTATAACCATGCTTTTGCGCAGCACTAAACTTGGTTTTCTGATCAGTTTTAAGGAGATGCCAAACACCGTCATAAAAAACTTCAAGTTGACCCTCTAGAACATGAACAAGTTCTTCGGCAACATTATCATGCGGCTCTCTTAAGTGTTCATCATTTGGAATGAGAGAAATGACAAACACCTCGGTATTTTTGCACCCGTTAGATGAATAAACAGGAGCAAATATAGAGCCTTCTTGGTTGATAGAGTTATTCGAATTCTGCGGGTCGCTCGGATCAAGTAACACTGTGTACTCTATGCCAATACCCTGCGCCAACTTCCACAATAATTCAACTGTTGGACTAGACTCAAACCTTTCAATTTGTCCTAACATCGCCTTGGAGATGCCGGTCATGTTGGCCAATTTATCTAGGCTTAGGCCTCTCTCTTTTCTGATGTCTTTTAATCTAACACCTAGGTTTTTGGAAATTTCCGATTTAACTTTCATTATGTTGTGCGTTATTGCGTACAGTGATATTGTGTACACTATAACGCACAATGCAGCACTTATCTATTCAGAAGGGAATTACATGCCTAGTAAAACTTTTGTTTGCTTCGTTTATTTACTTTGTTTCATCAGCTCTGTCAGTGTAGCGTCAGAATATACGCCTTTAGACAACTTTATCGTTAAAGCTAAATCCTTGACTAAGTCGGCTTCAGGCACATCCGTTGTATTGATTAAAGATGGTCAAATTACTCACGAAGTTCACGTTGGTATGGCGAATGTTGAAAAGCAGATCCCTGTCGATACAAATTCGGTTTACTATTTCGCTTCGACAACTAAAGCGATAATGGGGCTGGCGACATTACAGGCTGAAAAAGAAGGTTTGCTTTCTAAGGACTCTACTTTGAGGCAGTTATTTCCAAACGTTAAGTTTTCTTTTATCAATCCTGACAACTACTCAGTCAGAGATTTATTGTCTCATCGCTCCGGGTTAACAAATGACGCGATGACATGGACTTTTTCTTACACAGGAAACCATGACAAAAAGCAACGACTTCATTTTGTTTCCTCGCTAAAACCGCACCCGAAAATTAAAAAAGGTGAGTTTGGTTACACAAACCTTGGGTACAATCTTTTAGCAATATGGTTTGATGAGAACTATGAAGGAGGATGGCCCAACGCGATTAAAGAGCTAGTGCTTTCACCTGCAGGAATGAAAAATTCAACAGCAGATGTTGACCAAGCGAGATTGCAAAATTGGCCTATTCCAAGCCCATATTCATATAAATTTCGAAGTGGTCAATCTGAGATTTATATGAATAAAAACAATGCGACTTTGTATTCAGTGGGTATCTTTGCCAGACCAAATGATTGGGGTAAGTTGATAACCCACTTGCTACCAATAAATGCAGAGCGCTCAGCGTTTCCCAAGTCGGTTGTAAGAGCGTCTCAACAACTACTGGTTAGTGATATTGATAGCTATTTTTCCGGCTATGGATGGGGATGGATGCACTCAAAAGTCGCTGGTGAAAGTGTGTTAATGCACACAGGGGGATTTGATGGCGCTTCTGTTCAAGTATCTTACGCTCCCGAAAAAAATCTTGGTGTCGTTGTTGTTCATAACGAAAGTGGGCTCATTGCAAATGAGTTAAATGGCAGAATAACTGAAATCGCTTATAAAATGTTAACTAATCAAGATGTGAGTAAGCTTATTGAATTCCATCAAGAGGAGATGACTGATCTTGCTGTTTATGTCGAGAAAGCAAAGGCAGAACTTGCCGCTAAAAGAGAAGATTTGTCAAAACGCCGGAGCATATCACCTTCGCTTAAGTCATTACTTGAAGGTGTATACGAAAACACGGAAGTTGGACGGTTGACTATTAAACAGAGAGACAGCGATTTACATCTTGCTTGGGGGGATTTACAGAGCAAGGTTTACAGTGGACAAGCAGATAATGAATTTATAGTAGAACTTAGACCGGGTAAGTTCTACGAACTAACCGCTGATAAAAGCATGTCCGTTATCGAATTAAAGGATTGGCAATTCCAAAAAGTTAGATAATTCAGAGGCAAGGTTAGTTGCAATCTAAATGCAAATTGGTGTGACAACGTCAAAGTTGTGTAGCGGATATGCCGACAGCCCCTTTTGGGGCTCGCATTAGCGTAACAGCTGATCCAATTTCAATTCAAAAGCTTGTCATAGAACTAGTGTATATAGTCATCAATCAACTGGCGCCAAGCATCGGGCTTACCGTAATAGGCAGTATGCGGAAGCTTTATCTGTTTCTCATGCTTTTCAAGGATAAGGGTGGGGTAGCCAGTAACTTGAAGCTTTTGCATTAATAGACGGCTTTGCGCGATTTTTGTTTGCTCAGCCCCTTGGTTTGCCAGCATAGCTTGTTGCCAGTGGTTTTTATCTAGCCCAAGCTCTACCGCGAGTCCTTCTATGACTTCAGTTCGGTTAACCTGTTTGCCCTCTATATAGTGGGCATGCTGAATAGTTTTAAGCATGTTAAGTGGCGCTATGCCCAATTGCTCAGCGGTTATGATGGCACGAGCGGTGATGTATGAGTCAAGGATCATCGGATCGTTACTCTTCACCCTTTGGATGTAACCTTTGCCAAACTGCGCGCCTGTTATGCTGGCTATACGCGCATCGCTTGTGAGAATGTGGTTGCGGAACGCTTTCTCTATAGATTGGTTGGCAATCATACCTCCAGGATGCAGTTCAAGCTTGAGGTCACTGTTGGCTGCAATCGCATCCAACAGTGAAGTCGCACCGTAACACCAGCCACACATGGGGTCGAAGAAGTAGTGCACTTTTACCATTTCATCTCTCCCATATGTACCTTAGCACCAATACCCAACGCCATCGGTAATCCGGCATCAGGGTAGCGTGCAGACATACTATCAATCAGTTCAGCGCTATTTTTGCTGCTGCTTTTTGCCTGACTAAAGTCGCTTAAATACTGCTGCGAGTAGCTTATGGTACTTGCATCAAGTTTGGTGCCTGCTTTCATGTGACCAGGTATTACAACCTCTGGCTTGAGTGCTTTTAACTCTTTTAATTGGCGACTCCACGCTTGTTGACTGCGTTGGGATTGCGCATCGGCCATCCATAAGTGCACATTACCGTAGACTGCAACATTGCCCAGAACCGCTTTACTTGACGGGATCCATAAGTAGGGGCGGTGTGCCAGCTCAGATTGCGTGCCGTGGATCTCTATTTTGTGTCCATCTACAAAGAGTGTATTTCCCTCTACAACTGTGGGGATGTATGGCTTAACAGGTGCATTTTCCCCCATTTTTGGTGTCCAGAATGCTAATTTACCCGCGAGCTTTTCTTCAATCACTGCTTTTACGGCAGCTGTGGTTAGGATCTTAGCTTCTGGGAACAAAGCGTGTAGTACTTCCGCGCCAAAATAATAATCCGGATCAGCTTGGCTGATAAAAATCGTCTTTAAGGTTTTGCCGCTGTCGAGTACTTTGGCTGCTATGCGTAGAGCATCCGCTTTGGTAAAACCTGTATCTACGACCATCACTTCACTCTCACCAATCACCAGCGTTGAGTTAACGTGGAAGCTGTTTTTGTCAGCGTTATAAACATCCTGTGTAAGTGGGGCGGTGTTTGCTGCCATCGCACTGCTTGCTAATAAAGTCGATGCTGCTATCAATGTTAGGTGTTTCATATCTTTGCCTCAATAGGTTTAGTACGGAGCAGATGATATGAAATTGATAGGCTCAGAAAAACATGCCAAACTAAACATCATTGTTTCATAAATCGAGCAAATAAATGGATAGACTCATCGCTGCTAGGGTCTTTGCCGACGTTGCAATCACGGGTAGCTTTACCGCGACGGCTGACAGGCTAGATATGTCTCGCCCTATGGTAACTCGGTACATTGAAGCAATGGAGAGCTGGCTAAACATTCGTTTATTACATCGCACCACGAGAAGGGTGTCTTTAACTACAGCAGGGGAGTCCTGCTTGGAAGAAGTGAGACAGTGGCTGAGGCAAGCCGACACCATAACCGGCTTGGCGAATACCAGCGGCAAACTGTCTGGTTCGGTTCGACTAGCAACCAGTATGTCTTTTGGCTTTTCTCAACTTGTGCCCGCTATTCAACAGTTTATGTCAGCACATCCTGACGTAAATATTGACATTGATTTGCAAGATTCTGTGGCCGATCTCACTGAAAGTCAGATAGATCTTGCTATTCGTATTGCCTCTGCACCGGACCCTTCTTTGATTGGTAAATCAATTGCAGTATGTAGCTCAGTTATCGTGGCGTCGCCGCAATACCTTGCGAATACAAGTGAAATCAAAAAGCCAGATGATCTAGCTGAGCACTTGTGCCTCGGGTATAAGAACTTTCAGCAGCATATCTGGCATTTGCGCAAAGGTAACTCACAACAGTCGGTAGCCGTAAACTGCCGTTTAACTGCGAACGAAGCAACGGCCTTATTGCACGCAGCGTTAAATGGCGCTGGTCTGGCAATTCAACCCACTTATTTGGTTAACCGCTACATCAAATCTGGCGAGCTTAAGCAGGTATTGCCTGATTGGAAGCCAAGCGATATGAATATATATGTGCTCTATTCTTCGAGAAAGTATATGTCTCCAACCGTGAGGGCATTGATAGACTATTTGTCGCACTATTTTGCTAACACGCCATGGTGAAACTACAAGTATCTTATAGAGTTACATCTTAATGTTGTTACGTTACTAGCTTGTTTGATCAGGGGAGTAGCTAACACGACGAATGTTTTATTATCGCTATATTTCTCAATTACTTTTTACTTAAAACTAAGCCCAGCTAGTTGCTGGGCTTGGCATACTTAACCTGAGGTTTGGATAAGGAATGTTCCAACTCATTGTTTCTAAAAAACAGCTTAGTTTTTTCCTTTTCTAGCCAGAGAGTTTTAGGGAAAACAAGGCGAATTTACGCACCAATAGCTGGCTATTGGAAGTGAATTCAACGCAGTTAGCGCTAAAACTGGCTGCTAGAAAGGCATTAATTATCCGCAGCTCAGGTTACTTAGCAGATGTAAACTGTTGGGCAAAATTCAGGAGCGGTATAGCATGCGCCGTAGTCTTTACTGTAAGCGCCGGTTCCGCCTGCTATTTCTTTCGTTTGTTTAGCATCTAGCGCTTTATTTGCGTTAAGGTTTTTTAATTTTACTTTTTTCAGTTTCATGTTGTATCCAGTTATTTTTTATCTTTGATTATTCGGTAATGTAGATAAATACCTATTTCTAAGTACTCACCTGTTAAATAATCTGTTTAATTTTTCAACACATTTCAAGCGGGGATGGCAAATAACTTCAGTAGATATTTTAGTTGTTTGTTTTTTAAGTTGTTTATTATATTGAATTTTTATCAAGTAAATAAATATGACAGCGCTAGACTTTTGTGCATGTCAATCTTGTTGATTGTGCAACCTATATTCAATCAATTGTTGCAGCAAATAGCTGTATACGCCTTACACATTAAAAGAAGCAATGCTAGTATCCTAGTTAGGATAACAATCGAGTTGATAAAAAGTAGGAAGCTAATGGCATTATCATTTCAGACCTTAAGGTTGCACATTATTGAGGTTAACGACGATCTTCCGGCACTCGATCGTGAACGGCTGATAGAGCAAATTCCCCATATCCTGAGTTCTAATGTGGTTGAAAACCTTCCCCCTTATTTTCATGGTATTAATTCAACAAAACAGGCCGAAAACTGGTTTCAGCGTATGCGTTCAGAGAGCCGCTTACTGCAAGTTAAGCTTGGGCAGCATGAGACAATTGGCTTCTTGTTTGTTTACGTTGAAAACGAAAGTGATGCGCATATCGGTTACTTATTGGCTGAAGAACACTGGGGCAAAGGTTACGCCAGTGAATTGCTGCAAGGGTTTATCCATGCAGTTATCAATGCAGAGCTTTGGAGTACCCTCATTGCGGGAGTGGAGCAATCCAACCATGCGTCCATTCAGTTGCTCAAAAAGCTGGGGTTTTCACAGCAAGTGCATGATGAAAACAGTCCACTTTTCTTTGAATATGAGATCCATCGTGTCTGTTGACCTCAGCGGTTTGACTTTTATTTCCCTGAGTGTGCTTTGGTCACAGCGCTCGATTTGTCGTTAGTCCATCAATTGATAAAAGTAAAAAATATAACAATTGTTGTTATTTTCTTGTTAATGTAAGCGCTTACATGTTAGGTTTAACATTCAACATACGATTACACCGCGCTGAAAGGTGTGTAGTAAAGCTTGTGTGTTTGAAAAGCGCTATATTTTTCAATTGTTCGGGGTTGTTATGGATTGAAATGTAAGCGCTTTCATTTCTGCAGTTTATGAAGTGATTAAAAGGATCCGTGTTTTAGTGGTTGATCACTAAAGCAGTTTTATACATTACATTTGGAGACATAAAGTGAAAACGAGTAGCAAGTTAATCGCAAAGCTCGCAAACATTAGCGTTATCAGTCTAATTGTTTGTGCGTCTTCGCAAAGTAACGCGGCTGTGGGGAATTTACTTTGGGAAGATAATTTTAATAATTTAGATACCAACACATGGAATATAGATATCGGGGATGGTTGTGACCAAGGTATATGTGGTTGGGGTAATCAAGAATTACAGTGGTACAGTGAAAATAACGTCTATATTAGCGACATTGTAGGCGAGGCGGGAAACAAAGGCCTTGTTCTTGAAGCAAAAAATCAAGCGATAGGCGGCAAGGCATTTACCTCAGGTAAGATCCAGAGTAAGAATAAGCTTGCTGTGCAATATGGCATGATAGAGATCAGAATGAAGGTATCTGATGTCGACACGGGGCTTTGGCCTGCACTTTGGATGCTAGGGACGAGTACTGCTAGCTGGCCGGCAAAAGGCGAAATCGACATCATGGAAATGGGCCAATCTCAAGCCGCTCGCAATGATGCAGGCTTTCCCGGTGCGCCAAGCAATAACTATACAGGTTCAAACTTAATTTTTTATGCAGATGCCGCCTGCAATGAAGGTAATCCAACCTGTGCAGCAAGTGTGGCATACAAAACCGATAATGCACATTTGTCCTCAACCCCCTTAACCAATCGCTTTGTTATCTATCGTACTTATTGGACCGAAGAAACGATCCGTTTCACAGTTGAGGATAATGGGGTCGAATATGATATGTTCGATAGCCCGTTTGCCATCAGTGAAGAGTCAAATGAATTCAACGCGCCATTTTATCTATTGATGAATTTGGCTGTCGGCGGGTTATTTACGGACGCGCTTAGCAACGAACAGGTGAGCGCGCCACTTCCTGGGAAAATGGTGGTGGATTATGTGCGTATTTATGAGCTAGATGGTCAAGGTGAAGTGTTCAGCGGCAATGTCATTGCGCCCGAAGTTGGCACCTTTGGCGTTTTTAGTGAGGGGCCAAGCGATAATCAGTTAGTGCCGGGAAGCAACGCGGATATTTATGTGTGGAACCAAAACTCACTCACTCAGGGTAATACCCCTGCCTATGAAGGCAACGAGGTGATTGCATGGCAGTATTCGCCAGCGCAGTGGTTTGGAGCCGGTATTCAAAGCCGTCAAGCGCGAGACATGAGCAACTTTAGGGATGGTTATTTAAATTTTAAGATTAAAATTCCTGCGGATGTGAGTTTCAGAATTGGCATCGCTGACACTTATACTAATGAGAATTGGATCACATTCCCCGCGAACACCAATCAGTATGGCCTTGTTCGTGATGGTCAATGGGGGGAAGTACGTATTCCGATCACGGAGTTAGCGGGTAGCTTAGTGGCATTACAATCAATTAAAAATCACTTCAATATTGTCTCTGTCGCTGGGCAAGAACCTAACTATTCTTTTCAAATGGCAATTGACGATATTACCTGGACTGGTGGCGGTAGTGCCCCTGTCGATCGCGATCAAGATGGTGTTGAGGATAGCCTCGATCAGTGCCCAAATACTCAACCAAATGAAGAAGTTGATGCGAATGGCTGTCCACTGAATAATTTACCCGATGGATTGGAACAGGTCTCTCTGGATACCTTAACTTTCTATGTCAACACTACCGGTTGGGCGGATGTTCATTATCGAGTCAACGGCGGTGTGCAGCAAAATGTCCGCATGCAAGTGATTAATGGTCGCAATGAGCTGACAATATCTGGGCTAGCAGTGGGGGATGTGGTTAGTTTTTGGTTTACTTACCTACAGGAGGACGGAACGGTCGTAGATACCGCAGAGCAGGCCTATATACTTTCAGAATCTTCAGCTGGTAACGATAGCGATGATGATGGCGTGAATGATGGTATCGATCAGTGTCCAGATACGCCTGTAGGGGATGTGGTAAACTCCGATGGATGTAGCATTTTAATCACTGAACAACTTCGTATCGAAGCGGAAGACTATAGCAACTATTTTGATAACGATGCAGGCAATACAGGTGGCGAATATCGCAATGATGATGTTGATATTGAGCTGACCAGTGACAACGGCGGTGGTTACAACGTAGGTTGGACGTCGGCGGGAGAGTGGCTCGAATATCAGGCTAATTTAGGCGCTGGAAGCTATAACTTGACTGCACGCGTTGCCTCCCAAGTTGGTAATGGAGCATATAATGTTGTTGTTAATGGTAATCTAGTTGCCAGTACCGTTGTGCCTGCTACGGGTGGCTGGCAAACCTTTATTAGTCAAAATATTGCGTCGATGACGTTAAATGAGGGCGTGCATACCGTTCGTGTTGAAATGGCGGGCGGCGAGTTAAATCTAAACTGGCTTGAGTTCAATATCGCTGGTTCATCTAACAATGATAGCGATAACGATGGTGTGCCAGATAATCTAGATCAATGTCCCAATACCCCAACGGGGCGCCAAGTTGACAGCCAAGGTTGTGAGATCAGCTTTGGCACTATTGTTCCACTTTATGATGCAACAACACCTTTAGAGCAAGCTGTGAGTTATGACCGTGGAGATGCGCTAATTACGCGTTTTGCTGATCGCGGCCGAGACCGCCATGCAAAAGAAGATCAGTTTCAAATCTATGATCACTATTTATCGCATTATTGGACGCATCGAACTGCGCAATTTGAAATCGCTGACTTTGTAGCTAAAGGCGGCTCACGTATTGAAGTGACCTTTATTACAGAATGGAAACTTGGTGCGCGCGAATTTCGTGCTTGGTATCGTGGGTTAGGCACAGTTGCTGAGTACCACGGTAATTACTTTGGTGGCGGTGCAGTCGTTGAGCTTGATAACGGCAGTTATGATACGAACTTTAATAAGATAAGTGATTCAGGTGATCAATATCGTTACAGAGTGATCATTGATGACTACAGACCGCTAAATTGGGACCCTGCGGCAGGCTTTTTGCCTCTTGAAGTTGGTCAGCGCATGGAGTTTGAAGTTAGCCAATTTCTTGATGCGCCACCAGAAGGACGAGAAAATTATTATGGTACAACGTATTTATACATGGTAGGTGAAGGGCTTGTCCCATGGCAAACCGTTGGCGACTTTGCTGAACCATCATCGCAACGCGAAGATTCTTACCCGATTGCAGAAGCGGGATGGTTAGGAGGCAAAACCACATTGCCATACAATTACACCAATGAGCCTGATAATCACTTTATGCAAATGGCGACCAATTTATCGAGCCAAAATGGACAGGCATTTGTTCAGGGGCGACGTGTTCACCACAGTAGTTTTGTTAATGGTGAGCACGATGAACGCAACGGAGAAAATGGCGTGTTTAGTGCGGTGGTTGGAAAGTCAGGCCCACACTATATCAACGACAGTTGCGCCGCTTGCCATGTCCGCAATGGTCGCGCGGCGCCACCAGCTATTGGCGGCTCCTTGGCAAAATGGGTGTTTAAAGTGGCCGATATCAATGGCAACACCCATCCCTTATTGGGGAATGTGTTACAGCCTAAAAACACAGGCATAGATACCGAGACGCAAGGCGAGGGAGATGTAACGATTGTTTCGTGGACTGAAAATAATGGTTTGCGTTCACCCAATTACCAATTTAATAAAACCACTCCAGCACGCTATTCAGCCCGTATCGCGCCTCAGCTGGTGGGCTTGGGCTTACTTGAAGCGATACCAGAGAGTGCGGTGTTAGCCCTGGCGGATGAAAACGACAGTAACGGCGACGGTATTTCGGGCAAAGCGCAGCGCGTGAACGATCCTATTACTGGTCAAACACGGTTAGGACGCTTTGGCTACAAAGCTGCGGCGGCATCAATTAAACACCAAGTCGCTAGTGCATTTAATACGGATATGGGGGTAACCAACTCGGTATTTCCAAATCCTGACTGTGGGGCATCACAATTAAGCTGCGGAGGTGGCAGTGTAGAAGTGTCTGATCAACATCTCACTGCGCTAAGCAAATATATCGCTTTATTGGGTGTAAGAGCGCAGCGTGGGCTTGACGACCCTGAGGTGCAATTAGGAAAGGCGCGCTTTACCTCAATTGGCTGTGAAGGTTGCCATACAGCAACATTTGAAACTAGTGAGTATCATCCATTTGCGGAGTTACGTGCGCAAACGATCCATCCGTATACCGATTTATTACTGCATGATATGGGCCCAGGTCTTGCGGATAACTTAGGTGAAGGCATCGCGAGCGGTGCTGAGTGGCGAACAGCGCCATTATGGGGGATTGGATTGTCTGCTTGTGTAACAGGTGGTGTTGATAATGTGTTAGGTGGGCAAGGCAATGAGTTTTGTACCGCTGAGCCAAGCTATCTGCACGATGGTCGTGCGCGAACGATTGAAGAAGCCATTTTATGGCATGATGGTGAAGCACAAGCGGCGAGGGTCGCTTACGAAAGCTTGTCGGCAAATGATAAATCAGCCGTGTTGGCATTTTTAAACTCACTGTAAATTTGTAAGTTTTCAATATCGTATATTTTGGCCAGATACAGCCACGGGCAGAATGTTGAAATCAATTAGTGCATCAAAGCTCATGAAAGTCATGAGCTTTGATGCACTTGAAGTTGTTATTACAGTGCTTAGTCTTACAGCGTGTAATGGAAACCGATGGCGATACCGTCGTCTTCGGTTTGTGACATTTGTGCTTCTTGCGCGGCATCGGCGCTTGAGAAGTCACTAAAGTCCTTACGCGCTTCAATGTACAAAATGGTGTCTTCAGACATAAAGTAGTGTGCGCCTATCACGGCAAACTGACGCTTAAAAACATCATTAGGATCAGCATTAAAATTTGGTTGGATCACATAGTCATCGCCCGCATCAAATACGTTGTAAGCGATAAATGTACGCACGTCATTATCAAAACGGTAGCTAACAAGCGACTCTAATCCAACGGCGTCCTTGATTAAGCGGCCTAGGTTATCTGTATCGTGGTTTTCGTTTTTATTGATGTTTGCAGCTGCATACCAACCTGGCTTATAGAAATCGCCGTAGGTAATACCGACACCATAAATTAAATCTTTAACCGATTGATTTCGACCAGCAGCATACACAATATCAAACTCGCCGCGGTTAACACCGGCTGTGAGGGTTAAGTTTTCGGTTGCTGCATAGGTGAGTGAAGCGCCATAAGTTGAATTAAACTCTACCATTTGTGCTGCACTATCCCCTTGATTAAATAGGGTTTCACATGAGCTGCTGGAAATATCAACGACGTCACAAGTATAAAAATCATCAGATTTTAGCTGAGCTTGTACCGCAAAGCTCAGCTTGCCAAATTGATTACGGTATTGCAGCACTTTATCACCACGACCAGTACCATTGATCGCGCCGTCGTCTTTGTTATAGGTGTAAACACCTGCGGCATTACCATCCCAAACTAGGCTGTAGTTGGTGCTGTATACCACGTCGTACCAAGCGCCCCATTGTTTTCCTAGGGTAACTTGGCCGTATTCATCGTGCTTAATACCAACATAACCTAATCGGTTATATAAAAACTCGTCTTGTATTGATTCGAAGCGGTTGCTGTAAACAATATCACTACTACCAACAGGGTTTACACCCCATTCAAGTAGTGCGAAAGCCTGCCAGTTGTTTTTCAATTGGCGTTTAAAGTCAAAGTTAATACGCGATGCGCCGTTTACCAACTCAGTCTCGCCTTGAGTGTTAATAACTCGAGCATCGATAAAGCCGCCAATCGTGACACTATTCTTTTCATCTTTGAATATCTCGATAGCGTTTACTGTTGGAATAGTAGTCACGCTAGCGATAAGAGTGGCAGCAAGTGTTCTTTTCATGAATTACCTTGTTTCAATGTTGTTGCTAAATAGGGTTAAATTAGCTAAAAAATGGAGATTATCAAAGCTAAAATACAGGCAAAAGTGAAAAATATCAAGGAAATAACGTGGTTTTTGGTAAATTTATTCATTTTCTGTTCATTGAGTCTAAATATCAATGAGTTAGGGAAGGCTGCGTTCTGAGGTTATTGATTGATTTTACGCAATAAATGTAAGGGTTTATAGCAATATCTGCGTTTTGTGACAGCAAAATAGCACGAAAAAGTGTAATTCAGCGAAAAATCAATAAAACATCATGTTTTTGGTAAATAGACTTCTGTAGTCTTCCAATTAGATACACAACTACAAAAGGGAGATTGAGTAATGCTTGTAAAAAAAATTGGTATCTCAAAACTGGCTTGTTTTTCCACCATTATGTTGTTTTTTATCCATGAAGTTCAATCATATAGCGAACCATCAACAGAGTCATATGGTTTTATATATGGCTTTAAAGACGGTAATAGCAAAGCGATTTACTTAAGTGATCAAGATGGTAAATCGCCAGTAAAGATCGTGAAAGCCACGTCAAGTGACGGTTATCCTGCTGTCTCACCATCAGGAGAAAAAGTAACTTTTTACGGTAAATACGATAACTTTAAAACATGGTCAATTCATACCGTTGATATTACTGGCCGCAATATGAAAAGATTAACCAGTAAAAAATATGTGTGGGATAGTGCACCTGCTTGGTCATTGGATGGAATGACGATAGCGTTTGGCAGAGAATATGAAAATAAGGAAGGCGTTTGGCAAGAAGAAATTTGGTTAATGAATGCTGATGGTAGTGAACAGCGCCAAATTAAAAATCTTGAAGGTCGTGCTCCAGAATTTATGCCAGATGGTCGATTACTATATCAATCTAAAGCCAGCCCAAGCCAAATTAGCATTGCCAATTTGGATGGTAGTGAGGCTATTCAACTCACTCAAGATGACACTGACAACATGTCTCCTCAGATTTCCCCTGATGGCAAAAAAATAGCCTATCTATCTAATAGAGATGGCAATCAGGAGGTATATGTCATGGATATTGATGGAGCCAATAACAAGCGACTGACTCGTAATGACATTCAAGAGTGGGATCCATCTTGGTCTCCAGACGGCACAAAGGTGTATTTCGCTTCAGAGAATGTATATGGCTTTTATGATGTCTTTTCTATAAATGTGGATGGCACGTCTATCAAAAAAATACTTCAAAACAGCTCGCAAGCGACAGTTGTGCCAGGTCTTGACCAAGAAACGCTACAAAAGTTAAAGAAAACAAGTGAGCGCCAGTAGACCTGTGCGCTGACCGCAGCTTAAGTTATTTACTTTTGCTGTTGTTGGAGACGACCTAAAAAAGGAAAAGAAGTATCGCGATATCGTGACTAAATCTGGTAATGTTCTACAAAATATTAATAACAACTACGACCAATTAAGAGAGTGTTATAATTTTACTATATTGCTAAGATCAACGCGTTGGAATAGTGTTAATAGGCTCGGCTTCAGTAGTACGAATTTGATTAGACTAGGTCGAGTCTTAGAAGCGATAGAAGTTGCGAAACGTTACACCCAATATCAACCTAAGTCTTGGCAAGCCTATGAGTCTTTAGCAAAGGCGTTTGAGGATGACTTGCAAGCGCTGCAAAACGCCAAAATAGCCGTGCGACTGGTTGATAATGAAGTAAATAAAAGCTTTCTATTGGCATACATTAATCAAGGCGACAGAGTAAATATGCAGCTACGTTCAGTGAAATCATTAGCCCTAATTTGTTTGATGCTCTTTTTGATGGTTTTAACCGCCTGCAACAACGATAGCAAACTAGACTTTGACGCATTTGTTGAGAAAAAACTAACAGATTTTCTGATTGAGGAAAATGCACAAGTTGCCTCCATCGCCATTGTGAATGACAAGCTTAACTATCAAAAACAGTTTGGCGAGTTTCCTGATGGTACAAAGCCACACCATGACACCGTGTATGAAATTGCATCCATCACTAAAACTTATACCGGGTTGTTGCTTGCCAAGGCGGTAGTAGATAAAAAAGTACAACTAGATGAAGATATTAGGGTGTACTTGCAGGATGGTGATTATCAAAACCTGCAGCATCTAGGCAAACCTATCACTTTGCGTCACCTCGCGACTCACAGAAGTGGGTTACCGCAAGATTTTGCATATACAAGCGCAGATATAAAGTCTGGCAAGGCTTTTGAGCTGTTCTCTAACTATTCAAAAGCGAAGTTTTTTGAAGATTTAGCTCAGTACCAACTTACCTCAATGCCTGGTGAGACATTTCAATACTCCAATGTTGGCGCAAACCTGACTGGGTATATTTTGGAAAACGTGTATAACCAACCATTATCTACACTTGTTGCGCAATTGATCACGGAACAATCGGGTGAAGAACATACAAGGTTTCGTTTAGAGCCCAGTGAGATAAGTAAAATAACGAGAGGGGTAGATAGAAACGGCAAAATTGCACCGTTACTCAGTCCACACTCGTTCGCTGAAGGCGGACTAACATCCACTGCAGCTTCGATTGCCGATTATATGCAGTATTTACTCAGCACCCAAGCAGAAGAAGTGCTGTTGTCGCGCACCTTATTAACAGAAACCAGCAGTGAACATGGCCACGCATTTTTTTGGAATACATACGAGTATCACTCAGCTAATCCTATGCTCTATCACAGCGGAGGCTCTATGGGGACTTCCACTTGGCTTGCGCTTTATCCAAAGCAGAAGTTAGGAATATTTATTGCCACGAATGTTTCAGCGAACAACACGCAAGGGAAATTAAATGATATTGCCAATGCGATTGTTGAAAAGTATGAGCAAGTTGGACAGTCAAAATGACAAGCGAATGTAGTTTCAAAGTATGGCAGACCCTATTGAATATCTTGAGCGTCGCCTTTGCAGATTTAAGCATATACTAGGAGGTATCATGAGTTGGAAATGCAAAAATTGTAGTACTGAGATTGAAGAAACAAGTTTTGAAGTTTGTTGGAACTGTGGTTGTGAGAAAGGAAAAGAGAGCTTACCAGAATTAAAAAGTCCGTCATTACAATGCCTTCGTTGTGACTCGTCTATGGTGAAATTGGGCTCCAAAGAGTTTCATGAAGGCTCACGATGGGGGGTTTTAGGTAACTTGGGTGAATTACTTGTTAGTAGACAAGCACTTGATATGTTTGCCTGTAAAGCTTGTGGTAAAGTTGAGTTTTTCATCCCGAGTGAGAAAGAAAACAAATAACCAAAATTACTATTGGTAGCTTTCGCAGTGGGTTGTGCGCTAAGTTACTGATTTTGGCCTTAGGGTTAGTAGTTGGATAAGATATGAGTTTACTTGCATGGATACTTTCTCATGTCACACTTGCGGCATTTTGGCTTTGGATTTTAAATTTTGGTGGGGCTGAAAAAATAGAAGGGTGGAAGTCGTTCTTTATCATAGGATGGTTTGCTGCGCTATGGACTGCTGAGCAGTTGCGTTTGTATGCACTGTGTATTCTCGTACTACAAGTTCCTTGGTTTATTGCAGGCCTTTTGATACCACAATGGCGCGGCTTTGCGGTGTAATTGTCAGGTTTTGTAAAGGTGCTTGGATTTGTCTGTTTCCTAGTGCAATTATAATTACTTGAAACTAAAGGCTCTAATAAAAGGATAGTTTATGAAGCAGATGAGCATTCTAATTGCTATGTTTTGTAGTTTAATAATTTGCTCCAGGTGTCGTTTCTACGGATGAGCACCGTGAGACTGAAGTGTTGTTTTTGCCAGATATGTCAGAGCTTTCTTTTACTCGCTCTGGTGGAGAATATCAAAAACCAACATGGATTGTGATGCAATATAAAAACAATCAATGGATTGAAAAATCAATACCTGAAGCAGATAAAAAAGCATATCAGGAGCAATTTAGCCCACCGGTTTCACACATACAAAACATCGAGCCTTTTAAAGATATTCCAATCAGAGGTTATACTACCTCAGCAAAAGGGACACACTACTTTTATGTCTTAGATTTGAAAGACGGCAGTGGGTATTTGAGTTATTCACGGCTTGTTGATGGCAAATATGAAAAGCCGCACAAAATGAGTAAAGCAATTAACCAAGGAAAGTACATTGCCCATCCCTACATAGCACCAGATGAGTCTTATATTATGTGGGATGCTGAAAAGGAAGGTGAAAACACGCCTGATATCTACATTAGTTTTCGTAACCAAGATGGCACATGGACAAACGCAATAAACATGGGAGATGCGATTAATACGGCTGCGTACGAGCAACGTCCTAAAGTATCACCAGACGGAAAGTATTTATTCTTTTGGCGAGGTGACAAAAAAGTCAGAAAAGACGGCTCCAGTTACTGGGAAGGTAATCCATACTGGATGGATGCGAAGGTTATTGAAACGCTGAGACCAACACGGTAGCACTCAATTATTCTTGGTTATACGACCACTAAAAACCTAGACTAAACGGCATGCAAGCATACCTTTTTCCACGTCACTGAACTTTTTATTAATGGTCTAATAAAATTACCTTGAAAAAAGGAACAAAGGTGATTTAATAAAAAAGCATGGATACTGGCAGGGATTGCTGAGAATAGTATGGTATTTAGATTGCGTGATATGGTTATCGTAAAATAAATTCAAAAATCTAGTGCGTCTATTTATCTCCCTTACAACCGTCAGCATAAGCACGAACACATTCGAACCGACAATTGCGCAGTACGTCTTACTTGACTGAGGCTTAAATTTTTATGAAGGTCTTTTTAATACTGTTATTGGTAGCTGCGTTTTCGGGAAATGTTGTTGCAGACATGCCAATAGAAACTACTTTACCAAACAACTTAGCTAAGGAAATAGCAATGGACTTAAAGGATAGAACAATATACCCCATTATTAAGGCTGGAGATTGGCCTGGTATTCAATATGGTGCGGTTTATTCAGTATTAATTGGCCCAGAAGATGACCCAGAAGTCGTGATTGGTTTTGGTTATGATACGCCAGATAACTTCGTTTTTTTAACACACCAAGATGGTCAAGAGATCGATTTAAATGTGGTAGTTCCACAGACTTTTCAAAATATTGATGCTTTAGATGTAACCTTTGTCCCGTCCGCAGTGCTAAACAACCAAGTATTAACTGCCAGCGGAGAGTCTTTTAGTAGTGAAGCGATTTTATCTCAAACGCAAATGCTGAAAGCGCACGAAATGCTAGATGCCGAACAGCTACTTGTCTCAATAGCGAGACGTACCGGATTAATGGTGGTATCCAGAGACGCATCGCACGATTTACTGGATAAGTTTATTTATTTACATAGCGAAGCTTGGAACGATGATAGTTACGGCAACGCACCTATCGCAAATAGGCTCTTTTTAATCGAAAATGGCAAAATAGTTGGGTCGATGTCATTAGCAGATAAATAAGCCTGCGGATCTGTTTGGTGTGTTATCCAGAGTGTAGTGTATGGAGGTTGTGCCATGTCAGATTTGATTGACTTTGATAAGTTGAAAAGTCTCGTCAAAGATGCCGTAAAAACTACTTTTACAAACCTCCAAGGTATACACCAGCCAGATGAGCTGCTCGGTTATGCCTTATGTACTGATGACAGTGTAATGACGCTCTATCACGTTGCCATGACACAGCAATGGCTTTCACTAGATGATAATACTGAGTTTGAGTTCTCTCCCGTTGAGTGGGATTTAAGCGATAGGGATGTGCATTTTAAAGGTATTGCTACTTTACTCGCAGCTCGCCTTGAACTGGAAGATGCAAAGCTCTATGAAAATTATCTTGAAGAAATTATTAACCCCATTATCAACGCTTTTGTATTGGCGCTTTTAGAGTTGAGGCAAGAAGGCGTTTTTGCCAAAAATGTTTTTCTGTCAGTGCTAAGTACAGATCCAAGCGAGCATATGTTGGAACTTGAAAGCACAGCAAATCGTAAGCTAAATAGCACAGAGTTGCTGAACCGATTCAATGATTGGCATGCTCGGTTTGGTTGAAGGCGGATGAGCAAACACGCGTATATTAGATATCAATGGAACTAACTCTTAGATTTGAGTGATAAGGAAGTAATAAAAATGAACTTGATGGAATGGGTACAGGCGACATTACCTGAGCTTTTGTGTGATCTTAATCAGCCGGCGACAGCGAGTGAAATAGCAAGTCTAGAGAATAAGCTCGGTGTTGAACTGCATGAGCGATTGAAAGCGATGTATCTCGAACATAACGGCCAGAAAGATGAGATCAATACTGGTTTATTTTACGGACTCAATTTTTTACCTTTGAACAGAGTTTATGAAGAATGGTGTTCGTGGGCTGAAATCATCGATTCACAAGGTGAAGAGGGAATGAAAGAGCTGAGCATGTTTTCAACCTCTCACGTTCCTGGGTTTATCAAAGAAGTTTATGCCAATAAAAAGTGGGTACCGTTTGCCCATGATTGGGCAGGCAACTACCTTGGTTTAGATTTTGATCCGGCCGAAAATGGCACAGTTGGACAAGTGATAAACTTTGGTCGTGATGAAGACGAAAAGTTTGTGATTGCTATGTCGTTCTCTGAGTTTATGCAGTGGTATACCGCTGAACTTGAGTCAGGTAATTACAGTATTGTGGTCGAAGACGATGGTGGTAGAAGTTTTAATACTAAACAGCCGCAATCCAGCCACTTTTTAGATGCAGTCAAAGTGCTATTTCGCGCAGTATAAATAACTTTCACTATGCTATTTATCGCGGTTTGAAGTTATCTCTGTGTTGCGCTTTGAATGTTAAGGAGATCAATATGCAATTTCCAGAATTTGAAACACCACGCTTGAAGCTTACGGCGCTATCCGAATGCGACAGTAATGCTATTTTTGAACTATTTTCAAACCGAGAGGTAGTGAAATACTACGATTTAGAGGCGTTTAGTGAGCGATTACAAGCTGAAAAGCTCATAGATTTCTTTCATTCTCGATTTGATAGCGGTGTTGGGATCCGTTGGGCTATCCGATTAAAAGACACTGAGCAGCTTATAGGTACGTGTGGTTTTAACTCATGGAACTCAGCGATGAAAAATGCAGTTATCGGTTATGATTTGATGCCGAAATTTTGGGGAAAGGGTTATACCACGGAAGCATTGCACCAAATTATCTCCGCCGCGTTTGGTGGTTTACTAACATGTGGCGCACTGAATCGAATTCAAGGAGATACAGTGCCGGGAAATCATGCGTCAGAGGCTGTGCTAGAAAAGCTAGGTTTTAAAGCTGAGGGGGTTAGACGACAAAGTGGATATTGGAAAGAACAATTTCACGACCTAACGTGCTTTGGGCTATTAAAGTCAGAATTTAATCGCTGAGCCAATATTTTTTAAAAGGAAAGACTATGGACATCTGGACACTACTTTTATTTATCCCAGCGTGCTTTGCCTTGAATATAGCACCAGGTCCAAATAATCTTTTAGCGCTAAATAATGCTCGTCGTTATGGTTTTTGTATAGCTCTACTTGCAGGGTTTGGAAGGCTCGCCGCATTTTGTGTGATGATAGCGCTTGCCGCGTCAGGCCTTGCAGTTGTGCTATATACGTCGGAAATATTGTTTCTAGCCATTAAGATTTGTGGCGCGCTCTATTTATTATGGATTGCTTATAATTTATGGCGCTCAGACGTTAGTCCAGTTTCAGATGATGTCCGCAATCTGAGCATTATCGGACTGATGAAACATGAGTTCGCCCTTGCTGCGGGTAATCCAAAAGCAATTTTGATATTTACCGCTTTTCTCCCTCAGTTTGTCGACGTTGCAAAAAATGTGACAGAGCAATTTTCACTATTGGGAGCTACTTTTCTCGTTCTGGAGGTGGTGGCTATTGCTATGTACGCTGTTATTGGGCTGTATCTAAGGCAGTGGTTTAGTAAACCTAAACTGGTTAAACGTTTTAATCGTGCATGTGCTTCATTTTTGGCGCTATCTGGCGGCAACTTACTGTTCAGTAGACAGTAGCGATGCTAAAGTCAGTGACTCGCTTGCCAACAAAGTGATGCTGTTTCTCAATTCACTCATCTGGCCTTGTGTGTGCTTGACAAGAATTAATCATTGCGTGAAAGTATCGGTATGGATATAAAACTATTTCTCACAAGTACACGAATTATTACCATTCCTTAGGAGTGGTGGTTTTGTGTGCTTTTTAATGAACCCACCAAAGTAAGGTGGGTTTTTTTGTATCTGCCTTGTGGGGCCACAGCAAGGAGGTTACATGAACAAAATAGCAGTTTTTGGTAAACCGGGAAGCGGCAAGTCTACGGTGAGTAAAGGACTGGCCGCGGCAATACGCATCCCGTTATATCAATTAGACTCGATGCTCTACCAAGCAAATGGCGAGTTTGTTGACAGAGCCGCTTTTGATAAAGCACATCAAAACATATTAAATACTGATGCGTGGATCATTGACGGCTTTGGTCCGTTAGATGCGTTTAAACAGCGCTTAGATGCAGCAGATACCTTAGTCTACATCGACTTACCATATCGAGTGAGTTATTGGTTTGTGATAAAACGTCTTTTAAAAAGCATGATCACTAAGCCTGAAGGCTGGCCAGATGGTAGCTCAGTGTTTAAAGGGACGATTGCCAGTATTAAAACGTTAAGGCGCTGCCCGCAATTTTGGAATGAAGAATTTTTATCGCAGTTAGAGCAAAGCACGCAAACCAAAACACTCTATGTGATTAAGTCGGTTGCGGCGCTTGATAGCTTTATACGTCAACATGCGAAGTAATATCACCTAAGGGTAAACGTGAGTAATGTATTGATTTGATTTGCAGTCTTTGGTGTTACGTCTTTTGCGCTGGACATGATGAATAATAAAACTTGTGGCGGTCTTACCCACACTAAAACGGTGATACATCATCATATAATCGTAACCATTATTTGCCTTTGTACCTTTTTTGTTGTGCTGTATACTTAGCCGGTTTGATAATTGCGCATGGAGAGACGCGTGAGAAGAGTTGTAATATTTAATAAGAAAAAGCATTTTTTTTGGCCAGGACCAGACGTTGAGTTACTCAACCAAGAGATTGAGCAGATAGAGCAAGATGGTTGGAAGGTGCTGTCTGTCACGGCTAACTGCGATTTTTTAGGCAATATTGGCTCTTTTACAATTTTAATTGAGTCTTAATTTGTCTGCCGTGAAGCTTGAATTAGCTTCACGGGCGTGCTAATTTGCTTTCGCTCTGGTGGACGACCTCCAGAGCTTTCTTTTACTGGCGGGGACGACCCCATTTTGGAGTTGTCATGAGCTGGTTGCTACTTGTTTTTGCAGGTTTATTGGAAGTCGTTTGGGCTATTGGTTTGAAATTTACCAACGGCTTTACGAAGCCTGTTCCCTCAATTATTACTTTAGTGGCGATGGCCGCAAGTTTCTACTTTCTCAGTGTTGCACTACGAACTTTACCGCTTAGCGTTGCTTATTCTGTCTGGGTTGGAATTGGTATGCTAGGGTCGATTATTGTTGGCTTTGTCTATTTTAAAGAGCCGTTGTCATCACTTAAGCTACTCAGTTTGCTGTTGATAGTGATTGGAATTATTGGTCTGAAATTATCCTCTCAGGGTTAAATTACAGCTATAGTTAATCGGAGCTTAGGTTAGATAATTCCACTTCAGATGAAAAGGAAATTCGATGACGATTGAACTGAATATGGCGGGCTTACAAACGCTTGTCGAGACTACCCTCACACCACTTAAAGACTATCATGGTGATTTGTTACCTTGGCGCGGGGAAATAGTAGAAAGCCGTAGCTTCGCATTGGAGGGGATAACCGCAAGTGTTACCGGTGAAAGTAAGATAGAGCTTATCAACGCAAGCACTGTTATCGATGAAGACGGTATTATTGGTGAGCAAAAAGAGGTTAATGCAGATCTCGAACCTACCACAACACTTACCTATAGTGATGAGGTGTGCTGGATAAAATACAGCACACACATTGACTTTGATCTCACCGGTGCCTCCAAAGCGGAGCTGCTTGGTATCAATACAGATGGGCAGGCGCAATGTAAACTAGCAGCCTACCTTTGCCATCAATCACATGAAGCTGTGGGTCTTGCCTTAGGCCGCGACCTTGCAACTATGCCGGTTATTTTCGATGTTGAGGATGTTAAGTCACTTACACCTAACAATGCATTGATGATGGAAACGGCAGGGGCGTTAACGGTGAGCGTCAATTTTAGGTGGTCAGATATAATCGCGCAAAATCTCGATATGTTTAGCCGTTGGTTGGATCAAGGAGAATTACTTGATATTAACCTGGATTCGGCTTTGAATGTGGACCTTAATATCGAGATCCGTGGTGGCTTTCGTGTTGTCTTTTCTAAACGCTTAGATAAACCACACCATACTTTCCTCGCAATTAAAAAATCAACATTGTCGAATACCGCTTTAACAATCACTGGGGGAGTGAACGCCAAATTTGCCGACCAAACCGGATTTAAGCAAGCTTATTCGAGTATTTTGACAGGGATATTCAACGCACCTCTGGATAAGGTTGAAGAAATCCTCTCACTCGTCGCAACAGAATCACCCGATGAAGCGCAAAACGACCTGATCTTAAGATTAAAAGATCGCTTACAGCTTGATCCACTAACGGACAGTTTAGAACGACTTCAAAGCGAGCTGCTGACCATTAAAAAAACGGTGTTAGCAAATATTGAAACAGCTGCAAAGCTAAAAGCCGAGTTAAGTGTTAAGTTTGAATATACACGTTTATCCAGTCACCAATCGCTGCTTGAGGCGAAATTAACTACCAAAGGCCTAGAGCAGGTGCATCTTGATGCGCTATTTGGGCGGGTTGGTACTATCACTCAGCCTAGTTACCAAGATGAAATTGAGATAGAGCGCTTCTTCTTTCAAACCAGTACTGAAATCAAGCAAGCCTATGGGTTCAATTTAGGCTTTGGTGCTTGGTCGGCCATGAGCCTTAACAGCTATTCATTTAAAACCATTGAAACGAGAGACAAGCTAAATAGAGTGCAACTTGCTACGCTTGGAATGCGTGGTTATCAAGATGATATTAATGGCGATAAATGTCATTACTACCTCAGCTTTGATGCTCAGATAGTGGCCTTTTCAACATCAACGCCGCCTAAGCTACGCGAGTTTACGCTGGGTCTGACGCTCGTACATGAACAGCAAGAGGCGAGTGTGACCAGTAACGAGCTGGACCACTTGGTCGATGATTTATCGGTATGGGGCATGATCCCAGAGTTTGAATATGAGGATACAAAACATCGGTTGAGCGAGATACTCAAAGATGCCGATAATGTGCGAATCGTTAAAACCTTAAACCTAGACCATGACGCGTTTATTCAGCTATTACCTTTATTAGGTCAGTTTGATAGTCGAAGACTGGCCATCTCGCTTGCCGCTGCATTACCCATTAATCATAAAATACTACCTGAGCGGGCAACTATAGAAAATCGAGTGAAATTATATGATGCGATTTTTGAGGCATTGTTAAATTCGCAAATTAACTCTCATAACGAAGTGGCTCTGGCGACATATCAATATCTCAAAGCAAAAGGGTGTCGAAAACTTGCAGGAAAAGAGCGGGATTGGCGCAGGCTAGGTGCGAGCAAATTCCAAACCCTTGCAGGAATAGTCGAGTTACATCCGCGGATTTTGCAGGATATTAAAAACCTATGCGATGGTTTTGCACAACTTAACCTCTCTTATCACCAAGAAGGGGATTATTCTGTGCTTGAACAAGCATTTAATCTTTTTGATGACATGGGCGAACATGGATTCTATAACCGCTTTTTCGCCCATTATGTATTGCAATGTACGCGCACTTTTCCTCAGGCACAAAATGGCACCAAAGTGACGGTGAAGCTAGAGTTTGTTAAAGACGGTAAAGAAATTGATGTGCTTTGGGGCAAACGCTAGGGGGTTATTGCTCTCGCTTCGCTATGAATTCGAACAGCCATCACTCTTCTTTAAGATCATTGCTTAATTTTCTCTTCAGTTTCGTTACTGCATCATGTTGGCAATCTAAGCCCATATACAAGTAATAAATTGTAATTGTGGGTAACTTTTATTTGTTGGACTTACGGTCGGTTAGATAAAACGAGATCAGTCCATGTAAAGGCGGTTTGTATCCATATGAATGATGTAGTTACTGACAAAGTACGGTTTACTTTTAAAAACCATCCCCAAGGATGTGCTGAAGAATTTATTGTTGCTATGGCAGTAGGCGATAACATTTATCAGATAAAAGGTGCCCCGCTTTTTGCTTTTGGTGTTAACTATGACGACCACGTTTTGGTTGCACCAGATACCAAAGGTACTTTAGAAGTTATCGATATAGTGGCTCGAAGTGAGTACCACTCTTTGCGGATCCGCTTTACAAACGAGTTAGAAAATGCCAAAAACATAGAGCTGCTTCAAGAGCTTATTCTATCTGGCGTGGAGAGCGAGCAATTGGATGATGGGCGCTTTGCGTTGACGGTTTCACCGCAAAGAGAATACGAATCTTTTATCGATATCTTGCATTATTATCAGGAGCTTGGCGTATTGAAGTATGAACTTACCGGCGAGCCCCACGATAGCTTCGATGGTAAAAGTGCATAGCTAAGGAAAATTACCTAATTCTTCTCAAATTCAGTGGCTTAGTGTTCAGTTTTGTGTTTCACTTGGAACTTTAATAGGCACGGTAATTTACTATCGTACTTAGTTTAGGATAATGGCGAAATACTAAGGAAACACAAGGATGGCTGTCAATTTTGTTGGAGGATGTTTATGTGGGCAGATCCGTTTTACCGCGATTGGCGTCCCTCATAACCCTCATACCTGCTCATGTAAAATGTGCCAAAGACATAGCGGTGCACTAACCGTTGCATGGGTAGAGTTCGCAAGTGAAGAGGTAAGCTGGGATGGGCCTGGCGGTGCACCTAAGGTGTGGCGTTCTTCGGATTATTCATCGCGCGCTTTTTGCCCTGAGTGTGGTAGCACATTAGGTGCAATAGATGACGCGCCTGTCATTGCATTAGTGCTCGGCGTTTTTGATGCCAATAGTCGTAAAACCCTAGAACCTAAATCCCATTCTTATATTTCAAGAAGGCCAAAATGGTGGTGTATAGGATGCAATTAGTCTCTGTGCCGTATGTGAGTAAATTATGACTTATTACGCTATCGAAGATGCGTCGTGGCCTGAGATCTTAACGCTACAAAATCAGGCGTATCATGATGTTGCGCCAGAAACTGTGGATATCCTAAAAAGTAAATGGATGCGCTCGCCAAAGAGTTGTTTTGTTTTTAAACAACATCGAGCCGTGGATGCCTATTTACTGGCGCACCCTTGGCACGATGAAAAGCCGCCGAGTCTGTTTACATTACTTCCTGAACAGCCGCCTAGTTCGTCGTTGTTTCTACATGACCTAGTTGTTTCACAAGCCGTATCTGGGCAGGGAATAGGTGCCTTGATGATTAGACGTTTAGTTGAGTTGGCGACCCAAATGGGGTACTGTCGCATTCGGCTCGTGGCTGTACAAAATAGCGTGGGGTTTTGGTTGAAACTAGGCTTTGTCCCAAAGCCAATTAAGGTATGCAAAAGTTATGGTGAAGATGCGCAGCTGATGGAAATGAAAGTGTAAGGTGCGCCAGCTAAGCTTGGAAGTTATGAAAGTAGCCATACGGTAATTTACGATGATAAAAAAAATAGTAATTATATTCTCGCTGCTGTTTGCAGCTAGTCATGGCAGTGCCGATGAGTTAAAGCCATTTACAAGTGATGGCTGTAGTGCATTTCCTGATGGTACTTTGGCGCAAAATGAACTGTGGTTGAGCTGTTGTACGGCGCACGACCTTGCCTACTGGAAAGGTGGTACCGCTATAGAGCGCGAAAATGCCGACATTGCCTTGCAAAAATGTGTTGCTGCGGTAGGCCAAAAAGAAGTGGCAACCCTGATGTTAGCGGGTGTGCGACTTGGTGGGTTGCCTTATTTACCTACGCCATTTCGTTGGGGGTACGGGTGGTCTTACCCTAGACGCTACGCCGAATTGACCGCTGAAGAGATAGAGCAAGTAAATAAGCACATGGCAAAACTAGCATTAGACAAAAAATAAATTGACGCAAAGTCAAATTCTGTATATTTTCTCCGCGATGTTTCAATGAGGGCCATACAGTCAACTCGTCAACCCAATATTAGGCAGATCCTCACACGCCATTAAGTGCCTGTGATTTTAACCTTTTGTTCTGAATTTGGGAAACGGATAAGACTGCATCAACCGCTGTTTATAGCCGATGTTGCGTCCCTTTTTCCGCTGCTCAAATTCCTTTGATTTGGGAAATTCGCATGGCTGAGCCAAGTGCAATTAGTATCATTCCCCCAGTCGTCGTATTGACGCTTGCAATTATCTTACGTCGTCCTATCTTGTCCCTTGTTTTAGGGGCGCTTGTAGGACTCGCATTGTTAGACCCTGCCACCGTATTGGCAAATTTTGCTGATGCTTCGCTAAAAGTGATGGGCGATGAAACCATCGGCTGGCTTATTCTTGTATGTGGTACGTTTGGTGCTTTGATAGCGCTGTTGGTGCACACGGGCGGTGCCTTAGCATTTGGACGTAATGCCCTGAAAATGGCAAAAGGGCCAAAGTCGTCTTTGCTTATGACCTATTTTTTAGGTGTGATCATTTTTATTGATGATTATCTCAATGCGCTGACGGTTGGTGAGACGATGCGCCGCGTTACCGATAAGTTTAAGATTTCTAGGGAAATGCTTGCCTATGTTGTGGATTCAACCGCTGCGCCTATCTGTGTTTTAGTACCACTTTCGACTTGGGCGGTGTTCTTTGGCGGTTTGTTGGTTGATAACGGTGTCGCGGGAGAAGGACAGGGGATCAGCACGTATATTCAGGC
The DNA here is from genome assembly GCA_000814665.1 of Pseudoalteromonas flavipulchra NCIMB 2033 = ATCC BAA-314. Taxonomy (GTDB): domain Bacteria; phylum Pseudomonadota; class Gammaproteobacteria; order Enterobacterales; family Alteromonadaceae; genus Pseudoalteromonas; species Pseudoalteromonas maricaloris. The sequence goes on from JWIH01000025.1 coordinate 370,955, forward strand.
CATTCCTTACATGCTGTATGCTTGGGTGGCTGTAATTATGGTGCCACTGGTGATATTTGGTGTTGTGCCACTATTCGGCCCAATGAAAAAAGCAGAGCTTGCAGCTAAACAAGGGCAGCCTGCGCTTGAGCAGGTTGATTTGGAAGAAGTACATACACCGGATCACTATGCTGCAAAAGCCATTGAGCAGGAGTTTGAACAAGCCGACACTCAAGGTAAACTGGTTAACTTTTTGGTGCCCATTGGTTTGCTGGTGGCGTTTACGGTGTATTTTGACATTGATGTATGGAAAGGCTTGTTAGCGACTTTGGCAGTGACTATCCCATTTTATATGGTGCAAAGGTTGATGCCGCTTGCAGACATGCTTGAGCAAATGATCAATGGTTTTAAATGCATGCTACCTGCAATAGGAACGGTTATCGCCGCATTTATCTTTAAGGATGTGTGCGATCAACTGTTATTGCCACAATATGTGATAAATGCGTTGAGTCCTTATATGACAGCTGGTTTACTGCCTGCGATGGTGTTTTTATCTATGGCTATTTTGGCTTTTGCAACAGGCTCTAGTTGGGGGATCTTCGCCGTGACTATTCCTATCGTGATGCCATTGGCCGTTGCTGTAGATGCTAATATTCCTCTGGTGATAGGCGCATTGTTATCGGCATCATCATTTGGAAGTCAGGCGTGTTTCTACTCGGATTCTACGGTATTGGCAGCCCAAGGCTCAGATTGTAACTTAGTCAGTCACGCCATCACTCAACTACCTTATGCGTTGATTGCGGCTGCAATTGCCTTTGTTGGTTTCTTGATTATTGCATAATCGCAAGTACGTTTTAGGGTTAGTTCTGCTAACCCTTCAAAGCTAACTCCCCAAAATACTTGCTGTTTTACTTACTCTATTGCACAAGCCTTGCTAGGCTATATAACCAGACCCTCAAAGTGTAAAGGATAGCCATGTTCACACCTCGCAAGTTGGCCGAAAATTATCGCGAACTGATAAGTAGTATCGGTTTTTACCCCTCTTTACTTGCTATTGCATTTTTTATTTTTGCGCTCATAACCACGGCACTCGAATATGCAGCTCCTATCAGTAGCTTTAAAGAGCTTATAGCGATTGTACTGGTCGACAGTGAAGAGAACGCACGAACCATTTTAAGCACGCTTGTGGGGAGTATCATCTCATTGACGGTATTTAGTTTTTCAATGGTGATGATTGTGCTGAATAATGCCAGCGCTGGGTTATCACCTAGAGTACTGCCGGGCCTTATCACCAGAAAGTCGCACCAGCTGGTATTGGGATTTTATCTCGGCAGTATCATTTATGCCATCATTATGCTGATAAACATTCGTGGCGTGGGCAATGGTGAAGCAGGGATCCCGGCGTTAGGGGTTTTATTTTCACTGGTGTTTGGATTGATCTCTTTAGGCTTTTTTGTGTTTTTTATCCATTCAATCTCCCGCGCCATACAGGTCGATAATGTGCTAAATGATCTGTTTAACAACACCAAAAATGAGATGAAGAATATTATCACCAAACAGCAAGGGCAGCCTTTTGATAATTTTCCTGACTTCTCGCGTTGGCATAATTTACCCAGTACAGAAGAGGGGTATTTTAAGGGAGTACACAGTGACAAACTGTGTGCGTTGTGTGAGCAACATGACTTAAAAATATATATTGCAGTTAAACAAGGTTTTTTTACCGTTAAAGGCTACCCGTTTCTTAAGTGCAACAAGGACCTTAGCGAAGATGAGGCGCTACATGATGCGTTACTTAGCTGTTTTATTTTTTATGTTGAAGAGTACATCAGCGACCATTATCGCTATGGCTTAACACAAATCTCGGAGATTGCAGTGAAGGCCATGAGCCCAGGCATTAATGACCCCGGTACTGCGGTAAAGGCGATTGATATGCTGAGTATTTTACTTATCCAGCGTTTGGATATTTGCGATGTGAACTACTCCTTTAAACACGCTAAAAATGAGCCGCTTTTATATATTCACGAAGCGTCTTTTGATGAATTACTGCATGATAATTTTACTCCGATAAGAAACTATGCAAAGACCGATGGCTATGTCATGGTCAATGTGTTGGAAGCGTTTAAAAATATACTGTTTCGCTCGAGTGCGGATCAACACGCGACGGACAGTTTATTTAATTACTTAGAGGCCATCATCGACGATGTGCGCAATACCATCACTAACCCGTTTGACCGTCAACGGATCATTGAAATGCTCGAGGCTATTGAGAAGATTAATGGTGACAAAGGAGAAGCGCTTATTGCACAATTTACACGAGAATAAGCGCGAACTTTTTTAATTCAGCGCAAGCTTAGCAAGACCAGCGGCAATGGCAGAAAGAGAGAGTAACCTCAGTAAAATGATAGCAATATCAGAGCTGCCGCCAGCAGACGTATTTCGATAAACTAAGGGATAGTCAAAAAATATAAGCAAGTAGAGTAAGTCAAAAAAGCCGATCCGGGTGCCATTGAGTTCTACTTTTGTACCATCTTTTAATAAGATTTCGGCAAAGCATAAATTGGCCGTGGTTTTTATTCTTCCGCCTTTGCGGTCGTTCAATAGCAAGTAATGAAAGGTGATTTCAGTAATGTCTTCTCTAGCAATTTTTTGCGTACCAGTTACTTTTGTTTTTATTGCTTTGGGCGAAATGGTTAATTGGTTTTTCGACACGTCCATCACCCATTGAGAGCCAAAGCCAAATTTTTTGTACAGCATGACTCTTTTAGTGAAAAAGATAATTAAAAATGCGATTAAACAAGCAGGAAAAGCAATATAGCGTGGGTACTCGCCATCAATAAAGGATGCTGTGATAGCCAAGGCGAAGACTAATAATGCAAATAAAAATTCAGTGCCACCGGAAAGCATGCCCAGCGCGGTGATAGATTTGAGTGATACTTGAGACTCATCGTTCAACTCATTTTTGTTTTTTAGAGTCACATATTTGAACCACACTTTATCCGTGAGTGATAAATCGAGCGTGTGTTTGGCTAAGGACAAAGGACACCTCCTTGGTATTAATAAAAACAATGATCCTGCTCCATTTATATCGTATTTCCATGAAATTTGGAAATTTTTCAATTGGTTGCGTTGTGTTTTGACCAATAGATTGGTACTTTTTTGATTACCAATTGGTACAATTGTGGGAACATTTGGGAAGCGGAATATATGATCCAAAAATTAAACAGTCGCGATGCGTCGGTGGCGAGAGAGATTTTCAATGTATTTCAACGCTCATACAAAATAGAAGCAGAGTTAATTGAGGCGAGTTATTTTCCGCCTCTATCTCGAACGATAGAAGATATATGCGGTGCGACGAGTCACTTTTATGGATATTTTGAAAATCAAAATCTTGCCGCAGTCATTGAAATTGTCATTTTTGAGAAAACGCTAGAAATAGATAGCCTGACTGTTGATCCCAGTTATTTTCGCAAAGGGATTGCGGGTAAATTACTGAATTTTGCTTTAACGGAGTTTGATGCTGCAAAAGTGATTGTTGAAACTGCGACCGCAAATGCACCTGCGATAAAATTGTATAATAAGCATGGTTTTGTTGAGTACAAACGCTGGCTGCCCGCACATGGTATTGAGAAATTAGCGCTGGCGGTGGATGTCTGTAGCCAGCACTAAAAATATTAGTAAGTTTGTTCTTCCCAATAAATTTATCTATGTATGTCATAGTGTTGGCATATCAATGACGCTTAGATGACGTAATAATAAGGAAGATCTCCAGCTATAGTTTCACCAAGGATATAGAGGAGATCAAAAATGGAAATGCAAATTAACAAACAACTTATAAAATCGAAAAGAGTAGAGCGGGCGTGGAGTCAATCCGAATTGGCACAGGTTTCTGGGCTAAGCCTGCGAACCATACAACGTATCGAAAAGTCAGGGACGGCATCGCTCGAGTCAATAAAAGCACTTGCTGCGGTTTATGAAGTTAACGTGATGGAAATTCAACATCAGCCTAAGCCAAAAGGTGCAAAATTAATACGCAAAGCTGCGGCATTTTTTGCAGGTACTGCTGTGATGGCTGCAAGTATTTTTACCTTAACGGCGTCAGCTAAGCCCGTGATAGTTGACCTTATGCTAACCTCTCAGGGACAAACGCTGGCTGATGTTCAGGTTTTGAATGAAGAAGGCGCATTCAGCGAGATTGTATTTTCAGATAAGCTAAAAATTCGCCTCACCTCAAAAATTGAACAAGAAAACCAAGTGAAAATAGTGACCGAGATTTACAGCTTATCTTCTGAGGGTCAAGTTCTTATTGCTTCCCCTAGTGTTACGGTTCAACATCAAAAACAGGCTGAAGTACACTTTGATGATTATCAACTCTCGTTGTCACCAAATCTGTAATGCAAAAAGAGCGATAACTCAACAGGCCCTATTAGCATCGAACAATTTTTGTTACATGTTCAAGGTTGGGGTAATACAAAAAATTCAGTATGTTAAAGCAAACTTATTACATTATTTTTTCGTTATCCCAATCCCAAACAAGGACATTTATGAAAAGGGTAGTTTGCGCTTTGTCGTTGCTCTGTCTCAGTTTACCTAGTATGGCTATTGTTACTCGCCACGATCTTTCAAACACACAATATCTTGTAGAGCAAGTGCCAGAGTTTTTGATTGATATGCCGGGCGAAGGTCATGGTGTTTTGATTAATCCGAGTTGGATAGTGACGGTCGCACATCTTATTTTTTCTGACTATCGAGGAAAAGAAATTCAGATCCATGGTAAGCCCTTTATCATCGAAGAAGTCATAATCCATGAAAATGCGAGAAAGCCCGACAGTAAACTGTTTAAAGGCGACGCTAAACCATTAATGGAATTTAACAAATCGACCAGCGACATCGCATTAATCAAGCTAGCTGAGAAAGTGACCCAAGTTGATCCAATCGAACTGTATCGTGGAACTGAAGAGCTTGGAAGCACGGTGACGGCTTTTGGTCGAGGGTCAACAGGTGATGGGAAAAATGGTTCTATTTACGAAACCAAGCGAGAAAAAGTGTTACGGAAAATGGAAAATCGGATTGATAACGTTGAGGGAAATTGGATTTCAATGACGCTTGATGACGGCGATAAAGCTTTACCGCTAGAAGGAATTGATGGTTCTGGCGATAGTGGCGGCCCTTTAATAATGATGGTGGACGGCAAGCCTGAGCTAGCAGGGCTATTTAGTTGGGATTATGTTGAAGGCGATTTACAGCAGTTTAAACACGGTCTTTATGGTGGGAAGTCCTATCAAGTAAGAATCTCTCGCTATGTTGAATGGATTGAGGAAGTGATGGCAAAAAGCCGATAGAATCAATCAGGGGGCTTAATAAGCCTCAAAACAAATAATTCATAGTTGCTTGCAACGATAGGCAATATAAATTGATTATTATTGAGAGTGGCAAGGATGCTGGTTGTTTACAACCGGAATTATCACGGTTTGTTGCAGTGTTAAAACCCATTTTTAATCAAAGAGTTTGATTCAGTCACCTTCAATTTATTGAAGGTAGGGTTGAGCTTTTCTGTTGAAGCAAAGAAATAGCAACACTTAGCGAAGTATAGATTGTCATGTAAACTTGGTGTTACTTAAATTTTGGTATGTTATATTGTATCTAAATTGGTGCAAGGTTTATTTTATGATCACAATAACGGATGGACCACTTCATCTTTACCAAGTGGAGCAAGGTGATATTTTGGTTACCGGCATTTTGGCCGAGCTCGACGTTTCAGCGTTACCTGAGCAAGCAATTCTGCCTCACGAGTCGGTTTCGGTTTCTCATGCTATGGCGCTGAAAAAGCGTGTTCAGAGCGAGAAGTTGCTGTTACCCCCTTGTCTTTTGGTCGGAAAACTTGACTTGGATGAGGTGCGATGGCAAGCGGAATGTGTTGAAACTGCGCAGTGGTACAGTGATTGCGGTGAGTGTACTCATCGCCTCTATGCTGTTGAAAGCCCTTACGTGCTACAAGAATTCAGGCAGCAGATCACAATGCATCAGCAATGGCTAATTGCAGATGGACATCACAGGATGTTTGCAGCAAGCCAACGTCATGCGCGTCAATCTCGGATGATGGCATGGTTAGTTCCACAGCAAGATGCGGTGATAACGAGTTTCGCGGTGCAGGCATCTTACACACAAGCTGTAGATGTTACCAAATTCAAACAGCACCTTAGCAATTTTGATATCTGTGAATCCTCGGAGACTGAGGCCGATTATACTATTTGGTTGGGGAAAGCTGCTCTATATTTTGTCCTACGACGCGCGACAAGCGATTCTTATCTTATTCAGACCCAGTTGCGTAGAGCACTGCAGTCACTGCCAGCGTTTGAGGAGCTGTGGTCTAAAAATAAAGTTGAGCTGAGTGATGACGCTCATGTTGTAACCGCCATCTGTCGCGCTCCCCAAATTGAAGACATCTTTGCTGCTGCTAAAGCAGGCAAGTACTTTCCAGAAAAGTCGACCTTATTTACGCATAAGGCCGACAGCCAAGTACTTTACCATTTAAATCAGCAGGCAGCTTGTGCTTAAAAGCCCTCACAGAGGGCGATACTTACAACTGTTTAAAGGCTTCAAGCACCCTAAGGTTTTGCTCCGGAAGCCCGATGCTTACTCTTACAAAATGATCAAAACCTGATTCTAGCCAAGGTTTTATCATTATTCCTTGTTGCAGCAGCAAAGATACGACATGCGCAGACGGCTGCTTGACATCAATAAATAAAAAGTTGGCTAGACTTGGCGCGACAAAATAACCCAGCTCAGTGAGGGCGGCGCTGAGTTTTTCCCTTTCGCGATTCGTTTGCGTGACCGTGTCTGCCAAATAGGAGGGGTCTTGTAGTACCGCGATCGCTGCAAGTTGTGCTAGTCGATTTACATTGTAAGGAGTACGTACGCGGTGCAGATAATCCGCCAATTGTGCATTTGCCATTACGCCGTAGCCCACTCTAAGTCCTGCAAGGCCATAGGCTTTGGAAAAAGTCCGTAATACCGCGTAGGGGCGGGGCTGTGTTTGAAGTAGTGTTAAGCTATCGACAAACTGTTTGTGGCCTTGGGCATATTCGCAGTATGCTTCATCAATGACGATAACCGTATTGAGCGGACAGGCATCAATAAGGCGCTGCAAATTATTGGCATCAAACGTACAACCTATGGGGTTGGATGGGTTTGCAAGCATTAGCATTTTTAAATCTGGGTGATGTGCGATAGCATCGAGCCAATCATCAATTCGATAGGACAAATCGCTTTGCATCGGCACCTCCAGTACCTTTGCCCCCATCATATTGGCGTAAATCCCATGAAGCGCAAAGGTAGGCTTAGCCACTAACACTTTATCGCCTTGACTGAGAAAGGCTTTGCAGAGCATTGAGAGTACATCCTCAGAGCCATTGCCGAGTACAATTTGTTCTCTGGCAACGTTAAGTTTAGTTGCCAGCTGTTCGCTTAGCTCTGTGCATTGGCTGTCTGGATAGCAGCTAGCGGTATGCAGCTGTGCCTTAAAAGCATTAAGCGCTGCAGGGCTCGGCCCTAAAGGGTTTTCATTCACCGAGAGGTTTATCATATTGGGGTGGAGATTGCGCGCTGTTGCTTGCTCAATGGTCTGTCCTGCACCATAAGGCGGTAGTGCAATGACTTCTTTACGGGCTGGGTTTGGCATTGTTGTTGTCATGCGTTTTGCTCCTTGAGTGATGTGGGCTCAAGCAAACGGTTAGCCCTATGATTAAAAAGCCAGATCTCAGATAGCGCTGTGACCGCAAGTCCTAACATTAAGGCGTACCAAACGCCCAAAATCCCCAAAGAGAAAAATTCTTGAAATAACCACGCACCGGGAAGACCAATGCACCAATAACCAATTAAAGACAGCATTAGGGTGCTTTTAACATCGCCAAGTCCACGCAGGATACCGAGCCCGATATTTTGCCACGCGTCAAAAAACTGCAAAAAGGCGGCAATAACGAGTAGCTCTATGGCGATAACAACGACATCGGAGTTTTGTAATTCTTCTGCACTTAAAAATGGCCGCAGCACAAATTCGGGTGTGAATAAATAGATTAAGGCGAAAGCAGACATGACCACGGCACCGCAAATAATCCCCAAATTGCCGATGCGTTTCGCATGGTGAAAGTCCCCCGCAGCATTGGCTTCGCTGATGTAAATAGAACAAGCAGATGAAATGCCGGCAGATACCATAAATACGATGTACACCATTTGGCTTACCACGTTGTGGGCGGCTAACGCATTAACGCCGAGTGTTGCCACAAATAACGCAAGCACGGTGAAAAACCCAGCTTCAAGTCCGTAAGTTGCGCCAATTGGCACGCCCATTTTCCATGTTTTGCTAAGTGCTTCGCGGTCGGTTTGCCAAAACTTTATAGTGAGGTAGGGGCTGAGTACGTCATCGCGCTTGGCAAATAGTATAAACAGCAAAAACGATAAATACAGCACGATGCACGTGGCGGCCGCAACCCCCACAAAACCGAGTTGTGGTAGACCAAACTGACCAAAAATTAGGCCATAGTTGAGCACGATAGTGAGGACAACAGATACGCCGGTTATCAACATCAATGGCCCTGGCCTTTTCAATCCAACACTAAAATGCCGTACGCTTTGAAACCAAAAACAAGGTAATAGGCCCAAAGCGACAACGGTTAAATATTGGGTCGTCAAATTGGCAATTGCCTCGGATGTACCGATAAACCTTAAAAATGGCTCTATGGCAAACATCGCGGCGGCAAACAGTAGACCTAAAAATGTTCCGATAAGCATGCTGGCGTTAAAAAGAGAAGTGATCTGATCTAGTTTAGCCTTACCGATTGCATCAGAAACCAAATTACCCGTTGCCGTGACAACGCCCGTTCCCATGGTTCTAAATTGATTAAAAATACCAATGGCGAGGCCGCCAGCAGCCAGTTCTAACGGGCTCAACATCCCGAGCATGATAAGATCTATCGTTGCAATTGCCACGTAGAGTAGATTGGTTAGAATAAGCGGCCCTGCGAGCTGGCTTACTTTAAAAATATCTGCGCGCGCTGAAGCTACCATAACGTTACTTCCTCCACGCTTTCTTGTGTGATGGCAAAGTCTGCAACCGCTCGTCCGAGCGCCACGTCAGTAATGATCATGCCGCTGTTATAGACAAAGATAATTTCATCAGGGTGGGTACGTGCTGGCTTTTCACCATTTAGTATGTCCGTTAATGTCGCATCAACGGCAGGTAGTTTACCGTTCTCGTCTAATAAATCGTCTCCGGTGACCTTCATTTGTTCTGCATCCGTTGTGAGCAATCTATCAGCTCGGTGTAGCACTGGTTTTTCGATTCCATAGCCAACTAAAATCACCACAGCGCCGGGTTTTAACCATTCATATTTAATGTTCTCTTTGGCGGACAACCCAGTAACGGCAAGGATCACATCGGCTTGTCTTACTGAAGCTTCTAAGTCTTGTGATACCGCAACTTGTCGCTGTGGGTGATGCTCCTTTAGTTTTAGCTGAACCGCTTCCAAACCTGTTTGATAGCTGCCGTGGACGGTTAGATGTGTGAGTTGTGGTAATGCCGTGACGAGCATAGGTAAAGCGATTTGCCCTTGAACACCTGTGCCTACAACCAACGCATTTTTGGCATCTGAATGAACGGCATACTTTGCAAACAAGGCGGAGGTGGCTGATGTGCGCATAGGGCCTAGTTCTTTTACATCCATGAGGGCCACAGGGTGGCCTGTGGCATCATCGCAAAGGAAGATAAAAGAGTAAAACTGATATTGGTTACGGCTTCTGTCAGGATCGTATTCGTAGACCACCTTAAACCCTACGGTATTACTTGCAGCATCTCGGCCTGCCATACTATAGGCAATGGAGCGGCCATCTTGTGGTGTCATAATCACTTTTAGCGGGTTGGCAGAGTCGGGGTGATGCAGTGAGCGAAAGGCATTTTCCACCACCTCAATGACTTTACTATAGGGAAAATCAAGTTGCGCCAATCGGGCTTCATTTAGTATCGGCAGAACAGTTTGTTGGGTCATGATTAGGCTCTCGCGGCAGGTTTATATTGCGTTAATAGGTCCTCGAGCTCCTGCTCGATGTTAATGTCGATAAGGTCATGTTTTGCCATCCAATCATCATTGAATACGGTATCGAGATATTTCTCGCCACCGTCACAAACGAGCACCACGAATAAGCTATCGGCGGGGGCGGTTTTTAACGCCTGTAGCGCTTCGTATATCACCCCACCTGCCGAGCCGCCGACCATTAGGGCGTAGTGCTTGGCAAGGTATCTGGCGGTATTAAACGCTTGTTTGTCAGTTACCTTCACGCCTTTGTCGATAAGTTCATACTCAATAACGGGACCTATCTCAGCGCCTTCCGGCGTCCCCGTTCCTGACTGATGATAATTCAGTCCAGGTCCACCGAAGATCACAGAACCCACAGGTTCAACCCCAATCGTTGTAAGTTGATGACAACCTAAATCCCGCAGAGCCCTTGTTGTGCCGCATAGCGACCCACCTGTGCCAACCGCACCGACAAGGTGGGTAATGTGTTCACCAAGTTCATAAAAGACCTCTTGCGCAAGTCCTGTATAACCGCGACTATTGGCAAAATTATTGTGCTGGGCGGTCCAAAATGCGCCTTGTTCTTGTGCCAGCTTTGCGGCCATCGCATCGCGAATATCAGTCGATAAGCTGTCGTCTCCGGCTTCGCTAACACAGATCACTTCCGCGCCAAAAGCTTTCATATTGCTGATTTTCTCTTTTGCCGCATGGTTATCCACAAGAGCGGTAAAGCGATAGCCACGCTCAGCTGCAAGCAGTGCAAGACCAACACCGGTATTGCCGGAGGTTGACTCAACGACCCAGCCCCCCGGCTTCAGTTGTCCGCTGGCTTCTGCTTCATCTAACATAGACTTCGCCATTCGGATCTTAGCGCTACCGGTGGGGTTAAACTGCTCAAGCTTAAGATACAGTTTGCTACCGTTTGGTAGACTTAAAAACTGCATTAGCGGGGTATTACCAATGCTTTGCGATACCCTTAAATAAGGGGTTAGGTGTAATGTCGAGGCGAGCGAATGCTGCGCATTTATGTTCATAAATAGGCTCCTTTACGTTGTGTTGTTGGGTAACTTTTAGCTAAGTAGCTGCCAAGAAAGTGTATTGTTCTCCCACGTTACGGCGATTTTTCGTGGCAATGGCATAGAGTGAAATTCGGATTCATTTGAATCCATTTGATATCCTGCGGTGTTGAGGTAAATCATTAGGTCATCGCGTTGTGGTAGTTGCGACAAGGGAATAAACCGCCAGCTTAGCATGTCGCTATCTAGGCAGGTTGCTCCGCCAAAGGCCACGCGATACACTCCTGATTTGCGGTTTGAATGTGCAGTGAGTAACAGCGGGCTCGGCAAGTATTCGCTTTCAAACCACTGTTCTGACAGTGATAAGCTCGAGCCCGAAAGTGTAGCGATATGGCAGTCAGATGTGCCTAGGTATGGCTTTGTCCCTTGCACTTTAAACAAGCTAATGCCAGCCTCATCGAGCAGTGCCCGGCCAGGCTCGAGCATCAGTGTTAGGCTCCTTTGGCGTAATGCCGCTAATGCGGTTTGCCCATGTGCGTTCTTCACTGCCAAAATAGCGTGTAAGGTGTCCGCAGGGCTTTGCTCATTATGGTAGGGATAAAACCCTGCAAAGGTTTTACCTGCAAAAAAGCATTCAAAGTCCAAGGCTTGTTGCCACTGCTCATTTTGTAAGTAGGAGACAGGCAGGCCACCGCCAATATTCACTTTTGATGGCGACAGTCCTATTTGCCTAGCCTCATCTATCGCATCGATTAAAGTATGGATGCTCTGGCCACGTGCTTGTGGGCAGTACCCGCTTAAGTGGCAGCTAAATCCTTCTAAGCTTACCCACTCTTTGTATTCTCGGCACTGGGCTAATAATGGCGTAAGCTGACACTGTGAACTGCCAAAGCGTGAGGCTGTAGTTGGTTGTGTTTGTAAACGCAGTAGCACCCGTGCAGGGCGCTTTCGCTGGCGGGCCAGTGTAATGACCGAGCTTAACTCTGCACTTGAGTCAATGGCGATAAGCGCTTGATGTACAAGCGCTAAGCTAAGCAAGGCATCTGATTTATGCGGACCAGATACACCAATTTTTACACCTTGAATACCACCGCTTAGGGCAAGTTCAAACTCTTGCACACTAGCCACGTCTATTCCTATATCGTGATTAGACGCGACTTGAGTAAAACATTGGGCTTTGTTGGCTTTTTTGGCAAAATAAATCTCATGCTCAAGCCCGAGCGTTATAAAGCTGGCTTGCAGGGTTTCGATATTTTCCGCAAAACGCTGAGGAAACACTAAATGTAGCGGTGCTCCCAATGCCGCTGCCCATTCAAATAACTTGGCTTGGTGCTCCGTTAGCAGGATTTGTGTTTGCGGATGCAATTTTGCAGTGAAGGCGTCACTCATACGACTAACACCTCTTTGTTATTTGCACTGTCTAACTTGTTGACGTGGCGTTTTGCTATAAGGAGTAGGCCAACGGTTAGTAGCAGCAACCAGATTAATGGCGTGTAGTTGTTCACAGGTGTGGCAAAGTCATTGCTAAATTGAGGAATATCCGCAAGCTCCGTGAGCGTTGGCTTTGTGCTACAACCCTCACAAGGTGCAAAATCGCCTCTTTGATTGGCTTTGGCAATTTCGCTGGCAAAGAAACCTTGTAGTGCTTGATGATGAGCTTCAACTTCTTCCATAAAGGCTTGATGACGTGCTAGACCATTGCCCGCTAAATCAACCAACAGTGTTTGTACTATGAGTGCAGGGGAGAGATATTGTAGCTTTTGCGCATTATGTTGCTGTGCTTGTTGCGCCGTAAAAAATCGTACATCTTGGGCTGCCATTGCGCGTTCGACAGAATTAATCGTAGCAATTTTTTTGGTGGCGTAATCGCTGGCACCACTGCCATTTTTTGCAAGCTCTGGATGATCTTGAAAATACTGAGCTAAGGTCTTTTCACTCGCTTTTTGGGCATCGTCGCTGGCGGCACGCAGGCTATCTATATAGTGAATTCGTGAAGGGGTTGGGTCGAGTAATGCGATGCTGGTATTGACCAAAGCTGGAACCACAATCACCAAGGCAAGCCAACAGGTGACTGAGGTAGCTGCGTTATTTGCCGCACTTTTAGCTCTGCTATTTACCCAAGCGGTTAAGGCAATCCAAAACCCACAATAACATAGTGCGATAAGGTTATAACTCAGCAGTTCAATCACCCCTAGCTGCTCTCGTATTGTTATTAAAAGCAGGCTACTAATACTTAAAAATGGCAGCACAATTAACGCGCTTCGCAGCAATAATTGATAGGTCAGAAGGCGGGTTGCACTGCCTCCTTGAAGGATCAGTAGTCTTAGCTGTCCACCTTGGCGTTCACTCGCTAACGCATTAAAGCAAATGCCTATAATGAGCAATGGCAGTAAGTAGACAATCACAAAACTTAAATCGAACTGGCCTAACAACAGAGATAGCGGGTGAACATAGTCATATTGATGAACGATGTGCTGTTTCTCTTTGATTAGCATCTTAAAATAGTAAGGTAATACGTCGGCTTGCCCTGTTGCGATTGGCGACGTTGCAAGCGGGGCTTTGGTGGCGTAATTTTGCATCAAGTAAAAAGCCTGTCCGCGCAGGTCGTACGGGTCTTCCCACCACTTATAGTCTGCTGTACTGGCGAGTCTTTCGGGTAATCCAGCTTTGGCATCTTGGATGGCCTGTTGCTGCATTTGCTGTGCGGCAAGTACCACGTCATGCTGTTTTTTAGCAAAGTAATGGGCGTTAAAAAATGCCACTAGTGCAAGCACGCTGGTGGTCAAGAACAGCGCGAGTACGAGCTTTTCTCGCCAGAGGTTTTTAAACTCAGTAGCTAACATTAAACGTTTCATCTTTGCTCCTCCAAACGCAGCTTTTTAATCGCGAAGAAACTCAATAACACCAGAGCGATTAGCCAAAAGCTCAGGCTAAACAGGCTGATAACGTAGTGAGGCAGGTAACGAATAAAATTGGGATATTGGAATGCGAACTTTGGGATCTGTTGCCATAATTCCTCGCCCGCAGTGTAATGACCGCCCGCCTTGTGACCGTGATCTCTTTGATTAAAGTTAAGCACTTCTTGCATCATACGGCGGTGCTGCTCTGCCGCATTCTCAAATGCTTGTTGGTGAGCAAAGTCGCTGGCGGCGGTGGCCATCGACAGCGTTTGTATTGCGATGAACGGCGTTAACATCCCTGCAAGTTGATAGCTTTGTGATTGCGCTTCTAGTTGAGCTAAACGCGCTGAAAATAAGCGGTCAAAAATTTTGTCAGCGTATTGTTCACCAAATTGGAGTTGTGCTCCGGCATAATCAAAGGGCAAGTCTTCTACATTGCTGACACCATATTGAGTCAATGTTTGCTGCTTGAACTTTGCGATTGCTTCAACTCGTGCTTCGGTATAAACCTCACTTTCAAGCTTTGCTTGAAATGCTTGACCTGAACCTTGTGGATGAATGGTGGTCGCGATATTCATCGCCAGTTTTGGTAGTAAAAGTGTTGTAAAGGCCCAAATGGTTAATAGCGCTACCAATGCGCGCCTAGCCGTTGGCAGTAAACTTGAAAGCGTGGTGGTGAGTAACGACCAGAGCAATAGGTAAACCAAATAAAATAGTAAAAATAGCCCACTTCTGAGTGTATGAGGCTCAGCACTAGTTACTTGGCTATAAAGTAAAAAAAGCGCAACAGGCAATAAAAATAAGCAAGATATAACAAAAAGCAGCGCACATTTGGCGATAAACAACTTAGCTGGGCTTGCGCCCGATGCGAGTAGTTGTTTTAAGGTGCCTTGCTCACGCTCTCGAGCAAGTAGTGGGTAGCCAATTAATATAATCAGCAGCGGCAGCAAGACTTGCAGCACAAAGGCGGGTGATAAGCTGCCAAAACGTGACATCGGCAAGTTATCTTGCGCACTTCGAAACATACTATCGTTACGAATATGAGCCTCAAGTCTCAACACATTCCCTTGATATGCTTGTAATCCCGCGTCGAGTGCGGCCAGTGGGGTAGTGGGTTTGACCACGTAAATACCGTAGTGGGCGGCGGAATGGGGACCTTTTTCACCTTGATTTAACCAGCGTAATTGCTCTGATTGGGACACTTCCGTGACGGCTTGCTGATAGCTTTGGTGGCTTTTAAAACCAGTCAAGCAGGCAAGCAAGAGCAGCAATACTGCAATGCCTCCAAGCCAAAGCGCTTGTCCCTGCCGCTTGGTATCGAGCCATTCCTTTTTTAATGTCGTTTGAAACATCAGACACCCACCTTGATATGTTTGAGGTAAACGGATTCAAGTTGGACTTCTTGCAGTTGTTCATAGACTAAGGTATCGACTAATTGCCCTTGATTGATAATTGCCACGCGATGGGCATCTTCTTGAGCACGGTATAAGTCGTGGGTCGCCATTAAAATCGCGACGCCTTGCTTTGCTAATGACTGAATGAGCTGGCTAAATTCATGGCTGGCTGAAGGATCAAGACCTGATGTGGGCTCATCTAAGATCAATGCCTTGGCTTGCTTTGCAAGGGCAATGGCTATGCCAACTTTTTGTCGCATCCCTTTTGAATAGGTTGCAACGGGTTTGTCTACAGCGTGACTTGGCAGTTTTACTTCACTGAGCAGTGTGCGAAAGGCCTCGTCGGTCTTTTCTATGCTGGCCATTTTGCTGAAATACGCGAGATTCTCAAGTCCGCTAAGTCGCGGATAGAGCGCGACTTGTTCAGGAATATAAGCCAGTTGCTGCCTTGCCGTTACTACGTCATGCTGTGGATTAATTCCAGCGATGGTGATTTCTCCGGCATCCGGTTGTAAAAAGCCCAGTAAGCAATTAATCGTGGTGGTTTTACCTGCACCATTTGGGCCTAGCAGCGCTAGAATTTCACCTTGATGTACGCTCAAGTTTAATCCCTGTAACGCTTGGTATTCACCAAAGCGCTTTTGCAGGTTATTGATTTGAATAACAGGTGTAGTCATAAATTATCCTTAAAAGCTCACGCTTAATGAGGCGATAAAGGTGCGGCCACGACCGGGAGCGACTCCCCAATCTATGCCTTTGGCACCGCCAGATAGCCAATATTCTTTGTCGAACAGGTTTTCGGCCTTGAGTCGTAGCGTGGTGTTAATGTCAGTAAAGTGGTATTTAGCGCCCAAGTCGAAGCGCGTGTAGGCTGGTAGCTTTAGCGTGTTATTGACGTTTTGTTCGCGCTCACCAACATGGAAAATACCCGCATTGATGCTTAACGCCTCCCAAAATGGCAGCTGATAGTCGACATAGAGATTAGCTTGAAATTCAGGCACATTGGCTGGCGTGTTGCCATTAAGTGCGGGCTCGCCGTCAAGCTTATCTAAGCTGGGGTCCATCAAGGTGATAGATGCTACGGTTGCAAGGCCGTGAGCCAAGGAACCACTAGCATTGAGCTCAATACCTTTATGTGACTGGACACCGTCTTGCACGAAATAGTTAGTAATGTGATTGTGGTACTCCAACATCTTTTCTATTTCGAAGACGGCTATCGAGTAGTTCATGGTGTCCGTTTGGTATTTTATGCCAGCTTCAATTTGTTCGCTTTCTTGTGGGCCGAGTGATTCGCCCTCGTTTATTGCACCGCTGCCGATGACTGCAACGCCGCCTTCCCCCGCACCTTCTGAGTAACTGGCATAAAACGCGAGCTGATCGCTTGGGTTGTAGTTAAGACCTATGATGGGGGTATTAAAAGTTCGGTCGTCTAGCGTGGTTTTAGTTTGGCCAGGTAGAGTTTGCTCTTTTTTGTATTGAATATGGCGCAGCCCTAAGGTGGCATAAAATACATCGTTAAAGTACAAGGTATCTGTGATAAATAACGCGCTTTCAGAGGCTTCAGTTTTGGTTGGTTCTGGATAATCAGGGAACTGTGGTTTACTGCTATGAATTGGATTGAAAATATTGCCAACGGGGTTGGTTAGCTCAAACCAACGCCCATCCTTAGACTCATAATCACGAATACTGACGCCGATAACTAGCTCATGTTCAATTGCCGCGGTGGTAAGCTGACCGCTGATAAAACTATGTGCGGAGAGTGTGTCATACGTTTCATCTGGGGTAATGTGAATAGCGGCAGACAGCACATTACCTTGTGTATCAACCGAGTAGATATCAGGAAAAACGGTAAATCTATCATTACCAGAAAGCGCAGCTTGGTTTACCCATTGCCAGGTGTCGTTCAACCAAAAATCAGCACGTGCGGCAAGGTTATATGACTCGGTTTGATACTTTGCCCAAGGTTGTCCGAGCAATACATCACTGGTGTCGACATAGGGCGGTAATATTTTACGGTCAGGATCATTGGGGTCGCTGGCCAGTCCTATCAAAGGCTGTGATACGGTGCTTTTGTCTTGGTAATCGCCGTCTAATCGGATAAATAGGCGGTCTGAGACTTGCCAATCTAGTGCTGCACTAAAGAAATAGCGCTCTAAGTCATCACCACCGGTAAAGTCACCGTTTTTCTCTGCTGCTGCATTTATACGATAGCCGAGTGTTTGTTCGTCGGAAATTGGTCCACCGAGGTCGATGTGTAAATACTTTCCTCCACGACTACGTACTTCTGTTGTGACATCCAAAAAGGCGTCCATGGTTGGGCGCTTTGTCACATAGTTGATGGTACCGCCGGGGTTGTTAAAGCCTGATACGAGACTTGAAGGGCCTTTAACGATATCAATGCGCTGAATATTCTCTAGCGGTACATCTTGATAGGGGGCAAGCGCTAAACCGTCGCGTCTTAGACCATTAGTCCAATCTAGTTGAAAGCCACGCAGACTCACAAAGTCGAAAACCGTACCAATTGAGGTATTTTGAACAGAAGCATCGTTGGCAAGCACTTCCCCTAGCGTTTTTACTCTTTGATTGCTGATCAGTTCTTCAGAAAATGATTGAATGGAAATAGGAAGAAGCTGCGGATCTTTCATCCCCAATGCCGAAGCGTTCACGTCTCTCGTGCTGTAAAGAGGCGCGCGAGTGCCATGCACATCGATTGTTTCAATGGATTGTTCGGCAACACTAAGTGAAGAATATAAGCTACTAAGCACGCTAACTGTCAGGAGTGACCTTGTCATTTTGTTATTCCAACTGCAAAAACGAATGTGAAAAGAACCATCATTTATTTGATACAAATGATTATTTTAAAAATGTTATAACGTAACGATTTTAATCATGTTTTTGTGTGCTTGAAAAGAGGTAAGTTATTGCTAAAAGGTTATCCCTGCATCTTTTTACTGCAAAAAACAAAACAAAGGTGAATCGTTCAAAGTAACAGCTTTGCGTATTGATAAAAGTATAAGTCTCAACGAATATTATTTTTACAAATAAAAATCGTTCTCATTAATTTGTTTTTAAAGTGGGTGAATTGATTTTTTGTTGTGAATTTTTGTATAAAAAACAATGTGAAAGTTTGTAAATGGTTTGCGTGTTATTCAGTACATCGAGCTTAATCTCACTGAATAACGCCGAAAATTTACTTAGAGAAGTGTTTGCTGCTTGATAAAGGTAACGAGTTTCTCAGCAATGTCTTGATGTTCAGAAGCTGTGGGGTGCCAGACACAGCCTTCTAATGGTGAGTCGAATGTATGGCTGTATAGCTTACTGATATCTTGCTGATTAAGCCTTGCAATTGCATCTTGAGTTGCTGGAATAATAAAGTTATATGGATATGCTGGACGAGGCATATAAATAATGGGAACCGCAGGATATCTTGCACGCAACTGTTTGGTGAAAACGACCATTGTTTCTACCCACTGCGTTTTGACTTCATCAATAGTTTGCCAAGGCTCTGCAGGGGTTGGATCGGTACTAAAGTCATTGGTGCCTACTTCAATGACGATAAGCTGTGGAAACTTATCTTCAAAGTCAGTGTTGTCGGTAAATACTGCTGACATTTTGTCATAGTAACTACGCAGCGTATGATGTGGCTGATTGCCACCCCAATTTCGAATTAAGCCTAAACCTGAGTATGAAACTTGGGTAAAACTGGCACCCAACTGTTGTGCGCTCATATATGGAAATGCTTTACGCGCGTTACTTAAATCAATAATTTCACTCCATTCACACTGTCTTTGGGTGGACTCACTGCCAAAGCCTGCGCTAATTGAATCGCCAATAAATAAGATATGGGGCTGTGGCTGCTGGATTGAGTCTAATTTTCCGTCCACATCAACACTTAGGATCTGGGTATTGTGTTCGTAGTGCTCCCAGCGTTTAACGAGTTCAATTGTGACGGTTTCTGCCTTTGCGCTCTCAAATAGTGTGAAGGTCTCAGCGACTCCATTGGCGTTGGTCTTTAGCTTTTTTGTGAATTTGCCATCGATCAGTACATCGAATTGATCGCCGTAGCCCATCAACTCGATATGAAAGGCACGGCCAGTGAACTTAGTATGCAGCTGGCTACCCGGCCAATTAAAACTCACACTGCCATCGGCATAGTTTTTACTGACGCGTCCTTCATAATGAATCGCATGATGGGTCGCTGCGTGATTTGCGGCACTGGCTACGCTTCCAGAAGCTAATAAAGCCACCGTAACTAACGTTTTTAACATGTTGTATTCCTTGTAGGGTTATTCATTGAATAATGTAACTGGTTTAAATGGGTTGTGAGTGAATTTAGGCTTGAAAATTATTCACTTAAGAAAGGAAAAAATAGAATATATCACTGGCAGGAAGAGGGTTGCTCAGGTACATTACGCTATGTAATCAGGTTAAGGAGAGGTAGCTGATGACGATTGTAGAACAGATAGTTGCTAGAGATATTGAAGCGGTTATCGTATATGAATCAGAGCAGGTGATTGCGTTTGCCGATCATGACCCCATAAATTTTGGCCATATCTTAATTTGCCCCAAATCCCCTTATGAAACGCTTCTTCAAGTCCCAGAATCCATACTGGCTGAAATCCATCGCGTTGCGCGTGACCTTTATGTGCGAATTGAGCGTAAATTTTCCCCAGATGGGATTACGCTGGTGCAAAACAACGGGCACTTTAACGAACTGAGCCACTATCACCTGCATATTTTCCCCCGCTATAAGCGAGATAGTTTTGCGTTTGGACGTGATGAACTCAATATTAAACCTCAAGAGGTTTTGCGTACCTCACTTGAGGGGTTATAGATGCTTGGGGAAGTATTAATCAAGGTTGTTGTAACGCTGTTGCTTTGTATGTCACTCGTCTGGACTTTGTTGCCTTGGGCGTTTGGATTATTAAATTTCCAAAACAAACATGGCGACCCACTCTACAAAATTGGCCGAGTGTGCTGGTGGGTAATGGTTGCTATGCATCCCGTATTTGCTATTGGTATTTGGTTTTTCGATGCCAGTTTAAGTAAGTTAATATTTAGCCTAGCGGCAATGCATTTCTTTTTTGGGATAACGTTTGCCAGAAATGTAAGCACGCAATAAATCAAAAGGTCATAAGTGAAGATTACCATCAATGCTATTCAGGGCGAGGATGCAAATGCCATCGAAAGGTTAATGCGCGAAGTTTCAGAGGCTGACGTCTTACCCCATTTTTCGCAGCTTGGAAAAGATACTTATTTAAACGAAATATTACCTGAAGTGACTCAGGTGATGTGCAACGCCAATTTTGTCGGTGCCAAGGCGTTATTAAACGGTGAGCTGATTGGATTTGCTTTATTAAGAGATGGTAACTATCTCACCCATTTATTTGTTGCCAAGTCAGCCCAAGGTAAAGGGGTTGGTCGGCAACTATTAGATACTGTACTAACGAGTACATCCGCAGCTCAAGTCTCATTGTGCTCATCGCTTAATGCAGCATCTTTTTATACTGCGCTAGGTTTTCAGGCTACAGGGCAAGAAGCACAGAAAAACGGTATTAGATTTATTCCAATGAAGTTAGACAGAACTTAAGCAAGGATATTTTATGACATTTCCAATTAATGGCTCGTGCCAATGTGGTGAAGTAAGCTACACGTTAAAAGCAGCACCTAAAATGGTGGTCGCCTGTCACTGTAAGGCTTGCCAAAAACTGTCAACCAGCGCATTTAGCATTACTGCCATTGTTGATAAAGACGATATTGAATTTTCGGGTCTGATGAAGGAATGGCGGCGCCCAGCTGACAGCGGTAACGTTAGCGGAGCTAAGTTTTGCCCGACTTGCGGCAATCGCATTTACCACTTTAATCCAGCAGAGCCGAATTCAATTAAACTCAAACCAAGTAATTTGGACGATACTCGCCTTATTCAACCGA
Organism: Pseudoalteromonas flavipulchra NCIMB 2033 = ATCC BAA-314; assembly: GCA_000814665.1. Lineage (GTDB taxonomy): Bacteria > Pseudomonadota > Gammaproteobacteria > Enterobacterales > Alteromonadaceae > Pseudoalteromonas > Pseudoalteromonas maricaloris. Next base: position 392,242 of record JWIH01000025.1, read on the forward strand.
CGGTCCATGCATGGGTTAGTGAAAAGCAGGACTGGTATACCATCCCAGAGGGCGTCATCGTATTTGATAAACAGCCTTAGCCTGCTCTGATGTGTTCAACGTCAATTATTGAGCAAGTCATCGCGAAGGAGTGTGCGCTTCATCGCAAAGAAAATAGGCATAATATGGCGTTGTGTCGGGAATTCCTTCACCCTCAATTTATTGAGGTTGGACGCTCTGGAAGCCAATATAACTTGAGCCAGATCCTATGCTTAATGAATGAAGAAGAATGGCCAGATGGGGAGGTGGTAGCAGAGCAGTTTCACTGTGCTTATATGAATAGTGACGCTTTGCTTCTTACTTATCGCTCTGCATGGAGGAAGACTGATGGCACGCTTTCAGAGCATGCCTATCGGTCATCTTTATGGGTTGAGCAAAATGGTAAGTGGCAGTTGTTACATCATCAGGGTACGCCCACCAGTTTATTTTAGTGCTGTTTTTATGACATGGGTTGGGTTATAAAAAATCATAAAAGTAAATTTTAAGTAATTTAAAATGCGACTACACTAAATCAACATAAGAAGAATATCTGCTAGATCAAGATCTAAGGAACGAGTATGCCAACACCTCAACCAGGCACTGCAGTGAGCAATGCACAAACCAGGGCCGCTAATTTAACGACGACAAACAGCAATGAAGTGCCAGCGACTAAACAATTTGTAGTGAATGCCACCGGCAACTTATTTATCGCAAGTACACTAAACAGTACCGCAGGTGGAAGCGTATTGCCGCAAGAAGCTGAAAATGCGTTTGGTGAAGTCAGCGTATTTTTTGCCGCACTCACAAAAGCGATGGCAGAAGCTGGGACAAGTCTGTACGACTACGATGCACTCAATAAATTAGTGTCAAGCTCAGGATTGTTTGTCAAAGTGACAGATAGCAATATTCAATTTGAAAGTAAGCAAAGTGGCGTCACTTTATCAAGCCAATTGATCCAGACTTTACTAGGGCTCAGTGGTAATTTAGCCTCCATAGGTAAATCATTGATGGATATGATCGCTGGTATGGGGCAAGCCTCGGTAAGTATCAGTGCAAGTTCTGACAATCAAGACAAAAAGGTCGGGACGATTATTTTTGTTTGCGAATATCTGCTTGGTGCAATTTCTATTGCGCCCATTGTCATTTCAGCGGATGCCAATGATGTAAAAGCCATTTGGCAAGCGGGCCCTTGCTTACAAGGCGGGCATACAGACGTGCAGTTAAGTCTGTGCAAATCAGTATACTTATTTGTGCCACCTGCATTTGTTAAGCAAGCGGCATCGCTCAATGAAGCGATGTCAGACCCTGAATTTAATAATCTAATTGAATCAATGCGAAGTGTCATAGCCGCACCGCCGCAAACCATTGCAGCCAGTAAAACGACTAAAAAGGACAGTTAATGTTGGGAGTAAATAATGTTCTCAACTTGGTTTAGCAAGCAAGATAAACCGTCAAAGCCGCAATCAAAGCCAATATATACCCCAATTACTAAACATTATGTGTTTAATGAAACGGGTAATATCATGTTGTGTGCCACGGCGGATAGCATTCAGAACTTTGACACTGACTTAAAAAGTGCATTCGTTGATATTAGTGTGTTTTTTGCCGCGATGACAAAAGCGGTGACGTCGACAACAAATCCGGTGACGGGAAAGCCGTTTTCAATATTTAACTACCAAGCTGTAAAAAATATTTTGGTAGAGTCAGGGCTTTTCATTGAAACCAATGTGGAAGAAGGCACTTTTAGTCACGATGGCGTAGGTAATGCGCTCGGCAAAGCGCTGTTTCAGCATGTCTTAAATCGAGAGTTTTCTGAAAAGCAGCTGCCTTTTGCCAAGTCTATGTTTAATGGTATGCAATATCAAAGGGCGAAGATGGCAGAGCAATCTGAGATGACGGAAGCGCAGCAGCAGTTTTGCCGCAGTGGTAGCATCTTTTTTATTGGTGAGCTGTTGATGGGCGTGCCACAAACGTCGGCAATTTTGCTTAGTATCGAACCACAAAGTATTGCCCAGTCGACCGGCGATACCGAGAGTGACTGGCAAGACTTATTTTCGTTGGCTGGGTTAGATGAAGACAAGCATCAGCCCAAGCACATCGTGCGTCATTGGAAATTTAAAAAACGTACTTATCTATTTGTACCACCGCAGTTTATTTCTCATGCGGTGGCTGGACTTGGTGAGCAAAGCAATATCGATTTTGAGGAATACAGTCGCAAATTGGCGCAAAGTATTACTCCTAATCACAGCGTTAGCTAACTTCAAATATTATAATCTTAAAGCGCCTTAGCTAATTCGGTTAATGCGCTTTTTGCTATGTCTAAATCGACTTGCTCCGTTTGCCAATTACTGAGCGCAGCACGGATCACCTTCTGCCCTTGCCAACTCCCTGGGCTGACAAATATACGGCCGTCCGCATTAATGGCATGAAGGAGGGCGGTTGTGGCTGCGTCGTCTTTGCCACTTGGCTTGAAAAGCACCACGTTCAGCTCTCCGTAGTAGACTAATTCATAGTCTGGAGAATCAGCAAACCAGTCTGCAAGTTGTTTAGTTTGCGCAATATTTTTACTTACCCATTGACGGATCCCGTCTTTACCATAGGCAAGTAATGACATCCAAACGGGCAGTGCCCTAAATCGACGAGAGTTCTCTACACCCATCGAAAAAAAGTCGGGGTCGGCTTTTGATGTGACTAAGTATGGAGCTGGAACGTCGCAGCTTTCAACCAAGTAGTGCAAATGACGAGTGAGAAAGATCCCACAGTCGTATGGCACATTGAGCCACTTGTGTGCATCCAAAGTAATACTATCGGCGAACTCTAGCCCCTTAGTGCGACCTTCTGAGCCAGAGACCAGCCGGTCGAAAATGCCAAATGCAGCATCAACATGCAGCCAAGCTTGGTGTTTATCGCATAGACGGCGGATCTGCATTAAATCGTCAAAATTAGTGCCGGTAACCGTGGCGGCACTGGCGATGACAACCTTTCCTTTGGCGTTACTTGTTGCAAGCGCTGACTCAAGCGCTGCAATATCCGTAGCCTCATTGCCTACTTGCGTTGCGATTCTAGTGATTTGGTTGCGACCAAGGCCTGCAAGACCAAGCGCCTTAATCATACTCGCGTGGGGCGTCGCGCAAAAAACCTCAACTTCCAAACCGAAGGCTCCATCTTCTGCCACATTGATCCCTTGTTGATGCCCTGCAAACTGGCGTGCTATGACTGCACCTAAGTAATTTGCTGCTGTCGCTCCTGTAGTAAAAAGACCATCAAAGCTCGCTGGTAGGTCGAATAATTCGGTTAGCCAGCGAATGGCCTGCCGCTCTATACTGGTCGCAATGGAGCCATCGCCCTTTGAGACATTTTGGTCATAGGTTGACACTAGCCAATCGGCAAAGGTGGCAACAGGTGTTGCGCCGCCAGTGACAAATCCCCAATACCTAGGCCCAATGCTGGTACTTAAGTTTGGCACTACTTGTTTACTAAAAACCTCTATCAGTGATTCAAATTCAATCCCTGATTCTGTGAGTGTTAGGTCGGGCGGAGCAATATCTCGACCTGCGACGGGACGGCTATTGCTAGACTGTATAAATGCCTCGGTAAGTTTAGAAAACTCAGTGAGCAATTGGGGTAATGCTTGCCATTGGTTGTGTGTCATCGTCATGTGTCAATCCTATTTGTGAATGAATACTGGAATTACAGTGTAACTTCGATAAAAATGCAGTACAGATACAGAATTCTTGGTTGTTAAGGGTACAGATGGCGAGGAAGTTTATTACATTAAGTGAGCAGGTGATTGCAGAGATAAATGCTGGTGAGCGTCAATGCGGTGAAAAAATGACTTCACTTAGGATCTTTGCCAAGCAGCATGGCGTGAGCATGAGTACCGCAATTAGAACCTATGAGGAATTACAGGATAATGGCTTTTTAGCTTCTCAAGAGAAGTCTGGTTTTTATATTTGTAAACCGAAAGCGAAAAATAGTGACATTGACTTTGCCACGTTTACGAGTGAAGTAAAATCTCCCAAAAGTGCGCTAAGACCCTCTGTCATGGGGCTCAATACGATGTTATCGACGGTGCAAGTAGCGCCCGAGTTGATGCCCATAAATCGCCTGACTAAGTTTATAAAGCAAGCGTTCGACTCTCCTCAGTATCACCATTTTCATTATCCCAATGCGATGGGACTGATGTCGCTCAGAGAGAATCTAACCAAGCACTTTAAACAAAAGGGGTTGGCGCTGAATCCTGATAATCTCGTGGTGACAGGCGGTTGTATTCAAGCCGTGATGGCGGGACTGCAGGCTGTCACAAAAGCGGGGGATTGTGTGGTGGTGCCATCACCTTGTTATCAAGGTTTATTGCAACTGCTTGCAACGCTACAGCTCAAGGTGATTGAGATCCCAACGACGCCCGAAGGACTCGACCTAGAAGCCTTGGAACAGGTAGTGAAAACGCAAAGGGTATCTGCGTGTTTGCTTACGGCAAACCATCAAAATCCAACGGGGCACAGTCTATCTGTGCAACAAAAAGCGTGGCTTGCGGATTTTGCTGCGCAGTATCAAGTGGCGATTATTGAAGACGACGTCTTTGGGGAGCTGAGCCATAATCACACGATGCCTTTACCGATAAAGGCGTGGGATAAAGCCGGGTATGTAATTTGGTGTAGCTCAGTGTCTAAGACGTTAGCGCCGGGCTTGCAAGTTGGATGGTGTGAAGCTGGGCGTTATCAAAGCCAAGTGGCCGCGCTCATGCAGGCATTTCACGGCATGCCAAACCAATGTTTACAAATGGCGGTATCACGCTTTATTGAGACAGGACATTACCAGCGCCATTTACGTACGCTTAATCGCACCTTAGCGGCACACTGCTTCGCTTACCAAAGCTATTTGAAATCGCGTTTACCAAAGGGCTGTAAAATATCTTCCCCTCAGGGCGGAATGGCATTATGGCTGAAACTGCCTAATATTGACTGTGATGCACTCGCTTTACGGCTCGCTGAACTTGGGATTGAGATTCGCCAAGGCAGCTTATTTACAAGTCGTGAGTTGTATCAAGATCATTTGCGGATCAATTGCGGTTGGCCGCTTGATGTGGCAAAACCTTGGTTAGATAAGCTATGTGATTGGGTACTTCATAATTGCGCCAAATTATAGTGTTATGCTCGGTTCATATAATACAACAAGGAATTAAAAAATGACTGTATTACTCAACGCAGAAACCCAAGTAAATAGCGAAGCGCTCAATGCCATTGCACATATGCCAACCAAGAGTCTTGGCGTATTACTCGATAGCAACTTTACGCGTAAGCTTTGCGATAAAGACTTTATGCGCATTGCTGTTTTGCTGGCAAAAAAGGGTTATGAAGAGGGCGGTTGCCCAATTGGTGCGGTTATTGTTGATAACGAAACCAATCAAATTGTAGGTAAAGGACATAATACGTTAGTACAAGAGAGCCACCCATATAACCACGGTGAAACCTCGGCAATTCGAGATGCGGGACGGATTGATTTTAGTAAAACCACTTTGTATACCAGCCTAAGCCCTTGTGACGTATGCGCAACATTACTTTATATGCGTGGTTTTCAGCGAGTCGTGGTGGGGGATATCACGAATGCTTCAGGCAATGAGCCGCTACTTGAAAGCAAGGGCGTACAAGTCGATATTTTAGAAGATGAGCAAGGTATCGTATTGTATCAACAATTTCGTGCTGAAAAGCCAGAACAAGATTTAGAAGATTGGCAAGGTCTGGCAGCGGTAAACGCAGGTCATAAGTAGCTAACTGTGCCCATGGCGAGGTAAAACCATTACTACATGATGTACTGGATTATCAAATGAAATACTTTCTGAAGTAATATAGCCATTGCTGCGGATTGAATTGCAATGTAAATACGGGCACACTGACCGAATGATTATTTAATTTATTGAGATAAAATGATCCGGAAAATCTTATTCCTTATGGCGCTACTTGCATCAACCAAAATAATTGCTTCGCTGCAAGAAACTGTGCATTTTGTTGCGGAAGATTTGCCTCCCTATCATTTTATTAATGGCCAAGGAGAAGTGGATGGTGGCCTGGTTGAGCTTGCTCAAGCGGTAGCAGATAAAGCAAATGTTACTGCTAAAATTAAAATAATGCCGATGGCACGTGTGTTACACGAATTAGAAACTAAACCTAATGTGGTGCTGTTATCTTGGCTAAAAACACCAACTCGAGAAGTCTATTTCCGCTTTTTGGGTACTATGTGCCATACGTCCGCATCACTTATTGGCCTGAAACAATCTCAAACGCCAATAAACGATCTTGATGCTGCAAAGCGGTATCGTACCGGAACCATACGCGGTTATTATAGTGAAACCTTTCTCAAGCAAGCTGGTTTTTCTGAAGGCTATGAGCTGATATTAGTGTCAAACTACCAAAGTCTTTGGAATTTATTGTTTAAGGGCCGGATTGATTTTGTACTAACCAACACACTAACACTCGAGAAAGAACTAAACGCCCTTAAGCTGGACCCAAAAGCAATTGAGCATAAGTTACTTCTTGAGCATTTCCCAAGTGAGTTGGCTCTGGCTGTGAATGCAGAGTTTCCCAATGAGCTTGCGAACCGCTTGCAGCACGCACTAGCGGAATTAGGTCAAAGTGGTCAACAACACGCTATTTTGGAGCGCTGGAAAATACACTAAATTGAATGCAGCTGCTTGGTTTCGTATGTTCCTAAATTAGTATAAAGTGTGTAGACATAAATTTAGCGCATTAAGGATAGGCGTGATGTTGCAAGAGTTGGTGAGTTATTTTGGCATACTAGCAAGTATATGGATGCTGGTAGGGGTGTATGGCGTTGCCAAGCGTTACCCAAATTATAGTCACAAAAATCAATTTTGTAGTGAGTTAGGCGCCAGTGGCAGCCCAACAGAGCGATTGTCTCCTGCAGTTAATAATTACCCCTTAGCCTTTTTATTTTGTTGTTTTGGTTTTTATATCATCTTGGTACCCGAAGGGAACTGGGCGTTAGGTGTTATCGGCGGTTTGATTGTTTGTCATGGTCTAGCAACCGCTGTTGCAGGTTTCTTTCCTATGGATCGGGATCCATACACAACCTCGCCAAGTCGAGCGTGTAATATTCATTCTTTCGCGGGCATGGTAATGCTATTAAGCTTACTCATCGCACCTTTATTGGTCTGGTTTGTAAGCCCGTTAAACTCGCTATTTGCTTGGTTTTCTACTGCTTGTGTACTTGTTTGTATCGGTTTTAGCTATCAGCTTGCCAACGCTTACAAGCAAAAGCGTAATAGTGGACTTTATCAGCGATTAAGTTATGGCACTCAGCTAGTTTGGCTGAGTGCGCTGTGTTTTATAGTGTAAGGTGTTGATAAGCCAATAAAATGGCTTGCGCTTCGGGTTTGCCTTTGGCAACTCGTGCATAATGATCCAGCGTTTTCTCCAAATAGCGTTTGGACAGCGTGCCTTGTTGCCAAATCGCTTCGCCCAATGGGGTTATGGCAGTGCCAGTCTTACCTGAAGTGAGATAGAGCACTTCGTAAATACGTCGATTTTCTTCAACCAGTGATTCATGGATCACCTTAAGTGGCAAAGATTGCAAAGTTTGCCTCAAGGTATAATGATGATGAACTGGGCAAAGCAAGAAATCGACCTCGTCACGCAAATTGCAGCAAAGACTTGTCATCAGTTCTGCGGTTAAGTCGCCGCCAACACCTGCGATGATCACTAACTGCCTGCCTGAGTATTGTGCAAGAGGGAGCTTCGCAACGTCTTGGGTGTAAAGGCTATAGCGCGTTTCAGCTGCTGGAAAGAAGCGCGCGAGATCCAATTTTACTTTCGCGATAAGCGCTGGGACTACATCAACAAAGTGTATGTGCGCTTGGCTCGAATCTAAAAATTGTGCGCCAAGCTGGCCATGATCGCAGCAGCAGTCCCAAATATGTTGATAGTCTTCAGTAACAACATCATGCAAAGTCTGTAAGCGTTTTCCAAGCTTCAAGTGGATTCCTTTTATTCAGGCGTAGGTATGGTGGCGCGTTGCACTAAAGTGGTTAAGTAGGCGATGAATAAGGTAGATTGCACAGAGACTTACCGTAATTGCAACGCTCACTGAACTGAAGCGATACAGTGCGCTGTAGATTAAATCTTGATTTGGTGCGAGAGATTGACCAAACAAGATCCCAAAAGTGGTAATAATACCAAAGCCAATCCCAGGAGCACCACCACTTAACAAGTGGTAGCGACTAAAAATGAAGACTAAGATCCATAAAATCAAAATTGGAAAAAGTAAAATTTGGCTATAGGTTTGCAGTAGGATTTGCGCTGCTAACGCCAAGTTACAACCTATCAGCGTGCCAACTGCACGTTGCCAGCCCGCTGTGCCCGCCGCTTTCCAACTCAGTGGAAAGAGGATTAATATTGATGCCGCTTGGGCGGAAACGGAATCTTGTAAATCTAGGATTTGGAATATCATAAATGAGAGTGTGGCTACGGTGGCGCACAGTAAGACTTCATGGCGAATACTTGCCGCGTCTTTCGCTGGCCGTGGCGGTAATTGACGCACAGTAACATCCGGAAATAACCAATGCATTACATATGCGGTTGCGATACTAATGATAATAGCCAGAGAGTTACTGGCTATGAGTGAATATAAGCCGCCACTGGTTGAAGCATAACTGGCAAAATGAAGTTGGATTGACAGTCCCACCACACTCATTGCACCAAATAAGAAGTTAACGCCTTTGCTCATTTGCAAAAACAAAAAGGCAAATAAGGCAAAGGTGAGTAAGGACATTAACGCAGGGTGGAAGCCAAATAGCCCTTGTAGCACCAATACCGAAAAGGCACAGACCAACCCACTTAAGATAAACTGGCGCACTATATGTGCGTTTAACATTGGTACTAACCCAAGTAGCAGCATGGGATATACGGTAAAAAAGATACCGTACGGCCAGTTGAGCAGTTTGCTTAGTGCAAAGCCTAGCGTACTCCCAGTTGCAATACGCAGCATCTGTCTCAGGTCATTGGCGTTCAGTGCAACTTTCATATCAATAAACGTAGTGAAGTAGACTGACGAATTTGATTTGCGCTTGTGCAAGGGTTGCAAGCAGAGAGCTTTCAGGCAGAACTTGAACCGTCGCTCTGGCACCACTTGCTAGTAAAGGTAATGGCTCATCAAATGCTAAATGAACGCGTTGACGCTGCGCATCTCGCACCCAGCGGTTGGAGGTCTCAACGGCAGCCAATTGGCCGTCGGCATTGAGTTGCCCATCACTGACGCCAGCTGAAAATTCATGGATCACGGCGGGATAGACTTTGCCCGGTAACGCATCAAAGCTCACTAGCGCTTGTTCGCCAAGTTTAACGTGGTAAAGCGATTTTTCTCTGAAATCCGCAGCTAAGTCAACATTGTCCGAAACCAAACTGGTTAAACTCACACCCGTGCGAGCATAGGTTCCCGTGGTGATCTGTAAGTTACTAATGATGCCATCATGGGGCGCGCGGACTTCGGTATAGCTGAGTTGCAATTTAGCCTGCTCTACGGCATTTCGTGCTTGCATTAGTGCAATATTCTGTTCGTCGGTTGCACCACGTTTTACTTCAAGCGCATGTAGATTAGCTTTGAGTGCACTGAGCTGTGACTTAGCCGTCGCAAAATTTGCTTGAATTTGATCTGATTCCTGCGTTGAAATTGCGTGTTGTGACAGCAAAGATTGGCTGCGTTTATAAAGTCGCTGTTGCTCATCATACTTGGCTACAGCAGCCTCTATTTGTGCTTGCTGGGCAACTATCTGTGCGTCTAATTGTTTGTTCTGTTGATTAACTTCTGCCAAAGCGAGCTCAGCCTTAGCTAATGCTAAACGATACGGTGCTTCGTCGATAGTAAGTAGTAGTTGCCCTTGCTGAACTCTTTGGTTATTGCTGACATTTACTGCAAGCACTTCACCACTGACTTTAGGCGTCACTTTGGTTACTTGATGATACACACGTGCCTGGGGCGTCATTGGTATATAGAGATCAGCAAAGATAAAATAGCTAAAGCAGAGTGCAAAAAGGGCGATTGAAACCTTTACGTAGCGGGAAAATTGCTGATCTGGACTAAGTTTACTCACTGGTACTCCCATTTTCAGAAATATTGTCACAACATTGCTGAGCATTGTTCTCAAGTTTGACCAAAGCATGTGCAATAGCATTGAGCTCGTCATCGCTAAGCCCATGATATAAAAGTGCCTTCACTTCACTGATCCGCATCTTTAGCTGCGCTAACTGGGCTTGCCCGTGTTCGGTGAAGTAGATTTTACGACAGCGTTTGTCTTGCTTATCAATGCGGCGCTCAATGACGTTATTCTCTTCTAACTGTTTCATCGTGCGAGTCAGGCTTGGCATTTCGATATCTAGACTGCACGCCAATTGGTGTTGTGTACAACCTTCACCCAAATGATGAATATGCATCATGGCGGTCCAGCGTGGCTGGGTAAAACCGAGTGGCTCCACAGCTTGGGTTACAGCTTGACGGCAAATTCTATGGACTCGGCCTAACTTGCCACAGAGACTAAGATCGAGCGTTTCATGAAATGGAAGTGACGACATAACTTAAGATATATTTACTTAGCATGCTAAGTATTCTAGATTAGTTAGCATGCTAAGTAAATGGTGTGTGTTTAGGTTATTGCAATATTAGCTTTAACTCTCTGAATTGGCGGTGCTTATTTTTAGTAAGAATCGCGTATAGTGAATACAAACGTGGCTAATTACAGCGATCGCAACAACAAGTTCAAACCAAACTAGGTACTGCAACACACTTAACCAGCCTAAGCTTAAGTGTTCGCTGCCGGGCCAAGTGACGACCTTACTAATGGCGGTGACGCCGATGACTAATGGAAAAGTATATGCTGCAAAAGCGGGACTAAATGGCAGCCGTAGAAGCTGAATAAAAGCAATGTATATCGCTAAGGTCATAACAATAGCAATGCTCAATAGGGCAAACACCACGCCAGCCGCTGGCATTGGATGGACACTTAAATATCCTGCCAAACATAGACTTGCAGGCGCTGCCATGACTGCAATTGTGGGCTGGGTTTGCTGTGGTATGGCACTGCCTCTACACAAACGGTAAATCATGAACGGTAGCAGCAGCAGATAAAATATTACTCCCAAGTACCACAGCCCCATAGCCAAAGGTTGCAACGCTGACATACCGTTAAAGGTGACATCGGCAACGACAAACCCCACTGGGGGAATAAACCAACTTGGCACTAGCTGATTAAGCTCAAAATTGCGGCTGCGAAAATACACGAAGCTGGTTAGCAACCCTAGATGAAGTGCAATGGCGAGTAGCCAAACCACAGTTGCAATAAGATGAGAATAGGCCGAAATGCTATGAGAAATCACCATGATTGTCATCGCACTGGTTGGTAATACACTCCCAACTACTGGATCTGCGAGATCTGCTCTTAATAGAGCTGGTTGATGAATAAACTTAAGCACTAACAGCAATAAAATAAAGCCAGCCAGCAGTGCACTTAAAGGTTTTAACACAAAAAATGCGGGAAAGAGGTTACTGATACACCAGCCTAAACTAGCTAGCCCAAGAGCAAGACCAGACATAGGAGTGGGGATATAGGCGGTGAGTTTTTTACCATAAGAAAGAAGAGTAGCCATGCGTAATTTCACAACAATTGTTCGGTGCAGGGATAATACGCTTGCGCTTTAATTAAGAATATCTGAATATATTTAAATTAGTGTTCAGTAATTCTTAACGTCAATGATAACCCTTAAGCAACTCAATGTATTTACGGTAATCGTGCAAGAGCGTTCGATCACGGCCGCAGCGGATAAGCTATGTTTAACTAAGGCAGCTGTTAGCATGGCACTAGCGGAGTTGGAGCGTCACCTCGAACAACCATTATTCGATCGTGTAAATAATCGATTAATGATAAATCCTGCCGGAGAGTTATTACTACCGCATGCGCATCAAGTGCTTGATAGATGTCGCTTCTTAGAGTCCTTATTTAAAGAAAGCGAGAGGCTATATGGCGAAATTAAAATTGGTGCCAGCGATACCTTAGGCAATCATTTGTTGCCTCCCATGTTAGCGGCTTTTCAGCAGCAAACAGGGCATACGCAGCAGCAGTTGTTTATCACCAATACGGCGAAGGTGTGTGCCATGCTTCGTGATTACGAATTAGATATTGGTTTTGTTGAAGGTCGAGTGATAGGCGAAGATTTAGACATCATGCCTTGGTTTGAAGATGAAATGTGTATCGTGAGTGCAATGGACTGTGCGATAACTGACTTTCAAACGCTGATACAAAGTCAATCTCGTTGGTTGTTGCGGGAACAAGGCTCCGGCAGTCGAGAATTTTTCTTAGCGAATATTGCAGCGCAGCTTACGTCGTGGCGAACCGCGTTTGAGTTAAATTCCACCGAGGCGATTATAAATGGTGTTGCGGCAGGGCTCGGTGTAGCGTGTATCTCAAAATACTCCGCTGAACATGCCATAGCACAGCAACGAATTCAGGCGCTTTCAGGTTTAAAAGCCGCACCGAGGCAGTTTTGGCTGGTGACGCGTAAAGATAAATTTCAAAGCCCAATATTAACGCGACTCATTGACTTTGCGGCGCACTGGCGTTGAACTGTGCTGTCGACCTAACGGCTCAACACAGCTTGCAATGGGTATAAACTTCACAAACACTGAATGAACTTTCTCAAACCTCGGGTCTTATAGACAATAGCATATTAAGAGGTTAGATATGTCGTTCAGAACTATCGATTATTCTATTTCAGGCGTGTTAGCAGTGAGCTTATTACTGCTTGGCATTTCATTTTTGTTTGGCGCTGGGCCAAGTACTATTTCAGGCACCTTTAGCTTTTACGGGTTAACAGAGTGGGTGCCTGTTGCCACACTTGGTATTGTATTTGGCTTTGCGTTAATGGTTGCCGCGGGTCTAGTCATTTTACAGCAATGTAAGATTATTCCTGCGGCGTGGCCGCTTGCCTTAATCGCCATCATTAGTTTATTTACTTTGTTGACGTTGTTTGCCGAAAATCGCTGGATAGCAGCCCATGGCGGCTTTCCCGTTATTGGTTCTGGTCAAGGGGTCATCAAGTATTTTGCGTTAGTACCCATCGCACTATTTCTCTACTGCCGTCATCATATCAATACGCGAGCGCTAGTGTGGGCGAACTATTTCCCCGTGGCATTGGTTTTAGTCTGGATTGGTGGAATGAAATTTCTTGAACTTGAGGCAAAGGCAATCGTGCCGCTAGTGGAAACTTCACCGTTTATGTCTTGGATGTATGAGTTGTTTACTGTGCAAGAAGCCTCAAACGTGATAGGCGTCTATGACATTTTGATGGCAGGCTTGCTCGGCATTGGCATTTGGTTCAAACAGCGAGTCTTGATTGGTGTTGCAAGCCTTGGGTGTCTTGCGGTATTTGTTTTGACACAAAGCTTTTTGTTTACCGCAGCCGGTGCGTTTAGCGACATGAGTTTGCTTGGTGGTTTGGGACAATTTGTGATTAAAGACTTGTGGTTTATCGCCAATATCATGGTGTTGGTGTTTTTGACATTGGAGTCCAGCTCGGCTGAGTCTATAGAGCCAGCTGTCGCGTAAATTTCATTGTGATGCAGCCCCGCTGCCAAAAGAGCGTGACCTAAGTTGCGCTCTTTTTATTTTTATCACATATGCCAGATGTGCCAAGTGAAGTTTTTTCCGAAAATCGCCCTGTCGGCAGTGAAAATTAAATGTGAATAAGTTAAGGTCATAAAAAGTTGATATCAGTGGTCTAAGCTAGATTATCAAACGTATACAGCAAGATGCCATTGGTATTAAGTGGCAAAGTGAGCAAAGTTTAAAAGCTGCATGCATTGAAATGGTGTATGTATCGAAGTAGCAAGTTTAAAGAAGATAATTGTATGGAAAGACCAAATACATTAAAGCCAATCTGGCTTTCGGGTGGCGATGTAGAGAAAAAGCGCGCTGAGATCAAAGCATACTTCAACAATAGCTGGCAGCAGTACGAATCATTATTTAGCAATATCAACAATGACGACGCCTATTTTGTGAAGGCTGAGCGGTTACGGCATCCTCTCATTTTCTATTTCGGTCATACCGCTTGTTTTTACGTTAATAAGTTGATGTTAGGGAAATACATCACTCAACGCGTTAATCCACACATTGAATCTACTTGTGCAGTTGGCGTAGATGAAATGTCTTGGGACGACCTTGATAGCAATAATTACGATTGGCCAACAGTGCCAGAAGTGCGTGCTTATCGCCAACAAGTGAATGCGCTTATTAACGGGTTAATCGATGAGATGGATATTACTCTACCAATTACTCAAGATAGCCTCGCGTGGGTTGTTCTGATGGGTATTGAACACGAACGTATCCATTTAGAAACCTCTTCTGTAATAATGCGGATGTTGCCGCTGGCTGACTTGACTTTACAACCTGGTTGGGAAGCATGTGATGAGTACGGTGATGCACCTGACAACAACCTAATCTCGGTAAGCGGTTATGATGTTCGGCTTGGCAAACCAGAGTCAAATCAAACCTACGGTTGGGATAACGAATATGGTGTACAAGACGTCAAAGTGGCGCCATTCAAGGCCAGTAAATATGTGGTCTCAAACCAAGAGTTTTTAACCTTTGTCGAAGCTGGTGGCTACAATCAGCCTGAGTTTTGGACGGCTGAAGGTCAAGCTTGGCTGGCTTCAACTAAATCAACCATGCCGCGCTTTTGGGTAAAAAAAGATACAGGCTTTTGGCAACGAAACTTAGCCGAAGAAATCCCGTTACCACTCAATTGGCCAGTTGAGGTTAATTACCTTGAAGCGAAGGCTTTTTGCAACTGGAAATCAGAGCAAAGTGAGCACTTTGTACGCTTACCAACAGAAGCAGAGTGGCAAGTACTGCGCGATAAGCTCGATGTTGATCTGCCAACATGGAGTGAAGCACCGGGAAACATTAACCTTGAGGTATGTGCTTCCAGCTGTCCGGTTAACCGTTTTGAAACTGAAGGCTTATTCGACATCATCGGCAATGTTTGGCAATGGACGGAAAGCCCGATTGACGCATATAGCGGCTTTAAAGTGCATCCATTATACGATGATTTCTCAACCCCCACTTTTGACGGTAAACATAATCTGATCAAAGGTGGTTCTTGGATTTCTACAGGCAACGAAGCCGTGCGAGACTCTCGTTATGCCTTTAGACGCCACTTCTTCCAACATGCCGGATTCAGATACATCGAAAGTGAGAGCCCACAAGTGCCAGTGCAAAAGGTCAACTTGTGTGAAATGGATGCGGACGTCGCCAATGCGCTACATAGCCACTACGGCAAGCCTGTTATGCATTTTGGCAACCCATTACAAAGTGTTGTTTCACAGCTAATGGTGCATTATCAAGGTAATACAAATAAAGCGCTGGACTTGGGTTGCTCGGTCGGTCGTGCAAGTTTTGAATTAGCCAAACACTTTGCTCAAGTAGATGGCATTGATTTTACTGCGCGCAATATTCAACACGCGTTGGCCTTAAAAGAAGGCACGCCAGTACGCTTTGCTACCGAGATTGAAGGTGAAATTGTAGACTTCCACGAAGTGTCTACCTCGCAATTGGGATTTAATGAACTCAGTGAGCGTATTCATTTTTGCCAAGGGGATGGGCATAACCTTAAACCACAATTCGCCGAGTATGACTTAATCTTGTGTCACCGTGTTGTGGAATACTTATATTCACCAAAAACCTTTTTAAACCAAATTAAATCGCGCTTGAATGCAGGTGGGATCCTTGCGATAAGCTCAGCCTATCAGTGGGACAAGGCGCTAACCCAAGCACAAAACTGGTTGGGCGGTTATAAGGTCAGTGGTGAGAACGTCACGGGCCGTGATGGTTTAGAAATTTTACTGGGACGAGATTTTGAACTGTTGGCTGAAGATGAAGTAATGTCCGCCACAAGCAAAAACGCACGTAAAGTTGAACTAGAGCGATGCCAACTTACGCTATGGCGTCTTAAATAGTCGTTGATACCCATGCCAGCCAAAGTGCTGGCATGATTTTTTAGGTTAAAGAATGGAATTAGTATTACCCGATCACATTAAGTTTAGTCAAAGCTTGGCTGCTCCCATCGATATCAACTTGAGTGATTCCTGTGCTCAAGGCATCACGCTTGGTGAACTTATTGAGCTTGGTGGCGGCAAAATGCCAGATATTGCACTGGGTTATAATCCGATTGCTGGTAGTGAAGGGCTAAAAGCGGCGATTAAAGCTTATCATCTGCCGACGACTGCATGTGTGGATCTTAATCAAATCGTGACGTTTAGCGGTGCTCAAGAAGCTATTTTCACTACGATGGCGCAATTACTAGACCCACAAGATGAGGTGGTGGTCTGCACACCAAGTTACCCATCGCTTGCAAAACTCCCCAAACAGTTTGGCGCTATCGTCAACACGGTGCCATTGCGAGAAGAGGACAACTGGCAGTTTGATATAGAAAGACTCAAAAACGCAGTGACGGCAAAAACCAAACTCATTATCGTCAATGCCCCTCATAATCCAACGGGCACAGGCTTGACTGACAAAGAAGTTGGACAAATACAACAACTGGCAGAGCAGTGTGGTGCTTACATTTTAAGTGATGAAGTATCAGCACAGAGCCATGGCGATGACTGCGCAGTAAGTGGGCGCTTTTCGGTTTATAAGCGGTCGATTACGTTAGGCGTATTATCTAAAAGTATGGGCTTGCCTGGCGTCCGAGTAGGGTGGGCAATTTGCGGTTCGAAAGCACTAGCGGATGCGCTGTTGGCTGGTAAAAGCTACTTAAGCATTTGTGGCAGTAAAGTGGATGATTTATTGGCGACGACCGCATTACTGCATAGTGAAACTATCTTAGCGTATAATGCGAAAATCATTGCAAACAACGTCCAATTGATGCGTGAATTTGTCAGTTTATACTCGCAAAAAGTAACTTGGGTTGAACCGCATGGCGGTGTGTTGTCATTGCTGAAGATTAATTCAGTAAAGGATCCTGAAAAGTGGTCACGTCAATTTGCAGAGACCTCGAACACGCTATTGTTACCCGCAAAGTTATTTCTATTGGAGAGTGAGTGCCACTTCCGTTTAGGTACGGGTAAGCGCAACTTTGCCGCTGGTTTGGCAAGACTCGAAACATACCTCTAAATTAATCCAGCATTCAAACTAAGCGTCTATGATAGGTAGTGTTATTTTCACAATTAATGCAGGAAAGAAAAAACCTATGGTAAACGTTAAACATTTAATGGCTGGCTTTTTGGCCGTCATGCTTAGTGCATGTGCTTCAATGGGCGATGGTGACAAGGTTGAAAAGCAACGTGCCATCCTAGATATGAAAAACGATGTACTTACTCAGCTTTACAGCAAAAAGCCAGATACGCGTTCGCAAATTGCGGCAGCGCCTGGCTATGCTGTTTTTTCTAATGCCAATATTAATTTGCTATTTGTTGCAGCTGGAACAGGTTACGGTGTCGTACATGATAATACGGTAGGAAGTAACACTTATATGAATATGGCTGAAGGTGGTGTAGGCCTTGGTATAGGTGTAAAAGATTATCGTATTGTGATGGTATTCCATACTCCTGAAGCAATGAATAAGTTTGTGACCTCAGGCTGGACGTTTGGCGGAAATGCAGATGCTGCAGCGAAAGCGGCTAAAAAAGGTGCATCGGTAGAAGGCGAAGCCTATTATGGCGATGTTACAGTGTACACCTTTACTGAAAGTGGCTTGGCACTGCAAGCAACAGTAAAAGGCACTAAGTTCTGGAAAGATAAAGAACTAAATTAAGATGATCTAATAACGATTTTAGAGAAAAGCCCCGCAAGTCGGGGCTTTTTGTGTATTACTCTTTGATTTCTGTAGCGTTGACACTTTTCTCAAAACGCCTGTTTAACAATTGGCAGACGATAGTCAGCACAATGGCAGCGAACATAAAGCTTGAGAATGGCAAAGGTGACTCAGGAACCGCGAGTGCAAGTAAAGGGCCGACCAAAGCGCCACTACCAAATCGTAGCGTGCCTATCACCGCGGTAGCGGTACCGGTTTGATGTTCAAAACTCAGTAATATCAGTGCATCAGCGTTGCTGGCAATGATCCCCAAACTCATCATCAAAGGTGCAATGGCAGAAGCTAGCACCCAAACCGAGACTGATTGGCTACTGAGTATGACTAAGATCGTGGAGCAGACGACACCAATCGCAAGACCGATATTGAGCATTCTCCTAGAACCAAGCCTTGGCACTAAACGCGTGTTGGCAAAGTTACCGAGCATCAATGCAATCACATTCATGGCGAATAACACTCCAAACAGCTGCTCCGACACGCCATAATACTCAAGATAAATAAATGAAACTGAGGTTAAAAAACAAAAGAATGCGAATGATGCCAGCATCGAAGAAAGAATATCGTAGCGGGCCTTCTTTTGTGTTAACACAATACGATAGCTTTTTAAGAAAAACGATAAGCTAAGCGGTACATCGGCTTTGGTCGGAATTGCAATACAGAAAAACTGTAATGCGATGATAACGAGTACAGCATAAACCGCTAAAAACCAAAAAATGGCGTGCCAATCAAAGTACAACAAGATCAGCGCACCAAGTGAGGGAGCAATTAGTGGCGCGATCATCATGATCATTGAAACATAAGACATCCCTTTGGCTGTATGCTCTTTGTAATAATAGCGGATCACGCCTGGTACAACGACTGTTGCTGCGGCACCACAAAATGCTTGAACGACCCGTAAGAAGCAAAACATATCGATGTCATTCGTTAGCGCAAGCCCAATTGACGATGCGGTAAAGCCGACCAAGCCCCAAAGAGCTAACGTCTGTCTTGAGAATCTATCTGCAAGGGGGCCAAACACCATCATGCCGACAGCATAACCTGCTAAATAGCTACTAAGAGAAACCTGTACTTGCTCAAGTGGGCTATTCAAGCTGTCTGCAATCGCAAGCATCGCTGGGAGATACAAGTCGATAGCCAAAGGCGTTATCGCGACAATACTAGCCAGTAATGGCAAGAGTATTGCTGGGAGTGTTGATGACTTCATAGGTTGGTATTGTTACCTTATTAATGTTAAGCAGAATAAATACACTAATCAGAGACGCTTTATATGGAGATGGAACTCGGTGCACTAGAGTAGAGCAACGAAAAGACGGCGTTTTGATCAGCAGAAGTTCATGAAAAATTTTTTATATTGTACTAAGTTAGTCTCGTTAAGTGACGAAATTGCGGTAAACTTAGAGAAACTTAAGTTATAAAATAAGAAAAGGAACAAGTTATGAAAAAACTGGTTCTCGCGATAGCTGTGGCAGCAACGCTTGCTGGCTGCAAAACATCGCCTACCGGACGCACTCAGTTGGCACTCTATTCCGAGCAGCAAATGGACCAAATGGGTGTTGCAAGCTTTGAACAAATGAAGCAAGAGCAAAAAGTCGATACTGATGCTAAAACCAATCGCTATGTTAAGTGTATTGCAAATGCCTTGATAGCACAACTCCCAACAAACTACGCAAACCAGCAATGGGAAGTCGTGGTCTTTGAAGATGACTCTGCCAATGCATTTGCGCTACCCGGCGGTAAAATCGGGGTTCATACGGGGATTCTCAAAGTTGCAGAAAACCAAGATCAACTTGCGGCGGTTATGGGTCATGAAGTAGGGCACGTTATTGCTGAACACGCTAATGAGCGCGTATCGCAAAACAGTGTGTTGCAGTTTGGCCTGCAAGCAGGTGCGGCGGTGCTTGAAATGAATAATATCGAATATCGCAATGCCATTATGCAGGGATTAGGTCTTGGTGCGCAGTATGGTGTGGCACTGCCATTTAGCCGCTCTCATGAAAGCGAAGCGGACGTTATCGGCTTAGATCTAATGGCTAAGGCTGGCTTTAATCCTGAAGGCTCGGTAGCGCTTTGGCAAAATATGGCGAAAATGAGCGAACAGCGTCCACCAGAATTTATGTCGACGCACCCTGCGCCTGAAAATCGAATTAAGCAATTACAAGCAAACATGACAACTGCCCAAGCAACCGCTAACAAAGCGCGTACGGGTGGTTTTGCACCAAGCTGTAAACGCTAATTTCTCAAAACACCAATTACCCTTCAGTTAAGTGTAATTGGTGTTGCCTTCCGTTTCACACATCAGCATAAATAGCCGTAACTCTAGCTCAAGTTGATGATAGTGGGGCTCCATATGCTTGAATCAAGGCTGCTTGCTAAACAGTTGTACTAGAGTGAGATTCAGTAATAGCTATCGAGTACTCCGCTATTTAACTTTTCGATGAGTCAAGTTTGGTTGCGCATTCTTTATGAAGGATGAGAGTTTTAAAGTGAGCCATCACGTTTATAAATTGAGCTAAATTGGGCGTAAACTCGGCTCAGGTAATAAGCGTTATGTAGTTATAACCCTCAGTTTGCGACAGTCAAACTTATCTAGTTCTTGGTAATCACACTCATTCAAATAAATATCAAAATTTGATTTTTATTTGTAAATTTGACCTTTTAATTCTAGTTGAGTTAGGTATACACGCATTTCAAACTCTAGCTGATGGTAGTTAGGGAGCATATGCTGGCACAATTGATAAAATGCCTTATCGTGTTGCTTTATTCTGATGTGGGCTAACTCATGAACAACAATCATCTCTAAAAACACCTCAGGTGCTGTTTTGAAAATATCACTAATTCGTATTTCATTTTTACTCTTTAACTTATTTCCCTGAACTCTTGAAATAAATGTATGCAAGCCCAGAGCGTTATTTACAGCATGGATTTTTTTATCGTAAATAACTTTACTTAATGGAGAGGACTTCCGTAAGTGAGTGTTCTTTAAATTTATGACATATTCACGAAGCAATTTATCGTTTTTAATATCATGCACTTTGGGGTGCTTCTTAAGTAAAAATTGACCTAGTGTATCTTGCTCAATCATCGTTCTGACTTGATCTTGCACTTCAAGTGAGTATGACGATAGATACTTTAACGGAGCTAATTTTACTTTTGAAGATGGCATTCTTTGTGCTTTTAAGCTTAGAAAGATGAATAAAGAAAATTGTACCTTACTTATTTTTATTCTGATAGTGACAACAGCTAATCGCTGAGCTCTCGATAGCGTTATCTTATTGTTGAGTATAAGGTCAAAAAATTTAATCTTTATTTTTATTTCAGACACAAACGAAAGTTCATGATTTTATTTCTTATGAGCTAAACAGTTAGTGATGTTGACCCACAATCGTTATACATAAGTTGACAACATTTAGCTGAAAAGTCGGTTGTTAGGAATGTCGCACATCCTTTTCTTTGAAATGTGCAAGCTCATGTACAACCAGTACTTCCAGTAGCGCTTAAAGCGCTTGCTTTAGCTGATTGGTGAAACTCATATAAGGCTTTTTCGTTTTGTAATTGATGGCTGTGAGGATACTTACGTTCGAGTACGATTTAATTTGCCCCGAGGTAATAAGTTGTTCAACTTACGATTGAATGGTGTCTGGGTAATGAACAAAATAGCGAGTGAAATCCCATGTGGTTACTTCTAGAACAAATCATGTCGAGCAGTATAATGTATTAAAAAACAAACACGAATAGTTTCAAGAAGAGCTTGATGTATCAGGCAGGTTGTTTATGTGGCCAAGTTGAGCTGCAAATTATCGGTAAAATTAACGATATTATCCACTGTCACTGTTCATTGTGTCGTAAGCCTATCGTTACTGCATATGCGACTAATGGATTTGTAAATACCTATGAATTGAACGTGGTAAAAGAGGCTGAAAACATGAAGTATTTTAAATTGGACGTAAACGTGATTTTTGTGCGCACTGTGCATCACCTCTGTTTAGTTCCAATGACGACTTACCAGACAAATTCAGATTACGATTAGGTATATCAGACTCGGACATCGACCTATGCCTCACAAATTTGTTACCAGTAAAGCGAATTTGGAAGGTCTCGATGCGAGCTTACCTCACTACGAAGAATTTGAGCCAAGTCGTGCTAAATAGCTAACTGAAAAATGTACGTATTGAGTGTTAAAAGTGGCGCAAGAGACACGCTTGCACCACTTTTAGAAGGCATTATTACGCAATGAGTTAGTTACCAGCAGGTACAACAGCAATTTGGTCTTGACAGCCTTCTGAAAAACAACAAACATGATCACCAGATATTCCACCAGCAATTTTTCGAGTAGCGTTGTTAGGTAATGTTTGCTTGTTTTCTGAAAGCACTTTTAATTTCTTTTTGTTTAATTTTATCATTTATAATTTCCTTTTTGTAAATAAGCAGGGTTGCTTGTATGTGTTTCTATTCACTGAACAAGCTAGTATATTTTACACTTGGTTGCAAGCTATTGTGAAAGTTCACAAAAAACTATTTTGTTGAGGTTGTTGTTCAGCGGGGAATAAACCCAATGTGATGTCCTTCCTTTGTAGGTCATTTATAAATTGCTTGGCTAGTATGGGGGCATCATAATTATCCGCGGTATGGAAAAACACATAGGGTGTTTTCCCTTCATCCAACCAGTGATTTATCTTGGCGAGCCAAGGGCGGTAAAAGGCGCGATTGGCTTCTAAGTCTGAACAACCAACATAACGTATCATTGGTGAGTTACTAGTTGCTATCACATGTAATGGCACTCTCGGCTTTTTTTGTTGAGCATCAATGATCGCTTGGGTGTTTGCAGGTTCGCTGAATAAAGGTCGTGTGTCCATCATGATGCGGTTGTAACTATTTGCCATTAAAAATTGGTTAAAACGTCGTTCGTTATCCGACTTGTCGAAAAACCCTAAATGACGTACCTCGATGCCTAGTTGCAGCTCTTTAGGTAATAATGAACAAAAGTCGATTATTTTTGGCAAATGTTCTGGACCGCATGCTTTAGGCAGCTGTAGCATCACCATCCCCAGTTTGTCGAAAATAGGTTCAAATAGCTGCAACCAATGGCTTATGCCTTGCTGACAGTTTTGCAGCGCCATTTCATGGGAAAAGCGCTTAGGAATTTTAAAGGTGAAACGAAAGTGCTCAGGCACATCATTTCGCCACTTTTCAATGGTGTTAGGTTTGGGATCAGCATAAAAGCTGGTGTTGCCTTCAACAGAGTTGAATATTTGCCCATATTCTTGGAGCATTCTATTGCTTTGGCAGTGAGTCGTAAAAAAGCGTCCTTTCCAGTGAGCTGAACTCCACTGTGGGCAGCCAAGGTATAACATAATTGAGCTTGTTTCGTTTAAATGGTGGTGTCAGTGTAATAAAGTTCACGAAATTTAGAAACAAAACGGGATCAAGGATGACATCAAGTCGGGTATTTTTATATAATCGCCGATAATTTTTCATATTAATGCCAGTTACCACTTGGTGTAACTGAGAGACAGGAAAACTATGCGCTCAATATATTGCGGAAACTTAAACAAAAGCCACGTTGATCAAGAAGTAGAACTATGCGGTTGGATCAATAAACGTCGTGACCTTGGCGGCCTGATCTTTGTCGATTTAAGAGATAGAGAAGGACTTGTGCAAGTGGTATTCGATCCTGAAGTGGAAGGCTTAATGGATAAAGCGAATACGTTGCGCCAAGAGTTCTGTGTTCAGATCAAAGGTGTTGTCCGTGCGCGTCCTGAAAGCCAAGTAAACAAAGACATGGCAACGGGTGAAGTTGAGATCTTAGGCACTGGCTTAACCATTATCAACCGTTCAGAACCATTACCGCTTGACTTCAATCAGCAAAACTCTGAAGAGCGTCGTCTTAAATACCGTTATTTAGACCTACGCCGTCTAGAAATGAGCGATCGCATTAAGATGCGTGCTAAAGCGAGTAGCTTTGTGCGTCGTTTCTTGGATGAAAATGCATTCTTAGACATTGAAACGCCAGTACTAACTAAAGCGACACCTGAAGGTGCACGCGACTATCTAGTACCAAGTCGTGTTCACAAAGGCAGTTTCTATGCGCTACCGCAGTCGCCGCAGCTATTTAAGCAGCTGCTAATGATGTCTGGTTTTGACCGTTACTATCAAATCGTAAAGTGTTTCCGTGATGAAGACTTACGTGCCGATCGCCAGCCAGAGTTCACTCAGATAGATATCGAAACGTCATTTATGAGCTCAGATCAAGTTCGTGGCGTGACAGAAAAAATGATCCGCGAAATGTGGCAGTCTTTCCTAGACGTTGATTTGGGTGAGTTCCCAGTGATGCCATACAGCGAAGCGATGAGCAAATATGGTTCGGACAAACCAGACCTACGTAACCCGCTTGAGCTTATCGACGTTGCAGACATCGTAAAAGATGTTGAATTTAAAGTACTAAGCGGCCCTGCTAACGACGAAAAAGGTCGTGTTGCAGTACTGTCAGTACCTGGTGGCGCACAACTTTCACGTAAGCAAATCGATGAATACACTAAGTTTGTAGGTATTTACGGTGCGAAAGGCCTTGCCTGGATGAAAGTGAATGACCGTGATGCGGGTATCGACGGTGTACAGTCGCCAATTGCTAAGTTCTTGAATGAAGAAGTGATCAATGCACTGCTTGAGCGCACAGGTGCAAACACAGGTGACATTATTCTATTCGGCGCAGACAAGCGTAATACTGTAAACGAAGCCATGGGCGCGCTACGTCTGAAGATTGGTCTTGATTTAGAAATCACTGATCTAACTAAGTGGGCACCACTTTGGGTTGTTGACTTCCCGATGTTCGAAGAAGACGACGAAGGTAACTTACACGCGGTACATCACCCGTTTACTGCGCCTAAGGGCGTAAGTGCTGCGGACCTTGAAGCAAATCCAGCAGGTACACTTTCTGATGCATACGATATGGTACTTAACGGCTACGAAGTCGGTGGCGGTTCGGTTCGTATTCACAACAACGAAATGCAACAGGCGGCGTTTAGGATCCTAGGCATTGAAGAGTCTGAACAGCAAGAGAAGTTTGGTTTCTTACTCGATGCTCTGAAGTATGGCACGCCTCCGCACGCAGGTTTGGCATTCGGTCTTGACCGTTTGGTAATGCTACTGTGTGGCACTGACAACATCCGTGACGTTATTGCGTTCCCGAAAACAACGCAAGCGTCGTGCTTGATGACTGATGCGCCAAGCCCTGCAAACCCAGATGCGCTAAAAGAGCTTGCTATCTCAATAGAAAAGCAGTTAGCAGAGCAAGGTGAAGGCGAGTAAGTTCGTCAACCGAATATAAAAGAGGCGACTTAGGTCGCCTTTTTTGATCAGATGAACTAGCTTATAACTGGTAATCTATACAGTATTTTGGCATTATAACCAAAAAACCAAGAGACGATGCGTTTGGCTGTCATTTTAGGAATTGATCCGGGGTCAAGATTTACAGGCTATGGTGTGATTGCTCACCAAGGTGCAAAGTTCCAATATTTGGGAAGCGGTTGCATTAAAGTTGGTGAACATGACTTTCCCACTCGATTAAAAATGATCTATCAAGGGATCACACAGCTCATAGAGCAGTTTTCGCCGAGCGACTTTGCGATTGAGCAAGTGTTCGTTGCGCATAATCCAAGTTCAGCCTTAAAACTTGGTCAAGCGCGAGGTGCGGCTATAGTTGCCGCGACCATGCAGTCAGTGGTTGTGAGTGAATATTCGGCAAGGCAAGTTAAACAAGCCGTTGCGGGTACCGGTGGTGCAGACAAAGCCCAAGTACAGGAAATGGTAAAGCGCATATTAAAGCTGCCTGGCACACCCCAAGCTGATGCTGCAGATGCGTTGGCGGTGGCGATTTGTCACGCGCACTCAAGGCAAAACTTAATAAAAATGGCAGGCGCAGCGCGTAAAACCGTAAGAGGAAGGTTGAGATAACCATGATAGGAAAATTAAGCGGAACACTGTTAGAAAAGCAGCCACCAGAGATATTAATTGATGTTGCAGGTGTAGGTTATGAAGTGCAAATGCCTATGACTTGTTTTTATGAATTACCGAGCGTGGGCGAGCCGGTTTCAGTATTTACTCACTTTGTAGTACGTGAAGATGCGCAGTTACTGTTTGGTTTTAATACCAAGATCGCACGTGCACTGTTTAGAACGTTAATTAAAGCGAACGGAGTCGGTCCAAAGCTCGGACTTGCAATTTTGTCTGGCATGTCTGCTGAGCAATTTGTTAGCTGCGTGAATCATGGCGATGCAACGACTTTGGTTAAGATCCCAGGAGTTGGTAAAAAGACCGCTGAGCGCCTAGTGCTTGAAATGAAAGATAAGCTAAAAGACTTTGGCAATGATTTACTCACACCGTTTAGCGATGCTGCTGTACTTGCGCCGCAAGAGCATCCGACGGTAAGTGATACCCCTGCAGATGAAGCAATTGCAGCCTTAATGGCATTAGGGTATAAACAAGTTCAAGCACAAAAAGCGGTAAAAGCCGTAAACAGAGAAGGCATGACGACCGAGAGTATCATTAAAGACGCTCTTAAATCGATGATGTAACTATGATTGAAGCAGATAGATTAATTGAACCTGAGATCCAAGGTAATGAAGATTTAGTTGATAGGGCGATTAGACCTAAATTACTAAATGATTATACTGGTCAGCCACATGTCAAAAAGCAAATGGAAATTTTTATTGCGGCGGCACGTTCAAGGCAGGAAGCCTTAGATCACTTGCTGATATTTGGTCCGCCAGGTTTAGGTAAAACCACGCTTGCAAACATTGTCGCAAACGAGCTTGAGGTTAATATTAAAACTACCTCAGGACCTGTGCTTGAAAAAGCAGGGGATTTAGCCGCATTACTCACTAACCTTGAAGAAGGGGATGTGTTATTTATTGATGAGATCCATCGTTTAAGCCCTCAGGTGGAAGAAATTCTCTATCCTGCTATGGAAGACTACCAATTAGACATCATGATTGGTGAAGGCCCAGCTGCACGCTCGATTAAACTGGATTTACCGCCTTTTACTTTGGTTGGCGCAACGACACGTGCCGGCTCATTAACCTCACCATTAAGAGACCGTTTTGGGATTGTGCAGCGTTTGGAGTTTTACTCGGTTGCGGACTTGTCTTCGATTGTGACTCGCTCAGCGTATCATTTAAATCTAGAGATCAGCGAGTCGGGCGCAACTGAAGTGGCGCGTCGAGCGCGCGGTACACCACGAATAGCAAATCGTTTACTACGCAGGGTAAGAGACTTTGCTGAAGTGAAGGGCGATGGCTCTATCACTGAAGAGATTGCGCACTTAGCGCTGGATATGGTCGATGTTGATAAATGTGGCTTCGATTATATGGACCGTAAATATCTGCTGGCAATCATAGAAAAGTTTACCGGTGGCCCGGTTGGTCTGGATAACCTTGCTGCGGCAATTGGAGAAGAAAAAGAAACCATCGAAGATGTGATAGAACCATTTTTGATCCAACAAGGCTTTATTCAACGCACGCCAAGAGGACGTATTGTCTCTGACAAAGCCTATATGCATTTTGAGCTAAGCAAGCCAGAATGATCTAAGTTGGGTAACGAACAGCTTTATTCTTCATAATAGCCGAGTATTCACTCGGCTATTTCATTTCTACACTCACTTATTGCAAATCGCGTTTGCACAAATCCGTTATTTTGTGTCAGCTAAATTCAGGCAAGATCCATCACTGCTGAAGTAATTTACCTGAGCTTCGGATAATTAATGCCTTTCTAGCAGCCAGTTTTAGCGCTAACTGCTAAACCTCAGGTAAATTTATCTCGACCTGTGTGGGCTATACGTTGCTTAAACTATTTGTAGATTGTCTCGTCCTTTAAACCAAGCGCTAAATAAAAACCGCAAAATGACCGAGTGTTAAAGAAAACGTGGAGCGTAATAAGGAGCTCGCACCAAATTTCAGGCAAAAAAAAGCCCGCAAATAATGCGGGCAAAACAACAAGTTGAAGGAAGTAATCCAGGGAACAAGATGAGTTACTTTGGGTTTTATCCACAAAATGCGTCATCTAAGCAATACGAAAAATCAGAATCCTATTGCAAGTAACTGTGCTTTGCTGAAACTTCAGCTGCTCGCTCAGTACAGGGTGTATATTAAAGAGGTTTTGATTTTTCATCAAACTAGAAAAATTCTTTTTTCAGATAAAAAAAACTAATATCAAAGTTTTTGTCAAGGTTAAAAAGTGAGCTTAAATGTGGTGAAGTATTCATGTAAGTTTATGTAAAATATGGTTTTGTATGTTAAATGCGCAAAATGTAAATATTAGATAATCTGTTGTTAATTGGTAAGACCAATCTGTTTTTTGAGGTTTTATTCTCTATTTGTGCATAAAACTCCTATTTTATGCAGTTTTGGGCCATATTTAGAAGCTGTGATGGAGATTGTCGAATCTGCTTAAGTTTGGGTAAAGCAAAGGGAGTTACACTGTTTTGCTCTATTTATCGTCAAATACAATGAATTCGCAGTATTGAGATTGTAAGGTATTTGTAGTGTGGTTAAACTAGCTGAACCTTTTGGTAGTAAATCTAGTCTATCTCTAGATATTGCTCGGTAGAGCGCAAGAATATAAATGGCTACCATTGCCGAAACACTTTTGGGAGTATAATAACGTGGAATCGGGACTAAATTTTGTCGATCTAATTTTAAAAGCCAGCTTTTTGGTACAACTTGTTATGTTGACCCTGGTGGGATTGTCTATTGCTTCTTGGGCAATTATTTTTCAACGTAAAACTGTCATTTCTCAAGCCCAAAGCCAATCAAAGAATTTCGAGCAAAAATTTTGGTCCGGTATGGATCTTAGCAAACTCTATAATGAAATAGCTGCAAGGACTGGTAGCGCGTCAGGACTAGAAGCGCTATTTGTATCCGGCTTTAAAGAGTTTGCAAAGCATAAAAAAGGCAATATCCAATCTCCTTCAATTGTTGTTGAAGGTACTCACCGTTCAATGCGTGTCGCGCTTTCTCGTGAGATTGAAAAGTTAGAATCAAGCCTTTCTTTTTTAGCAACAGTTGGCTCTATCAGTCCTTACATCGGTCTATTTGGCACCGTTTGGGGGATCATGAATGCTTTCATCGCGCTTGGCGAAGTGAAACAAGCGACGCTGCAAATGGTTGCACCAGGTATTGCTGAGGCGTTGATTGCAACAGCCATGGGTCTGTTTGCGGCAATTCCAGCGGTTATGGCGTATAACCGATTTGCTAAAAATGTAGAAAAGCTAGAAACTCAGTACATTAACTTTATGGAAGAGTTCGCTAATATCCTTTATCGTCAGGCTGCAACACAAGTAGAGGCAAAACAAAATGTATCAGCGTAAGAAACGTCGTCCCGTCGCGGAGATCAACGTCGTTCCTTATATTGATGTTATGTTGGTGCTGTTGATCATCTTTATGGCAACGGCTCCACTTATCCAACACGGCGTAAAAGTAGACTTACCCCAGATGGAAGAGTCTGAATTGGTTGAAACCAAAGACTCGCCACCGATTATTGCCACCATTGATGCTGAAGGTCGCTATTTTGTGACTGTTGGTACGGACCCTGAAGCACCAATGGATGCAGTAGAAGTAGCTGCGGTGATTAAACTTAAGTTAGAACAAAATCCAGATACCCCTGTAATGATTAAAGGTTCAGGCAGAGTGTCGTATCAAGAAGTACTTTATTTAATGGACTTCTTGAAAAAAGCGGGTGTTCCTTCTGTTGGCCTAATGACTAAATCATTTGAGGATGAGTAATGAGTTCATTATCTAGCAGCGTAGTTAAGTCAGTATTGCTTCATGGCGCAATTGGCGGTCTGCTATTTGCTACGGCAAATTTTCAAGTTGATACACCTACTGTGATGGAAGTCACCTTAAATCCACAGCAAAAAGATCAAAAGCCTGAAAGGGCGGTTTCTGCGGTGTCGGTTGATCAGCAAGCAGTTGAGAAAAAGATTGCTGATTTAAAAAAGCGTGAAGAAGAAAAGCAAGCTGCTGAAGATCGCCGTATTCGCGATCTTGAACAGCGTGCGCAGCAAGCCAGAAAAGACCGCGAAGCCGAAGCGCGGCGCATTAAAAAGTTGGAGCAAGAGCGTCAAGCTAAGTTGGAAGAGACTCGCCAAGCTGAGGCGCAAGCCAAACGCGCTCGCGAAATTGAGAAAAAACAACGTGAGCAGGCTGATAAAGCGAGAGCTGAAAAAGCCGCTGCGGAAGAAGCTGCTAAAAAGGCTGCAGCTCAGCGCCAAGCTGAGGAAGATCGCTTAAGAAAAGCTGAAGAGGCGAGGAAACGTCGCGAAGCTGAGGAAAAACGAAAAGCGGAAGAAGCCGAGCGTCAACGTCAAAAGGCACTTGAAGAACAAATGCTGCGTGACCAGCTTGCGAAAGAGCAGGCAGCAAGAGCGAAGATCCGTCAACAGCAAGTATTGAGTGAAGTGGATAAGTTTAAAGCACTTATCATGCAACGCATTCAAGCTAACTTGCTTATCGATGAAACGATGAAAGGTAAACAATGCCGAGTAAACATTCGTCTCGCCTTTAACGGCCTTGTGACTCATGTAGAGTCATTGGGTGGCGACAAGCTAGTTTGTGAAGCTGCTATCCGTGCTGTGAAAATGGCTGATACTTTACCTGTTTCTAAAGATAAAGACGTGTTTGAGCAGCTTAAGAATATCAATTTAACAATTAAACCAAATTTTTAAAGGACGAACATGCTAAAGAAGTTCACAACCTTATTGCTGGTTTTTACTCTGGGTGTATCACAGTTTGCGCAAGCCGCACTTGAAATTGTGATAACAGAAGGGGTAGACAGTGCCAGACCCATCGCAATTGTACCATTTAAATATAATGGCACTGGTGAAATGCCGTCGAGTTTAAGTGACGTTATTTCTGCAGACTTGATGCGCAGCGGTAAATTTAAGCCTGTTGCCGAGGCTGACATGCCTCAATTACCAACCACTGACTCGGAAATCGACTACGCTGCATGGGTTGATGCGGGGGTTGAAGCGGTAGTTGTAGGCACCGTGACCCAGCAATCTGCTGGACGCTACTTGGTAAAGTATGAACTGATTGACGTGATCAGAGCACAGCTTACCGGTGGTGAAACTCGCATTATGTCAAATGGTCGCTTAATGCAAAGCGACGACCATGTGCTTGAAGGACGCCAAAGTATTGTCAGCAGTACTGGCTTTAGAAACTATGCGCACCAAATTAGCGACGTAGTATATGAAGCCTTAACAGGTGAAAGAGGCGCATTTAGAACTAAGATTGCCTACGTCATCGTACGTGACGGCCAAGATAAGCCATACCAGTTAGTTGTTGCCGATTATGACGGTTACAACGAGCAGGTGTTATTGCGCTCCAAAGAGCCGTTAATGTCTCCTGCATGGTCGCCAGATGCAAACAAACTTGCGTACGTGACTTTTGAAAATCGCCAATCGCAAATCTACATTCAAGACATTTACACTGGAAAACGCGAACTTGTCACAAGTCACCCAGGTATCAATGGCGCACCACAGTTTTCTCCTGATGGAACTAAATTACTTGCAGTACTCTCTAAGGATGCAGGTGGAGCGACAGAAGTATATCTAATTGACCTGAAAACTCGTCAAGAAACACGCTTAACTCGTCATCGTAGTATAGATACTGAGCCTTCTTGGCATCCAAACGGTCAAGAAATTGTGTATACATCTGAAAGGGGTGGTAATGCTCAGATTTATAAGTTAAATTTAAAAACTGGTAGGTCTAAGCGAGTTACGTTCGACGGCGACATGAACTTAGCAGGTTCGATCACGCCAGATGGAAAGCGTCTGATTATGGTTAACCGTACGCTGGGCCGTTACCACATTGCGAAAAAAGAATTAGATTCCGGGCTGTTTCAAGTGCTAACTCGTACGAGACTAGATGAGTCTCCGAGTATTGCACCAAATGGTTCGATGATAATATACAGCACCTTGCACAATAATAAGCAGGTATTGGCATTGGTGTCTATGGATGGTCGTTTCAAGGCAAGGTTACCTGTCTTGGACGGTCAAGTTAAGGCACCAGCCTGGTCGCCGTTTTTACAGTAATTTTGCTGGTTAGATTTATAAAGATATAGGAATATACTCGA
Source organism: Pseudoalteromonas flavipulchra NCIMB 2033 = ATCC BAA-314 (assembly GCA_000814665.1). Classification (GTDB taxonomy): domain Bacteria; phylum Pseudomonadota; class Gammaproteobacteria; order Enterobacterales; family Alteromonadaceae; genus Pseudoalteromonas; species Pseudoalteromonas maricaloris. The sequence goes on from JWIH01000025.1 coordinate 424,257, forward strand.
TGCAACTTAACAAAACTCTAAAAGCCTTAATGGTCGCGTTGCCAGTGATGACACTTGCAGCATGTAGCTCATCTTCAAGTGTTGATGAGGGCGCGGCTAGCGAAAGCAACCAAGCGGCAACCACACAAGACAACACTGTTGATGTAAACACTATGTCTCGCGAGAAATCTGCGGAAGAAAAACTACGTGAGAAATATGAAGCCCTACGTCAAGAACAAATCGTTTACTTCGATTTTGATAAATCTACTATTCAGAGCAAATATGCTGAACTACTTCAAGCGCACGCTGATTTCCTAGTGAAAAACCCAAGCGTGAAAGTACTTGTTGAAGGTCACGCTGATGAGCGTGGTACGCCAGAGTACAACATCGCACTAGGTGAGAGCCGTGGTAAATCAGTGGCTAAATACCTTCAAAGCCTTGGTGTTTCTGACAGCCAAATCTCTGTAGTGAGCTATGGTGAAGAAAAACCAATGATTAAGTCACGTACAGAAGAAGCGTTCGCTAAAAACCGTCGCGCGGTATTAGTGTACTAAGAAAGAGTTATTATGAAGCCGAATACTATTTTGGCAGCATTCTTACTCATGAGCGGGAGCGCCCAAGTTTGGGCTGCTCCCGCTCCTGTTTCAGAAGCTGCAAATTCAAATCAAACACTAGAAGAACGTGTCTCTCAACTTGAGAGTATGATGAGAACCCGCAATTTGCTACAGGCTGAGTTACAGCAACAGCTTAATCTTTTGCAAGAAGAAGTAAGCCAAGTGCGCGGTGTGACAGAAGAGCAGAGCTATAAGCTTGAAAAAGTGTTACAACGTCAACGTGAGTTGTATCAAGAGATTGAAAATCGCGTTAGTCAAGCTTATGACCAGTCACAATCCACTGCAGTAACGCCTGATGTTACGCCAGAGCAAGCATTCAGCAGTAATCTGTCTGAGAATGAAGCATACGACCGTACAGTAAACATGATAATGAAGGATAAGCGCTACGATGCGGCGATCCCTGAGTTTCAAAGTTTCTTACAGCAGTATCCAAATTCAGTGTATGTGCCGAACGCGCATTACTGGTTAGGTCAGCTATTCTTAATAAAATCTGACGATGGTAAAGCTAAGTCTCATTTTGCAACCGTTGTTGATAATTTCCCTGAATCGAATAAACGTCCAGAAGCGATGTTAAAGCTGGGTACTATTTTACATAAACAGGGACAAGCCGCTGAAGCGAAGACACTCCTTAATAAATTGATTAAAGAGTATCCAAGTACGACTCCTGCAAAATTGGCAACAGAGCGTTTAGCGAAGATGTAATTATCACTTTTTGAGCTGAGTGCCTTAAAATTAGGCGCTTAGTCATAAAAAGTGAAAAAAACTAGCTATTTCAGTTGCACTCAAAATTTAAATAAGTATTATAAGCGCCCGCAGCAGGCGATTGGTAACAAAAAACTGCTGCGTTAAGTGGGTCATTAGCTCAGTTGGTAGAGCAGTGGACTTTTAATCCATTGGTCGATGGTTCGAGTCCATCATGACCCACCACTTTACAAGCTTTAGAATTCATATTTGAGCGGGTCATTAGCTCAGTTGGTAGAGCAGTGGACTTTTAATCCATTGGTCGATGGTTCGAGTCCATCATGACCCACCACTTATAAGCTTGCGAATTCGATTTTGAGCGGGTCATTAGCTCAGTTGGTAGAGCAGTGGACTTTTAATCCATTGGTCGATGGTTCGAGTCCATCATGACCCACCACTTACAAGCTTACGAATTCGATTTTGAGCGGGTCATTAGCTCAGTTGGTAGAGCAGTGGACTTTTAATCCATTGGTCGATGGTTCGAGTCCATCATGACCCACCACTTACAAGCACATGAATTCAATTTTGAGCGGGTCATTAGCTCAGTTGGGTGAAAAAAGACCGAAGCAACGCTTCGCAGCTTTTTGAACGCGAGTCAGGACGACGAGCCGGAACACCTCTTCAGGATGAATCAATGGCACTTTTAATGCTTGAGCGGGTCATTAGCTCAGTTGGTAGAGCAGTGGACTTTTAATCCATTGGTCGATGGTTCGAGTCCATCATGACCCACCACCTATAAGCTTGCGAATTCGATTTTGAGCGGGTCATTAGCTCAGTTGGGTGAAAAAAGACCGAAGCAAGGCTTCTAAGCTTTTTGAGCGCGAGTCAGGACGACGAGCCGGAACACCTCTTCAGGATGAATCAATGGCACTTTTAATGCTTGAGCGGGTCATTAGCTCAGTTGGTAGAGCAGTGGACTTTTAATCCATTGGTCGATGGTTCGAGTCCATCATGACCCACCACTTACAAGCATACGAATTCAATTTTGAGCAAGTCATTAGCTCAGCTGGGTGAAAAAAGAACGAAGCAAGGCTTCACCGCTTTTTGAACGCGAGTCAGGACGACGAGCCGGAACACCTCTTCAGGATGAATCAATGGCACTTTTAATGCTTGAGCGGGTCATTAGCTCAGTTGGTAGAGCAGTGGACTTTTAATCCATTGGTCGATGGTTCGAGTCCATCATGACCCACCACTTACAAGCATGCGAATTCAATTTTGAGCAAGTCATTAGCTCAGTTGGGTGAAAAAGACCGAAGCGGGGCTTCTACGCTTTTTGAACGCGAGTCAGGACGACTAAGCGGAACATCTCTTCAGGATGAATTAATGGCACTTATAATGCTTGAGCGGGTCATTAGCTCAGTTGGTAGAGCAGTGGACTTTTAATCCATTGGTCGATGGTTCGAGTCCATCATGACCCACCATCCTCTTATTCTTCATATATTATTCAAAATACTTTCTTAAACTCGCCATTTTGAGCTAAACATTCGCTAGGATTACCCCTGTATTTTTCGTATAATTCTACCTAATTATGCAATGTGGACTAGTGGTCGAGAAATGAGTCTAGCTGAACGTATTATGCCGGAAGATTATATCTTCCCTCCAAAACCTGCCCCTCTTACCGTTGAAGAAAAAGCAGAGTATAAAGCGCGTATCAAAGCGCTATTAGTTGAAAAAAATGCGGTACTGGTTGCCCATTATTATACTGATCCTGAGATCCAAGCACTTGCTGAAGAAACTGGCGGTTGTGTTGCTGATTCATTAGAAATGGCACGATTTGGCGCTAAGCAAGAAGACAAAGACATGATCATCGTCGCCGGCGTGCGCTTTATGGGCGAAACGGCAAAAATATTAACACCGCACAAAACCGTTGTGATGCCAACACTCGAAGCAACTTGCTCGTTGGACGTAGGCTGCCCTATCGACGAGTTTTCTGCGTTTTGCGATCAACATCCAGACAGAAAAGTGGTGGTATACGCGAATACCTCAACTGCGGTAAAGGCCAGAGCGGATTGGATCGTCACCTCTTCTTGCGCGCTTGAGATTGTTGAGCACCTTGATGAGCAAGGCGAAAAAATCATCTGGGGTCCGGATAAGCACTTAGGTTCTTATATCCAAAAGAAAACGGGCGCCGATATGATCATGTGGAACGGTGCGTGTATCGTTCATGATGAATTTAAAACCAAAGCCCTTAAAGACATGAAGCAGCTACATCCTGACGCTGCGGTACTGGTTCACCCTGAGTCTCCTGCTGAAATCGTAGACTTAGCGGATGCAGTAGGCTCAACGAGTCAATTAATTAAAGCTGCGCAAGAAATGGATAATCAGAAGTTTATCGTTGCCACCGATCGCGGTATCTTCTATAAAATGCAGCAACTTTGCCCTGAGAAAGAATTCTTCGAAGCACCAACCGCTGGTGAAGGCGCTACATGTCGTAGCTGTGCCCATTGCCCTTGGATGGCAATGAACGGCCTACAGGCAATTGAAGAAGCGCTTATCAGCCCACAAGGCAAAGAAGTCTTCGTTGATATGGAATTGCGTGAGGGCGCACTACGTTCGCTTAATCGCATGCTAGATTTTTCTGCATCCTTGCAGAAATAGTAGGATTAATAGACAAATAGATCCTAAAAGCAAAAAACTGCTTGATAAAGTGCGAGGCTTTTCATAGTATTAGCCCCGCAATTCAGTGCGGAGAGATGGCTGAGTGGCTTAAGGCGCACGACTGGAACTCGTGTATACGTTTATAGCGTATCGAGGGTTCGACTCCCTCTCTCTCCGCCATTCCTTCTTTATTCAAATCAATTATCTACTAAAAGCTGCTCGTACTTTTGGGGACATTCTGGGGCTATGAAAACGCTAAACTTCGTTTTTATTTCCTCAATACAGCGCATCTTCAAAAACCATTCTGGTTTACGTCATTTCTATTTAAAAATATCTTTGTTTGTGCAATTTAGCTTTAGATTATCTGTTGGAGTTGCAGACAGCACAGCCAAACGAATTTGAGGTAGGTGGTAAGCGATTTACCCTGCCACATGTGCCCTATTTAGAACAATTGTAAAACTTATCTTATTCGGGTAGTGGCTATAGTTTGGCTTCATTAATACTTTGAGTGTAGAGTTAAACATTAGGCGATATCTTAAATAGCTCGTAAAATTTTAGGCGGGTCTGCGATTTCGCGTGAAAAATTAGGAGCAATTGATGGTTTTTGTCGTAATGTTTTCTTTTTTTGTATTTTTAGGAGCCTTTTTTAAGTACAAGGCTAACGCTAAGACTAAGATTCGTAGACCTCAAATCGAAGAGAAGCCTCATAAATTTGTTTCTAGAAAGGGCATGACGAAGGCCAAGTATAGTGGAAAGCTATTTAGCTCGAATGTGAAAGGTACAAGCCAATCTTCTAGTATTGAAGATAATTTTATTTTGAAAGCTCTGGAAGCCAGAGATAAAGCAAGATTAGCTATGAAATCTAAAGATTACAATACCGCATGGCTTGAGTTTAGCCGCCAAGCAGAGTTTTATGCTTACTTTGCTAACCAAAGAGGTTTTTCTCCCCAAAACGCCCTGTCATTGGTTGCGAGCGTAGATGAAGACTTTGCCAACATACTTAGGATAGAAAAAAAACATAAAGATGCATTTTTCCACATATTATACTGGGTTATAGCTTCATCCCATAGACCTATAAAAAAGCATGAACAAAAACTACTCGCTTATTTTAACCGTTGTAAGTTTGAAGAGACAACTTTGGAAGATGTGCGATATTTTGTCGAAATTCAATCTAGTGGAATGGTAAATCCCTTGACAGTAAAAGAGCAAGTTAGAAAGTGGGTTTGATATATAACAATAAAAGAAAACACTTACACCCTTAAAAAGAAAATAACAGTCAAAAAGCAGCGACACTCATCATAATTTAGACTTTAGAAAGTGCTAAATTACACAATAACTCACCTCCAACATAGAGAAAAAAGATGGAACTCAACAAAATATCAAATAAGGAATTAAAGTTGGCTCTTAAGGCCAGTGCGGCATTAGATATTGAAATCTCAGATGATGAGTATTTGCGCTGTTTTACTTATACCGAAAATTGGGTTGCTGGTATTGATATCGCGACTTACGAAAATGGGGGCGGCGACAATATTGTTGTCGTGATCAAAGGCGAGTCGATCCTTATCAAGGGATTCGATCATGAGTCAGAAGTTAGCCCTCATGCTCAAGAAGAGTACGGTGTATGGCCGGGGATGTACGAGGGAGCGCCAACTGAGCTGTTGGAAGTACTGAATGACGAGGTTTTCGAAATAGAAGAGGTCACGTTTTGCATTTGGCGACTTGATAATGAAGCAACTTGGTCTCAAGGAGCAGTAGAGTTTACTAATGATGAAGATGACGGTTCGAGCTGGCTTCTGTCAGCTATTACTACCACTCCAAGCGCCTTTATTGAATATGTCGAAAGCTATCATGACAGTGATTTCAACCTGCTAACGCTAGAGAAAATACATGACGTATTTGCGGCGCAAATGTAGAGTATGTCAACTAAGCTGCTGAAGGCTTTTCTCCGGCAGCAAATTCTCAAAAAATGTGATGTTAGTGGATAAGGAAAGTTTAATGAGGCGAGTTAAAGTCTATTACCAACATCGTGACGGTGGCACTGAGCTCATCAATTATGAAAAAGAATTACAGTCTTATCGTGAGGCTTGGGATGTTATTGATCATTACCCTTGGGACAAGGAATTGGAGTTGTTTGAGGCACTTGGGGAAGGTGGCGGGTTCTTTTTTATACTTGGCGATGAAGGCGGTAAGTGCGCGTCTTACCAATTGACACCAATAGAAAATAACCGCGGATTACTGGCTTTGGATGTTGTGTCTAAGCCAGCTACTTTTGGACTCTTTGGTGGTAAATCTGCTTCAGTCGATTTTGAGCTTGTCTCAATTCCAGAGGCTAAAAGTCATATAAAAGCGCTATTTGAATACTCAATTGATTCTCTGTACGAAAAATATCGAAAGTAACAGTGTTGTATGAAAAGTATCCGTAGATATCAATTCCGGTGATTCATTTATCTTGGGCTTGTTCTCGTTGTATACTCTGCCTTATATATTAAACGGCGTGTGGCACGTTTCAACGGGAAATAAAAGGATGTATCAATGAATAGACTTGGCATACTAATTGGTTTGTTATTTTGTTGTAGCTATTCAATCGCTCAGCCCCAGCCGCAAGCAATCACAATTTACAATAACCCTTCTCAAGGTGTTCAAACCGAAAGCCGTGTATTTTCCTATCTGCAAAGCCAATTAACTCAGTTTGAGATTACACAGTCTGATGCCAGTGTTGACCGTGCGCTTAAAAATATTGCAGGAGGTGAAGGGGAGTGCGTTAGAAACTTAGTTGTGAATAAAGCGCGCAGTAAAACATTGCTATTTTCAGAGCCGACCACTTACTTTTTGGGGTTACAAGTTTTTGCTGCACCCTCAGTGCAATTGCTGTCTACACAAACCGAGCAAAACCTAGAGGCATTGTTAACGAGTCATCCCAAATGGTTGTTGGGCGTAGAAAAAGAGCGCTCATATGGTGATATTGCCGACGCCATGATACAGCAGACGCCGCCAGATCAGCTCTACGTGAAAGAAGGCAGCGAAAACGAAGCGCAAATGTATTCTATGTTGATGAGCAAACGTTTTGAGTTGCTGCTTGAATATCCCTCGGTTATTGCATACCACGCGAAAGATGCATCAGAAAAACCCGTACCAATTGCGGTTAGTGGTTTTGCTCCATTTATTACTGGGCATATCGCTTGTCGGGATACACCCGTTACACGCGGGTTTTTAGCGGCGATTAATTCTGTATTGGCGGGCTTGACGATGGACGAGCGCTTTATTAATTGGCATCTAGAATACATAGACAAGAGTTTACACGATACGTTTAAACAGCAGTTTAGCCAAGCGCAAAGCTCTCGGCTTTAAACTGAGACTTCCAATAATCTATCTGCCAGTGCATTTAGGTGTGAGCTATCGCACTGCGTCGCTGCATAAGTTCGAATACCATATACAGACATAATAAAGAAACGGGCCCTCTTTGTGGCTTCCTCTTCACTTAATGCTTCACTATCGGGCCAAGCTATCAAAAACTGTTGCCTGATCAGTGATTCAAATTGGTGCAAGTTAGCGCTGAGTGCCGCTTGAATTTCCGCATCCTGCTCGCCAATTTCATTAAGCGTTTTGGTGAGCAAACACACTTTCTTTGACTCGTCGCCTAAACATTCACCGACAAGATCTTGTAAGAATCGCTCAAGTGCACAGCGAAGGCTAGTGCTGTTTTCGAACAGCTTTTGATAATGCACTCGTCGGTCTGCTTGATATTGATCTATGGCGGCTAATAGCAAACCTTTTTTATTTTTGAACGCACAGTAGATAGAACCCGGATGGAGTCCGGTTACTTCGGTCAGTTTGGGCATACTGGTTTTGTTGTAGCCATAAGTCATAAATGCTTGCATGGCATTTCTCAGTACGGTTTCTCTATCAAACTCAGCTGTTCTCATTGATTTCCTAAGTGCACAAAATGTGTTTAAACATCACCATTATACCAAGACTTCAGCCCATTTTTGATAACAATGAAAAAAATGTAAAGGTTTAACTTGAATAATAATTCAAGAATCCCTATCTTGAATGTATATTCAAATATATGGAGAGTCATACATGCCACAGGTACTTTTTGAAAATGTTAAGCTAAATAACACCATATCACTCAATAATCGCATCTTGATGGCGCCATTGACGCGCTGTATGGCAGACGACGATTTAGTACCTACCGATGACATGGTGAAGTACTACGCTAAGCGAGCCAAAGCAGGATTAATCATCAGTGAAGCAACGATTATTCGCCCTGATGGGCAAGGCTACCCGAATACCCCAGGTTTGTTTACACAGGCACAAATTACAGGGTGGAAAAAAGTAACAGATGCTGTACATGCCGAAGGTGGCAAAATGTTTGCGCAGTTGTGGCACGTTGGACGTGTTGCGCACCCGTACTTTTTTGATGGGGAGGTCTTAGCACCGTCGGCTATTGGTATCGAAGGTTCAATTCCAAGAATGCGTGATTTAACCTACCAAACGCCAAAAGCGGCGACGAAGGAAGATATTACAAAACTCATTGCCGACTATGCCCAAGCGGCAGCAAACGCGATTGAAGCTGGTTTTGATGGAGTGGAAATTCACGGTGCCAATGGTTATTTAATTGATCAGTTCTTACATCACGCCGCGAATCAGCGTACCGATGAGTATGGTCAAACACCAGAAAATATGAGTCGATTTGCTTTGCAAGTCACCGATGCTGTCGCCGATCGTATTGGTGCCGACAGAGTGGGTCTGAGAGTGTCACCCGGTGCTTACTTCAACATGGATGGTGATCAAAGAGACAGAGCGGTATTTGATTTCTTAATCTCGGCATTAAACAGTCGCAACTTAGCCTATCTGCACGTGGGTATCTTTGATGACGCGATGGAATTTGAGTATTTGGGCGGCAGTGCCTCGGCTTATTTGCGTAGCATCTATAAAGGAACGTTAGTTGGTGTGGGGAGCTACACTGCAGCGTCAGGTGCAGAAGCGATTCAAAATCAACAATTTGATTTATTGGCGATTGGTAGACCGTTCATTGCCAATCCTGATTATGTGGAGAAGGTGAAAGCCGGTCAAGCCGTGAAAGAGTATGATGAGTCGATGCTCGCAACATTAGACTAAAACCAACCCATAAGTATGAATTTAGAGAAATGCCAAACACTTAAGTTTGGCATTTTTTTGTACATTGCATAAGCTTAAAGCAGGCGTCAGTGGTAAAGCGAAAACTTTTGATGCAAAAGTTGTCATCTTTATCAATTAAGCTTGAGAGCAGTTAAGTGTTTAACCCTCAAGTATTTGCTAATTAATAATCAACTGGATTGTAGCTTATTTTTTAACATTGATAGGAATAAAGGAGTACTTTGGAGTTTATTTGTTCGCTAAGTGTGTAATAATATGCCAGCAATGCAGTTGTGAGTGCGTCGGACATGCAAGAAGATTTACTAAATTCCGTTATCAAAATAACAAAAACGAGAGACGTTGATTCTCTCGAATACAGCTTAGTGTCTACTATTCAAGAGTTCATAGGCTGTAAAGAGGTCGCTGTTTATAAGGATCTGCTCGTTCCTGGAGAGATCGCGATAGAGAGAAGCTTGTTGCTAAGAAAACTGTCCGATAAGGAATTTGATTGGGAAGAGCGAAGCCTAGTTAAAGAACCTGATAAGGAATTAATTTCTTGCTTGCAGTCGGCCTGTATCATTACGGTACAAGCGAAAGATGGCACCGAGCATCGTTGGGTGCCAATCAGTCTTCAGGAAAAGCCAGTTGGTGCGATAGCGGTTATCAGTACTGGGTTGTCGAGTGCAGATCAAGTACTACTTAATGCATTTTGCCGCATTTTTGAAAATTATCTCACCATTCTTCACGAAAACGAGCGCGATAAACTCACCGGACTACTGAATCGTCAAACGTTTGAAAAGCGCTTGAAACAACTGATTGAAAAGCAAGTTATCAAACAACATAAAACGGTATGGCATGGTGATGTGCGCTCGGTGCATAAAGGTGCAACCTCGTGGCTTGCGATCATGGATATCGATCACTTTAAAAAAGTAAACGATAACTACGGACATGTATGCGGAGATGAGGTTTTACTGTTATTAGCACAGCGTATGCGCCAGTTTTTTCGCTCCACAGACTTATTGTTTCGCTTCGGTGGTGAAGAATTTGTACTGGTCTTTGAGCCAACCGATTACGATTCAATAAAAGCCAAGATGGACGAGTTTATGGAGCTGGTACGAAATACCCACTTCCCATTCGTAAAAAAGCTCACCGTCAGTGTCGGAATGTCTCGCATTAGCCCGTATGATTTCCCCATCACTGTGCTTGAAAACGCCGACAAAGCGCTTTATTACGCAAAAGATAACGGTCGTGATATGCTTTGTTTTTACGAAGCGTTGCTGTCTGAGCATAAAATTGAAGCGCTGGAAGAGAGCTCTGATATAGATTTGTTCTAACAGTTTATCTGAGAAGCGACGGTTGTCGCTTTTCTACTCAAGCGCACTCGCATTAACCTCAATAACTACCGCTGATAGGAAGATTCAGATACACTTAACACAGCGTTAAACTGCATGGCAGACAACATGTTACACATCATCCAATCGAATCGAATGGAAATCTTGCAGGCGCAACTCTGCACACTCATAAAATCAGCACCACTCACTAACCCTTTTGCAAAAGAAGTGGTGTTAGTACAATCTCCTGGTATGTCTGAATGGCTCAAACTAGGTATGAGTCAGCACTTAGGAATAAGTGCACAGGTCGACTTTCCATTACCATCTAGCTTCATTTGGAAGCTATACCAAAATTTCATTGATGATGTTCCCAAGGAATCCGCTTTTAATAAAAGCAATATGACTTGGAAGCTATTTACGCTGTTACCTGACTGCATTGATAAGCCTCAATATATTGCGCTTAAGCACTATTTAGGTGACGACCCGTCAGGAATTAAACTCTTTGCCCTGTGTGAAAAAATTGCCGACGTTTTTGACCAATATTTAATGTACCGCCCCCAGTGGATTGAACTTTGGGATCAGGGCCAAGATACGCTTATAGATGTGGATGTTGAAGCCATCGCCCCTTGGCAGCCTGATCTCTGGCGTCGTTTAGTCCACCATGTTGAAGCACTTGAACAAAGTTCATATCACCGTACCAACATGCACGATCAGTTACTGCAAGGGCTGGCCAATGCACCAGAAGGCAAACTTCCCGAGCGGATCTGTATATTTGGACTGTCGGCCATATCGACCAGTCAGCTTGATATTTTTCAAGCGCTTGGCCAAAAAACGAATGTATTTTTATTCTTTTTTAACCCCAGTGAACACTACTGGGGAGATTTAGTCGATGAGAAGACTCAAGCTAAAGTCGCTGCAAAATACGCCAAGATGCCAGAACTCGAAGCGAAAGACGGCGAGTATTATTACATTGGCAATCCACTCCTTTCTTCATGGGGAAAGCTTGGGCGTGACTATTTTGAGCAATTATTGCAGCTTGATGCCAGTTGGATAGATGGATTTGATGACGCGTTTGATGACAGCCTGCTTGGCCAGGTACAGCAAGAGATCTATCAGTTGGCATTTAAAGGAGAGTCGTTAACCGCGGATCCAAATTGGTTTGTTTCGCAGCAGGGCAAGTTACCCATTATGGCGGATGATACCAGTATCGTTTTTCAGGATTGCCACACGCCACTGCGTGAAGTCGAGCGACTCCATGATTATTTACTCAATCTGTTTGAACAAAATCCAAGCCTGACGCCTAAAGACATTATCGTCATGATGCCTGATGTGGGCACCTATTCGCCATTTATTAAAGCGGTATTTGACAGCAGTGAAGATAGACTACGGATCCCTTATGCGATTTCCGATCTTGCAATCGAGCAAGAGCGTCCTATTTTAACGTCTTTTGTGACACTGACAGACTTACCCAATAACCGTTTTTGCGTGTCGGATATTCTCGATTTGTTGGGCGTTTTGCCGATCGCCGAACAGTTTAACCTTGAAAGCCATGAGTTTGACTTAATTCGCTATTGGCTTGATCAGGTCAGTGTTAAATGGGGCTTAAATGACAGCCATAAAAGCGAATATGGCTTGCCAAAAATACCACTAAATACGTGGCAGCATGGACTCAACCGTTTGCTATTAGGGGTTGCAACAAACGACGAACAGACGCCGTTCGCATCTATTTATCCTGCTGATGAAGTCGAAGGTATGTCGGTGGCGGTACTTAACAAGCTTATCGGCTTTGTTGATGCGCTGATTTGGTTAAAGCGACAACTCAGCAGTGAAAAGACCTTAACGAACTTCGCAGCAATTCTACGTGAAGCCATGGCGCTATTTTACTCGTCAGATTCTGAACAGAGTTGGGATTTACTTAAGCTTGAGCAGATTATAGAGAACATCGAAAAACACCATGAAAATGGCGATATTCAAGCGCCAGTCTCAGCAAAAATCTTAGCGTATTTGGTTAAGCAAGGCGTTAGAGAAAAAGGGGTTGGGCAGCGCTTTTTAGCCGGAGCGGTAAACTTTTGTACGCTGATGCCGATGCGTGCTATTCCATTTAAAGTGGTGTGTATGCTTGGTCTAAATGACGCGGACTATCCTCGTACCGTGCAGCCTATTGGTTTTGATTTAGTCGCACACTCCACGAGACGTAAAGGCGATCGCTCACGAAAACTAGACGACAGATACTTGTTCTTAGAAGCGTTACTCAGTGCCCGAGAAAACTTGTATATCAGTTATATTGGCCGCTCTTGTTTTAACAACGAAGCCCAAGTGCCATCCGTTCTAGTCAGCGAATTGACTGAATATCTAGATCGCAGCTTTTATTTTGAAGATATGCCAAAGCAGTCGCTTGTTACTCGATTAACTTCACAACTGCCATTACAACCTTTTAATCCCGAACATTTTAAAGCAGGCTCACTACAGAGCTATAATCGTACTTGGCTTTGGCAGCATAGAGCGGTGCAAGCTGATGAAATAAAACCGTTGGCACCAGTTTTAGACGCAGAAATTGAGTTTAGCGATTTGCTGCGCGGCGTTTGCGAGCCGCAAAAGTTATTTTATCAGCAAGCGCTGGGCATTAAACTTAAACCAATAGAAGCGTTAACACTCGATGAAGAGCCTTTTGCATTAGATGCATTGGAGCGCTATCAATATTTAGATGAAGTGCTAGATGCTCAGCTACAACAACAGCCCTTAAATCTTGAACAGATATTACAACGAGGCTCGCTGCCTCAAGCAAACATTGGCAAACTACAGCTGGAGGGCCTGCTCACCCGCGTTGAACCTATGGTTAACGTACTGGCCCCATTACTTAATGAGCCAAAGGAGCCTCTAGAGCTAAAACTTGGTGTTGCAGAGCATATACTGGTTGGTTGGCTTGATTGTGTGTATGACAACAGGCAAGTGTACTATCGTAGTGCCAGTATTAAAGCCAAAGATTTGATTAAAGGGTTTTTACATCATTGCGCGGCCTGTGTAATGGGGCATGAAGTTACTACTTATATTGTTGGGCTAGATCAAAGCGTGCACTTTGCCGCTATTTCAAAGCCGCAAGCACAGCAATATTTGGAGCAATGGCTGGCTTTTTATAAGCAAGCACTGAGTGAACCTGTGGCATTTTTTCCAAGTTCTAGCATGGAATACGCCAAGACACAGGATATTAAAAAGGCTGTAAATAAATTTAAGCCGCAATATGTTGGTCGAGGAGAAGGGGAAGATCCCTATGTTCAACTATGCTTTAGCGATTTGTCAGCTCATGAAGCGCGTTTTTGTGCACTTAGCCTTACTTTGTTAACACCTATTCTTGATGCCGCCGAGGAGGTACGCCATGGAGATGCTTAATCCCATTACTATGCCTCTAAGTGGCCAAAACCTAATTGAAGCCAGTGCAGGTACGGGGAAAACCTACACCATCACTGGTTTATATCTGCGCTATTTACTTGGCTTGCGTACTTCTGATCAACAACATGAGCCGTTAAGCGTCGAACAGATCTTAGTGGTAACCTTCACAGAAGCGGCAACACAAGAGATCAAAGACCGAGTGAGAAAACGCATTATTCAAGCTCGAGACGTGCTACTAGGTGAAGTCTGTAAAGATGAACTGATCGGTGCCATCTTGGCGCAAGTTGAAGATAAAAAGCGCGCCTTTGATCTCCTTGATGCTGCCGCTAAGTCAATGGATGAGGCTGCGATATTCACCATTCACGGCTTTTGCCAAAGAATGCTGAAGCAACATGCTTTTGAGTCTAAGGTGGCATTTAATCTCGAGTTTATTCTCGACGAGAGCGAGCTGATTGACGCCGCGATGGCAGATCATTGGCGACGTTTTGTCTATCCGCTAGATACAGAAAAAACTCAGGCTGTGATAGAGCAATTTGCCACGCCATATGCACTGGCGAAGCAAGTTAGACCCTTATTAGCAAGAGAAAATGCCGAAATTAAACCCTCAATTCCCTTAGATGCAGTATTTGCCGCACGTGAAAAATACCAAACATTAGCACTGTGGCTAAAGGCCGAAATAGTCAAAGCTGACTACATCAATGTGTTGAAAAACGCGGGACTGGCAGGCAATCGGGCACCTGGGCGAAAAGCTAATCTTCAAGCTCTGGAGGATTATGTCAACAGTGAGCAGTGGTGGTTTGAGTTTGGTAGCAGTAATCATTCCTTTGGACTTTGGGGCAGTGAAAGCCTTGCCGATGTTGCTCAATATAAAAAGAATACAACGCCGCTGGAGCATGAGCTCATTCGTCACTTTGATACCTTGGCAGAGCTCCATCAATTGGTCGGGAGTGGGCTTAAAATCGCGTTAGTGCAACAAGCGGTGACCGAGGTAAGAGCTTTGCTTCACGCCCACAAAGAAGAATATGGCTTGATCTCTCCCGACGATTTACTTAAGCAGCTGCATCAGGCGCTGATGGGCGACAGTGGTGAGCGCTTAGCCGAAAAAATTGCACTGCAATATCCGGTTGCCATGATAGATGAGTTTCAGGATACCGATCCCATTCAATATGGGATCTTTAGCCGAGTTTATGTTAAGGAAAATACGGCATTAACCTTGATAGGCGACCCAAAACAAGCCATTTACGGCTTTCGCGGAGCGGATATTTTTACTTATATCGGTGCAAAGCAAGGAGTTGCGCAAGACAGGCAGTATACGCTTACAACCAATTATCGCTCCGATAGCGACGTGGTTGCCGCAGTGAATACGATATTTACTCGCCATCCCAATAGTTTTATCTACAACAAAGATATCCCTTTCATTGAGGTGAGCGCGCAAGGTAAAGTCGAGGATGCGCAATTTACTATCGCCTCTAAAAAGTCGTCAGCTCTGCGCTTTAGTGTATTACCAAATGAGGATGAAGTGCTTAATAAAAGTGCCGCGCAAGCGCGGCTAAGTCAGGCGTTCGCAGGTCGAGTTGCAGCGCTTATCGAGCATGGGCAGTCGGGGATTGCGAAGATTGGCGAAAACCCAGTTGTGCCAGCGGATATCTGTGTTTTAGTTCGCGACCGCATAGAAGCGAGCTTGATCAAACGAGCCTTAAATCAACTCGATATTGCCAGTGTGTACCTTGCCAGAGATAGTGTATTTAGGCAGCCGTTAGCAATTGCCTTGTATCAACTGCTTGATGTACTGCACGGGAGTTACGACGAAGCGGCGCTCAGAGGCGTGCTTGCGGGACCATTATTTTATTTAAACAATCAAGCGCTATACGACTTGCAGTTTAATGAGCAGCAGTGGCAAGGTTATTTGCAGTTATTTAGTGAGTTAACACAGCTTTGGTATCGCTCTGGTGCAATGGCGATGCTGGAACACTTATTGATAACTTGTGAGCTGCCAGTGATTTGGCAGCAGCAGGGAATAGAAGTGGAGCGTTGGCTGACTGACTTCCGTCATTTGGCTGAGCTTTTACAGCATAAACAATTAGAGCTTGATGGCACGGGTCGTGTGTTGCGTTGGTTTTTATCGCAGCTAAATAACGCCCAGAGTGACAGCAGCCAAATTCGCTTAGAGAGTGATGCCAATCTGGTGAAAATTGTGACCATGCACGCATCAAAAGGTTTGGAGTATCCGATTGTCTTTATGCCATTTGCGCTTGGGTTTCGTGAGCCTGATACCTTAGTTTATCACCAAGGGGATAAGTTAGTTGTCGACCTTGAAGCCAGTGACGACGCCAAAGAAAAAGCAGAGCAAGAACGACTGGCTGAGGATATTCGCTTACTTTACGTTGCGCTGACGCGTGCGGTGCATTATTGCGAGCTTGGGCTTTACGACATTCAACAAGGGCGCAGTAAAAAGTCTGCGCTGCACAAAACGGCTTTAGGATTTGCCTTGTTTGGCACGGAAACTTTCGACAGTGCAGAGGCTTGGCAAAGTGCCCTAAGCCAGTTATGTAAAGCACATGCGGCAATGGAGTGCGTAAGATTAGATGAAATCACCGCACCACAGCAAGCGATAAACATATCGCTTGAAGACAAGCCTCTAGCTTTGTCAGCGAAAACCTTCAGCGGTCAGATTGAACGCCACTGGCGTACTACAAGCTTTAGCCAGCTAAGCTATCACACGCATCATGGTGATAAACCTGCAGGGGCCGTGGACGAAAACCATTTACTGGACTTACCTGAGCAACACCAAGAGCGAGAAAAAACCTCTTATACATTTCCTAAGGGGGCCAAGCCGGGCAGCTGTTTGCACGAAATCTTTGAGCTTATAGATTTTACCGCACCGAATTCCCCCAAAAACGAAGATAAGTATACGCTGACCGAAGCGGTCACTAAGTCTTTGGATAAGTTTGGTATTGCGACCGAATGGCAAGAGACAACAGAGCGTTGGATAACAAGCTGTTTGGCAGCACCACTTGCGCCACATCCTCATTTACAACTTGGTGTCTTGCCACCGGACGACTGCATTGTTGAAATGGAGTTTTATTTGCCACTGAAACCACTCAGTGCGGTGAAGTTGAACAAGATCCTCAGTGATATCACTGGACAAAAGTCGTTTTTAAACTTTGATGATGTAAAAGGCATGCTGAAGGGGTTTATCGACTTAATCTTCAAGTGGCAAGGGCAGTTTTTTGTTCTCGATTACAAGTCCAACTACCTTGGTGATAGCCCAGAAGATTATCACTACGATAACCTCAATGCCGCGATGTCGTCTCATCAGTATCATTTGCAGTATATGATTTATACCGTGGCACTTCACCGCTTGTTAAAGCAGCGCCTTGTGGACTATAACCCTGAGCAGCATTTGGGCGGGAACTACTATTTGTTCTTACGCGCATTACCGGACAATCAGGGGATTTTCTTCAATCAGTTAAGCGTAGAGCAGGTGTTAGAATTAGATGCATTATTTGAGGAGTCTGTATGAGCCAGTTGAGTATGGACTTTGAGGCATTTGACCATCATAGCTTTATAACGTTATTGCTTGAATATAAACGAGTTGGTAAAGCCGATATCGCGTTAGCTAAGTTGCTGAATCAGCAAGGCTACGACGATCACTTCTATGTATTTTTACTATTATTAATCGCTCATGGTCGTCAGCATAGTTGTTTAGAGTTAGACAGTATTAATTACCAGGATCCGTTTGAGCTCAGCTACGCGGTTGCGGATCGATCTGTAGAGTTGTCGCCATTTTCAAGCACAGGTATAGCCTTTGCTGCGCTCGCACAGCATCCTGCGATCGGTGAAGATAAGCCGCTTCGGCTATACGGTAATAAGCTCTACTTGGCGAGATTAGCAAATTATGAAGCAAGGCTTGCGGGACACTTTGAAATGTTGGCAAAAGCCGATGTTACGCTGGACGAAGCAAAACTGAGTGCACTGTTGGCGTCGTTTTTTCCAGCCAGTGAAGAAGACATTGATTGGCAAAAAGTGGCTTGTACACTTGCTATCATTAAGCGATTTTGTGTCATCACGGGCGGCCCCGGTACGGGAAAAACCACGACGGTCACAAAACTGCTTGCGATTTTGCAATCGCTTTATAACAGTGCGCCGTTGACCATCAAGCTAGTAGCGCCGACCGGCAAAGCGGCTGCGAGGCTCAGTGAGTCAATTATCGGTGCGAAAGCGAGGTTAAATCTGCCGCCAGCGCTTGCTGATTTACTGCCGGAGCAGGCGCAAACTATTCATCGCTTGTTAGGCGTTATTCCTAATAGCGTGCACTATCGTCACAATCAAGATAACCCGCTGCATGTTGATGTGCTGATTGTTGACGAAGCATCCATGGTGGACTTATCGCTTATGGCAAAACTGGTGGATGCATTACCAAAACATGCACGGCTTATTTTGCTCGGCGATAAAGATCAGCTCGCATCGGTAGACACCGGTAACGTACTCAGCGACTTATGTGAAAACTTAGTGCTTGGGCAAGCACCACATTACAGTCAGGCACTGAAAGCAAAACTAGCTGAGTTGAGTAAACAAAACTTGCCTGAGTCGGGTGATACCAGCGCTGACTTTATGTTGGAAGATAATCTGGCGTTTTTACAAAAAAGTCACCGTTTTGACAGTCGAAGTGGGATTGGTCAGTTAGCATTTGCCGTAAATAGTAACAATAAGCGGCAATTAGACAGCGTGCTGGGGCAAGGTTATAGCGATATACAGCATCATGAATTAAATAGTGAAACCTACAATGCCCTAATTGCTAGAGCGGCGGAGCAATACCAACGATACCTGCTTGCCATTCATCATGGTGAGAGTGAGGCCATAATTCATAGCGAGTTTGCCAGTTATCAATTGCTTGTGGCCGTGAGAGAAGGCCCTTACGGTGTGAACGAGTTAAATCGCAGAATAGAGCTTAAGCTTAGTCAAATGGGATTAGTGCAACCGACAGGGCGCTTTTACGTTGGTATGCCCATTATGATCACCCAAAACGATTATCAGTTGAAACTGTTTAACGGTGATATCGGGATCATTTTAAGCGATGAACAGGGTGAACTACAGGCATCATTTATTGATGAACAGGGCTGCGTTAGGCGCTTTTATCCTGCAAGATTGCCGAGCTTTGATAGAGTGTACGTGATGACTATCCATAAATCACAAGGCTCTGAGTTTGCTTACACGGCAATGATACTACCACCAATTCAACGTGCGCAGCAGGGGATAAATCGCCAGCTTATTTATACTGGGATCACCCGAGCTAAACAGCAGTTTGAGTTGGTGGCACAATATAAAGTATTAGTGCAGGGTATGAATCGAAGTGTCAGTCGCAGTAGTGGTTTGCGAAGTCGGTTATCAAATTGATGAATTTTTTGTTAAAAACTTGTTTTATTTTGTGGTTTGGCTAAGGTTAAAGTGAGCTTGAAAGCTAGCTCGCCCAGTGAGTAGACTTGCCGTCAGTTAACGTGTTAACTGACGGCGTTTTTTATTCCGTTGGTATTAGAACTTCAGTTTATCAATAAGTGTGTTTGGGTCGATTTCCAGTTCATCCATTAATGACCAGCGAGTTTGCTTTTGTACACTACCTTTTCCTAAGATCCAGTAATCATAAGTTTTTTCAATACGGCCATTGGTATGCTGGATAGTCAGCCAAGCATTTACATAACTCAGTAGATCTTGATTGCGCTTGGCGACAGCGAATCCAACGGGGTATTTCAAGCTCGCTCCTTCCGGCACCGCAACACCAAATTCAGGGTAGAACATGCTCCATGCAAAGCCCGCCTCTGCGCTGATCACTAAGGCGTCATATTTCTCTGGGTGCTTAAAATAGCTTTGCAGATTGTTAATGCTGGATACTTTTACCTTAGGGTTTTGCTGCGCCAATTGTTTGAGTAGCGGAGCATACTCAACGTGAGCTAAATTCAGCTTATCAAGCGTAAGTAGGGCTGACTTGTCAGCAAATTTCTTTAAATCATGATCTTTGGCCAAGAGCGCTAGTTGCAGCTCCAACACCTTGTCACTAAAGCGCACGCTTTGTAAGTCGGCAATATTAATTTCAAGGCCGGACATTGCAATATCGAAATATCCCTTGTTGAGATACTCTGCCAGTTGTGGCTTTTTAAAAGGAATAAACTCGATTTTAACCCCAAGGTCGGATGCGAGCCTATGTGCGAGGCTGACATCAAAACCCACTAACTGGTCTTTTTGATTAAAGTAACTAAACGGCACATTATCGATAAGATATCCTACACGCAACAGGTTACGTTTTTTAATCACATCGACATTTGTCAAAGACAACTCACCACTTTGGTATGCTTTAGGGACATAGCTAAGCACATGAGCAGGGACGGTATCCGAGATCACCATATTAGCTATAGCCTCATCGGCCGATTTAGTTTGCTTACCGAGGTAATTATTTGCTGTAAAACTCAACAACATAAATGCTGGGAGTAGTGCAGATAGTAGCGTTAAATAATAAACCGAGCGCACGCGTTTTAGGTGTAATTGTCTACGGTTAATAAAAATACATAAAAACACAAATGCGAAGATATATACCACAGTGGTTGGTGAAACCACTTTTGCGGTGAGTACTGACATCGATAAATATAACTGATAAGTATCAGCCGGGACACGCAAGGTATCGAGCAAATAGGGAATCGCGATATGTACGTTAGCAAAGTAACTTAGCATCGCCGATAAAGACACATTAGGAATTTGTTCGATGCCGATTTGGTTGCCGGTAAGCCATGCTGCAAAAGAGACAAAAATGAGGGTCGTTAGCTTTCCTAAACTCGGGAAGGTATAAGCGATAGGCACTAACACCTCAGCGATGTGATCAGAGCTTTCGTCGCTTTGCTTAATTTTGCGTAAATGATCTTTGATCCCCTCGGTGATCACCGGCAATACAATAAAAACGTTTCCGGTACTGAATGCGGTGATCCAAGCATTGCGCATAACCATGATGAGGTCGCGGTATTTAACAGGGGTGAGTGCGGCAACAAGCATAGGGAGTAGTACTAACATCAAATACACGCCGACACATAAAACGACAACCCAGTACACTTGCAATTCAGACAGTTCTTCTGCGCTCATGGTGCCAGCGGTGCTTGCTGTCATCGCAAAAATGCCAATAGGGAAGATGGCAATGATCTTCTTGGAAATCACCGACAGGCCTTGACCGACGACTTCTAACACATCGAGTAAACGGTTTTTCTTTTGATTAGAAATAAGCGCCATACCTAGCGCAATACAAAATATGACTAAGGCAGGAACATTACCTTCTGCCATAGAAGCAAAAGGATTAGAGGGAATATAATGTTTAACGAAGTCTACTTCGGGAGCTGCGGCGACCAATGCTGGGGAGAAAAAGGTCCCGGCATCATGCGCTGGTAATGTCATAATAAAGCACCAGATCACAGCAAGACCTACCACCCAAATGGAGACCATGACTAGCGCTGCTTTTGCAAGAATGCTTTTAACTTGTTCGGGATTAAATTTCCCTAAACCCACGATAAGGCTGACGACAATATAAGGGAGAATGGTGATTTGCATCAGGTTTACAAAACCTGTACCAATAGGTTTTAAAAATGATAGCCGTTCACCGAAAACTAAACCAGCAAAAATGCCAAGTATGAGCGCCCAAAGCATCCAGTTAATGTTTTTTAGAAAATTAAGCAATTTAGTCATGTGCTCAGTCGAAAAAAGAGCGGTATTTTAATTAGCTTAGCTTAAAACTTACTGAATGTTTGAGCGATTTGATTACAAATTATCGAGTGTTTACTCAAAGTTCATAATCATCCCCATTTTTGGCACGATAACAGGCTTTTCCTGCTGGTTGTTGCACGCCGTGATAAAAGCTCATCCATAGTTTTTGTAGCTGGGTTTTAGTCTTTTTACCAACTACAGACGCCAGTGGTGTTTCGACGATAATATCTTCGATATGAGCGCTATCAAATTGGCCGAGCATTCCGGTGCGATTGAAGGTAATTTCAATATGTAAGCCATCGTCCTGTTTTAACAAAATAGCCTCCGGTGTTTCACGGTGACCGCAAAGCGCGACGAATTGGCTACAATTTTTTAAACCGCAATGGGTGCCGTTGGCAAAAAACGCAAGCAGGTGATTGTAGTAAACCACATAGTCTGTCACCTCCATGTGTGAGCCAAACTCTAAAGGACATTGTTCATCAAGATACTGTTTTGCCAGCATTGACTGTTGCGCTTTTGTATCGTCAATTGGTTGTTCTGTATGCGGTTGTAATTGCGCTGCCATGATCCACCTCACTTGTTCATGTTGTCATAAATTGGGAAATATATTCTGGTTGTTTCGTGTACATTTTGAGTGTAAGTTAAATATTCAAATAATTTCACAAAAAGAATTTCACAGTGTGAATTTCACAAAAATGGAGTGTGAAATCATGGCAAAAGTTGCAAGCTTAATTAGAAAGTCCCACTTTTTAGGTACTAAAATAAGAAATCTAAGAAAGCGTAACCATCTGACTTTAGAAGACTTATCGGCTCGATGTGTTAAGCAAGATCCGGCCAGCGCGCCTTCCGTTTCTTACCTATCAATGATTGAAAGAGGCCAGCGTACGCCAAGTGAAGCGATGCTCGAAAACTTCTCCACTGTATTTCAAAAGCCGATTGAGTGGTTTTTAGACAGTCAACCAGAAGCACCGGAGATTGCGCCAGATAAAGGCAATTTCGGTGGGATAGTGGGGATGGCTTTAGAGCCCAACTTTCTATTTTCCAAAGAGATATTACAAATTGCGATCCCAGAAATGCTGTCCCAAGCGGGGATCAGTGGTAGGCAGTTTGCGCACCTTTTGATCCGTGCCCACCAAGAACACCATCAAAACCACTTTCCTGATTTAGAGCGAGCAGCCGATGAAGTGGGAGGTAAAAATCTCTATCTCAGCTGTGATGACCTCATGGCAATTTTGATAGCAAAAGGTCGAAAAGTGGAGTGGTTTGAGCAATCTTCGCCTGACGGAGAGGGGATGATCACTTCTTATTTCAAAGAACCAAACATGGTGTTTATAAATCGCGCGTTGCACGCACATCCCGCGAGAATGAAATACGATTTAGCTGTTCATATTGGCCATGTCGTGCTTCACAATAGTGAAGGTTTAGAATGTGTACTCACTACTGGAGAAAGCCGGAAGAGTAACGATAACCCCGATCATGATACTCCAAATGCCCAAGATATTTTGAGCGCGTGGCAGGATTTTGAATCGAGCTTCTTCGCAGGGGCCTTATTGTGTCCCCGTACACCATTTCGGCAGTTACTCGAAAGCCGAGGTTACGATGTGCGCGTCCATGAGCAACTTGGTATTTCTGCTTCCGTGGCAATGCGCAGAATGACATCGGTTTCACCTTATCCACATTGGCATTATTTTGATGCTTATCAAGCAGGTAAACTCAAGGCGGTATATCGGGGCAATGGTATTCCTTTACCTTGGGGTAATATGCGTAGCGTTGCCGATCCGTGTCAGCACTGGGCCGTATTTCGTAAATTTCATGATGATAGTAATAGTGCCAGTGCTCAGCTTTCGATCCTGAATGTTAATGGCAAACCGCGTCTGTATTGCTGTGAGTCAGTAAAAATCGTTGATGTAGCGAATCGTCCAAGGGTGCTGTGCGCGGGTCTTGATCTCAATCCTGCTATTAATGCACAAGGAATTGATGCTGACGCCTTGATTGGAGAATTGCAACAAGCTTGTATTAGCCATGGTGGCGCGAGTGTGGTGCCCTATCATATGAAAACCCAATTACTCCGTGTTGCCAAGATTTTAAATATCCAGTGGATTGAAAGGGGGCTTGAGGGCTCTGTTAGGGTGATCTGTACTCGAGGAAAAAGCTGCCCAAGAAAGCCGAGTTGTTATGTCGAGAGTCTGTAATTGACGTCATTCGATGATTGTTTTGTTGAATTTTTGATAATAAAAGTTGAAAAGGTGGGCGTTGCATGCCATATTTTTTAAGCGGGTTGTTTACATCTGCTTAATACTCATTCTTTTAACTATCATCTAGGAGACGTAAATGTTCATCTACAACAAACAACGCCCTAGTGATCTGCATGAATGTTCCGTTAATTACCACTTGAGTGAGTGGTTCGACGAATAGCCTCACCTGAATTTCAATTCTATTCCCACCGACAATTTGTTGGTCGGGTTTTATCACGTTCCGTATCAATGCGAATGTAAGCTCTAACGCTAATTGCGTTTAGGTTTTTCAAAAAACCAAATTAATAATACCAGTTGTATTAAGTAAATGATCTATCTTGAAGCGGGGAAATAGCTTTAGTAGCAAGGCAAAAATTTTGCTATTTAGTTGTTCTAAATGAGAAATTTTTAACGTAGCTAATATGCTATTTCACCCTTCAAATTGATTAGAGAATTAATTCAATTGGTATAAGGCTCACTTCTGCACTTTTGGCCATCGTCATCAGTGTATAAGTTGCCGTGGGCGCTTCGTGCAAATACCAGTGCGGCAGCGTAGCTTTGCAATGCAACGGTACGGATCATAGAAACATATATCATTCAGGTAAATACTATGAAAAACAATAACATTCTATTTGTATCACTAGCTGCTTTAATGCTTGTTGCAAGCCATAGCTATGCTTGCTCAACTACTGAAACTGAATCTAACGACAGCGAAGGTAATGCCAATAGTGGAGTGTGTAATAACACGACAATTAGCGGCGAGTTATCCAGAGGTGATATCGACTGGTTTACTTTTGATGTGGCGGCGCCAGGTTCGATAGATATCTCGCTAGACCATAGCTCTGGTGATGATTTTGACTGGTTCTTATATCAAGAAACAGGCTCAGCAGTTGTCAGTAGGGAAACGAGTCAAATACCAGAAACGGGGAGTTTTTATGCTGAGACTGCAGGTACCTATTATATAAAGCTAACCCGATATAGTGGCTCTGGTTGGTATGATTTGATTGTGAATTTTGTCCAAGGTGAAACTCCTACGCCGCCAACTGGAGAGTGTAATTACGGTATTCGTCCGTCAAAACCTGGGGCATTAAAGGCTTATCTTGCTGGAAATAGCTCAGACACGTGCAACACGCTCACACCGGATAACGGTGCCACGCTCTTAATGGGAGGGGGAACCGATGTTGATAATGCTTTTAGCCAAAGAGTAGCTCCTCATATTGGTAATGGTGCTGATGTGGTGGTACTGCGTACTTCCGGCACGGACGCGTACAATGATTACTTACTTGGTCTGATGGCGGCAGATTCAGTTGAGACGTTAATTATTGATTCTGTTAGTAAGGCTAATGACCCTTATGTTGATTGGGCGATTCGCAGTGCCGAGTTTGTCTGGTTTGCTGGAGGCGATCAGTCTGATTATCTAAATAAATGGCAAGGAACCTCTGTCCAAAGCGCGGTGCAGCACGTTTTTGATAAGGGAGGTGTTGTTGGTGGTACATCAGCTGGAATGGCGTTACTGGCCGACAGTATTTACGATCCTGATGGTGTGCTCGGTGCTATCTCCAGTGAAGTAGTAACCGATTTTTGTCACGAAACACTGAATTTTAGTAGTCGGTTTGTTTCTATCCCCATGCTAGACAATGCGCTAACAGACACGCACTTTGCTGAGCGTGACAGAATGGGACGTGCAGCCGTATCTTTAGCTCGCCACAGTAGTAACTATTTTAATATTGCAGCGAGTGAAGCAACATCAATTTTCATCAATAGCGAAGGCGAAGGGATCGTGGATGGCAGCGCTGAAGTTTATATTCTCAAAGAAACAGCACAAACTAAAAGAACAGCACTTGCTTGTGGTCAAGCAGTACAATATCAAGACTTTTTGCGAGTTAAAGTGTTGCCTGGGCAGAGTTACAACATCTACACCCATACACATAGTAGCAGTGAACTCGCGGTTTCCATTAACGGAAACTTGAGTAACTTTTATTTACCCAATAACCCGTATTAAGCGGCTAAATACAATTACTTTTCTGACTTAATATTAGCCAAAACCCAATACCGTTGTCGGTATTGGGTTTTATATCCGGAGTAAAAGCACTGTGCTAGAGCCGGATGATATTTCTGATCTATGCATTTTAGTTAGTTCATTTCTAATTCCAAGTTCAGATGAAATAGTAATTTCGTCTGTTTAACTTTGTGCACTATTGCTGTAAGTTACGCCGAATAGTTGTGAGTAAAGGTCGGTATTTTGGAAATTCGTCAAGTAGTGGGTTCATTAACACAAGTCTATTTTAATTTGGTGCAAGCATATGAAGCTGAGTTTTCAGTGTTGACGGAAAAATTACCAGATAGTAACGGTTTATTTCAGATAGATACGCCAATAGATGAGCAGCACCTTGGCTACTTGGCATATGAAAATGACGACCCGGTTGGCTTTATCAATATTTTTAAAGCGCAAAATACCTTTGAGGTGTGTGAGTTTTATATTGTGCCTGCAGCGAGAAAACGCAAACTTGGTTCTTCGTTTATGTCCAAAATATGGCAAATGTATCCTGGGCATTGGCAAGTCAAGCAAATTCAAGGCGCAGAGCACGCGATCAATTTTTGGCGCAACGCATTGACGTTAAACGGTATCGACTACAGCGAATCTCAATATCAAGACGACTATTGGGGTGTCGTAAATAGACAGGTCTTTACCGTGTAATGGGTGTATTTCGATGAAGGCATAGTATCTAGGTGATGTTATGCCTTAGCCATTATTAGATTTTACTTCTAATTAAATCCCTGACGAGCAATCTGGCTGGGTGGATTGCCTGATGTACACGCTCGCTTAAAGGTCTTGCTTCGCCAAGTAGAGTTGCAACTAAGTGCTCAGTAGCAAGTGGAGCGCTGCACAGTCCTCGTGCGCCAAAACCGGTAACAATATGAATTCCTTGATAGGGTAGTGCTGGCTTCCCAAAACCGTAGTGTTTTCCCTTTCTTAAATTGGCAAACGCCGAGCAAAACTCATCGTTATGCTGGACTTGACCAAGCATAGGCAAATGATCGTTAAAACAGCAACGAACTGCGGCTTTTGCTGAGGTGATCTCGCCAAGACTCGCGGCTAAATCCGTGTCTTTATAAAAGCGTTCAAGCTGGGCGCGGTTAACTGCATCATCTTCGGCTTTCACCTCTCGGCTTTTGCTATTTTTTTCAAATGTCGCACCCATACAATGCTGCCCATTCATTGCGGGAGTAAAGTACCCTTTATGGCAAAGTACGGTATTGAGTTTTTGTGATTCTTCTCCAGCATCAACATGAGAGACCTGACCGCGAACGCCGTGTAGAGGAATATGTTTGGTTTGCTCGAATCGGTCAGAGTGCTCACCGCCACAGACAAAAACATCTGAAAACGGCCCAAATGTATTATCTTCACTGTGTAACAGCCAGCCGCTCTCAGTTTTTTCAAGCTTTTGTATATCAGTATTAAAATGAGTCGACACCGCTTTGAATGCGTGAGCTGCATCAAACACCGCTTGCGTTACCTCTGCCGGGTTTAGCCAGCCTGCCTCTGGAATATAAAGTCCACCGTAAGGCAGTGTGGTATTTGCTATAACTGAAGCCTGCTTGGCATCAACGGCATGAATTAAGTCATGCGGCCAAGTTGCTTTTTCAGCTAAGTTTTGATGCTGCGCTCGTTTGGCCTCACTAACAGACTGCAAGAGTACGCCACACCAATCGTGTGCGAAGTGGTAGCCTGTATTTGCAATATGCTGATAAAGGCGCTTTGCATATAAAAAGCTGTGGGCGTATAGCTCGCTCGATGGCGTGTGATCTGCTTGCAGGTTTGGATATAGCGCGCCTTGGCGATTGTGAGAAGCACCTTTGGCTAACGCGTCGTCTTGGCAAAAAAGTGTTGCGCCAAGATTACGTTTACCAAGATGGTACAACAAACAACTTGAGGCAATACCGCCGCCAATAATAGCGATACTCTCTAGCTTACGCAGTGTGGTGCTGTAATACGCTGGAGTATTGGAGTTTTTATTGGCACGGCTCAGCGTTCCAACCACCATTTCGCGTTTGCGACCAAACCCTTTGACCTTTTTGCACGCAAAGCCGGCGTCTTGTAGCCCTCTGCGGACAAAACCCGCTGCGGTAAATGTTGCTAAAGTAGCGCTATCTCGGCTCATATTGGCCATGGCATCAAATAAGCTTTGTTGCCACATATCTGGGTTTTTACTCGGAGCAAAGCCATCTAAAAACCAAGCATCGACAAATCCGGTTTGTTCAAAACTTAGTTGTGGTAAATTATCGTGAATATCACCAAACCATAAATCTAAGGTCACTTGACCATTGTCAAACTCTAGGCGATGGCATCCTTCAAGGGCCATCGGGTATTGTTGGCAAAGTTTTTCGGCGAGCGGGGCAAGCGTAGGCCAAGCTTGTAGCGCTTTAACTAAATCATCAATATGGATTGGATATTTCTCAAATGAGACAAAGTGAAGTTGGTTAACGCACGCGTCTTTGCTACGCTGGTTGAAGTGATACCAAGCGTTGAGAAAGTTTAATCCAGTACCAAAACCAGTTTCTGCGATGACAAATCGGTCTTTGCCATGATTTTGTAACCGCTCGTCGATATGGTTCTGAGTATAAAAGACGTAATGTGACTCAGCTAACCCATCATCGTTGGAAAAATAGACATCGTCAAAACTATCGGCAACAGGGGTACCAGCATCGTTGAAGTGTATTTGAGCGTTTTTTATCATGAAAGACTCTATGTTCGACTATTTGGGAACTATTTTACTGTCTTTCGACTCAATAGTCTGGTTGCATTTTTAGTTATTTAGGTTCAGAGTACATGTGTACGCTGGAAAGCTGACCACTTGGCGCTAAAATTCAGCGTATACTACGCATAATTTGTAATATCGAAGGGAATAAACCCATGAGAAGAGCCGTTATTACGGGGATCGGTGTTGTTTCGAGCATCGGCAACAACAAGCAAGAAGTTTTAGAGTCATTAAAAGCAGGTAAGAGCGGTATTGCTTTTAACCAAGAATTTGCAGACTACAACCTACGTAGCCAAGTGTCTGGTAAAATAGATATCGACGTAAAATCTCTCGTTGACCGTAAGGCACATCGTTTTATGGGGGACGCGGCAGCGTTTTCTTATATCTCGATGGCACAAGCAATTGAAGATTCAGGGCTATCAGAAGAGCAAGTATCAAACGAACGCACAGGCCTTATCGTAGGTTCTGGTGGCGGTTCGTCTAAGTACCAAGTTGAAGCCGCTGATATTCTGCGCGAAAAAGGCGTTAAACGTGTAGGGCCTTATATGGTTCCACGTACCATGGCAAGCACGACTTCTGCGTGTTTGGCAACACCATTTAAAATTAAAGGTGTGAACTACTCAATCAGCTCTGCATGTGCAACATCAGCACACTGTATTGGCAATGCAGTTGAACAAATTCAACTAGGCAAACAAGACGTTATTTTTGCTGGTGGTGGCGAAGAGTTACACTGGACATTGGCGATGGAATTCGATGCCATGGGGGCGTTGTCAACCAAGTACAATGAAACGCCTGAGCGCGCATCACGTACGTACGATGCAAATCGTGATGGTTTCGTAATCTCTGGCGGTGGCGGTATTGTGGTAGTTGAAGAGCTAGAACACGCACTTGCTCGCGGCGCGCACATTTATGCTGAAATCGTTGGCTATGGTGCGACATCAGATGGTTACGACATGGTAGCACCATCTGGAGAAGGCGCGGTACGTTGTATGAAGCAAGCGATGCAAGGTCTTGACGCACCGATTGACTACCTAAACACGCACGGTACTTCAACACCAGTTGGTGACGTGAAAGAGTTAGGCGCTATTCAAGAATTGTTTGGCGATAATTCTCCGGCTATTAGTGCAACCAAAGCAATGACAGGCCACGCACTCGGTGCGGCTGGCGTGCATGAAGCGATTTACTCTTTGCTGATGCTAGATAATGACTTTATCGCACCATCAATTAACATTGATGAATTGGACGAACAAGCACAAGGTTTAGACATTGTAACCGAGCGCCGTGATGGGCCGCTTAATACGGTGATGTCAAACAGCTTTGGCTTTGGCGGTACAAACGCAACACTTGTGATGCAAAAGTACAAAGGTTAAGCACTTTACACTTAACTTTATATCAAACACAAAAAAGCAGGCTAAGCCTGCTTTTTTCGTTCTGTTCGTATATTAAAATAAATTAACGTACATTGTGTTTCATCAAACGTTCTTTATCACGTGACCAGTCACGGTCTTTAATATCAGCACGCTTATCATGTTGCTTTTTACCCTTTGCAAGATAGAACTCGAGTTTTACCCAGCACTTTTTCCAGTACATTGCTGTGGCAATCAGAGAATAACCATCACGCTCGGTTGCACCGATAAGACGTGAGATTTCACGTTTATTTAGTAGCAGTTTACGATAACGAAGCGGATCGCATATCACATGTGTAGAGGCACTATTTAACGGCTGAATTTGACTGGCCAACAAATAGGCTTCGCCGTTTTTGATATGGATGTAAGTATCTGAGATATTGACTTTACCGGCGCGGATACTTTTTACTTCCCAGCCTTGTAATTCGATACCTGCTTCGAACTTTTCATGTAGTGAATACTCATGACGCGCTTTTTTATTTAGCGCTATGGTATTGCTATTTGATTTACTTGAATTTTTCTTTGCCATAATGGCTTAGTCTACCTATAAATCCTGTTTTAAGACAGCGCTTTTTCATTAATGTGACGTATTTTTACTTAGTCAGTGGCTGCAAACAAGATAAATCTGCAAAACCTTGGTAAAATCCTTGTATTAAGATTTGGAGTGTCTATGCCACAGATAGAAAAAAGTGCTTTGGTGATGTATAGCACCAAGGAAATGTTTGAATTGGTCAATGATGTTGACGCTTATCCCGCATTTCTACCGCATTGCTCAGATGCAAAAGTTATCAGCAATGATGATCAAGGGATGACCGCGAGTCTAGAAATTTCGAAAGCCGGCCTAAAAAAGTGGTTTACCACAAAAAATGAATTTGACGGCAATCGAGTAAAAATGTGCCTAGTAGATGGACCATTTAAGTCTTTAAATGGTTATTGGGAATTTACCGCGCTTGATGAACAGGCTTGTAAGGTGAGTTTAAAATTAGAGTTTGAATTCGCGAGCAAATTAATTGAGATGGCGTTTGGCAAGCTATTTAATGAAGTGGCCAAGAATATGGTGTCTGCGTTTACCCAGCGAGCCAAAGTTGTTTACGGAGCGAGATGATGATAAAGGTTGAAGTGGTATTTGCATTGCCAGACAGCGCGACGTCATTGTCGGTTGATGTGCCTGAAGGGACGTCTGTTGAGCAAGCAGTACTACAGTCAGGGATTTTAGAAAAATGCCCAGAGATAGATGCGAATGATTTGACGCTCGGGATCTGGAACCGAACGGTAAAATTACAGCAAGTAGTCAGTGATGGTGACAGAATCGAAATCTATCGTCCGTTAATTGCTGACCCGAAAGAAGCGCGCAGGCGCCGTGCGGAAAAAGCAAAAGAAGAAGGTCGTGCAAGCAAAGTTACCGGTGGGCGACCCGTCTCTTTAGGAGATAAGGAATAATTAACCTGAACTTCGGATAGTTAATGCCTTTCTAGCAGCCAGTTTTAGCGCTAACTGCGTTGAATTCACTTCCATTAGCCAACTATTGGTGCGTAAATTCGCCTTGTTATCCCTAAAACTCTCTGGCTAGATAAGGGTATAATTTAATGTGGCATTAAAAACAATGAGTTAGCTCATTCCTTATCCAAACCTCAGGCTAATTAAAAAAGGGGAAATACCTTTCCCCTTTGACTACGAAATAATGTGTGCCCTTTGACTCTATGAGTCTAAAGGGGTGTTAAATTCTTCTGGCTCTTCGAAGTCGCCGCTTACGCGAACTAGTTTGTCATTCTCGAAATAAACGCTAAATGACTTTCGGACCTCAGAGTCTCTGTCAATATTAAATACGTATTGGTAATGCCAGACATTGTTATTAAAAGTGTCTTTTGCAAGTGGTGTACCTAGTACATATAGCACTTGCTCTCTGGTCATTTGGACGCGAAGCTTATCTACATCTGACTGCTCTAAGAAATTACCTTGTGGCACGTTGATGCGATAAATCCAGCTTGAACAGCCAGACATAAAAACCGTCATAACTACAGCACTGAGCCAAACAGAAAGGGTTTTATTAGACAGCATGAAATTGTGTATCCTTATTATCAGTTGTTTGCATGATACCGATTGCACAGAGAAGGTAAAGTCTCTTAGCGGAATTGGACTGCACTAAGTGTAAAAAGTTCGTACATAAGTTGCAATAGTCATCATGTGCAACACAAATTGTAGATAAGATCTTGAGGAGAACCACAAAGTGCTAGGAAAGATGTTACTTAGCGAGCCCAATAAAACGGAACACCAAGCTACTTGGAGCTTATATATCCTAGAAACGCGCTTTGGTCATTGGTACACAGGAATAACAACCAATGTAGAGCTGCGCATAGAGCAGCATCAGGCTGGGAAAGGGGCAAAAAATTTAAAAGGTAAAGGGCCCTTAACGTTAAAATACCAATATCGAGTCGGTACTAAGTCCCAAGCTGCAAAACTTGAGTGGCATGTTAAGCAGCTTACAAAAGCACAAAAAATTCAGCTAGTAGAGTCAAGTGGTGAGCGAGTTAATGACAAAATAAAGTCATTGATGAGATTTACCCCTGCCTGATATTTATTTAAATCCATATTATCTAATGTATCTCTTGTAGTGTGATGATGTTTATCTTCACCCATACCGAAATAAATATAAGGGATCCCTTGGCGATAAAAGGCGTAGTGATCGCTTGCTTTGTGCCAATCAATTCTCGGATTATTTGTATAACGCTCAATTTGTCGTTGTGACGATACTATAGTCAATTTAATTTGATATTTTGCCTTGTTCTGGAGCTCAGTTTTATATTCCTTAAAACCCGGTGAAAACAACGCAAATAAACGGTTGTTGTTATTTATCCCTAACATATCGAGGTTGATATTGAGTTCAACTTCCTGAGTAAGGTGTTTGGCATAATATTTTGCACCATGTAAGCCGCGCTCTTCAGCATCGGTTGCGACAAACAATATATCGCGAGCGCGATTTGTTTTACTGAGTTGCCTAGCCATGTGTAACATCGCAGCTACGCCAGATGCATTATCATTGGCGCCTGGATAATGTCTCTGTCCTGTGGTTCCTAAATGGTCGTAATGCGCACTGATAACAATGGCCTTGTCACAACGAGGTTGGGTGCAAGGCAAAGTCGCTGTGATGTTGTGACCTGCGTCTTTACTAAAAATGCCGGCTCTAAAGGTAAAGTGCTGATAGCTCGGATTTCCACCTAATTGCTCAAAAGCAGCAAAAATATATTGTGCACTGATGTTAGGCGATAGGGCTCCACTTTTACGGCCTTGGTGACTAATGCTCGTAAGTGTTTGTAAATCCTGTACCAATATATTATCAATTTTAGCAATACTTGGATGTTGCGCCTGCGCCACTGCACTCGTGGTACATATCGCGGTCAGCATTATGCCGAGTAGTTGGAAAGGGAGCTTCTTCATTCTTATTATTATCTCTCATCGTTGTCTGTGGAATTTAACTGGTTGCTTGCAACACCTCTCAATAAGGCTAATTTGCCTTCGTAGCGTGTTTTGTCGTGCTCGAAGACAGATGCTTTGTATGCTTTATTGAGGTAATACTCTGCTTTTTCTCTATTCCCTTCTTCAAATGCGACTTTTGCTAATCCAAAGAAACTGCCGTGAATACTATGGTCGAGTTGATAAGCTTTTTGATAAAAATGCTTAGCGCGACTTAAATTTCCATGCTTAAACGCTTCATTACCCAACACTAGCATATAATAGGGATTGCTCTTTCTTAAGTTGTGAATATTGGCTTCGATCACTTTTGCTTCGTGGTCACGCTCTGTGAGGTGGTAAAGTTTTGCAAGATTGCCTAGTGCGTTTCGATTGTCATGATTAATGGCAAGTGCTTGGTTATATGCGCGCTCAGCAAGGTCGTACTGTTGAGTTAGGCGATATAGGATCCCAAGATTACCCCATGCGCCATCGTGATAGGGATCGCTCTCTACCGCTGCTTTGTAGTAACTGTAGGCCATGTCAAGGTCGCCATTAATCATTTCCATGGCACCTTTGTTGTTATAAAACATGGATAAGATAGTGTTTGTATCTATTGCCGATGTACTAAAATGTTGTGCTCTGCTATTAGGGTCGAAGTCTACGGTAACGGAAGCGGGTTTGACATACAGTGTCTTTACAGAATCTTGGGTATTATCCACTTCAAAGATTTTTATATTTACGTGCCCAGTGAGCAAGCTGTAGCCTTGGCTCTCGTCCCAATATTCGGGTATGTGTACACGTTGAAATTGTGTTCTCAAACCCACTTGTCTCGCGATAGCATGGGTTAAAATTGAAAGCGAAAGACAATTGGCATTCATATTACTAAAAGCTTGGTTGGCAGTGAGATTAGCACCAGATAAATATGACATTGAATCGTCGCCACTATTGACCAAAAACGCCATCAACATTTTTGCGCGTTTAACGCCAATTTCGTCGTTATGAAAATATTGCGCGAGTTTTGCTTTAATTTGATTGTTTAGCTGAAATACCTCTGAGTATGACTCTACAGGCTGGATATTAAATTGATGCTTTGAATTAAGAATTGACGTGTCTATCGTCGCTTTGGGAGTGCTATTACAGGCACTAAGTAAAACACTAAGCACAATAATAGAGAACTGAATTACTATCTTCATACAACCTCCAGATTGGGCATTCGGCTGACTTTTAGTTATGGCTTAATTGCTTACCTTTGGCCCTTACTATTATTGAATTTAGACTATAATTGCAAAATTTGCGCGGTGTGATTGTTACACCATGTAACAAAGAGACAATTTGAAAGGGTAAGCCTACAAGACGAAACATGCAGGCTTATTTTAGAGTTGAACAGAGGTTAAAAGCTCGCGACGAGATCATCAAGCGCTTTTGCTGATGCAGCAAGACGCTGAATTGATTGTTCCGTGTCAAGTTGCTCGTTCATCACGGCATCGCTTATTTCGCTAATTTGCTCGATGTTGCGGCCGACGTCCGCGACGACATTACTTTGCTCTTCTGTCGCTGTTGCGATAAGCGCGGTCATGTCATTTATTTGATTTGCGGTTTCCGAGATTTCCAACATTAACTCCACTGACGATTGCATTGTTTGAACACTTTGCTCTGCTTGTTCACTGGATTGTTGGATTTGGTTTACGACAGCGCCAGACACCTGAGTTAATTCAGATATCGTTGCTTGGATCTCGTCGGTAGATTGTGATGTACGGCTCGCAAGCGCTCTCACCTCATCTGCAACGACGGCAAACCCACGGCCATGCTCACCCGCACGCGCAGACTCAATCGCGGCATTGAGTGCAAGCAAGTTGGTTTGCTCAGATATGCCTCTGATCACATCAACGATGTTGGCAATGGACTGTGTTTTTTCGGCCAATGTAGCGACTTGACCTGCCATATTTTCGATGTCACCAGCAAGTAAGTGAAGTGTTTCTTGGCTTTCTTGCACACCTTGACGGCTGCGCTTAGTTGACGCTTTACTTTCTTCTGTTAATTTTGCCGTATTGGTCGCGCTGCTCGCTATCTCTTGTACTGTCGCACCCATTTCATTGATTGCCGCGGCAACAGACATAGTTTGAGACTTTTGTTCATCCAGAGACTGAGAGTTTTGCTGGCTCTGTTTAAACACGGCTTCGCTCGTCACGCGAATTGAACGGCTCTCTTCCGCAACCATGTGGATAGCTTCTTCGATCTTAGCCATAAACTGGTTGAAGCCGCCAGCCAAAGCATGAAGTTCAGGTTGTGCTGAGTCTGGTAAACGATAATTGAGTTTTGCGTCGCCGCTGCCAAGCTGTTCAAATAAATCTGCCATCTTTTTAAGTGGCGCGCTTAAGTTTTTAGCCAGCAGCATACTAAAAAAGCTCGCCACTAGCGCAATCACCAGCGAAAAACCAATGATTTGCCACTGCAAAGAAGTGATCCCACTATTGATTTCACTGGTTGGCACTTGGGCAATAACAAGCAAATCTGTGTTTGGAATTGGGCTCGCTGCAACTAAATTGGTTTCGCCATCCACTTCCAACTCTTTAACGATAAATCCACCTGTGGAGGTAAAGTCGCGACTGTGCTGGCCGTAAAAGTCTTCAATCGAGGACTTTGCGACTTTGCTTGCATCTGGGTGCAATTGCACCGTACCTTGCCTATTAATGACGAAAACAAAGCCACTTTGCTCGATTTTCATATTAGCAAGCATCGCCTGCATGTCATCAATACTTTTCGCAAGTCCAGCTAAACCAACACCGCTTAGCTGTTGATGGTTTACAAACATTTTTACATCGCCCGGTGCTTCTTGATAGATACTAATAGAGTATGGCGAGCCACTAGTGGTAAAGCCGAAAAACCAACCATCCTGCTCTCTATTTAGTACTCGCAGAAAGCCGTTTTGATTCCAATATTGATTGGTTTCGCGGTTAGCCCAAGAAGCCGTAACTAAGTCATACTGCGCCGCAATACGCTTGAGTTCGTTGACAAGAAGTTTTTCGTCCAAAGTATTTTGCTTGGCACTTTGGGTGATTAATAAATTGCTTGAAAGCTGCTCGGCTGCATTTTTCAACGTGTCTATCTGCTTGCTTAATGATTTATTGATACTTTCTATCTTGCTTGGCAATTCAGACTGCATCATGCGTTCATTAATGAGCGTTTTGGCGCTGTAAAGCGAGGTAAACCCGATTAAACAAGCGACAGCAATCGCAATGAGACTACCCAAAAGGGTAATTCTTTGAGTAATTGTTAAACCTGTGTTTTGCATTCGATTAGTGTGTGTAATCCCGTGGAACCGATTATTCTAGCATAGTAAATAACCAGCTCGGAACAAGTAACAATCCAAGTCACAAAAAAATAATTTTGGTTTATAAAATAAAGTTAATCTCAGTATTTAGTGTTAACTGTATTTGAGTTAAATGGGTGGTTATGTTGAGAAATAGAGATAAAAGGCCACAATCTCAGGGTGGAAAGTGGCCTTGGTTACTAACAAGCGAACTAGTTTGCTATATTATTGACGCAAATTTATTTCTACTTACTAAACAATCTTTTTCATATCGGACATGTAACCGCGAAGGATTTCACCTATTTTTTCTACCGGATGGTTACGGATCGCACGGTTTACAGCTATGAGCTTTTGGTTGTCAGCATAATTGTCACTGTCTAACAAGCCTTCACCAATCTCACGTTTTGTGATTGATTCCATAAATGGCTTCAATAGTGGTAGACATGCGTGATTATACAGGTAGCAACCATATTCTGCGGTATCAGAAATAGTACGGTTCATCTCGAACAGCTTTTTGCGCGCAATGGTGTTCGCGATTAGCGGCGTTTCGTGTAGTGATTCGTAGTACGCTGATTCATCAATAATGCCTGCTGCTGTCATGGTTTCGAACGCTAGCTCTACACCAGCTTTGACCATAGCAACCATCAAAATACCTTGGTCGAAGAAAGTCTGCTCTGAAATCTCAGCATCAGTATTCGCTTGCTTTTCAAACGCAGTTTGTGCGGTTTCTGCACGCCATGTAAGCAATTTATTGTCGTTTTCAGCCCAATCAGCCATCATACCTTCTGAAAACTCACCACTGATGATGTCGTCCATATGCTTGTTGTAGAGCGGGCGCATGATGTCTTTTAGTTGCTCACTCAGTTCAAATGCGCGTAACTTAGCGGGGTTAGACAGTCTGTCCATCATATTGGTGATACCACCGTGTTTTAGCGCTTCAGTGATGATCTCCCAGCCATATTGTACGAGCTTTGATGCATATCCAGGTTCAATGCCTTCTTCTACCATTTTGTCAAAGCATAGTAGTGAGCCAGTTTGCAACATACCACATAGGATGGTTTGCTCACCCATTAGATCTGATTTTACCTCAGCAATAAATGATGACTGCAATACGCCAGCACGATGACCACCGGTTCCCGCCGCATATGCCTTAGCTTGCGCGAGACCTTTACCCTCAGGGTCGTTTTCAGGGTGAACTGCAATCAGCGTAGGTACACCAAAACCGCGTTTGTACTCTTCACGTACTTCTGTGCCAGGACATTTTGGTGCAACCATGATTACGGTGATATCTTCACGCACTTGCATACCTTCTTCCACGATGTTGAAGCCGTGAGAGTAGGCAAGTGTTGCGCCTTTTTTCATTAAGGGCATGACTGCGTTTACAACAGAAGTATGTTGTTTGTCAGGGGTTAAGTTTAGAACCAAATCAGCTTCAGGAATGAGTTCTTCATAAGTGCCAACAATAAAGCCGTTTTCAGATGCATTAAGAAACGATTGACGTTTTTCTTCAATTGCTGAAGGACGTAGTGCGTAACTGACGTTCAAGCCAGAATCTCTTAAGTTTAGACCTTGGTTCAAGCCTTGTGCGCCACAACCAACGATGACCAGTTTTTTACCAATCAGAACGTCGACACCTTGTTCGAATTCTTTTGGATCCATGAATTCACATTGAGAAAGCTGAGCTAATTGCTCACGTAAAGATAAAGTATTAAAGTAATTCGACATGATATTTCCTGATTCTGTAGAAATAGATTGAAGTCAGAGTAGGGCGAACTTTTGATTGCGTAAAATGATATATTTGAACTATAGTGTTTCAAAAGGTGAAATGCTATGAATCACAAACAACTTAAATATTTTTTGGCACTTGCAGATACGCTGCATTTTTCTCGGGCGAGTGAACGCTGTTTTGTAAGTCCTCCGACATTAAGCCGTCAAATCAAGCAGTTAGAAGAGGAAGTTGGCGCGCCTTTATTCCTACGAGATAATCGCACCGTTGAGTTGACTCAGCAAGGCAAGGCGTTTGTTCATTACGCGCAAGCGACATTAGCAAGCTGGCGGCAGTTTAAGAGTGAATGCGTTGACGATGATAAGCCTTTGACTGGTGAGCTGAGTTTATTTTGTTCAGTGACCGCGACTTACAGTTTTATTTATGATCTTTTTTCCAAGTTTCGCCATCTGTACCCACAAGTAGAGTTAAATCTTATTACTGGTGATCCCGCGCATTCAATAGCAGAAGTGGCTAGTGGTAAGGAAGATGTTGCGGTAGCAGTGAAGCCAAAACATCTACCGAACGGTATTGAGTACTTGCCAATCGGCCGTTCGAGATTGGTGTTTATTGGCCCAACGATGGACTGTCCGCTTAAGTCTATTATTGATGAATATAGTCATAGCGAAATGCCGTGGCAGAGGCTGTCTTTTATTATGCCAGAGCAAGGCGTGTTAAAAGATCGAATTGATAACTTTTGCAAAAAACACAATTTTGTTCCTAAAGTTTATGCGCATGTTTCGGGTCATGAAGCTATGGTTGCGCTCGCGAGTTTAGGGTTTGGTATTGCGTGTGTCCCCGAGATAGTAATTAGTCAAAGTCCATTTAAGAATCAAGTTCAGCTTTTACAGCTTAGATCGGATGAAATTGAAATTGGACTTGTAACTAAGAATAAACGGTTATATGACCCAGTTGTTAAAGCACTTTGGGATACGGCAAAAGGATTATTTACGCTGTAAAGCATCCATTCAGGTTGCGTGACTACACTGTGTTCATCTATGTTGAATGAATGAGGTGCGTCCGTGTCCACTATCTTGGTTGCACAAAGCAATAACAATATATTGACATCACAACAAAAAATGCTTGAAGAGCAAGGCTATACTGTTGAGTTGTTGAGGGAATTAGGTCAATTGAATGGTTTTTCAGGGAAATCTATTAACGGTATCGTGCTTGATCAAGCTATCGCATCCGTACCAACCTGCGATTCAATCAGCCAATTTAGACAAAGATTCAAAGCCCCTGTGATCGTCAGTCTTGACAGCGATGACGAGGATGTTCACAGCCTGTTTTTAGAGCTCGGTGCTGATGAAGTTATTTCCAAAGATGCAAAGCCTAGATTATGGCGAGCTCGGCTCGATGCAGTGTTAAGAAGGCAAGCTGCAAACTCGCAGTTTGACGATGAGCCAGAGCAATTAACCTTTGGCCAACTGCATATCGACAAAAACACCAGGCGCGTGAGTTATGGGCAGGAGCGCATTGACCTCACAACCCATGAGTTTGAGTTGCTATGGTTACTGGCGAGCAATGGCGGCAAAGTAGTGAAACGTGACTTTGTATACGAGCAGATCCTTGGCAAATACTATCGCCCAGATACGCGAACAATAGACGTCCGCATCTCTCGTTTGCGTAAAAAGCTACACGATAATCCGAGTCGTCCAGAGAAGATCAAAACGATTTGGCGTCAGGGTTACTTATTTGTTACTGACGTTTGGAACTAAAAAGTAACAATTTGATTTAACGCAAAGATACTTCGAATTTTTCGAATGCTCAATTCGGAGAAATTTGTGAAACAGGTTTCTGATACAAAGGGATAACGTCATTTTTATGATGTTATCCCTTTGTTTTATATGGAGTATCCGTATTCTCTTTCACGAATGGTAGCGCTGGAGTAGTTAGCTGTTACGTAGCATTTTTAAAAAAATTGTTATTTATACAATGCAAATAATATTGATTGCTATTTAGGTGTGTGTATACTTTACGCCTAGTTATGAAAATATAAACATAATTAGTCTCAAAGGAACAATTCAATGGCACTTAAAAAGTCTCTGTTAACGACTGCTATTCTCGCTGCAACTTTAGGCCTCACCGCATGTGGTGGCTCTAGCAGCAACTCAAATGACAACGATGATAACAACACAACACCACCTCCAGCCACCAATGCTGCACCTACTATTACCGTAGACAGTGCATCAGTATCTGAGGATACGCTTGGTGCTGCGGTTGCAAATATCTCTTTTTCTGACGATAGCGATGAAGTAAGTGCATTGACACTAACCATCTCTGACAACCGTTTTGAAATTGTTGATGGTGCGGTTAAGCTCAAAGCTGCAAACGCACTAAACTTCGAACAGGTTGAAGGCGGTAAAGTATCGGTAACTATCACTGCAACCGACAGCAAAGGCGAAAAAACAGAAGTTGAAGCTGAAATTGCTGTTCAACAAATTGCTGAAGAAAACAAAGCGGGTGTAAACCGCTATGCCTTTAATAACACACAAGGCGAATCTTCAGTTTCTTATTCTGGCCAAATCGCACGTCACGCAGCTATGGTTCATATTAAGAGCCTAATGGGTAAGCTTAATAATGAAACTGTGGGTAATGCGGCGGAGCAAAAAACAGCTGAAGCGGCAATCACTGAGATTAAAACCTTCTTAATGCCGACAGACACAGTGGTCTTGGATGAAACCCTTGATTTCGCTGTTGCCGCAAACGCTGCACAAACTACATTAGGACAAATTTCAAGTTCACTGAAAAACGTCGCTGGCGAAGGTGGTAAAATTGCGGGACGTGATACCTCTAATATGCATAAAGCATGGGAAGAGGATGGTGTCATGGCTGGTTGGGTTAACTTTGGTACACAGCCAAAAACACCTGAAGGTTTAGCCCTACACTATTTAGACCTGCTACAAGCGCAACTTCAGCAATTTGAAAATGGCTCAACAATCAAAGCAGAGCATAATGGCACAGCTATCACGCTGAACAAACTATATGTAACACCGGAAGGCCTTGATCTTGCCCAGCTAATGCAAAAACACTTAAACGGTGCAGTATCGCTTTCTCAAGGTGCGGACGATTATCTAGATGATTTACTCATTGGTGAAAAGTCAGCTGATAACGCGACATTAGCGGATGGCAAAAGCTACACTGAACTTGAACACAAGTTTGATGAAGGCTATGGCTATTTCGGTGCTGCTGTTGATTATCTAGACTACACAGACGATGAACTTTCAGCTAAAGGTGGCCGTGAAGCGTATGCAAGTGGTTATCATGATTTGGATAATGACGGCAAAATCGATCTACTATCTGAATTTAACTTTGGTAACTCAACCAATGCAGCAAAGCGTGACCGTGGCACTAAATCTAACGCTAACCCAACAGACTTCAGCGCTGAAGCACAATTAGCATTTATTGAAGCGCGTAAACTTATCAACGCTAATGTTGGTACTAATGTTGCGCAGTGGGAAGACGATGACAAGGAGCGCTTAGAAGCATTGCGTAATCAAGCGTTGTTAGCATGGGAAAAGTCTATCGCTGCAACCGTTGTGCATTATATCAATGATACAATCTCAAATGATGATGGTGATTTAGATGATATCGCATCAGGTGATTTTGATGCTGATCAATTCTATGCAGTAGCAAAGCACTGGTCTGAAATGAAAGGCTTCGCATTAAACTTCCAGTTTAATCCGTTTTCTCCTGTTACAGATGCAGATTTTGTTAAAATCCATGAATTAATGGGTGATAAGCCTGAATTCGCGGCAGATAAAGTGGAAGCTTATAAGACTGCTTTATTGGAAGCGCGAGGAATCATTGCAACTGCATATGATTTCGATGCTGAGAATGTTGCCAGCTGGTAATCTAAATTTTCGTTTATAACGTTAAAAGGTTAGCCGTTAATTCTGCTAACCTTTTGTTGTATATAGATAATAGAGAATACAAATGAGAGTATCTAAACGTTTAAGTGCCGCTGCCGTCGCTGTGGCTTTGGTATTGTCGGGTTGTGGTGAAAGTACTTCAAGTAGCCAAGGACCTGGAGTGAAGGATAATAACTCTGGAACGGATAACCCAACCTTACCTACGCAATTTGATGAAGCAGCCCTGGTAAGTAACCTTGTGAATAATGTGCTTACCCCTGCAATTGAGCAATTCAATGAACTCGCGGTAACACAACAACTTGAAGTTGCGAGTTATTGTAGCGCTGAAAAAGTACTGACTGAAAATACCGCTGCGTTAAAGCAAAATGCTCAACAAAGTTGGCGCAACGCTATGATTGGGTGGCAGTATGTTGAATTGATGCAAATGGGTCCACTTACTGCCAATAGTAAAGAGCTTAAAAACAACATTTATGTTTGGCCCGCTACAGGCTCGTTATGTGATATCGACTTGGATGTAGTGTATTTTGAGGATGGCGTTATTAACGGTAATGCTAGCAATCCTTATAATATCTCTGAGCGTACTGCAAACCGTAAAGGCTTAACTGCCTTAGAGCACCTTCTATTCAATGCCAATCTTGATCACAACTGCTCGTCAGTGAATGATGCTTTGGCACCATGGAATAGCCGCTCAACTCAGGAAAGAGCGGTTGCGCGTTGTGAGTTTGCGACGGAAGTGGCTAAAGACATTGAAGCACAGAGTAGTTCACTTCTGTCTCAATGGACTGGAGAAAATGGCTACGCAGCTAAACTTGTTAATGCAGGACAACCAGAGTCACCGTTTGACACGCCTCACTTAGCGCTCAATGAAATATCAAAGGCGCTATTTTACATGACCGAAGAGCTAAAAGACGGCAAAATAGCGACGCCGTTAGGCCTAGGTTTTCCGAATGCGTGTGGTTTAGAGGCGTGCCCTGAAGCGGTGGAGTCGCCAATTGCAGAACATTCGAAAGAGAATTTACTTGCTAACATCAGAGCATTTAGAAACATCTTCACTGGTAATGGCCAAGATGCTGAGAATACATTGGGCTTTGACGACTTTTTAGATGCTGAGAATGGTAGTGATGTAAAAGAGCGCATGCTTGCAGGGCTTGCGGATGCAGAAGCTACTCTGCTTGCGATGAATGCGAGCCTGAAAGCTGAGCTTGCAGGTTCTACAGAGCAAGTGACGCAAACGCATACAGACGTTAAAAAAGTGACGGATGATTTAAAGACCGAGTTTATCGAAAAGCTCGCCCTAGAACTTCCACAAACTTCGGCAGGTGACAATGACTAAGCGCATGAACATGAAGAAATCTTTATTAGCGGTAGCGGTAATTTTTGCACTACCTCAAGCGCAAGCTGCGGATGATAATCAAGATATTGAGCATATCTCTATTATCAGCCATCACGATAAATTGCGAAAAGAAGCCGGCTCTGCAACGTTGTTGTCAGAAGCGCAGTTGGCAGAATACGAATACGACGATATTCACCGTATTCTTTCCAATGTACCTGGCGTTAATATTCGTGAAGAGGATGGTTATGGCCTGCGACCAAACATTGGTTTTCGTGGTGTAACACCTGAGCGAAGCAAAAAAATCACCATTATGGAAGACGGTGTGCTCATTGGCCCAGCTCCCTATTCTGCGCCGGCTGCTTATTATTTTCCGGTTACGACTCGTATGACAGCGGTTGAGGTGTTCAAAGGGCCTGCGGCTATCAAGCATGGTCCGCAAACAGTTGCTGGTGCGCTCAACTTAGTGACTCGCCAAGTGCCAGAATTTACAGAAGGCGGTATTGATGTTGCGGCTGGCAGCGACGGTTATTCCAAAGCACACGGTTACTACGGTTCAGTAGTAAATAATGTCGGCTTCTTATTCGAAGCGGTAAACCTACAAGCCGATGGTTTTAAA
Organism: Pseudoalteromonas flavipulchra NCIMB 2033 = ATCC BAA-314; assembly: GCA_000814665.1. Classification (GTDB taxonomy): domain Bacteria; phylum Pseudomonadota; class Gammaproteobacteria; order Enterobacterales; family Alteromonadaceae; genus Pseudoalteromonas; species Pseudoalteromonas maricaloris. The sequence continues at coordinate 468,508 of JWIH01000025.1, forward strand.
GAGCTTGATGGCGGTGGTGATACGGGGTTTGAGAAGAACGATATATTAGCCAAGTTTAATTATAAACTTTCTCAAGGTGAGCTAAACCATACGTTTGGCTTAAAACTCAGCTATGCCGACGAGTTGTCCGATGAAACTTACCTTGGTTTAACGGATGCAGATTTTGCTGAAAACCCGTATCGTCGATATGCAGCGTCTCAGCCTGCAGAGATGGATACCAAGCATACTCAGATAATGTTATCCCATGTGCTTGATGGCAAAGACTTTAACGTTACAACAAGATTGTACCGTAATGACTATGAGCGAGCTTGGCTCAAGCTCAATAGTGTGGGGAGCAAAAGTGGACCATCACTGTCAAAAATCATGGCAAACCCAGAGACTTTTGCAAATGAGTACGGCGTGATCACAGGGGCAAGGGACTCTGTCGTTGCAGGTTCAAATATCTTTTTGAATATGGGAACTAATGACCGTGAGTATTTCTCTCAAGGTCTTCAAGTCGATGCCAATACGAGCTTTAGCCTGTTTAATTTAACTCATGACATCGCAGTTGGTGTGCGTTTCCACGAAGATGAAATTGAGCGCAAACACTTTGAGCAAGCGTATGCAATGGAAGGTGGTTCACCTGTGTTGCTAGAGGGTTCAAAGCAGTTTACATCACTGAATACTGAAAATACTAAAGCGTGGTCGGTATATCTAGAAGACAAAGTACAACTTGATGCGTTGACACTCGGCCTTGGTCTTCGTGGCGAGCTGATGGACATGTCTTACCAAGATAATAAAGATGCAGATGTTTGGATTGATAAAACCACCCGTATTTGGCTACCTAGCCTAAGTGGTTTCTATCAGCTTTCTGACGATGCCGGTCTTTTATTTGGTGTGCACCAAGGTTTTGTGCCTTCTTCACCACAACAAGATCCGGATATAGAGCTTGAGAAGAGCGTTAACTACGAATTTGGTGGGCGCTTTAATGATGGTGTGACTCAGTTTGAGATTGTGAGCTTTTTCAACGATTATGAGAATCTGAACGAAAGCTGTGGTCAGTCTAACTGTGGTGTTAATGACCAACAAGACCAGCAGTTCAGTGGCGGTGAGGTGGATGTTTACGGTCTCGAAATGCAGTTTGCACAACGTTACCCTTTGAACCTTCAACTGGATATCCCTTATAGTCTCACCTACACCTATACGAAAGGTGAATTCCAGAATGAGCGTGCGACAACGTTCGCACAATGGGGTTATATTAAAAATGGTGATGAGCTTCCGTATTTACCATCTCATCAAGCCACTTTTAATATTGGCCTTGCAGCAAGTGACTGGAAAGTTAACGTAGCCATCAAATACATCAGTGAGATGAGCGAAGCTGCTGGCAGAAGCACTGAAGACTTTGAGCTTGTACTTGAAGGCGCAAAGGTGCCAAACACAACTATTGTTGATGTATCTGCAAGTTACGAGCTAGGCCAGTATGGTCAAATCTATGCTAAAATCGATAACTTGTTCGATGAAGCAGAAATTGTCAGTCGCCGCCCGTATGGCGCGCGCCCAGGAAAACCAAGACAATTTAGTTTAGGCTATAAATACCAGTTTTAATTGATTGTCTATGCGGCTCTTAAATAAGAGCCGCAGCTTCATGGCGGCTTGTCGCTAGATCTATGGAGCTATTCCAAAAATATATGAACTCATTATTTCTTTTTGATGGAAATGACTATGTTAGAGCAATTATGGCAAAGCATTACTGAACTCCCTGGCTACTTGTTCGATGCCAATAAAAGAGTGTATTTGCCATACTTGTTTAGTGCCATTTTGATGGCTGTTCCTGTTTATATCGCCACAGAAAAAGCGCGCTCTGGTAAAGGTTTTTTAAAGTTTCTGTTTCCTAAGCAAGTGTGGTGGTGCAAAAGCGCCAAGCTCGATTACTGTTTATTGGTCACAAATCGATTGATAAAGGCGGCGACGTTCACGCCTATCGTGTTGACTATGGTACCGGTGGCGTTGGGGTTATCAGGTGGGCTTGAAGCGCTTTTTGGTCCAGCGTTACATCTTGAAGCGCCAGAATGGGTGGTGATTGGACTATTTACGTTATTTTTGTTTATAGTCGATGACCTCACTCGATTCTTGCTGCACCTGATCCTACATAAAATCCCATTCTTTTGGGAATTTCACAAGGTGCACCATTCTGCAAAAGTCCTAACCCCCTTTACCATTTATCGCTCACATCCCGTTGAAAGCTACCTGTACGCCTGTCGTATGGCATTAACTCAAGGAATTGTGGTTGGAATAGGGTATTACGTATTTGGCAGTAGTTTGAGTATGTACGATATTCTTGGTGCGAATGCGTTTGTCTTTTTATTTAATATCTTTGGGGCCAATTTAAGGCATTCACATATATGGCTGAGTTGGGGCGATAGGCTAGAGAATTGGTTTATTAGTCCTGCACAACACCAAGTGCATCACAGTGATAATCCAATCCATTTTGATACCAATTTAGGCTCGGCGCTAGCCATTTGGGACCGTATGTATGGCTCGCTTATTAAGGCCTCGAGTGCGGGTAAAATTACCATTGGTGTTGGGCAATATGATGCTGGGCATGATTCACTGACCGCAATTTACTTGAAGCCATTCAAGCAGGCTTGGAAAACGTTATTACCGAAAAAGAAAAATAACCCGCCACTAAAATCTTCGCAGGGTGACTGATCTCGGTTACTCAGCTCCACTTCTTTGCAGGGAAAAATTGGTGTTGCTAATCACCGTAATAGCTTACGCTATTTATTACTTTATTAGGATGCTTGTGAAAGAGGTGAAAGCTCGTGCTTGGAAGAGGAAAATAGGCTGACGACGGGCATTGTCAGCCTATGTGGGAGAGTAGGCTCCCTAAATCTTTACTAGTGTAGTTGCAATGAAGGCTTGCTGCGGAAAAAGCCTAGCTCATTTAACTTCTCAATTAGTTTTGGATCGTCTAAACGGCTCGGAGTTTCTTCATCTCTTAAATAATGATCGTTTGGTACTGCGTGCATATCGAGCATTTTATGAAATAGTATATTGCGAATTGCCAGCGCTGTCATGCCGCTGTCCTGAATTGCGTCTAGCCTTTCTTGGAGGTCTGAAAAAGGCGCAGCCTTAACGTCATCCACTACTGCAGAAAATTGACCATTAGATTTATTCTTAATCATAAAACCCCCAAAGGTATAGCTTGTTCACAATCCAGTGACACGATGTTCAAAAGGCATTCGGTATCAATTTATGTTCATAAAATAGATACTTACGCCATGTCCGATGTGATCAGTTTACTCTGAAGTGGGGGCAAATTACCATCTTGGATGTAAAGCTTTGTAAATCGAATAATGAGAGGAATGAAACAATAAAAATAGACGTCTAGACGTAACACAATGATCTGAATATGAAAATAGTTCTCAGTACCAATTATGATACTGAGAACCAATATCTAATTTAAGTAAATAATTTCTCTTTTACGTGTTCTGCAAAACCACTACCTGCTTCAAGGTAGAAGTTATAGGTAGAATTCACGCCCATTTCTTCTAATTCTTTCTGTTGGTCAGGGTAGTTCGCAATGGCGGTAACTTGGCCGTTATAACCCGATGCTTTGAGCTGTTCTAGTGCGTAAATGTTCTGCATATGCTTTGGCATCGCGAGCATTACCATTTCTACTTCAGAATGATTTACACGTTGCCAAAAGTCAGGATCGGTTGCGTCGGCAGTCAATACTCTGCGGCCTCTGGATACATGTTTTTCAACTACCTCTGGCTTAATATCTACACCTGCAACGGTGTCTGGGAAGCTAGCTTGTATCGTTTCATAAGCACCTGTTCCAATTCTTCCCATGCCAAATATTACGATTTTGGTATCGGTTAGGTTTACGGGGAGCTCTTCTTCTAAGCGGTCTTGGTTTTCAAACTTTAATAACCAAGGCTCTAATTTAACGTAGATTTCGTTCGAGCGTTTGTTTAGCGGAGACGCAATCACAAAAGTAATAGAAACAGCAATAGCCACGACTGCTAACCAGTCAGGAGCAACCGCACCAGAAGCAGATGCAACAGCACAGACAATAAGACCAAACTCGCTATAGTTAGTGAGTGTAAAAGCGCTCAATAGCGATGTACGAGCACGCAATTTGAACATATTGGTGAAGAGATAATAAAGTGAGACTTTAATCGGTAGAACAATTACCAGTAGAATCGCTATTAAAAGTGCGTCCAGTGTAATCGTGGCATTCAAACCAATATTCAAGAAAAAGCCAACAAGCAAGATGTCTTTTACATTCAGTAGTGATTTTGATAACTCACCTGCTTTTTTATGTGGAGCGAAAATCATACCCATGATCAGCGCGCCGAGATCACCTTTGAGACCCGCAAATTCAAAGGCATGATAACCTGCGACTAACGCAAAAAAGAAACCAAAAAGAGGAAGTAACTCACCATGCTTTGAACGGCTTAATACCCAAAACATAACTGGGCGTACAAGCGGTAGCACTACAAGCAGTGCCAGTGCCCAAATATTGGGTACTTTGCCCGTACTGACGGCGAGAAAGATAACCGCAAAGATATCTTGCATAACCAAAATACCGATTGAGATTTTACCGTGAAGACTTGCCATTTCACCGCGTTCTTCTAGCACTTTTACCGCAAAAACGGTACTGGAAAAGCTAAATGCAAAACCAACCAATAAAGCGCTTTGCCAGTCTAGGTCAGTAAATAAAGGTAGGCTCATCGCCCCTAGCATCAACAACAGGCTAGCGAAAAACGCCGTACTGGTAATGATGTGCATACTCGCTGGCGCCCAAACTTGAGGCTTTATCAAGTTACCAACTCGTAACTTTAAGCCGATGCTGAAAAGCAGCAGCGTGACACCAAGATCTGCCAGTTGGGTAAGTAAGTCCGTGGTTTTATGGCCAAGTAGGTTTAAGACAAAGCCTGCCATCAAAAAACCAATTAAAGGAGGAAGCTTTAATTGATAAACAGAAAATCCGCATGCAAATGCGACAGCAAAATAGAGCAGTTCCATAACTTTAAATTTTTATCCAAGATATGAGCAGTGTACCAAAACCTCCTGATATATAAATTATAAATTTTCGCTGACAAGTTGGAAAAAATATGGTTATGATGCAGGTAAGGACATACCGGACAGGAGACGTAATGTTTAAGAAGATCCTAGCATCTGTCGGTATCGGTGCGGCAAAAGTAGACACTGTATTGGAAACAGAGCATTTGCACCCGGGACAGAAATTTCAAGCGCAAATTGTAGTAAAAGGCGGTGACGTTAGCCAAGAAGTAACAGGTTTAGAGCTTGCGCTAATGACAAGAGTTAAGGTTGAAGGGGAAGACGGAGAATACTTTAGTAATCATGTTATTGACCGTTGGCGTGTAGGTAATAATTTCACGATAGGCCCAGGCGAAGAAAAAGTTATTCCTTTTGAAGCTCGACTTCATTCAGAAACACCAATCACAGAAATCAATGCGGGCTTCAACCGTTGTCATGTTTGGATTGAAACTGGTTTAGACATTGATTTAGCAATCGATCCGTCAGACAAAGATGCTTTACACATTTATCCAAATGAAGCGGTGAAAGCATGTATGACAGCGATGGAGCGTTTAGGCTTCCATTTAGTGAAAGCGGATGTAGAAAAGGGCTATTTACGAGCGTCTGAGTTTCAGTCTGTTTCTGGTTGTTACCAAGAATTAGAATACCGACCAAACTCACGTGCATTATTTGGACTACAAGAAGTTGAGCTTTCATTTGTACCTGAAGCGCATCGTACTCATGTACTGATAGAGTTGGACAGAGCGTTTCGAGGGGATGGTTACGTCGATCTAACGATTGAGCACGATCACGTAAATATCTCTCAATTGTGCGATCAGTTGGAGCGGCTGTTCTCATAATCACTTAATTTACTCCAAACGCCCAGCTTTGTCTGGGCGTTTTTGTTCCAAGCATAAATGAGAGAAGAAAATGAATTGGCAAATTAGAAGTTATGATGCGCTCACTAAAGATGAGCTTTTTGAGATTTTAAAGCTAAGGGTAGAGGTATTCGTTGTGGAACAAGCATGTCCTTATCCAGAAATTGATGATACCGATAGGGCGCCTGACACTCGACACCTATTTTTAGTTAAAGATGAACAAATTTTAGCGTATGCACGTTGTTATAGAAAATCAGCAACTACTGCATCCATTGGCCGTGTTATCGTTTCGTCAATGCTACGAGGGCAGGGCGTTGCACATGATCTTATGCATCGCGCGATTGCTTGTTGTGAAACGGATATTACTCATGAAGCTTTAGTTATTTCTGCGCAGTGTTATTTAGACAAGTTTTATACTGGGCTCGGTTTTGTGAAGCAAGGTGAAGATTATCTAGAAGATGGGATCCCACATCAGGATATGCTATTTGTGAAAAAGTAAAAGAGGCTACGAGTAGCCTCTTTTTATGAGCGAAATTATAGTGAATTTAAAAATACCGCAGCAATGGCAATTGGACAAACGAAGCGGATGTACCAAGGCCATACTTTCCAGAAGAAACTACTGCCAACTTCCGGGCATCCTGATTCAATTTCTTTAAGCAGTTTTGCTCTGTGCCAAATCCAACCGACAAATACACAGCACAGCATGCCAAGTAGTGGCTGGCCAAACTTAGTTGTTAGGCTAACAGTAAAGCCGAACAGGGTTTCGATGTTTACCAAAATGGTGAAGCTCACGGCTGTTACCAAGGTACCGATGATCCAGGTGGCCTGTACTCTGCCCAATGCAAAACGTTCAACGGCATAAGAAACTGGCGCTTCTAGCATTGAAATAGATGAGGTGAGTGCGGCAATACTCATCAGAGCAAAGAAAGCAAAGCTTACTAAAAGGCCTATACTCCCCATGCTATCAAACAATGCTGGCAATACTTGAAACACTAAGGTGTCTTCATTTAGCAGTGAGCCGTCAGCTGCAAAAATCTCTACGCCTTGCGCTTGCGCAACATACATGGCGGGAATGATAAGTAAGCCAGCAACGAACGCGATAAAGACGTCGATTAAGGTAACCATGGCACCAAGTGAAACTAAATTCTCTTTTTTACTAATGTATGAGCCGTAAATGATCATCACGCTGGTACCAAGCGAAAGCGAGAAAAATGCTTGTCCTAGGGCATCAACGAGTAACTGCGGATTGAGCACAGAAGAAAAGTCAGGAACAAGATACACCTTAAGTCCTTCAACGGCACCTTCTTGGGTTAATACATACGCAATTAACGAGAATAAAATACCGATAAGTGCGGGCATCAAACGCTTTGACCACTTTTCAATCCCGTTTTCTACGCCTTTACTAATTATAAGCACGGTGAGTGCAATAAAGGCGGCTGTAAAGACGATGTTGCGCGACATAGACGAGTCAGCAAGCCAAGATTGCGCTTGAGTCATTGATGCAACTTCCGCGATGGGTTCAAGTGTTGCGCTAAACATCCACCCAGCCACGATTGCATAGAAACTTAAAATAAGACCCGCACAAATTATGCCGCCAAATCCGACAGCAAAAGCTAGCTTACTTTGCCATGCTGTATTTGTTAGTTTGCGCAGTGAAGATACGGCATTTGCTTGGCCGTGACGACCAATGACGAGTTCTGCCATTAGTGCTGGATAGGCAAGACAAAAAGCCAAAACCAGATAAACTAAAACAAACGCAGCACCACCATTGGATGCCGTTTGTGTTGGAAACCCCCAAATGTTTCCCAAACCTACCGCCGACCCTGCGGCGGCCATAATAAAACCAAAGCGAGAGCTGAACTCTCCTCGGACATTGCTCATAATTATTATACTTCTCTAAAAATTTCTAACGGCGCTGACAATCTACTGTAATTAAAAAGAAATAAAAAGAGTAAATTACCTTGATTTAGCGCAAGTTTTAGCCTGATATTTAGCCGTAATTAAGTTGTTGCACTCAAAAAGCAAAGCTTAGCTTATAAGCTAATGTTTTCACGATTATTTCTATATAGGATAAGTCGACGTGTAGCGACTTATTTACAATAATTATTTTTCTTTACAGGGTAGCGAAAGCACAAATTTTGCGCCACCTAATCGTTCTGACTGGCTAACGGTGGCTGTACCATGATGCCAATCCATAACTTTTGCAACGATTGCAAGGCCTAAGCCATAGCTTTTACCTGCACGGTTGCGATGAGTTTGCTCTTGAAAGAAAGGGCTAAAGACTTTATCCCAATTTTGTCTCGCGATCCCAGGGCCATCGTCTTCAACGGTAATAATGAGCCAATGCTCAGTGCGGTGTGCACTTAATAACACACTGGCAGTAGCAAAATCACAGGCATTGCTGATCAAATTACTTATTGCTCGTGCAAGCCAATGTAAGTCACCATGGATCATTAAGTGTTCAGGAATTTCTACCCGACCAGACAGCTGGTTCTTTTGAAGCTTTGGTTGCATTTGCTGCATCAGATCTTGACCATAGCGAGATAGGGTTGTTACTTCGTGCTTGAGTAAATGAGACTTTTGTTCAAGCGTCGCAAAAGATAGATAGCTCGAGAGCATATCTTCCATTTGATCTAGATCTTTTTCCATGCGCGTTAAATAGTCGTGAATAGCATCGATATCACTTTCATCTAAAGCTGCATCTAGGCCAAATCTTAAACACGCAACAGGTGTGCGAATGTCATGAGAAAGACTGGAGGCCATTAGCTTATTCTCAGCCATCAACTTCTCTATTTGGCTTGCCATACGATTAAAGGTATTTTCTAAGTCACGGATGTAAGTGAAATGATTGGGGGCGATGCGCGCGCTTAGATTACCGCTGGCAAAGTGCTTTGCTGCAGTGTTGAGAACGATCAAGCGTTTAACTAACGGAGAGAGAATAAACCATAATATTGCGCAAATGCCACCGTAGAAAAATAACGTTAGCAATACGTCGTAATCTGCCTGTTCAACCTGAGGCTCCCATTCAAGTTCAACGTAATCAGGCGCCATTTCGGGGGTTGTTTTTAGCAGATATACATTCTCATTCTCTATCACTAACCCATCAGGTAGTAACATCTGTTGCTTTAATTCGAGCGGCATGGCTAAAGTATCGCCATCTTTATAACGAATGTTGATGTCGAATTGTTGGGCAATTAACGCCGTTGCATTTTCGCGCTTTTCCTGCTCAGTATTTGCAACTTGCTTCGCAAGGCCGGTGATCAGTTTGCTTTGCCACTCAAAACTATCTTCTAAGGGAGCGGTTTGCTGATTATAGGTGTCGATCACCCAACCCAGTGCAAAGATCGAAATCAATGCACCAGCGAGTAAGTAGATGTAGAGTTTCTTCACGATATTAGCTTGCGACCTTCATTACCAAGCTGATGGTACGAGTAGATATCCTTTACCCCACACCGTTTTAATTTTTTCTGGGTTTTGAGGATCATCATTAAACTTTTTACGCAAGGCAGAAATGAGCACATCAACGCTTCTGTCGAGGCCGTCATACTCTCTTCCTTTTGTCGCTTTAAATACCGCATCGCGAGAGACAACTTCACCAGCGTGACTGGCTAAAAATTGCAGTAGTAGATATTCAGCACTAGAAACGATGACTTCTTGGCCAGCAACACTGACTTTGCGAGCTTGAGTGTCGATACATAGCTGTCCAACTACGAGTTCGTGATTGGCTGCGTGATGATCTTGGGGTTTTTCCTGTGCAGCGCGCACATTTGCTTTGATCCGAGCGAGTAAGGCACGAGGACGAACAGGCTTGATAACGTAATCGCTAGCACCGACTTCCAAACCGATGACTTCATCCATTTCTTCATCTTTGGCAGTGAGCATAATAACAGGCTTGTTATAAAACTGACGTAAGTCGCGGCATACACTGATACCGTCCTTACCAGGGAGCATAAGATCAAGTAAAACAAGGTCGGGGTCTAGTGACTTAACACGTTCAATAACTTCATCACCGCGATAGCAGCAATGTGTTTTATAGCCTTGGTTATCAAGATATTCGGCGACCCATTGCGCCAATGAAGTATCATCTTCAACCAATAAGATTGTGCCGTATTGCTCCATGTCTTTACTCCGAACTTTTTATTTTTCTGCGTCGAGTATAATCCTAAAAGCGTTATTGTCTGTAAATAAATGTAGCGCCAGCTTGCAGTTGACCTCTGTCAAACTGGCGAGTACTTATGTTACTTAACGTTTAGCTTTTCAATTAAACTCTCGGCCAAGTGTTTTTGCATATCCGCAGTTAACGCTGACACTTCCGTTTGGGTACATGCACCAGCGGTTTTCTCAAGCGGTGAAACCGTTTTAGTTACCTTGTAAGGAGGAATATCAACCGGCTTCTCGCCACGTTGACGGCGTGCCTCGTCGGTATTTTGTGCGACGATAAACGACAGTACATCGTGTTCGTTTTCTATTTTTTCCACTTCAGTAAAGGTGAATTGTAAAGGGATACCTTGGAAGCCTGCGCTATCTACCGATGACTTGGCAAACCAGACAACATCGGATGATGCTTGATGCGCTAAACGCATACTGACAGAAGCTACAATATTAGTACATTGAAATGCTGGCGAATTTTGAGCAAGTTCAGCAATATGTGGATGTGGATTTCTTGGCCTATCCAGTGCGTACGTTTTATTAGCTGCAAATTCCAAATCAAGTTGATGAATCGTTAGCGTGTAGTTTGCGTTTTTAGCTGCAACAACTTTCAGACCTTTTTTCTCAAGTAAAGCAACAATCTGCTTTCTCAGTGTATCAGTCAAGCTTACCTTATCGGCATTGATGTAGACTGTGTCACCTTGAGCAAGTGGATGAGCTGGCAATTGCACTGATTTAATTCGTGCGGAATTAAGTTCGGTACTATAGCTGATTTGATAAACAGACTTTTTTAGTAGTGGCTTCTTAGGTACATCTAACTTTGGCGCTAATGGCGCTGTGGTGACACATCCAAAAAGTAGACTTGTACATAGAGCTGCTAGCACTAAACGCATTAAAATACCTCAATTAAACAGTTATTTTCTTATATTTAGTGAGTTCCGCCAATTCATCATGTTAGTATGGCGGGCGAGTGTTAATGAAATGAGTCATTATGAAGTCGCTAATTCTCACATTAGTTTGTTTTTTTTGCATTAGTTATCCAAAAATAACGATTGCAAAAACCCCAAACCAGCAATGGTCACAATTTTTAAAGAGCTATTCTAAGCAAGTCGAGCGCAAACTAAAAGAAAAATCGGTGCCCGGTGCTGCTTTATCCGTCGTGCATGTCGAGCACGGCAGCTACGCAGAAGGTTTTGGCAAGACAAAAAGTCGACAAGGAAGTGTGGTCAACGAACAAACTCGCTTTCGCTTGGCATCGGTTTCAAAAACGTTTGCAGGAAGTCTAACGGCTAAATTGGCGAGCGAAGGGTATTTTAATATTGACGATAGAGTGGGTAGCTATTTGCCGCAAGTCGCCAAAGGTGATTATAGCCAACTTAAGCTCTATCATTTGTTAAGTCACTCGAGTGGCTTAGTGCCTAATGCCTACGATAATTTAATCGAGTCTCGCATGGACTACCCACAAATTGTTGAGCGCTTACTGCAAGTCAAAGCGTTATGTAAGCCCGGGGAGTGTTATGGTTATCAAAATGTCATGTTTAGCTTAATTGGAGATGTTATCGAGCAGGCGACGAACATTAGTTACAAAACTTGGATGGAAGAGTTTGTTTTCGCGCCACTTAATATGCATGACGCCGGTCTAGGCTACGAGCAAATGACAAAAAATGATAATTTTGCGTGGCCGCATGTCAGAGGGCGAAAGCGTTGGCATACCGCTAAATTAAAGCCGCATTATTATAAAGTACTCCCCGCAGCTGGTGTAAACGCTAGTGCTGCTGATATGGCGCAGTGGTTAAAAGCACAATTAGGTATGTATCCAAGTGTTTTATCACCAGATGCTCTGAGTAAGCAATCAGTGCCGTATACGTTGACGAAACGTGAGCTGCGCAGGCGCGTTTGGCGTGGCCACGTAGAAGAAGCTTACTATGGACTTGGATGGCGAATTTATCGCTATGATGGCAAACTGCTCTATTACCATAGCGGCTGGGTGCAAGGTTATCGTACCGATGTGGTGATTATTCCAGAGCTTGGAATTGGGTTTAGTCTACTGTTAAATGCAGAGAGTGGCATTATTAATCAGCTTACGAACGACTTTATTGTTGACGCATTGGCGCTTGAGAAGAAATTACTGCCTCAGGTGAGTGAGCAGGAAATTAAGAAAGTAAAAGCAGAAGAAGCGAGTTTATTACAAGAGATTGCGACGTCTTCAGGTGAAAACGTCGCAGACAACAAAGATTAGTTACGAGGTAACTGGATCTTTTTGTCTTCGCTTTGGCGGTACAACACAATGATATGGCCAATGGTTTGTACTTTATGTGCATTTGTTTCACGAACAATTGCTTCAAAAATCAGTTTCTTAGTTTCACGATCATTGGTTGGTACTTTTACCTTGATAAGTTCGTGAATGTTCAGGTTTTGCTCAATTTCAGCCATGACGCCTTCGGTTAGGCCGTTTGCGCCTAGAAGAACAACTGGGTTTAAAGAATGAGCTAGCCCTTTTAGGAACTGCTTTTGTTTATTTGATAAGGTCATATTGATACAATCTTATTTATTAAAAGGCTTGAATTATCGATATTCTAACGCCATCTAGACAATATTACTAATGAGTTGTAGTTAATATGGCAAATAAAAAACATTCCGCCAGTTCGAAACGTTGGTTAAAAGAACACGTAGAAGACCCGTATGTGCATGAAGCCCAAAAACGTGGCTATCGTTCACGAGCGGTTTTTAAGCTGGAAGAAGTCCAGCAAAAGGATAAATTGATCCGTAAAGGAATGACGGTAGTTGATTTAGGAGCTGCTCCGGGGAGCTGGTCGCAGTATCTCGCAGAGCAGGTAGATATTGACGGACAAGTTATTGCTTGTGATATCTTACCGATGGACTCATTAGCGGGTGTCGATTTCCTTCAAGGGGACTTCAGAGAAGAAGCGGTATTAAATGCGTTACTGGATAGAATAAACGGTAAGAATGTTGATGTGGTTTTTTCTGATATGGCACCAAATATGAGCGGAAATATGTCAACCGATCAATCTGGCAGTATGTATCTGGTCGAGCTAGCATTAGATATGTGCCATCAAGTGCTAAAACCAAACGGTGCATTTGCGGTTAAAGTTTTCCAAGGAGAAGGCTTTGATCAATTTGTACAAGAGGTACGTAATTGTTTTAAGGTCGTAAAGATCCGTAAACCAAAAGCGTCTCGTCCTCGTTCACGCGAAGTATATGTAGTGGCGACGGGCTACAAACTGTAGTACAGTTGGAAAGCATCAAGTTGAATTTGAATTTTTTTGGATACAAGAGGTTAACTCCTTGAGCGATATGGCTAAAAATCTAATACTCTGGTTAGTGATTGCAGTAGTGCTAATGACTGTGTTCCAGAGCTTTAACGGTGGCGAACAATATGATCGCCAAACGAGTTACACACAATTTGTAAAGGATGTGCGCAATGGCTCTGTAAGAGAAGTCAGTATTGATCGTCAAACCGGCGTGATTAGTGGCGTTCGTTCAAGTGGAGATCGTTTTCAAACAGTAATTCCATTAACTGATTTGGATTTGGTTAATGACTTACTTAAGAACGACGTAAATATCAAAGGTGTTGCACCGGAAGAGCAATCTTTCCTTGCGAATATCTTTATTTCTTGGTTCCCAATGCTACTGCTTATCGGGGTATGGATTTTCTTCATGCGCCAAATGCAAGGCGGTGGCGGCAAAGGCGCAATGTCGTTTGGTAAAAGTAAAGCTCGGTTAATGAGCGAAGACCAAGTTAAGACAACATTTGCGGACGTTGCTGGTTGTGACGAAGCGAAAGAAGATGTTACTGAGCTAGTAGATTTCTTGCGTGACCCGTCAAAGTTCCAAAAGTTGGGCGGTAGCATTCCGAAAGGCGTGTTGATGGTTGGTCCTCCAGGTACGGGTAAAACCCTACTTGCTAAAGCCGTTGCTGGCGAAGCAAAAGTACCATTCTTTACCATTTCCGGTTCTGACTTTGTAGAAATGTTTGTTGGCGTTGGTGCATCTCGTGTTCGTGACATGTTTGAACAGGCAAAGAAAGCTGCGCCTTGTATCATCTTTATCGATGAAATCGACGCGGTAGGCCGTAAACGTGGCGCAGGTATGGGCGGTGGTCACGACGAGCGTGAGCAAACACTTAACCAAATGCTTGTAGAAATGGATGGCTTTGAGGGTAACGAAGGTATTATCGTTATTGCTGCTACTAACCGTCCTGATGTACTAGACCCTGCATTATTACGTCCTGGTCGTTTCGATCGCCAAGTCGTCGTTGGTCTTCCGGATATTCGTGGCCGTGAACAAATCTTAAACGTTCACATGCGTAAAGTGCCTTTAGACGATAATGTTGAAGCGTCTGTGATTGCACGTGGTACGCCGGGCTTTTCTGGTGCTGACTTAGCTAACCTTGTGAATGAAGCTGCACTGTTTGCCGCTCGTGGCAACAAGCGTAAGGTAAGTATGGCGGAATTTGACGCCGCGAAAGATAAAATCATGATGGGTGCTGAGCGTAAGTCCATGGTGATGAGCGAGCAAGAGAAGGAAATGACGGCTTATCACGAAGCCGGTCACGCGATTGTTGGTCGTTTAGTGCCTGAGCATGATCCAGTATATAAAGTGTCTATTATTCCACGTGGTCGCGCATTAGGTGTAACAATGTACTTACCGGAGCAAGACCGTGTAAGTCACTCTAAGCAACACCTAGAATCTATGCTTTCGAGTTTATACGGTGGTCGTATCGCTGAAGCGCTGATTTACGGCGATGACAAAGTAACGACAGGCGCGAGCAACGATATTGAGCGCGCAACCGATATTGCTAAGAAAATGGTTACTCAGTGGGGCTTAAGTCCGAAACTTGGTCCACAGATGTACTTAGAAGAGCAAGGCGAGATGTACATGGGTGGTGGTTCTCACCGCATGTCAGGTATGTCAGATGAAACCGCTAAGCTTATTGATGCTGAAATTAAAGATTTCATCGATCGCAACTACAAACGTGCGGAGCAAATCCTAAAAGATAATATGGATATTCTTCACACGATGAAAGATGCGTTGATGAAATACGAAACGATTGATGCATTGCAGATTGATGATCTAATGGAGCGTCGTGATGTTCGTCCACCAAGGGATGCGCATGACATTAAGCCAGAGAAAAAAGCAGAATCTGCGAAAGTAACAGAAATAAAACCTGAGCCTAAAGCTGAAAAGCCAGCAGAAGAGCAGTCAAACGACACATCATCAAACTCAGAGCTTGATGACAAATCGTAAGATTAGGTAGAATACGACAGCCCCGAGCAATCGGGGCTTTTTTGTATCAGTTGATATAAGTTTTATGACATTCGATGCGAGAACTTAAATCAACTGCTATAAGCCTTTCGTTATCACCAAACTTAGACTACAGAAAATAGGTATAGAATGTACGAGTTACGTTTACCCAAAGGGCGCACCCTTAGTTTAGATAAGCCTCAGGTAATGGGGATTTTAAATGTTACTCCCGACTCATTTTCTGATGGTGGACATTTTACTCACCTTGATAGCGCAATCGAGCAAGCAAATTTAATGCTTTCACAAGGCGCTACCATCTTAGACATAGGTGGAGAGTCCACTCGTCCCGGCGCGCCAGACGTTCAATTAGAAGAAGAATTACAGCGCGTAATACCGATTATTAAAGCAATTCGCACACACTCTAACTGTGTGATTTCGGTAGATACCAGTAAAGCTGAGGTGATGAAACAAGCAATAGAGGCTGGCGCTGATATCATTAATGATGTTCGAGCGTTGCAAGAGCCAGGCGCGCTTGAAGTCGCAGCTCAGTACAGTGATGTACCAATTTGTTTAATGCATATGCAAGGTCAACCTCGCTCAATGCAAAATAACCCTCACTATGATGACTTATTTTCAGACATCAGTCAGTTTTTCGAAGCTAGGATCAGTGCGTGCAAGCAAGCTGGGATTGATACCAACCGGCTGATTTTAGATCCTGGTTTTGGCTTCGGTAAATCTCTAGAGCACAACTTTCAGATATTAGGTGGATTGGACAAGTTTCATGCTTTCGATTTGCCTATTCTGACAGGCCTCTCTAGAAAGTCCATGTTTGGACAACTACTCACTCGGGAAACGCATGAGCGCGTAGCTGCGAGTCTAGCTGGTGCATTGATATGTGCGCAGAAAGGCGCGCACATAATTCGTGTTCATGACGTAAAAGAAACAAGCGACGCGCTTAATGTATGGCTAGCGTCGGTCAATGGAGTTACTCAATGACAACAAGAAAGTACTTCGGTACGGATGGTGTAAGGGGCATGGTGGGCGAGTTCCCAATTACGCCTGAATTTGCAATGAAACTAGGCTGGGCGGCTGGAAAAGTGCTGTCTGAGCGTGGTACCAAAAAGGTAATTATTGGCAAAGATACCCGCATTTCTGGCTACCTTCTTGAAACCGCGTTAGAGGCTGGGTTAATTGCCGCTGGGATCAATGTGATTTTATTGGGGCCTATGCCGACACCTGCTGTTGCTTATTTGACGCAAACGTTTAGAGCTGAAGCTGGTATTGTGATCAGTGCATCTCATAATCCATACCATGACAATGGCATCAAGTTTTTTGGTGGCGATGGTAAAAAGCTCCCTGACGAGGTGGAGCTTGCAATAGAAGCAAAGCTGGATGAACCGATGACGTGTGTCGCGTCTGAAAAGCTCGGCAAAGCTAAGCGTCTAGAGAGTGCGGATGGTCGCTATATCGAATTTTGTAAAGGCCAATTTCCTAAAGAGCTATCGCTTGAAGGGTTGAAAGTGGTGCTGGACTGCGCAAATGGCGCGACTTATCACATTGCGCCAAGTGTCATGCGTGAACTTGGTGCAGACGTGATCACAACCGCGTGTGAACCTAATGGTGTCAACATCAACGAAAAATGCGGTGCAACGCATGTCGAAGCGTTGAAAAAAGCCGTGCTTGAACATCAAGCGGATGTTGGTATTGCTTATGATGGTGATGGTGACCGAGTTATGATGGTCGATCACGACGGTCATGTATTTGATGGTGATGACATCGTCTATATTATTGCATGCCAAGCCCATGCCGATGGCACATTAGGTGGTGGTGTTGTAGGTACGGTAATGTCTAACATGGGGCTTGAAAACGCCCTTAAATCACGCGGAATTGCTTTTGAGCGCAGTAAGGTCGGTGACCGCTATGTAATGGAGCTTCTTGGTGAGAAAGGCTGGAAAATCGGCGGCGAAAGTTCAGGTCACGTTTTAAATCTGGATCTTATCAGCACCGGTGATGGCATTGTCTCTAGCTTACAAGTGCTTGCAGCCATGGTTGCGCAGAATAAAACATTAAAGGATTTGGGTGAAGGTTTTAGCAAGTACCCAATGAAGATGATTAACGTGCGCTATAGCACTAAAGATGATCCAACCGAGCAAGACGCTGTTAAAGCAGTTGTCGCTGAAGTTGAAACTCAGCTTGCTGGAAAGGGCAGAGTGCTATTGCGTAAATCTGGTACAGAGCCAGTGGTTCGCGTCATGGTTGAAGCTCAGCAACAGAAGCAAGTTATCGATTTTGCCCAAAAAATCGCTGAAGTTGTTGAATCTGTGAGCAATTAAACCAAAAATTAAATTTATTTCTTGTAACTTCGGGTGAGTAGAGTTAGTATCTCACCCGCTTTCTACTGCGGAGTATCGTATGACAACTAGAAAGCAAATTGTTGCTGGTAACTGGAAAATGAATGGCTCAAAAGCCCTTGTTGACCAAATATCAGAAGCAGTAAGCAATCAAACATTTCAAGCAGATGTAATTGTTTTTCCTCCTGCCATGCTCATTGAGCAAGCAGCAAGTAAAGGGCTTACTGTCGGAACACAAACTGTTTCGGAATATAAAGAAGGCGCATACACTGGAGAGATCCAGGCGTCCCTAGCAAAATCGCTAGGTGCAACATATACCTTAGTTGGTCATTCAGAGCGTCGAGCTATTTATGGCGAAAGCGATGAAGATGTTGCTAATAAATTTGCACATGCTCAAGAACAAGGTTTGACACCAATTTTATGTGTTGGTGAGACTGAAGAAGAAAGAGAAAATGGGCAGACAGAGCAAGTCGTTGCTAGGCAAATAAACGCGGTTATTGCCAAATTAGGTGTGGCAGCGCTAACTAACTCTGTGATAGCATACGAACCTGTTTGGGCTATTGGTACTGGTAAAACAGCATCTCCAGAGCAAGCGCAAGCGGTACACAAATTTATACGTGATTTGCTTTCAGAAAATGATGAGCAAATTGCACAATCACTGCAACTTCTTTATGGTGGCAGTGTTAATGAACAGAACAGTGAATTGTTATTCGCACAAGATGATATAGACGGTGGACTTATCGGTGGCGCAAGCCTAAAACCTGAGAGTTTCGCCGCAATATGCAGAAGTGCAAAAGGATAAGTAAATGTACGAAATTCTAATGGTTGTTTACTTAATTGTGGCGTTAGCACTAATTGGTATGGTGTTGATTCAGCAAGGTAAAGGCGCAGATATGGGCTCTTCGTTTGGTGCAGGTGCATCAGCGACAGTTTTCGGCTCATCAGGCGCAGGCAACTTTATGACCAAGACAACAACAATCTTAGCAACGATATTCTTTGTGCTAAGTATTGTGCTAGGTAACCTAACTACGGGTCAGATTAAAAAGACTAATGAGTGGGAAAATCTAGAGGCACCAGCTGCTGCAACAACAGTTCCAGCGACAAATGATGTGCCAGCGACAGAAGAAAATCCAGCTTCTGACGTACCTAACTAATCGTTAGGAAATACACCGAATTTGCGAATGTGGTGGAATTGGTAGACACGCCATCTTGAGGGGGTGGTGGCTTCGGCCGTGGGGGTTCAAGTCCCCCCATTCGCACCAAATAAAAAAACCAGCTTATGCTGGTTTTTTTCGTCTATCGTTTGCTACTAAGCCTAATACCCATTAGTCTGATCCTTGCTCAATTTGAAGGATCAAACCTGACGCTAACTGCGTTAAAAATTTCTCATTTAGAACAACTAAATAGCAGAATGCGGTAGCGCTGTTATCGACAAGATTTTCTCGCCTCAAAATTTCAAACGAACCTAGCACCACAGCAAAAACCTAGGCAGAAGTTTCACTTTAGTAACATATCATCCTGCTATTTAGTATAATTATTTGTTCTATAACGCTTTTTTACAAAAATTAATTTCCTAATATTGGTTTTATTTTGGTTACAAAAACCAAAAAAGTAATTTTTATTAAATAATTATTTCAATTTATCCCAGTTGTGACTATAATACCCCTCCAGAGGAAAGAGATGCCCCTAGTGCATCTTTTTTTATGCCCAAAATTTGTAGTGTCCAAATCTATTTAGATTTTATGGATTACAGGGCTAGAAGTAATAACACTGAGCTTGTTGCTTCTCTAGTTTGCGACCTCTCGCGACTAGTACACACACGGTGATTCCTTTGGAGATTATATGATTACAGTTTTACCTCGCCTTGGTTTATCTGCGATTTCAGCTGCAGTGTTAGCAGCCGTAGCCCTTCCTAGTACAGCATTGGCTGAACAAGCTAATGTAGAGCAAGAAAAACAAGTGTTTGAAAAAATAGAAGTGACTGCTCGTAAACGTACTGAAAGTTTGTTCGAAACGCCTACTGCGATTACTTCTATCGGTGCTAGTGATATTGATAAAGCTAATATCAGCAATCTAGACGATATTGGTAAGTTCGTTCCAAACTTAAATATTACTCGTTATGGTGTAGGTAACGCTGCACATGCTTCTGTATTTATCCGTGGTATTGGTCTACAGGACCATGTGATCACAACAGACCCCGGTGTTGGTGTTTATGTTGATGGTGTATACCTTGGCCGTCAGATGGGTTCTAACCTTTCACTGCCCAATGTTGAACGCGTAGAAGTACTACGTGGTCCACAAGGTACACTGTACGGCCGCAACACATTAGGCGGTGCGGTAAATGTGATCACTAAACAACCTGGCGCTGAAGAAGTTGCACGCGTTGAAGCTAAAATAGGTTCTCGCGGTCGTTTAGCGACTGATCTTTATACCAGCCAAACGTTAACAGACACACTAAGCTTTTCTGCAAGTGCTTCTTATAAAGAGCGTGATGGTGTAGGTAAAGCAATCAACTTAGCAAATCCTGAAAAAGAAATCGGCGAAGAGCAAGAGTTTAGTGGTCGCTTAGCAATTAGATGGCAAGCAACGAATGATTTAGTTGTCACCGCTGCATTTGACGGCGTTGAGAACGAGTCTGGTCAATCACCGTATACTATCGAGTTAACAGATCCACTTGACTCAAATGACCCTTTCAATGGTGACTTCCCATTGCTAGATGAATCTATGCTGCCAAACAATCCTGATGACTTGGCAACAACGGTTGCTGGCATTGAAAGCACAGACTACTCTGGTTGGGGCGGCTCAGTGACTGCTGATTGGCAAGCAAGTGATGTTTACTCGGTTAAATTTATCGCAAGCAAGCGTAGCTCTGAGTATACTGGCGGCCTAGATGACGATGCGGTAGCACTTAATCTATCTGAATTCCCAGAAGAGGGCGGTGCAGATCAGTACTCATTTGAACTACAACTAAACGGTACTTATGACTCTTGGGATTTTGTATCGGGTCTTTATTACTTTAACGAAGACGGTTTTACCAGCTCTGGTCCGTTCGTATTTAGCCCGTGGAACACGCCAAATGGCTTATTAAACGATGGTCAGACTGCTTCTTTTGGTGGCTACGGTTACTTTGATATCAACCAAGAAACCGATGCCTATGCGGCTTACATCAATGCAAGCTTTGACGTGACTGAGCTGTTCAGCATTGGTGGTGGTTTACGTTACTCTGAAGACAAAAAAGAGGCAAACGCACTCTTCCCAAGCTTTGGTGCTCGTAAATACGTAAGCGCAGACTTTGACGAAGTGACGTGGGACGTGAATGCGTCATACCAGTTAACTCGTGACATCAATGTTTACGCCCAGGTCCAAAAAGGATACCAAAGTGGCGGCTTCCCACCACGTCCATTTGGTGGCCCAGATCAATTCGCTGCGTTTGATGAAACTAAAGCGATTAACTACGAAATCGGTTTCAAAGGCCAAGTGCATGAAAACGTATCTATGATGGTTGCTGCATTTGTAACTGATTACACTGATCTGGCGTTACCTTTCAACGACCCGACTGCTGGCGGTGGTTTCGTCACTATCGTGGAAAATGCAGGTGAGTCGAAAGCACAAGGTATTGAACTTGAAACGACAATCGCAATTACTGATGATTTTTCAGTACGCAGCTCAATCGGTTACCTAGACTCAGAAATTACCCATGTTGATGAAGGTGTTATTGGTATTGGTAAAGGCGATGCGCCAGCACTCACACCTCGATGGACTGTGATGGTGGCACCATCTTACTTCCATGACTTAGAGCATGGTGCAACGATTGCAGTTAACGCAAGCTACTCGTACCGCTCAGACATGCAAGGTCAGTCTGTAACACGTGCAAGCGAGCATATTGATTCTCGCGAATTGTTGGGTTTTAACATCTCATACACCAACGCTGAAGGTGATATGGAAGTAACGCTATACGGTGAAAACGTGCTAAACGAAGTGTACGATGTAGGTCGTCTACAGCAAAGTGGCTTTGTTGGTGTCATGCGCAGCAATGACCGCAGTGAGTTTGGTATTAAGTTCAAAAAAGAGTTCTGGTTAGATTAATTCAGCTCTAGTTTGAATATAGAAAAGCCGCTTAGTTTCTTGCTAGGCGGCTTTTTTTGTTTTAAGTCTCTCGTCCTAAATTATATTGAAACTCATTCAGCATAACGAAAAGCGATAGATATAACTGCTTGTTTACATTGTGGTAAACCTATGGGAGTCTAGTGATAGGCAATATCTCGATTCCAGTTTTGAATCGTATATTTAGATAGAGCTGTTTTTTGCACTTTTAAAAGGTATTTAGCACATGGAAGAACTTATCCCCATTACCTTGATTACCATACTGCTGTTCATACAAATTAAAATGTATAAGAATTTGTGTAAATACTTGGCAAGATTGTATCCAGAAGAGTGGCATAAACTAACAAAGCACACCCTTGGCACATCGCAATGGTCACTGCTAAATGCTGCCGTGGGTGAATCGCTTAAAACTGGTTTTTTCTCGACGGTATCCGACAATAAAGTTAAGACCTATATCCAATTTAGAAAGTATAACCTAGTAGCAATGTCTGCCGTTTTAAGCTGTAATTTTGTTTTAGTCGTGTTTAACTAATCATATCGTGGTTTTAGTGAATCATGTTCTTTACCTATAAACGTGAACACCATTCGCGACGTAGAGTCTATTTGAGCGTAAATATTACTAAGGAGAAGAAGTTGAGCAATACTATGTTAGAAGAAGGAAAGGAGATCCTAGCACAGCAGTCTTTTAGTTTATTGTTAGGCGCTGAGTTGGAGGTGTTTGAGGTTGGCGTTGCTGAGTTAAGCCTTGCGATTCGAGATGATCTTAAACAAAACTATGGCTTTGCACATGGTGGCGTGGTTAGCTATCTAGCTGATAATTGTATTACTTTTGCTGGTGCATCGGTGCTTGGTAGCTGTGTTACCTCAGAGTATAAAGTGAATTATGTTAGACCCGCTATTGGCGATAAGCTAATCGCAAAGTCAACCGTGTTGTATTCGGGTAAACGTCAGGCGACATGCGAATGTAAGGTATATGCGAAAAGCGGTGACGAAGAAAAGTTGGTGGCGGTTTCTCTTGGCACAATAACGAAGGTTTAGGGTAGCAGAGGGCACTCTGAAGTGCATTTGCAAGAAGTTGCCCAGCAATAAACGTGTTAGGTCTTTTTAGCGCTACCAGCCTCAGGCATTTGATATAAGCAGGCAGCGCTATGTTAAACGCTTAGTTACAGCAACTAGAACGTATACACAACACTAAACTTTACACTTCTTGGCATGATATAGCGGCCATTAGGTGAATCTGGGTTACGAGGATCCCCCTCGGTGATCCCTTGTTTGTCAGTAAGGTTATCTACCGCTAGTTGTAATTTTACGCCCTCTGTTGGCTCTACGATAAGGCCAATATCAAGCTTTTCGTAGCCCTCTAACACGACAGTATTTTCATTATCCCCAAAACGGTCATCTACAGCCGAAAGGGTGCCATACAAGGTGGCGTACATACCCGACATTTCAAAGTCATAGCTCGGTGTAATACGGAGCATCCAGTCAGGTTGGCGCTGCGCTTTATTCCCTTCATTGGTCGGGCTTTCAGTAATTTCAGTGTCTTGCCATGTGGCATTCAAGTTTACCGATAGGCCCGACTCATGGTTGTAACTGTAATCAAGTTCTACACCAGTTGCTTCGTTGGTTAGAATTTCCGCAGGTACTCCTGGGCGTCTTACAAACGTGTCGCCTTTTACTTCGTTGGTAAATAAAGTAACAAACAGGTCGCCGGTTTCACCCATATATTTATAGCCAAGCTCAGCTTGTGTGACTGCTTTAATCAGCGACTCGCCCGATTCATAGGTGCTATAATTGTCTCTAAAGTCGTCGAAATAAGGCATTTTGTAGCCTTTGTTCATACGCACAAAAACACCTGAATCTAAGCTCAAACTATAGTCAGCACCTAAGGTCCATGAAGTCTTGCGCTCATCATAGTCAACTGCTTTGGTGATAGCCCCATCTAAACCTTCGTCGACCGAATACTCAACCTCGTGTTGCTCGCTACGTAAGCCTAAATCTAACTTAAGGGCTTCCGTTGCTTGGTAACTTTGGGTGGTGTAGATGGCCCACGTTGTCGCATCACCAGAACTGTTAATGTCGTAGTTGAAGGCACAACCCGCAACATCGCTATTACACGCGATGCCATTCAATGCCTCGCCACCTTGCTCCAACACATGGTAGGCGGTATTACCTAAGCTCCACCAATCTTTTGCTGAGGTCGTTGCTGTATAAATACCAAAGGCACTTGACCAATCACCAAAGGTTTTGCTTAAGGCTAAGTCATTGGTGAAAGCTTCGATATCTTTTAATACAACCCAGCGGCCATATTGTTGTACCATGGTATCGCCCGCGTATTCATCGCCCGTGACGCTACCTGTTGCGGTTTCACCATTGTCCGCCACTTCACTTAAACGCATCGCACTGCCAGCAGGCACAAGGCCTAGTGTATTTGCATCGCCTTGCGTTAAGCTAAAGCGGTCATTTAATTGCCAGCCGTTTTTGAATTCTACTTTTAAGCTACCTCCAGAAACATGGCCTTTCCAGCCGCGACCATCACCCATATCTACGCTCATCGGTGCATTTTCATCACCGACATAAATAATCGCCTTGCGATTATTCGTTCCCAGCTGAGTAAAGCCCGCATCCACACCCTCCACATTAAGTGGGGTTGGCAGGTACCATGCGCCTCTGTCATCAGTTTGACGGGTATAAAGGTTAAACTCACCGTCAGCAAACTCTTTGGTTAGGTTTATGGTGAATTGATGGCCTTTTTCTGAGGTAAAGCCCGCATCACGGATCCCAGAAGAGCGTTTGATATAACCGCCAACCATGTAGTAAAGGTCATTGGAAATCTCACCACTTAACACGCCGTCAATGCGGTTTAGACCATAGTCTGTGGTGGTGTATTTAAACGTCCCTTCGGTGTCAGCTTGGCCACGTTTAAGTTGAAAGTTAGTTGTTAAGCCCGGCTGACCATTAGACACCACGGGGTTTGGTCCACCACGCAGGCCTTCCATCATACTGATGGTTTCATCGAGTCTGAAAATCGAGGTGTTTTCTAAAAATGAGAGCGTTGGCGCGGGATAGATAGGACTACCTTGCAAACTAACCGTTAAGAATGGTGCATCACCACCGCCTGGAAAGCCGCGAACAAAAACGTTGGCACCGGATTCACCTCCTGAACTTTCAACCCAGATCCCAGGCACCGCTTTAAGCAAATCAGCGGTACTTTTTGGGGCGAGCTTATCAATTTGCACGGCATCGATGTTAGTCACAGCAAAGCTTGCATCAATTTTTCTGATCCCTGCGCCACCAGGTGTACCCGATACGATGATGGTTTCTACTTTTTCTTTGTTATTGTTCGGTTGTTGTTCAGCCTGAGCTGATGCGCTTAACGCAAGCGTTATAGCAGCAGCGATCAAGCTTAAGGAGTTAGTTTTTATCACGGCTAAAGCCCTCTTGTTGTTGTCATAGACTGGTATTTAACGACTGTCTATTTTTTAAAATAGATCTTAATGCAAACGTTTGCAATGATGTTGTTTAAAAATTTGTCATAAAATGATGTAAGGCGTTACAAATTTACAGTGATTGCTTATCTTTTCTGCTTGGTTAGGGTAGGAGATTCAATTAGTTATGGTTTAAGTACCAAAAAATTGTAAGAATAGCGATGTAATAACGTGTGCTAAGAAGGGGTTTGCGATGGGAACAACACAATTAAAGCTATCGGATCTAGCAAGGCTAGCTGGAGTCTCTACCTCCACAGCTTCCCGTGCACTCAATGATAACCCTCTGATAAAAAAGGAAACTCGAGAGCGCATTCAGGCGCTTGCAAAAGAGCATCACTTTAGCGTTAACGCGGCGGCTAGTCGCTTACGGATGCAAAAAACCAAAGTCATTGCCGTTATAATCAATCTCGAAGCCGAAACCAAACAGTCCGTCGACGACCCATTTTTACTTAAAGTAGTGAGCGATATTAATCGTGCAGTGAACCGAAAAGGCTACGAGTTATTGCTCTCCAATTCTTATATGGCGGGGGAAGACTGGCATGGTTATTTTATTTCTGGCCGTCGAGCCGATGGAGTTATTGTCGTCGGCCAAGGCAAGGAGCAAGCACGAATTGAGCGTGCTGCAAGAGCTGGCACGCCGATCGTGGTATGGGGCGACCCTAAAACTTCTGCAAATTATCCTATCGTTGGGAGTGACAATTTTATTGGTGGCCTTAACGCAACGGAGCACTTAATTGCCAGGGGAGCGTCTAAACTTCTATTTTTGGGCGATCCGGGTCATGCCGAACTTGGTGAGCGCTATCGCGGATTTTGCCATGCGGTGGAAAAAGCCAAGGTGGAAGCGCAAATGATTAAAATCGACATTACTTCAGAGGCTGCCTACGCGAGTATAAACGCTTTGTTGCGAGCACAAGGATTAACCTTTGATGGGATCTTTGCGTGTAGTGATATGGTCGCGCTTGGGGCACTAAAAGCGCTAAAAGAGCGTTACGTTAGCGTACCAAATGACGTACGAATAGTCGGATTTGACGATATAGCCATGGCACAGATCAGCTTCCCTGCGCTATCTACGATTAAACAAGACACCAATGCCGCAGCTCAGTTATTGGTGGAAAAGCTGCTCTCTCAGTTAAGTGGTGAGACATGTGCTTCTCAAGAGGTGCCGTCATTATTAGTGATAAGACAATCTAGTTAACGCAGCACAATATGCGATAACAATCATTAGCTTAAATTGTTTTGATGTGATTTGAAATGCAAACGATTGCAAAAATAAAAAAGTCTGTCTAGACTAAAAAGGAATCACAGTGTTTTAACGAGAATAACAATGAATCGAGCACGTATCATACTTGCCATGGCCGTTAGTTACTTCCTATTTGCTATTTTGCTCAATAGTGTAGGGACGGTCATCTTGCAGTCTATTCATAGCTTTGGCATTACAAAAGCGCAGGCCGCCACCTTAGAGGCATTTAAAGATCTTCCCATCGCCATCGTTTCATTTCTGGTTGCGTCGGTTATCCCTAGGGTCGGATTTAAAATCGCTCTGACCGCAGTGCTCGCGGGCGTAGCATTGATTTGCAGTATCACTCCTATGGTCGCTGAGTTTTGGATTCTTAAATTAGTATTTGCTTGTGTGGGGGCGGCATTTGCGGTGGTCAAAGTGTCGGTTTATGCACTCGTTGGCCAAGTTACTGAAGGGAGTAATCAACATTCAAGCCTGCTTAATTTTATTGAAGGCGTGTTTATGTTAGGGGTCCTCGGCGGTTATTGGATTTTTGCGGCGTTTATTGACAGCGGCGATAACTCTCTTGGCTGGTTAAACGTCTATTTCGTGTTAGCTGTGCTGAGCGCTTTCACCGCATTTATTGTCTGGATCTCCCCAATTGCAAAGCCAGAGCCAACGCAAGCCACCGAGTCTAGTGTCTTTGCATTTATAGCGATGCTAAAGCTTGTGGCTAAGCCGCTTGTGCTGGTATTTGTGATTTCCGCATTTTTATACGTATTGATAGAGCAGAGTATAGGCACTTGGCTGCCTACTTTTAATAATGAGATCTTGTCATTACCGGTGAACATTAGCGTGCAAATTACCAGTGTTTTTGCTGCTTGCTTAGCACTTGGTCGGCTAGGTGCTGGCATTGTGCTAACCAAAGTACATTGGTATGTGGTGTTAAATGTTTGCCTTGCCGCAATGGCAGGATTAGTGATTTTAACGTTACCGATGACTGAGGGTATTGAGAAAACGCTTATTTCTTCGTTATTTGATGCACCCCTTGTGGCTTTTCTCATGCCGCTGATCGGTCTTTTTATGGCGCCTATTTATCCGGTGATTAATTCGGTAATGCTAAGTAGTTTACCCACTACACAGCACGCGTCGATGACAGGGCTAATCGTTGTATTTTCAGCGCTGGGTGGTAGCACGGGTTCAATGATCACAGGTTTAGTATTTCAACATTTTGGTGGTCAACAAGCGTTTTATGGGGCACTTATTCCCATGCTGGTGATTGCTGTGTGTTTATATTTCTTTAAATCGATGAGTGAGTCTAGCCAATCAAATCATGCTCACACGCCAAATCAACAAAAGGTGAGCTGAGGTCTTACATGCAGTACCAATCAAACTTTTATTCCACAGAGATTTTTAAGGCGGTGCAAAGCGCTGATTTGTTTTCAGATAGTAAAGTTTTTGCAGATGCCATCGCAAAAATTCCGCTCGCAGAGATAGAAAACCAGTATGTGATGCAAAAGCCAACGGGAGAGGCGTTACTTAGATTTGTGCATGCGCATTTTGACTTTATTGCCAACAAAGAGTTAGATGCCTTACCAGACTTTACTAGTGCGCAGCAGTATATCAGTGCGCTGTGGTCGCGTTTATCTAGAAAGCCGAGCACCGTTGCTAAAGGCTCCTTGCTACCTTTACCCCATCCGTATGTTGTACCGGGTGGACGTTTTAATGAGATTTATTACTGGGATAGCTACTTTACGGCACTCGGGCTTTTGGATGCGAACAGAAGCGATCTCGTTGAAGGAATGTTAGATAACTTTGTGAGTCTTATTGATCGTATTGGACATGTACCTAACGGTAATCGAGATTATTACCAAAGCCGCTCCCAGCCACCTGTAACAGCATTAATGGCTGATTTACTGTGGCAGGAAAAATCTCATGATAAGCAGTGGCTGTCGCGAGTTACTCAGGCATTACTGAAAGAACATCAGTTTTGGCAGACTGGAGAGGATTTGAGTTGCACGGATAAAAAAGCGCATTACCGAGTCGTCAACATGCCATGTGGGGGCACACTGAATCGCTACTGGGATCCGCTTGCAGCACCGCGCCCAGAGTCTTTTATTGAGGATATAGAATTAGCCGCAGCGGTTACGGACAGCGGAACCTTTTATCAGCACATTCGTGCGGCTTGCGAGTCGGGGTGGGACTTTAGTAGCCGTTGGTTAGCAAACGCTGACGATTTAGCGAGCATTCGTACAACAGACATTATCCCTGTGGATTTAAATGCACTACTAGTATTGCTTGAGTCGCAAATCGCACGTTGTTTTGAGAAATTAAACGAGCTAACGCAAGCTCAGTACTATGCCAATTTAGCGTCAAATCGCAGTGCACTGATACAGAAATATTGTTGGTGTGATAAAAAAGGCTGGTTTTTCGATGTGGATCTTAATGATTATGCGCGTACCTCCGTTGAATCTCTAGCGGGCGTTGTGCCTATGTTTGCTGAGCTGGTTACACCCGAGCAGGCAGAGCATATTGGCAAAAAACTCGAGGCAGAGTTTTTGCAGCAAGGTGGATTGGTTAGTACCTTAGTCACTACTTCACAGCAGTGGGACAGTCCTAATGGCTGGGCACCACTGCAGTGGTTTGCGGTGTCAGGTTTAAGGGCATATGGTCAAAATCAACTCGCGAATAAGATTATGCAAGCATGGCTTTATGCTGTTGAAACCGGCTTTGAGCAAATCGGCTGTTTGCTTGAGAAGTATAATGTGGTTGAACCGGATAAACAGGCAAGTGGCGGAGAATACGTGGTGCAACAGGGTTTTGGCTGGACTAACGGAGTAACCAGTCGTTTTTATCGGCTTTTAGTGCCTGAAGTTGATAGTCCTTCGGCGTGATATTAAAGGCTTGTTTAAACGCTCGACTGAATTGACTTGGATGCTTAAAGCCGAGTGCGAAACTAATTGCGGTGATCTGAATTCCTGCTTTTAGTTTTGCCTTTGCTTCAGTTAGTCTACGTGCTTGGAGCCACTGCTGTGGCGTCGTCGCGAATGATTTTTTAAATTGATTGAAAAAGCGACTTCTACTCATGCAGCTAAGTTTACAAAGTTTCTCTACATCTAATGGCTCGTCTAAATGAGTCTCCAAATAATGCACCGCTTGATACAAACCATTATGATCTGGTGCTTGTTTTACTGCACCTAACAGCAGATCTCGGCTTTGTTGCTGTAGTAGTCTTGCAATTAGTTCGTCCATTGCCAAATCGATAAAGTACCCCCGCTCAGCCTCATTCTCACTGAATAGATGGAGCAATCGCCCCAAGCAGTGCTGGGTTTGCCAGTTATGCTCGGTGTGAACCAGCTGCTTTTGATAATTAAAATCACTAGGAAGCGAAAGCGCTAACTTCTCGCTCACGGTATTAATTTTCTCTCGACTGATCTCGATTGCTAAACAGGTGGTGGGAGCGGATAAGCTGGCGTCGGGAAAGTCTATAAATACGGTTTGTTCTGGTGCCAATACGAAGCTTTGATGAGGTAAAAAGGGCTGGTGATAGTCACAACTGTCTACGTGCATCACTTTTTTACCAGTGATCATCGCACAAAACAACACTTCATTAGAGGCGAGTTTGACTCTATTGGTACTTTCGTATGTGTCATAGACGCTAAGCTCTACTTGATTGGCAGCAAAACTTATTTTGTTTTCAACTAAGCGTTCGACACGACTGCGATGTTTAGAGATCTGCAAACAATGCACTCCTTCTCGGTTATTTTTGGACTGTGCGTATACATTCCGAGACCCTAAGTTAAGTTTTTAAAGGTGAACTTGGCTAATGTCAAATATTAGTAAAAACAAAATTGGGACGAATGAAGCCCAAATAAATAACACAAGTTGCAGAGGTAAAAATGATATACGCAAATCCAAATACTGAAGGTGCAATCGTCAGCTTTAAGTCGCAATATCAAAACTTTATTGGTGGTGAGTGGACGCCACCCGTTGACGGTCAGTACTTCGACAATATTAGTCCTGTTAATGGCGAAGTATTTTGTCAGATCCCGCGTTCAAATGATGCAGACATTGAACTGGCACTTGACGCCGCCCATGCTGCAAAGGCGGCGTGGGGTAAAACTTCGGTCACTGAACGAAGCAATATATTACTCAAAATCGCAGACCGAAT
The DNA here is from genome assembly GCA_000814665.1 of Pseudoalteromonas flavipulchra NCIMB 2033 = ATCC BAA-314. GTDB lineage: Bacteria > Pseudomonadota > Gammaproteobacteria > Enterobacterales > Alteromonadaceae > Pseudoalteromonas > Pseudoalteromonas maricaloris. Next base: position 499,158 of record JWIH01000025.1, read on the forward strand.
AGAAGCAAACCTTGAATACCTAGCGGTAGCCGAAACATGGGATAATGGTAAAGCTGTACGTGAAACGCTAGCCGCTGATGTTCCGCTCGCTGCTGATCATTTCCGCTATTTTGCAGGTTGTATTCGTGCTCAAGAAGGAGCCATTGGTGAAATTGATGAGTCAACCGTGGCCTATCATTTTCATGAACCTCTGGGCGTTGTGGGACAGATCATCCCATGGAACTTCCCATTACTTATGGCCGCTTGGAAACTGGCACCCGCTCTCGCTGCTGGAAACTGCGTAGTGCTAAAGCCTGCGGAGCAAACGCCTGCGTCTATTTTGTTGTTGATGGAACTTATCGCTGATTTATTACCAAATGGCGTGGTTAATATCGTAAACGGTTTTGGGAAAGAGGCGGGTGAAGCGCTTGCTACGAGTACGCGTATCGCGAAAATTGCGTTTACAGGCTCGACTCCAGTAGGTTCTCACATTCTAAAATGTGCGGCTGAAAATATCATTCCCTCAACGGTGGAGCTAGGGGGTAAGTCGCCTAATATCTACTTTAGTGATGTGATGCAAGCTGACGATGATTACCTAAGTAAGTGTATTGAAGGCGCTGTGCTGGCCTACTTTAACCAAGGAGAAGTATGTACTTGCCCATCGCGCTTGCTCGTGCAAGAAGATATATACGATGACTTTATAGCCAAAGTCATCGAACGCACTAAGGCGATTAAACGCGGCAATCCGCTTGATACAGAGACCATGGTTGGTGCACAAGCCTCACAAGCTCAATTTGATAAAATCCTTAGCTATATTGATATTGGCAAGAAGGAAGGGGCTGAAGTGTTAATCGGTGGTGAAGTCGCAGAGCTTGGCGAGGGTTATCATAAAGGCTTTTATATTCAACCCACGCTGTTAAAAGGGCATAACCAAATGCGGGTATTCCAAGAGGAAATATTTGGTCCGGTGATCTCTTTATGCACTTTTAAAGATGAAGCAGAGGCGTTGGAATTGGCGAATAGCTCTGAGTTTGGTTTAGGTGCTGGGGTGTGGACTAGAGATATGAATCGCGCATATCAATTTGGTCGCCAAATCGAAGCGGGCCGCGTGTGGACTAACTGTTATCATATATATCCTGCACACGCGGCATTTGGTGGTTATAAAAAATCCGGCATTGGCAGAGAAACTCACAAAAAGGCGCTGGATCATTACCAACAAACCAAGAACCTCTTAGTGAGCTATAGCACCAGTCCTTTAGGGTTTTTCTAATTTAATTATTATAGAAGTATTGAGTACTGACCATTGTGGCAGTACTCAATCAGTCATCCGGTTAAGAAACGACTTTTAATGGCGTCGCCTGCTTATTAGCAAATGCTATCCTATATTCGAGTCCTTTGCCGGGCTCGCTGACGGTGTGTACATCTCCATCTAGCCCTTGAGTCACCAAGTTATAGATAATATAAGCGCCAAGTCCCATACCGCCACTTCCTCTTTTGGTGGTGTAAAATGGCTCGAATAACTTACTTAATTCAAGCTCCGACATACCTTTACCATTGTCTTTATAAATAAGCTCAATGTGTTCATCATGTTTAAATAATTCAATGGTGATCTCACCTTGTTCCGACTCTTTAAAGCCATGTGCAATGGAATTTGCGACTAAATTCGAAATGATCTGAAAAATAACACCGGGATAGGTCGTGGCGATAAGGCCGGGATCGCAATGAAACTTGATTTTATGGTCATGCTTTTTAATCTCTGGACTGAGTGCCGCGATGATCTCTTGAACATAATCATGGACATTAAAGGCCCTCACTTGCTCGCAAGATTGATCGACAGCGACTTGCTTAAAGCTATTAATTAAATTCGCGGTGCGTTGGAGGTTTTTTAATAGCAGTTTGCAAGCGCCAGTTGAATCTGAAATAAAGTCCTCCAATACTCCGGTAGAGAGCACTTTAGTTTGGTACTTCATGGTGAGGTCGTCTAAGTGCTGCTGTAGATAAGTGGTGGAAGTGATGCCAATCCCGATGGGGGTGTTGATTTCGTGTGCAACACCCGCAACCAAATCGCCAAGCGATGCCATTTTCTCCCGTTCAAGTAATTGCGTATGAGTACGGTTGAGATAGGCGACGGTTTCTTCTAGCTTTTGATTGGTCTCGACTAGTGAGCGAGTGCGCTCACTCACTAACTCTTCTAACTGCTCTTTATGTTGTTTTAACTCTTGTAAGATTTGCATTCCTTCAACTAGTAAAAACCCTAAAGCGACGATATAGGCCATTAACCTTAAAATATGCCAGCCCCACCAAGCGGTATCCCACAACTTGGATTGCTCGAACATAATAGCGGCCGCGCCAAATAGGAAACAATGTAAGCAAAAGAGCAAATCGCTCACATTATGAGAGTCGCGATATACAAGGAGAATTTTAACTGCGGCGACAAAAAACATAGTACCGCCAATGACGTTGAGTGCCATCGCTGTACCAGTAAAGTGACCTTGCTCAACCATGTGTGGTAAATCCGTAGGGTAAGCTAGGCTCATGGTGCCGATGATGATAGCGGCTGTGCATGCGCTGATCAGCCAATAGCGATTTTTAAACCAAGTAAATCGGTTGTGAGCAAGCAGGGTGATAAAAGTGAGACCACCAAAGAAAGTCGCGATACTGTGAAGCCAAACGAAGGTTTGGCCAACATTTACGGCGGCATGGAATCCATCTAAGATCCCCATTACCAGCAGCGCCGTGGCGATTTCGATATTAAAACTTGTCCCGGTGTTGTACTTTTCAAAAAATAACAACGCTAATGCAATGAAAAGGGCGACAGCGGAGCCGAAGGTTTCAACTACTGCATGCGCTTCTATCAGCGGCCAAGTTATATTATTAAGAAGCGTATTGCTCAGTAAAAGGGATGCGCCGTGGATAGTTAAGCTAACACCTATGATTATCCAGATCACAATGTGGGTGTTTTTATTTATATTCATGGAGGCTATTCCTTCGATTCACCTCCTTAAATCTAGTACATTTATTATGTAGATAAAGCATGCTGAGCATTTTTATCAGCTGGTATCAAGGTGCCAGCTGATCCAATGTTACTCGTTTCCAGAAGTGGTGAGCTTGTCAGCCAAACTTGTTAAGTCAGGTAGCACGTAATCTGGTGCTTCTGCTAGAGGGTAGAGCTGCTTTTGTGGTCTTGCAATAAATGCTGTGTGCATGCCCGCGGCTTTAGCGCCGGCAACATCCCAGCCGTGAGCCGCTACCATTAGCGCTTGATCTGGACGAATATTTAATTGCTGTAACGCCCATTCATAGGCTCTAAGGTCGGGCTTATACACTTTAATGTCTTCAATACTCAAGCGTTGATCAAAATAGGTGATTAGACCGGCATTTTCAAACTGCGCTTTAACTCCCGCATTCGATGAATTGGTTAAACTCACGAGTTTAAAGCCTGCTTGCTTGAGCCGTTTTAGTGCCGGAATGACGTCTTTATGTGGGGGCAAAGAGAGCAGAGCGGGCACAATTGCTTGTTTAGCTTGTGCGTCAGTTATTGTCAGGCCTTTGTTTTTTGCAACCATTTGTAGCGCGGCAACGCCTATCTTGCCAAAATCTTGATAATCACCACTTACCGTAGTCACTAACGAGTGATGTAGCATAGTGGAAAACCAAAGAGGTAATAGGGACTCATCGCCACCCAAAACTTGGCTAACCGGTTTATTCATTGACTCTAAATCAAGTAAGGTTTCATTGACATCGAAGAAAATAACTTCCGGGCGTTCAACCTTTGAGTTGGCTTGACTAATATTCGGCATTAGGCCTCCTAACATAACGTATAGACTAATTAAGATGCGTTTCATTGATAATTCCAATTTAGTTGCGGTGAGAAGCAGTATATTTATTTGATAAATTTAAACAAAGCGCGCATATTCGAAAGCAAGATTCGAAAAAACTAAATCGACATGTATTCAATCGCTGAACTCGAAACATTCTTAGCTATTATTAAACATCAAGGAGTGGTTAATGCTGCGAAGCAATTGAGACTCTCACCCGCGACAGTTAGTCATCGTCTTAATAAGTTAGAGCAACATTTAGGTACGACTTTGCTGTTTAGAGATAGTCGTACGCTAACATTGTCCCCTGCCGGAAGTACTTTTAGAGAGAGAGTGGAGCATATATTGGAGGCGCTTTATGATGCTGAGCACGAAATAGGTGCAAGGGGCTCAGCGGTGAGCGGGTTACTTCGTGTCACTATGCCGCCTTGGGTGTTTTCACAATTTGTGATGCCAAACCTAAGTCAATTTGAGCAAGCGCACCCACAGTTAGCACTTGATTTCCTGATCAACGACCAGTTTGTAAACATAGTTGAAGGTGCTCAAGATGTAGCGATACGCGTTGGACAATTGGCTGATTCTGGGTTGTTGGCGAGAAAACTATGCGATAACCACCGGATATTATGTGCAGCGCCGAGCTATATTGACCGCTATGGCATGCCTGAAAATATCAGCGAATTACAAAATCATTTTTTTGTATGCTTACCTTGGCAACGAGAATTTAAGTTAAAAGAACCAAACGGTAGAATTGTACACTTTAACGCAAAAACTCGTTTTACGATTTCAAACTCAGACAACATGACTTCAGCCGCCTTGGCTGGGCATGGCATTGCAGTTAAATCTCACATAGCCATCAGAGATAACCTAAAAAGAGGTGAGTTAGTGCCTATTATTCCAGGTTGTCTCGAAAGTGACGACGCACCTATTTGGTTTGTCCGGCCTCAGCACTCGCTGAAGACACGCAAGGCAGAGGCATTCTATGAATTTATGAAGGCATTGTTCGAAAATAAGGGCTAATACTTTAGTCTGCTTGTGCTTTTAAACTAATAACTCTAAACTCCGTATTAAAATTAGAAACTAGCCAGCTTGATGATTGTAAAATCGAACTGGTAACACTGATAGCAAACGGAGCTGCTATGTTCAAATTCATTTCTTGGATTTTTTCTGTCACCGCATTTTCACTTACTCTATTCTTTATCGTGCAAGGTAGTTATATGCTTTGTTTAGTCATGCTACTTGCTGGATTGATAGCATTGCCAAAACATGAAAAAGAATTGCAACCACTCGGTATGAGATTACATGCTAAGCATTTTTCTCGAGAGTCTCGTTCACTTAGCTCAAAAGAGATAATGAATTTTTTATTAGCATGCTCATTGGCTGGCGCTAGCCTTGCGTACCAATGGCATGTGGTAACAATATAGACTTTACTGAACTTAATATCTTGAGTGTTTATATACAGCCATGATCCGAGTTTCTCTTAATGGGATATTCGGATATTTTTCAATGTTACCCCCGAGATAGGGTTAGCCTCATATCACAAATAGTATAAAACATACTGGATGTTTAAAATCCGCTCACTAGCTGTTAGATTGGTTTTAACTACCACAGCATGGAAGAGCAATTGAATGTCACAGCCGTTAAAATCCTCATCAATACGGGTTCAAGAGTTCCTAGCCAGTTATGGGCATAACTTCACCGTTACAGAGCTTGCAGACTCTACTCGTACTGCGAAAGATGCTGCAAATGCGATTGGTTGCACTGAGTCTCAAATCGCCAAGTCTCTGATATTTAAAGATAGCAATACAGATAAAGCGGTCTTGATTATTGCTTCAGGTAGTAACCAAGTGTCCGTGAAAAAAGTGGAAGCTGCAATTAATGTAAAGCTCGAAAAAGCGAATGCAAACTTTGTGCGGGAAAAAACCGGGTTTGCCATTGGCGGTGTGCCTCCTGTGGCACACACTGATTCCGTGTTGACGATAATTGATAAAGATTTAAAGCGATACGATCGTATTTGGGCTGCTGCAGGCACGCCCAACTCGGTTTTTGAGTTAACAGCGCATGATCTAGATACGCTTACAGGTGGCACTTGGTTAGATATTGCGAAGTAACCCTCAGTTCGTAATCGACCTTGTGTCTATATGATTTATCTATTAATCAACTTGGGGTGGTCATTAAGGTTCTCAACCAATAAAGTGCTTTCTAGATGAGAACAGCCCGACAGTCATTCAAAATAATCGTATTAATACCGCTCTCAAGGTAGTTGAATTTAAAAAAGTAAAGACGCAGAGATACATGATAAACTTACCGCCAATAATTCAGTAGTATGACTATCTACGATAATCGAGCTACTAGTCATAAGTGTGACCAAACGTGTGACCTTTTGATATTTGTGATTTGTATTTTAATCATAACTTTATGATATTTAGGGTTTAAGTGATTTATGTGTGAGCTTTTGGGGATGTCGGCGAACGTACCGACGGATATTTGTTTTAGCTTTTCTGGTTTGTTGGAGCGTGGTGGCAATACGGGTCCTCACAAAGATGGCTGGGGTATCACCTTTTACGAGGGAAAAGGATGTAGAACATTTAAAGATCCTGAGCCGAGCTGTCAGTCTGAAATTGCTAAACTGGTCAAAGCATATCCGATTAAAAGCGTGTCTGTAATAAGTCATATTCGACAGGGAAATAGGGGGCGAACTTGTCTTGAAAATACCCACCCGTTCACTCGTGAATTATGGGGGCGGGAGATCACTTACGCTCACAATGGTCAGCTTTCGGACTATAAAGATTTAAAAACTGATTTCTATCGACCTGTTGGGAATACAGACAGTGAACTTGCCTTTTGTTGGATTTTGGACAAAGTAAGAGAAAAATACCCAAGCCGCCCGTCAAACATGGTCTCAGTTTTCAGGTATATCGCAAAGCTAGCGCACACATTGAGAGACAAAGGGGTATTCAACATGTTGATAACCGATGGCATTTATGTGTTGGCGTATTGCACCAATAACCTACATTGGATAACCCGTAGAGCCCCATTTGGTAAGGCTACCTTAATTGATGCGGATATGGTGGTGGATTTTCAAAAAGAAACCACACCAGATGATGTTGTTACTGTTATTGCAACTCGACCGCTGACCAACGATGAACAGTGGCAGAAACTTGAGCCCGGTGAGTTTGCTTTATTCAAATTAGGTGAGAAGGTGTAGTTCTGAGTTTTTGTAAGCAAAGGCGGCTTAGTTGAGCCGCCTTGATGAATTAACGATGTTGCTATCAACTCTCTGATTTGGGTTGGTAGGTTTTGAGCTCTATCTGAAATTGCTCCATACCATCTTTACCTTTGTACATTTTCACCAGCATATGATCATAACTTGGTGCAAACCAAGCAATGGCTTGACGATCGCTATCATCATAAACGCGTTTAACTTTAATGGTTTTGACGTTGCCAAAAGGCAGAGTGATCATTTCCTCGCCAGCCACCTCAAAATCATAGCTTCGCTGGTCGCCTTTTTTGTCTATGATTGGGTAGCTAAACTTGGTCTTTCCCGCCTTTAAATCTTCTCGCAGCTGTACTTGATAACTAATTAAATCTTGTTGATTCTCAAGCCATTTCACTTTCAGAGGATACTTTTCTTCACTGGAGGTGATTGCTTGGTTTTGGTGATCAAACTTAATTTTGTAGCTTTTATCTGGGCCAGTCCCTTCACGAGTCATACTGTAATGTAGTGGGCTGACGGTATTTTCAGCGACTTTAAACAATGATTCTTCAGTTCTTACGTCTGAAAAAATCATCCATTCGATATCGCTTTTGTAACGTACAGCGTATGTTGCATCCGCTATTTTTGTGAGGTCTCGCGTGGCACTACCATGAACCTTACCTTTGCGTGAAACTTGGTATTCGGCGTGATATTCAGTGAGTGAGTTCGCAAATGTCGAAGTGGAAAGTAGAGCGCTAATACCAATTAGCACAGCGCTCCATTTTTTATTTTTCTGGGTACGGCGCACCTTGAACTGGTAAGGTTTTGTTATCAAAAACAGCATAGTCTGCTTCCATTGTTAGTCTTTGTTCGCTGAACCATTTGACCACCAAAGGATAAAGAATGTGTTCTTGCTTATGCACACGTTGCGCCAGTGACTCTGCCGTATCATCTGGAAGAACAGCGACCTTGGCCTGACAGACCACAGGACCACCATCTAACTCCTCTGTGACAAAGTGAACGCTAGCACCATGTTCTGCATCGTTTGCATCGATTGCTCTTTGGTGGGTGTTCAGCCCTTGATACTTAGGCAACAAAGAAGGATGAATGTTCAACATTTTTCCTCTAAATTTTTGCACCAAGTTTGGAGTTAGAATACGCATAAATCCAGCTAATACAACCAAATCTGGTGTAAAGCTATCAATTAGTTGACCAAGCGCAACGTCATACTCTTCACGAGAAGCATATTGTTTATGGTCTAAAACAGATGTTGCTATACCAGCCTCTTGCGCTCTGGTTAGGCCGTATGCGTCCGCTTTATTACTAATAACGGCAGCAATTTCACCTTGAATATAGCCAGCTTTGCAAGCATCAATGATTGCTTGCAAATTTGAACCACTACCAGAAATCAGAACAACAAGGCGAGTGGGTGCCATTACTCGGCACCACCTAAGATCTCAACTTGCTCTTCACCAGCCTGAGCGTCTTGAATTTCACCGATGTGCCAAGCGTTCTCGCCTTGTGCTTTCAGGATGTCAAGGCTTTGCTCAAGCTTGTCAGCGGGAACAACTAAGATCATGCCAACACCACAGTTGAATGTGCGGTACATCTCGTGAGTTGCAATGTTACCGTTCTCTTGTAACCAGTTGAAGATTGCAGGCCATTGCCAGCTATCACCTTTGATCACCGCTTTTGCAGATTCAGGTAGCACGCGAGGGATGTTTTCCCAGAAGCCGCCGCCAGTGATGTGAGAAAGTGCGTGAACATCAACTTCTTTTAATAGCGCTAAGATTTGCTTCACGTAGATACGCGTTGGCTCTAGCAGGTGCTCGCCTAGAGTTTTGCCTTCGAACTCTGCGTTAGTATCTGCGCCAGATACTTCGAGTACTTTACGGATTAGAGAGTAGCCGTTTGAGTGCGGACCACTTGAACCCAATGCAATCAGCTGATCGCCAGCCGCAACTTTAGTTCCATCAATGATTTTAGACTTTTCTACCACGCCAGTACAAAAGCCTGCCATATCGTAGTCATCGCCTTCGTACATGCCTGGCATTTCAGCCGTTTCACCACCGATAAGCGCACAACCAGATAGTTCACAGCCTTTACCAATACCAGATACTACGTCCGCCGCAACATCAACGTCTAACTTGCCTGTAGCATAGTAGTCCAAGAAAAATAGGGGTTCAGCGCCTTGGACAATAAGATCGTTAACACACATAGCAACTAGGTCAATACCTACTGTGTCGTGCTTTTTCAAATCGATAGCTAAGCGTAGCTTAGTACCAACACCGTCAGTGCCAGCAACCAAAACAGGCTCTTTATATCCAGTTGGAAGTTCGCATAGTGCACCAAAACCACCAATGCCACCCATTACTTCTGGGCGACGAGTTTTTTTCACTACGCCTTTAATTCTTTCGACCAATGCGTTGCCCGCATCGATGTCAACGCCAGCGTCTTTATAACTAAGAGACTGTTTTTGTTCGCTCACAGGTTTTCCTCAAAAGTTGCTAGATAGATTTGCTTAGAAACGCCGACATTTTACAACAATTGCATCTAGGCGGCTAGCGACTTTGCGAGAAACCCTAAGAATGTGGCCAAAGGTCCTCGATTTTGTATCTCGAACAGTATAAAGAAACGACAAAAACTTTGATTGTTTATAACTGAATGTGATTTGCGTTAGATCAATATTCAAGGAAGGTAGCAGCGTACTATGAATACAGACCCAATCAGACAGTAACTTCAAAAAATGTATTCGAAATCACTGTCACTAACGGCGCATTGATTGGGTCTACCCAAAACTCAAATGCATTTTCAGCCTTAACCTGAGGTTTGTACTCAAACTCAGATTACCTAGCTAATTATGGGAATAAAACGATGAATATTGAACGCCACAGCCTAGCTAAAGAACTCCCAGAATTTAAAGATAAAATTCACGACTTGAAACTGTCTGATGGACATTTCTCAAAGTTATTTAAAGATTACCATGAAGTAGACAATGAAGTTATTCGAATTGAAGACGGTGTAGAGCACTCAAGTGATGAGTATCTTGAATCACTGAAGAAAAAGAGGCTGTGGTTAAAAGATCAACTTTATCGAATTTTAAAAAGTGCAGATTAACTGTTAATCAAGGCCAACCGGCCGATGTGAGCGGGCTGCCAAGTCCGCTGCTATATTCTCCACCAATTGTTGAATAATTTAGCCTGTCCCGAGCAAGGGCAGATTTATAATCTATACTCTAACCATTGTATTCCATCCACGACGATTCCTTTGATTGCACTTATATTAGTATTAGCTGGCAGCTTTATCATGGGATTAGCTTTTTCTCCGGCCTTTAAGATATGTCGATTAACCTCTTCGGTCGGGTGGCGAGTGTTGTTAATTCTTATGGCTCTGTTTGAACTCGGATACTTGAGCTTTGCCTACTTCCTGTACGATCACAATAGCGCTAGTTTTATTGAGCAAGGCTTAAGTTTAATCCTGTTTCTTGGCTCCATTTTTGTTTTTGTGGTGAATTGTCTAAGTCTAACTAGCCTGCAAGAATTAAAAGAAATTGCAACGCAGGCCAAATATAACGCTGAACATGATTTTTTAACGGATTTGGAGAATCGTCAGCGCTGCATTGATGCCATTAATGAACGTAAACATCAGCAGCTCGACTTTAGTGTTATCTTGGTTGATTTGAATAATTTCAAACAGATCAATGATGCAAAAGGGCACTTCTTTGGTGATAAATTACTGGTGGAACTTGCCCACAAAATGCGCGCAGCACTGCTTCCTCGTAGCAAGTTATATCGCATGGGCGGCGATGAATTTATCATTCTGATGGACGTGACTGACGTAAATTGTATTTACTCGCAAAATAATGCACTGCTGAGCGAATTAAAGTCAGGTATAGAAATTGAAGAGTTGCAGCTGGACGTGACGTATAGTGCAGGAGCAAGCTTATGGACGAAATCGCGCCAACTTGATGTGTTTGACCTTTTGAAGCAAGCTGATATTGCCATGTATTCGGCCAAACATAGCCGTCAAAGCATCGTCATCTTCGATGAAGAGCTCCATGAGGGAATTGAGGCTGAATTCCAACTGTTGGCTAACCTCAAAGTTGCGCTCGCTCGAGGTGAACTGACGCTCTATTATCAACCGATAGTGTGTTCTCAAAGCGGTGATATTCATGGAGTAGAAGCGCTATTAAGGTGGCCTCAGTCCGATGGCACAATGATAATGCCAGATCAGTTTATTGAGTTAGCGGAGCGCAATAATTTGATCAGGCAATTGAGTGCGTTTGTGATTAACCGTGTATTCCAAGACCTCGCAATATTGATTGAAATAGATGACAAGTTGGTTGTGCATATCAATCTTTCCTGCCAAGATTTTGCTGAACAGAATCTAATTAATACCCTTGCCATGCTACTGGATACTCATCGAGTGGACCCAACTCATATAGTATTTGAGCTTACAGAAAGCACCGTAATGGAAGAAGTGGAAAAAGCGAGAAGCTTAATTGAAACACTAATAGACATGGGATTTGCAGTGAGTATTGATGATTTTGGGACTGGTTTTTCTTCATTTTCTATTCTAAAAGAGTTACCAATTTCGCAGATCAAAATAGACGGCTCGTTTGTAAGGCTAAGTCATGAAAGTGAAAAAGATCAAGCCATAGTAGAAACCAGTATGTTTTTAGCGCGTAAATTGAATTGCAGTATTGTTGCCGAGGGTGTTGAAAGCGATGCCTGCTTGCAGTATTTATATAGCTTAGACTGTCCTTATATTCAGGGCTTTCAGATATGTGAACCACTCTCGCTAAGCGAATGCGTAAAGTGGATTAATTCCCAGAACATGGTGAGAGGGGCGATGAAAAGGTTAGACGGTTGAGGTCAATACCCTCCCTCTGCAAAAAGCTTGATACCCAGATATACGAATAAATTGCAGTCGACTAGAAAGTTAACATGGGTTTAGGTGGGATAAAGCCGTACATTTGTTCAAACCCTGGGATTTCAGTTTCCCATATTGGGGTCTCTTCACCAATATATGCCCGGAATGCATCTAAAAAGAGTCTTGTTCTAACTGGCAAGTCGCGGTGGGGGTAGAGTGCATACATCGCTGCAAAATCGACCAGTTTTGTATTAGTTAAAATCGGTTGTAATTTGCCTTCAGTAATTTCTTTGCCGACTAAAAAGGCTGGTGCAACAATATAACAAGTACCGGATAGGACACTTTCCATTAATGTATCTCCGTCGTTGGTTCTGAAGATACTCTTCACTGGCATTTGTTGTTCGATACCTTGCTCGTCTTGATAGGTGATACTGGTAAACCTTAATGCATCACTGGCGTAGGTTGCTGCAGGTAATTCGCTGAGCTCCTCGAGCGAGTTTGGCGTGCCATGGGTTTTTAAGAACGTTGGGCTTGCTAATATGAGCAATCGATTGCGCGCAATTCTGCGGGCGATAAGCGATGAATCTTTCGGCTCGCCGACACGAAAAGCTAAATCAAAACCTTCACCCACTAAGTCCACGAGCCTATCTTCAAGCCTAAGCTCAACTTCAACATGAGGAAAACGTTTTTGAAAGTCATTGATAACAGGTTGTACATAGCGTCGACCTACCACAGTAGAGCTGGCGATTTTAAGCAATCCTTTAGGCTCGGTGTGATAATTCTGTGCGATACGCTGAGTATCGTTTAGTAGCAGCCTTAGCTCTTCTGCTTTTTTTACCATCTCGGAACCTGCAGAGGTGAGCGAGAAGGAACGAGTTGTACGATTCATTAATCTTACACCGAGTTCTTCTTCCAGCTTGGTCATCTGCTTAGAAATGACAGAGCGATCGATATTTCTCAGTTGTGCGGCACTGGCAAAGGAACCACGTTCCACAACGTCTAAAAAGATTAATAATCTGCTGCTAATATCCATAATGCGAGAAAGTTCACTAAGACTGATGCCATTGTGACACTAAACAATTGGAATTGCGAGGGGCATATTTACACTAATAAAGTTGTGGCAAAATGCTAACAATGGTTTAATGAATTTAGTCTCACTACTTTATTTTTAACATAACGCAAAGGCATATGATGAAAGCAGTCCGATTCAATCACACAAATGGACTTACCTTCGAGCAGGGAGAAATTAACTTACCTGAGGCAACCGATGATCAAGTCTTGGTCAAAGTTGAATACGTTGGTTTAAGCTTTATCGATACCAAAGTGGCTAATTGCCCCTGTGATGAGACACCAAACAGAGTGTTTGGTGTGGATGCCGTGGGGGTCGTGGAAAAAGCATGTAAAACGGGGTTTCCTGAACCGGGTACGCGGGTTTTTTGGCACGGTGACATTCGAGAGCAAGGCACGATGAGCGAATTTGCTTTGGTGCCAAGTCACGCGCTTACTGTATTGCCAAAAAATGTTGATGGAAAGTTGGCTGCCGCTTCAATTGCACCGGCAATGTGTGCATTAATAGGGCTGTTCAAGCTGCAATTAAATGCAGGGGATACGGTCTTAATCGAGTCTGCTCATCATCCAGTTGGTCAAATGGCAATACAATTTGCTAAACAGGTGGGGCTTGGGGTGGCGGCATGTTCCGAGTCCAAATATAAAAAGCTGCTTGAAAAGCTAGGTGCGGATCTCGTGTATACCCAGTCTGATTTTGACGGCCTAGCCGATGCCCTGCAGCTTCATTTTGGTGCAGCAGAGGTGCAAGGCGCACTAGATTTAACAGGTACACATACCCAACAATTGATTTCACATTTGATATTTTGTGGTCGAGTAAGTTGCTTAGCGGGATTACCTGCTATTGAGCAACACGTCTTAATGAAGAAAGCGCCAAACATAGGCATCGTTTCTTTGTGTGGTAGTTGGCTTTCCAATAGTGTTTGTGCGCAGCAGAGAATGGCATTTATTGGCAATACCCTAGCTGAAAAGCTTGAAAAAAATGAAATTACTTTGCAGCAACTTGAATCAATTTCACCGCAGCATGATGCGATAATTGAAACGCTGAAAAAGCTAGAAAGCAACGATAACATCACGTTTTTTGCGGCAGATATGAAACTGTAGTCCCCACTAGCAACAATAATTTATCCTCTTTACGCAACAATACTGAGCTTGGCTACATTGGCTAGGCTCAGCGTCCAAATAAATTGATACAATTTCTGACATTTTTCATCGTTTGAACACCGTATACTTCCCTGCAGGCCTCGCCATGAAGGGAATACGCCTTTCCTTTACGACTTCATAAAGAGTCATTGTCATCGTAAGGCGAAATTTTACATTGCGTTAATTGATGTCGGAGGGGCATCAATTTGGTGCGAATTGATATGTTTATTTGCACTCGTCAAATTGGATAGACTAGTGTCATCAGTTTAATAAGGATTAAACAATGAAAAAGTTACTTGTTATTTTCAGTTTTCTCATCTTCTCAGGTGTCGCGTTTGCGAATGACACACCTTATGAATTAATTAACCAAGTTGGCGATAAGCTATTTGCTGATATAAAAACGGTTAATCAAGATGGCAAGGCAACTGAAACTCAGATGAAGGGCATAGTACGTAGTCGCTTGATGCCACACATCGATGTGAAGTTTGTATCTTTTAAATTGCTTGGTAAACATATTAAAGGGTTAAAAAGAGACGAAGCCATCGAGTTTATTAGTGCGGTTGATAACTATCTTGTATCTACTTACGCTAATGCACTTTTACAGTACAAAGGCCAAGACGTATTGTTTGAAGAGTTACCGGTTTCTGATGGTGCTGATTTTGCGACGGTTAAGGTGGTAATAAGAGAGCAATCAAAACCAGATATAGACATGCATTTTAAGTTTCGTCAAAGCAAAGATGGAGACTGGAAAGTGTATGACATGGTTGCTGAAGGTATTTCTTTATTGAGTGCTAAGCAAAAAGAGATCACGATGAGAATTTCAGAAGTAGGTTTAGCTCAGGTTACGGCTGAATTGAAGAGTAAAGCATAAATCAAATTACTTCCCCCGACTTTGAAGTAACCAAAAGAGCACATCATGATTGATATGCTCTTTTTTTTGGTTCTGAAATCAGACTACTTGGTTTATCAACGGCTTTTCCAGTCTTGCTGCGTCGAGGTTTTCACAGGTTATTGTTGCAATTTGTTTTAGTGCTTCTTTGGTAAAGAAGCCTTGATGCCCTGTAACTAGTACATTGGGAAAGCTAACCAAACGCGAGAAAACATCGTCTTGAATTATTTCTTCACTGTGGTTTTTAAAAAATAGCTCTGACTCTTGCTCATACACGTCTAAGCCAAGGTAACCGAGGCGTTTAGACTTGAGCGCGGCGATACAGGCTTTGCTATCTAACAGCGCGCCTCTACTGGTGTTAATAAGCATCACACCCGCTTTCATTTTGGCAAACGCAGCATCATCAATAATATGATGAGTATATTCATTAAGCGGACAGTGCAAGCTAATAATATCCGATTGTGCTAGTAAGATATCTAGAGAGACCAAAGTATAGGGGCCTTCTCCAATGTTTGGGTCATAAACCAGCACATTGGCACCAAAGCCGTTTAAGATACTGACTAAGGCTTGGCCAATTTTGCCACAGCCGATGATACCAACCGTTTTATTATAAATATTAAAACCGAGTAAGCCGTTGAGATCAAAATTATCTTCTCGAACTCGATTGTAGGCCTTATGTGTCTTGCGGCTGAGCGTTAGCATCAACGCGATACAGTGTTCTGCAACCGCTTCTGGGCTGTAGGCTGGAACACGGACAACCTTTATGTCACGCTGTTTTGCCTGTTGAATATCAACGTTATTGAAACCTGCGCAGCGTAGGGCGATGGTTTTAACGCCATAGTCAGCCAGTTTATCAATCACTTGCGCATTTACAGTATCGTTTACAAATACACAAACCGCGTCATAGTGCTGGCACAGCGAAACCGTTTTTTCATTGAGTGACTCACTAATAAAACTTATTTCAAGTTCAGAGTAGGAATTTACGGCTTGCTCAAAAAACGGCACTTCATAGTTTTGCGAACTGAATAGGGCGATTCTCATGATTAATGTGGCTCTCTATCACTGACTTAAGCGTTTCTGGTTTTGTTCTTGGGGCATATCTTGATACTAGCATGCCTTCAGAGTTTATTAGAAACTTGGTAAAATTCCATTTAATTGCGCGGTTTTGCGCGATACCACGAGTGTGAGATTTTAAATAGCTAAATAATGGGTGTGCATCAGGTCCGTTGACTTGTGTTTTAGTACAGATCTTAAAGCTTAAATTGAAATGTGTATTGTAAAACTCTTTAAGCATTTCATCTTCAAGTGGTTCATTGCGACCGAACTGGTTACAAGGAAAGGCCAGTACCTCAAATCCAAAAGGTTTGTATTTGCTGTATAGCTTTTCAAGTGCAGACAGTTGCGGAGCAAAGCTACATTTGCTCGCAATGTTAACGATCAATAGCGGTCTTCCCGCCAGAGACTGTAATGGCAAAACTTGGCCATCAATAAGTTGTGCACTAAAACGATAAATATTCTCCATCCTTTCAGGCTCCGTGTGATTTATTCATGTTATTCGGTATCAAAGCGGTTTTTTCATTTGCTATGACAGAGGTGCTCGGGTATAAAAACTCCATTCTTATTAAGATAACAACGAAATAGGACAGAAATATGTCAGTGAAAGTCGCATTTATAGGATTAGGTGTCATGGGATATCCAATGGCTGGGCATTTGCAAAAAGCGGGTTACCAAGTCACAGTATACAATCGTACCACCAGCAAAGCCGAAAAATGGGCCGCTGAGTATGCTGGCAACTTTGCAGTTACACCTAAAGACGCAGCGACTGACTGTGATTTTGTATTTATGTGTGTTGGCAATGATGACGATTTACGCTCAGTCGTATATGGCGAAAGTGGTGTATTAGCGGGAGTAAAGCCGGGAGCTGTGATAGTTGACCATACTACAACATCTGCAAAAGTTGCCCGTGAAATAGCGCAAGAAGCCAAGAAATTACAAGTTGAATTCTTAGATGCCCCAGTATCTGGTGGTCAGGCTGGCGCAGAAAATGGCGTGTTGACGGTGATGGTTGGAGGAGACGAAAGTACGTTTGTTAAAGCGCAGCCAATCATGGCCGCGTTTGCTCGTTTTAGCCAATTAATTGGAGAAGTGGGTGCAGGGCAGCTGTGTAAAATGGTTAATCAGATTTGTATCGCGGGTGTGGTGCAGGGACTTGCAGAAGGCTTACACTTTGCTAAAAAAGCGGGTCTTGATGGTGAAAAGGTAATTGAAACGATTGCTAAGGGTGCAGCTGGCTCTTGGCAAATGGAGAATCGTTATAAAACCATGTTAGCAGGCGAATATGACTTTGGTTTTGCAGTCGATTGGATGAGAAAAGATTTAGGCATTGCACTAGACGAGTCAAGAAGTAATGGCGCAAATTTGGCGCTTACAGCTTTAGTGGACCAATATTATGCAGATGTTCAAGCGCTTGGCGGCAACCGTTTTGATACCTCAAGTCTACTGGCAAGACTTGACGCTATCCACGACAAAAACAAATAGCCCTTTCGTTTCTAATCTAAGTAACTTAAGGTCGCATTAGTCGTTATGGCTGCGCTACATTGGTGATAAATTGCTGATGTAGTGCACTGAGATTTGTCAGTATTGCGTCTTTACCTTTGATATCGCTACGTTTCAGCACTGCATCAATCACATCAACGGACTGCAACGTGACAAATTTTGATGCCGTTAGCTGGTGGCTAATATGCCAAGGCTCCGCAGCAACTCCCCCTCGATAGCAATCATAAGGCCGATAGAAACCAAAAGTTGCTAAATGCGCATCAAGCCACAGCGAAAATTCGTGCTGATGTCCATCTTGCTGGTATTCCCATGGTTCTAGTTGTAGTGACTGTCCTGTCGGTACAAGGTTTTTGGCGAACACATCCAGATCAGTACCCAAATGGTGGCGGCTAGCACTAGGTAGGGCGGAGAACAACATAATTGCTTTTACTTTGTCGATGTCTGAGAGATTACTCAGTTCTATCTCTCGGTTAGAGATATCAAAAACAGGACGGTGCATCGCAAACTTGCTATTCCAAATCGCTTTTTGCCTTTCAAACCCTCGATATGCGGACGCCATGTAAAACTCAAAACCGGCCTTTTTTGCAGCTTGTGAGAGGGCGTTGAGATCAGAAACGATTGCGCTATGCACATGACGACCATGGTAAAAAACCAGATGTGATTCATTAACGCCACAAGCGCTGCATTCAGCGCTTGTAAGCATATAGCGGCTAGGCAAGTAACTTCTCCAAGATCTTTTCATAGACTAAGGCTAATTGATCTAAGTCTTTGCAACTCACGCATTCATCGACTTGATGGATTGTGGCATTAATTGGACCAAGCTCAATTACTTTACATCCCGTTTGGGCAATAAATCGGCCATCCGATGTGCCACCTGAAGTTTCCGGTGTGGCTTGCCTTCCCGTCACTTCTTTGATGGCTGCAATCGTCACATCAAGCA
Organism: Pseudoalteromonas flavipulchra NCIMB 2033 = ATCC BAA-314; assembly: GCA_000814665.1. Taxonomy (GTDB): domain Bacteria; phylum Pseudomonadota; class Gammaproteobacteria; order Enterobacterales; family Alteromonadaceae; genus Pseudoalteromonas; species Pseudoalteromonas maricaloris. The sequence continues at coordinate 517,613 of JWIH01000025.1, forward strand.
ATGGACCTGACTCTGTTAAAAACGGTAAGCCATTCAGTATCCAATTCAGCTCATAATCAAGTTGATGCTTGTCTAAAATTGCAATAACACGTTGTTTGAGCTCATCGGCTGTAACTTCGGTGCTAAAGCGAAAGTTAAACTGTACTTGCAAAGAGCCTGGTATCACATTGCCAGCCCCTGTTCCGCCATTAATATTGGAAACTTGAAAGCTTGTTGCGGGGAAAAATGCATTCCCTTGATCCCACTCGGTCTGACTGAGTTCAGCAATCGCCGCTGCAGACAAGTGGATGGGGTTTTTCGCGAGATGAGGGTAAGCTACGTGACCTTGTTTTCCAATCACTTTTAGGTGTCCGGTGAGTGAACCGCGACGACCATTTTTTACTACGTCGCCAAGCTCATGGCGTGATGAAGGTTCACCAACCAAGCACATATCAATTTTTTCGTTTCGGGCTTCTAATAAATCTACAACTCGAGTTGTGCCGTTCACGAAAGGGCCTTCCTCATCAGAGGTTATCAGAAAAGACAATGACCCTTTGTGGTTGGGGTGTTTTTCGATAAACCTTTCCGTTGCCACGACCATAGCTGCAAGTGAGCCTTTCATGTCAGCAGCTCCGCGGCCATGTAACATGTCATTTTCAATCACTGCAGCAAATGGCGGGTGCTGCCATTGACTCTCGTCACCAACCGGTACTACATCTGTGTGTCCAGCAAAGCAAAAATGTGGTCCGCTGTCGCCTTTTCGTGCCCAGGTGTTGAGCGTATCAACAAAGAAGTGTTCTTCGATGATAAAGCCAAGCTTTGCCAAGCGTTCATTCATTAATTGTTGGCAGCCAGCATCATCAGGTGTAACAGAAGCCCTTTGGATCAGAGCTTGAGCGAGCTTAACTACTTCGCTCATTAGGCAAAAATCTCATCATACTGTGCAGCTTTAAAACCCAAGTGATATTGACCTTGGTACTGCAAAATAGGGCGTTTTATCATGGCTGGTGCCGCCAAAAGGTGTTGCTTAGCTGACTGCGCATCGAGATTTTGTTTTTGTTCTTCGCTAAGCGCTCGGTATGTGGTCCCGCGTTTGTTTAACACGTTTTCCCAGCCAAGTTGGTCAATAAAAGCAGTGAGTAGAGCTTCGTCTAATCCATCTTTGCGATAGTCGTGAAAGGTGAATTCGATATTGTTGTCTTGGAGATATTTTTTGGCTTTTTTAATGGTATCGCAGTTGCTGATCCCATACATGGTGATTGTCATAAAGCACACGCCCTTGCAATTGTGATTATCGGCTCTTTGGCCGCAGATACTTGTTTTAAAGGATAATAACACGCACCAAGCTTTTGTGCATTGAGTAGCACAATGGCGGCCATGGTTTTTGCTTCACTGAGTGGAATATCAAAAAAGCATAGCGGCTCTCCAAGCTTTATCGTGGTTTTGCCAAAGCTGTTTGCTTTGAGATATTCGGGTTTGGCAAACTCATTGCCGATTTCTAAGCTCAGTAACATTTTTAAGCCGTTATTGGCGTGTAAAATGTATTCGCAGTTATTTTTTCTGATCTGGATTAGTTTTCCGTTACAAGGAGATAGCAACAAAGGCACACGCATTTGTACGCAAACGCCTATTCCTAACATACCAGACGCAATCGCCGCGTTTGGATGCGTACTTAGCGGTAAGACTTTGCCGGAAAAAGGACTTGGAATATGCGCAATCGGGTTTGCGATTTGGGATATTGGCCGATATTGGATTGGTGGTGAGAGTTCAATCAAAGTAATAAATATCCATCTTTTTTGAGCGCTTGCATCGCTTGCTGGATTTGGCTTTCTTTTACAAGAATGTAATCGGTATCGTATGTTGATAAGGTAAAAATAGAGACGTTGGACTTTGCTAGCACACCAGAAATATTAGCCATAATACCCGTCAGCGAAAACCCCAGCGGGCCAACGACTTCCAATGCTCTCCAATGACTTTCAGCCGCGAGGCTACTGACTACGATATCTGACGCGCAAACGATAGAGAGTTCATCCTCAGTTTTGGCAATAAAAAAGATTTCACTGTTTAACACTGCTTGTGGAACAGCGTCATCGCAATCCAAGCTATGTATCGTAAATTCTTGTTTGAGCAATTGCAGCGTTTGCTTTGACATTACCAACCCTTGTTTTTGGAAAAATACCAATTGGTATAATTCATAGTATAGCGAAGTCAATTTAAAGACCAGAGCGTTCGCCTGAATTCTAGGCAAAAGAAAGGATTAGTGAGGTGAAAAAGAAAAGGGCTCATGCATTGAGCCCTTGGTATAAAGATTATTCTTCGATTTGTGTTGCCTGAATAGCAGTCAAGGCAATGGTGTATACTATGTCATCAACCAAAGCCCCACGGCTTAGGTCGTTAACCGGCTTACGCATACCTTGTAACATAGGTCCGATGCTAACAAGTTCAGCACTTCGCTGTACCGCCTTGTATGTGGTGTTACCTGTATTTAAATCAGGGAAGACAAATACCGTTGCTTTACCAGCGACTTTGCTGTTTGGCGCTTTTTTACGTGCGACATTTTCCATAATGGCGGCATCATATTGCAGCGGCCCGTCAATATCGAGATCAGGGCGTTTCTTTTGTGCGATCTCTGTGGCTTCACGCACTTTTTCTACATCTGCACCTTGTCCAGATGTTCCTGTGCTGTAACTGATCATAGCAACGCGAGGCTCAATGCCGAATGCTGCAGCGGAATCTGCAGATTGAATTGCGATATCTGCTAACTGTTCTGCCGTTGGATCAGGGTTAATTGCACAGTCGCCGTATACTAGCACTTGGTCCGGTAGCAGCATGAAAAATACTGAGCTTACCAACGATGCGCCTGGTGCCGTTTTGATTAACTGTAGTGGTGGGCGAATAGTATTGGCGGTGGTATTTACCGCACCAGATACTAAGCCATCAACTTGGCCTTCGGCTAACATCATGGTGCCGAGCACCACGTTATCTTGCAGTTGCTCTGCCGCAACGACCTCGGTTAGGCCTTTGTTTTTACGTAGCTCAACCATAGGCGCAATGTACTTTTGCAGCTCTTCTTCAGGAGATAAGATAGTCACGTTTTCATTAAGCTCAACACCTTGTTGCTGGGCGATACGTTCAATCTCTTCTCTGTCTCCAAGTAGTACGGTTTTAGCGATATTTCGCGCACCACAGATAGCAGCTGCCTTAATCGTTCTCGGCTCATTACCTTCAGGCAGCACAATGGTTTTGCTTGCACGTCTAGCTAAATCAGTTAGCAGATAACGAAACGCAGGAGGGGAGAGTTTGCGAGTTTTTGCGACCCCTTTGGCCAAACTTTCCAGCCATTCGCTATCGATGTGACGGGCGTTGTGCTGCTTTACGCGCTCGATGCGCTGCTCGTCATCGCTGGGCACTTCCATATTGAAATTGTGTAATAGCAAAGAAGTGCGCCAAGTATCAGCCTCAGTAGCGAGAATAGGCAGACCTGTATCCATCGCTTGCTCACATAAGGTCATGATCTTCTCTTCTGGTTTGAATCCACCAGTTAACAAGATAGCGCCAATCTTGGTGCCATTCATGGCCGATAAACACGCAGCGACTAGGATATCTGAACGATCGCCTGGAGTAACCAACAGGGCACCTGGCGTAAAGTGATTAAGAATGTTCGATACTGTTCTTGCACAGAAAGTAACACGGCGCAGACGACGGTGCTCCATATCACCCGCATTGATGATTTCGGCTTTTAAATAATTGCTTAAGTCGATAACTCGCGGCGCAACTAAGTCAAAGTCCCATGGTATGGCACCTAAAAGTTGAAATGGATGTTTTCTGAAAATAGGCAGCGATGCCAAACGATTCATTTCGTTTTCAAGCTCTTCTGGTTTGTATTGATCAACCAGATCGGCGCGCGCTCTGCCATCTTCATCCAGCGGTGCATTCACTTTATTGAAAATACAACCCAATACGCGAGGGTGGTTTACACCGCCATAATTGCCTGCAGCAATCTCTAAACGGTCTTCAAGCTCGTCGATAGAGTCATTACCCGGCGTTAAGACAAACACAATATCTGCACCTAATGTTTGCGCAATCTCGCGGTTTACACGGCCAGCGTAAGGTTGACGACGGGTGGGTACCATTCCTTCAATGATGGCAACTTCATCGTCTTGTACTGTGCCTTCAAAGCGCTCCACAATTTCTTCTAACAAATCATCGCCTTTACCATCACCTATCATTTGCTCAGCGTAGCTCAGCTCAAAGGGCGTGGGTGGGGCAATGGTTGAACCTTGCTGAACGATGAGTGTTGACTTCTCAGGGCCGACTTCATCTTTACGAGGTTGTGCGATTGGCTTGAAGAAGTTTACTTTTACCGCTTTTTGTTCCAGTGCTCGGACTATTCCTACAGACACCGACGTCAAACCAACGCCCGTTGAAATAGGAATAAGCATAATACGACGACCCATCATTACACTCCTTTAGCAAGCGTAGCTGCGTCGTTGGCAATCACCCATTCTTCATTGGTTGGGATGACCATAGCGACAGGAGAGTGAGACTCATCAGTGATCACACCTTGATTTCCAAAGCGTGCGTTGAGGTTACGCGCTTTATTGATATGCATGCCAAGGAAGTTAAGCTGGTTTACTACTTTTTCACGGATAACGTCAGAGTTTTCGCCAATTCCACCGGTAAATACAAGTGCATCTAAACCGTTTAGTGGTACCAAGAAGCTAGCAATTTGTTTGGCTAAACGATAACAGAAAATATCAAGCGCCAGTGTTGCTTGAGGGTGGTTTTCCTGTGCAGCTTCTTCAATCGTTCGGCAATCGTTAGAAAGCTCACTAATACCCAAAAGGCCACTTTGTTTATTCAACAAGGTGTCAATTTGCTGTGTTGAATAGTTCAGGTGGTTAACTAAAAACGAGAACAAGCCCGGATCAATATCACCACTTCGGGTGCCCATCACTAGACCCTCTAATGGTGTTAAGCCCATGCTGGTGTCCACTGATTTACCGTCTTTAATCGCGGTAACGGAACAACCATTGCCTAAGTGTGCGGTAATAATACGCGATGGTTTACCTTTTAGGCCTAAAATCTCGATGGCTTGCGCCGATACATAAGCATGGCTGGTACCGTGGAAACCGTAACGTCTAACACCATGTTCACGATATAGTGAATAAGGTAGGGCATAAAGGTACGCTGTTTGATCCATACTTTGATGGAAAGCCGTATCAAAGACAGCAATTTGCGGTAGATGCGCAAATGCGGCTTGAGCTGCGCGGATCCCAAGTAGGTTAGCTGGATTATGTAAAGGCGCCAGACTAGCCGTTTCTTGGATAGCATTTATAACGGAGTCATCGATAATGACAGATTGTGTAAAGCGCTCACCGCCGTGTACCACGCGGTGGCCGACAGCAACAAGATTTGCGTCTAACGCAAGATCTTTGATGAGTTTTACAAGTGTCGTGATCGCAACTTGGTGCGCATCACCACTATTTAGGGGCACGATTTCCTTGTTGCCTTGGAACTTATATTTAATTTGTGGTGATTGTTCAGCTAGGCGTTCAGCCAGACCTGATAATATCTCCTCTCCCGTTGCGTTATTGATGATTGCAAACTTAAGACTGGAGCTTCCACAATTAAGAACCAAAACATGCTGAGATGACATAATGACTTTCCGTTTTGACAATAACAGTTATTGCGTATTAAGCTTAAAGCTATAGCGCATATAAGCTACGCATTTAGACTAAGGTATAGTTGACAGTAAAGACGTCGATTTTACCTCATTTTTTATATAAAAGTTAGCACCTAGGAGTTATGATGCAAAAAAGTCTTATTTCGCAAGTGCAACTTGGACGTCAATACTCGAAAGAGTGGCCTATGCGCAAGGAATTAGCACCGCTGTTCCCCGAATTTAGGGTGATCAAGGCGACAGAACTTGCTTTAAATACAATGCCTATGCTGGCGGTGTTTACCCTGTTTTTGCAGACCAGCCAATTGGGTTTTCAATATTTGCCGCAAGCCATTGCGATTGCTTTGTTCTTTTTATCGCTCCCTGTCCAAGGGTTATTATGGCTTGGTAAAAGAGCTGAAACGCCGTTAAATCCGGCTTTGTATTCTTGGTATACCGAGCTACATCAAAAGATGGTTGCTAATGGCTATGATTCGCCCCTGTCTTCAAGAAAGCCTAGATACAGAGATTTAGCGCGGTTGCTAAAAGATATGTTCGATAAAATGGACAAAGCGTTTACGCAAGAAAATCTGTAGTTTCTGTTTTCCTGCCTACCAAGCAAGTAGGCAGAGATTTTCTCATAATTAGTGATCTGATGTTGGGTTACTTGCGCTGATATTCGTTTATCAAAAACGAGAGCGTGATTTCGATATGGTCCATCTTTTGTAATCTGTCCATGTGTTGTTGCTTAAATTTCCATGCAAATGGCGTCATCATGATTAAGTGTTCAACACACTCAAATTCCATTCTGTGTGTTTGTTGTAATTTAGTCCGTTCAACCAACTCAAACCCTTGTGGTGTTTCTGGTGCCTTGTGTAGCTTTACATTGTCATAAATCAGAGACTTGAGTTCGAATAGATGGTGTTCACCGGGTGAGACGACATACAAACTGCCTGATGGTTTGCATAGACGGGCGAGTTCTTCGGCGAACACTGGCGCAAAAATACTCACAATCACATCTGCAAATTCATTTTCAAAAGGGGCCTCTTTGATGGAGGCTACGCTAAATTCTACTTGAGGATAGCGTTTAGCGGCATAGCGGACAGCAGGCTTTGCGATATCGACCCCGTAGACTTTGGCATTCTCGCAGCGATTTGCGATTTCATGGGTGTAAAAGCCTTCACCACATCCTAAGTCCAGCAGGGTAGCCGGCACTTTTTCAGAGACGATTTGTGCAAGCCTATCACGTAGAAAGTGATAATGATCGGTTTCGAAGAATGCCCGACGCGCTGCAACCATTTCTTGGTTGTCGCCCGGCTGTTTTGATTTTTTATTTTGCACGGGTAGTAAGTTGACATAGCCTTCTTTGGCAATATCAAATTGATGATTATTATTGCAGCTGTAGCTTGCACCGCCTTGATATAAAGGCAGTTTACACAGTGGACAGCGGTAGTGGGAGATCATTTGTCTAAGTATTCCCTATCAAAAAAAGTTTTTACCCAATGTGGGCGATATGTAATGAGTAAGGTGATGGCCATGCCATTTAACATGGCTTCAGGGAACCACATTATTACGGCAAAATGGAGATAATTGTCTGCCAACTGATACCAAGTATAGGCATCGATTGCATAATAATAGAATGCGCTTAGAAGTATCTTTAAACAGCCTACCATACCTGCGAAAATAAACGCACAAACAAAAATATAAACGAAAAAGTGCCGCGGTAAATGATGATAGCAAAGGGCAAAGAGTCCATAGCTTAAGTAGACAGGTATCAGTGCAGTAAACAGCCAAAAATTACCAAACTCCACCAAGGTAAAAGCACTAAAGTAACTATGGACGAAGCAGGCCAAAGTTGCACTTAACGCACCCAGTCGCCAACCTAAAATTAACGTTACTGCTGTTATTCCAAGAATATGAATGTTCAGCTCAGGTAAAATGCCTGCTTTTATTTGCCACAGTAACGTGAGGACAACCGCACAACTTAATACGCCGGTTTGTCTGGCTGGTACTTGTAGTAATTGCTGGTATTCTTTGCGATGAAAACTGAGTAAAAATAACCCAAGGGCAGCGATAAACGTCACGTTTCTATCCAGTTTTTAAAATTGGTGATTTTGCTCTATGCCGAGCACTGTATTCACAGTCTCGGCGGAAAAAGCAGATGATTAAATGTCGAAAGTTGCCCAAATTGGTGCGTGATCAGAGGGCTTATCAATTCCTCTCAATTCGTAATCTATGTCACTTTCAATACATTTCGCAGTTAATGGAGCGGTTGCTAAAACCACATCTATGCGCAGACCTCGGTTATCATCAAACCCTTTTGAGCGGTAGTCAAACCACGAATATTTTTCGGTTGCATCAGGTGTCAGCACTCTAAATGTATCTTTAAAGCCCCAATCTAGCAGTGTTTTTAACCACTCGCGCTCTTCTGGTTGGAACGAGCATTTACCCGTCTTTAACCAACGCTTGCGGTTTTGCTCACCAATACCAATATCCGCATCAAGTGGAGAAATATTAATATCGCCCATGACAACAAGGTTAGATTGAGGATCGGCAAAATCATTCAAGTGGGTCATGAGATCTGCATAAAATTGTCTTTTATACGGAAATTTAGTTTCATGGCTGATGTTATCACCTTGAGGGAAGTAACCATTCATAACGGTAACTTCATTACCTGAATCGCTTTCAAATGTACCGCTGATCATGCGACGTTGTGATTCTTCAGTATCCGTTGCGAAGCCTTTTTGGATAGCTTTTGCAGGTTTCTTGGAGAGTAGTGCCACACCGTAATGCGCCTTTTGACCATGGAAGTAAACATGGTAGCCAAGTGCTTCTACATCGTCGATAGGAAAAGCTTCGTCATGGACTTTAATTTCTTGCAGTCCAATGACATCAGGTTGGTGTTTTTCAATCAATGCCTGTAATTGATGCAGTCTAGCTCTGAGGCCGTTTATATTAAACGAAACAATTTTCATAGCGCTCTCTTTAGATTCTTGCTGTTATTTGGCAAAGTTTATCACTTAAAAACGAGAGGGTCAGCGCTTGGGTGAAATTACTTCTTTAGTCAGCTGATAAGCATGTTGGCAGTTGTTAAATTTTGCACAAGTTTAGCGAGAGGATAACGAGGATTTTAGCTTAGTGTAAATAGATCATTAAATAACCAAAATTGCATGATTTAGCTGTTTACTTATTCGTCGTTGTAATTATAATCCGCGCCGAATCGTTCAATTGGGGTATATTATGCTTAAATCTCTCTCTTTCTTTGGTCTTGTTTCTTTGGTTTCTACAACGGCTTTCGCTTCACAGGTTGAGTTCACTCAAGCTGACGCATCACCAGCGACGAAAGTATGTGCTGTTGCAGCAGAGCAAGGTTTCAGTGCAGCACGTAAAGAAGCTGCATCACTAGGCTTATTTATTTCTCGCTTCTCACCAAGCATCCACTGTAATGGTGAAGATATCCGTGAGTTTGCAAAAGCGGCAAAGCGCTCGCAAAAGCAAGAAAAGAAAGTTGAGCTAATCGCTGAAAAAACAGATACCGCAACTGAGCTATGTTTAGATGCAGTACGTCACGGCGTTAATCACTTACGTTTGAACAACCAACAGGTTCGCAACTTACGTTGTAACGATATGCCTGTTAAGCAATTTGTTAAAGAATTCAGAAACGCAGCAATTTAATCAAATTGATGTGAAGAGAAGAGGGGCAGTTAGCCCCTTTTTTATTGGTTTCTATTTAGGTTTGCATCACGGTATTTAGTGTAACAGAGCAAAGCCGCCAAGCCTGCCACAGGGATAGAAATCATACTTACCCAACCACCTGTATATAAAATGGCCAGTAGCATTCCAATATCAATACCGCCGATAACACAATCAGAATGACCACTTTCTGAAACCCGACAATCTAGTACTGCAACACTAAGCTCAGCAATGAGTAAACCAAATAAAGGCGCAATGGCAAGAAACCCTAGGCTCACCGCTAGAAGTTTCAATCGCTTTTGTGACATGTGCATCTCCTTATTTATCACTTTTGAGCATTAGCGTGATTAATCTTATCTGAGAAGTTGCTCTGGCCAAATAGAAATCAGTGGAAAGTAACTAACCTGAGCTGCGGATAATTAATGCCTTTCTAGCAGCCAGTTTTAGCGCTAACTGCGTTGAATTCACTTCCAATAGCCAGCTATTGGTGCGTAAATTCGTCTTGCCTACAGGATGTAGGTACCTTAGCGAGAGCAGGACGCGGAAGCGGTGTTTTCCCTAAAACTCTTAGGCTAGACAAGGAAAAAACTAAGTTGTACTTTAGAAACAATGAGTTGAAATATTCCTTATCCAAACCTCAGGTTAACTAGATTGAACATTACAGTGCTTAGATAATTGTTTGCTATAATCCGCTCAATTTTGGTAATAGACACTGATCTCCAATGACATTTAGCGAGTTACAACTTCACCCTGAACTACTAAGCGCAATTACTGAGCTTGGGTTTGAGTCACCCACACCAATTCAAGAAAAGAGTATTCCACTTCTGCTCAGTGGTTGTGATTTAATTGCAAGTGCCCAAACTGGAACCGGTAAGACTGCCGCCTTCATGCTGCCGATTTTGCACTCCATGCTGATAGGCGCCACGCAAGGTGAGAAATCGGTTAGGGCATTGATATTAACGCCGACTCGTGAGCTGGCACAGCAGGTTGCAGAGCATACTGAAAAGTTAGTGATGAACACTAACTTGAATGTCGTGTGCTTATATGGCGGTGCAAATATTGGCCCGCAAGAAAAGCGCTTAAGAGCGGGTGTAGACGTAGTGGTTGCGACACCTGGGCGTTTACTTGACCACCTAATCAAAGGCACATTAACACTCAAAAATATTCAACACTTGGTCTTCGATGAAGCAGATCGCATGTTAGATATGGGGTTTATGGGGGAAATTAAGCGGATCATGCGCACTATGCCGCTTAAGCGTCAAACGTTGCTATTTTCAGCTACGGTTGACGATGCTGTGTTATCCCAAGTAAAACCTTGGTTGAACGACCCTAAGCGAGTAGGAGTTGAATCCCAAAACAGCACCGCAAGCACAGTTACGCAAACTTTCTATTCGGTAGACGAAGATCGCAAACGTGAATTGATCTCCCACTTGATTGGCAAAAATAATTGGCATCAGGTACTGGTGTTTACTCGCACAAAAAATAGTGCTGATAGCTACGCAAAAGAATTGAATAAGGATGGCCTTAAAACCGCAGCGATCCACGGTGATAAGTCTCAAGGCGCGCGTGACAAAGCGCTATCTCAATTCAAATCAGGTGAAATTCGCGTCTTAGTTGCAACGGATGTAGCAGCTCGTGGCATTGACATTGACTCGCTAAACTATGTCTTCAATGCTGAGTTACCCTATGTTGCTGAAGACTATGTGCACCGTATCGGCCGTAGTGGTCGTGCTGGACAAAATGGCCAAGCCATTTCGCTTGTGAGTATTGATGAACAGTGGCTACTAGAAGAAATAGAAATTTTCTTAGATGAGCGATTTGCACCGCAATGGCTGCCAGGCTATGAACCTGATTTAACCAAAGAGCCTAAAGACACTCGCCGTAATTCTGGTAAATCTAAGAAGCAAAGAGACAAAAAGCGTATTCTAGGAACAAGAACCAAGCGTAAAAGGAAGTAATGGCTTAGCGCTAAAGCTTATGTTTGGCTTCTCTCATCCAAACATAAGCATCATTGGCCATTAATTGCTAGTAGAGGTTTTGATATAAACAGCTGCCCCAGATACAGATAAAAACGATAAGTGCGATCAATACGCCTGCAGAGCCCAAGTCCTTGGCAAGCCCCGACAGTGGATGGATTTCTAAACCGACTCTATCAATTGTTGCTTCAATAGCGGTATTTACTATCTCTGCAAACATCACAAACAGCGTTGCACAAAACAGCATAACGCGCTCATAGAGTGAAAGTTCAAGTGTAAACAGCAAAATGATAGTAACCAGCAGTAGAATAAGCTCTTGCCGAAAGGCGGATTCATTTTTTGTGAGCCAATTAAACGCTCTAAATGAGTGTCCAAGCGCCAGCAATAGTCGTTTTGCTCCAGTTGGCTTATTGGTGTTATCAAAATGCATTAGTTTCTCCATTAGTTGCGAGTAATTGAGTTCGACAGGTTGCGAATATGTCATTTTTGGACTGATAGGTTTTCGAATTAACTTGGGTTAAGCCAAGTAACGTATCGTAGATATTGTCATGAGAAAGGGGTCGCTGTTTTACAGCGTCAATGCAACCACTATAGCTTTTATTTGTTAGGCGATTACTCCAGTAAATCATCGGGATCTGAGTTTGCTCTTTAGGCGCAAGACGATATGGAAAGCCATGTAAATATAATCCGGTTTCACCAAGTGATTCGCCATGATCGGAAACATAGAGCATGTTGACAGTTTCTGCGTCTAACGAAGACAGTTGTGTAATGATTTTGTGCAACACTAAATCTGTGTAAGCAATGGTATTGTCATAGGTGTTCACTAATTCTTGAGGCGTACAATTTTGGATATCGCTACGTTGGCAATCTGGGAGGAATTTTTGCTGCGTTTTAGGGTAGCGGCGGTAATAAGTTGGGCCATGCGAGCCAATCATATGTAAGACAACAACAATATTGCTTGTTTGCGCGTTGTTTATGGTAGTCATAAGTGATGGGATTAGTACCTCATCAAAGCAATACTTACCGTCGCACAGCGGGTTATCCTTGTTAGTATCAATCCGATAATTCTCAACCCGATTACATACACCTTTACAACTACTATTATTGTCTATCCAAAACACTTCGGCGCCAGCCCTGTGGATCACATCAAGCACGTTATCTTGGCTCTGAGCAAGACGGCTATTGTAATGTGCTCTATCTAGCCGTGAAAACATACAGGGTACTGAAATTGCTGTCGCTGTGCCACAAGATGACATTTTACTAAAATATTTGATGCCGTCCTGTTTAGTGTATTCGTTAGTATCTATTTTATAGCCTCCGTGTGAAAAGTTGCTTGCACGTGCAGTTTCACCAACGACGACAACGGTAATATTAGCACCTGACTTGGAAGCTAAAGCAGGTGTTTTATCTAGTAATCGAAATGGTAATGGAGGATAAAAATAGTTATCTCTCAGGTATTTATATCCTGCAATATAAAATGAAAATGGCGTGATATAGCTTGCGACTTCTTTATTGTTTCTACCAACGGAAGCATATTTTTGATAAAAGCTAAATGCTATCAAAGAGATGAAGGTTATTGAAACAAAATTAATGAGAATAAAGGATTTTAGTCTTTGCTTTAGTGGCTGCCTGATTTTGTTTTTTGTCATTAAATAAGCAGGAATTAAACCCAAAGTTAGTACGAAAAGAACTAGATTTATATTTAAATATGAAAATGCTTCCCCTGTGTCTGTTTCAATAATATTTTGCATCATGCTTTTATCAAATATGACGCCGTAGTTTATTGATGCGTATAGCAACACACTAGATAACACAATGGTAATGAATAGAAAAGGCCGTACGAAGGTGATTAAAGAAAACCAACTAAATAGTAACAGTGTCAGGAAAAACAAAAGAATAGGGACAGACGCTAAAAATAGCCAATCGGACCACTCCTGTATTGTAGAAACATTAAAGACTTTGATAATAAATAGGCTATTAAAAGCAAAGGTACAATAAAGGGTGGCGAGAACCATCAGGCTGGTATAGCCTGATGGGGAGATATGTTTTAAAAATTTAAACATATCCAACTCCTGATGAGAAAATAAAAACTAAGTTATCTTTATTTTCTATAGAAATACTTAAGACAACCTTATGCTTTACTCTTTTAATCGATAAATTTGCTCCTGATAGGCCAAATTACTAAATAATACATGAGATAGTGCTTTTTCTTTCAAATCAATGGTGTGCGTTGTATTCACCAGTGGTTTTTGCATCTTAGTCGCCGTGTCATATTGCCAATAACTCACTTTGTTGCCTGGCATCAAAATGGCGGCTTTGTCATCTTCAATGTAGGCAAAATTATCGTAATATTGCATCATCGCTCTTTGCACTGGATATTGTTTGGTTAAGTCAAAACCAAGCATAGGCGTTGGGCGTTCAACCCCTATTAAAGAAAGCAAAGTGACAGGTAAATCAATTTGACTGACCAACCTTTTATCTTGTTTCTGATTAAAGCCTGAATTCAAAATAACGGCTGGAATATGAAAAGACTTAATAGGGACGGGCTCGGATCCATACACCCTGACATCATGATCTGCAACGACTAAAAAGATAGTATCTTGCCAATATCGGCTTTGCTTGGCCTTATCAATAAACTTTCCGAGCGCATAGTCGGCGTACTTGATAGCGAGATCTCGCGCAGGTTTATCACTTTTATGATTTGTTGGTAACATTACTTTTCCGTCAGGAATTTCAAACGGGTCGTGATTGCTAGATGTAAAGATCAAACTAAAAAATGGCTTTTCTTCTTCACTCAGCTGAGTTAGTTCTTTATCCGCTTGATTAAACAGATCTTCGTCGCTGGCGCCCCAAGACGCAACAAATTCTGGGTTTTCAATATCATCAAAGTCAACGATACGTTGAAAGCCATTTCCTAAGAAGAAGCTTTTCATGTTATCGAAGTGGCTTTCGCCACCGTAAATAAACTGTGTGGTATAGTTTTCTTTGGCTAAAATATCCGCCAACGTACAAAACTGTTGCTGAGACTTTGAAAGCTTAACGACGGAGCGTGACGGTGAAGGTACAAAGCCGGTGATCACGGCTTCAATTCCGCGAACCGATCGGGTGCCCGTTGCGTAGAGGTTCTCCAGCCCCCAGCCTTCTCGATACAGTTTATCTAACTCTGGGGTTAGATTTGCTCCCCCTAGCGAGCTGACAAAACGCGCGCCTAAGCTTTCTTCCAAGATAATCACTAAATTTTTCTTTTTACCCTGATGGTATGCCGGATTAGTGGCTAGGGTAGGAAGTGTATTTGAGATAAAACCTTGTTTGTAACTTGCTTTTCTTACTGTATCAAAAACCTTTTTTTTGGATAGCGAACCATAAAGCGCACTGGCACTTTTTTCGCTGCCCATATTTTTTGCTGCGAACGCAACACTATAAGCAGAGTTGATGGTCAACGAATTAATCAATGCATCTTGTGAGAAGTAGACGGTAGCAGGGTTTAGTGGTCTATGACCCAGAGTACCTCTCGCTAATAGCGCTAAACAGATTAGACTACAAAAAGTAGAGATAGCCATATTCCGTTTTAATGGCACATCGTTGCCAATGCGAGGAAAATATCTCAAGGTGGTTATTAAAGCTAAAGTACATAAAAGTAGGGTCAATATCACTGTGCCCAAGTGACCACTCAACAACATTGACATGACTTCTTTGGGGTAAATCAGATACTCAATAAATAAACGGTTTGGTCTGATGTCGTATTGCAAAATAAATGCAGGAGTTGCAGCTTCGAGTAGTAGGACAAATGCAATACCCAACGCAATATACCCCGTTACTAGCGCCGTAAGTAAAGGCTTCAATGGTTTAGGCATAAAATAGTGTGTGACCATTAACAATAAGAGCGGTATTGCGAGATAAGCGGTAGTACTCAAATCAACTCGCAGGCCTGATATCACAAAGGTCAAAGGATCAGAGCCTGCCATTCTCTCTAACATCCAAGCTGATAGTCCTAAACGGCTAAGCGTCAAAATCACCAACAAGGACAGGAAAAACACCATGAAAGGTTGTGCATAAGGAGTTGAAAAGTGTACTTTGTTCATAGAATGTTAAGAATAGTTGCATTTATCACAAGACTATCCGACGAAACTTAAGAAAAGCTTAGGAAATCCTTCGGAATTGATGAAAGTTGAAGTTCTCTTTAGCGAATCTTAAGTTTGAGCAACTAAGCTATGTGATATTAAGCACTAGCCGAAGGTTTATTTATGAATGTGTTACTGATTGAAGATTCTGAGTCCTTGCGTCGCAGCTTAACCTTAGGGCTCTCTAAACTGGGTTTTACGGTAGATGATACGGCGGATGGTTCTAGCGGTTTGAGTATGGCGCTGATGGATCACTATGATGTAATTATTTTAGATATCATGTTGCCTAGTTTGGATGGCATAAGTGTGCTTAAAGCGCTAAGGCAACAGAAGAACGACACTCGAGTGTTGGTGTTGTCAGCAAAGTCACAACCTGAAGACCGAGTGCTGGGTTTATTAAGTGGTGCAGACGACTATCTCGCCAAGCCCTTTTCGTTTGATGAGCTGCATGCACGGCTATTAACGCTAATGAGAAGAGGGGCATTTAAACAAGATGGTGATGAAATAGTGCATGGCTTCTTGACCATTGACTTGCAGCTAAAGTCAGCGTTAATTGCAGGGCAGCGGATAGACTTAACACCCAATGAGTATAAAATTTTGGAATGTTTGTTTACTAATCAAAATAAGATTATTACACCAGAAAAATTAAGCACTTATATTACCGGCAATTTCGATAGCGTGTCGAAAAATGCCATCGAAGCTCACCTTTCTTCGCTACGTAAAAAGGTCAAAGCGCTGGGTCAATGCTTGCCAGTTAAAACTAAACGCGGGTTTGGATATTATGTTGAGCAACTACCATGAAGTCGATCCGAGGGAACTTAGTTAGCACATTATCAATTACCATCACAGGTGTTGTAGTCGCCATTTTACTCGCTACAGATTTGGCTGTGGACTCTTGGATTGACTCACAATTCGACAAAGCGATGCATACAAAAGTTGGCATGCTGATGACGTTAGTCTCTGAAGATGAAGATCATCTTGAACTGCACTTTTCCGGTGAGTTTTTACCTGAATTTACTGGCAATATCGAGCCCGAATATTATCAAATCTGGTTGAACGACCGAGTTTTTGCACGCTCTGACAGCTTAGATCTTTTTTCGCAACACGAGTTACCTTATTTGTCGTTATCACTTGGCGAGAACAAAGTGGTAAATGAAACCCTGCCAGATGGTCGTGCGGGACGGATCATATATACCCGTTTTATTCCGCAGATCCATACCCTAAAAGGGGAAAAAACATCTTTTGACGACGAACTTGTTATTGCCTATGCGGCCTCGTCAGAGGGACTGGACTTTATTCTTTGGCTCATTGATATCGTTTTTATCGTGACTATCGTATGTGTTGTGGTGTTTATTCGTGTCTTTGTGCGTAAAACGGTCGATGTTGGTCTCGCGCCGTTGAATAGCATGAACGCTCAGATAGCCAAACTAAATTTCTCTAAAGATTCAGACACCATAATATTAGAAAAGCCAGTCTCTGAGCTATTACCCGTTGAGCAAAGCTTAAACCGTTTTATCGTTGAAAACAGACAATTGTACTTGCGAGAAAAGCGCTTAACCTCAGATATTTCGCATGAATTAAAAACGCCCATTACGGAGCTTATTAATTTGGCGGAAGTTATTTCACGCTTCCCGGAAGACAATGAACTGGCGGATGACTTTGTGCCAGAAGTATTAAGAATAAGTCAGCGGATGAAAAACATCGTCACCAATGTAATGTTGCTACATAAATATGAGCAGATAAAGCTACCTAAAGACGATGTTGTTGATGTATTGCAAGTCGTCAACCGTTCGATTGGTGAGATAGCATTTGATAATGTTGAGATTCAGACAACTTGCTCCGAATGTCCAATTCAGACCAACTTAATGGCAGTCGAGAGCATCATTGGTAACTTACTGAAAAATGCCAAGCGCCACCGTGTACTGGGTTCTGAAGCACTTATCGTTGTTGAAAAGGGGGCGACAAATGGGATAAATGTTCGAGTGAGCAATCAGGTTTCCGGCGAGCTCGAAAACGTGAATTTAGCACAATTATTTGAACCACTATGGCAAAGCGACCAATCGAGAAGCGCGAATGATTGCTTTGGCTTGGGCTTGCCTATTGCTAGGACCTTTGCTGAAGCCATTGACGCGGAACTCACTGTTGCGTTGGAAGCGAGTACCATCACCTTTACATTTACCCTTTGAAGCGCTATTTAAAAGTGAGTTTCCACTGATAAACCAAGTTCCCAGCTGTCAACTTCAGGATAGTTACTTAATGGTTTAGTAAAGTCTATATGCACTACGTTTTCGTTGCTTGAACGGGCGGAATATAAACGAACTCCGAGCCCTACACTACCTAGCATTTTATTGCTTATATTTGGATGTTGTATATTCCCGGATGCTTTTCCCATATCAACAAAGCCAACGAACCCTAAATCAACAAGCTGATAAATATTAATGTTAGGGTACATACGGAGCTCGAATGAAGATTTGACCGTTTGCGTACCTTGTTGATAGCTTTGTGGGAAGCCACGGAGCCCTTCTTCTCCACCGAGTGCAAGAGGACGCTCGGCAAATTCCTTGTTTTGCCACGCAGCAATGACATCAGCATAAAAAGCAAAACTATCGCTCCAGCGATAATTTACCTTTGCAGCGAGAGTAGACCATACTCTATCACCTTGCTGCGTGCCGATTTGGGCATTGGTTGATGCTTTAAATCGGTATAAGACATCATCATTAAATAGCCATGCTTTATTGGCTGAAAACTCCCAAATTGAGCCAACTCCATCCGCTTCGGTATCAATACCTGCTTTGGCCGCAAGTGACCATCCGAGGTTGAAATCTTCACTGTGATTGATTAAGTCTACGTCCTGCAGCACGATATAATTATCTTCGATATATTGAAGACTTATCCAAGGCGCTAACAATTTGAAGTCATAAAGGTTATCCCTTATGGCTAAGTTTGGCTCGTCATAGCTGACATCTTGGTAATCGACACCAGCTATCCACCTAAGTGTGGTGGTGTTGGTTTGCTGCCATAAACGGCCATAAGCAAACTGCGCAGATGTACCATTATATCGAAACTGACTTTCTGTTTGACCGTTATGATAGATAGAAGTCGTTTGGTCTTGTGCATTAATATAAGCTCTATATAACAAAGAGCTGGAGCGCTGATAGAAAGGTTGATAAATGTCAGTCATAAATATTTGACCGTCATCATAATCATCTGCTTGCACCGTTATCATGGCATGTGGTTGCCATGGCGCAGGCATTTGCAACACGCTATGGTAACCGGAACGTTCATGGTCAGATTTGTATTTTACGGATGCTCTAACGCCATACCCTAACAAGTTTTCCTCTTTAAACCCCAGACTTAACTTATTGTTTCCACTACTTCGGCCAAAGTTTACACTGGGCAGCAAACTCCAGGTGTCCCACGTTTGCACTGATATTTTCTGTGGTTCGGCACTGCTGCATGGTTTGGCATAGTTAATTTTCGCCTCTCTGATGTATTTTTTAGCACGCAAGATCCGCTCAGCCTCTAAAATATCGGCCTCGCTGACTAGGTCACCAGCCTGAAAAGGGAGTTGAGAAGCGATAGTCGCATCTCGGGCTTCTATATGCAGCCAGTTTACGAAGTCATGGAAAGAGGTCGTTTCTGGGTCGTCCGGATTAAAAATAGGGTTTGAGTTTATTTCGATAGACTCAATCTTGATGTTTTTCTCTTGACTTGCTTTATCCGTCTGTCGCGCCATTTTGTTACTATGTTCAGCGTTATTATTGCAAAGGGAGTCGATGCTAAATGGGTCACCAGCAAACGCAGGAGTGATTGAAGTGACTAACACGAATACCGCAACGGTTTTGGCTGGCATATATGCTCCAACTGAAAAATATCAAGCTACGTTGAAAACATATATGCCAATACTTAAGAAAGGCTTAAGAAAAATTAAAGAATGAGTTAATCGCCAATGTATGCGAATTTTTCATGATTAATTTTTACCTCTTCGAGCAGAGTTTACAGTTCCCCGGTAAATAAGCGTCGATGCGTTTTTCGTGCATACTCATCAGACATGCCACCAAGATAGTCCGCTAACACGCGCATTTGCTGCGTTTCATCGGTTGCTTGCTGGTACAATGTTTGGGTTGTATACGGCAACAATCGCATCGGGTCACTGGCAAAAACTTCAAATAAATCAATAAGCAGGTTTTGACCACTAAACTCAATTTGCTGCATTTTAGGTTCACGAATTAATCTTTGATATACGAACACTTTTAATACTTGCAGGATTTCCTGAAATTCGGGTGCCATCTCAACGGTAAAATGAAGTAGGGCGGAGTCAAAATCTGAGTCTTGAACGGTGAGTTTACAATGCACAATAAACAGGTTGACGAGTTCACCTATGGTATCTTTTCGATTAGATTCATCTTCTGAAAATAAACTCTCGCTCACGCGCGGTAAGTTTTGCTTTAACCAAGGTGAGTCTAACTTTTGCAATTCAGGCAGAGCAAAATCATGCCATGCTGCCTCGTTAAGGGTCTCGGTTGCTATCGCATCTTCTAAATCATGAACTGCATAGGCGATATCATCGGCATATTCCATAATGGCGCAATCTAACGATTTAAACTTTGTCTTGCGACGGAAGGTGTCTTTTACCTCGGTTTCTTGCAGCTTTATTTGGTCGTTTTGAGAAAATGGCGAGAGGATCCAATCAAATACCGATTGGTCGCATTGATAAATGCCTTTTGCAGGCAGCCAATCACTGGACAATATGTATTTTCGACTTTGTGTTTGCGTTGGTTGGTGATACCAAAGTGTGTCGATTAATGCAGGGTATTTAATAAAACCTAATAAGGTGCGGCGCGTTAAGTTCATGCCATAACCTTTAGTGTATGGTTCCAGTTTGGTGACAATGCGCAAGGTTTGGGCGTTTCCTTCAAACCCTCCGTGATCGCGCATAAGGTAATTAAGCGCTATTTCTCCACCATGGCCAAAAGGCGGGTGGCCGATATCATGCGCTAGGCACAAAGTTTCAATAAGACTTGTTGAAGGAAAATGTTCAAATTCAGGGTGTTGTTTTCTTAAATGGCGCAATAGACCGCTGCCTATTTGCGATACTTCCAAAGAGTGTGTTAGGCGAGTCCGGTAAAAGTCGTTGACGCCGATTGCCATAATTTGGGTTTTGGCTTGCAAGCGCCTAAAAGCCGCGGCATGTATGATCCTAGAACGATCTATTTGCCATGCTGAGCGATTGTCGTTAGGGCGGTTTTTTTGCTGCGATAGCAGACGCTGCTGCCAAGCGTTAGACGTCATACTTCTGTTCCTTTTTCTTTATATCTCAAACTCGTCTAAACTATGTACGATAACTGAACGAAAATTCGCGTTTAATTGCGGCTTTTGATATTATCAGCCGCTATTTTTGAATACTGTTATTTTGGCGCAATTTATCAACGCTCTATCAAACTATAGTAACAGAATAAAACTGTTATTGAGCGGGCTTGAGAAAAGTTCTTGGAGACTTAGGGAAAGAGACTCCGTTTCCAGAACAACGCCACTGCGAGGAGAAGTATGCAAGCTAAACTGATTAAACTCATTGTTGCCCTAGTGACCATTTGGGCGTTAATTTATCCTTTTATCCAAGATGAAAGTCCTCAAGATTCTACTTTAGATCAAGAGGATACGGGTGCAGAGGTTGTACCTAAGGTGCCGGAAAAGCCACTCCATAGTGTAAAGCTACCCAATTTTTCAGCCATTCGTGACATTAAGGAAAAGAAAACAGCGTTTTTCGACTTTATTAAACCGCACGTAGAAGCCGAAAATAAACAGATCTTAGAGCAACGGGCAACGCTTGAAATCGCTCTGATGATGGCGCAATTTGATGAAACGCTAACACGCAAACAAATAGAAAAGATTGCGATGATTTTCACAAAGTATGATTTAAAAGGCGAAGCCATTAATGAATCTTCGCTCAAAAGAGCATTGCGCCGAGTGGATATTATTCCTAAAGAATTGGCGCTGATGCAAGCTGCTAATGAATCTGCTTGGGGTACGTCACGGTTTGCACGAATTGGGTTAAATTTTTTTGGTCAATGGTGTTACACCAAAGGCTGCGGTATGGTGCCTAAGCGGCGAGAAGATGCGGCCGATCATGAAGTTAGAGCATTTCAGTCGGTAAGAGCCGCGGTCAAGTCATACTTTAGAAATATTAACACCAATGATGCATACAGGGAGTTGCGTTCGGTACGAGCAGAGCTGCGAGCTCAAAAAGCGCCGATTGACGCGACAGTATTAACAAGTGGTCTTTTGAGTTATTCAGAGCGTGGTGAGGACTACGTGAACGAACTTAACGATATGATAAGGCATAACCGAGCGTATTTTGATGAAGAGTAAGATTGTACTTGTCCTGATAATGGCACTTTGGAGTGCGATAGCCTCAGCTAAAACAGTCACCTTTGCATATGACAGCTTTTACGACAGGCTAAAAGTGGTAAGTAAAGGCGAGTTTGAGTTTGCACGTGTGGGTTTTTACCTTGTTGATACAGTAAGTATGCAAGCCTGTAAAATCACGACGGGTAATATTGTGACCGAGGAAGCGAGTTTTCCATTGTCGTACACTGATGAAGCGCAGCTATTGCTGCCATTTGATAAAGAGTTGGACAAAAACAAAGCAAAAGTAGTGATTGAAACGAAGGGCACAAACTCGGACTGCCAGCTAAAAATGCAGATTGAAGCTGAGTTATTTAACACGACATCTTTGAGCAAAGCTGACCTTTATAAAATGCAACAGGAATTTGAAGAGCTACTGGCTGATCTCTCTGGCTTTTTTATTAAAAACTTGCTGTCATTTTTGCTGCCTGAGCAACAAGGGGTTATTGTGACCTTTGGCAGAAGTCAAACCGTCACCGACGCTACAATGAAGTGTGAGTCGCAAGTCTGTCAAATCAGCGTCCCGAAGACGTGGTCAAACGACAATACACATTTTGCAGACTCTGTGGATATAAAATCAGTGCAACCTTGGCTGGCACTATAATTAGCCCATCATTATATAAAGTAACGTCTATAGACTTTAGTCGGAGCTATTCAGACTAACGAAATTCGTTAGACGTTACTTCACCCTTGCATTTCTTACAGATAAAACCCTCTCTCATCACCATTAATCCTTCTTTTGACAATAATTCATACCGGCAAACAGCGATATCTATTCGTCGTGAATTTCTGCCATTAGACCCCCAAAATGGAAACTTAATGTTAAATAAATGCATTGTTAAAGTTGCTTCGGTATGCTAATAATGGCTGGATTATTAAAAAAACTACAGTGTAATTATCAACTTAAGGGGAAACAGGATGACCTATAAATTACCACTCAGTGCGCTCTCTATTGCCGTTTTAATCGGCATGAATCAACAAGTTAAGGCTGAAGAAACGAAGCAAGTTGAACGTATTGAAGTGACCGGTTCTCACATTAAAAGAACAGATTTAGAAGGCCCGTCACCAATCCAAAGTTTATCAGCTGCTGATCTAGCTTCAACGGGATCAACGGACCTTATTGGCGCGTTGCAAAAGCTGCCGGTATCGGGTACTGGTACTTTTAGTACGCAAGGTAACTCCAGCGATGACACAGCAAATGGTGGCTCTAGTGTTGCTCTAAGAGGGTTAGGGGCATCATCGACGCTTGTATTAATCAATGGCCGCCGCGTTGCGGTTAGCCCATTTGCAAAAGATATCGAAACATCATTTGTGGACTTAAATACCATTCCGGTTTCATCGGTTAAACGTATAGATATTCTAAAAGATGGTGCCTCAGCAACTTATGGTTCTGATGCGGTAGCAGGTGTTATTAACATCATTCTTCGTGATGATATCGACGGTTTTGAAGTTGCAGGTAAAATCTCAGACACCGCAGATGGTGGTGCCGAAGAGCAAAACTTTACCCTTCTTTGGGGTTCGTCAACACAAAATGGCCACCATAATTTCTCACTCGATTATTTTAAACGTGGTCACTTAACGTATGCAGATCGTGACTATACGGCATCTGCTGATCAGCGTTTTCGTGGTGGTAATAACTCATTAAGTTCTGCTGGTGTTCCTGGTAGTGTTGAAGTAATGAGAAGCATGTTAACAGACGAGCAGTGGGCGAGATTACCTGTTGTTCGTGTTGAAGACGATGGCACTCAGGTGAGACAGACTATCTTTACGGACGTATGGGGTAATGATAAATGCGATCCTGCTTTAGATATTGGTGATATTTGTCGTTATGACTATGCGGCACACATGACCGCAATTCCATCGACAGAGCGTATTAGCTTTAACTATAACGGTGTACAAGAAATCACTGAAGGTATTGAAGGTTTTGCAGAAATTTCGGCACAGCACTCTACAACTTTCATTCAAGGTGCAGGTAGTCCAAGCTTTACAGAACTATTTATGGATGGGGACAACCCAAACCATCCACTATTTAACGATCCTGACCATTTCTTACATGGTGTAGATATTTCAATGCGTCGTCGTACGGTTGATATCGGTAACCGTAAAAAAGATGTTGATTCTGAATATTACCGCGCCGTCCTTGGTGCTCGTGGTGAGTGGAATGCGTGGTCTTGGGAAGTTGCATATTCTGCCATTCGTTCAAGTGCAGTTGAAAAGGGTTTTGATGGTTTCCCTAACAAGCTAAGAGCGCAGCAAGCGATTGATGAGGGTCTTTGGAACCCATTTGAACCAAGCACCAATACAGAAGCAGGTTTGGCGTTTTTTGAGACCACGACTACACGTTATGGTGCATCAACCATGCAATCATTAGACGGTACCATTTCAGGTGAGCTGTTTGAATTGGGTGCAGGCTACGTTGCAGCAGCGTTTGGTTTCGAACATCGCTACGAGAAAATCGAAGATAACCCAGATAGCCAATACATCAGAGGCGAAATCTTTGGTACAGAAGCGACGCAAGCGAACGGTGATCGCGATAATACGGCGATATTCGCAGAATTTAGCGTACCGGTGCTAGATACGCTAGAGCTACAATTAGCATTGCGTTATGAAGACTATAGTGACTTTGGGACAACAACCGATCCAAAAGTAGCATTCCGCTGGTCACCACTTGATAGCCTTGTGGTTCGTGGTTCTTGGGGTACAGCATTTAGAGCACCTTCTCTTGTGCAGCTACATCTAGGTAGAACAGACGAATCTCCAAGCGTGATAGACCGCGAACGTTGTCGCCAAACTGGCGCTGATGATGATTGTAGCCCGTATGAATACACTGCGATTGTGTCTGGTAACAAAAATCTACAACCAGAAGAGTCAGAAAACTACAACTTAGGTGTTGTGTGGCAAGCGACCGATGACTTTAGTATCGGTGTGGATTACTGGAACTATGATCAAGAAGATCTTATCAAGAAGATAGGTGCACAGAAGTTAGTTGATTGTTGTGGCACTGATCCTAATTTAGTTGTTCGTGCACCGAATCAGGGCAGCACACTTGGTCGTATTCTAACTATTAACGACACCTTTGTTAATATTGGTGGTCGTGAAACAGACGGTTTCGATGTTAACTTAGCCTACGCGTTAACTACTCGTGAAATGGGTGAATTTAAGTTCAATTATAACTTAACCTACGCACTTAACTTTGAAGAGCAATCATTTGAAAGTGACGATCAAGGTAACACATTCAATGTTGCAGAAGATCTCAATGGAGAATACCAGCATCCACAGTTCCGTTGGACCGCAGGCATGGACTGGGCCAAGAATGATTGGCTTGCAAATATCAGCGTAAACTATGTCGATTCGTATAAAGACCTTGCCGATAGTGATGGCAATAAATATGAGATTGATTCATGGACTACCGTTGATACAAGCGTCAGTTATATTGGCGTAGAAAAGCTGACAGTAACGCTTGGTGCGTCTAACTTGTTTAATGAGGAAGCGCCGCTTGCTCCTTCAGAGTCTATGGGAATTGACAATAAAACGCACAGTATCCTTGGTCGTCAAGCATACGTGAAGTTTGCATACCAATTCTAATTCGTTAACGTTTATTAAGATGAAAGCCGCGCTTTATAGCGCGGTTTTTTCTTATACCAATTCGCTTAATTAAGTGGCCTAGCTTTGAGATGGAAAGGCTTACCGGTAACTCCATGTCCAAATCCTGCAATAACTAAAGTACTCATATGCATAGGCACGGAGAATCTTCTGCTTAATCTTATTCTGTACTTAGGAAAAAATGGCAATGAAGAAAAGGGTATGGATAGCAGATATGTCGCTAGGAGAGTATTGAGTTAGCTTATTGAGGAGAATAACGCAGCTATTATAACTAGCTGCGTTATTGATATTTACGCTTTTGCTTTAGAAGTGGTTTCTTCCAGTTCTTTTGCAGCATCAGGGTCGTTGAAAACATCAATATCAAATTCGTTTTCAGACTTAGCGACAACGCAAGTAACCATACAGTCACCTGTTATATTAACGGCTGTTCTTGTCATATCTAGCAGTCTGTCTACACCAATGATAAGCGCGATACCTTCAACTGGCAATCCAACTTGGTTAAGCACCATTGCAAGCATGATCAAGCCAACACCAGGCACACCTGCCGTACCAACAGAGGCAAGAGTAGCAGTCAAGATAACCATGAGATAGTCATTGATGGTGAGGTCTACACCAAATACCTGAGCGATGAAGACTGTTGCAACACCTTGCATAATAGCTGTGCCATCCATATTAATGGTTGCACCCAGAGGGATTGTGAAAGAAGCGACTGAGTTATGTGCACCTAGCTTCTTAGTCGCAGTCTCTAATGTTACAGGCATAGTCGCACTTGAACTTGAAGTACTAAAGGCAAACATACACGCGTCTTTCATCTTCTTTAGGAAGATGATTGGACTCAAGCCCGTCAATAGCTTAAATAAGATTGAATAGTTAATGAATGCATGAATTAGCAGCGCTGCCAGCACCACCATAAAGTATTTGCCGAGCTCGGCGATTAACCCCATGTCGATGGTTGTAAACAACTTAGCCATCAAACAAAATACGCCATATGGAGCGACATTCATTAATAAAGTCACTAGCTTAAGCACCACTGTATTGAGATCTTCAAATACGGTTGCTAGGCGAGCACCAGCGTCTCCGCTTAATGCCATAGCAATACCAAATAGCAGCGCAAAGACGATGATTTGAAGCATGTTACCATTGGCCATTGCATCAATTGGGTTGGTCGGGAACATGTTGATTATGACTTGCACAAGTGTTGGCGCTTGCTTTGCGTCAAATGACGCGCTGCTTGGAATTTCAACGCCACCGCCCGGTGCAATGAGTAGTGCGAGCGTGATTGCAACTGTGATTGCGATTGCTGTTGTAATGAGATACAAACCAATGGATTTACCACCCAAGCGGCCTAATTTCTTTGGGTCACTAAGGCTACATGTGCCACATACAAGGGAAATAAACACTAAAGGAACAACAAGCATTTTTAAGCTTGCAATGAAGATTTGCCCACCTATGTGGAATAAACCGTCAACAAAAAAACCTTTAATGGGGAGGTCAAAGAGACCTAAAGGAATGAGTATTTCTTTATTCTTACCTAGGATGGCTTGAAGAGTGAGGCCTAATACAACACCCAACACCATGCCTATCATAATGCGCGCCGTTAGGCCCATTTTTTGATTTTCTGACATTGTCCTAACACTATGTATCTTAAAACTGCTAAAGCTTAACAGGCTTAGCGCAGATGAACAGCATTTCACGACAGAAAATCTACCTAATCTAATAAAAAATTGTGATTTTATCGCTAAAATTGAGTTACTATTGAACAATAATAAAATTAACTTAGCTAGGGAGATAGGTGAATGCCCTTGATGCGCTATTTTAGCATACTGATGCTAGCATTCTTACTGACCGCGTGCGGTGGCGGCGGCAGTATCCAAAAAGATACAGATAATGGTAATGGTGATGATGGTAGCGATGGTACTTATGCCATTACGCTTTCAGGAGCGGATACTAGTGGTAATTCAACGAATACACTTTCATCTTCATCTCCTCTAGTAATCACTGCCACATTAACAAAAGATGGTAGCCCTCTGGCAAATAGTCGAGTCGTTTTTGAGAGCGACGAATTTGCAACCATGGAACCCAGCTCAGGGTCTGTGCTTACAAATACTGAGGGTAAAGCGTCAATTACGTTAAAAGTAACGGCTACTGTGGGTGCTGGACGTATTACGGCGACTTACACTCAAGGTGATAATAGTGCAACGAGAGCTTTTGATTTTACCTCTCAAGGTGGTGGTGATGACGGCAATGTAACCGCGTCAGCAAAACTTGAGGTCATGTTATTAAGTAAATGTCCTGCAGGTTGGGATGATAGCCGAAATCAGGCAATGATAGATCCAATTGCTGCTGGGTGTACTCGCGTCAATCAAGTATCGTCAAACGAGACTGCTGATGTATTCATCAAAATGACATCTAGCCAAACTGGTGATGCTATTGCCAACGCGTTAATTAGCGCTCAGACTACTTTAGGGGCTATCTTACCATCGACAGGCACCGCGTTAACGGATTCTTTTGGTATTGCAATTCTAAAGTTTCAGCCAGGTAACCAAGGTGGCGCTGGTACTATCACGGTAAACTCTCCTGATTATGTTGATGTCACTCAGGCTATCAATTTTAATGTTGGTGTTGCTCAGTTGAATGTTACGATTGACAATGGTTTGGTTGATAGTAATGGAGTTCAACAAAAGCTTTCCGCAGGTGGAAGTACGGTTATTACCGTGACGTTAAAGGATCAGAATGGGGCATTAATCAATAGCGCTGTTGAAGTTGCATTTAGCTCAGCTTGTTCCGCAGCGACCCCTGCGCTTGCAGAATTAGATGAAACAGTAAATACCTCAAATGGTATCGCCCGTTCTACATACCGTGCTAAAGGTTGCCAAGGCGAAGATAGAATTTCTGTTACTATTCAAAACGGCAGCTCTCCAATAAATCAAGAAACGATTATTGAAGTGGATAGTGCGCTTGCACAAGCGGTACAGTTTTTACCTGAGGAAGATGGGTTTAATCAGTTTATTGCTTTACCCCCTGGTGAAGGCGGTTTACCAACCCAATCGGTTGTGAGCTTTAAACTGGTAGATGAAGATAACCTTGCAATTCCACGAGCGCGAGTCGACTTTAGATTGTCAGATGAGCAAGGCCTAGCCTCGCTTACGCAAATTACCGGAAACACCAATGCAAATGGTATTGTAAGAACAACGGTTAAGTCTGGTATTGTGCCAGGTCCGCTCGTTGTCAGTGCGTGTTATATCCCAGAAGAATCTTACGTGAATTTACCTGAAGGTGATGCGATTACCTGTTGGACGGATATCGCCAAAGCATGTAATGATGCAGATGCATCAAACGACGATGTCCGCTGTCCCGCAGGTGTTATGCATACTATCCCATTAAGTGAGCAGATATTTGGTGTATCGTCAGGATTAATTT
This sequence comes from Pseudoalteromonas flavipulchra NCIMB 2033 = ATCC BAA-314, assembly GCA_000814665.1. GTDB lineage: Bacteria > Pseudomonadota > Gammaproteobacteria > Enterobacterales > Alteromonadaceae > Pseudoalteromonas > Pseudoalteromonas maricaloris. The sequence goes on from JWIH01000025.1 coordinate 546,472, forward strand.
TAAGCTCAGGTGTCACCGATCAGGATACCTTTGACGCTTCCCCTGTTACATTCAATACCAATTCGCTTAATTATAATGGGGTAACAACAAATATTACCTTGTTCTTTGGTGATCAATTCAATCAGTTTAATGCTGATGGCGTTGCTGCAACTGTGATTGCTGAAGCCGGTGCTATTGGAAGTACTGAGTCTGAGGACACTTACGATTGTAGAACGAATAATGCTGCTTGTACTGTGGTGTGGCGTAGCCAAGGAGATAGACCTTTCTATGAATATCGTTGGGGTAACCGCATTGGTGATATAGACGGTAATGTGAATACCTTTGAAGCGGTAGCTCCTAGACTAGCAGCTACATTATCAAATACTCAAAAGCAAAGCTCAGCTAATTGGAACTGTGACCCATATTTTGGTAGTGCTGCACCATGTATTAATGGCATGCTAAGACAAAAAGACGCTTCGTCGAACGATGGCGCTACAACTGCACTTAGACGAATTGTTATGGGTGGGCGTGTAAGTGTGTTGGCTTTTGTTAAAGGCCAAGAAAATTTCAGAGATGAGCAATCTAGCGGTGGAGTAGAGCGCCGTAATGGTCGGTTCGACATTGGCGAATATCGCCAGGAGTTTGACCTTACAGAAGCATTCCTAGATACCAATGAAAATGGTCGTTTTGATAAAGAGAATTGTGATTCTGCTGCAAACACAGGACCTTGTTCTCCAACGGGAACTGTAAATGGCGGTCATGACGATTGGTGGGTGGATAGCAATAACAATGGTCGCTTTGATTTTGATATCGATGGCAACAATATTTATGAAGGGGACGGCAAATATAATGGTTTGCTTTGTTCAGAAGCCGCTGAAGCCGCAGGAGAATGTACTAAAGAGCTAGTTAATGTTTACAGACAATTTGAATTGATAATGTCTGGCGATAATGCTTTTGTGCGGTTTACAGTGCCGGCTTCGCTTGCTGGTTCTAATGCGTGTCCAAGTGGCAATGGCCTAGTGCTTGAACCATCTGGAGTAGACGGTGTGTGCGACCTCGCCAGTGTAGATTTCACGGCGGCAGGCAGCCCGTCAGCTGTTCCTATCACGATTTATTTCACTGATGAGTTTGGTAATCCGCTTCCAGCAGGTACTGAAGTCGAGATTTCAACAAATAACGGTGAGCTAACCAGTGGAAGTGTGTCGGGCACCTTGGGGAACTACACAAGTGATAAGCCAAATTTCTTCAACGTTACTTTGGCGAGGGAAGCTGAGCCAAACAACAAACTTTCTGGTGTATTAGGGATCAAATTTACTTTCCCTGCTTTGGGAGATGATGATGACGAACGGAAGACACAATCAATCGGAATAAGCGTTACAGACGCTGGATAATTCAACAAATGCCAACTTTCGGGTTGGCATTTTTGTTTCTATTCCTTTATATTCCCGTGCCTTAACCTTATATATATGAATGCGTCCCTAAATTGGCTGAATATTGTACATAAATTGGATAATAATTCGGTGATCAGGGAAAAGTTAGTATTTTTAGCTTGTAACAATAGGTGTTTGTAGATATACCTATAAGTAATTTAACGCCCAAGTAAGGGCAAACATCAGACAGAATCGGTCAAAAATAGGCAGCTATGGGCAAATCGCTAGTAATTGTAGAGTCTCCCGCGAAGGCAAAAACAATCAATAAATACCTCGGCAAGGATTACATTGTTAAATCCAGTGTAGGCCATGTTCGAGATCTTCCTACCTCAGGGGCAGGTAAGACGAAAGGCTTGGCAACTAAGTCGCCAGCTGAAGTACGTAAAATGTCACCTGAAGAAAAAGCGCAATATAAAAAGCAAAAAGATTATGCAAATTTAGTTGCGAGGATGGGGATTGATCCTGAGAAGGGTTGGGAACCCCATTACGAAATTTTGCCGGGTAAAGAAAAAGTAGTTCAAGAACTACAGAAACTTGCTGAGGATGCTGACCATATCTATCTCGCAACCGATTTGGATAGAGAAGGGGAAGCCATTGCTTGGCACCTTGAACAGATTATCGGTGGTGATGAGAGCAAATATAAACGTGTGGTCTTCAACGAGATCACCAAAAACGCGATAACCCAAGCGTTTGAAGCGCCTGGCGACCTTAACACCGACATGGTATATGCGCAGCAGGCAAGACGATTCCTTGACCGAGTTGTTGGCTTTATGGTATCCCCGCTGCTTTGGCAAAAAGTAGCAAGAGGGTTATCGGCAGGTCGCGTACAATCTGTTGCTGTGAGATTACTTGTTGAGCGAGAGCGTGAGATTAAAGCGTTTATTCCAGAAGAGTTTTGGGATATTCACGCCGATGTTAAAGCAACAAAAGATGATATTCGCCTAGCGGTTACTAAGTTTAAAGGTGAGGCATTTAAGCCTGTAAATAAAGCGCAGGCTGATACTGCCGTACAAGTGCTTGAAAACAGTGCTTACGAAGTAGTCAAGGTTGAAGAAAAGCCAAGTAAGAGTAAGCCAAGTGCGCCATTTATTACCTCGACAATGCAGCAAGCGGCAAGTACTCGTTTAGGCTATGGCGTAAAGAAAACCATGATGTTAGCGCAGCGTCTATACGAAGCGGGTTACATTACCTATATGCGTACGGACTCGACGAATTTATCAAATGACGCGTTAGAAATGTGTCGTGGCTATATCGATAGTGAATTTGGTAGTAAGTATCTTCCAGAATCACCACTGCGTTATTCCGCAAAAGGCAACGCACAAGAAGCGCACGAGGCAATTCGTCCATCTGATGTGACGATCTTATCAGGTCATTTAGACGGCGTAGAGGCAGATGCTAAGAAGCTCTATGAGCTTATTTGGCGTCAGTTTGTGGCGTGTCAAATGATGCCCGCAGAGTATGACCTAACGACGCTGACCGTCGCCGCGGAAGATTACACGTTAAAAGCGAAAGGGCGCGTGCTACGTTTTGATGGTTGGACACGTGTACAACCGGCTGTGCGTAAGAAGAATGAAGAAGAGCAGGCGCTTCCAAGTGTTTCAGTTGGCGACAAGCTTGATCTTATTGCGATTGATCCTAAGCAGCACTTTACTAAACCACCAGCACGTTTCAGCGAAGCAAGCTTAGTTAAAGAATTAGAAAAGCGTGGTATTGGTCGTCCATCTACCTATGCAGCTATCATTTCAACGATTCAGGACCGTGGTTATGTTCGAGTTGAAAACCGCCGTTTTTACGCTGAAAAAATGGGCGAGATCGTAACTGACAGACTCGTTGAGAATTTCAACGATTTAATGGACTTTGACTTTACCGCCAAAATGGAAGGTCGCCTTGATGACATCGCAGAAGGCGAACGTTTATGGACGCAGGTACTTGATAAGTTTTACGCCGACTTTTCTAACCAGCTAGAAATAGCCGCTGGCGATGAAAGTGAAGGCGGCATGCGACAAAATGTGATGGTTGAAACAGACATCGATTGTCCCACATGTTCACGCAAAATGGGTATTCGTACTGCTTCTACAGGGGTATTCCTTGGCTGTACAGGCTATAACTTGCCACCAAAAGAGCGTTGTACCACCACAATTAATCTAGTGTCTGGTGATGAAGCGGTTGCCGCGGATGCGGATGAAGAGGCGGAAGCTGAATCGCTGCGTCATATGAAACGTTGTCCAATTTGCGAAACGGCAATGGACTCATACCTTATTGATGAAACGAAAAAGCTCCATGTATGTGGTAATAACCCCGCGTGTAAGGGCTATGTCATTGAAACAGGCGCATTTAAGATCAAAGGCTACGATGGACCACTAATTGAGTGTGACAAGTGTGGCTCGGATATGCAGCTTAAATCTGGCCGTTTTGGTAAGTATTTTGGTTGTACAAATGAAGACTGTAAAAATACACGTAAGCTATTGAAAAACGGTGAAGCTGCACCACCGAAAGAAGATCCAGTTCCGCTTCCGGAACTAGGATGCGAAAAGTCAGATGCGCATTTTGTGCTTCGTGATGGCGCTTCAGGTATTTTCTTAGCGGCGCACACATTCCCGAAATCACGTGAGACAAGAGCCCCGAAAGTATCAGAGCTAAAACGCTTCAGAGATAGAATTTCACCTAAATTCTATTATCTGGCTGATGCGCCTGAGCAAGACTCAGATGGTAACCCTGCGATTGTTCGCTACTCTAGAAAAACCAAGACACAATATGTGATGACAGAAGTGGATGGTAAAGCGACGGGTTGGAAAGCGACATATAGCAATGGTAAATGGGTAGAAGAAGAGAAAACTACCAAGAAAAAGAAAGCTTAACGACTAGCCAAACATCGATAGGTGTCTTTAGATGCTATGGATATTTTGTCTAGAATGTTATTGAAAATAAAAGGCCGCTCAACACATTGAGCGGCCTTTTTCATCATGAATGCCATCACTTAAATAACCTGAGGTTTGGATAAGGAATGTTCCAACTCATTGTTGCTAAAGCACAACTTAGTTTTTCCTTGTCTAGCCAGCAAGTTTTAGGGAAAACAAGGCGAATTTACGCACCAATAGCTGGCTATTGGAAGTGAATTCAACGCAGTTAGCGCTAAAACTGGCTGCTAGAAAGGCATTAATTATCCGCAGCTCAGGTTAAATAAGCGAACTGGTATTATTTAATGTTTACGTCTTTGACTTTTTGATAGCCAGTTGCTTCTAGTTCGTCGTTAACGCAATTCAAAACATATTTTTTCATCTCAGATGCTTGTACATCATCATCTTTTGCCCAATCAAGGCACATTTGAGTTAACTCTTGAACCAAGTCTGCAGGCGCGACTGGTAACTCTTCATTGGCTTGTACTTGTACACAAGCAAAAAGAGATAGAGCGATTAATGATGAAACTAAGGTTTTCATTCGTGTTACCTGTTAGTTGAAAGAACAAGCATGTTTTAAAGCAAAATTTAAAATAAGGAAAACGAATTAATTTTCTCTTTAAGAGCAGAAAATTGATTCAAATTTACATTAATAAATGGTGAGAAATACAAGCGTTGATGCTACATTTATAGGTTCAGTTAAACTAATTAAAGATGGTGAAAATCAAAAACATGGAGCAAGAAACTAAGTCTGAGAATGAGCAATTTAATCGTTATGAATATCTCTTAGAAAGAACCTTATTTAAAGGGCGATGGCTGTTAGCGCCTTTCTTTGTTGGCCTACTACTCGCGATTGTGTTGCTGTTACTTAAGTTCTTTAAACAGCTTTATGTGATGACCATCAGTGCGCTTACCGCGACAAATCAAGAATTACTCATTGGTATCTTAACATTGGTTGATACGGCTTTACTGGCTGGGTTGTTGATCATCATTATTTTTAGTGGCTACGAGAACTTTGTTTCCAAGCTTAATGTTGAACCACAAGAAGACAAACCGACTTGGATGGGGAAAGTTGGCTTCTCAGGGCTTAAAATCAAGCTGATCAGCGCCATCGTAGCGATATCTGCCGTAGAGTTGCTCAAGGTCTTTATTCATTCTCAAGATTTAACCAGTGAGCAGCTTGCTTGGAAAGTAGGCATACACATTACTTTCGTGATCTCTGGGGTGTTGTTTTCGGTCACCGACTTTATTAATAGTCGAACCCACTCCCATTAAAAATTGCGGCTATAAAGGAGTGATAATCGACTTATGCTCACGATCACTCCTTTATTCTAACCAGCGCTGTCTCCGGTGGTTCAAGTGCTAGCGCCACGCCTTTACGAGTGACCCCTTTCTTATACCAATTGAATTAATTCTCTAATCAATTTGAAGGGTGAAATAGCATATTAGCTTCGTTAAAAATTTCTCATTTAGAACAACTAAATAGTAAAATTTTTGCCTTGCTACTAAAGCTATTTCCCCGCTTCAAGATAGATCATTTACTTAATACAACTGGTATTAATCAAACTTCTTATTACTGTAAACAAGCAGTGAGGTGGCTATCGCAACGTAACCTAATAATAGATATACGGTGGTTGCTGATTGTTCGTGATTTAACAGGTAAGATTTAAATGCACTATGCAAAATGACTACGAACATGCAGCAAAGCGACAACGTAAGGGCGCTTTTAATCATGCTTCCTAGCGCAACACAAAGAACAAACCCTGCTACAGAGCCTGTAAATATCACTAAATAGAAAGCCACAGTCTCGAATGTGGAAAAGAAGCTACAAGCTAGCAATACTAAAAGTTGAAACAAGGCTAGGCAAAACCCAAGTTTAACTGCAGAGACGTGGTAAGCCTGCTTTATCGCTTTAAGGCTTGAATAGATAGGGAGTAGGTATAGTTGATCCCATGTCATTTTTGTTTGTAGTTTGGACCAACAGACAAAAATAGCGACCATCAGAACAAGCATATCGGTAAAGCCGATAACAAAATGGAGTGTGACACCAAAAAAGCCACTTGCCACAATGGCTAATAGTCCAGAGATAAGCAATATCTGACAGGTTTGTATCAACAGATTACCCGCAAAATAGCTCATTGGCATAAAAAATTGTCTAAACCCCTGAGTGAGGAAATCTGGTGCGAAGGTATTGCTTGGGAGCCACCCTGTTTGAATATTATTTATGTAGGTTTGATATGCCATATGATGCCATTGGCAGTGATGAGTCCGTGTCACTAACAGGTATGTTCCCATTACCATAAGGGGAACGGCAAGCAGTGCTAAAATTTGTGGGGTATCGCCAAAAAACATAGCGAGCACGAGTACTAGCATAAAAACGTAACTATTATGTCTAAAATACACACTATTTCGAAGACATAGCAAAAAGAAGCTACCGCCAAAGCTCGTTGCAAATAACATGGCATAGGCAACTTCAGATGCGGGGCGGTTGAAAAGAGCAAGGGCATTGAGTAAGTAGCCAATGACCAGAATTACCGTACCTTGCAAGTATATGTGCTGTTTAATTGCAGGGAACAGTAAGGCGCTCTCCTGTGCTTGCAACTTCACTAACTGCCAACAAAAAGCCATCCATAAAGCGCTGATTGAAAAGACCAAACTAAATGCTTGTATATTTTGATCTTCTATTAAGGTTAATAAAGGTGAAGCGATAGACGCTAAGAACCCAGGAATGAAAAAATTTGCTGAGCCGCACTCTCGCAGCCAAAACCCGGAAAATCCGGTCCACCAATTGCGCTGAGTTAATGTACTCATGCGTGTAGCTCCACAAAGAGCTGCTCAAGGTTGCTATGGCTTTGCTGTAGGTCTGCTGACCAGTTTGCACTGTCGTGAGCTTGATAAATGCTAAAACGTTCAGATTGATGAAGTACGTTTCCTGATGGCAGTTTGCTTGTAAGATGATGTGGTACAAGCCTAATTTGTTCTTTTAGTGTATCTAATTCGCCAGTAACCAAAACCTTACCATCTTTAATAATGGCAATGTGACTCGCAACGCGCTCAACGTCAGATGTAATATGCGAGGAGAAAAGTACACCAGAGCCGGACTCAAGTGCTAACTCGAATAAGTCCGACATAAACTCCCGGCGTGCAATGGGGTCGAGGCTTGACACTGGCTCGTCAAGGATCAGTAACTTAGGGCGGTACGACATCGCCATTATCAGCGCTAAGCTTTGTTGTTGGCCAACTGAAAGGTTACTTACCAGCTTGTTTTCGTCTAACTCGAAGCGAGAAAGCCATTCTTGCTCAAGTGTAATATCCCAATTTGGATAAAAGCTGCGATGCAGTGTTAGGGCGTCTTTGACTTTAAAGCCTTGATAGCCACAGGGCTGTTGTGGGACATAGCCAATTTGGCTTTTGCATGTAGGGCTCAGCTCAAGGTTGCTGCTGTTGAGGCAGCTAACCTCACCACTATTTTGTTCGATTAACCCAAGTGCAATTCGCAGTAGTGTTGTTTTACCGGCCCCGTTTCGTCCTAGTAAACCCATAACCATGCCTGGTTCAATAATAAGATTTATGTCTTCAAGAACCGGCTTGTCGGCAAATTGTTTATGGATTTTAGTGAATTGTAGTAGTGGGCTTGTCATTATTCTTGTCCCCAATTTTTATCAATCAATGATATCAATTCAGTCTTACTGATCCCAAGCTGTTTCGCATCACTAATTAAAATATCTAGGTTTTTATGGAGTAGATTATCGGTCTGTTGTGTCGTTTGCTGCTGTGCAACGCGTGTCGGCTGGCCGCGTCTTCGTTCAAGCCAACCTTGATCGACAAGTTGCCCGATAGCCCGAGAGACGGTCATCGGGTTCACCGAGAAGTGCTCAGCTAGCTTTCTTACAGAAGGTAGCTCTTCTCCGGCTTGTGCTTTACCAGACACAATTAAACGCACTACTTGATCAAATAGCTGCTTATAAATCGGCTCTGCGCTGTTGGGGTTGACATGAATAAGATCTAGCATTACTCTAATTCTACTGTATTAATACAATAATACACTGATACACTCACTTAAAGTTAGCATACTGACCGTGAGTCAACAAGGAAATAACTATGAAAAAGCCATTTAAGTTTAAGAAAAGCTTAGTAAAGCTAGCGCTGCTTCCTCTCGTTTTAGGAACTGTGCTGCCATTACAAGCGGCAACATCAACCGCAGAATTATCCGCTTGTTATGCAAAAGGCCTGAGTGACAGAGCGCAATGCGGAAAAATCTCGCAACCATTAAGTGAAACCAAAACAGAACAAAAAATTGATATTCATTTTATGGTTATTCCTGCAATAAAGCCGCTTTACCCACAAGAAGCGATTATTGCGTTTGCAGGGGGACCTGGACAATCGGCCACCGAAATTGCAGCAAACTTTGAAAGAATTCTTAAATACGCGAGAGAAAATAGAGACATTATACTTGTTGATCAACGGGGAACTGGAAAGTCTAATCTATTGCAATGCGATATGGATGATCTTGAGCAACAGTTTGCGCTAAATGATACCTTATTGGGCCTCGATTTTTACAAAGAAGATGCCCTTAAGTGTAAAGAAAAACTAGACACAGATCTTTCCGACTATACGACGGTTGCAGCTGCAAAAGATTTTGACGCGGTAAGAGTCGCGCTTGGTTATAGCAAATTACACTTATATGGTGGCTCATATGGAACACGCATCGCACTTGAGTATATGAGACAGTTCCCTGATAGTGTTGCATCGGCCGTGTTAGATGGTCTTGCACCCAATAACCAAAGTTTAATGGCGATTGGTGGCGCGATAGAAGGCTCATTGAATGCCCTTTTTGCACAATGTGAAGCCGATAAAAAATGTGCAAATAGTTATCCGAATCTAAAGCAGCAATGGCAAAGCTTGCTTAATCAAGTAGAGCAAACGCCGATAGAAGTGTCTGTACTTCATCCAAGAACCAGCAAACCGCTTGCAATGACGATGACCAAAATGAAGCTATTTAGCGCGATTAGGATGGCGCTTTACTCTCATTCCTTCCGTGCATTGGTGCCGCTTGCGATTAGTGAAGCGACTAACGGTAACCTTGCTCCACTTGTTGGCATGATGGCACCAAGTGAAGACGGTCTGGGATTGGCCATGGGGATGCATCAGGCGATTGTATGTGGGGAAGATTGGCCACGATTAACGGCTGCGGACAAAGCCAAATATAGTGAAAACTATATGGGTGAGATGATGATCACAGGACTAGATGCGACGTGCCCAATTTGGAATGTGAGCCCGGTGCCAAGTAGTTACTATGAACCCGTTGCGTCAGATATTCCAACCTTACTGCTTTCTGGCGGATTAGATCCAGCAACGCCTGCTAAGTGGGCAGAAGTTGCGATGGAAAAATTAAGCAATGCCACGCACTTAGTTGCGCCAACGGCTACGCATATTGTCGCAGGGCAAAGCTGTGCTAATAAGCTTATTGCTAAGTTTTACGATGAAAAGACAGTGGGAGACTTTGATACTAGCTGTCTTGAAGAAGATACACGCAAACAATTCTTTATGAACATCAATGGCCCAGCAACCGCTAATAAGGAGTAACTCATGATCCAAGTAGATAACTTATATAAAAAGATTGGTGAAGTGAACGCGCTAGACGGGCTGTCATTTACCGCTCGAGATGGTCAAATTACGGGACTATTGGGACCAAATGGGGCAGGTAAAACGACTTGTTTACGGACCGTATTTGGCCTGCTCCAAGCTGATCAAGGTATGGCGTCTATCGATAGTATTGATGTTGCCAAAGAGCCAACCAGGGCAAAACAACAATTAGGATTGTTCCCAGACCCATGTGGACTCTACGAGCGCATGACACCGCGTGAATATACCCAGTTTTACGCTGAACTAAGTGGCATGGACGCAAGATCGGCCGCTGCCGCGACACAAGAAGTGTTAGAAAAGCTACAAATGTTGGATATCGCGGATAGACGCTGTAAAGGCTTTTCACAAGGCCAAAGAATGAAAACGGCGTTGGCGCAGGCTATTGTGCATAAACCAACGAATATTGTACTTGATGAGCCAACACGTGGTTTAGATGTAATGAGTACCAGAGTGTTACGAGATTTGTTGTTGATGCTTAAGGCGCAAGGTCACTGTGTCTTATTTTCTAGCCACGTGATGCAAGAAGTTGCAGCACTTTGCGATCATGTGGTGGTCATGGCGAAAGGCAAAGTGGTCGCGGAAGGTTCTCCACAAGCTCTATGCGAACAAACAGGTAAAGCGTCGCTTGAGGAAGCTTTCATTACCCTAATCGGTACGGATGAAGGAATTGCAGCATGATGAAATTAATCTCGGTTTTATTTAAAAAAGAAGTGTTAGACGCAAGCCGCGACAAACGTTCAGTGATGGCTGGCCTTTACTATTGCATCGGTGCACCTATTCTAATGTGTGTATTATTTACCGTCATGTTTAAGCAAATGGCTTCGCCAGATGCACTCAAAATCACCATTAATAATGCGGAGAATGCGCCCAACTTAGTACAATTTTTAGCGAGTAAAGAAATTGAACATGGTGAAGGCGAAGAGGTTAAAGCCATTACCTTGGAGGTAAGCGATGATTACCAAGAGAATATGATGCAAGGTAAGAGCGCGACGGTATTTATCATCGCTGATAAATCGGAGCAAAAGTTACGTTCATCAATTAACCGACTAGAGCGTAACCTCATGTTATACAACAGCGAAGTTGCTTCATTGCGGTTAGTCGCGCGTGGTATCGATCCGACAATTGCACGTGCGATAGATGTTCAAACTCATGACCAAGCGACACCAACCTCTAAAGGGGGCTTCGTATTAGGTATTGCAACGTTATCTATTATTATTTCACTATTTTATGCGGCGATGGGTATGGCAATTGACAGTAGTGCAGGGGAGCGTGAACGAAACTCTTTACAGCTATTACTTAGCCACCCGATAAGTACTATGCATATTGTGTTAGCTAAAGTGGGGGCAATTGCAGGTTTCTCTATCATTGCTTTAGTGTTAACCACCATAGTATCAAAGTTTGCGTATAATATGGTGCCTTGGGAAATGATGGGCTTTACGGTGATTATTGGTCCTAAATTCATTATTTCGGCAATTATCATTGGCCTGCCTATTGCGCTAATGTCAGCCAGTTTATTGATATTCATCTCTTTCTTAGCTAAATCATTTAAAGAGGCGCAATCTTATGTAGCGATGGCGCTGTTCATTCCGGTAATGATGAGTATGGCAACGACCTATGATATTGCTACCGACATTATGCAGTGGATGCCGATCGCAGCGCAGCAAAACGCAATGATTGAAATCATTAAAGGCAATGCGATACCGGTACCACAACTATTGTTGTCGAGCGCGGTAACGCTGGGGTTGTTTGCTATTTTCACCTACCTAAGCAGTCGCATGCTAAAAAGTGAAAAGGTAGTGTTCGGCCTATAATTTATTAGTTCCCAACAATGGCGCCCAGAGCGGCGCCATTTTTGTATTTTACCTCATCTCAATTTCACGTATAATCGGCGCCCCATAATTGATGTAGTAATGTACTAGCGTGATAACGCGCACAGTACACAGTTGAGTAAGTATGAATACGGCACCTAACACCATGACAGAGCAAGATAATCGCAAAGAAGTTTTAGAGTTTAATAAGCTGCAAAAGCGTCTGCGCCGTAATGTCGGCAACGCCATCAAAGATTACAATATGATCGAAGAAGGCGATGTGGTGATGGCTTGTATCAGCGGTGGTAAGGATTCATTCGCCATGCTGGATATTTTACTTAGCCTAAAAAAGGCAGCACCAATTCACTTTGATGTGGTGGCGGTCAATCTGGATCAAAAGCAGCCTGGGTTCCCAGAGCATATTTTGCCTGAGTACTTCGAAACGTTAGACATTCCTTATTACATCATTGATAAAGATACTTACTCAGTCGTAAAAGAGAAAGTACCAGAGGGCAAAACGACTTGTGGCCTTTGTTCACGCTTGCGTCGTGGTACTTTGTACTCATTTGCGGAAAAGATTGGCGCAACTAAAATCGCACTGGGTCATCATTTAGACGATATCGTTGAAACGCTGTTTTTAAACATGTTCTACGGCGCACGAATGAAAGCGATGCCGCCAAAGCTGCGCTCTGATGATGGTCGTAATGTGGTGATCCGCCCGCTCACTTATGCACGTGAAAAAGATCTTATTCAATACGCAGAGCATAAGGATTTTCCTATTATTCCGTGCAACCTATGTGGTTCGCAAGAAAACCTACAACGTCAAAACATTAAATCTATGTTGGTAGAGTGGGATAAGAAAACACCTGGTCGAGTAGAGAATATTTTCAAATCAATTCAAAATGTTAGTCCAAGCCAACTGGCTGACACTGAACTCTTTGACTTCGAAAGTCTGCCTCTAGATAGAGACGGTGAACGTGAGGCTTATGACTTTAATGAAGCAGTGGTTTCCTCGACAAATATTGATGAATCATTGTTTATTGATGTAACCAATATTTAATTCTCAACAATGATTTTTCCAGACTAGGTCTGATAGGCCTAGTCTAAAACTCAATAATTGGTACTCTATAACTTAACTACTTTTGCTCCCCAACATCTTTCACTTTAAATTACCTGTTAACTCTACGCACCTAATTTATACATGCTGTCGGGAAAATGATCTCTGCATGAGATATTTTTGTTCTTAGTTTTGCAAAAAACGCAATTAAATGTAGGTTGGTTATTTTAAATGTAATTAATAATTGTTATCATTTGCCTGCGCTTTAATAATAACCAAGTTGTGGCTCTAAATGAAAACAATATCAAAACTATCCCTTATCGCTTTAGCGATTATGTATCCCTCTTTGCATGCATCAGCTCAGCAGCAAGTGTCAGAAGATAAGCTTAAAGACCAAGACATAGAAAAAATAACCGTCGTTAGCCGAACATTAAATTTATATCGTAATGGTGAATCTTCAACGGGAAAGCTTGCGGTTGACCCACTTAACTCGACCCAGATGGTGACTTCTCTCAATGCAAATCTGATCCGTGATTTAGCCGCAAGAGATGCCAAAGATCTCTATCGTAATATCGCGGGGGTCAGCCAATTTAGCTACGCGGGGGTGACTGCACGTGGCTTTCGTCAAGAAGAAATCTATTTTGATGGTCTAAGAGGCGACCCATATGTTGGGTTTAATGTCCCACAGCTATTTAATGTCGAGCGTGTCGACTTTTTGAAAGGTCCCGCCGGTATGCTGTATGGACCCGGGGCACCTGGTGGGTTATTCAACTATATAACTAAAAAGCCGCAATCTGAGTTTAGTGCCAATACTCGTATTATCGCGGGCACAGATAGCCGCTATGGTGCTTCTGGTGAGGTGGCTGGTGAAGTAGCACAAGCGCAAAGCATTCGCTTGGGGGCGTTTTACGAACAACAAGATACCTACCGCGATAATAGTGCAAGCGAAGTGGCAATTATGGATGCAGGTTACGCTTATGATTTTGATGATGCTCGTTTGATTTTGCAATACACGCACTACAAACAGGACTTGGACGCGAATCGCTTACGCGGGGTCCCCGCTGGCGATGACGGTGAGTTTCTAACGACCCCATCGTGGAATCATAATGAGCCTACAGACTTTTTAAATCTAACCTCAGATGTATTGCAAGCGAGTGTTGCTGGGGATTTGAGCCCATCGCTAAGTTACAACGTTGCGCTTCGCTATATAGATAATGAGCAAGAACAAAACTATCATGAACCAAGAGCACTCATCGACAGCAATAAAGATGGTCAAATCGATTTGGTCGCACGTGAGTTCCGAGATCAACTAAGAGCCCAGTCTCAACTCTCTTTTGCGGCTAACTTTGTTTATGAAACACAGATGCTTGGTGCTGAGCAGCGTACCGCGTTTGGACTAGATATATATTCTGGTGAAGAAGATGCGTTGTTGGGTCGAGCGTCAGCATCTAATGACTTTGTCACTCGTTATCTAAATGGTACGTCGTTAGACTCGGATATTTTGCCTTTGTCTCTCCACAACCCTAATTATGGAGAAACGCAGCCAAATCAATACAATGTGAAGTTTGCGCCAGAAAGTACAACGAAACAACAGCGTAATGGCACCTATGTACTCAACGAACTCGCTTGGGAGAAAGTAACGTTTGTAGCAGGCATACGTTATGACCAGTTTGAAGACGATGCCAATGGCAGTAAGTTTAATGATACCAATGTTAGCTTCAGAATTGGTGGTATCTACAAGCTATCTGATGATATCTCATTGTATTCACAGTGGGCTGACTCTTACGAACCCCAAGGCGTATCCAGTCAGGACGAAAAAGCGGGTGGTCCATTTGAGCCAACGACGGGTGATATCATTGAAGTTGGGCTTAACGCAGAGTTATTTAACGGAAGTACATTGCTAAAAGTGGCTGGTTATCAGATAACAAGGCAAAACTTGCTACAAAATACAGGTACAGATCCCGAGCAAGATGGTGTTGATAATTTAGCGCCAATCGGAGAAATCACGAGTAAAGGCCTAGAAATCGAGTTAATCACCGACGTGACCCCTGACTGGGTAGTAAGCTTAGCCTATGCCTATAATGATGCGACTATCACCGCTGACAATGGCGCTGGTGGGATCCGCAATAGTGTTGGCGATAAATTTGCCAACGCCCCTGAAAATCAGTTTGGGGTGTGGACTCGATATCAGATCCCTGAGTGGAATCTGGCTTTCGCAGTTGGCGGTAACTATGTGGATGAGCAGCTTAGTTTATCTGGCCAAACACTAAATTCCTATTTCGTCGCTGACACCTCAATTATTTGGGAATTAGATAACTATAGTGTGCTATTCAGAGTTGAAAACGTATTCGATAAAGAATATGCAGAGTCGGGCTTTTTAGACCGCACGGGACACTTTCCGGGCGATCCAAGAAATGCTTTCCTTGAGTTTACCTACAACTGGTAATGCTTAAGTTAATCTGAGGCTCGGTGAGTTATCCGAGCTTGTGGAAATAAAAGTCTATCTTTATAAGGATCAAGATGGCTGACAAAGCTAGACAAAGAAAGCGGCTACGCAAGTTATATGATTTACATGCCTGGGTAGGCTTTCAATTAGCGGCCGTTATGTTTGTGATCCTCGCAACCGGCACAATCGCAACTGTTTCAAATGAATTAGATTGGCTTGTTTTTGAGCAAATGCGTGCGAGCCAAAAGCCCAAAGAGGTAAAAGAGCAAACGGCTGCATCTTGGAGAAATATGTATGCGTCGATAGCTGAACGCTATCCAGAAGGTCGTATTACTACTTTAGGTACAATGGGGAGCGACTACTTTACCTATCGAGCACGGGTGGCTTTCGAGGCTAAAAATGATAGGTATGTGCACGTTGATCAATGGACTTATGAAGTAACGGGCGATATACCATTACTCACAATTCAACGATTTTTTAGAGATTTGCATCGCTACCTATTTATGCCTGCAATGCCCGGGCTGCCAATTGTCACTGCTTTTGCATTCATTTTACTGATCTCTGTCTATACCGGACTGAAAACCACACGAAATTGGAAAGTTGCGCTGTGGCGTTTGAGATTGGCGCAAGGTACAAGAGTATTTTTGAGTGACCTGCATAAGGTTTTTGGCTTATGGGGACTGTGGTTTAGTACACTTATTATTATCACAGGTATTTGGTATCTGTTTGAGTTTTCTGCACGGGTAGCCGGTTTTAGTTTGGAGCCTCCAGCTCCAAAAGTTGAGCATGTTACAGCGGTAAAAGACGTCAACATGCTCTCTGTAAAGAGGTTTGAAAGCGCTTTTAAAAAAGCGCAGCTTGCCATTCCTAATTGGACGATAACAACCGTACAGCTACCAAGAGCAGATACTGCGTTGCTGCGTTTTCAAGGGATGAGCACAAACCCTTTACTTCGGGATAGAGCGCACAAGGTTTATATGGATCCAACAACGCTAGAGGTTTTAGCAGTACAGCAACCTGAAAATATGGCGTGGGGCAATTATCTTAACGAACATGCAGATCCATTACACTTTGGTTATTTTGCAGGGATCACCTCTAAGCTTATATGGTTTGTGTTTGGCCTTGCGTTAACCGGACTGTCGTTTACCGGCGTGATGATGACATACAAGCGCACTAAGTCTAAAAGTATAACGGGTGCACAGTTGGCAACGTTGCCGATATTTTGTTTATCAGCATTTTACTTTTATTTCTGGCTCGCCAGGTACACATAAAGGGATGTGCGGCTGTGTATTTACCGCACATTTAATTAACTTGAGCGCTGAGTTAGTCTTCTAATGGGGATTTATAGCCATCTGGCTTTAGTGCTAAGACATCACAGTCTAAGCTATCTATCACATGCTCAGCAGTATTGCCAACAAGCGCTGCACTCAGTCCAGTGCGACCGACAGTGCCGATGACCACTAACTCAGCGTCTTTTTCTTTAGCAACATAGGGGATAACGTCCTCTGGTAGACCTTCTTTGATGATGCAATCGCTTTTATCTATTGAATAAGTTTCTGCGAGTGCAAATGTCTCGTCTTCATGATGTTTTTTCACGGCTTCATTGTATTGCGATGGGTTAAACTCGGGAATTTCTATCGCAATATTAACAGGCGTTGCTGGATAGGTGTTTACCAAGCTCAATTTAGCATTGGCTAATTCACATAAAAACTGAGCATCTGTAATGATACGCTTATTGAGTTCTTGATGTTGTTCGTTATCGCTGACAGAGTTTACCGCTGCAATAATGTTGCCTTGATCTGGCCAAGCGTGATCTTTAACCAGTAATAGTGGCGCAGGGCATTTGCGAATTAAATGCCAGTCGGTTGGGGTGAAGATAACTGACTTTAGGGTATCGTGCTGATGGGTGGATTTAATGACCAAATCATAGTCATGTGCAAGCACGGTTTTGATGATTGCTTCGTAGGGGCGATTGTGCCACAACACTTTAGTTTGGATACTCACATCAGAAAAGTCCTTAACCATATCGGCAAGCCATGCTTCTCTGTCTTTAATTACTGCCTCACGCATTGCTTCACGTTCGTCTTTAGACAACATCGTGGTCATTTCATAGGAGAAGTCATAAATAGACATAAATGCAGTGATTGCAGCACCGGTACGCTTGGCAAGATTGATAGAGCGTTCTAAGCTATTTTGGCGCTCTTTGGTTGGATCAATTACGGTGAGTATACTTTTGATTTTATCCACGACTATCTCCTTAAAACGGTATACAAATAAGATCAGAAGCTTTTTCACCTCTGACCTTATTGAGTGTAACCGATCCTATCTAAGGATAAAGTCTTAACGATAAATAGTTTGTTCTAAATCAAGATGCAATTGCGGCTGTCTCAGCTAGGGCTGCAGCATCAATAATGGTAATAAACTTGCCTTCGACCTTTATTGTTCCCGCTTTTTGGAAACGACTGAGTAAACGACTAATGGTTTCTACAGTAAGACCTAAGTAGTTACCAATTTCACCGCGCGTCATCGTAAAGCGGAATTCTTTACGAGAAAAACCACGCTCGCCGAAGCGATTTGAAAGGTTATAGATAAAAGTTGCTAAGCGTTCTTCAGCAGTCTTTTTATTCAATAATAACAACATCTCTTGGTCGTAATTGATTTCACTGCTCATTAGTCGCATGATCTGTTGGCGTAGCTTTGGCAGCTTACCGGCTAACTCATCAAGGGTATCAAATGGGATTTCGCACACCATAGAGGTCTCTAAAGCTTGTGCGAAGCTCTGGTGCTGCATTTTATTGATGGCATCAAAACCCACAAGATCGCCCGCAAGGTGAAATCCTGTGATCTGCTCGTCGCCTTGCTCAGACAGTGTGTAGCTTTTAAATGAGCCGGAACGAACGGCAAAGATTGCATTTAATGGCGCACCTGACTCGAAAAGAAAATCCCCTTTATGAAGCGGCTTTTTACGTTCAATGATCTCATCTAACTTGTCCATTTCGCTGCCATTGAGCGAAAATGGGAGGCAAAGTTGACTGATACTGCAATTATTGCAGCTGATTGTGCATTGGCTCTTTGAGCGGTTTTGATTACTTAAGTCCATAAAATTTCCATAAGTCTATGACGCACGTGAAGGCAACCTAGTATCAAAGCATAACGGTTTTGGTACTACAGATCGCCACAAACTCATATGACACGCAAAAGAAAATTTGGTTATCAATTGGAGCTCCTAATCTCAAAGCGCTAACCAATAATCTTAAATGATGAGTTTGCTTAGATAAGGATAGGTTAATGTACTAACTTATCAGTTGCAATAATAATTAAATAAACACCATACCAAATCAATAAATTACCCATAATAATACGTGTAACTAAATGATTTATAAACTTTTGTAGCAGCTGAGCCGATTGTCCTATTACAATCAGCGCAGGCATTGTGCCGATACCAAAGGCGAGCATAATGAGTGCGCCTTCAGTTGCTGATTTTGCTTGTAATGTCCATGTTAAAGCCGAATAAACTAGGCCACAGGGTAGCCATCCCCATAAGGCCCCGTAACAAAACGCTTTGGTTTTTGTATTGACCGGGACTAAGTAGTGATTGAGCTTAACAATATGTTGCCAAATTAAGCTTTTAGCAAACGACTCTAGCCATTTTAAGGTGCTGGCTAAGCGCATTACGTAGATAGCGACAAGCACCATAAAAATACCACTCATCAATTGTAATATAATGGCGAGTGACGTGTTTTGCTTGGCGAGACTTGCCCCGAGTAGGGCAACAAGGCTGCCAGCTAGTGCATAGCTGGAGATACGTCCGATATTATACAACAGGGTAACAACCACTGCAGAAAGCTGCTTACTCGCCAGTTGTAGCGAGCTGGCAATACCGCCACACATCACCAAGCAGTGACCACTTCCTGCAAGCCCCATTACAAATGCACTTAGCAAGCTTATCTCATTCATGCTAGTTGTCGTTATTACTCTTATTATTTGATGGTTTTACGGACTTATCACCCGTTTGCTTTTTATCATCATCGAATAAGATGCTGTGGCCCTGTTTATTCAAATCTGAAAATTGTTCGCTTTTTACTGCCCAAAAGAAAATACCAATAGCAATAATGACGAATAAAATGGCGATAGGTATTAATACGTAGATGATACTCATAGCTTTAATAACCTTAATGAATTACCGATCACGATGATCGAGCTAGCTGACATGCCAATAACTGCTATCCAAGGTGGAATGAGGCCAAGTGCAGCGAGTGGCAAAATGGAGCCGTTATACAAAAGTGATATGGTTAAGTTTTGCTTTACTATTCTGCGCGTTTGTTTCGCTACTTGCTGAAGGGCTAGAATGGCATTCAAATCGCTATTTAACAACACCACATCAGCGGTATTCTTTGAGATATCAGCGCCGGTATCCATCGCAACTGACAAGTGAGCGCTATTGAATACTGGGCTATCGTTGATGCCATCACCAACCATAGCGACAATCTCGCCTTGTTTGGACCAAGTTTCAACGGCTTGTTGCTTAATCTCTGGTGTGCAAGCGCTTTGGTAGCTATCTAATGCTAACTGCTGCGATAACTCTTTGCCTGCATTGGAGCTATCCCCAGTTAGCATGTGGCATGTAAGGCCCGCTTGTTGTAACTGTTCAACAACTGCTTCTGCATTATTTTTTACTTTGTCATTGAAGTAAAAATCAGCGACTGCGTTGTTGTCAATGAACAAGGTAGCTTGAGCAAATGACGCGTGGTTATCAAACCAATGGCTTTTCCCAAGGGCAATAGTGACTCCTTGCCAGTGACCACGAATACCTGAACCAGCCACAACTTCAACATCTTGGACTAGGTTTTCGGTTGGGGTGATATGTGCAAATGCGCGAGCGATTGGGTGCTCAGAAAAGCGCTCTAACGCTGCTGCGAAATCCAAGACTTGTTGCTCGTTGTATTCCGTTTGCAGTAACTCAATGTGTTTAATTGAGAAACGTCCTTCGGTCAGTGTGCCTGTTTTGTCAAAGGCAACACGCGTTAATTTGGTTGCCGTTTCTAATACATGGGCTTCTTTAATCAAGATCCCTTTTTTCGTAAGTGACGCAACGGCGCAGGTAAGCGCGGTTGGTATCGCAAGGCTTAACGCACAAGGGCAGGTTGCTACTAGCACTGAAATCGTGACCCAAAAAGCCTTATCTGGTGAAATTGGGTACCAGCCGATGGCGGTAATTGAGGCAAAAATTAATAGACAGGCAACAAACCACTGCGCGACTTTATCGGTGATTTCCACCAACTTAGGGCGTTTGGTAAGTGCGTTATGCTGCAGTCGAATAATTTGGTTGAGCAGGGTATTTTGCCCAATTTTATTGATCTCTAACGTAATTACACCGTCATGATTCACGGTTCCAGCATACACTTGATGGCCTTGATATTTCTTAACTGGCAAATGTTCGCCTGTCATCATCGACTCATCAACGGTGGTATGGCCTTTGATCACTAAGCCATCCGCAGGGATAGTTTCTCCCGCCTTAACTAATATCAGATCGTTCAATTTTAGCTTTTTGGCGGCAATATGTTGTTCATTGTTATTCTCATCAACCTTTCTGGCGGTCAATGGCAGCAGCTTTTGCAGGTTTGCAGTAAACTCGCTGGCTTTTAGTCTGGCCCTGAACTCAAGGTATTTACCTAACAACAGCAAGAAGGTAAACATACAGATGGATTCAAAATAGACTTCGCCGACTTCCATAAAAGTAGCGTAAGTGCTGGCGCCGTAGGCTCCGAATATGGCAAGCGAAACAGGGAGATCCATATTCAGTTGTTTAGCTTTCAGCCCTTTAACCGCATTCGTTAAAAATGGCATCGCTGAATACAGAATAACAGGAGAGGCAAGCACGAGGCTTATCCAACGAAAGTACTGTTCAAAGTCCTCTTCCATGCCTGAAAACATGCCAAAGTACATGGCAAATGCAAACATCATCACTTGCATAGTCATGAGGCCAGCGACGCCTAAACGACGGATGTATGCTTTCGCTACGGCTTGCTTTTGTGCAGCTTCTTCATCGGCTTGAAATGGGTAGGCCTTATAGCCGATTTCCATCAAAGATTTAATGATATCGCTTAGCTTAACGTGTTTATCTTGCCATACAATCATGGCGCGATGGGTGGAGGTGTTAACATCAACACGAACGATACCGCCGAGCGCCAGTAGTTGTTTTTCGATAAGCCAAGCACAAGCGGCGCAGCTTATTCCTTCAACACTGAGCAGCACCTCTTTGTGCTCACCGCTAATTTCGACGAAGTCCTCTTGGATCTCGTCGTTATCATAGCTGAGTAGCATTTTGAGTTGTTCAGGTACAAGCTCTTCAACTTTACCTGCACTTTCTGTGCGGTAAGTATAGTAGTCACTCATACCTTGAGAAATAATGGTTTCGGCAACGGCCTGGCAGCCAATACAGCAAACCGGTTGTGCGTTACCTTCAAAGGTAACCGAGCCTACAAACCCTTTAGGGATAGGCTCCAAACAATGAAAACACGAATTTGCCATGGCAGCTTACTTATACTGTGGAGTGACCGCGATAATACCATCATGTGGCAGTTGGATTTTTTCTTTCATTTTCCAACTGTTGTCCATAGGCTCTATAAATACCGTGAACACACCGCTATGTGGTTCATCAAATAAGCCAGTAAACTCGCCGCTGGCGTTTTTAGTCAGCGTGACTGCAAAATCGTATTTCTCAATAGTGCGGTGGTAAAACGAGAGCTTTAATGCATGAACTTTAGAAGCGTCGCCCTTGGTAAATTTAAAGGTGACTTTTTGCTCTGCTACTTGCAGGTCACCATGTAAATAGAGCGCTTTTGCTTTATCAAACTTACTCAGCTCTAGGTTGATTGCTTTACCTTTTTTGTAGTAGTCATCAACGACCATATCAGGACCATTACCTACTGCAAACGTGATGAGAAAAACACAGGCAACGACAGTAACGAGTGGGAAAAAAATTAAAAACCAAGGCCAAAAATTCTTATACCAAGGGGTAGGGTTCATAGTTGCTCACATGGCTATAAAACTTGCTCGTATTCTACCGTAAGTTGCGGTAAATACCTAAAAAAAAGCCTCCAAATGGAGGCTTTTTTGATCTCAAATAATGTTCTAAAAGCTAAGCTTATTGGTCTTGTGACAAGCTATAAACATACGCTGTTAGAAGGTGTACTTTATCTTCACCTAAGATATCTTTCCATGCTGGCATTACACCCGCACGACCGTGGCGAAGTGTGTCTTCAACTGCGCGTTGAGAACCACCGTATAGCCAGATATTATCGGTTAAGTTTGGTGCACCGAACGGGAGGTTATGTGCAACAGAACCTTTACCATCCATACCATGACAAGCCGCACACATTGCAAACTTAGCTTTACCTGCATCAGCATCTTTTTGGTTAACAGTACGTCCAGAAAGGCTTAGTACATAAGCAGTCATTTCTTTTACGCCTTGATCACCAAGTGCATCTTGCCAAGCTGGCATCGCTGCAACACGACCGTTAAGCAGTGTTTCTTTGATCTTGTCAGGCGTGCCACCATATAACCAGTCTTTATCAGTTAGGTTAGGGAAGCCTGCGCCACCACGAGCATCAGAGCCATGACACTGAGCACAGTTTTGCGAGAATAAACGTTGACCGATTTCAAGTGCTTCTTCATTCTTTGCAAGCGTAAGTACGTCTTGCTTTGCAAATTCTTGGAAGATAGGACCAAAACGGTCTTGTGCTGCTTCAACTTCTTTATCAAGTTGTACCCACTGGCCATTTTCATGTGCTTCAGCGACTGCTTTCTTAGACTCTGCCAAGGTAGTAATACCTTGGTTAGAGCTCGTCCAGTTCAAGAAACCTTTAAAGTTACCAAGACCTGGGTAAGCAGCAAGATAATATACTGACCAAACAAAAGTCGCGAAGAACATGTAAGTCCACCACTTTGGTAGTGGATTATTTAATTCCTCAATTCCGTCGAACTCGTGACCACAGCTTTCGCCTTCTTTGACACCTGTGTAGTTTTTCAGGTTCCAAATTAGCAGGCCGAAAATCAGAGCTAGACACGCTAGGGTTAGTACGATAACCCAAATACTCCAAAAGCTAGTCATTTTTCAGACTCCTTTTCCTCGTTAGAGATAGTGTTGTTATGTTTTTTCTCATCTTCAAAAATGGCATTAGCAGCGTCGTCGAAACGGCGCTTAGACCGCTTGCTATATGCCCACACAACAATCACTATAAACAGTACCAAAATTACCAGAGTCAAAATGCCTCTGTATGTGCCGTAATCCATAACAATTACTTCAAATGTGTGCCAAGTTGTTGTAAGTAAGCGATAAGTGCTTGCATTTCTGTTGCACCTTCACCACCGTTCATCGCGTGAATTTCATCCACTTGCGCTTGTAGTTCAGCATCATCACCGTAGCCTTTGCCATTGTAGCGGTCTGACGACTTATCAATACCAAATGCATCACGGAACACTTGTAATTTTTTCAGAGTATAAGTGGTATCTACTTTAGTGCTATCAAGCCAAGGGTAGCCTGGCATGTTTGACTCAGGTACCACCGAGCGAGGATCCATTAAGTGCGCATAGTGCCAGTCGTCAGAATAACGCTGACCAACACGTGCCAAATCTGGACCTGTACGCTTAGAACCCCACTGGAATGGGTGATCCCATACCGACTCACCGGCTACAGAGTAGTGACCGTAGCGCTCAACTTCATCACGGAATGGACGAACCATCTGTGAGTGACAGTTGTAACAACCTTCACGTACGAAGATGTCACGACCTTCCATTTCAAGCGCGGTAAGCGGGCGTAAGCCTTCTACTGGCTGAGTGGTATCTTTTTGGAACATTAGTGGAGTAATTTCAACTAGTGCACCGAAGCTAATCGCGAATACCGTTAGGATAGCCATCAGGCCAACGTTCTTTTCAACGATTTCGTGTTTGTTTGTTGAGTTATTGTTGCTCATACTCAATACCCCTTAAGCCACTTGCGGGTTTGCATCAGTGGCAAGTTGACCACTTTTTGCAGTAACCGTACGGAATACGTTGTAAGCCATTACCAGCATACCAACTACGATGAATACACCGCCTAGGAATCGCATGATGTAGAAAGGCTTAGAAGCTTCTAGTGACTGAACAAAGCTGTACATTAATGTACCGTCAGCATTTACTGCGCGCCACATTAGGCCTTGCATAACACCAGAGATCCACATTGCAACGATATAAAGCACAACACCAACTGTGTGTAGCCAGAAATGTGTGTTAACTAGCTTGATGCTGTACATGTTACCGTGACCAAATAGGGCAGGGATTAGGTGGTAAATTGCACCGATAGAAATCATCGCAACCCAACCTAGTGCACCAGAGTGTACGTGACCTACTGTCCAGTCTGTGTAGTGTGAAAGCGCATTTACAGACTTAATAGCCATCATTGGGCCTTCGAACGTAGACATACCGTAGAACGATAGAGAGACAACTAAGAAACGCAGTACTGGGTCAGTACGTAGTTTGTGCCAAGCGCCAGACAGCGTCATGATACCGTTGATCATACCGCCCCAAGAAGGAACGAATAGAATAACTGACATCACCATACCTAGAGACTGTGTCCAGTCAGGTAGTGCTGTGTAGTGAAGGTGGTGAGGACCTGCCCAAATATATAGAGAAACAAGTGCCCAGAAGTGAACAACCGATAGACGGTAAGAGTAAACTGGACGACCTGCTTGTTTTGGTACGAAGTAGTACATCATACCTAAGAAACCAGCGGTAAGTAGGAAGCCTACTGCGTTGTGACCATACCACCATTGAACCATAGCATCTACTGCACCAGCGTAGATTGAATAAGATTTAGTAAGTGATACAGGAATAGCCATACTGTTTACAATGTGAAGCACTGCAACAGTGATAATGAAACCAGCGTAGAACCAGTTTGCTACATAGATGTGTGACACTTTACGCTTGATAAGAGTACCAAAGAATACTACAGCATAAGTAACCCATACTACCGCGATTGCGATATCAATCGGCCACTCTAGTTCAGCGTATTCTTTTGAAGAAGTAATACCTAGAGGAAGCGTGATAGCCGCAGATACGATGATGGCTTGCCAACCCCAGAAGGTAAATGCGGCAAGTTTGTCAGAGAACAGGCGCGTTTGACATGTGCGCTGAACAACATAGTAAGAGGTTGCAAATAGTGCACTTGTACCAAATGCAAAGATTACTGCGTTCGTGTGTAACGGACGAAGTCTAGAGTAAGTTAACCATGGAATGTCGAAGTTTAACGCAGGCCACGCAAGTTGCGCTGCGATAAATACACCTACACCCATGCCAACAATGCCCCAAATCACTGTCATGATAGCGAATTGGCGTACAACTTTATAATTGTACTCAGTTTGTGATGCTACTGTTTGGCTCATTTTCTGGATTCCGCTGCAATTTATTGCGATTAGAAATGAATTACCTGAATTACAGGCCCTAGTTATATTTCTTCAAGCCCGTCATGTTTTAACTCAAAAGATGAGTGAAAACCTAACCAGCCCGAGAAACCTTTATTTTTGCGAGGAAATGATAATTTTTTTGCTTATGAAAAGATACCTAAAACGCCTAAAATTATGACATCAATCAAGTTTTCACGCGCTTTTTGTTCGCTTCTTAAGCAACCTAGCATTTGCCCTGAAACTTGCGTACACTGCGCAGGATTCAGAAGTGACGGTAAATCCCTCATGATTGCAAAGCAATTAACAATCGGGTTGCTAGGTGTTTTCCTCGTGGCCTGTTCAGACCCGACTATTATTATACATGAAAGTTCAGAAAAAAGTGAAAGTTCAGTAACAAGAAATGTCTGTAATTTTTCAACGCCCTGTGATTTAACTCCACAAGTGCAGATTTATCTGGGCTCAGAGCAGGTTCAACCTGAAACAGAATTTACCATTGGGCTAAAAAGTGCGACTAAAGTAGAGGTCGTTTCGGCATGGCTTGAGGGAGAAAATATGAACATGGGGAGAATTCCCGTGTTCTTTGACAAAAACACACTGATAGCAAAAACCATGGTCGGTGTATGCACGGATAAATCGATGCGTTGGATTTTACGTTTAGCGCTAACCGTTAACGGCCAGTCTGTTACTACCAGTCATCCAATAGCTGTAAACTACCAATGAATAAATCTGTTTTTATCGAATATCTCAAGTTTGCGCTTGAACAAAAGCTGATAGAAGCCACTGAAGCGGCAAACAGTGCACGTGCTGACGCTACCCATGAACAAAGTGCTGCTGAAACACAATACGACTCGTTGAGTATCGAGTATGGCTACCTAGCAGAAGGGCAAAGTGAGCGCGTTGATGCCATGCATTTGGCAAAACAAACGATATTGAATCAATTGGCACTCGCTGTTGGCAATACAATTACACATAACACACTAGTTGAAATTGAAGACGAGCAGGGCAACTGTCATTGGTTCTATTTTGCGCCTTGCGAAGGCGGGCTAAAAATCCAATATAAAGAAACACCAGTGTTGGTGTTAACGTTTGATGCGCCCCTTGGCAAGCGCCTAAAAGGGTTAGCGGTAGACGAAGATATTTCATTTTTCTTCAACGGCCAACAGCAAACGTTAACCGTGATGCAAATACTGTAGAGTGGTTTAACCTAGGGCCTGTTTACGAGAACAATTTCTTTCTTACTATTGCCCGATATGTGCTTGGTGATTTTCCCATTAATTGCCTAAACACTCTGCTTAATTGCCCTTGTGAATTAAATCCAGAAGCGAGGGCAATATCTTGAATGGAGAGATTACTGCTCGCGAGTAGCTCTTTGCACATCTCAATACGAACCTGTTGTAAGTAGGCAACGGCGGTTTGTCCTGTTGCTTGTTTAAAGCGGCGGTTAAAGGTGCGATAGCTCAAATCAAATTGTGCTGCGACAGTGGGTAAAGAGATTTCCGATGCGGCATTATTTTTCAGCCAAAATTGAATTGCGGCAATTTGCTCATCAGCATGACGGTCCACAGCACCTTCTAAATAGCGCTGTTCTTCGTAAGGCTTACGAATTTCATGAGAAAAATTTTGCTGCACATGGTGTGCGGCATCTATCCCGTACAGTAATTCAATAATGTGAACAATCACATCGGCCAGCGCATTTAAGCTGGCTACAGTATAGATCCGCTCTGATTGAGTGATAAAGTAATCCGGTTTTAATTCAACATTGGGGTATAGCTGAGAAAATTGTTTGGCAAAATGCCAGTGGGTCGTTGCTGAATGCCCGTCAAGCAGGCCAGAACTTGCTAAAAAGCAAACACCCGTACCAACACCTATCAGTGTGCTTCCAGCTCCCCATGCATCCGCAAGTGACTCACTCAGCGCTTGGTTTTGTCTTACAAGTGGTCTTGGATTTCGCCATATGCTTGGCACAATAATGTAGTCATATAAAGGCAATGAGCTAAAGTCACTTTGTGCTTCAAGTGTCATGTAATTATCGGCGTTAACTGCCTCGCCTTGGCTGCTGCAAAGGAGAACTTCTAAAGGAACATAAGCCTCTTTTAGATGCACTTTAGCAAAGGCTTGTCCGGCTTTGAGCATTTCCAGCGGTAAGGTGACACTGGTAACGAGCATATGCTTGTAAAGCACAATGGCGACCTTTGTACAGGATTTCATCTGCTCCGACCTCTTTTATTTGGCGAAAAGTGATTTATATGTGGCGTATTTTGTAAAAACTTAAATTCGAATGCAATTAAAATCAAGTCATTATCTTAGTTCAGAAGTAGGAACGACATGACAGCATTGCCAATTATTGTAGGAATGGGGGGTATTAACGCCGCGGGGCGCACCTCTTTCCATCAAGGCTACAAACGTATTGTACTTGATAAGCTAAATGCTAAAGACCGACAAGAGACCTATTTGGGCCTTGCGAGTTTAATGAACTTAGTGCGTTATGAAAATGGCCAGCTGATTGACCAAAACGACCAAGTCGTTCAAGAGGTGGAGATTGAGTCGCGTTTTGGTGAGCAGATCTTAGCGGGAACGTTGATCCGTAAAATCGAAAAAAACCATTTTGATGTAGATGCGACCCCTTGGCAGCAAAAGCTCACAATGAAAGCAAATGATGACAGCAAGATAGTATTTAGTTGTCGTAAGCGTGACTTGCCAGAGCCAGTTCCTGCAGCTTGGCAAGTGATTGAGCTTGATCCAAAAACGGTTGAAGTAACCATTGCGGACCAGATTGAAGTTAAGCACGATAGCTTCAGAGACAACCCAATTAAAGCCGCTGGTCAATTACCAACAGGCTTTGAGCCGTCACTCATGTATAACAGCCGTTACCAACCACGCGGCCTTCAGGCAACTATTTTTGCTGCAACCGACGCTATCCGCTCAACGGGTCTTGAGTGGGATAAGGTAATGAACAGCGTACGACCGGACCAAATCGGCACTTACTCCGCCTCTGTGGCAGGGCAAATGAATGATGAGGGCTTAGGTGGATTAGTACGTAGTCGTTTACGTGGCGACCGAGTAAGCACTAAGCAGTTAGCGCTAGGACTCAACACCATGTCCACTGACTTTATCAATGCTTATGTTACTGGCAGTGTTGGCACAACGTTTACGACATCAGGTGCCTGTGCGACGTTTCTATATAACCTCCGCGCTGCAGTGAATGATATTCAGGCTGGCCGTACTCGAGTGGCGATTGTAGCCAGTGTTGAGTGTGCTATTACACCAGAGATCATCGAAGGCTTCGGTAATATGGGTGCACTCGCAAATGAAGAAGGCTTGCGTAAACTTGATGGTACTGAGCATGTAGATTATCGCAAAACAAGTCGTCCTTTTGGTGAAAACTGTGGCTTTACAATTGGTGAAGGGGCACAAGTGGCGATTTTGATGGATGACGCATTAGCACTGGAGCTTGGCGCGCAGATCATGGGCTCTGTGGCCGATGTATATGTCAACGCAGACGGCGTGAAAAAGTCGATTACGGCACCTGGCCCTGGTAACTATATTACCATGGCAAAATCGGTCGCGCTGGCTCAGCAAATCGCAGGCACCGAGGCGTTAGTAAAACGCAGCTTTATTTTGGCACATGGCTCAAGCACACCACAAAACCGGGTTACTGAGTCGCTTATCTACCACAAAATCGCAGAAACTTTTGCGATTAATGGCTGGAAAGTGGCGGCGCCAAAAGCCTATGTTGGTCATACCATAGCGCCAGCGTCTGGCGATCAGCTTGCGATGGCTCTTGGGGTGTTTGAATACAATATTATGCCTGGGATCACTACAATCAATGCAGTAGCAGAGGATGTTCACGCCGAGCATTTAGATATTCGTACCGAGCACTATGAGTGCGAGCCAATGGATATCGCCTTTATAAATTCAAAGGGCTTTGGTGGTAACAATGCAACGGCAACGGTGCTTTCTCCAAAACTCACGAAGCAGCTACTAAGCAAGCGGTATAGCCAAGTTGAGTTTGCAAATTATGAGCAACAACTTGCCATTACAACACAAAGACAAATTGCATATCAGCAAGCGGCCGATTATGGTCAATACGAGCTCATTTATCGTTTTGGCAATGGCATGATTGATGAGTCTGAATTGAATTTAAGTCAGCAAGAGTTAGCCATTCCTGGGTTCGAGCAAAGCATACAGCTTTGTCCAACGAATCCATACGGCGATTTAATCTGATGATTTGATACCAAGAATAATGTTAAGCAAGCAAGGCGTACAGGGAGTACGCCTTTTTTATTTTTAGCTTAGTGCTGTGCTTAAATGCGCAAACGGCAGTCAGGCTCACCTCATATAGTTAGCATGAAACTCAAGATGACTTTCAATAAAACTCGAGATAAAGAAATAGCTATGATCGTAACCTTCATGCATGTTTAGCGTGATAGGGTAGCCTACTTTTTCTGCAGCTTGTTCGAATAACCAAGGCTTTAGCTGCTCGTCTAAAAACTGGTCACTTGAACCTTGCTCAATGAGTATCGGACGTTTTGTTGGACTAACATAGTGCGACAATAGTTCGGTCGCGTCATATTGTTGCCAACGCTGTTTGTCGTCCCCTAAATATCCTGTTAGCGCTTTTTGACCCCAGGGGCAGTTACTTGGGTTCACGATTGGACTAAACGCTGAGATACTCGTATAGGCGTCAGGGTTTCTAAGCCCAATAATTAATGCACCATGACCACCCATGGAGTGACCACTAATGGCTTTTTGCGGGCTAACCGGGAAGTGGGCTTCGATTAACTGAGGTAGTTCTTCAGTCACGTAGTCATACATTTGATAATGTTGACTATACGGTGCCTGTGTCGCATTGACGTAAAACCCCGCACCTAGACCAAAGTCATAAGCGCCATTTTCATCATCTGCAACGCCTTCTCCACGCGGGCTTGTATCTGGCGCGACAATAGCGATACCAAGCTCGTTGGCTTTTTTAAACGCGCCTGCTTTTTGCATGAAGTTTTCATCGCTGCAGGTTAACCCTGAGAGCCAATATAAAACCGGGACTTGTTGTCCCTCATTGACAATTTCAGGTAAAAAAATGGCGAAGGTCATTTCACACTGTGTCGACTGGCTGGTATGTGTGTAGCGCTTATGCCAACCGCCGGATACTTTGTTGCTGGAAATCAGTTCCATCAAGTGCTCCTTAATTAAGCGAAATAGGACGCAACCTGTGCGTCCTTGAGCGGGTACTAGTAATGGATCACTGAGCGGATACTCTTGCCTTCATGCATTAAATCAAAGGCTTCATTAATATCTTCGAGCTTCATGGTATGAGTGATAAAATCATTGAGCTTGAATTCACCAGCCATATAGCGTTCAACAATCTCAGGAAGCTCTGAGCGACCTTTTACGCCACCAAAAGCACTGCCGCGCCATACGCGACCGGTAACCAATTGGAATGGGCGTGTTGAAATCTCTTGTCCAGCGCCTGCAACACCGATGATCACCGACTCACCCCAACCTTTGTGACAGCACTCAAGGGCACTTCTCATGACATCTACGTTACCGATACATTCGAACGAGAAATCCACGCCGCCATCGGTCATTTCAACGATCACTTCTTGGATAGGTTTATCGAAGTTTTTCGGGTTGATAAGATCGGTTGCGCCAAGCTTTGTCGCCAGCTCAAACTTATCTTCATTGATGTCGATACCAATGATCCGACTCGCGCCAGCCATTGCCGCACCGATAATAGCGGACAAGCCGATCCCACCTAGGCCGAAAATGGCGACGGTATCGCCTTTTTGCACTTTAGCGGTGTTCATTACTGCGCCCATTCCCGTGGTGACACCACAGCCAAGCAAACAGATCTTCTCAAGAGGCGCTTCTTTGTTTACTTTAGCCAAAGAGATTTCTGGCAGTACAGTGTACTCAGAGAACGTTGACGTGCCCATGTAGTGATAAATTGGTTGGCCGTCTTTATAAAAGCGGGTTGTGCCATCAGGCATCAAGCCTTTACCTTGGGTTTCACGGATCTGCTGACAAAGGTTCGTTTTACCAGACTTACAAAACTTACATTCGCCACATTCTGGTGTGTACAATGGGATCACGTGGTCGCCAACGGCAACGCTGGTAACGCCTTCACCAATCGCTTCAACAATACCTGCGCCTTCATGACCTAAGATTGCTGGGAATACGCCTTCAGGATCGTCGCCAGACAAAGTGAAAGCATCGGTATGACATACGCCCGTTGCGGTGATTTTAACTAAGACTTCGCCTTTTTTCGGTGGCATAACATCAACTTCTTCAATACTAAGCGGTTGACCTGGGCCCCAAGCGATTGCTGCTTTAGATTTAATAAATTCAGACATGGTTTGTTCCTTTCTTAAAAGTTGATAGCAGTATAACTACATTACGATTTTTGATAATCTATAAAAATCATAAAGACTTTTACGTATATGTAATAATGGATAGATGGATTGGCATTGATGAGTTTGTTGCGGTCGCGAGTAATGGCTCATTTAGTGGGGCAGCAACTCAGTTAAATACTTCGGTTGCACAAATTAGTCGCCGAGTGAAAATGTTAGAGGAGCGGCTCAACATCCAACTTTTGACGCGCACTACCAGAAAATTAGCGCTGACTCAGGAAGGTGAAGTGTTTTTATCTCACGCAAAACATTTACAGCATGGATTAGATGACGCCACTGCTGCAATCCGTCAACGTGATAGACAGCCTACAGGCAAACTTAAGCTTACCGCACCGGTAATGTACGGCGAATCTTATGTCATGCCTGCCGTGGTTGACTTTATGCGTTTGTATCCCAAAGTTGAGGTAGAAATGCATTTGACGAACAACCAAGTTGACTTGCTCGATAAGGGCTTTGACTTGGCAATTCGCCTCGGTAAGTTACAGGATTCATCACTGCGCGCCAAACGGCTAACCACACGTAAAACCATGGTGTGTGGTGCAAATATCTATTTAAATCAATTTGGCCAACCGCATACGCTCGCTGAGCTTAGTAATCATAAATGTTTAATTGGCAATAGTAGCGAATGGCGCTTTGTTGAGCACGGTAAAGCGCGACAAATTAAAGTGGCGGGGCCACTTCGTTGCAACAGTGGTTGGGGGCTCTTGGAAGCAGCAAAGCAGGGCTTAGGTTTGGTACAGTTACCGCATTATTACGTGCAAGAGGCGCTAGAGAGTGGAGAGTTAACAGAGGTACTCACCAACTTTAGACCTGAGGAAGAGGGCGTCTGGGCGCTGTATCCACCCAGACAATTTGTCGCGACCAGTTTACGATTGTTACTGGATCACTTAAGTGCGCACTTTAATAAGTTTTAGCCATAGTATCAATGGCTTGACTAAGCGCTATCTCGCGACTATCACAAAATGCACGGTCACCTAGACGGTCATGAATGTTTAAGCGCTTGAGTTTATCGGTGGTCTCCAAATTCGGTGAATAGATAAACACGCTACAGTCAGCATCAAGCGCATCTGTAATCGCATTTTCAATGGCTAAGCCCACGGTGACATCAATCATAGCTACGTCGCTTAAATCTAATACCATGGCTTTGTATTCACTAATCTTGCGGTGTTGTCTTGCGATTGCTTTTGAGACGCTAAAAATCATGGGCCCGGAAAGATAAAAGAATAATAGTTTACCGTTGGCTTTATCTAACAGCTCGCTTTCTTTTTTCGTCAGTGGCACATCTTCATCGCTATCACTGTCGCTAATTGCTTTAACGTGATTAGCTTGCACTCGGCTTAATCTCTCTATGATCATCACATTAGAGATAAATACGCCAAGGCCCACGGCAACAATCAGGTCAACAAAAACGGTAAGTAGCATTACGCCATACATAATCGCCATTTGACTGACACTAAGCTTATGAGCACGCTGGATAAAACTCCAATCCAGGATATTAAAACCAACATACACTGCAATACCAGCAAGCACCGCCATTGGGATTGGCTCGGTCAGGCTGCCCGCGATAAAGACTACGGCCATCAAAATTAGTGCCCTGAATATCCCAGCGATTGGCGAGCGAGCGCCCACTTGAATATTGACCACAGTTCCCATCGTTGCGCCAGCACCTGGCAATGCACCAAAAAGGCCAGCTATCATATTGGCAATACCTTGGCCTCTGAGCTCCTTATCAGAATCATGCTCGGTTCGCGTTAAACTGTCGGCTATTACTGCTGTTAGCAATGTATCTATACAACCCAAGGTGCCCAGTACTAATGCGTCGATAAGCATTTCAACTAATAGCTCTGGTGATAATACAGGAAACACAATACTTGGCAGGCCACTTGGAATTTCTCCGATGCGGCGAATACTATCGGTATCAAAAATAATAATTGAAAGCAGTGTAACGGCGACGAGTGCGACCAGTTGAGCGGGGACGTACTGGCGCCACTTACTTGGCATTTTGAATAAGATTGCAAGTGTGATCACCCCGAGGAACAACTCAGAAAAGTGTAAGTCCATCAGCAGGCTGGGCAAGTTAGACAAAGTGCCAACAACACCACCTGCAGGCGCTTGGTGTCCAAGTAAAGGAGCAAGCTGCAAAATAATGAGGATAACACCAATACCAGACATAAATCCGGAGATGACGCTGTAAGGCATCAAGGTAACGTATTTACCTAACTTGAGCGTACCGAGTAAAACCTGAAAAGCACCTGCCATCATGACAACAGTAAAGCCCATCGTAAGACCATTTTCGGGGTACTTGCTCATCATGGCGGTGAGTACTGCTGTCATGATAACAGTCATTGGGCCGGTTGGTTCAGAAATGAGGGAGGTTGAACCACCGAAAAGCGCGGCAAATAAGCCAACCAAAATTGCGCCCCACATCCCAGCTTCTGCGCCAGCACCAGAGGCAACACCAAAAGCGAGTGCGAGTGGTAAAGAAATAATTGCAGTGGTTACACCACCGAATAGGTCACCTTTTAAAGAGGCGTTTTTAAATCTCTTAAGTGTGATCATACTTTTGACTTTAACGATCAAAGAATTGACGGCATTCTACTGATAAATAACACGGAGTGCTACGAAGGACTGGTATTACCATTTGTCTACTCAGTAAAATTCGGACACAAAAAAGCCAGTCTAAAAAGACTGGCTTTTCAATTACTGCTTAGTCAACCTGAGCAGGAGAGGCCATGTCGGCGCTTGCTCTGCCTGTTGGTGACTTAGAGCCAACACCCAAGCCGCTATTTGCCACAGCCTGACGTAGTTCATGTGGCATCGCAGATGGTATTTCTACCACGACATCCTCAATCACGCTTTGTGCTTTTGTCATTGGCGCGGCAGCCGTTTGGTTGAAGCGTACACGGCTTTGTACTGAATTGCCGTTTACTACCTGCTGAGTAGGTGCTTCAATAGCGTTAGCGGCTGGTGTCTCTTCAGTTGAAGATTCAGTAACTGCTTCAGCTGCTGTTGTTTCCACAACCGCTTCTGTTGCTGGTGCCTCGACTGCTGGCTCCTGAACTTCTGGTGTTGCCTCAGTGTCTGAAGCCTGAGTTTCTTCTACAACTGCAGTTTCAGCTTCATCTTCAGCCTTTGCCGTTTCAACTTGTTCAGCCTCTACTGTGTCAGCGATTGGCTCAGCTTTAACTACTTTGGCTTCTTCTGGCGGCATAGCTTCAAGCTCTTCTGCGACTACTTCGTCAGCGCTTACAGACGTTTCGGGCTGTGCAGCTTGTTGCATTGGTGCTTCAGCAGTGGCTGCTTCAACTTCGTTTGCAGGCTCTATTTCTTGCGCTGCATTTTCGTCAACCGGTGCTTCGGCTGGCTTAGCTTCAACATCTTGGTCTGCATCAGTGTGCGTCTCAGAAACTGTCGCTTCTGCCGCTGGTGCATTATCTTCAGCTACCGTTTCAGGTGACAATTGAGTCTCAACTGTACTTGCTTCTTGCTGCACTTCCGCTTGAGTTTCACTGTCAGAAGAAGATTTCGCTTTTAGCTCAGCTTCGTATTCTGCAGCGGCTTGATCTGCTACGGGTACAAATGCAGCAGCTTGACCTTTTTCAGGCGTATCCTGACGACGGCGACGTTGACCTGCAGCTCTCAGATGACGCGGAGAACGTCTAGAGCGAGTGCGGCCTTCTTTATTTTCGTCATCAGTTTGCGATTCTGAAAGTTCAGCAGATACCACCTCGGTAACATCGTTTTGTTCGTGGCGCTCAGTGCTAGCTGTTTCTTGCTGCTTTGCTTGAGCGTGTACGTCAGCTTGTTCAGAAGGTGCTGCTACTTGTTCGTTAGTTGCAGACTCTTGTTCTGACTTATCCGCGACAGGTTTCGCTTTTCTTTGCCTTGGCTTTTGTTCAGCTTTAGGCTCAGCTGCCGTTTTCGCTGGTTGTTCAAGCGGCTTTGCTTCTACTTTCACTTCTTCAGTGCTAGCTTGCTCTGAGGTGTTAGTATCCTGTGCGTTGGTTTCTTCCACACGTACCTTCTTGCGAAGATTACGTCTTTGTCTGCGTGGTTTTACTGTTGCTTCTTTAACTGGCGCGTCGTTAGCCTCGAGCGTTTCAACGTTATCGTTTACAGATTCCTTAGCTGGACGGTTTGCTTTGTCCTGATCTTGGCGTTTTCTGTTATTTGGACGACGGCGTTTGCGGTTATCACCACGTTGCTCGTTACCGTTGTTTTCGTCTTTCGATTCAACCGTTGTTTCTTTTTGTTGATCGTTACGACGGCGGTTATTGTTACGACGACGATTGTTATTATTGCGACGGCGATTATCACGGTTGTTATCGCGTGATGATTTTTCTTCAGAAGATTTGTTTTCTTCTTGGTTATCGCTGTCACTAGCAAATAGGCTCTTGAACCATTGACCAATCTTCGCAAACAAGCTAGTGCCGCTTTGAGTTGGTTTTGCTTGTGGCTTATGCGTTTGTGGTTTTGCAGCTTGAGTTGAAGTAGGGGCTGGCGCAGGCGCTGGTGCATCAGGCATAACGACACCTTTTAACACAGGCTCCTCTTTCACAATCGCTTGAGCTCGAGCAATTTCAACAACTTCAGGCTCAGGCGCGGTGATTTGCTCATAGCTCGCAGCTTCTGTTGTTTCATCTTTACGCAATCTAACCACTTCATAGTGCGGTGTTTCTAGATGTTGGTTAGGAATGATAACAACGTGGCACTCGTGGCGCTTTTCGATGCGTTGCACAGAACGACGCTTTTCATTTAATAGATAAGCACCAACAGCAACAGGCACTTGAGCGTTGACCTGAGCGGTATTATCTTTGATCGCTTCTTCTTCGATTAGACGCAAGATAGACAAAGCAATGGATTCGTTTGAGCGAATGGTGCCTTGGCCGTCACAGCGTGGACACGTATGTTGGCTCGCTTCACCTAAAGACGGGCGCAAACGTTGACGCGACATTTCTAATAAGCCGAAACGAGAAATCTTACCGATTTGCACGCGAGCACGGTCGGTACGAACGGCTTCTTTCAAGCGGTTTTCTACTTCACGTTGATGGCGAGGCGGAGTCATATCGATAAAGTCGATAACGATTAGGCCACCTAAGTCACGTAAACGTAATTGGCGTGCAATCTCGTCAGCCGCTTCTAAGTTAGTGTTCAGCGCCGTCT
Organism: Pseudoalteromonas flavipulchra NCIMB 2033 = ATCC BAA-314; assembly: GCA_000814665.1. GTDB lineage: Bacteria > Pseudomonadota > Gammaproteobacteria > Enterobacterales > Alteromonadaceae > Pseudoalteromonas > Pseudoalteromonas maricaloris. Next base: position 583,747 of record JWIH01000025.1, read on the forward strand.
CTTCGATATCGCCACCTTTTGTCGCTTTTGACGAGTTGATATCGATAGAAGTGAGTGCTTCTGTTGGATCAATAACGATAGAACCACCTGAAGGCAAACGCACTTCACGCTGGAAAGCTGACTCAATCTGACTCTCAATTTGATAATGCGTAAATAACGGCACATCGTTTTGATAAAGCTTAACACGATTGATGAAATCTGGACGGAAACGCTCAATATGCGCCTTCGCTTCTTCAAAAACACGCGGTTTATCAATTAGGATCTCACCGATATCACGACGTAAATAATCGCGAATTGCACGGAAGATAACGTTACTTTCTTGGTGAATTAGGAAAGGTGCTTTACCGCTATTTGCCGCATTTTGGATTGCGTCCCAATGAACGAGTAGCGCCTTAAGGTCGTACTCTAGTTCTTCGAAAGATTTACCTACGCCCGCGGTGCGAACGATAAGACCCATACCTTTAGGTACGTTTAAGCGACTCAATGCTTCTTTTAGCTCAATACGCTCATCACCTTCGATACGACGTGAAATACCGCCAGCTCTTGGGTTATTTGGCATTAATACCAAGTAACTACCAGCGACGCTGATAAACGTTGTGAGTGCCGCGCCTTTTTGACCACGTTCTTCTTTATCAACCTGAACGATGACTTCTTGACCTTCTTTGATCACGTCTTTGATGTTAGGGCGACCATTGAATGTATAGCCATCTGGGAAATACGTTTTAGCGATTTCTTTTAAAGGAAGGAATCCGTGACGCTCAGCGCCATAATCAACAAATGCGGCTTCTAGGGATGGTTCGATACGGGTAATTTTACCCTTATAGATATTGGCTTTTTTCTGTTCGTGACCAGGGCTTTCTATATCTAGATCGTATAGACGCTGGCCGTCAACCAGTGCCACGCGCATTTCTTCTTGCTGCGTTGCATTGATCAGCATACGTTTCATATTGTAATTCTCTACTTAATTATTTACAGCGCCTGATACGTCTTGCCAGCGACAGCGTGCTACGCCTTGGATGTTCCTATTAAATGATGCAGTCTCACGACTGGGGGAAAGGGAACATATTCACAGTTTCCGCTTTAAATCAGGGTAAAATCACTGATCCATCGTTCGCTTTTTGCACGTTTATTCGTTTCACAAAGTAGTCATGCACGGGGTAAGTTGAGCTTGGTTTGCCAAGCTTGGCTATCACCATCTTTTGACTTGATTGCTTTGTGATTATTCACGAGTTGCGGCCTGCTATGCACGGGTATTACTGCAACTGTGGTAAACGTATCAGACAAATTTTAATTTCTTGCTTTTTGGTTTGTTCATCGTGTCCAGTCATTAAACGAAATATTACGCGCTTCGCACTGACTGTTCGCACGTGTTTATCTTAGATGCATGATAAAAGCTTTGGAAATATTAGCTCTAATCTGTATGATCTGCCATCCAAGATGTGCATCACGACATTGTTTTTGCGATAAAAAGCACCTCGCAAAAATTTGCGGCCTGATTATCCCACTAATAATGTCGAGATAGCAACTAAATTATTACTCAAATCAGTGATTAGGCAATGTCAGAGAAACCCGCATTACAAGTTAGCTTTGTTACCGTGACTGAAGACCAAGAAGGTCAAAGGATCGATAACTTTTTAGTTACGCATTTGAAAGGGGTGCCAAAAAGCGCCGTATATAAAATTCTTCGTAAAGGGGAAGTGCGGGTAAACAAAAAGCGGGTGAAGCCTGTATATAAACTACAAATCAATGATGAAATCCGTATCCCACCTGTGCGTGTTGCGGAGAAAACAGAGTTTGTGCCTAAAAATCTAGATAAAGTCGCAAACTTAGAAGATGCCATTCTTTATGAAGATAAGTATCTGATAGTTATAAATAAGCCTGCCGGTATGGCGGTACATGGTGGCAGCGGCTTAAGCTATGGCTTAATTGAAGCATTAAGAGCATTACGCCCACAAGAGCAAAGCTTGGAGTTGGTTCACCGTTTGGACCGCGACACATCGGGTTGTTTGTTGATTTCAAAGCGCCGCGCTGTGCTTAAAGGACTTCATGAGCAGCTAAGAGAAAAGACCATGGAGAAAAATTACCTTGCGCTGGTTTCAGGGCAATGGGATGCCAAACATAAAAATGTCACCGAACCGCTACGTAAAAATACCTTAAAGTCAGGTGAGCGAGTGGTGCGAGTGGATCATGAGCAAGGCAAGCCTTCTCATACTCGTTTTAGAGTCGTTGAGCGTTTTGAGTCCGCAACTTTAGTGCAGGCGTCACCCGTAACAGGTAGAACGCACCAGATCCGAGTGCATACACAATGTAAAGGACATCCGATTGCGTGTGATGATAAGTATGGCGATCAGGTGTTTGATGCCAAAATGCGTGAAGTGGGATTAAATAGACTGTTTTTGCATGCCAAAGAACTCAGATTTATGCACCCAAAAACAGAAACGACACACCATGTAGAGGCACCATTGGATGGGGCTTTGGAAGCATGCTTAGTTAAATTGAGGAAGTAACATGCGCTACAAGTGTGTGATTTTCGACTGGGATGGCACCGTCATGGACTCTGTGCCAAAAATCGTAAATACCATTCATTTGGCTGCTGAATCTTGTGGGATTGCACCCATCAGTAACGAAGCGGCGAAAAGTATTATCGGCCTGTCTCTCGATAAAGCGATACTGACACTTTTTCCAAATCATGAAGACAAATTAGCGTCTTTAATTGCGGCTTATAAATATATCTATAAGCATCAAGACAAAACCCCAGCGCCTCTATTTGAAGGCGCTGAAACGCTTTTAAAGCAATTACATGGCAGTGGTATCAAAGTTGCGGTTGCAACAGGAAAAAGCCGAATAGGACTTGACCGCTTGATGGCAGAAAGTGGGTTGGGTGATATTTTCGTTACGACACGGACAGCATGTGAGGCGGAGTCTAAACCGCATCCCGATATGTTGCTTCAGATTTTGGCTGAACTAAATGTGGAAGCTACAGAGGCTGTCATGATAGGCGATACGATAATTGATATGAATTTAGCGAAAAATGCAGGCATTGACGCGATCGGCGTCACTATGGGTGTTGCAACAAGAGAGCAGTTATCGCAAACGTCGGCTGCCCATATTTGCGATAACTATCATGACTTGTCTAACCTATTGTTGGCCTGATTGCTCTGCGAGCACATCAATACCAAACGCGAGCAGTGTTTTAGTGAGTTGAATAAGGGGAAGGCCAATCAGGGTATTGGGGTCTTCTCCTTCAAGTTTATCAAACAGACAGATCCCTAATCCTTCGCTTTTAAAGCTTCCAGCACAGTTATAAGGTGTTTCTGCATCACAATAGTTACTGATCTGGGCTTGGGTAAGTTGGCGAAAGTAAACGTGAAACGGTACCACTTCAGTGACCGTTTTGCCGCTTTCAATGTCGAAAACGGTTAAACCAGTCAAAAAAGTCACGCGATTATTGCTAAATAGGCTTAGTTGCTTAATCGCGTTTGCTTTATTATGCGGCTTTCCTAGGATCTCACCGTTGAATAGTGCAACTTGGTCTGAACCAATCACCACACCTTGTTGATATTTTACTAATGCTGCTTTGGCTTTTGATTCGCTCAACCGTGCAACAAGTTGCTGTGCTGATTCACCTTCGAGTGCTTGCTCGTCTACATCCGGTGAAAAAGATGCAAAAGGAAGCATTAATTTTTTCAAAATTGACTGCCTAAATGGCGAACTTGAGGCTAGAATAAGGGGCGTTTTCATGAGATTTTTATCTTTGTGACAACATTGCCAACAGGATAATGCGCAATAACGCGAAAAACAAAGGGAAAGTGTATTTTTACTTTGACTAACACAGTAACTATCTATATGATGCAGCCCCTATGCAAAAGGTGAAAATTCCCATCACTATTGATCCATGCAGAGCAGCGCAACGTCGAGCATCTTATGACGGTGTTGTAATGCTTGAAGAACTTTCTCGATTGCAGCAAGTTGTGCGTGATCAAAATAGTGAAATAGCGGTAGACATTCATTTCAACATCGACGAACAAGGTTTGGTTGTTGTGCAAGGCAAAGTCCGAGCCCATCTAACCGTTGTATGTCAGCGTTGTAATGATGAATTAGGGTTGGATTTGGAACAAGACTTTGCGTATTCGCCAGTCGGATTAGGTGCAGAGTCGGATGATCTTCCCGAGCGTTATGATGTGTTGGAACTGGATGAAGAGGGTGAGGTTAATCTAAGACAGATCGTCGAAGATGAGCTATTACTCGCAATTCCGATAGTCCCGACGCATGATGAAGCACTATGCTCTTATTCTGATAAGCCAAAGAGCTTTGGTGAAATTGAAGCAGAAGATAGCAAACCAAATCCATTTGAAATTTTGAAACAACTTAAGAAAGATTCTTAGGAGAAGGCTAATGGCGGTACAAAAAAGCAAGAAGTCACGCGCACGTCGTGGTATGCGTCGTTCACACGATGCGATCAGTGGACCAGCTCTAACTGTAGATCAGGTTTCTGGCGAGACTCATCGTCGTCACCACGTGACTGCTGACGGTTACTACAAAGGCGTTAAAGTAATTTCTAAGTAAGAGATTACTTTATGCTGACCGATCTAACCATTGCGTTAGATATGATGGGGGGCGATTACGGCCCCCGTTCATCTATCCCCGCAGCTGTCGCTGCTGTGCTTAAGCACCCAAATCTAAATTTAATCCTCTGTGGTAATCAGCAAGTTATTGAAAGTGCTTTGACTAAAGCAAATATGCTGGATCATCCAAGACTCAAAATTAAACACTGTAAAGAAGTCGTCACTAACGGTTGTGAACCAGCCTCAGCGCTTAGAAATAAAAAGCAGTCTTCAATGCGTATTGCGCTTGATTTAGTGAAATCTGGCGAAGCGCAGGCTTGTGTTAGTTCAGGAAATACAGGTGCGCTCTTTTTTATGGCCCACTATGTGTTAAAAATGTTGCCTGGCATCAAGCGTCCCGCGTTAATTTCAGCCGTTCCAACAGAGAAAAAGCAGCCCGTTTATTTGCTTGATCTTGGTGCGAATGTACATTGCGACCCTGAAACCCTCTACCAGTTTGGTATTATGGGCTCAATCGTGGCTGGAGAGGCATTAAATATTCCTTCACCTAAAGTGTGTTTGCTAAACATTGGCTCTGAAGAAATCAAAGGCCATGATGGTATCAAGCAAGCTGCAAAATTAATGAAATCCTCATCTGTTATTAATTATCAAGGCTATTGTGAGGGGAGCGATATGTTCTCTGGCAAAGCCGATGTAATTGTGTGTGAGGGATTTGTCGGTAACGTCGCCTTGAAAACCTGTGAAGGGATTGCCAAACTCATCATGCATAAGTTTAGCAAAGCGTTAAAAAAGCACTTTTTTTATAAAGCGTTGGCCTTTTTACTTCGACCCGTTATAAAAAAATTGTATAGAAGGGTGAACCCCGACCAGTATAACGGCGCAAGTCTGGTAGGATTGCGCGGTATTGTTGTGAAAAGTCACGGAAATGCCACAACGAAGGCATTTTTAGCCGCGATTGAAGAAGCTGCGCAAGAAGTACAACGCAAGATCCCTGAAAAGATCCAAGCGGTGTTTGCTCAGGTCGACACAGAAAAACAACCGTCAGGTCCGCATCCCTAACACTGCTAAGTGACATGAGGACGTGGCGACAACAGAGAAAATAAGAGCACAATATGTCACAAAAAATCGCATTATTTTTCCCAGGACAGGGCTCACAAAGCGTGGGCATGTTATCTGAATTATTAGCATCTTCTGATATCGTTAAAGCGACTTTCGCTGAAGCCTCAGAAGCACTAGGCTACGATTTAGCCGAACTTGTGCTAAACGGTCCTGAAGAAGAATTAAACCAAACGCATCGTACTCAACCGGCATTATTAACCGCAAGTGTTGCTATCTTTAGAGCATGGCAAGAGAAAGGTGTTGAAGCTGAACTGACACTAGCAGGCCATAGTCTAGGTGAATACTCTGCACTAGTATGTGCAGAAGTATTAACCCTTGCAGATGCCGTTAAGTTAGTTGAAAAACGTGGTTTATACATGCAAGAAGCAGTTCCTGCTGGCACCGGGTCAATGGCGGCAATTATTGGTTTGGATGATGACGTGATTGCCAAGGTGTGTGCCGAATCTGCACAGGGTGACGTTGTTTCGCCGGTAAACTACAACTCACCAGGCCAAGTGGTGATTGCGGGTCACGTTGAAGCCGTAAATCGAGCTTCTGAAGCGTGTAAAGAAGCAGGAGCTAAACGCGCATTACCACTTGCAGTTAGCGTTCCATCTCATTGCGCATTAATGAAACCTGCGGCTGATAAATTAGCCAAAGATCTTGAAGCACTCGCTTTTTCAGAGCCAAAGTTTGATGTGATCAACAATGTTGACGTTGCTGTTGCAAAAGATGCTGCAGCAATAAAAGATGCGCTTATTCGTCAGCTCTATAGTCCAGTAAGATGGACTGAAACTGTACAAGCGGTTGCAAAAGAAGGTGTTACAACAACTTTTGAGTTCGGCCCTGGTAAAGTGATTTCGGGTCTTGTCAAACGCATCGACCGCTCAGTGTCGTGTGTGTCAGTAAATGATTTAGCTGCCATTGCTGCAGCAGAATAATAACGAGAGCATTATGAGTAATTTATTTTCTTTAGAAGGAAAAGTAGTACTAGTAACGGGTGCTAGCCGTGGTATTGGTAAAGCAATCGCTAACGCCTTAGTGGCACAAGGTGCAAAAGTTGCGGGTACAGCAACGAGTGAGTCTGGTGCAGAGCGTATCTCTGAGTATCTAGGCGAAAATGGTAAAGGTTATGCCCTAAACGTGACAGATGCCGACTCAATCGCAGCAACTTTGGATGCAATCAAAGCAGACTTAGGTGATATCGATGTGTTGGTAAACAATGCTGGTATCACACGCGATAACTTGCTGATGCGCATGAAAGATCAAGAGTGGGATGACATCATCGATACAAACTTGTCATCTATTTTCCGCTTATCAAAAGCGGTACTTCGCCCAATGATGAAGAAGAAAAATGGCCGTATCATTAACATTGGCTCGGTAGTGGGCACTATGGGTAATGCGGGTCAAGCTAACTATGCTGCTGCAAAAGCGGGTGTAATTGGTTTTACAAAATCATTGGCGCGTGAGGTTGCATCTCGTGGTATTACGGTAAATACTGTAGCACCGGGCTTCATTCAGACAGACATGACGGATGAGCTAACTGATGAGCAAAAAGCAGCGACTTTGGCGAATGTACCAGCAGGTCGTTTAGGTCAGCCAGAAGAAATCGCAGCGGCTGTGGTTTATTTAGCATCAGATGCGGCAGCGTATGTTTCTGGTGAAACTTTGCACGTAAATGGTGCGATGTACATGGTTTAACCCGCTAAGATCACAAATCAATTGAAATTTTTGTGATCTTGTCGACAACGTACTTGAAATCGTCGCGAAAATAGGCGATAAAAAGATCCAAAGCTTTGTAACAGGTTTGACCAGAAAAAAAAGTACGGGTCAATCCTTGAATCCCAGAATGATGCGTCGTAAACTGCGCCGCAATCTGAAAATTAACGCAGTAGCGTTTAAATAAAGGAAAGAAGAATGAGCGACATCCAAGAACGCGTAAAGAAAATTATTGTTGAACAACTAGGTGTTAAAGAAGAAGAAGTTAAATCAGAAGCGTCTTTCGTTGATGATTTAGGTGCTGACTCTCTAGACACTGTTGAGCTTGTAATGGCGCTAGAAGAAGAGTTCGATACAGAGATCCCTGATGAAGAAGCAGAGAAAATCACTACTGTTCAGGCAGCTATCGACTACGTTACTGCTCACGCTGAGTAACTAGCTTTTCTATTAGGGCAGCACTCGCTGCCCTAACTCTTTCTAGACCCCCCAATTATTATAATAATCCCTTTTTGGAGGACACCGTGGCTAAACGTCGAGTCGTAGTAACTGGCTTAGGTATGTTGACGCCGCTGGGTAATGATGTTGCATCTACCTGGCAGGGCTTATTAGAAGGCCGTAGTGGCATTCGCAATATCACGCATTTTGACACAGAAGGTTTCGGGACTAAGTTTGCTGGTTTAGTTAACGACTTTGATGTCACTGAGTACATTTCCCCTAAAGATGCTAAAAAAATGGATGTCTTCATCCAGTATGGTATCGCTGCAGGTGTACAGGCTTTAAAAGACTCAGGTCTTGAAGTTAACGAACAGAACGCCGCTAGAGTTGGTGTAGCCATCGGTTCTGGTATCGGTGGCTTGACGCTAATTGAAGAAAACCACGTTAAGCTATTAAATAGCGGTCCACGCAAGCTTTCTCCGTTTTACGTTCCTTCTACCATTATCAATATGATCTCTGGTCACTTGTCCATCATGCATGGCTTGAGAGGTCCAAATATTTCGATTGTTACTGCATGTACAACTGGCCTTCATAATATTGGCCATGCAGCACGTATGATTGCGTACGGCGATGCGGATGCGATGGTAGCAGGCGGTGCTGAAAAAGCGTCAACCCCAATTGGTATGGGTGGTTTTAGCGCGGCTCGTGCGCTTTCTACGCGTAACGATGATCCGCAAGCGGCTTCTCGCCCTTGGGATAAAGACCGTGATGGTTTTGTGCTAGCTGATGGAGCTGGTGTGATCGTACTGGAAGAGTATGAGCATGCGAAAGCTCGTGGTGCGAAAATCTACGCTGAACTGGTTGGCTTTGGTATGAGTGGCGATGCATATCACATGACATCACCACCAGAAAATGGTGCTGGCGCTGCACAAGCTATGGTTAATGCATTGAATGATGCAGGGATCAATGCAGAGCAGGTTGGCTATATCAACGCACACGGTACTTCTACTCCAGCGGGTGACGTTGCAGAGACGCATGCTGTTAAGTCGGTATTTGGTTCTGCGGCAAAAAATGTGATGGTGAGCTCGTCTAAATCAATGATGGGTCACTTACTTGGTGCTGCGGGCTCAGTTGAATCAATTATTTCGATTCTTGCGCTGCAAGACCAAAAAGTAACGCCGACCATTAACTTGGATAACCCAGATGAAGGCTGTGATTTAGATTATGTGCCTCATACTGCCCGTGATGCGAAACTAGAGTACACTTTGTGTAACTCGTTTGGTTTCGGTGGAACAAACGGTTCGTTGCTATTTAAAAAGGTGTAGATCAGCCTTAGTAATCTTATAGCAAAGTAGGTTATGATAAAAAAGCTCGGCATTGCCGAGTTTTTTTATGTTTTTGATACCCTTAAAAAGGAAAGTGATGTGGATAATCAACAGCTTTTTTCTAACACTGACAGAGGATTGGCCTATGGCGATGGCTTTTTTACCACTGCGTTAGTCCGTGATGGAAATGTTGATTTGTGGCCACTTCACAGAAACCGACTGGTGGAATGTCAGCAGCGCTTGGGCTTTCCTGAGTTACGACTAGACGAAATCGAGTTTTTGGTTCAAGAGCAAGTTAAAGATAAAGCGGAAGCGGTGCTAAAGATCCTTATCACTCGAGGGGAAGGAGGCCGTGGTTATCAAGCTCCTGAGACGCCAAAGCTGAGTGTGAGTATTCAGGTATTACCTTTTCCTTCATACTATACAACTTGGCAGCAGAATGGGATTGAGGTCGCATTAAGCCGAGTTAAACTGGGTATTCAGCCGTTACTCGCTGGATTAAAGACACTGAATCGATTAGAACAAGTACTTATTAAACAAGATGCACTGACATTGGTTTGCGACGATGTCATTGTGACGGACATCAATGATAGGGTGATTGAAGCATCAGCGGCAAATATCATCATGATTAAAGACAACACGCTGCATACACCAGATCTTAGTGGCTCAGGCATTAAAGGGGTGTTTTTAAGCGCACTTGAAAGTAAACACGACATTAGGGTCAAAAATATTGCTTTTGACGAGTTAAAAGCAGCTGATGGTGTATTTATTTGTAATAGTTTAATGCAGTTGGTACCTGTAGTAAGAATTGAGAATAAACATTTCGATATCGCCGACTTACATGAATTGAAAAGGCGATTTTTAGGGAAGTAATATAAATGAAAAAACTGTTTATCATAGTCGCATTTTTGATAGCAGCAGCGTCATGGTGGTTATCTCAGCAAATAAATAAGGTTAAATTTGAACCACTTAATATCTCTGAGCCATTAGTTGAGATAAAGGCTGGGCAAACATTTAATCAGCTATGTCATCTATGGCAGCGTAGCGGGGCATTATCTAACTGTTTTCCTTATCAACTTTATAGTAAGTTAGAGCCTAAGTTATTCGCGTTACAAGCGGGCTTTTACGATCTTAAAGGGCTAACTGTGCTAGATGCCATCAGCAAAATTAGTCGCGGGGATCAACACAACTTTAGCTTTACAATCATTGAAGGGATGCCCATTTGGGAAGTCAAAAACAAGCTACTCAGCGCCCCCTACTTAACGCAAGACATTGATAAGCTGACAGCACAACTGAATATATCGCAAAGTTCAGCTGAAGGATGGTTGTACCCCGATACATACCACTATCATGGAAATGACTCAGCGCTACGGTTACTTAAACGTGCTCATACCAAAATGCAGAGTGTGCTTGAAAAGGAATGGCAAAATAGAATGCCAGACCTTCCTTTAAACACGCCTTATGAAGCCTTGATCTTGGCTTCGATTATTGAGAAAGAAACGGGCGTAGTTGCAGAAAGAGATAAAGTAGCCTCGGTTTTCATCAATCGTTTACGTAAAGGTATGCGTTTACAGACAGATCCAACCATTATTTATGGTATTGGTGAGCACTTTGATGGTGACATTAAACGTGAAGATATCCGTGAAAAAACGCCATATAACACTTATCGAATTGATGGCTTGCCACCGACACCCATTGCAATGCCGTCTCGTGCTGCTATCCATGCGGCACTTAATCCAGCAACAACCGAATACTTTTACTTTGTTGCGTCAGGAGATGGTGGGCATCACTTTTCGAAAACACTGACTGAGCATAATAAAGCGGTGAAGAAATTTATTTTGAAACAATGACATCGAAAGAGAGGGCTAGCCCTCTCGTTACTCTCTATTACAACATAAAATATTCTTTAATACCCGCCAATACACTAGATACCGCAACGGAAGCTAAAATAAGTCCCATTACTCGGCTGACGATACTTGCGCCACTATCACCAATCCATTGATGAATTTTTGTCGCAACTAGTAAAAATATTAACACGATAGCCAATACGCTGAGCATAATCATTGAGGTTTGGAGTTGTTCAAATACATTGTTTTCGCTGTTTTTAGTCAGCAAAACGGCTGCCAGCATTGCCCCTGGGCTTGCGATAGAAGGCATTGCTAAAGGGAAAATAGCGGTATCGGATGCTTTACTGTCTAACTTAATTTCTTCACTTGGCTTACCCTCGCCAAAAATCATTGTCATGGCAAAGATGAATAGTACGATGCCTCCGGCAATCGCGAATGCAGGTAGGGGAATACCAATTGCGTTTAAAATGATTTCGCCTGCAATAATAAAAAACAGCAATACAATGGCTGCAACCAGTGTGGCTTTAACCGCTATTTTTCGTTTTGTCGCAATATCAAAGCCTGTGGTGGTTGCGATAAATACTGGAATGGTGCCAATGGGGTCGATGACCGCAAAGAAAAAAATGAACGTTGAGATATAGTGTTCCATAGTTCCCTAGTATGAAATAAAGGTTGTTCACAAATTATACCAGTTGTATTAAGTAAATGATCTATCTTGAAGCGGGGAAATAGCTTTAGTAGCAAGGCAAAAATTTTGCTATTTAGTTGTTCTAAATGAGAAATTTTTAACGAAGCTAATATGCTATTTCACCCTTCAAATTGATTAGAGAATTAATTCAATTGGTATTACTTATGGTTGGCCATTTGTTATTGACCAACGGCAAATAATATCACTGATATCATGACTTTGTTCTGAATATTCTTAATTATTTTTTGGATTTACAGTATGTACCCAAGCCACTGCGTCGTTGTAGTTCTCGAAGTTCTTAATCGTTAAGCCGTGCTTGTCAGCAAATGCTTCAATTAATCCACTTTTGGTGTCTGAGGGGGAGATAACTCGGGCAAGAGTAATCCCATCGACAAATTGATTGAGTTTTTGTAAAACGGTTAGCACGCTTGGATAGTCGTAGGTGATATGTAATTGAGAGACGTCGATAACTAAACTTTTTAGCTGATTCGCTTTAAGTGCAAGCCCTAAATTTTTGTACATCTCAATAATATTGGCTTCCACGCATTCCCCGTATGCGGCTGCGTGGATAAGTTTCTCTTTACTATCAACCGTTGCTCTATAAGAGAATTTCGCCATGCTCTATCGCACCTTTTATGCATATAGATAAAAGGATAGTTCAATTAGCTGGCGATACCAATTTCAAAAAGCGCACCAAAGCAAAGCTTAGTTATATCGCTATGCTAGCTCTTCAGCTACCTCAGCAATTTTTTGTCTCAACCAAATGTGGCTCGCATCGCGGTGTAATAGCGGGCTCCAAATCATATCTAACTCAAACGGCGGAATAGGGAATGGCGGTTCCAGAACCGCTAAGGTCGGATCATCACGATAGATATTCGCGGCTTTTGACGGCAATGTTGCGATTAAGTTCTGCTCTTTTGCTAAATGAATTGCAACGTGGTAATTACGTGTAAAAGTTGCGATGTTTCTGTGTTTTCCAAAGTGTGCAAGTGCCTCGTCAACCCAGCCAAGCTTCTGTACATCAGCGGGATCCATTCCGACCCCAACACCAAATCCGGTTTTACTTACCCAAATATGGCGAGATTTTAAATAGGCATCAAGCGTAAAGTTGGTAATAACCGGGTTATCGGATTTCACCAGACAGCAAAAACTATCCTTCCAAATTCGTTTGTGATGAAACGATTGCGGTAGATTTTCGAAGCGGTTAATTGCCATGTCTACCTTGCCATTTTCTACATCATGAAAAGTAACATCACTCGGCGTGAGAATATCAAGGGTCGTATCTGGAGCTTCTTCATGAAGTTTAGTTAGAAGTTTCGGCGCAAGCGTACTTGCAGCATAGTCGCTGGCCATAATCCTAAATACTCGATTACTACTCGCTGCTTCAAACTCCCTGTTAGGGGCTAAGGTTTCTTCCAAAGTCATGAGTATGCTACGGATCACAGGCTGCAGCTCAAGCGCGCGCTCTGTTGGCACCATGCCTTCGCTGGTACGTACTAAAATAGGGTCATTAAAGAGGTTTCTGAGACGCTTAAGACCGTTACTCATTGCCGGTTGGGTAATACTTAATTGATTTGCGGCACGGGTTACATTGCACTCTCGAAGTAAGGTATCGAGGTAAACCAGCAGGTTAAGGTCAATTTTACTAATGTTCACTCAGTTTTCCTTTGTATTATTCTTCTTTTTTGGCATCTTGGAGAAAGCGATTTTCATGTGGATAAGGGTAAATATGTCTTACGACTTTCTCACGAATATCGCGTTGTGCTTGCTGCCAAAACAACACCTCAGCCAAATCAGCATGATGGCGCAGAAACATTTCCTTTAGTGTAGGATTTGTCAGAACAAATGTACACAACTGTTCAGGAAAGACGTCTTGCGGTGCACTGGAAATATCGCCAGAGTCGTACATATTATCAAGCCCTTGTTTTGGCAGCGCTCTGAAGTTCATTTCTGTGAGATATTGCACCTCATCATAGTCATAGAAGATAACTCTATGATGTTTACTTACGCCAAAGTTTTTTAACAGCATGTCTCCTGGAAAAATGTTTACAGCGAGCATTTCTTTGAGCGCATAGCCATAATCTCTAATGACTTGCTCGCACGTTTCTTCATCGGCTTGCTGTACAAAGAGGTTGAGCGGTGTCATGCGGCGCTCAATATACAAGTGCTTTATCACCATATTGTCCCCCTCAATACGTATACTTTGAGAGATAGAATCCAGCAATAGCTGATAAAGGGCTGGTGAAATACGTGCAAGTGGGATCACTACATCGGAATATTCAATTGTATCTGCCATTCTACCCACACGATCGTGGCGCTTTACGAGTTGGTAGCGCTCTAAAACGGTTGTTTTTGTAAATGGCTTACTTTCTGGAAATTGGTCACGGATCACTTTAAAAACATAGGGAAAGCTTGGCAGAGTGAATACCATCATCACCATACCCGGTGTACCTGGTGCGACTTCAAATTGTTCTTCGGAATTAGCTAAGTGGTGTAAAAACTCACGATAAAATTCGGTTTTCCCCTGTTTATGAAAGCCGATGGCATTATAAAGCTCAGCCTTTGTTTTATTTGGCATAAGTTGATTTAAAAACTTAACTAGCGCAGATGGAGCATGAGTCTCTACTAAAAAGTAAGCACGCGCAAAGCCAAAAATCACTCGCATTTGTGAGCTATTGGTAAGCAGCGCATCGATCAGTAAGCCCCCAGTTTGTGCATGTAACACTGAAATGATAAACGGCTGTACACCAGATTTAGATACCACTCGGCCGACAATATAGGCACCTTTATTACGATAAAATGGTGCGCTGAGAATATCGAAGCGCATTAAGTGCGCCTGATGATGCGTGTTAGGTGCTTGTTTAAGAAACGCCTTAACGAGTAGTCGAATATCTCTATCTAAATCTTCAAATTCACAATGGAAGTCAATGTGTTCAATGATTCTTTTTATGGTGGGCTTAAGGCCACTGACGACTGGAAAATAACTTCGATACTCAGCTTCTACAGGGAGTGATGTGGCGTTAGCAAGCTGGGTTTCAATAAAAATGAAATCGCTATTGTAATATCGGCGGTGAAAGAGGCGACAAAAAACTGAATTATAGAAAGTTTCAGCAAGCTCTGGTTGAGGGTGAAAGGTAAGACGCTCAAGGTAAGCCTGTTTTACTTGATACCATAGCGATTCATCCAGTTGCGTCGAGCTATAGAGTTGTATTAACTTCTGTGCAGTTTCATCAACTTTGCTATCATATTGGCTGATCCTCGCTTTACTTATTCGTTCTATCTCTCCCCAATTTTGAGCAGCAAAAGCGATGGGGGCCAGTTTGGTAATTTTTACAAATGCGTGATAGTGGTTTTGGAAACCTGATAAAATTCGCTCTGCTAACTGCTGTGCTTGCATCTACATCCCTCATAAATTATCCACGCGGAGTGCTTTCACTTTACAAGGTAATGTGCGAAAAGTCATCTGGTAATACCAGTTAAGGTATTAGCATAACTATAGCGAATGCTCATTAACTAAGGGCGATTCTTAAAAAGCAATCAATGTAATTGAGCGGCTATATCACTCATATTCTTTGAGTTGCTTTTCTAATTTTGAAATCTCTTTCTCTAGGCTTTTAATCGCTTTAGCATGTGCCTTATTAATGGCCTTTATTTCCTTTTTAACTTGCCTGACGACCTTTTTGCGCCTGTCTTCATTCATCAGTTTAGTTAATTTATCCTGTTGCTCTCTAACCGCGGTATCTCTTTTGCGATTGAGCACGGCTTTTTCATGGTGTTTGGCTCTGAGCGCACGCTTTGTCCTTTTCGCAATTTGGTTACGTTCCAAATTGTTTAACGTTTTATAGTGCTGCTCTGAGGGAGCCGAGGCTTTAGGATCGGATGTGGTTATCGTATGCTGGGTCGCATTGGCCGAGCAGGGAAATTGGCTAAAAACGATGCCTCTGTCGGTCGTGCATTTAAAGTATTTTACCGTTGTTGTGGCGAAACAATGAGTAGAGACAAAAATCAGTACGAGTAGTTTTAGATATAATTGCATCTGGCATCCTTGCTGTAACAGTTAATATCTACTTAACCATAGATGACATCCCACTTTGTTCAAGGTTATTGCGCTTCAGGGGCTGTGAATTTTTTTAATGTCTTAATACTTTGTATTAAAAATGGAATATCTAGATTGCCGTTTAACACAAAGCCTTCCTTTGCTGACATCTGCTTGAAGCTACCATCTTGATTGACTAAGGTGATTTTGTCTTTTTTGAAGGCAACTAAGACACCTTGCGTAAAGTTAACGCCTTCTGCATGAGAGCGAGTTTTAATGTTCGATGCCAGCATACTTTGCTGAGCAAGGGGATCGCAGCCTAGATAAGAGCTTAACAGGGTGTAGGTGATGTCATTGGGCTGCACAAGACCAGAAGCCTGAGCAAACAGTTCTATGTTCGTTACCGCAGAACTGGTTAATACCGTCGCTTGCTGTGCACTAATATCAATTGCCACGAACGGCTTTGAACTATCAATGTTAATTTCGTTACTTACCTCAATGACAGTTAATTTACTTGCTTGATGAGAAGGAACAAAAGAGAACTCGCCGTTAGCATTAACACTCATTAAGTCATTATTAATTGACCATACCGGAACTTGCTGCTGTAGCAGGACAGACTCTTTATAATAACTCGGTAGACCGTATATTAGGCTGAATAGCGCATCGCTGCTATTTCCTGCGCGTAAAACAGAATCCAATCGGAACACGTTATTTTTACCGTTGCTCTGAAGTGCTGTTGCTGTTTTTTGGAACAGTGCCTCATCTGTGTAAGCATAAACGTTGATAGGTTGCTCTGTGGTATCTTTCTTTTCTTTGCATACTGCCGAAATTACAGGGGCTTTGTATTTTGAATGCGTATCACCAATGCTTAGTGAGTGTGCTTCTTCATACTGCTCGATATCAAGTAAATCATGTCTGGCGAGTAAGCTCTTTGCGGTTGTTGGATAAGATAGAGGTAATACATTATCTTGCTTAGTGATATCGAAAAAGGCATTCGCATCAGCCCAAATATGCAGGCTGTGACTGAGCGCAAAGCAGGTAACAATGGTGCCAGTAGCATAGCGTGGGAATTTATAGGATTTAAGCTCGGCCAAATGACGCCAAGCATAATTGCCTGCGAGTAGTTCAAAAGTGAGCACCAGTCCAAGCATTGCAATGGTAATGATGAGATTAACTAGGGATGATCCAACTAAGGTTTCCCACAATAAAACAAAAATATCGGAAAGCGAAGCTGGGTTTATATGGTAGCCAAGTTGTAAGTAAACAAAGGCATCCACTGTTAGTACAACAATACTAACCGAGGCAATAATTGCAGCCATCCCGCGAATATGTCGCGGGTAAGGGAATATTAAACTAAGCGGAAAGATAGTTAATACAAACGCACAAAAAGTGATAAAGCTGGTATGGCTTATCCACGTGATCAGCATATAAAACCAACCGACAAAGGTACTTGGCGCTTTGTCGGCGAACAAATAAACTGAGCTAATCAATAAAACCAAGCCAATGTTAGCAAAGGTAAACCAGTGTCCCCAGCTGAGTAATTGACTTGCTTTTGATGAAAAAGGGCTGTGCGGTGTAAGATTCATTCCGTTACTTTACTGATTGTGTAAGTGCTTTGGCAAAATTTTCGGCAACAGATTGTCTCTTACTCTCTGGAACATGTTCTTTTAGAATGTGCGTGATAGAATTACCCAAACACATTAAGCTGAGATCAACTGGTGCGTTTTGCGAGCTTAATACATTAACTAATTGGTCAACAATTTCTTCTACTTGTTTATTGGAATACTTTGATTGGATAGGCATCAGTTGGTTCAATTTATAAAAGCAATAATTTTTACATTTTAACATTAGAGGCGTGAAAAACAAAGATGAGCGTTGAGGTAAAAAAACTAGTTGTTCACTATGTAGACAAACAAGACGAAGATACCGAAATACATCTACGTGACGATGAAATGCAAATCAATGACAAAGTTAATGTTTTCATTGAACAATTGCATCATGCCTACAATGGCAAACCGGGTAAAGGGTTCTGTGCTTTTAGCGGCGAAAAAAGCAGTGTGGTCGCGTCTGCGATGCAGAGTTATAGAAATAATGAGCTTAACTTTTGGAATTTAACCCAAGAAGCAACCAATGTGCTTAAAGAAGAACTTAATAAGTATGCATTTCATGAAACTGGGTATTTAGTGTTTTGTCATTATCAGTATGTTGCCAGCAATTTTATTATGATTGCACTGATTAATATTAAAGAACATTACACAATTACCTCAGACTTAGACTTATCCGCAGCAAAACACTTAGATATTTCACGTATGCAATTGGCTGCTAGAATCGATTTAGATGCTTGGGATACAGCCGCAGAAGAAAACCGTTATATTTCCTTCATTAAGGGGCGTGCTGGTCGAAAAGTTGCTGATTTCTTTTTAGATTTTCTTGGTTGTGAAGAGGGGATCGATCCAAAGCAGCAATCGCAAACTATGTTACACGCGGTTGAGGATTATTTGTCTACACAGCAATTTGAAAAGTCTGAAAAAGACGACATCCGCAAGGAGATTTTTGATTACTGTAACGACTGTGTTTCAAGCGGCGAGGATGCGGATGTTAATACACTGTCCGAGACGCTTTCTAAGTCTTCAGACGTAAAGTTTGAAGACTTTTATAAAGAGCAGGGCTATGAGCTGGAAGAAAGCTTTCCTGTCGATAAAAAGACAGTAACGAGTATGGTGAAATTTTCTGGGCTTGGCGGTGGAGTAAGCGTTGGCTTTGAACGTAAGCATTTGGGTGAGCGGGTTATTTATGATGCTGCGACTGATACGCTTACGATTAAAGGTGTACCGCCTAACTTGAAGGATCAAATTGAACGTTATTATAACGACGAATCTTAATTGTTAAAAAGCAGCGTAAGCTGCTTTTTTGTTCCTATTTCATCCCTTTTTATGCAAATATTTTTATCAATTTGCTGCTTTTGCTAGCATTTTTTCAAATTTAACTATACTTGCAATGTAGTACTTGTAGAACAAGCAATTGGGATGAATCACAATGAAGATGAAACTAGCTTTAGGTTGTACCCTTTGCCTTGCCTGTTTTTCAGGGCATGCAGAGGTTAACTTTTCCGGATTTGCAAGTATCAATGCTGGTAAGGTGCTGAGCGGAAGTGGTGTTCCACAGTTCGGAATAAACGATCCAATATTTCTCGCCGATTATCCTATCGTCAGTGTTTACGACGAGGATATCTCATTTGAACCTGAAACATTGATGGGCCTTCAATTTAGTGCTGATCTAACCGAAGGTTTAAGTGTTACTGGTCAGATTGTTGCGCGCGGCGCAGACGATTTTGATGCAAAGTTTGAGTGGGCTTATTTGTCCTATGAGATTAATGAGAATTGGACTTTTCAAGCAGGTAAAAAGCGCTTACCGCTATTTTATTATTCCGACTTTTATGATGTGGGTTACGCCTATATTTGGATGCGTGCACCCGCGGATAACTACACCTGGCAAATCTTTAATTATAATGGCATTAATATGCTCTACAGCGGCAGTATAGGCGACTGGTCATTAAGCGGGAATATTTACGCTGGTAAAGAAGACGATGATGACAATAAGCTGTTGAGCGAGTTTTTCTTTCAAGAGCCAACTAGAGAAATCTGGAAAGACATCCTAGGCGGCGTAATTCAAACCAGTAATGATTGGCTTGAAGTGCGTTTAACCCACATGCGTTACACCAATCAGCGGTATCGCTCTGGAGAGCCTGTCTTATGGGAGGGGAGTGATGAGCGAGATGGTAAGTTTTATGGTTTAGCAGTAAATGCAGACTGGGGAAATTTCTTTATTTTATCTGAGCTAAATCGGCTGGACTTAGACGGCAATTTAGACACTAAGATGCTGACACTGGGCTATCGCTTTGACAATATCACGCCATTCGTATCTTACGCAGATTTTGAAGGCGAGGGCGACGATGCCGAAAGCCATGAAACCACTTCGTTTGGAGTACGTTGGGACTTCCATTCCTCCGCCGCTTTCAAGATCCAGTATGATGAGGTAGAGGATAACTCCGTTGGTTTAGCGGTCGCAGGTGATAGTAAAGCCATTACAATTGGCATCGACATGGTATTTTAAGGAGAGAAGCATGAAAAAATTATTTTTACTTACTCTACTTTGCAGCGCTTATAGTTGCCTAGCCGTGGATGTCATTGTCAATCCTGCCAATACTTCTACACTGGATGAGAACGAAATTAAGCAAATTTTTATTGGTAAATCAAAGTCATTCTCCGATGGCTCTAAAGCACTTCCGATAACACAGGCTGATGGCTCGACGGTAACCGATGAGTTTAATGAAAAGGTACTTAATAAGTCATCAAGCCAACTTAAAGCTTATTGGTCAAAATTAGTATTTACTGGAAAAGGGACGCCACCAAAAGAAGCCGCCGATGATGCTGAGGTACTTAAACTCGTTGCGAGTAACCCTAACCTAATTGGGTTTGTGTCTTCGGGAGCTGCAGATAGCAGCGTTAAAGTGGTGAAATCATTCTAGGAAGGGATAAGTAAGGCCCTATTAAAGGGCCTTACTTCAGATTTTGCTATCAATGATTAACATCGTCAGCTTTTTGCTTAGCATTTTTGCTGACTTTTCTTCAGCATTAGACTTAGCCATGTTCTCAAAACTAGACGCTGCTTTTATTTGTGCAGAAACATGCGCCTTTTCTTTATCGTTTTCCATGAGTGTTAAACTCGAGTTGGCAAAAACATAATAAGTGCTGTTTTTCTTTACATCTTCGAAATCTACGCGAAAGTCAATTTGAAAGTCTGCACTTTGTTTTTCACCCACAACAGTAAGACCTTGCTTAGTCAAGCTTTCGGCTAACTGGTTGCGGATAGACTCCTGTCCCCAAAACTTTGATGAAATACTAAAAGTTAATGACTGAATAAAATCATTCAGCATTTTGTTTTTGTTGCTCACTGAGGTTGGTATGGCAATGCTGCCGCCACCTAATTGCCTGTGATATTCGTTTGCTTTGCGTCTTTTGGCGATTAGTCGCTTAATTGCCATCGCTTCTTTTAGTTTTTCTGAATTGGTTAGTGCCGAAATAGTCGCGTTACTGATCTCTTCGTCAAGTTGCCTAATATCAAGCTCAGCGTGCATCCTCGACTCAACCTTGTTAAATGAGGCAAGGGCATAGGCCGTTTTTTGCTCTGTGGAGTAAAACTCCTGCTCAATATTGATCCCCTGTAATTGTATACTTGGGACTCGAGAATATAAAATCTCATCCACTCGATACGAAAAATCACCATTAGCCTGACTTTGAGCAACTTGTGTCGTTCCTTCAATTTCCACATTTAACTGTTTGGCAATCGCCAATCTAGCTGCTTCTTGGGCGGCAAGTTTGGCTTCCGTCCTATCTACAATATGACTCGCTGAACCAACGCCATACACTAGATAATCGGAACTCGGTTGCTGTGTAGCCCAAATGGGTAAACTTTCTTCCTTTGCAACAGCCTGCTTGGTAGACTGACAGGCAGATAAACTAAGTAGAATACACAGAGGTAACGCTAGACGTTTAGAAACCATACCCGCTGCGCTCTTGAAGTTTTTGAATTTTCTTCTGTCCATTCCACACCTCTCGGTTAGTCGTCATGTCTATTAATCGAAGATCTACTTGGTAAAAAGTGACTCGACTACCACCTTGTTCATCAACAAATGAGTTAATCGTGCCGGATAGTGCATAATCAGCACCTTGCTCTTGGCCGATCTCATTACGAGTTTCGAGGCTTGAATTAAGCTCTTGGTCTCGTCTTTCCTCACGAATTTCATCTCGTACATAGCGGTTTGCGACGAAGTCAGCTTGCCCGCTTCGCAATATGGCGCGCTTGAGGTCATTCAAAAAGGTGTCAACTGCAATATGCTGATGCGACTTGTTACGAACAGATTGGATAATGATAGCGGGTCGAGTGCCTTCTTTGGCACGGTGTTCACGTACCCAAGGGAAGCCGAGCATATCGCTTATCATTGCTTCAGCAACTAACTGAGAGTCTTTGGCATTCCATTTATCTGAAAGCGCTATTTCTTCATTGGTGTCCACGCGACTCACTTTGGTTGTTGAAGAACAACCCGTCATCGCTGCGCTAGACGCGATGAGCATTGGGACAACTAATTTAACTGCAAATTTAGGCTTCATGTATTCAGTCCATGTTAGTTAAAGATGATAAATAATTTTGTTTTTCTGGTTCAGCTACACCGGTGAAGGTGCGAATGTGGCTAAGCAACGCTGCTGTTTGATTCAGCGGTATATCCTGTTCAATCACTCTGCCAGTCCTTAATTGGGTTTGCAATTGCAGGTGAGTGGTATTTTCGGGTAATTTCACTCGAGCCACTCTAATTTCACTTGGTAAAGATTGCCATTGTCTAGTATCTGCCGCTGCTGTAATGGCGTTGGTGACAGATGATGTTAGCTGAGCAAGCCCTGCCAACAGCGAGTTCTGCTGGATGCCAACTTGCTTTATAGCTTTACTTGCTGTGACTGCTTTTAACACTTCTCGAGAAATAGCGGTGTAAATCTCCATATTGGCATTACCTAGCGCGTCATACAGTGTGAGTAAGTTTACCGAATAAAAGGGGTGTAATTCTGTAAGTTTTTGTCCGTTAGCGAAAAGCGCAACATGTTGGATATCGTTTTTATGAGGTTGTAAGTAAGTAACGGAGATCCTACTGCCATACTTGAGTGCATCAATCACCCCTTCATCTACGGCTTTTTGCCATAATTTATCACCGAGAGGTAAGCGTTTTGTGACAGTGCCTAAGACAACATCACTAAAGTCACCTGTTGCATAGTTTTGAATGAGATCAAACAAACTGGTATCAGCAAACATTAAATTAAACCATGCGAACTGGGCTTGGCGTTCTTCTTGTGTCCCCCAATAAATCGGCGTAATCACTATCGCTTGTGCCTCTTCATCAGGTCTAAGATAAAGGTTAAACTCTTTGCGCTGCGGTGATACACCTAAGCTTTGAACTAATGTGAAGTAGTTTTCTTCCTTGTCTGCAACCATTCTGTTGAGATCTTGCTGTGCTTGTTGGCCTGCATATTGACCTAGTTTGTATTGTTTACTAAAGCCATTTTTGTATGCGCTCACCGCTCGCTCATATTGGATCCGAGCACTATCTCGCTCGCCTTGTTGTTCATATAAGACGCCACTTAAATACTGTGCAAATGCATCATCTTTATACTCAAGTTCACCGCTGATAAATGGTTGATTAAAAATAGCTTTAAAAATTTGTTCAATATCACTTCCTGGTTTTTGTTGATTTACGTAGCCTCCGGTTTGTTGCTGTAATTGAGATAGGTATAAGTCCAGTTGGCGCATTTCTGTCAGTGCAGAGTCATACAAAGCAACACGGTTTACCTTCGAGGCGTTTGCCAACGACACATAATTAAGCGCCATTAATGTATGGACCATGGGCTTATGAAAAGCGCGGCCAGTATATTTTTTGTAACTTGCACCAGTAAAAGTAGAAAAAAGCTGGTCGCTGATGCTGACAGTGTAGGCAGCTTCAATGATTTTCTTTGCGTGAGAAAGGTGTTGATTACTTAATTCATAATGGTGTTGTAAATGCGCTAACATACCTGATTCAAGATAATACAATAGCTCGTCACGAGATGAGTTTTTATAGGCATAGTCAATACGCTGTTGGGCTGAGATAAAATCTCCTTGCTCCGCGTATTCTATGGCCTGCTTGTTAGCTTTAGGGGTCAAGTTACAGCCGCTCAGCATCAAGCAACCTGTAAAGATCAAGAGTTTTATCATGAAGTTATATAAATCAATTTGGAATCGCATTCCTTGCATACTTGTTCTTATAATGGCAGTGTTGTTGTGTTCAATCATATAACAATAAATTAAATAGTAAAAAATTGAATTGAAAGTGCTAAATTGTTAAAAATCGTTTTTACAATTTATTACTGTTAATCAATGATTTTTTTGATAAATTTTATTCCGTAATCAGGGCAATTAAGGAACCCAACATGAAAGCAAAACAACTACTTATATCAGTGGCC
The DNA here is from genome assembly GCA_000814665.1 of Pseudoalteromonas flavipulchra NCIMB 2033 = ATCC BAA-314. Lineage (GTDB taxonomy): Bacteria > Pseudomonadota > Gammaproteobacteria > Enterobacterales > Alteromonadaceae > Pseudoalteromonas > Pseudoalteromonas maricaloris. The sequence goes on from JWIH01000025.1 coordinate 607,505, forward strand.
GTTATAGGGATACTATCGGCTTGTAGTTCAAGTAAAGACGATGCGGCTTCAAGTCCAAGAGTTAATATTCCAGAGTGGGTTCTCAATCCAACAATCGAAGATGGTATAGCGGCAGCAGATTGTGTGAAATACTCGGGCAATATTTCAATCGATCAAAAAATGGCGGTTGCAAATGCACGTCTTGCTCTTGCTCAACAGATTGAAACACGCATCGAAGGCCTTGATAAGACATTCGCGAACCGTACAGATGCAAACGAGGACACAACGGTAGGCGCAACCTTTAGCTCTGTATCCAAACAACTTACTAAACAAACATTAAATGGCTCTCGTATCGTTAAGGCCGATGTTATCGATATTTCTGGTAAAGACTATTTCTGTGCATTGACGACGTTATCACCTGATCAGACTAAAGAGCTTTTCAAAGATTTGATCAAAGAAAGTAAGCGCAGTGTAAACCCTCAGGATGAAAAGTTTTTATATCAAGAATTTAAAGCTTACAAAGCGGAAAAAGATCTTGAGAAGGAAATTGCAAGGCTAACTAATTAAAGCGTGAGTTTCACGCTTTAATTTTTTGAAAGGAACGCTCTATGCGCAAATCGGTATACTCATTTTTAGTCATGGCGTTAAGTGCCATTCCAAGTGCGGTGGCGAGTCAAGCCCTGCTTTTTGAAGAGCTGTCAGAGAAAATGTCACGTTGGCAAACCTCCGAGCCTAGTGATGAAGAGCTGAGCGAGTTTGAGCAATATAAACGCCAACAATTAAGTGAGTTTGCTGATTATGTCGAAGAGCATTTTGAAGAGTACGATGCCTTTCGTGATAACGTGATCCAACAGTGGGGAGATATAATTGTTTCTGATCAAGCTGCATTTGTTACCTACAGTGATGATTTATCATCCAGAATGGTTGTCGACTTTGAAGCCAATGAGCTGGTCGTAAGCATTAGGCATGCGGCAGATGAAAAGGTATCTCAGGCTCAACTTCAAGCCCTATATAAAGAGTTTATCGCGAAAGACCGTGCAGTAATTGATGTATTTAATGCTGATACGCTCGCGGTAAACCAAAGTGAAACAACAAAACGTGAAGTGGATAACGCTGCTCGTGCAAAAGCGTTGATCGCAGCGAAAAAGCAAATAGACAGCCAATTCGAACAACAGCAACGTTATATAGAACGCCAGACGGATGAGGCCATCATTGACGGCGAAGATACAAAATTAGCAGAGGCTCAACAACAAGCGCAACAGAAAAAGCTTGAACTGTTAAAGCAAAAACGTCTTAAAAAGCTATTAGAAACTGCAAGTAATACCGGTAAAAGTGAAGCAACAGTCGTATCTGAAATCGTGCTTAAGCTACCCAAACAGACTGAACTTTCCAAGCATCGAGCAGAACGTTATGTTAGCCAAGTGAATGCACAAGCGAAGCGCTTTGACATTGAGCCAAGTTTAATTTTTGCGGTTATGCATACCGAAAGCCACTTTAACCCAATGGCAAAGTCACACATTCCTGCGTTTGGTTTGATGCAGATAGTACCCACGAGTGCGGGTGTTGATGTGAATCGTATGTTGTACAATCGCGATGAACCAATGTCGGCGCCTTATTTATATGTGACGGACAATAATATTGAAGCGGGGACCGCTTACCTGAATATTCTCGATAAACGCTACCTGAGTAAAATACATAACCCACTTAGTCGTAAGTATTGCATCATTGCGGCTTACAATACGGGAGCTGGCAATGTTGCCCGTGTGTTTAATGCTGATGACTCAAGATCCATCACAAAAGCAGCAAAGATCATTAATTCACTCTCGCCAGAAAACGTACTAGCGGCGCTAGACAATAGTTTACCGTATGATGAAACCAAACATTATCTGGACAAAGTCTTAACGCGAGAAAAGCTCTATATAGCGCCAGAAGAAGGTATTGCACAAAAGTTATAAGTTAAGTGCGCTCAAGGCACCTTCAATGTGATCGTGGCGGAATCGATAACCTGCATCGAGAAGTTTTTTTGGTACGACGCATTGGCCGTACAATAGCAATTCTGACATTTCACCATATGCCAATTTGAGGACAAACGGTGGTACGGTAAATAGGCAAGGGCGTGAGATAGCGCGTGCTAAGGCTTGAGAAAATTGCTTATTTGATACCGGGTTAGGGGCTGTAGCATTAACAACGCCGCAGATCTCGTCATGTTTAAGGATATACAGTATCGCCTGAATCATATCGTCGATATGGATCCAAGACATTATTTGTCTTCCTGAACCAATCGGACCGCCAACGCCAAATTGAAAGGGTGGCAACATCTTTGCCAAAGCGCCCCCAGATTTTGAAAGCACAATGCCTGTTCTTAAGATGCAGACTCTAGTATGGCTTGACTCGGCTCTAAAGGCGGTATCTTCCCAATCTTTGCACAGCCTATGAGAGAATTCATCATGGTAATCCTTGAAATCTTCAGTGATGGTCAAGTTATCCGGTTGGCGTCCATAAAAACCTATTGCACTACCTGAAATAAACACCTTGGGCGTTGACGTCGCAGTATTTATCGCTGCAACGATTTGCTCAGTGATTTTTATCCGGCTATTGTAGATCTCTTGTTTTTTCTCTTTGCTCCACCGGCCATTGGCGATTGGTTCACCCGCAAGATTAATGACCGCATCAAGCTCATTAAAGTCGACATCATCGGTATCGGTGACGCAATTAACCCCACTTGGTAATAGGTTTGCAGCTTTTGAAGGCGAACGGCTCAATACAATCAGATTATGTTTGTGTACTAAAAATTGGCATAACTTTTTACCAATTAATCCTGTTGCGCCTGTTATGAATATATTCATGCTTAATACTCTTTATTGTAATCAAATAAACCTACGTTTTAGCAAGGAGTTAGATCACTCATTTTCATTATAGGTGGTTTGTTTTAGAATGGTAAAAAAGCAAAAGGAGTGAACTGTGTCTTCACTGACTGGAATTAACAAAACGCTGGTGGTTTTGGCCTCGCTATTTTTAGTGTTAGGTGGTATCAAGCTTGCGTCTGAGATTGTCGTGCCGTTTATATTAGCTGCATTTATTGCGATTATCTGTAATCCCATGCTCAAGTTTTTGGCTCGCTTTAAAATACCAAAAGGGCTGGCCATTCTGGTGATTATCGCACTTGTGATTTTAATAGGTGCAAGTATTGGTGGGCTTGTTGGGCAATCAGTCAATGATTTCTCCAAGCAGCTGCCAACTTATAAAGAAGATTTACAAGAAAAGTTCGTTTGGCTGGTTAGTACTGCCGCGAACTACAATATCTTATTGGATAAACAACAACTTATTAGCATGCTAGACCCAAATAAGCTAATCGATGTGGCCACCAACATGCTGACTGGCTTTGGTGGTGTGATGGCAAATAGCTTTTTAATTTTGCTTATCGTCGTTTTCATGCTTTTTGAGGCACCTTCTTTGGGCCACAAAGTTCATCTAGCCCTAGACGATCCAGAGATGAAAATGCAGCAAATTGATAGATTTTTAGATTCTATCAATAGCTATTTGGCGATTAAAACGCTGGTGTCATTGGCGACAGGTGTCGTGGCGGCCGTTTTTTTATGGGCGTTAGGTGTTGATTACTTCGTGCTTTGGGGCGTAGTTGCATTTTTGCTTAACTATATTCCAAACATAGGTTCAATCATTGCGGCTGTACCGCCTGTTTTACTGGCCTTAGTGACACAAGGACCATTGGTGAGCGGCATTGTTGCTGTGGGTTACATTTGTATTAATACCTTAATGGGCAACATTATTGAGCCGAGGTTTATGGGTCGAGGGTTAGGTTTGTCGACTTTAGTCGTGTTTCTCTCGTTAATCTTTTGGGGGTGGTTACTCGGAACTGTGGGAATGCTGCTTTCTGTGCCACTTACCATGGTTGTGAAAATAGCCCTTGAAACCAGTGAAGAGGGTAAGTGGCTTGCAATCCTTCTCGGTTCAGAACAACCCGATAATAGACCATCTTAACAACACTGAGATTAGGCAAATAAAAAGGAGCTACAAACAGCTCCTTCTCTAAGTATTTTATTCGTTATTATCTGAAGCTCAGGTTATTAAGGCTTAGCACCTAATAATCCAATCAAAAATGCGGCTAGAGATTCAAATCTTCTTTCAATACTTTACTGCTTTTCAGCTCAATGATGTGGGCTTTTAAGAATGCAATTTTGCAATTTTTATAAGCCGTCGCTGAGCGCGTCGCGTTTGGCATATCTAGTAAGTATCGCCACCGGCAGCTATCTTCCATATATTCCTCCTGATTGCGAAGGGCACGTTCCATAATTGGCAAGATCTGAGTATTACCCGTGTCCGCTTGATACTTTTTAGTATCAAGCAATAACTTAGTGATCCAGGTTTGACGATGACGTTCAAGTAAGTTGATATTGCCATCCAGGCACATGAGGAATTTTTTTGCTTTTTCCGGATGCGTTGATTCATACTTCGTACAGTCTTGTAGTGTGACATCGTCGTCCGCAATCACAAAAAAGGTTAATCCCGATACCAATAGACTGCTAATTATTCTTTTCATGGTTAAACTCTATCGTAAATTTTGCGCCACTATGTTGGGAAGTACCGATTTGCATCAAGCCATGATACGACTTAACTAAATCAGATACGATAGCCATTCCTACGCCGTGGCCAGCTTCATAGGTGTCTAATCTTGCACCTCTGGTCAGTAGCTCTGAGCGGCGATGCTCTGGAATGCCTGGGCCATCATCTTCTACTTCTATGATAAGTAGGCGCTTTTTAGGTGCACTTACCTTTATATCGACCAAGGAACCACATGCTTTACAGGCGTTATCTATAATATTACCAAGAATTTCCATTAAGTCCGTTTTATCGCCAAGAAATGCAACCTCCTCACCACATTCGGAGGAAAATTGAATGTGCTTGTCGTGATACACTTTAGTCATGGCGTTGAGTATTGAGTCTAGTACGGGCTTTACTGATGTTTGTTTCTTCCATGTATCGGATGCACCTGTTGCAGCACGTTTCAATTGATGTTCGATCATCGCATTGATTCTGTCTAGTTGCTCCTGAGCGTCGGCATCTTTTGCCAGTGGACTGGATTTGATCACCGCAAGGGGCGTTTTTAACGCGTGCGCAAGGTCGCTAAGTGACGCTCTATATCTCTCTTTTTGACGCTTTTGAGATTCCAATAGTAGGTTTAAGTCGGATTTGATTGTTAGAAGCTCGACGGGGTAAAGACCCGTGATCTTATCGCGCTCGCCAGCCTCAATCTCTTTAATTTCTTTATCCAATCGCTGTAACGGCCTTGCATTCCATACAAACCCAAATGCCATCAATCCTGCTATCACCACACCCATAACCAGCATCCAGTTGACCAAGGTGTTTCTAAACCCTGACATTAACTCCATCAGCGCGTCATTTTTCTTTAAAAGTACAAAGCGGGCTTGCTGCGATTGCTCTGCATTTCCGAGAATAACGGTCAGGCTAAGTTGCCAAAACAGTACACCATTATATTCAACTCGTTTAAACTCAGATGCTCCAGCCTGGTTTTCTGAAAAGTCAGGTGAAATCGAGAGATTTACAGCCGACTCGGAATACCAAACGAGGGAGTTATCTTGATAGACCAGTGCATAAGTATCAGAATTCAGTCTGTTTAACTCAGGTGCAAGAATACTGCGAGGCATCTCGAGTCCGTTAGAGACAAATTCGACTTCAGAGATAAGTGAGTAGAGGTGGGCTTCCAATGTTTTTTCAGTCGCATCGACTAAAGAAGAATAATAAGCCCTGCCCACGGAGAAAAACAGCGCGGGAAGGGCAATAATAAGCACAAAGACAAGGATAAATCCTTGCCTTATTTTAAGCGAAATTTGAGAGCTGTTTACCACTGATTTTTGAACCTATATCCACGTCCTCTAAGGGTTTCAACAGGGTTCAGAGTGCCATCAGGGTCTAGCTTTTTACGCAGTCTTAAGACAAACACTTCAATGACGTTAGAGTCTAAGTCAAAGTCCTGATCGTATATGTGCTCTGTGAGTTCAGATTTAGAAATAACTTTTTGTGGGTTAACCATTAGGTATTCTAAAACTTTATATTCATAGGCCGTTAGTGATAGCTCGTTATCGTTAACCCAGACTTGCTGTGAGCGAGTGTGGATTTTGATTGGGCCAATACAAATCTCTGGATTTGCTTGTCCAGCGCTACGTCTAATCAGTGCATTACAGCGTGCAATCAGTTCTTCAACATGAAACGGTTTAGTGAGGTAGTCATCAGCTCCAGCATCAAGGCCTTCTACCTTGTCTTGCCAGCGGTCGCGTGCTGTTAAGATTAAAATAGGGATCTTTACGCCGTTAGCACGTGCTCTACGGATAATTTCAATACCGTCAAGCTTTGGCAAGCCGAGATCAATCACTGCCATATCTAACGGATATTCTTCAAGGTGAAATAATCCAGATTCACCATCATGACACAAGTCAACGCTATATTTTTCTTTCTCTAATGCATTTCGCAGGTTTTCTGCTAGTTGAATATCGTCTTCGATAACTAAAATACGCATCCTTAGTCCTTATTTACTTCACCTGTCTTCTTGTTTACTTTTAAGTCAACAATTCGACCATCTGGTTGGAGAATTCTTACCACAAAAAACTGATTTTCTTCAGAAATCTTAAGCGTCCTCCCAGCGTACTTATCAAGCGCCAGAGACACAGCTTCTTTTTTTGTAATTGTCTTTACATTCTTATCATTGCGGCTATTGGCGTCTGCTACACTCGAAGCGAACGCCAAGATCAACGCTAAGAGAGTGAGTTGCAATCGCATTTTAAGCTCCACAGTTTCATAGATACTAAGTGTCTAAACTTCATAAATCTCAAACAAATTTAGTGCTTTTGTAATTAACCTTTGCTGAACTTAACGTTCAGTAAACTTTTATGGCAGAACTCGCTTGTACGGTTTTACAATACTAGCAGTATAGACACCAGCATCAATATAGGGATCGGCGCTCGCCCATTGCTGCGCACTTTCTAAGTTTTCAAACTCAGCAATAACCAAAGAACCCGTAAAACCCGCTTCACCAGGATCTTCCGAGTCAATAGCTGGTAACGGGCCTGCTGCAAACAATCGACCTTGTTGTTTTAATTCTTCTAAACGAGCTAAGTGAGCAGGGCGCGCAGCAAGACGTTTTACTAATGAGTTTTCAGCATCGGTTGAATAGATCATGTAAAGCATAAGTATTAGTTCCGGATTGGTTTCTAGGTTATTATTGTTATTTTTACGTATTTTGTCGGCTTTTCAGGGCCGTTTATCAATACTATGATAAAACGCCCTCAGTGCAAAAGTAAATGTACACAGAGTTTTTCAGTGATTAGACATTTAAACTTGAAAAACACTCAGCTTGACTGGTAGAGTCCTTCGGATATTTGTAGAAAATAATAATAAGGTTGATTGCAATGAGTGCAAACCGTGAGCATTTTAGCTCCCGATTAGGGTTTATCCTTGCCGCTGCAGGTTCTGCTGTTGGTATTGGTAACTTAGTCGGCTTTCCTGTTTCCGCCGCAAAAAATGGTGGTGGGGCATTTTTACTAATCTATGCACTATTTGTAGTGTTTATCTGTTTACCTGTCATGATGGCCGAAATGGCTATGGGTAGGAAAGCCCAAAAGGACCCGTTTGGCGCATATAAGCTGCTATCTAATCATGATAAAAAGTGGTCAATAGCTGGATTCTTGGCTGTACTCACGCCGTTTATGATTGCTGTCTTCTACATGGTTATTACCGTTTGGATCTTTGGCTTCTTAGCGCAAACAGCTTTAGGTAACTTAGATGTACTCGCCTCTCCGAAGTACTTTGGCACTTTTATCAACGATACCAATGTCTTCATCTATATGTTGATAGTGGGTGTGATCGTTAATCTTATCTTGGTTGGCGGTGTAAAAGAAGGGATCGAAAAAGCAGCTAAGTTACTCATGCCAGCGTTATTTGTCATGTTAATTGGCCTTGTCGCATACGTATTAACCCTTGATAACGCAATGGCAGGTGTACGCTATTACATCGTTCCTGACTTCGAAAAGATGAATGCAAGTGTGCTAAATGGCGCGTTATCACAGGCTTTCTTTTCACTGTCTTTAGGTATGGGTATATTGATCACTTATGCTTCCTATATCTCTAAGAAAGACGACATTGTCGGTAGCTCTAAAATGGTCGCTATTACAGATTCATTAGTGGCATTCATTGCCGGTCTGATGGTACTTCCGGCTATCTTTAGTTTTAATCCGAATACAGATCCAAGTAAGTTATCGGACTCTTCAGTATCTATGATTTTCGATTACTTACCTAAATTGTTATTGGCTTTACAAGATGATATTGGCTACGTCGGTGCTTCAATTGTTGCAGGTACTTTCTTTTTGTTGGTTTTCTTTGCAGCGATAACGTCGCTTGTGTCAATTGTCGAGGTGCCTACCGCGACTTTGATGGAAGAAAAATGCATTTCACGTAAAAAGGCACTGATTATCTTAGCGTTGACCACAGGTATTTTGACTGTGCTATCTACGATGTCTTTTGGAATGGTGGACTGGCTTACAAGTTTTGTAAGATATGGCGATGCTCAGAAGAGCTTCTTTGACCTAGTCTACGACGTGTTTTACGATACTATTTTACCGTTGAATGGTTTGCTGTTGTGTCTATTCGTTACTTATCGCTGGAAAAAATCTGGTTTGAATGAAGAACTTGCGCAAGGCGCAGAGGGGTACGTAGGTAGCTTTACTGAGAAATATATTAATTTCTCTCTATCTACATTCATCCCAGTGATCCTGTTGGCTATTTTCATTAATACCGTTGCAACTAAGTATTTTGCTTTCAGTATCTTTGGCTTCTAGCGACAAGACATTCGTTTTGGGCATGATGACATCGGCGTATTAATGCGCCGATGTTTATTCTCCACTAAGCCACTAAAATTTTACGCCCGAATCTAAGTACTGCCCAATTCCTATTGTAAACATCCACAGTCCCCACAGGCTATGCTCTAACACACACACCGCAAGCGAACGACTATGGGCGTAGGTATAAGAAAATAGTAGCCCTCCAACAAAAGATAACGCCACGGCTATCCAGTTGTCATAGATGCAGTGAGCAAGCGCAAACACTAATGCACTTAGCAAAACTCGATTGTTTTTATTTGGTAAAATCCTTTTATAGCGATGAAAGAAGTAGCTCCTAAAAATTAACTCTTGTGGTAAGACGGAAAGAATAGGGTAAGCAACTAATAATAATAACCAGTCGCTGGGGGAATTGAGCGGTAGGGAAAACCAATTTCCTTGACTAACTAAACCATAGAGCATGGCTGAAAACATTGCACCTGCGAAAAACGTGGTAAATAATCGCTTTTTGACGGACGAAAACTCCCCCAAACTGGTTAATCTAAAGCGTTTGAAATGGGGATCGGTTAGTAGTAAATGGGTACAGACTGCCATTAAAATGATCAGTGCTGGAAAAAGCCAATTGTTGAGGTGATCACGGAATTGATAAGCGACAATGGGCAGGACAAAGAATACAAATACGAGTTCACACCACCGGTATTGGCTTGCGTTCAAGGCTAGTTCCCCAAAATATTTGGCGGCTACAAGCCGCTATAGTTAGCTCTCACTCGTTAACTATAGCAGCTGCAGATGAACCTTGAATGGTTACTCTTCAGGTAAATATTTTTGAATTTTAAACATGGTAAAGAGGAGTGCAACGAAGGTGATCCCGATTAAACCAAAGACTTTAAAGTTCACCCAAAAATCAAGAGAGAAGTGGTACGCAACGTAAAGGTTTAGGCCTGCGATGAAGAAAAGTAATACTGCCCAAAATAGATTTAATTGGTCGCAGTCTTTGGCTGGTAAATCAATATCAATCTCGCTTTTCTCCTTCTCAGCAACTGACTTTAACACGCCTTCGAGTGCGCCTTTTACCAAGTTTTTATTAAACAGGTACCTAGATATGAGTAGTGCCGCACCTAAAATGGCATAAATAATCGTGGCTTTCCATTTAATAAACTGCTCATCATGGAAGAAAATCGTCATCCCACCAAGGATCAACGCAATCGCTAAGAATACCCAATGACGTTTTGCGACTTCGCGCTTAGTGATGTATTGGTGTGCGACCTGTATAAGAGAGGCAATGATTAGCACACCCGTTGCCCAAAAAATATCGACAAACTTATAAACCGCAAAAAATAAGATGAGCGGTAAGTACTCAATTAAAAATGACATTTTTTATCCTAACAAAGTTGGTTGTAAGGGTTTTACCAAGATACGGCGAGAACATCAACATTGACTTTCTTTGATGAAACCCATAGCCTGCTGCGCTCATTCAATGGTTCAGAGGTATTTGCATGAATAAGAGCGATTTAGTTACAAAAATGGCGGAAATTAGTGGATTAACAAAGAAAGATTCACAGGCGGTGTTAAATGTCATTTTACAGGCCACTAAAAAGCGCTTGTCAGAAGGCGATCAGATGCAAATTAATGGACTTGGGACATTCGCGTTAAGTTATCATCCCCCAAAGCAAGGACGTAATCCTCAAACAGGTGAGACCATCACCATTGAGGGACAAAACAAGGTATTGTTTAAGCCTGCTAAAGCCTTAAAAGATAACTTGCGTTAATTCTAAGAAAAGCCAGTGTTTAACACTGGCTTGAAAGTAATATTACTTTTGCGTTGCAGCTTTCATTCGCGCAACAAAGGTTTTTAGCTCAAAGCACATAGTGCTAGGATCATCTAAGTGTTTTTCGATGATTTTCACCACCGCAGAGCCACTTATCGCACCTGCTGCACCTGAGCTAATCGCATGCTTTACATGCTCCGGTTCAGAAATACCAAACCCTAGCAGTGGCGGCGCAGCATGATACTCGATAAGTTTGGTGATCATCTCTGTTGCCGGCATTTGTGCCGTCGTTTCTGTACCAGTCACGCCTGCACGCGAAAGTAAATAAGTATAGCCACGACCTCGGGTGGCGCATTCTCGTAACGTATCATCGCAGGCATTCGGTGTGGCAATGAAAATTGGCGCAATATCATTTGCCATTGCAGTGAGCCTAAACGGTTTGGCTTCGTGCAGTGGCACATCAGCAACTAATATAGAATCCACACCCGCAGTTTTGGCGTCTTGATAAAACTGCTCAATACCACGAGCAAAAATCAAGTTTGAGTAAAGCAACAAACCAATTGGAATATCACTGTTGTAACGACGAATTTCAGCGATGATCTCAAGACAGTCTTGGGTGTTAACATCTTGCTTTAATGCACGGATGTTAGCTGCTTGAATAACAGAGCCATCGGCAATGGGATCTGAAAACGGAATACCGAGCTCCAATGCATCAGCACCACCGTCAATCAGACTTTTAATGATCTCAATACTGAGAGCCTTATTGGGATCGCCAATCGTCACGAAAGGAACAAATGCACCTTGGTTTTTTTCATTTAAGTGCGCGAACATCGCATCATAACGTCTCATAGTTCACCTCGCTCAGACAGTACCTGGTGGACGTGAGCTAAGTCTTTGTCTCCGCGACCACTTAAGTTAACAACAATCACCGTTTCTTCGGTTTGCGCTTCTGCATATTTTAGTGCGTATGCCAGAGCATGGCTTGACTCTAGGGCTGGAATAATACCTTCGTGTTTAGCAAGCGCTTGAAAGGCATTTAATGCTTCAGTGTCGGTAATACCAACATATTGCGCGCGGCCTGTTTCATGAAGGTAGGCGTGTTGTGGACCAACAGCTGGGTAGTCAAGACCTGCTGACACAGAATAAGATTCTTCAATTTGGCCATCTTTATTCTGCATGATATAGGTATAGGCGCCGTGCAAGATGCCTTTACTTCCTTTACATAGTGCAGCGCCGTGCTCATCGGTATCTAAGCCTTTACCAGCCGGTTCAACCCCGATTAATTTAACGTCTTTTTCATCAATAAAATCGGCGAACATACCAATAGCATTTGAGCCGCCGCCCACACAAGCGATAACCGCATCTGGCAAACGACCTTCCGCTTTTAGTACTTGTTGTTTCGCCTCTTCACCAATCATTTTTTGGAACTCACGGACAATCGTCGGGAATGGATGAGGACCTGCAGCCGTTCCGAGTAAATAATGTGCCGTTTTGTAGTTTGCAGACCAGTCACGTAATGCTTCATTTACCGCGTCTTTTAATGTGCCTGAGCCGGCGGTAACTGGGATAACTTCCGCACCCATCAAACGCATTCTAAATACGTTTGGTTGCTGACGCTCAACATCTTTAGCCCCCATGTATACTCGGCACTTTAAGCCGAGTAAGGAGCAGGCTAGAGCGGTTGCAACACCATGTTGTCCAGCGCCAGTTTCAGCGATGACTTCTTTTTTCCCCATACGTTTGGTTAATAGCGCTTGACCTAACACTTGGTTGGTCTTGTGTGCACCACCGTGAAGTAAATCTTCACGCTTTAAGTACAGTTTGACCTTAGGGTTTTTAACTAAGTTGCGTGTCTTGGTCAGTGGTGTTGGGCGACCCGCAAATTCATTCAAAAGTTGATAAAACTCCTGCTGAAATTTTGGGTCTTTTTGTGATTTATAAAATTCCTGTTCTAACTGCTTTAACGCAGGTACGAGTAACTCGGGCACAAACATGCCTCCGAAGTCACCAAAATAAGCTGAATTACTCATGTCCACCTCAATATTTCCGAATTTGTGTAAACGCGTTAGCGATTTTTTGAGCGCATTTTTTACCAGGCGATTGCTCAACGCCTGAATTTAGGTCAAGACCATCGGCACCTATATTAACGGCACCGTGAATGTTGTCGGGGTTTAGGCCGCCAGCCAACATATAATTGCTCGAACTACGATTTAATAGCTGCCAATCAAACACTTGCCCCGTGCCACCAAATGCAGAGTCGGTTTTGGTATCGTACAATTGCTTGTCTACGCCAGCGAAGGGGCTTGGCAGTGCTGTGTCCACACCTTGTGCTTTCCAAATTTGACAGCTAACTGGAAGTTGTTTTCGCAGGGTATCGATGTACAACTCATCTTCGTTGCCATGTAATTGCACTGCACTCAGTTTTAATATTTGCGCATACTCTGCAACTTGCTCAAGCGGTGCGTTAACGAACACACCAACGTACTTGAGCGGTGCGCTATCGGCGACGGCCTTCGCACAATCAATGTCGACATAACGAGGCGATTTTGGATAAAAGATAAGACCGCCGTATACCGCTCCAGCTTCATAAGCTGCTTGCGCATCTTGGCTTCGAGTAAGACCACACACTTTGTTTTCGCCCAAAATCAAGCGTCTGCAAGCAAGTTCCAAGTCTTGCTCAGCCATCAATGAACTGCCGACCAAAAAGCCGTCACAAATCGGTGATAAGCGTTTCACATCGCGGTGCGTGTATATGCCAGACTCTGAAATCACCACTTTGTCTTCGGGGATTAACTTTCTTAGTTTCTCTGTTGTTGCTAAATCCGTTGATAAGTCTCTGAGGTCACGGTTGTTAATACCGATAAGTTCAGCATCTAACGCAAGCGCTCTTGTCACTTCTTCTTCGTTGCTTACTTCCGTCAAAATCGACATATTAAGTGATTTGGCCACGCTCACTAGTGCCAAATACTCTTCGTCATTTAATACAGACAACATCAAAAGAATGGCATCGCCACCGTGTAAGCGGGCGAGATAAACTTGGTATTCATCAATAAAGAAGTCTTTACAGATCAGAGGCTGATCAACCAGCTTTCTCACCGTGGCGAGGTATTCATAACTGCCTTGAAAGTATTTTTCGTCGGTCAGTACACTAATACATGTCGCGTACTTACGATAAACACTGGTAATTTCAGTCAAATCAAAATGTGAGCGAATAAGGCCTTTTGAAGGTGACGCCTTTTTGCACTCTAAAATAAATTGTGTCCCAGCTTGCGCCAACGCAGCGGTGAAGTTAAGCGTGGTGGGGGTTACTTCGTCGATAAAGTCACTTAACGGACGCTGCGCCTTACGCGCTTTTAATTCTTCGACTTTATCGGCAACAATTTTTTCTAATACATTAGCCATTACTCACCTCTACAATGTTAGCCAAGGTTGTCATGGCTTTCTTGCTAGCAAGCACTTCGCGTACTTGTTGGCTTGCGGTTTTAAAATCTGACGCCTTATTGGTTAATACCAACAAGGCTGCAACGTTTGCAATGATCGCTGCATTGTGTGCAGCTTCGCCTTCACCATTTAAAATCGCAAGGCTCGCTTTCGCGTTATATTCTGGCGTATCACCAGCAATAGATTCAAGTGAATAGTTTTCTAGTCCAAAATCGCTTGGGGTAACGGTGTATTGCGTCACTTCACCATGCTTTACTTCTGCGACTAGCGTTTCGCCGTGTAGGGCAATTTCATCTGTGCCACTACCGTGAACTACCATCGCTCGTTTCGTACCTAAGCGGTTTAACGTTTCAGCCATGGGTAAAACAAGGGCAGGGTCGTAAACGCCGAGTAATTGCACCTCAGGCTTAGCTGGGTTTGCCAATGGCCCGAGAATATTAAATATCGTGCGTGTTTTTAGTTGCGTGCGAACCGGCATGGCATGCTTTACACCAGCGTGGTAATGCGGTGCAAACAAAAAGGTAAAGCCGGTCTCTGCTAAGCACTTTTCTGCAAGTGCGGGGGTCATATCAATGTTGATCCCAAGTGCTTTTAGTAAATCCGCGGAACCTGATTTACTGCTCACGCTGCGATTACCGTGTTTGACCATATTAATACCACATGCTGCGGCGACAATGGCGGCGGTGGTACTCACGTTGATGGTATTTGTGCCATCGCCACCTGTACCACAGCTGTCTGCTGCGAGTAGGTCTTGCTTGTCAAATGCGGTGGCATGATCACGCATAGCCTGAGCTGCTCCGGCTATTTCCGCCGCTGTTTCACCTTTAAACTTTAGCGCAAGCAGCGCTGCGGTAAGTTCGATGTCGCTCAGTTGTCCAGCCATAATATCGCTAAACAAGGATTTGGCGGCGTCGAACGATAAATCTTGTTGCTGTAATAGAGGTTGTAACTTTTCCATCCTGATCTCCTAAGCGCTAAGGTACGCGATACTTTGTTGTAATAGCTGAGCGCCATTGGGGGTCAATATTGATTCTGGGTGAAATTGATAGCCAATCACTTTGTGTTCACTGTGATAGATAGCCATCGGAATGGCCTGATATCTCGCGATCACTTGCAGTGCTGGTGGTACGCTTGTTGCCATCAGAGAGTGATAACGCGCCACGGGGAATTGCGTCCCAAGTCCGGCAAATACCGGATGCTCATCCGCTTCAATAATAGAAGATTTGCCATGTACCGTCTCACCCGCTTTGCCAACTTCACCACCATAACTTTGGGTTAGGGCTTGTTGACCGAGGCAAATCCCAAGCATGGGGAATTTACCTTTACATAGCTCAATTAACGCGAGCAAACAGCCTGCTTCCGATGGCGCGCCAGGTCCAGGTGATAAAACTAATATCACTGGATCAACCTCTGCACACATTTTATTGAAAATGGTTTCGGCAGAGAGATTGTTACGATAAACGATCAAATCGAGCCCTAGCAAACTAAGCTCATCCACAAGGTTATAACTGAAAGAATCAAAATTATCTAAAAAGTATACCTTAGTCATGGTTTGCTCCTTCATACGTGGACTGTACTGCTTTAATCACTGCCATGGCTTTAGCTTTGGTTTCATTTGCTTCACTTTGTGGATTTGAATCAAACACAACACCCGCACCCGCTTGCACGTAAGCAACGTTATCTTTTACAAACGCGGAGCGAATTACGATGCAGCTGTCCATCGCGCCATTGCCCATCAAATAACCTACCGCTCCGCCGTAACTACCACGACGCTGCTTTTCTGTATGGCGAACAAGTTCTGCGGCTTTAACTTTTGGTGCGCCGACGAGAGTGCCCATATTCATACAAGCCTGATAGGCGTGAAGCGCATCTAAATCCGGCTTTAATTGGCCAACGACGCGTGATACTAAATGCATGACTTGTGAGTAGCGGTCCACTTTCAATAATTCTTTTGCGTGTCGAGTACCTGCAATACTGATCCGTGCGACATCGTTACGAGCAAGGTCAACCAGCATAAGGTGCTCAGCACGCTCTTTTTGATCGTTGCGCAGCTCAAGCTCAATGCGACTATCTAAATCTGGATTGATACTACCATCAGCAAACTTACCTCGTGGTCTCGTCCCCGCGATGGGATAGACTTCAACTTGGTTACTCTGCTCACAATATTTGAGCGCCGACTCTGGAGATGCGCCAAATAGTACAAAACGTTCATCCTTCATATAAAACATGTAGGGACTAGGATTTTGTAGTTTGAGCTGTTTATAGGCGGCGAGTGAGTTATGGCAAGGAAGTGAAAAAGTGCGAGAGGGAACGACTTGAAAGATGTCACCGTTGATAATGTTGGTTTTCAACTTTTCAACGTGTTGACAATATTCGTCGTCACTCACATTGACTTTGACGTCTGCACTGCCACTTTGTGGCTCAAACTGAAATTCAGTGATTTGGTCACACTGACTGTTTAGCTCTTCTAGCTGTTTGCCTACTTCAAAACAATTGGCGTGAACCTCAGGGCCATTGAAAACATTACCAATGAGCTCAGTAGTTCGTGCTTGATGATCGATCACAACTAAGGTTTCAGCGAGATAGAAAACATAGTCGGGACAGTCGTTGTCCCCATCTGGTACTTCAGGAAGTTGCTCAAAGTTTGCCACCATATCATAGGCGAATACTCCACCTAAAAAGACGGAAAACGGCGTATCTGAGTTACGTTTAATTTCATTGATACAGGTTCTGAGCGCACTAAAGGCGTTATCCGCTTTTAGTTTTGTATGCTCATCAATGTTACTTTCCAATGCGTTGTACGTGAGCGTCAAGGTATTATCATTGAGGATCACGTCACAATTAGTGACCTTTTGCGCAAGGTACGGTAGCAACTGAGCACCATTGTTAGACAAGGCTTTGGCAATGACTTGGGCGCCATTGCATTCGAATCGAATCGCACTATCCACAAGCACGATGCTTTTCACATTGTCTTTAGACTCTATTTCTGCTGATTCGAGCAGTAACGAGTTTGTTTTGTTTAAACCTGCGTATAAAGACAGTGGGCTGGCAATATAATCGCGCCTTTGTCTTATGCTGGTGACCTCACCTGGTGTGGTCGTTATATGACTAAAAATCAAACCTCATTCCTCTTAATTTCTAGATATTCTGTTTAGAAAATAAAAAACCCCCGAAAGCTGAGCTCTGCGGGGGTTATTGTTCAGACACAACAATACCGTCCCGCTAGGGCATCCACCACCACCAAATTGTGTTTACTGTGATATTGTTGTTCATATAAGCCTCTAAAAAGTATAAAAAAACCCGCGACATTGCGCGGGTTGATAAATCGTAGATATAACGAAACACACCCGCTTAGTTCGAGTGCCACCACCAAATGTTTTTTTGAATTTGTTTGTTCATTTGTGAATATTTCGTTGTTTAATCTAAATTAGCTACAGTAAACCCTATTCTTGCTACAAGTGTCAAGGGCAAATATCAGAAAATAACCTAAGGTCGTATCAGTTAACTTGTGATATAATCAAAACGTTGATAATTCATAGAGATAGTTAATACATTTTGATTAAATATGACCTCCACAGCCATACTACTTTTTCCGATGGCCGCTTAGCTGTTGCTGAATTGCTTGAGCGAGCAACGGAAAAAGGCGTTGATATTCTTGCAATTACAGATCATGACACGATAGATGCGATCCAGCCTGCCCGAGACTACATTAGCCAAAATAATCTCACTTTAGAGCTTATTAATGGTGTTGAAATTTCCACAAAGTGGGAAAGCTTTGAGATCCATATTGTTGGATTAAATTTTGACCCTGAGCATGAAGCATTGACGAAGTTGCTGCACGAGCAGCAGCAAAAGCGAGAAGCCAGAGCAAAAGAAATCGGCGAGCGATTAGCCAAAAAGGGCTATGAACATGTCTACGAAGATGCCCTTGCACTTGCCCAAACGGCGCAGATCACCAGAGCGCATTTTGCTCAAGTGCTGGTTGAGCGGGGCGTGGCTAAAAACGTGCAAAGCGTTTTCAATAAATTTTTAGCACGTGGTAAAACTGGGTATGTGCCAAGTCAATGGTGCGATATACAAACGGCCGTTACCGCTATTCACGCAGCGGGTGGAGTAAGTGTATTGGCACACCCTGCTCGATATAAGATGTCGAATAAGTGGTTAAGAAAGTTAATTGCTGAGTTTAAAGCGGTTGGGGGAGCTGCAATGGAAGTTGCACAGCCGCAGCAAGCGCCTACTGAGCGCCAATTTTTGGGGCGACTAAGTCAAGAGTTTGAATTGTTAGCAAGCCAAGGGTCAGATTTCCACTTCCCAATGCCTTGGGTCGACCTTGGTCGTAACTTGTATTTACCTAAAGATTGTCAAGGAGTTTGGCGTCATTGGGGAGGCAAAGAGGAATAAGCTTATGAGCCAATTTTTTCATATTCACCCAGATAACCCGCAAACGCGTTTAATTCGCCAAGCGGCTGATATTATTGAACAAGGTGGCGTGGTGGTGTTTCCAACCGACTCCGGCTATGCCATTGGTTGCAACCTCGGTAATAAGCAAGCTAAGGAGCGGATAGAGCGGATCCGCGGCATTGAAAAGCACCATAACTTCACTCTTTTATGTCGTGATCTGTCGGAGCTTTCGACCTATGCCCGTGTCGATAATCAAATGTTTAGGATGATTAAAAATAATACGCCCGGTCCGTACACGTTTATTTTTAAAGGGACGAAAGAAGTTCCTCGTCGTTTGCTCAATGAGAAGAAAAAAACCATCGGGATCCGTGTGACTGATAACCCAATTACTTGCGCCTTGTTGGAAGCACTAGGTGAACCTTTGATGTCATGTTCTTTGATTTTGCCAGGAGAGCAGTTTACTGAGTCTGACCCCGATGATATCCGCATGCGTCTTGAGAAGCACGTAGACTTAATAATTCACGGTGGCTATTTAATCGAGCAAGCAACCACAGTTATTGATATGTCTGAAGACACCATTGAAATTTTGCGTCGTGGCTGTGGCGATACATCGCCTTTTGAATAACGCATGTTGAGATGACAGAAGCACTCCAACAGAAATTACCGCTGGCTTTTTTACACGGTGAAGCGGTAATTGAAAAGCCGGAAGATCTTTATATTCCCCCCGAAGCCCTAGAAGTTATCTTAGAGACCTTTGAAGGCCCGTTGGACTTACTGCTTTATCTTATTAAAAGACATAAATTAGATATTCTAGAATTACCGATTTTTAGTATTACTCAGCAGTATGTTCAGTACGTTGAAATGATGAAGGACATGCAGCTCGAACTTGCGGGTGAATACTTAGTGATGGCAGCTTTGCTGGCACAAATAAAATCAAGAATGCTACTACCAAAACACGAAGAGTTAGAGGAAGAGGAAGACCCCAGAGCAGAGCTGGTGAGACGCTTGCAGGAATACGAGCAATTTAAGCAAGCCGCTGAGAATTTAGATGAGATCCCTCGTGTTGAGCGTGATATCTTTGTCGCTCATGCGCTGGTAGACAGTAGTACCGACAATGAGCCAGAATTCCCAGACATTGAACTGAGGGAATTACTTTTGGCGCTGTCGGAAGTGATGGCTAGAGCCAAGACTTTTGAGCACCATCATATATCCGCAGAAGCACTTTCGACTCGAGAGCGTATGAGTTTTATATTGCAATTGCTACGAGAACAGAATAAGCCGGTAGAATTTGCGCGATTCTTTACCTTGGACGAAGGGCGCAGTGGTGTGGTGGTTACTTTTATTGCCATGCTCGAACTCATTAAGGAGCAATTGGTTGACTATATTCAGTCAGCAACGGCAGCGTCGATTTACCTGCATTTAAAAGGCTAGGGGATGGCTGCAGCCTCTGCTATACTCCGCATTTTTATCTTCAAGCATAAAATATGAAAAGACGCGTTAGCGATGAACAACTGGTTGAATTGGTTGAAGCAGCGATTTTCGTTTCAGATAAGCCGTTATCTAAAAAGCGCTTAAAAGAAACTGTGCTGGAAGATATCAGCGTGTCATCACCGCGTATTGATCAGGCACTGGAAACACTGGTAAATCATTATCAAACTCGCGGTGTAAGGCTGGTTGAGGTTGGTACCGGATACCGTTTTCAAGCTTGCCCGAGCTTGAGCCCTTGGCTAAGTAAACTGTGGCAGGAAAAAGCACCAAAATACTCACGTGCTACACTTGAGACTTTGGCATTGATTGCTTACCGACAACCAATCACTCGAGGCGAAATAGAGCAAGTTCGCGGGGTTACCGTGAGTTCTAATATTATCAAAAGCTTGATAGATCGCGAGTGGATAAAAGTGGTGGGTTACAAAGAGGTACCGGGTAAGCCTGCATTGTATGCAACGACAAAACAATTTTTAGATTACTTCTCATTATCTGGCCTTGGGGAATTACCTCGATTACCTGAACAACATAATGAGAAAATAGAACAGTTATTAAACGATCCTTCTGTGAGAGAACCATCTGAATGAGTGAAAAACTACAAAAAGTATTGGCAAGAGCTGGCGTTGGCTCAAGACGCGAAATGGAAAAGTATATTGAGTCTAACCGCGTAAGTGTAGATGGAAAAGTTGCCAAGCTAGGAGACCGAGTGGAAGAGACTTCGGTGATCCGTGTAGATGGACATATTGTTAAAATAGAGCAGCAAGAAGAGCGCATCTGTCGCGTACTTATGTATCATAAGCCAGAAGGTGAGCTGTGTACTCGTCGCGACCCTCAAGGTCGTCGTACTGTATTCGATAGGCTACCAAAGTTAGATGGTGACCGCTGGATAGCTATTGGGCGATTAGATATCAATACATCAGGCCTGTTACTCTTTACCAATGATGGTGAGCTAGCTAATCGCTTGATGCATCCAAAATACGAAGTCGAACGTGAATATTCTGCCCGGGTATTTGGTGAAGTAACAAATCAAACGTTGCGTACATTAACCAAAGGCGTTGAGCTAGAAGACGGTCCTGCAAAATTCCTTAAGATTAAGCCACTTGGTGGTGAAGGTCTGAATAAATGGTTCAACGTAACACTGACCGAAGGGCGTAATCGTGAAGTCAGGCGTCTTTGGCAGTCGCAAGAGGTTGAAGTGTCGCGTTTGATCCGTATCCGTTATGGTAAATTGGAGCTTAACAAACGCTTGCCACAAGGTGGATGGGAAGAATTAAAATTAGAAGATGTTAACTACTTACGTAAATCGGTAAGCATGAGAGCCGAGCAGCAAACTAAGTTGTCGGTCATGCCAGAAAAGCGTAAAGACAAGCGCGCGAAAATTAATAAGATCCGCAAAGCAGTGAAAAAGCATAATCAAAGGGTCAAAACCCCAAGAAGAAAGTAATTTAAGCTTTTTATACCAATTAGCTTATTTAAGTGAGCTATTTTGAGGCGAGAAAATCTTGTCGATAACAAGGCAAAAATTTTGCTATTTAGTTGTTCTAAATGAGAAGTTTTTAACGTAGTTAGCGTCAGATTTGCTCCTTCAAATTGATCAATTATTAAGACTAATTGGTATTAAACACCAGCCTAGTGAGCTGGTGTTTTTGTATTTGATAAGGAGATGCAAATGAAAGAGATGTTTGCTGGTAGTTGTCTGTGTGGTCAGGTTAAATATCTTGTAGAGGGCAACGTGCAGGGCTTTTATCTATGTCATTGTGAATATTGTCAAAAAGACACAGGATCCGCACATGCTGCGAATTTATTTTTTCAAAATGCAATGCTAACTTGGCTCGCGGGCGAAAAGTTGATAACCCGCTTTACTTTACCGAATACTAAGCACGTTAAAGCCTTTTGCGCTTTTTGTGGTTCCGCAGTACCAAACCAGCAGCCTGTCGGTTTAGTGGTACCTGCCGGTAGCTTAGATGATGCGCCGAGTCTTACGCCAACGGCACACCTATTTATCGCGAGTAAAGCGAAGTGGGATGAAAAATTAGAGCAAGTGCTGGCGTTTGAAACCTTGCCGAGAGATTAATATAAGTAATATAACCTGAGCTGCGGATAATTAATGCCTTTCTAGCAACCATTTTTAGCGCTAACTGCGTTGAATTCACTTCCAATAGCCAGCTATTGGTGCGTAAATTCGCCTTGTTTTCCCTAAAACTCGCTGGCTAGACAAGGAAAAACTAAGTTGTGCTTTAGCGGCAATGAGTTGGAACATTCCTTATCCAAACCTCAGGTTAATATAGAAGGCTGCAATTGTGGATCTGCAGCCTTTAAAGTACTAGTTAGTAGGTTTGGGCATCTAAAGATTGGCCATTAACTCCGATTGAGTCATCAGACATCAAGTACAGGTATGTTGGCATTAATTCTTCAGGCGTTTTTAGTTTATCTTTATCTTCACCTGGGAATGCTGATGCACGCATACTTGTTCTTGTCGCACCAGGATTAATGCAGTTGATGCGAATATTGGTTTTACCCACTTCTTCGGCCCAAGTTTGCATCATACCTTCGGTTGCGAATTTAGAAATTGCATATGCTCCCCAAAACTCGCGACCTTTACGTCCTACACCCGATGAAGTAAAGACAATAGAAGCGTGAGGTGCTTTTCTCATTACTGGGAATAGCGATTTAGTGATCACCGCTTGGGCTGTTACGTTTACCTTCATTATGTTTTCAAAGGTTGAAACGCAAAAGTGTTCCATTGGACCTAAAGAGCCTAAAATAGAAGCATTATTTAGCAAGCCATCAAGTTTCCCAAATTGCTGCTCGATAGTGGCAGCCAAATCTCGAAAGTGTTGTTTGGTTGCACCACGTAAATCTAAAGGTACAATTGCAGGCTGTGGGTAACCGACGTTAACAATTTCATCATAAACGGCTTCTAGTTTACTGGTGGTTTTGCCTAATAGAATAACCGTTGCACCATATTTGGCGTAATTAATTGCCGCAACACGGCCGATGCCGTCGCCAGCACCTGTTACTAGTATCGTTTTATTCGCAAGTGCGTTTTCAGGAGCTTGATAAGTCTGCATTCTGGACTCCAATTAAGATGTTTGGGCTATTTTATCACAATGCAGTAGCAAGTTAGCGAATTTATTGTAAATATGGCTGGCGAAATAACAAAGTTTGAGTTAAGTTTAACTGGTCTAATGTCTTATTAAAAATGCTATTACATAGATTTAACGAGAATTATCACAATAATAATAAGATTATGTCGGAGCCTATAAAATGAAAAAAATGCTACTCTCACTCGCAGTATCAGCAGCACTCGCTGGCTGTGGAGGCGGTGAAACGTTAGAAGATGTAAAAAATGATACTACACCCGTTTCTCCAACGATTTCTGTTAAATTTGATCCATCGGGCGGTGTGATCTCAGTTCCAAACGATATCCTTTTATCCGGCACTCAAGACGGTACCTTAAATCTACCTGACGAAATGTTAGGAGTGAAAGATGGTGAAGGTAACCCTCTGGTAACGCGTGCAAGCTATGCAAACCCTAGTATTGTGATTGGCGCCTTAGATGGTTGGTCGACACAAATGCCTTACGTTATCGACATGACGACACCAAATGGTTTGACACTTGATGCGCAAAGCGTCATGACTCCGGGCTCTGTACGAATTTTTGAAGTTGCAATGGGTGGACCATTACAAACCGACGAAGACTGTGCTCAGGTGCCTTCAGGTATCGCTTGTAAGCCAATTGCTGAATTACAATTTGGCCCGGATGGTGATTTCGTTACCATGGCTAATAGCACAGGTAACGGTTTAGTTATTATCCCAGTTAAACCATTCAAACCTGAAACTACGTATATTACTGTTTTGACCAAAGGTCTTAAAGACTCAAAAGGTCAAAGTGTAGATGCTTCTTCGACTTACACGTTGTTGCGCCAAGACGCGCCATTGGTAACTGATGCTCAGAAATCTCTACAGGCTGTGATTCGTAGCTATGAAGGGGCGGTAACTGCTGCGGGCTCGGTGAGTAAAGAAGAGATTATATATACAGCTGCAATGACGACACAGTCGACAGGTCACGCATTGGCGGCGACTAAGCAATTGTTAGCCGCAAAATTACAGGGCGGTGCTAACCCTGTTGTCGCTGTACCTGCACAACCGGTGATCACCGTTGCTGATGCCCTTGTAGGAAAAGTGCCTGATGCTATTTTACCTGCTTTTAGAAGCGTGCGTTTATTGCAAGGTCAAATACAACTACCTCAGTACTTATCACAACCAAAAAATAAAGATATCTCTGCGCTAGCTGATACCTATTGGCAAGCACGCTGCGACAGCGCTGTAGCTGTCGCTGGATATGCGGCGCAAGCTGGTGGTTTACCAGAACCAACTGAACCAAATGATATCGCTTGTAATACACTTTCGGGTGGAAAGCTGAGAGATTTAGGTTTAGATGGTACTAAGTTCTTGACTAAGTACAATCCAATTCCTAAAGAGCAGTGGCTTGCTAATGTTCCTGTGCAAATCACAATGCCTGCGGATGAGTCTCAGCGCCCTGAAGGCGGCTGGCCTGTTGTTATCTTGCAACATGGTATCACGAGTAAAAAAGAAGACATGCTTGGCTTGACGTTGTCATTAACACAAGCTGGATTTGCCACAGTTGCGATCGATCACCCAATGCACGGTGCTCGCGGTTTAGATATCGATGGTGATGGCACTGATGATTTTAATGCCTCGACAGGTAGCGTGTTGTCCTACATGAACCTAACATCGTTGTTAGTTGCGCGTGATAACTTAAAGCAATCAGCAGCAGATTTAATGGGTTTACGTTTAGGCTTAAACTTCATCAATCTAGCATCTGGCGGTCAAGTTAACTTTAATACCCAGCAAGTTAGTTACTTAGGTCACTCGCTTGGTTCGGTTGTAGGCCCAAGCTTCCTCGCTCAAACCAATGCGCCATTAAATCCAGCAATTGATGGCTTCTTTAAAGTTGAGTCAGCAGCACTTGCAAGTGGTGGCTCGGGCATTGCTAATTTCTTGATTGAGTCAAAATCATTTGGCCCGTTTGTTCAGGGCTCCGTGTTAAGCTCTGCAGGTAACCTAGCATCGCAAGCGTTTAATGCCTATCTGCAAGAAGGTGCAATTGCTGACTGTGGTACGTTTGCTGCGGATCAAAGCAAATATGTTTCTTGTGCATATGGAACATTTAGAGCGAATTTAGAAGCGGCTGGAGACACTGCGACATTAGCACTGATTGATGGTACGGTGACGCAGTTTGGTTTTGCAGCACAAACCGCATTAGGTAGTGCCGATCCACTTAACTATGCAGCTTCCGTGAAAGCGCTACAAACGCCAGTATATATGAGCGTTGTTACGGGTGGTGTTGATGGCAATGCAGCTGACTTGGTTATTCCTCCAACAACAGAACGTAGCTTCTTGTCTGGTAGCTTACCACTTGCTGGTTTCATGGGATTAATGCCTGCAAGTGAAACGCAAATGAGTCAAGACGGAACACCTGGAAGTTATGTAGTGAAGTTCTCTCAAGGTCACCATAGTTCAATCTTGACGACAGGCTTTGATGAAAAAGCCGGTGGCACAGCTGCAGGACACGCAGCTGCGTCAATCGAAATGCAAACACAAGTTGCGAGCTTCTTGAAGTCAAAGGGTTTGGTTTTACAAGTATCTAACCCGGATGTTGTTGCAAACTAAGACATTTTTCGAGACTATAAAAGGCCGCTGCTAGCGGCCTTTTTTGTGTCTATTTAATATTGAGTTAAATGGGCCCCTTTATGAGCTAAATGAGGAGAACGACTTGGCATTTTTGTTTGAATATGGGTTATTTCTAGCCAAGACAGTAACCATTATCTTTGGTATTGCAGTCGTCATTATTTTGATGGTGGGAGCAAGCTCAAAACCAAAATCGAAAAAGGGTGAAATTGAAGTTACCGATTTAAGCGACAGTTTGTCGCAATCTAAGCAGCAGTTTTTGCAGCAAACGCTTGATAAAAAGGCGCTAAAAGCCCTAAATAAGTCGCAATCAAAAGCGCAAAAAAATAAAGATAAAGAAGCAGAGAAAAACGTTTTTTATCTTGAATTTAACGGGAGTATGGACGCTCACGAAGTCGCGGGTTTAAGAGAAGAGATCAACGCTATTTTAACGATTGCAGATAAAGAAAAGGATCAGGTTATTGTGTCTGTAGAAAGTGGTGGTGGGGTTGTTCACGGCTATGGACTTGGTGCATCGCAGCTTACGCGTATCAAGCAAGCGGGTATTCCTCTAACCGTCTGTGTGGACAAGGTTGCTGCAAGTGGCGGATATATGATGGCCTGTGTTGCAGATAAGATTATTGCAGCGCCATTTGCAATTATTGGTTCAATCGGTGTGATTGCGCAGATCCCCAACTTCAATCGTTTATTGAAAAAGAATAACGTTGATTTTGAAATGGTAACCGCTGGTGAGTATAAGCGTACACTCACGCTGTTTGGTGAAAATACGGATAAAGGCAGAGAAAAGTTTAAAGAGGAGATTGAGGAAACGCACGGTCTGTTCAAACACTTTGTCTCTGATAATCGTACCGAGCTTGATATTGAGAAAGTCGCCACTGGAGAACATTGGTTTGGTACACAAGCGTTAGAGCTTAAATTAGTCGATGAAATCTCAACCAGTGACGATTTACTTATGTCATTAAATGAAAGTCACCAGCTTTATAAGGTGGCTTATAAGGCTAAAAAAGGCGTTGCTGAGAAGTTTGGACTTCAGTTGGGGCTCGCCATTGAACGTTTCTCCGTTAAAGCGTTAACAAAGCTAAATCAATCTAAATATTAGTGATTGTTGTTCAGTTTATATCAATAAGCTTTATTTCAAACTATTAACAATACTTTATAGACGGCGTTGTGTTCACAAAACGCATGACGCCGCGCTCTAAAAGAGAGGTTGTTATGAATAAAGTTATTGTACTTTCCCTACTTACCTTTAGTCTGACTATAGGTTTAAATCAGGCGAATGCTAAACCGGAGAAGTTACCGCCGGGCCTTGAAAAAAAGTTGAAGCAGGGCAAGCCACTTCCGCCAGGTTGGCAAAAAAAACTCCAAGTTGGAGAACGCTTAGATCCAGATATCTACGACCATGGCAAAGTGATTTATCGCGACAGAGATCGGGATTTGGTAACGATAAGCGTTGAAGGTAGAGTCATCAGGGTACTCGAAAACACCTTAGAAATTGTCGAAATTCTGAAAGGAATGAGATAAAAAGCATCAACTCTGTGCGGTGCAATTTCCCGTACAGAGTCCAAGTTTAGCAATTTAAGTGTTTGTTCCTCGCCAAAGCGTATGTTAGTTGTAGCACTTAACTTAACGCCTAATGATCTAGGTATCAAATAACGTCGTCATTCCTTGAGAGTTGTTGTTAGTCCATCTCGGTAAGTGGTAATTTCAAACTCCGTAAAGCGCTGCTTAAATTTATCTGATACAAATATGTTGTCGACTGCATATCGAGGTAACAGTTCTCGTGTTTCTCTTATAGGTTTGCTAACAATGCTTAGCAGTGATAGCTGCCATTTCTTTAATATTGAATACTTGCCTTGAATGCCGAGTATTTCGCTCGCTAAGTTAACGATTTGCTTGTAAGTGAGTCGATTGTCATCACATGGAAGATGCCATGTCTGGCCATACGCATCAGAGGTATTGCCTAGTAACGCCATTGCTCTGCTAGCATCTGGCGTGTATATCAAGGTACGTAACGTATTGTCGCTGATAAAGACTTTCGCAGCATCGCCTGCTCGCAGCTTATCAAGAACCGCTGTATTGGTGATACTTTGCGTTTTACCCGGTCCATAAAACTCAGGCGCGCGGCAAATCATCGCATTGACTTGGCCTGTACTCATCGCATCGAGCAGCATACTCGCTATTAGTCCTCTAACTTTGCCTTTTTCGCCATATGGCGCTATTATGTAGCTGTTGCATGTAGCTACTAAAAAGGGAGTGAACACTCCCTTTTTATAGTTTTACAAGCTAGGCAATCAACATTTCATCATTCCTGCGATAACCTTGCCAATAACCTCTCCACCACCTAGAAAAACCTACGTGAAAAGATGACTCCAACAAATTAATCAACTTTTCCTTTACAGACTTTCTTCTCCAATCCTCTTTCCAAGCCATTTCATTTGCGTAGTCAATCATATACGCAGCTTGCATACGGTGCGTTGTACCGTATTCACAACGCCTTAAGCGGCTGAAAAATGACTCAGCCTGATTGTTATTGACACCATCAATAGTCGAGTATTCCTTTGAATGTTCGACCGTTTGATGAGTAAAGAACTGTTTATAGGAATCATATGCTTTGTTTTCATCGGTTCTGACTAATGAACCATTAGCAATGCAGTGCTTTGCTATATACTTAGCTACAGCTTCATTTTCACCAGAACTGAGAAAAACTCGAGTCCTGTTAGCACCTTCTGCTGGAGCTACTTGCCGAACAACCATAACAATTCTCCGATTACGTTTCTTTCGTTCAAAGTTAGCCTTACTTATTCCCCTACGTTTTATTCCTTGTGTTTTTCCTGCTAATTTTTCAGCGGCTGCTGCATATCTAGCTTTATTTGATGGCCTAAATTGGCCACTTCTAGGTTTTCCACCAAAGTGGCCACCATCAACATGAACTTCACCTTCCATTAGAGATGTATCGATAGTGCGAGCTATAACCTCTCGTAGTTTGTGCATAACAACCCAAGCAGTTTTATATGCAACTTCGGCATCCGTACTCACCTGTACAGCTGAAATACCGTTGGCGCTAGTGCAAAACTGGTAAATGATCATAATAAGCTTCGACAACGGTAGCTTCATATCAGCCCATACTGTGCCAGAAGTTAGGCTGAATTCCCTTGTACAGTGCTTGCATTTCCATCCTTTGCGCCTTTTGATAAATGGATGTGTATCTATGGCGCCACACCGTGTGCAGGGGATCTCTTTTCCATTTCCAAACTTGAGCTTTTTTACAAAATCAAAGAGCTCCTCATCTGTCATTCGTAATAGTCTATGCAGACTCGTATCTCTGTATTTTTTTGATAATAAGAAATGCTGTGGCATAACAAATCACCTTCAATGTTTAATTAAAAATATAGAGGCGACAAGACATCTTCCAGAGCGTAAATCTCACTCTGAAATTTGACTTTTATGTAAGAAAAGCACAAAATAGGAGTATCAAAGGCGTAGGAACTTTTGATACTACATAGGCCAGAGTTGTTGTAGCAACTTTGGCTTTTGTGTTTTCAGCCTCAATGAAAATACTAAATTATTTTTATCTAAGCTTATTCAACCTCCTCTTCATTAATTACTCTTTCTAACCTTTGTTTAGCTGACCATCTAGCAACATCTTTAGTTAAAGCAAACTTGCCTTTTCTCTTGTCAATAGAAAACACTGGTATTGGAACTGTCTTTCTACTTACCGCTTGTCTAAACGCTTCTCCACTTCCATAGCCAAGTGCGATGTATAAAGATTTACCAAACATATTTGGCCCATATAATTTCAGTAAATCAGCTTCCAGTTCACTAGCTAAGGATTCACAAATACTTTCATCAAATCTTGAAGTCACGACCACACCGCTCAGTCACTAATACACATAGAAACTAAACTTATATACAGATGGACAAACTTACCAGTAGTGATTAATTGATCTTTTTGATCCTCTAATTTTGGTGAAATAACGCTCTCGCGCGTGACATTTCAATACGTTAGAAGTTATTTTATAAGCATATTTAATTTAGCAAGTGTGATATGCGAAAGGGAAGACCACCAAAAAACCCAATTGAGGTATTACGAGCGGTCGTATTTATGGCTGAAGTTTGCAGGTTATCTGGGAAATTTAACGGATATCAGCTAGAAAAGCTGTTTGAACCAAATTCTATAAAAAAAGTAGACGGTGTGTTTAAGCGTAGCTGTAAATGGGATAGGTACATTAAAGGTGTCACACCCAATAAAAATGCACTTAAATTGGTTTATGATAAATTCCCACATGCAATAGAGCTATATGACTCTCTTCTTTGGGAATCACTCCAAGTTGGGCCATTACCAGAGTTTTATTGGGAACAGTTCTATTTAAAGCTACCAATAAACCTAAAAAGATTGGCTAACAGGTTTCGCTCATATAAATCAGAATCGTTTTACAAACTTGGTAAAAATAAGCAGCATGCATTAAATGAGATCAGAAGGGTTGGGAATTTAGATGCCCTAGCGTGCATGTTCGCGCTCATGAGAGAGTGCTCGGCAAATGGTGACTACGGAACCTATGACTTTATCGAGACTGCAATTTTCAACCTGATCTTTTGGACTTTATCAAAAGAGCCATTCTTTAGATGCCGATCTAAAATATTTGTCTTTCTGGTAACGCACATTTTTATAGGTGATGAAGCAAAAAGACTAAGAGATACGCCATGGAATTTAACTTTAGAACAGATCAACGGGTTTATTTACATTAATCAAAAAAACATACTCCTAGCAGAGGATTTACAACTCGTAATAGGTGACGATGAATTATATGAATTTATATATTGGAAGTCTGTTGGAGATAGCAAGCTTATTGTGAAAGAAATGGCTCAGGCATTTAGGTGTGAACTCTGGGAAGTCAAAGACAGTCAAATGGGCTTGAAATGGCTTATCAAGCAATTAAATAAGACTCGTAAGAGCGATAGAAAGATTGGGGGTGTGATTTAAGTATCTAAAGTGATTTTACAAAAACCTATCAAGTCATTAGTTAATCCTAAACAGTTCCTTTTGAGCCCTAAATATTGCATCAGAAGCTAATTGTGGTAATACTTTAAATCAGCCCTCACCTTCAGGAGTTGAGGAAGGCTGGTTAGCGGAAGTTTTCTTTATCGTAGCGTCCTCGCCATTGTCACCTCCTAGCCAATTGGCAGACATTGATGAAGCAACGCCAATTAAAAAACTTAAGAGTATCCCGCCAATAATGCTAAGAGGTTTTTGCCACCATTTGTTACCGTAATCTGGAAGCCAAGTTACATTATTACAGCTTTTACATTTTATTTTTGTACCGACGTTTACATTGGTAATATCAATAGATGAATCACAATCTGGGTTGGGGCAATCAAATTGCCGTATTGTTCTTTCTTGAACCGATATTGGGTCATTATCAATTGATTCTGGTATTTTTGGCGTAGTCACTATCGAGTTACCTCTCGCACAATCGTATACTCCTTAGACGCAGCCCACTTACCTAAAACTCTTTCAAAGTTGGCATACAGAGAAATATTGTTTTGATGACTCCTTAGATGATTAAATGCTTTTTCCGACAGCCTATATGTTTGAATTAAGTTGTAAAAGAAAAACTCTTTCGCGACATCTTCATCGACTTCATTAAATACTATAGCTATCGATAATTCTTCGAAAAAGTCCCAAACTCTCACTAAATCTCGATGACTATCTTCGGCCTCGATAGATGTGACAGCCTCACGTAACACTTTGCGTATATCACGATTTTCGTTTTTAGGATCAAACAGTACATTATTTAGTATTCGTTGATAATTATTGTCATTCCAACGCTTAATGAACTCTAGAGCAGCTGCTCTTTTTCGTTGTTTTAATCCTTTTATGTAAAACCATATTGCTACTAAAGCAAAATACATAATGAATAAGTCAGAACTTAAGCTCAAAAAATCAAATGCTTCCAAGTAGTATTTCTCCTTAAATCTGATTGACCTTTAACGCCCACCTAAAATGCTGAGATAGTAAGCGTCCTAATTTTTTGTGTTGGAGCCCGAAGGTTTATTTGTTGCCCTTGCATCAATTAAAACGAGTTCTTTGCCTTCTTTTAATTCGAGATCCTTGAGAGTCTTCAGTACTCTTTCTAGCTCTGTATCTGAAAAGTATAGAATTACTTTAATCGATTTTTTTGTCTGATTAGCAGCTTTGTATACTTCTACTTGCTTTGCCAAGTTTTGCTTTAGTTTACTATTACTAGCCAGCTTAAACTCAACAAGAGTACTGTCTTTAGAGCCCCTTGATATTTTATAGTCTACTGGACCTCGACCGTTATTAACCTCAGCATTCACGTCTTCTTCTGCTGCATACCAAGTGAGTCGAAATATAAGTTGTAAATCTGATTCTCGTTTTACAGGTTCACCTTTGACGTAAAACAGACGATAACCATCATTGCTTTCAATTACCTGTTTGAGAAATGCAACTCGGTTGTATGCTTCTTCAAAAGTATCCCCTTTCTGTGAATAAAAGGCTTTTTGTGCTCTAAGCATTTCAACGAGATTGGTAACTTGCCGAATAAAAACTGCTTCAGTCTCTTTAATTTTCTGCTCACTTAGAGCAACAGCTTCATTTCCATGATCTTCTTTGTATCTTATATAGTGATCAATGAGAACAGGAAATTTTAGAAGCGCTTTGGAAATAGCCTGATTCCTTTCTCGTTGATTGGCTCTCTCAGGAATTTGTCTCAGCAAATATTCATTTATTTGGGCACGCAACTCGATATTAGGTATGGATTCAGCTATTTCATCAAAGTCACCAATAATGTCATTCTTGTTAATCCAAGCTTCATCTTTAGTAAGAATGTCCTTGGGTGTCAAAAGGACAAAGTCACTATCAATATAAGGTAGCGTATACCTTTTAGAAGCCCACCTACGAATCTGATAGTCAAATTTGGCGTGCTTGACAATTACCTCTTTGCATCTTGAGTTATGTATGTGTGCTTTAGCGAAATTCTGAGTGTACTCACAGAGGAACCCTTTTATCAAGTTTGTTGTAAAATCACTAATCGAATCTTTGCCAACCCCATCTTTGATTAGACATAGCTTTTCTAGGTGGCTACTCTTTGTAAGCTGCTCATTACCAAAATTATTAAAGATCGAGCTTAGGTTTTCATTAAGTGCGGAGGCAAACTTTGAACCGAGTCCAGAACCCCCATTACCGACTTTGCTGTAGCCAAGCCAGTTTTGCTTTACTTCGGGAAAAAGAAACCAATTCTGAATCAATCCTTTAGAAATAGCCCCTTTATCTGACATTTCTCGGAGAAAGGTAATATATTTAATTATCTCTTGATGTAACTTTTGATATTCATCCTTCTCACTGCTAAAAAGTAAGAAAGGATCAATGAATACTGGAAGGTCATTGATGAGGGAAACATTGAAAGCACCATAGTCATCAAGCTTCTCCTTTGGCACGCCAAAGTAATCCGTAAAATAGATGTTCACCCGTTCCCTCTATTTGATTTAACATTTTATTTTCTAAAAATTTATAACATATAGAAAGGCTGGTTAACAGCGCTATTAGATAAAAATGAATGATGCCAATATGGTGAAGCTTTAATGAGCGCACTCGGAACCAAAATTGTTTATCAGTACAATCTATAGGCGTTCTAAACTCAAGCCTGAGTTTGTACATACTAATTAAAAATTTAGTTTTTTCTGGTCCCCTAATTGGGGGAGTCGATATCTCGAAGGGCTATTTCTGCTTCCTTTTAGTGTACATACGACTTGTCCTTCTGACGCAAGATTACATAACCTTTTCCTCACAGCGTTCTTAATCGTTTTAACCTCTTTTGCAGAAGAAAACTCTATATTAAGAATTTGTATTACGGCAAAACAAACTTCTGTAGTATTAGCATCTTCATATGTTGCAAAAGACTTTAGGTAACCTAAGATAGCCCGTGTTAGGCTCCCATACTTCAGTTTTGCTTGAAGGCTGTTTTTTCTTACATTTATTATTTCGTGTGCCAAAATTGGAACTTCATGCATAGAAATTACACGTTCTAAAGATTCAAGATCGTTGGTTAAGGTATCTCTTTTACCTTCAAGTGACAGTATTTCAGTTTCAACTTCCGATAGCTCCGCTTTTACAGTTTGATACTTTTTAGCTAGCCAATTTATTGACGACGGGATTCTTGTGTTCATAAGAGCAGCATACGTGCTCTTATGAAAGATTTCACATGCAACAGCTACATAATAGCGCCATATGGCAAAAAAGGTGTTTCTTCTGTGAGACGTTCATTGCTTTGCGGATACATATAGGTGTTATCAAAATACACTAATTTGGCATTATGTTTTGCGCACGCATCGATGACATTTCGCATCATAATAGGAAATTGCTCAACCCACATGTTTGTGTCAATCGGCAGTCCTGCGGTTAAGTAAACAATTTCAGAGCCTGCTACTGCTTTTTGCGTTTGACTGCCGTCAAGTAGATTAGCGCTGAGTAATTCGTCTGTGTTGTTTATCCTTTTTGGTGTTCGGCTGACAAGACGAATGTTATCGGTAAAGTCTTTCTTTAAAGCTCGGGCGAGCTCACTACCAATTTGACCGTTTGCTCCAAGTATTGCTTGCATAAAAATCACCTTAATTTGTATCTGTTTTGTGCAAGCATAAGGTTAAAGTAAACTTGAAGGTCAATACTTAATTTCTGTTATCTGCTATTGTTTGGGATAAGCACAGACTTTTTCATTTAAGGTAGCAGACTGAGCGCAGTAGGAACTTGAGTTTATGAAAATTGGTGAATTATCAAAAAGAACAGGTTTGGCGACGTCGAAAATTCGATTCTATGAGGATATTGGCCTACTTAAATTAGTTAAGCGCGCTGACAATGGTTATAGGACCTATCCTCCTGAAGCTGAAACTGTATTGCATTTAATTTCAAATGGTCAAAAAGCAGGCTTTAGTTTAGATGAGCTGAGTAAATTACTTCCGAGTGATCTAAGTGACTGGAAACATGATCAGTTACTTAACGCTTTACGTCAAAAACTTGCTGATATTGAACTGATGGAGAAAAAGCTTGCAGACAACAAACGACAATTAAACTCTATCCTTAATGACATAGAAGCCAAACCGGGTGGCATGGCGTGTGCCGATAATGCCAAGCGAGTGATATCACAAATGGGGATGGGGAAAGGGAGGAGGTAGATGCAAAAAAAGAGGAGGAGAAAGAAAAGAAAGAAAACGGAAAAGAAAGAAGGACAGCCATTTCTAATGCTGCGTGTATAACAAAGCACGTTTAGTATTAGCAAATCCCCAATCTGTGAGCTTCACATACCGTCTGATGAAGTGATTGTGAAGTGATGACTGATGAAGTGATGAGATGAAGTGATGACACCCACTATTATTTGTATCTATGCTGGCAAAGTGAGATTAAAACGTGCGGAAACACTTAAAGAATATGGACAAAAGCGTTCTTAGATAGTGTGACATTTGGCGGGTAAGCGTATCGCTACACTAAAATTGAGTTATCGCGCACGACAAAGCGCTGTAAATACAACAGTAAGAAATTCTAGCGTTGAGAATGTGAGTTTTGCTAAGCCAAAAAGCGCTCGCAGTTTGTTAGGTTCGTCCGTCGTCGTTTTTGAAGTGTTTCGCAGTAAGCGGTTATTGTCCGCTCTCGACCAACTGCACCGTGGAATACCCGAGAAAATTGCGTAGTAAGTTTTATCCAGTTTTCCGGTCCGATATTTAGTCGAGTGAGAATAGGCTGAGACTCAAAGATATAACCGTGTTTATCGGCTCGAATACACTGGCCCGTGAGCTCAACTAATTCAATATAGGATTTGAGTTCAAAAGGCAGGCCTTTAGGCATATGTTTTCGTGGGCTGCCTGCAAAGCGTAGTAGGCTTTTTGGTTGTTTGCCCAGCTTAGCGTGGTCTATGCGTTTTTTGATACTGGTGTAGTCTGAGGTTTCAGGCGTTGCGGCGATTTTGGCTCTAATGGGGTTTAAGTCTACATATGCCAAACAAGCAGCCAGTGCAGCCTCATCCAGTAATGCTTGGGATTTAAATCGTCCTTCCCAAAATCGGCCTGTACAATTATCTTCTATATTTGCTCGGCGGGCGATGTCTTCGTTAAGTACCCGCATAAACCAACTAATATCCGCGAGCCTTTCCCTGTACTTATCAACCAGCTCATCTAGCATCAATTGTTCCGACTCATTGAGTGGCTCACCTTCTGTAAATTTACGGCTTATCCAATTACGTTTAAACAACTTGTGCCACCGTATCACAACTGCTTTATCCGACAGACGCTTAGCCTTTGTATCATCAACATATAAAACAATATGAGTGTGATTACTCATCACGGCATAAGCACAAATATCAATACAAAACACGGAGCCCAACATCAGGAGCTTTTCTTCAACCCAATCACGGCGGTGCTCGTATGATTTGCCAGTAAGTTTATCTTCACCGCACAGAAAGGCGCGCCTTACGCAACGGGAGATACAATGGTAGTATCTGGTGTCGGTTAAACTGATTTGTTTTTTACGGGCAGTAGCCATAGTTTGTTTTCCTCAATCCTTTGAGTGCAGAATTAAAGCGTAGGCGGTATCTTAGGAAGGTGCAATTTAGTGGTGGGTGTCAGCGATTTGGCGATTTAGCTTTATGGCACTGGCTTTAAGATAACCCACAGAAATGGAGACTAGCACCGTGTGGGATTCATTATTTCTAGGTATAGCAGGAAGGAAAAACCGTGAATAAATTTATATTAGTGTTATTTTGTTTTCTTTTTTCATTTTCTAGTAGTGCACATGATAATTTCACATCAGAGCAACTAATTGAGAAAGCAAAAGTATTTGTAGCGGCAAAAAATGCGCGTCAACAACCCAATTCAACAATTAAAGAAATAGAGAACTATATCTCATTGCTTTCTGACGACTTTATCGATGAACACGTCAAATTTAGATTTACTTATACAGATAAATCTAAACTTCGAGAGGATATGATTAATAAATTAAAAGATGAAATCATCCATAGTTCAATAGAAATAAATGAGGTAATGGTTGGCGCTGATGTCGTCTTTGTAAAAATGACCGAATCAGGTAAAGTAAAGCCTACTCATTTAGATAAAGCGATTGAGTATAGTAAAACCAATATTGTTTCACTTGAGTTTAATAAAGAGGGCTTAATTACGCACATTCGCCGACACCACGGGTAATTTATACCATACAAACGCTTTAATACATTAGCGGTGGGTGTCAGCGTCCATCACTTTAATACATCAGCGATTTGTCCTTTAGCGTTCAATAGAACTACAACACAGAGAGCTTTAGTTGTAGCTAAAACTTGAGTCTCACTTTATCCTAATTTGAGTTGTTATGATCCATACAAAGGCTTTAACCAAGGAACGCAAAATGCGCTCCTTGGGGTAGTTTGTTGCACACCCTCACTTTCCTTCAAGGTAATGAAGCTTTCATGTATAGCTTCACTTTCTGTTTTTTCACCAAAAATTTCTAGTTGACTTCATGGGTATCAACAACTACATTTGTAGTGGTTTAAAACTACAAATGTAGTAATGGAGGTGATAAGTGAAACTCAGTGAATTTGAATTAGACGTGATGAAGTTACTTTGGCAACAAAATGCATGTACTGCCAGTGAGCTTCATAAATATCTTCTTGCAGATGATACAAGAACAAAAAAAGTGGCTTATAACACAGTCAAAACAATCGTAGATCGACTAGAGCAAAAAGGTGCAGTCGAGCGCTGTGGTCAGCAGGGGAGGTCAATTGTCTATCAAGCAAAAGTGACTCAGCAAGCGCTTTCACAGCAGGCAACACCGCGTTTTATGGATCGCTTTTTTAAAGGTAGTTCACGCAGCCTGATA
The DNA here is from genome assembly GCA_000814665.1 of Pseudoalteromonas flavipulchra NCIMB 2033 = ATCC BAA-314. Lineage (GTDB taxonomy): Bacteria > Pseudomonadota > Gammaproteobacteria > Enterobacterales > Alteromonadaceae > Pseudoalteromonas > Pseudoalteromonas maricaloris. The sequence continues at coordinate 645,031 of JWIH01000025.1, forward strand.
GCTCATTTCATTAAAGAAGAGAGTTTAGACGATGATGATATTGAGTATTTACAAAACCTACTTAAGAGCAAAAAGCAGAAGAAAGAGAGCGACTAATGTTTGATTACTTACTCACCGCAAGCTTGCTCAGCATGTTTAGTTTGACTAGCTGCTATTTTCTGAAAACTGCGCCTGCACGAACGCGCTTTTATGTGTTGGTAGTCGGGTTATTGAGTTGGCTAATTCCATGGCAGCAACTCTCCCCACCCCCTTTTTTAATAAATCTGGAGCTTTACACTATTGAGGTGAGTTCTATTTCAGACTCAGGGTCAACTCCACCGAACAGCATCAAGCAAACCACTTTGCAAACCGAATCAAACTGGCTTTCTGGCTATACCATAAACCAAGTGTTTTCAAATTTGTTTGTATTTCTGATAGTGGTAGGTGGAGGACTATTTTTAGCGAGAGTGTGGTCGTATAAAAGATTACTAAGAGGCATAGAAAAAGGTGCCTACATCAGTGAAGAGCATCAATATCTATACTCGTTTTGCACCGTAAAATTTACAGAATTGAGTACCCCAGCAATTACGACAGGCCCATTACAGCACACCATTTGGTTAGATTTTAAGATGAAAGGTCGACCAGAACTCGATTCCGTGATTGAGCATGAGTTAACGCATATCAAGCATAAGGACACATATTGGTTATGGCTAATATGTGCGACTGAAAGCGTCTTCTTTTGGAATCCATTCTGTTTGTTGTTAGCAAATTTGGCGCGACAACAAATCGAACTCAGCTGCGATGAAAGCTGCATGGAAAAGCTGAGTGATAAATATAGATACGATTTGGCCAGCTTACTGTTGTCCGAACATCAATACCGGTATGAACATGCGTCATTAGGTCATTCAGTATTAGCCGTATCTCACTCGAAAAGTTTCAATATTCAAAGAGTTAAAACACTAAACAAGGAAAAGAAAATGAAATTATCCCATTTAATGATTATCACGGCAGCACTGTCTTGTAGTGCCTTAGCTGCTAACCAAATCGTCTCTGAAAAGCAGGTAACACAAGGAGCTAGTAAACAAAAGAGTGAAAAGTCTGCGCGATATCAACAGCAATTGAGGGAGCTACTCGCTGGGGCGAAAGGCGCGAAATCGAATGATGAAACACAGCTTAAAGCAGCGGTTTCACACATTTTAAATTGGCATAGTAACCGCGGTTCGTTAAATGGTTTTGAAGAGCTGGATATAAAAGTAAAAAGCTTTACCTTGCTCGACCAAACCTATCATAAGCTAGGTCAATACGAAGCAATCTTGACCGCTTACAATAATTGGTTTCCTGAAGGCTCTACTCAACCGCCATTTTTAAAAAACAGATTGGCATCAGCTTATATGCACCTTGGGCAATATCAGCAGGCAGCAGAGCAATTAGAGAGTCTATCTGAAAAAATGCAAAGCCGCTTTCAAATCGGTAGCGCTACTGATTTGGCACGCGCCTACATTGAAATGGCAGACTACGATAAAGCATTAGCTGTATTAAACAGTGATGTTGTAACCAGTGCTGAAAATCAAGCATATCAAGATATCCTAAGATACTATGCATACGAAAAACTGAATAACCAAACAAAGGTGAACGAGTTGAAAGAGCGTTTACCTGCGGATTATGCGAAAACGCCGGCAATATTACCTCGCTTACCTCGACCCGGCTCTTTATTACTGGCGAAGTTATAAATCATTTAAGAAAGCCTGTAAGATGCAGGCTTTTTTAATTTACTAAACTAACCGCGTGCTAGCCGAACAGTTCATCTTCTAGTGTTTTACCGTTAACTAAAGACTTGTAACGCCAGCCCTGTTCACGGCAAAGCCTGAGTACATCAATATCAACCTGTTGGCCGCTACGATACTCAATAAGCAGGGCGCCACTGGCATTTACCGTCACCTCTTCAACGCCTTGTAAGGTCCTCAAAAGCGCTATATGACTACTGGTGCCAGACTCTTTAAGTTTTACAGTCAGCGTGGCAAGTTCCGCTTCTTGGATGCGGTCAACAGCGGTTAATTTACCATGCTGTAAATGTAATACTTGATCGCATAAATCATCGAGTTCTACTAAATCGTGTGAACTCAAAATAAAGGTCGTTTCAGATTGAAGCCTTTTTACTAGGTTTCTGATCTCACGAGCATTCACGGGATCTAATCCAGCCGTGGCTTCGTCAAGCAGTACAATTTCAGGCTTTGAAAGTAGCGTTTGAGCAATACAGATACGTTTTCGCATGCCATGAGATAACTCATGAGGTTTGACGTGATAACAGTCTTTGAGGTCGACAAGCTCAAGCACTCTGTGTGTTTCACTCTCGGCCATTTTCGCATCTAAACCTTGAAGCTGTCCGTATAAACGTAGCTGATTACTGACAGAAAACCTTGGATCAAGCTGAGCATCCTGTGGAAGTGCGGCAAGGCGACCAAAAAGTGCAGCGCTGCCAGGTTTATGGCCCAAAATTTGAACACTGCCTGCATCGGCATTTAGATACCCGCAAAGTGTGCTAAAAAGAGTGGTTTTACCCGCACCATTCGGGCCAACAAGCGCAATGGGTGAACCTGCGTTTAGGGTGAAAGATACATTATCTAGTGCGCGCTTTCGTCCATATGCTTTCACTAAATTATTAACTTCAATAATACAACTCATAGCGCGCGCCTTCTTAATAGTTCACAACTAATTGCAATTAACACGAGGCTATGCAGCACCGGTGTGGCAAAGCGAGTGAGGTTGATATTCTGTGCGATGGTTTCTGAGCCTTGGAATCCAGGAAAAAGATAAAAAAGGTACTCTGCGTAAGCGCTGTACTCAAGTGCAAAAGCGACTAAAGTGGCGAGCGTTAAGTAGGTTAAAATTGCGTAAATCATGCTCATTTTGCTTGAGTTAGCAAAGTGATTTGCAACAGACATCAGGGCAATAAATGGCGCAGTAATAAGCGTTAGCTCTAAAACAATTAATGTTGCTCGAGTAAGGCCTGTGAGCCATAAGCTTGGGTCGCGCACCACCATTAATATCCAAGCACCTACAGCAGAAATCGCTATGAGCAGCAACGTATTGAATACCTGTCCAACAAAACGGCCAACAACAATTTCCGCGCGAGATGTGCGCAGGGTTAGAAATCTCAGTGTGCCGCGGGTTCTATCTTCTACAGTTTGATCTGCGCTTGAAAAGATCACAAAAAGAGGAAATAAAAAGATTGACCAAACTAAGTACAGTGCAAGTTCCATTTCAGGCCACTGGGCAATACGATGCATACCAACGACGCCGGAAAAACTCTGGATCATATTTTTGAAGTTGGGGTCGCTGACAATGGATACCGCTTCTGCAATGGCGTAGCGCAAAATAGCATACCAAACCAAAACAAATGCGGCGATGGCTATCCACCCGCGTTTCGTTGCAAACAAGCGTTGCAATTCAAAGATGGCTATTAGGCCAATTCTTTTTATATTCATAAGGGTCCTTGCAAGTGACAACACAGACTTTCACTACTAGAGCGGTAGGCTGACTTTGATTTGAGCGTATATGATTGGGGCTAAAAAAGGAAGTTACTGAACTGTAACAAAATTAAACCAATAAAAAACGGGCACGATTGAGTGTGCCCGTTTCTAGTCTATATTTGCAAGCAATTACCAGCCGCAATTACGGCCTTTATTTTGCTCATCTAGGTATTTTTGCAATGGTGCAAAGTAGTCAAGTACTGCTGTTGCATCCATTTCATCTTTACCTGTTAGCGTTTTAAGTGCTTGTTGCCAAGGTTTGCTGCTGCCCATTTCAAGCATGGCATTTAAACGCTCACCAGCTGCTTTCGAGTTGTAAACAGAACAGCGGTGAATGGCTTCTTTGCTGCCAGCAATTTCACAAAGTGATTTGTGGAATTGGAACTGCAAAATATGCGCTAGGAAGTAACGAGTGTAAGGTACATTACCAGGTACGTGGTATTTTGCACCTGGATCAAAGTCATTTTCTGTACGTGAAATTGGTGCTTTAACACCTTGATATTTCTCTCTTAATTCCCACCACGCTTGGTTGTACTCTGCTGGGGAAATCTCACCAGAGAATACTTTCCAGCGCCATTGGTCGACAAGTAGACCAAATGGAATAAATGCAACTTTATCAAGTGCCATCTTCATCAATAGACCGATATCTTTTGACTCATCCGGTACGTTATCCAACAAACCAATTTGCTTTAAGTAGCCGGGTGTTACAGATAGCGCGATGGTGTCGCCGATAGCTTCGTGGAAGCCATCGTTGGCACTTTCTTGGTAATACACAGGCTGCTGATTGTAAGCGCGTTGATAGAAGTTATGGCCTAATTCATGGTGGATAACTGAGAACTCTTCACCGGTGCGTTGGATACACATTTTGATGCGTAGGTCGTCTTTGGCATCTAAGTTCCAAGCTGATGCATGACATTGTACGTCGCGATCTTGTGGTTTAATAAATAAAGAACGTTCGTAGAAAGTCTCAGGTAATGGGGCAAAACCCATAGAGGTGAAGAACTTTTCTGCACCTTTTACCATTTTGATTTCGTCGTAATTGTGTTTAGCCAGTAACGCCGTTACATCATAACCCGGATCTGCGTTTTCTGGCGCGACTAAGTCATAGATATTGCCCCAGCTTTGTGCCCACATATTGCCAAGCAAGTGTGCAGGAATAGGCTGGTCTTGAGGCACTTTATCTTCGCCGTATTTCTCGCCAAGCTTGGCTCTAACATGACAGTGCAGCGAATCATATAGCGGCTTTACTTGGTTCCAAGTACGGTCAAGTTCTTTTGCAAAGTCGTCCGCTGGCATGTCGTATTTACTGCGCCACATTGCGCCTGTGTCTGCGTAGCCAAGCTCATTAGCACCTTCGTTGGTAAGTACCACTTGCTTTTCATAGAGTGGACGCATCGGCTTCGACACTTCACGCCAACCTTGCCAGATGTCTAAAAGCTCTTCATAGTCGCGACTATTTGCCATCTTAGCCGTCATGTCGCCAAGGCTTAGGCAAGTGCCATCATCTTTACAGTATTTGCCCTTGCCGTACATACCATCAAGCTCTGCAGTGAGCTTTGCAAGTTCCGCTGTTTTGTCAGCATCTTTTGGTGCAGGTAATGTCAGGTTTAGCTTCAATTTATCAAGCTTACGGCGGGTATCTTCGCTTAACGCCAAGCCATCAAACTGTGCTGCTTGGTTAGCAAGCTCTACGAGCGCAGCGGTGTATTCCTCATTCACGTCCGCAGCAAGTGAAGCGGTGTCGTGAGTAATAAAGTTCGCATAAATCCAAGCTGAGCGGCTAGAGCGGAAGTTAAGGTCAACCAGCTGTTCTGACGCCTTATCTAAAAATGCAACTGCATCGGCTTCTGATAACGCTTTATTTGTAGTTTCAGTGGATTTGCAGGCAGAGAGTGCAAAAGTACTGGCAACAATGAGTGCGCCAACACTTAACTTAAATCTTGGTTTCATAGGGTTCACTTGTTGTTTTAATTAATACACGAGCCGACTTAACGCTAGACGGCATTTTAGTATCTATAGCCAGCTACACTAATTGGGTTAATTGCTAAAAATCAGCAAGTAAATTAATCCAATTAGTATTAGTCGTATGAACAACTAATCGTAGTGAGCGCGGCTTTTTCGCGCAGCAAAGCATCATTTTTTGCTGTGGTGGCAAGAATAATAGCAGGACGACTTTAAAACGACAATTTTGCGATGGACAAACAATGAGATGCGAGCGCAGATAAAAGTTGAGTTAGTGTGATTATTAACCATAATTAAGGCAGTCAATTGTATCAAAAGGCCGTATTTGAAGCCTGCAAAAAGGAGTGCATATGACTTTAGTTTTATTGGTGATATTGGCAATTGTGGTGGTATTTTGTGTCCGTGATATCAGGGTTAAGTTGATCACTAAACCGCTCTTTAATTATTTCAAAACGTCATTACCTGAACTCTCCCAAACCGAGCGAGAAGCGATGGAAGCGGGGAGTATCTGGTGGGATGGTGCGTTGTTTTCTGGTAAGCCGAATTGGCGAAAGTGGCTGAGTAATGATAAGCCAAAGTTGAGCGATGAAGAACAGGCATTTATAGATAACGAATTACACACGCTGCTAAAAATGCTTGATGAAGAAAAAATATCTGAGGCTCAAGACCTGCCTGAAGAAGTTTGGCAATTTTTAAAAGAAAAGGGGTTTTTTGCTTTTATTATTCCAAAAGCTTTTGGTGGTCGGGAATTTAGTGCTCAGGCGAACTCCACCATCGTTGCAAAAATAGCCAGCCGTAGCTTGTCTACTGCAGTGACCGTGATGGTGCCAAATAGTTTAGGCCCTGCGGAGTTACTGCTTCATTACGGTACCAACGAACAGCAGAATACTTGGCTGCCAAAGCTTGCCTCGGGTGAGGCGCTACCTTGTTTTGCATTGACCTCGCCAGAGGCGGGATCGGATGCGGGTAGCATCCAAGACTTTGCGATTGTGTGTGAGCGTGAATTTGAGGGAGAAAAGCAAATTGGACTTGCGGTAACTTGGCAAAAACGATACATCACGCTGGCGCCCGTCGCTGATGTATTAGGACTTGCGTTTAAGGTTTACGACCCAGAGCAATTGCTTTCGAACAAAGTAGAGCTTGGGATCACTTGTGCACTTATTCCGACTGCACATGAAGGTGTGAAAACTGGAGATCGACATAACCCGCTGGGCCAAGCTTTTATGAATGGCACAACTAGTGGTGAAGATGTTTTTATTCCACTGGCTTGGGTGATAGGCGAACAGGCAGGTATCGGCAAAGGGTGGCGCATGTTGGTGTCGTGTTTAAGTGCTGGACGGGGGATATCTTTGCCTGCACTGAGCGCGGGAACCGCTCAATTAAGTGCCAGAACGACTTCGGCTTACGCTGGTGTCCGTCGTCAATTTAGTGTACCTATCTCTGCCTTTGAAGGAGTGCAAAGCGCGTTAGCCAGAATTTACGGCTATAGCTATCTTATTGAAGCGGTGAGACAAACCACTGCGTTGGCAATTGATTTAAAGCAAAGTCCTTCAGTAGTCACTGCGATTGCCAAGTATCATCTGACTGAGCATGCAAGGGTGGCATTAAATGATGCGATGGATATTCATGGCGGCAAAGCCATTCAAATGGGGGAAATGAATTATCTTGCCCACAATTATATGGGGATGCCGATTTCTATTACCGTTGAGGGCGCCAATATCTTAACTCGAAGCTTGATGATTTTTGGTCAAGGTGCAACACGTTGCCATCCTTTCATACTGAAAGAAATGAGTATCGTACAGCAAGAAGATCAATTAATCGCATTGAAAGAGTTTGATGAAGTGCTTTGCAAACACTTGCAGCATACCTCTGTGAATGGGCTTAAGGCGTTTTTTAATGGCTTCACACTTGCATGTTTCGAACGTGCGCCAGTTAGTGGTGATGTGGCGGCGTATTACCGACGCCTTACATGGTTGAGCCAAGCGCTTTCTGTGTATAGTGATATCGCTATGTTAAAGCTAGGCGGTTCACTAAAACGTAGAGAAATGCTCTCTGCAAAATTAGGAGATGTCCTGAGCTTTCTTTATATCGCCTCGTGTGTATTAAAAAAATACGAAGATGATGGTCGTCAGCAAGGGGACTTACCGCTGGTAAAGTTTGCCTTAGATCACTGTCTTAACGAAGCAAGTAAGGCTATTTATGCATTTTGCGATAACTTTACCGCAGCACCTCTGGCATTTTTGTTAAAACGTTTGGCGTTTCCCGTTGGTAAGTGGCTCAAAGCGCCGAGCGATAAATTGGCGGTGCAGGTATGTAGCAATGTTTCTGATCACAACTCGACCCGCGAACGTATCTCGCATCTGTGCGCCGTGGTAAAGCACTCTGCGATAGATACGGTTGAACATGCTTATTTACTGGAAAAGGCGCATGCTCCACTAATGGCAAAATATCGTAAGTGGTGTAAACAAAACAGCGTGAAATTAGTGGGTAAGACATTGAATGAAAAACTCAGTATCGCAATGGACGACAAGGTGATTGATGATAAGAGTTCTGAAACCATCTTTTGTATTGAAACGCTAGTTGCAAAAGCGATTGCTGTTGATGCAAGAGCGCCCAACTAGTTTGTTGTGACGGAGTATATTGGCTAATTTGTAAAAAAAGCCCCGACAACGGGGCTTTCCAATCTAATTCTTGAGTTAACGTGCAAAGGGGTCGGCTAGTACCTTGTCTACGTACCATTTGCCTTTTTTGCGCACCATACTGACACTACGCATGTCGTCTACTTGCTCACCGTGGAGCTGACCTGTAAAAATTAAATTAATTTTTGCGCTGTCGCCATACTGTTCGCGTAGACTTTGATTGGTCATATCAACTTCTATGGTGACTTCATCGTATTGCATATTCACTAAATTTCTGGCGAATTGCGACGCAGTACCGTAAGAGCGCATGATACGCGCGTGACGGGGAGTGGCGATTTTCATTGCAGCGTCTAAATCTTTTTGATTATAGAGTGCGTCAAAATACATTGTTGCGGCATATCCAGGAGTGTCCTTGTCACCACTGACATTATCCTCTGAGCCGCACGCTGAGAGTAAAATCATTGCGGCTAAGACAACGAAAGTTTGCTTAATAAGTGACTTTGTCATGCTAAAATACATCATATGCAGTCTAAAATTATTCACAATAAGTTAAGTTTGTCTGCTAACGGCCGATATGTAAAGCCAGTAAATGAAATAAATGTATTATGTGCTAAGGGTTTAAGATGTCTCGTTTAATATCTCTAGCTTGGTTCGCTTTATTTTTAGTAGGGTGTGGATCGCAGCCTGAAATTAGTAAAGGGGTAACAAGCCAGTTGACGCAAAATGGCATAATACTTGGACACTTTTCTAAAGATGGAAAGTGGAGTGTAACATTAGACAGTAATGCTGAAATCCATATTTATGACAATGCCAATCAGTCTGTCATATTCTCAGTACCCAAAGACAAAATAAAAACACCAGTCAAAGAAGTTTTATTGTCAGATGATAAGGAAATGCTCATCGTGGCAGGTGAAAACCTTATCTCAATTTGGTCTGTTCCAAAGCAAAAGTTGATAACGAACGTACCTTTTGCAGGGGTGAGTCCACTTGCTTCAATCTCTGCTTTAGCGCTTTCCCATAACAACCAGCGTTTGCTTGTTGCGATGGATGATGGCTCACTCAATATGGCGGATCTATTCACGAAGTTAAACAATCGTTTTATGCCACATACTCGGCCGATAGAGCATTTGGCGTTTGATAATAGTGGCGACTATTTTGTTACAGGCGCGCAAGATGGGTTGGTTGCCCTTTGGCAATTTGCCTCACCAAAACCTTTATATGAGCATCAATTTAGTCATCGTGTTACCAGTTTAACAGTGAGTCATGATGGCAAGCATTTATTCGTCTCAGATGGGTTGAATGCGCAACATGTACTAGACTTTGAGTCTGGAAAACAGCTCAGTGAGCTAAAGTATATGGCCCGTTTTAAGATGTTTAGAAAGGCTAAATTTATTTCTGACTCAGGCTTACTCGCGACATCATCGTCAAAATCTCACCTCTCCATCTGGCGCTATGAGAGCGGGGAAGAATTAGGCACTTGGTCTATTCATACTGAAAGTGAGGGAGCAACGGTAGTCGATATGTATGTCCCAAACCCAGACACCTTAGTAACGCTAAATAGCGACGGTATGCTTGAGACGTGGGCGGTTAATGTACTTGCTAAAAAGTAAGGGAGTGAAATCACTCCCCTAAAACCTCAGATTAATTGCAGTTTGACAAGCAAAACTTGCAATTAGGCGCGTTGGAAGTCGTAAACGCTACCAAGATTGAGTAGTTGGGTGAGTTCATCTAGTGCAGCATAGGACTCTTGCAGTAGGCTCGGATCAGCTAAATCCTGCTCCGTGACTTTATCGCGATAATGTTTATTGACCCACGCGCTTAGTTGAATAAATTTGTCTTCGCTCATCATCACTTCTGGATTTACCGCTTTTAGCTCAGCTTCATTGAGTGCTACACGTAATCGCAAACATGCAGGTCCACCACCATTTTGCATACTTTGGCGTAAGTCAAAAAAGCGTACTTGCGAAATCGGATTTTTTGCACCGAGCATATATTCGATGTATGCGGCAACGTTATCATTCTTCGCACATTCCTCCGGTGCAACCAGCATCATCTCGCCTGATGGCAAGGTGATCAATTGTGAGTTAAATAGGTAACTTTTTACTGCGTCTTCAACACTCACTGCATGCGTCGGAACTTCTACAATATGTAAAGGCTTTTCGCCGATATACGCTTGTCTAATTTTGGTTAGACTGGAGGTTTGATCAATGAAGGCTTGATCATGGCAAAACAGCACATTCTCATTGCCCACCGCAATGACGTCATTATGGAACACGCCTTGATCAATCACATTTGGATTTTGCTGGATAAAAATTGCTTGCTTATCATCTAATTGATGTAGCCTTGCAATCGCTTGACTTGCTTCTAATGTTTGCCGAGCAGGATATTTAGTAGGACCCTTTATATCGCTGTTAAAGCCACTTGAACCGTACACAAATAATTGTAGACCTTTACTGCCATGGCTATCGGCGAGACGAGTGTGGTTTGCAGCACCTTCATCGCCAAAAAAAGGCTGCTCAGGCAAATGCTGGTGATGTGCAAAATATTGCGCATTAGCGAACATAGCACGAAGTAAATTTGTGGTGGTTTCTGGCTCTATTGAACGGTGAAATTTGCAGTTTAAATTGGCACTTGTGAAATGTACTTTGCCATCGCTGGAATCAATAGAAGGCGATACAGTCGCCGCATTTGCCGTCCACATTGCAGAGGCAGAGTAACAAGCTCGAAGCAATATCGGATCGTGTTTATATGCTTTTTCAAGTACTTGTGCATCAGTTCCCGAAAAGCCAACGCGACGCAGTGGGGCTAAACTCGGGCGTGCGTGAGGTGCGAATATTCCTTGTTTTAGGCCGATATCATGCATTGCTTTCATCTTTTCAAGACCTTGCAATGCCGCTTCTTTTGGATTAGAGACGCTGGTAGCGTTAGAAAGTGACGCGACATTACCATAAGATAATCCGGCATAATTATGTGTTGGCCCTACTAAGCCGTCGAAATTGACTTCATAAGTCATGAGTGCGGTTCCTGTTGCGAATAGTTATAGATAACTAGTATGAGGCGGTTTTGCTGGTTTTTAAAGTGACCTAGGTCAAATTATGGATGTAATTGAAAACAGTTCAATTGCTGTAATTTAAGCTAATATCCCTTAAACACATACCTTTAGGTTAAGACCAACATAAGGAGTTTGAAGAAATGGAAAAATATATTGTTAGTAAAGCTGAAATCGAAGCGTTAAAAGGGGAAAAAAGAGTTCATTTTCTGAACCCAAATGCGCAGAGGCTCAATAAATCACTCGGAGACTTAACTGGCATAACAGGGTTCGGTTTTCACATCGTAGAAATCCAGCCGGGGTTCGATTCGACTGAAACACATATGCATTATCACGAAGATGAATGTGTGTATATATTGCAAGGCACTGCTGAAGCGTACATTGGCGACGAGGTAATTGGTGTTGGTGAAGGCGATTTCATAGGATACAGAGCCTGCGGTAAGCCTCATAAGCTAGTAAACAATAGCGATGTTACATTACGTTGTATTGTAGTTGGTCAGCGCTTACCGCATGATGTTGGTGATTATACAAAGCAAGGTAAGCGGATCTACAGGCAAAAAGGTTTGCCGTGGAATGTGGTAGATATTAATGACATTATGGAACCGATGAAAAATAATCAGGATAATAATAATGAATAATCCAATAGAAAAGTTTACATCCTGGTGGCAGCAAGCTCTGAAAAACAATCCATTAAATCAGCCCAATGCGGTATGTGTCTCAACAATTGATGAGAATGGGTTTCCTACAGGTAGATTTGTTGATTTGAAAGCGGTTAATGAGGGTGGCTTTGTATTTTGTTCATATTTCGATTCTGCGAAAGGCAAGCATTTAGAAAATGTTCCTAACATCGCGATGACAGTTTGGTGGGATCATGTCGGGTATCAGGTCCGTATTGTTGGCATAGCAAAGAAGATTTCAGATAGAGATGCAGATACTTATTGGCAAGGGCGCTCTAGAGATGCTCAGCTAACCACAACGTCATTTAACCAAAGTGCAATTATACGAGATCAAAGCGATCTGACTGAAAAATTAAGAATTGCGGAATTAAGATATAGTACGAACCCAATTCCAAGGCCCGAAAATTGGGGTGGCTATTGCATCAACCCTATTTCCATAGAGTTCCTCACTTTTGCTGAGACTCGGCTACATCTTAGAGAGTCTTATGAGCGTAGTGGTGAACAGTGGAAAAAACAATTGCTGCAGCCTTAGTTAAACCTGCTTTCATTGCAAATTTATCCCTCGTTGCCCACAATAGGGTTAAATTCCTTTTTATATCAAGGCAAACCATGGAAGTTGAACATCAGGAAATTGCCAATTTTTTAGTAGCTTACCCGCCGTTTTCGGATTTGCCTCAAGAGGCACTACATAAACTCGCAAGTCAAGTCGAAGTAGGTTACTACCGAGCGGGCAGCGGCATTTTGGAATATGGAGAGCAGATCACTTACCTGTATGTGATCCGATCTGGTGCTGTCGAGCTCTATCGGCGCTCAGGTGAGTTATACAATCGTATTTCCACAGGTGGGATCTTTGGCCAGCGTGGTTTATTGATGAATCGCAAAGTTCGTTTTGGCGCTCAAAGCCTTGAAGATACGCTGGTGTACTGTATTCCTGTAGGCATTTTTGATGAGTATTGCGACGTTTATGAAGCGTTTGCTGATTATTTTGAAGCAGACGATAATGCTAGACTAAAAATCACGGTTTCTGAGCAAGCCGACAGCAACGATTTGACCACGGCCAAAGTGCGTAAACTATTGCTACGCGACGTGGTATACGTTGAACGCAACGCCACGGTACAGCAGGCAGCTCAAGTGATGGCAAAAGAGCATGTATCATCACTACTTATCTATGACCCCGAGAAACCAGTTGTCGAAGATCCAGATGAAGATGATGGTCAGGTGGTTGGCCTTATCAGTGACAGAGATCTTCGCACAAAAGTAGTCGCTGAGGGGCTGAATTATCAAACACCTGTCTCTGAGATTATGTCGACTGACCTTATTATTGTTGACTCCAATGCCTACGTCTTCGAAGCTATGATGCTGATGCTAAGAGACAATGTGCATCATTTGCCCGTTGTTCATAAGCGTAAACCGATAGGAGTGGTCGCGCTATCCGATATTTTGCGCTACGAGTCTCAAAGTAGCCTGTTGTTTGTTAGAGGGCTAATGGACCAGCAAAGTGTTGAAGACTTGAGTAGTTACGCCAAGCAGCTTCCTGCAATTTTTACTCGGATGGTGAATGAAGACGCCAATTCACACATGATTGGTTCTGCGATGTCGATTATAGGCAAAACGTTTAAACACAAGTTACTCGAACTCGCGGAAGCAAAATTAGGTCCGCCACCAATCCCATACTGCTTTATTGCCCTTGGTTCAATGGCTCGGGACGAACAATTAATTGTGACCGATCAGGATAATGCACTGATCTTGGATGACAGTTATCAACCCGCTGAGCATGGCGCTTACTTCGAAAAGTTGGCGAAGTTTGTGTGTGATGGTCTAGCCAATTGCGGCTATAAATATTGCGATGGTGGGATCATGGCAAGCAACCCAGCTTGGCGTCTAACTTACAGTCAATGGTTAGCACAATTTGAAGACTGGATAGAAAACCCCAGTCCTGAGGCTTTACTTAATAGTTCGATTTTCTTTGATCTGGAAGGCGTATGGGGTGAAACAAAATGGGCTGAGAAACTCACTGCTTTTATCAGTAAAAAGGCCAAAAGCACCCCTAAATTTTTGGCTGCGATGGCACATAATGCGCTAAGAAGAACACCGCCTTTGGGCTTTTTTAATGGTTTTGTCCTTGAGCAAGACGGTGAGCACAGGCGTTCGATGAACATTAAGCGCCGTGGCACAGCACCGCTTTCAGATTTGGTTCGAGTACATGCCCTTGGTGTTGGCTCTAAAAAACAAAACTCCTTTGAACGATTAGAAGATATTGATGAGGCAAATATACTGCCAAAGGGCAAAGTGTTAGATCTGCAAGCTGCGCTTGAATACATCGCCATCATGCGTATTCGTCATCAAGCATGGCAAATTGAGCAGGGCGAAAAGCCTGATAACAGCTTGCCGCCTGAAACACTCTCTGATTTTGAACAGCGTAATCTTAAAGAAGCTTTTGGCGTGTTAGACAAAGCACAGAGCTTTTTAAAGTTTCGCTATCAAAACAAATCCATGATGAAGTAGCGGTGTAATATGCAAGGCGAGATTATGTCATGGCCAAATCGCTTTCAGCATTTGGTAGAAACGTCGAAAGACCCGAGAATTCAAGCATTTTATCAGCAAGGCGTGGTAGATCCGTACCAGCAATTGAGCCAGTGCGAGTTTGTTGCCCTTGATTTTGAAACTACAGGGCTCGACCCAAACACCGATGACATTGTGAGCGTTGGCGTCGTGCCATTTAATTTACGACGGATCCGTTTGGCTCAAGCGAAGCATTGGTTAGTGAAGCCAACCAGTCCGCTGGCTGAAGAGTCTGTGGTACTGCACCGGATCACACACTCACAAGTTGAAAGCGCGCCAGATCTGCAGGATATTCTTGAGGAAGTGTTTGCTTCACTACATGGTAAAGTCATTGTGGTGCACTATCAGTTTGTCGAAAAGTCATTTTTCAATTCTGCGCTAAAAGCGAGATTGGGGGAGGGTATTGAGTTTCCAGTGATTGATACGATGGAAATTGAAAAGTCAGCGATAAACAACGCCAGAAGTTGGCTTGATAAGCTCAAACGTAAACCTATTCCTTCGGTACGTTTAGCTGACTGCAGAAAGCGCTATGGGCTTCCCTATTATCAGCCACATCATGCCTTGTCCGATGCGTTAGCAACGGCGGAGCTATTCCAAGCTCAGGCTCAATATTGTTTAGACCCATCAGACATGGTGAAACGCTGGTGGAGCTAAACCCAAATAGCAAAAAGGCGGAGCATACAGCAAGCTCCGCCTGTAATGAGATTAACGACCGTTAGCTTTTAGGCTCAGTTCTAAGCCCGAGGATCAAACTTACACACATCAGTAGTAGTACAAAAGTAAACGGTAAACCTGTTGAAATAGCACCAGCTTGCAGTGCTTCAATTGCTTCTTTACCGCCGATCCACAGTAGTGCTGCCGCAATTGCACCTTCAATACTCGCCCAGAATATACGTTGTGGTACTGGGGCATCTATTTTACCACCTGCGGTAATACTATCGATAACCAAAGAACCAGAATCCGACGAGGTGATGAAGAAAACCAGTACAAGTACGATCGCCGTGAACGAGAGTAAATTGCTCATCGGTAGGTTTTCAAACATTTGGAACATCGCCAGTGGCACTTCAGTCAAGCCATCAGTACCTAGAGCGCCAATGCCATTTTTTACTTGATCGATAGCAAGGCCACCATAGATTGACATCCAGATCACGGTTACCAATGTCGGGATTAATAATACTGCGGTAATAAACTCGCGTATGGTGCGACCCTCAGAAACGCGTGCGATAAACATACCGACAAACGGTGACCAAGAAATCCACCATGCCCAGTAAAATACGGTCCAACCTTGGAACCATGCTTCATCTTCACGACCATGCGGGTTACTCAGTGGAATGATGTTTTCAACATAGGCCATTAAAGTCGTCGGAATATTACCCATGGCAATCGCAAAACCTGCAATACCAACGAATACTAATAACACAAATGCAATTAACATATTAACGTTACTAAGTAGCTTTACACCGCCATCAATACCGCGAACAACCGAAATAATCGCAAGGGCAGTAACGCCCACAATCACGGCAATTTCTAGACCGAGACCTGCTTCTATGCCAAATACATGTTGGATCCCAGCACCAGCTTGCTGTGCGCCCAGACCGAGTGATGTCGCAAGGCCAAACAAGGTAGCAAGAACGGCGAGAATATCGATGATATGGCCCGGCCAACCCCAAGCTCTGTCTCCTAAAATAGGATAAAAGATTGAGCGGATCGACAGCGGTAAGCCTTTATTGTAGGCAAAGAATGCTAAAGAGAGCGCGACAACGGCGTAAATAGCCCAAGGATGCAAACCCCAATGGTACATAGTCGCGCCCATTGCAAGTTCAGCCGCTTCAGGTGTGTTTGCAGCAACATTTAACGGTGTTTTGTACCAGCCAGTGTAGTAGGCGACAGGCTCCGCTACACCCCAAAACATCAGACCAATACCCATACCTGCTGCAAATAGCATCGCCAGCCATGACGCCCGAGTATAGCTTGGTTTGGCGTTTTCACCACCTAAACGAATTTTACCGTAAGGCGATAAAACGAGCACCAAACAAAATAGGACAAAGAAATTACCAGACCACATAAATAGGGCATCAAAGTTACCTATGATATCCCACTTTATGCCGTCTAAAGTGGTTTTAGCTGTATTTGCGTCAACTAATAATACGGCGACTAAAAACGCCAGTATTAATCCAGCACTTACACCAAATACAGGGTTATGTACGTCAAACCCCCACTTTTGAACATTGTCTTGTCCAACGGTGTAGTCTGTATTATCGATGCTGTACTTATCGTGGTGATTGCCCATGATATCCTCTTGTTGTTCTCATCGTGATACGACACCAAGCTGATATACTGAATTAATCGCTAGACAATGGTTGATAACAATTCGACATAAACTAACTATGCAACAAAGCAAAATGTAATCTGGCTATTAATGCTAATCATTAGCGGCTTAGAATGACTTTATCAGCCATACAATATGCTAGCCATAAGCCACAAAAATTACTCAGTCTAGTTTAGATTATTTAGCGTATTCATTCGATTTGTGCGTTTCAATCACATCAGCCGAATGACTATCTAAATATATGATGGGTTTATGTTAGTTACAGCGACAGTATACTGCCTCAATACTTGTAATTAAGATAAACCAACCGAACCGTTATGCTACTAAGCTATGGTATCAATATATTGTGTCAACTTGATATTCAGTCGATGCTTCAAAGCAGCAACTTTTTAGTTTTAAGTTGTACTGGCAGGTGAATATTCAATGCCAACCAAAACTATCTTTACTAGTTTAGGGGGTGAGATTGAAAAGTAAATGGCTACTGAATTTTTTATTTAAAAATCATCACATTCATCAACTAGACATAAAGAGTGATGTAAAGTAAAGAGTTTTCCTTTGATGGCATGTGAAAAAAAACCCCTCTTGCGAGGGGTTTTGGGTAACTCAGCGCCTTTGGCACTGGGAATGAGGTCGGTACATTTGTAAGTTAGGGTGTGTCTTACGACGCCTCGAACTGCATTTCAGGGATCTCACCGTCGACGATAAGCTTGCCTGCAGTTTTGCTGATTATTTCATCAACACTAACACCCGGTGCGCGTTCTAGCAAATGGAATGCGCCGTCTTTTACTTCTAACACAGCTAAATCTGTTACGATTTTCTTTACACAATTTACGCCGGTCAGTGGCAATGTGCATGATTCAAGCAATTTAGAATCGCCGTGTTTGCTAGCATGGGTCATGGTCACTATGATGTTGCGTGCACCAGCAACTAAGTCCATTGCACCACCCATGCCTTTGATTAATTTTTTCGGGATCATCCAAGACGCGATATTGCCTTGTTGATCAACTTCAAAAGCACCTAGTACCGTCAAGTCTACATGACCACCACGGATCATGGCAAAGCTTTCCGCACTATTAAAAATTGCTGCACCTGTCGCTGCTGTCACGGTTTCTTTACCCGCGTTGATCATATCGGCATCAACTTGGTCTTCAGTTGGGTAGGGACCCATACCCAACAAGCCATTTTCCGATTGCAGCATCACTTCAATGCCTTGTGGTACGTAGTTAGCCACTAAGGTTGGAATACCTATGCCTAAGTTAACGTAGTAACCGTCTTCAAGCTCTTGCGCCACGCGCATCGCAATTTGTTCACGATTTAAACCCATGATTGCCTCCTATTTGCGCGTTGTGACACGTTCAATACGTTTTTCAAAGTCACCTTTGATCACGCGATTGACATAAATACCTGGGGTGTGGATTTGGCTCGGCTCAAGTTCACCCGGTTCCACGATTTCTTCAACTTCCGCGACGGTGATTTTTCCGGCTGTCGCTGCCATTGGGTTAAAGTTCATTGCTGTGTGGCGGAACACCAAGTTGCCATAGCGATCTGCTTTCCAAGCCTTAACAATAGCAAACTCACCGGTAATTGATTCTTCCAAAATATATGGTCGGCCATCAAATTCTTTTACTTCTTTACCCTCGGCAACGGGAGTACCGTACCCTGTTGCCGTGTAAAAAGCTGGGATCCCGGCGCCACCAGCGCGCATCTTCTCTGCAAGCGTACCTTGTGGTGTTAATTCAACGTCAATAATGCCATCGAGTAGTTGCTGTTCAAACAGCGCATTTTCACCAACATAAGAGGCAATGATCTTCTTAATTTGACGATCTTTAAGCAAAATACCTAAACCAAAGTCGTCGACCCCACAGTTGTTTGAAACCACGGTAAGTTCTTTTGTTTGCAGGCGCTTAATTTCTGCAATTAAGCCTTCTGGAATACCACACAAACCAAAGCCACCTGCGATGATGGTATCGCCGTCTTTAAGACCCGCCATCGCATCGCTGTAGCTTGATACGACTTTATCGAAACCGGCCATAAGCCCACTCCTAATAATGTTATTGTTTTAAGATTGACAATTTTGTTTGAGTGCTAACGACACTTTACTGCTTGGTGTCTTGCTTAGCGCATCGCAAATTGCCCATCCTGCTTTTGCTAGCCTTTCTAAATCAATTCCACACTCAATGCCAAGCCCTTGCAGCAAGTAAACTACATCCTCAGTGGCAACATTTCCTGACGCGCCTTTGGCGTAAGGGCAACCACCGAGACCTGCAACGGCGCTATCAACAGTTGCGATCCCCATTTGCAGGGCCGTGTGAATATTCGTTAATGCTTGTCCGTAGGTATCATGGAAATGCACCGCAAGCTTGTCAGCAGGGATATGTTGCAGTAACAAGGTGAGCAGCTGCTGGACCTTTTTAGGCGTACCAACACCTATGGTGTCGCCTAGGCTGATTTCATAACAACCAAGTGACAACAATTGTTTACATACCGCTAAAACTTGCTCTGGTTGTACTTCACCTTGATATGGGCAACCAACCACGCAGCTAACATAACCTCTTACTTTTATGTTGTTTTTTTGTGCAAGTTCAACAACGGGACGAAAGCGTTCAATACTTTGTTCAATCGTGCAGTTGATGTTTTTTTGCGTAAATGCCTCACTGGCGGCGGTAAAAATGGCAAATTCGTCGACCTGATTTTCTAGTGCAAGCTCTGCGCCTTTAAGGTTTGGCGTTAGGGCGCTTATTTCAACGCCTTCACTACGCTCAAAGCCTTGGATCACCGCAGCAGAATCGGCCATTTGTGGCACCCATTTGGGCGACACAAACGCGCCTGCTTCTATGTGCTTGAGACCAGCGTCTTTTAATGCGTTAACCAGCGCGATTTTAGCTTCTGTGGCAACACTGACCTCATTTTGTAAGCCGTCACGTGCGCCGACTTCTACAATTTTGACGTTAGCCGGATACTGAGACATTAGTCTTGCTCCTCAACAATCGCCAGCATATCGCCATGACTGACCAGCTCGCCTTCTGCAAAGCAGTATGAAGTGAGCGTGCCATCAAATGGTGCATTGAGCGTATATTCCATCTTCATGGCTTCGATTATCACCACGGCATCGCCTTTATTAACTTGGGTACCGACGGCTAACAAATGTTTAACCACGGTGCCGTTCAATGGCGCTGCCAGCGGTGCGGCTTCGTGCTCATGATCGCTAATGTAATGCTTTGACTTGAGTTCAACGGTATGCTGATACGGGCCATACATAATGGTGATCGCGGCTTCGGTCACAATGGCACTGGCATGTACCCGTGCACCATCAATCACCACTGTCAACTGGTGTCCATTTAATTCACATTCAACTTGGTGGATTTGCTCGTTAAACGAGACCTTCCAACCCCCCTGAGATTGATAGGCACAGGCGGTATGACCTGCAAATGGTAAATCCACTTTCGCGGTTTGGTTAAGCCTAAAGCCTAAGTTTCCCCACACCGTGTTTTTACATGGTTGTTGGTGGCTAAGATAGGCCGCACTTGCTAATAACACCATTTTATCCAGCGGCGTATTCGATTGAGTTAATGCGTCAGTTTGCGTGTCGATAAAGTGGGTATCAGGCGCACCAGCTGTGAAAGTAGGGTGGCCTGCTAAGTGATGCAAAAATGCAATGTTGGATTTTAAACCACACAGATGTACTTGCTCTAAACTCGATTTTAGCTTTAGTAACGCTTGTTCACGATTTTTGCCATGAACAATAAGCTTTGCAATCATAGGGTCGTAAAATGGGCTGATCTCATCGCCTTGCTGCACGCCAGTGTCAATTCTTACGCCATCTTTGGCTTCTGGAAAGCTAAGGTGTGAAAGTACACCTGAAAACGGCATGAAGTTTTCTTCAGGGTCTTCTGCGTAAATACGCGCTTCAAAGCTATGACCAGATAACGAAACCTGCTCCTGGGTCAGCGGTAGCTGTTCACCCGCAGCAACCATCAGTTGCCACTCGACTAAATCGAGATCAGTTACCATTTCTGTCACTGGGTGCTCTACTTGCAGGCGAGTATTCATCTCCATAAAGAAGAACTCATCGCCACATAATAAGAATTCCACGGTACCTGCGCCGCGATAGTTAATCGCTTGCGCACAGCGTACTGCCGCTTCACCCATAGCTTTGCGCATAGCATCACTCAAACCTGGCGCGGGCGCTTCTTCAATCACCTTTTGGTGACGACGCTGTAGTGAACAGTCTCTATCACCTAGGTAAACACAGTTACCGTGACTATCGGCAAAAACTTGTACTTCAACGTGACGAGGCTTATCAACAAAACGCTCAAGCAGTACTAAGTCATTGCCAAAACTCGCTGCAGCTTCACGTTTAGCACCATGTAGTGCCGACAAAAACTCGCTGCTTTCTCGTACCACGCGCATCCCTTTACCACCACCGCCGTAAGCGGCTTTGATAAGTACCGGAAAGCCGATTTTTTCTGCTTCTGCTTGCAAGAAATCATCTTCTTGTTTGTCGCCATAATACCCCGGGACTAAGGGCACATTAGCGTCATGCATGATTTCCTTGGCACGGGTCTTAGAACCCATCGCTTCAATAGAGCTTGCCAGCGGACCAATAAACGCAATGTTTGCCGCTTCACATGCTTTGGTGAATACTTCATTTTCAGACAAAAAACCATAACCTGGGTGGATGCAATCGACGCCCGCCGCTTTGGCGACTTCAAGAATTCGGTCCGCAACCAAATAAGACTCTTTACTTGGTGCCGGACCGATATGATAGGCTTCGTCAGCTGTTTTCACATGCATCGCATTGGCATCTGCATCAGAATAAACTGCCACTGTGGTTAGGCCCAATTTCTTTGCGGTGCGCATCACGCGGCAGGCAATTTCACCACGGTTCGCGACTAGAATTTTAGTTAGCATGTTGACTCCTATTCGCTTGCGGCGGTTTGCCAGCGTGGTGCTCGTTTATCGAAAAAGGCGCTAAGACCTTCTTGGCCTTCGTCACTTACTCTAATTTCAGCGATACGCTTTGCGGTATGGGCGATCAACGCTTCATTTATTTCTTTACCAGCAACTTCGCTGATCAGTGCTTTGGCGCTTTTCACAGCAGCAGGGCCATTGTTAAGTAAGGTATCGAGAAAATCCGCTTCGCTTTTTGCTAAATCATTGCTCAATTCGTGAATTAAACCCATTTCTAGCGCCTTTTCACCATCGAAGACTTCGGCTGTTAAAAAATAGCGTCGCGCTTGGCGCTCCCCAATGGCTTTAATGACATAAGGACTAATCACAGCCGGAATAAGACCAAGCTTGACTTCACTTAAACAAAATTTAGAGTTGTGCTCTGCAATGGCGATATCACAACAGGCGATTAACCCAAGCGCACCGCCAAAAGCAGCACCTTGCACCAAACACAGCGTTGGGTGAGGGCAAGTGGCCAGCACTTGCATTAATTTAGCAAGTTCTAAAGAATCAGCGACGTTTTCGTCATAGTCGTTGTCTGCCATGGATTTCATCCACGCCAGATCAGCCCCCGCTGAAAAGTGTTTACCTTCGGTTTTTAATACCAGCGCTCTGACATCGAGGCCGCTGGCATATTCGATATTCTTAATGAGTTCGGCAATCACCTCCGCATTGAAGGCATTATGTTTTTCTGGGCGACTTAGCTCTAAAATCGCCACTTTGCTTTTTGTTATATTTAAAGTGACAGGCATAAGTGCTCCTTACATTCTGAAGACGCCAAATTTAGACTCTTTTTGCGGCGCATTGCTCGCAGCTTCTAAAGCAAGACCAAGTACTGTGCGCGTATCCGCAGGGTCGATAACGCCATCGTCCCAAAGCCTTGCGCTGGCATAGTATGGGTGTCCTTGCTTCTCGTATTGCTCGATAATTGGCTTTTTAAATTCGCTCACTTCGGCATCGCTCATGCTAAGGCCTTTACGCGCTAAACCATCTTGTTTAACCTGCGTTAATACGCCCGCAGCTTGCTCACCACCCATTACGGAGATCCGTGCGTTTGGCCACATCCACATCATGGTTGGCTCGTAGGCTCTACCACACATGCCATAGTTACCAGCACCATATGAGCCACCAATCAATACAGTAAACTTAGGCACATCAGCACAGGAAACGGCAGTTACCATTTTCGCACCGTGCTTAGCAATACCTTCCGCTTCGTATTTTTGACCAACCATAAATCCAGTAATGTTCTGCAAAAACAGCAGCGGAATGTTGCGTTGTGCACAGAGTTGAATAAAGTGTGCGCCTTTTTGCGCGGATTCAGAAAAGAGAATACCGTTGTTTGCTACGATCCCTACAGGGTGACCATAAATCTCAGCAAAACCAGTCACGAGTGTTTCGCCGAAGTAGCGTTTAAATTCATCAAACTGAGAATCGTCCACGATACGGGCAATGACTTCGCGTACATCAAATGGTTTTTTCAGATCCGTACCAACAATGCCATACACCTCACTGATGTCATAACGTGGTGGTTTGGCATCTTGCAGGAACGGGCGAGTAGGGCGCTGATGGTTAAGGCGTGACACGCACTGTCTTGCGATAGAAAGCGCATGCTCGTCATTTTCTGCATAGTGATCGGCTACACCTGAGACTTTACAGTGAACATCTGCGCCGCCTAAGTCTTCTGCACTCACTTCTTCACCCGTGGCCGCTTTAACAAGTGGTGGCCCTGCCAAGAAAATGGTGCCTTGTTCTTTGACGATAATACTTTCATCAGCCATCGCTGGTACATACGCGCCGCCAGCGGTGCATAACCCCATGACCACTGCGATTTGCGGGATCCCCTTTGCAGACATACGGGCTTGATTGTAGAAAATCCGACCAAAATGCAATTTATCTGGGAATACTTCATCTTGCTCTGGCAAGTTCGCACCGCCAGAATCCACTAAATAAATACAAGGAAGATGGCAGCGCTCAGCGATTTCTTGCGCTCGTAGGTGTTTTTTTACAGTAATAGGGAAATAGGTTCCCCCTTTTACCGTCGCATCATTTGCCACAATCATGCATTCAACGCCTTTGACGCGTCCGATCCCGGCGACCACACCAGCACAAGGAATATCTTGCTCGTAAACGCCAAACGCGGCGAATTGGCCAATTTCTAAAAACGGCGAGCCCTCGTCAAGCAAGGTTTCAATTCGGTCACGGACAAATAATTTACCGCGACTTTGGTGACGGGCAATAAGCGCTTCACCACCGCCTTGGCTCAGTGTAGCGGCTTTATCTTTAAGATCAGCAACCAGCGATGCCATTGCATCGCTGTTTGCCTTAAACTGGGGATCATGCGGATTAACCGCAGAATTTAGTACCGTCATGTAGCACTCCTAGCGACTTTCGTTGAATAGCTCACGTCCGATAAGCATACGGCGGATCTCAGACGTACCAGCGCCAATTTCATAAAGCTTGGCATCGCGAAGTAGTCGGCCTGTAGGATATTCATTGATATAACCGTTTCCGCCTAGTAGCTGAATGGCATCAAGTGCAAGTTTGGTTGCAAGTTCTGCGGCATACAAAATCGCTCCAGCAGCATCTTTACGAGTGGTTTCACCACGGTCACAGGCTTTTGCCACGGTATAAACGTATGAACGTGCGGCGTTCATTTGCGTGTACATGTCAGCAACTTTGCCCTGCACCAGCTGGAATTCACCGATGGATTGGTTAAATTGTTTACGCTCGTGAATATAAGGTACTACCACATCCATACAAGCCTGCATAATACCAAGCGGACCGCCTGCCAATACCACACGCTCGTAGTCTAGGCCACTCATGAGTACCTTAACGCCTTCGTTGTATTCGCCAAGGATGTTTTCTGCAGGTACTTCGCAGTTTTCGAATACCAGCTCACAGGTGTTTGAACCACGCATTCCAAGTTTGTCTAACTTTTGTGCCGTTGAAAAACCAGGGAAGCTTTTTTCGACGATAAAGGCTGTGATCCCGCGAGGGCCTGCATTGGTATCCGTTTTTGCGTAAATCACAAAAACTTCGGCATCTGGACCATTGGTGATCCACATTTTATTACCGTTTAGGATGAACTTGTCACCTTGCTTTTCAGCACGCAGTTTCATTGAAACCACGTCAGAGCCAGCATTGGGCTCACTCATTGCTAGTGCACCGATGTGTTCACCGCTGATAAGTTTTGGTAGATACTTTTCTTTTTGGGCTTGGTTACCGTTACGGTTAATTTGGTTTACACATAGGTTTGAGTGTGCGCCGTAGCTTAAGCCAATTGATGCACTCGCACGGCTTATCTCTTCCATTGCGATAACGTGTTCAAGATAACCCATGTTTGAGCCGCCAAATTCTTCAGCGACGGTGATCCCAAGTAGGCCCATTTCGCCAAACTTTGGCCACATTTCGTTTGGAAATGCATTTTCTTGATCTGTTTTTTCAGCAAGTGGGGCAATTTCACTGGTCGCAAAGCTATTCACATGATCACGGATCATGTCTGCTGTTTCGCCTAGTCCAAAGTTTAATTCTTTATATAAAGATACTGTGCTCATCGGTATTCATCCTGTTGTGAGAGTTTATTTTTCGAGCTCGTGTAGGGTGTCGCGACAACGGCGCTCAGCCGTCACCAGTTCCATTAAGACAACTTTAATGTCGTCCATCTGTTGGCTTAAGTCGGCTTTTTTCTCTTCAATGAGTTGCAACATGGTTTTAAGTTGCTTTTCGCTCGATTTGTCGGCGTCGTAAAGCTCAAATAGTCGGCCAGTTTCAGCAAGTGTAAAACCAAGACGTTTTCCGCGAAGGATCAGTTTTAATCGAACTTTGTCACGTTTTGAGTAAATACGCGTTTGTCCTTGGCGCCTAGGAGAAAGGAGTCCTTGGTCTTCGTAAAAACGAATACTGCGAGTAGTAATATCAAATTCTTTAGCTAACTCGCTGATTGAATAGGTAGGTTCATTAATTTCTTGCATTTTTATTTACACTTACAACGTCACTGATTAGACCAATATAAGTGAAGTTTACGTAAAGGTAAAGTGAGAATAGCAGATCCTTCTTTAGTCTTATAAAAGGAATAATCTGTCCGTTCGAATTGTCATCAAATCTTCATTACAGCCAGAGAAAATAAGCCTTGGAAACAAATTTGTGCAAGTTAGCTTTACACTTTCACTGATCTCGTTTGGCTTGATTTTAGATTTACGTTGGCGTAAACGTAAATATTATGTATGCTCGAATACAGAGTTAATTTTTAACAAGCCCGAGATTGGCTTGTAAACAGGAGTTTTGCAATGAGTAACGAAGCTGTTGTCATCGTCGCTGCTAAGCGTACACCAATGGGTGGCTTTATGGGAAGCCTATCTGACGCAACCGCGACAGACTTAGGTGCGACTGCAATTAAAGCAGTAATGAATGAAACAGGTCTTAGTGACGCGAGTATAGACGAAGTTATCATGGGCTGTGTCTTACCAGCAGGCCTTGGTCAAGCGCCAGCGCGTCAAGCGATGCTACATGCGGGCCTCGCACGCTCGACGGGAGCGACGACAATTAACAAGGTGTGCGGCTCGGGTCTAAAAGCGGCGATGTTCGCGCATGATCTCATCCGCTCAGGTAGCATTAATTCTGCTATCGCTGGCGGCATGGAAAGCATGACTAACTCACCTTACTTTATTCCAAAAGCCCGTGGCGGAATGCGCATGGGTCATGGCGAAATCAAAGACCATATGATGGCTGATGGCTTAGAAGATGCTTATGACAATAAAGCGATGGGTTGTTTCGCACAAGCTACCGCTGATGAATATGGCATTACCCGCGAGCACATGGATGAATTTGCACTTGGCTCACTAAGTAAAGCAAACGCCGCAATCGAAAATGGCAGCTTTGGCAATGAAATTGCCCCTCATGTGATGAGTACGCGTAAGGGGGATGTTGAGGTTAATACTGACGAGCAACCAGGTAACGCGCGTCCAGACAAAATTCCATCACTTCGTCCAGCATTTAAAAAAGACGGCACTATCACTGCTGCCAACTCCTCGTCTATTTCTGACGGTGCAGCAGCGCTGATTTTAATGAGTGAATCAGAAGCGAAAAAGCACGGTTTGACACCTCTTTGTAAGATTGTTGCCCATGCAACTCATTCACAAGCTCCCGCTGAATTTACCGTGGCACCAGTCGGTGCGATGAATAAGCTGCTTGAAAAAGCAGGTTGGTCGACAGCAGACGTTGACCTTTGGGAAATCAACGAAGCGTTTGCCATGGTGACTATGTTGGCTATCAACGAAATGCAGTTAGATAGCAACAAAGTCAACGTCAACGGTGGTGCTTGTGCATTAGGTCACCCAATCGGTGCAAGCGGTGCACGCATCTTAGTTACACTTATCCATGCACTAAAAAACCGCGGCTTATCAAAAGGCGTAGCGTCACTATGTATCGGTGGTGGTGAAGCTGTAGCGCTCGCGGTAGAAGTGTAAGTTACTGCAATTTATTTCGTTCAAGGGGCGCTGCGTTTTCCATAATTCTAATCATTCACGCAGCGCATAAACTCGTTTTATGGGGAGGAGTGCTTCATGCACCAAGTACCTTTATACATCAACGGTGAATTTTCACAGTCTCAGTCTGACAAATGGTTAGACGTTGTTAATCCGGCTAATCAAGAAGTATTAGCAAAAGTACCTTGTGCTACTAACGAAGAAGTACAAGCTGCAATTCATTCAGCTCAAGAAGCATTTAAAACGTGGCGTAATGTTCCGGTAACTGAGCGTGCGCGAATTATGATGCGTTATGCAGCGCTTCTTAAAGAGCATCAAGAAGAAATCGCAACCATCATTTGCCATGAACTAGGCAAAACTTTTGAAGATGCGAAAGGTGATGTATGGCGTGGTATTGAAGTGGTTGAGCAAGCATGTAATGCCCCTTCAATGATGATGGGCGAGACGGTAGAAAACGTTGCCCGAAATATCGACACCTATTCATATACCCAACCGCTAGGCGTTTGTGCGGGTATTACGCCATTTAACTTCCCAGCAATGATCCCGCTGTGGATGTTCCCAATGGCAATTGTATGCGGCAACACCTTTGTACTTAAGCCATCAGAGCAAGATCCACTAACGCCAATGCGCTTGGTTGAATTGTTTGAAGAAGCCGGTGCACCAAAAGGCGTACTACAGGTAGTACACGGTAGTAAGGATCAGGTTGACCAAATCCTTGAAGCGCCGGAAATTCGCGCGATTTCTTTCGTGGGTTCTTGTGGTGTCGGTCAGTACATTTACAGCAAAGGTACGCAAAATCTCAAACGCGTTCAAGCGTGTGTTGGTGCGAAAAACCACATGGTTATCATGCCAGATGCGAAAAAAGAACAAGTGATCAATAACCTGGTTGGCTCTTCGGTCGGTGCGGGTGGTCAGCGTTGTATGGGGATCTCAGTTGCTGTGTTTGTTGGGCAATCACAACAGTGGGTAGAGGAACTAAAAGACGCAATGGCGAAGGTTCGTCCTGGCGTTTGGGATGACCCTGAAGCCGCTTATGGTCCGCAAACGACGCCGCAGGCTAAAGCGCGCATTCTGTCGCTGATCGACAGTGGTAAGCAGCAAGGCGCAACGTGTTTGCTAGACGGTTCTGATTTTACAGTTGAGGGTTATGAAAATGGTAACTGGGTAGGTCCAACCCTGTTTTCAAACGTCACAACTGAAATGGATATCTACAAAGAAGAAATCTTTGGCCCAGTCCTTTGTTGTGTATTTGTCGATAGTTTAGATGAAGCAATTACGCTTATTAATAACAACCCATACGGCAACGGCACCTCATTATTCACTGCAAGCGGTGGCGCAGCACGTAAGTTCCAGCGTGAAATCGAAGTGGGTCAGGTCGGCATTAATATTCCTATTCCTGTGCCATTGCCGTTCTTCTCATTTACCGGTTGGAAGAATTCATTCTACGGTGACCAACACACCTACGGTAAGCAAGGCGTGCGTTTCTATACAGAAACTAAAACGATTACCTCACGTTGGTTTGACGATGAGGCTGTCAGTGGTCCAAATATGAGTATCAACCTTAGATAACTCATATTGCATAGCGTGCTCTGCAGGGGGTGCACGCTATTTTTTACCAAAACGATAAGAATTACCGACACATATTCAGGGTGTCAGAACAGCAAGAGAGGTCTAGCGTGGACTTTAACCTAAACGAAGATCAACAAGCATTTGCCGATATGGCGCACCAATTTGCAATGAGCGAGCTTGCTCCACATGCTGCAAAATGGGATCAAGAGCACATTTTTCCAAAAGACGTAATTCAAAAAGCAGGTGAGCTTGGTTTTTGCGGTCTATATACGCCAGAAGAGGCAGGTGGTCTGGGTTTATCTCGCCTTGACTCAAGTATTATTTTTGAGCAACTTTCTATGGGTTGTACAGCAACAACCGCCATGTTGACTATCCATAACATGGCAACGTGGATGATAGCGAGCTTTGCAACGGAAGAAACCAAAGCAAAATATATGGATCAGTTAGTAACAGGTGAGCTATTGGCTTCTTACTGTCTAACAGAGCCTGGTTCTGGTTCTGATGCCGCATCGCTAAAAACAAAAGCAATAAAAGAAGGTGACGAGTACGTTTTGTCTGGCTCTAAGATGTTTATCTCAGGTGCAGGTGAAACAGACGTATTGGTGGTAATGGCAAGAACCGGTGAGGCTGGTCCAAAAGGTATTTCGGCCTTTGTTGTACCTGCCGATGCTGATGGCGTTATTTATGGCAAAGCAGAAGAAAAAATGGGTTGGAACGCTCAACCTACGCGCCTTATCACGCTTGAAAATGTCCGGATCCCAGCTGCCAACCTACTAGGCCAAGAAGGCGAAGGCTTCAAATTTGCGATGCAAGGCCTTGATGGTGGTCGTATTAACATTGCAACTTGCTCGATTGGTACAGCCCAGCAGGCGCTCAATACCGCCAAGCAGTATATGCAAGAGCGTTCTCAGTTTGGTAAACCGTTAGCGGCGTTCCAAGCACTGCAATTTAAAATTGCAGATATGAATACAGAACTTGTGGCTGCGCGCCAAATGGTTCGACTTGCGGCATTTAAACTGGATAGCAATGACCCAGAAAAGACCACTTATTGCGCAATGGCGAAGCGTTTTGCCACTGATGTAGGTACTAAGGTGTGTGATGATGCACTGCAAATTCATGGTGGTTACGGGTATATAAAAGAATATCCACTTGAACGTCATTTACGTGACGTACGTGTTCATCAGATCCTTGAAGGTACAAACGAAATCATGCGTGTAATTATTGCACGTCGGATCTTAGCTGAAGGCGCGGCAAGCGTCCTATAAGGAGAGTATCATGACTGCACAATTAAAACTCGAAAAACAAGGCCATACTGCCGTTGTTACTATGTCAAATCCACCCGCGAATACGTGGACAAAAGACACATTAACTGCACTTAAAAATCTAGTAATCGAATTGAATGCAGATAAAGAAATCTATTCGTTAGTGATCACTGGCGAAGGTGAAAAGTTCTTTTCAGCCGGTGCGGATCTAAACGTATTTGCCGACGGTGACAAAGGAGTCGCTGCGGATATGTCTCGAGTATTTGGTGAAGCGTTTGAAACACTCAGCGACTTTAGAGGCGTATCTATTGCTGCTATCAATGGTTTTGCAATGGGGGGCGGTTTAGAAGTAGCACTAGCATGCGATATCCGCATTGCCGAAGCTCAAGCACAAATGGCACTTCCTGAGGCGAAAGTAGGGTTGTTACCTTGTGCTGGCGGCACACAAAACTTGTCGTGGCTTGTAGGCGAAGGCTGGGCAAAACGTATGATTTTATGCGGTGAGCGCTTAAAAGCTGATAAAGCACAGCAAATTGGCTTAGTTGAAGAAGTGGTCGAGCAGGGTAAAGCACTGGAAGCTGCGCTTGAACTTGCTAAGAAAGTAGAAGATCAAAGTCCAGTTGCGGTCACGGCTTGTAAGGCTCTAATTCAAAAAGGCCGCACTGGCACTATCAATAGCGCATTGCCACTTGAACGCGAACTTTTCGTAACACTATTCGATACGCAAGATCAAAAAGAAGGCGTAAACGCGTTTTTAGAGAAGCGTAAAGCGAATTGGGTAAATGGCTAATGATTGAATTTGAGCTAATAAATCACGAAGAGGCGCCGGTTATATTCGAACAGGCAACGTGCCATAACGGGATGAAAATAGCGCTGGCGACATTAAATGTACCAAAAGCGTTAAATGCCTTAAACCTCGATATGATCCGTTTGCTCGCGCCACAACTAGACGCTTGGGCAAACGACCCACAAATAGCAATGGTTATGCTAAAAGGTGCTGGAGAGAAGGCGTTTTGTGCCGGCGGCGATGTCGTGAGTTTATATCGCGAAATGTCGTCTGATACGAGTAACGCATTAATCGAAACCTTTTTCAGTGAAGAGTACCGGTTAGATTATCAAATCCATAACTATGATAAGCCAATCCTACTATGGGGTAATGGCATCATCATGGGTGGTGGATTGGGCTTAACGGCTGGCGCAAGCCATAAAGTGATGACCGAAACGTCGCGCATCGCGATGCCGGAAATCACCATTGGTTTATACCCTGATGTGGGTGGGAGCTATTTCCTCAATAAGATGCCAAAGGGCGTTGGACTATTCTTGGGTCTCACTGCTGCAAACATTAACGCTGCGGATGCCAAGCTAGTTGGGCTTGCCGACCATTTTATGGACTCAGAAAAGCTGAGCTTACTGTTACAAAACCTAGTTGAAGTAAACTGGGGCAAAACCAATGTATTAAATCATGAAAAGCTTACTCAGTTGCTGTTGTCACTAGATGAAGCGTCTCATGCGCCGCCAAAAAGCGAAATTAAACCGCTTATCAAAGTGTTCGAAGCGCTTGATGAGAAACGTGAGTTATCAGAGCAGGTTGAATTCATTTTGGCGTTGGATAGCACTGACAACAAATGGCTAAGCAAGGCACAGGCTGCATTAAAGCATGGTTCTCCATTAAGTGCAGCATTGGTTAAAGCTCAGCTCACTAGAAGTGCAGGCAAAACACTAAGAGACTGTTTTAAGCAGGAATTAGGAATGTCGGTAACGGCTGGCGAGTTTGGTGAGTTTCAAGAAGGGGTTCGTGCGTTGCTTATCGATAAAGATGGCAAGCCAAATTGGCGATTTAAATCTGTCGACGAGGTTACAGACGATGCGATAGAACGCTTTTTTGCACCCCGCTGGGATGAAAACGATCACCCATTGCGTGACTTATAAGGAGTGACTTAAATGGCACAAGTAGGATTTATCGGCTTAGGTAATATGGGTGGTCCAATGGCCATTAACCTATTAAAGGCTGGCCACCAAGTATGTGTATTCGATTTGAACCCTGAGGCCGTTGCGACGCTTGAAGCAAGTGGCGCGACGAAAGCGACGGTTGTGAGCGATGTATGTCGCGAAGCCGATTATGTTATCAGTATGCTGCCTGCAGGCAAACATGTTCGAGCAGTGTATACTGGCGATGACGGATTAATTAATTACCTTAGTAAAAATACACAAGTAATTGATTGCTCGACCATTGATGCTGAATCTGCTCAGTTTGTTGGCAACAAGTTGGCAGAATCGGGTATTTCATTTGTCGATGCGCCCGTGTCTGGCGGTGTGGCAGGTGCAGCTGCCGGTACCTTAACTTTTATTGTCGGCGGTAATAAAGCAGACTTTGAACGTGCGCATGTGGTACTGACCAATATGGGTAAGAATATCTTCCATGCTGGAGATATTGGTGCCGGACAAGTCGCTAAGATATGTAACAATATGCTGTTATCAATACTTATGGCGGGCACAAGTGAAGCGCTGCAAATGGGTGTAGATCATGGCTTAGATCCTAAAGTATTGAGCGAAATTATGCTAAACAGCTCTGGTCGTAACTGGACGCTAGAGCTATACAACCCATGTCCTGATGTACTAGAAAATGTGCCTTCTTCGAACGGTTATAAGCCGGGCTTTATGGTTGATTTAATGGCTAAAGATCTTGGCCTTGCGATGCAATCTGCGCAGCAAACGAATTCTGCGACGCCCATGGGGGCGCTGGCGAAGAATCTGTATAACTTGATGCAAAATCAAGGCAAAGGCAGTGAAGACTTTAGTGCGATTTTTAAGCTTTATTCAGAGAAATAGGACACTATGGATATTAATAATAAAACAGTCGTGATCACTGGTGGTGCGCAAGGCTTAGGTCTTGCCATGGCGACTGAAATGGCAAAGCATGGGGCAAAACTCGCCCTGATTGATATGCAAGAAGACGTTTTAGCAGAAGCGAAGCACGAACTTGCTCAATTCGGCACACAAGTTAACACGTATGTCGCTAATGTTAGTCAAGAATCAGACGTGGAAAGTGTGTTTAATGCCATCGTAAATGACTTCGGCGATATTTCGGTATTAATTAATAATGCGGGGATTTTGCGTGATGGTTTGCTGCTCAAAGCAAAAGACGGGCAAGTCATCGATAAAATGTCGCTTTCGCAATTTCAATCCGTTATTGATGTCAATCTTACAGGTGTTTTCCTGTGCGGCCGCGAAGCTGCTGTCAAAATGGTAGAAGCGGGTAACGGTGGCGTGATCATTAATATGTCTAGCGTTGCGCGCGCTGGTAATATCGGACAAACCAATTATTCAGCGGCAAAGTCTGGTGTCGTTGCGATGACTACCAGTTGGGCTAAAGAATTAGGTCGTTTTGGTATTCGCGTGGGCGCAATTGCACCAGGTGTGATCCGTACAAAAATGACCGATGCAATGAAGCCTGAAGCCAAAGAGCGGCTAGTGAAAATGAAGCCTGTAGGACGTCTTGGCGAAGCGCAAGAAATTGCCCACACAGCAAAATATATCATTGAAAACGATTTCTTTACGGGACGTGTCGTTGAGATTGACGGCGGCATTCGCCTGTAATGAAAAAATAGGCTTGGTTTTACAACGTGTAGTCCAAGTTCCTACTTGAGTGTGTGAAGCGGCAATGCAAATTGCCGCTTTTTTATTTAAAAGACCCTAAATGCTTGAGGAGAAGTGCTTGAAGTTATCTGGAATACATCACGTTGCCGTTATTTGTTCTGACTACCAAAGATCAAAGGTATTTTATACCGAAGTACTTGGGTTGCACGTACTCCGTGAGAACTATCGAAAAGATAGAGCGTCCTATAAATTAGATCTTGCACTGCCTGATGGGAGCCAGATTGAGTTGTTTTCGTTTCCAAATCCTCCAAAACGACCCTCACATCCAGAGGCGCAAGGACTGAGACATTTAGCATTTAGCGTATCGGATATTGATGCTTGTATTGCACACCTCGTGCAGAATCAAGTTGCTGTAGAGCCTGTTCGAATAGATGAATATACAGGCAAACGGTTTACCTTTTTCAGCGACCCTGATGGTTTGCCGCTGGAGCTTTATGAGCAATGTTAAGATGATAACTACTTTAAAAGGGCTAAATTATGTATGAGATGTTAGTGGCGATGGAAATTCATAACAGCGAGCGATATGCCAAATATCGTGAGGCGATGAAGCCAATCTTAAGACAATATGGTGGTGGATTTAGTAACGATTTTCATATTGCAGAAACCTTGCTAACAGAGGGACGGTGCCAAGCTAATCGACTTTTTACCATATATTTTCCTGATCAAGCTTCAATGGAGTCCTTCTTCAGTGATGCTGAATATGTAGAGATAAAGGCGCGATACTTTGAAGATAGCGTCAGTGGGTTTGATATTTTGGCGAGCTACATTAGGTAAGGCTAAAACAAGGAGCAAAATTGGGTAAAGTTTATTCTATGTGGGTCGATAACGTTTAATAACTCCGCGGTAAATTGAATTTGTAACAAGGATATAGGTTATGAATATAAGACCACCATATCAAATGAATAACGGCAATGTTGTAAACTCAACATCGTCAGAAAAATTACATGAAAAGGTCAGAGAAGTTGCGACAAATAGGGCCGACGATGAGCCCAATCAATTACCTAGTTCAGACAATGAATTAACTATTGATTTTTCTTACACACAATCACCAGTCACATACAGTAAAGAATTTTTTCTCAACCTAGACCTCAGCATGATTGGGCTTAAGCGCTATGGGATTCATCGAGAGCATATGGGGACGGATGAAAATGGCCATATTTATAAAGATACCTATGGTGATTTTGAAGGAAGAGAGAAAATTGACGAATTTCTAGCTATTTTCGATCGTTTGGACGAAGAACAAAAAATAAAGTTTTCCCACTTTAAACCAACTGAAGCACTTCTTGATGTTGCTAACAGATTAACTGATGAGGAGCTTGGACAGCTCACCGATTTTATTGTCGAGTCGTTGACTATCAACTTACTGGATCAAAAAAAGGATGATTATTCTACCAAGCTAATAAATAAGCTTAGTAATATGTCAGATGAGGTATTACAAGATACGGTGAAGACCATGTCTAAGCTGATGGAGCAAGCTGACAATAAAGTCTTCGCTGAACCAAATTTACCAGCTTATCTGCTTGATAAAGACGGCCATGCTGATTTCGATTTAAATGTAAGAGGTTTAGGCTTTTTTGAAGATGTAAACGCGTATGGTGACATGAACAACCAATTATTAAATGACTATGCAAAATTTGTCATTGATAACAAATTCTCAGACGGTGATCTTTTAGATCTGAACGCGCATTTAGCAAATTCTGATTTTGATACGAGTCGTGGCATGCTAGATATGGCAACCTTGGTTAAGGCAAATGACCGAACTACTTTTATAGAAATGTTAAACGAAGTGGATACGCGGGAGCCGAATAACCTGTTCGCAAGATTGAGCAAACTCAATTACGAAAATGAGAATACAGAATACTTTAGAACTGACAATCGAGAATACGTTAAATTTAAAGGTGCACCAGCTGACGATAACGAAAAAAGTAGGTTATACAATCAGCTGATAAAAGCCTATGAAAATCAGGGACTCGGTTGGATGAATGATGTAATGGAGCAGTCAGAAGGTATGCCTGTGCGAGCTGAGCTCAATATGTGGCTATCTATTTTAGAAAATGTTGAAGAAAACCCCGATGCGTTTAAACGCTCAGACTCTGTTGAAACTTGGATGGAGCGCAATTTATCTGGAATTGTAAATGACTACTATCAAGGCATAAAAGAAAAGGTATTTGCGCATAATGAGGAACTAGATAACTTTCTCAATATGTCTATGCTTGAAAGAATTGAACTCGATACAATTAAACTTGACGAACGAACTTCTACAGCTGAATAGAGAAAGATCTATTACATCCCAAATATTGTTCTACACTTAATTAAGAACGAAACAAGCTAGTTAATTCAAAGGCTTGTTTCGAGGTGAGTCTTGACTATATAACGCAGCAACTTTGTTAAGGGAGAGTTTAATGCGCGGCGTGATATTTAGAGGTTTAGAAGAATTAGTTGTAGAAGCGATTGGCATGCAAGCTTGGGATGAGTTACTCGAAGCACATGCACCTGAGGGAAGGGTTTATGTTTCCCCTACATCCTACCCAGATGCAGAGTTATTTGCGTTAGCACAAGGCGTTGCTGACAAATTGAATAAGCCATTGACAGATGTATTGGCCATTTTCGGACAGTCGTTATTTGGATTTTTGGCGGAAAAGCACAAAGGTATCTCGTCAAAATTTGCGTCGTTTGAAGAATTGGTTTTATCTATCGATAGCGTGATACACATGGAGGTAAAAAAGCTTTACGATGAGCCGAATCTCCCCTCAATTGCGGCGATAGTGAAAGATGACAAAACTATCGTATTAGAGTATTGCTCGAATCGTAAATTGTGTTTTTGTGCGGAAGGGCTACTTTATGGTGCCGCCCAATTTTACAGTCGCAAACTAAAAATTGAACATCCACAGTGCATGCACAGCGGCGCTAAACATTGCGTACTCATTCTGCATTTGGATTAATTCGATGTCTGAATATAACGACTATAAAAAGGCGTATCTAAGAGAGCGTCGTGCACGTGATGAAGTCGAGTCATTACTTGAAGAGAAAACGCGAGCGTTATATTCGGCTAACCAAACACTTGAACGTCAATTAGCGCAGCTTAAGAATCAACAAGCCGTATTAATAAACAACGAACGTATGGCGACGTTAGGGACACTATCAGCAGGCGTTGCACATGAATTAAATAACCCGTTGGCATATGTGGCAGGTAACCTTGAGTCACTTAATTACTATATCTCGCCAATCTTGCAGCTGCTTGAGACAGTAAAATTACTTGAGCAAAATGAATTGAGAGGAGAGCAATTAGAAGCTCGCCTTATTGATATATATTTAAGGCAACGTATTGACGAAATTACGAATGATTTGCCGGATCTCGTTCACGATACGCTGCACGGCTGCGAGCGAATTAAAACCATAGTAAATGATTTAATGAATTTCTCTCGCTCCAATAACGATAGTTTCGGTAGGGCGTCTCTAAAGTCTATTGTTGAAGACACACTTCGTTTACTTCATGGTCAACTCAAGGGATACGAGCTAACCGTCGCGGTCGAAGATGTGCCAAATATCTATTGCAAGGAAGGGGCGCTAAAGCAAGCTATCATCAATCTGTTGGTGAATGCTAAATATGCGGTAGACATGAGCCATAAATCGCATAAATCGATAGAAGTGTTACTCGCACCGGGTAACGATCAAGATATTATCTTAAGCGTTAGCGACAACGGAATTGGAATTGATGCTGATGTGCTTCCTAGATTGTTCGATCCTTTCTTTACGACTAAGCCTGTTGGCGAAGGTACGGGCATGGGACTTGCCGTTACTCATGCGATTGTAAAAGAGCACAAAGGGAAAATTGATGTTCAAAGTCAAGAAGGAGTGGGTAGTCAGTTTACTATTTCCTTTCCTCTGGAGCAGTGAGAAGCTTGCACCTGTCCCCACTTTGTAATACGTTAATCGACTAAATTAGACATATTATCAGTGATTTTCATCTGAGGTTTTGAGCCTCATCTTTTAATTGGATACTTAAACGTAATAGGGAAATTATGACGATTGAAATGAAAGTACCCGTGTTGCCTGAGTTAATAGATACTGCAAAAATTGCAACACTCTATGTGGCTGAAGGACATCAAGTTGCAAAAGATCAAGTCTTATGTGATATCGAAACGAGTAAGGTCGTATTGGAGCTACGAGCGCCAGAAGCCAGCCGTATCGGTAAAATCGTGGTGAACGAAGGCGATGTTTTGAAAGCTGATGCGCTTATTATGTCAATCACTCCGGATCCAGAATTAAACCACTTAGTTGCACTTGAATCGAAGAGAGTTCATCAGCTGCTCAGTAATGAAGACATCACTACTGAGCATGAGTTGAAAGGGAAAGGCAATATTGACGTGCAGATTGATGCATTACCCGACTTTGTAGATAGTGCGACAATTATTGAAATCTATGTTAAAGAAGGAGATATGGTTGCTTGTGGCGATAGGCTTTGCGATGTTTATACTGACAAGGCCATCCTTGAAGTTTGTGCTCCCAATGATGGCATAGTGTGCGATTTTATCAAAAAGCTTGAGCAAGCAGTCGTTGCAAGTGAAACGATCGTCACTTTGTATCACCCCGAGTATATTGCGCCTGAGGCTACACTTCCTGAATCGGAAGAAGATAATACTGATACCTTAATAGCTCAAGTATTGTTAGATCCAGCTTTGGATAATGAACCTTCTACGCAGGTCGAGCTTAATAGGCCTTCTCATCAGGCTACATGTGATAGTTTAGAAGCGCATAAAGACATAGCGGCAGTCGAAGCAACCGATAGCACGGTTATTGACGCACAGCTTAAAAATGAATCTCCCTCTCTTAGTACTCAAACTGGCGATAGCTATGTTGATTTAACAAATGACCATGTTGGTCCAGCTTCAACGGTTTTACGATCGGAGTCTGCAGTGATTGCCCATGTAAGAGAAGATTGTAGCAAAGACAGTCAAGAAGGAGGTGCAAGCTCTGGCAAAGTGTTTACGTTTGTCGCCAGTGTAATCGTTATTGCGCTGGCAGGTTATTTTTTGCTGGTATAGCTTCGCGCTTGTAGCAGCTGCAAAGAAGTTAGCCAGCTATTTTACTCAAAAAGGAGATTTTTAATGAGTTATAATGTCATTGCATATCAAGTTGATGCAGAAAAAGTAAAAGCGGTGTGGGGAAGTAAAGATCAGCAATTTTTGGATAGGTTTTTATCCAAATATCGAGATGAAATTGCAGGGCAAGAAGAAGAGCTGGATGTTAAGGGATATGCCGCTTGCATGGCGAATATTATAAATGGAACGAGTATAGATGAGGACGACGAAGACAACTTTATTTACGGTTATCTATATGAAATGCTGTGCCAAGAATTTGGTGAGATGGTTCGCCATGATGACTTTCTAGACATAATGGAAGATGTGACGCCATCTAATCATAAAGCATTTATTCCTATCCCCAAAAATGATGATTGGCCTGAATTCTACAGTGTCCCTCTTGAAGAATTAGAGTCGGGTCGACAGGTTTTTCTTGGTAGTGACGAACCATATACGAAGGAAACTTCCTATATAGAAACGGTGAACTTCATTTTCGATACAGCAGTTCAAAACCACAAAGCTTTGGTTTTCTTTGGTTATTGATTTGAGGTCTCAATCTACCGACTAAAATTTTTGAAAATAAATACGGCGCTGTTTGGAGCTGGTCATTTAAATGTGACACAAAAGGTCGCACCACCCATATAATTTTGACAAGTAACATCTAATGTGGCGTGATGTAAATCGACTACCTCTTTTACAATAGCGAGACCAAGACCACTGCCAGTCATTGATGACTGCTCTTTGCGCCAAAAACGCTCGAAGATTTTTTCATAATTTTGGATATCGATCCCAGGGCCGCTATCCATAACTTCGATACATTTTCCAGAGGCCTTTACTTTAATCTGAGCTTGCTCAGTACTGTGGCGTAGGGCATTTTCGATGAGATTCTTTATCATGATATGAATGGAGGACCGATCGCCTGTAATTACTTCTTCAGTATCATCAATTTCCAGTTCTAGCTGTTTATCCATGGTGACAGATAATGGCGCCAGCATCATACAGGCTTCTTTCGCTAACGGTACAATACTGAGCGAATGCTTTTCGTAAGCGTTAAGGCTCTGCGCACGAGACAGGTCTAACAATTGCTGTACAACACGTGTCATATAACTTACATCCGCCAAAATACCAGAGTGGGTGTGTTTATCTAACTGGGCGAGTTCAACACGGGTATTGAGAATTGCAAGCGGGGTTTTTAACTCATGGGCTGCGTTAGCAACAAATCGCTTTTGTTCATCAAAACCTGTTTCGACTCTTGCCATCGCTTGATTCAACGAATGCACAATGGGAACGATTTCAACAGGGAGACCTTGCTCACTTAGCCTAAAATTAAGCTGTTCAGGTCTAATCCGTTGGAGTTGTTCTGCAACGCTTTTCACGGGTCGGACAATAGAGCGAATAGACAGATATCCAACAACCATAAATACTAAAAATGCTGCGCTAATGATAAAAATAGAGACTTGACTCAGAGCCGGCATAACCGCTTCGTTGGCAAGCTCACCAATCAGATCATTTCTGCCCAAATCGATATTGACAGAAGTATTATCGATGTTAGCGTGAAGACGGTAACGGTCTATGCCACTAAGATGCGAATATCCGACAGGGATGTCTTCAGTAGCAATCAATGCTTGCAAGGCTGCAGAGCTACTCTCATTGGCTGTGGACTGCAGCAAGACGGCACCAGTTTGGGCGTGTGTGACTCTAAATACTAGGTTGTTGTATAAAGCATCGTAACCCCATTTCTCAGCTACAACATCAGATTGATATATTAATTTATTGTTCTTATCAAAGTAGAGTTGCTCTTGAATATCTTCACTCATACCAACCATACTTTCTTCAACAGCCATATTGGCAAAATTGGTTGAAAAAAGGTACAAGGCAAACCCAATCAAGCTGAATACAGCAGATCCAATTATAAAAAAATGCAGAAATATCTTTTTCGCGAGAGAAAGTTGCTTCATGTCAAAATATATCCTATACCGCGCAGTGTATTGATAGTTGTTTGTGCATTGGACGATTCTAGTTTTTTGCGGATCCTGTGCACTGCAACTTGGATTGCATTATCCGTTACTTCGAAACCCATGGCATAGATAGCATCGTAAAGTGCATCTTTGCCCACGGTTAAACCTGCATTTCGGATCATATATTCTAAAATGGCAACTTCCGTTTTCCCCATCGCTAAATTTTCACAGCCAACGGTGACACGACGTGCCTTTGTATCAATAGCAAGATTGTTATGTGATAATAGGTTTCCGGTGTAGGTACTCGGGCGACGCAGCAATGCTCGAAGTCTTGCCTTAAGCTCGTCAATCGCGAAGGGTTTATTCAGGTAGTCATCTGCACCCAAATCAAGCCCTTTGATGCGATCATCGACACTGCCACGCGCGGTGAGGATCAAAATTGGTAATGCATTTTGTTGTTTTCGAATTGAGCGAATAACCTCTAAACCATCTTTATCTGGCAAGCCTAAATCTAGTATGAGGGCATCATACTGCCAGCTTTGCATTAACTGTTCATTTTGTGCAGCAGTTGCAGCAATATCAGCGGCGTGACCATCTTGAGTAATTGCTTGCTGTATAAATGTCGCAAGCTGCTGATTGTCTTCAGTGATTAGCACTCTCATTGAATTAATATTTCCTTATTTTCTGTTTCTAGTTGTGGTTTTTGAAAACGTTTACTTGATAGTAAAAACTTCAGTATAAGCGGCAATATCAGCATCGTAAGCAAAGTTGAAGTCAGCAAACCTCCAATTACTGCAAAGGCTAATGGTGGCCACAAAGGGCTTGCACTGGAAGTTAGCGGCAACATGCCAACTATGGTTGTTAATGTAGTTACTATAACAGGACGAAGACGCGTTTGTACCGATAAACAAATTGCCTGCGATAGCTCTGTGCCTTGATTTAAATGCTCAAGAGTATGCTCAATCAGCAAAATTGCGCTGTTCACTACAATACCCATAAGCGCGAGCACACCTAATATTGACATAAAGCCAAAGGGTACTCCGACGATAGATGACATAGCTGGCGCTCCTACAACGCC
Source organism: Pseudoalteromonas flavipulchra NCIMB 2033 = ATCC BAA-314 (assembly GCA_000814665.1). GTDB lineage: Bacteria > Pseudomonadota > Gammaproteobacteria > Enterobacterales > Alteromonadaceae > Pseudoalteromonas > Pseudoalteromonas maricaloris. The sequence goes on from JWIH01000025.1 coordinate 686,796, forward strand.
GAGGGGAATAGTTAGCATCACCAATATTGCTAAACGATATGAATTAAACTGCAACATTAATGCCCCAAATAACAATGCGACTCCAAAAGGAAGTGTTTGTAGTAAAGCGCCATTAGCCTGTTCTGATTCTTCCAATTCCCCGCCAAACATTAACGTCACTTGATGTTGCTGCGCGATTTTTAGCAAGGTCGGATGTAACGCTTCGAGGATTTCTTCTTCGTCACTTCCCATAGCGACATCTGCTTTTATAGACATTACAAACTTGCCATCGCGCCTTTCAATAAATGGTGGTGTGCCAATAACCTCGGCATTCAAGACCGCAAATAGGGGGATGCTTAATTGGTTGGGTAGCATGATTTGAGTATTTAAAATATCAGTACTACTTTGATTAGAAGTAGTGTCAACAATCATCAAATCTATCGGTTCGAAATTATAATCAAGAGTTGTTACTTTTAGTCCAGAGCTACGCCATGCGATATATTCGGCAATATCGCTGCGTGCTAAACCCAAGGCTGATAAGGTAAGTTGCTGAGCTTCTAAGTTAATGGTAGGAGCGCCCAAACTATAATTACGATATGGGGAAGTGATTTTAGGGTGCTGTCTGAGGTGCATAAGCATAGCTTCAGCGCTTGCGAATAGAGCATTGTGGTCATTGCCACTCAACTTCAACTCAATCGGGCTCTCAATAGGAGGCCCTTGCCCGAGCTCACGGGCGTTGATTAAGATTTCAGGAAATTGCTTGTTTAAATTACTATCGATGAAGCGCGAAAATTCAGGCGGGTTAACATCATCCTGCAACGTTAGTACAACTCGAGCAATATGGGATTCATTTGGTTTTTGCGCAAGGTTATAGTAGAACCTTGGACCTGAAAAGCCGCTAAATACCATCGCTTCGCTGACTTCAGGATACTGAAGGGCATACTCGGCGATTTGATTTGCTGTCTTGGTTGTAGCTTCTATGTGGCTAGCTAACGGCAATTGAACGTCAATATAAACCTGATTGCGGTTAGCATTTGGGAAGAACTTGCCGTTGGCATTGGGTAGCGACAGTAAAGTGCATAGCATGGCAGTAGCGGCCACAATCGTGTATACGGGATGTTGTAATGTTTTATGAGCTAGCTGATAGCCAAATGTTGAAAGTTTCTGAGTAACGGTTTCCTGCCACCTTTCTAGCCAAGGGATGGAAATAGGGAAATAAACAAAAAGTACAGGAAGCAGTAGTAAAGCTGCAATATAGCTCAATGAGATGCAGATGATAACGAGCACTGGAATAGTAGCAATGAAATCAGCGACACTGCCTTTTGCCAACAGCATGGGAACGAAGGCTGCGATAGTAGTCATTGTTGCCGCGGCAAGCGGTTTTTTCAATTCGTTCACAGAGTGCGCCAAGGCAGATCTCATCGTAAACCCTTTGCTGCGTAAATAGCTCAGTCGCTCAGCTACGATAATGCAATTATCAACCATCAAGCCCAATGAGAGTACCAAGCCAGCAATGGTCATTTGGTGAATAACACCATCGAAAGTAGTAAATAACGCAAGTGACGAAAACACGATAGCGGGTACGGTTAAACTGATAACAATCGCACTTTGCACCGAGAGAAATAGTAATAAAACAACGCAAATAGCGATACAGCTTTGAATTAGAGAATTTACTAATCCTTCACGGCGTTTTTGAGACCAGTCGGGCTGGAAAATCTCAATTTTAATGGGAGCATCTGTAAATCGTGCATTAATGTCGGCAATAGCTTGTCTGATAGTATCCCCTGCGTTAGCGATATTATGCTGGTTGGGCGGTAGAGATAATGCAATACCGATGACTCGTTGACCATTTTGCCAAAATTGCTCGCTTGAAGTTGGGGCAGTCCGGTAGCCAATATCAGCGAGAGTGCTGAGTGGGATTTTTGACCCGTCAGGTGTTGTTATTTGTACGTCTTTTAACTGAGCATCGTTACGCAGGTGATTGACAGGCAATAGCGATAGCGCACTTAGATTTTGCGACAATACGCCAAGGCTATCTTGCTGATTGGCATCCCGTAGCTGTTTTGCAATCTCTGCTGGCGAGAGGCCAAAAGCGAGCATTCGCTCTTGAGAATAGGAAATAGCCAATTCAAGCCCGGGGTCGCCTACTAGCGAGGCACTTCTCACAACGTCGAGATACTCAAGCTCATCACGTACTTCGAGGGCGAGCTTTCTATCTGCTGTTAATCCTTTTCCCGAGCGCACGGTTAAGACTATCCCTTGAGTATCTTGTGCTCGATCTATTACATAGAATTGGCTATCAACTAAGCTTGCCCCCAATGGTGCTACATCATCTTTGATGCGTTGCCAAACTAAAGCGGTATTATACACTTGCTCTTTAAGCTCAATATCGATAACAGCACTTCCAGCTTTTATCCGTGCATGAATGGTATTAATCTCATCAATTTTTGCTAAACGTCGCTCAAGTGGCTTAACAACGACATCATTGAGTTGGGTGACGCTAGCACTTGGATTTACAATTTGAATAAAGCCATTTCGATAGGGAAAACTGGGGTCCTCCTGACTTTTTGCTTTAAACCAGCCTACAATACCTGTGAATACAAGCAGCAGAGTGAGCCCGAGTACTAGACGTGGAGTGAGATAATTAGATGGGAGAAGCTTATCCATAAACTTCCTCCTGTAACCTATTGATAGGTCTGCCAGTAATGCTTGTAAATAAGCGCTGCTGAAGTCGGTTAAATACAAAGTGCGAGAATAGGACTGCTAAGCTTCTACTTTTGTTCATGAGACTCACCTGCCAATAGCGCCAAGTTAAAATTCAACTTGGCCTCCGATGTGATGAGCACGTTTTTACCCATCAGTTTTGGTGCTGTGACTACGACTTGGTTATCATCATTGTCAAAAATAGTCACATCGCGTCTTTGGACCTTGGGTTCAGTAACCAGCACATAGGCTTGCCCCAAGGCATCATAGTGGATTGCGTTGCTTGGCACTTTAAAGAGTGGTGTATTGGTGATAGGGAGCTCAAGCCGACTGTGCAGGCCAACTAGTTCAGAGTCACTCACTTCCAAATCGACGATAAGTTTAAAAAGCTTACCAACGGCATTAGAGGGTAAACCTTTCTCTATAATTTTACCGCTTAGGCTTTTGCTTAGCGAAGGAATGGCTATGCGAACGGTTTGGTTAAGTTGTAAAGCAATAAACTCTTGTTCAGGGAGCTGAAATTCAGCCTTTAGCGTAGATAATGTCTGGAGTTGGAAAATTGGCTGTCCCGCAGAGACAACATCACCTGAACGAGCGCAAATATTGGTGACGATACCTTCCTTTCGAGCGAATATTTTGTTCTCATTCAGTGCATTTTTTGCCTCTTCAACCTGGGCTTGTGCTGCTTGGACTTGCTGGGTTGCAATATTAAACGCAAGCCTTGCGGACTCAAACGCAGAATTTGCTATAAGCTTCTCCGTAAAGAGCTTTTTAGCTCGGTCGAAATCAATCTGTGTCTTTTGCTCAGTACGTTTAGAACTGGCTAGTAACGCTTGTTTTTCACGCAGCTGGGCGCTAAGTCTTGGAGAATAGAGTGACGCTAGCACGTCTCCTTTTTTAACTAATTGACCTGAGTAGGCATATAAAGACTCTATTCTCCCTTGTGACAGGGAAGCAACATAGACAACATCACTGCCTGTAATTCGACTATAAAAATGCTTCGTCGGAATAGTTGTAGCTAACTCTACAGGTACTGAAATAAGCGTCGTTGAGCGTTTTTCTGCAGTAGTCTCTAGGTTTGAAGGATCACCGCAGCCCTGAAGCGTTAAGGTGATCGTTATTATTGCTAATCTAAAAAACATACACATACCCAAGCAAAACTTGTACGTTGCCAGAGGCATCGATAAGGGGAGAATCTTTTATTTCATCACCGTAACTGGTGTAACTAACATCAGCTTTAAGCATATGATGTTTACCAAAAAACCAATCGCTTTGAATACCGACTTCGAGTGCAGTGCTGGATTCACCAAGGTAATAGGGTCGAGAACTTAATGCTTCGTTTACTCTGACACCATAGTAATAATCAACAAGGTCTTCACTTTGAAAGTTCGCAGCGATATACGGGTATACTCTGCCGTCAGCAAATCTAAATGGTACACCATAGCTTACGCTGGCTTCATAGCCTTCGTGTGTACTACTCACGTCATGCATAAACTCGAATCCAAATTCACCAAAGCTAGTATCATATTCTGCTTCAAATCCAGCATCGAAACTCATATCTCTGTCTTCCATGCCAGTAAAGAACTTGCTATCAGCTGCCTCGAATCCATCTAACCGTAATTGAGCACCCACACTGATTTCAAATTGTTCGGCTTGATATAGTTTATAGGTTGCTCTTGGCCCTAGTAGGTTGAAGTCGCCATATTGTATGGCGATGGCCGGTACAAACTCTGTTTCATTTCCAATATCTATATAACCTTGGTCCTGAGCAATAATAGCGCCGCCGATCCCCCATTTTAGCGCTTCTGATTGGGGCTGCTGTTCAGCAAACGCTGACGAACAACAAAAGAATGAAAGAGAAGTAGTGATCGTTAATAGTAATCTAGCCATAGTCAGTATTCCTTGAGTTTAAGTAATCATGTTGATGTGGCTAGAATAGAAAAAGAAACTTTCTCGAAACTTACAGCTCAGTAATTAATCATATAAACTCAAAATTCCTTCGTTCGTATTGCCGTTATGACTGCAAAAGCTTAGTATCAGGTAACTTCGCAAGCGTTTGAATGCTTGGTGTATAAGAATCAAAACCGATTTGCTGGATAATTTGCTATGAAACGCACCGCGTAAATAACGATAAAGTAAAATGCTATTCGGTAATCTAAAAAGAATAAAAGGGTGAACAATGAGTGAAGAACAAAACCAACCGCAGCAAGAGACGTTAACACCAGAACAACAACAGCAAAGATCAATACAATGGCAGCGTAGCTGCGTACAAGCTGCACAAAAACATCTCGCGGATAAAGGGGTGTTACCGCAAAGTATAATTGAAAAAGAATGTCGCTACATTGAACCATTGGTTGCGCTTTGGAAAATTAAAGGTCAAAACGGCAAAAAGTATTGGGTGATCACAGGTAATCTACCGACGGATCATATTGAGGCATCAGCAGCCGCTACAGCACGTGAAGCACTGCGCTATTTTTCATTCCATTGGCAGATGAAAGCGGAAGAAATTATGTCTGCGAAGCCAGTAGAAAAAACACAAGCCCAGTTTGCTAATCTACTGGTAAACCGAGCTCATGGTTTATATGACCTTTTCGCTAAAGATGAACTCTGGGCTAATGAAGCATCGTAAACGGTTCCATCTTGAGTGATTGAATAGGGCATTTCAAGCGCTGTCTTGGAATGCCCGCTTCCATAAATACGTGCCCATGCGTGGAAAACCCCGATTGTAAAAATTCGGGCACTTCATCCAAAATGCATTGGATAAAAACGTCTTCAAAGCCTTTGTCTTTTGCCAAGTCAACAAGCCCCCCGATCAACGAGGCGTAGGCATCTCGATTACGGTGAGATTTGAATATTGCGATACGGCTTAATAATCCGTCTTCACACAGTCGTCCTGTGCCAACTGGCCCATCGAATTCGTCAATAATGATTAGGTGCTCAGCAGTGATATCCTGCTGATCAAATTCGACTTCTTTAGGAATGTGAAGCTCATACACAAATACGCGTTCGCGTATTGCTTTGAGCTCCAATTTTTTGGTTTGCCAAGTTACTCTACTGATCCTATAACTCATACTGCCCCCATCTACAGATTGCACCTGCATTCCCTGTTTAGCGACAAGCTAGAGCTTGCGAAAACCTTGAAGATCAAGGGTTTCGCGGCATATTGTTGTTTTTGTGAACGCGGCTATCTTGTTCTAACAGGCTCTACTCCCAGCCCTCATCGAAGTCAGCATCGGCTGGATCACTGTCTTCAACGAAGTAGGTCCCATCATTAATCAGTTTAGTTAACGTTTGTTTAAATTCCAAACTATTTAATGCAGGAATTATTGCATTAAACTCAAACACAACATGATCGCTTAGCTGCTTTACGGCATCTAAACAATGATGGTCTAATTCATAGTTTTCACCATTAACACTGAACAAAATATGATCGTCACAGATTTGGTAAATAGCACGTACTCCACCAGCGCGATAAATCAATGGGTTATCTTTGGCGATCTCGAGAAGCTCCAGAGGATCAATTATGGGGTCTAATGGTGCGAGATCCATCTCATGTTTTGGCTCACTGAGTGTTTTTCCAAGCCATTGACTGTATAGTGCCTTATCTTCAATTAAAGCATTGAGCAGAGACTTTATCTGCTGTTGGTCGTCGCAGGTTACTTCGCCAATAGACGCTCTGCGTAGTAATTCTGGATCGCTAAAACGGCGTTTACCAGCTTCCATATCAATAACGTGATCAGCAAAGCTAGACAGCAAGTCTTTTTGATCAGGCGCTCTAAAGCCAACTGAGTAGTTTAAAGCATCCTCAACTGCGTAACCTTCGTGAGGACAAGCCGGTGGAATATATAAGATATCACCTGGTTCAAGGACTGCATCAATGACTGCTTCGAATTGCTCTACTTGTAATAGGCTCTTGTTGCGCGCAAATTGCTTTAGGCTGTTGTCCTGTTTGCCAACTCGCCAATGACGTTTACCTTGTCCTTGAATTATAAAAACATCATATTGATCTAAGTGTGGGCCAACGCCGCCACCAGGCGTCGAAAAGCTGATCATCAAATCGTCTATACGCCAATTTGGTATGAATCTAAACGCTTCTATTAATTGTGCGGCTTGTGGGTGCCAGTGATCAACGGCTTGGACCAATAGAGTGCTGTTGCTATCGGTGAGTAAGTCAAATTGTTCAAAAGGGCCGTGATGGGCTTCCCAGTTATCATTGTGATTAGTAACAATTCGAGATTCTATGCATTCTTCAGTTGCAAGGCCGGCAAGTTCTTCTGGCTCAATTGGGTCTTCAAAGTCTCGGAATCCTTGTTTGATGAGTAATGGCTTCTTTTGCCAATACTGGGCAAGAAATTGTTCGAAGGTAAGGTCATTAATTTGCAGTTGATACATAGGGAAATTCCAGTAATAAAAAAGCGAAAGAGTGCACTCTTTCGCTTATTCTATACCAAGTAGTAAAAAGCTGGTGTCGCTTTATACTTAGTTTAGTTCGTCAATGAACGCTTCAGCACGACCGATATAGTTTGCTGGCGTCATTTCTTTCATTTGTGCTTTTACTTCATTTGGCAAGTCTAGGTTATCGATGAAGTCAGCCATGATTTCTTTGTTTACGCGTTTACCACGAGTAAGATCTTTTAGCTTTTCATATGGCTTTTCGATACCGTACTTGCGCATTACCGTTTGGATTGGCTCTGCAAGTAGTTCCCAGTTATCATCAAGCTCAGCAAGTAAACGCTCAGCATTAACTTCTAACTTGCTGACACCTTTAAGCGTTGCTTGATACGCGATAAGTGCATAACCCATACCAACACCTAAGTTACGTAAAACCGTTGAGTCAGTTAGGTCACGTTGCCAGCGTGAAACAGGTAGCTTTTGTGCAAGATGTGCAAAGATAGCGTTAGCAATGCCAAGATTACCTTCAGAGTTTTCAAAGTCGATAGGGTTAACTTTATGAGGCATTGTTGAAGAACCAATCTCACCAGCAATGGTTTTTTGCTTGAAGTGGTTTAGCGCGATATAACCCCAAACGTCACGGTCAAAGTCAATTAAGATAGTATTGAAGCGTGCAATCGCATCGAATAGCTCAGCGATATAGTCATGCGGTTCGATTTGCGTTGTGAATGGGTTCCAAGTCAAACCTAGACTTGATACAAAACGTTCACTGTGTGCATGCCAATCGTAATCTGGGTAAGCGCTTAGGTGAGCATTATAGTTACCAACGGCACCATTGATTTTACCAAGCATTTGTACGTTAGCAATTTGCTGGCGTTGACGTTGCAGACGAACATACACGTTTGCAAACTCTTTACCCATAGTTGATGGTGAAGCAGGTTGGCCGTGTGTACGAGTCATCATTGGAATTGACTTATACTCAACCGCTTTGTCTTTGATTGCGCTCAGTAGCTCATCACAGTATGGCAGTAATACCGTGTCACGCGCTTCAGTTAGCATTAGGCCATGAGAAAGGTTGTTGATGTCCTCAGAGGTACATGCAAAATGAATAAATTCATTGACGGCATTTAGCTCGGCATTGTCAGCTACTTTTTCTTTAAGAAGGTATTCTACAGCTTTAACGTCGTGGTTAGTGGTGCGCTCAATCTCTTTTACGCGTGCTGCGTCTGCTTCGCTGAAGTTTTCAACGATGCTATCAAGAAGTGCGTTGGCTTCATCGCTGAAAGCAGGTACTTCTTTAATGGCGTCGCTGCTCGCTAGCGCTTGTAGCCAACGAACTTCTACGATGACGCGGTATTTGATCAAGCCAAATTCACTGAAGATGCTTCTCAGTTCTTTGGTCTTGCTACCATAGCGACCATCCACAGGAGAGATAGCGGTTAACGCTGAAAGCTCCATAATAACTCCTAACTATTTGTTTTTGAACGATACTTAGATAGTGGTATTTGAACCACTACGAATTTTATACCAACTTGATTAATTAAGTGGTCTACTTTGAGGCGATAAAATCTAGTTGATAACACCGCTTCCGCATCCTGCTCACGCCAAGGTACCTACATCCATCTAGGCAAGGCAAAATTTTGCTATTTAGTGTTCTAAATAAAAAATTTTTAACGCTGTTAGCGTCAGACTTGCTCCTTCAAATTGAGCAAGTATTAAGACAAATTGGTATTACATATAACTTTTTGCAGCAGTAATGATTTTCTTTTTCGCAAAAAAGAAATGACGACGTTTACCGCCGAGTTGGCGCCACAGTACTGCACTACGGATCCCCGCGAGTAATAGCGCCCGAATTTTTTGTTGTGTTGCTGTTTGTTTTAATAACTCAGGCTTACCGAATACTTGGATCTTAGGACCAAGAGGGCTTATCACTTGACCGTAAATGTCGGCAAGTGCGGCAACAACTTGGCTTTCACAGATATCAAAGTGTAATAACTGGCGCTCAACTTGCTGAATTTTTTGTGCTAACAAATCAAGAGATTTGCTATCGTTACTTAGCACTCGCTCTAATTGCATCATCGCGCCAACATATTTAACCATTTCAACGTCTTTTTCGCCGCCAGCCGAAAGCTGCTCAATTAGCGTTCGACAGCCTGTTTTGATGGCAAATTTGTCTGGGTAAACGTCCTCTGGGCGTTCAGGAGAAGTGTTAATAATGCTTTTTAAAAAGCCCTCAACTTCGTTTTCATTGAAGGTGCCGTAACGCGCACATTTTTGTACCAGTTTACTGATCTGACACATTGCCGCCAGAGGCATTACGTATTGGTTTTGCATTATTTAATCACCGACTCAATAATACCGCCGCCAAGGCACACGTCATTTGCGTAGAATACCGCAGATTGTCCAGGAGTTACGGCTTTTTGTGGCTCATCGAATAGCACACGTGCCATACCATCTTGGCCAACTAATAACGTACAAGGAATGTCGGTTTGGCGATAACGTGTTTTTACCGTACAGCGAGTGGTACCTTGCGGACCTACGCGGTCGACCCAATGTAGTTGATTTGCGTTTAAACCGTTGCTGAACAGGCGAGGGTGGTTTTTACCTTGACCAACAACCAGTACATTACGTTCGATATCTTTATCTACCACATACCAAGGTTCTCCGTTGCCTTCTTTAGAACCACCAATTAATAGACCCTTACGTTGACCTAGCGTGTGGTACATCAAGCCTTCATGCTCACCAACATGATTACCTTCACAATCTTCAATCACACCAGGCTGCGCGGGCAAAAATTTGGCAAGGAAGTCTTTAAATTTGCGCTCACCGATAAAACAGATCCCGGTTGAATCTTTTTTATCGTGCGTGATTAAGCCTTGATCTTCTGCAATTTTACGCACTTCTGGCTTTTCAATTTCACCGACAGGGAAGAGTGTTTGCGCAATATGTTCATGGCTTAATGTGTAAAGGAAGTAGCTTTGATCTTTGTTCTCGTCATCTCCACGAAGCATAACGAATTTACCGTCACGTTCCGCGCGACGAACATAGTGGCCAGTTGCGATATAGTCCGCGCCCAACGCTTCTGCTGCAAATTGTAAAAATGCTTTAAATTTGATTTCTTTGTTGCACATGATGTCTGGGTTTGGTGTACGGCCAGCCTTGTATTCTTCAAGGAAGTGTTCAAACACATTGTCCCAGTATTCAGCAGCAAAGTTCACTGTGTGTAGCTCAATACCTAACTTATCACACACTGCCTGAGCATCTTTTAGATCTTCAGCTGCTGCACAATACTCATCATTGTCATCTTCTTCCCAGTTCTTCATAAACAGGCCTTCAACTTGATAGCCTTGTTGTTTTAAAAGGTAGGCAGATACAGAAGAATCTACACCGCCGGACATTCCGACAATGACTTTAATGTGACTATTATCGCTCATAATTTCGCTATTAATCTTAATGCTCAGATAGAAAGCGCTTATTATACTCAAATCTCTTTAAATTGCACGTCCGTGAGGCGTTCAAGCGCAGGAGAAAAGTCCTAGTAGGAAATGCTAAAGCACTCGATATTCACCGTTTTTAAGATCGCCCAGACTATATTTGCCTATTTGTGCGCGAATAAGTCTAAGCGTGGGATGACCAATATGCGCCGTCATACGACGAACTTGTCTATTACGTCCTTCTTTGATGGAAATAGAAAGCCAGGTTGTCGGGATATTTTTGCGTTCTCTAATCGGCGGGTTACGTGGCCAAACATTGGGCTCAGTTATTACTTCTACTTTGGCAGGAAAAGTTGGACCATCTTTTAGTTCTACACCGTTTCTAAGCGCATTTAGGCTTTCGCTACTTGGCTCTCCTTCGACCTGAACCCAGTAGGTTTTATAGGTCGATTTTTTAGGAGAAGTCAGGGTGTTTTGTAATTTACCGCAGTTGGTCAGTAGCAATAGTCCCTCACTATCTCTATCCAAGCGACCTGCTGCATACACATCTTTGATATCAATAAAGTCAGCCAATGTTTGACGATTTTGATCATCAGTAAACTGACACAAAACATCAAAAGGTTTATTAAATAGAACGACTTTTACTTGCTCTGGCGGTAAGGCGGGTTTTGACTGCCGGTTAGTTATTGGCTTTTTCCGCGTTGTGGTGTGTCTAGAGAATGCGGGCTTGTTAGCATGTGATTTTCTTTTGTTATTTGTGCTGGCTCTACTACTTGTGTTCATCGCCACATTCCTAAGGTTCACGAAAAATGGCATTTTAGCGTAATTGCTCACGAGTGTCGCCTGAAAGCAAAAAAGCGACCCTCGGGCCGCTTTTTGACTGTTATCCGAAGATTACAGTGACGCTAATACGTCGTTAAATACCGCAGAAGGACGCATAGCTGCAAACGCTTTGTCATCTTCTGGCTGGTAATAACCACCAACATCCATTGCTTGACCTTGTGCTTCATTCAGGGCGGCAACAATATCAGCTTCTTTTGCTGTTAGTTCCGCAGCAACATTTTCAAACTTAGTTTTAAGCTCTGCATCTTTGTCTTGTGCAGCAAGCTCTTGAGCCCAGTACATTGCAAGGTAGAAATGGCTACCACGGTTATCAAGCTCTTTCACTTTACGTGAAGGTGACTTGTTTTCATCTAAGAATTTAGCCGTTGCTGCATCTAATGTATCTGCAAGTACTTGTGCCTTAGCATTACCCGTTGTTTGGCTCAAATGCTCAAAAGAAGCAGCAAGTGCAAGGAATTCGCCTAGCGAGTCCCAACGCAAGTGGTTTTCTTTTTCGAACTGTTGTACGTGTTTTGGCGCAGAACCACCCGCACCTGTTTCGAATAAGCCACCGCCATTCATTAGTGGAACGATAGATAGCATTTTTGCACTGGTACCGAGCTCTAAAATTGGGAATAGGTCAGTTAGATAGTCACGTAATACGTTACCCGTTACTGAAATAGTATCTTCGCCTTTTTTCATGCGCTCTAGTGAGTATAGCGTTGCATCTACTGGTGCTTTGATTAGGATTTCAAGGCCATCAGTGTCATGCTCAGGCAAATATGCGTTTACCTTTTTGATAAGTTCAGCGTCGTGAGCACGGGCTTCGTCTAACCAGAAAACGGCAGGTGTATTCGTTGCGCGAGCACGGTTAACCGCTAGTTTTACCCAGTCTTTGATCGGTGCATCTTTCACCTGACACATACGCCAGATGTCGCCCTCAGCAACGGTATGCTCAAGTAAAGTGTTGCCCGCAGCATCAACGACGCGGATTGTGCCAGCTGATGGAGCTTCAAACGTTTTGTCGTGTGAACCGTACTCTTCCGCTTTTTGTGCCATTAGACCGACGTTAGGAATTGTACCCATAGTACGTGGGTCAAATGCACCATTTTCTTTACAGAAATCGATAGTTGCGCCGTATACACCTGAGTAACAACGATCAGGGATCACAAAAGCCGTATCTTGTTGTTTACCTTCAGCATTCCACATCTGACCGCTTGAACGAATGGCTGCAGGCATTGATGCATCGATGATCACGTCACTAGGTACATGCAGGTTTGTAATACCACGGTCTGAGTCTACCATTGCGATATCAGGTGCTGTCTCGTAAACTGCTGCAAGGTCAGCTTCGATTTCTTTGCGCTTCGCGTCGTCCAACGACTCAATTTTTGAGTACACGTCGCCAACACCGTTGCTTGCATCAACACCGATTTCAGCAAATGTCGCCGCATGCTTTTCGAATACGTCTTTGTAGAATACTTTTACAGCATGACCAAAGATGATTGGATCTGACACCTTCATCATGGTTGCTTTCATGTGTAGCGAGAATAAAACGCCTTTATTTTTTGCTTCTTGTACTTGCGCTGCTAAGAATTCACGTAGTGCCTGTACACTCATACGAGAGGCGTCAATGATTTCACCTGCAAGTAGTGGCGTGCTTTGTTTAAGTACGGTGATGTCACCATTGCTCGCTACGTGTTCAATACGAACATCAGTCGCTTCAGCAACCGTTACCGATTGTTCAGAACCGAAGAAGTCACCGTCAGCCATTGATGCAACATAAGACTGTGAGTCTTTCGACCAAGCACCCATTGAATGCGGGTTTTTACGAGCGTAGCCTTTGACTGAAGTTGGAGCACGGCGGTCTGAGTTACCTTCACGAAGTACAGGGTTTACTGCACTGCCTTTGATTTTGTCATAACGTGCTTTAACGTCGGCTTCTTCGTCTGTTTTGGCTTCAGAAGGATACTCTGGAAGCGCGTAACCTTTAGCTTGCAATTCTTTAATCGCTGCACGAAGTTGTGGAATTGAAGCACTGATATTAGGTAACTTGATGATGTTAGCTTCAGGCGTTTTAGCAAGTGCACCTAGCTCAGCGAGTGCATCACCAATACGTTGTTCTTCTTTTAAGTACTCAGGGAAAGTCGCAATAATACGTCCTGCTAGTGAAATATCGCGAGTTTCAACTTCGATATTTGCAGGCTTAGTGAATGCTTGGATGATTGGCAATAGCGAGTATGTTGCGAGAGCCGGGGCTTCATCTGTTTTGGTATAGATAATTTTCGATGTCATCATCATTCCTAGATAGTTGTGGGCTGTTACGCCGTTCAACAATTGCTAATAGGACTAAGCAACGCAATTTTCACACTCAACAACGTGTTGTTGTAGCCGGTTTAAACTGGACCAGTTCACTAAGCGATTAGTGAAAGATGCAAAAAACCTCGACAATCCTCGTTAGGATCTATGTCTAGGTAGCGCAGCATTAGCAAGTTTGTTAGGTATTTATACTTTTGGCTTATCACAATAACTGGTATTCATTCAGCATTGAAATGCATCAAAGTAGCAATATCTAACCAACCTGAAATTGACTTTGCAAGCGTGCTTTAGTCTAACAGTGTTTGCATATGGGGGCTAATTATTAAATTTAAAGTGCAAAAGTGAAAAGTTATAACAAACTTGATAAAGGAAAGGCTGAAAATTTCTTTTAGATTTGGTGGAGCAATTCAAAGAGAGGAATAAGCGAGCACTCATGTAACCCGCTTTAGCCAAAAACTACTTAACACTTATACAACATCTTCCGTAATTGGAGCGATGTTGGTTGCGTGTAGACCCTTAGGTCCTTGTTGTAGCTCGAATGATACATCCTGACCAGCTTTAAGCGTCTTGTATCCATCCATTACAATCGTTGAGTAATGAGCAAAGATATCTTCGTCACTGCCGTCTTCTACGATGAAACCAAACCCTTTGGCGTTATTGAACCATTTGACTTTTCCGCAAGCCATACTTCTACATCCTTCTATAAGTTGACTAAATTAAAGTTAATCTACTCTTTTAATTTTGCTAAACTGCCCATAGATTAGACAGTCATGTAAGACTGTAGTTTATATGAGCAAGCAGTCAAGTTTTTTGCTCTTTTTTTTAACATTTTATTTATTTCTCAAATCTATTTGCTTGAGTATATAAGACAAGACTATATTTATTATGAGTGGGACAAAAGATTCTGGTGTATTGGACGCCGTTCGCGAGGAACAGAAGCAGCAGCTTCAACCGCCGCGAAAATATAAAGTGATTTTGAATAATGATGATTACACGCCCATGGATTTTGTTGTCGAGGTATTGACGACATTCTTCAATATGGATAGCGAGAGAGCAACTGAGGTGATGCTTGAAGTGCATCACAAGGGAAAAGCGGTATGTGGAGTATACCCTGCTGACATAGCCCATACTAAGGCTGAGCAGGTAAACCGATATGCTCGTGACAACGAGCACCCGCTGCTCTGTAGTTGTGAGCAGGAATGACCTATAAATTTCTTGTTGGGGGTTGCCAATGCTAAACAAAGACTTAGAACTTACTCTTAATGCCGCGTTTCGCGAGGCTCGTTCTCGCCGTCACGAATTTATGACGGTTGAGCATTTATTACTTGCATTGATCGATAACCCTTCTGCTAGTGAGGCGCTAGATGCCTGTGGTGTCGATATGGATACCTTGAAGCGCGAGTTATCAGAGTTTATTGATGAAACTACGCCTGTTATTCCTGATTTAGAGGAAGACAGAGAAACACAACCGACACTTGGTTTTCAACGTGTGCTACAACGCGCTGTATTCCATGTTCAATCCTCTGGTCGCTCAGAAGTGACTGGGGTAAATGTACTTGTTGCTATTTTTTCTGAGCAAGAAAGCCAGGCTGTTTATTTACTTAAAAAGGCTGACGTGAGCCGCTTGGATATCGTTAATTTCATTAGTCATGGTATCTCTAAGATTGAAGATGATCACGAGCAAGAAGATCATGAAGAAATGCAAGACGATAGCGGTGAAATGCAACAGGAAGAGAAAACCAAGCTGGAAAATTTCACTTCTAATCTAAATATTCAAGCGGAATCTGGACGCATTGATCCGCTGGTTGGTCGTGATGAGGAAGTTGAGCGTACGGTTCAGGTACTGTGCCGTCGTAAGAAAAATAACCCATTACTCGTTGGTGAAGCGGGGGTTGGTAAAACCGCGATTGCTGAAGGTTTAGCGTATCGCATAGTCAATAATCAGGTACCCGATGTAATTGCCGATGCAGTGGTTTACTCACTGGATATGGGGGCATTACTTGCGGGTACAAAATATCGCGGCGACTTTGAGAAGCGCTTTAAAGCGCTACTAAAAGAACTTCAATCGAAACCTCATGCGATATTATTTATTGATGAAATCCATACCATTATCGGCGCTGGCGCTGCTTCAGGTGGTGTGATGGATGCGTCTAATCTAATTAAGCCACTATTATCGAGTGGACAGCTTCGCTGTATGGGCTCAACAACATATTCTGAATTCAAGAATATTTTTGAGAAAGACAGAGCGTTAGTGCGCCGCTTCCAAAAAATTGATGTGGTTGAACCAAGCGTCGAAGATACCACTAAGATTTTACATGGTTTGAAAGAGCGTTATGAAGAGCACCACGGTATTCGTTACACGCAAAAAGCGTTAAAAGCGGCAGCTGAGCTGAGCGCTAAATATATCAATGAGCGCCATTTGCCTGACAAAGCAATCGATGTCATTGATGAAGCGGGCGCCAGTCAAAGGCTACAGCCAACTTCAAGACGTAAGAAAACGATTAATGTGTCGGACATTGAAGCGATTGTGTCTAAAATGGCGCGTATTCCACAGCAAAGCGTGTCATCTAGTGATAAAGAAACGCTCAAGAATCTTGATCGTAACTTGAAGATGTTGGTGTTTGGCCAAGATGAGTCGATTGACGCGTTAACATCAGCAATTCGCTTATCACGCTCTGGTCTTGCTAATGAAGACAAGCCTGTAGGTTCATTCTTGTTTGCAGGTCCTACAGGGGTCGGTAAAACCGAAGTAACCAAGCAACTTGCTAAGTGTATGGGCATAGAGTTTATTCGCTTCGATATGTCTGAGTACTCTGAGCGCCATGCTGTTAGCCGACTAATAGGTGCGCCTCCGGGATACGTTGGCTTTGAGCAAGGTGGACTGTTGACCGAGGCTGCAATCAAGCATCCTCATGCAGTGGTGTTGCTCGATGAAATAGAGAAAGCGCACCCAGACATCTACAACATTCTGTTGCAGGTTATGGATCATGGTACACTAACAGACAACAATGGTCGTAAGGCAGACTTTAGAAACATTGTGTTGGTGATGACAACAAATGCGGGTGTGCAAGAGACTGTTCGTCAATCGATTGGATTCCAGCAGCAAGACTACTCTCATGATGCCATGGTAGAAATCAATAAGGTGTTTACACCAGAGTTTAGAAACCGCTTGGATAACATCATTTGGTTCAACCACCTAGAGAAAGAAGTTATCTTGCAAGTTGTTGATAAATTCATTGTTGAATTGCAAGCGCAGCTTGATAAGAAATCGGTTAACCTGGAACTTACGGCGCAAGCACGAGATTGGCTGGCAGATCTGGGTTACGACAAGGCAATGGGGGCTCGTCCAATGGCGAGGGTTATTCAGGACAACCTGAAAAAGCCACTTGCCAATGAAATCTTGTTTGGTCATTTGTCTGATGGTGGGACAGTGAAAGTTACAGTGAAAGACAACAAGTTGTCCTTTGATTACCAAACGGAAGCGGTGTCAGCATAAAACCTCTGAAGTATTTATAAAAGGCCCAGCGTTGCTGGGCTTTTTGTTATCACTCAGTTTGATGCGGTATTATCGTCTCTCAAACTCAGTGCTAGTCGTTCGTGTATACTAATTGCTTGAATGAACTTGGTATACCTAAGTAACATCAGCATTTTGAAGTCGCTTGGGTATCAACGAGTTTACGGCATCAACTTAGTATAAATCTACACACGCAGATTAACGAGCACGGAAGACGATGATGCTCCCTTTGAACGTTGGGGTTAAAATAAAAAGCTTCAAACGACAAAAAGCCCAGCGTCGCTGGGCTTTTTGTTATCACTCAGTTTGATGCGGCATAATCGTCTCTCAAACTCAGTGCTAGTCGTTCGTGTATACTAATTGCTTGAATGAACTTGGTATACCTAAGTAACATCAGCATTTTGAAGTCGCTTGGGTATCAACGAGTTTACGGCATCAACTTAGTATAAATCTACACACGCAGATTAACGAGCACGGAAGACGATGATGCTCCCTTTGAACGGGTGGGGTTAGAATAAAAAGTTTCACACGACAAAAAGCCCAGAATAGCTGGGCTTTTTGTTATCACTCAGTTTGATGCGGCATCACCGTCTCTCAAACTCAGTGCTAGTCGTTCGTGTATACTAATTGCTTGAATGAACTTGGTATACCTAAGTAACATCAGTATGTTGAAGTCGCTTGGGTATCAACGAGTTTACGGCATCAACTTAGTATAAATCTACACACGCAGATTAACGAGCACGGAAGACAATACGTCCCTTTGATAGGTCGTAAGGCGTCATTTCAACAGTAACTTTGTCACCAGTCAAAATACGGATGTAGTTTTTGCGCATTTTTCCAGAAATATGTGCAACAACCACGTGACCATTTTCTAGTTCAACACGGAACATTGTGTTTGGTAGCGTGTCAAGGACCGTGCCTTGCATTTCAATTACGTCTTCTTTCGCCATGTGTAGCGTATCACCTCTTGGTTAAATTAAACGATGCAGATTTTGCCCAAAAGCGGGGAATAAGTAAAGTTACAAGCTGATTTTTTGTTAATTTGGTCGTTTATTCAGCCAGTTTTACCAAAGTTTTTTGCTTCTATTCCTAACGCATCTCAAAATCTGGAGCCTTGTTGATAGGCAAGGGCGACATTCTAGCATAGGAAAGTCTGCTAGTAACGCATGTTTTTTGTCCATGCTATAGGATAGTTGTGGTGTAAAAGGAGGTGTATTCCTGCATTTAAGCAAACGTATGCAGGAAAGCTAGGTATTAAGCACAAGGTTGTGAGACATCCGGATCAATATCTTGCCAAATATCTTTAACTAGCTTTTGTGCTGGAACAAATTGGGTTTTGTAACGCATTTTCTTGCAGTCGTCGATTTGATAACCCAAGTACAAGTACGGTTTATTCTGTTTCGCTGCCTGTTCGAGCTGAGCCATGATCATGATAGTGCCGATACTTAGTGATTCATACTTAGGATCGAAAAAGGTATAAATAGCAGACAATGAATAAGGCATTGAATCAGTGACAGCTACTGCAATTAACTTATCTTTGTGCCATAGCTCGATAAAGATAATGTTCATCCAACGACAAAATAAGAAGCTTTCGTACTGGAGACGGTTAGGTGGGTACATAGAGCCATCGCTGTGACGTAGACTGATATATTTTTCGTATAGCGGATAGTATTCAGGACGCTCCTGGTGGCTAATAATTAGCTGATAATCTTGCTTTAATTTATTGCGTTTGCGTTTTTGAGATTTACTCGGTTTAAATTCTTGAGTTAATACTCTTACTGATTGACAAGCTGAGCATGCGGGACAGTGTGGACGATAAATCTGGTCTCCACTGCGGCGAAACCCTAATGCTAACAATTGTTCAAATCTATCTGGGCTGTAACAATTTGGGTCTAGAATAACCAGTAACTGTTCCTTCTGCTCAGGTAAATAACTACAACTAAATTGTTGGCTCAGTCCGATTTTAGAAGGAAAGTGTTCATTCATAGATAGCTTTCAACTCCTGAGGCTGCCACATTGATGATGGGATCTCAAATCGATCCGCCAATTTAAGTCTAGTCAAAAACTTGCTCCTTGGTACAACTTTTAATCCCAAACTTGTTAAATAAGGATTTTCGAGTTGGCAATCAATAAAATGTGCCTGATGGGCTTTGAGCCAATTTACCAGTGCCCACATCGCCATTTTGGACGTATTAGGTAAGGTGTGGAACATAGATTCACCACAAAATACACCAGACTGCATGATGCCATAGAGCCCGCCAACTAGGTTACCTTGATCCCATATCTCCACACTATGTGCTAACCCCTGAATGTGCGCTTGCTGATACGCAGCCAACATCGCATTTGTGATCCAAGTTCCTTCAGCGGCCATTCGTTGATTTCTACAAGCTTCAATCACTTGTGAAAAGGCGGTATTGATAGTGACGGTTGGGTTGAGTTTACGTTGCGCTTTTCTTAGTGTTTTACCACAGTGAAAATCTTGAAGCTCCAAAATGCCGCGCTCGCTTGGGCTCCACCACATAATTGGCTCACCTTCATTAAACCAAGGAAAGATCCCATTGGCATAAGCGTTTTTCAGGCGTTTTACTTGTAAACAACCACCAATAGCAAGCAGTCCATCTGGTTCAGACAAGGCATAGTGATTTGGCGGAAAACGAAAGTCATCGCGGGCGAGGTGGAACAGTTGTTGGATCATTGAACAAACTACAAGATTGTTATTTATTTCAATATAGCAAATTAAGGCAAGGAGGGAAGAGGGTCAGTCAAGACCGACCCATTTATCTATTATTTTTGGCTATCTAAGAAGCGCTCTGCGTCTAGTGCTGCCATACAGCCTGTACCAGCAGAGGTAATTGCTTGACGGTAAATGTGGTCAGACACATCACCTGCTGCAAATACACCTTCAACACTGGTCTGTGTTGCGTTACCATTTAGGCCCGACTGCACGACCAAATAACCATCTTTCATCTCTAGCTGGCCCTCAAACATATCTGTGTTTGGTTTGTGACCAATCGCGATGAAAACACCAGCAAGATCAAGTTGCTCTGTCGCTTCGGAATCAGTATCTTTGATACGAATACCAGTAACACCCATATCATCACCTAGCACTTCATCAAGTGTACGATTTAGATGTAATACAACATTACCATTCGCTGCTTTATCCATTAGGCGATCGGCAAGAATTTTCTCACTGCGGAAAGAATCGCGGCGGTGAATAACATGTACTTCTTCAGCGATGTTTGATAGGTAAAGTGCTTCTTCAACCGCGGTATTACCACCACCAACAACCGCAACCTTTTGACCACGATAGAAAAATCCATCACAAGTCGCACAAGCAGATACGCCACGGCCTTGGAACGCTGTTTCAGACTCAAGACCAAGGTATTTAGCAGATGCGCCTGTTGCGATGATTAACGCATCACAAGTATAAGTGCCTTGATCGCCAGTGAGTGTGAAAGGGCGCTTCGTCACGTCAACTTTGTTGATGTGATCGAAAATGATTTCAGTTTCAAAGCGCTCTGCATGCTCTTTCATACGGTCCATAAGTGCTGGACCCGTTAAACCATGTGCATCACCAGGCCAGTTTTCGACTTCAGTTGTTGTAGTCAGCTGACCACCTTGCTGCATACCTGTGATTAATACTGGGTTTAAATTTGCTCGTGCTGCGTATACCGCGGCAGTGTAGCCTGCAGGACCCGAACCTAAAATCAACAGTTTGCAGTGTTTTGCATCGCTCATGTAATTTTCCTAACTAAATTCTAAAAAATGCTATTAAGCAAAAGTTTGTTCGATTCTATGTAATTCAATAGGGAAGTAAATAAAAAACCGTAATCCGATTTGGTATAAATTGGCAAGTTGTCAAAAAATTTGTACTGTTTTGTTTTAAATCGACTACAGATTGAGCAATCTTGTTCTGGACTAGCAAAAAACAGCAGTATTTCATGACCTCAGGTTTTTTTTTTGATATGTTTTAGAGAATTTTGTTTTGCTATCAAGAGTTGATAGCCTAATTGAAAAGGTACATATGGCATTTTGGCAGAATACCCCAGGCTTTGGGTTAGGTGCACAAGATTGTGAGGTGTTAACTGATGCTAAGCAATATCATCAGACGCTTTTACAACTGATCTCACAGGCAAAAACGCGTATTTATATCACCGCACTTTATCTTCAAGATGATGAGGCGGGTCGCGAGATATTGCACGCATTGCACGAGGCTGCACAGCAAAATCCAGACTTAACGGTAAAAGTGTTGGTTGATTTTCACCGTGCGCAACGCGGCCTCATTGGTGCTGAAAAGTCAGAAGGCAACGCCAAGCTATATTGTGATTTAAAAGAGCAGCTGGGCACTCAAGTTAAAGTGTATGGTGTGCCGGTAAAAGCAAAAGAGCTTTTTGGCGTGTTGCATTTAAAAGGCTTTGTTATTGACGACATCCTGCTTTATAGCGGCGCTAGTTTAAATAATGTCTACTTGCATCAAGATGAAAAATACCGCCTAGACCGCTATTTTGTGATTAAACAAGCACAGCTCGCGGATAGCTTTTGCCACTTTACCGATCAAGTGCTGATAGCGTCTGACGCAGTACCTAGACTCGACATCCGCCCATTACCTACTTTATTCGACATTCGTACTGAGCAAAAACAGCTGATGAAACAGTTGAAAAAGGCCAGCTATGATATTTCAAAGGCGAACAGTCGAGAAGGTCTAACGGTTCGTCCATTTTTAGGTTTTGGTCGTAGAACTAATAAGCTAAACCGTCTTATTAAGGCGCTTTTCGATACCACAGAACAAGAGTTAGTACTTTACACTCCTTACTTCAATTTTCCGGCTCCTCTACTGCGCTCGCTACGTCGTTTACTGAAAACAGGTAAAAAGGTGACAATAGTGGTGGGGGATAAAACGGCAAATGATTTCTATATCAGTCCAGAGCAGCCATTTAGCCGAATTGGTGCGCTTCCTTATTTGTACGAAACCATTTTGTATAAATTTATCAAGTCGCAACGCCGCTTCATAACTGCCGGATTGCTGGATGTGTATCTGTGGCAAGATGGCAATAACTCGTTTCACTTGAAGGGAGTGAGCAAAGATGGCGATACGCATTTAATGAGTGGTCATAACCTCAACCCAAGGGCGTGGGGGTTAGATATTGAAAATGGCATTCTAATAGAAGATCCCGACAAAGTATTGTTGCCTCAAATTGAGTTAGAAAAGCAAGAGATCTTAAAACATTGCCGTCGCATCGAAAGCCACGATGATCTCGAGACACTAGCGGATTATCCAGCACCGGTGAAAAAACTCCTTGGTCAGGCCAAGCGTGTGAAAGTCGACTTTATCATCAAGCGTTTTATTTAACGCAAGAACTGAAAGGGACGAGCGTCCCTTTTTTACTTTCTTATTTTTGATTATACGCTTCGTTGTGTGAGCTCGCTGCGCGACCTGATGGATCGGCATTGCGCTGGAAAGACTCGTCCCAAGCAAGCGCTTCAGGCGTTGAACACGCCACAGACTTGCCGTGAGGAACACACTTAGCTGCCGCTTCTCCTGGGAAATGCGACTCAAAAATGGTGCGATAATAATAGGCTTCTTTGCTATCAGGTGTATTGATTGGATAGCGGTAGTGGGCGTTTTCAAGATCCGAGTCGCTCACTTGCTGACTAACATACTCTTTTAGTGAATCGATCCAGCTATAGCCTACGCCATCAGAAAATTGCTCTTTTTGGCGCCACAATACGTCATCGGGTAAATAGCCATCAAACGCCTCACGGATAATGTGTTTTTCGATACGGCCATCTTTACACATTTTGTAGTCCGGGTTAGTACGCATGGCAATATCGACAAATTCTTTATCTAAGAAAGGAACACGTGCTTCAACCCCCCAAGCTGCCATCGACTTATTTGCACGTAAGCAATCAAACATATGCAGTTTTGAGACCTTTCGGTTTAGCTCGTTGTGAAACTCCTCAGCATTTGGTGCTTTGTGGAAATACAAATAGCCGCCAAATAGTTCATCGGCCCCTTCACCCGATAACACCATTTTAATGCCCATAGCTTTGATGTAGCGTGCCATAAGGTACATAGGAGTAGAAGCGCGAATGGTTGTGACATCGTAGGTCTCTAGGTGATAGACCACTTCTTTAAGGGCATCAATCCCTTGTTGCACGGTAAAGTGAATGGGATGATGAACTGTGCCGATTTTATCCGCTACTTTTTGTGCTGCAGCGAGATCGGGTGAACCTTCCAAGCCAATGGAAAATGAGTGAAGTTTTGGCCACCAAGCATCGGAAGCATCATCATCTTCGATACGCTTTGCAGCAAACTTTTGTGTGATAGCGGAAATTACAGAAGAATCTAAACCACCAGACAGCAACACGCCATACGGCACATCGCACATCAATTGGCGTTTTACTGCGGCTTCTAGCCCATTTTTAACCGCTTCGGGGCTGGCCTCATTGTTTTTTACTGCACTAAATGCTTGCCAGTCGCGTTGGTAATACTCTCTTGGACCCCCTTCTTTTGAATACCAATAATGGCCAGGAGGAAACTCTTCAATTTGTGTACAAATAGGTGTGAGCGCCTTCATTTCGCTGGCGACATAGAGGTTACCGCTTTGATCACGGCCTGTGTAAAGTGGAATGATACCGATATGATCACGACCAATTAAAAAGGCATCTTCCGTTTCATCGTACAAACAAAATGCAAAAATTCCATTGAGATCATCTAAAAACTCAGGGCCTTTTTGCTTGTATAGCGCCAAGATCACTTCACAGTCAGACTCTGTTTGAAATTCAAATGGAACGGTCAGTGCTTTTGCAAGCTCTTTATGATTATAAATTTCACCATTTACCGCCAAAATATGTGTTTTTTCAGGGTTAAATAATGGTTGTGCGCCGCTGGAAACGCCGACAATTGCCAAACGTTCATGAACTAGAATGGCTTTTTCACTTGAATATACCCCTGACCAGTCGGGGCCACGGTGTCTTAATTTTTTTGACATTTCGATCGCTTGCTCGCGAAGTGCAAGGGGATCGGTCTTGATGTCAAGTACGCCGAAAATTGAACACATATTTCCTCATTCCTATTGATGTGTTGATAATATCAACAAATTATTATTGCTCATGGAAGCATAGCTACCATGAGATAGTTTAAGTTCTACCAAAAATAATTTGATAAGTCACACAATGAAATAGAGAAAATGTGAATTTTTTGTGATGTGCAATGGTGCAATTCTGCACCATTGTAGGGCATTGCTTATTAGTGTGTCGTTCCTGCGACAAGCTTAATATCTTGCTTTTGTGTAATGGCACTGGTTAATAGGATTTTTATTCCTTTAACTAGGGTGTCAATGTCCATACTGGGTGCACCAGAGTGGTGCGTCGCTTGGGAGGGCAAGTATGGGATATGTACAAATCCACCACGGCACGCTAAGTCATGTGTACTAAGATAGTGCAGTAATCCATACATCACATGGTTGCACACGTAAGTGCCCGCAGTATTAGAAATACTTGCAGGAACTCCCGCTTGAAGCGCACTATTTAGCATACTTTTTATTGGTAAAGAGGCAAAGTAAGCATCGGGTCCGTGTGTAACGACTGGTGTATCTATCGGCTGGTTTCCTGTGTTGTCGGCTATTCTGGCATCGTTAACGTTAATCGCGATACGTTCGATGGAGATATCACAGCGTCCACCAGCCTGGCCTAAACAGATCACGATGCTTGGGTGATACTTATCTATCGCTTGTGTTAAAGACTCAATACTTTTGTCAAATTCACAAGGTAACTCTTTTGTGTGGATCAGGTGACCTTCAATGGTCTCACCTTCTAATAGCTGAGCTAATTGCCATGAAGGGTTGATGGACTCACCACCAAATGGGGTGAACCCAGTCACGAGGACACAAGGTTTACTGTAACTGGACATTAAAAAACGACTCCGTACATAAGAAAAATATTAATCACCAATAACGTTATAGCGGTTGGTATTTGCACTTTAATGACTTGGTACTTATCTTTTAAATCTAACAGTGCCGCCGGCACTATGTTGAAGTTAGCAGCCATCGGCGTCATCAGTGTTCCACAATAACCCGAATACATGCCAATTGCGACGAGCGGTGCAGGATCAGCGCCATGCCCCTGGATCAAAAATGGCAGCGCAATACCCGCCGTCATTACCGGAAATGCGGCAAAAGCAT
Source organism: Pseudoalteromonas flavipulchra NCIMB 2033 = ATCC BAA-314 (assembly GCA_000814665.1). Taxonomy (GTDB): domain Bacteria; phylum Pseudomonadota; class Gammaproteobacteria; order Enterobacterales; family Alteromonadaceae; genus Pseudoalteromonas; species Pseudoalteromonas maricaloris. The sequence goes on from JWIH01000025.1 coordinate 712,139, forward strand.
TGCCCATAATCATGGTAAAGAGTGCCATGCCCACACAGTACAGTACAACGAGCATAAAACGGTTATCTGGCGAAATAAATAATGTCACTAAGTCTTGAATTGCGGTGCCTGTGTTGGCGACGATAAATACGCCGCCAAGCATTGCAAGCATCTGTGGCAATATTGCTGCCCAGCCTATTGAGTCGACCAAGCGACGAGACTCAGAAAGTGCTTGTAGTGGACTGCCTTTGGTTATTTTCCAGCTCACCAGTAATGCGATGGTGCAAGCGAGTGTCAGTGCTGAAAGCGTCACGTGATCCTGATCGAATAGATAAAAGTCGCCGAGCTGGATCTCACTTAAGATGATAGTACAGATCACGGTAACTATTGGAATAAGTACAGCAGGAACAAACAATTTATTACCAAACCGATTTGCGTCTTCTGTTTTGGCTCGTTCGCACGGCATGTCGTAATTTCCCATGGAAACCATATTCATACCTGCAAGCAGTGCGATGATCACCACGTTGATGCCAATCCATAAATATGTATTTCGCTCACCAATCAATGCGATAGAAGCATCGCCAAAGATAAAAACAGAGCCAAATAAAAACCAAAATAGTGCCGTAGTGAGACGCTTAGGATGGGCCTTATCTTGTAGCGTTTTTACCACCAGAAACATCACGATAAAACCAATCAATAAATAGATGTTGTCAATTGAAAGTAGGCTAGATTGCGCGTCAGAAGTGTTCATTAAGCTCATAATGACTCCTCCTTAAGCGCTGAATTTGTGTTGCTAGGTGTTTGCTCTTCTTCGCTTTGTTGCTGCTGACAGCGCGCAATTTCTGCCCGGATTCTTGCTTCAAATCGCGCTAAACGGAAGAGGTGAACAATGAGCGCGGCAATTGCAGTTGGTATTGCCCAAAGTCCGATATGTAGCGGTTCAATCCCGGCAATGCCGTTTTCTTTTAGAAATGCATCCATCAGTAGTACAGCACCAAAGGCGATAAAAATATCCTCGCCAAAGAACACGGCGATGTTATCGCAGGCCGCAGCATGTGCGCCTATCATGTCTTTTACATCTTGTGGCAGGTCGCCGTATTGGTTTGCCGCAGCGCCTATCGCCATCGGAGCGAGCAGTGGTCTAACGGTTTGCGCTTGGCCCGCTAAATTGATTAACCCCAGCGCAGCGGAGCACTCACGGACCACAAAATACATACTTAAAATTCGAGAAGTGGTCGCCCCTTTTATGCCCGCAACCCAAGCTTTAGCGCGTTGCTGTAAACCGTAACGCTCTAAAATTGCAATCACGGGTAAGATAAGTAAAAAGCTCGCAAGCTGGCGAGAGTTCATAAACTTTTCGCCAAAGGTGGCAATTAAGTCGACAAAGTCTATTCCAACGGCAAAACCAGTAACTAGACCTGCCGAGGTGACAACCAATAAGGGATTAAACCTCAGAGCAAAGCCAATAACAATCACGGCAATGCCCGAAAGGGGAAGGAGATTTAGCTCAGTCATTTTGTTGTTCTTTATTTTTAAGCGCTAACCTTAGCTGATTGAGATGCGCTTGTACTCGGTGAGACTCCTTTGCTGCATCTATAAGGGATGTTGATTTTAAATGAATACAATCACCCGCGCCCAATTGGCTCAAGTGGCGCATATCGGCTTGAATGATGGTACCAATAATTGGATAACCGCCTGTGGTTTGGCAGTCATTCAATAGGATAATGGGCTCGCCACTGGGGGGCAGCTGAATAACGCCTGGGTGGACGGCTTGGGTTGCAATATTATGTGTATGTATTAGGCTGCTATGGCCACTTAGGCGAATGCCCATACGATTACTGCTGGGGTTTACTTTCCAAATGGTGTCGTTTAATACACTCAGTGTCTGTTTGGAAATTAACTCGAGATGCGGGCCTGGGATAAAGTGAATGAGTTTTTCATAACCGGGCTGTAGACCACCAACGGCGCTTTTGGCAGTGCTTGGCGTGTAGCTTAGTTTGTCCCCTTGTTTAAGAGCTCGGCCGCTTACTCCTCCAAAGCCTGCCATGAGATCGGTTGAATAACTCCCAAGCAGCTTGTCTATGTTGGTAAATCCACCTTCAACCACCAAATAAGCGCGTAAACCATCGCGATTTTGTTTAAATGTCAGCTTATCTCCAGCTTTAGCACTGTAGCGCCAGCAAGGGTATATCGCTTCATCGTTTAAAGCTGCATTGAGATCTGCCCCCGCGATAACAAAGTTAGTGGGGGCGTGGAAGTGAAACTCGCATAAGCCAATGGTCACTTCAATAGCTGCACTATCGTCGTCATTTGACAAGAGTGTATTTGCAAGTTTAAGCGCAACAGGGTCGATGACACCTGCTTGACTTACTCCTAAGTGGCGAAGTCCTTGACGGCCAATGTCTTGAATAGTTGAAAGTGGCCCAGGTTTAATAACTTCTAGCATGATTTCTCCACAAAACGCACGATATCTCCTGGTTGTAGCAAGCTTGCTGACGCAGAATTTGGGTCAAATAGCGTAGTATTGGTTTGTCCAAGTAAATGCCAGCCACCGGGAGATTGGCTCGGGTAAATTGCACTGTAACTGTCTGCGATGGCAATGCTGCCTTTGGGGACCTTGGTAATTGGTGTGGATTTTCGGGGTAATTGAAGTGCGGTTGGTAACCCTGATAAGTAAGCAAAACCGGGTAAGAAGCCAATAAATTGTACTTGATAATCAACGCTTGAGTGCAGCTCGATAAGCTGTTTTGGTGTCAGTTGTAATTCGTGGGCTATACGTTCAAAATCCTGTCCGAATTCTTTGCCATAAAACACCTCAATATGATGGTGTGTTGGCTTTACCTCTGCTACTTCTAGGTCTTGCCAATGTGCTTGGATTTTGTGTTGCCACGCATCGGCTTTACGGGGGTCTTTTAGATAGGCAGTAACGGAAGACTTAGCAGGCACCACATCAATAAAGTCACCGCTATTATCAAGCCATTTCTTGAGGGCGAACAATTGTTGATTAATTGGACTTTTGCTATCAGGCAAACATGTTGCATTTACAACAATTGCTTGCTCACCTAATAGATAACAACTCACATCGGACATAGGCAATAACAGTTGGTTGCTTTGGTAAACGTTATAATTCTTATAACACACCTCGCAATTGAAACGAAGTTATTGCTATCAGTTGCCGTTTTGTTGCAGTTACAAAAAAGCCGTGCTTAAACACGGCTTAAAATCTGAGGATTTATTTAGCAGTTAATAGCCATTGACTTAGAAGGCGAACGCCATAGCCTGTACCACCAGTTGGTACTTCGTCTTTGGCTGAGCTTGAAAGTGCGTTACCGGCAATATCGATATGAACCCAACGGGTGTCACCAGCAAATTGTTGCAGGAAAGTCGCAGCAGTTGTTGCACCAGGACCACCTGAACCTACGTTTTGGAAATCGGCGATGTCTGATTTTAGCTTGTCTTTATAGCCAAGCGGTAGACGCCATACGTTTTCGTTCACAACTTTACCTGCGTTGGTAAATTCTGTAATTAAGCTATCATCTTCAGAGAAAATTGCTGAATACTCGTTACCAACAGCACCAATTTTAGAGCCTGTTAATGTCGCAACGTCAATCATGATCTCAGGGCTATAATGTTTACGTGCATACCACATCGCATCAGACAGCACCAAACGGCCTTCAGCATCTGTGTTGACAACTTCTACGCTAATGCCTTCTGCGGTGCGCAGTACATCCCCCGGTGCGATTGCATACTGAGACACCATATTTGCTGCCATCCCCATCACAGCGACCACGTTTACGTCTGCTTTGCTCAGTGCCATTGCTTTTACTGTACCAAGCACGGCAGCCGCGCCCGCCATGTCAGATTTCATGCGTGCAATCGAAGCGCCGGTTTTGATGCTATAACCACCAGAATCAAACGTAATACCTTTACCGATCAGAGCAATCGGTGTCTCGCTGTTGCCTTTATAGTGTGCTACAACTAAACGAGAGCCGTGCTCACTACCACGGCCAACGCCCTCAAGTGCGCCCATGCCAAGCTCTTTAAGTTCAGCTGGTGCTAATACTTTTACTTCAACGCCATATTGTTCAAGTTCCTTTGCTGCTTTTGCAAAGTCTACTGGGGTCATTTCTGTTGCGACTTCAGAGGTCAAGTCACGCGCTAAAAACACGCCAGCTTGAATGTGTTGTAGTGCTTTATACTGAGCCTGTGTTGCTTGCTTATCGGCAACGTCGAAGTGATAGCTTACGTTAAAAGTGTTTGGTTCTTTTTTATATACTTCGAAGGTGTGGTCACGAAGGTTTGCACCGTGTGCAAATTGTGCTGCTAGTTCTGCATTTGAGAGCGCTCCCTCAACGTCTTCGAATGCAACTGCAACACTCTCCAGCTTTTTACCTTCAAATTTAGCGTGTAAGTTACCGCCAAGTTTGGTCATTTTGCTCGCATTGAGTGCGCCTGTTTCACCTAAACCAACAATGAAGATACGCTTATAATCAGAGTCTACTGGCGCTAATACTTCAACTGTTTTGCCATATGCTCCTTTAAAGTCTTCAGCAGCAATTGCGCGCTCCAATTGTTTGCGAGTGTCTTTATCAAGGAACTTTAGGTTACTTTGGCTTTCACCAGCTTGAAAAATTACCAGTGCATCAGCGTCTGCAAGCTTGGTATTGAACTCAAAGTCAGCGGCATTTGCAGAAGTCATGCTGGCAACCGCCAGCGCTAAAGCAGAAAAACGCGTAGTCAATGACATAATCTTATCCTCAGATAACTAAAATTGCGGCGTTTTTACCTTAATCAGAGAAATTTAGACACAATTTGTCGGTGAAGTAACAGGTTTTACCGTTCAGTGACATTAGGTAAGCGGCTTGTCAGCACAATGCCTAATATCGTGATCATAATGTAGAGTGCAAGTAACACTGTAATTGAAAATGCCGAGGCAATGACACCAAGTGCACTTGTTAATAAAAGCACAATACCGATAATTGTGTTACTGAGCGTGACGTAACTGGTGCGTTTGTTTCCTTCAGCCATATCGACCACGTAGGTTTTGCGGCCCACGCGCACGCCTTGATGGGCGATAGCAATAACAAAATAGCAAAGTGGAATGAACCAGATTCTTTCTAGCAGTGAAGAATAAAATAAAGAAGTTGCCAGTAGTATTGCAGTGATAGCAACGGTGATTGTAGCGCCATACATCATCACGCGTTTACTTGATTGGTCGGCAAGACGGCCCCAAAAAGCCCCACTGACTAAACTGGCAAGCCCAGACACCGCTAACAAAGCTGCCAACACCCATGCTCCGTTGCCGATATTCTGCTGCGCCAGCACGGTGAAATAGGGCGGAATAAGCGCGGAACTTAACAAAAGCCCACGCGCAAAAATAAATTTTTTCAGTGTTGGGTCTGTTTTTAACAGCGCGAAATCTTGCTTTATTTTGTCTAATCCGTTTTCACCGCCTTCGGTGGCGCCTCCATATTCTTTGATTTGTGAGAACGTTAGCGCACCAATCAACCAAAAGGTTGCAGCTAGTACCAGTGTGATCACAAAATTGAGGTTGTTTACTTGAGTGGCAGCGATAAAAAGCCCAACACCAAATGTAACGGTTATGAGTCCACTTATAGAGGCGGCTTGGCCGCTAAGCTGGCCGCGCTTTTGTTTAGGGATAGTTTTACCTATGACATCTTTTGACGACACGGAACTTAAGCTGCGGGCGATGCTAAAAATCGCCAGTAATCCAAGTACCAACCAAGCGTATAATTGATTTTCAGTTTGTTGCCATGCAAGTAGCGCCATAAGCAGTACACAAATAGCTTGAGTGAGTGCGCCGAGAGACCAAAGGTGCTTTCGTTTAGCATGCTTACGCACCCATTGACCAATAAACAATTGTGGGATCAGTGAACCAGACTCGCGAATGGGGACTAGAGCCGATATCAAATAAGCAGGAGCACCGAGTGATTGCATCAGCCAAGGTAGCGTGATCTTTGGGTTGAGTAGGGCATCTCCCAATTTACTAAATAGTTGACTCAATAAAATAAGCACGTAGTTACCGGGAACTTCTTTACACGCCTTATCGTCAATTGCCTTACAGGCACGCGCTTCGTCATCATTGGTTAGCTTTTGATAGAGATTCTCACTTATTTTACTCACACCTATTCCTTTATTTTGCAGTTTTGCAGACAGTACTACTTCACTATCATGAACGACTTTAGATGAAATGATAATTAACCTTAGACGGTCTCATTTAATACGCAGTAAATCATATTAAGTTCAATAAGTATGAAGTGATAATCATACTTAGTTGTGACGTACAGCATTGAGAGGGTAGTGATGAGAACATTACAGGTAGCCGCATCGATAGGATTTAGCATGATGTTAGGTGTAGGCGTATCGGCGCTCGCGGGGACAGATATGCCCAAGCCTAAAGTTGATGGTGCAAGTAACCATATTAAAACGTTAGTGTTAGGCTCCGGTTGTTTCTGGGGTCCCGAAAAACGCTACGAGAAAATGACGGGCGTGATAGATGCTGAGTCTGGCTATGCCGACGGTAAAGGGTTTAAGCCAAGTTATAGAGAAATTATTAAATCGAGCCGACGCTTTGATGAAGACAACTATGCGGAAGTGGTAAAGGTAACTTACAACGCAAATCTTATCACCACCGATGCGCTGCTAAAGTACTACTTTGAAAGTCATGATCCAACCCAAAAAAACCGTCAGGGTAATGACGTTGGAACGCAGTATCGCTCGATCATTCTATACACAGATGAGCAGCAAAGTGACAAGGCCCACACATTAAAAGCGCAGTATCAACATTTATTATCTGAGCAAGGCTATGGCGACATTCAAACCAAGATCAAGCCACTTAGAAAATTCTATCCAGCGGAAGAGTATCATCAAAACTACTTAACCAAGAACCCTAAGGGATACTGCCCAGATCACAGCACGGGAGTGACCTTTGAAAAGGTGGCGAAAGATAAAGCTGATAACACTATGCTAGCCCAAGGTAAGCATATTGTGATTGTTGATGCTAAAAGCTATTGCCCTTATTGTGAAAAGCTAAAAAAAGAGGTGTTAAACGACTATCAAGGTGATATCCCACTTCATTTTCGCTATGCAGATCAACTCGAGGGGCTAATGATAAAAACCGCGACTTGGGCGACGCCAACGATCTTATTTATTGAAAATGGTGTTGAGTCCCTTGGCTTTCAAGGTTTTATGGCGAGAGAAGAGTTTTATAAGGCACTCGGTGCTTTTAAGCTGGGTCGTTCAGAAGCTTTTGACATTGCCTTTCAAAAAGGCACAGAAAGACCATTTTGCAAGCAGTATGATATCTTTAAAAACACACCAGATGGCGTATTTATCGATAAATTAAGCGGCAAGATTCTTTTTGACACCCGAGATAGATTTAACTCAGGCACTGGGTGGCTGTCGTTTACTCACCCAGTAAAAGACAGCGTGACCTATCACAAAGATTTAAGCCACGGAATGGTAAGAACCGAAATACGCTCAAAAAGCAGCGGCATTCATTTAGGCCATGTATTTAAAAATGAAGGGCCAAAGGGTCAAGACCGCTATTGTATCAATGCCCAAGTGCTTGAGTTTAAAGCGAGAGAGGCGCTTTAGGTATTACTCCTAAAGTCACTTTTTGCTAAGGAGGCAGACATAAACCAAAGTCGAAGTTACTTTTGTGTATTAAGAGAACAGATTTACTTGTTAACTTTTCAAAGTGGTGCTTTGGTTGCTTCCTCCTAAAATTCGATCTGCCGTTCATGTGGCCATTTATACTAATTTGGCTCTAGACTAATATGGTAACAGGTTGATTTTTATTAAATATCCAGTTAGCTTCGGCAATACTTATATATAAAATACGCAAAAGGAATTCTTATGCACCGTATACATATTCTGTGTCTAATTTGTTTGTGGTGGTTCATTACGTCACTGACAGCGGCTGCCAATGAAACTCCTCACCAAGTCAAAGCACTCAAAATCACTACGCTGTCGACCATGCTTGCGGATAGTGGCATTGGCGAGTGGGGATATGCAGCACTAGTTGAAGTGGACGGCCGAAAAATTCTTTTTGATACTGGTAATCGGCCGCAAACAGTACTGCAAAATGCGCGAGACTTGCGGATCGATTTGTCTGATGTAGAAGATGTAATTTTAAGCCATAATCATGGCGACCACACCGGTGGACTAGAAACATTAAGGACCGAGCTGAGTAAAAAGAATGCAAAAGCGATGTCTCGCGTTCATGTTGGTCACGGTATTTTCGCAAAACGTGCAGGTAGAGAAAACCGCATGCACACGATGAAGCTCGCGCTTGAAAAACAAGGTGTGATTTTCAAACAATACAGTGAGGCGCAAGAAATTTACCCAGGTGTTTGGTTAACAGGCAATGTTGAGCGCGTTCACCCCGAACATAACTGGAGTGGAAATAGCAAAATTGAAGGTAAGCACGGCTATATAGAAGATAACATTCCAGAAGATATGTCACTGGTGATAAATACCAAAGATGGCTTTGTATTAATAGCTGGTTGCGGGCTCGCGGGTATCATCAACACGATGGAACACACAGTAAAAACGATCCACCCCGCAGATATTACGACGGCGATAGGCGGATTCCATTTAATGAATGCGGATGATAAACACTTGGCATGGACAGCAGGTAAATTACAGCAGTTTGGCTTAAAGAATATGATGGGTGCACATTGTACCGGTATTAACTCGCTATACGTGCTGCGTGAATTGATGAAGTCAAACCGTAAGCAAATGGTGGTGGGCTCTGTGGGGGACAGCTTTACTTTAAGTGAGGGCGTAAAGGCTGGCTATATCGCCCGTTGAGCCATTTGGATTTATTCCGCTATTTGGCTTTTTCAGCTACTGGCGTTGGTGATTTTGGTTATCACTTTCGTTAAACATAGGAAAGTTAAGTACACGGACAAGTGAAGCGAATTTAGTCCAATCAGTAATGTAATCACTGACATTGCGGGATTACACCGACAGAGATAGATGAGCTTGACCTGAATTATTATCATGGAAATATCTTTCAGAGTGGTTTTTTATCGCACTACATTTTTGTACTTTGTCAAAGATATTGATGATTTAGTTAGGGTATTCAGCGAAAAGATAATGTGAAGGCTGAATTTAGCCTTCGTAAAGTGTTTAGTGTAGGCACCTTTTTTCACCCATGCATAATATTGCAATGACAGGGACTGCTAATAAGAAAATAGCGCCTTCTGCGATATCTCTTAGTGGTGTCGTAATCGCTGCTGATGCCTTTTCTGAAAAACTTTGTGCAACGCTAAAGTGGATTACGAGTGGGTGCTCAAATTGTTTGAAGTGATCAAAGTTCAGGTCCCGATTATCATATCTATCACCAACAAGTTTGACAGAAACACGACCAGACTTAAAACCATAGTCTTGGGCTTTTGCTTCTATCTCGTTCGGTGTATTAGGACTTAATAGAATATCAACCTTTCCTTCTACGCTTCGCATTGAACTGATGTGAAAGTCATTTCTTTCAAGAGAGATAAATGCTAAAAGCGGGCTATCGAGTAGCTTGGCTAAGGTGGGATCAGTACGCAGTATGTAATGATGCTCTTTTCCAACAAAGATGACATGTTTACCGTCTTCAGTTTTTAAAAAGGTCGAGATTTCATCTTGATAAGACGTGGTTTTAGTGATCTCATGATAGGTTGAACATGCCGTTGAAAAGCAGAACAATATCGTTGTGAGTAGAGCTAATTTGAGGGTGTGTATCAGTTTTGTCATTTTCCTTCCTTGACGTACTTTTTTATTCGTCGCGAACAGTACGATAATCGGTACGAGATTGGCAACAAAAATTTAATTATTTGACGCGAATTACATTGCTAAAGTCATAAAATAGGCGTATACATCGCGTCGAATTCTCGCTTTCTTTTTTAGGTGTATCTGTGGACTTTTTTTGGGTGTTGTTACTCATTAGCTTGAGTGCAGTTTTCGCGCTGTGTGAAATATCATTGGCAGCGGCACGCAAAGTTAAATTACAAACCTTATTTGACCTTGGTGATGTTAGAGCCAAGAAAGTATTGTATTTGCAGGCCAATGCGCATCAGTTTTTTGCTGCGGTACAGGTGGTACTCAATGCCTTGGCAATTGTTGCGGGTATGATAGGCGAGTCGGTGTTTACCCCTTATGTATTGCAACTACTAAACTGGGTTGCAAGTTTTATGTTTGCCGATGTTGCGGCACATGCCTCGATGTTATTGCAAATATCCACTGTGGTGTCGTTTTTACTGATCACATCGTTATTTGTATTGTTTGCTGATCTATTGCCAAAACGAATAGCCATGGTTATCCCTGAAACTATCGCGATGCGATTTATCCATCTAATGCTCGCCAGTGTATGGATTTTTAAGCCTATTATCTGGCTATTTAACGTGTTCGCTGATTGGATAATAAAGCTATTCAATTTACCAAATGAACGTGACGAACAGGTAACCCGTGATGATATTTATGCGGTGGTTGATCAAAGTGCTGAGCAGGGTGAGCTGTGCGAGCATGAGTACAATATCATTGGCAATGTGCTCGACCTTAACCAGACTAATATTACCCAAGCGATGATCAATCGCGATGCAATCGTGTGGTTAGACATTCAAGAATCAGAAGAAAACCTGAGCACGTTAATTCAAGCGCACAGTTTTCAACAATATTTGCTGTGTGACGGCTCGCTCGACAAAGTGATAGCTGCACCTGAAGCCAAACAACTGCTTAGTAATATTTTGGCTAAAAAGCCGTTATTGGATGGTCAACAACAAGAATTTCATAAGCCGGTCATTTTACTAGATACACTAAGTCTTTCTGACGCGCTAGATGGGCTGAAAAGTCATGAAAGCAACTGTGCGGTGGTGATCAATGAATTCTCAACAGTGGTTGGGATGGTAACGTTATCCAGTATCTTGAATTTAATTGCACTGAAAGACGACCAAGCAATAGAAGCCCAATTTCGGCAAAAGGATAACACCCGATGGCTAGTACAGGGTGATATGTCGATTAAGGACTTTCAAGCTTCGGTGATTGAGTACGAGTTTGAACCGATTGAAGCCATAGAAACCTTAGCCGGTTTTGTGATCCACAGGCTAAAGCATTTTCCTGCCGAAGGAGAGTCGTTAGAAGTTGATGGCTTTAAGTTTAAAGTCATAGAAATTCAAGGATTAGCCATTAGGCAAATTGAAGTAACTAAAGAGCCCCAACTATAAGGGGCTCAGTGTTTCTAACACCGCGTTAATTTCTTTTAGCACCAAAGCCGAGGAATCCTGCATAAAAAAGTGCCGACCAGGTATCGCTTTAGGCGTGATACCTTGTGTAAAGCAACTTTCCCAATGGTGCATATCCGTCCCCGTAGCTGCTTTATCCCGTGTACCATATAACACGGTTGCAGGCACGTCGAGTTTACAAGCCGAGTCGTATTGATAGGTCTCTCCCAGCTTAAAGTCCGCTTTTAACGTTGGCAGCATCAGTTGTTGCAGTTCGATATCATTGAGCAAAGCCGGTGGTAAACCGCCCATTAAATTTACCGCCGCAATGAACTTCTTATCGTCAAGAGTATGGTAGGGGGATTTTCTTATCGCATATTGTGGTGCCTTCCTTGCTGCAATAAACAGGTGTTTAACGATATTGCAGCTGCTATGTTGAAGTGCTAAGGCAAGCTCATACGCAATATAAGCGCCATTGCTATGACCGTAAAAAACGCTGGGTAATGGCGTTGCTTTGCTCAAAATAGATGCTATTGCTGCGACCAAGGTATGAATATTATCAATGGCAGCTTCATGACTTCGCTCCTTTCTCCCGGGTGCTTGGAGAGCATATAAAGCGACATCTTCAGGCAGTTTTCCTGCCCAGTTTTGATAAACAGCTGCATCTGCGCCAGCAAAAGGAAAGCAAATGAGTTGTTTGCGAATGGTGTTAGGCTTATTGAGTAAGGAAAACCATTTGGAAGTAGAAAGCTGGTGGTTTATGCGCTCTTCTATTTTATTGGTAATCACGATACCTCCTTCACGGAGTAATCGGTAGCACTTATTTTGCTAGCAATGAGCCCTAAATGATTTCTAGCTAAATACAAGCTTAAAGCAGCTTGAATAAGCACAGTTATCACAGACAGATGCCATAGTAACTCTACGGAAACTCGTTGTGTAAGTACGAGCCAGATAACAGGTAAAACAAAAGTGAATAGTCTGGAAGCATTGCTTATAAGAGAGGGGAAAGTATTACCTGTAGCCTGAAATATTCCCGAGCAACTATAAACGATACCAGTGGCGATGAAGTTAAATGCAACAATCTCCAAAAAGTACTGCGTTTGATCGATGACATTTGCATCATTTGAGAAAGGAGTGGCAAGCAGGGAGCCGCAGTTTATTGCGATAACAGACATGAGCAACATAATGATTGAAACACAGCACATTACCCAAAAAAAAGCATATTTAAATCGTGCTAAGTTATTTGCACCGAAGTTTTGCCCTGCAACTGCAGGAAGCGAAAAGACAACAGCCATCATGGGTAGAGAAAGTCCTTGAATTATCTTTGAACCGATACTGAGTGCTGCTTGGACATCCATTGTGAGATCTTTGATTGCCCAAAACGTCAGTGAAATGTAGCAAAAGGTTAGCGTTAACTCGAGCCCAACGGGTCCGCCTATAACGAGTAGTTTTTTGATGGTAGAACGATCAATTTTCCATGCTTTTAGATCAATTCTTAGATAACCATCTGCTTTTCTGAAATATAAAAGGGTAACGACAATAGCTAATATCATGGAAATTGAACTTGCAAGTCCAGCCCCCGAGATCCCCATGGAAGGGATGAAACCCCAACCGGTTATAAGTAAAGGGGATAGCAAGATATTGAGAAGGAGAGATCCGAGCTGAGCAAACATCATAGGTTTAACTATTCCTATACCTCGCATCGCTGCTCCCAAAGTAATAAATAAAAATTGCATTGCGAGACAAGGAATAAACCACTTAGTGTAAATCATAGCCGCTTCTCGAACTGCCAAGTCTGTAGTGGTATGTTGAAGGTAAAATTGGATCACAAATAGCCCAAAAGATAGCACCACCAATCCTAATATGCAGGACAATAAAATCGCTTGATTGAAGATTGAGTTTGATTCAGCTTGGTTTTTCTTGCCCACGGAGTTCGCAATTAACGTAGCGGTTCCAACGTTTAAAATCTGGCTAATCGCAAAAATAAAAAAGAGTACATTGCCAACTAAGCTGAGAGCCGTCGTTTCTGCATCACCTAGCTGAGATACAAAATAGAGGTCGGTAAACATATAAAGTGTATGGACAAGCATACCGATAGCCAGTGGCAAGGCCATAGATATGATATGTTTTGGAATTGAGCCTTGAGTTAAATCTTTCACACTATCATCCAATATCATGGGTTGTTGATGGCACTTTTTTCGGCCTATTTGCCGTGCGTTTAGCAATATTGCTGTAATTTGGACGTTTGCCTTTTGAACTTATAAACCACTTAAAAGGGTGCAAAATACCAAGTCCAATGGCTGAAGGGGCAGGGAACAAATGTGGTTTAGTAACACCAATTTCCTGAGGTGAGCGCTCGGGGTGGTACTGGAAACTGTTAAAGGCTTTATCCCAAATGCTTAGTTCAGAGCCGTAGTTTCCAGCTTCTTGTAAGTTGGTGCTGTGGTGAAACCGGTGCAACTCGGGGGTTGCAATAAGATGATTTAGCCATCCCATTTTGACATTGATATTGGCGTGTATGAAGTACCCTTGCAATACCGTAAATTGACCGGCAATAAATACGCTTTCGGCAGAAAAGCCTAAGAGTAGAAAGATAAGTTGAATAGTAACTGCGCTTATAATTACTTCAAATAGATGTACAACAACATTATTACTTGTTGTGACCTTGTTCGGAGTATGGTGAATACCATGAAAGCTCCACAAAGATAGGTACTTGTGTTGCAATCTATGAAGCCAATATCCCGTAAATGAACTAACGAGAATTGCTAGTAACACATTTTGTGACAGTGTTAGTGCATTTTCTTGAGGTGCCAAATAAATGGAGATGGTGCGAATGATGCCCGCGCCAATCGCGCCATAAATCATCACTAAAATGAAATAACGTCCATCTCTTTGCCATTCCTTTTTGCTTGGATGCCAGCTATGTCGAAAAGGATTTATTCTTTCCATCACAACGAAGTAAAAAATAACGAATAAAACGGTGAAAAAAGTAGTGATACCAAGTTCAAGTTTTTCTGTAATCGCAAGTAAACTAATTGCACTAACTATTAAGAAAATGATTGGGTAGCAGAGTATACTCATAGCTTGAGTGACCCTATTTTTTGTCGCTAAGTTATGCATATTGCTCATTCTCTTTTGGTTGCGTTGCAGTGTTGGCATGGCTTAACAAGGGCGTGACTCGAAACCTTTTGCTATCTTGTAGACAAAGATATTGGGCTATATGTCTGCCGCTGGCCACGGCCTGAGCTACACCATTTGATGTTCCCCAGTGACCGGAAAAATAGAAATTATCTAAGTGAGGTAAAGTGGGCCCATGTCTGTTGATGTATTTTTCAAACTCTTCAGAGTAAGGAGAGAATGGGTCCCAACCTAATACTGTGCCATTGTAGTTTTTGGTATATCGTTCACAAGTAAGCGGTGTGACAACATCTATAAACTCAACGTTGTTCTCTAATTCCTCAAAGTGCTGAGAAAGAAATTGTAGTATCTTGGAGCCAACGTCTTTCTTGGCGACTTTATATTCTACAGAGCGTCTTCGACGGGTGTGACTATTTCGTCCAATACTGATATGTTCGGATTGAACACTGTTTGCGTTTAAATTTTGCCATGGTTGACTGTCAGTAAGGTAAGTAATGTAGAGCACTGACTTACCTTCAGGAGCCTGCTTTGGTAATAGAGTGCTTCTAACTTGTACAGCTATTCCGCCGTGGCTAATACCTATCAACTCTGATTTCAGTTTATCGTCTATTAGATAGGTTGAATAAGGATCATGATCAGTGTAATCCTTATTAACGGCAATAAATACGGCAACTAAGCTAGGAAAAATGATGCCCTTTGGATCGTTATGCAATTGGCTATACATTTTATCCATTACAGGGTGAGGGTAAGCACTCTTTAATAAGTGTTGTGTTGTGTTGTAACTATCGCTTGCGCTGATCACGTAATCTGCAAAGTGTTCTTGTCCGTTGCTTAGTCGTACCCCAATAGCTTTATTGTTTTCAACCAAAATTTGGTCGACTTTCGCTTTATAGTGGATTTTTCCACCTAGTTTTTCCACTCTGCTAGCCAACTTTTTAGCCAATCCTAATGAGCCGACATCCGGAACTCCTATCGTTTTATCAGCGGCATTAGCAATATTAAAAGCGAAGGGCATAACTGGAAAGTTCCCAAGTCTGTCATAAATTATCCAGTTAAGAGATTCAGCTAAAATAGGATTATTAAAGCGTTTTGAGTAGTCTTCTATACTGATAGACATTGTGTTCATCAATGTTTTCATGTAGGGAAGCAACTTCCACATCATTTTAGCTTTTTCCCACCATGTCATGAGTCCAGTATTTTTTAGAAATGGAAAGTGGGGACTACAACCAGCTAGTTTTCTAATATAGCCGCAAAACTCTTTAATATGCTTGGTATCTTCAGGAAATTGTTCGATTAAACTTAACTCGAGCTTATCGGGATCTGCGTGGAAGGTAACTTTTTGTCCATCTGGAAAAATTACGGTGTTGAATGTTTTAATATGGTAGATTGAAACGTCATCGAGGCAACCAAGTTCATTCCAAATTAATGACATCTCATCTTTGTGACCTGTACCTTTTAACCAACTCAAGCACCAATCAAAAGTAAAGTCCTTTCGCTGCCAAGAAGTACAGCATCCTCCGGGAGTTTCATGTAGCTCAAATGTTGTCGTTTCGTAACCATTCATCTGGCTGTATGCTGCGGTGCTTAGACCTGACATGCCAGCTCCGATAATAATGACTGATTTTGTATTTTTTGACATTGTTATTCCTTGTCATATTCGGCGTGCATGTAATACAGCTAAGCATCGCCGAATAGTTATCTTGATGGCCTTAAGCTGTTTCGCAGGTAAGTTCTTGAAGCACGGCTGCAATCTCTTGGCACCAGTCGTTGATGCGCTGCTCGGTGAGTTCTGGTTGGTTATCATCATCAAGCGACAAGCCGAGAAACTCACTGCCGTCTTCATTTAGACCTTTCGACTTGGTGAAGTGGTAACCTGAATTTGGCCAGTAACCAATTGCAGTGGCGCCTTGTTCGGTTAGTTTATCGTGTAAGATGCCGATACCGTCTTGAAACCACTCGTCATAACCAACTTGATCGCCCTGACCGAAGATAGCCACGATTTTTCCGCTGAAATCCTGTTGTGCTAGGCTCTCCCAACGTGATTCCCAATCATCTTGTAAACCACCGTATTCCCACGTTGAAATCCCAAAAATCAAAAATTCATAGTTCTCGGTTAAGGTTAATTCGGTGTCTGCTATATCAAAGAGGTCGATGGTAAACTGGTTTAGGTTTGCTTTTATTAATTCTGCTGCGGCTTCAGTGTTACCTGTTGTGCTGCCATAAAATAGGCCAATACGAGTACTCATAATATTTCCTTTTAATTCTCTTGGTTAAGCAACATGCTGCTTTTGTTCGCTATAAGATTGAGGTTGGTGTAGTGGGTTTTCACCGATCCAAGCCTGAAACGGCTTGTCATCATCACGGCATACAAAGTGCAGAACATGTCTGCCTGTAGCTGCTGCACGGATCAATCCGCCGGTTGTCACCCAGTGACCAGCCATATAAAAGTTACTAAGGCCAGGCAGCCCCGTTGTCCCGTTGGCATTTATTTCGTCTTCTAAACTCTCACCACTTTCCAAAAATGGCTGCCACGCCAATACCGTTCCTTTGCTGTTGCGGGTATAGCGAACTTGGGTCAAAGGGGTCGCGATGTCGATATATTCGATATGCTCTTTTAGTCCCTCAAAATGAGTGGAGAGCTTATCGATTATAAATTCACCTAAGGTCTTTTTAGCGAGGCGATATTGAACGCTACGCTTGACCCTAGTGTGATGGCGTTTAGTCGCCGTTGTTTCTTGGAAATTATTTAATTCAGCCCACGGCTCATAAGTTGAGAAGTAGGTGATATAAAGCACGGATTTGCCTTCTGGGGCGATATGCGGGTAGTGTACATTGCGCACCTGCACATTGATCCCCGGGTGCGTCATACCAGGGCAGTGGACCAGATCTTGTTGGTCTAACAAGTGGGTGCGGCAATGAGGTTGATGGGTATAGTCCTTGTTTACCCCCAAAAATACAGAGACGTATCCTGGGAACATTTGACCATCGGTCTCCCTTAACTCGTCGTATAGCTTGTCTAACACAGGGCTGGAATACTGGCCATCAAGCATGTTTTTTACCACATCCGTACCGTCACATGCTGAGATCACGATATCGGCATACATTTTTTGGCCGTCGCTGAGTTCAACACCGATGGCTTTGTTGTCTTCGACCAAGATCTTGTGTACTCGGGTGTTGTATATGATGTCACCCCCCAACTTTTTATATCTTGCTTCCATCGATTGCGCGAGACCTAACGAGCCACCCTCGGGCACACCTGCATTTTTTTTCGCCGCGCAGGCCAGATTAAAATAGAAAGGTAATAGCGGGAAACTGGGATGTTGCTCATAAAAGATAACGTTAAATGCCTTTTGCAGCAGCGGATGTGAAAACTTAGCGGCAAAGTCCGACATCAATGTCGCCATGGATTTGCGGATTAAATTAAATTTTTTGATGAACGGCCACATCATCTTTAGCTTTTGCCAGCGTGACATAATGCCCACTGGCACTAGAAAGGGATAAGCGTCTATCATTTTGACGAATTCACGAATGCCATCGCAAAATTGTTTGATGAGTTTCTTGTCTGCGGGAGAAATGCTTAAAAGGTGGGCTTCGAGTTTATCTGGATCTGCGTAGAAATGTACTTCTCCTAATTCCTCATCAATAACTGAATTGAAGATTTCAAAGTCTCTAATTTCTTTATCATCCAGCGCACCTAACTCTTGCCAGATTTGATTCATGCCGTTGCCTGAGCCACTACCCAGTAGCCAGCTAATACACCAATCAAAAATATAATCTCTACGTTCCCACGATGTGCAGCAGCCGCCGGGAATATCGTGCAGCTCTAAGATCACGCTCTTGTAGCCGTTCATTTGTGCATAGCTACCGGTTGAGAGTCCACCCATACCGGCACCTATGATGATCATAGATTGTCTTTGTGTGGTCATAATTCTGTCCTTAAAGTCGTTAGAAAGCCCCAAAGCGATGGCTTTGGGGCGAGCTGTTACTCCACGTTTGTTGCTATTACCGCTCGGCTTTGGGTATCCTGTAGAATACTTTGCATAATTGCGCCGTTGCCTGCCTGCATCATATCGGGCATCAACATTTCCTCATGTTTACCAACTCCCTGATAGGTAATGACTTCGGCGTCTGATGCTGCATCCCAACTGGTTAGACGAGCAGCTTCTGCATGTGCATTTTGCTCGACGATAAAGTGCAGTTTTGCGTGAACCTGACCTAGGTTTTTCACTTCATAACACCAATCGATATAGTCTCTCGCTTGTGCCAGTGTATGCTGGTGTACCGTATTTGAGCCGGTGTGGCGGGCGAAATGTGCTTTTAACTCTTGCTCAAAGTGCGCGAAGTCTTGCTCCCGCATTTTGACTGTTTCGGTGATCCTGAATGAGTCTAAGATCACCACATCCCCGACACGTTGACCTCGGCTTTCCAGTTCCTTAGCAATCTCAAAGGCTAAATTACCACCAAGGGAGTATCCAAATAGGGTATAGGGGCCATGAGGTTGAATTTGCATAATTTGGTCGGCATAGTCGCTAACCTTAGTGTCACTTTCGAGGTAGTTAAAAGAGATCACTTCAGTGTTAGGCAATGCGTCGGCAAATGCCTTGTAAACGATGCTGTAACCACCCGCTGGTGGTAGCGCAAATAAACGAGTAGATTGACCCGCATTGAAGATAAGGTAAGGGGACGCGCCCGTTTCTTTTCCTGTTACTACATCTTCAATTGCACTCGCCATGCCATGTAAGGTTGTAAATCTAAATAGCTGATTAACTTCCATTTTGATGCTGAAGGCTGATTGGATCCTGACCATTAGCTCAATCAAATATAAAGAGTTACCGCCAAGGGCAAAAAAATCATCATGAAGACTAATGGATTTTTGCCCTAGCATATTGGACCAAATCTCAGCGAGCTGCTGCTCAAATAAGGTGGCAGGCGCTACGAATGCTCTTACCAACTCGGCGAGTTCAACCTGTGGTAATGCCGCTGCATCGATTTTACCGTTACTCAGTAATGGAAATTGATCAATAGCAACCAGCTTACTAGGTACCATATAGCTTGGTAACTGGTTCTCTAACTGCTCGAGGACAAACTCAGTACCGACCGCAAGCTCCGACTCAAAGTAGGCAATTAATTGGGTTTGCCCATGTACTTCTATCCCTTTGACATAGCTTCGCTTAATTCCTGGGATCTGGTTGATGCTAGACTCAATTTCTCCAAGCTCAACGCGGTGACCTCGTATTTTTACTTGGTTGTCGATACGTTGCAGAATATGTAGGTTGCCGTGTTTGTCCCACTTACCTAAATCACCCGTTTTATATACCCGTAGGGTGCAATTTTCTGACACGGGAAGTTGGATAAATTGGCTGGCATTTTTCTCTGGATTATTGAGATAGCCAAGACTTACGCCTTGTCCCGCAATTGCAATTTCGCCGACTGCGTTACTGGATACTAATTGGTTTTGCTTATCGAGCAAGATAAGTTGCGTTGCATTGAAAGGCTTGCCGATTGGCACTGTCGCGCTGGTTTCCAGGTACTGTTCTGATTCCTCAAAGAAGCTACTGTCTATGGTTGCTTCAGATGTACCGTAGGAGCTAAATAGTCGAGCATCTTCTTGTAGCAATCCTTTGAGTGCGCGGTATTCAGCGATTTGCCATTGCTCAGAGCCAACAATCACTCTACGTAAGCTGGTAAATCCAACCTGACTTTGCTTTGCGAATAAGATGAGATTACGAACCACAGAGGGCACAAACTCAACCGTATCAATCTGCTGTGTCTCAATGAGGTCATACAACACCGGCATGTTCAGCATCATATTTTTAGGACACAACACTAAGTGCTTCGCATTGTAAAATGCGCGCGCAAGATCGCCACAAAACACATCAAAGGTTGGGCTAGCCAATTGTAAATGATGAGAAGTAGGTGCTAAATCAAATTGGGCTAACCAGTCCACAGCGATCGTAGCCCAGTTTTGATGGCTAACCTGGACAGCTTTTGGCGTACCTGTAGAGCCAGAAGTAAAGACAATATACGCGATGTCATTTGGCTGATGATTTAACGCCAAATTGTGCTCGCTGATTTCATCTCGTTGGCTTTGGAAGCTTTCCCAAAGTAGTGTAGGGTGATCTGATGTTAGCGCTTCTTCGCAAAGTAGTAACGCGCAGCGACTTTGCTCAAGCAACAGTTGCTTGCGTTCATTGGGTTGCTGCGGGTCAATTACCACAAAATGATGACCTGCTTTTAACGTAGCGATACAAGCAACAACTAATGCGATAGATTTTTCAAAATGTAAGGCAATCGTTTGACTAGGTTGGTTATCTAGCTGCGAATTAATTAGTCGCGCCAACTGATTTGCCTGACCATTCAGTTCGCAATAGCTCAAAGTAGCAGCCAATTCTCCGGCATTTGTTCCACAGGCTATGCTGAGGGCAGGAAGCTCAGGACTATGTTGCGCCGCATTTTCTATTTGGCTGACCAAAGTCGGTAATGCAGGTGCGTTTTGTTGACTTTCAGCAAATGTCGCCAAGGCATCTATTGCGTCTGGACTTGTTAAGGCAAGCTCCGAAAGTGGCCGATTTGGACTATCAACGACCATTCGCGTCAGTGCGATATAGTCCCGAGCCAGCTGCGCTATCGTTTCGGTTTCGAATAGATCGGTATTATATTTTAATGTACCTTTGAACACGCCATTTTCTTCATAGGTCGAAAGCGTAATGTCAAATTGACCTTCTTCTTCAGGCAGTTCCATGAATTGCATAGGAAAGCCCTTATAGTACGCGACATTATTTTCATCCATATGCGATTGCTCAACGCGGTGATTGAGCATTACAAACATGACCTGAAATACCGTAGAGCGGCTGGCATCATGTTCAATACCAAGCTTATCCACTAACAGCGCAAACGGATATTCTTGGTGATCTAGTGCGTTGAGGGTAATGTCTTTCACCTGCGCTAAAAGCGAAGTAAAGTGCGTTTCAGGATCAAACCTTGCGCATAGCGGTAGGGGATTCACAAAGTAACCATAGACGTTTGAAAACTCTGGATTTGTACGACCGGCCACGGGACTGCCAATAATGATCTCATCCTGCTGAGTATATTTATGCATGACCGCGTAATAGATGCTAAGCAACGCCATGAACATGGTGGACCCTTGTGCCTTTGCAAGGGTATTCAATGAAGACGTGAGGGCTTTATCCAACTCAAAATGATATGAATCACCAACGTTGGTGAGTACCGCAGGTCTAGGTTTGTCGGTTGCAAGGTCTAATACGGGGATCTCTGCAGGTAAGTGATTCTGCCAAAACTTATAGTTTGCCGCGCCGCGTGGAGAGTGAACAAAGCGTGTTTCCCAATCGACAAATTTTTCATAGCTTGACGTTATCTCGCTGAGTGCTAACGGTTCACTTTTTGCAAAATGCGCATACAGTGACTGCATTTCATCGATAAACATGTAATTTGACCATGCATCTGAGATGATGTGATAAATCGTCACTGCAAAGTAGTAGCTTTGATCATTCTGCTTATACAAATACAGTCTAAACAGCGGGTCGTGCTCAAGGTCGAAAGGCTGTTCATTGCCTGCAATCATCATAGGTTGAATATCTTCCCAAGACTTACCATGTACATCAATGACTTGCAGTGCATCCTCGCGATGAGTCCAAACTCTTTGATAGGGTTCGCCATCTTTAAAGAAGAAGTTTGTTCTTAACATTGGGTGGCGAGCAACTACAGCACTAAGGGCTTTTTTCAGCGCGTCGATATTCAGGGCACTAGGAATGTGCATCGCGCCGCCGATATTGTAGGAAGCGCTACTTGGGTTGAGTTGATTGATAAACCAAATCGCTTTTTGTCCATAGGAAAGTGGGAATTCAGCTTCCACATTGGCATCAGATACGATAATAGAGTTAACCTTGGTCTCGGAAACCGGCTGAACCTGCGATGTTTCTGTGGTTATGACTTCAAAGCCAAGCGACTCAACGAGTTTGTCATTAAGCTCTATACTTAATTCGTTGATAGATGCACCACTTAGTAGGCGTACAATCGTTAGGGTTTCACCAAAATGGGTGGTGATCTTATTTCTCAGTTCTGTCGCCATAATAGAGTCAATACCGAGATTACCGAGCGATAGATCTAATTCCACTTGCTCTCGTTTACAGCGTAATACTTGGCTGACAGCATTAGCGAGATGATCGGCAACAAGCGGTAACCGAAGCGCGCTGTCTGTTTGCTGGTATAAAGGAGCAAACTCTTGCTCTTGGTGGCTTTGCGTGTCGTTTTCTTGGGTAGCCAAGTGACTAAATAAACTCGGCTTTCCTGCATACCAATTGGTTACTTTGGACCAATCGGCGTCACACACTAAGAGTTGAGGTTGCTCTTGGTCTAGAATACGTTCAAGCACAGCCATCCCCGCACTTGGTGAGATGCAGTTCATGCCCCTTTGGTTCTTGTAATGTTCGGCGAGACCCAACTCTTCAATCATACCAATAGCCCAAGGACCCCAGTTGATACTCAGCGCCGGAAGACCCTGATTGCGACGGTAGTGGGCGAGGGCATCTAAGAAAGCATTGCCAGAAGCATAGTTTGTTTGTCCTGCGGTAGTGACTTGAGCCGCGACAGAGGAGAAGAGTACAAAGTGTTCGAGGTCAACTTTACTGAGTGCTTTGTGAAGCATCAACGCACCAATCGCTTTGGTGTCAAACACACCGTCAAATGCTCTGGTATCCATATTGCCAAGTAAGGTGTCATTGACGATACCAGCACAGAAAAATAATCCGTTGATCGGTGCTTGTGCACTTAGATGATAAGACTCAAGGGCCGCGTGAAGTTCACGCTCTCGAGTTAAGTCTGTCTGCCATAACGAGACATTAACGCCCTGACTCTCAAGGTGTTGAATAAACCGAACGCGATCATAGTTATGGTCGCTTGAGGTAAGTTCTGACCAACTCTTACGCTCAGGTAATTGACTCCTACCAAGCAAAATGAGGTTTCGTGCACCTCTATCGACGAGTAGCTGACAAACTAACTGACCGATTGAACCAAATGCACCCGTGATCAATTGTGCTTTATGGCTTTGCACGCGAGTTGGGAAGGCGGGTTGAAGTGACGTTGCCTGCTCTAAACGAGCAACATAGGCCTGATTTTCCCTAAAAGCAACTTCCCCTTCTTGGCGGTCACTTAACAATCTAGCTGTGATATGTTCGGCATCATTTTGGCCATCAACATCGATGAGGCCACCCCAATTATCAACCAGTTCTTGCTGTGCGAGCACTCGGCTAAATCCTGTTAACGAAGCGGACATCACCGCGGTAAGTTGCTCACTATTAACGAGGCTGGCGTTGCGTGTTACCACGTAAAGCGGGAATTTACAGTCTTGTTCAATTACGGTTTTGGCTAGATTTAACAATGAATGTAGCGACTGACGTTTTTCTCTTTGCAGTTGAGCAAGGGTCAGTGATTCTATCGCGCTGTTATCTAGACTAAAGCAATGCACAACGCCACGAATTTCTTGTTTGCCCAAAGTCTCGATAAGTTGTGACAGGTGATCCCGTGAATCGGGAACTAGCCATGCATGACAATGGTCTCTGTCGATATCAAAGTATTCTCCAGATTTAACGATACAGCTAGAGTGGCCAAGCTTTGCTAAACGGTCAGCTACCTGTTCGGCTGTTCCTGATTGATCTGCGAGGAGCACCCAACGACCCGATGTGTCAGTTTCTTGTATTTCCTGATCAGGCTCTGCAAGCCAATTGACTTGGTAAAGCCAGCTATCTATGGTTCTGGTGGTGATCCCACTTGCAGCGGAGTCAACGCTTTGTGCAATAAAGTTTTTGATAACACCAAAGACTTGACCAGACTCATCACAGAGGTATAAATCACCGACCGTTTTTTCGTCGTCACGATGAGTGATTTGGGTATAACACCAAAAGTCAGTATTGTTCTGCCCGCAAAGCAGGATCTGCTCTAGCATCACTGGTAAGCGGATAGAGAATTGCTGAGCATTAGCACTTGCAAGCTCTGTAAATACTAACGTCTGGAAGCACGCATCTAGTAGACTTGGGTGTAGGGTAAATTGTGTTGTTCGCTCAAGTTGAGTAGGCCAAGAGATTTTGGCAAGCACGCCGTTGTCTGTTGCCCAGATCTGTTCAATGGCTCTAAAACATGGACCATATTCGTAACCAAACTCTTTTAGGTGTGCATAAAACTCATCGTGCTGCTGCGCGCTGGTAGCGGCACTACGAATAGCATTGAGATCAATAGGCTCAGCAAGGTTGGCGCTTTGTACTCGGCGGATTGTCCCTTGAACATGGCGGGTCGTTTTACCATCTTCGAGGCTTACCACTTTAAAATTCGGTTCATCATGGTGCAAAATGAATTGCACATTGGGAGCGTGTTCATTATTCAAAAATAACGCTTTATCGATGACAAAGTGGTCGAGTGCATAGCTGCCATTGCCCCAAGTCTCTTTGGCTGCAGCATACGCCATTTCAATAAAGCCAGCAGCGGGGAAGAGGGTATTGCCTTGGATTTGATGACAGCTTAAAAAACTATCGCGATTTGTGTCGGTTACCGCGTTCCAAACATGTTCAGCTTCACTGCGTTTACGGCCCAAGAAAGCATGGTTACTTTGCCCTAAACGCACTTGATTAAAGTACTCAGGCTCGGTCCAAAAGCGTTCTTGCAAGAACGGGTAAGTTGGCAACGTAGTGAACTTACCTCGACCATTTATGGCTGACCAATTTAATTCAAAGCCTAAACCAAACAGTTGAGCTACGGCGTGGTAATAGGTGTGTTGCTCGTCGGATTTACGGCGCATACTCGAGACGACAACGCTTGAGCAACTTTGTTCTTCTGCGGTTTCGGCAATAGATGCGCCAAGCACAGGGTGTGGACCTAGTTCCAAAAATGCTTGGTAACCTTGTTGTAATATTGCACGGGTGGCATCAACAAAACGCACGGCTTGGCGGACGTTGAGCCACCAGTAGTTAGCATCAAGCTCAGGCCCCGCTGCAAGTGTTCCTGTTACCGTTGAATACAATGGAGTATGTGCGGTGTTAGCTTGAATACCAGCTAAACACTCGAGCAATTCGGTCTTAATCGGTTCCATAAACTGGCTGTGATAGGGCACTTCAACGCGGAGAAACTTGCAAAACACACCAGCTTCGCTCAGTTGTGTTTCGATACTGTGTAACGCATTTTCTTCACCAGCTAGGGTGACAGAGTTTGGACTGTTTACCGCTGCAATTTCAACTTGGTCGTTGAGATAAGGTGTGACGTCACTGTCAGAGAGTCCTACCGCCATCATTTTACCTGTGTTGCGGCATTGATGCTGTAAACGGCTACGATGGACTACGATGGTGCAAGCATCTTTTAATGAGTAGACCCCGGCTTCATAAAATGCCGCCGCTTCACCGGTACTATGGCCAACAATGACATCAGGGGAAATGCCGTGTTGACGCCACATTGCTGCAAGTGCAACTTGCACGGCAAAGTTTGCCGTTTGAGCAAGCCAAGTATATTGCATGTTTGACGCTGATTCATCGGCAAGCATTTCATCAACCAATGACCAATCTGTAAGCGCTGACATATAGCTATCACACTCATCGATCATCGCTTTAAAAGTTGGCTCTGATTGGTACAGCTCACGGCCCATTGCCCACCATTGTGGCCCCATGCCGGTGAAAACCCACACGAGTTTTTGCTCATCTTTTTTCAGTGTGCGCAGAGTGTTGGCCACAGCAAATTCAGCATCATGACTTAATGTTTGTAGTTGTTGTTGCAGATCCTCTGCATTTTTGAAACAAATTGCATGACGATATTGGTGATGTTCACGGCGCTCACCCAGTGTGTAGATAATATCACTGAGTGATGCATCGCTGTCTTGCAAAAATTCATTATGCGCTTTGGCAAAGCGATGGATCCCGTGTTGATCTCTTGCACTCAATGGATAAAGTTTTAGGCCATTCTCATTTGCTGGAGGTATTGATGGTACTTCTGGCGCAACGTATTCTTGAATAACCGCGTGGGAATTGGTTCCACCGAAACCAAAGGAGTTTACCCCCGCAACGGCTAAACCTTCATGCTTAGGCCAAGGTGTAAGTTTAGTGGGGATCTCATACGGCGCGTTGGCGTAATCAATCTTAGGATTAATTGATTTTAAGTGTAAATGCGGTGGGATCTGTTTGTTTTGAATGGCTTTGACCGCCTTGAACAAACCAGCCATACCAGCGGCTGCCTCGGTATGGCCAATATTGGTTTTTACTGAGCCAATGTAGCATTTATCGTCTTGATCACGGTTGATCCCAAGTAATGTTCCAACTGACTTTGCTTCAATAGGGTCGCCAACAGGTGTGCCTGTGCCGTGCATTTCAATGTACTGCACTTTACCGGGGTCAATATTCGCTTTGGCATAGGTTTCCTTCATCAAGCGCAATTGGGCATCCCCATTCGGCACCGTGATCCCTTGTGTTTTACCGTCTTGGTTTACACCGGTGGCTAAGATCACCGCATGAATTGGGTCGCCATCCTTAATCGCATCATCTAAGCGCTTGAGCACAACGACGCCAGCGCCTTCAGCGCGGACATAACCGTTTGCGGAGTCGTCAAAAGCATGAGAAAAACCAGTCGGAGATAAGAAACCGCCTTTAGACTCGGATACTGTATATTGTGGTGCTAAATGTAATAGCACACCACCTGCGAGTGCCATATTACTTGCCCCGGTCTGTAGGCTTTTACAGGCCATATCTAATGCGACAATAGAGGAGCTACAAGCAGTATCGATGGACATGCTGGGGCCATTAAAGTCAAAAGTATGAGAGATGCGATTAGAAAGCATCGTCATCATAACACCCGTCGCAGTGTGAGCATCAATGTTGTCAAAATCTGGGTTAGTGAATTGCATGATTTTATAATCAAGCGTAAACCCACCCATGAAAACGCCGACCGACTCTCCTGCGAGTTCAGATGGCTTTTGCCCACCATCTTCCAACGCTTCCCAAGTTACCTCCAGCAGTTTACGTTGTTGAGGGTCCATAAACTCGGCTTCACGAGGCGTGATCCCAAAAAATGCTGGATCAAACTTATCGATATCATCGATATAGCCACCCCATTTTGAGCTCAACTTGCCTTTATTCGCTTTTACAGACGAATAATGAGTATCGATATTCCATCTCGATTCTGGGGTTTCTATGATGCAATCGACACCATGTTTAATATTTTCCCAAAACAATTCAGGACTATTCGCGTGACCTGGGAAACGACAACCCATGCCAATAATTGCTATCGGTAGCGTGTCGTTTGCGGGGCGAACAGAGCGTTCATTTTCGATTGCCATAATGCATTCCTTGAAGTTATCTATTTTCTGTTAATTAGCGAAGTTGCAGCAGTTCATCTTGAGTGGTTGAGTGAACATGAAGCGTAGGGTAGAGCAGGCGTTTATAGATGCCGTAGTAAAGTTGTTGAAGCTGGATTAAGTCGGATGTTGTTGTGTGTTCATCTATTTGATGAATGGTTTTGTTCACCAATCCAAGTTCTAATACTGAGGTTGATATTTCAGCAATAAAGCGACCATCCGATGTTCCCCCTGCGGTCGATAGTTTTGGTGTGAAATGACATTGGTTGTTGATTTCATCGCAGACGATAGCGAGGGATGGAGAAGGGATCTCATCATTATTTACGCAGTAATAGGGTTTACAGGAGTTATTGGTCGTTAATGCATAATTGAGTGTATGTTTTTCGATGGTTTCTCTGACCAGCTGGACCAATTCATATTCGTTGTATGCGGGTGTATAACGGATATTAAAATTTAGCTGACATTGGCTTGGAATGATGTTGTCAACAAAATCGCCAGAATTTACATGAGTGAATTGTAGTGTGGTCGAGTCAAAGTTATCACAGTGCTTAGGCCAATCTACTGACAATAATGCTTGCATAATATTTTGTGCTAGATGGATGGCATTGGTCGCTTTTTGAGGGTAAGCCACATGTCCACTTTTACCATGTAAATTAATGGTAAAAGACAAAGCACCACGGCGACCGACTTTCAGTGTATCTGCTACTTGCGCTTCAGAGCTTGGCTCTCCGACCAAGGTAAAATCAAATGTGATACGCTGCTGTTTTAAAAACTGAGTGATCCGCTTGGTTCCGTGTTCCGCTTCGCCTTCCTCGTCGCTAGTGAGTAGCAACCAAAGCTCTTTTTCCGGTATTCCAAAGTCTGTCACTAGAGCCTCAATTGCACAGAAAAAGGCGGCAATAGCGCCTTTCATATCAACAATACCTCTGGCGAAGAGACAGCCATTGTGTTCTGTCAGCTTAAAAGGGTTAAACTGCCAATCTTGTGTACTTCCGGCTGGTACTACATCGGTATGACCAAGAAAAGCAAACCTAGCGTCACTATTGTTACCTATGCTCGCTATTAAGTTACTCACATCACGAACAGGCAAGTGCTTGATTGAAAAACCCAAAGTCCGCAGCTCTTGTGCTAACCACAGTTGGCACCCAACATCATCCGGCGTGATTGATTTGAATGCGACTAACTGCCGTGCAATGTCAACAACGCGGTGGCTGGCATGTTCATCCTCTTCAACACCTTGAAACTCCTCATGTAGAGCCTCGATATCCTCTAGCGCTTCAGAGACAAGTTCGTAACAAGTGTTTGAAGAAAAGCCATTCATCTCAAAAAAACCTTAATGCAGAAGTATGATAAATAGGCAATTAAAAGTGATGCTGTACACATTTTAATTACACCTCGTTCACAAGTTGCGTATTCAAACATTGAAATTATTTTGATGCTAATGATTTTATTTTGACTAAATTAACCTAAATAATTTCATTGTTGTTTTTTATGAAGTAATAAAGTTTGTTATTTTTAATGCTGTTTGTCTAATTTTGATATTTGAGTTTTATTGAATTAATTTTGGTGTAAATGCTCTATGTACTAATATTCTAAATGTATGAAAAATAATTTCTCTTAATAATCAGTGTTGGATTTTTATTGTTTGAGTTATGTCTTGTGTTATTCGGAATTAAGAAAATCATGGTGTTTAGGTTAATGGAATTGTGAATTTTTAAACTGTGCGAGTTTGTTGTGTAAAGTGCGCTATTAAGATAAATGGAATTAATTTCACTTATTTCTTTTTGTTATTTAATTTGCGTCTAATATGTTTATTTAATCTAAATGAGAAGAGAGCCAAAGTATGTGCCTTGACGTATTAAGGTGAGTTTTCTTGATGAGGCTTTAATGTTGAAATTGTTTTTGTAAATTTAATAAATTTATTCTTGAGTTGTCATATTTAATGAATAAAATAGCAAGCGCTATAGAGTTTTTATTCAATATTTTGATTTCTGTTACAGTATTTTGCTGTTTTTTATCTATAGCGCTGACTTAAATTAAGGATGAAAAATGAAAAAGCTAATCACCGCACTCGTTGCATTCACTGTATTGTCTGTATCTGCTCAAGAAGTAGAAGAGGCGAAAGCACTCGTTACTCAACAAAACATTAAAATTGTTGCTATTGGCCAAAGCGGCTGGGATCCAATTTGGAGAGAGCCTACCTGTAGCATTCAAAAAACGGATGAAGATGCTGTAGGTAATGCTTACATGATCAGTCATTATGACATGTGTTTATGCCAAAACAGTAAAAAAGCGAGCTATCTGATTGAAGATACACAAAGCAACCCTAAGCAAGCAGCGGTTATTTGTTACCTAGAGCAGTAAGCTAGTCAACAGCAGCAGAGCAAAGTACTTGCACTTTACTCTGCTTTTATCACTGGTGTTTCCTTTAAGTTCAAATTAGCTAAATTAACTGATTTTTTGCTTTGGTGTGCTAAATAACCTGAGCTGCGGATAATTAATGCCTTTCTAGCAGCCAGTTTTAGCGCTAACTGCGTTGAATTCACTTCCAATAGCCAGCTATTGGTGCGTAAATTCGCCTTGTTTTCCCTAAAACTCTCTGGCTAGACAAGGAAAAACTAAGTTGTGCTTTAGCAACAATGAGTTGGAACACTCCTTATCCAAACCTCAGGTTAAATAGCTTGCCTAACTTCCAATCGAACTTTACAGCGCTGACGGCTGTTAAGATTAAAACAATCCCAAGCGTTTGTAGCATCGAAATCGTGTGCTCGAATGCAATAAAATCTACTAACAGCGCCACGACCGGATAAATAAAAGAAAGAATAGCAATTAATGTGGTGCTTAAGCGTTGAAACGCATCATACATGATCACATACATAAACCCTGTGTTGACGACGCCTAAGAATAAGATATTACCCCAGCTCGATGAAGTCACTGGGAAGTGTGAAAAATCAACCCAAGGCAACAAAAATAAGCCACCAAAAAAGATTTGGATCACAGCAACTACACCGGATGGCACTTGGCTTACCTTTTTCGTCATCAGCGTTGTAATGGTATACAGAAATGCAGCTCCAAGTGCTAGTAGCAGACCAAAAACGGCTTGGTTACTCTCTTGTGCAAAAATCACCGCGACTATTTCTTGATACGGGATCCCCACAACCAACCATAATCCCACCACGGCGATGGCCAACCATAAAAGGATTGCCTTACTTGGATACTGACGATAAAACACCGCGCTTAATAATACCAACATCAAAGGTTGTAGATGGTATGCGATGATTGAAATTGAAAAAGGAATATAGTCAAACGAGGCGAATAATAGCACCCAGTTTCCGACCAGCGCGATACCGCCGAGCAAGATGGTCATAAAAACGGGACCTTTAAACACCTCTTTTGTCAGTTGCTTTGTTACGAGCACGTATCCAAGAAGGCACAATGCGCCAATAACACAACGTAAAAATACCACATTCCAATAGGATTGTTCTGCACTGACGACAAAGTATCCTATGGTGCCGGACAGCACCATAGCTATTATCATCTCTATTGAACCTTTTTCTTTATCTGAGCCAAACATTGTTCACACCTTGTCATATTCAATTCTATACTTGCATATTATTTAGGGTTTGCCGTATTACTAATAGACAATAAAAGGCTAATTTTTCTAATTTCCTAAAAATGAAAGGCAAAAATGCGAAAACTAATTAATAATGAAAAATGGTCGCTTGATGCGATAGATAGCAAGCTTATAAAGCTGTTAGAAAACAACAGCCGAGTGTCCGTTGCTGAAATGGCCCGGGCAGTGAATATGTCTTCACCGAGTGTGAATGAGCGCATGAAACGTATGGAAGAGTATGGGGTAATTAGTAAATACAGTATTGAATTAGACCCAGAAAGCTTTGATTACCCGCTGACAGCGATTGTGCGTATTCGTCAGCATCCCGGTAAACTAAAACAACTTGAAGCGATGATCCAAAACATTCCTGAAGTGATTGAATGTGACAAAGTGACGGGAGAGGATTGTTTTTATGTGAGGTTGTGTTTTGAGAGTATGCCTAAGCTAGACGAAATTTTGGATAAGATCTCGACGCTAGGTGATACCCACACATCGGTGGTGAAATCAACAATAGTCAAACGTAGAAACGTGCCATATCAGATCCGCAAAAGGTAATCGCTAAGTATGGCGAGTAGTAACGTTTTGACGGGATCAGCAATGCACAGCTAAACGTCAACAAATTTATAGTTTGTCACACTTTTTATAGCAATCCTACCATCAATCTGGTTTTGAGTATGTTAGTATCCGTGCAGCAGTTTTTTACGAGATAGATTATGTTTCAACCAGTTAGCCTCTTTGTTGGGTTAAGATATAGCCGTGCTGCGAAAGGCAATGCATTTATATCGTTTATCTCATTTTTCTCAATTGCGGGTATCGCCCTTGGCTTGATGAGTTTGATCACCGTCAGCTCAGTGATGAATGGCTTTGAGCAAACCTTAAAAGCCGCCATGCTTGATTTGATCCCGCATGTGCAAATTAAGGAAAATGAGCAACTTGATCAAAATAAATTACAAGCCATTGAAAATCATCCTTTGGTTAAGCAAGTTTCGCCATATGTTGCAAGTGACGTAATTCTACAAACCAATCAAGATTTGGTGGGTGTGCAACTTCAAGGACTATTTCAAGGGTATGAAACAGCGTTAGATGACGCCGTACGCGCAGGTAGCTTAACTCGATTGTATGAGCAAAAATACCAAGTGGCGCTGAGTCGCTATTTAGCCAATAAACTTGGCGTAAGCGTTGGTCAGCAACTCCGCGTGATCATGCCTGAATTCACCACATACACACCGCTTGGCCGCACACCGACGCAGCGCTTATTCACCGTAGCTGCCATATATGATGGCCAAAGCGAAGCTGACACTTATTTGGCATTTGCCGACGGGAAGAGTTTACAGCGGTTAATGCGCAAGAAGCCAGAGCAATACGACCTTAACATTCATTTATATGATGCCTTTAGTCTGCCTGATTTTTATCAGCAAGCGGACAGCTTGTTACAAGGGCTCGAGATACAGGATTGGCAAACTCAGCAAGGCACATTGTTTGCGGCGGTTGCAATGGAAAAGCGCATTATGTCGCTATTACTTGGCCTTATTGTGATAGTGGCTGTATTTAATATCATTTCAGCGCTATCTATGATGGTGAGTGAAAAGCAAGGGGAAGTGGCTATTTTGCAAACGCTTGGCTTTACACCACAAATGATAGCTAAAGTGTTTATGGCGCAAGGGATGTATAACGGCATTTTTGGCACACTCATTGGTGTTGCTGGTGGATTATTGCTTTCGAACAATATTAATGAGGTGCTCCACCTCGCAGGCCTTCAGTTGCTTGGTGGCGCTGAACTTCCGGTCAAAATAGAACTAACAGATTTAACGATTATGGCAGTGGGCAGCATATTGCTAAGCTTTTTAGCAACCTTGTATCCAGCTAAACGCGCGTCGAGTGTGCTGCCAGCAGAGGTATTAAGATATGAGTGATTTAGTCATTGACTGCCAGGACTTGGTCAAAAGCTACCAAGATGGTAAAGCCGAAGTAACGGTATTAAAAGGCGTTGATTTATCTGTAACCCAAGGTGAAATGCTTGCGATTGTGGGTAGCTCGGGCTCAGGTAAAAGTACTTTACTGCATATTCTCGGTACCTTGGATAAAGCATCCACTGGCAGTGTAAAGATCAAAGGTGTGGAAGTTGGCAAGCTGTCACGTAAAAAGCAGGCGAAATTTAGAAATAAGCATTTGGGTTTTATCTATCAGTTTCATCATCTGTTGATGGAGTTTAGCGCGGTTGAAAATGTGGCGATGCCGTTATTAATTGCCGGTAATAAAGCAAAACAAGCCCGAGAAAAAGCGTTACACATGCTCGATAAAGTTGGCTTGAGTCATCGTGCTGATCATAAGCCTTCAGAGCTTTCTGGGGGGGAGAGACAGCGTGTTGCGATAGCAAGAGCGTTAGTAACAGAACCTGATTTGGTGCTAGCTGATGAACCAACCGGCAATCTTGATAAGCATAATGCACTGCGAATTTATGACTTGCTGGCTGAACTCAATCAGCAGCTAAAAACCAGCTTTGTTGTTGTAACACACGACTTAGAGTTGGCAGATAAGCTTGGTCGTGCAGTGCAACTGGACGATGGCAAAGTAGGTGTGTATCAGCATGCTTAGTTATTTTTTAAGCAAACGCTTTAGAGAGTCTAAACGTCAGCTTGGTTTTATTGGTTTTTTAACCCGTGCTTCTACGCTTGGTGTAATGCTGGGTATGGCAGTATTGATAGTCGCACTTTCTGTGATTAATGGTTTTGAAGAACAATTAGAGCAGCGGCTGTTGTCGGTGATGCCGCAAGTGAGTTATCAAGCACCTTACGACCCTATTCAAGCGTGGCAGCAAAAAGTAGAGATCTTGGAGAGTCAGCGTGGCATCGTAAGCGCGACGGCTGAAATTAACTTAACAGCCATGCTGCAATACAAAGGCACCTTAAAAGCGGCGCAGTTAAAAGGGATCGCACCGGATAGGCATCATACGGTGTCGAGCATAAGTGATTTTATAAAAGGTGCGGAACTAAAAGCATTAAAACCGGGTGAAGTGATCATCGGTAAAGGGATAGCTGACAAGCTTGGTGTCGTGGCTGGCGATAATATTCAACTCTTGGTTGCTAACAAACATT
The DNA here is from genome assembly GCA_000814665.1 of Pseudoalteromonas flavipulchra NCIMB 2033 = ATCC BAA-314. Classification (GTDB taxonomy): domain Bacteria; phylum Pseudomonadota; class Gammaproteobacteria; order Enterobacterales; family Alteromonadaceae; genus Pseudoalteromonas; species Pseudoalteromonas maricaloris. The sequence goes on from JWIH01000025.1 coordinate 746,534, forward strand.
CGGATAATCCACTCGCTGCGCCAAAGCGATTAACGGCGACGGTGGTGGGACTTATCGATATGGGCGGGCCACTTGACCAAACATTAGCGTTAGTGCCGCTTAATGCACTGCAAGAAGCGATGGACTTTAGAGAAGATCAAGTAACGGACTTGCGTGCCAAGGTGAGTGATGTGTTTCAGGCACAGCAAATTGCGACATCAGCGGGTAGGGCATTACCCGATTTAGTGTACGTATCGTCTTGGTTTCGAACGCAAGGCGGACTGTATCAAGATATTCAGATGGTGCGCACTATCGTCTATCTCGTGGTATTTCTGATCATCGCTGTCGCGAGCTTTAATATCGTTTCTTCTATGGTAATGGAAGTAAAAGAAAAGCGGGCGGATATCGCCATTTTGAAAACCATGGGCGCACAGGACAGTACGATTTTTTCGACTTTTGCGCTACAAGGTGTGACGTATGCAGGGATTGGTGCACTGCTGGGCACTGGGATCGGCATTTTTATTGCTATTAACATTCCCGATATTTTTAAAGCCTGGATCAATATGAGTGATAGCAATCCGCTTGAAGGCGTCTACTTTATTGAATACTTACCGAGCAAAATTATTTGGACAGACATTTATATCAGTTTAGTCACGACTTTTGTTATGGCAGTCGTCGCAAGCTTATATCCCGCTTGGCAAGCCACCAAAACGGATCCTGCCAAAGTACTGGGAAATGGGTAACATCTAAAACCGTAGGTCGGCCTTTAGGCCGACATCCATAGGCCGATACGCCCATTCATCATTGCATGGTCTTATCTCATTTTCCATGACACACGCACCGTAGGTCGGCCTTTAGGTCGACATCTTTAGGCCGATCTCCAATGGGCCGACACCCATAGGTCGAAAACCTGCGAATTACAAACTTTGAGCGTAATGGTAAAGCGCTTTTAAGATCTGCATATTGCGCTCATTACCTTCATTCTCTGCGACTAAGTTTTCAAGCTCCAGCATAAAATCTTCGGCTGAAATTGAAGGGTTATCTTCATTATGCATCAACTTGTTTTGGCAATATTTACGCCATTTATCAAGTTCTACAGGTGAGAGCGACTGCGGCCAATTTCTTGCCCGATAGCGAAACAGCAAAGTGTTAAACTTACTGTCTTCAAAATCCAGCTCAATGGTTGCCAACTCTTCGGGCGATGCATTGCGAATGATTGCAAATTTGGCTTTATCGGCCTTGCTGGTGAAACCATCGTAGAGTTGATAATCCGGATTACTTGGTTTCTCGAATCCTTTTTCATCGCTAAAGACTTCTGCAACCTTATCCCTTAGCTCTGGGCGTGCTTTAAGGTACTTTAAGTTTTCAAGGCATTGCTCGCGGTCTATTCCAAGCCTCGCTGCGTTTTCGGGCAAGAGGGTCTTAGCTGGTGCTACCAACGGGCATTTATTGATATGTACTAGTTTTAATCCAACCGGTAGCTCATCATCACCCAATTCACTGCGTTTTGTATAAAGTCGTTGTTTGAGTGCCTCAACGTCAAGGTCATTCAATACATCCGGCGACTGTGTTAAGTCAAAGCAGATCACGGCATTGCTATTGACCGGGTGAAAACTCATCGGGGCAATCCAAGTGGTGCAACCTTGTTGCGCTGGAAACATAGAAGAAACGTGTACTAAAGGCTGCATATTGAAAACATCGATTAGGCTCGACACCGCTTTTTTATGTCTGTGATTAAAGTAGAACTCATACAGCTTTGGCTGTTTGGTTTTAATCAGTTTTGCCAGCGCAATCGTTGCGGTAACATCACTCAATGCATCGTGCGCGGCGCCGTGCTCAATGCCATTGGCGACGGTTAAGTGTTCCAGTTTAAAACTAGGGTTACCATCTTCACGGGTTGGCCATTCAATCCCTTCAGGGCGAAGCGCATAGCAGGCTCTAACTAGATCTATGATATCCCAGCGGCTATTGCCATTTTGCCATTCACGTTCATAGGGGTCATAAAAATTACGATAAAGGCTATAACGGGTTAGCTCATCATCAAACCGAATACTGTTATATCCGGCAACGCAGGTTTGCGGTTTGGCAAATTCAGCGTGGATCTTTGCCATAAACTCGGCCTCAGTCAGGCCTTTTTTTAGTGCTAACTGTGGTGTGATCCCAGTGACCAAACAGGCTTGAGGATGCGGGAGATAATCAGGCGCTGGTTGACAATACTCAATCAGTGGCTCACCAATAATATTGAGATCCAGATCCGTTCTGATCCCAGCAAACTGGCTTGGCCTGTCTTTTTGCGGCGTCGCACCCCAACTCTCGTAGTCGTGCCAATAGATAGTGGGTGTATTCTGGTCGTTTCCTGATGTTTCTGATTGGCTCATATTCGTCATAAAATCAATGGCTTATTGCTATTTTTGTTTTCTCTTCGTTTTTCCATGTTTCTTGCAATTATGCACAAGTGTGTATATAAGTGTGTATATCAAAACTACCAAGTGTGTATATCGTGGTAACTATGGCAGTAACAGACGCGAAGCTGCGAAAGCTAGTAAACAAGAAAAAAGATCCTATCGTATTATCGCATAGAGACGGACTAAGAGTAAGACGTAATAGCAACGGAACGGTAGCCTGGCAATATCGTTTTAGATACCTTAGAAGTCAGCAGATTGTCACGATTGGTTATTACCCAGACCTATCTGTAAAAGAGGCGCAAGATTTAGTGTCACTCTTAAAAGCCTGGATTGCGGCAGGGGAAGATCCGCGAGTAAAACTTAAGGAACGTAGGCAAGGAGATGTAGCTGGACGGACACCAGCTCAGATAACCGCAGCATGGTTTGACGCTGAGAAATCTAAATTCAAAGAAAAGACGCAAATATTATACGCAAACAACATCAATAAATGGATCGTGCCGCACCTAACAGAAAAACCAGCGGAAGACATGTCACCTGTAGACTGGCACAAGTTTTTTGACTTTGTAAGAAGTGAAGGCTCAGCCAAGCTAGCGCCTATCATTTTAATACGATTAAAGTCCGCAATAAGGTGGGCTGCTATGCGTGGCGAAATACCCAATAATAATCCTATTTTAGATTTAAAAACTAAGCATGTTGGTGAGCCAAGTACTCAAGGGCAACGCTGGCTAACATTTAAAGAGATTGCATTACTCTGGCGCCAAATAGAGCAGTCGAAAGCAACACCAACAACCAAAGCATGTTTACAAGCTATATTTATTACCGGAGCAAGGCAGTCAGAGGTGAGGTTAATGCGGTGGGAGCACATAGATCTAGAAAGTGGCACATGGACAGTTCCCCCTGAAAACTCCAAAACGAATAAAGCAATTAGAAGACCGCTCACAAAAAAACTACTATCAATAATAAACAATCAAGGTTTAGTCTATGGTCGCCAAGGAGTTGTGTTCCCTGGTGCAAACCTTTCAAAATCAACCACAGTCCATTCAATTAACCAATTCTGTGACAGAATGTGGAACCACCTAAATACAAAATATAAAATACCGAAGTTTGTGCCGCATGATGCAAGACGCTCTTTAAGTACGCTATTAAGTGAGCAAGGCGTTTTGCCGCATGTAACTGAAAAAATGCTGGGGCATGCAATGCGTGGTGTAATGGCCGTATATAACAAACATGACTACATCAATGATCAGCGAGAAGCATACGAGCTCTATTGGCAATGTATAGAGAATGCTATTAGTGATTTACAATCATAAAATGATAGTATTCGCATTAAATTCAGAAGTAAGAGCGTAACAGTGCTATCTACGATTCAAAACAATGAGACTCACAAGGCTTCTTTAGCATGGGGAAACTCTGGAGCAGAAAAGGGTGAGGTATTTACCAAACCAGAAATTGTCTCTTTTATGTTAGACACATCTGGATTGAGTAGTGCATTACTGATAGACGGTACTCGTATTCTTGAGCCATCTTGTGGGCAAGGAGAGTTTGTGATTGCGATAGCAAAAGCACTCGTAGCTCAAATAAGTAATATGGATGTTTCACCAAGAGCTGTATTTGAACATACAAAAAGCCTGATTAAAGCCTTTGATATTTCTTTGTCTAACATCTATCACGCAAAAGATAGTGTGCGTGAAATATTAAGCCAAGTATTTAGCTTTGAACAAACATCGATAATTGTTGAAAGCTGGTTTGTAAATGAAGACTTCTTACTTAGCGATACGGTGCCTGAATATACATTTGTTATTGGAAACCCACCATATGTACGTATAGAAAGTATACCTAGTGTGCTCTTAAAAAAATATCGGAATGCATTTGTAACGATGAAAGAGCGAGCGGACTTATATATCGCTTTTTATGAGAAAGGACTATCTTCGCTAAAAGAAAATGGAACATTATCATACATCTGTACTGACCGATGGGTTAAAAATAGCTATGGTTCTGCGTTAAGAAAGTTTATTGCTGATGGTTTTCGTTTAGATATGTATATTGATTTATATGGGCAAAGCGCCTTTCAGTCCTCTGTATTAACCTATCCGGCGATCACACAGATTTCTAAAAGAAAACTAGGCGAGACATTAATAATACATAACCCTGATATCAACCCTGAACTTGGAGAGAAAGTTCTCAGGAGCTTGAGCGATAAAAGCGTTGTGTGGCCTGAAGCAGTTAAAAGAAAAGATGTAGTTAACGGGAGCAAACCCTGGCTCTTTGGAGGAGCTGATGAGCTAGCGCTAATTCATAGACTAGAAACGATGTTCCCAACAATAGAAGAAGCTGGGTGTAAGGTATATATCGGCGCAGCTACGGGAAATAATAAAGCATATATCGTACAAAGCGATTTAAATATAGAAGCCTGTAGAAAGCTCCCGGTTATCAAAGCAGCAGATATTCGAAAGGGAGTGATCACCCAAACTTCAATGTCAATAATCAATACTTATGACGAAAATGGCGTCATAAACTTAGAGGAATTTCCCAAGCTAAAGGAGTACTTGGAATCTTTTGCTGATGAACTAAAGGTGCGTCATATTGCAAAGAATACTCCAAAGCATTGGTTCAAGACAATTGATAGGGTCTATCCAGAACGTGCAGTAGCAGAAAAGCTACTTATCCCTGATATTAAGTCGGAACTCACTGTTGTTTATGACCAAGGCGAGTATCACCCGAACAATTCAATCTATTACATTATCTCTTCGTTATGGGATCTTAAAGCGCTGAAGGCAGTTTTAATATCGGGAGTTGGTCAATTATTCGTGGAAAGATATTCGACGAGAATATCCGGAGGAAACCTTCGCTTCCAAGCACAGCATCTTAGGAGAATTCGCCTGCCACATTGGCAGGACGTGCCACAAGAAATGAGAACTCAGTTGGTTGAGGTGGCGGAGCAGGATGATATTCGAGCTGCAAAAGAGTTGGTATCCGTCTTGTATGGGCTATCGGAAAAAGAAAAACAAGTATTAGGTTGTTAAATGGAAAATAAAGCACACATATCAAACGCAATCAAAGAGTTTTGGGGCTCAAGGCTAGGCGGCAGCGGTGTTCGATCAGGAAAAACTTTAGATGGCTTCATTTGCATATTTGAAAATATTATAAAAAACTCTGGTTTGTCTGATGTGCAAATACATACAAGCAAACAAGCTTCTCAACTCCCTGGGTACTTTAGACCTCACAAATCATGGGATTTAGTCGCAATATCTAATGGTCGTTTAATTGCTGCGATAGAGCTAAAATCACAGGTTGGCTCAATCGGTAATAACTTTAATAACAGAACGGAAGAAGTTTTGGGTAGTGGTGTAGATTTACATACTGCTATAGAAGAAAGTGCCTTTGGTTTAGACGCAGAAATATTTACTGGCTACTTAATAGTGTTAGAAGACTCGGATAAAACAAGAGGCCCAGCAAAAATCTCAATGAACTACTTTCCGGTAATGCGTGGATTCTTGGCTGACGAAAGTATCAGAGACTCAGAATATTTACCAGATGAATCAGGTAAATATCCTCGAGTTCAAGGGCTGTCATACGTTGAAAGATATGATCTTTTATGTAAGAGGTTAATGCTTAAAAACTTATACACAGCAGCTGCACTGGTATTAGCAGATGAAGGCCGTGCAAATGAAGGTAGCTATCGAAGCTGCACACCACAAACCAGTATCGACGCTTTTTTAACGAAATTAGAAAATCACTGTAAGTTAGTTGCTAGCTACAATAATTAGATGTAGCGCTGTGTTAACTCATATCTTCCGTACCCAGTAGGTGGGTACGGAGTTAATTTTTAGCCTTTTATTAAAAAGTGATGTGACTAATAAATCTAAGGTTACTCGGATCAAGGCACTGGGGCCGAGTTTGTGTCATAAAATTTATTGATCGCTGAAATTAACCTCTCTCTTCTGGGGGTTGCGTGGAAGCAATCCTTTGTTATTTCGATTGATAGCAATCGCGTATCTTTGAGAACAGATTTTACAACATTTCTGTTAACAGAAGCAGGAGTGTCCAATTTTACAGACTCTAAAAAGAACCTATTTGATAAACCTAGTTGACGTGCTTCCTCTGGATAAAATTGCATAGTCATAGGTAAAGTAATGAAACTCACATTATCGAACTCAGAACTTAGTTTAAGCCGTAATTCGGAATCGCGAATATCTCCACCTTTTACCAATAGATTTTTATACAAGGTTCGTAGATCGTTTTCCATGTGCCCAAACTCGATTTTTTTTTCGTAACCATAGTAAAATGAGTACGGTAGTAATTTCGGTATTGAACTGTCTTTATCCACAAGAGTATACGAATGACATGCGGCAGCGATAACAGTTAATTCACCTTGGGCCGCTTTTACTGCATCGGCCAAAAAGCTTTTAAGAGTGCTCCAACAAACAAAATTACTATCTTCACACTTGATACCATCTTTTTTTGAACCATGCCCCTGTAGATGAAATAGTGAGTTAACTTTATTTTTGGAAATAAAATTGAGTACTTCTCTCGACCTACGTTGAAACTCTGCCAAACTCGATATATCAAGTTTTGTCATTATTGAACCGCTATTAAGTATTTCTTCTTTTTTATTGTTTACTAACAAAACTATATCGTCTTCTAATCTTTTTATCAGGCCATTGCCTTCCTCACCTAAAAAGTTAAAGATGAATATGTGATCTACTTCGCTACAGAACGACTCTTCAAAACTAAAATTAACCATTAACAAGCTCCTTATTTGGCTTTTCCTGATTCTACCTATGAAAATCGAAGCGAGTCGATACGTACAACCCAAAAATCTAAATTATTTGAAAAGTACTACCTGTGAGGCTAAATTTATGTAGGCATTGGAATGCGCCCTATAACCCAAGGATGAATGATGAAATACTTACAAAACCTACTCTCCCTAGTCGTCAGCAAATCTAGCAGCAATACACTTCAGCCTAACCAAGAGTACGCACTTTTAATTCAACAAACAGAGAAGCGGCCAACAGCCATAATTTTATTGGCGTTGAAAACGGGTGTGCCTTGTAAAAAGTTGGTACAAATTGCCAAGCGGTATCCATACAAATTTAAGCTTGCTAGATATATGGGCTTAAATGTATTGGTTCGTATTGATGGATATAAGGGTAGGCGATAGATATTCATTTCTATTTACCGAGTAATGTAATTAAGATGAGTGTGTCTACAGCTAAAATTACACTGTTTTTTTAAACAGTGTTTGGCTTGTAGCCCGCCTATTGATTGCGATAAACTAACACTGCTTGTTGTCATTTAGTGTTAATTACATTAACATTACGTGAACAAGTGTAAGGATTAATCAACTTTAATAAATAAGGATTTAAAATGAACTCCAAGTCACTTGATGTAAAAGAATTGAAACGCGTAACTGGTGGTAATGGTGGTGGTGGTGACGGTATCGTGCCACCAAAGGCTGAGAGCCGAAATAGCTACAATGGCGGTGGTGGGGATGGCATTATTCCACCTCAGGCATAGATAATCGAGAAAATAACTAATTAAAGTAGTTTAGGGAAAAGCATGAGTGACTTTTTTGTGATCACTGGATGGGCAATTCGGATGTTTGAAGTCTTAATTGTTCTGTACATACTGTTTAAGTTCAAAAATCGGCGCTGGAGCTTGTTCTTTGGCGGTAAAAGTAGCTTGAAAACAATCCAAGATCACGAATTGCATTCATGCTTTTTATCTGCTTTTACTGTAATGGTATTTCATTTTACGAGTTCAAACCTCGCGCAGCATATAGTGACCATTCAAGGAATGGAGAAGTTTGCTTTGCGACAGTTTTTTTACTTTAGTATGTTCTCGTGTTCGATGGCTTTTGCTGCCGCTCTGTTCTTCTTACACAAAATAAGAGGTTGCTCATTTTCGCCGACAGCAAGGAACTGCCTCTATATCACATTTTTAATGTCGACATTGCAAATGTTGCAGTTTGTCTCACATGGTTTGCTCGATTCTAATCGTATCACTCTGTTTTATCAGTATGGCGTAGTTGTGCTTAATATATCTACACTTGCTGTAGTAGCAAATCATCCAATAAGAAACATGGTAAGAAAACTAAATCGAAAGGAGGCATAGGGTGGGGCTGCTAGCAATAATGAGTTTTTTAAGCCTTATATTGGTTGTTGGGTTATATATTGCCTCTCAAGGAGGTCATATGCCCAACAAGTTTGAGTTAAGGTTGCTTGATTTAATCGAGCAACATAGCAACGGTAAAAACGAAGTTTCTGAACATCCGAGAATAACATCGCATAACATCCTTCTTGAAGTCCATGATGCAATCACAGAGCCGGACAAGCTTCTCTCATACGAAAAAACTGTAATGGCGCATGAAAGAGTAAAAAGGTATATTTTAAACTTCGACGATGCCCACATTTACGTTTTGGATAGAGAAAAGGTTGAACTAAGACTAGTTGAGTAAATTTATAGCTACTAAAAGGCGGATATATGAGTGGGTATTTGAAGGATGCTGTGCTTGACCAGCTTAAACTTAAAAATTTAAAAAAATTCATTAAAACTAGAGTCGCAGTACGAAAAAAATGTAATTTAACTAGTATGAGTAGTAAAAGGTTGGAAAGTAGAGGTTTTTTAAACCCTTGGCTTTTTAATATTTACGAAGCTCTATTTGTTTCATTGCTTGCAGCTGGGTTGACTCACCTTTTCATAATAACTTATTGGGGGAGTTTCTTTTATACTTATAAAGTAGAATTTGGATTCTCTAGTCTTTATTTTTTCTCCTTTCTGATACTTAGCACTCATTTTATAGCTGTTTTCTCTTTGCGATGGAACTTTGTTTTTTCTAGAAAATCGATCTCACAATCTGTTACCTCATTGCTATTTGTAACAGGGGCATATGGTTTTTTTTCTAAGCTAGTAGTTGCATCTATATTTTCTTTTTTGACTTTTCTTTATTACAATTCCTCCGTTCCAGATGTTAAAGCTCTAATGCAGGACTATAGTGATGTATCATTCATAGCTGCTTTGGGGGCGGTATTAATTGTATTTCTCTGTATGATTTATGAATTCTATATTTATTGCTCATTAGTTAGACTTTCTGGGAGTAACTTGAATGGACTTGATTTTTCTAAGTTTAGATTGGTTGCTTTATCATTTATCCTTATATTTGGTCCGACGATTTATATTAATTACTGGGTTATAAATGAATTCCTTGTTTTATTTTCTGAGCACGCTTCGGAGTATGAGCGCACGCTAGCAAAGCTAGTATATTCTTACTTTACCTTAATAATTGTGGGTCTTGTTGCATTTTCATATATAAAAAACAAATCGAGTATATTGAAGTGTGCAACTATGACTGCTTTGTTTATTAATTTACCTGTTTTTACGTCTGTTCCTGAAGGCGTGTGTAACAATGCACCCCATAACATTTTTGAAGCACTTATTGACTCTGAGCATTTTAGCAACATTGAAATAGGGATATTTTATTGTGTGCAATATATAAGTAGCGTTGCTTTACTAAGTTATCCCTTCGTAGCTTTTACCCTAATCCGCTCTATGTTATTTGGCTTTACAATAAAAGAGAATACTAGTGAATCCGTGACTTCATAAGTCACGGTGAAGCATAAAGTTATTTTAGCCAGCCACAATAGTTCCCTCATCAAGAGATATTATGCTGTCTTACTTGAGCTTTGATCGTCTGCATACCTTGCGGCTAACAAGGGCTTAACGTCTTTTAGAATTAACTTTCCACAGTCATCAAAGTCGACTTGCTTTTCAACATTTGGCTTAAACCAGTCTAAATGACAGAACATTAAAAGTGCTTGAGCAACAGCTTCTACGAACTTTTCCTCGAATTGCTCTGCGGTCAATGACTCACTCTTGTCAATGTGATCACTAGGTGAAACCTGACCTGCTTCTGGATTAGTCTCTCCAGTCATAAGCCATAGCGTATACTTTTTTAAATCCGGATGATTGGCGACTGCAAGAAGAGGAGGGGCGCCAACTTCGGAATGTCCTGATTCATATTTCTTGTATGAACTGATACTTATACCAACCAAATCCGCAAATTTCTGCTGATTGAGGCCAGTTTTATTTCTTATCATCTTAAATTTTTCGCCAATCGACATTGACATGGTTCAACCTATGGATCTATAGTGTTCTAAAGTTCAATATTTGGATTAATGGTTCTTAATTCGGAAATATTGGACCACTTGAGTTAGTTGTTTTGTATCTAAAAATTAAGATTAGCACATGCTGGTTCATAAAAGGAACCTTGAGTGGTGCTACGAAATTATGAGGTGATATATGGAAGTTACTGAATTGCGGAAAAATATAGATGATGAGCCAGTCCAAGAAAGTGAGAGGTTTATAAAGCTAAACGATGTTTTGGAGATGTGCTGCTTATGTAGAGCTCAATTGTATAAGCTAATGGAATTAGGTTTGTTTCCTCCAAGTCATAAGATGTTGTCAGGTAGAGTGGTGTGGCTGGCATCAGACATCAACATCTGGCGTTCTATGAAAGCTGAAGCATTTAAAAAGAAGTATGCTGAAAAACTACGAGCAGCCAAGGAGCAAGCAGCATGAATACTCAAACTATAAATCAGCTAAATATCTCTCCTGATGCACAAGCCATTCTTATGACATTGCTTAACGAGAACGTACAGCTTAAGCAGCAACTAGCTCAACAGGAGTCTGAGCTGAAAGACGAACTATTACCCACAATAGATGCAATGAAGCTCCTTGGATGTGGCCGCAAGAAATTTTGGGAACTTGCAAAAAAAGATGGATTTCCACCGGCTATTCCATTTGGTAGATCAAATCATTATCGACGTGCCCAACTTATAAAATTTAGAGACAGCTACATAGAAAGTAAGGAGGCTTAACATGGCAAATGCAGAGCCTCAGGGCTTACTCGAAATACGAGCAATGATTGGCGACCACCGTAAAAAGCCTGGCTACATTTTTACAAACGTACTTAGCCAAAAGCAACGCCAACTGGTGCTGTTTACAGCAGGGTTCAGCCGTTTAGACCTAGATAAGCACTGGAATGATATGACACTAGACGAGCGCGACAAAGTGCGTAATGGCTTGATGTTCTTGAACAACATTGTGATTGAATTTATCGACGCGAACGCCATGCAGCCAGAGTGTTTTTATCACGGCGCTAAGCCAAATACACCACGCTACAGTGCCGACAGCGTAGTCACACCAATTAACCAACATTAGGAGTGATTATGCGTGTAACTATACCAGCGGCAAAAGCACCAGTTAGAACCTTTATATCTACGCCTAGACAGTTGGGCAGACTAAACCGGTTATACCAAGAGCAGCTAGAGCTTAACACCAAGCTAACCCGTGCGATTGAACAAACCATTGGTTGGGTTGAGTCTACAGGTGGTTGTGTCGAGTCTGTCCGTATTTTGCGTTTAGCATTAGGTGAGGTGAAATCATGAGCTCAACAGGCCGCGGATATACACGTCATGAAGATGACTATTACGTTACGCCACATTGGATGATTAACGACTTTTTGCATGCGTTTGAGCAAGACGGAATTAGCGACTTTGAATCGTACAATCAAATTTTAGACCCAAGTGCAGGCGGGTGTAAAAAGTACGAAATGAGTTACCCAACGGTGCTAGCTCATCACGGCCTTGTAGCCGAGAGTTGGGATATAAGAACTGACTCTCGCGCAGAACATAAGGGGGTTGATTTTTTAAAGCAACCTGCTGGGCCAGAGCATAACCAGTACGACATGATCATCACTAATCCACCTTTTAGGCTCTCACAAGAGTTTGTTTATCACTCATTAAAAATGGTTAGAGATGGCGGTGTGGTTGTCATGTTGCAGCGCCTCAATTGGTTAGGAAGTATAAAGCGAAAACCCATGTGGCAATCTGTGCCGCTTGCCTCGGTATATGTGCATAGCAAACGTGGTGCTTTTAACCCTGAAAAACCAAATAAAACTGACTCCATCGAATACGCCCACTTTGTATTTTGCAAGGGGTTTAGGCTCCCAGCAGAGCTAGCCGTTATCTAATTTAATTACCCAAAGGAATAGTAAAATGCACCCTATCAAAGACCAAGATCTATCTAAAATACAGTGCCTAATCAGAAATATTGTTCATCATGCGGTTGAACAGGCCAATTTTACAATCCGTTTGCTCAATCAAAGAAGCACAGTACATATGCTAATGCAGTGTGAAGACACGCTAACTGATTTACTCCCAATCATTGAAATGATCAGCGAAGAGCATGCCGAATTTTCCCCCATTTACGACCAAATGAAAACAGCGCTAAATACTGCCCAAATGGGTGGTGAGCCTCTACAAATTGAACAAGTAGAGGAAGCAATATGAACCACGTAATGCTTGATTTAGAGACTATGGGGCAGGGTAGTAACGCTGCAATAGTTGCGATTGGTGCCGTATTTTTTGAACCAACAACAGGAGCCATTGGCGCTTCATTCTACCAACAAATTGACCTAGAAGATGCTGTGAAATATGGCGAAATGGATGCAAGCACAGTGCTTTGGTGGCTTGAACAAAATGAACAGGCACGCAAAGAAATCACAAATGGTGAAGCCTGCAAGCTTAGCGATACCTTATACGACTTTACAGATTGGATTGAGCAAATAGAAGAATACAAAGGCAGGGTTGTGTGGGGCAATGGCGCAGGATTCGACAATGTGATCTTAGGCAACACTTACAGACGAATGCATGGCTCGCAACCTTGGCCATTCCAAAATGACCGTGACGTTAGAACCGTTGTTGAGCTAGGTAGAACCTTAAAAGGGATAGATCCCAAATACGATATGCCATTTGAAGGCAATAAACATAACGCATTGGATGACGCCATCCATCAAGCCAAATACGTTTCAGCAATTTATAAAGCACTAGCCGGTTAAATTCAAATTCCAACTTCTCCAAGTTGTATGGGGCGAAAGCCCCTTTTTAAGGGAACATGCCAGTGAGCATATGGCCAATAAAAACATTTGAGGTTTGCAAAGCCGCAGTAACCATCACAAAGCAAGTACAAGACAATGCGCATAGAGCGACATTATTAAAAGGCTTGCAGCGATTTACTGTTTACATGCAATATAAACTCGCCAAACAATACATCTCTAAAATAACACCTGAGCCAGAAGCTTGGTATCAAGACGAGCCTACAAACCCAAGCGAACCTGCTAACGCTTGGTTTTGTAACGTGCTTGCAACTACACCTCATAGAATAGATTTAACCAGTTTAGGTTTGAGTAAACAGGCTGTTGCGGCCTTAAATAAAGTACACAACAACCGCCACCATAATTATATTGCTGCCGACATAGTAGCCAGCAAGCGTGCCAGAAGTATTCAGGCGAGTTTTGTTAGACAAACTGAGGAAACGCTAAAAGCAGCAGAGGCGGCAAAAGCAAAGCGTGTTGAGCTATTTGAGCGTGACCGTTCACAAACAGAATTAGACGCTGAAAAAGTGATTGCAAAACAAGCTGGCGGTTTGGTAACTAGCAGTGCAATGGCCCTAGTTAATGCCTTGGGCGACCAAGCTGAGATTGACTTTGTATATGACTGTTTAAGCAAAGTACCAAAGCCACTACAGCTACGTTTTGCTAAGCGTTTTATAGTTAAATATGACTCATCGCTTGAGAACCTAGCAAGCGCTGGTAAGGATGAGCTACTAGAGATCAGTAAGCGGTTATATGAGTTTGGTAAGCACACGCAACAGGGCGTGCCAGAAGATTTTAAAAACCACTTAAAATGCCAATACCAAGCCAATGCTTGGCTTAGACGTGCTGTAAACACCCTTAAGCCCCGCCTAAAAACACTCAAGAAGATAACAGACAGCATGCCGCTGCCTTGGCACATTTTAGCCAATGCAGAAAAAACCAAGAAGCACGCCAGCGAACTCGCGGCCAAAGTGACTGAAGTATTAACCGACTTAGCCGCTGAGCAATCAAACTGGGGTATGGTTGATTTTTATAACGCCATTGCTGACTTTACTGAGCAGTATGGCGTTACGTTACCTTTTGAGGAAAAAGGCGAGTATTTAACAGAGCCAGACGCCGAAATTGCACTATTAAAAGCTCAGTGTCACAAGTGGTGGGCGCGCAAATTAAAAACTATTAGGCGCCGCTATCTAGAGCATTTAGAGATCGCTACTGGCGAGGTGGGCCGTGACCTATTTACCACACATAACAAAAAGACAGGCTCGGTCACCAAAAGAAAGGGGATTAATGCTTATTGCTCTAAACAGGCGCTTAAAGAGTACCAAGCAGACCGTGAAAGGGGTAGGCGATACCTAGAAAGCCTAGAGCTAGTAAATGAGCATAACGATGTAATTTCGTTGATGAAAGCCGTTGAAGCGGGTGTGGCTAACCCAGAAAACATGCGTAATGAATTAATGCTACGGATCCGCGAGACTGAAGAGCTTGCGGACGAAATGGGCTATGTAGGCGGGTTTTTTAACATTACAACCCCGAGCCGGTTCCATGCGAACTCTCCTAAATGGGACGGCTCAACACCGAAAGAAGCAAGCAATTACCTCAATAAACTGTACTCACAAGCACGGGCTAAGCTGGACCGCGAAGAAATCCCATATTTTGGTATTCGTGTTGCTGAGCCACATGCCGACGGTTGTACTCATTGGCATATGCTGCTGTGGATGCCTGAGCGTTATTACCATCAAGTTAATCATATCCTGCGCAGATACTTTACCAAAGACGATAGAGAGGTCTTTTTTGAACGGTTCAAAAAGCGTAAATCACTGCGTGCTAGGTATGTTCGCGCTCGTAGAATATGGGGCCTCAATAAAAAGCGCAAAGTATATACCCGAGAACCCAAAAAGGATTACACCCCAAGCGGCCCTCGCTATACGGCTATTAGAATGGAACCACCAAAGGTTGATAAAGATGGCAACAAAACAGGTGGTGCGGCGGCTTATATCGCAAAATATGTAAGCAAGAACATAGACGGGTTTGCTTTAGCCAACGAATACGACGCGGAAACCGGTGAAAAGCTCGTTAAGGCTGTTAACCCGGTAAAAGCATGGGCGAGTACGTGGGGCATTCGCCAATTTCAATTTCAAAAATCCCCCTCAATTACCATCTGGCGTGAGCTGCGCAGGGTGCGTGAAGAAGTTAAAGGCAATGAAGAACTAGAGCAAGTGCGTAAAGCTGCTGATGGAGGTGACTTTAAGGCATTTGTTACCCTAATGGGTGGTTTTGGCATTGGCCGCGAGGCACGGTTTAAACCTGCCTATCAACACACTGAGTTTGGCAATGCGTATTCAGAGTGTACAAAGCGGCTTAAAGGCGTGGTTGATGAACAAAGTAGATGCACGCTAATAACTCGGGTACACACCTGGGACAAGCAACCAATTGGCACTGCCGCAGCCAATGACAACACCTATGATGCGAGTATGCACGATGCCAACAACGTCGGCGCAGCCGACCTATCTTGGACTAGTGGGAATAATTGTACGCCTTGCCCTACGGGGCATAGAGACGGATTATTGCTAGATATGATCGGATATACAGAAAAAGAGATCGCAGAGTTTAAAAAGGATCTGACGGACGGTAAAAAGGTGCATCATAATGGCCGAGTCTACGTAATTCGGGGAGGTCAATTGCTCGTTATGGATGAAAAAGACCAGAAAAAAGCGATCAAACATGACTATGTGGTTCACGTAGCGCAAACGCTTGCCCAAAAACAAGCTGAAGAACGCAGGAACGAAGTTGTAAACGGCCTAGCGTATTGGGATGTCTTAGAAGATGATCAGCTCAAAGCGTTAGAAGAAGACGGAACCGTGATGGCTCATGGGCGGGTGTTCTATAAAGAGGGTGATAAGTTGCGTTCGTTTAAACAACTAGACTTTAGCGATATGGACCGAGCAATTGCAGCTACACCAGAAAAGGATCATTGGCGTGAGGCGAGAGAAATAGTTGATTTGGCATTCAGCTTGGCAGAAGCCGAACAGCGGCGTTTGCCGTCGAACTGCAGATATAAGAAGAAGTTGCAGTTAGTTGGAGATATGGAACTAGCCAGGTTGATAGTTAGTGGACTAGCCACTGATATCAACGCGAATGATTGGTGGGATATTGGGTTTAGTATGGCATGATAAGAAGTAGTTGGTTGATTCGCTAGTGTTACATCAATTATAAGGACACTTATAATTATTTTTGATATTGTTGGCTTTAATATTTATAGGGAAAATGATACATGTTGTTTGATTACAAACCTAACTTAATTCATGAACACACAGCTATCAACACCGTCGCTGATAGCTTAGAAGAAGCCTGCGAAAATCTAATAAACAATAATGATAAAAAATACATTAATGACTTTGATGTGAATATTGGTACTGTAGTATCTTGTTTATCTAGTTCACATAAACTTGACTACGTGCGCGCGATTAAAAATAAAGATGGTCAGCGCTTAAAGATAAACGCAGTCTACAAAAGAGTTCTGAAAAAAGAGCATAAAGATGCTATTCAGCAATACCAAAGTGCCAGAAGTGTCAAACAGGATAAACGGGACAAACAGAATAAGCAGGACAAAGAAGAATCTTGGAGGCCCTATCAAATTATTAACTATTACTTGACAAGTCCTGGTAAGCTAAGCTCTGAGCAAAAAGAAGAAGGTAAAATTGCCGCTGAAAATCTAGCAAACGCATTTGATTTGGTGAAATCGGAAACAACGCTAAAAGTAGGACAGCGGCTTTATCGAGGGCTTACTCTTACCCGAGAGGAGCTGGATAAGTATATTGAAGCAGAAGAAAAAGACCAGCCTTTAAAGGTTAAGCAGTTTCAATCAACTTCTTTAAGTGAAAGTATAGCTCAGTCTTTTGCTGCATTATCGTATGTGAAAAAGCTACGAAATGATATCAAAGTGGCAGATAACCTCGTCAATTTAGTGTTAGTTATGACTAATAGGCGTAAGGAGCTGCCATTTTTGATTCCTGATATTCTAAGAAAACCCCATCACAACCAAGGTCAAATGGAAATTTTACTACCTAATGGGTTGGAGTTAAGGCCTACTCATTTTGAATTAAAAAATTTTCGTGCTAGGATTTACGTAGATATAGTTTAGTTAGGAGGGCATGAATTTATGGATAGGCAACCACCTTCACAGTTAGTGGAAAAATTTGATTCTGAGAAACAGGGAAATGACCGAGAAATCAGCAGTGACTCTGAATCGACAGGCCTTTCTTTGGATGATATCTCCCAACCATTAATGCCTATCTGTTTCTCAGATTATAATCCTCCTGAACTATTGGTAGTCCACAGCCTCGGCAAATACCGTTATGATCATGGCGAAGAGACATTGGAATTCAAAGATTCAACCTCAACTGAAAATACTAAAGCTTCTAATAGTACTTTTGATGGCACTATAAATGACCTAATTTATACACCGGCACATGATGAGAGTGAAATTGTTAAATGCATATCAACTATGCATGATATGATGGTCATGCAGCTCAGCAAAACCATTTATGAAGATAGCCTAGTATCCATTGCAAGAATGCAAGCCGATAATTTATTTTATGAGAAAAAAAGGTTTTCACAAGCGCTTCGAAGGAATCTTGCGGCGCTAGAACAATTGGATGCTGAGATATCTCCTTTTGATGACTGGCTATAGGCAGTGAAGGTGTGTAGTTCGTCTTGTCACATGAATTAGGTGAAAGGGAACTAGTCACGGTTGAACCGCGATTAGTCAATATACTCAAAGATATTAATTTGTAATTTGAAAGTATTGAGAACGGCTAAGGCATTGGTTAAAGCCCAAGCAATTCCAGCTGCTGATCTCTTGGAAGATTCTTAATAAGCCCTGCTGCAATTTGCGCTGTGCTTTTGCACGGGGGATTGATGAAATGATCAAATGATTGTGTCACTCGAAATGTGGCACCACACTCACGAGTATTACTGCAAGAACAATACAGCGTTACAACGTGTGCGCTTTGTTTATCACGAGACGTGACGATAGCTTTAGCCTCACAGTTAGGACACGTTACTCTAGCCACCAAAACCCCACTTCAAAACAATTAAGATACTGTGATTCTATACAGTATTAAATACTTCTGCAAATATCACCCAGAAATGAGAGCGAGAAAGCAAAAGAGCGAAAAATTCACTCCTCCTCGCCTTCCGCTTTTGCACAAAAAATGCGTCAAATTGACAAGCCTAGTGACAACCACGTTAGAGCTAAGCTAAGTAAATAAAGGATCTAGCGATTTTCTTAATAGGATCTGATTGTCAAAGTTGTGACACGCTTTGACATGAAAGTGACAACAATATCGCAAAAATCATTGTAAAAATTGAAAATCAAAATAAACTAAAATAATTATGACTTAACTCATAACTATTTTATGAAATACCTTTTTAAAGGCATGCAGAGCCAAGAGCGTTTTGAATTGCTTTTATCTCTTACTCGAATTCAAAGTGAAAGTGTTATCAATGCGCTCAGCGATTATTTGGTAAGAGGGATTGATAAGAAAGCTTCAGCTGCTATCAATGGCGTCGAAGTTTCAAACCTTTCTGCAGCTATCAGCAAGCTAGAAGAAAAAGCAGCTGTTATTGAAAGGATAAAAGAGTTAGATTTGCCTAGTAAGCTTGAATAAAGAGTTAATAGGTATAACGATTGAACATAAAAGGAGTAAGCAATGCCGATGTTAAATTTTATTGAGTATATTCTGGAAAGTGAAGGTGTATATAAACATTCTGAGCCAACGCAAACTTCAGTGACGATACATCATTACAGGCATAGTAACGAAGGTGTTTATGTAAACTTCAACTTAATTATTGATGAAGTTTGTTTTGACCCAACCGAGGAAGACAAAGAATTGTTTCGAGCTTTTCAAAACGATGAATCACTTGATGAGAGGTTGAGTCAATTTGCTGGCCGTATAAGGTGCGCTGTTCAAGAATACAAGAATAAAGCGAAAGAAACTACGGGAAACCAAGAAGGCACAACTTTCAAGTTAACAAGCGATCTGAGATTAGAGAAAGAGCCATCCTAAACTCACGAATATGATACGACAATAATTAGCTCGGGAACGCGCTACAACTTTATTATTAAAATAAGTAAATACTAACTTTTTTGGTGTAAGTATTATTTCTATGTTTAGTATTGGGAGTCCGACAATTTTGTGGACTCCTAACATGTTTGAACTAATTATAATTACCATTAAAACAATTGAACACTTAGTACTATTTAGACACGCCTTTTATCTTTTCTACTGTTCGCAGCCCTGCGAGACCAAGCATACCAAGGGTAAGTTCCATCATTACATCAAGCGGAAGAGCTGGCGAACCTACTTCAGGCCAAAGCCACTGAAGAATAGGGTTAATGACAAACGCAAATAGAAATCCTAGCCCACATACCCACATCAAAAATGGCCTAGCACCCGCAACAAATATGCTGCGGTGTGCTGCCTGAACTGCATTGATTTTTGTTTGTGCTAATTGTGGCTTTTGTAAAAGTCGGAGCTTTAAAGCTTCAAGCTTGAGCTCTTCCTCATCAGACGTAAATAGTTCATCTAGAACATCGCCTATCGCGCTTACGGGTTCTGCCGTTCCAACGCTAAAGATTTTTGATAGCAAACCCATTACTTTCTCCTTAATTGGTTTATGACTTTCAGCGGATCCTTGCTAAATCGCTGACCTAAATTATTTAACCCATTGAATAGATGGGGAGCTAAATATGCTCCTACACCAATAAAGCCTGGTCGAGCGCTTTCGGCCACTTGCCAGAAATCGCAAAAGCTCGATACCAAATAAGCCGCAAGCAATGCCATTAGCGCATTAAAAAAATAACGTGCAAAGGTAAAAGCATGCGGGCTCAAATAAAGTTGTATTGCGGCAGCGACCATGCTGATCACCACAAACTGAAAAATGTGTTTTAGATATTCCATATCTATCATGCGGCCTTGTCCTTGTTAGGGTATAAATCGGAGTATTCCGGAATGTCAAAAGCAATGTGCAAATGGGCTGGTAAGTAGCGATTAATGCCTGCCATCGTTTGTTGAAGAGGCACTACTTCATTGTTGTAATACGCTCGAGTGATTTTATCCAAATCACCAAAGCCTGGGCTATCGCCGGAGCTTTGGCCGCTTAATGCTTCTTGCGCACGGTGCATGCTCAGCATGTCATTAAGTGTGATTTTTTTAATTCGCTCAAATTCATCCTTTGTAGAGATATCACCAACAGGTGTGATCTTAATAGACTTCTCAGCGTCGGCTTTATTACTCCTAAAGTTGAAGAACAAACTTCTAAAGTTACCCACGCCCTTACTGTCTTTAATTGCATCTTTGAGCTTGGCTTCATCATCAGTACTTAAATTAGGATCGGCCATACTAAATATAAAACCCATGTGTGCGCCGTTCTTGTAATAACGGCGCCTAAATAGTGTTGCGTCCTCATTGAGTAGGGCGCTTTGAATACCGCCGTAATACTCAGGTATGCCGTAAATTCCTTGGGCTGGGTCGTATTCCTTTACATGTAATATTTCACCTGCTTTAAAGCGAATGGGTTCTAAGTAGTTATTACTGAGCTGCGCATATACCCCGCGCTCAGTTGTGTATCGCATAGTTAGTGCAGGCAGGTGGCGCAACCGGATTATTTGACCGAATGGGTTTTTGATGATCTGCAGGTACGCGTTACCAGACCACAAATAATCATAAGCGAATTTTTTAAATGCTTCGTTGCTAAGCACTGAGTTGGGTTTAAACCACTTTAAAATCATGTTGCGCTTAAAGCCTAAAATAGGCCCATGCTGGGCATTAACTCGCAACAACTTTACCAGCCCATGTAAACTAACGGGTGGTGCGTAAATGCCGTTACTGTCTGCAAATACTCCGGTGTAATCGGTCAACCGGTTATCTAAACAAGGTTCGGGATCTCCAAAACTAAATACATCGCTCATTGCCGTATAGTTTGGCGTCTCGCCGCTTTTTACATTAATCCTTGGCTTATCCATTAAGCTGCTATCCCTACAGATGTTTGACGGCCCATTGTGTTACCGTCTAAAGGTTCAAATTTCATGGCGTGCATAATTGCCCATGCAATATCGGCATGGCCCGTTGTTTCAGTGCGGTTTGTGGCGTAGGTGATTTGGTCGCCAACTACCTTGCGGCGAATGTTGATAAATGAGCTAGCAATGTTTACCGCATCTTTATCAAACTCAAAGCGGCGATTTTTAATCACGTTAAGCGCTTTAATTACCATTTGGTTTTTAATGATCGGGTTGTAGTGTATTGGCTCAGCATTCGGGAAGAACGCGGTTATTAGTTCCCAAACGCCATAACCCATACCCGTGGTGTCAACTCCGATATGCTGCACATTGTATTTGTGCGTGAGCTCTTCTATTTCGCGTGCCATTGCCTCAAAATCGTTACCGCTCAAATCAAGCGCTTCTAGCAACCTAAATTTCTCGCCTGGTTTCATAGGTAGGCTCAACACTGCAACACAGGCTTTATCTCCAAATCGGGCAGGGTCAAAGCCAATCACCACAGGCTTTAAGCCAAATGGGCGCTCGTACTCATCGTCAAAATCATCCCATTTTGTTGAGTCGCCCACGCAGGCCATCAGTTGTTTTAAGTTAAATGCCGAGTGTGCATCGTCGATAAATTTACACATAAACAAGTTGTCGAACTCGTCTTGTGAGTATTCGTTTTCAAGTACCTCAATATCAATGCGGTCAAAGCCAGAATTAACCACATCATGCACGTTAAGCATTTGCCGCCAAATGCCGTCTTCACACAAGCGACCATCTTTTAGCGCTTTATGACTACAATCAATTGCAAACTCGGGGTCGTTACAGGCTTTGGTTTTTCGATACCATTTACCATTCCAATGGTCATAGGCTTCGTGGCTGGTAACTGAAGGCGTACTAAAGTAAGTGATCCTCAAATGCTTGTGAGTTGCCATTGCCTGGGCAAGGCCACGAAGAGTTTTGTATTTTGGTATCCAAAACACTTCATCTATATATAAGTCGCCGCTTTCTGATTGTGCCGTTCTTGCATTGGTTGATTTGAAAATAAGCTTAACTGTTTTGCCACCTTTGAGCGTTAGCACCATAGGTGAGCCAGTGAGCTCAATATTAAAGTGCTCTCGAACAAGTGCGATAATATTGGCTTTGAATACTTCTGCTTGGTCGCGCGATGCAGATATAAAAATTTTATTGCGGCCATTTACAACGGCATCATAAAACGCTTCGAATGCAAAATAGAATGTTGCCCCAATTTGGCGCGGCTTTAATATAAATCGGCTTCGGTGGTCTTGGTTCTCAAACCAATGTAGTTGGTGCGGATAGAGTAACTTTTCTTTTAGTTCGTCGAGCATTTCAACCGTGATGGCTGAGCAGTCGTTTTTCTTTTTCTTCTTCTTTTTGCTACCGCCTGCGGAGCTATTACCTTCTGGTTGCCCGTCGTTGGATGCTCGTTGTTTAGGTGCCGGTGCAAGTTTACTTTTGTTTAGTGCACAGAGCTGGCGAGTGCAAAACTCTAGCTCTTTATAATCAGCTTCGGTCTTTTCAGGTTTGTCGGTTAGGATATTAATACGGCGGCTAAATGCCATTTCAGCATTGTAACTCGGGCACATATCTGCCCATTTACCATCATCAGCCCAGCGGCGAATACTGCGCGCACTCGGCATGTTTGGCAAATCTGCTATTTCGTCAAACGTGTAGCCTTGTACCACATATAAGTCTTGCGCTTGTTTGCGTACCTCTGGCCCGTACTTTGGTTGCATCCTGCACCATAATCCATCCTTTAATTCGTACAGTTTAAGGGCTAAAAGTAGCTAAATCGTCCAATTAAAATCCTAGCGATTCCTAAACGCTAAATATAGGAATTTCAAAAAGTTAAACCATTAGAATTAATCATTTATTGTGTGCAAACTTGGCCTAACTTAATAACGCAACGCATTAAACAGGTTAATCAATGCCAGGTCAATTACGCACAATACCGCTTGCTATTGCAGCTGCTGGTTTAACAGTAGACGGGCGAGAAATCGAAGAGCAAGACATTAACGATATTGTTGAGACGTACAATCCTAAAAAGTATGGCGCCCGCATCAATATCGACCATTATGCAGATTGGTCTGGCTGGAAAGCCGAAGCGCTTTCATCGGTTAAGCTTACTGGCGGTATGCTAGGCGATGTGATTGAGGTGAGCACCGGCACTAACGAAGATGGCGTGCAAGTTTTAAACGCGGTTCTAGCGCCAAATGCTAGCTTTGTGCAACTAAACCAAGCCGATCAACACGTTTATTTTTCTATTGAAATTGAACGCAATTTTATGGGCACTGGAAAAACCTACCTTACAGGTTTAGCCGTCACTGATTACCCAGCAAGCACCTACACATCAAGAGCCAAATTTAATAAGGGCGCAGATAACACGGACGTTTCTTTTTTACGCGCAGACCTTGGCCTACATAACCAAAGTTCAAAGCCAGCTAAAAAACCATTTTTTAGAAACCTATTCAGCAAGGAAGATGACCCCATGCCATTAACAAAAGAAGACAAAGCCGAAATTGGTAACGCAGTTGCCGAGGCGCTTACCCCTGTATTTACTCAGCTTACGTCGAGTATCAAAGAGTTTGATAAAAATAATGAGCAGGAAGCTCAGGGCCAACAGGATGAAGGCCAAGGCAATGATGCCACAAACCTAGAGCTGACGGAGCAGCTCACCCAGCTAAACAAAAAGCTCGATGAGCAAGAAGAGAAGTTCAAGGCGCTTGAAAACAAGTTTACTGAACTCTCAAGTACGGAAGCCGCAGGGACTACCGAAGCCGACGACGAGCATATCGGCGACGACGGTAAACACGCAAACTTACTGTAAGGAAACAGAATATGCGCACAAGAACTACTCAACTATTTACTGCCATTTGCGTTGCACTTTCAAGCAACTACGGTGTTGCAAGTGTGTCTGAAAACTTTGCGGTAGCGCCAACACTTGAACAAACACTGTATGACCAAGTTTATGAATCAGCTGAATTTTTAAATCGAATTAACCATGCAATGGTTGATGACATCGCTGGTGAATCTGTGTTCATGAGCTCAGGTGCTGGGGTTACGGGTCGCGCTGGTGTAGAGACAGATGACACCAAAGAACGTAAAACCAAAGACGTATCAGCACTAAAAAAGCGTGAGTATCGTTGCCACCCAGAGGAAGTCGATGTGCATTTGCGTTGGGTGACAATGGATGCCTGGTCTAAGTTCCCGGACTTTCATGAGCGTTATCGTAAGCATGTTCGCCAGCAAAAAGCACTCGATATCATCAAAATTGGTTGGTATGGAACCCATGTTGCCGAAAGTACAAATCTGACCGAATACCCCATGATGCAAGACGTCAACATTGGTTGGTTGCAATTGGTTCGCCGTGATGCACCAGAAAGAGTAATTAAAGATGGTGGTACTGAAGATACACCAAGAGTCGATGAAATTCGAATTGGTGAAGGCGGTGATTACGATAACCTAGATTGCGCAGTGCACGACCTAATTCAAGGGATCCCACTTCATAAGCGGGTAGGGCTAGTCGCCATTATTGGTGATGAGCTTATTGCCAAAGATAAGGCCAAGCACTACGCCAAAAATGCACACACCCCAAGCGAAAAAGGCAAAGTAGAAATGGCCCAGACCATTAATACGTATGGCGGCTTATCAAGCTTTCAGGTGTCTTTCTTCCCACCGCGCGGCATTTTGGTCACGAGCTTTGACAATTTAACTCATTACATTCAGTCGGGCTCAATTCGCATGAGCATTGAAAGCAATGCTAAGAAAAAGCGAGTGGAAGATTACGAGTCGCGTAACGCCTGTTATTACGTTGAAGACTTAGAAAAAATCGCCTTCATCGAATCTGACTCAGTAAAAATTGATAAAGATGCAGAAGGTAACTGGTCTTAATTTCCTTTGAGGTAGAGCTTCGCCGCTTGGCAGTTTGCAAGCGGCGTTTTTTAGAGAGTGTTTTTATATGAGCTTAGTCAAACGAGCGTTAGCCAAAGCAAAAGGCGGAGTGCCAACAAGCATTAAAAGTAGTGCGCCAGCAACAAGCAAAGCGCAAAACCGCAAAAGTGAGCATACCGAGTACGCGTTTTTTAAAGCGGCCATTGACTCAGACTTGGCTCAGCTAAAAATATTCGGCGATATTAGCGACAAAGCTGACTATAAAGCCAAAGCAATCGAGAAGAACGATTATATAGGTTACTTAAACCAATACCGGTTAAGTGGTGACAATCATCCAAACCTAGTTTTAGCTTGGGTTTTTATTTGGCTAGTCGACTTAAAGCGCTGGTCACAGGCCATTGATTTACTGCCATTGCTGATCGAGCAAAAGCAACCGCTACCAAAACAGTTTAACACCAAGCACTGGCCGACCTTTTTAATCGATCAGCTGTACGACGATGCCAACTGGTACTTACAAAATAGCTGCACAGTAGATGAATTGGCGAGCATGGCATTTACACTCCAGCGAGTTATTTATGCCACTCGCAATCAAGACTGGACTGGAAGCGAAATCGCGGGCGGTAAGTTCTATGCCATTGCTACCAAAATAGAGGCCACGTTGCATAACAATGGTAATGCCATTCGGTTTGGCAAGATTGCACAACAGATTAATGAGAAAGCGGGTGTAAAAACACTCGTCGAAAAGCTAGAAAAAAACTTGAAATAGCTCCAACGCCAGTGGGCAACTTAGCGTAACCAGTTAACAGTATTTGATTGGCTGCTTACGTCTAAGTGGCGCCCACACAAATTTACGGGGGTGGTGATGAACTTAAGTGGAATGCCAAAAGCAGATTTGCAAATTGATGATCAGGTTGTCCCAGGCGATGGTTATTACCCTGATTTAAGTACTGCTTATTTTATTGAGCATTATGCCGTTGTCGGTGAATACGCCAATAAAAGCGAATTACTGGTTGAAAAGCTAAAACTTGCTCAAGCCGAAGTCAATCAGGAGCTGATGCAAATAGTACTAACAAATGCTGAAGCACTGCACCCACAGCAAGAGCTGTTCTACAAAAATGCTGTTTACAGCAAGGCCAAAGCCAACTTGCTAGTGAGTAAACTGGGTAGCACGCACCGCGATAATGCAACAGCGCAATCACAAGCCGCCATTGATAATTACGAATATTGGCAAAGTGAATGCGTCAATGCTCTGAGACTATTGCAGGCGCTCAGCCCCAACTTATCTGTGGAACTACTATGAGCCAGAGCAAAATAGCACAACTTAAACAGCACTTAGTAAGTGCTGTTTACCAAGGTCATAAATTAGCCCTTGATACCCAGTTTGATTGCTGGATAGAAGGTGGTCGCATCGAACAAAGCAGTAAAACAGTAAATGGCAACGGCTTATTGGCCGCAAGGTTTTATTACTCAGGGGTTATTAGCATAAACCCCTGTGCTGCACCGGCTGCATTGATATGTGCGTTTGCATCGTTTTGGTTGCAAAACAATGGCGGTAAGTATGACAGCACTGGCATTGAATTTAGCGCTGACGTTAATGACGACAATAGCAACGAAGTTGAACTAACGATTGAGCAGCTTTGTGAGGATATTGAGCTTATTCAAACCGACAATGGCCCGTTTGAATTAAATGGTAAGCGTTATGACTTTGGTGAGCAAAGCCTTTGGATAGCTGAAGCATTCACACTGCATGGTGAAGTAAGCCGTGCTTAACGTCAAATTTGACGAAGGCCAAAGCAAAGAACAATTAGCGTTTTTACAGCTCAAGCCAAATAAAAGACGTAACTTGTTACGGGGTGCGATAAGAGCCGCGAACCGCAATAGTAAAGGGCGAATAACCCAACAAAAAGATTTAACAGGTAAAGCGTGGAAAGGCCGAGCTAACGGTCGCAAGAAAAAAATGCTTACCAAGCTAAAGCGTCGAATGAAAGTGCGCTACGGACCAAATAACGCCAGCGTTTATTTTAAAGATACACGTACTGGCAAAATAGCCAGAGCGCAGCAAGAGGGAATAAGCATTACTGCGCAAGCGCCAAAAGACAATGGTGAGCAGCGCAAGGACGGTTTGGCAACGCGCAACCAAGCAAGAGCATTAATTGCCGCCGGTTACAAAATACCACGCGGAAGAGGCAAAGGCACAAAGCGCGCAAGTATTGTGTGGATCACAGAGCATTTAAGTAAGACCCAAGCAGGTTTTTTGCTCCGAGAGTTAAAGGGCAGCTCAGGTAAGAGCAAATGGCAAATTGACTTGCCGGCCCGCTCGTTTTTAGGTCAAACACAGGCCGAAGAAAAAGAGCAACTCAATTTTATATTAAACAAAGCTATGCAAGTAGCGTAGCGCAAATAAGGAACGACCATGGCACAAGGAAAAGTATCCGTTGCCGCCATTCAAACTGGTAGTGGCGCTACGAAAGAAGTGGAACGCACGGCTCTGTTTATCGGACAAGCACCTGCAAACATTGGCAGCATTTTACCCATCAATGCTCAAAGTGATTTCGATGATCTATTCGGTGGTGATGACTCACCATTAAAAACGCAGATTGCTGCCTGGCAGCGTAACGGTGATGAGCTAGTGAGTGGGTATGCAATTCCACACGGTGCTGGCGATGATGTTATGGCGCTCATTGATAAAGCAATGGATCAAGATGTGAGCCCTGAAATCATTGTGATCTGCACGCCAGTCACAGGCAAAGCTGAAATTGAGAGCTATCAAGCTAAGGCACTAGAGATCTTATCAAGTTTGGCTAGACGGGTTCGATTTCTAATTGCGGCGCCAGGTTTATCTGATGGTCAAAATTGGTCGGATTTAGTTACGGCGTTACAGCCGTTAACAAATGGTATCGTTGGCGATAGAGTGGCCGTTGTTCCTCTGCTATTCGGTGATGAGTTGGGTGCGGTAACAGGTCGATTATGCAAGCGAGCAGTGACGATTGCTGACAGCCCTATGCGAGTACTAACTGGTGCAATGTCACTCATGCCATTGCCGGAAGATGCCGCGGGTAATCCACTAACTAACGCAACTACATCTGCACTGGATGCGCTCCGCTTCAGCTGTACGCAATTTTATCCAGATTTTGACGGCGTATATTTTGGCGACGTTAACATGCTAGATGCTGAAGGTGGTGATTTTCAGCAAATCGAAACAGGCCGCATTGTTGATAAAGCCGCACGCGCCGTGCGCATCATTGCAATTCAGCAGATTAAAAACCGCCGACTAAACAACAGCACAACAGGCATTGAATTTGGGAAACGCACGTTGGCTAAGCCACTGCGCGATATGAGCAAGTCAGTAAACATTGGTGCAGATAAGTTCCCTGGTTTAATCGACACGCCGAAAGACGACAGTATCAATCTAACGTTTATGGACGAGCGAACCTTACAAGTCGTGCTGAAGGTAAAGCCGATTGACTCCCCGAGCACCATTATCGTTGGGATTATGTTAGACCGAGAAGTGTAAGGAGCGCACATGCAAAAGGTACTAGGTGGTAAGGACTTTGATATCTTTATTGGTAATTCAATGGTCCATGTTATGGAAGCCACGGTAAAAATCACGGATGGCCGAAAGGTTAAAAAGGTTCGCGGTATACCAAAAGGCTTTATTGATGGTGATGTTGAAGGTGAAGTCACGTTAAAACTTGACCATGAGAACTGGTTGATATTGCAAGCTCAAGCGGAAAAAGCTGGTAGCTGGAAAGCGATTGAACCTTTCGACGTTGCGTTTAACGCCGAAGTAGCGGCGGGTAAAAAGAACGTTGAGGCGTTCGGGTGTTTACCGCAATTAGAAGAGATTTTAAACATCAAGGCCGATGGTGGTGAAGAAGACACCACGACAATTAAATGCCCAATCACAAGCCCTGATTTTGTGAAAATCAACGGTGTGCCTTATCTAACTGACGATGAAGTAAGGGATCTGTGATGACAAAAGCCATTCGAAACTTAAACCCAGATATGTTGATAAACACCATGCGTGCATGTGGCCATCGTATATTTGAGGGAGAATTAAACCTCAATATCATCGGTGTTCGTCACAGTAATACACGAGCAAATACATTTAATGATGCGATCTGCGTGCTGTACCAACAAGGTGGCGAATGGCAACTAAAGCAGTATAAAGCAACAACTGATGCGGGACTTTACTGGCGAAAACATCCAATGAATGTAGACGGTACAGCCGTGCTTATCGCTGGGCAACACCTAAGTCTTTGGACGCTTGGCTATCACCAAGGCAAGTACCGCGCACTTGTTCAACATAAACCAGTAGTTGTCTTACGGGATAACAACAAAGACGACGAGTTGGACACCAATACCACGCCTCATGCAGAACTACAGCAAGGCTACTTTGGCATTAATTGTCATCGAGCGAGTGCAACAACGACGTCCACCCAAGTGGATAAGTGGTCTGCGGGCTGTCAAGTAATTGCAAATCCAAATGACTTTGACGAGTTTATTGAGCTTTGCGAATTATCAGCTCAAAAATGGGGCACATATTTTAGTTATACACTGCTAGACCAAGCAGATTTAAAAGAGAGTAATGACAATGTCACTAGCTAAAACAATCATCATCGAGACAGACACTACAGAGTTCAAGTTTAATATTGATACTCCAGCATACAACAAGTACATCAATGCACTAACTCCAATCAATAAAATTCAGCCGGCGACGAATTTTTTGATGTCGACAGTAGATGAATCACAAGCAAAAACACTAAAAGATCTGCTACAGCAACCAGCGGCGGCATTGCATATGGCAAGTGCGATTGTGGAGGATTTTCAGCCGGAGTTTAACTTTACCGTAAAAAAATCGAAGAGCGCGCCAAGCAAATAAAGACAAACCGAATTGATCAGTTACTGGCATACCATGCTCGATACTTTGGGGCTATGCCAGTAACGGATGAGAGCTTAGCCCAAGCGCTCTTTTTAGAGAATCAGCAAAATGAATTGTTAGCCACTGCCGTAAATAACGGTATATGTATGGCGTTAAATGGCGATGATTAAATGAGCTCACTCAGTAAATTAGACAAACTGATGTATTCCATAGGTGTGGTAGACAAAGTCACTGGGCCCGTGAATAAAATCATGGCTAAGATTAATCAGATGAGTGAGCAAACCGCAGCTGCGAAAGAGCAGATGACGGGTGGATTAATGAGTGCAGCTGGCGGCGCGATGATGCTTGTCGGTTCTCTCAATCCTGCAATAGATGCACAGGCCGCGCTCGGTGAAGTCAGTTCACTCAAAGTAAGTAATGAGGCGTTAACTCAACTCAATAATACTGCCATGAATTTTGTAAGTAACTATGGCGGCAATTCAGCGGAAGTGATCCGCAGCTCTTATGATATCCAATCTGCAATCGCAGGGCTTAATGGTAAAGAGTTGTCACAGTTTACCAACTCATCAGCTATTCTCGCGAAAGGCACAAAGTCACATGCCGCTACTACAACAGATTATTTCGGCACTATGTATGGTATTTACCAAGATACTGCAAAAGAGGTTGGTAAGTCTGAGTGGATACAAATGCTCACAGGTCAAACTGCTGCAAGTGTGCGTATGTTCAAAACCACTGGTAGTGAAATGGCGGGGGCGTTCTCAAGTCTAGGCGCAAGCGCAAACTCGCACGGTATTGAAATGAATGAGTCAATGGCAGTGCTAGGTCAGCTGCAAGCAACAATGTCAGGGTCTGAAGCTGGTACAAAATATAAAGCATTTTTAACAGGAGTGGGGACCGCACAGCAAAAACTCGGCATTCAGTTGACAGATTCTCAAGGCAAGTTGTTACCAATGGTACAAGTGATTGAACGTCTAAAAGGACGGTTTGGGGAGATAGATACCGTAGCTAAGACAGATGCATTAAAGAATGCATTTGGTAGTGATGAAGCCGTTGCAATGTTACAGCTTCTTATCCCTCAAACAGAGCAATTAGAATCCAATATTAATCAACTCGCTCAAATAAAAGACATGGGAGTTGCCGTTGAAATGGCTAATTCAATGAGCAGTTCGTGGGACCGTTTTGGCGGTTCAATGAATGCTGCAATAACTAGCCTCGGACAAGCAGTCTTACCTATTATTGAACCTATCGTCGATGGACTATCTGCCATATTGAGAGGCGTTGTTTGGTTAACGCAAACGTTTCCAACCCTAACTGGGATCATTGCTGCAGGTGTTGTGGCCTTTACTGCTTATGTCGTTGTTATGGGTGCATTTCATGCGGTGATGGGGCTGTATCGTATGACCATGCTATCTAGTATTGCGTTAACAAAAGCACATTTACTAATTACTAAGCTATGGCAAGCTGCACTGGTCGCTTTACGTATCGCAGGGTTGATTACCTTAGTTGCAAGTCTGGGGGCAGCTACAGTTGCGATGGGAGCATTAAATGCGGTAATGGTGGCAGGAAAGTTCGCTGCACTGCTATTTAGTGCGGCGCTTTGGGCTAATCCAATCACATGGATAGTAGCTGGAGTCGTGGCACTTATTGCAGCAATCGGTGCGCTTATCTATTACTGGGATGATTTAGTTGCTGCATTTAAAGACACAGCATGGGGGCAAGTGTTGATGAGTGTCTTTGACCGTGTCAAATCGTCATTTGATGGCTTAGCAGATAGCGTGGGTTGGATACTAGAAAAGCTAGGTCTGATTGATGATACCGAAGCAAAATTAAAAGTCGAACATACAAGTCAACCATTACAAGAGCAGCTCTTTAAAGCAAACCCCGAGCAAATGATGATAGCGCAGCGGGAGCTTGGTCAAACAACGATTACTCATCAGATCAGCAAAGCTGAATCAACCGCTGTACTTGGGCAGCTACAAAACACAATGTCAGGCGCTAATGCGGGTAGCAGTTACAGATCGTTTATAGAAAGTTTGCCATACGCTCAACAAAAGTTAGGTATTCAACTAAACGGTGACAAAGACACCGCACTTCCTATCGTTACCATTCTAGAGAGGCTACAAGAGAAATATGGTGAGATTGACTCGGCCAAAGAATACAGTGAGTTAACACAAGCGTTCGGTAGCGATGGAGCCTTAGTTGTAAAAACACTAATGCCGCAAGCGGATAAGCTAAGAAATAACATTGAACAACTTGCTGTAGGTAATAATAACAAAGCTGCTCATGTAAGCATGAGTGGCGTTACTCAATTGCCTATCTACAATTCAGATCAAAATATTACCAACTCAGCAATCAATAGCGCATTAGAAATAGAGAGACAAAAAAGCGAGCTTCAGCAACAGAATAACACCTACAAAGTGAAAACGCATAGGTCTGAGTTTTTACAAAGCTTAAGCAAGAACACAACAAACAACCAAGCAGTATCGACTGATAACTCGAAGCGCGTGATGATTGACTCTCTCACCATAAAGTCAGACAACGTGAAGAGAGATTTTGATGAGCTAATGGAGTTAGCTGGATGATACGTATAGACCTCAATATTGTTGATGGAGATATTCAGCTAGATAGCCTATTCAACCCGTCACAAATCAATGATCGTGATGTGGTTGCACAGGATATTAAGCACCGGATTATTGAAAGTAAAAAACTCCCTTTGCTAATTGGCCTTAGGAACAAAGACCACATTGCAAAAGTGCTCACTGAAATCGAACTGATTGTTGAACAAGACGATCGCTTAGTTCCTGGCACAATAAAAATCACACAATTGACTACAGGCCTTATCAATGTAGAGGCAGATACTCGGGATTACGGAAGGATTGAGCCTAATGGATTATAAAGCGCTTTTTGAAAAGGAGATGCGAGATGCTGGTATGTCAGTCTCCGTGGAAGATTTTTCAGCGCAGTTTGATGAGCACCTAAAAAGTGCGGGGTTTGTTGTAAATAACCAAAGTCCATACAGCCCATTTTTTAGATTACAAAAAGCGTTAGTTGCAGAGCCTGCCGCCCAACTGGTCAAACAGATGACTACTCATGTAATGCCAAACAGCTTTGTCATGTTGGCTCAAGCCGAGTGGTTAGACATTCAAGGTAATGCGCGTGATATTAAAAGACTCACGGCTGTGACTGCTAGAGGGCAGCTAAAAATAAGCCGTTTAGACGCATCACAAGAACTAGAGATCCCAGCAGGGACTATTGTAGAAAGCATTCCGCTTAAAGGAAAAGTATACCACCTCGTTACAGAGAGCGATTGTGTCTTAGCAATAGGCCAATCAACTGCCTCACTGACAGCTGTCGCTGAATCTCATGGTCATGAATACAATTTAAGTGCTGGCTATTATGTTCGTATTGTTGGCGAATATGATGGTGTAAATATCACAAATGACGACGACTGGTTGATCACAGCCGGGCAATACATAGAGAGCGATGAGAACTATCGATTGCGAATAAAAGCGGCGTTTGCACACCTGGGTAAATACCATGTGGATGACGTATACAAGAATATTATCGCAACAGCAGGTGGGATCCCCATGGAAAATATCGCCCTTGAAAAAGGCGCGCCACGAGGTCCAGGCACTGCAAATGCGTATGTTTATTTAACAGTAGGAACAATAAGCCAAGCGATTATAGACAGTATTAATAACCATATTGCTGCTGGTAATCATGGCTTGGCCGATGACATAAAAGTGTTTGCAATGCCAACTCAGTCATTTGATATGACAGTCACCTATGAGGCAA
Source organism: Pseudoalteromonas flavipulchra NCIMB 2033 = ATCC BAA-314 (assembly GCA_000814665.1). GTDB lineage: Bacteria > Pseudomonadota > Gammaproteobacteria > Enterobacterales > Alteromonadaceae > Pseudoalteromonas > Pseudoalteromonas maricaloris. The sequence continues at coordinate 780,481 of JWIH01000025.1, forward strand.
GCCGAGATATTAGCAGTGACATAAGTGTTTTTATCCGCTCTGTCTTTCGTGAGAACGCAGCTTACTCACCGACTAGAGTCATGCCAAACACCGAATTTAGTTTTAGTTTATTGACGGCAGAGTTACACAACACTTTTCCTGAGTTAACACGAGTATCGTTTAATCAAGCCAGCTTAAGCACAGGCTTTTGGTTGCCAAAGTTAAATGAACTGGTGGTGCAGCATGGCTAACCTACCAAGTTGGATATATGGCGATGATGCTAAGAGGCTAGCAAAGGCCACAGAGGACTTTTGGAACGAGCTCAATTCACAACTGCTATGGTGGAATACAATTCAACACAGCACAGACGCCAGCGAAAAAATATTAGATCTGCTTGCATGGGAAAGAGGTGTTAGCCGGCTATCAGATGAACCACTGAACATGTACGCACAGCGAGTTCAGCTAGCTCACGTAAATGCGGTTGATGCTGGCAGCGCCGCTGGGCTTGAAAGGATTTTCAGGCGTCTTGGAATATTAGCAGAAGTCAACGAAAGGGTAAGCGGATTTGACTGGGACCAAGTGCAAGTCTCAATGCTAGAAAAGAACTTCGCAGGGAGAGAGCGAATGATACTAGAGCTGATAGCGAGTTATGGCAAGACGTGCAGACGGTACGTGTTAAATGCAATGACAGCAATCACAACAGCAGAAGTATGTGGCTTGGTGTTGTACAACAAGGAGGTAGTTGGGTGAGCCAATTAAAAATTACAAGCGCAGGCATTGCATATAAAAATGATGTGTTTGCAGGAACAGAAACCCTCAATATAACTAAGATGGTTTTTGCTCATGTACCAGGATTAAATGCAGATTCACCGATTTTAAACGATAGTGTGCCGGCAAACATTGTACATAACCAACCTATTGATCGAGTCAGCAGCTTAGACGGTGACGCAGTCGTGATATCAAGCGTACTAGGTTATGACGTTGGCAACTTCACTTTTAACTGGTTTGGCGCGATAGCAAAAAAAGCTAATGGCACTGAAGTGCTGATTGCGATTGTACATACAAACGAGCAAACCAAGACGCGTACAGATGGAGCTAATACCGGTGACTATAGTGTTAAGTCAATAATTTGGAGAAGCCAGCAATTAGCAGGGGGTCTGAATGTAACATTGCCTACGTTACCTTGGCAGGTTAACGACAGAGTATTCGCAACAAAAAGTGATATCGAGAGTCTAGAGCAATATATAAAAAATGCTGGACTTGGCACTCAAATTAGCCACCAATCAGAGAACTTCTTTGACCGTACTTTTGAGTTTTGGCTTGGTGCTGGAGAATCTAAGCCATTTCCTGATTTACCAGATACCGCTTGCGATATTCTGATATTTGGCTTGACTGATGGAACTGTGTTGAGCACAAACTTTGTTGGCCGTTTTACAAAGTATGGTTCGACGTGGAGTGCAAATGCGATTTATGGTGATGCAAACATTTATAACCATCCATCAATAGATGTTGTTGACAACATGCCTATATTTGAAAATAAGCATGGTGCTAACTCATATAAATTTGCATTTAAATGTTGGATTGCGTGTCAGGACAGAGGTAATGCTAAGCCATTCGAATTTTTTGCCAATACTTACTCGACATATAACAAACCAAAACCAGCCGATATCAGCAATAAGCTTGATAGGTTAGAAAGATCTTTTATAGATACTAATGTTCAAGACTTAAAAATTAGAGATAAAAGAGCGTTAGTAGGCGCTATAGATAACCTCTATATCAATTATGGTACAGATTGGCAGCGGGTTTACGCTCAAGGTGACTGGAACTTTGGAGGTGATATCACCATCACCAAAAACAACCCATGGTTAACGCTAAAAAGCAATACAGAAGGAAGTGTTACTGATGAGCAAGCAGCAGGAATATCTATCGGTGAGTCAGGCCGCACAAATGCTGCGTCTCTGCACCTGACCTATATTGGCAATGGAAGTGCTTGGATTGGTATGGGTAATTTGGGAGATGATAGCATACCAGACAACTGGGCTATGCAGATGAATCACCAACAAACTTGGGTCAGGTTCAGAAGTGAAATTCATATAGGGGATGACAAAACCAAACTATCTAAAGGTAGCAATCATTCCCTGAAGGTTGTAACACCTTATGGCTTTATGGAGGTTGGGGCACAAACCAGTAACCACTGCCACATGAAAACTAGCTTGCCTAGCTTTTTACTCAACAAATCTTTAAGAGTAGAGGGTGAAATCTACGCTGGCTCAAATTATGACAAACGAGTTTACCACGAAGGTTATAAACCCTCAGCGTCAGATATCGGTGGTGGGACATTCCCTGATACTGTCTTCAGTAAGCAAGGAGGTTCATTTAGTGGCTCGCTTGTTCCAAGCCCTAATGCAGTTGGTCTCCATGTTTATTCTGATACTAAACAACAAAGAGTTGGCAGTGTAGGTATCTATTCTAGTAACGGAAAAGAGGATGGCGCACATGCTTATCTAGGATTAGGTGAGACGCCATGGGATGGTAACAAAGGTATTTTCGTCAGTCCAAGGGAATTTAAGTACTGTGGTCAATATGTACTTCATACTGGTAATACGAATGTCAGAGATTGGAATATAGTAACAAGCCATTCTAATTCAGTTCGCTGGTATAAAGTTGCTTCATTTTATGCCAACAACACAAATGATTCGTATCGTTGGTTTATTAATATCGCAGGAACTAGGGGCTATAGTGCGGGCTTTAACGACCAAAGCGGTGGTGCAACGATATATGTCACAAAAGCAAACGACTGGACAGCCAATAACTTAAATGTAGTTGCGTACAATCATTGTATTTCCAATACTCTTAGTAGCCTAATACGAGAATTGAAAGTTACCAGTGAAGATGTATCAGGACAAAATACATGGTTTACCATTTGGGCAAGGTTTGATGCATATACTGGCGCTTCAGCATTGATGTCAGGCACAGATTGTAGTTCCAATTTTATTAAACTTCACACAAATGAATCGCAAGAAGCTGAGCCTGATGGAGGTTTTAAAAAACCAGTATATGCCTCGATACATTCAGGTAACGTTGATGAATACCTAGTCGGTGTAAGGAAAAAGCCGCTGGTGAGTGGTGTTATACCCGCGCATAGCAATGTACACCTAAAAACGAGCGAAACGTTCACCTTGCCACCAGTTGCAGAAACACCAGAAGATGCTGTGATTGTCGTATCTAAGCGCCTGTCTGAAACTCCAACACTGCAATCAGTAGATAGTAACATCTCATACATTGAAAACGGCACTGAGAAACGCATCAGCACACTAAAATTAGACGTTCAGAGGGTTTATACGCTAATACTGAACGATGAGCAAAACTGGGAACTACAATGAATGCATCCGATATTTTTAAAAGCACAGCAATTAAACAGGTATTTAGGGGGACATACAATGGTAATTCTCCAACTGGTGGCTATGTGCCGATACCAGAGATAAATCCAAATAAATCGGTAATTATTTTAAACACAATACCATATTACAACTCACACGTGCCTGACTCGGAAACGCAGCCATCTGCGTCTCATGGCTACGTGACCGGAAGAATTGAAAGCAGCACGAGCATATTTTTAAGAAATGATGTACGAATGCTATTAGGCACTAGACCAGACGACATTAGGTATGTGCCCATAGACTGGGAGGTGATTGAGTATGTTTAGATATGCACAGATAAACAGTGATAATGTGGTGATAGGTATAAATGTCTATCCAGACAAATTGGACCACGAAGAGCTAATACTATCCGACACAGCGCAAATTGGACAGGTATACGACGGTGGTATATTTAAAGCACCAGCTAATCAAGAGCCTGTAAACCAAATTGAAATGGTCAAATTATTTGATATATCAATAGATAGCCCAAGAGCCAAAAAGATAGGTAACATCTGGTGGATACCAAAAGGGGATAAGGCTGTAATAACGGCAACGGCGACAGGGCTGCCAAATGGCGGGCTCATGGTAATGGTGGAAAGAGTCGTAAATGCGATAAAGCCAATTGAAGACCTAAGGTTCATTGCGACTATCAAAGATGGTGTGGTGACGTTGCCATTACAGTTTGATACCAGCGGTAATTATCTAATTACTGCCAAGCGCCTTAACGAGGGTTTGGCTCGCATCGAAAACGCGCCGTTTAGATTGGATTTTGAAACAATGGAGTTTGACGTTTATGTCCCAGTTGCCACAGCCTAAGCTGGAGTTTATTGGGGGTGGTAAAGCTCGCGTGCTTGAACCAATCAAACACAAATATGGTGAGGTTGCAGCTGGGTTCGTAACGGATGGGTTTAGCATACCGAGGTGGCTATGGTGGTTTCACAATCCATTTGGAGATGGGCTGCTAGCTGCGATCGTACATGATGATGAGCTCAGAAAGCGCAACCCGAAAGCGCACCAGTATTTCAAAGAATACTTACAGCTTGGTGGTGTAAGTAAACTTAAAGCTCACATTATGTATTTTTTTGTGCTCGGGTATCAAAAAGTAAAATACCCCAATGCTTTTAAGGACCACACCTATGGACAGGGCAGCGTTAAATAGGCAGATAAAAACACTCCGTAAGCTAAGCCATTACAGTTATCAAACATCACGCACTGTGAGCAGCGCGGCAGGGGCCGCTCAACTTGCGGAAGCTGTACAAGATGAAACCAGAATTGACAGCCCTAGCAGTTGGGATGCTTTACTACTCTTTGGCTCTGGACAAACTGAAAAATCCTTAAGGAGTCAGCTGGAGAACTTTAATCAATCATGTCCAATTGCTGATTTTATTCACACGGCAGCTTATGCAGAAAGCTTAACCACTGTCGAGCAAGATAAGTTTACAATCACAAACGGGCAAAGTTTGGAGTGGCAAACGTTAACTACAACATCATTAAAGCCTCTGAGTTTACAATGGCTCAATGACTCCAAGGGACTCATAAATGATGAGGGCGTAAACCTCATCACATCCATTGATAGTGCGATGACAGAAACTGAAAACTTAAAGACTGAACGAAACAAAAGGCTTGCTCCTAAGGAAGAACACAAAGCATCAAAACTTAACGCTGAGTTGATACATGCTTCAAGCCGACGTTCTCTGGTGCAAGCCATAACTCAGTTTGGAAACAACGATGAACATTGGGCTTTTGTTTTACTCGTTGGTGATTTGGAAAGCTTAACCATGATGAAAAACGCAATATGATCAGTATCGATGGATGGCGTGTGCCAGGTTATGAGACCAAGGTAAGCGCGGCAGTAAAAATTAAGGGTGATGATGCATCGGGATTCGGCTCGTTTGCGTTGTCACTTGACCAAGGTATTAAGGCTGCGGTGCTTACTGTGAAAACAAAAATACCATTCGCTGAAGAACAAGAGCTAGAAGCGTTGATCAGTAAGGCAAAGGCACTCGATGAAAATGGCGCGCGTCGAACCTATACCATCAATAGCCCTATTTCAGCAGCATATAAAATCCGCCGCGCCAAATTTGATGGCGATGTAAAAGCAACTGAAGATGAAGACGTGAGGGCGTGGCTCGTGTCTTTTAACCTGCTTGAAGTAAAATCAGTATCGGAGCGCCAACAACAACAACTAGATTCAAAAGGTCAACAAACCGCTGCGGCGCAGTCAACGACAGGTCATGAAAAAATATTGGCTCAATTTAGCGAGGTTGAAGGGCCTTGAAATTAAATGAGCAACTAACAATTGGCGGAGTGCCAGTAACAACAATCGAAAAAAAGCTAGTGCAACTGGATATAGGTTCTACAGGCAGGGCGAGCTTTCAAGTTGTTTGTGACTTTGAGCCAGCCGGACTAGTTGAACTGCATATAGGGTATCAATTAGACGCGCTAGAGCCTTACTTTTTAGGCGTGATTGAATCAAAGTTATATTCAAACGGCTTGTGGCACTTAACATGTAGAGAGCTAATAGGCGCACTAAGCTTTAAAATACCTATGGCAATTAGACATGCAACGATTGAAAAGGTATTGGCAGAGCTATCACAAGGACAGCTAGAATTTGTCATACCAAATGTACAGTATTCAAAAGCCGTCGCACCGGCATTCTACCATGCAGGAACAGGCATTGAAGCGCTACGCCAAATTGGTGCTGTTTGGCAAATACCTCATTACGTAGTTCAGCAGCGGCCAGATGGGAAAATCTACGTTGGCAGCTGGGAACACTCAAAGTGGGCCACCTCTGAGGTTAGTGAGTTCCCTGAGCATGCAATTAAAACGATAAACAGCTTAAGCGGCGAGGTGTTAGCAATACCAAAGTTAAGACCTGGCATAAAAATCAATGGCCGATACATCACGGAAGTAACACTAAACAATGACAGGATGCAATTAAGATGGTCAAACAGGCTATTAAACGGCTCATACTAAGGTATTTTCCTGAGCTAGGTGAGCGAAAACATTTACCACAGCTGGCAAAATTTGTTGCTATATATGATTTGCCTACAGATACACCAAAAGCTAGCACTCCGTTTCGCCCATACAAAGCTGCAGATATACAGCTCATAAACCCACAGACTCTTGAGCCAACCGACGCACCGGTATTTCAACAAGTGACACTTGCGATTGGTCAGCCAAATAATGCAGGTGTCATCTCACACCCCAAGCCCGGCATGCTTTGTCTACTGCAATATATTGATGGGCTCAATAGTCTACCTGTGATCACTGCAATTTTACCGTGGCAAAGCTTAGTGCCTAACTCTAAACACACAGACGTATCTCTTTTGCAAAGTGCTACCAGCAGTATCCAAGGCCGGGATGAAAGCTGGCATATGAAAACGGATAGAGATATCAGTCAATGTAGTGACACAAGCACCGTTATGGCGAGGTCAAGAAATGAGGCCTACCATGAGCGCACGTGCAACATAGAGAGTCATGACACAACAAAGATAGATGGCAACCAAATAAATGAGGTGATGGGTGCCCTGAAAACAATTGTGGGTGAAAAGGCATTACTAACCGCGCTCGAAGGCGTATTGATTGGCAGCAAAAAACAAATTGAAATAAAAGCACATGCTGATATGCAGTTGCAAAGCCTGAAATCACTTTATGCAAAAGCTGCTGAACTTGCAAAAGTGGAAGGGGCGACTGTATGGGTTGGTAACAACTCAGTTAATGCGATAAGAATTCTTTTAGAACTAATTGAGGTTGTCGCAGAAACTAACGAAAAAATAGCAACACACAAGCATGGGGTTACTAAGCCACCTCCAATTAACGCTGCTGAGTTTATCGGTTTTAAAAGCAAAGCTGATGCGTTACATGAGAATCTCCAGCCAATAACTGAATGAGCACGTCAAGTGTGTATATCACTGTGTATACGGCATTGATTTTTATTTTAAAAGTTTAATTAAAACAACTGGTTAGTTGGTGGTTAGATTAGTCGTGCCAATAGATAGTCGGGACGTTCTGGGCATTATTTGGTGTATCTGATTGGTTTGTATTTGTCATAAAATCAAAAAGTTATTCTACTGTTTTTGTTTGTTTTGGTTAATCATATTTGTCGTGATGGCATGACAACTGTGTATATTAATGTGTATATCAGTTCACACCAGTGTGTATACCGTGATAACTAAGCTGTTTGCCGCTATGCGGATACATATGACTAACGATAGATTGGCATTATCGCATAGAGGCGCGCTTAGAGTAAGGCGTAACCATGGCGGATTGTGTTATTAAAGCAGAGCAAAGCGATAATTGGGGCAAGCTGCCCAATTATCTATTGATCAATCACTAAATCGCGATTAAAAGCGCTTACTTTGAAAGTTTTTCCACATAACAACCGTTATAACTACCAATAGGGTTGAGACAACAATCAAGACATTAAAATTAAGTGTGTGGTTTTCGCGGGGCATGACTAGCAAACTTGCAATGGTGCCGCCAGAGGCTATCGCAAAGTGCTGTATCGCATTTTGCAGACTAATAAAGGTACTGCGCTCTTCTGCGTGAAGTGAGGTTATGAGTTCTGTCACTAAGATCATAGAACGGGTAGCGCTTGCAATCACAAACAGGGTAAACAGTCCGGCTGCAAAGACAACTGAGCTTATCGTAAAGCCAAACAAGGCTGCTAATATCATCAAGCCACTAAGAAAGTAAATTAAGTATGAGGTTGTGTGATTGTTTAGCTTACGTCGAGCGTATAGCTGAATTGCAATAAACGAACACACACCACTTAACAAATAGCATGCGCTTAGCATTGGGCTTGAGATGCTTAAGTTGGTAATTAGCATCACCGGAAATTGAGTTGAAATTGCAAATGTACTTAGCACCACAAAAAATGCGATGAACAGAGCGTATTTAAGGGTTTTGGTCGGGTTAAATGTGTTGCTTGGCATTGGGTTGCTAGCGCTGCTTTGCGAAGCTTGCTTTATGTTTGAGAGGAATATAAATGTAAATAATAGCGCTGTAATGGCTAAGCCACTTCCTAGTATCATGAACCCCAACTGCCAGCCTTGATTTGCCGTGATAAATAATAGAGCAGGGATCCCAATTGCCAAGGCGAGTGGAAAAGCACTCAGCAGTATCGCGGTGTCTTTTTTCTTGTCGTTTTCATGGCTTAGCTGGATCACCAAGTTGAGATTAAGTACTACCAGTGCGCCGCCACAAATGCCAGTCAATGCACGTACGAAAAGCAGGATATAAAAACTCTCGAGCGCTGAAGTAAGCAAGGTTAACAATGTGGTTGCTGACAGAAAAATAAAGACCTTGTATTTCTCCTTTGAAAGGTTGCCGGTACCACGCACCCATAAACAAGTGAAAGCTGCGGCAATTGCATAAGCTGAAACGAGTAGTCCTGAATTTGATGGGCTGGTACCTGAACTTAGCGCCATTTCTGCACTAAAGGGCACGATAATTAACGCATCTAATGCGATTAGAAAGTGGATGACAAAACATAACCCAAATTTAGCTTTTGGGCTTGCTAAGGTGGTCATTGAAGCTGAAAACATAGACATCCTTAATTGATGTAAACAAAGAAGTCTTGATTGTATTAGCCTTGATTAGGTAATAAAGTGTCCATTATTGAATTGATAAACCCATATTTTGGGCTAATAAAATGATTGATCAGATTGACCCTCAGTGGCTTAACAGTTTCCACTGTGTTTATGAATGCTTAAGCTTCAAACAAGCGGCAGAGTTTCTGGATATCCCGACCTCTAACGTAAGTCGTCACATCGCACTACTTGAAGAAAAGCTTGATGCAAGATTGTTGGAACGAACGACAAGACGGATCTCAGTGACAGAGGCGGGTGAGCAGCTTTATACCAGTACCAAGCCGTTAATCGATTCGCTGTCGGATGCGTTGCAAGAAGTCAATAAACATGCCTCTACGCCAATAGGTCATTTGCGTATAGTGATGCCCGATATCCCCATTCTCGGTCAAGCAGTGGTAACCTTTTGCGCTGCGCATCCATTAATATCAATAAGTTGTGACACTAGCCTGAGTCCAAGAGAAAACCTCTTAGATGGCTTTGATGTCGTGCTTTACTTTCATCGTGGCAAGCTTGAGGATAGTAATTGGGTGGTTAAAGAGCTGGCTCGATTACCAAGCGTTGTGGTGGCAGCTCCCAGCTTGCTAGAAAAGCATACTTCGCCGTATAGATTAGCTGATTTACAGTCTCTTCCTTGTATTTCAACCCTTACCGCCGTAAACGGGACGCCTTGGATATTTACCACCAAGGATGGAAGATTAACGACGGTGAATGTTAAATCGAACTTCAGAGTAAACAGTGGGTTTATAGCCAAGTCTGCCGCGCTATCTGGGGTTGGGTTTGCTATCTTGCCACTGAACTCCTGTAAAGCAGAAATCGAGTCAGGCGCGCTGATACCAATCGAGTTAGAGCAGCAACCGGAAGACCTCGTGCTTTATGCGTTCTATGCTGGCCGTAAACATCTGGCCAAAAAAATATCAGCATTTCTGGCACATTTAGAACGCGCGTTACAATGACCCTCTATTGATTTCTACTTTAAGCCAAATCATCATTGATCGAATCTAGTAATTCAATAAGTGCTTGTGCTTTTTGCTCGTCGATACTTGGAAACTTACAACGGATCTGCTCGGGAATTGTGGCAGCTTGGTGTCGCAGATCATGACCCTTACTTTGTAGTTTTACCACTCGTTTGCGCTTATCTTTTTCGTCTTTAACGATAAAGAGCAAGGCTTTGTCAGTCATTTTCTTTAAGATTTGCGTCATAGCACCGCCATCGATGGCGGTTTTTTCTAGTAACTCAGCTATGCTGATTTCATCTTTCTCCCAAAGTGCCATCATCACCACATATTGAGGGTAGGTTAGGTCGAGTTTTTGTAAAGATGCTCGGTAAGCACGGGCAATACCATTGGAAGCCATGTAGAGGCGGTGGCAGATTTGGGCGTCTAGTTTTAGTTGTGGGTAGTTCATCACATATTCCTACAAAGTAGCTAAGCTATATTTTAATTTGCACACAAAGTATTTGCAATTCTAAAAAATTGATTCTATTATTTTGCATGCAAAATAAATGTCGAATTGATTTTACTTCATCTAGAGTAAAGCTTCGCTGCGTTAGGGTGTAGGTGAGTACTCTACAAGCACAAACTTAGGAGAACGAAATGAAAGAACTACAAAGTATTGCATATACGGCGAAAGCAACTGCCACAGGTGGTCGAGAAGGTGTGGCGAAGTCTGACGATGGTCGTCTTGATGTTGCGCTTTCGACACCAAAAGGCTTAGGTGGTGATGACGGGCAAGGAACTAATCCGGAGCAATTGTTTGCAGCAGGTTATGCGGCGTGTTTTATTGGCGCATTAAAATTGGTGGCAGGCAAAGCAAAGATCAAATTGCCAGAAGACACACATATTAACTCTGAAGTGTCTATTGGGCCAATTGAAGGTGGCTTTGGGATAGCGGTGAAATTGGCGGTATCGGTTGGCGACTTAGACAAAGACACGGCGCAGTCACTCGTTGAAAAAGCTCACGAAGTTTGCCCATATTCAAATGCTACTCGTGGCAATATTGCGGTTGAGCTTTCAGTTATTTAACTAACCTGAGGTTTGGATAAGGAATGAACTAACTAACTGTTTTTTAATCACCTTAAACTATCTTCTTACCTAGCCAGAGAGTTTTGAGGATAACACCGCTTCCGCGTCCTGCTCTCGCTAAGGTACCTACTTCCTGTAGGCAAGGCGAATTTACGTACCAATAGCTGGCTATTGGAAGTGAATTCAACGCAGTTAGCGTTAAAACTGGCTGCTAGAAAGGCATTAATTATCCGAAGCTCAGGTTAACTCACTTAAGTGAGTTAGAGCCAGCGTATTTTGACGCTGGCTTATGTGTTTTCTAACGGGTCGGTGACATTAAAGCAATGAATATCACCGCCCGTTCTAAAATCAACACGTTTAACTTGCTCAACGATTTCCACCGTATTATAGCCATTGAGTAAACCAAACATTGCCGCTTGTTGGCCTGAGCCGATGGCATAAGATTGCGCTAAGGGTTCAGATTTACAGGTGCCCCTTTTTACACAACCATACCATACGCCTTTTTTGGGGTGATATTTAATGAATTCCAAACTCTCAATCTTATCAAACTGATTATTTGAAAAATTGTGCTGCAAATTGTATATATCGCATGTCTGGCCAGTGCAAAACACTCTCCAGCCGTGATAATCAAACCACTTTTGAGCGTTATCGGTAACGATGATCTTGTCGGTAGTGGTTCTACTATCACAGGCTATTTCTGCTGCTTTAGCGTTATAGACGATGGTTGTCATTCCTTTTGACTCCTATGAAATTACATTCGATGAAACCATGCAACTAGTGCTGGTAAAAATGCTGATGGTATAAAGACTTGAATGCTAATTGAATGTTGCACGAGAAGAAGTTTACCTGAAGTGAATGTCTGCGCTTTCTAATTTCAGACAAGGATTATAAGAATTCTACGATGTTATTCAATTGTAACTTAAGTGAACTTTCTTCAATTTAGCTTATTACATCTAGCCAACTAAAATGGGACTAAATTGACCGTTAACTCACAATCGTATTTATCACTTCATAAAGTTTTTTCATATCTATCGGTTTTGCGACGCAATTATCAAATCCAAGTTGCTGATAATTTTCTAAATCTCCCGACATTACGTTGGCCGTGACGGCAACAAGCGGGGTTGTTTTATCTTGTTCTCTGACTTCTGAACATACTTTTAGGCCATCTTTTTTTGGCATCTGAATATCGACAAAAAAGATATCAGGTTTCAACTCGTGATAAAGCTCTATCGCTTCTTCACCATCCTGAGCTATGACAAGATTCGCTTCAGTTGGTTTAATCATGGCACTAAATATTTTTTGATTAAGTGGATTATCTTCAGCAAGTAGCAGGTTTTTATCCTTCAAGGCGGGTATAGCTTGCAAGTCTTGCATGATAGATTGTTCTGGTGCGTCGCAAATATCGAGTACGAGTTCAACTGTGAACTCACTACCAATACCTTCTTTACTTGTCACCGTAACGCGGCCGTCCATTAACTCGGCGAGTTGTTTTACAATTGCAAGTCCAAGACCGGTTCCTCCATACTTTCTGGTGGTAGATGAGTCTGCCTGTTGAAAACGATTAAATAGCTTCTTTAGCGCGACTTCGGAAATACCGGCGCCCGTATCTATTACACGGATGGAGAGATGTTTACCGCCATCTTGGAGTATAACGGTTACAGAGCCGTCACTGGTAAATTTAACGGCATTGGATATTAAATTCCTTAGTATCTGCTTTAAACGCAGTGAATCACCAAGTCGATAAGGGTTAGCGAGCTCCTCAGTATGAATAATCAGGTCGATTTGCTTAGCACTGGCAGTATGGACAAACTCTTGTTTTACTTCAGTGACAATACTTTTGACATCCACCGTCGCTGATTCCATCTTTAATTCACCAGCTTCAATTTTAGAGAAATCAAGTAAATCATTGAGTAAGCTAAGTAATGTTTCTGTGGACGTCATGCCTTGCGCAATGAGTTCTTTGGAGTCTGCTGCATTTCTATGATGCTTCATCAACTGAAATACGCCATAAATACCGTTAAGTGGCGTTCTTAATTCGTGGCTCATGTTCGCCAAAAAGTGACTTTTTGCCCGCTCTGAACTTTGTGCTTTTACTTTTTCACTTTCAAGAGAGCTGATCTGCTCTTTGATTTGCTTCGCAAGTTGGTTAAGGGTCACTTGAAGAGTTCTTAATTCTCTAAATTCAAAATCGCTTTTTGCAGAAACGTAATGTCCTCGTTTCAGTCGTTCACAATGGCGTTCAAGTGCTTGCATCGGATTGGTCAAGCGTTTTGCTAATCGGCGTAAATACCAGGTAAGTAATACCACTAGCATCAACCCGATAAGCACTATGTATAACACTGCGCGTAAAATGTCGTTACTGTATACTTCGGCTTCTCGTTGTAGCTGTAAATCAAGTGCTACAAAATCGTCTTTTAGTGAATAAATAGGACTACGGTAGACACCTTCAGTGGCATCAGAGGACTGTGTTCCCTCAAGCACAAGCTCTTGACTGGTGAGCCAGATAGAGCCTTTTTCCTGATTGGAACCTAAAAATGGTTCAAGATCGACTTCAAGGAAAAGCACCCCCGTATATTTATAAGGACGCATTAACGATGATAGTTTTTGTCTAAGGGGAATGGCGAGAAACAACTTGGCCTGATCAGACGGTTTTTTTTCAATGCTTTCAACTGGGACAACCAGTTTGTCGATTTTCAAAGTGCGTCGCTGTTGCGAGAGGACCTTGTTAGCATGCTCGCTAAATACGGAGTTGTTCCAACGTAGGGTATCAAAAGGATATCCTTCTACGGTAAACACGGAGCCATCGTTGATAAACGCAGACTTCACCATGTCGGTATTGTCGACTAAGTTAGTTAGCGCCTTAACTGCGTATTGAGTAAACAGTAGATCGCTCGGTAAGGTAGATAAAATATGGTCTTCACTTAATGGTGCAACTTGATAGATAAGCTCATTGACTTGCGCTTTAAAATCGCTGATAAGACTTGCACCAGTGCGTTTAACGTCTTCTTGCTCTAAGGTTGCCTTTTGTTGCATCAGAGAAAAACCAACCATCGCAACCAGTACAACCAGGAAGAGAGAGAATAATGCCGTAATTTTTCTTTTTATTTCATCAACGATGCTGCGATTTGCTTTCATTCTGTCCCGACTTTGTGACGATAAATTGCATATATTGCGTCGTTTCTTCGACACTATACACACCACCTAAATAGCGTGTTAGTCCCTTTAACATGGCTTCCCAAATATAGGCCATAATAGGTTCATTCGGTTGTGGATAGGTTTCATGCAGAGATGCAATCAGTTGAGACAGTGCTTTGTCGTCGCGTTTTATAAGTTCAGCTAAGCTGTCACCGTTTGCAGGCAGCGCATTGAGCTCATCCCATAGTTTATCTTGTACCTTCTGGCTTTGCATAAAGTCAACAAGCTGCTTTAGATGCGGACTTTTTTTAGATTCTATGCCATTGGCAGGAAAAGCCAGTACATGAGACGATGCGAGAGACATCAGCTGATAATTACCCCATCTCGGTAAAGGCGCGATGGCTAGGTCGTCTTTAAGCTTGTCTTTAAGTTGACGATATGCCCAAATTCCATTCACAAAATAATCGAGCTTGCCGGTCTTAAAACGATTCATTAAGCATTGGTAAACACAATCAGCGTCTATGATGCCGCTGTTGAGAAGTGATTGATAATTGGAAATTGCGAGGCGCATAGCTTTGGTGTCAAGCTGTGGCACGCCTGCCTGAATGAGATTAGGCTGAAGGGCGTTCGCAAACGTCACAAACCAATACATTTCATAAAAATTCCAGCCGAGCGTAGGTTTGTCTGCAACAGTTTGCTGTGCGTAGGTTTGTAAGTCGGTAATAGGGTGTGGCACAAGTGCACGGTTGTAATAGAGTACAAGATGGTTGCCATACATAATTGGTACGCCCTTAAGCTCACCATTGACCTTACTATTCTCAATGACTTTTTGTGTGAGCTTTTTGCTTAACCAAGACTCTGGCACCTGAGAAAATTGCAGTTCTGACAACCCCATATAATCGCTGGGAATAATCACGGCATCCGGTAACTGTAGGGCATCTGCATACAACAATAACTCGCTTTTCAACTGATTGTTGTTAAAAGCAAGAATATTAACTTTAATACCCGTTTTTGCACTAAACTCTTCAAATAATGGCTGAAAATCAAAGTTTTCAAGTCCTACCGCGACATCTATCTCTGGCGGTTCACTTGCACGGGCATTTACTGGGTTATAAACCAAAAGAAGTAACATGAACACCAAATAGAGCATTTTACGCGGCATATCAATACGCTTCCTTTACGGGCCTAAAAGGCATGTTAATGTTGCTCAGCATTGGGCGTTTCTTATATAAAATTATTCGGATGTGCTTGTTATTGTAGACCAAATTTTTCTGTTTTAAATTATTTTCAGAATGACAAATTCAATTTATTAGACAATTCAATTCTATTTCAGTCGTGAATAATTCACTAAAACACGATAAAATAACAGCCAAATAAGAATGATGAGTACGTCCTTGCTATGAAAAAAGGGTTTATGCTGGTCTGCGATGGCAGCAATGGCGCTGGAAAAACAACGGTTATTACCGGATTGGAAGCGCATTTAAAACAACGCGGTATTGAAGTTGTGATGACTCGTGAACCCGGTGGAACAGAGATCTCAGAGAAGATAAGAGAAATCATTCTAGATCCCTCAACCCCCGAAATGGCAGACATGACGGAGCTTATGTTGTTTGGGGCTGCGCGTGCTCAGCACGTTCGTGAAAAAATTATGCCAGCACTTGAGCAAGGCAAAGTCGTTATTTCTGATCGATTTGACGCTGCAACATTTAGTTTTCAACATTATGCAAGAGGGCTAGATCTTGCCACCATCACAACCATTAATCAGCTTGCGCTCGGCGGCTTTCGTCCAGACATGAATTTGATTTTGGACTTGGATCCTGAAGAGGGCTTAAAGCGAGTCAAATCGCGAGGTGAGGGGCTAGATAGACTCGAGGATGAAAAGCAACAATTTTTGCAGCGCGCACGTGAGGGTTATCTCGTTCAAGCGAAAAATGACCCTGAACGATTTACTGTGATTGATGCCAGTCAAAGTAAAGCACAAGTACTTGAGCAAAGTATTGAACTGCTTGATAGCTTGATAGCCACACACCTTACAGTGGATGGCAATGAATAATTTGCTTCCAAGTTGGCACAGCAGCGCTTTGAGTTATCTTGCTCGGGCACAGCAAAATGGTCGTTTGCACCATGCTCAGTTGTTATCGGGTAAAAAAGGCGTGGGAAAGTCTCTGCTTGCGGCGCACTTGGCAGATGCACTTTTATGCTTACATCCACAAAATCTCACTGCCTGTGGGCAATGTAAGCCATGTAACTTGAACTTAGCTGGTAATCACCCTGATAGACTGAGTGTAGTGCCTGAGGGAAAATCAATCGGGGTGGATGAAATTCGAGAGATTACGCATTTCTTGAACCATTCAGCGCAGCAAGGTGGCAATAAAGTCGCGTTAATTGAACACGCGCATTTGATGACCCATTCAGCGGCAAATGCGCTGTTAAAAACACTTGAAGAGCCAAATGCTAATCGTTATTTGGTCGTTACCAGCGATGATGACAGTAAGTTACCTGCCACCATTTTGAGCCGCTGTAATAAAGTGGCGATTCACTCGCCCAATCAAGCAGAGGCCGCGCAGTGGCTGGCTGCTAAAAATGTCGCTTGTGATTTCCCTTGGTTTGATGAATTTTCTCTACAGCCATTTATTATCGAAACGTGGCAACAAGAAGGTGCGCTTGACGATGTGACTGCGCTTTATCACGCGGCGAATCAATTAACAGTAGAGAGTGCGCAAACGGTTGAAAAAATTTTGTTAAAGCACAGCGCAATGAGTGATGTATTCGCCCGTTTTTTGCTCAACCGTTTAAAAGGGGCGATGACACAAGGGAATGGTTTGAGTTTTACCCAGTATCAAGACTTAGTGAGCTTAGTACATCGGTTTATGTACGAACAGAAAAATGTGTTAGGGTTAAATCAAAACCTTAGCATTTCTAATTTACTTTTTGCCTTACAAAAACAGCTATAAAGAGGTGGTGCATGCAAGAGTTACTTGCGGATTTTGAAGATTTAGATGAGCTATATCGTTGTTATATGCCATTTCTGAAATCCGGTGGCATATTTATCAAGTCCAATGCCCATTTTGATATGGGGCAAGAATTAAAGCTCAGAGTCACCTTGCCTGACGCCCTTGAAGCGGACGAAGTTGACGTGGTTGTTGCTTGGTTAACACCGCAAGGCGCGCAAAATTCTAATCCATCTGGGGTTGGCGTTGCGTTTGTTGACGCGCCAGCTCTGAACGATAAAATAAATAAGCTTTTGGGTGCGACTTTGCATTCAGATAAACCAACTTACACCATGTAGAGCCAGTATGATTGTAGACTCTCACTGTCATTTAGATAGACTCGATTTTGAAAAGTTAGGCCTAAGCCTTGAAGAAGTACTCAGCAACGCGAGACAAAAACAAGTAGAACACTTTTTATGCGTTAGCGTGACGCTAGACCAATTTCCATCCATGTTAGAAAAAATAGCTCATTTTGATGATGTTTCTGCATCTTGTGGGGTACATCCACTGGATCAAAAAGATAAACTGGATATTGAAAGGCTAATACAACTGGCAAGTAATGATAAAGTCGTTGCTATTGGTGAAACTGGATTAGATTATTATTATTCAAAAGATACGCATCAGGTACAGCAAGAAAGCTTTGCTGGACACATAGATGTGGCTAATCAGCTACAAAAACCACTGATCATTCATACTCGCGATGCAAAAGCGGACACGATAGACATCATGCGTGCCCACAATGCGCAAAATTGCGGTGGCGTGTTGCACTGTTTCACCGAAGATTGGCCGATGGCAAAACAGGCACTAGACCTTGGTTTTTACATTTCAATCTCAGGTATTGTGACGTTTAAAAATGCGACGGCGCTTCAAGAAGTCGTTAAGCAAATCCCTATGGACCGATTGCTGATTGAAACCGATTCACCTTATCTTGCACCTGTCCCGCATCGTGGCAAAACTAACCAGCCTGCTTACGTACAAGACGTTGCGTATTATATTGCTGACTTAAAAGGAATGAGCTATAAAGCGCTTGCAGAGCAAACCACGAATAACTTTTACTCTTTATTTAATTTGGTGAAACGCCAAGATGGTAGCACAACTTAATCAGCTACCTCAGGTGTTGATGGGCCCGCTGGTTCGCCGAGCTGAGCAGAATAAAATTTGTATTCAGGTTGTTACTTGTGAAGCCGTGGACATCTCGGCTTCGCTATTGGCCCATCAAAGTCGGTGTGAGGTTGAGACATTTCAGCTCGGTGCAGCCTGCTTTTTGCATTTTTTGATGATATGCAGCGAGAAGGCTCTGCCAATAGCACAGCTGCTCGAGTATCAAGTGCTTATTAACGGTGCCGCGTATAAGCCAGATTATCTGCGTTACGGAGAAGAGCTTAGCTTTGCGATACCTGCTGTGCTCAAGCAAATATTACATGGCTCATGCCGTAACCCGCATCACCACGCAAAAGACAGTCTACATACTGCGGATCAGTGGCAGGAGCAGCAGCGCGAGCTTGGTGAATTAGGTGCTGACTTGTGTATTTTTTCTGGCGATCAGATCTATGCAGATGATGTTGCCGGCGCCATGTTGTTGGCTATTCATCAACTTATAGCAAGGCTAGGTTTGTTTAAAGAAACCAAATTGCCAATGCACTTACCTGCTGATCAACAAGCCCAGCTTTACCATCGCCACTTATATCTGCCGAAGACGCCATGGCAGGAGCGCTCAAAGTTTTCACCGGGCTACTGGTTTCGAAAGGATGAACCGCACTTTTCTAGTGTTAAGGCTTTTAATCACCTAATTTTCTTCGAAGAGTTTGTCGCCTGTTACCTGTTAAACTTCTCTCATCTTGCTTGGCAGTTGGTTAACTTTGATGCACTTCATTATGACGGTGGCAACGACAAAGTTAGGCGAATATTTGAATCCGAACTTGACGCCCTAAAAGGCTTTGTTGAAACGTTGCCTAGTGCTGAGCGGTTGTGTGCGAACGTGCCTGTACTAATGATGTTTGATGACCATGATGTGACCGATGATTGGAATTTGACGGCTAAATGGGAACAGGCAATTGCAAACCATAAAGTGAGTCGACGCATTATCAGTAATGGCATCATTAGCTATTGGCTGTTTCAAGGCATTGGAAATGATGCGTTTGAGTATAGCGGGGCGCTGACATCAGGTTTTAATTCAAGCCTGATTGACAACGAATGGCACTTTTCGGCGTTTGACAAACAAGTTCGCCGATTCACACATTGGCATTATTGTTTAGATACTTTTCCTAAAGTGGTGGTGCTAGATACTCGTACACATCGCTGGCGTAATGAACAAGATTTCAATGAACCGAGTGGTTTACTCGACTGGGAAATGTTGATGGAGTTGCAAGACACGCTTATCGATCACAGTGCAGTATTGATGGTCAGTCCTGCGCCAGTATTTGGGGTAAAGGCAATCGAAACCATACAAGCCATATTTAACACCTGTGGTGAGCCGTTAATGGTGGATGTGGAAAATTGGATGGCACATGAAGGGGCTGCGAAGAAGCTCATAGAAATTTTTAAGCGTCCAGATACACCTAAAGAAACCATTATACTCTCAGGCGATGTACATTATTCGTTTTGCTTTTCGGTTCAGGCTCGTTTTGGTCGTCATGATAACCGCATTTGGCAGCTAACCGCATCAGGGATAAAAAACGAATTTCCAAAGCCGCTTATCAATATTTTAGATAAGATGGACACGATTTTGTATGCCAAATATAGTCCTCTGAATCTCTTTACGAAACGCTGGCAGCTATCGGTAAGTAAGCACCCTTCATCGCTAAAAAAACATGGCTATTTGGTGTCAGACTCTGCGATTAGTTTAGTAACGCTTGAAAACGGCTTGCTAGAGAAGTATGAGCTACTGCACGGCACGGGGATCCACAGTCATTTTGAGTTATAAGCCTTGGTAATAGATTTTAGAATTGAATAAACCTATTTTAGCTATTTGTAGCTTAGCTTGGCTGTACGAGTGAGCTTGCGTGATGCGCTAAACCCATCAAAAAATACATGCTCTTTTTCGCTTTTGCTATAGTTAATATAACGCGGGCTAACATCTCGACTATATGACTCTAATCAAGCGCATGTCTCTGTTCGTTGTACCATACAGCACACTGAAATGGTTTTGTGTGTTGCTGTTGTTGTTATTACCGAGTTTTCCTTGTGCCGCCAGTTTTCCAGAATTTAGCGATACGGCGCAGGTTATGCGACGCTATGACTATAATTCTGGCCTCAGTCAGGTCACTATCACTGCCATTACGCAAGATCAACTCGGGTACATTTGGGTTGGCACACAGTCAGGTCTAAATCGTTTTGATGGTCATGATTTTGTTCAATTTGAAGTAAAGCAGAACTCCAAACATCATCTCTCCGGTGGCTTTATTACCTCACTATGCCACAGTGGCAAATATATCTGGGTTGGAACAAGTACTGGGCTTAGCATTTACGATACTGAAGCGGGGACCTTTCGCTCTATCTTGGCGGCGCAGAATGAGGCGGTGAGCTCCGATAGAGTGAAAAAAGTGGCCTGTTATGGTGAATCAGTCACTGTATCAACAGAAGAAGGCGACGCTTACCGGGTTAACTATCAAACCTTAACGCCTGAAAAGCTTTATTTAACCGGTAAATTTGTTCGTGAAGTCCAAGAAACAAGGGATGCGTTTGTTTACCTCAATGCGGATGGTCTAGTCAGTCAGCCAAAAGACAAAGTCGGAGCCAATGTTCTGTTGGAAGGTGAGTTTAAAACACTGTCGCTTTCCCACGGACGGATATTCGTGGTTGACGCGGATGATAAAATCATTAGTTTCGACACTCAGTTCAATAAAGTGCAATGGCAAAAGTCGGTCAGCGCGAAAGTAAATCTTAGTATTCATCAAATTAAAGTCAGGGCGAATGAAATACTCGTCGCGTCCAACACGGGTGTGTTTATTTTAGACCTGCAAGGTAATATCAAACGTCATTGGTATCGTCGTGCAGAGCAATATGACGGACTGCAAGACAACAATGTTCTGAGTGTTCAACGAGATAGAAATGGTGATTTATGGATTGGTACGGAATCACAGGGGCTACATTTTTTTAGTCAGCTGAGCGAGTCGTTTGGTCATGTTGGTGAACAAAACTTTCCGCACGCTCCCTTGGGGCATCCTGATGTTAGGAATTTCGCATTAGACAGTAGTGAACGTTTTTGGATAGGTACGTCATCCGGTTTATATATTTATCAAAAATCGAGCTTTATCGAAGCGCATCGAATTTTCCCGAGTTTGTCTGCAATCAAAGGAAGCTTTATCACCCAAGTAAAGATTTATGATGACACCTTGTGGGTAACAACAAGGGGAGATGGCGTTGTTAGATACGCCTTAACTCAAGGGGAATATAGCCATTTGATGCCTGACTCTGATAATGGCCCAGAACTCAGTTTTAATGATGTCATTGAGTACCAATCTCAGATCTTAGTGAGTTCAAGGACGCTAGGTCTTATGAGGTACGACGAAGAATCGAAAACCTTAGTGCAGTTTTTTGAAAATCGTTCAGATGCGCCGTCACATGTGTCGTCGTTTAAAGTGGTCGGGCAAGACCTATGGTTTGGTTCTATCGGTGAGGGTTTATTCAAATTTAATAAAGGTCAGCTTCATAACCTCACCACACAGGATGGCTTAAAGTCGAATTTGGTCTTTATGATAGATGAAGATCCATGGCAACGTATCTGGGTTGCAAGTGAAGCGGGTATTAGTTTAGTTGATAAACAAATGAAAGTTGTCCGTACTATTGGTGAGCAAGAAGGACTAGGAAACCAAGCCGTGTGGGGGCTGGTTTACGATGACTACGAATACATGTGGCTTGGTACCAGTGGTGGGCTGTCGCGCGTCAATGTAATGGACTTTGCTATTGATAACTTTCTACCCATTGACGGAGTGCAAGCCCATGAGTTTAACTACAATGCCGCGTGGAAAGCCCCTGATGGCCGAATTTTTATGGGTGGAGCCAAAGGCTTTAATCAATTTTTTCCTCAGAATGTATCAATATCAAATACCGCGCGACCTATTTTGGTCTCAACAATCGAATTACTAGGCGAGCCATTAAAGCCAAGTCTCGATGGGATCCTCACGGTCGCACCAGAGCTGGCGGGTTCATTGCAGCTACGCTATGACCAAAATATTATATCGCTACAATATTCAAGCTTGGATTTTGGTTCTGAGAAGCTGAACTTTTATTACCGTATTAAAGGATTAAGCGACAAATGGTTAAAACTTGCAAATGGAGCACGGCAAATAAACTTACTCCAGCTTGAACCCGGCACCTATCGAGTAGAAACCTATACCGTAAATCGCTTTAATATGCAGTCGCCCGTTCATGAGTTTAGTATTTATATTGCCGCGCCAATTTGGTGGAATGCTTACTCGAAAACCCTTTACACCTTAGTCATTGTGTTGATCATCGCGGCATTTGTTCGAGCGAGACAGCGGCGCTATCAACAAGTACTGCGGGATAATCAGAAAATGTCTGCGCTACAAGAGCGGTTGGAGTTGTCGTTGTGGGCGAGTGGTGACGAACTTTGGGACTGGCATGTTGAGTCGGGTAAAATTTATCGCTACAGCGTGAATCCAAGGATCGACTTTAGTGAACTCCAAGATAAACTTATTCTCAATGAGCTTGACCAGTTTGTACACCCTAAGGATTGTGTGTTACTTGAGGAGCGTCTGCAATCCTGTGTAGACGGACGAGAAGACGTATATGAACTGTCTATTCGAGTCAAAGATCAACAGGGAGAATGGATCTGGGTATTAGACAGAGGAAAGGTGGTGGCCCGAGATGACAATGGTAGAGCAACGCGGATAGCGGGGGCACTGAAAGATATTGCTGATTTAAAGGCACATCAACAAGCCTTGCAGTCGTTAAACGAGCAACTTGAGATAAAAGTCGCGATGCGCACCGATGAGCTATATAAAAAGAATCAGAAACTTGAGCAAGCAATGTTTGAGTTAAAGCAAACGCAAGAAGACTTGATTGAAAGTGAAAAAATGGCTTCTTTGGGTGTTGTGGTTGCGGGTGTTGCGCATGAAATCAACACCCCGTTAGGTATAGCTATCACCGCACTTTCGCATAATGAAGATTGTTTATCTGAGCTGGTAGAAAAGCTTGAGAATAAAACCCTTAAGCAAAAAGATTTGGTCACTTCTATCGATGCACAGCAAGAAGGCTATCTGCTGATCAGTCGCAATCTGCAAAGAGCAGAAAGCCTTATTAGTAACTTTAAGCAAGTTGCAGTCGATCAATCCAGTGAGACAGAGCGTGATATTAACCTGCTTGAATATATCAACGATGTATTCGATTCACTCAAACCATTGGCTAAAAATAAAGAAGTATATTTGTCCATAGATGGAAATGCTGATGTAAACCTCTCCACCTATCCAGGCGCGGTTTATCAAATAATGGCAAACCTATTTAACAATTCCGTTATCCATGGTTTTGAGGGAAGTGCCTCTGGCACGGTCAGCGTGTTAGTCGAGGCGACAGATAGCCACTGGACTATTGTATACCGCGATAATGGTGTCGGCATGGACGAAGCGATGCAAAAGACCTTGTTTGAGCCATTTGTAACCACAAAACGTAATCAAGGCGGATGCGGATTAGGCATGCATATTGTTTATAATTTGGTTACGCAACTTTTAAAAGGCGAGATCCGCTGTAAAACGGCGAAATTACAAGGTGTCGAAATTACAATAAAAGTACCGTTTAAGAAAATAACGGTTGAAAATTAACTTAGGTGAATTACAGCAAGCTAACGGCCTGTGACAATGCTTCTTTTAGGAGTTTGTCATGTTCTTATTATCTCAAGTTTTGGTTACCGTTGCTGTTTTACTCGATCTCGCCTCATTTCAATTTATGAAACGTCAGCAGGTGTTATTGGCACTAAGCTTGTCGACTGCACTCACTGCAATTCACTTCTATCTACTTGATGCTATGGCTGGTGCTTTGCTTATGGCGGTTGCGAGTCTCAGATATCTGGTGTTTATCAAGTCGCAGTCAAAGCGCTTGCTTATCGGGTTTCTACTACTCAATACAGTGCCACCTTTAGTACAATTAAATGCAAATTACGAACTTTATGCTGTTTTTGGTAGTGTTTTATTGACATTAGGGGCATTTATTCGTGAGCAGGTGGCATTTCGGTGTGTGATGATGTTAGGTACTGTGTGCTGGCTGATACATAATTGCTATGTCGGCTCACCCATGGCAATTGTGCTAGAAAGTACTTTTTTGGTGAGTAATTTGATTGGACTAGGGCGAATTTATATGAAACGTAAAACGAGTAAGTTGAAGGTTGAGTAAAACGCTCAGGCTAGCAGACGAGTTGAAATGGGTCCAATTTTACTGCTATCGACACCAATTAGATTAAATTTGAATATATCAAATAATTCAATGAATTAGGTTGTTCCATGTCTGCTTTCTAAGCTGTTTGTAATGAGTTCAAGCGGTATCAAAAACGAGCTGAAATAAAAAATTAATAAATAATTCCTATCCAAATCAGTGTGTTATTATCTTTGCATGTAATTATTGCATAATTAATATTGTATACAATATATCTATTGTGTATTGTTTGTTCGTTACCAAAAAAACACTCAAATCAATGGGAACAAAAGGAAAACAATATGCGTAATAACAAAAAAACAGCGCAAACACTGTGTAAATCACTCACAGCATCAGCACTTGCTCTAGCATTGGGGACTACTACTGCATTTGCTGCAGATGGCAATAGCACTGTGAAAGGGAGCATCGTTAATGGTCAAGGTCTTGAGTTATCGCAGGCTCAATTGACCTTTACACATAAAACTAAGGGGCTGAAGTTTGCTGTACAAACTAATGGCAAGGGCGAATACATTTTACGTAATCTGCCTGTTGGTCGTTACAGCGTGTCAATTAATAAAGCAGGATTTGAAACCGTTATTGAAGAGGATGTTGAGCTTAATATTGGACAGGCGCTGATCTTAGACGCTCAACTATTACAACAAGGACAGGATATAGAGCGGATAGCGGTGACTGGTACGGCTATCCGACGTGTTGATATGGCCTCGTCAACGGCTGGCGTAACCTTTACAGACGCAGAGCTTAAAGTTATGCCAGTAAACACCGGCTTTGAAAGTATCGCGTTACTCGCACCGGGTACCGCTGAACCTGGTGGTAGTTCATTTCGTGGTGCATCAAGCTTTGGCGGTTCTTCGTCAGCAGAAAATGGCTATTACTTTAATGGCCTAAATGTCACGAGTATTCAAACGGGTTTAGGCTCAATTCGCTTGCCTTGGGAAGCCATTTCACAAACCCAAATTAAAACGGGAGGAATTAGCCCTGAATTTGGTGGTGCACTTGGCGGTATCGTTAATGCAATCTCTAAATCTGGTGATAACGAATTTAACTTAGGAGCGGAAGTGAGGGTCGATCCTTCATCAAGTCATAGTTATCACGACTCTAATTATTTAGATAATGGCACCATCAATATAAATACCGAGCAAGATTATGACTCGTTCAAAGAGCTGCAAATCTGGGCGAGTGGCGCACTCATTGAAGACAGCTTATTTTACTATGGTCTGTATGCGCCTCGACGAGAGGTTAATCGCTGGGCTGGGCAAACGACCTTCAATGACAGAAGCCGAGATGAAGATCGCTGGTTTGCAAAACTAGATTGGTTCATCAATGAAGACCACTCAATCGGCTTTTCAGCCATGAATAACAAAAGAGAATGGACGAGACAAACCTATGCCTATGATTGGGAAAGCGATGCGATTGGTGATAAACAAGGTGTAGCGGCTCCCGGTGAAGATGGTGGTAAGGTTTACAGCATCAACTATAATGGCTACTTTTCAGACTTCTTCTCGGTGTCTGCGGTAGTTGGTCGAGTCACTGAAAATGTAGAAAATATTGTCGCATCAACCGTACCGGGAGTTTGGGATGAAAGAGAAGGGACGGTAACGTTATCAAGCCACACGGCAAGCGGTGTTTCTGAGCAAGAATTTATCCGTGACCAAGCGAGAATAGATTTTAATATAGATTTGGATTACCACTCCATTCTGTTTGGTGTCGATTATACCAAAGTGACAGTAGATTATTTTGAAGGTCAAAATGGTCTTGGTGATGCAGAAGGCTGGTGGACAATTAAAACCGCTGGTGAAGGGAGTATTTCCGGTGCTGCACTTGGTCAAGATTATATAGAACGCCGAGTGAGGACTAGGACGGTTGATTCTGAGGTTAACTCGCTTGCTTTCTATGTCAATGATTCTTGGCAAGTCACCGATCAGCTCGTGTTAAATCTAGGCCTGCGTTATAGTCAGTTTGAAAATACCGTCACTGACGGCAGAGCATTTGTTGATATGGATAACCAACTTGCGCCTAGATTTCAAGCGATTTACGACCTAAATGGTGATGGCGAATCCAAAGTTTTCTTTACTTACGGGCGATACTTTCAACCTGTGTCTGCCAACATGAACATCACTCAAGGCTCGGCTTCAGTAGAGTGGTTTGAGTATTTCGACCTAGATCAAGTCGACAGTGATGGCTATCCCGTTTTATTAAGTGATGGCTCGCCAAGTCGAGGGGAGATGCTTCGAGATAGACGCTGGCGCCAACGCGGAATTACAGAGCCCGGTTTGATTGCTTCCTCCACCCTTAAGCCGATGTATTCTGATGAGTTGACCTTAGGGTACCAGACCACCGTTTTTGACGATATGGCATTTGGGGTTAGAGCGATTTATCGAGATCTTGGACGCAGTGTTGAAGATACGGATGTCGGTCCTGTGCTTGCGAAGAAATTGGCCGAACTCGGTATCCAAGACAATGTCGGTCAGGGTTCTTACTATGTGCTAAATAACCCGGGTGAAGCGATCACCATGAGCTATGACTTTGATGGCGATGGACAAGTCGATGAAGTGACACTCAGTGCACAAGAGCTTGCCCTGCAACAAGCTGTGCGTAAATATCTGGCACTTGAATTTACCTTAGAAGGAAATATTACCGACAAGTTACGGATTAATTCTTCTTATACTTGGTCACACAGCTATGGTAATACAGAAGGTTTAGTGAAAACCGATAACGATCAGGCAGATCCAGGTTGGACAACTTCTTATGATTACGCGGATCTGATGGATCACGGCTATGGTAATTTGCCGAACGACCATCGCCATTCAATAAAAGTATCAGGTTCTTACGATATCACAGATGAGTTAACTCTGGGGTTGGTTGCAAGAACGTCATCAGGTCGCCCGACTAACTATTTCTCAAAACACCCTGTCGGTGTAGATAGCTGTGCGCCAGGTAACCCTTGGGATGCTTGCGTGAGTAAATATTACGGCCATGTTTCGCATTATGACGAAAACGGTAACCCAGCCCCTCGTGGTAGTGTAAGTAATCTTCCTTGGGCAACCACGGTAGACTTATCACTCAGTTACTCTACCGATATCATGGGACATGACTTGTTACTCAAGGGCACCGTTTATAACCTACTAAACAGTGATAAAGCGCTTGGGATCAATGAACAGCGATCTTTAGATGGTGCAAATGGCTTAATCGTTAACCCTGACTACGGCATTACAACGTTACGACAAACTGAGCGTTACGCGTCGTTGGTTGCAAGGTTTACATTCTAGTTTCCCTGGTGATAGCCAAGACTGGGTGCTATGCACCTAGTTCTTGGTTTAAGCCAAGCCAAGTGTTTGGCTTATTTCACATAACGGAGAGTATGATGACGTTAACAATAGATTTTGAGCAGATATTGAGCCACGCGAGAGTAATAGAGACGGTTGATATGCATACCGCCGGAGAGCCTTTGCGTATGATTGTCGGTGGCTTCCCTGAACCTCAAGGCAACACTATTTTAGATAAACGGCAATACTGCGTAGAAAATCTTGATCACTATCGCACCACGCTGATGTATGAGCCTAGGGGTCATGCTGATATGTATGGTGCGCTTATCGTTGAAAAGCAGTTACCAGAAAGCGATTTTGGCGTGTTATTTCTTCATAATGAAGGGTACTCAACAATGTGTGGTCATGCGATTATTGCTTTAGCCACACTATTTTTACAACACAATCCTGCAAAGAAGCAGTTATTGATAGATACGCCTGCTGGGCTAATTACCGCATGGCTAAGAGACGGCCAAGCTGAATTTGCCAATGTACCAGCAGAGGTAGTGACACTTGATAAGCAAGTCAAGACATCTGAATTTGGTTTAATCTCAGTGGATATCGCATTTGGTGGTGCGTTTTATGCCTATATTGACGCTGATAAAATCGATTTAGCTCTTACGTCAGCAAATGCAGCTTACATTCAGCAGTTAGGTTTAACGCTTAAACAAGAAATTGCAACACAGATTAGCTTAGTGTGTGACGATGCGCGCCTTGCGTTTTTATATGGTGTGATTTTTTATTCCAATTCTCAAAAATCGGACTCCGCTCACAGTAAGCATGTGTGCATTTTTGCCGATGGCGAATTAGATCGCAGTCCAACAGGGACTGGGGTCAGTGGTCGAGCTGCAATTCTTGCCGCCAGAGATGAGCTTGCCGCAAACCAACGTATCTTTATTGAAGGTATATTAGGATTGGGCTTAGATATTTGTTATCAACTTAGTGATGACAGTAAATCGTTGATCCCAATAGTTTCGGGCACGGCCTATATTACAGGCCGACACCAATTTATTTTAGACGACCACGATCCATTAGTAAGAGGATTTTTACTACGATGAATGTAGATTACGCAGCCAGACAGCAACGCTTAGTCAATAAATTACAACAACATCAAAGTGACGCTATCATTATTTATGGCTACGAGAATATTGTATATTTAACTGGCTTCACCGGCCATGCTGCAACATTGTTGATGTCTTCAAATGGGCGACACCGACTCATTACCGATTATCGTTACTTTGAGCGTGCTTGCAATGAAGCGGTGGGAGTCGAAGTCATTTTAAGAAATCGTGATAAAGAAACGTTACCTGATTGTATTTTTAGATTATTGGATGGGCCGCGACAGCTTGCATTTGAAGCGCATCAAATCAGTCACGCAGATTATGTCTCATTAAACATCAGTACAAAAAATACCACGCTTGTTGCCGCGCCGCTGTGGGTGGAATCACTAAGACAAGTTAAAGATAGTGATGAAATTAACTGTATCAAACGTGCCGCCGAGATAGCTGACTCGGCGCTTGCCCATACACTGCCTTTGTTAAAAGTAGGGATCACTGAGCGAGAAGCGGCAATTGAGCTTGAGTATCAGATGCAAAAGCTAGGCTCCGAAGGACTCTCTTTTGACACAATCCTATTATTTGGTGCACGTTCTTCCTTACCGCATGGAAACCCAGGACAGACAAAACTTAACCTAGGCGATTTGGTACTTATCGACTTTGGTGCGGTGATAAGCGGCTATCGCTCTGATATGACGCGAAGTTACGTGTTAGGGGAGCCGACGAAGCAACAACAATCCATTTATGACACGGTCCAACATGCGCAGCGAGCTGCGTTGGCGCTAATAAAAGCAGGCGTTAACTGCATAGATTTAAATAACGCATCACACGATGTGTTGAGTCATAGTGACTTTTCACAATACGCAGGTGAGGGACTTGGTCACGGTGTGGGGCTATTTCTACACGAGCAGCCGTTTATTAAACCTGGGGTCGATCACCAATTAGAAGCTGGCAATATCATTACCATAGAGCCGGGTATTTACATTCCAAATTATGGTGGTGTGCGCTTGGAAGAAGATGTACTGGTGACTGAAAATGGTTTTGAATGCTTAACCCACGCGCCACAAGTATTTCAGCTAACAAACTAAGGGATGATGATGCAAATTATTACTCGCCAAGAGGTCGCGGATAACCTCAACTACCCAAGCTTAATTCAGGCGCTTAAACAGGGTTTTGCGCAACCAGCAGGTACACCAACACGGCAAGTTTTTGAGCTAGATGATAGTCACAGCAATCATGACGCTTTTGCTGTTTTACCTGCTTGGAATGCCGATGTGATTGGCGTAAAGGCGTTTACCTATTTCCCTGATAACAACCAGCACGATAAAGCCAGCCTTTACTCAAAAATCATGCTGTTCTCCAGACAGTTCGGCGAGCCGCTCGCGCTTGTGGACGGCACCGAAGTAACGTTGTGGAGAACCTCTGCTGTGTCAGCATTAGCCTCGGAGTATTTAGCACCTAAGCATGCCAAACATCTGGTTTTCTTTGGTTCAGGCAATTTAGCCAGTTACATGATTAATTCGCATTTAAGTGTTAGAAATTATAGTAAAATTTCAATAATTGCACGCAATGCTGAAAAAGGACGCCTGTTGCTGGATCTATTGTCCTCGCAGCATCCGGGAATGGAATTTTCATTGTATCAGGAGGCAACAGAGTCTGTTATTGCTTCGGCAGATGTGATCAGTTGTGCAACAGGCAGTCATACGCCTTTGTTCAATGGAGAGTGGCTAAGCGATGGTACGCATATAGATTGCATTGGCAATCACCATAAAGATTGTCGAGAAATTGATACCACAACGGTAACTAAGAGCCGCGTTTTTGTAGATAGTCGCGCCAATGTATTGAACGAGGCGGGCGAATTGTTGTTACCGATCAGTGAAGGTAAATTTAGCCCTGATAAGGTGGTTGCAGAGCTTAGCGAAATGACTAAAAATAACCTAGGTCGAAGTAACGAGAACGAAATTACTTTGTTTAAGTCTGTAGGAACAGCATTAAGTGATTTAATTGGAGCGAAATTAGTGTATGACTTGGTTCAAAAATAAAGAGCACGGTAAAGTGTATGAAGTAACCGCAGTAGTCAAAGCTGCTGATAAGCGCTTGGTGAATCCGCTTATTTGTCACGAATGTCACATGTTGGTTAGTTATCAAGGAGTTGGTGGCGAAACGAAAAGTGAAAAGCTCCTATATGACGAGGTGTTTTACAAAGCGTTTCAAAACCACGATAGCTGTTACGTCATGGTGGATGACAATGGTATTCGCCATTATCATCCGAGTGAGTAAAGTGACTTATTCAATTAAGTGAACACAATTAAGTGAATAAGCGCTAATTTTTGACCTGACAGAGTACAAATATAGAGCTCTATGAATTCTGACATTTCAGCTATTGGTCAGGTGCGGACTGCGGTACTAAAATGTTTCTGTTCAATTTCGTTGGTTGGCAAGGAAGGTTAAAAATTGTGTAACCTCTTCCGTTCCCATTGTTTCAGGGTGACGCTTGTGGTGAAAGTTAATGAATGCCTTAATCCAATATAGGTAGGTTTTTTCTGTTCTAATGCTGTAACCACGCATACGCATTTCCTCCTGAAGACCTTTCAGAAATGGGCTTTTTAGACTCATGATAACTCCTTATCTTATGTTGCTGTATATGTATACAGCATTATTTGGAATTCTCGGATATCAAGGGAAATAATGAAAAAATTTTTGCGCGTTTACGCATGAATAGATTAAAAATGTTATTGTTTATCAAAAGATTATTTATCTGCGATTTGAGATAATAGGTTTGGGAAACGCGCATGCGCATTTTTCCAGATGGTATATTTAGCAGAATGCTGATAAGTTCTTTGCATACTGATAGTTAACTGTGCGCGTTTTCACTGGTTCAATGAGGTAAACGCGCATGCGCACGAATAAAATGTTATGAGATCAATAAAATCGTCGGATAGAGATGTGTTAAGTGGATGAAGTTTTAAAGTTACTGACGTTGAATAACTTTGGGAGTTGGGCTTCTATTGCTGGTCTAGTTATTACAGTAATAACATTCTTGATGCTATTTGGTATCAGGAAGAAGTTCTTATTCCGATCTAGTGTTGACGATCATCTTAGTAAAATTAGTGAAATATCATCTGATATATCTTCTTTGTTGCAGTCATTTTCAAAAAATGAAAAAGACATAGAAGAGCTATTTGCTTTGGCGGATGTAGAGCTAAGGGCTATGCAGCGAGGGGCTGATGGTGACTTATCAGCCGATATTAAGAAGTCCAGAAGAATGATTAAAAAATACACTTCAAGAATTTATTTCTGGGTAAAGAAGAACGAGAGCTCAGCAAGAGAGATTAAAACCGGTTTATCAGTTGTTTCAGCCGAGTTGTATCACCATAAAAAGTCTCTGATTATAGGTAAATAGAATGTTTAGCACAAGACAAACTGCGGAAATCATAGATAAACTGATTGAATTGACCCAGCATAACCAGATTGTATGGCAAGGCCAAGATCCTGTGCCACCTATGATAGGGCCTGATGCTCGAGTAGATATGGTGTATGTAGTTAACCATCTTGAACGAAATATCAGGGTTTATCATCAGCACTTTAAATATTACTTAGATGAAGAAAAATATATCTGGGATGAGCAAATGATTGTAGAGTTTATCGATGATTATGGTTCGCTATTAGGACGATTGCCGAAAACGCCAAATGCTTGGGAGCTTCTGAAAGCTATTCAATTTCAGAACCCTCACATCAATAGTTTTTATGACGATTTATTTAGATAGCACATCTCATAACAAAGCGTTGCACCGGACAAGCCGGTGAACGCGGCGTTAACTGGCTCTTTAGCGTTGTGCATATAATTAAGAGGGAGTGATTATTTGTCAGCATTTTTGAGAATAAATTTTCAAATGTTATTTGCTCACTTCGGTATCGCATTATTTTCTGGAAGCATTATTGGTTGGGCAGAAGGTTTAGATAAAGGGCTATTGTTCGGTGTGATTTACTTCATATTTATGTTCATCGTTCATTTTTATATATTTTATAAGCACAGGGAAAGTTACGGTAAAAACCCATTTAAATAAAATACATTGACCTAAAGCCAGTTAACAAGGCAAATTAAAAAATGCGGACAAAAAACAGTTGGCTTTGTTCGTACCTCACAAATTTTAGCCAACTATTTTTAGCCGTTTATTTGCGGCGTTATATGGCAATCGAGGTTAAGTGTTGGATTCAAGTTTAAGTAAAGATGCTTTAGCTCACTTGGAGGTTATGACTCAAGTAACCATGTATCTTCGTTCGATTGGTTTTAAAACGAGAAGTCCTAAAAGTTTTACGTTGTTTGGTCTATTTAAACGGGCAAGCACTCTAGACTCAGAGCTAGTTGCAGATTTAATGGATGCAATTCACAATACTCCAGCTCAAGTTTCGAAACCATTCTGCCCAACAGAAGAATATATAAAAACTTACTATCGTAGTTTTGATCTTAAGCATCCAAATTCAATTTCTTTAGAAGCAATATTTAAAAATTACATTGATGATTAAGCCATATAACAATCAGTTTAAAAGCGGACAAAATTCAGTTGGCTGGTTTCGCTCCGCTTCACATTATAGCCAACCAAATTTTGCCTTTTAACTGCGGCGTTATAACTCTTGGAGGTTTCGTGGAATTATCAAGTATTGTGAATTCATGTGAAAAGCTAATACATGCGCAATCATATAGTTTCAAAGAACTTCCAAATGAAATCTCAGCGATAAAATTAGACTTTGAAACGTTTAGTTGCTTTATCAGGTGTATTGAAGATTCTGATGAAATTGAACTATCCGATACAGATAAATTTGATGGCTTGATTGCAACTAATTATTCCCTATTACTCCAAAACTGTTTCGGCTCCAAGTTACGTTGGGCTTGGATGTTAGTTAATAATCAAGGTTACTATGATGGTTTAAGATTTGAATTCGATAATAGTCAAATAATTGAGCTTGTTGTTCTTGCATCTTCAATAAAGCAGTTCAGTGTAAACGAGTTATAACAAGCCAATTAAGGCGGGACTGCTAAAGCTTGGCTCGGTTTCGCTCCGCTTCACATTTTAGCCAAGCATTATCAGCCCCTTATTGGGGCGTTAGTTACTAATTTAATAATTCGACATGGAGTTTAAGTGGCAAATATTTCTCAAGCTCGCGGGGCTCTCCTTGAAGAGGCTATCCTTTTTTTGCTAGAAAAAGTTGGGTATGAAACCATAAATCAACATTCTTCTATTCTTGATGATAGTTTAAGAGCTGGCAGCTCTGGCTTGGATGTAAGGGGAAGAGGAGCTTGGCATCAAATAGATGCACTGGCTTCTTTTAGATCTTCACCTGCCTTTATGTATCCATTAAGGCTCATGGTTGAAGCAAAATGCTACCAAGCTAGCCGTCCTGTAGGCATAGATGTTGCTAGAAATTCTGTAGGAGTTCTTAAAGATATTTCTGAAAATTATTTCATGATGCATAGTAGTGGTGGTATTTCTTCTCAAGCCTCTAGGTTTAATTATCATGCCGCGATATTTTCAACCTCGGGTTATACGTCTGGAGCAATAGCATATGCTGTAGCTCATCAAATATTTTTAATTCAATATGAAAATGTTCAAGTTATCCAACCACTGATAGACGCAATTATGGATTTCGACGAAAGTTGTATTACAAACTATGGTAAAGGAGCACTTTCTGAAGTTCGTGAAATATATAGAAGCGCATTACATGATAGAGTTTATCCTCTTGCGACTCCGAGGTCTGTAACTGAAGAAGGTCGTGAATTGATAGAGTCTTCAATTCTTGAAGCTGTCAGAAATATTAGAGGATCATATTTGGGAATGCTTCAAGGCAGATGGCCTTTGCATCTTTTAACTGCAAATGAGCTCCCTGCGAGTGCTTTCAGCTCAGATTTAGTTAGGTGCAGAATAACAGGCTATGAAAGTGGTAATTGGAAATTTACCCCTTTAGATACAAGACGTGATAACGATAACTGGTTTGAACTACAGTTTAGTTTGCCAGAAGATATTGCCAAAATGGTAAGAGATAACTTTGGTGATAGAGAGGCTGTTGCAAACATCAAACAGCAGCATTTTTCTTACATCGACTTGTCGGGTGTTATCGGTGGGATAAGGCGCAACATCCGCCTTGAACTTGACCAAGAGTGGATTTATAGATATGTCGCTTCTTTGAATGAGACTCGTAACTAACAAATCGTTCAAAAGGACAAAAAACAGTTGGCTTTTGCTCCTTCGTCGCTAATTTTAGCCAACTGCTTTATTGCCTCTTAACGAGGCGTTGAGGCTGTAGAATTACTCTTTTCAGGTACTGGATTGTTGGTTTTGGATTGACTATTTCTTAACCTTGAATCGAGTTGGTTACTGTGATCTAATAGCTATTATTCACCCACGGTAATCTGTTATGGCCAACTATAAGCCAAACTTATCCCGCCAAAATAAATTCATTCCAATCAATTTCGCTGAGCAAATTTTGCCGGGAACCTTTGAATATGCGCTTTGTTATATTGTCGAAAATAAGCTTGACTTGTCGGGCTTTGACGCTTGGTATAACAACGACAAAACAGGCGCTGCGGCGTATCCGCCCTCGGTGATGTTAAAGGTTATTTTACTGGGCTATGCACATGGTTTAATCAGTAGTCGGCGAATTGCTAAAGCGTGTGAAACAAACATTTTATTTATGAGTGTGTCGGGTGATATTCAGCCGCATTACACATCAATAGCGGGTTTTGTAGCTAAAATGCACGAACAGATTGAACCGCTATTCACACAAGTGCTGATGATATGTGATGAAGAAGGCTTGATAGGACGCAACATGTTTGCCATTGATGGGTGCAAATTGAAGTCCAACGCAAGTAAAGAGTGGAGCGGTACATTCGATGAGCTAGGCCGTAAAAAAGCCAAATTAGAACGCGCAAGCAAACGCATAATTGAGCGCCATCAAGCGCAAGATGGCTTAAGTGAAGAGCTGGTCACTCAAGACTTAAAGCAAAAAGAAAAGCTAGATAAAAGTGCAGATAAAATCACCG
>JWIH01000003.1 GCA_000814665.1 Pseudoalteromonas flavipulchra NCIMB 2033 = ATCC BAA-314
GGGAGGCTTTGAAGCAGAGACGCTAGTTTCTGTGGAGCCGACCTTGAAATACCACCCTTGTAGTGTTGATGTTCTAACTTAGGCCCCTGAATCGGGGTTGAGGACAGTGCCTGGTGGGTAGTTTGACTGGGGCGGTCTCCTCCCAAAGAGTAACGGAGGAGCACGAAGGTTTGCTAAGTACGGTCGGACATCGTACGGTTAGTGTAATGGTAGAAGCAAGCTTAACTGCGAGACAGACACGTCGAGCAGGTACGAAAGTAGGTCATAGTGATCCGGTGGTTCTGAATGGAAGGGCCATCGCTCAACGGATAAAAGGTACTCCGGGGATAACAGGCTGATACCGCCCAAGAGTTCATATCGACGGCGGTGTTTGGCACCTCGATGTCGGCTCATCACATCCTGGGGCTGAAGTCGGTCCCAAGGGTATGGCTGTTCGCCATTTAAAGTGGTACGCGAGCTGGGTTTAGAACGTCGTGAGACAGTTCGGTCCCTATCTGCCGTGGGCGTTTGAGAATTGAGAGGGGCTGCTCCTAGTACGAGAGGACCGGAGTGGACGAACCGCTGGTGTTCGGGTTGTGATGCCAATTGCATTGCCCGGTAGCTACGTTCGGAACTGATAACCGCTGAAAGCATCTAAGCGGGAAGCAGGCCTCGAGATGAGTTCTCACTTTGACTTAGAGTCAACTGAAGGGCCGTTGAAGACTACAACGTTGATAGGCGAGATGTGGAAGTGCTGTGAGGCATTAAGCTAACTCGTACTAATTACCCGTGAGGCTTAACCATACAACGCCAAAGTGGTTTAGCGACAGAAGTTAATAGACTAAAGTAGACAAAAGAATTTAATAGCTTTTTCCGGATTTACATTGATGAGGTAGACTTCATTGATGAACAGAATTTCCTGGTGACTATAGCGTTTTGGACCCACCTGACCCCATGCCGAACTCAGAAGTGAAACAAAACAGCGTCGATGATAGTGTGGATTACCCATGTGAAAGTAGAACATCGCCAGGGCCTTATAAGAAAAACCCGTTGCAGTAATGCAGCGGGTTTTTTTCTATGTGTGATTTGAAAGCCTCGCGAGATGAACTCACTCCTACCACACTATCAGCACAGTACAACATGGTAGGAGGTGGTTTATCCGCTGATAGGTTGCAATGAAGTTCCGGCAAAAAACATGTACATCAAAACCCGTTGCAGTAATGCGACGGGTTTTTTGCTGTTTGGGATATAGAAAACCTCGCGAGGTAAACTCGCTCCCACCACACATAAGCACAATGCACATGGTAAGAGGTGGTTTATCAGCCCTAAACCTTAATAATCTATTTCTTATTGCGTAGGGCCGTAGGTTATTTTTTGAGGCACAGACTTCGCTTCTTGTTTAATGCTGCACTAATTAATGCTATCAGCAGATACACTTAAAATATGTCGAATAAAGAAACATTTGCGATTTTTTTTGAGCTGTATATACTTACAGTAAATAAACCACTGTATGGAACACCAGTTAATGCGTCCTCTAACAAAACGACAAGAACAAATCTTTGAATTAATAAAAGTATTCATAAAAGATACTGGCATGCCTCCAACTCGTGCTGAAATAGCTGATGCTTTGGGTTTTAAGAGTGCAAATGCAGCGGAAGAGCATCTTAAGGCGCTTGCGAAAAAGGGAGTTATCGAAATGGTCCCAGGCGCAAGCCGAGGGATTCGACTTGTAGAGGATGAATCCGAACAACTTGGTTTACCTATTATTGGCCGTGTTGCTGCTGGTGAGCCTATTCTGGCAGAGCAACATGTAGAGAGCCACTGTAATGTAGATGCGAGTTTTTTTAAACCTAATGCTGATTACCTTTTAAGAGTTAATGGTATGAGCATGAAGGATATTGGCATTATGGATGGTGATCTACTAGCTGTTCACAGCACTCAGGTGGCTGAAAATGGCCAAGTGATAGTGGCTCGCGTAGAAGAGGACGTGACAGTTAAACGCTTTGAAAAGAAAGGGAAGAAAGTTTTATTGCATGCTGAGAATGAAGAATTTAAAGCGATTGAAGTGGATCTAGAGCATCAAAATTTCTCCATTGAAGGGTTAGCTGTCGGCGTTATCCGAAGTGCTGACTGGATGTAGTTTATGAGAGCGAGTGTAGCGTTAAATATAAAGTTGCGCTTGCTTTAACTATATTTTGTTTAAAAAGTGATAATTAACTTTTCTAACTATGTGAAAGTAGGATGATTATAGTGACTTTAATCATTTAGTAATATTTTTAGTTTTCTGATCTTTATACACTATTTTTCATCATTCTTTGTTTTACCCCCTATAGTCCCCAGTTTTGATTCTAAAGTCAGTCTTCTCGAAAATCTTGCAATTTGTTTGTTTTTTGACTAATTGGTTAATAGTCGTGCAGTAAGTCTATGAACAAATAGACAATATGACAGTCATCCAATAATAACAAAAGACAACCACGAGTTGTCTTGAAGGAGACGTCAAATGAAAATTTGTCGATTAGTTGTAGCATTCATCGCAGTGCTAATCGCCATGCCCTCACTTGCTAACAGCGCTTACAATATGAGGCAAGGTGTTACAGACATTAGTCATCAAGTGTATGAGCTTCACATGACCATATTTCTAATATGTTGTGTCATTGGGGTTATTGTATTCGGGATTATGTTTTGGGCGCTTATAAAACACAGAAAGTCAAAAGGCGTTGTTGCAGCGCAATTTCATGAAAGCACCAAAGTGGAAATACTTTGGACAGCAATTCCTTTCCTGATACTCATTGGTATGGCAATACCAGCCACAAAAACGCTTATTGCTATGGAAGACACGAGTAAAGCTGATCTGACCATTAAGGTCACAGGCTCTCAGTGGAAATGGCACTATGAGTATATGGGGTATGATGTTGAATTCTATTCTTTGCTCTCTACTCCGAAAGATGAAATTAGTGATCTCAAAGAAAAAAATGAAAATTACCTGCTTGAAGTTGATAAGCATTTAGTTATTCCCACCGATAGGAAAGTTCGCTTTTTGATGACCTCAGATGATGTCATCCATTCTTGGTGGGTGCCCGATTTTGCGGTGAAGAAGGATGCCAATCCAGGCTTTATAAATGAGGCATGGACAAAGGTAAACGATGAAGGAATTTACAGAGGCCAATGTGCTGAATTATGTGGCAAAGATCATGGCTTTATGCCTGTCGTTGTCGAGGCCGTAAGTCCCGATAAATTTGATAGTTGGCTCAACGATGCTAAAGCTGAAAAAGCAAAAGCAGAGGCTGAGTCACAAGCTGTTGCCCAACAAACCCTTTCGAAAGAAGAGTTAATGGAGGTTGGTGAACAAACTTACATGGCTTATTGCGCAGCTTGCCATCAACCAACCGGGCTTGGGCTACCAGGTGTCTTCCCTGCAATGAAAGGGAGTAAAGTCGTCACTGGAGATATTAAAGCTCATATAGATATTCTACTTTTAGGTCGCCCAGGAACTGCGATGCAATCTTTCGCAAAGCAATTAACAATCAAGCAGATAGCGGGGGTTATCACCTATAAAAGAAATAGTTGGGGTAATGACACCGGCGATGTTATTCAGCCAAGCCAAATACAGCGTGAGATAGATGCATTAGAGGAGGGTAAGTAATGAGTGCCATCGTAGAAGAACATTCACACCATACAGCTCCAAAAGGCTTAAAGCGCTGGCTGTTTACCACTAATCATAAAGACATTGGAACTCTGTATTTATTGTTCTCACTAACCATGTTTTTAATTGGTGGTGCTATGGCTATGGTGATCCGAGCCGAGCTTTTCCAACCTGGGTTACAGCTTGTAGAACCGCATTTTTTTAATCAAATGACGACAGTACATGGACTAATAATGGTATTTGGCGCAGTAATGCCCGCATTTACTGGTCTTGCCAACTGGATGATCCCAATGATGATTGGTGCTCCTGATATGGCGTTACCGAGAATGAATAACTGGAGTTTTTGGATACTACCCTTTGCATTTGCAATTTTACTGATGTCGTTATTTTTGGAAGGCGGCGGGCCTGCTTTCGGTTGGACTTTTTATGCGCCACTATCTACAACGTACAGCAATGACAATACTGCATTTTTTGTTTTTGCGATCCATATAATGGGCATTAGCTCTATTATGGGTGCTATCAACGTTATCGTGACCATCGTCAATCTTAGAGCTCCAGGTATGACATGGATGAAGTTGCCTTTATTTGTCTGGACTTGGCTGATAACTGCATTTCTTCTGATTGCTGTTATGCCCGTACTCGCTGGCGCTGTGACTATGGTATTGACTGATAAGTTCTTTGGAACGAGCTTTTTTGATGCAGCAGGTGGTGGTGATCCTGTTATGTTCCAGCATATATTCTGGTTCTTTGGTCATCCTGAAGTGTACATCATGATATTACCTGCCTTCGGCATAATCTCTACGATAGTACCGACATTTTCAAGAAAGAAACTGTTTGGCTATGCATCAATGGTTTATGCAACCGCTTCAATTGCTCTGTTGTCGTTCGTCGTTTGGGCTCATCATATGTTTACTACGGGCATGCCTTTAGCTGGTGAGTTGTTTTTTATGTATGCAACTATGCTCATATCAGTGCCTACTGGCGTTAAGGTTTTTAATTGGGTAGCTACAATGTGGCGAGGTGCTATTAGTTTTGAGGTGCCCATGCTTTTTGCCATTGCGTTTATCGTACTTTTCACAATTGGCGGATTTTCCGGTTTGATGTTAGCAATTACGCCTGCAGATTTCCAATATCACGATACCTACTTCGTTGTCGCGCATTTCCATTACGTGTTAGTTACGGGAGCTATATTCTCAATAATGGCCGCCGCATATTATTGGTTACCAAAGTGGACAGGGTACATGTTTGATATCAAATTGGCTAAATTTCACTTTTGGCTCTCCTTGGTTAGTGTGAACGTACTGTTCTTCCCAATGCACTTTGTTGGTCTTGCTGGCATGCCAAGGCGGATCCCTGATTATGCTCTACAGTTCGCTGATTTCAACGCGCTCATTAGTATCGGAGGGTTTGCATTCGGTCTTTCTCAACTGTTGTTTGTTGCAGTGGTTTATAAATGTATAAAAGGTGGAGAGCAGGCCTCTGGGAAAGTATGGGATGGGGCAGAGGGATTAGAGTGGCAAGTACCATCTCCGGCTCCTTATCATACCTTTTCAACGCCACCGGAGATTAAGTAATGCAACATGGACGCCTGCTTAAGAAGCTTATTTTGTTGACGCTAGGTATGTTTGCTTTTGCCTTTGCACTGGTTCCTCTATATGACGTTTTTTGTGATGTCACAGGCCTAAATGGTAAGCCATCCATGGAAATCGCAAAGCAGAGCGAGTCAATTGCGCAAAGTCGACAAGTAGATGTGAGCTTCACAACGCACAGTCAAAGCCAGGCGCCATTTAAGGTCGATGCAGTCGAGCACTCGGTTAGAGTTCAACCCGGTAAGCTAACCGATGTCAAATTCATTGCAAAAAACTTGAGTGATAGTGAGCGTGTGTTGCAAGCGATCCCTTCAGTGTCTCCAGGGAAAGCGGCAAAGTATTTACACAAAATGGCCTGCTTTTGTTTTGATCAGCAACCAATGAAAGGCAAAGAAGAAGTTGAGTTTGTCTTGAGGTTCTATGTAGATACGGAGCTCCCAAGTGATGTTGAGGAACTCACGCTTTCATATACGTTGTTTGATATTACAGAGCGAGTTAGCAAACAAAACAGTGATGGACTGAATATGCTAGCCGCTCGAGAGGAGTTCAAATATGAACCATGAACAAGAAAAATATTATGTGCCTGAGCAAAGTCCATGGCCAATCGTCGGGGCTTTTGCACTTTTCTTTATCGCTGTTGGCGCTGGCTTAACGATTATTCAACTTAAATCAACCAGTAATAGTGGAGTAATGCTACTGCTCGTGGGTATTGCTGTGCTGATCTATATGATTTTTGGTTGGTTCAGGAATGTGATCCAAGAATCTCAAACTGGATTATATTCTGCCCAAATGGATCGTTCGTTCAAGCAAGGAATGGGATGGTTTATCTTTTCCGAAGTTATGTTTTTTGCTGCTTTTTTTGGTGCACTTTTTTATGCACGAATGATAGCTGTGCCGTGGTTAGGCGGTGCAAGTAATAACGCCAGCACCAACGAGGTTTTATGGCCTCAATTTGAAGCTGTATGGCCATTGCTCACAACTCCAGATGGAACTGTCACTCAAGCTATGGGTTGGCAGGGACTTCCGCTGATCAATACGATTATTCTATTAGCATCATCAGTAACGCTTAGCTTTGCTCACGTAGCTTTAGAAAAAGAGCAAAGGGCGAAAGTGAAGGCATTCTTAGGATTAACAGTACTACTTGGCGTCGCATTCTTAACCTTGCAAGTGGAAGAGTATATTCACGCTTATCAAGATCTGGGGCTAACTCTCCAGTCGGGGGTTTACGGTAATACATTCTTTTTACTGACAGGATTTCATGGCTTCCATGTCACACTTGGTGCGGTTATTCTTTTCGTTATATGGATCAGGGTGTTGAAGGGTCACTTTACCGCTAAGAATCACTTTGCTTTTCAAGCTGGGGCTTGGTATTGGCATTTTGTTGATGTTGTTTGGTTGTGCCTGTTTGTATTTGTTTATGTGTTGTAACAACGGGTGAAGAGTGTAGTTTTATAAAGCCAAATTGAGCAGCAAGACAGATTAGAAGTACGACAGCTATTGATGCATAAACTCTTTGTTGCAATAGCCTCGCCATCGACTCTTGTTGCTCTGACTTGAGCATGACTAGCATAGCTCTAAATAGATTTAGAAAAACGAGTAGTAGCAGTACAACAATAATAATTTTAATCATAAGGGGTGTCCGATGGATTTAGGTGCACTTTTTAAAGGTAGATCAAAACCCCCCATATTGGCAGCATTAATCGTTGTTCTTTTATGTGGCTCGCTCTCTTATTGGCAGTGGCAAAGAGCGCAGCAAAAACATGTGTTGCAGCATAAAGTTGAGATTGAAAAATCGCTAGGCTTAGCTAATGAGCAGCCAGTAACATCCCAGCCGCTCACGCAATATGTTAATGCTGAAGTGTCGATTACAGGGAATTTTGTAGGCGATGCGGTTTGGTATCTAGATAATCAAGTCGTGAAAG
This sequence comes from Pseudoalteromonas flavipulchra NCIMB 2033 = ATCC BAA-314, assembly GCA_000814665.1. Classification (GTDB taxonomy): domain Bacteria; phylum Pseudomonadota; class Gammaproteobacteria; order Enterobacterales; family Alteromonadaceae; genus Pseudoalteromonas; species Pseudoalteromonas maricaloris. The sequence goes on from JWIH01000003.1 coordinate 7,134, forward strand.
GCCGAGTCGGTTTTGATGTAATTGGTATTATAAAAATTTCCGAAACTGATGAGTATCTAGCTGTTAATTTAGGTTTTGTGCCACAGCAGGCTAGTCGCGTGCCTACCGTTTTTTCTCTTCCAAGTGACACCGTTTCTCTACCTGTCTATATCAAATCTAGTGCTAGTAAGCGGTTCACCTTAGCTAAGTCTGCGGCTGAGGAGGCAACAAAACAATCTGTGATTCAGTATATTGATGTTGATTACTTATCTGCGGAGTCAGGTAAACCTCTTTTACCTCTAATTGCCTACATGACTAAAAACAGATTTGCAGGGACTGAGCCCCATTATCAACCGGTCGTAATGTCACCGCAAAAACATGAAGCTTATGCTTTACAGTGGTTGCTTATTGCCTTGGCCGCGGTAGTAATTGGCTGGAAACTTTCAAAAAAGGAGAATAAAGATGTCTAAAAGCGCGGCATGGTTTATAGGGCTGTTTATATTCCCCTTACTATTGGCATTTGTTGCCTTGAAGGTCGGCTGGATACCACATAGCACGACTAATCACGGTGAATTTTTAAGTCAGGAGGTTCGCCAATCAGAGCTGGTTTTAGATACTGAGTGGAGTATCGTTTATCAGCGACCAAAGCAGTGTAATAAGCAATGTTCTTTACTACTAGATAGCTTACCTAATTTGTATTTAGCGCTGGGGAAAAACCAGCAGAAAGTATCGCTCGTGGTATTACAAGAGCGAAATGAAAAAGGTATTGAGTACGCTACTTCTTTGCCGATATACCTCAACCAGTTAGATGACAACTATCTCTATCTGGTTGATAAAAAGGGGTTATTTGTACTTAAGTATGCACCAGTAGCAAGCTTAGAAGAAATGCGAAATGTACAAAAAGGGCTACTGAGTGATCTGAAGAAATTATTGAACTACTCTCGTTCAAGTTAGGAGGTAAATATGTCCAAGGTAAGAATAAAAATCGCAATATTTGCCTGTTTCGTCGCAATAACGGTAGTGACACTTGGCGCCTTCACACGTTTAAGTGATGCGGGACTTGGATGTCCAGATTGGCCTGGGTGTTACGGCTTTTTAACAGTACCAAATGAGACTCATGAACTATCTGCGGCTAAAGACAGTTTTCCACATTTAGAAATAGAAGCAGAAAAAGCATGGATTGAAATGATCCATCGCTATTTTGCCAGTTTCCTCGGGTTACTTATTTTGGCACTTGCATGCATAAGGCTGTTCAAGAAGCAAAAAACAAAAATCCCTAATCGTCACTACTACTTACTGCTATTGCTTGTGTTATTTCAAGGGGCACTTGGGATGTGGACCGTGACGATGAATTTACAGCCAGTCATTGTGATGGGTCATTTACTAGGTGGGTTTAGTATTCTTGCATTGCTGGTGTTATTGGTTTTAAGGCTGAAATACACCACTATTACTGCTAGTGTAACTAGCCTTACCTGTCGTTTATGTTATGTGGCTCTTGGTGTGTTGATTATACAAATTGCGCTAGGTGGATGGCTTGCAGCCAATTATGCTGCTCCACATTGTACAGGGTTGCCGCTATGTGACAATCTTCAACTTTTCTCTTGGCAGAGTTTATTCACACTTCCTGAAGCTTCAGCGACTTATGAGTTTGGTGTTTTGCCATTCGAATCTAGAGTATCTATTCACTTTATCCATCGGATATGGGCAGTTATTACCGTTTTAACGCTACTTGCTGCATGTTGGCCACTCCTTAGAGCTGGTCAAAACCGCTTACTCCGACGCTCAGCACTTGTTGTGTTAACTTTGGTTGCGATACAGGTTTTGGTGGGGGGGGCAATCGTACACTTCCAATTTCCTCTGCTGTTAACCTTATTCCATAACTTCATGGCAGCAATGGTGTTATTAGCAATGGTGAAATTGTGTTTCTTTATCAGCCTGACGCAAAAAGTAGGAGTAAAATATGCTTCAATTAACTAGTTTTTCAGAGCTTCAAAAAGCAACTACTTTATTCAAAGCCTACTTTGGCATGTGTAAGTTCAAAGTGGTATGTATGTTGGTTATTACTGCTTGGGTCGGGATGATGTTAGCACCACAAAGTGATAAAACATTATTGGCACAATTAATGAGTTTGTTTGGCATTGGTTTACTTTCAAGTAGTGCAGCAGCTGTAAATCATATCGTGGATAGAGAAATAGATAAAAAGATGGCGCGAACACGAAACCGACCGTTAGCGACAGACTCTGTTTCTGTATCATCAGCGTTAATCTTTGCGACGGGCCTCGCTATTTCTGGGTATGCTCTATTAACTATTTTCGCCAATCAGTTATGTGCGCTACTTACCTTAGCCGCGCTATTCGGTTATGCCGTGGTTTATACGTTATTGTTAAAGCGCGCAACACCTCAAAACATAGTAATTGGGGGGTTAGCAGGAGCGATGCCACCCTTGCTAGGTTGGGTCAGTGAGACTGGTCAGCTTGGTGCAGAACCTTGGTTGTTAGTAATGATCATTTTTGCTTGGACACCTCCCCACTTTTGGGCATTAGCTATTGCTCGTAAACGAGACTACGAAAAAGCCGAAGTCCCCATGTTACCAGTAACGCATGGAAACGAATTTACAAAACTCTGTGTGCTATTTTATACCATCATTTTAACTTTAGTCTGTTTGCTACCTTACCTAGTGGGAATGTCTGGTTGGATCTACTTGTTGGTCTCTGGCATGGCAAATGTCGCTTTTATTTACAAAGCCACCAAGCTTATGAGAACAAATAGTTTAGAGTATGCTATGAGGGTATTTTATTTCTCTATCTGGCATCTTTTGATAGTGTTCATTGCACTCTTTGTGGATAAAGCATTTATATGAAAAAATTTATCTTAATTATCTCTATGTTAATTCTGTTTGGTTGTGGGCCTGCACCAGATGTCTCTGAAAAAGTGGTTTGGTATCCAAAGCCTAAGGACGTGAATGCGTTTGAATTAAGGGATCAATACGGTGAGGTTGTCTCAAACCAAGACTTTACCGGTAAATGGAATTTGCTGTTTTTGGGTTACACCAGCTGTCCCGACGTGTGTCCAATGACGTTGTTGAAATTAACTCACGTATATCAATCCGTAAAAAGCAAAGGTGACTTACAAGTATGGTTTGTATCGGTCGATCCTAACCGAGATACTGAAGAGAAGCGTTTGGCCTACATCAAGCACTTTGATCCTGATTTTAAAGCGGTATCTGCCGAGCATTCGGCTTTATTTCCTTTTGTGAGAGATCTCGGTTTAATCTACGCAATAAATCAGGAACAGACAGAAGAGTATTATGTTGATCATAGTGCGTCTGTAGCATTAATTAACCCAAAAGGTCAGCTTGAGGCTATTTTCAAACCTACACATACAGCTGGAGCTGTCCCTACAATCGATGACAAACTACTTCTCGCTGACCTAGAGGAGATCATCAATTAGTCTTATATCGACACTGGTCGACCCCAGTGTCGTTGTACTATCTTACCTCTAACGCTTTAATTATTTGCGGATTTTTAATCAATCTTTGTGGCATTTTTACCATCACGGTCTAAGCTAATTTTATTACTCATTTTTACAAGGATAGTCTTCAGCTCATGTTGAAACTTCCACCTGAAATGGCGATTAACCATGTGGAAAGCCTGTACCATCAGATTTTCCAGGACTCTATGGAAACATCAGACATCACGATTGATATTAGTGAAGTGCAAAGAGCCGACACAGCATCTATACAACTGCTCTGTGCCGTGCAAAAACACTTGCTCTCGTTAGAACATAAAATTGTATGGCATGGTGAAAGTGACGCTTTAGCGCAGGCGGTAAATGAGTTGGGATTAACCCATTATTTATTCCATAGTATTGAAAATTAAGAGGTGAATATGAAAAAGATTTTAGCTGTGGATGATTCGGCGTCAATGCGCCAAATGGTTGGCTTTACTTTGAAAAAAGCAGGTTTTGATGTCACGGAAGCCAAAGATGGCAGTGAAGCACTATCTATTGCCAAGCAACAAGGGTTCGATGCCGTGATCTCTGATGTAAACATGCCTGTAATGGATGGGATCACACTTATTAAGGAGCTGCGTAGCCTACCCAACTATAAGTTCACCCCTTTACTAATGCTGACCACCGAGTCTGGATTGGATAAAAAAACAGAAGGTAAAGCGGCGGGAGCAACTGGTTGGATAGTGAAACCATTCAACCCTGAACAATTGCTAGCGGTATTGAAAAAAGTCATAAGATAGATACAGAGAGGCGTCGATATGAGTATTGATTTAAGCCAATTTTTTGATGTCTTTTTTGAAGAGAGCTTTGAAGGTCTAGACATAATGGAAGCTGAGCTGCTGAATTTACAGCCAGGCCATGAAGACTCAGAAACGATCAATACTATATTTCGCGCAGCACACAGCATCAAAGGTGGCAGTGGAACATTTGGTTTTACTTCTGTCGCTAACTTCACGCATGTGTTGGAAACCTTACTCGATCAGATCAGGGATGGGCGTCGACAGTTGACCGCTGAACATGTCAATTTGCTGCTCCAATCTGTTGATTGTTTAAGGGCCTTACTAACCGCATTACAAGCCGAAGAAGAGCCAGATCTTTCCAATGCGAATGAGTTGAAAGTTAAATTTGAAGAGATTTTAGGTGGTAAAGAGAGTGTTAGCTCAGATACTGCCGATAGCATACCTCAAGGGCAAGAATCTCAAACCTATCAAATAGACTTTAAACCGCTCCCCCACTTGTTTAAAACCGGTAACGAACCGCTCTATATGTTAAGCGAGCTATCGGAATTGGGGGATTTAGAAACTCATGCGTTTTGTGATGCAATACCTGAAATTGATGACTTCAATCCAGAGGATTGCTACCTCAGTTGGCGGTTATACTTAACAACCAGTCATCCAGAGTCGGCGATTAAAGAAGTATTTGAGTGGGTTGAGGATGATGCTGAAATTTCTATTACCTTATGTGGTGGTTTATTTGAAGATGATGTGAGTGTCTCCACAACGCCAGAACCAGAGAGTGAGAAGAAAGAAACGTCGAGCAACGACACTCAAAATATTGATGTACCAAAAACACCCTCAGCGACAGCGACAAAGGCTAAGCCTGAGGCTAGCAAGAAATCAGCAGAGTCGACTTCGATCCGTGTTGGGATTGATAAAGTAGATTCGCTTATCAATATGGTAGGGGAGTTGGTTATTACCCAAGCTATGTTGACTCAATTAGGCGAGCAAGAACCGACCGAAAATACACTTGCTGCGATGCAAGAAGGCCTCGCTCAATTAGCCCATAATACGCGAGATTTGCAAGAAAATGTAATGCGAATCAGGATGTTACCTATTAGTTTTGTCTTCAGCCGATTTCCTCGCTTAGTAAGAGATACGTCACAGAAGTTGAATAAACAGGTTGAACTAAAGCTGCTAGGAGAGCAAACAGAATTAGATAAAACCGTGATGGAAAAGATTTCCGATCCTATGGTTCATTTAGTAAGAAACTCTTTGGATCACGGCTTAGAAACACCGGAAGACAGAATTAAAGCCGGAAAAGATCCCGTGGGTACGGTGACACTGAATGCTTTCCACCAAGGTGGAAATATTGTGATTGAAATCATGGATGATGGCAGAGGCTTGAATACCGAAAAAATAAAAAGTAAAGCGATTGCCAATGGCCTTATTCAAGCAACTGATGAGCTGACTATTGAAGAGGTTAATGAACTTATTTTTAGGCCTGGGTTTTCAACAGCCGATGAAGTGAGTGATATCTCTGGTCGCGGCGTGGGTATGGATGTTGTTCGACGAAATATTCAAGCATTAAACGGCAGCGTTGAAGTGACTTCTGCAAAAGGGGTTGGCTCAACGTTTACAATTAGGTTGCCATTAACGCTGGCCATTCTTGATGGTCAACTGGTTAAAGTTGCAAAGCATACCTACATCATTCCACTTATTTCTATTGTTGAGTCTTTACAAATAGATATTAAAAAAGTGAGCAAAGTAGGTAATGGCTTAGAGGTGCTTCGGTTACGAGATGAATACATACCAATACTAAGGCTATATCAACTATTTAACCATGGTGGTGCAATAGAAGAGTTGGATAAAACACTGTTAGTAGTTGTAGAGAGTGATAATCACAAAGTGGGATTGTTGGTGGATGATTTACTGGCGCAACAACAGGTCGTTATTAAAAGTCTCGAAGCGAATTATCAGAAAGTAAATGGGATCTCAGGGGCGACAATTTTAGGTGATGGCAGAGTCTCTTTAATTGTCGATATTAGTGGTCTTATCAAACTGAGTGGCTTAAAGCGTCCAGGAACTCAAGAGTTATTAGTAGAACAAGAGTTAGATGAGGTGGTGTCATGATCACTGAAAAAGCCTCGATTAATGAACAAGTCATGCTTGCAGACAGAGATGACGATACACAATTTCTCACCTTTATGATGGCGGGCGAAGAGTATGGCATGGATATTCTGGCCGTACAGGAAATAAGAGGGTGGGAAGAAGTCACTGCAATTCCAAATGCTCCTATGTATGTAAACGGTGCGATTAATTTACGTGGCACGATAGTGCCAATCATAGATTTAAGGGTTCGATTCGGCTTACCACAAATCGAATATGGAGCGCTAACCGTGGTTATCGTTGTCTCCGTTGTAATAAAAGAGGCAACAAAAATTATGGGGTTAGTTGTTGATGCGGTGTCTGACGTATACAGCATCAACGAAGAAACAGCGAAGGATGTTCCAGATTTTCAAGACTCGGAAAATAGTCAATTTGTACAAGGACTTGTAAATGTTGGTGAAAAAATGGTCGTACTTTTAAATTTGAAGAAGATATTAGATCTTGAAGTAAAGCAGAATGAGCAATTGGTTGTCGGGGGATAACATGAGCGATCAAGCATTAGCAAGTCAACTCAACAATAGAGTTCTGATTGCGGGTGCCATAATATTTGTGGGCTTGGCAATTAGTGTTCAAATGTTGAATATTAATATGTCTACACAAGCCTATGTGGCGATGGTTATAGCAGCTGTCAGTGTGGTGCTGGCAATTTTACTACTTAAGCAAAGCGCAAACATTCTGCTTTCTAAGTTACAGGATGTTGAGGAAATTGTTCCCGCGATAGAGAGTAAAGATGTTAGCTTACTCAATGCGAGTAATGCATCACGCCAATCATCTTTATACAAAGCGGTTGCTAATTTATTAAATGGTGACGCAGTAGATGGTCAAGACCATAGCCATAGTTTGTTGCTAGCTTTAAAGGTCTGTCAGGCCAATGTTATGCTTGCAGATGCCTCTCTCAACATTGTGTATTTGAACGATTCAGTAACCAGTATGCTGCGTAAAAATCAGGCTAAGTTACAGCAAGAGTTACCTGGTTTTAATGTTGATAGCTTGATTGGTGCCAACATTGATACGTTCCATAAAAACCCTAGCCATCAGAGAGGCATACTCGCTAATTTGACCCGTCCATATGTCACACAAATCAAAGTGGCAGGTTTGACCTTTGATCTTATTGCCACGCCTGTTTTCGATGATGAAGGACAAAGGATCGCGACTTTAGTTGAGTGGAAAGACCTTACAAGAGAATTAGCGTTAGAGAAAAAGCAGGCGGATTTGGCGAGCCACAATGCTCGTATATCGAGCGCGCTGGACGTTTGTCAGGCAAACGTAATGCTAGCGGACGAAGGGTTGAATATTATTTATGTTAATGATTCGGTTGTGCGAATGCTGAGAGACAATCAAACGCAGCTTAGAAAATCATTACCGAACTTTGATGTGGATACACTTGTAGGGCAATGTATTGATGTATTTCATGCAAACCCCAGCCATCAAAGAAACCTGCTTGAGAAACTGAGCGATGTATACAGCACAGATATCAAAGTCGCTGGCTTCACCTTTGGTTTAATTGCGACCCCTGTGTTTGATGATGAGAAAAAGCGGATTGGTACTGTCGTTGAGTGGGACGACAAAACAGAGCGTTTAGTTCGTGAAGAGGAAGAAAAAACTGCCGCAGCTGAAAACTTGCGCGTCCGAAGAGCATTAGACAACGTTTCAACGAATACGATGATAGCAAATGAGCAGTTTGAGATCGTTTACTTGAATCGTGCAGTGAAAGATATGATGAGAAATGCTGAGAGTGATTTAAGGCGTGACCTGCCTAATTTTGATAGTAACCATCTTTTGGGGGCGAATATTGATGTATTCCACCGTAACCCAAGTCACCAACGCAGTATGCTCTCTCGGCTTGAAACCGAGTATAAAACGGAAATTGTTGTCGGCGGAAGAACCTTTGGCCTAGTCGCGAATCCGATATTTGATGGTAATAACGAACGCGTGGGCACCGTTGTCGAATGGGAAGATAGAACCAAAGAAGTCACGATCGAGAAAGAGGTGAATGGCCTAGTTCAGTCGGCTAATGCCGGTAATCTTAGTGTTCGTTTATCAGAAGATGGGAAAGATGGCTTCTACTTACGACTAACCAAAGGGTTAAATAGTTTAGTGTCTACAGTTGATGAAACGGTTACAGATATGGGGGACATGTTAGACGCCTTAGCAACTGGTAATTTAACCAGACGTATTGAAGGCGATTATCGTGGGGCTTATGAAAAGCTGAAAAAAGACGCAAATACTACAGCTGAGAAGTTAACTGAGGTGTTAGGTCGGATCCGTACTTCTGCAAATTTAGTTGCCAGTGGTGCTGATGAAATTTCCCAGGGTAACGCGGATTTGAGTCAGCGAACCGAAGAGCAAGCCTCCTCACTAGAAGAAACTGCTTCTAGCATGGAAGAAATGACGAGCACAGTTAGACAAAATGCAGATAACGCGAAAGTAGCTAATGAGTTGGCCGAAGATACTTGTGACAAGGCGACCAAAGGCGGCGAAGTAGTCACACGCGCAGTTGAAAGCATGTCTGAAATTAATGATTCAAGTAAGAAAATTGCTGACATTATAGGTGTTATTGATGAAATCGCTTTCCAGACAAACCTTTTGGCATTAAACGCAGCCGTTGAAGCTGCTCGGGCCGGAGAGCAAGGTCGAGGCTTTGCTGTGGTTGCTGGTGAAGTGCGCAATCTCGCTCAGCGTTCTGCAGCAGCAGCGAAAGAGATTAAAGATCTAATCAGAGATAGTGTAAGTAAAGTCGAAGATGGCACGTTACTGGTTAATGAATCTGGTGAAACACTAAAAGAAATAGTTGAGTCAGTTAAGCGAGTAACGAACATGATTTCCGACATTGCCGAAGCTTCTATTGAGCAGAGTTCAGGTATTGAGCAGGTTAATAAAGCAGTGTCACAAATGGATGAAATGACGCAGCAAAATGCTGCCTTAGTTGAAGAAGCATCGGCCGCTGGGGAGTCGATGGCTGAGCAAGCAAATGATATGAGAAGATTATTAAACTTCTTCACACTTGATGAATCTTCACATCGTAGTTTAGAAATATCTGAGTCACCGAAGAACTATAAGGCGCCAGAAAAACAATTACCAAAACGGACAATGAACTCCAATAAGCCTCCCCAGCAAAACACGAGAAGTAATCAGTTTGCAGATGACTCGGAAGAGTGGGAAGAGTTTTAGGGTTAGGTAATAGATCAATTCCTTAGTGGGGGTTGGCTGAAGGAATACGACGATGCGAGAGTTTCTGTTGACCGATAAGGATTTTTCCGAAATTTCGGCTCGGGTCTATGACACATGCGGCATAGTACTCGGGCCGCATAAAAGGGAAATGGTTTATTCCAGGTTGGCAAGACGCATAAGAGCCAACGGGCTAAATTCATTTGAGGCGTATTTATCTTTTTTGGAAGAAAATCAAGATGTTGAGTTTAGTCATTTTATTAATGCAATAACAACTAACTTAACTTCTTTCTTTCGAGAAAATCATCACTTCGAGTTCTTAACGAAAAGAATAGTTCCTGAAATTATTGCCCGACATAAACACGACAGAAGAGTTCGGATCTGGTCTGCTGGATGCTCTACAGGTGAAGAGCCTTATAGCATCGCGATGACCATTGCGAATGCTTTTCCAAGTGGTTGGGACGTCAAAGTGCTAGCAACAGATCTAGATTCCAACGTCTTGGGCAAAGCGAGTCTCGGAGAATATACGGCAAATAACGTCACGGGTTTAGATGAAGATAAGCTCAAAAAATGGTTTCTTAGAAGTGCAGATGGAGCAATGTATAAAGTGAAGCCTAAATTGCAATCTTTCATCCATTTTAAACGACTTAATCTTCTAGAACCATGGCCAATGAAAGGACCCTTTGATGTTATTTTCTGTCGTAATGTTTTGATTTATTTTGATAAAGAAACCAAAGATAAACTCTTTGAGCAATATCATGACATGTTAGTTCCCAATGGTTACTTACTTATCGGGCACTCCGAAACGATGGGAAAAGAGCACCTAGAATTTAAAAATCTAGGTAAAACCATTTATCAAAAAGGCCAGTTGAATGAGAGAGTTTAGACCCGTTCTCAGAGGCTTCGAGCATGTAAAACGCTTTTGGGATTCAGGGCGTGCCAAAGTCGTCGCAAAAGTACTTCCGGGGGAATTTTATGTATCCAAGCAGGACGAATTGATTTCGACTGTACTAGGTTCCTGTATTGCCGCCTGTGTATATGACGAGAAGCTGGGGATTGGTGGCATGAATCACTTTATGTTACCCGGAGCGAAGGCACTAAAAGAAGTACATGCGGATGACCTAAATTGTCGTTATGGTAACTGGGCGATGGAGTATCTGATAAATGAAGTACTCAAAAATGGGGCGTCTAGAAGCAATTTAAAAATCAAACTTTTTGGCGGTGGAAAAATTATTAGCGCAATGACTGATATTGGGGAAGGGAACATCAGGTTTGCTCAAGCCTATGTGGAAGAGGAAAGTTTGAATTTAATTTCACAAGATGTAGGCGGCCCCTGGCCAAGAAAAGTTATCTTTCATCCTCAAAGTGGCAAAGCGCAAGTGAAAAAGTTACGAACCATGCACAATAACACAATTGAACAACGTGAAGTGCGTTACTTACATGACATTGAGGCTCAAGACAATAAAACGGATATTGAGCTATTTTAGGTGTGAAATATGATCAAAGTTCTGATTGTTGACGACTCGCCGTTAATTCGTGGGTTGTTAAAAGAAATTTTAGGTCAGGCGGATGGTATTAAAGTCGTTGGCACCGCGGAAGACCCTTATGAAGCTAGAGAGCTCATTAAGTCTACTTCACCTGACGTATTAACTTTGGATATAGAAATGCCAAAAATGAATGGCATTAATTTTCTTAAAAATTTAATGCGCTTAAGGCCTATGCCTGTTGTGATGATCTCTACGTTGACCCAAGAGGGATCTCCCGCCACGATAGAAGCACTAGAATTAGGTGCCGTTGATTTTATTTCTAAGCCCACCAGCAATGTTGCTGATACCTTAATGTCTTATTCCGATTTACTGGTTAAGAAGATTAGAGTAGCGGCCGGTGCACGAGTGAGGGCTTTTAAAGCACCAAAACAGGAAAGCGAATTAGAAATTGGCCGTAATTATACATTTTCGCGTAATACTATTTTAGCCATAGGCGCCTCAACAGGGGGAACTGAAGCTATCAGAGAGGTGCTTATGCGATTACCAACACACGCGCCTCCTGTTGTTATCACACAACATATCCCACCAGTTTTCAGTACCTCATTCGCACAAAGAATGGATCGCACCTGTGCGGTATCAGTCAAAGAAGCGGAAGAGGGAGATGTTTTATTACCAGGTCATGTATTCATAGCACCGGGAGACAAACATCTTAAGGTGGCACACACAGCAACCGGATATGTCTGCCGATTAGATGATACTGAGCCTGTTAATCGTCATAAACCTTCCGTTGAAGTGTTATTTAACTCCCTTGTGCCAATGGGTAAGCATGTTTGTGCTGCTATGCTCACGGGAATGGGCAGTGATGGAGCAAAAGCAATGCTAGCTTTGAAAGCTGCAGGTGCTAAAACATTTGCACAAGATGAACTTAGCTGTGTGGTATGGGGAATGCCTAGAGCTGCGTACGAGCTTGGTGCAGTGCAAAGCCTAGTACCTTTGAGTAAAGTGACTGAAACCATGCTGAGCGCGGTTAAAAAGTAAGGATAGGAGCTAGTTTGCTCCTACCCAAAGCTGTTATTTTTCAATAACCCAAGGTTGTGAAAACCAATAATATCGTCCTGTGTCTTTGATTGAAGGTGCAGTACAGTTATATCGTGACCGTCCTATGGATAGTGCTTTCGGGGTTTGGATACGTACGCTGGTTTCTGATAGCCACGTCAGCTCAGCTTGCCCAACACCTGAAACGTAGCATGCAAATTGACTCTGATGAAAATCCTTATTGTTAAAATGCAACGTGATTGCTGGGGTTTTATTGTTCGTGACGCTATCAAGGTACTCTAATTTTTGTAGAGAGAACGCTTTGGTCTCGAGCTTAGTTTTTAATGTTTCTAAGTTGCTGTAGTTTCCCGATGCAGGAAAGCGAGCGATACGTGTAAAATCTGAAGAAATACCAACCGCACCAGAGTGTTGCCCAATACCAATAAGTCCAATCTCTGCTACTAGCTTTTGTAATTCATGATTAAATTCGCCGTACGGGTATGCGAGGTAGGGGTAATCGTGGCCAATCTCTTCTTTAATTCGCTGCTGTGACCATCTGATATCGTGCTCAACACGCGCACGCCACTGCGCCGCTGTTTCATCTTTTAGTTTGAGGTGGAGGTAATCGTGCTTAGCACTATGATTTGCGATAATAGCTCCACGTTTTGCTAATGCTCTCAGTTCATCCCACGTCATGACATAGCTTTTCTTTTCGTCAATAAGTTGAGGGTTGACGAAAATAGTATAGGGAAAGCCAAAAGATTCCAGGATCGGGGCGGCCGCAGTGATATTGTTTTCATAGCCATCATCAAAGGTGATAGCTAACGTTTTTTCTGCTAGAGACTTACCGGACTTCAGGCTATCTAACAAATGTGGTAAAGGTATCACCGAAAAACCATGTTCTTTAATGTGGTTAAGATGAGATTTAAAGGTTTCTTCACTCACGCTGGTGACCGCTGGGAGTTTCTCACTCACGTGATGATACTGTAAGATAACCGCACTCCAACTATTTGCTGAGAATAGGGCCAAACCAAAAATAATATGTTGTATCAATTTCTTAAATGCCATAAAGCGCAACATCTGAGCCTCTTACTACTTGCAGGTCCGATGATACTATCAAATATTACGGTGCCACTGTTAGGATTAGTCGATACGGCAGTAATTGGTCATATGGGGGATGCGCATTTTTTGGCTGGGATTGCGCTTGGCTCTAGCGCTATCTCGGTACTATTTTGGCTTGCAAGTTTTCTGCGAATGAGTACAACAGGAGTGATCGCTCAATCAAGCGGCCAGCAAGACCATGACAAGCTAATACGTTCACTATATACCAGTATGCTCATTGCGTTGCTCTTCGCCATGAGTTTGATTGTGTTATCTCCTATGCTGATCCAAGTTATTGCTCAGCTTTCAAATGCTTCTAGTGAAGTATTTGAGCAAGCAAAATTATATTTTCAGATCCGTGTATTTAGTGCGCCTGCAGCAATGTTAAATCTTGTGTTGCTGGGCTTTATGCTTGGGATGCATTACGGACGAGGACCATTCTATCTGGTGTTGTTCACAAACATAGTGAATATAGCTTTGGACATTTTATTTGTTGTCGGATTTGAGTGGGGAGTCGCAGGCGCAGCTTGGGCTTCACTGATTGCAGACTATTCGACATTAGGCTTATCCTTGTTTTTGAGCGCATTGGTCGCAAGGCGTCACGGTATTGCATTGAAGTTCACTCTACCAAAGCGCGCCGAGTGGCTCAGTTTACTCACCTTGAATCGTGATATTTTTATTCGCTCCTTGATCTTACAACTCTGCTTTAGTTTCATGACTTTTTATGGCGCAAGGCTTGGTGAGATCACGCTAGCGGCTAACGCCGTATTACTTAATTTTTTGATGTTAGTTAGTTTTGCGATGGACGGCATCGCTTACGCTGCGGAGGCTAAGGTCGGCAGAGCAAAAGGACAAGGCTCGTTGGGGCAATTGCAATTATGGGTAAAAGTAAGCCTGTTTTGGGGGGCTGCATTTGCGCTTTTATACAGCGCTATTTTTTATCTAGCTGGTGGCTGGATCATCAGCTTATTAACCAATATCCCCGAAGTGATAACATTGGCAGGTACTTACTTACCTTGGTTGGTGCTATTACCTTTGATTGCCATGAGTTGCTTTTTGTTTGACGGCATCTTTGTTGGGCTTACTCGTGCTAAAGAAATGCGAAACAGCATGTTAGTTTCTGCGGTATTCGGTTTCTTCTTGCCGTTTTTGATTGCATTGCCACTCGGTAACCATGCACTCTGGCTTGCGATGAGTTGTTTTATGGGGTTGCGTGGATTAACCTTAGCATATAAATATCACCAGCTCACTCGAGAGGTCGCCTTACTCGAATAATGGGGCTATGTTAAGCAAATGGGTCGTTATCTTTTAGAGTTTGGCGGCGTTTTTCTCTGGCTTCTATCACTTGAGAAAAGCGATTAGCAAAAATACCAATATAACCGTAAAAGGCACAGCACAAACCAGGAAGTAAAAGCACCAAACCTGCGATTTGAAAGCGATGATCTTGATAGTAACCCAGTGCGATAAAAGCACCAGCGAGTAACACAATAACAAGGCCAAAAAGGAAGAACTTGAGGCTTCGCTTAGGGTGAGACCCTAAGCGATAAATGAGGGTTTTGCTCATTAATAGTAAGAGTGTTCGCCGCGAGCGTGCTCCGTGATGTCACGTACGCCGTTGATTTCTTCAAACTTAGCGATCATCTCTTTTTCGATGCCTTCTTTTAATGTGACATCAATCATTGAGCAGCCGTTACAACCACCGCCGAATTGAAGTACAGCAATACCATCTGCGGTAATTTCTACTAGGCTAACTTGACCACCGTGATTGGCCAGTTGTGGATTTACTTCTGTCACAAGCATGTGCTCTACGCGCTCAGCTAGGCTCGCATCGTCACGTAATCGTTTAGCTTTGGCATTTGGTGCCTTAAGCGTCAACTGACTCCCCATTTTATCGGTAACGAAGTCGATATCGGCTTCTTCTAAAAATGGTGCGCTTTCTTCATCAACGATGGCTTCAAAACCATTAAACGGTAAGCGGATATCGCTTTGTTCAACGGCATCTGCTGGGCAATATGACACGCCACACTCAGCTTGAGAGGTGCCTGGATTAACCACGAAAACTCTAATATTAGTGCCTTCAGCCTGATCGGCTAATAGTTTCGCGAAATGGCTTTGGGCAGAATCTGAAATATGGATCATAATTCGCTCTATACTTGACTAAATTACTCGGTTAATACGTATCATACTCTCCTCGTCGTGTTGTCGCTAGTGTTCGGCGTAAAAATTTGGCAATCGGCGGTGCGCTTGTTAGCTTGAAAAGTAATCGGAATTAAAGGACATTATCATGCGGTTAATAAGCTGTATTATCGTGCTGTTGAGCTTTAGCTTGCAGGCCAAGCCCATTGCCTATTATTTTGGCGATGAAGTAAAATTTGATCCCACAATAACTACGCCAAAACAAGCATTTGGATATGAAGTTGGGCAGTGGCATTTGCGCCACGATCAAATCGTTAATTATCTACATACCCTTGCAAGTGAAAGCCCAAGGTTGAGTGTCGAAACAATCGGGTTTAGCCATGAGCGACGTCCTTTGTTACTCCTAAAAGCGAGCTCGCCACAAAACCAACAAAACTTGGCACGTATTCAGCAAGATCATATTGCTTCATTGAGCAGTAGCCAAAACCGTTCAGACCAGCCTGTTGTGATGTGGATGGGCTATAGCGTGCACGGTAATGAGTCTTCAGGAAGCAATGCCGCGGTACTCATGGCATATTATTTAGCCGCGGCGCAGGGTGAGTCTGTTACGCAGCTCCTTGATAATGCGGTGATATTGTTAGACCCAGCCTTGAACCCTGATGGCTTATCACGTTTTGCTACATGGGCAAATGCCAATAAGAGCATGTCTCTATCAACCGATCCTGCACATCGTGAGCATAATGAGTCTTGGCCTTCTAGTCGCACTAACCATTATTGGTTTGACCTCAATCGTGATTGGTTACTACTACAGCATCCTGAATCAAAAGCACGGATCAAAGCGTTCCATCGTTGGAAACCTAACGTACTGACCGATTTTCATGAAATGGGACCAAATAGTACGTATTTTTTCCAACCAGGGATCCCATCAAGGACTCACCCAATTACCCCATTACAAAACGTAGCGCTAACCAACGAGATTGGTAAGTTTCATGCCAAAGCTCTTGATGCGCAAGGGGAGTTATATTTTACTCAAGAGAGTTTTGATGACTTTTATTATGGTAAAGGTTCTACGTACCCTGACGTAAATGGTGCGGTTGGCATTTTATTCGAACAAGCGAGTAGTAGAGGGCATGCACAAGAAACTCAGTATGGCGTGTTGAGTTTTCCTGAAACGATTAAAAATCAGGTCACGACGAGTCTCTCGACATTTCAAGCCAGCACGACGCATCGACGCGCTTTACTTGATTATCAGCAGCAGTTTTATCAACAAGTGAACGAGCTTGCGAGTAAAGATGAAATCAACGGTTACGTTGTTGCTCGCGGCAAAGATAACTACCGTTTTCAAGCGTTTGTGGATTTATTGAAGCAGCATCAGATAGAGGTGAAATACCTCTCAAAAGCCAAAGAAGTTGATAACACCGAATATCAGCAAGGGGATTTATACATTCCACTGGCCCAGCCGCAATATCGCTTGATAAAAGCACTATTTAGCACACAGACGCATTTTAAGGACAACACGTTCTACGATGTTTCAGGTTGGACGATGCCGTATGCTTATGATTTAGATTTTGCCGCAGTAAAAAGTGGCTGGGGTTTAAAGCTTCAAGGTGAATCGAGCACTGACTCAAATCTATTGGCTCCCGTTGCAGGAAGTTATGCCTACACCATAGAGTGGCATCATTACCTGGCGCCACAATTAGCAAATCGACTCTTACAGGCTGGAGTGAAAGTAGCAGCTGCAATGTCACCATTTTCAGCGTCAACCACCTCAGGCTCTCATGACTTTCAGGCCGGGACATTGGTGATTACAAGTGGTATTCAGCAGCAAGCGGACTGGTTTACTCAGCTTGAAACAATCGCCAGAGAGCTTTCACTTCCAGTATATAGTGTGACTACAGGCCTTACCCAAAGTGGCGTCGATTTTGGTTCAAGACAGATGCTGCAGCTGCAAAAGCCAGAAGTGCTCATCATAGGTGGTGCGGGTGTAAGTCAATATGAAGCGGGTGAGCTTTGGTATCATTTGGATAGGCATTTAAAACTTGCCCCGTCGATTGTGGAAAAGCAGCATATCGAGAAACTCGATCTTACGCGCTATACCCACATTTTATTGGCTGATGGTAAATATGGAGATTTAAGTGACAAGAGCAAAGCTAAGCTCTTGAGTTGGGTTGCTAAAGGCGGTGTGATTTGGGGGCAAAAGCGTGGTGCGCAGTGGCTAATCGAACAGCAGCTACTAGACGCTGAAATGGTTTCAAGCAAAGAAATGCGAGCCCAGTTTGACAGCAAAAATCTCACCTTTGCAGATCAAGATAGCCTTTCGGCAAAACAGCGGATTGCCGGCGCAATTTTTGATGCGCGTTTGGATTTAAGCCATCCTTTGTCTTTTGGCTTTGAGAACCAGGAATTACCTGTCTTTAAAAATAGCACTTGGGTGATGCATCGTAATAATAAACCATTTATCGAGTCGTTGACGTATACTAAAAAGCCTTTATTGGCAGGGTATGCTGATAATATTAACGTTGAACAGATCGCAGGTTCTTCTGTCTTGATTGCGTCAAAGTCTGGACGTGGAGTGGCTGTAGGAATGACTGACAATCCGGTATTTCGTGGCTTTTGGTTCGGTTCTAGCCGACTGCTAAATAACGCGTTGTTCTTTGCACACGGCATATAAGGTCCAGAACGGTTTATCTGTACAGCGAGATTTTTAGTGATTTGATTGATATCTATTGTCGTGATATCAAGCAAATAATACGCTTTTAAGCGTCGAATGGTGTGAGGCTGATAGCCATCGCCCACACCATTTTCGCCCCGTTTTGTTTACACACTTTTGCCGCTGCATTCATGGTCGCGCCCGTTGTGATCACATCCTCAAGTAATACGATATTTTTCCCCTCAACAGATTGGTTGAGCGCAAAGGCATTGTTTAAGTTACGTTTTCGTTTAGCCTTGGTCAGCTCAGATTGCGGCTTGGTGTGCTTTGTTCTTTTCAGTATTGTCTGGGTGAGTGGTAGCCCTTGCCAAACTTGCTCAACTTGATTGTAACCTCGTCGGATTAACCGTCTTCGGTGTAATGGCATACAACAAACAAGGTCTACGGGGAAAGCATCCTCTTCACTGAAGCGTTGCCATAGTGTTTGAGCCAGCAGGTTCAAGGCACATTGATACGCTTTGCTATGGTTAAACTTTACTCCTTGCAACCATGTGTTTATAGGCGTACGGTACCAACTCGCCACGGTTAACCCATCGCAGTCTTCAAGGCTAACCATACGTTGGATATTGGGGTAATTAAGTAGATTAATCTCTTGATCCATAAAGTCTAAGCACGCTTGTAAGCAGTGTGGACAAAGCAAGGCTTCTGTTGTGCGTTGTTCACAGCATACACAAGGCTGACACCACTTTTTAGGTAATAACCGATTAAGTTGGATCATTGCTTTCCATCCCGGGTTAGCTATCATGGCGTCAAGTTTGGTATAGAGAACAGATAAATGCAAAATGAAGTTGTGCTGCTCCATGGTTGGGGGATGAACAAAGCGGTGTGGCAGTTATGCGAGGAAGCCTTAGCACCTACAACAGCAATTAAAGCGGTCAATCTTCCTGGATTTGGTGGCACACCAAGCGCCGAGGGTGATTATTCTCTTGAGCGTAATGCTTTACTTATTGCTGAGCAGCTGATGCCACAAAGCGTGTTGATAGGCTGGTCTTTGGGGGGCTTATTTGCATTGTATTTAGCTGCTCATTTTCCAGACAAAGTTAGCAAGGTTATTTTGGTCGCTTCAACGCCATTTTTTTGTGAGCAAACTGATTGGCCCGGAATAGCCCCTAAAGTGCTAAACAACTTTGAGACTCAACTGCAAACCAATAGCGGAAAAACGATAGAAAGGTTTTTAGCTATTCAAGCGATGGGCAGTGAACATGCCAGAGAAGACATCAAACAACTCAAAGCGCTACTAGGCACACTGCCGGAAGCGGAGGCGAAAGCACTAGCTGGTGGACTGGAGATATTGAAATCGCAGGACTTACGTGATGAATTTTCACGGCTGCAACTCCCCACAATAGGCATATTCGGCCGTTTAGACTCTCTTGTGCCACAAGTGGCTGTAGAGAAAATGCAGGTACTCAATCCAAATTTTAAGGCTCATACGCTTGCAAAGGCCTCTCATGCGCCTTTTATCTCTCATAAAGAAGCCTTTTTATCACTCCTTAAATCAATTATTTAGATATTTGGAATAATAAAGCGGCAAAAAATTGCCGCTTTTACTTTTCTTTGTTGATGTTTTGCGCAATAATTAGTCAGTAAGAAAAGGTTTATCTAGGTGCGAATATGCCAATAGGTGATGTGTTAAATAATGGAATTGACGGTTATAACCGCGCTGCTCAGGGGATTGCCCAAGCAAGTGCTGATATTAACCGCGCTGCCATCGATCAACAAAGTGATTCTGAACGTGCATCTGGGCGGCAGTTGCAAGGTGCTAGTGCCGGTGAAGCTGTGACGGCTCCTGTGAGCGAAACCCCAAGCTTGACCGAATCAGTGGTAGCCTTAAAAGTTGAAGAGTTTAACGCGAAAGCCAATGTGCAAACTATTCGCACTGCAGATGAAGTGCTAGGTACGTTGATTGATATTAAAGTGTAATGAACATAGTAACGCCACCACCGGCGATGAATTTAAACACTGCCAACGTGTACACCGAAACGGTTGTACGCGATAATCAGCTGCGTGAAGCGATCCCAAAACCTGCACCAACTAATCCCTCATTTACCGAAAACCGCAACCTTTCCGATTCTGAAAAAGGCCGCTCTTCTAACGTAGACGATGCAAAAGTTTACGGTTCTGATGGTAAAACAGAGCAAAGCAAAACCATTCAAGGCAAAGAGCAAGGTGAAAAAGGCGAAGGCCAAGAAAAAGAAAAGAATGAACAAGAGCAGCAACAAACAGAGCAAGATGAGCAGGTCGTTCAAGAATTAAAATCTCGAGATAGAGAAGTAAGATTACATGAGCAGGCTCATGCCAGAGTAGGCGGGCAATATGCCGGATCACCGAGTTATGAATATCAGCGCGGTCCTGATGGTAATAACTACGCTATTGGCGGTGAGGTGATGATCGACGTTGCGCCGCTTGAAGGTGATCCGCAGGGCACGATTGAAAAAATGCAAACGGTGAGAGCGGCAGCGTTAGCACCAGCAGAACCATCTGGCGCTGACAGAGCCATCGCAGCAGATGCGACTCAAAAACTCTCGGCGGCGCAGGCTGAGTTGGCAAAAGCTTCTATCAGTGGTGAAGAACAAAGTGATAGCAAGCGGGTGCAAAACATTCAAACTCGCCGCTTGAGTGGTGAGCAGGCAAAAGCAGAGAGTGAAGAAGAGCAAGCCAAGCTTAAGCAGGATGCAGATCCTTATGCTGTTGCGATGCCAATTGAAGCCGACCCTGAAATCCAAGCAAGATCGCTCAGGATCTCAAATTTTTATCAACATGTAGCGATGCCTAATCAACCCGCATCGCTATCAGTGCAAATTTAACCGTAGGTATTGGCCTTCTCCTCCGCGGGTCATTGCAGTGAAAACGAGTTAAAACCCCCGACAAACGAAAAGCGCGACCAAGGCCGCGCTTTTCTTTGTTCGTTGCACTTTTGAACCTGAACTCGGGATAACAACTTGTTCTCTAGCAGCTGTTATCCCTTACTACTGCGTTAAATTTGCTTGCAATAGGCCAGCTATTGACGCACAAATTTGCCTTGTATTAAGGAATAACTCCTGGCTAGAGCGATATTACGCTTTTGAACCTAGTGATTTTTGTGAATTAACTAACTTCTTATCTCGAGTTCAGGTTGTTGAAGTTACTTCTTCAGCTTTGCGAAGGCTTCAGCAAACGCATTACCCATCGCGGCGTTACCTGCATCTCGTGACTTTGGCTTAGAAGACTTAGGCGCCGCTTTCCCTTTGTGCGGCTTCGCGTTTTGTTTTTGCGCTGGAGCTTGAGATATTTCATCGTTTAGGCGCATGGTAAAGCTAATGCGTTTACGAGGCACATCAACCTCAATCACTTTGACCTTAACGATATCTCCCGCTTTAACGACTTCACGCGGATCGGAAATAAACTTATCCGTGAGTGCTGAAATGTGAACAAGTCCATCTTGATGCACTCCTACATCCACAAAAGCCCCAAAATTGGCAACATTAGAGACCACACCTTCTAAAATCATACCGACTTTAAGATCTGTGATTGTCTCAACACCAGCTTTAAACTGCGCTGTTTTAAATTCTGGGCGAGGATCTCGGCCTGGCTTATCTAACTCTTTGATAATATCAGTGACCGTTGGTACCCCAAACTTATCATCTACATAGTCGTTTGCCACAAGGCCATTCAAGACTTCGCGATTACCGATAAGGGTATTCACTTCTAAATTTTGCTTCTTACAAATCGCTTTGACAACAGGGTAAGCTTCAGGGTGCACTGCTGATGCATCCAGTGGATCGTCGCCATTGGCGATACGTAAGAAACCAGCTGCTTGTTCAAATGCTTTAGGTCCTAATCGCTCAACTTTCTTAAGCGCCTTGCGATCCGTAAAAGAGCCATTTTCGTCGCGGTATTTTACGATATTGCTGGCTAATGTTTTATTCAAACCCGAGACGCGCGTTAATAATGGTATCGATGCCGTGTTCACATCGACACCTACTGAGTTTACGCAGTCTTCGACCACAGCCGTTAGTGTTTGTCCTAACTGGCTTTGAGAAACATCATGCTGATATTGGCCAACACCGATTGATTTAGGTTCGATTTTCACAAGTTCTGCTAGCGGATCTTGTAATCTTCTTGCGATAGAAACTGCACCACGTAGAGATACATCAAGATCTGGAAATTCGTTTGCGGCAAATTCAGAGGCTGAGTACACCGATGCGCCCGCTTCACTCACCATGATTTTGTTGAGCTTTAATTCGGTAGCGCTTTTTAGTAGTTCTGCGGCCAGTTTGTCGGTTTCGCGAGACGCGGTTCCGTTACCGATAGCAATAAGCTCAACTTTGTATTGGCGGCACATTTGCTCTAATGTCTTCAGCGACTTATCCCACTGGTTTTGAGGGGCATGAGGGTGGATAGTACTGGTTGCAATCAGTTTACCTGTGGCATCGACAATGGCGACTTTACACCCAGTACGTAATCCCGGATCGATACCCATTGTCACTTTTGCACCAGCAGGCGCAGCCATCAGCAGATCTTTTAGGTTTTTCGCGAAAACTTCGATAGCGTCTAGCTCTGACTTTTCACGCATTGACCCTAAGAATTCATTTTCCAAGTGCAGGGCGATTTTAATCTTCCATGCCCACTGGACCACACCCATTAACCAATCACTGGCAGCTTTACCAGAGACGGCTAGGCGGTAATGATCAGCAATGATCTGTGCACAAAATTGAGCAGGGTCCTCTGCGCTTGGTTCTGGGTTGATAGATAACTGCAAAAAGCCTTCGTTACGTGCTCTTAGCATCGCCAGCGCGCGGTGTGATGGAATTTTATTTAGCAGCTCATTATGTTCAAAGTAGTCACGGTATTTGCTTCCTGCTTCTTCTTTACCCGCAATGACTCTTGCTTCGATTTGCGCGTTGTCTTTAAGGTGTGCACGGAGTTTAGCAAGTAGCTTTGCGTCTTCTGCAAAACGCTCCATGAGAATAAATTTAGCGCCATCTAAAGCCGCTTTGCTGTCTGCAACGCCTTTGCTCTCATTAATGAAAGGAGTCGCTTGTTGTTCTGGGTCTAACGTTGGATCTGCAAATAAAGCGTCCGCTAGGGGTTCCAAACCTGCTTCTATCGCGATTTGGCCTTTTGTTCTGCGCTTTGGTTTGTATGGGAGATATAAATCTTCGAGTACGGTTTTGCTGTCAGCGGCTTGTATTTCTGCATTTAACTCGGCAGTGAGTTTACCCTGTTCATCGATGGTTTTTAAAATAAACTCGCGACGTTCATCAAGCTCTCGTAAGTAACCTAACCTTTGCTCAAGCAAACGCAGTTGAGTGTCATCTAAGCCACCCGTTACCTCTTTACGGTAACGTGCAATAAATGGAACGGTTGCCCCTTCGTCTAGCAAACTAATAGCAGCATTAACTTGCTGTTCTCTGGCGTTAAGCTCCGTTGCTAAACGTTGTGTGATATTGCTCATGCAAAATCCTTATACTCTTCTTAATCGGTCTGTGTTGCCTAGACAATACTCATCTTTGGCAAACAAAATTTAGCTCAATGTTATCATTGTTCGGTGTTTCTGCGATATTCGATTTGGTTGATATACCAAAGTCTTCGGCCGTGCGGTGTGGTGACCGTAATTTCATCATCGACTTGTTTGCTTAATAAGGCCCTAGCCATTGGCGCATCGATGGAGATGTAGTCATTGCGTTCGTATATTTCATCAGGTCCAACAATCCGAAATGCACGAACCTCGCCTTCTTCGCTTTCCACTTCTACCCAAGCGCCAAAAAATACTTTACCCTCTTGTTCGGGACTGTATTCCACGACTTTGAGTTCGGGCATACGCTTTCGTAAAAAGCGTACCCGTCTATCTATTTGCCTTAATAAACGTTTATTGAAGGTGTAGTCGGCATTTTCGGAGCGATCGCCTAAACTCGCTGCCCAATTCACAATTTTGGTGATCTCTGGGCGCTTTTCAAACCACAGGTGATCATGTTCTTGCTGCAGTTGGCGGTATCCTTCGGGCGTGATCAAATTCGTTTTCATGTTTCTCAGGTATTTTGGGTTAAACCCTTGTAATGTTCGGTAACAATCTAGTATCAATGTATGGTGTCGAAAAGCACCAAATTCAATTATATTTAAGCATAATAATATCATGGTCCATTATCGCCATGAGCGTTAAATGAACAGGATGATGATTTGTGCACGAAATGTCGCAGATCAGCAAGCTTTAGTAAATTAATAAATAGAAGAAATATAAATGGGAAATGAAACCACCAAAGTGCTCGTAGTTGACGACGATATGCGTTTGCGCAGTCTTTTAGAGCGTTATCTCGTAGAGCAGGGATTTATCGTCCGCAGCGCAGCCAATTCTGAACAAATGGATAGACTACTTGAACGCGAAAACTTTCACTTGATGGTGTTAGACTTGATGCTTCCTGGAGAAGATGGCCTTTCCATTTGTCGTCGTTTAAGACAAAAAGAGAATGAGATCCCAATTGTCATGTTGACGGCGAAAGGTGACGAAGTTGACCGTATTATTGGTCTTGAGCTTGGCGCGGATGATTACATTCCAAAGCCTTTCAACCCAAGAGAACTGTTGGCGCGAATAAAAGCCATTCTTCGTCGTCGTGCCAAAGAAGTACCAGGTGCGCCTGCGGCAGAAGAAAATGAAGTGAGCTTTGGTAACTTTACCCTTAATTTAGCGACGCGAGAGATGCAACATGGGGAAGCGACAATTTCACTTACCTCAGGTGAGTTTGCGGTACTTAAAGCACTGGTGAGTCACCCTCGAGAGCCGCTTAGTCGAGATAAGTTAATGAACCTTGCTAGAGGGCGTGATTATAGCGCACTTGAGCGTAGCATTGACGTTCAGGTTTCGCGCTTGCGTCGTATGATTGAAGATGACGCCTCTAATCCTCGCTATATACAAACGGTGTGGGGTCTTGGGTACGTATTTGTGCCTGACGGCGTGAAGTAGCCAGCATGTTACCTCGCAGTGCATTCGGGCAAACCGTCTTCTTTGTCGGCGCGTTACTATTGATAAATCAAGTCGTGTCTTACATTACCGTTACCTTATACGTCTTCAAACCAACTTTTGAACAAGTGAACCTGATGCTTGCTAAGCAGGTTAAAACGGTTTTCATTGATTGGGAGAATGGTGTTGAAGTTGATAACAGTGTATCTCGCAAATTCTTCGAGATAACGGGTATTGAGGTGATGACGCAAAGAGAGGCCTATGTAAATGGGCTGGGGCAGGCCAAAGAATATACATTGCTGTCTCGTAGTATGTCGGATCAGCTTAATGGTTCCGCGCGAGTCAGGATAAGCCAAGGAGATCCGGTTGTTTATTGGGTCGAAGCACCGCAAGCGCCAGGGTATTGGGTAAGAGTACCGCTTAGCGGACTCAGTGAAACAAAAATGGAGTTTTTAGTTTTTTACCTCTCCAGTATTGGTTTTTTAAGTGTGTTAGGGGGGTGGCTTTTTGCTAGGCATCTCAACAAACCGCTAAAATCGCTACAAATTGCAGCTAGTCGAGTAGGCGTCGGGGATTTTTCAACACGTCTTGTCGAAGAAGGTTCTACTGAAGTTATAGAGGTGACTCGGGCATTTAATAAAATGTCTAAGGGGATCGCAGACCTAGAAAGTGATAGGCGACTGTTAATGGCTGGTGTTTCACACGATTTACGTACACCCTTAACCCGAATTCGTCTAGCAACTGAAATGATGTCGGATGAAGAAGACTACCTGCGCGAGGGAATAATCGACGATATTGAAGATATGAATGCGATTATAGACCAATTCATCGAATATCTCCGTCATCACAACGGTGCAGAAATGTCGGCAGATGACGTTAACACGGTTATTGAAGAAGTGGTTCATGCAGAGCAGCAACATCAGCGACCAATTCACCTGCAAGCAGAGGAATACTTACCTGCGGTGATGATGAATGCTGTTGCGTTAAAGCGGGTGTTCACTAATATGATTGAAAATGCGATCCGTTATTCTGAACAAGATATTGAGGTGACGACAGAGTACAGCCCCAAGCACCGTGCTGTTATCATAAAAGTAATGGACAGAGGGCCAGGTATCCCTGAGTCAGAGTTAGAGTCTGTATTCGAACCATTTAAACAGGGAGATCAGGCTAGAGGGAGTGAGGGGAGTGGCTTAGGGCTTGCCATTATCAAGCGTATCGTGACCACACACGGCGGTAAAGTAAGATTGCGAAATCGAGATGGCGGTGGTCTGATCGCGGAGGTTTCTTTGCCAGCTTACCGTGGTAAACTTGAGGAAAATAACAATTAATAAACTTTAACGGCTTGAGGTATAACACTGGTTTTTCCGGGCCGTTAAGTAATAGTAAGGAATGCTATTGTGGCTATAGAAGTATCCAGCGCACGATTGATCCCTGTTTTGAGGCGTATTGTCGCTGTCAAAAAGTTTGCCAAACTCCACCCAACGCTCATTCCCTTTATGCTCTATCTGGCCGTCAGTGGTATCGCTCTGTTTTATGTTGCTCGTTTGCTTAATTCGTTTGGGTTTTCTGCACTGAAGCACATAGGGATAAGTGACTTTTTAACCGTGATCATGACTAATTTTTTATTTCTACCGGCATTTACTTTCGTTGTCTTCAGCTTACTCACGATAATCAGGCAAGATAAAAAGCTTGTTCAGGTTAAGTTTCTTGGCGTTGATAAGTTGAACTATATAGTTAACCAGCCACTCTATAATTTTCCACTTTCCACAACGATTATTACTACGCTTATTTTGTCTACATATGCGGCTGATTTCGCAGCAAAAAGTGCTGTAAGAGACGTAAAGGCTTTACAGCGTGGAAACACTGATATTTATTTAAGTTATCCGATAGATTGGTTTGGCGAACAAGTAATGACAATTCCTTCAGTTGTAATTGTGTTGTCGACTTCACGATATACTTTTATATATCACCCTGAAACAAAAAAGGCGGTGGCCATTCCCGATGCGAATTTAGGTAGCATTACTACACTCTCGGCTTCAGGGGGAGGGAAATGAAAAAAATTACCAATGACGCTGAATATTACGCTTGGTTCGATGAAGTAAGTAAAAAGATCGCAAAATTTATTTATGAACAACCTGGTGTTCTTATTACTTTGGGATATCTGACACTAAATTTGGCAGGCTTCGTGTATCTTACTTCTTTATTCAATGCTTTTTCTATCGAGATCATCAAATATATGGAACTTAGCGACTTATTGATGTCATTCTTGGCAGAGCCAGATATTCTTTTTGCAACATCTTGCGCAATTGCAGTGGGAGGAGGAGTGGCTTATGTAGTGAGTAAATTCGATAGAAAGCGGGCTCAGGTTAAAGAGCTTAAGGGGTGGAAAAGCTGGCTCTTGAGCCACCGTATTTTATATCGACTCAATCCTTTCTATAGTTTAGTTGTTGTAGCTATGCTTATTTATCCAAATGCATACGCTGGACTATTGGGCTCTTGGAACGCTGAGAGTATAAAAGAAGGTAATGGTAAGCTATACAACTTCGATTTAATTAACTCGATTAGCCTTGATCAACAAAAAAGGCGTCATTTTCAAGATATGCAAATCATACTGGAGTCTGAACGCTATGTTTTTCTCTATGAAAAATCTAAAAATCGTTCAGTGATCCTATCGAGAGATAATATCGCGAGTATTCAGATAGTTGCGCAGGGTGTGGATAATTGATGCGAAGCATATCGAAGAAGGTGCCATATCGTGATTTGACCTATACCCAAAATGTTTTAACAAATGCTCAGTTGGTTCAATTAAAGTGCATCATTGCAACAAGCTTTTCCAATGTAGAGGTAGAGCATTACTTTGCACTGTACTTTGAAAAAGGTGAAAGTACAAAGCGTAGACTCCGGTTATTTTTATCAGGCGGGGATATTGTCGGCTATTGCTTATTGACCTTTGATGATAGCAACAAGGATGTATGCATTGTTGGCGCTTCAGCTGCATTTTTACCTGACTTTAGAGGGAAAAACAGCACCTTTAGGTTTTCTCTTATAGAAGTATTAAAACGTTATATACGTAACCCACGTAGAAAACTGTTATATGCAGATACTATGCTCAGCCCCGCTATGTTCAGGGCGATGGCAAAAAATATCGCCGAAGTTTATCCAAATAACTTACCTCAAAATAGTGCGATAGCAACGCTCTATGACACCATTAACCCGAGTGGCTTGGTAAGCCCTCATAATGGCCTAAGGTGTTTGAAGGCTGTTGGACGCAAAACCAATTACAGCGAGGCTGAAATCGCACGCTTTAGAGAAAGCAGCAAAACTGAGATTGCACTTTACTGCAGTGTTAATCCTGACTTTGATAAGGGAATTGCGCTTGTTGTTATCATTCCTATTTCGCTTACACAATTTATCTTAACACTAAAGAAAATATTATCGAGTAGAGTATCCGGTGTGTTAGGGCGAGGATAAGTACCGTCGCTAGATATGTGTTATTGCTTCTAAGTCTGTCAAAAGGTCTTAGCCGATTAAGCTGGTTTAACTTTATGATATATCTCCTTTTTCCTTAATATTTACTATGCTGAATTCAGTTCCTATTGTGCACTACTGAAGAGTAAGTTCGATTTCCCAAGCAACGTTTTATTGTTTTTAGTATGTTGATTTAATGTTTTATTTATGTAAGTCTTTTGGGCGATAGTTAACTTAATATAAAAGGAAAATTGTATGAATAAGCTATTACCCGCAGTTGCTTTACTTGTGGCAACTTTAACTATGAGCAATCAAGCACATGCCAATGAAAAAAATGTAACAGTTGGTGAGTTTGGCGAAATTAGTGCTAATGGAGATATTGGCACTGCATCTATGTCTATTCCAGAGTTTAAGCAGTACTTTCGGTATATTATAGACACGGACGAAGTCGCTAATATCACTTCACAATGTCGTATCTTGACTTACGTATACCATGATATTGATTTTAATTATATATACCCTGTTGAGTTTCGAATTGAGGCATACTCAAAGACTAAGCTTTATAAAACATATAAAGGCCAAAGAGGACGCTTTCCTTCTGAGCAACGGCTATGTAATTGATTAAAAAGCTTTAGCGTAAAACAATAAACCCACTTGAAGTGGGTTTTTGGATCAAAAAAACGCCCAAACAAGGGGCGCTTTTGATAAAGGAATCTTTCTTAGGTTAGCCGCGAGGACCTGCTGCTTTGATTGCTTCAGAAACATCGTATTTAGCGAAGTTTTCTTTGAAGTCAGCCGCAAGTTTAGCTGCATATTCCGCATACTTAGCCTGATCTTGCCATGTATTTACCGGATTAAGTAGCTTGCTATCAACACCTTCCACTGCCACTGGTACATCTAAATTTAGTGCCTCAATGTGCTGTGTCTCAACGCCCTCTAATGTATCGTTTACGATTGCATCAATCACGGCGCGAGTTGTTGGAATGTCAAAACGCTTACCAATGCCATAAGGGCCACCAGTCCAACCTGTGTTTACTAGGTAAACTTTAGCGCCAAACTCACGTACGCGTTTCATTAGTAGCTCAGCGTACACGCCTGCTGGACGCGGGAAGAAAGGAGCACCAAAACAAGTTGAGAAAGTTGATTCGATATCAGAGGTTGAACCAATCTCAGTTGAGCCTACTTTCGCTGTGTAGCCACTAAGGAAGTGATAAGCCGCAGCTTCTTCGCTTAGGATTGAAACTGGAGGTAATACGCCACTCACATCACAAGTTAAGAATACAACTGCACGAGGCTCGCCCGCGCGGTTTTCAACTTTACGCTTTTCAACATGCTCAAGAGGGTAAGCTGCACGCGTATTTTGCGTTAAGCTTGAATCGGTATAGTCAGGAGTACGCGTTTCATCTAGCACGACGTTTTCTAAAATAGTACCGAAACGGATTGCATCCCAAATAACTGGCTCGTTCTTTTGTGACAGGTCGATACATTTCGCATAACAACCGCCTTCAATGTTGAATACACTACCAGGTGCCCAACCGTGCTCATCATCACCGATAAGAAAACGCTTAGGATCCGCAGAAAGCGTAGTTTTACCTGTTCCTGATAGACCAAAGAATAACGTTGTGTCGCCAGCTTCACCTACGTTTGCACTACAGTGCATAGGTAGCACGCCTTTTGCTGGTAGTAAGAAGTTCTGTACAGAGAACATCGACTTCTTCATTTCACCGGCGTAATGCATACCTGCGATAAGCACTTTGCGCTGTGCAAAGTTGATGATAACGGTACCATCGCTGTTTGTGCCATCACGCTCAGGATCACAAACAAAAGAAGGAACGTTCATCACCTGCCATTCAGGTAAATCAGTTTTGTTATAAGAGTTAGGTTCGATAAACATGTTTTTAGCGAAAATGTGATGCCAAGCAGTTTCAGTCGTTACAACGACTGGTAAATAGTGCTCTGGATCCGCACCGACTTCTAAGTGAGAGACGAAGTGGTCATTTTCAAGAACGTGCGCTTCTACGCGAGCCCATAAAGCATCAAACTTAGCTCCTTCGAATGGGCGGTTTACGTTACCCCATTGGATGTCATTTTCTGTGCTTGATTCTTTTACGATGAAACGGTCGTTTGGTGAACGTCCAGTACGACGACCAGTTTTTGCAACAAAAGCTCCATTTGCGGCTAAAGTGCCCTCGCCACGACGGATAGCGTGTTCGACAAGTTCAGCTGCGGTTAAATCGACAAAACGAGTAGCGCTTGAAGTCATGTTTATACCTAAAAAGTGAGAGTTGAACGGGATAGCTCTGGGGTACTCTTGCCCTTAGCTAAATTTATAGTAACAGATGAAATTGAGATATTCGAGCCTTTAGAGTGCTTAAAATTACATAAAAACGTCAAAAAACTTGAATAATTTCAATGATACCGGTGTCATAACTTTTATATGTTTTATGACACCGGTATCACCCAATAGCCATAAAAAAACCGCCAAAAATGGCGGTTTCATTTTGTAATTAAGGGCTAAAGCGCAACTTAATTAAATAACGATTTAATATCTTGCTCGTTAAAAACGTAGTTTTTCAAGCAGTAATGACAGCTAATATTGACTTCTCCGTGTTTTTGCAAGTCTTCCATCAAGGCTTCTAGTCCGACATTGGCCAGCGCATTCTCGGTTTTTTCACGGCTACATCCACATACAAACGAGATAGCTTGTGGTTCAAAAAGTTGAGGATTGTCTTCGTGATACAGTCTTGTTAGTACGGTATTGGCGTCTAAATCTAGTAGCTCTCTATCTTTAATCGTGTCGCTTAGTGCTTCAAGATGTTGGAAATCGGCAACAGACTTTTCTTTATTGACAGGCAGTACTTGTAAAAACAGACCTGCCGCTTTCACTTTATCGCCAACTAGGCTTGTTGCGAACCATAAACGGGTTTTCAATTGCTCTGATTGCTCGAAGTACTCTTCTAAACATTCGGCAAGTGATGCTTTAGAAAGAGGAACTATGCCTTGATAGCGTTCGCCTTTTGTCGGCGTAATGGTGATAACCATATACCCTTTGCCCATGAGCTCAGGTACAGATGATCCTGAAACCTCAGATTGCAGCCTTGCCACGCCGCGCATCTGTTGTTTGTGATTACCATTGATCACCGCATATTTTACTGGACCATCACCTTGAAGCTGAACCGCAATGTCACCTTCAAATTTTAACGTAGCGGTAAGCAAACTCGTCGCAACCAATAACTCGCCTAATAGCTGTTGCACAGGCTCTGGGTAGTTGTGACCGCTAATGATGTCAGTAAAAGTTTGTTCTATTTGTACAAGCTCACCACGTACATCTAACTTGTCGAAAATATAGCGATGAAGTAAATCAGTCTGCATCAATGAAAATCCTAGTTTGATTTCAATTTAAGTAATTCACGGCGTTGTTTCTTGTCCGGCTTAGTGGCAGGACGAGGCGCAAACAAACTATTGTTTTGGCGCGCCAACGCGTTTTGCGTTCGTTTTTCAATACTTGCTTCAGACTCTTCATAAAGAGTTTGAGCAATTGGAGCCGCTTGTCGCTTTTCCATGATTTTGAGTATGGTTACTTCTTTCTCTTCATATCCTTGGGCTAATTTCACTACCGCGCCGACTTCAACCGTTTTACTTGGTTTACAGCGTTGACCGTTGTAATGTACTTTGCCACCTTGGACCATATCGCGAGCAAGCGCTCGTGTTTTGTAAAAGCGAGCTGCCCATAACCACTTATCAATACGAACTTTCTGTTCAGATTGGTTGTTTTCCTGTTGGAGTTTTGTCACAATTCGTTAACTATTTGCTAGTGTGAAATTTAACCTAACAAATTTAGCATATTTCGTTATGCAAACAAAGTAGAAGACAGGCACTAAACTTGTGAGTTAATCGCACTTTACCTAAAAAATGAACTAATATGTGTGTCTATGTTCCAAGGTTAAGTTTAGATTCAGTTAATTGGCCTACGGTGTACCTATTTAATTAAAAGTTTAACAAATGCACGCTTGTTGAAAAAATTTCGAGGCGGTACACTGGGGCGTTCAAGAGAATAAGAAAAGTATTATATGGAATTACAGTTACAACAGCTTCAGAAGTTTTGGCTTGGTTTGCCTCATGCAAAATTGAGTCGTATCATTGTTGTCCTGTCGGTTGTTTACGTTGCGTTTCTCTTTTCGCAATTATTTTGGTTGTTATGGCCTGTGCCACAAACTCAACCCTTGCTCCCTGCATCACAACTGTATAGTCAATCAAGTAGCGGTATCACAAGCCAAGGAATCGTCGCTCAAAATTTGTTTGGTGAGGCAAATGCTAAGCCTGATACCAAACCACAGCCTGTGGTTTCTGATGCACCGGAAACAACGCTTAACGTTAGGCTAACTGGTATCGTGGCTGTCAGCCAAGATGATGGTGCAGGCCTTGCTATTATTGAATCTCAGGGGCGTCAAGAAACCTATTCTGTTGACGCGCCAATCACAGGCACTCGCGCAAAGCTTGCTCGGGTATTACCTGATCGTGTGATTTTAGATGTTAGTGGGCGTTTTGAAACGCTTATGTTAGATGGCATAGAGTTTAGTCGCACTGTGGCGATGCCAACTAAGCCAAAGAAAATCGTCAACAGCACAACTTCACCTACCCCACCTCGAAATGAATTAGCTAATCGTCGCCAGGAATTGCTCAGCGATCCAGGTAAATTATTTGATTATATTAAGATTGCTCCGGAACAGCGTAACGGCGAAGTTATTGGCTATCGCCTCTCACCTGGAAAGGATCCTGAATTGTTCGAACAGGTGGGGCTTAAAGCGAATGATTTAGCAATCGCAATTAATGGGTTTCAGCTCACGGATATGAAACAGGCTATGTCAGCTATAAATGAACTTAGAACGAGCACAGATGCAAACATCACGATCGAGCGAGACGGTCAGGTGATGGATGTGCAGTTTAGCCTGTAAAGTTACTAATTTTGGAGTTTTAGAATAATGGGTAAAAAGCTACACCTCACAAAAACCAAAAAAGGGTTAGCTAAGTATGCAACGCTCTTGATTGCTGCTGGTATTTCACTTTCTGTTTCTGCGGTTGAATATGCCGCGAACTTCAAAGGTACCGATATTAATGAATTCATTAATATCGTTAGTGATAAGCTGAATAAAACTATCATCATAGACCCTAACGTGCGCGGAAATATCAATGTTCGCAGTTATGAGCTGATGGATGAAAAACTTTATTATCAGTTCTTTTTAAACGTGCTTGAAGTATATGGTTATTCAGTTATTGAAATGGATAGCGGTGTGCTTAAGGTAGTTCGTAGTTCTGATGGTAAAAAGTCGAACGTGCCTTTGGTATCTGGTGAAGAGCTAGGGAATGGTGACGTAATGGTAACACGCGTTGTTCGCGTGAAGAACGTTAGTGTGCAAGAGCTTGGTCCACTTATTCGTCAATTCAGTGACCAAAAAGATGGTGGTCACGTAACCAATCTAAATTCAGCAAACGTGATGATGCTAACCGGCCATGCGTCCTCGGTGAATCGCCTTGTTGATATTATCAAAACGGTTGACCAAGCGGGCGATAAGCGTGTTGATATCGTTAAGCTGAAGCATGCCACTGCCGAAGATGTTGTTAAAGTCGTTGAAAAGATTTTCCAAGACTCAGGGAAAGGCGGTGTACCAGACTTCCTTATCCCGAAAATTGTGTCAGATACTCGTACCAACAGCGTCATTGTTAGTGGCGAGTCACAGGCCCGTAGCCGCGCGGCTGAACTCATCAAGCGTTTAGATGATGAACTACAATCTCAAGGCAATACTCAGGTTTTCTATCTGAATTACGCAAAAGCGGAAGATTTGGTTAAGGTTCTTCAAGGCGTGAGTAAATCAATTGAAGAAGAGCAAGCCGCAGGTCAGCAAGCAAGAACTCGCAGTAGTAGCAAAAATGAAACCAGTATTGAGGCGCATGAAGACTCAAACTCGCTGGTGATTACCGCACAGCCAGATACAATGCGCTCATTAACTCAGGTGATTAAAAAGTTAGATATTCGTCGAGCTCAAGTACTGGTTGAAGCGATCGTTGTTGAGGTTTCTGAGGCCGATGGTATTAACCTTGGCTTACAATGGATCTCTGAAAAAGGCGGTATGCTGCAGTTTAATGATGGCAACACCGTTCCGATCGGTTCACTAGCTGTTGCTGCTGAACAAGCACGTGATAGAGAGATTAAAGGAACTATCGTTGGAACAGACGATAATGA
Source organism: Pseudoalteromonas flavipulchra NCIMB 2033 = ATCC BAA-314 (assembly GCA_000814665.1). Classification (GTDB taxonomy): domain Bacteria; phylum Pseudomonadota; class Gammaproteobacteria; order Enterobacterales; family Alteromonadaceae; genus Pseudoalteromonas; species Pseudoalteromonas maricaloris. Next base: position 41,788 of record JWIH01000003.1, read on the forward strand.
TGTATCTAATACCACCACTACCGAGCGCGGTGATTATAGCGGTTTGGCAGGCCTACTGAAAAATATCAATGGCTTGGCGGCTGGTATTGTGAAGAATGACTGGGGTGCAATCATTCAAGCGGTAACTACGGATACCAACTCAAATATTCTAGCTACACCGTCTGTTACCACTATGGATAACGAAGAAGCGTCCATGATCGTCGGTGAAGAAGTACCGATCGTGACTGGTTCTACTGCAAACGACAATAACTCAAACCCATTCCAAACGGTAGACCGCCAAGAAGTGGGTATTAAATTAAAAGTAACCCCTCAGATTAACGATGGTACAGCCGTTCAACTGACGATAGAACAAGAAGTATCAAGCGTGAAAGGTGCGACGTCGGTGGATATTCGAGTGGCTAAACGTGCTATCAATACCACGGTTATCGCTGATGATGGCGGCATGGTTATCTTAGGTGGTTTGATTGACGAAACCGTTCAAGAAAGTGTTTCTAAAGTACCACTATTAGGTGATATTCCAGTGTTAGGTCACCTATTTAGATCAACAGGGACTAAGAAGGAAAAGCGTAACTTACTCGTCTTTATCCGTCCGACTATTGTACGTGATAGCCGCAGTATGAACGAGATTAGCCATTCAAAATATAACTTTATCCGTGGTGAGCAGCATAAACAAAGAGAAGATGGTATCGAGTTAATGCCATTTGAAGATACGCCAATCCTTCCTAAGTGGGACGACAAGCTTACTTTGCCACCGACGTATGAAGAGTTCTTGAAAGAACAAAACAGAAAAGAGCGTGAAAATGATTGATGAAAAAGTCACGCCAGATTTAGGAGCTGAAGCTGAAGAGATGGCAGCGCAGCTACAAAGCGCTGAGCCAATACTAGGCGAAGTGGCTGACATGCCTGTCGTACCAACGATTTCATTGCGTTTACCATTTTCGTTTGCACGTCGAAAAGGGGTGTTACTCAGCCCCGATGGCGATCAGGCTAAGCTCTTTCACAAAGGCACACTTGATCTTGAAACGCTGATGGAAGTACGCCGCGTTGCAGGCAAAACATTACATCTTGAAGCGCTAGATGAAGACCGCTTTGAACATATGCTTGAAGCGTCTTATCAAAGAGACAGCTCTGAAACACAACAGATGATGGAAGACATCGGCAACGAGATGGACTTGTTCTCGCTTGCTGAAGAATTGCCACAAACAGAAGATCTGCTTGCTGCGGATGATGATGCGCCTATTATCAAGCTCATTAACGCCATGTTGAGTGAAGCGATAAAAGAAGGTGCGTCGGATATTCATATCGAAACCTTTGAGCAAGAACTGGTTATTCGCTTTAGGGTTGATGGCGTACTGAAAGAAGTATTGAAGCCAAATCGTAAGTTGTCTTCATTATTAGTGTCTCGTATCAAAGTAATGGCTAAGCTCGACATCGCAGAAAAACGAGTGCCGCAAGATGGCCGTATTAGTCTGCGGATTGCAGGGCGAGCCGTGGATGTGCGTGTATCAACGATGCCATCAAGCTTTGGTGAGCGAGTGGTGCTGCGTCTACTAGACAAAAATAATGCGCGATTAGATCTCGAGGATTTGGGCATGACCCAAGCAAACCGCGATGCGTTTGCAGAGATAATTGCTAAACCGCACGGTATTATACTGGTTACCGGTCCAACGGGTTCAGGTAAAAGTACGACCTTGTACGCCGGCATGACACAAATCAATTCTAGGGATCGTAATATTTTAACGGTTGAAGATCCGATTGAATATGAGATCCCAGGCATTGGCCAAACACAAGTAAATCCAAAAGTGGATATGACATTCGCTCGAGGTTTACGTGCGATCCTACGTCAAGATCCCGATGTGGTGATGGTTGGTGAGATCCGAGATTTAGAAACCGCGCAAATTGGTGTTCAAGCATCTTTGACCGGCCACTTGGTATTATCCACACTACACACGAATACGGCCGCCGGTGCTATCACGCGTATGGAAGATATGGGGGTTGAGCCGTTTCTTTTGAGTTCATCACTGCTAGGCGTGTTGTCACAGCGACTGGTAAGAACGCTTTGCCCTAACTGTAAAGAAGCGCATTTGGCGGATGAACGAGAATGTGAACTACTGGGTGTGGCTAAAGACAGTGGCACGCAAATCTTCCGTGCTGTCGGCTGTGAAGAGTGTAATTTCAATGGTTACAAAGGCCGTACAGGTATTCATGAGCTTCTCATCGTTGATGAGCCTATCCGTGAACTTATTCATAACGGTAAAGGTGAGCAAGCGGTAGAGAAGTATATTCGTAAGCGTACGCCAAGCATCCGACAAGATGGCTGTTCGCGAGTACTTGCTGGTCAAACAACCTTAGAAGAAGTAATGCGTGTAACGCGTGAGGAAGGCTAATGGCTGCGTTTGAATACCGCGCCTTAGATGGTAAAGGCAAAGAGAAGAAAGGAATTTTAGAAGCAGACACGGCAAAGCAAGTTAGGCAGATGCTGAGAGAAAAAGCCATGATGCCACTTGAAGTTTTGCCTGCTGCGGAGAAAGATAAAAACCAAAGTAGCGGTGGCTTTACGCTTTTTAAAGGCTACCGTCCCTCGGTATCAGACCTTGCTTTGATCACGCGCCAGTTGGCGACCTTGATCCAATCTTCTTTACCTGTTGAGGCTGCGGTGATGGCTGTGGCTGAGCAATGTGAAAAGCCAAGATTAAAGCGTATGCTGATGGCGGTAAGATCAAAAGTCGTTGAAGGTTACACACTTGCAGATGGTATGTCGGAGTTTCCTCACGTATTTGATCACTTGTACCGCTCAATGGTTGCCGCTGGAGAAAAATCAGGGCACTTAGATGAAGTACTAAATCGCTTGGCCGATTACACTGAACAGCGCCAACATATGCGTAGTCAAATTACACAAGCGATGGTGTATCCCATTATTTTGGTTATCTTTGCTATCGCGATTGTTTCCATTCTATTGGGAACGGTAGTACCAAAGATCTTGAAGACCTTTGAGAAGTCTAAGCAAGCACTGCCTTGGACAACCGAGTGGGTTATGGCTGCCAGTAATTTTGTACAAAACTACTGGATGATCACGTTGGCAGTGGTTGTCATTGGCACCTACGCGATTAAAAAAGCATTACAAAAACCTAAGATCCGCTTTTGGTACGATAGCAAGTTGCTGAGTTTACCGGGTCTTGGAAAGGTAACTCGCAGTGTCAATACTGCACGATTTGCGCGTACCTTAAGTATTCTCTCATCGAGTTCTGTTCCGCTACTTGAGGGCATGAAAATCTCAGGTCAAGTACTTGAGAACGAAAAAATCAAAGCCTCCGTTGCAGAAGCCGCTACTCGGGTGAGTGAAGGTGCAAGCCTTAGAGCGTCGTTGCAACAGACTAAAATGTTCCCACCTATGATGCTGCACATGATTGCCAGCGGTGAAAAGTCGGGTGAATTAGAACAGATGCTTGAACGTGCAGCGAATAACCAAGAAAGAGAATTTGAAAGTATGGTAAATGTCTCGCTGAAGTTGCTAGAACCTGCGATGATAGCGACGATGGCAATTATTGTACTGTTTATAGTTATGGCGATTCTTCAGCCTATTATGGCGATGAACAAAGCCGTAGGATTGTAGTCAAAAAGGAAAGGCCATCGCATGTTTTTGCATGGTCATCAATAACAGCATTGAGGTAAACATTGTGAAAAAACAATCAGGTTTCTCACTACTAGAAGTGATGGTGGTACTTGTTATCATCGGTATGATCTTATCTATCGTTGCGCCTAACGTGATGGGTCAACAAGAAGAAGCAGCAAAAGAAAAGGCACGTCTAGATATTCGTCAGATTGAAGACGCAATGAAGATGTACAAACTAAAAAACAAACGCTATCCAACCACAGAGCAAGGTTTGGAAGCTTTGGTGACGCAAACCAATATTGACCCGGTACCAAAACGTTTCCCTGAAGGTGGCTTTATTTCTAAGCTTCCAGAAGATCCATGGGGTAATCCTTACCAATTAGTAAGTCCTGGCGAAATGAGCCAAATCGATATCTTTTCAATGGGTCCGGATGGCGAAGTTGGCACTGATGATGATATCGGTAACTGGGATACGGAAGACGAACGTTAATCTATGTTAGCACCTCTGCATAAACCGGCATTAGCTAAGGTAAAGGGCTTCAGTTTACTTGAAGTCCTTATTGTCTTGGTGATCATTGCTTTTTCAGTAAACCTCATTACTTATACTGTCAGTGATAGTGATGAGGAAGAGCTCGAAACCATGGCTATGCGTGTGCAGGGGACGATTAATCTCGCGTCAGAGTTTGCAGTACTTAATCAGGTTGAACTTGGTTTTCACCTAGATAAAGGTGTGATTGAGTTTTTGGTTTTTGACGGTGAGAAGTGGCGAACTTTCGAAGCCGACGATATCTACAAACCTATTGAGCTGCCTGAGCAGTACAAAGTGGAATTGATCTTAGAAGATCTGCCGTGGTCTCAAGATAACTTACTTGAGCAAGCAAATTGGCGAGAGTTGATGAGTGGCGGCGACGACGACAATTTACTTGAACTTAAAAAGCTTAAGATCCCGCAAGTACTTATTTTATCTTCCGGTGAAGTCAGCGCATTTAGATTAAGTGTGGAAAATAAAGAACTGCAAGAGCCAATATATTTTGTCGAAGGCGAATTTATGGCGCCGGTAGGGCTGAAGCGGGAACCTGAAGAATGAACGCTAGAAAAAGCGTAGGCTTTACCTTACTTGAAGTCATGGTTGCGCTAAGTATTTGTGCTGTCGCTGGTATTGCTGCAATGCAAGCGACAAGCGAACATATAAATCATATCAGCTCGCTTGAAGAGCAGACCTATGCGTCGTGGGTGGCAGAAAATCGTTTGGTATTTTTGCGTGCGCAAGGCGATGACTGGCATGGGAAGAATGGTAACAAAGGCGAAGAGGAAATGGCCGGGGTCACTTGGTATTGGCAACAGCATATCCAACAAACCGCAGATCCTAGCTTTGTAAAGCTCACCGTGCACGTTTTCCGCGAACCTGAACTCAAAAACTCAGTGTATGACATCACCACTTTTATGTACAGGAGTAAGTAGTGACAGTGCATACACCTCAGCGTGGTTTCACGCTAATAGAAGTATTGTTGGCACTGGCTATTTTAGCGGTGGTGGTGACGGCGACTCATCAAATTTTAGATTCAACGTTGAAGGCCCAAGCGGCTTCAGCGGAAAAAATTGCCGAAATTGAAGGTCTACAAACGACTTTCCGCTTGATGGATCAGGATTTTAATCAGATCACTAAGCGAGAAGTCAGAAATGAAGCAGGGGATTTTAGCCCAACTTATATCATCCATGGCCGTTATGAACTCGAGAGCCAATATGATGGTATCGCTTTTGTTCGTGATGGTTGGACTAACCCTATTAGTTTATTGCCACGTTCTGAACTGCAGGCTGTCGGTTATCGGGTTATCGATGACAAACTGGAGCGTATTTATCGAGTATATGTTGACCAGCTTGATGGAACAGAGCCCCGCGCGCAGGTCATCTTGGAAGATGTCGAAGAATTAAAGTTTGAATTTTTGGACGACAAACTAAAATGGCAAGCTGATTGGAAGTCGAAATCGTTACCTAAAGCGATTAAAGTGACGTTGCAAAGAAAAGACTCGGATCCAATAAGCCGTTTATTTTTGACGCCAGGCAGTGGTGTCGCTGATGATAAGGGGCAACAGCCATGAAGCAGCAAGGTGCGGCGCTTGTTATCGTACTTTTCATCGTTGCGTTGGCAGCGACAATTGCCGCTGAAATGGCGAGTAGTTTAATGGTGCAGGTACAAAAGGCCTCGAATATTCAAACTCAGCAACAAGCCAAGTGGTATAGCTATGGCGCTGAGGAATTAGTCAAAAGAGCGTTGATACAAGCGAAAAAAGATGATCCTGATAGCGTTAATCTAGACCAGCCTTGGGCTCGTGAAGAAGTGCCTTACCCTGTCGATCATGGTACGTTGAGCGGTAAAGTGACAGACTTACAGGCATGCCTAAACCTGAATGCCTTGAGAGCAAAGTCACAAACAAATGGAAATGACCAAGGTGGTCGGCAGATTGGTGGAAAGAATACAAACCCAGCCCATGCTGCGCTATTGGAACTTTTGAAGAATATTGAGGATTTGCCGAGTAACGAAAGCGAGGAAGCTCTTGCTGATAGTGTCTACGATTGGCTTGACGAAGACAGCATTACTTACCGCTCAGGGGCAGAAGAAGACGAGTATATGTCTAATCAGACGCCTTATTTAACGGCTAATAATTTGATGGCGTCTGTCAGTGAGCTACGCGTGATTAAGGGCTTTAACCCGCTGGTGATGGAAAAGATTAAGCCTTATGTTTGCGTGATCCCCGGAAGTGAGGAACTCGCGGTAAACGTCAATACGATATTGCCAGAACAAGCGCTTCTACTCAGTGCGCTTATACCTGGTTTATCGAAGTCAGGTGCTGAAGCTATTATTTCAGCAAGACCAAAAAAAGGTTTTACCGATATTAATGAATTTTACACGGAAGTCGCGAATCAAGGGGTCAAAGACCCTAACAAGACTTCCAAAACTTTTACGATTAACAGCAATTATTTTCAGTTGCGAGCAACAGCTGTGTTTGATGAGCGACGCTTTTCTCTCACATCAATTATAGAAACAAAAGATGGTAAAGCGTACGTGCTTGCTCGTAAATTTGGAGGCGTAGAGTGACAGAACAATTATTGGTCCGTGTGGATCAGTCACACCAGGCGACAATACACTGGTTAGTGTGGTCAACAGAACAACAACAAATTATTGCCAGTGGTGAACTAGAAGGGAGTGAACAGCTTAGTAGCCTTGCCGAAAAAGCGCAAACGAGACCGGTTGTTTTGTTACTACCAGCGACTGCGGTGCAATTACGCACGCTAGAATTACCTGCAAAATGGAATAGGAAACTAGAGCAAGCCTTACCGTTTATGCTTGAGGAACATGTTGCAACCGACATCGATGCGCTATTTATCGCAATTGGTAAACCGGGCATGAAAGCCGACACACATACTATCGATGTCGCGATTTGTGATAGCAGTTGGCTACAAAGCTGGTTTAGTGCCTTCGATGATGCAGGGATCAGTGTAAATAAAGCGCTACCGGATGCTTTATGTTTGCCGCTTCATGAAGAGATGACTAGTGCCGTGCAGTTAGGTCAGCAATGGCTATTCAAACACAATACTTGGCAAGTTGGCACTGCTGAACTTAGCTGGGTTAACGAGTACCTCACCATTGCGGGTGTTAAGCAGCTGGCGCATTTTAGCCCGGCAAGCGATTTCTCAGAAACGATAACGCTTACAGCGCAACAACAAGATTACGATTTACCTTTAGCCATCTTCGCGAAATCGTTATCAAACATTGATTTTAATTTGCGTCAAGGTCGGTTCGCTGCGAAGAAAAAGCAACCGCAGTGGTGGCGTGACTGGCGCAGTGGCCTAATAGCGGCGAGCGTGGCAGTAGTGAGCTTTATCGCAATTAAAGGCACTCAGCTGTATGTGATAAGTCATCAAGCTAATCAGCTAGAAACCCAAGCTGTCGCTATGTATCAACAGGCATTTCCAAATAAAGTAGTGCGTCCGCACTTATTGAAAAAACAGATCCAAAATGAGCTTGATGCGTTATCTGGCACGGAACAAGGCGGTTTGCTCGAATTAACGAATCACTTTGTGGCAATTTATGAAGAGGTTGATGCTTTCGCTCCTGAGACGCTGCGTTACGACAAACGTAGAAATGAACTCAGAATTAGAGCACGCGCAAAAGAGTTCCAGGTATTTGGTCAGGTCAAAGCAATTTTAGAGCAACGCGGTGTAAGCGTCGAACAGGGCGCCCTGAACAATGATGGTGACTTTGTGGTGGGTGAAATTCGTATTCGAGGTGCAGCATGAAGCAGCAAGTAGTGAACTATTGGCGTGGTTTAAAAGAGCAAGAACAAAAACTGCTGATCGTTGCCGGCGTTATTTTTGTCGTTTTTGTTCTGATAATGGGTATATTCAAACCTTTGAATCAAGCTGTCAGCGATGCCGAAACTAAGCTAAAACGTAACCACGAACTCGTAAATTGGGTTGGTCAAAGCGTGAGTAAGCTGAAATCTAGCAGTCCCACACAGGTGATCAGCGGCGGCAATATCAGTCAGATAGTTAATAATACCCGTGGCCGTTTTCAAATTGATATCAGCAAAATGCAACCTAGTGGCGAAAGCTTGCGTTTAACCATCGATGATGTGGAATTTAATAAACTTGTTGCTTGGATAGATGAACTGACAAATAAGCATGGAGTAAAAGTAGAAAACCTAGACCTTACACAAGGGAATTTACCTGGCTTTGTACGTGTTAGTCGCTTGGTTTTAGAGAAATAATTATGAAAAAAACACTATCTCTACTCATTATATTTTTACTCGCATTTATTATTTTTAGTGCTTTTACTATGCCAGCTGCGGTGTTGCTGCAAGTTTTTAAAGGCCAATTGCCAGCTAATTTGCAGCTAGGTGCAGTAAATGGTTCTGTTTGGCATGGTCAAGTGAGCGGTGTGAGATTCAATAACATTCAATTGAATCAGGTTAAGTGGGAGCTTGAACCGTCGTCATTACTACTCGGTGAGTTGGCAGGCAATGTACAGTTTGGTAATGCGAGAGATAAAAATGAGATCTCAGGAAAAGCTAATTTCTCATCGAATTTAGTAAGTAAATCCATGACGGTAAATAATGCCTCACTTCGTTTCAGTGTTGAACAGGCTATGGACCAAGTAACTCTGCCATTGCCGGTTGATGCCAAAGGGCGCGTTATTGTTAATGTGAAGGAGTACCAAAGTGGTGCACCGTATTGCGAAGGACTAAATGGTGAGATAAGTAGTCCAAATATTGATGTTAAAGGCATGAATGGTTGGTTTAGTATCGGTGATCTTAGTGGCCAGCTCGATTGTAAATCAGGAGATATTGCCGTGGTTGTTGACCCTGAAAACCGCTTGGGCTTACAGGCTGATGCGACACTTGCTGCCAACTTCCAGTTTCGCGTATCTGGTAATATCAAGCCAGATGCAAGTCTACCGAAAGAAGTACACGATGCGGTTAAGTTTTTGGGGAGACCGGATGGCGAAGGTCGCTACCCAGTAAATTTATAATATACTTCTGTCATATCAGACTTTAGTTAATCTAATCTCAGGTTAGTTATTAATATAAAAGCATTTTTGTAGGCGCTGATACGGCGCCTAAGTTCAAGGCAACACTATGCACGACTTCTCTTTTACTGCAGCTGATCAGCTGAATTTAGAAAACTACTTTTCTGCGCGCAAACTTTCTATTGATATTGCTTTTTTACAAGGATATTTATTTGCTACCTGTATAGACCCAAACGGTATCGAGGTAGATAAGTGGCTTAAGACTTTAACCAACGCAGATCCCGAACTAGATGAGAGTATTGCATTTGCATTGATGGCTTTACATCATGAAATTTCTGAGCAGGTATACGAAACTGAATTTCAATTGCCTTGGAGTGGTGAAACACCACTTGAGCAAAAAATTAATTGGGCCGAAGGGTTTTTAATGGCGGCGACGCCCTTTTATGAGCAATTGATGTCCAGTCCGCTCGCCGACGATATTAAACAAGCTTTGCAAGTGAGCACAGAACAACTGGGGCTTTTTGCACTTGGTGAGCAACAGTTAACGATTTACTGTGACAAAGTAGGACAGTCACTGACCGAGTTTCAACTAACTCAAGCGCAATTGGCTGACGAGTTTGCCGCTTCTTATGCTGAGTTAGTCGAAGTTGCCGCAGTGAATAGCGGACTATTTGATTAATCAAAAATGCTTTACGCGAGATCTAACTCGATAAATGTGCAACCCTGTTGGCATTGTGCCACAGCTCGATTTGATGTCGATTGGCTTAAACTGAGTGCAATGGGTTGCTGACAGCTGGGGCAATTGACAACACGTCCCTGGCTAAGCTTTTTGATGAGTGCTTTTTGATCATTAAAGGATTTTGCCGACTTTTTATTTAATTGACTAAAGTCCATTATAATCCCTTCGCTTCATGAATGGCTTGCTCTGCAATTTCACAGATTTTGACGAGATCGGGGCCGTAAAAATACAAGTTATAGTCGTTTTCTTTACAATACTTGAGGTGGAAAAGCCTTACTTTTTCATCTGTTGCAAGGGCTTCGTCAATATAGCGCTTTTCGTCATCTGTCATGGTAATTGTTTTTACGACATTGGCTCTGGCGATCCTTGCGGCCGTACTGCGTTGTACTTTGCTGGACTCGCTTAGCACTTCAACGCCTTGACCGAGTAATCTATCTCTTGGCTCTTTAATCAATGGATGATCCACAGTAAACAGAGCAACGACTATAATGGCTAATACTAAGAATTTTTTCATAATCTGACGCTGATTTGATCTAGCTAACAAAAATCTTGTTCCTAGTGTAATAAACTTGTCTGTCAGGTCGCAACAAGTCTCTCATCATTTATGGTGGGTTTTAGCTCAACTTACTATTAATCATAGAGTTTCAAAGCGTATAATAGTAAGCGCTAAACTATGTCATGGGGCACATTGCAATAGTTTAGCCTGTATTTTTTAAGGTCACTGTAGCAAGTGCATCTCGTTCCAAAGCACTAAGGAGCTTCCATGGAGAACGAAAGAATCAAGGTTAAAAACATACCGTCTGAAGTAAAAATTCAAAAGCCAATAGGTGGCACTGAAGGGAAATCGCTCAATAGCTCTACGCCCGATCGTTTTAATCCTCGTAATCGCATATATGTCCGGGCGGTGTCTGGCCTACATCAACTGCTAAGAAGGCGTATCGGCTTTATTGGTATGTTGGCATTTATGGCTTTACCTTGGTTAAATTTTCACGGCCATCAAGCGGTGTTGTTCGATATTTTTGAGCAGAAGTTTAATATTTTTGGCATGACACTATGGCCACAAGATCTGACTATCTTTGCTTTTATTCTGATGATAGCGGCATTTGCTCTGTTCTTGGTGACCACCTTCTATGGCCGGGTATGGTGCGGCTACACCTGCCCGCAAACCGTTTGGACGTTTATCTTTATTTGGTTTGAAGAAAAGTTTGAAGGAACGGCAAACCAACGGAAAAAGCTAGATCAGAGGGCGATGGATTTTGACAAGTTTTGGCGAAAAACGGCAAAACACGGTAGCTGGATACTCTTTTCACTGTATACCGCAATCACTTTTGTTGGTTACTTTACCCCAATCCGCTCGTTGATCCCTGATTTACTTACTTTCTCTGCAGGCTTTTATTCCGTCATTAGCATTATCGTGTTTACCATTTGTACTTATGGTAATGCCGGTTGGATGAGGGAAATCATGTGTTTACACATCTGTCCTTACTCTCGTTTCCAATCAGCCATGTTTGATAAGGACACATTTACCGTCGCCTATGATAGCGAACGAGGTGAAAGTCGAGGTCCTCGAGGACGCAAACAAGATCCAAAAGCGCTAGGGCTAGGAGATTGTATTGATTGCAACCTGTGCGTTCAGGTTTGTCCTACCGGTATCGACATTCGTAATGGCTTGCAATATGAATGCATCAACTGTGGTGCGTGTATTGATGCCTGCGATGGTGTTATGGATAAGATGAACTACCCGCGTGGATTGATTGCTTACACTACAGAGCGCAATTTAGAATCATCCAGCGAAAAGACCAAACCAGTACGTGGTAAATTAATCGGTTATTTAATGATTCTGGTCGTTATCACTGGTGCATTAGTTGCGAACATTGCGATGCGTAAGCCGATGGATCTTGATATTATTCGGGATAGAAATCAGCTTTATCGTGTCAATATTGAGGGATTGGTAGAAAATACCTATACCTTGAAGGTGATAAACAAAGCGCAAGTTGAGCAGAAATTTTCTATTGCAATAACAGGTCTAAGTAATTATCAGGTGATCGGTAAGCAAGAGGTGCACTTAGCAGCAGGCACGACATTAGATGTGCCACTCTCTGTTGTGATTGATCCATATGATTTGAAAAAGCCAGTCACTGAATTTGAGTTTGTGCTTATTAACCAAGACGATCCTGAAGAACGGCTGGCGCAGCCGACCAATTTCTTCAAAGGAAGATAACAAGGTAAAAGCGAGGTATAAAACCTCGCTTTTTTATAAACATTATGAACGATTTTAGTTTTAACGCGTTGACACCGGATCTTATTTTAGATGCGATTGAGGCACTTGAGATATATCCGACAACGGGATTATTGGCCTTAAACAGCTATGAAAACCGTGTTTATCAATTTGGTGCTGAGGACGGCAAACGTTATGTGGTGAAGTTTTACCGCCCAGCGCGTTGGACGGATGAACAAATTCTTGAAGAGCATGAATTCGCACTGGCAGCGAAAGAAGCTGAAGTGCCTGTTGTAGCGCCTTTACTTATTACTGGGCGTAGTCTGCATTTTTATGAAGGTTATCGCTATACGTTGTTTCCAAGCGTTGGTGGACGTCAGTTTGAGCTCGATAATCTAGATCACTTAGAAATTTTAGGTCGCTACCTAGGGCGCTTGCATTGTCTGTCGGCTGAGCGAGCATTCGAGCATAGACCACAGCTCAATACCCAGCGTTTTTTGGTTGATGCGCAACAAACACTGCTAAAAAGCCAGTTAGTGCCTAGTCATCTACATACTCCATTTGTTACTATTCTTGAGCAAGTTATTAACAAAGCAACCTCAAAGTATCAAGTTGCCAAAACACTTCGGCTTCATGGGGATTGTCATGCTGGAAATTTATTGTGGTCTAGAGATCAATTAATGTTGGTGGATCTTGACGATTGTCAGCAAGGCCCTGCAATACAAGACTTGTGGATGATGTTAAATGGCGACCGCAACGAGCAATTGGTACAGTTAGACACCCTGCTTATGGGTTACGAAGAATTTATGCCGTTTGATGCAAAAGAGCTTGCGTTAATTGAGCCGCTACGTGCCATGAGAATGGTGAATTATATGGCTTGGTTGGCACAGCGCTGGCAGGATCCTGCATTCGAACGGAACTTTTCTTGGTTTGCGACAGACAAATACTGGGAACAACAGATCCTAGCGTTAAAAGAGCAATTTGCTGCATTAGATGAACCAAGTTTGAGCCTATTTCCTTAAAATTAGAGAGAGTAACATGCTAAAAAAATTAAAAATCGCACTTATTGCATTACTTTTGCCTATTGCTGCGATGGCTTCAGACTTTACCGAAGGTGAACACTACACGACCTTAACAACCGAACAGAGTAAATCAGAGAAAGTTACTGAGTTTTTCTCTTTTTACTGTCCTCACTGTTTCCGCTTTGAGCCAATTGCAAAAGCGATTGAAAAGAACTTACCTGAGGGGGCGTACTTTGAAAAAAGCCATGTGAACTTCCTGCGAGGTGTTCCTACAGAAACGCAGAGCAACCTAAGCTATGCCTATATTATTGCTGATCAAGCAGGCAAAGCGGATGTGATTGCTGAGAAGATTTTTAATGCTATTCATGTTGAAAGAAACAAACTGTTAGACATTAAAGATTTGAAAACGCTAATGGAGTTAAATGGGATTTCTGCTGAAAATTTTGATCAGGCTGTAACGAGCATGCCAGTCGTGAGTGCGGAAAATAACATGCTTAAAGCACAAGAAAAGTTTTCTGAAGCGGGTGCGCTTACAGGCGTTCCAACTTTTATCGTAAACGACAAATACAGAATCGAAATGAAAGGTATCAAGAGTCAAGAGCAGCTTGATGAATTGATCGCATATCTATTAAAAAAATAACGACTGGAGAAAGTTAGTATGTTGAAAGTATTAAAAGGCTTAGCGGTTGCACTAATGCTTCCTCTTCTTGCTCAGGCTGCGCCATTTGAAGAAGGTGTACATTATGAAGTTATTGCTGAGCGTGGCACGAAAAAGCCTGAGGTAATGGAGTATTTTTCTTTTTATTGTCCAGCCTGTAACGCAATGGAAAATTTAATCGTTGACGTTAAACCAAAGTTGGACGAGGGCGTTAAGTTTAAAAAAAGCCATATAGATTTTGTTGGTCCAAGAGAGCCTGAGATCCAACAGGTGTTGGCACAAGCACTTGCAACTGCTGAAGTGCTGCCACAAAAAGACAAGATAGTTGCAGCCATGTTTAATCATATCCATGGCAAGCGTGCAAAAATCAATGAACTTGCTGATGTAAAAGATATCTTTATTGCACAAGGTGTTGAAGAAGAGAAGTTTGATAAACTTTATGCCAGTTTCTCTGTTCGTACTAAAGCTTCAAAAATGCAACGTATGCAGAAGACTCTTTCTGATAAAGGCGCGCTAACAGGAGTACCAATGTTCGTGGTAAACGGTAAATACAAGCTATTACTTCGTGAATCTGGTACGACTAAGCCTGAGCAAATTGCTGCTTTGGTGAATTATTTAGCAAAGAAATAAAATCTAATTTGTATTAGACTAGCCCTGCAATTATTGCGGGGCTTTTTTATGTTTAAAATTTTAGTTTCTAGCTGTTTATTAGGTTATCCGGTGAGGTATGACGCCTCTTCACAAAGCCTTCAAGACAATACATTACAGTATTGGCGGCAAAAAAATTGGGTCTTACCGCTATGCCCCGAAGTATCTGGTGGTTTACCAACACCTCGTCCATCGGCTGAAATAGCAGATGGTAAAGTTTTGAGTAAACAAGGGGATGATTTTACCTCCGCGTTTGAACTCGGTGCTAAAAAAGCGCTAGCGGCTTGCCTTCAGCACGATATAAAGTTTGCCTTGTTAAAAGAGTCCAGTCCGTCTTGCGGCAGCAATCTGATTTACGATGGTAGTCATACCGGTAAAAAAATAGTAGGGCAGGGGCTGACGGCGTCTTTATTACAGCAATCCGGTATTCAGGTTTTTAGCGAAACTCAGCTGCCAGCACTTATCACAGCGATGGCAGCCAGTCGTTAATCGTTAGAGATCACTTTCTCACTAAGTAAACGCCAGATTCAATATGATGGGTATAAGGGAACTGATCGAAAATCGCCATACGTGCGATTTTATGTGTTTCACATAACAAGGCTAAATCACGCTCTAACGTGTCTGGATTACATGAGATATAAATAATGTTGTCGTAGTTGCTAACTAAGCGACAGGTCAATTCATCCATACCAGCACGAGGCGGATCGACAAGAATCGTTTGGCAATCATAGGACTGTAAATCAATACCATCTAATCGAGAAAACTTCTGCCCTTTCATGGCTTGTGTAAACTCTTCACTCGACATGCGAATAATATCTAAGTTATCGACTTTATTTGCTGCAATATTAAATTGTGCAGACTTTACTGATGATTTAGAGATCTCAGTAGCCAGCACTTTATTGAATGAGCCTGCCAATGCGATTGAAAAGTTACCGTTACCACAATAAAGCTCTAATAGGTCGTTGCTTAGCGGTTCACTAATGGACTGCGCCCAAGCTAGCATTTTCTGATTCACTTCCGCATTCGGTTGCGTAAAGCTGTTCTCAACCTGCTGATAAATATATTCTTTACCGTTAACGCTTAGTTTTTCAGTTACATAGTCGTTGCCAAACACAACCTTTTGTTTTCTAGCACGACCGATAAAATCAACTTTATAGGTTTGTTGCAATTCGGCTCTTAATGTCTGCATGGCAGTTTGCCACGCTTCATCTAACTGCTTGTGATAAAGTAAGCTGATCAGTACTTCACCGCTCAGCGTCGTGAGATAGTCGATCTGAAACAGTTTACGACGCAATATTTCGTTGCCTTTCAGCTGATGTATCATCACCTGCATCATTTCATTGACAAGTGGTGCGCCAGGATCAAAGCTATCAACACGGATCTTTTCTTTTGTTTGTTGGTCAAACATGATGTGATACAGATCTTCACCCTCATGCCATACTCTAAATTCACAGCGCTGGCGGTAATGGCGAGTTGCAGATTCATACACTTCAAGTGCAGGTGCATCAAACTGTGCAAATTGTGTTGTGATACGCTCAGCTTTATCTGCTAACTGTTGCTCGTATGCTGAATCATCAATTTTTATTACTGCCATGCTAAAACCATCTATGTTGAATTAAGAGGCGCTATTTTAGGGAGCGTTGCTAATTTGTCCAGTCTAGCATCACTGATGCGTCTGGTTTGCTGTTTTTTTAATCATTATACTTTAGCTTTGCGCAAATATGCCGATAATCTAACTAATATATTGGAGGGCATACCATGAAAATCGGGCAATTAAATCAGTTGCTCAATCCAGCGATGCAGCATAAGCCTGGAAAGAGCAAAGGGATAGGACCAAATATCCAAATTAATTCAGACAGCTATGCGGGGAATAAATCTAAGCTAGCAGCTAAAATTCTTGATGATAAGCTTGCAGAAGCGTTGGGGATTGAGAAGCCGACACAAGATAAAAAAGACAAGCCACTATTTGATTTTGAATCTATTGTCAAAAATGTACTCGATTTTGTTCAGGGTGCAGTGAAGAAAGCCAAAGTCGACGGCAAAAATGATGACGAATTGAAATCTATGCTAGATGGGGCACGTAAGGGCGTGCTACAGGGTATTGATGAAGCCAGCGAAGAGTTAAAAGGCATGGGCGCTTTCAACTCCGACATCGGAGATGGTATTGAAAAATCACGAGAAGGGATTTTTAAAGGTTTAGATGATTTTGAAAAAGAATTGTTTGAAGAAAAGTCGCCAAAGGCATTAGCGATCAGTGCCGCACAGTTTGCGAGCCTCTCTAATCAGGCTGAATATGCATTTACTACAGCTGAAGGGGATGAAGTCGTTATTTCATTCTCCGATGCGTATGCTCAGGGGGCCGCTGCGAGTGTCGCGCAAAAAGGTAATGATTATGGCATGGCATATGGCACTAAGTCCTCTCATGAGGTTAGTTTCTCAATTAAGGTAAATGGTGAGCTGAACGAAGAGGAGCAGCAGGCAATTAACGATATGATGGAAGATATCCGTAATGTCAGTGATTCTTTTTTCGGTGGTGAATACGATGAAGCTTTCGATTTGGCAAAGTCGCTTAGCTTAAACTCAGATCAGATCACTAATTTCACGATGGATCTAAGACAAAGTAAGACGTCTGCTGCGATTGCTCAATATCAGCAAGGCAATCCAATGAAAGAGTTAGAGAAGGCATTTATGCCACTCAATAAGCAGTTAGCAGATGTGCAAGAGCAAGCTAAGGGACTCAATGCCGATAATGAGTTGCCAAACCTGCTTGCTTGGATGAATGAAGGTCAGTCGAGACTAAATGAGTTTTTGGATTATGCTAGTAGCTTTTTTAGTAAACTGAATGAACTAAATAAAGAGCAAGTAGAGCAAAAACAAACAAGCTAAGCCAGTTTATTTTCGCGAGGACTCATGGCAAACTTCATACTTCATTGATTTGAGGTATGAAGTTTGTCGCATATTTTGGTTTTCGATTCGGGGATCGGTGGCACCAGTGTGCTGTCGCACTTAAAGGCATGTTTGCAGGGGGTTTCATTTAGTTATGTTATGGACAATGCTTTTCTCCCATATGGCCTTCAGCCTCAAGAGCTAATCAAATCACGTGTCAAGGGACTTATTCGTTGGCAACAGCAATACTTGGACAATGTTGATCTCATCGTCATTGCATGTAATACCGCTTCAACATACGCATTAGAAGAAGCCAGAAAACATACCCAGATACCAATTATAGGTGTGGTTCCTGCTGTTAAGCCTGCTGCATCTAGTTCAAAGACCAAGCACATCGCACTATTAGCAACACCGGCAACGTCAAATAATGCATATACGCATAAGCTCATCATGGATTTTACCTCAGGTTGTAAAGTTGAAACTTTGCATTCAACGGAGCTTGTAAGGATCGCTGAGCACTTTTATTGGCATAATGAGTTGGATAAAGAGGCACTGTGCGCGGAAATAGCTCGGCTTAACATTCCAGCCACTGTTGATAGGCTAGTGTTGGGGTGTACACATTTTCCTTTGATAGCTCACGATATCAAGAATTGCTTACAGAAGCATGTTGAGCTGGTTGATTCAGGCAAAGCAATAGCCAACCGTGCAGTGTCATTGTTGGGAAGTCAAATAGTAGTAGGAGAAAAGGTGCCGAGTGCATCGGAAGTGTGTTTCTATGCAACGGCACCAGTAATGGATAGTAAAGAAGTAATCTCTATAATTAATTTAAATAAAGATTAATTAAGCGGGTGAGTGATCCATCTCACCTTCAGGCTTTTGCTTTGCTTCTCTTACTTTTAATGTACGCTGTTGAAATTCACGCTCATTGAGTTGAGTGATCGCCTTTTCTGCATCTTGCTTAGACATCTCAACAAAACCAAAACCACGTCGTTTGCCTGTGTTTTTATCCTTAAGTAGACGAACTGAAAATACTTGCCCTTGCTCTTCGAAAAGTTCGCGGACAACATGTTCGTTGGCTCGATATGGTAGATTGCCTACATATAATGTAGTAGTTGATAAGTTTGATTGTTTTTCTTGTTGTGTATCACTTTTTAAAAACTGGCTTACTACACTACCGATGATAATACCTACGGCAAGCATAAGAGCAGCGTCGAGCTGTGTAGAGCTTAATGCAAGATCAACAATGAAAAAGCTCGTTACTGCAATAACCAAAGTGATCAAAATTACTTTATGATCAAAAGACTTCATATAAATATACCAATTAAAAGAAGGTTAAACATTAATTTAACAAATGAGTTAGCTATCTTAACGAGTTAATTAAACTTCGCAATAATTAATATAGTTCTGATAGTAAGATTTGTCCTTTTTTGCATGGTTTTTATACTAAAAAGTGGGTTTTGGTTAATGTTTGTTCGAACGATCAAAAAGATCGAAAAAAAGGGTTGCACTAAAATCGGATCGCCCTATAATGCGACCCCACTGACACGGGGCACTACGCTGAAAAGCAAAGCAGCAACGAGTTAGCGTCAAGTGAAACTTAAGTTCGAAACTTCTTATAAAGAAATTCAAAATTAAGTATTGACAAAAAATCGGGAATGCTTAGAATGCACATCCCTCGAAACAACGAAATGTTTCGAAATGTTCTTTAAAAATATGAAGCAATCATCTGTGTGGGCACTCGTACAGATTGAGTTCTAACAGCAGATTCTAGTTCGCTAGATGACACAAACAAATTTAGAGTCTCAATTGAGCTGAGTGACCAACAGAATAAACATAGTTTATTCAGCACAGTCAATTCGATACCGAAAGGTATCAAAATCAGAATTCAATGAGCACGAAACTTAGGTTTCGAAAAAACTTTTAATTGAAGAGTTTGATCATGGCTCAGATTGAACGCTGGCGGCAGGCCTAACACATGCAAGTCGAGCGGTAACATTTCTAGCTTGCTAGAAGATGACGAGCGGCGGACGGGTGAGTAATGCTTGGGAACATGCCTTGAGGTGGGG
This sequence comes from Pseudoalteromonas flavipulchra NCIMB 2033 = ATCC BAA-314, assembly GCA_000814665.1. Lineage (GTDB taxonomy): Bacteria > Pseudomonadota > Gammaproteobacteria > Enterobacterales > Alteromonadaceae > Pseudoalteromonas > Pseudoalteromonas maricaloris. The sequence goes on from JWIH01000003.1 coordinate 61,165, forward strand.
GACAACCATTGGAAACGATGGCTAATACCGCATAATGTCTACGGACCAAAGGGGGCTTCGGCTCTCGCCTTTAGATTGGCCCAAGTGGGATTAGCTAGTTGGTGAGGTAAAGGCTCACCAAGGCGACGATCCCTAGCTGGTTTGAGAGGATGATCAGCCACACTGGAACTGAGACACGGTCCAGACTCCTACGGGAGGCAGCAGTGGGGAATATTGCACAATGGGCGCAAGCCTGATGCAGCCATGCCGCGTGTGTGAAGAAGGCCTTCGGGTTGTAAAGCACTTTCAGTCAGGAGGAAAGGTTAGTAGTTAATACCTGCTAGCTGTGACGTTACTGACAGAAGAAGCACCGGCTAACTCCGTGCCAGCAGCCGCGGTAATACGGAGGGTGCGAGCGTTAATCGGAATTACTGGGCGTAAAGCGTACGCAGGCGGTTTGTTAAGCGAGATGTGAAAGCCCCGGGCTTAACCTGGGAACTGCATTTCGAACTGGCAAACTAGAGTGTGATAGAGGG
>JWIH01000004.1:0-70000 GCA_000814665.1 Pseudoalteromonas flavipulchra NCIMB 2033 = ATCC BAA-314
GGGAGGCTTTGAAGCAGAGACGCTAGTTTCTGTGGAGCCGACCTTGAAATACCACCCTTGTAGTGTTGATGTTCTAACTTAGGCCCCTGAATCGGGGTTGAGGACAGTGCCTGGTGGGTAGTTTGACTGGGGCGGTCTCCTCCCAAAGAGTAACGGAGGAGCACGAAGGTTTGCTAAGTACGGTCGGACATCGTACGGTTAGTGTAATGGTAGAAGCAAGCTTAACTGCGAGACAGACACGTCGAGCAGGTACGAAAGTAGGTCATAGTGATCCGGTGGTTCTGAATGGAAGGGCCATCGCTCAACGGATAAAAGGTACTCCGGGGATAACAGGCTGATACCGCCCAAGAGTTCATATCGACGGCGGTGTTTGGCACCTCGATGTCGGCTCATCACATCCTGGGGCTGAAGTCGGTCCCAAGGGTATGGCTGTTCGCCATTTAAAGTGGTACGCGAGCTGGGTTTAGAACGTCGTGAGACAGTTCGGTCCCTATCTGCCGTGGGCGTTTGAGAATTGAGAGGGGCTGCTCCTAGTACGAGAGGACCGGAGTGGACGAACCGCTGGTGTTCGGGTTGTGATGCCAATTGCATTGCCCGGTAGCTACGTTCGGAACTGATAACCGCTGAAAGCATCTAAGCGGGAAGCAGGCCTCGAGATGAGTTCTCACTTTGACTTAGAGTCAACTGAAGGGCCGTTGAAGACTACAACGTTGATAGGCGAGATGTGGAAGTGCTGTGAGGCATTAAGCTAACTCGTACTAATTACCCGTGAGGCTTAACCATACAACGCCAAAGTGGTTTAAGCGACAGAAGTTAATAGACTAAAGTAGACAAAAGAATTTAATAGCTTTTTCCGGATTTACATTGATGAGGTAGACTTCATTGATGAACAGAATTTCCTGGTGACTATAGCGTTTTGGACCCACCTGACCCCATGCCGAACTCAGAAGTGAAACAAAACAGCGTCGATGATAGTGTGGATTACCCATGTGAAAGTAGAACATCGCCAGGGCCAAATAAGAGAAACCCGTTGCAGTAATGCAGCGGGTTTTTTGCTATTTGGGGTAAAGCACTTCCATGTAGCATCTCCCCTTCGCGGGTCCTTGCGCTCACTTCCTCGAACTGCGAAGCGGTGCTTCGGTTTCTCGTCACCCAAACTCAGAAGTGAAACAAAGCAGCCGAAGGGTCGGCCCCGGTCAATGATAGTGTGGATTACCCATGTGAAAGTAGAACATCCTACTTCGTAGCGAGCCAGGGCAAAATAAGAGAAACCCGTTGCAGCAATGCGACGGGTTTTTTGCTGTTTGGGGTATAGAGATTTGAGAGATATAAAACCTCGCAAGCCAATCAACACATCGCGAGGTAAACTCGCTCCTACCACAGTATCAGCACAGTGCAACATGGTAGGAGATGGTTTACCCGCCGATAGGTTGCAAGCGAGAAGCTGCTATGTGGTTTTATGCAATAAGGGCTATAAGGAAGGGTCAATTAACGATATGATGGGCTAAAAACCGGGGATTTAGCGTGTCATTTCATTTAATTGCACTGTTGGTAATATTTGCATTGTTTGGTACTTCAGCCACTTACTTAATTCGCTTTATGTATAGCTATTGGATTAAGAAGCAGCTTGAAGTGAAGTACATTATTAATGCGAGTATTTGTGCGCTGTTAGTGATGGTGATCTCAGTGATCAATGAGCTTATCCGATAACCTGAGTGCTCATCAGTCTATAGAGGCACAGCCTGACAGGTATGGGCAATACATAGTGTTTGTATTGGCATCACAGGTTCACAGCTAACCGCTGGCGCTTTTCCTTTGTTATTCAGCTTTTCTTGCTCTGTAATGGCGCTAACGACAGCTTCTACATCTTGCTCATCAGTATGCTTCGTTGAATAGATCAGGTATTCTCTTGGTCCACCACAGGTTAATCGCTCACCTACTCCAATTACTTTACACTGATAGCTTGCATCACATCCTATATTTGCTCTTATATCGCTGAGTGTATGCGCAGTATTAGAGCGACTTGCTGCATCGCCTGATGTCATTTCACAGCCAGATAACGCCGCAATTAGTGTGCCGATGCAAGCGAGAGAAATAGCTAACTTCATTATTGCCTCTAGTATGTAGGACGACTATTTTCTAGTTTAACACACTTATTTTCAACGCATTGTGTTGCGGGTTCAATTAAATGCTGACAGATACTCATCATCTGATTTTGCATATTATAGGCGCGCTCTAATGTAGTAATTTGCTCCGCTAACTGCTTAACTTGGGCCTCATCTGCTGATCTTGTTGAATACACTAGATAAGAAGAGGGGCCACCACAGGCACGATCGCCAACAGCAATGACTTTACACTGGGTATCGTTATCACAGCTTTTGTCGGCCACCACGCTTTCCAATGACTGTTTATGGGTTTTGATGTCAGAGGTATCGAGCTTTTTACCATCTTGTTGAATAGGTAAGCTTGCTTCTTTTGATTCTTTAACTTCGGTGTGCTTTTCGCTTACAGTTTTGGTTTCCTGTGCTTTTTGTTCTGTGGTTTCTTTTTTAGTTACTTCTTCTTGGCAACCAAACAGCAAAAAGGTTGCAAGTAAAGTGGGGATCATCTTGTTCATTATATGCTCTCCTAATGTTTGCTAATTAAACTACGCAAGTCCTTAAGGAATAGCAAGCTCTGCAGCCTGCATACACTATATGTGATCGCAGGCTGTGAAGGACAGCGTTATAGACCGCCTTTGGTGAGTTTGTGTGGATCGAGTAATGATTGGAGCTCCTCTTCACTCAGATCGGTTTGCTCGGCAGCGACCTCTATGATTGGGCGCCCTTCTTTGTAGGCAAGCTTGGCAATTTGTGCTGCTTTTTCATACCCGATCACAGGATTTAATGCGGTAACTAAAATCGGGTTTTTAGCCAGTGCCTTTTGAATATTCTGCTCATTCACCTTAAAGCTTGAAATAGCTTTGTCCGCAAGTAGCCTCGCGGTATTTGAGAGGATCTCAATGCTTTGCAAAATATTTAATGCAATCACCGGCAGCATAACATTCAGCTCAAAATTGCCAGACTGGCCTGCAACACTAATCGTTGCGTCATTACCTATCACTTGAGCACTGGCCATTGCAGCCGCTTCTGGAATAACTGGGTTTACTTTACCTGGCATGATTGAAGAGCCTGGCTGTAGCGCCTCAAGCTCGATTTCACCTAGGCCAGCAAGCGGTCCTGAATTCATCCAGCGCAAGTCATTGGCTATCTTCATTTGTGCTACTGCAAAGGTTTTAAGTTGGCCTGACAGTCCCACTATCGCGTCTTGTGAGCCGATATGATAGAAAAAGTTATTGCCTTTACTGAAACGGATCCCGATGTTAGTGCTCAGGTTTTGGCTAAATAATTTAGCGAACTGAGGATCGGCATTAATACCTGTGCCTACCGCTGTTCCACCTTGACCTAACTCGTAAACTTTTTCTAAGGAATGAACAATGCCCTGACAGGCGTTATCTACTTGCGCTTGCCAGCCACTTAATGTTTGTGCAAAGGTCACCGGCATTGCATCCATCAAGTGCGTCCGACCAGTTTTAACGTGATGACCAACTTGCTCTGCTTTTTGTTCAATACTACTAGATAAGTGTTTTAGTGCTGGCAGAAGGTCATACACTGCTGTGATTGCACTACTCACGTGAATCGCTGTTGGGATCACATCGTTTGAGCTTTGGCCCATGTTAACGTCATCATTAGGATGAATTGCGACACCGCTTAATTCAGTCGCCAGCGTGGCGATCACTTCGTTGGCATTCATGTTTGAACTGGTACCAGAGCCAGTCTGAAAGACATCTACCGGAAATTGATCTAAGTGTTTGCCATCAATGAGCTGCTGACAGGCACTCACAATTGCTTTTGCTTTATCACTTGATAGATGGCCAAGGGATTGATTGGTTTCAGCTGCGGCTTGTTTGATATAGGCCAATGCTTTGATAAAGCTACTTGGCATTGTGATCCCGCTAATAGGAAAGTTATTTACAGCGCGTTGTGTTTGCGCCTTGTAGAGCGCATGCTCAGGAACATCTAATGTTCCCATACTATCGGATTCTTGACGAAATGTAGTCATCGTTGCTCCTAATAAAAAGGGTTAAACTGCTGGCAGGTTTGGCACGCATCTCGCTGTAGCTTCAAAAATTGCCGTGACGAAGTATGATGATGTTTATAAAACCGTTTTAGTGCCAACAAAGGTTTAAATAATTGATCCATGCATTGTTTACGTATGGCTGTATCAACGAGTGGATCGGCAATCTGTTCTAACAGTTCGGACAATGTATTTTTAAGATAAAGCTCTTGCAGCAGCGGGTTATTATGGCGCTCGTACCATTTCGCCATGCCTATGCCTGCCGAAATATATTCCGCAACCAAGAGCGGCGCCTCGAGTTGTGGTCGCTGGCAGTGGCGATTAAGCTTCGCACGATAAGTTTGTAATAAAGTAGCTAGCTGCATAAATACAAAACCAAACGATGTAATGATAATGGTTATCATTACATCGTTTGGTTGGCAATTCAAGCTTTAGTATTCGCACTGCCAAACAATTTGTTTAGCATTCACCATAGCAGCTCACTATGAGTCTGAAATGAATTTAAGAAAGTGTGATTGAGCTTAATTATAGCCGAGGAGATATTGCTGCTCTGAATGCTCTTTCTCTTGTTCTTCGAGTTGCATCAGGTTAGCGACTTCTTGTCGGTAAGCGCGACTTTTCGTGAAGGTATTTTTACGCTTCTTCAGGACAAGTCCTTCGCTTTTAAGTTGGCTTGGCATTTGGGTGATCTCTGAAATTTTCATGCTCGCTTCTCCTCTTAGTACTCTTTAAACTTAGCAGAAGTTGTACCAAAATAAATTTCTTTTCTAATTTTAATTGCTTAGTGGAAGTTTTAGCTATTTGCCTTGCAATTGAGATAAATTCTTGCCTCAATGAGGCGCATAAATCGATCAAAATAGTGCAAACGAGATGACAAAACCTTACTCTCAAGCGTGTGAAAACAATAAACAGCCAATATTAGAAAAGCTCACTCCCTATCTAAATAAACCTTTGGAAGTGTTAGAGGTAGGCTCTGGTACGGGTCAACATGCGGTGCACTTTGCTGCGGCGTTACCGCATTTAACGTGGCAGACGGCGGACAGGGAGGTTAATCACGCAGGCATTCAAGCGTGGCTTGATGACGCCGAGTTAGAAAATGCTTTACCGCCATTGGCGCTAGACTTGTACCATGGGTGGCCTGTTAATCAGCGGTATGATGTGATCTATACCGCTAATACCTTGCACATTGTGTCATCAACACTCGTTGAGCGCTTAATCGCAGGAGCTGGACGACACCTTAAAGAAAGCGGCTATCTGATAGTTTATGGGCCGTTTAATTATCAGGGTGAATTTACCAGCGAGAGTAACCGAGAGTTTGATGCATATTTAAAATCGCAAGACAAAGAAAGTGGTATTCGCGATCAAGAATGGGTATTGGCGCTTGCGGCAGAGCAAGGACTTACACTACAGCAAGACTATGCGATGCCGGCTAATAATCGCTTATTGGTGTTTAAACGGTAGTTTTGCTTGGCACTCGGTAAAGTAATGCCCGAGTGCGTCTGCTTCGCGCTTGGTAAAATCCTCAAGCGCGTGTTGAAAGTCAGGCTGAAATAAGCGGTGATACGATTGCCTCCACACCGGCTCAAAACCCCTCACTAACTTGTGCTCGCCTTGAGCTCCCGCGTCAAAGACAGCAAGCTGATTAGCAATGGCGTACTCTATGCCTTGATAGTAACACAGCTCAAAATGCAAAAAGTCGTAACTATCCTCAATTGCGCCCCAATAGCGACCATACAAGGTATCACCATCCACAAGATATAAACTGGTGGCAATAATTTCGTGGTTTAAGTAAGCGCAGCAAAGAAGAAGCTTATCTGGCATTGAGGTGATAACTTGCTGAAAAAAGTCGCGAGAGAGATAGCCGTGGTGCCGCGAGCGTTTAAGATAGGTGAGCTGGTAACTGAGAAAAAAGGCATCAAGTTGTGCTGTGCTTATTTCTCTGCCAACAGTCCAGCTTATGTTAATACCCTGGGCAGTCACAGCTTGGCGTTCTTTCATGACCATTTTACGCTTTCTTGATGTGAGTCGTGCGAGAAAATCATCGAACTCGGCGTAACCTTGATTATGCCAATGAAATTGCACATTGCGGCGCATCGTTAAATGACTCTGAGTGAGAAAATCGCTTTCACGACAAAAGTTTATATGGACTCCACTAATGCCTAGTTGGGCGAGGCTCGTGAGCGTAGCGTCAATATATTCAAGCAAGCAAGAAGATAGACGTTTCGTTAATATTCTTGGTCCTTGAGTTGGCGTAAAGGGGACGCCACACAGCCATTTCGGATAGTAATCTAATCCATGGCGCTCGTAGGCTTCAGCAAAAGCCCAATCAAAAATGTACTCGCCATAAGAGTGCGATTTTATATAGCCTGGTAAAATGGCAATCAACTCGCCTTGGCGTTCAATCATTAGGTGATGCGGTATCCAGCCAGTCTCTTTGCTGGTGCAGCCGCTCAACTCTAATGCAAGCAGCCACGCGTAGCTCGTAAATACATGTGATGGTGAAACACAGTCCCACTGTGCTTCTGTCACTTCAGTTAGAGAATGAATAAACCTGTGTTGGTACTCAGTCATTGTGGCCGTCAAAAAATGCGAGCAGTGCTTGCTCAAAGTTGCTGTAATCAGGGTTAAACGTGATCCGCGCAAGAGCGGTGTATTGCGTCATGCTTTTCTCGTGACGCTCGCCAAAATGGACGGTTTTACCTGTGCGGCAGTTAATGAAGGCTTGGTCTTCTAAGTGGTAACTGGTGCAATTACGATAAGGCCCTTTGCTGCCGTAAAAAATATGTTCAGGTGGCTGCAAAATACCAATATGAGACATATCGACAATGTTGTCGGCTTTCACGCTCCGATAATTCACACCTTGCTTAGTCGATGGCGTTTCCGAGTAGATAAATTGGGTCAATGTTGATTTAGGTTGCCATTTTTCTAGCAGCTTTGCCGTTGCATGATTGTCTATGGTGGTATCGACATCGCTATAGCTGATAAACATCGGTACATCTGGCAAAGTGGTGAGTGATTTGAGTGGCGCCATAGCCTGATGGGCTAACGTTGCGCCATGCCATGGGAAAGATTCATATTTGGCGAAATCCAAATCGGCGTCTTCATCTATCCAATTGACAAATGGCACGTAATCAATCCATTTGGCTAGCCAACCGTTCTTATTATGTGGTTCTGTGGCGGGTGAGATAAGTGCAACAGAGCCTAAATTATTGGGCTTGTGCTTCGCTATGCTACTCAGCACCATGGCGGCACCAGTGGAGTAACCAAGTACGGAAAAATGCTTAAAATCTTGGCTCGTCTGTGCGATGGCATAATCCGTATGGGTTTGCCAATCGTCAATATCAACTTCGGTTAAATCGCTTGGTGCAGTCGCGTGGCCTGGCAGTAACATGGTTCTGACATTGTATCCCGCTTCATAGAGCGCTGCCGCAAGGTAGTGAAAAGTAAAAGGAGAATCGGTCAGACCATGGATAAGTAAAATGGCGTGATCTTTGTTGTCATGCTCAAGTGAAAATGGCGCGATTAAGTCACTTACCTTGGGGGTTGTCAGATTGAGTAATGTTGCAGTGGGTGTCATTAACGGGCATGGCAGTGTAGCGCGGGGATTGCGGCTTTCAATAATTTGCTTGGTAGAACGAATATAATCGTTATAGTTTTTTATATTCCCTACATCGACGGTGACGGGGCCTTTATCGATTGCTTCGCGGAATAATCCCGACGCTTTGCTCTTGGTGAATAGCGACATATCACTCACTTGGGTAACACAGTCTTGTGCGATGACCAAAGGTGAGGCAAGCAGGCTAAAAGCAAATACTGTGGAGGTAAGGTAGTGGCGCATAGTCGGTCCTTATGAGCATAAAATCACATGCAGTATAGCGAGAACAGATGACGATAAAAATGGTTAGCGGATCGGTAATGTGCGTTTTGCAAAAGTTTGCTTTAGGACAATCGTTGATTCAATCCCGCTAATTACCTTACAGGCGCCCAGTTGATGTTTGGCAAATTGTTCATAGCTGGGCAAATCCTTTGCTACGATTTCCAATAGGTAATCATGACTTCCGGAGATCACCGAACAACTAATCACCTGATCTTCAGATTCCACGTGTTGTTCAAATAAATACGCTGCGGTTGCGGTATTTTCACTGAGCTTTATAAATGCATAAACCAAAATGCTTAGGTCAACTTGTGCTCTATCCAGTGCCGCATGATAACCTGAAATTACTCCTGTATCTTGTAAGCGTTTTACGCGTCGAAGACAGGGAGTATCAGAAAGGTTTGCCTTTTCGGCGAGTGAGGCATTACTCAAACGTGCATTATGTTGCAAGGCGTTAAGGAGCAATTTGTCCTTGGCATCTAGATTTACCGACATAAACGAAATAAAAGAGTGATTCTTGCTAATCAGTATTAAACTTTTAGAGAAAATTGGCAAATTATGCTCGTGGTGATTTGCTAGCCTTAACTGTGGAATAATCACGAGAAGTAATCATGAGTCCATTAGCCGTACAATTTGACGCTTGGATTAGAGGTCCGTTTGTCGACCTTAACGACAAGCTTGAACATCTTTATTGGCAGCAGCAGGATAAAGCAAACGTTGAAGGCGTTGGTGAAACGCTAAAAGCACAGTTATTAGAAGAAGGTAATCAACTGATCCAAGCCTTGCTAGAAGAAGGCAATACCGACGAAGGCTTTGAGCAAGCATTCGACTTACTCGGTAACGTTGGTCTATTTATGGCTGCATGCAGACGCCACGAAATTACCGAGCCAAGCCGTGAAAGGGTGTCTCCGCTGACACAAGCATCGGCACTGGCCATGCACATTGGTGCCTCTTTGGGGGTTACGCCGCGCTTCGCAACGGCTCATCTCACCACACATAACCGCGCAATCAACGGCGTGTATAAGCGCTTTACCTCTCATCCGGCAGAGCGCTTATTCATCGACTACAATACTCAGGCCATTCTTGCCTATAAACGTGCGTCCGAATCGTTAATGAAAGTGCATCATTTGGGAATTTCTCACCCCATGTCATTGGTGCTACTCAAACAAGTTAAGCAAGCGCTGCTTGAGGTGATAGAGTCTAATCGAGAGTTATTTAAGGAGCTAGATACCGAGGCATTCTTTTACGTTGTACGACCCTATTACAAACCTTACCGAGTTGGTAAAGAGGTCTATCGTGGTGCAAACGCTGGAGATTTTGCGGGTATCAATGTTATCGATATGATGTTGGGGTTATGCCCGGCTAATGACATTAGTTACGGTCAAATGCTGGTGGAAAAATTCCTCTATATGATGCCAGAAGACCAAGCAACCCTGCGTGAATGCATGCGTACGCCTAATTTAATGGATGCGTTTCTGAGTGCATTGAAAGGACCGAAAAGTGATTGGTTTGGCCCTGCCTGTAGCTTGTTTATACAAGTGTGTAAGCTGCATGGAGATACGGCCATACAACATCACAATCAACTCGTCGAAAAGTATATCGCCAAACCTTCGCAGGCGATGCAGCAACAGCACTTAAGCAAAGTGACCGCCAGTGGTCCACCGATTGAAGTCTTACTCAAAGAACTCGCAGACTTAAGAGATAGGCGAGCCGCTGCTGAGCGCGCTGATATCTTTACTCGACATCATGATTTAAAACGATTACGTCAAGCAATAGGGGTTAAGCATGAAGCAATATAGGGATGATTTTCACTTGCCTACGGGTCGCTATTTATTGAGTCATTCCGTTGGTCGTATGTTGAAATCTGCAGAGGAAGATTTCCATCAGCAATTTATGGTGCCGTGGCAACAACAAAATCAAGAGCCTTGGCAGCAGTGGCTAAGCGGTATTGATCGCTTTACCTCAGCCTTAGCCTCTCTATTACACACCGATGCGCGCCTGTTTTGTCCGCAAGCAAACCTTTCCAGTGGTTTAACGAAATGGGCAATGAGTTTGCCCGAAAGTGGCATTCGCAAAGTACGCGTATTGATGAGTGAGCAAGACTTCCCTAGCATGGGATTTGCGTTACAAAACGCGCTGGACAATATTGAGATTGTTTATATTCCCGAAGCGATGAATATGCACGACCTGAGCGTGTGGCAACAATATATTGACGAGCAAATTGACTGGGTATTTGTCAGTCATGTTTATTCGAACAGCGGTCAGCAGGCACCTGTCGCTGACATCATTGGCCTTGCTAATCAATATGGTTGTCGAAGTATTATCGATATTGCTCAGTCACTTAGTGTATTACCAATAAATTTAAGCGAGTGGGGTGCGGATTGCGTTATCGGCTCTTGTGTGAAATGGAGCTGCGGTGGCCCTGGTGCCGGTTTTATCTGGGTGAATGGGGATGTCTTACCTTATTGTGAACCAAAAGATGTTGGCTGGTTTTCGCATCAAAATCCATTCGAGTTTGATATTCATCATTTTGCGCTGAGTGAAAGTGCGCTGCGTTTTTGGGGCGGTACACCAAGTGTGGCACCTTATATCTATGCGGGGCACAGCCTTGGCTATTTTGCCGAGCTTGGGATTGAGCAAGTAAGAGCGTACAACTTTGCTTTGTTATCTGAGTTACAAGCGGCATTGCCTGAATTTTATCGTTCTCCTACAGCGCAGAGTGCTTGCTCTGGGACCGCTATTCTGCATTTTGGCTCGCGGCATGAGGCAGTGATTGAGCAGCTTAAGCGAGCAGGCATTGCTGTGGATAATCGTCGCTACGGTATTCGCGTCTCACCACATATTTATAATAGTCAGGAGGACATCGCGCAGTTGGTGCAGGTTATCAACGAAAGTTAGCTTCCTAGCCCTAGTGCTTTTTTGGTCTTCTTCTTCACCGAGCGCCAATGTGTCATTGGTTGCTTGGGCGCGCGCGCTATCAATGCGTTGAAATCAATTTCTTCAGCAAGTACCTCTCCTTGATGCGCCAAGATCACGGAGTGGGGTTGTAGAGCTTTTACTTTGGCAAGAGATTGGCGATACAAGCGTGGATAGAATACCGGAAAAGGCGCAACAAATTGCCCTTTCACTTTTACCGTCAAGTCCGCCACATAGATGCGCTTACTGGGTAGATGATACAAGCTCAAATCTCTATCCGTATGACCGGGTGTGTGTATCGCTTGCCATTCGTTAAAGTAGGGCAAGCTATCGCCATCAGCTAGGAAAAAATCTGGTGATAATTGTCTTGGATACCAAAGGTTACGTTTGGCCTTGCGCTTTCTCCCTGCAACCCAAAGTGCTAGCGCCATATCGGAGAGGTGCATCATGACTCCATCAATACCACGATACCACTGACTGGGGGCATTTGCGGCCGCAATCTTTGCGCCCGTGAGTTTTTTGAGTTTATGCGCGCCACCGGCATGATCTGGGTGCATATGCGTGACCACAATCAGCTTGAGTGCGCTTAGTGGCTTTTGCAGTTGTAGGATGTAGTTGCAGACCAACTCAACATCGGCGCGACAGCAACCGTCGAGTAACAGCAGGCCCGTTTCGTGCTCAACCAGATAAATATGTTGAATATAGCCTTCTAAGACATGGATTTTCATTCGTCACACTCATTTCCCCAATCAGATCTCAACATAGCATAGGTTGAAGACATCTGACCAGTTGTGTGTGGAAGTGATAAATCGCAGACATAAAAAAACCGCAATTAAGCGGTTTTCTTATAAGTGATGGCGGAGAAGGAGGGATTCGAACCCTCGATAGGGCTACAAACCCTATACTCCCTTAGCAGGGGAGCGCCTTCAGCCACTCGGCCACCTCTCCGGCGCAATACTTTAAAAATGGCGGAGAGATAGGGATTTGAACCCTAGATACGCTATTAACGTATGCCGGTTTTCAAGACCGGTGCTTTCAACCACTCAGCCATCTCTCCATGGGCAAAGATAATACTTAGCGATTTAGGCGCTGTAAACCGTTTTTAAACTGTTTGCTTAAAAAATGTGCTAAAAGTAAGGTTTTTTTAAAATTGTGCTAGAAATTAGCGGTTTGACGAAGAGGTTTTGTACAAAAATGCTGGTTGAAGTGGTGCTTTTATGGTCTATTGAAACAAATGCTGACGAGAGCATGGCGGGTTGGGACGCCATGCTCTGTGCAGACTTACTTATACATAATCACGTCTTTTAACGCTAAGTGTTGACCACATACTGCCAACCACTTCGTCCAATTGATACGACGTTGTTTAGTTGGTTGTGTTTGGTTAAACGTGTTTTGTGATGGGCTGCAAGGTGCAGCTGAATTAAGCATGTCTGGCTCCTAATAAGCTATGATTGAAAACAAGGCTATTTTGCACGCAATTTGTTTAAATTTAAAACGATAAAAATTGATGTTTTCGGATAAAAATAACTAATGAATTAATGGTTTGTTCATTTTTATTTTAATGGCTTTTTTGCATGGTTATGCATAAGTGTGATTGTCTTTATTAGGCTGCATCCCAATTAATATGGGTATTTGTGGTTTTTGTTTTTTATTTTTGGTTTTAGTTTTGGTTTTTTATTCATATAAGTTGAGTTTTTGTATTTAAGGGTTTTTATGCTGGTGGTAGTCAACCCTTTAGCGGGTGCTGAGGGGAAAGCGCAAATTGCATGGTTAAAGCAACAATTAAAACAACAACAGTTGACGGCAACTTGGTTTAATACCACTGGAAACTTTGTCGCAGATAGGGACGCAATTGCTCAAGCAGCTACGGCGGAAGTGAGCGTGGTGGTGATTGGGGGGGATGGCACTTTGCACCTAGTCGCCAATGCCATTGCTGAACGGGATAACACGCTTGCGCTGCTGCCAGCGGGGACGGGCAACGATTTTGCTCTGCAGTTTCATTATTCCAAAGCACAGTGGCGAGCAGCTGTATTTTCAGACAAAATCTCGAGTATTGATTTGGGTAAAGTGGACGGGCGCTGGTTTGTCAATGTTGCTGGGATTGGCTTTAACGCACATGTCATGAATAACTTAGGACAAACCAAACGGTTAGGAAAGCTGAGCTATACCTATGCGGGATTAATGTCGCTGTTTACTGCCAAGCTCATTCGCTATCACAGCAATGCGTGGCCTGAGCAGGGTATGATGTTGTTACTTGCGAATGGCAAACACTTTGGGGCAGGGTTAACTCCTGCTCCTATGGCTTGTCTTGATGACGGTCAGTTGGAGCTGCTGTGGTTCACGCCGCAAACGCATTGGCAGCGGGTGATATTGTTTGTCAATATGCTACTTAAGCGTCATATGGGCACAAGAAATGTGCACCACGGTCGCATTACAGAGCTTTATATCGCACAAGAGGGGTATGACATCGAGGCTGATGGTGAGATTGTTGGGCGCACACCTGCGACGATAACTTGCTGCCGCCGAGCTCTGAACATAAAAAAAGCGCCATTATAAAATGGCGCTGAAAAGTAAGAAGCTAAAGCATTGGTAAGACTTCAACTTCTAACTGGGGACCGAATGGACAACCAAGCGTAGATGCGATCTAAAGGCGTGAGTACAATCGCATTACCTAGGATGACCAAAATAAATCCAATAAAGGTGTTTTGCTGCCACTCAAAGCCTTCAAATAAGGTACTCAAGGCCACGGCAACAAAAGGAAATAACACTATCAAATAACTCGCTTTCTCAGGCCCAATATTTTTGAGTAGTGAGAAATAACAACCAAAGGCAATGACGGTGCCAAACACGCTGAGGTAAATCAGAGACCACCAATATGATGCCGGCGCTTGGTTGATAAACTGATGTTCACTAAAGGCGACATAGGTTGCTAACATGACAGCGCTGTAAAGCATACCCCACGCATTTCCCGCCATAACATCAATTTGCTGATTGGAATTGCGTACGCTCACCATATTACCGAGTGACGCGACCACTGTTCCTAATAGAGCTAATGATAATCCCAAGAAGGCCTCGCTTTGCAAATCAAATGCGACCAAATCGTGCCAAAACAAGCTGACTATCCCAAGCGTGCCCAGTGATGCGCCAAAGTAAATTCGCTTTGCAATAGGTTTGGCAAAAAATAACTTAGTATTGACGATGTTAACGACCAATAATAATGAAAACGCAATTGATGCCATCGCTGACGTTAAATGTGCCTGAGCCCAATACAAGAAGAGATAGTTAGCACCAAAATTACACAGCGCTAAGAGGATGAAAAAGCCGTGATCTCGGCGAGAAAATCGCATTGGCACACGCTTATAGATGACAAACGCCCACATACAAACCGCGGCGAGGCCAAAGCGGTAAAACAGCGACACAAACTCGTTGATGCTGCCAAGTTGGTATTCAATGGCAAGCCATGTTGATCCCCAAATCAACACAGTGATGGCGTAAAGAAATAGATTTTTCATGATCGGCTCTAGATTCAAACAGCAGTGGAAGTCTGTAGTTTACGCTGTTATTCTGTATAAGCTATATACAGAATTTGCTAATTTATACCTATACAGATTATTGCTTATGAGTACCGTTATTCAACGCCAACATTCCGCCTTTCTCTATCAGCAGGTGATCCAAATGATCTTGTCGATGGCAGAACAAGAGTCTATTTTACCGGGCGAAAAGCTTCCCTCATTGCGTGTTATGGCGCAAAACTTAAATGTCAGTATCCCAACGGTAAAGCAGGCCTATCAAGCGCTTGAAGATCAAGGAAAAGTGGTTGCCAAAGAGAAGTCCGGCTACTTTTTATGCCACAGAGCTTCGCACAACGACTCTCCGAAGCGTGCACGATTGCCCGCCAAACCTGTAGTGGTTAACAAGCAGGCGTTGATTGAACAAGTGTATAAGGGGATCCATCAGCCACATGCAATCCCCTTAGGTATCGCTAACCCCATTGCCATTGCTGGTACCGAGCAGGTTCTTGCCAAAATTATGCGCCGCGCAATGAAAGAAGCAGGGAATGAACTCATTAATTATGGTCCTATGGATGGTTTAGATAGTTTAAAAAAGCAAATCGTGCGGCGTTATTTGGATATGGGCTTAGCAATAGATATGGATGAAGTGGTGATCACCAATGGCGCGCAAGAAGCATTGGCGATTGCGTTACAAGCGGTGACCAAGCCCGGAGACGTGATAGCGATTGAATCCCCCTGTTATTTTGGCATTGTTGAACTGGCTGAAAACTTAGGGTTAAAGGCCATTGAAATACCTGTTTGCCCGGATGATGGCATTTGGTTGAGCGACCTTGAACGGGCACTTGAAAAGCATGATATTCGAGCGTGTGTGTTTTCTACCAGTATTAGTAACCCGCTTGGTAGCTTTATGCCAGATACGAGACGTGCGCAGCTGGTGGCACTATTAGAGCAACGTGACGTGGTGTTGATAGAAGACGATGTGTATGGCGATTTATATTTTACCGAGCAGCGCGGCATACCGGCACAAGCATTTAGCCAAAAGGGTTTAGTGATCACATGTGCGTCATTTTCAAAAACCGCAGCGCCCAGCTATCGAGTGGGTTGGATGGTCGCCAGTCAATTTAGTGCAAAAGCAAAGCGCATAAAACGTGCGTTGAGTTGCTCGTCATCTTTAATGAACCAATGGGCATTGGCGGACTTTCTCAGCTCCGGAGGCTACGAGCGCCATTTAAAGTTGGTCCGTAAACGGTTAATTGAGAATCGAGACCGTATGATCCAAGCGGTGAATGTTGCATTTGGTAGTGAGGTAAGAGTCAGTCGCCCGCAAGGCGGTTGTGTGCTGTGGTTAGACTTAGGTAAGCACGTCGATGGTGCCTTGTTGTTCCAAAAAGCCTTGGAGTGTGGGATCAGTATTACGCCTGGTACGCTATTTAGTGCCAGCAAAAAGTATCAAAATTGTATACGGATCAGTTATGGCTTGCCGTGGGATGCGTCGGTAGAGCAAGCGATTAAAACGCTGGGGGAATTGGCTGATGCACAAAGGAAAGGGTTGGCATAACGTACCCTTAATTAAATGTAAGTTATGCCAAGGTCAGATTATTTAAATTTAAACAGTTGGTACTCTGACATGGCGGGGATAGACTTTGCGACAATGGCTTCGTTTTTCGCGATTTGTTCAAAGTCGCCACACAGTGCGTCGGCTTTTTTCTCAATAGATTCTGCCTGTTGTTCAACTTTGGTTTCGATTTGCGTTGCGAAGTTTTCCATACGTTGTTCAAAGCTGCTCATATCACCGTTTGCATCTGACATTTCGTTGCCAATCGCAACCAGTAAGCTACCTATCGATTGCATCATGGCACCTTGTACTGCGGTCTCGATTTTTTCTTCAAACTGATTATCAAAATTTTGGCCAAACTCATCAAAGGTTTGCTTGCCCATCACAAACGCACCTTGCTGATAAAACGTATTTTGCACTTCTGTTTCGAGGTCATCGATCACAGCATGGATTCTATCTAAACTAGTTAAATTAAAGGTTTGTGCCACTTCATTAAGGGCAACGCCCGCTAGTTTTATGCCTTCAAAAGCAATATCAGCCACTTGTGGTAGGCGGCCTCTTAGCTCATCACCGTATTGCGTGAGCATCGTTTTTTGCTGTGTATTAAGTGCGATGCGCTCGCCATTGAGTGTCAGTTCGCCAAGATTGTTGATCTCAGCTGTTTTGTTTTTGGCCGTTGTGATCACCAAGTTATCAGGCGTGATCCTAACGTCATTTTGAAATTCTACTTCACAATTGTCACCGCTAAACGTGATGTTATTTTTTTCGTGTGCAGCGACGGTGGTTGTCATCATTGTTGCTGCTGTTAGTAGTAAAATTTTATTCATGGTCGATCCTTATTGGCTCAGTTGCATGATTGTTGTTACAAGAACAATGCCAAATATAAAATCAAATAAAATCAATATATTATGTTTTATTGTTAAAAGTTAATGTGCTCTAAAAGTGATGAAATTGACTAAAATATAGTTGTTTTTGTCAAAATGAATTGGGTAATAAAAAATTTTTATTGTAAGGATAAGAAACTCTCACTTTTCAGAATGACAATTTAGCGCTAAATAGTGATCTTGAGAGACGGCTCTCATTTTATTAATGACTATTTTATTTTGGAGTTAGTTGTGGGTAAGACATTCTCTTACGATGCGCTTGATGATGATTTTGCAGACGATGAATTTGAAAAGTTGGGTCGTAACCAACATGACAAGCAAAAGCGTAAAGTCAAAAGAAAGCTAGACGACTACTTAGAGCAAAAACGCCTACGTAGAAATCTAGGCGATGATGATTTCGACTATATTGATGATTGATCACTAGACGTCATCTACGAGTCTAGCACTGACAGTAATTCAATTTGGCTGTGTGATTAAGCAGGGCTGTGGGTTACTCAGTGCGATGTCTGAGTTACTGTGTCGTTGGTGATAGCCAAGCAAGTGACGAGATATTCAGATAGTAAGCAGCCGCAAATATGCGGCTGTTTTGTTTTTATACGATTGGTATTAATCTTTAAAAGATTTATGGCAGTCTTTACAGCCTTTTGCCCAATCTTTAAATGCAGAAGCAATCAGCTTTTTGTCGCCAGAGTCAGCTGCAACAGCCAGTGCTTGAGCATACTCGGCAAATTGCTTGGCTTTACCATCGAACTCAGCTCTGTTTGACCAAACGGCTGGTAGGGCATCAGTATTGCCTTTGTCAGAACCGTCGATAAATGCTTCCCAAGGCATTTGCGATAATTGCGCAGCATTGTGAGCACGTTGCTTAAATACTTCAGCATCAAATGGTACTTTGCCTTTTAGCATATCGCCCATATTGCCAATCTGGAAACGGATCAATTGGAAAGACGCTTGGCGGTATTCAATTGCATCTTCAGTCGATTCAAACATAGTGTTAGCTTGTGCTGTTGCTGCAAGACAGCTAAATAGTGTGACGGTAAGTAGTTTCTTCATAGTAAACCCCTAATATTTTTCCCTATTTTCAATGTAAATTACAAATATAATCAAACAATTGCGATAAGTGCCCTGTGACGGAAGCAACTAGTTTTAAATAATCAACTCTCGATGTCTTTGAATATCATGCCCCTGCGCATACTGCGGGTGGCCAGAAAGATTTCTCCAAGCAAAGAGACAAACGCGCCAATAAGCAGCACCATAGCCGCGATAAAACAAGACGATAAAGTAATACCCAATGGCATACTGTACAAGTGCGACATGAACAGCAGCATAACCACTGCACACACAAGCAACGCACTGAGTACACTCATGCTAAATGCAACGTGAATAAAACGAGACCGTTTTAACAGTGCGCGCATTTCACGGCTAAAGTGCATTTTGAGTTCTTCATCTTGCGTGGTATTAATCTTGCGATCGAGTAAACGCGCCCTATCCGTGATCCGTGCTAAGCGGTTTGATAGTACCCCTAAGGTCGCAGCAATACCCGTAATTAAAAATACAGGGGCAACGGCGGTTTGGATAACTTTGGCCATCGTGAGAATGCTAACGACTTCTGGATTCATATAGTTACCTCGTTAATTCCAGTTTAGTTTTGATAAGGTGTTGGGTTGCTCACCGATGAGGGTTTGCATCACTTGGTTGCGTTCATCAAGCAAGATGACTCTAGGAATGCCTTTATTGGCATACGTGTTGTACATATCTCGATTGGGATCGGCAACAAAATGGATGGGCAATTGCATGGTTTCGTTGAATTGCTCAAGTGTAGTGTTAGTTTCTTCTCGACCAATGGCAACGATGGTTAACTCGGCTTGGGTGAGTAATTCAGATTGTTTTAGTTCACTCAATAAGCGTTGCGAATCGGAGCACCATGTCGCGAATAAAATTACCAACTTTTTGTGATTAGCATCGAACCTAACGGCTTGGTTTTTGATATCCGTAAATTGCAAATGTTTAAAGGTGTCGCCAGTGTGGATATAGGTCTGATAGCCATCGTCTGCTTGTGGTAGCGCTTCGTTAGAGGCCTTGCAGCCACTTAATCCGGTAGCGAGTACGGTGCTAAGTAGTAACATTTTTATTGTTGTTTTCATGCCTATCCCTTGATTCCATGTCGGTGTTTTTGAAGTCTTGCGCACATTTCAGTATATTGCCCGACTTAGATGATTTCTTAAAGTCCAATTTCTTATAGCCGTTGATATGATTTATCTTTCTTTATTTGGGCTTGCTTTTGTTGCCGCAACCTTATTACCTGCGTCGTCGGAGCTGGCGCTAAGTGGGTTCGTTGTGAAACAGCAAGGCGAACTGGTTTGGTTATGGCTGGCTGCGACAACAGGTAATTTACTAGGTAGCTGTGTCAACTATTATCTTGGCTGGTTTATCGCTAAGTGGCGGAATAAGCGCTGGTTTCCGGTTTCTCAACAGCAATATGATAAGGCTTGTGGACTATTTAATCGTTACGGTAAGTTTTCATTGCTATTTGCTTGGCTACCCATAGTCGGAGATCCTTTGACTGTGGTAGCGGGGTCTCTACGGGCCTCTTTTGGGTGGTTTTTTGTGTTAGTCGCGCTCGGTAAAGGCGCCCGTTACGCACTGGTGATTTACCTTGCCTTACAGGTGATTTCTTAATACCAGAAGGCAAGGAAGTGCATATCAGGGTCTTATCGCTTAATTTAGCTTCTGTACCAATCAAGCGTGAGTGACACTGAGTCAGCAAACCGTAAAGCGTGCGGTTTATCTACGGTGACTTTTGCATACGTCACGTCTTGATGTTGGTGACATTCAGCAAGTATGTCAGCCACTAATTTCTCAAGTAACAAAAAATGCCCTTCTTCTACCAGTGTGATGACAGCTTTGGTCACCGTTTTGTAGTTAAGCGCGTGAGCCACGTTATCATGATCTAAACATGCCGTATCCGCTGGGTAGTGAATTTCAATATTGATCACGACATCTTGCTTTTTTTCCCGCTCCTCGGGATTAAAACCAATAAAGGTACGTAGCCTTAAATTCGTCACCTTAATAATGGCATTCGACATAGCGTGCTTATCCTTTCACTAACTGTAAAAATTCGTTGCGGGTTTTGGGGTCGCTTCTGAAATTACCAAGCATGACAGACGTTCGCATACTAGAGTTTTGTTTTTCAACCCCACGCATCATCATACACATGTGTTTGGCTTCGACGATCACGCCAACGCCTTTTGCGCCGGTGACTTCCTCAACGGCCTTGGCGATTTGATGAGTTAGCTGCTCTTGGATTTGAAAACGTCGGGCAAACATATCAACAATGCGGGCAAATTTAGACAAGCCAAGCACTTTACCGTCAGGTATATAAGCGATGTGACAACGGCCAACGAAAGGTAGAAGGTGATGCTCACACATAGAGTACAACTCTATATCTTGGACCAGCACCATATCATCGGCATCCGAGCTGAATACCGCGTTATTGGTGATTTCATCCAGTGTTTGACGGTAGCCCTGAGTAAGATACTCCATCGCTTTCGCTGCGCGCTTTGGCGTATCTAATAATCCTTCGCGGTCTGCATCTTCACCCACGGCGTCAATAATTGTTTTATAACTCTGTTGTAATTTGTCTTGCATAATGCGTTACCTCAAATGGCGGCCACCGTCGATTTGTACCGTGCGTCCTGTCATATAGTTGCTAGAGAGTATCATGTCGACACTATTGATAACTTCTTTGCTACCAGGCTCAATTCCCATAATAGACTTTTTCAAGGTTTTTGCCTTGTACTCATCACTATCGTCTTGATTAAAGATGATAAGTGAAGGTGCAACGCTATTCACTTTGATGTTAGGTGCAAACTTAGCGGCAAATGACCGAGTTAAGTTATCTAATGCAGCTTTACTTGCGGCATAGGCAATGTGTTTTGGACTGCCTTTTTCTACTACATAGTCAGTAATATGGATCACATCGCTGACGTTATTGTTGGCTGTCAATAAGTCGCTCAAGGCATGATTGATCAAATAGGGGACTTTAGCGTGAATCCGCATCATATTGTCGAATAATGCTGAAAAATCAGGGTTGTTGGCTTCACAATCCCAGCTCGATGCATTGTGGATGATAGCACTGAGTGCGTCGGTATGGGCACGAATTTGGTTGTTGAGTTGCGTGATTGCTTCTGGCTCGTCAAAATCAGCCTTGATACAAATGGCACCTAGCGATGCTAGTTCATCGATAACTTGATGTTTGGTGCGATACGTCAATATGACGGCTTGCTGTTTAGCGAGAAAGTGTTTCACCAAAGCAAGTCCAATGCGCTGTGCGCCACCAGTAATTAAAATAGGTGCAGCTGCGGGGCTCATACGTTAATCACCTTGTGAATTGAGAAATTAAGGTTGGCAGGATGAATAACTGGTTATCTCCTGCCAACAATACTATTGTTCGTCGTATACCGTAGGAATTGGTTGACGCTTGTGTTGGGTGCGCTGATAAATGGCAATAAGTTTGTCGTTTACTTCACTGCTAACAGGCTTACCTTCAAGGAAGTCATCAATATTGTCATAGCTTAGTCCCAGCGCTTCTTCATCGGAAAGGCCTGGGCGGTCGCATTCGAGATCGGCTGTCGGTACTTTATGTACTAGTCCCGCAGGTGCCCCGAGAAAAGCCGCTAGTGCGCGAACTTGGCGTTTTGACAGGCCAAACAAGGGCGCTAAGTCGCAGGCGCCGTCACCAAACTTGGTGTAAAAGCCCGTGATGTTTTCAGCGCTGTGATCGGTGCCGACGACTAAACCGCGAGTCAGGCCTGCTATTTCGTACTGCGCGACCATGCGCTGGCGTGCTTTTACGTTTCCTTTAATAAAATCCACGCTGGCTTGTGAAGGCAGTGGCACGCTTCCACCCGCCATGGCAGCAAGTGCTTGCTCGTGCATGGCATCGGCCGCAGGCTTGATGTTGACTGTTAAGCGCTGACTCGGTTGGATAAACTCAAGTGCAAGTTGCGCTTCATCTTCATCAGCTTGAACACCATACGGCAAGCGCATGGCAATAAATTTATAAGCCCCAGTACCATGTTCAGCATTGAGTTCATCGATAGCTAGCTGGCATAGACGTCCACAAGTTGACGAATCAACTCCTCCGCTTATGCCAAGCACAAGGGTGAAGCAGCCAGAGGCTTGTAATCGTGCTTTTAAAAATGAGACACGTCGTTTGACTTCAAATTCCGGGTCAATAATTGGCTGAACTTTCATTTCGGCCATGATTGCTTCACGCATACTGGTTCCTCAATACTATCGGGGCGATAAACTTCTATTATGTTGGTGCTGACGCGCTTTTTAAAGCCCTAAATGTGCTTTGATGGTGGCGAGCTCTTGCTTTAATTGCTCAATTTCGGCAATTAAGCTTTCGATTTCGCTGTCATTTTGGGTGCCGGTTATGGGTTCTGCAGGCGCTGTTGATTCAACGACTTGGTCACCAAACAAGTGTTGATAACGACTTTCTCGTTTTCCTGGTTCTCTGGCAAGCTTAACTACATAATCCTGTTCTTGCATCGCACTTAATGTCGCTTCAACGTCCTGTACGGAGCTGAACTCTGCGAGGCGGCCGCTGCGGGTACGCAGTTCACCTGGAGTTTGTGGTCCACGCAGTAACAACAAACAGATAATCGCTTTTTGTTTCGCGTTGACTTTCAGGTGGCCAAAATCACTGTTACAAAAGCGCTGGCTGTATTTGTCGACGCGACCAGAGAGTGCTTCGTCGCAGGTAATTAAGCGTTTTTCTTGTAGGCGAGTCAGTGTGTCTAGCACATCATTTTGAGAGAGTTCCATCACCGGCTCGCGATTCGACTTTTGATTACACGCATTGGTGAGGCCGTTGAGTGACATGGGGTATTGTTCTGGGGTGGTGACTTGCTTTTCGATTAAGCTACCCAGTACGCGTTGCTCTTGAGTATCTAATTGCATCACTTTCCTTATTTTTGTTGTTGCTGATGAGATGTATAACATCATCTTGATAGTAGCAATATAATACCAATATTTACTGTAGCAAAGTGTGTGAGCTAACTTTGTTGGGCCGTAGACGAAGGTGCTTGCATTGTTTGCTGCGGTTTTATTTGCAGCAGCTTGGCTTTTAGCTCATCAAAGTCAATGGGTTTGGTGAGGTAATCATCCATTCCAGCATCAAGGCATTTTTCTCTATCACCTTGCATCGCGTTGGCGGTGAGTGCAACGATCACGCTATGCTGATGGATTTTTCCGGCAACACCTTGGCGGATCTGCTGTGCTGCCTGATAACCGTCCATCACCGGCATTTGACAATCCATTAGAATTACATCGTAAGGTTTGTTAGTTGATTGTAAGTGTGCAAGTGCTAACTCTCCATTTTCTTGGCAGACGACTTTTGCACCTAAACGCTCTAACATCGTCATCGCAACGGTTTGGTTTATCCGATTATCTTCCACCAATAAGATTGAGCGTGCTAACAGGGGTTCAGCATTGACCTGTGAGTCGGTTTTGACGGATGTCGGCTTGTCTGGGTCTTGATAATCAGAGTTGAACACCTGAAGTGCTGCATATGGCGTAATGGGATAGTACACCCGCTCACAGGAGGAAAATAGCGAGAGCGTTTCGCTACTTTGCTCTTCAACGGCAACCATATGTACGATCTGCTGCTGTGTTAGCTGCGCTTTGAGTGCTTGTTGTTTTTTCCGCGGCGTGGCATTGAGTAACTTGGCATCCAAAATAACAGCAAGATGTGAGGATGGTTGTTGCAGTTGTGTCATGAGCATATCTAGTTGCTGCACGTGTAAGCACGTGATATGCCAGGGCTTCAGTAGTTTACCGTAGTCTTCATTGATTTCGCTTAATATATATAACGTTGAGTTATCTGATTTCTCATGTACGGTAATGGGTTTAGCTGCTGTCAAAAGCACATTGCAGGAAAACGTGCTGCCAACGTGTTCTTTACTAAATGCTTGTAGATCGCCACCGAGCAATTGAGACAATTGCTTTGCAATGGTGAGACCAAGCCCAGTACCACCATATTGTCGAGTGGTTGATAAATCTGCTTGGGTAAATGAATCAAAAACTTTATTGAGCTTTTCCTTTGAAATACCGATACCGGTATCTTCGACACTGCACCATAACCGAGTTTGATCGCCCGTTTGTTCGGTATGGCAGCTTAATGTCACTGAACCATCATGGGTGAACTTAATCGCATTGCTTAACAAATTATTAAGGATTTGTTTGAGGCGATTAGGATCTGTTTGTGCGGTATGGACTTTCATACCTGATAAATCGATATGTAGCCGATTATTGTTGGCATCAGCGGCGCGCACAAAACCAGATAGCATATTACTTAACATCTCGATAAGGTCGAACTCAACAAATTCGATCGTTAGCTTACCAGCCTCTATTTTGGAAAAGTCGAGAATGTCATTAATGATGGTAAGCAAGGACTTCGCTGAACTATGTGCCAAAGAGAGCTGGTGGTGTTGAGTCGAAGTGAGTTGTGAGTGCATGACGAGCTCAATCATACCCATTACGCCATTGAGTGGCGTGCGTATTTCATGACTCATACTGGCTAAAAACTCTGCTTTCATTTTAGCGGATTGTTCTGCTAAGTCTTTATCAATGATGGCTTGATTTTTTGCTTTTTGATGGGCTTTATTGATAAAGAGGCTTCCTAGCATGGCGGCGATAGATTTCATTAAACGGAGGTCGCTTTGACCCCAACCTGGACTTACAACATCGTACTCTGCACAAAGAACGCCTAAGGTTTGGTTTTTATGACTGATGGGGCAGCAAAGCATCGCCTTAATTTCAAAAGGTTCAAGGTACGTTGTAGTGAGGGCCATGGTTGCAGGGTGGTTTTCAGCTTGTTCTGCCGCAATTATTTGACCACTCTCAATTTCACTAAAGAATGCAGGCGCTATTGCTTTTCGCCAAGGAGGAAAGTGCTCTAAGTTATCCATCGCTGCATTTGAAAAACACACTGGGATCAGCTGGTTTTTATCCTCATTAAATTGCCAAATGCTCACTTTATTAACCTCCACTCCTTTTCTACAGGTATCTGCACAGAGTGTGAGTGCTTTGTTGAGATGGTTATTTAAGATGGCTTCGTGAGAGCTCAAATGGGCAAGGAGCTCATTATTCTTGGCGAATTTATCGTGTTCCATTTCCATGATTTTGCGTTTATGGATGTTTTGAATGGAACCAAAAATGTGGCTAGTGCATTTGCCATTGCGAATAGAACGCGCTTTCACTAGCACCCATAAGTCGTCTAGATTTTGGGTTTGGATAATAAATTCTTCTTCGAACTCATGGCCTGTTTTTATAAGTTCATCCACACAGTCTTGCAAACGCTTTCTGTGCAAACCCGCTTTGAAAAACTCTGTTGTATTCATCCAAGTGGGCTGAAATTGTCTCGGCACGCAGAAAATACTACGAGTGACGTCCGACCAAATAATATCGCGTGTTTTGACGTTAATTTCCCATGCACCAACTTCTGCGAGTATGCCCATATTGGTCAGTGACAAAGCATTTCGTTGCAGTTGCGATAGCAGTCGAGTGATGAAGATAAATGCGGCAATAAAGATGATAATCAACGCGATGATAGCTAAGCGAAAAGGCCACACTGCAGTTGCCGCTGGTTGCCAACCAATGCGAGGCACGGCGTAGAGTTCCCATTCACCGGAGGGCACGTTGACACTAAATGCGATGGGGGCAAGCGAATGAATATTACTATTGCCATAAAAGTAATCTCCGTCTTGGCCTTTACCATCAACGCCTTGAATCGCGATCAGATATTGACTTTCTAATGCGGTAAAGTTTGCTTGTTGATACAGACTATCCATATCGAGCACAACAGAGAGTAATCCCCAGAAATGAGTTTTGTCAGTGTAAACGGGAACTCTTGCGATTAAACCTGTGCCTCCTTGCAGCAACTCTAGTGGACCTGCCATCACGATTTCGCGACTTTCTTTGGCGAGTAATGCGCCGTATTTTTGCGTCGGATGGGTTTGATAGTCTAAGCCTAAGGCTTTTTCATTGCCCTTCAATGGGTAAATATAGTCGAGCCGCATATTTGGAGCCGCTCCGATATTACGAAGAATTTGGCTACTATCGAATAGGGGTTTTGCGAGCTGTTCGAAGCGAGCTTGAGAGAGTTCGGATTGACCAGAAAGGGCAATGCCTAGCCCTCTGACCAGTTGAACATTTTTTGCCAGAATACCTTCTATTTTGGTGCGATAGACATTCACCTCTTCGGTCGAACGACTCTTTTCTATCGCGATTAAGCGGCGATAGTTTACTTGATCAACATACCATGCCACTGCGATGATAACGACTAGCAAAAGCCAGAAGCTATATTTCACAAAGCGAAATTTAAGTGGTGATGTCGATAGTTCAGAGATCATGGTGCTTCTGTGTTGAAGACGATGATTTAACTATAGTTCAGTCCTCGCAAAGCGAAATCTAATTAACCAAAATAAAATGCTTTAACTTGATTGTCTTATAACTGTGACAAAGTCGAGAATATTGGTTTATTAGCCAATGACATGCTATATCTTCTAGGCATAAATTAGCACTGGATACATTGTTAAGGGATGGTCATGCTTACTTGGATTAAACGAATTGTTGTCGCTCTGCTGTTACTGGTATTGCTTGGTACTGCAAGTATATATGGCTTACTTGCGCTAAGTTTGCCCGCACTGGATGGTAAAGGTAGTACATCGGAGATTGATAATACAGTAACGGTAGCGCGCGATGCCATGGGGCAAGCTGTGGTGTCGGCTGACACCCGAGCAGATGCGTCGTATGGATTGGGCTTTGCACATGGTCAGGACCGCTTTTTTCAAATGGATCTACTGCGTCGCAATGCCGCAGGTGAATTGAGTGAGTTATTTGGCTCGGCGGCCATTGGCCTTGATGAAAGCATGCGATTCCATCAATTCAGAAAACGGGCAAAGCTTATCGTGATGTCCTTACCTGAGGCGCATAGGCAAATCCTTGAGCGTTATACACAAGGGGTGAACGATGGGCGAGTACAAGCTGGCTTCACCAGTTTTGAATACCTGCTTCTAGGTGCAACTCCTGCACCATGGCAGCCAGAAGACAGCTTACTCACTATTTTTAGCATGTATCTAGACTTGCAAGCAGGTACTTATGAGCGCGATGAAACCTTAATTGCGCTTAAGCAGCAATATGGTCAAGATATGCTCGATTTTATCTTGCAGCCTAGTCAATATCAGGCTGCTTTGGATAACAGTATACTTACGGCATCCCCAGTTACTATTCCTGCATTACAGCAACAAATCGTGCAAGCTCAGCCATCACATATTGCTGATGTGCCGCTTTACGGCAGTAATAATTGGGCCGTAACAGGTGCGCTTACAAAGACAGGTTCGGCAATGTTATCCGACGATATGCACCTTGGCTTAAATGTGCCGTCGATTTGGTATCGTGCCCAGCTTAATTATCAGGATCAGGGCCATGCAATTCAGGTAACTGGGGTGTCGTTACCGGGCGCTCCAGCCATTGTGGTTGGAAGCAATAATCGCATAGCGTGGGGATTCACCAATGGTTATTTAGATACAGCTGATTGGATTGAGCTTGACGCAGACGCCAAGACGCAGTTCATTGCTGAAGAAATTAAATTGCCTGATGGCAAAAGCCATACCTATCAATTGGAAATGAGTACATTTGGTCCCGTTAAACAACTTGGAGATAAGAAGCTAGCGCTGAGTTGGGTTGCTCATCAACCCTATGCCGTAAACCTAGAGCTTGTGCAACTTGAGCGATTAACTGAAGTTCAGCAAGCAACAGAACATGCCAAAAAGGTAGGGATCCCTGTACAAAACTTGATGGTGGTAGACAGTAAAGGCGCAGCTGCTTGGACGCCGATGGGGGCTATTCCTGCACGCAAAATGGTTCATGACACGGCGTTGAATACAGAGCAATATGAGCAAGCGTGGCAGCACAACGAACAAGTTCGCCCGGTTGTGCAAAACCCTGAAAACGGTAAATTGTGGACGGCTAACTCTCGCGTGGTTTCAGTTGCAGATAATCAAAGGTTTGGTGATGGCGGCTATGCGTTAGGTGCACGTGCCGTGCAGATCCGCGATGGACTGTTAGGTCAGCAACAATTTACGGAAGCGGATTTCTATCAGCTGCAATTGGACAATCGCGCCAAGTTTTTAGCGCCGTGGCACGAGCACTTAGTATCCCTATTGCAAAACCAACATTCCGCATCTTTTGAAAATGATATTTCGCTCCTTAATGACTGGCAGGCTTGTGCTTGTGCAGATTCAGTCGGTTACACCTTAGTAAAAGCCTACCGCAACGCACTGATCGACACTCTTTTCGCACCCTTGGAGCAGCACTTAAACACACAAAAATTGTCGATGAAGCCGGTTAAGCGTTATCTTGAGCCCTCACTCTGGCAGCTCTTAACCGAGCAGCCAAATAGTTGGTTGGGCGAGCATGGTTCTTGGCTTGAGTTAGAGTTGGCTGCTTACAAGCTTGCCAAGCAGCAACTTAGCGAAAAATATGGCAGTAATATGGCCGCTTGGCGCTGGGGGGATGTTAATGCACTCAAGGTGCAGCATCCTTTCTCAAAACAAATGCCAATGCTGAGTGGTTTGCTAGATATGCCAACCGCACAAGCTTTTGGTGATACCTTTATGCCTGCGGTGCAGGGTAAATCATTCGGCGCATCGCAACGCTTTATCGCACAACCAGGTCATTTACAAAATGCAATTTTAACGGTTGCTGGTGGCCAAAGTGGACATCCGTTATCGCCGTTTTATCGATCTGGATTTGCAGATTATGCCGAAGGAGAGAATACCCCCTTGCTACCTGGTGAATTAACTCACCAGATAGTCATTTCACCTAAGTAATGCTTTGCACTGAACGTATCGGAGGGGGTTAACTTACGCCCTCCGATACACGCAAAATCGGTGCTGCGGTAACACGGTTACGACCTGAATGTTTGCTGTCGTAAAGTGCGGCATCCGCGTGTTGAATGACGACCTCAAAAGTTTGGCTAGGATCCCAATTTGCAACGCCAAAACTCATGGTGACTTTAAGAATGTCGTTTTCAAAACTGGTGGTCTCGACGGCTCGTCGTAGTTTTTCCATGCGCTGCATTGCTTCTCCACTAGAGCAAGGCGCGAGCACGATTAAAAACTCTTCACCACCCCAACGAACTGCAATGTCTGCAGGGTGAATATGTGCTTTGATTGTTTCGGCCACACTTTTTAAAATTTGATCTCCTTTGTCATGGCCAAAGGTGTCATTGATTTTTTTAAAGTGGTCGATATCCGCCATCACCAAACATAAAGGAGAGTGAGTAGAGATACAGTTTTCTTTAGCATGGGTGATTAACTCGCGCGCATAGCGACGGTTGAACATTTGTGTGAGCGGGTCGTGTGCAGCGAGTTCTTCTAATTTGTCTCTTTGTTGCACTGTCATTTTACGTATGTGGCTGATTGTGTAGATCATTGGAATACCACATATGAGCACATTGGCAAAATGGACATAGGGAATTAACTGTTGATAGCGATATTGATAGGCAACATCACCAAACAATAATTCTAAGACTGCGAATAGCGTGATCAACACAACGGAATAAATCACGGCATTACGTAACCTGAGTTGGTAATCTAGCAGCATGAGGCAAGACACTGTCCAGAGATAGTACTGAAACCCGAGTGACATGCCGAGATAGGCACACACCAGCGTCGCATGGATGGCGACTTCAAGGCAGAAAACCCGCAGTGCAATCGAGGGTTTACTCGCATCAATGAGTTTAATGCCAGCGTACCACATCAGCACACTACCCACGTTTACCAAAGCAAGTATGTTCACCTCTAAATGCCAAAAGACGCCAATGAGGCCTGCGTGTAGCCACATGCAATACGCGGCCACACGTCGTAATAATGCAAATTTTAATGCTTCTACTTGGTCTGGTTTGCTATAAGGGTGGTATTTAGTCAAACGTAAGCTCTTGTGGTATTCACAATAAAATAAGTATAGAAGCTCTATTGTGATTTGCCGTCTATTTGACCTAAGCTCAGGTTATTCGCTCAGCATCCAGCAAGGTTGGCTGTAGTAGAGTGAGAGATAGGTAGATAATAAAAGCTTTGGAGTTGATATGTCTGTAGAAAAAGCGCGGATCACGCTATGTAACCTAGAAAAGTCTGACTACGATCAGGTTAAATCATTAATGGATGAAGCCTACCCAGATCTCGGTGGTGCGTGGCCTAGTCATACGATATTTAGGTTGATTGACCAGTTTCCTGAGGGACAGATCGGTGTCAAAGACGGTGAGCGTCTCGTCGGTATCGCGCTGAGTGTTCAAGTTGACTATCAAACCTTTTCTAACCCGCATACCTATGAAGACATTGTTGACGCGCATAGCCGAATTTTTAGTGATAGTAATGCTGATGCGCTTTACGGGCTGGACGTAGTGATAGCCAAAAGCCATCGTGGTCTACGTCTTGGTCGACGACTGTATGATGCCCGTAAAGAGCTTTGTCGTCAGTACAACTTGCGTGCGATTTTAGCAGGTGGCCGTATTCCGCTTTATAAGCAATTCCGTGGCAGTATGTCGCCAATGGAGTATATCAACAAAGTCGACCATAAAGAATTACACGACCCCATTCTAAGCTTCCAACTTGCCAACGACTTCCAAGTAAAGCGATTGCTTAAGCAATATCTGCCGGAAGATCAGGACTCCGAAGGCTATGCGACCCTACTTGAGTGGAATAACATTCTCTTTGAGCCCACCGATACCGTGATCGAAAGCAAGAAAACCATCGTCAGAGTGGGGGCTGTTCAGTGGCAAATGCGCCGGGTGGAATCGGTAGAGGAGCTAATGAAACAAGTTGAGTATTTTGTGGACACGGTCTCGGATTACCAAAGTGACTTTATCCTTTTCCCTGAGTTTTTTAACGCGCCACTAATGGGTCTCGGAAGCTATAGAAATCAGACCGAAGCAATTCGTGCGTTGGCGACGTATACCGAGCAGTTTAGAGCCGCTATGTCGCAAATGGCGATTGAGTACAATGCCAATATTATCACCGGCTCTATGCCGCTACTAGAGGGCGACAAGCTCTATAACGTCAGTTACTTATGTCATCGCTCTGGCAAAGTGGATGAACAACGTAAAATTCATATCACCCCTCACGAAGACTACGATTGGGTTATCAAAGGCGGTGATAAAATAGAGGTGTTCGATACAGATGCGGGCCGAGTAGGGATCCAAGTATGCTACGACGTGGAATTTCCAGAGCTATCGCGGATCATGGCTGAAAAAGGGCTGGATATTTTGTTTGTACCATTTTGGACTGACACGAAAAACAGCTATTTAAGGGTAAGGCATTGCGCGCAGGCCCGTGCGGTTGAAAACGAATGCTACGTGGTTATCGCTGGAAGCGTTGGTAACCTACCACAGGTAGAAAGCCTAGATGTGCAGTACGCGCAGTCAGCGGTGTTGACGCCATCGGACTTTGCTTTTCCTCATGATGCCGCGCTCAACGAAGCAACACCAAATACGGAAATGCTGTTATTTAGTGACTTAGATTTAGATAAACTCAAAATATTGCATAGTGAAGGAACGGTGCGTAATTTACGAGACCGAAGAAAAGACCTGTATTCTGTGGAGTTGAAACAAAAATAGTATGGCGTGGGTTTATTTAATTATGGCTGGCCTGTTTGAAATAGGTTGGCCCGTTGGTCTGAAAATGGCGCAACAAGCCGATACTCGTTGGTTAGGCATAGTGATAGCCGTTGGTTTTATGGCCTTGAGCGGCTGGATGTTATGGCTGGCGCAAAAGCAAATTCCACTGGGTACCTCGTATGCAGTGTGGACAGGTATTGGCGCGGCAGGCACATTCTTAGTGGGTATCTTTTTCTACGGTGACCCAAGTAGTTTTATGCGCTACTTGGGCGTGTTACTTATCATCAGTGGGGTTGTGGTACTTAAGTTAGCATAACCAAAATAGCCGCGACGGCGATGAGTAAGAGTCCCATTGAGTCGCGCTTCTTTACTGGTGCTTTGAGCCACAAGAATGAGATAAGCAAAGTGAAAAACACTTCGATTTGGCCGAGTGTTTTCACGTAGGCGACATGCTCAAGGCTCATTGCGCTAAACCAACCTATAGAACCGATGCAACTGCTAACACTAATGGCCAGCGTCAGTTTGCGGCGTTGCCACAGCACGCGCCAAGAGTGTGGTTCGCGCATTGTCAAATACATACTCAACATCACAGTTTGGCAAACCAGCACTAATAATAACACCCAGGCTGCACTGTGGGGGAAAGGTAGGCCCGATGCGATACTGGCTTCACGCACCCAAAGAGAAGTAAGCGCGAAGCTTGTTCCACAGGCTAGTCCCACTAGTGCAGTTTTGCCATTGAAAGCACGCAGGCTAAAACCGCTCAATAACAACACCGCGATAGCACCGATAAAGACACCAAACCAACCGAGTAAAGTTAAGCTTGAGCCAAAAAAGAGTACGCCCAAAATTGCCGCCACGAGTGCCTCACTCTTCGCAAGTCCAGCGCCTATGGCGTAATTATTTTGCTTAAATAGCACCACCATTAACCCCGTCGCGATGATTTGCATGACACTGGCACCCAGCACAAAGGCTAAAAAGTCATCGTTAATGATGAGCGATTCTGCAGGAGCGATCTGATAAAGGCTCCAAAGATATAGCCCCGCAAGTGGGCTGGCTAAAATAAATCTTGCTAAGGTGACGCTGGCTGTGGAGGCGCTTTCACTCAATTTGCTTTGAAAAGCATTTCGCCAAGCCTGAGAAAAAGCAGCTAGTAAGGTGAACAAAATCCACATGAGAGGTGACTCTACAATGCTCGAATGTGTATCAGCATACCGGATAGGAGCGAGTCTGAATAAATGAATTATCGTGATAGTGAAAATAATTCAATGTGTATTCAAGGTGCTACGGAAGCATTCTTGTGGTTGGCGTACTGCGGCAATTTGCCACATGTTCAATTTTCAGTATCACGATATGATTAACGTCGATGCTACAAGATTGGGCCATAGGTTAGGGTATTACGTATTCACTTATGGCTTTTCTTTTTAACGCTATTCTGCTCTACTGAGTTGAATAATCAAAAGGTTGAAGGAGTATCTTGTGGGTATACTAATCATCTGTGCAATTCTTGCCATCTTACTACCTTATTTTGCCAAAATCCCTGTGGCAGTGGCGATGAATAAAGAAGGGGGCTACGACAACAAGCACCCGCGTGAACAGCAAAAGAAACTAACTGGGCTGGGGGCAAGAGCGCTGGCCGCACATCAAAACTGTTTTGAGTCATTAGCCGTGTTTGCTGTCGCCTTGGCCGTTGCGTTTGGCACCCAAACCTACACTCCTCTGGTCGAATGGCTAGCTATAGGCCATATTGTCGCTCGAGCATTATATTGTGTGCTGTATTGGGCGAATATTGACGTGCTGCGCTCCATTGTCTGGGCGCTAGGACTCGGCTGTGCTATCGCCATTATTGTGGTGTGTGGTTTATAGTCGTCCTTTGCGTGACTCTACACTTAGGTCAACTGAATTAACTCTGCTGAAATCTCTTTCACTTCAGCGGAGTTAACCTCTAGCTGTGTCAATGCTAAGTTTGCGATACGCACTCGGTATAAGTCGATAACCCGATAACCACAGTAATGTGCCATTCTTCTGATCTGGCGATTGAGTCCTTGGCGTAACACTATTCTAAAGCGGTCATGTGCGATTTGCTCAACGGTACAGGGGAGGGTTATTTGGCCCTTCACTGGCACGCCGGCTGCCATTTTAAGGCAAAAATCTGGGTCTAGAGGCTTGTCAACTTGCACCTCATATTCTTTCTCTTGATGATGGTCAGGGTGGATTAACTGCTGACACAGTGCCCCATCATTGGTGAGTAGTAGTAGCCCCCTGCTGTCTTTGTCTAACCGACCTATTGGATACACACGACACGATTTTGGTAGTACATGGTAGATACTGGCAGGGTCATCTGGATTCACTTTGCAGTCTATACCCACGGGTTTATGGTAAACAAAGAGTCTTCTCGTTTGTGGCGGCGCGACCGGTTCACCATCGACCATAATGCAATCGGTCAAATTGATGTGATCTATATGGTTTGCCAAGCGGCCATTTACGGTCACTCTTGCGCTATCAATTAAGCGAGACGCTTGTCGCCTAGAGCAAACACCGCAGTGGCTGAGATATTTGGCCAAACGCATCGGATAGGACATAGACATTCACATGATCAAAAAGAGATAACAGCGCGTATTGTAGGGCAACAGACTGTTTGGATCTATGCATGGGGAATATCAATGGCCATTGCGTTTTCAAAGTTAAAACAACATCAACCGCTGCAAAAGGTAATAGTGCATTCCATCGATTTAGCGCTTTATCAAGTCAGTGTGCTTATTAATAATGTGGAATATTATGTCACGGAAGAAAATGGCGAGTTTTTAAAAGCACATAACCCGCTGCAAATTCAAAAACGCCTGCTTGATATTAGCTACATGGAAATGGTGATTAGGCATCAAAGCGCTTATGGCGAGATGGTAGGGCACCCAGTATCAGCCAATGACAATACATTAGAAGTGCCCTTTGGTCGTAATAACCTGTTTTAAAAGTTATCTGTGTTTTGTGAGCACTTCACTCACAGCGGTTGCAAAATCGCGGTGGTGAGAAATCCCCAAAATAATCAACCTCGTGTCTTTTAGAGCGCAATTTTGTGGCCTTGTGGCATCGTCACTCGGTTGGCTCAGCGGCATGAGATCTTGGGTCGGTAGCCGCAAAGCCTGCGCCATGACCTGCGCCATTTCATACTTAGTGAATGCTTGATTGCCACTGATATGAATAATCCCACCAAGGCTAGGCTGTGCGATAACATCTTTGAGCGTTAGGGCAATATCATTAACATGGGTGGGGTAGCGAATGGCCCAATTATCGTGACTTGAAGCGGGGTTGGCTAACAGCTGTTTTGCAATAATGGTTACCGCGGATTCTTCCAGCGTTTTTACCTCCCCGTATAATACAGGCACTCGTACTATGGTATGTGATGCGCTGTCTGCGAGGATTGCGCGCTCCGCAGCTTGCTTGGTTTGGCCGTAGAAGTTCACAGGATTAGTGATATCTGTTTCAACATAAGGTGCTGAGGTGCCGTCAAACACATAGTCAGTACTAATAAAGAAAAATCGAATATCTCTTTCGCGGCAGGCTTGGGCTAAGAACTCGGTTGCCGCAACATTGAGCGTAAGCGTTGCCGCTTGGTCTCGCT
This sequence comes from Pseudoalteromonas flavipulchra NCIMB 2033 = ATCC BAA-314, assembly GCA_000814665.1. Classification (GTDB taxonomy): domain Bacteria; phylum Pseudomonadota; class Gammaproteobacteria; order Enterobacterales; family Alteromonadaceae; genus Pseudoalteromonas; species Pseudoalteromonas maricaloris. The sequence goes on from JWIH01000004.1 coordinate 35,157, forward strand.
CACATTGTTCTGGCCTGCGCTCTGCTGCTGCGTGAATAAGTATCTCTGGCCCGTGGTTATCTAAGAAATCTAAAACCGAACTGTGGTCAGCCAAGTCAAGTTTGTGAAGTGGCGCGGCTGCTCGGCTAAAGCCACATCCTAAAATCTCGTGGGTACTACTTAGCTCTTGGCAAAGTGCGCGGCCAAGCAAGCCCGTTGCACCAGTGATCATGACTTTAGACATAGAAAACAGCATCCTTTTTTAAAAGAGTCAGTACAGTAGCAAAGTCGGAAGAAAAACTACAGATTTGTATCGGATTACGCTAAGGTTGAGATAAGGCTAAAAAAGGGACAATAAAATGAAAAAAAATATTTTGCTAGCTGGTTTGTTTGCGGTGAGTGTGCAAGTGAGTGCGACCCAAATATTTGCGAAAAATAGTGATTGTGTCATTGATGAAAGTAAAGCGCCCATTGAAATATACAAGCAAAGCTCAAAGTCAATGCGTTTGTTGGGGGGACAAGAGGCGAGTAATGGTGAGTTATCGGATGTTGTCACAGCGCTGTTTGACGATGTTAGATTGTCACTATTTGACGCGTTATCTGAAGAAGCTAAAGCGTTTGAGAAAGGTATAATTATTAAAAATGCTTCATTCAAAAGAACGGCTGATGGGTGGTCGAAAAGAGCTGTTGTATCCGGGAAAGTTGTAGCTCAGCCCGTTTTATCTTGTCATTATACTGAAGTACTTACAGCAAAAAACACTGAGCTGATATCTGGTGCTGTTTTTTCATCCAAACCAACGACCCATTCAATTACTTATAACACAACGATTGATCCGAACAAAAGTCGACTCAAGCCAAAGCTAACAGAGGTACTTGATACTTCTGTTACTACTGACCAAGTATTTGGTATTAAGCTCGGAGACTCTTTTTCACAAGCGGAAGAAAAAATAGGCCGTTTTACGATGCAATGGCCTATTAATGCTTATCAAAAGTTTGCATTTATTGGTCGCAATAACGCGTTTTTATTTGAACATGATAAGCTCGTCGGGTACCAATATGCATTCAATCTTCTTCCTATCAGTCTTGCAAATCTAATTGATATTTATGATGTTGATCTTGCGACACCACTAAGTCACCAGCAAACTCAAATTGCAAACCGTGACTTGGATGAGATGACAGTTTCTGCACTTAAGGAAAAGTTTCCTGACATTAAGTTTTTTGTCGAGGGAAGATATACTACCGATCCGAAGACCAAATTATCTGCCCTAACCATAGGCAAAACAGAGATTGCGAAACCAATTGCTCCTGCATGCTGGAGTGGTCAAGAAGACATCAAAGCTTTTATTACAAAGCATCAGGGCGGCTTAATGCAATGGCGTGGCATAGATAAACAAACGCTATTTTACACCGGGTGTAATCAGTTAATTGAACAAAGCCAATTTGGCCGAGTGATAGGAGTTAAGCTGCTAGAGAGTTGGTCGTTAAGCAATGCTAATTTATCTGGATTGAGCGTGATATCGAATGTACTTACTCCTTGGCAATTCTATGGGGTAAATTATCTTGACCCTGAAAGTCGCGCATCTCAAATAGGCTCGATTGAAAATCTATATGGCATGATAGAAGTAGTAAACTCTGATTGGGTTGGCCACTTCAAATCTTATGACGGCCAGCTTGTTTCTGCTGAGTTTGAGAAGATGTAGAAGCCATCACTCCTACATCTTCAATTCATTTAAGCCGTTTGCTCTGTGAGCGGCTTTTCAGATTGCTTTTCCCAATGCTTGGTTTTTAGACCAAGTACACCGACAAATACACCAATACCGATAGTAAATAGCGCAATTTGTAGGTATAGATTTGGTAAGTCTTCGATATTATTAGGATCAAAGCTACCAGCGAGCAGACCCGAGAAGATATTACCAATGGAGTAGGTGAGTACGAAAACCCCCATCATTTGCCCAGCAAAACGTTTGGGAGATAACTTACTTACTGCGCTCAACGCCACTGGGCTTAAACAAAGTTCACCCACGGTGTGCAGAAAGTAAGTGGTGATCAACCACATTGGTGCTACTTGTAGGCCTTGAGCTGCATATTGGGAAGCGAAAAACATCACAATAAATCCGCTCGCCATGATGATAAGGCCTATCGCACATTTCACGCTATAGGTTGGCGTGATCATGCGCTTAGCCAAGTTAATCCAAAGCGCAGCAAAGAAAGGGGATAACACGATAATGAAAAAAGCGTTGGCCGATTGGAACCAAGCGGTTGGAATACTAAAACTGCCGATTAATCTGTCGGTGTAATCACGGGCAAATAGATTAAGCGATGAGCCTGCTTGTTCAAAACCAGACCAAAAACAAGTGGACGCAACGCAAACCAAAAAGAGTGCCCACATCCGGCGCTTTTCATCGGCATCAAGATTACCGCCAAAGTAGATATAACCGTAATACAAAAAGAAAGTGACAGTAAAAGCTATCGCGACATATTTTGCGAGCTCTACGGGGTTTATCACAAAAACACCTGCAAACGCCGCTGCCGTTATTGCTGCAACAGCCGCAATGACTAAAACAATCGCACCCCAAGCTTTAGCACTTTGACTCCCCGTCATTGGGTTAGTTGGCGCATTGCCAACGGTAGCGATGTGTTTGTCTGTTAGGCGATAATTGACTAAACCGATTGCCATGCCCACCGCGGCTGCACCAAAGGCCCAATGCCAACCAACGTTTTCCATAAAGTAGCCACATACCGCATAGCCGATCACAGACCCTAGGTTGATCCCCATATAGTAAATCGCGTAACCACTATCGCGGCGGTTATCTTCATCGTTATAAAGCTGGCCAACCATAGCGCTAATATTGGGTTTTAATAAACCAGTGCCACTGGCAACAAAGATAAGGCCAACAAAAAAGGAAAATTGACTTGGGATGGCAAGAATGATGTGGCCGCACATGATGATAATGCCGCCGTACCAAACCGCACGTTGGCCACCCAATAAACGGTCTGCTATCCAACCTCCCGGTAGACCTAAGAAATAAACCGAGCCAGTATAGAGGCCATATATTGCAGCAGCGGAGGCAACGGTGAAGCCAAGGCCTTCTTGCTGTAAGGTGGCCGTCATGAAAAGTACTAACATGGCGCGCATGCCATAATAACTCATTCGTTCCCACATCTCGGTGAGAAACAGAGTTTGCAGGCCTTTTGGATGACCAAAAAAGCCTGTATCACTTGTTGTGTCCTGTGATGACATATTTCACTTCCATTATTATCGTTTTTTGGAAGTCAATATTAGTACGTTATTCAAGCACCGAATGCAACCGCATGAAAGGAAACATTACATCATCTTTTTTAACATTTGTATGTCATCGATTTCCACATTAGCCAATCCTTTGTACTGGTATGGCGCAAATTGATTGCGAAGCCAAACACTAGGGCAGCCGGCACGGTGTGCTCCTTGCACATCGGTATCTAAGCTATCGCCAACATGCAGAAGTTGATGTGGTGCAAGGTTAAAATGCTGGCAGGCAAGCTGGTAAAGCTCAGGGTGAGGTTTGGCGCGGCCATCAATTCCGGCGCGAAGCACTAAATCAAAACTATCGCGAAGATTAAATTTATCTATCTCGACATTACCATTAGTGATAGCAATGATGTGATATTGACTGCGTAACTGAGCAAGCAGGTTGATGACGGCGTCGCTGACCGTGATATTACTGCGGGCATCGGCAAAGGCTTGATAGGCCTGTAGCGCGTGCTGTTTACTTGTTGCGGTATCAAACCCCAGTGCTGTGAAGCCCCACTCAAGTGCCACTTGACGCCACTTTGTCACATCTTCTGCAAGCGCACTGTTTTGTTTGAGTGTTTCGTTTCGACATTGAGACCAGAATGATCCCCCTTTCGCTTGCCACTCGGGAATAGCATTCAGGTGCGCTGTCATGGCGTTAACGGCCGCAATGATAACAGGCCTGTTATCGTATAGCGTATCGTCTAAATCAAAACTGATGGCGGCAATGTCTGAAATGGGCTTATTGAATCGCATTGTTACTCGTCTTTTTGCTTTTTCGCTCTTGGGTGAGCGCTATCATACACTTTTGCTAAATGTTGAAAATCTAAATGGGTGTAGACCTGTGTGGCTGATAAGCTGGCATGTCCAAGCATCTCTTGTACCGCGCGCAAGTCACCGCTGGATTCTAGCATGTGGCTGGCGAACGAGTGCCTCAGTTTATGGGGGTGAATAGGTGTACTAACCCCTTGTTTCAACCCCCATTCTTTCATTCTTGCGCGGACATGGCGAGGGCTGATCCGGCGCTTTAATTTGCTCACAAAAAGCGCAGGTTCTTCCAATGTTGCAAATTGCGGCCTTATTTTGAGCCAATCAGCTAGTGCGTTTAGCGCTTTGCCGCCGACAGGCACAACACGCTCCTTGCCGCCTTTACCAAGCACGCGTATTTCACCGTCTTTGACATCCAATAGGTTTGCGCCAACCAACTCGCTTAATCGCAAACCACTAGAGTACATTAATTCCATCATGGCTTTATCACGAATGGCAAGCGCGTCATCTGCCTGAATTTCCAGAAGTTGCCCCATTTGGTCAACATCAAGGTTCTTTGGGAGTGGCTTTTGAAACTTAGGGCCTCGGATCCCTTGTGCGGGATTGACGACAGCCTGTTGTGATTGTGACTTGAGTTTGAGAAATTTATATAAGCTCCGAATACAACTGAGCTTAAGGTTGATAGTTCTTGGGCTGTAATTTTGACCGCGAAGCTTCATGCTGTAGCGGCGAATTTGCTCGCCACTGACTTCTAGCCAAGAAGAGGCGTGGTCACAAAAATACTGCGCTGCTTGAATAAGCTGAGTGTTGTATTGGGTTAGTGTATGTTCTGAATAGTGCTTTTCGTGGCGCAAGTGTGCCATAAAGGCGGTTACTGGTTGCGTCCAATCTTCCGATAGTGGAGTTAGGCTCATGCCAGCGCTTCGAGCTTAAGCGATAATGTTTGAATAAAAGCGGTGATCAACATATTGTCGTGTTGTGGCGAAAAGTGTTCTGGTGAGCGGCTGGCAAAGGCCAGAATAAAGCGACCTTTGTCTGACGCATCAACGCGGTAAAGTGCTACCGATCCTACTTCAATATCGGCAAACAAGAGTTCAGCTTGTGACTGACTGAGTCGTCCTAAGTAGCAGTTGTTACTGCTCAGTTTAGCTGACACTAGTTCCAAAAGCGTATCATCGATGTTGATGAGTTTACATGCTTGGATGTCCGGGTGGTCCTCAAAGCGCTGTGCTAACGTATGATTGATTGCACTCAACTCAGTACAACGCATGATAGCCAATTGGCATTCACTCAATTGCTTGAAAACCAGCTCGTTGGCTTTTGCATAATGGACCATGTCTTTGATCTGCTGCTGTAGTGAGTTGACTTCATCGCGGAGCATCCGCTGTTGGTGCAAAGCAAGGTTTGGAAGCCCTTGCTGCTGGTGGTGTAGCTGCAAATCCAATAGCACATAAGGGTGCCTGAGCAAAAAATCAGGATGCTTGCGCAGGTACTCAATGACTAATTGTTCAGTTGAATTTGCTTCTTTTATGGTCATATTGCGATTTGCCCATCAAAAACATGCTCCGCCGGTCCGGTCATTTTCACTACTTGACCTTGACCGCCCCAACGCACTTGAAGACTGCCACCTGGTAGGTCGACCCTAACGGTTTCTTCTAACTTGCCTTGCATTATGCCTGCAACTACGGCAGCACATGCTCCTGTGCCACAGGCAAGCGTTTCGCCAGCGCCGCGCTCCCAAACACGTAGCTTAACGTATTCACGAGAAACTACTTCCATAAAGCCAATATTGGCCTTTTGTGGGAAACGTTCATGGTGTTCAAGGAGTGGCCCAAGTGTAGCTACCTCAGCGGTTTCTACACTATCGACAATAATCACGCCATGAGGATTGCCCATAGAAACCGCGCTACAAAACACCGTATGTTCGTCGGCTCTTAAAATATAGGTGTTTTCTTGTTTGTTTGCACGAAACGGAATGGCTTGTGGGTTAAAGTTCGGTTTGCCCATATTCACGGTAACTTGGCCGTCTTTTTCGGTATACAGGGTGATATTGCCGCCCTTTGTTGAGACACAAACCTTGTGTTTGTTCGTTAAGCCCTTCATGCGGACAAAGCGAGCAAAACAGCGAGCACCGTTACCACATTGCTCTACTTCGTTACCATCGGCATTGAAAATACGATAATGAAAATCTAAGTCCGGGGAATAAGGCGCTTCAACCATCAACAGCTGATCAAAGCCAATTCCAAAGTGGCGATCTGCTAACTTCTTAATTTGGTCTCGAGACAAAAACACATTTTGGGTGACATTATCTATCACCACAAAGTCGTTGCCTAAACCATGCATTTTTGAAAAGTTTATAAACATAGAGTGGTTATCTTTTGGTATAAAACCATGGCCTCACTTTGCTAATACTTTGCCATGGATACCTCGACTAGGGAAGCGGCTTGGCATTAAGCCTTGCTTTGCATCCCTAGGACGTATCCAAGTCGATTATTGTGGCAGTAGTTGCTCAAATTGCCACAGAGATTCTAACGGCTCTCTTTGGCGGATTAGATGGTGTTGATTGTTATCAACCATGACCTCTGCACAGCGGGGGCGTGAGTTGTAATTTGAACTCATGGTAAAGCCATACGCGCCTGCACTGCGCTGTACTAATAAGTCACCAGCCTTAATTTTAAGTACTCGGTCTTTACCTAGAAAGTCACCCGTTTCACATACTGGACCAACCACGTCGTAATTTATCGCGTCAACGTCGTCTCGCGGTGTGACTGGTACGATATTTTGCCAAGCCTGATAAAGCGATGGTCGTAACATGTCGTTCATGCCAGCATCAACAATGGCAAAATGCTTATGCTCGGTTGGCTTAATAAATTCGACTTTAGTCACCAGCACACCGGCATTGGCAGCAATCGCTCGACCAGGCTCAAAAATGAGTTCTAGATCATTGAACTGCGCCAATCGCGCTTTAATCTCTGCAGCGTAAGCACTCGGATGCGGCGGCTTTTCACCGTCATAAGGCACGCCAAGACCGCCACCGATATCGAGGTGATGCAAGTAAATTCCCGCCTTTTCGAGTTGAGAAATTAGAGCCAGCACTTTATCTAACGCCGCTAAAAATGGATTAACCTCAACCAACTGAGAGCCGATGTGGAAGTCAATCCCAACCACTTTTAAACCCGGTAAGGCGTAAGCGAGCTGGTAAACATCAAATGCGGCTTTGATATCAATACCAAATTTGTTTTCTTTTAACCCAGTTGAAATATAAGGGTGAGTTTTTGCATCAATATCAGGATTTACGCGCAATGAAATTGGCGCAATCTTATCCAGTCTGGTTGCCACTTCACTGATCCGATGAAGCTCTGCAATCGACTCAACATTAAAGCATTTAATCCCAGTCTCAAGCGCAAACGCGATTTCATCTTCCGTTTTCGCAACACCAGAAAAAACCACTTTTTGAGGATCTCCCCCTGCTTTTAGCACTCGCGCAAGTTCACCTTTCGACACGATATCAAAACCAGAACCAAGCTGAGCCAAGACGTTCAGCACGGCGATATTTGAATTCGCCTTTACTGCGTAGCACACTAAGTGGGGATGACCGGCTGCGGCATCCGTAAAAGCGTGATAATGCCGTGCTAAAGTCTTCTTCGAGTAGACATAGCAAGGAGTGCCATATTGCTCGGCGATTGTGGTTATGGCGACATCTTCAGCGAATAGTTCGCCATCTTGATAATTGAAATAATCCATTTTAACGCTCCTGTTGTTCTGCTTCAGGCTGGTTTGCTTGTGCTGCTTTCGGTTGGTTTGATTTCTTAGCCTGTTGTTCAGGCAAATAAAGCGGACCGCTTTGACCGCAACCCGATAATCCGATTAAAGTAGTAAAAACAAGTGCCGTTACGCTAAATTTATAAGGTGTCGCTTTCATTAGATAATTCGTGTCAGTGCCTTTATAATCGCAGAGTAACAGAATTGATAAAAAAAGCAGCTTTTCGCTATTGAAATTTCGTCTTCATCAAATTGCTCAAATAGCGAGTTAAGCTTAGGCACCATGCCGCAGTGCGTCAGTAAGAGGAAATCACGATGACAGAAAGTGAATATCATGAGTTAGCCGATGCGCTAATGTTGACTATTGAAGAGCAGATCGATGATTGTGACGCTGATTTAGATTACGAATCAGCATCGGGAATTCTAGAAATTATTTTCCCTGACAAGAGCAAAATTGTTATCAATAAACAAGCACCATTGCACCAAGTCTGGGTGGCGACTAAGTTTAATGGTCATCACTTTGAGTTGCGTGGCGATCAGTGGATTGATAATCGTTCAGGTGCTGAGTTTTGGCAATTTATGAGCGACGCGGCGACTAAACAGGCAAATATCGCAATAGAGTGGCAGCACGATTAATGTTGGAGTTTGTAGATTATCCTGCCAAAGGACAGCATAAAGCGAGTATTATTTGGCTCCATGGTTTAGGTGATTCAGGTAACGGCTTTTTACCCATTGCCTCTGAGTTAAACCTGCCTGACGAATTGGGTGCACACTTTATTTTTCCACATGCACCAGAGCAGCCGGTCACTATAAATGGTGGTATGGTGATGCGTGCATGGTATGACATTAAATCATTTGATCTGGATAAAAGAGCGGATGAGCAAGGTGTGCGAGACTCATCAGCTCAGGTTGAAGCGTTAATTCAGGCACAGTTAGATAAAGGTATTCCAGCTAACCGTATTATCCTAGCCGGATTTTCTCAAGGGGGCGTGATTGCGCTCCATCTTGCACCGCGTTTAACTGTTAAATTGGCTGGTGTCATGGCACTATCAACTTATATGTGTGTGCCTGAAAAGCTCAGTGCAGAAGCACAGCAAAGCGAGCTTACTATTTTTATGGCGCATGGCAGTGCTGATCCTGTCGTGCCTATGTTTGCAGGTGAGCACGCATTTAACACGTTACAACAGCAAGGCTATGAAGTGAGCTGGCAAGACTACCCAATGGAGCATCAGGTATGTCTTGAAGAGTTAAAAGCCATTCGCGCTTGGTTAATTACGAGACTGAGTGATTAATATTAAGTGGTATAAGGTACTGGTGACAGATACAGGAGCAAAGCAATGTCACAAAAGATTGTCATAAAAACGTCGGTGAGTAAGCAACCCTCAGAGCCCTCAGCGGTGACCTATCAATGGCACTGGAAACGCATTTTTATGGCAACGGCAGCATTTGCTGGCATTGCAACCGCGGGTGTTTATGGTGTCGTGGATAACGTTAACGCAGACGAAGACGATGTCCAAGTGGCAGTACCTATACATGCCACCATTGCAAAAACCGATACATCACTGAATGACTCTCCTGCATCAGTAGACTCTAACGAAGAGCGTGAAGTCGGGCTGCTAAGTGCGGATACCTCACCCGATAGCGTTTTAACGACGCCCGAACTCACCCCTACTGGTGCCGCGACGACCTCAATAGAGGTCGCTCAAGTCATTGCGTTAGACCAGGAACAGCAACAAGCTTCTGAAGAAACAGAAACAGAAACAGAAACAGAAACAGAAACAGAAACAGAAACAGAAACAGAAACAGAAACAGAAACAGAAACAGAAACAGAAACAGAAACAAGGGCTGAAGCTAAAAATCAATTTGATGCTGAAGCGCGCATAGCCAGTGTCGCGCTAGGGGCAAAAATCGACACGCAATTTATCAGCCGCGCTGTACTCACTACTCTGATTGATGACCGCGAACCGACGAACGTGTTGAAAGACGTAATTGCGACCACTCAGTTTAGTGACAAGCTTTACTTTTTCACTGAAGTGCACGCGCTTAAAGATCAAGTGGTGTCGCACCTGTGGTTTCATCAAGACGAGCTGATGGCAGAAGTGGAGCTTCCTATCCAAGCTGCGCGCTATCGTACTTATTCAAGTAAGAACGTCATGCCGAGTCAAACCGGAGATTGGCGTGTTGAGGTGGTGACGCAGTCTGGACAACTGCTTGCCCAAAAGACGTTCCGCATTGTGGATAACAGTCAGCAATAATCTTACTCGCAGTATTGTGTATGGCAGCATGTGACCGACTGCCATCACCACATAGTTAACTATTTGCAGCGGCAATAACGCTGCAATAAATGAAAGGCAAATCATGACAGAACAAGTTTCCATAATACGTATTGCAACGCGCAAAAGTGCTTTAGCGCTATGGCAAGCCGAATTTGTGAAGGCAGAGCTTGAAAAACACCATGCGAATCTAAAAGTAGAGCTCGTGCCGATGTCGACGAAAGGCGACAAGATCTTAGATACGCCACTGGCAAAAATTGGCGGGAAAGGGTTGTTCGTCAAAGAGCTTGAGCAGGCCATGTTAGAAGGGCGCGCAGATATTGCAGTGCATTCAATGAAAGATGTACCTGTTGATTTCCCTGAAGGGCTCGAGCTGCATACTATTTGCGAACGCGAAGACCCAAGAGACGCGTTTGTGTCTAATACTTATACCTCACTTGCAGAGTTGCCTGAGGGCGCTGTGGTTGGCACATCAAGCCTGCGTCGCCAATGTCAAATTCGAGCAGCGCGTCCGGACTTAGTCATTAAGGATTTACGTGGTAATGTGAATACTCGCCTAGCCAAGCTAGATGCGGGTGAGTTTGATGCCATTATTTTGGCCGCCGCGGGACTTATCCGTTTAGAAATGGTGGATAGAATCGCAAGTTATATTGAACCGGAAGCTTCATTACCGGCCAATGGTCAAGGCGCTGTCGGCATTGAATGTCGTAGCGATGATGCTCAAACTAAAGCATTCCTTGCACCACTGGAACACACTGATACACGTATTCGTGTACTTGCCGAGCGCGCAATGAACCGCCGTTTGGAAGGGGGATGTCAGGTTCCAATCGGCGCTTATGCAGAAGTCTCGGGCGATCAGGTGCACTTGCGCGGCTTAGTAGGTGCTGTCGATGGCAGCGAAATCTTGCGCGGCGAATGCTCTGGTACGGTTGCAGAGGCTGAGCAACTTGGAATTCAATTGGCAGAATCCTTACTTGCGCAAGGTGCAGATAAAATTCTTGCTGAGGTTTATAGGGACGCTTAAATGAAAGTTGTGCTAACTCGACCCGTTGGCAAATCAGAACCTTTATCTGAGTTACTGACACAGCAGCAAATTAGCTCAGTGATTTGCCCAGTATTGCAGCTTAATGAAGTGGCGGTGAGTGACACCGCCAAAGCAATGATAAGCGAAGCCGAGTTAGCTATTTTTGTCTCGCCAGATGCGGTGCGATACTTTCACCAACTAGAAGTGCCATTAGCCGGACATTGCGCAGCTTTTGCTGTTGGCGAAGGCACGGCCGATGCTATCCAGCAGACCCTAAATATCAAGGCTAAATATCCTAAACAACCTGATTCCGAAGGCTTGCTTGCACTCCCGCAGCTGTCCTCTGTTGAGGGCAAGCGTGTATTGTTGGTCAAAGGGAAAGGCGGGCGTCCCGTTATTGCGCAAACTTTAAAAGCGCAGGGAGCCATCCTTGACAGTCTGGTGGTTTATGAACGCGTTGCCGTAAAAGACAATGCAGATGGCTGGTTAGACCACTGGCGAAGCCAGCAGATTGAAGGTATAGTCATTACCAGTAATAGTGCAGCGGATGCGATTTTTAATACGCAGTCGTCAGCAAGTAAAGATTGGTTGGCTCAGCGCACTTTCTTTGTTGTGAGCCAACGTATTGCTGAGCATGTACAGCAATCCTATAACATCGAACAGTCTCAAATTGTGGTATGTCATGGCCCTGATAATCGTGCCATCGCAGGGAGTATCATCGACTATACCAAGCAGCAAGGGCGCAAAATGACTCAGTCTGAATCGCAAACAAAGAATACAAATACCCAGCAAGCTGCAAAAGCAGCAGAGCAAACCGTAACGCCACATCACGCTAAGGCTGGTGTGAGTAAGGTTGCGCTCCTTGCATTATTAGTGGCACTGGGTAGTGGCGCTGGTGTTGGCTATGTTTATTTGCAACAGCAACAACAGTTGCAACAAGCGTTGCTAACTAACCAAGCGATTAACGCTGAAAATCAGCTACTAAACACACAGCTGAGTGGCGCTAAATCGCAACTTCAGCGAGTAGAAAATGTGCTTGATTCGTTGCAAGACAATGTCGCAAAGCGATTGGCTGAGCAGCAGCAACATGTGGAAACCCAGTTAATGCAGACGCTTGCCAAGGCGCAGCAGCAAGTAAGCGGTGCAGTGGCCTCTGAGGCATTGTATTTACAGCGCCTTGCTGCATTTAAAGTTGCGGCAGAGCAAGATTATCTTGGCGCAATTGCTATTCTGCAGCGCTTGCAAGAGAGCTTAGAGTCTGAGTCCAACACGGCAGCTGTTAAGCAGGCGATTGCTAAAGACATTGCGGCTTTGAAGGCCTTGCCTAAGCCGCAAACGGAGTCACTTTACTTTGAGCTTCATGGTTTATTGTCTCAAGTTGATACGCTAACGATCAAAACTAAGCAAATTCCGCAAAAAGCAGCGAGTGAAGATGCTGCGCTATCGCAACAGGTTGATGATTGGCAAGCGAACTTAAAGCGCTCTTGGCGGGGGTTGGTTGATGACTTTATTACCATACGTCATCATGATGAAGTGGTGATAGACCCACTGCTCGATAAAAACGAGCAGCTGCTTATACGCACGCAGCTGCGTGCTTATTTAACCCAAGCACAAACCGCATTAATGGATCAACAGGCGAGCATTTACTTCAGTGCGCTTGATAGTGCAGCCGACACGTTGGCGCGTTATTTTGATACGCAACACGCGCCTGTGAATACGATGCAGCAGGCTTTAAACAAGCTGAGCCGCAGTGAAGTTCAGCGCCAAGAGTCGATTGAACTTGCCACCCCAGCAGCAGTTAAAGGGTGGCTAAAATGATGGCAAAAATCATCACCTTCGCGCTTATTTTTATCGCACTAGCCGCCAGTCATTTGCTCATTGATGAGAAAGGCTATGTGTTGATCTCGTTCAATCAAACCACGATTGAAGGCAGCATAGTGTCTTTCACTATCTTGTTATTACTTGTCATCACCGCTTTAGTGTTGTTGGGTAAGGTAGTGCGTTGGTCGTGGCATCGCCTAGTCAATACGAAAGGTCATTTTTCCAGAAAGCGTAAACTAAAAGCGCAACAAGCATGGAACGAAAGTTTGTGGCTATTTATTAACGGCGAAGTGGAACAAGCAGCAACCTTGTTGACGAAAACGCCGCAGCCGGATGAACGCCAAGACTATGTGCGTGCCATCGCAGCCAAAGCGGCGTTAAAGCAAGGAGATGTTGTCAAAGCAAATACTGAGCTAGAAGCTATATCGGATGACAACCAAGGGCAGCTCGCGGCACTATGGCTAGAGGCAAATAATAGTGAACAGGCGTTGGCTTTACTTGATGATAAAATGTCTGCGGCTAAACCAACTTCAGCGGTGCTTAGCGGTTACATTTTAGCTTGCCTGCAGGCTAAGCAACCCGAGCTGGCCGCTGCACAAATCGCGAAGTGGCACAAAAAGCTCAACTGGAGTGATACGCAGTGGCAGAGTGTGTTCGAGCGCATGTTTGTAATAGCCCCAGAGCAAGCAGACACTTTGTTTAATATGCTACCTAAGGCAGTAAAAGCGCATGCAATACCAGCCCTTAATAAAGTGAAGCTGCAACAGGGACGCATAGCGGAAGTGTTGGGCGAGCTCAAGAAGCTGCTTAAACAAGGCCAATATCACCAGTTAGCGGACTATCTGCAACACAGCACGCAAAGTAGTAATGAACTCAAATTAGCACTGCAGCAGCAATTGAAAAAACATCCAGATGACAAGGAGTTGCTGTTCTCATTGGCTTGCCTTTGCAATGCTGAGGGGGATTATGAGCTTGCTGCGAAGATCTTTGATTCCTTAAGCGCAAACCCTTGGGAAGCGCGCTGGAGTAAGCAAGCACAGCTTGCCTACGAAAAAATGCATACCTACGAGAAAGCGTATTTAATCGCAAAATCGTAATGAAAAGCCTGCGCAGCAATGTGCAGGCTTTTTTGCATTAAAGTTAGCTATACTCAATTCTGACATATGTCCTTGCTATCTCAGTTTAGGTGCGTATGATCCCAAAAATTTTAACTGCAAATCGAGTCTCTTATGATCAATAACACACTCCCACTATTAGATTTACATCGCCACTTAGATGGTAACGTTCGTGCTACAACGATTTTAGAACTTGGCCAGCAGTTTAATATGGATTTACCGGCAACGGATCTCGAAGGTCTACGCCCACATGTTCAAGTGTTGGACAATGCACCCAATCTAATGGCGTTTCTTGAAAAACTAGATTGGGGCGTAAAGGTACTAGGTGACTACGATGCTTGTCGCCGTATTGCGATTGAAAATGTTGCCGACGCAGTTGCACAAGGTATTGATTACACAGAGCTAAGGTTTAGTCCTTACTACATGGCAAAAACCCATAATCTACACCCGCAGGGCGTTGTTGAAGCCGTAGTCGACGGTGTACAAAGTGCAGTTAAAGGCCAAGACATTAAGGTTAACCTGATCGGGATTATGTCACGCACATTTGGTGTTGAGAAATGCCAATATGAGCTAGACGCGCTACTTGCCTTTAAAGAGCAGTTGGTTGCGATTGACCTCGCGGGTGACGAGCTGGGCTTCCCTGGCGAGCTGTTTATTGAACATTATAAGCAGGTTCGCGATGCTTACCTTGGGGTGACGGTACATGCTGGCGAAGCTGAGGGCGCGGTAAGTATCTGGCAAGCCATTAAAGAACTTGGTGCAACACGTATCGGTCACGGAGTTAAAGCAATCCATGACCCAGCTTTGATGGACTATTTACGTGATAATCGTATCGGGATCGAGTCTTGCCTAACCAGTAACATCCAAACAAGCACTGTCGAAAGTTTAACCACGCATCCATTGAAAGCATTTTTAGATCATGGTGTATTGGCAACCATCAATACTGATGACCCAGCGGTTCAAGGTATCGAGTTGGATAACGAGTATAGCCATGCAGCTGCGGCGGCAGGTTTAGATTTGAGTGATATCCATAAAGCGCAGCGCAATGCGGTTGAGATTGCCTTTTTAAGTGAAGCTGATAAAAAAGCGTTGCTTGCAAAGAAAGCGTAGGCTGAAATTGCTGTGTGGGATCACCCCGCACAGCTAAGATAACTCTCTTTTAGCGCCGCAACGACTTGGCTGCGTGTCACAATTCCAATCACTTTGCCTTCATTGAGTACGGGATAAACCTTAGGACTATTTTGCTGCATACGTTGTGCAAGGTCGACAACGGTTGTTGCAGCTTCGATACTGAGGGCAGGCGTAGCCAGTAAGTCTCTCAGCTGTACTTTACCATCACAAAAGTAGCTGGAATTAAGCAAAGGCTTGAGTAGCTGCTGCTCTGAAATAAATCCAACAAGATGACGCTGCGCATCTATCACTGGTGCACCAATTAAATGATGCTTTTGTAGCAAACTAATCGCGTCGGTTAGCTCGGTCTCGGCGGTTAACAGTGGGAAATCAGGTGACATGATGTCACGAACATAGAGTTTACTCATCATACTTCTCGCGGTGTCTGTGTGTAATATGAGAGTAGCGGGTGAAAGTGTTTTGGTAAAATGGATTGTTTTGATTGGTTTGTTCTGTTTTTTCAATGTGTGACAAAGACCTGCCACACATTGAATAACGCTCTGGCTACTTAACTGAAGCCGAGGTTATTTAATAAACGCAAAAGCGTCGGCGTACATAAAGTCGCGCTCAGCACCATGATTGATAAAGTCATCACGCACAATGCCAATCATGTCAAAGCGGCCTGCCATATAAATGCTGTACGGCTCTAAAGAAACGATATCTTTCATCACAGCCTGATGAACGAAACCACGATGGCCTTTCCATGCTTCACTGGCATTTTCTACCACAGGAATAAACTGAAAGTGTTTATTTGAGGCGGCCCAAGCTTCCATCTCCGCTTTTGCATATAGCGCAGCTTCTTCTTTTACACCCCAGTAAAATAATACTGGTTGGTCGTAACCTGTTTCAGCCAAGTGATCGGCCATAGATTTGACATAAGAAAATCCAGTACCGCCGGCAAGGAGTACTAGTGGACGCGCTTGATCAACACGGATCTGAGATACGCCAAGACCAACTTCTAATGCAACGGTTTGCTTTGTATCAAAAGCGTTACGTAGGTGATCTAGTGACTGCATGGCATAAGAGTCAGCGCCAGAAGCACCGATATGTAGCTCTAACTGCTCTGTTTTTGAAGGGCTGCTGGCAATCGAGAAAGCACGTTTGTCTTTTTCACCAAGTACCAATTGCAGATACTGGCCGGCTTCGAATTGCACCGCTTCTTCAGGTTTTAATATAACTTTGTGAACAAATTCCGTAAGAGGTGTAATTGAGACAACCTCTGCTGCTAATACTTGCATGTGTTACCTTTATTAAGCACGTGGCTAAAGTCTGTGCACTCTAGCATAGCTGAGTGCACAATGTTAGATGATATATGTCATTTGATGGTGATCCCTAGGGTATCCCAAATTTCGTCAACGCGTTGTTTAACCTCGGGATCCATAACGATAGGCTCGCCCCATTCACGGTCGGTCTCACCCGGCCATTTGTTGGTTGCGTCCATACCCATTTTAGAGCCAAGGCCGGACACAGGGGAAGCAAAATCGAGATAATCGATAGGCGTGCTTTCAACTAAGGTGGTGTCTCTTGCGGGATCCATACGTGTGGTTATCGCCCAAATCACATCATTCCAGTCGCGAGCATTTACATCATCATCACAAACAATGACAAACTTGGTGTACATAAATTGTCTAAGGAAAGACCATACGCCCATCATCACGCGTTTAGCATGCCCCGGATACTGCTTTTTCATGGTGACGACCGCCATGCGGTATGAGCAGCCTTCTGGTGGAAGGTAAAAATCGACGATTTCCGGAAATTGCTTTTGTAAAATCGGCACGAATACTTCGTTGAGGGCAACACCAAGAATGGCTGGCTCATCAGGTGGGCGGCCAGTATAAGTGCTGTGATAAATTGGATCTTTGCGATGCGTTATATGCGTGACAGTCATTACAGGGAAGTCGTCAACTTCATTGTAATAGCCTGTGTGATCGCCATATGGACCTTCTGGCGCAAGCTCGCCCGGTTGAATATATCCTTCTAAGACGATTTCGGCACTCGCTGGTACTTGCAGTTCGTTAGAAATAGATTTAACGACCTGTGTCTTACTACCACGCAGTAGACCTGCAAATGCATATTCGCTTAGCGTATCGGGAACTGGGGTTACCGCACCTAAAATCGTCGCCGGATCAGCGCCAAGTGCAACCGATACCGGATACGGTTCGCCCGGATACTCTTTGCACCACTCCTGAAAATCAAGCGCGCCGCCGCGATGTGATAGCCAGCGCATAATAATTTTGTTTTTACCCAATAGCTGCTGACGATAAATCCCTAGGTTCTGACGCTTTTTATAAGGACCTTTGGTTACCGTTAACCCCCATGTAATTAAAGGTGCGGCATCACCAGGCCAGCAATGTTGAATAGGTAGTGTCGTGAGATCGACCTCATCACCGCTCAATACGACTTCTTGGCATGGCGCTTTTTTCACTTCCTTGGCTGGCATATTCAACACTTGTTTGAATACCGGTAGCTGGCCAATGGCTTCTTTAATTCCCTTCGGTGGATCGGGTTCTTTTAAAAAAGCGAGTAACTTGCCGACTTCTCTTAGCTCACTGACATCGCTTTGTCCCATCCCCATTGCAACGCGCTTTGGTGTGCCAAATAGGTTAGCCAGTACCGGAATGTCATAACCTACAGGGTTTTCAAATAGGATAGCGGGTCCACCTGCTCGCAGCGTTCGATCTGCAATTTCAGTCATTTCTAGTTTGGTGGAAATGGGCTGCTTGACGCGAACAAGTTCTCCTTGTTTTTCAAGCTGGGCTATAAAATCTCGTAAGTCTTGGTATTTCATCGGCGCACTATGAGTTGAGTTTGGCCTAGTATATCAACTAGGCATATTTTTCCTAGCTGTACGGATGGGATGGTAAAAAGGTTTAGTGACTCACTTTTACGTCTACAGTATTTTGAAATAGACTACACTTTCAGAACTTATCGGCTTGTCAGTACGCCGGAGCAAGTGTATAAATTGTTATAAAAAGATGTGTGTGTTGAGTTGTTTTGATATGAAACAAGCAAAAATCGACTTTCGATGTAGCTCACATACCCTTTGCGCTATAGTCGCCGCGGTTGCATAAAACGATATCCTGAGGGGTCTGAGTTTGAAGTTGATGTCAAAATTGCTCGGGGGGCTGCTGTTGCTGTTTTGTATTTCAGCACCAGCTAACGAGTTACCATATTATACTTTTTCTAATCATAGCGCGGTGATGTTGATCATCGAGCCCACGTCTGGAAAAATTTTGGATGCCAATAAGGCTGCTGCCGCATTCTATGGTTATAGCGAGGCGGTACTAGAATCAAAAGTCATTCAAGATATCAACTTATTTACCGCCGAGCAGGTTGCCAATGAGCGTCAAGCGGCTTTAAATGAAGGCCGTAACTATTTTATCTTCCAACATCAAACTGCAGACGGTAGTGTGAAAACAGTAAGTGTTCACTCGACACCATTTGAAGATAGCGATGGCAAACCTAGGTTACTTTCTATCATTCAAGATATGAGTGAGCAGCGTAAGCTACAGCAAGATCTTTGGCATTACCAAGCCAATCTTGAACAACAGGTCATGCTGCAGACTGAAAAAATCAAGCAAGCCAATATGGTACAGGTCATTTTGTTAACTGCGGTAATTGCTGTGCTTATTCTATCGATGGCGGTGTTGATGACCGTTTTGGTCAGGCTAAGGCGCTCCAATCAGCGAGCACAAGACCAAGGTGCGAAACTTAGTGCCATTTTTGATGGTATTAAAGCATATCTGGTGTTTACGGATGAAACTCATCACATTGAAGCCGCTAATGGCTCGGTGTTAAAGGATTTTGATAGTTTAGAATCGTTAAAATCAAAATCTATTTATACCTTATTTGATGTGCTTGATAGTGAAAAGCTGCTAACGGAAGGAACGCTTGAGTGCCAACTTGATGCGCGTTTTGGCTATCGCAATGTTCGGGTTTCTTGTGCCCCTGTCGTAAGCGAAACGCAAGCAAAGCTTGGTTTTATCTATGTTATTCAGGATATTACGGAAGAGCTTGAGAACGAAAGAGAACAGCGCTTGGCAAGTACGGTATTTGCGACAACCACTGAAGGCGTGTTGGTTTCCGACAAACATAATCAAATCCAAATGGTAAATCGCGCATTTAGCGAAATTACAGGCTTTGGCATGGATGAAGTGATTGGGGAAACGCCGGCAATCCTGAATTCTGGACGTCACGATGAGCGCTTTTTCAACGCGTTATATGATGACTTAGTTAACAGAGGTCATTGGGAAGGAGAGATTTGGAATAAGCGCAAAAATGGTGAAATTTATCCGAGTTGGCTGCAGGTATCCGCAGTATTTAATGAAGCTCGGGAAATTGATATGTATGTAGCTCTATTCAGCGATATTACCTCGAGAAAACGTAATGAACAGTTGATGTGGCAGCAAGCCAACTTTGATAGTTTGACGGGCCTTGCAAATCGCCATCATTATCACGTTAAATTTGATTTAGCGTTAAAACGAGCAGCTCAGCTAGAAGAGCGCTTTGCTATTTGTTTTATCGATCTTGACCGCTTTAAAGCAGTGAATGACACGCTTGGGCACCATATTGGTGATCTATTACTCAAAGAAGCAGCAAACCGTATTAATGAGTGCGTGCGCAGCTCTGATACCGTTGCAAGGTTAGGTGGGGATGAGTTTGCTTTATTGTTACAAGATATAAGTTCTATCAGTGATTTAGAGCTGGTTGCGACGAAGATTTTACGTGCGTTAGCCAACCCTTTTCATTTGGAAGGGCACGAAGCTTATGTATCCGGTAGTATGGGGATCACGCTTTACCCAGATGACGGCACCGATCGAAAAATTTTGCTCCGTAATGCCGACAGTGCAATGTATAAAGCCAAGGAACATGGTCGCGACTGTTTTCAATTCTATACTTCAGCGATGCATCAACATGCCAAAGCGCGTAGTGTGTTAGAAAGTGCTTTGCATAAAGCACTGTCTAATCGAGAATTATCACTGGTGTACCAGCCCATTTTTTCACAGCTTGGCAGCGGCGACCTTGTTGGCTGCGAGGTGTTGTTAAGATGGAAAAGTGAGTTGCTGGGCCATGTTTCACCCGATCAGTTTATTCCCGTTTGCGAAGAGCTAGGCCTTATCTTACCCATTGGGGAGTGGGTGCTGTATCACGCTTGTTCTCAAGTTAAAGCCTGGCAAGACAACTACGGTAGACCCTTATTTATTGCAGTTAACGTTTCTAGTATTCAGTTTAAACGCCAAGATATGGTCGAGCTAGTAAGGAAGGTACTTAGAGATACCAAACTGGAAGCAAAATATCTGACATTGGAAATCACAGAGTCGGTACTAGTTGAAAACTCAGACAAAATATTGTCACAACTAAAAGCATTAAGAGAAATGGGCGTAGAACTGGCGATTGACGACTTTGGTACTGGATATTCGTCGTTGAGTTACCTCAAGCGCTTCCCGCTTTCTAAATTGAAGATTGATAGAACCTTTATTCGTGATTTACCTGAAGATGAAGAAGATAAAGCGCTCGTCAGTGCGATTATCTTGATGGCGCATAAATTGAACTTAAGGGTCATTGCGGAAGGGGTTGAAACCCCTGCACAATGCATGTTTTTAAAGAATTTACTGTGTGATATGACACAAGGCTATTTTCATTCTAAGCCTGTGGCACAACAAGAGTTTGAAGCAAACGTTTTGACTATGCAGTATCACAAGCAAAGTCACAGTTAACAAGGGTGGTCTTGGCATAACTTAGCCAGAGCCGTTTGTGCTTTATGATTACCTTGCTCGGCAGCAAGTTTAAGCCAGTGGATCGCTTTTTTAATGTCTTTTGCACCGCCTTCACCATCGCGAAGCATTGTCCCATAGTTATATTGTGCCCAAGGGTTGCCAGTTTTAGCTGCTGCTGCAAATCCCGTTTTTGCTTCTTCAAAGTTTCCTTGGCTGTAAGCGTGAATTGCTTCTTGATTCTGTGCTGAAATTTTAGGTCCATTGTATAGCGGCTTCGGCTTTTTAAATCGTTGTCTAACAATGCCGCCAAGCACATGGATCCCGACGGGTCTGTAGACTGAGACTATGGTGTCATCGTCAAGTAAGTCTAATAGGTTATCTTTTTCTAGCGTCAGCCTTTGTGGTTTAAAATAATGATCGGTCATTAGCATGCTAACACGGATATCTCGGGTGATGTTACGCATTGTACGGTAAGTGTAGGCGCTTTCCTTTACTTCAATGTTGTCATCTGTCAGCTCAGTAATTTGTAAGACCTGAAAAGCCGGATCATAAGCTTGCCCTATGTTTTTACCAGCATCAAAAATAATCAAGTCATCGATTTGTGGGGATGCTAAGTATGTTTGATAACTAGCGATTTGTTGTTGATGCTGGTTATAAAAGTAAAGTGCAATAGTGACCACAATCAGTGCCGACACGGTAAGTTTATATTTACTGATAAAGTTGAATATTGTGTCGTAAAAGGAAAAAAATACGCTTTTGATTTCCATATTCTATTAGTTAGTTAGGTGTGGGTATGTCTAAGGTAGGCAACTTGAGTGTAGGGGACAAGTGTACTTGTCCCCATAAGTGTAAGATTTTATTTCCCTGCCATTTTCGTTTTGGCGTCGGCTGCCATTAGGGCAAATACAGCGTATGCCGCGGTATTTTGCTTTAATTTTGCCGGATCGACTTTATCAAGCGTGTCATCAGCTGTGTGGTGATAATCAAAATAATCCGTGCCATCTTGGTGTAAAGCGAAGATTGGCGCCGATGTGGCATTTTTCAGCGGAATTAAGTCAGGACCACCATGTGCGCTATTCTTGCCAATATAAGTAACGCCGAGCGGCGCTAGCTGCTTTGCAATCTCGCGCACAACTGGTAAAGAGGCGGCATTTACGTTTGACTCAAACGCATACACTACATCTGCACCAAAATCGGACTCTGACGCGGCCACAATGCGGTCTAATTCTGCCTGATGCTTTTTAAAATAAGCTTTTGCTCCCCAGAGACCGAGTTCTTCTGCTGCAAATAGGACTACGCGGACACTACGTTTAGGGCGTTTTACATCGGCAATGTGCTTTGCTGCTGCCATCGTTAATGCAACACCAGCGCCATCATCGAGTGCACCAGTACCCAGATCCCAAGAGTCTAAGTGACCACCAATTAAGACATATTGCTCTGGAAATTCGGTGCCCGTGAATTCACCGATGACGTTGTAACTGGTTCCTTCACCTAAGTCCTCGGTTTGAATATTTAGCGCGACTTTAACGGCATGACCTGAGTTGATAAGGCGTGCTAGCTGATCCGCATCTGGGTTGGCAACTGCTGTGGACGGGATTTTTGTCACGCCCGCTTTATAGTGACTGCCGCCAGTGTGCGCGAAGCGGTGGTGGCTGGTGCTGACCGAGCGCATCATATAGGCGATAGCGCCTTTTTTAGCCGCTTCTACGGCGCCGCTATTACGAGCTCTTACCGCAGGTCCATAGCCATTACCATCAATGTCGCGGTTCA
Source organism: Pseudoalteromonas flavipulchra NCIMB 2033 = ATCC BAA-314 (assembly GCA_000814665.1). Classification (GTDB taxonomy): domain Bacteria; phylum Pseudomonadota; class Gammaproteobacteria; order Enterobacterales; family Alteromonadaceae; genus Pseudoalteromonas; species Pseudoalteromonas maricaloris. The sequence continues at coordinate 57,827 of JWIH01000004.1, forward strand.
TGCGGTAATTAATAAAAGCTATTTTACCTTTTAAGCTATTGTCTGGCGCGGCAATCAGCTCATCGAGAGTTTCAAATAAAACTACCTCACCACTTAGCCCATCTTTTGGTGTGCTAACGCTGTTACCGAGCGCAGTAAGGTGTAGCGGTTGTTCGCTAGGCATCAGTATTTTTGCAGACTCATGGTAGCGGCGCCATTCAGGAAAGGTTGCTTCCTCAAGCCAGACTTTGTCAAAGCCCAATTGCTCAAGTTGTTTCTTTGCCCAAGCTACCGCTTTTTTATCATTTTCGGTACCCGGTAAGCGTGGGCCTACTTCTGTGGTGAGGGATTCTAGTAGTTGCCAACTTAGGTTGCTGTGGCTTGCGGCTTCTCTAACTTGTTTAACTTGTTCTAATTGTTGTGTAGTAAATTCTTCGGCTTGCAGTGCTGTACTCAAACCTGCGCTTAATAAACCAAATGCCAATAGTGATTTAAACTTCATGATAATCCTTGGTAAAAATGGAGTTACCAAGAGATTAAAGCATAAATTGTGATGTAAGTCCGTGTATTGCGATGAGGATAATTCATCCACAATCTAGGGGCGCTTTATCTTGGAATAATAGAGTAAAGCGGTTAGCGAATTTACACATTTGGTATAAAATACGCGATTAAGATAGCGAATAGGAAAGCACTGTGTCGATCACTTCATTTTCTCAATTACCTCTAAACCAAGCGCTTGCTCAACGCCTTGTAGATCTTAACTACATGGTGCCAACAGCAGTACAGTCTGTGAGTTTAGCGCCGGCGCTGACTGGACTAGATTTAGTCGTGAAAGGGAAAACCGGATCTGGTAAAACATTGGTGTTTTCACTTGCGCTGCTGAATAAGTTGCAGCCCGAGTGCAATGAGGTTCAGGCTTTGGTGTTATGTCCAACGAGAGAGTTGGCTGATCAAGTCGCACAAGAGATCAGAAAAGTTGCGGCTTTAATTGGTAACGTCAAAGTGCAAACGCTCTGCGGAGGAACGCCAATTGAACCTCAAACACGGGCGTTGCAACATGGCGCGCATATTGTTGTTGGTACACCAGGTCGGGTTGAAGAGCATGTTTTTAATGGTTCACTCATGCTAACTGAAACGCAGACTGTGGTATTCGACGAAGCTGATCAGATGCTGGATATGGGCTTTACTGAAACGCTAGAAAGCATTTTAGTGTATGTGCCTGAAGTTCGACAAACACTAATGTTTAGTGCGACTTACCCAGATAAGATCATGAAACTGGCGAAGCAATATATGCGTGAGCCAGAGTTTGTTGAAGCGAAAGAAGAACAAGCACACCACCGCATTAAGCAAACCTTTTATAAATTAGACAATAATAAAATGCGCTTTAACGCACTGAGAGTGCTGTTAATGCAGCACCAGCCGCAAAGCTGTATCGTTTTTTGTAATACCAAAGCTGAGACTAAGCGACTATTCGAAGAATTACGTCAAACCGGGCTTGCTTGTGTCGAGTTACATGGCGATTTAGATCAAGGTGAACGAGAGTGGTCATTGCTCACTTTTGCCAACAAGAGTGCCAATATTTTAGTTGCCACTGACGTGGCCGCTCGAGGGCTCGACGTTGAGGAAGTTGAGCTTGTGGTTAACTATCATTTGGCGCTTGAGCCGCAGACGCATATTCACCGTGTTGGTCGTACGGGTCGGGGTGAGCACAAAGGTATCGCAGTATCTCTTTATGGAGAAAAAGAAGCCTTCAAAATAAAACAGTTGGCGGAAATATATGGTCAAGAGCTAAAACATGGCACGTTGCCGGGTCATTCACTGCTCGAAAAACCAGCCTATAAGTCGAATATGGTGACCCTCATGATTGAAGGTGGAAAGCAACAAAAACTCCGCAAAGGAGATATCGTCGGCAGTTTGACTGGTGAAGAAGGCATAAGCTTTAAACAAATTGGTAAAATCAATATTTATGATGTGCAAACATTCGTGGCTGTAAAACGCGAGGCAGTGAAGCCTGCACTACGTAAGCTTAACAATAGTAAGATTAAAAATAAGCGCTATAAAGCCTTACGTGCTTAAGGCCTGCTTGAGCATTTCATACTCGTTCATTAAACGTTTGAATGTTTCCTCATCACCTGATTTATCTGGGTGATGAGTCAGGGCCAGTTTTCTCCAGCATTGACTTAACATCCTGCGATCATAATCTTCAGGTAGCTGCCAGCGTGTTTTAATCGCGTTTAATTCGTCATGCTTGATGGCAAGTTGCTGGCGAGCGCCGCTAAATGTAAATTGTTGCCAAAAATTATCTAACAGAGCACTCACTTCTTCACTACTGGTTTCGTAATGCTGCCAGTCTAAATAGTAACTTCTGAGCGGATCATCTAACGCTAATGGATGTTCATCTAATTGTGGAACTAGATAAATATTGAGAGCTTCTACATGTAGATATTGGCCCTCAGCGAACACTTCTTGCTGGAGTTGATACAAGGCATTCATGATCAGGAAGTTACGTTTAAATAGATTTTTATTTTCATCTTCATCAAGGCGAGGTAGTTGCTGTTGTTCCATCAGAGCGGCGGCAATAGTGTGCACTTTTAAAGATTGATTTTGACAAATTAGTCTAAAAATAACATCTGTTAGCGGATTGAACATTGTCGCCTCTTTAGTCTTGGTGTATCTTCACACTACCACGCAGACTAAATGATAAGCAATGGAGAGCAATAATGAATTTATCTAGGCTACTAAAGCCCTGGTCTGTGTTTGCCTGTAGCCTGTGTTTCTCCAGTTGTTTTCAAGTTAACGCCACGCTAAATGATAGTACCCTTGCTGAGCGGATCTCAGAGGTCGAGCAAACCACTAATTGGCAACAACAAAAAATGCTGGGCACTGAGTTGCTCACGGAGCAAAACCTAGGAAAGACAAGAAAAATAGAGCTTTTGCTTAGTCTAGGTAAATCTGCTTACAAACAAAATCAATTCAAAGATGCACTCGTTTTTCTCAACCAGTTAGAGTTGATAACGCAATCAGATAGACTGAGTGACAACCATTTTTCAGCGGTAAAGGTTCAAGGGATCTGCTACTTTTACCTTGGTCATTATCAACAGGCAATTGAGTTTTACTCACGGGCATTAGCGTTAGCTGAGCAACGTAATGTCCCCATCGAAATGGCTAATTTACATAGTAATTTGGGGTTAGCGTATTTTAATAGCTTCACACTTGACTTGGCACTACATAATTATTTAAAAGCAGATGAGCTTTACCAAGAGTTTGGCGATGCTCAAGATCATGCCGATATTTTACTGAATATATCGGGTGTTTATATTCGCCAAGGAGCCTATGACAAAGCGGAAGAAATGCTCCATGAAGCCCTAAACGCATTCGTCGAGCTAAACGATGAATATGGTGTTGCACTAGCTCAAGCAGATCTTGGCGTGCTATACACTGAGACTAAACGTCCCGCGCTTGCCAAAGCGTCGTACCAAGCAGCAATTGCTTATTATGAGGCGCAGAATGACGTCCGCCACTTGTCATTTGAATATGGCAACCTTGCTTTATTGAGCTATTCACAAAACCAATTAGAATTAGCCGAAAAAGAAGCAAACTTTGCGCTCTATTATGCCGAAAAGGCTCAGAATCCTGCCAACCTCATGGAAGCCCAGTTCACCTTAGCACAAATCTTCTTCGCTCAAGGGCGGCTAACAGAAGCGCTGACTAATGCAGAACAAAGTTTAGCGGCTAGTCGAGTTATGCATGAACAGAAAAGAGAGCGTATGGCACTTCGTTTGTTAGCGCTGATTGAGGCTGCACAAGGAAATATTAAGCGCGCTAGAGATTATGACTCACAAAATTTGGAAGCGCAAAACCGCTTGATGAATGATGACATGCTGAAACGGATTAATGACTATCGTGCTAAGTATGAGGCTAGTGAGCTTTCTCGAGAAGTTGAAGTGCTCAAGCAAGAACAAAAATTACAGCTACTGAAAGAGGAGCAGCGCAGCCAGTTACAATTGTTGGGTGTTATCATCGCGCTATTAACCTTACTGACCACCTTCGCACTCTATCGACGTAAGGTTGAGCAAAGAGCAAAACTGGAGTTAAGCCAAAAAGTAGCGTTGAGAACATCTGAGCTTCAGCAAAAAGCGGATGAATTAAAAGCGGCCAATCAAGTGAAAAGTCAATTTCTGGCAAACATGAGCCATGAAATCAGAACGCCACTTACTACGGTGCTGGGACATGCTGAAGACTTGTTGGTCGAACAAGATTTAAATGCTCAGGCACAAGCATCGGTCAGAACTATTTATAATCAAGGATTACATTTACGCGATCTCGTCAATGATATTTTGGATTTAAGTCGAATCGAAGCCGAGCGGTTAGAGCTAGAAGCAACTGAATTTTCGGTAAGCAGCTTACTTGCTGATTTATGTGATATGTTTCAACAAAATATACAGAGTAAGCAATTAGAGTTTATCGTCTGTGATCAGGTAAGGACTAACGCTTATGTACGGTTGGATTACATTCGAGTAAAACAAATACTAATAAACTTGCTAAGTAATGCCCTAAAGTTTACCGAAAAAGGCCGTATCGAATTGGAAGTATCTGAAACGCACCATGGTTTACAATTTGTGGTGAAGGACACCGGTATTGGTATGACTGAGCAGCAGATAGGTCGAATTTTTGATAATTTCCAACAAGCTGACAACAGTATAACAAGGCGCTTTGGAGGTTCTGGGCTGGGGTTAAGTTTGTCGAGCCAGCTTGCTCACATGATGAATGGTGAAATCAAAGTACAAAGTGTCGTCGATCATGGCAGTGCGTTTTCCTTCAGTGTACCTTGTACTGTTTATCTCAATACGGCTATTGCCGAAATTCAGGAGCCGCAATCTAAGCAACCTTTGCTCTCGGGTACAGTGCTGGTTGTGGAAGATCACCCAGAGAATCGGCAATTATTCTCTCGCATGATAGAGAGAACTGGTGCGACGGTTATTGTAGCCGAAAATGGTGCTCGAGCGGTTGAACAGTGTCTTAGTGATTTTCCTGACTTGGTGCTTATGGACATTCAAATGCCAAGAATGGATGGGGTTGAGGCACTTCGGATCATTCGCTCAGCGGGCTACTCTGGTCCAATATACGCATTAACCGCTAATGTGTTGATGGAAGAGGTAAAATCATATATTGACTCAGGGTTCAATGGTCACATTGGCAAGCCGATTAATAAAAATGAATTATTAGCGGTATTGAATACGCACTTAAACTTTGAGTCTGACGGCAAAGCGTATGAACTTAATATTGATTTATCGGATTTGCGAGATAGTTTCGCAAGCACTTTTGAGCAAGAGCGCTACTTGCTGATTGATGCATGGCAAAACAAAGACCTGGTCACACTTCAGACTATTTGTCATAAACTGGCTGGGGCAGCATCTATGTTTGAATTTCCGGAGCTTGCAAACATCGCAATCGAATTTGAGAAAGTATTAAAGCAAGGAAGTGAAGACCAATTTCAATCTCTGTTTTTAGCAATGTGTGATCAGCTAAAATCTCAAGAATCATTAGCCTCCTAAAATAGCTCTATATCGTCGGAATCATCCACCTTTAGATTGTTAGGTTGCTCATCATCACTGATAGATACTCGGGAGCTGTCTTTTCTGGTATCAAGTTCTGGCGTGTAATCTGAAATATTAAACATGGATAACTTTGAATGAATACTTTGCGAAAGGGCAATGAGGTCACGATTGGAGACGGCCTGTATTTTAGTACTTGAAAGGGCATCGGAATTCAGGTGTACCATTGACTCTATACTTTCTTGAGCTGCGTCAGAGGCTTGTTTCTGCTCTCCAACTTGTTGATGAATGTCATGGGACATTTGGTTGATAGAAAGCATCGCATTTTCTATTTCATCCACTTCTTTTGTAGAGGCTTCGCTTAATTTTACGGTGTTATCTGTTTCCTTTAGTGCCGCTTGCATCAGCGCATAAACAGAATCTGTACCGGATTGTATTTTTCTTATGACTTGGCTTACTTCCTTGGTTGATTGACTCGTTCGTGCTGCCAGATTACGCACTTCGTCAGCAACGACGGCAAAGCCTCGTCCTAACTCGCCTGCTCGTGCGGCCTCAATTGCGGCATTCAGTGCAAGTAAGTTGGTTTGCTCTGCAATACCGTTAATGACTTCAAGCACAGAACTAATTTCATTGCTGTCAGTCTTGAGCAATTCTATTTGTTCACTGGTTTTCTTGATGTTGTCTGCAAGCGTTAGCAGACTTTCTTGGCTTTTATCGGTATCTAATCGGGTCTGTTTAACTGCCGTTGTGGCATTCTCTACAGATGCGTAGATCTGCTCTAAGCTAGTATCTAAACGCGCAGAAATCTCTAACATAGACTGTATTGAGGTAGCTAAGTATTCACCGTGAGTGTGCTGAAGTGTTGCCTTTTGTGTCATGGATGCATAGGTATCTCTTAAGCTATCCGCCATTGGGTGAAGTCGAGAAGAAGATGCGTACACTTCACTAATTATATGTTCTATAACGGCGAAGCAATCATTCATTAGTAGGCAGGACTTAGAAATATTTTTATCTTGTTCGTTAAAGCGATATGTTAGGTCGACACCATTGTCACTGATAAAATTGCGAACTAGATGCTCCATATCTTTTTCAGCAGAAGAGGCTTTTTTTAAATATAAGAATTGCAATAATGCCCCGAGTGTTAAAGCGCTAACTGCGACGGCCACTCTAGCCTCATCAGAGGATAGTAAGGTAATAGCGAGTGTTACTGAAGCCAAGTTAAAAAGCGTGACAGCGGCAATGATACGACTCGGCTTCATTCTAAGTCCCTAGGTTCATTATTCAAATTTGGTTTAAATTCACTAGGTAAGGTATAGAACAAAAACAGGTAGTTGGCGAACCTGAAACGAAAAAAGCCAGCATAAGCTGGCTTTTCAATAACTAGACTTAGAGTCTACTTACTTACGACGCATTGAGTCGAAAAACTCATCGTTTGTTTTGCTCATGGAAAGCTTATCAATAAGGAATTCCATCGCATCGATTTCACTCATTTCATGCACAATCTTACGCAAGATCCACATCTTTTGAAGCTCATCAGTTTTCGTTAGTAGCTCTTCACGACGAGTACCTGAGCGGTTGAAGTCGATAGCTGGGAATACACGTTTTTCCGCAATCTTACGGTTTAGGTGTAGTTCCATGTTACCCGTACCTTTAAACTCTTCGTAGATAACTTCATCCATCTTAGAGCCGGTATCGATAAGTGCCGTTGCGATGATGGTTAAGCTTCCGCCTTCCTCAACATTACGCGCAGCACCAAAGAAGCGCTTAGGCTTGTGAAGTGCATTGGCATCAACACCACCAGTTAATACTTTACCTGATGAAGGAATAACTGTGTTGTATGCTCGAGCAAGACGTGTAATTGAGTCAAGTAGAATAATAACATCCTTCTTATGCTCAACTAAGCGTTTTGCTTTTTCGATTACCATTTCAGCTACCTGAACGTGGCGGTTGGCTGGTTCATCAAACGTAGAGGCAATAACTTCACCTTGAACAAGGCGCTGCATCTCAGTTACTTCTTCCGGACGCTCATCGATAAGTAGTACCATCAAAGTTGCATCTGGGTTGTTGTATGTGATGGACTGAGCAATGTTTTGTAGCAACATTGTCTTACCCGCCTTTGGTGGTGCAACGATAAGTGCACGCTGACCTTTACCGATTGGAGAGGCAAGGTCTAATACTCGAGCGGTAATATCTTCGGTACTACCATTACCTCGTTCCATTACCATACGCTCATTAGCATGAATAGGCGTTAGGTTTTCGAATAGGATTTTGGTACGAGAGTTTTCAGGCTTATCGAAGTTAACTTCATTAACTTTCAATAATGCAAAATATCTTTCGCCATCTTTTGGTGGTCTGATTAAACCAACGATGGTATCACCGGTACGCAGGCTGAAACGTCTAATCTGGCTCGGAGAAACATAAATATCATCAGGGCCAGCTAGGTAAGATGCTTCTGAAGAACGTAAAAAGCCGAAGCCATCTTGTAAAATTTCTAAAACACCGCCGCCGTATATATTTTCGCCGCTTTTCGCGTGCGCTTTCAAAATAGCAAAGATAATATCTTGTTTTCTTAAACGAGCTACGTTTTCAAGTCCCATGGACTCAGCAAGTTTTACAAGTTCATTGATTGACTTGTCTTTTAATTCGCGTAAATGCATATTGGTGGGTTCTTTATTACAGTTGTCATTCTCGTTAGTTTCACGAGAGAGGTTGATTTGATAAAGCTTAAAGGTTTGTGGCTTTATAAGTTAGCAGCTAGGCGTCGGGTCGTCCAGTGTTTATACAAATTTTATTCTATTAAAAATGATATAGATCAGCTTCACAACTGCGGCAGTTATGCCGCAGAGTGTGTAACAACCTGAATTACAGGTTGTTTTCTAGGAACTCAACGAGTTGAGTCTTAGATAGAGCACCAACTTTAGTTGCTGCTACTGCACCATCTTTAAACAGTAATAGTGTTGGAATACCACGGATACCGTACTTAGGTGGAGTACCTGCGTTTTGGTCGATATTTAGTTTGCCGATCGCTACGCGGTCACCGTGTGATTCTGCAACTTCATCAAGGATAGGCGCAATCATCTTACAAGGGCCACACCATTCTGCCCAGAAATCTACTAGTACAGGCTTGTCAGATTTGATTACGTCAGCTTCAAAGCTGTCATCAGTTAGTTGGATAATTTTGTCGCTCATTACGCTCTCCGTTAGAATTAGGCGAAATATTTAATGCGTATTTAAACACTCTTGTTTCTTATTGCAAGTTTAAACGTTATGCTTTATTGCTATGACTAAGACACATTTGACCAATAAAAAATTCAACGACTTTGCTTTAGCACCGGAAGTGGTCGCCGGTTTACAGGAAAATGGCTTCGAATTTTGTACGCCAATCCAAGCAAAGTGTATACCTTACATCTGTGAAGGCCGCGATATCGCGGGCCAGGCACAAACTGGTACGGGCAAAACTCTTGCGTTTTTGACCGCGACCTGTCATCGCCTATTGCAGACTAAAAAGGATAAAAAAACGCAACCTCGTGCAATTATTATGGCACCGACTCGAGAGTTGGCTATCCAAATACATAAGGACGCGCAAGTCATTGCGCCACGTTGTGATCTTAAGCTTGCCCTTGTATATGGTGGCGAAGATTACGAAAAACAACGGGCTCAATTGGAAAAAGGCGCGGATATACTAATCGGAACGACTGGGCGTTTAATCGATTTTTATAAGCAGGGTGCTTATAACCTCAATGATATCGAAGTGGTTGTGCTAGATGAAGCAGACCGAATGTTTGATTTAGGTTTTATCAAAGACATTCGTTATTTGTTCAATCGCATGCCAGGTCGTGAAGAGCGATTAAACCTATTATTCTCTGCAACACTGTCATACAGAGTGCAAGAGTTAGCATTCGAACACATGACCAACCCTATTCATGTGCAAATTGAACCTGATGTTAAAACGGGCAAGCGTATTCAAGAAGAGCTATTTCACCCGTCAACAGATGACAAAATACCTTTACTACTGACTTTGATTGAAGAAGAGTGGCCAGAGAAGGCAATCATTTTTGCTAATACTAAGCACAGCTGCGAAAACGTATATGCATGGCTGAAAGCAGATGGCCACCGTGCAGGCTTGCTTACTGGAGACGTGAATCAAAAGAAACGCCAATCAATTTTAGCGCAGTTTACGCGTGGCGATGTTGATTTACTGGTAGCGACTGATGTTGCTGCGCGTGGTTTACATATTCCAGAAGTAAGTCATGTATTCAACTTCGACTTGCCGGATGACAGAGAAGACTACGTTCACCGCATTGGTCGTACGGGTCGAGCTGGTGCATCTGGACATGCGATTAGTTTCGCGTGCGAGCAATACGCCTATAATTTACATGAGATAGAGGAATACATAGAGCATGCAATTCCTGTTTCTCATTATGATAAAACAGCACTATTAACTGACTTGCGTGCGCCTCAAGTAAATAAACGTCGTCATTCAGGTCATGGTAATAGTGGTAACAAGCAACGTGGTGGTGGTCGCCGAACAGGTGGCTATAGAAAACCACAATCCAAGTAACCTTGGGTAGTAAAGTAGTAAGCGCTTAAAGCGATTTGTTGAGGTTTAAAAAGTGGCAAAGACTGCTTCGAAGGAAGATATTTACGCTGTAATAGACTTAGGTTCTAACAGCTTTCATATGTTGATAGCGAAACATATGGCAGGCGGTATTCACACCATTGGCCGTGTGAAAAGGAAGGTGCGGCTGGCATCTGGGCTTAATGACCAAAATGAATTGTCGCTTGAGGCGATGCAAAGAGGATGGGAATGCCTTGCTTTGTTTGCTGAGCGCTTACAGGATATCCCCAAGCAAAATGTCAGTATTGTCGCGACAGCGACATTGCGTTTGGCTACTAATGCTCACACATTTATCGAAAAAGCGGAGCAGATCCTTAATCATCAGGTAAATGTGATAAGTGGAGAAGTGGAAGCAAAAACCATTTATAAAGGTGTCGCTCACACATCTGCCTGTCAAGGTAAGCAACTCGTTATTGATATCGGTGGCGCGAGTACCGAAGTCGTGATCGGAAAAGGCTTTGATGCCTTACTGTATAAAAGCTTAAATATGGGTTGTGTGACGTATCTAGATAGATATTTCAGCGATGGCCTATTAAGTCTCGAAAACTTTGACGCTGCTGAGCAGGCTGCAAAGCAGATAATACAGCCTATCCAGGCTAAATATATCAAGCTTGGCTGGGAGTTAGCCATTGGTGCGTCAGGTACTGTTCAAGCCATTCAGGAAATTTTCGCTGCGATGGGCGAGAATGAACAACTGACACTAAGCAAGTTGGAAGAAGTAAAGCTTAAAGCAATTGAATGTGAAACGGTGGCTGCGCTAACTTTACCTGGGCTAATTGAAGAACGCCGCTTAGTCTTTGTATCGGGCCTTGCAATTTTGATTGCACTATTCAAGTCATTGGATATTCAATCTATGGGTCTTGCCGGTGGCGCACTTCGTGAGGGTGTACTTTATAGTATGATCCCTGATTTTCAGGCTGTTGATATCTGTCAGCGCACATTGGATGGTTTCACTCAGCGTTATCATGTTGATACCGAGCAGGCGCTGCGAGTATACGAAGTGGTGTCTGATATTATCGCCCAAGTGTCATCAAGCTGGAGCCTGGATGAACAAGCGAGTCTTCACTTGGCAAAGGCAATCGCATCTCTTCATGAAATAGGCTTGCTGATTGACTATAAACAGTACCATAGACACAGCGGCTATATATTGGCGAATACTTCGATGCCTGGATATAGCAAAGCGCAAAAAGATATTATCGTTGCTATCGTTAAAAATCACAGAGCCGACCTTGTTGCCAAAGATTTTGACCGATTAGGTTGTCACTTTGAATACGCTAAGCTGTTGTGCGTCGTAGTTCGACTTGGTGTTTTGCTATCTATGCGTAGAAAAGATGATGTTCTACCTAAAGTAACAGTTCAAGCCAACAATGAAGAGAAAAAGTCCCTGACAATGCAAATGCCCGATCCTTGGTTATCTCTTCATCCGTTGATGCTAGCGGAGCTCGTTCAAGAAGCGGCTTACCTATCAAAATTCGGTTGGGAATTAAAAATAGAGCGCGTTTAGCGCTCTTTTTGTTTGTAAAACATGCAAAAACAACCGTCTTAGAGTGATTTCTATCCAAACGATCTGTTTTTTGCAATTTTCTTTAAAAAAAGGGTTGCACTAAAATCGGATCGCCCTATAATGCGACCCCACTGACACGGGGCACTGCGCTGAAAAGCAAGGCAGCAACGAGTTAGCGTCAAGTAAAACTTAAGTTCGAAACTTCTTCTCAAGGAATTCAAAATTAAGTGTTGACAAAAAATCGGGAATGTTTAGAATGCACATCCCTCGAAACAACGAAATGTTTCGAAACGTTCTTTAAAAATATGAAGCAATCATCTGTGTGGGCACTCGTACAGATTGAGTTCTAACAGCAGATTCTAGTTCGCTAGATGACGCAAACAAATTTAGAGTCTCAATTGTAACTGAGTGACTATATAGTCAATTCGTTTTGATTTTACTTTTTTGAAAAGTAGAAACAAACAATCAGAATTCATTGAGCACGAATCTTCGGATTCAAAAAACTTTTAATTGAAGAG
>JWIH01000005.1 GCA_000814665.1 Pseudoalteromonas flavipulchra NCIMB 2033 = ATCC BAA-314
CTCAGACGACTTCCATTATGATGAAGCAACACAAACCTGCCACTGCCCCGCAGGGAACGAGATGTGGCGAAGCGGTATCAATGTAAAAAGCTACAACCAAGAATACACGCGATTCTGTGGTTACTTAAAAGATTGCAAAGTATGCCCACTACAACAGCAGTGCATGCGAAAGCCACCGATAAAAACAGGCCGACAAGTACAGTTTAAGAGTGATGAATCACGCAAAAAAATCAGTTACATCGACAAAATGAAAGTAAAAATAGACAGCCCAATAGGACGACGACAATACAGCAAACGACTTGGATGTATCGAACCTGTATTCGGCAACATTACGGTGAATAAAGGGATGAATAAGCTCACATTACGCAGCCAAGTAAAAGTCAATGCTCAATGGCAGCTATACTGCCTTGTTCACAATATCGAAAAGTTACGAGAAAGGGTGTCGTAAGCTAAGAACAACCTGACCTAACAGCTCCGAAACGCCTCTCAAACCACAACAAACCAGCTTAAAAAAACGCCCTAAAATAACAACTCGCACCCAACTAAACGATTGAATCAAAATAGGAACTCAGTTATCGTTTGTTGATTACAAAAACAAATTTGAAACGTGTTATTCTACAGGCTCGTTAGGGGCATTCGATGCGTTCACGGCATTAACTGATGACACGTTAACGACTAAAGAAAAAACCACTCAGGTTGGAGCGGCTGCGGGTGGCGCTGGCGGCGCACTCGCTGGCGCCGCAGCAGGCGCGGCAATTGGCTCGGTTATTCCTGTAGTTGGCACTGCAATTGGCGGCTTAGTGGGTGGTGCACTCGGCGCGATGGGCGGTGAGTCAATAGGAGGTTGGTTTGGTGACAAACTTGGAGGTTGGTTCTCTGACGACGCCCAGGATTCAGCTTCAGGCACCTCGAGCCCTTCGGTGACAGAGCGCTTGCTCGATAGCGCAACGAGTTTTGCCACCATGGGGCCGCTGGGCTTAATTAGCGACACCCTAGGCGGTTGGTTATCAAAAGGCGATGAAAACGTTGCGCAAACAGACAGCAAAACGGCTGCGATTAGTACGCCTCAAAACAGTGAAGCAACAAAAAATAACGCACTCGACTTTGTTAAAAATAATGTCATTAATGAGCTGAATTTAGCCACCGGCACGGCTGCTGCGTTTGCTGCTAATCAGGGGATGACAACCGGCAAAATACACGGCGTCAGCAAGGCGGGTGATTTGGCAGGCAGAGCGCTAAACGCACACACGGTATGGGAAACGCTCAATAATGATGGGCTTTCTGTTAAAGAAAAAGCGGCTGGCATTGGTAGCACGCTAGGCGGCATGTTTTCTGCCGACGCGGTATCTGGTGCACTGTCAAAGAGCAAAAACCCTTATGTAAGAATGGCGGCCCCTATGGCGGGTTACCTTACCAACAACATGGTTGGTGATACCATTAAAGGTTGGTTTAGCGAGGACAAAACATCAGCTACCAATGAGGCTAAAGCACCAGATCTAAATAGTTTAAATCAACTGAATGCGAGTGCGAATAAAGCATCTGAATATTCATCGGCGCTACAACCGGGCGCGGCATCGGTAACGGTGAATGCCAATATTACTGTCAATGCAAAAGATGGCCAACAGGCTTATGAGGTTGCGCAGCAAGTGAAGCAAATGTTGGAGCAGCAGCAGCAACAAGCAGAGCAAGAGCTTAGTGCTCGATATTACAATCAAGTGGCATAACGATAGAGGCCTAAATGAGCAAAGTTAATCATGCTAAACATATGATGCAACTGGGAGACTACAAGTTTTCAGTAAGCACCGCAGCGTTTAATAAGCTCCAGTACGATTCTCAATATCGCTGGGAAGCCCACAAATCTCAGACTGATAAGGACTCTCCGCCGATGCAATTTATTGGCGTAGGAGAGCAAACCTTAAACATTGAAGGGGTGATCTTCCCGCAAATTGTGGATAACGGCTTGAAGCAGTTAGACATGATGAGAGATGAAGCCGCCAAAGGGGAGCCGATGACGCTTGGCTATGTTGAAGAAAGTGGGAAATCTAGTCCAAGCGTAGGGCGCGTGATGGGTAAGTGGGTCATCAAACGGATAAGTGAAACGCGGACCTTATTTTTTAATGATGGGATCCCACGAGAAATCCAATTTTCAATGGAGCTCAGCCGCTATTAAGCGCGCTGAGTGCTAAGGAGTCGTTATGAGCAAAGGGGTAACTTATATTACGCGAGATGGCGATTGTCTCGATCTCATCTGTTTTAAGCACTATGGCCGCAGTAGTGGCATGGTAGAAAAGGTGCTAGAAGCCAATCATGGCTTGGCAGAGCTTGGGCCAATTTATTCGGAGCAGATCAGTATTTTTCTTCCCGAAATCGCAAAACCTACTGTGTCTAAAGTGATCAATATTTGGGATTAAGATGGACTTACAACCGCATTATTCTATTAAAGCAAATGGCAATGAGGTATCAAAAACACTGAAGAACCGCTTGGCTGAGCTCAGTGTTACAACACGCACAGGACTGGCGAGTGATACCTGCTATGTACGATTTGACAATTTAGCTGACGCGCCCATTGCCTTACCCGCACCAACGGATCAACTAGAAATTGCGATGGGATATAAAGAAGGCACCAAAGATCAGAGTGCTCCTTCAACCAAATTAGGTATTTTCGAAGTGGGCGCTTATGAGCTGACTGGCCCCAATCGCTCGTTGACGTTTTATGGTAATAAAGTGCTTTGGGATCAAGATTTTAAGGCATTAAAAATACGCTCTTGGCCAGAGCAGGGTAAGGATGAGCCGCTGATGCTGGACAAACTTATTCAAGACATTGCTGGTGAGTATGGGCTGCAGGCAAAAATAGGTGATGCTTTTCAGGGCCGAGAAATACCGCACATTGAGCAAACTGAAAGCGATATGCAATTGCTAAGCAAGCTTGCTGTGCAGTTTGATGCAATCATGAAAATTGCGGATGACAAGCTTATCTTTATGGCTAAAGGCACCGGAAAGTCGTTAACTGGCAAAGCTTTACCTAGCGTGACGGTAAGTAAAAAGCAGCTGGTTTCATGGCAGCTTAATGCTAACCACAACAAGTTAGTTAAAGGGGTGCAGGCTTATTTTTACGATAAAGCGTTAGCGCAAAAAACATTGGTAAGTGTCGGTGGCGGTTCACCTAACACGACACTCTCTTACGTTTATCCTAATGAAACCGAAGCACAAACCGCGGCGACGGCCATGTTACAGCGTTTACATCGAGCGCATACTAGTGTGCAGCTTTGTGTGGTTGGCGACCCTAATTTATTAGCAGGTGGCGTGATAACTATCGAAGAGGTTGATGATAACCTCAACGGTGACTGGTTTGTCTGTGAGGTCAAGCATGTAATTAATCACGCCGGCTTTAAAAGCTATTTAGTATGCGAAGCATTAGGTTAAGTTAAATCCCACATCTTTTATACCAGGCGTCAGCGATTATTGCGTTGAGCGCTTCCTCCCTTAATTTTTCCTTTCTCCCTGTGTCCCGCACAGGGTGTACTTTTATCTCATCCATCATAGGTGAGATATCACCCTTTCTCCATGTGGGCCATCCTCATTTTGAGGCTCTGGCCTCTTTCCTACTTGTAATTCGATGTAATGGTGTAAGTCAGAAATAGCTTCTACACTGCAGTAATGCTTCATGAATTGAACCACTGCAAAAAGGATTACAACATGTCACATCACTGCAATCAAAATCCCATTGTTTCAGCTGCGATATACCCACCCATTGGTGTAATGCGGGTTGGTAACAGCCCTGATGAATTTTTTATTGGCCCTGAGGTCGATACCGCCATTCCAAGAGATATGAATTACTATCGCGATAGCACGGGAGCGTTGAAGCGCCAAGCCGCGCGTTTTCGTATTTATGGGTTGGACGCCGAGGGCAACATCGTTAAAGAGCTCACTTGCGACGATGGTGCTTCTATCATTTGGCATGCACGCTTGGCTAATCAAAAAGCATCTTGGTATGAGTTTCAATTAGCGTTGGATATTCCAGAGGCGGCTGAAGCCGAGCCGAGTTTACTGCGCAACCTCAATGTAAACGACCGTAACAGCTTGCTCATAGATGGTGGGGCGCAGCAGATCAGTGGTATTGCTTCTGGGTGCGGTTGTAGTCGCTTTGAAGGATGCTTTGCCGGTAAAAAAGTGTACTTAGGCGAAATGCGTACCGATGATAAGGGCCGCTTACTTATGCTTGGTGGGCACGGAGTGTCAGAAAATCCTCAAGGCCACGAGGCGATCACGTTCGGTAATAATGAAGGCTGGTACGACGATACTTCGGACGGCCCTGTAACTGCTGAGGTTAAATATCAAGGCAAAGCACTTGATGTGAAACCTGCATGGGTTATTTGTGCGCCACCAGATTACGCGCCAATGCAAAAATCTCCGCGAACCATGTGGGATTTAATGCGTCAGGTTGCAGTTGATGCCAAGATGCTACCAGCACCGAAGGGTAAACCCTCCTTTAGTAAAGACATTCTGCCAATTTTCCAAAGGTTAACCGATTTACAATGGGTTAATGCGGGATTTGCCGCAGGGTTTGGCTGGAATAGCCCCTTTGATTTTACTTCAGAGACTTGGATCAGCCGTTTAAATGACAATTCATGCACATGGCAAGAAGCAAGGCGTAATCTCTTTAATAACTTTAGACAGATAGAAAAAGTCACCACGGCGGATGAAAAACATAGTTGGAACCCTAAATTTGCCGCTACCGCTCCGCAGTTGTGGCCCTGGTTGTACGGCGATGCGATGAGTGTAGATGCCGATGACTCGCCAAGGCAGTTTGTCACCCTCACAGAAATTCAGTTGAATATGTTACAGCAGTGGTCGAATGGCGAATTTGATTCTGATTACGACCCTTGTTATTGCCCCCCAACCAGCATTGATGAAATTCCGGTTGCTGAGCAGCCTGAGATGTTAACTAAAGCGGCGATGGAGTTCTGTTTAGCGGATGCTTTCCACCCTGGATGTGAAATGACTTGGCCAATGCGTACAGCAGGCATGTATAGCGAAGCTTTCCGCCTTAAGCATTCAGAGGATACTGCACCGACCCACGGCACCAATTATGGCGTGGAAATGACATCAGAAATCGCGCTGCATTCGAGCGGCCCATTAAAAACGGGGCAGGTTGCTGGTGGCATTACGCGTTGGATGGCCATTCCTTGGCAAACAGACACCGCGAGTTGTCGCGATGGCTACAATGAAGCGTACGACCCTTATTTACCGACCTTTTGGCCTGCACGAGTGCCAAATAATATGCTTAGCGAGCAAAATTATCACAGGGTAGTTGATGAAACTAGGCCATTTGCAGAGCGACAAGCAGCATTTAATGACCGGGAGCTGTGGCTAAACGATTTGCCGATAGGCCCTTCAACTAACTATATTGAGCAGATCAACAGTATGATCACTGGGTTTGGTCAATTGGCGGTGGTATTACCGAAGACAGAAAAAGGCGTAACTGGTTTTCCAACCACCATGCAAGTAGGGTTAACACCAGTCAAAGCGGAAAAACTGCTGGCTGCGGATAATAACGAAAGCATGCGAGATTGTCGTCCTGACTTGTCACAAACCGACAAAGCACATCGCCGGAATCGCAAATAATAAGGGCTAATATGGCTGAAAGGAAATCGGATATTGTCATTGTAGGTGCAGGCATTGCAGGATGCATTGCTGCACTTGCTTTGCATCCCCACTATCAGGTGATAGTAGTCGATAAGCTCGCTACAGCTAAAGACAAAGTGGGCGAGTGTTTACCGCCAGCGGCCTCTAGAATTCTCAAAAAGCTTAACCTGTTGCACTTACTACAAAGCCCGGAACATCTCACTTGTCACGGTATGATTTCGTTTTGGGGTAGTGAATCGCCTACCATAGTGGATAACGTTAAAAACCCCGATGGTTTGGGGTGGCACATTCATCGGCAGCATTTTGAACAGCAGCTTCGTGATCAATTAGTGCTTCGTGGTATCCCTTTGTTATCTTCTACAAAGCTCACTGATGTGGTGCAAACACAATCAGGGTGGCAGGTTAGGGTTGAAGGCTGCGACACTGACATGTCTATCACGACAACACTGCTTATTGATGCCACCGGTCGCGCCTGTCATCTAGCGAGGCGACTCGGTGCAAAACTACAACAGTTTGATAAGCAAATGGCACTGTGGCTTACCGCAGAGGTTGCCACGACGAAACAGTTTGCGGTGATAAGCGATGAAGAAAATGGCTGGTGGTATAGTGCGCCGAGCGCGGCATGCTCTTCACTCGACCCCAATATGCAGCCTCGGGTGTTTTCTTGGCAGGCTTGCGCTGATGCGATCAAAAAGTGCAACATCACCAACGCTCGAGATTTTTTAGCAAAAGTAAAGCCGGTGAGGGGATTTAACACCTTAGTGGACTTGGTGAATATAGAAACAGCACACCTACATCCTATGGTAAGTGCAAATTCGGCCCGTTTGGATAGCTGCGCAGCAAAAGGTTGGTATGCGGTGGGTGATGCGAGTATGAGCTTTGATCCGCTCTCTTCGCAAGGCATGTTGCATGCCATGACCAGCAGCATGCAACTTGCGGATATGTTGCTGTTGCACGGTACGGATTACAAACATGGCGCAAAACTATATCAGTCGCAAATGGATAGAGTGTGGATGCGCTACCTTGAGCATCGACAGCACTTTTACGAGGGGTCAAAGTTAATCGGTTAACAGGTATTATTGCTTTGTTTTAATGCTGAAAAAGTAGCAGGTAACGATAATTGAGCTACGGTTTAAAGGTATATAAATAAGCCGCGTTTGGTTTAAGGAAGCTATATGCCTATCCAGCAAGATAACATTGAAGAAACCTTGTTTTTCAGCCAGTTACTAAAGCAAACCTCAGCAATAGAATTACTAAAACAAGTACTTATGCATTCTCATCATGCGGTGGTTGTCACCGATGCAGATAGGGAAAATGGCTACCGCATCGTCTACGCCAATAAAAAGTTTTGTACGCATACGGGTTATGAGCTTGCAGAGCTTGTTGGCAATTCTCCGGCGATTTTACAAGGGCCTAAAAGTAATAAAAGCGTTATTGCTAAGCTAAGTGATGCCCTTGAGCGCAACGGCTTTTTCTACGGTTCCTCTATCAACTATCGTAAAGATGGCAGTATGTATCCGGTAGAGTGGAATATTTCCGCTATTCGTAATGAACAAGGGGAGGTGACACATTATATTTCGATGCAAAAAGACTTAACTAATCTGCGCCGACTCGCAGAACAAATCCAAGAGTCGACAGAAGTCTTTAAGAAGTTTTACTTTAAAATCTCACATAATCAGGCATTTGTTGGGCCTGAAGCGCGACGCCAAAGAGATCGAGGAAAGATTGCGTCAGAGGCAATTGAATTGTTTGATGAAACCCTCGAAGAGCTCAAGAAAAATGAAAAATTACTCAACGGTAATTTACGCTCAGAAGCCGCCAATGATCTATTCGATGATGCTTTTTTCGATATGGGCCCAGACGACCTCGGAGCATTTTCAAGTAAATTGCAAAAAGAGGCGGAATCTGCCAGTGAATTTTGGCTTGAGTGTCCGATAGAAGGCGATGATGTCGCATGTTTACTTGAAGCCGTAGAAGAGGTTGATGCCGAAGTTAGCCTTATTCAAGCCAACGGATATTCACAGCAACGTATTGAACTAATTGTAAAATTGTACAAAGAATTGGCTAATAGCTTGTATTTTTGTGTTGAGTTTAATGATGGCGCGTTATTAATTGATGAGGTTGCAGAATGTTTAACTGCGCATTTGCACGACAAAGATATTCCCGTTGAGATGCTGGTGATGTTTAACAAAGATTTATTTGTTTGGATTAAAGAAGTGTTTGAATCGAAAGAATGCGACAACATCTATAGTGGTGAAACCAATACCATTGCCGCTGGCCGTCAGCTGATTGCGATGCTTAAAATGTCTGAATAAATGTTGCCTAGAAGTGGCGGTGAACACTCACTTATTCGCTGTCGTCAGTGGAAGCTGAATATGAGCAATTGCGCCTTGTGCATCCTTACGATTGGTTAAGCTCAGTTTTCCGTTATGCTGTTCAACGATATTTTTAGCTAAGATGAGGCCAATCCCCTTACCCGCTGCTTTAGTGGTGTAAAAAGGTACAAATAGGTTGTCAGCGTTCTTTATGCCATGCCCGTCATCGAGTACTTCAATACCTGCGAATTTATGATTGTGATACGCTTTGACGTAAACAGCATTGCGCTTACCTCCAGCTTCCAAGGCATTTTTAATCAGGTTTACAAGTGCTTGCTCAAGTAAGCTTTGATCAATTTGCAGCGTAAAGTTCTGTTCAATGGTTAATCTCACGCGATTGTCAAAAAGCCCTACGAGCGGTGTTAGTAAGTCATTTATGGATATCGCTTCTATATGAAGTTGATGCTGTTTTGCAACGCTTGCATAGCGATTAACAAATGACATCAGGCCATCGCTGCGCTGCACAATCACGCCAAGCGCTTGTTCAAAATCGGCTTGATTTTCTTGCGTGGTGGGAATTTCTATCAAGGTTTGAGCAAGTGACTTAATCGGCGAGAGAGAATTATGAATTTCGTGGCTGAGCACTCTGATCATTTTTTGCCAAGCGTCGCGCTGAGCTTGACTGACAACCGCTTGCACATCGGTCAGGATCACTAAGTGCGCCTGCATGCTTGCAATGGTAAGCTCGCTATAGCGAAGCTGCCACTCATCACCGAGAGTAGGGTGGTTAAAGTGCCAATGGCCACTATGATACTCAAGGCTGAACTTATGCGCTTTTAATAAACGTAGGCTTTGCCATGGTTTGCCAATCCAATTTGAGAAGGCTTCATTGGCATGCACCAGTGCAGTATCGTTATCGAAAATTGCGATGGGGCTGGGCAGCTGTTCAATGAGTCTAAATAGTAATATGGCCTGGTGGTCTCGCTCTGATTTGAATGATTGCAGCTGCTGACATAATTGCTGTGTTTCTTGCTGCAAACTGTGAAGAATTCCCGAGCTGTCAGAGGTGTAAAAGCGCTGTCCATACTCTTCGTTTTTGATCGCCTCTATGGTGGTTGAGAGGTGATAAAAAGGTTGTATCAGGCGCTGTTTAAAATGATACAACAGCAGTGCGAGCGGACAAAGGACAAGGATAAAGTAGGTGATAACACTGAGTGTTGAGACCTCAAGGATGACCATAAAAAAAGCGCTGAGTACGGTGAACAGAAGCCAAATTACCAGGTAAAAAATCTCGATAGTCTGTTCAAAGTTAGGCTTTTTCATAGGCAAGCTCATCGCGTTTTGATATCAAACTTATCAAGGCGACGATATAGCGCACTTTTACTGATCCCAAGTAAAACAGCAGCATCTTCCACATTATCATGGCATTGGCACAGCGCCATTTTAATCAACTTTTGCTCGGCTTGATCTAGCGTCATCATTTCGGGCTCACTCTGCTCTGTGGTTACCACAGATTTTAAAGAAAGCGCGCTTTCTTCAATTTCAGTGCCATCACACAGCAAAATCGCACGTTCCATCATATGACTAAGTTCACGGATATTACCCGGGAATGCGTAATTTTGTAGTCTTGTTTGTGCTGCATGAGACAAGGGTTTTACGTCTAATTCATAGGTCGTTGCGTGCTTTTGAATAAAAAAGTCGGCCAGCGGAATTATCTCTGTACGACGCAAGCGCAGTGGTGGGATCTCAAACTCCATTGTATTTAGTCTGAAATACAGGTCACTACGAAATTGACTTGCTTGTTGTTGCGACTCTAAATCTGCATTAGTTGCGCTAATAATTCTACAGCTTGCATGCTGCGTTTTGCTTGAGCCAACAGCTTCATATTCCCCTGTTTCTAATACTCGTAGTAGCTTCGCTTGTTGAGGCTCTGTGAGTGTGCCAACCTCATCCAAAAACAAAGTCCCTTGCTCAGCCATTGAGAAACGACCTTGTCTATCCTGTTTAGCGTCAGTAAACGCACCTTTCACATGGCCAAACATTTCACTTTCAAACAGTGACTCTGGAATGGCCGCCATATTGGTGCTCACAAAGTTGCCCGTGATGTTACTTTGCTGGTGGATGTAGCTGGCAATTTGTGATTTTCCCGTACCATTTTCTCCTCTAAGCAATATATTCGCTTTGGTTTTGGCAATGCGATCAAGTTGGCTTTTTAGCGCTTGCATCGTAGGGCTTAACCAAAGTAATGCATCAGCTGGTTCTGCATTTGGCGCTATTTTAGCTGTGGTTTGTTGGGAGGAAGCAGGTTGTTGTTTTGCAGCGATTTGCTTTAGCCCTAAATGCTTTTTCACCATCATTACTACAGCGTGGTTGTCCCAAGGCTTGGCAAAAAAGTCTTTGGCGCCGCGCTGCATGGCTTCGACGGCGAGTTCGACGCTAGACCAAGCAGTCATCGCAATAAAGGTTGTGCTACTTTGGCTTGCATACTGACTCAAAAAAGCGAGACCTTCATCGCCGGATGTTGTATCGAATTCATAGTTCATGTCTAGCAGTACAATATCAATGTCGTGCGCATTGAGCTGCTTAGCGGCACAATCGAGACTACTACTTTGGAAAATGGTAAAACCGTGGTTTTTTAGCAAAAACTGTAAGCTAAGGCGGATATCGGCCTTGTCATCAACGATTAAAATTGAACCTTGCATAGTGTGTTGTAGGCAAAGGGAGTTTACACGCCACGCTTTGCCTACTCATTCCTGTTGTTATTATTAACTTATTCGTTTCTTAGCGCTTTAATGGGATCTTGCCTTATCACCCTTTGCACAGGTAAATAGCTTGCGATGAGCGCAATCAGCAGCATGATAGGGATTGTCACGATAACAGCGAACCAGCTCACGGAAATAGCAGTTGTGCTTATCTTTGTCAGTATCCCATATCCGATTGCAACGGTTAATGCACTCACTCCAAGGCCAATCATTACCGGTGTTAGACTCTGCTTGAGCACTTGTGCTATCAGTTTGTGTGTATGTGCGCCCAACGACAAGTGAATGCCAAGCTCACAGCGACGCATTTGTACACTGTAGTTGAGCACGCCGTAGATCCCAGCGCCAGCTAGACTTAAGGTAAGGGCTAATAGGGCGACAGTCAACATTGCTTGCAGCCAAGTTTGTCTTAACCGTTGGGTTAGCATGTCATCAACAGGCTCAAAAAAGGCAAAGTTTAAACTCGGATGAATGGCCTTGAGAACATGAGTTAATTGGACTTTTGACAGTTCTGCATTCCCCTTGATAATAAAAGATGTGCTGCCTTCTGTGACAGGCAAGTAATAGCGCTCTAAGGTATAGCCTCGGTTGCCCGTAGGCACGTAAATATCACTCACAACCCCAACCACTTTTCTTGGCGCCTCTCTGTCTGCATAGAGGGTTTGACCGATAGGGTTTTCATCTTTGTACAAACGCTTAGCGAGTGAGGCTGAGAGAATTATTTCATTGTTGTCTGAGCCTGAGGCCATGATTGGTGTAAACCGGCTTCCTTGCTCAAATGGCAGTGAAAGCGCAGTGAAACCGTCTTCGTCGTAAAAGGACAAACTGACGATACCGATCAGCGCGATATTTTGATCATACAAATAGTTTTGCCATCCCATTTGTAGTGGTGAAGTGTAACTTGCTGATACCGATGCGATGCTCGCTTGATTGGCTAAAAGCTGTTTGATTTGTTTGCCAAGCTCAAAGTTATCGATTTCTGTGGCACTGCCATCGATACGGACATAGTACAAATGCTCAGTATCAAACCCTGTGGGATGAGTCATTTGCGCGTATGCGGGAACTAATTTGTTGGCCGCTAGAAAGAGTAAAATACTGGCAAAGCATACTTGTAATGCCACCAACACTTGACGAGTACGCTTGGAAATTTGCGCGCCAGTGCCTTTACCGCTGCTGTGTAGCGCATCTGTCAGGGCATGATAGTTTACTTGTTTGCTGGTAAACCAGGCGATGAGTAGCGCTATTATCAGACTCAGTGCACAAGCAACTACTATGGTCGGCCAGTCCAGAGTTAAGCCCTGCATGCGACTAAATAAATAGCTCAAGTCGTTTGCTAACCAAACATTCAACCACTCGGCAAGCAATAATCCGAGTATAGTGGCTGCGCCCACTAACAGGATGCTTTCGCAAAACATACTGACAAAAATGTGAGTAGGCTTTGCCCCCAGTGCCGCTTGAATTGCCATGGTGCGCTGCTTTTGCGCAGCCCTTGAGAGAAATAAATTAACCACATTGGTCAGGGCAATGAGCACCAAAACCGCTGCTGAGAACAACAAGGTAATGGCGAGTTCATCACTTCGTGCAACGATTTTGTCGCGCAGTGGTGTAAACTGAGCGCCAATTCGCGTGTTAGGCGCCACGTTTTCACGGGATTGGTAAAGCGTGTTAATCTGTTCGCCCAGCGCATGATTCATCTGCTCTATGTTTACACCCGCTTTCAGTCGAGCGATACCGTTAAACTGGCTACTGATGTTATTCCAGTGCGAGGTGGTGGTGACAGGCTCCGGAAAGCTACTAAAGCCGCTAACGGGAAAGCCACCAAAGATCTCAGGCACTTCAAACGCTTCTCCCGTTACTCCGATAATTTGATAGCGTTCACGATCTATGGAGGTGTAGCTACCAACGATATCTGGATCTGCATTAAAGTGCGTTATCCAAGACTGGTAACTCAGGACTAAAACTTTTTGTTCATCGCTGACGCCTTCGTCTTGCTTTAGCGCGCGACCAAGATGCAGTGGCGTACCTAACAACTCAAAGAATTCGGGAGTCACTCGAATAATGTCTACCGTGGGCATATCCTTAATGTCCATAAAACGAGATGATACGAAATGCATCATCGTCATTTTGTCGATAAATTGCTTATCTTGATATAGCTGAAACTGGGTCGAGAGCAGTTGGAATCCATATTGGGTTTCTCCATTAATGGTTTCGCTTTGATCGGTCACCCATAGTTTATCTGCATCAGGATAGGGAAGCGGTTGCGTGATCAATCTATGGTTGATATTAATCACTACCGTTAGCGCTGCTAAGGTTAATGCTAGGGTGACAAGTACGGTAAGACTAAATCCCGGAAGCTTCCTAAGATTTGACAGTGCGAGCTTACATTCCTCTTTTATCATCCCACCATCTCCAAATTCATTTCATCCACCATCACCCCATCTAACAAGAACAGTTTACGTTTTGCCATGTCTGCATACCTAGGGTCGTGGGTAACCATACACATGGTTGTGCCTTGGGTGTTTAGGTCGCTCAGCATGTTCATTACCGCATCGCCATTTTTTGAGTCCAAGTTTCCTGTAGGTTCGTCAATAAGCAGAATATCTGGCTGATTGGCGAGTGCACGGGCGATGGCGATACGTTGCTGCTGTCCGCCTGACAGTTGATTGGGCTTATGTTCTGCTCTGTGGGTCATTTGTACTAACTCCAAGCAAGTCATTACCCGTTCTTTTAACGCAGTACTTGAAAGAGCGGTGCTACTGTACTTGATAGGTAAGGCGATATTGTCAAAGACGTTCAATTCATCAATGAGATTAAATGACTGAAACACAAAACCGATATGTTTATTTCTTAGTGTGGCTCTTTGGTTGACGTCAAGGTTACTGACATCGTTACCCGCAATTGTGTAGGTGCCGGTGCTTGGGCTGTCTAATAAACCAAGAATACTTAGAAGTGTTGATTTGCCGCAGCCTGATGGGCCTGAAATTGACAGATATTCGCCCTGCGCCACATTGAGGTTTACGCCACGCAGTGCCAGTGTTTCCATTCCGCCGAGGACAAACTTTTTAGTGATGTTTTTAAGTTCAATAACGTGTTTATTATTCATTGTTCTTCCTTTGGTTTGTTATTTGCTCAAAGTCACTACGGGTGCGTCGGCATAAGATGTCATATCTGACAAAATAAACTGCTGATTTGTCGAAGCGCCACTGAGTAGTTGAATGTGCTGTGACGTTTCTGCGCCATAGTGTACTTGAATTGCATGGGCTTGTTGTTTTTCTTTATCAACAAGATATAAGGTTGCTTGGCTATAAGGTTTTGCACCGACGGGTTTGTCGATGAACAGTGCGGAACTCAATTTGTCGATAGAGACTTTTCCCTCAATATTTAGCTCGGGGCGAGCACTCGCGGGCAGACTTTTAGGCAGTGTCACCTCAACTTCAATATTGCCATTTTGTACCATTGGATTAATGCGCGACACTTGGCCTTCAATTAAGTCGTTACGGGTATTGATGCTCACATGCTGAGCTAGCTTTATTTGCTGGGCATAGGCTTGTGGGATCTGCAATTGCGCATATAAATCTGTGGTGCTACCAACTAACACCAATTGAGTGCCAAGAGAGACACTTTGTCCAAGTTCCACATGAAGTTGCTGCAATACTCCTTTGATCCCAGCCCGTACAGTGAGCTTATTCACCCTATCTTGCACCAATAAAAATGCTTCATTACTGGCATCAATATTCGACTGCGCAAGCTGCAGGTTGGCTTTGTGTAAGGTCTGTAATTGTGATATTCGCTGTTGTTCAATATTAATGCGACGTTTCAGCTGGCGATGGGTAAGTACCGCGCGTTGGTAGTCGAGTTTAGAAACAACTCCATCTTCAACCAATTCTCCTTGAGCAGTAACCTCCAGCTCGGCACTTTCTAACTCAGATCTCAGAATTTCCAAATCCGCCTGATGAGACAGCAGTTCTCGTTGTTGATTGATATCGAGCTGTAGATATTGGTCTTGCGATTGCGCCAAACTGCGTTTGGCATCTTTTAAAGACTGGGCCAAATTTGCATCTTGTAACCTCATGATGATGCTGTCGGGGTTAACTTGTGCACCCGGGCGCAACACAATTTCTTCAACCGTGGCATCGCTTGCGGCACTTATCAAACGCGGCGTTTTCGATTTAAGCTGACCATATCCAGATACACTGACCTCTAAATCCCCTTGCTGGACCTCCGCAATCCATGTTTTTGCCATAGGCAAAGATGCCTGCGCTGAGGGTTGTAATAGCAGCCATATAATAACTACGGCGAAAATGGTTCCGCCAACAGCCCACAACCAGTTAACCTTGTTGCGTTTTTTATGTTCGACTTGTATATCCATGTTGATATCTCTGGTGGAATGAAGGTTGTTATTACTCAGTAGATAACAAGTCACATGCCAAAATTTAATTAACTGAAATTATTGGATTTTTTACTTTCTCTATTTGCAGGGAAGGAGTGCTTTTTGCGGTTTCGAAAATAAAAATTGTGGTTTTGGGAAGCTCGATTGTATTTGCAAGTGCGCAGAAGAAAATAGGCTCATCAATAGAGCCTATGAATTGCAGCGTTATTATTTGTTAAAACACACGTTCTGGGTTGGTTGGTACGTCTTGTTGCTTTAGAGTCCATTTGGCTATGTCTATCTTGCGCATAAACTTAATCTTTGGATGCGATTTAGCGTAACGAATAAAGTCGTCAAGTGCTTTTACGCGAGCAGGGCTGCCTGCGAGCCTGTCGTGTGCGCTGATAGACATCATACGGCGCTGGGATTTTCCTTCTTCATAAAGCACATCAAACTCGTCTTTTAACTCTTGCAAATAGGCTTTTGCTGTCATTGCGGAGCTGCCGCCATAGCGTACGATATCGTTATTTCTAAAGGTATAAGGCACCACCACGAAGGGTTTGCCATTGACCGGGGTAAACGAAGGCTCATCCCGAGATAAGTCATCAATATGATAGATAAATCCAAGGGACTGCAAAATAGTTAAAGTTTGCTCAGAGTGGCGCATCCAAAATGCATTAAAGCCTTGTGGTCTTTGCCCGGTGATCTTTTCAAGCACGTCTGCACTGTGAATATAAGACGCCCGTTCTTCTTCGGGTGTCATCGAGTATTGTGGTGTCCAGTTTTGTCCATGACCTGAAATTTCATGCCCTTTTTCTGCCACCATTTTGGCAAGTTTAGGATTAAGCTCAGCAGCTTTTCCTACCATGTGGGACGTCACTTTGATGTTGTGCTTATCCCAAAGCTTAAGCAATCGTGGGATCCCTTCATTCATGCCATACTGATACCAAGTAGGAGCGACGGTGTCGGGATAGCCCGCTTCTTGCTGAGGAAATGGCCCAGGATCGCTTGGGTCTTGCGCGGTTGCTTCAAACTGCATGGAGATAGAGATCACCAATTGAGCATCATCAGGCCAGTAATGGCCAGACTCCATTTCAGCGCCGTGGGCTGTGCCTGCAAGCAGGGCGGTTGCTGTTAGTAGTGCTCGAATACTTGTGGTCAACGTGGTACGCATGGTTATTCTCCTGCGGCTCTTGGACCGGCATACACAGAAAGTGTTGCCTGCGCTAAGCTATGCTGGTGGATAAAAAATCCAGTAAGTGGTGCCGTTGCACCAGCTGGCACGGGGAGTGTATCTACATCTAGCGCATGCACGGTAAAGGTGTATTTATGTTTGCGACCAATAGGCGGGCACGGGCCAAAGTATCCTGGCTTTCCTAAATCCGTATTACCTTCAATGGCTTGGCTTGGTAAAGTTTCTGCAAGCCGAGTCGTGTCTTTGGGCAGGTTATACACTTGCCAGTGCCAAAATCCGCTGCCGGTTGGCGCGTCTTGATCGTAAAATGTCACCGCAAAGCTCTTGGTTTGTTTAGGTGCATTTGACCAAACTAAGGTTGGCCGTGTGCTGTTTCCCTCGCAGCCAAATTGATCCCAGTATTGAAATGGCCGAATAGATTTTTCGGCAACAAGATCTGGGCTTTCTAGTGTAAATTCAGGTGCTGAAATTGCATTGGTTGCACCGAGTAATGCCATGGAGGCTAGGGATAAATTCAGTAATAATGGCTTCATATTGCACCTTTTGCTCTTAATTGTTGAAAATCTGCATAGTCGGTGTAGCCCTGCTCGCTACCACCAAATAAAGGCGCATCAGGGTTGATTGGACTCAAAGGTAATTGATGAGTTAGACGATATACGAGGTCTGGGTTGGAGATAAACTTGCGACCAAAAGCCACAAAGTCAACTAGACCTTGTTCAATAAGGGCTTCGGCTTGCTCTGGTTCGTAATTTCCCGCCACAATAATGGCGCCGTGGAATTTTTTTCTTAGTGCTTGCCTAAAACTCTCCGTCACGACCGGCGCATCATCCCAGTCCGCTTCTGCTAAGTGCACATAGGCAATGCCTAAGCGGTTAAAGTGCTCCGCGGCGAGCAAAATAGTATCAATGGCTTCTTCGTCTTGCATGCCACGTTGGGTAATAAAAGGCGCTAATCGGATCCCTACTTTTTCAGGCCCAATTGCTTGGCTAATCGCAGTGACAACTTCAACCGCAAAGCGAATTCGGTTTTCCTTCGAGCCACCATATTGATCATGACGTTGATTAGAGCTGCGGCGTAAAAACTGGTCGATTAAGTAGCCATTACCAGCGTGGATCTCGACGCCATTAAACCCTGCCATCATGGCATTCTCAGCCGCATGGACATAATCTTCGACTATGCTCTGTATTTCTTGGGTTGCCAGTGCGCGTGGTGTTGGGCAATCGACCATTTCACCCACTCCTTTTTCATTGACCACCCACACTTGTGCGTCGGGCGCCAGTGCTGAGGGGGCGACGGGTTGGCCATCTTCATGAAAAGTGGAGTGAGACATACGACCGACATGCCAAAGCTGACAGAAAATACGGCCACCTTTTTGCTGCACTGCATGGGTGATTTCTTTCCATCCAGCAACCTGCGAAGCAGTATAAATTCCGGGAGTAAATGAATATCCTTTGCCCTGACAAGAGATTTGTGTGGCTTCACAGATGATAAGCCCTGCCGAAGCGCGTTGGGCGTAGTACTTTGCCATCAACTGGTTTGGAATATCTCCCGGTTGTGTTGTTCGAGAGCGGGTCATTGGTGCCATCAAAATGCGGTTTGGTAAGATTAAATTACCGAGTTTTTTCTGCGTAAATAACAATGGATTAGACATAGTATTCTCCTAATTATTGGACAAGTGAGTTGATGTGGCGTGGAAACAGCACTTCAATTTTTAGAGATTCAGGTGCAAAGATAAAAACCTGATGCTCATTGCTAATAGGGACATCTCGTTCCACGTAGCGAACGCCAAAATGCTCTAGTCGGGCGATTAACCCGGGGTAATCGTCACCACGAAATGCAATATGATCTATGTTGCTAGTACTCATGCTTGTGTTTTGCACAGAACCAAGGTATTCAGCCTGTGCTTGGGTATGTGGTGATTGTTCAACCAGATGAATGAAAGGTTGTTGTTGGTCGCCATAGAACCACTTTCCTGGAAATGGAAAAGGTGGACGCAAGCCTTCTTTGAGCCTAAGCACCTGCTCAAAAAAGGTCGCCATTTTTGCCATGTCATGGGCTCTAAACAAAAAGTGATCTAACTGCATGGTGTGTTACCTCCATTGGTGTTGGCGATTTATGCGTTGAGAACAGTCTATTTGTTTATTAATATTTGATAATTGGCTTTTATATAAAATTACTTTTCATAAAAGGTGAATAATGAAAAGCAAAGCAGACGATATGGCGCTTTTTGTTCAAGTGGTGCGCTCTGATGGCCTGGCTGCGGCAGGGCGAGTATTAGGGCTTTCTCCAGCGAGCATGACCGCACGGATCAATGCACTCGAAGCGCACTATGAAACCCGTTTACTGACTCGAAACACCAGAAGTATCAAACTGACCGAAGCGGGAGAGCGGTTTTATCAGGGCTGTGTGCGAGTTATTGAGGAGGTTGCAGCGGCGGAGGCGCTACTGCAAGATGCCGATCCTGATTTGAGAGGCACACTCAAAATTGCAGCAAGCTCAGACTTTGGCCGTCAGTACGTGGTTCCCGCCGTTGCGGAGTTTGCCACGCAGCACCCACAGGTGGTGGTTAACTTGAGCTTAGGTGAGGGCTTGGTCAAATTAGTTGAGTCTGGCACTGATATCGCCATTCGTTATGGTAATTTAAATGATAGCAGTTTGATATCTCGGCCTCTGTTAAACAACCGCAGAATGCTGGTGGCTGCCCCAAACTATCTCGAACAGTATGGTACACCAGATTGCTATCAAGCATTACAGCGCCATCGCTGTTTAGTACTGGAAAGAGCAGGACAGGCGCTAAACGATTGGTATTTTATCGACAGAGACACGCAAGCAACCATCATTGAAACAGTGCCTACCTGTTTAGTGAGTTCAGATGGAGAAGTATTGCGAAACTGGGCCATTCAAGGGCTTGGGATCACCATCAAATCATGGCTGGATGTTCACAAAGATATTAAAGCGGGGCGATTGGTGGAGTTGTTGCCAACTCAAACATTGGGATTTAGTCCAACGGACTCAGACAAAGTCGCGTTGCAAGCTATTTATCCATCTAGGCAGTTCCAACCTCGCCAAGTCAAAGCTTTTCTAACCTTTTTTAGCGAGTATTTACAACAAATGCATGATTGATTTTATTTCAATGAAGTCTAACGAATTAGCCGTGCGTAAGTGATAAAGATATGCATAATAAACGCTCATATTTAAACTAACTAAAGAGGTTCAAGGATGGCAATTGGCAATATTAAACACGTAATTTTTGACGTCGGTAACGTATTTGTGAGGTGGTCACCAGAGGAGATAGTTCGGCTTACCTTTGGCAACCAATGCGACGTTGAGAGTCTAGCTAAGCAGCTGTTCCACAGTGAGATTTGGTTTGCGATTAATCGAGGCGAACTGACTGAAGCAGACACCAAGCACGCTTTTATGCAAACCTGCCACTTAACCTCTGAGCAAGCTGACGAACTGTTCTTTTATATCAAAGAATCACTGATCCCACTTTATGGCACGCTTGCACTGATGCAGCGCCTAAAGGCGGCTGGATATAGTGCTTATGCCCTAACCGATAATGTGCACGAGATTGTGAGCCACCTAAAAGCGCGTCATACTTTCTGGCAACACTTTGACGGAGAAATTATTTCTGCTGAGCTTGGCTACATGAAGCCCAGCAAAGCTATTTTTACTCATTTACTGGAGCGCTACCAACTGGCGGCAGGTGACTGTGTTTTTCTTGATGATGTCTTAGCGAACGTCGAAGGTGCAAAGCAGGTTGGGTTACATGGCATTCAGTTCTTTAATGCGGCGCAAGCTGAACGCGAGTTACGTGAGCTAGGATTAGTGTTTTAAGTAGGTCGAGACTCCAAAGTAGGCCCAAGTACGGGCCTAAAAAGAATTAATCACACATATACTGTCTATTTGTGAAAGCGCAGTCGTGATCACCGTAACAAGAGATAGCACCTGTACGGCAATCGTGGCGGTTAGTCGGTACACAGTCCAAATCAGTTAAACGGTTTACACCACCACCAATTTGGGGGGTCGCTTGTGGTGTAATAGCTTGAGCATTGTTTAAGTTTTTAAGCGGCTTTTTATTTAGTTTAATTTTCATTTTTCATTTCCTTTGGGTGGTAAGAAAGCGTATTAACAGCGAAGAGAGCCACAGTTATAGCAAGAACCAAATGCTTTCGTGTTGCATAACTCGGTTATTTCTCTGTCACAACCCGCGGTTAAATAACCTCCCGCGATGTTTGGTGTTTGGGCTTTTTCCAAGCCTGCAGTATGGTTCAGTTGTTTTATCTTTCTTTTTGTTAGAGTTAATTTCATCTTATTTTCCTTATTGTGAAAGCTTGAATCGTCGTACAAAAAATAAACTGCATTGTTGAATGTACCCAACATAAATTATTTGTCAAATATGTTCTTTAAAAGTTAAATTTATGTTTTTCTTAATTGCCTTATTTCAACCCTGTGTAACTTCAACGTTCGACAACATGCTGCTTGTTAGCCTTGAGTGCAGTAACTATGGTGTAATGTAAATTTGCACTGTCAGCCGCCCAACGCATCGATATTGTTTGGTCTTTTTAATCATGCAACACTGCAACATGAGAATAATTAAAAAACGGGATGAAGATGCGTAAATTAACAGCCTTGGTGTGGACTTGCTCTGTTTCCTTGTGCGTGGGTGTTGCGTTTGGTAACACGGCGCAAGCTGACGAGTCACCAATATTTAGTTCTAAAGCCACAGCACAGCCAATATGGGCTGAGCATGGCATGGTATCTAGCCAGGAGGCACTTGCCAGTCAGGTTGGGGTAGAGATTTTAATGCAAGGAGGTAATGCCGTTGATGCGGCTGTCGCAGTAGGTTTTAGTCTTGCCGTGACTTTGCCAAGGGCCGGAAATATCGGCGGTGGTGGCTTTATGCTAGTGCATCTGGCAAAAGAGAATAAAACCATCGCGATTGATTATCGCGAAATGGCACCGAGCCGTGCGCACAAAGATATCTTTATTGATGAAAATGGCGAGGTAAACCCAAAGCTAAGCCTTCAGCACGGCCTTGCCGTGGGTGTTCCCGGAACGGTTATGGGGATGGAGTTAGCACTCGAAAAATACGGCACCATGACACTTAACCAAGTTATTCAGCCTGCAATAAAATTGGCGCGAGATGGCATCAAAGTGACCTCTGATTTAGCTAATTCGCTTTCTCATAGTTATATTAAAGAACGAATGCTGAGTGTGCCGGCGTCTAAGGCTGTGTTTTATAAAAAAGATGGTAGCAGCTACAAGCCAAATGAATGGCTGGTGCAAGCAGATCTTGCCCACTCTTTAGCGCTGATCGCTGAAAAAGGCAGCGCGGGCTTTTATCAGGGCGAGACAGCAAAGAAAATTGTTGCTGCGGTAGAAGCAGCTGGTGGCATTATGTCGCTGGATGATTTAAAAGGCTATAAAGCGGTAGAGCGAGAACCAGTAAAAGGTACATATCGCGGCTACGACATCGTTTCTATGCCGCCTCCTTCATCTGGTGGTGTGCATATCATAGAGATGCTGAACATGCTGGAGCAATATCCTATTGGTGAGCTTGGGCATAATAGCGCTGCTACCGTCCATTTAATGGCTGAGGTCATGAAACGTGCGTATGCTGACCGCAGTGAATATTTGGGCGACCCTGATTTCTATGACGTACCCGTTAAAGCATTGGTGGATAAGCAGTATGCAAAGCAGCGTAGTAAACAAATAAATGCAGGCAAAGCGACGCCAAGCCGCGAGATTAAGCCCGGTAAATTATTACCTTATGAGAGTAACCAAACCACGCATTATTCTGTGGTAGATAAGTGGGGCAATGCGGTGAGTAACACTTACACGCTCAATTTTAGCTATGGCTCAGGTATTGTCGCGGCTGGCACTGGCATTCTACTTAACAACGAAATGGATGATTTCTCGGCAAAGCCCGGCACACCAAACGGTTTTGGCTTGGTTGGTGGAGAAGCTAACGCTGTTGAAGGCAAGAAGCGCCCGCTGAGCTCAATGACACCTACGATTGTAATGAAAGAGGGTAAACCCTTTTTGGTAACGGGTAGCCCTGGTGGCTCACGTATTATCACCACCACGCTACAAATCATTATGAATGTTATTGATCATGGCTTGAACATCGCTGAAGCAACCGTGGCTCCGCGTATTCACCACCAATGGTTACCAGATGAAATTCGTATTGAACGTAGCTTAAATGTGGATACTCGACATCTACTTGAAAACAAAGGACACACACTTTCAGAGCAGAATGCGATGGGCTCAACCCAGTCAATCATGCTTACCGATAAAGGTCTATTTGGCTCCTCAGATCCAAGGCGTGCAGATAGCGCTGCGGTGGGGTACTAATACCAATTGAATTAATTCTCTAATCAATTTGAAGGGTGAAATAGCATATTAGCTTCGTTAAAAATTTCTCATTTAGAACAACTGAATAGCAAAATTTTTGCCTTGCTACTAAAGCTATTTCCCCGCTTCAAGATAGATCATTTACTTAATACAACTGGTATAATATCCTGATTTTCATTGAGTCTTAAGTGTAATTCAAATCGAGTAGGGGCGAGGTGCCCCTTTTTTATGCACTTTCTTTGATTAAATACTCTGGCAGTGGCCAATTCATGACGATGACTTCGCCTTGCCAAGTTTCAATCGTCAGCCAAACCTTGTCGTCTTTTGATAATGTTTTCTTTGCTAAAGCATGTACGTGTTGACCGTGTTTTGTGCCGTGAAGGATCCCGAGCTCATGCTCCACAAGCTGTGCAAGTGGCATCGCGTTGGGGCCTATATTGAGATAGCCTTGGCGCATAGAATCAACATCGCCTTTATTAAATAGCAATAAGAAGTCTTTGACGTATAAGTTATCGTGGATGTATGGCGGCTTGTCGTCAAAAGGCATTGGTGTAATGCTGTACTTTCCAAGTGTTTGCTCCGCCAATGGTGCGGGAAATTCTGGATGTAATGATTGATAATAAAACCAAGCTGGCAATACCAGCAATAGGGCATTTAACCAATATTTATTGTGTTGTATAAAGTATTTGACTGCATTCATGGCGATTTACCCTTGCTGTGCTTTTAGTTGTCTTGCATTGCTTCGTGCTTGGCTACGCGCGCGTTTGGTCCGAAGCTGATACATGATAAATCCGGTAACTGACATCCCGGATAAAATACAGCCAAAAATAAACCAGATGACTTTTGTCCAGATCCCTCCAATGGTGCCGTAGTGCAGTGGATCTGTGATGTGCATAACCGTTTGTAAGCCTGTCATTGAATCAGGGTTTGCATGATGAACGACTGTATCATTCCAAGTGTTGTAGGCAATATTAATGCTGTAATCGTCATAGAGTACGTAGTCGTTTGCGCCACTGATTTTAAGCGTATCGCGGTTATGCTCAGGTAGCATGATGTAACTTGGGCGAAAGTCAGAGTACTGTTGTTGGATTTCAGCGAGCGCTAGATCAACACTGGTCTCTACTGCATTCGTGTTTATTGTTGAGTTGGGTATATTCGCTGCATTTAATGTTTCATGATGTTCGAGTTCAACACCAGCATGCCACAGCACCGCTTGCGTTAAATACCACAGTCCGGTGAGGCTCATTACGGCCATAAACCAAAGCGACCATACTCCACTGAGTTTATGGATGTCAGCGGCAAGGGTGCGACCACCTTGTGATTTACGCAGCTTAAACTGAAAAAACGCTAACCAAAACTTTTTGTATACCACCAGGCCTGTGATCAACGCGCCCAATAGGATCAGTGACATAAACGCCACTAAATAGTAACCAACACTATAGCCATTTTGCCATGGAAATAGCAGCCAGCCATGCAGTGAACGCATAAAGTTAATAAACGTATTGCCGTCATTTATTTCCTGAACAGCTCCTGTGTACTGGTTTACGTATGCAAGCGCATAGGGCTTGTCGACGTCGGTAAACATCACCACGTAGGTCAAATAGGGCTCTCTCACATTGAGGCCCATGACATCTGCACTTGGGTGCTCATCCTTAAACGCGCGTAACACTGAGCCCGCTGACATCTCACTTACTTGACTGGGGTTATGTGCCCGAGAATCAGGGTTGGTAAGCCATGTAAGTTCATGGCTGAAAACGGAAATGGTACCTGTGATACAAATAAAGCAAAACAGTAGCCATATTGGCAGTGAAAACCAACCATGCAACTGAAACCAAAACTTGTTGCTTATTTTCTTTGCCATTGTGTGTTCCTAGTTCTTTGAATGACGGCGACAAATTAAAGCTGAGGGAGTATTTGCGCAAAAATGTAAATAAAGTATATCTTTTTAAAAGTGTAAATGGCAATTATATTCATTTGGATGTGCGTTAAATGGCATGTTTTATTCGTTTAGCGGTTTACCTTTCTTGTTTCTTTTATAGGAAAGTTGTTTTAAATTAGTTGGTTACTTGTTTTGGGAACGTTCCTTAAATCGGGTTCGAAACTGGTTGTAATTTACCTTAATGTTATTGCTAATGGTTATCATCTGCATTATTATCGTTTCGATTTTTACAATATTAGGATGAACCCAGTGAACACTCTGCCTCTCAAAACGCTCTCATTTGCTGTTATGGCAGCGCTCGGCACGTCAGCATTACAGGTGCAAGCAGCACAGCAAGATAATGAAGAAATTGAAAAAATAGTTGTGACGGGAAAATACACCGTCAATGAAGTGATAGACACCGCAACTGGTTTAGGGCTATCTCTTCTTGAGACGCCGCAATCTGTTAGCGTTATTACCGCTGCACGGATCAAAGAGCAAAAGCTCGATACGTTGACCGACACCGTGTTAAATGCGATTGGGGTGTCAGCGAAAGAAATTGATAATGTTCGTAATACGTTGCAGTCTCGTGGCTTTGACATTACCAACTATCAAATTGACGGCGTTCCTTTGTCATGGAGTTTAGCGGGGGATTCAGGCGAAACCATCGCGGATGTTGCTATATACGAGCGCGTGGAGTTTGTGCGTGGTGCAACCGGGTTATTAACCGGCGCGGGCGATCCTTCAGCTTCAATTAACCTAGTACGCAAACATGCAAATAGCACCGACCTCACAGGTTTTGCTAGTGTCTCTTTGGGGAGCTGGAACAATAAAGAAGTGATGGTGGACGTTGCCAATGGATTAACTAACGATGGCAGTGTGCGTGGACGAGTGGTGGCGAAGTATGAAGAAGGTGACTCGTATTTAGATCTCTTCTCTGACGAAAGTACCGTGCTTTATGGGGTACTAGAAGCGGATTTAAGCACGCATTCGACAATCCGCGTTGGTGCTAGCTATCAGCGTAACGACCCTACCAGTCCAACTTGGGGGGCATTACCTACTTTCTTTACCGATGGAAGTAAAACAGACTGGGAAGTCGAAAAAACCACGGCTGCAAATTGGACAGAGTGGCAAACTACTGGCACCAATGCTTTTGTGAACTTTAGTCACAACTTTGCAAATGGCTGGGAACTGGTTGCCAATTACAACAAGCTGAAATACGAGCAAGATACAGAGCTGCTGTATTTATTCGGCACATTGGATAAAACAACAGGTGAGGGCTTAGCTTCTTGGCCTTATAAAAGTACAGGTGAAAGTAACCAAGACAGCTTTGATATCCAGCTTAAAGGTTTTTATCAACTCGCCGGTCGTGAGCATGATTTCGTAACTGGCGCGCTCTACAGTGAGCAGAGTGCCGATACACTCACTTTCGCTGCGCTCGATAATGCCTTTTTGCCAGTTGGCAATTTTTACGAGTGGGACGGCAATTTCCCTGAGCCGACGTGGGGCACAGAAACCTCAGTTGCTCAAGATATGGATACTGAGCAAAAAGGGTTTTACGCCGCAACA
Source organism: Pseudoalteromonas flavipulchra NCIMB 2033 = ATCC BAA-314 (assembly GCA_000814665.1). Lineage (GTDB taxonomy): Bacteria > Pseudomonadota > Gammaproteobacteria > Enterobacterales > Alteromonadaceae > Pseudoalteromonas > Pseudoalteromonas maricaloris. The sequence continues at coordinate 26,129 of JWIH01000005.1, forward strand.
AGGCTAAATCTTAGCGATGAACTTAAAGTAATAGCGGGTGGTCGTTTGTCGAGCTGGCAGCGCGAAGGCGAAAGCTATGGCGTCATCACTGATTTTGGCGACAATGGCGTATTTATACCTTACGCTGGTGCCTTGTACGACTTGTCGACAACGCAGCGAGTGTATGCAAGTTACACAGAAATATTCCAGCCGCAAAATGCCCAAGACCGTAATGGTGATTTCCTTGATCCAATCAAAGGAAAATCATACGAAGTGGGGCTAAAAAGTACCTATCTAGACGACACGCTGCAAACAACATTGGCGATTTTCCAAATCGAACAAGATAACCTAGCTCAAGATGATGTTGGATACATAGTTCCTGGTTCGGTAAATACAGTCGCGCAATATGCTGCTGAAGGCACAACCAGTAAAGGTTTCGAATTTGAAGTGGTGGGTCAGTTAACTGACGGTTTTGATGTGCATTTGGGTTATTCACAATACAAAGCAGAGGATGCCAACGGCGTTGAAGTGAATACGGATAACCCAAGAAAGCAATTTAAGTTGTATACGACTTACCAATTTGTGAATGCTTTACCTGAGTTGACGATTGGTGGTGGCGTGAACTGGCAGGATGACACTTATTCAGTAACGGGCAACGATAGGCTAGAGCAAGATGCCTATGCACTGGTTAGCTTGATGGCAAACTACGTACTGGCAGACAATATGGCGCTACAACTCAACGTAGAAAACCTCTTCGATGAAAAGTACTACAGCCAAATAGGCTTCTTTGATCAGTACCGCTATGGTGCGCCGAGAAATTACAGCTTAAGTTTTAGCTATGATTTTTAGCAGACTGTAAACTAACAAAGCGTGGCTAGTGAGCCACGCTGTTGTTCATTGTTTATTTATTGCAAGAACTGTACGCTTGGAGGCAATACAGTCAAAAAGGAATTTTGCAATGAATTTATCCCCTGCTTTTTTGGTCGCTGGCTTTATAGTAAATATGAGTACAGCGTCCGCCACACCGGACTATCAAAATGTGCTTAACCAGCTACCGCTGCCACCTAATGAACTTACCACTTTACTGCATGACCTAGCACTACATGGCCTTGAGCAGCACGCTATGGCTGAATTAATTAAGGGCTATAACCGATTACACAACAAACGGATAGAATGTGCCAACGTTGCGACTGTGTTGAAAAGGTCGCAATTGGACTCACTCAAAATGGATGTAGAGTACTACACCACTGTGCTTTTTTATGTTGATGGTTTGAACAAAAATCAGTGTGAATCTGCGGAGTTTGGCGCTTTTACAAGGACAGTCGCTATAAATTATGTGATGCATAAGAGCCCGAGGGAGCTTAAGCTGGTGAAAGCAATGAACGTGCTATCGTCTGGGCGTTACGCAAATTTTATTGAGTTTGAGGCTGAGTTTAACGCTTTACCTGAGACCGTTAAAACGGCCACGCTAAAAGCGGATTTTCTTCGAGATAACTTTAATTTGTTTCAAAGCTTGGAGCAAGTTCACGGACACGAGTGATAAAAGGAATATTTGTGAAACCCCTGCTATTAGTTTTGATATTGTTTGCGTTCGCGCCGCAAACTAACGCTGAAACAATGTCAGTAAATCTTACGCCGACTATTGAATATCCAGTCGAACAACTTGAACCAGTTCAAAAGACGCTGTTTAGTGAGCTGTTAAATAGCGTAACACAACTGGGTGATAGAAAAGCGGCATGCGAAAATGCGCGTGTTATTACACCAAAACAATTACACAGTCTTAATATTACCCCGCAGCAGCGAGGTATCGTTTTATCTTATTTTTATATTCACCAAAAAAGAGAATGTGAAGCCGAAGAATATGGCGAATTCGCCAGACTTGTTGCCGCGAATTTAGCGGTGCAAAAGCAGTCAGGAGTCTTAAGGTTCGTGAATGCGCTAAACACGGTAAGCTCCAGCGTTTATTTCGATTATGTTGAAACGGAGTTGGAGTTTAACCAGCTACCAGAAAGTGTTCGCAATAAAACCTACCAAGCCGAGTTTTTACAGCATCCGTTTAGTCTTATGCATACGCTAGAACAGTTCGAATGATTCGGCGTGCTGTTCTTATTAAGTAAAATCTAAGCTGGCATAATACGGTTTAATAATTCGTATGCGGTACGTTTTGCATCATCTACGGCTTGATCGGGTACTTGATGATTTGCAATCCAAAGTGCGAGACTCGTTAATCCACCATTGATAAATTGAGCGCTAGTTTTATGCGCTTGAGAACTCTGTTGCGGTGCGATTACACTTAGTAACTGTGTGATTGATGCCACACACCCTGACGCTGCTTTTTTGAGTTGTTCAGGCTCTAATACCGACTGCGCATCACGTAATATGATACGCTGTATCTCGGGCTCCGTAGCCATATCCAAGTAAGTTTCTGCACGTTTCAAAAGCGCTTGCTGAGGTGAGGTTTCACTACGTTCAATATCACGGAGCCGGAGATCCATTTCACTATCTAATTGCTGTACTACCGCGTAAAACAACCCTTTTTTGTTGCCAAAGTGATGATACAGCGCTCCTCGAGTGAGTCCTACGTCCGCTGTTAGCTCTTCTAATGCTGTCCCTGCAAATCCTTTACTTGCAAAAAGCACTCTGGCTTGGGCCAATAGCTCGCTGCGGGTTTTCTCCATCATGCTGCTTCTTGTTGTCATTTTGCGATCCTTATTAAAAAACTACGCAATTTATAATTGACATACAGTGTGTATGTCAATTATTTTCACATACACACTGTATGTGAAAATAATCTCAAGGAGAGATCAATGAATAATCCTTACTCCGAAATTTTTAAGACAAAAGGAACCAAGCATTTCAGCTGTGCTGGTTTTATTGCTCGTATGCCGCTCTCTATGATGGCGATTGGGTTAATCACTATGCTTTCGCAACTCTATGACTCATATTGGATTGCAGGTTCCATTGCTGCGCTATTTACCTTCACCATGGCATTTGCTGCGCCGCAGTTGTCGCGACTGATTGATAGGGTAGGGCAACGCAAGGTTGTGATCCCTGCGGTTTTGTTTAGTGCAATATCTGCGCTGGCATTGTTGCTCCTAAGCCACTTGCAAGCGCCACTTTGGAGTCTCTATGTTTTAGCCATGTGTGCGGGCATTATGCCAAGTGTTCCGGCTTTAGTCCGGGCCAGATGGAGCGCGATACAATCAGATCAAGGTTTACTTAATACGGCATATTCTTTTGAGTCGGTACTGGATGAAATTACTTTTGTGATAGGGTCTCCTCTTGCGATTGCATTGAGCAGCTTGCTCTTTCCTCAAGCCGGTCCGTTGCTAGCGGTTATTTTGTTTGTGATAGGCAGTATCTGGTTAGTGTCGCAGAAGGACACGGAGCCAAAAATAGAACAAAGTGAAAATCAGACCCGAACTTCCGCACTGGCTAACTCCACGGTTAAGTTGCTTAGTTTGGTGTTATTGGCGCTCGGTGTAATAGTTGGTGCTATCGATGTATTAAGTATCGCTTTTGCTCAGCAGCAAGGGATGCCAATTGCGGCAAGCTTAGTATTGTCGATGTACGCGCTTGGTTCTTGTATCGCTGGGTTTGGATTTGGGGCCGTTAAGTGGCGTGTGTCTATGCCAGTACTGCTTGTACGTTTTGCGATATTCACATTGATCGCGAGCGTACTATTACTCAGTGTTAACCACGTTTATGGTTTGGCAGTAGTGATGTTTATTTCGGGACTTGCGTTTGCTCCAACCATGATCATTGCCATGGGGCTTGTTGAGCAAAGCGTACCAAAACGCTTACTCACTGAAGCCTTAACTTGGCTAATTACCGGGCTCGGTGTGGGGATTGCAGGTGGGACTGCGTTGACCGGATGGGTCGTTGAACACTTTACCGTGGATCTTGGATTTGGGGTTGCAGTGGTCGCTGCTGCTACCGTGGTGTTACTCGCCAGGTATCAAAAACACGATGATAAAAGGCGAGCAACTCAAGTTGTCAGTGATTAGGATGTAAAAGCCGCGCTTACTTCGCGCGGCATACCGCTTGTTTATCTGTAGTTTCGCTGCCGCAGGTTAGAAAAGCGGCACCACTTTCATCCAAAAACTCCCCTTGCCACGCGCCATCTTTGCCAAGCTTAATTGATAAAAAGCCGAACTTACCTTGCTCATTAACGAGTGCGTTTTGGCTATCAAGTGCATAACCAAATTCGCTAAAGGCATTGGTATCACTAAGGCTGACGCCGCTATTGCCGACAACGATTTGCGCAGGACGTGCGGTACTCGCGGCAAAGGTTGAAGACTGATAAATATGCATATGTCCAGCGAGTGATAAAGTCACGTGTTCAGGCAACTTGCCTTGTCTGGTGTTCTTCAGCGCTGTTTGCAACATCACATTTAGTGTGTCTTTGGTTGTCGGGTCTTCAACGCCCCAAATAGGTCTGTGGCTCATAATCCACATGGGTTTGGTTTTTAGTAGTTCGCTTCTGACATTAAGTCGTTGATATTGCTGTTGGTAGACTTTTGTTAGGCCATTGTCTGCACTGGCATCACAGGCATTGGCGCTATCCATTACCCACACACTGAGCGGTTTTAAGTTGATGGTATAGGAGTTTTGCACAATGATATGGGCACTTGCAGATTGTGGCGGTTGATTATAATCCCCCTGTACAGGACATTGCTGTTGCTCAATGGCATCAGGAAGGTTGGCTCCCGGGCCAAAAAAGTAAAACCAGCCAATTCCTGCGCGGCTACAAAGTTCATGATTGCCTCGTGCAAAAATCCATGGTGCGGTTGCTGAAAGATCCGTTGTTGCGGCAAAAAAGTCTGCTTGCCAGTTGATCCATGTATCTGGTCTTGGGCTATTTAACGCGTTTTGACTGTAGTAGGTATCGTTAAGACCGCAGCTAGTACCGCCATATCCACCATCGCCTGCGTCATAAGCATAGGTATCACCGGAAATCGCACCACCGGTGCCTCGATAGTTGAAATCCCCCATATGGAGCAACAATTGTGGTTGTTGCTTTGCCCCTTGCTCTGCGAGGGTTTTAAACGGCTCGGCAGCAGTGTTGTTTTCGCAAACTGATGATTTGCAGCCGGTATCGCCAAAAACCGCAATTTTATTCGGATCGAATGTCACGGGCGCTAACGAGAATTGGCTATCACTGACGGTATAAGCCGTGTTTGGGGAGATTTTTGCTTCACATACTGAAACCGGAAAGTGTGTTTGGTCTGGACGCATTGCTCGCAACTGCATCGGCATAGATTTTTTACCAAAGAGCAAGCTTGGGCATTGGTTGGCGTCGCTGAGCACGCCGTCAACAACGACGCGCGCGTAGATATTTGGGGCTTCAGTAGTGGAAGGCGCGAACATTGAGTAAGCGCCTAATACTTTGGTATTCGCTTGTTGGACTGCAAACGTGCTGCTACAAGCAATTAAATTGAGCGTCGCAATGGCGATGATGATGCGCATGACTTCATTCCTTTTTGAACAGTTGAATGAAGTTTAATGCATTGTTAACAATTTGCGAGTCTTGAATACGAATATCCTTATTCTTAGCTGATTATTGGTGGCTGCAGCGGTAGAAGCCGGTGACTGTGTCTTGGCTAAAACGTGTGCCGTTAACATAGGTGTCTTGGTTGATTTTACCAAACTGCGCTAGGTTAAATTGCAGCCGTGCAAGCATTTCAGCACTCGAGGCCTGTTCAAAGATTTCTGTTACTGGTGGATCACCAACAAAGTTGGTATACCAAGGAAACCAAGAATTATCCTGCCCGCTGACTGTTTGATTCGGATAATAATTCCCCCCTTGCCAACGGTCGAAGGTAAGATCTTCGAGGCTAAATAGGCCAAATCCTGGCTGTGTCATACAAGCATCAGCCGCCTGATACTCAGGATAACCTGAGCTGGCAGCAAAATGGTTACAAACATTATGTGGCAAATTACTGCTATTCGCCGCTTGATATTCCACCTTTCTAAACATCACAGGATGTGCGGGGCTTCCCGATGGGTAGACGATATTTGCCGCGACAGGTGAGCCCCAGCGATAATGGTACATGGCCACTGCCAATCCTAAATCTTCCTTACTGGTGGCAACATTATCTGGATGAGTCCACACTCCACCTGGATCGGTTGGCGTTGCCCCATTTTTAAAAATAATCCCATATTGATTGTTTTCTAATTGATTCATTAGATTTGGCGTTGTGTTGTCAACTACCGTCGTTGGGATCATTGTGCTTGCGGCATTGGGAGTATAGGTGAGTGTTGGGTTATTTAATGCCTTCCAGCATAACAAGCCATACCCATAGCCACTGGCTATCATCGGGCAGCCAGACATTGCCGATGCCGATTGGTTGCTTTCATACGCATGTGTTGTTGAACGTGCCGAAACTTCGCCGGAGCTAATCAATATTCCCCAAGCATTGCGAGTAATGCGAATATCAGCAAACTCGGTGTCAGGAATAAATACCGTTGTGGCCGAAATAACCTGTAGTCCTAAATCTAGTTCTAGTAGAGAGGTGGCAACGAGGGCATCTTCATGAAGCTTTGGATACTGCGTCATAATCGTTTGCTGCGATGGTTTAATCACAGCGTCTCTTGGTGATAATCCCAATAAATATAAGCGATCGTTATCAAGATAGCTTGCTAGTAAGCGTGATAGCTCAAGTTGTGCGATTGGACGCTTGGCTTGTATATTTGAGCGGGTATCCGTGAGGGTGAGGTCGGTATTTTGAAGCAACAACCAATGCTTATCACTTAGGCCAACAACCTGAGTTTGATTAAGGATATGGCGAGATACGCTATCAGCTTGGCGAGTAACAATTAAACTATCGTCATTCAACGAATAACTAGACTGTGTGGTGTCATTGTGGTGATGACGCAGCGCCGGTGGCTGATATTGTCCTATTAAGGTGGTAAGTTCAATGCGAATGGCGTCGCGAGTACTTTGAATAAGCCAATTTCCGGTTTCATCTCGAACAAAAATAGCCGGACTATATTGGCCAGATTTATCCACGCTAAATGCTTGCCAAGTGGTATTACAGGCTTTGGCGCAGGAGGGGGAACTTCGAGTAAGGGATGACTTGTCTTTTGTCAGAGATTCGTCATAGTTATCATTAAACACAAAGGGCAACTCAGCTTTACCCGACGCGAGTTGTAACGTGAACAGTAAGCGCCGTTGATTGCCGCTGGCATAGAGTCTGTTTTCTTTTAGATAACCGAGCTGGAGTTGAGAGTAACTCTCTAACTTTTTCATGTTTCCAGCTTCACCTTGATAGCTGGGCTCATACGTCTCGCTATTGAATGGTGCGGTTTGCTCTAATTGGGGAAATTGCAACGTTTGTTTGCAGGCATCTTCTGCGCATGTTTGTAAGGTGATCCTTTGGTCCTGATATTGAAAAGAATACCAAGGTGAAAGGGCTTGATAACCTTGTTGTCCTGCGTGAAATAATAGCGGTAAGGTTGATGTATCGTAGTGCTCTGACTCTGCTGAGGCGTTAACGCTTAAAGACAAAGCCCAGCAGGTAAGCGTGGTGGCGATGAACTTATTCATAATCTTTCCTTATTGGAGTAGGGCAGCGTATAGCCACCCTTAACAAAAACCTAGTGAATGATGCCTTGGCGTTGGCCTGCATTAACGGGTTTGTTGAGCTGCACAGAGAGCCAGTTTTCAACGTCACTACGTAATGATGCGTCGCTATCAGGACCTGATTGTGACGAATAGAACCATAACCCTGTTGGTGCTGGAGCATTGACATTGCTGCCACAGGTAAAGTGATTTGCCGCATACATCACCGCGCCTGAGCTACCATATTCGTAATGACTGTCCGAATAACCACCGTAGCCTCTGGCTTGTACCCGACCTTTTGAATCAAGGGTAAAGTGATACACCTCATTGGGTTGCAACAGAAAAGGACTGACGTCGGACGAATCGAAGCGCGCGCGCATTGTGGTGGTAACACTGGCTTGATTACCCGAACGCGTGATCATGCCTGCCAAGTTGGTGATAAGCGCATCGGCCAATTGACCGTCAAGCAAGCTGCCAGGGTTGCCATTGACGATTGCAGAAGTAATGCCAAGTGCGGCTTTGACGACTCCAATGGTGGAGTTTAAATTCCATGTGGTGTTGTATCCCATGGCTGCGCCACCGGCTTTATTGAACAAGATGACTTCAGGTGCAGCTCCTGGCAAATCGACCGCAAATTTTGCGCCGTCAGTTGCATGTGAATTGGTACCTTTTGACCAGATTTTTTTAGCTTGCCCGGTTACATGGTAGCGAGCTGAATAAGTGCCTCTGACTTCTAAATTTCCCGAGCAGGCATTGCTTTGATTACATGCAAATCCCCCAGTGTCTGCACACAACATTTTGACGTGGAACTCTGTCGAGTTATGGGCTGAGGTGTTGTCGAAACTGAGCGCTTTATTTTTTGACCAACGTTTCCCCTTAGCTGAGTGAAAGGCGCCGTAGGCTGAGGTATTGACATAAGCATGGTGCTTAGAAAAACCACTACCATCGCTGGTGGATGTGCTCCAAGGCGTTTGGGTTGATGGGTAGTTAGTTACCACTTGGCCTGTGCTGGTTGAAGGGGTCACCATCTGACATGAACATTGTGACTTAGGTCCGAAGATGGGTTTTTTAGTCAGCAATTCTTTTAATTCGGCAAGAATATCTGACGGTAGCGTCCTATCGTATTCGAGTACCGAGAGCCCTTTATGTTTCGGAGCTGCGTACTCCTTATGCCAAGTGCTGTATAGCTGCGGTGCATTTAGCTCTAAATGTTGGCTGAGCGTTGGCACTTTTTGCTGTTGTGTCCATTTTTCGAATACCGTCGGTTTAAATTGAATAAGATATCGAGAAAAGAAAAAGTTATCTTCAGGCGCTTGCTCGGTAAAAGCATTTTCCCATGCTGATAACACGTTTTGATCTATAGCTTTTGCTTGGCTTAGCATCTCGCCATCTCGATAGTCGCGGATCAAGCTATCGACGTAGCGGTCTAATTCATATTCTTCGTCGTTGTCGGAGATATATTCAAGCAAGGAAACACGGTCTTGAGACCAGTTTGAAATGGCTTGCCACGCTTCTGGGCTTACTTGAGAGGGGGCCATTTCTCCATATTCTTCTGCGGCTTGTAGCGAAATACTACCCAGTAACAACGTGCTGGTAACTAGGCTGACTAATTTGGGGGTGAAATTTCTCTGTTTCATTTTTCTATTCCTTCATCGTTGTGCTGAGTCAACATGCCTCATGCATTGTTAACTTGCCTTGTGATGTTGGAAACTTTTTCAGCGATTGAATAGGAGGTTGCGGGGCCAGTTAGGGTCAACTTGGGTAAAACCTTTGATATTAAACGGACGCATTGGGTTAGGTAAGTTTTGATATCAAGCTGTGATAAATAAAAACTTAAATATCAAAGGTCTGCTTATATTTTTACCCGAATTTACCCAATTGCCCCGTAACTTTTGCTGCAATCAATATTCGCTTGAGGCAGGATTTTGCTATCGCCGTTATTGGAGTCTCAGCGTGAGTACATTCGCAATCGAATAACGGTGTCATAACCAATAAGGAGACAGTTATGAGACGAGTAATAGTATTGGGAGCAACTTTGATTGCGAGCTTTGTACAAGCCCATAGCCCAGAAATGATAGCGCAGCTCGAAGTTGCTGATGGGGCGAAATGTCCAAAGCGGCAAACGATTCTGCTAGGTAAAATGACATTAACAGCTGGGACCTTTAAATATTTACACAGCGAAGGAAGTAACGTTTGCACCAGTCCTAAGCAAAGTATTTCTGGTCGCATTACACCACAACTAGATTGTGGCCAGTTTGATGATTGGCGGCTTGCTTATGATATGGGTAATAAAATGTGTCAATCTCTACATCAAAATATGAAAGGCTTTAGTAATAGCTTAAAGCCTGATATGGCAGTGTATCCACGCTTCGAAGGGCCTTTTGAATTCAAAGGAGATCGTCATCACCAAGAGTATGAGGCCGGTATGGGCGTGACTTTAGCATGCTATTTATGTGAGACCGCGACGGTTAACTAGGGCCTGTTTATACCAGAAGGGGCGAAAGCCCCTTTGTTGTAGACATCAAGTAGCGTTGGAGCACGCTAAGATTTGCTCCAGTTGTGCAACTTTTTCACAAAGAGGTGCTGTATCGAAATTAGCGTCTTGGCATTGAGTGAGTACATATTGTGCCGTGGTAACAATATTTCGAATACGCGGCTTTTTGGGCAGCGTTTTGATATTTAGATAGCGTTCAAGAGTACGCACTCGTAAGCGACCATCATCGATATTCACTTTCCACACTTTGCTTTCTTCCGCTAATTCGACACGAGTTTTGCCACTACCTTGCTCCCAAAGCGTCAAAGTGAGTGTCATTACTTCAACCATCAATTGTCTAGCGGCCTGTTCGTCAATGCTCATATGTCCACCGTGCAATCCATTAGTACCCGTGCGGGCGGTATAGTGAGCAAAGCTGTAAGTAACCAGCACACCCACTACAAATGCGATAAACCCGACGAGTACATGAGACAAAATACTTGTCTCTGTTTGGTGCTTAGGCGCGGCCAAGACGTTAGCGCTTTGAAGGCGAAATTGATAAAGGTTTTCACTTTGTACACGACTACTTTTAAGCATGTCATTATAACGCTGTGCGGTCTCTACCGCTTCTTTATAAGCGTGTGTTTGTAATTGAGACTGCAATAAGGCAATGTAAAATAACTCCGTAAGCTGACTATTTTGCTGATTATGTGCTTCAAGCCCCTGTTTAAGTAACGTTTGTGCTGTTAGGTTATCGCCCTCAAGCTGCTTGAGTTTGGCTTCAATAAGCAGTGCTCGCTGATCAACTTTACCGTGTTGAATAAGTTGCCGAGTGCGTTTGAACGAAGCAAGTTGCTGTTGTGCCTGAGCGATATGATTTTGAGCAATGGCAATTTCGGCCAATAATAAATAGGCTCGAGACAATTGAGTATAGGCACCGCTTTGTGTCAAAGGTTGAAGTAAATCTTCAATGATTTCAGTTGCTTTGTTGTAGTCGCGCTTTTTGTAAAATACCTCCGCGATGCTTAGCAAGGTGTGATTCGCTTTGACTTGGTCGCCAGCTTGCTGGTGGAGCGCATGGGCTTGGCGAAACGAGAGAATGGCATCATCCAACTGATTAATATCCCTCGATACATTCCCTAAATTGTTAAGTGTGATTGCTTGTCTCTGTCGGTCATTTGTTGCTTTCGCTATTTGGTAGCTTTCTAAAAATAAAGTAAGGGCGGTGTCTAAATCTCCGAGTGCCTGATAAGCATTAGCTAAATCGTTTGCCGATTTACCCAAGAGTTCGTTTTGTTGCAACTTAGCCGCAAGCGTTTGCGCTTCGTGGAAGCTCTCCAACGCTTGAATATAATTGCGCTGGCGGTAACGATTAATACCACTTTGTCTTAACACCTGAAAGCGCTGAAGTGTGGTTAACTTCCATGCCATCAACTCATCCAGTATTTGATTGCTGAGCTTTATGTCACCCGCTCGACGATACAAGCTCACAAGCTCAAGATGTGCATCAAAAGCTTGAGCACCCTTGGGTTCAAGCGTTTCAAGATGTTGCTTACAAGACAAAATTTGGCTTGTGAGGTTAGCATTATTAGCACTTGGGCATTCTGAACCATGCGCCGGTAACACAACGAGCAGTAAAGCTAAAAGCAAAGGCATAAATATTAGTCTAGATACATTGTTTTTACATATTAATATAGTGGTAACAAAAAGTCGTGTCTGCCTTTAATAAATCTCAGGTGGACTATTTTTTGTATTTTGTTGCTGTCTAGCTGCTGTTGTTTAACTTTGCCAGTACGACCAAGTCTCGATTTGTTAATATTGTTAGTTTAATGTGTTTTTGGTATGGTCTTGTTGCTAATTAAGGCCCGGCTGAAGAAGCTGGAAATCAATCCATAAGGAAATAAAAATGAAGTTAAATACAATGTGGCTAAAGTCACTTAGCGTCGGTGTCGCGTTATTTGCACCATTAGTGAGTGCCGCTCCTCAGCTTGATAAAGCCATATTTGAGTACAATGCTGGATTAAACATCCAAGAGGAATTTAATATCTTTGCCGATGGTAACGTGACTGATCCAAATTATCCAAATAGTGAGCTACGTATTCAATTGGATAGTAGCAAAAGCTACGATCAAATTGGCTTTTATGACAAAACTTACACTACATACGGTCAGGCGGTTGCATACAACACATTAGACAGACGTTGGGTTAAATTTAAGGGTAAGGTGCTTTATTTTTCAGGCGAAGACAACGGTAACCAAAAGATAGATACGATTGCTTTTCGCATTGTTAATCCCGCTGGAGAAACATCGGAGTGGGGAGAGATCAGAGTTAGCTTAGACCAAGCGTTTGGTGGTAATTACGATGTGTATCCGAGTGATGACTCGGCACAAACCTTTGCTGGTCAATCTGTTGATGTGTACGTTAAAGATAACGATAGTGGCGTACCATATTATTATGGTGTTGAGATTTTTAGCTCACCAGCTAACGGTACAGTATCTGTTAACAGTGACTATTCTATTACCTACACACCAAAAGCAGGGTTCATTGGCCAGGATTCGTTCCAATATCGCATTAAGGGTAACAACCTTTATGATATTACAAGCGCGCCAGCGACAGTTTCTATTTCGGTAGCAAATTAACCCCAAACTCAGGCCAATATGCACACATATTAAGTGTGTATATTGGCTATCCTTTTAGCAATAAAAATACTCCAGCCAAAGCAATTAGGCCTCCAAACATCATAGACTTAGTAATAGCTTCTCTGCGCAGTAGTCCAATCGTCATGACCATGAGCGGTGCCGTTGCAAAGATGGTTTGTGCGATAGCGGGATCAGTATGATTAACGGAAATCAACTGTAGCCAAAGGCCAATAAAGGTGCCAAAAAACACTGCAACGAATAACCAGTTTTTACTGTCGATTTGTTTAAGTGTGAGTGCTTTAAACAGGCTTTGTGATTTCAAATAAACAACAATAAAGGCCACAAATAGGGTGCCGGACCCTAAGCGGATAAGTGCCGCCCACAGACTACTAATGCTTTCGTTATTTAGCGCACCTTTGGACAGTACCATACCCGCCGCTTGGCAAATGGCAGCCGTGAGTGCAAAACAGACTCCCAAGAGATAATGTTTTTTGTCTAATACCGGCTGGCTTCTACTTGGCTTAATCGCCAACATCACACCAACGGTCGTCACTGCAATGCCGAGCCAAGCGGATGCGCTGAGATAAACACCAAGGAGCACAATGTTTAAGATCCCCGCGATGGCAGGTGCAAGACTTTCAATAACCAAAGTGCGAGCAGGGCCTATATTTCTGAGTGCGGCAAAGTAAGCGCTGTCACCAATCGCTATGCCCAGTATCCCACTGGCTATCAGCCAGCCCCAGCTCGAGAGTAAGGTCGGATACATAGCATCACCTGCGATGAGCAAACACAAGATCATCAAAGCAGAAGCGATGACGCCTTTGCTGACGTTCAACTCAAATGGACTAAGGTGATGGCTAAATCGTTTATACAGTATAGTTGAGCCAGCCCATACCCCAGCCGCCGCAATCGCTGCCGCTTCGCCAATACCAATCATAAATATCAAGTTTCATGTGTTTATTAATATGGTGGCAAGTATACATAAATTGAAATAGTCAGTGAGAGGTGAGGCATTAAATTATTATTATAAATGTTTAGACGTCCATACATCTAGAGGTTGAATTTTTCCAGTTTTTGTCCATAATAATGCCATTCGATTAGTCTGGAGCAGCGCATGCCAATCACCGTCACCGACGAACTCCCAGCCATTGCCCAATTGCGTCATGAAAATGTGTTCGTGATGCCACAAAGTCGTGCATCAACGCAAGAGATCCGCCCAATGCGGCTCGCGATATTAAACTTGATGCCGAATAAGGTGGAGACTGAGGTGCAATTTATCCGATTACTGGCAAATACCCCTTTGCAGGTGAATGTTGATTTGTTGCGACTAGACACCCACCGCAGCTCTGAAAACTCAGAACAACATCTAGATATGTTTTATCGCTATTTTTCGGATGTAAAAGAGCAAAATTATGATGCTTTGATAGTCACCGGTGCGCCGCTGGCGCATCTTGAATATGACGATGTGGTGTATTGGCAGGAATTACAGGCGTTTTTTGATTGGGCTGAGCACCATGTTACTTCAACTCTGTTTTCTTGTTGGGCCGCACATGCCGGTTTGTATCACCATTATGGGTTAAAGCGAGCACTAAAAAATGACAAACTGTGTGGCGTATTTAAGCACCACTGTTATTTTGACCACGGGGCGCTCACTCGCGGCTTTGATGATGAGTTTTTGGTGCCACACTCACGTTATGGCCACATCGACATCGATAAAATTAATGCGTGTAAAGACCTAGTGGTGTTAGCAGGCTCTGAAAAAGTGGGCGCTTACTTAATTAAAAATCACTCAGGTAGCCAAGTATACATTACCGGTCATCCTGAATACGACGCCGATACGCTACAAAAAGAATATCTTCGCGATTGTGAAAAGATGGCCAACGCACCGCAGCCTGAGAACTATTTTCCTGAGAATGACACCAGCAAACGTCCATCTAAAACATGGCAAAGCCATGCATTCTTGTTATTCTCAAATTGGTTAAACTACTATGTTTACCAAACCACACCTTATGATATTAACTTAGTTAGCCAAGATGTAAGGACTAACAATTATGCCGAATAATGTAGCCGTAAACGGTGAGCAAATAGCAGAGCAGCTTAAGCAAGCAATGCAGCAACGTATTCTGATCTTAGATGGTGCAATGGGAACCATGATCCAAAAGCACAAATTAGAAGAAGAAGACTATCGCGGTGAGCGCTTTAAAGATTGGCATGTCCTTATTAAAGGCAACAACGATCTGCTAAGTTTGACGCAGCCTGAGATAATCAAACAGATCCATCGCGATTATCTAGCTGCTGGCGCGGATATCATTGAAACCAATACTTTTAATGCTACCACCATCTCGATGGAAGATTATGATATGGCAAGCCTAAGCCGTGAGATTAATCTTGAATCGGCGAAGCTTGCACGTGCGGTGTGTGATGAATTTACCGCCAAAGATCCTAGCAAGCCTCGCTATGTGGCTGGTGTGCTTGGTCCAACGTCAAAAACCTGTTCGATTTCTCCAGATGTAAACGACCCTGGTTTTCGCAATATCACTTTTGACAAATTGGTTGCAGCCTATGTTGAATCAACGCTTGCTCTTATCGAGGGCGGTGCTCACCTTATTTTGATTGAAACTATTTTTGATACGCTCAATGCCAAAGCCGCCTCTTACGGTGTAGAAGAAGCGTTCGAGCAAGCGGGTGTCACTCTGCCTGTTATGATCTCGGGCACTATCACCGACGCTTCCGGTCGCACGCTGTCAGGGCAAACCACCGAGGCGTTTTATAACTCCATTCGCCATATTAAGCCAATCTCTATCGGCCTCAACTGCGCGCTAGGCCCAGACTTATTAAGACAATATGTAGAAGAGCTGTCACGGGTTTGTGAGACCTTTACCTCTGTGCATCCAAACGCAGGGCTTCCTAACGAGTTTGGTGAATACGACCTAGAAGCCGACGACATGGCAAAAGAGATTATCGATTGGGGCAATGAAGGGTTTATCAATATTGTTGGCGGCTGCTGTGGTACCACGCCCGAACATATTCGCGCCTTCGCGAGAGGACTTGCACGAACTCAGCCGCGCAGCTTGCCTGACATCGAAGTGCGGATGCGTTTGGCAGGTCTTGAAGCCTGTAACTTAAATTAGGAATTCACCATGACACAAACAGCAGTATTTACCAATGTCGGTGAACGTACCAATGTAACGGGATCGGCAAAATTTAAGCGCTTAATTTTAGAAGAAGATTACGAAACCGCGCTGGATGTTGCCAGAGAGCAGGTTGAAAGCGGCGCGCAAGTGATTGATATCAATATGGATGAAGCCATGTTGGACTCAAAAGCTGCGATGGTGAAGTTTCTTAATCTGATAGCGTCAGAGCCGGATATTTCTAAAGTTCCCATCATGGTCGACTCGTCTAAATGGGAAGTTATTGAAGCGGGCCTGAAATGTATTCAAGGTAAAGCCATTGTAAACTCAATCTCCTTAAAAGAGGGTGAGGCACCATTTATCCACCAAGCCAAAATCATCAAGCGCTTTGGTGCTGCTGTGGTGGTGATGGCATTTGATGAAGTTGGTCAAGCGGAAACCGCAGAGCGAAAGTTTGAGATCTGTCAGCGTTCTTACAAAATCTTGGTTGACGAGCTTGGGTTTCCGCCAGAAGACATTATTTTTGACCCTAATATTTTTGCGGTCGCTACGGGTATCGAAGAGCATGATAACTACGCCGTAGAATTTATCGAGGGCACGCGCAGAATTAAACAAAACCTGCCGCACTGTAAAGTGTCAGGGGGCGTATCGAACGTTTCTTTCTCTTTTCGTGGTAACAACCCGGTGCGTGAAGCGATCCACTCTGTGTTTCTTTACCATGCGATTAAAGCGGGCATGGATATGGGGATCGTCAATGCGGGTCAGTTAGCCGTGTATGACGATATTCCAAAAGAGCTCCGTGATGCCGTTGAGGATGTGATCCTCAATACCGACGCCGGTGCTGGCGAGCGATTGGTTGAAATCGCGCCTAAGTACTCGGGCATGGCGCAAGCCGAAAAACAGGAAGATTTAGAGTGGCGTTCTTGGCCAGTTGAAAAACGCTTGGAGCACGCCTTAGTTAAAGGGATCACCGAGTTTATCGACGAGGATACCGAGGCCTGTCGCCAACAGTTTGATAAGCCAATTCAAGTGATTGAAGGGCCTCTGATGGATGGCATGAACGTGGTTGGCGACTTGTTTGGTGCGGGCAAAATGTTCCTGCCTCAAGTGGTGAAATCTGCTCGAGTGATGAAGCGCGCGGTTGCCTATCTTGACCCTTACATTGAGGCCGAAAAAGAAGAAGGCTCTAGTAACGGTAAAGTGATCATGGCCACGGTTAAGGGCGATGTACACGACATTGGTAAAAACATCGTGGGCGTGGTATTGCAATGTAATAACTACGAAGTTGTGGACTTGGGTGTGATGGTGCCGGCAGAGAAAATTCTGCAAACGGCCATTGACGAAAACGCTGATGTTATTGGTCTGTCTGGCCTTATTACGCCTTCCCTTGATGAAATGGTGCATGTTGCAAAAGAAATGACACGTCGTGGCTTTGATATTCCTCTACTCATTGGTGGTGCAACCACATCGAAAGCGCATACGGCGGTTAAAATTGAACCTCAGTACGACAAAGGTGTGATCTACGTCAATAACGCCAGTCGTGCGGTTGGTGTGGTATCTAGCCTGCTAAGTAAAACCCAAAAGCCAGAGTTTTTAGCAAAAACCGCAGACGAATACGTCAAAGTTCGAGAGCAGCAAGCGCGCAAAAAGCCACGTTCAAAACCGGTTACCTTGGCGCGTGCTCGCGATAATGCGGTAAAACTTGATTGGCAAAGCTACACGCCACCGGTCCCAAGTAAATTAGGGATCACTGAATTTAAAGACGTGAGCATTAAAACACTACGCGATTATATCGACTGGACGCCATTTTTTATGACCTGGTCATTGGCCGGTAAATATCCACGTATTCTACAAGACGAAGTGGTTGGTGAAGAGGCGCAAAAACTGTTTCATGATGCCAATGCCATGTTAGATCAGTTAGAAAAAGAGGGTACTTTGCAGCCACTGGGTGTGATTGGGTTGTTCCCTGCTAACCGCGTCGGTGATGATATTGAAATTTATACCGATGAGTCGCGCAGCGAAGTCTTGGTTACGTCATGTCAGTTACGTCAGCAAACCGAAAAAGCCGACTTCCCTAACTATTGTTTGTCTGATTATGTTGCACCTAAAGGCACACCTGATTATTTCGGTGCATTTGCCGTCACTGGTGGTCTTGAAGAAGATGACTTAGCAGATGCATTTGATGCTAAGCAAGATGACTACAACAAGATCATGATTAAAGCGGTCGCAGATCGCTTAGCCGAGGCATTTGCTGAATACTTACATGAGCAAGTGCGTAAAGTGCACTGGGGATTTGCAGCGGATGAAGCGCTAAGTAACGAAGAACTTATCCGTGAAAACTATCAAGGGATCCGTCCAGCACCAGGCTATCCAGCGTGCCCTGAACACACCGAGAAACAAAAAATTTGGCAGTTGTTAGATGTCGAAAACCGTATCGGTATGAAGCTGACTAGCTCATACGCCATGTGGCCGGGAGCAGCGGTGTCGGGTTGGTATTTCTCACATCCAGATTCTAAGTACTTTGCCGTTGCGAGTATTCAAAGAGACCAAGTAGAAGATTATGCAGCGCGTCAAGCGATGTCGCTAGAAGAAGCGGAGCGTTGGCTTGGTCCTAACTTAGGATATGAACCCGCATAATAGCCGAATTGAAGCCTAGCTTAACTTAATTCAAGACTAGGGCCTGTTGACCTTTGCTGTTTGATTTTTGTTCTTCTGAGTATGTTTTGGTCGCGACGCTCGACTTGCCGCCTAGTAATCTAGGCAAAAGTTGAGCAACAATGAACAAAGCGCACTCAGGTGAACCCAAAGGGCAGCGCTTGATTGGCATTTCTACTTTGTTATCGCCTGACTCACATAGAGCAACTATGCTACGCAGGCTCTGCCTTGTATAAATACCAATCAAACTGCTGCAAAAACAAACTTTAAAGATAAACAGGCCCTAAGGTAACCTAGGTTTTTTGTTGCCTTCACTTTGTGAGTTTTAACGGTTATTTGCGGGCTGATAAATTTCAAATCCAAATTCATTAGAATATGTTGTTTAGTGGTTAACAGAGCGCGCTAAATTCAAGTATACTGAATTGAATAACTGTTAATAATAAGGCTTTACTCAACAATGAAGATGAAGTGGCTGTTTTCACTCCTTTTTATTTCCAATCTCTGTAGGGGGAGTAATCAGCTGGTTGTTGATATAATCAGTAGCGAAAATTTCAGTCAGCGTTATGAGCACTTTCTTGCTGGTCGTGACGTCTTAGACGTTGATTCTTTCTTTCCTACCACCAAAGGTTCTCATATTGAAATCATCGAAATGGTACTATTACAGCAGGCTCTATTTCTTGGTGGTGAAACACGTAAAGTCGTATTTAATCCAAAACCTTCGGTGAATATTCTAGAGTTTTCTGATCTGATCGCTGGGGAAAGTTTAATCCTTGCTCGTAGTGTTTGGCATGAAAATATCGTGGACTATCGCGGCTCATTATTTATCTCAGATCCGCTTGTTGAAGTTGGAGATTACGAAGCAGGACTTTACGTCACCAAGCGTAACGTCGCACTGCAGCAAACGCCGCTTTCACAGCTTCGGCAGTTGAATGTTGTTTCTAACCCGCAATGGGAAGTGGATTGGCGTGCCTTGATGAATACAGACTTACACATGGTGAGCTTTATTGGCCCGTGGGAAACCATGTTGGCAATGGTAGAAAGCGATGTCGTTGACACTATGTTGATTAATTTTAGCGTGAGTGATTCTTTAACTCTAAATTTTGAAGGTAAAGAATATGTCCCAATCGAAAATATTAAGGTTGTCTTGCCAGACTCTCGGCATTTTGTCGTCAGTAAAAACCATCCTGAAGGCGTGCAAATATTTGCGGCACTCAATCGTGGGTTAAAAATACTTAAACGACGAGGCGTGCTAAAACGGGCGTTGACAGAATCTGGTTTTATCAACAAAAAAGTGGCGAATTGGCAGGTGGCTAACGCTGAAATGCTGGTGGGGGGAGACTAATGCAGCCAGCTGTGGTATCGCTTTGCATATTGGTAAGTGCGCTAATTACATTTTGTGGTTTTGCTTACGAATCTTCGGAACAAATACAGCGCAATTTAAATGCGCTACAAATGTCGGCTGAACAAGATTATGACTTGTCTTTATTACCGGACATCAGAGCGCTGCGAGAACAAGCGCGTGCGCAAGGTAATAAGCCGCTGCAAATCAAAGCATTACTGTTAGAGGGTAGTATAGTTCAACACTTTGGTGAGTTTGAGGATGGTTTGGACTTGCACCAACAAGCATTGCAGTTGGCCGAAGCAGATAACAATACATTTTTAAAGGCAAACACCTATCTCGCCATCGCTCACCTTGATATTGACTTAGAGAGCTATGAGTTAGCACAGCGTTATTTAGATAAAGCCTCATTGCTGGCTGAGCAAATTGATGATAATGCCCAGATAAAAGCCGATATCAGTTTATGGCAGTCGCGCTTGAATATGGATAAGGGCGCTTATCGTTTAGCGCTCAAGTCTTCTTTCGTACCAGAGATTTCAGGTATTCGGCAGGAGACACTCGCGCAGTTAAAGCTGACGCGTTCTTGGGCTCATTTACAGCTCGGTGAATATTTACCAGCTAAACAAATTCTAGATGAGTTAGACAATGCAGGTTATTTGGTTCAAAACCAAAGAATGCGGATTATGGCAGCGGTGCAGCGTGCCAGAGTCGCTTTACAAAGTGGTGATTTTGCAGTTTCAATCGATTTAGCTCAGGCAGGGCTGAGAGATACACTTGGCACACGTTTTTTACTTTTTCAATCTCAGTTGCAATGGATACTGGCTTCAGCCTATGCCCAGCTTGGAGACTATCAGCAAGCGCATCGTTATTTAAAACGCTATGCCGTTACTGAGCAGTCACTGAATTTGCAAAAGCGTAATAACAAACTACTTAAGCTAGAAGCGCAATATTCTCTTGCGCAACAAAAGCAGGCACTTAATGAGCTTGAGCGAGACAATGCCCAGCAGGCAAAGCAGATTATGGCGCATCAGCAACAGATAGAAAACGCAAGATTAAGTCAGCAGCGTTGGTTGTTGATAGCCTTGCTTGCATTTACTTTGTTGCTGGTTTTTTATTGGCGTTGGCAGAATCGTCGATACACTAAGCTGTTAGAAAGTCAGGTTGCGCAACGGACCGAGGAACTGGCGGAGCGAAACAAACGTTTGCAAACCCTCAGTTTCACCGATAGCTTAACCGGGCTGAGTAATCGACATCACTTTTTTAGCGTCATTGATGGCACCATTGAAGTATACAAACAAAGATGGCAAACACCTGAATTACAACAAAATACCGATCTGATTTTTGTGATTATTGATATCGATCACTTTAAAAATATCAATGATAGTTTTGGTCATGCAGCAGGAGATATCGTGCTGCAAGATTTTGCTGAAATCCTTAAGCAATGCACACGTGAGTCAGATATTATAGTGCGCTGGGGTGGAGAAGAGTTTCTGCTGGTGATGCTGGATATGGACAGGGCGGCTGCGCACGAAGTGACAGAGCGGATCCGTCGCCAAGTGGAGAGCTATCCATTTGTGGTGAACGATCAATCTATCAACTGTACTTGCTCAATCGGTTTTGCTCCATTTCCGTTTGATCCAACGCAACCAGATAAGCTTAGCTGGGAGCATGTGTTGGAGTTAGCCGACGGTGGTTTATATCTAGCGAAGGAATCTCATCGTAATGCTTGGGTTGGTGTCCACACTGGAGACGAGGAAGTGCAAAGTCCGGCAGAACACGTGGTGCAAAACCTACGCTCATATTTACAAGCGGGCAAATTAAAAACGTGGTCAAATCTATCCGATCTTATTTATGCTTGTAATACCCGATAAGCGAATTCGGCTGTTTGGAGACATCCAGTTTAGGTGTATCATATTGAGCAAGATAGAATAATAAAGCGTTATAGTTTTGCTGCCGATTGAAGCCTTCATCCCCGAGATCATTTCCACTTTAACCAATGATAACCGTCTGGTATTACAGGCCGAACCCGGCGCAGGTAAATCGACCTTAGTGCCGCTGCGTTTACTGCAAGCTGATATTTTTTCAGGTAAAAAAATAATTATGCTTGAGCCACGTCGTGTGGCGGCAAAATCTATTGCGACCTATTTAGCCAAACAGCTGGGAGAATCGGTCGGCGAGCGAGTAGGCTATCAAATTCGAAACGAGCAACGTGTTTCATCCAACACCCGCTTGGAAATCGTCACCGAAGGCGTATTGACTCGCCGTCTTCAAGCGGATCCTGAACTCAGTGATGTTGCGCTTATTATCTTCGATGAATTCCATGAGCGTTCGATTCATGCGGATTTAGCTTTAATGCTGGCGTTTGAAGTGCAACAAGCATATCGCGACGACCTCAAATTGCTGGTGATGTCCGCCACCATAGACACTGAGCTATTATCGAATTATCTGGATGGCGCACCAAGGTTATCTTGCCCTGGTAAAACCTATCCTGTTGAAATTGAGTACGTCGGTAAAGCGAGTCGTTACTTGGCAGATCAGGTGTTAAGTGCGCTGCGCCATGCTTTCACTCTACAAAGCGATGGCGATGTATTGGTATTTCTCCCCGGGCAGGCTGATATTCAGCGCAGCATTCAGGCGTGCCAAGAGCTTGAACAAAGTAATATTGAGCTTCTGCCTTTGTACGGCGGATTACCCCTATCTGAACAAGAAAAGGTGCTGAGTAAAAGCGCTAGTGCATCAAGACGTGTTATTTTTGCGACCAATATTGCTGAGACCAGTTTGACTATAGCCGGGATCACTATGGTTATAGATTCTGGCCTTGAAAAACGCTTAACCTATGACGTTAAAAGCGGTCTCTCGCGGCTCGATACGGTGATGATCTCAAAGGCATCAGCAACACAACGTGCAGGGCGTGCGGGTCGTTTACAAGCGGGCCATTGTTTACGTCTTTGGCGCGAAAGTGAGCATAATAATTTAAGTGACTTTCAGCCAGAAGAAATAACCACCACTGACCTTTCTGACTTGGCGTTAGAGCTAAGCGCGTGGGGAGTGACACAATACAAGGACGCGAATTGGCTAACACCGCCACCGATGCAACATTTTTCGGTGGCCTGTCAATTGAATCAGTCGCTTGGCTTGGTCGATGCACAGAATAAAGTGTTAACTGCTGGGCAACGTGCACTACAACTAGGTGTTTCACCTCGTCTTGCCAGCATGCTGCTGCGATGTGAGATGCCCATTGCGCAACAACTTGCTTGTTTTTTGGCGGCAATATTGAGCGAGCGCGATATTGTAGTACAAGCCAACACAAGCGATATATGTGAGCGAGTATTGGCGTTGATTGAGTTTGTGCAAGACCGTACCCGTGCCGCTAAAGCATATCGCTTACATAGAGCTGCCGTAGAGCAGGCCGTAAAATTGGCTAAATCATTTGCACACAAACTAGGAATTAGGCTCAAGAGTGAAGCAATCACCCTTGTAGATATTCAAACCTTAGTGCCTACTTTATTGCTCCATGCCTTTCCTGACAGAGCTGCACAAAAACGTCCTTTAGGGGACAACCGCTACTTGCTTGCGAATGGTCGGGGGGTGACATTACGTGACGGCGATCCGCTGCAAGGTCAGGCCTATTTGATTGTTTGTGATGTGGATGGCAAAAATAAGGATGGCTTGGTATTTCTGAGCTGCGCAATCGAAAAGGGCACATTACTTGAGCAACTGGCGCCATATTTGAGTGAGGTGGTGCAGTATCAACTGGATAGTAAAAAAGAGGCGATTCAGGGCCGGCAACAAGTTAAATATCATGCTCTGGTATTAAAAGAGCAAAACCTGAGTCAGATCCCCAAAGAAGCGTTTGCTCAATGTGTGAAGGATATTCTCACATCGGAAGGGCTTGGTTTGCTCAATTGGTCGGTAAAAAGTCACGCTTGGCTCGCTCGAGCTAAATGGTTAAGTGAGCACTTGAATACCTTCCCACAGATATCTGAGTCAAGTTTGATAGCGCAGCTTGATACTTGGTTATTGCCCTATTTGACGGGCGTAAACACTCTCAGACAACTGAAGCAACTGGATATTTTTAACCTGCTTCAAGCGACACTCACTTGGGAGCAGCAACAGCAACTCGAGGCGCAAGCACCTGAGTTTTACACTACGCCAAGCGATAAGCGAGTCGCGATCCGCTACGATGAGCACCAAGGGCCAACCGTTTCTGTGGTGTTACAAGAAATGTTTGGTCAATTGACGTCGCCAACGCTCGCCAACGGTCAAGTCGCAGTGCGATTTGAGCTGTTATCTCCAGCGAAAAGGCCAATCCAAACCACCAGCGATTTAAGCAACTTTTGGCAAACTTCTTATTTTGAGGTGGCCAAAGAAATGCGTGGTCGATATCCGAGTCACCGATGGCCAGATAAACCGCTCGAGGAAAAGCCTGGCCGCTCCATAAAACCGAGAGGAAAGTAGGCTGGTGGAGCAATAGGCTTGTAAAGAAGTCATAATGGCTATAACGTGAACAGTCTAATGTAGAAAGGAGTGTGAAATGCGGTCTATTACGGGGTTCATCTTATTGGGCTTAATTGTTGCTCAGCCAACTTATAGCGGTGAGTTTGAAGTGCTTTATCAATCTGACACAGCAAAAGTCGTTAGAGATAAAAGTTATGGCACAAACATTGGGATCTTTGCAACGAACAGGGGAGTGGTGATCATTGACCCCACAGTTGAAGATACAGATTTGCCAAAGCTCAATGATTTGATAAAGAATAGCTTTCAGACCGAGAAAAAATACCTGCTAAATACGCATAGTCATTCAGATCACACCGGTGGTAATGCTTTTTTCCAACAACAAGGTTTTACACTTGTTGAGAGCCCACAAGGGTTAAAGGAGCTTGGGGTGATAAAGCATACTCAAGCAGTCTCACATACCGCCAATGACAACATTCTCTATCATCCCTCGAGCAATATTTTGTTCACCGGGGACATTTACACCACAAACTGGCATCCAACATTTTATGCTGGGGGCTTAACGGGTTTTAATAAAGCAGTCGATTTGATTTTGTCGATTGGCGATCAAAATACGCTGATTGTGCCAGGTCATGGCAAACCCACATCGAAACGTGAACTCGAACAACATAGAATTCAAACATTCGCTTTGGTTGAGCGAGTGAAGATTTTGAATCAGGCGGGTAAGTCGGTTGAGCAAATAAAGAACGATGAAAAGATTAAGCGCTTATTATCACAGTTTAATCTTGAAGGGCGACAACCTTTTCTTCCAGAGCGGGCGCTTACCCGCTTCATTGAGCGCACTATTACCGTGCTAGAGCAAGCAAACAAAGCTTAATAAAACTGCTAAAAGGCTGAGGCTGATATGCAAGCAAAAAGTGGAAAAATAGCATTATATTTTCTGTTGGCCATCCTTGTGGTGATAAGTTGGCTGCCAGAGTTTAATACCGCCATGATGACCTTTATTGATGATGCGCTACTACAGTCTTCGCTTGTCTATGCTTCAGCACGTACGGTAAATGGCGCTATTTCTTTGCTGCAATCTGCCGAGGTTGGGATTGGTGTTGCAAGCATTCAGCCTGCGCAGCTACTCGACCCTATCAATGATTTAGCCGAATACATTTCTGATGTGATGCAACTAGCCATTGGCTCTCTGTTTATCCAACGTATTCTCTACACTATTTCCACCCATATATTATTCAGTGTTGCTTTTACCGTCACCGTAATTGGATATTTCGTGTGCTGCTATCTAGGACTTTGGCAAACGGTAAGGACTAAAATATTAGCCACGATGCTACTGATCCGTTTTGTGGTTCCGTTTGTAATTCTATCGACGGGTCTCACTAGCCAACTGTTACTGGACCAAGAAATAAATAAACAAAGTGAAGTGGTGTCGAGCAGTGTTGACCTCTTTCAATCTCAAGCAACAAAGACCAGCACACAAAGTGCAAAAATAAAGGCTCAAATCGTCAGTCAAAAGCAAAGCCATAGTGAACAAATAGCGTTATTGACTAAACAACAGATCCGTCTTCATGGTGAAGCGACTGAACTAAATGCTGAAATTACCGCGCTGGAACGTGATATTGAAGCGGCTCAAGCGAACCGAAGTTTATCCGAGTGGCTAACATTCACCAAAAGTGAAGAGGCTAAGCCACTGATTGAAAAGCAACAGCGATTGGCCAGCGATAAAACAAAACTCGACACTCAAATCGCGCTTATCAATAGAGAAAAAGATCAACATCAACACGCAATCGAAAAGCTCAATGAGCAGCTTCACGGTAGCAATGAGGGGACGCTAAGCCGAGCAATTAAAGCGGTTTCTAGTGGTATTAGCGATATGCTCGACGCTGCTGAGTCACTCTTTATCGACTTCTTAAACGTGGTATCGCTTTTGGTACTGAAGTTAGTATTGATGCCGCTGTTATTTTTCTATTTGGCGAGTAAAACCTTTAAAGCAATTTGGCGAATTAAATAGGCTATCTGAACCTGTTGTTCTTTGCTGAGCGGCAGGTTTCCCACAACTGATATTACACAGTCCCAAGTTAGGGAAAGTTCATAAAGGCGAATTATTTTAACTTTATAAAAATCAATAGCTTAAATTTGGCCTAAATATCGTATTACCGTATAAAAATAATAACATGGTAATTCGATGGATATTCACACTAGCCTTGCCAAAACGGCTAAAAAGCCATTTCGTCGGTGGTGGCTGTTAACGACCCTTATTGTGCTCGCTGCATTAGGCGTATGGATTGTGCCTCACGACCAGCAAATAGATGCTGAAAAGCTTAAATTTGCCACCGTTCAATCCGGACCGATACAGTTTAGTGTTAAAGGCTATGGCCGATTACGCTCAAAGATCAGTAGAGAGATCACGACCGCATTTGCAGCGCAAGTTGAAACCGTACTGCATCTTCCTGGCAGCAGGGTAGAGCCAGACACCGTTATTTTACAGTTAACCAATCCTGAGTTAACTCAGCAACTCCACCGAGAAAGACTAGTACTCGCTAGGCAAAAAGCCAATGTTGAAGCGTTAAGGCTAAGCCAAGAAAGTGAGCGATTAGTATTAAAAGGACAAAATACTCTACTCAGCAGTGAGCTTGAAAATGCCAAATTGCGAGAGCAGGCTGAGCGCCAATTAGTCACCCAAGGCATAGTTTCAAGCTTAGATCATCAGCGCTCAATCTTAATGGTCGCCCAGTTAAGCGAGCGAGTAAAACTCGCTCAGCAGCAACTTAGCCAAACCAATGCATTACATAAGCAAAGAATTGAGATTGAGCTAGAGCTATTAAAAGAATATGAGCTGAGCTATCAGGTCGCGCTTCAGGCAGTGGAGCAATTACAAGTCACAGCAGGGATCAGCGGCATGTTGCAGCAAGTACATGTCAGTCAAGGTCAAGCAATTACACGCGGGCAGGCGCTAGCCGTGGTGGGCAGTGAGCGAACTTTGGTAGCCGACTTACTGGTGCCAGAACGAGAAGCAAGCGAGATTATCTTAGGTCAACGAGCAGTAGTAGACACTTTTGTTGGTCAGGTTGAGGCAAAGGTTAGCCGCATTGTGCCCATCGTACAAGACGGGCGTATTGCGATAGAACTGACATTACTTGGAGAGCTGCCAAGCAATGCTCGCCCACTTTTGACTGTTGAAGGGCAAATTTTTACAGCAAAAAAGACCGCCGCACTTTCACTGATTAAGCCACCGCGTGCAACTCCACAATCTCAGAGTCAATTATTTGTTTTAGATAAACAAAACAACATGCTTATCAAAAAAAGTTTTAAGTTTGGTAAACTAGCCGGCAATGCCATAGAAGTACTCGAAGGCGGTTTATCCGGTGAGCAAGTGGTGGTGTCAGAAATGTCTGACTACCAGCACCTAGAAAAAATAACAATTAAATCACTCAATCGGTAAAGGAAGAACAAATGGACAAGACAATTTTGGCATTACATCAAGTGAGCAAAGTGTTCTTTGGCGAGGATGTTGAAACTCACGCCATTAGCAACATTAACCTTGAAATTGAAACGGGCGATTACGTTGCGATAACTGGTCCTTCAGGATCGGGAAAATCCACTCTATTGAGCATTCTTGGACTACTAGATGACATCACTTCAGGCAGCTATCGCATCCAAGATATAGAAACCAGTACGCTAGACGCAGACACGCAAGCAGAGCTGCGTAATTTGCATATCGGTTTTGTCTTTCAGTCATTTAATCTACTCGATGGGTTAACAGTATTTGATAATGTGGCTTTACCGCTTCAGTATCGAGAGCCTGCGCTTGCGACTGACGAAATTGAGCGCCGTGTGATGGGCGCGCTTAAGCAAGTTGAAATGTCTCACCGAGCAAAACATAAACCAAACCAACTATCTGGTGGACAGCAGCAGCGAGTGGCTATTGCGCGTGCGCTTGCAGGCGAGCCAAGTATCTTATTAGTTGATGAACCAACTGGAAACCTCGATTCTAAAAATGGGGATGCGGTAATGGCCTTGCTGGGAGAGTTGAATAGGCAAGGCACAACCATTTGCATGGTGACGCACGATATTCGCTATGCAGGTTATGCCAAGCGGCAAATTCAGCTTTTAGATGGGGTACAGGTTTCATCAAGCGTTGCAAAACGCGATATTTGTACTGCGGAGGTGGTGTAATGGGGTTTTTGCAACTTCGGCGTCAATTAGGGCTGGCAATCAAAAGCTTGCTTCAGGTGCCGAATTTTTGTATCACGTTAGTACTGACGTTGGCACTCGCGTTAAGCTGCTTTTTTGTCGCACTGAGTCTGTTTAGTGGCTTTTTTATTAAGCCGCTTGAGATTGAAAATGAATCGCGATTTGTGGTGGTAGAACAAAAAAACGTATACCAAGATAGGGCGTCTGAAGGGCTGCAAAGCTTTCAAAATATGCTGAACTGGTATCAGAACCCCTCCATATTTGAAAAACGAGCTTTGATCAGTAGCTTTTCTGATGTGGTTGAAAATCTAGCAGGCAAGCCAAAGCTTACGCTGACTTTTGCAAGTTCGGATTATTTTAGTATGGTGAAAATGCCGCTAGCACTGGGGCGGTACCTAACACCGACGAAAAGCATTAGCCAGAAAAATCCAGAGGTCATTATTTCCTATAAACTTTGGCAACAATACTTCAATGGTGATGACAATGTGCTTGGGGAGAGTTTGCGGATTGTTGGCAGACTGTACACCATCGTCGGTGTTGCTGCGCGTACGCATGGTGATCCTTACTTTTTAAGTGAAGGAAATGGGGCGCTGTGGCTTAGTTTTTCTGAAGATGAGCGATTTTTTGGTGAGCAGCGCGGCGAGTATCATCCGTGGAGTAGCAGACTAAACAACTTGAAGTTAATGGCGATATTACCAGCCAATAGTGGTCAGGATATCCTCGCAGAGCAGCTATATCAAAATGCTCAACTGCACCAAAGCGAATGGAAATCGGCTGACGAAGCGTTACTTGATATTGAACCTATAGTACGTTCATATCGTGAGGTAGAGCTGGCGGGACATGACAAGCTTGCCATTATCGTGTTGTTGAGTGTGTCATGCTTGGTACTCATTGCAATTTTTAATGTGAGTAATTTGTTTATCTCTCGAGCTCACACCATCCAGCAGCAACTGGCCTTACAAGCTATGCTCGGTGCGAAGCGTAAGCTGTTGTTTCGTGGAATTTTGCTAGAAGCGCTGTTATTGGTGTCAGGCGCTGTGCTGGTGGGGTTATTTATCGCCGCGTGGGAGCTGAGGTTAGTTAAATCGCTCACCAGTGGTTATTTGCCGCTGATTGACACTTTAACCTTAGATACCACAGTGCTGTTCAGTGCTATCCTAACCGTACTGTTATTAGCTTTATTGTTTGCGTTTGTCACCTCACGCATGATTGATTTTAGCCAACTTAAACAAAGCATGCAGTCGTCAGGTAAGGGCAGCGTAAAAGCGGTACGCATAGCGACGACAAAAACACTGGTTGCGGTACAGCTGTTTTTTACCACTGTGCTGGTGCTTGGGGCGACCTTGGTGTTGTGTAAAAGCGCCGATACCTTGCTTAGACCGCTCGGAACAAAGTTGGACAATATGTATAGCGTGATGCTACATATTCCCGCAGATCCCACTCCATTTCCCGCGCGTTACGCCAATATTGAAGGATTCAAACTCGCGTTGACTAACATTCCGGGCGTGTTAGGCGTCGCCCATGGAGAAAGTCCATTACAAAGCGATGTCCCTGTGGTTGCTATGCAGGATATGGCGGGTGAATGGACACCGAGTATGGTTAGAGGTAACGTTGGGTCGGATTATTTTGCATTAACTGGGCTTGAGCTCGTTGCCGGGCGCACTTTTAGCGAAGCTGCAATTCGAGGCGAAAAGGAAGAGGCTATTGTTTCTTGGGCTGCGGCACAGGCGTTAAAACCAGATGGTGATGTGATTGGTGAAACGTATTTTATTTTTAACCCAGATGTACCTGCTGAAATAGTCGGTATCTCAAAAAACTTCAATCACCCTAAACGTCACCATGAGCTTCAAGGTAAAACGGTTTGGCTACCCGCGCTGCCTTTGGGTTATCCATTTATGATAGAAATGGAACCGGGAGCATCACTTACTCGCGCTCAGATCCAAAATGCCATCAGCACCGTGAATGGCCAGGCGGGAATATGGCGTTTTTCAAACTTAACAAAGACATATCAGAGCATTACCTATTTGGAGCGCCTGACTTTACTGCTAAGCTTTGCGCTTTGTGGTTTTTGTTTGTTGTTATCTGGGGTGGGCATTTACGGTGTGCTTAACTATAGCTTTCAACAAAGACGCTACGAGTTTGGGATGCGAATGGCATTTGGTGCCAAGAAACAACGTTTATATCGGTTGTTATTGTCAGATACCATCGCACCCATGCTGGTGGCGATGTTGGCTGCCATTATGGTTGTTGCGGGATTTTATATAAGTGTTTCGTCAGATTGGTTGTTGGCAAAATCTAGCTGGTTGTTTGTAGTGATTGTTACCATGTTGGCTTTTGCGTTAGCCACGGCGATTTACCCAATGAGACAGTTAATAAACTCGACACCAATGCGAGCATTAAAACATTAAAGTTTGGGCGTAAGCCCAAACAGAATATAAGTAGGAAGTGATGACGCCAGTTTTAATCATCGACGACAACCCTGACGTGCGAATGTCAGCCACCATAGTGCTACAAAGTCATGGTTTTATGAGTCTTGAAGCCGCACACCCAGATGAAGCCAAAGCTATGTTATTAGAGCAGCCCGTTGCGCTTATTTTGCTTGATATGAACTTCAATAGAGATACAACCTCAGGAAAAGAAGGGCTGCAATTTCTTAGTTGGTTGAGACAAGCGCAAATAAGTGTGCCTGTGGTTGTTATTACCGCGTGGGCCAAGGTTGAACTTGCGGTCCAAGCAATGCAGTTGGGCGCATGTGACCTCATTGAAAAACCTTGGCAAAACCAGCGACTACTGAACACCGTTAGACGCTACACCAAAAGTGCTGAAGCACTATCGTCATCACATGAACCACACGCAGACAATAACGCAACCACTCAGTTATTTAAGCAAGCTCTGCGCGTTGCAAAAACCAATGCCAACGTGCTTATTCTGGGAGAAAATGGCTGCGGAAAAAGTCAGTTGGCTAAATATATTCATGAGAAGAGCGGTCGCTCTGAGCACGCTTTTGTGAGCGTGAATATGGCCGCTATTCCAACGGAATTATTTGAAAGTGAGTTATTTGGCCATTGCAAAGGCGCATTCACCGATGCAAAAGCAAGCCGTACTGGACGGTTTGAAATGGCTGAAAATGGCACTTTGTTTTTAGATGAAATCGGCAGCTTGCCGCTGCCACTTCAGGGCAAGCTATTACGCGTGCTCGAAACGGGTGAATATGAAGTTGTGGGAGATTCTGAAACGCGCCGCAGTAATGCGCGGATCGTGTCTGCCACTAATACGGATTTGTCAGAAGCGATTAACGCCGGGCAGTTTCGTCAGGACTTACTCTATCGCTTAAATACGGTGGTGCTAAAGGTGCCACCACTCAGAGCGAGATTAGCAGAGCTCCCAAGCTTAGCGGCGCATTTTTTAGCTAAACACACCCAGCGCCATGGTAATGATACTGGACGGGAGCGCTCGCTAACTGCTGCGGCGCTAGACAAATTATTGAGTTACAGTTGGCCTGGTAATATTCGTGAGCTATCTCATGTCATTGAACGAGCAGTGATCTTAGGACTTCAGCCTGAGATAACTGCGGATGATATTGAGCTTGAGGAAGGTATACCAGAGCAAGAGCTCCCACTTTTGAGCCTTGAAGAAGCCGAAAAACGCATGATTGTAAGAGCGATCCGCCATTTCGATGGCAATGTAGTGGCTGCTGGAGAATTTTTAGGTTTGAGTAAATCTGCAATTTATCGACGCCTAGAAAAGTACGATATTAGCCCAAAGGCAGAGCTTGATGGCTAAGCTGGCATCACTTGAGCACAAGTTACTTGTTGGCTTTGCGATACCTATAATCACACTTGCTATGCTCGCGCTTGGGTTGATCTGCTATTTTGAGCTTACGTTGTTAAGTGCAATCACTTTGTTGCTCGGTGTGATGATCCCCTCTGTATTAGCACTGAGTTACGGCTATCAATCAGTAATGCAGGTGCTTGAAAGTTTGGCGGTCCAGTTGGACGGTGTAACCAATGAAGAGTTTGGTGTATGGCAGTTAGCGCAATACCGCAAGGGTCGGGTTGAATTGCTCAAGGCCGAGCTCAAAAAAGCTGCCAAGCGATTACAGCAAAAGCGTCAAGAATATGGTCAGAATGAAGCTTTTGTATTTAATTTTATTAGCGAACTCACTCTGCCAATAGTGCTACTTGATGCGCATCATCATGTGTATTTTGCTAATCATGCTATGAATACCGTGTATCCAGAGCAGGTGTTACATGGTGCACATGCTAAAGCACTGGCGCTTCAGTATGTGGATGAACAATGGCAGCATACGCAGCAAATTTCTCGATTTAACATTGCGGCTCATAAACTATATCGGGGGCAGCGGGTCTATCAATTATTGGTGTTTTTTTCGGTGGAGCAAGCGCTGCGAGATAATGAAAAGCAGGTATGGCAAAAGCTACTATCGGTGCTCAATCATGAGGTGCGAAACACCTTAACTCCGGTCTACTCAATGGCGCAATCCCTACAACAAGATGGCAATATCATTTCACCTGAGATGCAGCAAACTATGCTCGGGGTAATAGAAAGCCGTGCCGCACATTTACAGCAATTTGTTGCAAACTACGCACAAGTAGCGCAGCTCCCACCCGTTGATATGCACAGCATTGAGGTAGAGTTGCTGGTATCGCGCTGGCAAGCTTTATTTCCCGGTGTTGAGATAAAGGCGCTTAATAAAGGCTTGGTTTATTGTGATGAAGCTCAGCTAACGCAGGCTATGATCAACCTTGTCAATAATGCTGAGCAAGCAAATCAATCTGCGGGGAATGATGGCATAACGCTAACCCTAGATAAACCAAAAAATTGGCGCTTTACCCTAAAAGATAACGGCGCTGGTATCGCCAATCCAGATAACCTTTTTGTACCATTTTATTCCACTAAACCAAATGGCTCGGGTATCGGCTTGGTGTTGAGCAGGGAGCTTATTCGTAATCAGCAAGGGGAGTTGCATTTAGCGAATTTACCGGACAATAAAGGGGCTCAAGCTGTGGTTACTTTGCTTTCGCGTTAATAATAAGTGGTGATAACTTGGTCGTTATCACCACTTGGCAGGTCTAATCGTTGAGTGTTTTTTTAATGAACAAACCTGCCATAGAGATATCGGTAGAATGTGTCATGGGCGCATTCCCAAGTCCCACAGCGCTTAACACGCCATTTTGAATGGTTAAATCTTGGAAACTGGCGGAACGTGCTGTGCTAGTGGTTTCAACAGCAATATCGGCTAGGTTTTCAAGGTTGATTTTTCCAATAAACGCCTTGCTATGTTCAACCCAGCTATTTGTGTCCACTTGTACACCACCAGTATGGCCGTGCACAAATAATGTACCGTTGCTGATCTTTACTCCACGTAGCACATCTTCTTTATCTAAGTCATACCAATAACGCTCAGCAGCCCTTTCACCATGGTAAATTTTTACTAAGCCAATATCCCATTCGCTTGAATATCTTGTTTTACCCGTTTTGCTGCGGCGTGCCGATATACCAACAAATACACTGTCTTGATGTACTTGAACATCCTCAACTAACGATGAGTCAGTATCACTGATAAATTGTTCATTGAGTTGTTCGCCGTCCACATTAAAGGTTTTTACAATCATGTGCATCGCACTTTGCTCTGTGTTATCGGGTATCGCATGGTTGGTTGAAAACTTATGATTGTAGGCAGGAATTGCATCAGTACTAATATTTTGCACTGTGTATAAAAATCCGTTCTCAGAGAGCGCCATTTCAATTGCTTCAGAAGCACGCGAACTGTTAGCCCAGTAACGAATATCGATCAGCTTTTGCCACTTAAGTTGGAGGTTTACGTCGTATTTCGCAATCTTTTGACCTCCGTTGTTATAACTGACGTACAAGTTGTTGTCATGGCAGGAGAATTTTACATTGTTAAAGCGCCACCATGTAATGCTAGTTTGCGTATATGGAATCTCGCTCAATGGATTGTCTGTCGGAATAATAGTGAATGGCTTTTTAAGCCAAGCACTCTTATCAGCTGAGATATCATATTTAACGTCCATTGATAACGCCTTCATTTCAGCACTTTGTAGCAAAGTACCAGAGCCATCGTAGCGTTCAAGTTGTACACTGAACTGATCAATATCTTCACGTTTAAATCGGCCTATGACGTATTCTCCTGAGTCAAAAACACAGGCATCAACAAATCCTTCTTGCGTTTGTTCATATTGATAAGTTTGGCCATCTAGGTTCGTGATCGCATAAAAACCTTCTTTATTACCTAGCTCTTCAACACTTGATGTTTCTCCGAGCACTAATAGTTTGTCGTCTTTTAAGTTGAAGACGCGCTCCAAAGTCGTGGTGTAACCCAAGTCGCTCGAGTAAACATGATTGTTTTGGTCCAGTGCCGTGATATTGAGTTTGTTTTCTGTGGGAGAGGGGGGTGGTGTGACCGTTTTGGGTGGCGGTGCCTGGTCTTGTGAGTCAGTTGAAGAGCCACCGCAACCAGTTAGTAGGGTAATAGTTGCAACTGCAATAGTTAATCCTAAACGCATAGTAAAATCCTTTCAAAAGTGAATCAAAGAAGTAGAGGTTACAAAATATACTAACTTAGGAACAAAATAGAGTTGTAAAAGAATGTTATCGTAGCGGGATTTTTTGTTATGCCAGTTTTTGTGCGTCAATTTCATCAACTTCGCAATATTTGAATATTTATCTTTGTTTGGAATTTGTAACCTCTCCAGATAAGTAGTTTTACCTTGCCATATTATGGCTACTGAGGATTAGTTTACATGAAAGATAAAAATCAATTAGGACTCGTGCAGCTCGCTGAGATGCCCATATTAGCGCTGTTTATTCGAACCTGTATTCCCATTTGTATCGGTTTACTCGTTGTGGGTTTATATGCCTTGGTCGACGGCTGGTTTATTAGTCGCTATGTGTCAGAGATGGCATTTGGCGCGGTGGCTATGGTTTACCCGCTGCAGGTGTTAATGATAGCGCTAACCGCTATGATATCTGCAGGCATGGCGGCCACTATGACAAGATTAATCGGAGCAAAGCAAGTAGATAAAGCCGCGGAGGTTATCGGTCATGGACTGATAATTGGCGGTATAGTTAGCGTGGTATTCTTGGTACTTGGTTGGCTTTATCCACTTGAGCTCTTATCACTTTTGCAAGTGGAAGCGGTTTTTGTAAAGGATGCGCTTAGCTACATACAGCCGTTATATCTTTGTGCCATTACCGGGGTTTTATTACCCATTGTGGCTGATATGTTCCGTGGTCAGGGTAAACCGCAGTTGATGATGCTGTTGTTATTAGTCTCAGCTGTGCTCAATATACTACTTGATTATCTATTTATCGCGCAATTTGGTTTGGGGGTTGCAGGTGCGGCATATGCGACAATCGCAGCGCAATTGGGGGCATTGATTATTGCGCTTCAGCTCAAAAGAAAGCGTAGTGACTTGCTTGCGGTTAAGGTGTGTTGGAAACCTCGTGCTTGGCTACCGATCCTCGCAATCGGTATGCCTATCTTGATCACGCAATTTTGCCTTGGCGTGCAAACTGCGGTGGTTAACTGGCAGCTGTTGTCTTTTGCAAACGAAAATTGGGTAGTCGCCCACGGCATGCTGGGACGTATTATTAATTTCGCAATTCTGCCCGCGATTGCAATGTTGATCGCATTTCAAACTATTGTCGGCTATAACTTAGCGGCAGGACATAGTGGGCGAGTAAAAGCGTGTACGCGTGTTTCTTTTTTAGGTATGACAGGATTTGCGCTGTTATTGACGCTAGGGTTGATGGGATTGCCGAGGCTATGGCTGAGCCTGTTTACCGAAGCGAGTGAATTTCTCGAAATAGGAGAGCGCGTTTTTCGCTCAGCACTTTGGGGGATGCCGCTGTTTGGTGTGGTAATTTTAGCGTCTGGATTTTATCAAGCGAAAGGTGATGCCAAACGCGCTTGTTTTTACAGTGCCTTGAAGGTGATGTTTATTCTAGTTCCATTAATCGTTATTGCGCCACACTATTTTGGCTTAAATGGTGTATTTATGGCACTTGTGGGAGCTGATTTTATAGCGGCAGGGTTAACACTTATACTGTGTTGGCGACACTATCAACAAGCTAAGAGCCAATCGGGAGAGATACAGCTTGCATCAATCAACTGAGCAAAAGTTAAGCGCTGAAGAGGTATATTTAGGGCGGTTACAGCCTGTCATTGAATGGGTGCATAGCAATCCAAGTTCGCCGCTTTCGTTACAGCAAGCGGCGAGCCTGAGCCATTTTTCTAAGTTTCATTTCCAGCGCATTTTTGCAGCTGTGATTGGTGAGTCTTTGAGCCAGTACACTAATCGCGTGAGGTTGGAGCGCGCGGCCAATATGCTGTTGCTAGCCGAAGAGTACAATGTGACAGATATTGCGCTACAGTTTGGTTTTTCTGGTAGCGCAAACTTTTCGCGAGCGTTTAAAGAGCACTTTGGTGTGACTCCATCAAGTGTGCGAAAAACAGAACAACTAAGGAAGCTGGTGGCAAAAAATAACATTGAGCCGGCCTTTAACACGACACAACTTACCCGGATACACGCATTAAGAGCTGAGCGACACAGTGTTATTCAGCCGGTTAAACTACACTCTATTTCACAGCTACCCTTATGTACATTACGCGCGTCACAAGGCTACCAATTGCAAGGAATTAGCGCCTGTTGGCAGCAGCTTGCAGCGTGGGCTAGTGCACATGGACTGGATTATAGCCAAGTACAAAAGTTTGGTTTTGGTCATGATAATCCCGTTTTTACGCCACTAGATAAAGCGCGTTACGATGGCGCAATTGTGATTAACGATGAATTAAAATCTGCGGTGACTCGGCCATATCAACTCAATGTGCTCAGTGCCGGAATATACGCAATTTTTGACTACCGTGGAGCAATTAAAGACTTGTTGAGTTTCCAATTAGATATTTTTGCAAAGTGGCTGCCACAAAGCGGGTACGAGCCAGAAGATGCGCCCTTAATAGAACATTATCCTGAAGTAATTTCACAAGAAAATGGAGGCTCGCCAAGTGAAAAGGTGATTGCGCTGGAAATTTGGTTAAAGGTCAAGCCGCTAAAATTCAAATAAAATTAAATTGTTAAAATACTTTATTGGTGTTTTTTTTAAACTTCACAATTCGCCCACAAACTTTAAGCATGATCAACCGTACACCAAGCGGGAGATTAGAAAAGTGGTTGAACTAGAGTTAATTCGAGTTGATAAATACAGCGAGCAGACTTTTACACATTTGCTAAAAGCGAGCCATTATCAAAAGCAAGTGGGCTCGTTTGAACTGTGTAGCGCAACCAATATCGCTTATCTTTTTTATGCAGATGGTAAGCTGGTTGGCTTTACCGTAATTGGTATTTCAAACCGCCGAGAGTTTGAAGTCTACGCGCTTTATATTACCCCTTCCGAGCGCAGAAAGCGTTACGCCACTGAGTTTATGGCACACATTTGGTCGGTATACAAAGGTCGTTGGAAAGTACGTATGCAAGATAA
Organism: Pseudoalteromonas flavipulchra NCIMB 2033 = ATCC BAA-314; assembly: GCA_000814665.1. Lineage (GTDB taxonomy): Bacteria > Pseudomonadota > Gammaproteobacteria > Enterobacterales > Alteromonadaceae > Pseudoalteromonas > Pseudoalteromonas maricaloris. The sequence goes on from JWIH01000005.1 coordinate 64,079, forward strand.
GATTGAAAGTTCGTGCGGGTTCTGGCGCAAAACCTTGGCTGACATGACCAATCAATCGCTTGGACGAGAAAGCGAGTTTGAACACGCTTTTGCTGTTTAGTACCATTCCTGTTTTTCTAGCCAAAATGCACGGCCAAAACCGCCTACATATCGAACCCTAGCCACTTCAATTCGCCACAGGTGAAAATCACCGAGCATGGCATATTGCTGAGCTTTTTCGTGCTTTATTACGAATTGTGCAATCAGGCTTTCGCTATCCGCTCTTGGCAGCTTGTGTGCATGCCCAAGAATAGTAACTCGCGCATTTTCAACATCTTCAACCGCGCCATCACCAAGCACCATAAACGAAAGTGCCGGGTGCTTGGCTAAATTCTTGGTGTGCTGGGCGATATCACTAATAAAGAAGTAAAAGTGATTATCTTCAAGAAAAACATATTGAGCGATAGAAGAAAACGGAAAACCCTTTTGATTGTTAGAGAAGGTAGATAAAAATGCGCTCTTATGGCTTTGGCATAAGGCCTTTGCTTCGTTGATTGCGGTTTCTCTCATCTTGTTATGCGCTTAAGTAATACAACTCCTAACTGCTATGATCGCTAAAACTAAAAATAAAATCAAAAACTAAGTAAGCAAATCTGCAAATTTGAAGCTACCTTTTTAAAAGGTATGTTGGTAATTTTTAGAGTATTTACTTGGTTTTTTATCTCGTTTGTAACATAGTTTGTTTACTCAAAATAGAGCAATGACATTATGCTAAGTAAACTAACAATAAAACAAAAAATTACTTTAGGCTTTAGTGCATTAGGCGTGCTGCTGTTACTTGCGTGCGTGCTTGCCTATTTAGCATTGGCGCAAATAAAGTCCGCTAATCAAAATATGGGGCAAGTTACTTTACCTATTCAGCGCAGTGCTGACGCCTTGCAACTTGAGCAGCTTAAGCTCAGCAAATTGATTTCCCAAGCTTATACCCTCGAAAGCGAGCAAGATATCAATCGGGCTCGACAGCAATTTACCTCACAGCAGCAACTGTATGTTGAGCGCCAGCAGCACTTAACGTCATTGACGCAAGCCATGCCTGAATTTGTCACACCATTAAAGCAAACTCTGGCGCTGGGTGAGCAGCTCAGTCGTGCCGCAGAACAAATGTTGCAGGCTAAGGCAGACGTTGTACAGGCGCAGCAACGGATCCAATCTCAATATCAAGCACTTAAACAGGATAAAGAACAGGCCAGCAATGCCATGCTGGATCTTGAGTTAATCGAGACAGACAAAACACGGCAGTTGGAAGAAATGGTCGGGACCGGTGTTCGTATCGACGACATGTTGTTTACCCTGGAAAACAACAGTCAGCGGATCAGCGGGTTAACGCTAGAGCAAGTTGATCAGCATCAGCAAGACATGCTGTTTTTGTTAGATAATATTGAAAACAACTTAACGTTTTTGAAGCGCCAAGCCTATGGTATGGATGCAGATGATTTGTTAAATCAGTTTAGTGAGGGTATGACTAAGCTCAGAGCAAAGCTGGGTGAGCCAGGTCATCTTTATGTTGCGGTACAAGAGAAACTGCGTCAGCAGCAGCAAGCTGCAATGTTATATAAGCAGTCAGAGCAACATGCATTTGCCATTTTAACCGAGCTTGAGAAAATGCAGCAAAGCGCCAATGCGGCGTTTAATCGTTCTCAAAATAATGCTGAAACCCTTATCGAGCGGGCGCAAAATACCGCCATCTTATTGGTGATTGTCTTTATTGCTTTAGGTGCGTTTATCTCGGTTTCAACCAGCCGGGCAATGCTTGGGCCGTTGGCTGCGGTGAATAAAATGCTTAAATATCTTGCTGCTGGAGACTTTTCGAAGCAAATGAGTAAGCGCAGTGATGATGAATTTGGTCAGTTAATTGATAATATCAATCAGGTTAAAGACAATCTCCGTGCTTTGCTAGAGTCAATCAATAGTCAGGTTCATGAGTTAGAAGGGCTATCGGAGTCATCATTAAGCGAAAGTAAACAAATAGCCAATAATGCGACTGAGCAAATGCGCCGCATGGATAATGCCAATCGCTTAGCACAAAGTATTTCAGCCAGTGCTTTGGCGGTTTCCGAACGCTCGTCAGATAGCCTCGCGAGCATCCATACCGCTAACCAGCATAAAACCGAGGTCAGTAAATACACACAAGACAATAAAGAACATATTCTATCGCTCAGCACGCGCATGAGTGAAGCGGTAGAGAGCATGACCAAGTTGACCACACATAGCGAGAATATCGGCAGTATCTTGGATACCATTGTTTCTATCGCTGAGCAAACCAATCTGTTGGCGCTAAACGCAGCAATTGAGGCGGCTCGAGCTGGTGAGCAGGGAAGAGGGTTTGCTGTAGTCGCCGATGAGGTTAGAACGCTTGCGTCTAGGACGCAGGAGTCAACCAATGAAATTAACCAAATGATCGCAGCACTGAGACAGGATACACATACCGCCTCTGAGGCCATTAATTCCGGCCAACGTGATGTTGCTTCATGTGTTAAACAAAGTGAGGCGCTTGCCAGTGCTATGGATGAAATTGCCAACGCTATTTTACAGGTTACGCAGTTGAGTGAAGAAGTCAGCCAAGCCGCTGATCACCAAGCGACGGATTGTCAGCAAATTGAGCAGGTGATGCTAGATGCACAAAGTACCGCAAACGACAACGCTCAGGCGATGCAAAGCTTGGCGAAAGGGAGCGAGTCACTCAGTAGCTTCTCGCATCGTCTTGCAACACTGGTTGAGCGTTTTAAATTGTAAAAATGTAAATTGGTATTACACACGCTTTGATGGTCTGGAATAAATATAAGACATCACTGCGATTTTTATACTGCCAACTACACAGGCCAACCAAGCCGCTGGTGAGAGCAAAATAAGTAAAGCATAACTTGCAGCAATGCCCACTGTTGCCATGATTTTGGCCTTAAGCGGAATAACCTTATATTGCTTCCATTGCGTTAATGAAGCGCCAAACCTTGGGTGATTTAGCAGCCACAAGGCAAGCTTAGGAGAAGCTTTTGAAAAGCACGCCAAAGCCAGAATAAAAAACACAGTGGTTGGCATGACGGGCAAAACAATACCAATAACACCGAGGGCTACAAATAGGTATCCGCATAGCAGTAGGGCTATTTTTTTATAGTTGGCTAAGGCGGCTTTAAATATCATGAATAAACGTGTGCCTGAAATGCTTGGAAACGGGTGAATGCCTGACGAGCACCTTCAATTAGCGCCTGTTCTTGCTGTTCGCTCAATTCAATTGCGTCTATGATTTGCACAAGCTCTCGCCAAGCGCTGCCGCGACCAGCTCCTGGGCCTGCTAAATATCTAGCTCCATGCTGCGCATCAAAATTGAGCTTGGCCCCAACTTGTTTACCCAACATGGCTGCACCTACCTTTGAGCCCTCAACCACATACAGCCAGCCGAGGGCTTTGGCGACGTCGGTATGATTGGTTACTTCTGGCATTAAATAGGGAGTAGGGATGGTGGTTCCAAGGTCGATAAAGTCTTGTTCAAGCAAACCTAAGCGGCGGCGCGCGGCCAAATCAGGAATAAGCGCCGACAACTCTGGGTGTTCATAAAGAGCGCTCACATCTTTTAAAAAATAAAACTGTAGTCTTAAGAAATCGAGATAGCTTTGTGTATTGGCGAATGGGTCTTGCGCCATAATGGATTTGTCTACATTGTCGTGGGTATCTGCAGTTGCATGTTTTAAGTTTTGCGCTCGAGAAAGTGCAGAGGTAACGGTAGTCATTGATGCTCCAAGGTGATGTAAAAATATAGCGCTGTCTTTAAGCAAAAGTACAGCGCTTAAGTGTTGATTAAAGTTTGAGTTCTAAGCCAATTGAAATGGTCTGGCCAGGTTCAGGCATCGCAACGATCGAGCCGCTTGAAACTTTATACTGATCGGTCAAGTTGGTGATCGCTAGGTTGCCTTTGATGCTATCGCTAAAGATATAATCAAGGTAAAAGTCGAGCTGATAGCCTGCTGGAATATACTCAAGCGCAGTTACTCCAGTCCCTGCCAAAAAGCCGCCTGGGTGATGTTTCTCAGAGTGTTTTTTGTAGGTAAAACCCGTATCAATTGTGTCGTTAAAGAGTGTCATACCAAGCGTTGCGATATAGCTTTTTTCAGGAGGCACACGAAGTGGTGTTAAACTCCCCGCAAAGCCGGTCGTATTACAAGTATCAACACCTGCAGCCTCAGCCATTAAGCGTGAGCACATTTTGACGTCGGTGTACTTTGTGTAAGATAACCTGCTGTAAAATAAGTCGCTTTGGTAATGAAGACCAAATTCCGTGCCAGGCAGTTCAAACTGATCATAGTTGGTAAAAGTGAACTTTTGATCCCATGAAGGTGCATCGGGTTTAGGCAAGAAGCCTGTTGCCAACATACTTTCAATATTGGTGTTGAAGTACTCCGCCGAGATAATTAGCTTATCCCCGTGGCTGAGTAAGTTGCTAAAGTCACTCTCAAAGCCAATATCATACGACTTCGTTTTTTCAGGGGTGATCGGGTACTCACTAGAGTAGGAAAACACCTCATTAGAAACCGTTGTTTCGTACAGGTTTGGCATTCGATATGCGTTGCTATATTTGGCTTTAATGACTGTATTATCAAGTAGTTGATAATTTGCTTGTACAGTCACATCCGCTTTGGCATCAAATGTAAGCTTTTCGCCTGTTTGATAGTCCTCGTTTACCGAGTCATGAAGGTTTACGTTCAGTGCAAGCTCTACCGGGGAAAGATCGACATTGGCATTGGCAAATAATGCTCGCTTTGTTTGTTTACCGTGTCGCGAAGTCGCTTTTAAATTGAAGTCAGCAGGGTACCAGTCTCGATTAAAATTGTCTTTCCAGTCTTTATGAGGGCTTAATTTTTCAACCTGCCAAGATAGGCCATACGTCAAAGTAATTGGTGTACTGGCCAGCGATAATGCAGAGGTGTTGAACGCACTTATCCCATGACGCTTATTGTTATAACGGTGAAAATATTGCCCCGCATTTGCTCCTAGGTTACTGCCAAGCGCATTATATTGCTGTAACCTCGCGCTGGTACGCCAAACGTTAACACTAAGATCGACTAATGAGTTATTACTCGGTAAAAAGCGGTATAACGCACTGGCGCTGTTTACCAAAGCTGAGCCCGGAGCCCACTGCGGCATGGTTTCTACACCTTCTGGAATTTCTTCGGACATCCATTGTTCTTGGCCATTTTCATCGATCACCTTCCAAAACTTGGTGTCACCGGCTCTTTGTTTGTACCAGTAGGTGGCCAGCATTTCTCCCGCTTCTTGCTTATGGTAGCGTGTATTCACCTCTAACGATTGTTCTTCTGTAAACGCATAAGTTAGTTTGGCAAGATATGAGTCGCTTTCAAAGCTTGTATTGACGACTTCGCCATTTTGATTAACCGGAGGTGGGATAAAGTCGACTACTGTGACTTCATCATATTTCCCTTGGTGTTCAGTTGAAGGCACCCAACGCACGTACTCCTTGGTTTCAACAAAGTCGTTAAAGCCATTTTTACCAGCAAAGTAGTTACCAACCTTTTTCTTACTATAAGCCAGTACCGCTTGTAAGTTATCCTGTTGATAAGCGGTTGCTAGCGTAAACCCGCCGCCTGCAAAGTCGAGTGTGTCATTGTGGTTGCTGATTTCATAATAACTTTGCAGGCCAAAGCTCTCTGGTACTTCAGGTGTTTTATTGTTGTTATGCGTATTTACCTTAACTAAAGCGCCAAAACGCTTACCGTCTTGGAGAATATCTTGCGTGCCCAATGTTCGGATATTGACTGTTCCGCCGATTGCACCTGAGCCAAAAGGTGATGCTTTGGCCGATGCGCCTTTTTCGACATTAACCGAGCTTATCAAGTTTGAATCGATATAGGTTCTGTCAGACGAGCCCATATAGCCGCGGTTTGTGTGCGTTGATTGCAAACTACCGTCAATGAAAATCGGCACTCGACCTTCGCCTTGCACGCCGCGAATACCAATATCAAGTGCGCCAGCTTCGTTTCGAATATTGTTTGCCTCTATACCAGAAAACGTTGAGAAAATATCCGAGTTAGATAAACCCTTGGTTCGAGTAATCTGTTCACGATTAAGGTTGAGTTTATCGCCTTTGACAGTGATAACTTCAATATTATCTTGCGGATTTGGTATTTGCTTGTGCTTAGCCTGAGTGTTGTTGGATTGGCCTTTTGCTGGCGTTAACTCGCTAATCGCCGCTTTAATAACGATGTTATTGTCAATAATACTCGCCGTTAGCGGGCTGCCTTTCAATGTACGCTCTAGCGCCTCGGTTAAACTTACCTCTCCTTTAAGTGCTGGGGCTTGCAGGCCATTTAAGAGTTTCGCATCGGCAATTAGATTCATACTCGCAGCCTCAGCTACCTGCGTTAAGGTATGGCTAATAGGTTGCTGCGTAAGATTAAATTGATATATAGCAACTTGACTCTGCGCGGTTGCAGGCAGGCTCAGGCTAAGCCCGAGTGCAAATGCTAAGGGAGTGAGTCTTGTGTTTAAAACAGAGCGAGTTCTCATTGTGATGCATCCAAATAAATTACCTAAGATGAAAACGAATGAGAATGAGAACTCCTCAATAAAAAATTGAATATTTTATCTTGTTATCGAGAATTAACTATAACTATATGATTATTATACTCTTTAACTTCTACAGGGAGAACATGTGGAAGTAAGTTTAAAAAGCTTTCGAGCTCTGATGCCAAAAAAGTACCCGAAATAACCAATTGCTCAGTTGATTGAGTGCTTAAGGTGTAACTCATCGCATGATGTCGTTTAAATTCCTCAAGTGCTTCGTTAAGTGGTGTATTGTCGAACACGAGTCGTCCTTGCTTAAACGCATCGACGAGATTGAGGTTTGGATCAAACTCAGCCTTGACAATGCCGTCACTGTCCACGACCGCCATTTGTCCTTTTGTCAGCGTTATTTGCTGATGTTGGCTTTGCACGTTTACACGGCCATGATCCACCACAATGCGAACGCTATTGGGTTTTTTATCAACAGAAAAGCGGGTACCTAATACGGTAATTTTTGTGCTACCGGCGCTGATAACAAATGGTCGGCTTTTGTCACTGGCAACGTCAAACAATACGCGTCCACTGAGTAGCTTATTACGGCGCCGATTGCCATCAAAATCAATAGCGAGGGACGTTTTGGCATCTAAGGTCAGTAGAGAGTTATCGGGCAGTGAGATAGTGCGTAATTCGCCTCGAGGTGACTGATAGCTGGCGTGAAAGGTGTCTTTGTTTACTTGAAAGAACCACGTTTGATAACCAACGAAACTCAACGCAAAAAGTGCAAAGCATGCAGCAATGGCGAAGTACCGCTGAGTTGTCTTTGGTTTAAGTTTAGAGTGTGTAACTGGATTCTCTAATTGTGCAATGTCTTGCTCTGAAAATTGCGATAACAGTCGCTCAACCTGTTTACTTTCTTGATAGGCTGTTTGGTGCGCACGGCTTTCACCAAGCCAACGATTGAGCGCTTGCTGCTGCGCTTTACTGAGCCCTTGCCTTTCGAGTTCCAGCCAGTGGTTTACTTGCTGCTGTATTGATACATTATGACGGTCCATTGCGATTCTCTTATTGTTTTTGTAATGCGTTACGGCAAGCGAGCATGGCAGTTGCCAAGTGTTTTTCGACCATGCTGACAGATATCCCCATTTGCTCTGCTATTTGTGGCTGGCTTAAGTTTTTAAATTTATAGAGCACAAATGCTTGCTTGGTTTTTAGAGGTAAGGAGTCGATACTTCGATTAAGTAATGCCAGTTGTTGTTGACTTGCGAGCTTAGCCTCGGGCTCATAATAACTTGGCGCGACTAATTCGAAGTCGTCGGGCTCAGCAACGGTTTGATTTTTGCGATACTGATCAATCACAATGTTTTTCGCGGCTTTAAAAAATAGTGCGCGCTCTTGCGTGTTATCCTGCTTTGGATTGCTGTTTTTATAACTTAGTATTCGGGTATACGCCTCTTGGACTATATTTTGAGCCTTATCTTTGCACCCCACTGAACGAGCGATATAACTTAATACTTCTGAGTAATAACGTTCCAAAATACACCAGTTTGCTTTTCAAAAGTCGCGCATACTAGCATTAATTTTTGTTATTGAGAATTGTTTTTATTTGCGTTTATTGGTTTTAAACTGTTCGTTAATAGGTTTTATGTCTTTAGTGCTTTTACTTAATGTTTTATTGTAAGGTTATGAAAAAACTTAGCTTTATTTTAAATTGCTTTGGTTCCAAACACTAAGCGCAGTGCTTATTAAGGCGTAGGAGCGATACCTTTGATAATGCGCTGGCAGGCGCTGGGATCCATAAAATGGGGCACCGGATAATCCGGATGTGCTTCTTTTAGCGCCAGCTCTGCGAGTAGTGCAGCATCATCAGGAAGTACTTCGGCGAGCGTGGTTTGGATATGTAAATCAAGCAGTAAGCGCTCAATGTGCTCTAAAAGATCATCTGCTTGGCGCTCGATGGGATAGTCTAACGAGGTTAATCCACAGTATCTGGCGATGAGCGCGAGTTGCTGATTAATGCGCTCGCCATACCAGGTTAGCACGGGCATGAGTAACACCGCATTGGCAAGCCCGTGCGGCGTACCATATTGAGCGCTCAATTGGTGTGAAATTGCATGCACGTAGCCGACAGAGGTTCTGGTAAACGCTTGTCCTGCGTAATGGGAAGCGAGTAGTAGCTGTGTTCTTGCTTCTAAGTTTTGTGGGTCTTGTTGCGCTTTGGGTAGATATTCAAAGATGGCTCTACAGGCTTCAAGAGCACGTTCGCGGCTAAACTTAAGACAGTTAATGCTCAGTAGAGCCTCAATGGCGTGGGTTAGTGCATCAATTGCTGTAGTCGCGGTGATATGTGCGGGCATACTTGTGGTTAATTCTGGTAATAACACGGCATGGTGTGGCACTAAACAAAAATCAGTCGCGGCATATTTGGCGTGATTAGTAGGATCGTTAACGACGGCGGCAACGGTGGTTTCCGAGCCGGTTCCTGCTGTTGTTGGGATCGCGATATTCGGCGGTAGGCGTTTTAAGACTTTAAACAACCCTTTAAGTTTAGTCACCGGTTTGTTCGGCTTGACAGCCCGAGCACCGATCAGCTTGCCCGTGTCGAGTACCGAGCCACCGCCAAGCGCGATAATTGCTTTACACTGATGCTGTTGGTAGACCTTTAGACCATCTTCAACGTTTGTTATGGTTGGGTTGGGTAAAACATCTGCGTAATAATGCGTGACTAACTCTGACTCACGTAGTGTGTTTTCCACAACCTGATGCAAGTTGAGTTTGAGCAGCACTTGATCGGTCACGACTAAGACGTTATCTCCACTTTTTAACCCCAGCGCTTTAATGGCGTCTAACAACCCCGTTTTTCCCTGATGTAATTTGGGGTTCGGGATCCCGATAAAAATAACAATGCACTTTAGGGCAAAGTGGTAAATACGGTAAAACCAACTCATTGCGATCCGTCTAATTTTGCTTTTGTATCATTTAAAAAATGTAGACGGATCATCACTGAATTGCTAGCAAATTTTCGGCTAGTTTGTAGTGATTTGCTGTGAAACTGGCTTTTCTTCTTTAATTGGTGCTTTGGGCTTGTCCATCTCAAATGCTTCTATCATGAGCAAAATATGGGCCGCGCTCCATGAAAAGTTCGGTGCACCTTGCTGCTCGCCGGTGAGTGGATTGTAGTTTTCGCGAATAGGCGCGTTTTGCAGCAGACCATCCGCATTTTGCATAAATCGCTGAAGCAAAGTGTTCGCTTCAGTTTCATAACCATAATAGCGTAGTCCCATCAAGCCAAAATACAATTGATCAAGCCAGACACGACCACGCCAATAGATGTTTGCGCCAAATGCAGGGTTGGTCTGGGATGCAGAGCCCAGAGGAATATAGGTGTTGAATTCACTGGGGCTGAGCATTACTTCAGAGACGCGTTTAGCATGATACGCTGTTGCTACCTGATTAAAGAGCGGAGCCCAACCCTCCGGGCCGCGACCACGCTCAATGATTGGTTTCCCTGCACAGCCATTTTCAAGCGGTGATGGGGCAATGCGAATATCGTAGTAGTATCCGCTGTTATCGTCGAACATGCAGCGGTTAATATAATCGGCGAGCTGCTTTGCTTGTGCTGCAAATGCATCAGCTTCCTGTGGCTTAGCCAAGATATTGGCGATGGTACTCAAGTTTTTGGTGTCAGAATAAAAATAACTGGCCCCATCAACCGATTCTTGCATCAAAGAGTAGCCTAGCAGCTGGCCTTGGGCGTCCTTATTGCTAGCAAATTCGACTTGCCAGTCTTTAGCGTTGCCACCTTGTTTCACATAGATCTCAAGCTGCTGTGGTGAGATAAAACCAAAGTTAGCAGCATCGTCTCTTCCAGATTCCCATGACGCTGCGGTCTGCGCGGGAATACTTATCTGTTTACCTTGTGTTTGCGCATCGCGATAGGCTTTTAGCCCAAAGCGGGCATGCTTTTGCTTTCCTTCATGTAGATAAAATAACAACTCACCCGCTTGATTATTATGGTGTTTATCTATGGTTGCACCAAATTCAGGAATACCATTTTGGTTGTGATCACGGTTGCGCAGCCACCAATCACGATAGACGACAAGTTTAGGGTAAATTTGTGCAAGCCAAGCTTTGTCTTTGCTGGCATGGTAGGTATTCAACACCGCCCAAGCGGCCAGCGAGGGTTTTGAATTCCGTTCGCTCCAATTACCGCCATCGCCACCGCGTTCTGGTGGCAGGTTATAACCAATTAAATCGGGTAATAAGCCTTTATCTTGGGGTCTCACAGGATCGTTCGCTGCTATTTGATAGGAAAATACGGTATCAATGTTGGCCTTGGCTAAATCTGGTGCAAATAGTCTCAGTGCTGATGCTTGTTTCCAGCTGTCCCAAGGCCAAGTTAAATTGCCGGAAAACCAGCGAGCAGTGACCGAAGGCGATATGGTATCAAACGCGATTGCCCCTGCAGGAGATCGCCAGTTACCAATGAGGGTTTCAACGGCTTTTATCGCCAATGTTTGTTTATCTCGTGGTAAGGTTTGATAGCGTGCTAAATAGCCCGTCCAGCGAGCTTTAGAGCGTTGCCAATACGGAACTGGGGATGAGAGAATTTTGGCAACGGCCTTTGCTGTTTTTATGCGCTCTTGTTGATTGTGGACATAGCTTATTGCGGTATAAAACTGTAGATCACCAGAAGTTTGCGTCTCGCTATAATAACGGTTGTTTTCTACCACATTTTTGAAAGGGATTGTGCGGGTGATTGAGTACTCGTTGCTACCAGAGGTCAGAAGCGCCCACGGATCGCGAACACGACCAAAAGTGGTACTGATCCCACTTTCGCTGGCAACCATAGTTGGTGCGAGCTTAGGGTATTGTTGGTCCAATGTTTGTTGATCATTAAGCTGGTGGAGTAATTTGCCGTCCAATTTTAAAGTAAGTCGTTGCTTTGTATGAATAGTGGTTTGAATAAGAGAAACACGCTCGCTAACAAAGCGTAAGCGGATCGTCACCGTCGCGAGCTCATGTCTAAGCGTTTGCACCAGCTCTCCGGGCAGGCTGTACAGTGCTGCATCAAATTGCAATTTGGTCTCACCATAAAAAATTTGTAGGCGCTCAATACGTTCAAATAAATACGTTAAATACTCTTCGGTGATAATCGCGTTACCCGTGAAACCACCATATTCCGCAGCGCTATCAGGAAGTAAGTGACCATGCCATGCGCCGTTATCAAACAGTGGTGAATAGGGACTATGGCCAAACTTGTCTGCGGGCTTCATTACCTGAGGGTGACCAAAGCGTGAAACCGCGTTGATGATTTTTGGGCTCGCGTACGTTTCGCATGCTACAAAGAGCATGAGTAATACCATTCCTGTGAGTACTTTCATTTTTATTTTGAATAAAGTATACAATTTTTGAGATGCTATCATAGCGACGTACAAAGTTCAGTAGCAAACGATGAATTACTCGTCGATGGGGCAGCCGACGTCAACCTTTTTGCGTTGCATCTGTACTCGTTCAGCGGCGGCGCGTAGCCGATTTATATATTCTGGAGGGGCGCTGGGGTTGGCGGTTAAATAGAGGGTTTTACTTAACTCTGGAACTTCTAGCACTTTGTCCCATTGCTCCACTAAACCCATTCTAGCAGCCATTCTATCCACAAAATTTTCGGCACCAAAAATAAAGTCAATTCTACCTCTTTCAAGCAGCTCACCTGCACGACTCAAACTAGTTACTGATAGCATGTTCTTATCGGCGATAAAGCCTTGTGCTTTTAAATAGTTTTCGGAAAGTTGATCGGCCGCAACAGCGACAACATGTTGTTTGATTTTCCATATTTCCCACTCTTGCTGATCGGCGATATCAGCACGCTTATAAAAGGCGACCTTTAGCTCACAAAGTGGCGCAATCCAGATATGGTTTGCTTCACGTTGCTCCGTTCTGGCGATTGAGTAGAGCAATGAATAAGGGGATTTTTTGGAGAAGGCTTTTGCGCGAGTCCAAGGCAACATATAAATTTGATAGCTTAGCTCTGCTTCCCACATAATGAGGCGTACGATATCAGTGGCAAGCCCAGTAATGGTGCCGTTCTTTTGCTCTATCTGGTACGGAGGAAAATGCTCGGTATAGATATCTACTTTTGTCGGTGCTGCGGCTAAGGCACTAAATACACTAAATATCCCTATAACGCTCCCAATTATATACTGCATACCACATTCTCAAGATCGTTTTTAACAGTATAACTCATAATTTGTTATTGGTTTTGGTTAAATTAATGTACCCATTAAAATTCCATATTGGTGCTTTATTGGCAATTATCATATGGTTTTTTGGTGTCTTTTAAGAATTAAATAACGGCGTAAAATTGCCCTTGTTGTAGAGGAGTCGTTATGCGCTTAGTTTTATTCTTGCTTATGTTGTTTGTGTCTACTTACTCACATGCTAGTGAAGTTGCAGTTGATTATGTGGTGGGAGAGGGGGATGTAAAAGGACTGCGGCTTGGGTATCGTCCCTTGCATTATAGTTTAGCGGATTATGGTTTTGGCGAAGGTGCCTATGTTTATTTTGAGTTGAGCACCAACTATTGGGAATACGGCAAACCAAAACGCTCAGACACGACGTTTGCTATTGCACTGTCACCTGTGCTTAGTGTTCCGCTGACCGAGTTTGCTGGAAAGCCGGTAAATTTTGAGTTTGGGATTGGCATGACCTACGTCAGTGATACTCGATTTGCGGGCAAAGACATTGGTGTTCACTATCAGTTTGAAGACCGCATTGGGCTTAGTGTTAATTTGAATCCCAGTACTAAAGTTGGGATCCGATATCTGCATTATTCTAATGCAGGTTTGAGCGACCACAACCCCGGTCTTGATTTTTTAAATGTGTTCTACGTTAAGCGGTTTTAACGCTTAATGTCATTGATTTAGTTTTATCTCCCTTTGTGATTTCAAGGATGAAATTTTTTCTTTATAGAGTTCCAGTTTCCAAGATAATAGAATGCAGTTAAACGCTTGACCTAAACTAAGGTTTAGGAATTAGGGTTCTGCGTAAATCAATAATAATCAAGGAACATCAATGGAGAATAGCTCTGCAATTGAGCGGTTAAAGCGCTTTACACCTTTAGTTTGGGTAATGCTTGTTGGTAACTTTTTCGTTCGCGCTAGTTACTACATGGTATGGCCTTTTTTGGCTGTTATTCTTTATGAAAATTATGGACTGAGTGCAACAGAGGTCGGTTTATTGCTGACGGTGTCAGCGACTTTTGCCGTATTTTTGGGGTTTTATACGGGGAATCTCGCTGATCGCTTTGGTCGCACCAAAATGCTCTACACGGCAGTGTTTGTTGGTGTGATTTCTTTTTCACTGTTGGCTGTGGCTGAGTCGTTGTGGTTGTTTGCAACCTCAGTGTTTTTAGCTTGTCTACCTAGGACGCTTTGGGATGCGCCTAGTAAAGCGTTACTTACTGAAGAACTTGCCGACGCAAAAGACAGAGAGCTTGCACTGCATTTACTCTATTTTCTCGTGAATGTGGGAGCGGCTTTAGGACCATTGTACGGGCTATGGGCGGGGCTTAATGGTGAGCAGTTTAGCTTTATCTATACTGGTATTTCGTATATTGGTTTGTTGCTCGCGCTGCTTTACTTTAGACCTAAACTGAGTGAAGCGCAGACTTTCGCTTTGCAGTCTGCCGCTCAGTCGGTACCGAAGTTCGCAAAATGGCTGGGGATCTTACGAAAAGATAAAGTCTTTTTAATTGTGCTCATCGCTACAACTTTAGTGTATTTGGTTTATGCGCAATGTGACTCTAGCCTAGTGCAGTATTTGACGCGTGCAGAGGTCCCCGATCTGGCTTGGCTAATTTCTAGCTTAATCATCGCAAATTCTAGTGTGATCATCGTTTGTCAGTTTCCATTACTACATCTGATGCGTAATTGGCGTATTGAAAATAGACTCTATGCGGGTGGCGTGATATTGATCATTTCACAAATCATGATGGCCTTGAATGATGTGCAAAATATCTGGGGATGGATTGCAGCCATGATGGTGTTGAGTCTGAGCGAAGCAATTATGTTTACTAACATTAGTGTCTATATTGACAGGTTGGCACCAGATAACCTGAAAGCTAGCTATTTTGGTGCTGCTGGCTTGTGTTCATTAGGATATGCATTAGCACCCATTTTAGGCGGTCTTATATTAGATTTTTACTCCGGCATGATGCTGTTTATCATCATGACCTTAGTATCTATCACCGCGCTTGGGTTTTATCGCATTGCTGAGCTGAAGCCTAAGACGACGGCTGAAGCGATATAGCTTAGCTAACTCGGTGACCTAAAAAGGGTCACCGTTTAATTATCCGAAGCAAAGGTTAGTTACTTTACTTACCCGCCATTTTTTGCAAGTAACCCAGACGTTGACGCTCGGCAGCCGAGGGCTGATATGGGCGCTTCTCCAGTGCGTCAAAGTAGAAATCAGTGATGTGGTATTCGGTTATTTTGCTATCACCAAACTGCGCAAGCTCTCCGGGCATTGGCGACATTCTCTCAATCACAAATGTCTTTAACGTGAACTGGGATGGGCCTGATTTAGCTGAAAAAGGAGCAAGCACTGACTGATGTGCTTTTAAGTTGAATACCTGTTTCCCTTCGCTTAACTTTTGTTTTTCAATCAAATGACTGATTGGTATGCCATCGCGAGTAAATAGGTTTGCACGGATACGATAAGTACCACTTTGCTTTACTTCAAGCTGCAATGGAATTATCAAGTCTGCTTGCTCGGGGTAAGGTTTAGCAATAGCGAGCAGTGTGGCGCTGGGTTGGTAATAACGGATACTTGCCGTTAATGCAACAGCCTTAGCCGAGCTTGGCTTAGCACGCACGACGACATTCAGCTCTTGAGGCCATGTTGTCTCGCCATCGACTGCACCAAGCCAAATACCATCAGACTCTTTGAGGCGGGTGGTGGATAAGGTTTGCTGTGATGTAGGGTCAAGTATCGTTGCGGTTGCATTAGAAAATTGACTACCAGATAAACTTATCTCGATAGTAGCGGGGTGCACAAAGCGATATTGATTCAGCGACAAAGACACCTGTTCGTTATTTTCTTCAATTGGCATTTCGACGGCATAAAAATGATTTGGATTGAGCCTATCAAAATCACCTTTGCCAAGGGGCTGTGAATAAGGAGGTAGAGAAATACTATACTCATAATGTGCCGCAGCTGTTTGCGCAGCTTGTGCCAGTGGTAGTGATTCAACCAGTGATTGTTTTTGTGTTATCGCAGTTTTAGGTGTAGTGGGTTGCGTTGTTGGTGGTGTCAAAATAGCTGTGGTGACTTGTGGTGCTGGTAACTCAGGTGAGGGTAGAGCTTCGCGCTGCAAGGCAAAATAGCCTGCAGTGATACAGATCACAATAAGAATGACACTAATCAACAAAAATTTTTTCATAGCAATACTCGGTTAATATAAGGAACTGCATGGAGCAGTTCCTTGGGTATCGAAATTAGCAAAATAACCGTTAAGTTACAGTGAGTTTAGTATTAACTGTGAAAAACTTTGTGAGTTAGACTCGCTTACATAACGGTAAGTTTTTTTCCAAAACCAGCTACCCGTTGTTTCTTCATAGGTGTTGTAGCTAATCGTTTTATAACCCGCGTTAAACTGAGTACGAGCCGCTGTTACTTTGCCTTGGTATCCAGCATCTGGCAGGTTACCGTGGCTATATTCCGCGCTCATTAGTAATGGGTAGTGGTATGGCATAAAGCTAGTTACTGCATCATCTTGAGAGGCTAGCTGACCGTTGATAGCAACGCTTGTACTACAACTACCAAAGTCACCTTTTGTCGATGCACCACAAGAAGAGTGTGTTGATACAACACCATCATCATTACCTGGTAAGAAACCTGAAGTGAGGCCGTAGTAGTCGCTTGCATCAGCGACGAAACGTAGGCGAGGTGCGTTGTCACTTGGGTACTGAGCAACTTGTCGCGCGTTATTTACTTTTAAATCCCACATGATACCAAACTCTTCAGGCATGCTACCAAGCCAAGCCTCAACAGCTTGGCGAGTTAGTTCACCAACTACACCACCAGAAGTCGCAGCGTTGATAGCAGTGTCTGCGAGTTCGCTTCCGCCGCCCGCACCTGCAAGGTCAAAAGTAGCAACGATATTAAGTGGTTGAAGGCCCGCATTTTCAAGCCAAGTTGCTTGATTATCTAAGATATAGCGCGCAACCAAATCACCCGTTGAGTGGGTAACAAAGACGCAGCCAGGATTACAAGTGCCATTTTCTGCAAATGCTTTTAGCTTTGGCCAAATATAATCTGTTGCGATTTTGCCTTGCAAGCGTTCATAAGAAGGCCAATCAATACGTTCATCAGCGTGGTTTATCCAAAAAGATGACCAATATTCTTCACCCTCAAGCTCGACATTGGTACTGTTAGGGCGGTTAAGTTGGTCCGCTTGAAAGCCATGAATTAGAATTGTTTTATATTCAGCGGCCTGCGCGGGAGTTGCAAGTGCAGCGCCTGTTAATAACGCAGAAAGTGCAGCAGTGTATACAAAGTTAGTTTTCATTGTCTAAGTCCTTTAAAGCGCCAAGTGCCACATCTATGGTCGGCCTACAATAAAATTCTCCCACTTTGCTTAATCATCAATTAGGGAAACTATAGGCATCACACAACTACTTTCACTACTACTGAAACGCATCTTTGTTAGTATATTATGTGGCGTGAGAAACTATTCCCACGCCGGTCTAAAAAGCTAAAATCACGCCATTTCAGGGTTGTTATGGAGTTCAGATAGCAGGTTCAGGGTTTTCTCGCTGCGGTTTACAAATGGGTTAGTCTCATCCCATACATAGCCCGCAAGCACAGAAGTGATTTGGCTCTTAATTTTTTCAGGCTTGTTGTCTGAGAAAAATAGGCGGCGCAAACGTCCGTCGTACCAGCCTTCAATGTAGGTGCGCATGACAGCAATACCTTTAAGCATATGCGCCTCATAATCTTGCTGCCAATCTGCTTCCTCGCCATTTAACTGAGCGACTATGAGATCAGCGGCGCGCGCGCCTGATTCAATCGCAAACATAACACCGGCTGAAAATACAGGGTCAATAAATTCACTGGCGTTACCGGTTAGCACAAAGTTTTTGCCGAACAGTTGTTTAATACCTTTTGAGTAGCCTTTAATTTCCTTTGGCTCCATACACAGTGCCATTCCTTCCAACATTGCTGATGCATGTTGATCGCGAGCAAGGTAGGTTAGAAAGCGTGTTTTAGCATCGCCCTCTGCACTTTCCAAATACTCAGGGTTACCAACAAAACCGACTGAAACACGACCGTCAGAGAAAGGTATTAGCCAAACCCATACATCCTCTTCGTGAACCAGAATCGTTACTTTATTGTTTTCAGCCCCAGTCTCTATGCCATCAGCAGGTTTAAATTGCGCGAACAAAGTTGCGCGAGTTGGCGCCGATGAAGGTTCATTTAAATCAAGCAGGTTTGCGAGTACTCGGCCATAGCCGCTTGAGTCAACAACGAATTTGGCTTGAATTTCCTGCACATCACCGGCCTCATTGACTACCTTAATAATAGGCTCTTCTAGATCCATGTTGGCATCGACTACTGAAGTGCCAAATTCGATAGGTGCACCCATTTTTTGCACTTCTTCAGCCAATACATTGTCAAAGTCATCTCTTGGAACTTGCCATGTCCATGTCCAGCCATCGGTGTAATTTTTAGAGAAATCGAAAAACTCTTGGAAGTCATCTTGTTTAAAATTAGCACCGATTTTCTTTTGGTAATTGCGTGCAACTAACGCATCCATAAATCCAGCATCTTCCAAATGCTGCATACTTTGTGGTAGAAGACTTTCACCGATGACATAGCGCGGAAAGTGGCTACGTTCAACGATCTTCACGGTTAATCCTGCTTGAATTAGCTTTGCAGCGGTCATTGTCCCAGCAGGTCCAGCGCCGATAATAAGTACATCTACATTTTCCTTAGCCATTTTGTAATTCCTTAATCATATATTGTGAGAAAATGTGGCAATTAATTAATCCTAGAGTGAAGAGGGGAGCTCCCTTTAATGCCTCACTCTAGAAAATCTAATTTAACATTATATTAACGAATAAAATGTTAAAGAGTGTTCATAATTTCTGACATTTTTATTAAGTCTTCCGGTGTTTTTACCCAACTGTTGTGCGACCCTTTCATGGTGAACACTTGAACCTGACTGGGTTGCATTGCTTCTTCGATAAGATTTTGATTCTTATCAAGGTATCGGTTGATTATATGACTGGAAAGTTGCAACTCTAGGCTATCCGACTGAGTCACTTCAACCGCACAACCAGCACTAAATAGCGTCACCTTTGCGGTGCTAGAAAATGCTGGATCATTTTGGTAGTGATAATTAATTCTATCGGGCTCAAGATGACTGAACTCTGGGTGTAGAGCAAAAACTTCATCATGCATCGCGGCATAGTCAAAACAAGGGTCGACGAACACCAAGTGTTCGACTGTGTCCCCCTCATTTTGCAGCAGTTTGGCAACCTCAAGTGCCAGCGTTGCGCCAAAACTCCAACCAAAAATCCGATAAGGACCACTAGGCTTTAGCTTTTTAAGATGAATAGCATACTGCAACGCCAATGTTTGGAACTGATAATAGTCATAGGCGAGCGAGCCCTTTGGTTTTTCCTGTGCGGCATAGATGTTATTGAAGCAATAACAAGGCGCGGAAATCTTGGGAGCAATGGATTGCAAGTAACTCTCAGCACCACCGCCACCCGGAGGGAAGAAAAACCATTCAATAGGAGCATCGGCTTCATTCACCAATACGCCGATCTCAATATCACTTAGGGTTTTTATGCCTTGGGGATTTGCGGCTGTAATCGAATGTGAAACGACGGCTCGAAGGGCAGCATCGAACTGCTCTATGAATGCGGTGGTTTGCGTCTCATCTAACTGACTTGCAATGCTCACTTGCAGTTTCATTTGACGCACTTCGGCATTAACGATGAGTGCCATTTCATCCTGATTATCCTTGCTGCTGGCATCGCCTGAGTGTGCATTTAGCATTCGTATACCCTGATCTTGTGCATCATTGTTGCTATCAAGTTGTCCCAAATAATTAAAGCTAACTTTAGGTAATTGATTGAAGGAAAATTCCCCACGTCTGACCAACTCGCTGAAGCCTAGCCCTTTATCTGGAATGGCACGAAGCGTTTCTTTGCTTTGAATAATCAGCGTCGATAAATCCGTGTCATTTTTCAGGGCAACCGGAAACATACTAGTAAACCAGCCTAGTGTTCTTGAGGTATCAATATGGTCACTCAGATGTTCTCGGCCGTGGCCTTCTAACGTGAGATGGCAATAGTTTGTAGCAAAGGTATTGCACCAAGCCCGAGTAAACGCACTCATTAAGAGATCATTGATTTCTGTGTTAAACCCAGCAGGAGCAAGGCGTAGCAATTGCTCAGTAAGCTGAGTATCAAATTGATGCGTAAGACGCTGTTGTGATTTACCGTAAGGTACGTTTTGTTGTGTGCTTAGCACATTTTGCCAATACGGTATTTGTTGTTCAAAAGGATGCAGGGCCACAACGTCTGACCATTGGCGATAACTGCTGGTTTTGTCGCTTAAGGTGTCGCCTTGCAGCAAGCGACTTAAGTCTTCGACCAAAATACGCCACGAAACACCATCAATAACAAGGTGATGAACGATAAGTACAAGCCTAGTTAGCGGTGTATCATCGCTGAGTAAAACCGGTTGCCACAAAGCACCTGAACCGAGTTCAAAACAGGCGTGTATTTTAGTCAACGCCAGAGCGGTTTGCTGCTCATCAAGCCCCGAAGTGTCCAAATGGATAAGCTTTGGTGTTGGACACGCAGCAACGCTTTGATATTGGGATTGCCAAGTCTCGGTTTTGCTAAACTGAGCGCGCAACATGTCATGTTGTTGATGCAGCTGCGCAAGTGCACGCTCCAAAGTATCCAGCGCGGTATTGTGCGGAAGGGCGAGCATGACCGACTGATTAAAATGCGCTTTATGACGGTAATGGGAGTTGAGGAACCATTGCTGGATAGGTAATAACTTGATTTCTCCGCTGAGCTCACCTTGTTCAGCCTCGATTTCTACCTGTTCATTATTTGCCAAAAATGCACAAAGCGCTTCTAGGGTTGGATAAGTAAATATGTCTTTGGTCGACAGCGAATAGCTAGCACGTTTGAGAGCCGACATGAGCTGAATGCTCATAATTGAGTCACCACCAATATGGAAGAAGTTATCTTCCAAGCCAATCTGCTTAATCCCTAATACAGCACACCAGATTTTAGCGATGTGCTTTTGCTGTTCTGTGTTTGGAGCATGGTGAGTCTCAGTTTGGCTAAAATCGGGCTGCGGCAGTGCTCGGGCATCAATCTTGCCATTAACCGTAACCGGTAGGGCGTCTAATGTGAGGTAGGCACTTGGCAGCATATAACTCGGTAGCATGTGAGAGAGTGTTTGCTTGAGCTTTGCCTCATCTAGTGACTCAGTATTTGCCATGACCAAGTAGGCCACGATACGTTTAACCCCATCTTGTTCATTCACGTTTACAAACGCAGTATGAATTTGCGCTTGTTGCTTAATTGCAGTTTCAATCTCGCCAAGTTCGATGCGGTAACCACGAATTTTCACCTGAAAATCATTACGACCAACATACTCTAATAAGCCATCTTCACGCCATTTAACCAAATCTCCCGTTTTATACATTTTGTTCCAACCGCTTGCGAGGTATCTATCCGATGCGAACGGATTAACTAAGAATGCTTGTTCGGTTAAATCTGAACGGTGTAAATAGCGTCTTGCCATACCCGCGCCGCCAATATAAAGTTCTCCTGCCACGCCCGGTGGAAGTATTTTGCCAGCAGGTGACAACACGTAAGCAGATTTATTGGCAATAGCGCGGCCAATAGGTGCTCCGTGATTTACAGAGTTGAGTAAGCAGCAAGTCGCATAAACGGTGGTCTCTGTTGGGCCATAGGCGTGGTAAAGCATCAGCTCTGGCGCTTGATGCTTTACTCGCTCAACCATAGCTAAGTCGACCGCCTCTCCACCAAAATTAATCTGTTTAAGTCCGGCGTGTAAGAAGAAGTCTTCGCTAGCTAAACGATTAAATAGCGCAGTGGTTACAAAGCACGTATCAATCTGCTGTGCTTGGCAGTACTCAATCAGTCGTTCTGGATCAAGTTGAGTCTGTTTATCTATCAGGTGTAGCGCTGCGCCATTACTGAGTGTGACAAAGCAGTCAAAAATAAACGCGTCGAAGCTAATACTCGATAAGCTAAGTACCTTGTTCAGTTGTGTGGGGTCGATAAAATGGTCGTCCGTGGCATAGTTTAATAGTGCCTCATGGTTGATTTCTACGCCTTTAGGATTACCTGTGGTGCCAGAGGTATAGATAATATAAGCCAAATCAGACGGGCTCACCGATACCGCTTGGTCTAAGCTTGTTTCCTCCATTGGTGCATCGCTAAGTACACGTGACAGTGAGGCAAGTGTTGTACTCTCAACTCTATCCATTAATCCCGATTGGGTGACCACGATTTTCGCACCACAGTCCTTGGCAATATATTCAATCCTTGAGTCAGGAAATTCCGGTGATACAGGAACATAACCACCGCCAGCTTTAAGAATAGCGAGGATCGCAACGATAGAATCCAACTGTTTTTCATGCAGCAATAAGACTGGGAAATCACCTTGATACTCGTTGCCGTAAATCTCAGCCTTAATCACCAATAATTGTTGGGCAAGCAGGCAAGCCTGGCGGTTGAGTGCTTGATAGCTTAGTGCTTCATCTTGCCAGACCACAGCGGTTGCATCCGAGAATACGGCGACTTTTTCACTAAATAAGTCGTTGAAGTTCTCGAAGCCACATGACTGGCGCTCGGTTTCATTCCACTCGTTGAGAATACGGGCCCTTTCCACTGTATTGGCAATTTCAATGTGTTGATGCGGTAAGTGAGTATTGTCAGCGACTTGCTTGAGGATAAGCAGCAGTTGAGATTGCAGTTGTACGGCACGTGCTGGCGAAAGCAAACTGGCGTCGTACATCAGCTCAAGTTGCAGCTCTCCTTGCTCCTTTGCTATCAATGCAAGTGGGTATTCAACTTGCTCTGGTGCTGCGTCAAACTGCCAGCGAGCTTGTTGTGCCTCTGCTTGTTCATTTTCAAGGCTTGGGTAGTTTTCGAAAACGACTAGGCTTTGGAATAGCCGATTACCGCCTTGTTGCAGTGACGCAAGTGACACATTCGCATGGCTATTTAAGTCCAAAATGGCAGTTTGGATCTTCTCGAGTTGTTGCGCGATGGTAGCATCTGTAGGCCAATCAAGATAAAGCGGTAGCGTATTGATGTAAGCTCCAACACTTTGCTCTATGCCGTCAATTGGTAAGTCACGACCTGCGATAGTTGTACCTACTAAAGTAAATTCGTCGCGAGTATAGATTTGGATAAGCTTATGCCAGGCAAATTGTACCGCAGCATTGAGCGTGACAGAATGTTGCTGACACGCTTGCTGCAACTTACTTAACGCCTCGTTTGGTAGAGCAAAATGCAGCGTCTGCGGGTCATGATTATGACGGAGCGTTTCTAAATCTGTTGAGTGACTAAACAGGGTGTTAAGATCGTTTGCTTGTGATAAATCAGCGACATGATATTGCCAAAATGCTTTGGTGGCGGCCTGATTATCTCTTAGGTAAGCATGGGCATCTAAATAGGCGTTATCCATCTGTAAAACAGGTTCTTGACCTTGTAGTAATTGCGTATAGTTCTGGTGAACGGTCTGCATAACTAACGGGCCACTCCAGCCATCACAAATGCTGTGATGCTCTGTTTTTATTAGGTGATAATGCGCTTCACCGCGTTTTACCAAATGCAGTGTAAATAACCCCGGTCTTGCAAAATTAAATGGCTGATTTAGCACTTGGTTTGCAAGCTTTTCTATGTGTGCTTGTTGTTCTGCTTTTGAGTATTGACTGATATCAATCACGCTAAAGTTATCTTCATCAACACAGGTGTGATCCACGATAAGTTGCAGCATGGTTTCTTCAACATCGAAAGCACAGCGCAGCGCTGGATATTGCAGTGAGGTTAGTTGCCACGCACGACAGTATAGCGCAGTGTCAATTTTATCGAAATACTGCATCTGTGACTGCACCCGATAGGCGGTATCTTCTGGACTATTAAGCTGGTGGAAAATAAAACCTTGCTGCAAGTTTGTTGCGGGATAAACCGCAGCTAGGTCGTAACGTGTGCGCAGTGCATCTAAGTGGGCGAAGCTGACGCCCGTCAGATTATAGTC
This sequence comes from Pseudoalteromonas flavipulchra NCIMB 2033 = ATCC BAA-314, assembly GCA_000814665.1. Lineage (GTDB taxonomy): Bacteria > Pseudomonadota > Gammaproteobacteria > Enterobacterales > Alteromonadaceae > Pseudoalteromonas > Pseudoalteromonas maricaloris. The sequence goes on from JWIH01000005.1 coordinate 87,956, forward strand.
GCTTGGCGTTTGTTTGGCGCCAAGCGCTTTGGTATGTAATGCCGTGTCCAGCACCGCTTGTAGGCTGGCAGTGAACTGACTTTGGAATAGGGCAAATTCGGTTTCAGACAATGCTGTGGTGCAATTTAAGACAAGCTGACCATGAATAATAGCCGCGTTGATATCAAGAACGTAATGCCCATTATTTTCGCTCGCGACTGGTTGACCTGTAATGGCTTCGGTCAAGTAAAAGTCGCCATGAGGTTGCTGCGTTTTAGTGCCACCGATTTGGCCTAAATAGTTGAATGCAACGGTTGGTAAAGTCCCCGTCACTTGTTTGGAAAAATAGAATTGACCAAAACCAACGCCATTGTCTGGCAATTTACGCAGCTGCTCTTTGGCATTGACGATAGCGCTTTCGAGACTAGAACCCGCATGGAGTGCTAGTGGATATAATGACGTAAACCAGCCTACGGTGCGTGAATGATCTATATCTTCGGCGATGTGTTCACGACCATGTCCTTCAAGCGCAATAACCTGATCATTACTACCAGTGATATGAGCGAGAGTTAGTGAAAGCGCAGCGACGACAAGGTCTCGAGGCTCTGTGTGGTAGCCTTGATTAGCGTCAAACAGCAGCGTTTGTGTAAATGCAGAGTCAAGTCTAATCACTTGGTTTGTCGGTGTGTTCTTCGCTGTTAAGTGTGTTTGACAAGTATCAAGTACTTCTTGCCAGTAATCGATTTGTTCGGCTTGAACATGTGCATATTGGGCTAAGGTCTCAACCCATTGACGATAGCTTGAGGTTTTTTGCGCTAATTTTTTGCCTTGATAAAGACTATTTAAATCCTCAATTAGGATCCGCCAAGAGACAAAGTCAATGATCAGGTGGTGGAAGGCCAGTACCAATACATCTTGGCTTTGGCGTTTGACACGAATTGGCTGCCATAAAGGGCCTGAATTTAACGCAAACTGTGACTGCAAGCGGGTTAATTGCTTGGCAAGCTCGTCGTCACTGAGTGTGTCTGCATCAAGTTTAACTAGAGGCGCCATGGTATTATTTTGTTGGTACTGCTGGGTAATATGCGCCGTCTTTTGATTGAAAACAAGGCGTAGCACATCATGTTGCTCAGCAAGCTCGGACAATAGCTCAACTAATCTCTCATCACTGATTGCGCTTGGCATTACAGTGGCAAAAGTTTGGGCAAAGTGTGCGGGATTAGCAAACTGATTTGCGAAGAACCACCGCTGGATAGGCAGCAGATCAAACTCCCCTTCAAGCTGACCTTGTTCGGCTTTTATCGTAACCTTCTTGTCGCCATTAGCATGGATAAGTTTTGCCAGCCGCGCGGGAGTTGGGGCGGCAAATATCTCTTTAACTTGTACCGTTAACCCAGCTTCTCTTAAGCGTGAAACCAGCTGAATACTGACAATTGAGTCGCCGCCGATTTGGAAGAAATTATCCTCAATACCCACTTGCTCAAGGCCAAGTACCTGCTGCCAAATCTCACAAAGCTGGGTCTCTAAAGCATTGCGTGGTGCCACATAAAGGTTGTCAGCTTGAAGTTCTGGCGCGGGGAGTGCCTTGCGGTCAAGCTTACCATTACCCGTAAGTGGAATATGCTCGATTAAGGTAAAGTGGCTGGGCACCATGTATTCAGGTAAAGCAGCACTTAGGGCGAGCTTTAACTCGGTAATTTCAAGGTCAGGCTCTGCAACAAGGTAAGCGGCCAGCGCTTTGCCTTGCGGTGCAGGTACATCAATCACTACTGCGTTTTGTACGCCTTGCTGGTCGACAATAGCTGCAGCAATCTCTCCTAATTCGACACGATAACCACGAATTTTCACCTGCTCATCGTTACGACCGAGATATACCAAGTCGCCGTTGTCTAGGAAACGGGCAAGGTCACCGGTTTTGTAAAGCTTGCTATGGGCGGGGTCGTGACTAAATGGATTATCAATAAAGCGCTCAGCATTGAGTTCAGGGCGGTTTAAGTAACCACGGGCAACCCCAAGGCCTGAAATATATAACTCACCCGGCGCACCAATGGGCATGGGCTGCAGCGACTCAGATAATACATGAAGATTAACGTTAGGGTAGGCTTTACCTATGCCTTGATGAAGGCGTGGATAGGCCTGTGCTAGCATCGCACCGACTGTGGCTTCCGTTGGGCCATATTCATCGAAAATAGCGTTTACATGGTCGCTTAATGCGGCAATGGCCTGCTCAGTCAGTGCCTCACCACCGAGCATTAGGGCATCAACTTGTGCATCGCTGCCAGGCAATAGCGCCATGGCAAGACTCGGTGTGGTTTTCACAAAGCCAACGTTCGCGGTATTTAGATGAGCTCTAAAGGCGGCGGCATCAAGAATATCGCCTTCATAAACACACACCGTTTGTCCAGCAAGGAGCGGGCATAAGGTGGTGGTCACCGACAAGTCAAAACAGTAATTAGAAGAAAAGTCGATATTACGATACTTGTCACCTAACTGGCGGGTTAAGGCGTGAAGATAGTAAAGCACATTGTGCTGCGTGAGCATTACGCCTTTTGGTTGTCCGGTTGTCCCTGAGGTGTAGATGATATAAGCCAAGTTAGCCAACGCGGTTGGACGCACTA
>JWIH01000006.1 GCA_000814665.1 Pseudoalteromonas flavipulchra NCIMB 2033 = ATCC BAA-314
GGGGCGCGATACGTATTGGCTCACCTCGTGGTACACACACCGACTCGCTATGATATGCAACTTGCTTAGGGTCATTGGCACTGCCTTGCTTATACACCTGTTTACTGCGAATACAGGTATAATCGCCACCTTTCGCTGTGCCCAATTTACCATTTAACGAAAACGAATAACCGGCATTGGCTTCGGCTACGTTTCCTACTAGCGTGACTTCATTTTTACCTTGTTGATAGGCAAGCTCGAGATTGCCGGTGCGCTCAAATTGCTCAGCAGGGTTTTGTGCAGCAGGCTCAAAATAACTGCGCTGCGCCGAGCTGACCGAAGTTGGCGGATGGGCATTCATATGCACTTGTGAGCCACCCATTTTAAAACGATGGCGGCTTTGGCACTGCGTAAACCCAACAAAGCCAGTTTTATGCTCGTGCACCAGGCCATCTTTATCTGTCACCGACAGCAAGCCTCGCTCAACATAGGGGCTTGCAAGATTCCCCTCGGCAATCACTATCGACTCAATAAAATCATGGCATTCAAACCAATAAATTAAGCCGTACTTTGCCAAGAGTCGGGTGAAAAAGGTGTAGTCGTTTTCAAGTGCTTGTACGCACTGCGGTAGCGTGGGTAAATCTTTAGTGACTCGCCATTTTATCCGGTCTTGTGAATAGCCGGCTTTTTGTATCAACTTATTGAGGACAGTCTGGACATTGGCTTGTACAAAGATTTGGCTTTTTTCTGTTTGCTTAAGTAACTCAAGGCGAGGCTTTAAGACCACCTCTGCACCACAGGTGTGCTCAGACACAAAACCAGATTGAATATCAAACAAAGTCCCAGTGAAATACGTTGATATTGCATCTGGTGACTCAATTTCAAACGTGAGCATATTGCCGACGAGTAACTCATCAGCCAGGTCAAATTGGGATTCTAGGTTCGCTTTGAGTAAAAAGCCGCTATTGATACAGGTCGTGAGTTCAAAATCGACGACATGTACAGGATGGTTAGTACCATACACCACAATCCTTGTTTGCATTTTTTATGTCCACTGTTGTTGGTTAAAGCCGCTCCACCAATACGCAGTACTATTTCCTTAGAACACGTAATGGGCTACTTCTAATACTTTATCATGTATATAAATCAATCTACACCCAAACTTTACTCTTTTCTCTCAGGTAGGTCAGGACGGGTTACTCCACCGCCTGCTACTCCTGTTATTTTTTTAGCTATATCATTGGGTAACAATATCATGAGAATTCTCCAATTTTAATAAAAGTAACCTCTGCAAGTTATGTGATAGTACAAAGCTAATTCACTCCGAGCCATGCTCTCACATTGAGCTGCTGCGACTTGTAGAGTCACGACGAGTATAGAAACCACGATAAGCATCAATGACTAGTGAAAATACAACCAGCACGGAAAGAATAGTGAGTATGTGCATCAAACTTGGGTACGCGTTATAGATAAACATTGGGTTAAAGTCAGTTAGCTTTCTGAACCCTCGCTCGATAAGAGACGCAGTTTGAATGAGAGCAGCACTTGCTAAAATGAGTATGTAAGTGAGCTCATTTGGTGTTAGGGAAAAGTCTTTTGCGCTTTTTAGTGCAAAGCGACTGATAAAGCTTAAATTGAACTGCGCTATATAGTTTGCAATCTGTTTGCGTTTTATGATGAGCGCCATCAAAAGCAAATTTTGCGTCGCCATTATAAAGTAAAACCATCCGCCCAACTTTAAAGCTGGTTCATACAGTGCAATGTCTAATGTGCGTGCAAATAAAATATTGACTGCTAACCATTGAACATTAGGGCTGTCTTTACTTAGAAAGACTGAAATTATCAAAACCACCCAAATCGAAATATTGATTAGGTGGTTATTTTCCATTATGACTTGATATAGCGTACTCATGATTTCTCGTTGCTAGATTTAAAGTAAGGCGTTTGTATCGCACCTTCCACTTGTTGAGGATCAACTTGACCGCCTCCACCACCAGCTACACCGCCAGAGCCTGTAATTAGTCGCAAGTACTTGTGAGAAATGATTTGTACTACAGAGGTCGCTATATTGTCTCTTCCTTGCCTAGGGTTAATTTGAGCACCATCACCGATCACACCACTAGAACCGATAATACTGCCTAAATGTTCGTCAGGAAGTAATTGTTTTGAGATGTAATTAGGTTCTTTTTTATACACTTTGTATTCCTTATGTTAATAACATTTGTATGCATAGTGTAACAATCTTGATTGCAAATTGCGCTATTTAATCGAGGTTGGTATCGGTATCACCAAGTTCATCATTACTGCTTTTTTTTCGCTTTGGTAGTAAAGACTTGGGGTTCAATCCACAAACAATGTACATTCTAATTACTTGGTTTAAATCCGGTGTTGTCAGGCCGCTCTCCCAGTTGTAGATGGTTTGTTTTGAAACGCCCATCTTCTTTGCAAACTGAATTACAGAGTATCCTGCGGCAAACCTCAGTTGCTGTACTAAACTGCTTGCTTTAATTGTCATTTATCTTTTCCCTTAGGGTACTCCATTAATATTCTTTTACTAACAATGACAACGCTATAGTCCTGCCTGAGCCTTGTTTGTGTATTTTGTGTTAAACAAATGAAACGGTAAAGTGTAAAAATCTGAAACAGTCTAAGCTTTTGGACTCATACCTTTGTAAGATCTGACACTAGAAGGAACAGTAAGGCGCTGTACTTGAAGTAACGCATACTGAAAAAGCAATGCGTTACGCACATCACGTTCCTTTTTGGCATTTTCAGCATATTTAAAAGGACAGCAACATGAGAAAACATAAGACTGAAACGTTTGAAACAAACATGACACAAATTGGCGAGCCAGAGAGTTCAACTGATTTAAGCACCATGAAGCTACGTGTTGAGACTCAAGACGCAATCGAAATTACATCCTTCAGATTACTCATCTATATTTTATCTGGAAAGTGTTCTTTTTTTAGCCTCTCTGGACTGCATCAAGATACTAAGTGCCCGTTATGTGCGTTAGCGTATCGCCAACGTGAGCAAAAAGGTACACAACGAAAACTTATAGCTGACAAGCAAAACGGACAGATAAACCAACTATCCAAACCGCACAAAATGTTATGGCAGGCACAAGACTGGGGGAAATATTTAGAGTGACTTTGCGTACGTTTGACCGCCTACGCACTTTCGGCCTTCAAGTGGATCAAACCATTACCTATGCTTCGCCCTGCCATCTTTACTATTTCAACGTTATGTTTAGTAAGGGGAGCAATTACACTGCCGCTAGCTATAGTTTTCCCTGAAAAAACCACCAGTTTTGCAATTTTGGCTGGGAGCATTTGGTTTTTGGCGGGTGTATTTTGTCTAGTTGGTTTTAAACTAATAAAAGAGCCAATTGCTACAAGATAACTGCCTAGTTTGATAAACTCCTCCTTTTACTGACTTAGACAGCTCCATGATACTCGATAAAAACTGGCGTATTCTTACCGTTGGTGACGGCGATTTAAGCTTCTCATATTCATTAGCAAAACATTTTGCTCCAGCCCATCTTACTGCCAGTGTGTACGATAGTGAAAATGAACTTAAGCATAAATATCAAGATAATGCATTTGATAAGCTGCATGATTTAGGGGTTAATGTAGTGACTCAATTTGATGTCACTGAGGCACATTGTTGGCAAAAAGTGCCGCCGCATGCCTTTGATGCAGTTATTTTTCAATTTCCTCTCATTCCTGCATTTGGTTCGTTTGAAAGCTTCCAAAACCAGACCTTGAGCGTTAACAGCCTCAATCGGAAATTGCTGCGAGAATTCTTAATAAACGCAGCGGCATATGCACTTGACCCAAATGGCGCTCAACTCGGGATCATTACCTCAAAGGACGTAAAGCCATATATTGAGTGGAATCTAGAAGGCAGCCTTGTCAACGGACTTGAACAATATTACCTCGGCCAATCTCGATTTGAGATTTCACAATTCCCAGAGTATCAAATTCGTAATGTTGACCGTGATAAACACGTAAAAGACACCAGCGGTATTAGCTATTACTGGTCTGTTAACCCAGCTCACGCCATCAAAGAAAAGCTCAAAGTACCTGATTATTTGGGTGATAATTACTGCACTATCTGTAGGGCAGGCCCTTTTATCAATGACAGCGATAAGCTCGCACACTTGGATTCGAAAAAGCATAAAAATATGCAAAGGCATGAAAGTGCTTGGCTTAACTACCTGAGTACACAAGCAAAATTGGAACGATAATAAAAAGAAAACATTGAAAATTAAAAGTAAATAAATCAACAAATAACCATTTCAAAAACCAAGAAAGGCATAAAATATACAAAAGTAATTGAGCCATTATTTAGACACGATTAGACTAGCCTTATATCGCCATTTTTAAGCTTGTTATTTATCTTATTGGGGTCTCAATGCCACTACTTAGCCGCGACTTTGTCATTGCGATTTTATGCCTACTTTGCGCTATGGTCACCATTCAATCCGGTGCCTCTATTGCCAAGCAGTTATTTCCGTTTGTGGGGCCCGAGGGTACCACAGCATATCGCCTTGGATTTTCAGCTCTTATTTTATGCTTGGTGTTCAAACCTTGGCGTCATTTACCAACAAACTGGCGACCACTCATCGTTTATGGCCTGTGCTTGGGTGGTATGAATATCACCTTTTACTATGCCATTGAGCGTATCCCTATTGGCATTGGTGTGGCATTAGAATTTACCGGGCCGCTCGCCGTAGCACTGTTTTCATCTAAGCGGAAACGTGATTATTTGTGGGTTGCATTTGCTATTTTGGGGATCTTGCTATTGTTACCAGATCTTGGCGATGTCAATGGTTTAGACCCAGTCGGTGTTGCTTTAGCCTTGGTTGCTGGTGCCTGTTGGGCTGGATATATTCTCTACGGTAAGCGCTCAGGCAATGAAAGCTCCGGCGGGGTGACTGTGGCAATCGGCATGACGGTTGCTGCCCTTGCTATCGTGCCGTTTGGCGTGGTGTCACAAGGTGCTGCACTACTTGATTGGTCACTGATCCCATTAGGTATCGCGATTGGTTTATTATCCAGTGCCCTGCCTTATAGCCTAGAAATGGTAGCGCTTCGAAAAATGCCCGCACAAGGGTTTAGTATTTTAATGAGCGTTGAACCTGCGGTTGCGGCGTTGGCTGGCTTTTTAATTCTCGGAGAGTTGCTGACTGTTTGGCAATGGCTTGCCATTTTTATGGTAATTACCGCTTCCGTCGGCAGTTCAGTATCAAGTAAAGAGTAGGTAGCTTAAGCTTCGTATTATTGTAAATAGAGGGGGTAGATCTACTACTCCCTCTACTGTATCGATTATTGTTAGTTAACTGTCGCTTCCGTTGCAACCGGGATCATTTCATCTGTTGACGTGTCTTCAGGGATTGCTTCTTCTTTCTCAGGGAACAGATACTTTTCAAGCCACTGCTCTTGCTCCCAAAGTACATGTAAAATACTTTCTCGTGCTTTATAGCCATGGCCTTCTTCTGGCAGCATCACCAGCCTTGCATTGCCACCTAAGCCATTCATTGCAGCAAACATACGTTTAGATTGCATAGGAAAAGTACCTGAGTTTGGATCTTCCTCTCCATGGATCATCAACATAGGTTCGTTGATTTTTTCCGCGTGAAAGAAAGGAGACATAGAGGCATAGACGTTTTGCGCTTCCCAGAAATTACGCGGCTCCCCTTGAAAACCAAATGGCGTCAAGGTGCGATTATAAGCCCCGCTTCGTGCAATGCCAGTGGCAAATAAATCACTATGGGCAAGTAAGTTAGCCACCATAAACGCCCCATACGAATGCCCTGCAATCGCAATGCGCTTAGGATCTGCTATACCTTTTTCCACTAAGGTATCAACAGCTGCTTTCGCACTCGCAACCAATTGCTGCCTAAATGTATCATTAGGTTGCGTATCACCAGCCCCCACAATCGGCATCGTCGGATCATCAAAAACAGCAATACCTTTTGCTAAATACGGCATAGGTCCCCAATAGCCAATATATGGGAATTGATAAGGCGATTCGCGCACCTGTGAGGCAACGGCTTTATCTTTAAACTCAAGCGGATAAGCCCACATCAACACAGGTATACGACCTTTTGATGGGTCATAATCTGTAGGAAGATAAAGATTACCAGATAACTCAACGCCATCATCACGTTTGTACTTGATTTGCTCTTTTACAACGCCTTTAAATGCAGGATAAGGGTGCGCAAACTTAGTTAGCTGCTCCAAAGTATCAAACTGTAAGTCACGGACAAAAAAGTTAGGTTGCTCTTGGCGTGATTCACGCACAGTAATAAAGCGCATACCTTCGTCATCTAACATTGCACGCACTCGTTCGTAATAAGGTTCGCTCGACTGCCAAATACGAGTTGAAGTATTGGTTTTTACGTCAAAACGATCTAAAAAAGGAATGTTGCCTTTCGCTGATGCACCGTCGCCCTTTAAAAACAAATACCTGCCTCCAACTAGCTTCAATACTCTTGAACCTAAATCACTATTTTCATATACAAAGTTGCCAGGATCTTTGTATGCATCATTATAACTACGCTCTGAAAACACCACGCGATTTTGCTCTGGATTACGCGGAGAAAATACAGAAGAACGAACACTGCGATCGGCAAAGCGCCATTCATTCAAAATCGCAACATTGTTATCGGCCCACTCAACACTCGAAAAACGACGCTCTACTTTTGCGAAAAGTTCAGGTTCTTTTTTGAAAGGCGAACTAATCGTGTAAAGGTGATCATGATAGTCAACCTTCGCACTCATGTCCCCACCATCTTGCGCTTCGGCCCATATTAGCGTCGCGCCATGGTCGTCACGCCATTGGATCTTGCGAGGGCCTTCTCTTACGCTATCAAAGCCCGCAGGCAGTGCGTCGGCTAATGGTTGTCTTGCCACTTCAAATAATGGATAACCGCGCATCCCCCACACCTGCCATACCGCAGGAAAACGGCTGTAAGGCACTTGGAATGAGAAAGGATCGGCCATCATACCGACCACTAGATTGGTAGAGTCTGGCGAAACAGAGAAGTGTTTAAGATAGGTTGGGTTACCAATTTTCTGCGCGCTAGCATTAAGATTTAGCTTAATTAACTGCCCCTCAGAATAGAACTTAAATAGCTGAATATCATAGGGACTAGACAACAAATTCTGATAAGTGCGTGTCGATGCTTTTTTGCCAGATGTGGTTTGTACTATTGGTGTTAGACTAGATTTATCTTTTGCGCTTGGCTGTTTGCCATGATTAATAGCAATATTTGCGATAATCGCAGTACTGTCTGGCAACCACTGATATGGCGTTGAAGTCACCACGCCATTTAAAGTTGATTGAGTGAGCTGTTTAAGGTTGCGCTGCTCAATATCGTAAGCCCAAAGCGTAGCACTATTTTCTTGTTCAAGAATAAACGCGAGATAGCGGCTATCTGCACTCCAACTTGGCGACTTGATCTTGCCTTTAGGTAGACCTGTCACCTTAATTAAGGCACCGGTTGCGACATGTTTAAACTCAATAGAGCTATATTGGCGGCTGGAGGTTCTCATATAGGTTTGCGGATTAAACTTTATCCCTGCAAGCGCTTGCTCTGGCTGCCCAAGCTCTTCGAGCGTAAGCACCCTATTGCGCTGTAACAATGCCAACCAATTACCGTTCGCACTCAATTTAGATGTAGGGATCAATGGTGCATCAACAAGCTTTGCCAGCTCTGGAGAAGGTGTCATGTAGCCTTGCTCTTGTGCACATACCGTATATGATACGGTAGTCATTAATATGATAAATGTGATTTGTTTTAATAATTTCACTGTATTTACCTATCTTCGGCGTTTAACGGATGATCATATAACGATTATCAGGAAATGTGCAGAGATTTGCGATTTAATGCGGTGAAAACTTGATGTACACTTAGTCACTTAACCAGCCATAATTGATACGAATTAGCATGAACAACGATAAAAAACTCGCTAAGGTTACCATTTTCGATGTTGCCGAAGAGGCACAAGTTTCTAAATCAACAGTATCCCTTGTCCTAACGCATAGCGATAAAGTGAGCGATAAAAGTAAAGAAAAAGTATTAAAAGCCATCGAAAAACTGGGCTACGTCTATAATCGCGACGCAGCAGCGTTACGTAGCAAAAAGTCTAATCTTGTTGCTGTTGTTATCAACGACTTAACTAACCCGTACTCTGCTCAGCTTGCTGTCGGATTAGAAAAGCATATTTATGCATTAGGTATGGTACCTATGCTGGTCAATACAGGCGAAGACTTTAATCGCCAACGCCAGGTGGTTAACACACTTAAAGAATACAACGTTTGTGCCTTTGTCATGGTGCCCGCACCAAGCACCCCGCGAGAGTGGCTTGATCAATTGGCTGACTCTGGATTTCCAGTTATTACCATTATGCGTGAAGTGGCCTTCGCGAAAGCCCCTTGTATTCTACCTGACAATAAAAAAGGGACTCACCTAGCAACGACTCACCTCATTGAGCAAGGCATAAAAGACATTGCTTTTCTTGGGGGTACTCCCGAAATTTCAGATTACCATGAGCGACTGTCTGGATTCCAAAGCGCGCTAAAACTCAACGGATTAAATGAAGCGCAACCTGCGATCGCTGCTCCAACCAATCGCCAAGGGGGTCGAGAAGCGTTTAATACCCTCATTGCTAACCATAAAGAGATAAAAGCTATCGTTTGCTTTAGTGACGTCATTGCATACGGTGCAATTGAAGCCATGCGCGAACATGGACTGGTACCTGGTGAAGACATCAAAGTTGTCGGTTTTGATGACTTGCAAGACTCCCAGCTGATGAAACCCGCATTAACGAGCGTCAGAATTGATGCCGACGACATCGGTAAGCGGACATGCCATACACTGTCCGAAATTTTAAACAAATCACAGCCTGCTGTTAGAACCTTGGTGGATGTTTCATTGCAGATCAGAGAATCATCGTAACTCTTAGCATTTAGCAATAAATGTAGCGCCGAGACCTGTTTATAAAAAATGCAAATATTTGCGGCCAAAACTATAGACATTACTGAGAATCTGGATAGAATTCGCAGCAATCTTGGCCGCCAAATTTACCTATGCAAATAGTCTGTTGCGAATATCAAATTCGTGTGCAAAAACATAACTAAAATCTAGTAAAAGCAATGATATGTATCTTACTAGCAGCGCGTACCCATGATGAGCTCAGTTTGATTTTTTTAATTTCAAACACCATACTTTTTTAACATTTTCGCCAATTCACTGCATTCAGTAGAATTGGTATTACATATTTAAGGTTCTCTTTCGTTGAATAACGCAACCTTTACAGAGAAACGCCGCTTTATTGTGAAGTTAGGCAAAATGCTTCACAAATACGGTACCCCTGCCTATCGACTCGAAGCACACTTAATGGAAGTAGCCACACACTTAGGGTTAAAGTCTTCCTTTGTCATGTCTCCGACGTCCGTCACTTTTGTGATTTGGACCGAAGGGCATGAAGAAGAATATACCCATGTGGCACGTGTTGACCCTGGCGACCATGATTTAGGTTCATTGGCAGATACGGATGACGTTGCAACACGCGTGTTATCTGGTGAGCTTTCAATCCAAGAAGCCGAACAATGCCTTGAAGCCATTTTGCACGCTAAGCCTCCATATAATAAGTTAATGACGGGTCTTGCATTTGCAATTTCAGGCGGTGCGTTTGCAATGCTGATGGGGACTAGCTGGAATGACGTATGGTGGTCGGCACTGTTATCGCTTGTGGTCTACTTATTCGTGCTTTGGGCAAGTATTTCCAAACGTGTAACACATATGCTTGAACCTTTGGTCGCCATCGTATCAGCGGTTGCTGCTTGTGCCGTGTCTGTGTACATTGACCCACAGATCAACATCCGTTTGGTGGTACTTTCGGCCATTATCGTGTTTATACCAGGCTTGGCGCTGGCGCTTGGGTTTGCTGAATTATCGGCTCGGCACTTAGTGTCAGGTACCGCAAGAGTCATGGACTCTATTATGTTGCTCTTTAAGCTCTACTTCGGTGCATTTTTGGGGATCAGCTTAGGGTTTGCATTTTTTGGTCAGGTTGATTTTATACAACCATCACCATTACCACGTTGGACGGCTTGGCTTGCAGTGCTATTGCTTTGTAGCAGCCTAGTGATTATCTTTAGAACAAAGTTACGCCATGCAAGTTGGTCACTCGCATCTGGCTTTATCGCCTACGCAGCCAGTATCAGTTCTGCTGTTTACTTTGATTATGCGCTTGGTACTTTTGTGGGTGCATTTGCAGTGGGAGTTTTTAGTAATATCTTTAACCGTGTGGTAAATGCCCCTGCGTCCATTGTCGCAATGCAAGGTTTGATTGTGTTGGTCCCTGGTTCTAAAACCTATATTGGACTTAATTCATTGATCGAAGGCCAAAGCTTTGTTCACGCAGATCATATCGGCCAACAAACCTTTTTAATATTTATGTCTCTTATCGCTGGTCTTATCTTCTCAAACGTTGTGCTGCCACCTAAAAAGAGTCTATAACATTCGAAAAGAACTGGAAAGGCGACTTTCCAGTTCTTTGTAGTTGTGAATGTTAACAAAAAACAAAGTGAAATCACTCCAGTAAACTTAACTTAAACCGCAAACTACCGAGAAAATATTATTTTATATCCATATATTTCAATAAAATAAGAAAAACAAAAGTTAAAGACCTCCAAATTCATAACTATTCATTTCAATTCAAGATTTAACAAACCCCGCTGGTGTTTAATCTGTCTCGTGGTCAATCACAAGTAAGCACTCAAGGGGAATTTATGTTTCGCAATAATAAGAAAAAACTGGCTGTATTAATCAGCCAATCTTTGCTCGGCTCGGTACTTTTTGCACCGGGTCTAGCACTCGCTGAAGAAAACAACAATCAAGAAGCAGCTAAAAATGGTGAAGTTGAAGTTATTCAAGTCAGAGGGATCCGTGGCAGCGTTGTTCAATCACTCAATACAAAAAGATACTCTGACGCCATTGTTGATGCAGTAACCGCCGAGGACATTGGCAAATTTCCAGATCAAAACGTTGCCGAATCACTACAACGAATTACCGGTGTTTCAATCACGCGTAGTTTTGGTGAAGGTGAACGCGTTAGCATTCGAGGCACAGGTGAAAGCCAAAACCGGACCTTATTAAATGGTCAAGCTGTTGGCTCAGCGGATTGGTGGACCAACTCAGCGGCGAGCCGTGGTTTTAACTATACCATGTTACCCTCTGAAATCATTTCTGGGCTTGAAGTTTACAAATCACCAGAAGCCGATATTGACGAAGGATCTATTGGTGGAACCGTGATTGTTAGAACACGTAAGCCGCTTGATTTAGAAGCAAATAAAATTGCAGGTTCAATTATCGCACAGCACAGCGAAGTGTCAGGTGAAACCGACCCACAACTTTCCGCGATGTACAACTTTAAGACCGATGATGAATCTTTTGGCGCCTTAATTTCTGTCGTGCGCCAAGAACGTAACTTGCGCCGCGATGGTATTGAAGCATGGTCTTGGACCTATCGTGATATCACACTTGAAGATGGTACCGTCGTCGACAATGTCTACAGCCCTGGCGGTGGCGGCTCAGCCATGTTCTCACAGCAGCGCGTACGCACAGGTATAAATCTCGCCCTGCAATATCGTCCAAGTGAAAATATGGACGTTGTATTCAATGCGTTAGACTCTACGCTTGAAGCCGATAATGAAAACCAAAACTTCCTTTGGTTACCCGGTTACGGCGGCTCACAATACACTGACATTACCGTTATCGACCATCCCGTAGTTGGAAAGATGGCCGTCGGCGGCACACTTGGCTTATCGCCAGATGGTAATAACATTCTGGATGAGACCAAAGTACGTAACTCTGAGCTCAAAACCAAATCGTACGACTTAAAAGTTGAACATCAAGGGCAACTTTGGGAATCTTCGTATCACTTAGGTTACACAGAAGGTTCGGGGGGTTCACAAGCGGATCGCTCCGTTGGGTGGGAAGGCAACTATGTTCACAGCTTTGATGCGTCACAAGAGGAAGACGTAAAAACCAGTTATGCCGCCGATCCAAACGATGGTGATAAATGGAATTTAGGCTTTTTACGCTATGACAGCAATGATGCGAAAGATGATGAAACTTACTTTCAAGCCGATTTTAAACGCCCAATTGATGTCGCTATCTTTAACCAGATCAAGGTAGGCTTTAAATATCGTGATCACAGTCGTTTTAATACCAAACACACAACGGACAATCGCACAGACTTAAACTGGAGTTTGGCTGATTACTCTAAAGCCATGCCATCTGATTACCTATCAGGCATAGGCTCATCGGGCACAACGCGCAGCTACGCAATTACTGATTCAAACAAAATACGCCAAGAAGGTGATGCGCTGGGTTGGAATTACCGAGTATTGAAGGCCAGTACTTTCGATATCAATGAAAAAATTACCGCAGGCTACATTAAAGCGAATCTGGATGCAGATGGTCTACGCGGTAATTTAGGTGTAAGACTTGTAAATACCAAACAAACCTCATCCGCGTTTGCAGGTGAGTCAGGTGCTGAGGTATGGACAACGGAAGAAAAGGACTACTTCGACATTCTTCCAAGCATTAACTTGGCAATTGACTTAGATGACGATTTATTAATGCGTTTTTCTGCGGCACGAGTTATGTCTCGCCCAGATTACGCCGATATGACCGCATCAACTTCATACAACCTAGAGACACAAACCGGCACTGGCGGTAACCCTGACATAGACCCATATCGAGCGACGCAGTTTGATACCGGTGTCGAGTGGTACTTTAGCGACGCAGGCCTTTTTTCTGCGGTATTTTTCTACAAAGATATTCAGTCGTTTATCGAGAGCCAACCAGCACTTGAAACTCACGAAGGTAAAGAAGTGCTGATCAGCCGTCCTGTTAATGGGAAAGCAGGCCGCATTCAAGGCCTAGAAGTCGGTTATCAACAAGAGCTATACGAAGGTTTTGGCGTTGCAGCTAACTATACCTATGTAGATGGTGAAGCCAAAGATGATGAAGGTAACGACATCACCATCCCAGGCAACTCTGAGCATACCGTTAACTTGAGTTCTTATTATGAAAACGAATTCATTAGTGCCCGTATCTCATACAACTTCAGAACAGGGTATGATACAGGTCGAGACTGGCCAGGATACATTGACGATTATGGTCAAGTAGATGCCAACCTTACCTATAATTACAATGAGAATGTGGCATTTATTCTTGAGGCCATCAACTTGACGGATGAACATACATTTAGCTATCAGGAAAAGGGAGTTGAGCAGGCACTAACGGGTGTCTATGCCGATGGAAGGCGTTTTAGCGCAGGGGTTAGATTTAACTTTTAACACCGAATAGCGAATGAAACTTTTACCGCTAAATCTGGTCTTATTAGTCTTAAAGAAAATAGTTTCATGACTCGAATTAAGTCGCTTCCAAGCTAACACAGGTTCGACTTAGTAAACTCCCTGCCCGGAGTTCCAAAAAGCTGATAGCGTTTGCTATCAGCTTTTATTATTTAAATTTCCCTTATATTGTGGTTATATAGCCTATTAAAAATGACCACAGCAACCCCAAAGAGCAGTCCGAGGATGAGTAATCAATAAAATGCGCAACAATCTCATTTCTGGGCTTATTTTTTCATTTTTTCTGAGCATGAGTTGGCTGACAAAAGCCGATCTTTACGATGCTACCCTCGCCTATCAGAATGAAGAATTCACTCTTGCATTTTCTGAATTCAATCGCCTAGCTCAATTAGGTAATGCAGACGCCATGTATAATCTTGGGGTGATGTATTTGTACGGCCAAGGAACCGAACAAAGTGCCGCAAATGCCTTTGCTTGGTTTTCATTGGCTAAAGAATTCGGTATAGCTGAAGCCTTTCAAACTGCGCAACTCGTTTTGCAGCAGTCCGACGACCAAAGTGGTCTAAAAGATTTCGTAACACTTCAAAAAAATCGTCTGGCAGACACCTATTTACTTGATTCAACACTTACCCGGCTCAAACAACCCAATATCGTTTCTACGCCGAGTAAAACTCACGATGTATTACCTGACTACCCTGATGAGGCCGTACGACAAGGGATTGAGGGCTGGGTTTGGTTAGAGTTTGATATCGACCAAAGCGGTAAGGCAACCAATATAGAGGTCGTAGATAGCTACCCCAAACACATATTTACCGCTAGCCTGCTAAATGCGGTAGAAAAGTGGCGCTATAGTGGTCCAAAACAAGCACACACCTTGATTTACCATTTTGCGACGTATAAAGGCGAGCAATATCGCGAGACTCTAGCCATTCAAAAAAAGGCCTACGAAAAACAGCTTAAGCAAAATATCGATGCGGCAGAACGTGGCGTGGCGCAGGTACAATACTATATTGCTAACTGGTTGAGTATGAAAGATTACAATGCGTATCAGCTACTGCGCTACCACTGGCGCTCTGAAGAGCCGGTAAATGAGCTGTATTTAGCCGCAGCCAAAAATGGCTTGGGCTTGGCACAATATCGCTTAGCAACTCAGCTTATCAATGTGGGAGAGCATCGACTTAGTGTACTTTGGCTAGAACACGCAGCACAGACCATGGATATCGCAAAATATCGCTTAGCACGAACACTGCTTACAAACACAGAACAGCAGGATGCTCCACGTGCACTACAAGTACTAACCGAGGCCTCGAATAACGGCCATTTGCGCTCCACACTTTTATTAGTAAACACCTATTTAACTCGTCTCAACGACAAAACTCAGGCCAAGACTTGGTTGCGTCATGGTCTTACCATCGATCCCGAACACCCTGAACTGCTGCTACTGTCTGCCAAGCTTACAGATAACCAGGTAGAGGCCAAGAAGCTTGCATCACAAGCATTGAAGTCGGCATCACAGCGCAATTGGAGTAGTAAAGCAATACGCTTATTCCAGCAAAAACTAGCTAACTAACTTTTTATCTACGCTGAGCTTCGAAACATTGATATCTTCATCGCTCACCGTACTCCAGTAATACTATGTCACTTTCATAATTGTTGATCCGATTGAATATGACCTGACTGCCATCAAAGCTTGCTAGTACCTGTAACTCGGTAAACCCCGCATAAAGGTGTAACCCAATTGGTTGAATTTCTTCGACTTTGTTTTCACTACTTAAATAGCGATAAAGCACCAGTTGGTGACCTCTTTTCAGTACAAAATAAACCCCGTCTCGGTATACTGCTGGCTGGTAAAGAGATAAAGACCCACGTAACTGCTCTACATCAATTGTTTCAGTCAGCGCAGCAACTAGGTATTCCCTAACTTGTTCTTTGTACCCCACAAAGCTTGAGTTCTTCTGAGTCAGGGATAAATCAGACGAACGAGTCACCAGAGGTTGTTGCTCACTGCGCCCTTGAGATACGGTAAATTGCCATGCCTGCCATTTGGCCTCCGTCGAGTGCTTCGCTCGATAATACAGGTTTCTACCATCCTGTGACCAATGCAAGTCAGCAACTTCGGCAAAGTTATCAACTACTTTTTTCACTTCTTTAGTAAAAGAGCTTATTAAATACACTTTATGCGACTTTGATAATACGGCGAGATATTCGTTATTAGGCGACAGCAAGAGCAAAATAGGCACTTCTCCCAGCGGCATAGTACCAAGCAAACTCGATGTTGGTCGAAAAGCATGTTTATGCCACAGCTCAAATTGTGGCGCATCATTATTTTTGGCTGTCACCGAGGCATATACAAAATGTGCGCCATCATCAGACAAAGCGGCAAGTAAGTCCATCCTTGCGGGCGACGTCAACTGCTTTTGCTGTGCTTCGCTTTGTGCATCTACAGCGAGCTGATAAAAATTAATTTCAGCCACGCCCTCAGTGTGCGCCGAAGCACGCAAATGCGCATTAACATCAATCTCAGATATCGCACCAAATCCGGAGTATAACAACTGCTGCTCACGACCTTTCAGTACACTCAAGTTTTGTTTGGCGATAATAACCGTATCGTCCTGATAACCATGACTCAATGCCGAAAAAGACTGCTTGGAGAGTGTCGTAGTTTGCCTTTCAGGGTCCCCAAGTTGCCCCAGATTAAGCCGATAAACGCCCTGCTCTTTTACCTGATACAACAGCGCTTGTTGGTTAACTTGATAATGTGTTACATCGCGAATAGGCAACGCCGTAGTGTTGAGCACTTTAGGATGATTATCCGCAAAAGTGACCGCTACAGATTGCAAATAGGCCCCACCTTTATCCCAAGACTTAGTGATAAAATGACCCGCTCGATATTCAAGCCAAGGCGCTGAGTCTTGTGCGCTATTACAGCTGCCAAGCACGCTATCGCGCGCTAGTCGCCACATTTCTATTGGACCTTTCACGTGTAACGCCCGTACTTCACAGGAAACCGGATCCGAGCGCGAATAAATCAGCCAGTTACCATCTAAAGACCAACTTGCCGACTCTTCACTATAACCGCTGCTTTTTATCGTATGGGTTGTTTTGGTCTCAAGATCATAGACCGCCAAATCAAATTGATCGGCTCCCTCAGCTAAATAGCTGTAAGCTAAATAGTTACCATTTGGAGAAAAGCGCACAAAGACTTCTGCACCCGGCGAGGATGTGATCCGAGTTGCAGTGACGGGCAGCTGTTGCAATTCATTTTGCCACTGCTTAGCAATAAAAACGCCAAGCAAAGTCACCACCAGACCCATAAAAAACCCGAGCAGCGCAAATTGTGCGCCACGCCCACGAGACAGCTCCTCTACTTGCTCAAGTAGCGTCGGGGCTTTTTCAATTTGTGCAATACATTGATAACCTAGGCGTGGTACCGTTTTAATTATTTTTGGCTCGTTTGAACTGTCACCAAGCAGCTTACGTAGCTGTACCACCAGCTGGCTAACAGAGTTATCACTGACGATAGTACCGGGCCATACGATATCTAAGATAGCGTCTCTGGTAACAACCTGTCCCTTGTTAGCAATCAATAGACGCAATAATGCCGCATGCTTCGCTTCGATGCTTCTCCAAGAACCGTCAACACACACAGATAAATTACTCAGGTCGACAAGTATCTCATTGATTAAAAAACGTTTATCTAAGTTTTCAACCATCAACTACTAAAAATTTGTAAAACTATGGTTAGGCTCGTAATAAAAGCGTATTATGAGTATCAACTAAAGGTAACTTACTCGTATTATAAGTTGAGCACAATGTCAGAATTTCTCATCCGAACAGTTTCTTGTAGCGCATTCTTTATCACAGCTGCAAGTTATGCCGTTGAGCAAAATCAGACAGCTGAAAATACCATAGAACGCATCGAAATCCGTGCCTTCCATGACAGCGTTGTCAAGTCTCTCAGTAATAAACGTCACAATCAACAAGTTTCAGATACGATCAGTGCTGAAGACATAGGTAAGTTTCCAGATAAAAACGTCGCAGAGGCGCTGCAACGGATCACCGGTATCTCACTCTCTCGAGCACAAGGTGAAGGTGAGCGGATCGGCGTGCGAGGCACAACCCCAGAGCAAAATAGAACCTATTTGAATGGTCAATATCTCGCCTCCGCTGATTGGTGGATCTCAAGTCAGCCAAGCCGAGGCTTTAATTTTACCTTATTACCCAGTGAAGTCGTCTCTAGCCTTGAGGTGTTCAAAACACCACAAGCTATGCAGGATGAAGGGTCGTTAGGTGGTGCAATCAATATAAAAACCCGCGACCCTCTGCTTACGCCTTCAGGCTATGGCGTTGTAACGGCCCAGTTCCAATACAGTGACTTGAGCGATAAACTCGATCCACAATTATCTGCAATTTATAACTACCATAGCGAAAGTGGCGACTATGCTGTGCTTTTTACCGCAACACGACGAGATCGCAGCCTCAGACGCGACGGCTTAGAATCTTGGGGATGGCACGATAGAACGTTATACCAAGGTGATGATGATACTTGGTATGCCACCCAGCAGACCCCACAAGATAAAAGCCAGACGTTATGGTTTCCAGGAGGTGGGGGTTCCGCGATTTTTCAGCAGCAAAGAGAGTTGCAGGCTTATACAGTCAATGCCGCGTTTCAGCTTTCCCCACGACTTAGGTTAAATAGTCACTTACTTTATTCTCACCTAAACGCAGACAACAACAATCAAAACTTTCTCTGGCAAAGTGCAAAGTCTATTGACCTAGGCGGCGGAGTAACCGATTTACAAGTACAAGATGGTACTTTGGTGAGCGCCCACTATTTACCAACAGCAGCGCCGTTCAATACCAGCATGGAAGCCATTTGGCGAGACTCGCAGATCAGCACCAAAAGTGCCCATCTAGACTTGGTCTATGATGGCATTTATTGGTCAAGCCAGTTTCAAGTGGGTCTAAGCCACGGCTCTGGTGGCACCAAAGAAGACGTCACGTCACAGTTTTCTGCTAACACCCGTTTTCATGTCGATACGTCAATGCGAAAAAACATCGTCGCAAGTTATGGGACTTCTCCGTTAGATGCGGCGAGTTGGTTTATCACCGAAGCTCGAAATGACAGCCAAGATGGCAAAGATAAATCATACTTCGTGCAAGCCGATTTTGCGTACGATATCGACTTTAAACAGGTCGACGCGATTAAATTTGGCATTAAACTCAAGGACCATCAACGGGACTTTTTGCGCTATCGCTCCAAAGATGGAGGGCTTGATGGTCTAGCCGGCGAGCTTGGCACTACACTGGCCGCCTATCCGGGCACTTTTGTGGATGATTATTTGCGCGGCGTAGGTAGTGCAAACACCTTAAAAAACTACAGTTATGCCGATATTACACTGCTCGCCAAAGACTTCGATACGCTCAATTTTGAACAAGAGATAGAAAAAGCCAGTCGTTTTCATATTACAGAAAAAACCGTCGCCGCTTACGGTCAAATGCAACTCGCTGGTGAATCCTATGCAGCCAACATTGGGGTACGGGTGGTCAAAACCTTTCAAGACTCTGCCGCATTTAAACGTGTCGCCTCCCCCATCGAAGCGCCCGACAGCTATGTTTGGCATGAAGAATCTCGGGATTACATCGATATTCTACCCAGCGCCAATATCAAGTTTGATTTAAGCGAAAGTCTGGTTGGCCGTTTTTCCGTTGCACGCGTCATGTCACGAGCACAATTTCATCACCTTATGCCCTCAACCAATTACAACGTGACCCAAGCTCAAGGACAAGGTGGTAACGCCAGCTTAGATCCATATAGAGCGGCGCAGTTTGATGCCAGCCTTGAATGGTACTTTGACGATGCAGGACTCGCCTCAATCGCCTTATTTAACAAGGATGTGGAGTCTTTTATCGAGTTTGAGCGGAAACTTGAACGTCACGAAGGCATTTTGATGTCTATCGATAGGCCTAGTAATGGCGCTGGCGGCAGTATCCGTGGCGTTGAACTAAGCTACCAGCAAACACTTGCGTACGGATTTGGGTTAATCGCCAATTACACCTACGTTGATGGCGAACGTGACAACGCTGACGTTGGCTTACAGGACAAAGTGCCAGGCACCTCAAAACACAGCGCTAACCTCACCGCTTACTACGAGAACCACCAATTTAGCGCACGACTTAGCTATAATTATCGAACCCAGTTTGCCACCGGTGTAGGCGAGACCATGATGGATAATTACGGCCAATTAGACGGCAGCCTCACGGTGAAATTAAGTGATAATCTCGATGCGCAATTTGAGTTTATTAATTTAACCGACGAACAAATCTATACCTATGATCGCAATGAGTACGCACCAACAGGGGTATATGTGAATGGTCGGCGCTACTACGCAGGGCTAAGATACCAATTCTGATTTGCATGATAATTGCGACTGTACAAAACCTAAGAATAAATCCAGCTTTGCAGAGTGCTCTCGTTTTACTTTATATATGGCATGCAAAGTAACTTGGGGCCTATTTTGCTCGGGAAACAGCTCAACCAAAGCGCCCGAATCGATATCTCGTTGGCAAAAATAAGACGGTAGCATGGCAACCCCCAATCCTGCCAACACCGCTTCTCGAATGTGAAAGCGACTATTCGCTATCAAATTACCTTGCAGAGCATAGCTTCTAGTTCCGTCATGCCAACTATCTTCAACATGGTTTAGTTTAGATAACAACATGTTATGCCTACTCAGTTCGTCTAATTGCTCGGGCTTCCCGTGCGCCGCTAAATAGCTAGGCGTGGCAACAAAAGTCGAGTTTATATTGATTAATTTCAAGACATAAAATTGACTGTCTTTGAGTGCAGCTGAGAGCCTAAAAGCGACATCAATCTCATCTTCGATTAGATCCTGATTTGCAGCGGTAAACATCAGCTCTAACTTTATTTGCGGATAGCGCTTTTGAAAATCGATACAAATTTGGCTCAGTAGCATACGCCCTATCGTATTTGGAAAGGTTATTTTTAGGTGACCTGATTGATGCACTCCAACCTGTTCGACTTCTTCTTCCAAATCGCGTAGCGCACGAAGGATCTTTTTCCCTTTTTCGTACACCAACTTACCGGCATCAGACAATGCGAGTTTACGGGTTGTTCGATTTAAAAGTACTTGTCCATAAGATGACTCTAGCTGAGCTATCGATTTACTCACCGCTGATGTCGTGGTACCGAGCTGCTCTGCAGCTCGGCTGAAGGAGTGCTGCTCAGCGACACAACATAATATTTTAAGTAAGTGAAGTTTATCGTATTCCTTTCTCATTATTTCCTCTTAGGAAAAAGTCTTTACACCAAATGAATATATATTAACTGAAAATAAAAAGTAAACTTAACTCAAAAGAAAATAAAGGACATCAACATGATCACCACGTCGTGCCACTGCGGCCAGATCCACTATCGTATTTTAACCACGACAACAGCCAACGAAATATGCACTGGTGTGCAGTTTATTCAGGCTCATGGTCTGATCGAAAATCCCTGTAAATCTCTCGAACGATTTGTGGTGCCGCATTCGAAAGTTCAAACCATCCAAGAGCATGGTTTTTGCAAACATTGTGGTGCTTCTATCTACATCATGGATGACAAAGCCAACATTTCGTATGCACTTAATCACCTTATGCCGTTTCAGGTTGATTATTCAGGGGCGCTGAATTTTGGCTTATAAAAGATAACGGCTTCGCTTTATCAGGCTTAACCGACAATTAATCGCAAACATTGGTTTTTATTCTAGTGACAAGTAGAATGCCTAAAAACTTCATCTTGAAGTTACAACAAGTGAATGAAAATTTAGGATAAATAATGAAACTACTTAAGTCTGCTTTGGCTTTAGCAATGGGCTTCACCAGTGCTGCAAGCCTCGCAAGCGATACCATCACTATTGAAGACATCCCAAAGATCCAATCGGTAAGCTCAACGTCGGTCAGTCCTGACGGCGAACTCGTTGCTTTTACTCGCTCTGTACCGCGCGAGCTTTACGTTGACCAAAATGGTTCTAATTACAGTGAACTTTATGTGATTGACGACGAAGGTCTAGAGCGCCCATTTATCACCGGTAAAGTGAGCATCTCAAGCATCTCTTGGTCGGCCGACGGTCAGTTCATTTATTTCCTAACCAAGAAAAAAGAAGACAAGCAACGCGCCCTTTATCGCATCGCGGTAAACGGTGGGGAAGCACAGAAAGTGCTTTCACTAAAAGGAACTGGGATCTCAGCTTATAGCCTAAGTCCTGATGGCAAACAGGTTGCGATCCTTGCAATGCCAGCTGCCGATAAGTCAGAAAAAGAGCTGAAAAAGCTTGGTTTTATGGCTGAAGTGTATGAACTGGGTTTAAAAAACAAACAGCTTCATATCATTGATCTTGCAGCATCAGAAAAACCGCTGACTCCAGCGGCACTGAACATCGAAGGCTATGTTAGTGAAATCAACTGGGCTGATGATGCTTCTAAATTACTGGTAAAAACCCAGCCAACAGCGCTTATTGATGACAAGTATATGAAGTCACAATGGCATGTACTTGATGCGAAAACACAACAAATTACCACGTCATTCAAAACAGAAGGTAAGCTTGGTACCGCGGAATTTTCTCACGATGGTAATTACATCGCGATTTTAGGCGCTGAAGACAAGCACGACCCGGCAACTGGTCGCTTGTACCTTGCCGATGCACAAAGCGGCAAAGTAGAAGAGTGGATCCCAAACTTTATGGGTCACATCGGTGATTTTGAGTGGTCAAACCGTAAGAACCAGCTGACTTTTGTCGCAAACGTCGGCGCTGAAAGTTTTGTTGGCCAAATTAAAGTTGGCTCAAACAAATACAAGAAACTTATCAAAGAAGGTAAGTTTATCGCATCGAATCTATCAATCTCTGATTCAGACAAAACCATTGCCCTACGTGCGAATACAGCTAAGCACCCAAATGAAGTGTTTGTGATCCGCTCAAGCAAGGCAACTCGTCTATCAAACTCAAACCCGTGGTTAGACAACAAACGTTTTGCAAAACAAGAGGCTATTAACTTCAAAGCCCGCGATGGTGTTGAAATTGGTGGCGTATTAATTTATCCACTTGATTATCAAGAAGGTACGCGTTATCCACTGATCATGTCAGTGCACGGTGGTCCTGAAAGCCACGATAAGAATGGCTGGCTCACGAGCTATTCAGATCCAGGTCAAATGGGCGCAGCACGCGGCTATGCGGTATTCTATCCAAACTACCGTGGTTCGACAGGTAAAGGCGTTGATTACTCAAAACTTGGCCAAGGCGACTACGCAGGTAAAGAGTTTGACGACTTAGTAGATATGAAAGAATACCTAGTCAATACCGGTTTAGTAGACACCAAGCGTGTTGGTATTACTGGTGGCTCTTACGGCGGTTATGCCTCAGCTTGGGGTGCTACAAAACTAACCGAGCACTTCGCAGCAAGCGTGATGTTTGTCGGGGTAACTAACCAACTATCTAAGTTTGGTACTACCGATATTTCAAACGAAATGTACTTAGTGCACGCTCGCTCTTACCCTTGGGATAAGTGGCAGTGGTACTTAGAGCGCAGTCCGATTTACTGGGCTGGTCAATCAAAGACGCCATTACTAATTATGCATGGTAAAGATGACCCGCGTGTACACCCAGCACAATCTATGGAGCTATATCGCTATATGAAAGTGCAAGGTAAAGACGTACGTCTAGTTTACTATCCAGGCGAAGGCCACGGTAACCGCAAAGCTGCGGCTCAATACGATTACAGCTTGCGCTTGATGCGCTGGATGGACAACTACCTAATCGAAGGCAAAAAAGACATGCCAGATTATGAAATTGACCACGCGGCGAAGCTAAAAGCCGTTAAAGACGCGAACAAATAAGTAAGCTAGCTTAATGTTTGAGGGCGCTAATTGGCGCCCTTTTTTATCAAGGAAAAAAGATATTGCAATTAACTACAATCAAACTCGACACCGAGCGATTCACACTGAGACCCTTAACCCCACAAGATGCAGAAGCGCTGTTTGCCATATTCTCGGACGCAGACGTCATGCGCTATTGGAACACGCCACCTTGGGACTGCCTTGACGATGCAACACAATTTATCAAGCAATCACATGAAGACTTGACTACACAACAAGCGATCACACTGGCCATTGTTTCGAAAAATGATGATACAGTAATTGGCAAATGTTTACTGTTTAGCTGGGATAAAGAGTCACGTCGCGCCGAAATTGGCTTTGGTATTGCCAAATCTCACTGGGGGCAAGGTGTTATTCAAGAAGCGGGCTCTGCACTCATTGACTATGCTTTTTCAACACTACAGTTGAGGCGTATTGAAGCAGAGATTGATCCTGCTAATATCGGCTCAGCCAAAGTGCTAACAAAACTTGGATTTACTAAAGAAGGTCACTTACGTGCTCGCTGGGAAATTGCTGGCGAAGTTTCAGACTCTGCACTATTCGGCTTACTTGCAAGCGACGTAAATTAACCAAAGTGATAGCCTTTTCCCTAAACTTAATCACTTTAAATCAGCGACATACTTAATGTCGCTTTGAGAACTAACCACCAATACACTCTATCAACTAAAGCACTTTGATTTTTCACAATCCGCTGTTAACATAACATCCCTAAAAAGGAAACAGTTACTCAACTTGTCTTGAATTTGACAATCTACTTTGTTGATCTCACTACTTAAGGAAAGCAAAATGATAAAAAATGCAGTCGTGCTAGGACTCATCTTTAGCGCCCATACTCTCGCCTTTGACCTCGAGAATACATACCCAACCACTGAAATAAAATACTTGGATGACGGCACTGAAATCTCTGTGCCTTTTCATGTCAAGGGAGAAGCAACCAGTGCAGTCCTAGGTTTAATTAATGCGAAACGAGCAAGACGATTTTTATGGAATGACGGTTGGAAAGTTGTTACGCCAAAATGTGATGGCAAAAGCTCCGGAAAAGGTATTGCGGCTTTTTACACTCAAAAAATCACAGAAAGTCCAGCAGGAGCATACAACGAAACGGTCGCAACGTTTTTTATTCAACGCAGAAATGCGCCAGATCTCGACTTACCTTGTCCAAGCGACCTGAACTCCCTTGAAGCACAAGTAAACTATGCAATGGCTGCATTTACAACTATCAATACTGCTATTGCTGAAAAGCAGTCGATGGGGCTCCCTCACGACTACGCCTCATTCAACTTTCATTTGATGTTGGACAATGCGAAAGCGGTTGAGGCCGGTGAAATATGGGGTTACCCCAAACAATTGGCCCAAGTTGACATCACCCTAAGTGAAAATACACATCGTCTCGAGCTGGCCAAGAAAAATGGTAAGCCTTTGCTCAGTGCTGAATATCAGCGTAAAATTGGCACAAACACACCACTGTACTCGGTCGGTGATAACGTTGTACCCAGCTTTAACCTTCCTGATGAGTCTAAGATCCCTCAACTAAGTGGCGTATTGACCTCTACTAGCGGCTGGATCTTGCCTTTCGTTGGTAAGTTTACGATTCACTCACCAAAAAGTGTCACCACGCGATTTTTACGCAAAACGCAGTTTACTCCTATCGCGGTATTAGAATTCACTAACGTTGAAGGCGTTGCGCTACCACTTTACGATAGGTAACCTTCATTAGTATAGGCGGAGGCTTAACGGCCTCTGCATTTTAATTACCTTTGCTTGTATTGCGTTTTGCAGTATCCACGATTGACCTTTTTGCTTCTAAGTTTAATATGCTTTGTGTTACGGCCATTTACTCGTTGCCGCCATAGCTTAAAACTGCTGGGTTTTAGGCTACAACGCATCAATTTGATCACGTCAGGTTCACTAAGCTCAAACTGTCGCTCGATAGCTTCAAATGGCGTCCTATCTTCCCACGCCATTTCAATGATCCTGGAAATTTCTGAGTCACTAAATTGCACTTGCTTAATCTTGTTGTGTTCTAATCAGAATCACACATACGCACCGAGTGCCAAAATAGATTAAAAATACTTACGACCAATCAATATTCCCATCGCAATGCCAATAGGCAAGGTGTACATGATTTGCCCTGATGCAACGCCCACGGCTGTGCCTATTCCCGCGCCGATAGCGAGCCCCAAACCTATTTTTCGATTGGCATTTTGTTTATCACATTTCATTGACTATTCCATCATCTAAACCAGTAGTTAATGTGGCAAAGTAATGAAGTAATGTAAACCACCTTATTTGCTTAACAATCAGTGCCCTTCTCGCTTAAACCAAGCCTGCAAAAACTCGATACATTGAAGCACCGCGGCTGGCACAAATTGGCGTGCTGGATATAGTGCATATAAGGCGAGTGTAGGTTTATCAGCATGCTGTAAAATACTAACGACCTCGCCCTTTTCAAGTGCTTCTCTACAGGCAAATTCAGGTAAAACCCCTATTCCCAAATGGCTTTTAATTGCCTGCAACATAAAAAGGACATTATTCACTTTAAGGGAGCCTTTTATTCGCACACCTTCGTCTAATGGCCATAAGTTCTTGCGTTTTGAATAGCTGTATTCAAAACAATTATGATGAATTAAATCTGGTGCTGATTCGATTGCAGGGTGACTATCTAAATATTGTGGTGAGGCGCATACATGATAATTAAATTGAGTAATTTCTTTACCTATATAACTTGAGTCGAATGGGCGACTGGAAGCCCGAAAACCTAAATCGAACCCTTGTTCAACTAAGTCGATATCCTCATCTCCTAAATGTATTTCAAGGTCGACATCGGGATACGCTTGCATAAAATCGGCGAACATTGCTGCCAAGTCAGTGATCCCAAGCACCATTGGCACATTCACCTTTAGCTTACCTTTTGGTGCTTGCTGCGACTCTTGTATGAAGGTGTCTGCATCCTCTAACTTATTGAGAATATCCTTAGCACGTTGTAAATAGCCTTCTCCCACATGCGTGAGCTGCAAATTGCGCGTGGTGCGATGTATAAGCCGCGCACCAAGCTCAGCTTCTAGTCGGCTGATCTCCTTACTGATCATGGATTTGGACGTATTATATTGCTCTGCAACACGAGTAAAACTGCGTACCTCAGCCAGTTTTACAAACATTTCTATCGCTCGTAGCTTGTTCATACTTTCCTTGATTATTGTTTCCACCATGTGAACTCTTGGTTCTCATTGTAGCTATATATCAAACAGCATCTAGTTTATACACTGAGCTTGTCTTTTAGCCAAGAAGCAAATAAGGAAAACTATTATGTATACGTTATATTACTTACCAGGTGCTTGCGCGCTAGCAACGCAAGTCATATTAAGAGAACTAAAACAACCCTTCGAACTGGTTGACAAACGCGGTGTTGATAACTTTTTAGCCATTAACCCAACAGGTAAAATCCCGGTTCTTAACGATGGCGAAAACAGCTTGGTAGAAGGAGCTGCAATCTTACTTTATCTACTCAATAAACACGAAAATAGCCTTCTTCCTCGAGCCGATGTTTTTCAAAAGCAACAAGCGATAGAAAACATTCTGTTTGCTAATGCTACGATGCACCCGGCTTACAATCGTCTGTTTTTTGCCACAGGTGCGATTGCTGACGAGCATGCACGCCAGCCATTTTTAGAAGCGGCAGCGGTTGCCATCAACGAATTATGGGGGTTAGTCGAGAAAAAGTTAGCGCAGCAAACATTTTTAGGCGGCGATCAGGTTTCCACTGCGGATATCATGCTGGCTGTATATGCGCGTTGGGGCGCCTATTTTCCAGTCGACATTGTCATTCCAGAAAAAGTCAGCAAAATGTTAGCTGCAGTTGAGGCAAGGCCCAGCTTTATCGCCTCGATAGCAGCTGAACAAGCACACAGTACAGACGCATGAGCTTAATATGACTAAGCTTATTTTCAAACTACAGGATTTAGACAACGTAACCGCGGTTATTCAACAATATTTTGAAGGGCTACACCAAGGAGATATTAAAAAGTTAGATGCGATTTTCCACGCTGAAGCGGTGCTCAAAGCTCCAGGAATGAGGCGCACCAAATCACAGTGGCTAGATTTGGTCTCATCTCGACAAACGCCCGAAAGCCAAAGCGCTGATTTTAATTACCGTATTTTGTCGGTGGATGTTGTAAACCATCAAGCAATGGTCAAGCTGTATTGCCCACTATTTGAACATCACTATATCGACTTTATCGGTTTACTTAAAGAAGATGGACAATGGCGTATCGTCAACAAAATGTATGATGATCTGTAGGAGATAATCAATGCCTATCATCAATATTAAAATCACAAAGGAAGGCGTTACACCTGCTCAGAAGCAAGCCTTAATAAAAGGTGCAACTCAGCTTATGGTGGATGTCCTTGATAAAGCGCCACAAGTTACTTTTATCATTATAGAAGAAGTTGAAACTGACGACTGGGGAATAGGGTTTGATCAAGTCTCTATGTTGAGACAGCAAAACTTAAATCCTAAATAACGCAATAAAAAAGAGGCATCAAATGGTGCTTCTTCACCTGCAAAGACAATTTTCTTGAAAAAGAATCTTATAAAATTCAGGTAAATAAAAACTTTTTTAAAAAAGTTTCTTGAAAAGTATTTGCCTCGTCCATAGATAGTATTGTGAGGACGCCGACAGGGTCCCAACCTAAACTAAGTAAATGTTTTATATGCTATTTATTGGCTTTAATTGAAGCAATAAATAGCTTAATTATCGCTTTATGAGGATACAAATTATGCGTACAGTAGACCTATCTCCACTTTATCGTTCATTCATCGGTTTTGACCATTTAGCACAGCTAATGGATGCAGCATCACGCAACGAAAAGCAACCAAGCTTTCCACCATATAACATTGAAGCCACCGGTGAAGACAAGTACCAAATTACCATGGCTGTTGCCGGATTTACCGAGCAAGAGCTTAGCCTTGAGTCAGAAAACAATACTCTGACAGTCAAAGGCGA
Organism: Pseudoalteromonas flavipulchra NCIMB 2033 = ATCC BAA-314; assembly: GCA_000814665.1. GTDB lineage: Bacteria > Pseudomonadota > Gammaproteobacteria > Enterobacterales > Alteromonadaceae > Pseudoalteromonas > Pseudoalteromonas maricaloris. The sequence goes on from JWIH01000006.1 coordinate 28,315, forward strand.
AAAGCAAAACAAAGAAGACAAAGCTGAGCGCAAATTTATTCATCAAGGCATCGCAGAGCGTAACTTTGAGCGTAAATTCCAACTTGGCGATCACGTCAAGGTGATTGGCGCAGGACTTGAAAACGGCCTGTTAGTCATTGACCTTGAGCGCGAGATTCCAGAAGCACTCAAGCCAAGAAAGATTGAAATTGGCAAAGGCAATCTCATCGAAAATAAATAATCGATTGAGGTCACTTCCCCCTGTTTTTACATGATGTCACGTTTCCAAGTCGCCCTCGGGCGACTTTTTTGTTTTGAGTAGCTAGTTTACCCATTTTATAGCGTCGAGTAGGTTTTAAGCTAGCAGCGTTAAACTCAGTTCCAATCGCCAGCTCAATTCGCCTTGCCTACAAAGTGTAGGCACCCTAGTGCGAGCAGAAAGCTTAGTTATCTCCAAAGCGTTCTGAACGGCAAACTGGTATCTATAGATAATTTGGGGTCGCTCTCATAGGCGTTCATCTCAAGACATCCAACATACAATTCATAATAAAACACCGATAACAACAGTTAAGCCAACATCTATGGTTCTCTTGCCAAGTTAGCAGTCATGATCACCGCAATATTGTTAAATACTTCTACTTGTTCGTGAGATAGGTCAGTACACATTTTTTGTATCAACCCAGCCTCTATGACAAGCATTCGTTTCAATATCGCTTTGCCATCCTCTGTTAAACCTAAAAAATGGCTTCGAGTATCATTTGGATTTTTTGTTTTTTCTATTAACCCCTTCTTTGACATCTCTTTAATCAATCTCGCTAATTGGCTTTTATCTCTATCCATTAGTTCTGACATCAGAGCAGCTGTACAGTTTTCTGTTCTATTAATTAGATGAAGCGACTGAATTTCCATCGGTACCATATCAATCCCCTGCTCTCTAACTGCTTTTAAAACTAGAGATTTAAACTTAAAGGTTAATGCTAAAAAGCTATCTGGAAGTTCTCTGTTCAAAATCCACTCCTTCATTGGTTGACATTATCAACAATAGCACCTAACCTTTACAGCATCAATAGTTGATAATATCAACTTTAGTGGAGAGGCGATTATGAATTTAGTTAAAAAGGTACTTGTTGCGGCCCCTATGGTAATCGCATTGGTGGGTATATTAACTTTCGTGATGACCTATCAAAATATAGGGTTTACCAACCGGTTTGTTGAGCAATGGCTGACCTCTACTTTATTGTCTGCCACAACTATTGCTCCAATTGGCTTTGTCATGGTTATGGTAATCTCAAAGGTTGCTGAATCACTGATGCCAAACACAGCAAAGATCATTAAAAATACTGTGATTGGTATATCAATGGCCATTATCATGGAAGGAATTATGGCCGCGGTTACAACTATTAATAATGTCCCTTACAGATCCATGAGTGAATTTATCAACACTTGGTTTCATGCATTTACCATCGCGCTGCCTGTCGGGTTGTTAATTTCAGTTTTTATGACATTGACTGTGAAGCCTCGCCTTGAACGATTTATGGCTAGCTGAAAAAGAAGCTTGTTATGAGATACAAATACATTAAAGCTAATAGCGCAGAAACTCATCGTCTTGTTGGTGGAGAAATAACATCACTACTTGTTACGGGAGAAGATACCAACAATAGAGTCTCAATATTTGATAGCCTGATACCACAAGGCAATGCCGCACCTTGGCACTACCATGAAATAGATGATGAAATTTTCTATATCATCCACGGCTCTATAGAATTTGGTGTTGAAAATGAGGTTATTACTGCAGGTAAAGGTGACTTACTTGTGGCTGGTCCTAATGTTAAGAGGCGCTTTAAAGCGTTGACCGATAGCCATTTACTTGTCATAAATTTACCTTCAGGACCGTCGGAAAGTTTTATTCGAGATATCGCAAGGTTGTCAGATGGAACAGCTTTGAGTAAACAAGACAGACTTAAGTTTGCCAAAAAGTACAAAATTCATTTTTGTTAGCTTGCGCTGCCACAGCTAATGATTGAAAAATATCAACTTTAAGTGCTATCCACAGAGTTACATTTAACACCTTACAAAAATCAATACACTCAAAACAAAAAAAGCTTGGCTATCAAGCCAAGCTTTGGGTGCGGTGCGAATAACCGCCTTACTCTTACCGACTATGATCCTTCACTTTACTTCCCTAATGACATCCAAACTCTCTATTTGGAGCTCAAAGATTCTGATAGCGATGCCTCGCTGTAAGTATTCCTTTATACCAGTTTGTTTAAACTTGCCCGAAAGAGGGCGCTTAGTTGAACAAATCAGTAATGTTGCCTGTTACTCAACAACAATCATAATCTTTGAACTCTATTCCCTGCTCCCTGACATCAGTTCCTTTTCCCCTATCACTCCTTTGCGCAGGTAAATTTACTTCTCCAGCTCTAATTAGCCTTTAAAGTTTGCAAATTCTGTTTCGCTTAGCTCGCCATTTGCATCAACGTCTAGCGCTTTAAATTGCTCTGCAAGTGCAGTATGCGCTTGTGCTTCACTCATGCTGATTGTGCCGCTTTGATCTGTATCTAGCGCAGTGAAGTCTTCACCCGCCATTGCATTAACAGAAGCGAAAGATAAACCTGTGATTGATAGTGCAATTAGTACGTTTTTCATCATTTATTCCTCAAAAATTTAAATACTGTTCGTTTCGTGAAATTGGAGGGCTATTACTTAGCCTTTAAAATTTGCGAATTCTGTTTCGCTTAGCTCGCCATTAGCATCAACGTCTAATTCTTTAAATTGCTCTGCAAGTGCAGTGTGCGCTTGTGCTTCACTCATACTGATTGTGCCGCTTTGATCTGTATCTAGCGCAGCGAAGTCTTCACCCGCCATTGCATTAACAGAAGCGAAAGATAAACCTGTGATTGATAGTGCAATTAGTACGTTTTTCATCATTTATTCCTCAAAAGTTTTAAACTCTGTTCGTTTTATGAAATTGGAGGGCTATTACTTAGCCTTTAAAATTTGCGAATTCTGTTTCGCTTAGCTCGCCATTTGCATCAGCGTCTAATTCTTTAAATTGCTCTGCTAGTGCCGTGTGTGCTTGTGCTTCGCTCATGCTGATTGTGCCGCTTTGATCTGTGTCTAGCGCCGCAAAGTCTTCACCCGCCATTGCATTAACAGACGCGAAAGATAAACCTGTGATTGATAGTACAATTAGTACGTTTTTCATCATTTATTCCTCAAAAATTTAAATACTGTTCGTTTCATGAAATTAGAGGGCTATTACTTAGCCTTTAAAATTTGCGAATTCTGATTCACTTAACTCGCCGTCAGCGTTACCGTCTAGCTGAGTGAATTGCTCAACAAGATTTGGATTTACTTTCGCTTCGCTCATGCTAATTGTGCCACTACCATCGGCATCGTATTTGGCAAAGTCGTCACCAGCCATTGCATTAACCGACGCCATTGACAGGCCAGCAAGGGATACTGCTACTAGTAGATTTTTCATCATATTCTCCTTAAAGTTCAGTCTTGACGGAGAGTCCGAAGACTCACCGATATCGAACTTTTAAATTAGCCTTCAAAGTGCTCGTACTCTGACTCGCTCAGCTCGCCGTTACCGTCAACATCCAGTGTCTTGAATTGCTCAGCTAACTTAGGATTAACCTGTGCTTCAGCCATGCTGATTGTGCCGCTGCCATCAGTGTCGTACTTTTCGAAGTCGTCCATCGCCATTGCCGATGCTGAAACCAATGTCATACTTGTGATTGATAGTACTGCTAATAAATTTTTCATGATCTTCTCCTTAACGATTAAAGTGATGTGATAACTCGGCAAATTACCCTTCGTAGTTATCAAATTCTGCTTGGCTTAGTTGACCATCTTGGTCTGCGTCTAGCTCGTTAAATTGAGCAAGAAGGCCTTCATCTGCTTTTGCTTCTTCAATAGAGATGTAACCGTCACCATTCATGTCTAGTTTGTCGAAATCAGTGTTTGCATGTGCACCTACTGATGCCAAAGTCATTACTGCTGCTGATACTGCGATTGCTAGATTTTTCATCGTGCTTTCCTCATAAGATTAAAAACTAAATTCTGTGTTAAACGTTTTGCTATTAAAGCTAAAAACTGATTTTGCATTTGTTGTTGCGTTTCGTTTTTCGCTTTCGAGATAACTATTCCAACTTTGATGCCAAAATTGAAAAAACACCATTTATCAACAAGTTAAGGGAAATCACTTAAAAAGATTAAGGTTGGATTAAGGCAAGCTGTTGCTAAATGGCAACAGCTAAAAAAGCGAAAAATAAAAAGTCTTTATTTTTCTTAATGTTAGATTGTCGCAGCTTTGCAACAGGTAAATTTTTGGAGAGAAAATTTTGCAAATCTCGCAACGCCATTTGATTGAAATTTGTGCACCCTTATAAAGGATTTAGCATCGTGAAAAAAATTTTTTCTCAGTCATTACAAAAACAGGCACTTATTGCCATGTTTATTGGTGTGCTTCCAATACTCACACTGACTTTGTGGTACGCCCAGGCACTGTCCAAAAACCAACAAAAAACCCAGGACATTTATAATAAAAATCAAAAACTTATCCTTGAATACAATTTTGTAAAAGCGGATATCAGTGCGCTTGAAAAAGCACTGCAAAATAATCAGCTGTTGCAAAGTGAAACACTGCAAGAAAGCATCGAGCAGAAGTGGCAAAACACCAAAAAACGCATTCAATTATTAAAAATAAACCTACCCGATTCGCTGTTTGTTGCTAAATGGCGACAATTCGCTCCCGATGAGATCAATGCCACTTCAAAAGCTGAAGAGTTCCAACAATTGGTTAAGGTGCTTAATCAATTCGAGGAAAGCTTTCAGCAAACACTTAATAAGCGCTTATCTGATCAAGAAGCTCATTTCGTGCAACTGCAAACATGGTTTATGTTCGGTCTCGTTATCTTGCTACCCACCCTTATCGTGATCAGCATCTTTTTGATCAACCGGATTTGTCAGCAGCTTAATCAGGTAGAATCTGCGGTATCTGAAGTAGGTAAAGGTAATTTTGATAAGTCGGTAGAACTCTCTGGCAGCCATGAATTGCAGCAGTTGGGTGACAGGTTAAATTGGCTACGGCTCGAACTTAAGCGTATTCAACAACAAAAAGAAACCTTCTTGCGCCATGTTACTCATGAACTTAAAACCCCTTTGGCATCGCTAAACGAAGGAAGCAGCTTATTAAATAGTGGATTGCTTGGAGATGTTAACCCAAAACAACAACGTATTCTCATCATTATGGAAAACTCTGTTGCAAAGCTTGGATCATTGATCGATGATTTGCTCAGCTATAGCGCGGCCAGTCACCCTGATAGCCTACATCACGACGCCGAAATGAATCTTATCCAAGAAGAAGTCTCAAAACATCTTAGCGATAAGCTAGGAAAGACTGATGTGATAGTGAACTGGCAAAATCATGATGACCTAAAAGTACCTTATCTTCCGTGCAAATTAGTGTTAACTCAGTTAGTGAGCAATGCCATTGATCACGCTAAAAGCAATGTCACTATTTCAATTGAAGAACAAAATGGCGAAGTATTGTTGATAGTCCGTGACGACGGTGATGGCATCGACATCAATGAAGCCGATTCATTATTCCAGCCATTTGTTCGTGGTGAAAAAAATAAAAATAATAATGGCAGTGGCTTAGGTTTAGCCATTGTCTCTGAGTGTGTGAAGCAATTAAAAGGCTATGTGAAATGGCTATCAGTAGAATCTGGCGCCAGTATTCAAGTCGCCTTTCCAAAAAGGGATCCAAAATGAAATACATCGCATTAAGTATCACGCTATTTTTGCTCGGTGGTTGTGCCACAACGGAGCAAAACGTCGAGCAAACAAAGCAATTTATTGGCCCTGTAAAAACAGAAACCAGCGCTAAGTTTGTACCTTTAGCTGAGGTGATCAAAGCCTTAGTCAGCCAATGCGCCAAAAAACATAACGTGACATTTAACGATTACTATAAAGGTGCACTGCACTTACAGGGCTTTATTCACACCTATTGCGGTACAGACTCAACCACCAAGCAACTTAAAGCCATTGAAGAAGTAAAACTACAAGATTATTGGCCAGACGATTACAACATTTGGTTTGAATCGCTAGCTTGGCACACTCAAAGCCTTCGTGAGCAAAAAATCAGTAATTATTACTCTGACAATAAGGCGCAACAGCACCAAGAGCAATTGTTACAAACCCAAAAGCAGCTTGCCGAGCTAAAACAAAAGCTTGCCGACATAGAAAAACAACGTTTAGAAACCGATCTTTCTGAAAACCCATCACTTGAGGAGGATTCACTATGAGTCAAACACAACAAGGCGCAAAGTTACTTTTAGTGGATGACGATACGTCTTTAACTGAGCTACTGGCCATGCGTTTAGAAAGTCACGGCTACGAAGTTGAAGTTGCGCACCGCGGTACGCAAGCGTTAAATATCCTCAAGCAAATGCCTATCGACTTGGTCATCACTGATTTGAAGATGGCGCACATGAATGGCTTTGAACTTAATGAGCAAATAAAGAAGTATTATACCGGCATGCCCGTTGTGATGATGACCGCTCACGGCTCTATTCCTGACGCTGTTGACGCCATGCAGCAAGGCTTTGTGAGCTTTTTAACCAAGCCCATTGACTCTCAACAAATGCTCGATGTCATCAATGAGGCGCTTGCAGGAAAAGTGAGGACGGCACAAACTTCGGATCCAAATAACTTCCATGGATTGTTATTCCAAAGTGCCGCAATGCGTCAATTGGTACAACAAATTCAAGCGCTTGCCAGCAGTAATGCAAATATTCTTATCCAAGGCGAGAGCGGTACCGGTAAAGAAGTAACGGCAAAAGCAATCCATTTGGCCAGCAACCAAGCGCAAGGCCCATTTATTGCGATTAACTGTGGCGCAATGCCCGCTCACCTGTTGGAGTCTGAGCTATTCGGCCATAAAAAAGGCGCGTTTACCGGCGCGGTGAGCGACAAAGAAGGTTTAGTACAAGCGGCAGATGGCGGCACCTTATTCCTCGATGAAATTGGTGATATGCCGCTTGATTTGCAAGTTAAACTACTGCGTGTTTTACAAGAGCGAACCGTTCGTCCTGTGGGCGGCCAAACCGAGCACAAGGTCAATGTTCGTTTTGTCTCTGCAAGCCATAAGAACATTCAAAGCGCCGTTGCGGAAAAGCAATTTCGTGAAGATTTATACTATCGATTAAACGTAGTGTCTGTTGAAATCCCAAGCTTAAGAGAGCGATTGGAAGATATTCCACTACTTGCATCACGCTTCTTAAGTGCACTTAGCGATGGCGAAAAGCAATTTAACCAACAAAGTATTACGCATTTGTTGAATTACCATTGGCCGGGCAACATCCGTCAGCTCCATAATATTGTGGAGCACTGTGTTGCTATTACGCCAGGTAAAATGATCACTGAAGATATCGTACAAAAAGCCTTGCCTAAAGATAAAGAGCAGAATGCGTTTACAGGATTAAATGAAGCGAAACGCCAATTTGAGTATGACTACATCCAAAAAGTACTGGCACTTTGCGAAGGGAATGTGTCGGAAGCTGCAAAACTTGCACAACGTAATCGCTCTGATTTTTACAAATTACTTAAAAAACATGAGATCCAATGCTAAACCTATTAGAGGGGTAACATTAGCTTTAATTTCTAAAGTACGTTGCTTGGTCAAATTTACCATTGCAAAGTGCTTGTAATACGGACTTTAACGAGCCACGCCCGTGGCTCAGGTTTGCCCTGAGAATATGCGCTCCTGCTAGGAGCATAATAAAAACACTCGGATAGTTAAGGGTTGTCTGTATGAAAATGCGCAAAAAGCTCATTATTAGCTTTGTTCTCACTGTGATCATTCCTATATTAGCGATTTCTGTGGTCAGCATTTCTCAGACCAAAAGCGACTCTCTTGATAAATTCCTTGATGCTTCTGGCAATGAAATAAGGCAAGCCGAGCAGTCTTTTGTACTGTTTTTTGAGCAGATGAAGAAAAATGCGCGCTTCCTCGCCGAGTCCAAGGCTGTGCAACAAGTGGGTCAAGACACCACCACTTATTTTGGTGCAGAGAAACCGATGACTCCGCTACAGAACGGCCAAACCGAAAGCAATATTTTTGAGCTTTATCGGGCATTTGGGCAAACCCACGAAGAATTATTGTTTGTATATCTTGGCACCGGATCCGGTGGTTTTATTCAGTATCCTGCGGAGCCCCTTGGCGATTACGACCCAAGAAAACGCCCTTGGTATCAAAACGCCTCTAAAGATCCCAGCAAGGTTATCCTTACTGAGCCTTATCAAGGAGTAACTGGACAAGCCATGGTTTCTGTTGCCACAGGTATAAAACGTGACGGCAAAGTGATTGGCGTGCAATCATTAGATGTAACACTTGCTACACTGACCGATATCGTTAGCAATATTCGACTCGGGGAATCAGGATATTTAATCCTTCTTGATGCCGAAGGCACTGTACTTGCCGATCCTAAAAATAAAAATCATAACTTTAAACACATTAAAGATCTCACCAGCCCACTTTACAAGGCCATTCGCAGCGCCACAAACGAACCCTACCTCACTATTGAAACTGATAATAAAACCTATGATGCTAAGATTTATCGCTCTGACACACTCGGTTGGCAATTTATCGCAGTGATCGATGAAGATGAAATCTTAGCTTCAGCTTACGATATGACGATTAGTATTACTATTATCGCAGTCATCATGGTGATTTTATTTATTATTATTGCAATTACACTTGCCAATAAAATCGTTGAACCTATTGAAATGGTGTCTGATGGTTTAAAAGAAATAGCACAAGGTGAAGGCAATCTATCCAAACGTTTAAAAGTCGTCACCAACGATGAAATTGGAGAGCTGGCCACGTGGTTCAATAAATTCTTGGACTCAATTAATTCGCTCGTGAAAGATATTCAAAGTAATGCCTCAACATTGAATGATGCTGCATTAGGATCACAAAAGAGTATCAACGATATCCGTAATCAATGCCATACGCAGGCTGAAGACTCTGCCAGTGCTACCACGACCACTGAAACCGTAGAGCAACTTGCTGCACAGATCAGTGAAAGCTGCGGTCACACTTTGGAGGATGTCGTCACTGCGGACGATCACGCTCAGCGTGGTAACAGCACAATAGAAAGTACAGTATCGCAGGTTGCGAGGCTTAATCATTCGTTAGCTGAGTCCGCCAACGCCATGAACCAGCTCGAAAGTGAAAGCCAAGATATCACTAATATTTTAGGCGTGATCCGTTCTATCGCAGAGCAAACTAATCTTTTGGCATTAAATGCCGCGATTGAGGCTGCCCGTGCAGGTGAACAAGGTAGGGGCTTTGCGGTGGTTGCTGATGAAGTAAGAACGCTTGCACAGCGCTCACATGACGCTACACAGGAAATAGAGCAAGTGTTAACCAACCTCATCGCTCAAACAAGGACGGTATCAGCCCAAATGACATCAAGCGTAAGCGAATCTGAGACGACTATCAAACAATCACAAAGCGCGCAGCAAGCATTTACTGACATCGCTCAGGCTGTATCAAGGATTAAAACATCGGTTTCAAATATAGCGTCACAAGCTTCATTACAAGGAGAAAATGCAGGTCATACTCGACGTTTAATTGACTCGGTAGATATTTCTGTACGACAAGTCGGAGAAGAAACAGCCGCATTAAATGCAGGCGCTGACCAATTAGTTAACTTAGCTAAAGACTTAGAGCGTTTGGTTGGCCGCTTTGATATTGACTGAATAGAAAACTAATATCTTGTTTTTTGCAATTGTTACAAAATATCGTCTCAATTAGTTGTCCTTATAATAAGAACTAGTTAGACTCGATGAATTGATTTATTACAGAAGAATAAAAATGAAGAAATTTAAATTTACATTAATAGCAGCATCTTTGGTTGCTGTACTCGGTTGTCAAGAAGCGCCGTCACAACACACAAAGTCTGAAGCTAACGCTGAGCAAACCGCAGCAGTTACGGCTCCTGTAGCTGAAAAGATCCCACACAAGACCACCATTCACGGTCAAGAACTTGTCGATAATTATCACTGGCTACGTGACGATACTAGAAGTGACGAAAAGGTATTGTCACACTTAACCAAAGAAAATGCCTATACCGACAGTAAGCTTGTAAACACGGAGCAACTACAACAAACCTTATTTGAAGAAATCAAAAACAAAGTGGTCAAAGATGACCGCAGTGTGCCGGTACTAAACGGCAGTTACTATTATTTTAGTGCCACTGAGGGTGACAAAGAATACTTCACTTATTACCGCAGTGAACACCAAGATGGTAAAAATGCAAAAGCTATCTTTGATGCGAATATCCGCGCTGAAGGTCAAAACTATTATGGTGTCGGTGGTCTTTCCATTTCAACCAACGAAAACCTGTTAGCTTTTGCTGAGGATACATTAAGTCGTCGAATTTATACGATTCGAATCAAAGATTTAACGACAGGTAAGCTATTAGACGATACGATTGAAGGCGCTTCAGGTCCTATCGTTTGGGCAAATGACAACAAAACTATCTATTACATCAAAAAAGATCCTGTTACTTTGCTTGGTTATCAAGTGTTTCGCCATACTCTAGGCACAGCACAAAGCACAGATGAATTAATTTACGAAGAAAAAGATAACAGCTATTACACGTATATCTCAAAGAGTAAAGACAAGAGCAAAATATACATTCACCATTCAAGTACCGAGGCGTCAGGTGTATCTTTACTAGACGCAGATAATGCAAAAGCAACTCCTGAGCGCTTTATCCCTAGAGAAAGAGGTCATGAATATAGCATTGCTAAACTTGGCGATTGGTATTACATCCACACCAATAAAGATGCCGTAAACTTTAAGCTTATGCGCGTTAAAGCCAGTGATGCAAGTGATATTTCAAAATGGCAAACCGTTGTACCGCACAATGCCGATGCAAAACTAGATAGCTTTGAGCTATTTAATCAGCACCTAGTTTACGAAACGCGTGAAAATGGTCTTAGCCAAATCACCGTATTAAATTTAGATAATAACGAAAGCAAGCGTTTAACCTTTAATGACCCGGCTTATGCGGTTTATTTAACGAGTAATGAAAACCTAGATGCAAATGCGGTAAGAATTGGTTATCAGAGTATGACGACCCCGGCTTCTGTGTATGATGTCGACCTTGCTAGTTTAAACAAAACACTATTAAAGCAAGACAAAGTATTGGGCGACTTTGCACCTGAAAACTACCAATCTGAACGTATTTTTATCACCGCACGTGACGGCATAAAAGTACCGGTTTCAATTGTTTATCGTAAAGATAAGTTCAAGCAAGATGGTTCAAACCCGTTACTACAATACGGTTATGGTTCATACGGTTCTAATGTTGAGCCAACCTTCTCAATAAGCCGATTAAGCCTTTTAGATCGTGGTTTTGTCTATGCTATTGCACACATTCGTGGTTCAGAAACGCTTGGCCGTCCTTGGTATGATAATGGCAAAAAGTTAAACAAAAAGAACACCTTTAACGACTTTGTTGATGTCACAAAAGCACTCGTTGAGCAAAAGTATGGGGATGCTTCACGTATTTATGCTAGAGGTGGCAGCGCAGGTGGCCTATTAATGGGTGCAGTCATTAACCAAGCGCCAGAGTTGTACGATGGTGTACATGCGGCAGTTCCATTTGTAGACGTGATCAATACCATGCTTGACGAAACGCTACCGCTGACCACAAATGAGTACGACGAATGGGGCAACCCAAATGAGAAGACGTATTTTGATTACATGCTGTCTTACTCACCTTACGATCAAGTTAAAGCCCAAGCATATCCAAATCTGCTTGTAACCACGGGTTTGCATGATTCTCAGGTGCAGTACTTTGAGCCAGCGAAATGGGTCGCTAAGCTACGAGAATATAAAACAGATGATAATCTACTGCTGCTAAAAACCGACATGGAAGCTGGCCACGGTGGTGCGTCTGGTCGCTTTAAGCGTATTCACGATGTCGCATTAAGCTATAGTTTCTTTATCGCACTCGCTGAGAATAAACTGTAGTCAACGTTCACATTAAACAAAGGAGGCTTCAGCCTCCTTTGATTGCTCTTGCCTAACTATTCAACTGACTTTCTTTAGTACACATCTGCCCTAAAAAGATCTAAATATACTTTAGCAGTGTCAATACCTAAGTGCTTCAATCTAAGCATTGATGAAGCATATCAAATACGTAAATACTGGGAATTTATAGCCCAAGTTCTTCGTAACATAAGTTTAGTACCCCCTCCTAACAAACTCGCTATTTGTTGGCTATATTTAAAAAATGACTACTAGTTACATAAGTGAAAAATGAATTTATTTCGCTTTGTTTTTATTTGCTACTGTATCTCTCTGCCGCTTTTATCTAGCGCTGCTCCCCATAAACCTGAATACTCGGCACCCATTAAAGTAACCATTTTGGTCGACGATGCTTACCCGCCTTATAGTTATCAAATTAACGGCGAGCTTTATGGCATCTATGTAGATATAGTAAAGCAAGCTGCACGTTTGCTGAGTCATGAATATCAAGTTAATTTGCAAGCGGTACCTTGGAAGCGAGGTGTTTCCTCTATGGCATCCGGTGATGCAATGGCGTTAATGCCACCTTATATTCATATCAAAAAACGCCCCTATATCTGGCCGTATTCAATTCCTCTTCAAGAAGAGGTCGTGGTTGCCTTTTGCAATCAAGGGATAACGTTAAAGAACTTGCCTCATGTAACACCAGAAAAAGTACTTAATATTGGCATTAATGCCGGTTATATCATCTTAGATGAAAGCCTAATGGAAGCGCAAAAACAAGGACTTATTCAACTTTGGGAAAACAAAAGCACACGTTCAAATATCGAAAAGCTCGCACGTGGGCGCATTGATTGTTACGTCAATGATCGGCTTTCCACTTTACTTGGTATCAATAAAATGTCGCAGATAACACCAAATCTAAGCACCAGTAATATTGTTGAAGATAAAATAGTAATGCGTCGCACCGCCCACATTGGGTACTTAAAAGGGTTTGAAGAAAAATATCCATTTAAACAAGACTTTATCCTAAAGATGGATGCGGCATTGAGGCAGGTAATAGACAACGCAGCAGCGGCAGAAGAGTGAATCTGCACGCATGATAAAACTCCTTAAGCCACTGCTTTATAGAAATAAACAAAAAATAGAACAAAAAGGATGGATCATGATTAAATTAGCAAGAAATTCGTTCGCTGCCATTGCGTTTGGATTGATAAATACTTCAAACGCACAAGCTGATACCGTTGAGTTTAAGTTGCAAGAGGTAGCAAAGGGCCTTCACGTGCTATTTGGGCAAGGCGGTAATATTGCGATAAGTTCAGGCTCAGATGGCGTTTACATTGTCGATGATCAGTTCGCTAAACTCAGCGAACAAATTAAAGCAAAAATCAAAACTATCCAACCCAACGCACCTGAGTTTGTGATTAATACCCATCACCATGGCGACCATACAGGAGGCAACGAAAATTTCGCACAAGCAGGCAGCCATGTTATCGCGCATCACAATGTATACAAGCGGTTAGAACAAAAACACGGTGATGGTTCTGACTACTTGCCAACTTTGACTTTTGGCAGTGATATGAAGCTCCACTTTAACCAAGAGCATGCTCACTTATGGCATTATCATCACGCCCATACCGATGGCGACGCAGTGATTTTTTTGACCGAGCAAATGCCGTACATATGGGCGATATCTATTTTAATTTAGGCAGCTTACCTTTTGTCGATGTCGACAGCGGCGGCTCCTTAGATGGAGTAATTAAAGCTATACAAGATGTGATAATGAAAATAGACGACAAGACCACCGTCATACCAGGCCATGGCCCTGTAACAGATAAACAAAATTTACAAGATTATCTGGCACTATTACAAAAAGCTAAAACGATTATGCTAGATGCAATGAAAAATAATACAAGCTTGGAAGAAGTTGTAGCCGCTCGCCCACTACAGGTACTTAATCTTAACTATGCTAATTGGCTACCAGAAGAGCGCGTTACCACTTTATTCTATCGAAGTTTAAAATAAGCAAGCTGGAAAACACAGAATGCGATGGACAGTTTGGTAATAATAAAGCGAAGAAAACACATGTTTCAAATTCGTCCATCCCAATCAAAGTTACACCAATAAATCCGCTCAATACTTATTACCGCTCACTTTTTAAACAAAAAAGTTGCAAACTTCATTGGACAGCGCCTTAAGAACGCTATACTATATGCAGGCTTTAGATACTTAGAGCACTTACTACTGCTGCACTGTTTTTTCTTGATACTCTTTTTTTTAAAAAGTCGTTTATAGATATACCAATGCGTTACTAGCTAAGTTTTATCTATCGCTTTATCGGTGATTTTCACCACACAATTAATTTTTTGAAAAAGGTTTCAATTATGTCTAACACAGTAAACGGCACAGTTAAGTGGTTCAACGAAGAGAAAGGTTTTGGTTTCATCACTCAAGAAAACGGCGGTAAAGATGTATTCGTACACTTCCGTGCTATCGTTTCTGACGGTTTCAAAACCTTAACTGAAGGCCAATCAGTGTCTTTCACAGTTGAAGAAGGCCAGAAAGGTCCTCAAGCAAGCAACGTAGTAGTTAACTAATACGTATTGCCCAGAGCTAGTGCCTGCACTAGCTCTACGAATTTTCCCACTCCTCACTTAGCCTTTCGGCAACATATCTGACAGCAACAATGCAATCCCCAAAAATGACATAAAACCCGCTATATCTGTAATTGTCGTAAGTACAATTGATGAAGATTGCGCAGGGTCGAGTCCAAATTTTTTCAATGCAATTGGTACAATGGCGCCTGAGCTTCCCGCAATGACAAGAGATGATATCATCGCAAGCGCAATAACAAGTGCAAGACCGAGTGATTGACTCCACAAATATACGCCAATGCCACAAGTAACGGCTATTGCTATGCCATTTAGCAGACCAACCATCATTTCTTTTAGCATCACCTGATACCAGTGTCGCGTTGAAATTTCTCGTAGTGTTAAGCCTCGCATTGTTACAGCCAAAGCTTGAGCCCCTGCGTTGCCCGACTGTCCAGCAGCTACTGGCAGCAAAATAGCTAAAGCGGTAACTTGAGCAATCAATCCCTCAAATGCCCCCACGACGGCTGCGGCTGCAAATGCGGTTAACAAGTTAATTTGTAACCACGGGAGCCGTTTCTTTACTGCAAACCAGCTACTTGATAGAGCTTTTTCGTCTTTACTCGCACCTACCATGGTCTGCATATCACTCGCTAAATCTTCTTTGGTTGACTGATAGGCGTCAAAAAATCGGATCTGCCCAACTAGCTGTTGCTGCGCATCAAGTACCGGAATTGCTCGCACTTTGTGCCCTTCAAACGCTTCCACGACCTGATCTTTATGATCCATTACATTTAGCGTGACTCGGATCGGTGTCGCAACCTGCATTAGGGTTTTACTTGAGGAGCTTCCCACTAAAATATTGAGTGTTGTTTCGCCCACTAAATCCTGCTGTTCGTTTAACACATAGATGACATCTGGCACTTTACCGTCTAATCGCTTCAGCTGCGCAAGTACTTCTCGTAGTGTTGTATCTGAGTAAAACGCTTGAACCTTTTTGTTCATCATTCTCGCAGCGGTATTTTCAGGAAAAACCAGCAACTCACTAAGTTCATCCGCTATGGTTGAATGCTGCTCCTTTAATTTAGCAAGTAGTACCTGCTGCGCTTCCTGCGACTGTTTGTTCAAAAGCCCGACCGCAATATGGCTATCTAGGCTCGCGATAAATTGTGCTTGATAATCCACAGGGAATTGCTGGAAAATTTGTTCAGCGGCTCCCGGCGGCAAATATTTCCATAAACGATAAATGATATGTTGTGCCTGCTGTTGTAATAATTCCGCGGCTTCGTCTGGAGGTAAAGTGCCAAGGAGCTGCGCACTTTTGAGCGGAAACTTACTTAAAAACTCATCACTGAGCTGCTCTACCGCTGAATCTAATGTATCTTTCGCTACGCTCATCGCTTATTTCCCCTTGACCTTAACTGGCACCAATGTATCTAACATACTGACAAACGAACTGGTATAGGCATCTAATAAATCTAAAGATTCACTTGGCTTGTCTTGTGTTTCGTCCATTCGGCCAAGTGCACTTCTCACTCTGTAATGTGGCAATACCCCAATAAAATCACCACTTCGATTGGCAACTGCAACCTGATCTTGTTGCGCCCAAACGGGCGATTTCAATGCACTATGCAACTCGGTATAACCACTTAGAGAAACGACGTGAGTATCCATCAAATCTGCAATTTTCTGTTGCGGCGCTTTTCGAAGCAAATGAGTTAGTGACAACTGACCGACCACATGGCGATGCTGATTTACCACATAAACTAGCGCAAACCCGATATAGTCACGCTTTTTTAAGCGCAGTAGTGACTCCTCAACTGTCATTGTTTCTTCAAGAATTAATACGTCCGTCTCAACCCACGCTCCCACTGTATAATCAGGGTAGCTAATTAACATCTTACAGAGAGTTTGTCGTCTTACTGAAATGAGATTAAGAAAACGAGCAAGTTCTTCGTCCTGTAAATGCCTTAAGATAGCAGCAATATCAGCCAACTTCATTTTACCTAGCCACCTAGCAATATCCACATCCGTTTGCGTTATCAGAATTTCCGCTGCACTGCGAGGCTGCATGACTTTAAGTACGTTTAAAGCAACTTCATTTGGTAACGTTTTTAGTAACTCAGCAGCGACATCTGGCGTTTGCAAAGAAAGTAAGCGCGCGGCGCCTGCAGGCTCTTCTTGTAAAAAGTGTTTCGCAATTTTGAGGTTTAACGCTGACATAGAGCCCTCCCTACTGCTTACTTGAATGACTGTGTGTCGCGGTAATATGTGCCGAGTCCTTTAAAAATTGCCTTGCCGGTATTAGGGTTCTCCCTTTTTGGGTTTCAATCACTAACATCGTTGCCGTGATTTCGGTGAGCGTGCCTGAAACGCCTGCAATTTCAATTTGATCGTTAATTCGACAGTGACGCAGCGCTTGTTTTGCCGCAACAGTATTTGCGATTAGCTCTCGACTCCCAAGACCAAAAGCCAATGCAACTCCCGCACACAGTACGCCTGTCAGCACCACCACCATATTGGTCACAAATTGAATATTGATCCCTAATTGCTCAATACCTATTACCGTTGCGGTAAATAGGATCGCGAGCTTGGCTATGTTACCCGCGACTTCGACTCGCGCAAACCCTACAGACTGCGCACCAGCTCTTGCCATGGCACTGGCCAGATTGCCAAGCAGATAACCACCAACAATAATAAATATCCCAGCGAGGAGGTTTGGTAGGTAACTAAGTAACGAAGAGATCCAATCACTGAAGAAGTTTAAGCCAAGGCTGGATGTGGCTGCTGCGATAAAAAACATCATCGTGACCCAAAACACGGTTTTCCCTATTAATCGAGCGTGTTTTAGATTTAGCTGAAGCGTTTGTTCGGTTTGCACTCGTTGACTTAAACCCGCCAATGCACGATTGCAAAGCTTAAATAACGAAATAGTCAGTTTGCTCAATAGCCAAGCCACCACCCAACCGACAAGCAGCATGAGTGCCGCGCCCAATAGTTGCGGCGTGTGAGTAACAAATTGATTAATTAATTGCTCATAACTGGCAGATAAGGCGTGTTGCCAATTATCAAAGGTATCCTCGGTGGCCATGTAAACTCCTGAATTCACTGAAACAGCTCACTTTAAAATCAATACATTTATTGTTATCACAGTGTTAGCCGTTGTCCAGAGAATTCCCCAAAGTCCTAAATATTTAAACTACTAACAATACATTTGGGAACATTTTCACGTGAGTGGAAGCAATGAAGGCGCAAAAACAAGTACCGTCTTTGCGCCCTAGTGACTGCTTCAAATTGAGTAATGTGATTATCTAAACTGGACCGTTTCTCGCTCACCCATCTCTTCCGGTTCTACATTTTTGCCCACGGCTAGTTTTAATAAGCCGCTCAAGTCGGGGCTAACATGCCAAATTTCAGCATCGTCCAGTTCGAAACGGAGCATGATAAGCTCGGGGTCATCTTTACCCTTTTCAAACCAGCTCTCGGCTTGTCTTGACCAATGGGCATCAAGTACGTCTTGTCGCGTTTCTTCAATTAAGTGTCCGCGAATGCAAGCGAATACGTTGTGCCCTTTACTGGAAAATTGAGCAGTCGCTTTACCACACTTGGCAATACGATTTGTTTTACTGGTAAAAAACCAAAACTCGCCATTGGCGTCTTTATCCAACTGTGCGCGCATTGGCTCATGGTGATTATTGTCATCACTCAAACCAATCATCACATTGGGGCTGCTGTCTAGCGCCTCCCAAAAAGTTTTCTTTATGTCTGACATTATCCTCTCCTTATTTATACCAATTAGTGTCTGTTTGAAACGGCACAAACCCACTCTTTCGATTAATTGATAGTATCTTGTTGCAGAGCCTCAATTATTGCTTCATTAAAAGCATCAAGATCATTTGGATTGCGACTCGTGATCAAGTTGTCGTCTACTGCAACTTTTAGGTCAATCCAGTCTGCGCCTGCATTTTTAAGATCGGTTTTGATACTTGGGAAAGAGGTAAGCGTTTTGCCCTCAACCAACTGGGCTTCGATTAGCAGCCAAGGACCGTGGCATATCGCCGCGATTGGGCGCTTATTCCCAAACTGTGAAAAGGCTTGAATAAATTTAACCGCCGATTTTTCCTGCCTTAGCCTGTCGGGGTTGAACAACCCGCCAGGTAAAACGAGCCCTGCATATTTACTGGGTATGGCTTCATCCAAGGTTAAATCAACGGCGACTTTCTCACCCCAACGGTCTTCATCCCAAGCGGTAATACCCCCCTTCTTTAATGAAATAATATCAACATTAAATCCAGCGCTTTCAAGCGCCTGCTTAGGTTTAATCAGCTCACTTTGTTCGAATCCGTCAGTGGCTAAGATCGCGACTGAAATATTGTCTGACTCCGTCATCATTCTCTCCTTCAATACGTTGCTGATGTAGAGGTAGATGCGAAGACTTATGCAGAATCAATACCACCACATAACATCATGAAATATATGAACATTAAAGATTAGTGTATTGGTTGGATGTAATTTTTACAGCACTGAGGAGTGTAAATCTGGACTAGGTTAGCCCTAGTCCATCTTTGTTATAATGACGAAATAGAGACTGAGTTTGTGCCAAACTCAAACACGTTCAACTTTCCGCATTGAGCAAAGTGATTATTGCTCGTATATGGCGTGTCTTGTTGGTTAATATCCCCTTCCCAACCTTGACCATTTTTAACGAATGCTTTTACTTCAAACCAACCGTTGAATGTTTTGCTACAGTCCATTTCTACTTCCAGCAACCAGTAATGTGCTCCCCATTGATTGAGTGACATGACGCCAAAACCATCGCTGTCGTAACGTTTTTCCGCGCCCCAGTTAGCAGGCCAAATATTGGTTGTCCAATCCAGCGGACTCCCTTGGGCATCACTAGACTGCCCAGTTTCAGCCGCTAGCCAATCCAATCTGGTATCAGCCACTTTCCAAGCCGAAGTTGTCATGTTTCGCATGTTCAAATGCTTGATAGGTAAAGAGCAAAGAGTAGGATCGGCGCCGCAATCAATCCCGCGCTGCAATGCTGCGACATGATCAAGACCACCTCGAACGAACATATCCTGACCAGATTGAGTTTCCGCTTTAATAAAGACTAATGTGCGTTGCCAATCACCAGTCTCTGGTGGCGTTGCCAGTTTACTTTGATGATGAATGGCTACGGCATCCATAGCAGCTAAATTAATTTGTGCGTAACCATTGGTATCAACTTCGATGCTTCTACCCGCGCAGTTTTCTTGGCCGATACCTCCGCTTAGCACATCACAATAGATTCCGGCAGAGAGCCCTGTTTGCAGGCTTTGACCCATACTAGAAGATTCTCGGTTAATGGCAACAAAGCCTAAATCACCTCGAGAAAATGCAATTTGGTTATTACCATTATCCCACCAATTTGCCACAGTCCAATTGCCATTAGTATGATTTCTAAACTGCATTGCACCTGCAATCATTGGGCGACGATGCTCACACTGCCATAATTGACTGGAACAATTGAGGTTACCACTTTGATGAACAGGCACCGTAGGGCCACCAGCATCAGTGTCGCCATTAAATTCATAACTAGACATCACTTTAGGATAACCATAAGGATATGCCAGCATAAATACATTCGCTAAATCATACAGTTTACCATCATGAAAAGTAACGATGGACCCTGCTCCACCGTGCCCGCGTTGGTTGTCATGGTTGTCTGTAAATATCACGGCTTTATAACTTGGCATCATACCCCAAGCTTCGCCAAAGCTTTTTAACCAAGCCAATTTGCCTTGCTTAAATGTCTCGCTCAGTTTAATGCTGTATTTAAACTCGGTGACTAAACCATTTTGATGATATTCAGAAGCAGAAACCGCCTCACCTCCTTGATCAATCACCTCTTGGAAAACGACCGCTGGTCGATTTAGCTTGGCTAACACATCGCCAATATCACTTGCGGGCATGTGCTTGCTTGCATCCAACCTAAACCCTGCCACGCCCAGAGACTGTAAATCGTTCAAAAAGCCCGCGAGGGTATTTTGTACGTAGCTCGCATCGGTGTCTAAATCATGAAGCCCTACAAGTTCGCAGTGCTGTACTCGCCATGCATTATTACCGTAGTCTTCAGGGTTTATTGCACAGGTTTCATGAAAATCTTGTGGACTATAGATAGGATATTGTTTGTTGCCAAAAGTGTTATCCGCAACTCCAGTCCCGCTGCCATGAGCCATGTGGTTTATAACGGCATCAACATAGATATCTACTCCGGCAGATTTACACCTCGCGACCATATCGGCAAATTCGGCTCGACTGCCACTACGACTCGCAATCTCATAACTGACTGGCTGATAACGAGTCCACCATTGATCCCCTGTAATATGCTCATTGGGTGGTGATACTTGCACTGCCGCGTAGCCATTTGGCCCCAAAAACGTTTCACACTCCATAGCAACATCAGCCCAAGACCATTCGAATAAATGAACGAATGTTGTTGGGTCGCCGTCAACAGCATGTGCAGGTGTAACGCAACTGGATGCTAACAACACTCCCGCTGCAATTTGGTTTAGTTTTATATTTTTCATTATTGCGCCTCTTATTCACACAAGATTAACAATATAGAATTCCTAGCTAAACAATCTATTGAATACGTATGCATAAGAGCATCGATGATCGACTACTGAACGATAATATGAGGCTTAAAAAAGCGAGTTTAATAAGGTGACACGCTTGCTTACACTTTACGCAGCGTAAGCGCTTGAACTCATTTTGGAGAAAATGTTAGTTTCAATTGGGCCATTGAAGTGAGCAGCTTCAAGTACTGATATAAATAATAACAATAATATGGATAAATGATGCTAAATCGAATTAAATCAGGGCTCATGATTGTTGGGTTCTTCTGTGCTCACGTCAATGCACAATCTCAATCACTTGAGTTAGAAGCCGTTTCAGTCTCAAAGAATGTCTATAGCGTCACCTCTCCTTTTTATGGCAGACCAACAGTTGAGAATAAAGGGTGGAATTCAAACAGTCATTTTATTGTTACAACTCAAGGTGTATTAGTGTTCGATACTGGTTCATCCGAGCACATTGGTAACGCTATTATCGCAGCAGTTAAACGTGTAACTGAACAGCCAATTCGCTGGGTAGTCAACTCTCATAGCCATGCCGATCATTGGCTTGGCAATGCCGCTTTTGCAAAGCTCGGTGCAGAGCTTATCTCCACCTCTTTGTCCGCTGAGACGATGAAAAGCGATGGGTCGGTTGATGTTAAAGCGTTTTTTAATATGACTAAAGGCGCAACTGGTGAGAGCACACTCGCCATCCCTACCTCAACCATTTTACATCAACAAGCCCGTACTTTTGGTGATACTGAAGTTGAATTTGTGCTCGCCAACGATGGCCATTCGCCAGGTGATGTTATGCTTTGGCTACCCAAACAACGCATTCTAATTGGAGGTGACGTAGTGAACTCCAACTTTATGCCCATCATGACACCTAGAGGTAACATTACCCAGCTCATTTCAGTACTCAAAGAAGTGAAGCAACTAAGCCCTCTCCTAGTACTAACCGGACACGGGGAAAATACCTCGGTGAAATCAGTTTCTAGAGATATTCAATTTTTAACTTTTGCCTGGAATGCAGTACATGAAGCGCTAGCAAAAGGTACAACGCCAGCAAAGATACAAGAATCATTACAAGTTACATTGCGTAAAAAGTTCGGCAAAGCGTATCAAGATTTTGATGCCAGCATTTCGTACCTATTGGAAATGATGATAGATAAACAGCAGCTTCAGTTTGCCCCAATTACACAAATAATATAACAGCGGAGGAAGTTGATGTAGCTTTGAAAGTAACAACACAGCCAGCCTCCTCTAATCAAAAATGAACGTCAACCCAATAATTGACATTAATAAAACAAGCAACATTAAATCCGACAGATTGATAACTTTATTTTATCAAACCACATTGAAAAGCTTGTTAAAAAATGCGTCCCTCTAAACCTTTCACGAAAAACAATTGCAAAAATAAAAACAAAAACCCTATAAGTCCCTGTTTTAGGTGACGGTTTTTAATAACTGTCGATACTAGGTTTTAAAACATCAACTACACTCAAATGACATCTTTGTATAAAAAACCCACAAAGTTGCATCCAAAGCAGTTCTATAAATGTTATCAACCTAGTAACTGAATCACTCAGGGGTCATTATGATTACACAGCGCTCACTTTTAAGCCGTGTTCGTAAGATTGTCTCTAACAGCTGCATAGCTGGCAGTATATTTTTCGCCTTAACCTCATCCGCATTTGCTCTCGAAAATTGGCAAAAAGTCGAAAGGCTCACACCAACTGACGAAACAACAAATGCTGATGAATTAGTCTTTAAAGTCACGTTTGTTAACGCACATACCGTTGCGCCAACCGCCAGTGACTTTACGATCCTTGGCGATGAAAAAAACACCGACAACGAACCGGATATTGATACAGGCAGTAAAACAACCGCATCAATCACCCAAGTCACCGTCGACTCAGGTAACAGCTCAATTTACCATGTTACGCTCTCTGGAGGTGATCTTGCCAGCTACAACGGCGTCGTTGCGTTATTGCCTGCGAGTAACTCGATAAGACCAGAAGTGTTCGAAGCCTACTACGTTAGTAACGGCACTGAACTCCCTGCCTCTAATAAGCTCATTGTATATGATTACGCGGATCAAACCAGTGAACTGGGCAATGGCTACTTTGGAGCAACTGCTGCAGAAGCAAGAACCACAGCAGATGCCTTATGCAAAAGCAAATTTCTACGCAAGCATAACCGCCTAAACAATATTATTAACGGTGCAACATCAACAGCCGTAAGTAATGGCCCGGTTAGAGCCCGTGCAGTAATTTCATTCTCTGCATCCGATGACATCGCCAGTCTTGACACGAATTACAGCCTACCCAGTGTCAATGTTTATAATAGCGGAGGCACTAAGCTTGCTGACGCCAATTGGGACGACTTTGTCAACGGCACACTCAGCGCCCTTAATAGCAATGCGTCCGACATGCTAGAAAACTCGGGCAACGTTAAGTATTTTTGGAGTTTCTCCGATTCGGGAGGCACTTTTAACGCTGCGAATAACTGTTCGGGCGGAACCTCACCTTCTAACACTGTCAAAGGTGTTGCCAACCAAAATGGCAGTTGGTATACCCTAATAGGCAGTGTGCCCTGTAACAACGCACTGAATTTAATTTGCGTCGCATGGCATGAATCAGCCTATTTAGATGCCAATATTTCCAATACCGCACCTACAATTAGTAACTTACCAGCAAGCTTTACTGTGACAGAAGATATCGCAACAACGGTTGATCTTTCAGCAGTCGTCTTAGCGGATGATGAAGATGACAACTTAACGGTTACCTTGGCACTGGACAGCGGCACCATCGCAAGCACCGATGGTAATGGTACAGTGAGCAGCGTCACAGTGGCGGGGAGTGGCACAGCGAGTATGACATTAAGTGGGTCAGCGACTGCGCTTAATAGCTACCTTGATGTGACGACTAAACTCAACATAACCACAGCAACAGACAACACAACGGCAATGACGCTCACGGTTACGCCAAATGATGGTACCGTTGATGGTGATGCAGCAACTAGCACAGTGAACGTCACGGCTGTCAACGATAAGCCAACGTTTACTTCCACAGCAGTCACTGCATCGACTGAGGATTCAGTGTACAAATATTCAGTAACAACCAGCGACCCTGACAAAGATGACGTCACCGTTTCCGTCTCGGCTAATACCCCGCTTCCAAGTTGGCTAAGCTTGAACACAAGCACAGAAGCAACGGTGTCTACATTTGCAGGTCAAAGCTCTGGTTATACCGATGGAACTGGGACTGCCGCCTCATTTAAATCTCCTTATGACGTTGCAACCGACAGCAACAACAATGTGTATGTCGCCGATTACAGTAACCATGTGATCCGTAAAATTACACCCGAGGGCGTTGTCACTACACTAGCGGGGTCTGGAACTGCTGGTTCTGATGAAGGCACTGGTAGTGCTGCTTCATTTAACTTTCCCAAAGCCGTAACGGTTGACGCTTCTGGCAATGTTTATGTTGCAGATTCTTCAAACAATAAAATCCGTAAGATCACTCCAGCAGGAGTCGTAACCACCTTTGCAGGTAGTGGTTCACCTGGCAGCACGGACGGAACTGGCACAGCAGCCACCTTTGCCGCACCAACGGGTATCACCATTGATAGCAACGGAAATCTTTTTGTTGTAGAAACCAACCCTCATATCGTTCGCAAAATAACCCCTGCAGGCGTTGTAACTACGTTTGCTGGCACCAAAGGCTCTTCTGGCTTTACCGATGCAACAGGCACATCGGCAAAATTCAACTTCCCCTATAATGGGGGTAGTAGTAGCAATAACGACCTGTTCATAGCTGACCGCAATAATCACGCTATTCGTAAAGTCACTTCAGCAAGTGTGGTAACGACTTTTGCAGGAACGGGATCGGCGGGCTCGGCGAATGGCACAGGAACGCAAGCAAGCTTTAATAAGCCGTATGATGTTGCACTAGACAGCGCTGATAACCTTTATGTATCAGAGCAAACGGGGCACACCATTCGTAAGATAACGACTGCTGGCGTAGTAACCACTTTCGCAGGAAGTGCAGGAGCCTCAGGAAGCACCGATGGTTTAGCGAGTGTGGCACGCTTCAGCCAACCCTTTGGTATTGCAGTAGACAGCAATGGCATCGTTTATGTTGCAGATACCGGCAACCATCGAATTCGAAAAATATCACCGGCAGCGACGACCTTAACGGGTACGCCTACCAATGACGATGTTGGCGATCACTATATTTGTTTAATTGTTTCCGATGGTACTGAGACCAGCGAGCAGTGCTTCACCATTACGGTTACAAATATCAATGATGCCCCCGTAGTCGCAACGAATACAGGTTTAACGCTTGATGTAGGCACAACGATAAACATCACGAATTCTGCTCTGTCTGCAAGCGATGTGGATGATAGCGGTACAGGTTTAACGTATACGGTAACTACCTTGCCAAGTCACGGAAGCCTCTTTGTAGATGCCAACAGTAACGGCAGCTTAGACAGTGGTGAAGCACTCGGCAGTAATGGCACATTCACACAAGCTGATATTGAGAGCGGTAATCTCTTTTATACCCACGACAACTCTCAAAATGCGAGTGATAGTTTTGTCTTTTCACTAGAGGATGGCTTGGAAGACGGTGTTACCGCTATTACCAACCAAACCTTTAGTTTTGTAGTTGAGCTAAATAAAGCACCTGTTATTAGCGGTACCCCAGCGGCTACCGTTAACGAAAATGTTGCATATAGCTTTACACCTACCGCGACTGACGAAGATAACGACACCTTAACATTTAGCATCACTAATAAACCAAGCTGGGCAACCTTTAGCACCTCAACCGGTAGTTTAACGGGAACACCTAGTTATACCGATGCTGGTGCATACAATGGTATTGTTATTACAGTGAGTGATGGTACAGCCAGCGATACCTTGAATTTTGATATTACTGTCGTCAATGTGAATCGCACACCAAGTATTAGTGGAACACCAGCGACCAGCGTGGATGAAAATAGTAGTTATAGCTTCACTCCAACCGCCTCTGATCCTGATGGAGATACCCTTGCTTTTAGTATCACCAATAAACCAAGTTGGGCTACTTTCAGTACTAGCACAGGAGCCCTGAGCGGCACGCCAAGTTTTACTGATGCTGGCGACTACAACGGCATTGTAATAACGGCCAGCGATGGCAGCGCAACACAAACGCTAAGCTTTAATATTAATGTTGTAAATGTGAATCGGGCACCATCTATCAGTGGCACACCGTCTACTTCGGTACTTGAAGGCAATGTTTATAATTTCACACCAACGGCAAGCGACTCCGATAATGACAACCTGAGTTTCTCCATTACTAATCAGCCGGATTGGGCATCATTTAGCTCGACGACTGGAGCACTAACGGGAATTCCCGACTTCAATCAGTCAGGTACTTACAGTGATATTGTCATCACGGTAAGTGATGGTAGTGCCACTCAAAACCTGACATTTTCTATCACCGTAAACGATGTGAATCGAGCTCCTATAATAAGTGGAACACCTGCTCCCACGGTAAATGAAGGAGTAAGTTATAGCTTTACCCCAAGCGCTTCCGATGAGGATAATGATAATCTTACCTTTAGCATTACTAATGCGCCTGATTGGGCAACATTCAGTAGTACAACGGGTACAATAACTGGTACTCCTACCTTTAATGATGGAGGTGAGCAATACAACATCACAATTCGTGTTAGCGATGGTATTGAAGGTGCAAATCTTAACTTCACGCTAAGTGTGGTCAACATCAATCGCTTGCCAACTATCAGTGGTACACCAGGTGTGAAAATCACTGTAGGAGAAAACTATAGTTTTATACCCGCTGCAACAGATGAAGATGAGGACACGCTAAACTTTACGATCACGAATAAGCCAAGCTGGGCAATATTCTCAGCATCAACCGGTGAACTCTCTGGTACACCATCAGAGACAGATATTGGTACGACTAGCGGTATTCAAATCAGTGTTAGTGATGGCACTGACAATGCAAACCTACCAGCATTTAACCTTGAAGTAGTTGCTGAAAATACAGCACCAACGGGTGAAAACCTTTCGCTCAGCGTTAAAGAAGATACTTCTTTAACTATTCTGCCGACATTACAAGATGCTGAAGATGATACCTTAACGCTGACAATTGGTAGTCAGCCAGCAAATGGGTTATTAACCAATAATGGTACAGGCTGGGTATATCAACCAGGAGCTGACTTCAACGGTGACGATAGCTTTACCTATTCAGTAAGCGATGGAGAGCTGCAAAGTGATAGCTATACAGTTACATTAACTATCACAGCTGTAAATGACTTACCCATTGCAAATAACGATAACTTCCAGCTTGATGGTAGTGCCAATAATACGTTCACTCTGAATGTATTAGCCAATGATACGGATGTTGATGGAGATACCCTCATTATTGAAGGCGTCAAGGCAAGTTTAGGTAGCGCAAGTGTGGTTGGCAGTGCACTACAGTACACCGCTCCAAGTAACTTCGCAGGCGCTGTTACTCTGAATTACGCTATTCGTGATGGTCATGGTGGTCGAGCTAAAGCGAGTGCGCTGTTAGAAATAAGTGGTGCAGTCAATGGTGAACCTCCTGTTGTCACCGCCCCTGCCGATCTAGAAGTTAATGCTAAGGGTCTATTCACTAAAGTGAACTTGGGTACTGCGACAGCACTCAATAGCAGCGGAGAGCCTTTACCCGTTACGCTAACAGAAGGTAAAACCATTTTTGCACCGGGAGTACATAACGTCTACTGGCAAGCAACAGATGCAAACGGTAATTTAGGAACCGATCAACAGCTGTTGAGAGTTAATCCGCTAGTATCGTTGAGTAAAGATAAAACGATTGCTGAAGGCACTAGGATAGATATTCAAGTGCTGCTAAATGGCCCTGCTCCACAATATCCGGTAACCGTCGACTACACGGTGACGGGCAGCGCAACATCTGGTGTGGATCATGACTTGAATAGTGGCTCAGTAACGATAAGCTCAGGTACAAAAGCCAATATTTCAATTCAAACTGTTGCAGATGGGGAGTTTGAGGGTGATGAGACGATCACTGTCAGCTTGAATAGCGGTGTTAATCTTGGTGCAAAACGGGAAACCACTATTACGGTGAGTGAACAAAATATTGCGCCTGAAGTCTCGCTAGTTGTCACTCAGAACGACCAAAACCGGTTAACCGTTAGCCAAGATGAAGGAACGGTATCTGTCGTTGCAACGGTAAGTGATCCAAATGTTGGTGATACTGTGGCGAGCACATGGAAAGTAACGGGCATGACTTCCGACCAATATACGGAAGATACACTGCAACTGAGCTTTAACCCTCAGGATCTACAACCAGGCACTTACAAGGTGACACACACCGCGACAGATTCAAGTAGTGCACAAGATAGTGATAGCGTATTTATCCAAGTGACCCAATCATTGCAGCAATTATCTGATACGGAAGATACCGATGGCGATCTCATTCCTGATAGCCAAGAAGGTTATGCCGATGACGACGGTGACGGGATCCCTGATTTCCAAGATGCGATCACCGAGTGTAATGTTATGCCTCAAGAAGTGGTTACACAGGATGGCTTCTTAGTTGAAGGTAACCCTGGAGTCTGTTTACGTAAAGGCGAGTTTACCGCGAGCGGTGAAACTGGCGGCCTACTGATGACAGATGATGAGGGTAACTCACAACTGGGCAACGATGATGATGCGCAAATCACTGGCGGTTTATTCGACTTTATCGCTTATGGATTACCTAAAGCAGGTCAAGTGTATCAATTAGTGATGCCACAGCGCTTACCTATCCCAAGAGATGCCGTTTACCGTAAGTTTAAGGCGTCATCAGGCCTTTGGGTGAACTTTGTGGAAGACGCAAATAACCTTGTCTTTAGTGCAGAAGGTGAACCTGGTATTTGTCCTCCTCCAGGAGATGAAAATTGGTCGTCAGGATTGACTGAAGGTCATTGGTGTGTACAACTTCAGATAGAAGATGGTGGTATCAATGATGACGATGGTGAAGCAAATGGCAGTATCGTAGATCCAGGAGGTGTGGGTGTACTACTTTCAAATAATCAGATGCCTGTAGCCCTAGACGATACAATTAGTATGAAGTGGAACACCAATATTACTATTGACGTCTTAGCGAATGACACTGATGCTGATGGAGATATGCTTACCATAGCAAATGCTTCAGCCAGTTTTGGCGAAGTACAGATCAATTCAGATAATACCCTGTATTACACACCAAACGCAGGCTATGTAGGAGTTGATACTTTGAATTACGCCATAACTGATGGTAATGGAGGAACCGCTGGAGCAAGCGTTATAATTACTGTAATTGCCAATACAGCTCCCATAACGGTTTCCGATGTTGCAACGGTTGTTTCAGGAAAGCCAATTACCATTAATGTGCTAGCAAACGACAGTGATAGTGATGGCGATACGCTGCAAGTAACTGAAGCAACGGCACAGCACGGTAGTGTCGCAGTTAATGCTGATTACAGCATAACCTATCAGTCAAATTCTGGGTTTGTTGGCAGTGAAACCGTTACCTACACAATCACAGATGGTGAGACAAGTGTCCAAGGTAGTGTGAGTATTACTGTCAACAAAGCACCTACCGATACCGTCACGAACAAGAGTGATGGAGGTAGTATGCCATTATGGTTGATTTGGGCCAGTCTAGCACTTGCTGTAGTTCGCCGTTGGCAAGCTACTGCGCATTAACCACCTTAACAGGTTAACAACCTCACGATAAGGGGTGATGAAGTTAAGCTTCATCACCCCTTCTTTTTGCGATAAAACACAGTGCTAACAGAAGCGAGTATGCTCGGTTATTCACTCATCTAATTGATACTTTTTAAGTGTTGCCTGATAAATACCATTCGTCTTAAGTTGTATCAAACCCTTATTGAACAATTCAATAATTGCTATTGCATTCGGATGAGATTTGCTAACGCCAATATGAAGCGGCCATTGTGCTATGGTCGGTTGATGTACTTTGAAGCTGCGAAATTCAGCGTGTTGAGATTGTAAATACACAAAAGCAAGCTCGTCGCTAACTACAGCATCTACTCGCGCTTTATTGAGAAGCGACAAACAGGAAGTCAGGTTTGTGAGCTTTTCTAGGCGAATTTGTGGGATCTGAGCGAGTGCAATTTCAGAACGAAAGCCCCGAATAGCACATACACTTAGCCCTTTAAGATCGTCCAACTCTTTAAAATGAATGGTTGGCTCTGTACGTGAAATAAGTACCAGCCGATTACTGTAAAAAGCTTTGCTAAAAATAAAGCGTTCATCGCGACTTTCAGAACGCCATAAAGCGGGGATCATATCGACCTGCCCTTTTTCAACCATTCGCATGGCACGACTGAATGGCATAATGAGCATTTCAAAATCTTGATTCTCGGCCTTAAATGCCGCGCGAACTAAATCAACAGTAAAACCGGAATGTTCGTTAATGACGTAGGGAGGCCAAACATTATGTGCTCCCACTATGGCATCATTTGCCGATGATGTGCATGACAGGGCAATAAACAGAAGGCATGACTGTTTTAAACTCTTTATCGCCATGTTTACGCACTCCCGCCTTCACTTTCAAACTAAGTTGACTGGCAACTTTGCTACAAATATTTGCTCCGATCCTAATTGAGTATAGCGCAACCGTTGCATCTCGAAATATACACATAATTGCTCACAGGCAACGTTTGAATATGGCATAAAATTCAACGACTTTTGTCCTTCAACACACAATTTAGTGTAAACCAATGTAAACAAACAGTGAAGTTTAATTGAATTGTCATCAATAGCGCTTAAAATACTGCGTCCGAATAAAAATTCGGATAATTCTAATACACGGGAAAATAAAAAATGATTAAAAAATCTATCCTAGCTTCAGCTATTGCATTAGCTTGCCTAAATGCACAAGCAGAGGTGATTATCTCTGAGTATGTTGAAGGTAGCAGTTATAACAAAGCCATTGAGCTCTACAATGGTAGTGACGAAGCTGTCGATCTAACTGGTTACTCAGTCAATTTTTTCTTTAATGGCGCAACAGAAGCTCGCACGAATATAGAACTAAGTGGTGAACTTGCGGCTAAATCAACTTATGTTATTGCTCATGCTGACTCCGCAGCAGAGATCATCGCAAAGGCACAGTTAACAAACACAAGTAGCTGGTTTAATGGTGATGACGCCGTTACGCTTACGCTCAATGGTGCAGTTGTTGATAGCCTAGGTCAGGTTGGTGTCGACCCAGGTAGTGAATGGATTGATGGCGATATTAGAACAAAAGATAAAACGCTTGTCAGAGATCCTGCAATAACCACTGGCCGCACCGATGCAACTTCTGCATTTGTTGGCGCTGGACAATGGCTTGCACTTGCTAAAGACGATTTTAGCAACCTAGGTATCCACATTAATGGCGGTGACGTACCTGAGCCAGAGCCTGTTATCTGTGGCGAAAATAATACCTTGATCAGTGCCATTCAGGGCGCAGGCGATGCAAGCCCATTAGCTGGAGAAACGGTTGAAGTTCAAGCTGTTGTCACTGCAAGCCTACAATCAGATGCAGGGCTTGGCGGCTTCTTCATTCAAGAAGAAAGCGCTGACTATGATGCTGATAGTAATACGTCCGAAGGTATTTTTGTCGTATATACTGCAACACCAGTAAGCACAGGCGATGTGGTTAAATTACGTGGTAAAGTTGAAGAGAAGTATGGTCAAACTCAACTTATTAACGTCGACGCAATTGAGTTATGTGGTTCTGCAACGGCTTCAGCGACTACCGTTACTTTACCTGCAGAGAATGGTCTTGAAGCCTACGAAGGCATGTTGGTTTCGATTTCAAATGAGTTGGTCGTTAACGATACATACGGACTTGCACGCTACGGCGAAGTACGCTTAGGTACTGAACGTTTATACCAGAGCACTCAAGTAGCAACTCCTGGTGATGCAGCAAACCAGCTAGAAGCTGAGAACAAGCGCAAAGAAATTTTACTCGATGATGGTTCATCAGTACAAAACCCTGACGTTATTCCTTACCCATCACCCACACTAGATGCCTATAACACTTTACGACTGGGCGATTCTGTGACAGGCCTTGAGGGGGTAATGGGATATGGTTATAGCCAATACCGTATTCACCCAACAACAACACCAAACTTTGTCCATACTAATCTACGTACAGAAGCACCTCAGGTAGAAGTCCGTGGAGATTTACGTATTGCTAGCTTCAACGTATTAAACTACTTCAATGGTGATGGTCAAGGTGCAGGTTTCCCAACGTCACGTGGTGCAGACAATCTAGAAGAGTTTGAACGCCAAAAAGCAAAAACGGTTGCTGCAATATCGGCGCTCGATGCCGATATTATCGGTCTGCTAGAAGTAGAAAATGATGGCTTTGGTGAGTTTAGTGCGATTGCCGATCTCGTTAACGCTTTAAATGCAGCAGACTCTGCTAATACTTACGCATTTGTAAACCTAAATGTTGACCAAGTGGGTGGGGACGCAATTACATCCGGTATCATCTATCGTAGTAACAAAGTAGCTGAAGTAGGCACGCCTGCATTTACCGAAGCCGTACCATTTGATTACGGTAACCGTCCTCCTGTCGTACAAACTTTCAAAGAGGCAAACGGCGAAGAAATCTTCACTGTGGTAATGGCTCACTTACGCTCTAAAGGCAGTTGCTCAAAAGCTGAGGGCTTAGATCAAGACCAAAATGATGGTCAAGGTTGTTGGAACCAAACTCGAGTCACAGCGGTTAATACCCTAGCGACTTGGCTTGGCACAAATCCGACAGGAGTTGCAGAAGATGATGTGATTATTCTAGGCGACATGAATGCATACGCTCAGGAAGATCCAATCAACACCTATGTCGAGAATGGTTATGCCAACATCAAGCAAACGCTTCATGGCAATAGCTTAGATTATTCATACGTGTATCAAGGACGTATCGGTAGCCTAGATCACGCCTTTGCTTCAAACACGATGATGGAGAAAGTAAAGTCAGTAACGGATTGGCATATCAATGCTGACGAACCCGTTGCGCTAGATTACAACACTGAGTACAAGTCAGATACTCACAAAGCAAGTCTTTACGCAACACACGCTTATCGCGCATCAGATCATGACCCTGTGGTTATCGACCTTAACCTTGCTAAAGAGCCGACGATTATTGAAGGCGAGTTTACAGGCCTTGCAGGTTGGTTCTGGTGGCAACATCGCTCAATCGAGCTACCAGCGGGCTTTGATAAACTAGAAGTATCAATCACAGGTCAAGGCGAAGCAGACCTATATGTGCGCCATAAGAAAATGCCAAACTTCTTCAAGTACGACTGTCGTCCATACCTTTGGGGGAGTGAAGAAAGCTGTGTATTTGACGAGCCTGCAGAAGGTAAATGGAATTTCCGCCTACGCGGCCTATTCCCTTACTACAATGTAACTATCAAATATAAAGCGACAAAAGCGAATTAATTGCTGCTTTAACGTAAAACCCAAGAGCCAAGGCTCTTGGGTTTTTCTTAGCATTGTAGGCCGCCCCTACACGAGCATAGCCCCACCATCACTCACTATCGTTGCGCCCGTTATATAACTGTCATTCATCAAAAACAAATATGAATTGGAAATTTGAGAATCACTTCCAAGGCCTAGAGGAATTTTTTCCTCCAACTCTTTCAATGTTTTAAATCCTGGTGAAACGGTATTGACCCGAATAGGAGCAAGCTCAATTGCTAAAGCCTTCCCAAGTGACTCAACTGCACCGCTTATCGTACTTAATGTTGAGTACCCATTGTAAGGCCGCTTACCTAATGTTCCCGACGAAAACACAATACTCCCGCCATCGTTAATATATTCGTGAGCCAATTTAGCAAAGCTATACTGCCCCCAAAACTTAGTATCGAAAGCATGACGAACCTCTTTGAGATCGAGTTCTAAAAATGGAGAAACAATGAGTGGAGACTTAACAGTAAAAATTAGATGATCAATTTTTCCTATTTTCTCAAGTAGGTTTTTAATCTCACTTTCAACTGTGATATCAACCGAATAACAAGTACAACTTTCAAGATATGGCTGACTTTTAATGCTAGCTTGTTTGTCAAATGCAGATCTCGAGGCTATTAATACCTCACCGCCATCTTCACTTACGCGTTTTGCCAATGCGAGACCAATACCTGTACTCCCACCAACAATTAATATCTTTTTTCCTTTCATTCCTTTTCTTCAACTCCTCTAACGTAAAAATCACAACAGAGCAAAGCCTCACCTATTTAATACTCGACTACTGCTTTACGTTATATTGGGCTCAGAACCAAAAAATCAACATTAAATTAACAACCCAATACCCGTTTAATAAACGGCCATTTTTGTTGAGTATATTGCTCGCGGTCATCTTTGTATTCTTGTGCTAACCTCTGCTTTAACACACAGTACTCAGCTCTTAAATCTGATGATGCTCTTAATTTTTCCCTAAAAGAAATACGCTCTTGCCAAAGTAGGCTGTTGAAAGGAACAAGATGTAAGTGATGGGTTCTAAACTCAGGCGTTGGTTTGCAAAACCAGTGCATTACGTCAGCTTTATAAGGGTAATAACAATAACCGTATTGAGTGAGAACTTGAATGGCTTCTTTTGACGCTTCGAGTGACTTAACACCCACCATAATATCTATCACCGGCTTAGCAACCATACCAACCACCGCTGTACTACCCACATGCTCAATACCACCTTCAATCCAAGGGCGTAGCAAAGGCGCTAACCTTATCTTTTCATCTTGGAACATCCGTGGCCAATCTTGATTATATTTAGAAAGTGAAATAGCTTGGTCTGCCATTGGAAGGAGGATCCCATAGTTGCGTCAGGTTCGGTTTGGAACAGTATACAGCTAAAGCAAAGCTATAATCTTCACTACCACTTAAACGCCGCGATAAATGCACTATTGAAGTACGGCCTAACACTGACATCCACCATAATTTGTATTTATGTTATGGTGGGTGTCTGCTATCTGCACATACCTAGCGGTCGTTCAGCCAACTCATTCCTGCCCCAAAATGAGTTGTGATCGATTGAGAACTAGCTTAGCCAAATAGTCGACTTACTATTAATAATGTCAGTAACGTTTCAACAGGATTGGAATGGAAAAATACAGGTAACTATTAAGCTGCTGATATAGTGAGCATCACAGTTTTAGCTAGTTTAGACCATTAGTATATGTGACTTATGGATATAAAGTGAATACAAATTCTCAATGCGTTAGTATGTTGTGAAATTAATTTAATGGCGCGCGCTATGTCAGAAAATGTCTTGAGTTCAAGGGCTCTTGAGGAGCTGTCAATGAAGGCTGATGAGTTTTTGATAGCTAATGATCATGAAAAGATTAAAACGCTCTTAGAGTCGTTGTTAGGCGTTGATTATAAGTTTGAAAGTCTCATTGATGAAGCTAGTTTTTACTATCTATTGGGTAATTGTTCAGCAGCGATTTTTAGCTACCATAAACTAGATTGGTTTTCTGATGAACTAAGTAAATCCGTTATATTTTTCAGAAAAGCTCTATACATCATACGACAAATCAACTTCCCAACTGATGGAGAACTTTTTCTCCAAAGCTGCATTGAAACAAATTTAGGTAATTTTTTAAGTTCTCAAGGTCGTGCCTTTTGCTGTATTCCATTATGGGATAATGCCTTTAATTGCATACAAAATCCTGCGTCTATAATATCTAAAGCAAACAATGAGCTTTTTCTTGCGAGTAATGTTTACGATCCTGGTCATAAGAACTACCACTACTTTACTGCATACCTGCTCATAAATTTAGGCCTTGAAAGTCTTGAACAGCTCCATCCTGAGCAAAAAAATGCTTATTCAGAAAATAGCGACTTTATGAATTTTAAAGCATGGTTTGAAGATACTTTTAAATCAGAAGATTTTGACTATTTTGAGTCATTTGAAGAGGAAGTTGAGACGAGAAAACAGGGGGAGTATTTAAAGTGGTGTGGAGATAATAGACTTTTTATCAATGACTTAAATGACGTTTGCGTATCTAAAATTGTCTATCAGGACATTATGACTCTCCCCTCTTTTTCTCAACAAATAAACTTCGCTTTATCGATGCATGAAGAGCTTATGTATCATGGGAACTTCGATGAATTAAAGAACGATTATTGCTATGCGCGTTATTTATTTTTTTCGGCTAGAAACATACCTAGTGACCATACACATTTCTTCAACAAAACATACCCTCACGTTGATGATATGTCGCACTCGATTACCAATCTAAAAGCTAGTCATTATAAAAGTGCGTTCAGAACACTCTACTCGCTATTTGATAAAATTGCTTACTTTATCAATCGCTTTTTTGATCTGAATGATATCAAATATGATCATAAAATCAGCTTTGATAGTATCTTTAGTGAGCTGAAAGACAGTAAGGGCTGGAAACCACACAGTAAGCTTAAGGATAGTAAGAACTGCTTTATCCATGCTTTATTCTATATCCTGAAAGACATTCGAGATGTGAAAGACTCGACTTCTGTCAGTCGGTGGCTTGATCCTGATGCAAAGGCGTTTTCTGAAATTAGAAATGCTATAGAACATCGCTCTTTAAAAATTGTTGATGATTTTGGATATACCTTAACTCAATCAGATAAAGCTTTTAAGCAATTAGAGATTGAAAAGCTTAATGGTGATATAGATTACTATGAAGAACAACTTCAAGAGTTGTATGGTGAAATTGCTTTGGCGAAAAAGTCTCAAAATATTACTCTTAAAGCCGAACTAGAAACCAAAAAGCAAATACTTGATGAAGGCTTGCGTCAAGCACAGTCAAAAATTTATGAGCAACAAAAACTTTCAGGTCATTCTGTCCTGGTAAAAGAGAGTGAATTTGAATCAAGGCTCATGACGTTGATGAAGCTCGCCCGAAATTCGATTATGTACCTTTCACTCGCAATTCATGTAGAAGAGAAAAATAAGCCAGACAATGGTGAAGTGATGATGCCTATCGAAGTACCTTTGAAGTAGATCATTGTATCCTATAAATATTCTATTTAACGCGGTAAGTCGGGTTGGTTCTAGTCGGATGGCGGCGCTACCTGCTTTACACCGACCTACGTCAAACGGTAGGTTGGTTAAGCCGAAGGCGCCACCCAACAGAGTTACAGATTCACACATTGAAGGTCTGCTATTGGTACAAAACCGTCCTCAGAATCTAACTCATTTCTGTCCAAATACAAGTTGGGTAAACGTCCGTTATAGCAATTGGATTTAAGATAATAAGTTGCTGATGAACGGTCTAGTTTTGCACATATGAGACTATCGGATTTTATTAAGCCTTATACCTGAGCTTATAATCTAGCTTGTTTAACTAAACTACTGTTTTACTCATCACTACCACATCAACGCCTCGGTAATTGACGTTTTCGAGCGGTTGCCAGCCGAGTTTCCGATAAAGTCCACCTTCTGGGTGTTCCGTTTGTAAATATAACTTGGTGACACCGAATGTTGAGGCTAATCGCTCCGCTTCCGTCACTAAGCGTGACGCCAACTGCTTTCCACGATAGGGCTTGTCCACATAGACACCACCAATCCAGTGCTCTTTATCTGTATAGATACTCATTTCATGAAATTTAAGCTGCACGACTCCTGCGATTGTGTCGCCATCAAGTGCAACGATTACACAAGGAATGGCTGACTCGTTAAGGTAGTCTAAAAGCTTTTGCTCAAAACGCTCTACAGAAGCCTCCTCAACAATGCTTCCCCACTCGTCAAAATACCATTTTGCAATGATTGGTATCAGCGCTTTGTACTGCGCTAAAAGTTCAAATTCCATTTTAATTGCCTCAAATCATAAAAGCGCGGATACGTTCGCGCGCTATGCAGTAAAACTGCTACACTTAACGCCCCGGAATGGAGGTGAATTCACAGTTTCGCTTTGCTTCATCCAAATTTTTTTGCCCTTGAATTACAAAATAATCAAGCTTCGCATCGATTAATATAGCCTGACGCGCAGGGTTATTATCATCGGGGTTCCAACGCCACTTTCTTACAGCCTGAAGTGCGCTGATATCAAAAACGCCCTCGGGATAACTGCTGGTAATTTTATAGCTTCCCACTCTCCCATCAGGGGTTATACCTAACGTCAAAGAAACACATCCCGATATCCCACCTTTGGCCGCCTCTATTGGATATATGGGTTCTATCCGGCGTTTTTGAATCCAATAACCATCCGCTTGAGTTTTGATGGGTAAATGTCGCATATCTACATAGCGAATATGTTTTAGCTCTTCAGCTGTTAACGGTACAGAAGTGTTACTAGTTTGACATCCAGAGAGTAGCAGCAACGCCAGAACGGTTATTCTTTTCATGCCACATTTAATCCTTTAAAATCAAGCACTGTAATTAGTTCCCTTTTATAGGTCAAGCTTCATAAACTCAAGTTAATTTCTATTTAACTGGTAGTTTAGAGCTAACTCATTGTTTTAAAATCACCTTAAATTATTTACTTATCTAGTAACTCAGGTTATTTAATTGATAGATATAGATATCGTGCTTTTCACCGCCTATATCCAAAAAGGCTTTTAAACGAGTTTTGCGTCTCATCCCTAATTTCAGCATCAACCGCTGCGACCGCAGATTTTCAACGGCGCATATGGCCTGAATTGTATCTACAGAGAGACTTTGAAAAGCCTCCTTTATCAGTGCTGTTGCAGCTTCTTCCCCATAACCTTTACCAATCTCTGCCTCTGCTAATCGGAAGCCAATCTCACCGACCCGTTTTCCTGCATCTACATATTTAAAAACGAGTTCACCAATAAGTTGAGCCTGTGGCTTTTTAACGATCGCAAGGATCAAACGCTCATCGACCGCGCCTTTCCAAGGTTGGCAAGCTTGAATAAGCCTCTCTTTTGCCGACTCGAGTGTGGCAGGCGCACCGATATATTTTGACGTATTTGGGTTTTTCCGATGGCTGTAAACCGCATCTAAGTCGTCCATTGTCATTCGCCTTATGGATAAACGTTCTGTTTCAAACTGCATTATTATTTTTCCCTACCCTAAGATCACATACATAGCCATCAGTCTCATAGATAAACGCTATGTAGCAGAAACCCTGCATTCTATTACTCTTTACAAATCGGAATAAGGACAGTGCGTAAATGCCGCCAGGTTATAAACAGTAACAGCGCACAACCAAAAACGAGTGCCGCGAGTGACTCAACGCCACTCAGTAGCCATCGGTTGACTAACCAAGCCACGCAAGAAAAAAATAACAGCTCAACCGCGCCGACTAGCGCATTTGCTGTTCCTGCTTTCTCTGGATGTAAAACGCCAATAAGGTGCATGTAACTTGGAAAATAAGCGCCAAATACAAACATAATCGCAGCATAAGCAAGCAAAACAGCAAGCGCACTACCACTTGCAAATAGCAGCAATAACACGCTGACAACGAGCGCCGGCCAAGTCCAAATCACGATATCTAAATAAGCGCGCTTACGCTGCAATACCTTAGTTAAAATTGACCCTATGAGTAAACCAAACATGGGGATCATCATCGCCTGACCTATTGCATTGGCTTCCAAGCCAAACTGCCTTGCCAATAAAAATGGCAGATACAGTTGAATGGTGAGGTACAAAAAAGTAGGCAACCACTTGAGCGACGCGAGGGAAATAAACGAGCGGTTTAACAATAGACTTTGATATTCATTAAAGAGCGCTTTTGGCCGTAATGACATGGTAATTTTACTGCTCTGCTGCATAGTTTTATAGCCATAAATCAGTATCAAAATATAGTAAGCGAATGCAAACCATGACATCCCCTGCCACCCTACCCAGCCTGATAAAACGCCAGCTAAAAAAGGGCTGCAAATAGCAGTAACACTCACCGACATTGATAGCGTCGCCATCGCGCTTTTAAGTTCACCACCCGATAATCTTGCAGCAAGAAGCGTTCTACCAATTAACACCGGCGACGCAGCACCAATGCCTTGCAACACTCGACCGATAAAAAATACCTCGGCGCTAGATGCAATCGAACAAAAAACTGTGCCTAACAGTAAAATACCCAGCCCACTAAAAAATAAAGGTCTATCACCAAACTTATCTCGTAGCGGCCCAACCAGCAGTTGCGCAGCTCCTAGTGTAGTGAAATAGCTAATTACTGCTGCTTGTCCTTGACTAGGCGTAAGCTGTAAGGAATCCGTGATATTAGGTAAAACAGGGATGTAGATTTGGCTTGCGATTTGAGAACAAGACATCAGCAAAACAGCTAAAAACACAACTTGAAACACGTCAACCCCCTTGAATTTACTGAGGATGATTTTATCGAGCTTTTAATATCCAAAAAACAAGGTAATAATAAAAACACTTATTCTTGCTAGGAAATAATTAATGGATTGGCTAACCGGAGTGCGGAGTTTTAGCAAAGTTGTAGAGTTTGGCAGTTTTACTCGTGCCGCAGATGAAGAGGGTGTTTCAGCGTCTGCAGTGAGCAAAAGAATTGACTGGTTAGAACAACAACTTGGCTTAACGCTATTTATTCGCACTACTCGCCAAGTCAATCTCACTGAGGCTGGTGAACACTTCTTACCGAAGGCTTCTCTATGGCTAGCGCAGTTTGAATGTTTAACTGATCACGGACAAACACTGAATCAAGCGCCATCTGGTAGCTTAAAAATCGCTTCAACACTCGCGGTGGGCAGCACCATTTTAATGCCAAATATCGCCTCATTTTTAGCCAAATATCCCAAACTAAAAATTCATCTTAATGTCATCGCCCCCGGCGCACACCCTGATCTTACTCACGATTTAGTGATCACACGTTACTATGAAGCTTTTGACTCAGCCTCTCATAAAGGCAGCAGACTTATTGATTATCAAATGCAGATCTTTGGTGCTCCTCACTATCTCAAACAGCATAAGTCTATCAAGTCCCTTGATGATCTGCGCCAACATAAAATGTTGTTAAGCAGTTATTACCACAAACTAGGCGGGATTATTTTAGAAAATGGCGACGTCTTCCAGTTTGACAACTATAACTTCGTCTCTGATCAACTCGACGCTATGCTGACAGCAGCAGTACAAGGTTTGGGACTGGTATTTATTGCGCCTAGCTATGTGAAAAGGGAACTTGATCAAGGTTTACTCATACCTGTATTACCTGAAGTAAAATCCGAAACAAAACAATTATGGGCATATTATCCCAAGACAAACTACACC
Organism: Pseudoalteromonas flavipulchra NCIMB 2033 = ATCC BAA-314; assembly: GCA_000814665.1. Taxonomy (GTDB): domain Bacteria; phylum Pseudomonadota; class Gammaproteobacteria; order Enterobacterales; family Alteromonadaceae; genus Pseudoalteromonas; species Pseudoalteromonas maricaloris. The sequence goes on from JWIH01000006.1 coordinate 69,764, forward strand.
CCCTATAAAACCCAACTTTTTATCGAACATCTTAAAAATCACCTTAACTCAACAAAGTAGGGAAAACTGGCTTTCACATTTGTTCACAATTTAAGTACAAAAAATCCTCTAAAGATTTAGAGCCATATGGTAATTTAGGATGTTTACTCAATTTTGTAGTGCTAAACGGTACTAACCGAGTATTTCGCTAAATAGTGCTATACGCAATAACTTTAAAGGACTAACAATGAGTTTTAATCTCTTTAAGAAAACCACACTGGCAACGCTAGTCTCTGGGCTAGCAGCAATGAATGCACAAGCAAGCCAACCGCTTAGTTTAGATACCATCACTAACCCAAAAATAAACTGTGACACAAAAATCGAATTATTGATGGCAAATGCAGCTAATGGCGCAAGTGACAATTTATTGCCCGCCGAAGCTATGTTGGATGTGCTCAATACCCACTGCTACCAAGAACAAAAAACGACAACTGAAACCGAACGAAATCCACCAGAGTTAAAATCAATCCAGTTGAGCTCCAACTCAGTTAATGTCAACGACGGTGACAAAACCGTTGATATTACATTAAGGTTTTATGATGAAAGCGGTGTAAAAGCCGCACGCGTTTATTTATCACCACCAACAGGCTTCAGTTGGGGTGGCAATAAATCTGCAGCCGCTGTTAATTGGCAAAAAACGGACGAGCCGGGAGTTTACGAAAGTAAGGTCAGTTTCACTTTCACTGATGCCGACCTAAATGGTAAATGGTTTTTAACCCTAGGCCATATACTTGATGTAAACAACGCTGTTCGCTTTTGGCTGCGCGAGAGTGAAATTGAAGCTGCAGGCTTTAACCCACATATCATCGTCGCGAATGATAAAGTCTCAGAGGGCGTTAACCCTGAAATAAAATCTATTACGATTTCTGACACTGAAGTTGATGTAAATACAGGTGATAAAACGGTAAATATAGCCATAGAAGCTTATGACCACTCAACGATGTCTAAAGGTGTAATTAGAGTTTCACCACCTAGCCAGTATAAGTCACTTGCGATAAAACAGGCTGAGTCATCTGATTGGCAAGAAACTGACGTCGAAGGGGTGTATCGTTCAAATTATTCATTTACTTTTACAGATAAAGCGTTACCAGGTGAGTGGTTTGTTGCTTCTGCGATGCTCACTGATAGCAATGGAAATATTGGGGCTTACAATCGAGGCCACTTTAATAAACTAGGCTTGCCTTCCGCTATCAATGTTAAAAATAAAACTGAACTAGATATTGTGCCGCCAAGCATCGACAATGTCGCTTTTTCGTCACATCAATTGACCGCAACTAATAATGAGCAAAACGTTACCTTAACTGTCACTGCATCAGATATTTCTGGTATGGCCAAAGGCTACTACTCTCTCAGGGCACCGGACGGCTCCGAGGCAAAAGATAAACTATTTACCATAGAACAGTGGCAACAAGGCAGTGATCAGAATACGTTTGTTGGCACTACAAGCCTAAATTTCAGCACAGATGACTTGCAAAAAGGTCAAGGTGTTTGGCAGTTAGATGCCAACATTCAAATAGATTCTGCTGGCATTTATAGCCAAGGTGCAAAAGCGCGAGAATTAACAACGTTAGGCGCCACGCCTTATATCTTTGTTGACGAAGAACAGATCAGTAAAATCTCAGTGAAAGATATAACGGGAGCAAAACAGGTAAAAACTGGAGCCAGCAATCGTGTTACGCTGGAAATAACTGAAAACACATTGTCCAGTTTACCGCGTCGATTTGATCTCTACCTCGATGCTGACGCCGCAGTCAAATTGGATTTCCATTCTATAGATCAAGGATATACAGTTAACTGCATCGACCTGAGTAACAGTCACTTATGTAGTTTTTCTGGCGCGTCTGATATTAAGTCAGTCCAAGTTTCATTTACTGTAACGCCTAGCGAAGCTGGCGTGTTTACACCCAGTGTTCGCTTTTCATCAGAAGCCCCTGAATTAGACTACACAGACAACAAAGTCGCATTTCAGGTAACAGGCTATGAACCACAACAATTTAGTGTCGTGTTTAAGAACTGGGATGGAAGCGTGCTTTCTACTCAAACTATTGAAGAAAGTAGTGCTGCAACGGCTCCTCAAGTTCCGCCCCGGGAAGGTTATACATTTACAGGCTGGAATACCGACTTTAATGATGTCAATCAAGATCTTACCATTACGGCACAATTTGAGATTAACAAGTATCAAGTGAAGTTTGTGGATTGGAATGACACCGTCATCAAAGCAGCAGAAGTTGCTCATGGACAAGCAGCAACGCCGCCCACTGAGCCAAAACGAGATGGTTATACATTTACCGGTTGGGATCTAGCTTTTGACCAAGTCACCAGTGAGCTGGTTGTAAAAGCACAGTACAAAGCGAGCTCAACTCCAACGACGACCGATAAGGAAGATAAAGGCAGTTCAGGTGGTGCGTTCGGCTACTTGTTTATTCTACTAAGTAGCGTCATGGTTGCAATTAGACGCAGAACATTACGCTCGCGCTAACTAGAAATACCTTAAGGGAAGAGTAGACTCAACCAAGTAGCCGATTGAGTCTATTCTATTTAGCTATAGCAGTGTGATTACCAAGAGATACTGACGGTATAAGTACCAAGCGATTTTGACGTAATCACACTATCAATGTTACCTTCATTCTACAAAGCGGCCGTTCATCCAACCATTTCTGGCCCATTTTAATTTAACGTAATTACTCAATAGCAGATCGTAGTATAGAAATCACAGTACATTTCCTTATGACTGATAGCTATGGAGTGGTGTTTGAAAGCTCACCAACTTTTTTTCGTTTCTTTGTTTGTAGTGGCATGGAAGCTTTGCTTTACGAGCTTGTTGAGTTCGTGAGCGCTAGAGTTGCCCCAAACGCTACAAGTCCGACACCGCAGGTTTGATTAACTCTGTTTCCAACTCTTTGAAAAACAGATAATACTTTTTCAGAAGTGACAAGAAATGCGATCAAACAGAACCACAAGATATGTAATACAGAAATGTATAGCCCATAAATCAACGCAAAGTATGAACTATTATCATTGTTCGGTGTCCACTACACCCTAAGACAATGGCCGAAACTCATCCGCTACCTCGATGACGGACACCTAAAAATAGACAACAACCGAGCAGAGAGTAGCGCAATCCTCTATAGTGTAATCGAAACAGCCAGAGCAAACGGCCTAACGCCATTCGACTATGTGATGCATTGCTTAAACGCCTTGGCTCAACCACAGTGCGATATCGACAGTTTACTGCCCTGGAATGTTAATCTCCAGGAGTGGTTCGCTGCACGCTTACCTTCTAAACACCACCAGAGCTTAAAAATAAAGCCCCTCTATTCTATAAACTCAGAGTATTTACCTTCTAATAATTCTATAGAGACCCCTCTGTCTCTACAGTAATTAAGCATCATATTTGTTTGAATCAATTGCTCTGAGTTTTCTGTGTATTCAAGACCCATAAAATATCGAAACCAAGGTTCGATGCCTAACGCATAAATAAACATTTGATTCGGTTTAAATATGTCTAACATCACTCTAACTTTGTCAAAATCAGAGCCATTTAAACGCCTTGACTCTTTGATTTCTTTGCTAACCGTAGAAGTTGTTAACGCACCATAGCACCAAGTGTAAGGTGCACCTACACACTCCATCCCTATAGCTAGCACATCTATATTGCCAACATATTCTTTAATTTGCCTGTAAAGCGCAGATTCTAAATTAACCGAATCAGCTCCAACAAAAATAGACTTCCCAGCTATTTCTACGAACCAAGCCGATTTACTTCGAATATTTAAATCCCCATGTTCACCCAAAAATGGTAGTGCAATAATACGCCCGCCTACAAGCTCTATTTCTTCCATATCTTCAACGGCTACAACATTAAAATTTAAATTTTGTAGAATTAGTTTTAGTGACGGATCAGCTAAAGAGCCTCCGTTATTAGTTGGGACTATAACTTTACCGATCTTATGACGTAGCTGTAAAAGCGTTTCAAACTGTACATGATCAGAATGATTATGAGTGATCAAAACATAATCTATATAATCTGGGAGTTCGCTAAAGCTGACCACATCGTTATGGTTGCTCTGTATTCTCGACGGAATAATCGGATCGACTAGCACACTCACATCAGGCGACTCAATAAGAAGGCCAGCATGTCCCGTATATGTAAATTTAACCCCACTTGCCACTTTTTGGTGACGTTTACTAGGGGCCTCTTCCGTAAATAATTCTTCAACAGACAAACCACCTTTTAGTAATCTATCTTCGAATAAAGTTCTAATTTTCTCTTCAGTTAAAGGCGTTGTACGTGCTGAAAACACATCATCCCAAATATCGGAATCAAATGAAGCTTGCACTAATAGATTATTACTTTGTGGCAATATAGGAGTATTAAATATGAATGGGCGTTTATAATCTTCATTTAGCAACCCAAACGAAATTGATTGCAAGTCTTTACGATAATATGGCCCCTTATAAAGCAACCCCTCAATTAGTCTAAAGGAGGGCTGATGATACAAATCCATATTTAGCTCAACATAGCCTTTTAAAGGTTCCGGAATTTGTTCATACAACGCTTCAATACATAGCCCAGTATTGTGCTGCATAAGCATACTGTTCAGTTTATCAACAGCATTCGCTATCTCTTGCAGAAACGGTAATTGTTCATCCAGATTAGCCAATAATTGTTTGACTTCCTCAACTTGCTCAAGGCTACAATCAACGAACTCTCCACCAACTAACTCGCTATTTTGGCTAGCCATAATATGTATTTCGCTATTATTGACAAACGAGTTCATTAGCCTTTTATGTGTTTTACTCGCGTACATTGCAAATGTAACAGGGGGTAGCAAATAAGGCCAAGCATACCAACTATTTACCAGAGGATTGATAAAAACATTTTCCTTTAAATAATATTGTTTAGTCATGTGTTTATACTCTATGCTCCAATGAATTTATTGCTTTTCTTTATTATGCTTTTGCATGATTTTATGGATTGCTTGGTATGAAAATAGTTGTTCTATTTCTTTTTCAACCAGTGTTAATACAACTAACTCATCACATTGGGTTTGCGTCAATAAGGCTTTTAGTTTTGGTTCCACGGTATCAGGGCTACCTATTAGCGAAGAATTCAAAATATGCGTTAGCATATGATTCTGAGATTCGCTGAAGTCATATAGTTTGGCTTCTTCCAGTGTAGGAAAACTTCCTTCATAACCGTCAGTTCTGCTTCGAATAAAAAAATTAATGGCCGGTAAAGCCAACTCCTGCGCTATATCGTCACTCTCAGCAACGATAGCGTTGACAGCCAAAGAAACTCTAGGTTTATCGAAAAGCTTAGATGGGACAAAATTCGAACGATAATACTCTATCGCTTCCTGACAGTGAGTAGGGTTAACAAACATAGCGTAGGCCAATGGTAATCCATTTTGAGCTGCGTATTTAACTGCACCTCCCATACTTCCACATAATATGCAGTAACTGTCAAAAGAGTCTGGTACTGGAACTGCACTTAAAGAGTTCATGTCACTCAAATATGAAATAATTTCATCACTTTTTCTATCAAGCTCTTCGGGGGTGAAAGTTTCACCACCTAACTCTTTAGTGACATCAGGCATTGCGCCTGGGGTACGTCCGATACCAAAATCAAATCGACCATTACCTATCGCATTTAACAACGCAATATTTTCGGCTACTTTTAAAGGTGAGTAATGCCCAATCAGGATACCAGCAACCCCAACTCTAATTTTATTAGTTTGCGCCAATATATTCGCAGCTAATATCTCTGGAGATGCACAACCAAAAGCTTTCATAGAGTGTTGTTCTGTTACCCAATATGCATCATAGCCAATTTCCTCTGCATAGCGGGCGCATGCTATGCTCCTTCTTACTGCATCAACACCGCTTTGTGTGCCAAAAACAGGGGTTTGATCAAGAATTGTAAGTTTAGTCATATTATATACCCACGAAAAAACAGCCCTATTTAGGGCTGTAAATTTTTTATATCAACAATTCAGATGGCTGACGTTTAACTGTTTTTCTAACAGAAATAGTCACGGCTATCGCGTTAAGTAAACATATAACGACAGCTACAACCAACGCATAAATCAAATCAGCTGCTACTAAACCATTAAATTCTCTAAACATTGAAGAAATAACTACCGTAAAGAGCAAACCAAATAGAATACCTACGACAGTAATCACCATATTTTCAGTTATAAATTCCCATATAATACGGCTCACTTTCGCGCCTAATGCCCTTCTTGTTGCGATTTGTCCCTTGCGAGTAGAGACTATAAAATTAATCAATCCTATAAGGCCGCAAAATGTAATGATTAATAATAAGGCACTTATCGTCATATACATGAGAAATGTACCCACTCTTTCAAAGAAAACTTGCCACTTTACGTCAGCAAGTGAATCAGGCCTACCACCAGTTCTCCCTACTATTTGGGCGTAATGGTCACTTATTGCATTCTTTACAGAGCCAGCGGTTCCAGGTTCTACCCGTATTATGTAACTTTGCGCATTTTCTCTATGCCAAACAACTTTAGGCTGTAAAATGCTGCGATAAGGCATCCCTTTAGCCGCCAAGAATTGACTACTAATAAAATTACTGTAAATCCCAATAACCTCAACTGGACTTGAATCCTCAGCTAGCCATATAGTTTTGCCTATTGCATCGCTGTCAGAAAACAACTCTTCAGCCATAGCTTCACTCAACATAACCACATTAGGTTGCTCTGAACCATCGCTATACTTGACGTCAATACTATTGAAGTTTCGCCCTTCTATTAATTTTAGGCCTAAGACATTAAGACCATTGCTGTCGACATTAAAGATATGCGTTTGCAAACTAGTCTTATTTTCGCCTTCACTATCATAAATAGTATTTGGCCATCCGGCTGCGATAGGGGTTAAGTTGATTGGAGTAACGCCTTTTACACCTTTAATTTTACTCAGCTCATCAAGATCCTCTGTTAATAAGCTTTGAAAGTTGGCACCTGGTTGATAAGTTTTCGCACTAATAGTGATTAATTCTTCTGGGACTATTCCCTCTGCTAGAGACCACTCTTTGTATACTTTTAACCCCAAAAAGAAAGAGTTGCTAACAACACTCATGGATAAAGTAACTTGCAAAATAATCACTAGTGCAAAAAACTTATGGAATTTTATCATTTTGAGAATGTGTTTTAAGTTCATCTTGTTATCCTATTCCATCGTAAGGTTACGACTAACCTTTACCTGACAGACTCTTAAAATCGGGGTAATACTCACTAGAATTGAACTAATGATTGCAATGAAAATTCCAGTTCCAACCATGACAGCATCTAGCTTAAACAACAAATCTAAATCCGCGATGTCAGCATAAAAACCTACACTGTGAAACATTTTGAGCTTCATAAGGTGAAGGGATCCAAAACTTATAAATATACCTAATACACCACCAATAAACCCTACTACCGCAACTTCGCTAATATATTGGCCAATCAGTACTTTTCGCTTCGCACCTAATGCACGTCTAATGCAAACTTCTCTAGTTTTGCTCATAAAATTAGCCAACATAATACCTACAGCGCTAAATATGCACGCGGCCATAAACATGCTGCCAATAATGAAATAGAACTGGTAATCAACATTCTTGTTATGTACATAGGCCATCACCTCATCGAGGCTTGTCAACAGATGACCACCTTCTCGCGGAAAACGACCTGAAGCACGCTGTCCATCTACATAATCATCTAGGACATTTCTAAATTCAGCTAAATCGTCTTTGCTGTCTAATAACGACCAAACTGTAATCCAGCCACACTCTGAAGCCAAAAGCTCCTCAGTGCCACTCGATTGATAACGCATGCTAGTGTTATCCCAACATTCAAAGCGTGCATTACGTGATAAATTTGCATCTAAAGCATATCGGTACGGTAGGTACGCATCATCAGAGAGGCCTTTCATGAAAGTACGATCATAAAATCGATATCTCACATGCCACTCATCAATTACACCAACGATAGTTACGGCTTTATCATCTAAACGAATTTGCTTACCAACACTATTTTCACCGTTAAACAATAAATCGTTTCTCGCCTTTGTTATAACTACAACTGGCGCACCACTTATTTCTTGCTCTTGGCTCCAAGCAGAGCCATATAAAAATGGAATATCCATTATTGAAAAAAAAGCTCTATTAGTTACAAATGAAAAGCCTCTATATGGCATTACATTTTTATTCTCGACATTTACGAGCTGGTCGGTAAGCCAGCCAAATGTTATTTGAGATTTTGGGTAATCAATTTGACTGACATTAACCGTGTCAATGTAAGTCATATCAATCATCTTGTTAAAATTATCTACAGGTTCGCTTGCCAGATTCCTGCTATCTAGTTGAACTAAAAATAGTCGATCAGATTTATGTGGTAAGTCTGTTTGGCTTCCTTGATAGACCATTGTGATTGCTGCAGTAAATATACCAATACCAATACCAATAGCCATTACCATTAAAAGATTTAATACAGGGCGACGGCGAATCGAAAGCCACGCCATTTTCATATTATATTTAAGCATATGACGCTTCCTGCTCTTTTAGAAGTTCTGTCTCAGTATCGCATTGTTTAACAACGCCATCCGTCACTTGAATTTGTCGCTGAGTTTTTGATGCTAATTCATCATCATGCGTTACCATAACAATGGTATTGCCCATTTCATTGATTTGATACAGTAAGTCCATAACTGATGCAGCCATTTCGCTATCTAGATTACCTGTTGGTTCATCCGCCAAAATGAGTGAAGGCTTGCCAGCTAAAGCTCTAGCGATAGCGACACGTTGACGTTGACCACCCGACAATTGATCTGGCCGATGCTCTTTACGGCCCCAAAGTCCAACTAAACGCAAAGACTCTTCAACACGTTGTTTACGTTCCTGACTTGTCATGCCACGATATATAAGAGGTACTTCTATATTGTCATAAAGTGACAATTCAGCGATCAAATTAAAGTTTTGAAAAATGAAACCGATTTTTTCGTTTCTAAGTTCTGAAGCCTGATCATCATTCAGACTACTAGCTTCAACACCATCAAGTTTATAACTACCAGATTCATAATCTTCTAACAAACCTATTATATTTAATAGCGTTGATTTACCTGAACCAGATGGTCCCTTGATCGACACGAACTCACCTTTATTTATTGTTAAATCAACGTCTCTGAGTGCATTAGTCGCTACGGTCCCAGTCTTAAATACTTTGCGAATTTTTTTTATTTCTATTAAGTGTTCCATATTTATCTCTTTAAGTTTTATTTATATAAATATATTTGTTTTGCTTGAGCAAACAGTTCGACATTTGAAGCAATTACCACTTCACCTTCTTTAAGACCGCTAATAACTTCAACCTCTCCAGCGTTTCTCATTCCAAAATTGACTTCACGTTTGACAGCGTGTTGATCCTTAACAACATAAACGTACTTTCCTCCGGATGAATCCAAATAAGCCCCAGATTTAAGTTTTAAGACATCCCTCTTTGACTCAATAAAAATTTGTGCACTAACACGTTGATTTTGTCTGAGTCCAATAGAATTATCAGCAAAACGGAGTCTCCCTTTAACTTGGCCATCGACTACCTCTGGTGAAATTCCTACAAGCTGAGCATTTTTATATTCTCCATTCACAAATACCTTCGACTCCATCATATGTGTCATTTCATCCGCATAGATTTCAGGTATGTAAACTTCAACTTCATAATTATCCAATTCGATTACTGTTAATAAAGGTTGATGATCTTCAACTTGATCAAAATCTTTAAAGCTTGTCACCCCCACCACACCGTTAATTGGGGAGTGGGAAACTAACTCCGTTAACTGGCGCTCAGCATCTTCTAAAATTAATTTTTGCCGTTGAAGCTCAAAATTGCGTGTATCCAGTTCAAATTTCTCTTCGTCCTTAACATTTCCATACTCTATAATTGAGTGTTTATGGTTAAGTAAAGCTACCTCGCGCTCTGCTACAGTTACCTCTAATGCTTCTTTGCTAATAATCTGAGCTTCAAAGGATTTTTCTGCACGTTCTTTTTGTTTTTCAGCCAAAACCAAGTTAACCTTCGCTAAATCAATCTCTTTTTGCGCATCTGACAGCGCTGATTTAAGTTCAAGCTCTTGGCGCTCAACTGCAAGCTCTAGTTCAGATAGTCTTGTACGTTCTTGGTTAACTAGATTGTTTAACTCAGGAGATTCTATTGTCGCTAGCACTTGCCCTTTACTAACAGCATCTCCAGCCTTTACCGAGTAGCGAACGATACCAGGAGAACCTGAATATATGGTTGGGCTATTGGCCGCTACAACGACACCTTGTACTGTGACTTGCCGTATGAAGTCACCTTTGCCCACTTCGATAAAGCTCAATTGATCAACCGAAACTCCTTTCTCCCCAGACAGAATGGAATACACTCTGCCCCAAACGCTAAAAGCAACAACTAAACAAATGATTATGACAATTGCCCATTTCACTATTGGCCCACGGCTCTTTTTTGTTACGATAACTTCATCTTGTGCTGAAGTGTCTCTGATCCCAGATTCAATATTCATTATTCACCAAGCCTAGATTTCTAATACCATCATTTCTTTATCTTGCACATCGCTCCACAATGTTGGTTCACTCAACCCTGTTAGCACTCTTCGGTTTCCTTGAAATGGTTCTCGACCATGACTTGAAAGCATGTTGTCTACCATTAACACATCAGAAGACTCCCACTTAAAACTCACTTTTTCCGCTAAATAAGCTTGTTGCAATTGAATAATTTCAGAGTGAGAGAAAGGAGTTCCGTCTCCAAAGCAAGTCTGGTTTGGCACATTTTTCATGTCGAAAATAGCACTCAAAGAAGATTGCACTTGCTCTGACAAAGTTTTGAAATTGAAAAATGTGCAGTGATTAAACCAGCACCTTTCTTTTGTAAAAGGATGGATAGCAATAACTGCTCGTTTTTGCCTCGTACGCAGCTCTATATCTCCGTCCGCCCATTCAAACTGAATGTCGTTTTGTGTACAGTAACTTTCAACCTCATTACGATCTCTGGTTTGATATGCTTCTTGCCATGTTAAGCCAAAAAGCTCAGAAAAATTCCTTTGATACTGGTATCCTTTCTCTACGAGTTTTAATTTTAACGGCTCTGGAATTCTCTCAAGTATTTTTCGGGTATCAGCTAACGGTGTTTCGCCACCAACTGCTGCAGGCACTTCGCAATAAAAGTAAATATTACGAGAAAAGTTAAGATTGTAAGACTGCTCATTGTGCAAAAATATAGATTGATCTGCTCGTTGGCTTGTCGACGTATAAATATTACCCTCCACCTGTTCTCTTGGAGATGAGCGTTCATGATATGATAACGCGCCTGCTGAAGTTAGCCTAATATAGCGTTCAAAATCCTTATGGCTTTTTACTACGAAGCCTCGACATAATACTGCACCATACTTGAATACACATTGCTTAATCACTTCACTATTATTTGATGCCCATTCTATTAACGAAATACTATTAGAGGTATCAGTTATGACTAAAGGAAGTGGTTTGTTCTGATCAAAAAAGGAAGTCGTTACGCTCCCCTGGTTTAACAATGCTAAGTAATCCATTTGCTTCCCCCTCTACGCTGAAACCGAACTTATATTCAGCATGCTCGTGCAGATTTCATCTAATGCAGAAAAGAAAGTTTTAATGTCTTCCTCACTGTTGTAGATATACCCTGATACACGAAGTACCTGCCCATCAGTTTGGCTTTGAGTATATGGTTGAGCACATAAGTGACCATTTCTCACAATGATTCCATACGAGTCACTTAAGTATCTAGATACGTCATCTAAGTCATCCAATCCTCTGATAGCAAAACTTAGCACCGCACCTCTATCAAGGCTCTCATCATCGCAAATGACCTTTATATAGTCCCTTTTTTTAGCCTCTTTTAATATAAAGTGGCCTAAACGTCTGTCATGCTCACTTATTACGTCAATTCCAACTCTATTTAAATAGTCAATTGACGCACCGAAACCAATCACTCCGGCTATATTTGGTGTCCCTGCTTCAAACCTGTGCGGTATTTTACGTAATCTAAAAGAATCATACTCAACCCAATCAACCATCCCCCCACCTAAAGTTTGAGGAACTAATGATTCAAGCATGTCTGCTTTACCATACAGCACACCGACACCGTTTGGACCCAACATCTTGTGCGCTGAGAAGCACATAAAATCAATGTTGCCACTTTTCACTGACACTTTTCGATGAGGTATAGACTGAGCAGCATCAACCAGGACAATGGCGCCTACTGATTTAGCCAAAGCAGCCATGCGCTCTAAGTCAATATATATACCAGTCACATTCGAGCAATGAGTCAAAGCTACAACTTTTGGTTTTTGCTGTAAAAGCCTTTCATACTGTTCAATGTCAATAGCGCCATTGGGTAAGCTCACTATAATTTCCGTCTTAGCTTTACTTGACCAAGGAAGTAAATTTGAATGGTGTGCGTTCTCACTTACTAACACTAAATCATCTTTTTGCAGCTCTAGACCAGAAGCAACCATATTAATTGCTTCTGTTGTATTGCTAACAAAGACGACCTCGTTTCCATGACATTGAATCAGATTAGCGACGTTATAACGAACTTGCTCGTATTGATTAGATACTTCTTCCATCGCGAAATGCTTGCCTCTATGTACGTTACAGGCAACTCCACTGTAATATCGACTTATGGCGTCAATCATTACTTTGGGTTTTAATGAGGTTGCTGCACTATCTAAATACAAGACAGGTTCACCATCTATCTCCGCATTCAATCCAGGAAATTCATTTGTTATGTTATTCATGTTGGTTTCTTTATTAATCACAAGGCTACCCATTTAAATCTGTTTTTATTATTTGAAATTTTCCAGATCGCTCCGTCGCTATATAGTCAACATAACTAATATCCAAATGACTATTTAATCCAAGCAAAGATTTTAATTTAGCCAAGCTAGCTGATAGCTGCGTTTGCTCAAAGTCTTTTTCAGCTATTAGCTTCAATGAAAAATAATCATTGGTATGCTGGTGCAACTGATACATTTTTAGACCTTTGGGTGCACCAATTAAGCTATCTAGCGTACTGGCCCAAACCTGTGTTCCATCGCCCAACGCAATACAATTGGAAGCACGACCAATTACTGACACTTTTCGATGTGAGTGACCACATCGACATGGCGTTTCATCAAGGCGAAGATAGTCTCCCGTTTTATATCTAATATGCGGAACAGCTCCTTGATCTATACTACTAATTACTAGCTCTCCAATTTCTCCGTGTTCAACTTGTTCGCCATTATCATTTAAAATTTCTATATGGAACGAACTATCATTGAGATGAAGTGCACCATGGCAACATTCCATTGCAACCCATCCCATCTCGGAGCAAGACAAGAGTTCGGAAAAGGTAACGGCTTGGTCAAACCCAGATAATATACGTCGACGATTTAACGCGGTTACCGACGAGTAAGAACAAATAATAGGCGCTTTTGGGGGGATTATGCCGCGCTTTTGAAATTCTCCAATTAAGAAAGCAAAATGTGTTGGATCCACATAATATAGGTCAGGTTGATATTCAATAATCTCTTTAATTGCCGTTTCTATAAGATGCTCAGATGTTGTCAAAAGATCATGATAGACAGGCAAAACCAGTGTACCATCTGATAACGTTCTATCTTCTTTACTACTATTGGGATTCGCACACTCGACGTCGGAGCAATTTGGTGCAGCGTAGCGTACTATTTTTCTCTGTGTTTTTACAAAAGCGTGTTCAACTTCTGCATTCACTTCAGTACAAGCAACGGCTCGCCCTATTAACAGCATACCTAGCTCAAAAGTAACTAACCTATCACCTGTTGTTCCGGAACTTTGCGAACGAGTTAATAATGGAGAGCCCATACTATACCCTTGGGCAAATACACCAACGGGAAAGTGTTTCCTGAAATCTCGCTTCTCCGTCAAAGGCAAAAGTGAAATATCTTTACTATCCATTATTTGATTAATGCTTACTCCGCTTTTATCTATATGCTTTTTAAAAAATGGTACTTTGTTGTACGCATAATAGACTTCATCGAGCAAAGCTTCTGATGTGCTTGTCGTCATTTATGTTAACTCCATTAGATTAAGTACACTCCGTCCACCCTGTCTTACCTGTCATTCCAACTAAAACTTTCCTCGCACCAGTGAACGGCAAACGACCATGACTAAAGCGCATGTTGTCTAATAGCAACACATCATTTTGTTCCCACTTGAATACAATCATTTGACGCTCATACACAGCTAAAATTTCAGCTATCATGTCATCTGGAATATAACTACCATCCCCAAATGTACAATTGCGAGGTAAATTGCACTCCCCGTACACGCTGATTAAGTTCTCTCTAACCTTTTTGGGCAATGCACTCACGTGGAACAAATGCGCTTGGTTGAACCAAACCTTCTTGTTTAACTTAGGGTGAATAACAACAGCGGGATTTAATTGAGTCGTTCGTAAGCCACCTTCAGTCCAGTCAAAATCTAAATTATTTTCTATGCAAGAAGCTTCTACGACAGCCTTATCTTCTGTTTGAAATACTTCTTGCCATGGTAGATCGACCAAGCCGTAATTTCTGACATAACGCAACCCCTTACGTTCAAACTCTTCCCGAATTTCTTGCGGTATCAATTCGTAGACTTTTAAACTGTCTGCGATTGGCGTTTCGCCTCCTGATTTGGAAGGTTGCTGACAGTAAAACCCTAAACGACTTGCCCAACAATTAGAGTAAGAGCTTTCGTTGTGTTGAACGATTGTAAGCTCTGAGTGATACTCAGATGCCGTGTAAACATTACCACGTAAATGCGTTCGAGGTGTTGAGCGGTAGGTGTAATCGAGTAATGGCCCAGCAAAAAGCTGCTCCAAAATTCCGGAGAACTGTGACGAAGTCATCCGTTTTAAACCTCGTATTAAGATTACACCACTTTCATTAATTACAGCTTGAATCAGGCGTTGATTGTCATCAACCCAATCTTTAAGTTTTCGGCCATCTAAGTTAGCGTGAAACAACATTTTGTTTCCCGCTAACTCATGTAATGTTATTTCACTATTTAGAGTCATAACTTAGTCAGCTTACCCTTTCACTTTGGTTAAATCTGACTTCAACGGCTCGATTAGCGAGTCAACGTAAGGTCTTTCAATCATATTACTATGGTTGCCAGCGACTCTCATTACTGAAATGTCACCCGAAGTAATTTGATCCCAATTGTAATATTGGTTTAACTCATACCTGTCTGCTTCTTCTTGATCTAATACCTTATATAGATGAAGGTTCAAACTTGATTGTTTCATCTTTAGCTTATCCATAGCATGTGGGAAAGTAACTAAGAAGCGTATGTAATTCTCCACTTGTTCAATACTTAACCCTTTATGCGCTAATCCCTGTGTTTTAGCAGCAAGAGCTAACTGTTTAATCGCTTGCTCAGTAGAAAGTTGCGTAACTTCATTCCAATCAATTTCCAATGTATTGCCAAAGAAGCTCTGTACTTTTGCAAATTCATTCTTATCTTCTGAAGTCTGGCTTTCTGTAGGAGGTTGATCTAGCAGCCCAACCAAACCGATTTCATCCCCTAACTTATCCAACTGAGTTGCCATCTCATAAGCTAGTCTTGCTCCGGCTGACCACCCTAACAAATGATAAGGACCTTTAGGCTGTACACGCTTAATTAGCTGGATATATTGCTCCACTAAGCTTTCTATCTTCTCTGTATGATAATCAACGAATATATCAGGTGCTTGTAAGCCAAAGACTTTGCATGTGTCCGCCAAGCTAGCAGCCATTGACTCATAATGGTTTGCATAGCCACCAATCGGATGAATGCAGAATAAGTTTGTGTCTGCATTAGATTGATTAAGTTCAATTAAGATATTATCTTGCCCAGCCGCAATTTGAGCATTCAAGCCATGGTTTGTGTTCAGTTGATCGTTTCTTAATAATGATTGCAACGCTTGACTAACATTTTCAGATAGAGTCTGAGCTTTCTCTAAACTGTATTCAACGTTGCTATAGTTAAATTGAATATGTAATACACCATCTGCAATAAAGGACAAGATATTAAACTGATAAGGAGTGACACGATTAAGATCATACTGAGGACCCACCGCCTCAGGTGCTACTTCTATTTCTTGTTCACTAGAAGAAGAACTCAAACTTTCACTCAAGAAGTTAAATACAACATTTGAACTGCGGCCCTTTAATTGGTCACGCATTTGGAAGTCATTAGCGAAATACTTAAATAAACCAAAACCTATTCCACTGTTTGGTATGTTTGAGCGCTGAGCTCTTACAATGTTAAATACTTGCTCGGGACTTTGCTGCGCTACCTTTACACTTAAAGGGTATACAGAGGTAAACCACCCAGCTGTTTCAGATACATCAGGAGCACCATCCAAATTAATACGGCCGTGGCTTTCTAAATCAATATGCTGGGTATCTTGTCCACTCCATTTCGCCAGCCCATGCATTAAAGAACTCAACAACATGTCTTCTATTGCTGACTTGTCCATAGAAGCGATTGCCGGAAAAAGCTCCTTTGAAAGTTGCAGTTCAACAAATTCAAAGTTGTTTGGATCAGGCTCTGTGATAAATGCAGATTCATCAGGCAATTTGTCTTCAACAGGGATATAATTATTAAGCCAATATTCTCTATCCTCTGCGAATTTTCCTTCATCCATTGCTGTAGTAAGATATTCAGCCCACTGTTGATACGATGCGGCTTTACTTTTAAGAACTATTTCTTCACCTTTTTCCAAACTTTTTAAGGCTTGACTTATGTCTAACATCATCACCCATCTAGAAACTGCATCAGTGACTAAGTGATGGAAGCAAAATAGCACACGACCTGAGTTCTCTTGACCCCTATTGAAGTAATAGACCTTAAACAATATACCAGCTTCAATATCTAGACTTTTTTGTACTTCAGACCCTCTAGACCACATGAATTCAGCAAGCTCGGTATCAGAAATATGGCTAATATCTTCTTCTATACATTGTTGCTTTAACTTAAAGTTATTCGATGGGTTGTATTTGCTATACCATTTGTTGTCATCTTTAAAGAACTTTAGTCGTAATACATCGTGCCGCTCAACAATTGCTTGGACAGCTTTTTCTAAGTGGGAGAAGTTAAAGTTTCCTGATACTTTCAACAAAGAGCTTTGATTGTAGTGGTTCACGTGATCAGAATCGATATCGAAAAAACGATGCTGAATAGGCAATAGCTTTTGAAACCCTTCACTTTCTGACTGTTTAGATGTTTCTTGATGATCTGTTTCAATCATCTTAGCCAACCCTCTAATTGACTGCCCTATTAATAACTGTCTAACACTAAAGACTATGCCACTACGCTTAGCCATTGCCATGATTTGCATTGACATAATCGAGTCACCACCAATACTGAAAAAGTTATCGGTGAGGCCAATGCTTTCATGGCCAAGAACTTCACACCATATTTTCAGCAATGTCTTTTCTACTTCCGACTGAGGATCAGTTTCCAGATCAGACTTCTTCGCGTCGAGAGGGTTTGGCAAACTCGCCTTGTTTACCTTACCACCTGGTGTTTTGGGCAATTCACTAAGCAATATGATATAGCTCGGTAGCATGTATTCAGGTATTAACTTCGAAAGACTTCTACGAATTTCCTCTGTCTGTTCACTCTCTTCCCCCTGCTCATCCGCGTTTAATTGACAATACGCTACATGATGGTTGATGCCAGCAGAGTCACTAAATACAGATAAGTATGACTCTCTGATTGAGGGAACTTGTGTAAGTGCCTCTCTGACCTCGTCTAGTTCAATTCTAAAACCACGAATTTTAACTTGATCATCGGTACGACCTATAAATTGCATCGTGTCATCGTGATTTAGAACGACTCTATCACCCGTACGGTAGAAGCGACTAGGTTCATGAAGCAGATTATATTCTGCATACGCCAATTCGTTGTACTCTGGGTTGTTTATGTAACCTATGCTGACACTCGCGCCAGAGACACAAAGTTGACCAGGAATACCTTTTGGTAAAATCGCCCCAAACGGAGAAATAACGATCGGGTAGTTTCCTTCAACAACCTTACCAATCACATTATTTGCCACATTTTCTTCAATTAGCCCATATGAGATATTGACAGATAATTCAGTCGGCCCATATGCATTAATTGCTTTCTTATCTACTCTACTAATATATTCAAGCGTATTTGAGTGGATTTTTTTAGAAATGGTATCGCCACTTAAAATAAGGTGATAACGATCCTGTTCTTCAAACTCTTCAATCATTAGCTCAACTAACTGAGGAATACCGTTGAATACTTGAATGTCTCCTTCGCGCATAAGACGAAGTAAAGAAGCCGTATCTTGATACTGACTCTCGGCAGCGATAGTGACAGCCCCACCCAAAGAAAGTGCGGCCATACCTTTTAAAGACGCATCAAATGTATAACTAACATGCCATAACCAAGAACTGTGAGAAGGCAGGTCTAAATCTGCCATTTGACTAGCAAATACGTCACGGAAATGGCAAATATTACTGTGAGTAACCTCTACGCCTTTTGGTTTGCCACGTGAGCCAGATGTAAAAATCACGTATGCTGTTTCACCGAACTCAGCAGTTGCGTTAATGTTTGTATTTGGTAACGACACTAAACGATCCAAAGTGTCAGGGTGGTCAATAGCAATGGCTTCAGGTCCCTCTAAACCAGGTAACATACATAAATTGTTATGGACAATTAAATGCTTAACATTGGCCTCAACAAAAATATTCTGAAATCGTTGGCTTGGATAGAAGCGATCAACAGGCACATACGCTGCACCAATTTTCATAATTGCCAAAATACTTATAGGAATATCTTCACATCGCTCTAAGCACAAAGCAACATTATCACCTGGCTTAACCCCTTTTTCTCTTAATAGGTGCGCAAACTGATTAGCTTTACCATTTAACTCTTCATAACTTAATGTTCGATCTAAAAACCTTATTGCGAGTGCGTGAGGTGATTTCTCAACTTGTCGCTCGAATAACTCATTAAACCTAGTTTTTGATTTCGAAATAGAATGCACACTTTGAAGATCTTCAGCAATCAATCCTAACTCTTGAGAGCTCAACAACTGTAATTCACTTAGCTTTTGTTCAAACCCATTACTCATTGAGATAAGCAAATTACATATATGGTCTCCCAAAGGCGCAAGTACATCTTCAGAAAATCGATTCCGTGGGTAGGTAATACGAACTGACAAGGTGTCTGACATCGTTACCATAAACGTAAGGCCGTAATTTGTATATTCATCTGTTTGTACAGAATCTAATGTAAGCGAGTTTGCAGCTTGTACATCAACCCCCTTTTGATCTAACTCTGCAAAATTTGAAAATATGACTAACGAATCAAATAGAGATGCTCCATTACTCACTTCGCTATTTTTCTGGATTTCATTGAGTGGACAATAACTATAAGCGTTTGAGTTTGAGTACGAAGCACTTAAGTTTTCGAGTACATCTAACACAGATGTCAGATTGTTAAAGTTCACTCTAACAGGCAATGAGTTAATGAATAAGCCAACGATTGACTCGACACCTTTAACTTCTGCTGGCCTACCTGAAACCGTCGCGCCAAAAACGATATCTTTTTCACCGCTGTAACTCGCTAACAATAACGACCAAGCAGCTTGAAACACAGTATTGATTGTTACGCCATATTGATTCGCCAACGAGGCAAGCTTTTTCGTAGTGTCTCTATCTACATTAAAATAATAACGACCAACAGAATCTTCATTTTCAGCCAATTCAATCTGCTTATCTACAACGAGTGGTGTGGGGTAACTAAAACCTTGTAGGTAATCTTGCCAATATGTTTTCGCTTTCGTTTGGTCTTGCTCAACAAACCATTCAATATAGCTCTGATAAGGCGGTGTATCGGTAAGTTGAAGAGGTGAACCAATAGTTAAATGATCATAACATTGCATCACTTCTTTAAAGACAATACTTTGGCACCAACCATCTAACAAGGAGTGGTGTCTTGTCCAAACCAAATAAAATTCATCGTCTCTCCCCATGACTTTTGTCAATCGCATGAGAGGAGCTACGGCAAAATCGAAACCTTTATTTTTGTCTGCTTTTTTAAACTCATTCAATTTTCTCTGAAATTCATCTCTATCTAAATCTTTCCACTCTAGTGTGTTAAAAGGAATATTGGCTTTTTCCAGAACAACTTGATTAATAGTATGAGTTTCAAATCCTACAAAACAAGTTCGAAAAGTATCATGCCGCTGCGCTACCATTTGCCAAGCTTTTTGAAATTGTATGTCGTCCAAATTACCAAACAACTTATATACAGTTTGGCTGGTATAAGACTCACCAGTTCCATCTTCAAACCCATGGAACAACATCCCCTGCTGCATGGGTACTGCTGGATAAATATTTTCTACTTCGGTGTAATTCTTCTCTATTGCGTCTAGTTGTTCTTGAGTTAAATTTGCGAATGGAAAATCACTTGGTGTAAACCCCTTACTTTGGCTGAAAATAGCGAGTAAGTCTTCCTTATAAGTCCTTAGTTCAGAAAGTATTGTGTTATCTAAGTTACCATCGACATCAAATACTTTAAGTTTACCTTCTAGAACTTGAAGTTTGATATTCCGTTCATGTAAAGTTTGCAACAAATTGTTTAACATTATATTTCTAATCCTATAATCTCTTCTAATTTTATTAAGGAAGCTGAGTCGCTACTTTCTAACTCTAATAAATCTAGGTTTTTAATTTTATTCTTAAGATCGTTGCGTTGATTTACTTCTTCGCAAAAATCAACAACTTCTAATAACGCTTGCTGAAAATAAGTCAAAAGTAATTCCACTTTGTTCGCATCCTCATCAGATGAAAATACGATTGCAGTTACCTCGAACTGTTTATTTACAATACGAGCATTAAAAATAACGCTTCTACTCGTGTCATGCTCTAATGTCTCTTGGCCTCTTGACTCTGGTGCTATAGAGAATGAACTATCCAGATCCGATAACACGTTATCGAACTGCCCCAAATAGTTAAATACAATAGATCTATCAACTTGGCCTTGTAATTTTGCTCTGACATCTTCTTCTGGTGAAAAATAAGATAACGCCCCAAAACTTAATCCCTTGTTAGGAACGTTGCGAATCGTTTCTTTTGTATACTTGACCCAGCTTTCAACATTATCCAATTCGGAATTAATCAATATCAAAGGGTAGAAAGTCGTAAACCAGCCTATTGTTTCTGATACATCCAAATCTTTCGATAACATTTCACGCCCATGACCTTCCAAATTGATCTGAACTGCATCCAAGCCTAAACCTTGATTACAAGCTCTAAATAATGAGGCTAGCATCAATTCTTCTGGACGAGTACGAAAGGCATCATTGGCAGATCCCAAAAGTCGAGAGGTAATCAACGGCTTTAAGGTAAATGTGCTTTGACGAACTTGTTTTGTATAACTATTTTCAATATATATCCGATTACTTTTTGAAACGCAAGCGTATTCAGATAATTTATCGAGCCAATATTCCTGGTCACTTGAGAACCCTTTTTCTTTTGTAAAATGCTTTATAAATTGAGACCAGTCTTTATAGGAGCTTGTCTTCGCCGCTAGTTTCGGTGCACTGCCATTCTTTATTTGTTCGACTGCCACTTGGAGGTCTCTAAGTAAAATCCTCCAAGACACACCGTCTATCACCAAATGATGCGCTAGGATTAGTAACTTCTGCTTACCATCAGGTAATTTGATACAAACCACCTTAAATAATGGTCCTTGCTGTAAATCCAAAGACCGTTGCATCTGCTCACATGTCGATACGATGTATTCATACGAGGACAGCTCTATCATTTCTACCGAATTACAAACCATTGCAGAATCTAGCTCTTGATAGAAGTTTGTCCCAGACTCAAGGTCTTTAAAACGCATTCTAAAAACATCATGCCTTGTTAGTATCGCTTCAACTATCTGATGTAGATCACTTTCAGACATGCCATTTTTAACATTCAATAATAATGACTGATTAAAATGATGAGGGTTTTTACGGTTTTCATCAAAAAACATCCTCTGTACAGGTAATAATGGAGTGCGCCCTTCAACGGGTGCTTGCTCTAATAATGCGATACTCTCAGTGTGTTGCAGTATTAATGACAACTGCGCAACGGTTGGGGCATTAAAGATGTCTTTTACCTGACAAACATAACCGGCCTGACGCAGACGTGATACCAACTGTATACATACAATAGAGTCCCCACCCAAGCGGAAGAAGTTATCCTCTATGCCCACCTGCGCTAACCCCAACACATCTTGCCACACCTGACACAATGCTTGCTCTGTCTCATTACGAGGCGCCACAAACTCTTCGCTGTCTATCTCCGGGGCCGGTAATGCGCGTCTATCTAACTTGCCGTTTAACGTCAGCGGTAGTGTGCTTAACGTGACTATGTGGCTCGGTATCATATACTCTGGCAGTGTTGCGCCTAACTGCGACACTAAGTGTGTCGAGTCACACGTCTGCCCTTCTTGCATCACCACATACGCCACTAAATACACACTACCATCATCTCTGGCTCGGTCTATCACAGCTGCTTGACGTACTGATGTCTCCTCACACAACACCGCTTCTATCTCACCTAACTCTATGCGATAGCCGCGGATCTTTACTTGGAAATCGTTACGCCCTAAATACTCTATATTGCCATCCTCTCGACGACGTACCACATCCCCCGTTTTATATAACCGGGTATAGCCCAATGCCCTTGCCGCATCATCTACAAACGGGTTGTCAATAAAGCGCTCCGCCGTGAGCTCTGCTCGATTTAAATACCCTCGAGCCAGTCCTGCGCCCCCTATGTACAATTCACCTTGCGTACCATTGGGCATTGGCTGTAATTGTTTGTTAAGGATATAGAGTTGCGTGTTATCTATCGCTTTGCCTATCGGTACATGGCTCGTAAACGCTTCTCGTGTGTCAAAATAACTCACATCCACTGACGCTTCCGTTGGGCCATATAAATTGTGTAATACCGCATCATGCTGCCCTAAACCATAAAAAGCATCCACATGACTCACCTGCAGTGCCTCTCCACTACTAAAAACTTGCTTAACACTGCGCGGTAATACCTTACCTTCACTCGACATCTCTGCACAAAATGCCGCTAACATCGAAGGCACGAAGTGTAATGTTGTCACTCCTGCCTCTTCTATCAATGTATGCAAGGCTTCTGGCTGTCTATGCACATCAGGTGCTGCCATCACCAACGAGGCGCCTGCCCAGTGCGCCCAAAATAACTCCCATACTGATACATCAAAAATGTAAGGCGTCTTTTGTAATACTTTGTCTTCACTACTTAACGGGTAGCGTTTTTGCATCCAGTTGATACGATTAACTATTGCACGATGCGCTATCATTACCCCTTTCGGCTGCCCTGTCGTTCCTGAGGTATAAATAACATATGCTAGATCTTCTGGCCCTGCTTTCAACGGCAGTGCTGTATCGCTGGCCACAGTATGCTTCATCACTTGTTCAACGGCTAACCATTCTGCTGCGCACTCTTGCTCTGCTAATCCGCCTTGCAAGGCTTCTGCACCTGCCGCATGCGTTAAGACAAACGGACACCCCGTATCTTTTAGGATAAAGGCCGTTCGCTCTGCTGGAAATTCTGGTGAAATTGGCACATATGCCCCCCCTGCTTTCAGCACAGCTAACACCGCAACCATCATTTCGACGCTTCTGTCCATATACAGACCAATCAAGGTATTCGCTGGCATCGCTTGCCTATGGCGCTGCTGATACCTATCACGCAACTCTCGTGCAAGCTGATTCGCCTGCGCATCAAGTTGCTG
>JWIH01000007.1 GCA_000814665.1 Pseudoalteromonas flavipulchra NCIMB 2033 = ATCC BAA-314
CTCAGACGACTTCCATTATGATGAAGCAACACAAACCTGCCACTGCCCCGCAGGGAACGAGATGTGGCGAAGCGGTATCAATGTAAAAAGCTACAACCAAGAA
This sequence comes from Pseudoalteromonas flavipulchra NCIMB 2033 = ATCC BAA-314, assembly GCA_000814665.1. Classification (GTDB taxonomy): domain Bacteria; phylum Pseudomonadota; class Gammaproteobacteria; order Enterobacterales; family Alteromonadaceae; genus Pseudoalteromonas; species Pseudoalteromonas maricaloris. Next base: position 104 of record JWIH01000007.1, read on the forward strand.
TACACGCGATTCTGTGGTTACTTAAAAGATTGCAAAGTATGCCCACTACAACAGCAGTGCATGCGAAAGCCACCGATAAAAACAGGCCGACAAGTACAGTTTAAGAGTGATGAATCACGCAAAAAAATCAGTTACATCGACAAAATGAAAGTAAAAATAGACAGCCCAATAGGACGACGACAATACAGCAAACGACTTGGATGTATCGAACCTGTATTCGGCAACATTACGGTGAATAAAGGGATGAATAAGCTCACATTACGCAGCCAAGTAAAAGTCAATGCTCAATGGCAGCTATACTGCCTTGTTCACAATATCGAAAAGTTACGAGAAAGGGTGTCGTAAGCTAAGAACAACCTGACCTAACAGCTCCGAAACGCCTCTCAAACCACAACAAACCAGCTTAAAAAAACGCCCTAAAATAACAACTCGCACCCAACTAAACGATTGAATCAAAATAGGAACTCAGTTATCGTTTGTTGATTACAAAAACAAATTTGAAACGTGTTATTCTACAGGCTCGTTAGCCCATAGAAATTTTTATGCGAAATTCGCCTAATAAAGCCGGCGACCGAAAACGTTTATGTCCAGAAACAAGTTACAGCTTCATCATAATCGGTTTGATATATATGAAAATGTGGTCAGGTACTATTGTAGCCACAGCCCAAAAAATAGCAGGCCAGCATCACGATGAATATCACTGCGAAGAAACCAAATACCTCCGCAAGGTTTTTTAAGAAAGTAAAAATTGATAAAAAAGGCCAGTCAGAAATACTGACTGGCCTTTTATTAATCTAGCGAAAGCTAGGTTAGGTTTTTACAACCAAGCCTATTCCCACTCGATTGTCGCTGGCGGCTTACCTGATACATCGTAAACCACGCGAGAAATACCATCGATTTCATTGATGATACGGTTTGAAACGTGGCCTAGTAGCTCGTATGGTAAGTGTGACCAACGTGCCGTCATAAAGTCGATAGTTTCAACACAGCGTAGTGAGATCACCCAATCGTATTTACGTGCATCACCCATCACGCCAACAGAGCGTACCGGTAGGAACACGGCGAATGCCTGAGACACTTTGTGGTATAGATCTGCTTTATGTAGCTCTTCAATGAAGATAGCGTCAGCACGGCGCAGTAAGTCACAGTATTCTTTCTTGATTTCGCCAAGTACACGAACACCAAGACCTGGACCTGGGAACGGGTGACGATAAAGCATGTCATAAGGTAGACCAAGCTCTAGACCAATCTTGCGAACTTCGTCTTTAAATAGTTCACGTAGTGGCTCAACCAGACCAAGCTCCATATCTTCAGGTAATCCACCCACGTTGTGGTGAGACTTGATCACATGCGCTTTACCGGTTTTAGATGCTGCCGATTCGATAACATCAGGGTAAATTGTACCTTGCGCTAGCCATTTCGCGTTTACGCGCTGGCTGGCTTGCTCATCGAATACTTCAATAAAGGTGTGACCAATTGCTTTACGTTTGTCTTCAGGGTCATTTAAACCGTTAAGCGCATTAAGGAAACGATCTTCAGCTTCTACCTTGATGATGTTTAGACCAAACTTATCACCGAACATATCCATTACTTGCTGGCCTTCGTTCAAGCGTAGTAGGCCATTATCAACAAATACACAGGTTAGCTTGTCGCCAATCGCACGGTGAATAAGCATTGCAACCACTGATGAATCAACACCACCAGATAAGCCAAGGATAACTTCGTCATCCCCTACTTTCTCTTTGATACGCTCAATTGCATCTTCAATGATTTGCTCAGGCGTCCATAGTTTTTCACAACCACAGATATCAATTGCAAAGCGCTCTAGTAAACGCAAACCTTGCTGAGTGTGCGTTACTTCTGGATGGAACTGTACACCGTAGAAACGCTTTTCTTCCCAAGACATTGCCGCATGAGGGCAAGTATCCGTTTTCGCTGAAGTTTTGAACGTGTCTGGAATTTTAGCTACTTTATCGCCATGGCTCATCCACACGTCTAGGTAACCTGCACCATCTTCGATGTGATCTTCAATCGCTTCAAATAGCTTACAGTCGCCTACTTTCTCTACTTTTGCGTAGCCGAATTCTTTTTTATCTGAGCTATGTACCTGACCACCAAGCTGCATTGCCATCGTCTGCATACCATAACAGATACCCAGTACAGGCACACCGGCTTCGAATACGTAATCTGGTGCTTTTGGGCTACCTTCAAGCGTCGTTGACTCTGGGCCACCTGATAGAATGATACCTTGAGGATTAAACTCACGGATTTGCTCTTCTGTCACATCCCAAGCCCAAAGCTCACAGTAAACACCAATTTCACGCACGCGACGTGCAATCAGTTGCGTGTACTGTGAACCAAAGTCTAAGATCAAAATTCGGGAATCGTGGATATCTTTGCTCATTGATAATCTCGTTAGTTAGGAACTAAACAGGATAAAGTCGCGCTGCGCCTCTATCAAAAGTAAATTGGGCTAGCAACTTGCTAGCCCAGTAACACGCTTTGAGGCTTAACCCATACGGTAGTTAGGCGCCTCTTTGGTGATCTGCACGTCATGTACGTGAGACTCACCCATACCGGCAGAAGTCACACGGACAAACTGCGGCTTAGTATTTAATTCTTCGATGGTGGCACAACCTGTTAGACCCATTGCACTGCGAATACCACCGATTTGCTGATGGATAATCGTTGCGATTGGTCCTTTGTATGCTACACGACCTTCGATACCTTCAGGTACTAGTTTGTCAGCAGCATCACTCTTCTGGAAGTAACGGTCAGACGAACCTTCTTTTTGGTTCATCGCACCAAGTGAACCCATACCACGGTAAGACTTGTAGTAACGGCCTTGGTATAGTTCAACTTCACCAGGAGACTCTTCAGTACCCGCTAGCATTGAACCCACCATAACGCATGAAGCACCAGCAACTAGCGCTTTTACGATATCACCAGAGAAACGGATACCACCGTCAGCAATCACTGGAATATCACGACCTTTAAGGCCTTCTACTGCATCAGAGATAGCAGTAATTTGTGGTACACCACAACCAGTAACGATACGAGTAGTACAGATAGAACCTGGGCCGATCCCCACTTTAACGGCATCTGCACCAGCATCAGCCAGTGCAATAGCACCTTCTGAAGTTGCTACGTTACCAGCAACAATTTGCAATTCTGGGTAAGTTTCGCGCGTGGCTTTAACACGGTCAATAACACCTTGAGAATGGCCATGAGAAGTATCGATTAGTAGTACATCAACACCCGCTTCAACCAAAGCTGCAATACGCTCATCAGTACCAGCACCAACACCAACAGCAGCACCAACACGAAGACGGCCTTGCTCATCTTTACATGCGTTTGGTTTATCTTGCGCTTTTTGGTAATCCTTAACAGTGATCATGCCTTTTAGTGCAAATGCGTCATCAACCACTAAGATTTTTTCGATACGGTGTTCGTGCATTAGGCCAAGGATCTCTTCACGAGATGCGCCTTCTTTTACTGTCACTAAGTCATCTTTCTTAGTCATGACCGTTGAAACTGCTTTTTCTAGCTTTGTTTCGAAACGCATATCACGGCTAGTCACGATCCCTTCCAGTTGGTTGTTTGCACCAACAACCGGGAAACCTGAGAACCCTTTGTCCTGTGCAAGTTCCATTGCTTCTGCAATCGTAAGATCAGAAGTAACCGTCACAGGGAAAGAGATAATACCCGCTTCATACGTCTTAACTTTACGTACGTTGCGAGCTTGTTCTTCGATAGTCATGTTTTTGTGGATAAAACCAATACCACCTTCTTGTGCCAGAGCAATCGCTAAGCGCGCTTCTGTCACTGTATCCATTGAAGCGGAAACAAGCGGTAAGTTTAATTCAATCCCACGAGTCAAACGCGTTTTCAGGTTTGCTGTGTGAGGAAGAACAGTTGAATGAGCTGGTACTAAAAGTACGTCGTCAAAGGTAAGGGCTTCTTTTGCAATTCTTAGCATGTTCGCGGCTTCTCTCAAGTGAACTGAGTATAAGGAATTGCGTGCGAATTTTATCAGCGTTCCTTATGGGAGTAAATAAAATTTAGCAAAAAATGTGATAAAGTGACTGTGAATTTTTTATGGAGGCCAACATGGGATACCCCAATAATAATAAAACCTATTCTGTATCAAGACTTAACAGAGAAATACGCGCGCTCTTAGAACAAGGTTTTGCCTCTGTACAACTCACCGGAGAAATTTCAAACTTTGTTGCTCCGGCCTCCGGGCATTGGTATTTTTCTCTAAAAGATGACAAAGCACAGATAAAAGCGGCCATGTGGCGAGGTAATAATCGTTACTGTAACCACCGCCCTGCCAATGGTCAGCAGGTAATAGTACAAGCTAGAGTGTCAGTGTATGAGCCACGAGGCGACTATCAATTGATAGTCGAGCAAATGGCCCCCGCCGGTGAAGGCTTGCTCAAGCAGCAATTTGATGCCCTAAAAATGCAGCTGGCCGCAGAAGGCCTGTTTTCGGCCAGTCACAAAAAACCTTTGCCAAGTGTCATTAATCGCGTGGGGGTCGTCACCTCAGCGACAGGGGCTGCCATCAAGGATATTTTGACTGTACTCAAACGCCGTGCCCCACAGTTACAGGTCGTTATTTACCCAGCTCTAGTGCAAGGCGATGAAGCCAAACAGCAGATTTGCAAACAAATCGCTCAGGCGAATGCTAGACGCGAGGTAGACGTATTGATCGTTGGCAGAGGTGGCGGCTCATTAGAAGACTTATGGAGCTTTAACGAGGAATCAGTCGCGAGGGCCATTTTTGCCAGCTCAATTCCGGTGATAAGCGCTGTGGGCCATGAAATAGATACTACCATTTCCGACTATGTTGCAGATGTCAGAGCGCCAACCCCATCGGCGGCCGCAGAGCTAGTGAGCCCGGACTCAGAAGCGCTAAAATTGCGTACTTCGCAGTTACTACAATATCTCAATCAGGCTTTTAAGCGTCGCCTTGAAGGTGCATTACAGCGTTTAGCAAACTTTGAAGCCCGACTGCAGTTACAACACCCTAAGAATCAACTTATGCAGCAAACACAGCGAGTTGATGAGTTAGAACAGCGATTAATTCGTGCTCAAGCCCATCACTTACGTCAAAAGCAATCGCAATTCCATCTGCTGCAGCATAGATTTGATCGATTACATCCAGAACAAAAGATCGCTCAGTTCAAGCAATTGGTCGCACAACTCAGTGATAAGTTGCAGTATGCAATGGAGCAAAAGCTTAACACGCAAAGACACCAACTCGCGGTATCAAGCGCAAAGCTAGACAGCGTCAGTCCACTGGCGGTATTAGCTCGGGGCTATAGTATTGCCAAGCAGGAAGATAGAGTGATTAAGTCAGTGGCGGATGTCGACCCAGAAAAGCCGATAGTTACACAACTGGCTGATGGTGAGGTGGTGTCTATGGTAAAAGCAACCCAATAAGCAGATATAAAAATGGGGAAGTGATTTCCCCATTTTTAATCTAATAACCTTACAACATCGCTGAAGTGATAGACTCATTTTCGAGCCTATCATCGTCTTCTAGGAAGTTTTGGTTCATACTCTCTGCAGGACATGGGCACGATGGCTTACCAACCACCTTAGCTGGGATCCCCACTACCGTAGTGTGCGGTGCAACAGGGCTGAGTACCACGGAACCTGCTCCAATTCGAGCGCCCTCTCCTACTTCAATGTTGCCAAGTACTTTGGCACCAGCACCAATCAATACACCGGCGCGGATTTTCGGGTGACGATCACCCTGCTCGTTACCCGTACCACCAAGTGTGACTGATTGCAGAATAGAAACATTATCTTCAATAACCGCGGTTTCACCAATGACTATACCAGTCGCATGGTCAAACATAATACCATGACCGACTTTACAAGCAGGATGGATGTCAACACCAAATACTTCAGAGGTTCTGCTCTGTATAAAGCGAGCCAGCTCTTTTCTGTCTTGACGCCATAAGCAGTATGCCAATCGATGTGCTTGGATTGCATGAAAACCTTTCAGATTTAAAATTACGTTGAGATAACTATCGGCAGCTGGGTCGCGATCTTTAACGGCTTTTATATCATGTGCAACATGAGTCAGCATGGTATCGCAGTGCACAAAGGCCTGATCAAACAGCTCGCGAATTGTAAATGCTGACACCACAGCATCCGCCAACTTATTTGCAACGATAAAGCTTAATGCAGAACCAAGACACTCGTGATTTAAAATACTCGAGTAAACGTGACTAGCAAGCAATGGTTCGCGAGCAACCAATTCATTGGCTTCTTCGCGTAACTTATTCCAAATCTCATGTCTCATGTGACGAACTTCCGATAATACTGATACTTCTCATAGTGTAACGCTTAGAGTCATTAAGTGTCATGTATTATAAAAAATCAGGCTTCAAACACTTGGTTATATCTAATAACCAACCAACATATTTTAGTCCGGTTTTAAACGCCTTCAGTTGGACCAAAGATTCTTACAATTTTGCACTGTCGAACTGAACAGATCTTCGTATAATAACGCTCCATTGAATACTACCAACGCGGGATCGCTAATATGTCGATAAAGATCAAGACAACGGATACCAACAAACCAAATGGCACAGGGCTTGCGCGGATAATCAAAGCAACGCATTGCTCAGCGAAAGGAATGAAAGCGGCCTATAAAGAAGAGTCGGCATTTAGACAAGAAACGTGGTTACTGGTGGCAAGTCTTCCTTTATCAATCATATTGGCGCAAAGTATTGCTCAGTGGGCCTTATTGGTCGGTAGTGTACTGTTGATATTGGTCATAGAACTTATCAACTCGGCAATCGAAGCACTGACAGATCGAGTGAGTACAGAGCATCACTTACTATCTGGTCGTGCAAAAGATATGGCATCAGCGGCCGTTACGCTGACATTATTAATTAGCTCATTAATTTGGATAGCTGCCGCAGTGGAGTGGTTCAACACCATAACCTAAAATTACGCGTGGTTTTGACACAAAAAAATGGCGGCTAAATTTTTAGCCGCCATTTTTTATTAAGCTGAATAATCGTTATTCAAACACTTTTTCTACATCTAACGTTTTAATATTCTTACTTGGAATATTTAGCGGGTATGTAGCAATTTCAGCATCTTCTGCCAGTAATACATCAGGCTTTTTCGTGTTATAAGTCATAGGAGATGATTGCTCAGCACTTAAACGCTGCGCCATATCTTTTGCATCACCAGTGATAAACACATAGTGAATATCTTCGGTCTGCAAGTTCTCTTTGATAACGCGATTGATGTCTTCAACAGACAGCGACGCTAGCTGCTTTGTCACATAGGCAACAAATTCATCGGTGTTGTAGAACTGGCTATCAAGTGCATAACCTAGCTGTCTATCTTGGCTCGCCACCATTTGCGGCACAAAGTTGATTAAGAAGTTACGTGTTGCTTCAAAGTCTGCTTTGCTCATCCCTTCTTTGATCAGCTTATCGAGTTCAAACAATGCGGTACGCGTTGCAAAATGGGCATCGTTATTAGAACGAAGTGGGCGTAACCACACCTGGAAAATTTGCTCACTACGGCCTAAGTTTGCATCCGGCTTAGTTTGGAACATACCACGAGGGAAGTATTCGATGTATGCATAATCACCATAGTTCATACCACGCACCTGACGGATACGCTGGTACAAGTGGCTGTTTGAACTGCGGTGCTCACCAAAGTATGAACGCACTAACCAAAGCGCAGCCCAGTCTTTGCTGCTACGAACCGTGTCGATTGGGAAACCAAAAGACACCGCTGTTGATTTTGCATTCTTTTCTACGATGGTTGCGTGATGACCAGATAGCTTAGGCGCATCTGGCACTTGTAAACGCGCCTCTTCGCCTTTAGGTAAAGCCGCAAGGTCGTTAAACATCGCTTCTTTTAGCTGTTTATCGAGTGCACCTGTGATACCCACGTTTAGTTTAGCTTGAGTAAATTGCTGAGCGTAAAAAGCCTTAACGTCGTCTAGAGTGATTGCTTCTAAGTCAGATAAATCACCAAAGTTATAGCTTTCGTATGGGTGGCCTTTGTACAACTCGTGATAAAGCACTTCTTTACCAAGCTCTTCATCATTTGACGCTTTCAAACCAGCCTTAATGCCGTCGATTAGCTCTTTTTTCAGACGTTTAAAATCATCTTCTCTGAACCCTGGGCTCAGTAGTTGCTGGCTCACAATGCCATACCATTGATCAGCATTGTCTTTATGAATACGACCACGTAAAGAAATCATTTCTTTATCGATTTGATAACCAAAGCTACCAGCGATCGGGTACAGCGCCTTTTGAATTTCTTTGTATGATTGCGACTCACTTCCACCATTGGCAATCATAGCCGCAGTAAGCGCAGCAAGACCTTTTTTACCTGCAGGATCGGCAGCAGCACCTGTGTAAAAAAGAAAGTTCACATCCACCAGCGGTGAGTTATTGGTCTTGTCTAATACGTTGAAATGACGCGTTACTGGCTTGTCCATTTTTGCCACTAACTTGTCTAAGTTAACTTCCTTATCAAAACCAGAGACAGACTCAAGTGCAGACATAGTCACCGTTGTGCGGCTGCTGTCCACAAAGTATTTATTGGCAATATCACGAATATCTTTTGCAGTGACTTTATCAGCACTTGCATATAGCGCATTCACCACTTCAGGATCACGCTCAAAATGCATGTAGCTCGCGAGTGTCGAAGCAATAGATTGTGATGAGTCAAGGCCGTTAATAAAGCTGTACTTTAGGTTTGATTTAAGTGCAGCAAGTTTATTTTCATCTACCAGCTCTGTGCGTGCTTTTGCGTAAGTGTTATTGATTGCATCACGCACTGTCGCCAAATCTTTTTCATCTTCTACTTTAACGAAAACATGTAGAAGACCAGGGTCTTTGGTTTCGGGGTTATAGGTAAACATTTGGCTTGCAAGCTGTTTGTCTACCACTAGCTCTTGATACAATGCTGAGTTTTCAGAGAAATAAAGCTGTGAGATCAGATCAAGTGCCGCTCGATCTTTTTTCTTCGGCTCCCATGCAGCGCCTTTATACGAAACTAGCAACCAGTGACCCGGTAAGCCATCATATTTTTCGTGAACGTAACGCGCTTTATCTTGCTTTGGCTCAACAGGAATATCGGCTTGGTAGTCACCCTTTTTCCAATTACCCCAATGCTTCTTCACCATAGCCATAGTTGCTTTAGGATCTACATCACCTACGATCACAAGTGATACATACTCAGGCTTATAAAAGCGCTCAAAGAAGGTTTTACCATAGGCCATCTGATCTGGCATTGCTTCGATGTCTTCAAAAAAGCCCATTGTAGTGTGTTTATAGGTATGCTTATCAAACGCTTCTTTTCTTACCGCAGAAAGCAGTTTTCGAACTGGACTGGCATTATTTTTAAGGTATTCACCTTTCACAGTTAGTGCTTCAGTACGAAACTGCTCTTCACTGTAAGTTAGGTTTTGAAAGATATCCGCTTCGATTTCTAATACTTTATCTAAATGCTGCTTTGAGAAATTTAAATGGTAGTTCGTGTAATCATTGGTGGTGTAGGCACGATTATCAACACCTGAATTTTTCAAAATGTCCGAATAAACGTCTTGTGGATACTTTTCTGAGCCTTTGAACATCATATGCTCAAAGAAGTGAGCAAAGCCGGTTTTACCCGCTTCTACTTCATTACGCGAACCAACAGAAACCGGAATTTGTAGCGATACCACATCAGGATAGTTAGTTTTAACTACCATGACGCGAAGGCCATTTTCTAGCTCTTCCAAAACATAATCTTGGGCGAATACTTTATTGGATTGGGCAGCTTGAGTACTTTCAGCTGACTGTTGAGCTTGGTCTGAATTCGTCGCTGCGCAGCCACTAAGCGCTAAGCTTACGGCAAAGCTGGTTGCTAGTAATTTGAATTTCATGAATTTGGTCCTAATCATATTTTTTATTCTAAGTAAGTCTTGTTCACTTACGTTAGCAAACCTCCTGATTATGCCCCAAAGTCATACTAATTCGCTAATTTCCAAGGTGATTTACCACCCTAATGTGTAAACAAATATGAAATTTTGATTTGAGCGCTTGAGATAAATTCATAATTATTGAAATTCTTTCATTAAAAAAATCTATCTAGACGTCTAAATGGCTGCTATATTAGTAAAGAGATACAGAAATGCTTTTGTGGAATGAGGATTATGGCTTTAACGCTTCAAGAGAAAATCATTGACCCTAACCAAGGGGTATATTTAATTGGGACCACACCACCTAAGATTGGCACCGACCCAGAGCAGCTAAAATCAATTGCCGCTAAGCTTTTGGGCCGTTTACATGAGATTGAATACGACGGCGTGATCATCTATGACATTCAAGATGAAAGCAGCCGTACTCAAGTACCACGTCCATTTCCTTTTAAGCACACCGTTGATCCGTGTGAATATAGTCAGTTGATCCGCGAATTGTCACACCTTGATGTAATTACGTATAAAAGTGTGGCACAGCGCGATAGTGAAGCTTTTGGCAATTGGTTAAGCAGCACCAAACAGCAATATGGGTTAAACAATCTAGTATTAGTGGGCAGTCCGTCTTCACAAGGCGATATTAAGTTGCCGCTTTCTGAAGCCTATAAGGTATTGAAGCATCATCAAGATGACTTTTTCTTAGGTGGTGTAACCATCGCAGAGCGCCACGCCAGTAAGCGTAATGAACACGAAAGGTTAATTGATAAAACAGAGCAAGGCTGCCAATTCTTTGTTTCCCAAGCGGTGTATGACGCTCAAGCAACCATAGATCTTATCACGAGCTACGCTCGCACCTGTAAACAGCAAGGGCAAACACCAAAGCGCATTATTCTTACCTTTACTCCATGTGGTGGGGAAAAAACCTTGCAGTTTATGGAATGGCTGGGGATCTCAGTACCAGAAGCAACCAAATGGCGCATGTTAGATTCAGAAAACACACTAAGTGAGTCAATTCGTATTTGTAGAGAGAATCTAGATCAAATTTTAAAAAGCTGCTCACATCTAGATATTTCTCTTGGCTTAAATATTGAGAGCTTAACAAACCGCAAAGAAGAAATTGACGCGTCAATAAACCTTTATAGGCTATTGAAGGCGACCATGGAATTATGCCTTGCGGAAAAGCAAATTGCTTAATGCAGTCTAGGGCCTGTTGATCTTCCAAGTTTGTTTTTGCAGCAGTTCGATTGGTATTTATACAAGGCAGAGCCTGCGTAGCATAGTCATTCTATGTAAGTCTGGCGATAAAGACTTTGTGCTCCTGCAAAGTCACCTTACCCCACATCCTTGTGGGGCAACACAGAAGAAATGCCAATCAAGCGCTGCCCTTTGGGTTCACCTGAGTGCGCTTTGTTCATTGTTGCTCAACTTTTGCCTAGATTACTAGGCGGCAAGTCGAGCGTCGCGACCAAAACACACTCAGAAGAACAAAAATCAAACAGCGAAGGCCTACAGGCCCTATAGCCAGCTTCATCTAGCTGGCTTTTCTGTTAACCTTGCTGACTTATTCAAAGCCTAGATTAACTTAGGCTCAAGAAAGCGATTAATCCCACCCCAAGTAACAAGCGGTAAATGACAAATGGCATCATACCCATGCGCTCTATGATTTTCAGAAAAAAGAAGATACAGGCATAAGCCGAGATAAACGACAGTGCCGCACCACTTAATAACGCATTCCAATCAACCACTTCATCGCCGGTAGCAAGCTCTAAACTGTAATACAATCCCATCATAGAAATGACTGGAATAGACATTAAAAACGAAAAGCGCGCCGCACTTTTCTTATCAAGCCCGAGTAATAAACCTGCGGTGATGGTAATGCCTGAACGCGATGTGCCGGGAATAACAGCGGTAATTTGCGCAAGTCCCAATATCAGCGCGCTTTTCCAGTTTAAGGCAAATTCGTCTTTGATTTGTTTCGCTTTCACGTCGGCGTACCAAAGCAGTAAACCAAATACTATCGTCGATGTTGCAATCACCCAAGCACTACGTAAGTAAACTTCTACGATGTCTTTAAGTAGTGGGGCTAAGATCACGAATGGAATGGTGGCAACCACAATACACCAAGTCAGCCGGCTTTCTTTCGAGTGCGTACCTGAGAATGACTTGAACCATCCTGCCAGTAGACTGACAATGTCTTGTCGAAAATAAATAACGACAGCCAGCAAAGTACCAACATGAACAGCAACGTCAAAGGCAAGGCCCTGATCTTGCCAACCTAGTACCTGAGAAGGTAGCAGTAAGTGGGCAGAACTCGAAATAGGTAAAAATTCAGTGAGACCTTGAATAATTGCAAGGACGACAATCTCAATAAAGCTCATTGCTTGGGAAACTCCACTTTCCATAATTTTTGAGTTGGGTTGTGATACTCCTGCCATAACTGAGCAATGGTTTTACCCTCAACAGGATGGATAAAATCAGGAGCTAGTTCAGCTAATGGCTGAAGCACGAAGGCATTTTTGGTTATTTCATCCCGAGGCAACTGAGCGGGTGATGAACAAATAAGGTGGTCATAAAAGAGAATATCGAGATCTAATGTGCGTGGACTAAACTTCTTTTCACTACAGCGACGACCATGATCGTATTCTATCGACTTGAGCAGTTTATACACTTCGTCTAAAGACAGCTGTGTTTGTGCAGCAAAGACCGAATTATAAAAGTTATTTCCTGCAAATCCGACGGCTTCACTCTCAAAAACACTCGAATGTTGAAAATCCGGAAAGTGTTTTATCAATACCCTCAAGCCACTCAGCAAATTTTTTTCTTTTTCTATGTTTGAGCCGAGACTGATAAAAATTTGTGCCATGATAATCTACTTCTTACGCACAATTTCTACACCAACCGTTTGTGCTTGTGGCACGGCAGCAGGTTTACTCACTTTTATAAGCACTTGTTGTACATTAAATTCATTTAGGATCATTGCAGCAAGCTGTTCAACTAAGGTTTCTAATAGCTCAACGGGTTTTGCTTGGGTATGCGCAATAATACGCTCACTCACTTTGGCATAATCAACCGCCAAATTAATATCGTCATGGCGAGCGGCAGCGCTAATATCGGTCAACATCTCAACATCAAAGTAAAGGCTTTGTTTACTTTCTTTTTCAAAGTCGTACACTCCTATTATGGCTTCGACGTGTAGCTGTGAGATATAGACTTTATCCATGTAAACTCCAAACATGTTTATCGCTGTAATTCACCCGCATTTTCTAATCGCAATTCGCGATCTGTGCAGGACTTAAGACCGCCGATCATAGCCCAAAACAACGCAATAAAAAATAAGGAAGACAGTGTTAATCAGTTTAATGTGCGTATGTGCTTATTTATTGGGATCGATTTCCTCAGCGATTCTGGTTTGTCGGTTATTCCATCTACCAGATCCACGCTTTAATGGTTCTAATAATCCAGGCGCAACCAATGTATTAAGATTGGGAGGAAAGCTCCCAGCTGCGCTAGTGCTCGTCTTCGATATTTTAAAGGGAACCATCCCGGTGTGGGGAGCTTACTTTCTGAAAATAGAACCTGTGTGGTTAGGTGCAATAGCCGTAAGCGCATGCTTAGGTCACATTTATCCTATTTTCTTCCACTTTAACGGTGGTAAAGCAGTAGCAACAGCATTTGGTGCGCTATTACCCATCGGCTTGTCATTGGGTGGGCTATTGATTAGTACGTGGCTCGTGGTGCTAGCGCTAACACGCTACTCTTCACTCGCAGCGATTGTCGCTGTCGCAGCTGCTCCACTTTACACATGGTGGATAAAACCGCTTTATACGGTGCCGGTAAGCTTTTTAACTGTGGTGATTATTATTCGTCATAGAGCAAATATTAAAAGGCTCTTGAATGGTAAAGAGCCCAAGGTGGGGAAAAAGTCTAAAGACTAGACTTTTTCTAGACTATCCAGCGGCCAACGCGGTTTAGTCTTCATATCAAGTGGCGCATGCTGACCTGCTTTTAGGCGCTGCATTCCTGCATAAGCTATCATCGCCCCATTGTCTGTACAAAATTCAGTGCGCGGGTAATAAACTCGCCCTTTCATACCAAGCATCATGCGCTCAAGCTTTTGCCTAAGTTCAGTATTGGCGCTGACGCCACCTGCAATCACCAGGCTTTTAATGCCTGTTTCTTTCAGTGCTCGCTTACACTTGATCGCTAGCGTTTCTACGACTGCGGTTTGAAAAGCATGAGCAATATCTGCTTTCGTTTGCTCGTCATCGCCTTCATTACGGATCGTGTTTGCCGCTGCGGTTTTTAATCCACTGAAACTAAAATCCAGACCAGGTCTGTCTGTCATCGGTTTTGGAAAAGTAAATCGCCCTGCTTTACCCTGTGTCGCCATTTTCGCAAGCATTGGGCCGCCAGGATAATCAAGACCGAGCAGCTTTGCGGTTTTATCAAATGCTTCACCAGCGGCATCATCTACTGACTCACCAAGTACCTCATACTCACCGATACCTGAGACTTTGACCATCATGGTATGGCCACCAGAGACTAGCAGCGCGACGAATGGGAACTCTGGTTTATCGTCTTCAAGCATTGGGGCAAGCAAATGGCCTTCCATATGATGTACGGCAACGGCTGGGATCCCCCAACCAAACGCTAACGAGCGACCAATTGAGGTGCCAACCAACAAAGCACCGACCAAACCTGGCCCTGCGGTATAAGCAATGCCATCAAGGTCTTCTGGACCGCAACCCGCTTGGGCAAAAGCAGCTTCAATAAGAGGAATTGTTTTGCGTACATGATCACGAGAAGCAAGTTCAGGCACTACCCCACCATAATCGGCGTGTACTTTTACCTGAGAATATAATTGATGTGCCAACAGCCCTTGCTCATCATCATAAATAGCAATACCCGTCTCATCACATGAGGATTCTATACCCAAAATACGCAAGTTACTTTCTCCAAACTCTTTACTGCAGCCGCTGATTATACGAAATCAACTACTCAAGTTCCAAACCAATATTTGTTTGGCCGTCAGCTAGTGCCAAGGCCTTTAGCGACTTCACCGATTCGCTGCTAATACGCCCCATATTTTCCACATGTTCGATAAGCTCAGCGAGGATTTCAATTTCATACTGCATCTGCGGGTGCTCACGCACTAACTCATTCGTAGGAGATATATCTTCCGCCATCAACATAAACTCGATGTATTTAGCTACCGTTGCCTGAGAAATTTTGGCAACGCTTACAAACTCATGTTCATCTTTTGTCATCAGACCTTGTAACATGCCTAACAGCGCTGTCGCTACGTCGATTGCGGGATAGGTACCAAACATATCAAACTCACTGAGCTCAGGTACATTTGGTTCTACCTTTTCAACCAGCTTCTCTAAGCTAATCTTGCTCTTTGGCAGTAATATTTTCTCCCAAATTAAATTCAGCGCATTTCTGAGTACTTGCTCGTCGCCAAAACCCGTTGCCTCACTAAATAGTGAATAATTTGGCAACATACGTTCAATAATAGCAGCGCCTAAGACTGCTTTTTGAAGATAATTTAACTCTCTAATTCTTTGAAAGTTATTTGCTTTGCTCATGCTTATTTCCACATTGCCAGCAATATTCAAACGCTGGTCCATTTAATTCTGCACAGTGATTACATAGCCAATCCGACAGCTCGGCGGCACTGCGATGACGTGATTTGTTATAGTTTACCAATATTTCCTGAGCCTCGGGTAACTTTATTGCATAAACAAAGAGCTTGATGGCAGCTTGCTCTGCTGGAATTTCACCAATAGCCCCTGACAAATGCTCACCTTGTAAGCGAACCTGAATATTCGCTTGTTCTAGTTGACCTTTGAGCAAATGTGCTTCAACAAAGCCGCTGATAGCGCACAATTGCACCCAATGAAAAGACTGTTCACTCATTGCATTTTCTTCACTATCGAATTAGCACTCATTGTGCTCATTTGTTTCTTGATAAAATCATTCATTATCATCACACTTAAACATCAAGCTATTCCATTAAAATACGACTATGACTCTAACAACACCGGGCCTATTATTCCCAGCAATTTCTTTATTGCTACTCGCTTACACCAATCGCTTTTTGGTACTCGCACAATTGATCCGTGAATTAAACGCCCGAGAAGGCGACACCATAAGATCTTTGGTTAAAGCACAAATAGAAAACTTAAGAAAACGAATTAGATTGATCAGACGAATGCAAGTATGGGGCGTCATCGCATTTTTACTCTGCACGTCTTCAATGTTTGCCCTGTTTCTTGAAATATCCTTACTTGGCGTCACATTGTTTGGTGCGAGTCTGTGTAGCCTAACCTTGTCATTGCTACTTTCTCTTTATGAAATCCACATTTCTTGCGATGCAATCGAACTAGAATTGCAAAATATCGAGAAAAAACCTCAACAAGATTAGCGGCCTTGTTACTGCCGACTATACTAACGTTGAGTCAGCATAAAAAGAGGAGCAATCTGTGAGCGGATTTTTGTTCTCAGATGAAGTGCTAGAAAGCCCTACAAATAAAATGGCCGAAACCTACTGGGATATTCTGGTTGTAGATGATGAAGAAGACATTCACCAAGTGACTAAACTGGTGTTGTCTGGCTTTAAATTTGAGAATAAAGCACTGAGATTTCATCACGCCTACTCTGCACAAGAAGCAAAAGCCATCTTGGACACGGAGCAGAATATCTCTGTAGGCCTCATTGATGTCGTAATGGAAAGTAATCATGCTGGGCTTGATTTAGTGCGATATATCCGCGATGACTTAGCAAACTTTGATATTCGCCTTGTCCTGCGCACTGGGCAGCCAGGAGAAGCCCCAGAAGAATCGGTCATTCGCGATTACGATATTAATGACTATAAGAACAAAACCGAGCTCACTGCCGTCAAGCTAAAAACACTACTCTATTCTGCTTTACGGGCTCACCGGGATATTCAAACCATCGAAAAGCACAAAATGGGACTTGAACGCATTATTGATGCATCCTCAAACTTTTTGAAGTGTAGCAATATTCAGGATTTCGCATCAACCATATTATCTCATGTATCCGCTGTAATGGGATTATCTGATTCGGAAATATATTGCGCAGCTGCGGTAAATCACCAAGCCAACGAACCGACAAAATTTAAACTACTTGCAGCCTCAGGGGCTGGCGTAGAACCTAGTAATGTTACCTTGCCCGAGAATGTACAAAATCTGTTTATAGAAACACATAATAAAAAAGCATCGCTCAAAACCCGTAATGAATATATTGGCTATTTCCCTTCTAGAGAAGGGAGTGAAACGATGATTTATGTGAGTAAGGACAGCGAACTTCATAGCATGGATTTCCAGCTACTTGAATTTTTTGCAAACAATATTGCACTAGCCTACGACAACTTGAAGTTGCGTGAAACCGTCAAAGATTCTCAAAAAGAGCTTTCTTATATTTTAGGTGAAGCCGTCGAAAAACGCTCGAAAGAAACAGGCTCGCACGTAAAACGCGTGGCACATTATAGTATGCTTTTAGCTCAGCTTTACGGACTCTCTCACTACCAAGCAGAAATCATCAAACTCGCCTCTCCACTCCATGACATTGGCAAAATCAGTATTCCAGATCAAATCTTAAATAAACCCGGAAAACTCACTGATGAAGAATGGATAATTATGCAGACGCATGCGCAGCAAGGGTTTGAAATCTTAAAAAATTCAACAAATGAGATTTTGCAGTGTGGTGCATTAATCGCACATCAACATCACGAAAAGTGGGATGGTTCAGGCTATCCTAGGGGTTTAAAGGGAGAGCAAATTAACATTGTCGGCAGGATCACTGCTCTGGCAGATGTCTTTGATGCACTAGGAAGTGAGCGGTGTTATAAGCCCGCTTGGCCACTAGATAAAGTAATAGATTTGCTAAATACTCAAAGTGGTAAACAATTTGAACCCAAATTGGTTGACCTTTTTCTAAAAAATCTGGAACAATTTATTGAGATACGTGACAGGTATCCTGACTAACTTTGTAATCAGAATGTAAAAACTTCACTTTCTTTTTCCCGATTGGTGTATTATTATTGGGAAAAGACGTAATAAATGTGTTTTAGTTGAAATTAAAAGGAATTTCACATGAGATTTGAACAACTCGAGCAGTTCGTAGCATTAGGTAATCTAATACATTTTAGACAAGCCGCAGAACAAACCCAGATCAGTACTTCAGCGCTTACTCGAAGCATCCAAACCCTTGAAGATGAAATAGGTTGTGAACTCGTTAAACGCTCAACACGTTCAGTAAAACTGACTGAACAAGGTGAGCTGTTCTTAAAGTATTGCAAAACAACCTTATCAGAACTCGATCTAACCAAGAAAACCATTAAGCAAAGCTTGTTTGGTCGTGATAACCAAAAGTTAATTATTGGTTATACGACTCAAGCTAGTAGCATCGTGCCAGTTTCTTGCGGTCAGTTTCTAGCTCAGTACCCTAATGTAAAGATCGAAATGCAGTTGCAAGATGAGTTGGAGCTTACTCGTAAGCTACAACTTGGTGAGATTGATATCAGCGTGTATTTACAAAGTGCAAATAGCATAGTGAGTGATATCCACCTGCCTGATCAGTTAGTTTTATTTGTTTCGAGAAATCATCCTCTAGCAAATCAAGACAGCATCAGAAAAGCCGAATTAACGCAATACCCTATGTATGGCTGTTTCTCACAGTCGAAGCAAGTACAAAGTATGCTTAATGAAGCCGTTGACTCGTTAAATAAATCAACGAGCGTTAAAATTGGCAATATTGAACAAGTAATTGATGGTTTGAAGAATAGCAATAGCTTTGCAATTGCGAGTATCGAACATTCCAAAACTATCGCACAAGATCCTAACTTAGTTTTCTTAAAAACCAATAAGGCTTTGGATAGAGAACAGTTGATTGTACAAACCAATCACCAAGTTGGCTCAAATGCGCATATAAATCACTTGCTTGAGCTAATTGAGGATGCTGCATCTTCATCTAGCAAGCAAACAGTAACTTATTAGTTACTAAAAAAACGGGCAACTAATCTGTATTACTTGCCCGTTTTTAATTACTCGCTTTAGAGCGGTACAAACCCCAGCACAACCCCGACAAAAATCGCCAAGCCCACATAGTTATTGTTTAAAAAAGCCCAAAAACATCTGTCTCTATCTCTATTGCGTATGGCATATTGTTGCCTAATAAGCAGCACAGAGGCTGCTAGTAAGCCGCACCAAAAAGCGAGATTCAAGTCAAACGTTACACCAACTGCCGCCATCATCGCGATGAATGTGATGTTGAGCAACGCAATAATATGGAGGTCCCATTTGCCGAATAAAATCGCAGTAGACTTGACCCCTATCTTCAAATCATCATCCCTATCTACCATGGCGTACATAGTGTCATAAGCGACTGTCCATATTAAATTCGCAACAAACAATACCCAAGCAAGCACTGGCACATTTTGATTTACTGCCATAAAAGCCATCGGTATTGCCCAGCTAAAGGCTGCCCCAAGTACGAGTTGAGGTAAGTTTGTATAACGTTTCATGAAGGGGTAGACAGAGGCTAACGCTAGTGCTCCAAAGGATAATGCAATGGTTTGCCAATTTAAAAAAAGCACCAGAATAAAAGCGATTACAACCAAAAAGGCAAATAGGCCTAGCGCTTCTTTACTCGTCACGGCCCCTCTTGTAAGCGGTCTTGTCGCCGTACGCTTTACAGCCCCATCAACCTTGCGATCAGCAAAATCATTGATAACACAACCCGCACTGCGCATTACTAATACACCCAGAGCAAAGATTACAATAAGCCAAATACTTGGAACACCTTCAGCTGCAAACCACAGTGACCAAAGCGTTGGCCACAATAATAGTAAAGTCCCGATTGGCTTGTCTAATCGCATAAGTTGGCTGTAAGCCTGCCATTTCTGGTGGTCAATCATAAAAGCTTTCCGATATAAAGACTTCACAAACTAAAATCTTTGCTTTGCCGTTTTTAAACCAGCTTCTTCTAGCAAATAAACGCTCTGGGGCGACGCCAGTAGTGGGTGTAATTAGTTCAATCAGCGCCGGATAGTCGGCAGTAAATAAGCAAAGAAACTCAAGGGCTCCGCGCTGCCAATTTGAATCAGTAAACAGTAACTCACCCAAAGGTGTCTCACCGATTGCATCCATGCCTACAGTACATGCGTCCTCATTGAGCCAACTTTGTCCAAATACAGCTGCTTTACCGTTACAATTTAACGTTACTTCTCGGCACCAAACCTGTTCAGAAAGATCTGTACGTAACGCATCTGGAGCGTTCCTGAACTCATTAGCAAGCACAGTCACAGAAAATTTATCACAAGTTTCTTTCAATTTTGCGGTTAGAGATTGAGTCTCTAGTAAATAAGGAGAAAGTGCTGGCTCAACATCCACCAACTGTGTGTTCTTCAGCCAAGGGAGCTCTAAGGGTAATTGCAAAGGCAACGTTCTATTTCCGTTTTAAAAATCCGCGGTCATAATAGCAGAGCAGAGGCTTTCTAAAAAGTTTATGTTTGTATTGAAGCTACCTGTAAAATCAACGCAATTATGTATAAACTAAGTAAAAAGTAATTTGTATTAGGATACCTAATTAAACATGAGACTGTTGGCTGTTGTACTCACATTATGCATTGCATTAACCACGGCTTCCCCTGTAAAAGCGGACTCAACTATTGGGTATTACGGATTTGAGCCAGATATCATCACAAACTACATAGGCCAGTCCAACAAAAAGCTCGGTTATGTCCGTGTTACCGTTGACCTAATGTTAAATGACGTTGCAAATATTGCCGTGGTTGAACACCATACTCCTTTACTAAGAGATGCAATCGTACAGATCCTGAGTAAAGAAAATGAAGAAACCATTAAGTCATTAACTGGCAGAGAAGAAATCAGAAAACGCTGTGCTGAAAAGCTAAAGACACTGCTAAAAGAAGAGACTGGGCAGGAAATTGTTCGAGATGTGCTTTTTACCAAATATTTATATCACTAAGCGAACTAACTCATACAAGAACTCGGAAGCGCTAGATCCCGAGTTCGAAGTAACTAGCTATTCTCTTTGAGTTGCCTGTTGATAGGCCAAAATACCGCAACCAACATACCTGATAGCAATCCGAACAAATGCGCCCAGTTAGCCATGTTGATGAAAAACATATCCGTAAATCCAAACAGCATCCAAAGCAGCATAAAACCAATAACAGGCTTAGAGACCAAAGCCGCTCCGGCAGGATTTCGATGACCAATTACCCAACAAAAGCCTAGTAATCCGTAGACCACACCACTTAGTCCACCAAAATTAGCGTCAACGAATAGGTACTGCATAAAATTACTGGTTAAGCCAGTTACAAAGTAGATGCAAACTAATGCCCAGAGCCCTAGTTTCTCTGAAATTTGCGCGCCAAGGTGCAACCACCAGCTTAAATTAAAAATCAAATGTATGGCGCTAAAATGTATGAGTGTAGGCGCTATCCAAGTCCAAGGTTTATCTAGGGAGAAACGTAGCGCAGAAAAGATGCCATTAGCGTCACCAAACAACATGGCAACAAAAATAATAATACTGACACCAAAAACGCCCTGTAATAACCAGTTCAATCCCAAAAAGCGCTTTACTAAGTTTAAGTTTTGGCCTTGGTAGCTAAATAACCCTTGTGTACTTCCTGTTTGCCAAGAAGCAGCTTGATATAACTCTGCCTCAGGTTGCTCCAAAAACGTTTGCCAAAGACGCATAGCAAGCGCTTCATCACCACGCTCTAGCCAAACTTCAACTTGTTGCCCATCGTGACTTTGCAAAACACAATAAACCTCTTGCGTCTTAAAATAATCGACCGCACCTTGAGCTAGTCGTGCATTGTGATAATGGGCTATTAACTTCACTTTTCAATCTCATTTGGCAATTCACTCGCCCACTGCGCAAAACCGCCATCCATACTGTAAACATCTTCAAAGCCTTGCTCAACTAGGTAGTTAGCTGCGCCTTGTGAGGAGATCCCGTGATAACACACCACAACAATGGGTTGGTCAAACTCTTTCTCCTGCATGAAATGTGCAAGATTAGCGTTAGATAAATGTTCAGCGCCAGGAATATGCCCTTGTGCAAAAGTATTTTCATCGCGGATGTCTGCTACCACTACATCATCATTGCCTAAAAGCGCTTGTGTGTCTGCTACTGAAATATGTTTAAAAGACATGTGTTACCCATTAAAAACTAAAAAATAAAAGACGGCTCAAGCCTTATCGACCTAGCCGTCTTTCTATTATAACTACTCATACATGCACTAAGCAAAGTTGAGCATTAATCCCAATTCAGAATAACTTTACCTGATTGCCCTGAAATCATCGTATCAAAGCCAGTCTGGAAGTCATCAACATGGAACTGATGTGTAATGATTGGGTCAAGGTTTAAGCCTGACTGGATCAAACTTGCCATTTTGTACCAAGTTTCAAACATTTCACGGCCGTAAATACCCTTGATCACTAGACCCTTGAAGATCACTTGGTTCCAATCCACCGCCATGTCAGAAGGAGGAATGCCCAGCATTGCAATCTTACCACCATGGTTCATGCTGTTTAACATGCCTTTAAATGCAGAAGGAACACCTGACATTTCAAGCCCAACATCGAACCCTTCTGTCATACCAAGATCTTTCATAACCGTTTCGAGGCTTTCACTGGCAACATTTACTGCTCGCGTAGCACCCATTTTAGTGGCTAGCTCAAGGCGATATTCGTTTACATCTGTGATCACCACATGACGCGCACCGACGTGTTTCGCCACTGCCGCAGCCATAATACCAATTGGGCCCGCACCAGTAATGAGGACGTCTTCACCAACTAAGTCAAACGACAATGCGGTGTGCACTGCATTACCGAATGGGTCGAAGATAGAAGCGAGTTCATCTGAAATGTTGTCAGGGATCTTAAACGCATTATAAGCAGGAATAACTAGGTATTCTGCAAATGAACCTTCGCGGTTAACGCCTACCCCAATGGTGTTACGACACAGGTGAACACGACCAGCACGACAATTACGACAATGACCACATGTGATATGACCTTCACCAGAGACTCGGTCGCCAATGCTAAAACCACGTACCTCTTGGCCCATATCGACCACTTCACCTACGTATTCGTGTCCCACAACCATTGGAGTTGGGATAGTGTTTTGTGCCCACTCATCCCATTTGTAGATGTGTACGTCGGTACCACAAATTGCTGTTTTACGGATTTTGATCAATAGATCGTTGTGCCCTACTTCCGGTTTTGGCACATCCGCCATCCAAATTCCTTCTTCAGCTTTCAACTTGGATAATGCTTTCATAGTATTCGCTCGTTAGCTGCACCGGCTTAATGCCGGTGGCAAAATTAAATGACGCCTAGGTCTTTACCAATACGGGTAAAGGCTTCGATTGCTTTGTCTAGCTGCTCAGTAGTATGCGCAGCTGAAATTTGTGTTCTGATCCTAGCTTGACCTTTTGGCACGACAGGATAAGAGAAACCGATCACATAGATCCCTTCAGCTAGCAGTCTGTCAGCCATTTCTGAGGCCACTTTGGCATCGCCTAACATAACCGGAATAATCGCGTGATCTTTACCCGCACAAGTAAAGCCAACAGCTTCCATCTTAGTACGGAAGTAAGCTGCGTTATCCCATAGTTTAGCACGTAGGGCATCGCCTTCTTTCATCATGTCTAGTACCTTGATTGAAGCTGTAACAATTGAAGGCGCTAGCGAGTTTGAGAATAAATAAGGGCGTGAACGCTGACGTAACCACTCTACGATTTCTTTCTTACCAGAGGTGTAACCGCCCGATGCACCGCCAAGTGCTTTACCAAGCGTTCCTGTAATGATATCCACTCGGTCTAATACACCACAGTATTCCGGTGTTCCGCGGCCATTTTCGCCAACAAAGCCCACCGCATGTGAATCATCAACCATCACTAATGCGTCATACTTGTCCGCTAAGTCACAAACCGCTTTTAAGTTACAAATAACGCCATCCATTGAGAATACGCCATCGGTGGCGATAAGCTTGGTTTTCACACCAGCTTCATCAGCAGCTATTAACTGCTGCTCAAGATCAGCCATATCGTTGTTAGCATAGCGGAAACGCTTAGCTTTACATAAACGCACACCATCAATGATAGAAGCGTGATTTAATGAGTCCGAGATAATTGCATCTTCAGGGCCTAAGATAGTTTCGAATAAACCAGCATTGGCGTCAAAGCATGAAGAGTAAAGGATAGTATCTTCTGTTTCTAGAAATTCACTGATCTTTGCTTCAAGCGTTTTGTGAATATCTTGCGTACCACAGATAAAACGCACCGACGCGACACCAAAACCATGGTCATCAAGGCCACCCTGCGCCGCTTTAATGAGCTCTGGGTGGTTCGCCAAACCTAGATAGTTGTTTGCACAGAAGTTAATTACACTTTCGCCAGTCGATACTGCAATTTCAGCTTGCTGCTGAGAAGTGATAATACGCTCTTTTTTATATAATCCTTCAGCTTTTACTTCTTCAATTTGTTGCTGAAGCTGGCTGTAGAAGGCCGATGCTCTCATCTGGGAGTCTCCATTTTTTGCACGGTGATAGTAAGCTACGTATCGCCATAGGCGGTTGTCATTCTCACTATCAGAAGTTTACGCTTGTGCTAATTAGCTCAAGTTAATTGGAACGTACCAATTCAATCATACCTGGTACATTAAAAGATATCTTTATTTTAAAAGGTTCACACAATAAATGCACGATTTGCGACAACTGGCAGCAAACTTTATTTTACTCAGACAAACATAGTGCGGCTGGTACCTCCGCCAACGAAGCACATACTTTGTCCGCGAGCTGTTGTTGCTCTTGACTAAAACTCTGCCCAGACTCAACTAAAATGGCTGTTTTTACGCCAGCAGCGCGGGCAGCCTTGATGTCTGAGACTTTATCACCAATCATAATACTTTGCGCAGGATCCAAGTCATGCTCGGCTATAGCTTGCAGCAGCATCCCGGGTTCTGGTTTACGACAGTCACACTCTACTTTATATGGACCTTGTGCCTTTTCTGGGTGGTGAGGACAAAAATAAACACCAGCGATGTCAACACCATGCGCCATAAACTGCGCGCACATCCACTCGCTTAACGCGTGAAATTGTGCTTCATCGTAGTAACCTCGGCCAATGCCCGACTGATTCGTCACGACCACAATTTTATAACCGGCTTTGCTAAATGCTTGGCAGGCACTGAATACCCCATCGATAAACTCAAAATCCGCAATTTTATGAACATAGGCGTGATCTTTATTAACAACGCCGTCTCTATCTAAAAATACAGCCTTATGCATTGGTCACAATCCCCTGATCTTTTATTACCCGATCAAACATCGTAATTACTGCATCAACGGAAATTTGAGACATGAGTTCGCTACCTTTTACCCGTGTTCCCCAGGGTAATTGTTCAGCAGTTTTACCCTTTTGTGCAATGAGGTTTTGATGATAAACCTCAACCACATAGTCTTGATACATGTATGGCCCTGTACGAGTTGGGTTGGAGTGAGCATACAAACCTATCACCGGCGTTCCAACTGTCACGGCCATATGAGCAGGCCCGGTATCAGGTGCTAGCACCAATTCGGCTTGCTCCAACACACAAAGTAGGGTTTTCAAGTCAGTTTTTCCCACTAAGTTTAATAACTCAGCTTGACTGTGTTTTTGAATTTCGGCTGCTAAATTTTGCTCAAGCTCCGTTGGGCCACCCGTTATCACTACCTGAAACCCCAATTCAGCAGCATGATCTGCAACCCTAGCATAACGCTCAGGAAGCCAATTGCGCTCGGCTTTACTCGCCGCAGGCGATATCACAAACACTTTCCCTTCGGGCAACAGTGATTTTGCCGCAGCTTGATGAGCTGCCGTCACTGGCATCTGCCATGTTGGCTCACCGCACTCAGCACCAATTGCACGGGCAAAGTTTTGGAAACCTTCGAGCACATGTGGCGACTGTTGAGGTGCGATCCGCTTGTTAATAAACAAACTGTGTAACTCTTTTGAGCGCCCTTTATCAAAGCCTATCTTTTGCTTTGCAGGAATAACTCGCGCAACAAGGTTGGCTCTTAACGCAACCTGCATATGTAGTAATACGTCAAACTTTTGCCCTTTGAACTTTGCCTTTAACGCCTTGAGCGCGGCTTTACCCTGCTTTTTGTCAAATACGACGAGCTCAACACCGGGTAGGTCAGCCAGTAACATGGCTTCCACTTTACCTATCACCCACGTTATTTTCGCTTGCGGATGTGCACGTTGGATCGCCTGTACAGCACTCACTGCATGGCACACGTCGCCAATCGCAGAAAGTCGCAAAATACAAATAGAGGTCAAGGATTTGCTCAAAACAATAGTTCTCATGGAAAGTAACAAGCGCTTGATCTTAAATTAATCAAACAAGTTTGCAAGTTTCACTGAGGATGAAAAATAGTTAGAATGTCACAATTGACTCTTAAGAATCCTATATTGTGCAAATCACCAAACAGCCGCATAGCTATTTACTAACGCCTTCAACCCTAGATTATGATGTTTCAGAAGAAATGTTTGACCCTGAATATTGGCAGAAAAATAATGCGATTGTCGGCTCGAAAGAAGGCCGAGCAACGGCGTGGTTCGTGCGGTTTAATCAAAGCGTTGCGGTACTTAAGCACTATTATCGTGGTGGCTTAATCGGCAAGCTGTTGAGTGATCAATATATTTTTACCAAACTAGAAAATACTCGCGTATATCAAGAGTTTGCTTTGCTAGAGCAACTACAACTACAAGGTTTACCAGTCCCAACACCACTTGGCGCAAGAATATCGCTTCATTTTGGTATTTATCGTGCAGATATTTTGACCGAAGCGGTGTCTGATGCCACCAGTGTTTGCGAAATTTTGCAAGCAAGAACGCTTAGTACAAATGAACTGGAAAGTATCGGCCACACCGTTGCTCAGTTTCACCAAGCCGGTGCCTATCACGATGATTTGAACATCAACAATATTTTGTTTGATACCAACGGCAAAGTATTTCTAATTGATTTTGATAAGGGCAAAATCATGCAGCCAAACTCAAGTTGGCAGCACGCAAACATGGAGCGTTTGCAACGTTCATTTAAAAAAGAGGCCGGCAAATGGCCGACCTTTTATTTTGATGAAAATCAATGGCAAGTATTGATGCAAGCCTATCACTGCGCACGTTAACTTTTTTGTAACTGTGCCTTTTTAATCACATTGGAAGTCGAGCAGCCATCCAAAAATGCTAACACCTCGACTTTTCCACCTTGATTAAGCACATGCTCTGCACCTGCAATATCTTCCACTTTATAGTCACCACCTTTGACCAAAATGTCAGGGCTGACCATTTCTATCAACTTAGCTGGTGTATCATTTTCTTCAATACTGCCAAACGGAATAACCCAATCCACAGAAGCGAGTGCAGATAACACCATTGCCCGCTCTTTCAATGGGTTGATTGGACGTTCAGGCCCTTTAAGGCGCGAGATCGATTCATCATTATTTAACCCAACGACGAGTCTGTCACCCATCGCTTTAGCTTGCGCTAAATAACGCACATGTCCTGCATGGAGAATATCAAAGCAGCCGTTGGTAAATACAATGGTTTCGCCATTTTGCTTGGCAAAAGTAATGTGCTTAAGCACTTCTTCAAACGGCGTTTGGTAGTGCTCGCCCGTTTCTCTAAGATATTGACCCAGCTTGCGACTCAACTCTTCCGGTGACACCGTTGCAGCACCTAACTTACTCACGGCAATACCTGCGGCAATATTTGCTACTTCCACCGCGTCTTTAGCAGACATTCCAGCGCCTAACATCGTCGTCAGTGTGGCGATCACGGTATCACCAGCCCCCGTAACATCACTTACTTCCTGTACTTGAGCTGGGAAATCAAACTTTTCAGTATTGGTTATCAAAGACATGCCTTGCTCGGAGCGCGTCAGCAACATAGCGCCGATCCCTGACGTTTTAAGGAGTTCGCGCGCACTAGAGGTGAGTGCCTCTTCGCTACTTGTGTCTCCACCAGCGAGTTTAAATTCGTTTAAGTTAGGCGTAATAAAATCAGCACCTTGATAGAGGCTCAAGTCACTATTTTTAGGGTCGATAAGTACCGTTTTACCAGCAGCTTTAGCCACCGCAATCATTTCTGAAATGGCGCACAAAGCGCCTTTGTTGTAGTCGCTAAACAACACAAAGTCATACTTATCAACTTCTTGCTTTAGACGCTCAAGCAAGAGTTGACTGTGAGATAACTGAAAGGGCTCTTCTAAATCGAGTCTAACCACTTGCTGATGACGGCTGATCACACGCATTTTTGCGATAGTCGGCAGCTCAACGACGTTAACTAAGCTAGATTCAATATTTTCTTTGGTAAGAATAGCCTCAAGCGTTTTGCCATTGTCATCTTCGCCGATAAGTCCAAGCAAACCCACTTTACCATCTAGGTGAGCGATGTTTTTGGCAACGTTCGCCGCACCACCAGCTTTGTCTTCTAATGCGCTGACTTTCACCACAGGCACTGGAGCCTCAGGAGAAATGCGCCCAGTATCTCCATGCCAGTATCTATCCAACATCACATCGCCAACCACCAATACCTTGGCTTTATTTAGCTGTTGAAGCGCCGCTAACTTCATGCTTTTTGCTCCGCCGCAACGAGCATATCGACCGCTTCGCATAGCCAGTGACCAATAAACATATGCGCTTCTTGAATACGCGCTGTCTCATCGTTTGCGATAATAATCGGTAATTTAGCAATGTCCTTCACTTTGCCACCAGTTCTACCTGTCAATGCCACGGTAAACGCGCCAATTTCATTTGCGGCTTGAAGTGCCAAATTGATATTAGGGCTCGTACCTGATGTGGTTAAACCAATCACCATATCTTCTGGTTTACAAAGTGCCTGAACCTGACGTTCAAATACTGAGTCAAAGTGATAGTCATTGCTGTGCGCGGTCAAAATTGAGGTGTCGGTAGTTAATGCAATCGAAGCTAAAGGACCGCGCTCTAATTTGTAACGCACCACAAATTCTGCAGCTAGGTGCTGCGCATCTGCCGCGCTACCACCATTACCAAACCAAATGACCTTACCACCGGCTGCTAACGTGCTTTGGCATGCTTCAAGTAGCTCAACACATTCTTGGTGATAGTTTGCCATTGTTTCAAAAACATCAACATGGCGCTGTAAGCTTGCGAAGTAGCTTTGTGCTACTTGTTCATTCAATGACATATTTGTTCCTAAACTATTCTATGCTTGTCCCGCGTGATACCTACCAGTATACATGGACTGATAACCAAGTGTAATTCTCACCGAAGACATCTTTACCCAAGGTTAATTTCGTTTCGATTTGCTTGCTATAAGCTTCACCAATATGCGCCAGCTCAAACTCGTAGCCACGTTCGTACTCAGCGCCAAGCTCACCAAGTTCATTCAAATAGTTACTTTCATTATCGATAACTGAAAGCTTAGCTCGCCATAATGAACGATAATCTGATTGGTAAGTACCTTCTAAAACGTGAATTTGCGTCGGTGCACCATCATCGAACTGGCGATGGTTTGCAGCAAAATGCCCAACGCCAAATCCGTCGATCGTATTGCCATAAGTATCGTAAATTTCGTTTACATACCATAAGCTTTCCATATCAGTAAACTCATAGCGTAATGAAGTCGTTGAAGTCAATTGAGGGAGAAAAACGCCAACATTGACAACCGTATTACCAAACAAATAGTTTTTATGGTTATTGCTATCCTCACCACCGTATTCTAAATACCATTGTGCTTGAGTGCCGTAATTTGTGGTAAAGCTGGTCGTGATAGTTGCCCATTGATCGCCCAGTTCATCATCTTGAGTGAGATCACCTATCTTATTATCGTTTCCAACAGGGTCAAAATATGCCTTAACAAAGTCCTTAAAATCTACTTTTCTAGGCCCGCCTCCGAATTGCATGACTCTGTTTAGACCGATTTTCCATCCAGCTAATGGCTCTATACTAAAGTGACTACCCGCTATTTTAGGTGTTCCATCGTGAAGCGTGCCTTGAAAACGAATCCCGTCATGGACTTTCTCTAGTTCAGAATAAAACAGCTCAAAATCGAAGTTCCACCAATTTCGAATAGGCACAACTAAACCCAAAGAAGCTGATAATGAGGGTCTAGCGTTATTAGAATATACTTGAGCCGAATGCTTAAATGGTGAAAACCAATGTTCTTTATATCCTAAATTAAGCTGCAAGTTACCGTAGGACATGCCATAAAAAGTATTGTATGGAACAAGTTTGTTTGCATCTACTCGATACTCAGCACCGATTTGTAAAATGCTTGATTCGCTTCCACGCCAAACACCACCGAGCCCCAATTCAGCATATTCACCGCTGTAATTACCTCTATCGTTGGCTATTTGCTTTTCTTCACCGCTATCAACACGCAGTGTTATCGATCTTTGTGTCAACGCATCGTCCTGCAGATAAGGTGCAATCCCCTGACTAATACTCTGCTGTAATGTGGCGTCAATATGCCTAAGCTTCATCAAATGCATCTTGATTTCACTGATACGGTAAGGCTTTGCCATAGGCGTACCAACGGTCAACGCAAACATTTTATCGATTTGATATTCCAACAGCGGATCTTGTCCAATGGGTAAATAAGCTGTGGGGCTCGCAAAAGCGAGATTCGAAGCTAATAAACTACAGCAAGCGAGTACTCGAGCTAAATTCATTTTGTTATTCCATTACTTTTAATGCGCTAAATACTACCAAACCAAAAGCCCCTAGGCATCTGTTGAACTGTGTAAAATTGTGTTGTTCATTCAATTTCGCCTTGGAACAAGGTAAAATACTGATTTTTGAGCTTAAGCGACTCCTATGGCGCGCCGACTATATTCCTTATTATTGCTAGTATTAGCACCTATTTTATTGAGTTATCTGTATTTTATTCGAGGTAGGAAAAACCCTGGCTATCGAACTCATTTTACAGAGCGCTTAGGCTTTAACCCAAACAAGCTGCCGCAACATGCTGTTGTGATCCATTGCGCCTCTGTTGGGGAAGTGCTTGCAGCCACACCTCTCATAAAATCAGTACTTAAAGAACAAGCTGCAGCTCCAATCATTGTCACTTGTAACACCCCGACAGGTAGAGAAGAGATAACAAAAGCTTTTCACAGTAATGTACAAGTACATGTCTGTTATTTACCTATAGATTTTGCTTTTGCGGTCAGAAAGTTTTTCATGACCTTGAAGCCCAAACTCCTTATTGTGATGGAAACTGAGCTGTGGCCTAATATTTTTCATTACGCCAAACAAAATCAATGTAAAACCTTAGTAGTCAATGCCAGACTCTCTGAAAAATCATACCAAGGTTATAAAAAGCATGCATGGTTAACCAAAGGCTTAATGAGCAACATAGATCTGCTTGCAGCCCATAATGAGGAAGACGGCGAGCGTTTCATCAAGCTCGGGCTTGTTCAATCTAAGCTTCACATTACCGGCTCAATCAAGTTTGATATCTCAATCACCGAAGAAGAAATTGCAAAGGCAAGACAGTTTCAAGCAAATTACCCCGAGCGGTTAATTTGGCTTGCAGGATCTACGCATCCTAAGGAGCATGAGCAAGTCATTGCTGCACATCAGCGAGTATTAAAACAGGTAAGTAATGCGTTACTCATTATTGCACCTCGCCATCCCGAGCAGTTTCAAGCGGTTGCTGACTACCTCAGTGAACAAGAGATCGCTTTTACCAAAAAGAGTAGTAACGGTATAAACGCAGAAGCTTCGGTCTTGTTAGCGGATACTTTAGGGGAATTAAAGTGGCTATTTGGCGGTGCCGATATCGCCTATATTGGTGGTAGCTTGATTGAGCGCGGCGGTCATAACCCACTAGAAGCGGCGGCTCATGGTGTGCCAATATTAACCGGCCCACATACCTATAATTTTGCGCATATATACCCTCAACTTATCGCGCAACAAGGTGCCATCGTAGTCGATGATAAGGACAAGCTTGCCGCTCAAATTATTACGCTATTTGAAGATAAATCGCTTCGAACGCAAATCGGTGCTAACGCTCAATCGGTACTAGTTGAAAATACCGGGGCTATTGCTAAAACCATGAAACTAATCAATAAGAGCTTGGAATAATTCATGAATACAGTCATCTCTACAATGCAAAACTGGGTTAGCCAAGTCATTGTAAAATACAACTTTTGCCCGTTTGCTCGACAGGAAGTTGAAAGTAACAGCATTCATTATTTCGTGTCTCAAGCGATAAGCCACGACGATGCCGTGATGGATATGTTAGAGCAGTGCTCAGAGTTAAACCATGAGCCAGAGCGAGAAACAACACTAGTTATATTTGATAAAGGTTTTAGCAATTTTGACGACTTTTTGGATCTCGTCGACCTAGCAAACGCTTTATTAGTAGCGCAAGGGTTTGAAGGTACTTATCAAATTGCCACTTTTCATCCAGATTATGTTTTCGCTGATAGCGATGAGCATGACGCAGCAAACTACACTAACCGCGCGCCCTACCCAACACTCCACTTGATCCGCGAAGAAAGTATGGCTCAAGCATTAGTAGAGTATGACGATCCTGAGCAGATCCCAGAAAATAATATCCGTCTCGCAAGGCGTAAAGGGGAAGCGTTTTGGCAGCATTTGCTTCAGCAATGCCACAAAGCTAATTAACCTAAGCTTCGGATAAATAGTCAAAAGGCTGGTTTAGCCAGCCTTTTCTTGTAAGATTTTGGAAGTATTACTTTTTCACCCAGCTGCCATTGACTTGAATATAATGGCCTGAATGCGTTTTGTTATACGCTTTTTTAGCAGCTAAAGCTTCCACTTGCTCAAGGGTAATACCGTTCTTTTTCGCTAATTGCTGGTATTTTTCTTTGCGCTTTTCATTCACTTCATCAACTAGCTGCTGCACACCTTGGCCATTTTTAACTACGCCAAGATAGCCCGATGTAGTTTCGCCAACTAAACCCTGTGATTTAGCATCGTCAATGGAAATTGCGAATGCGGCGAAACTCATACTGAGCCCAATAATTAGGGTAGAGATTGCTTTTAGCTTCATAAATCCTCCTTAGAATAGCTCGCTGTCTTCGCTGAATAAATTGTCGAGTTCTTTGTCCACCTTCACGCGGATCTCATGATCTACTTTTACATTTAAGTTGATCGTAATAGGCTCTTTGGTTTCTACTTGCACCTTATGAGTACAAGCGCTCAATACCAATAAAGCTGATATCACTAGCATCCATTTCATTCACTAACGCTCCTCTTTATTTAACGCATTTTCTACTTCGCGCGTAATCTCGTCGCTTAAGCGTAGGGCTCGTAATAAGGTAAACACATTTTCTGAGTGTGTATAGTTAAAGTTTACTGGTTGTTGTTGGAGTTTGTTAATTCCTGTAATTTTAACATCTAAGTCCAACCAGCCGTCTTCACTTAAATTTACGCCACTACTCAATTGCTCAATGGTCAACTCGTCAAGTACACCGATCACCGTTTGTAAGCTAGGTTGCTGCTCTTTTAGCGCATTAATTGATGCATTGTTTTCAACCTTTAACAGCCCTTCACCAACATTATGGATATGACCAGATTCAATACGCACCCCAGATGAAGACACTTGTACTGGTAACTTGCCTGAGATCAGCCCTCTCAGCTCAACGCCTGCATCATGCCCAGAGGCGGCAATAAGGTCCAAACTCAGTTTATCTAGCGATACCTGAACGACCTGCGGCGTTGGGACCAAACTAACTTCATCAATCCCCACGTTACCGGCAAAAACCTGTGCGTTAATATCTCTCAGTTTAGCCACGCCTGCTTCGCTGAGTAGTTGGCCTGTTATGGCTTGAACGATAACACCAGCTCTCAACTCTTCAACACTCAGTGTGGTTGGCTTGAGTTGAATATTAGCTGAACTTAATAGACCAAAGACATCAATCGTTGCATTTTGAATAAGCCGTTCATTAAATAACGCAGAGCCGTTTTGAACGCTCCCGTCTAAGGTAAATATGCGCGTGGATAAATCCCCTTCGAGTACTGCATAGAAGTTACCATGGGTAATTTTTAAGTTCGGTAAAAGCGCGTCAATATATGGCTGAAGTTGAGCGAGCTGCTGCGTGGGCACGTGTATTTGTGCTGGATGTTTTAAGCTTGAATATTGATGCTCAAGCAACGCCTTTACACCATCAATATTAATCACATGTGACGCCATCAATCCGCGGCTTTGCTGCCCTTTGCTGTCAATGCTCACGTTTTTCAAACTGAGATCAGCTAAGTTAACTTCTGCTACCTTAGTATTGCCCGACAAGGTTGAAAAGATTTCTCCGGTCGCGACTGAGCCTTGCCAGTGCAGTGTCTGCGCAAACTCATTCAGTTTATAATTCTGCTGTTGTATCTGTGCACTGGTTAAGTTGAGATTGATATCAAAATCATGTGTAGGCTTGAGCACAACTCGCCCGCTCAACGCACTCTGTTTTGCTGTTACATTCTCAGCACTCAGGTTTTGCAGTTTTGAATCAAGCGTTATCGCAAAACTCATTCCTTCAGGTAAGACTCTGTGTAGTAGATGTCCACTTTTGAGTTTTGGCACATCTAGCTGCGCATGTAAATCAAGCATCAAAGATGGATTATCAATCACCAAATCTGATGTCAACAACTGGGTTGAGAATATACTCGGCTGAGCCTCAACTGTAATTAGCTCGGTTGGATCACCCGATATTTTGAAGCGGCTATTGAGCTCGAGATTCTCAGCAATAGCATCTTGCAGTGTAAGCTTTTGAAGGTCACTTGTGATTTCCCCGCTCATATTAACAAAATTTGGCCGCGCACTCAGCGCTCCAGCCAGTGTATGCGCCCCCCACTTATCATCGGAAAATTCAAGGCGAATATCACCATTGACGAAAAGCTCAGTTAAGTCGACTGCCAACTCGTTAACTTCAAGTTGTAACGGTTTATCTTTACCTGTCACTTGAAGTAAACCTGTCGCAATTGAATCCGCAGAAATAGTAATTTCACTCGGTATACGAAGCTGCCAAGTGGTCGGTAACAGTTTGTTATATTCAGAAGTAAGACAATTAAGCGTTGCTTTCGCTGAAATCGGCTCGGCAAGTGCTATCTTCCCCTGCTGTGTGGCTAAATCATAGCGCCCTGACACAGCGCCTATATACGCAACGGTACCTTTACACTCAGCCTGTTCAAGCGCCACTAAAGTTTCAAGTTCTAGCTCTGCGTCCATAGCTAGACCATCGAATTCAAGTTGGCTAGTTCCTGAAAGGGCTTGGAGCTGAGGAGGTAACAAAGCGCTGAGGTACTCGCCACTAAGATCAATATTTGCAGCAATACGCTCTGGCTGCAACGTAACTTCTGCAGCAATGTCACCTGAAACTACAAATTGATTCAGCTCGGACTCCGAAATCGACACAACTAATGGCTTTGGTAATGGCTCGCCAGATATAGAGAGCTTGGCTACATGCATTTTGGGTCTGGTGATGTCGAGTGGTAATGCGAGGCGCTGTGGCCGAGTTGCATCTGACTTTTTGGGCGGAAGAAGTTGCATGTCCGCTTTTTTAATATTGACTTGGCGCATGCTTAGTTGCGCATCATAAAGCTGGGCCTTAAACGCATCTGTCTGCACACATGCTTTTGTAATATGGATACGATTGAAGCCCGACAAACGCCAGTCAAGACAACTGACCTGAAGTTCATTAACTGGTATAAAATGTTTAATGGCCCAGAGCGACAAAGGAACTCTGGCAAGGTAAACACCCACGAAAACACTGAGTATCAACACTAAGCTCCAAAGCCATTTTTTCATTCGTATCCCTAAAATATGATTGGTATTTCCTTTTCAGTGTACCCGATAGATAATTATCGAGCCATGAATAAAAAAGGCCACCGAAGTGACCTTTTTTAATTTCGTTAGCCTACTAGCTTACGCGCATTGCGGAACATACGCATCCAAGGGCTATCTTCTTGCCACTCATCTGGGTGCCAAGAGTTTGCTACTGCTCTGAATACACGCTCTGGATGCGGCATCATCACAGTTGCACGACCGTCTGTTGACGTCATGCCCGTAATACCAGCAGGAGAGCCATTCGGGTTAGCTGGGTACTGAGTGGTTGGATCACCGTAGTTATCAACAAACTTCACAGCAACTGAACCTGAATTCAGTGCCGTTTGTACCGCCGCTTCGCTTGCAAACTCAGCATGACCTTCACCATGTGATACCGCGATTGGCATACGCGAGCCAGCCATACCATCAAAGAAGATTGACGGGCTTTGCTGTACTTCAACTAAGCTGAAACGCGCTTCAAAACGCTCTGACTTGTTGGTGACAAAACGTGGCCAGTTTTCCGTGCCAGGGATTAGCTCTTTCAATGTAGAAAGCATCTGACAGCCATTACACACACCTAAGCTGAAAGTATCTTGGCGTTGGAAAAAGCCTTGGAATTGCTCGCGTGCTGAGTCATGGAATAGAATTGATTTAGCCCAGCCTTCACCAGCACCTAAAACGTCACCGTATGAGAAGCCACCACATGCCACTAGGCCTTTGAATTGCTCTAGCGTTAAGCGACCTTCAAGGATATCGCTCATGTGTACGTCGATTGCCGCAAAGCCAGCACGATTAAATGCAGCCGCCATTTCGATATGTGAGTTAACGCCTTGCTCACGCAAGATGGCAACTTGAGGCTTTACCCCTTTTGCAATGTAAGGCGCTGCGATATCTTCGTTTAGGTCAAAGCTTAGTTTAACGTTAAGGCCCGGATCTTTGTCATCGAACTTAGCGTCAAACTCTTGCTTCGCGCAATCTGGGTTATCACGTAGTGCTTGCATCTGGTAAGTTGTCTCAGCCCAGATAGTGCGAAGCTCTGTGCGAGTATTTTCAAGTACTGCCTGACCGCCACGAGTAAAGATAACCTTGTCTTCACCGTTTAGCGTACCGATGCGATGTGCAATATCGGCAATACCGTGCTCGGCAAATACTGCTTCAACCGCGGCGATATCGTCATTGCGAACTTGTAATACTGCGCCAAGCTCTTCATTAAATAACACTTCTAAGTCTGTACCTTGCAGCGCATCTAATTCAATGCTAACACCTGTGTGGCCTGCAAACGCCATTTCCGCAGCAGTGGTGAATAGACCACCGTCAGAGCGGTCGTGGTAAGCGATAAGCTTGCCTGACTCAACTAATGCTTGTACCGCATTGTAGAAGCCTTTTAACAGCTCTGGGCTGTCAACATCAGGTGTCTTGTCGCCAAGTTGCTTGTACACTTGCGCTAAGCTTGACGCACCAAGACGGTTTTGACCAGCACCTAAGTCAAGTAGGAATAGGCTGGTTTCACCCTTATCAGTACGAAGCTCAGGCGTGACTGTTTTGCGAATATCCTCAACACGACCAAATGCAGTGATGATAAGTGATAATGGCGCAGTCACTGACTTTTCTTCGCCATTCTCATCCCACTGAGTCTTCATCGACATTGAATCTTTACCAACTGGGATTGTAAGGCCTAATGCAGGACATAATTCTTCACCAACCGCTTTAACCGCTTCGTAAAGACCCGCATCTTCGCCTGGATGACCCGCAGCCGCCATCCAGTTTGCCGAAAGCTTAATGTTGTTTAGGCTACCGATATTAGCACCAGCGATATTGGTTAACGCTTCTGCTACTGCTAGACGCGCTGATGCACCATAGTTAAGTAGTGCTGCAGGGGTGCGTTCACCCATCGACATCGCTTCACCGTGGTAAGTATCGTAAGTTGCCGCCGTTACCGCACAGTTAGCGACAGGTACCTGCCAAGGGCCAACCATTTGGTCACGTGCAACCAGACCCGTTACGGTTCTGTCACCAATCGTGATAAGGAATGTTTTCTCAGCAATCGTTGGTAGGCGAAGCAAACGCTTAGCAGCATCTTCAAGCTCAATACCCGCAGTATCTAATGCTGTACCCACTACACGCTTTGACTCAACGTCACGATGCATTTTTGGTGGCTTGCCAAGTAATACGTCTAGTGGCAGGTCCACAGGATTATTATCAAAGTGGCTATCAGCGACTGTTAGGTGACGCTCTTCTGTCGCTTCACCAATTACCGCATATTGTGCGCGCTCACGCTTACAAATTGCTTCAAAGCGAGCAAAGTCTTCAGCTGCAACTGCCAATACATAACGCTCTTGCGACTCGTTACACCAGATTTCGTGTGGTGCCATGCCTGGTTCATCGTTCGGGATGTTACGTAGCTGGAACTTACCACCACGGCCGCCGTCGTCGACAAGCTCAGGAAATGCATTTGATAAACCACCCGCGCCCACATCGTGAATAAACGCAATTGGGTTATCATCACCAAGCTGCCAACATTTGTCGATCACTTCCTGACAACGGCGTTCCATCTCAGGATTTTCACGCTGAACAGAAGCAAAGTCTAAATCTTCGTTTGATTGGCCAGATGCCATTGATGAAGCAGCCCCACCGCCAAGACCGATGTTCATTGCGGGACCACCAAGTGCGATTAGCTTAGCACCTACAGGGATTGAGCCTTTTTGCACGTGATCTTCACGGATGTTACCTAAACCACCAGCGATCATGATTGGCTTGTGGTAACCACGTACTTCCGCGCCATTATGGCTTTCTACTTTTTCTTCGTAAGTACGGAAGTAACCCAATAGGTTTGGACGACCAAATTCGTTGTTAAATGCAGCGCCACCAAGTGGGCCATCAAGCATGATGTCTAATGCATTAACAATGCGTCCTGGTTTACCAAAGTTAGTTTCCCAAGGTTGCTCAAAACCCGGAATACGAAGGTTAGAAACCGTAAAGCCAACTAAACCTGCTTTTGGCTTAGAACCACGACCGGTTGCACCTTCATCGCGGATCTCACCACCAGAACCTGTTGATGCGCCAGAAAATGGGGCAATCGCCGTTGGGTGGTTGTGCGTTTCCACTTTCATCAGAATGTGGATATCTTCCTCGTGGTAAGCATATTCGCCGTCTGTATTTGGGAAGAAACGACCCGCTTTAGAGCCAACCATTACCGCAGCGTTATCTTTATACGCCGACAATACGTTGTCGCTATTGGTTTCGTAGGTGTTTTTAATCATTTTAAACAGCGACTTAGGCTGTTCTACACCATCGATAGTCCAATCAGCATTGAAAATTTTGTGACGACAGTGCTCAGAGTTTGCTTGAGCGAACATGAACAGTTCGATGTCATTAGGGTTACGGCCAAGCTTTTCAAAGCTTTCTACCAAGTAGTCAATTTCGTCATCAGCAAGTGCAAAGCCTTGCTCAACGTTCGCAACCGCGAGTGCTTCACGGCCGCCGCCAAGAATATCCACCGAAGACATTGGGCGAGGCGTTTCCGTGCGGAATAATTTAGCTGCATCATCAAGCTCTGCATGAACAGATTCGGTCATGCGGTCATGAAGTAATTGTGCAACTTCGTCGAACTGAGCTTGTGTTAGTTCACCCTCAACATAATAAGCAATACCACGCTCAACACGGTGTACTTGCGTAAGACCACAGTTGTTTGCAATATCTGTCGCTTTAGAAGCCCAAGGAGAGATAGTTCCGATCCTTGGTGTTACCAAGATCAGTTTGCCCTCTGGCGTGTGCTCCGTAATAGTCGGTCCATACTTTAACAGGCTGTTTAGCTTAGTTAACTCAGCCTCTGAAAGCTCAGCCGTTAAATCAGCAAAATGCATGAACTCGGCATAAACATTGGTAACTGGTAATTGAGCTGCAGCGCAGGTTTTAAGGATCTTTTGGACTTTGAAATCTGAAAGTGCAGGTGCACCACGTAGGATTAACATAGGTATTTTCATCCGGGGTTAAGGATTGAACGATATCTTTGGGCGCTCATTATAGTGGAAATAGCGCGCGGAATTAACACTAATTTGTCAAAACTAGAAAATATCATGCAAATCTATCATTACCTTAAGTTAATTCGGCTTTTGCAATTATGATTTTGCTGCGGTAAGTTGGGATTTCGAGCGCAAAAGAGAACCTAGGCCATGTTTAAATACATCTTTATGTGCTTTGTTGTCATCTGTTTAGTTGGGTGCGACAAAGCCCCTCTTAATCAGTTGCAACATGTAAAACAAAATAAGGTATTACGTGTTGGCACGCTCGCGGGCCCGGGAAACTACTACCAAGGCACCACTGGAGAACAAGGGTTCGAATATGAACTGGCGAGTGAATTTGCCAATGAGCTTGGTGTTGAATTACACATTGTTCCTTACTTTAACTTAGATGAGTTATTTGCAAGGCTAGATGCCGGAGACTTAGATATCGTCGCCTCCGCGGTGAGCTTTCACCCATCAAGAACAGTACAATATCGTTTTGGCCCAACGTATAGAATGATCAGTCAAAAACTCGTGTACAAACAAGGGAGAGAGTGGCCAAGAGACTTTGATGATATTAAAGCGCCAATTACCGTACTTGCACACAGCAATCATGTTATTGCGCTTGAAGAGGCGAAAACAAGCCACCCTCATTTGAGTTGGGAGGTTGTTTCAGATAAAGGTGAGGAAGAGCTGCTTCAGGCCATCATTGATGGAGAGATTGACTACACCATTACAGACTCACATTCACTGGCCCTATTTAGACGCTACCACCCGACCGTCAGTATTGCGTTTTCAGTTACAAAAGATGAACATGTGGCGTGGATGATGCGTAATGAAAAAGACGATTCGTTATATGCGTTGCTGCCTGCATTTTTCGCTCGAGTACAACAAAATAACTTTTTGGCCACGCTCGAAGAGAAGTATTTTGGTCATATCGAAGAGTTTAACTATGTAAACACCTTAGCCTTTGTCGAAGCTGTACATAGTACTTTACCAAACTATCTCAAATGGTTTAAAAGTTATTCGAAACAGCACAATATCGATTGGCGTTTGCTGGCTGCAGTCAGCTATCAAGAATCAATGTGGGATCCCAGAGCTAAGTCTCCTACTGGGGTTCGTGGCATCATGATGCTAACACAACCCACGGCTAAAAAAGTTGGCGTGACAAACCGCCTCAATGCGCAGCAAAATATTGAAGGTGGTGCCAAATATCTACGTATTTTATTCGACCGTATGCCTGAAGAAATACAGCAGCCCGATAGTACTTGGCTTGCCCTTGCTTCTTACAATGTGGGCTGGGGACATGTGCGAGATGCACGTAACATTACTGCGGATCAAGGAGGCGATCCGAATAACTGGGCAGACGTTAAAAAACGACTACCACTACTTACTAAAAAGCGCTACTATCGAAATACAAGATATGGATATGCTCGTGGTGATGTCGCGGTAACGTATGTAGATAATATTCGCCGCTATTATGATGCACTTGTGTGGTTGGAAGACAACGGTGCACTCCTACCTGACAGCAGTAAAGCCTCTTCGCAAACGACTCCAGTTGATAATCCAGACAAAGCCAGTGAAGTCGAGAAGCAACAGTAATTTATATTTACTAAACTGGCTTGATAAATGCTTCAAAAGGTCATAAATCTGTCATAGGCATAGCGTATTTATACTAAATTAATATTTGGGGGCGTTACCCCCACCTAATCTCTCACATTCGGAGGTTCTATGTTGAGAAGACGTCGGAATCATCAATTTAAACGTAACACCAAATACACGTCGCCAAATCGCCGTCGTGTCATGATGAAAAATGCACATCGTAAAATGCTCTTGCGCCATCGTATTTTTGCGCTAATTCAAATGGAAGAGCAAAGGGACGCGAAAACAGCCACTGCGGTAGTACAGCCCTAAGTACTACCGTTTTTCAACTTTTTTGCTGCTTTAATCTCTTGGCGTCTGCGCTTAAAAAATGCAGACAGCTTTTCGCCACATACTTCACTCAATACGCCCGATGTAACTTCTAGTTGGTGGTTGAGCTTTTCATGCTGTAACAAGTTCATTATCGAACCAGCCGCGCCCGTTTTTGCATCCGAGGCACCAAACACCACTCGGCTCAAGCGGCTATGGACCAGTAAACCAGCACACATAGGACATGGCTCAAGCGTCACATATAAAGTGCAATCAATCAGCCGATAATTTTCAACGACTTTGCCAGCTTCTCGAATAGCCATCATTTCAGCGTGAGCCGAAGGATCATGACAGGTAATTGAACGGTTCCAGCCCGCAGCTATCATTTCACCATCTTTCACTACAACAGCGCCGACAGGAATTTCGTTTTCGGCTTCAGCTTTGTCAGCAAATGCTAACGCCACTTTCATCCAATATTGATCATCTTTTACTTCTGACATGGTAATTTTATAGTCGTCCTCACCTAAAATGGAGTATATCACCTCCAGCAGAGCTCCGGTTAAGCTGCTATTCTTAAATAATCATAGTCACCAATACAGCTGTTTTTATAAGCAAACTCAGGATGTTACCAACATCTTTTTAATATTTTGCGGACATTATTGATAATTTTCGCAATTTTGCCGTGGCTCACAGGGTTGGATTTACGCTATAATTCGCCGCTTTTTTTATTTCGTAAGCTCAAAAACACACGGGTAGAATATGAAATTTCCGGGACGCCGTAGGCATAAACACTATTTTCCGGTGGAAGATAAAGATCCGCTTATTAACCAGTTACACGCTGATGATCGGCTAAAAAGGAGCTATATCTGTGGTATAGATCAAATCGTCGTTGATATCGAAGCGAAAGTGGATCAAGCTTTTCTTGATGAATTCCACTTACAGCGTGGTATGTCACAAGTGATAGACAATGATGTCACCAACGCCCTTTATGATAGGCTAAAACGTGATGACATGATCGACTATGAATTTGCCGGCGGTACCATAGGTAACACCATGCACAACTATTCAGTGCTAGCAGATGACCGCTCAGTTCTGCTTGGGGTGATGAGTGAAAACATAAAGATTGGCAGCTACGCCTATAAGTTTTTATGTAACACCTCAAGCCGAGTTGATCTGGACTACTTGCAGCCAGTTGATGGCCCCATTGGTCGTTGTTTTACGCTTATCGATGACAGTGGTGAGCGAACTTTTGCTATCAGCGCAGGATTAATGAACCACCTACGTCCTGAGTCTATTTGCCAAACGCTTATCGAAGAATCATCGGCGTTAGTGATCAGCGCTTATTTGATGCGCACGAGTGGCGACGAAACCATGACACAAGCAACGATGCAGGCGGTTGAGTATGCCAATAATGCTGGCATACCCGTAGTATTGACGCTTGGCACTAAGTTCTTAATTGAACAAGACCCCAAGTGGTGGGCTGATTTCGTTGCTAAACATGTTGATATCCTTGCGATGAACGAAGAAGAAGGTGAGGCGATCACAGGCTTTAGCGATCCACTTCTCGCTGCGGATAAAGCACTGGACTGGGTTGATTTGGTCATTTGTACCGCTGGCCCTAAAGGGCTGTTTATGGCGGGTTATGTTGATGACAGCTGCAAGCGTGTGACTGAATACCCCTTGCTGCCTGGTGCTATTCCTGAATTTAATCGCTACGAATTCTCACGCGCGATGAAAAAAGCCCAATGTGAACAGCCGATCAGGGCATACAGCCATACTGCTCCTTACATGGGTGGACCGGATATCATCAAGAATACGAATGGTGCCGGTGACTGTGCCCTTGCCGCTGTTCTGCATGATATTTGCGCCAATGAATATCATAAGCTAAATGTCCCAAACTCGGCGAAGCATGAACAAAGTGCTATTACCTATTCATCTTTGGCACAGATAAGCAAATATGCAAACCGTGCAAGCTATGAGGTACTCGTTCAGCATTCACCAAGGCTATCTCGAGGACTACCTGAGCGTGAAGACTCACTAGAGCAATCATACTGGGAACAATAACGGTCCTCAGCATGTTTAGGATTGGTAAAAATAGCGACTACGGTCGCTATTTTTATATCATCTAGTTTGTATATAACTTGGCATCAAAAAATAGCAGTACCAAGTTCATTGGATAGATATTCTAATGCCGCGATCCCAGCCAAAGAGTTACCAACTTTATCAAGCCCAGGCGACCAGACCGAAATTGTAAAACGATTCGGCACAATAGCGATTATTGCTCCCCCGACGCCCGACTTGCCAGGCATTCCTACTCGATAACCAAAGTCACCTGCTGCATCGTAAAGACCACTCGTAAACAACAGCGAGTTCATTTGCTTGGTTTGTTTTTTGGTTAGTATCCGCTGTTTTGATAAGTTGCAGTAACCCTGACTAGACAGATAGGAAAATGACTTCGCCAACTCAGTGGTATTCATTTCAATTGCACAAAAATTGAAATAAGACCACAACACATCCTCGACTTCATTATTAAAATTGCCAAATGACTTCATCAAATAAGCCATCGCTGCATTTCTATACCTGTGATCATACTCAGACTGCGCCACAATCTTATTAATACACAGCTTGTCGTTACCAGACATCGCTCTGTAGCTTTCTAGCATGGTATGAATTGGAGCAGATAAACGAGAGTACAGCGCATCACAAGTTACAATGGCACCTGCATTTATAAAGGGATTTCTTGGAATACCATTTTCGAACTCAAGCTGAGTTAAGGAGTTAAAAGCAGTACCCGAAGGCTCTTTCCCTACCCGACTCCACAGCTCG
Organism: Pseudoalteromonas flavipulchra NCIMB 2033 = ATCC BAA-314; assembly: GCA_000814665.1. Classification (GTDB taxonomy): domain Bacteria; phylum Pseudomonadota; class Gammaproteobacteria; order Enterobacterales; family Alteromonadaceae; genus Pseudoalteromonas; species Pseudoalteromonas maricaloris. The sequence continues at coordinate 44,661 of JWIH01000007.1, forward strand.
TCACCATAGCGCTGCAGTGCTAGCGTCAATGTCATTACTTTGGATACTGATTGAATTGTAAATCTGGCTTCAGTATCTCCAGCACTAAATGTTTCGCCATCTACCGTGTGCAGTGAAACAGAAAATTGTTCTAACGGCTGCTCAGCTAAAGCGGGAATATAGTTAGCAACTTTGCCTTGGCGTAACAACGGTTGAACTCGCTGTGCAGCCTGCTCTAAAATTTCTTGGTAATTTGGCATATGCTCGTAATTAAGGCTAGCTAGGATGATTTGGGAAGTGTATCAAAAAAGGCCCCGTAGGGCCTGATGTTTATCTGAAACTAAGGTTATTTCAGTTCCATTTCTTGAATAATCTCGTGCGCAATAGGTGGCGTTGTACTCACCGGCTTCTGATGTTTATTGGCTTTTAACTGACCTTTTCGGTGCTTCAAAGCTGCATCAAGCTTTTTAGACGCTTTAGCAATAGCAGGATACATCACTTCGTCTTCACCTTTTACTGATATTCGGCTACCTGCGTAGTTTGTACTTATCTCCGTGTAAAATTGTTTGTGTTCTTTACTGACGATGATGTCTAGGGATAACAACGACGGAAAATGGTTAGCGATCTTGGCAAACTTTTCATGAACGTGGTTTTTAACAGCATCGGTTACATCTACGTGATGGCCAGATAAATTAATCTTCATATGCAATCCTTCTTTTGCGTTTACCCTTAACAATAGTATTGGCACGATTGCTCGATTTCTCAAGAGCCTTAGCAGAAATTTATTACAAAAATTGGAAGGAAGCTGATTCTAATCAAAAAATAAATAAGGAGAATTAGTGAGGCCTTTGATCTCAAATGTATGTTTATTAGAACTCAGGCATAAAAAAAGCCCTAGCAAGGGCTCTTTTCATATTGCGTAAACTTTACAATTAAAGGCCTGCACGCTCTTTGATGACCGCAATCAATGCTGAACCACCGTGGTTTGATTCAGCCCATGCTAAATCTTTACCATCTTCTAGCGCGCTTTTTGGAATACTTTTAATAATGTACTCGCCCGAATCGACCGCGTTGCTAGCAATAGCATGTCTAAGTAAGTTATTACCGTTGCACTGGATTGCGTCGTAAACATTACGCATTTTCAGGCGTGATGTTTTCAAAGCGTTACGAATGCGATTTTTATCGTCCGCTGCGATATATTCACATATAGAAAGCGCCAACTGATCGTTTGCACTTACTGGTTTGCTGAAAGAAAAAGCTGCAACAGCGATAGAAGCTGACAGTAGCACGGTAGTTAATTTCATTACACAGACCCTTTAATACTTTATTCGTAGCATATAACTGGCTATATTTTAGCAACCTAAACAATTGTTAGCAAGAAACTCATAGTTTTTTGTTCAGAGTTACGAATTTATAACTATGGTTATTTCTTTCATCAGGTTCGTTACACTCAGTTTCAAGCACTTCCCACTCAGCAACTTGCTCGTAGTCCGGAAATTGAGTATCTCCTTCAACTTCTAAATCGATGAAGGTCAAATAGAGCCGCTGAGCATAAGGCAGAAATATGTCATATATATGACCACCACCAATTATCATAATTTCGTCACAATCCCTAACAGCACTAAGTGCGGCTTCAGGTGAAGCAAGGACTTCAATACCTTCTTGAGTATAGCCAAGATTTCTGGATATCACTATGTTTCTACGACCAGGAAGAGGCCTACCAATAGACTCAAATGTCTTTCGGCCCATAATCACAGGTTTACCTAGCGTAACCTTTTTGAAATGTTGAAGATCTGCAGGCAAGTGCCACGGCATATCGTTATCTTTTCCGATAATACGGTTATTTGCCATCGCAGCTATCATTGAAATTACCACAACGCACCTTTATAGTATTTTAGTATTAGTTTATACACACAATTAGCATGCAAGATGTTTGATTAACCTGAACTCGGGATAAGAAGTAAGTTAATCCACTAAAATCACTAAGCTCAAAAGCGTAGTATCACTCTAGCCAGAAGTTATTTCTTAATACAAGGCAAATTTGTGCGTCAATAGCTGGCCTATTGCAAACAAATTTAACGCAGTAGTAAGAGATAACAGCTGCTAGAGAACAAGTTGTTATCCCGAGTTCAGGTTGATTAGTATATCATCTTCAATACAATTGCGGCGAGAATACTGAGTTGAAGTAATATACCGTTCAAATAGGCATAAAAAAGGCCCATTTAATGGGCCTCTTAGAATAAATTCAATGTAACTTAACGCTCGTAAATAACTTCAACATCATAGTCGTCGTCATCCCAATCATCCCAGTCATCATCGTCGCTCTTATCATTTTTAGTTGCATGTCTGTGGTATGTGTCCCACTTAAATTCAACTTCTTCTTGCTGCTCTTCTTCGAATTTATCTTTTGGCATGCTTTCAAGAAGGTTCATGATATCAAAGCATAAAGGTTGCGTATTTAACTTGTTTGCAGCAGAGATCATATAAAAGTTTTCTGCGTCTAGCTCTTCAGCAATACGAGCGCATACTTCTTCTCTTTCTTCTTCAAGCAATAAATCCACTTTATTTAGCACTAACCAACGAGGCTTTTCCGCTAATTTAGGGCTGTACTGATGCAGTTCGTTAATAATAGCGAAGCCATTCTCAACAGGATCACTACCGTCAACCGGCATCACATCAATAATGTGCAATAACACTCGACAGCGCTCTAAGTGCTTTAAGAAACGAATGCCAAGACCTGCGCCGTCCGCTGCACCTTCAATTAAGCCTGGGATATCAGCAATTACAAATGACTTGCTCGCTTCAGGTCTTACAACACCTAAATTAGGCACTAGCGTGGTAAATGGATAGTCAGCGACCTTTGGTTTAGCGGCAGATACACTGCGGATAAACGTAGATTTACCGGCATTTGGCAAACCTAACAAACCAACGTCTGCAAGCAGCATTAATTCTAAGCGAAGGTTACGAACTTCACCTTGAGTACCCAGCGTTTTCTGTCTTGGTGCGCGATTAGTACTTGACTTAAAACGCGTATTACCAAGACCATGATACCCACCTTTCGCTACGATCAGCTTTTGTCCGTTTTTGGTCAAATCGCCTAAACACTCTTCAGTATCGACATCTGTAACTCTTGTACCAACTGGTACCTTAAGTACTAAGTCCTGACCTTTTTTACCGGTACAATTACGGCCTTGACCATTGGTACCACGCTCAGCCCTGTGAAAGCGTTCAAACTGATAGTCGATAAGCGTATTTAAATTTTCATCAGCCTGCAGGAATACACTACCGCCATCGCCACCATCACCACCGTCTGGGCCACCATCTGGCACAAACTTTTCGCGGCGGAATGAAACGACACCACTGCCCCCATCTCCGGCTTCCGCTCTAATCTCTACTTCATCGACAAACTTCATGGTTTAAACTCTTTAACTCTGTCTGAATTCACTACACCATTATAGCAGCAGCGACAAATCGCTCCTAATACCAATTGTATTAATACGCCTTGATATAGCTAATTTGGTAATTGATGTGCTGAAAACAAAAAACCCCGCCTAAGCGGGGTTTTTTAGTATTTAATACCGATTACTCAGCAACGATGCTAACGTATTTACGGTTTAAAGGACCTTTCTGCTCAAAAACAACTTTACCGTCTGCTTTTGCGAAGATTGTGTGGTCTTTACCGATACCTGCGTTAGAACCAGCGTGGAACTTAGTACCACGTTGACGAACGATGATGCTACCCGCTAGAACTGATTCGCCACCAAAACGTTTAACACCTAAGCGTTTACTTTCTGAATCGCGACCGTTACGAGTACTACCAGCTGCCTTCTTATGTGCCATCTTTCTGTACCTCTAAAAATTAAGCGCTAATGCCAGTGATTTTAACTTCAGTGAACCACTGACGGTGGCCCATCTGCTTACGAGAATGCTTACGACGTCTAAATTTAACAATCTTAATCTTCTCGCCACGACCGTGAGATACAACTTCAGCTGTAATTTTACCACCGTTAACAAACGGTGCACCGATCTCGATCTTTTCACCATCAGCAATTAGAAGTACTGAATCAAATTCAACTGCTGCACCAGTTTCAACGTTTAGCTTTTCTAAACGAATTGTTTGACCTTCAGTCACACGGTGCTGTTTACCACCACTTTGGAAAACCGCGTACATAATTAACTCCGTCTGTGCGCCCTCAAATCGACGCAACTTAATATTCTTCAATAGGGCGCGAAGTTTACGCTAATGCGTATCTTGGCGCAAGAGTAAATTTGAAGAAAGTGAATAAAATTTAGCTCGTATGAGGGCAATCAAATATTTACCCCTATTCTAGTCAAAAAAATGTCAAAGCCAAGCTCTTTTTTCTCTCAATTCATCAGACAAAAGGCGAATCCATAGTTTACCTAATACAGTACCAAATGAGATTTCACTGTACCTATTTCACCCATTACGCGACCATCAAAAGCACAAAAAGTAAGCATAAAAACGTTTTTTTATAAGCAACTACGACAATTTATCGAGTCGATGATTTTTTTGTAGTACAATCGCCGAGTTTATTCATTTTCGGTTAATAGATTGGCTCGGAGCGCAATGGATATAAAAACTATCCAAAATTTGGTTGAGCAAGATATGCTTGACGTCAACCAACTTATACATCAACAAATGCAATCTGATGTTGCACTTGTAAAACAGCTAGGTTTATACATTGTAAATAGCGGAGGAAAACGCATCCGCCCAATGTTAGCCCTTTTGGCTGCACGAGCATTAGGTTACGAAGGTGATAAACACATCACACTAGCGACAATTGTAGAGTTTATTCACACAGCAACCTTACTCCACGATGACGTGGTTGATGAGTCATTACTGCGCCGTGGAGAACCGACTGCAAATGCTGAATTTGGAAATGCGGCAAGCGTATTAGTCGGTGACTTTATCTACACTCGTTCATTCCAGTTGATGGTTGGTCTTGGTAATATGGAAGTCATGCAGATCCTAGCGGATGCAACCAATATTATCGCTGAGGGCGAAGTGTTACAGCTAATGAACTGTAATGACCCAGATACAACTGAAAAGAGTTATATGCAGGTTATCTACAGCAAAACGGCAAAGCTTTTTGAAGCTGCAACTTTACTACCCGCTGTAGTGCTTGAGCAATCAGACGAAATTAAAACTGCGCTTAAGCTTTACGGTATGCATTTAGGCACAGCCTTCCAACTTGTAGACGATATTCTTGACTACAGTGCTAACGCAGAATTGCTGGGTAAGAATATTGGTGATGATCTCGCCGAGGGTAAACCTACGCTTCCGCTTATTTATGCAATGCAGCATGCAACTGCTCAGCAAACAGCTCAGATCAGAACAGCAATAGAAAGTGGTAATGGGCTTGATTATCTTGAAGATATTTTAGCAACACTAGCCGAAACCAAAGCACTTGACTTCACGATGGCTAAAGCCCAAGAAGAAGCCCAAAAAGCGATTGCACAATTGAGCGTTTTACCTGACTCTGTGCACAAAGAAGCACTGATAGGACTTGCTAAACTTTCTGTGGATAGAGAGTATTAATCGTCCCCTAGCCAGTTTATAAGCTATAAAAAGGTCGCTGATGCGACCTTTATTTTTCTGGTGGCCTGTAGCCTTCAATTTCGACTTCTTTATCTTCAAACAAAAAGCCGACCATCTGCTCTTCAAGCATTTGCCTGTGCTCAGGATCCATCATATTAAGATGCTTTTCGTTGATTAGCATAGTTTGCTTATGCTGCCATTGCTGCCAAGCTTCTTTGGAGATGTTATTAAATATACGTTCACCAACTTCTCCTGGATACAGTTGAAAATCCAGTCCAGGCGCTTCCTTTTGTAACTTTTGACAAAATACCGTACGTGCCATGAGTATCTACCTCTTCAATTTTAATCGTGCACTCAATGAGAGTCAGCACCAGTGATAGCGTCAGTTTACCCTATTGCGGTTAATACTTTAACCAACTTTTTAGTCGGCGCAGCGAGCCCAACCTCTGGCGGGTTATGAGTATCGAACCACAGCAATTGCTGATCATGCACACAATCTGGCATACTTTTTACTTCTACAACCACGGGGGTAATAGTTAACTCAAAATGCGTAAAAATATGCACAAAGGGTTCAAGTGTATTTGTACATTCAAGTTTAAGTTCTTGCTGCTTAATAAACGCGTCTAACTCATCTTGCTCTGCAAACTCAAAAAAGCCGAATAACCCCCCCCATATTCCACTCGAAGGGCGCTTCTCCATCAAAACTTTATCACCACATTTAATTATTAAGTGGTGAGTACGCTTTTTTGGTTTCTCTTTTTTGGGTTTAGGGTTTGGAAACTCTTTAACCCGATTATTTTTGAACGCCGAACATTCCTCAACAAGTGGGCAAACATCACAGTTTGGTTTACTTCTGGTACATACGCCTGAACCTAAATCCATCATAGCCTGATTAAACGCTCTTACATCACCGCTTGGCGTGACGGCATCACTCAAAGACCATAACTGATTTTCGACCTTTTTTACTCCGTACCAGCCCTCAACCATATAAAACCGAGCTAGGACTCGCTTAACATTACCATCGAGTATTGGATGATGCTGACCAAGCGCAAGAGAGAGTATCGCACCTGCGGTAGAGCGACCAATGCCCGGTAAGTCCATCACCGCTTCTAATGTTTGTGGGAATTCACCCTTATAGCTATCTCTGATCACTTTTGCAGCTTTATGAAGGTTTCTTGCTCTGGCGTAATAACCAAGCCCAGTCCAATGGTGTAACACTTCATCTTCCGGTGCATCCGCCAATGCAATTACTGTTGGGAAGCGCGCCATAAAGCGCTCAAAATAAGGAATAACTGTGGTTACTTGAGTCTGCTGTAACATCACCTCTGAAATCCATACTTTATACGGTGTTTTTCCGAGTTGCCACGGCAGTGTTTTTCTACCATGAAGGTGATACCAAGACACAACTTGCTCACCAAACCACTTAGCTTGTTGCTGGCTAACTTTCATAAACTTGACTAGTACTTGCTACAAAAGCCGCCAGTGTAATCACAATTGCTTTAATAGTCACCACGTAAAATTTCACTCTATACTTGTTTATTGCCAACTGAATGACGATAATGTGCGACCATTTTCACGAGCATAGAAATGACCATGAACGAATCAAGCAAAAGTGCGCTCGAACAGGCGCAGGAAGAAGGCAAGTACATCAGAAAAGTGCGTAGCTTTGTTAAGCGTGAAGGACGTCTTACTAAAGGCCAAGCAGCATCGCTAGAAAAATGCTGGCCAACAATGGGACTGGAGCACCAACAAGGTTTGCTAGACTTTACAGAAGTATTTGGTAACAGCAATGAAGTCGTTCTTGAGATTGGATTTGGGATGGGCAAGTCTCTCGTTGAGATGGCAAAAAATAACCCACAACAAAACTTTATTGGCATAGAAGTACACCGTCCAGGTGTAGGCGCTTGCTTGATGGATGCAGATGAACAAGGCATCACTAACTTACGTGTTTTTGAACACGATGCAGTTGAAATTTTAGCGGATTGTATCGCTGATGGCAGCCTTGCTAAATTACAGCTATTCTTCCCTGATCCATGGCATAAAAAGCGTCACCACAAACGTCGCATTGTACAACTTGAATTTGCTGAGAAAATACGCCAAAAGCTTAAAGTAGGTGGCGTGTTCCATATGGCAACTGACTGGGAAAACTATGCCGAGCATATGCTTGAAGTGATGAGTGCAGCACCTGGTTATAAAAACCAGTCGCAAAGCAATGATTATGTTCCTCGTCCAGACTTTAGACCGCTTACTAAGTTTGAGCAACGAGGCCATCGTTTAGGACATGGCGTTTGGGATTTAATGTTCGAGCGTATTAGCTAAACAACCCCTCTTTATAATGGAGCGGCTCAACAGGCTGCTTCATCGCCCAGCTATTTGAGTACATTCACTAGGAGCTAGCGTTGCAGTTTACCAACCCGAGTTTATTATTACTTCGTAATGAAGAAGAGCTTATTGCCAACAATATTCTGGTTATTAACCATCAGCGCGATGGCTTCCTACGTGAATTAAAAGCGCTCAATCCAAGTTCGGCAATTCATGCGTTTAGTTTCGATTTTGCAGACCACCTTCACGCCGATAAAATCGCCAACGTTAAGAGCTATGTAGACCATCAACTACCGCAGTTGCAAGATATTGATTTAGTTATTTATTATTACCCTAAATCAAAACCTGAAGCGCAAATGGTATTTGATAATATTCGTCACTTGAGCACGGCTGAAACTAGGTTACTCGTTGTTGGCGAAAACAAAAGTGGGGTGAAAAGTGCAGAAAAGCAACTTAAAGAGCACGCTGCACACTGTTATAAATTAGAAAGCGCAAAACACTGCATTTTATATGAGTTTGATCAGCTTACTGCCAACCCAAACTTTGATTTAAGCCATTATGTACAGACATTTTCAGTGCGTATCGCCAAGACAGAGTTTACTGCCGCAAGTTTGCCGGGTGTATTTAATCATGGGAAGCTCGACGCTGGTACTCAACTATTACTAGAAAATGTCACCCTTCCCTATAAAGGTAAAGTGTTAGATTTTGGCTGTGGTGCTGGACTTATAGCCTGCTACGCCTTATTGAACAGCCCAACTCTTAAGTTTACCTGTTTGGATGTCAATGCGCTTGCGCTGTTTGCCACGCAGCAGACTTTAGCTTTAAACAACCTCAGTGCAACTTTGCTACTTAGTGACGGTTTAAGTGAATTGAATGGTAAATTCAACCTTATTTTAAGCAATCCACCATTTCATACAGGCCTTTCAACAGACTATGATATCGCTGAGCAATTTCTACATAACATCAAGCGTCATATGGATACCAAGTCTAATATTCAGCTAGTTGCAAATAGCTTCTTAAAATACCCTCCTATTTTAGAAGCTCAGTTTGAACAGTTTGAAGTTGTCACTAAAAACACTAAATTCGCCATCTATAAAGCGCAGTAGTTTACTAACTCTAAGGTTTACTTGCTTATATCAAGTAAACCTTAACTCAAACCTACCTTTTATCTTTTCATTTTCAAAGATTTGCTCTACTTTATTATAATGAGTTATTGGATCTCAAAAGCTCTGTAGCCGCAGCTAAGGCTGATCATACAGCTGGAATAAGAATGAGTAAGCAATTAACCAAAACAAGCATAAGAAAAGTATTGATCAGCGCAGTGATGCTTGTAACCGCGCTGTGCCTCTCTTTATCCATATCTATTTCCACTTACCTTGATGTAAAAGAGCAAAAGCAACTGATCATCAACAAAATAGAGATGATAGCCGATATCGTTGCGTTCAATTCTCAGATCACAATTTTATTCGATGATCGAAAAACCGAAGATGCACGTCTAAAGTCTTTTCAACAAGTGGATATCATCAAAAACATCCATATCTATGCCATGGATGACGTAACCAACAGCCCTGTATTTTTTACCAGTTACAACGCCAGTCGAACACCACCAGTACCGCTAAAGGTTAATCAAATTGAAGAGTTAAAAACCCCGAAGGTCTCAGAAGACTACATTGAATTGATTAAACCTGTAATTTATGAGGGGAATATTGAAGGTTATGTTTATGTCCGCGGTGGCTTAGAAAGGCTCTCAAACTATATAAATAAAAAAATCTTGGTAGATATCGCGCTCACCTTATTCGTACTCCTCCTCGTATTGCTAGTTTCAAGGGGGATCCAAAAGCGTATAGCGACGCCAATTGAAGGACTCTCAGCACTATTGCAGGACGTTTCAAAAAATCATAATTACAGTGCAAGAGCGCCTGGCAGCAATATTTCTGAACTAAACGTATTAGCAAATAACTTAAATATCATGTTAGCTCGCACCGAAAATCAACTTGAGCGTCATAAAGCGGATAAACAAGAGATAAAACAGCTCAACCAGAGCTTAGAAGAAAAAGTGAATCAACGCACAATTGCGCTGAGAGAGGCTAACCAAGAACTGCTGAACGCTTTAGAGCGTATGCATCAATACCAGAACCAAATCATCGAGAACGAGAAAATGGCTTCGCTGGGGCAAATGGTGGCAGGTGTTGCCCACGAGGTAAATACCCCTATCGGTTTGGGTATCACAGGCTCTACGTTGTTAAGAGATAAATTATCCGATATTCGCGAAGCGTTTCAAACAAAGTCTTTGACCTCCAAACAGTTAGAGCGCTTTGTTAACGATGGAATTGAAAATCTTGATCTCATCTACCGCAACCTAAACCGAGCGGCTGAGCTGGTTTCTAGCTTTAAGCGCCTTGCCGTAAGCCAGGATCTAGAAGTGAACTCACAAATAGATTTGTCAAACCTGCTTACTGAAGTCGTAGCATCTATGCGAGCTGAACTCTCCACAAAACAACCTGAAGTGACTATTGACTGTGACTCTGGACTTGCAATCGAAAGTAAAGCTGGACCACTACAACAAGTATTAGAGCAGCTTATATCCAACTCCTTACTCCATGGTTTTAAAGATCAACAAAACAATAGCATTGCAATTACTGTGAAACCATCAATGGGACAACTTGCTATTGAATACGCAGACAACGGAATGGGTGTACCCAAAGCAATTAAAAAGCGCATCTTCGATCCGTTTGTCACAACTCGTAGAGGTGAAGGAGGAAGCGGCCTAGGTATGCATTTGGTTTATAACCTAGTAACCCAAGCACTTGGAGGCTCGATCACTTTAGATGAAGAATTTAGCCAAGGTGCTAAATTTATTATAACTCTTCCTCTGTCGGGTAATCTAAAATGAGGTTGATTAATCTAGTTATTTTGCTTTTATTTGTCTCCTTAAATACAACTGCAAAATCACCAGATCAGGTTCGTTCTGCTTTTCTCTATCAGATGGCAAAATTCGTCGAGTTTCCCGACGAAAACACAAAAACCAGTATTCAATTTTGCTTCTATTCACTTGAATCAGGGCCTGCTGCTGAACTAAAAAGTGCAACAAAGCTGAATGTGCGAGGCAAACCCATTGAGCTCGTAGAAGCAAAAAAAACGTGGAGTTATAGGGAACTTTCCAGCGCTTGCGATATCACATACATTGATGAAACTAGCGAAAATGATATACTGTCCGCTTGGACCGATACAATAGAGTCAAACATGTTGACCGTGGGCGAAAGTATTGAGTTTTTAGAAAGAGGCGGGATTGCTTCTTTGGTCCAAGAAGGGAGCAAAATTCGACTGTATATAAATAAGCAAGCACTAGAAAAACAGTACTTCATCGTGCGCTCAAGGCTGCTTGCCGTATCCAAGTTTCATCCCAACTGATTTTACTTGTTAACAATTGGATAAGCTCCTATAATCGTAAATATTCGGATTTATTATATAAGTCCGGACACATTGTAAATTATATATTCCGAAAAGGTTAATTAATAATGCAAACGCCAGTCATTCTAATTGTAGAGGATGAAGACGTAACTCGACTGAACCTCGTTAGTTTATTTGAAGCGGAAGGTTACAAAGTAATCGAAGCCATTGATGGCGATGACATGCATGACAAGTTGACATCAAATGATGATGTCAACCTTGTAATCATGGATATCAACCTTCCTGGTAAAAATGGTTTAATTTTGGCGCGTGAATTACGTCAGAAGAAAAACATCGGCCTTATTTTCCTAACAGGTCGTGACAATGATGTTGACCGCATTCTTGGTCTTGAGATTGGTGCTGATGATTACATCACAAAACCATTTAACCCGCGTGAACTAACGATTCGTGCTCGCAACCTAATCTCTCGTACTGGCACGTCTGCAGAAGAGTCAACAATTGATAGCAACGGCGTTATTACTTTTAATGGTTGGGAATTAGATGAAAACAGTCGCTGTTTAACATCTCCAACAGGCGATTCAAAGCGTCTACCAAAAGGTGAATATCGTGCACTTCGTCTAATGCTAGACTCGCCGGGCCGTATTTTTAGCCGTGAGCAGCTTATCAAGCACATGACTGGTCGTGAACTTCGCGCAAATGACCGTACTGTTGACGTTACTATTCGTCGTATTCGTAAGCATTTCGAAACTGATAACAATACGCCTGAATTAATTAGTACAATTCACGGTGAAGGTTACCGTTTCATTGGTAAACTCGACGCTCAATAATCGTTTTTACTGATCTTCAGCGAGTTTTGCAATTAATGGATGAAGGGCTTCTTGCCCTTCTTCTATTTTTGCCTCTAACTCAGAAACCCAATTCAATAGTGTCTCTTCCTCTTTGCCTTCTGATTCTAATTCCATTTTCTTCGCTTGTAATTGGGCAAGTTGCAGCCCTACCGAACCAGCAGCACCTTTAACTTTATGTGCAACCGCACCATATTCCTCGATATCATTTTGTGCAACAGCCTCTCTGAGCTCTTGACAGTACTTAGGACTGAGCTTAGTAAATAGGTCACAGCTTCTTTGGAATGCAGCAGCCCCCATAGACTCAACAAAGTCGCAAATGGTCTCTATATCTAAATCGGAGTACTCAGGTTGTGATAACGCTTCTCGAATATCGATACTTTGTTTGTTTTTCTGTGCCTCAATTCCAAATAACTCAGCGAGCATTTTGTCGAGCTTAGTAGTATTTATTGGTTTGGCCAAAGCTCCCTGAACATTAATCCCCTCAAGCTCTTGCTCGGCGCTTCTGACGTTTGCGGTTAAGGCAACTATTGGTAAGTGATCAAAGTGGCTGTCTTCTCTTATTTGACGCGCAACAACATCACCATTGATATCTGGTAGCTGCATATCCAGAAGAATGAGATCTAGGTCATCTTCAGTTTCAACAAACGAAAGAGCGTCCTCGCCAGTTTCAGCCCAAATAACTTCATGCCCTCGCTGTTCTAATAGATTTGTTGCAATTTCAGCGTTTAACGGCACATCCTCAACAAGTAAAATGTACAAGCTTCTACCAGCGTAACTTTGTTCTTTCGGTGCATTACATAGCTGTAACGGGATCTCAACATCAAAACGACTCCCCTTACCTTCTTGGCTAGTAACCGCTATCGTTCCTTTCATAGCCTGAACTAAAGCTTTAGTAACCGCAAGGCCAATGCCCGAGCCAATCGCATTGCTGCCCGATGCATCCGGAGCCTTGTAATACATCTCAAAGATCCGCTCAAGCTGATCTTCGGATATTCCCATACCTGTATCTATAACACTAATTGTCAGCCAAGGCCCATCATCTCGATTCTCACGGCGGCATTCCAGCGTCACATTACCCTTGTGGGTAAACTTCACTGCATTATTAATTAGATTCCAGAGTACCTGACGTAGACGTGTCGGATCGAGTAACGCATAAACGTCTAAGATTCCAGAACGATTGATAGTAAATTCTAAGCCCTTTTGATCGGCAATTAGACCTGCAAAGTTGACCACATCATTTATAAAATCAGAAACATTGATACTGTCCGTTGCTATATCTAGCTGCTCCCTATCAATTTTATCTAAATCAATGATGTCGTTAAAAATATTGCCAAGCGTCTCCGCACTTGAAAACACGGTATTACACCAGCTTTTTTGTTGCGCAGTCAGGTCGGTGTCTAACATCATGCGCGTCAGACCAACAATACCATTGAGCGGAGTTCTTAATTCATGACTTAGCGTAGCAATAAACTTACCTTTATCCTTATACGCAGTTTCTAACGCCTGCTCGGCTTCTTTACGACTAGTAATATCACGACCAAAGGCCAACAAGCCTATATATTCGCCTTTATCATTGATAAATGGCAGCTTGCGCATTTCAAACCAACGAGGTTCGCCTTCAACGGGATACTCTACGTCAAGTGTTAATGGTTGCTGTGTTTCTGATACCTGGCTATCTGTTTCAAGTACTTTTGGAAGATATTGCTCTGAATATATTTGTTCGACTGATTTACCAATTAGTTCTTCACTGCTTTTGCCCATCACTAATTCGAACATCTTGTTACAGCCTGCGAATACACCGTTTTCATCGCGGTAATAGAACAGATCAGGAGATGAATCAACAATGCTTCGCAGTAACATACCTTGCTGCGCAAGTTCTTGTTGGGTCTTTTTACGTTCTGCAATTTCTTTTCTTAATTCATCTATCGCGCGGTGTTTAGCATGCAGAGCAATTTTACGCTCGTCAATCTCACTATTTAAACGATTAATATTGTCCTTCAGCGTTTGGTTCAGCATCTTTTCTTGTTGTGTTGCCGACTCCAAGTAGGCCTTGGATGAATGTACCTCCCGCATTGCCGCGACGGACATCATGATAAGAGCAGGCGCAATGACAGCGGTTAAGAAAAAGAGTGCCGATATATCGACAATTTCAACTACACCTAATGCAACATAGTAAAACATGCAAGATAGAATAACTGCAACGAAGAGCGTAAAAGCATAAGCGATGGCAAACGCCCGCTTGTTACCGTATCTTTCTACCAAGTTTGATAAAATTCGAGCCCATGAGCCAAACGAATTTTCTGTCATATTATTACTTCACCATTGTTAAACACTTGTCAGGCAAGTTTATATTCTACCGCTTGAGCCTGACTGAATTGCTTTTCAAGCCCTCAAAGTAAATATTATACAAAAGCCCTAGTAATAAGCGAGTATAGAAATTGCAGGGCCAGATCATTCACTCATTTTCATACACACTGAGCAGAACGATAGATAACAGAAATGAGACTCTGTATCACTAAATGCACAAATCATCTAATTTAGTGCGGATAGATTTAAGCTCACCATCCCAACTTAATCTGATTTCGTGTAATATGCCCGTTTTTTAAGTCGTGAGAAAAGAGAGCGTCGATGCAAAATAACATGCCAGACATTGCACACAGTGCTAGTGCGTTACAAACAGGAACTTTAGACTGGGTAGGCATGGGTAACATAGAGTTGCCTTTAGTATTAGAAAGCAAAGGCCTAAATCAAGTTACTGTTACAGCCAAAGCCGATGCATTTGTTAATTTGCAAAAAGAAGACGCAAAAGGCATTCACATGTCACGCCTCTTTCTTGCCCTTGATACGCTTTCTTGTGAGCAAGTACTTACACCTAAAACTCTAAAGCAGTTGTTAGATAACTTTTTAAGTACGCATAGCGACTTAAGTACAGGTGCAAAAGTAACCCTGCAGTTTGAATTGCCTATCAGACGCCCTTCGCTTTTAAGTAAAAAAATGGGCTGGAAATCATACCCAATTACCCTTGATGCGACGTTGATAAACGGTATTTACAAGCTAGAACTGGCGCTTGACGTTGCTTACTCATCTACTTGCCCCTGTTCGGCAGCATTGTCTCGTCAACTGATCCAAAACGCTTTCCAACAAGCTTTTGATGGCAAACAATTAGATTTCCATAGTGTGCATAACTGGCTAGGTAGCACAGAAGGGATCGTTGCAACACCCCACTCTCAGCGCTCGATTGCAAATATAAAAGTTAAGCTTACGAATAATAGTACTGAATTTGAGATTTTGGATCTAATTGAGTTGGTTGAAAATGAGTTGAAAACCCCCGTTCAAGCCGCAGTAAAACGAGAAGATGAACAAGAGTTTGCGCGCCTAAATGGCCAAAACCTAATGTTTTGTGAAGATGCAGCTAGAAAGTTAAAAGCATTGCTAAACCAGCAAGCTTATTTAGATTTCTATGTGAAGATAAACCATTACGAATCTCTTCATGCTCATGATGCAGTAGCCTATGCCGTGAAAGGGGTTGAAGACGGCTACAGTGTTTAATTAATGCAATTGGTATTAGGCCGCTCCGTTTACTACTATTATTAATCAGAGCTAGATAGCTCTGATTAATCTCCCCCATACACAACTAGGTAAGTGCTGTATTACTTTAAGTTATCTATTCAACGGTGGGCACTGTTTAATTTTCGAATAAACTGCTCAACAAGCACCTCTTGATTTTCTAAAGCCTGTTCAGTGCTTCTCATCGTTTCATGCGTTTTACGCGCACTTTCCATAGACTCATCCGCAAGACCTGAAATTGTCACAGCATTAGCATTTAGCTCATTAGAAACACTCGACATCTCTTCTGTCGATGTCGCAATTTGATAGTTCAACCCCGATATTTCATTGACTATCGTGTTGATCGTTTCAAGGCTCACTTTGGTGCCTTCAGCCTTTACTACACACTCCGAAGAGCGCTCTACTCCACTTTGAATAGCTGAGACAGCCCTTTCAGCACGTTGCCTCAGATCGGCAATAATACCATTAATCTCGGCAGTCGAATCTTGTGTCCTTTGCGCAAGCGCTCTTACCTCATCAGCAACAACCGCAAATCCTCGACCTTGCTCACCTGCACGAGCAGCCTCAATGGCGGCATTTAAAGCGAGTAAATTAGTTTGCTCGGAGATCCCGCGGATCACGTCAACAACCCCTTCGATGTTAACCGTTTGCGCATTAAGATCTTCTATATCTTTTTGCGTGCGAGATAACTCTTCCGATAAGGCATAATTATTTTCCATATTGTCATCAACGGCTTTGTTGCCTTTCACTACGGACTCAAGCGCAGCTTCGGATTGCTGCGCTGCATTGTTAGTATTAGAAGCTATTTCACCAATCGACACTGACATCTGATTAATAGCTGTTGCTAAGGAGCCGGTTTGCGCTTGCTGTCGATTTAAAATATCAGAACTCGTTTTGCATTCTTGCATCGTTTTGGTTGCGTACTCTGAAACGGTGGCGCTAGCATCTTTAACACGCCCAAGCACAGCCCGAAGCTCGGATTCTCTAGCAAGTAAGGCAAGCTCTATAGAAGCGACATCATTAACCTTATTAAGATACACTTTTTGCATCAGTGGGTTATCGTATACTTTTTTTGCCTTTTCGCTGAGCGACCGCACTGGAGCAAGGCGAGAATAAGTAATAAATAATACAGCAAGAGTAAGCAAAGTTTCAGCGAGGTAATTCCAAGGTGATGATAAAGTTGAGATCAACATGGTTAAGACATAGAAAACGATGATTATTGCCATCATTTGAGCTGACAAAGACCAAGAGGCTCGAGTAAATTTACTTAGTGACACACCGTTATTTAAATCAGTGTAGATTTCCTCTGCACGGTTAACGACCTCCCGGCTCGGCTTTGTCCTCACTGATTGATATTCGACAGTCTTACCTGATGCATCTTTAATAGGAGTAACAAAAGCATTAACCCAATAGTGATCGCCATTCTTGCAGCGGTTTTTAACCATTCCCATCCAAGGTTTGCCCGCTTCGATATAATCCCATAGGTTCTTGAAAGCGGCTTTAGGCATTGTTGGATGCCTAACGATATTATGGGGCTTCCCCTCTAACTCACTAAGTGAAAACCCTGCAACTTCACAAAACTGCGAATTCGCATACTTTATCTGACCTTTTACGTTTGTCGTTGAAAGTAGATTGTAAGAACTTGGATAATCATTCTCTTTTCCTGTGTAATCAGCTCTACCTTTTGTCATAGCTCGCTCTCGATTAAAAAGGGCAATAGATAATAAATTATTACTTTCTTAAAAACCGTAAGAGATTTCACCGAAAGACTGATTGAGATCATAGTGAAATATAATTTGATACCAATTTACACAATTAAGTGTGCAATTTTGAAGGATCAAGTACTAAGACAAATTGGTATGAATACTTAACGAACAACAGAAAGTTAATATAAAAGCTAGCAGAGTTCTGAGCTTAAACAACAAAGGAAGGCGAATATGAATATTTTTATGATGAGAGTAGAATAAAAAAGTAAGTGGCGTCCCCTAGGGGATTCGAACCCCTGTTACCGCCGTGAAAGGGCGGTGTCCTAGGCCTCTAGACGAAGGGGACGCAGAAATTGTTTTGCAAATCACCGATTTGCTATTTCTGTGTTAGATGAGACCGAGCCTGCGAGGCGAATGGCCTTATCAAAAACAGAAAGTTTTCTGTGTCACTAGGACTTTATTAGCTGTTTATTCTCTCGCTAATCGAGTTACCTACCGAAGTAAGTGGCGTCCCCTAGGGGATTCGAACCCCTGTTACCGCCGTGAAAGGGCGGTGTCCTAGGCCTCTAGACGAAGGGGACGCAGAAATTGTTTTGCAAATCACCGATTTGCTATTTCTGTGTTAGATGAGACCGAGCCTGCGAGGCGAATGGCCCTATCAAAAACAGAAAGTTTTCTGTGTCACTAGGACTTTATTTAGCTGTTTATTCTCTTGCTAACCGAGTTACTTACCAAACTAAGTGGCGTCCCCTAGGGGATTCGAACCCCTGTTACCGCCGTGAAAGGGCGGTGTCCTAGGCCTCTAGACGAAGGGGACGCAGAAATTGTTTTGCAAATCATCGATTTGCTATTTCTGTGTTAGATGAGACCGAGCCTGCGAGGCGAATGGCCCTATCAAAAACAGAAAGTTTTCTGTGTCACTAGGACTTTATTTAGCTGTTTATTCTCTTGCTAACCGAGTTACTTACCAAAGTAAGTGGCGTCCCCTAGGGGATTCGAACCCCTGTTACCGCCGTGAAAGGGCGGTGTCCTAGGCCTCTAGACGAAGGGGACGCAGAAATTGTTTTGCAAATCATCGATTTGCTATTTCTGTGTTAGATGAGACCGAGCCTGCGAGGCGAATGGCCCTATCAAAAACAGAAAGTTTTCTGTGTCACTAGGACTTTATTTAGCTGTTTATTCTCTTGCTAATCGAGTTACTTACCAAAGTAAGTGGCGTCCCCTAGGGGATTCGAACCCCTGTTACCGCCGTGAAAGGGCGGTGTCCTAGGCCTCTAGACGAAGGGGACGCAGAAATTATTTTGCAAATCACTGATTTGCAATTTCTGCGTTAGATGAGACCGAGCCTTCGAGGCGAATGGCCTTATCAAAAAACAGAAAGTTTTTCTGTGTCACTAGGACTTTATTTAGCTGTTTATTCTCTCGCCAACCGAGTTACCTACCGAAGTAAGTGGCGTCCCCTAGGGGATTCGAACCCCTGTTACCGCCGTGAAAGGGCGGTGTCCTAGGCCTCTAGACGAAGGGGACACAATATCAAATAACTTCGCACTCGAGGCGTTGCCATTTGAATTATGTACTAGGACATATGCACTAACGATAAATTGGTGGAGCTAGACGGGATCGAACCGTCGACCTCTTGCATGCCATGCAAGCGCTCTCCCAGCTGAGCTATAGCCCCATAATAGTCAGACTTGAACTGCTAGCCTGTATCGCTGAGTGCGGGGCGCATTCTATGCAGGAGCAAAAATAAAGTCAACAACTTTTATGAAAGTTTTTTCTAACTGATTCATTTTAAATCAAGAAGCGTAGAATATAACCAAACAGTTCCCCTTTGCAAGCCTAACACCTTGAATTGGATTATTTATTACACAATTTAAAACGCATAGTTACCGCACCTCTGCGTTTTTGTTTTAAATCCAATTAGGCCAGAGTGATTTACGGCTCTTTTCTTTTTCAGCATGGTACCTAATCCAGCTTGATCCCGCGCTATAGCATACAAAGCTCAGCAACCTATTTCCCCCAAGTTAAGAGATTCTTGGACCAAAAATATAAGACCCCTCACCTCTTCTATAATGAAGAGCTTAAAGCATTGAACATAAAAACATCACACAGTATAGTTTTTTAAAGTT
Source organism: Pseudoalteromonas flavipulchra NCIMB 2033 = ATCC BAA-314 (assembly GCA_000814665.1). GTDB lineage: Bacteria > Pseudomonadota > Gammaproteobacteria > Enterobacterales > Alteromonadaceae > Pseudoalteromonas > Pseudoalteromonas maricaloris. Next base: position 64,183 of record JWIH01000007.1, read on the forward strand.
AAGTGTTGACTCTTTTCAAACTAAACCTATAATACCGCCCCACAACGGCAGACGTTGTAATACAATTTGGGTTGTTAGCTCAGTTGGGAGAGCATCGCCCTTACAAGGCGAGGGTCACTGGTTCAAGTCCAGTACAACCCACCAATTCTATTCTTAGATTAGAATTGGATATTAAACTCGATTCAAGAGTATAAATTGAAACACAATTTGGGTTGTTAGCTCAGTTGGGAGAGCATCGCCCTTACAAGGCGAGGGTCACTGGTTCAAGTCCAGTACAACCCACCATTTCTACTCTTAGATTAGAATTGGACATTAAACTCTATTCAAGAGTATAAATTGAAACACAATTTGGGTTGTTAGCTCAGTTGGGAGAGCATCGCCCTTACAAGGCGAGGGTCACTGGTTCAAGTCCAGTACAACCCACCACTTCTACTCTTAGATTAGAATTGGACATTAAACTCAATTCAAGAGTATAAATTGAAACACAATTTGGGTTGTTAGCTCAGTTGGGAGAGCATCGCCCTTACAAGGCGAGGGTCACTGGTTCAAGTCCAGTACAACCCACCACTTCTACTCTTAGATTAGAATTGGACATTAAACTCAATTCAAGAGTATAAATTGAAACACAATTTGGGTTGTTAGCTCAGTTGGGAGAGCATCGCCCTTACAAGGCGAGGGTCACTGGTTCAAGTCCAGTACAACCCACCACTTCTACTCTTAGATTAGAATTGGACATTAAACTCAATTCAAGAGTATAAATTGAAACACAATTTGGGTTGTTAGCTCAGTTGGGAGAGCATCGCCCTTACAAGGCGAGGGTCACTGGTTCAAGTCCAGTACAACCCACCACTTTATTTTCTAGATAGAGTGGCCGATACAAAACATCACGCTAAGTCTAAGCAAGGCTAAAACCATAACTTTAAATCTAGTACAAGACACTTTTTCACTTTATTTATAGTCATTGTTACTTGTCACATACTCAAACAGCACATCAAACTGAATAAATTTAAACCTGCCATAAAGCCCATAGAAACAACCTCGTTTTTATCATTTATTAACTAATTAGTTACTCTTCTTAGCCTCCCAAATTTTAGTTATATCCTTAACAATTTTGCCACTAACCTCAGTAAATAGTTGGGATAAGCTAAATAGACTAACCTACTAAAAATGAGTTAATTTTTGTTTTCAAAACTACACCTAAGTACTAGACTAGAAGCAAAGCCATTGTCTAAAAATTGTTTCTATGTCAGCTCCATCTATTCAAAATGCCAAAATGTTAATCGTTGAAGATCAACCATTAGCATTGAGCTATATGAAACAATCTTTAGAACAGTTAGATTTCAGAAATTTAAAATTTGCAGAAAGTGCAGACAGTGCAAAAGAGCTTTGCACTATCAATAAGTTTGATCTCATCGTATGCTCTTTTGGTTTAGCAAAAAAGCAAAATGGCTATCAATTTTATGAAGAGTTACGGTCCAAACAGTTAATTCGCTCAAGTACCGCTTTTATTTTTATTTCTTCTGAAACTAGCCCCGAGTTAGTCCATAGTATTATCGAACTCCAACCCGATGACTTTTTAGTTAAGCCCTTTTCAATAAAAGAACTACAAAACCGTATAGAACGAGTTTTAAAGCGTAAACAGGCTTTAAGGCATATAAACTTGCTTGTAGACGATAAGAACTATTCAAAGGCCTTAAAAGCGCTAGATCTAGAACTAGACAACAAAGATCATAACTACACTTCCCTACTCCTAAAGCTAAAAGGAGAACTTCTACTCAGACTTAATCAACTAGAAGAAGCTAAGTCTTTTTACAAGTCGGTTTTGGCTCTGCAAAAGTTTACATGGGCTAAGCTAGGCTTGGTCGAGGCGCTCATTACCAACAATGAAGATGTTATTGCTCAAAAGATGTTAAAAACCTTAATCGAGCGACCGGAAACTCGTCTTCCTGCGCTCGATTTATTGAGCAAACTCGAAATAAAGCTAAACCAATATGAGAATGCCCAACAATTGTTAGAGCAAGCAATTGAGATGGCACCCAGAAACATAAATAGGCAACAGTCACTTGGTCGAGTTGCGCAAATTAATCACGACTATGAAGCCAGCTATAAAGCGCATAAAGATATCGCAAGTTTCGCGCGCTACTCGATCCATGACAAACCCGAAGTGTATTTGAATGCAGCACGAGCTGGAATAGACTTTGCCCTGAGTACCGATCAATCAGACCAAGTTACTCGTCTCACAAGGCAGACACAACAATACCTGAGTGATTTAAAGCACCAATTTCCAAACGCACAAACCCAAGCGCAAATCGATGTCCTCAACGCCCGCGTCCATTATCTAAAAGATGAGCATAAAAAAGCGAAACAACTGCTAGAACAGTTAGAAGATGAACCCGTTATTCGCTCGGTAGATTCCACTTTAGACAAAGCAAAAGCACTACATGAGGTGGGATTAAACCACAAAGCTCAGGAGCTATTTAGTCAAGTTATTGCACACTGTGAGCGCCACAACTCAAGCGCAGATCCCATCACAATGCACTATCTATATCAGCAGCAGCAAGAGAAAAAAGAGATCACTATGGGCCCAAGAGAGCTCAATAACCATGCGGTCACACAGTTTAACAAAGGACAATATGAAACCGCTTTGGAGGCATTCACTCAAGCATTTAGAATTATGCCTAAAAACTCGGGAATAGCGCTGAATTTACTGCAATGTATGAGTGATAGTTGCGCTAAGTCAGGAAGTACATTTAATTCCAATTTAGCAAAGCGTTGTACTACCTTGCTAAATCAGTCTGAGTTGGATAGTGAACAGCAGATCCGCTACGGTAAACTCAAAGCTAAACTAAATGAAATGAAACTCGACTTTGAGTAATCACTTGTTTATCGCAATTGAGCTATTTCTTTTCCATCGCAAGGGCATTAACACAATAACGCAGTCCACTTGGTTCAGGGCCGTCAGGGAATACGTGACCTAAGTGGCTATCACATACATTACAAGTGATTTCGACGCGCGTCATTCCATGGCTCTTATCGCCATGATACGCAACCGCTTCCACTGCTGCAGGCTGTGTAAACGAGGGCCAACCAGAGCCACTATCAAACTTTTCTTCGGCATCGAATAACAACTCGCCACAGCATACACAGTAGTATTTACCAGGTTCAAAAAGCTGACAACTTTGTGAGCTAAACGGGCGTTCAGTCCCCTTTTTCCTGGTGATCATGTAAATTTCTGGAGCAAGCTCTGATTGCCATTGCTGGTCCGATTTTTCAACTCGGCGAGGAGCAACAGGATTACCATTTCTGGCAAAGTTTAGTATATCTAACCACTTTAACATCTCAATTCTCTCTCTTGTTTACTTCTGTCTTTTGCTCTTCAACAGGAAGTGGCCAATCGCCAAAAAAGCAACTTAGATAGCGGCTTTTAATTAAATATAAAAGTACCCAACTCACCAACACAATTTGTACGGCAATATAAGGAGAAAAACTATAATGGGTTTTCCCAGCTTGCAGGATCAACCACGCTAAATCGAGTACTGCTGTTAATATAAGTGGCAAACGCATATAACGCCAGACGGCTGCCAGCTTTGGAGAGCTTGTTGGTCGCCTAAGAGAAAACACAACGGTTGGTATGAGCGCGATACAAGCGATCCCTGTCGCGACAAAAAAGTGAAACTTAGACTCAAAGAATAACGACATCAAATCCAAGTCTGGGCGTCTCGCAAGTGCAGAAAACACCCAAATAAGCAACGGGCGGAGCAACACAACCAGCGCTAAATTAAAAGCGCTTGGCGTACGATAAACGCCATATTTATCCCAGTATTCAGGGCCGTATCGTGTTACTGATTTCATTTTACTACTCGTATTTGTTTAACAGTGCGATCAGCGCCTCTTCATCGAACACCTCAACACCTAGTTCTTGTGCCTTAGTGAGCTTAGAGCCTGCTTTTTCGCCGGCATAAACTGCATCCGTATTTTTCGACACACTACCCGCGACCTTAGCGCCAAGCGCTTGCAATCTCGCTTTAGCATCGTTGCGGCTCAATTGGCTCAAGGTTCCAGTCAATACATAAGTTAGCCCTGCTAAAGGTTGTGTATCCTCTGACGGTGCTGCAACATCTTGCCAAGTTACACCCACTTCGATCAATGCAGTTACCACTTCTTGATTATGCTGCTCGGCAAAAAAGCTATGAATGTGTTGTGCAACAACAACACCAACATCACTTACTTGCTGTAGAGTATCAATGGAGGCGGCCATCACTTTTTCAAGCGTCAGGAAGTGATTTGCCAAGTTTTGTGCTGTCGCTTCACCGACTTCTCTGATCCCAAGCGAATACAAAAATTTGGCTAACGTTGTTTGCTTTGCTTCTTCAAGCGCCGCAACCAAGTTTTTAGCAGACTTTGGCCCCATACGTTCAAGAGACTCAAAATGGCCCTGCTTTAAGATAAACAAATCAGCAGGCGTCTTGATAAGCTCTCGCTCAACTAACTGCTCAACTATTTTGTCGCCAAGGCCATCTATGTCGAGGGCCTTTCTCGATGCAAAGTGCTTAATTGCTTCTTTACGTTGTGCACGGCACACTAAACCGCCAGTACAACGCGCAACCGCTTCTCCTTCAACACGTTCAACATGAGAATCACACACCGGACAAGTATCTGGGAACTCAATCTCTTTGGCATCATCAGGACGCCTATCTAACACGACCTGAGTTACCTGAGGGATCACATCCCCAGCTCGGCGTACAATAACGGTATCACCAATCTTTACACCTAAACGCGCAATTTCATCACCATTATGAAGCGTGGCATTCGATACCGTAACACCACCAACAAAAATAGGCTCTAAACGTGCAACGGGCGTGATAGCACCAGTACGACCGACCTGAAACTCAACATCAAGCAGCTGAGTGATCTCTTCTTGTGCAGGGAACTTAAATGCAATCGCCCAACGCGGCGCGCGAGCAACAAAACCAAGCTGCTCTTGCTGCGCTTTATCATTCACTTTGATCACTACGCCATCAATTTCATAGGGAAGCTCAGCACGGCGCGTCATGATATCTTGATAATAAGCCAAAGCTTGCTGTGCATTATCGACAAGCTTTGTCTCAGGGCTCATTGGCAAGCCCCAACCTTGTAATTGCTGTAGCTGCGCATAATGCTCGTTGGCCAGTTCACCGCCTTCAACCAAGCCCATAGAATAAGCATAAAACATCAACGGACGCTTAGCGGTAATTTTTGAGTCTAATTGGCGCAGACTTCCCGCTGCCGCATTTCTTGGGTTTGCAAAGGTCTTATCACCTTTCGCTTGCGCCGTTTCATTTAGCTTAATGAAACCCGCAGTATCCATAAAAACTTCACCACGCACTTCTACTTCATGCGGAATATGTTCTCCACGCAGTTTCAGCGGAATATTGCGAATGGTTTTGACGTTCTCAGTGATGTTTTCCCCAACTTGACCGTCTCCCCTTGTCGCCGCTTGAACGAGCACACCATCACGATACAAAATAGACACCGCCAAGCCATCGAGCTTTGGTTCACAGCAAAAAGTAACATCTTTACTTGTCAGTAGGCGCTCTTTTAAACGGCGATTAAATGCCGTAAATTCACTCTCGTCGAAGGCATTATCAAGCGACAACATAGGTACTCTGTGTGTTACTTGCTCAAACTTGCTAAGCGCTTCACCACCCACTTTCTGCGATGGGGAATCAGGACTTTGTAACTCAGGATGCTGCTGCTCAAGCGCCATCAACTGGCGCATCACACGATCATATTCCGCATCAGGCACACTTGGGTTATCTAAAACATAATATTGGTAATTGTAATCTTCGAGTTGCTGCCTAAGAGCTGCAACTTGGCTTTCAATGTTGTCTGACATTTAAACCTCTAAACGTAAAAAGCCACCAGCGGATGCCAGTGGCTTAAAAATGATTCTAAGTAGCGATTAAGCGGCGAATTCACGCACTTTTTCAACATAACCACGCACGGCTTCAACCGTTAACGGTTCGCGGTCTTTATCAAGTACGGTTGCGCCAAACTCTTCAGCTAATTTTTTCGATGCACTGTGAAGCATATTAAATGCAGCCAAGTTATCGCCTTCACAAGGTAAGGTCATAAATAGACTAATGCCAGCGGTGCTAAATTGTTCCATGTTATCGATATCAAACGTACCTGGGTTGTACATGTTTACCAATCTAAATAACACAGGACCATTTCCGGACGGCTCTAAATGGCGATTAAAGAAGCCCTCATCAGAATATTTAAACCCAAGGCTTAACACGGTTGGTAACAACCTAGAACCTGCCATTTTCAGGCCTTCAGGCATATGAACGTGAAGAATAATAAAGTCTTGTGGCTCTATTGCACTCTCTTCAGGCTCAGCCTCTTCAGAGCCACTGCTCTCAGTTTGCACCTCAGTTTCAGACTCTTCCGTCGTTATAATGCCCTCAGTCGCAGGCTCGTCATCTACCGCACTAAAGGTCATCTCTCCAATTTCAGGTTCGTCAGGCTCTTTATCGTGATTCGGCGTTTGCTCTTTGAGTTCATTGGGCTCCTTTTTAGAAGCTTTATCGCTGCTCTTCTTACGAACAGACCAAAGTCCATGTATGAGTAACCCGCCTATGACCAACGCACTGATCACAATTAATGCCCATCTTAACTCTGTGGCCATTGCTCACCTTTTTTGTTGTTATGCCTGTGCCATTTGCACCGCTTGTTCTATATCTACGGCAACCATGCGCGACACCCCGGGTTCTGCCATGGTTACCCCCGTCAGTCTACCCGCCATTTCCATAGCGACCTTGTTATGACTGATATAAATAAATTGCACTGTTTGCGACATTTCTTCAACCAAACGACAAAATCGTCCTACGTTTGCGTCATCAAGCGGTGCATCTACTTCATCCAGCATACAGAATGGGGCTGGATTAAGCCTGAATATTGAAAACACCAATGATAATGCGGTCAGCGCTTTTTCTCCACCACTTAACAGATGAATTGTCGAGTTTTTCTTACCAGGCGGCCTTGCCATGATAGAAACACCACTTTCAAGCAGGTCATCGCTAGTCAATTCTAGATATGCATGCCCCCCACCAAACACTTTAGGAAACAACTCGGCTAAATCTTCATTCACTTGATTAAAGGTGGCACTAAAGCGGGTTTTGGTCTCTTTATCAATTTTTCTGATCACCGCTTCTAACGTTTCTAACGCATTAGTGAGATCATCCAGCTGTGTATCTAAATAGGTTTTACGTGCCTTCGCTTCTTCAAACTCTTCAATTGCGGCTAAGTTTACAGCCCCTAACTTACCAAGATCATTACTGACTCGACTCAAATTGGCTTGATACTGGCCCAAGTTTGCGTCTTCAGGTAATTGCGCCAGCTCCGCTTTTAGCGTCCGACCAAGCTCCTGCAAAGGTTCAAGTGCCGCTTGCGCCTTTATCATCAAGCTTTGCTCTTCAAGTTTCACTTGTTGCAAAGACTCATTGAGTTTACTCACTTCGCCTTGTGCATCTTTTAATGCCGCTTGTTTTTGGGAGAGGTTTTCCTTGGCTTGGTTAAGCGTATCCAACATCGTTTGCTTTTGTGCTTTGGCTTCTAGATGTTGGGCGAGCAATAACTCTATATCTTCATGTGCCTCCGCGAGTGGCTCTTCACAAAGTACAATGTCTTCTTGTGTTTGTTCGATGCGTTGGTTTATTTCATCGCGACGATGTTGCAAGTGTTCCAACTTAGAATTACTGAGCTGTCGTTCACTTTCTGCCTGCTGCGACGCAAGTTTAGTTGTATGAACTAATTGCTGCGCGTCTTGTAATGCGGCGCGTCGAGATTGACTATGTTGTTTAAACTCGGCCAACTTAGCCTCGGCCAGTTGTTGTGTTTGTTGTACTTGCGCTAGCAACTCATCACGTTGTAATTGCTGTTCAGTATAATGTTCAAGTTGTTCGATGACCTCGTCTCGTTCTTGAGCAATGGCATCAAGCTGTTCTTGAATTTTTTGTCCTTGCTCACGCCAAGCGCTCAGATTCTCATCCAGCATTTCAACTTTGGTTTTATGGCTGGCGATCGCTTGGGCTTTTTCGTGAACGCATTGCTGTGTTTCTAATAAGCCAGCTTGCGTGTTCTCAAGAACAATGTGTTTTTGTGCTACAACCTGCTTGGCCTCTTCGGCGAGTTGTTGCAAATGAGGAAGCTGAGTATGGCATGACTGCAATTGGGCATAGCGTTTTAACGCGCCACTCTCGTCATTGCTTTTCGCCTTGGCCTTAAAGTTATCTCCCACAATAACGCCACCGACCGTCACGCCGAGAAGGAATTGTTCACACGATTGAAAGTCTGTAGATTCAGCACATAATTTTATTTTCGTTAAAAAGCTGGGGAACAGTCCTGAGCTTATTTTTGTCGCGACGGAATCAACGGGAACTTCGAGTTCAATGGGCCATAGCGTATTCATTTCGCTTTGCTCAACGACTAAATGCGTCAACCCAAGCAGTGCCGCTTCCACGCATTCTTCATACCCTGACTCAACAACAAGTTGCGATAACATAGTCGCAGCTGAAGTCTCCGACGCTTCGTCTGCCCAGCGTGATAACGCTTTTATTTCAGATTGCACTTCTTGTAGCGCCTGAAGCGCTTTTTGAGCATGAGTCTGCGCCTGTAAGATTTCTTCTTTATTGGTTTGCTCTTGGCCTTGCAGCTTACTAGCTTGGCTTTGTAATTTTGCCATCGCTTGAACTAGCTGATGATGTGCATCCTGAGCTTCAGCCAAGTCATTTTCCAACATAGATGCGTGATGCGTTTCGGCCTGTTCCAGCAGCTCAGCCTGACGCTTATCTACGTGCAGTTTAGCTTGCTGTTGTTGCGCTAATTGGCTTGCCCCTTGCTGTACCTGAGCATGTATTTTTTGGTACTGCTTCTGTGCGCCACTAAACTGCGCTTCTAACTGAGTTTGCTCTGTGTCACTTTGCTCATTTGCGAGTTGAATTTCTTCCAGTTGCAATAGCGCAATTTCAAGTCGTTCAGAAACTTCAGCGACTTTTTCAGCGCTGCTCGCCACATACTCGGCTTGCTCATCTTGCGCTTCAATCACTTCTTGCTGTTGTGATTTCAGTATTTGAGACTGCTCAATAAGCTGACGCTTTTTATCAGTTAGATTGACTTTCTGTTGCTCAAGCGTTGCCAACTGGGTTTCAATTCGGTGCACGCTATGTTGTGCTTGCTCATAGCCATCATTGAAATGCTTAATTTCATGTTCTAGCGTCGCCAAAATGCTGTCATGGCCACTGTGAGCTTCATTAAAAAATGCTAATTTTTCGTTGAGTTTGGCAATTTCTTTGGCTTTTATTGCCTGCTTTTGCTCAAGGCTTTGCCACTTTAAAATTGCTATCCACGACTTTAAGTCACGCTCTTGCGACTTTAAAGACTTATATTCGCTCGCCTGTTGTGCTTGAAGTGCCAGTTTATCTAGCTGACTCTGTAGCTCTTGTCTAACATCGAGCAAACGCTCCATGTTTTCGCGGGTACTCTTGATCCGGGTTTGGGTTTCTCGTCGACGCTCTTTATATTTTGAAATTCCGGCGGCTTCTTCTAAAAAAACTCTTAACTCTTGCGGCTTACTTTCGATCAAGCGAGAGATCATCCCTTGTTCGATAATTGCGTAACTGCGAGGACCTAAGCCAGTACCTAAAAAGATATCCGTGATATCGCGCTTACGGCACTTACTACCATTTAAAAAATAAAGAGATTGTCCATCTCGCGTCACTAAGCGCTTAATGGCAATTTGGTTACGATCTGCAAACGTGCCGGGCAACCGGCCTTGAGTATTATCAAAAATCAATTCTACAGAAGCTTGCGAGATAGGTTTACGTTTGGTTGAACCGTTAAAAATAACGTCCGTCATGGCATCGCCACGGAGGTTTTTCGCAGAGCTTTCACCCAGTACCCAGCGAACCGCATCAATAACATTAGACTTACCACAGCCGTTAGGCCCAACCACACATGTCATCTGGTCAGGAAACGGGATCTTGGTTGGCTCTACGAAAGATTTAAAGCCGGCTAGTTTGATGCTACTCAGTCGCATAGCTTATTATTGTTGTTCGCGGTTACTTTTGAGAATAAGGCAATTCATTAGTAAGATCTATGAGTTAGCAATGACAGCGTTTAATATTATCCAAAATGATCCCGGTAGCCATCGCCACATTCAATGATTCAGCACCACCGAACGCAGGAATAGTCACCTTTTTATTGATGTGAGCCGCTATGGTATCGCTAATACCATGAGACTCGCTGCCCATGACCAACACGGCATTACGACTAAATTGGCACTGATGCACACTCTCACCACCAAGGAATGCACCATAGCACTCGCCTTGATATTGCTTTAAAAAGGCCTCGAGATCGGTTCTCACCACATTAACACGCACAAATGAGCCCATGGTGGCACTGATCACTTTAGGGTTAAATTGATCCGCGCAGTTTTCGCTCACCACAAGCTGCGTTAATCCATACCAATCAGCAAGACGAATAATGGTACCGAGATTACCTGGGTCTGAGACTCCATCTAATGCTAACACCAGCCCATCAGTATTGATTTCTTCTGCTGGCGGCATTGCAACGACCGCTATCGCCGCATTATTTGATACCAAAGTACTCACCTTGCTCAGCACTTCCTCTTCTGCTTCTACACAAGCAATATTAACGAGTTTGGATTTATACTTTGTCATGAACTCACTGGTCGCGAACAGCTGTTCAACAGCCAACCCAGCATCAACTAACTCAATCACATTCTTCTCGCCTTGTACTAAATACAGGCCATGTTGCTTGCGATATTTTTTTTGCCCTAAAGCACGAAGTAGTTTTTGTTGATTCTTGGAGATCATGTGCACCTCAAAAGTTGGATTCACCATTATACCTGTTCAGTATCAGATAAAAAGCGTTTCCACGAGGCATTAAGCTAAGAAATTATGTTATCTTGTGCCGAATGACACACAAGGCATAGAGGTAATCATGTCACCTGAGCTAACGCTTATTTTACTCAACTTTATTCTACTTTTTGTAGCCTACGTATTCGTTTACCCAAAGTTGAAAGAGAAAAGTCTCGCCAGTATCAGCAAACAAGATTTATTGGTTACTGCGGTTTCTTTAGTCGTGTCTGGAAGTTTGTACTATGGTAAGGATATCGAATTTTCGTTAGTGTTTTTTAAGAGTAATTGGGTAGTGTTTACGATTGTCGCATTTAGCGTGATTGAAATCCCATTTTTACTATGGTTTAAACGTCGCTATAACATTAAGTTTCGAGAGTAATAGAGAGGTAGCTATGCCTCTCTATTCGATTATCACTCAGCTCGCTTTTCGCGACCAAGCAACGCCATTGCGGCTTCTTTCACATCTTTTTGCTCATAAAGCACTTGATAGATCTGCTCAGTGATAGGCATTTCAATACCAGTGCGTTTGGCAAGTAGATAAACTTCTTTGGTATTGCGATAGCCTTCGACCACCTGACCTATACTCGACATCGCCTCATCGACCGACTTTCCCGAGCCAAGTGCAAGACCAAAACGGCGATTACGCGACTGGTTATCCGTACAAGTGAGAATGAGATCACCAAGCCCTGCCATACCCATAAAGGTTTCAGAACGCGCACCTAACGCACATCCTAAACGACAAAGTTCAGCGAGTCCTCGGGTGATAAGCGCCGTTCTAGCATTCGCACCAAAACCAAAGCCGTCAGACATGCCCGCGCCAATTGCGATAACATTTTTGACCGCGCCGCCGAGCTGAATACCAATAAAGTCTTCGTTGCTATACACCCTAAACGAGCGACCGCAATGCAACAGCTCTGCGAGCTCTTCACGAAACTTTGCACAAATCGAAGACACTGAAATAGCAGTAGGTAATCCTGCGGCCATTTCTTTTGCAAAAGTAGGTCCACTTAGCACCGCCAGCGGCACATCGTCACCTAACACATCCAGTGCAACCTCTTGCAATAATCGCCCAGTATTTGGTTCGAGCCCCTTGGTTGCCCAAGCTACTTTTGCATTCTCAAGTAGCATAGGTTTAATCTTCTTTAAGGTGTCTGCAAACGCATGACTTGGCACAACCACCAAAATACGCTCGCTAGACTTAACAGCCGTTTCTAAATCGGCCTCAAGTTCAAGCGTGTTTGGAAACTGGATGTCAGGAAGATAACGTTGGTTTTTGCGCTCAGCTGCTAGCGCCTCAACGTGTTCGCTATTGCGTCCCCATAGTGTCACTTGGTGACCATTTCGGGCGAAACAAATAGCAAGGGCGGTGCCATAAGACCCCGCCCCCAATACAGTTACAGCTGATTTTGCTGTACTCATCAATTATGCGTCAGCAGTTTGCTCAGGCTGTGCTTGAGCCGCACGTTGCTGCATATACTGAGCGAATAATGCGTCAAAGTTAACTGGCGCAAGGTTTAACTGTGGGAAAGTACCACGGTTAACTAGGCTAGCTACCGCTTCACGCGCATATGGGAATAGAATGTTAGGGCAGAATGCGCCTAGCATGTGTGCCATTTGCATTTCTTCAAGATCTGCAATTGCAAAGATACCAGCTTGTTGGATTTCACATAGGAATGCAGTTTCTTCACCAATAGTTGCCGTTACCGTTAACGCTAGAACAACTTCAAAAACGTTGTCATCAAGCTTTGCTGAACGTGTGTCCATGTCTAGCTTAACTTCTGGTGTCCACTCTTTTTGGAAGATACCTGGTGAGTTTGGCGTTTCAAACGATACATCTTTAGTGTAGATACGTTGAATGTTGAACTGAGCGCCTTCTTGTTGTTGTTCTGCTGCTTGGTTTTGTTCTGCCATGATAATTTCCTAAATTCTGTTGTGATCCTGCTAATTCTTAGCAGTCATTATAAAAAGTAAGCTGAGCCAAAGCTCAATCAATCTTATGCTTGTAATAGCTTATCGAGTTCGCCTTGCGCTTCAAGCGCCATCATATCGTCGCAACCACCAATATGGCGCTCAGCGATAAAGATTTGTGGCACAGTATAGCCACCGTTGGCTTTTTCGATCATCTCGTCACGAAGCTCAGGCTGTGCGCCAATATCATACTCAGTGTATGTGACACCTTTTGCATCTAATAGTGCTTTTGCACGATGACAAAATGGACAATAGTCTTTGGTGTAAATTACGACTTGGCTCATCATAGACCTCAGTTATTTTCCGTTAGAGATTGGTAAACCCGCACTTTGCCATGCGCCAATACCACCTGATAATACGTACACTTGCTCGAATCCAGCTTTGTGCATGTTATCAGCAACAGCAGATGCCGTCATACCTGTGTTACAGACCAATATAATGGGCTTAGATTTATGTTTTTCAAGACCAGCAAAATCTTTTTGCTTGAGTTTTTCCGCATTCACCTGCTCAGAACCTGCAATGTGACCTTGGTTAAACTCTTTTGCTGCACGCATATCGAGTACCTGACCATCTTGGCGGTTAACAAGCATAGTCAACTGCTGGGGGTTAATTTGTCTAATTTTAGAAAACTGACTCTTAAACCAACTACTCACTAACATCGCGGCTAACACAACCCAAATGATGCTAAGTACCGGATGGTTACCTAAAAACGCAACGTATTGTTCCATTAATTTATCAACCAAAAATTATTAAACGATAAAGTGGCAGCAAGTATACCTGCTTTATTCTCGACAAAACAGACTTGTTCAACATGAGCAAATATCAATCTCAAAGTTGATAATTCATCACTGTGGGGCTGAATATTCATACAAAAACAGGTATTCTACTTACCAGCAACCAGAGCAAGCTTATCGCAGCGCTGCAGCCCAAGTTAGTAAATCTAACCTTGTAGCGTTTGCTATAAGACATCAACATCGTGCCTAATTCAGGATTTCAGGAGCGCAAATGACAGCTAAGAAAAAGCCATTGGTATTAATGATTTTAGACGGTTGGGGCTATCGCGAAGAAAGCGAGAGCAATGCTATTTTAGCAGCCAATACCCCAGTATTAGATGAACTATGGCGCTCTGCTCCGCACACCTTGATTTCAGGTTCAGGTCTTGATGTTGGTCTACCGGATGGACAAATGGGGAATTCCGAAGTTGGCCACGTTAACCTCGGTGCAGGACGTGTGGTTTATCAAGACTTCACGCGGATCACTAAGGCGATTGACGATGGTGAGTTTGAGCACAACCCAGCTCTGGTTGAGAATATCGACAAAGCCGTGGCAAAGGGCAAAGCCGTTCACCTAATGGGATTATTGAGCCCAGGAGGCGTTCACAGCCATGAAGACCACATTGTTGCAGCAATTAAATTAGCAGCTGAGCGCGGTGCAACCGTTTATTTGCACGCATTTTTGGATGGCCGCGATACACCACCTCGTAGCGCACAAGCGTCAATTGAGAAAATGGAAGCCTTGATGCAGTCACTCAATTGTGGCCGCCTAGCGTCTATTATTGGTCGCTACTATGCTATGGATCGTGACAATCGTTGGGACCGCGTCGAGTCGGCTTATAACCTGATGGTAAGTGGCGACGCTGATTTTACTTATAGTAATGGTGTTGAAGCGCTACAAGCAGCTTACGCGCGTGATGAAAACGATGAGTTTGTTAAAGCATCAGTGATCACCGAAGCTGGGCAACCCGCTGCAACTATCAATGATGGTGACACAGTTATCTTTATGAACTTCCGTGCAGACCGAGCGCGCCAGATGACCCGTGCTTTTGTTGATGCTGACTTTAGCGGCTTCGAAAAACGCAAAGCACCGGACCTAAGTGCGTTTGTTATGATGACTGAGTACGCTGCCGATATTAAAGCCCCTATCGCTTTCGCGCCTGAAGCACTTGTCAATGTGTTAGGTGAATGGCTAGCTAAGCACAACAAAACTCAGCTGCGTATTTCAGAAACGGAAAAATATGCCCATGTCACTTTCTTCTTTAGCGGCGGTCGCGAAGATCTCTTTGAAGGTGAAAAACGTGAGCTTATTCCTTCTCCACAAGTCGCCACTTACGACTTGCAGCCAGAGATGAACTCGGAAATGCTAACGGATAAGTTAGTTGAAGCTATTCATAGCGGTGAATTTGACGTCATTATCTGTAACTACCCGAATGGTGATATGGTTGGACACTCAGGTGTATTCGAAGCCGCAGTTAAAGCATGTGAAGCCGTTGATAAGTGTATCGGTCGTGTGGTTGCAGCGTTAGAAGAAACCGGTGGTGAAGCTCTGATCACAGCAGACCACGGCAATGCTGAGCAAATGCAAAACCCGAAAACGGGCCAAGCTCACACAGCACACACTAGTGAGCCTGTACCATTTATTTATGTAGGTCGTGATGCAGAGCCACAAGCAGGAAAAGCCCTAAGCGATGTTGCACCAACAATGCTGCATTTACTAGGTATGGAGCAGCCTAGCGAGATGACAGGCACTCCAATTATGCGTTTAAAATAACGGCCTGCCTGTATGCCGTTAAAAACGACATTTCACTATGCCGCACTTCTCGGTGCGGCGTTACTCATGGCAACAGCGCCCGCTGTTGCCAACGAATCTAGAACCAAACAAGACTTAAGCGAAGTTCAGCAACAGCTTAAAGCTAGCCAACAAGCGTTAGAAAAGCAGCGCGGTGAAATTAACAGTCACGAAGCAAAGCTCAAAGCCTTCGAACTTGATATTGCCAAAAGTGCCAAAGCTATCTCACTCACAGAAATCGGGATCAAAGAAAACCAAACCGAGCAGGCCGAACTTAAAAAGCAAGAAAGCACGCTGTTAAACGACAAGAAAAAATTTGAAAAGATCCTTGCGGCTCAGCTAAAAAGTGCCTATATGACGGGCTCTCATGATTATTCCAGAATGTTACTTAATCAAGAGCATGCCACAAAGCTCGAGCGCACCATTGCCTACTATGATTACCTAAATAAAGCACGCATTAAACAACTCGAACAGCTCAAATCTATCGGCCAAGAATTGGCGCAGACTCAAGCTGAGTTAGCAAGAACACAAGCACGCTTAGAAGCGCTACAAAACCATCAGAATGAACGCTTAGAAGCGCTCAAAAAGGCACAGCAAGAACGTCAAAACCAGCTTGCAAACCTAAATAACAAACTCAGTGAAACACGCTCTGCTATCGCTTATTTAAAAGAAAATGAGCAAACCTTAATCCAAACGTTAGAAGAGCTTGCCAAGGCACAAAGAGAAGCCGAAGTACGTTTAGATGGATTAGCAAAACTCAAAGGCAAAATGAGTTTACCGACCAAAGGGCGAATTAAGCATAAATTCGGCCAAAGCAAGCATGCTGGCATGAATTGGAAGGGCGTCCTCATTGGCGCAAAAGAAGGGGCTGAAATTGCGAGTGTCGCTCCCGGTCAAGTCGTGTATGCAGATTGGTTAAATGGCTTTGGCTGGGTTATTGTGCTCGATCATGGTCATGGTTTTATGAGCCTATATGGCCACGCACAAACGTTGCTTCGCGATGTTGGCGATCAAGTTCGCAGTGGTGAAGTGATCGCTTTGGTAGGACAAAGCGGCGGACAAAGAGATCCTGGTCTATACTTTGAAATACGGCATAAGGGAAGCGCTGTAGATCCGATAAAATGGTGCAGATCCAGTTAACTGAATAACCCGTGCTGCACCTTGATGAGGAGCAGCACATGAATAGACAAACCCGTTTTTACGCGCTTGCAGCGCGCTATGTTGCATTATTAAGCTTCCTGCTTTTGTTAAGTTTTAGCGCTTTTAGTCACGCGTCTACACAAAAGTTCTCGGCTCAAGAAATCGATGAAATCCTGTATCATATTCACACCTATTATGTTGAAGACTTGCCTCTCAGTCGCTACAACGCAGGCAACTTGTCGAGCCTCTTTGACAATTTAGACCCCTACTCTAAATACCTCAACGAGGAAGACTTGGAATCCATCTTCAGTGCAGCAAATGGACGCTACACGGGGCTTGGTATTGAAGTCGAAGAGCAAGATAATTACGTGATTATCTTGGATACCCTGCCCAACTCACCTGCAGCTCAAGCAGGCATAGAGAGCGGTGATAAACTCCACGCAATCAATGGCGCTAATGTCGCGGGTAAATCGATAGAAGAAGTGTCTGCCCTACTCAAAGCTGCAAATAAAAATCTCATCAATTTAGTGGTATTAAGACAAGACGAGTTAGTTGCACTTGAGCTTAAACGTCAAGAGATAGTCATCGAGAGTGTCGCTAGTAAACTCTTAAACGACGGTACCGGTTTTTTAAGCGTCAACAGTTTTAACCACCACACCTATCATGATGTTGCAAGACACATAAACCGACTACAAGTACAGTTAGGCAGTCCATTGAAAAAGCTGGTTATTGATTTACGTGACAACCCCGGTGGTACACTTAATAGTGCAGTGGCAATCTCAGATCTTTTTTTAGATAGTGGCACAATTGTCACGACCAAAGGCCGCTTCTATGACGCCAATCAGGCTTACATTGCAAAGCGTGGAGATATTTTAAATGGTGCGCCTATTTTGGTATTAATCAACAATAATTCCGCTTCAGCGGCCGAGATTTTAGCCGCCGCACTCAAGGATAATAAACGTGCCTTAGTCGTTGGCTTACGTTCCTATGGTAAAGGCTCGGTTCAATCCTTGATCCCGATTGGCAATGGTACTACTGCATTAAAGTTAACGACAGCGAGATACTACACACCAGCGGGTACATCAATTGAAGGTAAAGGCATAGAGCCCGATGTATATTTTACCAAACAAGCGCTTTCCCTGTTGGATAAAAGCGCTATAATCACTGATGAAGAATCAATCAAAACAACAGGTATTGAACAGCTAGCATCGCATTGGCCTAAGGCGCTGGCGTTAGTTCAATCACAGTAAATAAAAAACAGCCCTGTAGGGCTGTAAACTATAATAATAATTTGTGTGCTAAAAAAAATAATCGGGATAATACTGGCCTGCATGACTTTTGCAGTGCCAGCAAAACAGTTTGCCATTGTTATAGACGACATTGGCAATCACCAACGTGACTTAGAGTTGCTGTCTTTACCGGGTGGGATCACCTTTTCGATCCTGCCCCATACGCCTTTTTCTCAACAATTTGCTTTTGCAGCCAGCCGCCAACAACGCGAGCTTTTATTACATGTGCCAATGCAGGCACAAAACACGGAAAAGGCCCTTGGCCCGGGCGCATTAACCACCGACATGGAAAAGTGGCAGTTGCAAATGACACTTGGCAATGCGCTATCGACACTACCTCAAGTTAAAGGCGTAAACAATCACATGGGCTCAGCATTAACCGAACAAATAGAGCCAATGAAATGGACAATGGAAATACTAAAAAAGCGCGGATTATACTTTTTAGATAGCCGCACCACTAGCCACAGCCAAGCCCAATATGCAGCCAACCTTTATGGCGTAAAAAACGTAGCTCGACAGGTCTTTCTAGACAATGATATATCCACCGAGGCGCTCAACAAGCAGTGGCAACATATGCTTAAGCTACTTGATAATCACGAGCATGTTATTATCATTGCACACCCATATAAGGAAACCGCCACCTTTCTTGCAGCCAAGTTAGCTGAGCTTGAAAGTATTGATGCCAAACTGGTTCCCGTGTCTCAACTGGTTGAACAAAAATACGTACGACTTGCAGAGATTGCTGAGCAACACGCTATTTCCGGGCAATTAAGGCTCCAAGAATAAAGATTAACAATGATTATCATCAGACAATTTCAAAGCGGCGAAGAAGCCGTGTTACGCAAACTTATGTTTGACACTATACGCTCAGTAAATATACAGCACTACTCCAATAACCAAGTTAATGCATGGGCACATAGCGACGTTGCCGATAAAGGCTGGCAAGACCGATTAAGGAGCAATCAGCCCCTTGTCGCCGTGCTAAATGGTAAAATTGTTGGCTTTGCCGATATCCAAGCCGACGGTCTTATTGATCACTTTTTTTGCCATGCGGAACATCAAGGCCAAGGCATAGGTAAAGCACTTATGCTCGCACTCTTAGAACACAGCAAAATAACCAACACAACGCGCTTATTTTCCCATGTTAGTAAAACGGCTAAACCTTTCTTTGAATATTTTGGTTTCCAAGTGATAAAGGAACAACAAGTGAAGGTTCGTGGCGAAGTGTTAACTAACTACCTGATGGAAAAGGATATGCCCGCCTGCTAGCAGGCATACGGACCTTCTTCCCTAGTCTATGGGCGCAAACTGGGTTGGTAAGGCACTAAATTGCAAGGATGGATTTTGCTTCATCCACTTTTTCTTATTAGGGATTTGGATCTTAAACTCATCATCCGTCACAAACTTTTGGGTTTTACCTTTTGAGTCCACAAACTGAATTGATGCAGACTCGGTAAATGTGAACTCTAGTTCATCAAAGCTTGGAGCAAGCCAAGACAAGCTACCTGCCATCAACTCAACAAAAGCGTCCATATCCTCTAAAAGGATAAACAAATCGCGATACATAACCCGTAGCTTAGTCAGCGGTGCTATATCCGTATTGACCATAATCGCAACGGCACCTTTTTCTTGATTGATCACTAAGTTAACTTTATCAGCACGTGACTGCGGGAGAATAGGTAAATCAATATTGCCGTCTTTATCTATGATACCGTTGGCAATGATCTTGTCATCTTGCTCCAGCCAAAGTTTAACATCCTCAAGCGCGATATCAGGCTGCTTCACCTCCACAGTAAATTTAGACAAGATATATTGCGACTGCGCTTTGTTGGCGATTAAATCTAGAATTTGATTAATCTCACCATATTCAACACTTCGCTCAGCGGCGAACACAGAATTGCAAAGTAAGCTCGCAACAGCACCTAACATCAGTAACTTTTTCATTGGGTTATCCTTTCTTATTGTTATCTTCATAAGAGCAGTTCTTCAAGAAATAGTTCAAAACTTGATCTCAATTCCATACATGCCAAATAGATCAGGCTAAACTCAACATAAGCATATGGAGTGAAAGGAGTAGCAGATGACCCAAACCGTAGCTGATTTAATGACCCCAGATCCGTTCGCAGTGATTGCTGAAAATACCTTGCAAGATGCGCACAATTTAATGAAAGAAAAAAATGTTCGTCACATTCCAGTGATTGATGAAGCAGGAGCCTTGGTTGGTATGCTCACGCAAAAAATTATGATCGCCAAGGTAATGGGAATAATGGCAACCTATGGCGCCAATGCGCTTGCAAGAAAAGAAAAGCAAACAAAAGTACAAGATATTATGGCGACCGATTTTGCGAGCGTGCGCCCAAGCCAATCACTACAAGATGTGGTGCGCTTTTTTGTCGATAATCGCCATGGCTGTATGCCTGTGGTAGACGAGCAGAACAAATTGGTTGGAATACTAACATCATCAGACTTTGTGCGGCTCGCTGCTGCACTCTTGTCTTAAACGTGGTAATAAACCGAGTGTATTCAGCGAAATACACTCGGCTATCAGCATGATTACGCTTTTTCTTGGAGCGTTCTCGCTACGGTTCTCATACCTAACGTCGTTGCACCCGCAGCCCATTGACCACTAGCGCTATTTTGGAAAGAAGCTGCAAGGTCGATATGCACCCAACCTTGACCTTCATTTGGTACAAAGCGAGATAGGAAACCCGCTGCATTGGATGCACCACCAAAGCCGCCACCTTTTTGTGCTCGGCTGTTAGCTGTATCCGCATAAGGCGATGGACAGTTATTTTGGTGCCACTTTTCTAGAGGCAATGGCCACGCGGCTTCAAATTCGTCACTCGCGAACTGCTGCACATCACCAACAAGTGTTTTGTCTAAACCAAATAACGCATTGTACTCTTGTCCTACAGCAACGAGCGCTGCGCCCGTTAAAGTCGCGGCATCAATGATAAGCTCTGCGCCTGTTTCACCGGCAGCCATCAAGCCATCAGCAAGCACTAAGCGACCCTCTGCATCCGTATTTACGATTTCCACTGTGGTACCATTTTTGTAGGTAAGAATATCACCTAACTTATAGGCATGGCCTGAGATAAGGTTCTCAGCACAACATAGGAACAACTTAACACGACGGTCAAAACCACGTTGAATAGCCAGCGCTAAACCAGCCGTTACAGTTGCCGCCCCGCCCATATCACACTTCATCGTAAGCATGCCTTCACTTGGCTTAATTGAGTAACCGCCTGAGTCAAACGTGATCCCTTTACCCACAAGTGCAGCGCTAACTGGAGCGTCATCATTACCCGTCGGATTGTAGTCAAGCTCAAGCAATACTGGTGGACGCTCACTGCCGCGTCCTACTTCATGGATACCAATCCATTGCTGCTCTAACAGCGCATCGCCTTTAATGATTTGATAGCTAACATGCTCAGGTGCCAATGACTGAATAAACTCAGCCGCTTTTCCAGCAAGGCTTTCAGGATAAATGTCTTCGGCCGTCCCGTTGATCATCTGACGCATCCATGTTGCCGATGCTTTTAATGCATCAAGCTCTTTTAGATCTGATTGGTCGTTGTCAACAAACACCACACCATCTAATGCTTTTGGTGACACAAATCCTTGATAAAAAGCCCATTGAGATTCAGTACACCACAAGTCACCTTCTAGATGAACTTGTTTAATCCCTTGTTGTGCGATGCTACGAGCCGCTTTTTGAATATTCTTCAGCGTTTCGTCTTGTTGTAAATGGATAAAAGCACCGTCCTTTTCAAACGACAATGCAGCACCAGCAGATAAATACTCTGGTTTTGCGTCTTCACTCAGTCGTACAATAAATTTCTCTGACATTCTCTTTTCACTCTTGTGCTTGTAAGTGTGGTTAAGTGTACACTAGCCACTAAATACACCCAACCTAAAGCGACCAATGAAGTTTTCTAGGCAATTACAGCAAGCAACCTTGCTCAAACGATATAAACGCTTTCTTGTCGACTTACGCGCCCCAAGTGGTGACGAATTCACCGTACACTGCGCCAATACTGGTAGAATGACCAATTGTGCAGACCCAGGATTTACAGCCTATTATTCCACCAGCGATAACCCTAAACGAAAGTACATTCATTCGTTGGAGCTGACGCAAGATAATGATGGTCATTTTATTTGTGTAAATACAGCGGTGGCCAATAAAGTATCTGTTGAGGCCATAGAGCAAGGAAGAATAACGCAACTGCAAGGCTACAAAACACTTCAAACTGAGGTGAAATACGGGGCTGAAAATAGCCGAATTGATATTTTGTTGAGCAACCTCGAAAATGGACAATCCTCGCAATTCTGCTACGTTGAAGTAAAGTCGGTGACTTTGCTTGAGCAACAGCAAGGTTTTTTCCCTGATGCAGAAACCTTAAGAGGTCAAAAACATCTTAGAGAATTAATCCACATTAAACAGCAAGGTCATCGTGCGGTGTTACTGTTTGCCGCGCTCCATACAGGGATCAATTGTGTCAAACCAGCCAGTCATATCGATCAAAAGTATGCAGCGTTAGTAAAAGAAGCAATTTCTCATGGAGTAGAAATCATTGCTTATCGAGCGCATATTGACGACAACCAAGTACAATTAATTGAAGAAATTCCTTTTGATTACGCTTGACTTTTTTCATGCTGCCCACATATAGCCGTGATAGTTTTCTCCCCCAAATAGTTAAACATTGAAAAAAGTGGCTGACATTTGCAGCAAAAAAGTGTTTGCTAAGGGGTAAAGATTTTGCTATTTATACCCGCCGGCGAAAGCTGGGGTTATGTATTAAGGATTTAGGAGAATGGTATGCCAGACCAGAAAAAACTAGGGTTATTGGCTCAAGCCGGTGTAGAACCTTATCAAGAAAAGCCAGGCGAAGAATACATGAATGAAGCACAACGTGCTCATTTCAAAGCGATATTAGAAGCATGGCGTGCCGATCTACGTAATGAAGTAGACCGTACTAAGACACACATGCAAGACGAAGCGGCAAACTTTCCTGATCCTGTGGACCGTGCAGCGCAAGAAGAAGAGTTTTCTCTTGAACTGCGTACTCGCGACCGCGAGCGTAAGCTAATCAAGAAAATTGAGAAAACACTTCAACTTATCGAAGATGATGATTTCGGCTATTGTGAGTCGTGCGGTATTGAAATCGGCATTCGCCGTTTAGAAGCGCGTCCAACAGCTGATCTTTGTGTTGATTGTAAATCTCTCGCAGAAATCAAAGAAAAACAACAAGGCAGAGGATAATCTCAGCCCTGTGTCCCCAAGCTTAAAGCAAACTGGGAGCTATCGCGGTCGATTTGCTCCCTCGCCTTCCGGACCGCTTCATTTCGGCTCTCTTGTGGCCGCCCTGAGTAGCTATCTAGATGCAAAAGTCAATCAAGGTAAATGGCTCGTTCGCATCGAAGATATAGACACACCGCGTGTAGTTGCGGGTGCTGCCGACAATATATTAACCACTCTTGAAGCATATGGCCTTTACTGGGATGAAGACGTTGTCTATCAATCGCAGCGCCATGCCCTATACCAAGCCTATTTGACGACACTAAAATCAGACTCCCTTATGTATGCGTGTCAATGTACTAGAAAGCAAATTAAAGCAATGGGTGGGTTTTATAACAATCATTGCCGA
The DNA here is from genome assembly GCA_000814665.1 of Pseudoalteromonas flavipulchra NCIMB 2033 = ATCC BAA-314. Taxonomy (GTDB): domain Bacteria; phylum Pseudomonadota; class Gammaproteobacteria; order Enterobacterales; family Alteromonadaceae; genus Pseudoalteromonas; species Pseudoalteromonas maricaloris. Next base: position 87,712 of record JWIH01000007.1, read on the forward strand.
GCTTTAGCGCTAAGTTGGCAAGATAATGCTTTGCGCCTACAGCAGCGCTGTCCAGTTACTGAATTTAATGATGCAATACAAGGCATGGTTGTCATTTCCCCTGCAATTGCGCATGAAGATTACATCGTTAAACGCCGCGACGGCTTATTTGCTTATCAATTGGTGGTGGTCGTTGACGACATAGAGCAAAAGATTAGTCATATCGTGCGTGGTGCCGACCTGCTAGAACCCACAGCAAGACAAATTAGTTTATTTCGACAACTCAATCAGCCATCACCTGAGTACGCTCACGTACCACTGGCTGTCGCAGAGCCCGGATTTAAGTTATCTAAGCAGAATCATGCTCCAGCTATTGATAACCATAACCCGTTACCAACCCTTTATGCCGCGCTGCGTTATTTGCATGTGCCGGTTGATTCTCTCCATAATTATCAAGACGTTGACGCATTGCTGACTCACGCTATTGATATTTTTAGTCTAGATAGCGTTCCTAAAGTACAGGAAATTCAACTAGACTCTCTAGAAAATGGCGATTTTGCTTTTCGCCCACTGTTTTCAAGTACTTCAATTTAGTCTCATTTGAGTATATGATAGCGAGCCTTAAATGCGACCTGTTTTAAGACAAAAGCAGTGGTTCACAACGACTAGAATAGAAAACTTGATTGCTCAGGAGACGAGTTATTATTTCCAAGCTTGTAAACTTTTGCCGCCAGTTTGTAACTGGAAAAGGCGATGAGACGGTGAAAATGGCCAGCCCGACACCTGCGATAATTCCTCGCAGCGAGCATGGTATATCTCGTAAACAATTTAGCCCTAACGCTATCAAAGTGCTCTATCGCTTAAAAGACGGTGGCTATGATGCCTACCTAGTTGGTGGTTGTATACGCGATATCATGCTAGGAATAGAGCCTAAAGACTTTGATGTCGTTACCAATGCAACACCTGAACAAATCAAAAAGCTCTTCCGTAACTGTCGCTTAATAGGTCGTCGCTTCCGCCTTGCGCACATTGTTTTTGGACGTGAAATTATTGAAGTTGCCACCATGCGTGGCCACCATCAAAGTGATGATTCTTGTGCCACGACAAGTCAAGCCAGCGAACACGGGCAGCTATTACGCGACAATGTCTACGGCAGTATTGAAGAAGACGCCGAGCGCCGCGACTTTACTATCAATGCGCTATATTATTCGATCAATGACTTTACTTTACGCGACTTTGCCGGTGGTGTTGCTGACATTAAAGCGCGTAAAATTGAGCTGATTGGCGACCCTGAAACTCGCTATCGCGAAGATCCGGTACGTATGCTGAGAGCTATCCGCTTTGCAACCAAACTGGATATGGAGATTGCTACCCCGACCCGCACTCCGATTAAAGCACTAGCGCCGTTACTTGGGCATATTCCAGCTGCACGCTTGTTCGAAGAAACGCTAAAGCTATTTTTAAATGGTAAAGCGGAAGAAAACTTTCTTCAGATGCGTGAATACGGCTTGTTTGCACAATTATTCCCGGCGTTAGATAAAATCCTAGCACAGCCTGATAATGACTTTGAACGTCGCTTTATTCAGCAAATGTTTGCCAATACGGATAGCCGTATCAACGCGGATAAAAAAGTAACCCCTGCATTTATCTATGCAGCACTTTTATGGTTCCCGATTTTAGCTAAAAGCGAAGCGCTCGCGGCCGAAGGTATGAATGAATATGATGCCTTTATGCAAGCCATTAATCACGTCCTTGCTGAAAATGCTAAACACGTTGCTGTGCCTAAACGCTTTACTTTAGGTGCCCGAGATATCTGGCATATTCAACAACGCCTAGATAAACGTTCAGGCCAGCGTGCATACCGCCTAAGCTTGCAGCCGCGATTCAAAGCCGCATATGATTTCCTATTATTGCGTGTTGAAAGTGGTGAGCAAGAGCAAGAAGAACTTGCAGCTTGGTGGACTGACTACCTCAAGAATGATGTCACCGGCCAAAAAGACATGGTGCGCAACTTAGGTAACCAAAGCAAACCTAAGCGTCGTTATAATAGACGTAAGCCAAAAAGAAAACCAAAAGAAGATTAAATGAATATTGCGTACATTGGATTGGGTGCAAACCTATCCGAACCGATGGCACAAATACAGCGAGCACTCGATGTGCTCGCCGCCCATCCAGACCTCTCGCTTGTCCAGCACTCTAGCCTGTATGGCTCAAAACCTATGGGCCCTCAAGATCAACCTGATTATGTGAATGCCGTAGCAAAACTGGCGACATCATTAACAGCAGAGTCTTTACTCGATGTGTTACAACAAATAGAGCTTGAACATGGTCGTGTACGCAAAGCTGAGCGCTGGGGACCGCGCACGCTCGATTTAGATATTCTGCTTTTTAATACCGACACCATTAACAGTGATAGACTCACGGTGCCACATTACGGCTTGAAAGAAAGAGAATTTGTCGTCTATCCACTATTAGAGATAACGCCAGAACTCAAATTACCTGATGGCACTGAGCTTAGCTCTTTAACACAAAAGTTACCACTTAACGGATTAGCAATCCTCAAATAAACCAATCCAAGGGGTTTACCATGGCAAAAATTTCCGTCTCAACACTTGCCAAAATGAAGCGTGAAGGAACAAAAATAACAGCCCTCACCGCATACGATGCAAGTTTTGCAAAGTTATTTCACGACAATGGCGTAGATGTCATCTTAGTGGGTGATTCTCTGGGTATGGTTTTACAAGGTGGTGAAGACACTTTAGCCGTTACCACGGATGACATTGCCTATCACACCCGTTGTGTAAGAGCTGGTAGTAAAGAGCTATTCGTTATCGCCGATATGCCTTTTATGAGCTATTCAGATCCACAGTCAGCCTGTCAGAATGCAGCTACCTTGATGCGCTCTGGTGCTAATATGGTTAAGCTTGAAGGTGGTGAATGGCTTTACGACAGCATTGCACTGCTTACTCAGCAAGGGATCCCAGTTTGTGGTCATTTAGGTTTAACACCACAATCAGTGCACGTGTTTGGTGGCTTTAAAATTCAAGGTCGTGAAGAAGCACAAGCGCAAAAGATGATAGCCGATGCACAAGCGTTAGAACGTGCTGGTGCTCAAATGATTGTGATTGAATGTGTGCCTTCAGCACTGGCTAAACGTATTACCGACGCCGTGGCAATTCCGGTCATTGGTATTGGCGCAGGTAAAGAGACCGATGGCCAAATTTTGGTTATGCATGACTTGGTCGGTATTTCTGCAGGCTATATTCCTAAGTTCTCGAAGAACTTCCTGCTCGAAACTGGCAACATGCCAGATGCGGTGAAAAAGTTTTGTGCAGACGTGCAATCAGGTGACTTCCCGGGGCCTGATCACGAATTTAATTAAATTTGCGATGAGCGATGCTTATCGCTGAGTCTGATCCAAGCGTTTTGTTTGGGTTGGTATTGTTATTATTGAATTAGAGTACAACATGCAATCAGTTACTGAGATTAAATCGTTACGAAGCCAGATTAAAGCTTGGCGCCAACAAGGGTTGAGCATTGCCTTCGTACCAACGATGGGCAACCTTCACCGTGGTCATTTTTCCTTAGTAGAAAAAGCGAAAACCCTAGCGGATAAAGTCGTTGTCAGTATCTTTGTAAACCCAATGCAATTTGGTGCGAACGAAGACCTCGACAGCTACCCACGTACGCTTGAGCAAGACAAGCAAGGCCTTGCAGAACTAGAAACCGATATTGTATTTACGCCTACCGTTGAGACCATATATCCTAACGGCCTAAATGCGCAGAGTTTTGTTGATGTGCCGGGAGTATCTGAAGGACACTGTGGTGGTACACGCCCTGGACACTTTCGTGGCGTTGCAACGGTTGTCACTAAACTGTTTAACTTAGTGCAACCTGATTTTGCCTGCTTTGGTGAAAAAGACTTTCAACAATTACAGGTCATCAAAACAATGGTGAAAGACTTGTCTATTCCTGTTGAAGTGATTGGTGTTGCGACTCAAAGAGAAGTTTCTGGACTGGCGATGAGCTCACGTAATGGTTACCTCTCTGAATCTGAAAAAGATACTGCTAAAGTACTTTTTCAAGCGCTAAAAGCAGCAGCTGGCGCTATAGAGAATGGCGAAAAAGATTTTTCGAAGGTAACAAAAAATGCAACAGAAATGCTGCATAATGCGGGTTTAAAGTTGGATTATTTTAACATTTGTCAAAAAGATAGCTTGAAACCTGCTACACTCGAAGATAATCAACTCGTCATTCTTGCCGCAGCTTTTCTTGGCAAAGTCAGACTGATTGATAATATTCAAGTCACAGTCTAAGGAATAATAATGAAAATTGCGTTCGCCTTATTAGTATTTTCTACCACCCTATTGGGGTGCAGTAACTCTATCTCACCTGAGTTGAATCAGTGTGCACAGCAGAACTATCAATGCGAACGCAGCTGTGAGATGCAAAACACACCAGAGACAATGTCTTTACAGATATGCACTGATAAATGTATTGAGCAGTATAATGCCTGCAAAGTACAGGCTGAAAAAATTACCGAGAGCAAACGATAGTTTGCTCTTTTTGGCAAAAAAATTCCCTTAATATTCTTTTAAATACAAGCACTTTCTAATTCCCGCCGTTATTTTTTATTCACCTTTTTAGAATATTTTGCGATACAATAAACTGGTCTGATGAGATAGACATACAACACCAACTTAACTTGGCTCAAGACTTGGTTTCTTAAACAATGCAAGCTGTGAGCACTAACTTTTCTTAATAACTTGTTATTTCTGGTTTTTATTCTAATCTCTAAGACAAAAGTAACACTATTGTTGAGCTCAGTATCAGCGCTTTTAATGAGTGTTACAGACACGACTCTTTGCAAAGAAAATGGGAATCAATATGAAAAAGTCAGCAATTGCATTAGCGATAGCGCTTGGGACAGTGAGTTTTCACAGCGCCGCTGAAATCAGAATTAATGGTTTTGCTTCCATTATTGGTGGTCAAACGCTAGATAGTGACGACACACTATATGGCTATGACAATGATTTTGATATGGAGAATCGTAGCTTATTCGCCCTACAACTTTCCGCCGATCTACAAGAAAGTCTAACTGCCACAGCACAGATCGTAGGCCGTGGTCAGAATGACTTTGATGCCGAGTTTGAATGGGCATACTTAACTTATGCGATTTCAGACTCGTCACAAATAAGCGCAGGTAAGATGCGTATACCATTCTATCGCTATTCTGACTTTTTAGATGTGGGTTATGCATACCGCTGGGTTAAACCACCTCAATCTGTATATAACCTAAGCTTTAGCACCTATAACGGATTGAGTTATATCCATAATTCGACATTAGGGGAATGGGAAAGCACTGTACAGCTAGCTTTAGGCAGCGTAGATGACGACATCGTTGCTATTACCTACTCAGATGAAGCTGAGTTGAACAACACAGTAGGTATTAACTGGACACTAAGCAGAGATTGGTTCAGTGCGCGTGCGGCCTACTTTGCTACCGAAGCGAGCATTAGTGCAGCTAATAGCCCTGAACTATCGGGATTGTTGGCAGGGTTAACTGGCTATGGGCTAACTCAACAAGCGGATGATATTGCTGTCGATAAAGATGATGCTTACTTTGCCGCGATAGGTATTGCTATCGACTACAACGATATCTTGTTCGATGCAGAATACACTCAGTTTGAAGTGGATAACAGCATACTAGCTAAACAACAGCAGTATTACGCTTCCCTCGGTTACCGTATTGATGCATGGACAGTCCACCTAACCTACGAACACAATGAAGATAAGAATGAGAATGACGAGTTTAACTCTGTCCCACTCACCATCACCGCTCCAAATGGTGTCACCATTCCTGTCACGACCGATCCAACCAATCCAAATGCACCTTATTTAAGAATACTTGTTAATGGTGCGCTTGCAGGTGCTCGTGCAGAATCAGAAACGTGGAGTATTGGTGCACGTTATGACTTCCATCCGTCAGCAGCATTCAAGATTGAACTAAACCAATTCGATAACACATTGACAGATCAAAAAGTTGAACTGTTGAGCTTCGGTATCGATTTAGTATTCTAACGGAGGCTAATATGATTAAAAAAATAATGACCTTAGGGCTACTGTTAGCCAGCCAAGCAGCTTTAGCAGATGTTGCCGTTATCGTGAACTCAGCAAATGCATCTACTGTGGATGACGGTACTATCAAAAAGTTATTCCTTGGCAAAAGCAAATCATTTGCCGATGGTAGTAGTGCGACCCCTGTGAATCAGGATGGTAATGCTGTATTTGACGAGTTTAACGACAAAGTGATTGGTAAATCTAGCTCTCAGCTAAATGCTCATTGGTCTAAATTAGTATTCACCGGTAAAGGAACACCTCCGAAGAAGCTAGATAACGATCAAGCGGTAATCGATTTTGTTTCGAGCAATGCAGACGCAATCGGTTATATTGATGCAAGTAAAGTAACCGATGCCGTCAAAGTGATAGGTAAATACTAGGGCCTGTTGACCTTTGCTGTTTGATTTTTGTTCTTCTGAGTGAGTTTTGGTCGCGACGCTCGACTTGCCGCCTAGTGATCTAGGCAAAAGTTGAGCAACAATGAACCAAGCACACTCAGGTGAACCCAAAGGGCAGCGCTTGATTGGCATTTCTACTGTGTTCTCGCCTGACTCACATAGAATGACTATGCTACGCAGGCTCTGCCTTGTATAAAGGCCAATCAAACTGCTGCAAAAAGCAAACTTGAAAGATAAACAGGCCCTAATATTCCTTATCAAATAAAAACAGCCACTTAATGTGGCTGTTTTTATTTATTGTTTAAAAATTAAAGCATTAGACTCTAAATTTTGAGGTTGCATCTTTCAAGTTGTCGGACAATACATGGAGGTTTTCAGCAACGTCTTGTACTTCATTCAACGCTTGCATTGTGTCTTGGAAAGACTGGTGCATAGATGTCACATTGTTTACTACCATAGCGGCTACCGAGGTCTGCTCCTCCGTTGCCGCAGCAATTTGGCCATTCATGCTATTAATTGACAAGATTTGTGCTGCTATCTGCTCAATCGACTGCCCGGTTTGTGCTGCAGCTTCAGCATTATTAATTGCCATACTGCTTGCACTTGTCATTGCTTTCACCGCTTGATTTGCCGCTTCTGTTAACACATTTAAAAGTTCTCTTATCTCATTGGTCGACTTTGCTGTTCTTGAGGCTAATTCGCGGACTTCATCGGCAACCACAGCAAAACCTCGACCTTGCTCACCAGCACGAGCCGCCTCAATCGCAGCATTTAAAGCAAGTAAATTGGTTTGCTCTGCGATTGATGTGATCACATTTAATATTTGCGTCACGTTCTGCGTATCATCAGCTAGCTTATTGATCGTCTCTGCTGCATGATTAATTTCTTCACTTAACGCTTGTGATTCGTTAACTGACACCTGAATTTGGCGTTTACTCTGCTCAACTTCTTGTTCGGCCAGCTGGGCAGCATCAGAAGCTTGTGACGCCGAGTGAGAGATATCACCCACACTTAACCGCATTTCTTCCATAGATTGACGTACCACTTCCGCGTCATGCGTTTGTTGATTCGTTGCCCCTTCAGCTTTTTCCATGCCCTGAACAAGACGACTTGAGTCTTTCATCAAAGGCTCGACGACACTCATCACCTCGACAACCGCCCCTTTAAGTAACGCAACAAATTCATTGAAGTTTATAGATACTTGGCCAATTTCATCGTGAGAGCGTACATTGAGCGTGGTGGACAAGGAGCCTTGCCCTTGCGCCAATAGTTTCAGATTTTGCGCCGCATCCTTAGCAGAGTTACCAATACCTCTTGCAATCACAACCGCTAAGAAAACCAGCACAAGTAAGGAAATAACGGCCACAATCAACATTATCGTGAGCGCGTTTGCTGAGCGCTCTTCGGTATTTTGAAGTAATTCAACAAAACGATCATTCGCGTTCGTTTTAGCCTTGGTAAAATCTGCGACTAGGCCTTCGTAGATTTCAGTTTTCTTTTTGGCATCTTCTTGGATACGGGAAAAATCAGCTGTACCATCTATCATTCCCCCAGCAATTTGTTGCGCAATTTTGCCGTATTGTGCAAGTTCGTCGCTATTATCTGAAGGCATAAAGCCGCTTTGTACCGACTCAATTTTTTGCAGGTTAGCTTGGATTTGCTGTTGATATTCTTTTGCTTTATCTAGTAATTCAGCATCCCCGAAGGTTACTGCTTGAGTGAATAGCTCATCTAAATTCTGCAGCTTATTTGCGTTTTCTGTGGCGAGGTTAAGAATTTTGTATGTCTGCTCCTCTAATTCATTTAAGGCCCTTTGATTAGAGCTAATAGCGTTGTAATTAACAAACACGATAACCACAAAAGCGACAACCGCAACGAGCGTAATTGCGTGGATCTTTTTGGTGATACTAAGATCAGCAAAAGCAGTACCTAGACTCATATATACACCTTTTGAAGTAAGACGAGTTCATTATCGACTGATTTATTATAAATTTTAACTAAATATAGAATATTTCCAGCTTTTTTGCCGCTTGAGGATGAAGATTTAAACAAATTATTCAATCTGGGAACATGGAAGTGTGAAAATAAAAAATGCCGCTCAATGAGCGGCATCAATAACAACAAGTAATTAGCGGGTTGAGTAATTGATTAAAGTAAACCTAACTTTTTCAATTCACGTGTCGCCATTTCGCTAGAAAGAGGAACGTAACCGTCTTTCTCAACAATTTTTTGACCTTCTTTAGACAATACCATCTTCAAGAATTCAGCTTCGATAGGTGCTAATTCTTTATTAGGGTGCTTGTTCACATATAGGTATAGGAAGCGAGATAGTGGGTATTTACCCTGTGCCACATTTTCTAATGTTGCATCAACGTAGTTCGTGCCTTTTTTCGCTAGTGGTACGGTACGTACGCCTGACGTTTTATAACCGATACCAGAATAACCAATCGCATTCACTGAAGACGAGATAGACTGTACTACAGACGCAGAACCTGGCTGCTCGTTAACATTATTGCGGAAGTCACCTTTACACAGTGCTTTTTTCTTGAAGTAACCATAAGTACCAGATACTGAGTTACGACCATAAAGCTGAATATCTTTTGCTGCCCAATCACCCGTTAGACCAACATCACTCCAGCGATTTGCCTGTGCTGCCGAACCACACTTGCGCGTTGAAGAGAAGATTGAATCAACCTGTTCAATTGTTAAGCCTTCAATTGGGTTATCTTTGTGTACAAATACCGCTAGCGCATCAATTGCTACGCGGATTTCTGTTGGCTTATAACCATAACGCTTTTCAAAAGCTTCGATTTCTTTTGACTTCATCTTACGGCTCATAGGGCCGAAGTTTGCCGTTGCTTCCGTTAGTGCTGGTGGCGCAGTAGAAGAACCTGCAGCTTGGATTTGGATATTTACGTTAGGGTAAATTCTTTTATATTCTTCTGCCCAAAACGTCATCATGTTGGCAAGCGTATCAGAACCTACAGAAGAGAAGTTTCCTGAGATACCGCTGGTTTTATTATACTCTGGTAACTTTTCGTCTAAAGCAGATACTTGAGTAGAAACTAATGTAGTAATAGCCACACCCATTGCGGCAACTAAGCTTTTAAATTTCATTGGGGTCACTCCAGTTGTTGGTCCCAGTTATTTTACGCAGCTCATTGTGCAGCGATAAAATGACAATAAAATTACTCTTAAATTACACTTTTATGACTTTCATCATTTGTCATAAAAATTCGCTTTTGTTTGGGGAAAGCAAACCAAAAGCGAGAGCCTTCACCCACTTTGCTTTCAATATGTAAAGCTGAGTCATGACGAGACAACACATGTTTAGTAATTGCTAAACCAAGGCCCGAACCGCCTGTTTTTCGGCTTCGTGCTTTATCCACACGGTAAAAACGTTCAGTTAGTCGGTTAATGTGTTCAGGCGCTATACCATCGCCATTATCGACAACACTAAACGTCGGTAAGTCATTTTCTAAATACCAACGTACATGAATGTGTCCACCGGGTTTGGTGTAATGAATAGCATTAAAAATTAAATTTGAGTAAGCACTGCGTAACTCATCCCCAGCCCCTTTGATATCCAAAGTCGGATCAATATCAAAAACGAGCTCATGGCCCTTTTCCTGATTAAGTGACTTCGCTTCGGTATGAATAAGGTCAAGCATCGCTGGAATATTCACGGCTTTGTCATTGTCTTGCTTTCTCGCCCCTTCGATTCGAGACAAGGAAAGAAGCTGATTTACCAGACTGTCCATCCGCTTACACTGATCTATCATAGTGCCATGTGCTTTAGCCCACATCGCGGGGGGTGGCATATTATCGCTATCCATCATCTCTAGGTAGCCAGCCATGACGGTTAGCGGCGTCCTTAGCTCATGAGATACGTTTGCGACAAAGTCTTTGCGCATCTGCTCTAATTGCTTTAGTCGGCTAACATCACGCGCCACTAGCATAAGCTGTTCGGCATAAGGCATGACTCGTATTTCCAACACTTGCTCATGTGCAAGCCCGGTCTCAAGCTCTAATGCTTCATCAAAGCGATGTTCATGCATGTATTTTACAAATTTAGGATCTCGGATAAGGTTATCCAATCTTTGACCATGATCTGTAGGCCATTGCAAACCTAACACTTTCAAGGCTAATTGGTTACACCACACAATACTGAGATCTTGTTGCAATACAACGACCGCGTCAGGGATAGCTTCAGCCCCCTCTCGAAAACGTCGGATCAGTTCTGCGAGTTCATTGCGCTTTTTGCGATTACGTTGCTGAAGCTGATAGATCCCTTCAAACACTTGTTCCCAAGCGCCCTTACCTTCAGGTGGATTAAAACTACGTTGGTTGAGCAGCCAGTCGCTCAAACGATAGAGTTGTTTGTAATGCCAAACTAATAAGACGAAAGCACCGATGAAAAGAAACAGAAAAGGTGCACTGACTAAATAGCCAATTAAGGCTAGTGGTAGGAAATACAAAAACAGGCGTCTTGTTAACGCCTGTTTATCAATCACTCGATACATAGACTAAATCCATTTAGGAACCAAATAATTCAGTTCCTCTTGGAATACTAATTACAGTTTACTCGAAAAGCGGTAACCTGCACCACGTACGGTTTGCACTAAGCGATCGTGACCAAGCGGTGCGATAGCTTTACGTAAGCGACGAATATGAACGTCTACAGTGCGATCTTCAACGTACACATTAGTACCCCATACGTGATCTAACAGCTGTTCACGGCTATAAACACGTTCAGGGTGTGTCATGAAGAAATGTAATAAACGAAACTCTGTTGGCCCCATATCTAACTCAGTGCCTGCAGATGTCACTCGGTGAGAAATAGGGTCTAAACGTAATCCGTGAACTTCTATCGCTTCTTCTAGCGACGTCGGCGAAACTCGGCGCATTACCGCTTTGATACGAGCCATTAGCTCTTTGGGAGAGAAAGGCTTTGTCACATAATCGTCCGCACCAACCTCTAATCCTTTAACTTTGTCTTCCTCTTCACCTCTTGCCGTTAGCATGATGATTGGGATCTGACGGGTATATTCACTTTGCTTAAACTTTTTAGCAATTTGAATACCACTGCCTCCTGGCAGCATCCAGTCTAGTAGCACCATATCTGGATAAGGTTCTACCATAGCAGCAACCGCTGAATCATAGTCTTCCGCTTCAATTGCTTGAAAACCATTTTGCTCTAGTACGAACACCAACATTTCTCTGATCGGTGCTTCATCATCAACTACAAGTACTTTACGTGACATTCCCAATGTTCTCTCGTTACCGACGTTGTTGATGTCATTATTATGACTAACTGTGACATTTTTATGAAAGTGTAACGTGTAAACGCAAAACAAGCCAAAAAAATCTCTTTTTTGGCTACAAAGGGAATACCTTATTTATTTATAGTCATATGATTTTAAACATATTTTATGCTAAATATTGGTTTCAAAATAGTGTTTTCGAAATATGGACTAAGACCTCCAAGCCATACAATAAAAGCGGCGGCGCAATTCACCGCAAAGTCAGCACGCCTTTTGTAAATAGCCATACGCTTTTGTAAATTAAAAGTCATATCTCAATGTGACCGCCATCGTGTTGTGATCTTCGTTGTTATCCAAAGAAAATTTCGAATACCAAAGATACATACGAGCTTGTTTACTTAAACTTTTTTCCACACCCACAGAGGCTGCATTGCCAGAGTCCTTCAGCTTACCCGCTGCCCCATCCGAATCTTGATATTGAGCCAGTAAGGTATATGACTCAATTTGGTAGGCAGCACTCACCATAAAACTGTCTACTTCCTCGTCACTATCTATCGCTTCATTTTGCTGATACATACCGCCGAGTTTAAAGTCTCCTAGTTTTCCTTGTACCGTCACGCGATTAATGTCTTGCCCCGCAACTTTATTATCATGGGCAACAGCAACATATACATTGGTTTTCTTGAGTTTGCTATCACCGTAACTTGCCGACAAAGATAAGCCATCTTCGCCGTTTTGTTTGCTGTTGTCTTCGGCAATATAACTCACCGTAAACTGCAAATGATTGATCGCTGGAGTCGTATATTGCACGGTGTCACCAAGGCGATTTTCACCAACAAAGAACGAATTAATATCACCAGAAAAGTCATTCATTAAGTCCACTTTGCCTTGCGACTTTTTCATCGGTGTATCATCACGGCCGATCAGGAGCTGACCATAGCTCCCTTTAACCCCAAGATACTGAGAGCGTGCTGTAAGATTATCACCTGACTTACCATCTTTATCTTGATCCGTGATCTCAACTTGGAATTCATATTTATAAAAAATCTCAAGTCCTTCTTGCAGCTTTGCAGCCCCCTTTAATCCCATGCGAGAGTTGTAGCTTTCAATTGAAGTATCGCTGTCACCATCTTTATCAGAATTCTGTACACCGACATGAGCTCTACCGTATAGAGATACAGCTTCGTTTGCATAACTACAAACACTCATAGAGCAAAGGCTTAGAGCAACAAATGGTAGGTATTTCATTTTCATCTTTGATCACCTTGGATAGTATTTGGGCGCAGTACAACAAGGTTTGAGATGCCGAAGCCAGACAGAGAGGACGCAGCGAACAGATCTCGTATTTTTAAAGTTAGACACTTTTAGCTGGAGATCAAGAAACTGACTCCGGGATCAGTATTTTATTAACTGCTAGGGATCATCCACTGTCAGGATCAGATTTTTACTAACAAGATCGTCCCCAAGATCATTTTCTTACTAACTTCTTACTGCTTCACGCTGGATCAAGTTGGTATAAAAATGATCTAAGCGAAGCTAACTTATTGATCTGAGGTTTTGAAATATATCCACTTAGTCAAACAATGATCTTTGTTAGTAAAGATCTGATCCCTATTTACCTCGCTAGTAAAATGGCGATCTAAGTATATTTTCATCCAGCAAACCCTATTAAGCTAGGTTTCAAATCAAGGATCAGATACAAAAAAGCCTCTATTTCAGAGGCTTTTTGAGGTATCAAAGTGCGATGCACAATTTTACTTAGTCAAATTTTGATCCGGTAAGTTATTTCACTTTAGGATCTAACTCACCTGTTAGATATCTCAAGTGCATATCATCAAGTGAAATTGGCTTGATCTTAGCTGCTTGACCTGCTGTACCGAACGCTTCGTAGCGCGCAATACAGATCTCAGTCATCGCTTTCGTCGCTTCAGCTAAGAATTTGCGTGGATCGAAATTGCTTGGGTTTTGCGCAAGGTGGCGACGAATAGCACCTGTTGATGCTAAACGTAGATCGGTATCGATATTAACTTTACGAACACCGAATTTAATACCTTCAACAATTTGCTCAACCGGTACACCGTAAGTCTCAGGGATTTCACCACCAAACTCATTGATGATTGCTAACCAGTCCTGCGGAACTGAAGACGAACCATGCATTACTAAGTGAGTATCAGGAATACGAGCGTGGATTTCTTTGATGCGATTAATTGCTAAGATATCGCCCGTTGGTGGACGAGTAAATTTATAAGCACCGTGTGATGTACCACATGCAATAGCAAGCGCATCTACATTGGTTTTCTTGACGAAGTCTGCAGCTTCTTCAGGATCTGTGAGTAGCTGATCTTCTGTTAATTTACCTTCAGCGCCAATACCGTCTTCTTCACCAGCTTCACCAGTCTCAAGAGAACCAAGTACACCTAGCTCGCCCTCAACAGACACGCCACACGCGTGCGCCATTTCAACGGTACGACGAGTAACATCCACATTATACTCGTAGCTTGAAGGCGTTTTACCGTCTTCCATTAGAGAGCCGTCCATCATGACTGATGAGAAACCAAGTTGAATTGAGCGCTGACATACAGCAGGTGAAGTACCATGATCTTGGTGCATTACAACTGGAATATGAGGCCATTCTTCTACAGCCGCTAAAATCATGTGGCGGATAAATGGTGCACCAGCATATTTGCGTGCACCAGCAGAACCTTGCACGATAACCGGACTATTTGTCTTGTCCGCAGCTTCCATGATCGCACGCATTTGCTCTTGGTTATTCACGTTAAATGCCGGAACGCCATAACCATGCTCAGCTGCATGATCGAGAAGTTGACGCATACTGATTAAAGCCATATTGCTTTTCTCCAATTGTTGATAGCCACCGCTATCGGTTTGAACGGATAATATGTTTACACCAGCCAACGCTGATGAAGTTAACCACTTTATTTGTTGGCTAACCGGACGCTACGCGTCGTCAAGCAAACATCAAGTATGTGAGAGAGTGATGTTTACCTGATATTAAGAGGCAGCTTAACGCTACCTCAATCAATTTTAGTCTTTAGCTCGCTGCTCAAGCATGGCGACCGCAGGAAGTGTTTTACCCTCAAGGAATTCAAGGAAAGCACCACCACCTGTAGAAATATAAGAGATATCTTGCTCAACACCATACTTATCAATAGCAGCTAACGTATCACCACCACCAGCAATTGAGAATGCTGACGACTTAGCGATAGCATTGGCAATCGCTTCAGTACCATTACCAAATTGGTCAAATTCGAATACGCCCACAGGGCCATTCCAAACCACAGTGCCGGCATTTGCAATGATCTCAGCAAGTTGAGTTGCAGTATCAGGACCGATGTCGAAGATCATGTCTTCGTCTGACACTTCGCTTACATCTTTAATGGTAGCAACTGCAGATTCTGAAAACTCATTACCTACAACCACATCAGTCGGAACAGGAATATCACCGTCATTCGCTCTAGCAGCGGCCACTAGCTTGTTCGCTTCAGGGATCAAATCCGCTTCGTACAGCGACTTACCGACAGGGTTACCCGCTGCAGCAATGAAAGTATTCGCGATACCGCCACCAGTAACGAGTTGGTCAACAACCTTAGACAATGAATCAAGCACGGTTAGTTTGGTTGATACTTTAGAGCCGCCAACGATGGCCACCAAAGGACGAGCTGGGTTATCTAGTGCTTTGCCAAGTGCGTCTAGTTCAGCCGCAAGCAATGGACCTGCACAAGCCACCTCAGCATACAAGCCAACACCATGTGTTGAAGCCTGTGCGCGGTGCGCAGTACCAAAGGCATCCATCACGTAGACATCACAAAGCGCTGCTAGTTTTTTCGCGAGTACTTCATCGTCTTTTTTCTCGCCAACGTTAAAACGCACGTTTTCGAATACGATAACTTCATTGTCTTGTACATCCACGCCGTCAAGATAGTCAGTCACTAAACGTACATCTTGAGATAACGCATCATTAAGATAATCCACAACCGGCTGCATAGAATATTGTGCATCATATTCTCCCTCAGTTGGACGACCAAGGTGAGACATCACCATCACTTTAGCACCTTTTTCGAGCGCTAATTTGATACTAGGTAGTGCAGCACGGATCCGCGCGTCCGACGCGACTTTGCCATCTTTAATTGGCACATTTAGGTCTTCGCGGATCAACACACGCTTGCCGTTTAAATCTAAATCCGCCATCTTAATGACTGACATTGGACATCTCCTTAAAGAACGATACATTTTGTTATCTACAAGGCAGCAATCGTTTGCTACCTCGGTTTGAATTATTGTTTTAATTTTGTGCAGACAATTTGATTATAACAGCGTCTGAAACAAATGATTAGCCACGCATCATCACGCAAGCGGTATCAAGCATACGATTAGCAAAACCCCACTCGTTATCACACCAAACTAGTAGCTTAACCAAGCGCTTGTGACTCACTCGAGTTTGCGTACCATCTATAATACAAGAATGTGGATCGTGATTAAAATCAACCGACACTAGCGGCTCTTCAGTGTAGCTCAGTACCCCTTCTAAACGGCCACCAGCAGCCTGCTTTAGAACTGAGTTTACCGCATCAATTGTGACATTTTCATTGAGCGTCACACTCAGATCCATCGCCGTAACATTGATTGTTGGCACCCGTACCGCGATCGCCTCAAAACGACCTTGGAACTTAGGTAAAATACGTTCAATACCGCGAGCCAGCTTAGTATCAACAGGAATGATGGATTGGCTTGCCGCACGCGTACGACGCAAATCACTGTGATAAGCATCAATCACTTGTTGATCATGCATAGAGGCGTGAATAGTCGTAATAGCACCGGACTCAACACCAAACTTATCGTCTAGCACTTTAATTACCGGAACAATACAGTTTGTTGTACATGAGCCGTTAGACACAATGGTGTGCTCAGGTAACAGTATTTCTTCGTTGATACCGAAGATCACCGTCGCATCAACATCAGCATCAGCAGGATGTGAAAATAATACTTTCTTTGCCCCAGCCTGAATATGCGCAAGTGCGTGCTGACGAGAATGATAGACGCCAGTGCAATCGAGCACCACATCAACATCCAGCGCGCGCCAAGGCAGGTGACTTGGATCTGGCTCTGAAAATAACTGGATCTTATCCTCAGCTACTTCCAAAAAAGATTCTGTTAACGAAACTGGAAAAGCAAAACGCCCATGTGAGGTATCGTATTTTAGAAGATGCGCGATCCCTTTAGGATCCGCCAACTCATTGATGGCTACAATTTGTATTTCGTGGTGACGACCCGACTCATAGAGTGCTCTTACGATATTACGCCCTATTCGACCAAAGCCATTAATTGCAAGCTTGATTGTCATTAAATTGAAAATCCATGAAGTCGCAAGTACGAAAGTTCCCCTTCGTTTTGATGGCGCTATTGTAATCGACCTGAGTGAAATGTGTAAGGGGCTAGGGCAATTTTTTAACTCAAGTTAAATCCGCAATTTTACATTTACCGCCAGCACAAATGGCCTGAGATTGCGCCAACAGCAGTTCCGCTGTCGCTAAAGCATCGCTAAGCGCATCATGCAATTGGTGAGGAGGTAAACCATAACGCATTCTACAAGCGTTTAGTGTTAATGCATCTTGCGCCAACGGATAGCCTTGCTTTAACACACGACGCTTATCTATCTGCATGGTATCTAACAACAAAGCAGGTCTTACGTTTAGCTCAAAGCGCTGAAATGCCGCCTTAAGAAACGCCCAATCCATCTGTACGTTATGACATACCAACACTTTACCGTGGAGCGCGCGCTGAAGCGCCAGCAACAAAGTTTGTAAGGACTCACCATCTGCCAATTGACTACTATCAATACCGTGAAAAACTGGACTTTGTGCAAGCGTTCGCACTTCACTGTTCAAATGATACTGTGCATCTTTCACCTGGATCCGCATATTTTTAATCGGCAACCAACCAGCCGACACAATTTCATGGCGCTTAGGATCAAGCCCTGTGAGCTCAAGGTCAAGCACCACCAACTCGGCTTGCGCAAACGGCTGATGTTTATAGCGCCACTTAGCAACAGAGTGAGAAAACCAGTTCATTGCTTATAAACTCCCTCGAGCAAACTTAAACGCACTCGCCTGCTGTGCTTGTTTGACTAAATAAAATGCTTCTTTGAGTTGATGGCGTTCAAGAGAAGAGAGGTTTTCTGGGTTAATACAATTTCCAGGTAATCCTTCACGGTTGATTTGGGTCTTTAACCGCAATTGTGTTAAGAATCGCCAACAGTCTTTTAGATTGTCGATATCCGACTTAGCAAGCAATGGGCTTTTAGTCAGTGCCTCTAGGCGCTCTAAGGTGTTAGCTCTTGCAACCCCCACTTTTAGCGCATACAACCTAACCACATCGTTGATAATAGCAACCCCACGCTTTTTCAGATCTAAATACTTATGTTTGCTCTTGTCTTTTTCCAGCTTAAATTGTTGAAAGATCCCGATCGGTACCGAGTTTGCGTTGATGTCTGTCGCCATTGCCGCATAAAACAACTCGTTACGACTGATCTGCTCCAAAGATTGGCGCAGGGTCGCATAGAGATCGCTGGCGCCATCAATAAAACGCATATCAAAGTAGATCTTGCAATTAAGCATCGCTTTTGGCGTAGGAGACAAGATCCACTTGCTAAATTTGGCGGTCCACTGGGCAACTGTGCCACGGCAATCTGCATTACTAGCCATGATATTTCCCGGGCAAGATTGAATACCGCACTCGTTGAGTTGCTCACAGACAAACGCGCCTAAAGCAGCAAAGTAACGACGATCGTTTTCGCTGATATTGTCTGGTAGCAATAAACCATTGTCTTGATCTGAATGTAAGGTCTGCTCTTCTCGTGCCTGAGAGCCAAAACAGATCCACGCGAAGCGACATGGCGCGGCACCGTGCTGCTGTTGATATAAATAGATTAATCTTGATGTTAGCGCATCAGTGAGGCCACTTAGTAACTTGCCAATCAGTGAAATATCTTCGATATGATAGGAAAATTGACGCAATAGATCCGGGATCTCCTGAGCGCAATTTTTGATAGCCAGAAGATTTTGTGCTTTATAGATCCTGCCAATAAGTTGCACTGGATCACTTTTTTGCTGTCTCAGCAGATCGGTGCTGGTCAACATGCCCAATGGTTTATACGCTTCATTTAACACAGGTAAATGATGAATATTGTGCTTAAGCATTAAATGCAGGGCCGAAAACACACGGTTGTTTTCAAAAATATGTTTTGGCTTTTCCGTCATGATCTCAGCAAGTGGAGCACTGGGATCTTTGTCTTGCGCTAGAACTCGATTGCGCAGATCTCTATCCGTCACAACGCCAACCAAGCGCGCTTGCTCCGTGACCATAATTGATGAAACTCGATGCTGGCTCATCAATTTGGCAGCCTCACGAATACTCGCTGTCGGCGCGATAGTAACCGCATCTTTAGTCATTAGCTCAGATATTTTCCGCTCTGACCAAGTTTCGCTTTGCTGTTTATAACGAGAAGAAAGTAGTCGGTTAGCGTGTGCTCTAACAAAGTATTGCTCAAAAGGTTTATATTCTCGGCGTAAAAAATCAAAGTTCTGCTCATTGAGAATATAAACCAAGCCATCTTTTTGAACTTCGATGCGATTTTGAATGGCATCACCGGTTAATAAAGAAGGATAACCAAAGTAGTCACCCTCACCCATACGACCAATGACTTCGTCTTTTGCTGAGATCAGATCAACTACACCTGAGCGCAGCAGATATAGATTTGGCTTGCCATCTTGAAGCCAATCTTGTTGATTCGTCTGGCTAAGATAAACA
The DNA here is from genome assembly GCA_000814665.1 of Pseudoalteromonas flavipulchra NCIMB 2033 = ATCC BAA-314. GTDB lineage: Bacteria > Pseudomonadota > Gammaproteobacteria > Enterobacterales > Alteromonadaceae > Pseudoalteromonas > Pseudoalteromonas maricaloris. Next base: position 107,300 of record JWIH01000007.1, read on the forward strand.
ATTTCGATATGTTTTGAAAAGTAGCTGGCAGCCGCTTCGGGCAATTCAGAAAACGGGGCTTGTTTATAAACAAACTGAAAGACATCTTGAATTTCTGGCGTCATACCTAACTGTCCTTTTAATCGTCTACAATTTTGCACTATCAAAAACAAATTTGCCCAGCACACTGGCTGGGCAAATTCGATTAGCATTGCTTAGTGTGCGTGAGCAGCGCTAGACCCTTTAGGGTTACGGATCCCATCAACCATCACTTTGACTTCTTCAGGTGTATCCGCGGTTACCTTCATAACCAGTGCAGCTACAACGAAGTTCACTAGCATACCTACAATACCGATCCCTTCAGGAGAAATCCCAAACAACCAGTTTGCAGGGGCATTTAGCTCAGGGCTGACAAACTTAAAGTAAATAATATAAGCTGCAGTGAAGCCTATACCCGTAACCATGCCAGCAATCGCACCTTCTTTATTCATTCGCTTAGAGAATATCCCCATAATAATCGCAGGGAAGAAACTCGCCGCAGCCAAACCAAAGGCAAATGCAACCACCGAGGCGACAAACCCTGGCGGATTTATACCAAAGTATGCCGAGATTGCGATAGCGACCATCGCCGCTAAGCGCGCAGCCAGCAATTCTTGTTTATCGTTGATATCCGGCTTAATGGTACGCTTCAACAAGTCATGTGATACCGATGTTGAAATAACCAGTAGCAAACCAGCGGTTGTCGATAGCGCCGCAGCAATACCACCTGCAGCGACCAATGCAATCACCCACGCAGGTAGATTCGCAATTTCTGGATTTGCCAATACCATAATATCGCGGTCAATCTTCACTTCGTTTGCACTTGCAGGATCATCAATCTTGCCTGCAGAGTACTGCATTTTGCCGTCACCATTCTTATCATTGAATACGATAAGGCCTGTTCTTTCCCAGTTTTTCACCCACTGTGGTGCTTCTTCATATACCGTGCCACTACCATCTTTACCGTTGATAGTGTCGATCATGTTTACGCGAGCGAATGACGCAACAGCAGGTGCAGTTGTATATACGATAGCGATAAACACTAAGGTCCAAGCAGCTGAAATACGAGTGTCTTTTACTCTAGGAACGGTGAAGAAGCGAACAATTACATGTGGCAGACCAGCAGTACCAACCATAAGTGCAGCGGTAATAGCAAACACATCAACCATACTCTTAGAACCTTCAGTGTACTGCGCAAAACCGAGCTCGGTACTGAGTCCATCTAGCTTGTCGAGTAGATAGGTGCCCGAGCCATCAGCCAACGTTGCACCAAAGCCGGTTTGTGGTAGTAAATGGCCCGTCATCATCAGTGAGATGAAAATAGCAGGAACTAAATAAGCAAAGACAAGTACACAATATTGAGCGACCTGTGTATAAGTGATCCCCTTCATACCGCCAAGTACCGCGTAGAAGAATACAATCACCATACCGATGTAAACACCCGTTTCAATATCCACTTCGAGGAAACGAGAGAACACCACTCCAACACCACGCATTTGACCGGCAATATAGGTAAAACAGATGAAGATAGCACACAGGATCGCAACCACACGTGCAACCTGAGAATAGTAACGATCACCGATAAAATCTGGTACCGTGAACTTACCAAATTTACGCAAATAAGGCGCTAAACACAGGGCAAGTAATACATAACCGCCGGTCCACCCCATGAGGTAAACACCGCCGTCGTAACCAGCAAAGGAAATAATCCCCGCCATTGAAATAAAGGACGCTGCACTCATCCAATCTGCAGCAGTTGCCATACCGTTTGCAACAGGAGGCACACCGCCGCCAGCAACATAGAATTCATTCGTGGACCCAGCTCTCGCCCAGATAGCGATACCGATATAAAGCGCAAAACTAAGGCCGACGATAATAAAAGTTAAAATTTGAACATCCATCGATTAGCTCCTCACTCATCCACGCCGTATTTTTTATCTAACGCATTCATTTTTGAAACGTAGACAAAAATTAACGCAACAAAAGTATAAATTGCGCCTTGCTGAGAAAACCAAAATCCGAGTTTAAATCCAAAAAAACGAACTTCGTTGAGCACATCAACTAACAGGATGCCGAATCCAAATGAGACGACAAACCAAATAGCGAGTAGCTTAAACATCAAGGCGAGATTTTCTGACCAATATGCTTTCGCTTGTTCTTCACTTTTAAAAGCCATTTTAAATCTCCTATCACCCGCTCCAACATGGAGCAAGTTGTGTTAATAGACCTTAATGAGAGTAGCAACGGCTTGGTAAGTTGAAATTGAGACCTTAGTCGTAACGGCATGTTAACGTTTACGTAAACTGCAGATGCGTGGTATTCATAAGAATTAAAAAATCTTTATAAACAAATAGATAAGTCAAAACAGGTTGGATAAAGATGTATTATCAATGAGTGGATGCGACAGTAAGACATTAGTCTAACTTGAATGGTGAATGAACGTCTTTATTCACCAAAGAAAACTCTAACACTTTGATTTTAAATCACATGTAAAGCTCAAATAAAATTATAGAGTAAACTAGACTATGGGTGCCATTTGTTTGCTAAAGTATGACGATATTAATACCAAAAACTATAACAAACACTATGACTGCCATTTTACTCCTTGTTGCCGCTGCTTATATTGGTGTACTTTTTTGGCTCGCCAACTGGGGAGATAAAACCACCCCCCGCGCACTCAAAATTAGTCATCATCCGTTTGTTTATGCCTTTTCCTTAGGGATTTATTGTACCTCCTGGACTTATTACGGCTCGGTAGGTACTGCGGCCACCAGCAGTTGGCATTACTTCCCCATTCTTTTAGGGCCCATTTTACTGTTTTTGTTCGGTCAGGGTTTTTTGCGCAAACTCATATTGGTCAGTAAAAAGCAGAATATCACCACCATTGCCGACTTCATTTCGGCACGATACGGTAAACGCCAAACTACGGCCGTCATGGTAACGATGATAGCCCTATTGGCAACCATTCCGTATATTGCACTCCAGCTCAAAGCCTTGAGTAGTAGCTTTTTGTTATTACAGCAGGATGAGCAAGTATCTGGCACTGCGCTCGCATTAGCTGGCACCTTGATCATGGCATTATTTGCGATTTTCTTTGGCACTAGAAAGGTAGATGTGACTGAGTATCGCTCAGGGTTGATGTTGGCCGTTGCTTTTGAATCTATCGTTAAGTTACTCGCACTCGGTATTGTTGCCGTGCTTGCATGGCAATCTTTAGCTCAAGTTCCAGACTCATTTGAAGCATTGAGCGAACATTGGCAATCTTTTGACTTCTTCAACTTCAACTTCGTTGGACAAACGCTTATGGCAGCGGCTGCCATCGTCTGTTTGCCCCGACAATTTCATGTTGTGGTGGTAGATAACCACAACACTTCACACTTAAAAACCGCACGCTGGGCATTTACGCTTTACCTGTTATTGATAGCTGCCATGATCATCCCAATCGCTACCGCCGCTATCCACCCCGATATTGGCTATGGTGCGGCACCGGATAGTTTCGTACTCGCTTTACCTATCATGATGGAGCATCCGATCCTCGCTACATTTGTATTTATTGGCGGTTTATCAGCGGCAACAGCCATGATAGTCGTTGCGACTCTCACACTTAGCACCATGTTATCGAACGATGTGGTATTACCTTTGTTGTTCAAGCGTAAATTTAAGAAGAACATTCTAAACAGCAGTTTTAAGAGTCAAATACTCTTAGTTCGACGCTTTGTTATCGCCGCAATCTTATTACTTTCATATATGTACCAGCAATGGTTTGGTCATGGTGAGGCACTCGCGAATATGGGTTTAGTTGCCTTCTCATTGGTGACTCAGCTATTACCTGCGATTGTCGGTGGACTTTATTGGCGTAAAGGCCATGCGTATGGCGTATATGCGGGGCTCATCGCGGGTTTTATCTGCTGGATGCTATTTCTTATGTTTCCAATTCTGGAAGCTGGAGGATTACTTGATTATGAAATGCGTCAGACCCTTATCACCCGAGGAACTTTACTTGCACTGCTCGCTAACATTAGCTGCTATATTAGCTTTTCTATCGGTGCACAGGAGCGCCTAATCGACCGTATTCAGGCCGCGGCATTCGTAAACCCTAAAGATCAGGCTGCTCTCTCTAAACGCTTGAATAAACAAGTTCGCGCTACCGTGTATGACTTTAAAGTGCTACTACAAACCTTCTTGGGCGTTCAGCGTAGTCAGCAACTGCTCGGGCACTATGCTCAAAATAATATTTTAGAAGATAATGACGCGTACCCAGCTCCTGAATTTATCTCATTCTGCGAGCGCGCACTCACGGGAGTGCTCGGTGCTTCATCTGCCCAAGCTCTGATCCGTACCGTGTCATCGGGTCGCCAAATGGCATTTGAAGAGGTGGTTAACTTTTTTGATGAAACCACACAAGCACTACAGTTCAACCAAAACCTACTTTATACCTCATTAGAAAACCTAAGCCATGGGATTTCGGTTGTTGATAAAGATCTAAAACTTGTTGCATGGAACAGGCGTTATCACGAGATGTTCGCCTACCCAGATGGTTTCTTAGAAGTCGGACAACCGATAGAGGAAGTGATCCGATTTAACGCCGAGCGCGGTGAATGCGGTCCTGGTGAAATTGATAAACACGTCGATAAACGAGTTCAACATCTGAAAAATGGCACCCCTCACCACTTTATTCGCCACCGTCGTAATGGCCAAGTATTTGAGATGACGGGAAACCCGCTGCCTGAAGGCGGGTTTGTGACGAGTTTTTCAGATATCACCACGCATATTGCGACGCAAAACGCACTGGAAGAAATCAATATGGATCTAGAGAACCGTATTGAAGCCAGAACCCAAGAGATCCGCACCATTAATATGGATCTTAAAGCGGAAATAGCCAATCGTCACGAAACAGAGCAGGCGTTAATGGCCGCTAAAAAAGAAGCTGAACAAGCGAATGAGAGTAAAACCCGCTTCTTAGCGCTTGCCAGTCATGATATTTTGCAGCCACTCAATGCCGCACGCCTGTACTTAGCAGCGATTGATACCCACAATCTAATAAGTAAAGATCAGGGTAACTTTGAAAAACTCACCGATAGCCTAGACTCCACCGTACATCTGATGAGTGCGCTTTTGGATATTGCAAAACTTGAACAAGGTGCAATGAAACCAACCCCTAGGCATTTCAACATTGACGATATCTTACTACCACTGGCAAATGAGTATGCCATCATTTCAAAAGAGAAAGGTCTAGAACTTAAGGTGAGAAGCTCCCACAGCATTGTGCACAGTGACACCACTTACCTGCGCCGGATCATTCAAAACCTGGTTTCCAATGCCGTTAAATATACCGACAATGGCAAAGTGCTCATCGCCTGTCGACGCCGTAAACATAGTTTAAGGCTTGAAGTGTGGGATACCGGTCCTGGTATTTCAAACCATGAGCAGAATAAGATCTTTAACGATTTTTATCGTATTCAAGCAGGCGATAATAAAGGTATTGGGCTTGGGCTTGGTGTTGTAAAACGTCTATGCGATCTATTATCCATCACAATTTCAGTGAACTCGGTTGTTAATCAAGGCAGCCGCTTTGCCATAGACATACCCTATGGCAATGTGGATTTACTCCAAGTAAAAGAAGATATTAGCCAAAAACCGCAAAGCAAAACTCAACTTAATGTCATCGCGGTTGATGACGATCCGAAAAACCTAGAAGCCATGGCGAGCCTGCTAGATAAATGGCATTGCCATTATCAGCTGTTTTACAAAGTAGAAGATGCGCTTGCTTACGCAAAACATAATTCCGCACCAGATGTTATTTTAATGGATTACCAACTTAACGATAACTGTGATGGGATCTCTTTGATCAAATCGCTACGCACCGTGTGGCAAGATACGGTTCCTGCTATCTTAATTACCGCCGTGAGGGATGAAGAAGTAAAAATCGCCGCTAAAAGTGAGCAGATCCATTACCTGTCTAAGCCAGTAAAGCCAGCAAAACTCAAAGCTCTGCTCAACCATGGGCGGTGAGCGCACAGACAGCTGTTGAATACTATAGCAATCGCGAAGTTTTTTGTTGTTAAGCATTTATCTCACTGCCAATTCGCAGTATTCTGAAAGTTCGCTTAGACGAATTGGAATGAGGAAATGAGTTACATACTAACGACAGAGTGCAAAGATGACATCGGACTGATCGCGAAGATCACTAGCCTTTGTCATGAGCACGACCTAAACATCACGCGCAATAATGAGTTTGTAGATAAAGAAGGACAGCGCTTCTTTATGCGTACAGAGCTCACAGGTACTCCCAGTGATAACTTTCTGACACAACTTCGTCAGTCATTACCAACGGGCGCCAAATTAAACCTATACGGGCAAGAACGAACAAAAGTGGTGCTACTTGCGACGAAGGAAGCGCACTGCTTAGGTGGCGTGTTGCTTAAACAATACGAACAAGCATTCAATATTGAAGTACAAGCAGTTATTGCAAACTATGATACGTTGGAATCCCTTGTTAAAGGCTTTGATATTCCTTTTCATCTGGTATCACATGAAGGGTTGAGTAGAGCTGAACACGACAGTGCAATGGCCGATTTAATCGCACAATATGATCCTGATATTGTTGGCTTGGCAAAGTATATGCGGATCTTAACACCGGAATTTGTCTCACGCTTTGACGGGAAAATTATCAATATTCACCACTCATTCTTGCCTGCCTTTATCGGTGCAAAACCTTACCATCAGGCATTTGAGCGTGGCGTGAAAATTATTGGCGCTACCGCTCACTTTGTTAATGATGAATTAGATGAAGGACCTATCATTGCCCAAAATGTCACGCAAGTTAGCCATGCTCAAAATGCTGAAGAGATGGCAAAAATCGGTAGAGACATTGAAAAAACAGTATTTTGTAACGCGTTACAATTAGCCTGCGAGCATAAGCTTTTCATTAACGGCAATAAAACCGTCGTCTTTTCATAATCAAGTCCAAAAACGCAGTTTAGCAACTCAGGAAATAAACGCATGGATGCGTGCACTCCCACAATGCTGTGTATTCGGTGGTAGGAGCGAGTTCACCTCGCGATGTGTTGATTGGCTTGTGAGGTTTTATATCTCAAATCTCTATACCCCAAACAGCAAAAAACCCGCTGCATTGCTGTAACGGGTTTTTATGTACATGGTTTTTGCCGGAACTTCATTGCAACCTATCGGCGGGTAAACCACCTCCTAACATGTTACACTGTGCTGATACTGTGGTAGGAGTGAGTTCATCTCGCGAGGTTTTCTAAATCCCAAACAGCAAAAAACCCGTCGCACTGCTGCAACGGGTTTCTCTTATTTGGCCCTGGCGATGTTCTACTTTCACATGGGTAATCCACACTATCATCGACGCTGTTTTGTTTCACTTCTGAGTTCGGCATGGGGTCAGGTGGGTCCAAAACGCTATAGTCACCAGGAAATTCTGTTCATCAATGAAGTCTCCCTCATCAATGTAAATCTGGAAAAAGCTATTAAATTCTTTGTCTACTTTAGTCTATTAACTTCTGTTAGCTAAGGCCTCCATGGATGGAGGTCATGCTAGGAATTGTCTGGAACAATTCTAGTAAACCACTTTGGCGTTGTATGGTTAAGCCTCACGGGTAATTAGTACGAGTTAGCTTAATGCCTCACAGCACTTCCACATCTCGCCTATCAACGTTGTAGTCTTCAACGGCCCTTCAGTTGACTCTAAGTCAAAGTGAGAACTCATCTCGAGGCCTGCTTCCCGCTTAGATGCTTTCAGCGGTTATCAGTTCCGAACGTAGCTACCGGGCAATGCAATTGGCATCACAACCCGAACACCAGCGGTTCGTCCACTCCGGTCCTCTCGTACTAGGAGCAGCCCCTCTCAATTCTCAAACGCCCACGGCAGATAGGGACCGAACTGTCTCACGACGTTCTAAACCCAGCTCGCGTACCACTTTAAATGGCGAACAGCCATACCCTTGGGACCGACTTCAGCCCCAGGATGTGATGAGCCGACATCGAGGTGCCAAACACCGCCGTCGATATGAACTCTTGGGCGGTATCAGCCTGTTATCCCCGGAGTACCTTTTATCCGTTGAGCGATGGCCCTTCCATTCAGAACCACCGGATCACTATGACCTACTTTCGTACCTGCTCGACGTGTCTGTCTCGCAGTTAAGCTTGCTTCTACCATTACACTAACCGTACGATGTCCGACCGTACTTAGCAAACCTTCGTGCTCCTCCGTTACTCTTTGGGAGGAGACCGCCCCAGTCAAACTACCCACCAGGCACTGTCCTCAACCCCGATTCAGGGGCCTAAGTTAGAACATCAACACTACAAGGGTGGTATTTCAAGGTCGGCTCCACAGAAACTAGCGTCTCTGCTTCAAAGCCTCCC
>JWIH01000008.1 GCA_000814665.1 Pseudoalteromonas flavipulchra NCIMB 2033 = ATCC BAA-314
GGGAGGCTTTGAAGCAGAGACGCTAGTTTCTGTGGAGCCGACCTTGAAATACCACCCTTGTAGTGTTGATGTTCTAACTTAGGCCCCTGAATCGGGGTTGAGGACAGTGCCTGGTGGGTAGTTTGACTGGGGCGGTCTCCTCCCAAAGAGTAACGGAGGAGCACGAAGGTTTGCTAAGTACGGTCGGACATCGTACGGTTAGTGTAATGGTAGAAGCAAGCTTAACTGCGAGACAGACACGTCGAGCAGGTACGAAAGTAGGTCATAGTGATCCGGTGGTTCTGAATGGAAGGGCCATCGCTCAACGGATAAAAGGTACTCCGGGGATAACAGGCTGATACCGCCCAAGAGTTCATATCGACGGCGGTGTTTGGCACCTCGATGTCGGCTCATCACATCCTGGGGCTGAAGTCGGTCCCAAGGGTATGGCTGTTCGCCATTTAAAGTGGTACGCGAGCTGGGTTTAGAACGTCGTGAGACAGTTCGGTCCCTATCTGCCGTGGGCGTTTGAGAATTGAGAGGGGCTGCTCCTAGTACGAGAGGACCGGAGTGGACGAACCGCTGGTGTTCGGGTTGTGATGCCAATTGCATTGCCCGGTAGCTACGTTCGGAACTGATAACCGCTGAAAGCATCTAAGCGGGAAGCAGGCCTCGAGATGAGTTCTCACTTTGACTTAGAGTCAACTGAAGGGCCGTTGAAGACTACAACGTTGATAGGCGAGATGTGGAAGTGCTGTGAGGCATTAAGCTAACTCGTACTAATTACCCGTGAGGCTTAACCATACAACACCAAAGTGGTTTATAAGCGACAGAAGTTAATAGACTAAAGTAGACAAAGAATTTAATAGCTTTTTCCGGATTTACATTGATGAGGGAGACTTCATTGATGAACAGAATTTCCTGGTGACTATAGCGTTTTGGACCCACCTGACCCCATGCCGAACTCAGAAGTGAAACAAAACAGCGTCGATGATAGTGTGGATTACCCATGTGAAAGTAGAACATCGCCAGGGCCAAATAAGAGAAACCCGTTGCAGCAATGCGACGGGTTTTTTGCTGTCTGGGGTAAAGCACTTCCATGTAGCATCTCCCCTTCGCGAGGTTTTCTAAACCTAAGTAAATGCGCTCTCACTCCCACCACAGTATAAGCACAGTGCAACATGGTGGGAAGCGGTTCACTCGCCGATTTGTGCATTCATAATATTTAGTGGGAAAGTATTTATTGATCCCAAATTACCTTACTTTTTAATGTACTGTCCCGGTGGTTTGCCAAAGACTTTTTTAAACGCATTGCTAAATGCGGCGGTAGATTCAAAACCCAAATATTCAGCTGCTTGTTGCTGAGAATATCCATCTTTCAACAGCTCAATTGCTTTGATAGCTCTTAATTTCTGGCGCCAATCACTGAACCCCATCATAAAGCATTTGTGGAATAAGCGGTTGAGTGTCCGGGTTGATGCACCGACTTGATCACTCCAGGCCTCCAAGCTTATTTTGCATCCTGGATTTGTATGTAGCTCGGTCACAATGGGTAAGATCCGAGCATCCTGTGCACTTGGAATAAAAAAGTGGCACGTTGTAGCCGACGTTAGCCTATCAATAAAGACCGTAATAAATCGCTCTGTTTTTTCATCTAAGTGGTACTCTTCCTGCCAAGTACAGATCTCCAGTATAAATTGCTTCAGTAGTTCATCTACCGCAATTAGCTTCGCTTTATTCCCTAGCAACTCGGTGTATTTATTGTCGATATAGACACTACGAAAATCTCCACCGTAGCGACAATACGTCTCATGCGGAAGGCCCGGAGGTAGCCACAAAGCTTGGTCGGGAGGGATCACGAAAGTGCCTTCAGGAGTTACAATTGTGATGACTCCATTGCTTGTATATGCAAGCTGCCCCCACTCATGTTGGTGCCGTTGAACATGCTCCCACTCCGCTTTTTTTACCGCTCTTGGCAGAATTGGTCGACCAAGGGTTGGCTTTAAGAAGCGCTTATATTTGGGCTGAATACGCCAAGGAGAAGTTGTCTGTTTTGATAAAGAACTTGGCATAATTATGTATATCAGAAATTAACGTGTAGCCATATTATAGCCATAACTTTTTAATAGTTGTGCTTTATGTGGAGATAATCATGAAGAATGCTTCTCAAGGATGGCAAAGTCCTTTTAATTTCTTAGTGCTTGCTACCGTAGTTATGGCCGTTACGTTTGCAGGCTGGATGGCCATGCTCAATAACTTTGCGATTGAAGCCGCAAACTTCAATGGCGCTAATATGGGAATGTTGCAATCCTTGCGTGAGATCCCTGGGTTTTTAGCGTTTACAGCGGTATTTGTTTTATTGGTGTTAAAGGAGCAGACCTTCGCACTGATCAGTTTATGTTTGCTGTCGCTTGGCGTCGCCATTACCGGCTTGTTGCCTACTATTTATGGTTTGTATGCAACTACAGTGTTAATGTCGATAGGTTTTCACTATTTCGAGACATTGAATCAATCACTCAGTTTACAATGGTTCAATAAAGATGAGGCACCGGCCAAACTTGGTATCTTGCTCTCTATTAAATCCATTGCCTCTCTGATCGCCTATGCAGTTATATGGCTGGGTTTTAGCTACTTCTCCGCAGACTATCAGTGGATGTATCTGCTTATTGGAGGGGTTGGCTTTATCATTGCGCTATTTATGTTTATCGGCTTTCCAACCTTTGAAATGCATACTACGCAGCATAAAAAGCTCATTTTGAGAAAAGAGTACAGCCTATATTACGCCTTGATTTTCTTCTCGGGCGCGAGAAGACAAATATTTATGGTGTTTGCGGGTTTCTTAATGGTGGAAAAATTTGGTTTTGATGTTGCACAGATCACCGCGCTTTATATGTTGAATCATTTGATAAACATATTTATCGCCCCCCAAATTGGTCAAATGATTGGGCATATTGGTGAGCGTAAAACACTGACAATCGAATATGTGGGACTCATTTTTGTATTTATTGGTTATGCATTGGTAGAGTCAGCAAGCTTTGCAGCAGCGCTTTATGTCATCGACCATCTGTTTTTTGCGATGGCCATTGCACTCAAAACTTATTTTCAAAAAATTGCTCGGCCAGAAGATATCGCAGCAACAGCTGGGGTTAGCTTTACTATTAACCATATTGCAGCAGTAGTGATCCCAGCAAGCTTTGGCTTAGTATGGTTATACGATAAATCCTTAGTATTTTACTTTGGTGCTGCACTTGCGGTGTGCTCATTGGTGTTGAGTCAATTTGTGAATACAGCCAATGTGCAGGAAAAGCTGGCTAAATCCGTGTAATGCTCCAGCATCACACGAATAGTGACATTGCAGTTTAGATACTGCGACCACACCAAACAACACGCTCTGCAATGCCGTGACTGTCGGCATTATCAGCGGTGATCTCCCAGCTCGGGTAATCAGGGTTATCACTGATCACTTTGAGCTGAGAGTGCTTTTGTTGCACTCGCTTAGCCATTAGATCATCTTCCGTTTGAACGATATTAGGCTGATTGTAAGCGTCACCCAAACCTCATCTAGCCGCTGAAGCGCCAGACTCATAAAGTAAAACTTGGAGCTTATAATGTCTGGCTGCTTATAGAGCAACAAGTAGAAAGCGAGTTATCCGTCGCTGATTTTTGCCTGCAGGACGAAGTTAGTACCAAGAAATTTTATAATTAGCGTACTAAGTTGCGTATAGAGCAAGCAATAGTTGTCTTTTGGTTGTTGAGCACACGGAAGACGTAAATTTAAAGAAGCCACAGACAGGTAGGCTAAAGGTCAAACAGCAAAAAAGTAGATTAGGCGCTTAACCATCTTCAAAAACTATACCGTGTTGAAGCTGCAAGAAAGGTCGCTAGCTTGTAAGAAAAGCAGATGATGAAAGTACGATACACTGTGACTGGCACCGCCATACTGCGATACTAACAGTTTACTGCTCTGGAAAGCTAAGCTCTAGGTGACTGTTTAATAAGGCTCTTCGAATGAACAACATCATGCACTTGCCCACCTGAGAGCTCAAAGTGAACATGTAGACCGCTACTAACAACCAGCAGATGAATTATTGTCGTATTGTCAGAGCTTCATCAGTCATGCTATTAGCACTACTGCGACCAGAATGGGCTTTGACAAGACTTCCGTCCATAAGCAGCCATTGGGCATCACTAATTGACGACGGCTTTTTAAAAATATTGTCCAATATCCTTTTTCGACTAGAGGTTCAAGCGTCTGAAACCAGCGTTTTATAGGCCAGATTTCTTCGGAAAATTACGTGATTGAACACCAGCTCTCATTCGATACAGTATGTCTTCTAAGGTAGACCTATGCTCTACTTATTATCAACACGACCTATTTCACGTAGAATTTCTTTAAGAAACGCTCACATTTTATCTGTTAACATCGTTCTAGGCATAGCAACATCCATTTATGGGATATGTTTGACTTTTAGCGAAACCATTATACCTTGTTGCTGTACCATCTATTTTTCAGACAAAAATCAACAACCTCTAAGGATAAGTATTGTGAACATGAACAACGTTATTACAGAAGAAGCCGAGCGTTCCATAACTACAAGTTTTATTTCACCGGAGCAAAGCTTGCCACTTGTTATTACAGCAAAAGATACATCTATAAACTTGGTTGAATGGGCTGAGAAAAACAAAAGATATATTACTGCTAAAAAAGAACAATATGGTGCCGTTTTGTTTCGAGGTTTTGATGTTGACTCGGCAGAAGCATTTGAGCAAGTTATTGAAGCCACCAGCTCTAAAGCTATTAAATATATGGAACGTTCTTCACCAAGGGACGCTGTTTCTGGAAATATTTATACATCGACTTCACAGCCCAAGGAACATGAAATTTTCCTGCATACAGAACAATCATTTAATCTGACTTTCCCGTTACATATCTATTTTAATTGCCACACTGCGGCAGAATCCGGAGGCTGTACTCCACTAGCGGATACTCGGAAAGTTTTCCAACGTATTCCCGAAGCCATCAGAAATAAATTTATTGAGAAAGGCTATTTATACCAGCGAAACTTCATGAAATACATGTATGTTAGCTGGCAGAATTGCTATCAAACTGAAGACAAAGAGCAAGTTGAGAACTACTGTCGCAATAATCAAATTGATTTTTTATGGGGAGAGGACGATATTGCTCTAACTACCAGGCAATTAAGGCCAATAGCTTCTAAGCACCCTGCAACCAATGAAAATTGTTGGTTTAACCATTGCACTTTTTTTAATTTGGCTACTTTAGATCCCAACATGCAGCACTTCCTGCGTGATTCTTTTAGTGATCAAGAATTACCTAATCAAACCTTTTATGGTGATGGTTCGCCGATAGAGCAAGAAGTCATTGAAACCTTAATTCAGGCTTATGAAGCAGAAAAAGTCACTTTTCCATGGCAAGCTGGAGATGTGCTGATGGTGGACAATATGCTGGTTGCTCATGGTCGAGAGTCTTTTACGGGAGAGCGTTTAGTACTGACCGGTATGTCTGAGCCTTGTTTTTTAGATAAGGTTAAACTGTCAGAACCAGCATAAAGTTTTATGACCAGCATTTTTGGTCATCATGGGGACGTGTTTGATTAAATTGATAACAAGGTTCCTCAATCAGGTGGCGCGGTTAGTTTGGATGAATATTTATGAGTTAATCACTAGAGCTAAAGTAAGTGGGAGTATTAACCATTAATAGAAGAGGAAGGCGCTAATTTTCGTAGTGAAAGGTATTACGTTGCATCCTTAAAATGAATTTATGTAGGTAAAAGTCGAGATTGCCTATTGTCTGGATATACAAAGAGACCGCTGGGGAGTTTCTATCAACAGAAGAAGGAAATTTTACGATGCGAAAAAGTAAGTTTACTGAAACACAGATCGTGGGCATGATCAAAGAAGCTGAGACTAGTGTTCCAGTGCCAGAGATGTGTCGTAAACATGGTGTTGGTCAGAGCACATTTTATAAGTGGCGTTCTAAATATGATGGGATGGAGCCCATGATGTTCAATGCTTAAAAGAGCTTGAAGATGAAAACCGTAAACTCAAAGATATGTTTGCGACCCTTAGTCTAAAACACCCAATGCTTAGGAAATTATCTCAAGCCGTAAACAAGTAGACACAGAGCTTGAGTCAAGTACTTGCGAGCTTGATTTGGAGTCAGCGTGGCTTTTGCTCGTGAGGTGGCATGGTTAAGTCTCAGTGTTTATACCAACATGCGCTTCAGAGGCAGTTAAGGGCTCTGAACAAGCATAAAGAGTGGCTTTATTAGCGATACGCTCAACTACGGATATCGTTTTAGAACACTGAACGTGCTTGATGACTACAACCGTCAAGTGTCAGCTATTGAGGTTGATAAAAGCCTCATGGCTGAGCGCGTTATCTGAGTGTTGGAACGTGTCATTACATGGCGTGGAAGCCAAGATAAGTTCGGGTGGATAATACTCCTGAATTTGCGTCGATCGCTTTGAAAAATTGGGCTGCTCAAAAGTACATGAGACTTGAGTTTATTAAACTAGGAAGTCCATATCAGAATGGATATGTAGAGCGATTTAATCGCAGCTATCGAGAAGAAGTCTTGGATTTATATCTGTTTGAGTCACTTCAGCAGGTTCGTGACATTATAGATGAATGGTTAGATATTTATAATTATGAATGGCCTAACGACGCACTGAGAGATTAAACCCCAACGGATTATCTTGAGGTAGCATAACTCTACTAATGAGCTGTACTAAAATTGGAGCTATAGGTATACCCTGAGAGGCCGAAAATGGACATACCAAGCCCTAGCTACATTGCCCTGCCGACAGGCTTCACCAATTTGTGCTGATGTTGTTACTGGTAGCTCTTTAATATTTGTGTTTAGCAAGAAATAAAAAGAGCTTAGCTATGTCTGGCTAAATACCGGCTGAAGTTTGTTACTCCCTCATGAATTTTATCCGGATCATAATAACTAAATGAAAGCCTTACATAGCGATCCCAAATCTGAGGAGATAGAGAGAAAAAACTGACCGGCATGCAGATGACCTTATTTTGTTTGGCACAAGCTGTGACGTGCTCTTTGGTAAAATCAAATGGAGTTTTAATTACATAAAAGAAACCACCGCTAGGGCTATTCCACTTAATATCTTCATAATGTTGGAAGTTTTCCGTCAGGGCAGTTTGCATGGCATGGCATTGGTTAGAATAATGTTGGTTTATAGGCTTCATCCAATTGTTGAGGGAGTATTGCTGCTCTATCAGCCAGCCGCCGATCACACTTTGTGATATCGAGCTGGTATTGACCGAGGTTAAGCTTTTTATGGTGGCCAATGCCTGGGCTATGACTTCATTAGGAGGCACAATGTAACCTATACGTACACCGGGGCAGAAGGTTTTGGAAAAGGAGCCTATATGGTATACGAGGCCAAAATTATCCAGATTTTTTAAAGATGGCTGCCGACTGTTGGTAAATCTGAATCTGGAATAGGGATCGTCTTCTATAATGCGCAAATTCAATTCGTGGCAGATATTGAGCAGCTCTTGGCGTTCTCGTAGCGATAATTGGTAGGCGAGGGGATTATTGAAATCAGGATTGATATAAAGAAGTTTTGCGGTAATATTTTGTTGTTTTAATTGGGCGACTTTCTCTTTCAAGTAGTCCCAGTTAAATTGAAAAGGGGTTTGCTGAATATCGGTCAGCTTGTGCAATTCTAATGGTTCTACACGCTTGCCTAGGGTATTTACCATAGCGGAGAACCCGACATAACTCGGATCTATTGTTAGGGCGCAATCCGAAGGTGCTTTAAGTTCATTCAGGCAGGCTAGCAGCAGGGCTTCTTGGCAGCCATTAGTGATCACTATGTTGGTTTCATCCACCTGTATATCTTCATCGTTTGCCAGATATTTTTGTATTATCGGGTTAATGATACCTGCGCTTGGCCCATAATGGCAAATTTGATTGGCTGCTGTTGCAAAGCTAATTCCCCTCTGTTCGGCAATATAATCAGTGAAAACGGCCTGATGCCTTTCCCAGTTAGAGTGATTTAAAAACTTTGCATGGGGTCTGCCTGCGGCAAAAGATATTGCATCTGGGAATTTCATGGCAACTTCATTCAGAAAGTTCATGACTTGAGCTTGTGACATACCATTTCCTTATTGAGAAAAATATTAGTGGATGGAGGTTGCGGTTAAAGATAATTCAATCGCCAGACCAGTATCTATGCCCCGTGAGAGATAAAGCTTTGGCAACCTGCTCAGTAATCTGCCAGATATTGGTTAATCGTTAGCAGAAATGAACAATATGATCCCGTACGCTTATCTTGCAGTCGAAAGCAGGGAGCCAGTCGTCCTTATTCAATCAGCGGGGTACGGCTTTGATATTTGCAATTCAAGTATTCAATGTTTTCAAGCTCGCTGTTTTCATAGGGTTCTAATTGCATAACCAGCTCTCTTGCGACCCCGTTTCTTTCATATTTGTTCGAATAGGTAAATTTTTGCCTGTTACCTTGTTGTGAAATGCTCAAAGTATCTCCATTTCTTGACCAGAGCAACGGTATTTTATTAACCCTTGCATTTCCGCCTTTGTCAAAAGTGAGTCTGTAGAGCTTGGAACAGTTCGTGCTTGTAAATTCGACTTCTGAAATATCAACTGCAAACTCAGCAGCCAACTGCTCCTGCATAGACATCAGGCCGTCGGTTTCTACCAGATAAAGGCCAATGTTGTTACTGTCCCAGTATTCGTGATTTCTGACCCTGTTTTTGGCAATTAATCCTGTAGAGTATCCCTTTTCATTAATGATATTGAGAATTTTAACTAAATCGTCATTGTCGCCATTATCTTTTGGATAAATAATGAAGCTGCCCAAAGCCAGTAATGGCGGCTTGCGTTCGCTTATCAAAACCTTAAATCCAGTTGCTTTCAATGCCATTACTATTTCGTTTTTTTTGGCATCAGGCACTTTATAGCTATGAAGATGAACTGTGCTAGGGGCACAAGCTGTTAAAGTGAACATGAAAAAAATAGAATAAAGTTTGACCAACATCTTCGACATAATGGTATCTCTTCCTTCAAAAAATTGTTGGACTGGCCTGTTCAAATAAAAAAACAGATAAGGCTGTGATTTTAAAGATAAATGTTATCGAGTTTTTTTATGAAAATATAGCTTTATTTAACGCATACAAACCTGGCAAGGGATAAAATGATAAAGGCACCGTAAACATGATATGGCACCTTTAACCTTAGGCATGGTTTTATCCCTACTTCTATGTTGTAAATACCGTAACCGGATCACCCAGAAGTTCTCTGGTTACAGTTGTCAGTCTGCTATTGCGCATTTTGTAAAGAGTGAATAGCCGGCTTGCTGATTATTTGCCATACCGAAAATAAGCTGGCCAGAGCCGTTAATATTATGATCAACAGCACGGGAAATAGAGCACCCCAGACACTTAGTTCGTCAACAAATGAGGTGTTTTCCAGCCATAGCCAGAGTCCGGCAAGTATTACTCCTGCCGCAGCAAGTCCTGCCAAAACAGTGATAAAACTCTCACGTATGATTTCTATGTAAATGGTTGCGGGTGTGGCACCAATTGCCATACGAATTCCTAACTCAGAGCGGCGTAGCTGGATGCTGTAGGTTAATATTCCGTAAACCCCTACAGAGGCTAGAAATATTGTCAACAGGGTCAATACTGCGGCAGCACTGGCAAGAAATTTATCATGATGAACTAGCCTGTCATGGGCATTTTTAATATCAATTAATTTTGATACTTTAAACTCTTTGTTTACTTTCGCCATCATTTGGTTCAGTTCGATGGCTGACAGGCTTTGCTTGGGCAAGACTTCTAGCAAGAACTCAGGGAAATCAAATGCCATATAAGGAATAAATACCCTAGGTAGCTCTTCCGTGTTGGGCAAGGTCAGATCCCTGACAATACCAATCACCTCATAGGGGGAATTTCCTGGCGCATTAAGCCAATAATAGCGTTTGCTTATCACCTCATCCCCGGGTGCTAGTTTATCTGCGAAAGCCTGATTGATTATTATGACATTCTTAACATTATCATAATCACTGGAGGTGAAATTTCTGCCTTTAATCAGCTCAAATTGTAGTATATCCAGATAGTTCTCATCAATTAATGAAACCACGCCCTGCTGCTGTTTTTGGAATTCGGCATCTTCGGATAAATAACTGAAAAAATACTCATCCGTTGATGCCGACAGTGGAAAACCCATGGCAATACTGGCACTGCTGATTTTAGGGTTCTCGGTAAACAATTTGCGAGTGGCTCTTAAATTATCTTCCAGCACTTTGGTGGAGGCAAGTCTTGTGATGCCGATATCGACTTTAACCTGATAAACGTTATCTGTGGCAAGACCTGACGGCTGGATGATATTGCTTATTGACTGATGAAAAACCTGTACGCCGACGCAAAGCATAGTGGTAGCAAGGGCAACCTGACTTAGTATTAATATGTTTCGTACCTTTTTCGATACTTGCAGCGCTGTGCCTTTACCGCCGCTTTGCATCATCTGGCTTAGCTTGCGGTAGTCAAGTTGCCTGTTAACTAGGATGGTTGTGACTAATGCGATCAGCCCGGAGACCAAGGTTGAAAAAACAATGGAGAGCCAGTTAAAACTCAATTCATTTGCTCTTGGCAGCCAATCGAGTTTCAGCTGTTTAATCAGGTCTATGCCTGCATAGGAAAAAACCAGAGAGAATACAACGGTGGCAGACATTAACAGGGACATTTCAATTAAGATGGATCGGAACAAATCGCTTTTTTGTGCACCCAAAGCTGCTTGAATGGCCATAATCCTCTGTCTGTTCGCCGCTCTCGCCAAGATCAAATTCATGGTATTGGCGACAGCGATCATCAATAACAGAAAAACACCGGTAAAGAGCAACAGGGTTTGCTGATAACTGTCGCCAATAATTTTTTCCCGAAAAGAAGTGAGCACGAAATCTATACTCGATGATTTAAAAAATGAGCGTCCAGCCAGTTCTTGACGATAGCGGTTATTTAATCGGCTCGTTAACTGGTGGGATACCTGTTCTGGATTTACCCCTGGTTTTAACAGTCCGATAAGGTGATGGTTCGATAATTGTCCCCCCCAGGAGTGGCGCCAACCCTCTTCGGTTAAGTTAAAGTCCCAGGCTAACCACACATCGGTTAACCTGCCAACGGACACAAGCTCGGGTTCAACAAAATTTTTCGCGGTGACACCGATGATTTTAAAGTTTACCTCGCCAAAACGTAACGTTTGGCCAATAGTGTCTTGGCGTTTATTAAATAGCTTATCCCAGGCTTCGTAACTGATGACGGCAACTGGTGCTTTTGCTCCTAGTCCTTCCTGGGCATTGAAATTCCGGCCAAGGGCAAAAGGGGTTTGGATCATATCCAGATATTCCGGCGTAATATAGCTCAGGTTAACTCTGGGAGAGGCAGGGAAGTTGCGAATAACATCGACATTAAAATTAATTAAGGCTTTTTTTTCGAAATCAGTATCTTTGAAGCTATAGGCATCTATAAGCGCTGGATATGGTGAAGTGTCGCTGAGTTTTATTTCACTATCCCTAAATGAGCTGCCTTTGGAGATAAACAACCTGTCCTGATTATCATAAGGTAAGGGGGCCGAAAGTAGCTGGTAATTCACCATAAAAATAGCGACTAAAGCGCCAAGAGTAATCCCTAAAGTTAAGATAATAGCTGCACTGTAGCCTTTCACTCGGGATAAAGAGTTAAGGGCGAGTTGAAATTCCCTGATCATGCTCATACAGAAATCTGCTCTACTATCGATGAGTTTTCAAGTTTACCGTCAAGTAAATCTAGCCTTCTTTTCGCCATATCAGCACAGTGGGTATCATGAGTAACCATACACAAGGTGGTTCCTTCGTCATTTAACCGAATGAACATCTCCATAACCTGATCGCTGTTTTTAGAATCCAGATTTCCGGTAGCTTCATCAATCAATAAAAGCGTCGGCGAGCCAACAAGTGCCCGGGCAATCGCTGCCCGTTGCTGCTGTCCCCCGGACAGTTGATTTGGCTTATGTGCAGATCTGTGGGTCATATCCACTGTGCTTAAGCTATGCATTACCTTTTCTTGGATCGCTTTCTCACTCAGTTTTTCTCTTCGATAACGCAACGGCATAGCAACATTTTCAAATAAAGAGAGTTCGTCAATTAAATTGAATGACTGGAAAACAAAACCGAGTTTCTCACATCTAACATAAGCCGCTTCCGTTAATGAAAGATTGGAGACGTCCTGATCACCGATGAAGTACTGACCGCTATCAGGCACATCCAGTAAGCCCAATAAGGAGAGCAAGGTTGACTTACCACAGCCGGAAGGACCGCTGATTGAAATAAAATCTCCTTGGTTTATGGTTAAATTGATGTCTTTAAGTGCATAGGTATCCATTTCCCCCGTGCGATAAACCTTACTGATCCCCTTCATGGTAAGAATAGGCTTGCTCATTATCTTTCCTTTTTCTTTATAATAATTGTTATATTACATTGGCTAATCTGCTCGAGAATGTGTTGCCCTTTGGTGACTTGAGCACAGAACAGATTTTTCAGGGCCTTTTTTAACTAGTTTTAGATGCCATAGGAATTCTCCTTAAGCAGGCTAGTCGATAATCTTATTCATTGACTGTGTTAATTTAAAATGTGAATCCGATCGGCATCTTTGAAATTTGTCAGATTGGACAAAATCAACCGATCATTTTCTACCGCACCACCGTATACTTCTATTTGATTGCCCGATTCATTGCCAAAGCTGATCAACTTTTTCTCAGCCCATTCGTTTTCAGGGTCTAATTTGAATAATTCCATTTGGCTACCTTTTTGGGCATTGATGGGGCGTTCAATAAAGAGGGTATCTCTTAAAGTGGTGATAACGATTTCTGCGTCGACACTTAATTCAGGGCGAGCCGAAGGTGGCGCTGGAGCGTCAAAGGTAATTTCAACCTCGATGGTCCCCTCATTGACTTGTGGAGCTATTCGGCTTATTTTCCCGGCCATTTTGTCTTGTATTGATTTCACGCTGACTTGCTGACCAATTTGCAGCTGGTCCGCATTTGACTGAGAGACTTTTATCATCGCTAATAAGTCATCTTTGCTGCCGACTAAGGCTAATTCCTGGCCAGCGGTGACACTTTGTCCTAATTCAACTGGCATGCGTTGTAAAATACCCGCCAGGCCTGCTTTAACTGTTAACTGTTCGACTTGCTCGGCTGCGCTACGGTATAAATTGGCATATTCATTGATTGCTTCTTGCTGAATGTTTTCAACCTCTTGGTTTACTGCTTTGTATTGCTCCAAAGCTTCTTCGAGTAAATTAACCCGCAATTTCATTTGTTCTACGTTCAGCACTGTGGTTTGGTAGGTTATACTGGAGACGATACCGTTTTGCACCAGCTTCTGTTCGGCAATTTTTTTCAGTTTTGCCACCTCATATTCAGAGCTCAATTCGGCGAGCTTGGATTTCTCTGCTAATAATTTCTGACGGTTACTGAGTTTTAGCCTTCTCAGGTTCGCTTTTTCTTTTGCCAAGGCTATTCTAGCTGCTTCTAGGTTTTTAAGTGCTTCAGGATTATTAAGTTGCATAATCACACTGTCTGGCTCAACTTTTGCTCCGGGGCGCAAATATATTTCTTTCACCGTAGCCGGAGTCTGGGAAGTGATAAGAGTTTGCTTTTTAGAACGTAAGACACCATAGCCGCCAACGAGTACTTGCAAATCTCCCCGTTGAACAGTGCCCCAGATGAGTTTGTCTCGTTCAATGTTAGGTATGCTGTCAGATTGTCCTCTTGCCGATACATATAAGACCCCAAGGAAAATAAGGCTCAGCAGAAATATGATGGATTTCTTCTTGTTTTTTTTGGCGGGGGATCTAATGACGTCCATTGGCTGAAAATATTCCTAATTTTGATATTTAAACTGATTTTATAACATGAATATTACATAATTAAAAGCCATCAAATCAGGAGATAATAGATATACTGCCAGCTCCTTTGCCTCCGTGCTTTTAACTTGATTTTGGATATAGTCAGTTAAGGGGGATTTTAGCATTTTGTGAAGTTCACTATAAAAATGTTTGTATTTTCAGTTGACTAATGTGCTAGTATCTTTAACCACTATTTTACGGTATAGCAACTTAAAAGGCTTAATTCGCGCAACCTTTATTTGGTTTTATATGCTGGACTTAAGCCAAGTATTGGGTTTGAGTATTGGAAAATTAAGTAGGTATTAATGGGATGTTAACTAGATTTCCGATAGTTTCTCGCTTTGGTTTATTCATTATTACTCCGCTTTTTGCTGTATTTCTCACTGGCTACAATATGCTGTGCGAAAGTGTCTCTGACGCAGAGCAGCCGGTATTATTAAACGGCATTAACGATGAAGTGGTCATTGTTAGAGATGAAGCTGGTATTCCGGCGATCACTGGTAAGAGTGATAATGATGTGTTTTTTGCCATGGGCTTTATTCAAGCTCAGGATCGACTCTGGCAGATGGAGCATAACCGAAGACTGGCTCAGGGGCGCTTAAGTGAAATCTTTGGTATTGACCAGCTGGACACGGATAAATGGATGAGAACTTTAGGGCTTTACCGTGCCTCTGAACGAGCTCAGCAAAGGTTGGGAGCCGGAGCTAAACAAGCTCTGGAATCATATTCGCAGGGGGTTAATGCGTGGATCAATCAAGCTGAGCAATTACCAGCTGAATTTGAGCTGTTTGATTATCTCCCTGAACCCTGGTCGCCTGCTGATTCCATTGCTATGGGGAAACTATTTGCGTTAACCCTTGGAGGCAACGCTTTTCTCGAATCCCAGCGACAGATTTCGCAAAAAATGTTATCCGAACAGCATTATGCGAGCTTATTTCCCGATGTCGTCACCTCGAATAATAATTACGCCTTTGCATCAGCATCAATAGCGGATATCGCTGTCAATGTCAGCCAGCAACACTTGCTTGGTGGTAAAAATGTTGGTAGTAATGCTTGGGTAATTTCAGGAAAGTTAACGGCAAACGGTTCTCCGATTCTGGCCAATGACCCCCATCTGGCCCTACAAATTCCTTCTGTGTGGTATGCCGCAAAGTTAAAAGGGGACAATATAACGGCCAGTGGTATGACTTTGGTAGGTATGCCGATCATTGTGTTTGGCACAAATGAGCATATTTCCTGGGGGGGGACAAGTTTACCTGCCGATGTTCAGGATCTTGTCTCTTTGAGAATGAATCCTGATCAGGGAAGTTTCTATCAAGCTCGGGGTAAATGGCTCAAATTTGAAGAGCGGCAAGAAGTGATTCATATTGCCCCGGGTTTTCCTGAGATACTAAAAAAGAAAATTAAACCGGTAAAAATGAGGGTGCTCAGCTCTGTTTACGGACCTGTGGTCAGTGACTTTATCGGTGCTTCTGGCCAGACTCTTTCGTTGCAGTGGTCTGCACTTGAAGCTGGCGATACGACTTTTGAAGCTCTATACAAGTTGAATTATGCTCAGGATTGGCAACAATTCCGACAAGCGTTAAGTCTGCATGTGGCACCTTCTTTAAATATCTTGTATGCAGATAAAAACAATAATATAGGTATCAGCGCGGCAGGGAAAATACCGGTCAGAAACAGTAGCTCTTTTGGTATGCTACCGACATCCAGTGATCATTTCTCATGGAATGGTTATCTTGATTGGGCCGATATGCCTTATGAATATAACCCGGCTCGAGGTTTTATTGTTAATGCTAATAATAAAAGTGTCAGTGATGACTATCTTCATTTTATCTCTAACGATTGGGCGGATCCTGCAAGGGCTGAAAGAATAGCCGATCTCATTAATGAAAAGGTAGCGAAGCATGAAAAAATAGATGTCGCTTATGTTGCCAAAATGCAGAATGACCTGTTTGACTTAAGCGCTGAAAGTTTACTCCGAACACTAGCAAGCATCATTCGGGAGCAAGATACTCAAGATGAATTATTAATATCCCTTTATCGCTGGAACCGGGACTTTAGCGAAAAGAGTAATGCCGCCGCGATTTACATGTCATTTTTACGCCATCTTAAATTAAGGTTGTTTAAAGATGAGTTTACTCAATACTATGGTTCGTCTGGGCTTATGGCGCTGACCGAGCAAATCATCAAGGGACTAGAGATTGATATCGTCAATAGAGCATTAACCGCTGATGCTTTTTGGTGTGATAATGTTGCTACTGCGCAAGAAGAAACTTGCAAAGATATCATATCGCTGGCGCTAAAAGATGTGAGAGACGAATTAACCAAACTGGGCGGCAGTAATATAGACGATTGGCGTTGGCAGCAATTTAGTCGGCGTACCTATAAGCACCAACCTTTTAGTCAGTTTAAGCACTTGGACCATGTTTTTGAAAGAGAAGCCGCGAGCAACGGCTCTGCCAACACTATTAATGTCGCTAGTTATGCCTTCGACGAATCGGAAGGTTATATCCAATCTCTTGGGGCAACCTTTAGGCAAGTTATTGAAATGTCATATGATACGAATCATCTAATGACAAATTCTACCGGACAGTCCGGCAATGTATTCAGCCAGTTTTATGACGATATGCTAAGTTCGTTCGACGTAAATGAGCTACACTCCATGAAGGCCACCTTAGCCGGGAAACCCATCATCTTGCGGCCTGTTCCTCTCTCACAGTCAAGTCATGTGGAGGGGAAATAATGAAGATCATGAGTGAATTTGGTAAAAATGCCCCTAATAAGGTGTTTATTTCTCTGATGTTAGGTGTAAGTGCAGGGATTCTCTATGTCGGCTTGATCCCCCTGGTGTTGTCGAGCCTGGATGAACTGCCCGGGATCATGTATACCGATTCTGCACCAGCAGAATTATTCGGTTATCAGATTTCTAATCTGCCAATCGCATTCGCTTTTTTCTCTCTTTGTCTGCTGATCTTAATTTTTAGAACTGTATCTCAAATTATGCTGACGGCGGTTTCCCTTAACCTGACGATGAAGGTGAGAGAGAATTTATATCAGCGTGTTAGCAGCTCGCCAATAGATGTCTTGGAAAAGATCGGTTCGCCGCGCATTATCAATACCATGACTATGGATGTCAGAAGGATTGTAGATGGCGCGAGTATGGCGCCCCCAATGCTAGTTAGCTTGGCAACCGTCGCCGGTATGATGTTTTATATCTGGATTGAAAACTCAAAAGTATTCTATTTTGTTTGTTCAGCGTTATTGGTCGGTGTTATCAGCTATCAAATTCCTATTTTTATCGGACGTAAATATATGTTGCGGGCGAGGGAATTAATGGATGAATTACAGGAAGGCTTTCGCGGCGTGATTTTAGGGGCAAAGGAATTAAAGCTGAATAGAAAAAAGAAGGACAACTTTATCAAAGATGAGTTGTTGGCGGTGGAATCAAAAATTGAATCTACCAATATCAGGGCAGAGACCGTATTAACTTCAGCCATGAATTACGGCGACATGATCGGCTTTTTTGCAATTGGTTTGCTGGCATTTGTTTACGTTAACTATGAACAGGTCAGCAATTCAGAGCTCATTGCCATCATCATGATTTTACTTTATATCTCCAGCCCAGTTGGTGCTATTTTGTCAGCTATCCCTGTTTTTATCAGCGCAAATGTGTCCTATAAAAGGATGGAGGAAATTTATGTTGAAATGGTGGACGAAGACAGTTTTGATGAAGAGCTTGAATTGCCTTGCTGGCAGCAGATACAGCTAAAAAATGTAACTTATACCTATAACGACGAGCATGCATTCAAAGCCGGACCTGTTGATTTAACGATTAAAAAAGGGCAGATCACCTTTATTGTCGGCGGTAACGGTTCAGGTAAGTCTACGATAAGTAAAGTTATCACCCAGCATTATTACCCGACTACGGGACATGTCTGTTTTGATGATGTACAAATCAACAGAAGTAACATCAATAGCTATCGCCAGACGATCTGTTCTATCTATAGCGATTATTATTTATTTAAAACCCTGCATGGCATAGATCTGCAATGCCCGAAAGTGAATGCAAAAATCCATCAATTAATCAAAGATCTGGCTTTAGATGGAAAGATTAAATTTGAAAATGGCAGGTTTTCTACGACTAAATTATCGGATGGCCAGCGTAGACGCCTAGCGTTATTGGTGGCGGTGATGGAAGATAAAGATTTATATGTTTTTGATGAGTGGGCCGCAGATCAGGATGCAGTGTTTAGAAAAGTCTTTTATGAACAAATATTGCCTGAGCTTAAACAGAAAGGAAAAGCAGTGGTTGCTATCAGCCATGACGATCGCTATTTCCATCTTGCCGACCAGATTATTAAATTTGAATCCGGGTTGAGGGTTTGATAAAAAACATACAATCCCACCCTTTATTCTTTTGAATGATTGGTTTATGATTGTTTCTACTGGGTTATTTTTATGTTAAGTTTGGGTTGTATGGATGATGAACAAATTAGACGTAGTGATGGACTGTAATAAAGTTAAGTCTCTTGTGAGATTTTCTAATAAAACCCCTCGTGTGCTAGTAGCATTTTCCTTGCATAACCTCTTCGGCTCACCTGCATATCCAATTAAAAACTTATTCTCTAGGTTTTGTCTGCCAAGTTTCTTTTAACACTTTGGCGTAATTTTCAAGCTAAGCCCTTTTTGTCCCGAAAAGCCAGTGCTAGCTTGGCTTAAGCACACTCTGAGCAATAATTATTAAGCATTTATCAATAACATAATTAGAAGAATAAATATGAATAAACCACGGACAAGGCTTCCTTTATCATTACCCCAGTCAGATATCTTTTGGGACCAGCTTAGAAATGAAAATTCTCCAGTTTATAATATTGGCGGCTATATAAAATGCCGTAAGCTGGATCTTGAAAAGATCAACTGGGCTCATGAAAAAGTAATTAATGGCAACGACGCTTTCGGTATTAGAGTAAATTATGACGCTGATGAGGTTTATCAATATATCAGTGACGAACGCGAGACCGACTTGGTCTTTATCGATTTTTCAGTGCACGTTGATGCTTTAGCGAAAGCGAAAAGCTGGCTTCAACAAGTTTTTGAATCCCCTTTACCCTTTATTGATACTTCCCTGTTTAAAACTTGGCTGGTTAAAGTTGAAGAAGATCAATATTGGTATGTTGGTTTTGCACATCATCTCATCATGGATGGTTGGGGTTTCTCCAACTGGGCCAAAGAAATATCCCGTTTATACAATCAGTGTAGCGGCGATGAAGATACGACTATAACGCCCCTAGCTTTAAACACTGTCCTGCTCAAAGATGCAAAGTATCTAAAAAGCCAGCGATATCTCAAAGATAGAGCTTACTGGCAGACTCGGTATCATCAGGATAATAGCAGTATAATTCGGGCCAACTACGCCAGTGAATTTGCTCATTCCCGCGCTTGTCCCAGCCGTCGTTTTGAATTGCCTCTTTCCAGAGATTTTTACCGGCAAATTAAAGGTCTTTCACAAGAGTTCAAAGTAAGTATCTCTCATATTTTTTTGGGCGTTTTGAGCAAATATTTTTCTTCAGCATATTCAGCATCAAGTCTGTGTTTTGGTATTCCGGCACATAACCGGGGAAACTTTGCTGAGAAAAAAATGATAGGTGTGTTTACCGGAGTAAATCCATTTAGCGTGGAGGTTGAACCGGGGCAAACTTTTCGTGACTTGGTCAGCAAAATTGCCAGTCAACAAAAATCTGATTTCAGGCATCAAAAGTATCCTATCAGCCATATAAGCCGTGATTTAGGAATAACGGCACATGGCAATGCCATTTATGAAATTATGTTTAATTTCTTGCAGCTGGATTACAGAGACTTATTCTTTGATTCATACCAGGGCGAATTGAATTATGTCAGCCATAACCATCACAAAACACCGTTGGCTATTACATTATGGGATGGTGGAGCGGAACAGGTTGAGCTTCAGTTCGAGTATTCGTTGGCGTGTTTTGTAGAGCAGGAAATTCAGGTATTATCCGAGCGTATTTTACTTTTATTACAATCTTTCCTTAGCTGCCCAGATACCCTTTTATCAGATGTTGATATCTTGACGCCAGCAGAGAAGGCATTGCTGTTAACCGAAAACCACTACCAAACGGAAAGTTCCCTCAGTTGCTTGTGCATTCATGAGTTTTTTGAAGCCAGAGTGTCACTCCACCCCGAGCAGGAGGCTGTGCTTTGCAATGGCGCTTCTTTAACCTATGACGATTTAAACCGTCGTGCCAACCAGCTAGCCCATTATCTGAAAGCACAGGGGGTGAAGCCCGAGACCTTAGTAGGGGTGTGTGTCGAACGCTCTTTGGATATGGTGGTCGCTATTCTGGCCATCCTCAAGGCTGGCGGCGCTTATCTGCCTTTAGATCCTGACTATCCTGAATCCCGGTTGGCCTATATGCTCAGTGACAGTGGCGTAGATATTGTGTTGACACAAAGCCAGGTGCTGGACAGCTTACCGTTTCTTGAGAGTTGGGCCCTGTGTCTGGATGATGCACAGCTAGCAATAAGATTAACGGCCATGCCGTCGGATAATCTGTCGGTATCATCTGTGGGATTATGCGCTGAGCATCTGGCGTATGTGATATATACCTCAGGCTCTACCGGGAAACCCAAGGGGGTTATGGTCGAGCACAGAAACACTGCAGCTCTATTGGCCTGGGCGTTGGATTTTTATAGCCGAGAAACCTTAGGGTGCGTGCTGGCTTCAACTTCCATGTGCTTCGATCTGTCGATTTTTGAAATATTTGCACCTCTGGCCGCCGGAGGTTCGGTTTTGATAGTTAAGAATATTCTTAACTTCTTTGAGACAGATGCCCTAGACAAGGTTACTTTAGTCAACACGGTGCCTTCGGCGGCTAAGGTTTTACTT
This sequence comes from Pseudoalteromonas flavipulchra NCIMB 2033 = ATCC BAA-314, assembly GCA_000814665.1. Lineage (GTDB taxonomy): Bacteria > Pseudomonadota > Gammaproteobacteria > Enterobacterales > Alteromonadaceae > Pseudoalteromonas > Pseudoalteromonas maricaloris. The sequence goes on from JWIH01000008.1 coordinate 20,837, forward strand.
TCTGGGAAAAAGCTGCCAGTAAAATTAAAAACGATAAATCTGGCGGGAGAAGCATTAAAGCAAGACTTGGTTGACAGCCTATATCAGGCTGGTTTTAGCTCTGTGTATGACCTATACGGGCCATCAGAAGATACCACCTATTCCACCTATAAATTGCGAACAGCTAAGGGGCGGGCGAGCATAGGCACGGGAATAGCCAATACCCAGCTTTATGTGTTAACGCAATCAGGTCAGCTAGCCCCAAAAGGGGTGAGTGGGGAACTATACATAGGCGGAGCGGGATTAACTCGGGGTTATCTGAACCGGCCAGAACTGAATGATGAAAAGTTTGTTACCAATCCATTTTATGACGGTTTGGGCAGTAACAGCAGTAAACGTTTGTATCGAACAGGGGACCTTGTGCGTTGGCTGCCCAGCGGTGAGCTGGAGTACTTGGGTCGTATTGACCATCAGGTAAAGGTGAGGGGATATCGCATTGAGCTGGGGGAAATTGAACATGTCCTAGAAGAGTGCGATGGGATTAAAGAAGCCGTGGTGCTCGCCCGCGAAGCGGGAGGAAATGACAAACGCTTGGTAGGCTATCTGGTTGCCACGGGTGCAGATAGTCATGAAGCGCGGTTAATCGAAGAAGCGCGTCAGCATGCGCGTAAAACCTTACCTGACTATATGGTGCCCAGCGCCTTTGTGTTGCTAGAGCATTTGCCGTTAACCGCTAATGGCAAGATCGACCGTAATGCCTTGCCTGAACCCGATATAGAGGCATTGAGGCCGGAATATGTGGCCCCGCAGACGGAAACAGAAAAAGGTTTGTCTGGTATCTGGCAAGAGGTGTTGGAGATAGACAGGGTGGGTGTGCTGGATGACTTTTTCCTACTCGGGGGGCATTCCTTATTGGTGATGAAGCTGCTGGCAAAAATAGAAAAGCGCTTACATGTGAAACTATCTGTTACTTATACCTTTACCATGGGTAATTTAAGCGCCTTGGCCCAGCATATTGATGCATTAACTGGTAAACATGATCCTGATAATAACAGTGAAGAATTGGATTTTTTTGAAATATGAACGTTATTGATTTTATTAATTTTCTACACGAAAAAAAGATATATTTAAAAGTACAGAACGGTAAACTGCAAATCAATGCCGCTAAAGGGGCTATGACTCAGACCCTGCTCGCACAATTAAAAGAAAAAAAAGGGCAAATCATAGAATATCTTGATTCGACTAAACCTGGGATGGACATTGTCCGGGTATCTCGTGAGCAAGTGTTAAAAGCCTCTTATTCCCAACAAAGTTTGTGGCTGTTAGAACAGATAGATAGCGGCACTGAAGTTTATAATATGCCCGCGGCCTTAAAGCTTACCGGCGACTTAAACCTGATTGCCATTCAGCAGGCATTTACCAGTGTAGTGGCACGCCATGAAAGTCTGCGTACCTGCTTTGCAGCCGGTGAAGATGGCGAGCCGATACAGGTGATTCAGGCGGCTGAACCGTTTGATGTGCCAGTAACCGATTTATCTGGGGTAGCCGAGGGGGAAAGAGAAACCCAGATTCGTATCCTAGTCACCAAAGAAGCTGCGCTGGAATTTGATCTTAGCCGGGATCTAATGCTGCGGGCCAAGTTAATTAAAGTTTCATCTCAGGAGCACGTTCTGCTGGTAACCATGCATCATATTGCTTCGGATGGCTGGTCTATGGGTATATTGGTGAATGAGTTTAGCCATTTATATAGTGCATATGTCCAAGGGCAGGAGAATCCTTTACCTCCCCTGGCTATCCAATATGCAGACTATGCTAACTGGCAGCGCCAATGGCTACAGGGAGAGGTGCTGGATGCTCAGATGGGGTATTGGGAAAAGCAGCTGGCAGACTTGCCTGATGTACACGGATTGCCGTTGGATTACCCCAGACCTTCGATCCAGAGTTTTGCCGGTGATGTCTATGTCTCAACTATAGCTAAGGACACTTTAGACGGGTTAAAGGACGTGTGCCAGAGGCAGGGAGCCACGTTATTTATGGGCCTGCATGCGGCGTTTTCGGTATTATTATCCCGCTACAGCAATGAAAAGGACATTGTATTGGGCACCCCTGTGGCCAACCGTGAGCAGTCAGAAATTGCCGAGCTGATAGGCTTTTTTGTTAATACCTTAGTTTTGCGCAGCAATCTGTCCGGCAATCCGAGCTTCAATGAACTGCTCAGGCAAAGTAAAACTATGTTGCTGGAAGGTTATGCCCACCAACAGGTGCCTTTTGAACAAATCGTAGAACGGCTGCAGCCCCAACGCAGCTTGAGTCACAGCCCGTTATTCCAGGTGATGATAGAATTTCAAAATAATGATGAGGGCAATTTATCTCTGCCGGGGTTAACGGCGCAGTATCTGGATCACCAGGGAGGCATGAATGTCGCCAAGTTTGATCTGACCTTGAATATTTTTGAAGGTCAGGACGGTCTTCACCTAGGCTGGCACTATAATACCGATCTCTTTAAGCGGGAAAGCATTGAGGGAATGAGCCAGCACTTTAACCTGTTACTTGCAGAGTTATTGCGCTTGCCGGAAGAAAGTGTTTTTGCCCTGGAGCTAGTTAGCGATGAGGAGCGCCGCCAGATCCTATGCGATTGGAATGATACACAGGCAGATTTTCCGTCGCAAACCTGTATCCACGAACTATTCGAACATCAGGCAGAGCAAAACCCACAAAAAGAAGCCCTAGTGTATCAAGGGGTTGCTTTTAGTTATGATGAGTTAAACCTCAGGGCTAATCAGCTAGCCCATTACCTTAAGGCGCAAGGTGTCAAGCCAGATACTCTGGTTGGTCTGTGCATCGAACGTTCATTTGATATGGTGATCGGCCTGTTAGGGATTCTTAAAGCTGGAGCCGCCTTTGTCCCTTTGGAGCCGTCATACCCTGAGGCCAGAATCGCCTATATGCTGGATGATGGTGATATGGGAATCGTGATCACCCAGCAGAGGTTTTTATCTGAATTACCTTTACTGGCGCCGCTGGCATTATGTTTGGATGATGACAAAGTTCGTGATGAGTTAGCCAGCATGCCGCAGAATAACCAGGCAGTTTCGTCACTTGGTTTATGTCCTCACCACTTAGCCTATGTGATCTATACCTCGGGTTCTACCGGGAAGCCGAAAGGGGTTATGGTTGAACACCAAGCCTTGTCGAACCGTATTTACTGGATGGATCAGGAATATACATCAACTCCCCAGGACAGATTTTTACAAAAAACGCCTTTTAGCTTTGATGTCTCCGTCTGGGAATTCATCTGGCCGCTTACCACAGGCGCAAGCTTGGTTTTGGCTAAACCTGAAGGACACAAAGATCCAGCCTATTTGTCTTCGCTGATGGCACAAGAAAACATCACCAAAGTGCATTTTGTTCCCTCTATGCTGGGAAGCATGCTGGCTTTTGGCCTGCTGGGGGATTGCCGTTCGTTAAAGCAAATCTTTTGTAGTGGAGAAGCTCTTAGTAGACATCATGTCGACGATGTCTTGGTGCAGTGTCCGAATGTTGAGTTACATAATTTATATGGACCGACAGAAGCGAGCATAGACGTGAGCTTCTGGAATTGCAGGGAAACAGCGTTATCAGCGAGCATCCCTATCGGCCGACCTATTGCCAATACCCAGCTGTATGTGATGGATCAGCAACAACATCTTGCCCCAATTGGTGTTGCCGGGGAATTGTATATCGGGGGAATTGGCTTAGCCCGGGGTTATATCAAGCGTGAGCAATTGACGGCAGAAAAGTTTGTCGAGAACCCTTTCTACGATAAGCACAAACCGAGCAGCAGCCCAAAATTGTACCGTACCGGGGATCTCGTGCGTTGGTTGGCGGACGGTACGCTTGAATACCTGGGGCGCATAGACCATCAAGTGAAAGTACGTGGCTTTAGGATCGAATTGGGAGAAATAGAGCATGCGCTGGCGGCATATCCCGGCGTTAAGGAAGCCGTCGTTCTGGCCCGAGAGTTAGTGCAAGGAGATAGCCGCTTGATTGGTTACCTCGTTGCCCCCGAAGCAGGGAGTGATGATGCCGCCTTTATCGAAGATATCCGCCATTACTTGGGCCGCCAGTTGCCTGAATATATGCTCCCTTCATTTTTTGTGTTACTCGATAGTCTGCCGTTAACCGCAAATGGCAAACTCGACCGCAATGCTATGCCTGAACCGGATATGCTGTTCTCGAGAAAAGAATATCTAGCTCCCCGTACCGAGATGGAAAAGATCTTGTGTACTGTCTGGCAGGAAGTATTGGGTGTTGAACGAGTTGGCATTCGGGATAACTTTTTTGAATTAGGCGGTCACTCTTTACTTGTGATGCAGGTGATTTCACGGCTGCAGCAACAAGGTAAGGCGATGGCGGCACGGCAACTTTTTGCGGCCCGCTCTCTGGAAGAACTGGCGGTGGCGATGAGCGAGCACCAGGAAAAAGAAGTTGCCGTATTCAGGGCGCCGAAGAATCTAATCCCGGCCCAATGCCAGCAGTTAACTCCCGAGATGTTGCCATTAGTGGATTTAACTCCAGTGGAGATTGGGCATTTAACGGCCCAGGTCCCGGGCGGGGCGGAAAATATCCAAGATATTTACCCACTGGGGCCATTACAGCAGGGGGTTTTATTCCACCATACCCTAGACCCGGAAAATGATCCCTATGTAACCCCGATATTGTTTAAACTAGACGATGAGGCGGCGGTTAATTCTTTTATTGAAGGCTTAGAGTTTTTGATCGCCCGCCATGATGTTTTCCGCTCGTCTATGCAGTGGCAGGGCGTAGGTGAACCGATACAAATCGTACAGCGTGAGGCAAAATTATCGGTTGGCAGAATTCGCGTAGGTAAAGACCAGTCTCCGTTAAATGCGCTAGAGGAATACAGTGCGAGCCAAAGGATAAAAGTCGATCTTCGCCGGGCGCCATTATTAAATGTCACCGTAGCTACAGCCGAAGGTGAGGCAGAGCGGCATGTGTTGTTGCAAATTCACCATATTATTGAAGATGCCACTTCCCTGCAAATTTGTGAAAAGGAATTGGCCTATTTCCTTGGCGGCATTAGTGATCAGTTACAGCCGCCCGTTCCTTATCGGGAGTTCATCGCCCATGCTCTGCACCTGGCGCAGGTTAATGATGCTCAGGCTTACTTTTCACAGACTTTAGGTGATATCACTGAGCCGACCTTACCCTTTAACTTACATAATATACAAGGGAAAGGCAGTAATGTTACTGAGCTGGCTCAGGCACTGCCACAAAACTTGTCTATCCAACTAAGGGAGGTTGCAAAAAAGATACAAGTCACGCCAGCGGCACTGTTCCATGCTGGCTGGGCTAGGGTAATTGCCACTTGCAGCGGTAAAGATGACGTGGTCTTTGGTACGGTAATGTCGGGACGATTGCAAGGGACTTTCGGGGCTGAGGAAATGCTCGGCGTCTTCATTAACACCTTACCGGTGCGGGTCAAATCCGCCGGAGCCGATGCCGTCACTCTCGTGCAACAGGTGCAAGCATCTCTGTTGGATTTGTTACCGTATGAACAGGCGAGTTTGTCCATGGCGCAAGCTTGCTCTGGACTTAAGAGCAATGTCCCTTTGTTTTCTTCAATCCTTAACTACCGTCATCAGGTACGTACTGATGCTGATGATGAAACCTTGGAAAAAGAAGGACACGAATCATCCGTTGGTATTGAAGAAATCTCCGGCCAGGAAAGAACCAACTATCCGGTCAGTTTATCCGTCGATGATCTCGGTGAGAGTTTTACCCTCAATATAAAGGTTGTTGCTGAGATTTCTGCGCAGCAAGTCATGGCCTATATGTACAAGGCTATAGAGATCTTAGTGCAAGCTCTGTCAACTGATAGCGCCGTAACCCTTGATACTCTGTCTTTGTTACCGGATGAAGAGTGCAAGACATTACTCGACACTGCAAAAGTTATCCGCAAAAGTGGTGTGCAGGAGGCATGCATTCATGAGTTATTTGAAAGATCTGCCAAAGCGCATCCACAGGAAACTGCCCTGATCACCAAAGCGGGCAAGCTGAGTTATGACCAGCTAAACCGCCGTGCCAACCAGTTGGCCCGATACCTGAAACAGCAAGGTGTGAAGCCAGATACCCTTGTCGGGCTTTGTGTTGAACGCTCGGTGGATATGGTGGTAGGCATTCTGGGGATCCTCAAAGCTGGTGGGGCCTATGTGCCGCTTGACCCGGCTTATCCGCAGGCACGACTGACCTATATGCTTAGGGACAGCGGCGTCAAATTGGTTCTAAGCCAATCATGGCTGACACTGCCTCAGGAGCAGGCTGTAGAGACCCTTTATCTGGATAAAGAGGATATCTTTGCCGAGCAGGCACAAGACAATCCAGAGATTATTGGTGATGTGGGGCCTAAGAGCGCTGTCTATATGATTTATACCTCAGGTTCAACTGGGCGGCCTAAAGGGGTAGTTATCGAGCAAAGGAATTTGTTGAACTTCCGCCAGGTTTTTGAACATCAGCTTGAACAGCTGGATGCGCAAAAGAGCAACTGGTTGTGGCACGGCAGCTTTGCTTTTGATGCCTCGGTTAAAGGGATTCTAGCCCTGTGCTCAGGCAATACCCTAGTGGTTGCAAGTGAGCGAGAAGCCTTGGAACCGTCGCAACTGCTAGCTCTGACGGCGCAACATGATATTCAAGTATTGAACCTGACCCCGGCACTGGTTCCGGTGATGCTGGATTGCTTGGAGCAGGGAGATAGGGGCCATTTGCACCTGATGATAGGCGGGGAAGCGTTAGGTAAAGCGTTATGGGACAGGGTAGCGGCCTACGGGGCTCGTCATGACCGCCAAGCGCTGAATCTATACGGCCCGACTGAAACGACCATTAATGCCTCTTATGCTGTAATTGACGGGGAAGTGATGCCTCATATCGGCAAGCCTGTGGCCAATACCCAGTTTTATGTGATGGACAGTCGCCAGCAGCTGGTGCCGACTGGGGTGGTGGGTGAGCTTTATATCGGGGGTGCGGGTGTTGCCCGCGGCTACCTGAACAGAGATGAGCTGACAGCGGAGAAATTTGTGGCCAACCCTTATTTTGACGCTAAGGACAGCAACAGCTGCCGGCGTTTATACCGCAGTGGCGACTTAGTGCGCTGGCGGGCAGATGGGGAGTTGGAATTTATTGGCCGTATCGACCATCAGGTGAAGGTGCGTGGTTTACGTATCGAGCTGGGTGAAATAGAACAGTGCTTGGTGGGAGATGCAGGAGTCAGGGAAGCAGCGGTGCTTGCCCGCGAAGCAGGAAATAATGACAACCGCTTGGTGGCCTACCTGGTCCCGGGTGAGAGCCTGAAGGATGAAGCAGCCTTTATCGAGGCGGTGCGTGAACAGCTGCGTAAGGCACTGCCTGATTATATGGTGCCGGCGGCTTTTGTTGTTCTTGAGGCTTTGCCGTTAACGGTCAACGGTAAACTTGACCGCCATGCTTTGCCTGAGCCGGAAGGGGAATTTTCAGGCGACTATATCGCACCGCAAACCGAGATGGAAAAAATCTTATGCGAGATCTGGCAGGAGGTGCTGGGAGTTGAACAGGTTGGTATTCTGGACAACTTTTTTGAACTGGGGGGACATTCGTTACTGGTTATGCGGGTGATTTCCCGGTTACAGCAACAAAATCTGGTGATGAGTGCGAGCCAACTCTTTTCGACCCCTTCTCTGGCAGCGTTGGCAAAGTTAATCGTGAAGGAATCTGTGGATGATGCCCGTTTATTTAAGGCCCCGCCTAACCTGATACCAGCGGACTGTGTAGCATTAACTCCCCAAATGTTGCCATTAGTGGACTTAAATGCGGGGGAAATAGAACAGTTGGTTGCACAAATTCCGGGTGGCGTTGGGAACATACAGGACATTTACCCCTTAGGTCCCTTGCAACAAGGTATATTGTTTCACCATACCTTGGATCCGGAAAATGATCCTTATGTCTTATCTGCATTTTTGAAGATTCCGGATTTACATCAGGTACAGGCTTTTATTGACGGATTAGACTTCTTAATTAAGCGCCATGACGTACTACGCACTTCTATTCACTGGGAAGGGGTAAGAAAGCCGGTACAAATTGTAAGAAAGCAGGTCGGGTTAGCTGTTTTGACAACCACAATAGAACAGCAGCAGAACCCATTGGTTTATCTTCAGGAATACAGCGAGTCCGAAGGGCGTCAAATGGATCTAAGGAGTGGTCCATTATTGCGTGTTATCGTTGCGAGTCAGGGCGATAGCGCTGAGCGTTATGTATTATTGCAATGGCATCATATTATTTCCGATCATGTTGCCTTTGAAGTGATTCAAAAAGAGCTGAAATTATATAGTCAGGGTTTACAACAGCAACTTCTGACTCCGGTACAGTACCGAGAATTTATTGCCCATAGTCTGCATCAGGAAAAGGCAAATGATGCCGAGCAGTATTTCACCAATATGCTGTCGGATGTCAGCGAACCAAGCTTGCCGTTTAATCTGATAAATGTGCAAGGTAAAGGCAATGATATTACCGAGTTCTCGGAAGCTTTCCCTGCGCCTCTTGGAGAAGAACTCAGGGCAATAGCTAAAAACATACAGATCAGTCCTGCTGCAATTTTTCACGCTGGCTGGGCCCGGGTTATGGCGGCTTGCAGCGGTAAAGATGATGTTGTCTTTGGTACAGTAATGTCGGGTCGCTTGCAGGGAACCTCAGGGGTAGAGCAGGCTCTTGGCGTGTTCATTAACACCTTGCCAATAAGAGTAAAACTTGCCGGTGCAAACGCCCAGAGCCTGGTGCAACAAGTGCAAACCAGTTTGCTGGACTCTTTACCCTATGAACAAGCAAGTTTATCTATGGCGCAACGTTGTTCAAGTCTAAGTAATGGCATGCCTTTGTTTAGCTCGGTTTTCAACTACCGACATTCAGGCTCAGGTGGAATAGAAATGGGGAAAGCGGACTTACAGGCGCAATCTTTTACGGTAGAGTTTTTGAAAAGACAGGAAAGAACCAACTACCCGTTAAGTTTATCGGTGGATGACTTCGGTGATGCTTTTCAAATCACGGTAAAAGGTATTGCCGATATAGCGACGGAGCGGGTGATAGAGTATATGCAGGGGGCAATGAAAGGTCTGGTTGAAGCGCTCAGAGAAAGCTCCAGCGCTAGACTCGACAGTCGTGAGCTGTTACCGGAAAGTGAACGTCAGCAATTGCTCCATACCTGGAATGATACCGAGGCAGAAGTACCATTGGAGTACTGTCTCCATGAACTCTTTGCGGAGCAGGCTGATCGTTTTCCGAAGAAAACCGCTCTAGTTTGTGATGGTATCAGCCTTAGTTACGGTGAGCTAAATCGCCGCGCTAATCAGTTGGCCCATTACCTGAAAGCGCAGGGGGTGAAAGCGCAGACGTTAGTCGGGCTTTGTGTTGAACGCTCGGTGGATATGGTGGTAGGTATTCTGGGGATCCTCAAAGCTGGTGGGGCCTATGTGCCGCTTGACCCGGCTTATCCGCAGGCACGACTGACCTATATGCTTAGGGACAGCGGCGTCAAATTGGTTCTAAGCCAATCATGGCTGACACTGCCTCAGGAGCAGGCTGTAGAGACCTTTTATCTGGATAAAGAGGATATCTTTGCCGAGCAGGCACAAGACAATCCAGAGATTATTGGTGATGTGGGGCCTAAGAGCGCTGTCTATATGATTTATACCTCAGGTTCAACTGGGCGGCCTAAAGGGGTAGTTATCGAGCAAAGGAATTTGTTGAACTTCCGCCAGGTTTTTGAACATCAGCTTGAACAGCTGGATGCGCAAAAGAGCAACTGGTTGTGGCACGGCAGCTTTGCTTTTGATGCCTCGGTTAAAGGGATTCTAGCCCTGTGCTCAGGCAATACCCTAGTGGTTGCAAGTGAGCGAGAAGCCTTGGAACCGTCGCAACTGCTAGCTCTGACGGCGCAACATGATATTCAAGTATTGAACCTGACCCCGGCACTGGTTCCGGTGATGCTGGATTGCTTGGAGCAGGGAGATAGGGGCCATTTGCACCTGATGATAGGCGGGGAAGCGTTAGGTAAAGCGTTATGGGACAGGGTAGCGGCCTACGGGGCTCGTCATGACCGCCAAGCGCTGAATCTATACGGCCCGACTGAAACGACCATTAATGCCTCTTATGCTGTAATTGACGGGGAAGTGATGCCTCATATCGGCAAGCCTGTGGCCAATACCCAGTTTTATGTGATGGACAGTCGCCAGCAGCTGGTGCCGACTGGGGTGGTGGGTGAGCTTTATATCGGGGGTACGGGTGTTGCCCGCGGCTACCTGAACAGAGATGAGCTGACAGCGGAGAAATTTGTGGCCAACCCTTATTTTGACGCTAAGGACAGCAACAGCTGCCGGCGTTTATACCGCAGTGGCGACTTAGTGCGCTGGCGGGCAGATGGGGAGTTGGAATTTATTGGCCGTATCGACCATCAGGTGAAGGTGCGCGGTTTACGTATCGAGCTGGGTGAAATAGAACAATGCCTGGTGGGAGACGCAGGAGTCAGGGAAGCAGCGGTGCTTGCCCGCGAAGCAGGAAATAATGACAACCGCTTGGTGGCCTACCTGGTCCCGGATGAGAGCCTGAAGGATGAAGCAGCCTTTATCGAGGCGGTGCGTGAACAGCTGCGTAAGGCGCTGCCTGATTATATGGTGCCGGCGGCTTTTGTTGTTCTTGAGGCTTTGCCGTTAACGGTCAACGGTAAACTTGACCGCCATGCTTTGCCTGAGCCCGAGAGTGCAGTATCAAGTGCACAATATGTTGCTCCTAGGACAGACACTGAAGCCATGTTGTGTTCTATTTGGCAGCAGGTATTGGAAGTCGATAGAGTTGGTGTTATGGACAATTTCTTTGCATTAGGTGGGCATTCACTAATGGCTATTAGTTTGGTAACACAAATCAAAGAAGCCTTCGCCATCGAATATTCAGGGTTCTCCATCAGAGAAGTATTTGAATTATCTTCTGTCGCTGAGCTGGCAGCTAGTATAGATATCTTGCTTTCAAAGCAGAAACTACAAGAAAATGAAAACCTTATCGACTCGTATAAGGAAGAAGAATTAGAAGAAGGGGTTTTATAAGTTGTTAGCTGAAAATATTTTTAAGCAAGCGCTGGATAGTGGAGTTTTCCTTTATCTGGACGGGGAAAACCTAAAATATAAAGTTAAAAAGGGTGAATTTCCTGACGAGCTAAAATCTGCAATTATTGTTCAGAAACAAGCGATAATTGATTACCTTAAACAAGTCGCGTCCCAGCCAGAGGTGAACGAGACTAAGTTGCCCAAGATAAGTCCTCGGGCTGAGGGTATTGAAAATCCAATGTCTTTTTCGCAGCAGCGTTTATGGCTTTTGGATCAACTCGAACAAGGCAGTAGCCATTACAATATTTTTGCGGCTTTAAAACTGACAGGCACTATAGATCTGGTGGCTCTGCAACAGTCCTTTAGCTGCATAGTCGAGCGCCATGAAAGCTTACGTACCTGCTTTTGCTCTGGAGATGAAGGCGAACCTCTGCAAGTGATCCAGCAAAAGGTCAGCTTTACTATTCCCATAACCGACTTATCCAAGCTGTCAGTACAGGAGCGCGAGCGAAAAATTACTGAAGAGGCTTCGAAAGAGGCGGGGCTGGCTTTTGATCTGAGCCGAGATCTAATGTTGAGAGTACAATTACTTAAACTGAGTGATAAAGAACATGCTCTACTGCTCACTATGCACCATATCGCTTCTGACGGCTGGTCAACCGGAATACTGGTTAAGGAGTTTAGCCGCCTATACAGCGCTTTTGTGAACGGAGAAGCTGATCCTCTAGCACCGCTTGCCATTCAGTATGCCGATTACGCCCATTGGCAGCGAGACTGGTTGCAAGGGGCTGTGCTGGACGAGCAACTCGATTATTGGCAGCGACAATTGTCGGACTTGCCTGAAGTGCATAGTCTACCATTGGATTATCCGAGACCGGCCATCCAGGGCTTTGACGGTGACGTACACTTCTCAACAATCGATAAAGTAAGTTATGGGCATTTGGCAGCCCTGTGCCAGTCGCTAGGGGCGAGCTTATTTATGGGGCTGCATGCGGTTTTCTCTATATTGTTATCTCGTTACAGCAATGAACGTGATATTGTGGTGGGGACCCCGGTGGCCAACCGGGAGCCTTCAGAAGTATCTGACTTGATAGGTTTTTTTGTCAACACCTTAGTGTTGCGTAGTGACTTATCTGGCGAGCCGAGTTTTCTTGAGGTACTGGCCGGCAGTAAAGCTAAGTTACTTGATGCCTATGCCCGCCAACAAGTTCCTTTTGAGCAGGTCGTCGAACGAGTGCAGCCGATGCGAAGCCTGAGCCATAATCCTTTATTCCAGGTTTTGTTGTCGTTGCAAAACAATGAACAAGGCCATTTGTCTCTGCCTGGATTAACCTTGTCTGCGATAGAAATGCCAGATAAAGGGGTCGCCAAATTTGATCTAACCCTGAATATCGTGGAAAGTGCTAATGGACTAGGGCTTGGCTGGGGCTACAATACCGCTTTATTTAAAAGTGAAACCATAGCACAAATGGCGGGGCATTTTGAAAGCTTATTATCCGCCGTGTTACAGTCACCCCATGAAAATGTTTTTTCACTAGGCATGGTAACCGAGCAGGAAAGCAGGCAGTTACTCGTTGACTGGAATGCAACGGCAGCACAGTGTCCATCAGATATGTGTATGCATGAATTGTTTGAAGCTCGGGCGGCACAAGCTCCCGAAAGAGAGGCCCTGGAATATAACGGAACTTGCCTCAGTTACCGGGAGTTAAACCAGCGCGCCAACCAGCTGGCGCATTATCTGGTAGCACAAGGTGTTAAACCGGACACCCTGGTCGGACTCTGTATTGAACATTCTTTGGATATGGTTGTAGGTATACTGGCGGTGCTGAAAGCGGGGGCTGCCTATGTTCCTATCGACCCTGCTAATCCTGAGGCACGCGTGCGTTATATGCTTAATGACAGCAGTGTGAAAATTGTCCTGAGCCAGCTACAGATATCTAACACCTCTTCGGTAGACACTGTACGGGTTATTTGCCTGGACGATGAAAACATGCAGGCTGCGCTAGCGACAATGCCGGATAATAACTTGCCGTTATCCTCATTGGGCTTGTCGTTGCAACACCTAGCCTATGTGATATATACCTCAGGTTCAACTGGGCAGCCAAAAGGAGTTATGGTCGAGCACAGGAATTTATCTAACCTGCTAGCTGGTTTGATTTCAACTTTTGAAGTCTCAACCGAAGATACTTTTGCTTGTTTCGCGTCCTTTGCATTTGATATTTCACTTTTTGAACTTTTTCTGACCCTGATAAGTGGCGGAAAAACTATTCTTGTTGATAAAGACGTTTTACTTAATCTGGAGCAATTTTCTCGGGTCACCGGACAATGCACTTTGTTACATGCTGTACCTAGTTTGATGAGTGAGGTTGTTGATTTTAAAAATAAAAACAATGAAAGCTTCGCAAATGTCAGAGCATTGTTTGTCGGTGGCGATTATGTGCCTGTAAGTCTACTCAAGCGTCTTAAAGCGTCTTTTTCCCGGGCTAAGGTTATTGAACTCTACGGGCCAACAGAAGCCACCATATTAACGACTTATAAAGAGGTGTCTGCGGAAACATTAAATCATACGGGTGCCGTCATAGGTCGCGGATTGCAAAATACCAGCCTCTATGTGCTAAATGAAGCGCAACAGCTATGTCCCCCACTACTGGCGGGAGAATTGTATATTGGAGGGGCCGGAGTTACCCGGGGGTACTTAAACCGGGACGAACTGACAGCAGAAAAATTTGTCGCTAACCCTTACTTTGATGCACAAAATCTCCGCTCGAGCGAGCGTTTATACCGTACCGGAGATCTGGTTCGATGGTTACCAGACGGTGAGTTAGAGTTTATCGGCCGCATCGATCATCAGGTGAAAATCCGCGGATTCAGGATCGAGCTAGGAGAAGTTGAGCATGCATTGTCGCTCTGTCCAGGGGTTAAAGATTCTGTGGTGATTGCTAGGGATATACGTGAGGGGGATAAGTGCTTAATTGCTTATTTGGTGGCATCTAAAGGGGAAGAAGAGCTTATTGCGGTCGTGCGTCGGCATTTGCTTGAGTGCTTGCCTGAGCATATGGTGCCATCGGCATTTGTGTTACTGGATAACTTACCGCTCAATATTAACGGCAAGATTGACCGCAAAGCCTTGCCAGATCCTGACACTGAGGTATCAAGCGCTGAATATATAGCGCCCGGCACCGAGATGGAAAAAATCCTGTGTGAAATCTGGCAGGATGTTCTCGAAATTGAACGTGTCGGTATTCAGGATAACTTTTTTGAGTTAGGAGGACATTCCTTAATGGCCATGCGTGTATTGTCAAAAACAAAAGCTAAAACCGGTATTGAAGTGCCGCTAAAAGAAATCTTTAAATTGCAAACCGTGGCTCTTATCGCTGATTTCCTCGACAGCCAGCAATATATTGACGACTTGCTTTATTCCCGGGGGGAGTCAGCACATGAAGACGAAATCGAACTTAAACTCTAGAGGCATATTTGATGATACTGTCTTATGGTACAAGGAAATTTAACATGCTAACTGAGATGATATGAAACTAGATCAGTATACTTGTTACTCCGATTTCAGGAAGGCTGCCAGAAGGAAGCTGCCAAAATTTGTTATGGACTTTATTGATGGTGGCGCGGGAGATGAGAAAACCCTTCAAGGGAATACTGCGGGGTTTAAAAATATTCAGCTGATTCCCCGTATGGGAAGTCAAACGAGACCGGGGTTGTTAAATACTGATATTTTGGGGTTATCGTATGCAGCACCATACGGAGTTGCTTCATTGGGGTTGTGTGGCCTGGTTCATCCTAAAGCGGAAATGATGCTGGCGAAGTCGGCGGCTAAATACAATATTCCCTATATTGTTAGCTCGGCTTCGAATAGTTTTCTTGATGTGCTAGTAAAGGAGTCTGGGGTTTCACCTTGGTTTCAGTTGTACCTTTCGAAAATAAAGTCACAGACGGATGTACTGATCAGCCATGCGCAAAAGCATCAATGCCCGGTGTTAGTAGTGACAGTCGACGCGCCAGTTCCGGGTATAAGACGAAGGGACAGGTATAATGGACTGAGGATCCCCTACCAGCTCAAGGCTTCAAATGTTATTGACTCAGTCACGCATCCTGCATGGCTGTTTAGGCATCTGGTCTCGGGGAAACTGACTTTCCCCCTTTACCAAAACCTAATTGAAGACCAACCCAATTTAAGCTTCTCTGAATTAATGTCCATACAAACTGGGGGGGAGTTGAACTGGGCGGTTATTGATGAGATCCGAGATAAGTGGCAGGGAAAGTTAATTTTAAAGGGAGTTATGTCGGTGAGTGATGCCCATACCGCAAAAAAAATGGGAGTGGATGCGATCATTATTTCCAATCATGGTGGTAGGCAATTGGACTCGGTACCGGCTCCTATTACTTTATTAAACCAGGTATTTAGCAAAGAGTTTGACCGAGAGTTTCTTATGTTGGATTCCGGATTAAGAAGTGGTGAAGATATAATAAAAACAATTAGTTGTGGTGCTTGCTTTACTTTTTTGGGGCGACCGTTTTTATATGCCTTGGCTGCTTATGGAGAAAGAGGCTTAGCGCAGCTGCAAGAAATGATTTTTGAACAATTAAGTGTAAATATGCGCTTGTTGGGTGCGAGTGCAATCGATGCCCTGAATGATGAATATGTGTTTTAAATTTTTAATAGATGTAAGAAGGGGAGTTTGAATGAAAGATCTTTTTGGATGTGCGGCTAAAATAGACCACATTGCAATAGCGGTAAAAAATATGGATGAAGCATTATTTTTTTATCAAGGAATATTAAACTTTAAGCTTCTGGAAAGAAGAGAAATTAAAGGTGCTTTCTCGGGAATGAAATCTGCTGAATTGACCGTGGGTAACTTTTCTGTGGTTTTGGTTCAGGGAACAGGGCCGGAATCTCAAGTTTGTAAATATATAGATGAATATGGTCCGGGAGTTCAGCATGTCGCTATAACGGTTGAAGATATAGAAGAAGTTGCCAGGGCATTAACCAAAAAGGGGTTAGAGTTTTCGACCAATATCATTAAAGGAAAAGGCTTGTTGCAAATATTTACCAAGCGAGAGAAAAATTCGGGCATGATGTACGAATTTATCCAGCGGGAGGAGACAGAAACAGGGTTCGAGGAAGGAAATATTCAAGAGCTTTTCAATCAACTTGAAAGTGCGTTTGCTTATTAATATTAAAGTTTTTGCAAATTTTTTTTGATTGATGTTTAATCTTGTTATATTGTTTATCGGGTGTTGATTTGTTGTAAATTCATGGAAGTATCATCTGTGATACTTAGTATTAATTATGGATGAATTGGACTCGTTTTAATGGGATCCCTAAAAGAATTATTAAAAGAATTAAAATCTCAAGAGATTTATTTATCTCTTGATGTTTCCGGGGAGTTAAGCGTTAAAGGAAGGAAGGAACTGCTTTCCACTGAACTCATCACCTTATTAAAAAAACATAAAGCATCGCTTGTTGATTTAATTCAGGCGAAAACTACAAGCGCGAGTGCTGTACCTGAGATAAAGAAAATTAATGGTGAGCAGGTTCTTGAACTTTCTTTTTCACAGCGAAGCTTGTGGTTACAAGATCAGATAGACGGTGGTAGTACCCACTACAATATTCCCAGCGCTATAAAGCTTAGCGGCATCCTTGATAATGACGCCTTGCAACGGGCTTTTGCCACTATCCTGTTACGCCATGAAAGCCTGCGCACCTGTTTTGTTGCCGGCGACGACGGCGAGCCGGTCCAACAGGTCCGGGAAGGTGTTGACTTTCAAGTGTCTTTAACGGATCTATCCGAGCTTTCACAAGATCGGCGGAACGAGCGTATAGCTGAAATCGTTTCAACAGAAGCAATCATGCCTTTTGATCTAGGCCGGGATGTAATGTTGCGAGTGCAGTTACTTAAATTAGCCCCTCAGGAGCATATCTTGTTGGCGACCATGCATCATATCGCCTCCGATGGCTGGTCTATGGGCATACTGGTGAATGAATTCAGCCGTTTATATACGGCTTATGTTCAGGGGCTGGACAACCCTTTGCCGCCGCTGGCGATCCAGTACGGCGATTATGCCCACTGGCAGCGCAACTACTTGCAGGGAGCTGTGCTGAATGAACAGCTGGCTTACTGGGAAAAGCAGCTTGCCGACTTGCCGGTGCTGCACAGCCTGCCGCTAGATAACCCCAGACCGGCAGTGCAAAGCTTTGCCGGTAATCTCCATGTCTCAAGGATAGAACAAGCGACACACCAGCGCTTGATGGCCATATGCCAAGAACGAGGCGCCACGTTGTTTATGGGATTGCATGCCGTTTTTTCTGTGTTATTAGCCCGTTACAGCAATGAGCAGGATATCGTTGTCGGCACGCCAGTGGCAAACCGGGAGCAGGTGGAAGTAGCCGGTTTGATCGGTTTCTTCGTCAATACTCTGGTGCTGCGGAGTAACTTATCTGATAACCCGAGTTTTCATGCGCTGTTAGAACAAAGTAAAAACATGCTGCTTGACGCTTATGCCCATCAGCAGGTGCCGTTTGAACAAATCGTCGAACGTTTGCGACCCGGGCGCAGCCCAGGCCACACTCCATTATTTCAGGTGATGATTGCGCTACAAAACAATGCCCAAAGTCGCTTGTCTTTACCTGGGCTTAGCCTGTCCGGGGTCGAAGAAGAAGGAGAGGGCACTGCTAAATTTGATCTGACTCTAAATATTAAAGAAAGCAGTGAAGGTCTATTTCTGTCTTGGGGATATAGTAGTGCACTTTTTAAGGCACAAACCATCGAACGTATGGCGGGACATTTTGAGGTTTTGTTGTCCTCCCTTTTAACGTCCCCTGAATTGGATGTTTATGCCCATGAATTAGTGACGCCACAGGAGCGTGAGCAGTTACTAAATACCTGGAATGATACCGCAGCTAAGTACCGCTCGGAGCTGTGTCTGCATGAATTATTTGAACGTCAGGTCGATACCCATCCAAAGAAAACCGCCCTGGTCTGTGAAGAGACAAGCCTCAGTTATGAGACGTTGAACCGCCGCGCCAACCAGCTGGCCCATTACCTGAAAGCACAGGGGGTGAAGCCGGATACCTTAGTGGGGCTTAGCGTCGAACGTTCAGTGGACATGGTGATTGCCATTTTGGCAATCCTCAAGGCTGGCGGCGCTTATGTGCCTTTAGATCCCAGCTACCCGCAAACGCGGCTGAGGCATATGCTCAGCGACAGTGGCGTCACTTTAGTGCTGACGCAGCACAGTGTTCGGGAGCAACTACCTGACTGTTGCGGACAGGTGTTGTGCCTGGACGATGGTGCACTGCAGGAGGCGCTGACGAAGATGGCGGCGGATAACCTGCCGGTATCTTCGCTGGGACTGGCGCCCCGTCACCTGGCGTATGTTATCTATACCTCGGGCTCTACCGGGCAACCTAAGGGGATCATGGTGCAGCATCAGGCGATGCTTGTGCGCCAGGATGGCTGGAACCGGGTGTTTGACTTGGAAAAGCGTCCGCCTGTGGTATTACAAATGGCGGGACTGTCAGTCGATATCCTGCTTGGCGATATGATGAAAGCCCTCGGCTGCGGCGGACGGCTGGAGATTTGCCCGAAAGAGGTACTACTTTCGCCGGATAAGCTGTATCAGATGATCCAAAGCCGGGAGATCACCTATGGCGACTTTGTTCCGGCGGTGATCCGCGCTTTGACGGATTATTTGCTTGAAAGCGGGCAAAAGCTGGATGCGATGGCGTATATTTCAGTGGGCTGTGAGGCCTGGTACGGACGGGATCTGCGGCGTTTAAAAAGGGTTATCGGGGAAAATACAGAATGTTTTAACCTTTACGGACAGACAGAATCGGTGATAGATGCCAGTTACTGCCGTGCCACGGAGCTGGTGTTAGCGGATGTGGACACGGTGCCAGTGGGGCAGCCGCTGGCCAATACCGGGTTGTATGTGCTTAACGAGCAACAACAATTGCAGCCTTATGGTGTTGCAGGGGAATTGTGCGTTGGCGGTAAAGGACTGGCATTAGGTTATGCCGGACGTGCGGGGTTAACGGCAGAGAAGTTTTTGGCACATCCTTTTACAGAGGAAGTGGGGCAAGGTTTATACCGCACCGGCGATCAGGCGGTGCGGCGGGCGGACGGCAGTCTACATTTTGTCGGCAGGGATGATGAGCAGGTAAAAATCCGTGGCTTCAGGGTTGAGGTAAAAGAAGTCGAAGGCAGATTGTTGGCACTGGAAGCGGTAAAAGCGGCGCTAGTGTTAGCGCGGCAGGACGAGGGGCAGCACAAACGGCTGGTGGGGTATTTATTATTCGAACCAGGGCAAAGCTGCTCGCTGGCGGCGCTTGCCGAGCATATGCGGGCGGGGCTGCCGGATTATATGGTGCCTTCGGCCTTTGTGGTGTTGGAGTCTTTTCCGTTGACGGCCAACGGCACGGTTGACCGTAAGGCGCTGCCGGCGCCGGAAGGGGATGTATTAGGCGGCGAGTATATTGCGCCGCGCACTGAAACAGAAAAAACCTTATGCCGGATCTGGCAGGAGGTGCTGGGGCTTGAGCGGGTTGGTATTTCAGACAACTTCTTTGATCTGGGTGGGCACTCCCTGCTGGTTACTAAACTGGTGGCCCGTATTGGTGAAGCTTTTGAGGTCACACTGGCGCTGCGGAAGGTCTTTGAGCAGCCGAGGTTAATGGATCTGGCGGCTTTATTGTCCGGTGAGCACTCAGGTGGTATGCGTCCGCCGTTAACTGCGGTTTCTCGGGAGCAGGCTTTGCCTTTATCTTTTGCCCAGCAAAGGTTGTGGCTGCTGGATAAAATAGACGGCGGCAGTGTCCATTACAATATGCCTGCGGCGTTAAGATTAACGGGTAGTCTGAACAGTCAGGCGCTGCAGCAGGCCTTTAGTACAATTGTAGGACGTCATGAAAGCCTACGGACTTGCTTTGTTGTCGGCGATGACGGCGAGCCAGTTCAGGTGATTAATACGCCGGAGACGTTTGAAGTGCCGCTTACGGATTTGTCTGTGCTGCCTGAAACCGTGCAACAAACACAGATTGATGAAGCTGTTGCCAAAGAGGCGGCCGCGGCCTTTGAGCTGAGCCGAGATTTAATGCTGCGGGCGCGCTTGCTTAAAGTTGCCGAGCAGGAACATATTTTGCTGGTGACCATGCACCATATTGCCTCGGACGGTTGGTCGATGGGTATACTGGTGAATGAATTTAGCAGCCTGTATACGGCTTATGCCAAAGGGCAGGAAAATCCGCTGGCGCCTCTGGCGATCCAGTACGGCGATTATGCTTACTGGCAGCGCAACTGGTTACAAGGAGCGGTGCTGGATGAACAGCTAGGGTACTGGGAAAAGCAGCTTGCCGGCTTACCAGTGGTGCATGCGTTGCCATTAGATCACGCCAGACCTGCGGTGCAGAGCTTTGCAGGTGCTTTCCATATCACTCATATCAATAAAAGTACTTATAAGGCTTTGACTGGCTTGTGTCAGGCGCAGGGGGCCACATTGTTTATGGGACTGCATGCTGCATTTTCGGTGTTGCTGTCCCGTTACAGTAATGAACAAGATATTGTTATTGGCACGCCGGTGGCGAACAGAGAGCAGGTAGAAGTGGCTGGTTTGATAGGTTTCTTCGTCAATACCTTAGTGCTGCGGAGCGACTTATCCGGTAAGCCGAGTTTCCAGGCGCTGCTAGAGCAAAGTAAAAACATGCTGCTGGACGGTTATGCCCATCAGCAGGTGCCGTTTGAACAAATTGTTGAACGTTTGCAGCCGGAGCGGAGCTTGAGTCACAGCCCGTTATTCCAAGTGATGCTGGCGCTACAAAACAATGACGACGGTCAGTTGTCCTTGCCGGGCATAGAATTGACGACATTAGGGGGCGCTGGCGGTAAAAATGCCAAATTTGACTTAACGCTGAATTTGGTTGAAGAGGAAGACGGCCAGACCTTGAGCTGGGTGTTTAATACCGATTTGTTTGAGCGCGACACAATAGCGCGTATGGCGGAGCATTTTGAGGTCTTGTTATCCGCTCTGGTACAGGCACCTGAGCAGGATGTCTTTAGCCATGAGCTGGCGACGGCGCAGGAGCGGGAACAGTTACTTGGGCGCTGGAATAATACCGAGGCAGAAGTACCATTGGAGTACTGTCTCCATGAACTCTTTGCGGAGCAGGCTGATCGTTTTTCGAAGAAAACCGCTCTAGTTTGTGATGGTATAAGCCTTAGTTACGGTGAGTTAAACCGCCGCGCGAATCAGTTGGCCCATTACCTGAAAGCGCAGGGGGTGAAAGCGCAGACGTTAGTCGGGCTTTGTGTTGAACGCTCGGTGGATATGGTGGTAGGCATTCTGGGGATCCTCAAAGCTGGTGGGGCCTATGTGCCGCTTGACCCGGCTTATCCGCAGGCACGACTGGCCTATATGCTTAGCGACACGAACGTCGCTCTGGTACTGGCCCAGCAAAGTGTGCTGAAGCAATTACCTGTATTTGATGGCCAAGTGATATGCCTAGACGATGAAGCATTACAGGCCGAACTGATGACTATGCCAGTACAGAGTCTAATCGTCTCGGGATTAACGCCCTCTCATCTAGCTTATGTGATTTATACTTCAGGCTCTACTGGGCAGCCCAAAGGGGTAATGGTAGCGCATGAGTCGGTGACTGCTTTTGCTGTGAATAACCGCTATGTGGCGGTGTCCGAGGTTGAGCATGTAGCCAGCCTATCGTCTTATGCCTTTGACGGTTTTGTGTTTGATTTATTCTTTTCGCTGTTAAATGGTAAGACCGTGAGCCTGCTTGGGAAGAATCATATTTTAGATAGCGGGTCATTTAAATCGGCATTAACGGCCAATGGTATAGATACCTTTTTCACCACAACCGCATTATTTAACCAAATGATCCTCAATGACACCTTAGGGGATAGCGGGGTGAAAAACGTCTTGTTTGGTGGTGAAAAGGCGGATCCCGGCTTGGTTGAAAGGGCAGTTCAGCGCTATCCAAGCATTGCCTTTACTCATGTGTACGGGCCGACGGAAACCACGGTTTTTGCTTCAGCCCATCATTTTGGCGATGAAGTGGACCCGGCGATCCCGATAGGAAAGCCTTTGCACAACAAGCAATGTTATGTGCTCGATGCTGCCTTGAACCCTGTGCCGGTGGGCGTAGTCGGAGAGCTATATATAGGGGGACTGGGATTAGCCCGAGGTTACCTGAACCGTCCAGCATTGACGGCAGAGAAGTTTGTTATCAATCCTTTTTATGATGAAAAGAACAACCGCAGCAGTAAACAGCTCTATCGCACAGGGGATTTGGTGCGCTGGCTGGCGAATGGCTCTTTAGTCTTTATAGCGCGAGCGGATCACCAGGTGAAGGTGCGGGGATTTCGGATTGAATTGGGGGAAATTGAGCATGCACTGACAGGGCAGAGTGAGATCAAAGAAGCCGTGGTGCTTGCTCGTGAAATCGGTGATAACAATACACAGCTGGTGGCCTACCTGGTGAGTAGTGAAGCAGGGCAGCAGGATGCGGAATTGATTGAGCAAGTACGTGGGCATTTACGCCAGGTATTACCAAATTATATGGTGCCGGCGGCTTTTGTTGTCTTGGATGCTTTACCGCTAAGTGCCAACGGCAAAGTAAACCGTCATGCGTTGCCGGAGCCGGATATGGAGGCTTTAAGGGCAGAGTATATCGCTCCGCAAACGGAGACGGAAATACGCCTGAGTGAAATTTGGCAGCAGGTGCTGGGTTTAGAAAAAGTAGGTATCACCGATAGCTTCTTTGAGCTTGGCGGCCATTCGCTGTTGGCAACTAAGCTGGTGGCCAGAATTAATGAAACTTTTGCAATTAACTTCCCTATTAAGGTTTTTTTCGAGCACAACACCATAGAAAAGCAGGCAAAACTTATAGGAAACAACTTATTTGATGAAACGCAAATCGTCATACCACAAAGAAATAAGATGATTTCAAATCAGGATGAATTAGAAGAAATAGAACTATGACACTGTTAACCGAATTAAAAGAATTATTAAAAAACGGCATAGAAGTAAAACTGGTTGGCGAGAAACTAAAAGTTGAGGCCATGCCAGGTGCGTTGAAGGCAGAACAAATCGCTCTTCTCAAACAGCAAAAAGAAAATATTCTTCGACTGTTTCATTCCCTGACGATTAAGTCTAATCGGGATTATGAGTTTCTATCTTTTGCCCAGCAAAGGTTATGGTTGTTAGATCAAATCGACGGTGGTAGCCACCAATATAATATGCCGATGGCCTTGAAGCTCAGTGGTGTTTTTGATGAAAGAGCAATGCAACGGGCATTTGCGGACATAATGGAGCGCCATGAAAGCTTGCGTACCTGTTTTGTTGCTGCAGATGATGGTGAGCCTGTACAAATTATCAAGGAGAAAAGCGGTTTTGACGTGCCGCTAACGGACTTGTCGGCACTGCCAAAAGAGGTGCAACAAACACAGATTGATCAAGCCGCTTCCGCCGAAGCCGAAGCCATCTTTGATCTAAGCTGGGATTTTATGGTGAGAGCACGGGTACTTAAATTATCCTCCCAGGAACATATTTTGCTGGTCACCATGCATCATATTGCTTCAGACGGCTGGTCAATGGGGATACTGGTAAACGAGTTCAGTCGTTTGTATAGCGCTTATGTGCAGGGAGAAGAGAGTCCCCTGACGCCACTTGCTATCCAGTATGCCGATTATGCCAACTGGCAGCGGGAATGGCTGCAGTCTAATAAGCTGGACGAGCAACTGGCTTATTGGCAAGATAAACTTTCGGGTTTGCCTGCATTACATAACCTGCCGCTGGATAAGCCTAGGCCTTTAGCTCAAGGTTTTAGTGGTGAAACCTATGTGTCCTGTATTGCTAAAACCGAGTTAGCAAGTTTAAAAAAAATTTGCCAAACCCGAGAGGCAACCTTATTTATGGGGCTACATGCCGCATTTTCTGTGTTGTTGTCTCGTTACAGCAATGAAAAGGATATCGTGGTTGGGACGCCAGTAGCCAACCGTGAACAGATGGAAGTGGCGGATCTGATCGGCTTTTTTGTCAATACCTTAGTACTGCGCTGTGATTTATCCGGTGAGCCCAGATTTTTTGATGTTCTGGCACAAAGCAAACAAATGTTGCTGGATGCCTATGCCCATCAACAGGTCCCTTTTGAGCAGGTGGTCGAACGGCTGCAGCCTGAGCGTAGCCTGAGCCACAGCCCGTTATTCCAGGTGATGCTGGCGCTGCAAAATAATGAACAAGGCAATTTGTCATTACCGGGAATAAGTTTATCTCAGTTAAATTTAAACCAGGGTGACGTGTCACAATTTGATTTAACCTTAAATGTTGCTGAAAAACCGGATGGGTTGACCTTGAGCTGGGTGTTTAATACCGATTTGTTTGAGCGCGACACAATAGCGCGTATGGCGGAGCATTTTGAGGTCTTGTTATCTGCTCTGGTACAGGCACCTGAGCAGGATGTCTTTAGCCATGAGCTGGCGACGGCGCAGGAGCGGGAACAGTTACTTGGGCGCTGGAATAATACCGAGGCAGAAGTACCATTGGAGTACTGTCTCCATGAACTCTTTGCGGAGCAGGCTGATCGTTTTTCGAAGAAAACCGCTCTAGTTTGTGATGGTATAAGCCTTAGTTACGGTGAGTTAAACCGCCGCGCGAATCAGTTGGCCCATTACCTGAAAGCGCAGGGGGTGAAAGCGCAGACGTTAGTCGGGCTTTGTGTTGAACGCTCGGTGGATATGGTGGTAGGCATTCTGGGGATCCTCAAAGCTGGTGGGGCCTATGTGCCGCTTGACCCGGCTTATCCGCAGGCACGACTGGCCTATATGCTTAGCGACACGAACGTCGCTCTGGTACTGGCCCAGCAAAGTGTGCTGAAGCAATTACCTGTATTTGATGGCCAAGTGATATGCCTAGACGATGAAGCATTACAGGCCGAACTGATGACTATGCCAGTACAGAGTCTAATCGTCTCGGGATTAACGCCCTCTCATCTAGCTTATGTGATTTATACTTCAGGTTCTACTGGGCAGCCCAAAGGGGTAATGGTAGCGCATGAGTCGGTGACTGCTTTTGCTGTGAATAACCGCTATGTGGCGGTGTCCGAGGTTGAGCATGTAGCCAGCCTATCGTCTTATGCCTTTGACGGTTTTGTGTTTGATTTATTCTTTTCGCTGTTAAATGGTAAGACCGTGAGCCTGCTTGGGAAGAATCATATTTTAGATAGCGGGTCATTTAAATCGGCATTAACGGCCAATGGTATAGATACCTTTTTCACCACAACCGCATTATTTAACCAAATGATCCTCAATGACACCTTAGGGGATAGCGGGGTGAAAAACGTCTTGTTTGGTGGTGAAAAGGCGGATCCCGGCTTGGTTGAAAGGGCAGTTCAGCGCTATCCAAGCATTGCCTTTACTCATGTGTACGGGCCGACGGAAACCACGGTTTTTGCTTCAGCCCATCATTTTGGCGATGAAGTGGACCCGGCGATCCCGATAGGAAAGCCTTTGCACAACAAGCAATGTTATGTGCTCGATGCTGCCTTGAACCCTGTGCCGGTGGGCGTAGTCGGAGAGCTATATATAGGGGGACTGGGATTAGCCCGAGGTTACCTGAACCATCCGGCATTGACGGCAGAGAAGTTTGTTATCAATCCTTTTTATGATGAAAAGAACAGCCGCAGCAGTAAACAGCTCTATCGCACAGGGGATTTGGTGCGCTGGCTGGCGAATGGCTCTTTGGTCTTTATAGCGCGAGCGGATCACCAGGTGAAGGTGCGGGGATTTCGGATTGAATTGGGGGAAATTGAGCATGCACTGACAGGGCAGAGTGAGATCAAAGAAGCCGTGGTGCTTGCTCGTGAAATCGGTGATAACAATACACAGCTGGTGGCCTACCTGGTGGGTAGTGAAGCAGGGCAGCAGGATGCGGAATTGATTGAGCAAGTACGTGGGCATTTACGCCAGGTATTACCAGATTATATGGTGCCGGCGGCTTTTGTTGTCTTGGATGCTTTACCGCTAAGTGCCAACGGCAAAGTAAACCGTCATGCGTTGCCGGAGCCGGATATGGAGGCTTTAAGGGCAGAGTATATCGCTCCGCAAACGGAGACGGAAATACGCCTGAGTGAAATTTGGCAGCAGCTGCTGGGCATAGCAAGTGTCGGTCTTGGGGATAATTTCTTTGATTTGGGGGGCCACTCCCTGCTGGCCACCAAACTGGCCGCCCGCTGCAGCGAAGCCTTTGAGGTGACTTTGCCGCTGCGGGAGATTTTCAACCAGCCTAAGCTGGCAGCGCTGGCGGCCTTTATCGACAGCTGTGACCGGGGACTGCAAGGTCCGCCACTTCTGCCGGTGTCCCGAGAGCAAGCCTTACCCCTGTCTTATGCACAGCAAAGGCTATGGCTGCTGGATAAAATCGACGGCGGCAGCACCCATTACAATATGCCGGCGGCGTTAAAACTGACTGGCACCCTCAACCAGGACGCCTTGAGGCAGGCCTTTAGCGCTATCGTGGCGCGTCATGAAAGCCTACGTACATGTTTTATTGGCGGCGATGACGGCGAGCCAATCCAGGTGCTCCAAGAAGCGGACACTTTTGATATCCCGTTTACGGATTTATCGACACTAACGATAGGGATCCGCGAGGCTGAAATTGCTGAAGTGATCGCTAAAGAGGCGGTCAGCGCTTTTGACCTGAGCCAGGATTTAATGCTTCGGGCACGACTGCTAAAAGTCTCCGATCTAGAGCATATTTTGCTGGTGACCATGCACCATATCGCTTCAGATGGCTGGTCCATGGGCATATTGGTGAATGAGTTTAGCCAGCTGTATCGCGCTTATGTTCAGGGAGAAGAAGCGTCTCTGGCTCCCTTGGCCATTCAGTATGGCGACTATGCTTACTGGCAGCGCCAATGGCTGCAAGGCGACGTGCTAGAGCAGCAGTTAGACTACTGGCAAAATCAGCTGTCGTACTTGCCTGTGGTGCATAGCCTGCCGTTGGATTATGCCAGACCTATGGTGCAAAGCTTTACCGGTGATGTTCATGCCAGCAGTCTTGATAAGAGCGATATCGCGCGTTTGACGGCCTTGTGTCAATCCCATGGCGCCACCTTGTTTATGGGGCTGCATGCTGCGTTTTCAGTTTTATTATCCCGCTATAGTAACGAGCAGGATATCGTGGTCGGCACGCCGGTGGCGAATCGGGAGCAATCAGAAATTGCCGAGCTAATAGGCTTTTTTGTCAATACGCTGGTGCTGCGCAGCGATTTATCGGGCAGTCCAAGTTTTCATGATTTACTGGGGCAGAGCAAGCGCTGTTTGCTCGATGCCTATGACCATCAGCAGGTGCCGTTTGAACAAATCGTTGACCGTTTGCAGCCCGAGCGCAGCCTGAGTCACAGCCCGCTGTTTCAGGTGATGCTATCGCTGCAAAACAATGATCAGGGCAGCTTATCGTTGCCGGGATTAGAGTTGTCGATGGTGGAAGGCGGCGGACAAACCGCGAAGTTCGACCTGACCCTGAATATGGCAGAGGAGGCTGGTGGCCTCGGGCTCTATTGGGAGTTTAATACGGCTGTCTTTAAAGACGAGACGATAGTGCGTATGGCGGAGCACTTTGAGGTGTTGCTGAGCGCCCTGTTGCAGTCACCTGAGCGAGATGTGTTCAGTCATGAATTGGTGACCAGCCGGGAGCGTGAACAGCTGCTTGAAAGCAGTCAGGATATTGAGTGCTTAACCCCGTCAAGGAGCTGCCTGCATGAATTATTTGAAGAGCAGGCAGCGCGCCACCCGGAGAAAATAGCCCTAGTATATGAAGCAAGCCGTCTTAGTTATGGCGAGTTAAACCGCCGCGCCAACCAATTAGCTCGCTACCTGACAGTACAGGGAGTGAAGCCGGATACTTTAGTGGGACTTTGCGTTGAGCGCTCGCTGGAGACGGTGGTCGGTATGTTGGCTATTCTCAAGGCAGGCGGGGCCTATGTACCGCTTGACCCAGCCAATCCACAGTCCCGCCTGACGTATATGCTTGAAGACAGCGGTGTGCAAACCGTGCTGACTTCACAAGCGGTGCTGGCGCAATTACCGGTGTTGGCGGATAAGGCCCTGTGTCTGGATGACGAAGCCGTACAGGCACAGTTGTCGGACATGTCGGTGCAGAACCTGTCGGTATCTTCGCTGGGCCTTGCGTCCCATCATCTGGCTTATGTTATTTATACCTCAGGCTCTACCGGGCAACCTAAAGGGGTGCTGGTACAGCATAATAATGTGACCCGCCTACTAGGCACCTCACAAGCGCATTTTGACTTTAGTGAAGCTGATGTCTGGACCCTGTTCCATTCCTACGCCTTTGACTTCTCGGTGTGGGAGATTTGGGGAGCGTTGGCCTATGGCGGACGTTTAGTGATAGTGCCTTACTGGGTATCGCGCTCGAGCGGAGATTTCTACCAGTTGTTGGTGCAGGAAAAAGTGACGGTCTTAAACCAGACCCCGAGCGCCTTTAACCTGTTGATTGCCGAAGACAGCCGTCGGGATGAACCGCTGGCGCTGCGCTATGTGGTTTTTGGCGGGGAAGCCCTGAATTTCACTCAGCTTAAACCTTGGGTGGCGCGCCATGGCGATAACACCCCAGAGTTGGTCAATATGTATGGGATCACCGAAACCACAGTGCATGTTACCTATCGACGTATTCGGGAACAAGATCTGACGCAAGGTCGGGGTGCGAGCCTGATAGGTAAGCCACTGGCAGATCTGGATATTCTGTTGTTGAATGAAAAACAAGTGCTGGTACCGGACGGTATTGGTGGTGAAATGTATGTCAGCGGCCACGGGGTTAGCCGGGGCTACTTAAATCGGGAAGAGTTGA
This sequence comes from Pseudoalteromonas flavipulchra NCIMB 2033 = ATCC BAA-314, assembly GCA_000814665.1. Lineage (GTDB taxonomy): Bacteria > Pseudomonadota > Gammaproteobacteria > Enterobacterales > Alteromonadaceae > Pseudoalteromonas > Pseudoalteromonas maricaloris. Next base: position 49,822 of record JWIH01000008.1, read on the forward strand.
GTGCTGAGCGTTTTGTGTGTTTACCGGGACAGGGTGTGAAACGCTTTTACCGCACCGGCGATCTTGCGCGCCGACAGGAGGGAGGTGAGCTTGAATATTTGGGACGAATAGATCACCAGGTGAAGGTACGGGGCTTTCGTATAGAGCTGGGTGAAATAGAGCATGCTCTAGCAACTCATAGTGACATTCAGGAAGCCCTAGTGTTGGCTCGGGACAATGGAGAAAACAACAGCCAGCTGGTCGCTTATCTAGTGGTTGGCGACAGTGAAAGGGAAACAGGGGCCTTGATAGAGGATGTTAAGGGGCATATCCGTCAGGCTTTACCGGAGTACATGGTGCCGTCGGCGTATATGATACTGGAAGCTTTGCCGTTGACAGCGAATGGTAAAGTCAATGTTAAGGCACTGCCGGAGCCGGATATTGGATTATCCAGAGCGGAGTATGTAGCCCCTAAATCGGATACAGAACGGGCGTTATGCAGCATTTGGCAGCAAGTGCTGGAGGTGGAACGAGTCGGAATTATGGATAATTTCTTTGAACTTGGTGGAAACTCCTTATTGTTTGTTAAGTTATTGACTGCCATTGAGCAAGAGTTCGAAATAAAACTGGCTGTATCACATGTTTTTATGCTGGATAACTTGAAATCATTAGCATTACATCTTGATGCTGTAGCTGGTAATGCCAATTGCGATGAACAAGAGCAGGACTTGGACTTTTTTGAAATATGAATATAAATAATAACAATAAAATGGGGTCAACCGCTCTTAGCTCTTTTATCGGACAGGCTTATGGAGAGATGATAGGGGGCGACAATGAACTGTCTTTTAGCCAGTCAAGGGTCTGGCTTCAGGATCAGCTTAGCGGCGGCAGTCATCATCTTAACCTTGCCGTGGCCTTAACACTTAGCGGCAGCTTGAACCAAGCTAGCTTACAACGGGCATTTGACCTTCTGCTGGTACGGCATCAAAGCCTGCACACATGTTTTCAAGTTGGAGAAAATGATTCGGTTATACCTGTGTTCCTACAGGCACTTTCTCTGGAAATGCCAGTGACAGATTTATCCGATATGGCTGCAGGAGCACGGGAGGCCGAAATTGCCACTTTGCTATCCGCCGAAGTAGGGAGGCCTTTTGATCTGGCCCGGGATCTGATGCTGCGGGCGCACTTGCTTAAAGTAGCCGCCGATGAGCATATTTTACTGGTGATCTCCCATGCTATGGCCTGCGATCCCAGCTCCATGAAAGTACTACTCAATGAGTTGGGTGTTATGTACTCGGCCAGTGAGCAGGGAAAAGAGAAGCCTTTGACGCCGATCACCCTGAAGTACTCAGACTATGCCCGCTGGCAGCGGTATGGTTTGCAAACTGGTGTTTTTGACCAGCAGCTTGCTTACTGGGAACAGCAGCTTAAGGGATTACCTCTTGTTCATGGTTTACCACTGGATCATCCCAGGCCGGCGATACAGACTTTTAACGGGGATGTCCATGTCTCTACCTTAGATCAAGCCAGTCATGAGCTGTTGGCAGCCTTGTGCCGGGAGCAGGGGACAAGTCTCTTTGCCGGACTGCATGCCGTTTTTTCGATATTAATGTCCCGCTACAGCAATATCGATGACATAGTGATAGGTACTCAGGCCGATAACCGACAGCATTCAGGCGCTGCGGGTCTTATAGGCGGTTTGATGAACTTTTTGGTGTTGCGCAGCAATTTGGCTGGCGATCCTGATTTTTTTGAGGTATTGGCCCTGAGCCGCGAAACCATCCAACAAGCGTATGAGCATCAACAGCTCCCTTTCGAATGTGTTATCAAACAGCAGCAGCTTAAATCAGGTCTGAGCCACAGCCCTTTGTTTCAGGTGATGATGACGTTACAGCAAGAGGATGAAAGCTGCTTGGTGCTGCCGGGGATTGAGGTTTCAGAGTTAAAACTTAAAGGTGTCGGTAGCACGCAATTTGATCTGAGCTTAAATATTCTTGAAAAAGCGCAAGGGCTCGAACTGGCCTGGGAGTTTAATACCGACTTATTCAATCAGGAAACCATACAGCAGATGGCGAGGCATTTTGAAGTCCTGTTATCTGCCCTGTCGCAATCGCCGAACAGGCATGTTTTTGGCCATGAGCTGGTGACCGAGCAAGAAAGGCAACAACTGCTGCACGGCTGGAATAATACCGAGACTGATTGGCCATCAAATAGGTGCATTCATGAGTTTTTTGAAGCCAGAGTGTCACTCCACCCCGAGCAGGAGGCTGTGCTTTGCAATGGCGCTTCTTTAACCTATGACGATTTAAACCGTCGTGCCAACCAGCTAGCCCATTATCTGAAAGCACAGGGGGTGAAGCCCGAGACCTTAGTAGGGGTGTGTGTCGAACGCTCTTTGGATATGGTGGTCGCTATTCTGGCCATCCTCAAGGCTGGCGGCGCTTATCTGCCTTTAGATCCTGACTATCCTGAATCCCGGTTGGCCTATATGCTCAGTGACAGTGGCGTAGATATTGTGTTGACACAAAGCCAGGTGCTGGACAGCTTACCGTTTCTTGAGAGTTGGGCCCTGTGTCTGGATGATGCACAGCTAGCAATAAGATTAACGGCCATGCCGTCGGATAATCTGTCGGTATCATCTGTGGGATTATGCGCTGAGCATCTGGCGTATGTGATATATACCTCAGGCTCTACCGGGAAACCCAAGGGGGTTATGGTCGAGCACAGAAACACTGCAGCTCTATTGGCCTGGGCGTTGGATTTTTATAGCCGAGAAACCTTAGGGTGCGTGCTGGCTTCAACTTCCATGTGCTTCGATCTGTCGATTTTTGAAATATTTGCACCTCTGGCCGCCGGAGGTTCGGTTTTGATAGTTAAGAATATTCTTAACTTCTTTGAGACAGATGCCCTAGACAAGGTTACTTTAGTCAACACGGTGCCTTCGGCGGCTAAGGTTTTACTTTCTGGGAAAAAGCTGCCAGTAAAATTAAAAACGATAAATCTGGCGGGAGAAGCATTAAAGCAAGACTTGGTTGACAGCCTATATCAGGCTGGTTTTAGCTCTGTGTATGACCTATACGGGCCATCAGAAGATACCACCTATTCCACCTATAAATTGCGAACAGCTAAGGGGCGGGCGAGCATAGGCACGGGAATAGCCAATACCCAGCTTTATGTGTTAACGCAATCAGGTCAGCTAGCCCCAAAAGGGGTGAGTGGGGAACTATACATAGGCGGAGCGGGATTAACTCGGGGTTATCTGAACCGGCCAGAACTGAATGATGAAAAGTTTGTTACCAATCCATTTTATGACGGTTTGGGCAGTAACAACAGTAAACGTTTGTATCGAACAGGGGACCTTGTGCGTTGGCTGCCCAGCGGTGAGCTGGAGTACTTGGGTCGTATTGACCATCAGGTAAAGGTGAGGGGATATCGCATTGAGCTGGGGGAAATTGAACATGTCCTAGAAGAGTGCGATGGGATTAAAGAAGCCGTGGTGCTCGCCCGCGAAGCAGGAAATAATGACAAACGCTTGGTAGGCTATCTAGTTGCCACGGGTGCAGATAGTCATGAAGCGCGGTTAATCGAAGAAGCGCGTCAGCATGCGCGTAAAACCTTACCTGACTATATGGTGCCCAGCGCCTTTGTGTTGCTAGAGCATTTGCCGTTAACCGCTAATGGTAAGGTTGACCGTAATGCTCTACCAGAGCCTGAAGCAAGCTCCTTAAGCGGTGCGTATGTTGCACCGCAAACCGTGACCGAAAAAACCTTATGCCGGATCTGGCAGGAAATACTGTTGCTTGAACGGGTTGGTATCCAGGACAACTTTTTTGAGTTAGGGGGACATTCCTTGCTGGTCACCAAACTGGTGGCCCGCTGCAGCGAAGCCTTTGAGGTGACTTTGCCGCTGCGGGAGATTTTCAACCAGCCTAAGCTGGCAGCGCTGGCGGCCTTTATCGACAGCTGTGACCGGGGACTGCAAGGTCCGCCGCTCCTACCGGTGTCCCGAGAGCAAGCCTTACCCCTGTCTTATGCACAGCAAAGGCTATGGCTGCTGGATAAAATCGACGGCGGCAGTGCCCATTACAATATGCCGGCGGCGTTAAAACTGACTGGCACCCTCAACCAGGACGCCTTGAAGCAGGCCTTTAGCGCTATCGTGGCGCGTCATGAAAGCCTACGTACATGTTTTATTGGCGGCGATGACGGCGAGCCAATCCAGGTGCTCCAAGAAGCGGACACTTTTGATATCCCGTTTACGGACTTATCGACACTAACGACAGGGATCCGCGAGGCTGAAATTGCTGAAGTGATCGCTAAAGAGGCGGTCAGCGCTTTTGACCTGAGCCAGGATTTAATGCTTCGGACGCGACTGCTAAAAGTCTCCGATCTAGAGCATATTTTGCTGGTGACCATGCACCATATCGCTTCAGATGGCTGGTCCATGGGCATATTGGTGAATGAGTTTAGCCAGCTGTATCGCGCTTATGTTCAGGGAGAAGAAGCGTCTCTGGCTCCCTTGGCCATTCAGTATGGCGACTATGCTTACTGGCAGCGCCAATGGCTGCAAGGCGACGTGCTAGAGCAGCAGTTGGACTACTGGCAAAATCAGCTGTCGTACTTGCCTGTGGTGCATAGCCTGCCGTTGGATTATGCCAGACCTATGGTGCAAAGCTTTACCGGTGATGTTCATGCCAGCAGTCTTGATAAAAACGATGTCGCGCGTTTGACAGCCTTGTGTCAATCTCATGGTGCCACCTTGTTTATGGGGCTGCATGCTGCGTTTTCGGTTTTATTATCCCGCTATAGTAACGAGCAGGATATCGTGGTCGGCACGCCGGTGGCGAATCGGGAGCAATCAGAAATTGCCGAGCTAATAGGCTTTTTTGTCAATACGCTGGTGCTGCGCAGCGATTTATCGGGCAGTCCAAGTTTTCATGATTTACTGGGGCAGAGCAAGCGCTGTTTGCTCGATGCCTATGACCATCAGCAGGTGCCGTTTGAACAAATCGTTGACCGTTTGCAGCCCGAGCGCAGCCTGAGTCACAGCCCGCTGTTTCAGGTGATGCTATCGCTGCAAAACAATGATCAGGGCAGCTTATCGTTGCCGGGATTAGAGTTGTCGATGGTGGAGGGCGGCGGACAAACCGCGAAGTTCGACCTGACCCTGAATATGGCAGAGGAGGCTGGTGGCCTCGGGCTCTATTGGGAGTTTAATACGGCTGTCTTTAAAGACGAGACGATAGTGCGTATGGCGGAGCACTTTGAGGTGTTGCTGAGCGCCCTGTTGCAGTCACCTGAGCGAGATGTGTTCAGTCATGAATTGGTGACCAGCCGGGAGCGTGAACAGCTGCTTGCAAGCAGTCAGGATATTGAGTGCTTAACCAGCTGCCTGCATGAATTATTTGAAGAGCAGGCAGCGCGCCACCCGGAGAAAATAGCCCTAGTATATGAAGCAAGCCGTCTTAGTTATGGCGAGTTAAACCGCCGCGCCAACCAATTAGCTCGCTACCTGACAGCACAGGGAGTGAAGCCGGATACTTTAGTGGGACTTTGCGTTGAGCGCTCGCTGGAGACGGTGGTCGGTATGTTGGCTATTCTCAAGGCAGGCGGGGCCTATGTACCGCTTGACCCAGCCAATCCACAGTCCCGCCTGACGTATATGCTTGAAGACAGCGGTGTGCAAACCGTGCTGACTTCACAAGCGGTGCTGGCGCAATTACCGGTGTTGGCGGATAAGGCCCTGTGTCTGGATGACGAAGCCGTACAGGCACAGTTGTCGGACATGTCGGTGCAGAACCTGTCGGTATCTTCGCTGGGCCTTGCGTCCCATCATCTGGCTTATGTTATTTATACCTCAGGCTCTACCGGGCAACCTAAAGGGGTGCTGGTACAGCATAATAATGTGACCCGCCTACTAGGCACCTCACAAGCGCATTTTGACTTTAGTGAAGCTGATGTCTGGACCCTGTTCCATTCCTACGCCTTTGACTTCTCGGTGTGGGAGATTTGGGGAGCGTTGGCCTATGGCGGACGTTTAGTGATAGTGCCTTACTGGGTATCGCGCTCGAGCGGAGATTTCTACCAGTTGTTGGTGCAGGAAAAAGTGACGGTCTTAAACCAGACCCCGAGCGCCTTTAACCTGTTGATTGCCGAAGACAGCCGTCGGGATGAACCGCTGGCGCTGCGCTATGTGGTTTTTGGCGGGGAAGCCCTGAATTTCACTCAGCTTAAACCTTGGGTGGCGCGCCATGGCGATAACACCCCAGAGTTGGTCAATATGTATGGGATCACCGAAACCACAGTGCATGTTACCTATCGACGTATTCGGGAACAAGATCTGACGCAAGGTCGGGGTGCGAGCCTGATAGGTAAGCCACTGGCAGATCTGGATATTCTGTTGTTGAATGAAAAACAAGTGCTGGTACCGGACGGTATTGGTGGTGAAATGTATGTCAGCGGCCACGGGGTTAGCCGGGGCTACTTAAATCGGGAAGAGTTGAGTGCTGAGCGTTTTGTGTGTTTACCGGGACAGGGTGTGAAACGCTTTTACCGCACCGGCGATCTTGCGCGCCGACAGGAGGGAGGTGAGCTTGAATATTTGGGACGAATAGATCACCAGGTGAAGGTACGGGGCTTTCGTATAGAGCTGGGTGAAATAGAGCATGCTCTAGCAACTCATAGTGACATTCAGGAAGCCCTAGTGTTGGCTCGGGACAATGGAGAAAACAACAGCCAGCTGGTCGCTTATCTAGTGGTTGGCGACAGTGAAAGGGAAACAGGGGCCTTGATAGAGGATGTTAAGGGGCATATCCGTCAGGCTTTACCGGAGTACATGGTGCCGTCGGCGTATATGATACTGGAAGCTTTGCCGTTGACAGCGAATGGTAAAGTCAATGTTAAGGCACTGCCGGAGCC
>JWIH01000009.1 GCA_000814665.1 Pseudoalteromonas flavipulchra NCIMB 2033 = ATCC BAA-314
CCCTCTATCACACTCTAGTTTGCCAGTTCGAAATGCAGTTCCCAGGTTAAGCCCGGGGCTTTCACATCTCGCTTAACAAACCGCCTGCGTACGCTTTACGCCCAGTAATTCCGATTAACGCTCGCACCCTCCGTATTACCGCGGCTGCTGGCACGGAGTTAGCCGGTGCTTCTTCTGTCAGTAACGTCACAGCTAGCAGGTATTAACTACTAACCTTTCCTCCTGACTGAAAGTGCTTTACAACCCGAAGGCCTTCTTCACACACGCGGCATGGCTGCATCAGGCTTGCGCCCATTGTGCAATATTCCCCACTGCTGCCTCCCGTAGGAGTCTGGACCGTGTCTCAGTTCCAGTGTGGCTGATCATCCTCTCAAACCAGCTAGGGATCGTCGCCTTGGTGAGCCTTTACCTCACCAACTAGCTAATCCCACTTGGGCCAATCTAAAGGCGAGAGCCGAAGCCCCCTTTGGTCCGTAGACATTATGCGGTATTAGCCATCGTTTCCAATGGTTGTCCCCCACCTCAAGGCATGTTCCCAAGCATTACTCACCCGTCCGCCGCTCGTCATCTTCTAGCAAGCTAGAAATGTTACCGCTCGACTTGCATGTGTTAGGCCTGCCGCCAGCGTTCAATCTGAGCCATGATCAAACTCTTCAATTAAAAGTTTTTTCGAAACCTAAGTTTCGTGCTCAATGAATTCTGATTGTTTGTTTCTACTTTTCAAAAAAGTAAAATCAAAACGAATTGACTATATAGTCACTCATAAGAAACTGAGACTCTAAATTTGTTTGCGTCATCTAGCGAACTAGAATCTGCTGTTAGAACTCAATCTGTACGAGTACCCACACAGATGATTGCTTCATATTTTTAAAGAACGTTTCGAAACATTTCGCTGCTTCGAGGGATGTGCATTCTAAGCATTCCCGATTTTTTGTCAACACTTAATTTTGAATTTCTTGAGAAGAAGTTTTTTCTTAAGTTTTCAAAGCTAAGTTTTACTCGACTACCAACTCGTTGGCTTATTGCTTTTCAGCGCTGCTCCCGTGTCGGTGGATGCGCATTATAGGGAGATCCGATTTTAGTGCAACCCTTTTTTTCGGTTTTTTCTATTTATTTTTCAAATGCTTTTTAGCCCACCGAATCCTAACAACTTATCCACATTTTCTGTGGATAACCCACAGGAATTTCGGCTTTTGCTTTTCTTTGTGGTAGATTACCGCCCCATTATTTACTCGTTCTTAGAAAAAGGCTAAATACATGGCTGATATCTTAAACTCGATAAGTGGTCTTTTATGGGGCCATCTACTTATCTACCTCTTAATAGCTGCAGGTGTATTCTTCACAATTAGGCTTGGCTTTATTCAATTCACTCAATTTCCATATATGGTGAAGGTAATGATGCAAAGCCGCGAAGGTGCTGAAGATGGTATCTCCTCTTTTCAAGCATTCTGTACTTCACTCGCCGCACGGGTTGGTACCGGTAATATGGCAGGTGTTGGCGTTGCGCTCTATTTAGGCGGTCCTGGTGCTATATTATGGATGTGGCTCATTGCCTTGATTGGTATGGCGACCAGTTTTGCTGAAAGTTGCTTAGCGCAGCTATATAAGACAAAAGATGATGACGGAAACTTCCGTGGTGGCCCTGCTTATTATATGGAGCTAGGTTTAAAACGTAAGTGGATGGGGGTGTTATTCTCACTTTGCCTTATCCTTGCATTTGGTTTCGTCTTTAATGCAGTACAAGCCAACTCCATTGCTGCAGCATTTAACGTTGCCTTTGATGTGCCTAAGTATGTGATGGGTATTGCGTTAGTAGCAGCTTCTGGGATTATCATCTTCGGTGGTTTAAAAACTATTGCACGCTTTGCCGAACTTGTCGTGCCTTTTATGGCCGTTGCTTATCTTATACTTGCACTTTACGTCTGTGCTGTGAACTTTGCGCAGCTACCAGACATATTCATGTTAATAGTAAAAAGTGCAATGGGTATTGAGCAAGCGGGTGCTGGTGCTATTGGCTACGCGGTAATGCAAGCGATGCTTCAAGGGATCAAGCGCGGCTTATTCTCAAATGAAGCCGGTATGGGTAGCGCTGCAAACGCTGCTGCAAGTGCAACACCAAATCCAAATCATCCAGCATCACAAGGGTATGTACAAATGCTAGGTGTATTTGTAGATACCATAGTGATCTGTACCGCGACCGCGTCGCTTATTCTTTTATCTGGTCAGCTCGAGCCAAACTCAGGTTTAACTGGCATTGAATTAACGCAATCTGCATTGGTTCATCATGTAGGGGAATGGGGCGCAATTTTCGTTGCGGTAGCTATTCTATTTTTCGCTTTTACCTCCATTGTTGCCAACTATAGTTATGCAGAAACCAACCTACTGTTCTTAGATCACCATTCAAAGAAAGGCATGATGGTATTTAGAGCTTGTGTATTAGGTATGGTAATGTTTGGTGCGGTAAGCGAACTTGGACTGGTTTGGACACTCGCTGATATTTCAATGGGTTTAATGGCTGTAGTTAACGTGGTTGCACTCTTTATGCTTCGCAAAGTCGTGCTATGGCTTGCCAACGATTATAAAAAGCAGCTTAAAGCTGGCGTAACCCCAGAGTTTGATCCTAGTACCAACCCTGAAGTAGAAAAAACACTACCAAAAGGCATTTGGACTAAATAGACCAATACAGCGCACTAGTGCTTATATTTAGTGCGCTTTCTTCTTATAAAACTCAGATTTAATGACGAAGAACACAAAAACACGCCCTTGAGTTCATTTAATGTCCAAACAAACCAACCACTTATTGCCTTTCAAAAAAAAATCCGTATAGTAAAGCACAAGTCGGCATATAGCGCAGCTTGGTAGCGCACTGTCATGGGGTGTCAGGGGTCGCAGGTTCAAATCCTGCTATGCCGACCAGCTTTTCCTTACCCTGTTCAATAAGTTAACTCTATCTACTATCATTCTTATCGCACATTAGTTTCATCGCACACTTGCTGCACCATATTTCAATAAAATTATTTTGCCCTTTCAGCGCCTTTTAGGGGAGGATTTATAGGACGACTCCTAATAGCACCTCTAATGAGTATATTGCTCTTAGATCTTAATTAGATGAAATTGCAGCTTGAACGACTAGAAGGAATCTTTTTGTGAGAAGCGCCCCGAAACTAAACTCCACTATATTTAAAAGAAGCTGAACAATACGTTAGCTTTTACTTTATGAACTATTACAACTGGAGAAGGCCACATAGTCATAACGATATGCAAGCTCCAGCAGTAGCAGAAGAAAAACTTAGTTCACTGTCAGGAATTAGTTGATCACTACAAGTTACAAGAAATGGACATTGGATCTAACTTAATTTTGAAGAGGAATAAGTTAGTACACAGAATAATTGCAATCGCAGAAAAAAGGATGCTGACTAGTCCTATTCTCAAAACCTTTAAACCTTTTTTATATTTTTTGCGTCTAAAGCCTCAACTCCTACATTGTTAACATAAAACTCAGTAAATAAAGTGTTAAGGATAATAATGAAACGTTTACTTGCACATTTAGTATCTATCATCATTCTATCGATTTCCCTTTCAGCTACTGCCTATGAGGTTTTACAGTGTGTTTCAGATAAATACATTTTTCCTAAAACACAAAAGAGTGGCTTATCAAACCCTGCCGAAAGAGGGAAGTATAAATTTGACGTGATTACCTACGGGGAAAAGCCATTTTTATTCTCTATTGATAAGCCCGACATAATTACTCCTACCATCACGCTACCAAGCTTTCTTGCTGAATATTCCAAAAATCAGGGCTATAAATATGACGCATACCATACATTTGAAAGCGCAAATTTAGCGCTAGATGGTAAAGTTTGGTTTCCTGATACTTCAGAGAAGAAGCCTGTTATTCTTTTAGTTCATGGCAATTCAGACCCAGGTTTTGATTATTTAGGTGAGTTGTTTTCTAGTCGCGGTTACGTCGTTGTTCAGGTAGATCAAACTTATTTAAATGGCTTAATGGGAGAAAGCGGCGCTCGTGGCTGGGTATTGTTGGAACACCTTAAGCTACTGCGTTCTTGGAATCGAAAACAGGATAGCATTTTTTATAACAAACTTGATTTGGAAAACATTGCATTAATTGGTATGTCTAGAGGAGGGGAAGCTGTCTCCTTAGCCTCTACATTCAATAATTTAAAAACCTTACCAAATAGCGATAAGCTTACAGAGTTTGGTTTCGGTATTAAATCGGTAGTCGCGTTAGCACCAATGGATGGTCAATATCAACATGCTAATGGCAAAAACATTCTAAGAAACACTAATTACTTAGTACTGCAAGGAGGGCACGATGCTGACGTTTATCAGTTTCTTGGTAGTCAGCAATGGCAAAGAACGTTATTTGATGACGGTAATGACTATGTAAAGTATTCAATTTACGTATATAAAGCTAACCACATAAATTTTAATCAAGATATGTCTAATGATACTCATTGGGGAGGAAGCAAAAGATTTTATAAAAAGCTATTGTCGCCTAAACAGCAAGAGCAGTTGACCAAAGTCTTTGTATCTGCCTTTATTGATCTCACTTTGTTAGGGAAGAAAGAATATGAAAATATACTAAGACGACCTCCAATCTCAGAGTTTGATCTTCCCAAGGACATCTATGTCTCTCGATATATAACTTCAGCTTTTCAAGTTATTGAGAACTTTGACATTCTCAATACAGATCGTAAAAGGTATAAGGTTTTGGTTGATGGCCAGGAGCAATTGGGCATGCCTTCAATTGTAAAGGAGCAATTAAGAGGTGGCGTAGATACACCAAACAATGTATTAGCTCTGAAACTCAAGAAACAAGTTGAAACTTCTTTTCAAGTTAAATTAGCGTCAATCGATGGCTTGACGATGAAAGATAAGTTTTTAACTTTTGCAATAGCAGTGTTGGACTCTGAAAAGAACAGAGAATGTAGCCCATATAATCTGTTGTCTGACATAAAAATAGAAATTCTCAATAAGTATGGCGTCGTAATTAATCAGAATTTTACTTCCCCAGGAAGCATTTCCCCGCTGTTAACTTCAGACTATTCAGAGCTGGAGAACAAAGATGTAAGTTATCCACCTACAGAGCCATTACTTCAGACCGTTGTTTTTCCTATCGAACTTATAGCAGAGAGTAGTAATACTGATGAGATAATATTAAATATTAGTTTTACGCCAAGCCAAAACATGTCAATCATCTTAGATGATATTAGCATTGCTCGCTAGACCAGGCGACCTTTTAAAAGCATACCGCAAAACGCTTTGCGTGAGAGTAGACACGATCATGGCACATTGACGCATGCGGGTGTAACTTTCCCATAAAGTTAAATAGTTTATAAGGAGAATTTCTACGATCAGCACAACAATGGTTACCTCTACTATTATGCAAGAACTGCAATACTGAGAATTTATAATGTGGTGGCCAAAAAGCATTGACCACTACACAACTTTCTCCAAAGCAGTAATAAAGCTTTATGGATTTGAGAACTTTGAAATCAAAAGTTTAATCCTGCAGAAATCAGCATCTAACTATTTGAAGACGCAAAACCTGAACGCTTCTTCCAACTCAACCGATTTCTGTATCGACAAAAGCGTTACTACCTTATCTAGCCTGGGTGAAAAATTCCTGATCAAGCAAGAATTGTAAAACCATACAGAGTGCCCAAATATAAGCTGAGTAATTTGCCGACAAGGGTTCAAGGCGAGATTGCTAATAGTGGACAACAATTGAAATTATAACTCTGCTCCTAGCCTCTATTTTCCAGTTAATTAGTAAAATGAAAATGAGGGATTCTTAACATACTTTATAGCTATAACGCCTTATAAGTCAGCTCTTTCACTGTAGTTTTCAACTAACAGCAGCAATCAAAAAACACAATATATTTACATTAAAGTAATAATACTGACAAATAACCAACCTAGTATTGCGTGACTTTCAATTAAGCACGGAGATTAAAATGAAATTCGCAATACTCATGCTTGCTGTCAGTGCGACTGCAAATGCAAACACCAACATATGTAGCAACTACGGTTGCCCAACTGGCACACCATCAAGTAATGATATCGTTGAGCGACCTATATATGTGCTTAGCAATAATCGCACAACAAAGTTTGCGGACTGGGTAGCATACAAAGTCACATCAAGCACAATTGATGGCCCAAGCCGTTCAAGGACTTGGAAATCTGACCCTAAAATTGCAAGTAGATACACGCTAGAGCCAAGTGACTACAGCGATGCATGGGCAACTATTCATACAGATAGAGGTCATCAAGTGCCTTTGGCATCGTTTTCCAATACATCCAATTGGAGCGATACTAACTATCTCTCGAACATTACCCCGCAATCATCAAACCTTAATCAAGGTCCATGGGTTAAATTAGAAAATGCAGTGAGAAGTTTAGTGCGAACAGGCGAAAATGCCTATGTGTTCACGGGTCCCTTGTATGAATATTACTTTGCTACCTTGCCTGGTGCTGATGAATCTCACACTATTCCGTCAGGCTACTTTAAGGTCGTTGTCACAATAGCAGGCTCAAATGTGAAGGCTTCTGCTTTTATCATGGAGCAAACTTCTGGTAGATATCTTGATTACTGCAAAACAGAAGTAACCATTGACGAAGTAGAGCAAAGAGCAGGCCTGAATATCCTACCTAGCCTGCCAAGCTATAAAGCCACCGACATTGAGGGTCGAGTCGGCGGTCTTAGCTCACAACTAGGTTGCTAATTATGGCGGCTCCCAGTTGGTAGCCGTTTATTCACTTTGTAATTTGCTTCAAGGCATTTGCTCGATGAATACCCGCCTTATTTAAGGTTTAGGTTACATTACTTTTCATGCCATTTTACGGTTATGTTTTTGACTCGGAATTTCCCGTTGGCCAGCCTGTCACAGCGGCTCTGCTTGGTTCGTTCAATATGAATGTTTGGCAGGTCTACCTGTGAGGCTTCCACTTCACTAAGTTGCTCTAAACACATAAGTTGGGTCACTTCACGGAGCGCATTATCTTCGACTAGATTTTCAACTAGACGTTTGCCTTTTTCCCTGTTCACCACATTACTGTCTCTTTTATTTTTTGAATGTAACTTGGGCATTGAAAACGTACTGCCTGCTGGATAAAACGAATAGTAGAAATGCTGTGGCTTATGAGTTTCAATCACGACTACGCCCTGCTTACCAAGTACCGAGAACTCCTCTTCAGTACTTTCAAATTTTAGTGCTGTGGTTTCATCCACACCAAAACCAAATTTTTGGCCGCTTTTTAGTGCTAACACCGCAAGCCTAAAACTTCTGCCTCTTTCACTAAAATGCGTATCTAAAACGCCAAAGGAAAAGACTCCTAAGCCACCTGTAGCATCATAAGTTAATGCATCGGCATTTAGCTTGCCACATCCACCATGCTTTTCGCAGTGTTGTACTGGAGCAGAAGCATTTATTGCGCCATTTAACATAGCTTCGATACTGCTACCATTTGTGATCATGGGAACATTACCGAAGGCATTTTTTCCGCCAGCCTGCACCGCTGTTCCGGCACTTGTACCGATAATTATCGGTATCTCCTTTAGAACTTCAGTCCAAGGATAAGGCGTTTGCTTATCGGTAGCATACATTACTAGCTTAGTGAGTGATTGATCACCGCCGTTAAACATGATCGCATCCGCATTTACCAACTGCTGTTTCACCTTCTCAATCCCTTGCTGGCAAAGATTATATTCGGTTAATGTTCTATCAGGATAAATGACTTCACGATTATAAACCCCATTGAGCTGGTTACGATAGCTATCTAGGTTTTCACAGTCATCGCGACTAAGTGCTGCGGCTAATGCTGGAGTAAGGGGGAACCATTGAGCATTAACATCGTAGCTTTGAAATAGTCCTTCATAGAAATCAGCAGACTCATAAGGATCACGAGAAGATGCAGTGACAAGCAGCAATCTTTTGGTTTTTGTCTTGCCAATGCGCTTAGCAATATCTTCTATGATTTCGGTGCTCGCTGGCTCATTATTTCCGTTAGTATTAACTATTTCAGGTATGCGGTTATGCTGATACAACAAGGGCAGTTCAAGCATATCGAAGAAGAAGTTATATTCTTTATCACTCCAACTGCGATATAAGCCTTCATCAAATTGTTTCGCATGCTGCGCAAGCTGTAGTTTAGATAAGACTTTGTTCGATGGTAATTTCTTAAGCAGTTTAAGGGTGCGCCTAAGGTGCGCGCGATTGTTAGTTGGCCAACCTTTAGTGAATTTATTTATTGCCATTTCATCAACAGAAAACAGCAAATGTGTTTTCACAGCCGTTGAAAATTCGACATTTTCTGCACAATTTTTTGTAGTCATACTAGAGCAGGTTTTGAGTGCTCCGCCAATCAAATAAAGTGTTTGTGCAGAAGAGGTTAAGCTGAAGAAAAGCGTACCCACAGTTAACACTGTGGTTATATAAAACACAACATTCATGATAAATTCCAAACAAATTTGTTAAAAACGACTTGTCAGCACAAAAACGCTTGTGCTATAAATTTTAATGAACATTGCGAAGCGCAAGCTAGCACACGCTGGTTTGCATTGTCAAAAAACACGAGATGAAAATATGTTGAAGAATGCGTTCAAATTTGTTTGCTACTTCTACTCACCTCACTACCTTTCTGAGTGGTTCGACGAGTAGACACACGGTGTAAAGCCGTGGCGTTGTCTATTAATTGCAACCCCACTTCTTGATTTCTATAAAAATTAAACGGCTGGCTTAAGGCGTACTATCGCGATTATTTTTCGTAGTGGCGTGGTTTTCATCTGTCCAATTGAAACTGACCTATTGTTTTTAACGCTTTTTAAGCACAGACGATTGCGAAGTTTCAATGCGGTAGAGCAATAAACACAACAAATAAATTCTACAGCAACGCCATTCGCCTTTACCAAGCCGCTCATCAACAGAAAGTAGGTGAAGTAATGTACAACAAACTATTCGTAGCAATTTCAGCAGCCTTGGCTGCTTCAAGTTTTAATACTCATGCAGAAGAACAAACAGATCAAAACGTAAAAGCCGTTGAAAGAATTGAGGTCACAGGCTCTCGCATAAAAGGCGTTGATTTAGAAGGTACACAGCCCATTACTATCTTGAGCTCAGAAGACATAGACCGCTCAGGTGCTTCCTCAATTTTCGAGCTACTTCAAGACCTTCCTCAATTAAAAGGTGGCTCTGGCACATTCTCAACAAGCGAAAGTGGCAGTACGTCAACCTCAACACCCGCGGGGCAAGCAGCAGCCAGTTTACGAGGCATGGGTCCTTCAGCGACGTTAACCTTGATCAATGGTCGTCGAGTCGCGCCAAGCTCTTTTGCGGCGGGCACACAAAACTTTGTTGATGTAAACGCCATCCCCTTAGCGGCAATCGAACGAGTTGAGATCCTAGCGACTGGGGCATCCGCAATCTATGGAGCCGACGCCGTTGCGGGTGTGATTAACTATATTCTTAAAGACAATTACGATGGTGCAGAACTTGAGGTTAGCTATGGTAACAGTCTTGAAAGCTCTGATGAGGGCAAAACACAAGTCAATCTAATTTGGGGAACTGAAGTTGGTAATGACAGCCTTATGTTGTTTGCAGATTTTTACGACCGAAACCAATTTAACGCAACAGATAGAGACTTCTTAGCAACACCCAACTTAGTTAACGGATATTCTTATCTTCCTAAACTAAACAATACGCCTAATATTTATTATTACAGCAGTCGCGACGGTAATGAGCTTCCAGCACCTGGCTGTATGAGCCAGCTGGTCACCACTGAGTATGGGGAGCAGATCTGTGCTTACTATGGTAATCAAGATGATGTCCTAAGCACTCCATTTGAGAGTGTGTCTGGTGGTGCGATGTTCAATCAGCAGGTTGGCGAGTTAACTTGGAAAACTGAATTTTTTATCAGTAAAACAAAATCAACCGCTTATTCAACCCCAGCCGCAATCAATCAGATTGATGACAGTGAAGGTCCATGGGTGAGAGAGGATGCCCTCTTCATTTATAGCGACGCAAGCGGTAACAACTCGCTACTTGATTCACTTTACATCGACCCATTCGACACACAACTTGGACAGGAGCAATGGGGATTTCAGTTTGATGCTCGCTTTACTTCACCACGCACCATTGAAGTCGAAAGCCAAAATATGCGATTGGTTTCGAGCCTAGAAGGGCAGCTAGGCGAATGGGATTGGGTATCTGGGATTATGTTCTCTGAATCTAAATCAGATCAGGTGGCCACCGATGGGGTATACAATCGTTATAAGTTTCATGCCGCTTTGGCTGGGGAGCTATGTGGTGATGGGAACATTGCCAGCATTAACGACGGCCAGTTAAGCTGTGCTAATAGTAACCTGCTCGGCTTTTATAACCCATTTTTAGTAGCCAATGCCACTAACGATGCAACACTTGCACTTACCAAAGCACGCCCAACCCGAGAAGGTACAAGCCGTATTTACAGCTGGGATTTTACTGTATCGGGCGAGCTTTTTTCTTGGCAAGATATCGCGGTACAATCCTCATTTGGTGTCGAAGCACGAAAAGAAGAGCTGTCGGACACCCCTTCAAATGATGCGGTTGCAGATGCTGCCAACGATTACTTAGTTGATGTATTTGGTTATGGCTCTAGCATCGCGGACGCAAAAAGAACGCAGCTAGGTGCATTTGTAGAGCTATACATTCCAGTAACAGAAACAGTAGAAATGCAGGTGGCCGGACGATATGACCACTTTGACGACTTTGGCTCAACTTTTAATCCAAAAATCGGCATAAGCTATCGCCCTACTGATACCCTACTGTTACGAGCCGGTTGGTCTACTTCTTTTAGAGCACCGTCTTTAACGCAGGCGGGGGTAAAGCTGAGAACAACGACTTCAACCTTTGATTGCGGCGCGAATCAAGCTGTCGCCGATCTGTATTGTGAGGGTGATGGCACGCAAGTTACGGTTAACTCCTTAGAGCTTGGTAACAGCCAACTTAATGCCGAAGAGTCTGAATCTATTTCTCTAGGTTTAGCCTGGAGCCCAACTCGAGATACCACTATCGCGATTGATTACTGGCAATTTGAATATACCGACGTTATTGATACAAATATGACCGCTGTACTCAGTCGTGCAATTACAGATCCGTCGTTGCGTCATTGTGGCCTTGTACCTGATGGTCAGATGGGTATTTCGTATGATGAAGATGTGTGTAGCGTAACCGATACACAAGGTTTGAGCATAGATCAAAGCGGCGCTGATTTAAGCGAAATTTTGGCGGCTTACATCGATGAATTTGACCCTCGCGCTCAAAGCCTACAACTATATCGCGATCATGTTATTCAATTAGAGAACACAGGTAGCCAAGATATTGCTGGGTTGGACATTAAATTTAATCATAGATTTAGATTTGATAACGCTGACTTAACCGTGAAACTGGATGCAACTCATTACCTCGAATACGAACGCAATAAACCGGGTTCTGATCTGAGTGAAGAACTTGTTGGTACCTTTAGATACCCTGAAAATATAGGCAGAGTTTCAGTGACTTATAACGCTGATAATTTTTATGTCTCGCTGGGTGCAAACTATACTGACAGTTATGAGGACGACATCGAAGGACTACGTGGTCGAGAAATCGACGAGTTAGCTGAACTTGGGCAACTCGATAGCGAAGGGAAACGAGATGTTGATAGCTGGACAGTGGTTGATGTTAGTGCGGGTTATGAGTTCTCAGAGCACCTAAAAGTGAGGCTCAGTATTGATAATCTTTTCGATAAAAAGCCGCCAGTGGTTTATGGCTCATCGCGAGGCTTCGATTCAATCCATCACAACGCGTTAGGCACCAACTATACTCTCGGATTAACTTACCAGTTCTAATGGAGAAATGGGGGATAACCCCATTTTCGTTCTTTATATGCGAAAAACTATAAAAATGCCTGACGCATTCGTTATTTTGCTGGTGATTGCAGGGCTGTGCTATGCGGTGTCACACTTTGTTTTGCCCGGCTCGTTCGAGCTAGCAGGAACTAATGATACCGTTGCACTTTCACAGTTTTCACAAGCACAAACACCCGCACCTTTACCTTTATTTGCTACTCAAGGTGAAGCAGGATTGTTCAACGTGCTATTTGAGGGGCTCGTGAGTGGCGACAGAAATGGAGCCGCTATTGGGGTTATTGCTTTTATCCTAATAACAGGTGGTGCATTTGGCGTGTTAATGCAGACCAAAGCAATAGACAATGGCATTATGGCACTGATCAATTCTACACAAAGGATTGATTGGCTATTTATCCCTAGTCTGTTCATCACCTTTGCTTTGGGTGGTGCCATATTCGGCATGGGTGAAGAGGCTATCGCATTTTGTATTGTGCTTTACCCTATCATGATGAGGCTTGGCTATAACGCCCAAGTTACCGTGCTTGTGACTTATGTTGCAACACAAATCGGGTTTGCTACTTCCCCCATGAACCCTTTTAGCATTGCCATTGCACAAAGTATCGCTCAGTTACCAGTATTCTCAGGCGCAGAGTTTAGGGTTGCTCTCACCGCCCTATTCACATTCGTCGGACTGGTTTTTACGGTGCGCTACACTGCGAACGTACGTAAAAAGCGTGAGGATATCATTGCAAGTACTTCGCCCACGGAGCTACAACTTGTTGATAAGGCGTTATTGCTTGCATTTTTCATGGTAATTATTTGGGTCATTTACGGTGTGACTGCAAAAGGCTACTACATCCCTGAACTTGCCACTCAGTTTTTTGTGTTGGGGCTGGTCATCGCCCTAATAGCTAAATTGGGAGGACGCCAGTCTATTAGCCAATCCGTGGCAGCATTTAAAACAGGAAGCGCAGATCTGCTGCCAGCAGCTTTGCTAGTTGGTCTCGCCAAGGGGCTTGTACTATTACTAGGCGGGAGCGATCTCCAAACACCTTCAATCTTAAATACTGTACTTTATTATGCGGCTACCTTAATAACCCAAGTCCCTGATGCATTGGCAGCTTGGTTTATGTATGTATTCCAATCTTTATTCAACTTCTTTGTTTCTTCGGGCTCCGGACAAGCAGCTATTACTATGCCCATTATGGCACCTCTTTCAGACTTAATTGGTGTTTCTCGGCAAACTTCTGTACTGGCTTTTCAGCTAGGAGATGGACTGAGCAACATCATAATCCCAACCTCAGCAAGCTTAATTGGCTGCTTAGGGGTTGTTAAACTTTCTTGGAACGATTGGGTGCAGTTTATTTGGCGCTTTATGTTACTTCTTTTCACATTAGCAAGTGTGGTCACCATATTTGCTCACTTAACAAATTACCAATAAATTTATGCTAACACTTATTAAAAATGTTGAGCTTTTTACGCCTAAAAAGCTCGGAAAGCGTGATGTCCTTTTTGCTGGGAAAACAATCCTCGCAATCGAGGAGGATATCGAAATAAACAGCAACTTGGAGTTCGCTATCGTTGACGGACAGGGATTTATATTAGCCCCCGGATTTGTCGACTCTTTAGTACATTTTAGTGGCGGTGGTGGCGAAGCGGGTTTTGCGAGCCGTACCCCGCAAATGAACCTCACTGATGCAACGCTATATGGGATCACCACTGTCATTGGTGCACTTGGCACCGACGATGTCAGCCGAACACATACCGATCTAGTTGCTAAAGCGAAAGGGTTAAAACAAGAGGGGTTGAACGCCTTTTGCCATACAGGCTCTTACCACTTGCCAATAAAAACGCTTGGTCACAGTATCCGTCACGACATTATGTATATCGACGAAATCATCGGTGTTGGGGAAGTTGCAATCGCCGATCATCGAGGTACGCAGCCTTCGGTAAAAGAGCTTACAACCATTGCAGCAGAAGCGAGAACTGCAGGCCTATTGAGTGGCAAACGTGGTACTGTTTCCATTCACGTTGGAACAGGTGTTGAACACTTACAGCTTCTCCATGAAGTAGCACTGTCTAGTGAAATACCGCTCAGTCAATTTTACCCAACTCATATGAATCGAAATGCCGAATTGCTAACTGCGGGGATTGCATTTTGCAAAGCTGGCGGAACCATCGACTTTACCACTAGTACCACCGAGTACGACTTAGCCAATGGTGAGCTAGCAGCAGCCGAGGCGTTGGCATATTGCTTAGACAAAGGCGTGAACTCGCAACAGCTGACCATGAGCTCCGACGGACATGCAAGCTTACCAATTTATAATGAACAAAATCATTTAGTTGGATTTGAAGTGGGTTCAGAGTCTTCGCTGCTTGGGGCGTTCCAGCAAGCGGTGCAGCAATTTAATGTGCCACTTGACTTAGCTCTGCAATCTATTACGTCCAATCCAGCGAGGATTTTAGGGTTAAATAAAGGTGAGATCTCTGTCGGTCGTGACGCCGATCTTGTTTTGCTCGACGCAAACACGCTAACGCCACATAGCGTTTGGTGTAACGGTCAAAAAATGGTTGAAAGTCATAAGCCACTAGTCAGCGGTTTCTTCTCTTAAAGTTTGGCAGGTAGCACTATGCTGCCTGCTAATTTACGGAAGTTTTAAAAGTAATCAACCAGCTCGTACCTTACCCGAGCCTCAGGACAAATCAAAAATAGCTATACAACATAAGTGCCCCAGCACCAAACATAACTACATTTTCAGTTAGTGATATAAAGCCTAAGGGCACATCAGTGTCACCACCAACGCATGCACACTGAAGCGCTCTTTTATCAATGTATACGGCCTTAAACACCGAGATTGCGCCTATAAACCCTATGAATATTGCCACTGGTGCATAATAAATGGCAGGCAAAGTTGTTAGCATACAAACGCCGCCATATAACTCCAAGTAAGGGTAAGCATACGCGTATTTTAGATGATGCATCGCTAACAAGTCGTAAGTGATAAAAGAGTTTGTAAAGCTATGAACATCGCGTATCTTTTGTACCGCGAGTAACAGCATGGTAAACCCAATAAAGGGCATTACCCATTCTACAAGATTATCGGCAGGAAATTGTGTCGCGAATGTGACCAGCAGCGCGACTAAAAATATTGAAAGTACTGGCCAGTATACGTTTTTCTTTTCCTTATGTAACGGCTTGCCTAGATATCGGCGTAGCGCTTCATAACCACCAATATGTTGATCGTTAATAAATATTTGTGGTGTAGTGTCAACGTTATGAGTGGCTTTAAATTCATCCGTCTGTGCCCTTGACTTGAGCACTCTGTCATCTACATAAAAACCCTCTCGTGAAAGCAAATCCTTTGCCCTGAGACCAAAAGGGCAAATGTGCGATGATGTATGCATTCGGTAAAGTGTTGCATTTTTCAATGGTGGCCCTCCCTATTCTATTACAAACATAAGTAGAAATTACTGGCGAGTAAATCAGCTAAGAAAAATCTACCGACATTAGCGCAATTTCAGCTTAATGATTGTAACTAAAGCGAATTTCATACCACCTTTCATTACACTCAATAACATGAAAGCGGGTTGAATTTATTGATGTATCACAATCAAATTAATCTCGGTTGAGGTAGCCATAGATAAACCTGATCTTGGTCAGCAAACCTTTTATTAAACCACGGTTCGGTTAAAAAAACCTTCTGACTATAAAGTCTTAGATTTATATTTCGCCTTGTCTTTAGCTACCGAGATAAAAAACAAATGTCAAAAATAATGGGTAGGGAAATAAAGTTAGGCAAGCACAGTGTATTGCTTTCAACAACGGATTTGGACAGTCGAATTACATACGCAAATCAGTCATTTTGTGACATCGCGGGTTTTAGCATTGAAGAAATGCTTGGTCAGCCGCACAACTTAGTTCGTAATCAGGATATGCCAAAAGCGGCATTTAGAAATATGTGGTCTACCATTCAAAACGGTCAATCTTGGATGGGACCGGTTAAAAACTTAACAAAAAATGGGGATTACTATTGGGTAAACGCATTCGTCACACCAATTAAAGACGAGAGAGGCAACATAGTTGAATACCAATCTGTAAGAACTTGCCCTTCTCCCGAAATAATTAAACGCGCAGAAAGTGCTTATCGCACACTTGATAGCCAACAAAAAACGAGTCGCTATGACAGCACTCGCCTCTCATTTATATTATTGTTTTTCGTCGCGATAACTTTGCCTCTAGCGTCACTATTAAACAACCATTGGTTTACCCTGCTACCATTGGCTCTGTTATGCATCACGATTGCGTTAACCGCACGTTTTCGTTCTAAATATAAAGCTTTGCTCACACAAGCTAAAACGATTTTTGATAATGATTTAATGTCTGTGATATACGGTCAATCTCGAGACAGAGTTGCCGATATTACACTGGCATTCGAAATGCAAAAGGCGAAAATTTCTGCGGTAGTAGGTCGAGTGAACGATGTATCTGTTCGAGTAAGTGAAAATGCAAAACTTACCACACAAAGCGGTCAATTTGTTGCCGAGTTATTAAAGCAGCAAACAAGCGAGGCAAAAGAAATGGTTGTTTGCATGGACGAGTTTTCGCAAACGATTGATGAACTTTCAGAAAACGTAAACCATGCTGCAGATGCAGCCAATAATTCAGAGCACCAGGCTGGGCTTGGTAAAGCCGCAGTAAAGGATGTTATCGATTCTATTCACTATCTTGATGAGCATTTAATGGAAGTGAACAATGCCGTAAATCGCTTAGTCTCAGGAAATGATCGCATTCAAAATATTCTTAGTGTTATCAACTCTATTGCCGATCAAACCAACTTGCTTGCGCTAAATGCCGCAATTGAAGCCGCCCGAGCGGGCGATCATGGCCGAGGATTCTCAGTTGTTGCAGACGAGGTTCGCACACTTGCACAGCGCACACAAACTTCCACAGAAGAAATAACGCAATTACTTAAAGAGCTAAATGATATTTCCAGCTCCGCTGTTGAGTCAGTGCAAAAAAGTAATAGTCTATCAAATCAAAGTGTTGACCTTGCAAAAAATAACGGTTCAAGCCTTGATACCATTCAAAGCCATGTCATGCATTTAGCCGATTTAAATCGCAGTGTTGCCGCCGCCATTGAACAACAAAGTTGTGTGGTAAAACAAATAAGCATAAACGTTGACAGCGTGACTACGCTCGCAGAGAGAGGCACAGAACACGGCGAGAAATCTTTTACTTTAAGTCAAGAGTTACTAAGTCAAATTGAGCAGCAAACACGCCTAATTCAACAGTTTTCTCAAACATGAGAAAACCAAATAGACCACAACTTATTATTTGCGTAATTCAGAGCCAAATAGACGCTTAGATATCAGTGGACCTCAGTATTTAATTGGATACCTTGGGTCCACTGACCTTGCAGCTAAATACAGTACTATAGTTCGGCCTCAAGAATGGCGAGTGCGTCCTTTTCTGCCTGTTTCACATTGCCATCGGCTTCAATAACACGCACGGCTAAGTCTTTCGCAAGTTGACGCATCGGCTCATCGATAATGTTATTCATGCGGTGTTGCACATAAGCTTCAATGTCATTATTTTTTATCGCTACAACAGATTTTGAAAGGCTATCTTCGATGTAATCGTCTAATGCGATTGCAGAGTTCCACTGCAGACTTTTTGCCCACTTTCTCACAACATGTTTTTCACTTTCACTGATAACGCCATCAACACCAATAAATAATAATGCGATATCAATTAGGGCTTCTTTTTGCATCTGATCGACACAAATACCTGTGTCAAAGTGATTGAGTAGCTGTTCAAATTTCATAATTCTTCCTTAACCCTTTTCTGCAAGACAAGATCACAGATATTTCAAGACGGAACAAAAAACGCTAAGATTTAAACATATGCTAACTTTTTCCATTTGTCATATTAAAAAAGTGCAAGTTCAATTACATCACATTCCGTAGGCCGTAAAAAAGTCGAAAAAATAAGAAGGCTCCACTTATTACATTTCATTTTTCACAATTAAAAAGTTCCCAAACACTGCCAACATTATCACCTCTATCGCTAAAAAGCGTCATGCCTGCAAAGCAACACCTCTAATACATACTACTAAAGAAGCAGCCTTTAGAGAAAACATCAATTATAAAGTTTGATTTAGTAAGAAAAGATCATTACCTCCACAATTGATTCATTTTGTTGAAATAATTTGCACACTCTCAGAATCAATCAAAGAAAAATAGGAACAACAATGAAAGAGTTAAAACTAGGAATGAACTTATCATTTTTCATTTCCCTTTCTATTATAGCGTTTACCTTACTTGTTCTAGATGCCTTAATCGTGTCAGAAAGAATCAGCATGGTTTCTTTTGTCCAATTAACGCTATCTGCTGCAATCATGTTTTATATTGTTACAGGGCTATGGGCAATATTCAGTGGTCAAAGTAGAGTAATCATCTGCAATCAAGGCGTGGTTTATCACAGCCTGTTAGGCCAAAAGCACTATATTCCAGCAGAAGAAGTGGAAAAAATCTCTGTGGAACGATTACTTTGGTTTAGTTATACCAAGCTTTATCTAACAAGCGGTGTACTAAGAATTTGGTCTTTCAAGCCCAACCTTGCGCAACAACAAAGCCTTAAACTACTGGGATATATTTAATGCCAAGTTTATTGGTGTGTAGTAGACCTTATAAAGTTGCTTTCAAAACGAGGCATTGAGTAAGATAAGCTAAACTTATAACGAGGTTATTATGCAAAGACAATATGCTATAGGTACGCCCGGCGTACCTTGGACTTCCAAAGAAAAAACATTGTGGTTGGAAAGCCAATCGATCAAACGCTCATACTTTGAAGAGGTCGTAACTCAAATAGAAGCGCTCAAGCACGTTTTTGACATCACCGAGTATGGTCAGCTTGACTACCCCAACCAAACTTATCCATTATATGCATTAACAACAAAAAACTGGCAGCAAAACAAACCGACCATACTCGTTACCGGTGGCGTGCATGGCTATGAAACAAGTGGTGTACATGGTGCGCTCGCTTTTGCAAAATCAGAAGCACAACAGTATGAACAGGCTTATAATTTCATTATTTTGCCTTGCTTAAGTCCTTGGGGCTATGAAACGATAAACCGCTGGAATCCAGAAGCCGTTGACCCTAATCGCTCTTTTTATGCGGATAGTCCAGCACCTGAATCTCGATCAGCAATGGATTTTGTCAATAAGAAAGCAGCAGATATTCTGTGTCATGTTGATTTACACGAAACCACAGATTCTGATAATTCTGAATTCCGCCCTGCATTGGCAGCAAGAGATGGTAAAGAGAATCACAATTGGAACATTCCTGACGGTTTCTATTTAGTCGGACACACTCAAAAACCGGAAGCTAAATTTCAAAAACGCATTATCGAAGAAGTGGCTGCGGTAACGCAAATTGCCGATGCCGATGATCATGGGCAGCTAATAGGTGTTGATTTAGAACAGTACGGTGTAATAAATTATGATGGCACTGCGCTAGGCTTATGTATGGGTATGACAGATGCCGCTTTTGTAACAACAACTGAAGTTTACCCTGATGGTCAAAACGCAACACCAGAAAACTGTATCGCGGGTCAAGTGGCAGCAATTAGAGGGGCTATTAAGTACTTACAAAGCGAGAACCTATAAGATTTAAGAAGGTGTGGTTTGTTAAACCACACCAAGGAGAATGGACAGAACTTATCAAATTGTCATATTGTGCAGCGTTAAACTTTTCGATGAAAACAACACGACCTGTTATAATAAAACCTAATTCGCTAAGTCTTCCTTACCGCTAACCACCCCAAAGATTTCTTTAAATGAAGTTGGTTTTTGCAAAATACTCACTGGAATATGCAATGCTCTTGCGATATCGCTAGCTGAGATCATACCTCTTAGTCCTTCCGGACCAACCAATAAAACGTGCTGCAATCCTAAACTCTGTAATGTTTCAAGCACATCCCCTATCGTACTTTTAGCAACCATTTCATAGGGAACAGCATAGAGCTCTTCTTTAGTCACCATCACATCTTCAACGCACACATCTTCTCTCGACACCTGTTTTCTTTGTGCAACACTTAAGACCTTTCTGCCGGTAAGATCACGACAGTTTACCACTCCCAAGAAATTATCATCTTCGTCAACAACGAGTTTTGAGCGCACATGGCCATTTTTCATCATGTATAAAGCATGATCAATATCGACGTCTTTTGCTATCACCTGAGGCTGCCTGCGAGTAAAGTCGGTCACCACCTTAACCGCACTACTGTCCATATTTAACGGTTCTGAATCGAAGTGATCACAAAGCTGAAATACCCCTTCCAACTTAACGGTTTTTAACGCTTTGTATTGGCCCATTTTATACTCCTGCTTTTATAAAGCCCTTCGAAAGTCTGGTTTTTATGTTGCTGTGAACAATCCACAACTAAAAATAAAAAGAACAACCAGTGTAAAGGCAGTAAAAAATTATTTTAGGTAACTGGAAAAGTAAGAGAGATCACGAAAGTTCGAGCACATGAGAGCGAATCTCACACCTCTCTAATTAAAATATGGTTTATACAGTGCATATATTCAAGTCAATGAAGTCTAAAACTCCTGTAATCTCAGTGTAATGCCGTGTAATAGCTAAATTTAAGTAAACGAATTAGACTGAAGATGTTTGCTAGGATTTATCACCCTAATATCAAACAATTGGTTTAGGCATTGGAATTCCGCGTCAAACTAGAAAAACTGTAATTCCAAATTAGACCAAGCCGGTACGTAAGTACTGGTGAATTCTTCCCTCAACGAGACCCACCTCGTGGGTCTTTATCATTGAGTAGAAGGAAATAAAATTGTATGCTTCACGGCACTTATACATTGATATAGATGAAATTTACGCCTTGCTGAATTGTGATATCTATTTTGTATAAGCATGTAATTTTCATCAAAGTTATACGGAACTAACTATGGCTTATTTAATCGACGAACAGAAACTCGAACGAGTCTATCTTAAAAGCTATCATACGGTAGGCCGCTATAAATATAGTGTAGATACCTTGATAGACAAGCCGGGAGTGTCGCGACATCACGCCATTATCGAACTCAATGAAAACAAATGGTTTATTAGAGATGTGAGTACAAACGGCATCTGGATAAACGATAAAAAGCTCGACAAGAACCTGCCGTATCAGCTATTCGAAAATGATAAGATTGATTTTGCAGCACCTGGTCAAAACTCGTTTGTGGCGGCGAACTTGCAAACCGAGTGTCAATATTTAGTTTCCCAGTCAAACAACCAAAAAGTAGTAGAAGTAACGAATCAACTTCTACTTCCTAGTGAAGATGACCCTAAACACATCATTTACTATGATAAATTGCTCAACTATTGGTTTTTAGAAGATCTCAATACTTCAGATCGACAAGCCTTAATAGATGGCAGTATTGTATCGCTGATGAACGACCAATGGATGTTTTTTTCTGCCACGACAATCGCGGTAACTAAACACCTTGAATGCCAAAAAGCTGCCAAGCCAATGGCACTAGAGTTCAATGTAAGTCAAGACGAGGAAGATACTCAACTAACACTAAGTGTTGATGATAAACACCTAGATTTAGGCGTCAGAAGTCATCACTACTTACTGTTGCTGCTTGCCAGAACTCGGATCCAAGATAAAGATGCAGGCCTTGAATCGGATGTTCAAGGTTGGGTTTACCGCGATGACTTAGCAAAAGCACTCGGCGTACAAACAAACCACATGAACATTATGGTTCACCGCGCACGCAAGCAATTTGTCGATTCCGGTGGCGAAGATTACCCAGAAGCAACCTTTTTATTAGAAACTCGATGTGGTCGAGTAAGATTGAATTGCCAAGATATCACGATAATAAAAGGCTCTAAATTAGAAACTCGCATGACAACTTAAGCGGTATTGTTAGCTGGGCAGAAATAGCATTTCGGCCCAGCTATTTACCTACGCTTTATACTCTCCAGCATTATTCACTATTTTGTTTTCGAGCTCTTTACATAGCCCCAATACGAATAAAAGCTCCACAAGTACAAACAGTGGTCCAATTGCTAAACCAATCAAATCATCGACAAACGCAGGCTTTTTTCCCTCGAAATAATGCCCTATAAACTGTAACACCCAACCTACAAAGAAAACACCAGCCCAAAACAATACGGTCATTATCCCTGCATTAACGATGAGCGGATTCAACGTTTGAACAAGGAAATAAAAAGCCAGTATGATGGCGCTCATCATGAGCCCAAAAATGGGGGATAACATCAGGTAATAGCCACATAAAACTACCCCTATCAGCGCGGCAAAGGTGATGGTCACTCCTGATACACTGAATAGCGGGATAAAAGTCATACCCACAACAGCAATCACAATTAACGGGATCCCAAAAAAGTGAGTCAGAATGTTTCTTTTGCTGCGATGATACATGGCATACTGACTTAATAACGTCTCTAGTTTGTTCATTATTGTTCTCTCATTGATACCAATTATCCTACTGATAATTAGTCAACAAAGAAAATTTATCAATAAAAAATTCTATTAGCGTATTAGGGCCTATATAAATAACCAAATAAACAGCATACCGAATACAATAGTCTGCATTATGAACACCATCAACAGCTTAAAATTAAAGCTAGGTTTGATGGTTTTATGCCTGAGCATATACATTGCCACTGGTGTGATAATATTGAGCCCAAGTAACCCACACAGTAGTAAATTACGCTCAGGAATGCGTGATTGAGCAAGCGTTGAAGCGCGCTTATCCCACCAAAAAAGTGCAAATATAAATACATTGATAACCAACAACACCACTGCAGAAATAATCGCTTGCCAAGGTAGTTTAGATACGCAAAGCGCCCCTAACCACACGCCAGCCCCCCAAAATAGGCCCATCTGCTGATGCATTAAACGAACCGCTGACATGCTACTTTTCCTGTCTTATTGTGTTGATTTGAATAAAAATTTCAGCGGTAGCATAAGCATCATCCATCGCCCGGTGATGATTAACCAAAGGTACATTCATCGCTTGGCAAAATGCCCCTAGCGCATATGAGCGCAAGCCTGGTACAAACTTTCGGCCTAACTGCACCGTACATAACTTCGCACGAGTAAACTCTCGGCCGACTCGAGCAAACTCCTGCCGAATAAAGCCATAATCAAAGTTCACATTGTGCGCGACAAAAATAGCACCTTGGCTAAACAGCTCAACTTGCTCCAAAATTTCAAAAAAACTTGGAGCATCACTCACCATTGCCTGAGTGATCCCCGTCAGTTCAGTGATTTTTTGTGGGATACGACGCATCGGATTAACAAGTGATTGCCATTTAGCAACGACCTCGCCGTTAACGACTTTTACCATGGCTACCTCGGTAATGCGATCAAACTCTTTGTTGCCACCGGTGGTTTCAATATCGACAACGACATAAGGTTGCTCTTTGCAAATATGCCATTCAACGGTTTGCAGTCGCGTGGGAATATTACATTGCAAGAGTTTAGAAATGTTAACTAGCTGACTTCGGCTAAGACTATCACCTGGAGCCTTGATTTCTTCAAACCTTAAGCCCGCTTTTTCGTCGACTATCATCAGATCGGGAAAACCAGATTTCATCAGATGAAAATCACTACACATTAGCCTTAAAACAGATTTGACATCCTCAATTGCCAAGTAAGACAATAATATTTTTATTGAGTCGAGCATCTTATCGTGCCAAATAAACAACCGATTGGGCTCTCCGTAATGTTCGCTCATCTGGCGTAGAAGCCAGTTCATCCAAGCAGAAGTATCTGTAAAACTCGCTAAGCGACATTCAATCTCTTCCTCAAATTCGCTGTAAAAGCGATTTTCTTTTAACGCCAGCGGAGTTCTAGAAAACTCATTAGCAACGATACTTTTTGGGTGATAAAACAGTTCTTGCCAAAAGGTCAATCCAAATAAGGCCAGCCAAATTTCATTTTCAACATGATAGGCCTCAATGTCATGACGTTTATAATAAGCAATAACGCCAGCCTCTGTTTGTCCCTTAAAAGCCTCATCAATTTGGATCGCAGGTTGACTTTTTCTTAGCATATCCGTAAGTACAGAAGTGCGTTTTTGGTTAAATTTACGCTGATAAAAGTCTTCCGCGAAGATCATCAATGTTTCATCACTTTCCCCCTGTAATATGCGCTCTAGTTGCTCTCGCACCAGCTCAACTTCACCTTGTTTATAATTATGTCGTATCAACATCTCACAAGCTTGAGGGTGATCACTCATACCCAGTAAGGTTTTAAAATGGGAAAATTCAGGACCTAACTTTCTGGCAAGCGTTAACAGGTACTTTGCATGTGCAATCACTGCATATTGCCCATCGACCTTAGGCAATTGTTGCGCTGCGGCCTGTCTAGCACGCTGTACTAATTCATCTTCAGGGGCATTTTTGAGCTCACTGAGTGCATTTGCATAATAAAACGCGCTCACGGCTTCTGCTTTTTGTTCAAAATGTGCATGGTAAGCGGCGTCAGCGCTCCTGGTATTCATTACACCAAGATCTCGCATCGAAAATTGCGCTAAGCTAAAGCCTACCTTGCCAAAGTACAAAAATAGAAAGTAGTCAATATCGGCTTGAAATGAGAGCGTGAGATACTGGGATAGATATTCTTGTGCATTTAGATGTTCAACGCAGACAGATTGATTGATATGCGCTACCCAGAGCAATTTTTTTGCCGATTTATTTGGCAGTGTAGTTAAATTCTCTCGCTCGGCAAGTTTAATTAAACATGGTTTAGTTAAGCAATGTAATAGTGCTTGAAAGTCGTCTTGTTGTACCTGACGAAGTAATCCCTTTGCTTTTAATGAAAACGCGACTTCACAAATATTATTGATCTCTTCGTAGCGCAGTGAATTGATATCCAGAAAAGGAGTTTTGCGGGAAATAAACCGCACTAACAAACACAATTCATCTTCAGGCAAGCACTGTAGCTCAGCCAGCAGCTCACGCTGAGCACTACTTAATAGCGGTTGACATACTTTAAGTAAATAATCGCTAAGCTCACTAAAGTGGCTTAAATAATATTTGGCGGGTAACTCTTTTCTCAACACAAATTCAGATAACTGTTTTTATATACAGTAAAGACTATCATAGATAGAAAATATTGCCAATTTGCTTCAGTTACCCCCTTAAGTCGTTTCTTCTGTATCGTCTGTGGAAGCGTATTCGCTTTTGTATAGCCAATATTGTAGTTTCTCGCTCAGTGGCTCTTCCGAAATGGGTTTTGTGAGGTAATCGTTCATGCCTGCATTTAAACACTTTTCCCTATCACCGGACATTGCATTGGCTGTCATGGCTAACACTTTCACGCCCTGATAACTTTCACCTGCGGCTCCGTCTCGGATTAACTCGGTAGTCCGATAGCCATCCATTTCTGGCATCTGACAATCCATTAAAATTAGCTCAAATTGACATTCATCTTGATGTGACTTGAGCAGCTCAATAGCAAGCAGTCCGTTTTCAGCAACTTCAATATGGGTTATCCCCAATTTTTTGAGCATACTTAATGCGACAACTTGGTTCACCTTGTTATCCTCAACCAGTAGAATACGACAAGGTTTTGGCCACGTAAATTCGGCTTCGTTCGCCTTTCTTACTAGCTTCAGATAGTGACTCGTAACTAGTGGTTTCGCATTCGCCAGCGCTTTGCCATCTTCAGCTAAAATGGTTAACGCATCAAAAAGGTCTTTGGTTGTCACGGGCTTTGGAAAATAGCCTGAATAGCCACGTTCCGCGTAAAACTGGCCATCCCCCTTAGTACCCATTTGCGTCATCATGATAAGCTTTATTGCTTTGAATCGCTTATCATTTTTTAGTGCAGCACCGAGCTGCTCACCCGACATACCTCTAAGCGTCATATCCAATAAGGCGATATCAAACACATTTTTATCACGTTGGTATTCAGCTTCACATAGAGATAGTGCTTGTATTCCAGAGCTGGCTTTATACACATCTGCCCCCCAGTGCCGCAATTGAGATTCCAAACTCGTCAAGGCAGAGAGATTATCGTCAACTAGGAGTATTTTGCTCCCTTGTAAATCAATTTTTGCAGCTTCGAATTGAGTATTATCGCCATGGATCAAAGTTACGAAAAATTCAAATTGGCTACCATGTCCAAACCGACTACTAACGGCGATATCGCCATCCATTAATTCACAGAGTTGCCTGACAATGGCAAGCCCCAGTCCAGTCCCTCCATACTTTCTAGTAGTAGAGGCATCAACTTGAGAGAATTTAGCAAAAAGCCTATCTGCTTTGTCCTCTGGTATCCCTATGCCGGTATCTTCAACTGAGCAATGAAATCTCAGTTTATTATCCACTTCACTAAACCAAGCTCGGATGATGATCTCGCCTTGCTCGGTAAACTTGATTGCGTTACTAATTAAGTTGGTGATTATTTGTCGAATACGGCTCGGGTCCCCCTGCACCAATGGCTTTTCAAGTTGGGTAACATCTAGAATAAGTTCAAGTCCCTTTTTCTGCGCTTGCAACGCAACGGATTCAATCAATTCGCCAAGCAATGCCCTAACATCGAAATCTAGTGACTCAAGCTCAAGCTTACCCGCTTCAATTTTAGAAAAGTCTAAAATATCGTTGATAAGATTTAATAACGACTTGGCGCTGCCCATTGCTAGACTCACTTTATGTAATTGAGTTTGAGTAAGGTGCTCATCTTCTAGCAGACTTAACATGCCTATTACACCATTCATTGGCGTGCGGATCTCATGGCTCATTGACGCTAAAAACTCGCTTTTAGCTTGCGCGCCCTGCTCCGCCGCTTGCTTCGCTTGTTCTAGCTCTTTTTTCGCCTCAACTGCAGCGGTAATATCTTGCTGGATACCGACGAATGCCGTTAATTGATTTTGTTCGTTGAACACCGGAGAGATCTGCAAACTATTCCAAAATGCCTTTCCAGACTTGGTGTAATTGATCAATTCAACTTTGACGAATTCGTGAGCTATTATTGCTTCCCTGATTTCGTCTAACGCTTGCTGTTGGGTATGTTCACCTTGCAAAAAGCGACAGTTTTTACCCAGTACTTCATCACCATATTCGGTGATTTGTTGAAATGTTTTATTCGCAAATACGATTGGTAATTCAGGCTTAGTCGCGTCAACAATCGTTATGCCGACATTTGCGCACTCTATTGCTTGAGCGAGTAAATCATTTTGTTCCTTTGCCTTTTTCAG
The DNA here is from genome assembly GCA_000814665.1 of Pseudoalteromonas flavipulchra NCIMB 2033 = ATCC BAA-314. Classification (GTDB taxonomy): domain Bacteria; phylum Pseudomonadota; class Gammaproteobacteria; order Enterobacterales; family Alteromonadaceae; genus Pseudoalteromonas; species Pseudoalteromonas maricaloris. The sequence continues at coordinate 27,125 of JWIH01000009.1, forward strand.
TGCTTCTTGATGAAGCTTTTGATCGGTAATATCCGACAGTGAGCCAACTATCCGCTTCGCTTGTCCATTTTTAAGTGCCGCCGCGCCTTTTAGCCAAAAATAGCGATAGCTGTTTTGCCTCGTTTTTATTCGGCACTCAACACCAAAAGGCTCTTCTTCTGTCATATGAAACTTAATTGAGTTTTCTAAATTGGGGAGATCTTCTGGGTGGACTCGGTCAAGTAAACTAGAAATATGCGCAGAAAATAAGGCTTGTGTCTCTTGCGAAAAGCCTAGTAAAGATTTGAATCTGTCTGAATAAAACACTGCATTCCGTTCAAGATCCCAGTCCCAAAGACCATCATCGCTACCAAATATTGCGAGTTTAAATCGCTCTTCACTGCGCTTGAGTGTTGTCCTTGATTCTTCTAGTTTTTTGAATGGGTTTAACAGAAGTTGCTTACCAAACAAATAGAGCAAGCCAAATGATAGGAATAGCCCAAAAGCAATAGCACCAATAAGGTCCCACACAAATCTTTTCACTTCGTCAGTGACCAAGCTTTTTCGCAAGCGATAGTCTAACTGGAGTCCGGTAGTCCCGATAGCTAATGACTTAATACTAAAGTAATCTTCTACGCGTTCAACATCAGAGAACTCAAGCCACTGGCCTTTTAACGAGATACTATGAAGTTGGTGTTCTAAAGAGGTTGCCAATAACGTTTCAAGACTGGTCGAAAACTCACCAATCAATGCCCCCTCAGCAAAACCATTGTAATAAATAGGTACCGCGACAGTAAAAAAGTGCTCATTGGTGAATGTGGTTAAATCGATCACATTACCCACTTCAGCGTTAATCACTTTCTCTAGCCATTTTGGTTCTTGATCTAACACTTCATGGGAGTCAAAGTTTGCATACACCACATCTCCGAGAATATTGATTACCATCAGCTTTTCTTCTTTGCCTATAATTTGAAAGCTGCGCAAAAAATCTCGTAACTTCGCTGCGGAGAGTCCCGTACCCATCGCACCATTCACAATAATAGGGTGTGTAGACAGATCGAATAGTATTTGTTTACGGCTCTCAAGATACTGAGTTAAATTGTTAACTGCGAGTTGAGCTTGGGTTTCATTCGTTTCTCTCACTAAGTCTTCGACAATGACGTTTGCTCTCAGCCCAACAAAAAGTGCACTGAGCAAAAGCGAAACGATAGCCGATAGCCCTAAAAAGGTGTAAAAAGCGCGATTACTCGTAAAGGTGAATTTAGTTTTCAATGCGACCCCGGGTAACTATAAACTAGTTTAATACTGCCATTAGACTGGTATTGCCCCATACACAAGTCTTGCACGGTTAGCGCTTCATGGGCTGAATCATTTTTATCACTCCAGACACTAAAAGGCCGTTGATACGTTTTTACTAGGCCGCTGACCGGCGATTGCAAATCCTCAAATGCGCTTTTTAATAAGGCTCTGTTGGTCGCGACTGAATCTGTCAGTTTTATCTGCTCCGCTGCCGCAATAAGAAGCTTAGCAATGTCATAGCCATGGATAAATCCGGGAGCTGCTTGAACAAATCCATGCTTGGCAAACTCGGTCGGGAAAAGCTGTTTTGCACGATTAAATACCCGTGCCGAAAACGCACTTAATGGTTTATTCTCAAAAGAAAAACAGCTTTGTAGGACCGCCAATGAGACATCTGCAGATAGCTTACCCCCAACCACTTTAAAAAAGTTACCCGCAGTTATCCCCCAATGACTAACAATGGGCAGGCGCTGCGCCTCGTCAATACTTGCCATGGCTTTTACAAACTCTGCGCCCTCAATCGCATTACCAACAAAAATGATACATTGCGGCTCACTTTCAATAATATTATGGACCATGATCCGTGCTTCATTCTCTTGTGTTGCCCAGTTAAACCAAGATACGGGCAGCGCGCTGTTAGGCTTGGCCGTTTTATACTCCTCTAGTAATGTGTCGTAATTAGAGCGCCCCCATGCGGTATCCTCAAGGAGTAAATGAGGTGCAACACAACCTTGTTGCTTTGCATAATTGATGAGTACTTTACCCGCTTTGGTGTCGTCCACAGAAAGCCTAAAAACCCAATTATCCTTACTCGGGTATCTTGTAATTGGCCCACCAGCGGCCCAAGGAACCAACAGCAGCGCTTCACTCTCATTGATAAATTTACGAAATTTAATATAAGGAGGAGAATGAACACCACCAAGCACGAGTAAGGCATTCGGGTCTTTTAAAAATTGCTTAAAGTGAAGCAAGCTACGATTACTATTACCACGATGGTCTTTGGCCACCAATTCAATCTTATAACCTTGGATTTGATTATCTACTTCATCTAATGCGGTTAAAAATCCCATTTTTATCGCTTCAGCTGACTCATTTAAATTAGAATAGTCAGCGTCATGATAAATACGAAACACTTGCTTGGAGTTTGCTGCGAGACAAACTGAGCTCAGGAAGCAGAAAAACAGTAATAATATTTTCATCGTATTACTAATCACTCAACACATAACTAAACTTTAGTTCAAATCATTGTGATTGCTTAATTTTATAGCGAATACCTTGCTCGTTATAAATCAGCAAGACAATGCATGGCGCACAAAGAAACCGCACCCAAAGGTAGGCGCGGTGGTTGGCATCATTCAGGGCTATTAGCAAGTTGGCTCTGAATGTAGTTTGGTAAACCAATTAGTTTGATTAAATTGATATGCTGTTCAAGCCAATAAATGTGATCCATTTCGGTGTCATCTAACAGGGTTTCGAGCATTTCACGGGTAACATAATCTTGCGCTTGCTCACACACTGCTATCACCTTTTTCAAGTGATCTTTTACCAGAATTTCCGCAGCCAAATCATTTTCTAGCATTTCTTTCACGTCAGTACCGACGTGGATCGGCGCACGAGAAGCGGTATCTGGCGTGCCTTCCAAAAACAAAATGCGCTCCGTGATCCGCTTAGCGTGATCAAGCTCTTCTTCATATTCGTGAGATAACTTATGGTGTAGCTTCTCCAGTCCCCAATCTTCATACATTTTGGCATGAGCCAAATATTGATCCATAGAAGAAAGCTCAAGCGTAAGTTGTTTGTTGAGTAAGTCGATAACGGTAGAATTGCCTTGCATAACTTACCCCTCAATCTGCGATTGCAGATAGTTTTCAATGCCGGTATTTTTGATTAAGAAGTGCTGCGTTTCGAGCCAATCCACATAGTCCTCTTCATATTCAAGAATGTCTTCAAGTAGCTCTCGACTAACATAATCCTGTTCATGTTCACACAGCGCAATTGCATCGCGCAGTGTCGGAAGCTGATCGAGTTGAAACGCTAAGTCGCACGCCATCATTTCTTCGGTGTGCTCACCTATTCGTAGCTTTTCTAAATGCTGGAGGTTTGGTAACCCTTCAAGGAATAATATGCGCTCGATAAGATCATCTGCTTGCTTCATGTCCTTGATAGATTTTTTATACGCTTTCTCGTTTAGCTCTTCCAGCCCCCAATTTTTGTACATTCTTGCGTGTAGAAAAAACTGGTTTATTGATGTTAACTCTAGCGTAAGCACTTGATTTAGCGCTGTTATGACTTGCTTATTACCCTGCATAGGGCCCCCTAATAATGTCGAGTGACGCCCTATAACCCTAGTTCAATATTTATTCTTCGCAAGATTAAATAAAAATAACAGTTTTCTTAATATACCCTTTTAAAATAAACAACTTATAAGAGTATTAATAACAATTTTCATTACATTTAGGGTTTCATTTTTTGAACCGCTTGTATTCAATCAAAACTCAGAATAAAAAACTTGCTAAGTTATTGAAACTCATAAAAGCAGCTCCGGTTACTCAACTCATCTGCTTTTTAACATCTAACCCTAAACGCTTTGCTAGTCGAACTAAATTTGCTCTATCCATTTCCAGCTCTCTCGCAGCTGCCGACCAATTAAACCCATGACGTTCCATCGCGTTAACGATCAAGTCTTTTTGTAGTAGCTCAACGGCAAATTTCATGGCGACAGGAGGTGTTTTCTCTTGCGTGGTAAGGCGTTCAATCTGCTGAGTTTGTTGGTGGTGTTTTGGCGCGATGTCTATGTCATGGATCTCAATGATATTAGCCTGCCACTGTTGATGCTTAGCTTTTAACGCTGCACGACTGACACAATGTTCAAGCTCTCTGACATTACCCGGCCAATCGTAATGCATTAACCGACTGAGTGCTTGCCTATCCATCACCACTTGTTTTGCGTTAAGCGTACCTCTTAGCTGCTCTAAAAAGAACCCAACCAGCAGCGGGATGTCATCTAGCCTTTCGATCAGTGGAGGGACAAATAAAGGATACACACTCAAGCGATGATAAAGATCAGCCCTAAATTTTCCGCGCCTCACCTCTTCTTTTAAATCGCGATTAGTCGCAGCAACCACTCTAACATCGACAATATGAATGTGGTCAGCACCTACCGCTTGCACCTCACCGCTTTGCAGCACACGTAATAGTTTGCTCTGTAAAGTCAAACTCAGCTCACCAACTTCATCTAAAAACAGCGTGCCGCCGTCCGCGGCTGCAAATTTGCCTAACCGGTCTTTATCGGCCCCAGTAAACGCCCCTTTTTTGTGACCAAAAAGTTCACTTTCTGCTATCGAGTCAGGAAGCGCCGCACAGTTAATTTGTACGAACGGTTTGTCATTTCGTTGGGAATTAAAGTGTACGTGTTTCGCTACCAACTCTTTACCCGTTCCCGTATCACCTTGAATAAGCACATTAAACTCAGAGCCAGCAACCAGTTCAATTTCTGATTTAAGCGAGTGCATCACCGCACTCTCTCCAACTAAAATTTGCTTTTTAACGGACTTTTGAGATTGGGTAAGTGTAGATGCACGTGCTTGCTCATAGAGGCGCTCAGCCTCAAACATACGTAATGCACTACTTGAGACAATTGCTTGTAGGGTTTTCATATAAACCTCAGACAAGTGCTCAAAGCTATCCGGTTTAAGACAATCAAACGTCATCAATAAGGTGCTACTTTGTAGCGCGACCTTAAATCCCATGCAGGCATGCACTGGTAAGCGACTTTCTTCGGCGAGCAATAGACCATCGTAAGGGTCGGGTAAGTCGCTATTGGCAGGAAAACTAACTAGTTCGTCAGACTCGAAAATGGACTTCAATCTAGGTTGCTCTGTAAGCAAAAATTGCCGCCCAACAGCGTCCGCACTCAACCCATTGCAAGCTAGGATAGTTAATGCATGCTGATCGCCATAAAGAATGGCGATGGCATCAGCGGTAACAGATTGACTCAATGCTGAAAGCAAGGACTTAGCGTATTGCTTAACCTCGCGGCCCTCTCGCGCCAACGAAAGTCGTGATAACGACATACTAAGCTCAAGCAATTTGGAGAGTGCTAACGAATTCATGTCAAAAAGACTCAATTTATTCAAATAAACACTAATTAAGATAGGTCAATTTGACTCAAATATCAATAATAGAATACTAATACAATGATTTATATAGCATTTTAAAGTTGGCGTGACACCTGCTATGTGCAGTCTATATATCAACATTCGCAGAGTTAACGATGAGCCGTGCATACCAACTTTTAAGATTTAGCAACATCGCCATTTTCACATCTCTCGCAGCGTTTATGCTGTCACTGCAAGTGAGTTTTTTTAGCGTTGAAAGCTTCAGCCTTTTCTCACAAATTGCAGCGCATATTAGTACTATCGTATTGGCCGCCTTGATTAAGCTTGCCTACGTCATCCGCCTTGTTTGTCTATACCACCTAGGTTTGGAGGTTAAATAAATGAGTTTAATCCAATTAGAAGAGCCCAGCCCAAAAGCAGTGTGTTGGTATACACCATCTACTTGGCCCGTGTTGATGCTCGGCTTTAGAGCACTATTTTTACTCGCGGGCCTATTCGCTGTCGTGAGTATTTCTGTGTGGGCTTTATTGCTCAATGGCAATGTTGTTTGGCGTAATGATTACCCAGCGACCTATTGGCACGCCCACGAGATGCTATTTGGCTTTGGCGGTGCTGTCGTCGCCGGTTTTTTGCTAACCGCGGCAAAAAATTGGACGCAAAGACAGACATTACATGGTGGCGCACTGCTGTCACTCTGTATTATCTGGTGTGCTGCTAGGCTGAGCTTTTTTGTGGCAACTTCATCAATCATCATCACCTTGCTACTACAACTGGGTTTTTGGCTCATTGTTCTAATCAACTTAACGAGCGTAATTGTTGATGCAAAATCCAAAAACAATCGTGTTTTTATTTTTGCTGTAAGTATGTTGTGTGGCTGCAACATCATATTTTTAATTTTACTTCACAACCAGCACTTCTTATTGTTGAGCGCTATAAGCCAAGCAACGCTAGTTGCTTACATGCTGTTGATTGGTGTAGTGGGTGGCCGCGTTATTCCATTTTTTATTGCCCGAGGATTGCAGCAAGCACAAAAACCACATACTCCAAGGTTAGACAGGACGATTTTCTACCTCGCCATCATCTGCGTTTTCACCTATATCCTGCAGTTTGCGATACCAAATACTCACTATTTAAGTGTCGCACTCCTGCTCCTTGGGCTACTGCACTCGATAAGAGCAACCTATTGGTTTAACGGTAAATTATTTAACGTACCACTGCTTTGGTCATTATATCTTTCATACTGTGCAATCGCAGTGGGTTTAATACTTAGCGCATACAACAACACCTTTGCACCAGAGCATTTGCGCAGCCATCTTCACTTAGTGGCAATTAATGGCATGGGATTAATGATCTTAGCCATGATGACTCGCGTTACCTTGGGCCACACTGGTCGACTATTACAGGTAGGCACGACAACTATACTGGCGTTTATCTGTATCGCGGTATCAGGTCTTATCCGCGCATTCCTTATTCACTTTATAAACCCGCACAATGCATGGCTGTTAAGTGCCGTGGCTTGGGTTTTTGGTTTTATGCTTTTTTTCATTACCTTCGCGCCCATGCTGATACAAAAACGCGTCGATGGGCGAATGGGTTAACTCTACTCTCAAATTGGAGATATTAATGCTTACAAACAACACGATTGAGTTGGTAAAACAAAGTGCACCGCTATTGGCTCAGGTCGGTCCCGAGATCACCGCCAAGTTTTATCATAGCATGTTCAATCAACACCCTGAGTTAAAAGGGGTATTCAACCAATCCCATCAGGCTTCGGGAAAACAGCCGTTGGCACTATTTGCAGCATTAGCGGCCTATGCCAATTACATTGATCAACCAGAAGTGCTCAGTGACGCCATTTTACGTATCAACCATAAGCACGTTAGCCTTGGGATTTTACCTGAGCAATACGCTATTGTTGGCCGGCATTTAATTGCAACACTCAAAGCCGAGTTCAGCGAGCAATTCACAGACGAAATAGAGCAAGCTTGGCTTAGTGCCTACCAGTTTTTAGCCGATTTATTTATCACCGCAGAGCATGGCCTGTATCAAACCGCGCTTGAGCAGCAAGGTGGGTGGCAAGGAACTCGTGAATTTACAATTGAAAAGGTGATAAGCAATACTGAAAATATTAAAAGCTTTTATCTCAAGCCTGTCGACGGTAAAGCCCTACCTCATTACCAAGCTGGACAATTTGTTTCTGTCTTTGTACCAAAAGAAGTGGCAGGGTTTCAGCAGATCCGCCAATACTCTTTGTCTGTTGCCCCCAACGGTTCGTACCTTAGGATCTCTACTAAACACGACGGTGCGGTATCGCAATATCTTCATACACTTAAGGCGGGCGACACTCTCAAGCTCACTCCACCAGCTGGAGACTTTGTCAGACAACACACAGCCAGTCCAAAGGTATACATTAGCGCTGGGGTTGGAATAACCCCTATGCTTTGCATGCTTGGTGTTCATAGCCAACATTCACCTGAAGTCGAAGCACACTTTTTACACGCGAATAAAACTCACAGTGACTTAGGTTTCAATCAAGAAATCAATGAGCTTGGTAGCAATATCCGAGATTTTAATGTGGTTACTTGGTTGGAGTCAGAAGCCGACGGTACGCATTCTGGGCTGATGGATATCAACGCAATCAAAGATACTTTGCCGCTCACAGACGGAGAGTTCTATCTATGCGGCCCGGTTGCCTTTATGCGCTTTATCAAAACCCAACTGATGAATGCCAGTGTACAAGCCGAGCAAATATTCTATGAGGTATTCGGTCCTCACGAAAACCTCCCAAACTAACGAGTTAAATTTGGCGCCCTAATACTGTTGGTATTAGCCGGCGCCTTATATTTTGCTCTGAATTAAAAAGTCGGTAGACTTGGAGAATGAATACTATTGGTATAAAAGCGTACTTGAAGGACAACAATATGAGCGCAATTTCTAGTATCTTAGTCGTCTGCATGGGTAATATCTGCCGCTCTCCAACTATGGAGGCGGTATTAAAGCATAAACTCGCAGCAACAGAGTTAACAATCCGTATCGATTCCGCTGGCACCATTGGCTATCATCAAGGTAACCCTCCGGATCCACGAAGTGTCGCAGCAGGCAGCGCAAGAGGGTATGACTTTTCAGGCATTTCAGCGCAGCAAGTAAAACCCAGCGATTTTGAAGATTACGACTTAGTTTTGTGTGCAGACAACGCTAATTACCGCGATCTACTCTCCATTTGTCCTAACGACTTAGCGCATAAAGTTCAGCTGTTTTTAGCGTTTGGTGACATGACCGAGCATGAAGTGCCTGATCCTTATTATGGTGGTGAACGTGGCTTTGAACATGTGCTTGATTTAATCGAAGCCGCCAGCGAAAACATCATTAACAAAATTCGCTTATCGACAAGGTGAAATTAACTCGCTGGATCGGTACCAAACAAAGCGGTAAAAAGACCTTTTTCAGAGGCGCCGCTATTGTTAGATTTAGACTTAGAATTTCCGTTCGAGAAATTAGCTCAGGACTTACAAACCACAGGCATTAGTATTTTGCCAAATTTCGTCAGTCCCGACATTTTATCCAAGTTAGAATTGAGAATAGCAGAGCTCAGCAGTGACGACTTTAAGCAAGCTGGAATTGGTCGTTTAGCCTCTCACGAGCAAAATAAGAAAATTCGCAGAGATAAGATTCATTGGTTAGACACCAGCAATGAGTTGGAATCTGTTTGGCTCAACTACATGGGCGAGCTAAAGGCCTATTTAAACAGACGGCTGTTTATGGGGCTCTTTAGTTATGAAAGCCACTTTGCCATTTATCCTCCAGGGGCGTTTTACAAAAAGCATATGGACGCCTTTAAGGGAAAGACCAACCGAATTCTGACCACGGTATTGTACTTAAATCAGTCTTGGGCGTCAGACAATGGCGGCGAACTAGTTGTTTACAATCCCGATAATCACGACGAGATACTCACAACGGTACTGCCAAGTTACGGCACGCTAGTTACCTTCTTAAGTGATGAATTTCCTCATGAAGTACTGGTTGCCAACGAAAAGCGCTATTCAATTGCAGGGTGGTTTAGGGTTAACGCCAGCATTAACCATTCGATTGATCCACCAAAATAATTGATGAGCTCAGTCTTAAGTTTATTATCCTGAGTAAATTCAGGATAATTTGTTCGGTAACCGAATTTCGACGCACAAACCTTTACCTTCGCGATTATAGAGGCTGATCTTACCGTTGTGTGCTTCCACAATTTCTCTGCACAGCGCTAAGCCAAGCCCTGTTCCTGACGCTTTGGTAGAGTAAAATGGAATTAAGGCGTTCGCCATCACGGTGTCACTCATGCCTTCGCCTCTATCGAGCACCCAAATATAAACCTCGTCGCTGCGCTGCTCAGATTGAACACAGATTTCCTCTATCTCTGAGCCAGACTCGGTCGCATTCTTTATCAAATTAATAAGTAACTGTTCTAACTGTGTCGTGTCTGCCTGTAACTGCGTTTGATTAAGCTGATATTGGAATGACCAATGGCTTTGCAGCCGCTCACACAAAACCTGCAAATCCACAGATTCAATGATTGGCAAAGGAAGTTTGGCGAACTTACCATAGCCCTGAACAAACTCACTAAGGTGCACAATGCGCTCTTCTATCGTCGCAAAGACTCGACTTAGCCTAGGTTCATCCACGCGTTCAGCCAAGATCTGTCCGCTGTGCAGCATAGATGAAATAGGCCCTAATGAGTTGTTTAACTCATGGCTAATGATGCGGATCACTTTCTTCCAAACTTGCACTTCTTGGCGGCTCAACTCTCGAGTGAATTGCTTAAAAATATATAATTTGTGAAAGTGGTTGTTGAGTAATAACTCACCGTTGGCGAGATGCCACATTTGCGACTCACCACTGCTGTTTTGTATTGAGAACAAGCCATCAAGTTGGTTGTTTGCAGCGTGCTGAAGTTCATCGGGAACTCCGGATAACAACTTACTAAAACGCTCACCTTCAAGGCGATGCTCACAGTTAAAAAACGTTTTTGCACTATTGTTGGCAAATACCACCACATCTTGTGAGTCGACGAGGACAAGTACCTGAGGTGACGACTCTAGCACTTTATCAAGCATCAGCTCACGCTGATAAATCCATTGTTTTTCATCTCTTAACTGTTTTGCCGTTTCATTGAATAGCTGACACAGTCGACCGAGCTCATTGTTAGCGTTATAGGTAATGGACGTAGAAAATTCGCCATCTTTAAAGTTCATCAAGCCGACTTCTAATGCCTCCCACCCTGCTTTGTTTTCACGCATAAATAGTTTATACAGCACAAGCGCAACACTGACGGAGGCCAGTACTATTACAATGAAACCGCTGTGATCATCGAGTAAAAACCATAAAGGAATAAGGCCAATCATAATACTGATAGCTATGATCAATGCATGTTGCTGCGATGTCGTCATTATTGTCCTTAATATTCAATGCCAAACTTTTGCAAGCGACGATAAAGCGCTTGTCTACTCATGTTAAAGTGTCGCGCCACTTTCGCAATCACGCCAAGATGAGTCTTGAGCGCCTGCTCCAATTCTTCTTTACTGGGTTCTCGTATGGTATGTGATACGCTAACTTGTGCTGTATTTGCCTGCACATCAAGACCAAAATCCTTCGCACTGAGCTCGCCATCTGGATTCAATACAGCCGCCCGTTTACAGGCATTTTCAAGCTCCCGTACGTTACCAGGCCAAGGGTGTTCACATAATGCTTGCTCGGCATCCGAAGTAAGCCCCCTTGCAGGTAAAAAATGCGCGACCAAAGGTAAAATATCATCCACTCGCTTTGACAACGCGGGTAAGTTTAGCTCGATGACATTTAAGCGATAATATAGATCCTCACGAAATTTCCCCCCTCGAATATCCGCTAGCAGATCCGCGTTCGTTGCTGAGATGACACGAACCGAGATTTTTTTTGTCTCGACTGAACCCAACCTCTCAAACTCGCCACTTTGCAAAACACGTAGCAATTTTGTTTGCCCAGGAAGAGGTAAATTACCAATCTCATCCAAAAATAACGTGCCTTTATCAGCAGCTTCAAAGCGACCAATACGCTGCTTATTCGCGCCGGTATAAGCACCGCTCTCAGCACCAAATAACTCAGCTTCGATTAAGTCACTTGGGAGCGCGCCTGCATTCACTTTTACGAAGGGTTGGTTTTTTAGTAGTGAGTTCGCTTGAATGATCTCTGCGATTTTTTCTTTACCGCTACCATTTGGACCGGTTATTAACACTGACACATCAGATTTAGCGACTTGCAGCGCCATATCTATGACTCGCTGCATCGCCACCGATTTATATACAAACCCGCATAAATCCGCACCTTGATTAAACTGTTGGCGTTCTTGTTCAGCCCGTTCAAAGTTTGCAACTTGCTTATGTGCCTCACCAAGCGCAATGAGGTTTGCAATCGTGGTGAGTAACTTTTGATCGTCCCACGGCTTAGCTAGATAGTCTGCCGCTCCTGCTTTTACCAGTTCAACCGCCGTGGTGAGCTCAGTCCAAGCCGTTAATAAGATAATAGGGAGTTTTGCATTTAATGCTTTCAATTGGTGAAATAGCGCAGCCCCCTCCTCTCCTGATGTGGTGTCTGCACTAAAGTTCATATCTTGGATAACTAGTGCAATCTGCTGAAACGACACCACTTTAATTGCTTCTAACGGTGAGCACGTGGTAACCACTTGATAATCATGCAGCTCAAGTAACAATGACAGTGCATCAAGCACTGCTGGGTTATCATCCACAATTAAGATTTTATCCATATGATTTTATTCTTGTTATTACGTGTTACCTATACTAGCACAACTAATACAAGGCAAGTTACGTAATGCTAATCAGGCTGCTCGCACAACCCGATTAGCATAAGGGTTATACACTTCTTGTTGCAATACTCGGTGAAATGTTCGCCGCCTTTTTAGCAGGAAAAATAACTGACGCGATACAGAGCACGATAAGCCCCAGCGCCGTTATCAAAATATAGCTTACTTCTAGCGGCGGCACTGAATACAAAGACATTAGCTTTTGTCCTAGGAAAACCGTAGCCACAGTGCCAAGTACTAAGCCAATTGCACAAACAATGAGGTTTTCTACCACAAAGTAACGAACAATTGCAGACTTACGCGCCCCCAAAGCTCTGCGAGTACCAATCTGTTTAGTACGTTTACTGATATTAAACTGAGTAAGACCAAATATTCCCAGCGCCGTCACGACGACCAATGCAGTGATTAGCACTAGCAACATTCTTAGCATCAATAGGTCTTTAGAATTGTACTTTCCTTTCACCTCATCAAGCCCTTTAATGCCAGTGATCACACGACTAGGATTTTCTTGAAGCAGCGCCGCCTCTATTTTTTTCATTACTTCGCCACGCAAACTCGGATCTGTGCGAACTAAGAAATCTTGAAATCCATTCGCATTCACCATAGGAAAAATAATTAAGCGATCAGCATTTCTAAACCGCGGCCAAGCATTAGTCATACGCTCAACAATCCCCACGACTTTTAACGGGCCGCCACCATAATAAATCGTTTCGCCCAATCCTTTGCCCTCACCAAATATCTCGTCCGTAAACGCCTTACTGGCAATAACAACGTCTGGCTGCTTAGCATATTCACTTGAGATCAAGACATCACCAGATGTGAAATCACGACCTTCTATCAATTTTACGCCCAAGGTACGGATCACTTGTTCATTGGCGTATAAATGCCCCGAGTTTGTATGTTTACCATCGTCTTCTGGGGTTAAGCTGAATCCCGAATTGCTACCACCTCCTGAAAGCGGAACTGAACTCACTCCCACGGCTTCTATAACACCTGGGATACTTTTTAGTATTCTCTCATCAACGATAAGCTGTTGGTTTGCATCTACCTTGTCGTCAAACGACATGACACTGAAGGTAATTATCGACTCTTCAGGATAGCCAGTTGGCTTATTGAGATAGGTGACGCGCTCACTAATAATAGACAGCGAATTACTGACAATTGCCAGCGTTAGGGCAAGTTGCAGGATAGCAAGTACGGCACCAACTTTAGAGCGCAATAACGCATTGATTATGGGTTTTAATTCCAACATAGGACTCTCCTTATTGCACCTTTAAGTAAGTTGCTGGTGATGTTTTACACACTATCCAAGCTGGGTAAAGCCCTGCAAGAATACAAGTCACAATAGCGATGCTCGGCGCTGCTAACAGCATAGAGACATCCATCGTTGCAAGACTTTCGTATACATGACTAGTTTTGCGGATCCCCCATAAGCCAAGCTGAGCAAAAACTATCCCTATCACTCCCCCCATAAAACCAAGCAACGCCACTTCAACCAAGTGTTGGTAAAAGACTTGCGTTTTACTTGCGCCAAGTGCTCTTCTTACGCCAACATCAGGGGCACGTTTAAGAAATTTCGCAAGTAACAATCCAATAATATTGGCTAAGCAAACAGCAAGGAACATAAAACTTAAACCAATCATGACTTTGTTATCTTCACTAACCACATTATTATACTCAAGCCATTCAGTGACATTTCGAAGTGAAAATTCTCGTGTTTTACGGTTAAATCTTCCCAAATCTTGTTGGGTTTGGATGTAATTATCTAGTTGTGTTGCTAACGCTTGTTGTTCTTTATCATTCTCTAATTCAACCCAAAACTGAGTCCAAAGCATTTCTGAATTCATTTTGTCCGTGAAGTTGTTAATCTCTTCCCTCTTCCAACCATTTGTATTTCCCCAAGTATCAATCTCATAAGCTGCCGCATGACTGAAGGGAATGAAGATACGTTCGGCATCAGCAAACGCGCCATTGTTTAAGTCATACATTTTGACGTTTGGCTGCCACTCCTTAGTTACCCCTACTACTTGATATCTTCGCTGCGCTAAATAAATACTTTCTCCCACCACATCACTGCGGCCAAATAACTTTTGTGCGATAGTTTCGTCAATAACAGTAACTGGTGCAGCATTGTCTGCTTGGCTTTGGCTCCACACTCCACCATACAAAAAATTCAACTCAAACATGGCGAAAAACTCTCGGGTTATTAGCCGTGTCGTTTGCAACATGGGGCTCACTTCGGGGTTGTTTACATGAACCGCAAAACCAGATTTAAACATCACGACTTTTTTGTCGATGTTTAGCGTTTGATACAGATTTTTCGCATCTAAAAATGTCAGCTGAAAGGGAATATCATCAGCTGAATGATAGGTTTGTCCCTCATCCATCACTTGTAGCTGTACAGCATAGAGTTTGCTACTTTTGCTTGGAATTGGATCGGCGGACATCATGTGATACACAGACAAACTCACCATAGTGACGCCAATGCCAATGGCAATAGCCAGCGCCATTAGGCTAGTCGCAAGCGGCGTGGCTTTTAGGCTACGCCAGGCTAAATCAAGGTAATGGGCAAACATAACTTACGCTCCCACCTGAGATTTCAACGCTTGTGAAGCCGCACCTTTACCTTGATACAAAGTAAAATCCGCAACCTGTCCATCTACAATCTGGATGTTTCTTGGTGTACGTCTTGCAAGCTCCGGATCATGGGTAACCATTACTATAGTTGCGCCGTCACGGTTAATTTGTTCTAGTAATTCCATCACCTGACGCGCCATTAAACTATCTAAATTCCCCGTTGGTTCATCGGCTAGTAAAAAGCGTGGCTCACCAGCAAGCGCTCTTGCAATAGCCACACGCTGCTGCTGTCCGCCGGACAACTGTTGTGGCAAGTGTTTTGCGCGGCCAGCAAGGCCAACTTGCTCGAGGCAGTTTTCAATTCTGCGCTTGCGCTCAGCCGCCTTGACACCACGATAGCGTAATGGCACTTCAACATTTTCGTACAAGTTTAAATCTGGGATAAGGTTAAAGCCTTGAAAAATAAAACCGATTTTTTGGTTTCGCAGATCAGCTCTTTGGTTGTCGTTGAGCTTGCCAACATCAATTCCATCTAGCATATATTGACCACTAGAGTACCCTTCTAGCATCCCAGCAATATTTAAGAAGGTCGTTTTACCTGAGCCTGAAGGACCTGTTACCGCGATAAACTCTCCTTCATTTACTTGCAGGTTAAAATCTCTGAGTGCGTGTGTTTGCACCATATCAGTTTGGTATACTTTGCCGATATTATTCATAACTAACATTATTATTTTCCTTCTTATCTTAATAAGATGCTGGGCGCACGTTCGAATGCGTCGTAACTACTGATGATGATTTGATCGCCTTGCTGTAAGCCATTAAGCACTTCAACTTCACTGATGCTTGAGGTACCGGTAGTGATCTCAATTCGCTCAGCGATATCACCACTTAGTTTGTAAGCAATGTGTCCACCTTCACTCATAAAAGCGCCACGTTTGACCATTAAGGTGTTTTCTTTGTGCTCTAGTAAAATCCGAGCAGACAAACGTTGATTTTGTCTAATGCCATCAATGTTTTCGTCCGAAAAGCGCACTCGAGTGGTGACTTCACGGTTATTTACTTCTGGAGAAATCGCAGATAACACGCCAGAAATATTTTGGTTGCCAATCCTAAGCTCGACAGCCATCCCGAGCCCAAGCTCTGCCGCATAACTTTCAGGAACCTGCAGCTCGGCTTCATAAGCACTTAAGTCAACGAGTTTCATCAACCCCTGATTGGCATTAACAAGCGCATTTTGATCAACTAATAAATTACCGACTATGCCTGAAACCGGCGCAATCACATCTAAACTTGCAACTTGACGTTTTAATTCTTCAACAATTAAGCGTTGCCTCTCAAGCTGATTCTCAACAGATTTAAGTTCAAAGGCCAAGGTATCTTTGCCTAGCGCAACTTCTTGCTCTGCATGATTGAAGTTTAATTTTGCCCGCGCGAGGTCGTCTTGCGCTTCTTCTAAATCAATTTGGCTGATGAGGTTTTTTTGGATAGATAACTGAGCTCGTCGGTCTTCTCTATCTGCCGCTAATAGTTCGACACGAGCAAGATCTAAGGAGCGATTTAATGCCAAGTTTTGACGTCTGACATCCAACTTCTTCCCTTCAAGCTCACCACTCAGTCTTTGCAGCTCCGCTTCTTCTTGTTGGAGCCGGTTGGTTAAAGTTGGACTTTTGACCGTGGCTAGCACTTCACCTTGAGTCACGCTATCACCCGCTTTAACCTGTAAAGAGACATAACCCTGCTCCGGACTGTAAATTTGTGGTGCATTTGCAGCAACGACAAAACCTGTGGCGGCAATATCGCGGGTAAACTCGCCGAAAGTCACGGCTGCAATTTGCACTCTATCTTTAGCCACGGAGCTACTAGCATTTGGCCCACCAAACACGACTTGTGCACTAAGCGCTGCAATAATGACAACACCCGCTATTACAAGACCGAGCTTCTTTTTAGATTTACCAGTTTGGAGCACTTCGTCTTGTCCGCTTGTGTCTTTAATCATAATGATTCTCCTCGAATTAACGAGTCAAATACCGCCACAACCGTTGCTACAGCCAACATCATCAAGGGTGAAATTAAAAAAGCAGTACTTAACCACATAACGTATCTTCTTTATTAGTTTGTATGCAGTAAAAGAGGCGAACTTTGTGCCAAAATTTAAGACGTTGATTTTATTGATTTATTTTATTTTAGAAGTGGATAAAATATGTCCGCGGACGGAAAAAGTGTCCGCAGCGGACACTTCTCCACCTATAGCGCTATAACTTTAGGTGTCAGTCGCCACATTTCTGCATCTTAATATATCGACTGAAGAGATAACTTGAGGATTGGATAGATAGCGAACTAACTGATTTCTTTAAGTTCAGATTTAATAATTGGAGAGTGCATTAACCAGAGTTGAATCAAATAAGTGGCAAATTTATAGTCGCTCTGGTGCCTTTGCCTATAGTAGATTTTATGAGCAGTTCACCACCGTGAGATTTGATGATATTCGATGCGATAGTTAGCCCAAGTCCCACATGCTTTTCTGAAGCTTTAGTGGTATAAAACGGATCAAATACTCGATGTACCAGCTTATCCGCAATCCCCTCACCACAATCGAAGATATCGATAGAGAGTGTTTGATCCTCAACTTTCGTGTTTATTTTAATGGACTTTCGCATTCTACCCGTACTTTCTAAAGCGTTCTTTATGAGGCAGTAAATACTGTGTTCTAGGAGTGCTGGGGCACAGTGCAACTCAAACCGCTCTCCTTTTTCAAATTCAATCAAGCTCAAGTTTGTACCATCCAACTCCAAATTAATCATCACAGAATCCATAATTTGAGAATAGAATTCTACTTGCTGAAACTGAGTTTGATTACTCTCAAAAAACACACTCAGTTCTTTAACAATCAGTTGAATTCTGTCGAGTCCCGAGTGCATTTCAGCCATCACATCATCACTTTCACTCAAAGCCCAGTTTAGTTGATACTCTTTTTCCAATTCACTCAGCGATTTTGCACATTCAGGCGAGAGTTGCGAGTTATTTGCCAAAAATTGCCAAGCTCGATACAACTTAACCAACGAACTTTGTACAAACTCTAAGTTACTTTTTAAGTACGCAAGCGGATTATTTATTTCATGGGCGACACCCGCAGCAAACTGTCCTACTGAAGCGAGCTTTTCTGATTGGATCAACGCTTGCTGCTGCTCAGCAATACGGTTATATGCCTCTCTTAAGGCATCATTTGACGACTCAAGTTCATGGGTGCGCTGCTTGACCTTTTCTTCCAATCCTTCGTTAAGTTTGGTTAGTTCATCGGTCAACAACTCAAGTCGATTTAAATCTCGATAAGAGCGCAGCGAGCTGGTTAACATAGTGAATAGACGAGATTTTGTGAGGTCAGTTTTATTTTTATAGTCATTGATATCATAACGCAGCATGACTTCATGTTCAGGTACACTGCCAGGCTGACCGGTGCGCAGTACTATTCTCACGTTATGATAGCCAAGCTCTTCACGTATGTATTGCGCACATTCTAAGCCCGCTTCTTCACTTTCCATAATGACGTCTAGTAAAATCAATGCAACATCATCTCGATTGCTTAAAATATCAATCGCTTCTTTTTTGCTATAGGCATGAAGTAACTCAAGCGGTTTTAATTCAAACCGATAAGCCGTTAACACAAGTTTAGTCACATCATGCACTTCAGGTTCATCATCGACAATCAACACGACCCAAGGAGATGCACACTCATCTAGGCTTTGTTCATCAGGCTCTGAAACGTTTAAGAAAGATAATGGCTGCTGCTGACTCATTAAAATGACACCCTTACTCCTATTTCTTAAGGATGGTACAAATCCGCAGGTTTACCAAATTATTCGAACCAGAAAATGGTATATATTTAGCACTATGATAGGAAGAAATACTGAGTGACTATAGAACGGGATCTGTACTGTAAAGAAGCCACTCTTCACAGTACATCAGGTTTGAATATACTTATGCGCTTAGGGCATCCTTATAGTGTTTTCTACAAAGAGAAACATACCTATCGTTACCACCAATCACAACTTGATCGCCATCCGCAATAGCTTTGCCGTGCTCATCGGTGCGAAGCACTCGGTTTGCTTTGCGACCGCAGTGACAGATGGTTTTTAGCTCAATCAATTTATCTGCCCATGCCAGCAAATATTGCGAGCCTTCAAACAGCTCACCACGAAAGTCCGTTCTAAGACCATAGCATAATACCGGGATCCGCAGTTCATCGACAATATCCGTCAGCTCTGCGACTTGAGCTTTTGTTAGAAACTGGCACTCATCTACCAATACACAGTCAATTTTATTCTCGGTATGAGCAGACATCAGTAGTGCTTTCACATCTGTTTGGCTTTCAAAAACTTGCGCCTCAGCCTCTAAACCGATACGCGACGCTACTTTGCCCACACCAGCACGGTTATCAATTGCAGCTGTGATAATAAACGGGCGCATGCCTCGCTCTCGGTAGTTAAATGCCGACTGCAATAAAGTCGTAGATTTACCGGCATTCATTGCCGAATAGTAAAAATAAAGCTGAGCCATAATAGATATTTCGAAATAAAAATTCGCGCTAGTTTACTGACTAACGATTAAAAGATCTATTGCTTATCCATTTGGGTGGTTTGTGAACGTAAATACTCACTATATAAGGTGTCGAGGTTAATAAGCTGACTTGCACGCCACACTTTCCAGCTTAACTCAGGGTGCTGCTGATAAAACTGCTCAGAAAATGCCATAAAACCAAACGACGTTTCTAACGGTGGAAAAACCGCTTCTAAGTGGTTAAAGGGAGGTGATAATGTGATTGGCATATTACCGATTTGGCAAAGACCTATGGTCGCATCAAGTAATTCATTTTCAACCAGGGCAATAGCATGCTCCAACGAGTCGGTTTCAAATATGGAAAAATGCTTTGGCATACTTTCTCGAATCGCATAGCCACGAGGGACTGCGAGTTCTATTTCTTTGCTCAGATTTAATGTTGCTTTATTGGTTTTGCTTTTGAGTAAACAAGTGCTGATCCGATTAATTGCATATTGCTGTGCAACAGTGCCATCGGGGTTCTTTGGATATGCCATTAGCCCTTCTCTAGACGCTCGATGGCTTGCCACCACGGCATCAACTTTACCATTTTCCAGCTCATGCAAACAACGGCTCCATGGCTTTCGAGTGTAGGTGAAGCTCACCTCTTTTACGTGCTCGTCAAGCTGTTGTACTATCTGGATCGTGACGCCTGGATTTGCCGATGGCACAGTTTGTCCTGCACCATGGATAAAGGGTGGAGCATGTTTATCTTCATAACAAAAGCGAACCTCTGTTGCCATACAGGCCCACGAAGTAAAAACGCAAAAAACAATAAATAGCAGTCTCAACATTCACTCCAAACATATAGTCAATCGAAATAACAACGATTAACCACTAGTATACTCTATTTTTTGAAGCTCACTCCCTCATGTTGTAACAACCACTCTTTCGCTTCAAGTCCGCCAGCATATCCTGTTAGTTTGCCATTTGCACCAATAATGCGATGACAAGGCACGATGATACTAATTGGATTTTTGCCGTTAGCAGCGCCAACAGCACGGACAGCATTTTTGTTTCCTAAGCGCTCAGCTATCCAACCATAACTATGCGTTTCACCAAATGGTACTTGTGCCAACACCTGCCAGACTTGCTTTTGAAAGTGCGTACCATCCACATCAAGCGCCACATCAAAGCGTTGGCGTTTGCCAGCAAAGTATTCTGTTAACTGTTTTTTTGCCATTTCTGTATGCCGATTTTCCCCTTGCTCGTAACGCGCTTTTGGAAAAAAGCCGACATATCGTAAACCATTGTTGGATGCTTGTATTATCCACTCTCCAGTGGGGGAGGCTAAGGTAGTTTCAATCATAATTGTTGCCATAGTTGAAAAGTTAGATAAGAACGAAAAGGAGCACACTTTTCAATATCTATTGTTTTTAAGGATTTTTCCATTGCCTTTTTGACACCCAAATCACCACCCAAGTATATGTCTGGGTGACTCAATCCGCGCATTTTTGCATAGTCGACAGTCCAAGGACCTATACCTTTAATATTTAACCAGTTATCAAGTTCAACATGTTCCGAACCAACGTATTGCTCAGCAAAAGCTTTAATAGCCGCCTTTCGTCGCTCAGGCATTTTGAAAAAGGCAAGATCACTATCAAATACGGCCTTAGGCTTAGGGAAATAACGCATGCCATCTTCAGCCACCTCACCGAGCGTTTCGACCAATAAAGCGAGTAAGTTTCTCGCCGCTTGAACACTGATTTGTTGACCTAAAATAGCTCTCATGCCCGCTTCAAACTCACTCCAGATCCCGGGTAATCTGAGTCCCTCTTGTAGCGGCAAATCAGGCGCGGCTTCATGAAGGTGAGACTCAATAAAACAGGTGTCCGCATCTAAATCTAACACCCGCCTGATCTGTGCAATCATCTGAACTAACAAGGATAAATCGCTGAGCGCGATAGCCACTTTAAAGCGATGTTTTTCAGGCTCGATTGTCGCGGTGAAACGCCCTGTTTCACCTTGTATCATGACGGTTCGCCCATAACTGTTTTCTGTTAACCACTCGATACCTGGCACAATTCTCATTGCTAAAAACTGCTGCATTTTATCCCAGTTGTACGGTGGTCGATAAGACAAGTAAATCGCAATGGCAGAGCCACTACCGGCGTCTTTTCTAAGTTGACTTGGTGATAACTGATACAGCTTTTGGAATGCATCATTAAAGCGTCGTAATGAATTAAACCCGGCGGCAAACGCGACTTGCGTGACAGGAAGGTCACTTTGCTGTAATAGCTGCTTAGCTAAGTCACATTGCTTATAAAGTGCATATTGTTTGGGGCTCGTACCAAAATATTGATTGAATACTTTATTTAAGTAACGGACCGAAATACCTAACCTATCGGCTAAGTCTTCTGTCGAGTGACGTATTAAAGCGCCCTCATCGATTAACTTTTTGGCTCTGACTGCGGTTGTTTCCGTGCCAAGCCATGCATAACTGCCCGGTGCACTATCGGGGCGACAGCGAATACAAGGCCTAAAGCCTGCTTGCGCAGCATTGTGGGCAAATTGAAAATACTCTACATTCTCTTCTTTTGCAGCAGGTGCAGGGCATATTGGCCGACAATAAATACCGGTGCTCTTGACCGCAACAAAAAACAACCCATCAAATCTAGCATCGCGACTATTTCTAGCTTGAGAACAAACTTCTGGTGTATACATGACTTTCGCTCGTACTTCGTTTTCACTCAGTCTAATAGCTATCACTATAGCAAACTAGCCATTTTTGGTACTCAACCATGTTTGGAGTATTCATGAAAAAAGCCCGCTAGGGGCTTAACTAACTGAGGAAATAAGAAAAGTACTAACCTATTGCTTGATTATATCTGCGCTCGACTTCAGACCAATTAATGACGTTGTAAAAAGCCGCGATGTATTCTGGTCGACGATTCTGATATTTGAGGTAATAAGCATGTTCCCACACATCTAAACCCAATATTGGGGTGTGCTGCTCCATGTAGGGACTATCTTGGTTAAGACTACTCGTCACCGCTAACTTGCCATTTTCATCTACAACTAACCATGCCCAGCCACTGCCAAACCGACTGACAGCTGCGTTTGTAAATTCAGTTTTAAAGCTTTCAAAACCGCCGAGCTCACTTTCTATCGCTTGTTTTAACGGCCCGTCACATAAAGGCGCATAATTTGGAGTCATAATTTGCCAGAACAAACTATGGTTATTGTGCCCGCCGACATGTTCTTGCACTGCTTTTTGTAAGTTTTCAGGTAACGTTTTAATATTTCTCAGCAACGTTTCGGTGTCTTTACCTGCGAACTCCGTCCCCTCTAACGCGGCGTTTGCTTTATTTATATATGTCTGATGATGCAAAGTATGATGGATCTCCATCGTTTTCGCGTCGATATGTGGTTCCAGTGCATCATATGCGTACGGTAACTCAGGTAAGGTATAAGCCATTCGACCTCCAAATGTTAATGTAAAACGCGAGCATGCAGGTGCGTTACCAGCATCGCTTCGTTAATTTGATGAATAAGCTCAGGTAAGTGCGGATAGCGTTTTGCAAAATAGATCAACTCTTGTCGAGTTTTATGCAAATGATGCAAGACAATAGGTGCAAGTTCGTTGGCATATTCTAGGTAAGTTGCATGTATCTTCAGATGGATTGAGATAAGTTGCTGGCACGCTCTATTTGGCTGTTCTAGCGCAATAAAAGTGTCAGCTAGATTATGCGCGGATACCACGACAGCTGGCAAACTATGCGCTATGGCACTCATCACGACATTGTCTTTTTGGCATAATAAAAATTCATCTAAAATACCTGTTGCGAGTGTCAATGCAACCTGATATTCGTCGCGAGCACGCAGAAATATTTGCGCTTGGTATGCTTGATTACCAGAGAGTATTTTAGCTTGCCAAGGTGACAGCACTGAAGATAACGCGCAAGCTCCGCTGGCTAAGCGGTTTGCACTAAGGTCCATGCGATTTTTCATATTCTACCCTATTACCGAACTAGCTTACTTGTGCAAGCAAACCAGTATGAGCTATTGGGGCACTATACGATCACACAAACATTAATGCAAACCATTTTCATTTGTATTTATTTAATTTCTACACACTGATGTGTTACCAAAGAGTCCTCGGTTAATTCAAGTGTGGTATGCGACAATCCAAACCGCGACTGTAACCCCTCTTTTAACCGCACTAGCGTGCTTTGGTCGCTCAAGGACGTAATGATAACTTGCGCCTCTAAAATATATTCATGCTCATTGAGCTGCCAAACATGAATATGGCTTACTGTCTTAACATTCTCTTGAGTCTCAAGGTATTCCTTCACTTCTTGAATATTCATATTATCTGGCGTTGCCTGCATGAGAATTCTAATACTACTTTTACTCAGTTCTACGCCATGGTAAATCACGTACGCGGAGATCAACACAGTGGCGATAAGATCCACCACATACCATTGATATAAGATGATTAATGTTCCAGCCACTATCACCGCAACGGAAGCCGCAGCATCAGAAACATTGTGAATAAATGCCGCACGAATATTTAGGCTGGTTTTTGCACCTGCAGAATAGGTAATAAGCGCTGTGATAACATCGATAACTAACGCCAAGGCCGCGAGCCACACCACTATCCAGCCATCAATTGGCTCTGGATTTAAAAATCGAGAAATCGCCTCAAATAGCAGATAAACCCCAACAACAATGAGTGTCGCGCTATTTATTAACGCCCCGATTATTTCAGCGCGTTGATAGCCATAAGTGAGTTCAAGTGAGGCCGGCTTTCTTGCAACTTTTTGAGCGACTAACGCGATAATAAGCGCACCGGCGTCACTTAAATTATGTAACGCATCAGCAACCAAAGAGAGACTGCCAGAAAGAATGCCACCAACGACCTGCGCGACACTCAGTAGAATATTAACAAATACGGCCCAACCGAGCTTGTTTCCATGATGGTGATGATGTGCATGAGACATACTCAATCCTATTTATTGATCCGAAGAAGGGGCCACTTTCAATGGCCCCCACAGGCATTACGAATTTTTAATTTGCTTTGAGAATAGTGGATAAAGTGCTGGCAATACAAACAAAGTCAGCAAGGTTGACGTTAATAATCCACCAACAATTACACTGGCAAGCGGCCTTTGAATTTCAGCGCCCACTCCTGTCGATAACAGCATAGGAATAAGTCCAAGTGCTGAGGTTATCGCAGTCATAAGCACGGGTCTAAGCCTTGAAATTGCTCCCTCAAAGACACCTGAATGAAGCGATTCTCCCGCAGCCAATCGCTGGTTTATGCTCTCAACCATGACCACACCATTGAGTACCGCGACACCGAATAAGGTGATAAACCCAACCGAGCTTGGGACCGATAGATATTGCCCTGAGATATATAAAGAAAATACCCCACCAATAACCGCAAGCGGCACGTTCACTAAAATAAGCGCAGCCTGAGCCATTGAACCAAATGCAAAGTAAAGCAAGAGTGCTATTAGCGCCAAAGATAGCGGCACCACGATTGCCAAGCGTTTTTGTGCTCGTTGCTGGTTTTCAAATTGACCTCCTATTTCGACACCATAACCTGTTGGTAAGTCAACTTTACTATCAATAGCCGCGCGAATATCACTTACTACACTGCCCATATCCCGACCTTGCACATTAGCTTGGATCACCACTCGACGTTGAACGTCATCTCGCCTTACTTGCGGTGGACCAGATTGATATTCAACATTCGCAACATCAGCCAACCGGATCCACGCCCCTGAACTTGATTGTAAACGTATTTCTTCAATGGTCTGTTTGCTTTGACGGTACTTAGGTGCCAAGCGGACATAAATATCATAGCGTTCGTTACCGTTGATGACCTGCCCCGCTTTACTGCCACCAATGCCATCTTGCACTAATGCCATAACGTCGCCAACAGCTAAACCATAGCGCGATAACGCTTGACGTTTTGGGGTGATGATCAGCTGTGACTCACCAGCTATTTGCTCAAGTTGTACGCCCTCTGTTCCTTCAACTTGCGCCACGGCAGCCTCAATTTCCTTGCCTTTTTTTGCAAGCACAGCTAAGTCTGGGCCAAACAACTTAATCGCCAACTGCGCTTTAACACCTGAGAGTAATTCATCGACACGCGTCGCAATAGGCTGTGAAAAATTAAACAGTAAGCCGGGATAAGCCGATAGTTTTTGTTCCATCAAAGCTTGTAATTCGTAGCGATTATTTGCGCTTTGCCACTGTGCTACTGGCGCAAGGCCAATATAGATTTCAATGTTATTTACCGGTTCAGGATCGCCCCCTATCTCCGCTCGACCAATTCTGCTTAGCGCGTAGTTTACCTCAGGAAAAGTGAGCAGCATTTTTTCCAGCTCAGGCGCAACATTAAGCGCAGTTTCAAGACTGGCGGAAGGTGCCAGCGTTACCCTTAGGTTGATAGTGCCTTCTTCAAGCTCCGGGACAAACTCGGTACCAATTTTAGTGAATGTAAAGCCAGCCGCCGCCATCAATAATATGACCATTGCCATCAACAACTTTTGCCTATGCAACACCCGATTTAACGTCCAGCGGTAGCCTTTTTCTAACGCGACGAGAATAATACTCTCTCGCGCTTTAACGCCATGTTTAAATAAGTAGGTCGCAAGTGCTGGGACAATGATAAGGGCTACAAATATCGCCGCAATAACTGCCAAAATAATACTGATTGCCATAGGTTGAAATAGTTTAGCTTCAACCCCTTCAAAACTAAATAACGGGGTGAACACCACTAAGATAATACTGGCAGCAAAAAAGATTGGCCTTGCCACTTCCTTTCCTGCGAGCTCAACAATGAGTCCTACAGAGAAGTCATCACTTTCCTTTTGCCTTGTTAGGTGTTTAAAGATGTTTTCTACCATCACCACTGAGCCGTCAACTAACATCCCTATCGCGACTGCGATACCGCCTAGCGACATTAAGTTGGCCGATACGCCAAGCCACGCCATAACCACAAGTGCAATGGCAATTGAAATAGGAATTGAAATGAGCACCAGAAAAGTCGCTCTCAGGTTCATTAAAAACAGCGCGAGCACCACAACGATAAAAATAAATGCCAGTGCCAAGGCTTCAACGACTGATTGTACTGCTTTGCTGATTAAATCAGACTGGTCGTAAAAAGGCTCAAACCTTACCCCTTCGGGTAATGCTTTATTAATAAGTTCTACGCGGTTGTTAATGCTATCAATGGTTGCTTTGGTGTTTGCTCCCATTCGCTTGAGCACTATGCCTGTTACGACTTCACCGAGCTGTTCCACTTCACCAGAGGCGCTTTTTCTAGACATCGTCACAGCGCCTTGACGGATTTCTCCACCAATCGATACAGTGGCAACCTGAGCCACAGTCACGACCGTGCCATCAATGGTTTTGACGGGCACGTTGGCAATCTCCTGGATCCCCTTCTCCCCACTTTGAAACCAACCAGTTCCGCGGATCACCAACTGCTCTTGACCGCGCTCGAGATACCAGCCGCCGACATTTTGGTTATTACGCTCGATGGCACTCACTACATCTTGCTGAGTGAGTGCATAAGCCAATAGCTTATTTGGGTCGATATTGACTTGATACTGACGCACATCGCCGCCAAAGGCCAATACATCAGTTACTCCGTCAATTGGCATAATTAACAGCTTGACCACCCAGTCATTGAGACTACGCAAGGCCATTGCATCATATTCAGAGTTCGGCTCGCTCATCAGCATATATTGAAATACTTGCCCAAGCCCTGACGTATTTGGCCCCATTTCCGGCGTACCCACACCACTTGGGATCAACTCCTTTGCAGCTTGGAGGCGCTCAAATACCAACTGTCTGGCAAAATAGATATCGGTGCCTTCCTTAAATACCACCGTAACGCCAGATAGACCTGTTTTAGAAATTGAACGCACTTGCTGCACATCAGGCAAGGCATACATTACAGCCTCAATTGGATAGGTGATTAACTGCTCAACCTCTTCCGCTGCCAGTCCCGGCGCTTCAGTATTCACCGCAACCTGCACATTCGTTACATCGGGAAACGCATCTAAGTTGAGTTTTGGAATAGTCACGCTAGCAGTTGCTGTGATAACGAGTAAAAAAAGAATAATTAGAAGCCGATTGTTTACAGACCAATCGATAATTCGATTAAACATGATGAGGCTCCCCTTAATGGTTATGCGGATCGAAGCCTGATTTGGCTTGTTCTGAGGCAATAAAGAACGCTCCGGTTACGGCCACGCGCTCACCCACAGCCAAACCGATAACTTCAACCTGAGCGCCAAAGTCTTCACCTAAAGTCACTTCTTTGGGATGGAACTCGCCGGGCGCTTCTTCTATGTACACCACCCAATCACCGTCAGGACCGCGACTTAACGCGTCTGCAGGTAGCGCAATGGTTGACTCCTTTGAAGGTATGATAAAGTTGACGTTTACAAACATCCCTGCGTGTAGCTTGTCGTCACTATTTTCAACCAATAGGCGGATCTGTCTGGTTCGAGTAATGGGGTCGATAGTATGCGCTTCTTGGATAACACGAGCCGCATATTGCTGATCTTCAATGCCAATCAATGCTTTAGAGTTAACCGCTAACGAAAGTTGAGAGTTGGGTTGTAAACGTGCTTCTACCCATAGCTCGCTTTCATCAGTGATTGCCATTAAAGTTGTGCCAGAAGCAACATGCTGGCCCTGAGTAAAGGCATCTTGAGTTACCACCCCCTCGCGCTCAGCAACGAGCGTATATTGGCCAAGTTCACTGGCGGGCTTAGTGGCTATTTCTTTAATCTCTTTTTCTGTTACTCCAAGTGCCAACAACTTTGAATAAGCCGAACTAAAATCGGCACTTGCTTGAACGCGTTCACGCTCACTGATGGTTTCTTTACTTAAGCGTTTAACTCTATCCCATTCTGTTGAAGCGACCAAATACTGCGCTTGGGCCTGCGCCATTGCCTCCGAGAATAAGGTGATAAGTGGGTCGTTAACATTAACCATAGAACCAAGCGTAGTGTGTCGCTTTAACACGATTGAATCGGCTCTTGGCGATACTAAATAGCTGGTATAGCCATTGGCTTTTACTTCCCCAGGCGCAAAATAAAAGCGCTCATGGCTTTCCAGCTTGACTTCTTTGGTCTGAATTCCAGCAAAACGCATCTGCTGTTGCGTTAGTACGATGGCATTTTCTTCCTCTTCATGTTCTTCATGACCGTCGCCGGCATATGCTAGCGAGCTAAAAAGCGCGTTCACCGCGAAATAGATGGAGAAAATTTTAAAGTTTGTCATTCGATACTCTTTTACTCAAGAACGTAAGTTGACGTTCAAAACCGTTAGCTTGTTTAACGAATTGCACCAAGCATTGCTTTTACAGTGCCAATTCGTAAACAAGAATGCGCTTCTCAAGCAGACGTGATTTATCTGTAATCAACGCCATCAGCTAAGAAGGAGTAATACCAATTAGTGTTAACGTAGCTCATTGACTTAATACAATTGGTATAAACGGAGTAGGCAGTACCACTGAAAGCAGGACACATAAGCATGGAAAACAGGCCTAGTTGTTTACTCACGAGCACGAATTTGCGCTAAGTCGGATTTATCAATTTACTCATCAACCTAAACTCGGGTTAGTGAAGTTAAATTGAGGTCACGCCTTCAATGATAACCGCTACTTAAGCGATCGGTGGACGATGTGCTTGCTCTACAAAAGCGCGCACTTTGGTATCTGATTGAGGATAAATTTCGCTATTTGGTCGCATTTCAAAGGAGAGTAAAGATTTTAAAATCACTAAATTCAAATGCGTCCCACTGCAATGACCACAGTGGTGGCAATCTTTTGTATGATGTCCGCTGGAGTCTGCTTGCACATCTTCAGCATGGTCGTGAGTATGTTGGAGGTGAGACACTTCGATTTGATGGAAGCTAGATTCAGACGCAAATACACTTACGGATTGCACCGCAAGTAGAAGCATCACAAAAATCAGGATTAGCTTATTCAAATCTACACTTCTCTTTAACACAAAAGATCGATGTCAATTTACCACCTGCACTTGTCCTGTCAATAGTAGCGCTAAGCTTTAAGTCTTATTTTTTCCTGTCATTACTGATCCTACTCAAAATGAAATAACAATAATTTGCATTGTTAGGCCAAAACATCAACTTAAATGCGAATTATAATCAATATATAACACTATGTTTTATAAAGATTTTTCATTGACACATCACATAAATCCGTTAGACTAGCCGCATATTCACAGTTTGAGGTAACAGCATGCAAGGTAAACAAAAAGTCATCGACGCATTCAATAAGCTATTAGCCAATGAGCTTGCAGCTATCGATCAATATTTCATCCATTCACGTATGTACGAAGATTGGGGTTTGAGCAAACTATACCAACGCCTTGAGCACGAACGTGAAGAAGAAACGACGCATGCAGATTGGTTGATCAAACGCATTCTTTTCTTGGAAGGGGTACCTAACATGACAAAGCGTCGTGATCTACTCATCGGCCAAGATGTTAACTCTATGATGGAAAACGACTTAAAACTGGAGCTTGAAGTCGTCGAATGCGTTAAAGAAGCAATCAAAATCTGTGAAGAAGAGCAAGATTACCAATCTCGTGAAACGCTTGAAAAGCTGTTGTTTGATACAGAAGAAGATCATGTTTACTGGCTAGAGCAGCAAATTCGCCTGATTGATCTTATCGGTGCTCCTAATTATACCCAATCTCAGCTTTAATTAAGGACTCTACAAATGAAAGGTAATAAAGAAGTAATCGTAGCCCTTAATAAAGTCTTGGCCAATGAATTGGTGGGTATCAATCAATACTTTTTGCACGCACGTATGTTTAAAGACTTTGGTTTTAGCCAGTTAGATAAAGCGGATTATAAAGTTTCAATCCAAAAAATGAAAAACGCTGACCGCCTTATCGAGCGAATTTTGTTCTTAGAAGGCCTGCCTAATTTACAAGATTTAGGTCGTTTAAAGATTGGTGAAAACAGCGCTGAGATGATTGATTGCAATATGGCATTTGAGCAAGCATCTTTGGTTGATCTGCAAGCAGCAATTAAGTTGTGTGAAGAAAAGCAAGATTACATTAGTCGTGAAGCGCTAGACAAAATTCAAAACGAGCAAGAAGAGCAAATTGACTGGCTTGAAACTCAGCAGCACCTAATTAAGGTGATGGGAATAGAAAACTACTTACAGTCTCAACTATAAGTATTTAATTGAGGTTGCGTGATAATGTGTCGTTACGCAACCTGATCAGTGACATCAACAATAGCAATCAGCTTTTCATTTAAAATTTTCTTCGCACAGTTACAGCATTTTCCACACTGCTTACCAACAGATAATGTCTGACTAAGATCACGCATCGAACGAGCACCATTGTCTATCGTCTCTGCAATCTTTTTATCTGTAACACCATGACAAATGCATACGTACATAAATGAAAACCAATCTCAAACTCATTAACTGCAAACGAGTTTAATCTAAACGATAACAATTATCAACACATACCTTAGCTATAAATGCGAATTATTTTTCTTTGTAAGCTGCTGCAAAGACTTAGTGATTCATGCTCAGCAAAACACCTTTCTCTAGCCGATGGTTATTTCTATAAAATTAAGAAAAATCCAATAAAACTGCTACGCTTAAATTAACTTGATAAGCGTTACTTTACACATAAGAGTAAAGGTGCTCTTGCATCCAAGTAGATTGTTTTATTTGCTACAAATGACAAACCTTAAACATGTATAAATTGTTAAATATATTGCATAAAAACCAAGGTTTAAGTTGATTTCAATCTAGTATTTCCGCTAGACTGCGCGTCACCGCTAACAGTTTTATTAGCGCGGATCAGCTTAGTTTGATTTGGTAACATGTTGTTAAAGGACTAAATGAGATTGGATAGAGAAAGGTCTTTTAATGAAGCAAGCGCTATTGTGTTTTTTTATATTATTTTCTTTGTGTTGCATAGTCGCGCCTAGCCACGCCCATAACTTCGGCCAATATACTTCTCGCTTCTCTGTCGAAGAAGGCTTAAGCCAGTCTGCAATCACTGCCATAACACAAGACAAACATGGCTTCATTTGGATAGGTACTCTGCAAGGGTTAAACCGATATGACGGCAATCAACTCATTAATATTGCCGCTGCTAAGGGTCTTGATGAACAAGAAATAGTTGGGTTATTCAATATATCGAATGATGAGCTTTTGATCTCTACAGGTGCCAGCGGCGCGTTTTTACTAAATGTTGATGACTACACAATTCAACAAATCTACGACGGTAAACGCCAAGACAGTAACGCAGTTCCAAAACCCATCACCACTGCTATTGGTCATCGAGAGAATATCATCTTTTCCATTGAAAGTGATCTCTACACATTAGACAGCAATACGTTAAAATCAGAATTACTCACTCACTTCAAACCAAGTAGCTACATTCGCGCCACAAACGTTATCGGTAACTTTGTGATTATTGGTACAACAGAAGGCCTGTTCACTTATTCTCTTGCAACCGGTAACGTAGAGCAAATAAGTTACACTGATTCAAAATCAGAACTCAGTCATGATGTTAAATTACTCAAACGCGACCCATCGTTGGGACTCCTTGTTGGTACTGTAGAAGGTTTATATGTCATCCCAGTCAGTAACCAAACACTGGTTGCTTCAAAAAGCTATGAGCTTGTTTCTGAGAAAAATATTTGGGGACACCAAATCACTCCCTATGGCGAGTTTATTGCTACGGAGCATGGATTGTTTCTTATTGATAGAAGAAAAAAAACCAGCTCAAAAGTCCTATCCTTAACCGAGGGACAATATCGCCTCACTAATCCCAGTATCACTAAGCTTTACGCAGATAGAAACAACAACCTATGGATGGGTACATATAATGATGGCGCATATTTATGGCCTTCCAGCTCCCTACGTTTTACCACATTCATCAGTACTCAAGACAGATTTGCCAATAACAATATCTGGTCAATTCATCCTACCAGCAAAAATACGGTGCTCCTTGGTACAGATAACGGCATTAACGAGTTTGATTTAAGCACCCGCCAATTGAAATCTAGCTATTTGCAAAATAGAGATGCAAAAGCACTATACGGAGCAGATGCCGTATTCTCTATTTTTAATTCTTCACATTTCGACGAAAATACCTTTCTAATCCAAACAACTCAAGAGACCGCGCTATTTAACATCGACACCAAACAGCTAAGCCCAATTACGCTTGAAAATGGTGACAAACTTGAGCCATATAGTTGGGGTATCGCTAAGTACTCAGAAAGCAAGTTTCCATTTATCAATAGCAATGGATTTTACGAATATGATGCAGCCACCAATACGGTACACGCATTAGAGGGATTATCAAAACAGCTGGCGGCGGCACAAAGCTTTTTGATCCTGCCGCCTTTGGATGCGACCGATGATGAATATTGGATAAGTACGGACATCAGTTTGGTCAAATATAATGAGTCAACAGATACCCTAACAACGATTTACAACAAATTGGATAAACACTTGGTCTCAGCCGTTAATAGTTGGGTAGTAGATAGAGCTGGAACGCTATGGTTGGCAACCTCAACCGAAGGTCTTGTCGGGATCAATAAAGATACTTACGCCGAAGAATACAAGCTAACGACTGAACAAGGTTTGATGAGTAATGCTATCTACAACCTCCTGTTGGACAGAGATGGAATGATTTGGGCCAGCAGTCAACGCGGCATGTTTAAATTTGACCCAATAAATAAAGTCTTGGAAACCTTCGGAACGAATCAAGGTCTGCCGACGCTTGAGTTTAACGGCGGCGCTGCAGCAGCACTTGAATCTGGCAAGCTGATGTTCGGCACAGTCAACGGCTCTATCACTTTTGATCCGGAACAGTTCTCAGATAGTGCTGTCAAGCGCCGCCCACTACTGATCACCCAAATGGATATCTTAAGCAGAGATCAAACCTACTTAGCCCCTGACGCAATTTTGCAAGCACTTGATTTTAAGTTTGACGACATGGGCATAGAACTACAGTTTTCTGACTTTGACTTCAATGCCGATCATCACATTCAATACCAAGCTTCTTTGCATGGCCCAAGTGCACTGACGTTTTCAAGCTTAAAACGAAATAAAGTATTTCTAAATCAATTACTCCCTGGTGATTATCAGTTAATCATTGCACCGCGTTCACTTGACAGTGAAGACCTTAGCAACGCACTCAACTTGCGCTTTAATGTTGCCCACTCTCCTTGGCGCTCGCCTTTTGCATTAAGCTTATACAGTCTAAGTGCATTCGCGCTGATATTGCTCATCATTATTAAGCACAAACAAAAACAACGTCAGCTTGAAACGGCACTTAGAGCCGTTACGCATGCGGGAAGACAGACAAAACTAGCGTTGAAATCAACCAAAAGCGGTGTTTGGTCGGCGGATCTCGCTGCACGCCAGATCACACAACAGCGGGCCGAAGCGCTGGGCTTTGAGAGCGATACTATGACGCTGCAAGAGCACTATAACGCCATTCACCCGGATGATAGAGAACTCGTCGAGCGTGCTTGGAAGAAATTTATTTCTAACCCAACTAAAGAGCAGCTCTCTCTATCTTATCGACTGCGCTGCGCAGACAATAATTGGCATTGGTTTCACGACTTTGGCCAAGTCGCAGAATTTGACTCACAAGGTAAAGCCACTGAACTGCACGGCATTTATACCAATGTAACCACGCAAAAAGCGAACCAGATGCGCGCAAATATGCTGGGCGAGGCCTTCAGCCAAGTGAACGATTGGATTTTGATTTTAGACCCTAATTTACAACCCATTTCAGTCAATAGTAGCTTCTGTAGAGCGTTTCAACTGCAGGAAAACGAAGCGTTAAACGACTTAACGACCGAGCGTTTTGTTAATGCTATCGGGCAAAAGAAGTTCCACGGTTTAATTGCAAATTTAAAATCTCTTGGACCGAATCAATATCTAAGACAGGAAGTTCAAGTTACAGACGGCTGGGATAAAGTGCACCCGGTTCAACTTAGTATTAGCGCGGTTTCCAAGGACAATGTGAACCTCCAATACTTCGTGGTCGTTGTTACCGATCTGACAGAGCAAAAGAAAGCCGAGAATGAACTTAGATATCTCGCCAATTTCGACGCTTTGACGGAGCTACCAAATCGCAGCTTGATGCTACAGCATATTGAATTTGCACTGTTTAACGCAAACAACACACAGCAAAGCTGCGCCCTACTCTTTATTGATTTAGATAAATTTAAACCAATCAATGATGCCTACGGACACCATATCGGCGATAAATTACTGGTCGCGATAACTAAGCGGATCAAAGAGCAAATTAACAATAACTGTATATTAGCAAGACAGAGCGGCGATGAGTTTCTCGTGCTAATTAAGTCCTTCCCTAGCATCGAATATGTGAGTGAAGTAGTTACCCGCTTAGTGAAGCACATACCCGAACGTATTGAAATTGATGGGATCACCATGAGTGTATCTGCCAGTATTGGCGTTGCGGTTTATCCATTCGATGCACCGGATTCAGAATCCTTGATCCGTAATGCGGATATCGCCATGATCCATGCAAAGCAGTCGGGAAGAAATGCATTCAAGTTCTTTACTGAGTCAATGAATGAAGAGATCAGTAAAAAGCTTCGGTTAGAAACCGCAATGAAAACGGCGGTTAAAGACGGTGAGTTTTTCAATCATTATCAGCCTATCATCAATACCACTACAGGTCAGCTTGCAGGCGTCGAATTACTTATGCGCTGGCGCAATAATGACATGCTAATTCCTCCATGCGATTTTATTCCAATAGCAGAAGAAAGCGGTTTGATTGAAACCTTGACTGAACAAGCGCTTATCAGAGCCTTGATAGAATTGCGTCCATTGTTTACACAAGAACCCGACTTTTATTTATCTCTTAATTTAAGCGCAGTTCATATTTTACGCTCAGACATTGCCCACCAATTCACTGAGATTTTAAAAGCGCATGGTCTCACTAACCGGTGTTTAAGACTTGAAATCACCGAGTCAATCTTTATGTCTGATATGGTTAAGGCTCGGGCAACTATCAACGAAATGAAACGGGCTGACTTTGTATTACTACTCGATGACTTCGGCACCGGCTTTTCGTCACTTACGTACCTGAATGAGTTCCCTCTTGATATCATAAAAATTGATCAAGGATTTGTACGTAACATGAGCGCAAAACCCGCGAATAAATCTATCATTAGAACCATTTATTTACTGGCACAAAGCTTAAACATGAAGTGTATTGCAGAAGGTGTAGAGACAGAATCTCAGCTTAATTACCTAAGAGACGTAGGCTGTGAATATATGCAAGGCTATCACTTCGCAAAGCCTATGGCGATTGACGATTTACTGGCATTTTACGAACAGCATGAACGCTCAAGAGCTTGACCTCGGGCTCAATACTTTAATGTAGTGACTGCGGGCTAACAAGCGTTAGCCCTTATCTAGCGTTTCACTATCAGGCAGTTCTGAGCGCTGCCATTCACTAAGTTTTTGATAGAGTTCATTAATATCAATGGGTTTTGCAATAAAATCATCCATGCCCGCCTGGATACATTTTTGTTTATCTTCCTCGTAGGCGTTGGCTGTTATCGCAATAATATGTGGATTGCCATAAATATTTGGCTCGTTTCTGATTGCTTTGGTACAAGCAAAACCATCCATATTCGGCATTTGGCAATCCATTAAAACCAAGGCATAGTTCTTCGCCTTCATCGCTACTAAGGCTTCGACTCCGTCGTCCACTTTGTCTAACAAGCAATGGGTTTTCTCGAGCAACTTACCAACAACCACTTGGTTAATTTTATTGTCTTCTACCAATAGAATATCAAGGCCGTTGAAATCAGGTGCCCCAACTTCTTGTTGCTCTCTCTTGACCCCCTGCCCTTTTGAGGCCGGAATATCTACATAGAATTGACTACCAAGCCCAAGCTCACTGTGAATCCTTATCTCACCATGCATCGCTTCAACTAGTTTTTTAGAAATGGCTAAGCCAAGTCCAGTACCACCAAACTTTCTTGTGGTTGAAAGATCTGCTTGAGTAAACTCATGAAATAACGTTTCCTGCTGCGCTTTTGAAATGCCGATCCCAGTGTCAGCAACGGTAAACTTTAATATCCCACTATCATAATGGACGGAGAATGTGATCTGGCCTTTGTTGGTAAACTTTCCAGCATTGCTGAGTAAATTATTTACCACTTGTGATACACGTAGTTCATCTAACTCAAGGTATGTAGGTAGTTCACTACCCTTTTCGTACTTAAACTCAACGCCATATCTGACATTGGAAATTTTAAAAATGCTGACCAAACTGTCGAGCATTTCTTGCAAGTTCACAACTCGACGTTCTATTTTCAAAGCCCCCGCCTCAATTTTAGAATAATCCAAAATATCATTGAGGATAAGCATTAGATTCTTTGCCGATTGCCGTATAATTGTTATTTGGTCTGCCATCTCATTGCTAAGGCTTTGCTCTCTGATCAAGCTATCCGACATACCGATAATTCCATTTAACGGCGTTCTAATTTCATGGCTCATATTGGCAAGGAATCGGCTCTTGGAATGGTTGGCAGCATTAGCGGCTTCAACGGCTTTGGTTAGCTCTTCCGTTTTCTCAGCGACTTGCTGCTCTAATTCACGATTGAAGTCGGTAAGCTTGCGGTTAAGTCTTTCGTTTTCCAAGCTTGCTTGGTTTTGTTTTGTAAAACTCAGTGTTAGCTTAAACGCCAACTGATTGAACTGTTGCTGCAACTCAATTATTTCTAGAAAGCTGCTGTCTGCATTGGCCGAATTTTCGATTAAAGTTGAAGGTTCGTAAGCACGAATATCATGACTGAGCGCCACAATTGGACGCACCAACAATCGCGTGAGCTGACGGACAAAAATAGAGCTCAATATAATAATCGCAAGCGCAAGCCCCAATGCATCTGACCAAGCTTCAGCAGCAACTAAGTTAAGATACTTACGGTCAAGCATAGTAATAACTGACCATCCATATTGTTTAGATAACGCAGCCTGTTTAAATAAGATTTGCTCGGTAGAATCTTCAAAAGTTGAGGATTCCTTATCAAATAAGGCCTGCAACACCACATCACTTGGCATATCTAGGGTTTTAAATTCGGTCTTTAACGAGCTATAAACGACCCTTTTGTGTTTATCCAACACAATCAAATTAGCATCTTCAGCAAGAATTTTTGGAATAAAGCGTTCAAACGAGCCAAATATTAAAGACCCTTCCACAATCCCCTTAAACTCTTCAGCGATAAAGATTGGTGCTGAAATTGCTACAATAGGTGCTTCATCAAAACCACGTCCTTGAAATATGCCTGAAACAAATCCTCCTGGGTATTCAGATGCTTTAATAAAATAATCTCTATCAGATACATTGGCATTTGTTCCCTTCATCGTATCAGCAAAATGCTGAGGATAAAGGTGAGTAACATTAGCATCTTTGTCCGCGACAATCGCGGTTCTAAAATTCGCATGAGTTTTTAGCAATCGCTCGATAACATAGTCGGCATCAATCCCTAAGGATACATCTGTTGCGGATATCACCATCGCGCGACGATATGCATCAAGGTAGTCATCAATTTGAGCGACAATAGAACCAGAGGCTTCTTCAAGCTGTGTTTTTATCTCAGCTTCAATTCTTTTGTAGTAATTGTTTGTCAATACAACGGTTGTCATCAATACAACCAAAACGATAACAAGGTTGACGGTAGAATTAAGAATTTGATTGAGCGGCATCCCTTGCCACTTGCTGCGAGTAAAGAAAAAGCTCAGCAAGTCGACCACAGCGAGACAAATACCTGCATTGATTAGGTACTTAGCAAGTGCAGTAAATATAACGAGTAAAGGCAATTCGAGGGCAAAATAGCCGAAAATAAATAATGCAGGCAAACCCAACAAAATCCAATAAACGATACCCCGAACAAAAAATGGCTTGGCGAAACGGACACAAACAAAGTGAAGCCACAACACTTCGAAGAAAAAAACCACAGAGGGCCAAGCATGCTCCCATCGATACCAAATAAAGCCGGCACCAATAATCACAGCAATAATGGCATAGCGCCATCCGCATAGTAGCAGGATAAATAGTACAAACAGCTGGCCAAAAAGAAACTCAGAGCTATCCAAAAACCAAATTGGCAACAGATTGGCCAGCCCGCCTAATACACCTAAGACTAAAGTTATGATGAGCGCTTGCTTTTGATTCAAATGTTACACCACCGGTTTGTGATACTGCCTATGTATAACAATAAAAAATATTTTAAAACCTGCCAAGGTAGTGTAACAAATAACTAAAAAATATATCACACATTAGGATATGTTTACCCTAATGATGAGGGCAATCATGGCTCTCTATTTGTAGCACACTACTCAGTACATTAAAGGACTTTTTCAACGCTTCTTCCACTTCTACACGACACGCTGAATCATGAGATTCGATAGTACAGTGATGCTTTAATACCACATGTGCACCAACGACAACCGCCCCATCAATTTTGCTAACCGTAATATTATGGGCGCTTTCAACATGCTCGGTAGACACAATCGTTTTCTCAACTTCTTGAACCGTCGGCAAAACTTCTGGAGGTGTAGCAAGCCCTTTAAGACAAGCAATTATCACCTTAATACCTGTAAATAATACAAAGACGGAAATCAGCATGCTCGAGAGAATATCAACCACCTCCCAGCCTGTGAGGTGTATGATCACACCTGCGATAAATGTCGATATGGTGGACAGTAAATCAAAAAATGAGTGCAAGAAAACAGCGTAGACGTTAATACTGTCTTTACGGCCTTTGTACAACACCCAAGCGGAAGCGCCGTGAAATAAAAACCCAATTGCAGCAATCATAGACATTAAATAGCTGTTCACCTCTAGATCGTGACCGCCCGCATGATGAGACAACCGCTCACTCCCTTCGAGTAAAATAATTACCGCAATTGAAAGGTAGAGGATGCCATTAATAAGCCCGCCAGTATATTCAGCTCGCTTGTAACCATCGTTATATGTTTTAGCAAGATAAACAGCCACACTTGACGCTATCAATGCGATAAACAAAGAACTATTGTGAACAAACAAGTGTCCAGCATCAGCCAATACTGCGAGAGAATTAGCGTAATAAGCACCAATAACTTGAATGATCATAAAAGAGCAAGTGATTGCAAGCGCAATCAGTAGTCTTCGGCGAGAAGCTTGGTGCGTAGTGATATCTGTCATGAAATGAGTCGTGTACCTAATTTAATATAAGATGCTACGTACAACCACAGCATAAGATGGAGCCACTTGACTAAATGCACCTCACCTTATCTTTTTATACCGTGTAGGAAAAAGCTGTGATTCAAAAATACAGAAATAAATCTAGAAATATACGTAGTTAACCTGAGCTTAGGGTAATTAATGCCTTTCTATCAGCCAGTTTTAGCGCTAACTGCGTTGAATTCACTTCCAATAGCCAGCTATTGGTGCGCAAATTCGCCTAGTTATCACCAAAACTCTCTGGCTAGATAAAGAAGTAATTTAATGTTACTTTAGAAACAATGAGTTACCTCACTCCTTATCCAAACCTCAGGTTAGTTATCGTTTAAACATTGCCCTAAATGGCAATGATATACAGTCTCAATTGTAACGTTTCCACGAGTTAAATGCACTAACATTTGCGGCTGTAACGGCCGACTTGATGGAATTTTAGCGCTTATCGCTTTTACTTGTGGAAAAGTACAATTAGATTTTCTCCAGTTGAGTCACAACGTCGTTTGCGATTTGCCTTAGTATTTCACAGTCAGCTTCACTCAACTCTCGGGGCTCTAGGTCGATAACACACACAGTTCCAACGCGAAAACCGCTAGACAATATGATAGGCGCACCCGCATAAAATCGAATATGAGGGGCATTTAACACCAAAGGGTTGTCCATAAAGCGAGGATCTTCGAGCGTATCGGAAACTACGAATACCGTGTCTTCTAATATTGCATGGCCGCAAAATGAAACGTCACGAGACGTTTGCTCAGCATCTAATCCAAAGCGGGATTTAAACCATTGCCTGTCCTTGTCAACAAGACTTACCAACGCAATTGGAGCATCAAAAACATGGGCAGTAAATTGAGTAATTCGGTCCAATTCAAGTGTTGGTTTTGTATCGAGTATCGCAAGCTCCCTAAGCGCATGTAACCTAGCGGGTTCGTTTTTAGGTAACTCAGGGATTTTCATAATCTACTTAA
This sequence comes from Pseudoalteromonas flavipulchra NCIMB 2033 = ATCC BAA-314, assembly GCA_000814665.1. Lineage (GTDB taxonomy): Bacteria > Pseudomonadota > Gammaproteobacteria > Enterobacterales > Alteromonadaceae > Pseudoalteromonas > Pseudoalteromonas maricaloris. The sequence continues at coordinate 67,746 of JWIH01000009.1, forward strand.
TTAGACAGTGTTTATATTTCTACTATAGTTTGTTTTGTGAGGTAACGCAGGTGGCAAATGTGAGCAAGTATTTTAAAATAATCTCCCTAACCCTTTTTTCCCTAGTCTGCTTGAGTGGTTTTTACCTTGAAATCAACGAGTTTAATAAAAATCGTGTGGTTCACCAGAGTCTGACTTTATACTACAACAACCTTTCCGCCCTAGATAAAGCGATTGATGTGATCTTTAGTCTGCAACGTGAACGCGGCATGTCCACGGGATTTAAGTCCGAGGAAGAACACGACGCGCGGCTACTTGCATATTATCAGGAAACGGACGAAAAAATAATAAGACTCACAGCTGAAAAACTCACGAGCATTAATAACTTCGATCAGTTTCAATTGACCATAAAAGACGATATACAAACACTGAGAAAGCTCAATAGACAAGCAAATATCAATCACGAGCAACTATTTCTTCGCTACACAATTTTGATAAATCACTTAATCGATACAGTCCGAACCATACAAACTGAGCAGTCCTTCATCCATAACTTTGGTAGCAACGAGGACAAAACACAGTATCAGAATATTCACACACTTATCAGAGCGATAGAGTTAGGGGGCAGACTCAGAGCTAAGATCAGCCGATACCTAACGGCAGATGAAGAGGCCACTAGATTAAGTGCAATGAGAAGCGCGCTACAATACTACGCCACTCATGTCACACTGATGGACAGCCTCAAAGATAATCAAAATACCGTACAGCTATACAATGCTGCTACGGCGTCTAGAGAGTATGACTATGTCACCTCAGCCCTAAACCGCTTTAGCCGTGGAGCTGAAGCCAACTTACCACACTATGTGTGGTGGGATAACAGTACTGCCTATTTGAACCTGCTCGCTAGTGGTAGCTTGAATTTACTTAAATATATGAAGGACTCAGCTGCTGCATCTATGCAAAAGTCACAAGAGCGAGCTCAAACCTCACTCATTATCTCTTTAACTATTGCACTGCTTTATATCATTTTAATTTGCCTATTGATTAAAGCGTTTACCGAATTAAAAATATATAAAACGGCACCGCTTAGAACACAAACTGCACAGCTCATTGTAATATTTTCGTCAGTACTTGCCGTGCTATTTGTGGAACATTTTGCAAGCCAAAAGCAGCTATTGTACCTCTCTGAAGTGCAAACTCTTAGGCAGCTAAACAACCACTCATTAGAGCGTATCAACCACCTTAAAACGCTATGGTATAAGCCACATATAGAAAGCCTTAGATATGCCAGTATTGGTACCAATGCCAATCTCACTAAACCATCTCAGTTGCAAACGCTAGACGTTAATAAGCTTAATAACACTCCGTATATAGACAAAAGCCAGATCGCGTCGTTTTATTCTCAATATCAAGAAAGTTTGCACCGTGGAGGGGTAGTTACACAAATCATAAGGGGTAATGATGGTCACCGTATATTGATTATGACGGGTCTTGGGCTATCCGATAAGGGGCTGACGCAAACACTGTATTGGTACGAAGCTCAACTAGATGTGTTACTTAGCAGCCTAGAACTCAGCCTTGATACTCGCCTAGAAAACGCATCAGGTTACTACACTAAGCAGGAAGTCGAAGCGATTAAAATTAGCGGCACACATACTCCATTAAGCCAATTACTGCTTACTAATAATCTTGACCAAACCGACTTTCTAAGTGCAAAAATCTGGGATCAGGAGCTTCAAGTGGGTACCTATGCCTATTCACGTGAAGCATTTAATCAAGATCTCTTCTACACTATAGAAATTAAGTTTATCTGGCAGGTATTGTCATTAGTTGCATTTTGCTTATTTGGTTTAGCAATTAGCTATCGCGCCCAACAAAAAGCAAAATTAGACAAGCAAGCTGCAAAAGACGCTATCCAAAAGCGCCAAACTTTATTGAATTCATCTGAAAAGCTTGCCGCCATCGGCAGTTTTGAGGTGGCTGTTGGGCAACAACTAGCACATACCTCTGAAGGCTTTAGGACGCTGTTTAACTTAACTCCCGAACTTGAGTACCATAATTTAAAACCAATTATAAAATTGCTCGATAGTGACAATAGGAAGAAGTTGCAATCAAACTTACGTTCCTTAACTCACGATCAATCTAGTGAACTTCAATTGACAATAAGAGACGAGTCTTCAACTAGATATCTAAATGTAATTCTCAATTTAAAATACTACTCAAGTGAAAATTCGCAGTTTGTTGTCGGGGTTGTAAAAGATGTAACGAATCAAGTTAATGAAAGCAATCGCCAAAAGAGAATACAAAAGGAACTCGTCGCCGCGAGAAAAGAGGCCCTAGAAAAAATGCATGAAGCTGATGTGGAAAGAATGTCAGCGCAGCATTTACTTAAAGTCCAAAAGTCGACAGAAAAGCTGCTTCAAGAAGCCATTGATTCATTTCCAGCATTTATCCTGCTAATTGATGAAGACCAGCATATAGCTATGCTGAATCAGTTTAACGAACACATCAAAAGAACTGATCACAACGAATACCAATTCATGGGAAGCTCTCTCAACAAAGGCTCTGACGTTATAGCATTTATTACCCAGCTTCCAATGACAGACAATAGCGAATTACTGTCCATGTTAGAAGAGGCAAAAGACAAAGAACAATATCAAGCACTAACAACGTGCCAGTATGTCAGTGAAGATATCCTTCACTGGTTCAACGTGTTAGTGAAAAACATCACCACAGATTCAGGGAAATACACTCTCATCTACCAGAATGATATCACTAAAAGTATCAACTTTTCTGCAGAGCTTGAGCAAGCTCGCATAAAAGCAGAGCAAGCAAGTGAAGCAAAGTCTCGTTTCCTAGCAACAATGAGTCACGAGATAAGAACGCCGATGAACGGCGTGGTAGGCATGCTGGATATTCTTGCCCAATCTAACCTTGATCATGAGCAATCTCACCTCACCAAAGTCGCAAAAAGTTCAGCATTGGTGCTACTTCGAATAATTAACGACATATTAGACTTTTCAAAAATCGAAGCTGGAAAAATGCAACTTGAATCAACACCATTTAGCTGGCAAGAAATTATTAAAGAACTCGCAGAGCTCCTTGCATATCAAGCGGACTCTAAAAAGCTCAAGCTTGCCTTTTATCTTTCGCCACAGTTACCGAATTGGCAATTAGGAGATCCGGTTAGACTGCGCCAAATTTTATTAAATCTAATCGGTAACGCGTTAAAATTCACCAAAACTACCGCCACAGCCTCCGGCTTTGTAGAAGTGACTATTGGGCGTTCTCCCGATGATGGTTATATGGAAATTAGCGTGAAAGACAATGGTAAAGGTATGTCCGAAGAACAAGTAGAAAACCTTTTTAAGCCATTTGTTCAAGCAGATAGCAGTATTCAACGCCAATATGGCGGTACCGGACTGGGCCTTTCCATTACCCACAAACTTGTTGCCATGATGGAGGGGGAGATTGACTGTAGAAGCCTAGAGGGTTTTGGCAGCAACTTTATTGTTACTCTGCCATACTGTGAAGTGCCAAAACAAACCAGCGCCATTAGCTTAACCTTAGACAGACTAAAAATTGCCGTAGTGGGTGACGAGGACAAATTTGAAAAAGATCTGCAAAATCAACTACGCATCTATGAAGCCCAATGTGAAATATTCCCTCGAGAACTGTTTAATGCGCAACTAATTGATAGTCAACAATTTGATTATCTCGTTATCACTGCAGAAGCCTTCCAACAACTCACTACAGAAGGAAAAGAAGTTTTCATCGCTGAAAGCGAGTGCAAGTATATTTTGCTAGACAATAATCAGGATAAGCTTCCGCATGCAAATAATATCAACGTCTCAAACCTCGCGCTATATCCTTATTACGCTTATAAAGTCGTTTCACACATCGCTACCTTAGAAGGGCTAATCGACAGTGAATCAACAAATGACGACAGCGATAATAAATTTAAGACATTGCCTACAATTAGTGATGCCCAAGCACTTAACAAACTAATCTTAGTCGTTGAGGACAATGTTTATAATCAGGATTTATTCAAAAGACAGCTGGCACTGCTAGGCTATCAATGCATTATCGCCGACAATGGTAAAGTTGCCTTGCAACTACTCGAACAGTATCACTTTTCACTTATTATTTCGGATTGCCATATGCCAGTGATGGATGGCTATGAATTCACGAAACAGCGTCGCGAGCATGAACGTGAACGCAATCTAGAGCACATTCCTATCATTGCAGCAACGGCTAATGCGTTAGACGGTGAGAAAGATATTTGCTTTAACGCCGGGATGGACGATTACATTGCAAAACCCATTGTCTTGCAAAAATTAAACAAAAAGCTAAAAAAATGGTTTTCAAGCAACATTCCAACAAACAGCCAAGAAGCGGAGAATACTCCCTCACTGATGGAGGAACTAGATGCGCCAACCAGACATATCGACTTGGTGATACTCAGTGAATATGTAGGTACAGATAAAGAGTTACAGAGTATTTTCTTAAGAAGCTTTGTTGACGACACAAAAAAACTGTTACAAGGGGTAGACCTAGAACATCCTGAAAGTGTCAAGAATATTGCACATCAAGGAAAAACCTCGGCAAAAGCAGTCGGCGCAACACAACTCTCTGAAAAAATGGCAGAACTTGAGCATGCAGCAAGTGAAGGTAAGCAGATAAAAATTGAAAATTTATTGAATCAATGTTTGATGCTTTTTGATAATGCACAAGCTGAAATCGCTTCTATACTTAATGTGGAAGATCTAACGTAACACGTGCTAAAAATTCAGGTCTAGTATGTATGATAAATGAAAAGCACCTTATTATTGCGATTGATGATAGCGAGCTTATTCTTACGCAATTGCAATTGTTGATTTCTAACCAGACACCATGCACTTTTAAAGGGTTTAACAGCGGCCTATCTGCATTAGGAAGTCAAGAGCTCCATCAAGCTTCCCTTATTTTGCTTGATATCAACATGCCGCAAATGGATGGTGTAGAGATATTGCGAAAATTTGCCGAACTAAGCATCCAAGCACCTATCGCATTACTAAGTGGCGAAAAAGGCCTATTCATCAAAAATACCGCAGCACTGGCTGAGCTTCATGGCCTCACCATTATATCTAGTTTAGAAAAGCCACTCTCTGCAACTAAACTAAAAGAACTTTACAGTCAGCTCCTGTCTCAAAATACATCCACCAAGTCCCAACACGCACTACAAAACTATAGTAAAGATGAGATCTATGAGGGGTTATTACGAGAAGAGTTTTGTGCTTATTTCCAACCAAAAGTCGCCAGTCCATCTGGTGCAATTATTGGTGCAGAAGTACTTGCGAGATGGCATCATAATACCGATGGCACTGTGCCACCTTCACAGTTTATCGCGACAATGGAAGAGCATAATCTTATTCATTTGCTTTCATATAGTTTGTTAAAACAGACTTTGTCCTTGCTTAGCTATAATCGAGATATTCTTAAAGCGCTTCAATTCAGTATTAATTTGAGCGTAAAAGAGCTTGAAGACATAAAACTCCCAGAAAAACTCGAGTCCATTTGCGAAGAGTATTGCACACCCACCTCTCAAATCACTTTAGAGCTAACTGAAAGTCACTTGTTGGAAAACATCAAGCGCGCGCTTGATGTGTTGCTGCGTTTAAAACTTAAAGGCTTTAAGCTGTCTATTGACGACTTTGGTACTGGATATTCTTCTATTAAGCAACTTAACGAGCTGCCGTTTGATGAACTCAAAATCGATAGATGCTTCGTTGATGGCTGTTCAACGCAACCCAACAAACGCGTCATTATCGCGAGCACCTGTGAGATGGCTCACCAACTTGGACTAGAAGTCGTCGCTGAGGGTGTCGAAGAGGTTGAGGACCTCGTCGTTGTACAGAGCTACGAAGTAGAATCGGTTCAAGGCTACTATTACTACCCACCTTGTACGCCATCGGAGTTTTTGCAAACTGTCTCAGAATCCGCATTGCAAAAGTCTCATTCTAGTAAATAATTAAAATTAATGGGCTGTGTTGTACTCTCATAGTCAGAGGGAATCTATGCATAAAAAAGACGTTGAACACGCACAACGACATCCAAAAGTGATTATTATTTGCGACGATCCAGCTGAAATGACTGGCGTTGTCGATATTGTCGCTTCTCAAGTCAATGAATACCGTACTCTCACTAGTCATAAAGAAGTAGCTGAAGTGCTAACTGAGTCTCCACCAGATGTCATCGTTATTGCTCGAAAAACGGTCGCGAAAAGTGTCGAAATCTATAGCTTGCTCGCCAAGCACGGCTTACTTAACTATGCTCATGAGAATATTTTACTGTGTGAAAATAAAGAATCAGGCGTGGCCTTTCGGTGTTGTATGAAAGGTATTTTTACCGATTACTTTGTCTACAAACCTATGTATGAGAACTACCGATTTCGTATGATCCTACATAATGCCTTAGTTCGCACAGAAGGCACATCTGAAGTTGCCAAAATCAGAGAGGAACATTTTGGTCGCATAGATGACAAACTAAAGCAATTGATTGATGATGCAGCCTTGTACCATCAAAAAGCGGATGAGACGCTACAAACGGTAAGACGTAATCTCGACAATGAAAAAGGGATTAATAAAGTTCAAGATGACTTACTAAATGAACTAAAACAAAAACATTTATCACCACTGTTGGATGAATTAGAACATCAGCTTGCCGAGAGTGTTCATGAATTAACGAAGCGATTAAAAGACAAACAATTCTCTATCGCTGAGCTTACTGCATTGCTGAGCGAAAAAGACAACTCTAAGTGCGCGCAATTAGCGCAAAATGTATTGCCAGTAGGTGATACGGGTGAAGTCGATGTCAGCGAACCACAAGCACTTGAAACCAAGCAAGAAGAAGTAAAAATAATGGTGGTGGAAGATAACGAAATTTATCGAGAAATGATAGCCAAGATCCTACGTGATGAGGGGTATAAAGTAGACTGTGAAACCAGTGGGTTAGGCGCTATAAAAACATTGAGAAAGCATAAATTCACCATGGTCTTTATGGATTTATTTATGCCAGAGCTTGATGGCTACAATACAACCAAAAATATTCGCAATATTCCACATTGTAAAAAACTTCCTATCATTGCGCTAACTAGCAATAAAAACAAAGATATAATCAGAAAGTGGGCGTCTTTGGGGCTCACTGGGTACATCACCAAACCGTCTACCAAATCATCTATTTTAAAAGCTGTGGAAAAAGCACTTACGGAAAACCAATAAGTTGCGTAAAGTACAAATCAGCAAACATTATCAAATCGAGTTCTGCCATGATAAGTCATATCAGCTCTGACGTAAGTTTCGGAGTTGTAATTGGCCGTATAAACCAACAACGAAGTGAACAATGACTAGAAAAGCAACGACCCTGAGCCATTACACTACTCGCTTAAATACTGTTATTGATTACATCTATAACAATATTAATCGCGAACTTGATGTGATCACGCTTGCTGATCAATGCCATATGTCGACTTATCACTTTCACCGTGTTTATCGCTCAATCGCAGGGGAAACCATCAATGCAACCGTGAGAAGAATGCGACTACATGTTGCAGCAGGTATGTTAATTCGCACCCAAGACTCCATTGCAAAGGTGGCTGAGCAAACCGGCTACGCAAGTATTGAAGCGTTTAGCCGAGCTTTTTCTCAACGATATAAACAACCACCTAGCCTATTTCGCCAACATGAACAGGCCAAGGCAAAAGGCTGTGCGGCCGAGTTTTATATCATTAAGGTAGATGAGGATTCGAATATGTTTAATGTAGAAATAGGCAGTAATGAGCAAATGATGTTAATCGGACTTGAGCACCATGGCGATTACATGCAAATCGGTCAAGCATTTGAGAAGTTAAACGTACTGGCGCAGCAACAAGGCTTATTAGGTGAAGATACGCGTTTCTTTGGTGTGTATTTTGACGACCCAAAAACCGTCGAGGAAAGCAAACTGAAATCAATAGCAACAATTTTGGTGCCAAAGACAACAGCATCTCTCCCAGAGGGGCTTTGTGAATTCGCCATTCCATCGGGCAAAACCGCTAGCCTACTTTACCAAGGTGACTATGCTTCTCTTGAAACGCCTTACGAGTATCTGTTTGGACAATGGTTACCTAACAGTGAGTTTGAACCTGCCGATGTGCCTGTTATCGAAGAGTACTTAAATGATGTCAGAGATACACCACCACACGAGCTTCTTACTCGTATCACTTGTTACATTAAATAACTGCTTTTTATCCTGTTCAGGGGTTAACTGATCTAAACGTGACTAAGCATCGACTGCTTAGAAAGAAAAAGGAGGGACTTCCCTCCTTCTTCTTTGTGAACCAATTAGAACCTATAGTTAAAGCTCAGCTTAGCATTACGTTCATTACCAGGCATGCCACCTAGGAACAATGCTTTACTGTAATAACGCTCATCAGTTAGGTTTTCAAGGTTGAGCTGAATATCGAACTGTTCAGCATCGAACTTAATTGCAGCATCCCAGCGGGTATAACCATCAATGGTTGCCGTAGGCAGACCGAAAGAAACAGAGTTAATTGTTCGTTCACTCTCATAGTTAATGCCAAGACTGTACTCCAATGCACCACCAAACCAATCAATAGGTTGAGTATACTTCACCCACGTGCTGGCAAACTTTTTCGGCACCCCTTTCATTTGACCTGAGCGCGCATTCGAACGGATCTCAACCGCATCTTGATAGGTTGCGTTCATGTTCACACTGATTTGGTCGTTCAATGCTAAATTTAAGTCAAGTTCTACACCTTTTGACTCATCTTCATCATCAAAGAAATAACGTGGAACACTCACATTGTAGTCTTCACCAGGCTGCTCGTTATACTCTGGGTTGTTATACATTAGGTTTGTGCGTTTAGTTTCAAACCACACTAATGACCCCAATAAATCTTCGTCAAACGCAGTAAAACGCACACCAATATCTAACGTTTCAGATTCCGAGTCAGGTCTGTTTTTACGGTTCGCATCAGCTTCATTTTCTAGGCTACCCAGTACACTGTATGCAGTACGACCCTTTGCCATATTTACAAAAGCAGAAAGCTGAGAAGTCACTTGATAATTCAAGCCAATATTATACGTCATACCAGCATCATCAGTGTCCAGCTCTTCACTCTCTTCAGGTGAGCGGTCAGTCCCTAAATGCTGATATTTTTGTTCAACGCTAGTATATGCAAGGCCAGCACGAGCAGTTAGTGCATCAGTGATATACACCACTTCTTGTGCACTAATGCCATACGCCGTAAGTGTTTTATCGTAGTTACTACGTAGCGATGGGTTATAATCCTCGAATTCGCCTGTCGGCCAGTTTGGCTCGCGAATATCTAAGATAAATGGAATTGAGCCTTTGCCATCGGCATCATATGCAGACCAACTTTTTAAGCGCATATCACGATTTTCATAGTTAACGCTAACTAAGTGCTCACCGCTCAAAGAACCCATATCCCAAGTTAACTGTAAATCAGCAAAGTACTGCCAAGTTTTTTCGCTGGCAACTTGACGGCGATACTCTTGACGGCGAGCTGCATAAGGATATAGCACATCATCAATCACAAGCGGGGCTCTTGGGTTTGCATTGATCACACCATTGCGCTCCCAATAAACATAATTATAAGCACCTGTTTGGCGAACAAAATCCGAATCGTAACTACGCCATAAGATCTGCTGGGTTAGCTTTGAGCTGCGATTTAAGTACCAATCATGACGAAGCTTTATCCGTAACTCTTCACCTTCATTTGGACGAGATAAAGGAGAAATAAGATTCCCATCGCCAAGATTGAAAGGCTTTAAGCCATCGCCAATACGGATTGACTCAGCAAGTTGCGCGCGCTGTTCATCATTCAGTTGTACACCTAACCACTTACCTTTCTCAGCATCATATTGTGGGTCATTTGGCAAGCGATCAGCTGTAACCAGTCCTGGTTGCCCAGTAATGCTATCCCAGTTAATAATCCGTACCGGATCGCCAATTGAATCTACTTGTTGCGAATCATCAATATAAGCCGTTGAAAGTAAAAATGAGTGCTCGCTGCTTGGGTCGAAACGTAAGCTTGCATAGATTTCGTCTCTATTAGATTCTAGATCTCGATAGCCGTCGCTACGCTCATGATTTGCAACAACACGGTAGGCAAGCTGGTCAGTAATTGCATCTGTAAAATCAACGCCCAAGCCATAAGTATTCCATGCGCCCACTTTACCGTTAATTGAGAGCGCCTGTTCAAATTGTGGCTTTTTCTCGACTAAGTTGACTACACCACCTGCTGCACCAATACCATAAAGGCCAGTAGCAGGACCTTTTAACACTTCAATACTTTCGATGTTGGTTAAGGAACGTGTTGGGTTAAAGCTGTTCCCTAAGTCAGCACCACCATACATACCATCATAGGTATAGTTTACGCCTAAACCACGAACCATTAGCGAATCACCAATACCGTAGTTATTACCAGCCTGAGATAAACCACTTACGTTGCGTAGTGCTTCTTGTAAAGTCGCTGCGCTTTGCGAATCTAGTAGCTCTTTGTCAACAACAACAACCGCTGCGGGGGTCTGCATAAGATCCATATTAGACTTAGTTGCAGTTCCAGATTGCAAAATAATTTTATTATGTTTGCCATAGACACTGATTTTTTCTATGTCTTCAGAAGCGAAAGCCGTTGTGCTTGCACCAAGTAAAGCCAACTTAACCGCAACGCATGAGGCGGAAAGAACAGAAGAGCGAGAGTATTGCATTTTTTAACTCCAAACTACGCAATTGGATCTTTCTGAAATAGCCACGAATACCTATTTCAGAAAATAATTTATCAGAGAAGGGGCGAAGTTTAGCAAAACAATAGTAATGATAACAACTATCATTTACATTTTAAATTTGTAATGTTTTTTGCAATACACGCAAAGATGATAATAAAGTGTAACGGATGGATATTTTTATTTAGCGAGAGTAATCTAACTTCGTTATTTCCTCGCTTCGCGGCTTACCCCATTTTGTAAACCGCATTAGATTAAAACAATCCTAGCAGCGTCGGATACAACTCATAACAGGTAAAGCTCACTTCAAGCCCAATCAAGACTAAAAGAAAACTGACCAGATGCCCTACTTTTACTTTTGAACAAACATAAGCCCCTAACGGAGCACCAACGACCACAATCGGTATTGCCGCTAGCAAATAGCCGTTTATTTCACTGGTGATCGTATTGAGGTGCCACGCATTGATGCTACTTCCGATCAATGAGGTAAACGTCATCACCACGACAGAGGTTGCAGTCGCCTTTTTCACATCTGCATTATAAGCAATCACCAACAAGGCAAAGAGCGCAATATCTGCACCCGACCCTACTAATCCACTCGCGATACCTCCGATTAACGCTACGGCCATAAAGCGTAGCATTTTAGGCTGGATAAACTCACTGCTTGGTTGGTGATGTGCCTTACGCCACCATCTCAAAATCAGTGTTAGTGCAAAGCAGAGCAACAAAAAACTAAAAATAGACTTAACGAGAAGCCTTGGTGCCAGAGGCGCGATATACAATAGGCTGAGCGTTACACCAAGCGCAGCCATTGGCAACGCCATTAAAATAACGTTTTTATATACCGGAATACGGCGACAGAAAATAGTAATGGTCGCGGCCGTCATACCAAAGCTTTGTATCGCGAGAGAAAATACCTTGGCAGTAGCGGGGTCTATGTCTAATAATTTAGTCATCACAGGAAACGCAACGGCGCCACCACCTAATGCCGTTCCACCAGCCACAAACGATCCCAACGCCATGGTAAGCGCAATATGGGATTCACTGATAATTTGGCCAAGTGCCTGATAAAAGCCTTGTAACCAGATCAACGTAGCGTACACACCCAGTGTAAAAAATAACGGCCACATTGTCGGTTTTGTTATTCGTTGCAACATCATTCATCCATTACTCTAAGAGCCTTTCCTTACCATTACAGTTACCTTGCTCGCATTGCCTTTGAGCGAACGCAATTAAACATGATGAGCACATTTTTTTCAAATTAATTTTACATTAAACGTCACTCTATCTAGTCTGCAAGAAACACATCCTCAATAGTTGAAACGTACGCCTATCTCCCTTATTATAACTATAAATAATTACTTATTACTTTTTGTTATATCGGTAATTTGCTTATACCTAAAGGCTCAGTCATGACAGTAGAAACGGTGTTACCTCAAATATATCTAGATGCTAATGCAACAACCCCTGTATTAGAGCAAGCAGCAGACGCAGCATTGGTTACCATGAAAACCATGTTTGGCAACCCCAGCAGCAGCCATATTACAGGCCTTCAAGCGAAGCAACTGATGGAGCACACTCGCCAAAAAGCACGTGCTGTTTTAGGTTCTGGTCATGGTCGAGTGATCTTCACCAGCGGCGCAACCGAGGGCATCCAGACCGGCATACTATCAGCCCTTTGTGAAGCAAAAAAGAAGATACAGCCAAACAAAAAATATACGCTACTTTACGGGGCTACTGAACACAAAGCAGTGCCTGAATCACTCAAACATTGGAATCAAATTTTAGAAATTAATGCCGATGTCAAAGCCATCCCGGTTGATGGTGTAGGTAATCTGGATTTAGCGTTTATCGCCAGTGAAGTGCCTAATGCGCTAATGATTTGCACTATGGCTGTTAATAATGAAACCGGTGTATATCAAGACCTGAACAAATTAGAAGAAGTAATAAGAAAGCATAATTCAGATATTTTTTGGATGGTTGACTGTGTGCAAGCCCTGGGAAAACGCAGCTTAAACCTAGCAAGAACAACAATTGACTATGCACCTTTTAGCGGCCATAAGCTATATGCACCAAAAGGCATCGGTTTTGTTTATATTCGAGAAACCGCGCCGTTTACGCCATTTATTGCAGGTGGCGGTCAAGAGAGCGGTTTGCGCTCAGGAACAGAAAATTTGCCTGGCCTTGCCGCACTGAATGTGATTTTTGACGAACTGCTAAAAGAAAATGACAGCCAATTTGCAAGCGTAGATAAACTACACGATTTTCGAAATCAGCTGGCACAAACACTTAAAGATGCGTTCCCGACAATTGTATTTAATAATCAATTCAGTAATAGCGTTCCAACTACACTAAACTTTGCAATTCCGGGATTTAGCTCAAAAGAAATCATGGATTTGTTCGACGCAGCAAACATCCGTGTCAGCTCGGGTTCAGCGTGTAGTTCAAAGGTAACGCGCAGTTTTGTGCTAGATGCCATGGGACTCCCTGCATGGCAAAGCGAATCGGCTATTCGACTGTCTTTTGGCCCCGCCACAACCCAAACTGAAATAGACGCGGCGTGTGAGCGCATTCTCCATTGTGCTCAGGCACTCGGTCACAGCTGTCTCATGCAAGCGGCGAATGGCGTTAACAATAAAGAAGCACTTGACGGCCTAGTACAATTTAAAGTGGGTGGTGCATGCTGTTGGCTGTTTGCAGATAAGCAGTCAAAAACGGCGATTATTATCGATCCACTTCCTGAGCTGGTAGAACGTCTTAATACGATACTGGAATGCCAGCAGCTGACACTGCTCGCCGCACTTGATACTCATGGGCACGCCGATCACGAATCGAGTCGAACCGCACTGAATTTACCAAAGCAAGCATGTGACCATTTAGGCTGGCCTACTCAAGCTACACACATTGAATTTAAAGGCCAGTCACTTGAAGCGCTAGTTATTGGTCACTACCGCCTTGCCAAACTAGCCACCCCTGGACATACGGAAGATAGCCTCACCTTTATGCTATTGGAGCAACAGCAAGGTGAGTACACCATTAGATACGTTTTTTGTGGTGACCTAATCCTGATGGGAGCACTTGGTAGGACCAACTTCTCCACCAGCTCATCACAAGCGATGCTACACAGTATTCAGCTACTTGCTCAACTTATCGAAACCGATACTTTGTTATGTCCAAGCCACGACTACAACAATGAGTTTGCAACCACCCTAGCGGCAGAGTGTAATCGTAATTTGCTATTAAACAGTGTGCTTCAACATGACGTTGCAGTTGATGTATTTGTCGAGAAAAAGGCACAAATAGACAAAAATATTGTTGATGAGGCTGGCAGCGAGATCATGTGTGGCGCAACGGTTTGCAATAAAAACCAATTTGAATTGCACGAGTACACCACAAAAGAGCTCAATGCTCACATCGCTAACAACGAAGGTGTGCTGTTAATTGATATACGTGAACCGCATGAATATGCCCTAAACCACGACAGAGCATTTGATCAAAATGTGCCCCTCACCCGCCTTACTGACTTTATTTGCAAACACAGTCAAGACAAGTCGAAAGAGTTGGTGTTGGTGTGCCGCAGCGGCAGCCGTTCACAAGTTGCCGCACAAGCACTAGCACGACTCGGCTTTAATAATATCGGACATTTAAAAGGAGGGTATGCACTCATTCCATCAGCATAACCTGCCCTATTTCCTTTCTAAAGCCCCTACAGCGCTTGCTATGGGGCTTTTTTGATCTCACTTTTCATCACTACCGTATGAATACTAAAAATGACTAATACCAATTCGCTTAATTAAGTGATCTATTTTGAGGCGAGAAAATCTTGTCGATAACCTAGCGAAAATTTTGCTATTTAGTTGTTCTAAATGAGAAATTTTTAACGCAGTTAGCGTCAGGTTTGCTCCTTCAAATTGAGCAAGTATTAAGACTAATTGATATAAACCTCAAATGGCTCATAAGAAAGTAAACCTACCTTATAAAGTATGCCCTATTTGCAAACGCCCGTTTTATTGGCGGAAAAAATGGCAAAGAGATTGGGAAAACGTTAAATACTGCTCAAAGCGCTGTGCAGCTGAGCACCGCCCAGATATAAGGCACAACAATACGTAGTCTAGAATAAAGCTTTGTAATATTTGCAAATTACAGAACAATAATATTGATAATCACTCTCATCTACAATATCATTTGCGCAAACTTAGATCATAGGGATTAATCATGCGCTCATTTAAATACAAATATCCAAGCCTTATAGCCAGTGTTGCATTGGCGTTGTCTTGCTCCGCAATTGCACAAGAGCAAACAAAACAAGATAAAGACGACATTGAAATCATCGAAGTTAGCCCAAGAGGTCTGATTTCATACGTTAGTGCTACTGCGTCAAAAACAGCAATTCCTATCGTCAAAACGCCTGTTTCAGTTTCAGTCTTAACAGCGCAACGTATTTCTGATTTAGGCGCAGAAACACTGCAAGATGCGATTGGGTATGTTGCAGGTGTTTATAATGGGCCATATGGTGTTGATACTCGAGGCGATTGGTCTAAAATTCGTGGCGTCGACCCCTTACTCTACGTTGACGGCCTGCAAAAGCTTTTTGGCAATTACAACAATACCCGTACGAACCCTTATGCGCTTGAAAGCGTAGAGATCTTAAAAGGCCCTTCATCAGTACTTTACGGACAGGGGTCTACAGGTGGTATCGTCAACGCAGTATCAAAATTGCCAAAAGCAGACACTGAAGGTGAGATCTGGGCACAAGTGGGCAACTACGACCGTAAGCAACTAGCACTTGATTACAACACCACATTTGGTGAGCAGCAAGAGTATCAGGCACGTGCTGTTGCCATGTATCGAGACAGCGGCACGCAGACCGATTATGTTGATGACAACACCCTGATGCTTGCACCAAGCTTTAGCTGGCTTGCTTCAGATGAAACTAAAATTACCTTGCTTGCCAACCTTCAGAGAAATGAATCAGGCTCTTCAACGCAATTCTTCCCGCATGAAGGCACTATTCTACCTGCAAAATATGGCCAAATTCCCAGTGAGCGTTTCGTCAGCGAGCCAGGCTGGGATAAATATGATACTGAGCAACAAGCGATCACCGCTATCGTTGAGCACAGCTTTGATTTAGACACACATATTAAGTTTTCCGGTCGCTACAGCGATAGTTCATCCGAGTACCGTACCATTTATTCTTGGCCACCAAAATTTGAAGCCGACAAACGCACTGTTAAGCGTATCGCCAGCCTCACCGATTCAAATGCACGTAGTATGACGATGGATCTTCAATTCCATAAATATTTGGAACTGGATGCGGTTAAACTCACTATGGTATCGGGTGTTGATTACCAAGATGCGGATACGGATTCTGATCGCGGCCGCGGCGTTGCTGCACCACTAGACTTATATAACCCAGTGTATGGACAAAGCACTGAGTTACCAACAACGGTTGTCGATAACCCAGAAAATACGCTAAACAACAAGCAGCTTGGTGCTTATGCGCAAGTTACTGCGGAAGTAAACAGCTGGGTACTCAATGCGGCACTTCGCTATGATGACGTTTCAAATCAGGTGCAAACGGTAGGTGCAATCAAAAATAGTCAGAATGCCACAACAGGTAGGATCGGTGTGCTTTACCAATTTGAGAATGGCATAGCACCCTATGCTAGCTATTCTGAATCATTTAAGGCTGTATTTGGACAAAAACCACAAGGTGGCGCATATAAACCGCTTGAGGGCGAGCAAGTTGAACTTGGCTTGAAATATCAGCCAACGGGTACTGAACACCTTATCACTGCTTCTATATTTGAAATTAAAGACAAAAATCAAATACGAAAAGTTTCCCCTGAGTTTGAAGTACAAGACGGTGAAATTGCAGTAAAAGGATTAGAGCTTGAAGCCCAGCTTGAATGGCAGCACCTTGATATCTATGCCGCTTACTCTTACTTGGAAACAGAGCAAGACGTTTCTCCGCTATCATCCACAGAACTCTATGTAGCACAGGACTTGGTCACGTTAATCACAGATGATACTCAGCTCTCGGCAACACCAAAGCACTTAGCTTCAATTTGGGCAACGTACCGCGCAGATGAATGGCTTCCTGGGCTTAAGTTTGGTGCCGGTATCAGACATGTGGGAGAAACTTATGATGGCAGTCGTACAGTTGAACTAAACGGACAAACACTGCACCAGCAATTAGTGACCGACAACTTTACGCTTGTTGATATGATGATTGGCTATGACATTGAACAATATCAATTCAGTTTACAAGTCGATAATGTCAGCGATAAAACGGTGATTACCAGCTGCTTGTTCCGTGGAGACTGTTTTTACGGACAGCGTAGAACCATCAGCGCCAACGTAAAATACAAGTTTTAACGATTAAATTATAAGAACTAAATCGCCCTAGAACCGAGACCAATGGTAATAGGGCGATGACTTAAAACTGATAGCTAAAAATTAAACTGCCATCAGCACGCTCAACGTTATGTCTATCACTTTCACCATAACCTGCAACCAATTTAACCCGCCAACCTGGTTGATTGATACTGGTAAAATAGTAGCTATAACTTACACCGATACCATTTGTCGTTTCACTATCAAAGAGATCGATAAGCGGCTCGAAAATATCACATACAGTGCCCTCTTCTTTACATACTGGACCTGCATCTCTCGCCCCTAATGCGCCAAGCACCACACCTAAAGCATGTTTGTTGTTTTCAGATATCGCTTTTTCATAACCGACAGAAAACCCATCATCTAAACCGAGGAGATAATTCCCATACCATCGACTATTACTATCGGCTTGTGGAAGTGACAGTTCAATTTGACCAAAAAATGGATAGCCAGTACCAGCAGAAAAATCGACCGAATTGGCAACACTTGCGGTGCTGATTAGCAAAGCAGAAATACCAAAAGTGGTCTTTATCAACGAAGAGAACATTAAATTTTCCTTATATAACTTTCGCACAAAACTAGCAGCAATCGTTCCCAAATAGAACACGCCAAATGTAAATAAGTGTAATACCTATCACATCAACAAATTAGTGAGTTCTGCTATTAGCTCATCCACATCGGCGCGATTCACTCCCATATGCGTCACAAATCGCATGCCTTGATATCCTGGAGTGATATTAATGCCCTTTGCCTTTAACTGCTTTGCTATCGTAAAAAGATCGATGCCGGCTTCCACTTCAGCGAAGATAATATTTGTCTGTACTAAGTGCTTGCATGGCTTAAACCCAGGCAGTTGCTCAAGTTTATCAGCTAAATATTGCGCGTTTTGATGATCTTCCTCTAGACGCTCTACATTATGTTGCAAAGCATAAAGACCAGCAGCCGCGAGCATGCCCGCCTGACGCATGCCGCCACCAAGCATTTTTCTAAGCCTTCTCGCCTTTTCTATCAATGCTTTATCACCAAGCAATAAAGAGCCAATCGGCGCGCCAAGCCCTTTAGATAAGCAAATAGTAAATGAATCAAAATGCTTTACGATTTCTGTGATATCAACCTTTAACGCGACTGCAGCGTTATAGACTCTTGCACCGTCAAGATGGAGCTTTAAGCCACGCTCGTCACACAGCGCTCTGGCTTGTGCGATATATTCTAGACTTAATACCTTGCCACCAATGGTGTTTTCTAAACTAAGCAGCTTAGTTTTCGCAAAATGAAAATTGTCAGGTTTAATCGCTTGCTTAATTCTTTCTAAGCAAATACTGCCATCTGTCTCGTTTTCCAATGGTTGCGGCTGAATAGAGCCAAGCACAGCCGCTCCACCCGCCTCAAATTTATAATTATGCGCCTGTTGGCCGCACAGATATTCATCCCCTCTTTCACAATGGCTCATCAGTGCAAGCAGGTTTGCTTGCGTGCCTGAGCTGGTAAAAAGCGCGGCTTCAAAACCATGACGCTCAGCGGCAAACTGTTCAAGTGCATTCACTGTCGGATCATCACCATAAACATCGTCACCAAGTGGCGCGTCAAACATGCTTTGTTTCATGGCGGGGGTCGGTTGCGTAACCGTATCAGATCTAAAATCCATCAATCTTATCCTTGTCAAAAGAGGAGCGCACAGCATAACTGAAAAACGCGCATTGAAGTATAAAACAAGATGAAAAAGGGAGTTGTTCACTCCCTTCAAGATCCGTTACTTTTGCAGCGTTTACTGCAACCCAGGCCAAGTACCGTTATCAATGGCTTTAGGATAACCCGCATCCACTTTGTCAAAAGTAATGCTATATCTTAGATAGCGACCGTCAGCTAAGAAGAAATAGGCACGCGTGTCGTTCCACTTTAATGCTGCACTTATCTTTGTCGCATAGGCACCAAGTCCCGGCCAAGTATTATCGTTGACAGCTTTGGGATACCCACTGTCCACTCGGTCATCTCCCAAGTCATAGCGTAAGTATTGACCATCATCTAGGAAGAAATACACCTTATCGGACGTCCAACGAAGGGTTGCGGTTATTTTATTTGCGTAGGCAGCAAGCCCCGGCCAAGTATTGTTATCAATTGTTTTAGGGTAACCTGCTCGTACCTTATCGCTCTGTACGTCGTAGCTTAGGTATTGACCATCCGATAGGAAGTAGTACACCGTACCACTGTCTTTATAAAAACTTGCACGAATTTGTTCTGCATAATCGCCAAGTCCCGGCCAGTTGCCATTAGTCACCGATACCGGATAGCCATCATCCGTTTTATCTAACACAGTATCGTAACGCCAGTAGCGTGCATCTTCAGAGAAAAAGTAGCTTTTAGTATTGTGCCACTGATGCGCCGCACTGAGTTTCAGCTCGGTAACTCGATAACCAACATGCACACCCTGTTGCTCAAAGCTATAGTTATTGATGCCAGATACGGGCTGCGGGTCTTGCCACTGGGCAACACCCGCAGGCAAAGTTTCAATCAGTTGATCATTTCGATAAACACGTGTTTGCGCATTCGCACCATTTAGCCACGTAAATAGTTTATTGGCATAATTGAGTTTACGAACCCCTAAGTCACCGTACATCGGCGTGCTTTCAAAACCCGCTTGCACATTTGTTTCAATGCCCATGTAAGATAAAATCGTCGGTACAATCGCTGTTTGTGCTGGATAGCCATATAAACCAGAGAAGTCGGTATTAGCAGGATTAACATCTTTTGAGCTAAATTCTTTATTCAACACTTTGTTGGTGGCGATAAAGATGGTTTTTTCCGGCTCAGTTTGCTCACCATGATGACAGCCAACAACCGGTGCACGGCCATGATCGGTCGTGACCATCACCAACCAGTTCTCACCGTTTTGCTCTCTTGCTTCAACCGCATCGAGCAATTTACCCAGTCGCTTGTCCGCATCTTCTACCGATTTATTGTAGGCTGAACCAAAGCATAAGCTGTGGCCCACAGCGTCCGGTTCATCTAAATGTAAAAAGACAAAATCTGGTGAGCCGTTATTTAATGTAGCCAGCGCTTTATTTAAATTATCATCATCGCTGCCTCCCGCCGATCTTCTGTCCATCAAGGCAACATCGTCACTGAAGAATTGCGTATGAATAGGCCCCCAAGTACTAAAACTTGAGATATCGGCGTTAGCATCATGTTCTGCGATGTAACGATAAAGGCTGGGATAGGCTTTGTTTGCTAGGCCTGAGTCGTTGCTCGGCACTTGATGCTTATTCACCCAAACCCCAGTTAAAATTGTCGCCCAACCTGGGCCACTTTTGGTTTTTTGCTGTGTTTGTGTTTTTGCGATCCCGCCAGTGTATGCTTGAGTTAGATATAGGCGATCAAAGTTCGGCGTATTATTGGCACCAATTTTTTCGTATTGCAGGCCATCGATACCAATGAGCAATACTTTGTTTTCAAGTGCATCAACACTTGTGGTAAATGAAAGTGCAAGTAATGCACTGCTAAGCACGGGTAATTTCATTATCTTTCCTTTAAACGTGAATTTCTGGACTAGTCCAAGGAAGATGATAAATCCCAAACATGAAAAATCGTTTACAAAAAAATTACATAGAGAAATATTTTATCGCGGATTTTGATAACTAACCTGAGGTTTGGATAAGGAATGTTCCAACTCATTGTTGCTAAAGCACAACTTAGTTTTCTCCTTATCTAGCCAGAGAGTTTTAGGGAAAACACCGCTTCCGCGTCCTGCTCTCGCTAAGGTACCTACATCCTGTAGGCAAGGCGAATTTACGCACCAATAGCTGGCTATTGGAAGTGAATTCAACGCAGTTAGCGCTAAAACTGGCTGCTAGAAAGGCATTAATTATCCGCAGCTCAGGTTAACTAGGTTTCGCTTCCAAACTTTCGCTTAGCTGCTCCAAGCTCTTACCTTTGGTTTCTTCCACAAACAAAAATACCAGCGCAAACGAAAGCAATGAAAACAGGCTGTACAATAAGAAGGTGGTGCTTGCCCCTAAATATTCAAGCTCCCACGGAAACACTAGTTGTACAGTAAAGCTGGCGGCATTATTAATCACACCGACAACGGAAATCGCAACGGCTCGAATTGCATTTGGAAATATCTCCGAAAACATTACCCACATGACTGGCCCAAGCGACATCGCAAACGACGCAACAAAAAGAGAAATCCCAAGCAAAACCAGTTTTGCTGGCATATTAATGCTGTGTGCGAAAATCACCGACTTGTATTGCCGATACTCGTCTGCAGTTAAACGCTGCTTTATCGCGTCATTAAATGCAACGTCGGAGGTGAAAGTCTGGCCTAATATTGGCGCTAATGCATGCGCAGGAAAATCGGCTACTTCTGTCTTAATTTCAGCAATATGCGCTGTATTTAGCTGATAAGTTGCTTGCTTAAAGCCCCAGCTACACAGCGCCATACTAAAGCAAATGCCCGTTAATCCAATAAGTAACAATGGCCGCCGTCCGAGTTTATCTATGGTCAGTAGCGCAACGATGGTAAAAACTACATTGATAAGACCAATCCAAATCGCTTGCATAAATGCAGCATCAGTACCAATACCGCTTTGCTCAAAAATGGTCGGAGCATAAAAAAACACCACATTGATCCCGGTGACTTGCTGCGCGACGGCAAGCACAATGCCTACCAGCAAAGGAACACGAAGTCGCTTACTAAACAAACTGCCCATTTTGCGCGCAAGCGACAAACTACTCAGTTGCAGTTTAGGTAACGCGGCTTGAATAGCATCAAGTTGCTGTTGTGCATTGTTGCTACCAAATAATCGCGTTAATGTGCGTTTAGCCTCTAGTTGCTGATCTTTCATCAATAACCACCGAGGGCTTCGCGGTAATAACAGTAACAACAACACCCAAGCCAGTGCTGGCAGCGCCTCAACACCAAGCATCCAACGCCATGTTTGACTATCTATTTGCCAATAAGACACCCACATTGCATCGCTATGGCTGAGCTGAAGTAAGAAATAATTAGTGAAATAGGAGATAAATAGGCCAACGACAATATTGAGCTGATTAACCGATACCAAACGCCCTCGCTGATCCGCTAAGCTGATCTCAGCAATATACATGGGCGCCACCATCAAGGAACAAAATGCCATTCCACCAATAAAACGCGCAATCACCAGTGCTTCAAACGAAGTCGCAAAAGCCGAGCCAATCGCGGAGACAAAATACAAACACGCGGTCATCAGCAATGTTTGCTTACGGCCAATGGCATCAGCCACCAGCCCTGCAATAAGTGTTGCGACCAATCCTCCTAAGGTAGGCGCACTCACGACTATCCCTTGCTGCCATGGGGTAAGCTTAAAGGCCTCGCTGATAAACCCGATTGCGCCCGAAATCACCGACGCATCAAAGCCAAAAATAAACCCGCCTAACGATACAATTAAGGTGTACTTTAATGCATTGGATATCGACAGGCTGGTCATCGCTTATTACTCTGCTTTTACGGCGATAGAATCGCGCAAGATTAAGGTTGGTGGGTAGAGATTTTCAACATCGGGTTGGTGCTTCTCTTTATACACATGCTTAAGTACCCAACGCGCGGCCGCATTGCCCATTTTACGAATAGGGTTATCTATGGTGGTGAGTTTTGGATAAAGATATTTGGTAAATAACACATCGTCAAAGCCTACAACGGAAAGCGCTGATGGGACATCAAGTCCTGCTTCTCTGGCCGCAGTCATCGCACCTGATGCCATCTCATCGTTTGCGCAAACCAAGGCACTAAAGCGCTGCCCTGTTTGCATTAAATGATTAAATCCCGCGATGCCATCGGTTTCATGATAACCGCCTTCAAATGAGAGCTTAGGATCAAATGACACATGGTATTCAGCTAAGGCTTTTTGATGACCAGCCAAACGCGCTTTGGCGTCAAGCTTAAATAACGGTCCACTGATATACGCGATATCTCGGTGTCCGCGCTGCAATAGCGCCTCAGTCGCTAGGTATCCACCCAGTTCGTTGTCAGTATAAAAACAGCGCTCTGCCAACTCTGGAATGTGGCGGTTCACTAGCACCAGTTCTACATCTCGTCCCGCAAGCTCAATGAGATATTCATCACTGACTGCTTCTGCATGCACAATTAAGGCATCGCAGCGCCTATCCAATAAAAATTCGATGGCTTGTTGCTCTTTTTCTTCATCACTGTGGCCCGCAGCAATAATGGCATGTTTACCCGCCGTTCTCAGCGTACTCTCTATGGTGCTCATCATGTCACCAAAGAAAGAACCGTGTAGCTCAGATACCATAAGCCCCACACTGTTACTGCGATTAGAAGCCAAAGATTGTGCGATGGCGTTAGGTTTATAACCTAACTCTGACATTGCCGCGAGCACCTTCTCTTTGGTTTTGTCACTCACCTTTGCATTGCCATTCATCACCCGTGACACCGTGGCTAATGATACCCCAGCAGCTTTTGAGACTTCGTAAATCGTTGCCATACCTATTACTTTTATTCCATCAGTTGTATCTGCGCACTATACCAATTTTGGCTAAAAATGCGCATAGTTTTAGACACATGATTTACGCTCTAGCAGCATCGTTTGGTATGCTTTTGCACTCGCCTTTAAGGTTCTTTGCTGAGTATGATAATCAACGTGCACAATACCAAAGCGTTGCGTATACCCCTCTGCCCATTCGAAATTATCCATTAAACTCCATGCAAAGTAGCCACGAATATCAACGCCCTGCTCCATAGCTTGATTAACCGCGAGCAGATGAGATTGGAAGTAAGCCAGCCTTTGCACGTCTAATACTTCGCCATTTTCCATTTTGTCGTCAAAGGCTGCACCATTTTCTGTGATATAAAGTGGTGGCAACTGGTACTCAGCATGTAACTCCCGAAGCAATGCACAAAAAGAGTCTGGCACGACTTCCCAGCCCATTGTAGTGAGCGTTTCGGCACTAGGCTCAACTTGTTCATACCATCCATTACCATCAGATTGATAAATATTTCGGGTGTAATAGTTCACGCCAAGATAATCAATGGGGGCAGCAATAATCTCTAAATCTCCAGCTAGAATATCTGGTTGTACGTCCCTCGGGAGCTCGGCAAGTAAATCTGGGTACTGCCCTTCAAGAATAGGCTTGATATACCAGTGATTACAGTAATCATCCGCGATTTTTGCCGCTTCCACGTCACAATGCGCTGTAGACACAGGATCCGCATTGGCAAAATTCAACACAACTCCATGGAGGCTATTTGGGCAATGCGCTCTTAACACTTGCATCGCTAAACCATGAGCAAGAAGCAGATGATGAGCTGCTTGTCGTCCCGCCGCTTGGGAGCGCAAGCCCGGTGCATGAATACCTAATTCATACCCCAAATGTGCACTACAAAATGGTTCATTTAACGTGGTGTACGCATACACTTTATCGCCAAGCGCTTTACATACCACCTCGGTATACCGTGCAAATGCCACAGCCGTTTCTCGATTCAGCCATCCGCCCTTATCCTCAAGCGCTTGTGGCAAGTCCCAGTGATATAGCGTGACAAACACTTTTAAGCCTTTAACAACTAACGCATCGACCAATTGTTGGTAAAATGAAAGTCCAGCATCGTTAACCGTGCCATCATCATTCATTACTCTTGGCCAAGAGATAGAAAGGCGATAGGCGTCAACCCCTAAACTGGTTATGAGTTCAACATCTTGCTGCCATCTGGATACATGCTCACAGGCAATATCACCGTTACTACTATCCTTTATCGCGCCATCATGTTCACAAAACCTATCCCAAATTGACTCACAACGCCCACGCCGCTCACCTTCGATTTGAAATGACGAAGTCGCAACGCCGAAAATATAGTCTGCCTTCAACATGGCCGAGTGTGTTGGCAGGATAATTTTATTCATGGTTAATCGTTCCAAGTTATGTGTTCACGCCAAGGTACGAGCGTGTTGTGTTAGTCACAGTGCAAGGCAAAAACATTTTTTATTTGAATTCGTGTTCGCTTTCTGCAATCATCATTAAAAATGTAAGCGCTTTCATTTTTATAAATGTAAGCGCTTTACCAAAAAAAATCAACTAGGAGTTTGTCGTGAGCGTACCGTCTCAACCACAGGTTTCAGCAGCAATCGCCACAGGCCATACTGGTCAGTACCGATTTGCTTTGGGGGCCCTCACCTCACTATTTTTTATGTGGGGTTTCATCACTTGCTTGAATGATATTTTAATTCCGTACCTCAAAGGCGCGTTTGAGCTTAATTACACTCAAGCGATGCTGATCCAATTTTGCTTTTTTAGCGCCTATTTTGTTGTTTCGGTGCCAGCTGGCAAATTGGTTGGAAAAATTGGCTATCAAAAAGGCATTGTAACTGGATTACTTACCGCAGGCATCGGCTGTGTGCTTTTTTACCCAGCGGCTGAAAGTGGTATCTACGGCGTGTTTTTATTCGCGCTATTTGTACTAGCGGCAGGGATCACAGTGCTACAAGTTGCTGCTAACCCTTTTGTTAGTGTACTTGGCTCTCCCGAAACCGCCCCTGCACGACTCACCATGACCCAAGCCTTTAACTCTCTCGGTACAACTGTCGCCCCATTTTTTGGCGCCATGCTCATCTTCAGTGAGGGAAGCACAGTTGAGGTAGGCAATGCCAGCGCAACCCAATTGCCTTACTTGATGTTGGCAGCCATGCTCGCGTCATTGGCTTTGATCTTTGCCTTTATCAAACTTCCCCAGCTAAGTAGTACTACTGAGGAAGTCACCACAGGCGAAATCAAGGCATGGCAGCATAAACATTTGGTGCTTGGTGCAATCGGTATTTTCGTTTATGTTGGAGCTGAAGTGGCAATTGGCTCAACGCTCGTTAGCTTCTTACATCAACCGGACATTGGCAACATGACCGAAGCCCAAGCCGCAAAGCTCATCGCATATTATTGGGGTGGAGCCATGATCGGACGCTTTATTGGCGCGTTAGTCATGCAGAAAATATCGGGTCGAACCGTGCTTGCCTTTAATGCAGTTTGTGCATTTGCATTAGTGCTTATCGCAGTATTTAGCAGCGGTCAGCTCGCCCTTTGGAGCATTTTGGCGGTCGGGCTTTGTAACTCAGTTATGTTCCCGACTATCTTTAGCTTATCGTTGAATGGGCTTGGAAAACAAACGGCACAAGGCTCTGGTATTCTCTGTCTTGCTATTGTCGGCGGTGCAGTTATCCCACTATTTCAAGGGATGCTAGCAGACGGAATCAATCTGCAGCTATCATTCTTACTGCCTGCTTTATGCTATATCTACATCGCCTACTTTGGATTAAAAGGCGCAACTCCTCAGCGTTTCAAGAGTAATTAAGACATGAAAACGAAAATAACCATGCTAAGTCTTGCAATGGCTATCGCAACCTTAACAGGATGTAGCGAAAGTCCAAATAAAACCAGTGTTGATACAGCTCGCCAAGTGGAAAACTGGCCAGCGCTGACTCCTGCTATCCAAACCGATAACAATCTAGAAGAAAGAATTCGGTCGATACTCGCTAAGATGACCCTGGAGCAAAAAATTGCGCAAATGATCCAGCCTGAGATTCGAAATATTACCGTCGCAGAAATGCGAGAGTACGGATTCGGCTCATACCTCAATGGCGGCGGTGCATTTCCTTACAACAACAAACATGCAACGCCTGCTGATTGGGTTAAACTTGCCGAAGCGCTTTATCAGGCATCGATTGACGATAGCCTAGATGGCAGCACTATTCCTACCATGTGGGGAACGGATGCGGTTCATGGCCACAATAATGTCATTGGCGCTACGCTATTTCCACATAACATTGGCCTTGGCGCAGCAAATAACCCAGATCTCATCGAGAAAATCGCCCACATTACCGCGAAAGAAGTATTAGCCACCGGGATTGATTGGATCTTTGCCCCAACGGTCGCCGTGGTACGTGATGATCGCTGGGGACGCACCTATGAAGGATACTCGGAGCATCCCGACATCGTAAAAGCGTATTCCAGCGCCATCGTTAAAGGCTTACAGGGCGACCCTAAAGCGGACTTTCTTGGTAAGAACCGCGTGATCAGCACGGTAAAGCATTTTGTCGGCGATGGTGGCACGGTTGCTGGCGACGACCAAGGCGACAACATCGCCTCTGAAAAAGCATTAATTGCACTTCACGCTCAAGGCTACGTAGGCGGACTTGAAGCCGGAGCACAATCGGTGATGGCGTCGTTTAACAGTTGGCATGGCGAAAAAGTGCATGGCAGCCATTATTTGCTTACCCAAGTGCTCAAAGAGCGAATGAATTTTGATGGTTTTGTGGTGAGCGATTGGAATGGTCACGGCCAAATAAAAGGCTGTACGAACGACAGCTGCGCAGAGGCCATTAATGCCGGCATTGATATTGTCATGGCCCCGAACGACTGGAAAGCCTTGTACAACAATACGCTAGCGCAAGCAAAAAGCGGCGCTATCGCGCAGTCTCGCATTGATGATGCAGTAAGTCGTATTTTAAGAGTTAAACTCCGTGCGGGACTTTTTGAAAAACCAAGTCCTGCAAATCGTCCATTGGCTGGCAACTCAGAAATCATCGGCGCAGAGTCGCACCGTAAAGTTGCGCGCCAAGCCGTACGTGAGTCACTGGTTTTACTCAAAAACAAAGATCAGCTATTACCACTTAAACCAAACCAACATATTTTGTTAGCAGGCGATGGTGCCGACAATATCGGCAAACAATCGGGCGGTTGGAGTATTACTTGGCAAGGTACCAACAACACCAATGCCGACTTCCCGGGCGGTACTTCTATTTATGATGGTATAAAGCAGCAAGCAGAAGCGGCTGGTGGCACCGTCACATTAAGTACTAGCGGTGATTTTGAAGATAAGCCTGACGTTGCCATTGTGGTCTTTGGCGAAGATCCCTATGCAGAAGGCCACGGTGATAGAGCAACGCTTGAATACAAGCCGTCTGATAAATCTGATCTCGCATTACTCAAACGTTTTAAACAAGCAGGAATTCCTACAGTGGCAGTGTTTATCAGTGGTCGCCCAATGTGGGTAAACCCTGAACTCAACGCATCCGATGCATTTGTGGCAGCATGGTTACCGGGGTCTGAAGGAATTGGTATCAGCGACGTATTACTGGCCGACAAAAACGGCCAAGTTAAGTATGATTTTACTGGCAAGCTTAGTTATTCTTGGCCAAAAACGCCGACACAAATCGTAAATTACCAAGATGAAAATTACGACCCGCTTTTACCTTATGGTTTTGGCTTACGTTATTCAGACCAAAATGTACTAGCAGATAATTTACCAGAGCAAATACAAACTCAGGCAAATCTCGCCAGCGGTGTAGACTTACTGGTAAGGTCAATCAATAAACCTTGGCAAGGTCATTTATACAGCAGTGCCGAAAATCAACTGATAAATGCCAACACCCATACGCTTGGTGGTATTAGCTACCGCACAACGGACAAAGAAGTACAAGAAGATGCCATTCAGCTACTTTTTGACGGTAGTCGACGCAGCGGCTTTAGACTCGCTAGTGAAAGCTACTTTAGGGAAGACATAAGCCCAAGTATTCCAACCGACAGCGCCCTTACTTTTAAAGTACAAGTTGATGCAGCGCCAGATAAACCGGTTTGGGTAGCGATGAGCTGTGAAGGCGAAGCGGATGCAAACGGCTCATGCACCGCAAAAGTCGATATTGCAAAGCAACTTCAAGCGATGCCTTTAGACAAATGGCAATCACTAAGCATTGACCTCAATTGCTTTACAACCCAAGGCATGGACTTCACTAAAACCGTTGTCCCTTTCGAGCTTTCAACCGCCGGGATATTAGAGGTAACGCTGTCTGAGATACAGATCTCTTCAGAAGCATCACCGACACTAAACTGCAATTAGTCCCCTTAACACGATGTGGGCACCAAGCCGTGTTCACATCGTTTTTTTAGTGTCTAATGAACCAACTTTAATGTGGACTAGAATTTAAGAAATCTAAGATAAGCCAATTGTCTGATGCGCTCGTTTGTTCTTTTTACAGGGCACAAACAAGCGATTTAAAAAGTCACACCAAGAGCACACTTGCCCTCACCTGCTCAATTTAATACTCTACTTTATGAGCCAACACCAAGGAAGAGCCAGAATGTCAAACATTGCCGAACAAGTGATTAGTACCTATCCACCTGCTGCACAAGCAAAAATCAGGGCACTGCGTAGCCTCGTTATGCAGGTTGCCAGTGAGCAAAACTTTGGCGCGGTGATTGAGGCAATAAAGTGGGGAGAGTTAAGCTTCAGTGTTAAATCGGGTAGCCCTTTCCGTATGGCTTGGAAAGCCAAAACGCCTACTAACTATCACCTTTATTTTCACTGCCAAACGAAGCTAGTTGATACATTTAGAGTACTATTTTCCGAGGAGTTACAATTTGAAGGAAACCGAGCGATTGTCCTTAAACTAGAAGAAGACATGCCAACAGCACAACTTTACCGTTGTATTGCCATTGCAATGGACTATAAAAACCTCAAAAACTTACCTTTACTCGGGCAGTAACAACCAATCTAGGTAAACCTTGCCCGAAGCGAAAAACCCACCGTTACCAATTTTTACAACCGTGTACTTCTTACCTGAATAAAACGTGAAAAAATTACCCCTTTAAAATACACAAAACAAAACCCAATAAAATTCAATGAGTTAAACTTATTAATTTGTGGTTCAAGCCTTGCTTAATTAATGATAGATAATCAATGTAGATGTATTTCGCCATTCAGCATTGGAAACCACCAAAACCAACTAGCGCAAATAACACAAGGAGCATAAAACATGACACCACAACCCGAGCTGCAAGATAGTTTTATTGATTTCGTGAACAAGCAGCAATTTCCATGCATTTGTGGTGGTAATAGAGCCGAATTAGCGTTTAACCATGCTGAGGTTTTAGGTTTTGGTGATCTCACCTCAAGACACAACAACTTTAGTTTGATAACAAGCCTCTATTCTTTTGTCGAAAAGGTAGATTTTGACAGCATGAAAAGTGCCGCGTTTGTGGCGGTTTTTGAGCAGAGCCAAGACTTAGATGACAGCGACTTTAATAAGTCTGTTTGGCGTAAACTGCAGGAATTGCAAAACCTAGTTTCGCAGAGCACGCCTAGAGGTCCGCATTCTCAATCGTCAGATTGCAGCAATAACTTTCATTTTAATTTGGATGGCGAGCCGCTTTATATCACTTGTTTAAGCCCTACAAGCGCATCGAGAAACAGAAAGTTTAAGTACCCAGCGATTGTTTTTAACTTAATGCCTCAGTTTGAGGTCCCACAGAGTTTCCGTGTCGTCGAATCACACGTAGAAACCCACAGAATTTAATGCACATTGTACCAACGGAGAGGAACTAGATATGAGCAACATCATGGTAATCGATTTTATTATTTACGTCGTCATTGGCATATTAACAACTTTGGGTTGTTTTGGCTTAATGAGTGCTTCAAGCGCTTATTCAAATCTAAGTAGCCCAACCAGTCGCACTAAGGCGAGTAAGCCTGCTGCAGTGCGGAGCTAAGCAATGCCGAATTCAAGCTTTGCTCCCTTTAACTACTCGCGGGAAAAGGGAGTATGCTTACATTTTTAAGCCACTCAAACTACTTACCGGCGGCAACTAAACCGGCGCCAAACCCAAAAAACACGCCACCGCTCACTTTGTTCATCATCGTCATACTCTTCGGTGACGACAATTTAGTCTTAGCAAGGCCAGAAAACACCGCATAAGAAATATGTACCATAAACACCAGCAGGCTAAAGGTAAAAACCAGCAACATAAATTGCGGCATAAAGGCATTTTCCACATTGATAAATTGCGGAAAGATAGACATAAAGAAAATAACAGCCTTAGGATTGGTGATCGAAACAAAAAAGCCTTCTAAAAAGCACTTTTTCATCGTACTTGCAGCAATAGACTTGCCTATTTTACTTTCACCTTTAGTTCGCCACATTTTGTAGCCTAAATAGAAAAGATATGCAGCGCCAATAAATTTAACGACCGTAAATGCCAACACCGAATTGGCTAAAATCACACCTAAACTTGACGCCGATACCGCGGCGACAATCAAAATCCCGAGCGCGACACCACAAATACCAGCTAAAGACTTGGCAAAACCTCTTTGAATTGAGTTATTGATAGTCAGCATCACCGCAGGCCCTGGTAATAAAATTGTCGCCAAGGCGACACCTACAAACAGCAAATAATTGTCCAAAACATCAACCCCGCAAACATGTCCGATTCACACTCACTGCATCATCACACTAAATCATGAATTTACAAAGTAATATGCGATAGGTTGGAGCTACGTACTGAGTTTATCAATGATATTCATCTTCGAACTCAGCCTTATCATTTCCCTATGCAATATGCGCTTGAATGAGCGCGACATAAAGTCGCCCCTACTGAAGTAAGTAGTTTAGGGCCAAAAAAAATGCAGACTCATCGGTCTGCATTTTTATGTCAATTTGCTTAATTAAGTGAAATTGGTTTTAGTGAACGGATGCGAAAAAGATCACTCAAAAGTATACCTCACACCAACCGAGTATCTTGGACCGTATTGACGAGCAAATAAGAATTGCTCTTCATAACGACCATATCCTTGCTCGGTTTCATTGTTTAAGTTAATACCTTCAAAGAACACCGTAAACTGCTCATCAATATCGTAATTCACACTCACGTCCCATTGACCGTAAGACTTGGCATATTGCGGTGGTGCATCTGCCGAGCCTTGCGCTTGACCTACCCCGATAAGATAAGCGTCACGCCATGCGTAGGTTAACTTCACCGATAACCCGTCTTTTTCGTAAAATACTTGGAAGTTAGCCGAGTCACTTAACCCCGTCAGCGGTGCTTGCTGCACTAGGCTTTCACTATCGAATTCAACATCGCCATCAACATAAGTTGCGTTTACACCAAGGCCAAAACCCGTTTCACCAAATAAGTGCTGTACCGCCACTTCAAAACCATCAACCGATTTGCTATCGGTATTTTGTGGCTGGCTGATGTTCCATACCATCAAAGGATCGTCACTGCTTGGCTCAATTTTACCATCGGCATTACCGTGACCATTGGCGAGCATTTGCGCAAAAATGGCATCACTGGTTGCCTGCTCTCCACGGGCTTCAATGTCTGCAATCGCTTGTTTATACCTTGGACCATTGTAAATATCGTAAAGACCTTCAATGGTGGTTTGCGTGATTGTGGTTTGAATAAAGTTATCGACCTCTTTTTTGAAGTAGCCAAGTGACGCGTAACTTCCTTCGTTGTAATAATATTCAAGTGAAAAATCTAGGTTTGTCGACTCAAACGGTAATAGATTTGTATTGCCTCGAGAGCCAGTTCTCGCTCCCGGTTTTGGGCTGCCTGACAAACTTCTGCCACCCGCAAGATTGCTAAGCGGCGCACGCGACATCGTTTTGCCCCAAGACGCTCGTGCAATTAAATCTTCGGTGATATCAAAACGCACATCGATCATCGGCAATAAAATGTCGTAATCTCCTTCCTGCGTTAAGAAATTGTCATCACCGCCTGCAGCGTATTGCATAATCCATTCAGATGGACTGTCCCAATTCACTTGCGTTTCCACACGCTGACGCACCACACTTGTCACATCCGTTTGTTCATAGCGCAGGCCTGCATTGATCTGTACAAAGTAATCAGAAAATTCAAACTCCCATTTGGATTGCAAGTAGATGCTATCAGTGGTTTCATCAACTCTACTTTGGCTGTCTATGCCATCAAAATAGGCGTCCGCCGAGTAGTAGTCAGCACCGATCACATCTTCTGTAAGATACGCAAGCTGCCTTGCAATAGCTTCATCAAAGTCATAGGTATAGTAATACCCCGGCTGTAAGTCGCTGCCACCACCAGCAAATTGGTCTAGCAAATCACTAGTTTCATGGCGCGTAAACATACTATCTGGGAAAATTTCTTTAAACGAAGGATTAAAACCCGGTCCTCCTCGTAGACCACTCCACGCTTCATATCCCCCAGTTGACTGTTCAGTACGAGCAGCACCAAACTGCACACTCACTAGGCCAATATCAAAACTATCGTTAAACCAAGTGGTATCAAGTTGTAACTGCTCGACCGTCGCCTCTCCGGGAGAATGGATAAATTGGCTAAAGTTAGAATCAATTTCACTTGCCATGAGTTCATTCGTGCCATTTTTCCAAAGCACATTCGCATGTGGTACTTCGCCCTGCCGATAATCATAAATCTTAGTGAACAACTGATCTGAGCCTAAGATGATTTGACCATCACTACCCAAGCCTTTATCTGCGCCATTATCGGTTTCGTTTTTTGAGTCGTGATAATCAAGCTCTACATGCCAATTATCGTTAATTTGCCAGTCCAGATTTAATCCAAGTGAACGCGCCTCGACTTCCGTCGTATTTCTATTTGCAGTGAACGACGCATCATTACCGCCAATATCGGCATAAACCGCGGTGCCATTGGCATCTAACTCATAGGCATTTATATTACCGCCAAACTCATTCCAAATACCCCAACCCACCGTATTAGAGCCAGTTACGGCAAGGCTTGCCGTGTAGTCTAAGGTGGCAACAAAACCGTTAGTCGGTGCATATTGAAAGGTAACTTGACCGTTCGTTCTTTCTCGCTCTAGATCTTCGATGCCGTAGTTCATGTCTTTTGGAAAAAAGTAATTTCCGACTTTATTACCCTCGGTATCTTCAGCACGACCATCAATGATTTTAGACGGGTCCAAATCAGGTAGATCAACATTGGCCTGCCAGCCTTGAATATTGGCTTGCTGCTTTTGAAAATCACGTTGCTGATGGGAGAAGGAAAATCCAAAACCAAAGGTTTCATCGGCAAAGGTATTACTATAAACCGCGGAAACCTCAGGTGTAACATCATCTCCCGCTTCGTTAGAGGTATCAACAATCGCCTTTGCTGTTGCGCTAAAGTGTTGCCCTGGGCGTTGTAGTGGCTTAGCCGTGACAATGTTGACCAAAGCCCCTAAACCGCCACTTGGTACATCAGCACGTCCGGTTTTATATACCTCAAGCGCACTCACGCCTTCAGCGGCTAGGTTTTCCAAGTTATACGAGCGAGTATTACCTGTGCCCGGCATTTGACGACCATTTAATGTCACCAAGTTAAAATCAGGCCCAAAACCACGTACGGTAATTTGGCTGCCTTCACCGTTGGCACGGCTGACCGAAACACCGGTGATCCGTTGTAAAGATTCGGCTAAGTTGGTATCTGGAAATTTCCCCATTTCCTCTGCCGAAATGGCATCCATAACCCCCGATGCGGAGCGCTTTAAATCCATTGAACGGATCAAACTTCCGCGGATCCCTTTCACTTCGATCACTTCGACTTTTTCGGCTGCTTGTTGCTCTTCAGCTTGAGCTATGCTGACCATTCCCGCATTCATCGCTATTGCTAGCGACAACTGAGCGGCAAGCTTACTTTTATTGAATTGTTTGTTATTCATGACTGCCCTGCGATTCTATTCTTGCTGCTGGATCACCGAGTTCAAAGCACTATTGGCGATCCACACTGGCTTATTGACTGACGATTTCAACATTGTCTATGCGGTAAACGGCGCCCTCGCCCATTCCCCAGCTGGGGAATACCATCAAGACATCAATGGCACTAATATCGAGTCCAGCATCGTACAAAGCTTGAAGTGGAAACGTATACGTTTGCCATTTGCCAACTTCTGGAGCTTGACCTTCAGCGCTTTGGTTCAGAGCAAGCTCTACCGCTGCACTGGCATCATTTGACTCAATTTTAAACAGCCATTGAGCGTCGATATTTGCAGGTGTTGAAGTCACCTTCATATCAAACTTAACTACGCCAGTTTCTAGTAAATGGGAAGCATCATAATAGACATCGTCATCCGCTAAAAACCCCATCACGGTTGGGGTTGCACCAATAACAAATTGCGCAACTTGACCATGGGCTGCATCTTCGTCGACTTCGATTGTGGGTGTAGAGCCACCACAGCAATCCCAAATTGACCACTGCTCAGCAGCTTGATCTTTGAATAAGCTTAGACCGCCACTCGCCTTGTCACCGTCAGGATGAAAGATTTTTGCGTTATCAACACGATAAACCGCACCGCTACCTGAGCCCCAAGCTGGGAAAATCATCACCACATCAATTGCACTTGGATCAAGTCCTGCCTGAGCCAAAGCTTCAATTGAGAAAGTATAGGTTTGCCATTCACCGGCCTGTGGCGCTACACCCTCTTGTGATTCAGACAGTGGTAACTCAACCGCACTCGCGGCATTGTCAGACTCAATTTTAAGTAGCCAAGGGGCATCAGGCGTTGACGGTAGGCTCATGACTTTCATCTCAAACTGTACTACGCCACCTGCTAAAATTGCAGTTGCATCAAACGGCTTTCCAGCTCCGCCCACTTCTGTTCGAGACGAAAACCCCATTACCGTTGGTGTGTCACCAATCGTAAATTCAGCAACAATACCATGCGTCGCATCGTCAGAGACTTCAGCCGGTGCCGAGCCACCACAACAATCCCAAAGCGGCCACTGCGCGTTAATGGCATTTTCAAATAAGGTCAACGAAGGTAAGTTTGTATCCTGTGCAATCTCAACCTTATCAACACGATAGATAGCACCATTACCAGCCCCCCATGCTGGGAAAATCATCACTACATCAATAGCTGACACATCAAGTCCTGCATCAGCCAACTGCTGTAGTGGGAAGGTATAAGTTTGCCACGAGCCTGCGGCTGGTGATTGTCCTTCAACGCTTGCAAAAAGATCGAGTTCAGCAGCGCTAGAAGCACCTTGGCTTTCAACTTTAAATTTCCATGCTGCGCTCGGGTCTGAAGGCATTTGTGTCACTTGCATATCGAACCGAATATAGCCCGCTTCTAGCATACTCGTTGCATCAAATGGCGAGGCTTTACCGCTTGGATCTGTGATAAATTCGGCACGGCTGGTAAAGCCATTTACGGTTGGCGTCTCACCGACCATAAACTCAACAACATTGCCACGGCTTTCGTCTGCAACCAATGCAGGCGTAGAGCCACCACAACAATCCCAAGCTGGCCAGTTAACGTTAAAATTATCATCAAAGATGGTTAGGTTTTTAGCGGTACCCGAAGAAGGTGGCGACGGGATAGGTGCTTCACCTTCGACTAACGCATCCTCAAGGTCGTCGTAGCCTGGGCGCACCGTTTCACATCCTTTGCCCGTTTCAGGGTTAGAGCCGCATTCATACACTCTGACATAGTCAACCACAAACGATTGTCCGTTCACAAAGGCGTCCGAGTCGATACCTTTATTATTAACGTTTTCTGGCCAATCACCACCAACGGCAAGGTTTAAGATAAGATGAAACGGCTGATCAAAAGGCGCACTATCCCAATGAGTAACCAGCTCGCCAGAACCTTGCTCGTAGTATTCAGCAAACCATCCACGGTGTTTTAAGCCAACCGCTTCTTGCTTTGAGTTGTAACGAACCTCCGATTGACGTTGCGTGGCATAGAGATAACCATCAACGTACCAACGGATCTCACCCTCTTGCCACTCCACAGCATAGGTATGGAAGTCATCGGCTGGATTTACGCCATCAGGTATGGCGTATGCTTTACCGGTGTGAACATTATTAGGCCAATCACGGCCGTAATGAAGCGTGCCATGCACGTTAGATTCAACCGAGCCGTCTTCATTAGCGACCTTGAGGTTTACCGCTTCCATGATGTCTATTTCACCAGACTTGGGCCAGCCACCGTAAACCTCATCCGTAGGCAACATCCAAAACGCCGGCCAGCTGCCTTGCCCGCTTGGTAGCTTGGCCCGCATTTCGAATCTGCCATACTTAAAGTCAGCTTTATATTTGGTGTTCAATCTTGCCGAGGTATACGGCAGTTGTGCGCCTGCTTGCGCAGGGGTAGCGACAATATTCAGCATGCCATCGGCAATAAACGCGTTCTGTTCACTGTCGGTGTAACACTGTTTTTCATTGTTGCCACCGCCGTCGCAATTTACCTCGTGCGTCCACTTAGATGTGTCTATCGCATCGCTATCAAATTCATCGCTCCACACTAGCGTCCAATCTGAAACCGGCGCTGTGGTATCAACGGATTTATAATTAGTTTCTGTCTCGGCGCTTCCGCCACATCCCGCTATGATAGCCACAGAGATTGCGGTACATAGCCTTGTTAATTTTCTTGCTGCAATTTTCATCAGTTACCCCGATGCAAAACGTCGTTGTCAAATGGTTGAATACTAAGAACTTTATTATTTAACCTGAGGCTTAGATAAGCCGTCGATTAACTCATCGTTTCTCAGAGCAGGTTATTTAGCTATACGCTGGAAGACTACTCAGCGCGTTCCTAGCAATAAATGTAAGCGCTTACAAATGGAGTTAAAAAAACACACGCAAAATGTAAGCGCTTTCACAAAAGTAAACTAAGTTAATTTATTCGTCAATATTAAATTGTCATAAGGTGAAAATCTGCATGCCATAAATACAGACTTAACAGATCAGTAGCATCTAATAAAACCGCAGCAGAAAAAGCTGTAAAGGGGCTTTACATGTTTACGCAATCGCTACGTCCAGATAAATCATACGCTTTCGCTTGGTTGACAATACAGTTAAACTCACTGAGATTATTAGCAAAAAATTAGGGTCATGTTATGAAATCATATTTCCTTTTAGTTGCAGCAGCATGTGTTATGAGTGGTTGCATGACCACCAACCCAAGCAGTAACCAGCGCCTCTGTGAAACGACACTACACAATTACATAAAATATCGAGATTCGGGTTTAGCGCAAGAATATCAAAGTGTTTTTACAAAGGATGCAACATTTAGTATCCCAGCACTCAATATCAATATTACTGGCGCTGAAGAAATAACAATAAGGCAGCAACAAGCTATAAAAACAACAAAGAGTATGCACATGATAACCAGTGCCGATATTCAACCTATCGAGGCAAATAAGTTTAGTGCTAACAGCTACTTTGTTCTTTATCAGCAGCCAAAATCTCAATCCGATGCCCCAATCACTGTATTTAACGGTGTGTATGAAGACGAGCTAAAAGTAATCGATGGCCGATGTTTAATCAATCACCGCCTTGTTAACGTGATCAAAAAAGAGATTTGGCATTAGGCGTTATTAGCCCGGTTATTGTTTGTGGCATTGTGCAATTTTGTACAAGACTTTTTGAGTGAAGACAGATACGCTTTTCATCAATGGGGGAGAGAATTATGCAACACTCAAAGTTTAGTTTTCACCGTGAACTCGGTGGCCTAGAAGTACTACACAACATTGATAAGCAGGAAGACTTTGGTAGACATAGCCACAGCGGCTATACGCTTGCCCTAGTGGATAGTGGTGCGCAGCGATTCTACCGCAGTGGCGGTGAACACTTAGCTAGTCAGCATAGTGTCATTTTGATTAATGCAGAGCAGGTGCACGACTGCAGAAAGGCGTCCAAAGATAAGTCTTCATACCGTTCACTCTACCCAACGCCTGAACTATTTAATCAGTTTCTTGGCGATGGCAAGGCAATGGCTCCTTTTTTCCATGATGCAGTGGTACACGACCGAGCGCTTGCGGCACTCATGAACACCACTTTTAATGTTTTAGAATGTGATACCAGCGTGCTTGAAAAGCAGTCTCAACTTATAACTCTGCTATCTTATTTAAGCAATAAGCAAGGCAAAGTCACATTCGATACAAAAATCCCTTCGGTTAAGCAACGAATTGCCACAGCACGCCATTTTCTTTTGGATAATTTATTTGAAGATGTGTCACTCGACTCCTTAGCGAGCCTTGTCGGCATGAGTCCCTTTTACTTTATTCGCGTATTTAAGGCCCACACTGGCCTCACTCCCCATGCCTTTCAAATACAACACCGGCTTAATCATGCCAAGGCATTACTGCGCAGTGGCAAAAGTGTTTCCCATGCAGCATTAAGCGTAGGCTTTTATGACCAAAGCCATTTCAACCGTCACTTTAAAAAGAATATGGGGATCACTCCCAGTCAATATAGCAAGGCTTGTTAATATGAAAGTCGCAGTATGCAAAGGCTTTTGGGATATGTTGCCATTAAATCTCGCCGTGCTTCCTTGGGGAATATTGTGTGGCTCCCTTGCCGTGCAAAATGGCTTTACGCCGCTCGAGGCACAGTTAATGTCGTTATTAGTTTTTGCAGGCTCAGCGCAGTTAGTGGCAATAGAGCTTATTGCCAAAGACACCACGCTTATCACCTTGCTTGCGACTACCTTTATTATTAGCGCGAGACATTTACTCTATGGCCTTGCTATCCGCAACAAAATGATAGATAAGCCCCTTAAATGGCGTGGCCCCATTGCGTTTTTTCTCACTGACGAATTGTTTGCGTTTTCCCATCACCACCGCGCCTATCAAGGCAAACTTCGGCTCGTGTATGCGCTCATCGCAGGTGGTAGCTTTTATGTTGCATGGAATCTGTGGACGCTCATTGGTATCGTCGCAGGTCAGTTTTTACCTGACTTGACCAACCTTGGCTTAGACTTCGCGATTGCGGCAATATTTATTGCTTTAGTGGTCCCGAGTATTAACGCATTACCCGTGTTATGTGCTTGTTTAACATCGGCAGTAACTATCTTAGTGTTCAAACTGATCCATTTTGAATTTGGTTTAATCGCCTCAGCACTACTCGGGATGTCGGTGGGATATGTGCTACAAAGTAAAAAGGAGCGTGTATGATCACCACTATTTTAGCCATGGCTTGCGTCACGTTTGCAACTCGGTATCTATTTTTGGCAAAACAACTGCCTTTTACTATCGGCCCTAAACTACAGCGCTTTTTAAGTTTTAGCGCCCCTTGCGTACTGACCGCCATTTGGGTACCCATTGTATTTATTCAAGACAAGCAACTTGCCATCACGCCAAGCAACCCCTATTTAGTCGCCGCAACGGTCGCGGTAATACTGGCGTTTCGTTTTAAAAACCTCTATGTCACCACGTTTGGGAGCCTAGCTGTGTTTTACTTGCTGTACTAAATGCGAAATGGTTACGGCCGTTGGATTAAACCCCAAACGCATGAGCGCCGTTTCATCGTCTGCTTTACTCACGCAAACCAATGTACGCTGGTTTAGCGCTTCGAAGCGCCCCGTCACATGGGCTTCACGGCCAATCGCAGCAAGTGGAAATACCATATCGCCTTGCTCAACTTCGATATTTACGTCTAGGCCATTTGCTACTCGCAGCGTCATCCAGCAACCTAATTTTCTGCAAACATGAGTGACCACCCCTTTTACGGTCACAAGGTTTGTTGTGTAGTCATTGAGATTTGGCAATATGTGCTCTGCCTCGACTAACTTAGACATGTCTGCACCACCGGCAAATTCTAGCGGGCTTGAAAAGCTAAACCGAGAAAATACCGCCAAAGAGAGTGCTGTTAGTTTTATCGTATCCTTCATCATTGCGACTCCATAGCTTTTATCACTATTACCTCATCAATTGCTTACTCCTATAAAAAGTTATGGAGCATCAATCATATAGCTATATAAAAGTACAATTCGCAACTAAAATCAACACAAAAGTTAATAAAAGGTAAATTTAGAAATTAAATGTTTTTGAAATTGACGCCACAAATGTAGAATCTGCATAGGAATCAATATCATTGCTTTCATAACCCAATGAAAAAGACCAAGTACTAATCGAGTAAGTTCCAGTTAGATGCCAGTGGGTATAGTCATCATCACCCGACTCCCATTCGTATTTATCACTATCAAAGCTCATTGAATGATCAACCCCGAGCATCAGTGACCACCGTTCTGTGATTGGGATACTATGCGTGAGCATCACTATCCCGTGAGCAGCCCCTGTTCCAAAGTAATCCCATGCATACCAAAAGTCTAAATTTGTCTGGCCGTAATTAAACTTCGCAAAGGCTTCTGCATAGTTGTAATCAGAACTTACATCATCACCATGATAGGTATATTGCGAAAGACCAACATCAAGCTTTAATTTTTCAGTTAGCGTAAATTTGTAGCCACCGTACAGATCTCCTTCTAAATCCGTACCATCGCCAAAATCTACTTGAGACACCCAGCCTCCAGCATACCAACCACTTTTTCCAAACCAATCTAAACTGACTTGCAGCGCTTCGTCTTCCTTAGTTTGACTCACGCCATTAAATAAATAATCGGAAGCTAATGTTACGGTAGAAGATGTCGCCGCATTGACAAATAGTGGAGTAAACAACAATGGCAGCAGCCAGTATTTTTTCATCTTTGAAATCACCCTTTAATTGCAGTCATTTCAAGCATAGACCGCCGTTCCCACCCTGTCACTGATACAGTTTTATCCGCTTGTTAACGTGCTTGGCATGATAATTTTTCCGTTTTATAAGCGTCTGACTGGCGGTAATAAAAAGGTACTTATTGATGCTAAAAGGCGAGTAAGCAGGCACATAAAAT
The DNA here is from genome assembly GCA_000814665.1 of Pseudoalteromonas flavipulchra NCIMB 2033 = ATCC BAA-314. Lineage (GTDB taxonomy): Bacteria > Pseudomonadota > Gammaproteobacteria > Enterobacterales > Alteromonadaceae > Pseudoalteromonas > Pseudoalteromonas maricaloris. The sequence goes on from JWIH01000009.1 coordinate 109,323, forward strand.
ACGCTGTAAATTATCAATAAATCACTCCGCTTGCAGGACAGCACTTATTGGTTCTGTTAGGATCCGCTTTTGCCTGTAAAATCTTTGGAAAAGCCCTTGAAATTGTCATTTATGTTTCGCTTACTGGCGTTACCCACACTGCTATTTACACTGACAACTCAGGCCGCATCTGTCTATGTACAAGCTGGGCCGGGGAGTTTTAATCATGCCGCACTTGACCTACTCGCCAACCGCCAGTCGCAGGAGTATGAGCGTTTTTACTCGGGCACCCCGGAGCATACTTATGCCAATGCCGCGCAAGCGCAGAGCTGGGCTTTCAGCGCGCTGGCCAACTCCACTATTGAAGGACAACTGGTCCCAGCCATTGTCAATGCGATGCGTAACTACAAGGTAACGGAGCTGAGTGCCGCTGTGCATATGCCCATCGAAATGTGTGTTTTTGGATTGAACAAGACAGCTAAAATTACGCATGCAGCATCCCACCCGGCAGCCCTGAACCAAATTGGTCATTGGCTCAATGCTCATCAGGTACAAACCAAGCCCGTACCCAAAGGCACCAACGAAGCGGCTCGCTTACTTGCAAATGGACAATTTGACCAAAACACCGTTGCCGTAGGTAGCTGCGCACTTAAAGTGGTTTACCCAGAGCTGACACTACGTGAAGTAAGCGTTCAGGATAACGCGGATAACCGTACGCTGTTTGGTCTGATGAAAATGGAAAAACGATCTCAGCCGATAAGCGAAGATGAAGCTCGCACCGCGCTGGCACAGATCGTTGAAAAGGCGAATGCATTGGTCAAAACGCGAACAGACTCTGCAGAGGAGTTATTCTCACATATCAACCAACGCCTTGCTCAGATGCAACCTGTAGCACTGTTTAAAGCACAACAACACAGGCCAATTGAAGACTTATCCCGTGAAGCCTCTGTGCTCTCAAAAGCGCTAGAGCAAGCCCGCCAGCAATGTCTGGATAGTGCAAGCGTTGAGGCGTTTTTCCAAGCACAAATGGATGCTGCAAAAGCTATTCAATACAGATACCGGGCACAATGGCTGACTGAAGGCGTACCAAACGAAGACGCGAATTTGGATCAGCTAAGAAGCACATTAAATCAGCTTGGTGCAGCCATTCTTGAAACACTGACCCAGCATCTTGCCAAGCACGGTAACCTCACGGATGAACAGGCAGGCTTGTTTAACCAAATAATAAACACCGAACAGCTCTTTGCAACCGATAAAGCTAGGCTCTTTTCGGCACTGCAAAAGGTGCGCAGGGTGGATAGCTGCACTATCACTGCTTCATAAACAAATTAGCGACTTGTTGCGCTAGCAACAAGTCGGATTAGCTGATGTCTTGTATGGCTAGGACTACACCGACGACATCAGCCATAAGGTAATGGTTTTAAAAGAACCACTGCCTTGTTCTAGCAGCTTAACGGCTTTCCATTGCATTGATAGCCTGAACATCTGGGCCTGTTAAACTTTCATTTTGCTTTTCACTCTTTAATTTCAGTCACTTCACGCAAAGACCCGTTTTATTGATCTGCATCCATTTACATTCACCTTGGCAAAGATAATAATGAGAATGATTTTTAATTAAGGAGTTAAATATGAAAACCTCTCTTTCCATCACATTGCTTAGCTTCGGTAGCTTTCTTTTTTCTCATGCCGCATCAGCAAATGAATGTGAGCTCAGCATCGAAGCCAACGACATGATGCAGTTTTCTAAAAAATCACTCAGTGCGCCATCTAGCTGTAAAGAAATTTCAGTCACGTTAAAGCATACGGGTAAACTGCCAGCCACCACCATGGGCCACAACTGGGTGTTGAGCAAAGCTGCAGATGTTCAAGCCGTTGCAACCGATGGTATGTCGGCAGGTGCAAATAATCGTTATGTAAAGCCAAACGACAGCCGCGTTTTAGCCGTATCAAAGGTGATTGGCGGTGGCGATCAAACCACAGTGACCTTCTCTACTGAGCAGCTAAAGCAAGGTGACAACTACAAGTTCTTCTGTTCTTTCCCGGGCCATTTCGCCATTATGCAAGGCACCTTTACACTTAGCTAACCATATTCAGAGCGGAGTTTATAATGAGTCTTTTCAAAAACCCGCTCTTACAGTTTTCCACTCAGGGGCTTTATGTCGTGATGAAGAAGCGGTTTTTTCAAGCACTCCGCCACCTCACTCCTGTTGGGCTATCTCTCTCACTGCAATTATTACTTTCCCCCTTGAACAACATACCTATAATCATTACAATCAATTGCAAACAATAATGATTATCACCATCATGAGCTTTTTCTCAATTATACCGTTTTGGTTTACCGCCGTGTTACTCTACTTAGCAAGTCCTAAGCAACGATTTTTGGCCTCTTCGATACATAAACCCACAGCATACAGTGTGGCTTTAGTCCTTGCTTTGTCAGGGGTTATTATATTGACTCTGCAATACCCAATTATTTCTGCAATGTTGGCCAGTCTCGTTTTAATTATGTTTTCTTTGGTGTCGGTGACCCTAATAAGTGGATACTCAGTAAAGCGCCTCTATCTATGCTCAACATTGGTTTTTTTGCTATCTCTATTTTTTGGGGGAATAAGTTATGTGGCCTAAAACGTTAGTTGGATTTTTCTTAGGGCTATTACTGTCTATTTCTTTGGTGCTAAACCTCAATTTACTCCTGCCATTTTCAGAGTCCACAAAACTGATGATAGGCCTAGTGCTTGCATTTCCGATATGGGCGGGGATCTTGGTTTGGAGCTATGCATTTTCAAGCGCTAAAGCCGCGTGCAAACCTTTATTTGCTATCTTTATCCCCTCTTTGCTACTAAACACAGCATTACTGCTAATAAGATAAACAATGAAAAATCAAACACTAAAATCTTTGACCGAAGCACATGCATGGATTGGGATCATTATTTCAACGGTACTATTCATTGTGTTTATTGCGGGATCTCTGAGCCTATTCAGAGACAACATCACGGGCTGGGAACGTGCCTCTCTAGCAGCCCAGTCTAACGAACCACTTAGCGCCATTTCCTACGACAAGGCGATTACATCAATTGCGCAGCAATACGATGTCGATACACACCATGGCTTTTTTATGCGCGAGCCTACGCCACATAACCCTTTTATTGAAGTTTACTTTGCAACCCATTTAGACGAGCCGCACCCGATCACGGGCGAAGATCATCAAGATCAGCACCTTCTGCTATCACCACAGACGGGAGAAATCTTCGCTAATGCCGACAGATTTGAATTTGCCAGTTTTCTCTATGAGTTGCACTATGACTTAGGGCTTGGCCGTGCCGGACTCTATTTTGTTGGGATCATCACCCTATTTTTCTTCGTTGCTGTACTAAGCGGGATCATCATTCACTGGCGCAAAATAGCCAAAAACTTTTTCCAATATCGCGCCGAAGGTAAAAAAGACAAATGGTTAGATGCTCATAATCTAATTGGCACGATGGGCCTACCTTTTCACTTAATGTATGCCTTCACGGGATTAGTATTTAATCTCGTTATCATTTATCAGATTTCATACGCCGTATTACTCTACGGTGGCAATCAAACCGCTCTGCTCCAAGCCGCTGGATTTAATGAACCAAATATCGAAGCACTGGAGCAATCACGACCAATGAGCAGCGTCGATCAACTAAGAGTAAAGGCACTAGATACGTTAGGGGATGTGTCGCTCACAACGGTGGAAATCACCCACTTTGGCGACAAAAACGCAGTAGTGAGTTTTACCGCGAAAAGTAACGATGCTTTTTCAAATTACAAAGAAGTACAATACACACTAAACGACCAATCACAAATTTATCTCACTGAAAACAACTACGACAACGCTGTTCGCGCAGGGCTCTCTACCATCGCGAGTCTTCACTTTGGAGATTTTGCTGGGTATGGCATGCGACTGGCATTTTTGAGTCTTGGCCTTGCAACCGCCTATTTAATCGTTACCGGTAATTTGATGTGGATTGACAAGCGTGCCAAGCAGAAAAAGCAAAGTGCTAAAAGTCTATTATTTGTAAAACGATTAACATCAGGTGGCTTTATCGGTGTGCTATTGGCCATCGCCATTGGTTTCGCGATGACAACTTTTCTATCGACAAGTCACATAGACAAACTAGAGACGGTTAAGTTTTCGATGTTTTCTGCCTTTATCTTTGCACTCATTAGCAGCCAATTCGCAAAGCACGTATTGTCGTTTAGCAAAGTATTATTAGGTTTAAGTGGCATTTGCTATTGCTTAAGCGCGGTCATGAATGCGGCGTCTTTTGTTAGCCAGTACAATACATTACCCACTCAAACGAGAGTTGACTTTGCTATTGTAACTGCACTTATGTGTTTAATGGCCTTGATTTGTTGGAAAGCAGTGTCACGGATCAACGCGGCAGCACAAACTTCAGTGCCTGTTTCGCAAGATCAGCAGCCACAACAAACCATGAGTTAGCCAAACAGCGTGTAAGGTAATGAAAAAAGCGGGCTAACCCAGCCCGCTTTGCCTTACTCTCACAGGGAAACAATGTGAAATTAAAACTCTGTCTTAAATCTTAGGTAGTACTCACGACCCAGATATAAAGACGAATGAATGGGATCTGCGTTATTTCCATTACCCGTCGCAAAAGGCGGCGCTTCATCCAATAGATTGTTAACGCCCAGCGTAATTTGAGTATCAACAGAGTCTACATGGTAGGTTACTTGAGCATTATGTGTCAGCGTGCTATCGACGGTATTGGTAAAGTTAACGATTTGGTCGCCTTGTTTAACCGACACTTCTTCTATCATCGAATCGATGTAGTAACTTTGCCAACTTGCGCTAAAGTCGTCATGCTGCCAATTAAGTGCAAAGTTAACTCTGTGCTCAGGCACCGCCATCTGGCCATTAACGCGCTGTCCGGCTCTGTCTTTGGTTGCAAGGCCTGGTTCAATGACTTCATGTTTACTCACAAATGACCAGTTTAGTGCGGTACTCAAATCACCAAATGAAAACTGCCCGATGTCAAAACGAACTTCAGCGTCTACCCCTTGACGATTTAATGCATTGAGGTTTTCATTAAACACATCGACTCCGGTGATCACCCCCTGAAACTCACCAGATTGAACGCGATGAACAGAGTCGCAGTACAAACCATTATTCATACATTCATTCAATTTAGTCACCGCGCTAATGTTACCAATGGCATCTTTTAATTGGATGTCATAAAAATCTAAGGTGATTGAACCGTTAGTAAGCCAGCTCGGCTGATAAATTACCCCAAGTGTTTTGCTGGTCGCGGTTTCTGGTTCAAGTTCGGTGTTACCGCCAGTATTAGTTCTGATCTGTCCGATCGTTTCTCGGTAACTACCATCAGTGGGAACCCCTGTGCTAACGCAGTTTTGGTTTGGATTGGCTACAGCACAAGGATCGTCGCCATTTTCAAAACCAGGTAACCTTCCTTTATAAAGTTCCACCACATTAGGCGCTCTAAATGCTTGTGACCAAGTCCCTCTAAAACTCAACTGCTCATTCAACGCCCAAAATACGCCCACTTTTGAATTGGTGGTCGAGCCAAACGTATCAAAGTCTGAATATCGAGTCGCGAGATTTAACTCTAGGCTCTGCGCCCAGTCATGGTCTGATAACAGTGGCACAACGGCTTCTAGGTAGGCTTCATTGAGCGAATATTCGCCGCCAGTTGGTCTACCTAACCCATCCGTAACTAAAATATTAATAGAAACGGCATCTGTTTGATTGCGCGCCTCAACCTTTTGATTTTCGATACCAAAAGACACACCGAGGTCGCCCGCAGGCAAACTCGCCACTACCCCACTTACATTCGCGCTGGCGATTTTAATCTGGTTATGACCTTGTTGGATCCCTGGCCAATCACCAGAGAGATAATTTAGCATGTCCTCGGAGATCTCAGAGTCGGTGCCGGGTTGACCAAAGATATTAAGCGGCACACAGCCCTCAATTAGCGTATCCGGTGTAGCACCACAGCGCAGCACGCCTTGATCATCAAAATGGGTAGGACCAACCGCATTTTTAGCCGCTGGCCAATTGAATATGCCGGTTTTTAGTCGTTTGTTTGAGTTGCGACCAAAATTGTAGGCCAGCTCCCAGCTCCAATCTGCATTAAAATCACCAGAGAGCGCCATCACAATACGGTATTGGCTGTTTTCCACATGGTTCATACGGCCATTGGTTTCCACCATTCTGCGACGCCAGTCATTGATGGCATAAGGATTACCATCTTTGTCTTTCGGACCAAATTGTTGGTTGTAATAGTTATCAGGAGAGTAAGTGAAATCTAAATACCCACCCCAAACTGGAACTAATGGCTGAGGCGCACCATTGGTAGTGGATTTTCGATGTGAATAAAGCGCCTCGAAATTGAATACCACGTCATCCGAAAACTTCAAATTGCCAAGATCATACTCGCCAAACGCACTCATGCTATAGCGTTCAAAAGGCGTTTGTAGCAAGCTCGGCTCTTGGTAGTTGTATAAATCATTTTGCGCAAGTGACGCATCGGAGATAGTTTCACGCCACTCGCCGTATTCTGGGCCTCGGGTAACAAATATTTCCTTGCCGTTTTCATCCGTGACTTTTAGGTTGCTCCATGGCATTGCGGAGCTACCGCCTTGGCCGTAACTGCCATCGGGATTAAGTGTTAAATCATAGCGGCTAAAGTCTCTGTCGCCAGCATACACTTCTTGTTTTTCATCGTAGCTGGCACTCACCATAAAGCGCCCTTTATCACCAACAATCCCTGTTACGAGTTCCAAGGAAGTCGTATCAGCATCGCCTTCAGCGGATTGGCCAATGGAGCCACTGATCTCAAAAATATCGCCCGTTTGGCGAGTAATAATGTTTACGACACCAGACACCGCATCAGAGCCGTAAATAGAAGAGGCACCGTCCAATAAAATTTCAACACGTTCAATAATCGCAGTAGGTATAGCACTTAGGTCAACCGCAGCATCCGCGCCATTTCCCCCGTTTGGTAAGCGGCGGCCATTTAGCAAGACCAACGTGCGCTGTGCACCTAAACCGCGTAAGTCAAAGTTTGTCACGCCCGACGTATTTTCATTTTGAGAAGCATTAGGTGCACTGGCGGAAACCGTTAGATTTTGCAGCATATCACCAATATTTTTAAACCCGGTTTGCTCAATATCCGCTCTAGATATTGTGGTTACCGCACCAGGTTTACTTAGGTTTGCCCGCGCGATACGCGACCCCGTCACCATGATCTTCTCAACAGGTTCCGACGCTGCTTCTTCAGCAAACACAGGGGCCGTCCACACCATAGCACCCGGGCCACACAAGCTGGCGATTGCCAACGCCAAAGTCGTTTTTTGTTTTGTTATTGTCATAACGGTTTCCTTTGTAACGTTCCAAATTATAGTTAGACGCTGACGATAGAAAGTTTCTTATTATCACTACGGGGAATGAAATAGGTTATTTATTGCGCCTTTTTATACTGATAACACAATTAAATCGTTCCAACAAACAATTTTAGACGATTTGCGCAATATTTATTTACTTTTATTGAATATTCAAGCATCTAATAAAAAGTCATGTGATCAGTCAGATTTGGCGTGAACACTTCCCAGAAAATCACAAATGTCACCACTTTCTTGGTATTCAATATTGGCCTTTAAGGCCACCGAAATCTGGTAAAAAGCACTTATCGGGACTACCTTTATCTAGGGCCTGTTGACCTTTGCTGTTTGATTTTTGTTCTTCTGAGTGTGTTTTGGTCGCGACGCTCGACTTGCCGCCTAGTAATCTAGGCAAAAGTTGAGCAACAATGAACAAAGCGCACTCAGATGAACCCAAAGGGCAGCGCTTGATTAGCATTTCTACTGTGTTATCGCCAGACTTACATAGAGTGACTATGCTACGCTGGCTCTGCCTTGTATAAATACCAATCAAACTGCTGCAAAAACAAACTTGAAAGATCAACAGGCCCTAGGGTTTATTGGTCTTTGCGATTTGATTTTTGTTCCTCTGAGCGTGTTTTGCTCGTGGCGTACAACTTGACCGATGTACATATCAATCAAACTTCTGCAAAAACAAACTTAGAAGACAATATACCTTAGCAATCTTCCGTCATCGAACAAACAAGGATCTCCCATGGATAAGAAGCAAAACACACCATCGATTTGTCCTTTTGCACATGGTGCAAATACGTCGTCAGAGCATAGCGAGCACCAGTGGTGGCCAAGTAGCCTGAATTTAGACATATTGCATCAGCACGATACGAAAACCGATCCGATGGATGCCAATTTTGATTACAAAAGCGCATTTAACAGCCTTGATTACCCCGCCCTGAAAAAAGATCTCGAGCAACTTATGACAGACTCGCAGCCATGGTGGCCCGCCGATTGGGGACACTATGGAGGATTAATGATCAGAATGGCATGGCACGCTGCGGGCAGTTATCGTGTTGCGGATGGTCGCGGTGGTGCAAACACGGGTAATCAGCGCTTTGCTCCTCTAAACAGTTGGCCAGACAACGGAAACTTAGATAAAGCGCGGCGTTTACTTTGGCCGATTAAAAGAAAGTATGGCAATCGTATTTCGTGGGCCGATTTAATCGTGCTGGCGGGCAATGTTGCTTATGAGTCAATGGGATTCAAAACCTTTGGCTTTGCCGGTGGCCGAGAAGATATCTGGCATCCAGAAAAAGACACCTATTGGGGCAGCGAAAAAGAGTGGCTGGCTCCTTCCAATAATTCAAACAGTCGCTATAGCGGTGAACGCGATTTAGAGAATCCGCTTGCTGCTGTGATGATGGGTCTTATCTACGTTAATCCTGAGGGCGTAGATGGTAATCCCGATCCGTTAAAAACAGCTGAAGATATGCGTGTCACCTTCGCTCGAATGGCAATGAACGATGAAGAAACGGTTGCGCTAACCGCTGGCGGACACACTGTGGGTAAAGCACATGGAAATGGCAATGCCGATGAATTAGGCCCGGCACCAGAAGGCGCGGACTTGCATGAACAAGGTTTTGGCTGGATGAATCACAGCTCGCGTGGCATTGGCTCTGATGCAGTAACCAGTGGTATTGAAGGCGCTTGGACGACGAACCCAACTCAATGGGACAATGGCTACTTCTACTTGCTGTTCACATACGAATGGGAGCAGACCAAAAGCCCGGCGGGTGCATGGCAATGGCAGCCTATCAATATAAAAGAAGAAGATAAACCAGTTGATGCTGAAGACGCATCTAAACGCTGCATGCCGATGATGACAGATGCCGATATGGCACTGAAAATGGACCCTGCTTATCGTAAAATTTCAGAGAAGTTCTATGCCGATCCCGACTATTTTAACGATGTTTTCGCAAGAGCATGGTTTAAGCTTACCCACCGCGACCTTGGCCCTAAAAGTCGTTATCTAGGCCCTGAAGTCCCTAACGAAGATCTACTTTGGCAAGACCCCGTCCCCAGCGTTAACTACACCCTAAACGACAGTGAAATTAGCGCACTCAAGCAACAAATTCTAGCAACCAATGTGACGCTTTCAGAATTAGTAGCCACCGCGTGGGATAGTGCTAGAACGTTTAGATATTCCGATTTTAGAGGGGGTGCAAATGGTGCAAGGATCCGCCTAGCCCCGCAAAAAGATTGGCTTGGAAATGAGCCGGAGCGTCTAGCGAAAGTACTTGCGGCATTGGAAGCCGTACAAAGTAATTTTACGCCTACCGTAAGCATGGCTGATTTAATCGTATTGGGTGGCTGCGCTGCCGTTGAACAAGCGGCTAAAAATGCCGGAGTATCAGTTCAAGTGCCTTTTACCGCTGGACGAGGCGATGCCACAGACGAGCAAACCGACATTGAGTCATTTGATGTATTAGAGCCTGTACATGACGGTTTTCGCAATTGGCAAAAACAGCACTACAGCGTAAAACCAGAAGAAATGCTACTTGATAGAGCCCAACTCATGGGGCTCACTGCCAAGGAAATGACCGTACTGATCGGCGGAATGCGCGTGCTTGGCACCAATCACGGGCAAACATCGCATGGCGTATTTACCGATAACGTTGGCACTTTGAGTAATGACTTTTTCGTCAACTTGACCGATATGGCATATCGTTGGGAGCCAAGTGGAGAGAACCTATATGAGATAAAAACACGCGATACGAATACGGTTAAATGGACTGCGACTCGCGTTGATCTCGTCTTTGGTTCTAATTCTATTTTGCGCGCTTACGCCGAAGTGTACGCACAAGATGATAGCAAAGAGAAGTTTGTCCGTGATTTTGTTGAGGTATGGACCAAAGTAATGAATGCAGACCGGTTTGACCTAAAATAACCACTTAAAAAAACCTGGGATGTGATTATCCTTTACGCTGATTTTCAGCAGCAAAGACAATCACATCCTAACCACTACATTGGTTTACACAAAACCCTAGCCAGATGCTTGCCATTGTTTCTTATCGTTATATGCTAGAAATCAATAATAAAAATGAATGCAGGGAAATTATGTTTAAAAAATCACTCATTGCGTGCACCTTGCTCGCCACGCTCAGTGCATGTAACCAAACAACTCAACAAGTTGATAAGCCGCAAACTAACCAAGTTATCTCGGACTTTAAAACCTATTCAGCAGAAACTTTTTTTGATACCACAAATATTCAAGGCAGCGCGTTTCGCCCTGATGCACAGAAAATCTTGGTCACTTCTGACGAATCGGGAATATATAACCTCTATGAAGTTGACGTCAAAACCGGTGAAAGAGCACAAATAACAGATGCCACCGATTCAACCTACCCAATCGGATATTTTCCAAGTGACCCCCGCATCTTATTCACGCGAGACAACGGTGGCAATGAGCGCTTTCATGTTTTTGTCCGTGACGAAAATGGCCACGTCAAAGATCTCACGCCAGGAGAAAAAGTGAGAGCCAGTTTTGTTGGTTTTACTAACGATAACAACGCCTTTTACGTGTTAAGCAATCAGCGTGACGAGCGCTTTATGGATCTATACCGCTTTGATGCTGCCACCTACGAAAGTGAACTTATTTATAAAAATGACAACAATTTAAATGTCCAACAGGTGAGTGAATCCGATCGTTACCTTGCACTTATCAATGCGCAAGGTAATAAAGATAGCGATCTCTTCTTACTCGACTTACATAACCCCGACGCCCCTCTCGTTGAGATTTCAAACGTGGCGCACGAGGCAAACTTTTCCGCTTCAGCATTTTCTAAAGATGACAAATATTTATACTATGGCACCGATGCCCATGGTGAATTTTATCAAAATTGGCGCTATGAAATCGCGACGGGTAAACACACGCCGTACATAGAAAAAAACTGGGACGTGAGGTTCTTATATTTCTCCGATTCCAACCGCTATCGTGTTGTAGGGGTAAACGAAGACTCTAGCGTAAAAGTCACGATCACCGATCTTAAAACAGGCAAGGACATCAAACTCCCTAAGCTCCCTGCAGGTAGTATCAACAGCGTTAACTTCTCCGATGATGAAAAGCTGATGGCTTTTTATTTAAACTCGGACACCTCGCCAAATAACTTGTACGTATGGCGTGTTGGCAGTGATGAAGTTAAGCAGTTGACCTCAACCTTGAGCGACAAAATCAATACCGAACATTTGGTCGAGAGCACCATCGCTCGCTTTAACAGTTTTGATGGCTTGGAGGTGCCAGGCGTACTCTACAAGCCAAAGCTTGCTAGTTCGACAAATAAAGTGCCCGCGCTCGTATTTATTCACGGAGGTCCCGGAGGCCAAAGCATGACTGGTTATAGTGCACTTACTCAGCATCTGGTCAATCAAGGGTATGCGATTTTCGCCGTAAACAACCGAGGCAGCTCTGGTTATGGTAAAACCTTCTTCCACTTAGACGACAAACGTCATGGTGAGGATGATTTACAAGACATCGTTTGGAGTAAAAAATATCTACAACAGCTAGACTGGGTCGATGCTGATCGTATCGGCATAATGGGCGGGAGCTACGGTGGCTATATGACTGCAGCGGCACTGGCATTTGAGCCTGAAGAGTTCAAATTAGGGATCAACATCTTTGGTGTGACTAACTGGGTAAGAACTCTTGAGTCTATTCCACCATGGTGGGAAGCATATAGGAAGTCTCTATATGATGAGTTAGGCGATCCGGCTACCGATAAGGAACGTTTGCATCGTATCTCACCACTTTTCCATGCCAAAAATATCACTAAGCCATTGATGGTTGTGCAAGGTGCAAACGATCCTCGTGTACTTCAAGTAGAGAGTGATGAATTGGTCGAAGCCGTTCGCTCAAACAATGTGCCTGTCAAATACGTGTTATTTGACGATGAAGGGCATGGATTCTCTAAAAAGGAAAACCGTATTGAGGCCTCTCAAGCCTATCTCGACTTTCTTAAAAAGCACCTTTAACAAATAGGCTGCTGGATCCGAGTATCTAACTTCAGGTTATTTAGCTCGGATCCGAACTGCTTACTTATAGTCCCCTGTGCGCAAAAATACATCGTGAGATAAGGCTAAATAGTATAGCTCAGCACGCGCTAAGCTCGGCAACTATCCAATCCCGAAACGCCTTTAATTTAGGCCACTCAAAGTGACGCTCAGGTGCGACCAAGAAATAGCGATATTCACACAACCACGCAAAGTCGGGATAGATTTCTAACTGGCCAAGCTCTAAAGATTGATTCACCAAACGTCGACGTAACAAAGAAAACCCCTGCCCAGCCACCGTTGCCTGCTGCACCAATGCCGCATTATCAATTTTAAGATTACTGAATGTATGACCACTTAAACCCAGTTGCTTGTTTAGCTCAAGCCACGCATGTTGATTATCTCGACCTTCGTCATAGATAAAATTGAGCTTTGATAGCTGCGCTCGCAGCGGTTTGTTTGGGTCAATTAATCCAGGGCGGTAGGCAAGAACTAACTCATCTTCAGCGATGAGTTCGCTTTTCAGTCCCGGATAGTTACCAAATCCAAAGCGGATCCCAATATCGATATCGTCGCGGTTAAAATCGGCGAGTTGCTCGGTAGGATCAATACGTAGCTGGAAGTCTGGCAACGCCTTGTTGAAGCTCGCCAATCTAGGCAAAAGCCAACAAGTAGCAAATGAAGGCAAAACCGACAGGTTAATGGTGTTTGGGTTAGGATCTGATTTTAACGTCGATAGACCCATTTCCATTTGCCCAAAGGCCTTGTGTAAGTACGGCAACAAGTCTTGTCCTTGCTGAGTTAGCAATACTTTTCTTGTTTGTCGTTCAAATAACATACAACCAAGCTGTTGCTCAAGGGTTCTTATCTGTTGACTCACGGCAGCTTGAGTCACAAATAAGGCTTCCGCCGCCTGCTTAAAACTGCCTAATTCCGCCGCCGTTTTAAAATACCAAAGTCCTTTGAGTGGAGGTGATTTCATTCGCCGCCTTACTTAATTAAAACTTAACTATAGGTCAGAATTTCTAGTTTGTCAGTTTTATGAATGCACACAATACTTAGCAGTGAAATCAGAGACGGAAGGAGTCTTTATCATGAAATATGCAATTATTCTTGCATTTCCTCTAGCAGCACTCGCATCAACATCCGAGCAGGTACAAACTGAAAAAGTATTTACCGATGCAGGATACCCCTACAAAAACTTAATCATGAAGGCCGAAAAAGTGGAGCTTGTTTATTCAGAAGAGCAAAACAAAACGACCTGTCGAGTTAAAGTCTATAGCGGTGATGTACTTCATGAAGGGGAGCCTATGGAGATATCGGCTAAAACGTTTTCAACCGATCCCGTCAAGGGCTGTCTTGCCCGACAAAACGCCAAACACATTTTAAGTTTGCTTTAATATAAGCTAACCCGAAATCAGAATAACAACTTGTGCGCTAGCAGTTGTTATTCTTCGGTTAGTTTCAGTTAAGCAACCTGATTGATAAGTTGCTGCCGCTTGAACCAAAAAGGCGCGTCACACCAACGTTTTTCCTTATTATAAAACTGTTGCTTTAGCGCTAAATACTGATCAAATTGATGTGCTAAGTCTTGTTGATATACTTTGCTGCTATGCATAAATGCTTGAGATGTTTTGGTATTGCCGATAATGGCTGCCGCTTGGCACCCCGATGTCATGGCAAACCCTAATCCCATAGAAGAAATAGGGTCAAACGCACAAGCCGCATCTCCCACAGGTAAATAATTTTTGAGATGAGCAAAACTGCTAAAATGACTCCCGGCAGGTCGGATCCATAGGTTTTCATCGACCATCTTTGCATCCTCTACCCGCCGTGACATATATTTACTACTACCTAAGTGCGCTTGCCACTGCGTCAGACGATTTAGGCGCTGCTTTGAGAGCAATTCAAAATCACTGAAATACGTTACAACTAACATATCGTTAGAAAGCGCCGCACTGTACCACCAGCCAAATTCATCGCTTTCAATTAATTGCAGTTGCTCAAGCGCCCCCCGCTTTACTTTAAAGAAGGCACCAACCCCAGTAAGTCTGTCATATTGCTGAACAGCCGCTCCTAGAGATCTGCCAATAGACGAATTACGTCCTGACGCATCAACTAGATACTTGCAAACAATGGTAAACTGACCATAGTCAGGATGACTCACCACCACTGAGTAACGGCCGTCTTGTAACTGAGTAATTGCTTTGCTTTTAGTGCGCGGGAATACCGTACCACCGCGCTGGATCGTGCTTTCAAGCAGGGTTAGATCAAATATCTCGCGATTAATTTGATAGGTTGCTCTGTCTGGTGCAAAAATCGCGTGACGATTAGCCGATTGCTCACTTCCCCAAAATGCACTATTACCTTGAGTTGGAGTAAAACAGTGCGGACCGAAATCCGCTTTGTCTATCTGCAAATAGTCCAATACCGAAAACACACTTGCAGATACACTTTCGCCAATTCTTAATTTTTGTAAATCAGACTGCTCGATTAAAATGACTGATAGGTCTGTGTGATTGAGCAAGTTTAATGCGGTGCTAGCCCCAGCAGGGCCAGCACCAATTACTAGCACATCACATTCGTGAGTACCATTCATATCCATTACCGTCTTGTTCGAGTACCGCTG
Source organism: Pseudoalteromonas flavipulchra NCIMB 2033 = ATCC BAA-314 (assembly GCA_000814665.1). Taxonomy (GTDB): domain Bacteria; phylum Pseudomonadota; class Gammaproteobacteria; order Enterobacterales; family Alteromonadaceae; genus Pseudoalteromonas; species Pseudoalteromonas maricaloris. The sequence goes on from JWIH01000009.1 coordinate 124,354, forward strand.
CGAGGCACTTTTTTCGCAGCTCGTTTTTGCGTAATTGGCTTCGCCATTTTTTCTTCAAGCCCTTTTAATATTGCTTTGGCCTTAGAGCACCCGCAAGACAAGTGGCTTTTAAGGTCATCAGGAATATAAAACACCGGAATATCGGTTCCGTCGTCTTGGCAATTATTCGTAATATCCGAGACAGGCACATCTTTATACGCAAACAATTGGTGATTACGTTCGATTTCCGTAAAGTAAGGGAAATTCGGTTCATCACTATTTTGATTGCGGATAAAACCAAGTGCCGACCAATGCTCAACCATTTGCACAAAACTATTGATACCACGTGCATAGTTGACTTGCTGGCCTGCAGGCAGATGGGTAAGTGATTGATCATCAAATTGATTCGTCAATACATCCCAAGGGCTTTGTGGTGGCCACCAGTAACTGTAGTAAGTTGGGGCAGCTGGCACCATTTGCGGATCGTCTTCCGTGCCGACGTTCACTTTATTCACCGTTGGCTCGGTAAAGTTCACATTTTGAATGGTACAATTGAAAAAGTCTGCTTGCCACGGGCATGCCATGCGCTTGGTTAAATCTCCAGGCTGGCAACCACCACCTTCACACTCATCACGCTCAGCATCCAAGCCGCTCGGAAAGCCATTACCCATACTTTGATCTTTAATGATATAAGGCGCAGCGTACACAGCTGGATTTTGTAAACTCCACGTTACCTCAATCCCTGGACACATAGGTAAGCCAACGCAATTACCCACGCTACCTTGATCCGCATAAAATACGCCAAACTCATCGACTGCGCTCTGTGGCGTTGAAAGTTTAACACTTGAAAAGTTACCTGCAGCCCACTGACTCAGTAAGAAGTATTGAGTCTGCGTTAACGTTAAAAACTTATCGACAATATTGTCTTCAGCGTTGCTCACCGAGTTACTGCCAGAGTTCATTGGCATCAGTGGTAAATTACCCTCAATACCATACTCGAAGAGTTGCTGGTTGGTTTGATCGTTTGGCGGAGTTTGCTGCACTGTGGCTGGGTCAACTGGCTGTCTAAAGTACTTAAAGTAAGCCTGACGATTGGCTTTGTTATCTTCAGAGTTGTCTTTAAAATCAAAAATATTGGAAACAAATGCCGACATAGATTGGACATTTGATACCCACTGATAACGGCTAATACGCTGGATAATCGGCTCAATATCTTGGTAATAATTTGCCTGATAAGAAGACTGATATTCACCATTGCTGTATAGCTCAGGACATAAGTTTTGTTCACGCACCGCAACGTCAAACATAGTATCACTGAGGTTGGAGATATTAACGATTTCCGGTGCAAAATCCGGAGAGCCAACAATTACCCAAGCAGAGAGTTGCAAAGTTTTACCATCGTCAAACGTAACCGTGCAATACACAGTCCCGTCCGCAATATCATCATGCCATGTGTCCGCCCCACCGTAAGATTCAAGAGGCAGGTTACCACCCGCATTCCCTTTACCGCCAAGTACCACTAGGCGGCCTTCGTTATCGGTTAAAATGTCTCCGAGCGACTTTATTTCAGTGCCTTGGCACGGTTTGGGAGGGAAGCTAACCGGATATCCTGCAGGCGCACTGGCGGCGTCAAATTCGGCTTTTACATTTGCGCCAGATATCGTTCTTGGACCTGGATCAATAATTAAGCTTCGGCGATCCGTTGCATCCGCATTACGCCAAGGCGTGTTGCGATTGCTATAACTATTATCTTGACCATAGAGTAAGTTGCCTTGTAGTTCATTAAACTCATACCATGCCGCCTTTTTATTCGCGACGTGTACGGTCCAACTAATTGATTTAACGTTATCGCTCGATAACGTTAGCTCATTGTTATTTTCGTCAATGATTTTAAAGGGTTGGCCCTGTCTGCGGATCCGGCCTTCTGCATCTTTAAACTGACTGACAGGGCTGTCTATCTTATTGCCCCATTCATCGGATTCAAATGGTAAACCGCCTATTTTATCTGGTGCTAAATAAAACTGACCATCGCTATTACCGAGTCTTGCGACACCGACAGAGGGGTGAAGTGAATAGTTCATATTTATATCCTTTAGATATAGTAACCACGGCACAAAACAGCACACTTGTTAACAAAAAACACTTAAGTGTGCGCTAACTTTCGCTTAAATTGAGTCCCAGCTAAGTAGAGTAACTGTAGCACCAGCAAGAAAATGTGCATATTTCACTTCATTACAGAACATACAACATGAACAAAATAACACACAACCAAATGATATTAAATGAAAAATATCTCCATCATTTTTTAAACCATGTAAGAACCTAACGCTCAAAAAACAAATCAGGTGATTAGAAAACTTATTCGTTACAAACAAAAATCAATTGAAACATTTATTTCACAAACTATAATCCTTGTCCCTCAGTTGAGTAAAAACATTATTTTTTGCTTTTAGTTTTCAAGGAGTAGATATGAAAATAAAGCCTCTCACATTTGCACTAGGACTTGCATTAAGCAGCACAGTTCAAGCGTTCACCCAATTTGGTGGACAAGGGATCATGCCCATGGGACATGAATGGTTAACCCGCACCGCAGCACTTGAAGTGCTGGATGCCGAACATATTATCGAACCAGACCCTAACGACCCCAGACACACTTGGCGCTATGGTCTAGCAAAGAACATCGCGCTACATACCGCACAAGATGAAATTACTCGACTCCAATCCCAGCTAAACAATAACCCACTCTATGAACCAAGATACGACAGTGTGAATTCCGCCATTGTCGGTGAGCGTTGGGTTGATATTGCTGGATTTAACGTCACCAACGCCAGTACCGATCCTACCGGTCCAAACTGTTTTAGCGCAGTCTCGCAAGAACCGGCTGACATTCAGCTAGATCACTTTATGCGCCGCTATGATGATATTGCAGGCCAAGGTGGTGTAGATGCAGCTTATCGCGCACAAAAACGCTTTGTTCAACATTTTATTGATGCAGCTATGGCTGAGGAAAAGCGCCTCAAAGTATGGGATGGTGGTGGCCACGCAGCCCTTGCGGAAGTAGATCATAATTACTTTTTGTTTGGCCGTGCCGTTCACCTATTTCAAGACTCATTTAGTCCAGAACATACGGTAAGGCTCCCACAAGATAACTACGAAAAGGTTTGGCAAGTAAAAGCTTATCTTTGCTCAGAGGGTGCCGAACAGCATTCGCACGACACCAAAGATGTGCTTAACTTCACCAGTGGCGATGTAATTTGGCAGGCGAATACACGCTTAGAGTCTGGCTGGCAGTCTTATCGTATTAGTAGCATGAAACCGGTCGCGATTGTCGCACTGGAGGCCAGTAAAGATCTCTGGGCTGCGTTTATTCGCACAATGGCAACACCAAAGGCACAAAGACGTAGCGTAGCCGAGCAAGAAGCACAGCAACTAGTACAAAACTGGTTGTCGTTTGACGAGGCCGCAATGCTGGCTTGGTATGAGGACGAGAGTAAACGTGACCATACTTATGTACTGGCCCCTAATGAGTCAGGAAAAGGGAAGTCACTTGAAGCCTGTATGGCAGAGCTAAATGTAGGCACAACTAGCCAAGCCGAGCGTGTTGCACAGCTAGATGCAGAGCGAAACCAATGTCTTTTTAATATTGAAGCCGAACCTGGTTTTGAAGATCTTAACGACCCACACTTAGATATTCCCTACAACTGGCGCTGGAAATCTCTAACCTGGCAAACGCCACCAAGCGGCTGGACATATCCGCAGTTAAGTGCAGATACGGGCACACAAATCACGATAAAGTCGCCAGTAAATAACCAGTATTTAGTAGCACAGACCCTGAGCAATAACACCCGAATTACCTTTAGCCCAACTGAGCCTCTCGATTTAATTCAGGTAACCAATACTGAGGGTCAGCACTATTTTAGAGCCACTCATGCCCCTTCACTTTTTTTAAGTTACAGCAGCAAAAGCGCAGGCTATCTCAAACTCGTAGACTCCCCTAAACAAGCACTCTACTCGTTGATTTATCAAGGTGGTGTGTGGAATATCAAAAATCAATTTTGGCAGCAATATATTTGGTTTAACCAAGCGCAAAACCAACCTGAGTTAAATCGCCATGGCGAGCCGGACCAGTTATCCGCAAAGTGGATGATTGAAAGCATATAACTTAACACAACCCCCAACCAGCAGGCCCTATCTAATTTAGGGCCTTTTCCTAAATAGACTCACTCAGCAAGCCTGAAACAAAGTACAATTAACTTTTCTTACGCAGCCAAAACAGGCTTCCTTCAACGCTTAACCAGGCTTTTTTTCCACCACAATCTATATAACTTAAGACTTCTTCTTTTGAACCCAATGTGTAGCCATATATCTCTTTTTGTTTGGTCTTTTCTTGACCTGTAAGCATCTTAATAAAGTGCTTATTGTACCCTTTGATTGTCGCTTTTAGCTCATTTAAAGCTTTGCTCTCGCCGTCCTGCGCAAAACGCATCAACGCCTCTGCAGATAGCATAAAAGTGCTCTCTTCTTCATATTCATCAAGGCAAGCTTGTAGTTTATCCCACTGCTTTAAGATCACTAAACCGTTCACATACAGGTATCGACAGGCCTGATTATCGTTTGGATTAAGTCGAAGCAGCACTTCTAGCTCATCAACCGCCTCTTGTACTCTGTCTGCCCAAAAGTAAATCCACGCTTTATGGTAACGAATAAACATATAAGGTCTGGTTTCGTGGATAAGCCAAAAATTACCTTGATTTTCCTCAATATAATCAGGCGTAATAAAGTCTTGTTCTTCATTATGAATAAACTGGTCAAGTAAAGGGATTGAATCGATGTGAGTCAATTTGAGTAAGTTCTCAATCAGTGAGTTTCTTATTTCTTCTTGTTCTTCATCAAAATCTTCTTCAAATTCAAACGCTCCGAACTCGTTGTCTAATTCAGGATCCCAAATTAAAGTATCCCCTAACTCCATAATCGCGCCTGCCAAATAACGCTTTACGTCATGAGCCTCTCGCTCAAAAGGCATCATAGGCTCAGCGTGTGAAAACGCCTCCTTTGCTGCATCTAAGCTAGTAAACCCGGTGAGCTGTTGTTGTAATTCACTTACCGCACCTTTTTGCTCTAGTGACAAGTTCTCAAAAGATACTTTATCCAACGCCTTAAGCAGACCAAAACAAAAGCTCGGTAACGGAGCCCCCTTTGCTAATGATGCAGCAAAGTCTTGCTTAGAGAGCGCACACTCTTTTGGCAACTTATAAGTTTTTCCATCTAAGCTTGAAACGCACTGCTCATGCAAATCCATTAAGGCCTCTAACTGAGCACGGTAAATAGCCGTGTAATCACCAAAGAGCTCAGGCAACCACTCGTGTATTTCAGCAATATCATTAATGGCAACTTTGCCAATCAAATAGCCTTCAACAAAATAATAATCCGGTTGATGCTGAGTATCTTTAGAAAAGGCATTAACTGCTTTGCGTAACGCACTTGGAGTCATATTGAATATTCCTTTAATAATTGAGTAGGTAGGAGCCACTTTATGCGGGGATCTCTACATAAAACATCGCGGAATAAATCCGCACTCACCATACTAGATCCCACTGGTAAAAACCACTTCACGCGGCGATCTCTACATAAAACATCGCGGAATAAATCCTCTCCCACCACACGATCCCCCCGCTGGTGGGAGCCGCTTTACGCGGCGATCTCTAAATAAAATATCGCGGAATAAATCCACTTCCACCACATTAGCCCCCGCTGGTCGGAGCCGCTTTACGCGGCGATCTCTTCATAAAATATCACGGAATAAACCTGCTCCAACCACACTAGCCCCGCTGGTGGGAGCCGCTTTACGCGGCGATCTTTACGTCAAACTCAGGATCACAACCTTTGCGGTTCTACTGGGCTCTGTATAAAGACGGCGAATCTATCAACTATATTTGGATAATGCGCACGTAACAGAGCTTGTGACTCTCGGTTACTCAAAGCACGACATCGCTCAGTTTGCTCTTGCAGCATCAACTTTTTCAAACTTAGTCTACCAGTCGTGGTAGACATCAAAAAATGGATGGTCGCCCAACTACTTTTATACATCAGCTCAGAATTGTAAGACTTCCATTTGGATTCTGCATTGATAAGCTCATAAGGCGATAACACTCGCCCTGTAATATAACCGCGATGTAATCTAGCTTGATTTGGTGCAACAGTGCCGACCTGCATCGTCACTTTTACGGTTTGAAAATAGCCTGCAAGTCCCTCATTTAACCAACGCGGCGTATATCCAATCACAGCCTGATTAATAGCGTGCACCGCTTCATGAACGGCAGTTTGCATCGTCGCATGATGATTTCTCTGCTCAACCAAAGCAAGGTTGTATCTACCCAAGTAGAGACCAACATTACCCTTTGGATTGCCACCATAGGATTTAACCACTCGCTCATATTCGCGCCGATTAGGTAGCACCTTGATCCTGAGCGTCACCTTTTGCATCGCGTCCAAGCCAACAATACTGGTATACCCTCTAAATACGGCATTCAGTTTAGCGCTCAAGGTGTTTTTAAACTGATCCGTGATATTTGGACCGGAGATATTGAGGTCAAAGAAATCAAGAGCACGATTACGCTCTGGCTGATAATGCTTAGCCGCAAAACTCGGTTTTTTATCCGAGTAATTCGTAATGCCTCTTTCATCAACCCAAGTGTATATCCCATTCTCAACACGGTATTTAATCCCCTCAGCTTGCTGAGAAGCACAACGACCAAACTGTCTTAAACTCGTTTGATGGTCAAAAATATCTCCGTTTAGCAATTGAACTGAACTTGGTTTTTCGAACGTCTTATCAGAAACCACAGGCGCATTATTTAATTCAGTTTTTTGGTTGCTTAGCATATTGGTTAGCTGAGGCTGTATTTGAGTAAACCAAAACTCACGGCCATCAAAAAAGAGAAACAACAACACAGAAAACACAACTAAACAGGCCTTAAAAATAGCCTCCTTCCACTCGCTCCAAGCGCCCTTCATTCCTTGACCCTCAATCCTATTTTTTATTGAAATATCGTGATAGTGAGAATAACCAAGCTAGACTTCCGCAGTTAGAAACCGCTTCACGCGGCGATCTCTTGCGCCTCCTTCCAGAAAACCAACCCCTCACACAACCTTTCGACGCTGCCAAATCCAGCAAAGCGCCAAAGCAAATACACCACTTACATAGGTCACGTACAAAGGCACTGAGGTGTCGGCATCCTCAGCATACATAAACACGCTCGACATCACCCAAGCTGCAACTGCACCAATCAACAGCCATACCGCCGCAGAATACAGCTTATACACCGGCGCACTCAAATAACCCGACAGCACCACACAAGCCGCTGCTACACCGCCTATCACCGGCTTCTTCCACCAGCCCGCATACTCTGCCAAGATCCCAGCCAAGGTTGCTGACACGATAAAAGTCACGATGACGATTATGATAGACAGTAAAAATTTAAGGGCTTGGTTCATACTCTACCTTTCTAATTTGGTTCGCTAGGTAACTTGGAGACTAGACAATAATAAGGTAACTGACACAATGTATGAAATAAATTCGGTGATGGTAGAAAGACACAAAACTTTTATATGTTCGAAACTACTGTCTACAAAAGCTGCGATTAATTCAACCTCTCTATCTGTAAAAGTGTCAGGCTCTCGCCATTTCTTATATTAGGTTAATTCTCCTATTCCCACACTTTTGGCAAAAAACTGGTTTGTTAATCTATTCTCTAAGATAAACTTCGGTCTAGCCAGTTAAATCTGTGCTCCCATAGAATGGAAGTTCTAATCGAAGTGTGGAATGTACGCAAAGTCTAAATCGCATACAGGAACAAGCAAGTGGTGAGAAAGGTAGCTCTACGAGGTACTAATAAAATTGCAATAATAAAGGCCGCAAATGCGACCAAATACTTACTAAAGTGCGATCGGAGGACACTGTCACCGACAGGCTGTTAGTTGTTCACGCAAGTGACGGTTTCAAGCAGTTCATAACACTGATTTTTTGAACCGCTGTCTTTTTGAACCCACTTGGTGCCACCGTCATAACGTGCAAAAGTAGACTCATCTTCACCACATTTAGTGGTAAAACGAACCGCATCATCAAACCCGTTGATATGGCAATAACCATACGCATTGTATGCACTTGCCCATACATCTAGCTTTACCGCGCTATTTGCATACACGCTTACATCGTGTAATACCACTTCAGCAGCCACAGAAGAAAACGCACACGTGCTCAACGCCGCAGCAATAATCAGCTTTTTCATTTCATAATCCTTTTACTTATTTTTAGAATTTGGTTTGTGGGCAATTTGTTACCCACATTGATGATAAAATATTCTGATTTAAATTTTGCTGCATAAATATGAATAAAAAGTTACTTACATTTTCTGCTCACCGTCATTCTCGCTACTATTTTATGCACACTTTGCTATGCTGCTAATATATACAGGAGCATCCCTATTTGAACGAAACATACAACACGCCATGAGGTTTAAGCGCGTCTTGTAACTTCACAAAAACATTAGAGAGGTCTTTCTCTGCAACATGTAAAAGGCTGGCACAAGCCCAAATACCATCAAAAGCAGCAATATCTTGTATCTCTTCAAAGAATTGGTGTCTCACTGGTTGGCCTAGTTGTGTAGCGGCAATCTTCACTAGCTTTTCGCACGCATCCATTGCGCTAACTTCATAGCCAAGTTGTTTGAACGCGACAGCGTCGCGGCCACTGCCACAACCAGCGTCTAAAATGTGAATATGACGTTTATCACGCTTTGGTAATTCAGGAAGAAACTCCTGATAAAGCGGTTGCATGTCCACATTGAATGTTGAGTTTGCAAATTCATCTGCATGTTGGTCGTAATAAGCGAGCGTAATTTCGGACATCTTTTACCTAACATAACTTCATTTAGTGGCGCAGTGTAAATGACGAAAAGTATGATTTCCATGTCACCATTGAAACTCTGCAAACTCACATTTGCTGTCCGTTGCCAATGTGATGCCACAGTAAAGCTGATCTTACTAATCTAAATGGTTAGATAAACGCTCAAACACATAAAGATCCTGTTCGTGAGCGGTTACTTCATCCTTAACCGCTGTATATATTCATTTGAAATTAGATGTAAACGAATGCTGAGAGTATTAAACCCGAAAATCCGTAAGTTTTGTAGTGATTTGCGTCAAATTTCTAAGCCTTTGCCACCAAAGTGTTAGATATTTTTTGCCAGACCGTTAAAGCTAGGGTTAACTCAAACTGTTAAAAGTAACAAATATAGATGGGCTAGCCCATTACAACGTATTACAGCTATTTTTATCACTTTACTGGCTTAGTCGGTGTTTTGCCTGTTGTTAGTTCAGTACTGAGGTACTGTGCTACCTTCCCTTATATGAAGGTTTGCTTGTAGGCTGGCTATGCGAGGTGTCGATTCGGTTTACAACTTTTCCACATTCACCTACATTGAAAATGTAGCTTGAGTCTCAACAGGAAAGTGGCATGCACTTTAAAAATAAAATAACAAACGAGCGTTCTTACAATACCGGTGGCAGTGAGGCGAGTAGCCTTGAGAGCGACCGTGGGCGTATTATCAACAGTGCAGCGCTTAGACGGCTGCAACAAAAAACTCAGGTGTTTCCACTGGAGCGTAATGCGGCGGTGCGTTCGCGCTTAACGCACTCGCTGGAGGTGCAGCAAAACGGCCGTTACATTGCTAAAAAAATTGTTGATGCGCTGGTGCAACAAGGTAGGTATGACTTGCTGCAATATGAAGATAAAAACGGCCAGCAGGTGGATTTGTCTGAGTGTTTGGTTACTCTGTCTGAAATGGCCTGTTTGATGCACGATATTGGTAACCCTGCATTTGGTCACTTTGGCGAGGCTGCTATCAATGATTGGTTTAAGCGCTATTTGAGCCAGCATCAACAGTTTGCAAAAAGTGCTCGAGCGGCGCTTAGGTATGGCTCAAAGGAGAGCAAAGCATCGGATCTGGCGGTGCTGAATCAAGAAATGGAGTTACTGCTCGATATTTGTAGTTTTGAGGGTAACGCCCAAGCCATTCGTGTTATTCATACACTTTCTCGACTCAATCTTACCTACTCACAATGTGCCACTGTGATGAAATATACCCGCTGCGCGACCACGCCTAAATCAACCGTGGCCATTGATAAATCTTATCTGCAAAAGAAAGCAGGGTACTATTTTAGTGAAAGTGATTTTGTCAGTGAGCTGTGCGACAAATTGCAGATCCAAGTGGGCAATCGCCACCCAGTGACTTATATCATGGAAGCGGCTGACGATATTGCTTATTGCCTTGCTGATATGGAAGACGCTGTAGAAAAAGGCATTATTAGCGTAGATGAGTTAACAGGCTGTTTAATAGAGGAATATCAAAATATCGCCGCAGGATTTGGGATCACCGATGACAAGCTGTTAGAGCTTATGAGTAAAAAGCTGCACTATGCCAATGACAAAGCCAGCAAGCATATGGCGAATTTTGATAATGAATTTTTTATTTGGCTCCGCGTGGGGTTGCTACACCCGCTTGCTGAACATGCCAAAACGCGTTTTATCGATAATATTGGTGCGATCTACGAAGGGAGTTTTAACGCTTCGTTACTGGAAGATAATAGCCACCTTCACGCGATTGTAAAGTCGTTGAAAACAGTGGCGGCCAACAAGGTATTCTCGAATAAAGAAGTCGAGCAGTTGGAGCTTCAAGGTTATAAGATCACCAGCAGCATATTGAATGAATATCAGCGAGTGCTTGATTTACACGCCGACGAGTTTAACGCTGCATTAAATGGCGACCATGACTTTGCGATAGAGTCGCGATTGATTAATCGGATTTCCAAAAAGTATGTTGCGGTATACCGCGAGACGGTCGCGCAGCTTAGTGATGCTGAGCAAGCAGAGCCGATTTTTGAGTTTTATTATCGCTGCCGCCTTATTCAGGATTTTATTAGCGGTATGACTGACCAGTTTGCTTATGATACCTATCGTACGCTGACCGCCCTTGGAACCACGTCAGCTAGCCTATAAATTCGCACTTATTGCTCTCTAAATTTTATTAGCAAAGCTTTCAATATTAACAAAAACAATTTACCGTTATGTATTTACAACAAAAGTTACAAAAATCAGGAAAGGATAATTCCGATGCAAACGATAACAACACCTAATGACCCCAGTTCAGAGATCAAAATTACTGCACCAAACTACTCTGAACTTACTCATTTACGCCCCATTATTCTCAATGCTCTACAAACCATCAATGAAACCTATATAGACAATCACAATATCCCCTGCTTTATGCTCCCATCCTCAGGTAAAGAAATTACTCTCACACCCGTTTTTTATCATGCTGCATTTGAAGCTTACAAAGATAAACAAGTCTCTTATACACCAAGCGCGGAAGTACAAGTGCCTAGAGCAAACGGATTTGGACGACTGGATTTAGCACTTATAAATAAAAAATACATTGAGTTATGTGAGTTAAAAGGAGCTCGAGTAAAGTTGCATGGCCCAGCTTCGAATGTGATTAAAAAGATTGAGAGCAAACTCAACTCCGCGAAGGAACAACTTAATAGCATTAACGTAAAAAAATTAGCAAAGGAAACGGCTCTTCGACTAGAAAAAACAGCGATTGTATCTTTAAATTTGATGACCCCCGAAGAGACTACTGAATACAAAAATCGGTTTGCACTTGAGCAACTTCTAAGCAAAGTCAAGGAAAGTTATCCCAACGCACTGCGTGCATCACTCCTATACAAGCTAAGACACCAAATAAATCGTACATCGAGTAAAGATAAAGGTGAATATACGGTAGGTATGCTTGTCATAGCACTTAGAGTGTAAAAGGAGGTGCAAATTGCGCCTCCTTTGAGTTTTGTAATCTAGTAGTGCTTTACATGGATATTAAAACGCCACGTTTACACCAAACCAAATATTGCGGGCTTTGTCTTTTACGTTGTAGTCGTCGCTAAATACGACTTCACTTACCACACCACGGCCGCTTAGGTATTCGTATTTACCATCACCGTTTAAGTCGTTGTAATCTGTGCTATAAGACGTAAAGTCTTCATCCAATAAGTTATTGATACGCGCAAACACAGTAACATTGTCGTTAAAGGTGTATTTAGCACCTAAGTGCAGTAGGTTGTAGTTTTTGTAGTACATGGCTTTGTCTAGGTTGTTGTCCCAGCCACGGTAACGATCAGAGCGCACTTCAGCATTTAGCGTTAGTGAAAACTCGTCCGTTACTTGCCAGTTTACCGTGGCATTTGCCATGTGTTCAGCGGTATTAGTTAGTGGTTGACCTTCTTGAGGGCCGCTCTTTTGCTCGCTGTCTGTCCAGGTGTAATTCGCGTAAAGTGAAACTGCATCCGTGAACTGGTAGCGGCCTGCAAGCTCAATGCCTTGGATCTCAACTTTGTCGATATTGATTTTTTGGCTATAAGTATCGTAGCCAAGCTCATCGTATACGCCCAAATTCACGCATGGTTTTGCACCATTGGTTGCAGAGCAACTCTTGATGGTGTCACCACGGGCGATTTTATCGTCAAACTCCGTTGAGAAGTAAGTGATATTAAAATTGTGGTTCTCTGTTGGGTGTGTCCAATACAATGCAACTTCGTTGTTTACGCTGGTTTCTGGTTCAAGATCGGGGTTACCTGCAAACGGTGACGTACCTTGACCACCAAAGCCGGTAATACCATTGTATAAGTCAGTCGTTTGTGGCGTTTTATAACCTGTACTGATCCCGCCTTTTACTGTCCAATCGTCAGACAGCTCGTATACACCGTATAGACGCGGAGAAAGTTGGCTACCAAATACATCGTGGTTATCGTGACGGACACCCACTGTAACTGTTAGCGGATCGCTTAAGTGCCAGTTATCTTCTACAAATAGCGAGTACATTTGGTGTTCCTGAACGCCTTGATCAACGCCCGACTCCATACCAAATACGCCATCTTGTAATTCACCATCAACCCACTGGCCGCCCACAACAAACACGTGATCGCCAAGTAAATCGTCAACAGGAATATCCACTCGCGCGTCTAACGTATATTGGTTGCTGTTCAGTGTACGCTTTGGACGTGGTAAGAATGTGCTTTCAGCAAGCGCTTTACGTTCTGCTTCTTCCATATCGGCATATTTACCACTGCCATCATACATGGCTTGTAGTAGTTTACGCTCAGCAACAGAAAGCGGCATAGTACGGCCATTGTTATCGGTATCAACAAACGCCAATGACACAAAGGTTTCAATATCACCAAAGGTACCTTGATGCGTTAGTGACCACCAGCTTCTATCAAATTCTTGATCCGCCGCATAACCTGCGCGTGGATTTACCACACCGCGACGGTCTTGCCAGATTGATTCGATGTTGTCTTTGGTACCAAGCGGATAGGTAATTTTGCCCGACTCAACGTCGTAGTTTGGTGTATTATCGTACTCTTGATTTGAGATATCGTAGTCAAAAGTAACAGTGTGGTTGTCGTTTGGCGTAAATACAAACGTCGCACCAAGTTGCGTATTAGTGTTATCAACCGTTCTACCACCACTACCAAAACCAAGTTCACGATGATGCTGCTCACCATTTGGATCGATTGCAGGTGAAAACTCAGGGTTTGAAGCTTGACGCTCATAAATGCTACCGCGAGCAGAAAAGTTGAGTAAACCTTTAACCAAAGGTCCATAGATACTGAAGTCAGTGGTAATGTCATCACCAAACTGGTCGTTTGTTTGTAGGCTTCGGCCAAAATCGATGCTGCCAGTCCATTCATCTACTGACTTTTTAGTAATAATGTTGATTACGCCGCCCATCGCATCTGCGCCGTAAAGTGTAGAGGCAGGTCCCCTAATCACTTCAATTCGCTCAATGGCACTTTTAGGTGGAATATGGTTAAACGCGTTACCACCAAAGTTATTTGGGTAGATATCACCGTGGTTGTTTTGACGCTTACCGTCGATAAGAAGCAGCGTATATTCACCTGTTAAACCGCGCATACTCACGCTGCCTTGCCCGGTTTTATCTCGAGTTGTGCCAATGTCCACGCCTTCTTGGTACTTCACGGCATCAAGTAAAGTCGTATAGGACTGAGCTTGAATGTCTTCAGCGGTGATCACTGAAATACTCGCTGGTGCTTCTGGTATTTTTTGCTCAAAGCCAGTCGCTGTTACCACGATGCGCTCCATGTCTGGCTGCGCTTTTACCGAATCAGCAAAAGCAACTGGACTAAGGGCAGAAAGCACCAAAGCAGAAAGTACACCACGTTTAAAAGGCGTGTTTGTCATTGTTAATATCCCAAAATTTATTGCATTAAAGTAAATTTTGGCGCGTACTCTAAATGGAAACTGAACAAAAGTCAAAAACATTGATAATTAATCTCATTTGCATTTTTGATTTAAATCATATTTAAGGGGCGTTATAGGCTTTTTGATTTTTCTTTTTTCTGCTTATGAAGAGATCGCCGCGTAAAGCGGCGATTTTTAGAGAAAAGATCGCGGAGTAAATCCGTTCCTACAATATACTCAAACCCTTGGTAGGAAGCGCTTTACGCGGCGATTATTAGAGAAAAGAGCGCGGAGTAAATCCGTTCCTACAACATACTTAAACCCTTGATGGGAGCCGCTTTACGCGGCGATAATTAGAGACAAAATCGCGGAGTAAATCCGCTCCTACAATATACTCAAACCCTTGGTGGGAAGCGCTTTACGCGGCGATTATTAGAGAAAAGCTCACGGGATAAACCCGTTCCTGCAACATATTCGAACCCTTGGTGGGGAGGTGCTTTAGGTGGCGATCATTAAAGACAAGATCGCGGGGTGAACCCGCTCCTACCATTTAAACTCCTGGTGGGAGCCGCTTTACGCGGCGATCAGTAAAGAAGAGCCCACCGCGTAAAGCGCTTGCTACAAGCTAAACAGTAAATTCCCTTGCATTGTCGTTGAGCCGATGGCTGGTTTGCTCTAACTGCTCAACGATGGCCATAAACTCATTCATCCGCTTAATTGCTTCTTTGGAAATATCGCTCAGGCCATTGATATTGGTGTTAATGTCTTCGGTTACCGATAACTGCTCCTGTGAGGCGGTGGCGACACCTTGAGTCAAGTCTTTGATTTTGCTCACCGCTTCAAAGATACTATCGAGCACTTCGGAAGATACCATCACCTGCTCTTCCGTCGTTTGCACTTGGTGCTGGCTTTGCTGAATGGCGGTATTCGCACTCCCCGCTTTGGTTTGCAGCTGGTTGATGATATCGCGAATTTCTTCGGTGGATTTTTGGGTTCTTTGTGCAAGGGTCCTTACCTCATCTGCAACAACAGCAAAACCACGGCCTTGCTCTCCCGCCCTCGCCGCTTCGATGGCTGCATTTAATGCAAGCAGGTTAGTTTGTTCTGCAATAGCTTGGATAACGCTCACTACATTTGACACTTGGTCACTTTGCTCAGTCAACTCAGAGATAATATTCGCAGTTTCGTCAAAGCGCACTGACAAATCACTAAATTGCTGACTGGTTTGCGACATCACTTCCATCCCCCGCTGTGCTTCAAGTTCAACCTGATTGGCATAATCTGCGGTACTCACTGTACTGGACGTGACCTCATTGAGTGTTGCGGTCATTTCTTCCGCAGCCGTGGCGATGGTTTCAAGACGGGCATTTTGTTCTTCGCTTATCTCTTTATTACTGCGAATAAAATGCGCCACTTCTTTGGAAGATTGTGACATCGCGCCACCTGCTGAGCCGATATTCGTGACTGTATTTTTAAAGCTATTGAGCATACGGTTTACGATATTGGCCACCGCTTTAATCTCTGTCGCGCCACTTTCGTCTACCGTTTTTCTAAGATCGTTTGAACTGCCAATCTCTTCAAAAGTTCTGCCAAGCAATTCAATTGGTTTCACAATACGACGACGAACTAAATACACGCCGAATAAGCTGAAACATACGGTTATCACTAACATCATCATAGCCCACAAAACATAAGACTCTACAGCACTGTGGGCCTGTACAACATTTTGTTTGGTGCGGTTTTCAAGTTCAGTAAAAAACGATTCAACTGGCTTCATGATGTTGGCTTTATAGCGATGATAATCATCACTGTGAGTAAGCTTAACCGCTTTGTTCAAATCGGGCTCGCCTTGAATGGTGTACTTACCAGCACTATCTTTAAACTTACCTTTTACGGCGTTCATGGCTTCGACTTCTAATGCAACAAGGCCATCGGAATTGGCTTGTGCCTCACTTAAGTAGTTGAGCTCCTTTTGGCTAAAGCCCGCCGCTTTCATGGCATCGAGTAATACTTCTCGCTGACCGTCTGGTTTTGGTTTCTCACCATAGTTAAGCACCAGATCCCAATAAATTTTATGGTAGCCTTCAGGCCTTGGCTTGTCGCCATTACGAATTGCTAATACATCCATATACATCTTTTCGTATTTATCGTTACCAGTTACCGCATAAGTTCTGCCCAATCGCGTTAAATCATCGGAGCTTTGCCTTAATTCGTCGGCCAGTTGATAGGCTTTATAGCGGTTGTCAGCCATTTGTTCAAAATCAAGCAAGGCGTTGTACATGTTAACAACCAATAAGGTAACGATGACCACAAAAACAATAATGCCACCGAAGATAGTGGTCATGAGGATACGGATAGAGTTTAACTTCATGATTCTAGCCTTTATTGAAGCGTTCACAATAAAGACTAGTGCAGGGGTTGAGATTCTTCTAGCATAGAATTAGGAACAAATGGAGTTGACATAATAACAGTGAGAACCAAATCAAAAGATCGCGGGGTGAACCCGCTCCTACCATATACTCAAATCCTTGGTGGAAGCCGCTTTAGGCGGTGATAATTAGAAAAAGATCGCGGAGTAAATCCGCTCCTACGACATATTCAAACTCTTGGTGGGAACCGCTTTATGCGGCGATTATTAGAGACAAAATCGCGGAGTAAATCCGTTCCTACGACATATTCAAACCCTTGGTAGGAGCCGCTTTAAGCGGCGATCATTAAAGACAAGATCGCGGAGTAAATCCGCCCCTACCACAATAAACACCGCTTAAATACTGGCAGGCATACCCATGCAGCTTGCATAGTAAGTGGTCGTTGCTGGCCAATCAGAGAATACGCCGATTACGCCAACCTCTTTGGCCAATACATCTAGCACTTTAAAAGTATCGCCATCATTATCTATCATCGCCTCACCTGACAGACTGCCGTTGATGCTTTGATAGTACCAACCACCGCCGCTGGCTAGGTGACCAGAGCGCTCTAGTGTCCAAGTGATGATCTCAAGCCCTGCTGCTTTTGCAGCTTTGGCATAAGGTGAGGGTACGATTTCCCCTCCTTCTTCGGTTAATAACATCCAAAGAGGTGGTGCGATAATGTTAACACCATCCGCTGCAAGCTCTTCCATCGTTGGCGACAATAGCTCTGGGTTATGCACGATTTGCTCTGCTGATACCATGGTTTCATTGTCTACTGCCTGCGCTTCGTATCTGTCGTCCAAATACACTGCCTGTGCGCCAAACTCTGGATTTTCTTTTATCCAATAGACGACATCGTCCCGATTAAATGACTGCGCCCAGACATTTTTTGGATCTACATTTGCAGCTTTATATTCGTCGATCATTTTTTGTGCGTAGGCTTCTTGTGTAAAACCGTCAAAAGGCATAGCGACAGACGGAGTCTTCAGCTCTGGCGTCATTTTCACGCCTAAACTTTTAAATAACTCAATACTCTGGGCATGGGTCATTAAAGTGCCACGGCTCGAATATAAATCGGTGCGCCAATTTGCCGTGCCATCCATATATTCCTCTACGGTTGTGGCCATTGAGTTTGCGGCATCCATTTTACCTTTTAATGTCTTAAACTCAGCCAAAGTAATGTCGCTGGTACAACACATCGCTTGGGCTGCAATTCCATTTTCAGGATCGCCTGGTACAAATGGTGTTGTACATTTTTGGCCTAAATCCGTTGCTAAAATATTTGTTGTAGTGTGTAAATCACATTGTGAGTGGCGACAAACCAGCTCTTTGTCTTTGGTAAAGGCAACGTCACACTCTAAAATCCCAGCACCCATTTTAGCCGCCGCGATATAAGATTCTTTGGTGTGTTCAGGAAACTGCATTGGCGCACCACGGTGTCCAATTGAAAAGTCTGTTTTATAAAAAGGTCCGTTAGCACACTGCTCAAGCTTGGTTTTGAGTGCACTGTCTTCCATATCTTGAATCAAGAAATCAGGACGTGTGCCCACTTGCATGGCACTTGCGCTACCTGCTGGCACCTCCACAATTACCGGAACTTCAACGACTTTTATTTCAGTCTCCGTTGTGATCACCGGCTTTTCAACCTGTACAACTTCCACAGAATCATCATCACATGCACTCAGTAATAATGCAGCTACGATCGCAGAACAAACGCTTATCTTATTCATTGTAATACCATTATTATTTTAAAGAAGGCTTACGCTAGACGCTTTGCATTACGATTACGGGAACAAATCATGATTTTTTGGTTACATCTTTTTAACTAAATATAACTCCCCTGACTGGATAGCGGTTGTGTAATTTGAATATAAAGAAAAAGAGCCTGCACTTAACAGACTCTTAGATGCGAGTTAATTATCTAAGTGATTAATTAACCTGAGCTGCGGATAATTAATGCCTTTCTAGCAGCCAGTTTTAGCGCTAACTGCGTTGAATTCACTTCCAATAGCCAGCTATTGGTGCGTAAATTCGCCTTGCCTACAGGATGTAGGTACCTTAGCGAGAGCAGGACGCGGAAGCGGTGTTTTCCCTAAAACTCTCTGGCTAGAGAAGGAAAAAACTAAGCTGTTCTTTAGAAACAATGAGTTGGAACATTCCTTATCCAAACCTCAGGTTAATTAACTATTTGGCCTCTTAACTCACCACTTGGATTTGCTGGTGTATGCACATTTACGTAGTGACCACCGCCTGCCAGAATCGCAAATATTTCCGCTGTCAATGCTGCATTGGCCGGAGCCATCCAGCGATTGGCATCACTACTATCTTGCATTAATGCCAATAACACAGGGCCGTTTTCACCAGCAATGCCAGTATGTATATGCGCAGCCGTTGCATCAGCAACACCTGAGGTGAGGACTTGTAATTCAAGGTTGAAGCCGTTTCGATTTACCAAAGCATATCCACTACCAGTGGCAGTGGTTGTAACGGCTGGGACTTCTTGCTCGCCACTCAATGGAAACGCTACCAACGTGTAGTTGTCAGTGAGGATCTGACCACGGAGTTCACCACTCGCATTTGCTGGTGTATGCACATTAACATAGTGACCACCTGATGCGAGTACCGCAAAAATCTCGGCGTTGATCATGGTGTTGTCTGGCGTCATCCATACATTCGTATCATCGGTGCTTTGCTCAAGGCCAACTAACACATCACCATTCATGCCGATCCGGCCAGTATGAATATGTGCCGCAGTTGCATCCTCAACACCCATTGTCACTACACGAAGTTCAACTTCATAATCGTTCATGTTAACCAATGCGTAGCCATCCCCAGACGCCATGGTCGATACCGCAGGAACCTCTTGCTGACCTGAAAGCGCAAATGTAGCGAGCGCATAATTGCTGGTAAGAATTTGGCCACGTAACTCACCACTTGGATTGCTAGGAGTATGGACATTAACATAGTGACCACCTGATGCGAGTACCGCAAAAATCTCGGCGTTGATCATGGTGTTGTCTGGCGTCATCCATACATTCGTATCATCGGTGCTTTGCTCAAGGCCCACTAGAACATCACCATTCATGCCGATCCGGCCAGTATGAATATGTGCCGCCGTTGCATCCTCAACACCGCTAGTGACAACTCTGAGCTCTACTTCATAGTTATCTGTGTTAACAAGGGCATAGCCATCACCGGATGCCATTGTTGCTACTGCTGGCACTTCCTGTTTGCCGGATAAGTCAAATGTCGCAACTGCGTAATTGTCCGTCAGGATTTGGCCGCGGATCTCACCATTTGGTAGCTCTGGCGTATGAACATTAACGTAGTGTCCACCCGAGAGCAAAACGTTCAACGTCGCTTCGTCGATCATCGTGTCATCTGGCGTTACCCAGTCTGTCATCACTTCGTCGTCTTGCTCTAACACCACAAGCACATCGCCGTTCATACCAATGCGGCCAGTGTGAATATGTGCTGCTGTGGCATCATCAACGTCCATAGTGACCGCGCGAAGGTAAAGCTCGCCATCGGTGCTGTCGTATGACGCATAACCATACCCCATGGCACTACTTTCATTCATTGGCACCTGTTGTGAGCCATCTAATTTGAACGTGATCACGCTTACCATGTCAGGCACAATCTGAGCGCGTAACTCGCCGTTTGGAAAGGCTTCGGTGTGTAGATTGATATACCAATCACCATCCAACATATCCTCAATTAGATCCTCAGACAGATCTGTGATTGGAATACTCACCTTATTATCATCTGAAGCTTCAAAGGCGAATGCCACATCGCCATTCGCCCCCAAATCACCATCGTGAATATGTGCAGCACTAAAACCTTCGACGTCGCTGTAGTCGAGTGTTGCTCTGAATTGCATCAGATTTTCATCAAGCTCCACTGTTGCGGAAGCGGTTTGCATTGACGTATTCATCGGCACTTCTTGCTTTCCTGATAACATCAATTCAAAGGTCTTAGTCGCTGAAAACTCTTGGGCTGGCGGCGGTGGCGGAGGTGTAACAGTATCGTTATCGTCGTTATCGCTACATGCCATAAGAAGCATGAGGCTGGCACTTACTATAAACTTTTTCATTATACTCATCCTGTAGACTCGGTTAAAAAGAATGACTTTTGTCACCTATAGCTAACCCTTACGAACAGGTTTGAATAAAAGTTCATCAAATTTGCAAAATTATTGTATATTTTTTGTCTGTACCTAATTGCGCCAACTGCAATACCAACTTTTGCCTGTTCATCCATTGATACCGATGATACTAACGCTTGAATGGCATTACATTCAGCTCAGTGATATCAATGAATTTCTCACAATAATTGTGAAACCTCATTGCCATATAAGAGTCATCTTTTTGTGATTAAGTAGCTGCTTTAACAATAATAATCAGGATATTTTATGTTTAAGCACTCACTTATCGCGCTCTCTTTGCTTGCTCTTCTCACTGGCTGTTCACTTGATGGTGACGATGGCGCTACAGGCTCGCAAGGGCAACAAGGCGTTGCCGGACAAGATGGTAACGATGGACAAAATGGTTCAAATGGCTCCGACGGCCAAGATGGGGCAAACGGACAAGACGGAACCAATGGTACTAACGCCAATAGCGTGCTTGAAATAAGTCTTGTGGGACGCGCAGTGCTTAATGCAGAAAGCCCTGAAGGCGCCGCTGAAATTGTCGCTTACCAAGCATCCAAAAAATGGATATATGCCATTAATAGTTCAGGCAGTGCCGCTGTGGTTGAAGTTATTCCAGCAACCAGCTTTGATACGGCCGCTCTGGTCAAAAACAATGAAGGTGTTATTACCGCTACAAATTTAACATCAGCCATGACAATCAACTTAAACGACAATACCCCCGGCGACGCAAACAGTATTGCAGTTGACGAAAACAACCAACTATTGGCAGTTGCAATGGCTGCCAAGACTACGGGTGACGCAGGACAAATCGCTTTTTATGATATCTCAGGCGCAACTCCGGCCTTTGTTAAAAATGTAACGGCAGGTGCACTACCTGATATGGTTACCTTTACTCATGATGGCAACAAGGTCGTGGTCGCAAATGAAGGGGAACCCGCAGGTGACTACAGCGTTGATCCTGAAGGTAGCATCAGCATTATCAACATTACAAATGGCGTAGTTGCAAATACAGCAACACAATTAAACTTTAGCGCATTTAACACCAAGCAAGCTGAGCTAGAAGCACAAGGCATTGTCTTCGCCAATCCAACTGGTCGCACTATCAATGGCAAACTTATTAATACGACAGTTGCGATGGATTTAGAACCGGAATATGTCACCATCTCTAAAGACAACCGCTTCGCTTATGTTTCAATCCAAGAAAACAACGCACTCGCTATCGTAGATCTCAGTGACAATAGCCTTAATTTAGTCGGTTTTGGATTCAAAGACTGGTCTAATTACACCATAGATGCCTCGGATAAAGATAAAAAGATCAACTTTAAAAAGTATCCCGGTCTTTACGGCATGTATCAGCCAGACACTATCTCTAGCTACACGTGGAAAGGCGCTAACTTTATTGTCTCTGCTAACGAAGGTGATGGTAGAGAATACTTTTTTGATGCTGCCGATGAAGCCGACTGTACCGCGAAAGGTGGTCTAGATTACGATAAAGACGATGGCTGTTTAGCGTACATTGATGAGAGCCGTGCCGAAGATCTTACCTTAGCAAGCAACTTTGCTTATCTTAATAATGACGATGACGACATTGGTCGCCTTAAAGTCACAACGGTGAAAGGCGATGAAAATAATGACGGCCAATATGAAGCGCTGTACACCTATGGTGCACGTTCATTCACCATTTGGGATAGCAACGGCCTTGTGGTGTTCGACTCAGGCGATCAAATCGAGCGGATCACAGCCTCCGTGCATGGCGCACAATTTAACAATGATGAAGACACCAATGAAGGCGATACGCGCTCCGATGCAAAAGGCCCAGAGCCGGAAGCACTAGCGCTAGGTCAAATTGGTGAACGCACTTTTGCATTCGTTGGCTTAGAGCGTATGGGTAGTATCATGGTTTACGATATCACCAACCCTTACGATGTTAAGTTTGAAGATTATTTTTACAACCGCGGATTAGTTGAAGATGCCGAAATCAGTGGCGACTTAGCCCCAGAGGGCATGGCATTTATTCCTGCCGACAAAAGTGCAACTGGCGAAGCCTTATTGGTGATCGGTAATGAAATTTCCGGCTCAGTTGCAGTATGGCAAATCGCTGAAAAATAAAGCATTCACATTAGTCGCTGTGGGAGCCGCTTTACGCGGCGATCTTGATGAAAAGCTCGCGGGGTGAACCCGCTCCTACACCATATTCAAGCCTTTGGTGGGAGCCACTTTATACGGCGATTATTGGGGAAAAGCTCGCGGGTGAACCCGCTCCCACACCATATTCAGCCTTTGGTGTGAGCCACTTTACGCGCCGATTTTGATGAAAAGCTCGCGGGGTGAACCCGCTCCTACACCATATTCAAGCCTTTGGTGGGAGGCGCTTTACGCGGCGATTGCAAGCGTAAAGATCGCGGGGTGAACCCGCTCCTACACCATATTCAAGCCTTTGGTGGGAGCCACTTTATGCAGCGATTATTAAGTTATTCTGACAATCCTTTGACCGTACTTGTGAGGTTTTCTGCGCCTTGCTTTATTTCATTCATCACTTTATTCACTTCATCGATTTGTGCAAGACCAAGCTCTGTGCTTTCAGACACCGTATTCATCAGTGCGGTGGCTTCTTTAGTTAACACTTCATTCTGATTTACCACATCATTGATTTCGTTGGTCGACTGCGAAGTACGTGCTGCCAAGCTTCTTACTTCGTCGGCTACCACCGCAAACCCTCTTCCCTGCTCACCCGCTCTGGCGGCTTCTATCGCTGCATTTAACGCAAGTAGGTTAGTTTGCTCTGCAATCGCGCTGATGGTAGACACAATTGCCGAAATCCCTTTTGACTGTTCATTAAGCTGTGCTATTGCGGCCATTGCACTTTGCACTTGATTAGAAATAAGCCCTGAGGTACTAACAGACTCTTGCAACAGCAAGCTCGCACGGGCCGCTATTTGCTCAGTTTGCTCTGATGTCACCTGCGCAACCTCAGCTGCTTGTGCGACTCGATGCGCTTTTTGCACCCGCGCCGTGATATTTGTTGCGAACTTTATCACTTTAATGACTTTGCCATGTTCATCAAAGATAGGGTTATACGTTGCTTCAATCCAAATATCTTCGCCATGTTTACCTAAGCGATGAAAGCGACCACTTTTATGCTGGCCTTTTGCCAGCTCTTGCCAAAAATGTGGCTGCTCTTTATAAAAGCTGTCGTCACAGAACATTCGATGATGCTGACCTTTAATCTCACTGAGTTTATAACCCACAGTTGCCGTGAAATTTGGATTCGCATCTAAAATAACGCCCTCGGGTGTAAACTCTATGGTTGCCATGGACTTATTGAGTGCGTTAGCTATCGCTTCTTGTGCTGTTATAGTGAGCTTTTCTGCTGTGATGTCATTCGCAATTTTAACAATACGGGTCACTTTGCCATTTTCTTCAACCGGAAAATAGGTCGCATCGAGCCAAACTACGTCACCTGCTTTGGTAAAGCGCTCAAAATTACCAAACTGAGCTTGGCCACGTTGAAGGCTTGCCCAGAAACTACGATATTCAGAAGAATTTACATAGTCCTTATGGCAAAAAATACGATGGTGCTGTCCTATCACTTCAGCCTCTGTGTAACCCACGACAGCGAGAAAATGTTGATTAACAGCAGCGATTTGACCATCGGGTGTAAATTCAATTTTTGCGACCGCTTCATCAATCGCAGAAAGTAATGCCCGAGCACGGTTGAGTTCAGCGGTCAAATTTTCAACTTCTTGATTTGGCTTTCGAAAAAAGTTCATAAGCTATTCCGTAACAAACAATATGCATGACTGCATTATTATCATAATTTTGGTAATAAAGTATGAATTATAGATAAGAAAGTGGAATTTGGCGTTCTAGCATACCCACCAAAATAAAAACAAGTCGCGCGCTTACCACACAAGCAACGCGACTTGGCATTATATCAATTGTATTGACTAACCAGTGCTTTGGATAACTACTTCTGTACCGTTAGACGGTAGTCACCCGCACCGCTATATGAATAAACCAAAATGCGGTAATAACCTGAATTTGCCGTATAGTTAATTGACTCTTGTGAGGTTGGCGTCTCCGAAATAGCAACTTGTTGCCATGTACCACCTTGCCAAGCTTCGAGTTTCAAGTCGAAGTCTGCGTTCGCTGGTCCCTCTAAAGTAAGTGCTATTGTGCCACCGCTGTACTGAAACCAACTGCCGTCAGGTTGTATGGCTTGTTGCTTGGCTGCTAAGTATCCTGTGTAAACATCTCCCGCTGGTGGTGGGGTTGTACTACCGCTTACGGTAAATTGGATCTCTGCAGCGGGATCAGAAATATTGCTGATAGATAAGCCAGAGTCGCTTCCATTCCACCATAGGGCATTCGTCCCTTTGCTACTCAACGCATTCGGCAGTGTGGCACTAAACTCTCCTGCCACATCAAATAAATCGCCATTATCCCCGCGGTTGCGACCATTTTCAGGATCTCGTTTGGCATCACCATGCTCCATTTGGATATACGGACGCCATTCATTCGAGTTATTGCCCGCGGGATCAACGTGCCAAATAGCCAAGCCAGAATCGAGTTGCTCTGAGTTTTGTCCCGATTGATGAATAGCCTCAATGTAAAAGGCTTCATTTGTGTTACTTGGGTTGGTCCATTTATATGAGCTATTAGCGCCCGAAGTATGACTTAGCCTTCCCGTTGGGGCATTTGCATTTACGGCTGGATTAAGTTCAGTTACCGTATCCCAACCAGCTATTGCTCTAAAGTGTGCGACAGGTGGCGTCGGCTTAAAACGGTTGGAAGCACCAATCGCGCCAAATCCCATAACGCCAAAACTTGCGACTGAGCCTTCTGAGCTGCCGTCATAATCATAAAGATCGGGCCAATTTGTAATTAAGTGACCTGACTCATGTACAAAGGTGCCAATTGCAAGGCTATTTCCCATATCCGTGATTTGATAGCGATCGGTACACACGCTATCAGCACAAAAACGTGGACTGAGTCTTGCCATGTGTGGCCACAGACCTTTAGACCATGCACTATCAGAGTTGCCAGCATAAAAAATATTTAATCCACGGATCTGCCCACTACTATTTGTAGTCAGCGAGCTAAAATCAAATCCCTGTTGAAATTCAAGCCAATTTAGCGCTTCTTTTATAAGTTCTTGCGAGCGTACCGTTGAGCTTAATGCACTATCCGCATAATACGCTTTGTTTTTCTTTGCGGTGTAATAAGCCGTTACCGTATTGGTATAATCGAGCTTGCCACCAGAGACCGACGAAAAATACCCTCTTACTGACTGCGCGTTACCAAATTCATTGTAATTTTGGTCATTTAAAAAACGCTCAACTTGCGCTTTTGTGATAGTGCCGCGCTCATCAGGGAAATCAATGATGATGGTTAACCCTTTTACTTGACCGCTGATCTCGGCATTCAACGCCGTTTCATTGTTATTGCGTTCAAACTGATGCGTATGTACCAAGTCGGCAGATGTTTGGTTTTGACCCAACATTACCTGCTGCGCCGCTTTTACCTTTTTTGCAATAGCAGTTGAGGATAGTCCTTGCTGCATAGCATTTACTGAGTGACGTTGTATGCCTTGCTTGTTGCGTTTGGTCACAAGCTTACCTGTAGATATAAGCTGCTCACCATCGACTGATACCTGTGCGTAAGCCATGCCTTTAAGTGAGGCATCATACACCACAAGCTCGCCGTCAAGTGTGCGCTGCTGAGCAAAGTAAGTATTACCATTAAGAATAAGAGTGATCACCTCACCACTTGGTTGGGTAAATTGGTACTGTTCGTTTTTATAAGGGATCGCCGCGTTTACTGCGACACTGGTTGCCAATAATGACGTTGCGATAATTGCTGATGTTAATTTCATTTTTCCTTTCCTAGGTTACATGTTGTACAACTCATTAACATACAGAATGGATACAAAATTGCAACAACTCTCAAACCATTAAAGGTACAAAATTTATCAACCAGATAAATAACAAATAGTTACATCGATTGTAATTCCATCATTTTAGAAGCTTTATATTTCAAAGTGAGCAAAAAAAATCCGTTTAAACTATTTTTTTCAATTTTTAGTTTACAAGTACTAAACATTACATTAGCATTGGTCTCGTTCCTTTGGGGCTGCACCTTTTTACCTGCGTATCTAGGCGTGCCTAAAGTCACAATTGAACTCCCGAGAAGTAGAGCTTGCCGACTGGGATGTTGGCATTATTGGGATTTCCTTGGCACAGCTTGTTGCTATTGGAGTTTTTATGCAGGCCAGATGGCCTGCTTTTTTTTGTCCAAAATTCGCCATCTAAGCTTTATACCAATTGCCGAGTGCAACTCAACTGGTTAAACTCAAAGCACATGTTCCTGATTTGATGTAAACCATGTCGGCGCTACGTAAACCCGTTTCGGTATTGGTCGTAATATACAACGAGCATAATGAGTTTTTGCTATTACAAAGAGCAGACGATAAACACTTTTGGCAATCAGTCACTGGGGGAGTAGATCCCGGTGAAACTCCAATCACTACCGCGTATCGAGAGTTAAAAGAAGAGACCGGTATTGACGCCGCGGCGCTTGGGATCACCATCCACTCGCATAATAAAACGAATCAATACACTATAAGACCGCAGTGGCGCCATCGTTATGAGCCGGGTGTTACCATAAACACTGAGCATGTTTTTAGTATCCAAGTACCGTCAGGGATCAGTGTGGTACTTGCTGAAGATGAACATACAGACTTTATTTGGCTTAACAAAACACACGCTTGTGAACGCGTCTGGTCCCCAAGCAATCGACAGGAAATAGAACTCATAGGAGTATGATTGAGCTATGTTTACGACATTAGGATCTTTACAAACACCATGTTTAGTTGTTGATAAAATTGCTTTTTTGCATAACCTTTCGCGTATGGAAAAGCATCTTGATGCTTTTAATGTGGCCCTTCGCCCACATTTGAAAACGGTAAAATCCATTGCAGCCGCAAGCTATATTTTGGCCGACAAACAAGCGGGATGTACGGTTTCCACTCTAAAAGAAGCAGAAACATTTGCAGCGGAAGGTTACACTAATATCACTTATGCGGTGGGGATCACAGAAGATAAGCTACAACGCGTTCTAGCCCTAATCAACCAAGGTGTCAACCTAACCATACTGCTAGACAGTATGGAACAAGCCATGCTTGTCTCGCAATTTTGCTCGGAAAATGAGTGCACGATTCCTTGCTTGATAGAAATAGACTGTGACGGACATCGCGCAGGACTTAGCCCTAAAAACAAAGAAATCGTGACCATCGCAACCATACTGGAAAGCAGTGGTTTATATCGGGGTTTACTAACGCATGCCGGTGGCTCATACGCGTGTAGCACGGCCGAGCAGCTAATACAGTTTGCTGAGAAAGAGCGCTCAGCAGTTGTGGCTGCCGCGTCCATGCTGGAAGAGGCAGGGATCACCACAACAGTGCTGAGTATTGGCTCTACCCCAACAACACTGTCAACGCAAAACCTCGATGGGATCACTGAAGTGCGAGCTGGGGTCTATACATTCTTCGACCTTGTTATGGCTGGTATCGGCATATGTGACATCGAGGATATTGCACTAAGCGTGCTAACGCGTGTCACTGGTATCAAGCGTAGTGAAAATAAGCTCTTTATAGATGCAGGCTGGATGGCGCTTTCAAGAGACAGAGGTACCGCGAGTCAAGCGTTTGATTGCGGCTATGGCCTCGTTTGTGACCAAGCAGGTAATTTGCTGCCTGGGCTCAAAGTAACCTCGGCAAATCAAGAACATGGCGTTATTGAATGTGAACCCGGCTTCACCTTACCAGACATGAAACATGGTGACCTACTACGTATTTTACCAAATCATGCATGTGCAACAGCCGCTCAGCACTCGGGCTATCATGTGTTAAGTCATGATGATATCGAGTTTTGGCCAAGATTTGGGGGGTGGTGATAGCTGTACCGCCCGACACAGGATCAGGAGCATGCTTAGTGGATTAGTTTGAGTCGAGTTGATCTATGTAGCGCTCTATAACTTCCTGAATAGATCGATGCTCCTGAACGGGTAAATAATTTATATGGGCCAATAAAAACTCTTTGGTACCATAATTACTGAGTAGTATCTGATTTACTCTCTTTAACACCTGCCTGCTTACTTGAGTCTTATTACACATCACATGACCTAAAATAAACCGAGGTGAATCCGCGATTAGATAGGACTCATATTTATCTTGATTGGCTTTCGCGTATCGCATCACTTCAACAGGGTAACCAAGCAGAAAGTCCACACGTTTCAACTCGAACATCCGATGTACAGTTTCATAATGATTACTTCCACCTCTCACCACTTTATTAGCGCTATCCACCTGTGCTAATTGCTTATCTAAAAAAGGCCCATATGACAGGTCGTCAGCAGTTACTATCAGCTTATTTCTGTATACGTTAAAAAGTTGCATAAGAGAGACTACATTACCTTCTTCATCAAGCACTTCTTTAGATAGCTGAGGTGAATCAGCATGTTGATATAGACGTCTACTGATATAAAAATTTACTGGCAAGCTGAATAGAAAGTTTTTTTCGCGATAAGTAGTTTTTACTTTGTTAAGAGTGCAAATAGCTGATTTATCTTGCTTTAGCATTGAGCGTAACGTCCGTTTATAACTTGCGCCGAGAAACTCAATGTTTGAGAGGTTTAATTGTTCAAATAGTATTTTGTTGGTTGCGCCAGCAATATTTTCAGGTTTAGCTTTTTGCGTCAAAATAGCGAGGTCTTCTTCATCATCCAAAAATATCTGAATCGTTGTTGCATCAACATTAGCAGTGACAGCTAAGCAAAAAACGACAAATAGGTACCTCAGAAAATTCATATACATCATTCAATTACCTGGTAAACAAAAGGATTCCTGAGCCTAATACCTCCCTCTCTAAATTTAGTTGAGGATTTTACGATTGTAAAATCCATACCTTTAGCCAACTCACAAGAATGCCATATTGCATATTGTAATCCTATATTAAGCCTGATTTCAGATAATAAGTGCACCACTCATGGTTAAACGATGAGAAGAGATCAACTGCCTGTTGGTGGTACTCTATCGTCGCCAAACAAACAGAAGCATTTACCATGAGTTACAAGCAGTTGATCGAAGGACAAAGATACCAGATAGAAGCCTACTTACGCGAGGGTTTTAGTTATCGTGAGATAGGCAAACGCCTGAAAGTCAGTCATAGCACTATTAGCCGAGAAGTCAGATGAAATAGGATCCGGGAAAATCACTATCTACCCTAAGTCGCACAGGTAAAGACACTCAAAAGGCGTGTTGAAGCCGCAAAGTCGTGTCTATCTAAGCTGACCATCACCTTTGTTGAGTTCGGATTAGAACAAAAGTGGAGTCCCGAGCAAATTGCAGGCGTGGGCCGGATTATTGGGCTCTCAGTGAGTCACGCGTAGATTTACGGCTATGTGCAACGGGATAAATTGAGCGGCGGCAAATTGTTTAGGCACTTGCGACAAGGCCATCGACGATATCGCAAAGGTCGTCGTGCGAAGCGTAGCATTATCCCGAACCGGGTGGGCATTGAGCACCGCCCAGCGATTGTTGACAAGAAAAGGCGGTTCGATGACTGGGAAGCTGATACCGTACTGGGTAAGCATGGAACGGGTGCAATAGTCAGCCTAGTTGAACGCCAAAGCAAGCTTTATTTAATACGTAAAGTGCCAGCAAAGAGCGGGGCAGACGTAAGCAGAGCCATGATAGGCATACTGTGGCGATATCGCCGTCATGTGTATACGATAACCGCTGATAATGGCAGCGAGTTCTGTGACCACGAGCTAGTTGCAGATAAGCTCAACACTGATATTTATTTTGCGAATCCGTATTTCGCATGGGAGCGCGGGTTGAATGAAAACTTCAACGGTTTATTGCGCCAGTACATACGTAAAGGAACGGATTTAAGAACGGTAACGGATAAGCAGGTGTCCAATGTTGAACATACGCTAAACGCCAGATCTAGAAAGTGCCTAGGTTACAAACAGCCTGTCGTTGTGTTTAATGAATTACGCAATGCGGTAATTTAGCGAGTGGTGCACTTCGGGGTTGAATTCGCGCGTAACCCACTAACAATTAAGTTGAGTTTGCGGAAACTACCATTAGGATCTTTAATATAGGCGGTAGCCTATAACTTTTTTGAGAGCAATGAGACGTTATTTTTTGATTTATCTAGCAACGCTAGTGGAGCTGATGAATTAAAAATTTAGTCATAAGCCTTAACCAGCATATGGTTAAAGCCAATACTTTCTATTTATTCATGAACTAAAACATGAAAAAAATTCTAGGCAATCATCCACTTAGCTCACTAAATAAATGCCTATTACATTGTTATTATGTCACAATTTACAAAAGAGAACGTAACCTTCTTTTTAATTGATCTATGAACTCAAACACTTCATTTTCGTTATATCGAATGATTGGAATATCTTTAAGATCAAATGGGATATCATTTTTATCGGCTCTGTTTTGAATTATCACACAGTCTTTGTTTGACGACATAGCCAGTCCCAATTCAAACATTACATTAGGGTTCATACCTGTTATATCTGCTATTACAATTCGAGCTTCGTATATATGGCTAACAATATTTTTCATAATTCCATCAGTAAATATATCTTCATCAACTCTATATGCCTGTAGTGATAAAAAGTCTGTAGCCGTAGAAATTGATTTATAAATATCTGCTTTAACTATAGTCTCATTGAAAGGCATTGCTACAAATACTAGTTCCTCATATGGAATTGACGCTTTTGCTTTTTGAAAATATTGATGTGTGTTCGATAAATAAGAAACTGGTATATTTGGTAAATTTAGAAGTATAGCTTCTCGTTTGTCCTGTGATCTTTTTAAGTATCCAATAAAAGTACTTTCATCTTTCATATCAGAATAAAATGTTGGGATCTCGAAGTAATCAAAGTCATACATTAATCCTTGAGATATTACAGTTTTTTCCTCTGAAAAATGTGATGCTATGAATATTGGCAATAAAGGCCATTTTTTCCTTATTATTCTACCAATATCCATCCCTACACGAAGGTCCCTTTGGGACTTAATTTCATTATTATCATCAAGCCCATCAGTTTCATCACCACTGTAATCTAAATCCAATAGAACACATGCTAGAGAATCACTGTACTTCTCCATTTCTTGTATTGTACTTCTGATGAATTCAGATTTATTTTTGTCTGTTATTGCTCCAAAAATGCTATTTGATTTCACAATGAACTCTGAAGAATTCCACCAAGATTCGCAAGTAGAGCGAAAACGCTCAATGTGCCTTTCTACATCGTCTATATAAAAAATTACCTTTTTATCTAATTCAAGTTTATTATTCATCTATAGTTCCTTTACTAATGTTGGTTAGGTAGTACAATCCTAACGTGAGCGTCAATAAGATCATTTTTAATATTTAATTCTGCATCGAATTTCATAAGTATACTTTGAGATCTCTGCAAACCATGACCCAATTTATATTCGATGTCAGATTCTGAAGAAGAAGTAAAAGTTAAAGACGTATTGTGCTTACTCCTTGTAACTTTTATGTTTAGGCTACTATTTGGTAAGCCGTATTTAAATGCGTTTTCAATAACAGTTCTAAAGGAGTCCAGTACAATTATGCTAGGCGTGTAGGTTCTAATACTTCTAATATTCGGTAACCTTGGCTTACAATCAATATTTTTATCAGCATATTTAGTTGAAACATCAGTTATGATCTTATCTAAACTTGCTTTAATATCGCAGGAACACTTTTCCAAAAGCTCAGGCAGTTTGTTCTCTTTTTTAAGATAAATAATGTGGTTCGCAAATCGCTCTCTTTTTGGTTGAACAACATTTCTTAGTATTTTAAGACAATTTATATCGGATAAAGCCCCTTCTATACACTGCTCAGCAAGTGAATTTAATTCACTTTCAATAAACCGGAAATCTTTTATGTATTCTCCACTCGTTAGATAATTATATTCATCGCCTTTAAGATCAAACGATTCAATAAATACTTTTATATGTTTAATCACATCATGAAAGTATAGTGAAAACTCTTCTCTATAATTAAGGTTTGCTTTAAGATCTTTAAGGTTAAAAACTTCTGCCCACGACCTAAATAGAATCATACTATTGGGATGACTCTGATTTTTTTCTTTGAATAATAGTGATAATTTCTCAACAGATGTAAAAAAACGCCTATCACTAGTATTACTCTTAACCATGTGATTACTTAATATATACGACTTAACATCAGTATAGGTTTCTCGATAGCTAGACCTTTTCCAATCATCTTCGCTATTGATGTATCTAAAAGGTCCCTCTAGTGAAGCTTCAATTTTTTCTAAAAGATGTTGTTCTTGAAAAATACAACATATTAGTGAATATGTTTCATATAATTCGATGTCTTTAACAAGGATATGGGGGGAAGAAGTCGCAATATCTACCAAAGTTTTGAAGTCAAACGATGCCATAAACCAAAAAGCTTTACTTCGTATATCTAACTCAATACTTTGATCTACAATGAATGATTGCAGTAATTCACTAATTAACAACGTTGACACTGAAAGGTAGTGATTATTTTGGCGTAAAGTACTGCTATCTTTTCCAAATATTAGTCCTTCTAACCAAAGCATATGTACTAGAGAAGACATTAGCGCTTTATCTTGTGATATTTGTGTCAAAAGCTCTTTAATTTGCTCTAATGTACTAGCTCTGTTATCACCATAATTAACATAATTTCCAATTAGATGACGAAGAAACGCAACTTCTTTGGTTACTAGATTGCAACTTACCCTTTCAATATAATTTAGCGAGTAGACGTCTATCGTGTGTAGTTCCTCGCTCCAAAAATTTGCAATTTTAAACATTTTGTCATTTTTATTTTGATCCAAAATAGTATCAATTTTTTCCTTTAAAAGGCATGCTGGGCAATTATGATTATATGCAGGGGCATTAAACTTTATGATTGGAAAATGTTGAACTTGTACATCTTTATAGGTTTCTATACCCGAAATAAAATCAAACTCCATAGAGTACGAGCGATCTACTAATATATAGCACCGAAGACTTCTAGCCCCATAACTGTATTCCCAATTTAATGCAGCTTTATAGGTCGAACTAGTTGTAACCGCCATATCAATATACACTACAATATTGTGCTCATTATTCTCTCTAGACTCTGTTGGCAAATCAAACTTATTAAAGGTCTCCACAGACACATCAACGCTATTGATTTTTAGGGCAATTTTTCCACATAAATCTCCAGCAGCAGAGTTTAATTCAGGGTGTATAATAGTAAACTTTAATTTGTTAGTTGTATATTTCGAAATTATGTCTTCAATATCAGATACAACTTTTTCCTGAAGACGCCTTTCTTCTCTTTGTAACACCAATTCAGTTTTAAGATAAGAAATATAGCAAGTGGCACCATTGGTTAAATGACCAGAAATTAAAGCTTTATCTTTACACCATCGTTCTAGTATATCCGTAGTTACTTGTTCATATCGATGCGGTTCTTTTTGTTTAATAGAATTGCTTTCTTTATCGATATCCAGTACATCATCAATTCTCCATTCGTCGGGCTTGTCTTTATATACCTCAAATTTATGCCTTAAAAAGGTATAATCATCTTCAACTGTTTCATTAGAAATTAGAGATATGGAGTATATGTTCGAAATTAAGGGAATTGAGCTAACAATCCGCTTTACCGAACTTCCTGTTACACTTACATCAGTTAACACTAAAATACCTGAGATATCGCGATTTTTTACAACTTTCGATACAACATTTATCATAGAACTACTAGATGTAACCGTTAAAAGGTTATTTACTGGTATTTGTTTCTTTAAAAGGATTGATTTAGAAAGTAACTCCAAGCTTTTGGTTGTTTGAATTATAAAATTGAACTTAAAATTTTTGTTAGAAATAATATCTGACGCGCTAAAACAGAAATTTCTCTTGTTTAAAACTTCTTGTAGCGAATAGTATCCTCTTAAAAATACCTCTGACGGATATGGAAGCCAAACTTTTGCAGTACTATTAAAAGTACATTGTAATTGACTTCTAATATTGTCTTCATTATAAACTTCAATAGCATCAAATAAGTGCTTTTCATCAACTTCATTTGTGATGTTGATGCCTTTTAAACTTATGGTTCCTGAACCACTTTCATTAACCCAAAACACTTGATTCAAAAGCTTTTTAAGCAACCCCCTGTCAGCTTGCTTTTCTAAGTTACTCAATAAATAAAACTCAGACAAAAGCGATTCATTAGGTACATTAATCAAAATTACTGGCGCATATTCCGAAGAGTGATACATACAGAAAATAATAATTTTTACGCAATATTTGGTTTGGTTTTTGAAGTTTTTCAAGTCAATTACTATATTATTGTTTTCTGTTGCTTGCCTTTCATCTATTTGCTTTTCAATAGAATTAATGAAGTTTTCAGTATTCTTTTCACCACTCAAGTTTGAATCGTATAAATAGTTCCAAGAGATAATTTTATCTGTTTTAGAGCTATTAAGCATTTTGACAGAACTAGAACTCGTAGTTTTGTTTAGTGGAATAAACTTATCTGGAATATAAATTTGGAATGAAGTGCCAATTTTAGATGATTCAAATTTTTCTTCATCTTCAGATAATTCAATAACTTCCTTTTTACCATTTATATATGAATAGCATAGATAAGTAGAATTACATTGAACGAATATTATTCCTCCACTTTCTCTAACTGATTCATGAACGAAATATAATCCACTTGGTAGTATTAAATCTGGAAACTCTTCATATCTTGGAAAAACTCTATCAAGCTTTTTGCGATCTTTTTTGGAGGAGTATTTTTCAAACGCATACTCTAATATTTTTTTATTGATTTTTTCACTGCTTTTGTTAGGAAAGTTTCTAAAATAGTCTTCTTCAAGTGACTCACATATACCGATTCCTATATCAGAAATTGACAACTCATAAAAAAAATTAGAGCTTGAGGATTTAAATTGCGCTGCGAGTTTTTTGGGTAAAGAGCTAGATTCAGTTAAAATTTCTCTTTCTTTTTTTACCACCATCATATACGCAGGTGACCCTTGACTATGATAGAAAGTATTCTCTCCTAACTCCTTTAAAATGATACGTTTTAAATTCCTTTTGGTATCAAGTCTAAATTCGTTAATAGCTCCACTTGAAAGCTCTCCTTCTAGGTCAGAAGTTTCTTTCCTGAGAAAGTTTTTAAATTCACCTATACTACTAAAACTTGAAAAATCTATAATTGACTTATTTTTGTTTTTATTCTTTTCTTCAAAGTTGGAATACTCGTAAGCCTCACAATTAAAGTTTATATCTTTACTAATTTTACTAAAAAAGCCACTAAAAACTAAAAAGCTCAACAGTGGGCCTTTTTCACTGACCTTTAAGTCAACTTTAATTTGTTTGTCAAGTAGAGTCGAAATCCAAGAAAACAATTGACTTGCTGTTAGAGGGGATATTTGACGAATAGAAGTGAGATCGAATACAACTTCTTTTTGGAGTTCAAATGAACTATTCCAATTTTCATTCAAGAACTTATTGAATCCCGAAAGTGCTACATCTTTTCGTCTTAGCTTATACATTGTTCATCCTGAAGCTATTTAGTATGCAAATATAACTAAAATAGTAAGTTATCTTTAAAACCAATATACCATAATATTTATTAAAACCTAATTCAAACAAACCATAATAAATTGACTTTTAATAAAATAATAAATATCAAGCATGTAATTCCTCTATTAAGCAATAAACCCTCTATTTCTCCATCTCGCTCTTACATAATCTTCAAAATTTCGTCCTCTAGCCAAATTAAGTTCATCAGCATGATCCGTTACTATTATTTGTGGCTTAAACCCTGTTTCTACCTCAGTTCTTTCACAGAAAGAGATTATTTCATTGAAGAAGTTTTCAACACTTTTGATATCTTCATCTACTTTATTCTTACGTTCCGCTGAAGCTAATTTATTAACGTCAAACCTACTTTCATCTGTATCGTTTGTTACATTTGGGAAGTAAACTTGCGTTGGTTGGTCTATAAACAACACTGGAGGAATGGAACATTCCTGTCCTAGTGAACAAAATAATTTTTGAAACGACAAAAAGAGTGACAGGTGACAATATAGCCAGTTAGCCCCACTTCCCATCGACCTTAAGAACACTCTTTCTTTTTTGGCTATTAGCCAAATATCAAAAGTTTCTAGTGAGAAGTTTAGATTAAGTGGATTCTTGTAAAACTCTTCAAAATCTAAGTTTTGACCAATGGTATTCATTGTTTCGTTTAGTAACATTTCGGCGTTACGCATTTTTTGTACTATCGAATATTGGCTCAGTGTTCCTTTCAATTTAGAGATTTTCGTCTTCAATTGCTCAAGTTCACCATCGGCTTGCTCAATATGTCCTTCACTTATAATCTCTTCAAGATATATTTCAATAGACACCTTTGCTTTGACAATTTGATCTCTTAAGTTTTGACGTTTTTCCAATTCACGGTTAGAAGCAATAAGACTAGCTTTTTCAACTCGAATATCTTTAATGTGCCTACGTTGAGTTGTTAGCTCTGACTTTAACGACTCCAATCTAGGGCGATAATCATATTGTTGCGGTTTTTGGATGGTAATTTCTTCATTAAGCCAATTAATAGCATTTGTGAGTTTGTCTGCTTCACTAGATAGTAAGTTAGTTTCTGTTAAACAAAATGGACATTCTATAACTGATTCAGTTATTTTTTCGGGATAGTTTATATCGCTGATACTTTCAAAGTAACTATTACTGATCGATATTGTGGACTCGATATCTCTAGCTTCTTTTTCTAGCTTTCTAAGTACTTTTACTTCACCAGCTATTTTTTTATCAAGCTCTGTAATTAATTTTGTATTTGAAGTGGACTCTAAATCAATTTCTAGTGGCTTGTCTTTTATAATATCCAGCCAATGAATAGGATTCTTAATTATGTCCGCACTAGATGAATCGACTAATCTTTTACCACTTAATGCTTGGTATTCATTTAGTCTTTTTGACAGTTTAATAATTTTTAGCTCAAGTTGTTTTTCTTTTTTAGGAAGAGCTAACTCAATCCTTCTTTTTTTCTTCTCTAATTCGGCTAACTCTTGTTTTAACAAGAAGTATTGTTGATCAACAAACCCCAAAAAGATTTTTAAGTGTTCAATAGCTTGTTCACGTTTCTCCTTCTCATCAAATCGATAAAATACGGCGTGTTTATTGGCTATAAGATTTTGGTGCTGAAGCATAAATGAGGTAAAGCTTCGTATACTAGGGGAGGACTTCTTTCTACCAAAAAATTGCTTGTCATCTTTATCCGTTTCAATATCATTGATATTTAAGCCAAAGAAAGCGCCAATCTTCTTTTTATATTGATCAGCAACAACGAAATACCCTAGTTTAAACCAACTAGAAGTCAGAGTCAGACCATCACTTGATAACGGGAGTTCATCTTCTGAAACTTCTCTATAAAACCCTTTTTTATCTTTTGGTAATTTACCAAGAACTAAAAAACGATTCCCTTTTTTATATATCGTAAAATATATTGCTGCGCTTTCCGTAATTCTTCCAACAGGAATGGTGTATTCGGAAGATCCCATACAATAATCAAAAATTTCAATAAGAGCACTCTTACCCGTTGATGATTTACCTGTAACAACGTTTAGGCCTGTCTTAAATTCTACAAAATGGCATTGCTCTCTTTTATCTACAACCCCAATATACGCTACATATGGCTTCATAGCTTTTTAATCCTTAAAATTCTGTAGCAATCCTCAACTAAAAAAGGGTTTACTAATTTGGCTAAATTCCTTGCGGCTTTTATATGCTCTTGTTTACAGTGATTTTTTTGTGATTCTTCTTTCATATATTGAATAGATAGGTCAGCATTAACTTTAATTAAGCCTTGTTCTAAAAGTACTTGCATCGCTTTATTTGTTATTTCTTTAAAGTCATTTAATCGCTTTTCCAACCCTTCCACTGTTGTAGGGTCTCCAAACTTTGTATTAAGAGTTGACCTGTTTATTCGTTGCAGTTTTGTCTGTGCAACAGGGCTAAAAAGTAAAGGAAAAACGAGATAGCTTAACAAGATATTCTTGGGTTGAACTTCTACATGCTGGTAGAATTCTAGTAGCAATGGCGCTAACAAATATGGACTTTGACTGAGGACGCTTAACTGGTGAATTGCATTGGCCATTACTTAAGCTTCCACTTTAAGTTTTTGTTAACATCATCCATGTTGATATGAAGTATACCGTCTCTAAACCAACGATACGGACGCTTAGGATATGACTCTAGCTCAGGGCCTTCTTCCCCCATTACTTCATCGTAGAAATCTTGTGAATCTAGAATAGGTTCAGTAACTTTTTTACTAGCTTTTTTTTGCTTTCTTTCAAAAATCCCAATTATTTCTTCTTGGTAGGAATCAAAATACTCTAGCTTAGTCCCAAACTGAAACTCCTCATTTATCACTGTTAGGGCCTCACAATAACTGCTATGAGCTAGGTTTAGTTCACTTAAATATTCTATGTCTCTAATTTTTTGTAAGTACAGGCTATCCTGTGGTGAGTTTACTGTATATTGATCAGGATCAGGCTTTTTAGGAAACACTCTAGTACTTTGTCTAAACTTTTCATTTAACAAAGCAAATTCATCTGAGAACGATCTCTCCGAAATTTCCCATTGGTTGCCGACAATATCGGGGGATATTAATAAACCAAGTAAACCATTTAAAACTCGGCCTCGATTGTTAGAAGGTACAGCTTTACAGTATTCATTTGCTATAGAGTAATATTTTTCAGGTATTGCAGACGAGCTATCGTAGATTTCAAACTTTGATATCACTTCCTTAAATTTTTGCTCTAGCCTATACGACTTAACTTTTTCCTGCTTATCGTTAAGTGTTGTTCTAGAAAGAATTTTGTCAATTATATCAATCCTTTCTGTTATGCTTTTATCTTTCCAGTCAAGTAGTTGGCTATTTGTACTAATTTTTTGTGTTGTGATTAATATGAGTTTTGGGTACTTGGATGTGTCGAAGCTAGGTTCTAGCCAATTAGCCAACGTATTCCATATATTTTTATGACTATCTGTAAGAGGATCAGAAAAGTGCTTAACTTCGACATTAGCTTCATCTGACATGGCAATGTCACCGTCTTTTTCAATTAACAGCGATTGATTGGTATCTAGCCTAAAGCACCATTCAACGGCTAAATAATACTGATAAATGATTCCTGCGATACTTGCGGAAGCATCCTGAGCTAACTTTTTATTCAATTACAGTCCCTTAATTGTATGTTTCACATAATTCTGCGAAAAGTTATTTTATATTGAACTGATCAACAACTGTTTGTTATATATCATATTTATGTGTCAAAAGTAAAAGGATCTTGTTAATTTAATTTTAAATTCTATTGAAGCTCGAATTCGGATAATAAGTGCACCACTCATGGTTAAACGGTGAGAAGAGGTCAACTGCCTGTTGGTGGTGCTCTGTAATCACCAAAAAACAAGAGTAGATACCATGAGTTACAAGCAGTTGTTCGAAGGGCAAAGATACCAGGTTGAGGCCTACTTACGTGAGGGTTTTAGCTATAGAGAGATAGGGAAAAGGCTAAAAGTGAGCCACCGCACTATAAGTCGTGAAGTTAGGCGCAATAGTACTCGAAGTCATATATTGGAAAAATTGTATGCCCTGAAGGTTGTTTGGTTGCAGAGGAAAGCATAGAGTCAGGAACATATCGTGTTTTGTTAACTCCTGAAGGTTAGTTTATTGTTAACTCAATGGAGTAATTGACATAACAAACTAGCGTTTCAGATTTCAAAATATATTTTCTAATCCAATATGATTATGCTAGTGAAATAGCACTAACTGATTTTGTCCAAATACGAGTTGCGTAAACGTCCGTTATCGTACTTGGATTTAAGGTATGAAATTGCTGTTGAACGACCGAGTTTGGCACTTATGCGACTTTCAGATTTGATTAAGCCCTAACAATCAAACCTGACAGATAAAGTTAAAATTTATTCAAGCTCAAATTCAGATAATAAGTGCACCACTCATAGTTAAACGGTGAGTGGTGCACTTATTATCTGAAATCAGGGTTACAAACCACATGCAAAACAGCCCAAAAAGTCCAGTCATCATAGTTACACTGAGGGGAAAACAAACCAATAGCTATTCTTACGTTATTCATCTATATTGGGAACATGCATTTGATGCGAACAATTCTTATGTAGTAGGAGAGCTAACATGGATCCAGTCACACTTATTTTTGATTACCTTTTTACCATCCAAGCGTTTTTATTGATTTTCGTTATTGTGGTACTAAAAGGGAGTATCAAATTTGTCCCGCAGAACCGTGCGTGGATTATTGAACGTTTCGGTAAGTATCAATCCACTAAAGAAGCCGGCCTAAACTTTATTCTGCCATTTATCGACCGCGTAGCCTCCGATAGGAGCTTAAAGGAGCAAGCCGTTGATGTACCATCTCAATCAGCCATAACTAAAGACAATATTTCATTGATTGTTGATGGTGTACTTTATTTTAGAGTTTTAGATCCGTATAAGGCGACTTACGGTGTTGACGATTATATCTTCGCGGTAACTCAGCTCGCGCAAACCACCATGCGTAGCGAACTAGGTAAAATGGAGTTGGATAAAACCTTTGAAGAGCGAGATTTACTTAATACCAACATCGTCGCCGCCATCAACTCAGCTTCTGATCCTTGGGGTATTCAAGTACTGCGCTACGAGATTAAAGATATTGTGCCACCAAACTCAGTAATGGAAGCAATGGAAGCACAAATGAAGGCTGAGCGTGTGAAACGAGCTCAAATACTAGAGTCAGAGGGTGACCGTCAAGCCGCAATCAATGTCGCGGAAGGTAAGAAGCAAGCGCAGGTGCTTGCAGCTGAAGCCGAAAAGGCAGAGCAGATCCTAAGAGCTGAAGGTGAAGCAAAAGCGATTATTGCCGTTGCAGACGCACAAGCCGAAGCCCTTCGTAAAGTCGGTGAAGCCGCAAATACCGAAGAAGGTCAAAAAGCTATCCAGCTTGACTTAGCTACAAAAGCCATTGCAGCAAAAGAAGCAATAGCCAAAGAATCTTCTGTGGTATTGCTACCAGACAATGGCACAGATGCAAGTTCGCTTGTGGCACAAGGCATGTCTATTATTAATACATTAAATAAAAAGCAAGGGTAACACCTATGGCCTTTTTACTTGAGCATTTAGCACAAACCTTAGTAGTACTAGGAATTGCTTGCCTAATTGTTGAGGTTGCTGTGCTTGGTTTTGCGACCTTTGTACTGTTCTTTTTGGGTCTGTCGCTGGTGATCAGCGGTGGTCTAATGTACGCAGGCATGCTTGACCAAACTTGGCTGACTGCACTTTGGTTTAATGCGTTAGTCACTACATTATTGGCTGTGTTTTTATGGAAACCACTAAGACGCATGCAAGATGTCACTGACAACAAAGAAGTAACCAGTGATTTTGCTGAGCTTACCTTTACGCTAGAAAAGGACTTGAATGCGGATAGTCGTATTTTTCATACTTATTCTGGTATTGCGTGGCAACTAAAAAGTAAACAACCTATTACTGCAGGAACACAAGTCAAAGTGGTTAAAAAAGAGGTTGGAGCGTTTTGGGTAGAGCCTAATTAAGCAAATTGGTATAGCCTTGCGAACAAAGTGCCTAACAGCCAATTTTGTTAGGCACTTTCTGTAATCCGCAGTATTCAGAAACAACTTTTTACCTTATTCTCTTTTCGTCTAGTACCTACTCGGTTTACTCTATCTTACACAACAGTTACACTCAAATTTAGGTACAAGGCTAAACACCTCTGAACCATGAATAAAATATAATAAAAACAAGGGATTATAATCTACGATGATTCGGGTCGAAAACTTAAGCCGAGTATACGGAAGCGGAGAAACCCAAGTGCATGCACTAAAATCAGTTTCTCTAGAAGTAATGGAAGGTGAATTTGTCGCAGTAATGGGGTCTTCTGGCTCTGGAAAGTCTACCTTAATGAATATACTTGGCTGCTTAGATTCTCCAACTTCCGGCTCTTACTATCTTGCTAATCAAGAAATTCAGGCAGTGGAAGATGAAGCCTTATCACAAATTAGAAATCAAAAAATTGGCTTTATCTTTCAAACATTCCATCTACTTACTCGCCTAACCGCACTGGAAAATGTCATCTTACCGCTACGGTACACTGAGACTTCCCCATCAGAGGCAAAAAGTCGCGGACTTGCCATGCT
The DNA here is from genome assembly GCA_000814665.1 of Pseudoalteromonas flavipulchra NCIMB 2033 = ATCC BAA-314. Taxonomy (GTDB): domain Bacteria; phylum Pseudomonadota; class Gammaproteobacteria; order Enterobacterales; family Alteromonadaceae; genus Pseudoalteromonas; species Pseudoalteromonas maricaloris. Next base: position 167,517 of record JWIH01000009.1, read on the forward strand.
AAAAAAAGTAGGTCTTGATAGCAGAGCACATCACAAACCCTTCGAAATGTCTGGCGGACAACGCCAACGTGTTGCCATTGCACGGGCACTCATTAATGAGCCAAAAGTCATTTTTGCCGATGAACCAACTGGCAACTTAGATAGTAAAACCTCGCATGAGATCATGGAATTACTATGTCAGCTACACCATCAAGGCCACACGATTGTAATGGTAACGCATGAAGACGATATTGCGGCATATGCCGAGCGTATCATCAGAATGAAAGATGGCGAGAAAGTGGAGGATAGCCAATGCGCAGCTATATCATAAGCATCGCCCTGCTCACCTCTTTGCAGGCTTTTGCCAAACCAATTATCGTTTCGGGTGTTATTAAAGCAGGTGAAACTCAGGTCTTTCACGCGCCGATGAGCGACTCTTGGAAGACTCAAATCCAGTGGATGCTGCCCGAAGGTGAAGTTGCTAATAAGGGTGACATCGTCGTCGTCTATGATTCAGGCTCTATCGCGACCTCAATCGACCAAGATAAAGTAGCGCTCGATGCTGCAAAAGATGAGTACAAACGAATTGAGCAAGACGGCGCCCAAAAGGTACTAGAAGCTCAGTTTCAGCTGAAAAAAGCCATTTTGCTCGTAGAAAGAGCCAAGATAGATGCTAGCGTGCCAAAGGCCAATATCAGCACCTACGACTACGAGCAATACCAGCTGACGTTAGAAAAAGCGATTATCGAAAATCATAAAGCCGAAATAAGTTTAAGCAAGGCCGAAACTGAAGCAAAAGCAAATACTCAGAAACAGCGACTGGAAATAAGACGGTTAGAAGCAAGTCTCACGCACAACCAAGAGCAGCTCGAGAAAATGAGTCTAACGGCCAGTAATAACGGCCCTATTCTGTATGCTGATCACCCTTGGAATGGCAACAAGTTGTTTGCTGGCGCAACTGTACAACCGGGTTGGAAAGTAGCAGAAATCCCTTCTACAGCGGGTCTGTATCTAGAAGCATGGATCCATGAGGTAGATGCTATTGGCATTAAAGAGGGTCAAACCGCCGATTTAAAATTTGACGCCTTTCGCTCCTCATCAACGCCAAGTACCCTCACTGAGCTATCAACACAACCTGAAAAGCGCCAAGACTGGGGCCAAGGCATGTATTACCGAGCTAAATTCACATTCAACACCGATTTGCCACTACTACCGGGCATGAGCGGAAGCATAACTTTGCCAGGAGAGAAAAATGAAAGTTAAGTTACTGGCAGCCATCATTCCACTCTATATACTTGGCTGTAGTCCGGCCCCCAGCGATATACATATTGTTAAGGCGCAGCCAATCACTATTACAATAGAAGCGAATGGTGAATTAGAATCAAAAAGCCGAGCGTTGATAGCCCCTCCTTCAATCAAGCGTATGTGGCAATACAAGATAAAGCAGTTAATGCCTGAAAATACCACGGTCCAAAAAGGCCAAATTGTTGTTTCTTTTGACGATCAGACCGTTAGAGATCGCTTGATGGAATACAATTCGAAGCTAAGCCAAGCGCAAAAAGAACTGGAAAATAAGCAAGCTCAAGTCGAGAAGCAAGAAGAAGAATACAAACTCGCACTCGCTGAAGCGCAAATGAACTTTGATAAGGCAAAACGACGCGCAGAGATCATAGATAACTCACGCTCAGACAACGATCGTAAAAAAGCGCAAATCGACTTCACCATTGCAACCAATGATTTAGAGCTTGCCCGCAGTAAACTCGCTTTTCACCTAGATAACAAAGAGCTGAGTATCCAAATGGCAAGAAGCAAGGTTGCACGAACGGATGCTGAAGTAAAAGAGCTAAAACGTGATATAGCGCGTTTACAAGTAAAAGCACCGATGGATGGGCTAGTTGCATATCGAGCAAACTGGGAAGGTGAAAAGCCCAGTGTTGGCGAATCCATGCAATTTGGTCAACCTGTCGTTGAGCTATCAGTTATTGAACAAATGCAAGTAAAAGCACAAATTAAAGAAGCCGATTTTGGACGAATTACATTGGGGCAAAAGGTCAAAGTTACCATAGACAGCGCCGACGGTTATGTTATCGGCGGAACACTCGTTGAAATAGGAAAAGCTTTTAGAGAAAAGTCGCATCAAGATAAAAGCCGCATTGTTGATGCTATTATTGAGCTGGACAAAGTCGATCCCGAAAAGCTGCGGCCAGGCTTGAGCGCTCGTGTAGAGATAGTGACAGCACAACTCGATAACGCCTTGACCGTGCCATTAAGCGCGTTAAAACAAAGTGCGAATAAAGTGTTTATAGACACAAATAGCGGAGAGAAAGAGGTCACCGTCTCTTATACCACTCCGACGCTTGCCGTGATTTCTTCTGGAATTAGTCAAGGCGCGGAGGTAAAACTATGAGAAAAACATCACTCGCAGTCATTGTCTCACTATGGTTACTTGGCTGCCAAGAAGCACCTGAGCAGCCAGCGCAACTACTATATACCGTGGAGTCGAAGCCATTTTCGATTACTGTGGATGCAGAAGGTGAATTGGAAGCCGCAAGTGAAACCGTCATATCTGCCCCAACCTCAGCAAGAGGGGCTCAGACGCTCGCATGGATCATGCCTGAGTACACTCAGGTGAAAAAAGGCGATGTTATTGCACGATTCGATGGCAGCCAATTAGAAAGACGAAAACGCTTTACTGAATTCGACAAAGGCAAAGTCGCACAAGACATTATGGTCACCGATAGTGATCTAACCACAAGAAAGTCCCATTTGGATAGCGACAAGGTTATCGTTAGTGAAGAGAAACACTTTGCCGAAACCTTTTCAGTTGACGATGAACGGATCCGCTCAAAGCTCGACATTTTAGATCAAATGCAAAATGTTGAGTATCTCAATGCAAAAGAAGCTTATTTTGGCTGGCAGACAGAGCAATTTTCATCTTCTGCTCGTGGAGAAATGGAATTGTTAAAGCTGCAGTCAAAACAGCATGAAAGCAAAATTGCGATGTACAACGCTAACTTAGAGGGTCTTGAAGTCATCGCGCCACATGATGGCTTACTTACCCTCAGTGCCGATTGGCGTGGAGAGAAACCCAAATCAGGCCAAGCGCTATGGCCTGGGCAAAAGATCGGGGGATTACCAGATATTTCATCCCTGCAAGCTAAGCTTTTCGTTCATGAAAAAGAAGCACTTGGCCTTGCGATTGGCCAAAAGATTGAGTTTACCCTGCTCTCCAATAGCGATGAGCGCTTTGATGGTAAAGTCACAAAAGTATCACCTTACCCACAATCTATTCGTCGTGGAGATCCACAAAAATACTATGAGATCATTGCGAGCCTTGATGAGACTCCAGCCCACTTCAAGCCGGGCAATAAAGTACTCGCTACGGTAATTGTCCAAGAAAATAAACAAGCGCTACTCGTGCCTAAACATAGCGTGATCAATGATAACAACGCATTTTTTGTTCAAGTTAAAGACGGTAGCCAGTTTAAACGCGTAAAAGTGGAATTAGGCCAAAGCAACCTAAGCCATACTGAAGTATTGGCAGGTTTGTCTCCCAAACAACAAATTGCACTCGTCGCGAATAAGGAACTGTAATGAAATATTTGGATTTATTTACCGACGCTATTGTGCAATTAAAGCAGCATAAGCTCAGAACCCTATTGACCTTGCTCGGCATGATTTTTGGTGTGGGTGCCGTAATTGCTATGTTAAACATCGGTGAAGGTGCTGAACGAGAAGCGCTAAAAATGATCGATTCTATGGGGATCAATAATGTTATTGTCAGCGCCAAAGACATTGAAGAGAATGACCTAAAAGAACAACGAAAACACTCGCAAGGTCTTAATCTATTAGACGGCCAAGTGATTGTCGACGCCCTGCCCTTTGTTAGTGACTTTTCGGCTGAGCGGTTGGTGGATACCTACCAGATATTTAGCGAATTCGGCAGCTTTGAAGGAGAAGCCGCGGGCGTCACAGCAAACTATTTTAGCCTTGCGCATTATGAACTCGCGGCGGGTCGCCTGCTAAATACGGAAGATAGCAAGGAATATAGGCAGGTTGCATTACTCGGCGCAAATACCGCAAAAACTCTGTTTCCCCTCGGGAGCGCTGTTGGTCAACAAGTAAAAATTAACCATTTATGGTTTGAGGTTGTTGGCATTTTGCAAGCACCGCACCTGAACAAAAAGGAGTTTCAAGGCGTTGCCCTAGGTGGTGAACAAAGCCGTATTTTTGTTCCGCTAACGACCGCCATTCATCGCTTTAATAAAGGATTACTTGAGCCAGAGGTTACCGAACTAAAACTCGCTATCGACAAATCTCAGAGTCCAATTTTGGCATCTCAAGCTATCACTAACATATTAACCAATCGCCATAGCGATATTGATGACTATAGGCTAACCATTCCCGCAGCTTTGCTTGCTCAGCAAAAACAAACACAGGCTATTTTTAATATGGTCATGTCTTGCGTTGCGGGTATATCACTCCTTGTTGGTGGTATTGGTATTATGAATATCATGCTCGCAACCGTACTTGAACGAACCAAAGAAATTGGCTTATTACGCGCAATAGGCGCAACCCGGAAAAATATTCAAGTCCAGTTTATTACAGAGAGCTTTACCATCTCGATATTAGGCGGACTACTCGGTGTGGTGTTTGGTATTTTACTGTCAGAGATAATTGCATTTTACTCAAATTGGGCGGTGTCTTGGTCTCTAAGTGCTATTTTCCTATCTTTTAGTATTTGTGCCTTAGTCGGTTTAACATTTGGGGTATATCCAGCCATTAAGGCTTCAAAGCTAGACCCAATCGAAGCGCTGCAAAGTGACTAATCAACTTGGAGGGCAGTAATGCCCCCCTATATTTTATACCTAAATGACTTTTTCTCATGCTGTTTTATGAGCAAAGTCATTAACTAACCAGAACTCGGGATAACAACTTGTTCTCTAGCAGCCGTTATCCCTTACTACTGCGTTAAATTTGCTTGCAATAGGCCAGCTATTGACGCACAAATTTGCCTTGTATTAAGAAATAACGCCTGGCTAGAGTGATATTATGCTTTTGAACTTAGTGATTTTAGTGGATTAACTTACTTCTTATCCCGAATTCAGGTTAACTAGCATGCTTTTTGTTGGACTTTTTTTCGCCACAAGGTAAACTTTTATGCGATTTAAATCAAAAATAACTGGAAGCATTGTATGAGCAAAGAATGCTCGTATTGCTTTGTGTTAGTTTTACAGCTTAGTAAGTCTTTGAATATGTTACTTACTAAGCGCTGAAGAAAGCAGCTAACATTAAGTAAAAATGCTGATGCGAATGGAACTTCAAGGACAAATAATGAAAAAAGTAACACTTATCGCACTTTCACTTATCTCTCTTACCGCATGTAAAAGTAATGATATCAATCGTGTAGTTAACGACGGTGTTGACGGTGCCATCAACGGTATTTTTGGCAGCTCAAGCACTGTGGTTTCGGCGACGGGTAGCGGCTCTAGTAACGATTATTCTGTCAACAAAGAAAAAGTGTGGCCTCATCAAGCGACCAAAACGGCTCGAGATTATGGCTCATTGGCATTTGTAAAAACGGCAAAAAATCCAGACGGTAAAACCAGACTTAAATTTAACGAATGCAAACACCCTCGGATCGGTAAAATTAAGTGCGAAGGCTATTTATACGAAATTTCACCCGAGGGCTGGTTAGTAAAAGGTGATTCAATTCACTTTGGTACACATTACTACACTGATATCGTTATCCCAGCTGGACAATACTATATAAAAATTGAAGGTGAAGATGTGGGTAAAGATGTTTACGCGACAGGAACTATTGAGATATCGCCCTTTGTTACTAACTACATTAATGTAACCGTTCAATAAAGATCACAAAAAGTACCTAGTGCTTATAAAACAGCTAGGTACTTTTTACCAGACCAATTTCCTCTTTAATTAAGCAACCCAAAACAACGCTTCTTATTCATTTTATTTCATCAATATTATGCAAAAGCTCCTAATAACGGAACAAATAGTAAATCTGCCAGCATTAAAATTTACCTTACATTACAAAATGATGACTACCTCTCCTAGCGTATTAGCTGTTCTTAGTTTTTTATAAGCTCTAAAAAAATTTAGATTTATTCAACAATAATAATTAGTTAGATAAAAATAACAAAAAATAAAACCTCCTCCTAAATTCCCAACGAAAACATAAGGTTATTATTTTGTTTATTTTTTGTTATTTATTTATTTGAAATTCTTTATTACCTTAGAGTTTGTGCTCAAAGTAATAGCACTAATAATCAGCCGCACTCATTCGCTCTTATATCTCATGTATTGAGTAGTTGCGTTTTAGTGGGAAGGAATCTTCAAAATAATTATGGAGTTAACATGCAAGGGTTAAAGTCTCTGTGCGTTTTAGCATCAGCGATAAGTATGTATTGTCACGGCGCTGAACGCGTCTCTTTATTCAATGACACGCAGAAAATTGCGCCAACTTTACAACAAAAACAATCCACATTTGGTGATGATTCTAATCAAAACTATCTACTAACGCTGAAAACATTTGCAGCGCAATACACAGGTCATACGCTTACATTTCATCAAAGCCAAGTAGGTCAAACGAAGCAAAGCCATACCATAACTCAAAAGTACCAGAATATTCCAATCTGGAATCATGACCTTGTTGTGCTGACAGACGAAAATGGCGCTGTTGAGCAAGTTTATGGTGATCTCATTATTAACGTCGCTAAAGATATACCCACGCTCGCTCCTGTTTCTGAAGCACAACTTAGCGCGACTTTAGACTCAGTCATTTCTCAGTTTACCAGTGAACGCCCTAGAATTTTTAGACGTTCATCAGCAGAAGAAGTAATTTATATAGATGCTCATGGCAAAGCCCGACACGCTGCCAAGCTTACTTTTTTCACCGATTTTAAGTCTGGTCCTTTTAAGCCACAAAGGATCCTTGCTTTTGTAGATTTAATAACAAACGAGCTTATCAGCCAATCAGATGTATTGCAGCGCGTTGTGTATGAAGGCGGAAGCGGACCATCTGGTAATGACAAGGTTTCACGCCCAGATTATCAACAAGAAGATTACGTTTCCTACCCACCAAAGACCTTTGTTGTCGCCATGGAAACTGATGCTCAGCAAACTAACTGCTTGTTTGATGCAAAAAACGTTGAGACCAGAAACTACAATCACGGTACCGCGCAAGTTAATATGCCTTATAGCTATAACTGCTCAGATTCAACTCGCAATGACTATAAAGAATATCACGGCGCTCGCTCTGCCTTAAATGATGCTCATCATCATGGACAAACAGCAAGCTTGATGTTCGAGGCTTATCTTGGACATAAACCCTACTTTAATAAAAAGATAATTCAAAATGTCCATTACGGTCTAAACATGGATCAGGCATTTTATGAAAACGGCGAGGTCTATTTTGGTGATGGTGACTACCTCTTCTATCCTATGGTTTCCTTGGATGTAGTTGCCCATGAAATCGCTCACGGTTTTACCGAAGAGTATGGCTCAAATACGCCAAAATCAATGCTGACAGGTCAAGCTCGTGCCATCAATGAAGCCTTTTCTGATATGGCGGGTGAAGCAGCTGAATTTTTCTACTCTGGCGCGAATGATTGGAAAAGTAATCACGAAACGTTCCGCCTTGATGATGCACTGCGTTATTTCAAAACTCCTACGCTAGATGGAAATTCGATTGATCATGTTGAGGACTATGACGACTCAGTCACTTCTCACCATGGCGCAGGCGTATTTAACAAAGCTTTTTATTACCTCACGACTGCAGATCTAGACAACGAAACCTCACCGTGGAATACAAAGTACGCCTTTATCTTGTTTGCTAACGCAAATAAAAACTGCTGGACCAGCAATAGTACTTATCTTACTGGTGCTGATTGTGTAATGAGACAAACTCACACGGTAACTGATCAGCTGACTCAAGATGGCGTTAAAAAGCAAGATGGTAGCAACTGGCAAGCTACTGATTTACAAAACCACGTACGTAAGGCATTTGCACAAGTCGGTATAGGTTTGAAGGTAGACCGTGGACTCGAGAGTGAACTTGGCTTTGATCGTCAATTCTTAGCTTTTGACTTTAAAAACTTAACTCGCCGTGACGGCCAGCAAGTTTCGGCTAGTAACAGCGAAGGCTGGCAATGGCAGTGGAATTTTGGTGATGGAAGTGCACAAAGTAGCGCCTTTGAGCCTACACACAACTATACTACTGCGGGCGAATACAATGTTGAACTGACCGCCATCGCCCCCTCTGGTCAGTCTGACACTTTTATGCTGCCTATTGAAGTTTTTGACGACTATTGCCCCGCGCAAGGCATCAATCATAGCAAGTACTACTTATCATCAGTTTCGTTGAACAGCTACAAAAACGATTCTACATCAAGCAATTATAGCGACTACTCACATGATGTAGTCGAAGTTAAGGATGGTAAAGCACTCAATGTAACGCTAACCGCAGCACCCCACCCAGATACTCAAGACAAGACAAAGAACTTTTATGTCTGGTTAGACAAAGATAATGATGGCTTATTTCATAAGACGGAAGAACTCGCACTTTTTGGCAGCAGTAAAACGCAATTGACTGGCGAGATCTCATTGAGTGGTGAGCTAAACCAAAGCTACCGCCTTCGAACCATGGTGTCATTTGGTCTAGTGAAATCCGCGTGTGGTGACATGTCTTGGGGTGAAGTTGAAGACTACACAGTAAAGCTCATTGAAAACACAGATCCTGTTGATTTAAGGATCAGCACAAACCAAGGTGTCAATCAGATTAGCTTTGAAAACAATACTGTCGATGCACGTGTTAAACGTTGGCATTGGAAATTTGGCGATGGCACAACCAGTAGTGAAAAGTCGCCTATTCACCAATATGCGCAATCTGGCAACTATGCGGTCGAGCTAAAAGCATATGACAGATTCAACAAGGTAATTGGAAGCTGGAACAAACAAGTTCAGTTCAACACCACTATCACGGCAAGATTCACACCTCGTAAATCCGGTAGTACTGTTTATGTGGATACAAATCAGAGTGTTATCCCTAAAGGTAGCACAATACAGTGGCAATTTGGAGATGGTGTCACGTCCTCGGTAAGAGACACTCAGCACACCTATCAAGCCGATGGCGAGTACACGATCACACTCACAATTAATCATGCTGATGGTACACAATCTACCACTGAAACAGTGAAAATTGGTGAGACGAGCTTTACGCCTGATGTGAGCTACACGGTAAGCGAACAAGCAGACGGTACGTTTAAGGTCAGCTTCAGTAATACCACCACAAAACCTGATAATGCTTCAAGATACCCAGATGTAACATTGGAATGGAACTTTGGAGATGGCTCAACACTTACGCAAACTGGTGATTTTGGCCAAGACACCGAACACACCTATCAAGCCGCAGGTAACTTTAGCGCAAGCCTAACAATTAGTTACGACAAACCTATTTGGGATGATTGGGGAAGCCGAGTTACAGGTACCAAAAATATGCTGCTAGAGCTTAAATCAACACAACCTGTTGAATATTGCACGGCTGTAGGTCTGACCGATTATGAACACATCAGTAACGTGACTTTCAATCAAGATGGTCCATTTAGCAATGCACAGCAACCTGATGTCGTTAATCCTAACAATCCAATCAAGCTCTATGCCACACAGAATAATACTTATCGTATTGAGGCAGGTTATGCAGGCAATGAAGCCTTCGCTGAAAACTACCACATCTGGATAGATTTAAACGGCGACGGTCAATTTGGCGATGGCGATTGGAGAAACAACAAATCAGAGTTGCTGGTCATGGATTTTGACCAAACTAACCAAGACTACGGTAAAGGCTATGTTGAGGGGGAATTTAGCATTCCAAGCAATAAGCTGTCACAACCTGTCACAACGACTCGAATGAGAATTTTGCAGTATTACGGATTTAGCAGAGTAAATAGTATCGATCCTTGCTCTGACTATAGCAGTGCCGCGACCTCGGGGAGCGGAGAAATTGAAGACTACCTTGTAGAAATCTATAAGAATTAAGGAAAATAAAATGAAAAAACTAAACAAAAAGGTGCTCATGCCGCTTGCAATCGCGTTAGCAGTCAGCAATGCGGTTGCTGCTAGCAACAGTGTTAATGAACAACCGACTACCACGGCGTCGAAACAGAAGTCTGGTCCTGCTGCAACCCAGGGTATCGCAGTAACTCAGCCAGACCAATTCGGGATCCGTAAACTCGATATGTCCAATCCGCAGCACTATCAATTGGCGAAGTCACGCTTAATAAAAGCAAACCGTATTGAGAGCGAGTTCCCACAGCTACACAAAACGCTAGATGTAGCAAAAGGACAGCACTTATCAGCCAAAATGAATATGACCACCTCTGAAGTGCCGCCAGTTAGTGAAACTGAAGTGGATATTATTAAAGAAGCACATTTCTTCTTGGATATGAACTTAGCTATTTCGTCTGATACAAACGAACCTTATCTCATTGTACGTGCAAAAAGCTCACGCTTTGGTGGTACAAAAGCGACCTACATCGACTTGTTGTTAGAAGATGCAAATGGTAATCAGCTTGCGCCTTTAGGTTCTACATTTAATGTATTAGATGGTAAAGACACACTTGCAACTTCGACTATTTCACTGAAGTCATTGAAAGCAAACTTTCCCAACCTAGATACCATTTACGCAAGTTCATACGTTGAACTAGAGCAAGAAGATGGCACTATCAGTACGACGATGAAGTACACTGAATACCCATTCTCATGGGAGCACTTTGAAGCGCTGTATGGCTCTGCTGCACCAGCAGCAAAAGGTGAGGCTTCTGCACTTAACGTAGGGATCAGCTCATCTTTGGATACACGTCCGAAATATAATGCAACTGCGCCAATCGATAAAAACAACGACGCGGTTATTAAAATCTGTTTAAACCGTAGTCATACTGACTGTGATTACGCGGCAGATCAATACCGTGAGCCGAATGAAATTACCGATGTAAATATCCCATTCAACGGCGAGTTACGTGTTCCTCACGAGATCACTGAAATCTATCCAACTGTAGGCGATTTGCCAAACGGTATAGATGAACCAACGAATATCTATCTACAAGAAGGTATCTATGGCGGCGCGACAAAGCAAAGCTATAAAGGGCTCGAAAACGCGGTTAAGCAATTTTCCGATTACTTGGAGTTCGAAGTTGATACAGTAAACCAAGAGTCGATTATCCGTTGGAATATTCCACGTTCTGAGGGCCGTTTTGGTAATGCCAAACTGTTCTCAAATATCGCTGAAGCAAACTGGTATATGACCTTTGCTGTTAAAGGTTATCCGTACTTTAAGAAAGGACGAGGTGGTGCCGTTGCATTCCAAGTTTCACTAACGTCAGAAACATCAACGCGTTTTGGTAACTTCTATAGTGAAGTATTACCTATGATGAAGCTAGGTTACAGTTGTCTAGCTACAGGCACAATGATCACCATGGCCGATGGCAAACAACTTGCCATTGAAGACATTGCAAAAGGCGATTTGGTATTAGGTGCACTTGCTTCGAATACCCAAGTTAAAGAACCAATGCAAGTTATTGATGTGTCGGTTGGGATTGAAGCTATCAAGATGTATCGCGTAAAAGGCGCAGATGGCTCTGATATCTTAACTACTGAGACTCACCCAATTTCGACGTCAAATAAAGGAATTATTTGGGCGAAAGAGCTTAAAGTTGGTGACCGTATCTTAACTGAGAATGGGTCGGTGCTGGTAACAAGCGTGACCAAAGAGAAGTATCGCGACAAGATTTATAACCTAAAACTTGCTCCAACAGCAGATTCTAAACTAGCTGAGTCACGTAACTTTGCCATGTTTGCCAATGGTATGGCGGTAGGCGATCTTGCTACACAAGATGAGTTCAACTACAAAGATCAGGACGTACGCATGTCAGAAGAAGAGATTCTCCAACGTCTTCCTGAAAAGTGGAAAACAGACTACATCAACAGCCTGAACTAATCGCTGCACCTGGCCTCTCCTATTGAGGGGCCATACTTCTCAGTAAGGAATTCAACATGAAATTTATACATTCTCCATTGGCACGTGCCATGGGGGTAGCGGGACTTTTTGCCTGCAGTTTTTCAGCTACTGCTGATCAAATTGCTAATCCAGAGTTCACTACTCAAGCAAATAACTCTGATTTAGACTCAGTGACACTCGGTACTGCTTACCATAGTGAAAAAGAAGGTTTTTATGCACTGCAAAGTGTGCTTGGTCGAGTTGATGAAACCTATGGCAATACCGAAATGGATTTTGTAGTCGGTGTAGATATGAGCTATAGCCAACTATCTAGCATGCTAGATGGTAATTTAGGCGCTGCACTTGATGTTCCAGTCATAAAAGTTGGCGTTGGCGCAAGCTATGCAAAACAAAACGCCGCAGATAACTACACCGGCACTTACACCCTATTCCTCTCCTTGAAACCGAAAAAACGGCTGCTAGTTGCAGATCCTCAAACAGGATTTAAGCCAACACAAGCGGCGCTTGATTTGGTCAATGCTAATCCTGGAGATAAATTCAATAATATTGGTAATGAGTTTGTATCAGCGATTGAGTATGGCTCTCAAGTTATGATCAATCTCAAGTTCCAATATAAAAATGACGAAGACAAAGTCAAATGGGGTGGTCAGCTTGGTGTTGACTGGGCGGGTAAAGTCAGTGTCAGTGGTAAACTGCAAAAAGTAGACGAAGATGTGAAGCGTAACATCAAAATTACAGTTTCTGCGCTACAACTTGGTGGTGATCCAACTGAACTATTGAAGGTGATCCCTAATCAACTCGTCAACTGTACGATGGAAAACCCAACACCATGCTTTGATGTGTTTAAAAACAGCATCGATTACATCAAAACTAACTACGTCACTCAGTTTGATACCTTAGATAAATACAACGTTGGTCGAGTCTTAACACAAAGTTATACCGACTCAGGACCAAGCCTATCTCCCTTAGTACCTGATGATGTCTATCCAGCCAAAAGCATCTTGACTAAATTGGCATTAAAAAACATGAGTGATGATTGGGTACAGGCAATTCTCGACAATCGTCGTGCCGATAACCTACTCAATTACTACGCCAGTGAGCTGAATAACTCACATCGAACTGCATTAGAGACCATTCGCGATAATGCACTCTTTAACTCATTTATTCTGGCAGACGCCGTTGATTATTGTAAGCGTAATCCAATTGGTAATTACTGCCGCGATAGAGAGCTACAGACTCGTGGCCGCGTTCATCAGTATGACCGTAAATGGCTAGAATTATAAGGAATAAGACTATGTTAAAAGTCATGCTAACCAGCACATTAATTGCCTCATTCGCTGCCACAATAGCACCATCAGCGCAGGCAAATACGACTTTATTTGAATCTCGAGATGTACTCACGCCACAGCAAGCGTTAGGACGCTTTCAATGGTTGGAAAAGTGCTACCCAGGGTTATTGGTTGAAGTCTCTGATAATATCTTTGATCCCACAACTCCCATTCCAAATGATGAGAAAATAGCAAATCTTAAAAAAGTAATGCTATACAAAAATAGTACCCTCAGGACCGATGCAAAATATCTTACCTTTGGAGATGAAGACAATGCGAATCCAAAGAACTGGTTTGCGGGTAAATCACCAACGACTTCTTGTTTGCAGATCCCATCAGATTATCGCATAAGCGCGGTGATGGTTACACCTGCAATGCCGAATTACTGCACCACTAAGTCTCGTGAACGTGCCTATGAGTTTATCCAATCAGTCAAATTTTCTAATCTTGAAAACACCAGTAGCAACACCTTTTACAGTAACTATGTTGGTGATACTGCGAAAATATATGCCGATAGAAGCTACCAGTTAACGTTAACCCCAGGATTTAGTAGTGCCGAAACATACCCAGAAACTTGGCATGTGTTTATAGACTGGAACCAAGATGGTGATTTTAACGATACAAAAGAAACCTTATTTGCAGGTGTTTCAGAACAAGCCGTTCAGGTAGAAATTACACCGCCAACGGGCGCTAAAAAGGGCATGACGAAAATGCGCGTTACCATGGATTACCTCGGTGGCAGCAATGACGCATGTAAAGAAGTAGACTCCGGAGAGGTAGAAGATTACCTCCTTTACGTGAAGTAATAGGTGGCAACATGAACTTATACAAACAGACTATCGCGGCACTTATTGCCGGCACTACACCTTTCGCATTCGCAGATTCCAATTTTGTGAACGAAGCGGAATTAATGCAAAAAGCACAAAATGTGAATACCTTTCAAAGCGAAATCCCTGGATTAATGAATGATCACATCGTACTAGGTACAGCCTATAACAGCGACCAAAAACGCTTTTTGAATGTTCAAACTGTCGCAGGGGAAACAGTTGAGACTCTCGGTAATACCCGAGTGCAATTTGAACTAGTAAACAATGGCAGCTATGACGAAGTACTCCGTCAACTCAACGGTAATGTTGATGTTGATGTTGGTTTTCCGGTCATTCGTGTAAAAGCTGGCGGTCACTTAGCCAAAGAAATGTCCTCGACAGAGTTTTCTAATACTTATACTTTCCAAGCATCGTTAACACCGAAAAAGCGTGTACTTATGCCAGCGGATGCCAACATTGGTTACACCTTGACCCCGTCAGGTAATACGCTAGCGAATGAGTACCAAAGTAAACTAATGAGCATGGCAGGCGATGGATTTATCAGTGAGATTGAATACGGTGCACAGCTACTCATTAACATGAAAATTGAATACTTAAGTGAGCAGCACAAAAGTGAAATTGGCGGTTACTTAGGGGTAAGTTACGGTGCTGGTAATATTGGTATTAGCGTCGATGGTAAGCTTAATTATATCGACGAGGACCTTAAGAAAAGTGTGCGCATTACCGTCAGAGCCTTACAAAAAGGCGGTGATCCTAAACAGCTTCTCAGCATAATCCCTAACAATATTATCACTTGTTCGCTCGATAACTACGAGCCTTGCTTTACTTTATTTGAGCAAGCGGTGAACTATGCGAAGAACGACTTTGGTAATCAGTTTAATGCGCTATCTGATTACAACGTAGTACGTTACAAGGCAACGCCTTACGAGATTAGCTCACAAGGTGTACGTCGTTTAGATTCTGGTAATAAAGATATTCGCTTTGAAACCACTTACCGTACTTTATGGCTTGAAGATCAATTCAAAAAGTCGGTTAATCATGAACACCGTGCGCGTGGTGTACTTGCGCAATACGCCAGTTGGATGACAGATGTACAACGTCAAAAAGCAGAAGGCGTACAAGAAGCCGCTTACAACAATGCATGGATTTATGAGCAATATGCTCGAGTTTGTCGCGATAATCCTTATGGTACAGCTTGTACAGATGCGTGGAACGATTACCTAAATACCTGTAGTGGTAGTGGCGTCGGCTGCATACAAAACTACACGCTTGCCGATCTGAATATACCAGCTGATAACATGACGCAATACTTCAAATGTGAAAATGCCCGAGAAGCAACAGCAAACTTTGGGGTTGAAGAAAATCATGTATCACTTGGGTTTAGACAGTTGGGCTGGGCGCCTTCCTTTGTTGATGCAAATGACCCTGCTGCGGGCGTGATGGTTTGGCTACCATGTAAATCAGCCCTACCAACCTATGGAACCGCTTTTGAAAATTAGTGAGCAGTAAAAACGCTAAGACTCAATTAGTTCAATTGAGGCGTGGCAAGTAATAAACATTCGAACATTGAATTATTACTTGTTCGCCTCTCCCACAGTAAACCATCTACAGGAATTTATGTATGCACTTAAGAACCATATTAATAGTGCTCTTTGGCCTGTTAAGCTTTTATGCAAATGCACATACCTATTACTCTTTAAATACTGAGCATGAAAAACTCGGACAGGGATTTGAACAGGAATTAGGCATACCGCTTGAATCGTGCCTCGATGGTCAGTGGCAATTTCAGGGTGGTAGCATGGGCGACTTGGCTTATCGTGGCGATTTTGACTCCGACACCATGATCAATACCATTACAGGTAGTGTAAAGGCTGGTATCAACTTAGTTATTTTTGGTGGCTCAGCCAAGTTTTCCATGCGCAGGAAAGTAACCAAAAATAGAAATTCAGCTGCCTCAGCGGTCGAGTTAACCTATGAAAAAGGAAGTTATAACTTTGAAAATCGAACCACCAAACCCGCTTTTGTCGAGCTACTCAGTACAGATCCGACTCAGGTCAGAAACCGTTGTGGTGACAGCTTCATCCACAATATCAAACTTGGTTCTCGTATCTATGTTACCGCTAAGCTCCATTTTAAAGATCGCACAAAATACGAATGGTTTCAGACCAAAATCAAAGTGAAATTTCTTTTTTTCAGTAAAACTTTTACTAAAACCAAAGTATTTCAAGAGGCAACCAAAGATGCCGTCTATACGATTCAGGTGAATACCGATGGGGGTATGACGCCAGAACTCGCTAGACTCAGTAAAAATGGCACCATACACTGCAAAACCGATAATCTAACTCCCTGTATTACATACGCTGACAATTTATTTAGCTACTTACTAGACGGTGGAGAGTATGTCGACGACCTTAAAGACGAACATTTAAACGTTTTAAAGTACGAAGTCGAAAGCTATGAAGATTCTGGCCATTATGACCTCGCCTATGCTGGTCACACCGCACTATCTAACCGCTATATTGCACTGTCCGCCAGACTCAGAAGTTATCAAGATTTAGTTTATGACGAAATAGAAAGGTTGAGTGCATTTAAAGCTGTGTCTGAAGACCCGCTTGAAATCGAACAGCTTACAGCTCGTATTTCTGCCCGCAATACGCAGCGCATCGGACTCGAACAAGCTGGCGAATACTGTGCGACACTGCCCGGCACTACCCTTTGTGAAAATCGCATAGAATCCGCAATCGCAAACGTTGATTAGGCGAGCCAACTTCAGGAAAAGGAGCGCGCTAGCACACGCCCTTAACCCGTTATCCTTACCACTCTATTCTCCAACCAATGAGGCTATATAGCCTCGCTTCTTCTATGTCGCAATTAAGCGTCACCTCAAAAAGCGCTGTGGAACCGCTGAGATATTCTTAATCTAATAATGTTGGCGTCTCAGACGTAAAATCAATCCATGTATTAGTGCCTAATAGCTCAGCACCCTCCACACTCGGATCTTCATATCGCATAACGAAATTTTTTGGTCCGTGCGCGTAGGCCACTACTAAGCCATATTCAGAGTCCAAAAAGCCTCCGTGTGGAACAAGTCCCGGGTAGCTAATACGCCATGCGTTACTGTGATTACTTACCTGTCCTAACGTTAGCTTACCGATCACGTTATCTGGTAGTAAAAAGAACCAGTTCCATGGACCACCTGATACAATCGTCATCACTTCATCGATGCCAACGCCATTTTCGGCGCTATTGACATGTAGTTTCCCAAACTTTTCTTGTAGATAGAACTTAACTTCGCTGCTCATCGCTTTCATGTCGTATATCTTAGGATAAGGTGCAACGCCTATCTCTGAAGTAGATAAGAATCCGCCACGATGCATTTCCGGTTGACGCCCAGCTTGCTTGATTTCGTTTAGTAGCTCACCTCTGTGTAATGAAAATAACGACAGTAACTGCATGCTTTCTTGTTCGTTAATCGCTCTTTTCTTGGACACCTCCAGAATCGGCCGAGCCTCTTCTGGAATATTCACAGTGCTCACCCTCACTCCGACACGACGTAATACTTGATTTACCTGCTCAATCCCCTTTGACTCGGCTCTGCCATCACTATACGACAGTATAAGTTGCCCCTCTCTCTGGGTAGCATTGGCGATACCGCTTGATAGGGGCAATACCGAAACAAGCGCAACTAGCATCAAATTAGAAAACTTCTTCATATTAATTTCTCCTCAAACAATTAGACAAGTAAGGCAAAACCATCACTGTCGAGCCTATTTTCCAAGTCTAAATATTAATGATGAGTAGAAAAACATAGTTATAGTAAACAAATTAAACACTGAGAGTAAACAATAAAACAGCAGCGTACGTGCATACTATGTGCCGTTTAGACTATTCTCTGAGTCATTCATATTTTAAGTAGGAAGTTAAGAAATCAATGAATACACGCACTTTTTGTGACTGCGCTTTATGATAGGGATAAACCGCGTAGAGCGCATGGGGACTAATTTTCCAATCCGGTAACAGTGGTAGCAATTCACCAGAGTTTATTTCTTTTGCAACAAACACTTCTGGAAGGATCATGATTCCGAGCCCAGCTAATGCCGCTTGTTTTAAAGCCAAACCGTTGTTAACGGAATAGTTACTCTTTTGAATGTTGACAACCTGAGTGTCGTCCTCACGCGAAAATGTCCACCTAGTTGCTGAAGAAGATAGACTATAAACCAAACAATTATGCAATATCAGTTGTTGAGGACTTGTAGGTGTACCATATTGTGTTAAGTACGATGGAGAAGCGCAAAGAACGCGATCCATAGTAGTTAGTTTTCTGGACCTAAGCGTGGAGTCTGTTAGTGCTTCTCCTCCACGTATTGCGATATCAATCCCTTGTTCGACCAAGTCGATATACTGATCGTTCATGACGACTTCTACCGATATTTCGGGGTACTGTTTCATAAATTCACAAATGGCTGGATTTAACATTAATATGCTTACCGACATTGGAATATTGATCCTTAAAAGCCCTGAAAGTTGCTGCGAAGACTCTATGATAGAAAGATCAGCACTAACCCATTCATCCAAAATAGTCCTGACGTGGTCATAGTATTGTTGTCCGCTCTCAGTTACATGCATCTTACGCGTGGTTCTATGAATAAGTGGGCTTTTTAAATACGCCTCAAGTTCATTGATATTTTTACTTATCGCGGCCTTTGATAACGACAAATCATCGGCTGCCGCGCTAAAGCTCCCAAGCTCGACAACGCGCCTAAATACTGTAATTGCTTTTAGCTTGTCCATATATCTATCCTAATTTTATAGCGTTCAGTCAGTGTGCTTAATGGCACTTTGGCATAGGCCTATCGAGAGATAAAGCCAGCCGATTCAAAAATAATAAGCACTATTCTCATTGGAGAACGACAACTTATTGGAACATCTTCAGGAATGCCAACTAGTAGCGATAAAAATTTAGCCAACGCTAAGTTTCACAGGTCTCTGTAATATATCTATTTAATAAACAGCATGTTAAAAAACATCCACATGATAATAAAAAAGGTCTACTTATTTATCAGTGTAATTATTGGAAACTAGTTTCTAAATAAAGTACACTCCCCCGCCCACTGATTATTTAATAAAACAAGATAAGATATCAAGATGATTAAAAGCGCTATATACAAGGGAATCGTAACCTCATTACTCACCTCCACTCTAGCAGCTTGCGGCGGTAGTGGCAGTGGCAAAGGCGATACACCAGTCACATCAACAAATAAAGCACCAGTAATTGCGACCATAGCACCAATTACTGCAATGGAAAGAGACTCAATCACAGCCGTTGCGACCGTAACAGATGAAGATGGTGCGATTGAAACTTTGCTGTGGGAGCAAACGGCAGGAACAACAGTCGAGCTGATAAACAATAATAACGAAACGCTCGAATTTCGTGCACCTGACATCAATGAAGCGACCACGTTAACGTTTAAGTTAACTGCGACAGACGATAAAGGAGACTCAAGCTCACAAGAATTTACTGTCAACCTAAGTGCTTACGCTCCACTTTCAAGCTTAACGATTTCAGACGCGGCGCTGGCGCAATGTTTATCAGATACACATCAAGATGTGGGCATTTCCATTGTTGAATGTACAGACTACCCAATTGTAACTTTATCAGGGCTGTCGGATATTAGCGGCTTATCAACCGTGTCTATTAAAAACGCAGAATTGAATAATCTCAACGAGTTAGCTCATATTTCTACGCTCACAGTATTAAAGCTCGATAACGCGTTTGCCGCAGCTGAGCACAGCTCAAATAATGATGCACATTTAGAACAAATTAATAAGCTTAACAAACTTGAGTCTTTGTCTATTATTGAAAACAAAGAAGATAGCTCTGGCAAACGCCTAGCGTTCCAGATGCTAGATCTATCAGGCTTTACGCAACTTCATACGCTTGAAATAGAAAACTATAGTAGCCAATATGAAACTATACAGCTCAGTGAACTTCCAAGTGATAAGCTCACTCGTTTGACCCTACGTTCTCTAAGCATTGATGATAAAAGTACCCTAAAACGCTTTAGTAACTTGCAGAGTTTATCTTTGACATACATAAATGATCTGGATTCACTGTCATTTTTAAGCGCCATACCTAACCTCACGGCATTAACACTTGATACTATCGAAGCCGCTGATTCAACAGCAATAGAAGCCAAAACAAATCTGACAACACTCGTACTCAGCAGAACGCGGATTGAAGATTTCTCATTCTTAGAAAAATTTAGTGAGCTGGAAAAACTAGGTCTTAGTACTTATTATAGCAATGTTGAGCTTGATATTGCGGACATCATTAGTAATACGAAGCTAACCTCTCTGTCATTAAACAATTTAAGCGTTGATAATGCCAGTGAGCTATCAACTTTTACGGAACTGCAATCCTTGTCTTTGAAGAGTTTAAACCTTTCTTCTCTGAGATTTTTGCAAGCGATGCCGCAGTTAACATCATTAAAGCTTAATAGCCTGCATAACATTAATGATTTAGGCTGGCTAAGTTTCACACCAAACCTAACCGAATTGTATATTCGTGAATTGGATAATAACGCGGATTTTAGCGCATTGTCTGAGCTTAAAAATATGCGCGACCTCACCGTCGACAGCGATTACTCAAACTTTGCACTAGATACGTTAAGTAAAATGCATGCATTAGAAACACTTAACCTTGAAGTTAGTTTATTTGAAGCTTCAAGTGAAACAACATTTCCAAGCTTAAAAACACTAAACGTGAAGAGCAGCAGCTATTCAAACATGGTGAACTTGACTAACTTCCCCGCGCTCGAATCAGTTGAATTATCAAAAGGCCACTATTATGGTAATGAAGGGAAAATCACAACTCTCGATTCTCTAGGTTCAAACTCGAGCCTGAAATCGTTCAAGATCAGCGGCTTTAAAGAGCTAGAAGATATCTCTCAGATATCTCAATTTGAAAACTTAGAAACTCTCTCTATTAACTACTCTCTAGCGGCTGACATCTCTGACATCGCATCATTAACCAAGTTGAAGTCATTAACATTAAGCAACTTTTCTACGTTTTTTAGAGCAGACATGCTTGCCAGTTTAAACAATCTGGAAAGACTTGAAATACAAAGTAGTGCCATTTATTGTGATGATCAGGAGCTATTAAAATCTCTCGATGGTGTAACAACAAATCTTTCTAACTCTAACTGTATTAAGAAGCCGGTCGATTTGAGCTTAATTACCGATGAAGCCTTTAAGGAATGTATAGAAAATCGAAGATACCAAGATGCTGTGCGTAATACCTCACTCTCTTGCGATGGCTCAGCAATTGAATCATTAAATGGAATTACACAGTTTGAAGCAATTAAGACTTTAACACTGGATGGCTCAGTTAACAGTTCGTTGTTACGAGATCCTAGCTTAGCTCAGCTTCATACTTTACAGAGACTCGACATCCGCGGGCTAACAGGTCAACTAACGGCAAAAGCTACACTTCCTCAGTCTTTGACCACCTTTGAGTTAAATACATACAACCAAACCGTATATGACTTTGCGCTTTTTGGCTTGCCTACTACCTTAACTTATTTGGACTTGGATAATACTAAGTTGAAAAACTATAGTACAATTAAAAATTACGCCTACCTTACCCGTTTAGAGTTGGACTATAGCAACATTTCAGATCTGTCACCGCTATTCGGTTTGACCAATCTGGAATCTTTAAGTTTATATGGAAACCCAAGTATCGACTGTGCTCAAGTAAGCAAACTACAAGAGTCGTTACCCAATATTTGGCATATCTCGAGTAACTGTAATTAACTACTAGAACGTTAAGCTTCTCAAATAAACGCAGCCTCATTGCGAGGCTGTGTTTTGTTTCTAGTTTATTCTTTCTACACCACATTTCTTTTACAATAGCATTCTGTAAATTTTTATCTCATTCCTAGGCTTAAAATCCGCTATACTAGCGCAAAAAATTTTAAGCAAATTTATGGCGCTCAAATCCACTATCATTAAAGCCCAACTATCACTCAGTGATATGGACAGACATGTTTACCAAGACTTTAATTTAACGTTAGCTCAACACCCTTCTGAAAACGAACAACGGTTAATGATCCGTTTACTTGCCTATGCACTAAATGCCTGTGAGGGACTTGAGTTTACTAAAGGCTTGTGCGCTGACGATGAACCTGAGCTATGGGTTAAGAATTACAGCGAAGAGATTGAACTTTGGGTTGAACTAGGACTGCCTGATGAAAAACGCCTTAAAAAAGCGTGTAATAAATCAAAGCAAGTGGTCCTCTATACTTATGGCGAAAATAATCAGGCGACTTGGTGGCAAAAACACCAGCCTAAATTATACGACTTTAAAAATCTAAGTATTTTCAGTTTGGATTATAGCGCGACTCAGGCTTTAGCTCAGTTAGCAGAACGCAGTATCAAGCTCACTATTACCATTCAAGATGGCGAAGTATGGGTAAGTTCTGATAGCGCTAATATTGAAATCAAACCACAACAGTTAATGTAATATATGATTACGTAGTAAGTGTTGTAGCCAACCAAAAGTGGCTACAACGCGTTTACCTACAACCGAGATGCGGCATCGTTTAGCAAATCAGCATAGGCAGAATCTGCACCTATCCGTTTGGCCTCTGCTCGCAAGTCATTGCTAATTCTTGCTCGGGTAAATTCATCAGTTAATAATTCATTTAGCTGATACGGTGAACGACTTATCAAAATCGCTTGCTCAAGTGGGCTTTTAGCTGCATTAATCTGTTGTGTATATATGCTCTCACTAGAGCGTTGAGCCGATGCACTCAATTTTGCCATCGCAATTGACAAATCTGAATACAGCTTTACGGCATCGTAATCAAATTCAGCACTGTCGATGTCCATCACAGGAAGGTCTCGTGCCAAAAATGCATTCACCGTTTGCTTAAACTCATGCGGAGCCTCATTCATAAACTCATCTATTCTGATGATATTAAAGAGATCTTGCCTTAGCGACTCTCGCTCTACCTTTTGTAACGGCTCATTATTAAGAGTTTCAATATATTGCGGTAAAAATTCAGTCCTTGATTGAGGGTTAGCTAATGCGAGGCGATTATAAATTCCCGCTTTTGTTGCTCTGATAGCATCATTTGATACGTTATTAGATTTATTTTCTGATATCACAAACTGGTCATCTATCAATAGTTTGGCTTTCTCAAAAGGAAGGTGACCAACAACAGCCTCAAGAATTGAAAAGCCTAATGCAGGATCTTCCACATTGGCTAGCTGACCACTAATTACATCGAGTAATTGCTGCTTTACTTCTGATAAATGCATAGTAGAAACTTTCGCCTCTTCTCCATTAACCAGTAAGATAGTCTCAAGTACATTTAGTAAGCCAAATTTTGCCCGCTCTGATGCACTTTCGAATAGCAAAATTAACTCATTGGACAGCTCAATAGGAGCCAAGGTACTCATATACTCAAGCACATACAAGCCTTGCTCTGATTCCACGCCTAACTGCTGTACCATATTCCACAATATACTTATTTTATCTTTTCTTGATATATTCGGATCTTTTAATAGCTCTATTAGCTCAGCTTCAAAATCAAGCATAGCCTTTGTACCAAAACTATTCTTTAATGTTAAACTAAGCGTATCTGCTAACTCTAACATTTTATTATTTTCTTTATCTGTTAATTTAACATCCATATCATAAAAATCGGGAAGTATAGCTATGAGCTCGGACTGGCTAATAAAAGGAACGGCCTCATTATTTTGTGAAGTTTTTTTTACTTCCTTTTCTGCTGTGGATACAAAATAAATGACAACCAAAAAAACAGCTAATAAAGATAATGCTACATATTTTGCAATTAGTTTCATATCCACCTCAAATTATCTAGTGCTTGGGAAGCTATTATAAAGATTTCTCGGAGTGAAAACGGTAACTAAATTCTCGCCAGTAACCTTTTTGTATGAGTAGTTCACAAAAGTATCACAACGGAACTTTGCCTTCACTTTTACAAAACTACCATTTTTATATACCCATCTACCTTCTGTATATTGTGCTGTGATGGTATATTCTGGATCAAAGCTACGTTGTGCCCACCCAGCTTCAACGATTTCTCCATGCCTAGTACCGCGACCGTACTTTGCGCCCCAGTATGAGGAAGCACCTTTAAAGCTACTCAGCGTGTTTTTGTGAATGACAGTGTTATCATTCAATACTTCAAGTACTTTTGAACCGTCCCAGATCCCAACGTGCCCAGCCCAACCTAGGCCTGAAATTGATAGATCTCGAGCAACAACATCACCTACACTCGTTGGATTGCCAGCAAAAGCTGTTGTACTTATAGCGAATAATAACGCACCAATAGATAAAACTTTCATGAAATTTCCTTTTAATTAAAAACCAACATAACAATAACATTGAGAACAGGAAATTCAACCCAGGCACAAAAATATAAATTAAACCCCTATAAATGCGCACCAATCTATAAATTGCAAAAATAAAAATACCACAACAAATATAAAATACACAAAACCACAATAACATCTTATTTAATAAATTTAAAAACCCAGCCAAATAGTGAGAAAATATTTTTTACAACTAAACCCAAATAAAACGACTAAAAAATTTCTATATTGCATTTTTATAAATTTAACGTCTGTCTAAAAATCAACACTGCTACACTTGCATTTGAGATTAAGATCACTGGCAGTGGTATCTACCAGTGATTTTCAGCGGGGTTTTAGACTACAGCTTGCGCCATACTGAGTGCTTGTCTGGTTGTTGACCTTTGGTCCACCAGCGCGCTTGATATTCAACGCCTTGATAACTCACTCTGTCGCCGCCTGTATATGCCTTATTGGCATTCCATGTGTTACTAGCATCGGACTTGTCGACCAGCTCCCACGCATCACTTTGATCGGGCTGCTGACCTTTTACCCACCATTTAGCACGATAGCTTTTGCCCTGATACACTGCGGTATCGCCAGCGGTATAAACTTGATCGGCACGCCACGTATCACCATTTGGTGGCGCGGTTTGGTTAGTCACTGTGATGGTAAAGCTCACAGCTTTTTCAGACGCGCCATCAGAAACGGTGACTTGCCCCTGATAGTCGGTATTTTGCTGAACCTCAGGCGCAGCCAACGTGATAGTTGCACCGCTACCGCTATAACTCAGTGGCGCAGGGATCTGCCATGCAAAGGTGAGTGGATCTTGGTCATCATCAAACGCATGAACATGAAGTGATGTGCTTGAGCCTTCTTTTAGCGTGATATCGGCGGGGGTATGAACCACAGGGGCACGGTTTTGTGGCTTAGCTAAAATTGAAAGGTTAAAAGTGTACTGGGGAACACTAATAAACAGCTGGTTAGCAGCGAGTTGTGCAGCATCAAATACAATATTGCCGTCACTTTGCTGTACGCCAATTTGCAGCGTATTCGCATGATTATTATTAAGTGTGCTGGCAAATTGTGCAGCCCAATGATTGATATTACTTTGTGTTATCGACAGTTTTTCTTGTACCAACTCTTGGCCATCACCATCAAACACGCGTAACCACACAGTGTCATCTACATTGACTTGTTGACCGGGTTTAATAAAAAACCCAGCAGATGTCCAACTTACCGGCTCAGTCGGTGTAGTATCACGCACTATAGTGACGTCGCTACAATTGTAAAAGCCTTCACCAACCACATCATCACGCTGCCAGCGGGTATATAAGATAGCATCTCCGCTGAATTTACTCGGCACCGCAACCTGCATTTCATAATAGCGTTTACCATCTGGCGCAACGAAGAAGTCAACATTGCCATACTCTTGCACTAGCTCTAAATCTTGCCACGCTAGGGGCTTTGACTGAATATCCGCCTCCGGTTTGGTGAGATAAAACTGCCAAAAGCTAGGGTTGTGCGGCGTTGTTGCACGAAATCTCACTTTAATTTGGTTTTGAGCATCTGGCGTTATCGCAGTTCTTTGCCACTCACTCGATGCGATATTCATACCCGCTTTGTTTCTGTCGCCACCCGCACAAAGTTGTCCGTTAGGAACAGCAGCTTGTACCGCTTGCAGATTAAAATAATCAGGAACATTCGCTGCAAACTCATGCTTTTGAATAAACTGCACATGCTCAGATGCTAGGTAAGCTGCTCGACATGCCGCGTTTGGGATATTGCTTCCATCTTTTGGCCACCAAAATCCGCCCTGCTCCTCACAAATAGCTTGTCTTGCCTTTGGGCTATCCATATAACCATGTGCAAATGTCTTCGATGCTGCCATGCCAAGTGCCATGGCAATACTAACTGTTAACATTGAGTTTTTCATTTTCTTCTACTCGTATTAGGAAGTAGCTACCGCCACTTCGATTAAGATTAGAATGAGCGAGAGTCTGCCGATGCTTATCACCGAAATTCGGCCTAGCTCTGTACACATAGGTTTTACTCGTTAGTAAACACAGCTTATCCTGGCTATAGCACAGTGCTTCGACAGTAAAAACAACGCTGTCATTTTTAACAACTGATAAACTTTTTGCACGCCCATGGTATACTCGCCTTCATTTTTTGTAATAAAAAGGTATCCAAGTTAATTTTATTGTGATCACCAACTCGAATTCGAGGCATTTTACCCAAGCACAAATCAATAACAATAGATGAGATTATTAATTACATTCAATACTTTATGGCTAGATTAAAAAACACCTTTACACCATAATTCAGGCCTAACCACCTGTTTACTCTGACTATTACAACAATCAAAACAATTGAAATACTTTATTCTATAATAATTAACAATCAGAAGGCGCTACTCTGCGTAAAGTTTTATCTACATTGGGTACTAAATTACATTTAATAAAAGCACTTTTTTCTTATCAAAAAAATTAAAAACAACCCTTTTTTTACGCAGTCGTTTTTTCTACTAGAGCCTTATAATTTGGCTATACTTTGACTTTATTGCTCACTTGGAAATGATTTTGCGGACGCTATTTACGTTACTATTGCTCATTGTAGTGTTTATCACAGGATTTATCATGGGTGTGTATACTTTACCGATAATGACGCAACCTCCGGCGGCTAGCCACACAGAAATACTGGCGATCAGTAAAGCCGCAACATACAAAGGCAAATTCAAAAAGGAGCTTAAAGATTCAGACGCGTTGCATTACGCCACCGGTGAGATTTATTTTACGGATAACCACATTGCATTTGTGGGCGAGATAGCCCCAGGACCTGATTATCGGCTTTACCTCGCCAAAACATTTATTGAAACAGAAGCCGATTTTAAAGCACAAAAACACACCATGGTGGAAATTGCCAACATTAACCAATTTTCGCAGTTCGTACTGCCCAAGTATCGCCAAGTTGATCTGGCCCAGTTTCAGAGCGTTATTATTTGGTGTGAGCATTTTGAGCAATTTATATCGGCAGCGCCATTACAACGCGTGGATAGTAACTAGATCTGAAGTGATGGTGCGACCGGTAAACAAACGAATCAACACTAGCTCTGTTATGCTGTCTCTCGCTCCAAAATAACAACCATGGAGTCAGACTCACCAAAGCCAGATGCAGGAATAACAACCTGTTTTAATTGCCAGCCATTTTGCCCTTCAGCATTTAATAGCGACTGCACGTCTGGTGTCCCTGATTTAAAAAAGCGCAATTTAAATGGTAATTCAACTGTTTTATATTCATATTTTTTCATCACTCTAGCCTCCTTAAGAGTAAGACTCGCATAATCTAAATTAAAAGTGGCAGCTAGTGCCTTCTGAGTTTCCATGGAAGCACTCGCCTCTCTTTCGACCCTCTGAATGGTTCTTTTGCTTAAACCAGAAGCACCAGCTAATTGCTCTTGGGTCCACCCCTTGAGCATCCTTTGCCTGATTATCAAAGCGGCATCAATTTTCATTTTTTACACTTATATCTATTCCCCAGCGTTATTAAGTAATACCCTAAAAATATGAAGTTTAAAACGCCAAATAAGTGAAAGCTTGGCGACAAAGAGGCGACAGCACGGACAATTCAAAGCTTTTTTGCTTTCTAGAAAGCCCAAAGACACACTACACGTTGGAGTAGGAGTTGCTTTACGCAGCGATCTTATGTTTCTTCACCGAAAGATAATCCACTCTGCTAGGATAGTAACAACTCGCCGGGTAAACCGCCTCCCACACAGCACGTTACAGTTTGGAGTAGGAGATGCGTTACGCAGCGATCTTGTGTTTCTTCACCGGAAGATAATCCACTCAGCTAGGCTAGTAACCTCTCGCCGGATAAACCGCCACCCACAAGTCACTATACAATTTGGAGTAGGAGTTGCTTCACGCAGCGATGAGTCTTAGAAACCTAAGCCAAAAAAAGCCACACTGTTGAAGTGTGGCTTGGGAGCATTGCATGGGTGTATTGTTGCAATGATTCTTTCCAGTAATGCGAGAAGTTAAGCAGCTTGCTCGTCGTCTTGTCCTAACCGAATTAGGTAATCAAAAGCGCCTAAACTTGCTGTCGCTCCACCACCCATCGCAATTATGATTTGCTTAAACGGTGTGGTGGTTGCATCGCCTGCGGCGTAAACGCCCGCTAGACTAGTCGCACCTTTGCTATCAATTTCGATTTCGCCAAAGCGGCTAAGTGCAACTTCACTCGACTTTAACCATTCAGTATTTGGTACAAGCCCAATTTGTACAAAAATGCCGGCCAATGGTAATGAATGCGATCCGCCGCTCACTCTATCTGTATAGTTCAAACCCGTTACTTTATTGCCGTCACCAACTACTTCGGTGGTTTGTGCGTTTTTAATAATGGTAACGTTATCAAGACTTTTCGCCTTTTTGATCAGCACTTCGTCAGCTCTGAGCGTATCGGCAAATTCTAATACCGTGACGTGTTCAACGATATTTGCTAAGTCGATAGCCGCTTCAATACCCGAGTTACCGCCACCAATGACCGCAACAGGTTTCCCCTTAAATAATGGACCGTCACAGTGCGGGCAATATGCTACACCTCTACCCTTGTACTCGGTTTCGCCGGGTACATTCATGCTTCTCCATCGAGCACCAGTTGCCAAGACTAAAGATTTGGCTCTTAATACCGCACCGCTTTCAAGCGTGATATCAATGGTTTCACCTTTGTTAATTGCCGCTGCACGCTGGTTCTTCATCACATCAACGCCATACTGGTTAACATGCTCTTCTAACTGTGCAACCAACTTAGGACCTTCGGTTTTTTGCACTGAGATAAAGTTCTCAATGCCCAAAGTATCGGCAACTTGGCCGCCAAAACGCTCCGCAACTACCCCTGTATTTAACCCTTTGCGAGCAGCATAGATTGCAGCTGATGCACCAGCAGGGCCGCCACCTACAACGAGCACGTCAAACACGTCTTTCTCGTTAAGTAATGCCGCTTGTTTTTCACCAGCTTTACTATCCAATTTGAGTAGTATATCGCTCAGGCTCACTGCGCCTTGGCTAAATTGCTCACCATTTAAGTACACGGTTGGCACGGCCATGATATTGCGTGATTCCACTTCTTCTTGGAACAAAGCGCCATCAATCATGGTGGTGGTAATAATTGGGTTAACAGCCGCCATGAGATTCAAGGCCTGTACGACTTGCGGACAAGTTTGGCAACTCAGTGAGATGTAAACCTCAAAGTTCAATGCGTTATCTATATTCCTGATCAGTTCCAAATCGTCTGCCGATGCTTTAGTGGCATGGCCACCTGAATGCAATAATGCAAGTACCAAGCTGGTAAACTCATGTCCCATAGGCACACCGGCAAACGTAATTTCGCTCTTTGTTTCAACGCCACGCACCACCATTTGTGGGATACGTTCACCTTCGCTTGATTCAGATAAAGTAATTTTGTCGCTCAATGACGCTAAGTCTTGTGCTAACCCTTTTAGCTCTTGCGATTTTTTACTGTCATCAACAGTAATGACGAGTTCAATCGGACGTTGTAGAGAGCTAAAGTGGCTTTGTAGTTGAGTTTTAATTTGGTTGTCTAACATATAAGGTAACCCTCTGCAGAAACTACAGTAAAAATTCGCAAAAACGATGAATTTGATTCATCTAGATGGTTGAGATGGGAGTGCATGCCGCACTCCCCAGACAAATTAGATTTTGCCAACTAGATCTAGTGAAGGTGCTAGTGTTTCTTCACCTGGCTGCCAAGAAGCTGGACATACTTCACCATCGTGAGATGCGATGTATTGAGCAGCTTGTACTTTACGTACTAGCTCTTTAGCACTGCGACCAATACCTAGGTCATGCGTTTCGATAACTTTGATTTCACCCTCTGGGTTGATAACAAAAGTACCACGAAGTGCCAGACCTTCTTCCTCGATCATTACACCGAAGTTACGAGTAATACGGCCTGTTGGGTCACCAATCATTGGGAATTGAATTTTCTTAATAGTGTCTGACGCATCGTGCCATGCTTTATGCGTGAAGTGCGTGTCTGTCGATACAGAGTAAACTTCTACACCCATTTCTTGTAGCTGTGCGTAGTAGTCAGCTAAATCACCAAGCTCTGTTGGACACACGAAAGTGAAGTCCGCTGGGTAAAAGAATACGATTGACCATTTACCTAGTAGGTCTTGCTCAGAAACTTCTACGAAGTCGCCACCATGGTATGCTGTTGCGTTGAATGGTTGAATTTTAGTATTGATTAATGAAGTGCTCATCGCTTTCCTCACTGTTGTTTAGTTTAAAATAATGTTGGCGATTAGTGTTCGCCTTGGCTTGAGTACAAAGATAAGGGGAAGTGATGATTAAATAAAATGGATTGTTTGAATCACTGTGATCGAAAAAACCGATAACTCACTTTTAAATGATCAACTAATTCAGCATAAGAGTATAAAAATAAGATAATTACGGTATGATCCCAGCAATTAACTATAGCAGAGCGTGACTATGCACCCGTACTTCAATCATATTCAACTTGGTTACTTTGGCTTCGTTCCCTTTTTGGCTTGTATCGCGTGGACGCTAATGACAGGTGTATCAAGTGACGTGCTTCATGCTTTTCAGTTTTACAGTCTGGGGATTCTAGCTTTTATGGCCGGAAGTTTATGGCGTGCAGGTGAGCAAACCTACAAACAAGCGATACTGGCCGTGATTGTCGTGATCCCTTACCCCCTACTTAGTATTGCAGCACCACAATGGTTGCTTCTCTATCTCGCTATCGCATATTGGCTTGTATATTTTATAGAACGCAGTTCGTCTCGCTGGGGTGACTATCATAAAGACTATCAAAAAATGCGAACGGTGCTAACTTCTCTCGTTTTTGTTAGTCATCTATTTATGATTGCTCAAGCACTTGAGTTAAACGCATAAGCGGCTTGCTTCTGAAGCTCAATTAACTATAACTAAAGATAACTGAAGCATCAGAAGCCAAAGTATTTTGATCAAACGCGCGTTACCTCCCTTAGTCATATGGATAGCCATCATCTTTTTTGGTGGCTACATGTACTATATTGGCCACTACGAATACGAGAGCTACGAAGAGTTGTTCTGGTTCGGTATTTCTTTCACTTTATTCAATTTGATCACCAGAGAAATCGCAAATCCGTTCTTACGCCTTGCCCTACTTGTGTATTGTGCGGGCCTACTCCTTGATATTATTGATAATTTCACCGACGGTTTTTCCATTCCCTTACTTAACTTTGACACTTCTTTGAAAAATATCGGCTTTTTACTCATCAGCTTTGGTTTTTACTGCATGCTCACCAATAAAAGAGCCAGCATTACAGAGCTAAAAAAAGAAGTAGAGAGAAGAAGATTGTTAGAAGAGCGGATGCGGTATGAAGCTGACCATGATGCGATGACAGGCGTGGGTAGTCGTCGCGCATGTTTTGAAGGCTTGCAAACACACCGCTTTGATGAACAATGGCTACTCTACCTCGATTTAGATAATTTTAAGCAAGTGAATGACAACTATGGCCATCATATTGGCGACGAGGTTTTGATTAAGTTTACGCAGAATATGAAAGATTACTTTGGCTTAGATTACAGCTTTCGTATCGGGGGTGACGAATTTATTGCCTATATTAATGCTGTGCTTCCAGATACAGACGAAGTAAGAGCGGCATTATTAAAGGGATTACATGATTACAAAATTAACGTCAGTATTGGAATGGTCAAAGTTGACCCAGCTAAACAAGCTGATCTCATCATCCACGAAGCCGATGAGCATATGTATGGCGATAAACGCGGTAAATCACTCAGGTCTAGTGCTAGAGGGTAACACCATAACACAGTTTTATTGATTCAATTTCAATGATGCTCAGCGCACCAAAATCCAATCACAATTCTACGCTAACTTATCTAAATTTATAGCTTTTTTAAAATCTAAAGAAGTAGCACTATTTTCCAATGATTGCTAAGCTTGCGTTAATATCAAGTTACAAGGGAAAATAACGTGTTTGCAAAACTATTTACAAACAATGAAACCCAACAAGCCTTATTAGCCGCGCAACAAGAGATTGCCAGTTTAAAACATGCGAATGCGCAATTAGTTGCTGAAAATGAGTCATTAAAACAAGAAGTTGTAAGCTCACAAGCTGCGCTCAATGATAATACTGACAATCAACTACTGCAGTGTGCATTGACTGGATTAAGCCAAGTGCAAGGGATCCGCGAAACCGTTCTTGCAAGCTTTATGAGTATTGAAGAAGAAAGCCATTCAATTGAGCAAGTAAACTCCGCCTTTTCTAAATCTGAAACCGCATTACGTAAAATACTCACGGGAATGGAGCAGCTCGGCGGTAATATGGACAGAATGACCACCAATATTTCTGGCCTATCGCAGATGGCCGATAGCATTAATACCTTTGTTACGACGATTTCAAAAATTTCAGATCAAACGAATCTGTTAGCGCTTAATGCTGCTATTGAAGCCGCCCGGGCGGGTGAAGCTGGCCGTGGCTTTTCGGTTGTCGCCGATGAGGTACGTGCACTGGCAACCAACACCAACGAGTCCGCCAACGAAGTCTCCGATCTGGTCAAAAAGATCATCGATACGACTCATACAACCGTGAGTGCCGTGGAAGAAATTCAAGCGTCTAATATCACGCTGTCTGACAGTATTGGACACTTAAACGATGAATACGAAGGGATAGTAAGTTGTTGTGATTCAATGAAAGACACCATTTTGGTTTCTACCACTCAAACTTTTATCCAGACAGTAAAGCTCGATCATGTCGTTTGGAAAGGAGACGTATACAACGTTATTATTGGCAATAGCCATAAAAATATCAGCGACTTTGCCGATCATACGATGTGCCGCTTAGGCAAATGGTTTAGTGGCGATGGCGCCCAAAAGTTTGGCGGTCACAACGCGTTTAAACGTCTAGAAGCTCCGCATAAAGAAGTCCATAGAGCTGGTGTAGAAGCAATGAAAAAGTTTAAAGCAGGCGATTCTCAAGGCGCAGTTAAACAGCTTAACCAAATGGAACATGCCAGCGTTGAAGTAATGGACTTACTCGATCAACTAGGGCATTGATAAGAAGCACTACAAAGCTTTTAAATTTACCCGCTTAACACGTAGAGTGGCAGTCACCGATTGAAGCGGGTAACTTTTCATGTAATCCTGTGTAGTAGCTCATATCTGATCTTACAGTTTCGATGAATAGGTTTTGACTTTATCTGACAGACAGTTTCGAGCGAATTTGAGACGGTCGCAGTTATTTGGTGTCATTGGCTCACTTCCACAAAGCAGACATTCAGCCAAGTTACTAACATCACCTTAAAAGTTAACTGAAGTCGTTATTGTCGCTAAAACAAGCTGTGGTTGTAGAAGCTAACGTTTCTTATCAGAACATTTGGAAATAACAATATTAATGGCAATAACACCATGAGCCATTAAACCTGTGTTCATACTGGTTGCCATATTTTCCAAATTAATGAAATCAACCTGATTCAAGCAGTTAAATTATTCACATTGCCACTTAAAACTCAGTAACAACAGTTACGCCAGGTACAGAAGATGAATCCATGGTGGTTAAAGCATCGATCGATTGCTCAAGATTAATGCGCTGACCTATTAGTTTTTCAGGTACCAGTTTCCCAGAAAGCATCATTGCCAACATGTCTTGATAACGGAAAGCTTGCATACCATGACTTCCAATGATTTCTAGCTCTTGAGCAATTACCTTGCTCATAGGGATATTGGGAGCTGCTTGCTCCCCCAGCAGCAAGCCTACTTGGACGTGTTTACCTAAGCTGCGCAGGCATTTGATTGAATTGACACAAGTCACACTGTGGCCAAGTGCATCTAGCGAGACATGAGCGCCACCTCGGGTAAGTGACATAATTGCTTCAGCAACATCGTCAACCTTACTTGCGTTAATGACGGCAACGGCGCCTAAAGAGCGAGCAAGCGTAAGTTTATCTTCAGCAATATCGACGGCAATAACATTTGCACCAATGGAATTGGCGATCATGATGGCAGATAATCCAACGCCCCCACAGCCATGAACAGCAACCCACTGCCCAGCTTTCACTTTACCTTGGTCGACCACGGCTCTAAATGAAGTTACAAATCGACAACCAAGACTTGCTGCTGTAGCAAAATCCATATCGTCAGGTAAGTGAACTAAATTTGTATCGGCATTATTAATCGGTACATATTCGGCAAACGACCCCCAATGAGTAAAACCTGGTTGCGTTTGGGTTGAACAAACCTGTTGGTTACCAGAATGACAATCCGGACAACTTCCACAACCATTTACAAACGGCACAGTTACACGTTCACCCACCTTAAAGTGACGAACATTTTTGCCAACCGCTTCTACCACGCCAGCAAATTCATGTCCCGGCACATGAGGCAACTCAATACCTGAGTCATGACCTTTCCAGCCATGCCAATCACTGCGGCACACGCCTGTAGCTCTAACATTGATAATAACGCCATCATCAGCCAATTCCGGCTCTTTAACATTCATTACTTTTGGTGCTTGACCAAATTTTTCGTAAACAACTGCTTTCATCACCAACCGCCTTATGTATCGAGTTTGTTACCTCGGACTATACTACGAGTTAAAACTGAAATTACCTTGCTAAATTAACTTGAAGGCTGCCAAATAAGGAAATACTCTTTCATATATAACCCACTTAAAGAAAGAGTCCCCCTATGAGTAAGCTAACCAAGATAGACAATGATATTTTGTGGCATATGCAAAGAGATGGTCGCTTGACGAATGCGAAGTTAGCCAACGAACTGGCGATGAGTGAGTCCCCCTGTTGGCGAAGGTTAAAGCGTTTAGAGGAGGAAGGATATATCGAAAGTTACCAAGCCAATTTAGACAGACGTAAGCTAGGGTTTGGTGTATTGGCCTTCGTACAGCTCACTTGTACAGAGCATGACAGTCAAACAACCACCACTTTTGAAGCAGTTATCCAAAATTGCGTTCAGGTACTTTCTTGCCACAATACAACAGGTGACGCTGATTTCCTATTACAGGTTGTTGCAAAAGATTTGGATGACTATAGCCAGTTCATCGATAATACCTTACGTAAATTACCAGGGGTTTCGTCTATTCGTTCAAGCTTATCACTGCGAGAACTAAAAGCTTCCTCTCGGCTTCCGATTGGCTAAAAATTGCTATATCCAAAAAAGTTTGGTTTGAGCGTCCGCTATCACAATTAGATTTGAGATATTAAGAGCTATAGAGCGGCAGTTGTTGGCACATATGCGACTGTCAGATTTGATTGAGTTTTATTATTCGAATCTGACAGATCAAATTAAGACTTATTCAAATCCTGAGCTGGTACACATTATTCAAACACACAACTCTCCTCAATTAATGCAAGTAACGCTTCTTCAAACGTTTCATACTCATCAATTATTTCCCAAGTAACTCTATCTATGACAGCATAGAGTCGGGTGTTCAAATTGAAAACTACACGACTCATGTTTTCATCAGCATATGCAATAAATTGCTTCAGGGAGCACTCTTCATAAAATGATTCATTGGCTTCAATTATACCTGGTAGATAAATTGGACTTTCGATGGTGTTTGCACCATACACGTTTAAACCATTTACAGAAAAACCATTTGAAATTTTTAATAATTCTATAAACTGGTCTGATATTTTCCCCTTAAAAAATCTTAATGAGTTTTCTTGCAGCTTTATAAGTTGTTTCTCAGTTGCAGGAGGAAGTAAAAAACCTTCTTGGTATTGCGATTCTTCTATTTTGTTTTTCTGTTCGATCAAATTGATTAGTACGCTCATCATCATCTCACTTAGGATAAACCAAGCCTTCGGGAATTGGCCAATCGACGTTTATTGTTTCATAGTGCGTCATTTTTGACGTCATTTTTTTTGGTAAGTTGTAAATACTGAGTGTTCGGGGCTATTTCGTATGAGAACTAAATTATTGAAACTATTAGTGCCACCATCATCCAATGGGATTTTATGATGAACCTGCCAACCTTTTGGAACTTTGCCATCTGCGAGCTTTGCCACTTCTCTCTCATTCACTCCAAGCTTATTCAGTTGTTTAATTAATTCTGGCCTGTTAGATAAGCTTTTTAAAAAGTCTTTCCGTATACCATTATTGAATGCTTTACGTAAATCAGCATATTCAGCCCTATCCCGCTTAGTGTAGTTGATATTAATAGTTGAAATATTTTTTAATAGTAGCTCACTTCCTTTGTATTGCCCTTTAAACTCGGACTTAGCCCCCAGCAACTCATTCCCTTTTGGCGGCTCCAATTCATCAGCTTTGGCTTTGGTGGGCTTATCGGTAACGCCTCGAATTGGTGATTGGCCTTGATACTCATCCAGTGCTTTATTAACTCGCTGCCCGATTTCTTGGGCGGCTTGTTGCATATGCTGGTCGATTTTGGGGGTGACCTCGTCTAGGCGTTTAACCGTGGCTTGCATGCCTTCGATGGCGGCGTCTGGAAGCAGTAGGTCGTAGTGCCAACTGGTGGACATGTCATCAAGTGAATCGCGCAGGCCTTTGACGATGTTTTTAACTTCCGTGGCGGATTGTTTTCCTAGGTCTTGCCAGTTGATGTCTCTTAGGTATTTAACTGGGTCGCCTTTGCCGAGCTTGCGTAAAACGGCAAGCGCAGCAGAGAGCGATTCTCCGGTATTTTTTAAGATAACCTTGCCTACGCCTTTGACTGCTGAGCCCACTACTGGCACTAAACCAATACCCGTTAGGGTAAAGGCAAGCCAAGCGTCGTTGTCGTTGGCTTCATCATCGTCAGTCAGTAACATGACATTGGCGGTGATATCTCGTAAATCCATGACTTGGTCGATAATCGGTATCATGGAAATCAAGGTACCTACCACGATTTGTGACGTGGAGGGGTTTTGATTAAAGTCGCCTTGCAGTGTGCCCCATAACCAATCGCCTGCTTGGGTTGCAATGCCATTGGCTTCTATCAGTGGTGCGGTATTACCGCTGCGTACCATTTCAGCCGCTCGCGCTGGGGTGATTTGTCCATACAGTGGATTTTTAGGGCGATTATCTTCAGGTAGGTAATCGCGTTTATCCTCACCATATTGCACGGTGTATTGACCGGGCGGTGCATTCTCAATTTTCTATATAAATTCACTAGTGCTTGCTGGAGGTGGTAAACCAAAGGTATCTAATTTTTAAAAGAAGGAGCTTATATAACGCTCAAGGAAATGTAGATGCCGTGGGCTGTAAAAAAATTTGAGAGCTTACGTCATTTGCATATGAAGTAGCTCTCAAAATAAGTGTGCTATTTTACACTTAATTAGTACTTTAAGGCTAACTAAAGCCAGTGTCAGAATAGATATGCTAAACGCACAATAAAGTACTATTCGTCTTCTAATATGCCCAAAATAAAGTTATTAAACCCAACGTGATACTCTTGCTCTACAATTTTATCTAAATTGTTCCAAACTGTAATTACACACTCTCCATTACTGAGAGGTTTCGAACAGTTGATACAGTAAAGAAACTCATTGTTCACGCTATGGAAAACTACAAGCTCTTTTGGGAGTTGGTCATTACTCCTCTTTTTAAGAGTAAACCAAACAAAATTCGGATATTCTGCATTTATAAAATTAGGTGTTTTAGTTAAACCTAAGATTTCAATCGGGCCTATCGCTATATTTCCCCAAGCTTTCAAGTAGTCTTTAAAACTTTCTGGGAGACGAAGGTTGAGCACTGACTCAGCTTCTTTTATTTCTAAGTCACTATGACTACCTTGATATTCAAATTCGTTTAGTGACTCTAATCTTTGCTTTAACTCATCATGTGTAAAGTTTTTCATAATTAAAATCCTTTGGCTCTATATTTCCAGTACTCCGAGCTCCACTTTATAAATACCTTCTCTGCCTCAGTTTTCTTGATATTACCAAACTGAGTGCTTGGCCATGTTGATTTCCTGCCATTATGAGCCCTAAAGCTATAATTCTTCCTCTTAAGCCAAGCGCCATTTCTTTTTTCGTATTGAGGAATATGTAGTATTTTTGTCCGCTCTGAATGCAGTTTACCACCAACCTCTGCAATTGTACCAGGCTCCTTTTGAATCAAATGGTGGAGGTTTACCGGCTCACCGTCGAAACCAATAGGAGGTCGTCCTTTCATCATTCGTTCAAGGTTCGTCAAACCATTAAGGTCTTTCTTATTGATATCGAATAAGTCATTACGCTGGTGTACAAGCCGCCCATCGAACATCGTTTTATGTTTCCACTGGCGAGTATTTAACCTTGAAGATGTCCTATGCTTTTCAGCTGTTATTCTTATTGATGGACCATGATTGATTTTTTTTACATCACGGATACTGGTGTCTAGTTTTCTAATCCGATCTAGTTGTACTTTTTCAGTTGTACCCGAGCGAGTGTAATTTAAGCGTTTTAACTTGGTGGCTTGAGTGAGCTTTTCCAATGCGCGGGTTGCTTTAACAAAGTAATTGGATTTAGCGATAGCAGAAACCACTGCACCACTGCCAAAGGTGGCAAGGGCAAGCAGTATTTCAAACGACAAGCGACCTGCCATTCTGGTGCGTTCAACACTGGAATGAGCATTAAAGTAACGTGCTGGGAAATTTGCAAGTAAAGTACGCGCTTCTTCATCTTCTGCAATAATAACTAATGTTTCAAACGCTTCAACGATGCCATTAATAGACTCTGAGGCAGTTGACATAATTTGCTGTAACTCTGCCCGCATAGCTTCCACATCGCCAGTTGCAAGGTGACCCAAAATACGGAAAGTTGCTGCGCCAACATCATAAATTGCTCCAGCTGTGCCTTCGACTAAATCTGCGACTCCCGTTACAATGCTTTCTCCTTGCTGATAAAGCCCGTATAAGAATGCACCGCTATAAATAAGCCCTTGCATCCCAAGGTTTTCGTCATCAATCAGGCGCTCTTGAATGTCAGCTTGCTTGCGGATTTCTGCAACCATTTGGTCAAGGGCCGTGCGAAGCTCTTGGCGTAACGAAATAATCTTCTCTTCGTCCTCGCCGATGTAACTCACGGTATAATTCCCAGCAGGCACATCAATGATTTCTGCGGTACCGCCACTAAGCTGGCCTGTGTATATTTTGCCGTTATCCATCACGACTTCGTAATCAATGTCTTCTACTGGTGTGCCATCGCTATAAAAATACGAAAGGTCAATGGTTTTATCCGCAAGTGATGCCACGCCATCAGCGGTTAACGACAAGCGTTGATTTGCTGCTATCTGCGCTATTTGCGGTACACTCGGCATAGTGGCGCTTTGTTTACCACTAATATCTTGCTCCATGCTACCGTCAAACACGGTCATGGCTTTGCCTTTTAAGGTCAGTAACTTGTCTGCAAAGATGTTGACGTTACCACTTGAGTCAATGCTGATTTCACTGCCGCCATTGGCAAGAGTGAGGTTGCCAGAGCCACTGCCTTTTACTGTGATATTGCCTTGGCTTTGAATGATTTGACTTCCCGCCGGCGCGGTGATGGTGAGGTTGTTGTCTGCCTTGAGGTTTATATCACTTTGGATAACACTGCGATGGCTGCGACCCGCCTTAAGGGTCAAATCTTGTTTGGCGCTGACGTCAATTTGATTGGCGGTGACGTCTAGGTTGGTTGTTGCATCGACAATCACCGACTTTTTACTCTCCAGTGCCAGTTGTTGTTTGGCGCTGGCAATAAAGGTTTTATTGGTAAGTAGTCGGATTGCGCTTTTAACACTGCCAAGTTGTATGTCTTTGGCTGCAAAAATATTCATTGCGCCTAGTTGCGCAAGCCAGTGAATGTAAGGCTGCTTTTTATCCCCATGTAACACCAAGTGCTGGTTGCCCGCTAAGGTTTGCAACACAATATGCGGGGTATTTGGGGTGTCATCAAACATCAACAGGTTTTGGCCGCGAGAGCAGAGCACGTTTTGGGCGTTATTGGCGCTAGTAACAACAGATGGTTGCGTGTCATTAAGCGCAAACCCTAACAGGTAACTTTGGTC